>NZ_CP017660.1:0-4378193 GCF_015327065.1 Cellulosimicrobium sp. JZ28 | reverse complement strand
GGAGTACACCGTCCTGCTCTGGGACGACGGCGATCTGCCCGCCGAGGTGCGCGCCTCGTACACCGGGACCGTCGCGCGCGACGCGGCGGGAAAGGTCACCTTCACCCGGACCTGAGGCGTACGCCCCGGGTCGGGCGCCTCTCCCTCGGCGCCCGGGCGCTACCGCGCGGGCAGGAGGCTCTGCAGGACGCGCGCCGCGCCGTCGTCCTCGATGGTGCCGGTCACCTCGTCGGCCGCCGCCTGCACGACGTCGTCCGCGTGGCCCATCGCGACGCCGCGCGACGCCCAGCGGAGCATCTCGACGTCGTTGCGCCCGTCGCCGACGGCCACGGTCCGGTGCGGCTGGACGTGCAGGGTGCGACGCACGAGCTCCAGGCCGGTCGCCTTCGTGACGCCGAGGGGCGCGAGGTCCATCCACGCCGTCCAGCCCACGGCGTACGTGACGTCGTCGAGGCCGAGGCGCTCCACGAGCTCGTGGAACTGCTCGCTCGTCGACCCCGGCGCCCGCACGACGACGCGCGTCACCTCGCCGGACCACAGCTCGTCGAACTCGACGACGCGGTGCACGCCGTCGAGCTCGCCGTCGGGGAAGAGCTCGTTCATGCGGAACCCGACGCCGACGTCCTCGACGGCGTACCGCGCGTCGGGCAGGTGCTCGCGCAGGAGCCGCAGGGCCGGGCCCGGGTCGAACGTCACGACGTCCTCGAGGACGTACCCGTCGGGCTCGTCGGGGTCCAGCCGCGCGGTCACGGCGCCGTTGGACGCGACGACCCAGCCGCGGTCGATCCCGAGGATCTCCGCGACGGGCGTCATCGCGATGAGCGACCGGCCCGACGCGAGCACCACGTGGTGCCCCGCGGCGCGCAGGTCCGCGACGGCGTCGCGCACGTCCTCCGACAGCTCCTGGTCGTACGACATGAGCGTGCCGTCGATGTCGAGCGCGACGAGCAGCGGCTCGGCCGCATCGGTGGTCTCCCGGGGGCCCGTCACGCCACCACCGGCTCGAGGACCTCGAGGCCACCGAGGTACGGCCGCAGCCCCTCGGGCACGCGGACCGACCCGTCGGGCTGCTGGTGGTTCTCGAGGATCGCGACGATCCAGCGCGTCGTGCCGAGGGTGCCGTTCAGCGTGGCGACGGTCCGCGTCTCCGTCTTTCCGTCCGCCTCGACCCGCTCGCGGACGTTGAGGCGGCGCGCCTGGAACGTCGTGCAGTTCGACGTCGACGTGAGCTCCAGGTAGCGCTGCTGGGTGGGCAGCCACGCCTCGCAGTCGAACTTGCGCGCGGCGCTCGACCCGAGGTCGCCCGCCGCGGTGTCGATGACGCGGTACGGCAGGTCGACGAGGCGCAGCATCTGCTCCTCCCAGCCGAGCAGGCGCTGGTGCTCCGCGGCGGCGTCGGCCGGGTCGCAGTAGGAGAACATCTCGACCTTGTGGAACTGGTGCACGCGGATGATGCCGCGCACGTCCTTGCCGTGCGAGCCGGCCTCGCGGCGGTAGCACGCGCTCCACCCGGCGTACCGCAGCGGGCCGCCCGACAGGTCGACGATCTCGTTCGCGTGGTAGCCCGCGAGCGCGACCTCGCTCGTGCCGACGAGGTAGAGGTCGTCCTTCTCCAGGCGGTAGATCTCGTCCGCGTGCGCACCGAGGAACCCGGTGCCCTGCATGACCTCGGGCCGCACGAGGGTCGGCGTGATGACGGGCGTGAAGCCCGCCGCGACCGCCGTGTCCATCGCCGCGTTGAGCAGCGCGAGCTCGAGGCGCGCGCCCACGCCCGTGAGGTAGTAGAACCGGGCGCCCGAGACCTTCGCGCCGCGCTCGGTGTCGATCGCGCGCAGTCCCTCGCCCAGCTCCAGGTGGTCGCGCGGCGTGAACCCCTCGGCCGCGAAGTCGCGGATCGTGCCCTCCTCGCGCAGCACGACGTAGTCGTCCTCGCCCCCGGGAGGCGCCCCCTCGACGACGTTCGAGATGCGGAACAGCAGCCCGCGCAGCTCCTCCGACGCGGCGTCGGCGTCGGCCTGGCGCGCCTTGACGTCGGCGGCGAGCTGCTTGGTACGCGCGAGCAGCTCCTGCTTCTCCTCCCCCTGCGCCTGCGCGACCTGCTTGCCGAGGGACTTCTGCTCGGCACGCAGGCTCTCGAACTCGCTCAGCGCGGCGCGGTGGCGCGCGTCGGCGTCGAGGGCGGCGTCCACCAGCGCGGGGTCGTCACCACGGGTGACCTGGCTGGCACGGACGATGTCGGGGTTGTCGCGCAGGAGGCGGAGGTCGATCACGCCAGCAGCCTAACGAACCCGGCGGTGCGGCGGTCGTGGTCCTCCACAGCCACGACCCCGCTACGGTGTCGCCATGGCCTGGACCCTCTGGGTCGCGATCGCGGCGCTCGCCGTCGCCGTCGTGGCCCTCGTCGTCGCGCTGGGGCTGCGCGCCCAGCAGTCGCGCCTGCGGCGCGCGCACGGCGGGGACCTCCCCGTCGAGGAGACGCCCCCCGACGACGACCCGCGCGAGCTCGTCGCGTTCGTCGCCAACCCGTCGAAGCCCGACGTCGTCGGGCTGGAGGCCGTGGTGCGCCGCGCCTTCGCCGACGCCGCGCTCCCGGACCCGCTGTGGTTCGAGACGACGGTCGCCGACCCGGGCGTCGGGCAGACCCGTGCCGCGCTCGCCCAGGGGGCGGACGTCGTCGTCGCCGTGGGCGGGGACGGCACCGTGCGGGCGGTCGCGGAGGGCATGGTCGGCAGCGGCCGAACGATGGGCCTCGTGCCCGTCGGCACCGGCAACCTCCTCGCGCGCAACCTCGACCTGCCCGTGGGCGACGCCCGCGCGGCGCTCGCCGTCGTGATCGCGGGGTCCGACCGCCCGATCGACGTCGGCTGGGTCACGGTCCTGCGGTACGCGGACCCCGCGGGCCCCGGGGACGTGGAGGGCACGAGCCTCGACCCCGTCCGGGAGCCCGGCAAGGAGCACATCTTCCTCGTCATCGCGGGCCTCGGGTTCGACGCCGCGATGGTCGCCGACGCCGACGACGAGCTCAAGGCGAAGGTCGGCTGGGTCGCGTACTTCGTCGCCGGGATCCGCCACCTGCACGGCCGGCGCATGCGGGCCCGCATCCAGCTCGACGACTCGCCGCCCGTCGACGCGCGGCTGCGCTCCCTCATGATCGGCAACTGCGGGCGGCTCCCCGGCGGCATCACGCTCCTGCCCGACGCCGTGATCGACGACGGCGTGCTCGACGTCGCCGCGGTCGACACGCGCGGCGGCGTCGTGGGGTGGGCGCAGCTCTTCGGCGAGGTCGTCATGCAGGGCCTCGGCGTCCGGAACGACCTGCCCGCCAAGATCGGGCGCATCGACCACGCGCGGGCCCGGCGGGTCCGGGTGCGCGTCGAGGAGGGCGAGCAGGCCCAGGTCGACGGCGACGTGCTGGGGCTCGCGGTCGAGATCGAGACGCGCGTCGACCCCGGTGCCCTCGTGGTGCGCACGGCCTGACGCGCGGCGGCGGGCGACGGGCCCGGTCCGCGGTCGGTGCCGCGCGGTCGATCCACGAGGTCAGTCCGCGCGGGCCGTCTCCGCGTCGATCGCCGACCGCATGACGGCCGCCGGCGGGACGACCCGCTCCCCGCCGACGCGGGTGAGGCCCGCGAGGCCGACGCCGACCATGAGCAGGCGTCCCGCGGCCTCCCGACGTCGCGCGTCGCCGCGGTCGCCGAGGACGTCCGCCAGGACGTCGGTCAGGAGCCCGAGCGTCTCCACGTACGCCCGCGCGACGGCGGGCCGCAGCTGCGCGTGCGCCCCGGCCTCCGCCCACCGGGCGAGCGCCTGGCCGTCACCGTCGGGCCCGAGCAGGTCCTCGAAGAAGAGCTCGAGCGCGGCACGGGCGGAGCGGCCGCGGGCAGCCTCCTCGAAGGCGCCGATCTCGACGTCGGCGTACCGCCGCCACGCCTCGGCGACGAGCTCGTCGGTCGACGCGAAGTGGTGGTGGATCTGCCCGGGTGACCCGCCCAGCTCGTCGGCGACGACGCGCGCGGTGACGGCGCCGAGCCCGTCGCGGCGCACGACGGCCGCCGCTGCCGCGACGATGGAGTCCCGACGCTCCGCGCGCGGCAGGTAGGCCATCAACGACTCCTCGTCCGCGCCGTCGGGGCGCCGTCGGTCAGGGTGTGCAGGAACGCGACGGTACGCGCCCGCAGGCCCTCCCGACGAGTCCGCACGACCTCGTCGGGAGGGGGGTCGAGCGGACCGCCGGACCGGACGGTCCGGACGTTGCGGTGGCAGTCGAGGTCGGTGCACAGCAGGAGGCCCACGCTGCTGAGCCGCTTCCGCGGGTCGCGCGACGGCCGGTGCGCCGCGAACAGCGCGACCTCGTTGAAGCGCCGCGAGAAGCGGCACAGGGCGCACATCACGGCGCGCGACCCGGCCTCGGCGTGGCTCGGGCTCTGGCGCAGGAGCGCCCCGACCGCGAGCCCGTCGACGTCCGCGACCAGGAACGCGCGGGAGGGCGCGCGCGGGTCGCGCCACCCGAGGTAGTCGAGCTCCTCCCAGCGCAGCGCGTCGAAGTGGCCGGGCAGGCGGACCTTCCCCTCCGCCGGGTCGACGTTGACGATCGCGGACCGCGCCTCGGCGCGGGTCAGCGCACGCACCGTCGCTCCTTCAATTTGTACATGGATACAAGTTGTACACGCTCCCAAGTCTGCTCGTCCAGAAGATTGCGCGCAGCCCCCGTGGAGGCCGCGTGAGCGTCGCGCGCGGACCTGCGCGGACGCGGCCGGGCCGGTCCGGGGCGGCGCGTCGCGCCCCCGTAGGCTGGTCCGGTGACGTTCCCGGCCGCCGTGCTCCCCCCTGCCCGCACCCAGCCCGTCCGCCGGGACCGGGGCCTCGGGCGGCGGACGGCGTCGCTCGCCACCGCCGTCGCGCTGCTGCTGACGCTCCTCGCGACGGCGGGCCCCGCGGCGGCGACCACCACGGCGGCAGCGGCGACCGGGGCGCCCCCGGCGGTCGCGGCGGGAGGCTCGGGCACCGCGGCCGGCGTCGCCGAGACCACGAGCCCGCTCGCCGCCGCACCGACGCACGACCCGCGGCCCGTCGTGCTGGTCGCGGTGGCCGGCCTGTACTGGAGCGACGTCTCCCCCACCGCGACGCCCACGCTGTGGTCGATGATCCGGACGGGGTCCGTCGCGTCGCTCAACCTCGGGCGCACGGCGTGCACGACCGACGCGTGGCTCACGCTCTCCGCGGGGCGCATGGTCTCGGCCCAGACGGCGGAGCAGCCCGCGGAGCCCCTCCCCGCCGACGCCGAGGAGCCGGCGAACGGCTGCCTCCCCCTGCCCGTGCCCGCCGTCGCGACGACCGGCACGACCACGCCCGACGCACGCCCCGCCGACGTCCCCGGCTGGGCCGTCCTCACGACGCCCGCCACGGAGGAGACGCCCGCTCAGGCGGCGCGGCACGACCCCGGGACCGCCGCGGCCCGGATCGTCGAGACGGGCGTCTGCACGACCGCCGTCGGGCCGGGTGCGGCGGTGATGCTCGCGGACGCCGTCGGTCACGTCGAGCGGTACGCGCCCTCGCTCGCCGCCCTCCCCGACGGCGGCCTCGACGCGTGCGACGTGACGGTCGTCGACCAGGGCGAGATCGTCGACTCGGCCACCGGCCGCGGCGAGAGCCTCGACGAGCTCGACGAGGCGCTCGCCCGGGTCATGGACGAGGTCGACCGGGGCACGCGCGTCGTCGTGGCCGGCGTGTCGGCCGGACCGGTCAGCGAGGCAGGGCTCCAGGTCGTCGTCGACTGGCGCAAGGGACAGCCGACGAGCCGCTGGCTCCACTCGCCGAGCACGCAGCAGGACGGCATCGTCCAGCTCGCCGACCTGACGGCGACCGTCGTGGAGTCTGCGGGCGGCAGCACCGAGGGGCTCGAGGGCGCCGCGCTCGAGCAGGGCGAGGTCCGGCGCATGGACGTCGCCCGCACGGTCGAGAACCGGCAGTACCTCAACGTCCTCACCAGCACCATCCCCACGCTCTACCCCGTGCTCGTGGGCCTCCTCGTCGCCACCCTGGTCCTCGCGCTCGGCGGCGCCCTGTGGGCGCGCCGCGCCGCCGTCCGCCGCGGGCGCGAGCCCGGCCCGGGGCCGCGCGGCCTGCGCGTGCTCTCCGCCGTGCTCATGGTGGCCGCGGCGGCTCCCGTCGCGGCGTCGCTCGCGAGCCTGTCCCGCTGGTGGGTGTGGAGCGCGCCCGCCCCGGCGCTCACGCTCGCGCTCGCGGTGAGCGCGGTCGTCGTCGCCCTCGTCGCGTGGGTCGTCTCGCGCCTCCTCCCGCGGCGCCCCTGGGCGCTGCCGTCGGCCCTCGCCGGGGTGACGTGGCTCGTGCTCACCGTCGACGGCGCGACCGGCACGACGCTCCAGCAAGCCTCCCTGCTCGGGACGTCCGCCGTCGTGGGCTTCACGCGCTTCTACGGCTTCAACAACGTGACCTTCGCCGTGTACGCCGTCGCCGCCCTCGTGCTGGCGGGCGGCCTCGCGTCGGCCGCGACCGCCCGCGGACGACGCCGGCTCGCGGCCTGGTCCGTCGTCGCCGTCGGGGTCGTCACGGTCGTCATCGACGGCTGGCCCGCGTTCGGCGCCGACTTCGGCGGCATCCTCGCCCTCGTCCCCGCGTTCGCCGTCCTCGCGCTCCTCGTGGGCCGCATCCGCATCACGTGGCTGCGCGCGCTCGTCGTCGCGCTCGCGACGGTGCTCGTGGTCGTGGTCGTCGCGGTCGTCGACTGGCTGCTGCCGGGCGGGCGGTCCCACCTCGGCGGGTTCGTCCAGTCCGTCGTGGACGGCGCCGCGCTCGACGTGATCGGCCGCAAGGCGCTCGGTGCGTGGGCGACCCTCGCGAACCCGCTCGGCGCGGTCGCCGCGGTGCTGGTGGTCCTCGTGGCCGTCGCCGTGCTGCGCCCCGAGCGCTTCCGCCTCCCGGAGGTCGCGCGGGCCTACGAGACCTGGCCCGTGCTGCGCCCGCTCGTCGTCGCGCTCGTCGTCGTCGCGGGCGTCGGCTCCGTCCTCAACGACTCGGGCGTCATCATCGCCGTCATGGTCGTGGTGGTCGCGACCGCGATGATCGTCCCGGGGTTCCTCGCGCGGCCCGCTCCCCGGCAGATCGCGGGAGCGGTTCCCGAGCCGGGGATCCGGCGCATGCCGACGATGCTCGCGACGGTGGGGGGCGGGCTCCTGCTCGTCGTCCTGCTCGCCGCCACGGTGCTCGCCTCGACGGGGCTCCGACCGGCGGCCAGCGCCGCCCCGGCGGGCGGCGAGGCGTCGGTGACCCGCTCCGACGCGATCGCGACGGACCGGCCGGTCGTCGTCGTCGGGACCACGGGCGTCACGTGGAGCGACGTCACGTCGTCCGCCACCCCGACCCTCCACGCCCTGCTCACCGACGGCGCGGGCGCCGGCGGCGTCTCCCAGCCCACGGGCGCGGCGAGCCGCTGCACCGTCGGCGGCTGGCTCGCGCTCTCCGCGGGGCAGCTCGCCGAGGTCGCGACCGAGCGCGCGCCCGACGGCGCGTGGGCGTGCCCGACGGCGCAGCCCGCCCCCGACGGTGCGGACGGTGCGCAGGTCGAGGGCTGGGACGACCTGGTCGCGCTCCAGCGCGGCTCGGGCTACCAGGCGCGCCTCGGCGTCCTCGGCGACGCGCTCGCCGCGGCCGGCGCCGACGGCGCGGTGTGCGCGACGGCGGTGGGCCCCGGCGCGGCGGTCGCCCTCGCGGACTCCGCGGGCCAGGTCGCGCGCTACCGGGACCTCGCGGACGCGACCGCACCCGGCTCCGACGCGTTCGCGTGCCCCGTGACCGTCGTCGACGCGGGCGACGCGACCCCGCCGGTCGTCGACCCCGACCTCCCGGCGGACGAGCGCGCCACGCTGCGCAGCACCCTGCGCGCCGACCGCCTCACCGCGGTCGACGCGACCGTCGGTGCCGTGCTCGACGCCGCTCCGAGCGGCACGACCGTGCTCGTCGTGGACGTCGCCGGGACGCCCGGCACGCGGCCCGCGCTCGGCACGACGCTCGTGCGCCCGTCGTCCGACGGTCCCGACCAGTCGCGCTATCTGACGAGCGCCGCCACCCGGACCGACGGCGTCGCGCGCGTGCTCGACGTCCCCGCGACGGTGCTCGACGCCGCGGGCGCCGCCACGCCGGCGCGGATCCAGGACACCCCCCTGGCCTGGGGCTCGCCGCGCCCGGCCGACGCGACGTCGACCGCCGACGCCCTCGCCGACCTCACGACCCGCGACCACGTGCGCCGCGCCGTCTACACCGCGTTCGTCGACGTGCCGCTCTACGCGGGGCTCGTGATCGCCGGGCTCTGCCTCCTGCTCGCGCCGCGCGCCGCGCGCGCGACGGGCGACCGTGCGCGCGCCCGCTGGGCGCGGGCGGCGCACTGGGCCCGCGGGTCCGCGCTCGTCGTCGCCGCGGTGCCCACCGCCGCCTTCCTCGTGTCGCTCACGGGCTGGTGGCGGTTCGGGAACCAGACCCTCGCGATCGTCGTCTCCACGGTCCTCGCGACGGCGGCCGTCGCCGGCCTGGGCGCGCTCGCCCCGCGTCGGCCGGTGTGGCTCGGGCCCGGGATCGTCGCGGGCATCACGTTCGCCGTGCTCACGCTCGACGCGCTCGTCGGCACCCCGCTCAACCGGGCCAGCCCGCTCGGCTCGGCACCCACCTTCGGCGCCCGGTTCTACGGGTTCGGGAACCCGACGTTCTCCGTGTACGCGGTCGCGGCGCTCGTCGTCGCCGCGGCGCTCGCGCAGTGGCTCGTCGCACGCGGCCACCGGTACGCCGCCGCCGCGACGGTGGGGGTCATCGGCCTCGTGACGATGGTCGTGGACGTGTGGCCGACGCTCGGCGCCGACCTGGGCGGCGGCCTCGTCGTCGTGCCCGCGTTCGCGGTGCTGGGCCTCGCCGCCTCGGGCGCGCGCGTCACGTGGCGCCGCTTCCTGCTCGTCGCCACGGCGGGCGTCGCGCTCGTCGCCGCCGTCGGCGTGCTCGACTGGCTGCGCCCGGCCGACGAGCGCTCGCACCTGGGCCGGTTCGTCGGGCAGGTCGTCGACGGGTCGGCGTGGGAGACGCTGCTGCGCAAGGCGGGCTACGCGGCACGGTCCGTGCTCGGCGGGGTGCCGGTGTGGCTGACGATCGCCGTGCTCGTCGCGGCCGCGCTGCTGCTGTTCTGGCCCCGACGCTTCACGCCGCGCTGGTTCGCGCGGACGGAGGCCGCGTGGCCGCTGGTGCGCCCGACCCTGCTGGCCCTGTGGATCGTGGCCGTCGCGGGCTCCCTCGTCAACGACTTCGGCGTGCGGATCGCGCTCATCGCGCTCATCCCGGCGGTGCCGCTGCTCACCGTCGCCGCGCTCCACGCGGCGGACGAGGCCGACGGCACGGCCGAGGGCGAGCGCGAGGACCCGGACGAGCGCACCGGGGCGGACTCCGCGTCGCGCGTCGAGAGCGCCGCGTCGTGACGCGCTAGACGAGCACGAGCTCCGTGCCGCCCGTGGCGTGGTCACCGAGGGCGACGCTCCGGATCGCCGGGTCCTCGTAGGTGTTCCAGTAATACGTCGAGGTGCGGGACGAGAAGAGCCCGGTGTACACCGTGATCTCGAACTCGCCCGACCCCATCGCGGCGCAGCCGTCGACCATCGCGACCTGCTGCAGCGTGTGGAAGGCGCGGCTGACGTTCTCCTCCTCGGTGCCCTTCGTCGGGTAGTGGGAGTTGACGTACGCGGCCCGGACGAACCGGGACGGCGAGTAGTAGTCGCCGGGGACGCCGCGCATGTGCGAGCCCGAGCCGAACGGGGCGAGGTGGGCCCGGCCCACGACCGTGTCCTCGGGGAAGTCGGGCGAGACGTTGAGGTAGTTGCGCAGGTTCTCGTGGTGCCAGTCGAACCCGGGCTGGTTCGTGAGCACGTCGACGTCGTCCTGGAACACGTGCAGGCCGTCCGCCGTGTGCTCGAGCACGATCGCGCGCTGCGCGTCGGCGACGATCCAGTGCAGCATCGAGCTGGGGTACTTCTCGTTGATGGGCCGGTCGACGACCACCACGTCCGCGAGGGCCGCCTCGACCTCGTCCACGCTCGCGAACTGCGCGCACACCCACAGCGGGAGCTCGAACGCGGCGACGTTGACCGCGCCGTCGACCGG
Organism: Cellulosimicrobium sp. JZ28; assembly: GCF_015327065.1. NCBI lineage: Bacteria > Bacillati > Actinomycetota > Actinomycetes > Micrococcales > Promicromonosporaceae > Cellulosimicrobium > Cellulosimicrobium sp. JZ28. The sequence continues at coordinate 4,368,041 of NZ_CP017660.1, read as the reverse complement.
TCCGGGCGCGTAGGCCGCGTAGCCCGGGAAGTTGAGCCCCGCGACGGCCAGGCCCGCGTCGTTGCCGCAGTCGAAGTAGAGCGGGGTGTCCTCCTCCACGATGCCCATGCCGATGACCGCGTGCTCGATCGAGCGCACGGCACCGAACGGCGAGCGCGGCGCGTAGCCCGTGGGCGTCACCACGACCTGCTGCCCGTACCCGCTCGTCCAGTCGAGGTTGCGTGCCAGGTACACGCTGCCCTGGTCGTCCGAGAACCTGATCCCTGTGCACATCGCGCTGCCCCCGTCGTCGTCGGCACGGCACGCGGGACCGCGCGCCGCCGGGTCACGACGTCGTGCCCCGTCCTCCCATGGTGCGTCCGGGCACCGATCGGGGCCACCGGCCGGGGCGCGCCTCAGGGCTGCAGGTAGACGGCGATGTGCTCCTCGACCGCCCGCTCCGCGCGGTCCGGGTCGCCTGACCGCAGCGACGCGAGCAGCTCCCGGTGCTGCTCGACGACGGCGTGCGGGTCCTCGTGGTGCGGCGCGTCGCGGACGAAGTACGCGCGGACGCGCGGCTGGATGAGCCGCCAGATCTGCAGCGACTGCGTGTGGCTCGCGGCGGCGATCACCGCCTCGTGGAACTCGAGGTCGAGGTCGGCGAGGCGACGGGCGTCGAGCGGGTCCGCCGCGCGCTCCATCGCCGCCACCGTGCGGTCGAGCGCGTCCAGGAGCGCGGGGTCCTGCGCGCGCGCCGCCGAGCGGAACGCGACCTTCTCGATGACGGTCCGCACCGGGACGAGGATCTCGGCGATCTCCTCCTGGGAGATGTCCACCACGACGGCGCCGCGGTACGGGTGGGAGACGACGAGCCCTTCCTGCTCGAGCACCATGATCGCCTCGCGCACCGGGCCGCGGCTGATGCCGTAGGCGGCGGAGAGGTCGCGCTCGACGAGACGGTCCCCGGCGGCCAGGTCGCCGGAGGCGATGCGTTCGCGCAGGTGGCGCAGCACCCAGTCGCGCCGGGACTCGGGCGGCGATGCGGGCAGGACGGGCACGACGGCGACCTCTCACTCGGGAGGGCACCACCCTAGTAGGTGGCCAATGGTTGACCATCTACCATCTAGCGACCTAGAGTCGCGGTCCACGGCCCCGACGAGAGGACACCCATGAGGATCACCGCCATCACCGCCGCCGGGCTGCGCGGCGCCACCCCCGAGGGCGGCTGGCAGGAGGAGCTGCGGCAGGACGACGTCGTGCACACCCTCGTCGCCGTCCACACCGACGAGGGTCTCGTCGGCGTCGGCAGCGTGTTCACCACCGAGGACCTCGTGCGCGGCGCGCTCGACGTCCTGCGGCCCCTGCTCCTGGGGGCGAACGCGCTGGAGCCCGAGCGCACGAGCGAGCGCCTGCACCGCACGACGTTCTGGATGGGCCGCGGCGGGTCGATCACGCACGCGATCAGCGGCGTCGACACCGCGCTGTGGGACCTCCTCGGCCAGGCGACGGGCCAGCCCGTCGGGCGCCTCCTCGGTGGGCGGTACCGCGACCGGGTGCGCCCGTACGCGTCCCTGCTCATGGACCAGCCCGACGCGCTGCGCGACCACCTCACCGCGCTGCGCGCCGAGGGGTGGACCGCGTTCAAGATCGGCTGGGGTCCCTTCGGCCGGGTCGACGAGCGGCTCGACGAGCGCATCGTCGCCGCGGCGCGCGACGCCGTCGGCCCCGACGCGATGCTCATGGTCGACGCGGGCGGCAGCGACAGCGCGTGGAGCCAGGGCTACAAGTGGGCCCTGCGCACCGCGCGCATGCTCGACGCGTACGGCGTCGCGTGGTTCGAGGAGCCGCTCCCGCCGGACGCGATCGAGGACTACACGCACCTGCGCCGGCGCTCGCCCGTGCCGATCTCGGGCGGCGAGGTGCTCACGCGTCGGCAGGCGTTCCAGCCGTGGATCGAGGGCGGCGCCCTCGACATCGTGCAGCCCGACGTCACGAAGGTCGGCGGGACGAGCGAGCTGCGGCGCATCGCGTGGTCCGCGCACGACCACGGCGTCAAGCTCGTGCCGCACGGGTGGAACACCGCCGTCGGGCTCGCCACGGACCTCCAGCTCGCCTCCGCCCTGCCGGACACGGACCTCGTCGAGTACGTCACCGGCTCGCCCTACATCGACGACCTGACGACCGACCGCTGGACGCTCGACGCGGACGGGATGCTCCCGATCCCGGACGGCCCGGGCCTCGGCATCACGCTCGACCGCGACCGCCTCGCGCGCTACTGCGACGTCGACGCGCTGCTCGGGAGCGCGTCGTGAGCCCGCGGTCGCTCGTCGTGACGGGCGCGGCGTCGGGGATCGGCCGCGCGGTCGCCGTGGGCGCGGCGCGCGACGGCTGGTTCGTGCACGTGCTCGACCTCGACCCCGACGGCGCCGCGGCCACCGTGGACCTCGCCCGGCAGGCGGGCGGGGACGGGCGCGCGCACGTGCTCGACGTGACCGACGCCGCCGCCGTCGCGGCGGCGGTCGGGACGGTCGCGGAATCCGGACCGCCGCTGCGCGGCCTCTTCGCGGGCGCCGGGATCGACGTGGGCGGGGCGGCGCACGAGCTCGACCCGGCCACGTGGCGCCGCGTGCTCGACGTCAACGTGACGGGCACGTTCCTCGTCGTGCGCGAGGTGCTGCGCGCGATGATCGACGGCGACGGCGGGAGCGTCGTGCTGTGCGGCTCGCCCGCCGCGACGGTCGGCTTCGCGGCCGGGGGCGCGACGGCGTACGGCGCCTCGAAGGGCGCGGTGTCGTCCATGGTCCGCACCCTCGCGGTCGACTACGCGCGCCACGGGGTCCGGGTGAACGCGATCGTCCCCGGCCCGACGGAGACCCCCCTCATGTGGGCCAACGTGCCCGCCGACGAGATCGCCGCGACGCGCGCGCAGATCGAGCACGAGGTCCCGCTGGGTCGGCTCGCGCGGCCCGAGGAGATCGCCGAGCCCGTGCTCTGGCTGCTGTCGGACCGCTCGTCGTACACGACCGGGTCGCTCGTCGGGTGCGACGGCGGCGTCCTCGCCAAGTCGTCGATCAGCGTATGAGCGCGCCGGACGCCCCGGCACGTCGCCCCCGGGTCGGGGCGACGTGCTGGGCGATCGGCGACGGCTGGATCCCGCCGTACGGCACGGGCGACGACCCGACCCTCGCGAGCCACGAGAGCCTGTGCCTGCTCAACGCCGGCCCCGACGACGCGCGCGTCGAGATCCGGCTCTACTTCGCCGACCGCCCGCCGGCCGGCCCCTACGTCGTGGTGGTGCCCGCCGAGCGGGTGCGCCACGTGACGCTCAACGACCTCGACGACCCCGAGCCCGTGCCCCGCGGCACCGACCACTCGGCCGTCGTCGTCGCGTCGGCGCCCGTCGTCGTCCAGCACACGCGGCTCGACTCGCGGCAGGCCGCCAACGCCCTGTTCAGCACGATCGCCCACCCCGTCGACACCCTTCGAGAGGACCTCCGATGACGCAGACCTCCACCCCGACGACCGCCCGCCGGGGCACGCCGTGAACGCCCCGACGGGCCGGCTCGGCCACGGCGCCCTCACCCCGCTCGTCGTCGCGTCGACCGTCGGGGCGGCGCTGGGCGGGTTCATGTTCGGCTTCGACACGGCCGTGGTCAACGGCGCCGTCGACGCCCTCAAGGCCGAGCTCGGCGTCGGGAGCGCGCTCGTCGGGGTGATCGTCGCGAGCGCGCTGCTCGGCGCGGCCGTGGGCGCCTTCTCCGCGGGCACGATCGCGGACCGCTTCGGGCGACGGCGCCTCATGATGGTCGCCGGGACCCTGTTCGTCACCACGTCGGTGCTGTGCGCCTTCGCGCACGACGGCCCGACCCTCGCGCTGTGGCGCTTCCTGGGGGGCGTCGGGGTGGGGATGGCGTCCGTCGTCGCCCCGCTCTACATCGCCGAGATCGCCCCCGCCCGGCTGCGCGGGCGGCTCGCGACGGCGCAGCAGATGTCGATCGTCCTGGGCATCTTCGCCGCGCTCGTCTCGAACGCGTTCCTCGTCCGCGCGGCGGGCGGGGCCGAGGCGGAGCTGGCCCTCGGCCTGCCCGCCTGGCGGTGGATGTTCCTCGTCGCGGTCGTGCCGTCGCTCGCGTACGTGGTCGCGGCGGTCCTGCTGCCCGAGTCGCCGCGGTACCTCGTGATGCGCGGCGACCGGGACGGCGCCGCCCGCACGCTGCGCCGCCTCCACCGCGTCCCGGAGGGCGACGCGCTGCTGGGCGTCGCGACCATCGAGGGGACGCTCCACGAGGCGCGGCCGGCGTGGTCCCACCTGTTCTCCGGCCCGGGCCGCCTCAAGCCCATCGTCTGGCTGGGGATCGCGCTCGCCGCGCTCCAGGCGCTGGTCGGGATCGACGTCATCTTCTACTACTCGACGTCGCTCTGGGCGCAGGTGGGCTTCGGCGAGCAGCAGGCCTTCTGGCTCTCGGCCCTCACGTCGCTCGTCAACGTCGCGGCGACCGTCGTCGCGATCTTCCTCGTCGACCGCGTGGGTCGGCGTCGCCTGCTGCTCGTGGGGTCGGTGGGCATGACGGTCGCCCTGGCCGTCATGGCGACCGGGTTCGCCCAGGCGCAGCAGACCGCGGACGGCGTCGCGTTCGTCGACGCGTGGGGCGTCGTGACCCTGGTCGCGGCGAACGTCTTCGTCGTGGCCTTCGCCGTCTCGTGGGGCCCGGTGGTGTGGATCCTCGTCGGGGAGATGTTCCCCAACCTGCTGCGCGCCCGCGCCGCGTCGCTCGCCGCCGCCGCGAACTGGGCGGCGGGCATCGCCGTCAACCTCACGTTCCCCTCGCTCCGGGACCTGTCGCTCCCCGGCAGCTACGCCCTCTACGCGGTGTTCGCGGCGGCGTCGTTCGTGCTCGTGCTCCGCGCGCTGCCCGAGACGGCGAACCGCCCGCTCGAGGAGATGCGGGAGGACACCGCGTCGGGTGGACAGCAATCACTTTAGGAGTGTTAAAGTGATTGCATGATCCAGAACTCCATCACCCCGGAGCAGGCCCGTCGTCAGCTCGGCCAGGCGGAGGAGGTCGCCGCCCAGGCCCACCGCGCGACCCGCTGGTACCCCTGGCTCAGCGTCGGGCACGCCGTCGCCGCGCTCGCGTACACGATCGCGATCGACGCCCTCGACGCACCGTGGTGGCCCGCCACCACGGTGCTCGTGGTCGTCCTCGCGCTGCTGTGGTCCGCCGTCGCGCGGCACCACCGGACGGCGCCCCGGCACTGGGTGCGCGACATGGGCATCGCCCTCATCACCTGGGCGGTGCTGTACTTCGTGATGCTCGACCCGGCGCTCCAGCTCGTCGGCGCGACGTCGCCCGCCTGGTGGGTCGTCGCCGGCGTCGTCGCCGCGTCCCCGTTCGCGGCGTGCGCGTTCGCGAGCGCACGCCGGTGAGCCACCCGCGCAAGGGCCTGGACGCGCTCATCCACTCGCCCGTGCGCTTCTCGATCCTCGCCGCCCTGGCGAACGTCGAGAGCGCGGACTTCCGCTTCCTGGCCGACCTGGTCGAGCTGAGCGACTCGTCCCTCTCCCAGGCCCTCACCGCACTCTCCGACGCGGGTCTCGTGGAGATCCGCAAGGAGGCCGCCGGACGCCGGACGCGCACGTGGGTCCGCATCAGCGACCGCGGGCTCGACGCGTTCCGGCAGCACGTGCGCACCCTCGAGCAGATCGCCCGCACCGGCGCGATCGAGCCGCAGCCCGACCCGACCCCGAGAGGCACCGCACCATGACCCCGACGTTCCGTCGAGCCACCGCCGCCGACCTCCCCGCCGCGGCCCGCACCCTCGCCGCCGCGTTCCACGACTACCCCTGGACCCGCTGGGCCGTTCCGGAGGACGACTACCCCGAGCGCCTCGCCGCGCTCCAGGAGATCTACCTCGAGCACGCCCTCGCGCACGGGATCGTGGTCGTCCACGACCCGGCGGACGCCGTCGTCGCGCTCATGCCGCCCGACGCCCCCGCTCCCCCCGATGACGTCCAGGAGCGCGTCGCCGCGCTGCACGGCCCGCGCCTGCAGGTCGTGGCCGCCGCCGAGCTCCCGCCGTCCCCGCCGGACGCGTGGACGCTCGCGACGGTGGGGGTCCTGCCGTCGCTCCAGGGCACCGGGCTCGGCAGCGCGGTGTGCCGGGCCGCCCTGCGCGATCCCGCCCTCGGGGACGCGCCCGTCGCGCTCGAGACCTCCGACGCGCGCAACGTCACCTTCTACGAGCGGCTGGGCTTCGTGCGCACCGCGACCACGCAGGTGCACGACGGTCCCGTCGTGCACGGCATGGTCCGCACGCCGACGCCCTGAGCGCCGCCTCGGTCAGTGGTCGCCCGCGCGCACGCGGTCGACGGCGGAGCGCATCTTGCGCGCGTTCACCGCCAGCAGCACGTCGCGGTACTGGGCGGCGCGGTGGAGCTGGCCCTTGAGGTCGTTCGACGACGCGCGGTGGCGCAGGTCGCACGGCACCTCGACCGCCACGTACCCCTTGCGGAGCAGGTCGATCGTCATGCCCGTCTCGACGCCCCACCCGCGCGCGAGCGGCGTCGCGGCCTCGAACGCCTCGCGCGTGAGGCACCGCATCCCGGAGAGGGGCTGCGTCGGGGTCCACCCCGTGAGGGACTGGATCGCGCGGCGCGCGGCCCCCACGACGATCCCCCGGCCGCCCGCGCCCGGCTGCGGCGGGAGCAGCGCGATGGCGACGTCGGCGTACCCGTCGAGCACGGGCGCGACGAGCGGCGCGGTGTTCACCGCGGTCTCGCCGAGGTCGCCGTCGATGAAGAGCAGGAGGCGCGGCGGACGGTCGGCCGCGTCACGCATCGCGACGACGGCGGCGCCCGTCTCCATGGCCGCGGCCTTCCCGCGGTTGTGGGAGTGCCGCACGACGACGGCGCCCGCCTCGCGCGCGACGTGCTGGGTGTCGTCCTCGCTCCCGTCGTCGACGACGAGCACGAGGTCGACGTGCGGGATGGCCTTCGCGGCGCGCACGGTGGCGGCGATGCGGCGGGACTCGTCCTTCGCGGGGATGATCACCGCGACGCGCTGGCGGACGGCGCGGCCCGTGCGCCCGTCACCGGCCACGGGGCGCGGCGTGCGCGCCCGCGTGCCGGACGCCGACAGGTACGTCGGCGGCGTGCTCGCCGTGCTCGTGGGGGTACTCCCCGTGTTCTTCCCCGTATCGGTCGACCGATGGTCCGCGTTCACGCCGTCCAGCCTAGTAGTGCAAAGAGTTGGCCGCAGATGTGTCGTCGTTCCACCAGCGGATCCGCTCGGGATCTCCGCAGGACGACCGGGCTGCGTTCCCAGGTCTCCCGGATCCTACTCGACGCGAGAGCCCGCCGACAGGGGCGTCGGCGGGCTCTCGGCGTGGTCGCGCTCCCGCGTCGTGCGCTCTCGCGCGGGGGCTCCGGATCAGCCTGCTCCGGGTCAGCGGAGCGTGACCTGCCGGGACACGATGCCCGCGCGCGCACGGCGCTCGTTCGCGTCGAGCGGCTCCGTGACCGCGAGCGCCTCGGTGAGCCGCGCGTCGAGCTCCGCGACCGGGCCCTCGAGCTCGTCCGCCTCCGTGCCGCGGGGCAGCTCCCACACGGGGACGAGCAGGCCGCTCGACCGGAAGGCGCCGACGAACTTGCCGCCCGCGAGGCCGGACTCGCGCTTCGCGTGCAGGCGCGAGATCGCGTCGATGAGCGCGTCCTCCGGCTCGGGGCGGGCCCAGCGCAGGAACTCGCGCGACATGCGGCACCAGTACGCCGACTCGACCGCGTCGAGCTTGACGGTGGGCACCATCGACTCCGCCGCCTGGTCGAGCGAGGCGCGCAGGTCGGGAGTGATCTCCGCCGACGGGCCGAGCCAGAACGCGAAGTCCTCGTGCACGGTGACGTCGAACGGGACGGAGAGGTCGAGCACGTCCTGCAGGCGCGGGCCGGCGTCGGGCAGGGCGCTCGTCTCGATGGACGTGCCGGGCTCGGCGTCGATCGCCTCGAGCAGCGCGGCGGCGAGGTCGCGGCTCGTGTCGCCCGAGCCGGCGAGGGTCTGGACGGCGAGGAGGATCGCGCCGTCCTGGCGGTGCAGCGCGGCCCAGCCGGCGGGCAGGACCGTCACGACGAGGACGTCGCGCGCCCCGTGCTCGGCGGTCGTGCGCGCGGTCGCGGTGGCCGAGGGGACGACCTCGCGCATCGCGACCCAGTCGGTCTCGCCGGGGAGCCCCTCGAACGGGCGCAGCACGAAGTCGGGCGTGGTGTTCTTGGCCATGCGCGGCAGTCTACTGGCGCGGCCTACGGGCGGGGCGGCGCGGCGGGCCGGGTGCGCGGGCGCAGGCGGACGTCGGGCAGCGCGGGCGCGGGCAGGGGTCCGCCGTCGTACCCGACGACCTCGCCGTAGCGGCGCTCGCGGGCGCCGTCGGCGTACCGGGTGCCGCCGCGGTTCGGGCCCTGGTCCCCCGTGACGACGAGCTGGGCCTGCCAGTCCGCGCGGGCGCGCGCGACGTCGTCGTGCGAGCGGCCCACGAAGTTCCACCACATGACGATGCCCTCGCCGAACGGCTCGCCCCCCACGAGCACCGCCCGCGCGGGGGCGTCCGGCCCCGCCTCGACGACGAGCGTCGTGCGGCCGGGCTCGACGTACCCCAGCGACGACGGCGGCACGGGCGAGCCCTCCAGCCGCACGACGCCCTCGTCGACGAGGAGGCCGTGCTCGAACGTCGGGTCCACGTCGAGCGTGACGCGTGCGCCGGGCGCCAGATCGAGCTGCGCCCCGACGATCGGCGTGTACGTCGTGGCGGGCGAGCGCAGGGCGGCGCCGCCCACGCGGAGCGCGCCGAGGAAGACCTGCACGCGCGCGCCGTCGACCGTGGCGACGGGGAGGTCGGCGTGGTGCTCGAACGCGGGCGGGTCCGCGAGGCGGTCGCCCGGGAGCGCGACCCAGAGCTGGACGCCGTGCAGGACCGGGGGCCGTTCGCCGCGCGGCGACTCCTCCGAGTGGGAGATGCCGCGGCCCGCGGTCATGAGGTTGAGCTCGCCGGGCCGCACCGTCTGGAGCGACCCGACGGCGTCGCGGTGCAGGATCTCCCCGGCGAAGAGCCAGGTGACCGTCTGGAGCCCGGTGTGGGGGTGCGGCGGCACCTGCATGCCGTCGGTGCCGTCGCCGATCGCGGGCAGCGGGTCGGGCCCGTAGTGGTCGAGGAAGCACCACGCGCCGACGAGCGACCGCGCGCGCTGCGGGATCGTGCGCCGCACGCGCATCGCCCGGGTGCCCCCGAGCGGGACGTCCCGGTGCTCGAGGATCTCGACCGCGGCGCCTCCGCCGTCGTCGTGGGGCGCGCCCGCCGAGCAGACGCGCTCCTCGGGCCGGGTCTCGAGGTTGCTCATGGCACGAGCGTAGGCGCGCGGGGCGGCGCCGTCCTGCGTCTGGGGGCGGTCTTCGCGTCGAGCCGTGCCCGCGGGAGAATGGGGACGAGGCCCCTCGGAGCAGGATTCCGAGGGGCCTCGCCGTGTCCGCGCGACCCCGGGGCGGTCGGGCCGGGTGGCCCGTCGGGGCGCCGCTCGCGACGTGGCGGCCCGGCGCCCTCGCGTCCGCCCGGGTGCCCGGGCAGGTGCGGTGACGCCGATCGCGGTCGGCCTTCCGGGTCCGGTAGGAACCTGCGCCGTCGCGCGCAGCCCCGCAGCAGGGGGTGGCGGGTCGTCCACCGTTCTCCGGTCGGCCGTGCCCTCGCGTGCGCGGCGAGACGTCGTGCGGTCCTGGCGAGGCCCTCAGACCCCTGCGTGATGCGTGCCGGAACCCCGTCGTCCGTGTGCGCCCGTCCGGGCCGTTACGGACGTTTGTAGTCCTCGGCCCGGGGGTCTGCAAGAGTTCCCACCGTTGTCATTTGGGCCAGCCGGATGACCACAGGTTCGTCCACAGGACGTCCCGCGCCGTTCCCACGCCGCCCACAGGCCTGTGGATGAATTCTGTGGACAGGCCTCGGCGCGGACCGGGCCTGTCCGACCCCGCGGCGCGGCCCGTGCACGCGCTCAGACCCAGAACCGCGCCGTGGGTGCCGCCGCCGGGGAGAGCCGCTCGTCGAGGTCGAGGTCGCGCACGACGAACCCGCCGTCGTCGACGAGCGTCCCCGCGAGCCGGCCCTGGAGCATCGCCGCGAGCCGGGCGAGCAGCACCCGGGCTCGCGAGCGCGCGATGACGTGCAGCCCCGAGGGCCGCTCGACCGCGAGCTCGTCCGGCTCGGTCGGCACCCACGTGAGGCGGTAGGCGTGCGGTCCGTGCTCGCGCCAGTCGAGGCCGTCGAGCGCGAGCGGGACCCGCGCGACGCGTCGGGCCTCGAGCCGCACCGCGCCGTCGTACGGGGTCTCGCCCGACAGCACGTACTCCGCGAGGCCGTCCGCGCCCGGCCGCACCACGACGACCCCCGCGCCGGGGACCGTCGTGCGCAGGACGCCGAGCGCGTCGTCGGGCCCGAGCACGTGGGCGCTGTAGAGCGTGAGGTCGACGCCCGACGCCGGGTCGGGCGTGAGCACGGTCCGGCCGTCCGCGACGACCGCGCCGCCGACGCGCCGGGCCGCGGCGACGGCCCAGCCCAGCACGCGGAGCTCGAGCCCCTGCGGCAGGCCTGCCGGGAACGCGCGCACCAGCCCGTCGCGGTCGTCGGTCACCGAGCCGGTCAACGAGCCGGTCGACGTGCCGGTCGACGTGTCGGTCCAGGCGCCGGTCCGCGCGACGGGCGCGAGCCGCGCGTCGGGGTGGTCGACGTGCAGCGCGAACGCCTCGGCGCCCCCGCCCGCGAGGCCGAGCGCCTGGGTCTGCGGCGGCGTGAGCGCGAAGGGCCCGACGACGCGCGCCCCCTCGGCGAGGCGCAGCTCGCCCGGTGCGACGACGCCGTCGGGCACCACGCCACGGAACCGCGCGCCGGCCATGGGGCGCGCCGCTCCCCCACCGCCCGGCGGGGTCGTCCAGGCCGCACCGGCGAACCAGGCGCGCGCGAGCGCGTCCACGGGCGTGCGGGCCGCGCCGCGCGAGCGGGGCGTCGCGAGCAGGTGCGCACCGGCGTGCGCGTCCGGCACCAGGCCGGCGACGGGGGCGTCCATGACCGGAACGTAGAGCGCCCCGGAGGCGACGGTGTTACGGCGGTGTCACGAGCGTGGGTCCGCTCACGGGGACCCCGGGGCATCAGGCGCCGACGTCGTGGAGGTGGTGGACGACGTCGTGCACGAAGTACTGCCCCAGCGTCCGGACGGTGAAGACCGAGCCGTTCGAGCGCCGGCCGGGACGCTCCCACTGGTCGGGGACGAGCGCGTCGAAGCGGCCCGCGACGCGGTCGCCCGCGATCCGGAGCTCGCGCGCGACGACGGCCGGGTCCTGGTGCGCGTAGTCCTCCGCGACCGCCGTCGCGTCCTGGTCCCAGTTGGCGAACTGCGGGTCGTCGCCCTCGACCATGGACTGCACGCGCACGTCGAACACCGAGAAGACGTCGCGGACGTGCGCGGCGTACTCGAGCACCGACCACGTCGTCGGGTCGGGGCGGGTCCGCGCGTCGGGGCGGCCCAGGGCCGCGACGTAGCGCGGGACGGCGTCGCGCACGACGGCGCCCACGCGGTCGGGCGTGACCTCGCCGGCGACGAACCCGCACGCGGGGCACGGCCGCTCCATGACCCACGTCCAGTCCTTGGTGTCCGCGGGGACGGGCGGGAACTCCGGGTCCGGGGCGGCGGGGACGCCCTCGGGCGACGCGGTCGTGTCCATGGCGGCAGTGTGCCAGACGGCGCAGCGCCCTCCGCGGGCCGGTCGCCCGGGATTAGCGTTCTGACACGAACCGCCTATGATGTCAGCATGCCCAAGATCATCGGAGGGTCCCTCCACGAGCACCGCGCCCAGACCCGGCAGAAGCTCTTCGCGGCGCTCTCGACCCTCATGATGGACCGGGGCTTCGACGCCATCTCGCTCGCGGACATCGCCGCCGCCGCCGGGGTCGGCCGCACCGCGGTGTACAACCACTTCCCCGACAAGGAGGCCCTGCTCCTCGGGTTCATCACCCACGAGACGGAGCAGTACGTCGGGACGCTGGAGCGCGCGCTGGAGCACGTGGACGACCCGGTCGAGCAGCTGCGCACGTACATCCGCCAGCAGGCGCAGCTCAAGCGCATCTTCCACCTCGCCCCGGGGCCGGACCTGCGCACCGTGCTCTCGCGCACCACGCGCCAGCGGCTGCGCGAGCACGCCGAGCTCGTCGAGGCGATCCTGCGCCGCATCGTCCGGTCGGGGATCGAGGCGGGCGAGTTCCCCGCGCAGGACATCGACACGACCGTCCAGCTCGTCAACGCGTGCCTGTCCGGGCGGCTCGTGCCCGACGACCCGGTCGCACGCGAGCAGGCGATCGAGGCGACGGAGGCGTTCGTGCTGCGCGCCGTGGGGGCCGACGCGACCTCGCCCGCGCTCGCGGGCTGACGCCCTGCCCGCTCGGCCGGGCCGGATGACGGACAGAGTATAGGCAAGCCTCACCTCCGTGGGTTACAGTTCCTGACGCATCGTCATGACACGGCGTCAGGACGTGCTGTCCCGCCCCGACGCACCCGCAGGAGCCACCCCGTGACTGCCCTCACCCACGACCTCCACCGCGCCGACGAGTCCGTCCCGCTGTCGCAGCGGCTGCGCGAGGGCACGCGCCCCGAGCACGAGCAGGCCGAGGGCTCCGGGTTCGTCGAGCGGCTCATGTCCGGGCGTATCGACGTCGCCGCGTACGCCGACCTCGCCGCCCAGCAGTGGGCCATCTACGGCGCGCTCGAGGACGCGAGCGCCGCGATGCGCGACGACGCCCAGGGCGCGAGCCTCGTGTTCGACGAGCTGACGCGCACCCCCGAGATCGAGAAGGACCTCGCGTTCCTCGTGGGAGCCGACTGGGCCGAGCGCGTGACGATCCACCCCGCGACCGAGCGCTACGTCGCCCGCCTGCGCACGGTCGGCGGGTCGCTGCCGGCATACGCGGCGCACGCCTACACGCGCTACCTCGGCGACCTCTCGGGTGGGCAGATCATCAAGCGCATGCTCGAGCGCCACTACGGGCTCTCGGGCGACGGCCTCGCCTTCTACACGTTCGTCGAGATCCCCAAGTCCAAGCCGTTCAAGGACGTCTACCGCGAGCGCCTCGACGCCCTGGTCCTCACCCCCGAGCAGCTCGACGAGACCGTCGCCGAGGCCAAGCACGCCTTCCGCCTCAACAGCGACCTCTTCGCCGACCTCGGCGCCGCCCACCCCTGACCTGCCCCGCCCCCCGCCGCCGACCATGCGGTCGCGGCCCGTCCCACCCAGCCGACGGGCCACGTCGCCATGCTCGGCCGCGCGCCGGGGGGGCGTTCGTGAGGTGAGTTACCTCCACGGCGGTCGAGAAACGTCCGCGGGTCAGGTTAGGCTCGTCTTACCTGGTGGCGGCGGCCGTGGCGGCCGCGCCCTCGGACTGCTTCCTGGAGAACTCCATGCCTCACGCTGCCCGCCCTGCGCCGCACACCGGCTCGTCGCCGCGCCGCCCGACGTCGCCCGCCGGCACGCCGGGTGCCGCACCCCGCCGCGCACGCCGGACCGTGACCGCGCTGGCCGGGGCGGGCGCCGTCGTCCTGCTGGGCCTGGTCGCCGCGTGCTCGCCGCTCCCCTACGAGCCGCCCGCGACGCCGTCGGCCGCGGCGAGCCAGGACGCGGAGCCCGTCGAGGCGACCCCGACCGACACCCCGGCGACCACGGCGCCCGCCTGCACGACGCTCGAGGAGTCCCGGGCCGCGGGCGGCGGCTCCGACGTCGACCCCGCGTCGTTCCCCACCGGGCCCACGAGCGCGACGTTCACCGACGACGCGATCCACCCGGTCGCCGACGCGCCCGCCCCGCAGCTCCCGGTGACGGTCGAGTCGGTCGACGGGCGCCAGGTCGAGATCACCGACGTGAGCCGCATCATCCCCGTCGACCTGTACGGGACGCTCGGCGAGATCGTCTACAGCCTGGGGCTGGGCGCGAACGTCGTGGGCCGCGACCTGCCGACCGGCTTCCCCGAGGCCGCGGACGTCCCCGTCGTCACGGGCGCCGGCCACGCGCTCGACGTCGAGGCGATCCTCGGGCTGGACCCCTCCGTGATCCTCACCGACGCGACGATCCTCACCGACGACGTGCGCGGCCAGCTCGAGAGCTCGGGCATCCCCGTCGTGTACTTCGACGAGGCCCGCACGCTCGACGGCGTCGACGACCGGATCCGCGCCGTCGCGACCGCGCTGGGCGTGCCCGCGCAGGGCGAGGCCCTCGTCGAGCGCACGGACCGGCAGATCTGCGCAGCCCTCGCCGCGGTGCCGCAGGACACCGGGACGCCCCGCGTCGCGTTCCTCTACCTGCGCGGGGCGAACATCAAGATGCTGTTCGGGCCCGGCTCCGGAGCCGACGACCTGATCCGCGAGATCGGCGGCGAGGACGCCGGGACGGCGATCGGCCTCACGCAGCAGTACGCGCCGGTCACGAGCGAGGCGATCATCAGCGCCGCGCCCGACGCCTACCTCGTCATGACCGACGGGCTCGAGTCGATGGGCGGCCTCGACGCCATGATGGCGATCCCCGGCCTCGCGCAGACGCCCGCGGGCGAGGCGCGCCGCGTCGTCGACATGGACGGCTCGCGCCTGCTCACGTTCGGCCCCCGCACCGGCTCCACCATCGCGTCGCTCGTCGAGGCCTTCTACGGCGTGCCCGCGCCGGAGCTCCCGGCGTCGTGAGCGCGCCCGCCACCCGTCCCCTCGGCACGCCCGACGGCGCGCCCGGTCCCGAGAGCGTCGCCGTGCCCGACGGCGCCCCGCGCCCCGGTGGTCGGCCCGCCCGGGTGGGGCCTGCCGTCGGGCGGCAGCGCCGCCACGCCGCCCGGTGGCTGATGATCGGGCTGGGCGTGGCGCTCGCGGTGCTCACCGTCGTGTCCGGCATGACGGGCCAGGTGCCCGTGTCGCCCGCGGAGGTGCTCGGCTCGCTCGCGCACCACGTCGGGCTCGACTGGGGACCCATGCCGTCGCACCCGCAGGGCGAGAACGCGCTGTGGGTCGTGCGGTTCCCGCGCGTCGTCCTGGCGATCGTCGTCGGCGCGGCGCTCGCGTGCTCGGGCGCCCTCATGCAGGGCGTGTTCGGCAACCCGCTCGCCGAGCCCGGCGTCATCGGGGTGTCCTCGGGCGCGGCCGTGGGCGCGTGCGCGGTCATCGTCACCGCGGGCGCGCTCGTGCCCGGCACGTGGGTCGCCGCGGCGGCGTTCGTCGGCGGGCTCGTGACCACGTTCGTCGTCTACGCGCTCGCGCGCGCGGGTGGTCGCACCGAGGTCGTGACGCTCGTCCTCACGGGCATCGCGGTCAACGCGTTCGCGGGCGGGATGCTCGCGTTCTTCACGTTCGTGGCCGACCCGGCCGCGCGCGAGCAGATCGTCTTCTGGCAGCTCGGGTCGCTCGGCGGCGCGACGTGGCAGTCCGTCGCGGTCGTCCTGCCGATCGCGGTCGTCGGCGTCACCGGCGCGATGCTCGTGCGCCGCAGGATGGACCTGCTCGCGCTCGGCGAGCGCGCCGCGCAGCACCTCGGGGTCGACGTCGAGCGGCTGCGCCAGCTCGTCATCGTCCTCGTCGCGCTGCTCGTCTCCGCCGGGGTCGCGTTCACGGGGATCATCGCGTTCGTCGGGCTCGTCGTGCCGCACCTCGTGCGCATGGTGTGCGGGCCGAGCCACCGCACGCTCGTCCCCGCGTCCGTGCTGGGCGGCGCCGTCGTGCTGCTCGCCGCCGACCTCCTCGCGCGCAGCGCCGTCGCGAACGTCGAGCTGCCGCTCGGCATGATCACGTCGCTCGTCGGAGGGCCGTTCTTCTTCTACCTGCTGCGCCGCACGCGCTCGCGCCAGGGAGGCTGGGCATGAGCGACCTGCGCCACGAGGGGTCGTCGTTCCTCGGCGCGCTGCGCACCGCCGTCACCGGTGCCCGACGGCGGCCCCGCCTCCCCCGGCCGGCCGCGCCCGGCGACGTGGTCACCGCCGCGCACGGCGTGTCCCTCACCCTCGGCGAGGCGCCGATCCTGCGCGACGTGTCGGTCGACGTGCGCGCGGGCGAGGTCCGCGCGCTGCTCGGCCCGAACGGGGCCGGGAAGTCGTCGCTGCTGGGCGTCCTCACCGGCGACCTGCGCCCCGAGGCCGGGGACGTCACCGTGGACGGCCGCCCGCTCGCCGCGTGGACCCCGACCGAGCTCGCCCTGCGCCGGTCGGTCATGCTCCAGCAGGTCTCGCTGAGCTTCCCGTTCACCGCCGTGGACGTCGTGCGCATGGGCCGCTCGCCGTGGCGTGGCACCCCGTTCGAGGACGACGACGACGCCGCGGTCGCCGAGGCGCTCGCCGCGACCGACGTCGAGCACCTCGCCGAGCGGCACTTCACGTCGCTGTCCGGCGGGGAGAAGGCCCGCGTCGCGCTCGCGCGCGTGCTCGCCCAGCGCACCGCGCTCCTCATGCTCGACGAGCCGACCGCCGCGCTCGACCTCAAGCACCAGGAGCTCGTGCTCCAGCTCGCCCGGGCGCACGCCGCCGCGGGCGGTGCGGTGGTCGTCGTCGTGCACGACCTCTCGCTCGCGGCCGCGTACGCCGACCAGGTCACCGTCCTCGCGGGCGGGCGCGTCGTCGCTGACGGCGGTCCGCGCGACGTCCTCACCGCCGAGCTGCTGAGCGGCGTCTACGACTACCCCGTCGAGGTCGTCGACCACCCCGGCGGCGGTGCGCCGATCGTCGTGCCGCGCCGCTGAGGACGACAGGGTCGGGAGCACGACATCCCCACGCCTCTCCACGATGCGCAACCCGGGGGATCTTCTCTGCGCGGGGTCGAAGACCGTGGAGCACCGCCCGTCGAGAGGGCCCGGCCTAGCGACTCGCCCCGACGCCGCCGGGGAGCACCTCGTAGCGGTCTGGCGCGGCCGTGAACGACCCTCGCCCGCCCGTGATCGAGCGCAGGTCGAGGACGTAGCGGGTCAGCTCGGCCTCGGGCACGAGCGCGTCGATGCGCACGCGGCCGTCGGGCAGGGAGTCGGTCGCGGTGATGTGGCCGCGCCGCGCGGAGAGGTCGCCCATGACGTCGCCCTGCGCGTCGGGCGGGACGGTCACGGTCACCGCGGAGACGGGCTCGAGCACGACCGTCCCGGCCGTGGCGAGCGCCTCGCGCACCCCCACGCCGCCCGCGGTGCGGAACGCCATGTCGGACGAGTCGACGGAGTGCGCCTTGCCGTCGAGGACCTCGACGCGCAGGTCCACGACGGGGTAGCCGTGCGGCCCGCCGCTCTCCATGGCCTCGCGCGCGCCCCGCTCGACCGCGGGCAGGTACTGGCGCGGCACCGACCCGCCGACGACGGAGCTGACGAACGCGAACCCCTCGCCGCGCGGGAGCGGGGAGACGCGCAGCCGCACCACGGCGAACTGCCCGTGCCCGCCGGACTGCTTCTTCACGCGGCCCTCGACCTCGACGGCGCGCGTGATCGTCTCCCGGTAGGCGACCTGGACGGGCTCGGTCGTGACGCGGACACCGAAGGACCGTTCGAGCCGTTCGACCGCCACCGCGAGGTGCGTGTCCCCGAGGCCGCCGAGGACCGCCTGGGAGCCGGTGAGGTCGACGTGCAGCGTCGCGTCCTCGGCGCGCAGCCGGGTGAGCGCGGCGGACAGCTTGTCGTCGTCGGACTGCGACACGGGCCGCAGCGCGAGCGTGTACACCGGTGGCCGGGGTGGCAGGTCTCGCGCCGCGACGGGCATCCGGCGGCCCGCGAGGAGCGTGCCGGTCGACGCGGCGGAGAGCTTCGCGACGGCGGCGACGTCGCCCGCGACGACCCGGTCGACGGCCAGGTGCTCGCGGCCGCGCAGCCGGAAGAGCCCGTGGACGCGGTCGTCCGCGCCGGTCGCGGTGCTCACGAGCCGGTCGCCCGTCGCGACGGTCCCGGACAGCACCTTGAACACGGACACCTGCCCGACGAACGGGTCGACGACGGTCCGGAAGACGTGGACGAGGGCGTCGCCCGCGGGGTCGGCCACGACCTCGGACGTCACTGCCTCGCCCGACCCGGCGGCGTCGGGCAGCGCGACGATGGCCGGGCGGTCCGCGGGCGACGGCCCGAGCTCGCACACGAGGTCGAGGACGCGGTCCACCCCGACGCCGGTGACGGCGGACGCGAGCAGCACCGGCACAGCCTCGCCCGTCAGCACCTCGTGCGCGAGCGTGCGCTCCAGGTCGGCCGGGCCCGGCTCGTCGCCCCCGAGGTAGGCCTCGAGCTGGTCGTCGTCGTGCGTGACGATCTCCTCGACGACCTCGTCGTGCAGCGCGTGCTCCTCGTCGCGGACGTCGGCGGGGACCTCCTCGTCGTGGCCCTGCCAGACCCCTTGCGCCCCGCCGCCGCCGTACTCGCGGGCGCGCTCGGTGAGGACGTCGGCGACGCCGTGCAGCGTCTGCTCCTCCCCGAGCGGGAGCTCGAGCGGCGCGAACGGCGCGTCGAACGCGGCCCGGAGCGCGGCGAGGACGGTGCGAAAGCTCGCCCGCGCGCGGTCCTCCTGGGAGACGACGACGAGGCGGGGGATCCCCGCCTCGTCGCACCGTCGCCAGACCTCCTCCGTGCCCGACTGCACCCCGTCGACGGCGCTCACCACCACGACCGCGAGGTCCGCCACCGCGAGCGCCGCGTCCACGGACCCCGCGAAGTCGGGCGAGCCGGGGGTGTCGAGCAGCGTGACCTGGTAGGTCGTGCCGTCGGGCGCGCGCCAGTCGAGGTGCGCGACGCCGAGGCTCACGGAGATGCCGCGCGCGACCTCCTCGGGCTCGTGGTCGCACACGGTCGTGCCCTCCGCGACGGAGCCCGGGCGCGGGACGGCGCCCGCACGGTGGAGGAACGCCTCGGCGAGCGTGGTCTTGCCCGAGCCGCTGTGCCCGACGAGGGCGACGTTGCGGGTCGTGGCCGGGCCGGTGGACGTCGACGTCGTGGCCATGGCTGCCTCCTGGCGGCGGCGGGGCGCCGTGTCCCGCCGGGGTTCCAGGCTAGTGACGTCGAACGGATCGTGCCCGGGCCGGAGGTCCCGGCCCGGGCCCGGGGCTACAGGTGGGCGTCCGCGTAGACGCGCAGGGCGTCGCGCACGAGCGTCGCACCCTCGACGCCGCCGTAGTTCCTCGCGAACCGCTCGTCCGCGACGTACATCTCGCCGAGGCCGACGACGTACTCCTTGACCGGCGCCGCGCCGGCACCCGGGGTGCCGGGGATGCCGCCGAGCCACTCGACGTGGCGGCGCGCGAGCTGCTGCGCCGCGTCGGACGTCGGGTCGACGCCCCGGGCGGCCGCGGCGGCCCAGTCCGCGCCGAGCGCGCGCGTGCGGTCCTGCCAGGCGGCGCGGTCGTCGTCGGACATCCCGCGCCACCAGGTGTCGCTCCGCGCGTACGCGTCCTTCCCCCAGCGGGCCTCGACCTCGTCGCGGTGCTGCGTGTGGTCGAACCCGTCGAACATGTCGTCCGCCATGAGCTCGCCACCTCCTTCCATCGTGGTGATCGTCCGTTCGACCGACGCGATCTGTCGCGCCAGCCGCTGCCGCTCCGCCCGCAACCACTCGAGGTGGCCGCGCAGCGCCCGCACCTGGGCCTCGCGCCGCGCGGTGCCCGACGGCGGCCCGTCACCCTGCCCGGCGGGCGGGCCGTCGAGCGCCTCGCGGATCGCGGGGAGGCCGAGACCGAGGTCGCGCAGGAGCAGGATCCGCTGGAGCCGGACGAGCGCGTCGGCGTCGTAGTGGCGGTAGCCGTTCGCCGCGACCCGGCTCGGGGGCAGGAGCCCGACCGCGTCGTAGTGACGCAGCGTGCGGCTCGTCGTCCCGGCCAGGCGCGCGACCTCCTGGATGGACCAGTCGGCCGTGCGGGCGCCCGTCGTGCTCATCTCCCGCTCCTCCCGTGCGTCGGTGGTGCTCTCGTGCGGCACCGGGACCACGGTAGAAGTTGACGTCACGTCAAGGTCAACTGCTTCGAGCTCTCGGAGTTCTCGATGCTGCTCGCGGGGCCGGTCTCGGGGGCGTCCTCGGTCGCGTGCGCCACGTGGTGCCACCCGGCGTCGCGCGACGTCGCGGCGAGGAAGCACGCCCGGACGAACGCCGCCTGGAGGAACAGGTCGTAGAGCAGCTCGGGCAGCACGAGCACGGCGAGCAGCCGGCCCCGGGGCCCGTTCCGCCACACCGTCACGACCCGTTCGAGCACCAGGACCGCGCCCACGGCGAGCCACGCCGGGACCACCCGGAACGTGCCCGCGACGACGGTCAGCGCGGTGAGGACGAGGAGGCTCGCGAGCATGAGCGTGCTCAGCACGAGCATCGCCTGCTGCCCGACGTACCGGGCGGTGACCCGCGTGAACCCGTACGCGCGCAGGTTGTCGAGCATCCCCTTGTACCAGCGGACGCGCTGGCGGTGCAGGTCGCGGCACGTCGGCATGAGCTCCGTCGTGCAGGACATCCGCACCGGCGACGCGAGCTCGTAGCCGAGCGTGCGCAGCGCGAGGGTGAGCTCGGAGTCCTCGGTGATGGCGCCGACGTCGTACACGTCGCCGCGCCGCCCCGGGAGCCGGTCCCCGCGCGCGGCCGCGACCGCCCGCAGCGCCTCGGTCCGCACGAGCGCGGCCGTGCCTGTGAGGACGGACGTCCGCCCGGTCACGTTGATCTGCACGCCGTACCGCTCGTACTCGTCGGACTGGAGCTGCTCCAGCACCGAGCGCGGCGGTGTGCCGCGGAAGACGCCACCGACCGCGCCGAGCTCCGGGCGCGCGTCGAGCAGGGCGAGGCCGTCCTCGACGAACGTCGGGGCGATGGTCGTGTCTGCGTCGAGCACGAGGACGTTCTCCGCCTCCACCCCGCGCAGCGCCTGGTTCAGCGCCCCGGCCTTGCGGCCGGTGTTGCCGACCGTCTCCACGACGTCGGCGCCCAGGCGGCGCGCGGTCTCGACCGTCGCGTCGGTGCTGCGGTCGGACACGACGACGACCCGGTCGACCGGACGCGTCTGCGCCCGGACCGACGCGAGCGTCGTCGGCAGGGCCGCGGCCTCGTCGTGCGCCGGGACCACGACCACCACCCGTGGGAGCGTCGCCGCGCTCATCGGTGCTCCGCGAGCCGCTTGCGCAGGACGCGCGCCGTCATGACGAGCGCGAGCCCCGCCACGACGAGCGTCCAGGCTCCCACCACGTAGAAGCCCGCGATCGCTCCCGTCGTCGCGAGCACGGTCCCTGCCTGAGTCGTACCGAGCTGGTACACGATCCACCTCCTGTCGTCGTCGGTGGTTCCACCGTCCGTCGCAGGGGCCGGTACCCATCCGGGCTCCGGCCGCGGTGGAGCACCCCCCGGAACGTGGGGTGAGCACGCGGGGGCCGCGGAGGAGTGCCCTGCCGTCGGGCGGTGGGTACACGACGACGCCCGGCCCCCGCGGCGTGCGGGGACCGGGCGTCAGTGGTGGCGCGTCAGGCGGTCGGTGCCGTCCCGCCGTCGGACGGGGCGGAGCCGGGGCCAGGGCCGGGGCCGGGGCCGGGGCCGGGGCCGGGGCCGTCGGACGGTGCTGGCGAGGGCGCCGAGGTCTCCTGCGACGGGGCGGCGCGGCGCCGTCCGAGGACGAACCCGACCGCCCCGCCCACCAGAAGGGCTCCGGCTCCCGCGAGGAGCGCCGCGGCACCCGGCGGGTACGCGCCCACGGGCGCGAACGTCGTCCCGGAGACCGGCGCGTACGCGAACCAGCCGAACGACGTCGGGCGGCTCGCGGCCCAGAGCGCGGCGAGCAGCAGGCCCACCCCCAGCACGACGAGCGCCACCAGGACGACGGCGGCGACGCGCGGACGGACCGGACGGGGCGCGGGCTGCTCGGGGGCGGTCACGTCCGCCATCGTCCCGGGCGACGGCCCCCGCGGCAACCGACCGCGGCGCTACTCCCCCACGGTCCCGTCGATCGCCTCGCGCAGCAGGTCGGCGTGACCGTTGTGCCGCGCGTACTCCTCGACCAGGTGCACGAGGATCCAGCGCAGCGTCCAGCGCTCGCCCGTGTGCCGGTCGGCGCGGGCGCTCAGCCGGTCGAGCCCGCCGTCCGCGAGCGCCGCGTCGAGCACCGCGTCCGAGGCCGCGACCGCGCGGTCGAACAGCATGCGCAGCTCCTCCGGCGAGTCGCCCGCCGCGGAGGTCCAGTCCCAGTCGCGGTCGTCGGCCCAGTCCGCCGTGTCGAACGGGGGCATGAGCTCCTCGCCGCGGAACACCTGCGAGAACCACTGCGACTCGACGAACGCGAGGTGCTTGAGCAGCCCGCCCAGCGTCATCGACGACGGCCGCAGCCGGTGCGCGAGCTCCGCGGCGTCGAGCCCGGCCGTCTTCCAGCGGAGCGTGTCGCGGTGGAAGTCGAGGAAGCCGCGCAGCGTGGTCACCTCGTCGGCGGCGACGGGCGGGTCGGTGCGGTGGTCGGTCACGGCGCCACCCTAGCGACCGCGCCGCTGCGCCCGCTCAGGGCAGGTCGGCCTCCCACGCGAGCCACTTCCGCCGCACCGCCGCCTCGACGTCGACACCCTGGGAGCGCGCGAGCAGGAGCAGGTGCGCCAGGACGTCGGCGACCTCGTCCGCGAGCGGCGAGGATCCGCCGTCGGGCCCGGGCGTCCCCGCGCCTCCGCGCGGGCGGGTGCGCCCCGTCGCGGCGAGGAACGCCTGGGTCAGCTCGCCGACCTCCTCGGTGAGCTTGAGCATGAACCAGTCCGGGTCGCGGTCGACGCCGAACTTGCGCGCGTACAGCGCCGACACCGCCTCGACGCGCTCGCCGAGCGCGGGCAGGGTGAGGGGCGCGTCGTCGTCCATCGCGCCAGTGAACCACCTGGCACCTCCGACCGTTCGGCACCCACGGTCCGCGTTCGGCAGCACGAGGTGCCGAACCCCGCACGACCTGCCGAACAGCGGACCTACCGCACGACGAGCGCGACGACGAGCAGCAGCACCGTCGCGACGATCTCCCCGATCCCGACGGCCCGCGGGCTCAGCCGTCGGCCCGGCAGCACCGCCGCCCGGACGGTCGCGGCGGCGAGGAACGCCGTCGCCCACCACCACGTGGGGTCGTGCACGACGGCGACGACGCCCGCCGCGACGGTGACCGCCGCGTGGTAGGCGACCGAGGCGACGACGTACGACCGCACGCCGCGCTCGCGGATCATCGTCTTGACGTAGAGCACCGTGCCGAACAGGTACGCGAGGAGCAGCGCGGCGACCAGCCAGACGACGGCCGGGACGGCGAGGGCGGACGCACCCGCGGGCCGGCACGCCGCGTAGGCGACGACCGTCATGAGCGACGCGGCGACCGTGAGGGCGCCGCCCGCGGCGACCGACCGCTCGGTGCGCCGCGCCGACGCCCACAGCCCGAGCGCGAGGAACGGCACGAACGCGGGCGCCCAGGCCGCGAGCGCCGGGTCGAGCAGGAGCACGACCGTCCCGAGAACGGTCGCAGCCGCGCCGTACGTGAGCATCGGGCGCCGGTAGCGCGGTCGGCGGCGGGACTTCAGCCACAGTCCGGCCGCGGAGTAGGCGAGGTACCCGACGAGCCAGAGCGCGCCGAGCGCGAGGGTCACCGGGCGGAACCCGGCGTCCTGCGCGCCGCGCACCGTGCCGACCACGAACGGCAGCAGGAGCATGGGCCACGCGCCGTGCTGGTTCGGCACCCAGCCGGGCGGACGTCGGGCCACCTCCCGAGGCTAGCGCCGCAGGGGCCGGTTCCGGCCGCGCGGAGTCCCCGTGCGCGCGGCCGCACGTCCCGGCCGCGCGGGACCTTCGTCCTGACCTTCGACGGCGTCCCGCGGCGCGCCGTCGTCCGCCGTCACGCGCGATCGTCGGACTAGATATGGTGGTGCAGCCGTGATTCACACCCCACATGTTGGGGTACGGTCCGTCGCGCAACCCCTGCGTGCCGGCGAGAACCCGGTGGGCAGAGGGGACGAGCGATGACCGCCATCGAGCTCGACCAGGCAGCACCGCACCGCACGACCGCCACGCTGGAGGTCCTCAAGCGCGACGGCCGGCGACGGCCGTTCGACGACGCCCGCATCCGCGCCGCCGTGACGAAGGCGTTCGCGGAGGTGCACGGCGACCTCACGGCGACGCACCGCCGCCGCGTGGCGGAGGTCGTCGACCGGGTCGACGCGGAGATCGCCGCGCGGTTCGACGCGACCGTGAAGATCTACGAGATCCAGGGCGTCGTCGAGCACGTGCTCCTCGAGTCGCACGAGTACGACGTCGCACGCGCCTACATCGACTACCGCGTGCAGCGCGACTTCGCGCGCAGCCGGGCGACGGACCTCAACCACTCGATCGTGCGGCTGCTCGACAAGGATTCGACGGTCGTCAACGAGAACGCCAACAAGGACAGCGAGGTCTTCAACACCCAGCGCGACCTCACGGCCGGGACGGTGGGCAAGGCGATCGGGCTGCGGATGCTGCCACCGCACGTCGCGAACGCGCACCAGAAGGGCGACCTGCACTACCACGACCTCGACTACCACCCCTACGCGCCCATGACGAACTGCTGCCTCATCGACTTCCGGTCGATGCTCTCGAGCGGCTTCCGGATCGGGAACGCGCAGGTGGAGCCGCCGCGCTCGATCCAGACCGCGACGGCGCAGATCAGCCAGATCATCGCGAACGTGTCCTCCAGCCAGTACGGCGGGTGCTCCGTCAACCGCATCGACGAGCTCCTCGCTCCCTACGCCGAGCGCAACCTGGAGAAGCACCTCGCGGACGCGCGCCGGTGGATCGCCGACGAGTCCGCGCACGAGGAGTACGCGCGCGAGAAGACGCGCAAGGACATCTACGACGCGATGCAGTCGCTGGAGTACGAGATCAACACCCTGTTCACGTCGAACGGGCAGACGCCGTTCACGTCGGTCGGCTTCGGGCTCGGCACGGGCTGGCTGGAGCGCGAGATCCAGCGCGCGATCCTCCAGATCCGCATCCGCGGTCTCGGCAGCGAGGGCCGCACCGCGATCTTCCCCAAGCTCATCTTCACGCTGCGCCGCGGGCTGAACCTCGACCCCGGCGACCCCAACCACGACCTCAAGCAGCTCGCGGTCGAGTGCGCGACGAAGCGCATGTACCCGGACGTGCTGTCGTACGACAAGATCGTCGAGCTCACCGGGTCGTTCAAGGTGCCCATGGGCTGCCGGTCGTTCCTCCAGGGCTGGCAGGACGAGCACGGCCAGGACGTCTCCGAGGGCCGTATGAACCTGGGCGTCGTGACGCTCAACCTGCCGCGCATCGCGCTCGAGGCGGACGGCGACCTCGACGCGTTCTGGCGCCTGCTCGACGAGCGCCTGGAGACCGTGCACGACGCGCTCGTCTTCCGCATCGAGCGCTGCAAGGAGGCGACGCCGGGCAACGCGCCGATCCTCTACGTCCACGGGGCGTTCGGGGAGCGCCTCGCTCCCGGCGACGACGTCGACCGGCTCTTTCGCGACGGCCGCGCCACGGTGTCGCTCGGGTACATCGGGCTGTACGAGGTCGCCGCCGCGTTCTTCGGCGGCGCCTGGGAGCACGACCCGCGGGCCAAGGAGCTCACGCTCGACGTGCTGCGGTCCCTGCACGCGCACGCCGCCGGGTGGACGGCGCGGCTCGGCTACCGGATCAGCGTCTACGCGACGCCGAGCGAGAGCCTCACCGACCGGTTCTGCCGCCTCGACCGGGAGCGGTTCGGCGCGGTGCCCGACATCACCGACAAGGACTACTACACGAACAGCTTCCACTACGACGTCCGCAAGAGCCCGACGCCCTTCGAGAAGCTCGACTTCGAGGCCGAGTACGCGCGGTACACGTCGGGCGGGTTCATCCACTACTGCGAGTACCCCGTGCTCCAGCAGAACCCGCGGGCGCTGGAGGCCGTGTGGGACTACGCGTACGACCGCGTGGGCTACCTCGGCACGAACACGCCCATCGACCGCTGCTACGCGTGCGGGTTCACGGGCGACTTCGACCCGACCGCGCGCGGCTTCGCGTGCCCGTCGTGCGGCAACGCCGACCCGCGCACGTGCGACGTCGTGAAGCGCACGTGCGGGTACCTCGGCAACCCGCAGCAGCGCCCCATGGTGCACGGCCGCCACGCGGAGATCTCCGCGCGCGTGAAGCACCTGCCGGGCTCGGCGTCGGCGTGACCGTGGCGCGCACCCCCGGCCCCGGCTGGCGCTCGGACCGCGTCAGCCAGGAGTACGTCGCGGACTACAAGCCGTTCGTCATGGTCGACGGCGAGGGCGTGCGCTGCTCCCTCTACGTGAGCGGGTGCCTGTTCGCGTGCGAGGGCTGCTTCAACGAGGCCGCGTGGAGCTTCCGCTACGGCCGCCCGTACGACGACGCCCTGGAGGACCGCGTCCTCGCCGACCTCGCGCACCCCGCCGTGCAGGGCCTGTCCCTGCTCGGCGGGGAGCCGTTCCTCAACACGGGCGTGTGCCTGCGGCTCGTGCGCCGCCTGCGCGCCGAGCACGGCGACCGCCGGGACGTGTGGTGCTGGACGGGCTACACGTTCGAGGAGCTGCGTGCGGGGACCGCGGACCAGCGCGCGCTGCTCGCCGAGGTCGACGTGCTGGTCGACGGCCGGTTCGAGCTCGCGCGCCGCGACCTCACGCTCGCGTTCCGCGGCAGCACCAACCAGCGCGTGCTCGACGCGCGGGCCTCGCTCGCGACGGGGCGCGCCGTCCCGTGGGCGTCGGACCGCGCGACGACGAGCGCCTGACGACGGCAGCCCCGGGGCCGCCGGGATCACCGGGACGCGCGGCGCCGGGGAGCGGGGTCGGGCTCGGCGGGGCGGCGGATGCTCCCGATCATCTCCCACGTCGCCGTCGTCATCCGGAAGGTTCCCCAGAGGAAGAGGACGAACCCGCAGAAGTAGAGGGCGTTGAGCGCGCCGCGCGGGACAGGTGTGGTGACGTCGGGAGCGTCCGGGGCGACGACGACGGCGGTGAGGAAGGAACCCACGGCGGCGGCACTGAAGAAGATCACGCAGGCGATCACCGCGAGCACGAGCCCGGAGACCGCCTTCTTCGCCGGCGTGGTCCACGACATGTCGTCCTCCTGGTGGTCGGTTGCGCTCGACGATCTCATGGACGACCCCCACCCACCACGGACGGCGACCACGCCCGCCGGAAACACCTTCACCCCGCGCAGCCGCGCCGCGTGAGCCGTCAGACCGTCTTGCGGGTGCGGCGGATGCCGACCCACAGCCCGACGGCGCACGTCACCGCCGCGGCGACGAAGCCCCACAGCACGTCGGGGTCGGCGAACGACCCGGCGAGCAGCGCGCGCTCCGCGTCGACGATGTAGGTCAGCGGGTTGAAGAGCGCCGCGGTGCGCATCCACGCCGGTCCGGCCTCGAGCGGCAGCATCATGCCGGAGAGGATGAGCAGCGGGAACAGCAGCGACTGCTGCACTCCCCAGAACAGCCACTCGCGGTTCTTCGCGGCGAGCGCGAGCGCGATCGACAGCGCGCCCACCCCGATGCCGAACAGCCCGAGCAGCAGCAGCCCGACGAGCAGGTGCAGCGGGTAGAGCGTGAAGCCGAACGGGACGCACACGAGCGCGATGAGCAGCCCCTGCACGACGAGCGGCGCGAACTCCTTGAGCGAGCGCCCGACGAGGATCGCGGAGCGGTCGAGCGGCGTCGCGAGCACGCGCTCGTAGGAGCCGGTCATCATCTCGTAGAGCAGGTTAGACCCGCTCATGGACGTGCCGAACAGCGAGATCATGACGATCACGCCCGGGACGAACCACTGCAGCGTCTCGGCCGTCGACCCGCCGCCCCGGGCGCGCCGCCGCCGAACCCGCCGACCGCGCCCGTGAGGAGCGGGCCGAACAGGCCGAGGAAGATCAGCGGCTGCAGCAGCGAGAAGATCAGCGTGAACGGGTCGCGCAGCACGAGCAGGATCTCGCGCGTGAAGACGGCCCACGTGTCGCCGAGGAACTTCGCGACGCCGGTCCGCATCGCCGTGTCGGTGCCGGCGGCCGGTGCCCCGACGCGCGCGCCCGCCAGGTCGGTCCGCGTGCTCATGCGGCCTCCTCTCGCAGGCTGCGGCCGGTGAGGTTGAGGAAGACGTCGTCGAGGCTCGCCTGCTTCAGCTCCGCCGAGCGCACGGCCAGCCCCGCGACGCGCAGCGCCTCGATGGCCTCCGGGAGACGGTCGGCGCCGTGCGTCGTCGAGATGCGGACCGTCACGACGCCGTCCGCGCCGGTCGTGGTCGCGACCTCGCCCGCGTCCTCGGCGAGGGACGCGCGGACGCGGCCGACGACGTCGGGCACCGTTCCCGGAGACGCCTCCCCCGGGGCGCCGCCACCGGGCGCCGGGACCACGGCGAGCGTGATGACGTCGTCCGCGTGGTCGTGCTTGAGGGAGTCCGGGGTGGCGTCGGCGATGATCTCCCCGTGGTCGATGACGACGACGCGCTCCGCCATGCTGTCGGCCTCGTCGAGGTAGTGGGTCGTGAGCACGATCGTCATGCCGTAGCGCTCGCGCATCGCCGCGATGTGCTCCCAGAGGTTCGCGCGGGCGTGGGGGTCGAGGCCCGTGGTCGGCTCGTCGAGGAAGAGCAGCGGCGGGTGGTTCATCAGCCCGAGCGCGACGTCGAGGCGGCGGCGCTGGCCGCCGGACAGCGACTGCACGGTCCGCTTCTCGAGCCCGCCGAGGTCGAGGGCGTCGAGGAGCTCGGCGGCGCGCCGCGTGTACTCGGTGGGCGGCAGCCCGTAGAAGCGGCCCTGGTTGTGGAGCTCGTCGAGCACGCGGTAGGAGAACCCGCCGCCGTTGCCCTGGCCGATGAAGCCGATGCGCGAGCGGACCCGCGCCGGGTCGCGCGCGACGTCGTACCCGGCGACCTCCGCGGTCCCGGCGGTCGGTGCGAGGAGGCTCGTCAGCATCCTCAGGGTCGTGGACTTGCCGGCCCCGTTCGGGCCGAGGAAGGCGACCAGCTCGCCCTCCCGGACGTCGACGTCGATGCCCTTGACGGCCTCGACGGTCTCTTTCTTGCGGTGGAAGGTCTTGGTCAGGCCGCGGGCTCGGATCACCGGAGCCACCCTCTCGTACGCCGTACCGAAATGGAGCGACCACGCTAGCATACGGTGTACGGGAAAAGGCAAGCCTTCGTCGCGCGACGGCACCGGAGGCGAGATCCCGCGGGAAGTCGGGGAGGATACGCACGTGACGACCGACCCGACCGACGCCCGCGCGGCCGACCGTGCGCCGTCGGCCACCGCGCCGACCCCGCCCGCGACCCCGGACCCCGAGGACGCCGCGGGCAACGACGACGCCGTGCGGACGCGCGGCGTCGCGGCCGCCGCGGACGCCGGGGTCGCCTCCGCGGTGCAGGCGGCCGAGCACGCGCGCGCGCAGTTCACCGAGATCGTCCGCACCCCCGAGATCACGCGCCGCCTCGCGCTCCTGTGGGACCCGCCGGCCCCCGCGACGCGCGGCCGCAAGCCGCGCCTCACGCTCGACGACGTCGTGCGGGCGGGGATCGCCGTCGCGCAGGAGGGCGGGCTCGACGCGCTGTCCATGCGCCGCGTCGCGACCGAGCTCGGCGTCGGGGCGATGTCGCTCTACACCTACGTGCCCGGCCGCACCGAGCTCGTCGACCTCATGATCGACCGCGCGTACGCCGAGCTCGACCTGCCCGCCGCGGGAGCCCCGTGGCGCCCCGCGCTCGCGCAGTACGCGCACGAGCTGTGGAACCTTTACCTGCGCCACCCGTGGATCCTCCAGACCAACATGTGGCGCGCCCCGCTCGCGCCGCACGTGCTCGACGCCCAGGAGGCCGGGCTGCGGACCATCGTCGACACGGGCCTCTCCGAGCTGCAGGTCGTCGACACCCTCGGCCTCGTCGACAACTACGTCCAGGGCCTCGCGCGCGCCACGATCGCCGAACGGACCGAGCGCGACGCGACCGGCGTGGGCAACGACGAGTACTGGACGACGCTCGGCAGCTTCTGGGAAGACTGGTTCGACGTCGAGCGCTACCCCGTCATGACGCGCGTCTACGTCGCGGGCGGCTTCGACGCGCCGCAGGGGCCCTTCGACGCGAGCCTCGACCGCCTGCTCGACGCCGTCGAGCTGGCCATCGACAGCGCGAGCGCCGACCGGTCCGACGACCCCGGCGCCGCGCCGGAGGACCCCGACCCAGCGGGCTAGGGAGGTCGTGCCGAAGGTCCCGCGGCACGACGTCCGTCCCGGCTGACGTGCGGGCGCCACCCCTGGCAGGATCGACCCATGGATCCCCGCGCCGGCACGCCCGCCCAGCCCAGCGACCTCATCGACGTCGACGCCGTGGTCGGCGCCTACTACGACCTCGCGCCCGACGTCGACGACCCCGCCCAGAAGGTCGTGTTCGGCACGTCGGGCCACCGGGGGTCGAGCCTGGACCACGCGTTCAACGAGGCGCACATCATCGCGATCACGGCCGCGATCGTCGAGTACCGGCGCTCGCAGGGCACCGACGGGCCGCTGTTCATCGGGCGCGACACGCACGCGCTGTCGCTCCCGGCGTGGCAGACCGCGCTCGAGGTCCTCGTCGCGGCGGGCGTCCAGACGTACGTCGACGCGCGCGACTCGTTCACCCCGACCCCCGCCGTCTCGCAGTCGATCCTCCTGCACAACGAGGCGACGACGGTCGACGGCGTCCGCACCACCGGCCCCGGCCTCGCCGACGGGATCGTCGTCACGCCGTCGCACAACCCCCCGCGCGACGGCGGCTTCAAGTACAACCCGCCGCACGGCGGCCCCGCCGGGTCCGAGGCGACCGGCTGGATCGCGGACCGCGCGAACGAGATCCTGCGCACCGGCGTCGGCAGCGTGCCGCGCGTGCCGCTGACCCAGGCGCTCACGTCCGAGCACGTGCACAAGCACGACTTCCTCACCACGTACGTCGACGACCTGGCGAACGTCCTCGACCTCGACGCGATCCGCGACTCCGGCGTGCGGATCGGCGCCGACCCGCTGGGTGGCGCGTCGGTCGAGTACTGGGGCGAGATCGGCGAGCGGTACGGGCTCGACCTCACGGTCGTCAACCCGCAGGTCGACCCCCGCTGGGCGTTCATGACCCTCGACTGGGACGGCAAGATCCGCATGGACTGCTCCTCGCCGTACGCGATGGCGTCCCTCGTCGCGGGCATGACCGGGGAGTCCGGGAACGCCGAGGGCGGCGCGCCGTTCGACGTCGCCACCGGGAACGACGCCGACTCCGACCGCCACGGGATCGTCACGCCCGACGCCGGGCTCATGAACCCCAACCACTACCTGGCCGTCGCGATCCAGTACCTCTACGGCGGCGCGCGCGAGGGCTGGCGCGACGACGCCGCCATCGGCAAGACGCTCGTGTCGTCCGCGCTCATCGACCGCGTCGCGGGCGGGCTCAGCCGTCGGCTCGTCGAGGTCCCCGTCGGGTTCAAGTGGTTCGTGCCCGGCCTGCTCGACGGCTCGGTCGGGTTCGGCGGCGAGGAGTCCGCGGGGGCGTCGTTCCTGCGCAAGGACGGCCGCGTCTGGTCCACGGACAAGGACGGCCTGCTCCTCGCGCTGCTCGCGTCGGAGATCATCGCGACGACGGGCCGCACGCCGTCCGAGCACCACCGCGACCTCGTCGAGCGCTACGGCGAGTCCTGGTACGCGCGCGTCGACGCGCCCGCGACGCTCGAGGAGAAGGCGACGCTCGGCAAGCTCTCGCCCGAGCAGGTCACCGCGACCGAGCTCGCGGGCGAGCCGATCACCGCGAAGCTCACGAACGCCCCGGGGAACGACGCCCCGATCGGCGGGCTCAAGGTGACGACCGAGAACGCGTGGTTCGCGGCCCGGCCGTCGGGCACGGAGAACGTCTACAAGATCTACGCCGAGTCGTTCGTCTCCGCCGAGCACCTGACCCAGGTCCAGGCCGAGGCGAAGGACGTCGTCTCCGCCGCCCTCGGGAGCTGACGACCCCGCCGAGGTAGAGGCGTGGTCACGACCACGCCTCTACCTCGCGAAACCGGGGCTCTACCTCGCGGGACCACGCCTCTACCTCGCGGGACCGGGGATCTCCCTCGCGAGAGGGGCTACGTCGTCCGACGGCGCTCGCGGGCGTCCCACGTGTCCGTCGCGACCCGCTGGGCGTCGCGGAGCGCGCGGGCCGGGTCGACGCCCTTCGGGCAGACCTGCGTGCACGCACCGATCTGGATGCACGGCCAGGCGCCGAACTCGGTGTCGAGGACGTCGGCGCGGTCGAGCTCGCCCGCGTCGCGCGAGTCCTCGTCCCAGCGGCGCGCCGTCGCGACGACGGCCGGGCCGAGGAAGTCGGGCGCGACGTCGAGCTGCGGGCACGCCGCGTAGCAGAGCATGCAGTCGATGCACTCGGCGAAGCCCTTGAAGGCGGCGAGCTCGCCCGGCGTCTGCCGGTGGCCCGACGCCGGCCCGACCGCCCGCAGCACGTCGCCGCCGTCCGGGAGCCGCGAGCCGTCGACGGCCTCGCCCACCCCGCGCCCGACGCCGGCCCCTGCCTCGGCCCCCGCCCCGACCCCGGCCGAGGGCGAGTCGACGAGCGGGAGGCGCGTGGCGCCGTCGGGCACGAGCCAGGGCTGCACGGTGGCGAGCTTGCCGAGGAACGTGTCGGTGTCGACGACGAGGTCGCGGAGCACCTCGGCGTGCGCGAGCGGCTCGACGACGAGGCCGGACGTGCGGTAGCCGCGCACGAACGTCTCGCACCCGAGCACCGGGCGGCCGTTGACCATGACGCCGCAGCTCCCGCAGACCGCCATCTTGCACGACCACCGGAACGTCAGCGTGGGGTCGGCGTGGTCCTTGACCCACTGGAGCGCGTCGAGCACGGACGTGCGGTCGTCGTAGGGCACGTCGAACACGTCCCGCCCGCCGGTGCTCGCGCCGTCGGGCGACGTGCGCGCGACCTCCAGCCGCACCGTCTGCTCGCTCACGCGCCCTCTCCCTTCTCCGCCGAGAACGACGTTGTCGTCGTCTCCGAGCTCTTCCCGACAGCAACCCCGTGCTCGGCGGGGCTCCCGGCGCCCACCGGGACGTGCGCCACCTCGATCGTGCCGCCCGCGCCCAGGCGGACCTCGGAGTGGCGCGCTATCGGGTCCGGTACCGGGAAGTCCAGTCGCTGGTGGGCGCCGCGCGACTCCTCGCGCGCGAGGGCAGCGGCGACGGTCGCGTGCGCGACGAGCAGCGTCGCGCCGAGCTCGACGGTCGTCGCCCAGTCGGTGTTGAGCACGGCGCTCGTGTCGGCGACGCGCACGTCGTCGTACCGAGCCCGCAGGTCCTCGACGGCCGCGAGCGCCCGCCGCAGGCCGTCGGCGTCGCGGTAGATCCCGGCGTCGGCGTCGAGGACGCGCCCGAGCTCGGCCCGGATCGCGGCGGGCGGCTCGGTCCCCCGGCCGCGCATCGCGAGGTAGCCGTCGGCGATCTCGGCGGCCCGGTCCACGACCGCGGGACCCGTCCGGACGGCCGAGGGCCCGCCGTCGGCCCCGGGCGGACCGACCTCCCGCGACCACGCGAGCGCCGCCTCGCCCGCCGCGCGCCCGACGACGAGCGTCTCGACGAGCGAGTTCGACCCGAGCCGGTTGGCGCCGTGCAGGCCGGTGGAGGCGCACTCCCCCGCGGCGAACAGCCCCGCGACGCCGGTCGTGCCGCGCGCGTCGGTGCGGATGCCGCCCATCGTGTAGTGCGCCGTCGGGCGGACGGGGACGGGCTCGGCCGCCGGGTCGACGCCCGCGAACTGCTTGGCCAGGCCCGTCACGAGCGGCAGCCGCTCGGCGAGCCGCTCCTTGCCGAGGTGCCGCAGGTCGAGCAGGACGACGCCGCCGTCGGGCGTGGGGATCGTGCGGCCGTCGCGGTCGGCGTGCCAGAACGCCTGCGACAGGCGGTCGCGCGGCCCGAGCTCCATGGTGCGCGGCACGGGCGCCCCGACGGGCGACTCGGGGCCGAGGCCGTAGTCGGCGAGGTAGCGGCGGCCGTCGGCGTCGAGCAGCACCCCGCCCTCGCCGCGCGCGGCCTCGGTGAGGAGGATGCCGCTGCCCGGGAGACCGGTCGGGTGGAACTGGAGGAACTCCATGTCGCGCAGCGGCACGCCCGCCCGCAGCGCCATCGCCGTGCCGTCGCCCGTGCAGATGCCCGCGTTCGTGCTGGTCCCCCACGCGCGCGCCGAGCCACCCGTCGCGAGGACCACGGCGGGCGCCTCCAGGAGCAGCGGCTCGCCGCGGTGCTGGTCGTGCACGACGACGCCGCGCACCCGCGCGTCCGGCCCGCCCGGGTCGTCGACCAGGAGGTCGAGCACGTGGTGCTCGTCGTACCGGCGGACGGGACCGTCGGGGCCGGAGTGCCGCAGCGACGTCTGGAACAGGGTGTGCAGGAGGTGGAAGCCGGTCTTGTCGGCGGCGAACCAGGTGCGCGCGCGGCTCATGCCGCCGAACCGGCGGACGGCCACGTCGCCGGCGTCGGTGCGCGACCACGGCAGCCCCCACCGCTCGAGCCGGTAGAGCTCGCCGGCCGCGCGCTCCACGACGAATCGGACGGCGTCCTCCTCGCACAGCCCGGCGCCGCCCGCGAGGGTGTCGGCGACGTGCTGCTCGAGCGAGTCGTCGTCACCCACGACGCCCGCCGCGCCGCCCTCGGCGGCGACCGTGTGCGAGCGCATCGGGTACACCTTCGACACGAGCGCGACCACGGGGGCGCGACCGTCGTCACGGGCTGCCGCCTCGGCGACGGCGAGCGCGGCGCTCAGCCCGGCGGCGCCGCCCCGACCACGACCACGTCCGCGCGCTCGACGCGCAGCGCGGTCACCGGCGTCCTCGGGGCGTGCGGGAGGGGCCGGCCGGTCCGGGGGGGTGCAGGGCGGAGCGGGGGGAGAGCGTGCCGAGGCATAGGGGAAGGGTCCCCGCGCCGCCGGGGCAGCGCAACAGGCGAAGGTCCCGGTCCGGGGCCCCATGGGCACCGCTCCCCATCGAGCCCGCGACCCGTCTGTGGGTAAGGTCCGTGCGGAACCCCTCCCCGAACCACCGGAGCACTCATGCGTCCCGCCCGTACCGCCGCCCGCCTGACCGTCGCCGCCGCGCTCGCGCTCGGCCTCACCGCGTGCACCGTCGCCGTCGACGGCGGGGACGCCCCGAAGACGTCGGCCCCCGAGGAGACGACGACGGAGGAGTCCGCCCCCGCCGAGGACGCCGAGGAGACCGACGACGCGGCGGCGGAGACCGGCTCGGACGGCGAGCTCCCCGACTGGGCCAACCCCGTCGCGACGCCGGGCGAGCAGATCTCGACGTTCAACGTCGGCGACGTGCGCGTCGACGTCTACCAGGTGGGCGTCACCCAGGCCTCGAAGGACGGCCTGTTCGTCGACCCCGACACCAACCAGCCGCTCATCGCCGCGGGCGACGACATCGTCTTCATCAACTACGTCATCACGAACGAGGGCGACCCGATCGACCTCGGCTCGAGCCTCGTGAGCATCGACGAGCGCTACGACGACTGGCCGTACATGCAGGGCATGGACACGATCGTCGACGACGCGCTGTACGAGGCGCAGGGCGTGCACGACGACGCGATGCACAACCAGGCGTACCGCGAGCCGTCGGTGTACCCGTTCGCGACGGGCCAGTCGTACTCGTACGCCACGAACTTCCGCTACCAGCCCGGCTCGCCGATCACGTTCGACGCCGTGATCACGCCCGTGGACGCGGAGGGCGAGCTCCTGCACGACGAGCGCATCGAGGGCGAGGGCAGCGGCACGATCTCCTGACGCCGCCCGCGCCTGCCGCGAGAGCCCCGGTCCCGACGGACCGGGGCTCTCGTGCGCTCAGCGCCGGGTCAGGTCCTCGTACTCCGGGTACCGCTCGACGTACGCGCGGATGAAGGGGCACAGCGCGACGACGCGCTCGCCCGACTCCCGCACGCTGTCGAGCGCGCCCGCGGCGAGCGCGGACCCGACCCCGCGCCCCTCGAACGCGGGGTCGACCTCGGTGTGCGTGAAGATCACCGCGCCCGGCTCCCGCACGTAGGCGGCGAAGCCGGCGACGACACCGTCGTCGGTGCGGGCCTCGAAGCGGTCGCCCTCGTCGGTGACGGTGACGGTGGGCGTGCGGGGTGCGGGGCTGTCGGTCATGCCGCCATCGTCGTCGGCCCGGCGCCCCCGGACAACCGCGGCGCGACGCCTGAGACGGCCGTCACGTCGGGCGTCGCGACGCGAATTCGCTACCGGCCGGACGGCTTCCGGGTGCGACACTGGGACGGTGGTCCAGGATTCCCCGTCGCGCGCTGACGACCCCGAGAACCCCGAGCACCGGCGGGACGACCTGACGACCGAGGGGACGACGTCGGGCACCGCGCCCGAGGCCCCCGTCCGGGCCTCCCGCAACCCCTACCGCGCCGTGCTCACGCTGCCCGGCGCGTGGCGGTTCTCCGCCGCGGCGCTCGTCGCGCGCCTGCCGATGTCGATGGTCGGCATCGGCACGATCCTCATGATCCAGGGCATCTACGGCGAGTACGCGCTCGCGGGACGCGTCGCGGCCGCGCTCGTCGTGGCGCAGGCGGTCGTGTCGCCGCAGATCGCGCGCCTCGTGGACCGCACGGGGCAGCGCGTCGTCATGCTGCCGCTGCTCGCCGCCGCGACGCTCGGGCTCGGCGGGCTCATCCTGTGCGCCGTGCTCCGCGCGCCCGAGTGGACGCTCTACGTGTTCGCCGCCGTCTCCGGCGCGACGCAGGGGTCGTACGGCTCGATGGTCCGCGCGCGCTGGACGCACGTCGTGCCCGACGCGCGGCGCCTGCACACCGCGTACTCGCTCGAGTCCGCGCTCGACGAGCTCGTGTTCGTCGTCGGGCCCGTGCTCGCGACCGTGCTCGCGACGAGCGTGTCGCCGTCGGCCGGCCTGATCGTCCCCCTGGTCGCGGCGGTCGTGGGCGGGCTGTGGTTCCTGTCCCAGCGCGCGACCGAGCCGCCCGTGGTCGTGCCCGAGGCCGGCGTCAAGCAGCGCTCGGCCATGCGGTCGACGGGGATGGTCGTGCTCGCCGTGATCTTCGTGGCGATGGGCATCGTGTTCGGCGCGACCGACGTCTCGACCATCGCGTTCGCCGAGGAGGAGGGCCAGAAGGGCGCCGCCGGCGTCATCCTCGCCGTGTTCGCCCTGGGATCGCTCATCTCCGGCCTCGTCTACGGCGCCCGCCACTGGGTGTCCCCGCTGTGGCGCCGGTTCGTCATCGGGATCGTCGCGCTCGCCGCGGGCGTCTCGCTGTTCTTCTTCGTCACGTCGATCCCCGTCCTCGCGGCGGTCATGTTCGTCACCGGGTTCGCCATCGCGCCGACGCTCATCAACGGCAACAACCTCGTGCAGAACCTCGTGGCCCCGACCCAGCTCACCGAGGGCCTCGCATGGGTCGGGACATCGCTCGGCGTCGGGGTGTCGATCGGGTCGTCCGTCGCCGGGTCGCGCATCGACGCGGGCGGCGCGCACGCCGGGTTCGAGGTCGTCGTCGCGGCGGCCGCGCTCGCCGTCGTGCTGGTGCTCGTGGCCCTGCGGTCCCTGCGACGCAGCGCCGACCGCGAGGACGTCGCGGACGGCACGCCGGCCCACTGACGGGGGCGCCGGATCGCGCCGGGGGAGCATCGACCGGGTATCGGTCCGGCCACGGCCGGCGCGACGCTCAGGCCGGGTCGGCGCCCGAGAGGTGGGCCCGCTCGCCCTCCTGGTCGAAGATCGTGAGGATCTCGACCGGGCCGTCGTGCGCGCCGAACGAGTGCGGCACCATCGTCGAGAACTCCGCCGCCTGGCCCTCGTGGACGAGGATCCGGCGGTCCGCGAGGTAGACGACGGCCGTCCCGGACAGCACGGTGAACCACTCGTGCCCCGGGTGGACGCGCTGGTGCTCCGGCCCGACGGCGCGCTCGGGCGTCAGGCGCATCTTCGCGACCATCGTCCCGGTCCGCTCGCGCGACAGCAGCCACGTGGTCTCCCCCGGGCGGCGCTGCGGCTCGGGCCGGATCACGACGTCCTCGTCGTCGACGGGCTCGACGAGCTGGTCGAGGGTCGTGCCGAGCGCGCGGGCGATCGGCACGAGCTGGTCGAGCGCGATGCGCCGGTTCCCGGTCTCGATCCGGCTGAGCGTGGACGGGCTGAGGAAGCAGCGCGCGGCGAGCGCGTCGAGCGTCCAGCCGCGCGCGAGCCGCAGCCCGCGGATGCGCTGCCGCACGACGGCGTCGAGGTCCGGTTCTTGCGTCATGAGCAAAATCCTATGCTCAGCGCGCACGGCCGTCCTACGGTGGAGCCATGGACCTCCCCGCCCCCGGGCGCTCCGCGCCCACCCCCGACGCCGCCGCCACGGGCTCGGGCTCCCCGCAGCGCGCCGGTCACGCCCCCGGGCACCCCGCTGAGCACGGTCACACCCCCGGCGACGCGCCCGGGCACGGCCACACCCACGCCCACGGCCCGCACGACGGCGCCGGGCTGGCCGAGCTGCTCGAGCTCGACGCGCTCGTCTTCGGGCATCTCCTCGACGAGGCCGTGGCGGTCGCCGTCGGGCACGCCCCGGCCCCGACGTGCGCCGTCGTCGACCTCGGCGCGGGGACCGGCACCGGCACCCGGGCGCTCGCGCGGGCGTTCCCGGAGGCCGAGGTCGCCGCCGTCGACGCGGACGCCGCGATGCTCGACCGCCTGCGCGCCCGGCTCGCCGGGACCGGTCTCGCGGACCGCGTGCGCACCGTCGAGGCCGACCTCGACGCCGGGTGGCCGCCCGTCGGCGTCGCGGACGTCGTGTGGGCGTCGGCCTCGCTGCACCACGTCACCGACCCGGTGCGCGTCCTGCACGACGCCCGCGACGCGCTCGCCCCGGGCGGCCTGCTCGTCGTCGTCGAGATGACCGCGACGTCGCCCGTCCTGCCCGACGGCGCGGACCACACCGACCTCGCCGCGCACCTCGAGAGCGCCATGGCGCACGCCGGCTGGAACCGCTACCCCGACTGGACCCCGTACCTGACCGACGCCGGGCTGGAGGTGGTGGACCGGCGCGAGCCAAGCGCCGTCGTGCCGCCGGGGCCGGACACGTCCCGCTGGGCGCACGCCACCGCGCTGCGCCAGCGCGAGCACCTGGCGGACCAGCTGGAGCCCGCCGACCTCGCCGCGCTCGACGCCGTGCTCGCCGCGACCGCGCCCGGCACCACCGACCACACCGTCCGCGCCCGGGGCGGCCGCGTCGTCTGGGCCGCCCGCCGCCCCCGCTGAGTGCATCGAACAGTCGCCGTCCGGGCCGATCCCCGCGACTGTTTCACGCACTCAGCGGTGGACCCCCGTCCCCTGCCGAGGAGAGTCATGGACACCCCCACCGAGAAGAACGCCCCCTACGACGTCGCGATCGTCGGCGGCGGGCCCGCCGGGCTGAGCGCGGCGGTCACGCTCGCGCGGTCGCTGCGGTCCGTCGTCGTGCTCGACGCCGGCGAGCCCCGCAACGCGCCCGCGGAGGGCGCGCACAACCTGCTCGGGCGCGAGGGAGTGCCGCCGCGCGAGCTGCTGGCCACCGGCCGCGCCGAGGCCGAGGGCTACGGCGCCGAGGTCCGCGACGCGCGCGTCGCCCGCGCCGACGGCGACGCCGGGTCCGGCTTCACGCTCACGCTCGACGACGGCGGGACGGTCCGCGCGCGCCGCGTGCTGCTCGCGACCGGCCTCGTCGACGAGCTGCCCGACGTCCCCGGGGTCCGCCAGGGCTGGGGGTCGAGCGTGCTGCACTGCCCGTTCTGCCACGGGTGGGAGGTCCGCGGGCAGCGGATCGCGGTGCTCGCGACCGGGCCCGCGGCGGCGCACCAGGTGCTGCTGTTCCGCCAGCTCACCCCGCACGTCACGCTGTTCCAGCACACCGCCCCCGAGCCCGACGACGCCACGTGGGAGCAGCTCTCGGCGCTCGGCGTGCGCGTGGTCGAGGGGGAGGTCGCGCGGCTCGACGTCGACGGCCGGTCGGTGCGGGCGGTCGTGCTCGCCGACGGGACGTCGTTCCCCGTGGACGCGGTCGTCGTCGGGCCGCGGTTCGTCGCGCGCGGCGAGCTGTTCGAGCAGCTCGGCGGGACCCTGGAAGACCACCCGGCGGGCCGGTTCGTGCCCGCCGACCCGCGCGGCGCGACCGCCGTGCCGGGCGTGTGGGCCGCGGGCAACTCCAGCGACCTCATGGCGCAGGTCGGCGCGTCGGCGGCGGCCGGGGTCATGGCCGGCGCGGGGATCCACGGGGAGCTCGCGCAGGCCGACGCGGCGGCGGCCGTCGCACACCGCCGGACGCCGTTCGCGGCACACGCCGAGCCCGCGGTCTGAGGCGTCGGCCCGAGGCACCGGACCGGGCCCGCGGCCGGGAACGACCGCGGGCCCGGCCGCGCGGAGGGTGACGCACGAGACGCCCGCTCGCGCTGCGCGGCCGGGCGGCCCGTCGCACGATGGAGGACGACCCCAGCCCACCGTGGAGGTACGTCATGCCGTTCGGAATCGGTCGCTCCCCGCAGGACAAGCGCAACCGCACGGTCGCCGACCTGCTCGTCGCGCAGCTCATCGAGGCGGGGGTGCGCCGGATCTACGGCATCGTCGGCGACAGCCTCAATCCCGTGGTGGACGCCGTGCACCGGTCCAACGCGGGCGAGAACGCAGGCAAGGGGATCGAGTGGATCCACGTGCGCCACGAGGAGGCCGCCGCGTTCGCCGCGGCTGCCGAGGCCGAGGTCACGGGCAGCCTCGCGGTGTGCGCGGGGTCGTGCGGGCCGGGGAACCTCCACCTCATCAACGGCCTGTACGACGCCAACCGGTCGCGCGTGCCGGTGCTCGCCATCGCGAGCCACATCCCGAGCAAGCAGATCGGCACCGGGTTCTTCCAGGAGACCCACCCCGACCGTCTGTTCACCGAGTGCTCCGTCTACTCGGAGATGATCTCGAGCGCCGAGCAGGCGCCGCGCGTCATCAACTCCGCGATCCACCACGCGTACGGCGCCCGCGGCGTCTCCGTCCTCACGCTCCCGGGCGACGTCGCCGACCTCGACGCCCCGGCCGCCGTGCCCGACGTCGCGTGCCGGCCCGCTCCCCCGCGCGTCGTCCCCGACGCGACCGCCGT
Source organism: Cellulosimicrobium sp. JZ28 (assembly GCF_015327065.1). Taxonomy (NCBI): domain Bacteria; kingdom Bacillati; phylum Actinomycetota; class Actinomycetes; order Micrococcales; family Promicromonosporaceae; genus Cellulosimicrobium; species Cellulosimicrobium sp. JZ28. Next base: position 4,326,958 of record NZ_CP017660.1, on the reverse strand, counting down.
CCAGCAGCTCGCGGACGCGATCGACGCCGCGAAGAAGGTCACGATCTTCGCCGGCGCGGGGGTGCGCGGCGCGCACGACGACGTGATCGCGCTCGCCGACAAGATCGCCGCGCCCGTGGGCCACTCACTGCGCGGCAAGGAGTTCATCCAGTACGACAACCCGTTCGACGTCGGCATGTCCGGCCTCCTCGGCTACGGCGCCGCGTTCGACGCCATGCACGACTGCGACCTCCTGGTGCTGCTCGGCACCGACTTCCCGTACGACCAGTTCCTCCCGGAGTCGGTCCGTACGGCGCAGGTCGACGTCGACCCGACCCACCTCGGCCGGCGCACACGCCTGGACCTCGCCGTCGTGGGCGACGTCGGCGAGACGGTGCGCGCGCTCCTGCCGCTCGTGAAGAAGGCGCGCTCGCGCAAGTTCCTCGACTCGATGGTCGCCAAGCACGAGAAGGCGATGACCGGCGTCGTCGGGGCGTACACGAAGAAGGTCGAGCGCACGACGCCGATCCACCCCGAGTTCGTCGCCGACACGCTTGACCAGGTCGCCGCCGACGACGCGGTGTTCACCGTCGACACGGGCATGTGCAACGTGTGGGCCGCGCGGTACATCACGCCCAACGGGAAGCGCCGCGTCATCGGGTCGTTCATCCACGGCTCGATGGCCAACGCGCTCCCCCACGCCATCGGCGCCGCGGCCGCCGGGCGTGCAGGGGGCCGCGAACGCCAGGTCGTCGCCATGGCCGGCGACGGCGGCCTCTCGATGCTGCTCGGCGAGCTCGTGACGCTCAAGCACTACGACCTGCCGGTCAAGGTCGTCCTGTTCGACAACGCGAGCCTCGGCATGGTGCGCCTCGAGATGCTCGTCGACGGGCTGCCGATGTTCGGCACCGAGTCGCCGCCCGTGGACTACGCCGCGGTCGCGAACGCGATCGGCATCCCGGCGGTGCGCGTCGAGAAGCCGAAGGATCTGCGCCGCGCGCTCCAGGAGGCGCTGAACCGGCCCGGCCCGGCGCTCGTCGACGTCGTCACCGACCCCCGGGCGCTCTCGATCCCGCCGAACATCACCGCGGGCCAGGTCCGCGGGTTCGCGGTCGCGATGAGCAAGGAGGTCCTCGGCGGCGGCATGGGCGAGGTCGTCTCGATGGCCCGCGCCAACCTGCGCAACGTGCCCCGCCCGTGACCGACGAGCCCACCCTCGCCGACGTCCGCGACACCGCCCGGGAGGTCTTCGGCTACCGCGACCTGCGCCCCGGGCAGCGCGAGGCGATCACCGCGCTCCTCGACGGCCGCGACGTCCTGCTCGTGCTGCCCACGGGGGCCGGCAAGTCCGCGGTCTACCAGCTCCCCGGCCTCGAGCTGCCCGGGCCGACGCTCGTCGTCTCGCCGCTCATCGCACTCCAGCAGGACCAGGTGCGCTCCCTCCTCGAGCTCGGCGACGACGACGCGCGGGCCGCCGCCGTGAGCTCGGCCGTGCCCGCAGCCGAGCGCCGCGCCGCGCTCGAGGCCGCCGCCGCGGGCGAGCTGGAGTTCCTCTTCCTCTCGCCCGAGCAGCTCGCCAACGAGGAGGTGCTCGACGCCGTCCGCGCGGCCCGGCCCAGCCTCGTCGCGGTCGACGAGGCGCACTGCGTCTCGACCTGGGGGCACGACTTCCGGCCCGAGTACCTGCGCGTCGGCGAGCGCCTCGACACGCTCGACCCGCGACCGCCCGTGCTCGCGCTCACCGCGACGGCGTCCCCGCCCGTGCGCGAGGACGTCGCCGAGCGCCTGCACCTGCGCGACGCCGCGGTGATCGTCCGCGGGTTCGCCCGCCCGGGGATCGCGCTGGAGGTCGTGCGCACCGTCGAGGCGGCGGACAAGGACCGCGCGGTCGTCGAGCGCGTCCGCGCGGAGGCCGAGCACGGCGTCGGGATCGTCTACGTGGGCACGCGGCGTCGCACGACCGAGGTCGCCGACGCGCTCGCGGAGGCGGGCCTGCGCACCGCGGCCTACCACGGCGGGCTGCGGAGGGCCGAGCGCGACGAGGCCCAGCGGAGGTTCACCGACGACGAGGTGGACGTCGTCGTCGCGACGTCCGCGTTCGGCATGGGCATCGACAAGCCGGACGTGCGGTTCGTCGTGCACGCGGACGTCCCCGGTTCCCCGGACTCCTACTACCAGGAGGTCGGCCGCGCGGGCCGCGACGGTGAGCCCGCCGTCGCGGTGCTGTTCTACCGGCCGGAGGACCTGGGCCTGCAGCGCTACTTCGCGGTCGGCGTGCCCGACCGCGACGACCTCCGCGAGGTCGCGCGCGCCCTGGGCCGGGGCGGCCCGGCGTCGGGCACGTCGTCGTCAGGAGGGCGGGCCCGGCTGCCGCGGCGTCTCGCACGCCTGCGCGCGCTCGTGGAGGACGCGCGGGCGCTCGCCGGTGAGGACGCGCGCCCGGGTGCGGTGGCCGACGTCGCGCACGAGCTCGCGGAGGCCCGACGCCGGGTCGACGACTCGCGCCTGCAGATGATGCGCGCGTACGCCGAGACCCCGCAGTGCCGCCGCCAGTTCCTGCTCGCCTACCTCGGCGAAGAGCTGCCCGAGCCGTGCGGGCGCTGCGACACCTGCTGGGCCGGCACCGCGGAGGAGAGGGTGGCCGACGACGCGTCCGCGCCGTGGTCGACGGGCACGACGGTGCGGCACCCGGAGTTCGGCGAGGGGACCGTCATGGGCTACGAGGGCGACGACCGCGTGACGGTGCTCTTCGAGACGCACGGGTACCGGACCCTGAGCCTCGACGCGGTGACGGACCAGGGCCTGCTCACGGCGTCCTGACCCGCCGCCGGCGGCCGGCGCGGGCGCGCGTCCGGCGCCGCCGCCCCGGCCGGTAGCATCGCCGCGTGCTCACCAGGACGACGGTCACGGACGACCAGCTCGCGGCGCTCGTGGCGCCGCTCGGCGAGGCGCTGCGGTCCGAGCCGCTGAGCGGCGGGATGTTCGCGAGCGTCTTCGCGGTCGACCTCGCCCCGCGGCCCGGCGCGACGCCCGACGACGTCCCGGGCCGCGTCGTCGTCAAGGTCACGGGCGCCGACACGTCCCGGCTCCTGCGCTACGAGCACGGCATCCCCGGCACCGAGGCGGCGGCCTACCGGGCCGCCCACGCCGCGGGCCTGCCCGTCCCGGAGGTGCTGCACGCCGACCTCACGCGCGAGCACGTGGACGGCGACGCGCTCGTCGTGACGTTCCTCGACGGGACCCTGTGGAGCGCGCGCGAGGCCGACGCGGCGGAGTCCGCCGCCGTCCGCCGCGGGCTCGGGTCGTTCATGGCGCGGCTGCACCGGATCGCGGGCGACCGGTTCGGCTACCCGGCGCCCGCGTCGGGCCTCGCGGCGGCGACCTGGCCCGACGCGCTCACGCGCATGGTCGACGCCGTGCTCGACGACGCGCGCACGTGGGAGGTCGAGCTCCCGGAGGCCCGGGTGCGTGACGCCGTCGCGCGGCACCGCGACGTCCTCGCCCGCGTCGAGGTCCCCCGGCTCGTGCACGCGGACCTGTGGCCGGGGAACGTGCTGCTCGCCCCGGACGCCCCGCGGATCGTCGGCGTGCTCGACGCCGAGCGGTCCCTCTGGGGCGACCCGCTGTTCGAGCTCGCGGGGGCCGACCAGCTCGGGTCCGGCCCCGTCGACGCGGACCTCCTCGCGGGCTACGCCGCCGAGGGCGGCGACCTGGGGCTCGGCGACGGCACGCCCGGCAGCGGTGACCCCGCCGCGTGGACGCGCCTGCGCCTGTACCGCACCTACCTGTCGTGCCTCCTCGCCGTCGAGGTGGTGCCGCGGGGGTACGAGGGCGACTGGGTCGAGGGGTACGCCGGCACCGCCCGCGCCAACCTGCTGCGGATGCTGGACGAGCTGGGCGTCTGAGACTCCCGCGTGGGGAGTCCTCCCCATGTGACGTACCTCCTGATCGCCCCACGGCATGGTCGAGTCACGGTAAGGTGTGCGTACGTTCACGACAACTCCACACGCCACTCCCGCGCCGTGGCCACCCGTCCGAGGGGACCTCGCATGATCGCGTTCATCGTCATCGGCATCGCCGGACTCGCCCTCCTGCTCCTCTCGCTGCTCGTCGGCGAGATCGTCGACCTGGGTGACGGCGCGGTGTCGGGGACGACGCTCGGCGTCGGTGGCGTGGTGTTCGGCGCCGTCGGCGTGATCGTGGCGTCCAACGACCTGCCGACGTGGCTCGCGTACGTCGGGTCCCTCGTCGTGGCGCTCGTCGTCATGGTGCTCGTCCAGCTGCTGGTCAAGAACCTGCGCGCGTCGGAGGACGGCGTCCCCGTGTCCCTCGTGGGCGTCCAGGGCACCGCGACCACCGCGATCGACCCCGCGCGCGGCGAGGTCTCGCTCGACGCGGCGCACGAGCTCGAGCGCCGCCTCGCGTGGTCCGACGAACCGATCCCGGAGGGCGCGCGCGTCGTCGTGCTCGAGCAGTCCGGGAGCCGCGTGCGCGTCCAGCGGCACTACCCCAACGACTGAGGTCCGACGGACCGACCACGACGCCCCGCGCGTCGTCCCGTGGGTGCCGCGCACCCGCACGACTGCCGCACGTCCTGACCTGCCCGCACCCACGGAAGGAGACGCGCCCCGGCGCGGACCATGTTCGACGACACGAACCTCATCACGACCCTGGCGATCGTCGCCCTGGTCATCGCGTTCTTCGCGGTGGTCATCTTCATCAGCAAGCGCATCCGCCGCGTCCCGCCGAACGAGGCCCTGGTCATCGTCGGCCGCGGCGCAGGCCGCAAGGAGGCCGGGGGCAGCGGGCAGAAGGTCGTCGTCGGCGGCCGCACGTTCGTCTGGCCGATCCTCCAGCAGGGCTTCTCCATCTCGCTCGAGCAGCGCCAGATCGGCATCACGGTCGAGGGCGTGGACAAGAACCGCATCAAGATCGCCATCAAGGCGTCGATCAACTTCAAGGTGCGGGGCGACGAGGAGGGCGTGCGCCGCGCGGCCCAGCGCTTCCTCTCCCAGCAGGGCACGCTCACCGAGATCATCAAGGAGTCGCTCGAGGGCTCGCTGCGCTCCATCGTCGGCGACATGACGATCGAGCAGATCATCTCCGACCGCAAGGGCCTGTCCGACCGCGTCGTCGAGTCCACGAAGGCCGACCTCTCGGAGCAGGGCCTCCAGGTCGACCTGCTCAACATCTCCGACATCTCGACGCCCGGGTCGGACTACCTCGCGAACCTCGGCCGCGCCGAGTCGGCCCGCGCCCGCCAGGTCGCCGAGGTCTCCGAGGCCGAGGCCCAGCGCGCGTCGGAGTTCGCCGTCATCGAGGCGGCCGAGCAGATCGCCGAGCGCCAGAAGGCCCTCGACCTCAAGCGCGCCGCGATCAAGGCCGACACCGACCGCGCCAACGCCGAGGCCGAGGCCGCGGGCCAGCTCGCGCGCGCCGAGCAGGACCGCCTCGTCGCGCAGCAGGAGCGCGAGGCGCTCGCCGAGCAGGCGCGCGTGACGCAGGAGCGCCTCGACATCGAGGTCCGCAAGCCCGCCGAGGCCAAGGCGTACGCGGAGGTCCAGGAGGCCAACGCGCGTCGTGACGCCGCGAACGCCGCCACCGAGGCCGACGCGTACAAGCGCACCGTCATCGCCGAGGCGAACAAGACCGCGGCCATCCAGGACGCCGAGGCGTCCGCGCAGGCCGTGCGTCGTGCCGGTGAGGCCGAGCGCGACCGCCAGGTCGCCCTCGCGGCCGGTATCCGGGCCGAGGGTGAGGCCCGCGCCGCGGCGATCGAGGCCGAGGGTCGCGCCGAGGCGGCGGCGACCGACGCCAAGGCCGACGCGCTCCAGAAGTACGGCGAGGCGGCGCTCGTCCAGGAGCTCATCGAGCGCCTGCCCGAGATCGTGCGGGCCGCGGCCGAGCCGATCGGCAACATCCAGGGCATGACCGTCGTCTCGACCGACGGCGCGTCCGCGCTCACGAAGAACGTCGCGTCCGTCCTGGGCGAGGGCCAGGGCGTCATCAAGCAGCTCACCGGCGTCGACATCAACCAGCTCATCGCCAACCTCGCGGGCACGCAGCTCGCGGGCTCGGGCGACGCGCCGACCAACGGCACGTCGCACTGACCCACCCCGCCGAGCATGCGGCCGTGGCCCGTCCGGACCTCCGGGCGGGCCACAGCCGCATGGTCGGCGAGCCGGCCGGCATAACCGGGGCCGGTCAGGCCCAGCCGAGGCGCCCGAACGCGTTGAGCGCGAGCAGCACGCCCAGCGCCCCGAGCACCCAGCCCGTCATGTCCGTCGCGTTCTTCGTGAGCCACCGGTCGAGACGGTGCAGCACCGGGTCGACCGCACGCGCCGCGACGAGCCGGCCGAGCAGCAGCAGGAGCGCGGGAGCGACCATGACGACGCAGTACGCGGCGAGGATCGCAGCGTTCCCAGGCCAGCCGACGTCGGACGTCGTGACGATCCCGATCGCGGCGAGGTACGGCAGCATCGTCCCTACCTCGATCGCGACGGCACCGAGGGCCAGCCCCATGAGCGGCAGCACCGACGAGCGCGTCCGGACCACCCCGGTCCCGACGGCGTCCGCCTCGATCCCGAGCGCACGCTCGCGCCACCGCGAGAGCCTCCCCGGGCGCGGGGTCGCCGACGGCGCGCCCGGCCCGGCGGTCGCGGCACCGGCACCGGTCCACGGGCTGGCCCCCACGGCGTCGGGCCGGCCGGCGGCGGACGGGGCGGCGTCGGACTGCGCGGCCTTGCGCGCCGCGCGCTTGCTGTCGAACCGGAAGCTCAGCGCGAAGAGCGCGATGCCCAGGAGGAGCTGCACGATCGCGGCGGCTCGTGTGTCGAGCGCGTCGCCGAACCGGTCGAGGAACGCGCCCGCGCCGAGCAGCACGACGATCCCGACGGCGAGGTAGAACCCCGCCACCGTGCCGAGGTACACGAGCACGCGCCCCGCACGCAGCCGCCCGGGCGCGAGCAGGAGCCACACGGGGATGAGCAGCGTGCCGAAGCTCGTGGAGTCGATGAGCGCCAGCACGACGAGCACGCCGGCCATGGCGGCCAGGCCGAGGCCCGGACCGCCGACGGCGTCGAGGTCGAGAGGGAGGTCCATGCCCCCGAGCCTCCCGTCCGGCGACCGGCGCGTCGTCCGGCGAACGACCGATCCGTGCGCCCCGTCGCGGGGCCGCGGAGGCGCGAGGGGGCGTGGTGCCGGGGACGGACGCGGGCGTCGTACACCGTTCGACCGATCCGTCTCCGGGCGCGCTGTGCTGGGATGGAGGCGTGAGCACGCACGACGGCGGGACGCAGGACGCGCGCGCGGCCGCGCCCGGGCGCACCGGGCGCTGGCGCGCGGCGGCCGGTTCCCTGCGCGGCGTGTGGCGCATCGAGGACCGGCGCAACGACCTGTTCTCCGCCGTGACGACGTTCGTCCTCGGGTGGGTGCTCCTCGAGGTCGGGCTCGTCGGCATCGTCCGCGCGTCGTTCGTCGTCGAGCCCCCGCACGCCTGGTGGCGGGTCGCGCTGCTCGGCGTCGGGTGCCTCCTCATCCTCGTCAAGCGCGCGCACCCGATCCTCGCGCTCCTCGGCGGGGTCGTCGTCACCGCCGTCGACCTGCGGTGGGGCGGGAGCCTCGCCCTCATGCTCGTCCTCTGGGACCTGCTCTACGCCGCGGCCCTCTGGTCGCGGCCCCGGGCGCGCGCATGGCTCTGGGGCGTCGCGGCGACGGTCGTGGCGGTGGGCGCCGTCGGGGCGGGCGAGGCCACGCGGGACGTGCGGGAGTTCGTCTACATGGGGCTGCAGCTCAGCGCGCTGCTCCTCGTGCCGATGTGGTGGGCCACCAACGTGCGCACCACGAGCGAGCTCGCCGAGGTCGCGAGCGAGCGCGCCGACCTCGCCGCGCGCGAGGCCGAGGCCTCGGCCCGCACGGCCGACCTGGAGCGCCAGCGCGCGAGCGACCTCGAGCGCATCGCGCAGCTCGACCGGCACGAGGCCGTCCGTGCGGAGCGGGCCGCGATGGCGCGCGACCTGCACGACGTCATCGCGTCGCACCTGTCGACCATCGCCATCCACTCCGGCGCCGCGCTCGCCCTCCCGCCCGACGCCGCGAAGGACCGCGCCGCGCTCGAGCAGGTGCGCGCGAGCGCCGTCGCGTCGCTCGACGAGATGCGGTCCATGATCCTGCTGCTGCGCACGGAGGGGCGACGCGAGGACGGCGGCGCATCCGACGCCGTCGTCGCCCCCGGCCGCCTCGCCGGCCTCGACACTCTCCTCGACGCCGCGCGCGCGACGACGACCGTCACGCTCCGCGACCCGGACGGCGTCGCGGCGTCGCCCCTGCCCGCGGCGGCGGACCAGGCGCTGTTCCGCATCGCGCAGGAGGCCGTGACGAACGCGCTCAAGCACGCGCCGGGCGCCCCGGTCGTCGTCGAGCTCTCCCGGCACGGGGCGGCCGTCGTGCTGGAGGTGCGCGACGACGGCGCCCCCGGTTCCGGGACGGTCGAGGCGCCGCTGAGCGCCGGCACCGGCCTGCTCACGATGCGCGAGCGCGCCGACGGTCTCGGCGGCACGTGCAGCGCCGGCCCGCTGCCCGCGGGCGGGTGGTCCGTGCGCGCCGAGATCCCCGTGGCCGGGCTCCCGGTCGAGAGGCAGGACGCATGACGCGACGACCGGTCCGGGTGCTCCTCGCCGACGACCACGCCGCCATCCGGGCGGGCCTGCGCCTGCTGCTCGACGCCGCGCCCGACGTCGAGGTGGTCGGCGAGGCCGCGGACGGCACCGCCGCCGTCACGAACGCCCGGGCGCTGCGGCCCGACGTCGTGCTCATGGACCTGCGGATGCCGGGCGTCGACGGCATCGAGGCGACGCGCGTCATCACCGGCGAGCGCCTCGCCGAGGTCCTCGTGCTCACGACGTTCGACCTCGACGAGTACGTGGACGGCGCGCTGCGCGCCGGGGCCGCGGGGTTCCTGCTCAAGTCCGCCGAGCCCGCCGCGCTGATCGACGCCGTGCGTCGCGTCGCCGACGGAGACGGCGTCCTCGCGCCCGAGGTCACCCGTCGGCTCCTCGCCGCGTTCGCGCGCGACCCCGTTCCCGACGCCGCCCGGCTCCCCGCGGGATCGCGCCCGGGCGGCACGGACGGTCCCGGGGACCCCGCGGCGTCGGGCGGCGGGGGCGTCGTCGACGACCGGCCCGACCCCCGGCTCGCCGACCTCACGCCGCGCGAGGTCGACGTGCTCGCGGCGCTCGGCCGCGGCCTGTCCAACCAGGGCATCGCGACCGACCTCTACATCACCGAGGCCACGGCCAAGACGCACGTCTCGCGCGTGCTCGCGAAGCTCGGCGTCGCGACTCGCATGCAGGCGGCGATCGTCGCGCGGGACTGCGGCCTCGCCTGACCCCCCCTGCACCCGACCGCCGACCACGCGCCCGCCGCCCAGCCCCCGTCGCCCAGCCCCCGTCGACCACGGGGTCACCGACCGGAACCCGCCCGATCCGGTCGCCGACCCCGTGCTCGCCGGGTGGGCGGGGGGTTGGCCGGGGGCCGCGGGCAGGCCAGGTCAGCCGGGGTCAGGCCGGGGCGAGGTCCGGGCTCTGCACGACGAGGGCGGCATGCCGGGCGCCCGCGCGCATCGCCTCCTCGACGCCTGCCCCGCGCAGGTGCGCGTCGAGGAACCCGGCGAAGAAGCCGTCGCCGGCGCCGTTCGTGTCGACGACGTGCGGCACGGGCTGTGCCGGGACCTCGACGAAGCCGCCCTCCGGCGTGAGCGCGACCGCGCCGCGCGAGCCGTGCGTGCAGACCACCAGGCGCGCGCCCGCCGCGACCCGGGCGGCCATGAAGCCGCGCCAGTCGTCGAGCCGGTCCCCGCTGAGGAACACGTGCGTGCCCGCGTCGACCCAGGGTCGGTGGAACGCGGACTCGCCGTCGTGGTCGTGCAGGTCGACCCAGACGTCGCGACCGCGCGCCACGGCGAGGTCGAGCACCGGGAGCGCGGGCACCGCGAGGTCGACGACGACGGCCCGCGCCGCGTCGAGCGCCGCGACCGTGGCGTCCCAGGCCTCGCCCTGGGCCGGGACCTCGCCTGGTGCACGCAGGTAGACCGAGACACGGCCGCCGTCGTCGTCCATGAGGTTGAGGTGGCTCTCGGTGCGGCCGTCGGGCGACGGCTCCGCGAGCACCCGCACGCCCGCGCCCTCGAGCACGGACCGGACGCGCGCGCCGTCGTCGTCCGTCCCGAGCACCGTGCGCAGGAGCACCGACCGGCCGAGGCGCGCGAGGTTGAGCGCCTTGCCCGCGGACGTGCCGCCGACCGTGTGCCGGTGCGACCGCGCGAACACGGTGTGCGGCGTGGGAGCGGGCAGCTCGTCGAGCTGGACGAGGAGGTTCCACGACGCCGGCCCGGCCACGAGGACCTCGGCCTGCGGGGGCGTCATCGGTCCGTCACCGTGATGCCGAGGCTGTGGGCGAACGTCGCGGCCAGGCGGGCGAGCTGCATCGAGTCGATGGTCGATCCGCGCAGCGACTCGATGCCGCCGAGCTCGTCGATCTCGGCACCGCGCAGGTCCACGTGGGCGAGCGTGGCGCCCTGCACGTCGAGCCGGCGGACGCGCGTGCCCTCGAACGCGACGCGCAGCGCGTCGGACGCGACGAGGTCGAGCTCGTCGATCGTGCAGTCGGTGAACACCACGTCGCGCAGCGACGCGCCCCGCAGGTTGACGAACCCGAGCTTGCAGCCGACGAACCGCACCCCGGCCCACGACGACTCGTAGAGCTCGGCGGACCCGAGGCGCGCGCCCCGCACCTCGACCTCGCGCCACCGGCCGCGCGTCCCGCGCACCACCGGGACGTCGAGGCGCCCCAGCACGACCTCCGTGAGCGTCACCGCCCCCAGGTCGGCCTCGTCGGCGCGCACCTGGTCGAGCCGCGTGGAGAACACGGTCGCGCCGTGCAGGTCGAGCCGGTCGAGACGGAGGTCCGTGATCTCGAACCCCTCGAGGTCGGCCTCCGCCTCGAGGTCGTAGGCGTCACCGGGCTGGAGGTCGTCCAGGACGACCGGGTCGATCGCGGGTGGTTCGGTCGTCGGCTTCTTCGGGGGCACGCCCCGAGCCTAGGCCGGGCCGCCCACGCGGCGAGGAGCGGCTCAGGGCTCCGGGTGCAGGGCGTCGTAGCGCCAGAACCGGCGCTGGGCCCGCACGACGAGCCACAGCACGACGACGCACGCGACACCGCCCGCGACGGCGGCCCACGCCTCCCCCACCCAGGTGGCCTGCGCCCCGAGCACGAGCTCGCCGAGGCGGGGCCCGCCCGCGACGACGACGATGAACACGCCCTGGAGGCGGCCGCGCATGTCGTCGGGCGTCGCGGTCTGGAGGATCGTCTGGCGGAACACCGCGCTCACGGCGTCGGACGCGCCCGCGAGCGCCAGCGCGACGCTCGCCGCGACGACGCCGCCCACGAGGACGGTCGTCGGGGTGGTCGCGCCCACGCCGAGGAGCACGACGCCGAACAGCACGATCGACAGCCCGTAGGCCGTGATCGCCCACACGATGACCCGGCCCTGCCACCGCACGCGCGACAGGCCGCCGGAGAACACGCCCGCGAGCACGGCCCCGACGGCGAACGCCGCGGTGAGGACGACCGTCGTCGCCTCGCCGCCCCCGAGGAACACGACCCCGGCGGCGGGCAGGAGCACGCGCGGCGAGGCGAGCACCATCGCGGCGAGGTCGACGAGGAACGTCGTGCGGACGTTGGGCTGGGTCGCGAGGTACCGCAGGCCGTCCACGACGGACCGCCACCCCACGACGCGGCGCCGGCGCCCCGCGGGGGCGGCGGCGACCGCGGCCGGGGCGCCGGGCCCGGCGGGCAGCGGCGGGATGTCGGGGAGCCGCCACACGGCCCAGAGCGCGGCCGTGAACAGGACGGCGTCGATCGTGTACGCGACCTGGTAGCCCCACAGCGCGACGAGGAACGCACCGCCCAGCGGGCCGACGGTGAGCGCGACGTTCCACGCGATCGTCTGGAGCGCGTTCGCCGCGGGGAGGAGCCGGGGCTCGACGAGGCGCGGGATGATCGCGGAGCGCGCCGGGTTGTTGATCGCGAACGCCGCGGACTGCGCCGCGACGAGCGCGTAGAGCACGCCGACGGAGTTCAGGTGCAGCCACGCCTGGACGGCGATGAGCGCGGTGACCACCCACAGCGCCGTCGAGGCCGCGAGCGCGACCTTGCGGCGGTCGTACGCGTCGACGAGCGCGCCGCCGTAGAGCCCGAGCACCACGAGCGGCACGAGCGCGCAGAGGCCGAGCACGCCGACCGCGAGCGACGAGCCCGTGAGCGCGTACACCTGCAGGCCGACGGCGACGACCGTGAGCTGCGAGCCGAGGTTGGAGATGCCGAGCCCCCACCACAGGCGGCGGAACGGCGGGGAGATGCGCAGCGGGGTCGTGTCGGCGAGAAGACCGTTGACTCGAGCCACGACCGCCGAGCCTACGTCAGCCGGCGGGTGGGCCCGTCCTCGTGGTGCCGGGCTCGTCCGCGTCCGCGAGGGCGCTGTCGCGCGCCTCCGCCTCGCCCCACGCGTCGACGTGGCGGTGCGGAGGTCCGGGCGGCGGCGAGTACCCGGGGTGCGGCCCGGGCGTGAGGTAGGTGCGCGCGAAGAACAGCGAGGCGGCGAGGTCCTCGCGCCGCTCGGCCGCGGTGCGGGCGCGCCGCGTCGAGATCTCGACGACGACGTCCCCCTCCCAGCCGCGGCGCACGAGCTCGGCGAGGACGAGGTCGCACGGCTGGTCGCCGCGCCCGGGGACGAGGTGCTCGTCCGTGATGGACGACGACCCGTCCGCGAGGTGCACGTGCGCGAGGCGGCCGTCGAACACGTCGAGCAGCGCGAGCGCGTCCTGCTGCGCGACGGCGGCGTGCGACAGGTCGAGCGTGACGTGCTCGTAGCCGTGCTCGGACGGGTCCCAGCCGGGCAGGTACGCCTGCATCTCGCGCTTGCGGCTGCGCCACGGGTACATGTTCTCGACCGCGATGGTGACGCCCTCGGTCTCGTCGAGCTCGCCGACGAGGTCCTCGAACTCGCGCGCGTACCGGTACTGCCAGCGGAACGGCGGGTGCACGACGACGGTGCTCGCCCCGACCTCCTGAGCCAGCTCGACGCTGCGCCGCAGCTTGGGGCCCGGCGACCGTCCCCACACGCGCTGGCTCACGAGGAGCGTGGGTGCGTGGATGCTGCGGATCGGCACGTCGTGCTCGGCGGAGAGCCGGCGCAGCGCCGCGGCGTCCTGCGTCGTCTCGTCGGACCACACCATGACCTCGACGCCGTCGTACCCGAGGTCGGCCGCCGCCTCGAAGGCGTACTGGGCCTTGCGCGGGTAGACGCTCGCCGTGGACAGCGTGACGTGGATGCGCGGCTGCTCCCCCGGTGACGGTGGGGCCTCTCGCGGCGTCGTCGCGTCTGACATGCCGGTCACCCTAGACCCGTCCGCTGTGGCCCACACCAGCGGGCGGTCGGCGCCGACGACGCCGCGCCGCGCCGAGGGCTTCCGACCCTCCCCTTTCCGGGCCGGATCGCCTAGGATGCACTGGTCCAGACCACTTGTCTGCCGGAGGAACACCATGGACCGTGCCGTCGTCGTCGCGATCACCGAGGGCCTGCACGCCCGCCCGGCCGCGCTCTTCGTCAAGACCGCCGCCGCCCAGCCCGCGCCCGTGCGCATCGCCAAGCCCGGCGGCGACGCCGTCGAGGCGGCGAGCATCCTCGGGGTCATGACGCTCGGCGTCTCGGCCGGGGACGAGGTCGTGCTCTCGACCGACGCCGACGGCGACGACGCGAGCGCCTCGATCGACGCGCTCGTCGCCTTCCTGGAGCAGACCGAGGTCGCCTGACGCCGTGCCCGGCCCCGTCGCGGGGCCGGGCACGGCGCTCGTCACAGGCCCAGCTCGTCGAGCACGGGGAGCCGGGCGCGCACCGCCGCGCGCGCGGCGTCGGGCGTGGGCTGCTGCAGCGCGAGGAACGCGAGCTCCTCGCACTCCTGCGACGTCGTCGCGGCCAGCACCGCGGCGACGTCCGGGAGCGCGCGCGGCGTCATGGACAACGACGTCACGCCGAGCCCGACGAGCACCGGGGCGAGCACCGGGTCGGCCGCGGCCTCCCCGCACACGCCGAGCGGTCGCCCGTTGAGCGCCGCGCCCGAGCCCGTGGCCCCGACGAGCGCGAGGACCGTCGGCTGCCACGCGGTGGACAGGCGCGCGAGGTCGGAGACCTCGCGGTCGGCCGCCATCGTGTACTGCGTGAGGTCGTTCGTGCCGATGCTCGCGAACGCCGCCCTGGCCAGCACCCAGCGCGCGCCGAGGGCCGCGGCCGGCACCTCGATCATCACGCCCGCCGTCGCGAGGCCGTGGTCCGCGCACAGCGCGACGAACGACTCCGCCTCGTCCGGCGTCGCGATCATCGGCGCCATGACCCACACGTCCGCCGCCTCCGCCTCCGCCGCGCGCGCGACCGCCGTGAGCTGGCGGTCGAGCACGTCGGGGTGACGGCGCGCGGTCCGCAGGCCGCGCACCCCGAGCGCCGGGTTCGGCTCGGCGTCGGGCGTGACGAACGGGAGCGGCTTGTCGGCGCCCGCGTCGAGCGTGCGCACGACGACCTTGCGGCCCGGGAACGCGGCGAGCACCTCGCGGTAGGCCGCGACCTGCTCGTCGACCGTCGGCTCGACGGTCCGGCCGAGGAAGCAGACCTCGGTGCGGAACAACCCGACACCCTCCGCGCCCGCCTCGGCGGCGGCGCGCGCGTCCGCGCCGTCCGCGACGTTGGCGAGCAGCTCCACGCGGCGGCCGTCCGCCGTCCGCCCCGGGCCGTCGAGGCGCCGCCGGGCGCGGCGCGCACCCCGGGCCGCGACGACCGCCGCCACGTCGCGCTCCGACGGGTCGCGCTCCACCGTGCCGAGGCCGCCGTCCACGAGCACGGTCTCGCCGTCGCGCAGCGCGAGCGCGCCCTCGACCGCGACGACGGCCGGGATGCCCAGGGCGCGCGCGAGGATCGCGGTGTGCGACGTCGGCCCGCCGCCGCGCGTGACGACCGCGAGCACGCGCTCGGGATCGAGCTGCGCCGTGTCCGCGGGCGCGAGGTCGTCCGCCACGAGCACGAACGGGTGGCCCGGGTCGGGCACGCCCGGCACCGGCAGGCCGAGCAGGGTCGCGACGATCCGGCCGCGCACGTCCCGCACGTCGCGCGCCCGCTCGGCGAGGAGGCCGCCCAGCGCCTCGAGCCGCCCGACGACGACCCCCGCCGCGTCCCACACGGCCCGGGCCGGGGTCGCCCGCTGCTCGCGCACCCGCCCGACGGCGTCGCGCGCCAGGGCGGGGTCCGCCGCCATCGCGGCGGTCGCGCCCAGGACCTCCGCCGCGGTGCCCTCGGCCCGCGCGGCGCGGGCCGTGAGGTCCTCCTGGACCGTCGTCACCGCCGCGAGGACCTGCGTCACCGCGAGGTCGACGTCGGCGTCCGACGCGTCGGCGGGCAGCGGCGCCGGGTCCGGCTCCGCGACCGAGCCGGGCATCCGGGCCACCGGTCCTGCCGCCCGCCCGGGGCTGACCGGCACACCGGTCAGCCCCGGGTCGGCGGCCTGCGCCGGGGCGCGCGTCGCGTCGTCGGCGAGCGTCACGCCGTGCCCCCGCTGCCGGACGCACCCGTCCGGCTCGGGGCGCCCGCCTCCGCCGCGTCGGCGTCGCGTCGCACCGGCGAGACCTCCGCCGCCGAGGCGTCGGTCCGCGCGTCCTCGGTGGTGTCGACGGCGCCGGTCGCCTGGACGGCACCCTCCGCGTCGTCGTCCTCACGACCCGGCGTCCGCAGGTTCCAGCGGGTGATGACGAAGCGGAAGAGGACGTAGTAGAGCACCGCGTACCCGAGCCCGATGGGGATGAGGAGCAGCGGCATCTCGGCGATCCGGAAGTTCAGCAGGTAGTCGATCGCGCCCGCGGAGAACCCGAACCCGTCGCGGATGCCGAGCGCGTTGACGAGCGCCATCGACGTGCCGGTGAGCACCGCGTGGATGACGTACAGCGGGTAGGCGACGAACACGAACGCGAACTCGAGCGGCTCGGTGACGCCCGTGACGAACGAGACGAGCGCGGCCGAGCCCATGATGCCCGCGACGACCTTGCGCTGCGCCGGCTTGGCGGTGTGGACGATCGCGAGCGCGGCGGCCGGGAGCGCGAACATCATGATGGGGAAGAACCCGGTGAGGAAGGTGCCCGCGGTGGGGTCGCCCGCGAGGAACCGGAAGATGTCGCCCTGCGCGACCGTGCCGTCGGCGGCGGTGTACTCGCCGAACTGGAACCACGGCAGCGAGTTGAGCAGGTGGTGCAGGCCGATGGGCACGAGGAGGCGGTTGAGCGTGCCGAAGACGAACGCGCCGAGGATGGTCGAGCCCGTGACGAACCCGCCGATCTGCTCGTTGATGAGCCAGTCGAACGCGGGGTAGATCAGCGCGGCCACCACGGCGATGAGCACCGAGACGCCCGCCGTGACGATCGGCACGAACCGTCGCCCGCCGAAGAACGCGAGGTACGGCGGCAGCTTGATCCGGTAGTACTTCTGGTACAGCAGCGCGGCCGTCAGGCCGATGACGATGCCCCCGAGCACGCCGTAGTTGATGAGCGCCTGCGTCTCGCCCTCCGCCGCCTCGCCGAGCACGTAGGGCGAGAGCGAGTCGGTGACGCCGGAGAACACGAGGTAGCCGATGAGGGCCGCGAGACCCGTGGTCCCGTCGGCCTTCTTGGCGTACCCGACCGCGACGCCGAGGGCGAAGATGATCGGCAGGTTGCTGAAGAGCGCGTTCCCCGCGGCGCCGAGGACGTCGGCGACGGGCTGCATCCACGCGAAGGTCCCGGCGGCGCCCTGGGCTCCGAGCATGTCCGGCTGACCGAGACGCATCAGCAGCGCGGCGGCGGGCAGCGACGCGATGGGCAGCATGAGCGAGCGCCCGACGCGCTGGAGCTGCGCGAAGCCGGGAACCCCCCTCTTGGTCCTCGTCGGTTCGGCGACGGTCGTCATGTCCTTCTCCTCCTGGGCGGGCCTGGGGCGCAGGCGAGGTGCGTCGAGCGGCGGCTGTGGCGCGACGTCGTGCGGCGTCGTTGCCGGTCCCGAGGCGCGACGAGAAGACCTGGGGTCGTCGTGCCCGGGCTGTCGGTCCAGGTTGTCTGGACCACTTGCAGGAAGAGTGGTCTAGACCTCATGATGTGTCAACCCCCGAGGGTGACCCGGGACACACGGCGGGCCCCGCGGGGCGCGTCGTCGCAGGTCGCACGACGGCCGGGCGACGACAATGCAGCCGTGGAGAACGCGGCACCGGAGCAGGGCGGTCGGGGACGACCGGGACCAGGGACGGCACGAGGACGAGGGCGCGGCACGACGATGAGCAGGTCACGATCGCAGGCGAGCGAGCACAAGTACCTCACGGTGCGTGCCTACCTCGCCGACCTCGTGGCGAGCGAGCTCTCCGTCGGCGACGCCGTGCCGTCCGAGCGCAGCCTCACCGAGAAGTTCGGCGTCTCGCGCATGACCGTGCGCCAGGCCGTCGACGCGCTCGTCACGGAGGGCGTGCTGGAGCGCGCGCAGGGGCGGGGCACCTTCGTCGCGCCGCCGCGCGCCGACTTCGAGATGCGCCTCACGACGTTCGGTGAGGAGGCACGACGGCGCGGCATGGAGCCGGGCACCGAGGTGCTGGAGGTCGGGACCGTCCCCGCGCCCGCGTCCGTCGCCGAGTCGCTCGGCCGCGCGACCGGCGACCCGATGCACCACGTCGTGCGCCTGCGCACCGCGGACGGGTCGCCCATGAGCGTCGAGGAGGCCTGGATCCCCGTGGACCTCGCCCCCGACCTGCTCGACGACGGCGTGCCCGAGAGCCTGTACGGCGCCCTGCGCGAGCGCGGCCTCGCGCCGACATGGGGCGAGGACACGATCACCGCGTCCGACGCCACCGTCCAGGAGCAGAAGCTCCTCGGGCTCCGCGCCTCGCGGGCCGTCATGCGCACCGTGCGGCGCACGTTCGCGGGCGACTCGCCCCTCATGTACTCCCGCTCCAGCTACCGCGGCGACCGGTACAGCGTCTTCGTCCCGCTCCGCGAGGCGCGCCCGACGCTCGTGCCGCGCAGCACCACCGCCGACGACGCCGCCGCGGACGGGGGCGCCGTCACCGACGACGCGCCGACCGACCAGCTCGCCCCCGTGCCGGTGCCGGCACGGGCGACCGAAGGGAACGACCGATGACACAGTCCGACGCGGAACGCGCCGCGACGATCCTCGCCGGCCTCGGCGGGGTGGGGAACATCGAGGAGATCGACCCGTGCACCACGCGGCTCCGGTCGCTCGTCAAGGACCCCGCGCTCGTCGACGCCGCGCTCCTGCGCCGCGCCGGCGCGTTCGGCGTCATGGTGAACGGGCGGGTCGTGCAGGTGGTGGTCGGCCCGCAGGTCGACACCATCGCGTCGGACCTCGCCGACCTCATGTGAGGAACCCGGCCCGGGCGCGACCCGGGCCACCGCCCTTCTCCGCGCACCCCGCGCACCCCGACCGGCACGGCTGCCGGCCGGGCCCCCGACCCGGCCCCGGCCGGACCCCGACCACGAGGAGCACCCGTGAGCAAGGCAGAGCAGATCCTCCGAGGCCTCGGCGGCGACGCGAACGTCCTCGACCTGGAGGCGTGCATCACGCGCCTGCGCGTCGAGGTCGAGGACCCGGCGCTCGTCGACGACGCCACGCTGACCGCGGCCGGGGCGATCGCCGTCGTGCGGTCGGGCGCCGCGATCCAGGTCATCGTCGGCCCCGAGGCGGACAACATCGCCTCCGACATCGAGGACCTCCGCTGATGGCGGCGCCGCTCACGGTGCTCGTCCCCGTCACGGGCACGGTCGTGGACGTCGGCGACGTCGACGACCCCGTCTTCTCCGCCGGGCTCGTCGGTCCCGGGCTCGCGGTCGAGCCCGACGACGCGCAGGGCGGCGAGGCCGTCGCACCCATCACAGGCACGGTCGTCAAGCTGCACCCGCACGCGTTCGTCGTCCAGCACGACGACGGCCGCGCGGTCCTCGTCCACCTCGGCATCAACACCGTCCAGCTCGGCGGCGAGGGCTTCACGACGCACGTCGCGCAGGGCGACCACGTCCAGCGCGGCACGGTGCTCGTCACGTGGGACCCGAAGGCCGTGCGCGCCGGCGGCCGCTCGGCCGTGTGCCCGGTCGTCGCGCTCGAGGCGGCGCCCGACGACGTGACCTCGCTCGCCGAGGTCGGGGCGTGGGCCGCCCACGGCGAGGAGCTGCTCACCTGGGGCTGATGCGTCGGGCCCCCGATCGGCCGGGAGGGCCGCGGCGAGCGATTGTGCGGACCCCTTCCATATGCGAGGCTTCGATACTGACGCCACGTCCACAGGGGGCGAGCACGGCGTCAGGATGCTCGCGCATCACACCCGATGAAGGGGGAACGATGAAGTTCAAGAAGCTCGTCGCCGTCGTCGCCGCCGCTGCGGCGCTGGCCCTCGCCACGCCGACCGTCGCGAACGCGGCGGAGACGCGGACGTACACCAACACGTTCGGCAGCTGCCGGGTCCTCGTGATCTCCTACGCCAACGCCGGCGGGGCGAAGACGACGGCCACCTACCGGCTCCTGGGCGGGCAGTCCAAGACCTTCAGCACCGCGGGCCACATCCTCGGCCACTCCTGGACCGCCTGCTGACGATCATGCGTCACCGGGGTCGGGCTCCGTCGGAGCCCGACCCCGCGCACGTCCACCGACGGCCCCGGTGCGGACCGTGGTCTAGCCGCGCAGCGGGAGCGTGAGGGACGGGACGTCCCCCGGCTCGCCGCGGTCGACCACGCGGACCGGCACGCCCCAGTCCTGCTGCGCGAGGTGGCACGCGGGGAACACGTCCGGGTCGGGCTCGCCGTCCGGGCCGAGGGGGACGACGTCGCACGACGCCGCCCGGGCCGTCACGTGCAGCACGCCCTCCCCGACCGCGGGGTTGATGACCAGGTCGCGGCCGAGCTCGACGCCGACGCCCTCCCCGGACAGCAGGAGCTCGGGCGGCGTCGCGCTCACGCGCAGCTCCGTCGACGGGCCGAACCGGTCGTCGAGCTTCTGCCCCGGCGCCGGGACGAACGGCACGTCGAGCCACAGCGGCCCGGCCCCGATGTCGGTGACGGGGCGCTGCGTGCGGTGCGCGCCGCCGTCGAGCACCTCGCCCGCGAGCGACGCCGGGAGCGCGACGCGCGTCAGGCGGTGCGCCGCGGACTCCACGACGAGCAGGTGGACCTGCGGCTCGCCGTCCGGCCCCTCGCCCACCTGCACGACGACGCCGCTCGGCTCCGCGAGGCCCGTCGCCAGGGTCGTGACCTCGCCCGCGAGCCGCGTCCCTTCCGCGTCGTCCCCGACGCTCCCGGCGTCACCGGCCGCGGGCGCGAACCGGCGCAGCGCGCCGTCGTAGGTGTCGGCGACGACGACGCTCCCGTCGGGCAGCGTCGCGACCCCGAGCGGGTGCTGCATCAGCGCCTGCTCGGCCGGGCCGTCGCGGTGGCCGAAGTCGAACAGCCCCTGCCCGACGGCGGTCCGCACCTCGACGCCCTCGGGCACCACGGCGACGCCACCGCCCAGCCCGGACACGCGGCGCAGCGCCGACGTCTCGGCGTCGGCGACCCAGACGGCACCGTCGGGTGCGACGGCCAGCCCGGACGGCTGGGCGAACCAGGCCGACGCTCCCGGCCCGTCCTCCAGACCCTCGTTCATCGTCCCGGCCAGCAGCCCGAGCTTCCACCCGTCGAAGGCCCACAACGTGTGATGGCCCGCCATCGCCACGACGAAGCCGGCCAGCTCGTCCGACCAGGCGACGTCCCACGGCGAGGAGAGCCGCACGTCGCGCGGGTCGTAGGTGGAGCCCGGATCGAACGGTCCGAACCGGGGCGTGCCCTCGTCGTCAGGGACCACGACGTTCTCGACCCCGCCCACCATGAACTGGTCGCCCGTGCCCGCGACCGTCGTCACGTGCCCGTCGGCGAGCCGTACCCCGCGGAGCGCATGGTTCGCGGTGTCCGCCACCAGGACGTCGAACCCGTACGTCGCACGCTCGCGCTCCGGGACGAGGCACAGCCCGTTCGGCTCGGCGAACCGCGCGTCCTCGGGGCCGCCGTCGGCGAGCCCGCGCTCGCCGGACCCGATGCGCCGGACGAGGGTCTCGCCGTCGGGCAGGAGCTCGGCGAGCGCGTGGTGCCCGGCGTTCGCGACGAGGAGGTTGCCGCCGGGCAGCTCGATCGCCTTCGCGGGGAAGCGCAGCGTGCCCGACGACGGCTCGGGCGCCACGTACGGGCCGTCGCCCCGGTGCAGCGTGCCCTTCGCGTCGTGCTCCGCGACGAGCTCCTCGACGAGCGCGGCGATCGCGGACGCGTGCCCCTCCCCCGCCATCTGCGCGACGACGTAGCCCTCGGGGTCGACGACCACGAGCGTCGGCCAGGCGCGCGCCGCGTACGCGGACCAGGTGACGAGCTCCGGGTCGTCGAGCACGGGATGGTGGACCTCGTACCGCTCGACCGCGGCCGCGAGCGCCGCCGGGTCCGCCTCGTGCTCGAACTTCGGCGAGTGCACGCCGACGACGACCAGCACGTCGCGGTGCCGCTCCTCGAGCTCGCGCAGCTCGTCGAGGACGTGCAGGCAGTTGACGCAGCAGAAGGTCCAGAAGTCGACCAGGACGATCTTGCCGCGCAGGTCGGCCAGGGTCAGGTCGCGGCCCCCGGTGTTGAGCCAGCCGCGCCCGACGAGCTCGGACGCGCGGACACGGGGAAGTCGCTCGGTGGTCACGCGACCATTCTCGCGCGCCGGCGCGCTGTGGACCGACGACGCCTCAGGGGCGGCGCAGGTCTCGGCGCAGCGCGTGGAGCTCCCGCGTCGCGCCGAGGCCGACCACGCGCGGTGTGCAGGTGCACCACGTGGGACTCCCCGCCGTCGGCGCCCGCGAGCGCCGGCACGCGGTCCACGGCCGGGCCGGGCCGAGGGACCGCGCCCGTCGCGAGGACGACGGCGGCGGCGGTGAGCTCGCGCCCGTCCGCGAGGACGACGGCCCGCCGCGCGGGGTCCAGGCCGGTCGCGCGCGCCCGCACGAGCTCGACGTCGGGCGGCACGGGTAGGGCGGCCTGCTCCGCGGTGAGCAGACCCTGGAGGATCGCCTTGTCGACGAGGGTGCGCAGGTACGGCTCCCCCGCCTCGCCGTGCACGAGGACGACGCGACCGTCGAACCCCTCGCCGAGCAGCGTCGTCACGGCGGCGTGCCCGGCTGCTCCGCCGCCGACCACCACCACGTCCGGCCTGTCCAGGTCGCCCATCTCCCCTCCTTGACCTCGATACCCCCTGTGGGTATATTCGCCATCCTAGCCATACCCCACGGGGGTATCAGCACACCGAGGAGGAGCGTCGTGAGCATCGTCGAGATCGAGTACCAGGTGACCGGGATGACGTGCGGCCACTGCGAGATGTCGGTGCGCGAGGAGGTCGGGCAGGTGCCCGGCGTCACCGCGATCGACGTGAGCGCGACCACCGGTCGGCTGGTCGTCACGGCCGACCAGCCCCTCGACGACGCCGCGGTCCTCGCCGCCGTCGACGAGGCCGGCTACACGGCGGAGCGGACGCGATGAGAGCCCCCGCCCGGATCGCGCTCTACGTCGCCGGGCTCGGGGTCGTGTTCGTGGCCTCGGCCGCGGTCGCGGGCGCCGTCGTTCCCGAGGGGGCGCTGTCGGAGCCGCCCGCCGCGCACGCGCCGGAGCAGCACGCCGCCACGAACGACGACCCCCCGCAGGAGACCACGAGAGGAGCGGACATGGTCGGCGGACCGTCCATGGAGCAGGGCGGCTACACGCTCGGCGAGATCGAGGCGCCGCAGTCGCCGGGCACGCCCGGCGAGCTCGCCTTCACCCTGACCGACCCCGCGGGCGCGCCGGTGACCGACTTCGCCGTCGCGCACGAGCAGCGCCTGCACCTCGTCGTCGTGCGCTCCGACGGGGCGCACTACCGCCACGCCCACCCCGAGCTGGACGACGCCGGCCGCTGGTCGGTGCCCTGGACGTGGGACGCCGCGGGCACCTACCGCGTGTACGCCGACGCCGTCCCCACCGGCGGCGACCCGCTCACCCTGAGCCGCACCGTCGAGGTCGCGGGCGACGTCGTGCCCGTCCGGGCGGGAGCCCCCACGACCACGGCGTCCGTCGACGGGTACGACGTCACGCTCGACGGGAGCCTCCAGGTCGGCACGGCCTCGCACCTGACGCTCGAGGTCACGCGGGACGGCGAGCCGGTCACGACGCTCGAGCCGTACCTCGGCGCGTTCGGCCACCTCGTCGCGCTCCGCGACGGCGACCTCGCCTACCTGCACGCCCACCCCGAGGGCGCGGAGGCCGCGCCGGGCGAGGTGTCCGGCCCGACCGTGGCGTTCGCCGTCGAGGCACCCACCGCGGGCCGGTACCTCCTGTACCTCGACTTCCAGGTCGAGGGCCAGGTGCGCACCGCGGTCTTCACCGTCGAGGCCACCGGCGCCACGTCGACCCCGGACGAGGCCCCGGCCGACGCCCCGGCCGACGACGACCCCGCCGCGCACGACGACCACTGACCACCCTGCACCGGGCAGCCCGCTGCCCGGCCGGAAGGAGAACCTCATGACGGCATCGGCTGCCCCGTCGCCGGGGACGTTCGTCGAGCTCGAGATCGGGGGGATGACCTGCGCCTCGTGCGCCATGCGGATCGAGAAGAAGCTCAACCGGCTCGACGGCGTCACCGCGACCGTGAACTACGCGACCGAGAAGGCGAAGGTCACCGTCCCGGACGGCGTCGACACGGCCACGCTCATCGCGGAGGTCGAGAAGACGGGCTACACGGCGCAGGTCCCGCGCGCCGAGGCCCCCACCTCCGAAGAGGACGCGGGGACGGACGCGGACGACCCCGAGCTCACCGCGCTGCGGCACCGGCTGATCGGCGCCGTCGTGCTGTCGGTCCCGGTCATCGCCATGGCGATGGTCCCCGCGCTCCAGTTCACGTACTGGCAGTGGGCGAGCCTCGTGCTCACCGCGCCCGTCGTGGTGTGGGCGGCGTGGCCGTTCCACCGCGCCGCGTGGACCAACCTGCGCCACGGCGCGGCCACCATGGACACCCTGATCTCCGTCGGGACCAGCGCCGCGTTCCTCTGGTCGCTGTACGCGCTCTTCCTCGGCACGGCCGGGGAGCCGGGCATGACGCACCCGTTCACGCTCTCGGTCGCCCGGACCGACGGCGCGGCGAACATCTACCTCGAGGTCGCCGCGGGCGTCACGACGTTCATCCTCGCGGGCCGCTACTTCGAGAAGCGGTCCAAGCGGCAGGCGGGCGCCGCGCTGCGCGCCCTGCTCGAGCTCGGCGCGAAGGACGTCGCGGTGCTGCGCGACGGCGCGGAGACCCGCATCCCGATCACCGACCTCGCCGTGGGCGACGAGTTCGTCGTGCGCCCGGGCGAGAAGATCGCGACGGACGGCACGGTCGTGGCCGGCACGTCCGCCGTCGACGCCTCGATGCTCACGGGCGAGTCCGTGCCCGTCGAGGTCGGGGAGGGCGACGCCGTCACCGGGGCGACCGTCAACGCCGGCGGGCGGCTCGTCGTGCGCGCGACGCGCGTCGGCGGCGACACCCAGCTCGCGCAGATGGCGCGCCTCGTCGAGGACGCGCAGTCCGGCAAGGCGCAGGTCCAGCGCCTCGCCGACCGGGTCTCCGCGATCTTCGTCCCCATCGCCATCGCGATCGCCGTCGGCGCGCTGGGCGCGTGGCTCGGGGCGGGCGCCCCGGCCTCGGCGGCGTTCACCGCCGCCGTCGCGGTCCTCATCATCGCGTGCCCGTGCGCCCTGGGCCTCGCGACCCCGACGGCGCTGCTCGTCGGGACGGGACGCGGCGCGCAGATGGGCGTCCTCATCAAGGGGCCGGAGGTCCTGGAGTCGACGCGCTCCGTGGACACCGTCGTGCTCGACAAGACGGGCACCGTGACGACGGGCGTCATGACGCTCACCGACGTCGTCACCGGGACGGGCACCGACCGCGCGGAGCTCCTGCGCCTCGCGGGCGCGCTCGAGGACGCCTCCGAGCACCCCGTCGCCCGGGCGATCGCCCGCGGCGCGGTCCAGGAGGTCGGCCCGCTGCCCGTGCCCACGGAGTTCACCAACGTCGAGGGCAAGGGCGTGCAGGGCGTCGTGGACGGGCACGCCGTGCTCGTCGGCCGCGAGTCGCTCCTCGCCGAGTGGGCGCAGCACCTCCCGCGCGAGCTCGCCGACGCCAAGGCGCGCGCCGAGGAGCAGGGCGGCACGGCCGTCGTCGTCGGCTGGGACGGGCAGGCCCGCGGCATCCTCGTGGTGGCCGACGCGGTCAAGCCCACGAGCGCCGAGGCGATCCGTCAGCTCCGCGCCCTCGGCCTCACCCCGGTGCTCCTCACCGGGGACAACGCGACCGTCGCGCGACGGATCGCGGCCGAGGTCGGCATCGACGAGGTGATCGCGGAGGTCATGCCGCGCGACAAGGTCGACGTCGTCAGCCGGCTCCAGGGCGAGGGCAAGGTCGTCGCGATGGTCGGCGACGGCGTGAACGACGCCGCCGCGCTGGCCCAGGCGGACCTGGGCCTCGCCATGGGGACGGGCACGGACGTCGCGATCGAGGCCGCCGACATCACGCTCGTGCGGGGCGACCTCCGCTCCGCGGCCGACGCGATCCGGCTCGCGCGCCGGACGCTCGGGACGATCAAGGTGAACCTCTTCTGGGCCTTCGCCTACAACGTCGCCGCGATCCCGCTCGCCGCGCTCGGCCTGCTCAACCCCATGCTCGCCGGCGCCGCGATGGCGTTCTCGAGCGTCTTCGTGGTGGGCAACAGCCTGAGGCTGCGCTCGTTCTCCAGCCGCGCGACCGGCACGCAGCCCGGCACGCCCGCCCCGACCGCGCCGACGGCCCGGCTCGCCGGCGTCTGACCCCGACCCCGACTGACGACCCTCCAGGAGGACCCCGTATGTGCCAGCACCACGACGACACGCACCCCGGCCACGACGACCACCCGCACGACGCGGCGCACCACCACGCGCCCGCGACCGCCGCGGGGGTCGCGCCTGCGACGGGTGAGGCGGCGGACGACGACCTCGCCGAGTGCCCCGTGATGCGCGGGAGCATGGTCGCCAAGGCCCACGCCGAGGCGGCCGGGCTCGTGCGCGACCACGAGGGCGTGCGCTACTGGCTGTGCTGCTCGTCGTGCGGCCCGCTGTTCGACGCCGACCCGGCACGGTACGCGCGCGCCGCCTGACCGCACGGATCACCGGCCGCGCGTCGTCCCGGCGCCCTCGTGCCCGGTGCCGCACCCTCCCGGTGCGGTGCCGGGCACGCGTCGTGCGACGGACGGGTCGTGCGGCAGAGGCTCAGGCGCGCGACGCCGTCACGTCGCCGACGACGCGCACCTCCACGTCGACGCCGTCCACGGTCTCGGGGACCGCGACGTCGTCGGACGTCACGTTCACGCGCAGCAGCCAGTCGTCGCCGACGCCGGACGTCCCCGCACCGCGCACCGGGGCGCCGGTCAGATCGGCGCGCGCGATGCCGACGCCGGTCACGCCGTCGAGGCCCGCGAGCTCGTCGCGCAGCGCGGCCTTGGCCTCCCGGGCTCGTTCGAGGGTCGCCACGGCAACCACCTCCCGCACCCATTGTGCGCCCGACGGCGGCCGGAAGGCAGGGCCGAGCGTCCCGCCCCCGAGGGGTCGGGCGAGCAGACCCGTCCGGACGGCCCGGGCAGCGTCGCGCCGGCTCAGCCGAGCAGCGTCGCACCCAGCCGATCGAGCACGGTCCCGATCGGGTTGCAGTACGTGAGCCCCGTGCCGTTCGCGCCGCCGGTCTCCGACCCCGCGAACAGCAGCCCCAGCGCCACGCCGTCCTCGCGGTACACCAGCGACCCGGAGTCGCCGCCGCGCGAGAAGGGCCCGTCTCCCGTGGACTCGACCTCGATCTGGTCGTCGAAGCGCAGCGCGCCGAGCCCGTCGCCGTACCCGACGACGACGTCGTCGAGCTCGATCGCCGTGACCCGGCCCGCGGTGACGCCCGTGGTCCGGCCCGACTTGCCCACGACCTCACCGCCCAGCGCGACCGCCGTCGTCGTGATCCGGCCGACCGGGTACTCCGGGTCGACCTCCGGGTCGTCGAGCAGCGCGACCGCAGCGTCCACGGTCTGGGTGACCCCCGCCTCCAGCGGAACCAGCCCGGCGAGGGTGCCCACGCGGTCGTCGGGCGCGCGACCGCCGTCGGCCGGGCCGGGCTGCACGACGACGTCCCCCACCCGCGCGGCCGGCGAGCCGACGAGCACGTGCCAGTTGGACAGCGCGTAGACCGAGGCCTCGTCGGCGCCGTCGACCGCGGGCGGCGCGACGCGCACGAACGCCCCGAGCGTCCCTGCGGTGACGTCGACGTGCGCGACGGAGACCCCGGGCCGCAGCGGCCGGACGCGGCCCGTCTCGCCGGTCGCGTACGCGGTGACGACGGGCGGGCGCACGCCCGGGCCGTCGCCGCGGGCACGCCCGGCGCCCGGCGCGGCGGCGAGCGGACGGATGCGTCCCGTGCGCCGCACGTCCACCGTGTCGCCCGCCTCCGAGGCGACCTTGCGCGCGATGCTGCGCGCGGTGGGCACCCCGAGGCGGTACCGGACCGCGATCGCGTACCCGCCGTCGTCGTGCGGGGCGAGCCCGATCGCGAGCGTGGGGGCGCGCACCGCCTCCGCGGCGTCGGGCACGTCGCGCGCCTCGATCGCCGTGTCCGACCGGCCCGGCAGGCCCGACCGCTCGGCGAGCTCGCGCGCGTAGTCCGCGAGCTGCGACTTGATCTCCCGTGCCTTCTGCTGGTCCATCGGTGCACCGTCCCCTCGCCCGGCGGACGGCTCCCGCCGCCCGCGTCCTGCCGAGCGAGTCTGGCGGCAGCCGCCCACACGCGCACCGCGGCGCGCCGCACCCGCGTCAGGCGCGCAGGAGCTGCTCCACCCGGACGGACCGGCGGCGCGCGACGACGAGCGTCGTCACCGCGACGGACACGAGGCCCCACAGGACCAGGGCCACGGCGTCGCCCGCTCCCCCGGCCGCGCCGGGGTCGACGATCGACGTGAGCAGGCGGGGCGCCGAGCCCACCGGCAGGACGTCCCGCAGGCTCGTGAGCGCGGCCGGGACGGTCGCGACGATGCCGGTCGCGACGAGCAGCACCGCGACGAGCAGGCCGATCGCGCGCCCCACGTTCCCGAGGAGCGCGGCGAGCGCCTGGTTGAGCGCGACGAACACGACCGACGCGAGCGCCCCGGACGCGAGCAGACCGATCCAGCCGCCCACGCTCGCCCCCTCGACCGCGGCGAGCACGCCGCCGACCACGAGACCGGTCGCCGCGGCGATCCCGGCCGGGAGCGCGAGGGCCGCGAGCGCGAGCCGGCCGGGGCCGCGCGTCGACCCGAGGAGCCGTGCCGGGACCGGCGGGAACGCGACGAAGATCGCGAGCGCGCCCAGCCACAGCGCGAGCACCGCGAACAGCGGGCCGGTCGAGCCGGTCCCGAGGTCGTCGACGCCGGGCGCGGCCACGGGGTCGGCCACGACGCTCGCGAGGTTCTCGCGCTCCGCGTCGGTGTACGAGGGGATCTGCCCGGTCGCCTCGCCCAGACCGTCGGCGAGGTCGGACGTGCCGCCCGCGAGCTGCCCGACGCCGCCCGCGAGGTCGCCCGCGCCCGTCGCCAGCTCCTGGGTGCCGGTCGCGAGCTGGTCCGCGCCGGTCCCGAGGGCGCCGACGCCGTCGGCGAGCCGGACGGCGCCGCTGCCGAGCGCCCCGACCCCGGCGGCCAGGCCGTCGGCCCCGGTGGACAGCTGGCCCGCGCCGCCGGAGAGCTGCGCCGCGCCGTCCGCGACCTGGTCCGCCCCGGGCGCGAGCTGCCCGAGCCCGGCGGAGAGCGCGGCCGCGCCCTGGGCCACGCCGGCGGCCCCGGTCGACGCCTGCGCCGCGCCCGCGGCGAGGTCGTCGGCACCCGTGGCGAGCCGGTCGACGCCCGCCGCGAGCGCGTACAGGCCGGTCGGGGCGCCACCCTGGCCCGACGGCGAGCCCGCCAGAGCCTCGTTCCCCGCGGCGACGCCCGCCGCGCCCGCGGCGAGCGGGCGCAGCGCGGCGAGCTGCTGGTCGAGCGCCTGGCACGTCGGGCTCGCCGGGTCCTGCGCGCACCCGGCAGCGACCTTCTGCTGCTCGAGACCGGCGACGACCTGCGCGAGGCCGCCCGCCACGTCGCGCGAGCCCGTCGCGAGCGCGGTCGCGGTCTCCGGGAGCGACCGGCCCGTCGACGTGCCGTCGGGCAGCCGCACGTCCGCGATCGAGGCGTCGAGCGCGCCGAGCCCGCTCGCGAGGTCCGACGCCCCGGTGGACAGCGCACCCACGCCGCCCGCGAGGCTCTGCGCCCCGGAGGCCAGCTGCCCCGCGCCCGCGGCGCTCTGGCCGACGCCGTCCGCCACCTGCCGCGACCCCGCGGCAAGACCCTGGGCGCCGCTCGCGACGCCCTGCGCGCCCGACGCGAGCTGGTCCGCGCCGCTGCCGAGCTCCCCGACCCCGGCGGCCAGGCCGTCGGCGCCCGTGCCGAGCTCGCCGACGCCGGACGCGAGCGCGCCCGCCCCGGTGGCGACCTCGCCCGCGCCCGACGCGAGCTGCGTCGCCCCGTCGCTCGCCTGGGCGGCGCCGTCGGCGAGCTGGTCCGCGCCGTCGGCCGCCTCGCCGAGCTGGTCGTGGAGCGTCGTGAAGCCGGTGAGGACGCCGTCCACGTAGTTCTCGGTGAGCGTCGTGCCGAGCACCGACGTCGCGGTCGTGGTGACGATGCGCGCGAGCGCCTCGTCGACGACCCGCCCGCCGGGCGTCGTCTCGACGGACAGCGTGGCCTGCGTCGCGGCCGACGGGTCGCCGCCGAACGACGTGGCCGCCGCGGAGAAGTTCTCCGGGATCGTCACCACGGCCGCGTACGTGCCGTCGGCGAGCCCGGCCGCGGCGTCGTCCGCGTCGGTGATGACCCAGTCGTAGTTCGTCGTCCCCGGGTCGGGCTGCACGGCGACCGCGCCGGTGTCGGTCGAGGCGGCGCCGCCGCTGACGAGCCCGGCGGTGAGCTGCCGGCCGAGCGGGACGGTCTGGCCGTCCACCTCGACCGGCTCGTCGAGGTTCACGACCGCGGCCTTGACCGTGTCCAGCCGCTCCTGCGGGTTCCACAGCGCCCACAGGAGCAGGCCGAGGACGGCGAGCGGCAGCGCGACCGCGGCGGCCACGGTCCACGCGCGCCGGGCGTCGACGCGGCGGGGACGCGCCCCACCGGTCGTTGCCCCTGGGGACGTCGGGTCGGCGGTCGGGTCGGTCGGGACCGGCTCGGGCGGGAAGACGCTCATGCGGGCACCTCCTCGGTGCGCGGGCCGACGACGGGCGCGGCGGGGACGGTGCGGTCAGGGTCGTGCGGGTCGTGCAGGTCGAGCACGGGCGTCCCGGGCGGGGCGAGGTCCGTGGGTGCCGGGCCGACGGCGCCGAGCACCACCGCCGTGCCGCGCCCCGCCGCGTCGGCGAGCACCTCGGCCAGCGCGGCCCGCTCGGCGGGCGACGTGACGGCGTCGGTCCCGACGACGGCCAGGAGCCGGGGCCGCTCGCGCAGGACCGCGGCGACGCTCGCCGCCGCCGGCACGCGGTGCGCCGCGGGCGCCGGGGCGTCTCCGGGGAGCGCGGCGACGTCCGCCGCGAGGTCCACGAGCGCGACGCGGCGCCGCACGGTCAGCGCACGCTCCGGCAGCACCAGGCCCGTGACCTTGAGCGCCCCGCTCGTCGGGCGCAGGCGCCCCGCGAGCGCCAGCACGACCCCGGACACCGCCGCGGGCGACTCCCCGTGCACGACGAGCGACCCGCCGTCGGGCACCCGGACCGTGACCGGCTCGGCCAGCGGGCCGCGCGCGCCGGCGACGACGAGGTCGTGCGCGACGACCGCGTCCGTGCTGCCCGGCTCCGGCCAGTCCGCGAGCGCGAGCTCCTTCGACAGCCCCTCGCCCTCGACGTCGAACGACGGCAGCACCCGGTCGAGCCAGCGCGGCATCCACCACGCCTTGTCGCCGAGCAGGGCGAGCACGGCCGGGACGAGCGTCATGCGCACGACGAACGCGTCGACGAGCACGCCGACCGCGAGGCCGAGCGCGATGGGTTTGAGGCTCATGTCGCCCTCGGGCACGAACGCCACGAACACGGCGAACATGATGACCGCGGCCGCGGTGACGACCTTCGCCGACGCCTGGAACCCGGTGAAGATCGACCGCCGGGCCTGCCCCGAGTGCACGTAGTCCTCGCGGATGCGCGCCACGAGGAACACCTCGTAGTCCATCGCGAGGCCGAACAGCACGCCCATGAGGACGATCGGCATGAACGAGATGACCGGCCCGAGCCGTGTCACGTGCAGCGCGTCCGCGAGGAACCCGTGCTCGAACACGAGCGTGACGACGCCGAACGCCGCGCCGACCGAGAACAGGTAGCCGAGCGTCGCCTTGATCGGCACCGCGACCGACCGGAACACCATCGTCAGCAGCACGAGGGACAGGCCGACGACGACGAACGCGAACGGCAGCAGCGCCGCTCCGAGCTTCGCCGAGACGTCGATCCCGACCGCCGTGAAGCCCGTGACCGCGAGGTCGACGCCGTACTCGTCGAGGAAGTGGTCGTGCTGCGCGCGGATCTCCGTGACGAGGTCCTTCGTCTCCTCCGAGTCCGGCGCGCCGGTCGGGACGACCTGCACGATGCCCGTGTCCGCCGTGAGGTTGGGCGTCGCGAGCGGCACGTCCGCGACGCCCGGGAGGTCCGCGATCTCGTCGCCCAGGTCGTTCATGAGACCGACGGGGTCCGTCGACGTGACGATCGTGCCCGTGACGATGAGCGGCCCGTTGAAGCCCGGGCCGAAGTGCTCCGACACCAGGTCGTACGTGACGCGCGCCTGGTTGTCCTCGGGCAGCGTCCCCGCGTCGGGAAGCGCGAGCTGCAGGTCGCGCGCCGGCAGCGTGAGCAGCACGATCGCGGCGACGACGAGCCCGATGGTCAGCAGCGGGATCCGCGTGACGGCGCGCACCCACCCCGCGAAGAACCGGTTGCGGTGCGCGGTCGTGGTCGGGTCGGAGTCGTCCCGGGTCGGGTCGGAGAGGTCCCTGGTCGGGTCCGCGGTGGGGGCGCCCTCGGTGCTCGGGGCTGCCGCGCCGTCACCCTGGTCGTCCGGGCGGGGGTTCACGAGCGCGGCTTGACGCCCTCTCGCATCCGAGGCCGCCCCCACCGCTCGTCCGGTCCGTCGCCCGCGCGACCCGGTCGCCCCGGTCGCCTCGGTCGCCCCGGTCGCCCCGGTCGCCCCGGTCGCCCCGGTCGCCCCGGTCGCCCCGGTCGCCCCGGTCGACCTTCCGCTGTCCGCTCCCGCGGCCGCACGCCGTCGCCCACGCCCGCGACGGCGCGGCGCCTTGGGGCGGAGGCGCTCGCCCGCGAAGCCCAGCATGGCGGGCAGCAGCGTGATCGAGACGAGGACGGCGAGCCCGACCCCGACGGCGGCGGCGACGCCCATGACGGTGAGGAACGGGATGCCGGCGACGCCGAGGCCGACGAGCGCGATCATGACGGTGAGGCCCGCGAAGATGACGGCCGAGCCGGCGGTCGCGACGGCCCGCGCCGTGGCCTCCTCGACGCTGAGGCCGGTCGCGAGCTCGTCGCGCTGCCGGGACACGATGAACAGCGCGTAGTCGATGCCGACGGCGAGGCCGAGCATCACGGCGAGCATCGGGGTCGTGGAGTTGATCTGCGCGACGGCGGTCGCGGCGAACAGGAGCCCCATGCTCACGCCGACCCCGACGACGGCGTTGAGGAGCGGCAGCCCGGCCGCGACGAACGAGCCGAACGTGAGCACGAGCACGACGAGCGCGACGAGGAGGCCGAGCGCCTCGGTGACGGTGAGGGTCGGGAACTCGGTGCTGAAGAGCTGCCCGCCGAGCGCGGCCTGCGCGCCGTCGGGCAGGGCCGCGGCGAGGTCGTCGACGACGTCGCCGAGCGCGTCCTTCGTGGCGTCGGTGACCTCGCTCTGGCCCTCGTCGAGCTGGACGGTCATGAGGGTCGCGACGTCGTCGTCGCTGACGGACGCCGGCATGGTGTCGTCGTAGGGGGAGGTGACGGCGGCGACGCCGTCGACGTCGCCGAGCGCGGTGACGGCGTCCTCCACGGGGCCGCGGACGGCGTCGTCCTCGATGGTCGAGCCGTCAGGAGCGACGACGACGACCTGCGCGGACGCCCCGCTGACCTGCGGGAACGTGGCGGCGAGACGGTCGAGCGCGGCCTGCGACTCGGTGCCGGGGATGGTCACCTCGTCGTCGAGGCCCTGGCCGACGAGCCCGGCGAGCCCTCCGGCCAGCACGAGGATGCCGATCCAGGCCACGAGGACGAGCCGGCGCGCCCCGACCGCCCAACGGCCGAGCGAGTACAGCGCTGAGGACACGAGCGGCCTCCCGGGGAGAGTGCAGACGGATTCGAGGATACGCCGCTGTATCCGATGCGCGAACGTATCGGATACACTCGTGCATCGCAAGGCCGCCCGGTTCGGGCGGCGCCGTCCGACAGTGGGAGCATGTCCGGCGTGACGACGGACCTCGACCCGACCCGAGTCGACCGCGCGGAGAGCGACGCGCCGCTCTCGCGGCGCCGCGAGCGCACGCGCGAGCGCCTGCTCGACGCCGCCTACGGCCTCTTCGCCGAGCACGGCATCAACGGCACCTCGATCGAGGCGGTGTGCGAGGCCGCGGGCTTCACCCGCGGCGCGTTCTACTCGAACTTCGAGTCGAAGGAGTCGCTGTTCCTCGCCCTCACGGAGCGCGAGATCCGGACGCGCATGCGCAACCTCGAGGCCGCCGTCGAGCACCTGCCCGACGACCCGGTCCGCGACGGCGTCATCGCGCCCGACACGATCGCCGCGATCGTCGCGGCCGTCATGGCCGACCCGCGCGACGAGCGCCGCTGGTGCCTCATGAGCGCGGAGCTCGAGCTGCTCGCGCTGCGCGACCCGCAGGTCGCGGCGCGGTTCGCGGAGCAGGAGGAGTCCTTCCGCGCCGAGCTCGCGGGCATCCTCACCCGCGTGCTCACCGAGGTCGGCATGCGGTTCGCGATCGACCCGGCCGCCGCGACGCGCGTGCTCATCAGCGCGTACACGTGCGCCGCGCGCGACGCGTTCCTCAGCCCCGCGGGCGACGACGCCGTGCAGCGCGCCCAGAGCGCGGACTGGCTCCCGGCGCTCGTCGGCCGGCTCGTCGAGCCGCTGCCCGCCGCGGACTGAGAACCGCCCCCGGTGTGGGTGGCGCACGTCACACTGGCGGCATGACACTCACCTTCAGCGGCGCCGTGGTCGACTGCGCCGACCCCGCCGTCGTGGCGGACTTCTGGCAGGCCGCGCTCGGGTGGACGGGGCGCGAGACCGGGCCGCACGGCGAGGCCGTGCTCTTCCCGCGCGACGGCGAGACGATCCTCGGGCCGCCGAGCCTCGTCTTCCAGCGCGTCCCCGAGGGCAAGACGGTGAAGAACCGCCTCCACCTCGACTTCTCGTCGTCGACCCAGGCCGCCGACGTCGCACGGCTCGAAGGGCTCGGCGCACGCCGCGTCGACGTCGGGCAGGGCGAGCACGAGACGTTCGTCGTCCTGGCGGACGTCGAGGGCAACGAGTTCTGCGTCCTGCGGGGCGACTGACCCCTCCGCGTCAGGCGGGGCCGGGGCGGTACACCGCGGCCGAGCCCGGGGGCGGCTCCCCCACGTCCGCGACGGGGCGCGGGTCGTACGCCTCCGCGGTGAGGTCCGCGCGCTCGACGCGCGAGAGCCGGAACCAGCGGATCGCCTCGCGCGTGCGGCACCACGCGACGAGGTACCAGCGGCCGTCGGTGTGCGCGAGCAGCACGGGCTCGACGCGACGCGTCGACGTCGCCCCGCGCCCGTCCCGGTACCGGATCGCCAGCACGCGCCCGCCCGCGATCGACTGCTCGACCGCGCGCAGCACCCCGAGGTGGGTCCGCGCGCGCCCGACGACGTCACCCCGGCCCGGCGGGGTCGTGTCGCCGTACGGCTCTCCCGGGTGGACGGCGGCGGGCGGGACGGCGTCGGGCGGGCTCGCGGGCGGGACGGCGTCGGCCGGGGCGGCGGGCGGGCCTGCTGCGGGCGGGACGGCGTCGGGCGGGCTCGCGGGCGGGACGGCGTCGGGCCGGTCCGGGTCCGGCACGGCGTGACGGACCCACACGCGCGCGGCGAGCGCCTCGGCCCGTGCGCGGTCGCCCGCGCCGAGCGCGTCCCACACCTTGCCGCGGGCGGCGAGGGCGTCGACCGCGAACGGGCTCCCGGGCGGGAGCGTCGCGAGCGCGACGGCCACGGCGACGGCCTGGCCGGGCGTGAAGTTCACCGGCGGGAGCGACGCGCTCGGGTCGAGCACGTACCCGCCCCCGGGCCCCGCCTGCGCCCAGATCGTGAGCCCGGCCTGCTGGAGCGCGGCGACGTCGCGCTTGATCGTCCGCTCGCTCACCTCGAGCGCCGCGGCGAGGCGCGGCCCCGTCGTGCCCGTCCGGCCCGCGCGGCGCAGCTCCTCCGCGAGCGCGTAGAGGCGCTCCGTCCTGTTCACCCCAGAATGGTGACAGACAGGTGTCACCGACACCCTGCGAGGGTGGCTGCATGAGCACCCACGGAACGCCCGAGCAGCCCGTCCACGTCGTCCTCGTCCCCGGCTTCTGGCTGGGCGCGTGGGCCTGGGACGACGTCGTCCCCCACCTCGAGGCCGCCGGCCTCGTCCCCCACCCGGTGACCTTGCCGGGCCTGGAGCCCGGCGCGACCGCGGCCGACCGCGCGCACGTCACGCGCGCGGACCACGTCGCCGCGGTCACGGATCTCGTGGACGGGCTCGACGGCCGCGTCGTGCTCGTGGGGCACAGCGGCGGCGGGCCGGTCGTGCAGGAGGCCCTCGACCGGGACCCCGCGCGCATCGAGCGCGTCGTCTACGTCGACACGGGCCCGCTCGTCGACGGCGCGGCGCTGTCGCCGGGCCTCCCGGCCGACGCCGCGGAGGTCCCGCTCCCGACGTGGGAGGAGCTCGCCGAGGCCGGGTCGAGCCTCGACGGGCTGGACGAGGCCGCGCTGGCGCGGTTCCGCGAGCGGGCGGTGGCCACCCCGGGACCCG
This sequence comes from Cellulosimicrobium sp. JZ28, assembly GCF_015327065.1. Lineage (NCBI taxonomy): Bacteria > Bacillati > Actinomycetota > Actinomycetes > Micrococcales > Promicromonosporaceae > Cellulosimicrobium > Cellulosimicrobium sp. JZ28. The sequence continues at coordinate 4,290,737 of NZ_CP017660.1, read as the reverse complement.
TCGCGCGGGGGGCGGTGCGGGTGTCGGACCCTGGTCGCCTGAAGGTGCCCGCGACCGCCGTGTGCTCGTCGATCCCGTCCGCCGTCCTCGCCGAGATGGCGCACCCGGGGCCGCCCCTGCACACCGAGCTGGGCGAGGTCGAGGACGTCACCTACGTCGACCTCCCGACCGGCCACTGGCCGATGCTCTCGCGCCCCCGGGACCTCGCGGCCGTGATCGTCGACGCCGTCTCCTGACCCCCGGGTGAGACATCGTGCACGTTCCGGAAAAAAGTCTCCGAAGTCGCGTCACAGACGGAGACTTCTGCCGTCTCCTCGTGTGGACGGCCGACCGGCCGCCGCAGAACGACGGACGACGAGACGGACCATGCACGACACCCTGCCCTCCGCCCCCTCGCGCACCGAGGTGCGCACCGCCCTGCTCTGGGCGCTCGAGAACGACCGCGACGCGCTCCTCGAGCACCGCGAGACGACCCAGCACTGCCTGTGGGCGGCCGCGCGCGGCGCCGCCGACCGGCGCCTCGTGCGGCGCTGGCGCGCGGCGGCCGCAGGGCTCCCGTCGACCGTCGCCTGACGGCGGTTGCCTGACGCCGGTCAGCTGACGCTGGTCGGTGGGAGCCCTGCGGGCCGCCGCCCGCGGGCGGCGGCCCCGGTCAGCCGAGCGTCGTCGGCAGCGCGGCGTCGCCCTCGCCCGGGGCGGCCCCCAGCACGTGCTCCGCGAGGAAGGCCAGCACCACCTGGTACCAGACCTTCGCGTGCTGCGGCTGGAGGATCCAGTGGTTCTCGTCCGGGTAGAAGAGGAACCGGTGCACCGTGTCGCCGTCCGGGCCGGCGGGCAGCCCGGACGACGCGAGCAGCTCGTACCAGAGCCGCAGACCCTCGCCGATCGGCACGCGGTAGTCCTTGTCGCCGTGGATGACGAGCATCGGCGTCACGATGTCCTGGACGAACCGGTGCGGGCTGTTCTCCAGCGCCATCTCGTCCGTCATCTCGCGCGCCCAGTAGTACGCGTGGTCGGTCGTCGGGCCGAACTGGTCGAGCGCCCACAGGCTCGCGTGCGTGACGATCGCGCGGAAGCGGTCCGTGTGGCCCGCGACCCAGTTCGCCATGTACCCGCCGAAGGACCCGCCCATCGCGGCCGTCCGGGTCGCGTCGATCTCCGGGCGTGCCTCCACGGCGTCCGTGATCGCGAGCAGGTCCGTGTACGGGGCCTTGCCCCACGCGCCCCACCCGCGCTGCACGAAGTCCTGCCCGTACCCGGTCGACAGCGCCGGGTCCGGCAGCAGCACCGCGTAGCCCTGCGCGACCATCAGCCACGGGTTCCAGCGCCAGCTCCACGCGTTCCACGACCCGAGCGGGCCGCCGTGGATCCACAGCAGCAGCGGTGCCGGGTCCTCCGCGGACGCACCGTGCGGCAGCGCGAGCCAGCCCCGCACGCGCACGTCGTCCCCCGCCGCCGTCTCGACGTCGACGAGCGTGCCCGGCAGGTCGGGCGTCGCGACCGGGCCGCGCAGCGGCGTCGCGGGCACCGGCGTGCGGCCGCCCGGCGTGCCGGAGTCGAGGAACGCCCCGAGGTCGACGCGCACCGGGTGCGCCGGCTCCAGGTAGCTCGTCCGCAGCGCGTAGAGCGTCCGGCCGCCGGGCGCGACCTGCACGTCCGTGAACGTCGCGTCGTCGCTCGTCACACGCTCCGCCGTGCCGTGCTCGGCCGCGCCGTTGCCCGCGGGGTCGAAGGGGACGAGGAAGACCGGGCCGCGGCCGTCGTCGTCCGCGGTGACGAGCAGGCCCGAGCCGTCGGGCAGCCAGCGCAGCGACGTCGGCCAGCGGTCCCAGTGCGGCACGAGCGTGCGCGGCGACGCGTGGTTCTCGGCGCGCGTCGTCGCCGAGTCGTCGTGGCCCTCCGCGGTCCCGGCGGGCCCGTCCGGCGCGTGCAGCGGCACGACGGCGAGGCTCTCCTCCGGCGCCTGGTGCGGCGTCGAGATGGTCTCGCGCACGAACGCGACCCACGCGCCGTCAGGCGAGATGCGGGGCGAGTGCGCCTCCGCGCGCGGCTCGTCGACGAGCGTGCGGCGCGCGCCCGTCGCCGTGTCGATCGCGACGAGCGTGCTGCGCACCTGCGGGCCGGGGCCCGGCACCTGCCACGTCGTGACGAGTGTCGTGCCGTCGGCGGACAGGTCCGCCGAGTGCTCGTGCAGCGCGCGCCCCGGCGCCGTGCCGTCGTGCCCGACGCCGCGGCTCACGTCGCGAAGGTCGAGCAGCCGCGCGTCGTGCTCGGCGGCGGAGTTCTCCCCGGCAGTGCCCTGCGTCCCTGCGGCGTGCGGCGCGGCGGCGAGCGGCGCGGTGCTGCCCGAGCCCGCCGGCGCGTCGGTCGGGGCGGTCGGAGCCGGGAGGGGCTGCGCGGGCGCGTCGACCAGTGTCGTGAGGTCGCCGACGAACCGGTGCGCCTCGTCGGGACCGCGGTCGTGGTCCCACTGCCGCACCGGGTAGGCGCTGTGCAGGATCGCCGCGACCTTCGCGTCCTTGCGCGCCGACCGGAGCTCGGCGTCGTGCGCGAGGTCGCGCGCGCTCGGCAGCACCGACGCCGCGACCGACACGACCGGCGCGTCCGTCGCCGCGAGCGGCCCGCTCACGCCCGCGGGCGCCGTGGCGACCACGCGCGCCTCCCCGCCCGACGCCGGCAGCAGCCACAGCGCCGCCGTCGCGTCGTCGTCGGCGCCGCCGTCCGGGTCGGGCCGCGCCGACGTGAACAGCACGTCGCCCGCGCCGGTGAACGTCGCGCTCGACTCGCCCTTCGTGCTGCGCGTCAGCCGACGCGCGGGCGCCTGGCCCGCCGGGTCGACCTCCCACAGCGCCGCCCGGTACCCGGTGCGCTGCGGGTCGAGCGTCTGGACGGTCGTGACGAGGCGCGTCCCGTCGGGCGAGAGCGCGAGGCCCCCGACGCGCGGGATCGCGAGATATCGGTCGAGATCGTGGAACGGTCCCACGGTCGGGTCGGGTGTACCGGGCGTGCCAGCCAGATTGCTCACCCGTACGTCCTATCACGCCCCTCCCCCGGAAACGGGCTCCCGCCGAACACGGGGTCCGAGACCGGAATCCGCGGATTCGGGTCGCCATCCCCGTTCTCAACGGTCGCCTTTCCCGTGTTCGGGCCCTCTGTCACGCGGGGAGGGCGCCGCGGTGGCCGAGGAACGTTCGTACCGCGGGGCCGACGCCGCCCGGCACGTCGCGACCCGTGAACCGGAGGAGCTCGATCGCGCCCGAGGCGGCGAGACGGTTCTGGCGCGTGCGGTCGGCGTACACGGCCTGGGGGTCGGAGTGCACGTCCGCTCCGTCCATCTCCGCCACCAGCCACCGCCCGCCACCGAGGCGCCAACCCATGTCTCCCCGCGCGACGACGCGACCGTCCGCGTCGAGCACCGGCAGCTGGAGCACGTCGGGCGGCACGCCCGCATCCACGCAGTCGAGCCGCCCGAAGGACTCCAACGGCGACTCCGCGCGGCCGTCTGCCATTCCCCAGAGCGCGTGCGTGGCGGCGACGCCACGACGCCCTCGTGCCAGGTCGTGCGCCCTCGCGAGCCCGTCGGGGTCGGTCGACCGCCGGTGCAGCGCGGAGTCCAGGACGGCCAGCGCGTGCGCGCGAGGCAGCTCGGGCACCGCCTGGGCGAGGGCGCGCTCGACGGTCGCTACGGCTCGCCCACCGATCTGGACGGTCGTCATCCCGTCGTCGAACTGCCGCAGGCGGATGCCGTCACGCGTGGTGCGGTCGCTCGCACGGGGCAGGGCGACCTCCGGGGCGACCCCGACGGGGATCCCCTGCACGCCGTGCAGCACGAGCGCCGTCGTACCGACGGCGATGGCCTCCGGGCCGAACGCGAGCAGGCCCGCCCACGCCGATCTCCGCCGTCGATCGTCCCAGTTCCGGCGCTGACCGGCCGGCGGCCGGACGTCGTAGACACCACGCGTGACGCGCGCCCAGGCACCCGAGTCGACGCGACGACGAGCGACGCGCGAGGAGACCCCTGCGGCGAGCAGCTGGTCGATCGACACGAGCCCGGCCTGCGCAGCGACGAGCCGGTCCAGCTCCGGAGAGAACGCCATGGCCGGCATGGCACCACGACACCCTCGTCCACTGCGGCACGAGCCTTCGCCCCCTGTGGACACCCGGCCCGGCACCGACCCTGTGCACAACAAGAGTCGCCCCCCATCACCGCCCCGCGAGCACGCGATCAGCGACCGAAATCACGGATTCTCGGTCGACAACCCCGTGTTCGTCGGGAGAGGGGGCGAGGAACGGGGGTCGGGGAGGGAGGGGGCAGGGTCGGTCAGTCGTTCCGCTTCGACATCTCGGCGAGCATGTCGTTGTACTCCTGGAGCTCGGCGTCGCCGTCGCGGTCGGCCTGGCGGTCGCGGCGCTTGGCCTCGCGCTCGTCGGAGCGCGTCCACATGACGGCGACGACGATCGCGAGGATGAGGGTCGGCAGCTCGCCGATGCCCCACGCGACGGCGCCGCCGCGCTGCTGGTCGGCGATGGCGCTCGGGCCCCACTCGCGGCCGAGGAGGCCGAACCACTCGGGCACGAGCAGCTCCTCGCCCGACGTGAGCGCGACACCGAAGAACGCGTGGAACGCCATGGTCGCGAACAGCAGGAGCAGACGCTGCGGGTAGGGCGGGCGGTGCGGGCCGGGGTCGATCCCGACGAGCGCGTTCGCGAACAGGTACCCCGCGAGCGTGAAGTGCACCAGCATGACGAGGTGGCCGGCGTACGTCGTGAGCGCGTACTCGAACGCGGGCGTGTAGTAGAAGACGATCATCGAGCCTGCGAAGTTCACCGCCGCGACGATCGGGTTCGCGAAGAACTGGCCCACGCGCGACGTGACGAGGGCGAGCACCCACTCGCGCGGTCCCCGCGACCCGTCCTTGCGCGGCGGCACCGCGCGCACCAGGAGCGTCACGGGGGCGGCGAGCACGAGGAAGATCGGTACGACCATCGCGAGGATCATGTGCTGGACCATGTGCGCGCTGAACAACACGTGGCCGTACATCGCCGGGCCGCCGGACGTGACCCAGAACAGGACGAGGATCCCGAGGCACCAGGAGACGGTGCGCCCCACCGACCACGAGTCGCCGCGCCGCGCGAGACGGCGCACCCAGCGCAGGTACACGACGATCGCCGCGACGCACGCGAACGCGGGCAGCAGGTCCCAGCGCCACTCGGTGAACCAGCGGGCGAGCGTCGGCTCCGGCGGGAGCGCGTGCCCCGTCACCTGGTACGCGGCGGAGGTGTCGAGCGGCTCCTCCTGCGGCACGGGCGGGGCGGTGGACCCGAGCGCGACCGCGACGCCGGACACGGCGCCCATGATCGCGAGCTCGACCGCGACGAGGCGCCAGAACAGCCAGCGCGTCCCCTCGGCGGCCGCGGCCCGTGCGCCCGTGGACGACGACGCCCCTCCCGTCCCGGCATCGCTCGCCGGGGCGCCGTCCCCGGCCGGGCGAGCGGCCGCCGTCGGGCCGGCGAGGCGGCGCACGACGAGCTCCCGGTGCGCGAAGCCGACCGCGCCGAGGACGAGCAGGAGCGCGAGCTTGGTGAGCAGGAGGATGCCGTAGTCGGTGGTCAGCCCGGCGAGGGAGTCGACCCGGATGCTCGCGTTCGCGATGCCCGACACGGCGACGGCGACGTAGCACCACAGCGCGATCGCGGAGTACCGCGCGACGGACGACGCGAAGTCCGCGCGGCCCAGGCCGCCGCGCACGCGCACGACGGCGAGCGTCCCGAGCCCGCCGACCCACAGCGCGGCGCCGGCCAGGTGCAGGAACATCGAGGAGACGGCGAGCTCGTGGCTCACCGCGCCGGCCGCGTGGCCGGTGTTGGCCTGCATCGCGAGGGCGACGAGGGCGAGGGCCGCGGTCCACATCGCCCCGGTCGCGCTGCGCACGGCGAGCGCGACGGCGGACGTAAGGGCCGCGACGACGACGATCGCGAGGTAGTTCCGGCCGAGGCTGACCTGCGAGACGAAGAGGCCGAGCTGGTCGCCGAACGTCGGGTTGGTGACCGGCGTGCTCGAGATGGAGGAGTAGCGCAGCACGACCTGCAGGACGGTGAGCACCGCCCACGTGGCCGACGCCGCCCCCGCGACGCCGAGCGCCTTGCGCACGGGCGTCCCGGCGGGCAGCACGCACGCCGCGAGGACGAGCGAGCCGAGCGTGAGCGCGACGGCGAGCTCGGTGAGCACCGTGACGACCGGGGTGCCGAGGCGCGCGAGGGCGCCCGGGTCCGGGAAGCCGGCGGGGACGGTGAACGCGGCCGAGAACGCGCCGGCGGCGAGCACGGCGACGACCGCGACGACGACGGCGAACGGCCCGGCGACGACGAGCCACCACGGGTTCGCGGGTCGGGCGTCCGAGGGCGCGCGGCGCAGGGCAGTGGTGGTCACCCCACCAGGGTATCGACCGCGCGGGCCCCTCCGGTCACGGCTCAGGGCCGGGACAGGCGGGCCATCCCGTAGACCTTCGTCGCGCGCACGCGCAGCACCTGGCGGCGGTCCGCAACCATGGCGCGCCGGAACTCCTCCCAGTCCGGGTGCTCGCCCCCGGTGGCCGCACGGTAGGTCGCGACGAGCTCGTCGGCGGCGGCGTCGTGGGGGTCGACCGCGACGGCGCTCAGCTCGGCGTCGCCCTCGACGACGGCGTAGCCCGCGAAGTCCTCCGCGCTCACGTGGAGCGAGACGCGCGGGTCGCGCGCCGCGTTGCGGGTCTTCGCGCGGTCGGCGGTGACGGAGACGCGCGCGAGCCCGTCCTCCGGGTCCCAGACGTAGAGCACGTTGGAGAGCTGGGGCCGCCCGTCCTTCTTCACGGTCGCGAGGACGCCCTGGCGGCGCGCGGCGACGAGGTCGAGGAGCGCGGGGTCCCGAGCGGGGCGCGCGGCGCGCGGCCGGGGGCGTCGCGGGCGGTGTCACGGGAGATGTCACGGGCGTCGGTGCTCATGCCGGGGCAACCGTCGCCGGCCCGCGGGGCATTCCCGGCGCACCGCACGGTGGGGACCTCTCCCCACCCGGACCTGTGGACGACGCCCGGTCCGGCGGGGTCCGCGCTGGCATACTGGGCCGGGTTCGCCGGGGGCTCGCGAGGCTCCGTCCGCCCTCCGGCCGCGCACGGGACCACACCACCCGCACCACCCGGAGGACGACCGATGGCCGCAGGGCACGGCAGCATCTCGACGCAGGACCTCGACCGCGCGAGCCACCTGCTCAAGCGCGTCGGCCAGGTCTTCGACCAGCGCGTCGTCGGGCAGGAGGCCCTGCGCACCGCGCTCGTGAGCACGCTGCTCGCGGGCGGGCACATCCTGCTCGAGTCGGTCCCGGGCCTCGCCAAGACGACCGCGGCGCAGACGCTCGCCGCGGCGGTCGACGGCTCGTTCCACCGCATCCAGTGCACGCCGGACCTCATGCCGAACGACATCGTCGGCACGCAGATCTTCAACTACGCGACCGGCCAGTTCACGACCCAGCTCGGCCCGGTGCACGCGAACGTCGTCCTGCTCGACGAGATCAACCGCTCGTCGGCCAAGACGCAGTCGGCGATGCTCGAGGCGATGCAGGAGAAGCAGACGTCGATCGGTGGCGAGAACTACGCGCTCCCCGACCCGTTCATGGTGCTCGCGACGCAGAACCCCATCGAGGAGGAGGGCACGTACGTGCTCCCCGAGGCCCAGATGGACCGCTTCCTCATGAAGGAGGTGCTCACGTACCCGACGCCGCCGCAGGAGCTCGAGATCCTCCAGCGCATCGCGACCGGGCAGATGACGCGCCCCCTCACGGCGCAGCCGATCTCGCTCGACGACGTGCGCTTCCTGCGCGGCCTCGTCGACGACGTGTACGTGGACGACTCGATCAAGCGCTACGTCGTCGACCTCATCAACACGACGCGGTTCTCGGGCCCGCGCCCGGTGCCGGGCCTGGACCGCCACGTGCGCGTGGGTGCGTCGCCGCGCGGCGGCATCGCGCTCATGCGCGTGGGCCAGGCGCTCGCGATCCTCGCGGGCCGGGCGTACGTCATCCCGGACGACATCAAGGCGGTGCGGTACTCGGTGCTGCGCCACCGCCTCGTGCGCACGTTCGACGCGCTCGCCAACAACGTGCCGCCGGAGCAGCTCGTGGACGCGGTGTTCGACGCCGTCCCCACGCCCTGACCGGTCCGCCCACCGTCCCGAGAGAGCACCACGTGCCCGACGTCTCCCGTCTCGCCCAGGTCCGGGCCCGGCTCGACCTGCCGGTCGCGCGCCGGGCGTCCGGCCTGCTCGAGGGCCGGCACCGCTCGGTGTTCAAGGGGCACGGACAGGACTTCGACGACCTGCACCTGTACGCGCCGGGCGAGGACGTCGGCGACATCGACTGGAAGTCCTCGGCGCGCGCCGGGCTGCCGATCATCCGCCGGTTCGTGCGCGAGTCGAACCTCAACCTCGTGCTCGTCGTGGACACGGGGCGCACCATGGGCGCGACGGCGCCGAGCGGGGAGACGAAGGCGGAGATCGCGAGCTTCTGCTGCGCGCTCGTCGCCTACCTCGCCCGCGACCGGGGCGACCGCGTCGCGCTCGTCGCGGGCGACGCCGAGCGCCTGGTCCAGCTCCCGCCGCGCGCGAGCACGCGCGACCTCGAGGTGCTGCTGCGCACCGTGGAGGGGCTGTGGCGCCCGGACGCCCCCGGGAGCGACCTGTCCCGGCCGCTCGACCGCGCGCAGACGGCGTTCCGGCGCCGATCGCTCGTGGTCGTCGTCACCGACGAGGCCCGCCCGGCTGCCGAGCACGAGCAGCTGCTGCGCTCGCTGCGCGTGCGTCACGAGGTGATGGTCGTGCAGGTCGCGGACCTCTCGCCGGTGGGCGCCGGGACCGGGGAGGTGGCCGACGTCGACGGGACGCTGCGCCTGCCGCCGTTCCTGCGCGGCCGGGCCGCGCTCGCGGCGCCGGCCGCCGAGGCGCTGGCCGCGCGGCGCGCCGAGGTGGCCGAGCGGCTGCGCGCCCTCCAGGTCGAGGGCGTGCTCGTCGAGGGGTCCGACGACGTGCTGCAGCGGTTCGTCGAGCTCCTGGGGAGGCAGAAGCGTGCCCGTCGATGAGCTCGTCGACCCCGTCGGCTACTCGGGGTGGTGGACGGCCCTGGGGATCGTCCTGGTCCTCGCGGCCGCCGCGGTCGTGTTCCTGGTGATCTGGCTGACGCGCGCGAGCGCGGAGGAGAAGAATGCCCCGCGCGCCGCTCCGCTGCTCCCCACCGGCCCGCACGACCCGTACGCGTCGCTGCGGGCGGAGTACGAGCGACGTCTCGACGCCGTCGCCGAGCGGTTCCGCGCGGGCGAGCTCGACGAGCGCACCCTGCACCTCGCCCTCTCGGCGGAGATGCGCGGCTTCGCGACCGGACGGCTCGGCCAGGACGCGTCGTCCATGACGCTCTCGGAGATCCAGCAGCTCGCCGAGGCCGGGCGGCTCACGCAGCTCATCGCGCGCTACTACCGGCCGTCGTTCGCGGACCACGACAACGACCCGGCGGCGCGCTCGACGGACGGCGAGGACTCGATCGACCGCGCCCGGGCGGTGGTGCGCGGATGGTGACGCGTCCCGTCGCGGCGAGCACCGCCGTCGTCCCGGGGCCGCAGGGCCCGTCGATCCTGTGGCCGTGGCTGTGGGTCGTCCTCGTCGTCGCGGTGCTCGCGGCGGCGGCGGTGGCGTGGTGGCTCGCGCGGCGGCGCCGGGCGCGCGACGCTGACGCGGGCGTGCTCTGGGTCGCGAACTCCGACTACCTCGCGCGCGTCCCGGCGTTCGCCGCGTGGGTGCGCCGCTACCGCGTGCTGCAGGGCCTCACCGCGGCGGGGCTGCTCGTGGCGGTCGTCGGCGCGGGAGCGGTCGCCGCCCGCCCGGTGGAGACGGACGTCGTCGTCGACCGCCTCGGCACGCGCGACATCGTGCTGTGCCTCGACGTGTCGGGGTCGATGATCGAGTACGACGGCGCGGTGCTCAAGGTCTTCCAGGAGCTCGTGGACAACTTCGAGGGCGAGCGGATCGCGCTGTCGATCTTCAACTCGTCGTCGCGCACGGTCTTCCCGCTCACGGACGACTACACGCTCGTCCAGGAGGAGCTCCAGGCCGGGATCGCCGCGCTCGACCAGGACCCGGCGACGTTCGACTACACGGGCGGCACCGACGACGCGGAGATCCTCGAGTACGCGCAGTTCACGGCGGGCACGACGGCGAACCTCTCGGGCGCGAGCCTCATCGGCGACGGGCTCGCGAGCTGCGCGCTCCAGTTCGACGCGGAGGACACCGAGCGCTCGCGCTCGATCATCCTGGCGACGGACAACTACGTCTCCGGCGAACCGATCTACACGCTCCCGCAGGCGGCGGACCTCGTCGCGTCGCGCGACATCACGCTGCACGGCATCTTCGGCGGGTCCCAGCGCTACGAGGGCACGCCCGAGGAGACCGAGTACCGCGAGACCGTCGAGTCGGGCGGCGGCCTGTACTTCCTCGCGGACGACCCGGCCGCGGTCCAGGGCATGGTCGACGACGTCGTCGCGCAGCAGGCCGTCGAGCTCGACGCGTCCCCCGAGGTGGTCGTCACCGACCGGCCCGCGGGCTGGTTCCTCGTCGCGGTCCTCGGCGTCGCGCTGCTGCTCGTGGTCGCGTGGCGGGTGAAGGAGTGACGCGCCGATGAACCTCGCCGGACTCACGTTCCAGCCGCTCGTGCCCCTGTGGGCGCTGGCGCTGCTCGTGCTGCCGCTGCTCGGCCTCGCCGGGTGGCAGGCGGTCGTCGCCGGGCGCCCGGGGCCCGACGGCGTCCCCCGCCCCGGCGCCCCGCGCGCGGCCTGGGTGCGACGCGCCGGGGTGGTCGTGCTGCTCGGGATCATCGGGATCGCGCCGTCGGTCGCATCGACGGACCGCGACACGTCGGTCGCGAACGTCGACATGTTCTTCGTCGTCGACCGCACGGGGTCGATGGCGGCCGAGGACTACGGGCCCGAGGGCGGCCAGGAGCGCCTCGACGGCGTGCGGCACGACATCACGAGCCTCACCGAGGCGATCCCCGGGGCGCGGTACTCGATCATCTCGTTCGACTCGCAGGCGTCGCGCCAGCTCCCCCTGACGACGGACGCGCGCGCGATCACGTCCTGGGCCGACACGTTCCACCGCGAGATCACGCGGTACTCGCAGGGGTCCCTCACGGACCGGCCGCTCGACGAGCTGCGGTCGGCGCTCGAGGGCTCGGCGGAGCAGCACCCGGCCAACGTGCGGCTCGTCTTCTTCCTCACCGACGGCGAGCAGACGGCGGAGGGCGAGCCGCGGTCGTTCGCCGACCTCGCACCGCTCGTCGACGGCGGAGCGGTGCTGGGCTACGGGACCGCCGAGGGAGGCCGCATGAAGGAGTACGACCCGGACGTGGACCCCGAGGACGCGGAGTACCTCGTCGACTGGTCGAAGCCGAGCGACGGCGGCGAGCCCGTCGAGGCGCTGTCCGTGCTGGACGAGGCGACGCTCACCGCGCTCGCCGACCAGCTCGGCGTGCCGTACGTGCACCGGCAGGAGCCGTCGGAGACGGCGTCGCTCGTCGCGGGCGTCGACCCGCAGCAGGTCGCAGCGGACGGACGCCGCGACGTCACGGCGTACCGGCCGGTCGTGTGGCCGTTCGCCCTCGCGCTCGTGACGCTGCTCGGGGTCGAGGCATGGTTCTGGGCGCGCTCGGCGAGCCGCTCGCTCGTGCGCCCGACGGCGCCCGACCGGGCGGAGGTGCGCCGATGACCTGGACCCCTCCCCCGGCACCCCCGCCCGGCGCCCGCGCGCCCCGGCCCACGGGGGCGGCCGCCCTGCGCGCGGCGCGGCTGCGGCGGCGCCGGTGGTGGCTCCTCGGGACCCTGCCCGTCGTGCTCGTGCTCCTCGTGCTGGGGTTCACGCTGGCGCTGCGCGCCCCGGTCGCCTCGCTCGCGAAGGACCGCTACGACGCCGGCGACACCGAGGGCGCGGCGAGCACGTACGGCCTCCAGCGGACGCTCAACCTCGTCGAGCCGTGGAAGGCGCACTACAACCACGGGACGGCGCTCGCGCGGACCGAGGACTCGTGGTCGCTGTATGACGCGATCCGATCCCTCGACCGTGCCTACGACCTCGCGGAGAATTCGTCTCCCGAGGAACGGTGCATGATCCAGACCAACCTGTCGCTGACGTACGAGATCCAGGGCGACGGCGACATGGCCTACGCCGACCGCAAGGCGGCGGAGCTCGCCCTCGTCGAGGAGGCGATCGCCGCCCGCGACGCGGGACTGCCGTACGACGAGGGGGTCCTCGACCCGTACGGCGACGGTACCGAGCCCGACCCGGCGGAGCTGCGCCAGGACGTCCAGGACTGGTACGAGTACGCCGAGCAGGAGTACGCGACGGCCGAGCAGATCCGCGGCTGGCCCGACTGCGGGGAGTCCGAGCAGACCCCCGAGCAGCAGGAGCAGGACGCGGCCGCGCAGCAGCGTCTCCAGGACAAGCAGCAGGAGGCGCAGGACTCGCAGCCCGAGAACCAGGACGGTGGCGACACCTCGGAGGGCGAGGGCGACGGCTCCGAGGGCGACGAGCAGTCGGACGCCTCGGGCGGCGACGGCGCGCAGGGCGAGGACCAGCAGAGCCAGGCCGAGCGCGAGGAGCAGCAGCGCCAGGAGCAGCTCGAGCAGCAGGGCTCCGAGGCGCGCGACGAGCAGGAGCGCCTCGAGCAGGAGTACCGCGACCTCTACGGGGACCAGCCGGGCACCGGCAGCGACCCGGGCGACAGCAGCGGGGGCGGCACCAAGAACTGGTGAGCCCCGGCTGCGCCGCGGCCGATCCGCCGTCGTCCGCCGGCCGCTCCGACGTCCGCCTGCTCACCTCGTCGGCCGGTGGAGCGGGACGCGTCGCAGGGGTGCCCAGCCTGCGAGACGACGGGCACGACCCGAGGACGCGCCGGCGGCTCGCACGTACCCTCGGCGACCGTGACCACACCCGAGGACCTGCCCGTCCTGCGCGCGCTCCACTCGACGCCGTCGCGCCGCTACCTCTCGCCCGACCCGGTGCCCGACGACGTGCTCGACGCGATCCTCGACGCCGCGGTCCGCGGGCCCAGCGGGGGCAACCGTCAGCGGTGGGGGTGGGTCGTCGTGCGGGACCCCGCGACGAAGGCGCAGATCGCCGCCTGGTACCGCGAGGGGTGGCGCGCGGCGTACGGGGACCGCCGCGACGCCGTCCTCGGTGCCGCGACCGACGACGCCGGCGTGAGCGAGGCGGGCTTCCGCGCCGTCGAGCACCTGGCGCTGCACCTGGAGGAGGCTCCGGTGTGGGTCGTGCCGGTGCTGCGGGACGCGGCGCGCTCGGCCGACCCCCGGCTCGGGGCCTCGATCTACGGTGCGGTGCAGAACCTCGTCCTCGCAGCCCGGGCCTACGGGATCGGGACGACGCTCACGACCTTCCACACCGTCCGGGAGGCCGACGTCGCCGCGCTGCTCGGCCTGCCCGACGACGCGCTGACGATGGGCCTGCTCCCCCTCGGGTACCCGACCCGAGGCCGCTGGTCGGAGCCGCGGCGGCGCCCGCTCGCGGAGGTCGTGCACCGGGACCGGTGGCACGGCTGAGCGCGCCGGGAAGAGGCGACCGCCCGGACGCGTTCGCCCGGGAGGACACGCACGGCCGGACGGCCGCGACGACGGCACGGCACCCGGGCGACCGGGCGAGGAGGAGCAGCATGACCGCGACGAGCACGGGGCCCGGCGCCACCGGCGTCGACCACCCGGTCCTGGACAACCCGTCGTGGAGCGCGCTCACCGGCGCGCACGCGCACCTCGCCGAGGGCGACGACCTGGCGCGCCGCTACCCGGCCGACGTCTCCCCGATCACGGGCGTGCGCTCGTGGACCGACCCGGGCGTGTGGGACGCGATCGCCGCGCTCGTCGGCCCGGGCGGGCACTTCTCGGCGCCGCCGGCCGGGGTCGAGCCGCCGCGCGGCTGGACGGTCGAGGCCCGCGTCGAGGGGGTCCAGCTCGTCGAGACCGAGCGCCTCGTCACCCGGCCCGACCCGGAGGCGGTCGTGCTCGGCGCGGACGCCGTCCCGGAGATGCTCGCGCTCGTCGAGCGCAGCCGACCGGGTCCGTTCGAGGCGCGGACCCACCTCCTCGGCCGGTACGTCGGGTTCCGCGACGGCGACGGCCGTCTCGTCGCCATGGCGGGCGAGCGCCTGCGGCCCGCAGGGTGGACCGAGATCAGCGCCGTGACGACCGACCCCGACCACCGCGGGCGCGGCCTCGCCTCACGCCTCGTGCGCGACGTCGCGTTCCACGTGCAGGAGCGGGGCGACCGCGCGTTCCTGCACGCCGCGGCGCAGAACGTCGGCGCGATCGGCGTCTACGAGCGGCTCGGGTTCGCGCTGCGCCACCGCCCGACGTTCGGGTCGCTGCGCGCGCCGGGCTGACGGCCTCGTCGCCGGGCCCGCCCCACGCTCCGGCCACGCGGCCACGCGGCCGATCGGACGCTCGGCGCCGTGCGGCTCAGTCCTCGATCCCCTCGACGAGCAGCGTGCGGGGCCCGGGGCCCTCGTCGGCGAGCGCGTCGTGGGGGTTGACGAGGACGCACCGGCGCAGCGAGAGGCACCCGCAGCCGATGCAGTCCGTGAGGTGGTCGCGCAGGCGCGTGAGCTGTTCGATGCGCGCGTCGAGGTCGGCGTGCCACCCGGCCGAGAGCCGGTGCCAGTCCTTCGCCGTCGGCGTGCGGTCGCCGGGGAGCGTCGCGAGCGCGGCGCGGATGCGCGCGAGCGGGATGCCCACGCGCTGCGACGCGCGCACGAACGCGACGCGGCGCAGCGTCTCGCGCGTGAAGCGCCGCTGGTTGCCGGGCGTCCGACGGCTCGTGATGAGCCCCTCGCGCTCGTAGAAGTGCAGCGCGGACACGGCGACGCCGCTGCGCGCCGCGAGCTGGCCGACGGTGAGCTCGTCGCTCGGGGACGGGGCGGTGTCGGGCACGGCGGTACCTCCACGCAGACGGGCCTGACGGCCGACGCGGCGGACACGACCGGTCACCCCTCGGCCCGGGGCACTTGACCTGAACAATTGTTGAGGTTCGAGACTAGCAGGGCGCGCCCGTCAGGCAGCGCGGCCCGGACCGTGCGACGGCCCAGAGAGGCCGTGCACCACGCGGCCCGCCCACAGCACCGCGCACGACCGCCCTGCACGACCCGATCCCGAAGGAGCACCCGTGGACGCCATCCGCCTGCACGCGTTCGGACCACCCGAGAACCTCGTGCTGGACCAGGTCCCCGACCCGGTCCCCGGCCCCGGCCAGGTGCGCGTCGCCGTGCGCGCGCACGGCGTCCACCTGCTCGACACGACGCTGCGCCGGGGCGAGGCCACGGGACCGCTCCCACTGCCCGCCCTGCCCACGATCCCCGGGCGCGAGGTCGCCGGGGTGGTGGACGTCGTCGGACCGGGCGTGGACGCCGCATGGCGCGGGCGACGGGTCGCGGCCCACCTCGGCGCCACGCCCGACGGCGGCGGGTACGCGCGACTGGCGGTCGTGCCCGTCGAGGCGCTGCACCGCATCCCCGACCACGTCACCGCGCCCGACGCGCTGGCCATGATCGGCACCGGGCGGACCGCACTCGGCATCCTCGACCTGGCGGGGCTCGCCGCGACGGACACCGTCGTCGTCACGGCCGCGGCCGGCGGGCTCGGCACGTTGCTGGTCCAGAGCGCGCTCGCGGCAGGGGCGCGCGTCGTCGCGCTCGCCGGCGGCCCGGAGAAGGTCGCCCTCGTGCGGTCGCTCGCCGGGCAGGCGCAGGAGGACCGCCTCGCCGCCGTCGACTACCGGGCCGACGGCTGGCTCGACGAGGCGCGGACCGCCGTCGGGCAGCACGCCCCGGAGGGCGCGACCGTGCTCCTCGACGGCGTCGGCGGCGACGCGGGCACCGACGCCGCGAGCCTCGTCGCGCCGACCGGCCGCCTCGTGCTCTACGGCTGGGCGTCGGGGGCGCCGAACCGGGCCGGTGACGTCGACCACCCGGGCGGGAAAACGGGGGCGGACGGCGGCACGGCGGACGTACGGTGGGCGGTGGGACCCCAGGCCCGACCCTGGGGAGACCTGTCCGCGCTGCAGGAGCGCGCGCTCGCGCTTGCGGCGGACGGGACGTGGCGGGTCGTCACGCACCAGATCCCCCTCGCGGAGGCCGCGCGCGCCCACCGCGAGCTCGAAGCGCGCGCCACCACCGGAAAGGTCGTTCTCGTATGACGGCGGACCCCCGCACCGACGCCGACGCACCGGCGTACGGCTCCCCCGCGCCCGGCGCGGGCGAGGCCGGCACGGGAGACGTCGGCGTGCCCGAGACCGGCCCCGCCGAGACGGGCACGCTCTCGCCCGGGACGCAGCGCACGGTGCTGTTCGGCATGGTCGCGTTCGTGTTCCTCGGCGCGTTCGAGGCGCTCGCCGTCGCGACCGCCATGCCGACGGTCGCCGTCGAGCTCGACGGGCTCACGCTGTACACGCTCGCGTTCGCCGCGTCGCTCGCGTCGAGCGTCGTCGGCATGGTGGCGTCCGGCCGCTGGAGCGACCGCGCCGGCCCGACCACCCCGCTGTGGACCGGCATCGGGCTCTTCCTCGCCGGGCTGCTCGTCGCCGGGCTCGCGCAGGACATGCTCGTGCTCGTCGCGGGCCGCGTGCTCCAGGGCGTCGGGACGGGGCTGTACATCGTCGCGCTGTACGTGCTCGTCGCGCGCGTCTTCCCCACCGACCGGCGCCCGAAGGTCTTCGCGGCGTTCGCGGCGGCCTGGGTGATCCCGTCGATCGTCGGGCCCGCCATCGCGGGGCTCGTGGTCGAGCACGTCGGGTGGCGCTGGGTGTTCCTCGCCGTCCCGGTCCTCGCGGTGCCCGCGCTGTTCCTCATGCGCCCGGGGATGCGCGCCGCCCGCGGCTCGGCCCCCGAGCCCGCCCCGGCGTCCACCCCGCTGTCCGGAGACCGGCCCGACGACGCCGAGCCGCCGCTCGACCGGACCGCGCGCCAGGCGTCGCTCACCTGGGCCGTCGTCGCCGCCGTCGGCATCGGGGCGCTCAACTACGCGGGCCAGCTGCGCGGGGTCGGGCTCGCGGCCCTGCTCGTCGCGTCGCTCGCCGCCGTCGCGCTCGCCGTCCCCCGACTGCTCCCCCGCGGCACGACCCGCGCGGCCCGCGGCCTGCCGAGCGTCATCGCGATCCGCGGCCTCGTCGCGGCCGCGTTCACCGGCGCCGAGGTGCTGCTCCCGCTCCTGCTGTCGCACGAGCGCGGCCTCTCGCCGTCGCTCGCGGGCGCCGTGCTCACGTTCGGCGCCGTCGGCTGGTCGACGGGGTCGTGGCTCCGCGGCCGGGCGACCTGGGGGCTCCAGCACGCGGGCTACGTGCGCCTCGGCGGGACGCTCGTCGCGCTCGGGATCGGCGGCGCCGCGCTGCTCGCCTGGACGGCCGTGCCGCCCGTGGTCGGGATGGTCGCGTGGACCCTTGCCGGGCTCGGCATGGGCATGACGCACCCGACGCTGTCCGTGCTCACGCTCGAGCTCTCGCCCGTCGCCGAGCAGGGCGCGAACTCGTCCGCGCTCCAGGTGTCCGACGCCGTCGCCGCCGCGACCGCGCTCGCCGTCACCGGGTCGCTCCTGTGGGCCCTGCACCCCACGCTCGGCCTGGCGTCGTACGTCGTGTGCTTCGGGGTCACGGTGCTGCTCGCGGCGGGCGTCGCCCTCCTCGCACCGCGCACGCGCCCGGTCCTCAGGGCGTAGCGCGCAGCCCGGCGGCGGCGTCGGCGTACCGGTCGAGCACGATCGCGGTGAGCCGCGGGTCGGGCGCGAGCGGGCCGGTCACGACGTCGGCGCCCGCCTCCAGCACCCGGTCGTAGAAGAAGCCGGGCGCCAGGAGGTAGGCCGCGACGACGACCCGCCCGCCCGGGGCGAGGCCCGCGCGGGCGGCGGCGACGGCGTCGGGCACCGTGGGCGTCGCCATGGCGCCGTAGCCGACGGAGACCGGGCCGGGGACGCGCTCGCGGAGCCCGGCGGCGAGCGTCTCGACGTCGCGCGCGGCGCCCGGGCGGCTCGACCCCGCGGCGGCGATCACGACGGCGTCGCCGTCGCGCAGGCCCGCCTCCGCGAGCCGCTCGGCGAGCAGGTCCACGAGGCGCGGGTCGGGGCCGAGCGGCCCCGACGCGGCAGCGGCCCCGGTGCCGGGGCCGCGGTCCTCGACGGCCGCGGCGACGTCCACGCTCACGTGGAACCCGGCGGAGAGCAAGAGGGGCACCACCACGGCGTCGCCGGGCGCCCCGCCGTCGGACGGCGCGACGACGGCGGTCACGACGTCCGCCACCTCGGGCTGCTGGACGTCCACGAACGCCTCGCGCACGTCGAGGTCGGGGCGGGCCGCGCGCACGTCGTCCAGGAGCGCGCGGACCACCGCGCGCCCCGCGAGGTCGTCCGTGCCGTGGGAGCAGCCGACGAGCGCCGGCGCCGCGGCGCGCGGGCCGGCCGGAGCATCGGCGACGGCGTCGAGGGAGGTGGGACTGTCCGGGCTCATGCGAGCTCCAATCGGTATCCGCGCTTGACGACGGTCTTGACGAGGTCCCGGCGGCCGGTGGCCTCGCGCAGGCGCGCGACCGCGACCTCGGCCGCGTGCGGGTCGCGCGAGTCGCCGGGCAGGACGTCGAGCACGTCGTCGCGCGTGACGACCTCGCCGCGGCGCGCGGCGAGGAGGCGCAGCACCTCGAGGCTGCTGGGCGAGAGGGGCAGCACCTCGCCGTCGAGCACGGCGACGCGCGAGCGGATCTGGAGCGTCCCGGCGACGGTCGCGAGGGCCACCGTCTCGGCCTGCTCGTAGTGCGCGACGAGCGTCCGCACGAGCGCGCCGAGGCGTCCGCGCTCGGGCTGCAGCGGCGTGACGCCGCGGTGCTCGAGCGGCCGCGCGGTGACGGGACCGACGGCGGCCGCGACCATCGACCCGTCCTGGAACCGGGACACGACGAGCCGCCCCACGCCGTGCTCCTCGGCGGCGCTCAGCCACGCCTCGGCGCCGGGGGCGGAGGTGAACACGACGGCGTCGATCTCCCCGACGGCCGCGGCCTCGACCGACGCGCGCAGCGCCTCGGGGTCGGGCGGCGGCCCCCAGCGGTAGACGACGAGGCTCGCGACCTCGGCGCCCGCCTCGGCGAACACGACGTCGAGGCCGTCGGCCCCCGCACCGTGGTGCTGGACGGCGATCCGCAGCCCGGCGACGCCCTCGCCGAGCAGCACGTCGGCGATCTCGGCCGACGTCTCCGACTCGGCGACCCAGTCGGCCGTGAGCCCGGCGGCCTGGATCGCGCCGCGCGCCTTGGGTCCGCGCGCGACGATCCGCGCGTCGGCGAGCACCTCGAGCAGGCGGTCGGCGAGGCCGTGCGCGTCCGCAGCCTCGACCCAGGACCGGAAGCCGATGCCGGTCGTCACGACGACGACGTCCGGCGGTCGCTCGACGAGGTCACGCGTCCCCGCGAGGAGCTGCTCGTCGTCGGCGTGCGGGATCATGCTCAGCGCGGGCGCGTGGCGGACCTCGGCGCCCCGGCGCTGGAGGGCGGCGGCGAGCTCGCTCTTGCGGCGGTCGGCCGTGACGAGCACGGTGCAGCCCGCCATGACCTGGCCGAGGGCGGGGCGCTCCCCGTCGGGGCCGGACTCGCTCACGCGACCGTCGCCGGGTCCGGGTCGAGCCGTCCCGCGGCGGCGACGTCCCCCACCACCATGACCGCGGGGGCCCGGACCCCGACGCGAGCCGCACGCTCCACGACCTCGCCCAGCGAGGCGCGCGTCACGCGCTGGCGGGGCGTCGACCCGTTCTCCACGATCGCGACGGGCAGCGCAGGGTCGGCCCCGGCGTCGAGGGCCTGGGCCGTGATGCGTGCGAGCTGCGAGACACCCATGAGGACCACCAGCGTAGCCGTGCGGTCGCGCACCCCGGCGAGCGCGGCGGCGTCGAGCCCGTCGTGGCCGCTCACCACGTGGAACGCGGCGACCGTGCCCCGGTGGGTGAGCGGGATGCCCGCGAGCGCCGGGACGCTCAGCGCGCTCGACACGCCCGGCACGACGTCGACCGGCACGCCCGCCGCGCGGCACGCGAGCACCTCCTCGCCGCCGCGCCCGTAGACGAACGGGTCGCCGCCCTTGAGCCGCACGACGTGCCGCCCGCGCTGCGCGTGCTCCACGAGGAGGGCGTTGATCTCGTGCTGCGGCACGGGGTGGTGGCCGGGCGTCTTGCCGACGTCGATCACCTCGACGCCGGGGGCGAGCTCGTCGAGCACGTCGACCGGCCCGAGCCGGTCCGCGACGACGACGTCCGCCTCCGCGAGCGCCCGGCGGCCCCGGACCGTGAGCAGGTCGACCGCGCCGGGCCCTCCGCCGACGAGCGTCACACGCCCCAGGCCGCCCGGCGCAGGGCGGTGGTGGCGCTGGTCGGCGCCGCCGGAGCGCAGGTGGTCGGCGATCGCGTCGCGTACCGCGCGCACCCGCCGCGGGTCCGGACCGCGCCGCTCGGCCGCGGCGTCAGCCGCTCGTCGTTCCCGCACGTCCGCCGGCACGCCGGCCACGGGGGCGTCCGTGACGACCCCGACGAGGACGTCGCCGCTGCGGGTCGTCGCGGGCGTGCGCGCGGTGCCCTCGTGCGCGGCCCCGGCGTGGACGCACCACGTGCGGCGCGCGGCGGCCCACGCGGCGACGTCGCGGTTGGTCCCCGAGTCGTCAGTCGCCGCGAGCACGAGCCACGCGTCCTCGAGGTCGGACTCGCGGACGTCGCGCGGCGCCCAGGTGACGCGACCACCCGGCGCGACCTCGCCGTCGGCCCGCAGCCCGGCGGGTGACGGTGCCAGGATCGGGGCGCGCAGCGAGGCGGTGACGAGATCGCGCAGGTCCTCGCAGACGTGGGGCGCGACGACGCGGACGTGCGCGCCGTCGTCGGCCATCGCCCGCGCGCGACGGGCCGCGACGGGGCCGCCGCCCGCGACGAGCACCGTGCGCCCGGCGAGGTCGATCCCGAGGAGCGTCGTCACGACGCACCGTCCGCGGGCCCGGCGGCGTGGGGGCGCAGGCCCACGTGCACGACGCCGTCGCGCACCTCGGCGGGCCACGTTGCCAGGTCCGGCGCGAGGCCCTCGACGGGCGCGTACCCGGCGGTCTCGAGGCAGCGACCGGTCGTGAGGTCGAAGACCTGCTTGTACATGGGGCCGGCGACCGTCGGCACGCCCCCGCGCGTGCCGACGATGCCGCGCGACAGGACGTTCGCACCGGAGAACGGGTCGCGCTGCTGCACGACGCGGACCGTGTCGTCGGGGAGGCGGAACAGCGCGACCTGCACCTCGCCGACGAGGGCGGCGGCGCCGCGTTCGACCAAGAGGTCGCGCAGGAGGCACACGCGCTCCCACCCCGCCGCGTCCGACGTCGGCGTCTCTACGGGGTACGCGGCCTGCTCTGCTGGCACGACGCTCATCGACGGACCTCCAGGGTCGTGCCGGCGATCACCACGGGGCCGGCGGGAACGGTGGCGAGACCCGAGGCGCGGGCCTCCTTGAGGGCGGCCCGCTCGTCCGCCCTGGCGGGCCGGATCTGGCCGCGCTCGGTGACGTACGCGAGGTCGGGGTCGGGCTCGGCGGGCGCGTTGACGAACGAGCCGAAGCGGCGCAGCTTCTCCGGGTCCTCGAGGACGGCGCGCCACTCGTCCTCGTAGTCGCCGACGTGGCGGGCCATCGCGGCGTCGAGGTCGGCACCGATGCCGAGCGAGTCCTCGACGACCACCTCGCGGATCGCGTCGAGACCGCCTTCGTGGTCCTCGACCCACGCGGCCGTGCGCTGCAGGCGGTCGGCCGTCCGGACGTAGTACATGAGGAAGCGGTCGATGGTGCGCACGAGCGCCTCGTCGTCCAGGTCCTCGGCGAGGAGCTGCGCGTGCCGGGGCGTGAACCCGCCGTTGCCGCCGACGTACACGTTCCAGCCCTTGTCCGTCGCGATGACGCCGACGTCCTTGCCGCGCGCCTCGGCGCACTCGCGCGCGCACCCCGAGACGCCGAGCTTGATCTTGTGCGGCGAGCGCAGGCCGCGGTACCGGAGCTCGAGCTCGACGGCCATGCCCACCGAGTCCTGCACGCCGAACCGGCACCACGTGGACCCGACGCACGACTTCACCGTGCGCAGCGACTTGCCGTACGCGTGGCCGGACTCGAACCCGTGCTCCACGAGCCGGCGCCAGATGTGCGGGAGCTGCTCGATGCGCGCCCCGAACATGTCGATGCGCTGGCCGCCCGTGATCTTCGTGTAGAGCCCGAAGTCCTTGGCGACCTGCCCGATGACGAGCAGCCCGTCCGGCGTGATCTCTCCCCCCGGGATGCGCGGGACCACGGAGTACGTGCCGTCCTTCTGCATGTTCGCCAGGACGTGGTCGTTCGTGTCCTGCAGCGTCGCCTGCTCGCCGTCGAGGACGTGACCGTTGCCGAGCGACGCGAGGATCGACGCGATCGTGGGCTTGCAGATGTCGCAACCGCGCCCGGCGTCGCGCACCAGCACGGCACCCTGCGTGTCGGTGACCGGCTCGGGCACCCGGCCGAACCGCGCGACGATCTCGCTGAACGTGTGCAGGTCCGCGACGCGCACCGCGTCGAAGAGCTGCGCGCGCGAGAGGTCGAAGTGCTCGCACAGCGCGTTCGAGACCTCGACGCCGGCCCGGGCGAGCTCGGTCGTCGTGATCTTCTTGACGAGCGGCAGGCACGACCCGCAGCTCGTCCCCGCGCGCGTGCACGCCTTGACGCCCGCGAGGTCGGTGCACCCGTGCTCCGTGACCGCACCCCGGATCGTGCCCGCGCCGACGTTGTTGCACGAGCAGACCGTGGCGTCGTCGGGGAGCTCGAGGTCCGGCGCCCCGCCGCCGGACCCCTCGGGGAGCAGGAACAGCCCCGGGTCGCCGGGGAGCTCCGTGCCCAGCATCGGCCGCAGCGACGCGTACGGCGCGGCGTCGCCCACGAACACGCCGCCCAGGAGGGTGCGCGCGTCGTCGGACAGGACGAGCTTCTTGTAGACGCCCGCGACCGGGTCGGCCCAGACGAGCTCCATCGCGCCCTCGGTGCGGCCGTGCGCGTCGCCGAAGCTCGCGACGTCGACCCCCTGGAGCTTGAGCTTGGTCGCCGTGTCCGCACCGGGGAACGTCGCCTCGCCGCCGAGCAGGCGGTCCACGACGACCTCCGCCATGGCGTAGCCCGGCGCGACCAGGCCGAGGCACCGGCCCTCGAGGCACGCGACCTCGCCGACCGCCCACACGTGCTCGTCCTCGGTGCGGCACGCGAGGTCCACGACGGCGCCACCGCGCTCCCCGACCGCGAGCCCCGCCGCGCGCGCGAGCTCGTCGCGCGGCCGCACGCCCGTCGCGAGGACCACGACGTCGACGTCGAGCCGGCCGCCGTCGGCGAAGTCGAGCCGGCCCACGTGCCCGGTCTTGCGGGAGACCCTCAGCTCCTTGGTCCCGGTGTCGCACCGGACCGCGATGCCCATGCCGTTGATGAGGCGCTTGAGAGCCTCGCCGCCGCCCAGGTCGATCTGCGCGTCCATCAGGTGCGTGCCGAACTGGACGACCGTGGCCTGCGCGCCGAGGGCCTTGAGCGCGCCCGCGGCCTCGAGGCCCAGGAGTCCGCCGCCGATGACGGCGCCGCGCACCGGGCGCTCCCAGCCACCCTCGGTCGTGGCGTTGCGCCGCTTCTCCTCGACCCAGCCGCGCAGGGCCGCGACGTCGTCGATCGTGCGGTAGACGAACACGCCGGGCAGCTCGTTGCCGGGGATCGGGGGGCGCGCGGCGTTCGAACCGGTCGCGAGGACGAGCTCGTCGTAGGCGTGCACGCGCCCGAGCCGGTCGGTGACGGTCTGCGCCTCGCGGTCGATCGACGTCACCGCGCAGTCGCGGTGCAGCGTGACCAGCGGGTCGTCCCACAGGGCAGGGTCGCCGAGCGTGAGCTCCTCGGCGTCGCGCGCCGAGAAGTAGCTCGTCAGGGCGACGCGGTCGTACGGCTTGCGCGGCTCCTCGGCGAAGAGCGAGACGCGCCACGTCCCTTCGGCGTCGCGCGCGCGCAACGCCTCGACGAGCCGCTGCGCCACCATGCCGCCGCCGACGACGACGAGGTGCCGAGGCGCACCGGGGGCCGGGACGGGGGCGGGATCGGTCTGCGGTCCGGTCACGGCAGGCTCCTGGGGCGTCGGGGCGGATCGGTCACCGTCCGCGGGGTCCGACGAGAGCGAGGAGAGGCCCCCGGGGATGGTGCTGACGACGCTACGGACGGGCGGTTTCGCGACCGTGCCCCGCCCGTTGCCCGTCCGTAACGGTGTTCTCACCCGGCCGGACGTCGCCGTGTGAGGTCGGCGGAGCGGTGCGAGACCGGCAGGTCGTGTCGAGATCGGCGATCGTGACTGCCGATCTCGGCAGGGCTTGCCGACCTCACGCGCGGAGGCCGACGCTCGCCCGTGCGCCGTCGGCCTGCGGCTGCTCCGGGTCGGTCTGCGCGAGCCAGTCGACCAGGCCGCACACGACGTCCTTGCACCCGCCGCAGCCCGTCGTCGCGCGCGTCGCCCGTGCGACGTCGTCGACGCTCCGGGCGCCGTCGTGCCAGCAGCCCACGACGTCGCCCTTGGTCACGCCGTTGCACGTGCACACGGTCGTGCGGTCGGGCATGAGCGTCGGGGACGACGCCGGCGCGGGCGCCTGCGCGACCGGGCGCAGCAGCACGTGGGCCGGGTCGGCGGGCACGGGGACGCGGCGCGTGTACGCGGCGGTGAGGTCGGCGCCCACCTCGGGCGCGCCGACGCACGTCGCGCCGACGAGCAGCCCGTCCGCGACGACGACCTCGACGTGCCGCCCCGCCGCCGGGTCGCTCAGCGTCACGGACCGGTGCGCCGCGTCGGGCGCGCGACGCTCGCCGCACACTCCCATCGTCACGATCTCGAGCCCCGCCGCCTTGACCCGCACGACGTCGGTCCCGGCGGTCGCGCGCGTGCCGACCCGGGGGTCGGACGTCGGCGCGAGCGGGCGCGCGACGACGTCCGTGGCGAGCCGCAGCGCCACGCTCGGCCGGTCGGCGGCCGGTCCTCGGCGCGCACGCCGCCGGTCGGGCGCGGCCCCCTGCGCGGCGCCCGGCCTCCCCGCGCCGTCGGCCCCGGCGGCGAGCCGCTCCGCGAGGTGCTGCGCGAGCCGGCGCGCCTGGTCCCACCCCTGGGCGATCAGCCCGGTGCCGCCCTCGGGCGGCTGGGCGCAGTCGCCGATCGCGAACACGCGCGGGTCGTCCGGGCTGGCGAGGTCGGGCCCGACGACGACCCCACGGTCGACCGTGAGCCCCGCCGCCCGTGCGAGCCCGGCCTCGGGCACGGTGCCGCACGCGAGCACGACGAGGTCGGCGTCGAGGTCGACGCGACGCATGCCGTCCGGCACTCCCCCGGCCGCGCCCGGCCGATCCGCCGCGGGGTCGTGCGGGCCGCCGTCGGGCACGCGGAGCGTCACGCCCCGCACGCTGCCGCCGGCCACGACCACGCGCTCGGTCCGGGCTGAGGTCCAGGCGCGCACCCCGAGGCCGGCGAGACCGCGCGCGACGACGCCGCCCGCCGCACGGTCGAGCTGGCGGTCCATCACGCTCGCGCCGCCGTGCACGAGGCTCACGGCGACGCCGCGACGCGCGAGCCCGCACGCGACCTCGAGGCCGAGGACGCCCGCTCCCACGACGACGGCGTGCCGCGCGTCGAGCGACCTCGCGACGATCGCGCGTGCGTCGTCGAGCGTCCGCAGGACGTGCGCGCCACGCGGCAGGCCGCCGGGCAGGCCGGTGAGGCCGGGCACCTCGGGGACGCGCGCCGCGGCGCCCGTCGCGAGCACGACGACGTCGTACGGGTAGGCACCCTCGCCCGTGAGGACGCGGCGCGACGCCCGGTCGACCGCGAGGGCCTCGGTGCCCCGCCGGACCGTGACGCGCGCGTCGTCCGCGACAGGCAGGGCGATCGTCGCGACGTCGGCCCGGCCCGCGACGACCTCGCTGAGCAGCACGCGGTTGTACGGCTCGTGCTCCTCCGCGCCGAGCACGGTGACCTCGACGCCCGCCGAACCCCCGGAGGCGCCGCACCGCGCCGCGAGGTCGCCCGCGAACCGCGACCCGACCATGCCGTGACCGACCACGACGACGCGCGTCATCCCACGACCTCCTGGAGCGCGGGGGCGCGTCGCACGTCCACGGCGCAGACCTTGAACTCCGGCATCCCGGAGACGGGGTCGGTCGCGTCGGTCGTCACGCGGTTGACGCTGCCCACGCCGCCCCAGTGGAAGGGCATGAAGACCGTGTCCGGCCGGACGCGGTCCGTCCACCGCACGACCGCCTCGATCGCGCCGCGCGCGGTCGTGAGGCGCGCCCGGTCTCCGTCGTCGATGCCGAGGCGCGTGCCCAGAACCGGGTGGACCTCGACGAACGGCTCCGGGACGAGGCGGTCGAGCTCCGGCACGCGCCGGGTCTGCGCGCCCGACTGGTAGTGCTGGAGCACGCGGCCCGTGACGAGGTAGAGCGGCGCGTCGGGCCGCACGTCGTCGCTCGGGCCCGTGTGGTCGACCGCGACCAGGCGGGCACGTCCGTCCGGCGTCGGGAACCGGTCGAGGAACATCCGCGGGGTGCCCGGGTGGTCGGGGGACGGCACCGGCCAGTGCAGGCCCGGGCCGCCGTCCGCCTCGTCCGCGTCGAGGCGCGCGTGGCTGAGCCCGGCGTAGTCCGCGACGCCGCCCGCGGACGCGCGCGCGAGCTCGTCGAAGACGACGGCCGGGTCGGTCGGGAAGGAGACCGGCGATCCCAGCCGACGCGCGAGCTCCGCCAGGATCCACAGCTCCGACCGTGCCTCGCCCGGCGCGTCGACCGCGCGGCGCCGTCGGATCACGCGTCCCTCGAGCGACGTCATGGTGCCCTCCTCCTCGGCCCACTGCGTCACGGGCAGCACGACGTCCGCGAGCAGCGCCGTCTCCGACGGCACGAGGTCGCACACGACGAGCAGGTCGAGCGCGCGCAGGTTCGCCGCGACCCGGTCCGCGTCCGGGGCGCTGACCACGACGTTCGACCCGTGCACGAGCAAGGCGCGCGGGCGCCCGTCCTCGGCGTAGGTCGTGGTCGCACCGCCCGGTCCGGGCCGCGCGCCGAGCGACCGCAGGAGCTCGACGGCGGGCATCCCAGGACCGGGGAGCGACTCCGGGTCGACGCCCCACACCGCGGCGACGTGCGTGCGGGCCGCCGGGTCGTCGATCCTGCGGTACCCGGGGAGCTGGTCCGCCTTCTGCCCGTGCTCGCGTCCGCCCTGCCCGTTGCCCTGGCCGGTGATCGCGCCGTACCCGGACCCCACACGGCCGGGCAGGCCGAGGGCGAGCGCGAGGTCGATCGCCGCGGTCACGGTCGCCGTACCCTGCGCGGACTGCTCGACGCCGCGGCCCGTGAGCACGTACGCGCCCGCGCCCCCGTGGACGGGCGACGCCGCCGCGAGCAGCCGGGCGACGTGCCGCAGCCGTCCCGCCGGCACCCCGCACACCGTCTCCGCGCGCTCGGGCCACCACCCGGCGACGGACCGGCGGACGTCGTCGAACCCGGTCGTGCGCGCGTCGAGGTAGGCCGTGTCCGCGAGCCCCTCCGCGACCACGACGTGCAGCAGCGCGAGCAGCACCACGAGGTCGGTGCCCGGGACCGGCTGCAGGTGCACCCCCTGCCCGACGGCGTCCCCCGCCTCCCCCGTGAGCGCCGCCGTCGCGCTGCGGCGCGGGTCCACGACGACGAGCCCGCCCCGTGCGCGCACGCCGGCGAGGTGCTGGACGGACGGCGGCATCGTCTCGGCGACGTTCGACCCGAGCAGCAGCACGGCGTCCGCGCCGCCGAGGTCGGCGAGCGGGAACGGGAGCCCGCGGTCGGCGCCGAACGCGCGGTTCGCCCCCGCCGCGGCGGACGCCATGCAGAACCGCCCGTTGTAGTCGATGTTCGCGGTCCGCAGCACCGTGCGCGCGAACTTCCCGAGCGCGTACGCCTTCTCGTTCGTCAGGCCGCCGCCCCCGAACACCGCGACGGCGTCGCGGCCGTGCGCGGCCTGGACCCGCTCGATCCCGGCTGCGACCACGTCGAGGGCCTCGTCCCACGGGGCGGGGCGGAGCTCGCCGTCGGGCCCGCGCAGGAGCGGGCTCGTCAACCGGTCGGGTGCGCGCAGGACCGTGGCGCTCGTCCAGCCCTTCTGGCACAGCCCACCCCGGTTGGTCGGGAAGTCGCGCGGGGCGACCGCGACCGGCAGCGGGCCGCGCGCGGGGGTGAGCGTCATGCCGCACTGGAGCGCGCAGTAGGGGCAGTGCGTGTCCACGCTCAGATCCCGGCCGCCGCGAGGGCCGAGCCCTTGCGCAGGTAGACCGCCCACGCGACGACCGCCATCACCGCGTACATCCCCACGAACGTCCACAGGGCGGGGACGAGCGAGCCCGAGAGGCTCGTCGACGCGGCGAACCCGCGCGGGATGAGGAACCCGCCGAACGCGCCGACGGCGCCCGCGATCCCGATGCACCCGGCCGCGGCCTGGCGGGCGCGGACCCGGGCCGCGGCGAGGGCTGCGGGGTCGCTCGCCGTCGGGCCGTCGAGGGCCTGCGCCGCGCTCGCCTGGAAGACGGCCGGGATCATCCGGTAGGTCGAGCCGTTGCCGACGCCCGTCGCCACGAACAGGACGAGGAACGACGCGAAGAAGAGGCCGAAGCTGTGCGTCTCCAGCGCCCGGATCGCGCCGACCGCGCCGAGCGCCATGACCCCGTACGACGCGATCGTCACGCGCGTGCCGCCCAGGCGGTCCGCGACGATGCCGCCCAGCGGCCGGGACACCGAGCCGACCAGCGCGCCGAGGAACGCGATCGAGAGCGTGACCTCCGGGAACTGGCCCGCGAGGAGCGTCGGGAACGCACCGGCGTAGCCGATGAACGACCCGAACGTCCCGATGTAGAGGAACGAGATGATCCACGTGTGCCGGTTCCGCGTCGCGACGGCGAACGACCGCGGGTCCGCCTTCGCCGTGGCGAGGTTGTCCATGAACCGCCACGCGAGGAACGCCGCGAGCAGGATGAACGGGATCATCATGAGGCCCGCGCGCTCGAGCGCGACACCCGCCCCGGCGACGATGACGAGCGGCACCGCGAGCTGCACGACCGCCGTCCCCAGGTTGCCGCCCGCGGCGTTGAGGCCCAGCGCCTTGCCCTTCTCCCGCTCCGGGTAGAAGAACGAGATGTTCGCCATCGAGGACGCGAAGTTGCCGCCGCCGAAGCCGGCGAGCGCCGCGACGGCCAGCATCACGCCGAACGACGTGCCGGGGTCCTGCACGACGACCGCGAGCGCCGCCGTCGGGAGCAGCAGGAGGAGGGCGGACACGACCGTCCAGTTGCGCCCGCCGAAGAGGGGCACGGCGAACGTGTACGGGATGCGCAGCGTCGCGCCGACGAGGCTCGGGACGGCGATGAGCCAGAACTGCTGGTCCACGGTGAAGGTGAACCCGGCGGCGGGGAGTTGCGGCACGACGATCGACCACAGCGCCCAGACCGCGAAGCCGAGGAACTCCGCGAACACCGAGATCCCCAGGTTGCGGGTCGCGACCCGGCGGCCGCCGTCGCGCCAGAACGTGGGGTCCTCCGGGTCCCAGCGGTCGATCCACCGCCCGGAGCGGCGGTGCGGCGTCCTCGGTGGTGCCGGGGCGAGTCCCGGGGCGGGCGGCGTCGCGGGCGCGACGCCGGACGGGCGGGCTGCGGACTGCTCACCCTCGTGGGTGGTGGGGCTCGTGGGCGCGGACATGGCGGCTCCTTCAGCAGGTCCCGGTCAGTGACCAGGACGCTAGGAACGCCGTGTTTCCCCCGCGCGCGACCCCCGTTAAGCCCGTGTGAGGTCTTCCGCACACCCGCTCGGCGGCCGCTGTGAGCGGCCGTCCGTGCGGTCGCCGTCAGCCCTCGACGCCGGTCGCCTCGTGGGACGAGCCCACCGGCTTGGACTCGGGCGACCCGCGCTCGCGCAGGTAGATCGCGAGCACGACCATGCTGAGGACGGCCAGCATCTCGGACTGCCAGTTCTGGAACGTGCGGCTCCAGAAGTCCGGCATGGACAGGTACTCCGTCCACGGCACGGGGTCCTGGAGGTCGCGCAGCTGCTCCTCGCTGAACGCGACCGCACCCGCCGCCGACTGCGCGGCCCACGACCCGAGGAAGATCGCGCCCATGACGAGCGACAGGGAGCGCGAGTAGACGGCGAGCCGCCAGCCCCGGGCGCGGGCCCACGCCGGGGAGTCGGCGGTCGCGTGCTCGCCGACCTTCTGGTCCTCGTCGGACTCGCGGCCCGCCTGGTCGAGCTTCTTCGACTCGGGCGAGCCCCGCTGCACGAACCACACCGTCGCGGTGATGAAGAGGAGGAACTGCAGGTACTCGGACTGCCAGTTCTCCGTGACGTCGACCCAGAACGCCGACGACAGCACGTACTGGCCGAACGTCACCGGGTCGAGGCCCGCCGCCCGCTGGTCGGTGTTGAAGACGGCGACGCCGCTCACGGCCTGCGCGACGAGCGACGCGAGGAACGCGAGCGCGAAGAAGAGGCTCAGCGAGCTCGCGCGCAGGCCACCGAGGACGCCGCCCTTCCCGCTGCCGGCGCTCATCGGTGCACCGCCGCCAGCACGACCGTGACCGCGAGGCCCGCGACGACGAGCACGAGCGTGGCCCAGAACATCAGCCGTGGGACCCTCATGCCTCCACCTCGCAGTCGTAGGGGCGGTCGTCGCGGGGCGTGCAGCCCGCCGCGGTGACCACCCACGCGTCACCGGAGAGCGCGAGGAAGACGGTGTCGGTCGCCGTCACGACCTGCGCCTGACGTCCCGCGACGTGGACGTCCTCGACGACGACGGCGGGTCCGGCCGCGGCCAGCCCGGCGAGCGGGCCGTCCGGCGCGGTGACGACGTCCGCGCACGGCTCGCCCTCGTCGGCGGCGAGCGCGTCGGCGGCGTCGGGCAGGATCAGGGCGCACGCCGCGTCACCGTCCCCCGTGGCGAGCGCGCCCGCGAGGTCCTCGACGACGTCCTGCGCCTCCGCCGCGCCGGGTCCCGCGCACCCTGCGAGCGTGGCGGTCACGAGCGCGAGGGCCGCGAGCCCGACGCCCGGACCCGTCCGTGACCGCCGACCAGCACTCCCGAGCACACGACCCTCCCGTGGCGACGCCGCGCCGGCCGTGTCGCCGGCGCTGAGCCTCATGCTCGCGGTTCTGGGTGCGCTCGCAAGCAGTGGCCCGGGCACGGTTCGGCACGGAGCGCGCCCGCCCGGCACCTCGAGGTGCCGAGCGGCGCAACGAGTGCCGACGCGCGTCCCGCGTGCCGACGGGTGGGCTCAGCCCCAGACGAGACCGCGCGCCGGGTCCTCGAGGATCCGCGCGACGTCGGCCAGCACGCGCGCGCCGAGCTCGCCGTCGACGAGGCGGTGGTCGAAGCTCAGCGCGAGCTGCGTGACCCAGCGCTTGCGGATCTTCCCCTTGTGGACCCAGGGCTGCTCGCGGATCGCGCCGAACGCGAGGATCGCGGCCTCGCCGGGGTTGAGGATGGGCGTGCCCGTGTCGATGCCGAACACCCCGACGTTGGTGATCGTGATCGTGCCGTCGGACATGTCGGTGGGCGACGTGCGCCCGGCCCGCGCGGTCGCGGTGAGGTCCGCGATCCCGCCGGCGAGGCCGTGCAGGTCGAGACGGTGCGCGTCCTTGATGTTCGGCACGACGAGCCCGCGCGGCGTCGCCGCCGCGATCCCCAGGTTCACGTAGTGCTTGTAGACGATCTCCTGCGCGACGTCGTCCCAGCTCGCGTTGATCTCCGGGTGGCGGCGCACCGCGAGGAGCAGCGCCTTGGCGGTGACGAGCAGGGGCGTGACGCGCACGTCCGCGAACTCGCGGTCCTCCCGCAGCGTGCGGACGAGCTTCATGGTGCGGGTGACGTCGACCGTGTGGAACACCGTGACGTGGGGAGCGGTGAACGCGCTCGTGACCATCGCCTCGGCCGTGCGCTTGCGCACCGACTTCACGGGCACGCGCGTCTGGCGGCCGTCGGCCGTGACGGCGCCCGTCGCGAGCCACGGCTGGTCGTCGTCGGCGTACGTCGCGAGCGGCTGCGCCTTCGCCTGCTCGTGGTAGGCCTGCACGTCCTCGCGCGTGACGATCCCGCCCGGGCCGGTGCCCGCGACGCTCGCCAGGTCGACGCCCAGGTCCTTCGCGAGCTTGCGCACCGGCGGCTTGGCCAGCACCGGCAGGGTCGCGTGCCCGACGGCGGCCGGCGCGCTCGCCCGCGGGGCGGGGGCGGGTGCCGGGGCCGGGGCCGACGGCGCGGTGCTCGCCGCCAGGGCCGTCCGGTCCAGGGTCGCCGGGCCGGGGCGGTCGGTCGTGCCGGGCCGTGCGGCCCCGGCTCCGGTGGGCTCAGCGGGCGCGGCAGCGGTGGGCGCGGCGGCGGGCTCGGCCGCGCGGCGCCGACGTCGGGCCGTGCCCGGCTCGACGGTGCCGTACCCGACGAGCACCGAGCCGGACCCCTCGCTCGCGGCGGGGGTCGCGTCGCCGGTGCCCGCCTGCGGCGACGCAGCCGCTGCGGGCGCGTCCGCGCCGTCGGGCACGACGCCGGCCGGTGCGGTCGGCGCCGGGGCGGTGCCGCCCGGGTCGGTGTCCACGACGATGATCGGCACGCCGACCTCGACCGTCGTGCCCTCGGGCGTGAGGATCTCCGTGACGACGCCCGTGTACGGCGAGGGCAGCTCGACGAGCGACTTCGCCGTCTCGATCTCGACGATCGTCTGGTTGACCGTGACGGCGTCGCCGACGGCGACGTGCCAGTGCACGATCTCGGCCTCGGTGAGGCCCTCGCCCGCGTCGGGGAGGTTGAACTTCTCGAAGGTGGGCACTGCGTGGTCCTCCTGGTGGTCCCGGTCGGCGCTGTCGAGGTCGCGGCGGACGCGCGTCAGAACGCGAACGCGCGGTCGACGGCGTCGAGCACGCGGTCGAGGCTCGGCAGGTAGTCGTGCTCGATCTTCGCGACGGGGTACGGCGTGTGGAAGCCGCCGACGCGCAGCACGGGCGCCTCGAGCGAGTAGAAGCACTCCTCGGTCACGCGGGCCGCGACCTCGGCGCCCGAGCCGAGGTAGGTGGGGGCCTCGTGCACGACGACGCAGCGTCCTGTCCGACGGACGGACTCGACGACGGTCGCGGTGTCGAGCGGCGAGATGCTGCGCAGGTCCACGACCTCGATGCTGCGGCCCTCCTGCTCGGCCGCCGCGGCGACGCGGAGCGCGGTCGCGACGGTCGGCCCGTAGGCGACGAGCGTGAGGTCCGCGCCGGGGCGGACGACGCGTGCCCGGTCGAGCACGGTCGCGCCCTCGCCGCGGCCCGCGACGTCGACCGGCCCCTTCTCCCAGTAGCGGCCCTTGGGCTCGAAGAAGAGCACCGGGTCCGGCGAGGCGACGGCCTCCTGGATCATCGTGTACGCGTCCTGCGGCGTGGACGGCGACACGACGCGCAGGCCTGCCGTGTGCGCGAACAGCGCCTCGGGGCTCTCGCTGTGGTGCTCGACCGCACCGATCCCGCCGCCGTACGGCACGCGGATCACGACGGGCACCTGGAGCTTCCCGCCCGAGCGGTAGCCCATCTTCGCGAGCTGCGTCGTGATCTGGTCGTACGCGGGGAAGATGAACCCGTCGAACTGGATCTCGCACACCGGCCGGTAGCCGCGCAGCGCGAGACCGATCGCGGTGCCGAGGATGCCGGACTCCGCGAGCGGCGTGTCGACGACGCGGTCCTCGCCGAAGTCCTTCTGCAGGCCGTCCGTCACCCGGAAGACGCCGCCGAGCGCGCCGATGTCCTCACCCATGAGCAGGACCTTGGGGTCGTTCTCCAGCGACCGGCGCAGCCCTTCGTTGATCGCGCGGGCCAGGGTCAGGGTCTTGCTGTCGCTCATCGCGCCACCTCCGCGGTCGGCTCCTCGAAGGACTGCTGGTAGTCGGCGAACCACGCCTTCTCGCGCTCGACCACGGCGTTCGGGGTCGCGTAGACGTGGTCGAACATGCTCGCCGGGTCCGGTGCGGCGAGCGCGCGGACCTCCTCGCGCAGCCGCTCGCCCAGCGCGTCGGCCTCGGCGGCCAGGTCGGCGGCGAACGCGTCGTCCCACGCGTCCTCGGCGCGGAGCAGGTTCTCGAGCCGGTCGATCGGGTCCCGACGGCGCCAGTAGTCCTCCTGGGCGCGCGACCGGTACTTCGTCGGGTCGTCGGACGTCGTGTGCGCGCCCATGCGGTAGGTGAACGCCTCGACGAACGTCGGGCCGCCGCCGGAGCGGGCGCGCTCGAGCGCCTCCGCGGTCACGGCGTAGCACGCGAGCACGTCGTTGCCGTCGACCCGCACGCTGGGGATGCCGAACCCGCCGCCGCGGCGGTAGAGCGGCACGCGGGTCTGCCGGGTCGTCGGCTCCGAGATCGCCCACTGGTTGTTCTGGCAGAAGAAGACGACCGGCGCGTTGTTCACGGCCGCGAAGACGAGCGCCTCGTTGACGTCGCCCTGCGACGTCGCGCCGTCGCCGAAGTACGTGACGACGGCCGCGTCGCGCTCCGGGTCGCCCGACCCGACGAGGCCGTCACGCTGGACGCCCATGGCGTACCCCGTCGCGTGCAGCGCGTGCGACCCGATGACGAGCGTGTACAGGTGGACGTTGTGCGCCGTCGGGTCCCACCCGCCGTGGTCCACGCCGCGGAAGAGGCGCAGGCGTGCCGTCGGGTCGATGCCGCGCACGTGCGAGACGCCGTGCTCGCGGTACGACGGGAAGACGTAGTCCTGGGGGGCGAGCGCGCGGCCGGAGCCGATCTGCGCGGCCTCCTGGCCCTTCGCCTGCGCGAACAGGCCGAGCTCGCCCTGGCGCTGGAGCGACGTCGCCTCGTCGTCGAAACGGCGCGTGAGCACCATGTCGCGGTAGAGCCCGCGCAGCGCCGCGGCGTCGAGGTGGGCGACGCGCTCGCGGTAGCCGTCGGTCTCCGGGGTCGTGACGCGGGCGCCCGCAGGTGTCACGAGCTGGAGCAGGGGTGCGTCGTCGGGACCGCCCGCGACGTCGGGGAGGTCGGGGTGCGTGCTCGCAGCGTCCCGCACGCCGGTTCTCGCGTCGTTCTCGGTCACGCGACTCTCCTTCGGTGCGGCCCGGCCGTGCAGCCGGCCCGCTCGGGGGCAGGAGGCGCCCGATAGAGGGCGCCGTCGGAACCTACGTCTCCGTAGCCTACGCAAGCGTAGGCTACGACCCCGTAGGTAGCGCCTCCGACGTGTCGCCCAACGTCCGTCACGACCGGCTGTAGAGAACCTCCAATCCCCACCGGCGCACCCCCGGTACCAGGAGGGCTGCCCCTACCGCGGGTAGACGCCGCCCGAGCGCAGCGCGTCGCGCTCGCGCAGGACCGGCCAGCGCGAGAACGCGAACACGAGGAACATGACGACGTTGAGGATCGGCACGAGGCCCACGAGCACCCACCAGCCGGAGTAGCCGGCCTTCTGGATGATCCGGACGTAGGCGATGAAGAAGATCACCGCCACCGCGATGTAGACGACCAGGGCCGCGCCCCCGAAGAGCCAGCCGTAGTCGTCGACGAACTGGTCGTACTCCTGGTTGTCCATGCCGCGAGTCTTCTCGCGTGACCAGGACCCGGCAACCGCGCCGCCGTCGCCCGCCCGCTACGGCGTGCCGTCGTCGTCCGCGCCGACGAGCGCGCGGGCCACGTGCTGGGTCGAGACGCCGAGCTCGAGGACGGTGTCGCAGGCCTGCTCGACGCGCGGGTTGTGCGTCGCGACGACCACGGCACGCCCCTCGTCCGCGAGCTCGCGCAGGAGCCCGACGATCGCGTCGGCGTTCCCCTCGTCGAGCGCCCCCGTGGGCTCGTCGGCGAGCACGACGCGCGGCCGCTTCAGGAGCAGCCGCGCCACGGCGACGCGCTGCTGCTCGCCGCCCGACAGCTCGTAGACGGCCGCGCGCTCGTAGCCGCCGAGCCCCACGCGCTCGAGCACCTCCTCGCGCCGGCGCGCGCGGTCCGCCCGCCGGACGCCCCGGCTCACGAACGCGACGTCGAGGTTCGCCGCGACCGTCGCGTTGTCGATGAGCGCGTAGTTCTGGAACAGGTACCCGAGCTCGTCCCGTCGGAACAGGCGTCGCCCGTGCGGGCTCAGCGCGGTGACGTCGCGGCCGTCCACGAACAGCGTCCCCGCGTCCAGCCGGTCGAGCAGGCCCACGCAGTTGAGCAGCGTCGTCTTCCCCGAGCCGCTCGACCCCACGAGGCCCGCCATCGTGCCTGCCTCCACGCTCAGCGTGAGGCCCGTCCAGACCGTCCGCGCCCCGTAGAACTTGGCCGCACCCACGACCTCGATCATCGCCATCCCCCTTCGTTCAGCTGTCACTGGATCGCGTCCGCAGGAGCCTGCGCTGAGCCACCGCGAGCGCGGTCACCAGCAGGGCGGACGACACGAGGCACACCGCCACCGCGACGAGCGGCTCCGCTCCCCCGAGCAGCCGCGGCGCGGCGGCCGCGACGACGGCGCCGAGGGCCGGCGGCGTGCGCGGCGGGTTCGCCGCCACGTACGCGACGAGCAGCGCCGCCGAGGCGGCCTCGGCGAGGAACGCCGCGCGGTACCGCGCGGCGAACGACCACCCCGCGATGTAGCGGACGAACACGCTCTGCGCGTACCGCCGCGTGTACGCGCTCGACACGACGACCGCGGTGAGGAGCACGACGCCGGCCGCCGCCGCGATGTTCGCGAGCCCGAGCCGGAAGCTCCGGACGAGCTTCTGGTACTCCTCGGCCGCGGCGTCGGCGATCGGCGTGACCGAGAGGACGTAGTCGCGGATGCCCGCCGCGCGGCTCTCCTCCAGCACGTACGCCGGGTCGAGGAAGACGACGTCCCCCGTCGAGGTGTACGCGCCGTACCCGTCGGCGCTCACGACCTCCGAGGCCGGGTCCACGACGAGCACGACCGGCTCGTCCACGAGCGGCGACGCGCTCGGGTCCGCGGCGTTGCCGTAGTCGAACAGCGTGCTGCCCTCGGCGAGCGGCGCACCGCGCTCGACGGCGCACGTCGCACCGAAGTAGTCCGCCCACGAGCCGACGGCGGCCACGACGTCGCCCTGCTGGTCCGCCCGCAGCGTGGCGGGCAGGTGGATCGTGAGGCACGACCCCGGCGCCGGGGCGAGCCGCGACCCGGCCGCGTCGCGGACGTCCTGCTCCTCCAGGTACGAGGGGCTGACGAGGAGGACCGGCTGGTCCTCGGGCGCGACCGTCACCGTGCCGAACGCCGAGACGGGCTGCCGCGCGGCGAGCACCGCCTCACGGTCGTCGAGGGCCCGCACGACGACCTCGCCGAGGCGCTGCGCGAACTCGCCCGCCCGGGCCTGGTCGTCGCCGCCCACGCCCACGGAGGTCGCGCCGCCCGCGCTCTGCCAGGCGGAGCGGGCGGCCTGCTGGCCCGCGATGAGCTGGCCCGCGTGCACGGCGGAGAAGATCGACGCGACGAGGATGACGAGAGCGCAGAACCGCACGCCGAACGCGGCGGGGACGACCCAGGCCCCCACGGACTCGCCCTTGATCGCGGCCGCGAGCGGGATGCGCTGCGCGGCGGCCGTCGAGACGGCGTGGGCCGTCACGGTGACGAGCAGCAGCCCGGCGAGGACGGCGCCGGCCAGGCCGAGGAACGTCGTCGCCTGCGCGAACCCGTTGTAGGCGCCGAGCACGATCGCGCACACGACGGCGGCCACACCCAGGTGGAGGGCGAGGCGTCGGCCGATCGGGGCGAGGTCGCGCCGCAGGATGCTGGAGAACGGCGCGCCCTGGAGGCGCTGGACCGCGTACGCCCGGGCGTTGAGGAGGGCGCCGCACCCCGCGAGGAGCACGACGGCGACCGCCGCGATGGCGTAGCCCGCCGGGATCGGCGTGCCCGCGAGGTAGCGGTGCCACGAGAGGATCGTCGGGTAGGAGTCGGCCGACGTCGTCACCCCGGCCTCCCGCAGCGCGGCGGCCAGCGCCTCAGCCTCCGCCGTGCCGCACGAGAGCCCGTAGGAGCCCACCGGGCTCGTGGCCCCGAGCTCGGCACCGGGGTGCACCTGCGTGGTGACGCCGCGGCTGAAGTCGGCGACGCCGTGGTCGAGCCACCGCCCGCCCGGGTCGGCCGAGCCGTCACCGAGGACCGAGAGGTGCCGCGTCGAGACGTCGGTGAGGTCGAAGGTCACCTTGGCGACGGTGCAGTCGCGGGAGGTCGCGAAGGTCGCGATCGTGCCGTACGCCTCGGCGCTCGACGCGGTCGTGCCGAGGGAGTCGACGCGGAGCTGGGCGTCGAACCCGCGGACCGCGAACTCGCTGTACGCCTGCACCGTGAAGAAGGCGAGGAAGAGACTGACGACCACCGCGAGCGCGTAGGCCAGGCTGAGGCTTCTGTTCGGCATGGAGGCTCCGCGCCGGACCGGGCAGGGGCGGCACGGCGCCGCCCCTGCCCTGCGTCCGTGCTACGCGCACGTGCGCCAGTAGGCGTGGTCCACGCGCATGGGCCAGTCCTTGGCGTGCACCTTCGCCCAGACCCCGGGCTTGATGTTGGTCACCCGGTAGAGCTTCCCGTTGTGCACGGACGCGCCGTGGCACTGGGTGTTGTGCAGGTAGTGCGAGTAGATCGCCCCCGCACTGGTCCCGTAGTTCCAGATCCCGCCGCCCACGAGCTGCGAGCCGGCGAACGCCGCCGCCGGTGTGAAGGCCAGGACCCCGGCGACCATCGCCGTCGTCAGTACTCGACCAAACCTCATATCTCCCCCTTCGGAAGTGATTGCTACGTAAAAGTAGCAATCCGGAGACGCGAGCACCAGGGGTTCGGTCGAACTGGGGAAGTTCCGTTGCCGGAACGCAGAGGGGCTGTCGAGGTAGGGCTACAGCCAGGTCGCGCTGACGCGCAGGAAGAGGTCGGTCGCCTCGGGCTCGCCCACGCTCACGCGCAGGCCCTCGCCCGCGAACGGGCGCACGATCGCGCCGGCAGCACGCGCCTCCTCGGCGCGCTGGGCCGTGCGCTCCCCCAGGTCGAACCACACGAAGTTCGCCTGCGACTCCGGCAGGGACCAGCCCTGGTCGCGCAGACCCTCGACGAGGCGGGTGCGGTCCGCCACGAGGTGCTCGACCCGCTGCAGGAGCTCGTCCCGCGCCCCGAGCGACGCGATCGCGGCCCGCTGCGCCACGTGCGAGACCCCGAACGGCGTGGAGACGGCACGGATGCCCGCCGCCAGGCGTGGACGCGCGACGGCGTACCCGACGCGCAGGCCCGCGAGCCCGTACGCCTTGGAGAACGTGCGCAGCAGCACGACGTTCGGGTGCTGCGCGTACACCGCGAGACCGTCGGGGGCCTCCGGGTCGCGCACGAACTCGAGGTACGCCTCGTCGAGCACCACGAGCACGTCCGACGGCACCGCAGCGAGGAACGTCTCGAGCTCGTCGCGGTGCACCGCCGGACCGGTCGGGTTGTTGGGCGTGCACACCATGACGACGCGCGTGCGCTCGGTGACCGCCGCAGCCATCGCGGGCAGGTCGAGGCGCCCACGGTGCTCCCCCGTCAGGAGCGGGACCCGCACCGACGTGCCGCCCGCGACCGCGACCGCGATGGGGTACGCCTCGAACGAGCGCCACGGGTAGACGACCTCGTCGCCCGGCTCGACGACCGCCTGGAGGACGTGCGCGAGCACCGCGACCGAGCCGTTGCCCACGACGACCTCGTCGGCCCCCACCCCGAGGTCCGCCGCGAGCGCCTCGGTGAGCTCGGTCGCGTACATGTCCGGGTAGCGGTTCGCGTCCGCCGCGGCGTCGGCGATCGCCGCCACGACCGAGGGCAGGGGCGGGTACGGGTTCTCGTTCGAGGAGAGCTTGAACGCCGCCGCACCCGGGGCGACGCGCGCCCCCGGGACGTAGGCCGGCAGGGCGGCGACGGCAGGACGCAGCGGGACGCGGGGTTCGTGGGCCACGGTCCTCGATCATGCCACCCGTGCACCGCGGTCCGTGGCGGACGACGGCGCGCCACGCGCGGCGCCCGTGCCGCACGACCGCCCGGATGGCAGGATGCCGGGTATGAGCTTCGTCGTCCGCGTCCTCATCACCGGTCTCGCGATCTGGCTCACGAGCCTGTTCATGGACGAGCACTTCCAGATCGTCGGCTCCGACACGGCCGGCGGCAAGGTCGTGATCGTCCTCGTCGTGGCGCTGCTCTACTCGCTCGTGAACGCGGTGATCAAGCCGATCGTGCAGGTCCTCTCGATCCCGCTCTACATCCTCACGCTGGGGCTGTTCTCGCTCGTCGTCAACGCGCTCATGCTCATGCTCACCGCGTGGATCACCGAGCAGACGGACTGGGGCATCCGCATCATCGGCGGGTTCTGGTGGGCGCTGCTCGCGGCCCTCATCATCGCCGTGATCAACTTCCTCGTCTCGGCCGTCGTGCCGAAGGCCCAGGACCGCTGACCCGAGCGCTCCACCGCGCGCGCCGCCGCCCGCCCTCCCGACCGGCCCGCCGGGAGACGGCACCGGGCCGTCACCGCGCATCCTCCTCGCCACCACCCGTCCCGGCGCCCCCGGGCGTGCCCGTGCCGCCGAGCGTGCCGAGGGACGGGCCCGGCGCCGTCACGACGCCGTCCGGAGCCGGCCACGGGGGCCACGGCGGCCTCGGCACCGCGAGCTCACCGACGCAGAACATCGTCTCGGGGTCCGGGACGAGACGCGCCTCGTAGACGAGCGGGTCCTCCGCCTCGCCGTCGAGCCAGTGCTCCACGTCGGCGAGGTGCTCCTCGAGGCCGCGGTCGCCCACCTCGACCGCGGCGTCGAGCACGTCCTGGTGGTAGCCGACGGAGTGCGGCACGTCGAGCGGCGGCCCGCCGCCGGGCGCGGAGACGGTACCGGTCACCGTCACGCGCTCGGGCGTCGCCGGGTTCGGCTTCCCGTCGAGGCCGGAGACCCCCTCCCCGCTGGTCTCGAGGTGCGTGGCGCGCACGCCGGGCGGGAGGCCGTGCCCCCCGACCGGTGACCCGGCGGTCACGACGTGGCGCACCTGGTAGGTCCCGACCGTCGCCGCCGCGATCGTGGCCGCGACCATGCCGCCCTGGCTGTGCCCGACGAGCACGACGTCGTCCTCGGGCTCGATGCCCGACTGGTCCATCGCGTCGAGCACCGCCCGTACGCTGTCCGCCCGCGCGCGCTGGGACTCGTCGTCGGACATGAGGTCGTAGTTGGACGTCATGTTCCACACCGTCCGGAGGTTGCCGGGCTGGGTGCCCGGGATCGCGACGACCCACGTGGGTGTCCCGCCGTCCTTGACGATGCGCTGGACGCTCAGCACCGAGTCCGTGCTCCCGAGCGCCGCCACGGCGCCGAGGGCTGACCGCGTGTCCGTGGGGGTCGGCAGGTCGTAGGGCGCCGCGTCGACCCGCCGCACCTCCGGGTCGGGCAGGAACCGGTCGCGCAGCGGCTGGACGGACGCCCGCAGCACCGCCGCCGCGTTCCCGACCGTCGGCACGGCGTACCAGGGGCGGTCCGGGTCGAGCATGCCGATCGTGCGACCCAGCGCGCGGACGGTCGCGGGGTGCAGCGCCTCGCCCGTCGTGACGAGCCGACCGAGAGCGGGTCCTCCGTGCAGCAGGGACTGCGCGAGCCCGGCGAGGCCTTGCGCGACGATCATCCCGAGCCCGGCGGCGCCCGCCCCCGCCAGCCCGTAGTGCCGTCCCGCGACGACCAGCGCGGTGTCGGACCACCCGGCGGCGGCCGCGGCTTCCGCGTCGTCGTACACCCGGACCGCCTGGTGCAGCCGCCCGGCGAGCCCGCGCAGCCGCAGCTCCTCCTGCCCGGTGAGCAGGGCCGCCGCGTCGAGGTCGTCGAGGAGGGCCGCGCGCGCGGCCCGGACCTCCGCCGACCAGAACGGCGTCGTCGTCAGGTTCGCGCCCGCGGCCGCTCCGAGCGGCTCGGCCGGGACGAGCCGCCCGGCGAACGCCGTCGGCGTGGCGGTCGTGACCTCCACCGCGTGCCGCGCGTCCCGAAGCGCCCCTGCCGCTCCCGCCAGGAGGTCCGCCCGGGCCGCGAGCACCGCGGCCTGCGCGACGACCCCCGCCGTCTCGACGACCGTCGGCTCCGTCCCGCCACGGATCACGACGGACGGGCCGGGCGGCGACCCGCTCACGAGCCTCCTCCCGAGGCGAGTCCCGTAGCGAGCCCCGCCCGCAGGCTCGTGACGTCGGCCTCCGCGAGCACGGTGAGCGCGTCCAGCCGCACGAGGCACGTCCCGAGCGTCTCGTCGAGGCGGAGCAGGGCGGCCCGACCCTCCGCCGTCGCGTCGTCGTACGCGTGCCGCGCCTGCCCGGCCCACGGGAGATCGGGGGTCTCCAGGGCGGCGCCGGCGCGCGCGGCGTCGTCGGTCGCAGTGCGGACCTGGTCGCGGGCACGGGTGATCCCGAAGGGTGCGGCGAGGCACGGCGGTGGTGGCGGGGTCGGCATGGCGGCGACCGTACGGAGCCCCGTCGGCCGACGGCGCGGCAGGTCGCCAGGCTGTGGACCGAACCCTCGCGCCCGGACGCTGGGGACGGCCACGGGCCGCGCGACGGCTCCGTTGCCCGGACTGCGGGCGGCACCGACCGCCGTCGGGCACGCGTGGGAGAATCAGGGGCGTGCCCGAGAACCCTGCCGCAGCCGCCCCTGCCCGCGTGAGCCTCGCCGAGGTGACCCCGCCGATCGCGCTCGGCCCGCTCGACGGCCGCTACCGCGCCGCGGTCGCCCCGCTCGTCGACCACCTCAGCGAGGCCGCGCTCAACCGCGAGCGCATCCACGTCGAGGTCGAGTGGCTCATCACGCTGTGCAACGGCGTCCAGGCGGTCGACGAGAACGCGGTCCGCCCGGTCGTGCCCGGCGCGCCCCAGCTCTCCGACGCCGAGGTCGCCTACCTGCGCCGCATCCCCGCGACGTTCGGTGGCGACGAGATCGCCGAGCTCGCCGCGATCGAGCGCGAGACGGTGCACGACGTCAAGGCGGTCGAGTACTTCGTCAAGCGCCGCCTCGCCGCGGCTCCCGACGCGCTGGGCCCCGACACGGTGCTGCCGGGCGTCGGGGAGCTCGTGCACTTCGCGTGCACGAGCGAGGACGTCAACAACCTGTCCTACGCGCTCATGGTGCGCGGCGCCGTCGAGCACGTGTGGCTGCCCGCCGCGACGACGCTCGCCGACCAGCTCGCGGACATGGCGCGCGAGCACGCCGACGTGCCGATGCTCTCGCGCACGCACGGCCAGCCCGCGACGCCGACGACGCTCGGCAAGGAGCTCGCCGTCCTCGCGCACCGGCTGCGCCGCCAGCTCCGCCGCGTCGGCGCGGCCGAGTACCTGGGCAAGCTCAACGGCGCGACGGGCACGTACGGCGCGCACACCGTCGCCGTCCCGGGCGTGGACTGGCCGTCGGTCTCGAAGCACTTCGTCGAGGGCCTCGGTCTCACGTGGAACCCGCTGACGACGCAGATCGAGTCGCACGACTGGCAGGCCGAGCTGTACGCGGACGTCGCGCGGTTCAACCGGATCCTCCACAACCTCGCGACCGACGTGTGGACGTACATCTCGCTCGGGTTCTTCACGCAGATCCCCGTGCCGGGCGCGACCGGGTCGTCGACCATGCCGCACAAGGTCAACCCGATCCGGTTCGAGAACGCCGAGGCGAACCTCGAGATCTCGTCCGCGCTGCTCGACACGCTCGGCGCGACGCTCGTGACGTCGCGCCTCCAGCGCGACCTCACGGACTCGACGACGCAGCGCAACGTCGGCCCCGCGTTCGGTCACTCGCTCCTCGCGATCGACAACGTGCGCCGCGGCCTGAAGGCCCTCGCCGCGAACGCCGACCTCATGGCGGCGGACCTCGACGAGAACTGGGAGGTGCTCGGCGAGCCCATCCAGTCGGCCATGCGCGCGGCGTCGGTCGCGGGCGTCCCCGGCATGGAGAACCCGTACGAGCGCCTCAAGGACCTCACGCGCGGCCAGCGCGTCGACGCCGCGCGGCTCCGCGAGTTCGTCGCGGGCCTCGGCCTGCCCGACGACGTCGCGCAGCGCCTCGCGGACCTCACTCCCGCGA
The DNA here is from genome assembly GCF_015327065.1 of Cellulosimicrobium sp. JZ28. Taxonomy (NCBI): domain Bacteria; kingdom Bacillati; phylum Actinomycetota; class Actinomycetes; order Micrococcales; family Promicromonosporaceae; genus Cellulosimicrobium; species Cellulosimicrobium sp. JZ28. The sequence goes on along the minus strand of NZ_CP017660.1, from coordinate 4,246,550 downwards.
CGTACACGGGCCTAGCCTCCCGCCTCGTCGAGACCTACCTGGACTGACCGGCCGGTGCCGAGCACGGGGTCGGCGACCGAATCCTGGGGATCTCGGTCGCCGACCCCGTTCTCGTCCGCACGCACCGTCGTGGTCGACGGCGCCCGGGTCAGACGGCGGTCGGCTCGCCCGGGCGGGAGCCGCCCCGGCCCGGCACCCCTCCCGCGGCGGCGAGCTGGGCGCGGTGCGCCGCGCGCACCTCGGCGAGCTCGTCGAGGCGGTTGACGACCCAGGTCAGGACGAGTGTCGCGGCGGCCGCGAGCGCGAGCAGCCAGAGCACGTTGCCGAGGTCCGCGGTCTGGACGTTCACGGTCCCCGACCAGAAGAAGGTCGAGCGGCTCAGCACGCCTGCGAGAGCGAGACCGCCGAGCACCGGGACGGCCGGCCGCGTCCGGCGCCACAGCAGCGCGACGCCGAGGAGCAGGACGACCGGCGCAGCCAGCGCGGGAGGCGTCCACGGGCTCAGCGCGACCCCCGACCACCACGGCGCCCCGAAGCTCGCCGCGTCGGCAGCGGTCGCCGCGGCGAACCCGCCGAGGGCCAGAGCCATCGCCCCGAGGGTCGCCGCTCGGAGCGTCCACGGCTCAGGCCCGACCCGGCATGCCCGACGCGCGGCGAGCACGCCCGCGTAGACGAACACCGCCGCGACCCACGGCGCGTCGAGGTACGCCACATAGCTGCTCCCCGCGCCAAGCGAGACCGCGAGCCCACCCACCCCGGCGACGGCGGCGAGCACCGCGGCAGCGAGGCCGACGCGCTGCGCCCCGGCGAGCGTGAGGACCACCGCCGCGAGCCAGAGGGTCCACATCGACGCGGTCGGGACGGTCGTCAGGAGCGGTGCGTGCCCGCTCGGACCGAGCATGGCCCCGACGATCGCCGCGGCGAACGCGAGGACGCGCGCGGCCATGACCACGAGCACGGCGGGCAGGACCACGAGCAGGAGCCCCGTCGCCGCGCGCCGCTGCCGCGGGGACGAGCCCAGCGGCGCGAGCAGCCACTCGCGCGCGGCGGCGCGCAGCAGGTCCCACCGCTCGGCCTGCGTCGGCCGCGACTGCCCGGGCCGCGCGCCGTCGACCAGGTGCCCGAGCATCTCGGCCTCGTGCGCCCGCCGGTAGGTGTACGGAAAGAGACGCAGCAGCCGCCGGTAGTCCCGCACGAGGACCGGCGCCACCGGCAGGAGCGGGTCCGCGGGCGATGCCGCCACCCCGGTCACGCGGCAGCCGCCGTGCCGTCGGCCGCCGCCGCCAGGAACGCGCGGTGCGCGGCGCGGGCGGCGGCGAGCTCGTCGAGACGGTTGACGACCCAGCGGGTCGCGAGGGTCAGCGCCGCCGAGATCCCGACCACCCCCAGGACGTTGCCGAGGTTCACGGCCGTCGTGTCGAGCGCGCCGGACCAGAAGACGTCCGACCGGCTCAGGGTCATGGCCAGGAGCGCGCCGCCGAGGACGGGAGCGGCCTGCCGGACCGGGCGGACGAGCACGAGCAGCGCCACGGTGCTCAACCAGAGCACCACGACGGCGTTGGCCGAGAAGAAGGAGTTCGGCGCCACCCAGACGTGCTCCTGCGAGACCGCCGACGCATCGCCCCGTGCCGAGAGCGCGAGTGCGGCCGCCGTCATCCAGAACGCCACCGCTCCCGCTCGCGCGCCGAAGACGGGCGCCTCCTGCCGTGCCCGCGCGACGAGGGTCAGGAGGAAGGCCACGAGGACGACGACCCAGCCGACCGCCTGGAACGCGACGAACGCCCGTTCCGCCGAGACGAGAGCCCCGACGGCCACGACTCCCGCCGTCGCGGCGAGCGCGGCGAGCACGAGCGCCGTCCGCCGTGCTCCCACGGCGACGGCGACGAGCGCGGAGAGCCACGCCAGCCAGGCCGGCGCGAGGGGCACCGCGACCAGTGCCGCCACGGTCGCCAGCAGCACCGGGGAGGAGAGCGACCCGAGCACCTCGCGCGCCGAGTCGTCGGTCACCGCGTGGACGGCGCGCACGAGGTCGTACGCCGCGGGGACCGCGAGGACGGCGGTCAGCACGACCAGCACGACCACCGCAGCCGAGGCGCGCTGGCGCTCCGTCGGGCCCAGCGGCGCGAGCAGCCACTCGCGCGCGGCGGCGCGCAGCAGGTCCCACCGCTCGGCCCGCGTCGGCCGGGACTGCCCGGGCCGTGCGCCGTCGACCAGGTGCCCGAGCATCTCGGCCTCGTGCGCCCGCCGGTAGGTGTACGGAAAGAGACGCAGCAGCCGCCGGTAGTCCCGCACGAGGACCGGCGCCACGAGCACCGAGCCGGCGGCGTCCGTGTCGTGGTGGCCGTCGTGGCCGCTCATGCCGGCACCGCCCCGCCGTCGACGACTCCCCCGCCGATGCCCCGCGCGGGCCGGGCCGCGGTGCGGTCGCCCGCCGGGGCGGCCGTGCGGCGTCGGGCACCGAGACGTTCGAGCGCGCGGCGCGCCTGCGCCTCGGCGCGCTCGGCCTCGGCGGCGAGGCGCGAGCCGCCCTCGGCGGTGAGCCGGTAGTACCGGCGCAGCCGCGAGTCGACGACCTCCTCGTGGTCGACCTCGACGAGCCCGGCGGCGACGAGCCGGTCGATCGCGCCGTAGAGCGTGCCGGCGCGCAGGGTCACGCGCCCGTCGGAGCTGGACTCGACGTCCTGCGCGATGCCGTACCCGTGCAGCGGCCCGGCGGCGAGCGCGGACAGCACGAGGAACGCGGGTTCCTGGAGCGGTTTCGATGCCATGGCGGCGACCATACTCTCGCCGCGAAGGTATGCGCAGGACCCGCACCGCACGGCGCGTCGCGGCCCGCGGGGCACCGGCAGGAGAGTCCACCTGGCGACCCGCACCGCGCCGGGCGCGGGAGCGTCGACGAGCCCACGCTCGGCGCCGCCGCCCGGGAGCGCGTGGCGCAAACCTTCACAGACAAGATGTTCTGTGAAACTATCTGCCACATACTCGACGACCCGGAGGATCAGCAATGACGCTCGACGGCTCCCCCACGTCCCCCGCCTCGGCCCCGGCCGGCGTCGGACGACGACAGTTCCTCACCCTCGCCACGGCGGGCGTCGCGGCGAGCACGCTCACCGTGACGGTCGGCTCGCTCACCCCGGCCGCCGCGCTCACCGCGCCCGGCACGACCCACGCCGCACCGACCACGGCCCCGGCGCCCCGCAAGCGCGAGCTGCGCGCGATGTGGATCTCGAGCGTCGTGAACATCGACTGGCCGTCGGCGTCCGGGCTCTCGGCGGAGCAGCAGAAGGCCGAGCTCCTCGGCTGGCTCGACGTCGCGCGCGACTTCCGTCTCAACGCCGTGTTCGTCCAGGTCCGCCCGACGGCCGACGCGTTCTGGCCCAGCCCCTACGAGCCGTGGTCGCAGTACCTCACGGGCGTGCAGGGCCAGGACCCCGGCTACGACCCCCTCGCGTTCGTCGTCGAGGAGTGCCACCGGCGCAACCTGGAGATCCACGCCTGGTACAACCCGTACCGCGTGTCGATGCAGGCCGACCCGGCGCGGCTCGTCCCCGAGCACCCCGCGCGGCAGCACCCGGAGTGGGTGTGGGCCTACGGGGGCAAGCTCTACTTCGACCCGGGCCTGCCCGCGGCGCAGGAGCACATCAAGAACGCGATCCTGCACAGCGTCGAGAACTACGACATCGACGGCGTGCACTTCGACGACTACTTCTACCCGTACGCCGTCGCGGGCGAGACGATCCCGGACGCCGCGACCTTCGCGACCCACGGCGCCGGCTTCGACCGGGTCGAGGACTGGCGGCGCCACAACGTCGACACGTTCGTGCAGTCCATCTCGCAGCGCATCAAGCAGGCGAAGCCGTGGGTCAAGTTCGGCATCAGCCCGTTCGGCATCTGGCGCAACGCCTCGACGGACCCGCGCGGCTCGCAGACGGGCGGCTCCCAGTCGTACGACATGCAGTTCGCCGACACGCGCAAGTGGGTCCTCGAGGGCTGGCTCGACTACATCAACCCGCAGATCTACTGGCAGCTCGGGCTCGCCGTCGCGGACTACGCGAAGCTCGTCCCGTGGTGGGCCGACGTCGCCGCGCAGTCCGGCACGCACCTGTACATCGGCGAGGCGCTGTACAAGGTGACGTCGGGCGTCTTCGCGGACCCGGCCGAGCTGTCGAACCACCTGACGTTCTGCCAGGAGCAGGAGCACCCGGTGCGCGGCAACGTCTACTTCTCGGCCAAGCACGTCCCGGCCGACCCGCAGGGCTCGATGACGCGCGTGCGCGACGACCACTACCGGTACCCGGCGCTCGTCCCGGCCATGCCGCACCTCCCGGGCACGAAGGTCCGCACCCCCGTGCTCGCGTGGGCCGGCTGGCGCGACGACGGCGTCCGCGTGCACTGGACCGACGCCGGCGGCCGCCGGTTCGCGGCGACGTCGTTCGCGATCTACCGTGCCGACGGGTGGGTGCAGCACGTGGACACCGAGAACCCGGCGCACCTCGTCGCGACGCAGCGGGCCGAGGGCCGGGTGGTCCAGGACTTCCTCGACCCGACCGCCGTGCGCGGGCGCCGGTACACGTACGCCGTGACCGCGCTCGACCGCGTCTGGAACGAGTCCGCACCGAGCAGGGTCCGCTGGTCGGTGTGACGATCGTCGTGCCGGGCCTCGGCCCGGCACGATCGCCCTTCGCCGGAACTGGGGCCGCGCGAGGGGCAGGCCCGACGGCGCGTGGTTCGCTGGGTGCGCCACGCGCCGTCGGGGTTTCCCGGCCCCGCCGTGGGTGCCGGGTGGCACAGTGGGACGCGTGAGCACGCCCGACCTGCGCCCCGCCGACCCCGCGACCGCCGGAGCGTCGGCCCCGCCGTCCGACCTCCCGCCCCTGCGCACCGTCGGGTGGGTGAACGTCCGTGACGGACGCCTGCTCGCGGTGCGGACGACCGGGAAGGACCGCTTCTTCATGCCGGGCGGCAAGGTCGAGCCCGGCGAGACGGACACCGAGGCGCTGGTGCGCGAGATCCACGAGGAGCTCGGCGTGCGCCTGGACCCGGGGACGGTCCGGCCCGCGTTCGTCGCCGAGGCCCCGGGGCACGGGCTGGGCGGGCGCGTCGTGCGGATGCACTGCCTGTACGCCGAGCCGCTGCCCGGGTCTCCCGAGCCGGCGCCGAACGCCGAGATCGCCGAGCTCGCGTGGCTCACGCCGGCCGACGCGGACCGCGTCCCGCCCGCCGGCCGCATCGTCCTCGAACGCCTCGCGGACGTCCTCTCGGCCTGACCGCGCGCCCCCAGGCAGGCCGCTCGGACGCGGCATGGGGACCTCGCCCCATGGGCACCCCGAGACGCGGGGGCGCCCGTCCACGTACGCTCCGGAAGCACGATCCGCCGCGACAGAGGGACGACCATGGGGTTCTACGGTGCCGACATCGGCGAGCTGCGCAGGCTCGCGCAGAGCCTGACGACGGCGTCGGAGTCGCTCGAGACGACGCGCGCCGGCCTCCAGTCCACGGTGAGCGGAGCCCGCTGGGCCGGTCCGGACGGCGACGAGCTGCGCGGCCGCTGGACCTCCGAGCTCGGCCCCGCGCTCGCCGCGGCCGCGGCGACGCTGCGCGACGCTGCCGACAAGGTGCGCACGAACGCCGACCAGCAGGAGAGCGCCAGCTCCGACGGCACGGGCGGGGGTGCCGGCGGGGCTGGCGGGTCGGGCGGGTCCGGGTCGGGGTCCGGCGGCTCGGGCTCCGGAGGGTCGGGCGACGGCGGCCCGGGCGAGAGCGGCGACGGCCCCGGCGGCCCGACGGTCTCGGTGAAGGGCAGCCAGAGCGGCGGCTCCGACAACGGCGGCCTCGGGAGCCCCGCGACGGAGGGCACGGACTCGAAGGTCGGCTTCGGCGTCTCCCACGACCCGGACAGCGGCGAGACGACGTACTCCGGCAGCGGGTCGCTCGCCGACTGGTTCAAGACGACCGACGGCTCCAAGGTCTCGTTCGGTGTCAACGGCGGCGCCGAGTACACGGTCGGGGAGAAGTCGGAGGACGGCTTCACCACCTACACGTCGAAGTCGGACGTCTCGATCGGCGTCGAGGGCGGCGTCTCGAAGGGCGGCACGGGCGTCAGCGGCGGGTACACGACCGGCGTCACGTCCGAGTACACCCTGAAGATGCCCGACGGCACCGACGTCGACCCCGGGTCCGTCAACCCGTTCGACCCGCGGAGCATGCCGGTCGGATCCTCCGTGACGATGGACGGCGGGAGCTACTCCAAGACCGAGCTCGACGCCGCGTTCCGGCACATCGCGCTGGAGTCGTCCGTCAAGGACTCCGAGGGCGTGAGCAGCCTCATCGAGCGCACGGGCGACGACACGGTCCGTGTCACCGCGGGCCCGACGGAGGCGATCGCGAACCACGCGGGCCTCGGCCTCGACTTCGACGCGGTCAAGGTCATGCTCGGCAACACGACGTCGCTCGACGGCGCGTCCCTGCGCAGCGCCGAGTTCGACCTGTCGACGCCCGAGGGCCAGGCCGCCTACGACACCTACCTCGTCACCGGCGAGATCCCCGGGGACCCGTCGACCGGGATCTCCGGCACGACGACCATCGAGCGCGTCAACTACGACTCGACGTCGACCGTCGGCTTCGACACGCCCGTCGGCGGGGCCGAGTGGCAGATCGGCCAGAACACCGGGTCGCTCGTCGCGACGACCTACCCCGACGGCAGCACCGAGCAGCTCATGACCGCGACGTACGGCGACCGGGGCGACTTCCGCCTGTCGCAGTCGTTCGACGCCTCCGGCACGGAGGACCTCTCGGCGCGCACGTACTCGTTCGACGTCACGGCCGACGACATGTCGTCGCAGTACTTCAACACGCGCGACTTCTCCGGCTTCTCGCCGTCCGGCGAGGTGTCGCCCGGCCAGCAGGTGACGATGACGCTCACCGAGTCGCAGATGAACCGCCTCGCCGACAGCGTGCGGACCGCCGTCGAGAACGACGCCCTCGGCATGCAGACGCGGGCCGTCGTCACCGACTACGACATGAAGCCGCTCTCGGACCCGTACCAGCTCGCCACGAGCCTGGCCCGAGCGGCCGACTCCGACCTGGACCTCGTCATGATGATCAGCGAGATCAACGCCGCGGGCGACGGCTCGGTCACGGACCGCTCCGCCGCCCGGTTCCCCGGAACGGTGACGCCGGGGGGCTGACGCCGCGCCGCCCGGAGGGGCGCGGCGCCGGGTCGCCTCAGCGGGGCTTTTGCGCCGAGAGGTACGCGGTCGAGACGAAGCCCGTCCGGCCTCCGGCGGTCACCTTGAGCCACCCCTTCGAGGCGGTGCCCGCGTGCGTCACCGCGGAGCCGCGCGCGAGCCGTGCGACGACCTTGGACGAGGTCGACGCCGACGCCCGCAGGTTGAGGCTCGACGCGGTGACGTACGACGTCGCGGCCTGGGGCGGTGCCGGGGCGGGCTTCGCGGGCGCCGCCGGTGCGCTCGTCGAGGTGTACTGGGCGGAGACCCAGCCGGTCCGTCCGTTCGCGGTGACCTTGAGCCAGCCGCCCGAGGTCGACGCGACCGCGAGCTTCGTGCCCTTCGGGAGGCGTGCGACCACGGCCGAGGACGTCGTCGCCGACGCCCGCAGGTTGAGCGACGCGGCCGTGACGTACCGCGTCGCCGGCTGGGGCGCCGACGGCTTCGGCGCCGGCTGGGGTGCCGGCGGCTTCGTCACCGGGGGCGTGCTGACCGGCGCGGGCTTCGTCGGCCCGATGCTCGCGGCCGGGACCCAGCCCGTCGTCCGCCCCGACGTGACCCGACGCCACGTGCCGCTCTCGTCCCCGGGCTTGCCGACGACGGCCGCCCCGCGCGCGACGCGGGCGACGACGGCGCCGGTGCCCGCCCCGGCGCGCACGTCCACGGCGGCGTTCGTGTAGTAGGTGCACGACGTCGCGGTCGACCGGGCGGCCACGCGTGTCGCGTCGCGCCCGAGGTCGACGCCCTTGCCCTTGAGGTAGGCGAGCGGGTCGGTGTGCGACGCGCCCGACCCGTAGGTGCCGTTCCAGACCTCCAGGTGCAGGTGCGGCGAGGTGGAGATGCCGGTGGAGCCGACGTCGGCGATGCGCTGGCCGGCCTTGACCGTCTGCCCGGCCTTGACGTACTTGTCGCCGTCGATGACGTGCCCGTAGACGCTCGAGACCGTCTTCCCGCCGATGGTGTGCCGCAGGACGACCCACTGCCCAAACCCGCTGACGCTGCCCGCGCGGAGGACGGTGCCGTCGGCGATCGCGTTGATCCGCGTGCCGGAGGTCGCGCCGAGGTCCTGCCCGAGGTGCCAGGTCGACGCGCTGGCGACCGGCATGCAGCGCGGGCCGTAGTAGGAGGAGACCGAGTAGGTGCGCGCCCCCAGCGGCGCCACGACGGCGGCCGCCGCGCTCGCGCTCGGGGCGACGAGCAGCCCGCCGAGCCCCGTGGCGAGCGCCGTCGCCATCGCCACGCTCGCCACGCCCGACCAGCGCCTCGCGTTCCGAACCATCCCCTGCCCCCTGAAAAGAAATCAGACATACCCGGCGTGTCGGGTTGACACGCCTCAGGAACGGTAAGGCCAGTCCGCGGGGACCGCCAGATGGACGACCGTCCAACAGCGACCCGGGCTCGACGAGGCGGGGCGTACCGTCGTGCCATGACCGTCGGGACGGGACGCGCGGACGACGACCTCCTCGCTGCGACGCTGCCCGTGCTCGGCCTCGCGCTCGCGTCGGTCGCGGCCGTGCGCGACGCCGCGGCGCGGGCGGGCGGGTTCGACCCCGGACCGGGCCCGGACCCCGACCGCGTCGCGGCGGCGTTCGCGAGCGACCGGCTGCTGCGGGTCGACGGCGCTCCGGTGGACGGGTTCGCGCCGCTGTCCGGCTTCTTCCGCGCGGCGGACGGCTGGGTCCGCACGCACGCGAACTACTCGCACCACCGCGCGCGGCTGCTCGCGCTCCTCGACCTGCCCGCCGCGGTCGCGGACCACCCGTCCCGGGACGACGTCGCGACGGCGCTCGCCGCGCGGTCGGCGCAGGAGGTCGAGGACCTCGCGGCCTCGGTCGGCGCGGTCGCCGTGCGCGTGCGCTCCGCGGCCGAGTGGCGCGCGTCCGCGCCGGGCCGGGCCGCGGCGTCGGGCCCTCCCGTGCGGACCGCGGTGCGCGACGACGCCGCTCCCCCGCGCCCGCTCGCCCCCGGCCCCCGGCCGCTCGCCGGCCTCCGGGTCCTGGACCTGACCCGCGTCATCGCCGGGCCCGTCGCGACCCGGACGCTCGCGCTGCTCGGCGCGGACGTCCTGCGCGTCGACCCGCCGGGCCTGCCCGAGATCGAGGTCCAGCACCTCGACACGGGGCAGGGCAAGCGGTCCGCGCTGCTCGACCTCGCGACCCCCGACGGCCGGGCCCGGGCCCAGGAGCTCCTCGACGCCGCCGACGTCCTCGTGACGGGCTACCGCCCGGGCGCGGTCGAGGCGTTCGGCCTGCGCCTGCCGGGCGGCGCGGTGCACGCGCGCGTCAGCGCGTGGGGCGACGACGGCCCGTGGGCCCCGCGGCGCGGCTTCGACTCGATCGTGCAGGCGGCCAGCGGGATCGCGCTCGTGGAGGGCACGCGGGACGGGACCGTGGGCGACGCCTCGACCGCCGCGCCCGGCGCCCTGCCCGCCCAGGCGCTCGACCACGCGACGGGCTACCTCCTGGCCGCGGCCGTCGTGGACGCCCTCGTCGACCGCGCGGCCGACGGCCGCGGGCGCGACGTCGACGGCGCGCTCGCCCGCACCGCGCACGCGCTGCTCGTCGCCCCCGGGCGCGACCCCGCGCACGGGCCGCCGCGGACGCCGGGGGCGCGGTGCGTCGTCGAGCACCGGGTGCGCCTCGACGGCCGGGACGTCGAGGCGACGACGACCCGGCCCGCGCTCGACCGCCTCGCGGGCGAGCCCGTCGACGACTACCCGGCGCCGGCCCGGCCGTGGGGCACGGACGCGCCGCGGTGGGCGACCCCGCACGACGCGCCCGGAGCCGACGGCTGAGCGGGTCGCCGGATGTCAGGCGTGGTCGAGGCGGCGCAGGATCGCGCCCTCGCGCAGCGCCCACGGGCAGATCTCGACCTCGTCCACGCCGAGCGCGCGCATCGTCTCGACCGCGACCACCCCGCCCGCGACGATCTGGAACGTGCGCTCCGGCGTGATGCCCGGCAGCGCGGTGCGGCCCTCGGCCGTGATGCGCGCGAGCCGCGGCACCCAGTCCGCGAGCTGCGCGCGGCGCATCCGCCACCGGTCGTCGGGGCCGACCGCCTCGGTCTGCATGCCCGCGAGCCGCGCGAGCGAGCGAAAGGTCTTGGACGTCGCGACGACGTGGTCCGGGCGCGGGAGCCGGGCGAACCGCGCGACGGCGGGCGCGAGCGTCGTGCGCACGTGCTCCCGCAGCGCCTCGACGTGCTCGGGTGCGGGCGGGTCGTCGGGCAGGAAGGCCATGGTCATGCGCCCCGCGCCGAGCGGGAGGGACACGGCGAGATCGGGCTCCTCGTCGACGCCCGACGCGATCTCGAGCGACCCGCCGCCGATGTCGAGGACGAGCAGCCGGCCCGCGGCCCAGCCGTGCCAGCGGCGCGCGGCGAGGAACGTCAGGCGCGACTCGTCCTCGCCGGAGAGCACGTGGACCGGCTGCCCGACGCGCTCGCCGATCGCGGCGAGCACCTCGGGCCCGTTGGTCGCGTCCCGCAGCGCCGACGTCGCCATGGGCAGCATCTCGTCGACGGCCGACTCGCGCGCGAGCGCCATCGCGTCGTCGACGGCGGCGAGCATCGCCGCGACCCCTTCCGGGGACAGCGACCCGTCGGGCCGGAGGTAGCGCATGATGCGCACGACCGTGCGCGCCCCCGCGGCCTGCACGGGACGCGCCGCGTACGCAGCGTCGACGACGGCGAGGTGCACGGTGTTCGAGCCGATGTCGAGGACGCCCAGGCGCGTGGTGGTGCTCACGCGGCGAGCCTAGCGGCGCGGCGAGGGCCGCCGTCGGGCGTGCTGCCCGACGACGGCCCTCGTCCGGTGCGCGGCGGTCAGCCGCAGGCCAGCGCGTCGTACGCCGCGTCGACCGTCGTCGTCGTGCCGTCCGCGGCGACGACCGTGACGGTCGCCGTCCCGGCCTCGACGGACGTCGCGCGCGTCGTGAACGACTGGTAGGCGCTCTTGCCCGGCTGCACGCCCCGGACCGTCCGATCGCCGAACGGCGTCGTGAGGGTCACGTCGAGCGGCGCGTCGGCCGTGCTGGTCGCGCGGACCGCGACGAACGCCCGGCCGCCGAGGCAGCGCGCGCTCGCCTCGACCTCGACCGGCGCGGGCGGGACGACGGCGGAGACCGACGGGATGCGGTCGGCCGCGCCGGTGCCCCACGTGAGGCCCGCGCTCGTGTCGGACAGGTCGAAGTCGAGCGTGCCGCCGTCCTGCAGCGTCGCGACGTCCAGCCACGCGGCGGTGTGCGTGACGCCGTCGACCTCCAGCCCGGCGACGTAGCTCGGGAGCTTCTCGTTCGCGCCCGCCGCGTCGATGCGCAGCGTCGCCCCGGCGTCGGTCGTGAGCGTCGCGGCCTGCACCTTCGGCGCGTTGAGCGCGAGGATCCCCGAGCCCGGCATGACGGGCTCGAACCCGAGCGACGCCATGACGTACCAGGCGGCGAGCGTGCCGAGGTCGTCGTTCCCGACGCCGCCGCCCGGGGTGTCCGGGAAGCGGTTGAGGTTGGCGGCGAGGACGTCGTTCGTCTTCCACGGCTGGCCCACGTAGCCGTAGAGCCACGCGTTCATGATCGTCGGCTCGTTGCCCGGGTTGTAGCGGATGGTCGTGTAGTACGAGCTGCCGCCCTTGGCCCACGTGCTCGGCGAGACGCCGGGGTTCGCGACGAGCGCCGGCTGGTCGAAGTAGTAGTCGAGACGCTCGACGAAGCCGTCCTCGCCGCCCATGACCTCCTGGAGGCCCGCGACGTCCTGCGGCACCATCCACTGGTACTGCCACGGCACGCCCTCGTGGAAGCCGGAGCGCGTGACGTCCGTCAGCTCGGGCAGCGTGACGAACTCGCCCGTCGGGCGCTTCGCGTTGACCATGCCCTGGAAGCCGCCCGAGAGCTGGACGTCCGGGTTCCAGAGGTTGCGCCAGTTGCGACCCCTGTCGAGGAACGCCTGGCCGCCCTCGCGACCCGTGCGCTCGGCTGCGGCGCCGAGGCTCGCGTCGGCGAGCGCGAGCTCGAGCGTCGCCGAGCCGCCGTGGCGGTACTCCTCGAACTGGCCGCCGAGGCCGCCCTCGTTCTCGGGGTAGAACGGCACGTGACCGTGCTCGGCGTAGAACTCGGTGCTGCGCCGCCCGACGGACGCGACGTCGTCCGGCGGGGTCGTCGTGGCGTTCTCCACGAGGTAGTCCCACAGCTCGTCCGCGATGTCGTCGGGGACGGTGCCGAGCGCGAAGTTCTCCGCGAGCCAGGGCGTGACGGGGTCGCCCGCCATGATGTTGGTCTCCAGCGCGCCGAGCGACCAGCGCGGCAACCAGCCGCCCTCGACGCGGTGCTGGTACATCGAGCGCACGATGTCCTGGGCGCGCTCGGGCAGCAGGAGCGCGTGCAGCGTCGCCTGCGTGCGGTACGTGTCCCAGAGCGAGAAGTTCTGGTAGTAGTCCCAGCCGTCGGCCTGGTGGACCTCGAGGTCCATGCCCCGGTACCGGCCGTCGACGTCGCTGCCGATCGTCGGGGACAGCAGGGTCTTGTAGAGCTGGGTGTAGAAGATCCGGCGCTGGTCGGGCGACGCGTCGATCGCGGCACGGCCCAGCTCCGCGTTCCACGCGTCGCGGGCCTCCTCGCGCACGGTGTCGAACGCGACCTGCCCGCCCTCGTCGGTGGCCTCGGCCTCGCGGTTGGCGCGCGCGCCGTCGACGCTCACGAAGGACACGCCCACGCTCACCTCGACGTCGCGGTCGGTCGTGGTGTCGAACACCGCGACGGCGCCGTTGTTGCCGCCCGCGACCTCGCTCGTCGTGGAGCCCGCGACGTAGCGCGCGTCGGTGCCCCACGTGCCGCTCGACGCGACCGGGCGGTCGAACGTCGCGCTGAAGAAGTACCGCTGCTTGTCGGGCGTGCCGCCGCAGAAGCCGCCGTTGTCGACCCAGCCCTCGAGCGTGCGGTCGTCGACCCACGTCACGGAGCTCGCGCCGGCGTCGCGCAGGGTCTGGCCCACGTTGAACGACAGGTGCGACGTCGTCGAGGCGGGGAACGTGTAGCGGTGCGCACCGACGCGCGTGGTCGCGGTGAGCTCGGCGTGCACGTCGTTCGCGAGCGTCACCTCGTAGAACCCGGCCGACGCGCGCTCGGTGCTCTTCTGGTCCTTGATGGCGATGAAGGAGCGCGCCGTGCGCGGGGTCGCGCTCGTGTCCGGCGTGACGAGCAGCTCGCCCGCCGCGGGGCAGCCCGCGCTGTTCACGTGCCGGTGGCTGAAGCCCCACACGCGCCCGGCGTTCGTGCTGTACGACGTCGAGGCGTAGGAGTTCGTGTTGTCCGGGCTGAGCTGGACCATGCCGAACGGCACGGTCGCGCCGGGGTAGGCGTTGCCCTCGCTCTCGGTGCCGACGAACGGGTTGACCTCGAGCGTGAGGTCGTCGCCCGCGGCGGCGGTGATGGTGCCCTCGTCGGCGGGGGCGGCGCCCGCGGCGGCGGGCAGCAGGGTGCCCGGCGCGACGGCGAGCGCGAGCACCGCGGCGAGCAGGGCGAGTCGTGGTCGTCTCATGCCATGTCCTCTTCGACGTGCGACCGGGCGTCGTCGCCCGGGGCGCCCCGGGGCCGTTCGGTCAGGTGCCGCCCGGGCCGCTCGTGGCGGGGCGACGGTGCTCCTGGTCGACGACGGGCGTCCGTCGGCCACCCTCTCCCGGCTATGACTGCGCTGTCAATCGGATGCCCGGGGCAGCGGGTCCGTCCGAGCGGACCGGGGTCAGCGCGCGCCGGCGGCCTCGTGGACGAGCGCCTGGGCGTCCGCGACGACCGCGCGCTCCTCGGCCTGCGCCGCGGCGACCGCCTCCGCGCGGGCCGCGACGATCGCGCGGTGCAGGTCGGCGTGCACGCGGCGCCGCACGCCGCGCGCGATCTCGTCGGCCTCGTCCGGCTCGACCGGGTCGCCGTCCGCCTCGCGCAGCGCGACGACGTCGGCCACCTCGAGCGCGACGCGCCGCTCGGCGTCGGCCAGCAGGGCGACGACCGCCGTGTCCGCCGCCCGCCCGAGGCGCGTCTCCTCGAACGCCCGCGTCGCCTCGTCGACGATCGTGCGGGCCTGCGTCACGAGCTCGGACGCGATCGACGGCGAGTGCGCCGCGAGCGTCGCGAGGTCGTACAGGAGCACGCCCTCGACGTCGGCCACCCGCGGGTCGACGTCGCGGTGCAGCGCGAGGTCGAGCACGACCGTGGGGCGCGCGACGGGCTCGTCGCCCGCCCGCACCGCGGCCCGCTCGCGCGCCCGCACCACCGCAGCGGCGTCGAGCACGTGCTCGATCGCCTGCTCGCGCCGCTCGGCGCCCGGGCGCGCGGCGTCCGCCGCGAGCGCCCGACCGCGCGCGCCGCTGCACGACACCACGAGGTCCGCGTCCTCGAGCGCCACGACGAGGTCCGTCACGGCCTCCACGCCGCGCGCGGCGGCGAACTCCTCGGCGCGGCCGGACTGCGAGTAGACCCGCACGTCGTCGCACCCGAGCGCGCGCAGCGCGGCGAGGCTCGCGCCCGCGTACGACCCGGTGCCGATGAGGACGGCGCGGACCTGCGGCCACGGCGGCAGCTCGGCGGCGGCGAGGTCGAGCCCGAGCGCGACGACGGAGCGACCGGCCCCGCCGAGCGTCGTCTGCGTGCTGACCTTCTTGGAGGTGCGCGACGCCGTCTGGAAGAGGAGCTCGAGCGTCGAGGACGTGACGCCGTCGGCGTGCGCGGTCTCCAGCGCCCGCTTCACCTGGCCGGCGATCTCGCGCTCTCCCACGACCATCGAGTCCAGGCCCGACGCGACGGCGAACAGGTGCTCGGCGACCTCGGTCCCGGCGCGCGTGCGGAACGACGCGAGCGCCTCGGCCACCTCCACGCCCGACGCCTCGGCGACCATGCGTGCGACGTGCTCGGTCGCGTGCTGCACGCCGGTGCCGTCGAGGGGGGCGTCCACGTCGAGGTACAGCTCGAACCGGTTGCACGTCGCGAGGACGACCGCACCGGTGATCACGTCGCACGCCGCGACCGCGGAGCCGCCGATCGAGTGGGCCCCGGTGGAGAGTCGTTCCAGGGCGTCGAGGTCCAGCTCGTGGTGGCTGGCCGTGAGGGAGAGAAGAGCCACAGTGCCTCCGATTTAATCATTCCCCCGGGAGAGAGGCAGAATCGGTAGCTGTGATTCCTGTCGCCCTTTCCCCGGGCCATCCCCTGACCGACGGCCGCACGGACCGTTCCCCGCTCGTGCAGGCCCTGCGCGCGGGCACGACCGGAAAGCGCCCGGAAATCACACCCGTGTGGTTCATGCGCCAGGCCGGCCGCTCGCTGCCGGAGTACCGCGCCGCGCGCGAGGGCGTGAGCATGCTCGACTCGTGCCTGCGCCCCGACCTCGCGTCCGAGATCACGCTCCAGCCGGTGCGCCGGCACCGCGTGGACGCGGGCATCTTCTTCTCGGACATCGTGGTCCCGCTGCGGCTCGCGGGCGTCGAGGTGGAGATCACGCCGGGCGTCGGCCCCGTCATGGGCCAGGCGTACCGCACGCCCGACGACGTCGCCCGGCTCGTGGAGAGCGAGCTCACCGAGGACGCGCTCGCCCCGATCCGCGAGGCCGTCGCGCTGACGGTCGACGCGCTGGGCACGACGCCCCTCATCGGGTTCGCCGGGGCGCCGTTCACCCTCGCCGCCTACCTCGTGGAGGGTCGGCCGTCGCGCGACCACCTCGCGGCGCGCGCCCTGCTGCGCGGCGACCCGGAGACGTGGCAGCGCCTCGTCGACTGGGCGGCCGACCTCACCGGCACGTTCCTGCGGACGCAGGTCGAGGCGGGCGCGAGCGCGGCGCAGCTCTTCGACTCGTGGGCCGGCTCGCTCTCGCTCGCGGACTACGCGGCCGGCGCCGCCCCGGCGAGCACGCGCGCGCTCACCCACGTCGCGGACCTCGGCGTGCCCGTCGTCCACTTCGGCACGGGCACGGGGCACCTGCTCCCCGCCATGCGCGACGCCGTCACCGCGGCCGGGGTGCAGGACGTCGCCGTGGGCGTCGACTACCGCACGCCGCTCGACGACGCCGCCCGGCTCCTCGCCGAGGGCCACGCCCCCGTGCCCGTGCAGGGCAACATCGACCCCGCGCTGCTCGCCGCGCCGTGGGACGTGCTCGAGGCGCACGTCCGGGACGTCGTGCGCCGCGGGCGCACGGCCCCGGGGCACGTGGTCAACCTCGGCCACGGCGTCCCGCCGGACACCGACCCCGACGTGCTGACGCGCGTCGTCGCGCTCGTCCACGCGCTCGCGGACGACGCTCCCGGCAGCGCCGCCGACACCGCCACCGAGGAGGCGACCCGACGGTGAGCGCCGAGCCGACGACGCCCCGTCCGTCCGGACCCGCCGCACCGGAAGGGGTCGAGACCGCGGACGCGGTCGTCGTCGGCGCGGGCGTCGCCGGGCTCACCGCCGCGCGGACGCTGCGCGCGCAGGGGCTGCGCGTCGTCGTGCTGGACGCCGCCGAGGCGCCCGGCGGGCCCGTCCGCGGCGGCGACCTGCCCGGCCTCGACGGCGTGCGCGTCGACCTCGGGGCCGAGTCGTTCGCGGCCCGAGGCGCCGCCGTCGGCGACCTCGTGCGCGAGCTGGGGCTCGACGTCGTCGAGCCGTCGGGCGCGGGCGCGTGGGGCTACGCCGCCGGGCACGCCTACCCCCTGCCGCGCGCGGGCGTCCTCGGCATCCCCGCCGACCCGTGGTCGCGCGACGTGCGCCGCGCCGTCGGCCTCGGCGGGTCGCTGCGCGCGAGCCTCGACCGGGTGCTGCCCCGCCGGTTCACCGACCTGCGGACGCTCGAGACGTTCGCGCGGTCCCGCATGGGGGCGCGCGTGACCGAGCGGCTCGTCGCGCCGGTCGCCTCCGGCGTGCACTCCGCCCCGCTCGACCGGCTGGACGTCGCGGCGGTCGCGCCCGGGCTGCGCGAGGCGTTCGAGCGCGAGGGGTCGCTCGCGCGCGCCGTCGCGTCGATGCGCGCCCTCGCCCCCGCCGGGTCGGCCGTGCGCGGCATCGACGGCGGGATGCACCGGCTCGTCGAGGGGCTCGTCGCGGGAACCGACGTCCGGCTGCGCCACGAGGTCACGGGGATCTCGCGCGCCGCGGCCCCGGACGGCGGCCCCGGGACCTGGCTCGTGCGCGCCGAGACCCCGAGCGGTCCGGTCGACCTCGCCGCGCCGCGCCTCGTCGTGACGACCCCGGCGCTCGTCGACGCGCTCGGCCCGCTCGTCGGGACGGCGGCCGACCTCCTGCCGGACCCGGAGCCCGGCGCGGACGTGCGGCTCGTGACGCTCCTGCTGCGCGCGCCCGAGCTCGACGACGCCCCGCGCGGGACCGGCCTGCTCGTCGCCCCGCCGCACCGCGACGCCGGGCGCGCGGCGCCGCCGTCGGACGTCGAGGCCAAGGCGCTCACGCACTCGACCGCCAAGTGGCCCTGGCTGCGCGACCGCGTCCGCGCCGCCGCCGGGCCGGGGCACCACGTGGTGCGCCTGAGCTACGGGCGCATCGGCGCGACGACGGAGCCGGACCTCGACCGCGTCGTCGTGGACGCGTCGCGACTCTTCGGCGTCGACCTGCACGGGCGCGTCCTCGGCCACGTCGTCACGCGGTGGAACGGCGCGCTGCCCCCGCCCACGCCCGCGTTCCGGCGCGAGGTCGCGGCGTTCGTCGCGCGCGTCGACGCCGTGCCCGGGCTGGCCGTGACCGGCGGCTGGATCGCCGGGACGGGGCTCGCGTCGATCGTCGGCCACGCACAGGAATGCGCCCGCGGCCTCGCGGCCGCGGGGTGAGGGAATCCTCACCGGATTGCGCGCCGGAATAGTCCCGAGAATTCCCCGCGAAATGACCTGACACATTGTCCGCAACTTCCTGACCGGCCGTCAGGACCACGTCACTCCCCGCATCATTCCCGCGCTGTGACGTGCACATTTTCGTGGAATGCCGAAGTGGGGAGAGACTGGTTCCGTGAGTCCTGCAGGTACGACGCCCCTCCGCGTGGGCACGCGCGGCAGCGCCCTCGCGACGACCCAGACCGGCCACGTCGCCCGCCGCCTCGAAGAGCTGACCGGCCGCGAGGTCGAGATCGTGCGCATCCGCACCGACGGCGACGTGCTCACCGGCTCGCTCGCCCAGATGGGCGGCACGGGCGTCTTCGTGACCGCGCTCCGCGAGGCGCTGCTCGACGGCCGGTGCGACGTCGCGGTGCACTCCCTCAAGGACCTCCCGACCGAGCCCGCACCGGGGCTCACCGTCGTCACGCCCGAGCGCGAGAACCCGCGCGACGTCCTGTGCGCGCGCGGCGGCCTGACCATCACGACGCTCCGGCGCGGCGCGCGCGTCGGCACCGGGTCGCCGCGGCGCGCCGCGCAGCTCCGGTCCGTCCGCCCCGACCTCGACGTCGTCGACATCCGCGGCAACGTCGACACGCGCCTCGCCCGGGCGCTCGGCGAGGAGGCGGACCTCGACGCCGTCGTGCTCGCGTACGCGGGGCTCGCCCGCCTCGGCCGGCTCGAGGCCGTGTCCGAGGTGATCGACACCGCGATCATGGCGCCCGCCGCCGGGCAGGGCGCGCTCGCCGTCGAGGTACGCACGTCTTCCCTCGACGACCCCGTCCTCGCCCGCGCCCTGCACGACCTCGACCACGAGCCCACGCGCCTCGCCGTGCTCGCCGAGCGCGCGCTCCTCGGCCGGCTCGAGGCCGGGTGCGCGGCCCCGTCGGCGCGCACGCCGTCGTGGAGGACGGCGACGTGGCCCTGACGGCCGTCGTGGCGCGGGTCGACGGCGCCGAGCAGCTCACGCACTCCGCGCGCGCCGCGCTCCCCCCGAGCACCGGGTCGCTCGCCGCCGCCGCGACCGCCCGGGACGACGTCGCGCGCGGGCTGGGCGCCCGCGTCGCCGACGCGCTCCTCGCCGACGGCGCCGCGCGCCTCGCGCCGCTGCGCGAGACCGGGGCGGGCACCCCTGTCCTCGACGCCCCGGCCGTGGAGGCCCCGGCGACCGACCGCGCCGTGGAGGCTGCCCGCGAGCAGCTCCGCGACGGCGGCTACCGCGGCGCGGCGGAATGAGCCCCGGACCGCTGCGCGACCCGTCGCGGGGACCCGCGCCCGTGGTGCCCCCGCTCCCGGCGCGCGGCACGGCGGACGCGGTGGACCCTGGGGACTCGGTGGACGCTGGGAACCCCGTGGACGCTGGGGATCCCGTGGACGACCTGGACGCAGCCCGCCGGGCCGACGCGCTCGCCGGTCGGACCGTCCTGGTCCCGCGCGCGCCCGAGCGCGCCGCGGGCCTCGCGGCGACGCTCCGCGACGCGGGCGCCCACGTCCTCGTCAGCCCGGCGATCGAGCGCGCGCCCGTCGAGGACACGGCGCCCGTCGACGGCGCCCTCGCCCGCCTGGTCCACGGCGACTTCGCGTGGGTCGTCGTGACGAGCGTCAACGCGATCGACGAGCTCGTCGCGAGCGCCGCCCGCCAGGGCGTCGACCTCGGCGACGCCGGGCGCCGGGCCCGCTGGGCCGCCGTCGGGCCCGCGACGCGCCGCGCCCTGGAGGCGGTCGGCGTCACCGTCGAGCTCGAGCCCGACGAGAACTCCGCCCGCGGCCTCGTCGCCGCGTTCGCCGCCCTCCCCCCGTCGGACCAGGCCTCTACCCCGGCGGACCGCGGCTCTACCTCGGGGAACCAGGGCTCTACCTCGGGAGACCAGGGCTCTACCTCGCGAGGTAGAGGTGTGGTCCTGCTGCCGCAGGGGGACCTCGCCGCGCCGACGATGCACGACGGCCTGCACGACCTCGGGTACGTCCCGCACGTCGTCACCGTCTACCGCACCGTCACGCACGCGCTCGCGCCGGACGTCGTCGCGGCGTGGCGCGCGGGCGCGGTGGACGCCGTCGTGCTCACCTCGGGGAGCGTCGCGCGCGAGGTCGCGCGGCAGCTCGGCCCGTGCGACGACGTCGTGGGCGTCGCGATCGGCGACCCGACCGCCCGGGCCGCGCGCGACGTCGGGCTGCGGCTCGACGCCGTCGCGGAGCGCCCGACCGACGCCGCGCTGGCCACCGCGCTCGTCGGCGCGCTCGCCACCACCGGTCCCTCCACCCGCACGACCGCCGAGCCCGACGACCCGGCCGCTCCCCCGGCCGCCGGCACGACCGGCGTCGCCCCGACCTCTGAAGGAGACCCCTCGTGACCCACCAGCTCCCCGTCGGGCACCACCGGCCGCGCCGCCTGCGCACGAGCCCGCGCGTGCGGCGGCTCGTCAGCGAGACGCGCGTGCACGCGTCCGACCTCGTGCTCCCCCTGTTCGTCAAGGAGGGCCTCGACGCGCCGCGCCCCATCTCGTCGATGCCGGGCGTCGTGCAGCACACCGAGGCGACGCTCGCGGACGCCGTGCGCGACGCCGCGCGCGCCGGGGTCGGCGGCGTCATGCTCTTCGGCATCCCGGCCGAGCGCGACGCGACCGGCACGCAGGCGGACGCCGAGGACGGGATCCTGCAGCGCGGCATCCGGATCGCGGTCGAGGCGGCGCGCGAGCACCCGGGCGGCGGGCCCGTCGTCATGGCGGACACGTGCCTCGACGAGTTCACCGACCACGGGCACTGCGGCGTGCTGGCCGAGGGCCGGGACGGGGGCGTCGTCGTCGACAACGACGCGACGCTCGACCGCTACGCCTCGATGGCCGTCGCGCAGGCGCGGGCGGGCGCGGACGTCGTCGCGCCGTCGGGCATGATGGACGGCCAGGTCGCCGTGATCCGCGAGGCGCTCGACGCCGCCGGGTTCGACGACGTCGGCATCCTCGCGTACTCCGCGAAGTACGCGAGCGCGTTCTACGGGCCGTTCCGCGAGGCCGTGGACTCGGCGCTCCAGGGCGACCGCCGCACCTACCAGATGGACGCGGGCAACGCCCGCGAGGGCCTGCGCGAGGCCGACCTCGACCTCGCCGAGGGCGCGGACATGGTCATGGTGAAGCCCGCCGGGTCGTACCTCGACGTGCTCGCGGCGGTCGCGGAGATGTCGGCGGTGCCCGTCGCGGCGTACCAGGTGTCGGGCGAGTACGCGATGATCGAGGCGGCCGCGGCGAACGGCTGGATCGACCGGCGCGCCGCCGTCACGGAGTCGGTGCTCGGCATCAAGCGCGCCGGCGCGGACGTGATCCTCACCTACTGGGCGACGGAGCTCGCGGGCTGGCTGGACGAGAACGACGGAAGGACGCGGGCATGACGGACACGGGCGGTTTCGGGACGGCGGAGGCCGTGCAGGCGCAGGACGCGGCGCTGTTCGGCGCACCGGGCGCGGGCGGGGCGGACAACCACGCCGCGTTCGTGCGCGCGCAGGGCGTGCTCCCGGGCGGCGTCAGCTCGCCCGTGCGCGCCTACGGGTCCGTGGGCGGCGACCCGCGGTTCCTCGCCTCGGCACGCGGCCCGTACGTGACCGACGTCGCGGGCCGCGAGTACGTCGACCTCGTGTGCTCGTGGGGCCCGGCCCTGCTCGGGCACGCGCACCCCGACGTCGTCGCCGCGGTCCAGGAGGCGGCGGCCCGCGGGCTGTCGTTCGGCGCGCCGACGCTCGGCGAGGTCGAGCTCGGGGAGGAGATCCGCCGCCGGGTGCCCGCCGCGGAGCGCGTGCGCCTCGTGTCCACGGGCACGGAGGCCACGATGACCGCGATCCGCCTCGCACGCGGCGTGACCGGGCGCGACGTCGTCGTGAAGTTCGCCGGGTGCTACCACGGGCACGTGGACGCGCTGCTCGCCGAGGCGGGGTCCGGCGTCGCGACGCTCGCCCTGCCCGGCTCGGCCGGGGTCACCGAGGCGACGGCGGCCGAGACGCTCGTGCTCCCGTACAACGACCTCGCGGCCGTCGAGGCGGCGTTCGCGGAGCGCGGATCCGAGATCGCGGCCGTCATCACCGAGGCGTCGCCCGCGAACATGGGCGTCGTCCCGCCCGCGGAGGGCTTCAACGAGGGCCTGCGCCGCATCACGGCGGCGCACGGCGCGCTGCTCATCCTCGACGAGGTGCTCACGGGCTTCCGCGTCGGGCCGAGCGGCTGGTGGGGCCTCGAGAACGCGGTGCTGCGCGGCCAGGGCGCGGACGGCTACACGCCCGACCTGTTCACCTTCGGCAAGGTCGTGGGCGGCGGGATGCCCGTCGCCGCGGTCGGCGGACCGGCGAGCGTCATGGACCAGCTCGCACCGCTCGGCCCCGTCTACCAGGCGGGCACGCTCTCGGGGAACCCCGTCGCGGTCGCGGCGGGCCTCGCGACGCTGCGGCTCGCCGACGAGACGGTGTACGCGCGCGTGGACGAGGTCGCGGGCGTGCTGTCGGCGGCGGTGAGCTCCGCGCTCGACGCTGCGGGCGTGCCGCACCGCGTGCAGCGCGCAGGCTCGCTCTTCTCCGTGATGTTCGGCGAGCTCGCCGCGACCGCAGGGGTTCGCGACTACGCGCAGGCCCAGGCGCAGGAGACGTTCCGGTACCGCGCGTTCTTCCACGCGATGCTCGACGCCGGGGTCAGCCTGCCGCCGTCGGTGTTCGAGGCGTGGTTCGTCTCGGCCGCCCACGACGACACCGCCGTCGCCCGCATCCTCGACGCGTTCCCCGCCGCCGCCCGCGCGGCCGCCGAGGCCCGCCCCGCCTGACGCGTCCGGCCGGAGCGTCCCACCCGCCGAGCACGGGGTTGCTGTCGTTCTGGCGCTCAGAACGACAGCAACCCCGTGGTCGGCGGGGCGGTCGGGTCAGTACGTGCCGGGTGCTGCCGCGCGTCCGGCCTGTCGGCCGAGCGAGCGGATCTGGACGCCGAACGCGATGAGCATGACGCCCCAGACGATCGCGAAGAGCGCGAGCAGCCACACGATCGACACCAGTCCGGCGTTGACGTTGAACAGCACGAGCAGACCGAAGACGATGCCGAGCAGGCCGGCGACGACGCCCCAGCCCCACCCGCTCCCGGGCACCTTGCGCAGGTCGAGGCTGGCGACCGTCTGGAACAGGCCGTAGACCACGGCCCAGAACCCGACGATCCAGGTGAGCACGATCGCGGTCTTGCCCGGCCACACGAGCAGCACGACGCCGACCGCGAGGCTCAGGACGCCCATCGTCACGAGCAACGCGGTGCCGCTGCCCGTGCCGCGGCGCCGGACGCCCTCGACGATCTCGACGATGCCGTCGACGACGGCGAAGATGCCGATCACCCAGATGACGACGGCCGCCGTCTTGTCCGGCCACGCGAGCGCGATGATGCCGAAGAGGATGGCGAGCACGCCGCGGATCACCGGCCAGTACCAGACCTGCTTCGCGGTGCGCGAGAAGGCGGTGAGGATCGGGCCCTGGATCGTCATGGTCACTCCCCTGCCGAGGTGACGGGCCGGCTCCCGACGGCCTGGGCCCGGGCGCCTCCCGCTTCGCCTCCATGGAACACCCGGCGGTGCCGCGTGTCGCGGCGAACCGCGCGTCTCGCCCGTACGGGGTGACCCGGGCAGCGGGCCGGGTCGCGTCGCTCAGGCGCGCGCGGGGTGCGGCGCGAGGGCCGGCGAGGGCGCGCGCCGTCGTCGGCCTCGCCAGACGACGAGCGCCGCGAGCGCGAGCACGCCGGCGAACGCGAGGACGGGCCCGGCGAAGAACGGCCCGATCCGCTTCTCCGCGACCACGGCGTACGTCGGGGTGAAGGCGACGTCCGCGGCGGCGGGGGCGAAGGAGAAGTCGGAGACGATCTGCGTCGCCGGCTCGGTGAACACCTGCTCGTGGGCCGTGACGAAGCCGCCGGCGGCGAGCAGCGCCGCGAGCTCCTCCGACGCGACGTCCGCCGGGTCGAGACGCCCGGCGAAGCGCACGGTCGGCTCCTGCGCCTCGGCGGTCGGGTCGACGCGGTCGACGCGGTGGTCGGCCAGGACGTACGTGCGCGTGCTCTGGGGGTCCTCCGCGACGGCCGACATGCGCATGGGGTAGACGAGCGAGCCGCTCGGGAACGTGACCCGGAGCGGCTGGAGCGTGCCGTCGAACGCGGCGGCCTCCTCGGGCGCGAGCCGGGCCGCGACGAACGACCAGCCCTCGCCGACGTAGGGGGTGAGGGCCGTCCGGATCGTCTCGGGGAGCTGGAACCCGCGCTCGGTGAGCCAGGCGTCGAGCGCGCCGGCGTCGCTCGCGCCGAGCGTCGTGACGTCGAGCGGCCCGAGGCGGACCTCGTCGAGCACCGTGACGCCCGCGCCCGCCACGGCGTCCGCGCCGCTCCCGAAGCCGAGCTCGGGCCACCACCGGGTGTCGGAGACGACGGCGCGCGGCCGGGTGAGCTCGTCGAGCTCGCGGAACACCTGCGGGTCGGCGAGCGCGACCTGCGCCGGTGCGGGCGTGGGCAGCAGCAGGCCGACCTCGGGCGCGTTCGACAGCGTGGAGAGCTCGACGAGCATCGTCTCGGTGGTCCCGTCCCACTGGAGGACCGCGGTCTCGTGGGAGACCGCCGTGTCGTACGCGGGCCCGTCGACGAGGCCGCCGCACGCGCACGCGCCCGCGGGTGGCGCCGCGACGACGCCCGTCCCGCGAGCGCGACCGACACCACCGCCACGCGCAGCGCGCGTCGTGCTCCGGCTCCCCTGCCCATGCTTGGGAGGGTAGGTGCGTGCCCGGGGCACCGCGCGGCGGGTGCCGAATCGTGATGCCGTCGTGACGGCGTCGTGACCGGCCGTCAGCCGACGGCGGCGCTCACCCCGAGGTGCACGACGACGCCCAGCACGAGGGCCCAGGCCGCGACGGCCACGACGCCCCACGTGAAGACGCGGGCGCGCGGGGCCCCGAACCCGACCATCGCCGCGGCGGTGACGTGGCTCGGCAGGAGCAGCGGCCCGAGGAGGCTGACGCCGGGCACGCCGTAGCGGTCGAACACCTGCCGCATCCGCTGGCGCTTGGGCGTGGTCTCGACGGTCCGTCCGCGCGTGATCCCGCTGCGTGCGGCGCCGATGACCCAGACGACCAGGGCGAGCGCGATCGCGTTGCCGACGATCGCGACCGGGATGGCGACGAACGGGTTGACGCCCGCCACGACCCCGAGGACCGCCGCGCCCTCGGCCTCGACGTAGGGGATCGCGCCGGCGAGCAGGACCCCGACCCAGCGCAGGAAGGGCGGCAGGCCCTGCGTGAGGTCCTGGAGCCCGGTGACGATGTCGGTCATGGTGCGCCTCTCGTTGGTGGTGCCTCCAGCCTCGCGGCGGCACGGCGTCTGCGGCAGTGCGGCCCGTCACCGGACGGGGTGGAGTCCTCACCCGACGGGCATGACACGTGTCATGCGCTCGGAGGGGATCGTCGAACCTCCCGACGGATACCTCACGGGGGTATGATGGAGCGTACCCTGACGGGGTATCACCGCCGCACCACCCGCGCGGCGGGCGCGCTACCGCGTCCTGGACGAGGAGGAGAGCATGAGCGACACGACCGAGGCGACGGCCGTCGAGCAGGAGCAGGCGGTCCACACCGGTCCGCACGGCTACGCGTCCGACAAGGAGGCGTACCTCAAGCGCATGCGCCGCATCGAGGGCCAGGTGCGCGGCATCGCCCGCATGATCGACGAGGACGTCTACTGCATCGACATCCTCACGCAGGTCTCCGCCGTCACCAAGGCGCTCCAGGCCGTGAGCATCGGCCTCGTCGAGGACCACCTGGGCCACTGCGTCGTGGACGCGGCCCGCCAGTCCGAGGCGGAGGGCGCGGCGAAGGTCAAGGAGGCCGCCGACGCCATCGCCCGCCTCGTCCGCAGCTGACCACCCCACCACCCGAGGAGCACCATGAGCACCGTCACGACCCTGGGCGTCACCGGCATGACCTGCGGCAACTGCGTCGCCCACGTCACGAAGGACCTCGAGGCCGTCGCCGGCGTCGAGAACGTGAGCGTCGAGCTCCGCGTCGGCAGCACGTCCGAGGTCACGGTCTTCTCCGACGACCCGCTCGACGAGGCCGCGCTGCGCGAGGCCGTCGACGAGGCCGGGTACGAGGTCGCGTCGGTCGAGGTCCAGCAGGACGCGCTCGCCGCGCAGTACGCCGAGCAGGCGGCCGACAAGCAGGAGGCGCACGACTGCGCGTGCGGCTGCGGCACCGAGCCCGCCGCCGACGCCGCCCCCGCGACGAAGACGTACGACCTTCAGGTCCCGCCCCGCGCCTGACCGTCCCCGGTCCGCACCTCCCCGGTGCCCGACGGCGGGACGCGCCTCGACCGCACGAGGCCGCGACCGTCGTCGGGCACCCCGGGTCCCGGTCGCCACCGCGACCCCCGACCCCCGCGCGCACCAGCAGCGCCGCGCACGCCGCGACGGCCACCACGCCGGACCACCGCGGCGACCTCGCCCCGCACCCCGTCGAGGAGCCCCACCGATGACCGCACAGCCCGCGCCCACGCCGACCGCCGCACCCGGCGGAGCCGCGGAGGCCCGGCCCGTCGCCGAGGTCGACCTCGCGATCGGCGGCATGACGTGCGCGTCGTGCGTCGCGCGCGTCGAGAAGCGCCTCAACCGCGTCGAGGGCGTCACCGCGACGGTCAACCTTCCGCTGGAGACCGCGCACGTCGTCCTCGCGACCGACGTCACCGACGCCGACCTCGTCGAGGCCGTCGAGAAGGCCGGCTACACGGCCCGCGTCACGACCCGCCGCGCAGCCGCCGCGACCGACCAGGGCACTCCCCCGGCGGATCAGGGCGAGACGACCGCCGTAGCGACCGCCGAGGCGGCGGTGCGGCCGGAGGACCCGGAGGCGGGCCCGCGCACCTCCGCCGACCCCGCCACCGAGCCGGCCCCCGCCATCGAGCCCGACCGCGCCGTCGGGCCTGACCGCGCTGTCGAGCCCGACCGCGCCACCGCCGGGCCCCACGACGGCTCGACACCCCCGACCGGGGCGTCGTGCTCGCGCGGCGCCTGCGCGTCGCGGCGGTCCTCACCGTGCCGGTCGTCGCGCTGTCGATGGTCCCGGCGCTGCAGTTCACCGGCTGGCAGTGGGTCGTCGCGGCGCTCTCGCTGCCCGTCGTCACGTGGGCCGCGTGGCCGTTCCACGCGGCGGCGTTCCGCGCGGCCCGGCACGGCGCGTCGACGATGGACACGCTCGTGTCGCTCGGCGTGGTCGCCGCGACGCTCTGGTCGCTGTGGGCGCTGCTGCTGGGCGGCGCGGGCGAGCTCGGGATGCGCATGGAGCCGACGCTCGTCCCGTCGCGCGGTCACGCGGGCGCCGCGCCCGAGCTCTACTTCGAGGTCGCGGCCGTCGTCACGACGTTCCTGCTCGCCGGCCGGTACGCCGAGCACCGCTCGAAGCGGCGCGCGGGCGACGCGCTGCGGTCGCTGCTCGCGCTGGGCGCGAAGGACGCGGAGCGCGTGCTGCTCGCCCCCGACGGCACCCCGCGCACCGGGCCCGACGGCGCGCGCGACACCGAGCGCGTGCCCGTCGCCGACCTCGCGGTGGGCGACGTGTTCCTCGTGCGGCCGGGCGACAAGGTCGCGACGGACGGCGTCGTGCTCGAGGGGTCGAGCGCCGTCGACACGTCGCTGCTCACGGGCGAGCCGGTGCCGGTCGACGTCGGCCCCGGCGACGCCGTGACCGGGGCGACGGTGAACGCGGCGGGCGCGCTGCTGGTGCGGGCGACGCGCGTGGGCGAGGAGACGACGCTCGCGCAGATCGGCCGCCTCGTCACGCAGGCCCAGACGGGCAAGGCGCCGGTGCAGCGGCTCGCGGACCGTATCTCCGCGGTGTTCGTGCCGGTCGTGCTCGTGCTCGCGGTGGGGACCCTGGCGGCGTGGCTCCTCGCGGGTGCCGGGACGCAGCTCGCGTTCACCGCCGCGGTCGCGGTCCTCATCATCGCGTGCCCGTGCGCGCTGGGGCTCGCGACGCCGACGGCCCTGCTCGTCGGCACGGGCCGGGGCGCGCAGCTCGGCGTTCTCATCAAGGGCCCGGAGATCCTCGAGTCGACGCGCCGCGTCGACACGGTGGTGCTCGACAAGACGGGCACGGTCACCCAGGGCGCGATGGCGCTCGAGGCGGTCGTCACGCCGTCGGGCCGCGCGCCGCTCGACCGGCTCGTGGCCGCCGACCCGACGGCCGCGGACGCGCGCGACGCCCTGCGCCAGGCGGGCGCGGTCGAGGCCCTGAGCGAGCACCCGATCGCCCGCGCGATCACCGCGGCCGCGCGCGACCTGCCCGCGGGCGTCCCGGCGTCGGACGACGGCCCCCGGGTCGGGGCCGACGGCGTCGCGGTGGGATCGCTGCAGGCGTTCGACTTCCGCAGCGCCCCGGGCGGCGGGGTCGAGGCCGTCGTCCGGACCGCGCACTCGGGCCTCTCGCTAGGCGCCGGGGCCGCGGGGCTCACCGCGCGCCGGGTGCTCGTCGGGCAGCCCGCGTGGCTCGCGCGCGAGGGCGTGACCCCGAAGCCGGCCCTCGACGACGCGTTCGCGGCGGCCGAGGCGTCGGGGGCGAGCGCCGTCGTCGTCGCGTGGGACGGCCGGGCGCGCGCGGTGCTCGTGCTGCGCGACCCGGTGAAGCCCACGTCGGCGGAGGCCGTGCGCGAGCTCCGGGAGCTCGGCCTGCGGCCCTACCTGCTCACGGGCGACGGCGAGGGCGCGGCCCTCGAGGCGGCGCGCGCCGTCGGCATCGCGGAGACGGACGTCGTCGCGCGCGTCCTCCCCGACGAGAAGGTCGACGTCGTGGCCCGGCTCCAGCGCGAGGGCCGCGTCGTCGCGATGGTCGGGGACGGCGTCAACGACGCCGCCGCGCTCGCGACGGCCGACCTCGGGCTCGCGATGGGGACCGGCACGGACGTCGCGATCGAGGCGAGCGACCTCACGCTCGTCCGCGGCGACCTGCGCAGCGCGGCGACCGCGATCCGGCTGTCGCGCCGCACGCTGCGCGTCATCCAGCAGAACCTCTTCTGGGCCTTCGCGTACAACGTCGCGGCCATCCCGCTCGCGGCGGCCGGCCTGCTCAACCCGATGATCGCGGGCGCGGCGATGGCCGCGAGCTCGGTGCTCGTCGTCGGGAACTCCCTGCGCCTGCGCCGCGCTGCCTGACACCCGGAACCGAAAACCGCCGAACACGGGGACGGCGACCAGAATCGCTCGGATCCGGTCGCCGTCCCCGTGCTCGGCGGGAGGGGTGGGGTCAGCAGGGGCGTGAGGGTCAGCGGAAGCGGCGGCCCTCGTCGCGGCGGTAGGCGCCGACCGCGAGGACGGCGAACAGCACCGTCCAGCCCAGGAGCACGAACCACGCCGCGCCGTACGCCGGCTCGCCCGTGAGGGCCTGGACGAGCAGGTCGCGGCCCGCGCGGGTCGGGGTGGCCTTCGAGATCGCGTCGAGCCAGTCGGGGAAGAGGAACGGCGGCAGGAACAGGCCGCCCGCGAACGCGAGCGGGAAGAGGATCACCTGCACCACCGGGAGCGCCGCCTTCGCCGACAGCGAGTAGCCGATCGCCATGCCGAGCAGCACGAACGGCACGGACACGAGCAGCACCGTCCCGACGCCCGCGAGGAGCTGGGTCGCGGTGACGCTCGCGTCGGTGAACAGCCAGCCGATGAGGATGAGCGGCACGAGGCCGAACAGCGAGAAGATCCCGCCGTTGAGCACGCGCGCCGCCATGCGCGGCGCGGGCCCCGCGGGCAGCGTGCGGACGAACGGGTCGAACGGCAGCTGCCGGTCCTCCGCGACGCCGAGCCCGTACGTGAACAGGCTCGCCGAGCAGATCGCGAACAGACCGAGCGACGCGACGGCCATGGTCGCCGCCACCGGGTCCTGCGCCACGGCCTTCTGCGGCACGACGAAGAAGAACATCGCGAGCGCGGGGAACAGCAGGTTGCCGAGCACCGCGACGGGTACGCGCACGGTCTCGAGGAACTGGTACTTGAGGTGCAGCCACGTGAGGCGCAGCGGCCCGGGCAGAGCCGCCGTCCGCGGGGTGGTGGTCGTGGTGGTCATCGGGCCCGTGCCTCCGTCGTCGGGGCCGCGTCGCGCGCGACCATCTGCTCGAACGCCTCCTCGAGGCTCGCGCCTCGGATCTCGAGGTCGTGGAAGTCGACGCCCGAGGTGACGAGCTCGCGCACGAGCGCGTCGGCGTCGGGCGTGTACAGCTCCTGGCGGCCGTCGCCGAGGCGGTCGGCCCGCACGACGCCCGGACGGTCGCGCAGGTCGACGGCCGACCCGACGACGACGCGCCGCAGGGACACGCGCCGCAGGATCGCGTCGAGCGAGTCGTCGGCCTTCACGACGCCCTGGTCGATGACGACGACGCGCTGCGCGAGCGCCTGCACCTCCTCGAGGTAGTGGCTCGTGAGCAGCACCGTCCCGCCGCCCGCGTGGTACGCGCGGATCGCGTCCCACAGCGCCTGCCGCGCGCCGACGTCGAGCCCCGTCGTCGGCTCGTCGAGCAGCACGACGCGCGGGCGGCCCACGAGCGAGAGCGCGACGGCGAGGCGGCGCTTCTGCCCGCCGGACATCGCGCCCGTCTGGCGGCCCGCGAGCTCGGTGAGGCCGAACTGCTCGAGCAGCTCCGCCGTCGGGACCGGGTCGGGGTAGTGGCCGCCGACGAAGTCCACGACCTCCCGCACCTTGAGCGTCGCGGGCAGGCCCGTCTCCTGCGGCGTGAGGCCGAGGCCGGCGCGGCTGCGCGCGTCGCGCGGGTCGCCCCCGAGGAGCCGCACCGTCCCGGAGTCGGGCCGTCGCTGCCCGCTGACCAGGGACAGCAGCGTCGACTTCCCGGCGCCGTTCGGGCCGAGCAGCCCGACGAGCTCGCCGCCCCCGACGGTGAGGGAGACGTCGTCGAGCGCGACGACCGCGCCGAAGCGACGCGTCACGCGGTCGACGGCGACCACGGGCGGGGTGTGGTCCGTGCCCGACGGCGCGGGCTCGGCTCGGGCGGTCCGGACCGGGCCGGTGCGCGGGGCGCGCTCGGTGCGCTCGGTGCGCTCGGTGCGCTCGTCGCTCATGGTCGGGCTCCCTTCAGGAGGGCGTCGAGGGCGGTCGTGTAGTCCTCGAAGGCGACGCGACCGCGGGCGGTGAGGGACAGGTAGGTGGCGGGCGTGCGGCCCTCGTGCGTCTTGGTGACGGTCACGTAGCCGGCGTCCTCGAGCTTGCGCAGGTGCGTCGAGAGGTTGCCGGCGGTCATGTCGAGGAGCTTCTGGAGCTTGGGGAACGACAGCTCGTCGCCCGTCGGGAGGGTGGCGAGCGTCGCGACCACGCGCAGCCGCGCGGGTGCGTGGATGACGGGGTCGAGCTCGGTCTCAGGCATCGGCCGCACCCTCCGCCGACCGGGCGGGCACGGGGCGGGACGCGCGGCGCCGTCGTCGGACGCGCACGACCTGCTCGATCGCGGCCATGACGAGGAAGCCGCCGCCGCCCGCGAGCGCCATGACGAGGTAGGTGAGCGGCAGCCCGGCGAACGTCGCGACGGCCGCGGTGAGGAGGATCCACACCCCGAGGACGAACAGCCCGCGGTCGCCGAACGCGGCCGCGCCGCCGAGGTAGAGGAGGCCGACGACGACGCACGCGAACGCGTTGCTCGCGAGCGCCATGACCTCCTCGGACGCCCCGGCGCGGGCCAGCCCGCCGAGCACGAGGCCGAAGCAGAGGAACCCGAGCATCCACGACCACCCGTACATCGCCCCGGTGCGGGCGCTCACGCCGCGCGTCCCGGCGGTGCGCGTGACGCTGTGGACGATCGTGAACGCGACGGCGGCCGCGATGAGGCTGAAGAAGACCCAGAAGGCCCACGGCTCGGGCTGGGCGCCCATGACCTGACCGGCGCCGCTCGTGACGCGGACCGTCGCGGTCCCGTCCGCGACCCGGACCGCGCTCGTCCACAGGCACAGGTAGCCGACGAGCCACGCGACGCCCCACGCGAGGAACAGCAGCCGGGAGTCGGGCTCGGTCGCCTGGCGCGCGCGCTCCTGCTGCTCCCGGATGAGGCGGAGCGTCTCGGCGGCGCCGAGGGACGGCTCGTCGGGCTCGCCGACGGCTCCGTCGTGGACGGCGTCGCCGTGGTCGGTCGTCATGGTGGCCTCTCGGTGGTGCGGGACGTTCCGGAAACTACTTTGCACTGCAAACCTGTTTGTAGATTCCCACACGCGGGCGCCGTCGCGCAAGACCCGGGAGACGGATGGCGGCGCTCCTCCGAAATGTGATATCACTTTGCTATACACGACGCGGCCCCGCCGCAGGAGAGGACGACCATCGTGACCGAGAGCGCAGCACCCCCGCAGGAGTCCGTCGGCGGCGAACCGACCGGCCGCCCCGTCGGCCACGACGGCACGCGCGTCGACGTCACCGAGCGGCCCGCCTGGTCCCTCGGCGCGGGTGGCGCGGCCGCCGTCATCGCGCTGAGCATCGTCCTGCTCCTCGGCGGCACGGGGCTCGTCGTGGCCGCCGCGGCGGAGGCCGGCAACCCCGCCGTGCTCATCACGCTCGGCGTCCTGGCGTTCCTCGCGGGCGTGCTCGTCCCGACCGGCGTCGCCGTCATCAACCCCGGCGAGACGGTCGTCGTCCAGTTCTTCGGCCGCTACCTCGGCACCGTCCGCACCACGGGCCTCGTCGCGACGGTGCCGCTCAGCACCCGCCGCCGCGTGTCCGTGCGCGTCCGGAACTTCGAGACGAGCGAGCTCAAGGTCAACGACGCCGACGGCAACCCCATCAACATCGCCGCGATCGTCGTCTGGCAGGTCGCCGATACCGCCAAGGCGTCGTTCGCGGTCGAGGACTACGACGACTTCGTCGTGGTCCAGGCCGAGTCCGCGCTGCGCCACGTCGCGATGTCCCACCCCTACGACGACGCCGAGGCCGGCGAGGAGTCGCTGCGCGGCGCGACGGAGGTCGTCTCGGCCGAGATCGCGGCGGAGGTCGCGGAGCGCGTCGTCGTGGCGGGCGTCGAGGTCATCGAGGCCCGCATCTCCAACCTCGCGTACGCGCCCGAGATCGCACAGGCGATGCTCCAGCGCCAGCAGGCCGGGGCGATCATCGCGGCACGCTCGCGCATCGTCGAGGGCGCGGTGTCGATGGTCGAGGACGCCCTGTCCCGCCTCGAGGCCGAGGACATCGTCACGCTCGACGACGAGCGCCGCGCGACGATGGTCTCCAACCTCCTCGTGGTGCTCTGCGGCGACAGCCGCGTGACGCCCGTCGTCAACACGGGGTCCCTGTACCAGTGACGCCCGTCGGGCCCACGCCGCCCGAGAAGCGCGACGCGCCCGACGACGGCGACCAGCCGTCGTCGGGCCGCGGCGTGCCCGCGGGCGGGCAGCAGGCCACGCCGGAGGGCGACGCACCCTCTCCGGGCGAGCAGGCGTCGTCGGGCACGGGCACAGCCCCGGGCGCGGGCGCAGACACGGGCACGGAGACGACCCCGGGCACGGGCCGAGCGCAGCGGCCGCAGCGCAAGTCGGTCCTCCTGCGCCTCGACCCCGCCGTGCACGACGCCCTCGCCCGCTGGGCCGGCGACGACCTGCGCAGCGTCAACGCCCAGATCGAGATGCTCCTGCGCCGAGCGCTCGACGACGCGGGCCGCCTCCCCCGCGACGTCCGCCCGCCCCGCCGCCCGGGCCGCCCACCCCGCCCCTAACCCCACCCGCCGAGCACGGGGTCCGCGACCGCTTTCGCCCCGATCCGGTCGCGGATCGCGTGGTCGCGGGGCGCTCCGCCCGTGGTCGGCGGACAGGTTCCGTCCAGGAGGCACCGAGGTGGGTTCCGGTGAGCGGTGCTATAACCGGACGGTGCCCGACCTGACCGCTCCCGGCTCACCCGCCGCGCCCGTGCCCGGCCCGACGGCCGCCGTCGTCCCCGGCACCGCCGACGGCGCTCCCGCGCGCCCGGACCGCGCCACGCGCCGTCGTATCGGCGCGGAGATCTGGATCGTGCTCGGGCTCAGCCTCGGCAAGTCCGCGGTCTACGCGATCATCAACATCGTCGCGCGGCTCACCGCCGGGACCCCGCTCGGCGAGCAGTCCGCGAGCCTCAACGTGAGCCGGTCGGCCCGCCCGTACCTCGACCTCACCTACCAGCTCGTCGGGATCTTCTTCGCCGTGCTGCCCGTCGCGCTCGCGCTCTACCTGCTCAGCGCGCGCGGCCGCTCCGCCGTCCGTGCCATCGGGCTCGACGGCGCCCGGCCGCTGCGCGACGTCGGCTGGGGGTTCGCCCTCGCCGCGGCCATCGGGATCCCCGGCCTGGGGTTCTACGCGCTCGGGCGTGTCCTCGGCATCACGGTCGAGGTCCAGGCGTCGGCGCTCAACGCCGCGTGGTGGACGGTGCCCGTGCTCATCCTCGCCGCGCTGCAGAACGGCCTGCTCGAGGAGGTCATCGCGGTCGGCTACCTGTTCGAGCGCACGCGCGACCTCGGGTGGGGCCGCGTGAAGTTCGTCGTGTGGAGCTCGCTCCTGCGCGGGTCGTACCACCTGTACCAGGGGTTCGGACCGTTTCTCGGGAACGTCGTCATGGGCGTCGTGTTCTCGTGGTTCTACACGTCCCGCTGGGGCCGGCACCGCGTCATGCCGCTCGTGATCGCGCACACCCTGCTCGACGTCGTCGCGTTCGTCGGGTACGCGCTCCTTCCCCTGGAGTGGAAGCAGTCCCTGGGCCTCGCCTGACGCCCGCCCGCCGAGGGAGAGCCAGACCACGGCTCTACCTCGGCGGACCACGGCTCTCCCTCGGCAGACCAGGGTTCTCCCTCGGCAGACCAGGGTTCTCCCCCGACGGGCCGGGGCGTCAGGCGCCGCGGAGGGCGCGGAGCTGCTCGCGGCGCTCCGCCTGGAGCACCGGGTCGGGCACGGGCAGGGACGCGAGGAGACGCTGCGTGTACTCCTCGCGCGGGCTGCCCAGCACCTCGGCGCCCGTGCCCTCCTCGACCAGCCGCCCGCGGTAGAGCACCGCGATGCGGTCGGAGAGCAGGTCCACGACGGCGAGGTCGTGGGACACGAACAGGCTCGCGAAACCCAGCTCGCGCTGGAGCTCGGCGAACAGCTCCAGCACGCGCGCCTGCACGGAGACGTCGAGCGCCGACGTCGGCTCGTCGGCCACGAGCAGCTCCGGGTCGAGCGCGAGGGCCCGGGCGAGCGACGCGCGCTGACGCTGCCCGCCGGAGAGCTCGTGCGGGAACCGGTCGCCGTACGACCGCGGGAGCTGCACGGCCTCCAGGAGCTCGTCGACGCGCCCGCGCGCCGCCTGGGGCGACTCCGCGCGCCCGTGCACGACGAGCGGCTCCGCGACGCAGTCCGCGATCGTGAGCAGCGGGTTGAAGCTCGTCGCGGGGTCCTGGAACACGAACCCGATGCGCGGCCGCACGGGGCGCAGCTCGCGCTCCTTCACGCCGTTCATCTCGACGCCGAGCACGCGCAGCGACCCGCCCGTCACCCGGGTGAGGCCGGCGACGGCGCGCGCGAACGTCGTCTTGCCGGAGCCGGACTCGCCCACGAGGCCGAGCACCTCACCGGGCCGGATGGTGAGCGAGACGTCGTCGACCGCGGTGAAGCCGGGACGGCGCAGGCGGCCCGGGTAGGTGACGGTCAGTCCCTGCGCGGCCACCACGGGCTCCGCGTCCGCCCACCCGGCGTCGCGGGCCGACGCGCGGGCCTCGGCCCGCGCGGTCCCCTCGCCGACGCGCGGCACGGAGTCGAGCAGCGCGCGCGTGTACGCGGCCTGCGGGGCGGCGAAGAGCTCGCGCGCGGGCGCCTGCTCGACGACCTTCCCCTGGTACATGACCGCGACCCGGTCGGCGAGGTCCGCGACGACGCCCATGTTGTGCGTGATGAGCACGATGGCCGTGCCGAACTCGTCGCGGCACCGGCGCAGGAGGTCGAGGATCTCGGCCTGGACGGTCACGTCGAGCGCGGTCGTGGGCTCGTCGGCGACGATGAGCCCCGGGTCGAGCACGAGGGCCATGGCGATGACGATGCGCTGCTTCTGCCCGCCGGAGAACTGGTGCGGGTAGTGGTCGACGCGCGTCTCCGGGTCCGGGATGCCGACGCGCCGCAGCACGTCGACCGCGCGCCGGCGCGCCTCGCGCCGCGACACCTTCGTGTGCGCGCGGATGCCCTCGACGATCTGCCAGCCCACCGTGTACACCGGGTTGAGCGCGGCGGAAGGCTCCTGGAAGACCATCGCGACGTCGGTCCCGCGGACCTGGCGCAGCCGCTCGCCGCCCAGCGTCACGACGTCGTGGTCGGCCGTCCCGGCCTTGTTCGTCAGCACGACGGCGCCGCGCGCCGTCGCGGTCGACGGCAGCAGGCCGAGGATCGTCTTCGCGGTCACCGTCTTGCCGGACCCCGACTCGCCGACGACGGCCAGCACCTCCCCGGGTGCGACCTCCAGGTCGACGCCGTCGACGGCGCGCACCGCCCCGGCGTCGGTCGCGAACGACACCGCGAGGTCGCGGATCGTCACGACGGGGCGTGCGGCGTCACCGCTCTCGCGGCGGGTCGTCTCGGTCACGGCGCTCATCGCCGGTCCTCCGTCTCGTCGTGGGGTGCGTCCGCCGGAGCAGGCGCAGGACCGGCCGCGGGGCCCGCCGCCGGACCTGTCGCAGGGCCGCCGTCGTCCGGGGTGCTGCCGACCCGCCCGTCGAGCCCGACGGCGTCGGGTTCGCGCTGCCCGGGGACGGCCGCGAGCTCGTCGGAGCGCGAGCCCGCGCCCTCGATCGCGTCGAGGCCGCCGGGGCCGGCGATGAGCGTGCCGCCCGGGACGACCGACGTCTCCGCGACGTCGCCCGACACCTCGGCGGACGCGCGGCGGGAGCGCAGCCGCGGGTCGGCGAGGTCGTTGAGGCTCTCGCCGACGAGCGTGATGCCGAGCACCACGAGCACGATCGCGAGGCCCGGGAAGAGCGCGGTCCACCAGATGCCGCTCGTCACGTCGGACACGGCCTTGTTGAGGTCGTAGCCCCACTCGGCGGCCGCCGTCGGCTCGATGCCGAACCCGAGGAACCCGAGCCCGGCGAGCGTGAGGATCGCCTCGGACGCGTTGAGCGTGACGATGAGCGGCAGCGTGCGGGTCGAGTTCCGCAGGACGTGGCGCACCATGATGCGCCGGTGCGGCGTGCCGAGCACGCGCGCCGAGTCGACGAACGCCTCGCCCTTGATCCGCACGACCTCCGCGCGCGTGACGCGGAAGTACTGCGGCACGAACACCACGGTGATCGAGAAGGCCGCGGCGAGGATGCCGCCCCACATGCTCGACTGGCCGCCGGAGATGACGATCGCCATGAGGATCGCGAGGAGCAGGGACGGGAACGCGTAGATCGCGTCGCACACCACGACGAGCAGGCGGTCGGCCCAGCCGCCGAAGTACCCGGAGACGAGCCCGAGCAGCACCCCGACGACGATCGAGGCGAGGATCGCCACGACGATGACGAGGAGCGCCGTCTGCGCGCCCCAGATGACGCGCGACAGGACGTCGTAGCCGCCGACGGTCGTGCCGAGCAGGTGCTCGGCGGACGGCGGCTGCTGCGCGCCGAACGGCCCGTCCGCGGTGCGGAGCTGGCTGTACCCGTAGGGGGCGAGCACGGGCGCGAGCGCGGCGGTGAGCAGGAAGAGGCCCGTGATGACGAGGCCCGTGACGAGCATGCCGCGCTGCAGCCCGACGCTCTGCCGGAGCTGGTGGACGACGGGCAGACGCTTCCACCACGCGACGCGCCCGCGCTCGGGGACGACGACGGGGACGGGGCCCCCGGTGCCCGGACCGGCCGGGACGACGGTCTCCGCGACCATGTCAGTACCTCACCCTCGGGTCGATGAGCGCCGCGATGATGTCGACGAGGAAGTTCGTGACCGCGACGATCACGGCCATGAGCACGACGATCCCCTGCACGGCGACGAAGTCGCGCGCCTGGAGGTACTCGGCGAGCTGGAACCCGAGCCCCTTCCACTCGAACGTCGTCTCGGTGAGCACGGCGCCCGCGAGGAGCATCGCGACCTGGAGCCCGATGACGGTGATGATGGGGATGAGCGCGGGGCGCCACGCGTGCGCGCGCACGAGCCGGGACTCGCGCACGCCGCGCGACCGCGCCGCGACCACGTAGTCGGTCGAGAGCGTCCCGATGACGTTGGTGCGCACGAGCCGGAGGAACACGCCCGCCGTGAGCAGCCCGAGCGCGAGCGCCGGGAGCACGGCGTGCTGGAGCACGTCGCCGACGATCGCCGGGTCGCCCGTCCGGATCGCGTCGATCAGGTAGAAGCCGGTCGGGTCGTCGAGGAACTGCAGCTCGATCTCCGCGTCGGTGGACGCGCGCCCGGACACGGGCAGCCAGCCGAGCCACACCGAGAAGACGAGCTTGAGCATGAGGCCGGCGAAGAACACGGGCGTCGCGTAGGCGAGGATCGCGGAGACGCGCAGGATCGCGTCGGGCACGCGGTCGCGCAGGTAGCCCGCGAGCATGCCCAGCGGGATGCCGACGACGAACGCGACGAGCAGGGCGTAGACCGCGAGCTCGAGCGTCGCGGTCCCGTACGTCGCGAGCACCTCGGTGACCGGGCGGTTGTCGCTGATCGTCGTGCCGAAGTCGCCGCGCACGATGCCGCCGAGGTACTCGAGGTACTGCACGACCACCGGGCGGTCGTACCCGGCCTCGTGGATGCGCTCGGCGAGCTGGTCCGGCGTGAGCCGTCCGCCGAGCGCGGCGGTGATCGGGTCGCCCGTGGCCCGCATGACCACGAAGACCGTGGTCACGAGGATGAAGACCGTCGGGATGATGAGCAGCGCGCGGACCAGGATGTAGCTCCCGAGCCCGCCGCCGCGACGGCGGGTCGTGCGTGGGGTGCGCACCCGCCCCGTGCCGCCGGGGTCGCGGGGCGCGTCCTCGCCGACGGGCACGTCGGTGGTGGTGGTCGTCATGTCGTCTCTTCCTCAGGTGCCCGGGCGTCGGCGTGGTCGCCGGTCCGGACGAGCGGTGCCCGGCCCTCCCCGCGGGTCGCGCGGGGAGGGCCGGGCGGCTGGGGCAGCTGCCGGTCAGCCCTTGGACAGCGCCGCGTAGCGGAACTTGAAGGACGGGTCCAGCGTGTCCTCGGCCCCCTCCACGTCCGTCCCGACGACCGCGACCTGCGCGCCCTGGAGGTACGGGAGCGTGGACAGGTCCGCCGCGACCTTGCTCTGGATCTCCTCGATGAGCGCGGTGCGCTCGTCGGCGTCGGGCGTCGCCGCCTGCTGGAGGATGAGGTCGTTGACCTCCTGGTTGGCGTAGTGGTTCACCAGGAAGTTCTCCGTGAGGAAGAACGGCGTGAGGTAGTTGTCCGCGTCGGAGTAGTCCGGGAACCAGCCGAGCTGGTACGCCGGGTAGACGTCGGACGTGCGCTCCTTGGCGTACGTGACCCACTCGGTGGTCTGCAGGTTGACCGTGAAGAGGCCGTCCTTCTCGAGCTGGTCCTTGATGAGCGCGTACTCGTCGGCCGACGACGGGCCGTAGTGGTCGTTCGAGTACTGCAGGTTGAGCGTCACGGGCGTCTCGACGCCGGCGTCGGCCAGGAGCTGCTGCGCCTTCGCCGCGTCGGGCTTGCCCGCGCCGTCGCCGTACATCTCCTTGAGCGGCTCGGCGGCGCCGGTCAGCCCCGCGGGCACGTAGGAGTACAGCGGGGTGTAGGTGCCCTTGTAGACCTGGTCCGAGAGCTCGTCGCGGTCGATGAGCGATGCGGCCGCCTGGCGCACGGCCAGCGCCTTGGCCGGGTCGGCCTCCGGCGTCTTCGCACCGAACGGCTGGGTGTCGAAGTTGAACGTGATGTAGCGGATCTCGCCGCCGGGGCCGTCCACGACCTTGACGTCGTCGTTGCCGCGCAGGTCCTCGATGTCCGTCGCGGACAGGCTGCGCCACGCGACGTCGATCTTGCCCTGCTGGATCTCGAGCTTCATGTTCGACGCCTCGGCGAAGTACTTCACCGCGACCTTGTCGGTCTTCGCCGGGCCGAGGAGGCCCTCGTAGCCGTCGTACGCCTCGTAGGAGACGAGCTCGTTGAACTTGTAGCCCGTGATCGTGTACTGGCCGGCGAACGCCTTGCCGTCGACGATGTCCTGGTCCGAGGTGAGCGCGTCGGCCGCGAAGACGTCCTCGTCGACGATCGGGCCCGCCGGGCTGGACAGGATCTGCGGGAAGAGCTGGTCGTTCTCGCTCTTCAGGTGGAAGACGACGGTCGTGTCGTCGGGCGCCTCGACGCTGTCGAGGTTGTAGAGCAGCGACGCCGGCCCGTTCTCGTCGTTGATCGCGACCTGGCGGTCGAACGAGAACTTCACGTCGGACGACGTGAGGTCGTTGCCGTTGGCCCACTTGAGGCCCGGCTTGAGCTTGACCGTGTACTCGGTCGGCGAGGTGAACTCGGCCGACTCCGCGATGTCGGGCTCGACGTCGGGGCTGCCGTACGGGGTGTTCATGAGGAACGGGAAGACCTGGTTCATCACGGCGAACGAGCCGTTGTCGTACGAGCCGGCCGGGTCGAGCACCGTGACCTTGTCGGTGGTGCCGATGACGAGCGAGCCGCTCGCCGAACCGCCGCCGTCCCCGTCGCCCTCGCCGTCGCTCGAGCCCCCGCCGCACGCGGTCAGGGTCAGCGTCACCGCCGTGATACCGGCGGCCGCGGCGAGGAGCCGCTTCCTGGACACCGCTGTCATGTGTCTACCTCTTTCTCGGGTTTCTCGGGGTGCGAGACACCGGTGGCGCGACCTTGCACGCACCAGGACCCCGACCTGTCGGCGGAGTGCCGTGATTTCTAGCACAGTGCCGTGTCGCACAGGTGTCAGGATCGACAGAAACCCGGACAGAACGCCAGCGTTGTTACCCGGTCGTAACCCTGCGCCCCGGGCAACGGTCGTGACGTGAGACACACTCACGGCGGTCGCGCCGTGGGTGTAAGGTCCCGCCCCTTCCGGGGCGCCCGGCCCTGGCGGACGACGGCCGACCGGGCCTCAGGAGCCCGCGCGGTCCTCCGGCCCTGCCGCCCCGGGACCACCCGCCGCCGGGTCGCCCGGGCCAGGCTCGACCGGGGCGGGCTCCACCGGAGCGGGGTCGGCCGGGCCGAGGTCGGCCGGGGCGAGGTCGCTCGTCGGGGACGCGGCGGGCGCGGGAGCCGCCGGGTCGGCCGCCGGGGTCCCGGCGGGCGCCCCGCCCACGGCCGACGGCGGAGCCACGCCCGGGTGCACCGCGGCGGCGCCCAGCACCGACCCGCCCGTCACGACGACACCGGCCGCGACCGCCTGCGCGCGCAGGTCGGCGAGCTCGCGTGCGACCGCCCGGACCGCGAAGCCGGACACCACGTGGATCGCCCCCGACACGAACGCGTACAGGGCGAACACCACCGTGACGAGGCGCAGCACGTCGAACGCGTCGAGCGGGCGCGTGACGAGGAGGATCCCGAAGAGCACCGACACGATCCCGACGGCGAGCATCCACGCCCAGCCGAGGTCGCGGTTGCGCACGAGCGCCGCCGCCCCGGCGATCGTCGTGATGCCGAGGACGAGCACCCAGACGGCGAGGACGTAGTACAGCGCCGTCGCGCCGAGGTCCGGCCACAGCGCCACCACGACGCCGAACACGACGTTGACCCCGGCCTGCGCGAGCCACCACGCCGACCCGACCTGCTTGCGGTGCACGAACCCCTGGACGGCGACCAGCACGCCGTCGGCCACGAGGAACGCCCCCAGCACGACCCGGAGGGTCCCCAGCTGCTCGAGCGGCTCGATCATGAGGAGCAGGCCCAGGACGACGAGGAGCGTGCCCCGGACGACGGGGAGCCACCACACCCGGCGGAAGGGGTTGCGCTCCTGCCCGCTCTCGTCCGGCGTCGCGGGTGCGGCGTCTCCGGCCTCGTCGCGCTGCGTCGTCGTGCCACGTGCCATGCCGACCTCCCCAGGGGTGCTCGCACCCCCATGCTAGGGAGGCCTTCCTCACACCCGCCCGTCGAACAACCCCCCAGGTGCATCGGACAACCGGTCGAACCGGGCGAATCACCCGGAGGAATCGGCCAAATACCGCGCCTGCCGGGACCCCCGGACCTAGACTCGCAGGCATGTCCTCCCCCGCGCCCGAGCCGACGACGGGCGACACGCCCCACGTGGGCGCGGTCGTCGAGGTCGGGTCGCTCGCCGCGTCGGGCCGGCGTGACGCCCGTCCCCAGACCGGCGCGCTCGAGGCGCTGCTCGCCCCGCGCGACGCCGACGACGAGGGCACCGTCCGGGTCGTCGACACCGCCGAGCAGCGGGTCCGGCACCCGATCGACTTCGTCAACCTCGTGCTGTGCGCGGTGGGCGTCGCGGTCGTCATGCTCATGTCGGTGTATGCGCACGGCACGACCGAGGGCGTCGCGGAGGACGTGCAGAACTTCTCGGA
Source organism: Cellulosimicrobium sp. JZ28 (assembly GCF_015327065.1). Classification (NCBI taxonomy): domain Bacteria; kingdom Bacillati; phylum Actinomycetota; class Actinomycetes; order Micrococcales; family Promicromonosporaceae; genus Cellulosimicrobium; species Cellulosimicrobium sp. JZ28. The sequence goes on along the minus strand of NZ_CP017660.1, from coordinate 4,204,053 downwards.
CGTGCTCGCCCGCGTGCTCTTCCTCCCGGTCACCGTGCTCGAAGGGCTCATCACGCTCTTCGTGCCGCTCGCGGTGCTGGTCGAGCTCGGTCTGCGCCGGCTGGGGCGGCAGGTCGTCGAGTCCATCGTCGCCGCGGCGCTCGGCCTGCTCCTCGGGGTGCTGGTCGTGCTCGCGCTGCGCACGTGGGGCTCCGACGACCTGATCCGCGGGCTCTCCGCGTTCATCGACGGGTCGTGGCAGCTCACCATCCCCGACTACCTGTACGTCGCCGCGATCGCCGGCCTCCTCACGGCCGCGGGCACCCGCACCCGGCGACGCACCGTCAAGTGGTCGTGGAACCTGCTGTTCGTCGCGATCGGCGTCGTGCTCATCACCGGCCAGGTCTCGCTGCCGGGCATCATCATCACGCTGCTGCTCGGGCGCATCGCCGGGCTGGCCGTGCGGTACGTCTCCGGAGTCCGCAGCGAGCGCGCCTACGGGCCCGACCTCGTGGCCGGGGTCCGGCGCGCGGGCTTCTCACCCGTGGCGCTCGTCCGCGTGCGCGACGTCACCGACGACGACGAGCTCGCCGAGGCGGCGGACGACCCGATCACGGAGGTCGACGCCGAGGGCCGGATCACGGCCGAGGTGCACGTCGGCGTGCTGCGCGCGCCCGGCGCGGGCGACGACGGCGGGACCGTCCTCACCGCCGACGCCGCCCTCGCGGCGCACCACCTCGGGGCCGCGCACGCCGACGAGAGCGAGGTCCCGCAGGGCACGGACGCCGCCCCCGAGCCGCAGGACGCCCCGTCCGACCCGGCCGCGATCGCGCTGACGCGCGCGGGCGACAACCGCGTCTACGCGATGCTCGCGGAGGACGACGTGCGCCGCGACGTCGTCGTGCTCGACGGCGACCGCCAGGTCGTCGGCTTCCTCACCCGCTTCTGGCGGTCGCTGCGCCTGCGCGGCAGCGAGGGTCGCGCCGCGATCTCGCTGCGCGCCGCCGCGGAGCGCACGGCCCTCCTGTCCTACGCGGCCCGGGCGGCCGGCGTCCGCACGCCGCGGCTCCTGGGCGTCGCCGAGTCCGCCGACTCCATGGTGCTGGTCCAGGAGCACGCGACGGGCGCCGTGTCGCTGCGCGACCTCCCCGTCGAGGACGTCACCGGCTCGGTGCTCAACGAGGCGTGGCGCCAGCTCCGCCTCGCCCACTCCGCGGGGATCGCGCACCGTGCCCTGACCTCCGACGTCGTGCTCGTCTCGCACGAGCCGGCGACGGGCGCCCCGGAGGTGTGGCTCACCGGGTGGGAGCAGGGCGACATCGCGTCGTCCGAGCTCGCGCGCCGCATGGACCTCGCCCAGATGGTCGCGCTGCTCGCGCTGCGCGTCGGGGCGCAGCGCGCGGTCGAGTCGGCGGTGAGCGTGCTGCCCGACGACGACATCGCAGCCATCGGCCCGCTGCTCCAGTCGGTCGCCCTGCCGCCGAGCACGCGCGAGGAGATCCGGCAGGACAAGGAGCTCCTCAAGGAGCTGCGCGCCGCCCTCGTGGAGCGGCTGCCCGAGGCGGACGTCGAGCCGCAGCGGATCACGCGGTTCGGCGCCCGCACGGTGCTGACGATCGCGCTCGTGATCGCCGCGGTGACCGCGCTCGTCACGTCGTTCAACTTCGAGCAGATCGCCGAGGCCGTCACCGAGGCGAACCCGTGGTGGGCCGTCCTGTCGTTCGTGCTCGGCATCCTCACGTGGGTCGGCGCCGCGATGACGCTCACGGCGTTCTCGCCCAAGCGCCTGCCGTTCTGGCGCGTCAACCTGACCCAGGCGGCCGGCTCCTACGTCGCGCTCGCCGCGCCCGCGGGGATCGGCCCGGCGGCGCTCAACCTCCGGCTGCTCACGAAGCGCGGCATCTCGACGCCGATGGCCGTCGCCACCGTCGCGCTCGTGCAGGTGTCGCAGTTCGTCGTGACGATCCTCATCCTCGTGGTGCTGTCGGTCTTCACCGGCGAGGGTGGCCTCGTCCAGCTCCCCTCGACGACGGTGCTGCTCGCCATCGGCGGCGTCGCGCTCGCCGTGCTCGCGACGCTCCTCGTGCCCGCGGTGCGGACGTGGGCGCTCGCCAAGCTCCGGCCGACCGTCCAGCAGGTGTGGCCGCGACTCTCGGAGATGCTCGGCCAGCCGGGGCGCCTCGCCGTCGGCCTTGCGGGGAACATCGTCATGACGCTCGGCTACGTGCTGGCCTTCGACGCCGCGCTCGCGGCGTTCGGGCAGGAGCTGGACCTCGTCGACGTCGCCGTGATCTACCTGGTCGGCAACGCGGCCGGTGCCGCCGTCCCGACGCCGGGCGGCCTGGGCACCATCGAGCTCGCGCTGACCGCGGGGCTCACCGCGGCCGGCGTCCCGGTCGCGCTCGCCACGTCGGCCACCCTCCTCTTCCGCGTCGCGACGTACTGGGCGCGCATCCCCATCGGCTGGTTCGCCATGCGCTTCCTGCAGAAGAAGGGCGACCTCTAGCCGCCGCTCCCGGCTCCGGCGCGGTCCGCGCACCGCGCGGGCCGACACCGCGGCCCCGGGGACGTTCGACCCGGGACGGCGCGGGCGGCCCCCGATAGGCTCGCCGCGCACCCGCCGTCCCCACCGGTCGCGCGCGTGCCGACGACGCCCGACGAGGTGAGGAGCCCGCACGTGAGGATCGGTGTCCCCCGCGAGGTGAGGGACGGGGAGCGGCTGGTCGCCGCCACCCCGCGCACGGTCGAGCGCCTGCGGGCGCTCGGGTACGAGGTGGTCGTCGAGCACGACGCGGGCGCGGGGGCCACGTTCTCCGACGCCGCGTACGAGGCCGCGGGCGCCGCGGTGGTCGACGCCGCGACGGCGTGGGGGGCCGACGTCGTCACCGCCGTGAACGCGCCCACCGACGCGCAGGTGGCGCTCCTGCGCCCGGGCGCGACCCTCGTCGCGATGCTCGGTCCTGCGAACGACCCCGACCTCGTGCGGCGCCTCGCCGACCACGGCGTGACCGCGCTCGCGCTCGACGCCGTGCCCCGCATCTCGCGTGCCCAGGCCCTCGACGTCCTGAGCACGCTGTCGAACGTCGCGGGCTACCGCGCCGTCGTCGAGGCCGCGGCCGAGTACGGCGGCATGTTCGCGGGGCAGGTCACCGCCGCGGGCAAGACGCCGCCCGCGAAGGTCTTCGTCATCGGCGGTGGGGTCGCGGGGCTCGCCGCGGTCGGCGCGGCCGCGAGCCTCGGCGCGCAGGTCCGCGCGTTCGACGTCCGGTCGGAGGCGGCCGAGCAGATCGAGTCCATGGGCGGCACCGCCGTGCGCGAGCCCGCGGCGCAGCAGGGCATGTCGGCCGACGGCTACGCGAAGCCGCTCACGCCCGAGCAGGAGGCGGCGGCCCTCGCCGTCTACGCGCGCGAGGCGGCCGACGCGGACGTCGTCGTCACGACGGCGCTCGTGCGCGGCCGGGCGCCGCGCACCCTCACGGCCGAGGCGGTCGCCGGGATGCGTCCCGGGAGCGTCGTCGTGGACCTCGCGGCCTCGGGCGGCGGCAACTGCGCGCTCACCGTGCCGGGCGAGCGTGTCGTCACCGAGAACGGCGTCGTGGTTGTCGGCTGGACCGACCTCGCGGGCCGGCTCCCGCAGCACACGTCGCAGCTCCTGGGGACGAACGTCGTGCACCTGCTCGAGCTGCTCACGCCCGGCACGGACGGCGTGCCCGTGCTCGACCTCGACGACCCGGTCCAGCGCGGCATGACCGTCGCGCGCGCCGGCGAGGTCCTCTGGCCGCCGCCGCCCGTCGCGGTGAGCGCGGCGCCGTCCCCCGCCGCGCCACCACCGCCGGACCCCGCCCAGGAGGCCGCGGACCGCGAGCGGGCCGCCGCGGAGGCCGCCGCCGCCGCGAGCCTGCGCCGCCGCCGTCGGACCGTCGGCGCCGCGCTCGCCGCGGTGCTCGTCACGCTCGCGCTGTCGTTCGCGCCGCCGTCGCTCGTCGGGCACGTCACGGTGTTCACGCTCGCGGTGATCGTCGGGTACTACGTCATCTCGAACGTCACGCACTCCCTGCACACGCCGCTCATGGCCCAGACGAACGCGATCTCCGGCATCATCCTCGTCGGCGCGCTCCTGCAGCTCGGCTCCGACGACTGGGTCGTCACGACGCTCGCGCTCGTCGCGGCGACGCTCGCGAGCATCAACGTGTTCGGTGGCTTCCTCGTCGCGAACCGCATGATCGGCATGTTCCGCAAGGACGTCCCCGCCCGCGCGCAGGGGGTGGCCCGATGACCGCCACGTCCGTCGCCCAGGCCGTCTACGTCCTCGCGGCCGTCCTGTTCGTGCTGAGCCTCGCGGGCCTGTCGAAGCAGGAGTCCGCGCGCCGCGGCAACGTCCTCGGCATGGTCGGCATGGTCCTCGCCCTGGCCGCGACGATCGTCCTCGCGCTCGGCACGAGCGCCCGCCCGGTCCTCGTCACCGCGCTGCTCGTCGCGGTCGTGCTCCTCGTGGGCGCCGCCGTCGGGACGTGGCGGGCCCGCCGCGTCGAGATGACGCAGATGCCCGAGCTCATCGCGATCCTGCACAGCTTCGTCGGGGCCGCGGCCGTGCTCGTCGGCTTCAACTCCTACCTCACCGCGCAGGCCGCGGGGCACGACGACGTCGCGCACCTCGTCGAGGTCTCGCTCGGCGTGCTCGTGGGCGCCGTGACGTTCACCGGCTCCGTCGTCGCGTTCCTCAAGCTGTCCGGCCGCACGCGGTCGGCGCCGCTCCAGCTCCCCGGCCGGAACCTGCTCAACCTCGGGGCGCTCGTGGCGAGCCTCGGGCTCGTCGCGTGGTTCGTCGTCGCGCCGTCCGTGTGGCCGCTGCTGCTGCTCACCGTCGTGTCGCTCGCGCTGGGCTGGCACCTCGTCGCGTCGATCGGGGGCGGCGACATGCCCGTCGTCGTCTCGATGCTCAACTCGTACTCCGGCTGGGCCGCCGCCGCGGCCGGCTTCATGCTGGGCAACGACCTGCTCATCGTCACAGGCGCGCTCGTCGGGTCCTCCGGTGCGATCCTCAGCTACATCATGTGCCGGGCCATGAACCGGTCGTTCGTGTCCGTCATCCTCGGCGGCTTCGGGGCCGAGGAGGGTGCGGCCCCCGCGGGCGGCGAGGGCCCGCAGGGCGAGCACCGCGAGGTGAGCGCCGACGACGTCGCGGCCCTCCTGCGCGACGCGCGGAGCGTCGTCATCACCCCGGGCTACGGCATGGCGGTCGCCAAGGCGCAGTACCCCGTCGCCGACCTCGTGCAGCTCCTGCGCGACGGCGGCGCGCAGGTCCGCTTCGGCGTCCACCCCGTCGCGGGCCGGCTCCCCGGGCACATGAACGTGCTGCTCGCGGAGGCGCGCGTCCCGTACGACATCGTGCTCGAGATGGACGAGATCAACGACGACCTGGCGGGGACGGACGTCGTGCTCGTCATCGGGGCGAACGACACCGTGAACCCGGCCGCGCTCGACGACCCGGGCTCGCCCATCGCGGGGATGCCCGTGCTGCACGTGTGGGAGGCGGAGCAGGTCGTCGTCTTCAAGCGGTCCATGGCGGCGGGCTACGCCGGGGTGCAGAACCCGCTGTTCTTCCGCGAGAACACCGGGATGCTCTTCGGGGACGCCAAGCAACGGGTCGAGGACATCGTGGCGGCGCTCCGCGCGGGCTGAGGGGCCGCGGGCGACGGGGACGGCGCGGGGCCCGTGGAGCGCGCGTCGGCGATCAGCCGGGCACGCGTTCCCGGGCGGGGGCGAACGTCAGCGACGGCAGCGTCTCGAGCGTCCGGTGCGCGGCGACGTAGTCCTTGAGGTCCCCGCGGAAGACGACGCGGCCTGGCAGGTCGAGCAGCGTCTGGGGCCGCACCTGCCAGCGCTCGACCCCGAGGTCGCACACGCCCGCGCCGTGCAGCACGTGGTAGACGAACTCCGAGCAGAAGAACCGGTCCTCGGCCTCGTGCCCGCGGCCGAACCGCGCGCCGACGAGGCCGCGCACGTTGTACGAGAACGCGTGCGAGTCGAGCAGGAACTCGGTGATCCGGACGCGGATCGCCTCGTGCTGCTCGGGGTCACGGGCACCGCGAGCACGACCCCCGGCACGACGTCCATGCCGCGGTACAGGCCGTCGTCGAACCGCTCGCGCCGGAAGCAGCCGACGAACGGGTTGCCCGCGCGGCGTCGGCCGAAGCTGAACATGAGGTCGAGCCCCTGGTCGAGCGCGAGCGAGGAGTGCGTGAACTCGTCGCGCGTCGCCAGCGCGATCGTCCGGGACAGGACCGTACGACTGCGGGACAGGACGACGTAGACGTTCACGCGAGTGACCATACGATGCCCGAGCCCGCAAGCGGAACGGGCGGAGCGGGGTATTTGTCCGGTCAGCCGCGACGAGGCGCCGTCGGCCGGGCCCGCGAGCGCGAGATCCCCACGCTCATCCGTCCGACAGCGCCCGGTCGAGAACCACACGGTCGAGGACCGCCCGTGCGTGCCGGAGGACCGGCTCGTCGACCATGCGGCCCTCGAACGTGAAGACGGCGCCCGCGCCGCCCGGGTTCGCGGCCGCGGCGTCGAGCAGCGCGCGGGCGTCGGCCACCTGCTCGGCGGTCGGTGCGTAGGCGGCGCGGATCACGGGGACGTGGCTCGGGTGGATGCACGCCGTCGCGGCGAACCCCGACGCGGCGGCGTCCTCGGCCTCGGCGCGCAGCCCGTCAAGGTCGCCCACGTCGAGGTGCACCGCGTCGACCGCGGCCTTCCCCGCCGCACCGGCCGCGAGCAGCACCGCGGCGCGGGCGTGCCGCGCGACGTCGCGGTACGTGCCGTCGGGGCGGCGGCTCGACGTCCCCCGAGGGACGCGACGAGGTCCTCCGCGCCCCACATCAGCGCGACGACCTCGGGCCTGCGGGCGAGCTCCGGCGCCGCCACGACACCGGCGGCCGTCTCGCACAGCGCGAGCACTCGCACCCCGGGGAGCGTCGTCGCGAGCCCGCCGAGCGACGCGAGCAGCTCCGGCCCGGCCTTGGCGACCATGACCGTGCGCAGGCGCGTGTCCGCGAGCGCCGCCACGTCGAGCGCGTGCTCGGGCGTCCCGACGGGGTTCACGCGCACGACGGTGCGCGCCGGGTCGAGCGTCGCGGACGCCTCGACGACGGCACGCCGCGCGGCGTCCTTGGCGTGCGGCGCGACGGCGTCCTCGAGGTCGAGGATCACCGCGTCCGCGCGGTCCGCGGCCTTGGCGAACCGGTCGGGTCGGTCGCCGGGGCAGAACAGCAGCGCGGGCCCGAGCCCGAACCCTGGCGGGGAGGCGGCGCGGTGCCCGACGCCGTCGGTCACCACGCGCTCTCCTCGTCGCCGCGCTCGAGCACGGGCTCGTGCACCCCCGCCGCGTGCTCGCCGAGCCCGGGGCCGTCGTCGTGCCCGGCGCTGGGCCCGGGGGTGTCGCCGGGATCGGTACCCACCGTGCCCGCAGCCCCGGGTCCGGTGGACGCCCCGGGGGACCGGGCGTCGTCGGGCACCGCCGCGGACGCCGCCTCGTGGGCGGCGCGCGTCCAGAAGAGCGCGGTGCGGACGGCGCGTGCGACGAGCACGCCGTCCTGGTTGAGGCCGCGGTGCTCGAGGGTCACGACGCCCTGCCCCGGCCGCGACGCGGAGAGCCGCTTCTCGACGACCTCCGTCTCGGCGTAGAGGGTGTCGCCGTGGAACAGCGGCTGGGGGAACTCGACCTCGCGGAACCCGAGGTTCGCGACGATCGTGCCCTGCGTGACCTGCCCGACGGAGAGCCCGACGAGCGTCGACAGCGTCATCATCGAGTTGACGAGCCGCTGCCCGAACGGCTGGGTCGCGGCCCACGCGGCGTCGAGGTGCAGCGCCTGGTGGTTCATCGTGAGCGTGGAGAAGACGACGTCGTCCGCCTCCGTGAGCGTGCGGCCGGGCCGGTGGCGGTACACCACCCCGGTCTCGAGCTCGTCGTAGTACAGGCCCCGCTGGACCACCTCGCGCATGCTGCTCCTCCCCTCGTCCCTGACGTCGCGAGCCGCCGACCACGAGGTTGCTGTCGCGATGACCGTGAGGACGACAGCAACGTCGTGGTCGGCGTCGGTCCCGCGCTAGCCGTCCAGTCCCAGGCTCCTCGCGATGACCATGAGCTGCACCTCGGTCGTGCCCTCGCCGACCTCGAGCACCTTCGCGTCGCGGTAGTGCCGCGCGACGGGGTTCTCGTTGAGGAACCCGTAGCCGCCGAAGATCTGCGAGGCGTCGCGCGCGTTCGCCATCGCGGCCTCGCCGCCCACGAGCTTCGCGACCGACGCCTCCGCCTTGAACGGCTTGCCGCGCACGAGCTTCTGCGCGGCGTCGAGCCACGCGAGGCGCGCGGTGTGGACGCGCGCCTGCATGCGGGCGAGCGTGAACGCGACGTGCTGGTTCTCCCCGATCGACCGACCGAACACGACGCGCTCGCGCGCGTACCGCAGCGCCTCCTCGAGGCAGCCCTGCGCGGCGCCGGTCGCGAGGGCGGCGAACGCGATGCGGCCCTCGTCGAGCGCGCGGAGGAAGTTCGCGTACCCACGGCCGCGCTCGCCGAGGAGGTTCCCGGCGGGCACGCGGACGTCGGTCAGCGTGAGGGGGTGCGTGTCCGAGGTGTGCCAGCCGACCTTGTCGTACGACGGCCCGACCTCGAGCCCGGGCGTCCCCGCCGGGACGATGATGCTTGACAGCTCCTTGCGCAGCTCGCCCTCCGGGCCGACCGTCTCGCCCGTGACGGCGGTGATGGTCACGAGGCTCGTGATGGGCGTCCCCGAGTTGGTGATGAACTGCTTGGACCCGTCGATCACCCACTCGTCGCCGTCGAGCCGCGCGGTCGTGCGGGTGCCGCCCGCGTCGGACCCGGCACCGGCCTCGGTGAGCCCGAACGCCGCGAGCGCCCGCCCGGCGAGCAGGTCGGGCAGCCACCGCTCCTGCTGCTCGCGCGAGCCGTGCCGGTAGAGCGGGACGATCCCGAGCCCGACCCCGGCCTCGAGCGTCACCGCGATCGACTGGTCGACGCGCGCGAGCGCCTCGACGGCGAGGCACAGCGACACGTAGTCCTGGCCCTGGCCGCCGACGTCGCGCGGGAACGGCAGCCCGAACAGCCCGAGCTCCCCCATCTGCGCGATGATCTCCATCGGCAGGCGGCGTTCCGTGTCGTAGCGGTAGGCGGCGGGGGCGACGACGCTGTCCGCGAAGTCGCGCACCACCTGGCTGAGCTTCCGCTGCTCGTCGTCGAGCAGGACGTCGGCCTCGATCATGATGCTCCCTGGGTGTCGGGTTGCGGGACCGGGGCGGCGGGTTGTGCCGCACCGGAGTCGTGAGGGTGGACGACGGCGACCACCTGGTCCCGGCGCACGAGGTCGCCGGGTCGCACGCGCACGTCCGCGACGCCGTCGTGCGGGGCGAGGAGCGGGTGCTCCATCTTCATGGCCTCGACGGTGACGAGAACGTCCCCGGCGGTGACGGGCTCGCCGTCCGCGACGGCCGTCACGACCGTGCCGGGCATCGCGGCGCGCACCTCGGGGTCGGTCGCGCCGGGCGCGTCACCCCGTGCCCGACGGCGGTCGGCCCGCGCCCGTGCGGCGCGCTGCTCCCGGTCCGGGGCGGCCAGGGCGACGGTCCGCCCGGCGCGCCACACCCACACCGTCGCGGGCTCGCCGTCGGCGGGGGGCGCGTCGAGGGCGAGCCGCACGCGCTCCCGGACACCGTCCAGGCTGAGCCACCACGCGCCGTCGGCCCCGGGGTCGCGGACGAGCGACGCCCGCGCCGCGTGCGTCGTCGAGCCGGGCCACGCGCCGTCGTCGGGCGCCGGCACGTGCACGACGGCGTCCCCCACCACCCCGGACACGCGCACCTCGTGCGCGCCCCCGCCGGCATCGACGAGCAGGACCCGCCGCGCCGCCGCGTCCCCGTTGAGCCGCCACCCGTCCCCCGCCCGCCAGGGATCGTCGTCCCGCCCCCCGATCCCCCCGCCGAGCAGGCGGTTGTGGCCCGTCCCGCCCTCCGGACGAGCCGCAACCACCTGCTCGACGAGGAACAGGGCTGCGGCGACGAGGTCGACCCAGTCCGGGCCGTCGGATGGCGAGCCGACCTCCGAGGCGAGGGGGCGGGGGGTGTGCGCGCCGTCGTGGTCGGGCCTGGCGGGAGCGCCCGAGGAACGAGGGCGCGGAGGGTAGACGGCGCGCGCACCCCCCGGCCCCTCGCCGGACCCGACCACAGACCCCGACCCCGACGCCACCAGCCGGTCGATCAGGCCGGTGTCGAGCCGACCGGCACGGACGTCGTCGTCCGCGAGGAGAGACCGCAGGAACGCCGTGTTCGTCTCGACACCCAGCACGACCGTCCGCGCGAGCAGGCCGTCGAGGCGCTCCACGGCCTCGTCGCGCGTCTCGCCCCAGGCGACGGCCTTCGCGAGCATCGGGTCGTAGTGCCCACCCACCACGGCACCGGCGGAGATCCCGGAGTCGAGGCGCAGCGGCGAGGCGCCGGGCCCGGCAGGGACGCCGCCGTCGTCGTAGACCCGGACCGACCCGGTGGCCGGGAGGAACCCGCGCTCGGGCGACTCGGCGTAGAGGCGCGCCTCGACGGCGTGGCCGCGGAGCACGACGTCGTCCTGCGCCAGGCCCAGCGGCTCGCCCGCCGCGACGCGGAGCTGGAGCGCGACGAGGTCGAGGCCGGTGACCATCTCGGTCACGGGGTGCTCGACCTGGAGGCGCGTGTTCATCTCGATGAAGAAGAACTCGTCGGGGCTCGCGGCAGGGACGAGGAACTCGACCGTCCCGGCGCCGACGTACCCGACCGACCGCGCGACCTCGCACGCGGCCTCGCCCATGCGGGCGCGCTGCTCCGCGGTGAGGAGCGGCGACGGCGCCTCCTCGACCACCTTCTGGTGGCGGCGCTGGAGCGAGCACTCGCGCTCGCCGAGGTGGACCACGGTCCCGTGCGTGTCGGCGAGCACCTGCACCTCGATGTGGCGCGGCGCCTCGACGAGCCGTTCGAGCAGGAGCGTGTCGTCGCCGAACGACGACGCCGCGACCCGACGCGCCGACGCGAGCGCGCCCGGCAGGTCGGCCTCGGCGCGCACGACGACCATGCCCTTGCCCCCGCCCCCGGCGGACGGCTTGACGAGCAGCGGGAACCCGACGGCGCCCGCGGCGGTGAGGAGGTCGTCGTCGGACATCCCGGGCTCGCCCGCCCCCGGCACGACGGGCACGCCCCGCGCGCCGACGATGCTCTTCGCGGCGAGCTTGTCGGCCATCGCCTCGAGCGCGTCGACGCCCGGCCCGACGAACGCGATCCCCGCGCGCTCGCACGCCCGGGCGAGCACCGGGTTCTCCGAGAGGAAGCCGTAGCCGGGGTGGACCGCCTCGGACCCGGTCGCGACGGCCGCGGCGACGACGGCGTCGACGTCGAGGTAGCTCTGCGCGGCGGGCGCGGGCCCGATCCGGACCGCGACGTCCGCCTCGCGCACGTGGCGCGCGTCGGCGTCGGCGTCGGAGAAGACGGCGACGGACCGCACGCCGAGGCGGCGCAGCGTGCCGATCACGCGGCACGCGATCTCGCCGCGGTTCGCGACGAGGACCGTGCGGAACCCGGTACCGCCGGGCGGGCGGGCGGTCGCGTCGAGGAAGGTGCGGGAGGTCATCGGCTCACATCCGGAAGAGGCCGAACCGGTCACCGGTCCAGGTCTCGGCGAGGGGCGTGCGCGCGCACACGCCGAGGGCGAGGCCGAGCACGCGGCGCGTGTCGGCGGGGTCGATCACGCCGTCGTCCCACAGCCGCGCGGTCGCGTAGTAGGGGCTGCCGTGCTCGTCGTAGTCGGCGCGGATGCCGGCGGAGAACGCGGCCTCCTCGTCGGGGTCCCACGTCTCGCCGCGCGCCGCGAGCTGGTCGCGCTTGACGGTCGACAGCACGGACGCGGCCTGCGGGCCGCCCATCACGGAGATGCGGCTCGCGGGCCACGACCACAGGAAGCGCGGCGAGTACGCGCGGCCGCACATCGAGTAGTTCCCCGCCCCGAACGAGCCGCCGACGATCACCGTGAGCTTCGGGACGCGCGTCGTCGCGACGGCCGTGACCATCTTCGCGCCGTCCTTCGCGATCCCGCCCGCCTCGGCGTCCGTGCCGACCATGAAGCCGGAGATATTCTGCAGGAACAGCAGCGGGATGCCGCGCTGGTCGCACAGCTCGACGAAGTGCGCCCCCTTGAGCGCGGACGCCGAGAACAGCACGCCCTGGTTCGCGAGGATCCCCACCGGGTGCCCGTGGATCCGCGCGAAGCCCGTGACGAGCGTGTCGCCGTACTCGCGCTTGAACTCGTCGAACCGGCTCCCGTCGACGAGCCGGGCGATGACCTCGCGGGGGTCGTAGGGAGCCTGGACGTCGGCCGGGACGGCGGCGTACAGATCCTCCCCCGGGTCCTGTACGGCGGCACCCGCCACGCGGGGAGGCTCGCTGGGCGCCACGTCCCACGCGGGCTCCGGGTCGGGCGGGAGCGTCGCGACGATGCGCCGCACGGTGTCGAGCGCGTCCTCGTCGTCGTCGGCGAGGTGGTCGACGACGCCGCTGCGACGCGCGTGCAGCTCGCCGCCGCCGAGCTCCTCGGCCGTGACGACCTCGCCGATCGCCGCCTTCACGAGCGGCGGCCCGCCGAGGAAGATCGTGCCCTGCCCGCGCACGATGACCGTCTCGTCGCTCATCGCGGGCACGTAGGCGCCGCCCGCCGTGCACGACCCGAGCACCGCGGAGATCTGCGGGATCCCCGCCGCCGAGAGACGCGCCTGGTGGTAGAAGATGCGGCCGAAGTGGTCGCGGTCCGGGAACACCTCGGCCTGCCGGGGCAGGAAGGCACCGCCCGAGTCGACGAGGTAGACGCACGGCAGCCGGTTCTCCAGCGCGATCTCCTGCGCCCGCAGGTGCTTCTTCACCGTGAGCGGGTGGTACGTGCCGCCCTTCACGGTCGCGTCGTTGCACACGACCATGACCTGCCGCCCGCTGACCACCCCGATCCCGGCGACGACGCCCGCCGCCGGCCACGCGCCGTCGTCCACGCCGTACCCGGCGAGCGGTGCGATCTCCAGGAACGGGCTGCCCGCGTCGAGCAGCCGGTCGACGCGGTCGCGCGGGAGCAGCTTGCCGCGCGCCACGTGCCGGTCGCGCGCCGACGCCGGGCCGCCACGCGCGACGTCCGCCGTGCGCTCGCGCAGCTCCTGCGCGAGCCCGCGCTGCGCGGCGTCGTTCGCGCGGGCCGCGTCCGACCCGGGCTCGACGGCGCTCGTCAGGACGGTCACGCGACCACCTCCTGCCGGCTCCCGGCGAGGAGCGCGAGCGCCGGGTCCTCCAGCAGCGCGCCCAGGTCGGCGAGGAAGCGCGCGCCCTGCTCGCCGTCGACCACGCGGTGGTCGAACGACAGGCTGAGCGTGACGACGTCGCGCAGCGCGACCTCGCCGTCGTGCTCCCAGGGCCGACGCCGCACCGCCCCCAGGCCGAGGATCGCCGCCTCGCCGGGGACGAGGATCGGGGTGCCCGCGTCGACGCCGAACACCCCGACGTTGGTGATCGAGATCGTCCCGCCGGTCAGGCGCTCGGGCGTCGTGCGGCCGTCGCGCGCGGTGGTCGTGAGGTCGGTCAGCGCGACCGCGAGGTCGGGCAGGTCGAGCGCCTGCGCGTCGGGCACGTGCGGCACGACGAGACCCCGGTCGGTCGCGACCGCGATCCCCAGGTGCACCCGTCGGTGCCGCACGATCTCCGCCGAGCCGTCGGGGAGGTCGCGCCACGCGCTGTTGAGCGCGGGGTGGCGCGGCAGCACGAGGCACAGCGCTCGGGCCGCGAGCGCCAGCACGGTGATCCGCGCGCCGCGCGCGAGGCGGTGGGTGCGCAGCCGTTCCAGGAGCTCGACGCTCCGCGTCACGTCCACCGTGAGGAGCACCGTCGCGTGGGGCGCCGTGAACGCGCTCGCCACCATCGCCGCCGCGGTGTGCTTGCGCACGCCCCGCACGGGCACGACCTCCGCCTCGAGGCCGGCCGCGCGGTCGGCGGCCACGCCCGTCACCGCGCCCGGCGCCGAGAGGGGAGAAGTGGCCCCTCGGCCGCGGTCCGGAGGGGCCAGTTCTCGCTTCTCGCCGCTCGGTGCCCCCGGGCCGGCGGACGTCGCGGGGTGCGCGTGGTGCTCGTCGCGCGGTCGGCGTGCGACGTCGCGATGGCAGCTCACCGCCGCGAGGACGTCCTCGCGCGTGATGAGCCCGTCGCGGCCGGAGCCCTCGACGCGGTCGATCCGCACGCCGAGCTTCTTCGCGAGCGCGCGCACCGGCGGCGTCGACCGCGGCCACTCGCCGGTCACGGTCGTGCGGCGGGGCGCCTCGGCGACGTCGGGCGGTGAAACCTGGGTTTCAGTCACCGCCCGCCGGGGTCGACGCGCGGGCCGCCCGACCCGGTCGGGTCGGGCCCCGTAGCCGACGAGGTTCGGCTCGGGCGCGTCGGCGGGGTCGGCCAGGGTGGTGGCCGGGTCGACGGCCGGGTCACCGCCCGAGGAGCGGGCCGGGCCGTCGGACAGGCCTCCCGTCGGGGCGGTTCCCGCCCCGCCGACCGCCCCGGCGACCGCCCCGACCAGGGCGGGGACGGCGTCGGGCACCCGGGCCGGGACCCCGGCGGACGCGCGCTCCGGCCCGCGGACGGACGCACCCACCGCGCCCTCGGCGGACCCGGGCGCCGCGGCGCCGTCCGTCACCGGGGCGGCACCGCCGCCGGACACGGGGGCCGCGCCGTCGTCGACCTCGAAGGTGACCAGCGGCTCGCCGACGCTCACGGTCTGGCCCTCCTCGGCGTGGAGGGACGCGACGACGCCCGCGTACGGGGACGGGAGGTCGACGAGGGCCTTCGCGGTCTCGACCTCCGCGATGACCTGATTGAGCTCGACGCGGTCGCCCGCGTGGACGTGCCAGCTGACGATGTCGGACTCGGTGAGCCCTTCGCCCAGGTCGGGGAGGCGGAACTCGCGCAGCGCCGTCATCGGGCCACCTCCGCGACGGGACGCCCGGACGACGGCACGAACGGCTCGACGCGCCCCAGCACGCGGTCGACGCCGTCGAGGATGCGGTCGAGGTCGGGCAGGTAGTGACCCTCGAGCTTCGCGGGCGGGTACGGCATGCCGTGGCCCGTGACCCGCACGGGCGGGGCCTCGAGGTACTCGAAGCAGCGGTCCGTCACGGTCGCGGCGATCTCCGCGCCGAGCCCGGCCTGGCGCGGGGCCTCGTGCGTGACGACGACCCGCCCGGTCTTGCGGACCGACGCCGCGACGGTGTCGTGGTCGATCGGCGACAGCGAGCGCAGGTCGACCACCTCGACGGAGACGCCGTCGTCCGACGCGGCGACGGCGGCGTCGAGCGCGGTCCCGACGAGGCCGCCCCACGTGACGAGCGTGACGTCGTGGCCCTCGCGCACGACGCGGGCCCGGTCCATGGGCGGCGGGTCGACGGGGTCGAGGTCGACCTCG
Source organism: Cellulosimicrobium sp. JZ28 (assembly GCF_015327065.1). Taxonomy (NCBI): domain Bacteria; kingdom Bacillati; phylum Actinomycetota; class Actinomycetes; order Micrococcales; family Promicromonosporaceae; genus Cellulosimicrobium; species Cellulosimicrobium sp. JZ28. The sequence continues at coordinate 4,188,557 of NZ_CP017660.1, read as the reverse complement.
CCCTTGAGGTGGTAGCGCCGCTTGGGCTCGAAGAAGATCACCGGGTCGTCGCACGCGACGGCCTGGCGGAGCACGGTGTACGCGTCCTGGGGGTTCGCGACCGACACGACGCGCAGCCCGGCCGTGTGCGCGAACAGCGCCTCGGGCGACTCCGAGTGGTGCTCGGCCGCGCCGATGCCGCCGCCCACGGGGATGCGGATCGTGATCGGCAGGCGCACCTTGCCGCCGGTGCGGGCGTGCATCTTCGCGAGCTGGGACAGGATCTGGTCGAACGCGACGAACACGAAGCCGTCGAACTGGATCTCGCACACCGGCCGGTACCCGCGGTACGCGAGCCCGACGGCCGTCCCGATGATCCCGGACTCCGCGAGCGGGGTGTCGAGCACGCGCCGCGGTCCGAACTCCGCCTGGAGCCCGTCCGTCACGCGGTAGACGCCGCCCAGGCGGCCGACGTCCTCGCCCATGACGACCACGCGGTCGTCGTCGGTCATCGCGCGGTGCAGCCCGGCGCCGAGCGCCTTCGCGAGCGTGAGGGTCGTCATCGCGCCTCCTCCCCGTCGAAGCCGGCGAGGTAGTGCGCGTACTCCGCGCGCTCGCGGTCCAGCGCGTGGTGCGGCTCCGCGTAGACGTGGTCGAAGAGCGAGAGCGGCGGCGGGTCGGTGAGCGCGACGCACCCGGCGCGCAGCTCGGCGGCCGCCGCGTCGGCGACCTCCTGCACGTGCGCCGCGCCCGCGTCGTCGAGCACCCCGACGGCGCGCAGGTACGCCTCGAAGCGCGCGATCGGGTCGCGGCGCGTCCACTCCTCCACCTCGGTCGCGTCGCGGTAGCGCTTCGGGTCGTCGGCCGTGGTGTGCGGGCCCATGCGGTAGGTGACGGCCTCGATCAACGTGGGGCCGCCGTCGTGCCGGGCGCGGTCGAGGGCGGCGCGGGTCACGGCGAGCACGGCGAGGACGTCGTTGCCGTCGACGCGCACGCCCGGCAGGCCGAACCCGCGGGCGCGCTCCGCGAGCGGGACGCGCGACTGGAGCGCGACCGGCTCGGAGATGGCCCACTGATTGTTCTGGCAGAAGAACACCACCGGCGAGCGGTACGTGGACGCGAAGACGAACGCCTCGTTCACGTCGCCCTGGCTCATCGCACCGTCGCCGAAGTACGACACCCCGACCGGCAGCCCGGCGGCGGCGTCGACGCGGCCGGCGTCGACGTCGTTCTGCACGCCCATCGCCCAGCCCGTCGCGTGCAGCGCCTGGGCGCCGATGATGACCTGCGGCGACGCCATGCCGATCGCGTACGGGTCCCAGCCGGAGACCGCGACGCCGCGCCAGACGCGGACGAGGTCGACGAGCGCCGCGCCGCGCACCCGCGCGACGGCGTGCTCGCGGTAGGAGGAGAAGACGAAGTCGTCGTCGCGCAGCGCGCGCGCCGAGCCGACCTGCGCCGCCTCCTGGCCGAGGAGCGGCGGCCAGAGCGCGAGCTCGCCCTGCCGCTGGAGCGCCGTGGCCTCCGCGTCGATGCGACGCGCCACGACCATGTCCTCGTGGAGCCGCAGCAGCGCCGACCGGGCCGCCGCGCGCGCGGCGTCGTCGGACGCCGTCGGGTCGAGGTCCGCGAGCCACCGGTCGAGGTCCGGGTCGCGGTGGCGGGTGCCGTCCTCGTCGAGCACGCGCAGGGTCGGCGTCGACCCGGGGCCCGGGTCGGGCGGGTCCTGCCGCGGCGCGTCCTTGCGCACGTCGCGCACCACGTTCTTCCGGTCTGCTCGTGCGTCGCGCGGGGTTGCCGCCCGGTGACCGTCGTACGCCTTCGGCGGGGTCGCCGCCGTCGGTCCGGTCCGCACCGCAGGTTCGCTGGGCATCGTCGCCACCTCACCTCGGGGAGCCGGTCCTCTCCGTCGAGGACCGAGGTAGGGGGAACGTAACCCGCGTCACGCACATGGCTCCACCGACGCCTGACGCACCGTGCACTGTGACCGCTGTCACTCGGTTAGGGTGAGCACCATGCACAGCGCCGACGCTGTCGACCTCGACCTCCTGCTCGCGCTCGCCGACGACCCGCGGGCCACGATCGTCGCGCTCGCCGACCGGCTGCGGCTCTCCCGCAACACGGTCGCCGCGCGGCTCGCCCGCCTCGAGGCCGAGGGCGCGTTCCTCGACCTCGACCGGCGCATCGACCCGCACGTGCTGGGACACCCCCTCACGGCGTTCGTCGAGGTGCAGCTCCGGCAGAAGGAGCTCGCGCGCATCGTCGACGACCTCGCGCGCATCCCCGAGGTCGTGCAGGCGTTCGGGCGCAGCGGCACCGCGGACCTGCGCGTCACCGTCGCGTGCCGCGACACGGACCACCTCTTCCGCATCGACGCCGCGATCCTCGCGATCGACGGCGTCGAGCGCACGGAGACCTCGCTGTCGATGGGCGAGCTCATCCCCTACCGGCTGCGGCCGCTCATCGAGAAGCAGCGCCGCGGCCCGCGCTGACGGGGACGGTCAGCTGAAGCCGATCGCGCGCTGCGCGACCCGGTAGGCCAGGACGGTCACGCGCCGTCCCGCCGGACCGGGGAGGTTGGCGATCTGCCCGAGGCCCGACCAGCGCACCTGGTGGTAGAGCTGGGGGTCCTGGGCGCGCAGGCGCGACCAGAGCCGCTCCTTCTCCACGAGGCACGCGGGCGTCCCCGCACGCACGAGCAGGATCGACGACACCGCGCAGATGATCTCCACGTAGTGCAGCAGGTAGCGACGCAGGCGCCGGTCGGTCACCGGGGTCCGGGAGACGTGCTCGAGCATGAGCCAGTTGACGCGGAGCTGCTGGTCGAGCCGCTTGAGCATGACGGCCTCGTGCACGGACTGGTCCTCGCGGCCGATGAAGTACCGGTAGAGGTCGACGTCGAGGTAGTACAGCGTGCGCACGTGCGCGAGCGGCACCAGCGCGTACAGGTTGTCCACGTAGAACGTGTGCTCGGGGAGCCGCAGGCCCGCGTCGCGCAGCACCTGGGTCCGGTACATGAGGGCGTGCATCATCATGTACTGGCGCTTGGCGAAGCGGCGGGTCTGCGACCACGTGAGCACGCGTCCGCGCGGCAGCGCGCCGCGGTACCGGACGGCCGTCTTCACGCGCTTGCCGACCTTCTCGTACACGAAGTTGCTCACCAGCAGGTCGACGGGCTCCCCGCCGGGGGTGCCGGCGTCCACGAACCGGCGCACGAACCCGCGCAGCGTCGTGAGCACCTGGGCGAGCGCGGCGCGGTCCACCCAGTCGTCGGCGTCCACGACCTTGAGGTACTCCCCGCGCGCGTGGTCGAGGCCGGTGTTGATCGCCGACCCGTGCCCGCCGTTGGCCTTGCGCAGCACGTGCACCTCGCCCGGGTACCGGTCCGCGTAGCCCTGGGCGAGCGCCGCCGTCCCGTCGGTGGAGCCGTCGTCGACGACGAGCACCTCCACCTCGGGACCGAACCCGACGAGCGAGTCGAGGGCGCGCGCCAGGTACGGCTCGGCGTTGTACGCCGGGACCACGACGGTCAGGAGCGGGGTCACGACGCACGCACCTCTCCGGCGTGCTCCGCCTCCGGCGCGGCCGGCGTCTCGGGCACCTGCTTGAAGATGACCTTGAAGATCGGGAAGAACACCCAGAACGAGATCGCGGCGTTGATGATCATCGTCGTGAAGTCCGCGAGGGTCTCGCCGGCGCCGCCCAGGCCCCACGTGTCGATGAACAGCTCGTAGATCGGCGTCTTGTACAGGCCCTGCGCGGCGGCCGCCGCGATCGAGATGACGACGTACGCGATGGTGTACCAGAGCGCGGCCTTCGCGACCGACGAGTTCGACTTGAACGTGATGGTGCGCTGAGCGAAGAAGTTGATCACCTGCGCCACCAGCAAGGTGATCTGCACGGCGAGGAAGTATGCCAGCCCCCGCCGCCGCCCGGGAGCGGACCGGCGGCGTAGTCGAAGACGTAGTAGGCCGACCCGTCCGGGTTCGTCCCGACCGGCCAGACCTGGAACGCGACGTCCACCAGGGCGGTCATGCCGAAGACCCACTTGATGAGGGGCATGAGCGCGAGCTGCAGCACGGTGATGCCGTTGCTCAGCACGAGGAACACGACGAACTGCGCGGTCCCGGGTCGCTTCTCGGAGAACCGGCGCCAGGCGTCGCGGAGGCGGGTGAGCATGGGTGTTCCCTTTCGAGCGGGTCAGGCGTCGCCGCGCAGCGTGCGGGCGGTACGACGGTCGGCACGGCGGTTGCGGACGAACCCGCGCACGACGGCGCCGGTGCCGCGGAAGAAGTGGCCGTTGACGATGCGGACGATGCCGTCGACCATGGCGTCGTCGACCATGCCGCCGGTCATCTTCCCGATGGCCCGGAACGGCATGTTGAGCAGGAAGAGGACGTTGAGGTCCGGCGCACCCTTGCGGTCGGCCGCGTCGCGCCGCCAGGACAGGACGCGGAACGCGAGCCGGGCCAGGGGCGAGCGCGCGTCGGCGAGGCGCGAGAGCGGGTCGTTCACGCCGAGCACCCCGGACCACGCCGCGGTCGGGACCGGCCGGCCGAGGAGCGCCGCGAACTGCGCGTCCGACACGTCGTGGACGCGTCCGGTGCGGTACGGCTCGGGCAGGTCGTCCTCGGTGCGCGGAGGCACCGTGCCGTCGAGCTCGACCGTCGCGCGCAGCGGGAGGTCGTCGACGTGGGAGCCGACGAGCACCGACCAGGCACCCTGCTCGACCTGCCACGCCCCGGTCGCCACGTCCCAGTGCCGGAACGCCGCGTCCCCGAGGGGCACGGTGACCGTGCGCGACTCGCCCGGGTCGAGCTCGACGCGCGCGAACCCCGCGAGCGCGCGGTCCGGGCGGTGGACGCCCGGCGTCTCCCGACGCACGTAGACCTGCACGACGTCCGCCCCCGCGACGGGCCCGGTGTTGGTGACCGTGACCGTCACGCCGACGGCTCCCGCGTCCGCGTCGACCACGAGGTCGGAGTGCGAGAACGTCGTGTACGACAGCCCGAAGCCGAAGGGGAACGCGACCGGGACGTCGGCGCTCGTGTAGTACCGGTAGCCGACGTACAGGCCCTCGCGGTAGACGGCGGTGCGCCCGGTCGCGGGGAACGACGCGGCGGTCGGGGTGTCCGCGAGCCGCACGGGCAGCGTCTCGGCGAGCCGCCCCGACGGGTTGACGGCGCCGGTGAGCACGTCGAGGACGCCCCCGGCCCCGGCCTGCCCCCCGAGGTAGCCGTGCACGAGCGCACGAGCCGCGCCGAGCCACGGGGTGGAGATCGCGCCCCCGCCCGCGAGGACCACGACGGTCGCGGGGTTGACCGCGGCCACGGCCTCGAGCACCTCGACCTGCGCCGGGTGCAGCGCGAGCGTCGTGCGGTCCAGACCCTCCGACTCGGCGATCTCGTCGAGGCCGAGGAACAGCAGCACCGCGTCCGCGCCCTGCGCGGCCGCGACCGCCTCCTCGCGCAGCGCGGCGTCGGGCGTGCCGTCCCGACGGAAGCCGGGGGCGAACGTCGTCAGCTCGAGCCCCGAGCCGTCGATCACGTCGAGCACGCTGTCGAGGCGCGTCGGGTTGACCGCGGACGACCCGGAGCCCTGGTAGCGCGGGGTGCGCGCGAAGTCGCCGACGACCGCGACCCTGGTCCCCGCCGCGAGCGGCAGGATCGCGTCCTCGTTCTTGAGCAGCACCGCCGAGCGCGCCGCGACCTCGCGGGCGAGCGCGTGGTGGGCGTCGGCGTCGACGGCCGGGGCGGTGCCCGGCTCGCGGGCCGCGGCGACGAGCCGCAGCACCTCCTCGGCGCGCGCGTCGAGGTCGGCCGCGTCGAGGCGGCCCGACCGCACGGCGTCGACGAGCCGGCGCGCCGAGCCCAGGCCGGCCGCCGGCATCTCGAGGGTGCCACCGGCCGCCGCGGCGGCGACGACGTCGTTCGAGCCGCCCCAGTCGGAGACGACGGCGCCGTCGAACCCCCACTCCCGGCGCAGGACCTGGGTGAGGAGGAACGGGTCCTCATGGGCGTAGACGCCGTTGACGAGGTTGTACGACGACATGACCGTCCGGGGCCGGGCCTCCGCGACGACGATCCCGAACGCGGAGAGGTAGACCTCCCGGAGCGTGCGCTCGTCGACCACGGAGTCCGAGACCATGCGGCGCAGCTCCTGGGAGTTCACCGCGAAGTGCTTGGGGCACGCGGCGACGCCGTGGGACTGGATCCCGCGCACGTAGCCGGCGGCCATCCGGCCCGCGAGCAACGGGTCCTCGGAGAAGTACTCGAAGTTGCGCCCGCCGAGCGGCGACCGCTTGATGTTGAGGCCCGGGCCGAGCAGCACGTCCACGTCCTGCGCCGCGGCCTCGGCGCCGAGCGCGGAGCCCACGCGCTCGGCCAGCTCGACGTCCCACGTGTTCGCCACGGCGGCCGCCGTCGGGAAGCACGTGGCCTCCTGCGAGGCCGCGATGCCGAGGTGGTCGGCGGCGCCGAGCTGCTTGCGGACGCCGTGCGGGCCGTCGGCCAGCCAGAGGGAGCGGACGCCGAGCCGCGGGAGGTCGTGCGTCTCCCACACGGTCTTCCCCGTCAGCAGGGCCGCCTTCTCCAGGAGCGTCAGGCTCGCGGTCGGGACGACGGCGGTCGTCGTCCCCGGGGCCGCGGCCGTCTCGCCGGCCGCGGCGGTGGTCTCGCCGTGGAGCTGCACGGTGCTCTCCTTGCGTGGTCGTGGGGTCGTGCGGGGTGCGTCGGGGCGGTCCCGGGCAGGCCGGGGCCGGCCGTCGGCGGTGCGCCGCGGACGGCGACTGGTCGGACGCGCGGGGCGGGGGCCCGGTGCCGGACGGCGGTCCGGGCCCCGGCGTCGGGCCGGCGGTGGTGGGCGCCGCCGGCCCGACGGCGCCGGGTGCCAGGTCTCCCGGGCGGTCGCCCGCCCGGGAGACCCTGTGGTCACCGGCTACCGGGCGGCGGGGACCGCCGGCTCGGAGGCGGGTGCGGCGACCTCCTCGGCCGCCGACCGGTGCCGGCGGACGCGCCGGACCACGAGGAAGGCGCCGACCAGGACGAGCAGCCCGAGGAGGACCGACACGCCGATCTGGACGTAGACCCAGGTGGGCGGCGTGTACGTGACCGTCGCGCCGGGGGCGAGCCCGTTCATGGCGTTCGAGTTGGCCACCGTGAACAGGATGTTGTGGGTCGCGTTCCGGATGTCGGTGACGGCCTTCGCGGACGTCGTGTCGCCGAACGACTTCGACGGCTGGAAGGTGAGCGTCAGGTCCGTGCCCCCGTCGAGACCCTCGTTGGGGTTCATGTACGGGTACAGGTTGAAGTCCGTGATCGCGAAGCCCTCGAAGCCCCACTCCCCGCGCAGCACGTCCGTCATGAGCGGCTTCGAGCCGCCCGTCCACGTCGCGCCGATGCGGTTGAAGGAGCTCATGATGCCGAGCGCCCCGACCGTCGTCTCCTCGATCGTGCCCTCGTCGTCCGCGATGTAGCGGACGTCCAGGGAGACGTCCTTGATCGCGAGCTCGAACGGCTTGAGGTAGATCTCGCGGATCGTCTGCTCGGTCGCCCAGGTCGCCGGGCCGTTGTCGACGCGGTTCGTCTCCTGCTCGTTGAGCGCGAAGTGCTTGAGCATCGTGTAGACGCCCTTGCTCGCCGCGCCGTTCGACACGGCGGCGGCCATGCGGCCCGAGAGGAGCGGGTCCTCCGAGTAGTACTCGAAGTTGCGGCCGCCGAACGGCGAGCGGTGCAGGTTCACCGCGGGCGCGTACCAGCCGTTGAGCCCCTTCTGCAGGGCCTCCTCGCCGATCATCGTGCCCATCGCGGTGCCGAGGTCGACGTCCCACGTCTGCGCGATGAGCACCTCGGACGGGTAGGCGACGCCGTTGATCGACGAGTTGATGAAGGACGAGAAGCCCGCCGGGCCGTCCGGCTCGACCGTCTGCGGCTTGGCGATCGAGGCGATCGCGGCCGTCTGGTACGCGCCGTTGAGGAGCATGTCCGTCATGTCGCCGACCGTCAGGGAGTCGAGCAGCTCCTCCCACCGCGGGTCGTCCTTCGGCAGGCCGCGCAGGTCGACGAGCGTCAGGTCGGAGCGCTCGCCCGTCGCCGGCATCTCGCCGTCGAACGCGGCGGCCTCGGCCTCGTGGTCCCAGGCGGCGAAGCCCTCCTGGGTGGCCTCGTCCGCGACCGACTGCTCGGCCGTCGGGGCCTGCGGGAACGTGCCCGCGAAGTCGGCGCGGGACATCGGGACGACCGTGCCGTCCGCGCCGTCGGCGCTGAAGCGCGCGGAGACGTCGTCGAACCGGTTGGTCACCTCGGCGAGGTCCGACGCGCGGTGCTCCTCGCCCGTGTACACGACGTCGGACGCGACCGGGTAGGTGATCGGCTCGGTGCCCGCCGCGACGGTGTGGGAGTCGGTGCGCAGGCTGAGCGTGTAGTCGCCCGCCTCCAGGACGTACGCCTTCGCGCCCAGGTGGTCGTAGGACGCCATGTCCTCGACGGCGAGCTCGAGGGTCACCGTCTCGCTCGCGCCCGGCGCGATCGTCCCGGTCTTGGCGAAGTCGCCGAGGACGACCTCGGACTTCTCGATCCCGCCGGGCGTGTACGGCGCGGAGTAGTAGAGCTCGACGACGTCACGGCCGGCGACGGTGCCCGTGTTCGTCACCTCGACCGTGACCGCGACGGTCCCGTCGACGTCGCCCGCCTCGGTGCCCGTGACCGCCCACGCGAAGTCGGTGTAGCTCAGGCCGTAGCCGAACGGGTAGACCACCGCGTCGTCGTAGTCGATGAAGCCCTCGGCCGCAGCGGTCTCGTAGTAGCGGTACCCGACGTAGATGCCCTCGCTGTAGTTCACGAACGGCGCGTTGCTCGTGACGGTCGCGTTGGACGTCGCCTTCTCGACCGCCGAGACGGGGTAGGACGCCTCGACGTTCGAGTAGAAGAAGCTCCCGAAGTTGGCGAACGTCGGGTCGGCCGTGAAGTCGGCGGCCCACACGTCGACCGTGCGGCCGGACGGGTTGACCTCGCCCGTGAGGACCGACCCCAGGGCGTTGAAGCCGGTGGCGCCGGGCGAGCCCGCGAGGAGGATCGCGTCGACCTCCGGGTCGGCCTGCAGCTCGCCGAGCTCCAGGGTCGTGGACGCGTTGACGACCACGACGACCGTCTCGAAGCTCGACTTCGCGAGCGCGATCAGGTCCTTCTCGTCCTTGTTCAGCTCGAGCTGGTGCTGACCGGGCTCGGCGTGGTCGTCCCAGCCGGTCATGTCGCGCGTGAGGTCGCCGCCCTCGCCGCCGGGGCGGCCGATCGTGACGATCGCGGCGTCGCCGAACTCGGCGAACGTCCCGGACCGGGCCTCGTAGTCGCTGACGGGCAGCTCGCCGACGGTGTAGCTCGACGCGTCGGGGTTGTCCATCTCGATGTGGCCGCGCGGGTTCTCCGCCGCGAACGCCTCGATCGAGGCGTAGACCTCGTCGTTGACCGTGAGGCCCGCGTTCTCGAGGCCCCCGCGGACGGTCACGGCAGAGTTCGTGTCGACCGAGCCGGAGCCCGAGCCGCCGAACACCGGGTCCGCGGACGCGCGGCCCAGCATGGTCACGCGGGCGTCGGGCGTGAGGGGCAGCGCGCCGGCCTCGTTCTTCGCGAGGACGATGCCGCCGGCCGCGATCTCCTCGACGAGGGCCTTCGCGGCCTCGTCGACGGACTCCTGGCTGTCGTGCTCGGCCGTGTAGTACGCGGTGTCCCAGCCCGAGGACTCCTCGGAGTTGGTGAACGTGTAGGTGCCGGACCCGAGCTGGGACGCGACCCAGCCGCCCGCGACGTTGAGCGCGACGTTCGCGACGACGACGAGCACGGTCACCGTCGCGAGCACGGGGACCCAGATCCACAGGAACTTCTTGTTCGACATCGGTGTCCTGGCACCGTCGGCGTTCTTCGCCCTGGCGTTCACTGCATTCCTCCTCGAGTGCGGCCCGTTCCTCAGGCTAGGAGCGGGGTACGGCGCCGCCCGCCGCGGCTGCACGATCGGTCGTTTCTGCGGCACGGACGGTCGTCCGTGCTCGACCCGTGCCGTCCGGTGCCCCCGCCGTCCGCCTCGCCGTCCGCCCGGCGAGGCGGGCGGGGAGGCGGACGGCGGGGAGCGGTGCGGCTACTCCCCGGCCGGGGTGATGGTGCCGTCCTGGTCGATCTGCCACGTCTCGCCGGTCTCGGCGGAGTCGGCCTCGATCGTGTACTTCCCGTCCTTGATGTCGACCGTGCCCTGGACGCGCGAGGCGGCGTCGGAGGGGACGAACGGCACCACGAGGAGGCCGTACTTGACCGTCGGCTCCTTGACGTCGCTGGCGAGCATGATCTGCGCCCAGCTGTCGTCCTCCGCGAGCGCGTCGGCGACCGCCGTGCGCGCGTTCTCGAGGTCGGTCGCCACGTCGACGTCGGTCGCCTGGCTCTCTGACGACGACGGCCCGGCGGCGGAGTCGTCGCCGCTCCCGCACGCCGTCAGCCCGAAGGCCCCCGTGACGGCGACGAGCAGCCCGATCCCCGTGGTCAGCGCCTTGTTCCGCTTCACTTCCTGCTCCTTGGTTCGTTCGTGCCGCGGGCCCACCCCGCGGCCTGGTCGGGGTCGGACGGCGCCGGACGGGCGCCGTCCGCCCCGGGCGGGCGGCCGCTCGTGCGACCGCCCGCCCGTGCGGTCCGTCAGTCCGTGATCGGCCCGCCGTAGCTCAGCCCGAAGCCGTAGTCGTAGGCGTTGCCCGCGGCGTCGGTGTAGGGCGTCATGTCCTTCGCGACGTCCTCCTGCTGCGCCTCGACCGTGTCCATGTCCTTCGGGAGCTGGACGGGCAGGCGGCCCTGGGGCTCGTGGAGGCCGAGCACGACCTCGAGGAGCGCCTGGTCGCTCGTGCCGAAGCCGACGACGATCGCGTCGGACGCGGGCTCGAACTCGGCCGGGACGACCGGGTTGGTCGCCTTGAGGACGGTGACGACCGGGATGTCCTTGCCGGTCGCCTCGACGGCCGCCACGGCGCGCTCGAACGCGTCGAGGTCCGACTCGTTCGCGATCTTCGACGTGCTCCCGAAGTACGAGCGGTTCTGGCGCGTGCCGTCCGGGAGCAGGTCGCCGGAGATCGAGGTCTGGCGCACGTTCGGGCCGTCCGCGGTGTACGGGCGGTACTGCAGCGACAGCGGGTACCAGGTGTCGTTCTCGAGGTCGTGCCCGATGTTCGAGAACGTGCCGCCGTTGTCCGGGCTGTCCATGCCGACGAGCACGAGGTCGACGTCCGACAGGTCGGGAGCGGTGTAGCTCGTGACCTTGTCGTCGGCGTCCGTGACGGCCTCGTCGGTGAGCACGGTGCCGAAGTACTGCTCGGCGACCTCGAGGTCGATCCCGGCGCCCTCGGTGTACTCGCCCGGACCGAACGAGCTCGCGAAGCCGGTGTTGTAGCTGCGCGGGATGTAGACGGTCTTGTCCTTCCACGCCTCGGCGTCCGCGGCGGTGACGGTCTCGCCGTCGTTCTTCAGCAGGACCACGGAGTCGAGCTGTGCCGCGTAGCCCGCGTCGACCTTGTCGTCGCTCGCGAGGATCGACGTGGACTCGTCGAGGTCCAGGTACGCGTTCTCGTACAGGCCCGGGTTGAAGAACATCGTGAGGATGCGCGCGCCCGACTCGCGGAACCGCGTGTCGGCGTCGACGTCGTTCGTGCCGGCCTCGAAGTCGGCCTGCCACATCTCGTGGGCCGCGAGGACCGGCTCGACGTCGTTGTTCCCGCCGAACATGTCGTGGCCGGTCTTGAGGATCTCGTAGTGGCGCTGCTCCTTGGTGAGGTCCTCGGCGCCCCAGCCGGTCGCGATGACCGCGCCCTCGTCGTTCATCCCGGTCGTGACGCCCCAGTCGGTGACGACGACGCCCTGGTAGCCGTTCTCCTCGCGGAGCAGGTTCATGCGCGTGTCGTCGTACGCCGTGCCGACGCGCTCGCCGAACAGCGGCTCGCCCGCGCCGTCGAGCGCGATCGAGTACGCCGACATGACGGCCGCGGAGTCGAGCGACCCGAGGAACGCCTCGGTGTGCGCGTCGAAGTTGCCGCCCGGGTAGACGCCGTACTTGCCGGCGTCGGTGTGGGCCTCGCGGCCGCCCTCGCCGGGGCCGTCGCCCGCCCAGTGCTTGATCATCGCGTTGACGGACTCGGGGCCCCAGCCGTCCTGGCCGCTCGTGCTCTGGTAGCCGTCCACGTAGGCGGCGGCCAGCTCCGTGCTCTGCTCGACGTCCTCGCCGAACGTGCCGCCGACGCGCAGCCACCGCGGCTCGGTCGCGAGGTCGATCTGCGGGCTGAGGGCCGTCGTGATGCCCAGCGCGCGGTACTCCGCGGAGGACATCTCGGCGAAGTTGTCCATGTGCTCGACGTCGAACGTCGCCGCGAGGCCGAGGTTCGACGGCCACCGCGAGATGTCGGCGCCCTCGGCGTTGTAGCCGCCGGAGCCCGCGGTCGAGCGCGGGTCGGAGGCGAAGTTCACCGGGACGTAGGGCTCGTCCGCGGTCGCGAGCGACTCGGCGTAGGCCTGCATCTCGTTGGCCCACGTGACGGTCGCCTCGACGTCGCTCGGGCCCGCGTGCAGGACGTTGCGCAGGTGGGAGTCCGTCAGGTACTCCTTCTGGGCGTCCGTGAGGCCGTCGGCCTGCGACCGCTCGTGCGAGCTGAAGAGCATGAGCCCCGCGATCTGCTCGATCGTGAGCTCCTCGGCGAGGGCCGCCGCGCGCTCCTCGGCCGGCTCGCGCCAGTCCTCCCACGTGTCGAGCGTCCCGTTCGCGTTCATGTCCTTGAACGCGAGCTCCTGGCCGTCGACCTCCTCGGTGAGGAGCTCGACCGCGCTGTCCTTGCCGTAGGAGAGCGTGGGCCCGTCGCCCGGGTTGTCGACGACCACGAAGGACGTGGTCCCGTCCGTGACCTCCCGGGTCGTGAACGCGTCCGCCGCGCTCTCGTCGTCCGTGGTGCCCGCCGTGCATCCCGCCGCAGCCACGAGCGCGAGGCTCGCGAGCGCCGCCGCTCCCTTGACGCGGCCCGCCCGGTTGTCGCGGTGTCCCGCCGTTGTCGTTGTCTTCATCGACCTTCCCTTGTCGTCTCCGCGCCCACCCGCTCCGCACCGACCCCGGCGACCCACCCGGAGGCGCGTGCGTGGCGCAGCGAGCTCTGCGAACCCGTCGAGGCCCGGGACGTCGTGGTCCCTGAGCCGCGCCGTCACGCTATGGACGCGGGCGGCGGCGAGGGCGGCCGGGTGCACGAACCGTCGCTTTGCGTCCACGAACGGTCGTCGAGGTCACGGCGGGGTCACGGTGGGCGGGTCCCAGGTCCCGCCCGGACGGGCCGTCCGGCGGCCTCCGGGGCGGCGGCCGTGGCCGTGCGACGGCCCGTGACCCCGGCCGGGGTCCGTGGCCGCGGGGCGCGGGTCTACGCCGGGTGCGTGGCCGACGCCGCCTGCCGGGGCGAGCCCGTGGGCGGGCGGTCCTCCGGCATGGGCAGCAGGACGCGCAGGAGGAACCAGCGGTCCTCGGTGTTCACCGTCATCGACCCGCCGTACTTCTCCGCGGTGTACCGGATGGACTTGAGCCCGTACCCGTGCCGGGTGCGGTCGGCGCGCCGGGTGACGATGTCCCCGCCCTCGGTGCGGAGCTCGCCGGAGAAGTAGTTCTCGACCGTGAGCAGCACGAAGCGGTCGCGCGCGTAGACCGCGACCTTGATGATCCGCCGCTCCGGGTCGGGGACGGCCATGACGCCGTCGATCGCGTTGTCCAGGGCGTTGCCGAACACCGCGGCGACGTCCATCGCGGACATGAAGTCGAGCAGGGCGCCGTCGACCACCCACGTGAGGTCGATGTCCCGCTCCGCGCACTCCTGGCTCTTGGTCGTGAGGATCACGTCGAGCACGCCGTTGCCGGTGTCGGCCTGCCGGGCGTGGCCGGAGATGCTGGCCTCCAGGTGGTCGAGGTAGGACGCGCGCCGGCCCGGGTCCGCCTCGGCGCGGATCACCCCGATCTGGTGCTTGAGATCGTGGTACTTGCGGTGGACGATCTGCATGTTCCGCTTCGACTGCAGGTACTGCTCGTGCTGCCGCCGCAGCATCTCGTCGATGGCGCGCACCTCGGACCGCGCCTGGTGCTGGAGCCGTTGGCCCTGCTGGGCGTAGAGGGCGACGAACCCGCACAGGTCGACGAGCGTGCGGATGTAGAAGATCTCGAGCCCGAGGCGTCCGCTGAACGGCGTGTTCGCGTTGAGGAAGCTGATGTTGCTCATGAAGAACGTGACGAGCGCGATCGCGACCGCCGACGCGAGCTCGCCGACCGTGACGTCGAGCTCCTGGTCGGGGCGGAAGTGGCGGGACTCGACGACGTACGCGACCCCGTACCCCACCGCGTACACGAGGACGAAGAACGCGACCTGCCAGGCCGTGCCGGGTCGGCCGTCGGGCAGGAAGAAGAAGCAGTGGACCTGCCAGTGCAGCGCCGCCACGAGCTCGGCGAGCACGAGCGCGCGCGCCGCGAAGTACCCCGCGTCGCGCGCCGAGACGCGCGCCGCCGCGACGATGAACCCGTACATGCACGCGACCGCGGCGGCCATCCCGACGGTCCACAGCTGACGCGGGAGCAGGTCGGCGAGCGCCTGCACCCCGACCTGCGCGGCGAGGGCGGCGACGGCGAGCGCCACGAGCCGGGCCCGCGGCAGGCGGGGTCGGCGCAGGAGCACGTAGACCAGGCACGCGAGCCACTCCGCGAAGCCGGTCAACGCGCGCGGGATGTCGGGCAGGGTCGCCATGAGGTCGGTCGCGGCGCTCATGCCCGTCGCGCCCCCAGGTAGTCGGTGAGGGCCGCGAGGAACGCCTTCTTCCGCGCCCGGCTGATGAGCAGGTCGTGCCCGCCGACCAGGAGCACGCTGCTGCCCTGGACCGCGAGCACGTGCCGCAGGTTCACGAGGTAGCCGCTGTTGCTCCGGAAGAAGTCCCGGCCCTCCAGCTGGGCCTCGAGCGCCTTGAGCGGCCCGACGACGGAGTGCCTCCCGTCCACCGTGTGCACGGTGGTGCGGTGCTTCGCGCTCTCGAGGAAGACGATGTCGTCCGTCGCGACGCGGGCCAGGCCGCCGTCGACCGCGAGCAGCAGGTAGTCGGCCGACCGCCGTCGGAGCCGGGCCACGGACCGCTTGAGCTCCTGGGAGAACGCGAAGTACCGCAGCGGCTTGAGCATGTAGCTCAGCGCGTCGACCTCGTACCCCTTGATCGCGTGCTGGGTCATGTTGGTGATGAAGATCAGGACGACGTCCGCGTCGACCTGGCGGATGCGGCGGGCGGCGCTGAAGCCGTCGAGGTTCGGCATCTCGACGTCGAGCAGCAGGATGTCGAAGTCCGGCCGGTACCCGGTGACCACCTGCTCGCCGTCGGCGAAGAGCGCGACGGCGAACTGCTCGCCGTGCTCCTGCTCGTAGCGTCGCAGGTACTCCACGAGCAGCGCGCTGCTCGCGGGGTCGTCCTCCACGATGCCGATCCTGATCACGATGCCGTTCTCCAGGGACTGCGCCCCCGGGGCGTGGCCCGACGACCGGACACCTCCGTGTGCCGTCGCGGCCTCGCCCCCGCCTACGTTGCCGATGAGCCCGCCGTCGTGCGGCGGATCCCGAACATTATGGGCCACCCGGGGGAGAAACGGGCCACCCGGTAGGGATTTCGGTCAGCGCAGGTCCCGGACGTACGCGGCGGCGCCGTCGTACGCGGCGATCCGCCGCTCGTAGTACGTCGCGATGATGAGCAGCAGGCCACCCGCCGCGGCGAGCGTGAGCATCCACGGCCCGGCGGAGATGCGCGTGCCGAGCTGCGAGACGAACACGACGAGGATCTCGACCGGCAGCACGGCGACGCCCAGCAGGAACGGCGCCGCGAGGTGCTTGCGCGTCCCGACGAGGACCGCCGCGAGCGCGAGCGCGACGACGAGCATCGCGCGCCACGTGCGCGCGTCGGTGTACGTCGCGAGCACCGACGGCCCGACGAGCGCGAGGAGCCCGGGCGCGAGGGCACGCCACGACCCGACGACGCCGACGGGCCAGCCGCCGAGGGGCCGGGGCGTGCGCGCGGGCGCGGCCGGGAGACCGCTCGGTCCGCCCGGGGCCGTGCCCGCCGTGCCCGCGGTTCCCGCCGTGCTCGTCGTGCCCGCGGTGCCCGCCGCGAGCGCGAGGTAGCCCGCGACGAGGAGCCCGGCGCCGAGCGGGAGGGAGAAGACCTCGACGCGCAGCTCGCGCGGCGACCACGCACCGATCGCGGCGACGAGGGCGAGCAGCCACAGGAACCACGCGGGCGGGAGGTCGAGCCGCCCGCGCACGGCGCGGCGCACCCCCACCACGAGCACCACGAGCAGCGCGACCTCGACGAGCCAGACCGCCGCGATGACGCCCCACACGGGCCGCACGTTCGCGACGGCGCCGACCACCACGAGCCCGAAGGCGGGCGCGACGGCCCAGCGCCGCGCCGCCGCGGCACCCCGCCCCGAGGCCGAGCGCGCCGCGACGAGCCCCGCGCCGAGCGCCACGCCGCCCGCCGCGACCGCCCACGCGAACCCGAGGACGAACAGCGCGCCACCGCCGGGCACGTGCGCGACGTGCAGCGACTCCACCGTCCCGGCGACCGCGGCGAGCACCGCGGCTCCGGCGAGCCGGAGCGCACCGGCACGCCGCCACGCGCTGCGGGTCGTCGCGGCCGGGGCGACGCCGCCCGCCGTCGTCCCCTGCCGGAGCAGCACCGCACCGGCCACCGCCGCCGCACCGGCGACGACGAGCAGCGACGCGCGGACGTCGCCCGCGCCCGGGGCCGCGCCCAGGACGAGCACCGACGGCACGACGAGCAGCACGAGACCCGCGCCCGCGAGCTCCCACCCGCGCCGCGCACGACGGGCGAGGAGCGCGCCGACGACGACGGCGGCGACCGCGGGCGGCGCGGTGTACGCCTCGACGAGCCCGACCTCGGCGGCCGCGAGCGCCGTCCACAGCGCCGCGGTGCCGAGGACGGCGGCGAGCCACCACTCCCCCGCCGGTCGCGGTCGCGCGCGGCGAGCCCTGCGCCGACGGCGAGCAGGAGCAGCACGGCGACGGCGATCGTCGGGCCCGCGGCGGGGCGCCCGTACGCGAGCCCGACCGCGATGGCCCCCGTCACGGCCGCGCTCCCCTCGACGGCGACGCGGCCCGCCCCGAGGTCGAGCCGTGCCGCGAGCGGCCGGGCCCCCGCGAGGGCCGCCGCGACGAGGACGGCGACGACGGGCAGGACGACGGGCGAGCCGCTGCCCGGGAGCACGAGCGCGCCCGCGCTCACCACGGCGACGGTCGCCGTCGGGAGCACGAGGGCCGCGGCGAGGACGCGCAGCGCCGTCACCGAGCCGGGGCGCCGGGAGCCGACCAGGACGACCTCGAGCGCGAGCATCGCGAGGCACGCCGCGACGGACCAGGTGCTGCGCTCGTCGACGACGGTGAGCACGCCGAGCCCGAACGGCACGGCCGTCACGCCGAGGACCGCCCACCACGAGTGCCGGTCGACGCGCGGGGCGAGCGTCACCGCGAGCGCCGCGAGCGAGGCGACGCCGGAGACCCCGCACAGCACGACGACCGTCCCGGCGCCGCTCCACGCGAGCGTCACCCCGAGCACGAGCAGCGCGTACCCGTACGCGACCCCGACGAGGGGCGCGTGCAGGGACCGCGGCGCGGCGGCGCGCGCCGCGAGGAGGAGCAGGCCGACGACGACGGCCCCGGCGGTCGCCGTCGGGCGCGCGACCCAGGACCCGGCGACGAGGAGGACGAGCGCGAGGACGGTGCCCGCGACGGCGGCGGCGTGCGCGGCCCGCCGCTCGGACCGGCCGACGGGCAGCAGACCGTGGCGGACGGCGGTGCGCGGGCCGGGCACGAGGCGCGCGACGGGGCGCAGGGCGGGTCCGAGCCCGCGCCGGACGGCGCGCACGACGACCCCGGGCGACGGGGCGCCGGCGGCGGCAGCCGCCGAGCGGTCGGTCCCGGCGGGCGCGGCGGCCGGGGCCGGCCGCGCCGTCACGACGAGCAGCGCCGCGACGAGCAGCGCGAGCAGGACGAGCGACGAGACGCCCGCGAGCCGCGGGTCGAGCACGAGGGTGAGGACGAGCGCGAGCGCCGCCCACGGGGCGAGCGTGCGCCCGGTCACGACGATGGGTGCCGCCCCGAGCCGCGACGCCCCACCGAGGAGGGGCGGCGCGGTCCGCGGCGTGCGCAGCGGGAGCCGGGCCGCGACGAGCAGGACGACGAGCACGGAGAGGAGACCGACGAGCGTGCCGTCGAGCAGCGCCGCGCCGACGGTCCCGGGCGCCGTGCCCTCGCCCGCCAGCCCGGCGGACAGGACGCCCACGCCGAGCGGCGCGGCGTCGAGCACGGCGCTCGTGCCCGCGGTCGGGGTCACGAGCACCTCGGCGGCCCGCAGGCCCGCGAGCGCGAGGGCGGGGCCCGCCATGACGAGCACGACGACGGCGCCCCCGAGCAGCGCGTCGGAGCGCCCGATCGGCGGGACCGGCACCCGGAGCACCCCCGCCGACACGCGGCGGCCGGTGAGCACCAGCACGACGACCCACGCGAGCGCGCCGAGCGCGGGCGCGAGACCCACGAAGCCGACGCCGTCGCCCGTGCCGAGCAGCGCGCCGGCGAGCACCGCCGCGGCGCCGCCGACCGCGTACCAGCGCCGCTCGCCCGTCGTGACCCGGAGCAGCGTCGCGACGAGCGCCACCCCGAGCGCGACGAGCGCCGCACCCGCTCCCCCGGGCAGCCCCGGCGGCGCGGCGACGGTGAACCCGACGAGGACCGCGAGGAGCACCGCGACCGTGCGCACGACGCCCAGGAACCCGCGCTCCGCGCCGAGGGTGCCGCCCACGCGCGCGCCGGCCGCCGCGGCGACGGGGCCGGCGACCGCCGTCAGGCACGCCGTCACGAGGAGCGCGACGGCCCAGCCCCACGACGCCTGGGCCGCGGGCGCCGCGACCAGCGGCACGAGAGGACCGAGCACGACGGCGCCCGTCACCCAGGCCCGGACGCGCGCCCGCTCGCCCACGACACCGAGGCCGACGAGCACGACGGCGAGCAGCGTCGCGCGCGCCGCTGAGGCACCCACCGGGTCGAGCGCCCACGCGCTGAGCGCGAGCTCGACGTCGACCAGGGCGAGCACCACGGTCAGCGCCGCGACGGCCTCCGCGGACGACCGCAGGCCGCGCGACCGCAGGAGCACCGCGGCGCCGACCGTGAGCGCGGTGACCACCCCGGTGACGAGGGCGCGCAGGGCCAGGTCGTCGGCGAACGTGAAGAACACGAAGACGACGGCGGCCACGGCGAGCAGCCCGGCCCCCGCCCCGGCGAGGACGGGCTGGAGGCCGACGGACCGCGCGGGGGCCGCACCCGGACCGACGCCACCGGCGCGCGGTCCGGCAGGCCCGGGCACAGGCACCGGCGCGACCGGGCCGGCCGCTCCGGGACGCACCGGTCCACCCGGTACGGCCACGGGCGACAGGGTCGACGAGCGAGGCCCCGCCGCGCCGCGCCCGGCCGTGTCGAGCGGGCGCATCGGCGGCGGGCCCGCCGGGGCCCCCCAGCCGCCGCCCGCTGCCGCGCCGGGCCGGCCACCGCGCAGGGCGCCGGGGAGCGTGCCGGGCGGGGCCGCGACGGCGGCACGGGCGGCCCACGCGGCCGCCTCGGGCTGGGCGGCCCGGAGCGTGTCGAGGGCGGTCTGGCGCCGCCGCAGCGCGTCGGCCGCGTCGGTCGACGCCGCCGCCACCTCGAACGCGAGCGGCCCGACGAGGTCGAGCAGGCACCGGTCGCACCGCGACGACCGCAACGGCGCGGCGCACGCGGGGCAGGAACGCGTCTCGGGGAGCCGCGCCAGCGCGACGTCGACCCACGGCTCTCTCATGACGGACATCCTGGCGAACCTGTGAGGCGCCTGGGGACACGTCCACAGGGGGTCGCGTGGCGGTCCGGTGAAGAGCTCGACCGTGGTCGAGGAAGAGGCGCCGGTCAGCGCGGGCGCAGCCCGCCCATCGCCGTGTCGAGGACGCGGTCGACGTACTCGACGGTGAGCGGGCCCGTCCGCTGGAGCCAGCGGTTGAGCACCGGGCCCCAGACGAGGTCGACGGCGACGTCGAGGTCGACGTCGGGGGCCAGCTCCCCGGACTCCTGCGCGCTGCGGAGCCGCTGCCGCTTGGCCTCGCGGAGCGGCTCGTCGAGGCGCTCGCGGTAGAGGTCCGCGAGCGCCGGGTCGTGCGCCGCCTCCGTGGCGAGCGCGCGCATGGGCGCGGCGAGACGCGGGTCCTCCAGCTCGGCGACGGTCGCGTGCAGCACGTGCCGCAGGTCGGCGACGAGGTCTCCGGTGTCGGGCAGGACCGGCGCTCCCCCGTCCTCGCCCTCGCTGAGCGTGAGGAACGCGTCGAGGACGATCGCGGCCTTCGACGGCCACCACCGGTAGATCGTCTGCTTCCCCACGCGGGCGCGGGCCGCGATGCCCTCGATGCTCAGCTGCGGGTACGGGATCTCCTGGAGGAGGTCGAGCGCGGCGGCGAGGACGGCGCGGCGGGAGGACTCGCTGCGGCGCGAGGGATCGGGTGCGGCCATGGCGGCAGACTACCCCGGCGAGACGGACCGTTTCGTCTTGACGACGGTCATGCAGCCCTCTACGGTCGAGCCAACGAGACGGGCCGTCTCGTCTCATTCTCGAAGGGAACCGTCATGCGACACACCTCCCCGCCGGCCCGGAGCTGGTTCGTCACCGGCGCGAGCCGCGGCATCGGGCACGCGATCGCCGTCGCGGCGCTGGAGCGCGGCGACCGCGTCGTGGCCGCGGCGCGCACCGCGTCCCGGGACGCCTTCGCCCCGGAGCACCACGACCGTGTGCTCGCGCTCCCCCTCGACGTCACCGACCGCGACGCGGTGGTGGCCGCGGTCGACACCGCCGTCGAGCACCTCGGCCGACTCGACGTCGTCGTGAACAACGCCGGGACGATGTCGATGGGCATGGTCGAGGAGTTCACCGAGGCGCAGGCGCGCGCGCAGCTCGAGGTGAACTTCTTCGGGGCGCTCTGGGTCAGCCAGGCGGCGCTGCCGCAGCTGCGGCGCCAGGGCTCGGGCCACGTGCTCCAGATGTCGAGCATCGCCGCGCTCGCCGGCTTCCCGAGCACGGGCCTGTACAGCGCGAGCAAGTTCGCGCTCGAGGGGATGAGCGAGGCGCTCGCCCTGGAGGCGGCGCCCTTCGGGGTCTCGGTCACCGTCGTGCAGCCGGGCGGGTACTGGACGGACCTGTACACGAGCATGACGACGACGACCGCGCTCGACGCCTACGCGCCCCTGCGCGCGGAGCTCGAGAAGCAGTGGGCGGACGGCTCGGTCGACAGCGACCCGCGGCTCGCCGCCGACGCGGTGCTCACGCTCGTCGACAGCGAGGACCCGCCGCTGCGCCTCCTGCTCGGCAGCATGGTCTACGACCTCGCCCAGGGGATCTCGCGACAGCGTCAGGACACGTGGGCGGCCTGGGAGGACGTGAGCCGCGCCGCCGAGCACGCCGTCGCGGCGCCCGGCCCGGCCGCGGGATGAGCCCGCGCGCCGGGAGACCTCACGACGGCCCCGCTCAGCCCCGGAGTCGCTCGACGAGCGCGCGCGTCAGAGGCGCGTCGACCCCCGCGCGGTCGGCGGCGCGCACGATCGCGCCCCCGATCGCGTCGGTCTCGAGCGGGCGGCCCGCCTCGGCGTCGCGCAGCATCGAGGACTTCGCGTCGGCCCCGAAGCGGTCGTAGAACGTCAGGGTCCGGTCCGGGTCCGACGGCGCGCCGCTCGCCGCCGCGACGGCGGCGACCTCGCGGACGAGCGCCTCGAGCTCGGCCCGGTGCGTGGTCCGCACTTCTCCGATCGGGGCGCGGTGCGCCGTCGTGAGCAGCGCGAACGGCGCGAGGAAGCCGAGCTTCGCCCACATCAGCGCCGTCTCGTCGTCGTGCACGGTGGTGGGGATGCCCGCACCCTCCAGGAGCGCGCGCACCGCCTCGACCCGCTCCGGGTCCACCCCACCCGGCGCGACGTCGACCTCGACGAACGCGCTCGTGTGCTCGATCTCGCCCGGCGCGACGCGCGTGGACTCGACGCGGACCGTCGCGGGGAGCACGCGCGCGGTGCCGTACCGCGCGCGCAGCGCGTCGAGGTGGTCGAGGCCGTTGAGCATCGGGACGACCACCCCGTCGCCGAGCACCTCCGGCGGCACGCGGTCGAGCGCGTCGTCGAGCGCGGTCTGCTTGACCGCCACCACGACGACGTCGACCGGGGCGTCGAGGCGCGTGGCCGCGTGCGCCGGGACGTGGAGGTCGCCCACCTGGCGGCTGCGCACGTGAAGGCCGCGCTCCGTGAGGGTGGCCGCCGTGGCCTCGCCCGCGAGGAACGTCACCCGGGCGCCGGACCGGACGAGCAGCGCGCCGACCAGCCCGCCGACCCCGCCCGGCCCGAGCACCGCCACGTCCCGGCCGTCCCGGCCGCTCAGGCCGTCCGTCGTCTCCGTCACCGTCGTCCTCTCGTCGTGCCGCCGGGTCGCGGTCGTCGTGCCCGCGCGGGCGGGCGCCCCGCCGTCAGGTCGCGGGGACCTCGACCCTACCCACGGGGACCGACCGCGCCGAGCCGGCGCCGGGCACGGTGAGCGCCGCGATGCCCGTGGTGATGGGGATCGCGAGGACGAGCCCGATCGAGCCGACGAGGGTCCGCACGACCTCCTCCGCGATCTCGCCCGAGGTGAGGCTGGTCGCGAGGTTCTGGTCGGAGAGGTAGACCGCCATGAGGAGCGGCAGCGCGGCGCCGACGTACGCGAACGCGATCGTGTAGACGGTCGAGGCGATGTGGTCGCGCCCGATGCGCATCGCGCGCGCGTACAGCTCGCGCCGGGTCGCGAGCGGCGCGACGGCGCGCAGCTCCCACACCGCGGACGCCTGCGTGATCGTCACGTCGTTGAGCACGCCCATGCCTGCGAGCACGATCCCGCACAGCACGACCCCGCGGATGGAGAGCTCGGGCGCGTACTGCGGGATCCACAGGGACTCCTCCGACGTGAGGCCCGTGATGTTGGCCGCCCCGGATCCCCACCAGCCCAGCACGGCCGTGAGCACCAGGCCGACGAGGGTGCCGAGCAGCGCCGTCGACGTCCGCGCGGTGAACCCGTGCGCGACGTACAGCACGACGAACATGACGAGCGACGACGTCACGAGCGCGACACCCAGCGCGTTCTGCCCGGTGAGGAGAGCGGGCAGCGTGAACGACGTGATGACGACGAAGGCGCCCGCCAGCCCCGCGAGCGCCGCGAGGCCGCGCCACCGCGCGACGGCGAGCACCACGACGGCGTACGCGACCGCGAGGACGCCGATGGGCAGCCCGCGCTCGAAGTCCATGAAGACGTACGGCGTGCCGCCCGCGCCCGCGGCCTCGGCGATGTACAGGACGCGCAGGCGGTCGCCCTCGTCGAACCCGTAGGCGACGTACTCGGGCGGCGCGTTGACGGTGATCGCGTCGCCGCCCACGTCCTCGCCGCCCGCGCGGGAGCCCGCGTCGAGCCGGGCGGGCACCTCGCTCGTCGCCTCGTCGACCGGCCCGGTGACGGTCGCGCGCAGGACCGTGCTGCCCTCCGCGGCGACGGGGATGCGGGCGGGCACGTCCGCCGCGGCGGGCCACAGCGCGACGAGCCCGGCGAGCGTGACGAGCAGCGCGGGCACCAGGAGCGCGGCGAGCGTGACCCGCACGCGCCGGGTCGCGGGCGCGGCCGGGCCGTGCGCGTGGGCGTGCGCGTGCGCCGGGGTGCGTGCGGTGCCGCGCGCCAGGACGTCGGGCACCCGCCGGGACCGCGTGCGGCGCTCGCCGCGCCCGGGCGTCTCGGGAGGAGTCGGTGCGCTCACGCGAGGATGCTGCCACGGCGGCCCGACGACGCCCGGCGGCACGCGCCGTCGGGCACCGATCGCGCGGCCCGGGCCGCCCGGGGCCCCCTCCGGCTCACTCGGGGAGCGTCACGTGGCCGCGGCGCACGCCCGCGACGAGGCGGCGCGGGAGGGTGACCTCGCGGCCGTCGACGACGACGGTCACGAGCTCGGGCACCTGCGCCTTCCACTGCGAGCGACGGGCGCGGGTGTTCGAGCGGGAGAGCTTGCGCTTGGGCACGGCCATGAGGGGTCCTTCCGGTGGGCGAGCGCCCAGCCTACCGGTTCGTGAGAACGATTCTCAAGACAGGTCGGGCCGTCGGTCCGGCCCGGCGGTAGCATCCCCGGGGCCGCGCGCCCTGCCACGACCCGGCGCGACCGCCGCACCCACCACCACGACGCACGAGGAGCCCTCATGGCCACGGTCGACTACTTCCTCTCCGGTGACCCGGAGGTCGCCAAGCAGCACCTGCACGCCGCGCTCCAGGAGCAGGGCTTCACGGTGACCACGCGCCCCACGGGCCAGTGGGCCGCCGAGCGCGGCAGCAAGCAGAAGACGTTCTGGCTCGGCGCGTTCGCCGGCAAGGCCCAGCACCTCGTCTTCACGGTCGACTTCATGGTCCACGGCGACCAGCTCGTCGCGCGCATCGACCGCCCGACCGGGCACGGCGCGATGGCCGGCGCCGTCGGCGTCGCGCGCTCGAACAAGGCGTTCGGCGAGGTCGACCAGGCGATCGGCACGCGCCTCACGCAGCACGGCATCCTCGCGAACGTCGTGCACGCCTGAGAACGCGCAGGTCGCCGATCACGAGCCTCCTCGCGGTCGAGCACGTCGTCGGTGGCGCCATCACGCCGATGACGACGTCAACCCCGTGCTCGGCGCAGGGGGTGCGACGCACGAAGGCCCGGATCCCCTCACGGGGGTCCGGGCCTTCGTGCTGCTGACCGGGCCGGCGACGGCCGGTCAGCGGGACGTCACTTGGCGACGGCCTTCTTGAGCAGGCTGCCGGCGCTGATCTTCACGCCGTAACCGGCCGGGATCGAGATCTCCTCGCCCGTACGGGGGTTGCGGCCCGTGCGGGCGGCACGCTCGACGCGCTCGACGGACAGGAGGCCCGTGACCTTGACGGCCTCGCCCTTGCCCAGCGACTCGATGAGCACCTCCTGGAAGGCGTTGAGAGCCTTCTCGGCGTCCGCCTTCGACAGGTCGGCCTTGCTGGCGATGGCCGAGACGAGCTCGGACTTGTTGAGCGACATGCGAATCCCTTCTTCGGTTCACGACGCGCGGTGGTCACCACCCGTCGTCACGGTCTCAGTGTGCCAGCCGCGGGGCCGTGCACCGGGGACAACACTAGGGAACACGCGGAGTTTCGCGCGACTTCTCGCGGCTCTCGTCGTCGCGTGTCCTCGCTCAGCCGTCCTCGTGCTCGTGGTCGTGGCCCTCGTGCTCGTCGTGCGCGGGCTCGTCGTGACCGTGCTCGCCGTCCTCGTGGGCGTGCTCGTCGGCCTCGTGGCCCCCCGTGGTGGCCGGCTTGCCGGTGACCCCGTTGAGCTCGTTCGGGACGACGTCGAGCTCCGCGCTCTTCCACACCTCGCCCCCCACGTAGTCGACCGCGTGGATCGCGCGACCGGCCGGGTCCGTGACGTAGGCGATGCCGTCCTGGACGAACAGCGCCGGCCGCGGCTCCTGCCACTCCTCGGGCTCCTCCCACGCGTCGACGACGGGGACGGACCGCACGACCGTGCCCGACTCCGGGTCGATGACGTGCAGCGACCCGTCGGTGCCGAGCACGAGCGCCTCGCCCGCGTCGCCCCGCCCGAGCGAGCGGAAGGTGTAGCTCGCGGGGAGGTCGACGAGGCGCAGGCTCGCGTCGCGCGTGTCCACGAGGGAGACGCGCGTGGGCCGCTCGAGCTCCGCGTCGGGGTCGGACTTGTAGTCGCCGAGCACGACGGGCGACGCCTCGCTGCCCGCCTGGTTGCCGATGCGCCCGTAGGCGTCCGGGGCGGCGACCTTGGTGATCGCGCCGCCCGCGACGACGAGCACGCCGTCCTCGCAGCCGATGACGACGGCCTCGCCCGCGGCGACGGCCTCCCCGTGCACGCCGGGGCACTGGTCGTTCGCCGCGACCTCGTCGCCCGCGGCGTCGAGGAGCCGGACGCCGGTGCGCGCGTCCTCGGTGCCCTCGGAGACGACGAGCGAGCCGTCGGACAGCTCGACCGCGACGCCGTGGTGCGCCGCGGGGGTGGTCAGGGTGCGCGCGTCGTCGATGCCGTGCGGGTCGGCCACGGTGGCCGAGTCGAGCACGGTGATGTCGCCCGTGCCGTCGTCGAACAGCGCGGTGCGGCCGTCGTGCACGACGACGTGGCCCGGCTTCTCGGCCGCGTACGTCACGTCCGTGAGGACCGGGTCGGCCGTGTAGTAGTGGGCGTGGTCGCCGTGCGGCTCGGCCCAGGTGCCGGCGTCGAGCACCTGGAACCCGCCGGACGTCGAGACGAGCAGGTGCCGCCCGTCGCCCGCGGGGTTGAGGCGGTTGAAGCCGTCGAGCTCGAGGTCGTCGACGACCTCGAGCGTCGTCGCGTCGAGGACCTGGACGCCGCCGTCGTAGGTGATCGCGAGGCGCGGGGTGAGCGCCGCGGCCTCGCTCACGTCGGACGTGGCCGACGGCGCGGGCTCCGCCGCGTCGCCCTGCTCGCCCTCGGAGCCCGCGCCCTGCGCGCACGCCGCGACGAGCGTGAGCGGGAGGGCGAGGCCGAGCGCGAGGGCGAGCGGGCGGCGTCGGGCACGGGCGCCGGGAGGGGCCGTCACCCGGGCGGGATCGGCAGCGGCGTCGGTCGGGTCGGGTGCGGTGTGGTGCATGCGTGGTCGGCCGCCCGGACACCCGGGCGGCCGCTCCTCTCCGGTGGTGGTGGTGCGCGGGTCAGCCCTGACGGGCCTTCCAGCGCGGGTTGGCCTTGTTGAGGACGAAGGTCTTGCCGTGCCGGCGCACGACCTTCGCCCCGGGCTTGTCCTTGAGCGAGCGGAGGGAGGCGCGGACCTTCATCGCGCGCCCCCGCCCTGCGCGCCGCCGCGGGCGCCGTAGCGCTGGCGGAACTTCTCGACGCGGCCGGCCGTGTCCACGACGCGCTGCGTCCCCGTGTAGAACGGGTGGCTCGCGCTCGAGATCTCGACGTCGACGACGGGGTAGGTGTTCCCGTCCGTCCAGGTCACGGTCTCGCGCGGGACGCCCGGGCCCTGCGGGTGGTCGCCCGCGAGGGTCGAGCGGGTCAGGAACGAGAAGTCGGCGGACTTGTCGCGGTAGACGACGGGCCCGTAGACGGGGTGGATGTCCTTCTTCATGGTGGTCTCCTTGCTGAGCCGGGGCCGTCCGCCGCTCGGGGCGGCGGTCACCAGCTCGACTTCGTGACTCCGGGCAGCTCGCCGCGGTGCGCCTGCTGGCGCAGGCGGACGCGCGAGAGTCCGAACTTCCTCAGGTAGCCGCGCGGGCGGCCGTCGACGACGTCGCGGTTGCGCGTGCGCGTGGCGCTCGCGTCGCGGGGCTGGCGCTGGAGCTCGCGCACCGCGTCCGCCTTCTCCTCGAAGGACGAGGACGGCGACGCGACGACGCGCTTCAGCTCGGCGCGACGCTCGGCGTAGCGGGCGACGACGGCCGCCCGCTGCTCGTTGCGCGCGATCTTCGACCGCTTCGCCATCAGCGCTCCTCGCGGAAGTCGACGTGGCGGCGGACGACGGGGTCGAACTTGCGCAGGACCATCCGGTCGGGGTCGTTGCGGCGGTTCTTGCGGGTCACGTAGGTGAACCCGGTGCCCGCGGTGGACCGGAGCTTGATCACGGGACGGAGGTCGGTGCGGGTAGCCATCAGAGCTTCTCCCCTCGGGCGAGGATCCGCGCCACGACGGCGTCGATCCCCTGGCGGTCGATGGTCTTGATGCCCCGGGCGCTGACGCGCAGGGTCACGTGGCGACCCAGCGACGGCACCCAGTAGCGCTTCTTCTGGATGTTCGGGTCGAAGCGACGCTTGGTCCGCACGTGGGAGTGCGAGATCGCGTGGCCGAACCCGGGAGCGGTGCCGAGCACCTGGCAGACGGCGGACATGGCGGTTCCTCTCGGGGTCGGTCGGGGCGACGGGGACGACACTAGATAGTGAGAATCATTCCCGTCAAGACGCTATGCTGACCCGCTGTCGAGAACAGTTCTCAGGAGCAGGTTGTTCCCGAGCCGGCCGCCGAGCCTCCCGGGACGCCCCAGACCACGGATCGGAGCGCTTCATGCCCTTCTCGTCGCACCCCTCGCCGCGCCCGGCGCCCGACGACACCCGCGTCGCCCTCAGCATCCTCGCGACGATCGACCCCGTGCTGCGCGACAGCGCGGTGTTCGGGCTCGTCGTCGGGGCACCGCGCGTCGTCGCGCTCCGCCACGACATCCGCGCCGCCGAGGGCGCGCTGCGCCGGGTCGTCGTCGACGCGAGCGGCGTCGTCGAGGACGAGGTCGTGCCGCTCGAGCACGCGTGCCTGTCGTGCGCGGTCCGGGAGGACGCGGTCCCGACGCTGCGGCGGCTCGCGGAGGACGGGCGCTGGGACCACGTCGTGCTCGCGCTCCCCGTGGCGGCCGAGTCGCTGCCCGTCGTGCGCGCGCTCGCCGCGCAGACCACCCCCGGCGGCGAGCTCGAGCGGCTGCGCCTCGCGACCGTGCTCGCCGTCGCCGACGTCGACACGCTCGAGCACGACCTGCTCGACGACGACCTCGTCGCCGAGCGCGGCGTCGGGCTCACGGAGGACGACCAGCGGGCCGTCGGGGAGGTGCTCGCTGCGCAGCTCGAGCACGCCGACCTCGTCGTGACGACCGGGGACCCCGTCGCCGCCGTGACCGGGGCGGGGCTCGTCGACCGGCTGCGCGGCGTCGGGACGCACCGGGTCGACGGGCTCCACGCGCTCGCCGCCGCCGACCTCGCAGGACGCACGCACGACCCGGTGGCCGGCGAGCGCCGGGCGCACCCGCTCGGCGTGCGGGGTCCGCTCCCCCGGCACGCGCGCCGCGCGGGCGACCGGAGCTGGACGGTCGAGCTGCGCTCGGCCCGCCCCTTCGACCCCGAGCGGCTGCTGCGTCGCATCGAGGACCTGGGCACCGGGCGGGTCCGGTCGCGCGGGGTGTTCCACGTCGCGAACCGCCCGGACTCGCTGTGCGCGTGGGACGGCGCGGGCGGCCAGCTCTGCATCGGCACGCTCGGCACGTGGGACGACGCGACCACCGCGGAGGGGCGGCCCGTCGAGCCGCACACGCGCGTGGTGGTCGTCGGCGCGACGCCGCCGGACGGCGAGCCGGGCGACGACGTGCGCGAGCGGGTCCTCGACGCGTTCCGCGACGTGCTCGCGACGCCGGACGAGCTGGCCGACGGCGGGCTGCGCTGGCTGGGGCGCACCGACGTCCTCGCGCCCTGGCTCGGCGCGCGCACGGACGCCGTCTGAGGTCGGGGCCGCTGCCGCCGGGACGCGAGGGCGGGCCGGAACCTCCCGGAGACGGGAGAACCGGTGGCGATCCGCCGCGAGAGCTCCCCCCAGCGAAGCTCTCGTCGCGGACCGCCACCGGTCCAGGTGTGTCGCCACGTGACCCGTCGTGGCGACGTCCCCCACCAGTGCAAGAGCACCGGGGCGCCCGTTCGTGACGCGCGTTGCCAGTGATGTGGATCACAGTACGACCGGAAGCGCACCGGCGCGCGCCGACGTGACCCGCCTCACCTGCGGGTTCGCGTCATGGCCCGTGCCCGGACGAGTCCTCTCGTGTGGACCTCCTGGACGCGCGCCCAGATCGCCGGGCGCGCGCTCGACCACCGAACGAAGGACGCACTGGTGCACCACGGCACGCGACGGCTCGGCACACGACGGCACGACAGGCGACGACACACCTGGCGACGGCTGTGGGCGGCGGCCCTCGCGGTCACGCTCGCCGCGCCCCTCGCCCTCGCCGGGGCCGCGTCCGCCACGGCGGCGGACGGCGACCCGCAGTACCTCGAGGTCAGCAAGCGGGTCGACCACAAGACCCTCTCCCCCGGCGACGTCTTCACGTACAGCGTCGGGGTCACGTGCTCCGAGACGACGTGCGTCGACGCCCTCCTCACCGACGCGCTTCCCGCCGAGCTCGCGGGCTACGAGCTCCAGGCCGTGCGCACCACGACCGGTCCCGTGCACGAGGTGTCGTGGACCGAGGCCGGCCAGCCCGTGGGCCAGCCCGCCGTCGTCGGCGCCGCGACCGCCGTCCACGTCGCGTTCCGCGACGAGACGCCCGCGGGCGTCGGCCTGACGCCGGGGGCGACGTTCACCCTGACCCTGACGCTCCAGGTGCCCGACGACGCCCGGCCCGGCGAGACGGACATCGTCAACACCGCCACGACCACCGCGGCGAACTCCGCACCGGACAGCGCGAGCGCGACCGTGCACCTCAGCGTCCCCGTCGAGACGGGCGTCGACCTCGCGAAGTCCTGGGACCCGGCGGCACGGACCTTCGAGGCGGGCGCGCCGTCGACGGTCACGCTCACGGCGACCAACACGTCGAACGTGCCGGTGGGCACGCTCGTCGTCACCGAGCCGCAGGCGTCGGCCGACGGCGCGGGCGCGCTCGACCCGACCAACCCGTTCACGCTCACCGACCTCACGGCGCTCGCCGCCGACCCGCTGCCCGAGGGCGCGACGAGCGTCCAGGTCGACGCCTACGTGCGCTCCGACGCGGGCTCGTGGTCCTGGGTCACGGGCACCCCCGCCCCCGGCGCAGCCCTCCCCGCCGGTGTGGACCCGACCGCCGTCGGCGGCCTCCGGCTGACCTACGCCGGCGAGATCGTCCCCGGGGCGACCGCCACGGCGCGCCTCGACCTCACGCAGCGCGCGACGGACCGGGACGGTGCCGACCTGTCGGCCGCGACTCACGTCGTCGACAACGTCGCGACGGCCACCGCCACCGCCGAGGGTCGTGACCCCGTGACGGACACCGCGACGGCCCAGCACCGCGTCACGCCCGCGACCGTCGGCGTCGACGTCGTCAAGGACATCACCCCCGACCGCATCTCCGCGGGCGAGACGGCCACGGCCACCATCACGGCGACGAGCACGTCCGACGTCCCCGTCCGCACTCTCACCGTCACCGACCGCGACTACTTCACCGACGGCGTCGTGCTAGGCGGCTTCAGCACGTTCTCGTGGCCCGAGGGCGCCGAGTCCGCCGACCTCGTGCTCCACCGCGCGGACGGCTCCACCACGACGGTCATCCTGGCCCCCGGCGAGACGCCCGACGTCCCCGACACCGGCGTGACGGGCTTCGAGGTGACGTTCACCGGGGCGATCGCGCCGCGCGCCGCCGCGACGCTCGTCCTCGACGTCGTCACGACGGAGGGCGCCGCGGGCGACGCCGCCTCGCGCGCCACCCGCAACACCGCGAGCGCCGAGGTCGTCGCCCCGAACGGGCAGACCGCGACCGACGAGGCGAGCGACACGCTCGAGCTCGTCCGGCCCGCGCTCGACGCGACGCTCGACAAGACGGTCCGGCCGGGCACCGCCGTCGAGCCGGGTGCGCGGGTGGTCGCCGGCCTCGCCGCGCGGGTGGTCGGGACGTCCGAGTACGTCAGCCCTCGGACGTTCGTCGTCGAGGACGTCTGGGCGGGCGGCGCGGGCGAGTTCTGGGACGCGTTCGACCTGGCGGGCGTCGCGCCGACCCAGGTGCCGTCCGGTGCGTCGCTGACCGTGGAGGCGATCGGCCCCGACGGCTCGGCCCTGCGCGTGGCGGCGTTCCCCGCTCAGGAGGGCCCGTTCCTCGCGGAGCTCACGGCGAACGACCTGGCTGCGGCGCTCCCCGCGGGCGTCTCGCCGTCGGACCTCACGGGCGTCCGGTTCGTGCTCGAGTCGGCCACGGGCCTGCCCGTCGACACGAGCTTCACGCCGTACGTCGTCACGCAGGCGCGCGGCACGCTGCGCTCCGGCGGTGACGTGACCGCGCGGCCCGACGAGCCGACCGCGTTCGAGAACACGGCGACGGTGCGGGCCGAGGGCGTGACCCGCGGCGGCACCACGCTCACCGACGACGCCGAGGACACGGCGACGGCGCGCGTCGTCACCCGCGAGGGCACCGGCCCGGTCGGGATCGACAAGTCCTGGCTGCAGAGCACGGTCCCGTCCCAGTCGGGCGAGCAGCGCAGCACCGCGCTGGACTGGCGCGTCCGCGAGGGCTTCTCGTCGGTGACGATCAGCGACCCGGCGGGAGACCCCGCCGACGTCGCCGGCACCGTCTTCGACGCGTTCGACCTGGTGCGCGTCGCGCCGGTCGACGCGAGCGACGTGCCCTTCAGCACCGGCTGGTACCTGCGCTACGACACCGTGACCGCGGTCGAGCTCTTCGTCGACGGCACGTGGACCGCCGTCGCGCCCCCGGCCGGGGGCTGGGTGCAGGACGGCCGGTTCGTCGGGCACACCCTGACCGGCGAGCAGCGCGCCACGGCCACCGGCGTGCGGCTCGTCCTCGCGGAGGACGTCGCCGCCCGCGAGGCCGCCCGGCAGCCGGGCGCCGCGCTCGACCCGTACGCGCCGCGGCCCGGCACGGGCGTCGTCGCGAGCAGCAGCGACCGCCGCTTCGTGCTCGACTGGCAGGTGCGCTCCACGACCCGCTCGACCGGTGCGTGGGTGACGCAGGAGAGCGCCCTCAACGCCGACGTCCCGGGCAGCGTCGTCAACACGGCGAGCGTCGAGGCGGTCCCTGCCGCGGGCGGCGACCCCGTCCGCGACACCGACTCCGCGACCGTCTCGCTCGTCGACCACGCCCCCGGCGTCGCGGTGACGAAGTCCGTGACCCCGACGCAGGCCGTCCACGTCCCCCGCGAGGGCTCGGACGCGGCGCAGCCCACGGCGACGTTCACGATCCAGGCGCGGAGCACGTCCGTCTCGCGCGCGTCCTTCGTCCGCATCACCGACCCCGCCGCGTGCTCCGAGACGGCGAGCGGCGTGGCGGGCTGCGAGGTGCCCGGCACGGCCGAGGCCGCCGTCGGCGACCCGTTCACGGCCGACGTGGACTGGCTGGCGCCCGACGGCGCGGCCAGCGCGTTCGACCGCTACGACGTCACCGGCGTGCGGGTCGACGCGAGCCTCCCGCACGAAGTCGACCTCGCGGAGAGCACCGCGTGGGTCCTGCACCGCACGGCGGACGGCGAGCACGCGAGCGAGCGCACGACGGTCGCCGACCTCGTGACGTGGGGGCCCGAGCGCCTCGCCGACGTCGTCGGCGTGAGCGTGACGTTCCAGGGCAGCGACCCCGCGGCCACCGGGGGGACGATCTCCGCGGCGAACCGCCTCACGCTCACCCTCGACACGGTCCTGCGCACGCACGTGCGCAGCACGGGCGAGCCGATCGCGCTGCGGGCGGGCCAGACCACCGAGGTCCCGAACCGCGCGTTCGCGCAGTCGTCCGACCCGGTGCTCGCGCCCGGCACGGCGACGGGCGACCTCGACGACGTGCGCGTCGTGCTCACGGGCGGCGACATCGACGTGGCGCCGACCAAGTCCGTGTCTCCCGCGGCGCTCACCGAGCCGTCGCGCCGCACGCCGGTGACCGTCACGCTCGGCGCGTCCTCCGGCACCCGGCCCGTGAGCACGCTCGCGCCGGCCACGGTCTGGCTGCGCGACGACGTCGCGTCGTCCCCGGAGTTCTGGGACACGTTCAGCTTCACCGGGCTCGGTGCGCTCACCGCACCGCACGGCGCCGACCGCGTCGCGGTCGACGTCTACGGGCCGTTCGGCACGGACGGCGCGCTCGCCTGGGCGCAGGGTGCACCGGCTGCCCTGGACGCCCCGGTGGTCCCCGTGGGAGCCGAGGCGTACCCCGACGTCCAGGGCGTGCGCATCACCTTCTCGTGCGCCGACGGCGGCTTCTTCAGCCCGGACGTCCCCGCGCCGGCCTGGGACGCCCGGGCCGCGTTCACGGTCGTGCTGCGCGACACCTCCCGGTCCTCGGGCGACCCGGTCGTCCTGGACGGGTCCGTCGACAACACCGTGACGGTGCGCAGCGAGCGCCTGGACGGCGAGGCGTCGGCCGAGCGCAGCACGAGCGCGACCGTCTCCCTGTCTCCCGGGACGCGCGAGCTCGCGGTCCGCAAGGTCGCCAACGAGGGGAGCCGGACGGTCTCGGTCGGCGCAGCCGTCCCGTGGGACCTGTCGTTCACCAACACGGGCACGGGCTACCTCACGCTCACCGAGCTGCGCGACACCCTGCCGACCACGCTCGTGCACCCGGGCGACCCGGCGCCGTCGTACGCGACGTCCGAGGGCGGGCTGCTGTCCACGGACGTCACGCTCGCCGTCGACGGCCGGGACCTGGTCCTCACGTGGCCCGAGGACGGCCGCGTCATGGCCCCGGGCGAGACGTTCCGCGTCCGGCTGTTCCTCGAGCTCCAGCCGGGGCTCGCCTCGGGCCAGCGCGCGACGAACCAGATGACGGTGCGGACCGACGAGGCGCTCGACACCTGCTCGGGTCTCGACGGTGCCGCGACGACGCCGGCCTGGGGCAGCGACCCGCGCACGTGCGGGACGACGGACTTCGTCGCCCCCGTCGACGGGCCGAACCTCTACAGCGTCAAGGGCGTGCGAGGCGCGGTGGACGGTGCGACGAACCCGTCCGCCCCGGGCACCACGTGCCGTCCGACGCTCGAGGCGGCCGGCGGCGCCTGGTACCGCACGCCGTGCGTCGCGAACAGCGTCGTCGGCGGGACGGACGACTGGCTCCTGCACGTCGTCAACGCGGGCACGACCCCGGTCGAGGAGATGGTCCTGTTCGAGCAGCTCCCCACCGCTGGCGACCGCATGCTCCTGACCGGCGCGTCGCGCGGGTCGACCTACCGCCCGGTCCTCACCGGCATGCCGGGCCTCACGGCACCCGACGGCACGACCGCCGTCGTCGAGGTGACGACGAGCCCGGACGTGTGCGCGGGGACGTGGCGCGACCTCACGACGCAGGCGGTGTGCGAGCAGAACGGCGAGACGTGGGCCCCGGCCGACGACGCGACCGACTGGTCCGCCGTGACGGGTCTGCGCGTCTCGCTCGACTTCCGCACGACCGCGAGCGGGCGCCTCGACAGCGGTGAGATCGTCGACGTCACCTACTCGACGGTCAACCGCATGGCCTCCGACGCGACGCCGGGCGGGGTCGCGCCCGTCGCCCCGTCGGGCCCGGACGTCGCGTGGAACCAGTTCGGCGTCAAGTGGCGCTACACGGGCGAGACGACGTTCGAGCGGTTCGCGCCGAGCCAGGTCGGCGTCGCGCTCCCGACGGGCGCCCTCCGCGTCGACAAGCAGGTCACCGGCGACGCCGCGGGCTACGCGCCCGGCGCCTACCCGGTCGACGTCGTGTGCACCGTCGACGGCGTGACGCTCGACCTCGGTGACGCGGCGCGGCTCTCCCTGACCGTCGAGGGCGGGCTCACGGCCCGCGTCGACGGCCTCCCGGTGGGGGCGGAGTGCACCGTGTCCGAGGGCGGCGCGCTCGGCGAGCACGGCGAGACGACGCGCACCGGTTCGCCGGCGACCGTCGCGGTCGACGTCGCGACGTCCCCGGAGTCCGACGTGCCGGCCACCCAGGTCGTCACGGTCGGCAACGACTACGCGTTCTCGGGCCTGTCCGTCACCAAGCAGGTCGACACCGAGGCCACGCAGGAGCAGCTGGGTCCGTTCGACTTCACGCTCGTCTGCACGGCGGCCACCGGCGCGCCCGTCACGTTCGACGCCGCCGGCTCGACCGAGCTGCGGTTCACGATCGGGGCCGGGGAGACGTTCACCGCGCCGGAGGGCACGATCCCGGCACGCGCCACGTGCGTCGTCACCGAGACGACCACGGACGCGCCGCAGCGCGTCGTCGTCACGGGCGACGGCGTGACCGACCACGGGGACGGGAGCGCGGACGTGCTCGTCGGCACGACCCCGGCCGAGGTCGTCGTCCACAACGGGTACGACGCGGGCGTCGTCCGCGTGGCCAAGGAGGTCGACGGGGCAGGCGCCGCCGCGTACGGCGTCGGGCCGTTCGGGTTCGACATCGTCTGCACGCGGGACGGACGCACGGTGCTGGAGGAGTCGTTCGACCTCGACGCGGGCGGCAGCCGGACCTTCGGGACGTTCGTCGCCGGGACCGAGTGCGTCGTGGAGGAGACGACGGCGGGCGGGGCGACGCGCTCGACGCTCGCCCCGGCCGACGGGCGGGTCGTCGTGGACGGTCCCGCCGAGGCGGGGACGGTTCCCGAGGCGGTCGTCACGGCGACCAACACGTTCGACGTCGCGGACCTCGAGGTCGCCAAGACCGTCGAGGGCGCGGGCGCCGAGCTCTGGGGCGCCGGCCCGTTCGAGGCCCAGGCCGTGTGCACCTGGGACGTCGACGGCGAGACGCGCACCCTCGCGCTCCCGGCCGAGGGCCGCCTGGCCCTGACGGCCGCCGGCGGCTACCGCGCCGCGTTGCGCGACCTGCCCGTCGGGGCGGGGTGCGTCGTGACCGAGACGCGCACGGGCGGGGCGACCGCCACCGCCACCAGCGCGGACGGCGCCGTCGTGGTGGGCGGCGACGAGCTCGCCGTCGTGACGCTGACGAACACGTTCGACGTGGCGTCGCTGGACGTCACCAAGCGGGTCGAGGGCGCGACGGACGCCCCGGGCGCCGAGGGGCCGTTCACGGTCCGCCTGGTCTGCACGCGCGAGGTCGACGGCGAGACGGTCGCCCTCGACGTGCCCGGGGGCGGCGTGCGCCACCTCGGCGCGGACGAGACGGTCACGTACGCCGACCTCCCGCTCGACGCGTCCTGCGCCGTCGAGGAGTCGGCGACCGGCGGGGCCGCGGCCACGCAGGTCGCGGTCACCACGCCGGGCGAGCCCGGGACGACGGTCGACGGCGCGTCGGCGGACCTCACGGTCCGGCCGGGTGCGGCGGTCGTCGTGACGAACACGTTCGACGCACCCGCCGGGACGCCCGGCGGCACGACGGACGGCGCCGGGAACGGGCTCGCGACGACGGGCGCACGTCTCGGGGCGGTGGCCGCGCTCGCGCTGCTCCTCGCCCTCGGCGGCGCGGCTCTCGTGCTCGTGCGACGACGCAGGGGCCCTGTCGCCTGACGCGGCCGCTCGGCCCCGGACCGCCACGCGGTCCGGGGCCGAGCCTTCTCTCGCTCCGTCGCCGCCCTGCGCTCGACCGGAACATCGGCGACGACGTGGGGCGCTACCACGGGCGGACGGGTACCGAACAGATGTCCTGGGCCGGCGCCGTTCGCCGCGTGGTCGGCCGACCGCACCCTGCGGGTGCCGACCAAGGAACTGCCGTGCGGTAGGTATCGACGCGGGTTATCGCTGGTAGTCTGCAAAGTATGACTGCTACGACCACCACGTTGAAGGTCCGGGTGAGCACCCGAGACAAGCTGCGGGAGTACGCCGCCAGCCAGGCGGTCACGCTCGACGTCGCGATCGACCGCTTGCTGGCGGAGCACGCCGAGCGCGAGTTCTGGGCGGCGATGGCCAAGCTCTCCCCCGACGAGTACCAGGCCCAGATGCAGGCCGAGGGCCAGTGGCCATCGGACGACGACTACGGGTTGGAGGACACCATGGCTCAGTCGCAGCCGTCGGCGCGGCCCGCGCCGACACCTCCGTCCGTGGACCAGTGATGACCTCTTCTCTCCCCCGTCCCCACCAGATCACCCAGGGCCAGATCGTCTGGCTGAGCATGGACCCGACCCAGGGCCGCGAGCAGGCCAAGCACCGCCCGCACCTGGTGCTGTCCCTGCCCCCGACTCACCGCGCGACCCACATCCTGACCGGCGTGCCGCTGACGTCCACCGACCGTGGGTGGCCGATGCACGTGCAGTGGTCCCCCGGCTCGTTCGCGATGTGCGAGCAGGTGCGCTCGTTCGCCTACCAGCGCATCACCAATGTCGAGCCCGACGTCCACGACGTGTCCGCGATCCTGCGGACCGTGGACATGCTGTGGGGTCGCGGCATGCCGTGACGACGTGACCTGACCGAGCGGGCTTCGAGAGCAGCGCCGTGGGCGAGGCGTACCTCACGCCCGGAACCGCGTCATGATCGCGGCCCTGGAGCGTCTTTCTCCCTGAGGGCCGCCGGACGGAGGCGGCCGGGACGGGAGCGGCGTGCACACGCAGGACCTGACGGAGCTCGGCGACGAGCAGCTCGCCGACGCGGTGCGCGCGGGCCGCGCGGAGGCGTTCGCCGTGCTCTGGGAACGGCACGCGGCTGCCGGGCGCTCGGCGGCCCGCCGCCTCACGGCGACGTACGACCCGGACGACCTCGTCCAGGAGGCGTACCTGCGCGTGCTCGGCGCGCTGCAGTCCGGCCACGGGCCGACCGGCCCGTTCCGGCCCTACCTCTACACGACGCTGCGCAGCGTCGCGGCGAGCTGGGCCCGCACGCCGGACCCGACGCCCGTCGAGGACGTGCCCGAGGTCGTCGACCCGCGCGACCTGTCGACCGAGGTCCTCGAGCGCTCGGTGACGGTCCGCGCGTTCCGCCGCCTGCCGGAGCGGTGGCAGGCCGTGCTCTGGTACACCGAGGTCGAGGGGATGGAGCCGCGCGAGGCGGCGCCGCTGCTCGGACTCTCGGCGAGCGCGACCGCCGCGCTCTCCTACCGCGCCCGCGAGGGCCTGCGCCGCGAGTGGCTCCAGGCCCACGTGAGCAGCGACGCGGTGGCCCCCGAGTGCCGCTGGACGGTCGAACGCCTGGGCGACCGCGCGCGCGGGTCGCTGTCGCGCGCTGCGCAGGACCGCGCCGAGGAGCACCTCACCGGGTGCCTGTCGTGCTCGATCCTCGCGGAGGAGGTCGACGACGTCGCCTCGCGCCTGCGCATCGTCCTCCTGCCGCTCGTCCTCGGCGTCCCGGCCGCGGTCGACGCCGCGACCGGCGCCCTCGCGACGACGACCTCCGCGCCTGCCACGGCGACGGTCCCGGCGACCGGCACCACGACGGGCCCGGCGACCGGCACGACCGGGGCCGGGGGCGCCGGGGCGACGTCCGGCGCCGGGGCCGGAGCCGCCGCCGCGGGAGCCGCGGTCCCCGGTGTCCTGGTCGGCGCGCTCGCCGCGGTGGTCGTGGCCGCCGTCGTCGGCGTGCTGGCCGTGGCGCGGCCGTGGTCCGCCGCCGACCCGCCCTCCGCAGCGGCCGGGCAGCAGTCGTCCGCTCCCGGTCTCGCCGCGCCGCTCCCCGTCCTGCCGGACGGCGACCCGGCGGAGAACGGCGCGGACGACGTGCCGGTCACGACCGAGCCGGACGCCCCCGCCGGGGCGGGCGACCGCCCCGAGCCGCCCGCCGCGGGCGTCGACGCCCCGCCCGTCTCCCGTCCGGACGGGCAGGACGCGCCCGGAGCCGGCGAGACCGTGCCCGAGCCGGGCCCGCCGTCGGTCGAGCCGGCCGCGCCGACCCCGCCGGAGCCCGAGCAGCCCGGTCCGGAGGAACCCGCGCCCGAAGAGCCCGGGCCCGAGGAACCGGCGCCTCCGGCACCCGTCGTCGACGAGGCACCCCCGGCCGGGACGCTCACCGTCTACCCCGCCCTGCGCGGCAGCGGGGAGCCCGGGGCGCGCGTGCGGGCGCTCGACGCGACGGGAGCGGTCGTCGGCACGACGACCGCCGCCGCCGACGGCCGCTGGGCGCTCGTCGCGACCGGGCTCGGTGCCACCGGGGAGCACGTGCTCGACGTCGTCCAGGACGTCGACGACGTCGTCTCCGCGTCCGCCGCGCCGCTCGGCCCCTACGTGTTCGACCTCCCGCGCGTGCTGTCGCCGGGCCCCGGCGAGACGGTCCTCGGCGCGCGCGAGACCGCGCCGTGGGAGGACCCGCGCTTCTCCGTCCTCGTGACCTTCGCCGGCACCGCGGGCCTGGTCGTCGAGGCCTTCGTCGACGGGGCTTCGACCGGCAACCTCCACGAGCTCGGCGACGAGCCCGCGGTGCGCCAGGTGCGCGGCCTCGCCCCCGGACCGCACACGTTCGGGATCCGGTTCGTCGAGCCGTGGTCGGACGCCGCCGGGTTCGGGCCGACCGTGAGCGTCGACTTCACCGTCGCGGGCCCCTGAGCGCGGGACCCGCGACGGCTGCGGGCGTCACCCCCGCACGCGCCGGCGGGACCACGCCCCGCCCGCGACGCCGACGACGCCCGCCCCGAGCACGACCGCCCCGACGAGCGGGCCGGTCGGCGTCGGGGACGCGCCCGCCACGACGGGCGCGGGGGCGAGCGACGCCGCCGTCGCGACGAACGTGGGTGCCGGACGGGCGCCCGCCGGGTCGGTGTCCGTCCACGCGTACGACGCCCCCGACGGGCACTCCTGCACCGTCGGGAAGACGAACGCCTGCCCGGGCTCGCCCGTCACGCGGACGTCGAGCGTGAAGGCCGCGCGCTCGCCGTCGGGCACGGGCTCGCCGGCCCACGCGACGGCGTCGTCCGTCACCTCGACGGTCCAGCCGGCCGGCTGGCCCGCGTCCAGCGCCTCGACGCCCGCGGGCAGGGTGACGCGCAGGGCGTCGGTGGGCTCGCCGTCGCACCCGTGGTCGAACGTGAACGTGAGCCGCGACGTGCCGTCGCCGCGCGGCTCGACCGTCTCGATGAGCACGTGCGCGGCCGCGGGGGCGGCCGTGAGCAGGGCGAGCGCCCCGGCGGCGGCCAGGGCGAGGAGGGCGCGCGCGCCGCGGTGCGGCCCGAGCGGCCGTCGGTCGGGGGTCATGAGGTCACCTCCACGGGGATGCGGACGATCGGGTTCTCGTACTTGGACGTCCGCACGCTCACCTCGAGCGTCCAGGAGCCGGGCATCGGCAGGTCGAGCGTCGCCTCGTACGCGCCCGGCCCGGTTCGCGTGAGCGGGCGCGAGAACGGGCCCAGCGCCGGGTCGGCG
Organism: Cellulosimicrobium sp. JZ28; assembly: GCF_015327065.1. Classification (NCBI taxonomy): domain Bacteria; kingdom Bacillati; phylum Actinomycetota; class Actinomycetes; order Micrococcales; family Promicromonosporaceae; genus Cellulosimicrobium; species Cellulosimicrobium sp. JZ28. The sequence goes on along the minus strand of NZ_CP017660.1, from coordinate 4,147,761 downwards.
AGCGTCGTCGCCAGCTCCGGCACCGCGACGGGCTCGAACGGCGCCCCGTCGGCGTCGAGCAGCTCGATCTCGAGCGCGTTGACGCCCACGCGCCCCGGTGTGACGCGCGCGCGGAGCGTGCCGTCCCCGAGCTCCTCGACCACCTCGACGCCGGAGGTCGCGGCGTCCTGCGCGGACGGCGCCGCCGGGACGACCGGGCTGCGCGAGACGAGCACGCCCGTCGCGGCGAGCACGAGCACGAGCAGCGCGGCCTCGACCGCGACGGTCCGGCCGAGCCGACGGCGCGCCGTCGTCGCGGTCGTGCCGCCCGCCGCGCTGGCGCCTCCCGGCCTGGCGACCTCGGGGACGAGCCGGTACCGGTTCCACGCCGCGATGCCGACGAGCACGAGCGCGACGCCGACCTTGACGAGCAGCGTCCGGCCGTACGTCGTCGAGACGAGCGCGTCGAGGGTGCCGAGGATGCGCCACCCGAGGACGGTCCCGGTGACCGCGAGCGCGAGGACGACCCACGCGCCGAGCGCGGAGAACCGCGCCACGGTCACGCCCGCGCGGCGGGCGTCCACGTGGGCGGACGGCGCGAGCACGAGCGCGAGCCCGACGACGCCGCCGAGCCACACCGCCCCGGCCGCGACGTGCAGCGCGTCCGCCGTGACGACGAGCCACGGCGGCCCGAAGGTCCGCGTGTGGCCCACGAGCACGAGCGACCCCAGCGCGAGCGCGGCGGCACCGAGCACCGTGCCCGCGGGCCACGCGGCCCGGGTCTCGCGCGCGGCCCGGGGCGCGAGCAGCGTCGCGGCGACGAGCCCCGCGAGCCCGAGCGCGCCCGCGACGGTGGTGTCGGAGGCGAGGCCCGCGGCCCACGTCGCCGGGTCGGCGAGCGCGCCCAGCCCGCCGCCCGCCTGCCAGGCGGGCGTGAGCGGGACCGCGAGCACGGCCCCGACGGCCGCGACGCCGAGCGCCCCGCGCCGGACGCGCTGGAGCCGCCGCCGCAGCACGGGGGCCGCGCCGGGCGAGACGTGCAGCACGAGGAGCTCGAACACGACGAGCCCCGCCACGAGGAACGTCCCGGCGTAGACGGCGGCCTGGTCGAGCGCCCGGACCGCGACGAGCGCCGCCGTCGGCTCGGCCACGCGCGCCTCGACCGCGGTCGTGCTCGGCGCGCCGACCGAGAACGTGAACGCCCCCGCCACGGGGTGGGTGTCGAGCGACACGACGCGCCAGCTGACGACGTAGGTGCCGTCGCCGAGGGTCGTGCCGGGCGTGACGACGAGCGCGTCGTCGACCGCGGCGACGTCCACGTCGACGGGCGTGCCGTCGGCCGCGAGGACGGTCGTGCCGCCGGGCACGACCTGGACGGGCTCGTTGAAGGTGAGGGTCAGCGCGTCGGGCGGCGCGTCGAGGACGGTGCCGTCCTGCGGGTCGGTGCCCACGAGGACGGCGTGGGCCGCGGCCGGGCCGCTCGCGAGGATCGCGAGCAGGACCGCGGCCGCGGCACCGACGACGACGGCCACCGCCCGGCGCAGCGCCAGGGGGCGGCCCACCGGTCAGGCCCGCGGGCGCGAGCGCACGAACCCGAGCAGCCCGAGCACGAGGCCGGCCGCCGCGAGGACGAGCGCCGTCCACGTGACCGCGGGGGCCGGTCCGCTCGACGTGCTCGCGGCGGCCTCCGTCGTCTCGCCGACCGCGGCGGCCGGCTCGGCGGTCGCGTCCGCCGCGGCGTCCTGGGTGCCGTGCGCGTCGCCGCCGGACGCGGCCGTCAGCTCGAACAGCGGGGCGGGCAGGTCGAGCTCCTCGCCGTCCTCGCCGTCGGCCGGGACCTGCACCCAGGCGCTCTCGCCCTCGGCGCACTCCTGGACGGTCGGGAAGACGAGCGTCTCGCCCGCCGCGTCGGGCAGCTTGAGCGACAGCACGAACGCGTCGCGGTAGCCGTCGGGCAGCGGCGCCTTGGCGGTGTACACGACCTCCGCGACGCGCTCGGTGTACTGGCCGCCGTGCCCGTCGTCGACGGGCTCGGCGAGGTCCTCCATGACCTTCTCGACGTCCCAGCCGGGGTTGACCGTGGGGGTCACGGTGACGACCTGCTCAGGGACCTGGACGGAAACCTTCGTCGTCGGAGAGTCGCCGCAGCCGTGCGGGACGCCGAACGTCAGGAGGGCGTAGGAGCCCGCCTCGGTCGTGTCGGGCGTGACGGTGACGTGGGCGGACGCGGCGGCCGCGCCGGTCACGACGAGCCCGGTGGTCAGTGCGGCGGCGCCGACGGCGCGCAGGGTCTTTCGCATGGTGGTGCCTTTCGGGGAGAGGTGCGGGGAGAGGGGACGCTGCTCCGGCGGGCACGACGGCGCGCCGCGCCACGGGTCGGCGGAGCCGGCCGGCGGCGGGTGAGCGGTCGCGCGGGCGCGCGGGAGCGGGACGCCGCGGACGTCGTCGGGCGACGGCGTCCGCGGAGGCGTCCGGGAGAGGTCAGGCAGGAAGGGGCGGCCCGCGCCCGGGCGCGGCGCCGCGCACGAGCAGGTCGCGCACCGTCGGCAGCGCGCCGACGGCGGGAGGGGCCGCGAGGACGACGACGGGCCGCGGGCGGCCGGGCACCCGGCGTCCTGCGAGCCACGTCCACAGGCGCCACAGCACGGCGTCGCCGTACCGCAGCACGAGCGCGACGGCGAGCGTCGCGACGGCGTGCGCGCCGAGCATCGCGAGCGGCGAGGAGGAGTGCGCGTGCGCGGCGGCGTCGGCCGGGGACAGCGCGGCGCAGCGGTCGAAGACGACGTGCAGCACGAGCTGGCCCGCGCCGAGCAGGCCGAGCAGCCGCGGCAGCCCGACCTCGCGCCGGGTGAGGGGTCGCACGGCGACGGCGGTGAGGACCGCGAGGACCCCGAGCGGGACCGCCCCGGGGTCGGTACCTCCGGCGAGGCCGTGCGCGACGACGGACAGCCCGACGACCGCGGCGGCGAGCAGCAGCACCCGCACGCCGCGGAGCACCCCTGCTCCGGGCGACGTCACGGACGCACCCTAGCGGGAGAAGGGGCTCCTGCGGCAGGGGCCGGCGCCGCCCTCTCCGCGCGGGAGAGGGCGGTGTGCGCCGGCACGGTCAGCCCTGCGGGTCGTGCGGGGCGCCGTCGTCGGTGCCGGCGTCCGGGCCGGGGCCCCGACGGCGCAGCACGACCACGACGACGACCGCCGCGGCGACGACGAGCGCGCCGAGCCCCACGAGCACCGGCAGCAGCGACGAGGTGCCGTCGTCCGCGGTCTCGGCGGCGTCGGTGGTCGTGGTCGCGGAGGGCTCGGACGTGGTGCCGGTCGTCGGATCCTCGGTCGCGGTCTCCTCCGGCGTCGCCGTGTCCGTCGCGGGGTCGTCCGTCGCGGGCGCCTCCGGCTGGGCCGCGACGGCGAACGCGAACGTGCCCTCGATCGGGTGCCCGTCGGACGAGACGACGCGCCACGCGACGGTGTACGTGTCGCCGCCGAGCGCGACGGCCGGGTCGAGCGCGAAGGTCGCGGTGCTGCCGTCGATCGTCGGCGCACCCTGCGTGACGACCGTGCCGGCCGAGTCGGAGACGACGACCTGCGGCTCGACGGGGAGCGGCTCGGTGTTGAACGTCAGCGTGATCGCCGCGGGCGGGGCCGCGAGCTGTGCGCCGTCGGCCGGGTCGGAGGTGAGGAGCCGGTCGTGCGCGGACGCCGGGCCGGCCGTGAGCGTCGTGACGGTCGCGGTGAGGCCGAGCGTCAGGGCCGCGGCGGCGAGGAGGGCGAGCAGGGCCGACAGCGGTCGGCGCAGGGAGAGGGTCATGAGGTTCTTCCGTCCGAGGCGCGGCCGGTGGCCGCACGGTGGTGCCCGGGGGCCCGGCCGTCGCCGGGTCGGCCTCGTCGGGTGCCGCGTCAGGACGCGGCGAGGGGGCGCAGCAGTGCTCCCGACGGACCGTGCGCCCGCGGCGGTCCGCGCGTCGGCGCCCGGAGCGACCGCCACACGTCGACGACGCGCACCGGGCGCGCGGGGACGACGCCGCGGCGGCCGAGGACCGCCGCACGGGCCGGGAGCGGGAGCGCGGCGCGCGGGGTCACCCAGGTGAGGAACCGCTCGAGCGCGCGCTCGCCGTGCGCCAGCACGAGGGCGAGCACGACCGTCGCGGCGGCGTGGGCGGCGACCATCCACGCGCCCGACGCCGCGAGGTGCTCCGGGTGCAGCGGGGACGCCGCGCCGTCGGCCGACGGCACCGCGCACACGACCGCGCCCGACGACGCCGCGAGGTGCGCAGCGTGCCCGGCTCCCCCGCCGACGGCGTGGCACGCCCCGGGGGTCAGGACGGTGAGCGCCTGGTGGAGCGCGAGCTGCGCACCCCCGAGGAGCACGACGAGCCGGGCGGGCGTGAAGCGCAGGCGGGCGGCCGCCGTCGTGCCGGCGAGCGTGAACGCGGCGAGCGCCGCGAGGACCAGCGGGTCCGGGAGAGCGCCTCCGGCGACGCGGTGCGCGAGCGCCGTCAGCGCGAGCACGAGGGTCGCCACGAGCGCGGCGCGGGCGACGCGCAGCGGACCGACGACCGGGGAGGGCACGACGGCCACCCTAGCGCGAGGTGTCCACGCCCTCGGCCCGGGACCGCTGCGACGCGGGGGCCGGGGCGGGCCGACGCTCCGCGTACCGGCCGATCGCGGGGCCGGTCGGCAGGAGCCGGTCGAGCCCGACGATCACGAGCCCGAGCACGAGGAAGCCCGCCCCGTAGAGCACGACGTTGACGAGCAGCCCGGTCCACCCGAGCGCGTCGAGGTCGACGAACCCGTACGGGTACTCGCTGCCCGGGCTGACGAACCCGCGGATCGTCGTGAACGCGAAGTACGCGAGCGGGTACAGGAGCCAGCGCGCGGCGTCGAGGCCGCGCAGGCGCCGGTGCGCGTCGAGCAGGAGGAAGTCGGCGACCACGGCGAGCGGGAGCACCTCGTGCTCGATCTGGCCGTCGGTGAGCCCGAGGAAGACGGCGGGCGCGCCCGGGTCCTCGGGCGCGAGCACGAGCCACGACACGAGGCCCGTGATCGCGGCGAACAGCGTCACGCCGCCCTTCAGCCACCCCGGCGGCTGCCGGCGGCGCAGGAGGGACGCGAGGCCCGCCCAGGCGAAGACGACCGCGATGAGGAAGCCCGTCTGGTTCGTGAAGTAGACGAGGCCCTCGATGTCCCCGTCGCGCCAGATCGCGCGCGTCCCGACGAGGGCGAGGACGACGAGGAACAGCCGGAACAGTCCGACGACGACGTGCATGCGGGCTCCTTCGCGCGCGGTGTGGCTCCGGTCGAGAGCCTAGTCCCCGCGGCCGGGGCACGACCGCCGTCGGGCACCGCCGCGCGCGTCGAGGTCCGGGCACGCCGAAGGGCCGCGCACGAGGCGCGGCCCTTCGGTGGAGATCGTCACCCCCGCCGGCGCGAGGCGCCGGGCGGGAGCGGGATCAGAGTGCCTGGATGTTCGTCGCCTGCGGGCCCTTGGGGCCCTGCGTGACGTCGAAGGAGACGCTCTGGTTCTCCTCGAGCGAGCGGTAGCCGCTCGACTGGATCTCGCTGTAGTGGGCGAACACGTCCGCGGTGCCGTCGGAGGGGGCGATGAAGCCGAAGCCCTTCTCCGAGTTGAACCACTTCACGGTGCCTGTAGCCATGGTGTTTTCCTTCGTCGAGACGACCGGCCCACGTGCGCGGGTCCGGGTACCGCGCCCTGCAGGGCGCCGGCAGTTCGGGGTGTGGTCGCGGCGGGAGCCCGCCGGGCGACCGGGCGGGGCGCTCAGATGGCGCCGCGCGTGCTCCAGGGCGGCGACGACGGTCACGGGCCGCGTGAAGCGGTCGTGGACGTGGAAGCCGTCCGGGCGTCGGGTGACCATCCCGGCGTACTCGCCGTCGGCCGTCGCGACCCACAGGTCGTCGTCGGCGCGGCGCAGCACGAGGTCTGGTCCGGGCGTGCCCGCGGCCGCAGGAGCGGTCGCCGGGCGGTCGAGGATGGTGGAAGAAGTGATGTGTTTCTCTGCTCTCGCTCCGCGCGCTTCTGGGGCGGAGATCGTCGTCGGCAGCGTCTGCTGCCCGGCGCCCGCGGTCGTGCTTCGATGCCGAGGACCGAAGATCGTCGCGAGACCCTGCTCGCGACCTGGGCGCAGCCCTCACGCTACACCATGGCGTGTGGCGGACGGTCGCCCCGGGCGATGATGGGGGCATGACGACCTCCTCCACCCCCGCCCGCACCGCCCCTCGCACCGCGCGCCGCAGCGTCGCCGTCGTGAACGGCTACCTCGTGCCCGTCGCGTCCGACCCGATCGAGAACGGGACCGTCCTCGTCGAGGACGGGGTCATCACCGCGGTCGGCGCGGACGTCGTCGTGCCCGACGGCGTCCCGACCCTCGACGCGCGCGGCCGCTGGGTGCTGCCCGGCTTCGTCGAGGCGCACGCCCACATGGGCGTCATGGAGGAGGCCGAGGGCTGGGCCGGCAACGACACGAACGAGATGACCGACCCGAACGGCGCGGCGCTGCGCGCGATCGACGCGATCAACGTCGAGGACGAGGGCTTCCGCGACGCGCTGGTCGGCGGCGTGACGAGCGCCGTCGTGAAGCCGGGCTCGGGCAACCCCATCGGCGGGCAGACCGTCGCGATCAAGACGTGGGGCGGCCGCACCGTCGACGAGCAGGTGATCCGCGAGGCGGTCTCCGTGAAGTCGGCGCTCGGCGAGAACCCCAAGCGCGTGTACGGGGACCAGAAGAAGACGCCCTCGACGCGCCTCGGCGTCGCGAAGGTCATCCGTGCCGCGTTCGTCGACGCGCAGAACTACGCCGCGCGGCGCGACGCGGCCGAGGCGAAGGGCGAGCCGTTCGACCGCGACCTCGCGAAGGAGACCCTCGCGCGCGTCCTCGCGGGCGAGCTGTACTGGGACCAGCACACGCACCGCGCCGACGACATCGCGACCGCGCTGCGCCTCGCGGACGAGTTCGGCTACCGGCTCGTCGTCAACCACGGCACCGACGGCGCGGCCGTCGCGGACGTCCTCGCCGAGCGCGACGTGCCGGTGATCTTCGGCCCGCTGTTCACGTCGCGCTCGAAGATCGAGCTGCGCAACCGCGACATCGCGAACCTCGGGGCGCTCGCCCGCGCGGGCGTGCGCGTCGCCATCACGACCGACCACCCCGTCGTGCCGATCAACTTCCTCGTTCACCAGGCGTCGCTCGCGGTCAAGGAGGGCCTCGACCGCGACACCGCGCTGCGCGCACTCACCGTGAACCCCGCGGCCTTCCTCGGTCTCGACGACCGCGTCGGCGCGCTCGCGCCGGGCCTCGACGGGGACGTCGTCGTGTGGTCGGGCGACCCGCTCGACGTGACGTCGCGCGCGGAGCACGTGCTCATCACCGGCACCGAGGTCTACACGTGGGACGCGACGGCGGCCGACGGGCGCGGCGCGGGCCGAGTCGTCGAGCGCGGCGAGCGCTTCCGGGCCTGACGCCGGCCCCGCTCGCCGGTCGCGCGCGGCGTCGCTAGCGTTCCCCCGAGGGCCGTCGCGCCCGCCGAGGGGGACGCCATGGCCCGGACCGCCACCTCGCAGCACCCCGCCCGGCCCGCCGCGGCGACCATCACGGCCACGTCGCTGGTCATGCTCAACGTCGCCGCGGTGGTCAGCCTGCGCGGCCTGCCCGCCGAGGCGGAGTACGGGCTCTCCTCCGCGTTCTACTACCTGCTCGCCGCCGTCTGCTTCCTCGCACCCGTCGCCGTCGTCGCGGCCGAGCTCGCGTCCACGTGGCCCGAGGAGGGCGGCATGTTCCGCTGGGTCGGCGAGGCGTTCGGGAGCAGGTGGGGCTTCCTCGCGATCGCGATGGTGTTCGTCGAGGGCTGCATCTGGTTCCCGACCGTCCTCACGTTCGCCGCCGTCACGCTCGCCTACACCGGGCCCGACGCGCGGTTCGACGAACGGGTCGCCGACGACCGGCTCTTCGTCCTCGCGATCGTGCTCGTCGTGTTCTGGGCCGCGACGCTCATCGCCCTGCGCGGCGCGTCCGCGTTCGCCCGCACCGCGCGCTGGGGCGGGATCGTCGGGACGCTCGTCCCCGCCGCGCTGCTCGTCGGGCTCGGTGCCGCCTACCTCCTCGGCGGCGAGCCGTCCCGGACCACGCTCTCCTGGGGCGCGTTCGTCCCGGACCTCACGCGCCTCGACAACATCGTGCTCGCCGCCGGGATCTTCCTCTTCTACGCGGGCATCGAGGTCAACGCGGTCCACGTGCGCGCGATCCGGCGGCCGGAGCGCACCTACCCGCTCGCGATCCTCGTCGCCGCGCTCGTGGCCGTCGTCGTGCTGACCCTCGGCACGCTGACGATCGCGGTCGTCGTGCCGCAGCAGGACATCAGCCTCACGACGAGCCTGCTCCAGGCGTTCGACCACCTGCTCGCCTGGGCGGGGATCAGCTGGGCCGGGCCGGTCGTCGCGGCGATGCTCGCCGTCGGCGTCCTCGCCGGCGTCACGACGTGGGTCGCCGGGCCCGCCACGGGCCTGCACGCCGTCGCGCGAGCAGGGTTCCTCCCGCGGTGGTTCCACCGGACGAACGACCGCGGCATGGCGACGAACATCCTCCTCGTCCAGGCGCTGGTCGTGACCGTGCTTTCGGTGCTGTTCGTCGTCATGCCCTCCGTGCAGTCCGCGTACCAGCTCCTCAGCCAGCTCACCGTGATCCTCTACCTCGTCGCCTACCTCCTGATGTTCGCCGCGGTCGTCGTGCTGCGCCGCACGCAGCCCGACCGGCCGCGCCCCTACCGGGTGCCGGGGGGCCGCGTCGGGGTCTGGGCGGTCGGCGGGCTCGGGTTCGTCGCGTCGCTGCTCGCGCTCGTCACGAGCTTCGCCCCGCCCGGCCAGGTCGCGGTCGGCAGCCCGACGACGTACGTCGTGCTGCTCGTCGCGCTCGCCCTCGTCTTCGTGGCCCTCCCGCTGCTCCTGTACCGCGCCCGCACACCGGCCTGGCGGGACGACTCGTCGACGTTCGCGCCCTTCACCTGGCAGTCCGCGGACGCCGAACCCCACCGAGGCGATCCCGGCCCGCCGGGATGACGGGCGAGGTTCCCGTGGCGCGAACCCGCGCGGCGGCGGACCATCGGAACATGCCTACCCGACCCGCTCCCCGCCCTCGCAGCGCCGCGACCGGCCCGGTCGTCGGTCTCGTCGTCCTCGTCGGGGCGCTCGCCGCCTGCTCCGGCCCCGGCCCGGGCGACAAGGACGTCGAGTACGACTCGCTCGACGCGCTCCACCGCGCCGCCACGTCCGCCGGCCTCACGTGCCTGTCGTTCACGACCGAGAGCACGGACAGCGAGGACGTCGAGCTGGGCGCGTGCGACGACACGACGCTCCTCGCCGTGTTCGCCGACGGGATCGCCGAGGACGAGTTCCTCGCGCTCCTGCCGCGTCAGCCCACCGAGGAGGGCGAGGCCGCGCTGGCCGGGCCGAACTGGGTCGTGCTCGGCGACACCGGCGACCTGCTCGAGACCCAGGCGGGCATCGGCGGGCAGTTCCTCACCGACGCGTGACGCGGCGTCAGCCGCCCGCCATCTGCCGCTGCGCGAACACGAGCCCGTACGGGAGCGCGGTCGCGGCCATGGCCCACGTGTGCGCCTGACCGGGCTCCTCGCGGAGCTCGACGGTCTGCCCCTGGTCCTCGAGGTCCTGCGCCATCCGCCGCACCGTCGTGAGCGCCTCCCGCGGCGCGTCCTGCCCGGAGTCGAGGAAGACGGGCATCGGGTGCGTGAACGTCATCGTGGGCAGGTACGTCGTCGGGGTGTTCGCGTCGATCTCCGCCTGCGTCGAGAGCATCGTCCGTTCCGGCCCGGGGCCGGGGTTCCCGTAGGGCTCGATCGCGAGGATCGCCCCGAACAGGTCGAGGTTCCGCAGACCCACGTTGAGCGTGCAGAACCCGCCCGACGACATGCCGCCTAGGACGCGGTGCTCGCGGTCCGCGAGCGTCGGGTACGTCGCGTCGACGGTGTCGACGACGGTCGTCGTCAGGTACGTCTCGACCTGCTCGCCGCCCGTCGTCGAGTCGAGGCACTCGGTGTCGAGCCCGCCCGGCCCCGTGCCGTTCACCGTGGGGGCGACGACGATCATCGGGTCGACGAGCCCGCGCCGGACCAGCACGTCCATCGTCCGCGGCACCCGCCCGGCGGCGAACCAGCTGCTCGGGTCGTCGGGCGACCCGTGGATCAGGTACACGACCGGGTAGCGGGTCGAACCCTGGGGGTCGAACCCCGGCGGGAGGTACACCCAGGCGTCCTCGTCCACGATCTGCTCGGCGGCCGTCCCCGGGATCGCGAGCGTCCGCACCTGACCCCGGTCCGCGCCGCCCGGCGCGTCGGCCGACAGGTCGGCCAGACCCAGCGCGACGAGCTGCACCCGGGCGGCCCCCCACGTCGGGACGTAGCCGGAGTAGGCGTTGGCGCCGACCGCCAGGCCCAGCACGAGGGACAGCGCGCCGAGCGCCGCGAGGGACGCCGTCGCGACGCGTGTGCGCCACGGCCGGCGCGCGTCCTCGCCCCGGGCCCGCCGCTCGCGCCGCGCCCGGGCGCCGCGCCGCGCGCGGACCACGGCCCACGCCACCGCTCCCGCCCCGAGCACCGCCAGCACGACGGCGACCGGGTAGCTCGTCAGGTACGTCTCGGCAGGCTGGAGCTCGCGCAGCACGGCCGCGGGCAGGGCCGGGTCGGTGTCGGGGACGGGGAGGCCGGTCGCCACGGTCAGGACCGGCGCTGCGGCTTCACGAACGGGAAGGCGAGCGTCTCGCGGATCGACGCGCCGATGATCGTCATGTAGATGCGGTCGACGCCGAGGCCGAGCCCGCCGGTGGGCGGCATCGCGAACTCGAGCGCCGAGAGGAAGTCCTCGTCGATCTCCATGGCCTCCGGGTCGCCCGCCGCCGCGAGGAGCGACTGCTGCGTGAACCGCTCCCGCTGGTCGATCGGGTCGATGAGCTCCGAGTACGCGGTGCCGAGCTCGGCGCCGAACGCGACGAGGTCCCAGCGCTCCGCGAGGCGCGGGTCGCGGCGGTGCACGCGGGTGAGCGGCGACGTCTCGACCGGGAAGTCGGTGTAGAACGTCGGCTCGACCGTCTGGCCCTCGACGAGGCGGTCGTACATCTCGTTGACCACCGCGCCGTGCGTCTCGTCCTCGCCGACCTCGATGCCGAGCCGGGCGCACAGGGCGTGCAGCTCCGCGTCGGGGGTGTCCGGGGTGACCTCGGCGCCGACGGCGCGCGAGACGGCGTCGTGCACGGTGACGACGGGCCACTCCCCGTCGAGCCGGACCTCGCTGCCGTCGGGCCGGCGCGACACGGCGTCGCCGTGCACCGCGACCGCGGCCGCGACGACGAGCTCGCGCGTGAGGTGCCGCATCGTCGTGTAGTCGCCGAACGCCTGGTACGCCTCGAGCGACGTGAACTCGGGGTTGTGCGTCGCGTCGGCGCCCTCGTTGCGGAAGTTGCGGCCCAGCTCGAAGACGCGCTCGATGCCGCCGATCGCGAGCTGCTTGAGGAACAGCTCCGGGGCGATGCGCAGGTACAGGTCCATGTCGTACGCGTTGATGTGCGTGCGGAACGGACGCGCGTTCGCGCCCCCGTGCACGCGCTGCAGGATCGGCGTCTCGACCTCGATGAAGCCGCGCTCGACGAGCGACGAGCGCAGCGAGTGCACGGCGGCGGAGCGACCGCGGAGCGTCACGGACGACCGCGTGTCGAGCGCGAGGTCGACGTGGCGCAGGCGCATGCGCGTCTCCGGGTCGGCGAGCCCGCGGAACTTGTCCGGCGGCGCCTTGAGCGACTTCGACGCCATGACCCACGACCCCGCGTGCACGGACAGCTCCCCCGTCCGGCTGCGCGCGACGGTCCCCGTGACGCTCACCTGGTCCGCGAGGTCGACGACGCGGCGCCAGAGCGCGAGGTCGGCGGCGCCGTCGGCGGTGAGCATCACCTGGCGCTCGTGGTTCTCCTCGCGCAGGACGGCGAAGACGACGCCCCCGAGGTCCCGGAGCCGCACGACGCGCCCCGAGACGGACACCTCGTGCCCGAGCAGCAGGTCGTCGACGTCGGCGAGCCGGTGCGTGCGCGGCACGGCCACGGGGTAGGCGGGCATGCCGGCCGCCGCGAGCACGTCGAGCTTGGCGCGGCGGGCGCGCTCCTGGTCGGTGAGCCGCCGGGTCGGGACGTCGAGCGCGAGGAGCGCGTCCTCCTGCTCGCGCACGGCGGCGCCGAGCGCGGCGTCGGCCGTCGCGACCTGCTGGCTCCCGGTACCGCCGCGCGCGCCGGGCCACTGCGGCACGAAGCCCTCGGCCTGCCCCGCCGCGAGCGACACGGACGTGAGCTGGGCGGGGGCGGCGTAGCAGAGGTAGCGCGTGCGCCAGCGCGGCTCGTACTTCTGGTTCGAGCGGTACAGCTGGTCGAGCTGCCACCAGCGCGACGCCGTGAGGACGAGGCGGCGCAGGAAGCGCTGGAAGGGGCTCGCCGCGACCGACTCGCCCTGCTCGATCAGGCCGCGGAACATGGCGAAGTTGAGCGAGACCCGGTCGATCGCCATGCCCGCGCCCTCGCTCGCGAGCGTCGAGATCATGAGCTCCGTGACGCCCGGCACCGCGTCGGGAGACCGGCGCATGTAGTCGAGCGAGACCCCCTTGCGGCCCCACGGGACGAACGTGAGCAGGCCGCGCGGCGCGCCGTCGCGGTCGTGCGCGGTGACGACGAGCACGCGCGGGTCGCGCGGGCTGCCGAGGCGCTCCAGGGCCATCGAGAAGCCGCGCTCGTCCTCGCCGTGCCGCCACGCGTCGGCGGCCTGCGCGAGCGCCGCGAGCTCGTCCGCCGGGATCTCGCGCTGCCGCCGCAGGCGCACGGTGTACCCCTCGCGCTGGGGCCGCGCGACGGCGTGCCGCACGGGCCGCATCGACGGCGACGCGAGGTCGAAGGACCGCGTCTCGACGATCGCCTCGTCACCCATCGTGAGGACGGCGAGCCCGGCGTCGCGGTAGGCCCGCGCGCCCTTCTCGCTCGCCGAGAGCACGCCGGGCGCCCACCCGTGGCGCCGCGCGTACGCGAGCGTGCGCTTGATCGCGTCGGGCCACGACGCCGGGTCCCCGAGCGGGTCGCCCGCGGCGAGCAGCACGCCGCTCACCACGCGGTACGACACGGCGGCGCGGCCGTCGCCGGAGAAGATCGCGTCGCGGTCGTCGCGCGTCGCGAAGTACTCCAGCGAGTCGTCGCTCGGGTGCTCCAGGAGCAGACGGCGCACCGCGAGCTCCTCGTCCGGGGTGCGTGCGGCGTCGCGCGGGCCGGTCCGCAGGAACACGAGCACCGCGAGCAGCAGCGCGGCGCCCGCGAGCAGGCCGCCGACGAGCGCGAGCCAGCCCGGCGCGCCGCCGTCGATGGCGAACGGCTCCTCGTGCGGCGACAGCCCGACCGAGACGCTCAGGGCCCACCCGAGCCGCGCCGACTGGTCGTCGAGGCTCGACGGCACGACCTGGAGCAGCGCCCACACGACGCCGGTCGCGACGGCGAGGCCGAGCACGAGGACGAGCGCCGCCGTCCACCACGCACCCCGGGCGATGCGGGCCGGGAACGCGTGGCGCGCGGCGACGAGCACCACGACGAGCACGAGCCCGACGAGCCCGCCCGCGTACGCCGTCCAGTGCACGTCGTCGAGCACGCCGGCCGCCGGGTCGATCCGGTCGAGCACGATCGCGAGCAGCATGACGAGCGCGGACGGGAGCTGCCAGACGAGGACCACGAACCACAGCGCGGCACGGCGACGGCGCAGGAAGCCGCTCGCGACGAGCCCGACCACGACCGCGGAGAAGAGCGACGGGTACGACGGCACGTTCGTGACCGACAGGACCTCGGCGACCGGGCGCTCGGCGTGGTGCGCGACGGGACGGAGGATCAGCGCGACGAGGAGCCACACCGCGTAGACCTCGAGGATCCGGCCGCCCCAGCGCGCGACCGTCTCCGCCCAGGGCGACGCGACGGCGGGCGGCGCTGGAGCGCGCCGTCCGCCGTCCGGGGTGGGCGTCTCGCGCCCGACGGTGCTGGTACCCGTCACGTGGTCTCCTCCGGGTCGCGCGGTGTGCGGGCGGGCGCCGGCGCGGGCTGCGTCGGCGGGTTGACGAGGACGTCGTCGGCGGTCTGCCGCTCCGCCGCGGTACGACGGTCCCACGTGGGGCGCCGCAGCGCGTAGAAGAGGAGCGGCGGGCCGCCGAGCACGACCACGACCCCGGCGACCACGATCGGGTAGGCGGTCTCGGAGAGGCCGCTGAAGCCGGACGGCCGGACGAACGCGAGCACGAACGCGGCCGCGCACGCGACGAACCCCAGCCCCGCGACGAACCGCATCGCGGGCGTGCGGTAGGTGCGGACCACGTCGGGCTTGGTGCGCCGCAGCCGGATCGCCGCGGCGAACATGAGCATGTACATGACGAGGTACAGCGCCGCCGCCATGTCCACGAGCGCGATGAACGCGGTGTTGCCGTTCGGTACGAGCACGAACAGCAGCGCGAGCAGCGTGACGATCCCGCCCTGCACCGCGAGGATCCCGACCTGGACCCCGGCCTTGTTGCGACGCTGGAGCGCGGGCGGGAGCAGGCCGGTCCGGGCCGCGGCGAGGAGGCCGCGCGACGGCCCGGCGATCCACGTGACGACCGACGCGAACGCCCCGAGGGCGATGAGGAGCGAGATGACCGGGGTGCCCCAGCTCATGCCCCAGTGGTCGAAGAACGCCTTGAACGCGAGGTTGATGCCGTCGGTCACGCCGAGCGTCGACTTCGGGACGGCCACGGAGATCGCGAGCGTCGGGAGGATGAAGACCACGAGGATGAGCACGGTCGCGATGGCGATCGAGCGCGGGAAGCCCCGACCGGGGTTGCGCAGGTCGTTCGCGTGCACCGCGTTGACCTCCATGCCCGCGTACGCGAGGACGTTCGAGACGATGAGCACGATGGACGCGATCCCGGTCCACGGCGGGATGACGGCGGACGCCTCGAGCGTCGTCTCCGAGCGCTCGCCGGTGCCGAGCCAGACCGCGCCGAGCACGATGAGCAGGACGGCGGGCAGGATCGTGCCGAAGACGCCGCTCCACGAGCCGACCTTGGCGAACAGGTTGCCGCCGGCGAGCGTGATGAGCGTCGACCCCCAGTACAGGACGAGGATCACGACGGCCGTGTAGAGGCCGTTCTGCGTGAGGCCCGGGTCGCCCACGACGAACGACAGGCTCGCCGCGATGAACGCGATCTGCGTGGGGTACCAGACGACGTTCTGGATCCACTGGAGCCAGATCGCGACGAACCCGGCGCGCTCGCCGAACGCCTCGCGCACCCACGTGAAGACGCCGCCCTTCCAGCCGGTCGCGAGCTCGGCCGCGACGAGCGCCGTCGGGACGAGGAAGAGGATCGCCGGGACGATGAAGAGCGTCACCGAGCCGAGCCCGTACGACGCCATCGCCGGCAGCGAGCGCAGCGACGCGACCACCACCACGGTGAGCATCGCGAGCTGCACGACCGACATGAACGTCGTCGCGCCCGCGGCGGGCGCCCCGATGGCGGGCCCCGCGTGGCCCGGCGGCTGCCGGGAGCCGGGCGACCCGTACGGGTGCGCCCGGACGTGCGCCGCCGTCGGCGCGTGCGTGCCGTCGGCCCGGACGTGCGGTCCCGAGCCTCCGGGCGGATCCTGTGCTGCCCCCTGTGCCATGGTCCGTCCTTCCCGCGGTCGCCCGGGTCAGTGGTGGAAGTTGGAGCGCTGGCCCTCGGTCGGCATCGGGCCGGTGAGGGCGTCGAGGAGCTCGACCTCGTCGCGCAGGTCCGCGAGGAACGCGGACGCCAGGTCGTGGCTGAAGCCGTTGCGCACGACGACGCGCTGGACGGTCAGGTCCGTGAGGTCGTCGGGCATGGGGTACGCGGGCACGAGCCAGCCCTTGGTGCGCAGCCGCTCCGACAGGTGGTAGAGGTCCCAGTTCTTCGTGTGGCCCTCGCGCAGGCGCCACGCGAACACGGGGATGTCCGAGCCGTCGTTCCACAGCTCGAACGCGGGCATCTTCGCGATCTCGCCCGACAGGTAGAGCGCGACGTCGCGCGACGTGCGCTGCACGGCCTCGTAACCGGTGCGCCCGAGCCGCAGGAAGAGGTAGTACTGGAGGAGCACCTGCGCGCCGGGGCGCGAGAAGTTGAGGGCGAACGTCGGCATGTCCCCGCCGAGGTAGCTCACGCGGAACACGAGGTCCTCCGGCAGCGACTCCGTGTCGCGCCAGACGACCCACCCGAGGCCCGGGTAGACGAGGCCGTACTTGTGGCCGGAGGTGTTGATCGACGCGACGCGCGGGACGCGGAAGTCCCACTCGAGGTCGGGCTGGAGGAACGGGGCGACCATCGCGCCCGACGCGCCGTCGACGTGGATGGGCACGTCGAGGCCGGTGGACTCCTGGATCCGGTCGAGGGCCGCGGCGATCTCCGTGACCGGCTCGTACATGCCCGTGTAGGTCACGCCCATGATGGCGACGACGCCGATCGTGTTCTCGTCCACGTACGTCTCGAGGTCGTGGCCGTCGAGGACCTTGTGGTCCTCGGAGATCGGGACGTAGCGCGCCTCGACCTCGAAGTAGTTGCAGAACTTCTCCCAGCACACCTGGACCGCGCTCGAGAGCACGAGGTTCGGGCGGTCGGTCGGCTTGCCGGCGGCGCGGCGCGCGTGCTGCCAGCGCCGCTTGAGGGCGAGACCGCCGAGCATGCACGCCTCGGACGAGCCGATGGTCGACGTCCCGATGGTGTGCTCCGGGTCGGGCGCGTGCCACAGGTCGGCGAGCATCGTCCAGCACCGCGTCTCGACGGCCGCCGTCTGCGGGTACTCGTCCTTGTCGATCATGTTCTTGTCGGCGGCCTCGAGGTACAGCCGCGCAGCGTGCTCGTCCATCCACGTGCCGACGAACGTCGCGAGGTTGAGCCGCGCGTTCCCGTCGAGCATCGCCTCGTCGTGGACGATCTGGTACGCCGTCTCCTGGAGGGACTCGTCCTCCGGGAACCGGAACTTGGGCAGGGCCGTCGCCTCCCCCGGTCTGGCGAAGATCGGGTTGAGCTCGACGACGTCGGGTTCTCCGGTGTGCCTCTCGGCCCGGCGCGTGTTCGTGACCATGTCCGCCCCCTCGGGTTGGTGTGGCCGCGGACCTGCGGCCGCACTCTCGACGGTACGACCGTGATCCCGGGACCGCCTCTGGGCGGGTGAGATAGGCAACACCTGTTGCTTAAGTGATTGCCTCGGCGTAACGTCGACGACGACGCAGCGCACAGCACGACGCGGAGGAGGTGGCCGTGGACAAGCGCACCGCCCGCACCGCCGCGGCCCTGCGGACCGCGATCCTCGCGCTCGCCGCGGAGCAGGACGTCACCCGGCTCACGGTGTCCGCCGTCGCGGCCCGCGCGGGGATCAACCGCGTGACGTTCTACGACCACGCGTCGAGCCCGTCCGAGCTCCTCGCGCGCGTGCTCGGCGCCGAGCTCGACGCGATCCGCGACCGGTTCTTCGCCGACGTCCGGGCCGCCGAGACGGCCGACGACGTCGCCGCCCGCTCCCGCGAGGTCGTCGACCACTGGAGCCGCGCGCTCGTCGTGCACGTCGAGGCCCACCTCCCCGTCTACGAGCGCGCGCTGGAGGGCGGCCTCAGCGCGCCGCTGTTCCGGCTGCTCGCCAGCCACGTCACCGGCACGCTCGTCGAGCACCTGCACGCCCACCCGGGCCTCCTGCCGTCGGCCCCGGCCGGCACCTCGGCGGGACTCCCGGCCGAGCCGTCGGCCGGAGCCACGACCACCGCGACGGCCGACGTCGCGGCGCGCGCGTTCGCGACGTACGTCGGCTTCGGCACGGTCGGCGCGCTCGAGGTGTGGCTCGCCACGCCCCCTCCCCGTGACCCCGGGCTGTTCCCGCGGGTCGCCCGAGACGCCCTGCCCGCCTGGTGGACCACGCCGTCGCCCTGACGAGCCGTCCCCTCCGCCGGTCGACCGCGGTCCCCGGCGGGCAGGTGCGCACCACCCGCGCGACGACGCCCCCGCTCACGAGGCGGGCCGACGCCGCCGTGCCCGGCAAGGAAAGGAGCCCCACCATGGGCAGCACTCCCGGAAGGGTGCAGAACAAGGTCGCGATCGTCACCGGTGGCACCGGCGGCATGGGCGTCACGAACGCGCGCGCACTGGTCGCCGAGGGCGCGAAGGTCGTGGTCGCGGACCTCGACGACGCGAAGGGCGAGGCGCTCGCGCGCGAGCTCGGCCCCGACGCCCGCTACGTGCACCTCGACGTGACGAGCGAGGACGAGTGGGCGGCCGCCGTCGCGGCCACGCTCGACGCGTTCGGGCGCGTCGACGTGCTCGTCAACAACGCGGGCATCGCCAACGGCGGTCCCATCACGGAGTTCGACGTCGCCGCCTGGCGCCGGATCATCGACATCAACCTCACCGGCACGTTCCTCGGGATCCGGGCGGTGTCGCCGATCATGGCGAAGGCGGGCGCGGGGTCGATCATCAACATCTCGTCGGTCGAGGGCATGCGCGGGAGCGCGGGCCTGCACGGCTACGTCGCGTCGAAGTTCGGCGTCCGCGGGCTGACGAAGTCCGTCGCGCTCGACCTCGGCCCGTACGGCGTGCGCGTCAACTCGGTGCACCCCGGGTTCATCTCGACGCCCATGACCGCGTCGCTCAACCCGGACGACCTCCTCATCCCGCTCGGCCGCCCCGCGGCGCCCGAGGAGGTCTCGCGCATGATCGTCTTCCTCGCGAGCGACGAGGCGTCGTACTCGACGGGCTCGGAGTTCGTCGTGGACGGCGGCCTCATCGCCGGCGTCCCGTCGAAGAAGGGCCACGGCCAGCTCTGACCCGGTCGCGGCGGGCCCGGTCGCTCAGTGCACCGCGGCCGCGCACGCGACGCAGGTCCGCGCCGTCGGGCGCGCCTCCAGGCGCCCGGCGGCGATCTGCTGCCCGCACCCCGCGCAGACGCCGTAGGTCCCCGCGTCCAGGCGCGCGAGGGCGGCGTCGACCTCCTCGACCCGCGCGGCCGCGTCGCGCGCGAGCGCGTCCACCTGGGCGCGCTCGAACGCGATCGTCGCGCCGTCGGGGTCGTGCTCGTCGTCCGCGTTGGAGTCGCGCGACGCCTCGACGATGCCCGCGACGTCGGCGCGCAGCGCCCGCAGGCGCTCCGACGCCTCCGCGCGCACGGCGAGCAGCCGCTCGCGCGCGGGCCGCGGGTCGAGCGGGTGGCCGGGGTCCTCGGACGGTGTCGTCATCACCCTCCCCAACGCTCGGGACGGGGTGAAACCGTCCCGGACGGGTACTCCTGCCCACGTCCGCCGCATGACAGCGGCGGTCCGCGATGGAAGAGTGGAACCGCCCGGCCACCCCGGGGCCACCGCGCGGACTCGCCCTCGCGGTGGGCGACCGACGGCGAGACCACGGGGGTCGGCATGAGCACGGTCGTCGTCTTCGAGGAGTTCGGCGGGCCCGAGGGCCTGCGGGTCGACGACGAGGAGGTCGGCGCTCCCGGCCCCGGCCAGGTGCGCGTCGCGAACCGCGTCGTCGGCGTCAACCCCGCGGACCTCAAGCGGCTCGCCGGCGCGTTCGGTGGCCGCGTCCCCGGCGTGCTGGGGTTCGAGGCGGCCGGGGTGGTCGACGCCGTCGGGCCCGACGTCCCGGACCTCGCCCCGGGCGACGAGGTCGTGTGGCACGGCACGGGGGCGCAGCGCGAGCTCTCGCTCGTCCGCGCCGACCACGTGCGGCGCAAGCCGTCGTCCGTCCCGTTCGACCAGGCCGCGGTCCTGCCCGTCGCGGCGGCGACCGCGTTCTCCGCACTCGTCCAGGCCGACACGGGCGAGGGCGACGTCGTGCTCGTGCACGGCGCGAGCGGGGGCGTCGGGTCCGCGGCGGTGCAGATCGCGACCGCGCTCGGTGCCCGCGTCGTCGGGACGGCCTCGCCCGCGAACCACGACTACGTGCGCGACCTCGGTGCGACGCCCGTCGCGTACGGCCCGGGGCTCGTCGACGCGGTCCGCGCGCTGCCCGACGGGCTCGACGAGGTGAGCGTCGTCGTCGACCTCGTCGGCACGGACGAGACCGTGGCCGCGACCGTCGCGCTGCTGGGCGAGCACCTCTCCCCCGCCGACGCCGACGACCCGCCGAGCGCCGTGACCGTCGTCGGGACGGACGCCTCGCGCGCCGCCGGGATCGCCGACAAGGTCGACGCGAAGGGCGCCCTCGACGAGGTGCTCGCGCTCGCGGAGGACGGGCGGCTCCGGGCGGAGGTCTCGGCCCGGTTCCCGCTCGCCGAGGCCGCGGAGGCGCTGCGCCTCGTCGCCGAGGGGCACGTGCGCGGGAAGGTCGTCCTCGACGTCGTGTGACGCGACGCGCTCCTTTGTGACGCTGAGCACAAGCTCGCCGCACGAGCCGCGAGATTCCGCGGCTCCCGCCCCGGCGCCCGCTCAATCTTCTTGCGCCCCGCGTGCGCCAGAGTGTGGAATCGTTAGCATGCGTAAGCTTCTTGCCGCCACCGCGGCGCTCTCCTGTGCCCTCCTGCTGGCGTCCTGCGCCTCGCCGACCGACCCGGCGAGCGACGACGCGGCGACCACCCCCGCGACCGAGACCACGACCGAGGCGGCCCCCGAGGTCACGCCGGCCGTCGTCGCCGTCACCACGACGTGCAGCACCTTCTACGGCGGCGAGTACTCCGCCGAGCGCCTCGTCACCGAGACGACGCCGCTGCTCGCCACGCCGGACGACGAGGACGCCGCCGCCGCGATCTACACGACGCGCGAGCGCATCGCCGCGGTGCAGAACTTCGCCGACCCGGAGCTCCAGGAGAACCTCAACGGGATCAAGGCGCCCTTCGAGGCCGCCGTCCAGGGCGAGACGGTCAGCACGTCGAAGCTCCAGGCGTCGCTCGACGCGTTCCGCGCCCAGTGCGTCGAGGCCGGGTACGCCTTCGCGTCCTGACGCCACGCGCCGCGGTCCGGACGGCCCGTCCCTCGTCGAGGGGCGGGCCGTCCTCGCGTCCGGGGCCTGCTCCCGCGTCCGGGGCACGCCGATGCCGGGCTCGCCGCGTCCTGAGGCGGGCGGCGAGGCGCCGCCCGGCATGGGAGCATCCGACCATGCCCGTCGTCGAGTCCTCGCTCGTGGTCCCCGTCGACCCCGCGACGGCGTTCGCCGTCTCGCAGACGACGGGCGCCGTCCGCCTGCGCTGGGACCCCTTCATCCGCCACCAGCACTTCCTCGACGGCGCGACCGCGCCCGCGAAGGGCGTGCAGACCTTCACCCGGCACCGCAGCGGGCTGTCCATGGTGAGCGAGTACGTCTCGTACAACCCGCCGACCAACGTCGGCATGCGCATGGTCCGCGGGTCCTGGTTCTTCGAGAACCTCGCGGGCGGCTGGCGCTTCGCACCCGACCCGGCCGGCGGCACGCGCGCGACGTGGCGGTACAGCTTCCGGTGCCGGCCGCGCTGGCTCGCCCCGGTCGCCGAGCGCGTCGGGTCGTGGGTGCTCCAGCGCGACGTCGACCGGCGCATCGCCGGCTTCGCGCGCGGGTGCGCCGACCCGGTCGTGCTCGACGCGGTGCACGACGGCGCCTGACGCCCGCGCCCCCGTCCGCCGCCGCGCGGCACCCCGGGGCCACGCGACCCGGCACCCCGGGACGACGTCGCCCGGCACCCCGGTCGGACGCGGCCCGGCCGCGCGCGGCGTAGCGTGCGACGCATGGGCCCGCTCGACCGCCGCCGCCCCCGGGCGTTCCTCGCCGTGGTGCTCGCGGTGGTCGCGGTCGTCGGTTCCGTGGGCGCGACGCACGGCCAGCCCGGTGCCCGGCCGCTCGACGCCGCGGCGCTCGCGCTCCTCCTCGTGCCCCCGCTCGCCCTCGTGCTCCTCGTGCGGTGGCCGGTCGTCGCCGTCGTCGTGTCCGTGGGTGCCGCGGGCGCGTTCCTCGTCGCCGGGTACGCGTGGGGCCCGGTGCTCGCCGGTCCCGTCGGCGTGCTCGTGGGGGTGCTGCTCAGCGGACCCGCGGTGCGCGCGCGCCGGGTCGCGTGGGGCGGGGCGGTGCTGCTGGCGGGCGCGGTGGTCGCGGCGGCGGCGCTCCGCCCGGACGCGCCGCCCCCGGCGACGCTGCTCGGCGGGACGGCGTGGACCGTCGTCGTGCTGCTCGTCGCCGGGACGGTCCGCGACCGGTCCGCGCGGCTCGCCGCGGCTCGCGAGGCCGAGCGCCTGGCGCGCGCCGAGCGGGAGCGGACCGCCGTCGCCGACGAGCGCCTGCGGATCGCGCGCGAGGTCCACGACGTGCTCGCGCACTCGCTGTCCGCCATCACCGTCCAGGCGGGCGTCGGCCTGCACCTGCTCGACCGCGACCCCGAGCAGGCCCGCGGTGCGCTGACCGCGATCCGCGCCGCGAGCACGGAGGCGCTCGACGAGGTGCGCGCGGTGCTGGGCGTCGTGCGCGGCGACGCGCACGACGACGGCGCGCCCCTCGCCCCGACGTGGGACCTCGCGGCGCTCCCCCGGCTCGTGCGGCAGGCGGAGGGCGGCGGCCTCGCGGTCGCGCTCGACGTCGACCCGGCCGCGGCGGGACTGCCCGACCGGCTCGCGGGCGTCGTCTACCGCGTGGTGCAGGAGTCGCTGACCAACGTGCGGCGGCACGCGCACGGCGCCACGCGGGCGGACGTGCGGGTCGCGGTGCGTCCCGCACCGCACGGCGCGGTGACCGTGACCGTGACCGACGACGGCGCGGCCCCGGGCGCGGAGCCGGAGCCGGGCTACGGCCTGCGGGGCATGCGCGAGCGCGTCGAGAGCGTCGGCGGGTCGCTCGCCGCCGGCCCGGCGCCGTCCCCCTCTGGACGTGGCTTCCGCGTGCGGGCAGTCTTTCCCTGGCCGGGCTCCCCGCCCGGACCGGGCACCCCCGGACGGTCCGACGCGGCCGACGACGCACCGCCGCAGCGCGAGGAGGCACCGTGATCGACGTCGTGCTGGCCGACGACCAGGCGCTCGTGCGGGGTGGCTTCCGCGCGCTCATCGACTCCGAGGACGACATGCGCGTCGTCGCGGAGGCCGCGACCGGCGACGACGCCGTCCGCCTCGCGCTCGAGCACCTGCCCGACGTCGTGCTCATGGACATCCGCATGCCCGGTCTCGACGGCCTGGAGGCGACGCGGCGGATCGTCGCGGACCGGGCGGCGTCGCACGTGCACGTCGTGGTGGTCACGACGTTCGAGCTCGACGAGTACGTGACCGACGCGATCCGCGGCGGCGCGAGCGGCTTCCTCGTCAAGGACACCGAGCCGGTCGACCTCGTCCGGGCGGTGCGCGTCGCCGCGCGCGGCGACGCGCTGCTCTCGCCCACCGTGACGCGGCGGCTGCTGTCGCGCGTCGCGGACGCGACGCGCGCCGTCGGGCCGGTGCGCGGTGTCGAGGAGCTCACGCCGCGCGAGCGCGAGGTGCTCGTCGAGGTCGCGGGCGGGCTGTCGAACGAGGAGATCGCCGGGTCGCTCTTCCTGTCGGAGTCGACCGTGAAGACCCACGTCTCGCGGGTCATGGCGAAGCTGGGCGCGCGGGACCGGGCACAGCTCGTCGTCGCGGCGTACGAGTCGGGCGTCGTCCGTCCGGGCTGGGCGGGCTGAGCCCCCGACCGACCGTCGCGGGCGGCACCGGGGGACGAGCGAGGTCGGCACGCCCGGGTGACGACGCGGCGTCGGGCGGGCGCGAGCCTGGGGGTGCGGCCGGCGGACGGCCGCCCTCGCCGGGACCGGCGAGGCGCACCGACAC
Organism: Cellulosimicrobium sp. JZ28; assembly: GCF_015327065.1. Classification (NCBI taxonomy): domain Bacteria; kingdom Bacillati; phylum Actinomycetota; class Actinomycetes; order Micrococcales; family Promicromonosporaceae; genus Cellulosimicrobium; species Cellulosimicrobium sp. JZ28. The sequence goes on along the minus strand of NZ_CP017660.1, from coordinate 4,123,983 downwards.
CGGAGGTCGTCATGCTCACCGCACTCACCGGGGCCGTGGTCCCCACGGAGGCCGTCGCGTCCGTGGCCCACCCCGGCTGGGGGCCCGGACCGTGGTGGTTCGTCTTCCCCCTGCTGTGGTTCCTGCTCTTCGCGTCCGTGGTCTTCCTCGTCGCCCGCCGCGCGCGGCGCGGCTGGGGCCCGGGCGGTCCCGGCGGCTGGCGCGCCCCCGGCCCTGACCCGGTCGCGATCCTCGGCGAGCGCTACGCGCGCGGCGAGATCGACGAGCAGGAGTACCGCACCCGCCTCGCCGTCCTGCGCGAGGGCCACCCCCACCCCTGACGCCGAGAACGACGTTGCTGCCGTCATCCCGCGGACAACGGCAGCAACGTCGTGCTCGACGGCGAGGAATCGCCTGGTCGGCGTCAGGCGGAGGCGCCCACGCGCTCCTTGGTGCCCGACGGCGAGGCCTCCGCGGCCTCGGCCGGCGCCGGGGACTCCGTGGTCGTCTCGGACGACGCGTCGTCGTCCTCGTCCACGAAGAGGTCCTCGGCCGTCGCGGCCTCGTACTGCTCGAGGTCGAGGATGCCCTCGCGCTTCGCCACGATCGTGGGCACGAGCGCCTGGCCCGCGACGTTCACTGCGGTGCGGCCCATGTCGAGGATCGGGTCGATCGCGAGCAGCAGGCCCACGCCCGCGAGCGGCAGGCCCACGGTCGAGAGCGTGAGGGTCAGCATGACGATCGCGCCGGTGAGGCCCGCGGTCGCGGCGGAGCCGACGACGGACACGAACGCGATGAGCAGGTAGTCGGTGATCGACAGGTCGATGCCGAAGATCTGCGCGACGAAGATCGCCGAGATGGCCGGGTAGATCGAGGCGCAACCGTCCATCTTGGTGGTCGCGGCCAGCGGCACGGCGAACGACGCGTACTCGCTCGGGACGCCGAGGTTGCGCTCGGTGACGCGCTGCGTCACGGGCAGCGTGCCGATCGAGGAGCGCGAGACGAACGCGAGCTGGATCGCGGGCCACGCGCCCTTGAAGTAGCTCGAGATCTTCAGGCCGTTGGTGCGCAGCAGGATCGGGTAGACGACGAACAGCACGACCGCGAGACCGACGTAGATGGCGACGGCGAACCACGCGAGCGACGCGAGCGACGTCCAGCCGTACGCCGCGATGGCGTAGCCGATGAGGCCGGCGGTGCCGATCGGCGCGAGGCGGATGATCCACCACAGCACCTTCTGCACGATCGCGAGCGCGGAGCGGTTGAACGCGAGGAACGGGTCCGCCTTCTTGCCCGACTTGAGCGCCGCGATGCCGATCACCAGCGCGACGACGAGGATCTGCAGGACGTTGAAGTTCACCGAGGTCTCGGCGGCACCCGTCAGCGCGCCGTCGTCCCCGGTCGTCAGGCGGGTCGACGCCCCGAGGCCCAGGACGTTGCCCGGGATGAGGCCGGTGAGGAAGTCGAGCCACGTGCCGGTGCGGCCGGCCTCGTAGGCGTCGTCGACGGACACCGAGGCGTTCTGGCCCGGGTTGAACAGCAGGCCCAGGCCGATGCCGACGGCCACGGAGATCGCCGCGGTGATGGCGAACCACAGGAGCGTCTGGCCGGCGAGGCGCGCGGCGTTGGTGACGGTGCGCAGGTTCGCGATCGACGCGACGATCGCGGTGAAGATCAGCGGCGGGACGACGGCCTTGAGCAGCGTGACGAACGAGGAGCCGACGGTGTCGAGCGTCGTGGTCAGGCCGTTGGGAACCTCGCCGGCCGCGTCCTGCGGGCCCATGGCGAGGGCGAGGGCACCGAGCCCGACGCCGACCGCGAGGCCGAGCAGGATCTGCACGCTGAACGAGGGGAACCGGCGCTTCTTCTTCGCGGGCGCAGCGGCCGGAGCCTGCTTCGCCTGCGGGTCGGCCTGCGAGGAGGCCGTCGAGGGGGTCGAGGACACGGAGGACCTTTCGGGGTGACGCGGGCGCACGAGCGCCCGCTCTCGGGAGAGGGGCTCGGGACGTCGTCGCGGGGCGCCGGCAGCAGCGCGGCCCGGGCAGGGACGCAGGCACGGAGGTAGCCAGCGGCCTGACGGGGGCGCGCCACGCGCGTCAGCGGCTCAGGTCGCGAGGCGACCCGGGGTCCTGACGGGTGTGCGGAGGCGGGGAGGCGTCAGCGGCGACGGGGGGTCAGCGACACAGCGCGCTGGCGACTCGACGGAGGTCGACGTCGCGGCGCTGGGTGAGCTGCCAGGCAGGCACGCTGACGAACACGGAGGTTCTCCCGGAACGGTGGGTTCTCGCTGGACGCGGGCATACGGACGCCCGCGGCAACCGATCATACCCGCTCGTGGACAACCGTCCGGCGGCCGGACCTATTCCGGCCGCCGGGGAGCGGCGGGCGTCAGGCGTTCGGCGCGTCGAGGAACGCGTGCACGAGCGGCCCCGCCGTCACGGCGCCGCCCTCGCCCGTCTCGACGAACACGGCGACCGCGAGGTCGCCCTGCGTCGCGATCATCCACGCGTGGGACTGGCTGCCGTCGCCGTACTGCGCCGTGCCCGTCTTCGCCCCGGGCTCGCCCGGGAGGTCCTGGAGGATCGACGCCGAGCCGTCCGTGACGACGCCGCGCATGAGCTCGCGCAGCGTCGCCGCCTCCTGCTCGGTGAGGGTCGAGGCGGGCTGCTCCTCGGCGACGGTCTGGACGTCCGGGTGGACGAGGACCGGCGCGACCGTGCGCCCGGCGGCGACGCTCGCGGCGACCGTCGCCATCGCGAGGGGCGACGCCTGGACCTTGCCCTGCCCGATCATCGACGCGGCGTGCTCGGTGCCCTGCGCGTCCGTCGGGACGTCGCCGAAGAACGCGGGCGCGCCGAGCTCGGACTCGACGCCCAGCCCGAGCGAGGCGGCGGCGTCGTGCAGCGCCTGCTGCGACACGGCCTCCCGCTGCCCGATCATCGCCGTGTTGCACGAGTTCGCGAACGCCGTGCGCAGCGGCACGTCGCCGAGCGCCGCCGTCGGGTAGCCGGGCACGTTCTGGAACTCGCGGCCCTCGACGGTCAGCGTGGGCGGGCAGGAGACGGTCGTGTCCGGGGTGAGGCCCGCGCGCAGCATCGCGAGCGTCGTCGCGACCTTGAACGTCGATCCCGGCGCGTACTGGCCCGTCGTGGCGGTCGAGAGCCCCTCGCCCGCGGTCGAGCTCGCCGCCGCGAGCACGGAGCCCGTCGAGGGCTGGATCGCGACGATCGCGCTCGGCCCCTGCCCGGCGAGCAGCGCCTCGGCGGCGACCTGCATGTCCGGGCGCAGCGTCGTGCTCAGCGGCACACCGTCCACCGGCTCGACCGAGAACACCTCCGTCGGCTCCGCGTCCGCGTCCGCCTCGCCCGGCACGACCTCGATCGACAGGCCCGGCACGCCGCGGAGCTGCTCGTCGTACTGCCGCTGGAGACCGGAGATGCCGACCTGGTCGCCCGCGGCGACCGCGCCCTCCGACTCCTCGACGATCTCCGCCGTCGCCTCGCCCACGCGCCCGAGCAGGGGACGCGCGAACTCGCGCGTCGGGGCGAGGGGGATCGCGTCGTCGATGACCGCGACGCCCTCGATGCCGCGCGCCGCGTCGACGTCGACGCCCGCGGTGTCCTCCGTGCGGACGGTGATGGCCTCGACGAACGCCTTCTCCCCGGCGCCCGCGACGCGCTGCGCGTACTCCTCCGGGTCCAGCCCGACGACGCCCGCGAGCGCCCGCGCCGCGCCGTCCCACTGGGCGGAGCCCACGCGCGTCTTGTCGACGCCGATCCGGTAGACGGGACGGTCCTCGACGATGGGGACGCCGTCGGCGCCGAGGATGCCTGCACGGACCGCCGGCACGCGGCTCACCGCGAGCCGGCCGCCCTGGCCGAGCTCGGGGACGAGCACGTCGGGCTCCCACACGACGTCCCAGGTGCCCGGGCCGTCCTCGCCCTCGCCCGGCTCCGCGAACGTGAGCTCCGCCGTGGTGGTGTACTCCCAGGCCTGGTCGCCCGCGACCTCCCAGCGGTAGGCGAGCGTCGCTGTCGCGCGGTCGCCCGCGTCGTCGCCCTCCTCGTCGACGTCCACCGACTCCACCTCGACCGTGCGCTCGTACGGCGCGAGCGGCTCGAGCACCGCCTCCAGGTGGCCCTGGACGTCCTTCGCGGCGCCGTTGCGGAACTCCAGCGCGCTCACGTCGCCGGCCTGGAGGGCGTCGGCGAGCGCGTTCGCGGCGTCGGACGCCTCCGGGCGGTCGGGCGTGCACGCCGCGAGGGGCAGGGCGAGGACGGGGACGAGCGCCGCGGTCGTGGTCCAGCGGGCGGCCCTCCCGCGCCACCGGCCGTGCGAGCCGGACCGACCGTGGCCGTGCGCGACGCTGCTCACTCGTTGTGCTCCCCTGCTCCGTGCCGTTCGGGACGAGACGGACGCTACCCGACGGCACCGACGCCGCCGGCACCGACGGCCGGACCAGACCGGTTCGTCCGCCGCTTCTTCACCTCCCGCTCCTCCCCCACGTCCCGCAGAGCCGCGGCGCGCCCCCCTTCCCCCGGTCGGTCGCCCGGTGTCCGCGCAGGTGGGCTGGGGTGCGCGCGGGTGCGCGCCGCGATCCCTGGACGATCCTGCGCTTTTCCTGAGGAACAGGTGCGCCAGCGTTGAGGAGGACTCCGTACTTTTCGAGTCATGACTCTCCACACCCCCGAGACGACCCCCGCCCCGCGCCGCGACAAGCGCCGCGCCTTCGCCGCCTTCGGGCTGGCGGCACTCGCCGTCGGCGGCATCGGGGCGGCGCTCACCAGCGCCGCCTGGACCGACAACGCGTTCTTCGCGGCGCCCGCGACGGCCGCGACCTTCGACCTCCAGGGCTCGCTGGACGGGACGACCTGGAAGGACTCGGCCGACCCGGACGCGATCGAGCTCGTCGTGCCGTCGGACGCGCTCGCGAACCTCCTGCCCGGCCAGACGCGCACGATCGACCTGTGGGTGCGCAACGAGAGCTCGGTGAAGGCCGCGCTGACGTCCAGCGTCCGCTTCGCCTCGGGCTCGACCTTCACCACGAACCCCTCCGCCTCCGTCTCCGGCCTCGCCACGACGCTCGACGCCACCGGCGGCACGTCCAGCGACCAGTTCCGGCTCACCGTCACGGCGCCGAGCGACTGGGCGCCGTCGAACCAGGGGGCCACCGGGACGCTCGTCGTCACGGTCTCCGCCACCGCGACGGCCTGACCCGACGCCGGACGCAGGAGGAGGAGAACCACCGATGCAGGTACTGCGGCGCGGGGCCGTCCTCGTCCTGTGGGTCCTCGCCGCCTTCGGGCTGGTGTGCGGGGCGGTGTGGGGCGCGACCGCGGCCGGCCTCATCAAGCCCCTCGTCGTGATCTCCGGCTCGATGGAGCCGGGGATCATGACGGGCGACCTCCTGGTCGCCCGGCCGGTCCCGGCGGCCGACCTGGCCGTCGGCGACGTGGTCAGCCTGCCCAGCGAGCTGACCGGCGACCTGGTGACCCACCGCGTCGAGGCCGTCGAGCAGACGGGCGACGACCGCTACACGGTCAGCATGAAGGGCGACAACAACGCCTACTCGGACGCCCTGGACTACACCGCCTCGGGCGACGTCTGGAAGCCCGCGGTCCAGCTCGCCGGCTGGGGCACCGCGATCGTGCGCCTGACGACGCCCGCCGTGGCGGTCCCCCTCCTCGTCGGCCTGCTCGGCCTGCTCGGCCTCACCCTTCTCGTCCCGCCCGCACCGCGCCGCGTGCCGGTCCGCCGGTGACCGGCACCCGGACCGGCCGGAGGGCCGGCGGGACCGCCGGTCCCACGGCCGGGCGCCGCACGCTGAGCCTGCTCCTCGCGGTCCTGACGCTCGTGACGGCGTCGTGGTGGGGGGTCGCCCACGCGGCCGTCGAGCCCACGACGGCCGCGTGGACGGACCAGGCCCGGACCGCCGCGCCCGTCTCCGCCGGCCGGTGGCAGACGACGACGGCCGGCACGTGCGTCGCGCGCGGCGAGGGACGCACCGTCCTCTCCGGCTGCACGGTCCGCTCGATCTCGTTCGAGACGTGGGGCGAGCCGGGGAGCCAGGTCCGCAACTACTACGTGGCCTTCACGGTGCCCGCGGGCACGCGGTCGGTGTCCTTCGACGTCGACCTCCGGGCCGCGACCGGCCAGGAGACCTCGTGGCGGTGGAGCGGCGCCCGCGTCGTCGCGGGGGGCCAGTTCACCCCGCAGCAGGGCTGGACCTGCGCCGAGCTGCCGCGGGTGCGCGGGGAGGGCGCCGACTGGCAGAACCCGATCTACTTCCAGGTCGCCGAGCAGGGCAGCGGGGCCGAGTCGGCCTGCCCGTGACGCGCGTCCGCCGTGGACGTCAGTCCGGCGTGACCGGGCTGATCACGTACCAGAGGCGCACCGACGCGTCGCCCCCCGGCCCGGGCTCGTGGCTGATCTGCACGGACGTCTCGACGTCGCCGTTCGACCCGTTGATACCTGTGCGGGCCCGCGTCCCGCCCGCGCGCGACGCGTCGAGCGACGCGGGCAGCTCGTCGAGCCACCGGTCGACCTGCGACCGGGGGAAGCCCAGGACCTGCGCGTCGGCCACGAGCTGGTCGTGCACGGCCTGCCCGCCGGAGAGCGTGCGGAACACGTTGATCGCGCTCACGTACCCGCGCCGGGGCTGGATCGTCAGCTCCTCGGCCGTCGTGGTCCACGTGCCGTCGGGGAGCGTCAGCTCGACCTCGGCCGCGCCGTCGGGCACCTGCACGACGGCCATCGACTCGCCCAGCCCGACGGACTCCGCGGTGATCGGCCTGCTCACGTCCCAGCGCACGGTCTCGCCCCTCTCGATGTCGTCGATCGTCGTCGCGCCCGCCTCGCCCCCGCCGCCCTCGCCGCCCGAGCCGCCCGACGACGTCGGGCCTCCCGGGGCGGTCGTCCCGCCCGGTCCGGTGGCCGCGTCGTCCGGGTCGCCGAACGTCACCGTGCACCCCGTCAGCACGAGAGACCCGGCGAGCGCCCCCGCGAGCAGGACCGCGGCGACGCCGGCCCTCGGCGCCGTCCCGTGCGCGCGACGGAACCCCCGGCTCACTGGTCCACGTCCACGTCCCACTCGGTCAGTCTGTCAAGGATGCGTCCGATGCGGGCGGGGTTCGTGAGCCGGTAGTCGGCGATCCGGTCGGACACGTCGGTGCCGATGATCTGCGCCGCCTGGTCCGGGTGCTGCGTGACGAGCTGCTGGTAGGCGGGCAGCGTGTCGTTCGCGATGTACTCCCAGCGGGTCGCCTGGTCGGCGATGTTGCCGCCCGGCAGCGGCGTCTCCACCGTCACCGTGCCCTGCACGGGGTTGTCGAACGTGACGCCCGTGAACGGGATCCCGAGGTTCTCCGGGCCGGGCGTCTCGACGCTCACCGTGAAGGGGTCGTGCTGCGCGTACGTGCCCGCGCCGGGGATCGACGGCTCGCCGACGAGCGTCATGAGGTACGTGAACGCCTCGCCCGTGACCGGGTGGTCGCGCATGGTCTGCCAGTCGTCGGCGATGATCTGGTTCTGCTCGCGCCACAGCAGCGCGGTGTTGCCGTCCGCGAGCGCCTGCGCGTCGCCCGCCCGGCCGGCCTCGACGTCCGCCCACGCCTGGTACGCGGCGCCGTCGATGACGCCGGCCTCGAGCAGCCGCTCCATCTCCTGCATGCCGCCGTTCAGGTACGCCTCGTGCATGACGGCCTGGTCCACGAAGATCTCGCGCTGCATCGACAGGAACTGGTTCTCGTAGAAGCCGAGCTCGGCGTCCGACATCGTCGCGATCGCCTCGAGCGCCGCCCGGTCGACGCCGGGCGGCAGCGCCCGGGCGCCGCTCGCGACGCCCTGCGCGAGCTGCCGCATCATGTCGAGGTCGAAGAACCCGGCGGCGAACGACGGCCCGATCATCGCGGCCATGCCGGCCCACTGCATCCACGGGTTGTCCAGGTAGAGCTCGCCGTAGTACGTGTAGACGCTCTCGATGATCTCCCGGTTGGCCGACGCCCCCGCGGACGGGTCCCAGTCGGCGAAGTCGAACCCCGCCTCGCCCGCCGCGACGCGCGTCCAGTGCGTGACGGCGAGCTCCGCAAAGCCCGGGGAGTCGGGGTCGACGCCGAGGCGCACCATCTGGTCGTAGAGCGCCGCGACCTGCGCGTCCGTCGCGTTCTCGAGCCACGCGGCGCGCTCGCCCGCGTCCATCGCGGCGTACTCGCCCGGCGTCGGCGTGGGGACGGTCTGCTGGGGCCCGCCCGGGCCGGACGTGGGTGCGCCGCCCGGGCCCGCGAGGGCGCCGCCGTCGGCGCTCGCGGACTCCTGCTGGTCGGCGTCCGTGGCGAGGCGGTCGGCGGCGGCGTCGAGGAGGCTCGCGGTGCCAGTGAGCGAGGGCCCGAGCGTGCTGGCCCACTCGCTGCGGAACTGCGCGGCGTCGGGCCCGTCCCACCGGGTCGCGGCGTCGACGACGGCCGCCACCTGCGCGCGGTGGGTCCGCAGCGCGTCGGCGCCGGAGCGCAGGCCGGACGCGAGCGCGCGCAGCGCACGGACGTCGGCGCCCCACATCCCGCTCATGCCGTCCCCTCCCGCCCCTGCGCGTCCCCTCACGCGCACGCGTCGACGCCTTCGTCCTCGACGGTCGCACGCCGACGGTACGCGGCCGGGTCGGCCGCCGCGATGGGGACAACTGCCCATGCCCGGACACGGCGGGCGCGCCGGCGCGCCTCAGCTCAGGCGGCGCTCCAGCCGTACCACCACCGTGTCACCGACGTCCTTGCCGAGGCGCTTGCGCACGCCCGCGTTGAGCGACAGCATCAGCCCGCCCGACCCCGTCGGCATGAGCCCCACGTTGCGCAGCGCGACGTCGTCGACGGTCGCGTCCACGCGGACCGCGCGCAGCGACCCGAAGAGCTCGCGCGCCCCGGGCACCTCCACGCAGGGCCACGTGTCGCCCTTGACGTCGACGCCGACGGGCGCGGTGAACGTGTGGTCGAGGAGGACGGGCTCGAACGGCATCGGGTGCTCCGGTGGGTCGTGCGGTCGTGGTCGGGGGGTCTGACCGGCCGAGGGCCGAGAACTCGTCGGTCGTGGTCGAGCGACGTTCAGGCGTCCCGCACCGACACGCCCATGCGCTCGACCGCCTCGGTGAGCACGTCGACGCCCGTCGCGAGGTTGAGGCGGACGTGCCCCTGCCCGCCGGGGCCGAACCGGCGCCCGTCCTCCAGCGCGACGCGTGCGCGGTCGAGGAACCACGACCGGGGGTCCGCACCCGCCGGGCCGGGCAGCCCGCGCGCGTCGAGCCACGCGAGGTACGTCGCCTCGCCGGGCCGGTAGCGCACCGCGGGCAGGTGCTCCGCGAGCAGGTCGGCGAGGAGCCACGCGTTGCGCTCGACGCCCGCGAGGACGTCGTCGAGCCACGCCTCGCCGTGGTCGAGGGCCGCGACGTGCGCGAGCACGGACACGTGCTGGACGCCGTGGCTCGCCTCCTCGGGGGTGCGCCGCAGGTCGTCGGCGGCGTCCGGGCCGGCGACGGCCGCCGCCGCCTTGAGGCCCGGCAGGTTCCACGCCTTCGACGCGGAGACGATCGCGACGGCGGAGTCCGCCCCGGGGACGGTGAGGAGCGGCGTGTGGGTCGTCGCGGGGCGCCCGTCGAGCCCGGGCCGCGTGAGGGGCGCGTGGATCTCGTCCGCCACGACGCGCACCCCGTACCGCGCGGCGAGCGCCAAGCCGTCCGCCAGCTCCGCGCGCGTGTGCGCGGTCCCCGTCGGGTTCTGCGGGTTGCACACCAGCCAGACCGCGCGGCGCCCGCTCCCCGGGCCGTCACCGTTCGCGGCGGCACCGGTCGCGTCGGCGAACGCCCGCTCCAGGCTGTCGATGTCGAGTCGCCCGTCGGTGCCCAGCGGCGCGTCGACGACGCGGCGCCCCTCGTTCGCGGTGAAGCCGTAGAACGGCGGGTACACGGGCGGGTTGACGACGACCGCGTCGCCCGGGGACGTGAGGACGCGCAGCACCTCGACGATCGCGACCATGACGTCGGGCAGCGTGCGCGACGTCGCCGCGTCGAGCGTCCAGCCCCAGCGGCGCCGGGCGAAGCGCGCGTACGCCTCGCCGTACGCGGTACCGACGTCGTACCCGGTGTCGCCCGAGCGCAGGGCGGCCGTCACGGCGTCGACGACCGCGTCGCACGGCGCGACGTCCATCTCGGCGACGAACAGGGGCAGCACGTCGGGCGGGTAGGTGCGCCACTTGACCGACGTCCGACGGCGCAGCTCGTCGAGCGTGAGGACGTCCAACGGTGTGCGCATCGTGCCCCTCCTCGGTGCGGGCCGAGCGTCTGCCCGGCACCGGTCGGCGGGCCTGCCCCGGTCGGCCGACCCGGCCCACCCTAGGCGGGCTCGGGCTCCGTCGCCGCGGGCGCGCCCTCCTCGGCCGCGGCGTTCGCCGGGCTCGTCGCGAGCACGACGCACCCCCCGACGGCGGCCAGCGTCGCCACGACGGCGGGCGCCGCCCAGCCCGACCGCACGACGTCGCCGAGCACGGCGAGGCCGACGATCCCCGGGGCGAGCACCTCGATCACGGAGACCGTCGCGGCGACCGTCCCCACGGCACCCCGCTCCAGGGCGCGCAGGTAGGCGAGCGCGCCCGCGACGCCGCCGAGCACGATCGCGAGGGCGAGCGGCTGGAGCACGGTGTCGAGCAGGTCGCCGGACGCGTGCGCGCCGCGCGCCGCCACGGCGGCGACCGAGTAGCCGAGGCCGCCCAGGACGGCGAGCAGCACGGGGTGCCCGCGCCGGTACGCGGCGGCGGTGCCGACCGCCACGACCACCCCGGCGACGTTGACCCAGGTCGTGAACCCGGCCGGCGGGTGCGTCGCGGGCTGCTCCCCCGCCGCGAGCGCCAGCACCACGAGGCCCGCGACGACGACGCCGATCGACACGACGTCCGTGCGGCGCAGCGTCGCGCCGAGCACGAGGCGGGCGAGCAGCACGACGGCGACGAGCGACGCCGCGACGACGGCCTGCACCACGAAGAGCGGCAGGTGGTCCAGGGCGAGGAGGGAGAGGAGCCAGCCGACGCCGTCGACCACGAGCCCGCCGACGACGAGCGGCTGGGCCACGGCCGCGAGGCCGTGGGCCCGGCGCGTCGCGACGGCCTGCATGATCGTGCTCACCGCGTACAGGAGGCTCGCGGCCACGGCGGCGAGCAGCGAGAGGATCACGACGCGACCCCGGGGCCGTCGCCCGCGGCGGGCGCGACGAGCGCCGCGCGCACGGGCACGCTGGGCCGGTCGGTCGGGGCGGGCACCTTCCGATCATCCGCCACCGCGGCGCGCACCGCGCGGGCGGGGCCTAAGGCTCCGGAAGTCCGGGCGAGGTGGTCAGGCGCCGTCGCGGGCGGACGCCGTGGTCAGGCCTCGTCGCGCGCGGGCGCCGCGTCCCGACGGCCGCGCGCGTGGGCGGGGCGCTCGTCGTCGTGCACCCAGCGCCAGACGCGCGTCACGACGAACCACACGACCGCCGCCGCGACGACGGCGATGACGACCTTCTGCAGGACGCCCGCGTACTCCTCGACGACGTGCCACTGCTCGCCGAGCGCGTACCCGGCGTAGACGAAGATCGTGTTCCACACGGCGCTGCCGGCGGTGGTGAGCGCGGTGAACTTCCACAGGGGCATGCGCTCGACGCCAGCGGGGATCGAGATGAGGCTGCGGAAGATGGGGATGAAGCGGCCGAAGAAGACCGTCGCGCTGCCGTGTCGGAGGAAGAACTGCTCGGTGCGGTCGACGTCCTCGACCTTGACGAGCGGCAGGCGCTCCGCGATCCACCGCGTGCGCTCGCGCCCGATGATCGCCCCGACCGCGTAGAGCGCGAGGGCGCCGACGACGGACCCCGCCGTCGTCCACAGGATCGCCTCGACGAGCCCGAAGCTCCCCTGGCTCGCCGTGAAGCCCGCGAGCGGCAGGATGATCTCGCTCGGCAGGGGTGGGAACAGGTTCTCGAGCGCGATGGCGATCGCGGCCCCGACCGGGCCCAGCGTCTCCATGAGGTTGACCGCCCAGCCGGCGACGCCGTCGAGAGCGGGCTCCGCCGTCGTGGCGGCGGGCACGGCGGCCGTCAGGGCGGCGGAGAGTCCGGAGGGCATGGGTCACGAGCCTAGGCGAGCGGTCCGTGGCGCGAGCGCCGATGCGGCCGGGAGGGTGTGGAGGTCTCGTGCGGAGGCGCGGGACGCGCGGAGGACCGGCCCGCTCAGCCGCGGACGAGCTCGTCGAGGCGGCGGATCGGGTCCCAGGCGCCCGCCTCGCTGTTCGACAGCACGACGACCGTCACGCCCGGCGCCCCGGCCTGCGGTGACGCGTCCGGGCCGTCCGCGGCGGCCACCGGGTCCGGGTAGTGGCGCAGGATCGCGCTCGCCCCGGTGTTGATGCCGTCCTTGTACGCCGAGCGCACCGACCCGTCGGCGAGCAGCTCGAACTCGAGCCCGAAGCCGTAGTGCACGCTCGGGGCGGGCTCGGCCCCGTCCGTGTCGTCCGCGCCGTCGTCGTGCAGCACCTGCGGGGTGAGGAACGCGCGCGTGAGGTCGGGCGGGAGGAGCTCGCCGCCGCGCACCGCCGCCCAGAACCGGGCGAGGTCGCGCGCCGTGACGTGCGCGCCGCCGTCGGGCGAGCCGACGGGCGGGTAGGAGTAGACGTTCTGCCGCCACCCGGTGACGGGGCCGTCGTCGTCCGGGCCCTCGTGCACGGGCTCCCAGCCCTCCGCGACGTCCGGCTCGGCCTCGTCCATGCGGAAGAACCCGGAGCGGTCCATGCCCGCGCGCGCGAACACGTGCTCGCGGACGTGCTCGCGGTACGTCGTCCCGGTGACGGACTCCAGCGCGAGGCCCGCGAGGACGTAGCCGACGTTGCAGTACCGGCACCCCTCGCCGGGCGCGAAGTTCGGCTCCTTGTGGACGAACCCGGGCAGGAAGTCCGCCGTGCGCGTCACGGAGTAGCTCGGTCGGTCGACCCACAGCTCCTCGTACGACTCCCCTGCCTCCTCGTCGGCGTCGTCCGCGATGCCCGACGTGTGGGTCAGCAGGTGCCGGATCGTCACCTCGCGCGGGATCGTCGTGCCCGCGAGGTCCACGTGGTCGTGGACACGGTCGTCGAGCCCGAGCCGGCCGTCGCCCACGAGCTGGAGCACCGCGACGGCGGTGAACAGCTTGGTGACGGACGCGACGTCGAACCGCGTGCTCGCGCGGACCGGGACGCCCCAGCGGCGCGACGCGACGCCGTAGGCGCGTTCGAGGAGCACCTCGCCGTGGCGTTCGACCCGCACGACGCCGGAGAAGTCGTCGGCGTCCGCGGCGGAGCGCAGGTGCGTGTCGAGGGCGGCGAGAGCGGCGTCGTCGAGCGCGGTCATGGCCCGACCGTAGGCGGGCCGGGGCGCTCCCGGCCAGGACTTTTGTCCCGGAGAGCCGCACGTCGTCACGGGTGGGAGCGCTATCACGGTACGGTCGCCGCATGGCGACCTCGACGACGACCCCAGCGCTCGGCGTGATCCTCCCGCGCGAGCTCCCCGCCGACCTCATCGTGCCGTTCGCGCGCCGCGCGGAGGAGGTCGGCCTCGACGAGCTGTGGGTCGTCGAGGACCTCACCTTCCACGGCGGGATCGCGCAGGCCGCGACGGTCCTCGCCGCGACCCAGCGCCTCACCGTCGGCATCGGGATCCTGCCCGCCGCCACGCGTGCGCCGTCGACCACCGCGATGGAGGCCGGCACGCTGGCCGCCCTGCACCCCGGCCGCCTGCACCTCGGGCTCGGGCACGGCATGCCGGCGTGGATGCGGCAGATCGGCGTGTGGCCCGCGAGCCCGCTCGCGATGCTCGAGGAGACCACCGCGACCGTGCGCGCCCTGCTGCACGGCGAGCGCGTCAGCGTCGCGGGCCGCTACGTCACCGTCGACGACGTCGCCCTCCACGCCGCGCCCGCCTCGCCGCCGCCCGTGCTCGCCGGGGTGCGCGGCCCGCGGTCGCTCGAGGTCTCGGGCCGCGTCGCGGACGGGACCATCCTCGACATGCCCGTGACCCCCGAGTACCTCGCCGTCGCGCGCGCCGCGATCGACGCCGGGCGCGCGAGCGCCGGGGACGCGGCCCCGCCCGCGCACCGCGTCGTCGCGTTCTCCGTCGGCGCCGTGCACGACGACGTCGCGACGGCCCGCGAGATCGTCCGCCCCTACCTCGCGGTCCTCGGCGAGGCCGACTGGTCGGCCCAGATCGACCCGCTGCCCTTCGCCGACGCGTTCCGCGCCCTGCGCGACGCGAGCGCCACCCCCGACGACTTCGCCGCCGCGATGCCCGACGCGTGGGTCGACGCGCTCGCCGTCGTCGGGTCGCCCGAGGCCTTCCGCGCGCGGCTCGCCGAGCTCGGCGCGGGCGGGGTGTCGAGCGTCGTCCTCGTCGCCACCAGCGCCGACCCGGCCCGGCCCGACGACCCGTTCAGTGCGCTCGACGCGCTCGCCGCGGTGACCCGCCCCGCCGTCTGACGGCCGCCGTCGACCTGCGAGACCGCGCCGGAGAGCCGACCATGGGCAGGTGAGCGAGCACGCACCGACCTACACCGAGACGTGGCCCCTGCTGAGCCCGGGAGACCGCCGTCGGCTCGAGGAGCTCGACGCCCTCGAGACCGACATCCTCCGCCAGCTCTCCGAGGCGTTCGCCGACGAGGTGGACGCCCCCACGCTCGGCGAGCTCCAGGTCGAGCGGCTGCGGGTCTACCGCGACGCGCAGGCCCGCGCACAACGGCAGCGGACACGCGCCTGACCGCCCCGTGAGCGCCCCGGGGCCACGCGCGTCCCTCGTCGACACCGTGCTCGGCGCGGTGCGCGAGGGCACGTCGGTCGTGGTCTCCGGGCTCCCGGGCTCCGGCCGGTCCACGCTCCTCGCGCGCGTCCGGGCCGCCGTCCTCGACGACGACCGGCACGTCCTGTCCCTCGCGGGCATCGGCCCCGGCGCGCCGCGTCCGCTCGAGTCGCTCGTCCTCGCCGGGGTGCTCGACGCCGCCCCCGGCCGGCCCGTGTCGCTCGGGCGCGCGGTCGACGCCGTCGAGCGGGCGCTCGGCACCGGGCCGGCGGTCCTCCTCGCGGACGACGCCGACGCGCTCGACGACACCTCCGCCGCGGTCCTCGGGGCGGTCTCCGCCCGCCAGGACGCCACCGTCGTGCTGAGCCAGCGCCCGCCCTACCCCGCGGCCCCGGTCGAGACCGTGCTCGGCGGCCGACCCGCGACCGCGCTGCCGATGCCGCCCCTCGCCTTCGAGGAGATGCACGCCACCGCGAGCGCGCTGCTCGGCGGCGACCTCGACGCCGGTGTCGCCGGTCGCCTGTACGGCCTGTCCGGCGGCCTGCCCGGCCTGGTCCGGTCCGTCGCCACCGAGGCCCGGCGCGCCGGCCGCCTCGTCGAGGAGTCGGGGACCTGGGTCGCGCGCCGGGACCTCGTGACCTCGGCGCTCGCCGGCGACGTCGGCCGCCTGGTCAGCGGGCTGTCGCCCGAGGAGGTGGACGGCGTCTGGGCGCTCGCGGCGACCGGCGCCGCGGAGCTCGGGACGGTGCACCGGTTCCTGCCCTGGCCCGTGCTCGTCGCGCTCGACGACCACGGCCTGGTCCGCTTCGTCGAGGCCGAAGGTCGCACGACGGTGACGCTCTACCCGCCGCTCGTCGGGGAGCTCCTCCGGCAGTCGGGGGGCGCACGAGCGCTGCGCGCGGCGGAGCAGGTCGCCGACGCGCTCGGCAGCGGCCGGGCGGACGAGTGGGACCCCCTCGCGCGCACCGCCGACGCCGCCGTCCCGACCGGCTGGGCCGCGTCGCGCGAGTCGGCGGCCATCCTCGGTCGCGCCCTGCGGCGGCATGCCGCCGCCCAGCTGCTCGCGAGCCGGGACGCGTGGGAGCGCACCCCGACCACACGGAACACCGTCCGGTACCTCGAGGCGCTCGTCAACGACGACGCCGCGCCCGACGTGGTGGAGCACGTGCTCTCGCGCGCGCACGACCTCGTCCCCGAGGAGCCCGGTCGCGAGAGCTTCCTCGTCGCGTGGGAGGCCGTCTACCGCGCGGTCGTGCGGCACGAGCGCGACGCTGCCCTCGCGCTGCTGGAGCCGGCCGGGACCACGGAGGCCGACGACGCCGTCCTGGTCGCGGTCGCCCAGCACGTCCTGCTCGCGGTCGGCGACGTCGAGGGCACCGGACCGTCCGCCGAGCTCCCGCCCTCGCTCCCCCGTCCCGCGACCGACGAGAGCGCGGAGCCGTCGTCGACCGCGTCGTTGCTCGTCGGGCCCGGTGACGTGGTGGGGCTCGTCCGTGCCGAGGTGCTGCTCGCCCGGGGTCGGTGCGACGACGCGGCCGAGATGCTCGACGACCTCGTCGTGCCGCAGGCCGCCGACCGCCAGGACGGCGCCTCGTGGCGCTCGTTCACGCTCCTGTGCGCCGGAGAGGTCGAGGCGGCCGTCGAGCGCTCGCGCCGCCTCCTCGACCAGGCCCGGGACCGGTTCGCGGTCTGGGAGATCGAGCCCCACGGCTACGTGATCGCCCTCGGCCTCTACCTCCAGGGCCGGTTCACGACCCTGCGCGAGCACCTGACGAGCGTCTTCGCCGCCGGCGCGCACGCGCCCCTGCGCCCGAGCACGCGCGCGGGACTGCGCTGCCTCGGCGCCGAGCTCTCGCTCCGGGAGGGGAACGTCACGAGCGCGCGCTCGCTCGCGCACCAGCTCGACGCGCTGCAGCTCCTCGCGGCGTCCACGCCGCTCGCCCGGCCGCACCCGCTCGCCGCGGAGCTCGCGCTCGCGACCGGCCAGGCCGGGCCCGAGGCCGCGACGCGCGCGGCGTGGGAGCTCGTCGAGGTGATGGACCGCCGCGGGTACCTCCTCGCCGCGCTCTTCGACGCAGCCTGGCTCGTGACCCTCTGGCCCGACGCGCGCCGCGCCCGGCGGGTCGCGGAGCACGCGGCCGCCGCGCAGGGCACCCTCCTGCCCGCCCTCGGCCGCTACGTCGCCGCCGCCGCCGACCGCACGCCCGAGGCGCTCCTCGCGGCCGCCGACGACCTGCGCGCCCGCGGCCTCGTGCTGCACGGCACCCAGGCCCACGCGACCGCCGTCCGGCTGCTGCGCGACGACGGTCGCACCGCCCTCGCCACCGACGAGGCGCACCGGCTCCACGCCCTCGTGGCGACCGCGGGCGAGGAGCTGGACCTGCTCGTGCCGCCCGTCGCGCCCGTCGACACCCTGAGCCCGCGCGAGCGCGAGGTCGCCCGGCTCGTCGCGCGCGGGCTGAGCAACAAGGACGTCGCGCGCGAGCTCGTGCTCAGCGACCGCACCGTCGACAACCACGTCTACCGGATCTTCCGGAAGCTGGGCATCACCTCGCGCGACCAGCTCCCGTCCGTGCTCTGACGCCCGACGTCGTCCCGCCGGCGCCGCGTCAGTAGCGCCAGGCGCGCATGTCCTCCTGGTACGTGCGCTGGACCGTCGGGGACAGCAGGGTCGACGGCGGCAGGTCCCGCGGCGGGTTGTCGGCCGGGAGGCGCGTGGTCGCCGCGAGGGACGCGGCGTCGTGGAAGCGCAGCCCGTCCGGGAGGGGCGTGCGCGCGAAGGGGCCGGGCACGACGTCGGCCGGTCCGCCCGGGAGCGAGAGCGCGAAGCCCCACTCCCCGAAGGAGGGCACGTTGACGGTGAGCGGCACGACGGTGCGCCCGGGCGCCGCAGCGCGGACGGTCGAGACCACCTGCCAGAACGCGTCGGGCGTGAAGTACGACGACGTCGCCTGCGTCGCGAACGCGCCGCCGGGCCGCAGGTGCGCGGCGACCATGCCGTAGAACTCCTGCGAGTAGAGCTTGGCGACGCGCTCGGAGGACGGGTCGACGAGGTCGACGAGCACGACGTCGAAAGTCTGCGGCGTGTCCTCGACCCAGCGGAACGCGTCGGCGTTGACGACCGTGACGCGGGGGTCGTCGAGCGCGTGCTCGTTCACGGCGGTGAGGAGCCGGTTCTCGCGCGCGAGGTCGGTGACGGCGGGGTCGAGGTCGACGAGCGTGACGTCCTGGACCGAGCCGTAGCGCAGGACCTCGCGCGCAAGGAGGCCGTCGCCGCCGCCGAGGATCGCGACGGACGCGGGCGCCGCGACGGACGTCATCGCCGCGTGCGCGAGCGTCTCGTGGTACCGCGCCTCGTCGACGGAGGAGAACTGGAGCTGGTTGTCGAGGTAGAGCCGCGTGTCGCCCTGGTACGCGGTCACGACGACCTGCTGGTAGGCGCTGCGCTCCTGCGCGACGACCGGGTCCTGGTACATCCCCGCGCTGATGCGCGCCTCGAGCCACGACGACGCCGCGAACCCGGCGAGGAGCACGACGAGCGTGACGCCCGCGAGCACCGACCACCGCGGCGGGTGGCCCATGCGCGCGAGCATGAACCCCGCGACGGCGACGTTGAGCACGGCGACCGCGAACGCGGTGCGCACGAGGCCGAGGTACGGGAGCAGCAGGAACGGGAACAGCAGCGAGGCGGCGAGCGCCCCGAAGTAGTCGAGCGCGAGCACCTTCGACAGCAGCGAGACGGAGCCCTCGCTCCCCCGCTCCTTGAGCACCGCCACGAGGAGCGGGATCTCGACGCCGATCGCCGTCCCGATCGCGAGCGACAGCACGACGAACACGACCCACGCGAGCTCCGTCGCCGCGTACGCCCAGAACAGCGCGAGCACCGACGTCCCGCCCAGGAGCGAGAGCACGAGCTCGTTGCGCACGAAGCTCAGCCCCGCGGTGCGCTGCAGGCGCGGCGCGAGGAGCGAGCCCAGGCCCATGCCGAACAGCGTGAGCCCCGTCGCGACGGAGAACGCGACGACCGAGTCGCCGAACAGGTACGACGCCGCCGTCCCGAGGATGAGCTCGTAGACGAGCCCGCCGACGGCGACGAGGAGCGCGGCGGCGAACACCGTCGGCCGGTCGAGGTGGCGCGCTCCCGACCGCCCGGCGGGCACGTCGCGGTCCGCCGCCGCGCCCGCCCCGGGCGGGCCGCCGGGCGGGACCTCCTGCTGGTCGAGCACGGTCAGGAGCTGATCGTCCCCGCGATGATGAGGCCGATCGCCACGGCGAGGCCCGCGATCATCACGCCGAACGCGACGTTGTGCTCGTCGACGAGCTCGCGGTGCAGGTTGAGCCGGAACACCTTGTTCGCGACCACGAGCGTGACGAGCAGCAGCACGATGCCGAGCACCGAGTAGAGGACGGTCGAGAAGAAGGACCAGAGGAACGCCAGCGGGGCGGCGGCTGAGATCACGGGGTCTCCCGGGTTCGGGTCGTGGGACGGGCGGACGGGTGCAGGGGTTCGGGGCCGGGACGGGCGGGCGCGGGTCGGGTCACTTGCCGAGCCCTCCGCCGCCCCCGCCGTAGACGGTGCGCCGCACGCACGTGCCGTCGTCGGTCGTGGCGACCTGGCCCGTGGTGGGCGACGTCGTGACGACGGACCGGGGCGTGCACGACGCGCTGCCCGAGGCGGCGCGGGCGGCGCACGACCCGAGACCGAGCAGCACGACCGCCGCGACCGCGAAGGCGACGAACCGCCCGCCGGGGACCGTGCGCGGCGCGACGCGACGGCCGAACAGGCGCTGCTGCTCGGCGACGTCGAGACGACGCCCGTGGTAGACGGACGTGACGGGGCCGAGCGGTCCGGTGGTGCGCTCGATCGAGACGATCGTCCCGTGGGCCGAGAGGTCGACGTACTCGACCTCCTGCCCGACGGCGAACGGCTCGGCGAACTGCCCCTCGACGTGCTCGACGCGCCCCGTCCCGTGCTCGCGCACCGTGAGCGTGTGCTGGCGCCCCTCGAGCGTCAGCCCGAGGGTCCGGCCGGTCTGCAGGCCCGCGAGGTCGACGACGGGCGGCCACGGCTCGGTCGGGTGCAGGAGCGTCACGTCGCGCGTGTCGTGGTCGTACTCGACCCAGACGTCGGAGCCGTCGTGGGCGAGGAGCTGCCACTCCTCCCACGTGAACGTGGAGCCGCCGTGCACGGTCGAGAGCACGGCGACGGCGCGCGGCGTCGCGCGCTGCGGCGGGGCGCCGACGAGGTCCTCGCCGACGCGCATCGCGAGCCGCGGGCGGGGCGTCCTGCTCACACGAGGCTCCGCACGGCGACGTCGGCGGCCCCGAGCTCCGCGGCGAGGAGCGCGCGCACGTCGTCCGTGAACGTGGCCGACGCCGGGGCGCGGCACGTCGTGAGGGTCACGTAGGCCGTGCCGTCCTCGGGCCAGGTGTGCACGGCGAGGTGCGACTCCGCGAGCAGCAGCACGACGCTGGTGCCCTGCGGCTCGAAGCGGTGGGACACCTCCCCGAGCGGCGTCATCCCGGCCTCGCGGACGATCGCGTCGAGGCAGCGGCGGACGGTCGGGTCGTCGTCGAGCAGCGCCGGGTCCGCGCCCGTCACGTCGAACACGTGGACGAGGTTGCGCTGCACGTCCACGCCCCTGTCGGTCTCGGTCCTGCCGGCCGGCGCGGGCGAGCGGCCCGCGGTCCGGTGGCCGCCGTCGGGCCGGGCACACCCTAGCCGACCTGCGGCGTCGACCGACGGGCGGACCCGCCGCGCGAGACCGGCCGCCCGTCCGCACGGGCGGACGCCGTCCAGGGAGCGGGCGACGGCCGTTCGCCTACGATGCGCGGATGGATGCCGAGTGGTTCGTCGACGCCACGGCGCAGTGCGCCGTGGGTCGGCAGGCGCGCGAGGTCGCGTGGGAGCGGACACCGCTGGGCCCGCCCGACGAGTGGCCCGAGGCGCTGCGCCACGCCGTCCGCCTGTGCTTCTCGACGCAGTTCCCCGTCATGCTCGTCTGGGGGCCGGACCTCACGCTGATCTACAACGACGGCTACGAGGAGATGCTGGGCACGGCCAAGCACGCGGGCGCGCTGGGCGCCCCGGCGGCGGTGGTGTGGGCGGAGATCTGGGACGAGGTCGGGCCGCTGTTCGACGAGGTCCTGCGCACCGGGCGCGCGTCGTCGGACCGGGACCTGCACCTCGTGATGAACCGCTCCGGCTACGACGAGGAGACGTTCTTCACCTTCTCCTACAGCCCGCTGCGGGACGACGACGGCCGCATCGCGGGCGTGCTCGACATCTCGACGGAGACGACCCTGGCGGTCGTCAACCAACGCCGCCTCGCGATGCTCGGGGAGCTCCAGGGCGCGCTCCCGACGACGTTCACCGACCTGGCGACGTTCGGCCGCCCCGTGCTCGACGTCCTCGCCGGGAGCCCCGACGTCGCGCGCGCCGCGTTCTACGACGTGCGCGGCGCGCGCCCCCGCGTGGTCGGGTCGGTCGGCCCGGAGGCGGAGCCGGCGGAGACCCGCCTCGTCGAGCGCGTGTTCCGGACCCGCCAGCGCGTCGTCTCGCAGGGTCTCGTCGTCAAGCCGCTGCGCGACGCGGTGCGCGGCGGCGTGGCCGGGATCCTCGTGCTCCGGGCGAGCCCCCTGCGCCCCTGGGACCGCGACTACGCGCGGTACCTCGCCGGCCTGGCCGCGACGGTCGGCGCCGCGCTGCGCGACGCCGTCCGCCTGCGCACGACGATGGACGCGCTGCGGCTGCGGGTCGAGCGCTCGGAGGAGCAGACGGCGCAGATGCGCGAGGTCGCGCTCGCGCTCCAGCAGGCGGTGCTCACCGAGCCGCCCGACCCCGACCACCTCCAGGTCGCGGTGCACTACCAGCCCGCCGCGCTCGACCGCGACATCGGCGGCGACTGGTACGACGGGTTCGTGACGCCCGACGGCGCGACGACCCTCGTGGTGGGCGACGTCGTCGGCCACGACCTCGCGGCGGCGGTGATGATGGGGCAGCTGCGCGGGCTGGTGCGGGCGATCGGCTACGACAGCGGGGAGTCGCCGGCGCGCATCCTCGAGCGCGTGGACACGGCGGTGCAGGGGCTCGCGCTGGGGAGCGGCGCGATCGCGACGCTGGTCCTCGCGCGCATCGAGCAGAGCCCGGAGCAGCGTCGCCGCGGGGCCCGGACGGTGCGGTGGTCGAGCGCGGGGCACCTGCCGCCGATGCTCGTGCGCGCGGACGGCCGCGTCGACACGCTCACGCGGCGCAACGACCTGCCGCTCGGGCTCTCCCAGGGCACCGTGCGGACCGAGCACACGGTCGAGCTCTACCCGGACGACACGCTCGTGCTGTACACCGACGGGCTCGTGGAGCGTCGCGGCCACAACCTGCGCGACGACCTGGCCGACCTCGCCCGCGCGCTGGAGGGCACGCACCGCGGGCCCATCGAGGAGGTCGTCGAGGCGGCGCTCACGCGGATGCTGCCGGGGCCGGGCGAGGACGACGTCGCGCTCGTCGTGCTCCGGACCGGCCCGGAGGACGCCCCGGTGTCCGGGACGGCCGAGATGCCGGGCGAGACGTCCGCCGAGCTGCCCTCCGAGCGCGGCGCGCCCGTGGCCTGACCGGCGCGACGACGCGGGTTCCCGGGGTGGTGCGCCGGGGTGCTGCGGTCGCACGGGGGTACGACGAGGGGTCGCCCCCCGCCCGTGACGGGCGGGGGACGACCCCGGGCCGGTGCCGCGCTGCGGCGCCGGTCGGCCGTCAGCCGCAGGTGGTCGCGCCGTACGGCGCGACGACCTCCGTGCTGACCTGCTCGCCGTCGACCGTCGCCGTGGCGGTGACGGTCGCCTCGCCCGCCTCCGCGGACGGGGCGCGCACCGCGAACGACTGGTACGCGTTCGCCCCCGGGGCCACGGCGGTGACCGCCTTGGTCCCGAACGGCGTGGCGAGCGTGACGTCCACGGGGACGTCCTCGCCGTTCGTCGCGCGCACGGCCACGTAGGCCTTGCCCGCGAGGCAGCGGGTCTCGGCCGTGACGATCACGTCGAGCGTCGGCTCCTCGCCGTCGTCACCGGCGTAGACCTGGGCGACCTCGGCGTCGGACAGCGCGCGGTCGAAGACGCGCACGTCGTCGATCGTGCCCGGCCAGTAGTCGACCGGGTTGCCGCTCCACTGCCCGCGCCCGATCGTCAGCGGACCGGACGGCGTGGTGCCGCCGCACACGTCGGACTGGCCGACGAGCTCGCCGTTGACGTAGAGCTTGAGCTTCTGGTCGGCCGCGTCGCGGACGCCCACGACGTGGTACCAGTCGCCCAGCACGGGCTGCACGACGTACTCCGCGCGCGGCTCGCCGTCGTACGAGAAGGCCCACCGGCCGCCCCCGCCGTACTGGAGGTAGAACGCGCTCGAGCCCGTGACCGAGTCCTGGCCGACGATCGTCGACCACGCACCGCCGGGCGTCTTGTCGAGCTGGACCCATGCGGACACCGTGTAGGAACCGGTCGTGTCGACGACGGGCCCCTCGGTCGTGAACGACTGGTTCGTGCCGTCGAGCTTGATCGCGGACCCGCTGTCGCCGTGACCGGCGACCCACGTGCCCGTGCCCGACGCCGCGTGGTCGCCGACGCCGTCGGCCGCCGTCGTGCCCTGGCCCTCGTCGAACGACCAGCGGCCCGTGCCGGTCAGCCCCGGGGTGCCCGGGTCGACGGGCGCGGAGCCCTGCACCGCCGCCGCGACGACCCGCTCGTTGACGTCCTTGACGCGCGCGGCGTCCATCTTGAGCACGCGGCGGTCGTACGTCCAGAAGCCGTTCAGCTCGTTCTCGACGTCGGAGATCTCCGTGTACACCGAGCCGGACAGGTAGCACTGCGCCGGCCGCACGAGCTTCTCGGTGTTCTGCACGTACGCGTCGGTCAGCGCCTCGCTGTTCGCGACCCCGCCGTACGGGTTGGCGGACACGCCCGGCCACATGTGGCCCGGGACGCTCATCGAGAAGCCGCCGTGCTCGCCGTCGATCGCGGCGCGCGTGGCGTCCGGCTTCGGCAGGGCCGGGCCGGTGTACTGGTGCCAGTCGATGATGTCGCCCGTCTTGGAGTCACCCTTGGACGCGCAGCAGTTGTAGCCGGAGTGCGTGTTGAGGATGCGGCTCGGGTCGTACTCGTCGATCACGTTGCCGATCCGCGCCGTGTCGGCGAGGTTCCACTCGCCCCAGCCCTCGTTGAACGTCACCCAGCCGACGATCGACGGCACCGAGCGGTGCTGGTCGATGATCGTCTTCATCTCCTGCTCCCAGAAGACGCGCGACGCCGGGTCCGTGTCGCCGTTGTCGAACCACCCGCTCGGGATGTCCTGCCAGACCATGAGGCCCAGCGTGTCGGCGTGGTGGTACCAGCGGGCCGGCTCGACCTTGATGTGCTTGCGCACCGTGTTGAAGCCCAGGTCCTTGTGCGCCTGGAGGTCGAACACGTACGCCTCGTCGGACGCGGGCGTGTAGATGCCGTCCGGCCAGTAGCCCTGGTCGAGCGTCGACATGAGGAAGGTCCTCTCGCCGTTCAGCAGGATGCGCTGGACGCCGTCCACCTCGGAGACCTCGATCGAGCGCATGCCCGCGTACGACGCCACGGTGTCGGTCGAGTCCCCGTCGGTGAGCGTGACGTCGACGTCGTAGAGGTACGGGTCGTCGGGCGACCACAGGTGCGCGTCCGGGATCTCGACCGCGAGCAGCTCGTTCGCGGCGCCGGTCGCGGTCCCGACCTCGGTGCCGTCCGCGTCCCGCACGACGGCGGTGACCTGGGCGGCGTCGGACGCGGAGGCCGACTGCGCGGTCACCGCGAGGACGCCGGCCTCGACGTCGGGCGTCGTGACGACGGCGTCGATCGCCGCCACCGGGACGGGCTCCATCCACACCGTCTGCCAGATGCCCGACGTCGGGGTGTAGAAGATGCCGCCCGGGTTGAGCGTCTGCTTGCCGACGGCCTGGTTGCTGCCGTCCGTCGTGTCGACGACGCGCACGACGAGCTCCTGCTCCGCGCCCGCGACGAGCGCGTCGGTGACGTCGAACGAGAACGCGTCGTAGCCGCCGCGGTGCGTGCCGACCTCCTGGCCGTTCACGTACGCCGTCGCGACGTAGTCGACCGCACCGAAGTTCAGGCGCAGCCGGTTGTCGCTCCCGACCGCCCAGTCCTGCGGCACCTCGAAGGTGCGGCGGTAGAACATGTCGTCCTCGCGCCGCTCGATGCCCGACAGCGCGGACTCGACCGCGTACGGGACGACGATCTCCTCGTCGAGGTCGCGGCCGCTCGGCACGGCGTCGTCGGACTCCGCCGCCTCGAACTGCCACACGCCGTTGAGGTTCTGCCACGCGTCGCGCGTGAGCTGGGGACGCGGGTACTCCGGCAGCGGGTTCGTCGGGTCGAAGTCGTCGGCCCACGGGGTCTGGATCCGGAACTCGGAACCGTTCGTGACCGGCAGGTTGAGCGGCCCGACCTTCTCGCCGCCGACCGTCAGGTCGCCCTCGCCGTCGTAGACGAGGCGCGCGGTCGACGCGCGGTCGACGGGCTCGGCCAGCGTGATGCCGAGGACGTCGCCCTGCGCCGCGACCTGCGCGACGGGCCACGCGAGCTGGTCGACCTGGACCTTGAGGTGGTCGACGAGGCTCTCGTCGACGCCGCCCGCGGCGCCCTCGAACGCCACGTTGAGGCTCGTGCCGTCGCTCTCGAGCGCGGCCTGCGCGGGGAAGACGACGAAGTCGTCGGGGTACGTGAAGGCGTCGGTCGGCACGATCTCACGTTGCTGCGAAGGGCTCTGCCACCGCAACCGGAGGTGCGACCCGCCGGTGTTCTGGAACATCTCCATGCGGAACGCGTACTCCTGGCCCGCCTGGAGCTGCACCGGCGCGGACGTCTGCTCGACGTCCCAGTCGTCGACCCAGTGGTCGATGACGAGCCGGTCGTCGATCCACAGCCGGAACCCGTTGTCGCCGATCGCGGAGAACGTGTACGCCTCGCTGTAGTCGGGCGTGATCTGCCCCGTCCAGCGCGCGGACGTGCGCTCGCCGCGGCCGGTGAGCTCGGCGAACGTCGGGACCAGGTTGGGGAACTCGATCCGCTGGTCGGGGATCGTGGCCTTGAGGTCGGTGAGCGGCCAGCCGGGTCCGCCGGACAGGAAGTACTCGCCCTTGAGCCCGTTGTCGAGGGCGAGGTCCTGGGCCGCGACGTCCTGCGTGGCCTCGTCGGTCGGGGCCGACGGCGTCGCGGTCGCCCCCGCCGCCGTCGCCACGGCCAGGGGCACCGTGAGCGCGGCGGCCAGTGCCGCCGCCAAGATCCTCGCCGGTCTGCCCCGTGGGGGTGCTACCGCTGTCATGGACTGCATCCGTGCTTCCTCCTCGTCGAGTGAATCCAGGGACTGCACGACGCGGCGGCGAACCGGGCCCCGATGCTCCGGCGGTCGCCGTCCTTGGCGCACCGCACAACGTCTCCCCAGAATCAAACAACTTCCACCAGAAAAAGACAACAGGTCACACCACGGAACACCAGATCGGGGTCGCGGGGGCAGACGCCGCGCCGCCCCGTCGGCGCGTGCGCGAGGGGTCGAGGTGGTGCGCGACCGCCTCGGGCGTGAGGGTCGGCAGCCCGCTGACGCCGCAAGTGTGGGAGGTTGGGAGCCGACAGAGTTCCCGCGTCGGCCGGCCTCCACAGAAACAGGCACCCGCATGGCTCACGAGAGCACCCCGGCCGCACATCCCACCGACCCGCTGCACGGGGGCCTGCACGCCACGGCCGACACGTGGGAGCTCTGGGGCGAGGTCGACTACGCGGTCGTCCAGGCCGCGAAGCACCGCCTGGGCACGACCGGTGGACCACTCCACATCGACGCCTCGCGAGTCACGTTCCTGGACTCCGCCGGCGTCGGCCTCCTCCTGATCGCCGCCGGCGCGCCCGCCCCGCCGACGATCCTGGGCTGCAGCGACTACGTCCGAGACGCCCTCGCGCTCGCCGGAGCGACCGACCTGTTCCTGTGGAGCACCTCGCCCTGAGCACCGGCCGCTCCGCGGGCCTGTCCGGGCTGCGCCGGCAGCGCCCCGTCAGCGGTGGATGAGCGACGTCCAGTCGGGCGGCACGCGGTCGGCAGGGCCGGGCGACCCCTGCTCGGGCGGCCGGGACAGCGGCGCGGCGAGGTGCGGGCCCTCGAGCACCTGCTCGGTCTCGAAGTCCCAGTACCACTCCTCACCCGGCTCGAACGAGCGCATGAGCCGGTGGCCGGTCTCGTCGTAGTGCGCGGTCGCGTGCTGCGCGGGCGACGTGTCGCAGCAGCCGACGTGCCCGCACGTCGCGCACCGGCGCAGGTGCACCCACCAGCCGCCGGCCTCGTCGCACTCGGCGCACCCGGTGCCGCTCGGCGGCACCTCGACACGTACCGCGGTGGCGAGGGCGGCCGCGAGCACAGGGTCGTCGAGACCTTCGCCGTTGACGTTCGGCGCGCGGTCCGTCGTCACCGCGCCCCCGCCCCGGCGGCCCGGACGACCGGCGCCCACGCCTCGGGGTCGAGAGCAGGCGCGGGTTCTGCCGCAGCCCAGGCACGGCAGTCGTCGATCGTCGCGGAGAGCAGCGCGCGCAGCCGCTCGTCCGGGTCGCTCACGCATGCCTCGGCGATGCCCTGCACCGCCGCGGAGATGATGCTCGGTGCGGCGTCGCGCACGAACCGCGTGGGCCGCAGTCGCGCGCCCTCGCAGAACCGCTGCGCCCACCGCGCGGTGCGCGGGCAGCTCGCGAGCGCGTCGGCCGACTCGGCGCTCAGCGTGCCCGCGGGGCGGTCGTCGAGGACGTCGAGCATCTTCTCGGCACCGATAATGGCCACCGCGAGCGTCTGCTGCCGGTCCGCCGGGGCGATCGGCAGCGCCGTCACGGCGGCGCGCAGCGCGATGCGCACGTCCCAGTGCGGGTCGTCGCTCGTCAGCCCGATGACGGACGGGATGAGCGGCGCGAGCCTCGGACGCTCCGGGTCGACCGTGAGGTCGTTCACGGCGCGCGCGAGCATCGCGAGCAGCGGATGGGTGCACCGTGGATGGTCGCTCCAGCGCTCTCCCGCGAGATACGACGCGAGCTCCATGAAGCACGCACCCTTCTTCGGGTTGCGGTGCTTGCCACGGCCCAGCATCGGCAGCATGTCGTAGGTGTCGGTCACGAGGTCACCCCCACAGCGGGTCCGGTCCTTCGTCCAGTCTGCGCCGGGGTCCCGCCGTTGGCAACGGGAGGAGTGACGCAGGACACACCACGATCGGTACGGGTCGTCCCGTACCCCCGTGCGCGGCCGCGTACGGAGAGCACGTAGGGGTGTTGTCCAGCGTCTCGGGACGCTCCTAGCGTCCTGGACGCGACCGAGCGACCGCCCGGCCGCGTCGGAACGACAAGGGGAGGCGTCGAGGATGACTCGTGCCGTGCGCAGGACCGGAGTACGGGCGACCGCCGTGGGCGTCGCCGTCGTGGCGACGGGCTTCCTGGTCCCGGCGTCCGCCTCGGGCGGCTGGGACTACGCCGAGCGAGGACCGGAGACCTGGGGCGACCACTACCCGACCTGCGAGGGCGCCGCGCAGTCGCCGGTCGACATCCGCCGGGGGTCCGCCGTCGACGCCGACGGCACTCCCGTCGAGGACGTCACGCTGGACTACGCGCGGTCGAGCGAGGTGACGGTGCGGCACACCGGGCACACCGTGCAGGTCGACGTGCCGGCCGGCGCGGGCACGCTCGACGTGGGCGGCGCCGCCTACGAGCTGCGTCAGCTCCACTTCCACACGCCGAGCGAGCACCGTCTCTCCGGGGTGGCGCAGCCCGTGGAGCTGCACCTGGTCCATGCCGCGCCGGACGGCAGCCTGGCGGTCGTGGGCCTGCTCTACCGCGAACGTGCGGCGGACGCGGCGCTGCGCCCGGTCCTGTCCGACCTGCCGGGCTCCCCGGAGGACGACGCGCGCCGGGTCACGCTCGCCCTCGACCGCGTCGTCCCGGACGACCTGGACGTCTACTCCTACGCGGGGTCGCTCACGACGCCGCCCTGCTCCGAGACCGTCACCTGGTTCGTGGCGAAGGACGTCCGCTCGCTCTCGTCGGGACAGGTGAGCGGGCTGGAGGAGCTCTTCGACGGGCCCGAGTTCCCCCGGGGCAACGCGCGCCCGGTCCAGCCGCTCGGCGGACGACCGGTCCTCGCGACGGAGCTGGAGACGGAGCTGGAGACGGACTGACCGCGGATCGCGTCGCCGCGTCCCGCGCCGCCGGTCCCGGTGCCGGTCTCGATGCCGGTCTCAGTGCCGGGCGCGGCGCGCGAGCGCCCGCAGGGCCCACACCCCGACCCCGGCCGCCGCGACCCACGGCCCCGCCACGAGGACCGGGTCGAGGACCTGATGCCGCGTGTCGACCCGCCCGCGCCGCGACCGGATCCCGTGCCCGTGGAGCTCGCCGACGACGCCGGTCTCGGTCACCGGGTCGTCCGGGTGCAGCGAGGCGAACGACCGCACGTGGCTCTCGACGGCGTCGACGCGGTCGCCCGCCAGGAGCAGCAGCCAGTGGGCCGCCCGGCCCTCGCTGAACCGGCGGTACGCGTACCGCCGGACCGCCCCGGACGCCCCGTGCAGCGGTGCCGACGTGCCGAACACGGGGGTCAGGTGCGCGTGCTCGACCGACCGCTCGCGCGGCCGGAGCTCGGGCTGCTGCTCGGGGACGTCCCAGTGGGCACCCGTGGCCGCGGGGTCGTAGACCTCGCGCGGGTACGACGGCCGGTCCCTCGGGTCGAGGTCGACGCCCCAGCCGGGGACGCGAGCGCGGAGCGCGTCGGCGTCCACGGGTCGCCGTGCGGGGCCGGCGACGTACGGCGTCTCCGTGGCCGGGGGCCGGGTCGCGGTGGTCGGGTCGAGCGGTGCGGCGTGCGTCATGGTGCTCCTCCTCAGTCCTCGTCCACGACGACGACGGGCTTGATGCACCCGTCGAGCTTGGCGGAGAAGATGTGGTAGCCCTCGGCGATGTGCTCGAGCGGCACGTGGTGGGTGATGACGTCGCGCGGCGTGAGGTAGCCCGCGCGGACGTGCTCCAGGAGCCGGGGCCACTGCCGCTTCACGGGGGCCTGGTTCATGCGGAGCGTGAGCCCCTTGTTCATCGCGTCGCCGAACTTCACCGACGTGAACAGCGGGCCGTAGGCGCCCATGACGGACACGGTGCCGCCCTTGCGCACGGCGTCGATCGCCCAGTTGAGCGCGACCGGCGAACCCGCCTGCAGCTTGAGCTTCGCGCTCGTGACGTGCTGGAGCAGGTTGCCGTCGGCCTCGGCCCCGACGGCGTCGATCACGCGGTCGGCACCGAGCCAGTCCGTCTCCTTCTTGAGGTGCAGGACGACGTCGTCGACCTCGGTGAAGTTCACCGTCTCCGCGAGCGCGAACTCGCGGGCCTTGGCGAGCCGGTAGTCCAGGTGGTCGACGACGATGACGCGCGCCGCGCCGAGCAGCCACGCCGTGCGGGCCGCGAAGAGCCCGACCGGGCCGGCGCCCAGGACCACCACGACGTCGCCCGCGGTGATCTCCGCGAGCTGCGCGCCGAAGTACCCGGTCGCGAGCGCGTCGGTGCACAGGAGCGCGTCCTCGGGGTGGAGCCAGTCCGGGATCACCGACGGACCGACGTCCGCGAAGGGGACGCGGACGTACTGCGCCTGACCGCCGTCGTACCCGCCGGTCGTGTGCGAGTAGCCGTAGATGCCGCCCACGGCCGTCGCGTTGGGGTTGACGTTGTGGCAGTTCGAGTAGAGGCCCCTCGCGCAGAAGAAGCACGAGCCGCAGTAGATGTTGAACGGCACCATCACGCGGTCCCCCACGCTGAGGTTCCGCACCGACGGGCCGACCTCCTCCACGACCCCGACGATCTCGTGGCCGAACGTGTGACCGACCCGGGTGTCGGGCATCATCCCGTGGTAGAGGTGCAGGTCGGAGCCGCAGATCGCCGCCCGCGTGACCCGGACGACGGCGTCGTTCGGGTGCTCGATCACCGGCTCCGGCTTCTCCTCGACCCGGACCTTGTACGGCCCGCGGTACGTCATGGCTCGCATCGTGCCTCCTCGGTGCTCGGCTGGTCTCCCCAGCCTGCGCGCGACCCCCTCACCCGCATCTCAGGGCGGGGAGCACCGCGACCGCCCCAGGACCGGACACGGACGGACGCGCCGATGCCTTAGACGCGGGAGCCCACCTCAGACGCCTCGGGCCACGGGCGACGCCCGGCCTAAGGCACCCCCGGACGAACGGTGCGCGGTCGACCGATGCGACGGCCCGGTGCTCAGGACGACTGTGAGTGTCGGACAGGCAGGGAGCCTGGGAGACGGGGACGACCATGAGCACGCACATCGATCCGACGTTCGACGCGGACCTCGAGTACCGCGCCGAGCGCCTGCGGGCGGACCTGCGGCACGACGAGCCCGCGCTGCTGCACTGGTGGCGCGGCCGTCGTCGTCGCCACGACCACCCGGCGCGGTGACCGCGCCGCCCGACGCCGCCGACGAGGCACCACTCGCCGGCGGCGTCGTCGTGTCCGGCGAGGTCTCCCGTCCGGCCGGGGGCGGCCGATCGGCTGGTCACGTGTCGGTGCCCGCTGCGAGGATGGGGACCGTGCCCCGACCCTCCACGCGCGCGCCCTTCGTGGCCCGCGCGGCCGAGCTCGACGTGCTCGCCGCGGCGGTCGAGCGCGCGCGCCGCGGCGAGCCGGGCGTCGTGCTCGTCGGTGCGGACGCGGGGGTGGGCAAGACGCGCCTCCTCACGCGCGCGGCGGAGCTCGCGGCAGGCACGGGCGCGACGGTGGTGTGGAGCCACTGCGTCGACCTCGGCGAGGTCGGCCTCCCCTACCTCCCGTTCTCCGAGGCGCTCACGACCCTGCGCGCCCAGCACCCCGCCGTCGACGAGACGGTCGCGGCCCGTCCCGCGCTCGCACGCCTGCTCGACGCCGGCACCCCGGCCGACGACGAGCAGAGCCAGGGCGAGCGCCTCCAGCTCTTCGAGAGCGTCGCCGCCGCGATCGCGGCGTCCGGGACGCCCGAGGCGCCGCTCGTGCTCGTCGTCGAGGACCTGCACTGGGCGGACCCGTCGAGCCGCGACGTCCTGCGCTTCGTCGTCGCACGCCTGCGCGCGGAGCACGTCCTCGTCGTCGCGAGCTACCGCGCGGACGACCTGCACCGCCGCCACCCTCTGCGCCCGGTGCTCGCGGAGCTGCTGCGCCACCCGCGCGTCGAGCACGTGCAGCTCTCGCCCTTCACCGAGCGCGAGCTGCGGGAGTTCACGACGGCGCTCGCCGGCAGCCCGCTGCCGCCCGCCGCGTTCGAGTCCGTGCGCACGCGCTCCGAGGGGAACGCCTACTTCGCGGAGGAGCTCGTCGAGTCGGGCCTGGGCGACGAGCTGCCGTGGTCGCTCGCGGACGTGCTGCGCGCCCGTTTGGAGGGGCTCGACCCGGCCGTCCAGCACCTCGTGCGCGTCGCGTCGGTCTCGGGACGCCAGGTGAGCGAGCCGCTCCTGCGGGCCGCGCTGGCGCGGGACACCGACGAGGGCGAGCCCGCGGACCGGTCGTCCGGGCGTCCGTTCGACGCCGCGCTGCGCGAGGCCATCGCGCACCACGTCCTCGCGGTCGAGGGCGACGGCGCGCGCGACACGGTCGTGTTCCGGCACGCGCTGCTCGCCGAGGCGGTCGCGTCCGACCTGCTCCCGGGCGAGCGCGTCGGCGTGCACCGCGCGTACCTCGCGGCGCTCGACGACGACCCGGCGCTCGGCTCCCCCGCCCTGCGGGCCCACCACGCGCTCGCCGCGCACGACCTCCCGGCCGCGCTCACCGCGTCGCGCGCCGCGGCGCGCAAGGCGGCGCGCGTGCTCGCGCCCGCGGAGGAGCTCCGGCACCTCGAGCAGGTGCTCGCGCTGTGGCAGGCCGTGCCCGACGCCGCGACCCTCCTCGGCGAGGACCGCGTCACCGTCGCGCTCGCCGCCGCCGGGGCCGCGAGCCGCGCGGGCGAGCCGGACCGCGCGGTGGCGCTGGCGCGGCGCGTCGTCGAGGGCACCGCCGACGACCCGATGCGGCAGGCGTCGCTGCGGCACGTGCTGTCCCGGTACCTGCTCGGCACGGAGGAGGTCGAGGAGACCCTCGCGCACACCGAGGCGGCGCTCGCCGTCCTGCCCGTCGAGCCGCCGTCGCTCGACCGCGCGTGGACGCTGGCCATGCGGGCGCGCGCCGCGATGAACGCCGACCTCGACGAGCTCGCCGCCGAGGTCGCGGCCGAGGCGATCGACGTCGCGCACCGCCTCGACGCGCCCGACGTGGAGGCCGACGTGCTGACCACGATGGCGATCCTCGAGGTCGCCGACGACGACCGCGCCGCGGTGCTGCTCGCCCAGGCGCGCGAGCGCGCGGTCGAGGCGGGCGACATCCTCACCGAGCTGCGCTGCTGGTACAACATCGCCGCGAACCGCTACTACGCGGGGCGCATCGACGAGGCCCTGCAGGTCACGGAGGACGGCCTCGACCGCGCGCGGGCGACCGGCCTCGGGTGGAGCGCGTACGGCGTCGAGCTGCGCCTGTTCCGCGACCTCGTCCGGTACGTGCTCGGCGACCTCACCCCCACGGACACCGCGGGCGAGACCATGCCCGAGGGCTCCGCGCCGCAGCTGTCGTGCGTCCAGCTCTACGCCGCCGTCGCGCGCGGCGACGCGGACGCGATCGCGCGGGGCACGGCGCTGCGGCGCGACTGGTTCCGGGACGGGCAGATCGCGCTCATCTCGGGCGGGTGCTCGATCGACGCCCTCACGTGGGCCGGGCGCCGCGACGAGGCGGTGGCGCTCGCCGTCGAGCTCGTCGACCACCTGGGCCGCACGTGGAGCGACTACTTCCTGGGCCGCATCTGGATCTCCGCCCTCGCGCTCGCTGCCCTCGCCGACGCCGCGGACGCCGCCCGCCTCCAGGGCGCGGCCGGGGCCGCGACCGTCCGGGAGCTCGTCGCTCGCGGGGCCGAGCTGCTCGACGCCGCCCGCACGACCGCCGAGCGCGGCCGCCCCCGCGGGGGCGGCTCGGGCCGGAGGGCCGCGCGTGGCTCGCGCGCGCGGCGGCGGAGCACTCCCGCCTCACCGGCACGGACGACCCCGCGCTGTGGGAGGAGACGACGCGCCTCTTCGACTACGGCTACCGGTACGAGGTCGCGCGGTCCCGGTTCCGGTGGGCCCAGGCCCTGCTCGGGGCGGGCGACCGCAACGCCGCCGAGATCGAGGCGGCGCAGGCGCTCGAGGAGGCCGAGGCCATGGGCGCCGCGCCGCTCGCCGAGGCGGTCCGCGCGCTCGGGCGGCGCGGTCGCCTCGACCTGCCCGGCGTCCGCCGGTCCACGACGGCCGTCCTCACCGAGCGCGAGGAGGAGGTCCTGCTGCTCGTCGCGCAGGGTCTGACCAACCGACAGATCGGCGAGCGCCTGTTCATCTCCGGGAAGACCGTGAGCGTGCACGTGTCGAACGTCCTCGCCAAGCTCGGGGCGTCGGGGCGCGCCGAGGCCGTGTCGCTCGCGCACCAGCGCGGGCTGCTCGAGGTCTGACGCGTGGACCCGTCACCCGGGGCGCTCGTGCTCGTGCGGCACGGGCAGAGCACGTTCAACGCGGGCGACCGCTTCACCGGGCTGCTCGACGTGCCGCTCTCCGACGTCGGGGTCGCCGAGGCACGCCGCGCGGCGCGGCTCCTCGCGGACTCCGTCGCGCGCGAGCCCGCGCTCGCCCCGCGGCGCGTCGTGACCTCGCCGCTCGTGCGCGCGTCCGCGACGGCCGCCGTCGTGGCCGAGGCCCTGCCCGGGCCCCCGCCGCTCGCGGTCGAGTGGCGGCTCGTCGAGCGGCACTACGGCGCGTTCACCGACAAGCTGCGCGACGTCGTCCGCCGCGACTACGGCGAGGCCGCCTACTGGCGCTACCGCCGGTCGTACCTGCACCGGCCGCCGCCGCTCGCCGACGACGACCCGGCGCGCGCCCTCGTCGACGACACGCTCCTGCGCCTGCCCGACGCCGCGCGCGCCACCCTGCGGCCGGACGCCGAGTCCCTCGCGGACGTCGTCGAGCGCCTGCGCCCCTTCTGGGCCGCCACCCGCGCGCGGCTCCTGCACGGGGAGGCGGCGCTCGTCGTCGGGCACGGCAACTCGCTGCGCGCCCTGTCCGTGCTCGTCGACGACCTCACGCCCGAGGAGGTCCAGGAGCTCGACGTCCCCACCGGGCACCCGCTCGTGCACCGCTTCACGTCCGGGCCCGACGCCGCGCTCGTCCCCGAGGTCCGCGGCGGCACCTACCTCGACGCGCAGGGCGCCGAGCACGCCGTCACGGACCTCCGGGCCCGCGGGGGCACCTGACGGGCTCGTGCCGCCCGCGGCGGAACCTGGAGCCGAGCCCCCGCGCCGGGGTGGCGGTCACGGTCCGGCCGCGATCGCTTCGGCCCACTCCGCGAAACGCGCCGACGAGACCAGAGACACGTCGATCTGGCACTGTCGCCAGGCGTCCCCGTCCACACCGCTCGGGTCGAGGCCCCAGCGGCTCGGCAGCACGTCCGGCTCGGCCCCCCGCGCGGCGAGGCACGTCCGGAGCCCGGTCTCCTGCTCGTCTCTGGGTTCGGCGATGACCGGGAGGAGGCGGTCGAGGACCGACCGGTCGAGCACGGAGGGCGGCGCCTCGACCGGCACCACCTCGCGTGTCGACGGGTCGTACGAGAACCGGCAGGCTCGGTCCTGGCGCGGGTCGGTCAGCGGCGAGCCGCAGGTGTCGAGGGAGTTCGAGGTCCCGTCCGAGTACGTCGTGGAGGACAGGACGCCGCGGACGTCCGTCACCCGTCCCGCCTCCGGCCCGAAGAGCGCGGCGTTGAGGAACACCCCGCCCGCCCAGGCGTCGGGGAGCCGGAACGTCGGGCCGGTGGCGCCCGGCGGCTCCCCGGCCACGGCCACCCATGTCTGATGGCGCTCGCGCTCCCACGACGGGTCCGACCCGGCCGAGGTGCTGGACGACTGCACGCTCAGCACGAGCCCGTCCTCCCCGCCGGCACGCTGGAGCAGCATCAGGTGCTGGAAGCCGTCGTGCACGAGGGTCCCGGCGTCGTCGCCCCCGCGCAGGGCGGCGAGGTCGTCGTCGTCTCCCGTGAGGACCCGCAGACCCCGCGCATCCTCGCCGGCCGACGGCGCCGGGTCGTACTCGACGAGGAACCGCTCGCCGTCGCGCCACGCGCCGAGGCCGAGGTCGAGGACGTACGTGCCGTCGTCGCGCAGGTACGTGGCGGGTTCGGCGACGGCGACGACGCCGGGCGCGACGTCGACCGTGGTCGGCTCGTCGACGAGCACCTCGTACCCCGGGGAGCCGGTGACGACCTCGCGCGCGAGCTCGCGCACGCCGCCGGGGCCGCCCGCCGTGACGACGCCCGTCCCGACGAGCCCCAGCGCGACGACGCCCGCGACCCCCGCGAGGGACCGGCGCCGCTGCGCACCGCGTCGGCTCGACCGCAGGACCACGTCGAGGTCGAGCGTGGAGGGCGGGACGGCGTCGTCGGCCGAGCGTCGCAGCCGCAGGAGGAAGTCGTCGTCGGGCGGGGTGGGCGTCGAACCGGTCTCGCGGCTCATCGGGCTGTCCTTCCGCTGGTCGTGGGGGCGCCGTCGGCGGGGGCGCCGAGGAGGGTGCGGAGCCGGGCGAGACCGCGCGACGCCGTCGACTTCACGGTGCCGACGGGCATGCCGAGCTCGGCCGCGACCTCGTTCTCGCTGAGGTCGAGCAGGTGGCGCAGCACGACGACGCGCCGCTGCCGGACCGGGAGCGCGAGGAGCGCGCGCACGACGGCGTCCCGGTCGTCGACCGCGGCGGTGCCCGCCCCGCCGTCGCGCCCCACCGGACGGGCTGCTCTTTCGGCGGACGAGAGCTCGTCCGGCCCGGCGAGCACCTCGCGCCGGGTGCGGCGCCACGTGTCGATCCGCAGGTTCGCCAGGACGCGGCGTGCGTAGGCGAGCGGGTCGCGCTGCGCCGCGCGGGGCCAGGCGCGGTAGGTGCGCTCCGGGGCGTGCTGCGTGAGCTCCTCCGCGCGGTGCCGGTCCCCGCACAGGAGGTACGCCATGCGGTGCAGCGCGTCGCGGGCCTCGCGCATGAACGCGGTGAACTCCTCGTCGCGCGTGCGGCGGGCGACCACGTCGACCTCGAGCGGCGCCTCGGGCGGCCACCCGTCGTCGGGCCCGCGCTCCTCGTCCCCAACTCCCCGTCCCCCTGCTCGAGCACGAGCTCGTACCGCCCGGGGCGGTCCCGCGCGCTCACCGTGCCACCCTGCTCGGCGGGCGGCCGCCGTCGTGTCGTCGTCTCACGAGCGGAACACGCAGGACCTGCCCGCGACGTTCCCTTCTGTCCGATTTCACCCCCGGCGTCGCGCCGCGCTGGGCGGGTTGCGCTGTTTGACCAGGCTCGTCCCGGTGATACTGGACCATGACCGACGCCCAGGCGATCCACGAGCTCGTCCAGGCGGGGCTCGCCGAGCCCGCGGCGGACGAGTCGTTCGACCGCTTCGCGCGGCTCGTGCACCGGCAGCTCGGGGTGTCGTCGGCGCTCGTCACGCTGGTCCTCGACGACGAGGCGGTGCTGCCCGGAGCGCACGGCGTGCCCGAGCCGTACCAGTCGGCCCGCCGGACCCCCGCAGCCACACGTTCTGCCAGTTCGTGGCGAACGAGGCGCGCCCGCTCGTGGTCGAGGACGCGCGCACCGTCCCCCACCTGGCCACGCTGCGGGCCGTCGACGACATCGGGGTCGTCGCCTACGCGGGCTTCCCGATCTTCGACCCGCAGGGCCGGGCGGTCGGGTCGCTGTGCGCGTTCGACGCGCGGCCCCGCACCTGGTCGGACGACGAGCTGGCGACGCTCGCGGACCTGGCGTCCGCGTGCACGTCCGAGCTCCGGCTGCGCCTGGCGCAGGCCCGCGCGAAGCGCATGCAGCGCGTCGCGCTCGCGGCGAACAAGCGGTCGCGCCTGCTCCTGGAGCTGTCCGAGTCGTTCGCCGCCGCGACGTCCGTCCGCGACGTCGCCGAGCGGCTGGCCGCCGTCGGGGCGGCCATCGGCGCGCGCTACGCCGGCCTCGCCCTGCTCGACGGCGGCGGCACCCGCCTCGAGTTCACGACGCTGGACCACCTGGAGCCGGGGGTCCCGGCGTCGTTCCGCCGCATGCGCGTGGACGCGGACCGGGCCGTGTCGACCGCGGCGCGGACGCGCGAGCCCCTGTTCTTCCGCGACCACGTGCAGTACGGCGAGCGGTTCCCCGAGGCCGCGTCGCTCATCGCGCCCGACACGGTCGAGGCGCGCTCGTTCGTGCCCGTGCTCGCGGACGACCGCCTCCTGGGCGTGGTGGCGCTCGCGTGGGACACGGTCCGCGAGTTCGACGACGACGCCGTGAAGACGGAGACGACGATCGCGTCGTACGTCGCGCACGCGGTCGAGCGCGTCCGTCTGCTCGAGGAGCGCCACCGCGTCGCGGCGACCCTCCAGGCCGCGATGCTCACCGAGCTGCCGCCGGTGCGCGGCGCGGAGCTCGCGGCGACGTACGCGTCCGCGACCCGCACGGACCAGGTCGGCGGCGACTGGTACGACGCGGTGGTGCTCGACGACGACGCGTGCGTGCTCATGATCGGGGACGTCACCGGGCACGACATGCGTGCCGCGGCGCAGATGGGCCAGCTCCGGTCGATGCTGCGGACGTTCGCCTGGTGCCAGGACGAGCCGCCCGCCGTGCTGCTGCGCCTGCTCGACCGCGCGAACCGCGGGCTCGCGCTGCACTCGAGCGCGACGGCCGTCGTCGTGCGGCTCGACCGCACCCCGCAGGGGTTCGACCTCACGTGGTCCAACGCCGGGCACCCCCCACCCCTCGTGCTGCGCGCCGCCGGGACGGTCGACCCGCTCGAGTCCGCGCCCGACCTCATGCTGGGGGTGCTGCCGAGCACGCAGCGGCACGACCACCGCACGCGCCTCGCGCCGGGCGACACGCTGCTCCTCTACACCGACGGCCTCGTCGAGCGCCGCGGCACGTCGTTCGCGGAGCGCCTCGCCGGCCTGCGGTCCGTCCTCGGCGAGCACGCGGGCACCGCGACGTCGGCCGTCCCGGACGCGCTCGTCCGCCGCCTCGTCGCCGACCAGCGGGACGACGTCGCGGTCCTCGCCCTGCGCGTGCGGCACACGGTCTCGCGGGCACCGGCGCCCGGGCGCCCCTCGGTGCTGACGCGGCCGGTCGAGCACACGTCGGCGGCGATCGGCCCCGCGCGGCGGTGGGTCGACGACGTGCTCGAGAGCTGTGACGTGTCGCCCGCGGTCCGCCGCGTCGCGATGCTCCTGACGAGCGAGATCCTCACGAACGCGGTGCAGCACGGCACGACGCCGGTCCGGGCGGAGCTCGAGGTCGGGCACCGGGTGGTGCGGGTCGGCGTCGAGGACGGGTCGACGGCGCTGCCGAGGCTGCGCTCGCCGCGGCCGGAGGAGACGGGCGGCCGGGGCGTGCAGTTCCTCGAACGGTGCGCGTCGCGCTGGGGCGTCGACCTCCACGACGACCCGGGCGCCGACAGCGCTGCCGACGGTGGCAGGGCCGACGACGGTGCAGCCGGCGACGGTGCGGCGGGCGACGACGCGGTCGACGGCCGCGCGGCCAAGACCGTGTGGTTCGAGCTGGACCTCGACGGCTGACCCGGGCGGTCGTCCGGTGCCCCTGTGCGGTGTCGGAGGGCGGCGGTAGCGTGTGTGAGGTGGGCCACTCCCCCCGGGCACCGCGCGCGATCCCGTGACCCCTCGTGCACGTCGAGACGACCGAGTCCTGAGAGGCAGCACCATGACCGACCTCGCCACCCCCGCGACCCTGCGCGGCGACGCCACCGCGACCGCCGCCGCCCCCGTTGGCGCCCCTGCCCCGCTGCCCGACCGCGAGCACCTCGACGCCGTCCTCGACGGCCACCGGCGCGAGCTCACCGGCTACTGCTACCGCATGCTCGGGTCGTCGTTCGAGGCCGACGACGCCGTGCAGGAGACGTTCCTGCGCGCGTGGCGGTCCTACGACCGCTTCGAGGGCCGCTCGGCCCTGCGCTCGTGGCTGTACCGCATCGCGACGAACGTGTGCTTCGACGCGCTCGGTGCGCGCAAGCGGCGCGAGCGCCCGATGGGCCTGGGCGGACCCCAGGCCCCGGAGCTGGAGAACCTGGGCCAGGTGCTGCCGGAGGAGACGTGGGTCGAGCCCGTCCCCGACGACCGGGTGCTTCCGCACGACGGCGACCCGGCGCAGGTCGCGGTGGGGCGCGAGACCATCCGCCTCGCGTTCGTCGCCGCCCTCCAGTTCCTGCCGCCGCGCCAGCGCGCGGTGCTGCTGCTGCGCGAGGTGCTGCGCTGGCAGGCGAGCGAGGTCGCGGAGCTCCTCGACACGACGGTCGCGTCGGTGAACAGCGCGCTGCAGCGCGCCCGTGCCACGCTCGCGGCGCGCGCGCACTGGGACAGCTCGGGGCTGGGCGACGAGACGGGGTCCGCCGCGCCGGTCGCGGCGAACGCGGGTCTCGGCGACGAGGAGAAGCTCCTGCTCGAGCGCTACCTCGACGCGTTCGAGCGCTACGACATGGACGCGCTGGTCGCGATCCTGCACGAGGACGCGACGCTGTCGATGCCGCCGTACCCGCTGTGGATGCGCGGCCCGGCGGACATCGTCACGTGGATGACCGGGCCGGGCCACGAGTGCGAGGGATCGCGCATGGTCCCGGTCGCGGTGAACGGCACGTTCGGGTTCGGCCAGTACCGCCGCGCGGCCGGCGGCGGTCACGAGCCGTGGGCGCTCCAGGTCGTCGAGACGGAGGGTGGCCGCGTCACGGCCATCAACGCGTTCCTCGACACTGCCTCGTGGTTTCCGCTGTTCGGGCTCCCGGAGCGCCTCGACGACTGACGCGCCGCGGGTCAGCCGAACGTCTCGAGGAGCGTGCTCCGCTCGGCGTCCGTGAGGTTCGTGGCGACGAGCGTGCCGTGGACCCCGTGGAACCGCTCGCCGACGCGGTCGAGGTCGCCGTCCTCGGTGACGACGAACAGCGCCGACGTCCCGGGCGTCACGCCCTCGCGGATGCGGTCGAGCTGGTTCTTGTCGATCCCCACGGCCTCCATCGCCTTCGTCGACGCGCCGATCGCCGCCCCGGCCGCGGCGCCCAGCACGGGCGCGAAGAACAGCGACCCGAGCAGCAGGCCCCAGAAGGCGCCCCAGCCCGTGCCGCGCCACTCGTCCTGGTGGCCGTGGCGCGTCGTCGGCTTGGCGGCGCCCTCGGGCCACGACACGACGGCGGTGTCGACGATCTTGACGGCGTGCTCCGACGCGGAGTCGTGCAGGATCCGGGACGCCGCGTCAGCGCCCTCCGGAGAGTCGAACTTCCATACGGTGAACGTGGCCATCGTCCGCTCCCTCTGTCGGCCGATCGGTTTGCGACGCCCAGGCCGGGCGACGTCAGCGTGCGGCGCGCTCGGCCTCGTCGCCGTGGACGACGAGCGCCCACAGGACGAAGACGTCGAGCACGATCGTGATGAGCGACCACCACGGCGTGACCTGCAGGGTCGTGAACTGCGCGATCGCGTTGACGACCACGAGCACGATCGCGACCATGCGCGCCCAGCCCTTGCCGGACAGCAGCGCGAAGCCGGTGAGGACGAGCAGCACCCCGATGACGAGGTGGATCCAGCCCCACGTCGACACGTCGAGGACGACGATGCCCGCGTCGGAGACGCCGACGAGGCTGTTCGGGGAGAACACGGCGACCAGGCCGCTGATGGCGTTGAAGAAGCCGATCGTGACGAGCACGATGCCGGCGAACCACACCCAGCCGACCCATGCCGTCACCTGTGACGAGCGTGCCATGCCATCCTCCTGAGAACCGTGGAGCCCCGACCGGACGAGCGTGCGGATCGATCGTGGCACCGGCCGCCCGGTTCGGCATCCGGAAGGTCGGCGCGTCCCGGGACCGCTGCCCGGCGGCCCCGCTAGGTTCGTGGCCATGACGACGCCGCCCTCCACCGACGACCCGTGGTCGGGCGTCCCGGACGCCGGCACCCGCCCGGTCCAGCACGACTCGCGACGGCCGCCGCGCTGGGTGCCCCGCGCGCTCGCCATGGCCGTCGTCGCCGTCTTCGTCGGCGTCTTCGCCTGGTACGCCCTCGGTCAGCTCAAGGCGCTGGGCGTCAACATCCTCATCGCGTTCTTCGTCGCGCTCGCGCTCGAGCCGATCGTCGTCTGGCTCGTGCGGCACGGCTGGCGGCGCGGCGCGGCCGCCGCCGTCGCGCTCCTGGGGTCGCTCGTCGGGATCCTCGTCGTGCTCGCCCTGTTCGGGAACCTGTTCGTCCAGCAGCTCGTGCAGCTCGTCCAGTCGATCCCGGCGCTGTACGCGAGCATCCAGGACTTCGTCGCGGACCGCTTCGACGTCGTCATCCCGGACTCCGACGACCTCCTCAAGCAGGTCATCAACGACTTCGGCGACGACGTCGCGTCCGGCGCGATCGTCGTGACGACGACGATCGTCGGCGGGGTCTTCGCGAGCCTGACGATCCTCCTCGTCACCTACTACCTCCTCGCGGCGGGACCGCGGTTCCGGGCGGCCGTGTGCCGCTGGCTCACGCCGAACCGGCAGGAGGAGGTGCTGCGCCTCTGGGAGATCACCCAGGTCAAGGTGTCGGACTTCATCAACTCGCGCATCGTGCTCGCCGCGCTGTCGAGCGTGTTCACGTT
This sequence comes from Cellulosimicrobium sp. JZ28, assembly GCF_015327065.1. Taxonomy (NCBI): domain Bacteria; kingdom Bacillati; phylum Actinomycetota; class Actinomycetes; order Micrococcales; family Promicromonosporaceae; genus Cellulosimicrobium; species Cellulosimicrobium sp. JZ28. Next base: position 4,081,442 of record NZ_CP017660.1, on the reverse strand, counting down.
CGTCTTCCTGCTGATCCTCCAGACGCCGTACGCCCTGCCGCTCGCCGTGTTCACGGGCGTCGTCTCGCAGTTCGTCCCCACGATCGGCACGTACATCGGCGGCGCGCTGCCCGTCGCCGTCGCGCTCACGTCGCAGGGGCTGCCGCAGGCCCTGGGCGTGCTCGCGTTCATCATCGGGTACCAGCAGCTCGAGAACCTGTATTTCTCGCCCAAGGTCTCCGCCCGGGCGCTGGAGATGAACCCGGCGGTGAGCTTCGTCGTCGTGCTCGCGTTCGGCGCGGTGTTCGGCGCGCTGGGCGCGTTCCTCGCCCTGCCGATCGCCGCGACGATCCAGGCCGTCGCGAACACCTACCTCCAGCGGCACGAGCTCATCGAGTCGCACATGCTCCACGACCCGGACGCCGAGGGCCACGGCCCGGGCCGGGGCAAGGGCGACGGGAAGAACAGGGACGACGACGGGCGCACCACCCGCCGCCGACGCCGCAACCGCGAGGCGAACCTCGAGGCCGAGCGCACGGTCGACGAGCGGCGCGCCGAGGGCATCGACTAGCGGGACGGTCCGGCGTGGTCAGAGCGCCGCGATGCCGTCGCCGAGCAGCTTCGCCCCGAGGACGAGCAGCAGGACGGCCATGATCACCGCGTTGTTGTGGGTCATCCAGGCCTTGAGCGCGTCGAGCATCGCGGCCGCGCGGGAGCCCATGAAGAGGTAGATGAAGACGGGCGCCGTCACCCCGATGCTCGCCACGACGGCGAACACGACGGCCGCGACCACCTGGGCGGCCGTGTCGTCCGGCGCGGCCGACGCGATCGCGGCGCCGCCCGAGACGACGAGCAGCAGGTTCTTCGGGTTGACCGCGCCGAGGAGCACCGCGAGCCCGGCCGCCTTGACGGGCGTGAACGCGTCGATCGCAGCCATCCAGCGGGGCGCGGGCGGGTCGACGCCGTCGCGCGGACGCCCCCGCCACTGCTTGAGCGCGAGCAGGAGCAGCAGCACGCCGAGGACGAGCTTGAGGATCGCCGCCCACAGCGGCGGGCCGCCGTCCTGGGGGACGGCGGACCCCGCCACGAGCGCGACGACGAGCGTCACCGCGCCGACCGCGACGAACCAGCCGACGAGGAACGCGAAGGCGTTGGCCTTCGCGCGCCCGCTCACGAGCATGAGCACGACGGCGACGATCGGGAGCGGGCTCACGAGCACGCCGACCGCGACGGGGAGGGACTGGCCGATCGCCGCGCCCACGGGCGGCCTCCTTCGTGGTCCGGTCCCGGGCGGGACGGCGGGAGCTACGGGAACGACGGCGCGCGGACGGAGGCGCGCGGGCGGGCGAGGTGCCCGACGGCGTCACGCACCGCCGTCGGGCACCTCACCCGTGCGGCCTCGCCGCGGGTCCTGGACCGCTCAGGCGTTCTCGTCGAAGGCCGCGCGGAGCTTGGCCTCCTCGTCGGCGGAGAGGTTCGTCTGGATGAGCTCGCCGTGGATGCCCTCGGCCTGGAGCGCCTCGTGCACGCGGTCGACGACGGCGCCCGACGTGAGGACGAACAGCGCGGACGTGCCCGGCGTGACCTTGCTGCGCACGGAGTCGATGAAGTCGTCGTCGATGCCGACGTCCGTGAGCGCGCCGGCGATGGCGCCGGACGCCGCACCGATCGCGGCGCCCAGGAGCGGGACGAAGAACAGGAGCCCGAACAGCAGGCCCCAGAACGTGCCGCCGAGCGCGCCGATCGCCGTCGTGTTGTTCCCCTGGCGCGTCTTCGGCTTCTTCTTGCCCTCCTCCCAGGACACGGTGGCCACGTCCTGGACCTGGATGAGCTCCTGCTTCTGGAGGGCGAGGAGCGCGTCCTCGGCGCGCTGGGCGCCCTCGGGGGTGTCGAACTTCCACACGGTGAGCGTTGCCACGTCAGACCTCGTTCCGGATCGTTCGTTCGGCGGGGGCGCGCCGTCGCGCCCCGTGACGCGTCGAACGTATCCCCGCCTCCCGGGTCGCGCGCGGCGAGCGTCGGGGAGCCGCGCAGCGGCGCGGTGGGGGTGCCGCGGCTCCGGATGCGGTGCGACCACCCCCGTGGTTCTCTTCCCGTGTGTCCGACGCGCCGGCTACCGGGACGACGTCGGGTCGCCTCCTGCGCTCCGTGGTGCCGGCCCTCGTCGTCGGGATCGTCAGCGCCCTGACGCTCCTCGCGCTCTCCGAGCTCGCGACGTGGATCCAGCACCTCGTGTGGGACCGGCTGCCGGAGGCGTGGGGGGTCGCGAGCACGCGGACGTGGTGGACCGTCCTCGTGCTCACCGTCACCGGGCTGCTCGTGGGCGCCACGGTCCGGTGGGCACCGGGGCACGCGGGCGTCGACCCCGCGACGACCGAGCTGGTCTCCGAGCCGCTGCCCCTGCGCGCCCTGCCCGGCCTCGCGCTCGCCCTCGTCCTCGGCCTCGCCGGCGGGGTGAGCCTCGGGCCCGAGAACCCGATCATCGCCCTCAACGTCGCGCTCGCCGCGTGGTTCCTCTGCCGCCCCCGGTTCGGCGTCCCCGTGCCGGGCGCCGTCGCGCTCGCGCTGGCCGGGACCATCGGCGCGATGTTCGCCACCCCCGTCGCCGCCGCGCTCGTCCTCACGGAGAGCTTCGCGGAGCGCGGCGGGCAGAGCGGTCCCCTGTTCGACCGGCTGTTCGCGCCCCTGGCCGCGGCGGGCGCGGGGGCCGTGACCATGACCGCGGTCGGGGCCCCGACGTTCTCCGTCGACCTGCCCGACTACCCCGGCCCGGCCCTCGGCGACGTCGCGAGCAGCGTGCTGATCGGCGCCGTCGCCGCCCTCGTCACGGCGCTCGCCGTGGCCGCCCTGCCCGTCGTGCACACGCTGTTCCACCGCCTCCGCAGCCCCGTGCTGGCGCTCGGCGCGGGCGGTCTGGTCCTCGGTCTCCTCGGCGTCCTCGGCGGACCGCTCACGCTGTTCAAGGGCCTCGACGAGATGAAGGAGCTCGCGCAGCAGGCCGACACGTACGCCTGGTCCACGATCCTGCTCATGGCCGTCGTCAAGGTCGCGGCCCTCGTCGTCGCGGCGGCGGCCGGGTTCCGCGGCGGCCGCATCTTCCCGGCGGTGTTCATCGGCGTCGCGCTGGGCCTCTCGGCGTCGTCCCTCGTCCCCGCCGTGCCGCCCGCGATCGCCGTCTCCGCCGCCGTCCTCGGCGCCGTCCTCGTCGTGGCGCGCGACGGCTGGCTCGCCCTCTTCATGGCGGCCGTGACCGTCGGCGACGTCCACCTGCTCCCGGTGCTCTGCGTGGCCGTCCTGCCGCTGTGGCTCGTCGCCCGCTCGATGCCCCCGCTGCGCGTCGACCTCCCCCCGGGGACCCCCGAGTTCCCCGCGCTCGCCACCACCCCCGGCCCGGCACACACGGCGGAGGGCGGTGGTCGTGGCGGAGCGCGGTGACGACGACGCGACGACCGACACCGGCGCCGGCGCCGAGGCCGAGGTCCACGCCGACCCCGGGGCCGCGCCACCGCCCGGGCGGCGCGGGGCGGCCGGGCTGCTGCGGCGCGCGGGGCGACCGAGCCGCTCCGACGTCGTCTCGGGCATGGTGACCGGGCTCTTCTCCATCCCCGAGGGCATGGCGTACGCCTCCATCGCCGGGTTCAACCCGGTCGCGGGCCTCTACGCGGGCATCGTGCCCGCGATCGTCGGCTCGCTCACCGCGCGGACCGTCCTCATGATCACGACGCTCACGAGCGCCATCGCGCTCACGTCGCAGAGCGTGCTCGCGTCCGCCGGCCTGGAGCCGACCGACCCCGCCAACGTCGCGACGCTGACGATCATGGTCGGCCTGGTGATGCTCGTGCTCGGCGCGCTGCGGCTCGGCGCCGTGATGAGCTTCGTGTCCAACGCCGTCATGGTGGGCTTCTCGACCGGCATCGCGCTCCAGATCATCACGGGAGTCCTCGGCGACGCGACCGGGTACGACCCGCGCGGCGACAACCGGCTGTACCAGCTCGGCGACTGGATCGTGCACGTGACGTCGTGGGACCTCGCGTCCACGCTCGTCGCGGCCGGGACCGTCCTCGTGTGGGCGCTGGCCCGGTCGGTCCGCCGCCTCGTGCCCGTGGCGCTCCTCGTGTCCCTCGTCGTCGTGACCGTCGTCGTGGTCGCGGCGGGCATCGACGTGCGCCAGGTCGCCGACATCGCCTCGATCCCGTCCGCCCTCCCCGGCCTGTCGCTCCCCGACCTCTCGGTCGCGCCCGCGCTCGTCGGGGGCGCCGTCGCCGTCGCGCTCGTCGCCCTCGCGCAGGCCGCGTCCATCGCGCCGTCGATGCCCAACCCCGACGGCTCCCGCTCGGACACCGACGCCGACTTCCGCTCGCAGGGCTGGGCCAACGTGGCAGGCGGCCTCTTCCAGGCGCTGCCCAGCGGCGGCTCGATGTCGCGCACGGGCGTCGCCGCCGAGGCGGGCGCCCGGACCCGCTGGGCGGGCGTCGTGAGCGGCGTGTTCCTCGCCCTCGTCGTGCTGCTCCTCGGCGGACTGGCCGAGCTCATCCCCATGCCGGTGATCGGCGGGCTCATCCTCGTCGTCGGCGGCGAGCTCGTCTGGGGCAAGCGCCACGAGATCCTCCTCGTGCTGCGGACGTCGCCCCTGTCGTCGCTCGCGATGGTCGTCACGTTCGCCGCGACGACCCAGCTCCCCCTCCAGCAGGCCATCGTCCTCGGCGCGGTCCTGTCGCTCCTCCTGTACTGCGTCCAGGCGGCGCGCCAGTCCCGCCTCGTCCTCCTCACCCGCGAGCCCGACGGGCGCTGGCGCACGTCGCGGCGGACGCCCGCCCGGCTGCGCTCCGGCGAGGTCACCGTGCTCGAGTTCGCGGGGACGTCGTTCTTCGCCTCGCTCCCCCGCATCGAGGACCAGTTCCCCGACGGCTCCGGCGCCCGGCGTGCCGTGCTCGTCCTCGTGCTCCGGACGCTCCCCGACATCCCGTCCTCGGCGGTGATCGACCTGTTCCACCGCACCGCCCGACGGCTCGCCGCGCAGGGGAACCGGCTCGTCCTCGTCGGGGTGACACCCGCGATGCGCAACCTCCTGGAGCGGACCGGCACCGTCGACGAGCTCGGCGCCGAGGCCGTCGTCGACGCGACCGACGAGGTCCTGGGAGCGCTGGAGGCGGGGTTCCGCGACGCCGAGCGCTGGGCGCGCCGGGAGGACGCCGGGTCGGCCTAGGCGACCGGCTCGTCGGTCGCTCGTCAGCGGCGCGGTTCGGTGGCGCGGGACGGCGTCAGCCGCGCGCCGTCGCCTCGCGGATGCGCTTGTCCTCCTGGCGGCGGTCCCACCAGCGGGTGAGGACGAGCCACCCGAGGAGCCAGCCGCCGAGCGCGCTGATCAGCCAGACGACGACCGTCACCCCGATCCACGTGGAGGCCCCGGAGATCTCCAGGCCGTCGCCCACGAGCGTCGCGATCCACAGCGCGAGGAACGTCGACACGAGGCCGATGCCGCCGAGCACCGCGGACGCGTACTTGCGCGCCACGTTGAACACGAAGGGCGCGAGCACCCCCTGGGCCACCGCGAACACGAGGACGGCGACCGTGAACCCGGAGGCGTGCACCGTGACGCCGTCGAAGACGTTCGCGGCGACGAGGAGGCCCACGGCGGCGAGGACCACGTTGATCGCGAAGCTCAGCAGGAACCGGATCATGCCGCAACGGTCCCGCCGCGCGGGAGGTTCCGCAACCGCTGGTGCGGCGCGGGAGCCCGCCCCGTGCGACCTGCCCGGGAGGTCGGGACACCTGCCCCTGGGACCCGGGACGCCGCCCGGCCGACGCTGCGGGGGCCGTCGCACCGCGTGACGGGCCCCGGCCGCGGGTGGCGGCCTCGAACGGAAGGGCGTCCCATGCAGGACAGCTCGCTCACCACGCCGTCGGCGGTCGCCGACGGCACGCCCCGCCGCGCCCGCGGCACGACGCCCCGCGCGTGGGCCTGGACCGGGGTCGTCGCCGGCGTCCTCGGCCTCGTCTCGATCCAGTCCTCGATGGCGCTCGGCATCAACTGGGAGAAGACCGCGGGCGACGCGGAGGCGATCGTCGCCGACCTCTCCGGCCGCACGGGCACGCAGATCGTGTTCCACACCGCGACGATCGCGTGCGCGCTGCTCGTGCTCGTCTTCGCCGCCGGGCTCAAGCGGCGGCTCGACGGGCAGGCGCCCGCCGGGTCGATCCTCCCGACGGTCGCGGGCTGGGGGCTCGTGCTCGTCTCCGTCGCCGGGCTGCTGGGCTCGGGCCTCGACACGCAGTTCCTGTTCGGCCTCGGCGACACAGCGCTCATCGTCCCGGAGTCGGGCGCGTTCTACAGCGACTGGGTCGCGACGATCCCGTGGCTGTGGGTCGGGGCGGGCGTCGCGGGCGTCGCGCTCGGCGTCGCGGCGCTGCGGCACGCGGCCGCGCCGCGCTGGCTCGGCGTCGTCGGGTTCGTGCTCGGCGGGCTCGCGCTCCTCACGGGCGTGTCGCCGCTGCAGTACATGGCGGGGTTCGTCGGACCGATCTGGCTGCTCGTCACCGCGCTCGGCTTCGCCCTCGGGGACCGGCGCTGAGCGCGACGCGCGAGATCGGCGACGCGCGACGAGATCGGCGGGTCCGGTCGGGATCGGCGGTCTGGACCGCCGACCCCACACGGGACCGCCGATCTCGCCGTCGTCCACGGCCGGGTGATCTCCCGCCCGGGCCCTTCTCGCCGCGCGTGCCGCGGCCCTACCGTGGGCCCGTGGCCGAGCCCGGGCCCGGCCGCGCCGGGATGCCCCGCACGGGCTGGACGATCGGCGTCCTCGCCTGGGTGCTCGGCGTGTCCGCGCTCGCGCTCCAGCTCACGTCCGGCGTGCCGCTCCTGCTGGGCGACCTGCTGTTCGTCGTCGTGGACGCGACGGTCGCGCTCGTCTACGGCACGGTCGCGGCGGTGATCCTCGTGCGGCGGCCGCACGTCGTGGGTTGGCTCGTGGCCCTCGCCGCGATCGGCGGCGGGGTCGCGGCCCTGGGCGGCGGGTGGCGCAGCTACGCGTCGACCCACCCCGGCCTGCCCCCGCTCACGCCGCTCGCGGACGCCTACGGGTGGGCGTGGGTGCCGGGCACGGTCGGGCTCTTCGTCCTCGTCCCGTGGTTCGTGCGCGGCGGGCGGCTCGGCGCGGGCGCGTGGTGCGGGGTCGCGGGCGGCGTCGCGTCCATCACCTTCTTCTTCCTCGCTCCCTCCGACGACCCGCGCCCTGCGATCGTCGGCGTCGTCGTCATGGGGCTCGTCACCGCGGGCGCGACGGCGTGGCGCCGGTTCCGCGGGCCTGTCGAGGAGCGCCGCGGCCTGGGCCTGCTCGCGCTCGGGACGGCGCTCATGGCGCTGTCGTTCCTCCCGCTGCTCGGCACGTGGGCCGACCCGGACGTGCTCCTCGCGCTCCCCCTCACGCACCTCGCGTGCCAGGCGCTGTTCCCCGCCGCGATCCTCGTGTGCGTGCTGCGCAACCGTTTGTGGGGCATCGACCTCGTCCTCTCGCGCGCGACCGTGGCCGCGATGCTGGCCGTGGGCCTCGCCGTCGTCTACGCCGTGGTCGTCGTCCTCGCGACGACCGTCGTCGACGGTACCGCCGCGCAGGTCGTCGCGGCGGTCGGGGTCGCGCTCGCGGTGCAGCCCCTGCACACGTGGCTGCGGCACCGCGTGCGCACGCTCGTCTACGGGGAGGGGAACGACCCGGGCCGGGCGGCGCTGAGCGTCGGCCGCCACCTGTCGTCCGCGTCGACGGCCGACGACCTCGTCGTGAGCCTCGCCGTCGGCGTGCGCGAGGCGCTGCGCCTGGAGAGCGTGACGATCGAGCGGTCCGCACCCGGCCCGACGGCGTCCGGCAGCCCCGCGGGCCCGGCGCCCTGGGCGGGCCCCGACGGCCACCCGTCCGGCGACGCCGTCACGCTCCCCGTGGAGCACGGCGGGCGGGCGCTCGGCCGTGTCCACGTCGTCGCGCGGGCCGGCGAGCGGCTCGACGCCCGGACGCGCGACGCGCTCGAGCAGCTCCTGCCCGTGCTCGGCGCCGGTCTCGCGCTCGCGCGGGGCGCGCACGAGCTCGAGGAGGCGCGCGACGCCACGACCCGCGCGCGCCTCGCCGAGCGGCGCGTGATCCGCCGGGAGCTGCACGACGGCGTCGGGCCGTGGCTCGTGGGTCTGCGCCTCGGGCTCCAGGGCGCGCGGAACACGCTGCGGACCGACCCCGCGGCCGCGGCCGCGGTGCTGGACGCCCTGGGGGTCGAGGTGGCGCAGCGCGTCGAGGACGTGCGGGCGCTGTCCCGCAGCCTCCTGCCGCCGTCGCTCGACGAGCACGGTCTGGAGGTCGCGCTCGGCGAGCTCGCGGGGCGGCAGGCCCTCGGCGGGTTCGTCGTGGACGTGCGCTGCGACCCGTGCGGGGGCCTCGACCCGCGCGTCGCCGCGGCCGCGTACGCGATCGCGAGCGAGAGCGTCGTCAACGCCGCCCGGCACTCCGGGGCGCCGGAGTGCCGCCTGACGGTACGGCTCGGGGACGGCGCGCTCGTCGTCACGTGCGAGGACGACGGTCGGGGCGTCGCGCCGGACGCGGTGGCCGGCGTCGGCTCCCGGTCGCTGCGCGAGCGGGCCGACGAGCTCGGCGGCCGGCTCGAGGTCGCCGCGGTGCGGCCCGACGGCGAGCGCCCGGGCACGCGCGTGCGCGCCACGCTCCCGCTGGTCCCGGCCGGGGCGCTCGCGCGCGGGGCGGCGTCGTGATCCGGGTCGCGGTCGTCGACGACCACCCGGTGTTCCGGCTCGGCATGGCCGCGCTGCTGGACTCGTTCGACGGCGTGCGCGTCGTCGGGAGCGCGGCGTCGGCCACGGAGGCGCGCGCATTGCTCGGCCTCGGCCCCGGCGAGGATGCGGGCACTGGGGCGCGGGCCGACGTCGTGCTCCTGGACCTCGACCTCGGCGACGGGTCGGGCGTGGACGTGACGCGCGACCTCGTGCGCGCGGACCCGGCCGCACGCGTGCTCGTCGTGACGATGCACGAGGACGAGGACGCCGTCGTCGCGGCCGTGCGCGCGGGGGCGCGCGGGTTCCTCGTGAAGTCCGCGAGCCCCGCGGAGGTCGAGCGCGCCGTCCGCGCGGTGGCCGACGGCGCGATGATCCTCTCCCCGTCCGTCGCCGACCGGGCGATGGCGTACGTCGTGGGCGGGCGCTCTGCCGTGCGCGCCCCGTTCCCCCAGCTCACCGACCGCGAGCGCGAGGTGCTCGACCTCGTCGCGGCCGGGCTCGACAACGCGTCGATCTCCCGACGGCTCGTACTGAGCCCCAAGACGGTGCGCAACCACGTCGCGAACGTCCTCGCCAAGCTCGCCGTCCGCGACCGCGCCGCCGCGATCGTCCGGGCTCGCGAGGAAGGACTGGGCGGCGGCTGACGCGTCAGGCGTCGTCGTCCTGGATGATCGACAGCACGTTCCCCGCCGGGTCGGTGAACCACGCGATGAGCGGGCCGCCGCCGCGGAAGACGAAGTCGTCGTCCGTCTCGACGGGCGTGCCCGCGTAGCGCTCGAACGCCACGCCGCGCTCGCGGAGCGCGGCGACCGTGCCCGGCACGTCGGCGACCGGGAAGTTCAGCACCGTGAACGACGCCGGGGCGTGGGCCTCGCCCTTCGGGTAGACGAGCACGCGCGCACCGCCGCCGATCTCGAGCCAGAGCATGTCGTCCCCGCTGACGGTGAGGCCGAGGCCGTCGGCGTAGAACCGCCGCGCCGCGTCGACGTCGTCGACCGAGAACCCGCTGAACGCCGTGTCGAGCATGTCTCCTCCTGAGGTCGCGCGGGCGGGCGCCCGCTCTCCTCAGGGTCGACCGGCCGCAGGCCACCGGCTCATCGGTCGCGCGGCATCAGGCCTCGCGGCGCAGGTGCAGCAGCGGGAACGGGCGGCCCTGGTCGTCCGTCTCCGACCGCCCGGTCACCTCGAACCCCAGCGCCCGGTAGAAGGCCAGCGCGCCCGGGTTCTGCTCGTTGACGTCGAGCTCGACGACCGGAAGGCCACGCCCGACCGCGTCGAGCAGCGCGCGGCCGATCCCGCGCCCGTGCAGCGCGGGGTCCACGAACAGCATCTCGACCCGGTGCCCGACCGTCCCGGCGAACCCCGCCACCCGGCCGTCGACCTCCGCGACGGTGAGGTCGACGGCGCCGAGGTACTCGTCCCGCACGGCGGCCTCCAGCTCGCGCACGTCGTCGGGTCCGAGGAAGTCGTGCGTGGCCTCGACGGCGCGCCGCCAGACGTCGACCAGCGCGTCCGTGTCGTCGGGGCGGGCGGGTCGGAGCACGGGATCGGTCACGGCACGAGCATGCCACGGCCACGCGGTGGCCCCGAGAGGTCACGGGCGCTCCCGCACAGGAGGGGCACCAGCACTTGGCGACTGCATCGAGGCCTGTCAATATAGAAGCATGTCGATGCACTCCGCGCTTTCCTGGGTCGTCGCCACCGACGGGCCGGGCCTCCCGTGAGCACACCCAGCGCCGCACCGGGTCCGCGACTGTCGGCGCTCGACCGGTGGCTGCCGCTGTGGATCGGGCTCGCGATGGTCGCCGGGCTCGTCCTGGGCCGGTTCGTCCCTGCCCTGTCCGACGTGCTCGCCGCGCTGGAGGTCGGCGGGATCTCCGTGCCGATCGCCCTCGGCCTGCTCGTGATGATGTACCCGGTGCTGGCCAAGGTCCGCTACGACCGGGTGGGTGCGGTCACCGGCGACACGCGGCTCCTGGCCTCCTCGCTGGTCCTGAACTGGCTGGTCGGGCCTGCGCTGATGTTCGCCCTGGCGTGGTCCTTCCTGCCCGACCTGCCCGAGTACCGCACCGGGCTGATCGTCGTCGGCCTGGCCCGGTGCATCGCCATGGTCGTGATCTGGAACGACCTGGCGTGCGGGGACCGGGAGGCCGCGGCGGTGCTCGTCGCCATCAACTCCGTGTTCCAGGTCGTCGCCTTCTCGTTGCTCGGCTACTTCTACCTCACGGTGCTGCCCGCGTGGCTGGGCCTGGACACCCAGGGCCTGGACGTGTCGGTGGGGCAGATCGCGCTCAACGTGCTCGTGTTCCTCGGCGTCCCGCTGGTCGCCGGGTTCGCCTCGCGACTGGTCGGGGAACGCGCCCGGGGCCGCGCCTGGTACGAGGACCGGTTCCTGCCGGTGATCGGACCCTGGGCGTTGTACGGGCTGCTGTTCACGATCGTGCTGCTGTTCGCCCTGCAGGGCGAGACCGTCACCTCCCACCCGCTCGACGTCGCCCGGATCGCCCTGCCGCTGCTGGTGTACTTCGCGGCCATGTGGGGCATCGGCATCGTCGCCGGCAAGACGCTCGCGCTCGGCTACGCGCGCTCCACGACGCTCGCGTTCACCGCGGCGGGCAACAACTTCGAGCTCGCGATCGCCGTCGCCATCGCCACGTTCGGTGCGACCTCCGGCCAGGCCCTGGCCGGAGTCGTCGGTCCGCTCATCGAGGTCCCCGTCCTGGTCGGTCTCGTCTACGTCTCCTTGTGGCTCGCACGCCGCTGGTTCGCCATCGACCCCTACGCCGACCCGACCCGAGCACGAGAGCTGGAAGAGGTGAGGCCATGACCACCGCTCCCCTGCCGATGACCGTCACGGACACCGACTGCACGCCGCAGGTCGAGGCGCACGCGATCGGGACCGAGATCGCGGGCGCCGTCGCCACGACGCTCAAGGCCCTCGCCGAGCCGCTGCGGCTGCGCATGCTCTCCTTCATCGCGACCTCCACGGCCGGTGAGGCGTGCGTGTGCGACCTCGCCTCGCTCACGGACGTCTCGCAGCCGACCGTCTCGCACCACCTGAAGGTGCTGCGCGACGTCGGGGTGCTGACGTCCGAGCGACGCGGCACCTGGGTCTGGTACCGCGTCGCGCCGGGGTACACGACCGCGGTCACGACGCTGCTGGACTCCTTCGCCCCGGCGGCGCTCGGCGCCAGCCACGGTGCGACCGTCCTCGCCGGGCTCGACGACGTCGACGCCGCCCTCGACCACCTGGCCGAGGACCTGGCCGGGACCTTCGCCGACGTGCGGTTCGACGTCGTGCAGCGCGTGGTCCGCGAGTCGTACACCGACCTGGCCCGCTCGGCGAAGGTCTCGGCCCAACTGGTGCCGCTCACGGAACGGTTCGCCCGCCAGCGGCTGAGCGACCTGACCCGCCCCGCGGACGCGGGACCGCAGGTGCTGTTCGTCTGCGTCGCCAACGCCGGACGCTCCCAGCTCGCCGCCGCCCTGCTGCGCCGCTACGCCGGCGACCGGGTCGTCGTCCGGTCCGCGGGGTCGGCGCCCGCGTCCGACATCCACGAGGGCGTGCGCGAGAGCCTGACCGCGCTCGGCATCACCGCCGACGACGCGTTCCCCAAGCCGTTGACCGACGACGCCGTCCGCGCCGCGGACGTCGTCGTCACGATGGGCTGCGGAGACGTGTGCCCGGTCCTGCCCGGCACGCGGTACGAGGACTGGCTCGTGGGCGACCCGGCCCTGGCCTCCCCGGCCGGGGTCGCCGCGATCCGCGACGACCTCGACTCCCGCGTGCGCGCCCTGCTCGCCGACCTCCTGCCCGAACTCGACCTGCCCCCAGCCTGACCCCGGGAGACATCACCATGACCGAGAACGCCACCGCGAAGCCGTCCGCCCTGTTCGTCTGCGTGCACAACGCCGGTCGCTCCCAGATGGCCGCCGGGTACCTGCGCGCCCTGTCCGGCGGAGCCGTGGAGGTCCGCTCTGCCGGGTCCGCCCCGGCCGACCAGATCAACCCCGTCGCCGTCGAGGCCATGCTGGAGGAGGGCATCGACCTCCGCGCCGAGCACCCCAAGGTCCTGACCACCGAGGCGGTGCAGGCGTCCGACGTCGTGATCACCATGGGCTGCGGGGACGCCTGCCCGATCTTCCCCGGCAAGCGGTACGAGGACTGGGCCCTGGAGGACCCGGCCGGCCAGGGCATCGACGCCGTGCGCCCCATCCGCGATCAGATCCGCACCCGCGTACTGACGCTCCTCGACGAGCTCGGCGTCGCCCCGGTCGCTCTCCCGCGCGGCTGAGGAGCCGGCCGCGCGTCGGTCCCACCCGGACCCGACGCGCGGCCGGGCGCTCAGCCGTGGTCCGCGTCGCCCGAGCGTCCGTGCACGACGCCGGTAGCGAACCCGACCCCGGCCGGTGCCCCGACCCCGAGGGTGACCGGCTGCGGCGCCGCCGGCGCGGTGCCGCAGCACGACCCGCTCGCCCCCGCGCCGTCCGCCTCCAGAGCGAGGTCGGTCGAGCAGACCCCGGTCGCGGGGAGGGCCAGCTCGACCGCGTCGGCCGCAGCCCGGTCCCCTGCCAGCGCCGCCGCGATCGAGCGCACCTGCTCGTAGCCCGTGGCGAGCAGGAACGTCGGCGCACGCCCGTAGGACTTCATGCCTGCGAGGTAGAACCCGTCGTCCGGGTGGGACAGCACCTGCTCGCCGTGCGGCGGCACGGTGCCGCAGGAGTGCTGGTTCGGGTCGATGAGCGGAGCGAGCGCCGCAGGTGCCTCCACGACCGGGTCCAGGTCGAGGCGCACCTCGCGCAGCATGTCCAGGTCCGGCCGGAAGCCGGTCGCGTCGACGATCTGGTGCACCTCGAGGCTCAGCGCCCCGTCGCGCACGGTCCCCAGCACCTGGACGGTTCCGGCACCGGGGACGAGGCGTTCGATCGAGACGCGCGTGAGCAGCGTCAGCCGCCCAGCCTCCACGGCGGCCCGCAGGCGCGTGCCGAGCAGGCCTCGCGCAGGGAGCTCGTCGTCGGCTCCACCGCCGAAGAGGCGACGCGCGGAACCACCGCGGATCGCCCACGTGATCGTGGTGCCCGGCTCGGACTCGGAGAGCTCGACGAGGTTCAGGAGCGTGTTCGCCGCGGAGTGGCCCATCCCGACGACGAGGGTGTCCCTGCCTGCGAACCGGTCGCGCCGGGTGCCGAGCACGTCCGGGAGAGGTCCGGTGACGAACGCAGCCGACTCCTCCTCGCCCACGGCCGGAAGACCCGAGACCCCCAGCGGGTTCGACGTCGAGAACGTCCCCGACGCGTCGATCACCGCGCGGGCCAGCACGTCGGTCACCGTGCCGCCGGCGTCCACCGTCCGCACCCGGTACCCGCGCCGCTCCCGGCCGAGGGAGCGTGTCTTGTCCGCACCGTCGCGGGCGACCGACACCACTCGCGTGCCGGTACGCAGTCGGGGCGCGATCTGCGGCGTCGCGGCCAGCGGAGCCAGGTAGCGCCCCACGAGCTCCCCGCCGGTGGGCAGCGCGTCCGGATCCGGCTCCACCCACCCCGTCGCCTCCAGCAGGCGCCGCGCGGCGGCGTCGACGTCGTAGCGCCACGGCGAGAACAACCGCACGTGGCCCCACGACGCCACGGCCGCACCCGGCCCGTCGCCGGCCTCGAGCACGATCGTCTCCAGCCCGCGCTCCAGCAGGTGCGCCGCCGCGGCCAGACCCACCGGACCTGCACCGATCACCACGACCGGGAGCTCGTCCCGCCCCACCTCGACCATGAGCACTCCTCGTATTGAAGGTTATCGATGCGAGCATCGTGGACCACCCATCGATGAGTGTCAATGTGTGGCAGGATGGCCGCATGACGACGGCCACGCTGCCCCCGGCGCCCCCGCGCGGCGCACCCGGCTGCTGCGGCCCGGCCGCCACCGGGGCGGCAGACCCCGATGCTGCGCGCGAGCTCGCGCGCACCTTCAAGGCCCTGGCGGACCCGACGCGGGTCCAGCTCCTCGCGATCGTCGCCGCCCAGGAGGGGCACGAGGCGTGCGTGTGCGACCTCACCGGGCCGGTCGGCCTCTCCCAGCCGACCGTCAGCCACCACCTCAAGATCCTGGTCGACGCCGGTCTGCTGACCCGCGAGCAGCGCGGGCGCTGGGCGTACTACTCGCTCGTCCCGGGCGCCCTCGCCCGCGTCGCGGGGTCGCTCACGGAGATCGCGGGGCGCTGAGCGCCGCTTCGCCGCGCGCTCCCGTCCTCCTGTCCCTACGCTCGCCCCTGTCGGTGGCGCCGTCCGCACCGACCGGCCGTCGGCGACGGTCGTCCGACGACGAGCGAGGCACACGATGACCGAGCTGACCGGATCGATCGAGGAGGCCGGCCCCCGGTCCGGCTGGCAACGGTTCTGGGACCGCGGCGGCTGGTGGCGGGCCCTCCTGTTCGCGGTCCTCTACATCGCGGTGTATCTGGGGGTCGGGTGGCTCGTCGGGCTCACCCGGCTGGGGCCGGGCAGCGGCGAGGAGCTCCTCGACTCGTCCGGCACCGTGTTCTTCGGGCTGCTGCTGCCGATCCTCGTCATGGGCCTGCTGCTCGTCGTCTTCCTGCGGACCGTCCGGTGGCGACGCGAGGTGTTCGGGCCGCAGCCGGTCGCGGGCCGACCGTGGATGTGGGTCGCGGTCGTCCTCGTGCTCGTCCCGGTCGCGCTCCATCTCGCGGCGACGGACTGGGGCGCCTACGACGTCACGGTCGTCCTCACCGTCCTCGCGCTCGGCCTGTGCGTCGGGTTCGCCGAGGAGGTCCTGACGCGCGGCGTCGCCGTCACGATGCTCCGCCGGGCCGGGTACGGCGAGAAGGCGGTGATGGTGCTGTCGTCCCTGCTGTTCGGCCTCCTGCACACGACGAACCTCGTCTCGGGGCAGAACCTCCTGCTCGTGGGCACCACGGTGGTCTACGCGTTCGGCTTCGGCACGATGATGTACCTCTCCATGCGTGTCACCGGCAGCATCGTGCCCGCGATCCTCCTGCACGCGGCCACCGACCCGACGACGTTCCTCGCGACGGACGGCGTCGACGCACACGGCGCGAGCTCCGGCTCCGAGGCGCTGAACGCGATCGCGGGCACCTTCAACGTCGTGTTCGTCCTCGTCGGGATCCTCGCGATCTTTCTCGTCTCCGGCCGTGCGCGGGGCACCGCCCCGGCCGAGGGGTGACTCCCCCTCGTCAGGACCGTCGGCCGCGCAGCGCGATCGCAGGGCCGGAGAAGAGCGCGATGCCCAGCACGAACCCGACGTCGTACCAGGTCCCGTTGTTGTCGACCTCGTAGATGCTCACCGTGTCCGTGAAGAGGGACACGATGAACGTCACCGGCAGGATCGCGCCCTGCCACAGGCCCCACCAGAACCCGTAGCCCCCGGGGTTCGCGGCGACGTTCGGCCCGGCCGCGCACGCCCCCAGGAGCAGGAGCA
Source organism: Cellulosimicrobium sp. JZ28 (assembly GCF_015327065.1). Taxonomy (NCBI): domain Bacteria; kingdom Bacillati; phylum Actinomycetota; class Actinomycetes; order Micrococcales; family Promicromonosporaceae; genus Cellulosimicrobium; species Cellulosimicrobium sp. JZ28. The sequence continues at coordinate 4,065,246 of NZ_CP017660.1, read as the reverse complement.
CCGCGAGGGCGAGGGCCGTGCCGGCTGCTCGTCGCGTCGTCGTGGACATGTCGCTCACCTCCGAGCACCAGTGAACCGCTCGCGCCGCCCGACGGCCAGGCCGGGTAGGCGCGACACTCCCCGGGGAGACCGGTGTCGGGGCCGTGCGGCAGGATGACCGCATGACGCAGAGCACGGACGACGGCGCCCCCGCGAGCAGCGACGCCACCCCCGGCGGCGAGCTCATGCTGCTCGACACCGCGAGCCTGTACTTCCGGGCGTTCTTCGGGGTGCCGGACTCGATCAAGGCGCCGGACGGCACGCCCGTCAACGCGGTGCGCGGCCTGCTCGACATGATCGCGACGCTCGTGACGGACCGTCGTCCGACGCGCCTCGTCGCGTGCTGGGACGTGGACTGGCGGCCGGCCTTCCGGGTCGAGGCGATCCCCTCGTACAAGGCGCACCGCGTCGCGGAGGTCGTCCCCGGCACGACGGGCGTCGAAGAGGTCCCGGAGAAGCTCGTCGCGCAGGTGCCGGTCATCGTCGACGTGCTCGCGGCGCTGGGCATCGCCCGCGTCGGGGCGGCGGGCTACGAGGCGGACGACGTCATCGGCACCCTCACCGCGCGCGAGGTCGCGCGCCGCGCGGCGGCGGGCGCGACGCCGGACCCGTCGGGCCGGGCGGCGGTCGAGGTCGTCACGGGCGACCGCGACCTGTTCCAGCTCGTCGACGACGCCGCGGGCGTCCGCGTGCTCTACCCGACGAAGGGCGTGAAGAACCTCGACGTCGTCGACCAGGCGCGCCTGCGCGAGCGGTACGGCGTCGCGACAGGCGCGGCCTACGCGGACATGGCGGTGCTGCGCGGCGACCCGAGCGACGGCCTGCCGGGCGTCCCCGGCATCGGCGAGAAGACGGCGGTCGCGCTCCTCGGGAGGTACGGCGACCTCGCGGGCGTGCTCGCGGCGCGCGACGCGGGCGACGCGGGACTGACGGCGACCCAGCGCCGTCGGCTGACCGAGGCGGCCCCGTACCTGGAGGTCGCCCCGCTCGTCGTGCGCGTCGCGCCGGACGCCCCGCTCGACGACGTCGACGACGCGCTGCCCACGGCCCCGGCCGACCCGGACGCGCTCGCCGAGCTCGGCGAGCGCTGGGGTCTGGGGTCGTCCGTGCAGCGCCTCCTGGACGCGCTGCGCGGCTGAGCGGCCGCTGCCCGTCCGGAGGGCAGACTGGGTCCGCCGCCGCGGACCGCCGGCGGCCCGTCCGACCCCGCCGGGAGGCGACCCGTGGCTCTCGTCCGCTGCAGCTTCTACTCCGACGTGCTCGAGGTGAGCACGTCGATGACCGTCGTGCTCCCCCAGGCCACGTCGACCCAGATCGGCATGGCCGGGTCGGCGAGCGCCCGCGCCGAGGGCGCCCCGGTGCTCTACCTGCTCCACGGCATGAGCGACGACGAGACCATCTGGACGCGCCGGACGTCGATCGAGCGGTACGTCGCCGACCGCGGGCTGGCCGTCGTCATGCCGCGCGTGGAGCGCAGCTTCTACGCCGACGAGGTGCACGGGCACCGCTACTGGACGTTCCTGTCCGAGGAGCTGCCGAGCCTCGTCGACCAGTTCTTCCGCGTGTCGACGCGCCGCGAGGACACGTTCGTCGCGGGGCTGTCGATGGGCGGGTACGGCGCGTTCCGCTGGGCCCTGCGGCACCCCGAGCGGTTCGCGGCGGCGGCGAGCCTGTCCGGGGTGCTCGACCTCGCCGACGAGTCGTACCGCGAGCGGCGTCTGCCGGACATCGAGCGCGTGTTCGGCGACCGCGAGATCGCCGGGTCGGACGACGACCTGCTCGCTCTGCTGCGGCGCGCCGCGGCCGAGGGCCGCACTGCCGACCTCCCCGAGCTGTTCCTCGCGTGCGGGACGGAGGACTTCCTCGTCGACGGCAACCGGGCGTTCGAGCGGGTGGCCGATGAGTCCGGCGTGGCGCTGCGGTCGGAGTTCTCGCCCGGGACGCACGAGTGGGGCTTCTGGGACCGCACCATCCAGGACGTCCTCGACTGGCTGCCGCTGGCCGGGACGCCACGAACCTGAGGCGGCGCCCTCCCTACCCCTCGGGCATGTCACAGACCGTGCCCGCGCGTCGTCGTCCAGGTGACCTGACCGCACCTCCGGCCGTGCAGCGCGCACACCGACGAAGGGGACCAGCACCATGACCGCCTCCACCACGCTCTCGCCCACCGACGTCGCCGCGCTGCGGGACCGCGTCTCGGGTCGCGTCCTCGCTCGCGGCGACCTGCCCGACGGCGGCCCCACCGCCGCGGAGGCCGTCGCCGCGCACAGCACGCTCGTCGCGCACGACCCCGACGTCGCGGTGCTCGCGGAGACGGAGGCCGACGTCGTGGAGGCCGTGCGGTTCGCGGCCCACCACGGGCTGCCCGTGCGGTCGCACGCGACGGGCCACGGCGAGTCGTCGCCGATCACGGACGGCGTCGTCCTCGGGACGAGCGGCCTCGCGGGCGTCGAGGTCGACCCGGCGTCGCGCGTCGCGCGCATCGGTGCCGGGACGCGCTGGAACGCGGTCGTCGACGCGGCCGCGGAGCACGGGCTCGCGCCCGTCACGGGCTCGTCGACGTCCGTCGGGGTCGTCGGGTACACGCTGGGCGGCGGGTACGGGCCCCTGACGCGCAGCCACGGCCTGACGTCGGACCGGGTGCGCGGGTTCCGGGTCGTGCTCGCCGACGGGTCGGTCGTCGAGGCGGGCCCGGACACCGAGCCGGACCTGTTCTGGGCGCTGCGCGGCGGCAAGGGCGGGCTCGGCGTCGTGACGCGGCTCGACCTCGAGCTCGTGCCGCTGCGCACGCTGTACGCGGGCTCGCTCACGTTCGACGCCCCGCACGTCGAGGAGGTCCTGCGCGGCTGGGCGTCGTGGACCGCGACCGCGCCCGACGACGTCACGACCTCGGTCGCGGTGCTCGCCCTCCCGGACCTGCCGTTCGTCCCGGAGCACCTGCGCGGCCGCACGGTGCTCGCCCTGCGCTTCGCCTACCCGGGCGACCCCGCGGAGGGCGAGCGCCTCGCCGCGCCGCTGCGGGCGCTCGCGCCCGCCCTCGCCGACACGGTGGGCGAGCTGCCCGTGACGGCCGTCGCGACGATCCACGCGGACCCGGAGGACGCCGGGCCGTCGTGGGTCTACGGCGCGGGCCTGCGGGAGGTCGACGGGGACTTCCTCGACCGGTTCCTCGCCGAGCTCGGGCCGGGCAGCGGGTCGCCGTTCGTCGCGGCCGAGCTGCGGCACGTCGGCGGCGCCGGGGCGCGCGACGTCGAGGGCGGGTCCGCCGCGGGCGGCCGTACCGCCGGGTTCCTGCTGAGCCTCGTGGGCGTCAACCCGCCGCGGCTGCCGGACATGGTCGCCGCCGCGGCCTCGTTCGCGCAGTGGTCGCAGCCGTGGGCCGCGACGGAGACGAACATCAACTTCCTGCCCGGGCCCTGGACGGACGACGCGCTCGCCCGGGCCTGGTCGCCCGAGACCGCGGCACGCCTCGCGTCGGTGCGCGCGGCGTACGACCCGACGGGCCTGTTCGCCTGGCGCATGTGACCCGGTCCGCCCCCGGTTCCCCGGGGGCGGACCGTCCCGTCACACGGCGAACAGGGCGGTGAGCCGCGGGAGGCGGCGCGCGTTCTCCTCGTCGTCGTCGAAGTCCCACTGCTCGCCGGCGGGCTCGCTGCGCGCCCGCACCGACGACGTCCGCTCGCGCGCCGCGTAGTACGCCTCGTCGTCCTCGCCGGTCGCGCGGGACCACGCGTCCCCGACGAGCGAGTCCAGCGACTCGAACCCGAACCAGGGCGACCCGCCGTCGGCCATCGCGGCGACGACGGGGTGGTCGGCGAGCGTGTCCGGGTCGGCCAGGGTGCGCTCGAACGTCTCTCGGCCCGTGAGGACGAGCCCGTCGCGGAAGTCCATGAACCCGTCGTCGCTGCACCCGCCCTCGACGAGGTAGGCCGCGCCCCACACCGGCCAGGCGTAGGCGTCGTTCGCCACGTCTCCCGCCACGTCGACGAACGCCAGCATCTCGTCGGCGGTCAGCCGCTCCACGAGGAGGTCGGTGAGGGCGCCGGGCAGCGGGTCGTCCTCGGCGCCGCGGTCGTCGGCACCCGCGCCCGCCCGCTCGCGTGCCGTCTCGACGATGCCCCAGAAGGTCTCTCGGTCCATGGCGCGGACGGTACGGCCCGGCACCCACAGCGGGCCCGGCCACCCGCGACGTCGGCGCAGGCCGGTCCGCTCACCGGTCCGGGGCGGTCCCGAGGTGCGTGTGCCGCGCGAGGATCGCGTGCGCGTCGGTGCCTCGCGGCAGGACGCCGTACCCGTGGCCGCGGTCCTCGCCGAGCCGGGCGGCGACGAACGCGTCGGCCGTGCCCGAGGGAGCGTGCCGCACCACGAGCGACGCCTGGAGCGCGAGGGCGAGCGACTCCACGACGCGACGGGCCTGCGCCTGCTGCGCCCCGGCGTCGGCCCCCGCGACCTCCGCGAGCAGACGGCGCGTGCGCGCGACGTGCGCGTCGAGGACGGGGTGCGCGCCCGCCGTCGTGGCGAGCTCCGCCTCGAACGCCGCGACGGACGCGGGCTCGCGGCCCATCGCGCGGAGCACGTCGAGCGCGATGACGTTGCCCGACCCCTCCCAGATCGCCATGACCGGCTGCTCGCGGTAGCGACGGGCGAGCGGGAACGCCTCCGTGTAGCCGTTGCCGCCCAGGCACTCCATCGCCTCGTACGCGTGGTGCGGCCCGCGCTTGCACACCCAGTACTTGCTCACGGCCGTCGCGAGGCGGCGGAACGCGCGGTCGTGCTCGGTCTCGCCGTCGTGCGCGGCGGCGAGGCGCACCGACGTGAGCGTCGCGGCCTCGGACTCGAGCGCGAGGTCGGCGAGCACCGCGGTCATCGCGGGCTGGTCCACGAGCGCCGCGCCGAACGCGGTGCGGTGCCGCGCGTGCCACAGCGCCTCGGTGACCGCCTGGCGCATGCCCGCGGCCGAGCCGTGCACGCAGTCGAGCCGCGTGCGCGACACCATCTCGATGATCGTCCGCACGCCGCGCCCGGGCTCCCCGACGAGGAAACCGACGGTGCCGTCGAGCTCGATCTCCGACGACGCGTTCGACCGGTTGCCCAGCTTCTCCTTGAGGCGCTGGATGCGAAAGACGTTGCGCGTGCCGTCCTCCAGCACGCGCGGCACGAGGAAGCACGACGGCGCCCCCTCGCCCGGTGCGCCCGGGACCTGGGCGAGCACGAGGAACGCGTCGGACATCGGTGCCGAGCAGAACCACTTGTGCCCCGTGAGCAGGTGGGCGCCGTCGGCCCCGGCGGGCACGGCCGTCGTCGCGTTCGCGCGCACGTCCGAGCCGCCCTGCTTCTCCGTCATCGCCATCCCGACGAGCACGCCGGGCTTGCTGCCCGGGGCCGCGAGGGCGCCGTCGTACCCGCGGGAGAGCAGGCGCGGCTCCCACATGGCGGCGAGCGACGGCGCGTGCCGCAGCGAGGGCACCGCCGCGTGCGTCATGGAGACCGGGCACGCGTGGCCCGGCTCGACCTGCGCGAACAGCGAGAAGACCGCGCCCCGCACGACGTTCGCGCCCGGCCCGGGCTCCGCCCACGCGCTCGTGTGCGCGCCGTGCGCGACGGCCGCCCCGATCACCTCGTGGTACGCCGGGTGGTACTCCACCTCGTCGATGCGGTGGCCCCGGCGGTCGTGCGTGCGCAGCACGGGCTCGTGGACGTTCGCGAGCTCGGCCGCGCGCTGGAAGTCCCCCGTCCCGACGAGCGCGCCGACCTCGACGAGCCGGTCCTCGCCCCACGCCCCGCCGTACGCGTGCACCGCCTCGCGCAGCACGGGGTGGTCGAGGTACTCGTTGACCCCCTCGCGCTCCGGCGGCTGGTTGGTCACGCGGTGGGTCGTGCGGGGTGCCGGGTGCGGGACGGCGGTCGCGGCGTCGGTGACGCTTGCGGTCCCGCTGGTGCCGGCGGCCCGGGTGGGGGTGTCGCTGCGGGTGTCGGTCGGGGTCACGGTGTCCTCCTGCGGCTCTGCGGGTGGCTCGGGTCGGTGCGGCGGTGCTCGGGTGCGGCCCGGACGGTCGGGTCAGGTGGGTGGTTCGGGCGGGCAGGTCAGGCGGGGGCGGGCGCCACCGTCCGGGCGCCCACGGCACACAGGCAGAAGCGCTGGATCGTGGCGACGACGGCGTCCCGCTCGCCGGGGGTCGGCGCCGGGCCCGTGGACCCGCCGTCGCGGGCCGCGGCGAGCGGCGACAGCGGGCCGGTGAGCGACTCGCCGATCGCCCCGACGAGCGCGGTCGCGACGACCGCGACGTCCTGGTCGGGGATCTCGCCCGCCGCGACGCCGTCGCGCACGACGTCCGCGAACGTCGTCGCGTACGCGCGGCGGTACTCGAGCCGCGCGGCGTCGACGGCCGGGTCGACGGGCTCGAGCAGGAGCGCCCACGCGAGCGTCGGGCCGCGCAGCGCGCGCCGCGCGAACGTGTCGACGGCGCGGCCGAGGCGCGCCGCGGTGCCGCCGCCGGGCGGGTCGTCCGGGCGTGCGGCGGCCGCCGCGCGCACCGCGTCGAGCTCGACGTCGGCCGCCTGGCGGAACACCGCGACGAGCAGGTCGGCCTTCGTCGGGAAGTAGGAGTAGACGCCGCCGGTGCTCACCCCGGCGCGCGCCGCGAGCGCCTGCACGCTCGCGCCGGCGAACCCGTGCTCGGCGACGATCGTCCGCGCCGCGTCGAGCAGGGCGTCGCGCTTGCGCTCCCGGGCGGCGCGCGTCGCCGGGGTCTCGCGGTAGGGCACGGGTCCTCCGTCGTCGTCGGGTGAACCGCCTCGGGGCGGCTTCCACGAAGAATTGAAGCATGATTCAATTCATCGCGGTACCGGCCGCCGGGCCGGAGGCGTCGAGGACGACGCCGCGCACGACGTCGAGGAGGACGACATGCACCTGGGCAGCATGCTCGAGAGCACGGCACGCAAGGTCCCGACCAAGGAGGCGCTCGTGCTGGGCGAGCGCCGGCTCACGTACGCCGAGCTCGACGCGGCCGCGCGCCGCGCGGCGGCGGTCTTCCGGGACGCCGGCGTGCGCCCCGGCGACCGCGTCACGGTCATGACCTACAACACGCCGGGGTTCGTCGTCGCGGCGTTCGGCCTGTGGCGCGCGGGCGCCGTGCTCGTCCCCGTCAACCACAAGCTCCAGGCGCCCGAGGTCGCGCGGCTCGTCGCCCACAGCGGCGCCGTGCTGGGCGTCGCGGACGCGAGCCTGGCCCCCGTCGCGACCGCCGCCGCGCCCGCGGTGCGCTGGCTGTGGACGGAGGCGGACGCCGTCGGGCAGGACGCGGAGGGGACTCCGGGGCACGACGACTTCGACGCGCTCGTTGCGGCCGCCGAGCCGTGGGACGGCGTGCCGCCGGACCAGGACACGATCGCCCAGGTGCTCTACACGTCCGGCACGACGGCGGCCCCCAAGGGCTGCGAGCACACCCACCGCGGGCTGAGCTCGGTCGCGGCCTACACGACGGCGGCCGTCGGGCTGCGCGCGGACGACCGCTTCCTCCTCGCGATGCCCATCTGGCACGCCTCGCCCCTCAACAACTGGTTCCTGTCGATGGTGTTCCTCGGCGGGACGACCGTGCTGCTGCGCGAGTACCACCCGATCGAGATGCTGCGGACGGTCGAGGCCGAGCGCACCACCGCGTTCTTCGGCGCGCCCATCGCGTACGTCGCGCCGCTCCAGGTCGCCGCCGCGCAGGGCATCGACCTGTCGACGTTCGACCTGTCGAGCGCGCGGCTGTGGCTCGCCGGCGGCGCGCCCGTCGGCGCCGACACCGTGCGGGCGATCCGCGCCGCCTACCCGGGCGAGCTGCACCAGGTCTACGGCATGAGCGAGATGGGGCCGGTCGGCACCGCGCTCGGCCCGGCCGACCAGGAGCGCAAGGCGGGCTCGATCGGGCACGCGGGCATGCCCGGCGTCGACGTGAGGGTCGTGGACCTCGACGGGAAGGACGTCGGCCCGGGCGGGACCGGGGAGATCTGGCTGCGGTCGGACACCCGGATGGTCGGCTACCTCGACGACCCGGAGGCGACCGAGGCCGTGCTGGTCGGCGACTGGTACCGCACCGGCGACGTCGTGCGCGTCGACGAGGACGGGTACCTGTTCATCGTCGACCGGCTCAAGGACGTCATCATCACGGGCGGCGAGAACGTCTACTCCCAGGAGGTCGAGGAGGCGCTGCGCGGCTCCCCGGAGGTCGCGGACGTCGCCGTCGTCGGGCGGCCGCACGCCGACTGGGGCGAGACGGTCGTCGCGTTCGTCGTCCCCGCTCCCGGCGCCGAGCCGACGCTCGACTCGCTGCGCGCCTTCCTCGCCGACCGGCTCGCGCGCTACAAGGTGCCGCGCGACGTCGCGCTCGTGACCGAGCTCCCCCGGAACCCCTCCGGCAAGCTCACCAAGCACGTCCTGCGGTCGCGCGTGCGGGAGGGGACGACGGTGGCGTGAGGCCAGGGCCTCAGGGACGCGCGTGCTCGAAGATCACCGTCGTGCTCGTCCCGGCCACCTCGGGGCGCACGCTGAGCGTCCGGGACACCAGGTCGCGCAGCGCGTCCGAGTCGGCGACCGCGACGTGCAGCAGGAAGTCGCGGTCGCCGGTGACGAAGAAGACGCCCTCGACGTCGGGCAGCGTCAGCAGGTAGTCGCGGAACGCCTCCAGGCCCTTGCGGGCCCCGGCCTGGAGGCGGATCGCGATGAGCGCCTCGAGCCCCCGGCCGAGCGCCGCGGGGTCGACGTCGGCCCGGAAGCCCCGGATCACGCCGCGGTCCACGAGGGCCCGGACGCGCGCGTGGCACGTCGAGGCCGCGATGCCGACGCGGGCGGCGACCGCCGCGTTCGTGGCGCGCGCGTCGGTCGCGAGGACGTCGAGGATGCGACGGTCGACGTCGTCCAGCGCGGGCGGTCGAAGATCCTTCGGCACGGTGGGCCTCCCCTGGTCGGCGGGCGAACGTCGCGGCGGCGGCAGCGGCCGGGAGCGATGATCCTTCGGCACATCTTGCCGCACACCGAAGGATCCACCACGCTGTGAGTCGTGCGGCACCATCCCGCCGCACACCAGCCACGCGCCCGCCTCGCCACCCGCGGGGCGGGCGTCGGTCGAAGGAGCCCGGCGTGAGCACGACCTCTCGTCCCCGTCCCCGTTCTCGCGACGCCCGGTCGGCACCCCCCGGCCGCGCCCCTCGCACGGCCGTCGTCGTCGGCGCCGGCATGGTGGGGCTCGCGACCGCGTGGCACCTCCAGGAGCAGGGCGTCGAGGTGACCGTCGTCGACCGCGAGGGCGTCGCCGCGGGCTCCTCGTGGGGCAACGCCGGGTGGCTCACCCCCGGCATGGCGATGCCGCTCGCCGACCCGTCCCTGTGGACGTACGGGCCGCGCGCCCTCCTCGACCCGGCCGCTCCCCTGCACGTCCCGCTGCGGTTCGACCCGCGCCTGTGGACGTTCTTCGCGCGTTTCATGGCGCACGCGACGCAGGCCCGCTGGGACCGCGCGATGGCGGCCCTCACCCCGATCGACCGCGTCGCGCTCGACGCGTTCGACGAGCTCGCCGCGGGCGGCAGCCTCGGCCACGGCGTCGAGGCCGGCACGATTCCCGGCCCGTTCACCGTCGCGTTCGAGCACGTGCGCGAGGCCCGGCCCTTCCTGCGCGAGCTCGAGCACGTCGCCGCCGCCGGGCAGACCGTCCCCGTCCGGCGCGTCGAGGCTGGCGAGCGCGCACACCAGCTCACCGACCGCGTCTCCACCGTCTACGCGCTCGAGGGCCAGCGCTTCCTCGAGCCCGGACCGTACGTCCACGCGCTCGCCGACTCCGTGCGCGCCCGCGGCGGCACCATCCTCACCGGCCTCGAGGTGCTCGACGTCGAACCCGGCCGCCTGGGCGCGTGCGTCTTCGCGCGCGCCGTGCACCCCGACGCCGCCCGGCACCCCGCCCTCGTGGGCGCCGGGGCGAGCGACGGGTCCGGGGTGACCGACGGCGTCGGGCCGGACGCCGGGGTGCCGCGCCGGGCCGGCTCCCCCGCCGACCGCGAGGAGGGCGTCGTGCTGCGGGGCGACGCCGTCGTGCTCGCGACCGGCGCGTGGCTGCCCTCGCTCGCGGCGCCGCTCGGCGTGCGCACGCGCGTGCAGGCCGGACGCGGCTACTCGTTCACCGTGAAGACCGACGAGCCCGTCGAGACGCCGATCTACCTGCCCGCGCGCCGCGTCGCGTGCACGCCCTACCAGGGCCGGTTCCGCATCGCGGGGACCATGGAGTTCCGCGGCCCGGACGAGCCGCTCCAGCCCCGGCGGATCGACGCGATCCTCGCATCCGTGCGGCACCTGTTCCAGGGCGTCGACCTCGACGACCGGCACGACGAGTGGGTCGGCTCGCGGCCCGTCACGCCCGACGGCCTGCCGCTCGTCGGCGCGACGCGCACGCGCGGCGTCTACGTCGCGGGCGGCCACGGCATGTGGGGCATGGTGCTCGGGCCCGCGACCGGCCGGGCGCTCGCCCACCTCGTGACGACCGGCGAGACCCCCGACGAGATCCGCGCGTTCGACCCGCTGCGCTGAGCCCGGCGGCAGGCGCTCTCCGGCGGCTCCCGGATCGTGGCTCGCGGCCGCCCGAGCCCGGCCGAAAGACCCTGTCGGGCGGGGGCGCCGCGTCCTAGCGTGGTCGGCATGACCGTGCGAGAGGAGCACCGGGCCGCGCTGCGCGCGCTCGACGGCGACCCGGCGGCGGTGCGCGCGCACCTCACCGCGGGATCGGGGCTGCCGGGCCCGCGCGCGAACCTCGAGCTCCTGGGCGCGTTCGCCGACGTCGCGCCCGCCGAGCTCGTCCGCGCCCTGGCCGACGACCCCGACGAGTACCTCCGGTGCTGCGGGACGTACGGGCTGGGCCGGCTCGTCGTCGCGGCCCCCGCCGACGCGCGCGCGGAGCCGACCGACCGGCTGCGCGCCCGCGCGTCGGACGGGTCGTGGCGCGTCCGCGAGGCCGCCGCGATGGCGCTCCAACGGATCGGCGACGCCGAGCCCGCTACGCTCCGCGCGCTCGTCGCGTCGTGGGTCGCCGACCCCGACCCGCTGGTCCGCCGCGCCGCCGTCGCCGGGATCTGCGAGCCGCGACTCCTGCGAGACCCGGCGACCGCGACCGCCGCCCTGGACGCGTGCGCGGCCGCGACCGCCTCGATCGGCGCGCTCCCCGCCGACGCGCGCCGCGACCCCGACGTGCGCACGCTGCGCCAGGCCCTCGGGTACTGCTGGAGCGTCGCCGTCGTCGGTGACCCGGCCGCCGGTGTGCCGCGGTTCGCGGCGCTGCGCGGGTCGTCGGACCCAGACGTGGCGTGGGTCGTGCGCGAGAACGAGAAGAAGGCGCGCCTGCGCCGCGTCCTCGACCGCACGTCCTGACCGGGCGCCGGGAGCCGCCCCGGTCACGGCGTTCCGGGGGCGGCCCGGCGACGGCGGCCCAGAGAGGTCGAGCCCGAGGAGTCTTGCGTCCCTTCGCGCGCGCCTATATGTTTAACCGAAATACTAATCACGACGAAGGAGTCCGATGAGCAGCACGACCGAGCCGACGACGAGGATGGCCGAGCTGGCCGCCACGGACGAGGACCTCCGCAGCCTGCTCTCGGGCGGGTGGCTGCGCTACCGCACGTCGCCCGCGCTGCAGGAGCTGACCCGCGACGCGCACGCGACGTGCGCCCGCATCGGGCGCGTGTACTTCGAGGACGTCGACGAGGCACGCCGCCTCTTCCACCGGCTCGTCCCCGGCGCCGAGGAGGGGATCGACTTCCGCCCGCCGCTGACGATCGACTACGGCGACCGGCTGCAGATCGGCGCGCGCACCTTCATCAACGCCGACTTCATGGTCATCGGCGGCGGCCTCGTCACGATCGGCCCGGACTGCCTCATCGGTCCGCGCTGCTCGATCTACACGCCGAACCACGCCGAGGACGTCGTCCGCCGCCGCGAGGGCTGGGAGCGCCCCGAGCCCGTCACGATCGGCAGCAACGTGTGGATCGGCGGCTCGGTCACCCTCACGCCCGGCGTGACGATCGGCGACGACAGCATCATCGGCGCCGGGTCCGTGGTCACGCGGGACATCCCCGCGGGCGTCGTCGCGGTGGGGAACCCGTGCCGGCCCGTCCGCGCGATCGCGACGGACCCCGAGGACTCCGCCGCCCGCTGAACGGCACCCGCGCCCGGGCGACGACGCCCGGCGCGCACGACGACGCAGTCACCGAGCAGCCGGCGCCCTGCGCCGGCGGAGAGCAGGAGCCATGCAGTGTGCAGAGTGTGGGACCACCCCCCGCGACGGCCGGGTCGCGACGGCCGTGTGCAGCGAGTGCGGCGCGGCCACGTGCGCGGAGCACACCCACGAGGTGAGGATCCGGATCCCCGCCACCTCCGTGGGGAACCCCGTCGTGCGGACGGCACGACGCCTGCGGTGCAGCGAGTGCACCCGGCTCGCGGAGCCGCTGGAGCAGGTCCGGCGGTAGCCGCGCGGCGCTCCGCCTCGGGGTGCTCGGCCCTCGTGCCGCCCTGGAGAGCACAGCGCTCGGGCCCCGCACGGTCCACTCCCGTGCGGGGCCCGAGCGACGTCGGCCAGCCGGTCAGCCGCAGTCGAGCGCGTCGTACGCGACGTCGTACCGGCCGTCGCGCCCGTCCGTCGACGCGGTCACCGTGACGGTCCCCGCCTCGAGCCGGGCCGCGCGCACGGCGAACGACTGGTAGCCGGAGCGCTCGGGCGCGACCGCCGCGAAGTCGCGGCTGCCGTACGCCGTGACGACGGCGAGGTCGACCGCGGACGGCTCCTCGTTCGTCGCACGCACGGCGAGGTACGCGGTGCCCGCCAGGCAGCGCGGCTGCACCTGGACCTCCACCGCGACGCCCGGCGAGGACGCCCCGTTGCTCACGTCGAGCACGAGCGGCGCGAGGGCCAGCGTGTCCAGGTTCGGGGCCCAGCCCGTGGCGTTGCCGAGCGTCAGGGCACCGTCGTCGGTGGTCAGGTCCAGAGCCACCGTGTGGGTCCAGAAGCCCTTCCACGAGTAGTTGTGCCGGAAGGCGCCGCGCGTGGTGCCGCCGCCGGCCTCGCTCACGTCGAGGAAGCGCGTGATGACGTCGGTGTTGTACGCGTGCCCGGTGTTCTTCTCCGCGTTCGCGTACCGCACCACGAGGTCGTACTGGCCAGCGCCCACGCCCTCCGCGCGCGGCCACACGGCGACGCTCTGCTCGCTGCCGCCCAGCCAGGAGACCTGCCGTCCCGACACGTCGGTCGGCTGCGCGACCGACTCCAGCCGCGCACCGCCCGAGAGCTGGAGCACGTCCTCGGCCTCGACCGTCTCGACCGACGCGTCCGACCCTGCCGCACGCGTGGTCGTCAGCGCACCGAGCGAGATGCCGCCCGGCGCGGTGACCGCGAGCTCCGTGATCCCCTGCGCGAGGTGCACCCGCGCCGACGAGGTGCGCGCACCGGCGGCGTGGGCCTCGAGGCCCACGACCTCCCGGCCGTTGAGCCGCAGGCCCACCGTGGTCGGTGCGTCCGCGGAGTAGTCGAGCGTCACGTCGTAGTACCCCGTCTCGCGCGCGGCCACGTAGAACGTCGCGGTGCCGTCGCCGCCGACCTGCACCCGCCCGGCCTCTCCGGCGTCGTAGGAGACCGACGCTCCCTGCAGACGGGCGAGGTGGGCCGGGTAGGTCGTCGTGTCCGGGCCGTCCACCCGCTCGAGGTCGAACCGGTCGAGCGTGACGTTCGCCCCGGGCAGCACGGTCGACCCGTCGGCGCTCGCGCGCACCGACAGCTCGTGCGCACCCGCCTCGAGCTCCACCAGGACCTCCGCCTTGCCGCGGTAGGAGTCCGAGAACCCCGCCTCGTAGCGGATCGTCCCCGCCGGAGCCCCGTCGACGAACAGCGCGTGCGAGCCCGGCCCCACGTTCGGCCCGTTCACCCCCGCGATGACGCCCAGGCGGTACGTGCCCGTCGTCGGGACGTCGACCGTCCACGACGCCGACGCGCCCGCCGTCGTGAACCCGCGCACGTCCTTCGCGCCCGAGGCCGCGAACGTCCACGCGTCACCGGCCGGCCGGTCCACGACCGTCAGCCCGGACAGCCGGGTCGACTCCGCCTCCACGCGCTGCCTCCACGTCGTGTCCGCCACGGGCGCCTCGTCGAGGGCCGGCGTCACCACGACCTGGTAGGCGGAGTGACGGTCGTCGTTCGGGACGACGACCTGCACCGCGCCGTCGACCACCGACGCGCGCTCGGCCACCACGACCGGCGGCGCCAGGGCCTCGCCCTCCTGCCCGGTGAACTCCGCCCGGCGCACCTGGACGTCGACCTCGTCGCCGAAGACCTCCGTGTCGACGCCCGACACGTCGAGGCGGACGTCCTTCGAGCCGCCACCGAAGAGCACCGTCGCCTGGCGCTTCTCGGCGTCCAGGGCGGCGAGCCCCTGCAGCGTGTCGACCGCGTTCAGCGCCGGCGGGGTGAGCTCCACGGTCTCCCCCGTGAGGTCGCCGTACCACTTGAGCAGCCACCACGCGCCGTTCGCGCCGTTGTTCTTGGCCATGTTGTCGTTGAGGTTGCCCGCGAACGTCCAGTACGCCGTCTGGGCGTCGACCTTCTCGTCCTCGAACATCGAGATCCACTGCACCAGCTGGCCGGGCACGCCCATGTCGCGGCGCATCGCGTACTCCGTGATGTTCACGGGCAGCGGGCCGACGCCGACCTCCTGCTCGATCCGGCGGAACTCGGCGAGGTGCGAGCGGAAGGTCGCGAGGTTCTCGACCCCGAGCTCGTGCCAGGTCCACATGTCCGGCAGGACGTCGTTGGCCTTCGCGTAGGTGAGGATCTGGCGGGTGCTCGTCCCGTGCCACCACGCGTCACCAGGGCCGGCGATCCGCGCCTCGGGGTAGACCTCCTTGATGGTCTCGTAGGCGGCCTTCCAGTCCGCGAGGAACGTGTCCCGCATGACGTTCCAGTCGCCGTACCAGTTGATGCCGTCGGGCTCGTTGAACGGCGTGAAGACGTACCGCTCGGGGTAGTCGGACTCCTCGACGATGCTCGTCACGACGGTGCGCACGATGTCGAGGTACGTGTCGAAGTCCTCGGGACGCTTGCCGCCGTTGTAGGCCCAGTCGGGGTAGTAGTCCTGGATGTTCACCATCAGGTACTCGCCCCCGTTCTCGAAGAGCGAGCGCTCGACGTCGAGCGGGTCCCCGTTGGGGTGCTGCGCGCCGTGCGGTGCCTTCTGGGTGACGTTGGTCGGCCGGGCCCCCGCGATGATGGGGTCGGTGGGCACGCCGTCGTCGCCCAGCCCGTAGAGCATGCCCGAGGCTCCGCCCTGCACCGCGCCCGTCGACGCTGCCAGGTCGACGGCCAGGACCTCCACGTCCTCCGCGGCCGCCGCGCCGGGCAGCACGGTCACCGCGCCGGTCGCCACGACCACGGACGCGGTCAGCCCCGCCGTGAGCCGGCGGAGCATCCTGCGCCCGCCGTCCGCTCTCCTGCCGTGCATCTGTCCACACTCCTTCGTGCTGTCGGGGAGCGGGGCGGCCGGGACGGCCGCCCCGCCGACGGGGTGCGGCGACTCCGCCGCAACCCGCCGTCGTGCTGGTGCTCAGTCCGCGAGGACCGCGTTGATCTGCTCGTTGGCCTCGGTCAGCGACGACGCGTCCTTGTTCCCGAGCGCGATGTCCTCGAAGGCGACCGACGCGATCGCGTTCACCTCGCCGGCCCGGACGGTGATCGGCGGGAGGAACGTGCGCCCGTCCTCGCGGTAGCTGAAGAACGCCGAGACGTCCCAGCCCTTCGCGTCGAAGGCCTCCAGCGCCTTGTCGGCCGAGCCGGGGATCGCGGGGAACACGACGGCGTGCTCGGCGACGACGTCCTGGCACGCGCTCGACCCGAGGTACTTGACCCACTCCCACGCAGCGTCCTGCTTCTTCGACGACGCGCTGATCGAGTCGGCGACGCCGTTGAAGAGCGAGGCGCGGTCACCCGTCGGCCCGACCGGGCCGGGCGCGATCCCGACGTCGACGCCCTCGAGCGCCTTGAAGGTCCCCGTCGCCCACGAGCCGTTGGTGCCCATGGCGACCTTGCCGGAGCCCACCTGGGTGAGCGTCTCCTCGGAGAACACCCCGGCGGCGGGCGCGTAGCCCTTGTCCGCGAGGCCGTAGAACCAGTCGACGGTCTTCTGGAACTCGGGGTCGTCGAAGTTGTAGCGCGTGCCCCACGGGTTCTGGTCGAGGTAGTCCCAGTCGAGCGACCCCGTGAAGTTGGCCCACTGCATCTGGCCCGTCTCCTCGAAGTTCGGGTTGATGCCCAGGCCGTAGACCGCGACGTTCGACTTGTCGAACCCGGCCTCGTCACCGCGCACGCCGTTCGCGTCCACCGTCAGGTGCGCGACGATCTGCTCGAACGTGCCACCGTCGTCGGGGTTCCAGTCGGCGGCCCACAGGTCCTCCGCCGTGTAGCCCGCGTCGGCGACCAGCGCCTCGTTGTAGAAGAACGCGGTCGTGTCCCAGTCCTTCGGCAGGCCGTAGAGCGAGCCGTCGGCGTAGCGCCACGGGTCGACGAGGCCCTCGGCGTAGACCGACGTGTCGACCGAGTCCTCCTCCACGAGGTCGTCGAGCGCGACGATCTGGCCCTGCGCCGCGAACTCGCCGTACTTCGACAGGTGGTCGACGAACACGTCCGGGCCGGAGCCGCCCACGAAGGAGGCGGTGAGCTTCGTCCAGTAGTCGTCCCAGGCGAACTGCTCGATCTTGATCGTGATGTCCGGGTTCTGCTCCGTGAACGCGGCCGCGCACTCCTGGTAGGCGGGCACCTGGTTCGAGTCCCAGAGCCAGTACGAGACCTGCTCGCCCGACCCTCCCGAGCCCGAGCCGCCTCCCGACGAGCACGCACCGAGAGCCAGGACCAGGCATCCCGCCACCGCGACGTGGACAGACTTTCGCATCGTTGTTCCCTTTCGCAGACATCCGCGTCGATGGTGCGGAATGGTTGTCGGGTCCGACGGCCGCCGGCCCGTGCCCCCTGGTGCCGAGCGGCTACTTGATCCCGGTGAAGCCGATCGAGTTGACGATCCTCTTCGCGAAGGCGAGGAAGAGCAGGAGCATCGGCAGCGCTGCGAGCAGCGTCGCCGCCATGAGCCCCGCCCAGTCCGGGGACGCCTGGGGGGACTGCGCCCGGAAGATCCCGAGCGCGAGGGTCAGGACTCGTGAGTCGTCGGACTGGCTCACGAGCAGGGGCCACAGGTAGTCGTTCCAGGCAGTGATGTACGTGAGGACCGCGAGCGTCACCACGGCGGGCGACGCCATGGGCAGCACGATGGTGAAGAACGTCCGGAACCGACCCGCGCCGTCGAGCTTCGCCGCCTCCTCGATCTCGAAGCTGATCCCGGCGAAGAACTGGCGGAGGAAGAACACCGCGAACGGCGTCATGAGCATCGTGGGGAGCGCGATGCCGGGCAGCGTGTCGAGCAGACCGAGGTCGCGCACGAGCAGGAAGTTCGGCAGCAGCGTGAAGATGGTCGGGACCATCAGGCCGGCGAGGAAGACCGCGTAGACGGCGTCGCGGCCCGGCCAGCGCAGCCGCGCGAACGCGTAGGCCGCCATCGCCGAGAAGAACACCTGGCACACGGTGACGAGCGTCGCGACCACGACGGAGTTCAGCAGGTAGCGCGGGAAGTCCATCGAGGCGCCGGACCCGCCGTCCGCGAGCGACTCCTGCGCGGTGGCGAGCCCGAGCGCGCGGCGGAAACCCTCCCCGCTGAACCCGACCGGCAGCGGGTCGGCCGCCCCTCCCGGCAGCGCGGCGTTCGTGGACAACGCGGTGCGGAGCATCCAGTAGAAGGGGAAGAGCGTCACGACCAGGAGGAGCGCGAGCACGACCCAGCCGAGGACCCGGCCCGGCGTGGTGCGACGTCGGCGACGGCGGGGTGCCGGCTCGGGGTGGGCGGGTCCGGTCGGCGTGGCGACGGGAGCGGGAGCTGTGGTGGTCATCGGTACCTCACGCCATGTCGTTCTGGTTCGCCCGGGTGAGCCGGAACTGGACGATCGCGATCGCGGCGAGCACCACGAGCAGCGCGACCGACATGGCCGACGCGTACCCGAAGTCGTACCCGCGGCTGAAGGCGACCTCGTAGATGTAGTACTGGATGACGTTCGAGGCGTTCGCCGGGCCGCCCTGGGTCGCGACGGAGACGGTGTCGAACACCTGGAACGAGCCGATCATCGTGACGATGAGCACGAGGCCCAGGTACGGGCGCAGCAGCGGCATCGTGATCGACCGGAACATGCGCAGCTCGGACGCGCCGTCGACGCGGCCCGCCTCGTAGAGGTTCTCGGGGATCGTCTGGAGGCCCGCGAACAGCAGGAGCGCTGTGTAGCCGAGATGGCGCCACACGTTGACGAGGGCGATCGTCGGGATCACGAGCGACTGGTCGCCGAAGAACATGATGCGGTCGCCGCCGAGCGACTCGACCAGCTCGTTGACGAAGCCGAGCTGGTAGTCGAGCAGCATGAGGAAGAGCATCGCCGCGACGACGTTGGACACGAGGTACGGCGTGAGGATGATGCCGCGGACGACCAAGGACCGCGTGAGCCGGTGCATGAGCACCGCCACCACCACCGCGAGCACCGTCTGGAGGCCGATGTTGAGCAGCACGTACCAGACGGTCACCTTGAAGGCGTTCCAGAACACCGGGTCCGCGACCATCCGCTGGTAGTTCTCGAGCCCCACGAACCCGCCGGTGTTGAAGGCGGTCGAGTCGGTGAGGCTCAGCCAGATCCCCCGGAGCGCCGGCCACAGGAAGAACACGACGAACCCGATGCCGGCGGGCAGCACGAACAGCAGGGCCGCCGGCAGGTTCCGCAGCTCCTGCGACCGGCGTCGCGCCGCCGGAGGGGCGGTCGCCCGCCGTGGACCCGTCGCCTGCGTGGTCATCGCTCCACCTCCACGTGGATCAGCACCGCCTGGTCCGGGTCGAGCGCGGGGACGCTCAGCCCGACCGACCCGAGGGCCGCTCCGCTCAGGCGGAGCCCGCCCGCCCACCACGCGGGCGCCGACCGCGGGTCGTCGGCGCGGACCACCGACGGCCCGGACGGGCGGACGACGTAGGTCGCGTCGGGGTCGAGACCGGGGAGCTGCACGCGCCCCGCCGGCCACGTCACGTGGCGCTCGCGCAGCGTGAGCCCGTACAGCGCCTCCGTGCGGTCCGGGCTCACCGCGCCGTGCAGCCACAGGTCACCCCCCTCCAGCGACCGGCGCACGACGCGGCCCGTGTGCACGAGGTGGCGCACCTGCTTGTAGTGCTCGACCCAGTCGGCGAGCTCGCGCCGCTCCGCCTCGGTGGCCTCCGAGAGATCCCACTCGATCCCGAAGTGGCCGAAGAGCGCCGTCGCCGCGCGGAACGACAGGTCGAGCCGGCGCCCGGTCGTGTGCGCCCGGTCGGCCCCCACGTGGCTGCCGACCAGCTCGGGCGGGAGGAGCTGCGCCGTCCAGCGCTGGATCTGCTGCCGCTCGTGGGCGTCGATGCAGTCCGATGCCCAGACCCGGTCGGTCCGCTCGAGGATCCCGAGGTCGACGCGCGCTCCGCCGGACGAGCAGGACTCGATCTCGAGCCCCGGGCACCGTGCGCGGACCTCGTCCAGGAGGCGGTACGTCGCGAGCGTCTGCTCGTGGACCCCCGCACGACCGGTGCGCGTCGAGCCCGCGTCGACGAGGTCGCGGTTGTGGTCCCACTTGATGAAGTCGACACCGTGCTCGCGGACGATCGCGACGATGCTCGACAGCACGTGCTCGTACGCGCCCGGGTGCGAGAGGTCGAGCACCTGCTGGTGCCGCGCCTCGACGGGGAGCCGTCCCTCCACCTGGAGGATCCACTCGGGGTGCCGCCGCGCGAGGTCGGAGTCGAGGTTCACCATCTCGGGCTCGAACCAGAGGCCGAACTCCATCCCGCGCCCCTTGACGTGCCGGACGAGGTCCGCGAAGCGCCCCTCTCCCCAGACGTCGTCGGACACGGTCCAGTCGCCGAGGCCCGTGACGTCGTCCCGACGCCCGCCGAACCATCCGTCGTCGAGGACGAACCGCTCGGTCCCCACCTCGGCCGCGAGGTCGGCGAGCTCCTTGAGCCGGTCGAGGTCGTGGTCGAAGTACACGGCCTCCCACACGTTCATGACGACCGGTCGCGGGGTGCGCGGGTGCCCGGGACGTGCGCGGAGGTGGTCGTGGAAGCGGGCGGCGAGCGCGTCGAGACCGTCCGCGTGGCTCGCGTAGAGCCAGGGGCCCGTGTACGACTCCTCCGGCGCGAGCTCGACCTCGCCGGGGAGCAGCAGCTCGCCCCCGAGGAGGAGCCGACGCCCGTCGAAGGTCCGCTCTGCGGAGACGACGTGGTTGCCGCTGAACGCGACGTGGACTCCCCACGTCTCCCCGGCGTCGAACCCGAACCCGGGCTCGCCCGCGACGAGCACGGTCGCGGCGTCCGCGCCGGTCCGGCCGTGCCGGCCCTCGCGGACGTGGGAGCCGACGACGAAGGGGGACCGCTGCGGGACCCGCTCCTTGGCCCAGCGACCGGCGAGGTCGAGGAGCTCGTCCGCCGTCGTGGGGACGGGCAGGGCGAGCCGCAGGCCCTCGAGCGCGTAGGGCCGGGCGGCGACGTTGGTGACGCGGCCGCGGAGGCGGAGCAGCCCGGACGGCAGCATCTCCAGCTCCAGCCCGAGGCGCAGCCCCGCGTCCGCGTCGTGCGCCTCGACGACGACCGCACCGCCGTCCCGACGCTGGTCGACGTCGATCCGGACCGGGCGGAACCGCGGCGACCAGCTCGCGCCCGCGCGGTGCCCCGCGAGCCCCGGCGTGCCCGTCCACCCGGTCCAGGACTCGGGCAGCAGGGAGACGCGGACGCCCTGGTCGACGCCGTTCGTCGCGAGGACGGGGCGGGTCGCGCGCTCGAGGGCCTCGAGGTCCTGCCGGCTCTCGCCGATGTCGGAGCCCCAGTGCAGGACCTCGGGCAGACCGTCCTCGGGGAGCAGCAGGACGACGGCGGCGCCCGCCGCCGCCAGACGCACCACCCGGGGCCAGACGGGGGTCCCGCCCGCGTCACGGACGTCCTCGGCCATCGTTGTGCTCACCACGTACGCGCACTCCCTCGTCGCCCCGCATCGGTGCGGGTCCTGCAAACGTTGGTCAGAAGTTAACGCACACATCCGGGGTTCTGCAAACGTCGGTCAGAATGGCGGCGAGCCATCGGCGTCGTCGCGACGCGAGAGAAGGCCTCGGGACGGGGGCAGACACGTCGGGCCGCGCGGTCGGGGACGGGTGCGCCAGACCGAGCGGCACGGGACACGTCAGGCGCGCGGGGTCTCAGGCGCGCGGGGTGTCACGCGCGCGACATCGGGCGCTCCGGGGCGCGGGGTCAGGCGCGCGGCGGCGCGGCGCTCTCCCGGACGACGAGCGTGGGCCGGGTCGCGCTGTCCTGCGGCGGCTCGCCCGTCTCGACCCAGCGCGCCAGCATCCCGAAGGTGCGCCGTCCGAGGTCGACGAAGTCCTGGGCGACCGTCGTCAGCGGCGGGCTCCACATGCGCGCGAACGGCTGGTCGTCGAACCCGACCACGCTGACGTCCTCCGGGACGCGACGCCCGCGCTCGGCCAGCGCCCGCATGACGCCGATCGCCAGCTCGTCGTTGCCGCACAGGACCGCGGTGACGTCGGGGTCGTCGGCCAGCCGCAGCCCCGCCTCGTAGCCGGAGTCGGGGTCGTAGCTCGCCTGGACCACGTCCGGCCGCTCGACCCCGGCCGCCTCGAGCGCGCGCCGCCACCCCCAGCTGCGCCCGCTGCGCGGCCGGGTCGCGGGGATCGCGACGTGGTGCACGGTGCGGTGCCCCAGGCCCAGGAGGTAGCGCGTCGCCTCCTCGCCGCCCGCCTGGTCGTCGAGGAACGCGTGCGGTCGCGGCCCCTGCCGGCGTCGCGCACCCGCGGCCGCCACGACGGGCAGCGCCTCCGGCAGCGCCTCGAGCGTGCGCACGCCGAGCGAGTCGAACTCGACCACGATCGCCCCGGCGAGCGACTGCGACAGGACGAGGTCGACCGCGCGGCCCAGGTCGCGAGGCGCCTCCGACTCCACGACGGCGATCGAGACGACGTAGCCCGCGGCGCGCGCCGCCTCCTCGATCCCCTGGAGCGTGGCGGCATAGCCGTAGCGCAGCGTGTTGCGCGCGAGCACCGCGACCGTCGACCTCCGCCCGCTGACGAGCGTCTGCGCAGCGGCGTTGGGGCGGTAGCCGAGCTGCGAGACGGCGGCCTGCACCTTGTCCCGCAGCCTCGGGCTCACCGGGGTCCGTCCGGTGAGGACGCGCGACACCGTCGAGACGCTCACCCCGGCGAGCTCAGCCACGTCGGAGAGCACGGGCGGCTGGTGTCTGGGAGTCGTCACCCCGGAAGGCTACGCCGAATCCCGACCTACGTTTGCACGAGGAGACACCGCCACGGCGCACGCACTCCCCCCTACGCTGGCGCGCATGGACCTCGCGCGCTCGATCCCGCTGTTCGTGCTCGCCGCGCTGCTCGAGATCGGCGGGGCGTGGCTCGTGTGGCAGGGGCTCCGCGAGCACCGGGGCTGGCTGTGGATCGGGGCGGGCGTCGTCGCGCTCGGGCTCTACGGCGTCGTCGCGACGCTCCAGCCGGATGCGAACTTCGGGCGCATCCTCGCCGCGTACGGCGGGGTGTACGTCGCCGGCTCGCTCGCGTGGGGCATGGTCGTGGACGGCTTCCGCCCGGACCGCTGGGACGTGGCCGGCGCGCTGCTGTGCCTCGCCGGCGTCGCCGTCATCATGTACGCCCCACGCCCCGAGTGACCGAGTCCACCCGTCCACGCCCCTGCCCATCCCCCGCCGAGCACGACGTCGCCGTCGCTATCCGGCGGACGACGACAGCAACGTCGTGCTCGACGAGGCGCTCCCGGCGACGCGGTCCTCCGGGCGCTGGGCGAACGGGCGGATGCGGTCGAGATAGTCGGCGATCGCCTCGCGGTTCTTCTCGAGGATGCGGATGCGGTCCTCCAGGCGCGCGAGCTCGGTCTCGAGGAGCGCGATCTTGTCCGGGTAGGCGTTGTGCAGGTGGATCTCCGGCGCGTTGCCGAGGCACGGCAGGAACTCCTTGATGATCTTCGTCGTGAACCCCACCTCGAGGAGCCCGCGGATCTGCAGCACGCGGTCGACGAGGTGCTCGCCGTACTCGCGGTAGCCGTTCTCTGCCCGCTCGGGCGTGAACAGGCCCTGCTCCTCGTAGTACCGCAGGAGTCGCGTCGGGGTCCCGGTGCGCCGGGACAGCTCGCCGATCCGCACGTGATCCACCTCACCGGGTCGTGTCGCTTGACCTTCACATCAATGTCAGACATCGATGCTAACCCCATGTCCACGACGAGCACACCCACCACCGGTCCCACGGCCGCCGCCGGCCCGGGCCCCACCTCGGCCGAAGCCCCGGCGGCCCCGGTGATCCGCAGCCCCGGCGCCCTGCCCGTCGGCGCGCTCCTCGCGCTCGCGGCGTCGGGGTTCCTCACGCTCCTCACCGAGAACCTCCCCGCGGGCGTGCTGCCCGCCATGGCCGCCGACCTCGGCGTCGGGGCGGGCGCGGCCGGGCAGACCGTCACCGCGTTCGCCGTCGGGGCGATCGTCGCCGCGATCCCGCTCACGCGCGCCACCGCGCGGTGGGACCGCCGCACGCTGCTCCTCGTGGCGGTCGCGGGGTTCGTCGTCGCGAACACCGTCACCGCGGTGTCGTCGTCGTTCGCGCTGACGCTCGTCGCGCGCTTCGCCGCGGGGCTCGTCGCCGGGCTGACGTGGGCGCTCCTGCCCGGGTACGTGCGTCGGATCGTGCCGGCGGACCGCGTCGGCCGCGCGATGACGATCGCCATGGCAGGCGGCCCGCTCGCCCTGACGCTCGGCGTCCCCGCCGGGGCCGTGCTGGGCGCCGCCGTCGGGTGGCGCTGGACGTTCGGCGTCCTCTCCGTCGTCGGGGTCGCGCTGCTCGCCTGGATCCGGCTCGGCGTCCCCGGCGCGGCGGGCACCCCGCGCGGCGCGCAGCTCGCGATCCGCGCCGTCCTCCCCCGCCCCGGCCTGCGGCCGGTGCTGCTCGTCGCCGGGCTCAACGTGCTCGCCAACACGTCCCTGTACACGTACGTCGCGGTCCACCTCGCGCACCTCGGCCAGGGCTCGCGTACCAGCGCGCTGCTGCTCGCCCTCGGCGCCGCGTCCGCCGGGGCGCTCGTGCTCGTCGGGGCGCTCATCGACCACCGCCTGCGCGCCCTCACCCTCGGGTCGGTCGTCGTCTTCGGCCTCGCGATGCTCGTGCTCGGCCTCGCCCCGACGTCGACCGTCGTCGTCGTGCTCGCCGTCGCCGCCTGGGGTGCCGCGTTCGGCGGCGCCGGGACGCTCTACACGACCGCCGCCGCCCGGGCCGCGGGCGACGGCGCCGACGTCGCGCAGTCCGCCCTCGTCACCGTGTGGAACACGTCCGTCGCGCTCGGCGGTGCCGTCGGCGGCGCGGCGCTCGCCGCCGCGGGACCGGGCGGCCTCCCGTGGGTCTCTCTCGCGCTCATGGTCCCGGTGCTCGCGACGGTCGCCCTGGGTCGGCGGCACTCCTTCCGCTGAGACGGCCGCCGAGCACGAGGTCGCTCCGGGTCGAGCACGGCGGGAGGGTGTGGTCACCGAGGTCGCACTGTGCCAGGATGCGCGCGTGGCCATCGACGCCCCGCCCGGCAGGGGGCCGACGCACGCCGTCGGAGCCGGAGACCTCGACGACACGCTGCCGGAGCTCGAACCCGCGCACGGCCCCTACGCGAGCTGGTCTCGCCGGGTCGTCGCGTCGCTGCTCGACACCGCGATCACCGCGACGGTGCTGTTCCTCGCCGTCGGGCCGGCCTACGAGGTCGCGTGGATCCCGACGATCAGCTTCGGCGTGAGCACGGAGGCACCGGTGCCCGGCGGGGCGTGGTGGGCCGTCGGCACCACGGCCGCGCTCCTCGCCCTCCAGGCCTGGACCGGCGCGACGCCCGGCAAGCGGACGGTGGGGATCGTCGTCGTGCACGACGCCACGGGTCGCCCCGCGGGCCTCGTGCGCACGGTCCTGCGGAGCGTGGCGCACATCCTCGACGCGCTGCTCTACATCGGCTTCCTCCGCCCCCTGTGGAACGCGGAGCGCCGCACGTTCGCCGACTCGCTGTGCAGCACCGTCGTGCTCCGGCGCGTCCGACCGCCCGTCCCGTTCCTCGGCCCGGGCACCGGTCTCGGCGGCCCGACGCCGTCGCGCGTCGTGACCGGCGCGGCGACGGTCCTCGCGGCGGGCAGCGCCGTCTTCATGCTTGGGCCCGCCACGTCCACCACCGGCGACCCGGAGATGCAGTCGTGCACGCCCGAGGTGGCCGCCGGGTCTCCGCTGACGGTCAGCAACATCGACGTGTCCGGCTGGTCGGAGGAGGGCACCGTGACCCGCTGGGGCGTGACCCGCACGGACCCGCTCCCCGCCTGGGCCGGCGAGGAGGCGGGCCTCGAGGCGGCGTTCACCGTCGACGTCGCCCCGGGGACGACGCTCGACGGGCCGCTGGACGGCGCGCTCGTCCTGCGCCTCACGACGTGGCAGGGCGACGAGCTGGGCGAGTTCCGGTCGTCCTTCCGCGTGGAGCAGACGCCGGATGACGGGCCAGCGTGGGAGTCGGTCGAGCCCACGTCGCCGGGCTCCGGCCTCGACGCGGTCCACGTGCCGGCGGGGACGGTCGACCTCCTGCCGGCGGCCTGGCGCTGGGAGGCCTCGGTGGTGGTCGACGGCGAAGAGGGACCGCAGACCATCGCCACCTGCGGAGCCCGCGCCCCCTCCTGACCCGGCCCCCCGCTGCCGTCGAGCACGGGGTCGGCGACCGGGATCGGGCTCGGGCGGTCGGGAACCCCGTGCTCGACGGCCGGGTGGGACCGCAACATCGCCGAAACGTCCAGGACGACCGGGGGAAACGTCGCGGTCGCACGATGAGGGGGCGCCGGGCGGCGAGCCCGGCGCACCAGCATCGTCCCGACCCTCCGCCGCCCCGCGCGACGGAGTCCCCGAGGAGGCTCCCGTGCCGGACAACCGCCCGCTCTTCTCCGCACCGTCCGCCCCGACGACCACGACGGCGCACCGCGCGGCCGACCACGGCGCCGCGCCCGACCTCAACGTCCACGGCGAGCCGCGCCGCCGGGCGAACCCGGGCGACGAGCTCACGGTCGACCCGACCGACCGCCGGCGGCGCGCCCGCGCGGCGCTGCTCGACCTGCGCCGTGACGTCATCCGGAGGAGCTCGACCGGCTGGTGACGAGCGGCCGCGCGCGTGGGCGGCGCCGCGTAGGTTGGTCCCCATGCGGATCGGAGCCCACCTCGACCAGTCGGACGTCATCGCGCAGGCAGCGAGCATCGGCGCGGACGTCGCCCAGATCTTCCTCGGCGACCCCCAGTCCTGGAAGGGACCGGAGTTCACGTTCCCGGGCGGCGCGGAGGCCCTGAAGGACGCCGCCGCGGCGGCAGACCTCGAGCTCGTCGTGCACGCGCCGTACGTCATCAACGTCGCGAGCCCCAACAACCGCATCCGCATCCCGAGCCGCAAGCTGCTCCAGCTGATCGTGGACGGCGCGGCGGCGGTCGGTGCGACGGGCGTCGTGGTCCACGGCGGGCACGTCACCGCGAAGGAGGACCCGGCGAAGGGCTTCGACAACTGGCGCAAGGCGATCGACGCCCTCCAGACGGACG
Organism: Cellulosimicrobium sp. JZ28; assembly: GCF_015327065.1. NCBI lineage: Bacteria > Bacillati > Actinomycetota > Actinomycetes > Micrococcales > Promicromonosporaceae > Cellulosimicrobium > Cellulosimicrobium sp. JZ28. The sequence goes on along the minus strand of NZ_CP017660.1, from coordinate 4,038,448 downwards.
TCACCATCTACATCGAGAACACCGCCGGCGGCGACTTCTCGATGGCCCGCCGCCTCGACCGCATCGAGGGCCTGTGGGCGGCCGTGCAGCAGGCCGACGGCGCCGGGAACGTCGGGTTCTGCCTCGACACGTGCCACGCGTGGGCGGGCGGCATCGACCTCACGACGGCGGTCGACGACGTGCGTGCGATCACCGGCCGCGTCGACCTCGTGCACCTCAACAACAGCCGCGACACCGCGGGCTCCGGCGCGGACCGCCACGCCGGCCTCACGGCCGGGACGATCGACCCGGAGCTCCTGCTCGGGGTCGCGCGCGCGGCGGGCACGTCGGTCGTCTGCGAGACGCACGCCGACGTCCCGGCCGACGTCGCGTGGCTGCGCGAGCAGGTCGGCTGAGCCGTGGGAGACCCGCGCCCGCTGCGGCTCCGCAACGTCACCGTCGACGCGCGCGACCCGCGCGCGCTCGCGGAGTTCTACCGGCGCCTGACCGGCTGGGCGTACACGCCGGGCCACGAGGTCGCCGACCCGGCGGGCGACGACTGGCTCTCGCTCCAGGTCCCGGGCGGCGCGTCCCGCCTCGCGTTCCAGCGCTCCGACGCCGAGGTACGACCCTGGCCCGGCGGGGCGCGCGTGCACGTCGACCTCGACGTCCCCGACCTCGACGCGGCGCACGAGCACGCGCTCGCCTGCGGCGCGCGCCCGCTCACGGGCACGCCGGAGGACGAGGGCCACCCCGACGACCTGTTCCGCGTCTACGCGGACCCGGAGGGCCACCCGTTCTGCCTGAGCTCGCCCCCGCTCGACCACCCGTGAGCGGCCGGTGCAGGGCCGCCCGGCGCGAGGCCGGTCCCCGCAGGACCAGCCCGCGCGCGACCGGTCGGCGCACCGGTCAGTAGCCCGACCCGGCGGCGGGGGCCGCGTCCATGATCTCGGTTCCGTCGGGCGCCACGACGTGCCAGACGCCGTTCACGCCCTGGCCCGTGACGTCGCCAGGGCCGGTGTCGGCCGCGTACGTGTAGACCGGGCGGCCGTCGACGGTGACCTGGAGCTCGCCGTCGACCCCGGTGATGGTGCCGACCTCGCCCGTCACGCCGTCGACCTCGGGGTCCGCGCTCGCCGCGTGGACGGCGGGCCACGCGGCGGCGCACTCGCCCTCGCACGCGCTCGTGCCCGAGCCCTTCGTGTCCTTGTCGTAGTAGTAGACGGTCATGCCCTGGCCGTCGACCACGACGGTCCCGAGCGAGGAGTCCGCCGTGCCGAGCACGACGTCCGACGAGCCGCCGCCCGCCGAGCCCTCGGAGGCCGAGCCCGACGGGCTGGAGCCACCGCCCCCGTGCAGTCCGCCTCCCCCGCCGGAGCACCCGGCGAGGGTGGCGGCGAGCAGGGCGGTGACGGCCCAGGTGGTGGCGGCCGGGACACCGGTGGTCAGGGTGCGTCGCATGTCGACTCCTCGGAAGGACGGTCGGGGTCGCGAGCACGGCCCCTACTCTCACGACGGCGCGGCGCGTCACGAGGTTCACCGGCCTGCCCGCGCGTCGGCCCGCACGCCGCACGCCCGTCCGGCGGCCCTTCCGACTGTCGGACGCCCACCGCCCGGCCGCGTAGCGTCGAGGGGCCCGGGTGAACCGATCGGGCCGCTGCCTCGTCTCCCAGGTGACGGAGTCGCAGAGGATGATCGGAAGGGGCAGACGTGCGCAGGAGGACGAAGGTGCTCGTGGGGGTCGGGGTCGGTGTCGTGGTGCTCGGCGGTGCGGCCGTCGCGTTCGGCCCGAGCCTGTACGCGGACTGGTCCAACCGCGCGGCGGCCGAGGAGCCGACGCTCGACGCGCCGTCGGGCGACGGCGCCGCGCTCGACCCGGCGGACCTGGCCGGTGCGTGGACGGTCGGGGACGGCTCGTACGCGGGGTATCGCGTGCACGAGGTGCTGCAGGGCGAGGACGTCACGGTGACCGGCCGGACCGAGGAGGTCACGGGGTCGTTCACCGTCGCGGACGGCGCGCTCACCGCGGCGACGATCGAGGTCGACATGGCGAGCGTCGCGACCGACGAGCCGCCGCGCGACGCGTACTTCCGGGGCGACGCGCTCGAGGTCGGGACGTACCCGACCGCGACGTTCGAGCTGACGAGCCCCGTGGACCTGCCGACCGGGTCGGGCGCCGTCGAGCTCGCGGGCGACCTGACGATCCACGGCGTGACCCAGGCCGTGACGGTCGAGGCTCAGGTCGGCCCGACCACCGACGGCGTCCAGGTCGTCGGGAGCGTGCCGATCACGTTCTCCGACTTCGACGTGGAGGCACCGAGCCTCGGGTTCGTCACGGTCGACGACGCGGGCAGCGTCGAGTTCGGCCTCGACCTCGTGCGGTCGGCCGGGTCGTGACCGACGGGGAGGTGCCGCGCGTGCGCGCCGACGCCGACGACCTGCTGCGGGCGGTCCACGCCGCGCACGGGCCGGCGCTGGAGCGCTACGTCGCGCGCCTCACCGACGACCCGGCGCAGGCGCAGGACGTGGTGCAGGAGACGTTGCTGCGCGCGTGGCGCCACCCCGAGGTGCTGGAGCGGCCGGAGGGTTCGGTGCGTGCGTGGCTCTTCACGGTGGCGCGCAACCTCGTCGTCGACGAGCTGCGCAGCGCGCACCACCGCCGCGAGCTCGCGAGCGCCGACGTGCCCGACCGCGGCGAGGCCGACGCGACCCAGGCCGTGCTCGACGCGTGGCTCGTCGCGGACGCGCTGGTCTCGCTCTCGCCCGAGCACCGGGCGGTCGTCGTCGACGCGTACTACCACGGGCGCTCCGTGGCCGAGATGGCGTCGGCGCACGGCGTCCCGCCCGGGACGGTGAAGTCCCGCATGCACTACGCGCTCCGCGCGCTGAGGCTCGCGCTGCAGGAGAAGGGAGTCTCGTCATGACCGCTACCCCGGACCCGTACCGCGAGTGGGACGCCGCCTACGTGCTGGGCGCGCTCAGCCCGCGCGACCGGCGCGCGTTCGAGCAGCACCTCGCGACGTGCGCGGCGTGCCGCGAGGCCGTCGCGGAGCTCGCGGGCATGCCGGGCATCCTCGGCATGCTCACGGCCGAGCACGCGGACGCGCTCGTGGACGACGCGCGCACCGACGTCCCGGCCGAGGCGTCCGGCGGGGCGGGGGGCGCCGTCGTGCCCCTCGCGGTGGTGGCCGCGAGCGCCCGGCGGCGCCGCACCCGACGGCGGTCGCTCCTGTCCGTGGCGGCAGTGGGTCTGGTCGTCGCGGGCGCCGCGGGCGGCGCGGCGGTGACGCGGTCCGACGACGTCCCGCCCCCCGCGACGTCCGGCACGACCCAGGTCGCGCTCGAGCCGGTCGGCGGCGCGGACGTGCGCGCTGAGCTCACGCTCACGCCGGCCTCGTGGGGCACGCGCCTCGACTGGTCGTGCTCGTACCCGGCCGGGGTCTGGGAGGACGGCGCGACGTACGAGCTCGTGCTCGTGGACGACGACGGCACGCGCTCGGTCGTGGCGACGTGGTCCTCGACGGAGGCGGGGAGCTCGTCGGGCCTGGGCGCGTCGTCGGCGGTGCCGGTGGACGGGATCGCCCGGCTCGAGCTCGGGGTCGTGGGGGTGGACGGCGCGCTCGCGGCCGCCGACGTCTGACCGCGTCCGCGCCGCGAGGGCGGCGCGAGGGCGGCGCGAACCTCAGGAATTCCTCTGATTGAACTATCAATCAGATTTCCGGAACGCTGAGCCAGACCTCGCCGACCGCTGCGCCACCCCCGGGGGAACGCTGAGGCGACCGCCCGAGGCTCCTTGTCGACAGCACTCGTCGACCTGGAGCTTCCGGTGAACACCACTGCCCCGCACACCCCCCGCCACCGCGCCGAGGCGGCCGCCCGTCCCGCGGACGGGCCCGCCGTGCGCGTCGTCGTCGTCATCCCCGCCCACGACGAGGAGCAGGCGCTCCCCGCCACCGTCGCCTCGCTCGCGGCCCAGACGCGCCGCCCCGACCGGGTGCTCGTCGTCTCGGACAACAGCACGGACGCGACCGTCGCGGTCGCCCGCGCCGCCGGCGCGGACGTCATGGAGACCGTGGGCAACACGGCCCGCAAGGCTGGCGCGCTCAACCAGGCGATCGCGACCACGACGGAGGACGTCGTCATGGTCCTCGACGCGGACACGACGATCGCCCCCACGTTCGTCGAGGAAGGGCTCGCCGTCCTCGCCTCGGCGCCCGAGGTCGCCGCGGTCGGCGGCGTGTTCCGCGGTCGGCCGCCGCAGGGCTACCTGCAGCACTGCCAGGCCAACGAGTACACGCGCTACGGCGTGCAGGTGGACCTCACCGGCCGCACGGCCGTGCTCACCGGGACCGCCGCGCTCGTGCGCCGCACCGCGCTCCAGGAGGTGGCCGACGCCCGCGGCTCGGTCCTCCCCGGCGAGCGCGGCGACGTGTACGACCGGCACGCGATCACCGAGGACTCCGAGCTCACCCTCGCGCTGCGCACGCTCGGCCACGAGCTGCGCTCCCCCGTCACCATGAGCTGCACGACCGAGCTCATGCCGACGGCCGGCGACCTGCACCGGCAGCGCGTCCGCTGGTACAAGGGGATGCTCGACAACCTCGCCGAGTACGGGCTCACGCGCACCACGTGGCGCTACGTCGGCCAGCAGGTGATGCTCGCCGTCGGCACGCTCATGATGGCGGCCTACCTGCTCCTCACGGTCGTCACCCTCGTGACGGGGACCTTCACGTTGTCCCCGCTGTGGGCGGCCGTCGGGCTCGTCTTCCTCGCGGAGCGCCTCGTCACCGTCTGGGGCGCCGGGCGGCGCGCCCGGCTGCTGGCCGCGCTCGTGCTGCCGGAGCTCCTCTACGACCTCGCCCTGCAGCGCGCGTTCCTGCACGCCGCAGCGCTGTTCGTCACGCGGCGCCAGACGACGTGGAACCACGTCGCCGCCACCGCCTGACCCTCACCCCTCCCCTCGCCGACCCGCCCCGTCGCGCACGCGACCGGGACGTCCTCGGCATGCCCTCACCCGTCCCGGAAGGACAGCAGCCATGTACAACTCGACCCTCGCCCAGACCGCCCCCGTCCTCGCCGTCACCGGTGTCGCGACCGCGTTCCACGTCGTCGCGGCCTGGACGCTCCTCGTCGCGGGCCTCGCGCTCGTCACGACGGCGCGCGTCCTGCGCCGTCGGGCCGCCGCCCGCGCGCAGCGCTGAGAGACGGCCGACGAACAGCCCTGCCCACGACCGGTGGGGACGGTCGTGGGCAGGGCCTTCCTCGTCGCGCCGTCAGCCCACGGCGTTCCGACGCCGGGCCGCAGCCACGGCCAGGAGGCCGAGGAGCAGCAGGAGCGCTGCCCCGCCGGCGACCCACGCCAGGGTCGCGCCGGTCGTGGCCAGCGACCCGCCGGGCTTGCCCGGCGTGCCCGGGTCGCCCGGCCGGTCAGGCGTCGCGCACGCCTGGGCGGCGTCGGTCAACCCGTTGTGGCCGATCCCGGCGGTGTTGGCGAACCCGCCGCTGCCGTCGGAGCCCGGCTCGGGGCAGGTGAACGTCGTGTCGTCCACCTGCTCCGTGTCGAGGGTCGCGACGACCTCCACCCGGTAGGTGTGGGTGGCCCCCGCGGCGAGGCTCACGCCGGTCGCCACGACGTTGGCCGGGTCGCCCGGCGCGCCCTGGCCCGTCCACGAGCCCGACGGCGTGACGCCGTCGGGCGCCGAGGTGACCGTCGCGCTGCGGACCTCGATGCCGGCGCCGTAGCGCAGGCGGTCGGTGAGGTCGTAGACCCCGGCGGCGGCGCCGTCGTTCGTGGCGGTGACGGTGTAGGCCACCGTCCACGACCCGTCGGGACCCTTGACCGGCGCGCCGTCCGTCGACTTGGTGATGTCGACGGAGGGCACGGGGGCGCAGTCGGTGTCGGTCTGCGTCCCGCCCGTCTCGTCCGTGAGCGTCGCCGCGTTGTTCAGCCCCTGCTCGGTGAGGTTGCCCCCGGGAGCCGCGGTGCACGCGGGCGAGCCCGTGCCGTCGTCCTCCACGTCCGTGAAGTGCAGCGGCACGCCGGCGACCACGGTGACGCGGTAGACGTGCGGGGCGTACCCCTCGTCGTCCAGGCCGCCGATCACGACGTCGGTCGCGATCCGCCGGTCGGTGTCGCCGTCGAACCCGTCGTTCAGGGTGACGCCGTCCGGACCGGTCACCGCGACCGAGTCGACGGTGATGACCGGGGCGAAGAGCAGCTCGTCGTCCAGGTCGTAGGTCGTGGCCTCCCCGCCGACGTTGCCGACGGTGAGGTCGTAGACGACCTCCCACGTCCCGTCGCCGGTCGGTCGAGCGGAGACCAGCGCCTTGTCGAGGGTGGGCTTGCCCGGACGCACGCACTCCTCGTCCTGCCCAGGGATGCCGTTCCAGTCCACGGCCGCGACGTTGTTCAGCCCGCCGGGCACCGTGCCACCGTCCGTGGTGCACACGTCCGTGTCCGGGATCTCGACGTCGGACAGGTCCGCCGCGTACCGCACCGTGACCGTGTAGGTGTGCACGACCGGGCCCGTGCCGGCACCCGCGATGGGCTGACCGGTCACGATCCGGACGTCCTCGAGGCCGTCGAAGCCCTCGTTGACGCCCACAGACTCCGGCGCGTCGGTGACGACACCCTGGACACCGACGACCGTCACGCCCTCGCCCGGCGCGAGCGTGTCGTCCAGGTCGTAGACCCCGGCACCCGGGCCCCGGTTGGTCACCGTGACCTCGTACACCACGTCGTACACGCCGTCCTCGCCCTCGACCGGCGTCACCGCACCCGAGAGGGACTTGGTGATGTCGAGGAGCGGGAGGGTGGCGCACACGTCGTCGTCCTGCGTCTCGCCGTTGTGCGTCAGCGTGCCGGCGTTGGCGAGACCACCGGTCTCGCCGGACCCCGGCTCGGGGCACGCGAGCGTGTCCGGCGTGACCGTCGCGGCATCGAGCGAGACCACGACCTGCACCTGATAGGTGTGCGTGGCACCGGCCTCCAGCGTGGCCGCCGTGGCGACCACGTTCTCCTCCGAGCCCGCCTCGCCCTGGCCGGTCCAGCCCGCGTTCGGCTCGACACCGTCCGGCGCCGTGGCCACCGTCGCCGACTCGACGACGATGCCCTCGCCGTACTGCAGCCGGTCGACCACGTCGTAGTCGCCTGCAGCCTGGCCCGTGTTGGTGGCCACCAGGTCGTACGTGATGGTCCACGTCCCGTCGCCGTTGCCCGTCGGGCCCGCCGAGATCGACTTGTCGAACTCGATCAGCGGCAGCGAGGCGCACACCTCGTCCTCGACCACGATCCCGTTGTGGTCCAGGCTCGTCGAGTTCGCCAGACCACCGTTCTCACCGCTGCCCGGGGGCGGGCACTGCAGGTCCACCGGGTCGATCGTGACCTCGTCCATCTGGACGGTGACCTCGACCCGGTACGTGTGCGTGCCCCCCGCGGCCAGCTCGATCCCCGAGGCCACGAGGTTCGCCGGGTCCGCGTCCTCGGCGCCCAGGCCCGTCCAGTCGGGATTCGTCTCCACCCCGTCCGGAGCCGTGGTCACAGCCGCGTCGAGGATCTCGATCCCGTCGCCGTAGTGCAGGCGGTCGAACACGTCGTACTCGCCCGCCGCACCACCGACGTTCTCGGCCACGACGTCGTAGACGATCGTCCACGTCCCGTCACCGTTCGGCGTCGGGCCGGCAGAGATGGTCTTGTCGACGGTGATCGCCGAGATCGTCACGCACGCCTCGTCCGAGTCGGGGATGCCGTTGTGGTCGATCCCCGCGGAGTTGGACAGACCGCCGTCCTCCCCCGTCCCGGGCGCGGCGCAGTCGGTGACCGCGGGAGCACCCTCCGTGCCCTCGGCCAGCGCGATGACGACCTGCACCTGGTACGTGTGCGACTCGCCCGCAGGCAGGTTCACACCCGTGGCGATGACGTTCTCCGGCGCGCCCTCGGCGCCCAGGCCGGTCCACGTCGGGGACGGGGCCACACCGTCCGGCGCCGAGACGACGGCCCCGGACACCACGGTGATGTCGCCGTCGGCCGTCATGCGGTCCGTGACGTCGTACGCGCCGTCGGCCGCGCCGGAGTTCGTCGCGACGACGTCGTACGTCACCGTCCACGTCCCGTCACCGTTCGGCGTCGGGCCCGAGGAGACCGTCTTGGCCACGTCGACGAGCGGCAGGGTGGCGCACACGTCGTCTCCCCGGGTCTCGCCGTTGTGCGTGAGCTCGGTGGCGTTCGCCAGCCCGCCGTTCTCGCCCGAGCCGGGCTCCGGGCACTGCAGCGCCTCCGGGGTCACGACCTCCCGGTCGAGCGAGACGACGACCTGCACCTGGTACGTGTGCGTCGCGCCCGCGTCCAGCGTGACGCCCGCCGCGACCAGGTTGTCGGCCGAACCGGCCGCTCCTTGACCGGTCCAGCCTGTCTCGGGCTCGACACCGTCAGGTGCCGAGGTGATGGCGGCCGACTCCACGACGACGCCCTCGCCGTACAGCAGCCGGTCGACCACGTCGTAGTCACCGGCGGCCTGCCCGGTGTTGGCGGCGACCAGGTCGTAGGTGATCGTCCACGTCCCGTCGCCGTTCGGCGTCGGACCCGCCGAGATCGACTTCTCGATCCCGATCAGCGGCAGGGACGCGCACGCGCCGTCCTCGGCCACGATCCCGTTGTGGTCGAGGCTCGCCGAGTTCGCCAGACCACCGTCCGCACCCGACCCGGGCGGCGGGCACTGCAGGTCTGCCGGGTCGATCGTGGCCTCGTCCATCTGGACCGTGACCTCGACCTGGTAGGTGTGCGACGCGCCCGCGGCGAGCTCGACGCCGGACGCCACGAGGTTCTCCGGGTCGGCGTTCTCCGCACCCAGGCCGGTCCACCCCGCGTTCGTCTCGACCCCGTCCGGGGCCGCGGTGACCGCGGCGTCGACGATCTCGATGCCGTCGCCGTAGTGCAGGCGGTCGAACACGTCGTACTCGCCCGACTCGCCGCCGACGTTCTCCGCCACGACGTCGTAGACGATCGTCCAGGTCCCGTCGCCGTTCGGTGTCGGGCCCGCGCTGATCGACTTGTCCACGACGACGTACGCGATCGCCACGCACGCCGTCGCGTCGTCGGTCAGGTCGTTGTGCTCGACCGTCGCCGCGTTCGACAGGCCGCCCGGAGAAGCTCCGGGCTCGGCCGAGCACGGCGTGATCACCGGCGCGCCCTCGACGCCCTCGGCGATCCCCAGCACGACCTCGACCTGGTAGGTGTGCGTCCCGCCCGCGGGCAGGACGACGCCGGAGGCGATGACGTTCTCCGGGGCGCCCTCGGCACCCAGGCCCGTCCACGCCGCGTTCGGCGTCACACCGTCCGGGGCGGTGACGACGGCGCCCGAGCGGACCTCGAGGTCACCGTCGGCCGTCATCCGGTCCGTCACCTCGTAGGTGCCGTCCGCAGCGCCCGCGTTCGTCGCGACGACGTCGTAGGTCACCGTCCACGTCCCGTCACCGTTCGGCGTCGGGCCGGCGGAGACCGTCTTCGCGATGTCGATCGACGGGATCGGCGCGCACGCCTGGTCCTCCTCCGTCTCGCCCTCCGGGCCGGTCAGCCCGGAGGTGTTGTTGAACCCCTGGTCCGCGTCCGACCCCTCGGCGGGGCAGGCGGTCGGGGCGTCGGCGCCGGAGCCGGCACCGTCGAGCTGCAGCGGCACGTCGGCGAGGACGGTGACGCGGTAGACGTGCGGGGCGTAGCCCTCGTCGTCGTTCCCGGCCAGCGGTACGTCTGCCGCGACCAGGGTGTTTCCCTGGCCGTCCCAGGCCGGGTCGGCGAGGACGACGCCGTCGGGCGCCTGCGTCACCGTCGCGGAGACGATCGTCGCCTGGTCCGTGAAGTGCAGCGCGTCCGTCAGGGAGTAGGTGGTCGACGGGGTCTGCGTGTTCGACACGACGACCTCGTACACGACCTCCCAGCGACCGCCGCCGACCGGGGTGGCCGAGACCACCTCCTTGGTGTGCGTCGGCGTACCGACGACGACGAACCCGGCCGGGTCGCAGTTGATCGTGGGCTCGACGCCCGAGTCCGCCGGCACGTCCGCGTCCGCGCACGCCGTGTTCACGACGGAGTCGGCGACGGGCTCGGTGAGCTCGATCTCGAACTCGTGGCTCTCGGTCGCTCCCGGGGCGAGGGACTCGATCGTGAACGACCCGAGCTCCGGCTGCAGGTCGTCGGAGACCGCGACGTTCGTCAGCGTCCCCTGACCCGTGTTCTCCACGACGATCCGGTAGCGGACCGTGTCGCCGACGCGGAACCGCGGGTAGTCCAGCGGGTCGTTCGCGTCGCGCCACTCGCCGTCGGCGTCCTGCACGTACTTCTTCAGCGACGCCGAGTAGTAGTTCGCGATCGAGGTCGACGCCGACGTGCGCATGACGAGGCGCGTGTTCTCGGCACGGCCCTGCGCGCGGTTCACGAGGACGTCGCCCCCGACCATGCCGTCGGTCACGACCGGGACGTCGAGCGTCAGCTCGCCCCGCGCCGGGAGGGCGCCGGTGATGACGCGCACCGCGGTGGCGTCGGGGGTGTACGTGGTGCTCCACCCCACGGTGTTGCCGGTGGTGCTGCCCGCCGAGCCGTTCGTGGCGTCGGCCGGGTCGTCGGTGAGCGTCGCCGGGTCGGCGGTCGTGTAGTAGACGGTCCCCCGACCGAGGAGGTCACCGGGCCGTCGAGCCGGTACGAGCCCGAGAACGCGGTCCCGCGGCCGTCACCCACGTACGGGAGGATGTCGATCACGTCGACGAACTCCTGCGGGAGGGGATCCTCGGAGCGCACCAGCACGGTCCACGAGCCCACGCCCGCGCCGTCGCCCGCGAGGTTGGGGATGAACGCCTGGTCCGCCGTCTTGATGATCCGCGTCAGCCCGGACTCGTTGACCACGACCGTCGCGGTCGCGGAGTCCGACTGCACGCCCTCGGCCGAGGCGGTGACGGTGTTGACCAGCCGCTCACCGCCGGCGACGTCGTCGGGGTACGTCACCTGGTAGGACAGCGACTGCGGAGTGTTCGTGGGCACCCCGTCGAGGGTCCACGTGAGGACCTGCTGACCGGAGCCGTTCGTCGTAGCGACCGGTTCAGGGCTCGACGAGCCCGGGACGTACGTCGTGCCGAGCGGCAGCGTGTCCACGAGCTGGTAGTCGTCCACGGTGGGCGCGACCGCGCCCGTCCCGTTCGCGGCGTAGCTCAGCGTGTAGGTCGCCTGCCCGCCCGGGTCGACCGTCGTCGGGAGCACCGACTTCGCCACGTCCGGCGTGACACCGATGACTCGCACGATGTCTCGGCCGCCCACCGCGTACGGGTAGCGCGCGTCCGGCGTCAGCGTCGCGGACGGTCCGGCGTCGGACGGTGAGGTCGACCGCGCCGCGTTCACCCAGGCGTTCGTGGCCGACGAGGGGTTGATGTACGACCCCCAGGTCCACACGTCCTGGCCGACCTGGGCGCTGGGCAGGAGCCGCTGCGTCGCCTGCAGGACGAGATCGCGCTGCCAGCGTGCCGCCGTCATGGAGTACGTGGCGCGGACCGCCTTGACGGTCGACAGGTCCGCGGGGCGGGTCGTGGTCCACCCCGTGGTCCCCTCGCACGTGAACGCGTTCGGGTCGTAGGACGCGCTCGCGGGATTCACCAGCGCCGAGGTCCCGACGTAGTAGGCGACGGGCAAGCCGGCGGGCTCACCGGTCGTCCCGTTGTCGAAGCGCGTGAGGGCACCCGTGAACTCCACGTACCGCGTGTCCAGCACCAGGCAGAGACCACCCTGCGTGGAGTTCTGGTTCTGGACGTTCGGGTAGAGCACGCGCACTGCCGAGCCGAGCTCCGACTCCGGGGCGACGCGGTAGGTGTCGGACCACACGGTCGCGTTCGAGCCCGTGTAGCCGGGCTGCCACGCGTGCGACCAGACGCCCGTCGTCCAGTTCTTCGCCGTGGTGTTGTTCGCGGGGTCGTCGTTGGCCGTCTGCCCGTCGACCGCGGTGTAGGTCGGCGCACTGGACGTGACCGAGATCTGCCCTGCGCCCGCCGTCGTGACGACCCGCAGCTGGATCTGCCCGGACGCGACCGCGACGCGGTCCGTCGGCAGCGGGTTCCCGGCCGAGTCCGTCGTCGGCACCTGCGCGTGGCTGTAGTCGATCCCGGCCAGCGTCAGCGTGTACGACGTCGAGCTGTTGCGCGTGAGCGTGCAGGACCCGACCGACGGCGCCACCTGGCTCGCGTCGTGCGTCCCGCCCGACCACGGGTGGCCGGTCGCCGCCCCGCTCGTGAACGCCGAGCACGCCTGCGGCCCGACCTGCGTGACCGCGCCGAGGCTGTTGGACACCGTGAGGTTGTAGGAGACGGGGTCCTGGCCCGCGGGGCTGTTCGTCCCGTGGAACAGCGTCCAGTTGAACAGGAAGTCGCGGGAGGTGTCGTTTCGCGTGCTCCCGGAGACGCTCTCCACCCAGTGGATGTCCTGGACGAACCCGTTCTGCACGGGCAGCTCGGGCAGCGACGTCTGCTGGTCGGCGATCGTCGCGCCCGCGCTCACGGTCTCTCCGGTCACGGCCGTCACGCGCATCGGCGTCGTCAGCGAGAACGCCGTGCCCTCGGTCTGCGTCCCGACGTTGCAGACGAGCGTGGAACCGTCCTCGGAGACGCTCGACGCGGGGTCCACGCCGTCCACGAGGCACGCGGGCGGGAGCGCGTCGAACACCGCGCCCTGCGCCGTGATCGTCACCGTGACGTTCTCCACCGGCGCGTTGCCGGGGGCCGCCGCGTCGTCGTTGAGGTTGAACCACCACTCCGCCGAGACCGCGTCACCGGTCTCGAGCGTCGCGGGCGTGGAGTCGGCCCAGGACCCCTCGAGCTCGTACACGGTCGCCGCCGTCGCGGGCAGCGCCGCGGCCGTGAGCCCCGCGCCTCCCAGGACCAGGGCCGTGACGCCACCGATCAGGCGACGTGCACGCGCTCCTCGCCACCACGAACCGGTGCGGGCGTGCCGGGCGCCGCGGGGTGCCGCGTGCCTGGCGGGTCGCCCGCCTGCCGCGGCCGCGGCGTCTCGCTCGAAACCTTGCATGGGGTCCCCTTCGTCGTGCGCACGCGCCCCTCGCGTGCACGGTCGTCACCCCATAGGACCCGGGCCACCGAGGCCCATGACGAGCGTGACCTGGGAAATCACCTGTCCCATCACCAGTTCCGTGAAGGAATTCACCCGGCGCCGCGAGACGCGCTTGCAGAACCTGGCACGTCCGTCAGGATCACGGCTATGACAGGCGCCAGAGATGTCCCGTGGAGCAGCGAGGAGATCCTCCGGGCGCTCGACGCGGGCGACCTCGACGGCGTGGAGACCGCGTTCGACGTGCTCTGGTACGAGCTCCCCGACCGCTTCGCGCGCGAGCTCCTGACAGCGCTCGCACGCGTCCCTCCCGAGGTGCTCGACCGCCGCCCGCGCCTCGCGCACCTCGTGCTCCTCGCCCAGAGACGCCGCGACCACCAACGCGACGACGAGCGCAGCATGTCGCGCCTGCTGCGGCACTACTCCCGGGCAGGCCTCCGCCACAGCAGGCGGCTCAACGCGTTCACCCGCCTGCACGACGTCCTCTCGGCCGGCACCGCGGCCGTCGTGGGCCTGCGGCACCGCCGCGACCACGACGCCTCGATGCGGATCGGCACGTGGGTCGAGCAGCGCACGACGCTCCTCATGGCGGGAGGCCCGCTGCCCTGGACAGCGGGGCGCCCGGACGCGCGGCCGGGCTGGCTGAGCGCGCAGCGCGGGATCACCGCGATGTTGTCCGGCGCGACCGACCCGGCGATCCAGCACCTGCGTCGCGCGGCCGACGAGGCCGGGGACGAACCGCGCGGCCACTTCGCCCGCGTGAGCGCGGCGTCGAACCTCGCGCTCCTGTCCGCCTACCGGGGGCACCACGATCTCGCGCGCGAACAGCTCGCCGTGGTCCGCGACGCCGCACCCTTCCCCTCGTGGATCGCGGGGGCACACGTGCGCGGCGCAGCGCTCGCGCGGGCGCACCTCGCGATCCACGAGGGCGACCCGGTGACGGCGCAGAGGATCCTCGAGACCATGGACCCGACCTCCCCTGCCGTGGGCGAGCTGTGGCCGTTCCTGGCGTCCGCGCGCGCGAGCCACGCCGCCTTCTACGGCGACCCCCTCCATGGCCTGCGGGAGCTGGACGAGGTGCGTCTCGTGCACGGGACGGTCGACCCCGACCCGGGGTCGTTCGTCGGGCGGCTGCTCCTGCGGGCCGAGGCGAAGCTGCTCCTGCGCGCCGGCGGCGCGGGCCGCGTGCTGCACCTGGCCCACGGGTCCGAGGAGGACACGACCGAGTGGCTGGCGAACCACCACGCCTGGGCGCACCTGTCGGTGGGCGAGCACTACGAGGCGATCGGCCTCGCCTCGTCCGCCATCCACCAGGCGTCCCTGTCACCGACCGACGCGCTCGACCTCCACGTCGTCCTCGCGGTCGCGCACCTCCGCGCCGGGCGCGAGGACCGCGCGCGGAGCTGGTTCCAGAAGGCCCTGCGGCTGCGGTCGTCTCCCGAGCACGCCGCCCCGTTCCTCGCGCTCGAGCCGGACGAGCGGCGCACGCTCGCCGAGCTCGCGGACACCGCGGACGTGCTGCCCCGGGGTGCCGTCGAGGCGCGCAACACGCCCCCGGTCACGCTCGCGAGCCGGCTCTCCCCGCGCGAGAGGAAGGTGCTGCGCTCGCTCAGCGAGGGCTTCACGGCGGAGCAGACGGCGGCGCGGTTCAACGTGTCGGTGAACACCATCCGCACCCAGATCCGCACGCTGTACCGCAAGCTCGGCGTGTCGAGCCGCCGCGAGGCGATCGCGATCGCGCAGGAGGCCGGGATCCTCGCCGCGGCCCGGGGGGAGGCCGTCGGGCGGTCGGAGCGACGCTACGCCCCGGGTCGGCGAGCCGCGACGGGCACGGCGACCTCCATCACCGGGCCGGGACCGCCTGCCTCCCAGGTCGGCAGGTAGACCTCCCGGTCGTCCCCCGCGGGCACACCGCCCGCGAGCGCCCGCCCGGACGCCAGGTAGTCGTGCACGAGGACCAGACGCTCCTGGTCGCGGGCCTCCGCGGCCGTGAGCGCGACGTACGCCTCCTCGTGCGCGTCGTCCGTCGTGAGGGCGAAGCCCGACGGCGGCCGCACGGGCGCGGGGACGGGCACCCGGAGCGTGAGGCGGGCGGCGTACCCCTCGGTCGCGCGCTCGTGGAGCTCGACGTAGGGGTGGCCGGCGAGGGGCACGTCGGCGACGCGCAGCACGGCGAAGACCGCTCCGGTCGCCTCGGGCAGCACGGACGGCAGCTCGGCGAGCGTCGCGCGGCGCTCCGTCCCGAGCACGAGCCGCTCCGGCACGTGCCGTCGGTGCACCACGACGTCCAGCCGTGGCGCGCCGACGAGCGCGGACCGGACGTACTCCGCCGCCGTCAGCGACGCCGCGAGCGCCGAGCGGCGGTCGCTCCACACGGCGTCGAACGCGGGGACCGGGTCGGGGGCGGCGAGCACGTCGCCCACCTCGGCGAGCGACAGGCCGACGCCCCGCAGGAGCCGGACGAGGCGGGCGCGCTCCACCTGGCCGCCGTCGAGCAGCCGCGGCCCGTCCGCGGAGGTGCGGCGCGCGTCGAGGAGCCCGCGGTCGACGTACATCCGGACGGCCTTCTCGCTCAGCCCCGTCGCGCGCGCCACCTGACCCGTCGTGTACTCGTCCATGCCCGCGACGCTAGGGCCTTCCCCTGGGGCAGCCGCAAGAGGTCGGCTCAGTCGTCGTCGCCGGGCACGTAGGGCCCGCGGCGGAGCTCGAGGTCGATCTGCTCGGCGTCCAGCAGGTCGAGCGCGTGCCGCAGCGCCTGCGAGCTGTACGCGCCGGACGTGCGCGCGTCGAGCAGCGCGACGCGCTGCGCGGCGATCGCCCGGAGCCGCAGCTCCTTGTACTGCGCGAACAGGTCGGCCGACGTCGCGGCGTCGGTGTCGCGGTTCTCCAGCTCGCGCACGACGTCGCGGCGCACGCGGGCGACGACGTCACCGTCGTAGGTGGTGCCGTCGGCGCGGCGGAGGTCGGGCGCGTCGATCACGGCCACGGCCGCGCCGTCGAGCTCGGCACGCACGGCGCCGCGGTCCTCGTCGGCGCGCGTGGACCCGCCCGAGAGGCCGAGGCGGCGCACGACAAATGGGAGCGTGCCGCCCTGCACGACGAGCGTCCCGGCCGCGACCCCGAAGGCGACGAGCACGAGGAACGAGCGCTGCGGGGTGTCGAGCGGCAGGGTCTGCGCCGCGGCGAGCGTCACGACGCCGCGCATGCCCGCCCACACGAGGAGCGTGCCCTCTCGCCACCCGAGCCGCTCGGCCGTCAGGTAGTCGATGTCGGCGGCACGACGACGCAGCGACGTGCGGATGCGTCCGAGGCGGGCCTGCGGCACCTCCTTCGGGCCGCCCGTGCGCGCGACCTCGCGGTGCCGTCCCGAGGGCTCGACCGTGGCGAGCGGTGCCTCCGCCGGCCCGAACCGCGCGTCGAGCTTCTCCTGCATGCCCTCGATCACGTCGCGCATCGACTCTCCCCGCCGCGCGCGTCGCGCGAGCGACCGCAGGAGCGTCGCGACGTACGCGGAGCGCACGACGAGGATGACGACGGCGGCGAGCGCAGCGATGCCGACGGCGCGCCACAGGCTGCCGTGGGCCTCCTGCACGTCGGTGACCAGCGCGAACAGCTCGAGCCCCATGAGGAGGAAGACGGTGCCTTCGAGCAGCAGCTCGACGGTCCGCCAGTTCGACTCCTCGGCGAGCCGGTGCTGGGGCCGCAGGTACTTCGCGGCGCCGTTGCCGGTGACGAGGCCCGCGGTGACGACGGCGACGAGGCCCGACGCGCCGAGCTCCTCCGACGGCAGGTAGGCGAGGAACGGCACGACGAAGGACACCGCGGTGCTCAGCGCGGGGTTGGCGAGGCGGCGCCGGACGAAGAGGCCGAGGAACCCGACGAGGAACCCGACGAGCACGGCGACGACGACGGCGAACACGAAGTCGCCCGCGACCGACCACAGCGACACACGGGTGGCGGACTCCCCGGTCGCGACGGCGATCCCGATCCCGGCGATGGCGGAGCGCAGGAGGACGAGGGCGGACGCGTCGTTGAGCAGGCTCTCGCCCTCGAGCAGCGTGACGACGCGGGGTGACGCGCCGAGCCGTTTGACGATGGACGTCGCGACGGCGTCGGTCGGGCTGACGATGGCGCCGAGCGCGAAGCCCGCCGCGAGCGGGATGCCGGGGATGAGCCACGTGAAGAGGTAGCCGAGGAGCGCGGTGCTGATCAGGACGAGGACGACGGAGAGCCCGCTGATCGCGGTGAAGTCCCGCCGGAAGTCCATGGTGGGCAGGCCGACGGCCGCCGAGTAGAGCAGCGGCGGCAGGATCCCGGCGAGGATCCACTCGGGCTCGAACTCGATCTCGGGGACGGCGGGCACGAAGCTCACGACGACGCCGACCGCGACGAGCACGAGGGGCGCGGCCACGCCCGCCTTCGGCGCCAGGGCGTTGACCCCGACGATCGCGACGACCGCGAGCGTCCCGACGACGATGAGGGAGAGGATCTGCTCCTCGGTCAGGCTGAACGGGAACTCCATCTGCACCTCCGGCTACCGGCGCCGCGCCCGGGTCGGCGCGCGCGGGACGCCCCCACGCTAGCCGCCGGGGCCGTCTCCGGCGGTGCGCACGCGGCGTTCGAGGCGCCACTCGTTGCCGGAGGTCCCCGCGACCCAGCGGTGCTCGAGCCGGTCGACGCACGCCCGCGCGAGCGCGAGCCCCCGCCCGGACTCGGCCTCGGGGGGCGGCATGGTGCGGTCGAGGTCGACGTCGGCGGCGGGTGCGGTGTCGCGCAGCACGACGACGACGCGTCCCGCCCCGGCGTCGAGCTCGGCCCGGACCTCGACCGTCTCGGGTGCGGGCGAGTGCCGCACGATGTTCGCGGCGATCTCCGTCGTGGCGAGCTCGACGGCGAGCCGGTCGTCGGTGGGCACCCACGGCGCCTGGCCCCAGAGCGCGGCGAACGCGTCCGGGAGGGCGTCGAGCCACGGCGGGGACGCGGTCGCGCTCAGCACGACGAGCGGGGCGTCGTCCGGCGGGGTCACGCGGGGGTCACCCGTCGGCGAACGCGCTCGCCGCGTCGTCGTGCACGCGCAGCACGCGGTCGAGGTTGGTGAGCCGCAGGACCGTCGCCACGGAGGGCGCGGCGTTCGCGAGCCGCAGGTCTCCGCCGGCGGCGCGCGTCGTGCGCAGCCCGCCGACGAGGGCGCCGAGGCCCGAGGAGTCGACGAACTCGAGGCTCCCGAGGTCGACGACGAGCCGGGTCCGGCCTGCCTCGACGAGGTCGGTGACCGCGTCGCGCAGCTGGGGTGCCGTGGTGAGCGTGAGCCGCCCCCGCGGCACGATCACCGCCCCCGTCTCCTCGAGCGGTGTCACGTCGAGCTTCACTGGTCCTCCGTCCGTCGTCCGGTCATCGTCGTCTCCGGCACGGGCTCGCGCGGCGGGCGCGGGCCGGAGTACCGCGCGGCGGGGACGAGCACCCCGAGCACCGCGAGGTCGTACGCCACCCAGGCGAGGGTGACGAGGGTCGCGCCGAGGTCGGCGTCGAACGCGACGAGGCGCACCGTCCCGACGACGGCCGAGACCACGAGCAGCACCATGGCCGTCAGCTGGGGCCAGATGGTGCGCCAGGCCGGCCGGTGCTCCCCGGTCCGCGTCTTGGGCGTCACGACGAACCCGAGCGGGCGGCCGAGGACGACGTTCGCGAACGCCGTCCCGCAGGCCCGGATCCACACCGGGAAGAGCGCGAGCGAGTACTGCTGCCCCCGCCAGGTCCGCACCCCGCGCGCCACGACGAGGAACAAGAGCTGGTTGAGCACGAAGTACGGCACGAAGCGCACGAAGAAGTCCGTCCCGAACGCCTGGACCGGGAGGATGCCGAAGCACAGGTACACCATGGGCGCCGCGAGGTACGCGAGGGCGGCGAAGCCCGCGAGGTAGCTCCACATCGTCGCGAAGTACATGAGCCGCTGCCCCACGCGCAGCCCGCGCAGCGTGAGCGGGTTCTCCCGGAGCATCACCTGCACCGTGCCCTGCGCCCAGCGCAGGCGCTGCTGGAGCATCGTCGGCATGTCCTCGGGGGCGAGCCCGTGGGCCAGGACCTCGTGGTGGTAGACCGACCGCCAGCCGAGCGCGTGCAGCCGCATCGCGGTGGCCATGTCCTCGGTGACGGAGATCGTCGCCATCGGCATCACGGCCTGCGCCTCGTCGCTGCGCCCGACGTCGACCGCGTCCGCGAGGCGGCGCACCGCCTCGACCGCGACGAGGGGCGAGAGGTCGCGCCGCGCGAGCCGGTCGAGCGCCTCCTCGTCGACGACGAGCTGGCCGATCTCCTCGTCGACCTGGAGCGGGCCGCCGGACACGAGCTCGGGCTCCACCGTCGCCAGCTCCGCCCGCAGCGCCTCCACCTGGCCGGCGACGACGCTGCGCGACGCCTCGTCGACGCGGCGCTGGAACCGGTAGGTGACGTCGGCCGCGGGCTCCCCCGCCGCGAGGGCGCGGCGGGCCTCGTCGGCCTCCGCGCGCAGCCGCTCGACGGCGGTCCGCACCGCCGGGTCGGCCGCCTCCGGCGAGCGCGCCGCCCGGGCCAGCACCGAGCCCGCGGTGCGCAGCGCGCGCCGCACGCCGACCGTCACGCCCCGCACGTACCCGACGACGCCCAGCTGCATGAGCGCCTCGCGCCGCAGCACGGCGTTGGAGCCGCAGAAGAACGCGGCGTTCCACCCGTCCTTCCCCTGCTGGATCGGCCCGTAGAAGAGCGGCGCCTGGCTCCCGAGGGGGTCGGCGTCGTCGACGTTGACGAACCACTGCGGGGTCTGGACGATCGCGACGCGCTCGTCCGCGGTGAAGTACCCGACCGTGCGGTCGAGGATCGCCGGGTCGGGCACCTGGTCGGCGTCGAGCACGAGCAGCAGCTCACCGTCCGTCTGGAACAGCGCGTTGTTGAGGTTGCCGGCCTTCGCGTGCCGCGGCTTGCCCGCCCAGCTCGCGCTGCGCGTGAGGTACCCGACGCCCGCCTCCGCCGCGGCGGCCCGCATGCTCTCGCGCGCGCCGTCGTCGAGGATCCACGTGCGGTGCGGGTACCGGATGGCCCGGGCCGCGCGGGCGGTCGCGAGGACGAGCTCCTCGGGCTCGTCGTACGTCGTGACGAAGACGTCGACGGTGACGCCCTCCGGGGCGGGGGGCGGCTCGCCCCGCTCGCGCAGGCGCCACATCGTCACGCCGAAGAGGGCGGTGTCCACGAGGCTGTACGTCTCGGCCAGCACGAGCGGGACGGCGATCCACCAGTGCGACCACGCCACGGAGTCGAGCCACCGCCACGCGACGTAGTTGACGCCCGTGACCAGCGCCAGCACGACGAGCACGCGGATCAGCGCGAGCCGCCGCGCGGAGCCCCTCATGCCGCGACCCGCTCGACCACGAGGACCGTGAGGTCGTCCCCGACGTACCGCCCGTCGGCGAGCCCGACCAGCACGTCGAGCGTCGCCGCGGCGTCCCCGGCCTGCCGGACCTCGCGGGCCGCACGCGCGAGGGCCGGCCCGTCCGGGACGGGCAGCGGGACGTCCGGGTCCAGGAGGCGCGGGTCCCCGCCCGGGACCCCGAGGTCGGCGAGCAGGTCGACGAGCCCGTCGCTCACGACGACGAGGCGGTCGCCCGGGTCGAGGGTCACGCGGTGGACGACCCGCGCGGTACCCGGCGCGACGCCGAGCGGCAGGCCGTCCGCCTCCAGGCGGTGGATGCCGCCGTCGGGGCGCAGCACGCTCGCCAGGCCGTGGCCCGCGTCGACGTACGCCAGCCGGCCGCTCTCCCGCTCGACCGTGGCGCACCAGGCGGTGACGAACGACCCGACCTCCTCCAGGTCCGGGGCGAGCAGGTCGTCGGCCGTCTCGACGCCCGCCGCGAGCGACGGCGACCGGAGCGCGGGCCGCAGCGCGGCGCGCGCCGACGCCGCCACGATCGCGGCGGGCATGCCCTTGCCCATGACGTCCGCGACGACGAACCCGGCGCCGTCGGCCGTCGTCGTCCAGTCGTAGAAGTCGCCCCCGACGCCGCGGGCCGGCAGGCACCGCGCGGCCACCCGGTAGCCCTCGAGCTCCGGGGCAAGGCGCGGGAGGAGCCCGCGCTGGACCGCGCCCGCCCGGTCGAGCTCGACGTCGTGCTGGAGCTCCCCCTGGACCCACAGCGCGAGGTCGCGCAGCAGGGAGCGGTCGGCGTCGTCGAACCGGCGCGGCCGGGTGTCGATGACGCACAGCGTGCCGACCAGCTCGCCGCCCGGCGCCGCGATGGGGTGCCCGGCATAGAACCGCAGGTGCGGGTCGCCGACCACGAAGGGGTTGTCGGCGAACGTGGCGTCCTGCGCCGCGTCCTCGACGACGAGCGTGCGGTCCGCACGGATCGTCACGTCGCAGAACGCACCCTCGCGCTGCGCGACCGGGCCGTCGAGGCCGACGAAGGCCTTGCGCCACTGCCGGTCCGCGTCCACGAGCGTGATGCTCACCGTCGGGACGCCGAACAGGCGCTGCGCGAGCCGCGTCACGCGGTCGAACCGTTCCTCGGGCGAGCTGTCGAGCACCCCGAGCCGCTGGAGCGCCAGGACCCGCGTGCGCTCGTCCTGGAGCGCGTCGGTCGTCGTCAAAGTCTCTTCCCCCTGCTCGTGCCCCTGCGTCGTGACGCGACCTCCCGACATCTATCACGGAGTGCTGCGCGCCGCAGGGGCAGGAGACCGTCCGCACGTCCCGGACCTGGACCTTCGCCCGTACGCGCAGCCGCGCGTCTCGGCGTGAGGCCGCTCCGGTCGCGAGCGTCCCGCGGTCCGGAGACGCTGCCAGAGGCGACGAACCGCCGGGCACCCGAGGAGAGGGAGGACCGTGGACGCGATCACCGTGCTGGAGGACCTGTTCGGGAGGATCGGGCCGACCGCGACGCGCGCGATCGACGGCCTCGGCGAGGACGCGCTCACCGCGCGCGTCGACCCGGGCGCCAACACGATCGCGTGGCTCGCGTGGCACCTCGCGCGCGGGCAGGACGCCCAGGTCGCGGGCGCCGTAGGGCGGGACCAGGTGTGGACGCGCGACGGGTGGGCCCGCCGGTTCGACCTGCCGTTCGACGACGGCGCGACCGGCTACGGGCAGTCGGCCGACGACGTCGCCCGCGTCCGCGCGCGCGACGACCTGCTGCTCGGCTACGTCCACGCGGTCCAGGTCGAGTCCCGCGACGTGCTCGCGTCCCTCACCGCCGACGACCTCGACCGGGTCGTCGACGAGGCGTGGGACCCGCCTGTGACGCTGGGCGTCCGGCTCGTGAGCGTCGCGGTGGACGCCCTCGAGCACGCGGGCCAGGCCGCCTACCTGCGAGGCGTGCTCGAGCGCACCGGGCGCGCCTGACGCAGCGCGGGATCGCCGAGCGAGGCGCGACCGCCGAGCGCCAGGATCTGCGGTCGTAGGGTCGGACGATGGGGAACCCGACGCACTTCGACGCGCTGGCGGACTCCTACGGATCCGCCCGTCCGCCGTATCCGGCCGAGCTGTGGGAGCGGGTGCGTCGGACGGGCCTGGTCGCGCCGGGGCGGCGAGCGGTCGACCTCGGCGCGGGCACCGGTGAGGCGACCGGGCCGCTGCTCGCAGCGGGGGTCGACGTCGTCGCCGTCGAACCGGGCACGCAGCTGGCCGTCGTGCTCGCGGCCCGGCACCCGACGGCGGAGGTGGTCGTCACACGGGCCGAGGACGCCGAGCTCGGCCGAGCCGCGTTCGACCTGGCGGTCGCCGCGACCTCGATCCACTGGATGGACCTCGACGCGCTCCTGCCCCGGCTCCATCGCGCCCTGGTTCCAGCCGGGCGGTTCCTCGTCTGGCGGCACGTCTTCGGGGACCCGTCATCCGAGATGCCGACACGGTCAAGCCCGGCAACGAGTCCTCGAGCAAGGAAACCAAGCACTCGTTGGTCACGGACGCGAGTCCTGGGTGCCGAACCCACCCCGTTGGACGGCGACCACATCACCGCGTTCCCCGTCTGCCCTCACCACTCTCGCCGTCGTCGGCGGAGCCACCGCTCTCGACGACGGCGCACGGCACCTCATCGACACCTCGGGTCAGAAGGCATCGACGCGGCAACCGCGGCCTCGCTGGCCGAGGGCCGCGTCGGCTCGTTGCACACTGTGTGCACGGGGATTCCCCGTCGTCCACGAGTGGAGCATCGATGCCTGTGCCGCGGAGCAAGTCGGAGCTGTTGAGCGCGATCGGGAGCGAGTACGACGCGCTGGTGCGTGACCTGGACCGGGTGCCGCCCGACCGTGCGCGGGAGGCGTCCATGCCCGCACATCGAGCAGGGGCCGTGATGAGCCCTGCAGATCTCGTGGCCTACCTGGTGGGGTGGAACGAGCTCGTCACGTCATGGCACGCGCAGCGCGCCAGGGGAGAGGAGCCCGAGCTTCCGGCTCCGGGCTACCGGTGGAACCAGCTGGGGCCGTTGGCCGAGAGGTTCTACGCGGACTGCGCCGACGTGCCGTGGCCTGTGCTGCTCGCCAGGCTCGACGTCGCGCGAGCGGAGATCGTCGCTCTCGTGTCCGACGCGAGCGACGAGGAGCTGTACGGGGCGTCGTGGTACGGCAAGCACACCGCCGGCCGGATGATCCAGCTCAACACCTCCTCCGCTTACGCCAACGCCCGACGCCGGCTGCGCACGTGGTTGCGCACGCTCCCCGACAGCCAGGCCACCTCGTCGTGACGCTCCCCGGCGGCGCGCATCGATGCCGGACGTTCTGACGGGTCGCCGACGCTCGCCGACGAGCTCGGCGACTCCGTATCGATCATCCGCCTCCTCAACGATCGGGCCTGTGGGTGCCCCCCAGGGCGTGGCCGAACGTGTGCGGGACTCCGTGCAGCCGATTGAGAACGTACCGAGGCTCGTTGGGGCGGGTCACGAGCCCCTGGTTCGTCAGTCAGCCCGCCGGTCGGGGTTCTACGGTCAGGGAGTGAGGCGGTGCAGGTCCCGGGGGAAGAGCGCCACCTCACGGACGTTGGGCGCCTCCACCAGGCGGGCGACCCAGCGCTCGAGGCCGATCGCGAAGCCGCCGTGCGGGGGCATCCCCTGGGCGAACGCCTCGAGGTAGGTCGCGTACGGCTCGGCCGTCTCGCCCCGCACCGCCAGCGCGGTGACGTAGTCCTGGTAGCGGTGCAGCCGCTGTCCGCCCGTCACCAGCTCCAGGCCGCGGAAGAGCAGGTCGAAGCTGTTGCTCCAACGAGGGTCGTCGGGTTGCGGGTGCGTGTAGAAGGGCCGCTTCCGCATCGGGTAGCCCTCGACCGCGAGGAAGTCCGAGCCGTGGGTCGACCTCGCCCACGCGCCGAGGGCCCGCTCGTGCTCGGGGGCGAGGTCCGGCTCGTCGTCCGCCGCACCGACGAGGGCGAGCGCGTCACGGAAGTGGATCACGGGGATCTCGGACGGCACGACCGGCAGCGCCGGCCCGAGCCGCTCGACGGCGTGGCCCGCCCCGTCCCGGAGCGCCCCGACCATGCCGGCGAGCACGTCGCGCAGCACCGCCAGGACGTCCCGGTGGTCGCGCACGAAGCCGAGCTCGACGTCCAGGGAGACGTACTCCGCGAGGTGGCGTGCCGTGTCGTGGGGCTCCGCCCGGAAGACCGGCCCGACCTCGTACACGCGCTCGAACACGCCGACCAGCTGCTGCTTGAAGAACTGCGGGCTCTGGGCGAGGTAGGCGGTGCGGCCGAAGTAGTCGACGGGGAACACGCTCGCGCCCGACTCCGTCGCGGACGCGACCAGCTTGGGCGTCTGGATCTCGGTGAAGCCCGCCGCGTCGAGCGTGGC
Source organism: Cellulosimicrobium sp. JZ28 (assembly GCF_015327065.1). Classification (NCBI taxonomy): domain Bacteria; kingdom Bacillati; phylum Actinomycetota; class Actinomycetes; order Micrococcales; family Promicromonosporaceae; genus Cellulosimicrobium; species Cellulosimicrobium sp. JZ28. Next base: position 4,013,572 of record NZ_CP017660.1, on the reverse strand, counting down.
GCGGAACCCGCGCAGGCTCGCGGCGGCGAGCTCCCAGCGGGCCCGTCGGGCCGGGTGCCGCCACGTCACGGCCGCGTGGTCCAGGAGCGTGGGCAGCGCGACGTCGAGGTCGGGGCGCCACAGCTCGACCGGCGGGCGGGTCGCGGGCGCGCCGAGCAGGGTGACCGTCGGCGCGGTGATCTCGACGCCGCCCGGTGCCTGCGCGTTCGCCGTGGCCGTCCCCGTGACCTGGACGGCGGTCTCCTCCGGCGGCAGCCCCTCCGCGGGCACCTCGTGCGGACGCAGGACGACCTGGGCGAGTCCGGTGCGGTCGCGCAGGACCAGGAAGGACACGGTCGCGAGCTCGCGGCGGCGGTGCACGTGCCCGCACAGGGTCACCACGTCTCCGGGTGGTGCGGCGGCGACGTCGGCGGTCAGGGTGCGAGCGGGGGCGGGCGGGGCAGGTGGTCTCATGACTCCTCCAGGGAAGGGCAGGCCCTGGAGGTGCGGGCGGGGGCTAGGTCGCGGTGCCACCACACCTTCGTCGACGTCTCGTCGACCTCTCGTCGGTACGCCGTCACGCGCGGGGAGCCGTCGCCGGTGTCGCCACCGGCCGAGGGTCGTCACGCCTCGCGGCCACCACCGCTGATGATAGGGCGGCAGGCAGTGCTGTGCACACCGCCGTGCGGTACCGGCGTGGCGGTTTGGCGCTGTTGTGCTGGTCTCGGCGAGCGACCTTCCACATACAGCACCGCGACTCGAGGTCGGCGAGCCCGACATCGCGCCAGCGCGTCTTTGCTCTCCTGGCTCTGCTGGACCTCGCGGGCCGCGCGGCGCGCGACGGTAATGGTGCCCTGACGGGTCAGCGACCGCCGCGGGGCAGCGCCCCAGCTCGACAGCTGGTGCGACCCACATCACTCGAGCGTCATTGCCTCGACGCGTTTGACGGTTCTGGCGCCCCATCGATCGTGTGACCTGATCATGCCTCTGCATCCGTCGCTGTGGGCGCGGTCTGCGGCGCGATGCGATGCCCAGGAGGTTGGTGGGGGTGGTCAACACGGCGCAGGTGGGACTCGCCGGGTCGGCCGTAGAGGCTGAGCACCTCGGCCGGTCCGTCGCCGGCGCTTCCGAACCAGTGCGGGACGCGGGTGTCGAAGTCGACGACCTCGCCAGGGCCGAGGACCAGGTCCCGGTCGCCGAGAACTAGGCGCATGCGGCCGGACAGGACGTAGAGCCACTCGTACCCGTCGTGCGAGCGCGGTTCGGGCGACGCCGCTCCGGTCGGGATGACGATCTTCCACGCCTGCAGGCCGCCGGGCACCCGCGTGAGCGGGATGACGGTGCGGCCCTTGACCCGCTCGGGCCTGAGGGTCGCGCGCGGGTCGCCGAAGGCCGGCGCGCCGACCAGGTCTTCGAGCGGCACCCGGTAGGCGTGCGCCAGCGGTAGGAGCAGCTCCAGCGTGGGCCGGCGTTGGCCGTTCTCCAACCGGGACAGGGTGCTCTTGGAGATGCCGGTGGCGGCCGCGACGGCGGAAAGGGTCGTGCCGCGCCGGGCTCGGATGGCGCGCAGCCGGGGGCCGATCCCGCCGAGAGCGGCCGCGATGGCCGCTCCGGCTTGGAGCGCCGCGAGAGGACCCGGCTCGGCGGGATCGGTCGTCACGGGGCTATTGGACCGGGTCGCGAAGTCCACGGCAAGGAGACGTCATCGGTCGGCCCGGCGGCGCAGGATGCCGGCGCGCAGGCGGTGCAGGTGCGGCATCAGGCCATAGATCACCACCGGCACGGCCACGGTGACCAGCACGAGCGTCCGTACGACGACGGGCAGCGGAGCGAGCACGTCTCCGAGCAGCAGGTTGAGCACGGTCAGGGTGGGGAATACGGCGAGCCAGATCATGATGGCCATCTGGTGCTGGGTCGGCGGCGGGACGACGGCGGCAGGCGCGACGGGCGTGGCGGTCATACGGGCAACTCCTTGCATCGGTACGAACGTGGTCCGGGGGTGGGCGGGCGAGCGCGTCAGGCAGGCACGCCGAGCCGCCAGGCGGCCACAGCGTCGGCGACGTCCTCTTCAGTGAGGTCGTTGTTGATGGCGATGGCAGCGGCAGACCCCTCGCCGGCGGCGGTGATCATCTGGGCGCGCGGGTTGGCCACGTTGCCGGCGGCCCAAACTCCGGTGACACTCGTGCGCCCGGTGGCGTCGGTGGTGACCCAGCCCGTGTCACCCCGGACAGCGCCGAGCCCGTCCAGCAGGTCGTCGGTAGCGACGAAGCGCGGCCGCACGAACACCGCCGTGCGTGGCACGAGCCGGCCGGTGGCCAGCTCCACCCCGACCAGCCGGTCATCCTCGATGACCAGGCGCGAGACGGGCTCGTCGACGACGTCGATCGCCCGAGCGGCCAGCTGCTCGCGCTGGGCAGCACTCACTTCGGCGCCATGGGCGAAATAGATGAGGTCCGCGGACCACTGCCGCACGAGCTGGACGTGCATGAGGGCCTCCGGCGTGCCGCCGAGGACGCCGAGCGGCCGGTCGCGCACCTCATGGCCGTGGCAGTAGGGGCAGTGCAGCACGTCGCGCCCCCACCGCTCGCGTGCACCTGGGACGTCCGGAAGCTGGTCCCGGAGCCCGGTCGCAACCAGGATGCGGCGGGCGGACAACGCCCGGCCGTCCTCGAGCCGCACGTCGAACTGCGGCCGCCGGTCGCTCGCTCCGAGGCCGCGAGCCACGCCGGTGACGGCACCAGACAGCAGCTCGCCGCCGTAGCCCGTCACCTCCTCGCGGCCAGCGGAAAGCAGCGCCGCCGGCGCCCACCCGTCGGCACCCAGGTAGCCCCGCATGCGCGCTGCCGCAGCGTTGCGCGGCCGCCCGGCATCGACCACCGCGACGCGACGGCGCGCACGGACCAGGACCAAAGCGGCGGACAGGCCGGCAGCACCGCCACCGACGATCACGACATCGAGTTCGCTCATGCCGGAGATCCTCGATGATCCGGGTACCCGGCCCAAGGAAAGTTGCCGTTCCGGCAACTGGCTCGCTCCAGTGAGTTCGGCGGCTCCAGGTGTTGCGTCAGGCCGGGACGGCTTGGCGCGCCGTCGGTGGCTGTAGTAGGTCCCTGACGGTGGATGAGCACGGTCTTGCAGAGAGTGGCAGTCGTCAAGGAGCTCCTGCGCGACAAACGAATGAGTGGCAAGAGCCTGCAGGTCACCGGGTGGCGCGTCGCGAACTCTGCCAACCCATCGGTGCGCCTTGCAGTCCTATCGCGTTGCGCGGGTGCCGTTGCCGCAGGTCAAGCATCAGCAGAACTGAGCTCGGGACGAGGGAAGTCCCAGCCGGAAGGTGTCGCATCTGATGCGATACGCACTGCCAGAGACCCGAGCTCGAGCATCATGTCCTGTAGGCGGGCCATCAGCGCTCGTTCGACATCGCGCTCCGCGAGGCGCTCGACCAGGCCCAGGTGCTCGACACGTACGGGCCTTGACCGGCTGCTGCGCCAGCTCAGAGTCCGGGACCTCGAGCGCCTCGGTGAAGTTCGTCGGCGCAGCACCGACGGCGCGCCGCAGGTCGGCCTTGATCTGGTGCTCGAGCACCGCGCGCGACCAGCCGTACTCGGCCGCACTCGCGGCGTACCGGTCCCGCTCCTCGCGAGTCTTCAGCCGGTCGAGCAGCACCGTGACATGGCGCCACGGCAATCGTCCACCAACGTGGTGGACGAACTCCTCCTCCGTCGGCCACGTCTCTGCCGCCCGGCGCATGTACAGCAGGTTCGACCGTGACCAGCCCCGCTGGCCGGGAAGCTCGCGCTGCAGGTCCGCGGCCAACGACGTCACGTCACGACCTTGCTCCCCCAGCCCGCCGCATCGCTCGGGACAGCAGCACACACAGGATTGACCTGGCGTGCACACCGGCCGTGGGGCCGAGGGCGCCTCGACAGAGATCTTGCCCGGCCCCCTCGAGCAGACCTCTTGCCGCACCGCCTCAGGCGGGCGGCGCGACGGCGTCGACGAACCAGGACGTCAGGGTCGTGGGGTGGGTGATCGCGGTGCCCACGCACACGGCGAACGCCCCGTGCACCATCGCCTCGGCGGCCTGGGCGGGGGTGTGCACGCGACCCTCGACCACGACCGGGAGGGTGCAGGCGGCGACCATCTCGTCGACCAGCCCGAGGTCGGGGCCGTCGGTCCGGGGCCGCTCCCCGGTGTAGCCGGAGAGGGTCGTGCCGAGCAGGTCGACGCCCGCGTCCTGCGCGGCGAGCGCGTCGTCGAGCGACCCGCAGTCCGCCATGAGGAGCGCGTCGGTCGTCTCGCGGAGGCGTGCGACGGTCTCGGCGAGCGTGAGCCCGTCGGGGCGCGGCCGGCGCGTGCCGTCGAGCGCGACGACGTGCGCGCCCGCGTCCGCGACCGCGACGGCGTGCCGGAGGGTCGGGGTGATGAAGACCCCGCCGTCGCCGTCCTTCCACAGCCCGACGACGGGCACGTCGACCGCCGCGACGACGGCCGCGACGTCGTCCAGGCCCTGCACGCGGACGGCGGCCGCACCCCCGGCGACGACGGCGCGCGCCATCTGCGCCGTCGTGCGCGGGTCGCGCAGGGGCTCGCCGGGGTAGGCCTGGCAGGACACCGTGAGGCGTCCGCGCATCGCGTCGAGGACGCGCTCGCGCGTCCAGGGGGTCCGGTCGTGCTGCTCCGCGCTCATCGCGCTCCTCCGTCGGTCGTGCGGTCGTCCAGCAGGTTCCACGCGCCGCGCGCCGCGCCGACGACCGCCGCGACGTTCCCGAGCGCGGCGGGCCGCAGCGGCAGGTCGGCGAGCACGTCGACGACCTCCGCGCGCAGCGCGTCCTCGAGCGCGGACCACCACAGGTCGCCCGCGCCGGCCATGCCGCCTCCGACGACGACCACCTCCGGGTCGAGCACGGTGACGACCCCGGCGACGGCGCGGCCCACGGCGCGGGCGGCGTCGCGCACGACCGAGGCCGCGAGCTCGTCGCCGGCGTCGGCCCGGGCGACGACGTCGCGCGTGTCGGGGCTGGTCGCGTCCCCGCCGAGCGCGAGGTAGCGGCGGTGGACGGCCGGGCCCGCCCCGATCGCCTCCAGGTGGCCGGTGCGTCCGCACGGGCAGCGCAGCAGCTCGGCGCCGGGGACGGGCACGTGCCCCAGCTCGCCCGCGACGTGGTGCGCGCCGCGCAGGGGATGCCCGTCGAGCACGACGGCACCCCCCACCCCGGTCCCGACGGCGACGAGCAGCGCGCTGCGCGCGCCCGCGGCGGCGCCGCGCCACACCTCGCCGGCGGCGTGCGCGTCGACGTCGTTCTCGACGAACACGGGCAGGTCGGCGTCCGCCGCGAGGTCGGCGAGCCGACGGCGCAGGCCGCCCGCGACGTCGGTCCCGGGCCAGCCGGGCAGCGTGTCGGTCGCGGAGACGATCACGCCGCGACCGACGTCGACCACCCCGGCCGTGCCGACCCCGAGCGCGCGCAGGCGCGCCGCGCCCGGCAGCGCGGCGACGACCTCGCGCACGACCCCGGCGACGGCGTCGAGCACCGCGTCGGGGCCGCCGGCGGCCGGGGTCGGCACGGCGAGCACGGGACCGAGGGTCCCGTCGGCCGCGACGGTCGCCGCGGCCGTCTTGGTGCCGCCGAGGTCGACGCCGACGACGACCGTCGGCACGGCGGCGTCCGGGGAGGCGTCAGCCACGCAGGAGCCCCGCGGCGCGCGTGATCTCCTCGACCCGCGCGGCGACGTCGTCCGCGAGCGGCTCGACGGGGAACGCGAGGGTCTCGGTCGCGATGAGCCCCTGGCGCTGCGCGGCCACCTTGAACGCCCCGACGCCCGCGGCGTCGCCCGAGCGGCCGCGTGCCTGGAACACGATCTCGAACAGCGCGGCGATACGGTCCTGCTCCACCCGGGCATCGTCCCACTTCCCGGCCTGGGCGAGGTCCCACAGGCGCACGTAGCCACCCGCGTCGACGTTCGCGAGGCCCGGCACGACGCCGTCGGCGCCGAGCAGCAGCATCCCGTCGACCACGACCTCGTGCCCCGTGAAGAGCGCGAGGGGCGAGCCGGCCGCCGCGTTGGCGGCGACGAGGCGGCGGAAACCGACGTCGTCGCCCGACGAGTCCTTGACGCCCGCGAGGACGCCCTCGGTGCCGAGCCGGACGAGGAGGTCCGCGGGCAGCTTCGTCCGCACGCGCACGGGGATGTCGTACGCGAACAGCGGCACGTCGACGGCGGCGGCGACGGCCCGCAGGTGGCGCTCGATCTCGTCGAGGTCGTTGAGCGCGTAGACGGGGGCGGTCGCGACGACCGCGTCCACCCCGCCCGCCACGAGCGCCTTCGCCTGCTCGACGACGCGTGCCGTCGTCAGGTCGATGGCGCCGCCCATGACGGGCACGCGGCCCGCGGCCGTGCGCACGACGGTCCGCACGACGACGTCGCGCTGCGCGTCGGTGAGGTAGGCGACCTCGCCGGTCGACCCGAGCACGAACAGGCCGTGCACGCCCTCGGTGACGAGGTGGTCCACGAGACGCTCGAGGGACGCGACGTCGACCTCGCCCTCGGTCGTGAGCGGGGTGAGGACGGGCGGGACGATCCCGCGGAAGGGGGTGGTCACGAGGAGCTCCGGTTCTGGGTTCAGCGGTGTGGTGGTCGGGGTGGTGCCCGGCGTCGGGCGGGGCGCGGCGGCGCTCACAGGAGCGCGGGCGCCGCGCCGAGCAGGGTGCGGGTGTAGTCGTCCTGCGGGTCGTCGAGCACGCGCGCGGCCGGGCCGGACTCGACGATGCGGCCGCCCTGCATGACGACGATCTCGTCGGAGACGTGGCGCACCGTCTGGATGTCGTGCGAGATGAAGACCATCCCCAGGTCGAGCTCGGCCTTGAGGTCGGCGAGCAGGTTGAGGATCTGGGCCCGCACGGACACGTCGAGCGCGGACGTGGGCTCGTCGGCGACGATCACGTCCGGCGCGAGCGCGAGGGCGCGCGCGATGGCGACGCGCTGGCGCTGCCCGCCGGAGAGCTGGCCGGGCAGCGCGTCGAGCGCCGACTCGGGCAGCCCGACGAGGTGCACGAGCTCGCGCACGCGCGCCTCGCGCGACGCGGCGTCGCCGACGCGGTGCACGTCGAGCGGGTCCCGCAGGGCGTCCCGCACGCGCATGCGCGCGTTGAGCGCGGTGGCCGGGTCCTGGAAGACGACGGACACGACCCGCCCGACGTCACGCCGCACGCGCGTCGTGTACTTGTCCACCGGCTGCCCGCGGAAGCGGATCTCGCCGGACGTCGGCGCCTGCAGCCCGACGAGCACCTTCGCCATGGTCGACTTGCCCGAGCCGGACTCGCCGACGATCCCGAGCGTGCTGCCGCGGCGGACCGCGACGCTGACGTCGTTCACGGCGTGCACCCGGTTGGCCTTGAAGAGCGTGCCCGTGCGGGCCTTGAAGACGACGTGCACGCCGCGCAGCTCGACGACGGGGGTGTCGTGGTCGGTCGCGGACCCCCGCTCCGCGGCGGTCGGGGTCTGGTCGGTGGCGCTCATCGCGTCCCTCCGGTGGTGATCGGGGCGGGGCCACCGCCCGCGACGGCGCCGACCGGCTCGTCCGGCGGCATCGCGACGAGGTGCTGCCCGTCGGCGTCCACGGCGCGCAGCACGGGCCGCACGTCGAGGCCGCGGTCGGGGCGCGACGAGCGCGGCGCGAACCGGTCGCCCGTCGGGAAGTCGCGCGGCGACGGGACCGTGCCGGGGATCTGGTGCAGGCGCGTGGAGCGCTGCTCGATCGAGAGCACCGCGCCGAGCAGGCCCTGCGTGTACTCGTGGCGGGGGTCGGTGAGCAGCTCGCTCGTCGGCGCCTGCTCGACGACCTGGCCCGCGTACATGACCGTGATGCGGTGCGCGATCTGCGCGACGAGCGCGAGGTCGTGGCTGACGAACACCATCGCGAAGCCGAGCTTGACGCGCAGCTCGTCGAGCAGCGCGACGACCTGGGCCTGGACGGTGACGTCGAGCGCCGTCGTCGGCTCGTCCGCGATGACCAGCTTCGGGTCGCGCGTGAGGGCCATGGCGATGAGCACGCGCTGGCGCTGCCCGCCGGAGAGCTCGTGCGGGTAGCTCTTGAGCGTGCGCTCCGGGTCGAGGCCCACGAGCTCGAGGAGCTCCTCGGCCGTGCGGGTCCCGCCGCGGCGCGTGAGCTGCTTCATCTGCGCCCGGACGAGCATCGACGGGTTGAGCGAGCTCAGCGCGTCCTGGTAGATCATCGCGATCTCGGTGCCGCGCAGCGCCGCGCGCTCGCGGTTGCCCATCGCGAGCAGGTCCTTGCCGCCGTACCGGATCTCGCCGCTGATCTGCGCGGAGGGGTCCAGCAGGCCCATGACGGCGAGCGACGTGATCGACTTGCCGCAGCCGGACTCGCCGACCAGCGCCATGGTCTCGCCGGGGCGGACCGAGAACGAGACGTCGTCGACGACCGCGACGTCCCCGTGGCGCGGGAAGCGGATGGACAGGTTGCGCACCTCGAGCAGGGGCTCGGCGTCGCCGTCGTACACGGGACGGTCGGTGCGGGCCGACTCGGCCGCGCGCAGCGTGGCGAGGCGCGAGGCGAGGGGCACGGCCCGCCCGACGTGCGCGACCTGCGGCTCGACGTCGGGCACGACCGGCTCGGACTCGGCGAGGCGTGCCTCGTCCGCCGTCTCGACCGGCTCGTCGGCGTCCATCGCGGTGAGCTCCGCGGCGACGGCCGCGTCGTCGGAGTCGGTCGCGACGGCCTTCGCCGGGGTGGCGCGCGTCGCCCGCGGGGCGGCGACCATGGCGTCCGTCATGCCCTCGGAGAGGATGTTGAGGCACAGGACGGTGAGCATGATGGCCAGGCCCGGGAAGAACGTCGCCCACCAGTAGCCGCCCATGACGAGGTCGCGGCCGGCGGCGATGATGTTGCCCCACGAGGGCTCCGGGTCGGGGACGCCCGCCTGGATGAAGGACAGCGACGCCTCGAAGACGATCGCGTCGGCCACGAGCACGGTGGTGAACACGAGCACGGGCGCCGCGCAGTTGCGGGCGACGTGCTTCGCGAGGATCCAGGCCGTGCGCGCGCCCATGACGCGGGTCGCGGCGACGTAGTCCTCGCCGTACTGGTCGAGGATGTTGGCCCGCACGACGCGCGTGAGCTGCGGCGTGTAGAGGAACGCGATCGTCAGCACGAGCACGGGCAGCGAGCGGCCGAAGACCGAGACGAACACGGCGGCCAGCGCGATGCCGGGGAACGACATGACGATGTCGAGCACGCGCATGAGCGTCTCGGAGACGCTCTTGCGGGCCGTCGCGGCGACGGCGCCGAGCACGGCGGCCGCGGCGAGCGCGATGGCGGTGGCCCCGAGGCCGATGACGAGCGAGTACCGCGCGCCGTAGACGACGCGGGAGAAGATGTCGCGCCCCTGGCGGTCGGTGCCGAACCAGTTCTCCGCGCTCGGGGGCTGGACGGGCGTGCCGGTGGCGAGCGGGTCGTGGCTCGCGACGAGCGGCGCGAAGACGGCCGCGAGCGCCACGAGGAGCACGAACGCGAGGGAGATCTTGGACCCGAGGGGCAGCGCGCGCAGGCGCAGCCCGGGGGTCGAGAGTCGTTCGGTGAGCTGTCGGCGCACGTCACACCGTCCTGATCCGCGGGTTGACGAGCACGTAGAGCATGTCGACCACGATGTTGATGAGCACGAACGCGAGCGCCACGGTGAGGGTCACGCCCTGCACGAGGTTGGGCTCGTTGTTGGTGACGCCGTTGAGGATGAGCGTGCCCATGCCGGGCAGCGCGAAGATGATCTCGATGACGACGGCGCCGCCGATGAGGTAGCCGACGCGCAGGCCGAGGACCGTGATCGGGGTGATGAGCGCGTTGCGCAGCACGTTGCGCCCGACGACGACGTGGCGCGGGATGCCCGCGCCGATCGCGGTGCGGACGTAGTCCTTGTCGAGCTCCTCGACGACGGACGTGCGCACGACGCGCGTGAGCTGGCCGACGACGGGGATCGCGAGCGCGAGCGCGGGCAGCGTCATGCGCGCGAGGTAGCCGCCGAGGTCCTCGGACGGGTCGGGCAGGGGGCCGCTCGCGGGCAGCCACCCGGCGCTCAGCGTGACGACCTGGATGAGCAGCACCGCGAGCCAGAACGACGGCGTCGCGAGGGACGCGACGGACACGACGCGGATCGCCTTGTCGGGCCAGCGGTCGCGGTAGAGCGCGGCGAGGATGCCCATGACGAGCGCGGCCACGACGGCGATGACGAGGCCCATGAGCGTGAGCTGCAGGGTGATCGGCAGGGCGCGCGCGACCTCGTCGGCCACGGGCACCTGGCGGGCGCTGAACGTGCCGAGGTCCCCGTGCAGGAGGCCGCCGAGGAACGCGACGTACCGGACGAGGAGCGGGTCGTTGAGCCCGTTGGCCTCGCGGTACGCCTCGCGCGCCTCGACCGAGGCGCCCTCGCCGAGGGCCTGGATCGCGGGGTCGACCTGCGAGAACGACATCACGAGGAACACGAGGAACGTGATGCCGAGGATCATGATCGGCAGCTGCAGGAGGCGGCGTCCGACGAGTCGCAGCAGCGCGCTCATGGTCGACCTCCTGGTGCGTCGGGGGTGCGGTGCATGGTCTGTCCGTTCTGGGTGCCGGGCGGGTACCGGGCCCCTCGCCGGGGCGGGCGAGGGGCCCGGGGTCGGTCGGCGCCGAGGGCTACGCGCCCGCGGCTACTTGACGAGGCCGGCGTCGAGGAACGACAGGCCCGTGATGGGCAGCGGCTTGAAGCCGGAGAGCGTGTCGCCGTCCCACGCGGTCGGCAGCTTGCGGTGCAGCAGCGGGTAGAGCGGCACCTCGGTGGAGATCAGGTCGAACGCCTGGTCCCACAGCTCCTGCTGCTCGTCGCCCGACGTGCGGACCGCAGCGTCGAGGATCGACTGGAGCTCGGCGAACTTCGGGTCGTCGTTCCAGCGGTAGCGCGACTGCGACCACACGTTGTCGCCGTACCACCAGCGCATGAGCAGGTCGGGGTCGTTGCCGAAGACGGACGGGTCGCCGGGCGCCACCATGACCTGCAGGTCGCCGTTGTCGACCTTGGTGTACTGGCCGCCGGACTGGCCGATGTCGAGCGTCGTGTCGACGCCGATCGCGTCGAGGTTCTCCTTGATGAGCGGCGCGATGTCCGCGACCCAGCCGGTGTCGGTGGTGAGGAGCGTGATGGACAGGTCGCTCACGCCGGCCTCGGCGAGCAGCGACTTCGCCTTCTCCGGGTCGTAGGAGTAGACGGTCGACGCCTCGTGGTAGTTCGGGTGGCTCTGCGGCAGGAAGCTCGTGGCCGCGGCACCGTTGCCGAGGAGCCCGTTGTCGATGATCTTGTCCATGTCGAGCGCGTAGAAGAACGCCTGGCGCACGCGGACGTCGTCGAACGGGGGCAGGTCGGTGTTGAACATCATGAAGAGCGTGCCGAACGACTGGACCGACTCGACGTCCACGGCGCCCTCGAGCGTCGGGACGTCGATGTAGGGGACGTCCTCGATCGCGCTGACCGTGCCGGAGCTCATCGCGGTGACGCGCGCCGCGGGGTCGGACAGCAGGTTCCACACGAGACCGGCGGCCAGCGCGGGGCGACGGCCGTTGTAGTCGTCGAAGCGCTCGAACGTGATCTTGTCGTCGGGCGTCGCCTGGGTCATCTTGAACGGGCCGGTGCCGACGGGCAGGGCGTTGAACGCCTCGTAGTCGGACTCGACGAGCGCCTTCGGGACGACCTTGACGACCGAGAGACGCTCGGGGACGAGGCTGAACGGGTACTTGAGGTTGATCGAGACCGTGTCGTCGTCGACGGGGGTGACGGACTCGATGAAGTCGATGAAGCCGGCGTAGAGCGACTCGCTCGCCGGGTCGAGCACGCGCTCGAAGCTGAAGACGACGTCGTCGACGGTGACGGGCGTGCCGTCGTGGAAGACCGCGCCCTCGCGGATGTCCACCTCGTAGTGGGTGTCGTCGACCTGCGCCGGGAGGTCGGTGCCGAGCGCCGCGTAGACCTCGCGGGTCGCGGGGTCGAGCTCGGTGAGTCCCTCGAACACGTGCCAGTTCGCGGCTACTGTCACGGCACCGGTGGTGATCATCGGGTCGAAACCACCGGAGAGGGAGTACGAGATGCCCGCCTCGATCACGGCGTCCTGGTCGATCTCGCCCTGGGCGGCGGTGCCCTCGGTCGGGTCGTCCTGCGCGGCGTCGCCACCCGAGCACGCCGCGAGGCCGAGCGCGAGCACGACGCCCGCGGCGACCGCAGCGACTCCCCGGCGACGGGGAGGTGAGCTGACGTGAAGCTTCATTGGTTCTCCTGACATGAGACCGACACTCTTCCGGAGAGAAGATGTCTGATGTCTGACGTTGTGTAGCATGACACTAGGACCAGAAACCGAAGGGGTCAAGATGGCGACACCACGGCGGAGGAGCTTCGCGACGCTCGACGCCTCCAGAGCCGGCAGCACCGGTGCGACCGCACCGCGGCGGACCACCACCGCCGACCGGATCAAGGACTTCATCCTCGGCGAGGGGCTGCGGCCCGGGGACCCGCTCCCCACCGAGGCCGAGCTGTGCGAGCACCTCGGCGTCTCCCGGTCGAGCGTGCGCGAGGCGATCCGCACCCTGTCGACCCTCGACATCGTCGAGGTCCGCCACGGGCACGGCACGTTCGTCGGCAGCATGTCGCTCGACGCGCTCGTCGAGGCGCTCGTCTTCCGCGGCGTCCTCTCCCCCGGCGACGACCTGCGGGCGCTGCGCGACGTCGTCGAGGTGCGCCAGTCCCTCGACCTCGCCATGGCCGAGCGCATCGTCGCGAGCCTCACCGGGACCTCGAACCCCGACCTGCACGCCCTCGTCGACGAGATGGTCGCCGCGGCGTCGCAGGGCCAGTCGTTCCCCACCCAGGACCGGGCCTTCCACACCGGCCTGCTCGCGCGGCTCGACAACTCGCTCGTCGGACAGCTCGTCGCCGCGTTCTGGGACGTGCACACCGCCGTGATCCCCAAGCTCGGGCTCTCCGTCGCCGCCGACCTCGACCAGACCGCCCGCGCGCACGGCGCGATGCTCGACGCCGCCGAGGCCGGCGACGTCGACGCGTTCCGTGCCGCCGTCGCCTCGCACTACCAGCCGATCGACCGGGCCCTCGGGGTGACGACCGCGTGAGACCCCAGCACCTCCCCCGGCCGGGCGACGTTCGAGCCGCCGCCCCGTCGGGATCGCCGTCGTGGGCATCGGGGCGTTCGCGCGCGAGCACCTCACCGCGCTCGCGGCGCTCGACGGCGCGGACGTGCGCTGGGTCGTCGGGCACGACCTGGAGCGCACCCGCGCGCTCGCGGCGCTCGTCCCCGGCGCGCGGGCGACCACCGCGCTCGACGAGGCGCTCGCGGACGACGCCGTGCACGCCGTGGACGTCGTCACCGCGACGCCCACGCACGCGCGCGACACGATCGCCGCGGGCGAGGCCGGCAAGCACGTCCAGGTCGAGAAGCCGGCGGCGCTGTCGCTGCCCGAGCTCGACGCGATGGTCGCGGCGACCGAGGGCCGGGGCACGACGCTCGTCGTCGGGCAGACCGTGCGCTTCCAGCCCGCCGTGACGGCGCTCGCCGCCGCGGCCCGCCGGGGCGAGATCGGCACCCCGCGGCTCGCGCACATCTCCTGGTACACGGGCCACGCGTGGCCCGCCGGATGGCGCGGCTGGCAGCTCGACCCGGAGCTCTCGGGCGGGCACCCCGTGCACAACGGCACCCACATCATGGACGCCGCGACGTGGCTGCTCGACGACGAGCCGGTCGAGGTCTTCGCTCGCGGCTTCCGCACGTTCTCGCCCGACATGGAGTCGCCCGACTCGTTCCACGTGCAGCTCCGCACGGCGTCGGGCGCGCTCGCGACGCTCGAGCTCTGCTACGCGCTGCGCCGCCGCGGCGAGCTCGTGCGCCGGGTCGTGCTCGTGGGGACGGAGGGCACGCTCGCGCACTCGACCACCGAGGAGGACGGCCTGCACTCCGACGCCACGACCGCACCGCCCGTCTCCGTCGAGGGCGCGCTGGGGATCCAGCTCGCGCACTGGCTCGACGTGGTGCGCGGCGACGCGGCGCCCGTCGTCACGACGCCGCAGGTGCGGGCCGCGCTCGCGACCGCGCTCGCCGCGCAGCGCTCGCTCGTCTCCGGGCGGCGCGAGCGCGTCGCCGACGTCCCCGGCTACGCGACCGCGGGGGTGGCCGCATGAGCGCCGTCCTGCGCGTCGCGTTCGCGTCGGCCGTGCGCCACGCGGCCGACTACCTGCGGATCCTCGGCGCCGACGACCGCGTCGAGCTCGTCGGCGTCGTCGAGGAGGCGGACGCGCCCGGCTGGGTGCGCGACGACTCGCGCGCCGTCGCCGAGCGCGCCGGGGTGCCGTACGCCGAGGTCGCCGACGTGGCCGCGGTCGCGGAGGCCCTGGGCAGCGCGGTCGACCTCGTCGTCGTGTGCGCCGAGCCGACCCGGCACGCGCGCCTGGCAGCGGCGCTGCTGGAGGCGGGCCTCGACGTGCTCGTCGACAAGCCCGTCGCGACGACCCTCGCCGACGCCGACCACCTCGTCGCCGTCGCCGCCCGCACCGGGCGGACGTGCGCCGTCGTGAACCGCACGCACGCGCCCGCGCTGCGCCGCCTGCGCGCGTGGGTCGACGCCGGCCACGTGGGCCTGCCGCGCCACCTGGACCTCGAGTTCCTCGCGTCCGGCGCCCACTTCGCGACGTCGGTCGAGCGTCCGGGCCTCGTCGTGGACCGCGCGCTCTCCGGGGGCGGCGAGCTGCTGAACTTCCTCGGCTACTGCGCCGACGCGGCGCACCACCTCACCGGGCTGCGCACCGTCGAGGTGCACGCGTTCGCGGGGTCGCTCTTCCTCGAGCCGCACCGCGAGGCCGGGGTCGAGGACACGGCGGTCGTCACGCTCGAGCTGGAGCGCGGCGTGACCGCGACGATCACCCTCGGGCGCGTCCCGTTCGCGCCCGGCGGGACGCCCACCACGTCGTCGGTGCGGCTGCTCGGGTCGCACGGCCACGCCGTCGCAGACGACGACGCCCCGGCGGTCGCGCGGTTCGGCGCGGACGGTCGGACGACGATCGCCGCGGACGCGGGCCAGGTCGCCGCGGCGGCGTACCTGCGGCACGTGGTCGGGGCGGTGCTGGCCGGCGGACGGCCGGACTACGGGATCGAGGAGGCGCGCGCGTCGCTCGCCGTGATCGACGCGGCGTACCGCTCGGTCGAGACGGGCGACGTGGTCGCGGTGGAGCACCGGACGGTGCCCGAGGAGGCGAGGGTCTGATGGAGGTCGTGATCGCTCCGGCGGAGCGGTTGGCGGTGCTGGCTGCGGATGCCGTGGAGGCGGTGGTGCGGTCGGGTCCGGGGGCGGTGCTGGGGTTGGCGACGGGGTCGTCGCCGTTGAAGGTGTACGACGAGCTGGTGCGGCGTCATGTGCAGGAGGGGTTGTCGTTCGCGGGGGTGCGGGCGTTCATGCTGGACGAGTACGTGGGGTTGCCGGTCGATCATCCGGAGCGGTACCGCAACGTGATCGAGACGGAGATCGCCTCGCGGGTGGACTTCGCTCCGGGTGCGGTGCAGGGTCCGGACGGCAACGCGGAGGACCTGGTGGCGGCGTGCGCGGCGTACGAGGAGTCGATCGCGGGGGCGGGGGGTGTGGACCTGCAGATCCTGGGGATCGGGACGGACGGGCACATCGCGTTCAACGAGCCGGGGTCGAGCCTGGCGTCGCGGACGCGGATCAAGACGTTGACGGCCCAGACGCGCGAGGACAACGCGCGGTTCTTCGGTGACGACGTGGAGCGGGTGCCGCGGCACTGTCTGACGCAGGGTCTGGCGACGATCATGTCGGCGCGGCACCTGGTGCTGCTGGCCACGGGCAAGGGCAAGGCGGAGGCGGTGCACCAGCTCGTGGAGGGTCCGGTGAGCGCGATGTGGCCCGCGACGATCATGCAGATGCACCCGCACGCCACGGTCCTGGTCGACGACGCGGCGGCCTCGCGCCTGCAGCTGGGTGACTACTACCGCCAGACGTACGCGTCCAAGCCCGACTGGCAGGGCCTCTAGCCCGCCGCACGGGCGGCTCGACGACGCCCGGACTTCACCCGCTCGAGAACTGGACGCCTGTCCAGTTGGGTGTCTAGGTTGAGGCCCAGCCGATGCCCGCACCACAGCCCCCTGCAGGTGCGGGCATCGGCGACGACGGCGGTGCCGCCTCATCGTGTCCGACACGCCCGTGCCCCTGCTGCTCCGGTCCCGCTGGTCCGCGGGGTACGGCGGCGCCCGTGGACGACGACCGCCGAGACCCGACCGACCACGACCCGACGGGAACCACCATGAGCACCTCGACCGGGCGCCGCGCCGCCGGGCGGGCCACCGCCGCCGCCGCCCTCGCTGCCACCGCCGCGCTCCTCGCGGGGCCGGCCCACGCGGCGGAGGGCGACACCTACGTGCCGACCGAGCCCTCGATGCGACTGACGACCCTCGCGCCCGTGTGCGAGAGCGACGCCGCGTACCTCGACTACGCGATCGAGGTGGAGGGCACCGACCACGACACCGCGACGGTCACGTGGATCAACCCCGACGGCGAGAGCGTCGTGCAGAGCGGGCTCCCGCTCTCGGGCCGCCTCCTGTGGCCCGGCGCGGTCGTCGACGACTCCGGCCGCGGGGTCGACTGGCCCGGCTGGCGCCTCGAGGACGGCCGGTGGGTCGAGGGCGACGAGTACGACTGGGTGCGCCCCTCCGTCGACGTCCGCTTCGAGGTCAACCCCCACGTCGTCGTGACGACCGTCTACCCGCCGGCGTCCCCCGACTGCGCGACGAACCCGCCCGGGCTGGGCGACCCGGCCGGCGTCGTCCCCGTCTCGAGCACGGTCAGCGCCTCCGCGGCGAACCCGGGCCTCGCGGAGACCGGCGTCAGCGCGGCGCTGTACGCCGGGATCGCCGCGGTGCTCGCCGCCGCGGGCACCGCCGTCGTGATCGCGTCCCGCCGGACCCGCCGCGGCTGAGCCGCCGGAGAGCTCCGACCCGCACCGACGCCCGTCGGCCGCGCACCCCGCGCGGCCGGCGGGCGTCGTGCTGTCCGCGCGCCGCCCTTGACCTTGCCGACCCGCCGGGCTACCTTCCTGACGTCAGACATCTGACATCATCTGTTCAAGCGTTCTCGGCAGCGTCGCCGCGCTCCCCCGCGACCGTCCGCCCGCGCCGAGCACCGACCGGAAGGAACGGCATGATCGGACACCTCCGCAGACCCGCGCACCGCGCGGTGACCGTCGCCGCGGCGCTCACGCTCGCGGTGGGCGGCGTCGTCGCCCCCGTCACGACGGCGTCGGCCCACCACACGACCCTCGCCCCCGACTTCGACCTCGCGCCCGCGACCGGCGGACCGGGCTCGTACACCGAGCAGCAGCTCGCGACGAACGGACAGGGCGGCTTCCCCAACTACCGCATCCCGGCGCTCACCGTGGCGCCCAACGGCGACGTCCTCGCCTCGTACGACGGCCGCCCCACCGCGGCCGACTCCCCCGGGCCGAACTCGATCCTCCAGCGCCGCTCCACCGACGACGGCGTCACGTGGGGGCCGCAGGAGGTCGTCGCCGCCGGGAAGACCACCGCGCCGATCGAGGGCTACTCCGACCCGAGCTACGTCGTCGACCGGGAGACGGGGACGATCTTCAACTTCCACGTGAAGTCGTACGACCAGGGCTTCGGCGGGTCCCGGCCGGGCGTCGACCCGACCGCGCGCGACGTCATCCACGCCAACGTCTCCGCCTCCACGGACGACGGCCGCACGTGGACCCACCGCACCATCACCGCCGACGTCACGGCGGACCTCGGGTGGCGCTCGCGCTTCGCCGCGTCGGGCCAGGGCATCCAGCTCCGCTACGGCCCCCACGCGGGCCGGCTCGTGCAGCAGTACACGATCATCAACGGCTCCGGCCAGTTCCAGGCCGTGTCCGTCTACTCCGACGACCACGGCGCGACGTGGCAGGTCGGGCAGCCCGTCGGCACGGGCATGGACGAGAACAAGACCGTCGAGCTCTCGGACGGGCGCGTCATGCTCAACTCGCGCGACTCCGCTGGGTCGAAGTACCGCAAGGTCGCGTACTCGACCGACGGCGGCGTGACGTACGGGCCGGTCACGCTTGACACGGAGCTGCCCGACCCGACCAACAACGCGTCGATCGTGCGCGCGTACCCGAACGCGCCCCAGGGGTCGGCCGAGGCGAAGGTGCTCCTCTTCTCGAACGCCGCGTCGCAGACCGGGCGGGTCAACGGCACCGTCCGCGTCAGCTACGACGACGGCGAGACGTGGCCCGTCGCGCGCGTCTTCCAGCCGGGCGGCATGGCGTACTCGACGCTCGCCACGCTCGCGGACGGGACCGTCGGCCTGCTCTACGAGCCCGGCGGTGGCGGGGGCGGCATCCGGTTCGCCAAGCTCGACCACGACTGGCTCCTCGCGGCCCCGAGCAGCACGCCGGGCGAGGTCGAGGTCACCACGGCGAGCGTCACGAGCGCGACCCCGGCCGGCGGCTGGAAGGTCGGCGACGTCGTCACCTACTCGTTCACGGTGACCAACCTGTCCGACGCCGTGACGACCGTCTCGCCGACGGGGAACCTCGAGCGGTTCGACCCCGCGCAGGGCGCGCCGAACTGCCGCTACCGCAACCTCGGGGCGCGCGCGGCGTACACGTGCACGTCCGCCCGGCACACGATCACGCAGGCCGACCTCGACGCGGGCTTCTTCGCCCCGCGCACCACGTGGACGTCGACGTCCGGCACGACCGTCACCACCGTCGAGCACGAGGGTCCCGGCGTGTACTTCGGCGCGCCCGGGAACATCAGCGTGCGCGGGACGCACGCGAACCCGCAGCAGTCGTACGCCGTGGGCGACCGCCTGAGCTTCACGTTCGACGTGCGCAACCTCTCGACGGCCGCGACCCAGGTGGTGCCCACGGGCAACCTCGCCGGGCTCGACCCCGCGAACGCCGCGCAGAACTGCCGGTACCGGAACCTCCCGGCCGAGGGGTCGTACACGTGCACGTTCGCGCACCACGTCGTCACGCAGGCCGACCTCGACCGCGGGTCGTTCACGCCCGCCACGACGTGGACCTCGACCTCCGGGTCGAGCGTGACGGTCGTCGAGCTCGACGGTCCGACGGTCGAGCTCGCCGCCGCCCCGGCCGTGCTCGCGGTCCAGGCGACGAGCCGCTGCCTCGCCGGCGGCGCGTACGTCGCGGTCACGGCGCGCAACACCGGCGACGAGCCCGCCGACGTCACGCTGCGCACGCCGTACGGCGAGCGCACGGTGGCGGACGTCCAGCCGGGCCGGGCGGCGTACCAGTCGTTCGCCGTCCGCGCGGCCGCGGTCGACGCCGGCAGCGCGAGCGCCGGGACGGCCACCGCGGCCGTGGACGCCGACTACGCGGCGACCGACTGCTCCTGACACCGGGAGCGTCCGGCCGGGTGACGCGGGGGCGTCACCCGGCCGGGACGGCGTCGGTGCGGGCCGGGGCACCGGCCGACCGGCGCGAGAGCAGCGCGGCGGCGAGGAAGCAGACGGCGCCGAGGAGCGTCCCGGCGTCGTCCCACCACGCGCTCAGGTACGTGCCCGTGGACGGGTCGACGTACGCCCCGACGGCGGACGCCGCGAAGGCGACGGAGCCGATCATGTTCAGCCACGTGCCGTGCCACGTGCGCGCGTCGGTGTCCCACAGATGGCCCCGGTCGCGCGTCGCGAGGACCGCGAGCGCCGACGACACGAGGAACGCGACCGAGCCGTAGGCGTCGGGCCTCCACCCCACCCACAGCTCGGTCGGGGCCTTCACGGCCGCGACGAGGGCCGCCGTCGTGCTCACGTTGAAGCACAGCGTCCCGACGAGCTGCACGGCGGCGGACCACCAGTCCCAGCGGTCGGCGGGCGGCGTGCCCGTGCGGGGCGGGCGGCGCCCGCTCAGGCCGAGCTGGACGAACGCCGCGGCCGTGAAGAAGACCGAGCCGACGACGAACGTCACCCCGGTCGCCACGGCGCCCACCGCGCCCGCGTACGGCGGGAGCGCGCCGACGAGGAAGCACAGCGACCCCGCCGCGAATCCCCACGCCTCGCGCCGCAGGCGACGCCCCGGGTCGGCGGTGCGGGTGCGGGTCATGCTCGTCCTTCCGCCGGGCCGGGCCGGCCCGCGCGACGGCGGACCGGCCGTGTCAGGCGAGGATGCGGGCCTTCTGGGCCTCGAACTCGGCCGGGGTGAGCACGCCCTGGTCACGGAGCGCGGCGAGCTGCGTGAGCTGCTCGATGCGCGCGTCCGTGGCCGCCGGGGCGGGTGCCGGCGCGGCGTACTGCGGCGGCGGGGCCGCGTACTGCGGCTGCTGCGGCGGGTCCGCGTACTGCGGCTCCTGCGCCGACTCCTGGGCGGCCCAGCGGCCCGCCTGGCGGCGCGAGACACGGTTCGAGACGGCGGTCGCCGTCCCGGCGACGACGGCGGTGCGGGCGACGCCGCGGAGCAGTCCTGGCACGGTGGTCTCCTTCCTGGCGCCGGTCAGCCGACCGGCTCGGTGGCGTCCAGCGACGCGATGAGCGCCTGGACCGGGATGCGCCCGCTCGCGACGAGCTGGGCACCGTTGCGACGCAGCGCGGTCGCGAACGGCGCCGCCCACACGTTCTCGTACACCAGCACGACGGCCGTCATGCCGGGCTCGACGGCGTCCACCGCCTGCGCGAGGTCGTCGTCGTCGAGCAGCCCCGACCGCGCGCCCTCGAACACCGCGAGCTCCGTCGACCCGTCGTCGAGCTCCTCGAGCCCGACGGCCGTCACGCCGCCGTCGTCCTCGCGGCGCACGACCACCAGGTCGAGCACGCGGATGATGCCGCGGTCCACGAGGTCGACGAGGTAGGGGAACGCGGCGTCGCCCGTCGCGCGGTCCGTCGGGAGCTCGACGACGAGGAAGTCGACGGGCCCGCTCTCCCGGAGGTCGTCGAGCCCGTCACCGGGCCCGTCGCTGAGTTCCTGCGTCATCGTGGCGTCCTCCCCGCGTCCGTCCCGCGCGGCGCACGGGCTCGACCCCCAGGCTCGCCCCCGGGCGCCGTCCGCGTCCTCACCCGGGAAGTGTGAAGTCGCGTCACAGGTACGCGACGTGCACGCCGTCGATGCGCCCGTCGAGCGCGAACGGCATCCGGTCCGCGTACGCACGCGACACCGCGCCCCCGTACGCGCGTCCCACGTCGAGGCAGTCGTTCGCGGAGAACAGCAGCGGCGCGCTGACGGGCACCGTGCCGGAACCGACCTCCTCGCCGTCGAGCCGCAGCACGACGTCGAGCGGCCCGGCCGGCCGCGGCTCGGCGTACGTCGTGACGATCTCGACCGTGTGGTCGCCCACGGTGAGCGGCGCGCCCGACCGCACCACGGTCCGCTGGACGAGGAACAGGTTGTACTCGTAGGTGAGGACGCCGTCGAGCAGGAAGCAGGTCAGCCCGCCGCCCGCGCCCCCGAGCTTGTAGAGCACGCCGTTCGCGGCGTCGGGGACGGAGAGCCGGATCTCGACCCGGTTCGGGCGGTTGCCCAGCGCCGGCGCGCAGAACTCCGGGATGCGCACGGTGTCCCCCGAGAGGTCCCACGCGGTGTACGGGGGACTGATCCGGTCCTCGGGGTGCATGACCGGCACCCACAGCCCGCCGCCCACCGGGAGCGCGTCGTTGCGCGCCGCCTCGATCGCGAAGAGCTCCTTGAGCTCGGCGAGCTTCTCGGGGTGATCCGCGGCGAGGTCGTGCGCCTGGCTCCAGTCCTCGTCGAGGTGGTAGAGCTCCCACCGGTCCTGGTCCGGGGTCCACGTCTGGATCCCGGCCGGCATCCCCTGGACCCACGGCAGGCGTGGGCCGGTCGCCGACGCCATCCAGCCGTCGGAGTAGATCGACCGGCTGCCCATGATCTCGAAGTACTGCGTCCGACGGCGGCCCTCGGCGCTGGCGTCGTCGATCGAGTACGCGAGGCTCGTCCCGTCGATCGGGTCCTGCGGGACGCCGTTCACCGTCTCCGGGTGGGAGATGCCGAGGATCTCGTAGATCGTCGGCACCAGGTCCACGACGTGGTGGAACTGGGTGCGCGGCACGGGGTCGGGCTCGATGTGCCCGGGCCAGCTCACGAACATCGGGTTCCGCGTGCCGCCGAGGTGGGACGCGAGCAGCTTCATGCCCTGGTACGGCGACGACCCGGCCCACGCCCACGCGGCGTGGTACTGGTTGTCCGTCGCGGGGGTGCCGAGCGCGTCGAGGCCCCCGAGCTCCTCCAGGGCGGCGATGTGCTGCTCGACCGTCGAGGGGATGCCGTTCTGGGCGAGCAGCTCGCTGATCGTCCCGTTCTGCCCCTCCCCCGACGAGCCGTTGTCGCCCCAGATGTAGACGACGATCGTGTCGTCCGCGTAGCCGAGCCGCTCCACCTCGTCGAGCAGGCGCCCGGCCTGCACGTCCGCGTGCTCGCCGAACCCCGCGGCGACCTCCATGAGCCGCGCCTGGAACGCCTTCTGGTCGTCGCGGATGTCGTCCCACCCCGCGAGGCTCTCGGGGCGGGGCGTCAGCTCGGCGTCCTCGGGCACCCAGCCAGCCGCCTTCGCTCCCGCGAGGGCCCGCTCCCGGTAGGCGTCCCACCCGTCGTCGAACGCGCCGGCGTACTTGTCCGCCCACTCCTTCATGACGTGGTGCGGCCCGTGCAGCGCGCCGGTGGCCCAGTAGACGAAGAACGGCTTGTCCGGCGCGTTCGCCTTGTGGTCGCGCAGCCACCGCATCGCGTCGTCGGCGATGTCCTCGCTGAGGTGGTAGCCCTCCTCCGGGGTCCTCGGCGGCAGGGTCGGGGTCGTGTTGCGCACGAGGTGCGGCTCGTACTGCGACGCCTCGCCCGCGAGGAAGCCGTAGAAGTACTCGAACCCGTACCCGGTGGGCCAGCGGTCGAACGGGCCGGCCGTCGTCGTCTCCTCCGCCGGGGTGTTGTGCCACTTGCCCCACGCGCCGGTCGCGTACCCGTACTGGCGCAGCACCTCCGCGATCGTCGCGCTGCTCTTCGGGATGTGCCCCGAGTAGCCGTCCCAGTCGTTCGCGAGCTCCGCGATCTGGCCGTTGCCCACCCGGTGGTGGTTGCGCCCGGTGAGCAGGGACGCGCGCGTCGGCGAGCACATCGCAGTCGTGTGGAAGCGGTTGTACCCGATGCCGTTCGCGCGCACCCGGTCGAGCGTCGGGGTGCGGACGGCGCCCCCGAGCGTCGTCGGGAGCGCGGGCCCCGCGTCGTCGATGAGGATCACGACGACGTTCGGCGTGCCCGGGGGCAGGTGGCGTTCCGGCGGGCGCGGGGAGTAGGTCGACTCCTGGATCGTCCGGCCCGCGACGCTGCCGGAGCGGCGGGGCGGGAACGGCAACGACCGCTCCGTGGGCAGCGGCGGTCCGACGACCGTCCGGCGGGGCTCGGTGCTCATCCACTCTCTCCCGTCTGTCCTGGGCCGTGCGGACCGACGCCGTGGCCCGCCCCGGGTGCGGACCTGCCGAGGTGCGGTGGGCGGGTGCGACGTCGTCGCCGACCGGCGCGCAGCAGGACGGCGCGGCGGAGGGCATCGGCTCGACCGTACGGACGACGAGCGAGGCGCGGCATCACCCGCGACGGGCGAACCGGGTGGGGTCGACGCCGCCGCACCCGACCTCCGCGAGGAGACGCGGACCTGCGGGGACGGGTGCGCACCGCTTGACCGGGCGGCAGATCGGCCATGATGGTCCTCGGTGTCGCGCGCGGCCAGGGTCGTCGACCGCGACGTGCACGGTACCGGGACCGGTCCGCGACGAGGGGGCACTCATGGAGGAGCAGGACGTCGACCGGGCGTACCGGCCGACGAGACCTCGGCGCGTGCGCCTGCCCGTCTGGGCGGGGACGAGCCTCGTGGTCGTCGGGGCGCTGGTCGTCGTGGCGCTCCTCGTCTCGCGGCTCTCCGGCGGCGCAGAGGCCTGCCCCGCGATCGGGTACGCCGATCTCCTCGAGGTGGTGCTGACCGGCGACACCGAGGAGGTGCACCATCTTCAGGTGCGCGACGGCGGAGGCGACGTGTGGCAACCACCGCTGCCGACGGGTCCCGACGCACAGGAGCCAGCCATCGCGACCTCGCGGGAGGGCGACACCTGGTCCTTCAGTCTTTTCTTGCCGACGAACCCGGTCGGGCTGCGCGCCCTCGACGAGACCGGAACCGTCCTCGCCGAGACCGAGAAGTCCGTCGACTGGGTCCGCGTCGGAGGGTCGGAAGCGTGCGGCGGCCCGATGGAAGCCCGGGTGGGCTGGACGCTCTGATCACCTCCGAGCACGGACCGGCCGTCGACGGCCACCCGTAGGGCCCGAGCGTCGTCCGCGTGCCCTGCCGCCGCCCGATCAGCCAGCCAGGCGACGCAGAGCAGGACGGTCGCGATCGCGAACAGCTCGACGGCCGGGCGCGCAGCGCGAAAGCCCCACGTCCAGCCTCGTCCGTCGTCCATGCCTGAGGAGTGTGGCAGAGGCCGGGTGTCGTCTCGGACGGATCGGCGCGCGGGTGTCGGCCTACGGCGTGGTGGGGGTGTCGAGCGCCTGCTCGGCCAGGACCTCACCGGTGCGCGCGCCGCTCCCCCGAGCGACAGCGGTACGGCACGACGACGCCTCTGCCGCCACCCCCTGAGCCGGTCGGGGCTCGTCGCTCCCGGGCTCTGCGGCGCTCGTTGGCGTCAGCCCAGAGCCACGACCACCCTTCCCGACCTTCGCGCGAGAGCCGTCTCAGCTACAGCTGTTCTCGACGTGCTCGGTGACCGCGCTGAACGAGGCCTGGTAGTCGTCGTCGAGCAGAGCTCGGTCCCGTCGTCGCCGTCGGCCAGGGCGTCCGCCACGTCCGAGGCCGTCGTCGTCACGCGGTCCCAGTCCGCGCTGAGCGCGTCGGGCGCGGTGACCTCGCGCATCGCCTCGGCGTCCTGCGCGAACGCGTCCGCGGCCTCCTCGCGCGTGAGCGACTCCGTGCTGGCCCTGACGGTCTCCTCGTAGGACCGGGCGGCGTCGCAGAAGCTCGGCTCGTCCGCCGAGCAGGCCCCTGCCGACACCAGCACCACACCTGCCGCGGCGACCGCCGCGACCCGGGACCGCAGAGCTCTCATGACCGTCCTCGCCTCGCACCCCGCCCGGCCTGGGCGGCCCGGCCTCCCCGGGCGGGCCGAGGAGCACTGCCGATGATGCCCCAGGCCCTCCGTCACCGCTCTCGGACGGCGAGCACGAGCCTCAGCGGCGCCGTCTGCGTAGCGTGGTGCCCATGACACGCGTCGAGAGCTCGAAGGTCACGGTGGTGGGCGCCGGGAGCGTGGGGACCAGCCTGGCGTACGCCGCGCTGATCCGCGGCTCCGCACGGACGGTGGCGCTCTACGACATCAACCGCGCGAAGGTCGAGGCCGAGGTGCTCGACCTCGCGCACGGCACGCAGTTCACGGGGGCGAGCCAGGTCGTCGGCGGCGCGGACCCGTCGGTCGCGGAGGGGTCGCACGTCGTCGTCATCACCGCCGGTGCGAAGCAGGACCCGGGCCAGAGCCGCCTGGACCTCGCGGGCACGAACGTCCGCATCCTCGAGACGCTGCTGCCGCAGCTCCTCGAGCATGCGCCGGACGCCGTCTACTGCATCGTCACCAACCCGTGCGACGTGCTGACCGTCGCCGCGCAGCAGATCAGCGGCCTGCCGACGTCGCGCGTGTTCTCGTCCGGCACGGTGCTCGACACCTCCCGGCTGCGCCGCCTCATCGCCGACAAGGCTCGCGTCGCGGCGACGAGCGTGCACGCGGACATCGTGGGCGAGCACGGGGACACGGGGTTCGCGCTGTGGTCGCAGGCGCGCATCGGGCCGGTGCCGATCCTCGACTGGGTCTCGCCCGACGGCCACCACTTCACGCACGGCGAGCTCGACGAGATCACCGACCAGGTGCGCCAGGCCGCGTACCGGGTGATCGAGGGCAAGGGCGCGACGAACTACGCGATCGGGCTCGCGGGGGCCCGGATCGTCGAGGCGGTCGTCAGCGACCAGCACGCCGTGCTGCCCGTCGGCACGGTGCACGACGACTACCGCGGCATCGGCGGCGTCGCGTTCTCCGTACCGAGCGTCGTCGCGTCCGGTGGCGTCCAGCAGGTCCTCGACCTCACGATGTCGGCGGCCGAGGAGCGTCAGCTCCGCGCGTCCGCGGAGGCCCTGCACGCCGCGCAGCAGGACCTCGGGCTGGAGTAGCCGCCCGCGCCGGGGGCGCTCCGCTTGCGGGTGGAGCCCGGCGCACGGAGCGTGGTGCTCGTCCGGGACGCGCCGTGAGGCCGTCCACCGACGCGAGCGTCGTGCGCCGAGGCGACGCCCACCGAGGAGGCCGCCATGACCGACAGCAGCGGACGCCACGCGTCCGGCACCGCACGGGACGAGGAGTCGCGGCCCGCCCCCGACGCCGACCACAAGCCCGACTCCCCCACGGACCTGCGCAAGCCGTCGTGGGGCTTCGCCGTCAAGGGCGCGGTGCGCGAGTTCATGGACGACCAGTGCACCGACCTGGCCGCCGCGCTGACGTACTACGCGGTGCTGGCGTCGGCGCCCGCGCTGCTGGCGCTCGTGTCGATCCTCGGGCTCGTCGGCGACGGCGAGAAGGCCGTCGAGTCGGTGCTCAAGAGCGTCGAGGGTGTCGTGCCGCAGACCACCCTCGACATGATCAAGCCGCTCGTCGAGAACGCCGCCAACACGGACAAGGCCGGGTTCGCGCTCGTCATCGGTGTCGTGCTGGCCCTGTGGTCGGCGTCCGGCTACGTGGGCGCGTTCTCGCGGTCGATGAACCGCATCTACGAGATCGAGGAGGGGCGCCCGATCTGGAAGCTGCGCCCCGTGATGCTGGGTGTCACCGTCATCACCGTGCTGCTCGCGGGCCTGGTCGTGGGGAGCCTCGTCCTGTCCGGGCCGATCGCGCGCCAGGTGGGCGAGCTCGTCGGCCTCGGGGACACCGCGATCGCCGTCTGGCAGGTCGCGAAGTGGCCGGTCGCGCTCCTGCTCGTCGTCATCCTCGTCGCGCTGCTCTACCACCTCACGCCGAACATCAAGCAGCCCAAGTTCCGCTGGGTCAGTCCGGGCGCGATCCTGGCGATCCTCGTCTGGGTCGTCGCCTCGGCGGCGTTCGGCCTCTACCTCGGCAGCGGGTTGAGCAACTACGGCGCGACCTACGGCACCCTCGCGGGCGTCATCATCTTCCTCCTGTGGCTCTGGCTGACGAACCTCGCGCTCCTGCTCGGCGCCGAGCTCGACGCCGAGGTCGAGCGCAGCCGCGAGCTGCAGAGCGGGATGCCCGCGGAGGAGCGCATCCAGCTCCCGCCGCGCGACACGCGCGCGAGCGACAAGAAGGCCGCCAAGCGCGAGAAAGCCGTCGAGCAGGCGCGCGCCCTCCGCGAGTCGAACGGCCGGTCGACGGACACCGACAGCGACACCGACTCCCCCGGGACCGGGCGCGCGAGCACGGACGACGAGGGCACCGGCCCGGGCACGACGCCGCGGCGCGACTGACCGCGCCGGCGCCGCCGGGCTCGACGCGCCCGGCGGCGCCCCCGCGGTTACGGTCGTGCCGGGTCGAGACGAGGCCCGTCCTCGATCCCCCGGAGCCGCGACGTGCCCGACCTCGCTCGACCCACCACCCCCGGCCTCGTCCCGCTGTACCTGGGCCCGCCGTCGACCCCGCTCGCCGACCGGCCCGCGCTCGTCGGGACGGACGAGCTCGCCGCGATCGACGCGGCCGGGACCGACGTCGCGGCCCTCCTCGACCACGCGCGGACAATCGGCGCCCGGGCACCGTTCCCCGGCGACGGGCAGACCGCCGGGCTCTGGGGGTCGCTCGCCTCGCTCGCCGCGACGGACGTGGGCGCCGCGCGCGTCGTCGAGCCGCACCTCGACGCCCTCGCGATCCTCGGGCAGGTCCCGGTCCCCGTGGCGCTCGACGCCGTGGGGGCGGGTCCGGACAGCACGTGGGGCGTGTACGCGGCGGAGGGTCCCGGGGTCCGGCTGGAGGCGCACGAGCGCGACGGCGCGTGGGTGCTGTCGGGCACGAAGCCGTGGTGCTCCCTCGCCGCCGACCTCTCGCACGCGCTCGTCACCGCGTGGACCGACGCCGGTCGGCGGCTGTTCGCGGTCGGGCTGCGGTCGCCGGGCGTCGTCCCCGCCGATGGCCCGTGGGTCGCGCGCGGGCTCGCCCAGGTCGTGAGCGCCGCGGTCCGGTTCGACGGCGTCCCGGCCGTGCCGGTCGGGGCGCCCGGCTGGTACCTGGAGCGGCCGGGGTTCGCGTGGGGCGGCATCGGCGTCGCGGCGTGCTGGTGGGGCGGCGCCGTCGGGCTGGCGCGGACTCAGCGCGACGCGCTCGCCGCGCGCGAGCCGGACCAGCTCGCGCTCGCGCACCTCGGTGCGACGGACCGCGCGCTCGCCGCCGGGCAGGCGGTCCTCGCGGAGGCCGCGAGCGCCGTCGACGCGGGCATCGAGGGCCCTGACGCCTCCCTGCTGGCGCGGCGCGTCCGCGGGGTCGTCGCGGAGGTCGTCGAGGAGGTGCAGCGCCGCTGCGCCCACGCGCTCGGCCCGGGCCCGCTGACCACGGACGAGCGGTTCGCGCGACGCGTCGCGGACCTCGGCCTGTACGTGCGCCAGCACCACGCGGAGCGCGACGACGCGTCGCTCGGCCGCGCCCTCCTCGCGCACGGGACGACGGCGTGGTGACGTTCGACCACCGCGAGCCCGGCACGTCGGAGGACGCCTGGGTGCGCGCCGGGATCCTGGACGTCCCGCGCCTCGACGTGGGCGAGGTCGCGCACCTCGTGGTGCTCGCCGCGCACCCCGACGACGAGTCGTTCGGCGCGGCGGGGCTCGTGCACGAGCTGGCCGGTCGCGGCGCCGCGGTCACCGTGGTGGTCGCGACGGACGGCGAGGCGTCGCACGCGGGCTCGACGACGATCTCGCCCGAGCGGCTCCGCGCCGTCCGCCGCGCGGAGGTGGCCGAGGCGGTGGGCGTCCTGGCGCCCGCGGCCCGGCTCGTGCTGCCCGGCCTGCCCGACGGCGGTCTGCGCGAGCACCGCCACGACCTCGCCCGGGTGCTCGGCGACGTGCTGGACGACGTGCTCGCCGGGCCGGGCGGCGAGGGCGTGCCGCCGTCGTCGGTGGTGCTGTGCGCGCCGTGGCGCGGCGACGGGCACCGCGACCACCGGATCGCGGGCGAGGTGGCGGCGGAGGTCGCCGACCGCCTCGGCGTGCGGCTCCTGGAGTACCCGGTGTGGCTGTGGCACTGGGCGGACCCGGGCGACGACGCGGTGCCGTGGCCGACCCTGCGTGCCCTCCCCCTCGGCGCCGCGGCACGGGACGCCAAGCGGCGCGCCCTCGCGGCCCACGTGACGCAGGTCGAGCCGCTGTCCGCGACGCCGGGCGACGAGGCGACGCTCGGCCCGGAGATGCTCCGGCACGCGGACCGCGGCGTCGAGGTGCTCGTCGACGCGTCGGGCCGCCGGGTCGCGAAGGAGCCCGCGGACCCGGGCGCGAGCCTCGACGTGGGGTTCTTCGAGCGCTTCTACGCGGGCCGGCGCGACCCCTGGGGGTTCGAGACGCGCTGGTACGAGCAGCGCAAACGGGCTGTCCTCCTCGCGAGCCTCCCGCGGCCGCGGTTCCGGGCCGCGCTCGAGGTCGGGTGCTCGACGGGCGTGCTCACGGCCGAGCTCGCCGCGCGCTGCGACCACGTGGTCGGCGTGGACGTCGCCGAGGCTCCGCTGGCGGAGGCGCGGCGCCGCCTCGGGCCGGAGGTCGAGCTGATGCGTCTCGACACCCCGGGCGAGTGGCCCGACGGCACGTTCGACCTCGTCGTGCTCTCGGAGGTCCTCTACTACTACGGTCGCGACGACCTCCACCGCGCGCTGGACCGGGCGACGGCGTCTCTCGCCACCGACGGCGTGCTCGTCGCGTGCCACTGGCGGCACGACGTCGTCGAGTACCCGCTGGGCGGCGACGAGGTGCACGCGCGTCTCGCCGCCCGCCCGGAGCTCGACCGGCTCGCGCACCACGTGGAGGAGGACTTCGTCCTCGACGTGCTGGTCCGCCGTCCGGCGGTGTCGGTCGCGCGCGCGACGGGGCTGCTGTGAGCGCCCCGGGGAGCGGGTCGGCGGGCGCCGTCGAGCGCGTCGTCGTGGTCGTCCCCGCCCGCGACGAGGAGGAGCTGCTGCCGCGCTGCCTCGCGGCGCTCGGGCGGGCGACGGCCGTCGTCGGGCGGGACCGGCCGGACGTGCGGGTCGCGGTCGTCGTCGTGCTCGACGGCTGCACCGACGGGAGCGCGCGCGTCGCCCGGGCCGCGGGCGTGCGCGTGGTGGAGGTCGCGTACGGCAACGTCGGGCGCGCTCGTCGGGCGGGGGTGCGCGCCGGCGTGGCCGACCTGCGGGTGCGCCGGGACGACGCCGCGGCGCGTACGTGGCTCGCGTGCACCGACGCGGACTCCGCGGTGCCCGACCACTGGCTGACGCGTCAGCTCGACCTGGCCGACGCCGGGGCGGACGTCGTGGTCGGGACGGTCCGCCCCGAGCTGGCCGCCCTCTCGCCGGACCGGGCGCGCGCGTGGCTCGCGACGCACCGGCCGGGCACGGCCAACGGGCACGTGCACGGTGCGAACCTGGGTGTCCGCCTCACGGCGCACGACGCCGCGGGCGGGTTCGCGCCCGTCGCGGAGCACGAGGACGTGGGGCTCGTGGAGCGCGCCCGGACCGCGGGGGCGCGCGTCGTCGCCGACGCGGCCGGGGAGGTCCTGACGTCGGCGCGCCTCGTCGGACGCACGCCCGGCGGATACGCCCGGCACCTGCGCGAGGACCTGCTCGCGCACGACCTTCCCGCCTGAGGCGCCACCCTTCCGGCCAGCGCAGTCCCGACGGCCGGGTCAGGCGCTCGTGCGCCGCACGACGACGGACGGGAACGTCCGCTCGTCGTCGTGCCGCCGCCCGAGCAGGGCCGCGGTCGCGGCGGCCGCGATGCGCTCCACCGGGTGCGTGGCCGTCGTCAGGCCGGGCCCGGCCTGCTCCGCGAACGGCTGGTCGTCGAACCCGGTGACGGCGACGTCGTCGGGCACGCGGACGCCGTCCTCCGCGAGCGCGCGCATCGCGCCCACGGCGAGGGTGTCGCTCATCGCGACGAGCGCGTCGACGCCCGGCCAGCGCCGTCGTGCCTCGCGCGCGGCCTCGGCGCCCGCGAGCCACGAGAGGTCGGCCGCGACGACGCGCGCCGGGACCCCCGCCTCCCGGACCACGCCCTCGTACGCCTCGACGGCGCGCCGCGAGCCGGGCAGCCAGCCCGGCCCGGTGAGCATGACGACGTCGCGCCGCCCGGCCGCGAGCACGTGCTCGACGAGCGCGGCGATCCCCGCGGCGGCGTCGACGTCGTACGAGGGGACGCGGCCGTCCGCGGGGCCGATCGCCGCGACGCGCGCCACCAGCTCGCGCGGCACGCTCGCGAGCACGTCGGCCGAGTAGTCGACGAGCAGCACGCCGCCCACGCCGGGGTCGCGCGCGAGGCGTCGCAGCTCCTCGCCGGGGTCGCGGCCGAGCCAGCGCAGCGCCACCCCGACGCCCTGGGTGTCCGCGGTGCGGCTCGCCGCCGCGACGACGCGCGCGACGTAGGGGTCGGCGAGCAGGTCCGCCGACGGCGAACCGACCGCCACCACGACGCGCTCGCCCCGCCCGCTCGCGAGCGCCCGCGCGCCCGGGTGCGGCACGTAGCCCAGCTCGTCGACCGCCGCGAGGACGGCGCGGCGCGCCTCGTCCGACACGCGGCCCGCCCCGCGCACGACCCGCGACGCCGTCGACCGCGAGACGCGCGCGGCGGCCGCGACGTCGTCGAGCGTGGTGGTCGGCATGGCGTTCTCCTGGGCGGGGTCGTGTCGGCGGTGACGGGCGACGCGCCCGGACCACCACGCTAACCCGGGGAGCACGCTCCGTGGAAGCGTTCCCACACCGTGTCCGCGCTCGGGTTTCGCGGCCCGCGGAGCCGACGACCGGACGCCCGGCCGCGCCGTCAGGACGCGCGGGTCGTGGCCACGCGGTCGTCGTCCGTCGTGCGCGCCTGCCGGGCGGCGAGGCGCAGCGCGACGACGGCGACCCCCGCGCCGACGAGCGCGCCGATCGAGTTGGAGAGCCAGTCGTTCGTGTCGCACGACCGTCCCAGCGCCGGGATGAGCGCCTGGAACGCCTCGACGAGCGCCGACGCGACGACCCCGCCCAGCAGCGCGACGAGCGTGCGGCGGAGCAGCAGTGCCGCGAGCATGACCGGCGGCACGAACAGCACGACGTTCGCGAACAGCTCGACCCGGGCCGGCGTCGGCAGGGCCCACCCCACCGTGCAGACGGCGTACAGCTCGCGGTCGACCGGGACGAGCGTCAGCAGGAGCAGCGGCACGAGGGACAGGGTGAGCAGCGCGCCGGTGAGGCGGCGGCGACCGACGAGCCACGAACCCAGGAACGGGCCGACGACGACGAGGGCCGCGAGCGCGAGCGGCGACATCCAGGGGTGCGCGACGAGGAGCGTGGAGATCATGGGGGCGACAGTCTGTCAGGAGACGCGTGTCGGCGGGGCACGGTAGACCTGTGCCATGACGACGACGCCCGCGCCCTCGCCCGCCCCGACCCCGGACGCGGGCTGGTGGATCTGCCGCACGTGCGCCGTCGAGCACGCCGAGCGCCCCGCGGTGTGCGCGATCTGCGCCGACGAGCGCCAGTGGGTGCCCGCCACGGGCCAGGCGTGGACCACGCTCGCCGAGCTCGCCGCGGCGGGCGAGCGCCTCGTGCTGGAGGAGCTCGAGCCCGACCTGTTCGGCCTGACGAGCGAGCCGACCGTCGGCATCGGGCAGCAGGCCAAGATCGTGCGCACCCCGGCAGGCACCCTCCTGTGGGACCCGCCGGGCTACGTGGACGACGCCGCCGTCGAGCAGGTGCGCGCGCTCGGCCCGGTCGTCGCGATCGCCGCGAGCCACCCCCACATGTTCGGCGTCCAGGTCGAGTGGAGCCGTGCGCTCGGCGACGTCCCCGTGCTCGTCGCCGAGGCGGACGCGCACTGGGTCGCGCGGTCTGACCCGGTCATCGAGACCTGGACCGGCGAGCGCGAGGTGCTGCCCGGCGTCGTGCTCTCGCAGCCGGGCGGCCACTTCCCCGGGAGCGCCGTCGTGCACTGGGCCGCAGGCGCCGACGGTCGGGGCGTGCTGCTCTCGGGCGACACGATCTTCGCCAACCCCGACCGCACGTCGGTGAGCTTCATGCGGTCCTACCCGAACCGCATCCCGCTCTCGGCGGCCGTCGTGCTGCGCGTCGCCGAGCGCGTGGCGCGGCGCCCGTTCGAGCGGCTCTACAACAACTTCGAGGGCGTGATCCCCGCCGACGCCCGGGCGGTCGTGCTCCGCTCCGCGCAGCGGCACGCCGCCTGGGTCCGCGGCGACTTCGACCACCTCACCTGACCGCACCGCCGGCCAGGGCTGCGACCGCGCGCAGCCCGGCCGAGGATGGGAGCCGGAGGTGACGACGATGCCGAGACGTGTCTCAGGGGCCGCGGTGGCGGCGACGGGGACGTGGGTCGACCCGGACGGCGTCCGCATGCCCGCCGGCGAGGTCCACGCGTGGGAGCGCGGCACCAACGCGACGGTGTGCCGCCTGCAGCTCAGCCGCCAGGGTCTCGTGCGGTTCCCCCACGTGACGTGGGCCGACGTCCAGCCCGCGACCGGGCGGGACGCCGACGCCGTCACGTCCGTCTGCCGCCGCTGCGCCGCCGGGACGGGCGCCCGGCGCGACGAGAAGCCGTGGCGCCGGGTCGACCCGCGACCGTGACGGCGTCCTGCCCGGGTCGTGGACAGGTCGCCCGCAGGGCGCTCTGCGGGCTGGCCGTCGTCGTGGCCGTGGCGTCCGGCTGCGCTCTCGGGACCGGCGAGCCGACGGCGTACTGCCAGCCCGACGACCCGCTGGTGACGCCGCAGCGCGTCGCTCCGGGCGACGACCTGCATGTCGAGGTGGCGGGAGGCAGCGGCAGCACGGGGTGCGAGCGCGAGCTGCCCGCCCGCGCGCGCTACGAGGTGCTGATCACGGTCGCGGGACCCGCGGACGATCCCGCCACCGGCTGGTACAGCGTCTCCCTCGGGGTGCTCGAGCCCGACGACGAGGGCGACGCGGTGTGCACGTTCCCGGTCCCTGACGGCGCGCCGACCGGCGAGGCCGAGGTCTCGGTGAGTCTCCGGCACGCCCCCACCGTGTGCGAGGTCGACCCGACGATCGGGTGCGCTGCGCCGCCGTCCGCGCTCGTGGACGTCGCGCCCTGACGCCGGCGCCGTGGGACTCACGCCGAGACGGCCACCGGGGTGCCGGGGACGTCGCGCCGCACGACCGCCGCCTGCGGACCGGTGCGGAGCGCGACGAGCGCGACGTCGTCCTCACCGTCGCCGGGGAGGACCTGGGAGAGCGCCGTCCGCACCACGTCGTCCAGGCTCGCGCCCGCCAGGCCCCGCAGCGCGTCGGCGAGCGCGGCGACGTCGTCGCGGATGCTGTGCCCCCGGCGCTCCACGAGGCCGTCCGTGTACAGGACGAGGGTGTCGTCGGTGCCGAGCTCGACCGTGTGGTCGTGCCGGCCCGCGCCGGGTCGCAGGCCGAGCGGGAGGTCGTTGCGCACGGTGAGCACCTCGACCGCGCCGTCCGCGCGGACGACGACCGGGGGCAGGTGGCCTGCGCTGGACCAGCGGACGGTCCGCACGCCGCGGGAGCGCTCGTCGTCGCTCTGCTCGATGCGGGCGACGACGGCGGTCGCCACAGCGTTGATCCCCAGGGCGAGGCCGTCGATCGCGGCGTCCACGCGCTCGAGCAGGCGGGCCGGCGTCGCGCCGCTGTCGTAGCCGATGGCGCGCACCAGGCCGCGGAGCTGGCCCATCGTCGCCGCGGCGCCGAGGTCGTGCCCGACGACGTCCCCGATGACGAGGGTCGTCACGCCGTCGGACGCCACGAACGCGTCGTACCAGTCGCCGCCGATGTCGCGGTCGTGGGTCGCGGGCTGGTAGTGCACCGCGACCTCGAGGTCCTCGGGCTGCGGCGGCTCGGTGAGCACGGCCTGCTGGAGCACGAGCGCGAGCTCGCGGGCGCGCGCCGTCTCCTCCTCCGACCGCTCGGCCCGACGGCGCAGCTCGTCCAGGGTCGTCCGCATCCGCGCGGCGTCGCGCAGCGCCGCACCGATGGTCGTGGCGAGACCCGTGAGGTAGCGCGCGTAGTCGTCGTCCCACGGGCGGCCGGTCGCCGCCTGGAGGACCAGGACGCCCGCAGCACCCCGCGGGCTCGCGTCCCGCAGGGGCTTGACGACGCGGCCCCGCGCGACCTCGCGCTGACCGGTCGCGAGGGTGCGCCCGACGGCCTCGGCCTCCGTGCCGTCGGCCGCGTGGCCCGCCTCCAGGAGCACGCGGGGGCGCGGGCCGTCGATGGCGTAGAACGCGACGCGCGCGACGTCGGCGCTGCGGGCGAGCACCTCGACCACGGGACGCGCGAACGCGGCCAGGCTGCCGGCCGTCGTCGGCAGGACGGCGTGCAGCTCGCCGAGCGTGAGCAGACGGCGCTGGTTCACGACCTCGCGCGTCGTCTCCGTCGCGATGTCGAGGACGCCGGCGATCCGGCCCTCGTCGTCGCGCAGCGGGCTGTAGGAGAAGGTGAAGTAGGTCTCCTCGTCGAAGCCCGACCGGTGCATGACGAGGGGCATGTCCTCGCTCCACGTCGCGCGGCCCTCGGTGAGCACGGCGTCGAACAGCGGCCCGATGTCGTCCCAGATCTCCGGCCACACCGCACGGACCGGCGCGCCGAGCGCGCTCGGGTGCTTGTCGGTGCCGAGCATCTCCCGGTACCCGTCGTTGTAGAGGAGCGTCAGCTCCGGGCCCCACACGATCATCGCGGGGAACCGGGTGGAGAAGCACAGCCGCACCGCGTGGCGGAGGGCGACCGGCCAGGTCGTGGGCTCTCCCAGCGGGGTGTCCGCCCACACGACCTCGCGAGCGAGGCGACCGACGTCGCTGCCCGACGTCGCCTCGTCAAACCAGCTCGCGTCCGCGTTCACCTCCGCATCGTAGTGGGCGCCGGGGCCTCGCGACCGCACCTGGGGCGTGCTGAGACGGGCCGTTAATCGCTGTTCCACGCTCCGCGCACCGAGCAGGATCGGGGCCATGGACGACACGACGGAGCAGGAGCTCACCGGCGGCAACGTGAACGACGTCGTGCGGCGCGGGGACACCGTGCGGCGCTCGGCGGGTCCGTGGACCCCGACCGTCCAGGCGCTGCTGGCGTGGGTGCGTGCGCAGGGCGTCTCGTTCGTGCCCGCCCCGCTCGGGCTCGACGAGCAGGGCCGCGAGGTGCTCGGCTGGATCCCCGGCGAGACGGGCGGCTGGCCGGTCCCGGACTGGGTGTGGACGGCCGCGGCGCGCGAGCAGGCCGCCCGGATGCTGCGCACGGTGCACGACGCCTCGGTCGGCTTCGCTCCCCCGGGTGCCGTCTGGCGCTCGCCGGTGCGCGAGCCCACGGAGGTGGTGTGCCTCAACGACGTCGCGCCGTACAACATGGTGCACGACGGCGAGCGGGTCGTCGGGTTCATCGACGTCGACATGGCAGCGCCCGGGCCGCGCGCGTGGGACCTCGCCTACCTGGCCTACCGGATGTGCGGGTGGTGCGAGGACATGCCCGCTCCCGCGGACGCCCGGCCCGAAGAACGGCTGGCGCACCTGCTGGAGGCCTACGGGCCGGACGCGGCGCCGGGAGCTGCCGACGTGCTCCGCACGATGCGCGAGCGCCTGCTCGACCTCGCGGACTGGACCGAGGAGCGTGCCCGGACGACGGGCCGCGACGACCTGCG
Source organism: Cellulosimicrobium sp. JZ28 (assembly GCF_015327065.1). NCBI lineage: Bacteria > Bacillati > Actinomycetota > Actinomycetes > Micrococcales > Promicromonosporaceae > Cellulosimicrobium > Cellulosimicrobium sp. JZ28. The sequence continues at coordinate 3,976,669 of NZ_CP017660.1, read as the reverse complement.
GGAGCACGCCGCGCTCTACCGGCGGGACGTCGAGCGCCTGCCGCAGGGGTGAGGGGGTGGTTGCCGGTGCCGCACCAGCAGGGGGCAGAGATGCGGCACCGGCTGCCCCTCACGCTAGATGCGAACTGGACAAGCGTCCAGTATCAGGAGCGGGTGAAGTTGACGAAGGTCCCTTCCGCTGACAGCGCTTTCCGCTGAAGATGTGGCCCATGGGGCTGAACTGGGGGAACACCGGACCGGACGTGTACGAGGCGCACGCGCCCGAGGGCGTCTACCGCATCGTCGCGCGCGGCACGGAGTGGTGCCTCGAGAAGCCGTTCCCGACGCCGGGCCGCATCGGCGGCTTCCCGTCGACCGCCGAGGCCATGGCCTGGGGCGACGACCTCCACCTCGCCGCGAGCGGCCCGCGCGTCCGGACGCCGCAGCCCGCGTGGCCCACCGTGGACGAGTTCGCGCGCGTCGTCGACGTCCAGCCGACGGTGCTGCGCTCGTGGATCGCGGTGCACGCCGGCGGCTCGACGAGCCCTCGGCGCCGCATCGACCCGGCGACCCAGCAGCGCATCCGCACGTTCTACCAGCTCGACGCGACGCCCTGACGCCGCGGCCCCACCGCCCCGTACCCCCCGCGTGACCGCGCGCGGTGACCTGCCCCCAGCCTCTCAGCCACCCAGCAGCAGGGACACCCCGATCGTCGCCATGACGAGGGCGATCACGCCGTCGAGCACGCGCCACGCCCCGGGCCGGGCGAAGACCGGCGCGAGCAGCCGCGCCCCGAAGCCGAGCGCCGTGAACCAGACGACGCTCGCCACCATCGCCCCGGTGCCGAACAGCCACCGCGCGGTGTCGGCGCCCCCGGCCCCCGCCCCGCCTGCGTGGGCGGCGGCGTAGCCCGCGGCGAGGGACCCGAGCAGCAGGACCGTGTCGAGGTACACGTGCGGGTTGAGCCAGGTGAGGGCGAGCGACGTGCCCACGGCCGACCGCGCCGACGTCGCCCCCGCGTCCGACGCGGGGTCGAGCCCTCCGGGGCGCAGCGCCCGCCGGGCGGCGAGCGCCGCGAGCGTCAGGAGGAACGCGGCGCCACCCCAGCGCACGACGGTGAGGAGCACGGGCGCACCCGTCACGAGCGCGCCGAGACCGGCCGTCCCGGCCGCGATGAGCACGAGGTCCGAGAGCGCGCACACGAGGACGACGGGCAGCACGTGCTCGCGCCGCAGCCCCTGGCGCAGCACGAACGCGTTCTGCGCGCCGATCGCGACGATGAGGGACAGCCCGGCGGCGAGGCCGGCGGCGAGGGGGGCGAGGAAGGACAGCACCCCCCGACGGTAGGGACGCGGCTCGATGAAGTACAGCGACAGATTCTGCAGAACCATAAGATGCGCTCATGGTTGACTTTCTGCCCGACCAGCTCCGCGCGCTCGAGGCGATCGCCGCGACCGGCACGTTCGACGCCGCGGCGCGCCGGCTCGGCGTCACGCCGTCGGCGGTGAGCCAGCGCATGCGTGCGCTGGAGTCCGCCGTCGGGCAGGTGCTGGTGCGGCGGGGCAAGCCCGCGGAGCTGACCCCGCCCGGGCGGGTGCTCGTGCGGCACGCACGCCACCTCGCGCTCCAGCAGGCGGACGTGCTCGCCGAGCTGGGCATCGGGCGGGACGGGCAGGACGCGGGCGACCCGGCCGCGCTGCCCGAGATCACGCTCGTCGTCTCCGGGGACGCCCTGACGACGTGGGCGCTGCCCGCGCTCGCCGAGGCGGCGCGGTGGGCGCGGCTGGAGGTGCTCCGCGAGGACGAGGAGCACTCGATCGGGCTCCTGCGCGACGGGACGGCGGTCGCCGCGGTGACGTCGGTCGCGGACGCGGTGCCGGGCTGCCGGTCGACCCTCCTGGGCCGGATGCGGTACCGGCCGTGCGCGAGCCCGGCGTTCGTCGAGCGCTGGTTCCCCGACGGCCCGACGGCCGCCGCGCTCTCCCGGGCGCCCGTCCTCGCGTTCGACCGCAAGGACGACCTCCAGGAGCGCTACCTGCGGCTGCGGGCGGAGGAGGCGGGCACCGCGCTCGACCCGCCGCGCCACTACGTCCCCGCGTCGCACGAGTTCCGCCGGGCCGTCGAGCTCGGCATGGCGTGGGCGATGCTGCCCGACCTGCAGAGCGCCCGGGCCGAGCGGGCCGGGCGCCTCGTCGGCTTCGACGACGAGCGGGCGGTGGAGGTGCCGCAGCACTGGCAGCAGTGGCGGCTGCACTCCGCCTCGCTCGACCGGCTCGCGACGGCGGTCGCACGCGCGGCGCGCGACGCGCTGGGATAGCACGTCGCGCGCCGCGGGCGTCGGTCAGACGGCCAGCGCACCGGCCGGTTCGTCGGGCGGGGGCACCTCGTCGGGGCCGACGATCTCGACGAGGTCGAGGGCGTGGCTGAACTCCAGGATCTCGAGCACCTGGGGCGGGACGCCGAGGAGTCGCGGTCGCGACTCCTCGGTCACCTTCATGAGGAGCAGGTGCAGCCCCGACGAGTCCATGAACGTCACGGCCGAGAGGTCGACCGTCTTGGGGCGGCCGTCGATCGTGGCGGCGAGCCGTGCCTTGACGGCGTGGGTGACCGCGAAGTCGATCTGGCCCCACATCACCCAGCGACGGCCACCGTCCTCGACGCGGACTCCCCCGGTGCCAGTGCTCCCCACGACGCTCCCGTCCCCGACGTCACCGACGGTGCGCCGTGCGCACGGTCAGCCCCGGTTGTTCCGGGTGACCGCACCGTACACGCCGAGGGTGATGAGCGAACCCAGGATGGCGAGGAGCCAGGTGCGGAAGTCGCCCAGGTCGCCCAGCGAGGTCCCGAAGAACACCGAGCCGAGCCACCCACCGAGCAGAGCGCCCAGGATGCCCAGCAGGATGGTGATGATCACCGAACCGGTCTGCTTGCCCGGCAGGACGGCACGGGCGATGAGACCGGCCACGAGGCCGAGGACGATGTACGCGATCCAACCCATGAGTACTCCTCCGATACGTCGGTTTCCCTGCGGACGTGAACACTCCCAGGCTCCGGCACTCCTCGCACGCGCTGGCGCCGTCTCACCCGCACCCCGTTGCGGACGTCACACCGCCCGACGCGCGGGCGTGGCCCTCGCTGCCCCGGTCAGGGGGCGCGCGGGGCGGCAGGCCGAGGGGCGCGTCGAGGCGACGACGGGGTCGGGGCCCGGGACGCCGCCAGGACCGTGCGCTCGACGTCCCGCACCACGGACTCCGCGGTCGCGTCGTCGAGGCGCGCCGCGTCCGCCGTGAGCACGACGTCGACGCCGCCGTCCGGCGCGTCCACGAGGTGCAGCGTGAGCGTGACGCCGCCCTGCTCGTCGGACGCGTCGGCGCGCGCCAGCCGCCGCGACCGCGTGGGTCGTGCGCGCAGCGTCCTGTCGGGCCCGGTGCCGCGCCGGTCGTTGTACCAGCAGGTCCCGTCGTGCGCGGTCGTCGGGTCGGCGGCGGCGTCCCGCCGGAGCAGGTCCTTGTCGTAGTACGCCGAGCGGTACGCCGTCATTGCGGCCCGCCAGACGCGCGGCCCGACCTCCTCGAACGGGGCGTCGAGGCCGTCGACGTGGAGCAGCCCCTCCATCGCCGTCGTCACGACGGCGTCCGCGAGCGCCGGCCGGAACCGGTTGCTCACCATGACCTGGAGCGCGAGGTCGTCCCGGCCCGCGGCGGCGGCCAGCGCCCGGCACGACGCCGCGAGCAGGACCCCGGACGTGCTCGTGCGCCACCGAGCGGCCACGCGTTCCGCCGCGGGCCCGAGGCGGAGCGAGCGCAGGACGGTCTGCCGGTACCGCGGCCGCGCGGTGGCCACCGCCTCGCCCGCGCCCCCGGCCTCCTCGCCTACGCCTCCTGTGCCCTTGCGGACGGTGCTGCCGCGGTCGGCGTCCCCGCCGTCCGGGCCCTCGGCGTCGGCGCTCCTTCGCGGGAAGACGACGACCGGCGCCGCCCGCATCGTGCGCAGGGTGCGGGCTCGGGCGGCGGCGTCGTGCCGGCGGCCGTCGTGCGACGTCTGCCAGGCCGCCTCGTCGAGCGGCGTCCACGCGGCCCGCTCCGGCGGGGCGCTCCCCGCGGCGAGGGCCGTGAGGTCGGCGTCGAGGACGGGCAGGCCCCAGCCGTCGAGGGCCGTGTGCGCGACGACGAGCACCGTGTGGTGCACCGCGCCGTCGACGGTCACGAGACCGGCGCGCACGGGCAGGTCCGTCGCGTAGTCGAACCTGCGGCCCCAGAGCTCGTGACGCATGCGCGCGCCGCGCACGGCGACGGCGGCGAGGTCGTCGACGCGCTCCTCGACCACCTCGACCGTCCCGACGCCGCAGAGCTCCTGGGCGAAGCCGTCGCCCCGCGCGTGGATCCGCGTCCGCAGGGAGTCGTGGCGCTCGACGAGCGCGCGCACCACCTCCACCGCCGCGGCGGTGGGCAGCGGTCGGTCGAGCGGACCGCCCCACACGAGGTTGAACTGGTGGTCCTGCGGCGCGAGCGCCGCGAGGGCCCGCCGGATGGCGGTCTGCCCCCACGTGGCGGGCCCCTCGCCCGCGCTCCCGCGGACCTCGACCCGGTGCACGACCCTCATCGGGCCCCCTCCCCTGCGGCGACCGGTCGTGGCGCGCGGACCGGGCGGTCGCGCTGCTCCCCCGGCCACACCCGGACGCGGCACACGTGCGGGCGCGCGCCCGGCGTCGCGCACGCGGCGACGGCTCCGTCCGGGGCCGGCACGTCGGACACCCACCACTCCTGCCCGCGCCACGCGCCGTCGTCGGCCCGCACGACCCCGGGAGTGGTGACGTCGAGGCCGAGCAGGTCGAGCAGGCGCCCGCCGACCGCCTTGGCGCACGCCTCCAGGCGCGCGAGGCGACGCCAGTCGTCGGCGGCTCCCACGGTCCCTGCCGCGGGGGCGAGGTAGCGCGCCGCGACGCGGGCGACGTCCACGCGGGGGTCGCGCACCTGCACGTCGACGCCCACGTCGTCGGCGGCGAGCGCGACGAGCGCGTGCCCCCCGCTCCGGCTGAGGTTCCACCGCTGCCCGACGACGGGCCCCGGCTTCCCGTGCGGCCCCACCTCCCACCCGACGTCCGTGGGCGCCAGGCCCGCGCGCCGCGCGAGGATGACGCGGGCGGCGACGTGGGCGTGCACGTACCGGGAGGCGTCGGCGGCGACCGCGAACCGCCGGGACCGCGCCCGTTCCGCCGCGCCCAGCAGGGTGTCGCCGCCGAGCACGGGGACCGTCGTGTCGACGTACCAGGCCTCGACGTCGAGGACTCCGCTCATGCCACGACCTCCAGGCTCGCGACGCGCAGGGGACGGTCGGCCCGCACGAGGACCTCCAGCCCGCCGCGCGGGGGTCGTGCCGCCACCGGCCGCAGGTCCGGCACGCGGTGGTGCGCCCCCGGCACGGGCTCGGGCCCGACGGCGAGCACGGCCGCCGTCGCCCCGCGCCCCGCCGCGACGCCCGCCGCCGAGTCCTCGAGCACGAGGCACCGCCGCGGGTCGACGCCGAGCAGCCGGGCCCCGGCGCGGAAGCCCTCGGGGTCGGGCTTCCCGCGCGTCACGTCCTCCGAGCACACGAGGCGCCCCGGCACCGGCAGCCCCGCCGCGGTGAGGCGCGCGAGAGCGACCTCGCGCGCCGCCGACGTCACGACGGTCCACGTGCGCGGGTCCAGCCCGGCGAGCAGCTCGGCCGCGCCCGGCACGGCGACGACGCCCTCGGTGTCGTCGCACGAGAGGCGGTGCAGCCACGCGACCTCGCGCGCGACGTCGGCACCCGGCGCGACGAGGCGGACGACCTCGACGTCGCGCCGCCCGTGCGACGCGGCGACGACGGCCGCGCCGTCGAGCCCGAGGCGGGCGGCCCACGCGAGCGTGTGGCGCTCGATCGCGGCGGACGAGTCGACGAGCGTGCCGTCGAGGTCGAGCAGCAGCGCGTCGCCGCGCCACCGCCACACCCCCGCCGGGCCGCCGCTCACAGCAGCCCCGCCGCGCGCGCGGACCGCGCCGCGGCGTACCGGTCGGCGTACTCCTGCGCCGCACCCGTCGCGTGCTGGAGGCCGAGCGGCGCGCGGCTCGGGCGGCCGAGCGGCTCGCCCACCGCGCGGGCCACGACGGGCAGGCCGGGCGCCTCGTCCGCGAGCGCCACGGGGAGGTCGGCGGCGTCGAGCCGCTCCCCGCCCGCGGCCGACGCCCGGCGTGCCGCCCACAGCCCGCGCGAGACGTGCCGTCCGCCCGGCACGAGGCCGAGGAACCCGCGCACCTCCAGCCGCTCGCACGCGAGGACCTCCACCGTCGCGCGGGCGTCCGGGGTCCGTCCGTCGCCGTGCACGGGGTCGGGGCCGCCAGGCGCCGGGCGAGGGCAGCCCGTCCCGTCGACCGCAGGGGACGCGGTGTCGTCCGACCCGACGGCGGTCGCCGCTACGCCGTGCTCGTCCACGACGTCCTGTTCGTCCGCCACGAGGTGCTTGGCCGCGCCGTCGAGGTCGCCGTGCGCGGCGAGGTCGGCGACGGCGTCCGCGGCCTGCGCGCCGCACGACGCGCAGTCGTGCACGACGACCCGCACCGGCACCGCCGGACCGGCCGCGCGGCAGACGACGGCCGCGTCCCGCTCGGCCAGGAGCCGCACCGCGTCGAGCGCGGCCGGGTCGAGCCGTTCGTCGCGAGCGGCCAGGTCGGAACTGTCGTCGCGAGCGGCCGGATCGAGCCGGTCGTCGCCAGCGGTCGGGCCGCGACGGTCGTCGCGTGCGGCCGGGTCGGGCCGGTCTCCGCGCGCGCCGAGGCCGGGCCGGGCGGGCCCCGCAGGAGACGCGCCGTCCGCCGTGGCGTCCCGCGCCGTGACCGCCCAGGCTGTGCCCGCGGCGAGCGCGTCGAGACCGAACGCGACGAGCTCGTCGACGCGACCCTCCGGGCGGTCGGCGGGGAGCAGCCCCGAGAGCACCCACGTCCGCACCGCGGCCGCCCGGTGCGCCGTCGCCCCGGGGCCGGCAGGCGGTGGCCAGGCGGTCCGCGCGACGTCGGACCCGAGCAGCCAGCACGCCGCGCCGAGCTCGACGAGCGCGGCGGGCGCGACGCCCCCCAGTCGCGGGCAGACCCCCGCGGCGAGCGCCGCGACGTCGTGCGCGACGACCGCCGGGTCGACGCCGAGCCACCCCGCCCAGGCGTCCCAGGCCCACCCGAACGGGTGCTCGAGCGGCTCGCCCGCGGCGGGTCGCAGGACGCGCAGCGTGCAGCGCGACCGTTCGAGCGTGACGGCGACCGGCCGCAGGGTCGCCGGGACGCGCGCCGGCGTGCGCTTCGGTCCGGGCCGGTCCCACGCATCCGGGTCGACGACGTCGTCCGCCGGGACGGTGGCGTGCCGGGCGCCGTGCGCGTCGTTGCCCGCGAGGCTGGGACCGTCGCCGTGCTCGAGCAGGTGCGGGAGCGTCGCGACGACCGGGTACCGCTCGCGCGCGCAGAACGTCACGACGGCCTCGTCGTCGTCGCGCGCGTCGTCGGGCAGCGTCGCGAGGTGCGCGGCGAGCCGTCGGGCGCCGTCGGCGGGGAGCACGAGGCCGAGCGTCGGCACCCACTCGTCGTGGCCGAGCGGCGCCCAGGCCTGGCCCGCAGCCGCTGCGGCGCGCACGAGGTAGGCGTTGCGTGGGCTGTTCCAGTTCGAGTACAGCGCGACGGCGTGCCGTGGCCGGGCCCGCACCGCGCGCCGGACGAGCTCGGCGAAGCCCGCGACGGGCGTGACGTCGTCCTGCAGCACGAGGTGGTGCGTCGCGCCGGGCGCGACGGCGGCCCAGGCGCGCTTCGCGGTGCGCAGCGGGCTGGGCGGACCGTCCGGGTCGGGGTCCTCCACGACGCGGACGTCCAGCGGCGCGCACGCGCGCACGAGGGCGGACACGTCGCCCCGCGCCGGGTGGTGCATGACGACGACGCTCAGCACCGGGTCGCGGACCTCGCCCCGCCCGGCCACCCGCCCCGGCCCGGGCTCCCCGGCGCGCACGACCACCGGTCCGGCCGTCACGACGCGACCTGCCGCGCCCGGCCGCCGCCCGCGCGTCGTCGCACGAGACGCACCGCGACGGGGAGCAGGACGGCCAGCCCGACGACGTTCGCCACCGCGATCGCCGCGTACAGCGCGGTCGGCCCGCCGCCCGCCCGGGCGAGCGCCCCGCCGACCCCGAGCGACACCGCGTGGTACAGCACGTTGAGCGTCACCGCCACGCGCCCGTACCCGAGCTGCTCCAGCAGCGTCACGAGGTACAGCACGAGGCCGACCCCCGCGTACGACGGCCCGACGACCCGCAGGTACAGCGCCGCCTGCGCGGCGACCTCCGGGTCGGCGGAGAGCTGCCCCGCGAGCAAGGGCGCCGCCGCGAGGACGAGGGCGCCCACGACGACGTACGTCCCCGCGACCACGACCGTCCCGGCGCGGAACGTGCGCGGGAGGAGGCCGAGCGCACCTGCGCCCCACTGCTGGTTCATGACGATGCTCACCGCGGCCGCGAGGCCGATGGCCGGCACGACGACGAGCGTCTGGACCGTCGCGGCGCCGCCGAACCCGGCGACGACGTCGGTCCCCGACGGCCCGAGCACCCACACCATGACGAGGTTCGTCACGGTGAGCAGGAGGTAGGACAGACCGACCGGCAGGCCGACGCCGAGGAGGAGCGCGCGCACGTCGACGCCCCGGCCGTCCGCCGCGCCCGGTCGCGCGGCGCCGCGCATCCGTCGTCCCGGGGGCGGGAGGAGGCGTGCGCGCACGAGAAGGGCCCACGCGACGCCTGCGCCGACGAGCGTCGACCCGGCGATCGCGACCGGGACGGCGAGGACACCGAACCCGCCGACCAGCCCGACGAGCCACACGACGAGCACCTGGAGCCCCGCGACGAGCAGCGCCACGGTCGCCGACGCACCCGTGCGACCCCAGCCGCGCAGCGCGGCGGCCGCCACCGCCGTCGGCACGGACAGGACGCTCGCGAGCACCGTCCAGCGCGCGAACGCCACGAACTCCGCGACGAGCGGGCCCGGCACGGACAGCCCGGTCGCGAGCGCCGGGGCGGCGAGGACGACGAGGAGCGCCACGGCGCCGAGCACCGCACCGCCCGCGGCGACGAACCGCCCCAGGAGCGCCGTCGTCGCGGACGCCGGCACGTCGTCCCGGCCGCGCGCGCCGCGCAGGCGCGCGAACCCGACCTGCGTCGAGACGTCGAGACCCTCCTGGACGGCGAGGACGAGGAACGTCACGGGGATGAACAGCGAGCGCACGTACAGGGCTTCGTCACCCATGTGCCCGAGGAGCGCCGCGACGACGAGCTGCGCGAGCGCCCCGACGACGAGCGCGGCGCAGATCGGGCCCGCGAGCCGCAGGACGCGTCGGCGCAGCTCCGCGACCGACGGCGCCGACGCGCCCCGCAGCCCCGACCCGCCCGGCGGCGCGGCGTCAGGATCGGGCCCGGGGACGGGCAGGGCCGGTGCCGTTCCCGCCTCCCTAGACGAGCTCGACATGCCGTGCCCTGCCCTGCAGCCAGCCCTGGGCGAGCGTGAGCCGCTGGACGGTCCGCGTGCCCTCCATCATCTCCAGGCCGGGCACGTCGCGGACCAGCTTGTCGAGGTACGGGTGCTCCCACCGCGCGCCAGGGCCGAGCAGCGCGGGCACCGCGCGCGTGACCTCCTCCGCGAGGTCCAGCGCCGTGGCCTTCGCCGCCGCGGGCAGCGTCCCGTCCGCCGGGTCGGCGTCGGCGCCGCGCGCCGCCTGGAGCACGAGGGCCCGGGCCGCGTGGAGACGGTCGTCGAAGGTCTCGAGCAGCCGGCGATCGTCGGCCCGGAACGACGACCGCTCGGCCCGCACGTAGTCGAGAGCCGCCTGCGTGACACCCACGGCGAGCGCCGCGACGACGGGCCGCAGCCGGTTGAACGTGCGGACCGCCCCGAGGAGGCCACGGCGCGACGGCGAGAGGTGCCGGCCCAGGGTGTCGTCCGGGCGGAGCGGCACGTCGCGCAGCCGGACCTCGCCGAGCTGCACGGCCCGCATGCCCGTCGTCACGAGGGGCGCGGCGTCGAAGCCCGGGCGCGCGGTGTCGACGAGGTAGACCCCGACCCCGAGCGGGCCGGGGCGGTGCCGCGCGAACACGACGCCGAGGCTCGCCCGGGCGACGTTGCCGACGTACTTCTTGTGGCCGCGCAGGACGCCTCCCGCGACCACCGCGGTCTCGAGCGCGGCGGCGTCCGAGCCGCGGTCGGGCTCGGTGAGCCCGAAGAACGTCCAGGTGCGCGGCTGCGCGACGTGCCGGTAGAAGCGGTCGCGCTGCTCGTCGTCCGCGAGGTCGTCCACGACGACCCCGGACATCGACGGCCCCGGCGCCCCGACGACGACGGACGCGTCGCCCCACGCGAGCGTCTCCGCGACGACGGCGCGCTCGACGCACGTCCGCACGAGCACGGGCACGCCCCGCACGCGCAGCGGGTCGTCGAGATAGCCGGGCGGGAAGCCGCCGAGCTGCCGGTACGGCAGGACGCCGGCGTCGAGGAGCGCGTGCAGCGCGCCGGGGTCGGCGTCGACCGCGAGCGCGCGCTCGCGGAGCGCGACGGCCACGGGGCGCAGGTGGTCCCGCAGCGCCAGAAGGTCGACCGTGGTCATGCGTCCTGCCCTTCCCCGCCGCGGGTCGCCCCGGTCGGCAGCGTCCCGCTCGCATGGCCGAGCAGATCGATCGTGCGGGCCAGCCGGGCCGCGTCGCCGTCGACGAACCCCGAGGCGCCGAACAGGTTGTGGACGGCGCGCGACGTGCGGTCGAGCACCGCGGTGACGCGCGCGAGCGTCGTGGCGGGCACCGGCCCGTCGTCGGCCTGTTCCCCGGGCTCCGCGGTCACGCGCGCCAGCAGCGCCTGCGCCTCCAGGTGCGCGAGCGCCGCGTCCGCGAGGACGAGGCGGACCGACGGCAGGTTCACCGTCGCCGTGCCGCCGATGCTCCGGCCGCGCAGCCGGTCGACCGCACGGTCGGCCAGCCGTTCGCACAGGCCCGTCCGCGCCCACGCGACCCCGACGCGCCACGCGGCGTCCGCGGCGCGGCCGCGCCGGTCGTCCACCGGCCCGGACGCCGCCGCGCGCCAGGCGAGCAGCGGGCCCGCGTCGGACACCACCTCGCCCAGCAGCACCGACCCGGGCGGCGGGGCGACGTCGTCGGGCAGCAGGACGCACTCCCCCGGCAGCACGGCAACCGGCAGCACCGCGGCGAGCGCGACGAGCGCCGCGACCGCGCCCTGCTCGCGCGCGACGTCGCGCACCCCGGGGACCCCGGTCGCCACGACGTCGGCACTCACCGTGCCCGCGTCCCGCGAGACGACCCCCGCGCTCATGCGAGCACCGCCTCGCGGGCGCGGCCGCCGGCCTCCGGGGCCGTCGCGGCCGACCGCGGACCGAGGGCGAGCGAGCAGCGGTAGCCGAGCTCGACGCACCGCTCGTGCAGCACGACGGGCGCGTCCGGGGCGTCGTCGTCCGCGAGCACCTCCCAGACGCCCGTCGCCGCGGCCCCGGGGTCGGCGTGCCGCACGACGGCGCCGTCGAGCAGGGGCACGTCGGCCGGGTCCACGTCGACACCGAGGACGACGCGCCGGACGTCCGGGCCCGCCCCGCGGGGCACATCGGACGAACCCGCCGGCGCGGTGGGGCCCGCGGGGCGCGGACCCCGCGGGGCGCGCGCGACCGACAGGTCCTCGACGGGCCGCCCCGCGCCGTCGCGCGCGACGACGAGCGCCACCACGCGGTCCCGCGCCGGGACGCGCGTCGCGGTGGGCGGGAGCGTGCACTGCTCGAGGACGAGCACGACGGCCGTCCCTGCGCGCCCGGCATCGCCCGGCCCGCCGACCGGCCCGCCTCCCGGTCCGCCGCGCGACCCGACAACGGGCCCGCCGTCGGCGAGCAGCTCGCCCGCGAGGCGCAGCGCGGTGAACGGGCCCGCGAGCCCCTGCTCCGTGACGCAGAAGGTGGACGGGCCGTCGTCGAACAGGTCCGCGACGAACCCGCCGAGGAGCCGTTCGTGCTGGAGGTCGGGCGTCGTGACGACGAGCACGACGAGGCGCACGTCGTCGAGCAGCCCACGCCCGTCGAGCGCCGCGCGCGCCGCGCGGATCATCGTCGGGTAGTCGCGGCCCGGCCCGTCCTCGAGCCAGTCCGTCGGCCGGTCCTCGCCGTAGACGTACCGCAGGTCCTCCGCGACCGACCGCCGCGTCCCGTCCCCGACGGGCACGAGGTCGTCGACCGGCACGTCCACGACGGCCCGCACCCGCAGCGCGTCGTCGCGCGGACCCGACGCCGGCGAGGCTCCGGGCCCCGCACCGCTGCCCCCGAGCGGCACGTCAGTTCCGGGTCGAGTGCTCGACGACGAAGTCCGTCAGCGAGCCGACCGTCTCGAGGTGGTGCTGCTCGAGCGACTCCGGGTCGACCTCCATGTCGAGGGAGTCCTCGAGGGCCATGAGCAGGCCGAGGACGCTCGTGGAGTCGAGGTCGAGGTCGTCGAACAGGCGCGTCGTCGAGGTCACGTCGGGCAGCGGTCGTCCGAGGACGCTCGACAGGGCCTCGACGACGGCCCCGACGACGCGCTCGCGGCCGAGGGCCTCCTGCGGCTCGGTGCTGGTGCTCACGATGGTTCCTCCGGGTGGTGGGTCGGCGCCCGCGGGGCGGGCGGTGGCTGGACGACGGCGGACGGGCGGTGGGTCATGGGACGGCGCCGACGGCGACGGGCTCGACCCGCGCACCGAGGTCGTGGAACACCTGGCGCGCGAGGAGGTCGTCGGGCGTGTCCGCGTGCCGGACGAGGAACGTCTCGTCGCCCAGCGTGAGCACCTCGGCCGGGTACCCGTGGCTGAGGAAGTGCACCGGCGACGCCGTCGCGCCGTACGCGCCGGAACGGTCCACCGCGACGAGGTCGCCCGGCACGAGGTCGGCCGGGAGCGGCACGGCCTTGCCGATCGTGTCGTTGGGGGTGCACAGCGGGCCCGTCACGTTCCACGCGACGTCCTCGGCGGTCGAGGCGGGTCCCACGCGGCGCATCGGGAAGTTGCGCTTGACGAACGACCCGATGCCGACGGCCGCCATGTGGTGGTTCGTGCCGCCGTCGGCCACGGCGAACCGCTCGCCCATGGACTCCTTCACGTACCGCACGCGCGCGACGTACGTGCCGCACAGCGCCACGAGGTAGCGGCCGAGCTCCATGACGAGGTCGGTCCGGGGGTGGCGCTGCACGAACGCCTCGACGACGGGGTTGAGCGCCGCGGTGAGGACCTCGACGTCGAGGTCGCGCTCGCGCTCGAAGTACGCGACGCCCAGGCCGCCGCCGACGTCGACGAGCTCGAGCGGGAACCGCAGGCGCTCCGCGAGCCGTTCGGCGAGCTCGAAGATGCGCGTCGTGTTCTCGACGATCGTGCCCTCGTCAAGGATCCGCGTCCCCATGTACACCTGGACGCCCACGACGCGGGCCGCGGTGAGGCCGTCGCACAGGTCGGGCGCGTCGAGGAGCTGCTGCTCGTCGATGCCGAACTGACGCGGCTTGCCACCCATGGTGAGCCCGGAGCCCTTGACCGAGAACGACGGGTTGACGCGCAGCACGACGCGCGCGGGCCGTCCCACCGCCTGCGCGAGCTCGTCCACGAGCGCGAGCTCGGGGAGCGACTCGACGATGATCGCGCGCACGCCCGTGTTGAGGCACGAGACGAGCTCGTCCCGGCTCTTGCCGGGGCCGAGGAACAGGACGTCCTGCGGCGCGACGCCCGCGGCGAGCGCGGTGCGCAGCTCCGCGAGGGACGACACCTCGGCGTTCGCGCCGAGCGCGTGCAGCAGCCCGCAGACGCTGACGTTGGGGTTCGCCTTGAGCGAGTAGAAGATCCCCAGCGCGGGGTGCAGCCGCTCGCGCAGCGCCCGGTAGTTCGCGGCGAGCACGTCGCCGTCGTACACGTACACGGGGGTCCCGTACCGCTCCGCGACCGCGGCGAGGTCCGCGCTCCCGGGCGTCGCCGGCCGGGTCGGGGTCGTGGTCATCGGGCGTCTCCTTCGGTGGGGCGACCGGTGGGCCGCGAGGCCAGCCGCTCCGTCACGGCGCGGTCGAGGCGGGTCAGGGTGTCCTCGTCGGGCGCGACGAGGAGGCCGTGGAGCCGTCCCGCGAACGTCGCGCCCGACGTCGGCCCGGACGCGCCCGACGGCCCCGCGTTGACCGTGCCGGTCCCCTGGACCACCAGGCCCGCCGCGCCGGGGGCGCCGGGCAGCAGGTCGCCGAGCAGGTCGTGGAGCGCCGCGAACGGGAGCGGCGCGTCGAGCACCAGCGGGTACTGGCGCGCGAGCGCGACCCACCCGTCGGGCTGGAACCGTTCCTGGAGCGGGACGGTGTACGTCGACATGTTGCTGCGCGCGTTGATCTCGAGCACGGGCAGGAGCCGGCCGTCGGTGCGCACGAGCGCGTCGACCCCGACGAGGCCGTGGAAGCCGTCGGCCGCGAGGCGCGCGCCGAGGCGGCCCGACAGCTCGGCCAGCGCGTCGACCTGGTCCGCGGGCAGGCGCGACGGGATGCGGTGGCCCTTGTGGACGCCGCCCTCCGTGATCGCCTCCTTGACGAAGTCGAACGCGACCGAGCCGTCCCGCCCGACGGTGAAGTGGTAGTTCAGGTCCGTCGCCTTGTCGGCCCAGACCTCCACCACGACGGCGAGGCGGTCGTCGCCCGAGCGCGCGGCCCGACGCGCGACCATGCGCACGAGCTGGTCGAGCCGGTGCGGGTCGTCGACGACGAGGATCCCCTTCCCGGAGACGCCGTACGCGTCCTTGACGCCGACGGTCGCGCCGTCCGCGACGAGCCGCGCGGCCTCAGCGCACGCGCGCTCGAAGTCCTCGACGGTGCGGCACGCCCAGCCGCGCGCCTGCTCGACGCCCAGCTCGTCGCACAGACCGCGGCTGTAGACCTTGCTGTTGACGGTCTTGGTCGTCGCCGCGTCGGGGAGCACCGAGCGCAGGCCCGTCGCCGTCGCGAGGTCCTCCTCGGCCGACGACGTCCCGTGCGCGAGGAGCCGCACGCCGTCCGCCGCGAGCTCCCCCAGGCGCGCGAGCAGCGCGGGCGAGTCGAGCGCGTCGAGCGTCACCGTGCGCAGCGGGTCGCTCGACCCGGCGACGTGCACCGTAGGGAGCCCGACGCCGAGCGCGTCCAGGTGCGCGAGGTGGTCGGGGTCCGGCTCGGCCTTGAGCACGACGTGGTCGTGCGGGCCCGCGAGGAGCAGCGCGAGCTCGTCCATGCGGTGGACGAGCGCGGCCGTCGCCGACGCGCCGCCGACGGCGGGCAGGCCGACCTCCCCGACCGCCCATGCGTCCTCGACCTCGACGTTCCCCAGCAGCACGAGCGGCGCGTCGGGCGCGCCCGCGAGCGCGCGCTTCGTCCGCGCGAGGAACGGCTCGCGGCCGGCCGTCGTGGTGGTGTGCGGGGCGGTCCCCGTCACCTGCTCGACCGTCATGCGTGCTCCTTCGTGTCGTGGACCGTGGCGCCTTCGGAGCCCTCGTGGCGCAGGACCATGGCGGAGAACGTGGCGCCCAGCCCGACGGCGACCATGAGGAACGGGTCGCCGGGCCGCAGCCGACCCTCGGCGCGCGCGGCGGCGTAGCCGATGAACGAGTCCGCCCCGAAGCAGTGGCCGGTCACCGGGACGTCGTCGAGCCGGACGCGCGCGAGCGGGAGGTCGAGACGCGTGCACAGCCGCCGCCAGGACACGCGGTTGACGTTGTGCGGCAGGACGAGGGCGAGGTCGTCCAGCGTGAGGCCCGCGCGCCCGACGGCCTCCAGCACGACCTCGGCGAGCACCTCGGTGTACGCGACGCCGAACGGGCCCGCGAGATCCTCGGGGAGCGGCACCTGGTGGTACTCGCCCAGCGTGCGGGTCGCGTAGGCCAGGACGGGGCTGCCCGGCGCGGGCCCGTCGGCGGACGAGCCTGCGGGGCGCGACGCCGCGACGAGGCACGCCGCCGTGCCCTCGCCCATGATCGTCGTGCCCTCGATGAGCCGGGAGCCCGGGCTGAACGCCTTCTCCCCCGTAAGCACGAGCGCGAGCGCGTCGGGGTCGCCGTCCGACGCGAGGAGACGCCCCGCGAGGTCGACCGCGAGCAGCGCCGACGCGCACGCGTGCTGGGTGAGCGTCCACACGACCGCGTGGTCCAGGCCGAGGCGCGTCGCGGCGTCGTGCAGGGGGTTCACCCCGACCGGGGCGACCGTCGCGATGGTCCGCGCCCCCAGCACGTACCGGACGCGGTGCTCGTTGCCCGCGAGCCCGGGCACGGCGCGCGCCGCGGCGACGAGCAGGTCGGTGAGGGTCTGCCCCGGCGCCGTGCACACCTCGCGCAGCCCGAAGAACCGCTCGAACACGCCGAGCTCGAGGTGGTCGAGGCCGAGCTCGTCGGCGAGGTCCCGGATCGGCACGCGCGTCGCGGGCACGTGCGCGCCGACGTCGACGAGGGTCGTCATGCCGCCGTCCCGGGGACGTCGACGACGCTGCGCAGGTGCGCCGCGAGCGCATGGGGCGTCGGGTTGTCGACGACGGCCTCCGGGTCGAGGTCGACGCCGAGGGCGTCCTCCAGGTCGCCGAGCAGCGCCAGCACCTGGACCGAGCCGAGACCGAGCCCAGCGAGGTCGGCCCCCGCGTCCACGTCGGCGGGGGCGACGCCGAGCGCGGTGGCGACGAGGCACAGCACGAGGTCGTCGAAGGCGTCGGGGCGGGGTGCGGTCATGGTCGGCTCCCTGCGAGCTCGGGGTGCGCGCGGTCGCGGGCCGCACGCAGGGAGTGGAGCGCGGCCAGGTCGCCCCGGCCGTGCAGGTCGCGCGCCCGGCCGCGCTGGATCTTGCCGCTCGTGGTCCGCGGCACCTGGCCGGGACGCACGAGGACGACGTCGTGCACCGCGGCACCCGAGACCGTCGCGAGGTGGGCCGCCATCTGCCGGACGACGGCGTCCAGCTCCTCCTCGGCGCTCGCCGCCCCGCCCGCCCGGGCGCCCGGCGTGGGGCGGAACTCCTGGACCGCGCACAGCGTGCCCGGTCGGCCCTCCGCCTCGAACACCGCACCCGGGCGGCCCTCGGCCCCGGGGTGCAGGCGGCGCAGCTCGCGCTCCAGGTCGTACGGGTAGAGGTTGCGGCCCGCGACGATGAGGAGCTCCTTGATGCGGCCCGTGACGACGAGCTGGCCGCCGTGCAGGGCTCCCAGGTCGCCGGTCCGCAGCCACGGGCCCGTGCCGTCCGCGGCGACGGCGCCGAACGTCTCCGCCGTCGCGGTCGCCGCCGCGTCGCCCCAGTACCCGGCCGCGACGCTGCCGCCGCGCAGCCAGACCTCGCCGACCGCGCCGTCCGGCACGGTGCCGCCCTCACCGTCCACGACCCGCAGCTCCACCCCGCTCGGCACGCCGCAGCACACCAGGCGCGCGCCCGGCCCCTCGACCGTCGCGGCGTCGGGGAGGGCGGACAGAGAGGAAGCCTCCTCCGTCACGACCAGGCGGCCGTCGGCGAGCGCCGTCTCGTCGGCCGTGACGACGAGCGGGAGGCGCCTGTCGGGGTACGTGGCCGTCAGCGTCGCCTCCGCGAGGCCGTACCCCGGGCCGTGCGCGGACCCGCGGAAGCCCACGGGCTCGAACCGGCGCGTGAACGCGTCGAGGACGGCCGGGTCGACCGGCTCGGCGCCGCCGAGCGCCCAGCGCAGGCGGGCCAGGTCGAGCTCGGCGAGCTGGTCGTCGCGCACGCGCCGCGCGCACTGGTCGTAGCCGAAGTTCGGCGATGCCGTGACGGTCGCCCCCGTCTCGGTGATGGCGGAGAGCCAGCGGACGGGGCGCTTGAGGAACGACGTCGAGGGCACGACGACCGCCGTCGCCCCGAGGCCGAGCGGCACGAGCAGCATCCCGACGAGGCCGAAGTCGTGGTACCCCGGGAGCCAGCTGCAGAAGACGTCGTCCGGGACGAGGCCGAGCGTCGTGGTGAAGGCGTCGTGGTGGTGCAGCACGTTCGCGTGCGTGACCACGACGCCCTTGGGGCTGCTCGTGGACCCGGAGGTGTACTGGAGGAACGCGACGTCCTGCGGGCCCGGGCGGTCCCGCCGCGCCGGGCCGTCCGTCGCGCCGTCGACCACGGTGACGGCGACGGGACTGCCGTCGGCGCGCCGCAGCGGCACGGCCCACTCCGTCGTCTCGATCGCGGCGGTCGGGTCGACGAGCACGACGGCGGCGTCGCAGTCCGCGAGCATGCCGCGCACGCGCTCGCGCTGGTACGCCTGCCCGCCCGGGAGGGGGGACGGGACGGGCACCAGCCCGGCGGAGAAGCACGCGAGGAGCCCGACGACGAACGACGCGGTGGCCGAGTAGAGCACCAGCGCGCGGTCGCCGGGCTCGTGCCGGGCGGCGAGGCGGGCCGCGAGCGCCGCCGCCTGCGCGTCGAGCTCGGCGTAGGTGAGCGTGCGCCGCTCTCCCACCTCCGGCACGACGACGACCGCCGGGTGGTCCGGGCGCTCGCGCACGTGGTCGCGGACGAGGTCCACGAGAGTCCGGTCGTCCGGCTGCACGCCCACGTCGCCCCCTGCTCGCCGGCGCCGGGACCGTCCCGACGCACGCGGACGCCAGGAAGCACACGCCCCACCCCGGCGGTCCGGGGGAAGCCTCGCAGCGGTTGCTCGCGGTGTAAACAAATTCACGTGGCCGGAAGAGGACAAATGCCTTCTCTCGACCGCAACTCGTCACATCGGTCCGCACCGCGGGACGGCCCGGGACCGTTGCCGGGGTCGACTACAGTCACACGGCGTGACCTCGACGGAGCGGGACCCGGTCCTCGGGGCCCGCCGTTCCGCGCGGGCCCTCGCGCTGCGCCGCGCGCACGACGTGCTCGTCCTCGACGACGGCAGCGAGGCCTGCCCGGAGCCCCTGTGGCTCCGGGTCCACGAGCGCGCCCGCCACGCCGCACGCCTCCGCGTCGTGATGCTCGGTGCGGGTCGCGACGAGGGCACGGACGGCACGCCCGCGCAGGACGGCGGCCCCGGTCGTGCGGCGGGTCGGCCCGGTGACGCGAGCGGCGGCGCCCCCGCGGTCGAGCGACGGGTCGCGACCTCCCTCCCGGTGTCGCTCGTCGCCCTCGACGACACCGTCGTGCTCGTGGCGCGCCCCGGGCGCACGCGCGCCGTGACCGACCGCGACGCCGTCGCCGCGCTGCGCGCCCTCGCCGAGTCCGAGTGGGACCGCGCACGGCCCGACGGCGACGCGCTCGCCCCGAGCGAGGACACGCTGCTGCGGCTGCTCGCCGAGGGCAAGACCGACACCGCCGTCGCCGTCCGGCTCGGCGTCTCGCCCCGCACCGTGCGCCGTCACGCCGCCGGCCTCATGGGACGGCTCGGCGCCACCAGCCGGTTCGAGGCCGGCGTCCGGGCCGCGCAGCGCGGCTGGATCCGGATGACCGACCGCTAGCGCGCCGCGTCCGCCGCGACCTGGGCGTCGCTGCGCAGGATGCAGAACTCGTTGCCCTCCGGGTCGGCGAGGACGACCCAGCCCAGCCCGTCGGGCGTGCGGCGGTCGGCGACCTGGGTCGCGCCGAGCGCGAGCAGGCGCTCGACCTCTTCCTCGCGCGACCTGTCGGTGGGCCGCAGGTCGAGGTGGACGCGGTTCTTCAGCTGCTTGTCGTCGGGCACCTCGACGAACAGGACGTGCCCGCGGCTCTCGGCGGGCGTCGTCGCGTCGGCCGGCGGGACGATCATGCACTCCTCGTGGCCGGGGAGGTTCGGGTCGCCGGGCACGTCGGTGTACCCGAGGACCTGGGCCCAGAAGACGGACTGCGCGTAGGCGTCCCGCGCGTCGAAGGTGGTGTGGGAGATGCGTGAGGTCATGGCGCGACCCTGCCACGCGCTCGCCGCGCGGGCACCGGCTTTTCGGCCCACACTGACCGGCGTGAGCCCACGGACGAGGCACGTCGCATGGACCGGCTGGGACGACGACCCCGACCGCCTCGAGGCGGCGACGGTCACCGTCCGCGGCGACCGCCTGGCCGCGCTCGGCACGTCGCGCGCCACCACCTACGCGACGGCGTGGGCGCTGCGCACCGGGCCGGGCTGGGCCACGGAGCACCTCGACGTGTCGGTGCGGGGCCTCGGGTGGTCGCGGCACCTCGACCTCGTCCGGTTGCCCGACGGCGCGTGGCGGGCCGACGTGCGCGAGGTGGGGACGCCGCCGTCGGGCCTGGCCGCGCCCGGCGTGGAGGACCCGGCCACGCTCGACGGGGCGCTGGACTGCGACATCGCGCTCTGCCCGGTGACGAACACGATGCCGATCCTGCGGCTCGGGCTGCTCGGGGACGACCCGCCGGCGCACGAGACGCACCTCGTGATGGCCTGGGTCGAGGTGCCGTCGCTGCGCGTCCTGCGCAGCGACCAGGTCTACGCGGCGCGCGAGCCGCTCGACCCCGCGACCGGGCAGGGCGTCGTCAGGTACACGAGCGCGACGCGGGACTTCACGGCCGACCTCACCGTCGACGCCGACGGTCTCGTCGTGGACTACCCGGAGCTCGCGCGCCGCCTCTGATCCCGCCGACCACGAGGTTGCTGTCGTTCTCCCGTCGAGAACGACAGGAGGCTCGTGCTCGACCGCGCGCAGGGTCGTGGTCGGTGAGGCGTGCCAGCACGGTCAGTCCTGCGGCGGGCGGCGCAGGCGCTTGACGTCCGTCCGCCGCTTCTTGGCGGCGATCCGCCGCTCGACGGACCCGCGCGTGGGCCGCGTCGCCCGCCGCGACGGCCCGGGCGGCGCGACGGCCGCCGCCAGCAGCGCGGCGAGCCGGGTGCGCGCCGCCTCGCGGTTGCGCCGCTGCTCCCGGTGCTCGGACGCCGCGACCGTGACGACGCCCCCGACGACGCGGCGACCCAGCCGGTCGAGCAGGCGCGCGCGCCGGGCCTCGGTGAGGACCGCCGACCGGGCGACGTCCCACGACAGCTCGACGCGCGAGTCCGTCGTGTTGACGCCCTGCCCGCCGGGGCCGGACGAGCGCGAGAACCGCCACGACAGCTCCGCCTCGGGGACGACCAGGGTGGTCGTCACGCGCAGGCCGGGGCGGACGTCGTCGGGCATCCGTCCATGGTGCCCGACGACGGCCGCCCGCCCTAGCGGATTGACCCCCGCACCGAGCGCACGCGGGCCGAGCACAGTCCGCCGGCCAGCACCCGGCCGACCTCGCTCGCAGGTCCTGTGCTCGACGGCGCGCGGCTCAGCGGTCGAGCTGCGCGTCGATCTCCGCGACGCGGGTCGCGACGAGGTCGCGCACGACGTCGTCCGGCAGCGGGTGGTCCCGGGAGAACCGAACGGTCCCCTTCGCGTGCGAGAACCCGTCGAGCCGCGGCTCGACGGCCGCTACCGCCGCAGGGCTGAACGGATAGACGGCGAGGTGCTTCGCGGACGCCATGGCGCTGAGCAGCGCCTTGCCGCGGTAGAGCAGTGCAGGCATGCCGTAGCTCGTCCCCTCGGTGGCGGCCGGTGCGACGTCCCGCGCGATCTCGACCACGCGCGCGAGCGCCACGCGGTCCGGCTCGTCGGCACCGGCGAGGTAGTCCGAGACGGTCCCCATCCGACCATGGTTGCGCACGCCGAACGAGGCCGCTCGACGGGCGGGACGACCCGTCCGACCTGCAAGATCACAGCGCGCCCTCCTTGACCTCAACCGTGGTCGAGGTCCTAGCGTGGCTGCATACCGACGGAAGGAACCTGAGGAACCATGCCTGTCTACACTCTCCCCGAGCTGTCCTACGACTACGGTGCGCTCGAGCCGCACATCTCCGGGCGGATCATGGAGCTGCACCACTCCAAGCACCACCAGGCCTACGTCACCGGCGCGAACACCGCCCTGGAGAAGCTCGCCGAGGCCCGCGAGTCCGGCGACTTCGCCGCGATCAACCTCCACGAGAAGAACCTCGCGTTCAACCTCGGCGGCCACGTCAACCACTCCGCCTTCTGGACCAACCTCTCCCCCGAGGGCGGCGGCGAGCCCACCGGCGAGATCGGCGCCGCGATCGACGAGCACTTCGGCTCCTTCGACGCCTTCAAGAAGCAGTTCGCCGCCGTCGCCGCCGGCGTCCAGGGCTCCGGCTGGGCCATCCTCGCCTGGGACTCCATCGGCCAGAAGCTCATCACCGTCCAGCTCTACGACCAGCAGGGCAACCTCACCCTCGGCCTGACCCCCATCGTCCTGCTCGACGTCTGGGAGCACGCCTACTACCTCGACTACCAGAACGTGCGCGCCGACTACGTCACCGCCTGGTGGAACCTCGTCAACTGGTCCGACGCCGAGGCCCGCCTCCAGCGCGCCAAGACCCAGACCGCCGGGCTCATCGTCCCCTGACGACCCCGCCGCACGACACCCGGTCGGCGAGCACGACCCCGCTCCCCCACCACAACGAGGTTGGTCCCGCTATCCACCGGATAGCGGGACCAACCTCGTTCTCGGCGGCCGCCCAGGGCCACCCCGGTCAGTCCGCGGTCACGAAGAGGTGGCGCGTGACGTCGTCGGGCAGGTCGAGGACGGTCAGGGCGCCCTCGCCCGAGGCGGTGACGACGCCGTCGCCCACCGTGACCACGAGGGTCCGGTGCGGGAGCACGCCGGCCTCGGCGAACCGCGCGAGCAGCTCGACGTCGACCTGGATCGGCTCGGCGATGCGCTGGAGCACGACGCGCACCTCGGTGCCGGGCACCGCGCCGCGCGCGACGAGGTGCGCGCGCAGGGACACGACGCCCTGGAGGTAACCGACCTCGGGCAGGTCCTCGCCGAGCTCGCGCAGGCCGGGGATGGGGTTGCCGTACGGGTCGTGCGCCGGGTGGTCGAGGAGCCCGACGAGGCGCCGCTCGACGAGGTCGCTCATCACGTGCTCCCACCGGCAGGCCTCGGTGTGGACGTGCTCCCAGTCGAGCTTGATGACGTCGGTGAGCAGGCGCTCGGCGAGGCGGTGCTTGCGCATGACGCGCACCGCCGTCTGCTGGCCGAGTGCCGTGAGCTCGAGCTGGCGGTCGCCCCCGACGACGACGAGGCCGTCGCGCTCCATGCGCGCCACGGTCTGCGAGACCGTCGGCCCCGAGTGCCCGAGGCGCTCGGCGATCCGCGCGCGCAGCGGGGGGATCCCCTCCTCCTGCAGCTCGTAGATCGACTTCAGGTACATCTCGGTGGTGTCGATCAGGTCGGTCACTCGGCCTCCCGCGGCAGGTACGACGCACTCTTCTCTGGAACGGTTCCAGTCTAGCGCTTTCACCGCCGACTCCGACCGGCGGACCGCCGCGCCTAGGGTGTCCCCGTGACCCGCCCCCGCGCCGACCGCGTCCGCCGCGCGGTCGAGGCGGCCGCCGCCCGCGACGGCATCGTGCTCGACGCCGGCCAGCGCGCCCTCCTCGACCTGCTCGCGCGGCTCGGCGACGACGTCGCCCGGGCCCGACGACGTCCCGTCCGCGGGCTGTACGTCTGGGGGCCGGTCGGGCGGGGCAAGTCCTGGCTCGCCACGGCGTTCGTCGACGCCGTCACGCCGGGGCTCCCCGCGGGTGCCGTGCGCCGCACGCACGTCTACGACCTCTTCCGCGAACTCCACGCGGCCATCCACGCGCGCCGGGAGGCCGCCCGCGCGGAGCCGCGCGCCGCCGTCGGGCACGGGGGCCCGACGCGCGGGTGGCGCACCCGGGCGCCGCAGGTCCCGGAACCCCCGGCGCCAGAACCCCCGGGGCCGGAGGTGCGGCCCGAGGACCGCCCGAGCGCGGTCGACGACGCGATCGACGACCTCCTGCGCGGCACGACGCTGCTCCTCCTCGACGAGCTCCACCTGCACGACACGGGCGACGCGACGCTCCTCACGCGGCTCCTGCGCCGCGCGTTCGCGGCGGGCGTCGTCGTGCTCGCGACGTCCAACTACGAGCCCGGCACGCTGCTGCCGAACCCGCTGTGGCACCACGTCGCCGAGCCGGGGATCGCGCTCCTGCGCACGCACCTCGACGTCGTCGAGCTCGCCGGGCCCACGGACTACCGGACGCTCGGCGGGCGCGGTCGCGCCGGGTTCGCCGCGGGCACGTGGCTCCGCCCCGGCACGACGGCGCAGCTCGAGGCCCGCGGCCTGCGCCGCCCGGGCGCGGGCGAGGCGACGGCGGTGCGCACCGGGTCGCGCACGTTCCCCGTGACGGCGGCGCGCGCGGACGAGCTGTGGGTGACGTTCGACGACCTCGCGGGCCGGCCGACGTCGACGCTGGAGTACCTCGACTGGTCCGTGAGCTTCCGCCGGTGGGTCGTCACCGACGTCCCCCTGCTCACCGCCGTCGACCGCGAGGCCCAGCAGCGGTTCGTCGCGGTCGTCGACGTGCTGGTCGACGCGGACGTCGAACTCGTTGTCACGTCGCCCCATGCGCTCGGCACCTTCCGCACCGCGCTCCCCGACCGCCCGGACGCGTTCCGCACCGCGAGCCGGCTCCAGCTCCTCACCGAGGATGCGGGCGGCGTCCCGGCGGACGACGTCCCGCACGCCTGACCGGCGCGTCCCAGGGCTCGCGTGCGGGGGTGTCGTGGGCGGCGGTTACGATCGGCCGCAACCGACTCGACTGGAGGCACCTGGTGGCACGCTCCGACGGCACCGACGACGGCGGCGCGCGCGGTCAGCGCGGGCCCCGCGCGGCGGACGCGCTCACGTGCTCGTTCTGCGGCAAGTCGCAGCGGCAGGTGAAGCGGCTCATCGCGGGCCCCGCGGGCGTCTTCATCTGCGACGAGTGCGTCGCGCTCTGCCTCGAGATGGTCGAGGAGGACCGCGAGACGGAGTCGGCCGAGCAGGACATCGTCACCGGCAGCGGCCCGCTCCCCACGCCGCACGAGATCTTCGCGCACCTCAGCCGCTACGTCGTCGGGCAGGACGGCGCCAAGCGGGCGCTGGCCGTCGCGGTGCACAACCACTACAAGCGCGTGCGTGCCGCCGCTGCCGCCGAGGAGGCGGGCGAGGCCCTCGCGACCGACGACCCGGACTACGTGGAGCTGGCGAAGTCGAACATCTTGTTGATCGGTCCGACGGGGACGGGCAAGACGTATCTGGCGCAGACGTTGGCGCGGATGTTGAACGTGCCTTTTGCGATCGCGGACGCGACGGCGCTCACCGAGGCGGGGTATGTCGGTGAGGACGTGGAGAACATTCTGTTGAAGCTGGTGCAGGCGGCGGACTTCGATGTGAAGAAGGCTGAGACGGGCATCATCTACATCGATGAGATCGACAAGGTGGCGCGCAAGGCGGAGAACCCCTCGATCACGCGGGACGTGTCGGGTGAGGGTGTGCAGCAGGCGTTGTTGAAGATCATCGAGGGCACGTCGGCGTCGGTGCCGCCGCAGGGTGGTCGTAAGCATCCGCACCAGGAGTTCATCCAGGTGGACACCTCGAACGTGCTGTTCATCGTGGCGGGGGCTTTTGCGGGGTTGGACGACATCGTGGCGGCGCGGGCGCGCAAGCGGGGTGTGGGGTTTGGTGCGCCGATCGAGACGGGTGCGGGGGAGGACCTGTTCGCGCAGGTGCGCCCCGAGGATCTGCACCGGTTCGGGTTGATCCCGGAGTTCATCGGGCGGTTGCCGGTGATCGCGTCGGTGGCGGCGTTGGATCGTGAGGCGTTGGTGCGGATCTTGACCCAGCCGCGGAATGCGTTGGTGAAGCAGTATCAGCGGATGTTCGCGATCGACGGGGTGGAGCTGGAGTTCACCGAGGGTGCGGTCGAGGCGGTCGCGGAGCAGGCGTTGTTGCGCGGGACGGGGGCGCGGGGGTTGCGCGCGATCATGGAGGAGGTGTTGCAGCAGGTGATGTTCGACGTGCCGTCGCGTGATGACGTGGAGCGGGTCGTGATCACGCGCGAGGTCGTGCTGGACAACGTCAATCCCACGATCGTGCCGCGCACCACGACCGCGCGCGCACGCACCCCGCGCGAGAAGTCCGCCTGACCCCGACGACGACGCGGCCTCCGGGCCCGCCCGGGTAATGCCCGGGTCCGCCGAGGTAAGCCCGGGTCAGCTCAGGGAGTGCCCCGGTCCGCTCAGGGAGAGCCCGGGTTCATCCCGGCGGAGCCGCAGCCCCACGCGCGCGCCACGGTCGCGCGGGGCGACGTCACGCCGTGCGCAGCCAGTCGCGCGCCGCGGCGACGAGGAGCGCGACGCCCAGGTCGAGCGTCGGCTCGGGGACGGGCGCGAAGTACGGGGAGTGGTTCGGGGCGACGCCGTCGGGCAGGTTGCCCATGCCCGTCGCGGTGGACAGGTCGAACGCGGCGAAGAGGGCGGGGTCGAATCCGCCGAGGTTCCAGTAGACGAGCGGCACGCCGGCGGCGGTGGCGAGGTCGCCGACGTCCTCGGAGCCGGGCAGCGGCGGCAGCGACACGACGGCGGCCCGCCCGCCCGCGGCCTCGATGCGGTCGTGCTGCTCGTCGAGCGTGCGGGCGAGGACGGCCCGGGTGCGCTCGGCGGCGGCGGGGTCGTTGACCATGAGGTCGAACGTCGAGACCTCCTCGTACTCCGGGGCCTGGGGTGCCCCGGACGCCGCGGCCTCGGCGTCGACGATGCGGTGGATCGCGTCGAGCACGCGACGGCGCACCTGGGGCGTGAAGGACCGGACGTTGACGAGCAGCTCCGCCGACCCCGGGATGATGTTGGCCTGCGTCCCGGCGCGCAGGGCCCCGACGGTCACGACCGCGGACTCCCGCGCCCCGACCTCCCGCGACACCACGCCCTGCAGCCGCATGACCGTCGCGGCCGCCATGACGACGGGGTCGACCGTCGACTCGGGGCTCGAGCCGTGACCGCCCTTGCCGTGCAGGGTGACGCGGAACGAGTCGGTCGCGGCCATCGCCGGCCCGGCCGTGAGGTTGACGACGCCCACGGGCAGGGGCATGACGTGCTGCCCCAGGACGACGTCGGGACGCCCGCCGGTCCGGTCGAACAGGCCGTCCGCGACCATCGCCCGCGCTCCCCCGCCGACCTCCTCGGCGGGCTGGAAGACGACGACGAGCGTGCCCGACCACGTGTCGCGGTGCGCGGCGAGCTCGGCCGCGGCGCCGAGCAGGCACGTCACGTGCACGTCGTGGCCGCACGCGTGCATGGTGCCGGACTCGTGGCCGTCGGGCGTGGTCGCGGTGTCCGTGGAGGCGTAGGGCAGGCCGGTGAGCTCGGTGACGGGGAGCCCGTCCATGTCGGCACGCAGCAGGACGCGCGGTCCGTCGCCGTTCGCGAGGACGCCCGCGACGCCGGTCCCGCCGATCCCCTCGTGCACGTCGTACCCCCAGCCGCGCAGCCGCTCGGCGACGATCCCGGCGGTCCGGTGCTCGGCGAACGCGAGCTCGGGGTGGCGATGGAGGTCGGTGTAGACGTCGGTGAGCTCGGCGGTGGTCAGCGGGGTCGCGGTCATGCACGCATGATCCCGCGCCCGGCGACGGGCGGCGACCGCGCGCGTCAGCCCACGAAGAGGCAGAACGGGTGACCCGACGGGTCGGCATAGACGCGCAGCGGCTCGTCCGGGTCGTCGGACCGGTCGAGCAGCAGCCGCGCCCCGAGCGCGAGGGCGCGGTCGTGCTGCCGGTCGAGCTCCGCGACGTCGGGCACGGTGCAGTCGAGGTGCAGCTGCTGGGGCACGCCGTCGTCGGGCCACGTCGAGGGCGGGAGCGTCCCGACCTGCTGGAACGCGAGCTGGACCCCACCCGGTGCGGCGCGCAGCACGAGCCAGTCCGCGCCGTCGGGGTCGGGCTCACCCGCGGCGGGCGGCTCGTCGCCCGCGCGGTACTCGAGCCCGAACAGGCCGCGGTAGAACTCCGCGAGCGCGCGGGCGTCGGTCGTGTCGAGCACGACCTGGGCGATCCGGGGGAACGTGTCGGCCACGGTTACCACCTCCGCACGCCACCGTCGCGCCGCGCCCGCGCGCTCGCAAGCAGGTGCGGTCACGGCACGCGAGGATGGGACCGGACGACGGCACACCACCCACCGGGAGACGACGTGACGGACCAGGACTGGCGCCTCGCGCGGCACGTCGCGGAGGCGGCCGACGCGTGGCTGCGCGACCCGCTCGACGCGGGGGTGTACCGGCGCCTCGTCGACGCGACGCTCGCCTGGCGGGCCGGCGGAGGCCGCGTGGTGCAGGGGCTCCCGGCGCCGGGTGCCGTGCCCGGCGCCTCGCCAGGGGACGGGCCGACGGCGCCACCTCGCCCGACCGTGGGCACCCCGGACGACGACGAGCGCTACCTGCGGCCCGACCGCGCCCCACGGGCCGTGGGCAGCACGCTCGCCGACGTGGCGAGCCTGCTCCGGGCGCGCGCCGGCGCGGCGGACGCGGGGGACACGGCGGACGTGGCGGACACGGCGGACGACGAGCGCCCCTGACAGCCGTCGGCCGCCGTCCGCCCTCGCCGCGGCACGCGGCGACGCCGACGCGTCAGCCGGTGGCGCAGGTCGGCGTCGGCGGCTCGCCCGCGAGCCGCGCCTCGGTCCAGCGCACGAGGTCGGGGGCGAGCGGCGAGTCCGCCTGGACGAGGCCGACGTGGTCCCGCCCCTCGTACGTGCGGTAGTCGACCGGCTGCCCGGCCGCGCACCGCTCCCCCACGTACGCGTCCTGCGTGCTCGGGAGGACCAGCGGGTCCGACGCCCCCTGCGCGACGAGCAGCGGCGCCTCGACCGCCCCCGTCGGCACGTTCTCGGCGAGCCGCTCCCCCAGGGCGCCGTCCGTGGGGTCTGTCGTCCACAGCGGCTGGTCCATGGACAGCGCCTCGGCGACGGAGACGAGCGCGCCCGGCCCGGACAGGCAGCGGGAAGCCATCTCGTGCACGACGAGGCGCGCCCCCGGGCGCACGGCCTCGATCGCGTCCGCGTCGGGGTAGGCCGCGTCGTACGCCGCCACGACGTACGACGCGAACACGCTCCCCCGGGCACGTTCTCCAGGTGGGACACCATGGCCGTGAGGTCGCTCGCGGGAGCGAGCGCGGCGACGCCCGCGAGCGGCACGTCGGGGGCGTACGCGGGCGCGACGGCGCCCGTCCACAGGGCGGCGTGCCCGCCCTGCGAGTGACCCCAGACGACGGTCTGCTCGCCGAGCGTCGCGTCGTCGAGGGCGCGGGCCGCGCGCACCGCGTCGAGCACGGAGCGGGCCTCGCCCTGGCCGACGAGGTACGGGTGCGGTCCCGCCGTGCCGAGCCCCGCGTAGTCGGTGGCGACGAGGGCCCAGCCGCGCGCGAGCACGTCGTCGAGCAGGAAGAACGCGCCGGACTCGAACGGCTCGTCGAGCACCGAGGGCGCGCACCCGCGCGCATAGCCGGTGGTGCCGTGCGCCCACGCGACGACGGGCGGCGGCGCTCCCCCGTCCGTCCCGACGCCGTCGGGCACGACGACGAGGCCGCTCGCGACGGTGGGCTCCCCTCGTCGAGCGTCGTCGTGTAGAGGATGCGCCAGGCCGTCGCCCCGTCCGGGATCTGTCGCGTGAACGGCTCGGCCCGCAGCAGGCTGCCGGGCTCGCCCGGGGGCGCGTCGGGCGCGTCGTAGAACGCGTCGGCGTGCGGCGCGGCGCGCTGCACGGCGACGCTCACGCCCGTCAGCCCCGCGGCCGCGACGAACGCGAGCACGGCCCCGACGAGCGCGGCCGGCCCGCGGCGCCCCGACCGGGACCGGCGCGACGACGCCGCGACGGGTTCGGGCGGACGGCGCGCGGCGCGCGCACGGCGCACCCCGGCGACGAGCAGCCGCACGCCGAGCAGCACGAGGCGCACCCCCAGCACCACGGCGACGACGAGCACGGTCACGTCCGGCCAGACGAGCGCGAGCCCGCCGAGCAGCACGGACGCCGCGCCCACCGCCACGCGGGCCCAGCGGTCCGTGCCCGACGACCGGACGCCGTCGACCACGTCGAGGACCCCGGCGACGACCAGGCCGACGCCCACGAGCAGCGCGACGACCCCGATCGTCGGCGCGGGCCACACGAGCACGGCGACCGCGAGCGCGAGGAACAGCAGCCCGCGCACGACGCGCAGGGCACGGGGGCCGCGCGCGTCCGGGGTCGTGCCGCCGTCGCCGACGAGCTCGACGACGCCGAGAGCCACGAACGCCGCGACGACCGCGACGACGAGGACCGCGAGCGAGGCGAACGGCCGCAGCACGACGGCGGCGCCGAGCGCGGTGGCGGCGGCGCCGAGCACGACGGCGGCCCAGGGCGGCAGGCGGTCCCCGAGGTCGCGCAGCGCGCGGCGCGCCCGGGCGGTGGTTCGGCTCACGTCGCGACCGTAGCCACGCGTCCCGCAGGGCGCGCGCGGAGCGCGTGGCGGAGGCCGGGAGGGGTCGGCGGTCAGACCGCCTCGGGCGCCACCTGGCGCGCGAGCTCCTCGACGATGCGCACGTCGGCATCGAGCCAGGGCACGTCGAGCCAGCTCCCGGCGTCGAGCCAGGTCAGCTCGTCGTGCTCGACGAGCGGCTGGGGCTCTCCCGCGGTGACCCGCGCGAACCACAGGCGCATCACGTGGCGGTCGGTGATGATCCAGGTCCCGTGGTCGGGGCCCACGATCTCGTCACCGAGCTCCACGGCCACGCCGAGCTCCTCGCGGAGCTCGCGGTGCAGCGCCTCCGTCGGGGTCTCGCCGGGGTCGACCTTGCCCCCGGGGAACTCCCAGCGGCCCGCGAGGTGCGACGGACGGGACCGGCGCGCGCTGAGCAGGAGCCGCGGGGCGACGAGATCGTCGACGATCGCCGCGGCCACCACCAGTCTGCGCAGAGTCATACGCGGAGTGTCGCACGGCGTCGTGACGTGCGGGTGACGCGACCGTGACCGCGGCCTGCGAGGGCCGCGGAGCCGTTCGTCAGCGCAGGCCGGCCGCCCGGGCCCAGGCCACGGCCTCGGCACGGGTCGAGACGCCGAGCTTGCGGTAGAGGCTGCGGACCTGCGACTTGACCGTGTTGCGCGTGACGAAGAGCTTGGTGGCGATCTGCTCGAGCGTGACGTCCTCAGACAGGTTCGACAGGACGACCCGCTCCCGGCGGGTCAGCGGAGCGATCGGGGTGGCGATCCGCTCCGACGGGGCCGCCATGGGGCGGACCAGCTCGATGGTGCTCATGTTCTCCTCCAGATGCTCTCCGGTCACGTCATCCCCACGTGGCGAGTTCCGGTTGGTGCTACTTGAAGGGATGGGACGGGAGTCGTTTCATGACGCGACTTCTCGCGACGAGTTTCAGGACGTTCGTCCAGACCCGGACGAACCAGCCGCCGGAGCGGCGTCGGTGCAGGTCAGACGAGGTGCTGGTACGAGAGCAGCAGCAGCGCGACGGCCGTGTAGTCCTCGACGGAACCCGTCGAACGGGTCACGACGCTCACGCTCATCTGCTCGACCGTCGGGAGCATTCCCTGGGCGAGGTCCTCCTGCAGCGTGCGCTCGACGGTGTCGCTCAGCGCTGCCATGGCAGCGTCGATGCTCGCCTGCGGGCCCGACGTGAGATAGGTCGGCGTCGGGACGCGGGGCCCGTGGCTCGCGCGGGTCGGGCTGTCGGGCGACGTCACGGTGTCGATCATGGGAGTACCCCCTGCCAGTCCGGGGGACCGTCCCCTCGGCACCCACCACCCTGGTGCGCGGTCCTCGGGGGAATCCCACGTCCGCCGCAGGAGAACCTCAAGATTTGCTCAAGACTCGGGGTTCGTGCCCTCCCGGGCGCCGTCGGTCAGCGCGCGCAGGCGCTGGAGACGTGCCGGTACCGCGGCGAGGTCGCCCCCGCGGAGCGCCGCCTCCAGCTCGCGCGCGGCCGTGGTCGTGTCGTCGTCGCCGAACGTCCCGGCGGACCCGGCGACGGCGTGGCACAGCGCCGCCGCCTCGAGGACGGCCTCGGCCGAGGGCTCCTCCGCGTCGTCCGCCCCGTGCCCCAGGAGGCGGGCCGCCTCCTCGACCCGGGCCGCGTTCCGGGCGCGCGCCCGCTGCCGCAGCACGACGAGCGCGGCGTCGAGCCGGTCGTCCGCACGACCGTCGGGCCCGGCCGTCACGGCTCCCACCCGAGGAGCGCGCCGAGCCGGGCCGCGAGGTCGAGAGCGTCGAACGGCTTCGTGATGACGCCGGCGGCGCCCAGGCCGTCGAGGCGCGAGATCTCCCCCGCGCCGACCTTGGCGGTGAGGAAGACGACCGGCACGTCGCGCAGCGCGGGGCGGGTCCGCAGACGCGCGAGCACGGTGGGCCCGTCCACGACGGGCATCATCACGTCGAGCACGATCGCGTCGGGCCGCACGCGCTCGGCGAGCGCCGCGCCCTCGTCGCCGTCGGCGGCGACGTGCACCTCGTAGCCGCCCACCACGTCGAGCGCGAGCTCGACGACCTCGCGGATCGACGGGTCGTCGTCGATGACGACCACGCGCCGCCTGCTCTGCCCTTCCGCGTCCATCGTCCCGACGCTAGCCGAGAAGCCCGCGCCCGGCAGCGCGCGCCCACGGGCGGTCCCCTACGCTCGACGCATGGTGGGGCAGCGGGGACCGACGGAGCGGACGCACGACCCCTTCGTCCTCTGGTGCTGGGTGGTCGGCGTCGTCCTCGTGCTCCTCGTCGTCGTCCTCGCGAGCCCGCTCGACGCCGAGACCCGACGCACGGTCTCGCAGGCCTCGATCGTGAGCGCCGGGGCGATCGCCGCGGCGAGCTGCGGGTGGCGCGCGGCCCGCTCGACGGGCCGACGGCGTCGGGCGTGGAGCCTGCTCGCGCTCGGCGGGGTGGTCGGTCTCGTCGGCAACGTCTACGCGGGCCTGGTCGACAACCCCTCGACGGGCGACTACGCCTACATCGCCGCGCTGCTCCTCGGCATCGTCGGGCTCGCCTTCTTCCCCACCGTGCGCCCGCGCGGCAAGGAGATCGGGCGGATGCTGCTCGACAGCGTCGTCGTCGGCGGCTCGGTGCTGTACATCGCGCTCTACGCGGTGACGCTCCGCTCGGCGGAGGCGCCGCCGACCGGCACCGCGGCCGTCACGGCGTACACGCTCCCCGTGGTGGACGCGCTGCTCGCGACCTTCGCCGTCCTCGTGATGACCCGCTCGACCGCCTCCGAGCGGGTGCCCCTCGTGCTCGTGGGCAGCGGGTTCGTGCTCTACGCCGTGGCCGACGTCGCGTTCGCCCTGCTCTCCGCCGACGGCACGTTCACGTTCGGCAGCCCGATCGACGTCGGGTGGGTCGGCGGGTACCTCATGATCGCGCTCGCCGCGCGGCACCGGGCGGCGAGCGGCAGCCCGGTGGCCGACGAGCGGGCGCAGGGGTCCGCGATCCTGGGCACGACCGTGACGTTCTGCCTGTTCCTCGCGGCCGCCCTGATCCGGGTCGTGCAGTCCTCGACGGGCTTCACGTGGGCCCCGAACGCGCTGTGGGTCGTCGTGCTGCTCGCCGTCGTCGCACGGCAGATCCTCGTCGTCGCCGACAACGAGTCGCTGCTGCACGGCCTGGAGCGGCGCGTCGAGGAGCGCACGTCCCAGCTCCGCGCGCTCGCCGGGGAGCGCGCGCGGACGCTCGAGTCCGTGGCGGACGGCATCTACGGCGTCGACCCCGACGGCCGCGTCACCTTCGTCAACGCGGCGGCGTCCCGCACGCTCGGCGCGAGCCCTGACTCGCTCATCGGCCGGGACGCGCACGCCCTCTTCCACGCGCCCGACGCGGACGGCAACCCCTATCCCGCGGAGTCCTGCTACATCCGGGAGGCCGTGCGCGACGGCATCACCGCGGTCGCCGAGCAGGACGTCTACCTCCGCGAGGACGGCTCCGAGGTGGCCGTCGAGGTCACGGCGAGCCCGCTCAAGGACGACGGCCGCACGCTGGGCGCGGTCGTCGTGTTCCGCGACATCACGGACCGGCGGGAGGTCGAGCGGCTCAAGGACGAGTTCGTGTCCGTCGTGAGCCACGAGCTGCGCACGCCGCTCACCGCGATCCGCGGCGCGCTCGGCCTGCTCGACAGCGGTGCCCTGGGCACGCTCCCCGAGCGCTCGGCGCGCATGGTGCACGTCGCGCGGTCCAGCAGCGACCGCCTCAACCGGATCGTGGACGACATCCTCGACATCGAGCGCATGGACTCGGGCACGACGCCGCTCGAGCGGGCCGACCACCGCGTGGCCGACCTCGTCGCGACGGCCGCGGAGCCGGTCGGGCTGCTCGCGCGCGACGCCGGCGTCGAGATCGTGCAGGAGGGCACCGACGAGGTCGTCGCCGTCGACGGGGACCGCGTCGTGCAGATGCTGACCAACCTGCTGAGCAACGCCGTGAAGTTCTCCCCGCCGGGCGGGACGGTCCGCGTGTCCGCACGCTCCGCCGGGGAGATGGTCGAGCTCCGCGTCGAGGACGAGGGGCGCGGCATCCCCCCCGACAAGCTCGAGGCGGTGTTCCGGCGCTTCGAGCAGGTCGACGCGTCGGACTCGCGCGAGCGGGGCGGCAGCGGGCTCGGGCTCGCGATCTCGCAGAGCATCGTGGAGCGCCACGGGGGCCGCATCTGGGCCGAGAGCCGCGGCGAGGGCATGGGCGCGACCTTCCGCGCGACCCTCCCCCGGCCCGAGCCGGTCCTCGGCCCGGCCGACGACGTGCCCGCGACGGCGCCCGGCGACCAGCGCCCCCGGGTCGTGGTGGTCGACGACGACGCGTACGTCGTCGACGTGCTGCGCGCGGTCCTGGAGTCGCGCGGGTACGAGGTCGTCGGGGTGACCGACGGCACGCTCGCCTTCGCGGCCATCGAGGCCGCCCGGCCCGCCGCCGTCGTGCTCGACCTCGCGATGCCGGGACGCGACGGGCAGGACGTGCTCGACCGGGTGCGCCGGAGCGCCGCGACGGCGAACGTGCCCGTCGTCATCGTCTCGGGCTCGCAGCCCTCGAAGGCCGTGGCGACGGCGTCCCTCGCCGACCGCTGGCTCGTCAAGCCGGTCGCGCCCGCGGAGCTGGAGCGCACCGTCAAGGAGGCCGTGAGCCTGCGCCCGCACCACGAGCACGTGCTCGTCGTCGAGGACGACCCGGAGGTCGGCGAGGTGGTCCGGGCCGTCCTGCAGGGCGCGGGTCTCGTCGTCACGCTGGCGCGCAGCGTCCACGAGGCGCTGGAGGTGCTCGCCGCCGGCGACGACCCGGCGCTCGTCGTGCTCGACCTCACGCTGCCCGACGGCGCGGGCCGCGAGGTCGTCGACGCGCTCCGCCAGGACGGCCGCCTGAGCCGGGTCCCGCTCGTCATCTACAGCGGGGCGCGCCTCGACGCGCACCAGCGTGCGGACCTCAGGCTGGGAGATACCGTCTACCTGCGCAAGGGGAGCACCGCCCCCGAGAAGCTGCTGGAACCCGTGCTCGACCTCCTGGACACGGCCGCGGGCCGCTGGGGCACGGCGCACGACGACGGGGCGAGAGCCTCGAGGACGGAGAACACATGACCGCGGGACCCATCATCTACGTGAGCCATGGGACGGGCACGGGGAGGACCGAGCTGTCCGCGTTCGACGCGGCGCTCACGGACGCCGGCGTCGGCGACTTCAACCTCGTCCGGCTGAGCTCCGTCGTGCCGCCCGGGTCCCGCGTGGTCGAGGTGGACCGCCTCGAGGAGGGGTACGGCGGGCACGGCGACCTCCTCTACTGCGTGTACGCCGAGGCGCACGCCGTGATGCCCGGCCACGAGGCGTGGGCGGGCGTGGCGTGGTCGCTGCGCGACGACGACAGCGGTGCCGGTCTGTTCGTGGAGCACGAGGCGCCGTCGCACGAGCAGCTCGAGCTGGACCTCACGCTCAGCCTGGAGGACCTGGCCGCGACGCGCGGCAACCGGTTCCACCCGGCCGGCCGCCGGGTCGCCGGGGTGCGCTGCGAGTCGCTGCCCGTGTGCTCCGTCGTCGTCGCCGCGTACCGCCGCGAGGGCTGGGACGGGGAGACCCGGTGACGGCGCCGGCGCGCGCGGGCGCGGGGCGCGCCGCGGTCACGTTCGAGCAGACCGTGGACGGCGAG
Source organism: Cellulosimicrobium sp. JZ28 (assembly GCF_015327065.1). NCBI lineage: Bacteria > Bacillati > Actinomycetota > Actinomycetes > Micrococcales > Promicromonosporaceae > Cellulosimicrobium > Cellulosimicrobium sp. JZ28. Next base: position 3,940,744 of record NZ_CP017660.1, on the reverse strand, counting down.
CTCGCCGACCGGTTCTGGGAGCTCTACCTCGAGGCGTTCGAGCCGCTGCGGACCCGTGCGGCCGCCCGGCACGTGCTGCACCGCGAGGAGTTCGACGAGGAGATGAGCGACCCGCGGGTGCTCAAGCTCCTCGCGCACGACGACGACGGCGCGGCCGTCGGGCTGACGACGCTCGCGACCGACCTCGCGGCCGTCCCGTGGGTGAGCCCGGAGTTCTTCGCGGCGCGCTACCCCGAGCACGCGGCGCGCGGCGCCGTCTGGTACATCGGCTTCACGCTCGCCCACCCGGGCCGTCGTGCGAGCCGGACGTTCATGGACATGATCGACGCGCTCGTCGCGCACCTCGCGGAGAACCGCGTCGTGTGCGCCTACGACGTGTCGCGGTTCAACGACGACTCGCTGCGGTTCGCGGACAACCTGCGCCGCCACCTCGAGCGGACGCAGGACGTCGAGGTCGAGACCGTCGACCAGCAGACGTACTACGCGACGACGTTCCGCTGACCGGCGCGCCGACCCTGTGCCGGGGCGGTCCGCACCGCCCCGGCACGGACGTCAGCTGCCGACGTGCGCCGCGTACTGGTCGGCGGTGAGCAGGTCGCCCGTGTCGACGACGTCGACCTTGAACAGCCAGCCGTCGGTGTACGGGTCCGAGTTCACGACGGCCGGGTCGTCGACCGCCGCCTGGTTCACCTCGACGATCGTGCCCGTCACGGGCGAGAAGAGCTCCGACACGGACTTGGTCGACTCGACCTCGCCGATGACGCTCCCGGCGGTCACCTCGGCGCCCACCTCGGGCAGCTCCAGGTAGACGATGTCGCCGAGGGCCTCGGCGGCCGTCGCGGTGATCCCGACGACGGCGGGCGTCGAGCCGTCGATCCACTCGTGCTCGGCCGTGTACTGCAGGTGCGCCGGGAACTGGGCCTCGGTCATGGGGTTCTCCTTCGGGACGACGGGGCGGTCAGGACTGCTGGGGACGACGGTAGAACGGGAGCGGCACGACGACCACGGGCTCGGCCCGGCCGCGCACGTCGACGGCAAGCTCGGTGCCCTCCGCCGACAGCTCGGGCGTGACGTACGCGAGGGCGATCGGGTGGCCGAGCGTCGGGGACGGCGCGCCGGACGTCACCGTGCCCACGCGGCGAGCGGACTCCCCCACCGCTCCCCCGGCGTCGACGCCGTCGCCCGGCAGCACGACGGCGTAGCCCGCCCGCGCGGGCCGCCGCCCCAGGCCCCGGAGCCCGACGAGCACGCGCGCGGGCGGCGACTCCCGGCGCGCGGCGAGCGCGGCGCGGCCGACGAACTCGAGCGGCGCGCCGTCGGCGTCGACCTTGTCGAGCTTCACGACGCGCCCGAGCCCCGCCTCGTACGGCGTGGTCGTGGTGTCGAGCTCGTGCCCGTACAGCGGCATCCCCGCCTCCAGGCGCAGCGAGTCGCGCGCGGACAGGCCCGCCGGGACGAGGCCGAGCGGCGCGCCCGCGGCGAGCACCGTGCGCCACAGGTCGGCGGCGCGGTCGGCAGGCACGAACAGCTCGAACCCGTCCTCCCCCGTGTACCCGGTACGGGCCACGAGCGCGTCGACCGGGCCGTCGTCGGTCCGCAGCACGAGCGGCGCGGCCGCGTAGTACCGGAGGTCGCGCACGGTCTCGGCGGCGACCGGGTCGGCCGGGTCCGTGAGGCCCGCGACGATCTCCTCCGCACGCGGCCCCTGGACCGCGACGAGCGCCGTGCCCGCGCCCTGGTCGGTGACCGTCGCGTCGAAGCCCGCGGCCCGCTCCACGAGCTCGCGCGCGACGAGGTCCGCGTTCCCCGCGTTCGCGACCACGAGGAACCGCTCGTCCGCGAGGCGGTACACCACGAGGTCGTCGAGGACCGCGCCGTCCTCCTGGCAGATCATCGTGTAGCGCGCCCGGCCCGGCGCGACCGCGGAGAGGTTCCCGACGAGCGCGTGGTCCAGCGCGGCCGCGGCCTGCGGTCCCGCGACCTCGATCTCGCCCATGTGGGAGAGGTCGAACAGGCCGGCCGCCTCGCGGACGGCGCGGTGCTCCGCGAGGTCGGACGTGTACCGCAGCGGCATGAGCCACCCGCCGAAGCTCGTGAGGTTCGCGCCGAGCGCGACGTGCTCGTCGTGCAGCGGGCTGCGGCGCTCCGCGCTCTCGGTCGTCCCGGTCTGCTGCTCGGTCATGCGAGGTCTCCCGTCACGTAGGACTCCAGGGGCGGGCACGAGCACACGAGGTTGCGGTCGCCCCGCGCACCGTCGATGCGGCGCACCGGCGGCCAGTACTTCCCGGCGCGCAGGCTCGCGACCGGGTAGGCCGCGAGCTCGCGCGAGTAGGGCTTGTCCCAGTCCTCCGCCACGAGCGCCGCCGCGGTGTGCGGCGCGCCGCGCAGCGGCGACTCCTCGACCGCCCAGCGGCCCGACGCCACCGCGTCGATCTCGCCGCGGATCGCGACGAGCGCGTCGACGAACCGGTCGAGCTCCGCGAGGTCCTCGCTCTCCGTCGGCTCCACCATGAGCGTGCCCGCCACGGGGAACGAGAGCGTCGGCGCGTGGAACCCGTAGTCCATGAGCCGCTTCGCCACGTCCTCCGCCGTCACGCCCGTCTCCGCGGTGATCGGGCGCAGGTCGAGGATGCACTCGTGCGCGACGAGGCCGTTCGGCCCGGTGTAGAGCACCGGGTAGTGGTCGGCGAGCCGGCTCGCGACGTAGTTCGCGGTGAGCACCGCCGTCTTCGTCGCCTCCGTCAGCCCGTCCGGGCCCATGAGAGCGACGTACGCGTACGAGATCGGCAGGATCCCGGCCGAGCCGTACCGCGTCGCCGAGACGGGCGTCGCGGCGGACGCGCCCGGCGCCAGCGGGTCGCCCGGGAGGAACGGCACGAGGTGCTCGCCGACCGCGACCGGTCCGACCCCGGGCCCTCCCCCGCCGTGCGGGATGCAGAACGTCTTGTGCAGGTTCAGGTGCGAGACGTCGCCGCCGAACTCCCCCGGGCGCGCGAGCCCGACGAGCGCGTTGAGGTTCGCCCCGTCGATGTACACCTGGCCACCTGCTTCGTGTACGAGATCGCACACCTCGCGGACGTGCTCCTCGAAGACGCCGTGCGTCGAGGGGTAGGTGATCATGATCGCCGCGACCCGCGGCCCGTGGTCGGCCAGCTTGGCGCGGAGGTCGGCGAGGTCCACCTCGCCGCTCTCGGCGGTCCGCACGACCTCGACCTTCAGGCCCGCCAGCGCCGCCGACGCCGCGTTGGTGCCGTGCGCCGACGCGGGGATCAGGCACACGTCGCGCTCCACGTCCCCGCGAGACACGTGGTACTCGCGGATCGCCAGCAGGCCCGCGAACTCGCCCTGCGAGCCCGCGTTCGGCTGCACGGAGACGCCCGCGTAGCCCGTGATCTCCGCCAGCGCCGACTCCAGGCCGCCGATGAGCTCCTCGTAGCCGCGCGCCTGGTCGGCGGGGACGAACGGGTGCAGGTCCGCGAACCCCGGCCAGGAGATCGCCTCCATCTCCGCCGTCGCGTTGAGCTTCATCGTGCACGAGCCCAGCGGGATCATCGTCCGGTCCAGGGCGAGGTCCTTGTCCGCGAGTCGGCGCAGGTAGCGCAGCATCGACGTCTCGGAGCGGTGCAGACGGAAGATCGGGTGCTGGAGGTACGGCGTCGTCCGGGTCGCCCAGGCCGGGAGGTCGTGGCCGGGTGCTGCGGCCGCAGCGGCGTCCTCGCTCTGTCCGGTCGCGAGGTCGATCCCGAACGCCCGCACGACCGTGGCGAGGATCGCCGGCGTGGTGGTCTCGTCGCAAGCAATCTGTACATGGTCCGCGTCAGGGTTGTACAGGTTGACGCCGACCGTCGCGGCGGCCTCGACGACGGCGGCGGCGCGGCCCGGGACCACGGCGCGGACGGTGTCGAAGAAGGTGGCGTGCTCGACCGTGACGCCGCCCGCGCGCAGGTGCTCGGCGAGGGTCGTGGCGTGGGCGTGGGTGCGCTCGGCGATCGCGCGGAGGCCGTCGGGGCCGTGGTAGACCGCGTACATCGAGGCGACGATCGCGAGGAGCGCCTGCGCCGTGCAGATGTTGCTCGTCGCCTTCTCGCGCCGGATGTGCTGCTCGCGCGTCTGGAGGGCGAGGCGGTAGGCGGTGTCGCCGTCGGCGTCGATCGAGACGCCCACGAGACGACCGGGCAGGGACCGCTCGAGGCCCTTGCGGACGGCCATGAACGCGGCGTGCGGGCCGCCGTAGAACAGCGGGACGCCGAACCGCTGGGCGGAGCCCACCGCCACGTCGGCGCCGAGCTCGCCGGGGGAGACCAGCAGCGTCAGGGCGAGCAGGTCGCTCGACACCGTGACGAGCGCACCCGCGTCCTTGGCCTCCGCGACCACGGGCCGCCAGTCCACGACGCGACCCGACGCGCCCGACTGCTGGACGACGACGCCGACGAGGTGCGCGTCGTCGTCCACCTCGGCGGGGAACGCGCCCGCCGCGCGGGCGGCGGCGAGCCCGGCCTCCAGGCCGCCCGACAGGTCCGCGACCACCACGGGCAGGCCGACGGCCTGCGCGCGACCGAGCGTCACCGCGAGCGTCTGCGGGAAGAGGTCGGCGTCGAGCACCACGTAGCCGCTCTTCGCACGCGAGGCCCGCCACATGAGGGCGACCGCCTCCGCGACCGCGGTCGCCTCGTCGAGCAGCGACGCGTTCGCGACGTCGAGGCCCGTGAGGTCCTCGACGACCTGCTGGAAGTTCAGCAGCGCCTCCAGGCGGCCCTGCGAGATCTCGGGCTGGTACGGCGTGTACGCCGTGTACCAGGCGGGGGACTCGAGGACGTTGCGACGGATCACCGGGGGAGTGACGGTGCCGTAGTAGCCGAGCCCGATCATCTGCGTCTTGACGACGTTCTTCGCGGCGAGCGCGCGCAGGTGGTCGAGCACCTCCGTCTCGGTGCGCGCCGCCGGCAGGTCGAGCGGGCGCTCGGTGCGGATCGTCGCGGGCACGGCGGCGTCGACGAGCGCGTCGAGCGAGGCGTAGCCGAGCTGGTCGAGCATGACCTGCACCTCACGGCCGCGCGGGCCGAGGTGGCGCGGCGCGAACGCGCCGGAGGCGGCGTCGGGCGGCGAGGTGCGGTCGAGGGACGGCTGGGTCACGGGGACCTCCGGGGGAGGGGACGACGGCGGGTCCCTCCCCGCTCTGTCATCGGACGCACGCGTCGACCTGAGAGTTTTGCCGGTCCGCCGTGCCGCGAGGGCCGGGGCGCGCCGACTTGCACCGTCGGTGGGCCGAGGTCGCCGGGGGTCCGACGAGCGCACGACCGCTTTCCAGAGTTGCCTCGCCTCGACGGTACGTGGGCCTGAGAGATTCCCGGGGAGGACTTGCTCCTTCGGCGCCGGCGCCCGGTCCGGGGACCGTGCTGCCGAGCTCTCCCGTCGAGGTTCGGGCGGCAGTACTGCAGTTGTGCGCACGATCCTACCGGGGTCGTGCCGCCCGGGCGGGCCGAGGCAGGCGCCACGGTCGCGCTCGCGGCGGACCGTGCGCGGAGATGTCCGCGCTCCAGGCGCACGCCTACCGGTAGCCCGGCACGGGCGCGCGCCGCCGTGACAGGGTGGGGCACGTGCACCCCGACACCGTCGCCGATCTCGTGCTCCTGCTCGTCCTCGCCGGAGCGGGTCTCCTGCTCGTCTGGTGCGCGCGCGCCACGGCCTCCGGACGGATCGGCCGCAACCAGGTCGCGGGCATCCGCACCCCGACGACTCTGGCGAGCGACGACGCCTGGCGCACGGCACACCGCGCGGCCCGGCCGCTGAGCGAGGCGGCGGGCTGGGTGCTCGTCGCGGCCGCCCCGGTGCTCCTGGTGGTCGACGACGCCGCGGGCCTCGTCGTCGTGCTGGTCGCGACCGGTCTGGCGCTCGCGCTCACGGTGGGAGGGCTCGTCGTCGGGGCGCGGGCCGTGCGCCGCGAGGTGGGTCCTCGCCGCTGACGCGGCGGCGGCTCGCGCACGGTCGGCCCCGCGAGCCCGGCCGTCGCTCAGCCCGGCGTGCCGTGCCGGGAGGAGTCGCCCGCGGGCTCCACGACGACGGAGCGCACCGTCGCGAGCCGCCGGACCGCGCGCTCCAGGGCGCGCGTGCGGCGGGGGGTCGCACGGAACGACACGACGATCCGGCCCGCCCGGCCGTCGCCGTCGACCGGCCCGGTCGCGAGCGAGTCGAAGCTCACGCCGCGCGTCGAGAAGACCCCGGTGAGCGCGGTGAGCGTGCCGGGCTGGTCGAGGCCGTGCACGGTCGCGACCCAGTCGCGCTCCGCGCCGACCGGGGCCGGCGCACGCACCGCGCCCGCCGCACCGGTCGTGCCGGGGACGACCGCCGCCCCGCCCGGCGAGCCCGCCCCGCCCTGCGGACCCGCCCCGCCCTGCGGACCCGCCCCGCCCTGCGGACCCGCCGCGCCCGCCGCACGGCCCGCGTCCGGCACCGCGCTCGCCGACACGAGGCGATCGATCCCCTCGGCCGCCTGCACGAGCCGGCGCGCCTCGTCGTCGGGCAGCGCGTCGAGCAGCACGCGCGTCCAGCCGCCGGGGCCGAGCACGACCGGGACGCCGAGGACGCCGCGCGACGGCACGCCGTCGGCCGGGGCGAGGCGTCCGTCGAGCTCGCCGTCGAGCGCGACCTGCCCCGCGACGACGATCTCGCGGCCGTCGAGGATCACCTCCAGGAGGTCGACGGTCGCGCTCGCGGTGCCCGCGGGGGTCTTCGCGCCGGACTGGTGCGTCATCCAGGGCCGCGTGACGAGCCGCAGGTCGGCGGGCCACGTGTCGATGAGCTCGAACGCGGCACCCATGTCCTGGCTCGCGACGCGCGCGAGCTCGTCCTTCGCCGCGGCGATCTCGCCCGGCAGCGCGTCGAGGGTGCGGCCGCGGCGCAGCGCGGCGACGGCGCGCGCCCGCTCGTCGGCGTCGAGCCCGCTCACCCGGACGGTCGACCAGAGCGGGACGGCGTCCTCGCCGTGCTGACCCCCCACGAACCCGCCGACGCGGTGCCGCCGCACGCCCAGCTCGACCGCGAGCTCGCGTCGGAACCGCAGCGTGTCGAGCCAGGCCCCCATGCCGAGCACGCGGTGCCGCCCGAGCCGTTCCGCCATGACCGCGACACCGAGCTCGACGGGGTTCGTCACGACGATCACGACCTCGTGCCCCGAGCCGTGCCGCGCGATCGCGTCCGCGTACTCGGCGAGCACCGCGCCGTTGGTCGCGGCGAGCACGCGCCGGTCGGGGTCGGCGCCCGTACGGGCCGGGGGAGTGAGGCCGGCGGCGACGACGATGACGTCGGCAGTGACGTCGTCGGGCGAGTGCGCGACGTCGAGGAGCGGCGCGTGCTCGTCGTACGCGTCGACGAGGTCGGCGCGCAGCCCGTGCACGGCGCGCCCCGACGCGCCGCCGGCCCGACCGACGAGCTGGAGCCGCGCCGTCGGCGGGAGCACCCGCCGCTCGACGATCTGCGTGCACACCTGTCGGCCGACGTCGCCCGTCGCCCCCACCACCGCTACGTCCACACCCGCAGGCTACGACGCCCCGGAGTCAGGCGAACGCGATGCCGCCCGCGGCGGCGACCATCTCGTCGAGCACGGCGGAGACCACGGGGCGCGGCTCGTGCCGGGTCGCGCGGTGGCGCGCGACGAGGCGGCGCGAGCCGAGGCCGGGCAGCCCGACGACCGTGACGCCGTCGGGCACCTCGTCCGACGCGCCGCCCTCCACGGCGAGCGCCGGGAGCATCGCGACGCCGAGCCCGGCGGCGACGAGCGAGAGCGCGACGTCGAAGTCGTAGTAGTTGTGCCGCGTGCGCAGGGTCCCGCCGAGCCCGCGGGCCAGCCGCCGGAGCGCTCGGGCGGCGGCGGTGCCGGGCTCGGGCCCCAGCCAGACGGCGTCGCGCACGTCGTCGAGGCGCGTGGGCGTCGGCATGCCCGCGGGGACGACGAGCCGCCACGGCTCGTCGAGCAGGACGATCTCGCGCGTGCCGCGCGGGGCGGGGGAGTCGGCCTCGTAGTCGCGCTCGAGCAGCACGACGTCGAGCTCGCCCGCGCGCAGCAGCCGCAGGGCCTCGGTGGGCTCGCGCTCCTGCACGTCGAGCTCGATCCCCGGCGCGGTCTCGGCGAGCCTCCCGGCGACGGGTGCGACGACGGCGCGGATCGCCGTCTGGAAGGAGCCGACGGCGACGCGCCCGCTCACCTCGTCGCCGAGCGCGGCCAGCGCCTTGCGCGCCTCGACGAGCTCGGTCTCGATGCGCTCGGCGGTCTCGGCGAGCACGCGACCGGCCGGGGTGAGGGTCACGCCGCGCGGTCCGCGGTCGAGCACGACGACCCCCTCCTCGGCCTCGAGCCGCTGGATCTGCTGGGAGACCGCGGACGGGGTGACGTGCAGGAGATCCGCTGCCGCGAGGATGCCTCCGCCCCGGTGCACGGCAAGGAGGAAACCAAGTCTGCGTGGGTCCGTCGCCATGTAGAGATGCTAAACGCCCGGTGCAGAATCCTTCGATTGTGCTGAACCTCGGAAGGCCTCACACTTGTCGTGGCGCCGGTCGGTTACCTCCTCCTCCTTACGGGTCGGCGCCCGAGCTTCGCACCACCCGCGCCACCAGCCATCGGCCCGGAGCGCACAGCCACCGCAGCGTCGCGGTACCCCCCTCCACCCCTTCTTCGTCACCGGAGTACCGCTGTGCCCGTCACCCTCGACGCGATCGTCATGTTCCTCGGCTGGATCGGTGCCGCCGCCGGCGTCGTCGCCTACGCGATGGTCAGCCGTGGCCGCTGGGCGCCGTCGTCCGCCCCGTTCCAGCTCACCAACCTCACCGCCGCAGGCCTCATGGGCATGGTCGCCGCCGCGAACGGCGTGTGGCCGTCCGTCGCCGCGAACCTCGTGTGGGTCCTCATCGGCGCCCAGGCGATCGTCGTCATCGTGCGGGCGCGCCGCGCGCGTCGTCGCACGCTCGCCGAGGCCGCCGGGATCACGGCGGCCGCCTCCGCACCGGCCGCCGTGCGCGCCGACGGCGACCCCGCACCCCAGGAGGTCGGGCTCGCCGCCTGACCACCCCCGGCACCGCTCAGCGCGAGGCGCCCGGCGCGGGCTCCAGGACGACGTCCACGACGACCGCGCGGTGGTCGGACAGCCCCGTGTCGACGGCCGTGGCGGGCCCGAGGGCCCGGACGGTCGGGCCGCCGGGCAGGCCGTCGGCGAGCACGTGGTCGATCTGCCGCACGGGCCGGTCCACGGGGTGCGTGAGCACGTCGGCGAGCGACGTGAACCCGGTGATCTCCGCGGGCTCGGGCGCGCGCAGGTTGAGGTCGCCCAGCAGCACGAGCGGGCGGGGGAGCGGCGCGCAGGCGCCCGTGAAGGACCGGAGCTGGTCCGCGGTGAACTCGGGGCGCGACGTCGTGTGCGCCGTCACGACGGTGAGCGGCCCCCACGGCGTGCGGACGGCGGCGGCGAGCGCGGCGCGCGGCTCGTCGGGCACCACCCGGAACGGGAGCAGGCGGGCGGCCCCCGTCGCGGCGCCCGGCCGTCGCCGTCGGACGCGCGACCGCCACGGCATCCGGTCGAGCTCGAGGCGCGCCCACCGCTCGACGGGGAACCTGCTGACGAGCCCGATCCCGTACGACGCGACGCCGGGGACGCGCCGCACGCCCGATCCCGGCCGGCCCGCGCGCACCCACGCGCCGGAGACGCCGCGCAGCGTGGGGGACAGGTGCCGGTGCTCGGCGCGCAGCGCCTCCGCCGCGACGGCCACGAGGTCGGCGCGGTGCGAGCGGGGCGAGTCGCGCTCGACCTCCTGGAGCGCGAGCACGTCGGCGTCGAGGTACGCGACGGCGCGCGCGAACCGCTCGACGTCGACCGTCCCGTCGAGCGCGGCACCGTGCAGCGTGTTGAAGGTCGCGAGGCGCAGGGCGCCCTCCGGTCGCGGGGGCAGCGGTCCGTCGGTCAGGTCACGGGAGTCGTGGGGCACCGGACGATCCTCGCGCGGGCCGCGGACCGTCGCGACCAGGGCGGGGTCCCCGCCCGGCACCGGGGACGCCGCAGGGGCGGCGCGCCCCGGGCTCGTCAGTGGGTGCGGCGCCAGGCGGCGATGCGCTCGACCGCCTCGGCGACCGTGCTCGGGGCCGCGGCGAACGACAGCCGGACCCAGTCCCCGCCCCGGACGCCGTCGAAGTCCGTGCCGGGGGTGAGCGCGACGCCCGCCTCGGCGAGCAGGCGCGCGCACCACGTCACGGAGTCCAGGCCGTCCCCGGACACGTCGGCGTAGACGTAGAACGCGCCGTCTGCGGGCGCGACGCGCGACCACCCGAGGTCGTCGAGCCGGGACAGCACGAGCTCGCGCGACGCCGCGTACCGCGCGACGTTCTCGGCCGCGGCGGCGTACCCCTCGGGGGAGAACGCGGCGACGCCCGCGTGCTGCGCGAGCGCGGGCGGCGACAGCGCGACGTTCCCGGCGAGCGCGTCGACCGGCCCGACGAGCTCGTCCGGCAGCACGAGCCACCCGAGGCGCCACCCGGTCATCGCCCAGTACTTCGAGAACGAGTTGACGACGACCGCGCCGTCGGGCACGTACCGCGCCGCCGTCGGCAGCGCCGCGGCCGGGCCGTCCGCGCCGTCGCCGTAGACGATGCCGTGGTAGATCTCGTCGCTGACGAGCCGCACGTCGTGGTCGGTGCACCACGCCGAGACGGCGTCGAGCTCGGCGGGCAGGATCATCGTCCCCGTCGGGTTCGCGGGGCTCGCGACGACGAGCCCGTCGAGGCCGCCGTCGTAGTAGGCCTCCATGAGCTGCGACACCGTGGGCTGGTAGCGCGTCTCCGGGCCGCAGTCGAGCTCGACGACCTCGCAGCCCAGCGCGCGCAGGATGTTCTTGTACGCGGGGTAGCCGGGGCGGGCGAGCGCGACGCGGTCGCCGACGTCGAACGTCGCGAGGAACGCGAGGAGGAACCCGCCGGACGACCCGGTGGTCACCGCGACCCGCGCCGGGTCGATCTCGACGCCGTACCAGCGGTCGTAGTGCTCGGCGATCGCGCGCCGCAGCGCGGGGACCCCGAGCGACTCGGTGTAGCCGAGGTCGCCGTGCTCGAGCAGCTCGATCGCCCGGCGCCGCACGACGTCCGACGCCCCGGTCGACGGCTCGCCCGCGCAGAGGTTGAGGACGGACGCGCCGGCGTCGCGCAGCCGGTTCGCCTCGGCGAGGACCTCCATCACCGCGAACGGCGGCACGTGGGAGCGGCGTGAGACCTTCATCGACCCGGGCATGAACCCATCATGCCCGGGTCATCCGTTCGGCGGACGCCGGTCCGGCTCCGCGCCGGGTGGTCGGTCGTCCGGGCGACGCGCCGCACCTCGCGCCCGGGGTCGGATGGGGCCATGACGACCGACGACGCCTGGCGCGACGGCCCCGACGACCGGGAGGACGACGACCACGGCGACCACGGCGACCGACGCGACGGCGCCGCGACCTTCCGCCCCGTGCGCGGGTGGGCCGTGCTGTGGCGGAGCGCGTTCGGGCTCCGGCACGGCGGCCACGAGTACGTCGTGGCCGTGGACTTCCTCGACTGGGACGAGCGCATCCGGCTGTACCGGGACGGTCGGCTCGTCGACGAGCAGCGCTCGCGCGCCCGCTTCGACCTCGGGGGCGCGACGTTGGAGGCGAGGATGAGCACCTACGGGATGCGGTACGTGCGCGTCGTGGACGCGGTCGGCACCGTGCACGACGTCCCGCCGCTGCCCGGGACCGCCGAGGCGTGGCGCGACCGCATGGACCGCGAGCGCCCGACGGCGAGCCGCGCCGTGGGCGTGACGGCGTGGGTCGTGCTCGCGGTCGCGGTCGTGACGCAGGTGCCGCAGCTGCTCGAGGTGACGTCGCAGTTCACCGGGTGGACGCCGCCGTTCGTGCCCGACCTCCCGGCGCCGGTGAACACGGTCCTCACGGTGGGCGGCGTGCTGGCCGCCCTCGACCGGGCCCTGCGCCGCCGGTACCACCCGCTCCTCGACGGCTGAGCTCTCTGCTCATCCGGCCGGACCGGGGCTGCCTACGCTGGGCGGAGACGACGAGGGAGGTGCTCGTGTTCCGACGACGTTCCCGCACCCCGGACGACGACCCCGTCCGGCGCGCCGCGCAGTACCGGGTCGAGCGGGAGGCCGCGCGCGAGGCCGCGGAGCGGGAGGCGTCCGACGACGACCCCGCCCGCCGTGAGCCCGTGGACGCGCCGGGCGAGCCCGGCACGCGCGGCGCGGCCGAGGCGCGAGAGGACGACCTCCCGGCCGGGGGCCCACGTCGTGTACGACCCGAGGACCGCGCGATGTACGTCGACACGGTGATCGACCAGGCGGTCCGGCGCGGCGAGTTCGACGACCTCCCGCTCGCGGGCAAGCCGATCCCCGGGCTCACGGGCACGCACGACCCGGACTGGTGGCTCAAGGCGGTCATCGAGCGCGAGCGGCTCACCGGTCTCGGGCCTCCGGCGATGCTCCTCAAGACAGAGGACCGCGAGCTCGACGACCGCCTCGACCGCGAGCTCGACGAGCAGGCCGTCCGCGAGATCCTCGCGGACTTCAACGCGCGCGTCGTCGACGCCCGCCGCCAGCTGCTCGGCGGGCCGCCCGTCGTGACCCCGACGCGCGACGTCGAGCACGAGGTCGCGCGCTGGCGCGCCCGTCGCGCCGCCCGCTGACCTCCGGAACCGGCTCGACCGGACCCGACCCTGGCCGACCGGTCCGCGACCCGCCGGGCGGGCGATCGTCGTCGGGCCCGCCTAGGGTCGGCCGCATGGCGGACTGGCAGCCCGACGTCCTGGGCGACGACTACGAGCAGCTCACGCTGCCGCTCGCGCCCGACGAGGAGGGCGACGTCGTCGCGACGCTCGTGCGGCGCCGGCGACCGGGGCCCGACCAGTACCTCGACGTGCTGTACGTGCACGGCTGGTCCGACTACTTCTTCCAGACCCAGCTCGCCGACTTCTGGGAGGCGCACGGCGCGCGGTTCCACGCGCTCGACCTGCGCAAGTACGGCCGCAGCCTGCGGCCCGGCCAGACGCCCGGGTACGTCGCCGACCTCGCGACGTACGACGAGGACATCGAGGCCGCGCTCGTCGCGATGGGCCACCGGGGCGACGGGCGGTCCCCGCGCGAGGTCGTGCTCATGGGCCACTCGACCGGCGGCCTGACGCTGAGCCTGTGGCTCGCGCGCCACCCCGGGCGCGCGGCGGCGCTCGTCCTCAACAGCCCGTGGCTGGAGTTCCAGACGCGCGAGGTCGGCCGCCTCCTGCTCGAGCCCGTGATCGGCGCGCGCGCCCGGCTCACGCCCACGCGCCCGCTGCCCAACGTCGACCTCGGCTTCTACACGCGCTCCGTGAGCAAGGAGTTCGACGGCGAGTGGTCGTACGACCTCAGCTGGCGTCCGCAGCACGGCTTCCGGACGACGCCCGCCTGGCTGTCCGCCGTCTTCCACGGGCAGCAGACGGTCGCGCGCGGGCTCGGGATCGGCGCCCCCGTGCTCGTCCTGCTCTCGGCCCGGAGCACGCTGCTGCCCCGCTGGTCGCCCGAGATGATGCGCACGGACACCGCGATCGACGTCGACGGCGTCGCGCAGCGCTCGGTCCAGCTCGGCGACCTCGTCACGGTCGCGCGCCTCGACGGCGCCCTGCACGACGTCGTCCTCTCCTCCCGGCCCGTGCGCGCGCTGGCCTACGGGCGGGTCGCGCAGTGGGTCGGGGCGTACCTGCCGCGGCCCGCGCCCGTCACGCCGCCCGTGCCCGACGCCGTCGCCCCCTCTCCCCGCGGCGCGCCGCGCGCGACGGGCGGCGTGGGCCGCGCGCTCGGCCGGCTCGGCGCCACGGTGCGTCACGCGGGACGGTCCGTCGCGCGGTCCGTGGGCACCGCCGTCGGGACGCTGCGCGGGCGGACCCGCCGCCGGTGACGCTCGACGACACCCGATGAACCTCGGGCGGCGCGCCCCGGTCCACCCGCAGGGGGAGGGCGCCGCGGCCGGGGTCGCACCGTCGGGGGATCTCCCGGGTGGCGGGGCACCGCTACCGTCGGCGACGTCGTGCGTGGCGTCGTCACCTGAAGGAGCGGTTCGAGTGTTTCGCGAGGTCCCCGTCCTCCCCGTCGTCGTCCCGCTGGGGGCGGTGGTCCTCGGGCTGCTGCTGTGGCGCCTGCACCGGTCCGGTCGTCTCACGCTGCCGCGGGCCGCCGTCGCGCTCGCGCTCGCCGTCTACGCGGCCGGGGTCGTGGCGAACACGGTGTTCCCGATCTTCCTCGACAAGCCGGCGAGCAGCGCCGCGTGGGACGCCCACCTGGTCCTCGTGCCCCTCGTGGACTACGAGGTCGCCGACGCGGTGATGAACGTCCTCGTGTTCCTGTCGCTGGGCGTGCTCCTGCCGCTCCTCCTGGCGCGGCCGTCGTGGTGGCGCGTCGTGCTCACGGCAGCGGCCTTCAGTCTCGCGATCGAGGTCACCCAGTACGTCACCTCGCACCTGCTGGGTGGCGGTCACGTCGCGGACGCCAGCGACCTGCTCTTCAACGTCGTGGGCGGCGCGCTCGGCCTCGGGCTGTTCACCGCGCTGTGCCGCGTCCCCGCGCTCGACGCGTTCTTCGACCGCTTCCGCTGGACCACTCCGCCGCGGCCGCGCGGGTCGCGCGCCGCCGGGACGGACGCCCGTCGCGCGCGCTCAGCCGTCGAGCTCTGAGCGCACGAGGTCCACGATCCCGTCGGCCGCGGCCTCGACCTCGGCGAGGCAGTCCTCGAAGTCCTGCTGCCCGCCGTACCAGGGATCGGCGATGTCGAGCACGTGCTCGGACCCGCCCGGCTCGACGCGCGGCGCCGCCGGGTCGAACGAGCGGTACAGGCGCACCGGCGCCGACGCGTCGAGGCGCCGCAGCGCCCGCGCGTGCTGGGCGGTCATCGCGAGCACGAGGTCGCGCGCGGCGAGGTCGCCCGCGCGCACCTGACGCGCCCGGTGCGTCCCGTCGACGACGTACCCGTGCTCGGCCAGAACGGCCCGGGCGCGGCGGTCGATCGGGTTCCCCCGCTCCTCGTCGCTGATCCCGGTCGAGTCCACCACGACGCGGTCGCCGAGTCCGGCCGCCTCGAAGCGGTCGCGCAGCACCACCTCGGCCATGGGGGAGCGGCAGATGTTGCCGGTGCAGACGGTCATGACGCGGTAGGGCCCGGGGCGGGTCTCGGCACTCGACATGGCCCCATTCTGCGCGAGGAGGGCGCTCCCCTCCCGTCCAGGCCGGTCGTCGGGCGGCCCGTGACCAGGGCGCCTACCGTGAGGAGATGATGATCGGGGCGGGGTCGGGGCGGGTCGCCGTGACGGGCGCGAGCGGTCTCCTGGGATCGAAGCTCGCGTTCCGGCTCGCCGCCGAGGGCGCGCCGCAACGCCTCGTGGTGCGCGACGCCGCACGCGCGCCCAGCCTGGGCGACGACCCGCTGCCGGAGTCGGACGTCGCCGTCGTCGCCGGGTACACGGACACGCGCGGCATGGTCGAGGCGTTCACCGGCGTGGACACGGTCCTGCTCGTGTCCGCGCGCGAGGACGTCGACCGCGTCGCGCAGCACCGCGCGGCCGTGGACGCGGCCGTCGCGGCGGGCGTCCACCGCATCGTCTACGTGTCGTTCGTCGGCGCCGCCCCGGACGCCGTGTTCACGTTCGCGCGCGACCACTGGCGCACCGAGGAGTACATCCGCGCGACGGGCGTGCGGCACACGTTCCTGCGCGACAACCTCTACCACCGCGGGCTCGCGCTCATGGTGGGCGACGACGGCGTGATCCGCGGCCCCGCGGGCGACGGGCGCGTCGCGTCGGTCTCGCACGACGACATCGCCGACGTCGCGACCGTCGTGCTGCTCGACGCCGACGCGCACCGTCACGACGGCGTCACCTACGACGTCACGGGCCCCGAGGCGCTCACGCTCGCCGAGGTCGCGGCCGAGCTGTCGTCGGCCACGGGCCGCGACATCACGTACCACCCGGAGAGCGTCGACGAGGCGTACGCGTCGCGCGACCGGTACGGGGCGCCGCGGTTCGAGGTGGACGGCTGGGTGTCGTCGTACACGGCGATCGCCGCGGGCGAGCTCGCGCACGTGAGCGACACGGTCCCGCGGCTCGTCGAGCGGCCCGCGCAGTCGTTCGCCGCGTGGCTCGACGACTACCCCGAGGAGTGGGCGCACCTGCGCCCCGCCTGACCCCCGTCGAGCGCGCGACGACGGCCTGCGCGTCGCCTGGTCGCCCCTCGCAGGACCGACCGGGCGACCCGGCGGGCCGTTCCCCGGCGGTTCCACGCCGTGGGCGAAAACCCCTGGCGTGGCCGCGGGAGGCGGACGTACCGTCGTCGTACACGCGAAAGGAGGTGGTCCTGGAAGTGAAGATTCTTCGGACTCGTGAGGTGGTTGCGCGCTAGTCGTCGCGCAACCGATCCAGCAACGGACCGGATGCGGTGAGCCCGTGAACCGGGCGGGGTCTCCCGAGGGGAGCCCCCGGCGGCGAGCGAGTACCACGCAACCACCGGAGCCCGCGGGTGTCGTGCCCTCGTCCAGCACGACAGGAGGAACCCTCCAGCCCGCGGGCTTCTTGCTGCCCGCACCGTGCACTCACCTGATGGCGGGGGCGGGAGTCGCGGTGTCGGCGGCGTCGGGAGCGGCCGGCCCGACGGCGGCCCGGCGGCGCGGCGCGCCCATCGCCACGGCCGCGAGGGCGAACGCCGCGACGGGGACCCACAGCGCGGTGTGGAAGGCGGCGAGGCCCGCGTCCGGACCCGTCGCGTCCCCGAGGGCGAGGACGCTGACCGCCGTCGCAGCCGAGATGCCGATCGCCGCACCGAGCTGGAACGACGTGTTGAGCACCCCGCCCGCGACGCCCTGCTCGGCGTCGGTCACGCCCGTCGTCGCGGCGATCGCGATCGGCCCGTAGACCAGCGCGAACGCCACCCCGACCAGCGCCAACGACGGGACCATGACGGCGTACGCCCAGTCGAGCCCCGACCCGAGGAACCACGCCGCGGCGAGCGTGCCGGCGACCAGGCCCCCGACGATGACGCGCGGCACCCCGAACCGTTCCACGAGGCGCGGCGTGAGGACGGGGGCGAGGACGACGTCGATCGCCATGAGGAGCATCGCGAGCCCGGTCTGGAGCGGCGTCCACCCGCGGAGCTCCTGGAGGTAGAGCGTGAGGAGCACCTGGAAGCCGTAGAACCCGCCCGCGAAGAGCACGGCCGTGACGTTCGCCCGGACGAGCTCCACCGACCGGAAGAGCCGCAGCGGCAGCAACGGGTGCGGGGCACGGCGCTGCCGGACGACGAACCCCGCCAGCAGCGCCGCGCCGCCCCGAGCGCGGCGACCGTCCACGCGAGCCCGTCGCCCGGGTGCTCGAGGCGCACGATGCCGACGGCGAGCAGGACCATGGCGGTCGTCGCGAGGACGGCACCGAGGACGTCGAGCGCACCGCGGACGCGCGTCGTCGTGTCACGCGGGACCGTGACCAGGGCGAGCGCGAGCAGCACGACGGCGACGAGCACCGGGGCGAAGAAGACCCACCGCCAGTGGACCGCCGCCAGGAGACCGCCGACGACGAGCCCGAGCGAGAAGCCCGCGGCCCCCGCGGCCCCGTAGACGACGAGCGCGCGGTTGCGGCGCGGCCCCTCCGCGAACGACGTCGTGATGAGCGACATCCCGGCGGGCGTGAGGAAGCCGGCCGCCACGCCCGTGACGAAGCGCGACAGGAGGAGCATCCAGCCGTCGGTCGCGAACCCGCCGAGCCCGGAGAACACGAGGAACACGAGCAGCCAGACGACGAACATGCGGCGTCGGCCGTAGAGGTCGGCCGCGCGTCCGCCGAGGAGCATGAACCCGCCGTACCCGACGACGTAGGCGGTCACGACCCCGCCGAGCTCGCCGGTCGCGAGGCCGAGGTCGGCGCGGATGCCCGGGAGCGCGACGGAGAGCATCGCGATGTCGCTGCCCTCGAGGAAGATCGCCCCGCACAGCACGAGGAGGAGACCCCAGTCCCGGAGGCTGAACCGTGCGGCCTCCCGCGCGGCCTCGCAGCCGGGCTCCCGGCTGCTCTCGCGGCTGCGGCTCGTCGTCCCGTCGCCCATGGACGTCCCCTGTCGTCGTGAGCACCCTTCGGCACCCGGTTACCTCTTGATACCGAACCCATCGTGGGTCAGGATCAGGAGGCATGGAAGACGGCACATCACGCCCACCTGGTATCACCGCGGATACCGTGGCGGCGCGCCCTCGACCGGCGGGCGCGGCCGACGACGCCGCGACGGAGGAGGCGTGCGACCCGCGACCGCCGTCACGGTGGGAGAGCGACGCCGACGTCTGGCAGTGGGACGCGCGCGAGGACTGCGAGGTGCGGCAGATCCTCGACCGCATCGCCGACAAGTGGTCGCTGCTCGCCATCGCGCTGCTCGACCGCCGCGTCATGCGCTTCACCGAGCTGAAGCGCGAGATCGACGGGATCAGCCAGCGGATGCTGTCGCGCACGCTGCGCCAGCTCGAGCGCGACGGCATCGTCGAGCGCACGGTCTACCCGACCGTCCCGCCACGGGTCGACTACGCCCTCACCGAGATGGGGCGCTCGCTCCACGCGACGACCAAGGCGCTCGTCGTCTGGACCGAGGCGCACCAGGAGCGCATCGCGGCGGCCCGCAGCGCCTACGACGAGCGCGAGGCGGAGCTCCGGGACCTGTGACCCGCCCCGAGACGCCACCCCACCCCTGGGCGCAGGAGACAGTCGCGTCCGGCAGGTCCCGGCGCGCGACTGTCTCCCGCACTCACGGGGTGGTGAGGTAGGGCTCCACGAGCTCGACGTAGCGGCGCGCGAGCGTGGCGACGACGTCGGCACCGGGAGCGGCCCAGACGTCGGCGTGGAAGATCTCGACCTCCACGTCGCCCGCGTACCCGGCGGCCGCGACGGACCGCGTGAAGGCCGCGAAGTCGACGTGGCCGTCGCCCATCATGCCGCGGCCCAGCAGCGTGTCCGCGGGCAGGGGCGTGATCCAGTCGCACACCTGGTAGCTGACGATCCGCCCCGCCGCACCGGCGCGCGCCACCTGCTCGTGGACCTTCGGCTCCCACCACAGGTGGTACGTGTCGACGACGACGCCCACCTCCGCGGGCGCGAACGGCTCGGCCAGGTCGAGCGCCTGCTCGAGCGTCGACACGACGCCGCGGTCGGCGGCGAAGATCGGGTTCATGGGCTCGATCCCCAGCGTCACGCCCGCGTCGCGCGCGGCCGGGACGAGCGCCGCGATCGCGTCCGCCGCCCGGGCGCGCGCCCCGACGAGGTCGCGGTCGCCCGCGGGCAGGCCGCCCGGCACGAGCACGAGCGTGCGCGCCCCGAGCGCGGCCGCCTCCGCGATCGCGGCGAGGTTGCTCGCGTGGGCGGCGGCGCGCGCGTCGGGGTCGCTCGCGGTGAAGAACCCGCCGCGGCACACGGACGAGACGCGCAGCCCGGCGTCGCGCACCCACCGCACGGCGGTGTCGAGCCCGACGTCGGCGACGGGCTCTCGCCACACCCCGATCGCCGGGAGCCCCGCCGCGACGCAGCCGTCGATCGCCTCGCGCAGCGACCAGCCCGCCGTCGTGCGCTGGTTGAGCGAGAGCCGCGCGAGCCGCGGGTCGCCGGCCGACGGCGTCGCCACACGAGCCGGCACCATCGACGGCACGTCTACGCTCCCCCGGCCCCCGCCGAGCAGGTGGTCCTGGTCCGTCCCGCCGCCCGGACGAGCCGGGACGGCCTGCTCGCCTGACAGGATCGACCTGCTCGAACCCGACGGGAACTCCGAGATCTCGAGGCTCATGCGACCTCCTGCCCGACGACGGCCGGCACGTCCGCGCCCACCTCGACGCCCGCCGCCGCGAGCACGAGGCCGAGGCGGTGGGCGGCGAGGTCCGGGTCCGGCAGGAGGCGCGCCTCGTTGGCGAGCTCGAACGCGCGCGCGAGGTGCACGACGCTCCGGGCCGACTGCAGACCGCCGACCATCGTGAAGCCCGGCTGGTGGCCCGCGAGCCAGGCGAGGAACGCGATGCCGGTCTTGTAGTAGTACGTCGGCGCCTCGAACACGTGCCGCGAGAGCGCGAGCGTCGGCGCCATCTCGGCGTCGTAGTGGTCGAGGTCGCCGTCGTCGAGCGCGGCCAGCGCGGCCGAGGCGGCGGGCGCGACGGCCGCGAACGCGCCGAGCAGCGCGTCGGAGTGCCGTTCGCCGTCGCCCCGGATCAGCTCGGGGTAGTGGAAGTCGTCGCCCGTGTACAACCGCACTCCCTCGGGGAGTACAGCGCGCAGGCCCACCTCGTGCGCGGCCGAGAGCAGCGACACCTTGACCCCGTCGACCTTCGCGGCGTGCGCGCGCACGAGGTCGACGAAGGTCGCCGTCGCGACGTCGACGTCGCCCGACCCCCAGTAGCCCCGGAGGTTCGGGTCGAACGCCTCGCCCAGCCAGTGCAGCACCACCGGCTCGCGCACCTGGGACAGGATCGCGTCGTAGACGCGCACGTAGTCGTCCGCGGACGTCGCGACGCGCGCGAGGTGCCGCGACGCCATGAGGATCACCTGCGACCCCGTGCCCTCGACGAACTCGACCTGCTCCGCGTAGGCCCCGATCACGTCGTCGGCGGTCCGCAGCTCGTCGGGCGCACGGTGGTCCGTGCCGGCGCCGGACGCGATGCGCCCGCCCAGCTCCTTCGCCTGGGCTGCGCTGCGCGACACGAGCTCCTGCACCGCGGGCCAGTCGAGCCCCATGTTGCGCTGCGCGGTGTCCATCGCCTCGGCGACCCCGAGCCCGTACCGGAACAGGTGCCGCCGGAAGGCGAGCGTCGAGTCCCAGTCGACGACGGCCGGGGCGCCCGGCACGTTCTCGCCCCGCGGGTCCGCCACGACGTGCGCCGCCGCGAACGCGACGCGCGAGCGGTACGGGCCGGGGTGGTCGGTCCACTCCCGGGGCGCACGGAGCTCGACGCGGCGCGTGCCGCCGTCGGCCAGCGGGACCCGCACCGCGTCCCCGGCCGTCACGCGCCCGCCTCGACGGCAGGCGCGACGAGGCCCGACGGGTCGGAGCCCGCCCCGAGCTCGACCCGACGACCCTCGCGCGACGACGCGTAGCCGGCGTCGACCAGGCGCAGCCCGCGGACTCCGGCGTCGAAGTCGTACGGGTGCGGCCGGCCGGCGTGGACGTCGCGCAGGAACTCCTCCCACTGGGCGCGGAACCCGTTGACGAACTCCTGGTTGTCCGGGACCTGCTCCCACTGGGCGCGGAAGTCCTGGTCGGTCGGCAGGTCCGGGTTCCACACGGGCTTGGGCGTGCGGGCCCGCGGCTGGACGCGGCACCCGAAGAGCCCTGCCACGGCGGACCCGAGCGTCCCGTCCACCTGGAACTCGACGAGCTCGCCCCGGTCGACGCGCACGGCCCACGACGAGTTCACCTGGGCCACGACCGGGCCGTCCGGCCCGGCGAGCTCGAAGATCCCGTACGCCGCGTCGTCGGCCGTGGCCCGGTAGGGCTCGCCGCGCTCGTCCCAGCGCTCCGGGATGTGCGTCACGGCCTTCGCCATGACCGCCTCGACCGGGCCGAACAGGTTCTCCAGCACGTAGTTCCAGTGGCAGAACATGTCGAGGACCATCCCGCCGCCGTCCTCGGCGCGGTAGTTCCAGCTCGGACGCTGCGCGGGCTGCCAGTCGCCCTCGAACACCCAGTACCCGAACTCGCCGCGCACCGACAGGATGCGGCCGAAGAACCCGCCGTCGATGAGGCGCTTGAGCTTGATCAGCCCCGGCAGGTACAGCTTGTCGTGCACGACGCCGTGGATCACCCCCGCGGCGCGCGCCGCGTCCGCGAGCTCCTCGCCGTCGGCGACGGACTCCGCGATGGGCTTCTCCGTGTACACGTGCTTGCCGGCCGCGAGCGCCGACAGCAGCGCCTTCTTGCGCTCGGACGTCACCTGGGCGTCGAAGTAGACGGTCGCCGTCGGGTCCGCGAGCGCCGCGTCGAGGTCGGTCGTGAACTCGGCGACGCCGTGCCGCTCGGCGAGCTCCGCGAGCTTCGTGCGGTTGCGGCCCACGAGGACGGGCTCCACCTGGAGGCGCGTGCCGTCGTCGAGCTCGACGCCGCCGTCGTCGCGGATCGCGAGGATCGAGCGGACGAGGTGCTGGCGGTATCCCATGCGGCCCGTGACGCCGTTCATGACGATGCGGACGGTGCGGTCGGGCGTCGTCGCGCCCGTGGTCTGGCTGGTCATCCTGCGGGTCATCCGTTCTGCGAGAGCGAGCGCTCGGCGGGGCGTCCGCCGAGGTAGAGCTCGGAGAGCTGGGGGTCGGCGAGGAGCTCGGGCGCGGGGCCGGTGATGTGGACGCGGCCCAGGTCGAGCACGCACCCGATGTCGGCGGTCTCGAGCGCGCGGCGCGCGTTCTGCTCGACGAGCAGCACCGCGACCCCGGCGTCGCGCATGCGCACGACCTGCTCGAAGACCGTCGACGTCGTCTTGGGGTCGAGGCCCATCGAGGGCTCGTCGAGGAGCACGACCTGCGGGCTCACCATGAGCGAGCGCGCGAACTCCACCTGCTTCTGCTGCCCTCCGGACAGCAAACCGGCGAGCTGCTTCCACCGCTCGCCCACGACGGGGAAGAGGTTCTGCACGAACGCCACGCGCTCCGCGACCTTCTCCTTGTCGCGCAGCGTGTACGCGCCGAGGAGCACGTTCTCCGCGACGGTCATCTCGCGGAACACGCTGTGCCCCTGGAGCACGTGGGCCAGGCCGGAGGAGAGCATCTCCTGCGGCCCCTGGCCCGTGACGTCGCGCCCGCCGACGAGGATGCGTCCCGAGCGCGGCTTGAGCAGCCCGCTCGCGACCTTGAGCACCGTCGACTTGCCCGCGCCGTTCGGTCCGACGAGGCACACGACCGTCGACGCGGGGACCTTGATGGTCAGCCCGCGCAGCACCATCGCGGCGCGCCCGTACCCGGCCTGGACGTCGTCCAGCTCGAGGAGGTACTCCTGCTTCGCCCCCGTCCCGGGGGTCGGGTCAGACACCAAGGTAGGCCTCCAGCACTCGCGGGTCGGCTTGCACGACGGCGGGGGTCCCCTCGGCGATGGGCCGGCCCCGGTCGAACACGATGACGTGGTGGGACAGGCTCATGACCATGTCCATGTTGTGCTCGACGACGAGGAACGTCTTGCCCTCGGCGTTGAGCTCCTGCACGAGCGTCCCGATGCGCCCGATGAGCGCCGGGTTCACGCCGCCCGCCGGCTCGTCGAGCATGATCGTGTCCGGGTCGCCCATGAGGACGCCCGCGAGCTCGAGGAGCTTCTGCTGCCCGTAGGACAGGTTGCGCGCCTCGACGTCCTCCAGGTGGTCGATGCCGACGCGCACGAGCAGCGCGCGCGCCTTGTCGATCTCCTCCGGGTTGCGCGCCCCGGCGAGCAGCTCGCGCACCTTCGTGCGCCGCACCGCGACGAGCATGTTCTCCAGGACGGTCATGCGGGGGAACACGCGGCAGAGCTGGAAGCTGCGCCCGATCCCGGCGCGCGCGATCTTGTGCGGCGCACGCCGCGTGATGTCCTCGCCGCGGAACGTGACCGTGCCGGAGTCCGGCTTGATCATGCCCGTCACGCAGTTGAAGAACGTCGTCTTGCCCGAGCCGTTGGGCCCGATGAGTGCGTTGATCCTGCCGTGGTGGAACGTGACCGTGGCGTCGCGCACGGCGTGGACGCCCCCGAACGACTTGGTGAGGCCGACGGTCTCGAGGTTGCGGGTCGTCGGTGGGGTGGTGGTCGTGGTCATCGGTCCTTCTCCTCTCCCGTGCCCTCTGCCCTCGGCTCGCCGTCCCCGTGCCGCCCGTCCTGCCCGACGGCGGTGGCCGGCCCGGCGGTCGCGGCGCCCGCGGACGTGGTGGGGTCTGCTGCGGCACGGTTGCGCTCGAGGAGCTCGGCGGCCGTCATCTCGCGGATCGAGGAGTCCTGCGGGCCGAAGCGCTTCACGAGCGCCTGGGCGGCGGGGATGATCCCGTCGGGCATGAAGAGCACGACGACGCCGAGCAGCAGGGCCGTGGCGACGAGGTGGAACTGGGTGTCGCCGAACTCGAGCTTGAAGTACTCCAGGCCGGTGCCCACGACGACGGCACCGAGGAGCGGGCCGAAGAGGTGCCGGACGCCTCCGAACAGGGCCATCAGGACCATGTAGGAGCCGAGCATGATGGAGAACTGGAAGATCGGGTCGAGGTCGCCGAACCACAGGGCGTACATGCCGCCCGCGAGGCCGGTGAACGTCGCCGAGACGACGTACGCGACGAGCTTGTAGTTGCGCGTCGGGACGCCGAGCGCCTGGGCCTTGTCCTCGTCCTCGCGGATCGCCTTGAGCCCGGTGCCGAAGCGCGAGCGGTCGATCGCCCACCACGCGACGAGCATGACGGCGAGCAGCGCCGCGAACAGGTAGAAGAACGTGCGGTGGTGCTCGGGCCGCAGCAGGTCGGGGAACGGGCGCGGGACGACGAGGCCGTCGGACCCGCCGGTGAAGGACCCCCACGCCTGGAAGACGAGCAGCAGGATGAGCACGAACGAGATCGACACGATGACGAACGACGCGCCGCGCACGCGCAGCGCCGCGATCCCCACGGGGATGGTGACGAGCAGGACGAGCGCGCCTGCGACGAGCCAGGCGACGAAGCTCGGGAGGCCGACGTCGCGGATGAGCAGACCGGTCCCGTAGGCGCCGAGCCCGAAGAACGCGGCGTGCCCGAGCGAGACGTAGCCGGTGAACCCGCCCATGAAGTTCCAGGCGGTGGCGGTGCACGCGTAGCTCGCGACGACGATGCCGGCGGAGAGGATGTAGGCGTTGGGGGCCAGAGTCGGGAAGGCGAGGACGAGCACGACGCCGACGGCGAGCGCCGCGAGGCGGGCCACGCGGGCCCACGGGCGCCGAGCGGCAGGTGCGCCGGGGGCGGAGGGAGCAGCCGCGCCGTCGGGCACCGGGCGGGCGGCGGCGGCACCGCGGCGGCTCGCGGGACGGGTGTCAGAAGCGTTGGGCAAGGCGACCTCCGAAGAATCCCTGGGGCCGCAGCATCAGCGTCGCGAAGAGCGCGACGTAGAAGATGGTCTGCGCCCACGTGGTGCCGAGCGGCACCTGGAGCAGGCTCTGGCCGATGCCGAGGACCATGGCGGCGATCGCGGCGCCCGGGATGGACCCCAGGCCGCCGACGACGATGATCGCCATGAGCGGGCCGATCCAGTGCCAGTGCAGCGACGGGTAGATCGTCGCGTCGAGCGACAGCGCGGTCCCGCCGATGGCGGCGGTCGCGAGGCCGAGGCCGAAGCCGTAGCCGGCGACGCGGTCGGTCTTGATGCCGACGAGCTGCGCGGCCTCGCGGTGCTGGATCGTCGCGCGCAGCGCCTGGCCGAACCGGCTGTGCTTCATGAGCAGGTAGAGCAGCGCGAGGGACAGCGCCGCGAGCGCGAAGGCCACGAGCTTCACGACGGCGATCCGCGCGCCGAAGAACTCGATGCTCGCGCCCGAGTACGGGAGCTGGATGCGCCGCTGCGTGCCGCTCCAGACGAAGCCGATCATGCCCTCGATGAAGAGGGCGACGGCGAACGTGAGGAGGACGGACATCATCGTGAGCGTCGCGGGCCGCAGGCGCGTGATGAGCAGGCGCTGCATCCCGACGCCGACGAGGAAGAACAGCGGCACCGTGACGACGAGCGACAGCAGCGGGTCCATGCCGGTCTGCTGGTTGAAGAACCAGGCGAGGTACGCGGCGAGGATGAGGAACGCCGAGTGGGCGATCATCACGACGCGCATCACGCCGAAGTACAGGGTGAGGCCCGCTGCCAGGAGGGCGTAGAGCCCTCCCAGCAGCACGCCGAGCACGAGGCTCTGGAAGAGCAGGGTTCCCGTCACGAGGCGATCACCAGGCCGGCTTGGGGAAGACGAAGTCGGCTTCCTTCGCGTCCTGCGGGAGAACGATCTGGATCTCGCCGCCGACGTACTGCTGGATGAGGTGGGCGCCCTGCGGCTTGCCCGTCTCGTCCCACGTCAGCGGCCCGACCACGGTCTCGACCTCGTTGTCCCGGAGCCACGAGATGAGCTCCTGCTGGCACTCGCCCTGCTCGGCGCACCCGACGGCCTCGACCGCGGCGGCGACGACCTGGCCGGTCGTGTACGCGTTGGCCTCGTCCTCGCCGGGCGGGTTGCCGTGCAGCTCCGTGTACCGCTCGACGAAGTCGACGTTCGACGGCCAGCTCGCGGTCTCCGTGTAGCCCGTGGGGGAGAGGATGCCCTCGGTCTTCGCGCCGATCGCGGCGGAGAACTCGGGGTTGGTCGGCGCGGTCGAGAACGCGGCGAGCATCGGCTGATAGTTGAGCTGCTGCAGCGCGACGATGAGGTTCACCGCGTCCTGGTACTGCGTGCCGCCGATGACCATGTCCGCGCCCGAGTCGTTGATCTTCGCGGCGATCGAGGAGAAGTCGGTCGTGTTGGGCGGGTAGACCTCGTCGACCACGACGTCGAGGCCGGCGTCGGCGAGCTTGTCGCGCAGGCCGTACGCAGTGCCCTGGGCGAACGGGTCGTCCATCGCGGCGACGGCGACCGTCTGCGGGCGCTCGGCCTCGGGCATGTCGAGGATGTGGTCGGCGAGGTAGTTGTAGTGGTCGTCGGCGACGGCCGGGGCGGCGTAGAAGAGGTTCTCGAAGCCCTGCTCGAACACCTCGTTCGCGGCGCCGGCAGGCTCGACGAAGAGCATCCCGTACTCCTCGGCGACGCGGGCGCTCGGCACCACGAGGCGCGTGGAGAACGGGCCGAAGACGAGGTCGACCTCGTCCTGCGCGATGAGTGCCTCGTAGTCCTGCACGACGCGGTCCGCGTTGGACTGGTCGTCGAGGATCTTCAGCTTCACCTCGCGGCCGAGGAGGCCGCCGTCCTCGTTGACGAACTGGGCCCAGGCCTCGTAGCCGCGCTGGACCCCCTTCCCGGGCTCGGAGAAGTCGCCGGTGAGGGGGAGGGAGATGCCGACGACGATCGGGTCGTCCGCGCCACCGCCTCCGCCCCCGTCGTCGGACCCGCCGGAGCACGCCGTGAGGACGAGCGCCGCTGCGGACGCCCCGGCCACGAGGGCGAGCGCACGGCGTGCGCGGGGGCGGGTGGACATCCGTGGAGTCGACCGAGAATGCATGGACGTGACTCTCCCTACTTCGTCGTAGTGAAGACCTGAGGCCGTACTGCTCCGTACGAGACCGCTGCATTGCGAAAGCGCTTTCGTAAGCGCTTCCGCTAGAGTACGGTGCGGACAGTGGATGTGGCAAGCGTCACGTCGGGAAGGGCCCTCGGGTCGCCGACCGGGCGACGCACGGACGAGCGGAGCAGGGGTGCGTCGAGAGGGTCGGGCCACGAAGGGCCGGAGCGCGCTGCGGCTGGTGGACGTCGCCGAGCGGGCAGGCGTGTCGCTCGCGACCGCGTCGCGCGCGCTGTCCGGCAGCGACGGCGTGTCGGAGGTGCTGGCCGAGCACGTCCGCGAGGTGGCCACGCAGATGGGCTACATCGCCAACCCGCACGCCCGCACGCTCGCGGGCGGCACGACGTCGGTCGCGGGCCTGCTCGTCTACGAGATCGGCGACCCCTACTTCTCTGAGATCGCGAGCGGCGTCGTGCGCGTCGCGACCGAGCACGGCTGGAGCGTGCAGATCAGCCACACCGAGCGCGAGCCCAGCGCCGAGGTCACGCAGATCCGCCTCATGCGCGCGCACCGTGTGGGCGCGATCCTCGTCGCCGGGTCCGGGTACGTCGAGCCCGCGATGGAGGCCGACGCCGCGCGCGAGCTCGAGGCGTTCGAGGAGGCCGGGGGGCGCGTCGTCGTCATCGGGCGGCACCACCTGCCCAGCGACGCCGTGCTGCCCGACAGCGAGGCCGCCGCCGAGACCCTCACTGAGCACGTGCTCGGCCTCGGCCACCGCCGCCTCGCGATCGCCGCCGGGCCCGAGCGCCTGACGACCGTCGCCGACCGCACCGCCGGCATCCGGGCCGCCGTCGCGGCGCACGGCCTCGACCCGGACGACCTTGTCGTCGTGCACGCGCCGTTCACGCGCGAGGGCGGCCGGGACGCCACCGCGCGCATCCTCGACGAGGCCCCCGGCACGACGGCGATCCTCGCGCTCAACGACGCGATGGCCACGGGCGTGCTGTCGCTCTTGCGCGAGCGCGGCGTCGTCGTGCCGCGCGACATGTCGGTCACCGGGTTCGACGACATCCAGGTCGCGCAGGACCTCGCGCCCGCGCTGACGACCGTGCGCCTGCCGATGAGCGAGATGGGTGCCGCCGCGTTCGAGATGGCGCTGCGGCCGCCGTCGGCCCGGCCCCGCCGCAAGCGCACCGACCACGTGCTCGTCGTGCGCGACTCCACGGCCCCGCCCCGCCCGGGCCCGCCCCCGGCGTGACCCGGGCCCTCGCCACCACCTCGCCAACGACCCGCCACCCGTGAGGCGGCGCGGGCGTCAGAAGGGCTTGCGCGCGACGACGAGGAAGCGCGGCGCCTCGTCGACGAACTCGTGGCCTGCGGCGAGGTGCAGGTGCAGGGCGCGCAGCGGTGCCTCGTAGCGCGCGACCGCCTCGGACGAGAGCGACGCGAGATCCGGCACCTGCCAGGCCGTGAGCCGCAGGTACCAGAGCAGGGCGGCCAGGTCGCGGAACCGGCGCAACCCCTCGTGCTCGCGCGCGGCGTCGACCACGAACCCGGCCTCGCGGAGCACCTCGACCGCGGCGTCGAGCGTGACCGAGTCCGGGTCCCACGCCGGCTCGGCGCCGAGCGCGGTGCTCAGACGCACGCCGTCGCGCGAGTCGGCCTGCTGCGTGAGGAACACGCCGCCCGGCTCCAGCACGCGGAGCACCTCGTCCGGGTCGAACTCCTCGTGCCGGTCGAGGACGACCGCGAACTGGCCGTCGAAGAACGGCAGGAGCTGCTCGTCGTCGCCCTCCACGGGCCGCACCTCGACACCGAGGGGCTCGAGCCGCCGTCGGGCCACCGGCAGGTTCGGGGCCCAGCCCTCGGTCGCCGCGGAGCCCGCGGGGAACGGGCCGAGCGTGGAGAGGAGCTCGCCGCCGCCCGTGCCGAGGTCGAGCACGGGCCCGCGCCCGCTCGCGACGAGCTCGCGCGCGAGCGCCACGTAGTCCCACGGCAGCGGGTCCTCGACGACGCGGCCCGCCACGGGGGAGAGGTCGAAACCGACGACCGGGACCGCGCGGGCCCACGCGACGTGCTCCTCGAACGAGGCGTCCCGGGCGGGCACCGGCGCCTCGCTCGCGCGGTCGGGGGTGGCGGGGGTGTCGGGTACCGCGTCAGGCATGGGTCGATTGTCACCCGCCCGGGCGCCGGAGCCGAACGCGAGCGGTGCGCGGGCGCGGGCGCGCCACGACCCGACGGGGAGGACTCCCCATCGCCCGCACCACGGCGCGCACGATAGCCTCCCCGGTGCCCGCCTCGCGCGTCCCGGACACCGGGTGCCGGCGGGCCGGACGACCGACGAGGGGACGAGGACGACGTGAGCGGTATGTGGGGCGCGGACGTCAACGAGCTGCGGAGGCTGGCGCAGTCGCTGCGGTCCGCCTCGGACCAGCTCGTGAGCACGACGTCCGAGGTCAGCGGCCTCGTGGAGGCGGCGGGCCGCTGGCAGGGCGGCGACGCCGACCAGTTCCGCAGCGAGTGGACCGGCACGTCCGTCGCGCTGCTGCGCGGCGTGAGCCAGACGCTCTCCGAGGCGTCGCAGGCCGTCCTGCGCCACGCGGACCAGCAGTTCGCGACGAGCACCGAGGGCGGGTCCATCCCGTCCCCGGGCGTCCCCGGGCCCGGCGTGCCGACCGGCCCCGGCGGCGGCCCTCCCGGCGCGGGCGACCCGCTCGACGGGTCGATCTGGGACGTCGGCGACACCGCGCTGTCCGCGTGGGGCGCCGGGAGCGGCGCGTGGATCGCGTACCGCACCTTCCTCGCCGCGCGCGGCTTCCTCGACGCGAGCCGGCTCGCGGCGCTGTCGCCCGCGGCGGCGAGCGCCCTGCAGCTCACGCGCGGGATGGCGGTCGGGGACGCGCTGAGCGTGCTCGGGCGGGCCACGACGTTCTCCCGGTTCATGGGCTTCGCGGGCGGTGCGGCCGGCGTGGTCGGCGGCATCAACCAGATCGTCAACACCCAGTACGACGGCGTGCGCGGCGGCGTCGACCGCGGCATGGGCGTCCTGTCCGTGATCGGCGGCGCGGGCACCATGGCGATCGCGGCGGGGCTCCTCACCAACCCGGTCGGCATCGCGGTCGTCGCGGGCGCGGCGGCGGTCGCGGGCGTCTGGGCGCTCGGCAACCTCGTCTACGACAACTGGGACTCGATCACGGGGTTCTTCTCGGACCCGGGCCCGTACCTCGCGGACGGCTGGAACGACGTCACGAGCTTCGTCGGGGACGCGGCCGATACCATCGGCGACGTCGCGTCCGACGTCGGTGACGCGATCGGCGACGGGCTCTCCGCCGCCGGCGACTTCATCGGAGGCCTCTTCTCGTGACCCAGCAGCCGACCATGCAGTGGTCCGCGGCCGACATCGCGGCCGCCGAGCAGACGCTCGCGCGCACGGCGCCCGGCGAGGTGACGCACGTCGTCACGCTCACGGACGAGGAGGTCGCGATCCTCGACGGCCTCCAGAACCCGCAGCTCGTCCCGCTGCCCTGGCTCGACGCGCAGGAGAGCGCGGACCGCACGCTCGTGGGGCGCGTGGCCCTGCGGTCGCTGCTCGCGCGGGGTCTCGTGGTGCCGTCCGACGAGGAGCGCCCGCCCGGGCCGGGCGGCGAGCCGCAGGTCGGGATCGACGCGGTCCCCGAGGTGACGGGCCCGCTCGTGCTGCGGCGTACGGCGTCGGCCATCCTCTCCGCGGACCGCACGACGGCGCTCGGCAAGCACTGGGTGTACGTCTACCTGCACGACGAGGACCGGGTGCTCGAGGAGGAGGTCGGGCCGAGCGGCCACCACTCCTTCAGCGTCTACCCGCTCGCCGAGCTCGCGGGGCGCCTCGCGGTGTTCCTCGACCCCGCGGCGAAGGCCGTGCTCGACGGCCGCGCCCGCACCTTCACGACCGAGCAGTTCGCCGCGGAGGCCCGCACGTCGCCCGAGCTCTCCGGAGCGGTCGCCGTCACGGTGCTCGGGGCGGTGCGCGCAGGCTCGGACACCCTCGTCCGGGTGAGCGTCTACGCGACGCCGGACGGCGTGTACGTCGTGCGCGGCGGCGAGCACGACGCCGACGGCGCGCCCGTCACTCTCGAGCTGTCGGAGGTCGGGCCGGCGACGCTGCGCCGCCTCCCCGCCGAGCTGCTCGGCCGATGACGGCCGCGCCGACCGGCGACCGCGCGACGCGCAAGGTGCGCCACTGGGCCGACGCGTCGCGCCTCGGCCGCCTCCGGCACGTCGAGGCAGCGACGCCGAACGGCCCCGCGTGGGCCGTGGTCCTCGTGCTCGTGCTGCTCGCGCCGGTCGCCAGCCTGGCCGACGGCGAGGTCGTCGCCGCGGCCGTCCTGCTCGTGGCCGTCGCCGCCGTGCTCGGCGTCCTGCTGTGGTTCCTCGGCTCGGAGAAGCTGCTCGTGCTCGACGGCGGCATCGTCGTGGGCTCGTTCGCACCGTTCCTGCGCCCGACGGTCATCCCGTGGTCGGGGATCGACCCCCGCACGGTGTCCGCCGTCGTGGGCAACCAGCGCACGATCGGGCTCCTCCTGGCCGACCGCGGCGTGAGCGGCGCGTCGCGCACGGTGCTCTGGTCGCGCCGGCCGGTCACGTTCCTGGCGGTGTCGCCGGTCGTCGCGCGGCACGCGTGGGCTCAGGGCCAGCCCGTCGACCTCGCGACCGCCCCCGGCTTCGACCTGTGGGTCTTCTCGACGCGGCGGCCGTCCCGGCAGGCGCCCCTGGTGCACGCGCTCGCCGCCGCGATGCACGACGCGCGGGTCCCCGGCGCCGACGCGGTCGTCCCGCACGCGCTCCCGCCGCGGCGGCTGCGCTCGACCGCCGAGGACGCCGACCACCTGGGCATCCCCGAGCGGTTCCGCCGCGCGCCGCTCCGGCGCGTCTGACTCCTCGCCCTGCCCGGTCGCGGGCCGGGCGCGGTCAGGCGGAGGCGGGACCGAAGGCCGCGGCGAGGGGCGCCGTCGGGCCGTCGCCGGCCGTGCTCGCGCCGCCCAGCGCCCCGACCTGGAGCACCATCCACGGGCTGAACGCCCACGGCGTGGCGGCGACCCCGCGCGCGACGTCCCGCGGGTCGGCCCAGGCGAGCTCCATCACCTCGTCGGGGTTCGCCTCGACCGGGCCCGCAGCACGGGCGGCGTAGACGGGGCAGATCTCGTTCTCCACGACGCCCGACGCGTCGACGGCCCGGTAGCGGAACCCGGGGACGGCGACCTCCAGGTCCGCGATCTCGAGCCCGAGCTCGTGCCGCGCGTGGCGGACGATCGACTCCTCGGTCGACTCCGTCCAGCGCGGGTGCCCGCAGAACGAGTTGGTCCACACGCCGGGCCACGTGCGCTTCGCGAGGGCGCGCCGCGTGAGGAGCAGGCGGCCCGCGTCGTCGAGCACGTAGCAGGAGAAGGCGAGGTGCAGGGGCGTCTCGGTCGTGTGGACCGCGGCGCGCTCGAAGGTGCCGGTCCGGCGGCCCTGGTCGTCGACGGTGACGACGTGGTCGGCGGCGACGGGGACGTGCGAGGTCATGCGGCCACTCTCGCACACGCCGCTCGCCGACCGGCAACCCCCTCCGGCACCGACGGTGAGCGGGGTCACTCCACCGGGTTCGCGGACGACCTTGCCGGACCCTCCCGGGCGTGAATTAAGGTGAGGGTAACCTCACTAGTGTTGACCCGCCGGGCCGAGCGCCCCCGAGCAGATCCGAGCACCATGACCTCGCCCGCGACCGCCGCCACGACGGCCGACGTCCCCGGCGGCACGGCACCGGCCGACCGCGCCGACCGCCCGGCCGGGGTCGCCCGCACGAACGCGGGGCGCAGCGTCGGGCTCGTCGTCGCCCTCGCGGTCCTCGTGCTCGCGGTCGTGCTGAGCCTCGTCGTCGGCTCGAAGCCGGTCCCGCTCGGCACGGTCTGGGACGCCCTCACCGGCTACGACGGCTCGGGCGACCACGTGATCATCCGCGACCTGCGCCTCCCGCGGACGGTCGTCGGGCTGCTCGTCGGCACCGCGCTCGGCGTCTCGGGCGCCCTCATCCAGGCCATGACGCGCAACCCCCTGGCCGACCCGGGCATCCTCGGGGTCAACGCGGGTGCCGCGTTCGCCGTCGTGCTCGCCGTCGCGTTCCTCGGGCTCACGGACATCGGGTCGTTCATCTGGTTCGCGTTCGCGGGCGCCGTCGTCGCGACCGTCGCGGTGTACGCCATCGGGTCGCAGGGCCGCGGGGGAGCGACGCCCGTGCGGCTCACCCTCGCGGGCGTCGCGCTGGGCGCGGTGCTCGGCGGTGTCTCGCAGGGCATCACCCTGCTCGACCCGGCGGCGTTCGACCGCATGCGCTTCTGGGGCGCCGGCTCGCTCGCGGGCCGCACGATGGAGATGGCGGGGACGATCGCGCCGTTCGTCGTGGTCGGGCTCGTCATCGCGCTCGTCGTCGCGCGCCCGCTCAACACCGTCGCGCTCGGCGACGACCTCGCGAGCTCGCTCGGCGCGCACGTGGGGCGCACGCGCGTGCTCGTCGGCGTCGCGGTCATGCTCCTGTGCGGCGCGGCGACGGCCGCGGCCGGGCCCATCGCGTTCGTCGGCCTCATGGTGCCGCACGTCGCGCGGTGGACGGTCGGCCCGGACCAGCGCTGGATCCTCCCGTACTCGGCGGTGCTCGCGCCCGTCCTGCTGCTCGTGTCCGACGTCGTCGGCCGGGTCGTCGTCATGCCGGGCGAGCTGCAGGTCGGGATCGTCACGGCGTTCGTCGGTGCCCCGGTCCTCATCGCGCTCGTGCGCCGCTCGAAGGCGAGCGGGCTGTGAGCGCCCCGGTGCAGGACCGTCTCCCGGCCGGGGCGCCCGGTCCGGACCGGCGCGTCGACTTCGGCCGCCCGACGCGCGTCGTGCGCGGCCGGGGCGTGAGCCTGCGGCTCGACCTGCGCACGCTCGCGGTGTGCGGGGCGCTCCTGCTCGTCGCGCTGGCCGTCGGGGTGGTCGCGCTCACCACCGGCGACTACCCGCTCACCGTGCCGCAGGTGCTCCAGGCGCTCGTCGGCGCGGCCGACGGCCCGGTGCACATGGTCGTCGTCGAGTGGCGCCTCCCGCGCGCGCTCATGGCGCTCGTGCTCGGCGCGGCGCTCGGCGCGAGCGGCGCCATCTTCCAGTCGCTCACGCGCAACCCGCTCGGCAGCCCCGACGTCATCGGCTTCAACACGGGCGCGTACACCGGGGCGCTCGTCGTCATCATGCTGCTCGGCGGCGGGTACGTCGGCGTGGCAGCGGGTGCGCTCGTCGGCGGGATCGTCACCGCGGGCGTCGTGTACGTCCTCGCCTACCGGCGCGGCGTGCAGGGGTTCCGCCTCATCATCGTCGGCATCGCGGTGTCGGCGATGCTCGCGTCCGCCAACCAGTGGCTCATCGTCAAGGCCGACCTCGAGACGGCGATGGCCGCCGCCGTGTGGGGCGCGGGGTCGCTCAACGGCATGACGTGGGCGCAGGCGGTCCCCGCGTGCGTGCTCGCCGCGCTCCTGGCCCTGCCGCTCGTGTGGCTCGCCCCCCGCATGGGCCTGCTCGAGCTCGGGGACGACGCCGCAGCCGCCCTGGGCCTGCGCAGCGAGCGGGTGCGGCTCGCGCTCGTCGTCCTCGGCGTCGCGCTCACCGCGCTCGTCACCGCGGCGGCCGGCCCGATCGCGTTCGTCGCGCTCGCCGCACCCCAGCTCGCGCGCCGCCTCACGGGCAGCGCGGGCGTGCGCATCCTGCCCGCCGCGTGCATGGGCGCGGTGCTCCTGGCCGCGAGCGACCTCGTCGCGCAGCGCGCGTTCGCCCCGACCCAGCTCCCCGTCGGCGTCGTCACCGTGAGCGTCGGCGGCGCCTACCTCGTCTGGCTCCTCGTCCGCGAGGCCCGCAAGTGACCCCGACCCCGCAGACCGGAAGGACCCCGGTGGCACCCACCCAGCTCGCGGACGCCCCGCACGACGCGGCCGCGCCCGGCACCGCCGACCGCGCTTCGGCCCCCGCCGCCGACCGCCTGCACGCCGACGGCATCACCGTCGGCTACGACGACCGCGTCATCTCGTCGGGGCTCGACGTGACGATCCCCGACGGCTCGTTCACGGTGATCGTCGGGCCGAACGCGTGCGGGAAGTCGACGCTGCTGCGGGCGCTGTCGCGCCTCCTCAAGCCGTCGCAGGGCGAGGTCGTGCTCGACGGCCGCTCCATCTCGTCCATCCCCGCGAAGGAGGTCGCGCGCCGCCTCGGCCTCCTGCCGCAGTCGTCGATCGCGCCCGAGGGGATCACCGTCGCGGACCTCGTCGCGCGCGGGCGCTACCCGCACCAGAAGCTCCTGCGCCAGTGGTCGCGCGAGGACGAGGCGGCCGTGGTCGCCGCGCTCGCCGCGACCGGCACCACGGACCTCTCGGGCCGGCTCGTCGACGAGCTGTCCGGCGGCCAGCGCCAGCGCGTGTGGGTCGCGATGGTCCTCGCGCAGGAGACGCCCCTCCTCCTGCTCGACGAGCCGACGACGTTCCTCGACATCGCCCACCAGATCGAGCTGCTCGAGCTGTGCGCCGACCTCAACCGGGACCGCGGGCACACGCTCGTCGCCGTCCTGCACGACCTCAACCACGCGTGCCGCTACGCGACCCACCTCATCGCCATGAAGGACGGCGCGATCGTCGCCGAGGGCGCGCCGGGCGACGTCGTCACGGCCGAGCTCGTGGAGGACGTGTTCGGCCTCCCGTGCCGCATCATCGCCGACCCCGTGACGGGCACCCCGCTCGTCGTGCCCGAGGGCCGGCCCCGCCGCGCCTGACGCGGCCCCGTTCTCCCGGTCGGACCACCCCGCCCGACCGGCCCCCCACCGTCCTGCGCTCGCCCGCACCGCCTCGTCGGAGGAGCACCGCATGACCCGCACGACCCGTCCCTCGTCCACCCTGCCCGGCGCGCCCCGTGCGCGGCGCCGGCCCGCGCGCACGGTCGCGGCGGCCACGCTCGCGCTCGGTCTCACGGCCGTCGTCGCGGCGTGCTCCCCGGGCACCGACGCGGGCTCCGACGGCGCCGGGGACGACCAGCCGTCCGCGAGCGCCGACGGCTGGTCGTGGACGTCCTCGGGCCACGGCACGACGTACGAGCTCGACGAGGCGCCGGACCGCCTCGTCGTCGACGGCTACTCGGCCGCCGCGCTGTGGGACTACGGCGTGCGGCCCGACGGCGTGTTCGGGTACGGCTTCTCGGACACCGGCGCGCTGTCGATCGGCAACGCGCGGGTCGACGAGATGGAGGTCGTCGGCACCGACGCCGAGCTCAACCTGGAGAAGCTGCTCGCGCTCGACCCCGACCTCGTGATCGGGTTCGGCACGGAGGACGGCACGGCGTGGCGGTGGTGGGACGAGAAGATCACCGAGGAGGCGACCGCCGTCGCGCCGTTCGTCGGGATGAAGTTCTCCGGCCGCCCCGTCGTCGAGGTGATCGAGGACTACGCGTCGCTCGCGGAGGCGCTCGGCGGCGACGCGGACACCCCGGAGGTCGCGGAGGCGCGGGCCGCGTTCGACGAGCGCCTCGACACCCTGCGGGCGATCGCGGCGGAGAAGCCGCTGACGATCCTGCCGCTCAACGGGGCCGAGGAGCTGTGGGTCGGGCAGCGGACCCTGGGCCAGCTCGCGCTGCTGGAGGAGCTGGGCTTCACGATCGGCGGCCCGCAGGACCAGCAGGCCTGGGCGGAGCTCAGCTGGGAGCGTGTGCCGGACTACCCGGCGGACGTCGTGCTCAGCTACACCGGCTCCGACGAGGCCATGGCGGCGAACCCCGTCTACGCGGGCCTGCCGGCGGTCCAGGCGGGGCAGGTCGTCGGCTGGGACGACAAGCGCCCGTTCACGTGGGCGAGCTACGTCGAGTGGTTCGACGAGCTCATCGCGGTGCTCGACGGCGCCGAGGTGGTCTCGGGGCCGCCCGCGTCCTGACCGTCCCACCAGTCGAGGACGACGGTCGCGTGGTACGTGAGCCAGCGTGACGGCTCGCCCGCGGGGGCGTCGACCTCGAACCACACGCGGCCCGGGTGGCGCCGGCCCTGGAGCCAGGTGCCGTCCGGGCGCCGCGCGCGGCGGACGTGCTCGACCGCGTCCGCCGCGCGCGGGTCCGGCGGCGTGCCGTCGAGCAGCGACGCCGCGCGCAGGTAGACGAGCGCGTTGAGCACGCTGTAGTACCAGCGGAACGGGTAGGCGAGGCGGAACGCCCAGTCCCCGACGGGCTCGCCGGTGCCGAGCCGGCGGAACAGGCCGCGGCGGAGCAGGTACTCCTCGCCGGCGCGGCGCGCGGCGCGCAGCTCGTCCGTGGCCCCGGCGTGCTCCTGGTAGGCGAGGAGGCCCTTCAGCGCGTTGAGCGTCGAGTGGTACGACGACACGGTCGCGCCCTCGACCCACGCGCAGTTCCACCCGCCGTCGGGCAGCCGTCCGTCGAGGACGGTGCGGAGCAGCCCCGTCACGTCGACGCCGAGCCACGCGCCCGCGGCGAGCGTGTACCCGTTGATGCACCAGTCGACCTCGCCGCCCCAGTAGGGCAGGTCGTCGTACTCCCAGCGGCAGCGCTCGGCGAGCAGCTCGGGCGTGCGGCGCGCGCGGAGCACCTCGGGGTCGAGGCCCCACTCGCGCAGCGCGACGAGCGACCAGGTGGTCGCGGTCCAGGGCTGGCCCTCCTCGGGCCTGCCCTCGGCGTCCGGCGGGGCCGCGCCGTCCCCGCCGACGTCCGCGGGGAAGTACGCGCCGCCCGCCCACTGCCCGTCGGGGTCTTGGTGGCCGAGCAGCCGGGCGCCGAAGCCCTCGGTCGCGACGCGCGCCCGCGTCGCCCGCCACACGGAGGGCGGGGCGTGCACGACGTCGCGCTCCACCTGCCAGCGCAGCGCCGGGTCGGCGTCGAGGAGCCAGCCGACGACGTCGTCGTCGACCGGCCCGCCGGACGGTCGGTCGGCCATCCCGTCACGCTACGCCCGGGGACGGCCGACCGCCGTCGGTCAGGCGAAGCCGAACACGGGCGGGAACACGAGGGCGACGACCGCCGCCCACGCCGCGTAGACGGGGAGGAAGCGCGTCTGCCACGCGACGAGGTCGGCGAACGGCCGGCGCCCGCGGAGGAACGCCGTCGCGAGCACGGCCGACCACGCGAGGTGGACGAGCAGCAGGAGGTTGAGCCCGAGCGCCGCCGCCTTGTTGGGGCTCACGCCGAACTCGGCGATGCGCGTGAGCATCGCGGTGAGCGCGACCGCGTCGACGGCGAGCGCCGCGCCGACGAGGACCACCAGGAGCCCGTCGAAGAACGACCCGGGCGCGAGCGGGTCGCGCGCGGAGACGGAGTAGAGGAGCAGGCACAGGACGAGCACGAGGATCGCGTCCATGAGGATGAGCAGCTCGCGGTCGACCGCCGCGAGGTTCCCCGCCGTCGCGAGGACGACGAACGCGGCGAGGAGCATGACGAGCGTCAGCGGCGTGAACACGCGCGTGAGCACGGGCGCGATGTTCTCGACGACGTTCTGCTTGGCTTCGACGAGCCAGGCGGCCACGATCAGCGCCGCCGGCACGCACAGGGTGAGGATCCAGCTGTCGAGGTAGGGCTCGAGGTCGACGCCGGCGAGCGAGAAGACCCCGATCGTCAGGCCGAGCAGCACCCCGCCCCCGAGCGCGATGAGCGTGTAGTACACGGCGAGCTCGCCCGTGAACCGCACGAAGTCCATGCGACGCGCGTCCGAGCGCCACCGCCCGCCCACGTAGGCGAGCCCGACGACGGACCACAGCGTCACCGGGGCGGCGAGCGCCGCGAGGACGAACGTCGCGTCCGTGGGCGCGAACGGGTACACGTTGAGCACGACGCCCAGCACGACGAACGGCACGACGAGCGCGCCGACGACGCGCAGCGTCACCTGGCGCTTCCACGCGAGGTAGGCCGTGAGGAACGGCAGCACGAGGAGCCCGACGTTGAGGCCGACCGTCTCCCAGGGCAGGAGCACGGTCGCGACCTTGACCGTGACGCCCACCGCGACGGCGAGCCCGAGCACGACCGCGAGCTCGCGCCACGAGCGGGTGCGGCCGGGCTGCCGGCCCACGAGGACGAGCTGCTTCCACAGGCGCTCGGAGTGCTCCTGCGCGAACTCGCGCGACAGGTCGTCGAGCGTGCCCATGCGCTTGACGGCGACGAGGAAGGCCTCGTCGTCGTCGAGGCCCGTCGCGCGCAGGTCCTCGACCCGCTCGCGGAGGTGGTCCTCCATCTCGTCGACGTCCGCGGCGGAGATCGCCTCCCGGCGCCGGACGTACCCGCGCCACTGGTCGATCTGCGCCTCGAGCGCGGCGTGCGGGCCGGGGCTCGCGCCGCCGGCGGGCGCGGTCGCGGCGCCCATCAGGCCCACCCCTCCGCGACGCGCGGCGGGCTCTGCAGCCCGTCCTGGGTGGAGCGCCAGACCTGGTGGAGCGCGTGCGCGACGACGTCCCACTGAGCCTGGCGCTCGACGAGCGCCTCGCTCCCCGCGGCCGTGATCGCGTAGTGCTTGCGACGCCGGCCGACGTCGGACGTGCCCCACGACGCCTCGACGAGCCCGAGGCGCTCCAGCCGGTGCAGCAGCGGGTAGAGCATGCCGTCGGTCCACTGCATCCGGCCGCCCGAGAGCTCGTCCACACGCTTGAGGATCGCGTAGCCGTAGGACTCGCCGTCGGCGAGGATCCCGAGCACGAGCGGGGTGGCCGAGGCGGCCACGAGGTCCTTGTCGATACGCATAACGCTCCTATGCCTAGTTGTTCTAGGGGTTACGACCCTAGCAGATCTAGGGTTGGCCTCGGCGGGCGTGCGCCGCCTGCGCGCCGTCGTCGACGCGCTCCCGGACCGCGCGGAGGAGATCGTCGTCACGGTCTTCCCCGACCAGGACGGCGAGGGGACGCTCGACGTCGTCGTGTCGCTCGACGGCCCCGACGCCGCCGTGCTCGACCGCGCGATCGCACCGCACCGCACGCTGTTCGAGGTCGTGCACGGCGATGACGGCCCCGTCCCGGACGTGCCCCTCGTCGCGCCCGGCCGCGAGCCGTACGACGCGCGCGACGTCGTCGTCGACACCGCCGCCGACTGGGTCGTGGACGTGTGGGACGCCGCGGCGCGCGGCAGGTCGCGCGTGCTGGGCGTGGTGGACGGGCACGACGGCCACGGCACCTCCGTGCCGCGCTCGCGCCGTGAGCGGGGGAGCCGGGCCACGCGTGGTCGCCGGGGGCGACCCTCGGAGGCGCCGCCTGGAGGAAGAGCAAGGGCCGGGAATGCGAAAGTCCCGGTCAGGGACGACCTGACCGGGACCTCGTCACGTGCGCGAGGGGGGAGTTGAACCCCCACGCCCTTTCGGGCACACGGACCTGAACCGTGCGCGTCTGCCTATTCCGCCACTCGCGCGTGCCGCAGAAGACTAGCACGGCGCGGGCGACCGACCGGCACCGCGCCGTCCTGCGTGACGCCCGCCACCCGGACGCACCGCGGCGCGGCCCCGTCGCCGACCACGACCTTCATCGCCCTCGAGCATGCCGTCGCTCCCGGGAAGAGCGGCGAGACGACGGCAACCTCGTGCTCGGCGGGGGAGCGGACGCCCGACGTTCACACGCTCCACCACGAAAGCGCCACATCCGTCCGGTAATCGTCCGACGAAACGGGCCTGCTGGTCCGACGCGATCGATACGATC
The DNA here is from genome assembly GCF_015327065.1 of Cellulosimicrobium sp. JZ28. Classification (NCBI taxonomy): domain Bacteria; kingdom Bacillati; phylum Actinomycetota; class Actinomycetes; order Micrococcales; family Promicromonosporaceae; genus Cellulosimicrobium; species Cellulosimicrobium sp. JZ28. Next base: position 3,899,881 of record NZ_CP017660.1, on the reverse strand, counting down.
TAGGTAGTCTGCCCGGACGCGGGTGCGCGGGGGGCCACCGGAAAGGGCGCCGGCAGAGCAGACGAGATCCGCGCGGCGTCAGCCGCGGCACGAGCGAGCACGAGGGAGGAGGTGGCATGGGAGTCCTGGACCGCTTCGAGAAGGGCGTCGAGCGCGTCGTGAACAACGCCTTCGCCAAGGTCGGGCGCAGCGAGGTCAAGCCCGTCGAGCTCGCGAGCGCGCTGCGGCGCGAGGTCGACGACCGCGCCGCCGTCGTCGACCGCGAGCGCACGGTCGTGCCCAACGAGTTCACCATCGAGCTGTCGGTGGACGACTTCGGCCAGGTCGAGGGGTGGGGCGCGGAGACGCTCGCCGACGAGCTGGCGTCGAACGTCACCCAGTACGCCGCGTCGCAGCACTACGCGTTCGTCGGCCCCGTGAGCGTGAGCTTCGAGCAGAACGACACGCTCGACGTCGGCCGCTTCCAGCTCCGCTCGGCGAGCGTGCGCGGCAACGTCGCCCCCGCCACGACGGCGTCCCCGAGCACGCGCCACCCGCTCGTCGACATCGACGGGCAGCGCTACCTGCTCACCGGCCCGGTCACGGTGATCGGCCGCGGCTCGGAGGCCGACATCGTCGTCGACGACCCGGGCGTCTCGCGGCGCCACCTGGAGATCCGGGTGACCCCGGAGGGCGTGATCGCGACGGACCTCGGCTCCACGAACGGGCTGTTCGTCGAGGGCCACCAGGTGCCGGCCGCGACGCTGCTCGACGGGAACTCCCTGACGATCGGCCGGACCCGCATCATGTTCTGGACCGGCGCGTCCGACAACGAGGAGTGGTGATCCGGCCCGCATGACCGATCTCACGTTCACCCTGCTCCGGCTGGGCTACCTGGTGCTGCTCTGGGTGTTCGTGCTCTCCGCGATCGGGGTGCTGCGTCGGGACCTGTACGGCACGAAGATCACGCCGCGCCGCGGCAAGAAGAGCGGTCCGGCCCCGGCCGCCCGCCCGACGTCGGGCCCCACCCCCGCCGCCCCGGAGCCGTCGCGGCCCGCCGCGCCCGCGGGACCGTCGCGGCTCGTCGTCACCGCCGGCCCGCTGACCGGCACGACGATCCCGCTCACGACGTCGTCGATCCTCATCGGCCGCGCGCCGAGCTGCACGCTCGTCCTCGACGACGACTACTCGTCGTCGCGCCACGCCCGCATCTTCCCGCAGCACGGGTCCTGGTTCGTCGAGGACCTGGGCTCCACGAACGGCACCTACGTCGAGGACCAGCGGATCGCCCAGGTCACCCCCCTGGGCCCGGGGACGCGGGTGCGGATCGGTCAGTCCGTCGTCGAGCTGCAGAGGTAGCCCGCAGTGAACATCGCCCTGCGCTACGCCGCGCGCTCCGACGTCGGGCTCGTGCGCTCCAACAACCAGGACTCCGGCTACGCGGGCCCGCACCTGCTCGTCGTCGCGGACGGCATGGGCGGCCACGCGGGGGGCGACGTCGCGTCGTCCATCGCGATCGCCGCGCTCGCCCCGCTCGACGGCGAGTCGCACGGCCCGGACGACGCGCTGGCCGAGCTCGAGCGCTCGATCGACCACGCCCGCCAGGACCTCGTGGACCGCAGCGTGACCGACCCGGAGCTGGTCGGCATGGGCACGACCGTCACCGCGATCCTGCGCGCGGGCAACAAGCTCGCCATGGCGCACCTCGGCGACTCGCGCGCCTACCTGCTGCGCGACGGCGAGCTGAACCAGGTCACGACCGACCACACGTTCGTCCAGCACCTCGTCGACACGGGGCGCATCTCGGCGGACGAGGCGGAGACCCACCCCCAGCGCAACGTCGTCATGCGCGTGCTGGGTGACTTCGACATCGACCTCACGCCGGACATGTCCGTGCGCGAGGCGAAGCCGGGCGACCGCTGGCTCCTGTGCTCGGACGGCCTGTCCGGGTTCGTCAGCCAGGAGACCATCGCGCAGACGCTCGCCGACACGGACGACGTCGACGCGTGCGCCGACCACCTGCTCCAGCTCGCGCTGCGCGCGGGCAGCACGGACAACGTGACGGTCGTCGTCGCGGACGTCGTGGACGTCGACGCCCTGCCCGACGGCGGGGCCCCCGGCACGGGCGCGCAGGTCGTCGGGTCGGCGGCGATCGACCGCGACGCCCCGACGTCGGCCGCGGACGGCCCGGCGGCCCGCGCGGCCGCGCTCATGGCGAGCACGAAGGCGACCGCCCCGGCCGAGGACCCGGACGCCGACGCGGCGGACGAGGACGGCACGGAGGGTCGCACCATCGCCGAGGGCTCCGGCGACGACGAGGACGACGTGCGCCCGGGTCGCGCGCCCCGGCGCTGGGTCACCGTGGTCGCGATCCTGCTCGTGGTCGCGGGCCTGGGCGTCGCCGGCTGGGCGGGCTACCGCTGGACGCAGTCGCAGTACTACGTGGGCGTCGCCGACGGCCAGGTCGCGGTGTTCCGCGGCATCCCCGAGAACGCGGGGCCGGTCACGCTGTCGACCCCGATCGAGCTCACGGGGACGCGCGTCGACGACCTGCCGGGCTACGTCGTCGACCGCCTGGAGACCACGATCCCCGCGCAGTCGCTCGAGGACGCCCGCGCCCGCGCCGAGCGGCTGGTCGCCGAGGCCACGGAGGACACCACCGAGACCCCCGCGACCGACGGCTCGACCGAACCGCCCGCGGACGGGACCGTCGACGGCGCGACGACGGGGACGCCGGACGCCGACGCGCCGGACGTGACCCCCGCGCCCACCGACGGCGCCGGCTCGGGGGCCTGATGGCCACGGTGGAGACCACCGAGGTGCGCCCCGGCCGGGGCGCGGAGCTCGGTCTGCTCGTCCTCGCGCTCGCGCTGGGCATCGGGGCGTACGCGCTCGTGGGCCTGCAGCTCACGGGCGAGCTCCCGGGCCGCTTCTACGTGTACAGCATCGGCACGGTGGTGCTCGCGGGCGCCGCGCACGTGCTGCTGCGGTTCAAGGCGCCGTACGCGGACCCGGTCATCCTGCCGATCGCCGTCGCGCTCAACGGCATCGGCCTCGCCATGATCTTCCGCCTCGACCTGGGCTCGCAGGTCACGGGCGGCACCCAGGACCTCGCGCCGCGCCAGCTCCAGTGGACGGCGCTCGGCATCCTCTGCGCGTTCGCCCTCGTCTGGTTCCTGCGCGACCACCGGACCCTGCGCCGCTACACCTACACCGCGATGATCGCGGGCATCGTGCTCGTCGCGCTGCCGCTCGTCCCGGGCCTGGGCACCCGCATCAACGGCGCACAGATCTGGATCAACCTGTTCGGCTTCTCGCTCCAGCCGGCCGAGTTCGCCAAGGTCGCGTTCGCGATCTTCTTCGCGGGCTACCTCGTGACGAACCGCGACACGCTCGCGCTCGCCGGCCCCCGCGTGCTCGGACTCCAGCTCCCGCGCCTGCGCGACCTCGGGCCGATCATCATCGTCTGGCTCGTCTCGCTCGCGATCCTCGTGTTCGAGCGCGACCTCGGGACCTCGCTCCTGTTCTTCGGCCTGTTCGTCGCGATGCTCTACATCGCGACCGAGCGCGTGAGCTGGGTCGTCATCGGTCTGCTCCTCATCGCGGTCGGCGCGGTGCTCGCGGCGTCGACGTTCGGGCACGTGCAGGCGCGCGTCGACGTGTGGCTGCACCCGTTCGACCCGGAGATCTTCGGCCGCAGCCCGGGTGGCTCGGGCCAGCTCGTGGGCGGCCTGTTCTCGCTCGGCAACGGCGGGCTCTTCGGCACCGGCTGGGGCGCGGGCTACCCGCGCACGGTCCCGTACGCGTTCTCCGACTTCATCTACGCGTCGCTCGGCGAGGAGCTCGGCCTCACGGGCCTCATCGGCATCCTGCTCGCGTACCTCGTCCTCGTGGAGCGCGGCCTGCGCACCGCGATCGGCGTGCGCGACGGGTTCGGCAAGCTGCTCGCGGGCGGTCTCGCGTTCGTCATGGCGTGGCAGCTCTTCGTCGTGGTCGGCGGGATCACGCGGATCATCCCGCTCACCGGCCTGACCATGCCGTTCGTCGCCCAGGGCGGGTCGTCGCTCCTCGCGAACTGGCTCGTCGTCGGGCTGCTCCTGCGCATCTCGGACGACGCGCGCCGCCCCTCCTCCCTGCCCGTGCGCGGGCAGGTCGCGCCCGGCGGGGCGCGCAGCCGCACCGACTCCGACCCGGTCGCGGTCGTGGGCGGCGGCGCGGCCGTGGGCGCCCTGCCCGACGACGCCCCCACCACGGTCGGCGCGCCCGCCGTCCCCGGTCCGTCCACGGGCCCCGCGCGCGCGACGACGGGCGTCCAGCCCGCCGTCGGCCGCACCGGGGAGGTCCCCGACCACCCGGACGAGCTGCGGACCGAGGTCGTGCAGCGACCGGACGCGGGTGCCGAGACCGACCGTGACCCCTGGGGAGGAGCCCGGTGAACGTCCCCCTGCGTCGCGTCGCGACCGTCGTCCTCGTGATGTTCCTCGCACTCATGGTGTCGACGACGTACATCCAGTTCGTCCAGGCCGACTCGCTCAACAACGACTCGCGCAACGCCCGCACGATCTACCGCGAGTACAACAAGTTCCGCGGCCCGATCGTCGTCGCGGGCGACGCCATCGCGTCCTCGACGCCGGTGGACGACGCGTTCGGCTTCCAGCGCCAGTACTCGAACGGCCCGCTCTACGCGCCCGTCTCCGGCTTCCTGTCGCTCACCAACGGGCGCACGGAGATCGAGGACAAGGAGAACGACTACCTCAACGGCGAGGCGAGCTCGCTGTGGCTCGACCGCCTGAGCGCGCTCTTCACGGGGCAGCAGCCGCAGGGCGCGTCCGTCGAGCTGACGATCGACCCGGCGGCCCAGCAGGCCGCGTGGGACGCGCTGGGTGACCAGCGCGGCGCCGTCGTCGCGATCGAGCCCAAGACGGGCCGCGTCCTCGCGCTCGTGTCGAAGCCGAGCTACGACCCGAACGAGCTCGCGACGCACGACACCGCCCTCGCGCGCCAGCGCTACCAGGAGCTGCTCAACGCCGAGGGCAACCCGATGTCGAACCGGGCCATCCGCGGCAACACGTACCCGCCGGGCTCGACGTTCAAGATCGTCACCTCCGCCGCGGCGCTCGAGAGCGGGCAGTACACGCCCGAGACCGTGATCCCGGCCCCGGACGAGCTGCCGTACCCCCAGTCGACGCAGACGATGAAGAACTTCGGCGGCACGCGCTGCTCGCCCACGGGCGAGATGACCCTCGCGGACGCGCTGCGCATCTCGTGCAACACCGCGTTCGGCGACCTCGCGATGACCCTGGGCGAGGACGCGATGCGCGACCAGGCCGAGGACTTCGGCTTCGACGCCTCGCTCGAGATCCCCATGGACGTCACGCCGAGCCGCTTCCCCGCCGAGGGCACGCCGGGCGCCGACGCCGCCGGGATCGCGCGCGCCGGCATCGGCCAGGGCGAGGTCAAGGTCACGCCGCTCCAGATGGCGATGGTCGCCACCGCGATCGCGAACGACGGCGTGCAGATGGCCCCGTACACCGTCGAGACGATCCGCAACCCCGACCTCGACGTCGTCCGGCAGTCGGAGCCGCGCCGTCTGCGCACCTCGGTCTCCCCGTCGACGGCCGAGCAGCTCACCCAGATGATGGTGGGCGTCGTGCAGAACGGCTCCGGGAAGTCCGCGCAGATCCCGGGCGTGCAGGTCGCGGGCAAGACGGGCACCGCCGAGACGGGCGGCGAGGCCGCGCCGCACGCGTGGTTCACGAGCTTCGCGCCGGCCGACGACCCGCAGGTCGCGGTCGCGGTCATCGTCGAGAACGGCGGCTCGATGGGCAACGAGGCGACGGGCGGCGCGATCGCCGCGCCGATCGCCCGCGCCGTCATGGAGGCGGTGTTGAACGGATGAAGCCGGTCCGGGGGCTGACGCTCGGCAACCGCTACCGCCTCGTGCGGCGCATCGCCGTCGGCGGCATGGGCGAGGTGTGGGTCGCGGCCGACGACGCGCTCGGCCGCGAGGTCGCGGTCAAGGTCCTGCGGAGCGAGTACGCCGGCAACGAGGACTTCCTCAACCGCCTGCGCACCGAGGCCCGCAACAGCGCGGCGCTCTCGCACCCCAACATCGCGCAGATGTACGACTACGGCGAGACCAACGGCTCCGGGTACCTCGTCATGGAGCTCGTCGTGGGCGAGCCCATGGCGGACCTGCTGGAGCGCGAGCCGGTGCTCCCGCCCGCGCGGCTCCTGCCGATCCTCGCGCAGACCGCCCGGGCGCTGCACGCCGCCCACCTGTCCGGCGTCGTGCACCGAGACGTCAAGCCCGGGAACATCCTCATCGACCGCTCCGGCACGGTGAAGATCACCGACTTCGGTGTCTCGCTCGCGGCCAACCAGGTCCCGATGACCGCGACGGGCATGGTCATGGGCACGGCCCAGTACCTCTCGCCCGAGCAGGCCGTCGGCCAGGCCGCCACCGGCGCCTCGGACATCTACGCGCTCGGCATCGTCGCGTACGAGTCCATCGCGGGGAACCGCCCGTTCACGGGGTCCACGCCGGTGGACATCGCGGTCGCGCACGTCAACGAGCCGGTGCCGCCGCTGCCCACGTCGGTCGACCCGGAGCTCGGCGAGCTCGTCATGGTCATGCTCGCCAAGGACCCGCTGGCGCGGCCCCACCCGGCCGACGCGCTCGCGCGCGTCTTCGAGGGCATCGCCGTGCGCCTCGCGAGCGACCCCTGGTCCGCCCGCACGGGGGCGCCCGCCCCCACGCGCCGCGCGCGCCGGGCCCGCACCACCGCCGACGACGTCCCCGCGCCCGAGCCGGACCCGGCACCCGTCATCACGCCGCTCGTCATCCCGGCCGCGGTGCGCGACCCGCACGCGCCCGACCCGGCGAACCCGTGGGTCGCCCCCGAGCCGCGTCGCGCCGCGCACGCCGCGCAGGCGGACGTGCCGCCGTCGGCCGCGACGCCCCCGGGGCCGCTCGACGACGACGCCACCCGCGTCCGCCCGCTCGGCCGGCACGGCGGGACGGTCCCGGAGACCGCCGAGCCCGTCCCGGCACCGCCCGCACCGGACGACGCCGCGCCCGGCCCGGCCCTCCCGTGGGAGCGCCCCGTCCCCGCGGCCCCGGCGGACGACCCGGCCGCCCCGCGGTCGTACCCGCCGCGCCGCGAGATGCACGGTCCGACGCGCTCCTCACGACGGCCGCAGCCCACCCGCGCGGGCACGCGCCCGGCCGGCGCGCCCGGGGGCTCGACGCGCGCCGAGCCCGTCGCCCCGGCGACCCGCGCCGAGGCCCGACGTCAGTCGCAGTCGGCACCCGTGCCCTCGCGCTCCGCGGGGCGCCGCACGTCGACCACGACGGGCCGCCGCCTGGGAGGCCTGCCCAACGGCCTGACCTGGCCCCTCGTCGCCCTCCTGGGTCTCCTGCTCGTGCTGGTGATCGCGACGATCGCCACGCTCGGGGACCGGGACGGCGACGGCGGCGACGCCGCCCCCGTGCGGGGCGCGGAGACCTCCGTCGAGGTCGCCGTGCCCGACACCGAGACGCTCCCCGGACGGGTGACATCGTGACGACATCGTGGTGTTCCCCGCGTGGCCGCAGGGTCGCGGGTGGGATGATTGCGCCAGCTGTGCCGTGGGCGGACGCGCCCACGGCTCCGACGACACCGAAGGACGAATGAGTGGTGGACAACGCTCCCCGAGTGCTTGCCGGGCGCTACCAGGTCGGTGAGCTCATCGGCCGTGGTGGCATGGCCGAGGTGCACATCGGGCACGACAACCGCCTCGGTCGTACCGTCGCGATCAAGATCCTGCGCTCCGACCTCGCGCGCGACCCGTCGTTCCTCGCGCGCTTCCGTCGCGAGGCGCAGGCGGCGGCCTCCCTGAACCACCCGGCCATCGTCGCGGTCTACGACACGGGCGAGGACGTGCACGAGGACGCCACCGGCAACGCGGTGCACGTCCCGTTCATCGTCATGGAGTACGTCGAGGGCCACACCGTGCGGGACATCCTGCGCGACGGTCAGGCCGTGCCCATCGACGAGGCGGTCGAGATCACGGCGGGCGTCCTCGCGGCGCTCGAGTACTCGCACCACGCCGGGATCGTCCACCGCGACATCAAGCCCGCCAACGTGATGATCACGCCGACGGGCGCGGTGAAGGTCATGGACTTCGGCATCGCCCGCGCGGTCGCCGACTCCGCGGCCACCATGACCCAGACGCAGGCCGTCATCGGCACCGCGCAGTACCTCTCCCCGGAGCAGGCGCGCGGCGAGACGGTCGACGCGCGCTCCGACCTGTACTCGACCGGCTGCCTGCTCTACGAGCTGCTCACGGGGCGCCCGCCGTTCATCGGCGACTCGCCCGTCGCGGTGGCCTACCAGCACGTGCGCGAGGCGCCCGCCACGCCGAGCGCGATCGCTCCCGACGTGCCCGAGGTGCTCGACCGCATCACCCTCAAGGCGCTCGCCAAGGACCGCACGGCGCGCTACTCGAGCGCCGCCGAGTTCCGCGCCGACCTGGAGAACGCCGTGCGCGGCGGGTCGATCACGGCCCCGGCGCTCGGGGTCGCGGCCGCCGCCGCCGGCCTCGGCGCCGCCGCCGCGGCCGCCGACCTCCAGCCGACGATGGTCGAGTCCGCGACGCAGGTCATGGCACCGGCCGCCGCGGCGGCGAACCCCTGGGCGACCAGCGCGGCGCCCGCCGTCCCGCCGGGGGAGCAGCCGCCCGGCGAGGACGACGAGCAGCCCAAGAGCCGCAAGGGCCTCATGTGGACGCTCATCGCGATCGGCGTGCTCGCGCTCGCCGCGATCATCACGATGATCGTCATCAACAGCCAGGGCGAGGACGAGCCGACGACCGGCACCGTCCCGACGCTGTCGGCGGGCGTCACGCCCGCGGAGGCCGAGCAGAGGATCACCGAGGCGGGCTTCGAGTACGCGCAGGCGATCGACCAGGACTCCACGGAGCCCGAGGGCACGTTCACCCGGACCGACCCCGCCGGCGGCACCACCCAGGAACTGGGGGTGACCGTCACCGCCTTCTTCTCGGCCGGTCCCGACGCCGTCACCATCCAGGACCTCAAGGGCAAGACGCAGGAGGAGGCCCGGCAGTACCTCTCCGACGCCGGGCTCAACGTCGGCGACGTCAACACCGAGGACTCGCCGGACGTCCCGAAGGGCGCGGTGACGAAGACCGACCCCGGCGCCGGCCAGTCCGTGCCGGCGGGCTCGACGGTCAACCTGTTCGTGTCGAGCGGCCTCGTCGCGCTGCCGGACGTGACGGGCCAGCAGTTCGACGCCGCGAAGTCGACCGTCGAGGCGCTCGGCCTGAAGGTCGACCGCAGCGACGAGGAGTCCGACGAGGCGGAGAACCAGGTGCTCTCGCAGCAGCCCAACGCGGGCAGCGTCCCGCAGGGGTCGACCGTGACCCTCAAGGTCGCCATCCCGCGCGCGGCGGAGACGACGACCGTGCCGACGAACCTCGCCGGCATGACCGAGCAGCAGGCCCTCGAGGCGCTGGGCGGTGCCGGGCTCGTCCCCGGGGCACGGCAGACCCAGGAGTCCGAGCAGTGGCCGGCGGGCACGGTCATCGGGTCCGACCCGCGGGGCGGGACCGAGCTCGAGGTCGGCTCAGAGGTGCGCCTCATCGTCTCGACCGGTCCCGGACCGTCGAACGGTGGGAACAACGGGGGCGGGAACAACGGCGGCGGGAACGGGAACGGCGGGGGCAACGGCGGAGACGGCGAGGGCTGACCCACCGCACCCCTGCTCTCTACGACGACGGGCCCTCACCTCCACGGAGGTGAGGGCCCGTCGTCGTGCGGGCGTCCGTGGGCGGCAGACCGGGGCCGGTGCCGCGCGGTGCTCGCTACTGGCGCACGAGCGGGGCCATGCCCGCGGAGCGCTCGACGGCGCCCTCCAGTCCGCACGCCTCGAGCCAGTTCGCGAGCAGGCGGTGGCCGCCCTCGGTGAGCACGGACTCCGGGTGGAACTGGACGCCGTGCAGGGGCAGGTCCCTGTGCTGGAGGCCCATGATGACGCCCCCGGCGGTCGTCGCCGTCACCTCGAGCTCGGCGGGCACGGTGTCGCTCACGACGGCGAGCGAGTGGTACCGCGTCGCGGTGAACGGGAGGGGGAGGCCCGCGAGCACGCCCTCGCCCTCGTGCTCCACGAGGCTCGTCTTGCCGTGCATGAGCTCAGGCGCGTGCGTGACCGTCGCGCCGTACACCTCGGCGAGGGCCTGGTGGCCCAGGCACACGCCGAGCATCGGCGTGCGCGACGCGGCGCACGTGCGGATCACGTGCTCGCTCAGCCCGGCCTCCTTCGGCGTGCCGGGCCCGGGGGAGACGAGGACGCCGTCGAACACGGTGCCGTCGGCGTCGCGGAAGCGGCCGTCGGCGTCCGGCTCCGGCACCGCGTCGTTGCGCACGACGACGGTCTGCGCGCCCAGCTGGTCGAGGTAGCCGACGATCGTGTAGACGAACGAGTCGTAGTTGTCCACGACGAGGATGCGGGTCTGGTGGGTCATCGCGGGGCCTCCACGGACACTGCGCCGGCGGCGTCGGTCTGGATGTTGGGGTCGTTGAACGGCATGTACTCGGACACGAGCGGGAACAGCCACTCGAAGCACGCGAGCACGACGGCGGCCGCGAGGACGAGCAGGATCAGCACCCGCAGCCACGCCGGGCCGGGCAGCACGCGCCACAGCGCCCCGTACATCACGAGCCTCCTTCGGCGGCGGGAGCGGTCTGGCCGACGAGCTCCGGCGGCGTGCCGTCCTCGACGGGCATCCAGTAGTCGAACTTCGCGTTGACGATGTACCGCGCGACGAGCGAGTTGAGGCCGATCGGGTGGCACGTCGTCAGCGTGAGGTACCGCTCGGTGGGCTCGACGCCGGGCTGCCACGGGACGGGCGCGATCGCCTCGACCTGGTCGGGCTTCACGGCCTGCATGTGGTCGACGCGGTAGACGTACCAGGTGCCGTCGGCCTCGACGACGATCGGGTCGCCGATCTCGAGCTCCTCGACGTCGTGGAAGATCTTGCCGTACGTCTGCCGGTGCCCGGCGAGGGAGAAGTTCCCGACGGCGCCCGGCATGACGGTCTCGGGGTAGTGCCCGGCCATCGCCTGGTCGAGGATCGACCGCTTGTCGGTGCCCTCGGCGATCGGCATCATCTTGCCGTCCCAGCGCGGCACGTAGAGCGTGCCCCACACCTCGCCGAGCGCGGGCGCGGCGGGGACGGGCGGGTCGTCGCGCAGGATCGTCGTGCCGACGTCCGCCGCGTCCGGGGTCGGTGCCTGGATCTCCTCGAGCACCTGCGCCTGGACGCGGTCCGCCTGGACGTCCGTCCACCAGAGCTGCCAGACGACGTACAGGCCGAGCAGGATCCCCAGCGTGATGAGCAGCTCGCCGAGCACCCCCACGACGGCGGACACCGGACCGCGACCCGAGCCGCGGTGCCCCGCGTGCCGGGCCGGTGCGGGGCTCGTCGCGGTCACGACGCCACCGCGTCGGACGGGCGCGCGTAGCGGAGCTCGAGCGCCCCCTGGTAGCCCGGCATCTCGATGTCGCTCTCGTCCTCGACGGACCAGCCGAGGTTCACCGCGTCGACGTACTCCTTGTACACCTGGACGCCCGGCGAGCGGTCGAGCGCGTCGCGCAGGGCCTCGGGGTCGCCCACGGCCTCGACGACGTAGGGCGGGGAGTACACGCGGCCGTGCAGCAGCAGGATGTTGCCCGCGCAGCGGAACGCCGACGTCGCCGTGACGCGCTGTCCCTGGAGCGTCATCGCCTCGGCACCGCCCGCCCACAGCGCGTTGACGACGGACTGGATGTCCTGCTGGTGCACGACGAGGTCGTCGGGGCGGATCCCCGCCGGGTAGCTGCCCTCGGGCGGCGCGTCGTCGAGCGTCACGGAGACGCCGGCACCCTGGACGGGCGTCGTCCCCGCGGCGACGGCGGTGCGCGCCGCGAGGTCGGGGTCGACGCCGGCGGGCGCGTCCCCGGTCTGCGACAGGCCCGCGACCTCCGCCGTCAGGGCGTCGACCTGCGTCGCGAGGTCGGCCACGCGGTCGGACTCGCGGTCCACGAGCTGCGCGAGGTTCTCCGGGTGCCGGGACTCGTCGCCGCGCGCGAGCCGCGCGTTCGCCGTGAACATGACCCCGGCGAGCGCGAGGACGAGCGCGACGGTCACGGCGGACCGGACGCGACGCGCGCGCGGCGTGCCGCCCGGGGCGGACGACGTCCCCTCGGCGGGGTCGTCCGGGCCCGTGGCGGCAGGGTCCGTGGTGCTCACGCGACCGTCTCCTTCCTGGGGCGGACGAGGTCGTCGACCGGGTCTGCGTCGTGCGTCGGCGTCGTGCTGAGGTCGTGCGACACACACCTCGCGGCACGTCCTCCGCGCGCGGTGTCCGTGCCTATTGTGTGCGCCCACTACGCTAGTCGACGAACGTCGTCCACGATCGTGACGGACCTGTGCTCCGGCAGAGCCTCGCGGCGCGTCGACGACCTTCGCCCGACCCATGCACGGTTCCTGCACGACGACGGCAGGCGTCCGCTCCCGCGGCGCGTCCCGGCGCCGGCGCAGCGAGCCCCACCAGGACAGGAGCCCACCCTCGTGCCCGAGTCGAAGTCGCGCAAGAAGCCCAAGCCGCAGCGTCCGCCGAGCGTGCCGAAGCCCGAGACGGGCAACCCGCGCTGGCTCGTGCCCACGATGCTCGGGCTCATGCTCGTCGGGCTCGCGTGGATCGTGCTGTTCTACCTCAGCGGTCCGAAGCAGCTCCCCGTCCCGCCGCTCGGCGCGTGGAACCTGGGGGTCGGCTTCGCCTTCATCATCGCGGGCTTCGCGCTCACGACGCGCTGGAAGTAGCCGCGTGCCGGGCGGGGCCTGGGCCCCGCCCGGCACGTCGGGCCTCACACCGGTGTAGTTCCACACCTGTGAGTAACCCTGGGGATAACTTCTGTGACCGCCTCGTCAGGCGAGGTGGCCGAACTGGTCCGCGGCGGCGTAGGTGAGCCAGGAGGCGGCGACCAGCGCCACCACGACGACGACCGTCGCCCCCACGGACACGAGGGTGCGACGCTCGCGCGGCGCGTAGGCGTAGGCGGCGCCGAGCGCGAGCCCCACCACGAGACCGCCCAGGTGCGCCTGCCACGCGATGCCGGGGAAGAACAGCCCGATCGCGAAGTTGATGCCGATGAGCACGACGATCTGCATCGCGTTGCGGCCCGTCCGGCGCAGGACGAGCAGGATCGCCCCGAAGAGGCCGAACACCGCTCCCGAGGCGCCGACGACGGGCTGGTACCAGGCCTCCGACGTCGGGCCCCCCGCGAGGAGCAGGTAGCCGACGGAGCCGCCGAGCGCGGAGAGCAGGTAGAGCGCCGTGAAGCGCAGCCGGCCGAGCTGCTGCTCGAGGAACGGGCCCGTGATCCACAGGGCGTACATGTTGAAGAGGATGTGGACGGGGCTCGTCGAGTGCAGGAACGCCGCCGTGAGGAAGCGGTAGGGCTGCAGCTCGCCGACCCAGGGTGCGAACGCGAGCATGTTCGTCCACGTGCCGCCCGTGACGAGCTGGAGGAGCCAGCTCACGACGCACAGGCCGATGATCGTGAACGTCACGACGGGCGGCCCGCCGCGCACCTTCCCGCCCAGCGCGGTGCGCTGCGTCGGCGCCTGGCGGGCGGCGTCGCGCACGCAGTCGACGCACTGGACGCCGACCGCGGCCGGTCGCTGGCACTCGGGGCACGCCGGGCGCCCGCACCGCTGGCAGCGCACGTACGACACGCGGTCGGGGTGCCGCGGGCACACCGGCGGGACGGCGGGACCGTCGTGCGGTCCGGCCGTCCCGTACGCCGGCGGGCCGGGTGGCCCGGGAGGTGTCGCCGAGATGGTCAGTCCTCGATGGTGACGGACGTGATGACGATGTCCTCCTGCGGGCGGTCGCCCGGACGCGTGGGCGTCGCGTTGATCGCGTCGACGACGGCGCGGGACTCGTCGTCCGCGACCTCGCCGAAGATCGTGTGCTTGCCGTTGAGCCACGGCGTGGGGACCGTCGAGATGAAGAACTGGGACCCGTTGGTGCCCTCGGCCTCGCCCGTCACCGGATTGCGGCGCACGCCCGCGTTCGCCATCGCCAGCAGGTACGGGCGGTCGAACTGGAGCTCGGGGTGGATCTCGTCGTTGAACGTGTAGCCGGGGCCGCCGGTGCCGGTCCCGAGCGGGCAGCCGCCCTGGATCATGAAGTCCTGGATCACGCGGTGGAAGATCAGGCCGTCGTAGAAGGGCTCGGTGCGCTCGGCGCCGGTGCGGGGGTCGGACCACGTCGTGGTGCCCTGGGCGAGCCCGACGAAGTTCGCCACCGTCTTCGGGGCGTGGTTCGGCAGGAGCTCGATCCGGATGTCACCTGCGGTCGTGTGGAGGGTTGCGAACATGGGCACCATCTTCCCACGAGACCCGCGCCCGACCCGTCCGGGGCGATGTCTCGCGGCGTGGCCGGGGTGGTGGCAGAGTGGGCGGAAACGCATCGCATCCGCACATTCGTCCCGTCGGACGACGACCCCGGGGAGCACGCATGACCCGTACTCGCTCAGCGAGCGACTCCGTCAAGGACACGCTCGAGTCGATCGACACCGAGAAGCTGAAGGAACAGGCCGCGCAGGCCGCCGCGACCGCGCAGAGCGCCGCGACCCAGCTCGCGGACCAGGCCAAGGACGCCGCGGTGCACGCCAAGGAGTGGGGCACGCCCAAGGTGGAGGCGTTCCTCGAGTGGCTCCAGCCGCGCGTCGAGAAGGCGTGGCAGGACAGCATCCAGGCCGCCGCGCCGCGCGTCGAGAAGGCCGCGACCAAGGCCGCGCCCGCGATCGACACGGCGCACGACCGCCTCGTGGAGGACGTGCTGCCGAAGATCGTCGCGAGCTTCAACGCCGCCGCCGCCAGCGCGGCAGACTCCGCCCAGCGCGCCGCGGACAACGCGGCCGAGGCGACCGCCGCCGCCACGGCCGCGGCAGCCGCCGCGTCGGGCAAGAAGGCGCGCAAGCTCGCGAAGCAGGCCAAGAAGGCGACGGCGGAGGCCGCGAAGCAGGCGCAGAAGTCCGCGGGCAAGGCCGGCAAGAAGGCCGCCAAGCACGCCGACAAGACCGCGGAGAAGGCGGCCGCCAAGCTCGCCGCGGCCGCGGACAAGGCGGCGGCCAAGGCCGCCGAGGCGGACTCCTCGAAGGGCAAGGGCCGCACGCTCTGGTGGATCGCCGGTGGCGTGACCGCCGCGGGCGTCGGCTACGTGCTCTACCGCCGCGCGCAGCCCACGACCGACCCCTGGGCCGAGCCGTGGGAGCAGGAGCAGCAGCAGGTCCACTTCGACGACGTCGTCGGTGACGCCAAGCACGCCGTCGGGGACGCCGCCGAGTCGATCGGCGAGGCTGCGGGCGCCGCCGTCGCGAAGGGCCGCGAGGCCACGGACAAGCTGGCCGAGCGTGCTGCCGAGGTCCGCGACGACGTCACCGACCGCGTCACCGAGGCCGTCTCGGACGCGAAGGACGCGGCGAAGAAGGCGACGAGCCGGGCCCGCAGCACCACCCGTGGCGGCGCTGCCGGCGCGAAGGACGCGGTGAAGGACACGGCGGAGGACGTCAAGGACGCCGCGGCGGACGCCAAGGACGACCTGGGCGACGCCGGCAAGAAGGCGCGCGAGGCCGCCGAGTCCGCGGCCGAGGACGCCGCGAAGAAGGCCGACGACGCCTGACGCTCCACCCGCCGTCCTCGGGCGGTGGCAGACGACGAGGGGCCCGTCCCAGCAGGGACGGGCCCCTCGTCGTCCCCAGGGGCGGACACCTCACGAGCACGCGGCCTCGGCGGCGGGCACGCCGACGCCGAGGCCGGACGCACGAAGACCCCGTCCGCAGCCGGACGGGGTCTTCGGGGTCGTGACGATGGTGGAGCCAGGGGGACTCGAACCCCCAACCCCCTGCTTGCAAAGCAGGTGCGCTACCAATTGCGCCATGGCCCCGGGTGACGCGGCCGGGGCCGGTCAGCGGCGAGAGGTGCTCACTCGAAGGTGTCGGTGACCTCTGCCCAGAGGTCGCGCTCGGCGTTGTCCTCCGTGTACTTGCGCCACACGAGGTACCCGGCGCCGGCGGCGAGGAGCAGGAGCAGAAGCTTCTTCATGATGTTCCCCCTCGAGTGGGTTGGCAGTGGGCCTAAGAGGACTTGAACCTCTGACCTCTTCCTTATCAGGGAAGCGCTCTAACCGTCTGAGCTATAGGCCCGCACGCGCCTCGCCGGACAGCCCCAGGAGGGCTGCTCCGCTCGCAGGCAGCGATTGAGGTTACCCCACCGGGAGCCGCAGACCCAAACCGAGGGCCCGTGCCTCCCGGTCGGGGAGCCGGTGCGCGGTCAGTCGTCGGTGAGCGTGAGGTGCACGCCACCCACGAGCGCCGCGACGATGTTGTACAGGAACGCCATGATCGTCGAGAGTGCCGTGATGATGACGACGTTCACCACGCCGAGCAGCGTGGCGATCGAGATCACGCGGCCGAACGCGACGTACTGACGGATGTCGACGTCCGTCTCCGTGCCGACGATCTGCGTGAACAGCTCCTCGATCTTGTAGAAGACCTGCATGCCGTCCAGCACGTACCAGACGACGGCGGTCGCGACCACGGTCATGATCCCGATGGCGACCGCGAGGAGGAAGCCGAGCTTCATCGCGGACCACGGGTCGATGCGCGAGACCGCGAGGCGCACGCGGCGCGGGCCGCCATCGGGTCGGACGGCCGGGGTCGCGCCCGTCGCGGTCCCCACGGCCGGCGTGGCGCCCGTGAGCGGGCTCGCGGTCCCCGTCACCCCGGCGGCGGAGTAGTGCATGGAGGCCCCGGCGGGAGCGCCGGCGGCCGCCGCGCTCGTGGGGGCCGAGGTGGTCGTGGGCACGCGCCTCACCGTCTCGTCGTCGATCTCGTCGTGCCCGCGCTCGGGCTCCGTCTCTGCGGGTGCGGCGGGGACCGCCGCCGACACCTTCTTCGCGGCCGTCTTCGCCGCCGCGATCGCCGCGGCCGCCGCCTTCACGGCCCCGGCACGCGCTACCGCGACACGGCTCTCGCCCGACGCGCGCTCCATGCCGTCGTCGTCCACCGTGCCCTGCGCGGGCGCGGCCTGGGCGGACGGGCCCGGGGGCGGCGGGGGAGGCGGCGGGACGGCGGCCGACGCCCCGTCACGCGGGGTCGCCGCCGCCGAGGCGCCCTTCGACGAGCCCTTCTTCGACGAGCCGTTCGACGACGTCCCGTCCGCCTCGCCGTGCCGGCTCGGGGACGCGGCCCCGGAGCGTGCCGACGCGTCCGTGTCCGGCCGCGGCACGGTCAGCCGCGGCGTGATGGTCGGCGGTGCGTTGTTCTCGCTGCTCATCTGGTTTCCTCGGTGGTTCCGGGGGCCGGGTCGGTCCCGCCCGCCCCGTCGGACGAGGCGGTCGCGTCGGTGGTCGGTGCGCTGCTCGTGTCGGTGACGCCCGGGGCCGTGCCGGTCCCGTCCTCGCCCTCCACGGTATCCCGATCCTCTCCGAGACGACGCTCGACGTTCCGCGCGACCGCGATGATGCGGTCGCCCTTGTCGGGCTTCGCGAACGTCACCCCCTGCGTGTTCCGACCGGTGAGGTTCACCTCGCCGACCGCGGACCGCACGATCTTCCCGCGCTCCATGATGACCAGCACCTCGTCGTCGGCCTCCGTCACCAGAGCCCCCACGAGATCTCCACGAGCCTCCACCAGGTTGGCGACCTTGATGCCCAGACCGCCGCGGCCCTGGACGCGGTACTCGTCGATCCGCGTGCGCTTCGCGAACCCGCCCTCCGTCACGACGAAGAGGTCGGAACCCTCCTCGACCACGTCGGCCGAGAGCAGCTCGTCGCCGTCGCGGAACTTCATGCCCGTGACGCCCGACGTCGCGCGGCCCAGCGGCCGCATCGTGTCGTCGTCGGCGGGAAAGCGGATGGACTGGCCCTTGCGCGACACGAGGATGAGGTCGTCGTCGGCGTCCACGAGGAGTGCCGCGACGAGCTCGTCGGGCGTCCCGGACTCGTCCTCGCGCAGGTTGATCGCGATGAGGCCGCCCGAGCGCGGCGAGTCGTACTCCGAGAGCCGCGTCTTCTTCACGAGGCCGCGACGCGTCGCGAGCACCAGGTACTGCGCCGCGTCGTAGTCGCGCAGGTCGAGCACCTGGGCGATCTTCTCGCCCGGCTGGAACGCGAGCAGGTTCGCGACGTGCTGACCCTTGGCGTCGCGCCCGCCCTCGGGGAGCTCGTACGCCTTCGCGCGGTAGACGCGGCCGAGGTTCGTGAAGAACAGCAGCCAGTGGTGCGTCGTCGTGACGAAGAAGTGGTCGACGATGTCGTCCTCGCGCAGCTGCGTGCCGCGCACGCCCTTGCCGCCGCGCTTCTGGGCGCGGTAGCTGTCGCTGCGCGTCCGCTTCACGTACCCGCCGCGCGTGATGGTGACGACCATCTCCTCCTCGGCGATGAGGTCCTCGATGGAGACCTCGCCGTCGAACGGGAGGATCGTCGTCCGACGCTCGTCGCCGTACTTCGCGACGATCTCGCCCATCTCGTCGCCCACGATCGACCGCTGCCGCTCCGGCTTCGCCAGGATGTCCTGGTAGTCGAGGATCTGGCGCTCGAGCGCGTCGTGGTCGTCGAGGATCTTCTGCCGCTCCAGGGCCGCCAGGCGGCGCAGCTGGAGGTTGAGGATCGCGGTCGCCTGGACCTCGTCGACGCCCAGCAGCTCCATGAGGCCCGTGCGGGCCTCCTCGACGTCGGGCGAGCGCCGGATCAGCGCGATGACCTCGTCGAGCGCGTCGAGCGCCTTGAGGTACCCGCGCAGGATGTGGATGCTGCGCTCGGCCTCCGCCAGCAGGTACCGCGTGCGGCGCACGACGACGTCGAGCTGGTGCGTCGTCCAGTGCCGGACGAACGCGTCGAGGCTCAGCGTGCGCGGCACGCCGTCGACGAGCGCCAGCATGTTCGCGCCGAACGTGTCCTGGAGCTGGGTGTGCTTGTACAGGTTGTTGAGGACGACCTTCGCCACCGCGTCGCGCTTGAGCACGACGACGAGGCGCTGGCCCGTGCGGCCCGACGTCTCGTCGCGGATGTCCGCGATCCCCTGGACGCGGCCCTCCTTGACGAGGTCCGCGATCTTCGCGGCCAGGTTGTCCGGGTTCACCTGGTAGGGGAGCTCCGTGACGACGAGGCACACGCGGCCCTGGATCTCCTCCACGTTGACCACGGCGCGCATGGTGATCGAGCCGCGGCCCGTGCGGTACGCCTCCTCGATGCCCTTGTGGCCGAGGATCGTGGCGCCCGTGGGGAAGTCCGGGCCCTTGATACGCTGCAGCAGCGCCGCGAGGAGCTCCTCGCGCGAAGCGTCCGGGTGGTCGAGGTGCCACTGCACGCCCGCCGCGACCTCGCGGAGGTTGTGCGGCGGGATGTTGGTCGCCATGCCGACGGCGATGCCCGCCGAGCCGTTGACCAGCAGGTTCGGGAACCGGGCCGGCAGGACCGACGGCTCCTGGGTGCGGCCGTCGTAGTTGTCCTGGAAGTCGACGGTGTCCTTGTCGATGTCCCGGACCATCTCCATGGCGATCGGCGCCATGCGGCACTCGGTGTACCGCGGGGCGGCCGCCGGGTCGTTGCCGGGGGAGCCGAAGTTCCCCTGGCCGGCGACGAGCGGGTAGCGCAGCGACCAGTCCTGCACGAGGCGCACGAGCGCGTCGTAGATCGCGCTGTCGCCGTGCGGGTGGAACTTGCCCATGACGTCGCCGACGACGCGCGAGCACTTCGAGTACGAGCGGTCGGGGCGGTAGCCGCCGTCGTACATCGCGTACAGCACGCGCCGGTGCACGGGCTTGAGGCCGTCGCGCACGTCCGGCAGCGCACGACCCACGATGACGCTCATCGCGTAGTCGAGGTACGACCGCTGCATCTCGAGCTGCAGGTCCACCTGCTCGATGCGCCCGTGGTGCACCGCGACCGCCGTCCCGTCGGCGTGCACGATCTCCTCGGACCCGTCGCCGGGAGCCGTGGGCTCGTTCTCGGGGTTCTGCTCGTCGGTCACGGTCTACCTCGTTCGTTCGTCTCTTCGTGCGTCGTCGTCCTGGAAGACCTCCGGACCCGCCCGGGAGGGCGGGCCGCGCCGGGGCGTCCGGTCCTGCCGCCCCCCGGCTCCGCGAGGAGCGGCTCAGATGTCAAGGAACCGCACGTCCTTCGCGTTGCGCTGGATGAAGCTCCGGCGGGACTCGACGTCCTCGCCCATGAGGACGGAGAAGATCTCGTCGGCCGCCGCGGCGTCGTCGAGGGTCACCTGGTTGAGGGTGCGGTGCTCGGGGTCCATGGTCGTGTCCCACAGCTCCGAGTAGTCCATCTCGCCCAGACCCTTGTAGCGCTGGATCCCGTTCTCCTTGGGGATCCGCTTGCCGGCGGCCTGCCCGGCGGCGAGGAACGCGTCGCGCTCCTTGTCGGAGTACACGTAGTCGTGCGGGGCGTTCGACCACTTGAGCCGGTAGAGCGGCGGCTGCGCGAGGTAGACGTGCCCGTTCTCGATGAGCGGGCGCATGTACCGGAACAGCAGCGTGAGCAGGAGCGTCGCGATGTGCTGGCCGTCGACGTCGGCGTCGGCCATGAGGACGATCTTGTGGTACCGGAGCTTCGTGAGGTCGAAGTCCTCGCCGATGCCGGTGCCGAACGCCGTGATGATCGACTGGACCTCCTGGTTGGACAGGGCCCGGTCGAGGCGCGCGCGCTCGACGTTGAGGATCTTCCCGCGGATCGGCAGGATCGCCTGCGTGCGGGGGTTGCGCCCGCGCACGGCCGAGCCGCCCGCGGAGTCACCCTCGACGATGAAGATCTCGCACTCCTCCGCGCGGTTCGACTGGCAGTCGCGCAGCTTGCCCGGCATGCCGCCGGACTCGAGCAGGCCCTTGCGGCGGGTGGCCTCGCGCGCCTTGCGGGCGGCGAGGCGCGCCTGCGACGCCTGGATCGCCTTGCGGATGACGTCGCGACCCTCGTTCGGGTGCGCGTCGAACCAGTCGGTGAGCTGCTCGTGCACGACGCGCTGCACGAAGGTCTTGGCCTCGGTGTTGCCGAGCTTCGTCTTCGTCTGGCCCTCGAACTGCGGCTCGCCGAGCTTCACCGAGATGACCGCCGTCAGGCCCTCGCGGATGTCGTCGCCCGTGAGGTTCTCGTCCTTCTCCTTGAGGATGCCCTTGTCGCGCGCGTAGCGGTTGACCAGCGAGGTCATCGCCGCACGGAAGCCCTCCTCGTGCGTGCCGCCCTCCGTCGTGGAGATCGTGTTCGCGTAGGTGTGGACGGACTCCGAGTACGCGCTCGTCCACTGCATCGCGATCTCGACCGAGATGCGCTTCTCCGTGTCCTCCGACTCGAAGTCGATGACGTCGGGGTGGACGAGCTCGACCTTCTTCGCCGTGTTGAGGTGCTTCACGTAGTCGACGAGGCCGCCGTCGTACTTGTAGGTCACGGTGCGCGCGGGGGACGAGCCGGCCGCCGCGGTGCCGTCGGCCTCCGAGACGCCGTCGGCGTCCGCCGCCGCGTCGTCCCCGCCCGTCACCTCGTCGCCGGTGTCGAGGTGGGCCGGACGCTCGTCCGTCAGCGTGATGCGCAGCCCCTTGTTGAGGAACGCCATCTGCTGGAAGCGCGCCCGCAGGGTCTCGAAGTCGTAGTCGGTCGTCTCGAAGATCTCCGGGTCGGCCCAGAAGGTCTGCGTCGTGCCCGTCTCCTGCGACGGCTCGAGCCGCTCGACCGGCGCGACCGGCTTCCCGCCCTCGGTGAACTCCTGCCGCCACGCGTACCCGTCGCGCCGGACCTCGGACACCATGCGCGTGGAGAGCGCGTTGACGACCGACATGCCCACGCCGTGCAGACCGCCGGAGACGGCGTACCCGCCGCCGCCGAACTTGCCCCCGGCGTGGAGGATCGTCATGACGACCTCGAGCGTCGGCTTGCCCTCGGTCGGGTGGATCGCCACGGGGATGCCACGGCCGTTGTCGACGACGCGAACGCCGCCGTCGGCCAGGAGCGTCACGTCGATCGTGTCCGCGTGCCCGGCGAGGGCCTCGTCCACAGAGTTATCCACAATCTCGTACACAAGGTGGTGGAGACCGCGCTCACCGGTGGAGCCGATGTACATGCCCGGACGCTTGCGGACCGCCTCGAGGCCCTCGAGGACGGTGATGTTGCTCGCGTCGTAGCCGCCGCCCGCCGAGGGTGCCGCCTCCGCGGACGCCGTCGGGTCGGGGATGGCGGTGTCGGTGTGCTCTGCCACGGGCAGGACTGCTCCTCGTCGTCGTGCGCGCGACCGCCGTGTCCGTGCCGGACCGGCCGCCGCTGCTCAAAGGTTCCGGGCCCGCACCGCCGCCTGCGCCTGCTCCGTGCGAGGAGCGTCCGACCGGCCGCGGACGGCCGGTGGAGGCACCGCGGACGGGTTGCGCGGGCGGGTGGTGACAAGACCCGGAATGACCTCCCCAGTCTACCCGCCACGAGCCGAATTCCGCGGATCTCGGCCGTCCTGAGGACATCTCGCAGGACATTCGCGACGCGATCCGCGCCGTCCCGACGGAAGTTCTCCACACGGTTGTCCACAGGCTCTGTGCACGACGCTCGGGCGACCGTCCACGGTCGTCGAAAAAGTGCCCGCAGCAACCGTCCTGCGCTCCAGGTGGGAGCGCTACCGCAGCCGACAAGTCGGGAATCGGTGTTTCACGCGGAAAGTGGTCTAATACCACACACCATCCTGATTCGCGCGTCGTCCGCGCAGCAGCGGTACCACGCGGGCGGCTCGACCCCGAAGGGACCCCACTCAGTGAAGAGACTCCTCGCGAGCGCCGCGGCGACAGCGCTCGCGCTCGGCGGCCTGCTCGTGGCCACCGCGGCACCCGCCTCCGCTCACACGCCCGACGTCACCGCCGACTGCACGACGCTCTCGGTGAAGCTCTGGGCCTACTCGAAGAAGAGCAACGAGCTCACCGTCACCGTGGACGGGAAGGAGGTCGAGTCCACGACCTTCCAGCGCCAGCTCACGCGGTCGTACGACCTCGACCCCACGCAGGACCACACCTGGACCGTCTCCGTCGACGCGTCCGACGGGTCGCAGTACGACTACGAGCAGTCCGGCTCCACCCGGGCCTGCGAGACGCCCGACGCCCCGGTCCAGGTCGGCGTCTACGTCTACCCCAAGATCGACCCCGCGCAGCCGGCGGCCTGGGAGAACTCCGGCCCGCAGAAGCTCGTCACGAGCACCGAGGTCCCCCTGCCGGAGAAGCCGTGGGACAAGGCCTGGGTCGTGCAGCCCCTCGACCTGGAGGACGTGCGCGAGGTTGCCCGGGCGATCCAGCCGGACGTCGACACGGCCGGGCTGTGCACCGCCTGGGCCGTCCAGCAGGACCTCGTGGACCTGCCCGGCGGTCTCGACGACCTCCCGACGGACATCCGCTACTCGCCCGACGGCAAGCACCTCGGGGAGTTCCCCGAGGGCACGCTCGTCGCGTGGGACCACCAGGACCTCGCCGATCTCCTCCCCGAGGGCGCGTGCGAGACGCCGGAGCCCGTCGAGGAAGAGGTCGACGCCGTCGTCACGCCGGCCGTGCCGACCGCCGTCGAGGTCTGCGGCACCGAGCTCACGGAGCAGAACCTCCCCGCCGAGTCGGAGGACGTCCGGTACACCCTCACGGACGAGGGCGTCGTCGCCGAGCCGAAGGACGCCGCGGCGACCTTCTCCCCCCAGACCGAGGAGCTGGGTTACCTCGTGACCGAGGACGGCCGGTTCGCGCTCTTCCCGCTCGAGGACCTCCTGCCGTCCGACGAGGCGTGCGCGCTCGTGCCCGGCGAGATCGGCGCCGTCTGCCAGGGCGACGTCCCGTACCTCGGCTACGAGATCGGGCTGCCCGAGGGCGTGACGGTCGACTCGGAGACCCCGCTGACGATCACCTTCCTGCACCCGAACGGCGGCGAGGACTACGTCGTGACGGACCAGCCGCTCAGCGGGACCCTCCTGTGGCCGGGCGCGTCCGCCGAGGAGCCGAGGCAGTGGCCCGGGTTCGTCCGGAACGAGGACGGCTCGTACACGGAGACCGACGGCAACTACGCCTGGACCCGCGACGGCGCCGAGGTGCTGTTCGAGGTCAACCCGTCGTACTCGACCGTGGTCGAGTACCCGCCGGCGACGAGCGCGTGCGCGAACCCGCCCGTCGCTCCCGTGGCCGTCGAGGACGTCGCCGGACCCGAGGAGCCGACCGGCCCCGCGCTCGCCACGACCGGTGCGACGGTCGCCGGCGCGGCCGCGTTCGCCGCGCTGCTCGTCGGCGGCGGGGCCCTGGTGCTCTGGCTGCGCCGCCGAGCCCAGGCCTGACCCCCCTGACGTGGTGACCAACGCCCCGGTCACCACCCGCGAGGCCCGCCGTGCCCCCTGCACGGCGGGCCTCGTCGTCGGTCCGGACCCTCTCAGCCCCAGGTGTCGCGGGGACCCGGCCCCCGGACGGACTTCTTCCCCCGGCGGAAGCTCGGACCCGCCGGTCCGAGCACGGTCACCGTCTCGACGACCCCCTCGCCCACCTCGCGCGCGAGCCGCTCGAGCAGCTGCGGCGTGAGGAGCCGCACCTGCGTCGCCCACGCCGTCGAGTCGGCCCGCACGACGAGCACCTTGTCCTCGAACGTCTCGGGCTCGCAGTGGTCGGCGACCTGGTCGCCCACGACCTCGCGCCACCGCCCGACGACGCCCCCCACCGACACGTCCGCGACCCAGTCCCGCTCGCGCAGCAGGCGCGCGACGACGTCGCCCAGGAGCTGCGGGTCGCGGCCGCCCGGGCGCGCGCCCGACGTCGGCGGGTCCGCGAGGATGCGTCGGCGAGGCTCCTGCCCGGGCCGCAGCCCTTTCGCGCGCGCCGCCGCCTTGGCGCGGTTCAGGGCCTGCCGCGCCACCTCCGCCGGCGGGGTCAGCTCCACGACGTGGCCGACGGGCAGCCCCGTGGTGCGTCGCTCCGGGAGGTCGTCGGCCGGGCCGGGGCGCGCGTCGTCGTCCTGGCCGTCCGCCCGGTCCCGGTCCGTGGGCTCAGTCCTCGACACGGTGCACCGTCCCGTCGTGCACCGCGAACCGCGCACCGTCGAGCCGGCTCGGGACGTCGTCGGGCACGGCCGCGGTGATGATCACCTGGCCCGCGTCGGCCACGAGCTCGGCGAGCCGCTCGCGCCGCCGGACGTCGAGCTCGGCGAACACGTCGTCGAGCACGAGGATCGGCTCGCCGTCGGGCCCCCACTGGTCGGCCCACAGGAGCGAGTCGAGGCCCGCGGGGGCGCCGTCGCGCAGCAGCCGGTACGACGCGAGCCGCAGCGCGAGCGCGAACGACCACGACTCGCCGTGGCTCGCGTAGCCCTTCGCGGGGAGGCCGCCCAGGGTGAGGACGAGGTCGTCGCGGTGGGGACCGACGAGGTTCACCCCGCGGTCGACCTCCTTCGCGCGCACGGCCTCCATGGCCTCCAGCATGCGCCTCTCGAGCGCCGCCACGTCGGGGATGCCCGACGCCGGTCCGTCGCCCGGGTCCGCGGCGCCACCCGCCGCGGGCGGCCCCACCCGACCGTCGTCCGCGTCGAGCGCCTCGTCCACGGACGAGCGGTACGCGATGCGCGCCTCGCCCTGCCCCGCGCTGACCTGCTCGTACGCCTCCCCGACGTAGGGCGTGAGCGCGGCCACGAGCTGCAGGCGCAGCGCCGTGATCTCCGCGCCGAGGCTCGCGAGACGCGCGTCCCACACCTCGAGCGTCGCGAGCGGCGAGGCCGCGGTCTCGGGGGCGTCGTCGTCGGGCGGCGGCTCGACGGCGGACGGCCTCCGCCGGCCGCGGCCGCGCAGCGCCGTCGCCGACTTGAGCAGCGCGCCGCGCTGGCGCAGCACCCGGTCGTAGTCCGCGAGGAGCGCCGCCACGCGCGGTACCAGGAGCACCGCGAGCTGGTCGAGGAAGCGGCGCCGTCCGTCCGGGTCGCCCTTGACGAGCGCGAGGTCCTCCGGCGCGAAGAGCACGGTCCGGACGATGCCGAGCACGTCGCGCGGCCGCTGGGCCGGGGACCGGTTGATCCGCGCCCGGTTGGCCCGCCCCGACGCGATCTCGAGCTCCACGGTGCTCGCCCGGTCGCCCCGCACGACGCGCGTCCGCACGACCGCGCGCGTGGCCCCCGCACGGACGAGCGCGGCGTCGCCCGCGACGCGGTGGCTCGCGAGCGTCGCGACGTACCCGATCGCCTCGACGAGGTTCGTCTTGCCCTGCCCGTTCTGCCCGACGAGCGCGTTCACGCCCGGGACGAGCTCGACGTCGACGGACTCGTACGAGCGGAAGTCGACGAGGGAGAGGTGCGAGACGTACATCGGTGCGGCGAGGGTCGAGGAGGTCGGCGGGGTGCGGTCAGGCCGGGGGTTCGAGCGGCCCGGCTCCCGGGGAGGACGGCCCGGCCGCCTTGACGGCGTGCCCGCCGAACTGCTGGCGCAGCGCGGCGACGGCCTTGAGCGCGGGCGACTGCTCCTGGCGCGAGGCGAAGCGCGCGAAGAGGGCGGCGGAGATCACCGGCAGCGGGACGGCGTTGTCGATCGCCTCGTCGACCGTCCAGCGGCCCTCGCCGGAGTCGTCGACCCAGTCGTCGATCGCGGCGAGCTGCGGGTCCTCCTCGAGCGCCTTGACGAAGAGGTCGAGGAGCCACGAGCGCACGACCGTGCCACGGGTCCACGCCTTCATCGTGCCGTGCACGTCCTTGACGAGCTCGCTCTTCGCGGCGAGGAGCTCGTAGCCCTCGGCGTACGCCTGCATGAGCCCGTACTCGATGCCGTTGTGGACCATCTTCGCGAAGTGCCCGGCGCCGACCTCGCCCGCGTGGACGAAGCCCTCCTCGCGCGGGCCGTCGGGACGCAGCGCGTCGAAGACCGGCATGGCCGCCTCGACGTACGTCCGGTCCCCGCCGACCATGAGCCCGTAGCCGTTCTCGAGGCCCCAGACGCCGCCCGAGACGCCGACGTCGAGGTAGCCGACGCCCTTCTCGGCCAGCTCCGCGGCCCGCGCCTGGTCCTCGGCGTAGTAGGAGTTCCCGCCCTCGATGACGAAGTCGCCCTCGCCGAGCAGGCCGCCGAGCTCGGTGACCACGCCGCGGGTCGCGTCGCCCGCCGGGACCATGACCCACACGATGCGCGGGCCGTCGTCGGGCAGTGCCGCGACGAGGTCGGCGAGCGTCGCGACGTCCGACACCTCCGGACGAGGGTCGTAGCCGACAACCTCGATGCCGGCGGCGCGGACGCGCGCCCGCATGTTGTTGCCCATCTTGCCGAGGCCGACGAGGCCGATGCGCGTGACCATACGAGTCCTCCGGGTGCGGTGGTGCGGTGCGAGCCGTCCGGCTCCGTCGGGATCAGCCGGCGAAGCGGATCGGCACCAGCAGGTAGCGGTAGTGGGACGAGTCCTCGCCGTCCAGGGAGTCCTGACCCGTGAACTCGACCGGCTTGTTCGGGTGCGTGAAGCTCAGTCGCACGAAGTCGGTGCCGAGCGCGCCCAGGCCGTCGAGCAGGAACTGCGGGTTGAACGCCACCGAGATGTCCTCGCCGACGAGCACCGCCTCCAGCGCCTCGGACGCCTGCGCGTCGTCGCCCTGCCCGGCGTCCAGGACGACCTGCCCGTCCGTGAACGATAAGCGGATCGGCGTGTTGCGCTCGGCGACCAGGGACACGCGCTTGGCGGCGTCGATGAGCGGGGCGGTGGGGACGACGGCGTGGATGGGCGTCTCGTCCGGGAAGAGCCGGCGCACGGCGGGGTAGTCGCCGTCGACGAGCTGCGACGTCGTGTGACGGCCCCCGGCCTCGAAGCCGATGAGGTCCACGCCGGCGCCCGTGTTGAGCCCGATGTTGACGAGGCCCGAGCCGCCGAGGGACTTCGCCACGTCGTTGAGGGTGCGCGCGCGCACGAGGGCGACGGCGGAGTAGCTCGGGGTCACGGGCGTCCAGGTGAGCTCGCGCAGGGCGAGGCGGTACCGGTCCGTCGCGAGGAGCGTGATCTTCTCGCCCTCGATCTCGACGCGCACGCCCGTGAGGAGGGGGAGCGTGTCGTCGCGGCTCGCCGCCACCGTGACCTGCGCGACGGCGTTCGTCAGCTCGTCGCCCGAGACGGTGCCGGAGAGCTCGGGCATCGCGGGCAGCGCCGGGTACTCGTCCACCGGCATGGTGAGGAGCGTGAACCGGCTCGCGCCGCACGTCACCGTGACCTTGTTGCCCTCGAGGACGACGTCCACGGGCTTCGCGGGCAGCGCCCGGGAGATCTCGGCGAGCAGCCGGCCGGAGACGAGGACCGTGCCGGGCTCGCTGACCTCGGCGGGGATCTCTGAGCGGGCCGAGACCTCGTAGTCGAAGCTCGACAGCCCGATGGTCCCCGACGCGTCGGCCTCGAGCCGGACCCCGGCGAGGACGGGCGCGGGCGGGCGGGTCGGCAGGGTTCGCGCCGTCCAGGTCACCGCGTCGGCCAGGACATCACGCTCAACCCGGAACTTCATCCCACACCCTCTCGTCCCCACGTCTCGGTCGGACCCGATCTTCACATGTGCCGCCCTGCTTCGCCGCGACGCCGGGCTCGCCGTCGGGGCCGCTCGTCCTCGCTCGTCCACCGGGCAGGTCTGCCGCTGTGGACACGAGGTGCCGGGTCGCAGGTCCGCGCACACGTGTCGTGCATGAACCCTACGCGAGGAGGCGGGTGGGAGGAACTGGAACGGCGGGCCTGGGGACGGAGGCCCGACGGCGGTCTCCGCCGACGTCGCGCGCTCGCCGCGGCTCGACGAGGATCGGGAGCAGGCTCGTGGAGCACAGGTCGCACCGTCGGCCGCCGGAGCCTGATGAAGGCGTGTGGAATTTCCCCTCTGAGAACACTCTCGTCGTCGTCATAGGGGTTGTGGATCTCGTGGAAAACCGGTGTCCGTCCAGGTCAGAGGGCACAAATGCGTGTGGACGAACCGGTGAGCCCAGTGTGGGAAAGTCGCGGCGCCTGTGGGCGGCCAATCTGTCCCCACACGTCGTCCACCGATCGAGGGTGCCCCGTCCACACCGAGAGGGCCTTCGTCCACAGCTGTCCACAGAACTGTGCACAGACCCGGTCTGGGTGAGCCGTCCACAGGGTGTGTACGAAGGTCTTCGTCCACAGGTTTCGGGGGGAAACCATGATGTTGTCAGGATTTGTCGCGACACACGCGACCCTGTGGTCCACCGTCGTCGTCTGCATTCCGCGCATGTGAATTCCCACAGGAGTCCTGTGGATGACTGTGGACAACTCCACCCACATGCTGTGTACGAGTGTCGTTCACGACCGTGGCCGGGGAGTCGCGTGGGCGCTTGGAGCCGATATCCACAGAATATGGCACCGCAGTGGGCAACCCTGTGGACAGCACGCGAGACCGGTGAGGAAGGGTCTTCGGGGTCCGCGACGAGCTGGTGAGACCGTCCAGCGGCGGTGGACGACCCCGTTGACACGTCGCTCGGGGAGGGGCGCGTCCGGTCCGTCCGGGGTCGTCGGACGGCGTCTCGTCGCGACGAGGCTCGACAGCCGCAAGAAGATCGGCCTGGTCGCGGAGGGATCTCGGTGATCTCGGACCCGCTCCGCGGGGGGATGGCGAGAATCTCCGGGGCGGAGGCCTGGAACGAGATGGACGTGGATCGTCCGAGCTCGACGCAGGCCGAGGAGTGCCACCGGGGGCGTGCGGTGCGACGCGAGAGAGCCCGGCCGCGACGCCCGACCGCGACGTGTGTGCCAGAGCAGCACCGTCCGGGCACGGCCGCGCCGCCTCAGCCGCGGTGCTGCTGCTTGATCCGGCTCGTGAGCTCAGTGACCTGGTTGTACGTGGAGCGGCGCTCGGCCATCTGCTCGGTGATCTTGCGGTTCGCGTGCATGACCGTCGTGTGGTCGCGGCCGCCGAACTGCTGCCCGATCTTCGGGAGCGACAGGTCGGTGAGCTCGCGGCACAGGTACATCGCGATCTGGCGAGCGGTGACGAGGACGCGCGATCGCGAGCTGCCGCAGAGGTCGTCGATCGTCAGCCCGAAGTACGCCGCCGTCTGCGCGATGATCGCGGCGGGGGTGATCTCCGCGCTGTCCTCGTCGGTGATGAGGTCCTTCAGCACGATCTCCGCGAGCGGGAGGTCGACCTGCTGGCGGTTGAGGTTCGCGAACGCGGTGACACGGATCAGCGCGCCCTCGAGCTCCCGGATGTTCGTCGAGATGCGCGACCCGATGTAGGACAGCACGTCGTCCGGAGCGGCGAGGCGTTCGCTCGACGCCTTCTTGCGGAGGATCGCGATGCGCGTCTCGAGGTCCGGCGGCTGGACGTCGGTGATGAGGCCCCACTCGAACCGGGAGCGCAGGCGGTCCTCGAACCCGTTGAGCTGCTTGGGGGCAGGTCGGACGTGATGACGACCTGCTTGTTGGCGTTGTGCAGCGCGTTGAAGGTGTGGAAGAACTCCTCCATCGTCTGCTCCTTGCCCTGCAGGAACTGGATGTCGTCGATGAGGAGGACGTCGACGTCGCGGTAGCGCCGCTGGAACGCCCCGGCCTTGCCCTCGCCGATGGAGTTGATGAAGTCGTTCGTGAACTCCTCGGAGTTCACGTAGCGCACGCGCACGTTGGGGTACAGGTTGTGGGCGTAGTGCCCGATCGCGTGCAGGAGGTGCGTCTTGCCGAGCCCGGAGTCCCCGTAGATGAACAGCGGGTTGTAGGCCTTGGCGGGTGCCTCGGCGACCGCGACCGCGGCCGCGTGCGCGAACCGGTTCGAGGAGCCGATGACGAACGTCTCGAAGACGTACTTGGGGTTCAGCCGGCTCGGCTCGGCCTGGGGACGCGGCGGGGGAGGTGCCGGCAGGTCCGGGAGGAGCACGTCGTCGGGCTCGATGTAGGGGCGCTCCACCGCCGGCCGCGACGCGGGCGCGAGGACGGGGTCGGAGCTGAGCTCCGGGTCGACGGTGATGCCGAACCGGACGTCGCGCCCGAGGCAGGAGGACATCGCGGTCACGAGCTCGTCGCGGACGCGCGTCTCGAGGTACGTGCGGGTCTGCTCGTGGGGGACCGCGATGAAGACGGTGTCGTCCAGGATCGCGAGCGGCTTGGCCAGCCGGATGAACGCGATCTGCCGCGGGGTGATGTCCGGGCTCGCCTCGAGGATGCTCAGGGTCTGTGCCCAGACGTCGGCGATGTTCTCGTCCGGGTTGGCCACGGGCAGTTCCTCACGGGGGTCGACAGCGTGCGCCGGGCAGAGCTCCGGCCGTCGAGCACGCTGACGGGCCGGGCGGGGGTGCGCCGACGAGGAGAAGGTCACGGATGGGGTGATGCTGGGGTCGATCGTGCCATGGGAACCCCTCATCCACATAGTTGTCCACAGGCTGTGGGTTGTAGGGTGAGGATGCTCTCACCGGCAGGATGCCGGGATCCGGGGCGACGCCGCGCCATCGTCGCACGCGGCGAAGGTCACCCGTCGTGGTTTGACCTGGAGGGGTCGCGCAGCGTAACGTCAGACAGCCGTTCCAGGTGTTCTTGGCGCGCCCGCGTGGAGGAAACTCGACGCGAGGCCTCACGTCAGGAGCTGCCTGCGAGGACCCGGTGCCCCCAGCAATGGCCATCCGGTCCGCGCGCCTGAGCGGTGACCGGGCGGGGAACCGTCCGGCGCACGACCCGAACCACCGGCAGGAGCCAACCGGAGCCTGTCACTGCATCGTCGAGGACATAGACGGTGTACCTCCCCGACGTTCTTGGAGTACCTCGTGAGCAAGCGGACCTTCCAGCCGAACAACCGGCGCCGGGCGAAGACCCACGGCTTCCGGCTGCGCATGCGGACCCGCGCCGGCCGCGCCATCCTGGCTGCCCGCCGCCGCAAGGGCCGCACCGAGCTCTCTGCCTGATCGCACGTGCTCCCCGCGGCGCACCGACTGCGCCGTTCCGTCGATTTCGAGCGGGCGGTGCGCCGCGGCGTGCGTGCTGGTAGGTCGACCGTGGTCGTGCACCTCTCGGAGGATCCCGAGGGCGCTGCTCAGCCGCAGGTCGGCTTCGTCGTCTCCAAGGCAGTGGGGAACGCGGTGCACCGCAACCTCGTGAAGCGCCGACTGCGTGCCGCCACGGCGTCGCGCCTCTCCGTGCTGCCCGCGCACGGGCGCGCCGTCGTCCGCGCGCTTCCCGGAGCGGCGCTCGCTTCCTTCGAGGAGCTCAGCGCCGACCTCGACAGCGGTCTCGTGCGTGCGACCCGTCGGCTCGACGAGCGAGCGGGCGAGCGTCGATGACGACGACCCACCCGCCGCGCGTCCCTGCGCCGTCCTCGCCCGAGGAGCCGGGGACCGACGAGCGCGGCATCGTCCGCCGGGTCGTCGACCTGCTGCGCCGGGTCCCCGCCCTCACGCTGATCGGCATGATCAGGGCCTACCAGTCGGTGATCTCCCCGATGACCGGGCCCACGTGCAAGTACTACCCGTCCTGCTCCCAGTACGCCCTCACGGCGGTGCGTCGTCACGGCGCCCTGCGCGGAACGGGCCTCGCCCTCTGGCGGCTGCTGCGCTGCAACCCCTGGAGCCTCGGTGGGGTCGACGACGTTCCGCCGGCACGACACACGCACTAGTCCGTAGCCCGATCCCCGGGCGATTCATACGCTTTGTCTGAAGTTGAGGGAGCAGTCACCGATGGACTTCTTCGCGTTCCTCGCCCCGATCGAGTGGGTCGTGGCGTGGATCATGTACCTCTGCCACCAGGGTCTCGTGTTCCTCGGGTTCTCCGACGGCCCGGGCCCGGCGTGGGTTCTGTCGATCGTCGGCCTGGTCATCATCATCCGCATCCTGCTGATCCCCTTGTTCTTCAAGCAGATCAAGGCGTCGCGCGGCATGCAGATGCTGCAGCCGGAGATGCAGGCGATCCAGAAGAAGTACAAGGGCAAGACGGACCCGGCGTCCCGCGAAGCCATGAGCCGCGAGACGATGGACCTGTACAAGAAGCACGGGACGAACCCCTTCGCCTCCTGCATGCCGATCCTGCTCCAGTCGCCGATCTTCTTCGCGCTCTTCCGGGTGCTGAACGGCCTGGTGCCGATCTCCGACGGCTCCTCGAAGCCGATCGGTCCCATCGACGCGTCCGTGGCGTCTGACATCGAGAGCTCGTCGGTTTTCGGTGCGCAGCTGTCCGACGTCTTCCTCCGCACCGACGACCTCCAGACGAAGATCGTCATCGCGGTCCTCATCATCGCGATGTGCGCGACGACGTTCTTCACGCAGCGCCAGCTCACGATGAAGAATATGCCGAAGGCCGCTCTCGAGGGCCCGATGGCCTCGACGCAGAAGATGATGCTCTACGTCTTCCCCTTCATCTTCGCCGTCTCCGGCGTGAACTTCCCCGTCGGTGTCCTCGTCTACTGGACCACGACGAACCTCTGGTCGATGGGTCAGCAGTTCTACACGATCCGACGTATGCCGGCCCCCGGTTCGGAGGCGGAGCGACTCCTCAAGGAGCGTCAGGCGCGGAAGCGTGCGGCGAAGGGTGTCGTCGAGGACGCGACGCCGGTCATCGAGCAGCCTCGCGGCCAGCGTCAGCAGCCCAAGCGCAAGGACCGCCAGAAGAGCGCCCCTCGTCCCGTCGGGACGGTGTCCGCGACCACCCCGGAGGATGCCCCGGTGGAGGACGCCCCGGCGGACAAGCCGACACCGGGCGGTGCCGCGAAGGGCGGGTCCGGGACCGGCGCGTCGAAGCCCGCGCCCAAGAAGAAGAAGCAGAAGTAGACCTGCGCCCGAGCGCGCACGTGCCGTGAGGAGCAACGCATGACGCCTACCGAGACGCCCGCGCCCGACGCGACGTCCACCGAGGAATCCGCCCCGGAGACCACCCGACTCGAGGAAGAAGGGGAGATCGCGGCGGACTACCTCGAGGAGCTCCTCGACATCGCGGACCTCGACGGTGACATCGACATCGACGTCGAGCACGACCGGGCCGCTGTCGAGATCGTCGCGGACGACCCCGCCGCTCTGAGCTCTCTCGTCGGCGACGACGGCGAGGTGCTCGATGCGCTGCAGGAGCTGACGCGCCTCGCCGTGCAGGCCAGGACGGGGGAGCGGAGCCGCCTGATGCTCGACGTCGCCGGTTTCCGGGCGGGCCGCCGTCGTGAGCTCACGGCGCAGGCCGCAGAGGCGATCGAGCGCGTGCGTGCCGAGGGCGCCAAGGTCTCGCTCGAACCGCTCAACGCCTTTGAGCGCAAGGTCATCCACGACGCCGTGGCCGCAGCCGGGCTGCGGAGCGACTCGGAGGGTGTCGAGCCGCAGCGCTACGTCGTCATCTACCCGGCAGACTGACACCGCCGGAGACGACCCCACCGCTTCTTCGCCCCGCGTTTCACGTGAAACGCGGGGCGAAGTGCGTTCCTGAGGTGTGCAGGTGACCACCAGCTCCGCGCGACTCTGGGTGCGGAGGTGCTGACGATCCCGTCGGCAGGGGAACGCACAGGAGCTGCGGGGCGCGACGAGGGCCCGGTGACGGAGCGTGTGCGGTCCAGGGCAGATGCCGCCGTGCTTGACAGCGTTCGCCACGTGGTGACGACCGCCGTTCCTCGGGTCGGCGAGGAGGAGCGTGACGACGATCCTCGGAACGCGAAGGACCGTGGTCAGAGCGCGCCGAACCTCGCTCCACACTCGGTGGGCCGCGCACGCTCGACGTCGTTTCACGTGAAACGATGAGGCGTTCGCACACGAGGAGGCAGACGACCCGATGCAGCATGAGGCCGCAGGCAACGAGGAGCCGGAGATCCCCCGGGAGGCGTTGATCGAGTACTTCGGTGACTCGTTCGTCGTCGTCGAGAAGTTCGCCGAACGGTTGCGCAACGAAGGCGAGCTGCGCGGTCTCATCGGACCGCGGGAGGTTCCGCGCATCTGGGACCGTCACATCCTGAACTCGGCCGCCGTCGTGCCCTTCCTGCCCAGGACCGGGCTGATCGCCGACGTGGGATCGGGCGCCGGCCTGCCGGGCGTCGTGATCGCCGCCATGCGCCCGGAGGCGACCGTCTACCTCATCGAACCGATGGAGCGACGCTGTGCCTGGTTGACGGAGATCGCCGAGGAACTCTCCTTGCCGAACATCGAGGTCAAGCGAGGCCGAGCCGAGGAGTATCACGGGGCGTTCGAGTGCGACGCGGTGACGTCACGAGCCGTCGCGGCACTCGACAAGCTTGCGCGACTGTCGCTCCCGCTGGTTCGACCTGGCGGAGAGATGATCGTTCTCAAGGGTCGCAACGTGAGTCGCGAGATCGATCCGGCGCGGAAGGTCCTGCGCAAGCTCAAGGGGTCGGAGCCGGAGATCATCGAGGCACCGACGCTCCCCGGTGTGGAGACCACGACGGTCGTTCGTATCGTGCGGCAGACTGGATCCCGCTGATCTGGGGAACGGGTGCCGAGGGCGTGAGCGACACGCCCGATCTCGGCCCCGAGATCCGTCGAAAGCCATGGCGCACGGCGGATGCTGAGAGGCGACGACGGAGAGGATGAGACGCGTGACGCAGAGCCCTGTGGGCCCCGACGGCTCCGAGGAGCAGGTGGCGCTCTCCCACGACGGGGAGGGCGATCGGAGCATGGGAACCGAGGACGACCGCCGGGCAGCGCTGATGGCGAGTCTTCCCGTCGCCGACGAGTCGACGCCGTTGGCGGCCCAGCTCGCGGAGGACGCTCGCCGTCGGATCGACCTTCACGGACGTCGCTTCCCCCGACCGGTGACGACGCGGATCATCACCGTCGCGAACCAGAAGGGCGGCGTCGGGAAGACCACGACGACAGTGAACCTCGCCGCCGGGCTGGCGATGGCCGGGCTCAACGTCCTGGTGATCGACAACGATCCTCAGGGAAACGCGTCGACCGCTCTCGGCGTCGAGCATCGTGCGGGGACGCCGTCGGTCTACGAGGTTCTCGTCGATGGCGACCCGTTGGCGAGTGCGGTGCAGCAGTGTCCCGACATCCCCACCCTCTGGTGCGTCCCGGCGACCATCGATCTGTCGGGTGCAGAGATCGAGCTCGTGTCGCTCGTTTCACGTGAAACACGGCTTCGTCGTGCGCTCGACGAGTATCTCGCCCAGCGTGAGCGCGACGGCCTCGAACCCATCGACTACGTCCTGGTGGACTGCCCCCCGAGCCTGGGCCTCCTGACGGTGAATGCCTTCGTGGTCGGCCGGGAAGTGCTCATCCCGATCCAGTGCGAGTACTACGCCCTGGAAGGCCTGAGCCAGCTCCTCAAGACGATCGAGCTGATCAAGGCGCACCTCAACCCGGGGCTCCATGTCTCGACGATCCTGCTCACCATGTACGACGGCAGGACGAACCTTGCGCAGCAGGTCGCCAGCGAAGTCCGCGAGCACTTCCCGGAGCAGACGCTGCGCACGACGGTCCCACGCTCCGTGCGCATCTCGGAGGCCCCGAGCCATGGGCAGACGGTCATGACCTATGACCCGGGGTCGACGGGGGCTCTCGCGTACCTCGAAGCGGCCCGCGAGCTCACACAGCGAGCGGAGAACCGTAGCGACGAGGGGACGAGCGAGGACCGTCAACGGAACGCCGACTTGCGGCCACCCCAGGACCCTCCGGTGTCAGCACATTCCGGTTCCACGTCTCACCACGATCATGAGTTCGCCGGCACCATCGGTGGTCCCGGCCTGCGGCAGGAGGAACAGCGATGAGCGAGAAGCGCCGAGGGCTCGGTCGAGGACTAGGTGCCCTGATCCCGACGAGCTCCGAGGGCAGGCGGCCCGTCGACGTCTTCTTCCCGAGCCCTGCCACGGACGAGACGAAGCACCACGAGACGGCCGGCGCCGCAGAGAGTTCTGTCGACCAGCAGACCGAGGAGGCGGCAGCCACCACGAGTGTGACGACGTTGGTGGCGGACGCGGACGCCGGGCCTGCTGACCTCGCGTCCCTCACCTCGCTCTCGGACGCGGACCTCGCTGAGCTGGATGCCGTGGCGGCGGGGGACACCGCCGACTCGAGCGCGCGCCCCGCGCCGACTCGTGACTCGTCGACGACAGACTCGCCGACGGCAGACGCGGCGACGACGGGCACAGTTTCACGTGAAACGACGCCGGACCCCAGCCCGGAGGCGAGCAGGGAGCAGAACTCCGCAACGGAGCCTGGTGACTCTTCACCTGCGGGATCGACCAGCGTGGAGGAGTGGGCGGGCGGGGCCGCCGACGACCTGGTGCCCGTTCCGGGCGCGCGGTTCGCCGAGCTCCCGGCCTCGTCCATCCGACCCAACCCGCGGCAGCCGCGCACCGTTTTCGACGAGGGCGAGCTCGATGAACTCATCGGTTCCATCCGTGAGATCGGCGTGCTCCAGCCGATCGTCGTGCGCCCGGTGCCGGGGGAGTCCGGCGCGTATGAGCTGATCATGGGCGAGCGCCGCTGGCGGGCGACGCAGGCAGCGGGTCTCGATGTCATCCCGGCCATCGTCCGTGAGACCGACGATGCCGACCTGCTGCGCGACGCGCTCCTGGAGAACCTGCACCGCAGTGCTCTCAATCCCCTCGAAGAGGCGGCCGCGTACCGGCAGCTTCTGGACGACTTCGGCTGCACCCACGAGGAGCTGGCGGACCGCATCTCGCGAAGCCGTCCGCAGATCTCGAACACCCTGCGTCTGCTGCGCCTGCCTCCGCTGGTACAGCGTCGGGTTGCTGCCGGAGTGCTGTCGGCAGGACACGCCCGGGCGCTCCTGGGGCTCACGGACGGTGCGGAGATCGAGCGTCTGGCGCAGCGCATCGTCGCCGAAGGCCTCTCCGTGAGGGCGACGGAGGAGATCGTCGCGATGGGCGGTCTGGACGGGGAGCGTCGCCCGCCGCGAACTCCTCGGGCCGGTCAGCGGTCCGCGGCGATCGACGAGCTCGCGCATCGGTTGTCCGACCGCTTCGAGACGCGCGTCAAGGTCGACCTGGGCAAGAACAAGGGCCGTCTCACCGTGGAGTTCGCCTCCGTCGAGGACCTCAACCGCATCCTGGATGTCATGGCGCCCGACGACCCGGGTCTGTTGCGGAAGTAGACGACGATCGCGCCGGTCCTTCCGGCGAATCTGCGTCGACCAGCGTCGGCTCTCGGGGATCACCTAGCGGGGCGGGTGCGCACGCCATACGGCGAGTGCACCCGCCCCGCTGGTCTATTTGGAGGACGGACCGCACCTCGTCTCCTCCGCATTCTTGCGATGAGACGCCTGAGCCGGCGTCACCGGCGCGTGTCTGAGTCGCATGACCAGCGACCCCTGTGTCCGGCCGGTCGCCACAACGCGCTGTGCGGGTGATGCATGCTGAGGAGATTGCGTATCTACCGCAGACCCGCCTCGAGACGGGCGGAAGGAAGACTGCCGGGTGGAGCACGAGGATTTTCAGCGAGTTCTGGAACGCCTCGCTGCCGAGGACGGCCGTGTCTCGATAGGCTGCCTTCGCTCACACCCTTCGCGCACTGTGTACACGTGACGGTAGTGGTTTCCGCCCGGAGGGAAGGGCGGATGTTTCACGTGAAACGGCAGACGAGCGGCCGCGCGCGGGCGTACGCCGTGGAGCGCTCGCGGCTCGGCGGACCCGGCTTCGCCGACGCTTCGCCGGGAGCGCCTGCATCGCGTACGCGCGCGAGGTCGTGGCGCTCCGGCTCGGGCCGACGCCGTCGCCGTTCGCCGCGTTCCTCGTCGCGCAGGGGTCGAGAACTCATCACGGAGCAGGCTGTGGTCTCGACGTGCTTCACGTGGAACAGGTCCGGGACGACGTGGCTGCTGGTCGGCTCCACGACGGCAAGCGAGCAGACGGCCGACGCCGACCTCCTCACGCGCTGCCGGCGCCCGTCCATCGTCGAGGCAGCGTAGGTCCGCGGCGCTCTCCGCTCGGAGACGCTCGCGTCGGAGGCGAGGCCGAACGATCCCCGGACACGTTGGGCAGAGCAAGCGCTCCGTGACGTGGCCGCTCTGGCACCCCACCAACGGGTCGATGTGCGGGGCGGCGTCTCGGCTGCTCCTTGCGGCAGAGGCCGAGGACCCCCGACACCACGCAGATGCTCTGACGACGGGATGGCTCTTGAGCGGGGCGGGCCTCGTGTCTTCGACGACGGGCCGCAGAGCTGCCGCTCGTGGCTAGGTGGCCCACGCCGTCTCGATGCCGCTGCCGTGCACCGCCGGCCGACGCGCCGGTGGACGGTCCGGTGGAGTTCTTTCGTGAGAACACAGTGGCGTCGCGGTTGGCCCGTACGCGGACGGGCCGGACAACGCGGCGTCTCTGGCTCACGCGTCGCGACCGGCTGTTTCACGTGGAACATCGGAAGGTCGTGGCACCGTCCGATGCGGCTGAGCTGGACGCCGCGCACCTGCCCGCACCGCGTCGTCCGACTCCGCATGTGAAGCGCCAGGGCGCGCGACGCATCGGCGGGGCTGGATGCCACAGCCCGGTGCCGGGGGAGGGGAGGGGCTCTCGTGATGCGCCGACAAGATCACCAGGGGTGGACCTGGATGCAGGGGAGGTCAGAAGTGCGGCGGTCGGGGGCCCCGCCGCGTGAGGCTCGTTCTTCCCCCTCGCGACCATCCTGGCCCCGCTGCGGTCGTGGACGGTCAGCGGCATCACGCACCGGTACGGGCGAACCCCCGCCCACCCGAGACCTTCGCCTCCGTGGCTCTGCTGCACGGTGCGCGTCGCCGTGGTCGGGAAAGCTCTCCGCCTTCGGAGAATGAGACAACACAGGTGCGTCCAAGCGAACCAGAGGTCTCCTCGCTCCGCGAGCGCGACGCCGTGCGCCGCCAGTCCGTGGGCGCGGGTCCGGGAACGCCGGCCAGGGAGACGCGCGGGCGGCGCCGGGCCGACTGCTCGGAGCGTCGGCCCGCGCGAAGTCGGCCGGTCCCATCAGGGGCGTTTCACGTGAAACGACGCGCCTGTCGGCGATCCTGAGCCGGCCTGTCGGAAGGGCGCGAAGGTCCTCCGTACGAGGTCATGACGGGGACGTGGGTCGGCCCGGGAACGAACGTCTGCGCCGAGGTCGGGATGGGTCGCATGAATCGGTGCTATCCCGTCTGGCCAACGCATCCGCGAACACCGCCGCGGCAGCCCGTGGCATCACCGTGGCTCTCGCTCACCAGTGCCGCCGGAGAGGGCCGAAAACGAGCAGCGCCGCTGTTTCACGTGAAACAGCGGCGCCGGTCAGCAAGGCGGGAAAGGAATCAGTGCCGGACGTGCGCGTTGACGAGAGACCGGTAGAGGTGCCCGAGATCGAGTCCGGCAGCGCGTGCCGCCTGGGGGAGGAGGGACGTCTCGGTCATCCCCGGCGCGACGTTGACCTCGAGGAACTGCACGACCCCGTCAGCGTCGAGGATGACGTCCGTCCGGGAGAGGTCGCGGAGACCGAGCGCGGAGTGGGCCCGAACGGCGACCTCGCGGACGACGCCGAGGATGTCGTCGTCGAGCCGCGCCGGTGCGAAGTACTCGGTCCGGCCCGGGTTGTAGCGCGCGTCGAAGTCGTACGGGCCCGTCGTGACGATCTCGACCGGCGGCAGGGCCTCCGGACCGCGGCCCAGGTCGACGACGCTCACGGCCAGCTCGACACCGCGGATGGCCTGCTCGATGAGCGCGACCTCGCCGTACGCGAAGCAGTCCACCATGGCGCGAGGAAGCTGGTCGGCTCGCTCGACGAGCGTGACGCCGAGCGCGGACCCGCCGTGCGTCGGCTTCACGACGAGCGGCAGCCCGAGGCGTGCGACGACCGCGTCGAGCACGGGCTGGGCGCCGAGCTCGCGGAACAGGCTCTGGGGGAGGGTGACGTACTCCGGGGTGCACAGGCCGGCGCCGAGGACGACGTTCTTCGCGACGGGCTTGCTCCAGGCTGCCCGGCTCTCGCGCGGACCGGTGCCGACGTAGGGCACGCCGACGAGCTCGAGGACGTCGCGGATCGAACCGTCCTCTCCACTGGCACCGTGGAGGAGCGGCCAGACGACGTCGGGTCGTGCGGACTCGAGGAAGGGGAGGAGGTCGGCGTCGACGTCGTGCACGGTCACCTCGAGACCGGCCGCGCGGAGGCTCTCCGCGACACGGCGCCCGGAGCGGAGCGAGACGTCGCGCTCGTGCGAGAGACCGCCCGCGAGGATGGCGACGTGCCCGCCCGGGGGGACGTCGTCGTCGGGCCGGAGAAGGTGAAGGTGCTGGTCAGGGCGCTGCGCGTCCGTCGAGGTCGTGCTGTCGGCTACGCCGCTCGTCGTGGGGCTGCCCGTGGTCGTGTCCACTGGTGACGGACTCCTGTTCGGTGCCGCGGCCGCCCGGTGGGGCGGCCGCGGCGTCGTGTGGTGAGGGGCTTCAGGCCAGGTTCGGCGAGGGGTTCTCGACGTCCGTGACGTCGGGGTCGAGCTCGGCGTTGGTGCCGAAGATCTCGACGAGCTCCTGCTCGGCGTTCACGACGCCCGCGAGGCGACGGACGCCCTCGCGGATCCGCTCCGGGGTCGGGAAGCAGTAGGAGAGGCGCACGTGGCTCGCGCCCGTGCCGTCGGCGTAGAACGCGGTCCCGGGGACGTAGGCGACGCGCGCGGTGACCGCGCGGGGGAGCATGGACCGCGCGTCGAGCCCGTCGGGAAGCTGGACCCAGGTGTAGAAGCCGCCGTCGGGCACCGTCCAGCGCGCCGAGGGGAGGTGCTCGGCGAGGGCGCCGATCATCGCGTCGCGACGCTCGCGGTAGAGCTCACGGAACTGCTTGATCTGGCCCTTCCAGTCGCACGTGTCGAGGTAGGCGGCGATGGCGAGCTGCGACGCGTTCGACGGGCACAGGATCGCGGACTCACTGGCGAGCACGAGCTTCTCGCGGACGGCGTGCGGCGCGACGACCCAGCCGACGCGGTAGCCCGGGGCGAAGGTCTTCGAGAACGAGCCGAGGTAGAGGACGCCGTCCTCGTCGAGGGATCGCAGCGCGGGGAGCGTCTGGCCGTCGAAGCCGAGCAGCCCGTAGGGGTTGTCCTCGATGACGAGGACGCCGTACCGCTGCGCGATCTCGAGGATGCGCGGGCGGCGCTCGGCGGTGAGGGTCACGCCGGCGGGGTTGTGGAAGTTCGGGACGGTGTAGAGCAGCTTGACGCGACGCCCGTCGGCGGCGAGGCGCGCGAGCGTCTCCTCCAGCGCCTCCGGGACGAGCCCGTGCTCGTCGAGGGGCACGTGCACGACGTCGGCCTGGTACGACCGGAACACGCCCAGCGCCCCGACGTAGCTCGGCGCCTCTGCGACGACCACGTCGCCCGGGTCGATGAAGATCCGCGTGACGAGGTCGAGCGCCTGCTGCGAGCCGGTCGTCACGACGACGTCGTCGGGGTGGCACTCGATGCCCTCGAGCCGCACGACGTCGAGGATCCGCTCGCGCAGGGTCTCGTCGCCCTGGCCGGAGCCGTACTGGAGCGCCGTGGCACCGCGCGTCGCGACGAGGCGCTGCATGGTGTCGGCGATCTGGTCGAGGGGGAGGCCTTCGAGGTACGGCATGCCGCCGGCGAGCGACACGACCTCCGGCCGGTTCGCGACCGAGAACAGGGCTCGGATCTCCGACGCTCGCATCCCGTGCGCTCGCTCTGCGTAGGCACCGAACCACGGGTCGAGGCGGGTGCCGCTGGGAGCGGGCTGCTGCGAGGGAGTCGTCGGTCCAGTCACGATCCCCAGTGTGGCACGGAGGATCGGGGGATCGCGTGAAGACGCCGGAGGGCGGACCACCGTGCTGGTGGCCCGCCCTCCGGCGTGCGTGGTGAGAGGTCGCTCGCAGACCGTGCGATCGCGGGAGGCGACGGCTCAGACGGTCGTGGCGAGCACGGCGTCGATCTCCTCCGTGAGCGCCCGCTTGGGGCGCGCACCGATGATCGACTTCTGCAGCTCCCCGCCGACGTAGACGTTGAGCGTCGGGATCGACACGATGCCGTAGGCGGCGGTCGTCTCGGGGTTCGCGTCGGTGTCGAGCTTGGCGATCTTGATCTTGCCGTCGTACTCCTCGGCGAGCTCCTCGAGGATCGGCGCGACCTGGCGGCACGGGCCGCACCAGGTCGCCCAGAAGTCGACGAGGACGGGGACGTCGGACTCGAGGACCTCCGCGCGGAAGGTGGCGTCGGTGACGGGGACGGTCGACATGGTGAACCTCCTGGGGACGTCGGTGGCTGCGGTGCGGGGTCAGGCCT
Source organism: Cellulosimicrobium sp. JZ28 (assembly GCF_015327065.1). Lineage (NCBI taxonomy): Bacteria > Bacillati > Actinomycetota > Actinomycetes > Micrococcales > Promicromonosporaceae > Cellulosimicrobium > Cellulosimicrobium sp. JZ28. The sequence goes on along the minus strand of NZ_CP017660.1, from coordinate 3,856,714 downwards.
GGAGCTCGGCGAGCGCCTCGGGCAGCTCGTCGGGGTTCGGCGTCTGCGGGGTGCCGGCGAGGTCGGCGAGGCCCGCAGCGTCCGCGAGCTCGGTGAGGTAGCGCTGCGCGTCGAGAGCGGCGGAGCACCCCGAGCCGGCGGCGGTGATGGCCTGGCGGTAGGTGTGGTCGACGGCGTCGCCGCAGGCGAACACGCCCTCGAGGTTGGTCGCGGTGGTGCGCCCGACGACCTGGATGTAGCCCTCGTCGTCCAGGTCGATCTGACCCTTGACGAGCTCGGTGCGGGGCTCGTGGCCGATCGCGACGAACAGTCCGGTCGCGGGGAGCTCGCGCTCCTCGCCGGTCACGGTGTCGCGCAGCGTCACGCCCTCGACCTTCTTGTCGCCCTCGATCCCGGCGACCTCGCTGTTCCAGGCGAACTCGATCTTCGGGTCGTTGAGCGCGCGGTCGGCCATGATCTTCGACGCGCGCAGCTCGTCACGACGGTGCACCAGCGTCACCTTCTCGGCGAAGCGGGTGAGGAACGTGGCCTCCTCCATCGCCGAGTCGCCCCCGCCGACGACCGCGATGTGCTGGTCGCGGAAGAAGAAGCCGTCGCACGTCGCGCACCAGGACACGCCGCGGCCGGACAGGCGCTTCTCGTCGTCCAGGCCGAGCTCGCGGTACGCGGACCCGGTCGCGAGGATGACGGCGCGGGCGCGGTAGGTGTCACCGTTGCCCGTCACGACGGTCTTGACCGGCCCCTGGAGGTCGAGCAGCGTGGCGTCGTCCCACTCGATGCGCGCGCCGAACCGCTCGGCCTGCTTCTGCATGTGGTCCATGAGCTCGGGGCCCATGATCCCGTCGGGGAACCCGGGGAAGTTCTCGACCTCGGTCGTGTTCATCAGCGCACCGCCGGCGGTGACCGACCCCGCGAGCACCAGCGGGGACAGGCCCGCGCGCGCCGCGTAGATCGCCGCGGTGTACCCGGCGGGACCGGACCCGACGATGATCAGGTTCTGGACGGCTGACTGCTCGGTCACGTGCTGCTCCTCGGATGCTCGGTGCGTGGCGGCCGACCACGCGAGAGTGTGAACGCCGCCGGGGCGGCTTCTGTTCCACGGTACGGGGGTTCGCGGGTCGGCGGGTGCTCGGCTCACCGTGGGTGCGAACCGACCGGCACCCGGCTTGCCGCGGCGATGGTCCCGGCGCCGGCCCGCGGCCGTGCCGGCCGCCACGGTGCCGTGGGCGGGCGCTCCACGGCACCGTGGCGCCAGAGCGACGGGCGGCCGGCGACGTCGCACGTGCCCGCGACGAGCACCGCACCACGGGCACGAGCGCAGCGGCAGGCGACACCGCGGACCGTGGGGGACCCGGCGTCGGGCCCCCCACGACGTCAGGAGACGAGGATCTCGTTGATCTCCGCGCGGTACTCGCCGGCGGGGTTCTGCGGCAGCTCGGTGAACCACAGGACGATGGACTCGGCCTCGACCGGCTGCTCGAACGTGAACGTCGCACCGGGGGAGAGCGGCCCGGAGGCGAGCACCGTGCCCTCGGTGGGGGTGTCCGGGCTCGTCGCGCGGATCTCGACGTTGCCACCGTTCGTCGCGGTGTCGATGACGATCGACGAGACGGGCGCCTTCTCCTCGAGGGTGACGGCGAAACCGATCCCCGAGCGCAGCCCGGCGAAGTCCGCCGCGTTGTAACGCCGCGAGATCCACGTCGTGTCCGGCTGCTGGTCGTAGGCCAGCGACGCCAGCTCTGGGTGCTCGCCGTCGTTGTTGCCGCCGGCGTCGCCCTCGGGGTCGAGCGCGGTGCCGGACGCGATCATCGGGCGGACCTCGGGTGCGGGGGGTGCCTCCTCACCTGCGGAGGCGTCGCCCTCACCGCCCTCGGCCGGTGCCTCCGACCCGCCCGCGGTGGGCTCGTTGGTCTGCACGGCGGGGCCGAAGCCGTCGAACGCCGTGTTGACGGCCCAGACGACGCCGCCGACGACGAGCGCCAGCACGAGGACGAGGACGATCGGGGTCGCGTTGAACCGTCGCGGCCCGCGCCGGGACGGGACGGGCTCGCTCCAGGCCTGCGCGGCGTCGGGACCTGCGGGCGGGGGCGGCGGGGACGCCGGGTCGTACGGCAGCGGAACGGTGCCCGCGTCGTAGCCGACGGGCGGCGGCGGGACCGAGTACGCCTCGGCGGTGGGCGGCGGCACGGCGGCGGTGGCCCCGGTCGCCGCCCCGGCGGCGTACGCAGCCCCCGCGCCCGCACCGGCCGACCCCGGCACCGCGCCGACACGGTGGATGCGTCCGGTCGTCGGACGGCGGACGGGCGGCGCGGGCGGCGGCGTCCCGGGCGGCGCGCTGGCCGCGCCGTCGAACGCCGTCCGCACCGACTGGCGGCTCACACCGGCGGCGGGCTGCACGAACGCGGGCAGCGCCGCGACGACGGAGACCTCGCCCCAGGGCTCGACCGCACCCACGACGTCGGCGGGCGAGCGCGGGCCCACTCCCAGGGGCGTCGCGGTCCACTCCGCGGCGGTGCCGTGGGTGCCGGCGAAGGTCTCGGCGCACAGCTCGTCGAGCTCGGCGGGGACGTCGGGACGGACGTCCGAGAGGGCGAGCACGCTGTCGCCCGCGCGCTGCGCGGGCAGCGGGTGGATGGAGTCCGCGGCGATCCAGGGGACGTCGAGGGACGGCCCGGCCCAGCGGGCCGTCATCGCGTAGTAGAGGAGCGCGACGAGCCCGACGGCGTCCGCGCGCGAGGTCTGCTCGGCGTCGTGCTGGTCGTGGCCGGCCACGCCCGCGTCGAGCCCGAGGCCCGTGACGAGCACGCGGCTGCCGTCGACGCGCACCGCGTCCGGGCGCAGCGCGAGATGGTGGACACCGCGGCGACGGGCGACCTCGAGCGCTGCGGCAGCCTCGCCGACGACCGCGCGCGCCTGCTGCGGGTCGACGATCCCGCCGGCGACGACCTCGCTCAGCGTGATGCCCGTATAGCGCTCGGTCACGACGTAGGCCACGCCGTCCTCGGACCCGACGTCGAGCACCCGCGTGAGGCGCGGGTCGACGACGAGCGCCGCGCGTCGTGCGGAGTCGAGCGCCTCGGCGACGTGCGCGCCGGTGACGACCGAGAGCCGCACCGGTCGGTCGAGGATCTGGTCGTGGGCCGACCATGCCGTGACGTCCGACAGGTCGGACGCGAGCTGCTCGTCGAGCCGGTAGCGCGCGACGAGCAACGTTCCTGGGGCCACGCCGTTCACCGGACCTCCTCCGTGTGGGACTCGTGGTCGAGACCCCATGGTACGCGGGCCCGGATTGCCCCCGTATCACCGGATACCCGCACGTCAGACGTGTCGCGTCACCGGCGGACGAGGCGTCTGACGCGGCCCACGAGCGGTCCCGCGAGCTGGTCGAGCTCCCGCACGCGCATGAGCTTGAGGCCGCCCGCGTAGACGAGGCCCATCACGGTGCCGCCGACCGCCACGACGACGACCGACTGCCACCACGAGAGCCCGTAGATCCCGTCGGCGGGGTCGCCCGAGAGCACGACGAAGGCCCGCAGCACGCCCCACCCGGCGACGGCGCTCACGAGCGCGGCGAGGCCGGCCTTGACGTGCAGGCGGAGGATCCGCGCGCCGTCGAGCCCGTGGAGGGTGCGCCGCAGGCCGACGGTGCGGAGCCCGACCGCCACGAGGTTGGACAGGCTCATCGCGAGCCCGATGCCCACGACCCACAGCTGGGGAGGGAGGACCTGCGTGCCGAGCCACGACACGCCGACGAGCACGAGCGTGCCCGGCACCTGGATCCAGAAGACCGTGCGCCCGTCCTCGAACGCGTAGTAGACCCACTTCATGAGGACCATGCCGCCGAGCGGCACGAGCCCGAGCGCCATCGCGCGCAGCACCATGGACACGGCCTCGCCCGAGGCGGCGTCCACCGAGGGCACGAGCAGCTTGGTGACGGGCAGGGCGAGGACGACGAGGACCGCCGTCGCGAACACCGTGAACACGCCGACGGTGCGGACGCCGCGCGAGAGGTCGTGCCGCACGCGCGCGAGGTCGCCGGCGTGGGCGGCCGCGCTCATGCCCGTGAACAGCGCCGTCGCGATGGAGACGGTGACGAGGGAGTGCGGCAGGAGGTAGATCATCAGCGCCTGCGTGTAGGCCGCGTTGCCCGCGACGGCCAGCGCGTCCGAGAAGGCGCCGGGGGCGCCCGTCACGAGCCCGGTGACGGCGCCCAGGGTCCCGGGGTCGTCGCGGTAGGCCCCGAAGGTCTGCGCGAGCGCCGCACGGGGCGCCTCGCTCGCGAAGCGCGTCGTGAACAGGACGCCGACCTGCTCCAGGAGGACGGCGGCGAACGTCCACAGGGCCACCTGGCCCGCGGACCGCAGGCCGATGCCGTGGAGGCCGAACCGCAGGTGCCAGCGGAAGCCCGCGCGCCACAGCGGGACGACGAGGATGAGCGCCTGGGCGGCGACGCCGAGCGTCGCGGTGCCCGCGAGGAGCGCGATCTTGGTCCCGTCCCACTGCGTGAGGTCGTCGACGTTCCCGGTCGCCGCCGGGCCGTACAGCGCGATGAACGCCGCGAACCCGGCGATCGACACGACGTTGTTGAGCACGGGCGCCCACATGAACGGGCCGAACTGCCCCCGCGCGTTGAGGACCTGCCCGAGCAGCGTATACAGGCCGTAGAAGAAGAGCTGGGGCGTGCACCAGAACGCGAACGCGACGGCGAGCGACGTCTGCGGTGCCGTCCAGCCCGGTCCCGTGTACAGCGCGACGAGGATGCTCGAACCGGCCGTGAGCAGCGCGGACAGCGCCAGCAGGATGACGCCCGAGAGCGTGAGCAGCTTGTCGAGCCGTTCCTGCGTGTTGCGCGCGCGGTAGGCGCGCACGATCTGCGGGACGAGGACGGCGTTGAGCACGCCGCCCGCGAGGATCGCGAAGAGGACGTTGGGGATCTTGTTCGCGACGTCGAACGCGTCCGCCACGAGGCCCGTCGTGCCGATCGCGGCGACCAGCAGCACGTTGCGCACGAGGCCCAGGCCGCGCGAGACGAAGGTGCCGGACGCCATGAGCGCCGACGACCGGCCGAGACTCCCCGTGCGGGGCGCCGGGGCCTCGGTGGCGCCCGCCTCCGCGGTCTCGTCGGGGGTGCCCGACGCCGCGGGGTCGCCCGGGAGTGCGCCTTCGATCCTGGGGACGGCGTCGCGCGTCGTCCCCGGGCGAGAACCTCGCCCGGTACCCGCGGGACGGACGTGCCGCGGCTGTCCGGGGCTCACTCGACGCGCTCCTCGTCACGCCGGGGCGGTCCGTCGGGCCCGCCCGGCGCCGCGGCCGGCGCGTCCTGCGGCGACGGCTGGTCGAGCGTGGCGCCGGCCAGACGACGGGGCGAGCGACCCCGACGCACGGTGCGCCAGATGCCGGCGAACAGGGCGATGACGAGCAGGACGGCGACGACCACCGTGCCGACGGACTCCCAGTCGGCCCGCACCCGGACCACGAACTGCTGCGGCTCCGCGACCCGGACCTGGGGCTGCGCGGCGCTGACGAGCTCGACCTCGACCGTGACGTTGCCGCTCCCGAAGCCCTCGACCGGCACCCCGACGCTCGCCTCGGTCGGGACGAGGTCGCCGTCCGCGTCGCGCGTCGCCGCCGGGATCGTCACCGTCGTGCGCTCCGGGGCCCGCAGCCGGGGGTCGTCCGGCCGGAGGACGACCTGGACCGTCGCGTCCTGCGTGAGGGTGCTGCGCACCCGGACCGGCAGGTCCTCCTGCTCGGCGACGAAGAAGAACGACGAGCGCGTCTCCACCGAGAGCCCGCCCCGCACCGCGGCGGACCGCTGCTCGGCCTGCTGGACGGCGAGCGTGCGCGACGGCGGCGCCGCGCGGTAGGCGACGGCCGTCGGCGTGACGAACGCGGGCTCGAGCGGGCGCGTGAGCGCCGTCGGGTCCGCCGCGACCGTCGCGAACGTGGCGAGCTCCGCGCGCGACCGGTCGAGGGACCGGAGCTCGGCGGCACCGATCTCGCCGTCGGCGGGGGCGTCCTCGGGCAGCGACGCGCGGTCGACGGCGGGCGGCTCGACCGCGAGGAGCTGGTCCACGGGCGCGAGGTCGACCCAGCCGGAGTCGCGCAGCGCGTCGAGCCGCGCCGTGAACAGGCCGGGCTCGGGCTCCCACGACCGGGGCAGGGCGGCGAGGACGTGCCGCTGGTCGGCGGGGCGCTCGCGCGCGATCACGGCCGTCTCGGCGAGCAGGCGCTGCGTGGCGGAGACGCCGGAGCCGTCGCCGGCGGAGAGCAGCGCGGTGAGGACCGGGTCTGCGACGAGCGCCGTGACAGGTCCCGCGGACGTCGTCACCGTCGCGACGCCCGAGGGCGTGTACGTGAGCGACTCGTCCGGCGCGAGGCCGCCCGGGCCGACGACCGTCGCGGTCGCTCCCGACGCGACGGCGAGCGTCGTGGTCGCGACGTCGGGGACGGCGTCGGCCGGCCAGGCGAGGTCGGTGCGCCACCCGTTCGTCGGGTCCGGGGGAGCGGGGGTCCCCGTGTCCGCGGCGTCGTCGTCGCCGTCGGTCGTGCCGTCGGCCGCCGTGCCCGACACCGGGTCGGACGAGGTGCCCGACGACGGCAGCGGCGTCCCCTCGGGCAGCGCAAGGCCCGCGTGCGCGAACGCCGCGACGTCCGGGTCGTAGGCGCGCAGCGCGAACGTGGAGCGCCCGGCGGTCGCCCCGCTCACGGCGTCCGCCCAGGCGTTCACCGCCGGGTCGGCGGCGACGGCTGCGGCCGCGAGCAGCGCCGGGTCGGCGACCCAGCCCACGTCGGACGTCCCGCCCGTCGCGGCGAGCAGGCGACCGAGCCGTCCCTCGCTCGCGACCGCGGCCGAGAGCGCGTCGTCGTACGCGACCGGGTCGGGGTCGACCGGGGGGCCCGTCACCGCCGCGACCACGCTGAGCCGCACGGGAGACACGTCGTCCGCCGGGGCCCGGAGCGCGAACGTGCGCTGCACGGCGAGGCGCGTACCGCCGTCGGACACGGCGACCGCCAGGCCGCGCGGGCCCGGGTCGTTGCCCGTGCCGAGGCCGAGCTCGGCGGCCGACGCGGAGAGCGTCACGTCGGCGCTCTCCCCGGGGGCGAGCGGCCGCCCGACGTCCTCGGTGGCGACGGTGGCGCCGACACGCCCGTCGAGACCGGTCGTCGTCCAGCTCTCGAGCGCGGACCGCGTGCGCAGCGCGCGGCGGTCGACGCCGAGGGTCACCGCGGGGGAGCCGAGCGTCTGCTCCGTCCCGTTCGTGACGCGCGCGGTGACGGTGAGGGTGCTGTCCGGCGCGAGGACGGTCGGTGCGAGCGACGTGAGCTCGAGCGTCACCGCGTCCTCGCCCTCCGGGACCGTGTCGGCCGCGGCGGGCGGGGCCGCCGTCGTGCCGCCGAGCAGGACGCCGGCCGCGACGACCAGCACCAGGAGCAGGGCGACGAGCAGCCGTGCGGACGGACCGCGGAGCGAGACCGGCGCGGCGCCGGGAGGGCGCGCACCGCTGCGGGAGGAGGGCGTCATGAGTGGTCGGTCGAGCTCCGTGGGGCGGGCGGTGCCGGGCCGCCGCGGCCGTCGTGCGGGTGGCCGTGCGGGCGGACGATCGTCCGGGTCACCCTACTCTCGACCACCCCGTGGAACCGCGTGCGACGGCCCTCGAGGACGCCCTGCGCGACGACGGCGATGCGCCGCTCGTTCGGGTACGCCAGCCGCGCGGGGAGGTCCGCGACCGGGATCCAGGCGACGTCCTCGGCCTCGCCGTCCGGGTCGCCCTCGACCGTGAGGTACCCGCCCGTCGCGCGGAGCAGGAAGTGGTGGACGACCTTGTGCACGCGCCGGTCGTCACCGGTGAACCAGTAGTCGATGACGCCGAGGGGCTCCTGCACCGCGCCGCGGATGCCCGTCTCCTCCGCGATCTCGCGGACGGCCGCCTGCTCCGGCGTCTCGTCGCCCTCGAGGTGGCCCTTCGGCAGGCACCACTCCAGGCGGCCCCCGCGGTTGCGCCGCGCGATGATCGCCGCGCACGGGTGACCACCGTCGACCGTGATGACGAGCCCGCCCGCGGAGACCTCGTCGACCACCGGGAGCGGCGCCGGCGCGGGTCCCGGTCGCGAGCGCGGGTCGATGCGGAGGGCGTGGCCGCCCGGCGGGGCCGGGACGGGGGCGGGCTGCCCGCGGCCGTCGCCACGCCCGCCCGCCGGATCCCTCCGGGGGTCGTCGGCGTGCGCGGGGGTGGACATGGGTTCAACTTTACCGAGTGGGCACCCACCTCCCCGGGACCGGCTCCCCGGCGGGGGCGCCGCATCTGGCAGGCTTGGGTGTCGTGCCCCAGCCTTCGTCCCCCTCGCCGTCGCCCCAGCCGACACCGCCCGCGACGCCGCACGCGCTCGAGCTGCAGCGCCGGGCCCTCGCGGTGCTCACCGAGATGGCGCCCGCGGCGATCGAGCTCGGCGAGGCGTTCCGCGCCGCGGGCCACGAGCTCGCGCTCGTCGGGGGACCGGTCCGCGACGCGTTCCTCGGGCGGGCGAGCAACGACCTCGACTTCGCCACCTCCGCGTCGCCCGACGAGACCGAGGCGATCCTCGCGCGGTGGGGCGACGCGCACTGGGACATCGGCAAGGAGTTCGGCACGATCGGCGCGAAGCGCTTCGGGCGCGGCGGCCCCGGGGACGACCTCGTCGTCGAGGTGACGACGTACCGGACGGACGAGTACGACCCGACGTCGCGCAAGCCCGTCGTCGCGTTCGGCGACACGCTGGAGGGCGACCTGTCCCGCCGCGACTTCACCGTCAACGCGATGGCCGTGCGCGTGCCCGACATGACGTTCGTCGACCCGTTCGACGGCCTGGGCGACCTCGCCCGCCGCGTCCTGCGCACCCCGATCGCCCCCGAGCGGTCGTTCGACGACGACCCGCTCCGCATGATGCGCGCGGCGCGGTTCGCCGCGCAGCTCGAGTTCGACGTCGACGGCGGGACGCTCGCCGCGCTCGTCCTCATGACCGAGCGCATCGAGATCGTCTCGGCCGAGCGCGTGCGCGACGAGCTGTCGAAGCTGCTGTGCGGCGCCGCGCCGCGGCGCGGGCTCGAGGTCCTCGTGGACACGGGCCTCGCCGACCACGTGCTGCCCGAGCTGCCCGCGCTCAAGCTCGAGATCGACGAGCACCACCGGCACAAGGACGTGTACGAGCACTCGCTCACGGTCCTCGACCAGGCCATCGCGCAGGAGACCGGGCCCGACGGCGCCGTCCCCGCCCCCGACCTCGTGCTCCGCCTCGCGGCGCTCCTGCACGACGTCGGCAAGCCGCCCACGCGCCGGTTCGAGGACGGGGGCGGCGTGAGCTTCCACCACCACGAGGTCGTCGGCGCCAAGATGGTCGCCAGGCGGCTCAAGGCGCTGCGGTACGACAAGCAGGTGGTCAAGGACGTCGCCCGCCTCGTCGAGCTGCACCTGCGGTTCCACGGCTACGGCGACGGCGCGTGGACCGACTCGGCCGTGCGCCGCTACGTGACCGACGCCGGCCCGCTGCTCGAGCGCCTGCACCGCCTCACGCGCGCCGACTGCACGACCCGCAACCGGCGCAAGGCCCAGCGGCTGCGCGAGTCGTACGACGACCTGGAGCGCCGCATCGCCGACCTCCAGGCGAAGGAGGAGCTCGACGCCGTCCGGCCCGACCTCGACGGGCAGCAGATCATGGAGATCCTCGGGATCCGCCCCGGGCCCGTGGTGGGCAAGGCGTACAAGCACCTGCTGGAGCTGCGCCTCGACCGCGGCCCCGTCGACGAGGAGACGGCGCGCGCGGACCTCCTGCGGTGGTGGGCCGAGCAGCCGGAGTCCTCGGCGTCCTGAACGTGGCCCGCGCGCGTGCGCGCGGGTGAGCGCTCGGGGCGAGAAGGAGCGGAGACACCGAAGGGGTGCCGCTCTCGGGCTGAGAGCGGCACCCCTTGTCGTGCTCGCGGGTCCGACGTCGTGCCGGACGCCTCAGACGTCGTCGGTGGCCAGGGCGGCCTCGACCTTCACGTCCGCGGTGCGCGCGTCCGTGGCGCGGGAGTCCCCGGTGCGGGCGTCCTGCGTGCCGGGCTGAGCCGGGCCGGGGCCGTGCGCCGGAGGCGCGCTGCGGCTCAGGAGGAACGACAGGCCGACGGCGACCAGCATGACCGCCGTGCCCCAGACGAACGCGTCGCCGACGCCCTCGGCCAGCGCCACCCGAGGCGACGCGCCCGCCTCGCCGTAGGCGATCGACCGCGACGTCATGACCGCGACGAACATCGCGGTCCCGGCGGCGCCCGCGAGCTGCTGCACCGTGCCGATCGACGCGGAGCCGTGCGAGTACTGGTGCGGCTCGAGCGACGAGAGCGCCGACGTGAACAGCGGCGTGAACATGAACGCGAGGCCCAGGCTCAGCGTGACGTGCAGCGCCAGGACGAACCACGGCGACGAGTCCGCGTGGATCGTCGTGAAGGCCGCGAGGGCCACCGCGACGACGCTCACGCCCGGGATGACGAGCGGACGCGGGCCCACCCGGTCGTAGAGCCGGCCGACGGTCGGGCCGAGCAGACCCATGAGGAGCCCGCCCGGGAGCACGATGAGCCCGGTCGCGAGCGGCTCGAGGCCCATCGCGTCCTGGAGGAACAGCGGCAGGAGGATGAGCGAGCCGAACATCGCGACCATGCCGACGGCCATGATGCCGAGCGGCACGCTGAACCCGCGGTGCGTGAACACGCGCAGGTCGAGCAGGGCGCGGTCCTCGCGCTGCAGGACGATCTGCCGCCACGCGAACGCGGCGAGCGCGAGGACGCCGAGAGCGAGCGGCACGGCGGGCGGGACGACGGGCGTGTGGCGCGCGGCCTCCCCGATGCTCGAGAGCCCGTAGACGAGCCCGCCGAACGCGAACGCCGCGAGGACCAGGGAGAACGGGTCGAGGCGCGAGTGCGTACGGTCTGCGACGTCCCGGATGTACAGGAAGCCGAGGAGGAGCGCGACGAGGCCGATCGGCAGCACGATGCCGAAGACCCACCGCCAGCTCAGGGAGTTGAGGATGAGGCCCGAGAGTGACGGACCGAGCGCGGGCGCGGCGGCCATGACGATCGAGATGTTGCCCATGACCTTGCCGCGGATGGCCGGCGGCACGAGCGTCATGATCGTCGTCATGAGGAGCGGCATCATGATGGCCGTGCCCGACGCCTGGACGACGCGCCCGACGAGCAGCCACGCGAAGCCGGGGGAGAGCGCGGCGAGCAGCGTGCCCGCGCTGAACAGCGACATCGCGAGCAGGTAGGCGCCGCGCGTCCCGAGCCGCTGGAGCAGGAACCCGGTCGCCGGGATGACGACGGCCATGGTCAGCATGAACGCCGTCGTGAGCCACTGGCCGGTGCTCGCGGTGATCCCGAGGTCCGCCATGAGCGGCGCGAGCGCCACGCTCATCGTCGTCTCGTTGAGGATCACGACGAACGCCGAGCCGAGCAGCAGCGCGATGACGAGGAAGTCCGCCCGGGGGAGGCGGTCGACGGCGGCCGAGGTGTCGTGGGTGGGGGAGGCTGTCACGGTGTGTCTCCGCTCGCGTCGGTGGCGGCCCGGGCGCAGGGTCGGACCCGGTCGGGGGGCAGGGTGCGCTGCAGGGCAGCGCGACGGTCGCGTGCGGGGACACGCGACGACGGTGTCGGTTCGGTCGGCGGGGCCACGAGCAGGGTGACGTGACCCGGGACGGCCCGCGCGGCGCTCGCCGCGAGATCCGTACCCTGTACGACCATTCACCATCCTGCGTTATTCCCGCCGACGGTGACGACCTCTTTTCCGCCCCGGACTCATCGGCACGCCGAGGGCAGAAGGCGGTCCGCGCGCGTCGCGCAGGCGGTCGAGGGGAGGGCGCGTCAGGCGGGGGACGTGCGGGGGGAGGCCCCGGCGTCGGGCACGACGGCGTCGCCCGGCTTGGACGGCGTGCGCGCGCCCCGCGTCCACAGGACCAGGGCGGCGACGCAGTACGCCACCGCCAGCACGGCGAACACGCCGCGCGACCAGCCCGTGTCCGGGAGCGTGAAGGCCGCCAGGGCCGCCGCGCCCACGAACGCCGCGTTGTACAGCACGTCGTAGAAGGCGAACGCGCGGCCGCGGAACTCGTCGTCCGTGTCGCGCTGGACGATCGTGTCCACCGCGATCTTCGTGCCCTGGGCGGCCAGGCCCAGCAGCGTCGCACCCGTGAACACCACCGCGCGCGACGGCGTCGTCACCAGCAGGAGCTGGCTCGCCGCCGCGAGCAGCAGCATGATCGCGATCCACACCTGCGGGCCGGTGCGGCGCGACAGGAACGGGGTGATGACCGCCGCCGCGGCACCCCCCACGCCGGTGAGCCCCACGACGAGCCCGAACGTCACGAAGCCCGCGTCCTGGTCGCCGGGGCTCAGGAGGTTGCGCGCGATGAGGATCGACGCGATGAACACCACGCCGTAGAGGAAGCGGTGCGTCGCCATCGCGAGCAGCGCCTGCCCCGGCGTGCGGCGCGCGACGAGGTACCGGGCGCCGTCGGCCAGACCGCGCGCGACCCGCGCGATCTCCGAGCGGATCGCGGACTCCGCCGGGCGCTCCGGGCCGAGCTGCGTGCGCCCGAGGCGCAGCGCCAGGAGCGACGCGACGCCGAAGACCAGCGCGGCGCACACGAGCGCCGACGAGTCCTTGACCCGGCCCGGCTCGAACGCCAGCCCGAGCACCACGCCGATCCCGCCCCCGACGAACGCCGCACCCGCGCCGAGCGTCGGCGTGAGGGAGTTCGCCGTGAGGAGCAGCGGGCCGTCGACGACCCGCGGCAGGCCCGCCGAGAGCCCGGCGAGGAGGAAGCGGTTCACGGACAGCGCGGCCAGGCCCAGCGCGTAGATCCAGCCGCTCACCCCGCCAGTCAGCATGAGCACCGCCATGCCGAGCGTGATGACGACGCGCACCGCGTTGCCCCACGCGAGGACCTGACGCCGCTGCCAGCGGTCGAGGAACACCCCGGCGAACGGGCCGACGATCGTGAACGGCGCGAGCATCACCGCGAACGCGCCCGCGATGGCCGCCGCCGTGCCCTGCGACTCGGGGGAGAAGAACAGGAGCGACGCCAGGCCGACCTGGAACATGCCGTCCCCGGCCTGCGACACGAGCCGGACGGCGAACAGCTTGCGGAAGCCGTCCAGACGCAGCAGCGCCCGCAGCTCGGAGATCACACCCACGCGGTCACCCTACGTTCGTCGTCGTGCGGTCGGACATGCGGTTGTCCCCCGTGGGGCGTCGTGCGGCGGATCGGGGGCCGACGGCGCGGGTCGCCCCGGGGGGCGGGCGGGGAGGCGCGCCGCGTCTACCCACCGCCGCTCGTCCCTCGCGGCTCCCGCCAGGCCCGCCACGACGCGGCGCGCTCCCCGCCCTCCCGGTGCCGTCTCACCTCGAGCGTGCCCGCGGCCGACGGCGAACCCTCGCCGGGCGAGGTAGAGCCCCGGTCATCCGGCAGGACGACCAGGGCTCTACCTCCGGCGCTCAGCGCTCAGTGCTTCAGGTCAGCGCTCGACTCTTCGGTCGCGCTGATCCTGCGCTCCGCTACGGCCGGGAGCCCGGCGAAAAGCGTGCCGGGATCTCGACCTTCGCTGCACTCCGGATCAGCGCTCGACCTCACCGGCGATGAAGGCCTCCAGCTGCGCCCGGCCCTTCGTGTCCTCCATCTGGACCGGCGGGGACTTCATGAAGTACGTCGAGGCCGAGAGGATCGGGCCGCCGACGCCGCGGTCCTTGGCGATCTTCGCGGCGCGGACGGCGTCGATGATGATGCCGGCGGAGTTGGGGGAGTCCCACACCTCGAGCTTGTACTCCAGGTTCAGCGGGACCTCGCCGAACGCGCGGCCCTCGAGGCGCACGTACGCCCACTTGCGGTCGTCGAGCCACGCGACGTAGTCCGACGGGCCGATGTGGACGTTGCGGTCCTCCTTCTTGCCGCCGAGCGGGCCCTCGAGGTTCGAGGTCACGGCCTGCGTCTTGGAGATCTTCTTGGACTCCAGGCGCTCGCGCTCGAGCATGTTCTTGAAGTCCATGTTGCCGCCGACGTTGAGCTGGTACGTGCGGTCCAGCACGACGCCGCGGTCCTCGAAGAGCTTCGCGAGCACGCGGTGCGTGATCGTCGCGCCGACCTGCGACTTGATGTCGTCGCCGACGATCGGGACGCCGGCCTCCTCGAACTTCGCGGCCCACTCCGGGTCGGACGCGATGAAGACGGGGAGCGCGTTGACGAACGCCACGCCGGCGTCGATCGCGGCCTGCGCGTAGAACTTCGCGGCCTGCTCCGAGCCCACGGGGAGGTAGCAGACGAGCACGTCGACCTGCGCCTCGCGCAGCGCGGCGACGACGTCGACCGGCTCCGCGTCCGACTCCTCGATCGTCTGCGCGTAGTACTTGCCGACGCCGTCGAGGGTCGGGCCGCGCTGGACGGTCACGCCGAGCGGCGGGACGTCGGCGATCTTGATCGTGTTGTTCTCGGAGGCGTTGATGGCCTCGGAGAGGTCGAAGCCGACCTTCTTCGCGTCGACGTCGAACGCCGCCACGAACTCCAGGCTCGACACGTGGTAGTCGCCGAACTGGACGTGCATGAGGCCCGGGACGGTGCTGCTCGGGTCGGCGTCACGGTAGAAGTGCACGCCCTGGACGAGGGACGATGCGCAGTTGCCTACGCCGACGATGGCGACGCGGATGGAGGTCATCCTCGCTCCTTGGTGTTCGTTGTTCCAGGGTCCTCGGGACGCCTCGCGCCGTCGGGCTCCTGCTCGGATGGTTCCGCAGGATGCGGGGTGCTGCTGGACCGCGCGCGGGCGGCGCCCCGGGCGTGCCCGGAGCTCCTGTCGCGCTCGGTGGTGATGAGACCGTCGAGCCAGCGCACCTCGCGCTCGACCTGCTCGAGTCCGTGGCGTTGCAGCTCGAGCGTGTACTCGTCGAGCCGCTCGCGCGTGCGAGCCGCGGACTCCCTGACCGCCTCCAGCCTCTCGGTGAGCCGGGTGCGCCGGCCCTCGAGGATGCGGATGCGGGTCTCGGCGTCGGTCTGCGCGAAGAACGCGAACCGGACGTCGAAGCTCTCGTCCTCCCACGCCGCCGGCCCGGAGGAGGCCAGGACGGTCTGGAGGTGCTCCTTGCCCTCGGCCGTCAGCTCGTAGACGATCCGCGCGCGCTTGCCCGAGAGGGCGGGCGCGAGGGTCGACTGCGCGGCCGACTGCTCCGTGCCGGTGATGAGCCCGCGGGCCACCAACGACTTGAGGGCGGGGTACAGCGAGCCGTAGGACAGCACGCGGAAGGAGCCGAGCATGATGTTGAGCCGCTTGCGCAGCTCGTACCCGTGCAGCGGCGCCTCCTTGAGGAGCCCCAGGATCGCGGTCTCGAGCACAGGCGTCTTGCTCCGCACGATCCCACCTCCTGACGCTCCTCGGCGTGCCCCGGAGGGACCCGCTGGGATCGTTGTCGACCCCGATGTATCGAGTCGATACATCGACAGGTTAGGTCGTCCCGATGTGTCGTGCAATCCTGACCGGACTGTGACACGCGTCGCCGGGCATGTGAAGAACCCGCGGAGGCGGCGGGACGCCCGGGCGAATCAATGGCGGACGATCCCGCTCACGGTGCGCTGAACCCTTGTCGGGACAGGGTGACGCCCTATTGTTCAGGGTGGTCCGGCGTGCGCCGACCTCGTGCCCGACGGCGGCCCGCCCCCGAGGCGGGGCCCGTCCCGTCGGTCAGGTGGTCTCCGCACGGCGGCCCACGGGCGGGCCCGCGGTCGACGCGAGCCGGCTCCTCGATGCCCCCCAGAGGAAGGTAGACCGTGGCGCGATCCACGAGGACGAACGGACGGACGACCCCGCGCGGGCGCCGTCGGTTCTTCAACTACCCACGCTCGCACGTCAAGGGCGTCCGCCGCTGGCTGCCGTCGTGGCGCGTGGTCGTCGGGACCATGCTGACGGGCATCGCGCTCGTCGCGGGCGTCGCCGTCGCCGCGTGGTACACGACCGACGTGCCGACGAAGCTGCCCAGCGTCGGCGCCCAGACGTCGACCGTCTACTGGGGCGACGGCACGACCGAGATGGGCAAGTACGCGGTCGAGGACCGCGAGATCGTCGACTACGCGACGCTGCCGGAGTACGTCGGCAACGCGGTCGTCGCGTCCGAGGACCGGACGTTCTGGACGAACTCCGGCGTCGACGTCAAGGGCATCGCGCGGGCCTTCTACAACAACATCAAGGGCGGCGGCCGTCAGGGCGCGTCCACGCTGACGCAGCAGTACGTCGAGCGGTACTACACGAACACGGTGACCGACTACGCGGGCAAGGCGCGCGAGGCGATCCTCGCCGTCAAGATCACCCAGAAGCAGGACAAGCCCGAGATCCTCGGCAACTACCTCAACACCATCTACTTCGGTCGTGGCGCCTACGGCATCCAGGCGGCCGCCAAGAAGTACTACGGCGTGAACGCCGCCGACCTCACGGTGTCGCAGGCCGCGATGATCGCCGGCATCATCCCCAGCCCGACCAACTGGGACCCGGCCGTCAACCACGCCCAGGCCGAGGAGCGGTGGCAGCGGACGCTGCGGAACATGGAGGAGGACGGCCACATCACCGCCGCCGAGCGCCAGGCGGCGGTGGACGCGGGCTTCCCCGAGGCGGTCGAGTACGTCAAGTCCCAGAAGTACGACGGCCCGACGGGCTACCTCCTCGCCATGGTCGAGCAGGAGCTGGCCGGCGAGGGGATCGGCATCAGCGAGGACGCCCTCACGAGCAAGGGTTACAAGGTCACGACGACGATCGACCCGGCCATGCAGCAGGCCGCCGTCGCGACGGCGGACTCGCTCCCCCAGGAGGGTCGCGACGAGAACCCGGTCTCCCCGAACCTCCGGACCGCGATCGTCTCCGTCGACCCGAACGACGGGTCGATCCGCGCCCTCTACGGCGGCAAGAACTTCCTCGAGAACCAGTACAACAACGCGACCCGCGGGGCCGCGCAGGGCGGCTCGACGTTCAAGCCGTTCACGCTCATCGCGGGCCTGGAGAACGGGCACACGCTCGACGAGCGCTTCGACGGCAACTCGCCCAAGACCTTCCCCGGCGCCGACAACGGCGAGGACTGGAAGGTCCGCAACTTCAGCGACCACGACTGGGGGAACGTCGACCTCACCGAGGCGACCGCGCAGTCGGTGAACACCGCGTACGCGGAGCTCAACCTCGAGGTCGGGCCGGAGAAGACCGCGGACGTCGCGGCTCGCCTGGGCATCAAGGCGGACGTCGGGGTGAACCTGGCGAACGTGCTCGGTGACGCGACGGTGACGCCGCTCGAGCTGACCAACGCGTACGCGACCATCGCGGCCCAGGGTCTGAAGGCGACGCCGCACATCGTGGCGTCCGTGACCGACTCGCGCGGCAACCTCGTCTACCAGGCACAGGGCGCCGACGACCGGACGCAGGAGTTCGACCCCGAGGTGATGGCCGGGGCGACGTACGCGCTCTCCCAGGTCGTCGAGACGGGGTCGGGCAAGCCCGCGCAGGCGATCGGTCGTCCCGCGGCAGGCAAGACCGGTACGTCGACGGACAACAAGTCCGCGTGGTTCGCCGGCTTCACCCCCGGTCTCGCGACGGTCGTGGGTCTCTACCAGTCCGGCCCCAACGGCGAGCAGGAGCAGATCACGCCGTTCGGCAAGTGGGTCAACAGCGAGATCACCGGTGGCTCGTGGCCGGTCGAGGCCTGGACGTCGTACATGCAGACCGCCGCGGCGAACCTGCCGGCGGGCGAGTTCCCGGACTACACCCCGCCCAAGCCGAAGCCGACGGAGACGCCCACCGAGACCCCGACGGAGACCCCGTCAGAGGAGCCGACGCCGGAGGAGACGGAGGAGCCGCAGCAGCCGGAGAACGTGGCCGTGCCGTCCGTCGTCGGCATGGAGGCGCGCGCCGCGCGCGGCCAGATCGAGGCCGCCGGCCTCAAGGTGCGGATCACCGAGGAGTTCTCCGACCAGCAGCCGCGGGGCTACGTCATCAGCCAGTCCTCGATGGACCAGGTGCCGCCCGGGTCGACCATCGCGCTCGTGGTCTCCAAGGGGACCGATCCGGGCCAGCAGCCGCCGCCCGAGACGCCGGATCCGGAGGATCCGGACCCGTCGCCCACCGAGACCGGGAACCCGGGTGCTGGAGGCAACCCCGGCGGGGGCAACGGCAACGTCGGCGGCATCATCCCGGGCCGGGGCTGACCGCTCGTCGCCGCAGATTTCCGGGCGCCCGCGCCGAGCGGGTACCCTGAGGAGCTGCCGTCCGCCCGTCGGACGGCAGCAGCATGAAGCATGAACCCTCCTGTCACGGAGAGACCGTGACCGCGAAGACCAGAGGAGGTGGGTTATCCGCATGCGTCAGTACGAACTGATGATCATCCTCGACCCCGAGATCGAGGAGCGCACCGTCGCCCCGTCGCTCGACAAGTACCTGTCGGTCATCAAGACCGACGGCGGCTCCGTCGACAAGGTGGACATCTGGGGTCGTCGCCGCCTGGCGTACGACATCAACAAGAAGTCCGAGGGCATCTACGCGGTCGTCGACTTCACGTCGACCTCCGACACCGCCAAGGAGCTGGACCGTCAGCTCGGCCTCAACGAGGTCGTCCTGCGGACCAAGATCCTGCGCACGGACGCTCGCTGATCCTTCCCGCTTCCCCCGTCCGACCGTCCTGCACCGGACGCTGCACGCCGTAGCGCGTGTGGGCGCCGCGTGGTGGGATGAGCGACGCGAGAACGTTACGAGCGAGGCGCACGGCGCCGTCGACGACACAGACGACACACGAAGGAGCTGGCCATGGCAGGTGACACCGTCATCACGGTGATCGGGAACCTCACGGGAGACCCGGAGCTGCGTTTCACCCCCTCGGGTGCGGCGGTGGCCAACTTCACGGTGGCGTCCACGCCGCGGACCTTCGACCGCCAGTCGAACGAGTGGAAGGACGGGGACACCCTGTTCATGCGCTGCTCGATCTGGCGCGAGGCCGCGGAGAACGTCGCGGAGTCGCTGACGAAGGGCATGCGCGTCATCGTGCAGGGCCGCCTCGTCCAGCGCTCGTACGAGACCCGCGAGGGGGAGAAGCGCACTGTCGTCGAGCTGCAGGTGGACGAGATCGGTCCTTCCCTGCGCTACGCCTCTGCCAAGGTCACCCGCGCTCAGCGCTCGGGTGGCGGCGGCTTCGGCGGCGGTGGCGGCTACGGAGGTGGCGCCAACTCCGGCGGCGGATTCAGCTCCGGCGGCGGTCAGCAGCAGAGCGACGACCCGTGGGCCACGGCTGGTCCCGCGTCGTCCGGTGGCTCGTTCTCCGACGAGCCCCCGTTCTGATCGTCCGCCACTCCCAGAACACACACCCGTCCCCGCGGGTGCCGCGCCGCTCGTCGGCGCGGTCCGCACGCGGGGATCGCACCTTGTAGAGGAGCAACACCATGGCGAAGCCTGTGGTGCGCAAGCCCAAGAAGAAGTCCAACCCGCTGAAGTCGGCCAAGATCGAGTCGGTCGACTACAAGGACACCGCGCTGCTGCGCAAGTTCATCTCCGACCGCGGCAAGATCCGCGCGCGTCGCGTGACCGGCGTCTCCGTCCAGGAGCAGCGCCAGATCGCCCGTGCGGTGAAGAACGCGCGCGAGATGGCGCTGCTGCCGTACACGTCGACGGCTCGCTGAGCGGGAAGGGAGAGAACTCATGGCCAAGCTGATCCTGACCCACGAGGTCACCGGTCTCGGTGAGCCCGGCGACGTCGTCGAGGTGAAGGACGGGTACGCCCGTAACTTCCTCGTCCCGCGCAAGCTCGCCACGCCGTGGTCCAAGGGCGCCGAGTCGCAGGTGACTGCGATCCGCAAGGCGCGCAAGGCCCGCGAGATCGCGTCGCTCGACGACGCGAAGGCGATCCGCGACTCGCTGCAGGCGAAGCCGGTCGTCGTCGAGGCGAAGGCCGGCGCTGCCGGTCGCCTCTTCGGCGCCGTCACGACGGCGGACATCGCGTCCGCCGTGTCGGCCGCCGGTGCGTCGGTCGACAAGCGCAAGATCGAGATCGGTCAGCCGATCAAGGCGACGGGGGACTACACGGTCTCCGTCCGCCTCCACCCGGAGGTCTCCGCGACTCTCGCGGTGAAGGTCGTCGCTGCCTGATCTGCTGCTGAGCAGTCCACGAAGGCCCGGCCCCTCCTCGGAGGGGCCGGGCCTTCGTCGCGTCCGGCCCCGTCGTGCTCGGCTGCGCGCGCCGAGCCCTCAGGCGGTGCCGGTGACCATCCAGGCGCTCCCGCGCGCACGGAGCCCGGTGGTGACGGCGCGTGCCGCCATGAAGACCCCCGCGAAGGCGAGCCAGAGCCACGCGAGGCCCGCCGCGCCGTCGGGCGCCCAGTGCCGGACGGCGAGCGCGAACGGCGCGTAGACCACGAGCGTGAGCATGCCCGCCCAGGCGAGGAAGCGGCCGTCCCCGGCGCCGATGAGGACGCCGTCGAGCACGAACACCCACCCCGCCATCGGCAGGAGGACGCCGCACACCGCCATGCCGACGGCGACGGCGGTGCGCACCTCGGGGTCGGACGTGAAGAGGAGCGCGAACCACCAGCCGCCCGCGGCCATGACGACGCCCAGCCCTGCCCCGGCGGCCACGCCCCACTGGAGGGTGCGGCGCAGGACGGCGCGGACGCGCGGGACGTCGTCGGCCCCCAGCCCGTGCCCGACGAGCGCCTGCGCCGCGATGGCGAGCGCGTCGAGCGCGAACGCCGCGAGCCCCCAGACGGAGTTCACGACCTGGTAGCCGGCGAGCGTGACCTCCCCGAGCCCGGTCGCGACGAACACGGTGAGGAGGATCGCGAGGCGGAGGGAGAGCGTGCGGACGAAGAGCGGAGCGCCGGCGCGCGCGTTGGCCCTGATCCCGCCCGCGGCGGGCCGCAGCGACGCGCCGTGCTGCCTGGCGCCGCGCACCACGACCACGACGAGCACCGCACCCATGGTGAGCTGGGCGACGGCTGTCCCGATGCCGGACCCGGCGATCCCGAGCCCTGCCCCGTAGACGAGGACGACGTTGAGGACCGCGTTGAACGTCGCGCCGCCCGCGGCGACCCACAGGGGCGTCCGGGTGTCCTGCATGCCGCGCAGCACGCCGGTGGACGCGAGGACGAGGAGCATCCCGGGGAGGCCGAGCGCGGACCAGCGGAGGTACACCACGGCGTGCTCGGCGACCTCACCCGTGCCGCCCATCGCGCCGACGGCCCACGGTGCCGTCGTCCACAGGACGGCCGCGAGGAGCGCGCCCAGCCCGACGGCGAGCCAGAGGCCGTCGATCCCGGACTGGAGCGCCTCCCGCGTGTGGCCCGCGCCGATGCGGCGCGCGACGGCGGCCGTGGTCGCGTAGGCGAGGAAGACGCACAGGCCGACGAGGGTCACGAGGAGGGTCGACGCGAGGGAGAGGCCAGCGAGCTGCGCGGTGCCGAGGTGGCCGACGACGGCGCTGTCGACGAGCACGAACAGGGGCTCGGCCACGAGCGCGCCGAGCGCCGGGACGGCGAGGGCGAGGATCTCGCGGTCGAGCCGGGACCGGGCACGGCGACCTGTGGACGACGCACCGGGGCCGGATGGCGGCCCGATGTCGTCGGGGTGGCCGGACGGTGTCCGGCGTGTCGTCGGCGTGTCGCCCGACTTTCTTTCTTCCACACCCCTGAGGGTAGTGATGAGGCTGGTCAGAGGCCGCTCACGGCGATGTACACAGGAAGATCGTGAGGTTGTCCACACCGTTTTCCACCGGGTGTGCACAGTGTGGGGGACTGTGTCCACAGGAACGGGGGTCCCTGTCCACCGGGCGTGCACAGGGCCGTTTGCAGGGCGTCCGGTGGCGATCTAGTGTCGCGGGGTCGTGCCTGTCGGAGGCGGGGGGCGCGGCCACCGGGACAGTCGTGTGGGTGGCCCGCGGTAGAACACGTGTACGACGAAGAGTGGTCCCGGTCGTGCGGTCCCGCAAGGGCCGTTCCAGTCCCGGGGGAGCGAGGGGCGCATGTCGATCGAGGAGCTCGAGGAGAGCTACGGGGGACCGGGGCCGTCGGGGTTCGACCGGACGCCGCCCCAGGACGTCGCCGCCGAGATGAGCGTGCTCGGCGGCATGCTGCTGTCGAAGGACGCCATCGCGGACGTCATCGAGCAGATCCGCGGCTCCGACTTCTACCGCCCGGCGCACGAGATCGTCTACGAGTCGATCATCGACCTCTACGGTCGCGGCGAGCCCGCCGACGCGATCACCGTCGTCGCGGAGCTGACGAAGCGCGGCGAGCTCCAGCGCATCGGTGGCGCGCCCTACATCCACGACCTCATGGCCGGCGTGCCGACCGCCGCCAACGCCGGGTACTACGCGCGCATCGTCCGCGAGCGTGCGGTCCTGCGCCGTCTCGTCGAGGCGGGCACGCGCATCGTGCAGCTCGGCTACGCGACCGACGGCGGCGACGTCGACGAGATCGTCAACAACGCCCAGGCCGAGGTCTACGCCGTGACGGAGCGGCGCACGACGGAGGACTACCTCCCCCTCGCCGAGATCCTCGGGCCCACGTTCGACGAGATCGAGGCCGCCCAGGGGCGCGGCGAGGGCATGACCGGCGTCCCTACCGGCTACTCCGACTTCGACCGGCTCACCAACGGCCTGCACCCCGGCCAGATGATCGTCGTCGCGGCGCGCCCGGCCATTGGAAAATCCGTCCTAGGAATCAATGTTGCGACGCACGCCGCGGTGCACCACCAAATGGCGGCCGTCATCTTCTCCCTGGAGATGAGCCGCAACGAGATCACGATGCGTCTGCTCGCCGCCGAGGCGAAGGTGCCGCTCACGCGGATGCGTTCCGGGAAGATGGACGAGCAGGACTGGCAGAAGCTCGCCTCGACGATGGGCAAGGTCGCCGAGGCCCCGCTGTTCATCGACGACTCCCCGAACATGTCGCTCATGGAGATCCGGGCCAAGTGTCGACGGCTCAAGCAGCGGCACGACCTCAAGCTCGTCGTCATCGACTATCTCCAGCTCATGAGCTCCGGCAAGCGCGTCGAGTCGCGCCAGCAGGAGGTCTCGGAGTTCTCGCGTGCTCTGAAGCTGCTGGCGAAGGAGCTCGAGGTTCCTGTCATCGCGATCTCGCAGCTGAACCGTGGTCCGGAACAGCGTGGCGACAAGAAGCCGCAGATGAGCGATCTTCGTGAAAGTGGCTCTATCGAGCAGGATGCTGACGTCGTGATCCTTTTGCACCGCGAAGACGCCTATGAAAAAGAATCGCCCCGAGCGGGCGAGGCGGACCTGATCGTCGCAAAGCACAGAAACGGTCCGACCGACACGATCACCGTCGCGTTCCAAGGTCATTACCAACGCTTCGCGGACATGCAGATGTAGCCACTTGGGCGTTTCGCGTCTGTCGAGATTCCGGCTCAGTGGCCATCACATGCCTGGTGAACCCGTAAGCCGCTCCGACGGCTCTCCGTGATCGAAACGCCCTGGAACGTGTGGCAACACCGCTCCGCCTCGTTTCGGTAGACACAGCCGGGGGCTACCGACAACGAGTGCGCCTCTCGACGCAACCTGCGGGCTCAAGCCGGTGGTCCGAGAGAGAGATCAGCGACCCGGCGGCCGTGGCGTGCTGTCGCTGGGCTGCCTTTCCACCATGCCACTCAGGGCTCGACGCGCCATCGACGAGTCGCCTGAGCCCTCTGGGAGAGCATCACCGACACGACGGCAAGGATCACCACCCCCGTGTTGGCGGCGAGGGTGCCCGCCCAGGTCGTCGGCGGGATGCCGAGGGTGAAGCTGGCGGCGTTGAACACCGTGTGGGTGAGGATGCACAGGAGCACCCCGTTCGTGCCCGCCACCCGGAAGATCGCGCCGTAGAGGAAGCGGAACGCCATGATCTGGACCACGAACATCCAGAAGTCGATCTGACCGGACTCGTGGTTGGTGCCGGGGATGAAGAAGAGCGGCACGTGCCAGAGGAGCCAGATGATCCCGACCACCAGCGAGGACGGGACGAACCCCCACCGCCGATCGAGCCCGGGTTGCAGCGCGGTCATCCAGCCGGCCTCCTCCATGCCGCCGATGACGAGGTTGCCCGGCAGGGACAGGAAGAACATGAACCACGGGAGCGCGTGCGCGGAGGGGCCGGAGACCAGCAGGTGGAGCGCGAAGTACAGCGCGAGCGCGGAGAGGGCGAGCAGATACCCGGCGGGGCGGCCACGGACGACGAAGACGAGCCGCAGCCACTCCCGGAGGCCTGAGACCCTCCGGTTCGCTCGCAGGACGACGTAGGAGGCGATCGCGGGCGAGAGGATGTAGAGCGCGAACGGCACGTTCGCCAGGAGCTCGGGAACCGTGGTGACGACGTTGTGCACCTCGTAGCCGAAGCGGGCCGCCAGGATCAGACCACCGGAGAGCCCGTAGGCGATGAGGAACGTGAGCGTCACGAACCGGCGAGCGATCCGTGCGTCCGTCACCCCGCAACGATAGGGCCGGAACTGCGGGGGACCGCCGCTCGTCCAGGAGCGCGGACGACGTCGGCGCGAGGGACCTGGACGGCAGCCGCGCGTCGTCGGCCGTGGGCGCGGCCGTCCGGTCGCTGCTGCGGACGCGGTGCGGTCGGGACGGCGGGTCGTCGTCCGCCGTCAGCCCGCGACCGCCATGCGCGCGAGCGCCTGGGCGGCGCGCTCCGTGACGACGGCGAGCGACGCGCCGACGTGGTGGTGCAGGGCGGTGCGGGCCTCGGGGAGCCGGTCGGCGAGCACGAGCTCGAGGATCCGGACGTGCTCGTCGACGGTGCTGCGGACGCGCTCGTCCTCGACGAAGTCGTACCGCCGCACGGCGCGCACCTTCTCGTTGACCTCGACGAGCGCCTCCGTGATCCGCTCGTTCCCGGCCGCGCGGGACAGCGCCGTGTGGAATTGCTCGTCGAGCAGCACGAAGCCGGGGTCCGGTCGGGGAGGTGCGGCGCGGAGCTCGACCCACCGCGCGAGCTCGGCGCGCAGCACGTCCGTGTCGTGGCGCAGCCCCGGGTTCTCGATGACGCGGTCGATCCCTCGGAGCTCGAGGGTCGCGCGCAGCTCGTCGAGGTCGCGCAGCTCGACCAGGCTCGGCACGACGACGGCGTACCCGAAGTCGGTGCGCTCGACGAGGCCGTCGGACAGCAGGCGGGACAGCGCCTCGCGCACGGGGGTGCGTGAGACGCCGAACCGTCGGCCGAGCTTGGGCTCGGTGAGCCGTTCGCGGGGGTCGACGCGCCCGTCGAGGATCTCGGCCCGCAGGCGTGCGTACACGGCGTCGCGCAGCGAGGTGGTGGCCCGTTCCGACGCGGTGACGACGTCCGTGCGGGCGCCCGGGTCGTCGGCCCGGGCCCCGGCCCGTGCTCTCACCGTCCGCACGCGCCGTGCCGTCGGTCGCCGGTGGCCACCCACCGCCCCGCGAGCACGGTGCCTACACCGCCATCGCCGCGCGCACGCTGTGCTCGGCGGCCTCGCCGCCCGCGCCGCGGCTCGTCACGCGCCCGGACTGCAGGACGACGTAGTCGCGTGCCGCGCCGAGCGCGAACCCGACGTGCTGCTCGACGAGCAGCACGGACAGCCCGCCCGCGTCGGTGAGCGTGAGGATCGCGTCCTCGATCTCCGTGACGACGGACGGCTGGATGCCCTCGGTGGGCTCGTCGAGCACGAGCACGCGCGGGCCGGTGAGGAGGGCGCGCGCGATGGCGAGCTGCTGGCGCTGCCCGCCGGACAGGAGCCCCGCCCGCCGGCCGAGCAGCCCGCGCAGGGCGGGGAACAGGTCGAGCGCCTCGTCGAGGCGGCGCGGCCCCTCGCGCGACGTGTCGGCGACGAGCTGGAGGTTCTCCCGCGCCGTGAGGTCGCCGAACGACTGCTGCCCCTGCGGCACGTACGCGAGACCGCGCCGCACGCGCTGGTGGGTCGGGAGGCGGGTGAGGTCCTCGCCGTCGAGCACGACGCTCCCCGACCGAGCCTTGAGCAGCCCGAGCGCGGTGCGCAGGAGCGTCGTCTTGCCGGCGCCGTTGTGCCCGAGGACGGCGGCGACGCCGCCGGCGGGCACGGTGACGTCGACGCCGTGGAGCACCATGGTCCGGCCGTAGCCGGCGTGCAGGCCCGTGAGCTCGAGCATCACGCCTCCTTCTCGTCGGTCGTCGTGGCGGACGACGTCGGCGCAGCGCCCCGTCGTCGGGCGCCGCGGGTCGCGCCCGCGCTGCCGAGGTAGACCTCCTGCACGCGCGGGTCGGCCTGGACCTCGGCGTACGTGCCCTCGGCGAGCACCTGCCCGAGGTGCAGCACGGTCACCGAGGACGCGAACGCCCGCAGGAACTCCATGTCGTGCTCGACGACCACGACGGTCCGCTGGGCGCCGATGCGTCGCAGCAGCTCTCCCGTCTGCTCGCGCTCGGCCTGGCTCATGCCGGCGACGGGCTCGTCGAGGAGCAGCAGCCGCGCGTCCTGGACGAGCAGCATGCCGATCTCGAGCCACTGCTTCTGCCCGTGCGCGAGGATCCCCGCCTGGACGTCGCGCAGGTGGGCGAGCCCGACGGTCTCCAGCGCCTGCTCGACGGCCGCGGGGGTCGAGGACCGGCGCCGCAGCAGCGTGAGCGGGCCCCGGCCGGCGCCGGCCGCGATGTCGAGGTTCTGCAGCACGCTCAGCTCCTCGAAGACGCTCGCGGTCTGGAACGTGCGCCCGACGCCCGCCCGCGCGATGCGGTGCGTCTTCTTCCCGAGGAGCTCGACGCCCCCGAACTGCACCGAGCCGGACGCCGTGGCGAGACCGGTGATCGCGTCGACGATCGTCGTCTTGCCCGCGCCGTTGGGCCCGATGAGGAAGCGCAGGTCGCCCGCGGTGACGGTGAGGTCGACGCCCTGGACGGCGACGAACCCGTCGAACTCGACGCGCAGCCCCCGGACCTGGAGGTAGTCGTGGCGGAAGCGCGAGTCGTCGACGCCGAGGACGGCCTGCGCGGCCTCCAGGTCGAGGCCGTCGCCCGCGACGCCGGTCTCGAGGACGGCGGCGCCGAGCGCCTCCACGTCGGTCGCCGCGTTCGCCGCGTCCGCGGCGGGCTCGGTGGGTCGGGTGGTCATGCGGTCCTCCCGGTGGTCGCGGGGTCGTGGTCGACGGCGGTCGTCCCCGCGGCGGCCGTGCCGCCCGCGGTGGTGCCGCCGCGCGGGCGAGCGTCCTCCGAGGTGGCGTCGCCGGCCGGGGTGGGGCCGCCGTCGGGCACGGGGGTGGCGCGCGACCGGCGCCATCGCGTGAACAGCTCGGCGAGGCCGCCGGGCAGGAACGCGACGACGAGGATGAACAGCGCGCCCTGCGCGTAGATCCAGCCGGACGGGAACGTCTCGGACAGGCTCGTCTGTGCCCAGCTCACGGCGACGGACCCGAGCACCGGCCCGAGCAGGGTGGCCCGGCCGCCGATCGCGACCCCGATGAGGAAGCCGATCGACGGCACGACCCCCACGTCGGCGGGCGAGACGATCCCGACGATCGGCACGAACAGCGCACCGCCCACGGCGGCCATGAAGGCGGCGACGGCGTACGCGACGACCTTGACCTTCGCGGGGTCGTAGCCGAGGAACCGCACGCGGTTCTCCTGGTCGCGCACGGCGACGAGCAGCTCGCCGAACCGCGACACCATGAGCTGGCGCGCGACCGCGACCATGACGAGGAGGGCCCCGGCGGCGAGGAAGAAGAGCATCCGCTTGTTCACGGGGTCGGCGAGGTCGTACCCGAAGAACGAGCGGAACCCGTTGAGGCCGTTGGTGCCGCCCGTCGTCGCCTGCTGGCCGACGAGGAGGATCGCGAACGCGGCGGCGAGCGCCTGCGAGAGGATCGCGAAGTACGCGCCCCGCACGCGTCGCGTGAAGACGGCGAACCCGAGCAGCGCGGCGAGGCCCGCGGGTACGACCACGATGGCGAGGATCGTCACGACGGGCGACCGGAACGGCTCCCACCAGCCCGGGACCTCGCCCGAGCCGTAGAGCATCATGAAGTCCGGGACGCCGTCCGGCCCGGCGTCCGCGAGCTTGAGGTGCATCGCCATGAGGTACGCACCGAGGCCGAAGAACACGCCCTGGCCGAGCGTGAGCATCCCGCCGCGGCCCCACGCGAGCCCGATGCCGACGGCGACCATGGCGAGGCACAGGAACTTCCCCAGCAGGCCGAGCCGGAACGTGGACAGCGTCGCGGGCGCGACGGCGAACAGCAGGACCGCGGCGACGGCGAACCCGACGACCACGCGGGCGCGCGACGAGCGGTACAGGGCGGCGAGCCGCGACGGCCTGCCTGTCGTGACGGCGGTCATGCGAGGCTCCTCGTCCGGACCGACACGAGGCCCTGGGGTCGCACCTGGAGGAAGACGACGATGACGACGAACACGAGCACCTTGGCGATGCTCGCCGTCGTCGAGTACTCGAAGGTCGCCTGGAGCAGCCCGAGCGCGAACGCGGCGATGACCGTGCCCTTGATCTGCCCGATGCCGCCGGCCACGACGACGAGGAACGCGTCGACGACGTAGCTCGTCCCGAGCGTGGGCCCGATGGACCCGAGCAGGGTGAGCGCGACGCCCGCGATCCCCGCGAGGCCCGAGCCGACGAAGAACGTGAGGCGGTCGGTCGCGCGGGTGGAGACCCCGCTCGCCTCGGCGAGGTCGCGGTTCTGCACGACGGCGCGGATCCGCCGCCCGAGCGGCGTCACCTTGAGCACGACGGCCAGCGCGACGACCGCGACGACGGCGAGCGCCAGGATGAACACGCGCGTCTTCGGGACGGCGAGGCCGAACAGGTCGACCGCGCCGCTCAGCCAGGCGGGGGCGCGCACGTCGACGTTCGGGGCGCCGAACACGTCGCGCGCGACCTGCTGGAGCACGAGCGCGACGCCCCAGGTCACGAGCAGGGTGTCGAGCGGCCGCTTGTACATGCGGTGGATGAGCGTCGCCTCGAGCAGCAGGCCCAGGAGCCCGCCGACGAGGAACCCGAGCGGCAGCGACACGAGGAGCGAGAGCCCGGCGTTCCCGACGACCCCCTGCACGACGAACGCCGTGTAGGCGCCCGCCATCATGAACTCGCCGTGCGCCATGTTGATGACGCCCATCTGACCGAACGTGAGCGCCAGCCCGAGGGCGGCGAGGAGCAGGACCGAGCCGAGGCTCAGGCCCGCGAAGAGCTGCGAGAACAGCACGTCCATGGGCGTTCGTGCCTTCCGGTGGGTGCGGAGGAGGACGGGTGACGTGACCGCCGAGGTGGGGGGCGGGGGTGCGCGTGCCGGGTCGTGGCGGGGCTGGCGGGAGCCCGCGAGGAACGAGCGGGCGGATGGTAGACCCGGCACGCGCACCCCCGGTCCCCGCCGGACTCAGCGGGTCGGGAGCGACGGAGTCGTCAGGAGAGGCCCTCGGCCCAGTCGTAGCCCTCGAGGTACGGGTCGGGCTCGATCGGCTCGCCCGAGCTCCACTCGGTGTAGATGAGGCCGTCGGGGCCGATCTTGCCGATGAGCGCGGTCTTGGCGACGTGGTGGTTGTCGCCGTCCACGGTGACGGAGCCCTCCGGCGCGTCGAAGGTCACGCCGTCGGCGGCCTCCTGGACGTCGGCGACGTCGAACGACTCGGCCTTCTCGACCATGCCCTTCCACAGGTAGAGCGACGTGTACGCGGCCTCCATCGGGTCCGACGTCACGCGGTCGGCGCCGTACTTCGCCTGGAACGCCTCGACGAACGTGGTGTTCTCCGGGCTGTCGATGGTCTGGTAGTAGTTCCAGGCCGTGAGCTGGCCCTCGACGTTCTCGATGCCGACGCCGCCGACCTCCTCCTCGGCGATCGACACCGACACGACGGGCATCGTGTCCGGGCCGAGCCCGGCGTTCTTGTACTCCTTGAAGAACGCGACGTTGGAGTCGCCGTTGAGCGTGTTGAACACGGCGTCGGCCCCGGCGGACCTCACCTTGTTGACGATGGTGGAGAAGTCGGTGTGGCCGAGGGGCGCGTACTCCTCGCCGAGGACCTCGATGCCGTGGGCCTCCGCGTAGGCGTTGATGATCTTGTTCGCGGTGCGGGGGAAGACGTAGTCGGAGCCGACGAGGAAGATCGACGTGACGCCCTGCTCCTTGAGGTAGTCGAGCGCGGGGACGATCTGCTGGTTCGTCGTCGCGCCGGTGTAGAAGATGTTCGGCGACGACTCGAGGCCCTCGTACTGGACGGGGTAGAACAGCAGCGAGTCCTGCGCCTCGAAGACGGGGAGCATCGCCTTGCGCGACGCGGAGGTCCAGCCGCCGAACACCGCGGCGACGCAGTCGCTCGTGATGAGCTTCTCCGCCTTCTCCGCGAAGACGGTGGGCTCGGACTGCCCGTCCTCCTGGACGATCTCGAGCTGCTTGCCGAGCACGCCGCCGTCGGCGTTGATCTCCTCCGCCGCGAGGGCGAGCGAGTCGGCGACGGTCTGCTCGGAGATCGCCATCGTGCCGGAGAGCGAGTTGAGGAAGCCGATCTTGACGGTGTCGCCGGAGGTGTCGACGCAGCTCTCGGCGGCGCTGGTCGTGGAGCCCCCGCCCTCGCCGGCCTCCGTCCTCGCGCCGCACGCGGTGAGCGTGAGCGCGAGCGCGACGAGGGCGGCGGCCGGGGCGAGACGGGTCGTGGCGCGTGAAGGTGTCACGAGGGTCCTTTCAGCGGGTTCTCACAGCGGGGTTCTCGGCGGGTGCCGACGGCTGCCGGACGGGCGGCCGCTCCTCGCGGGCTCCGGGTACGGGCGCGTATACGGCCGTGCGCCCTGCGCGGTGCCCACGGTCGTCGACGCTAGTGACGGCGTGTTTCGGGTGTTCTGCCCGGGTTGTTAACGGGGCGTGTCAGGCAGTCACGATCCGGTCACGCCGACCCGGGCGGTGCGACGGCCGGCGGCGCGCAGGCCCGCGCCCAGCACGCCGACGGTCAGCGCGACGACGAGCACGACGCCGACGAGCCCTGCGACGCCGACGAAGATCCCGCCGACCTCGCCGTAGTCCGCGAGGGGTGCGCCCGCGAACGCGTGGTCGCGCGCGGCGTCGGCGAACCCGACCGACTCGGCGGTCGCCTCGAGCCCGTCGGGCGTCGCCGCGGCAAACGACGACACGACGACGGCGGCGAGCAGCGCCCCGGTGCCGAGGGCGAGGACGGCGCGCCGCACCGCGGCGAGGGGGGCGGACGGCGCGAGCGCCGGGGCCCGGCGGCCCTCGACGGCCGCGGCGCCCGGCGCGACGGCGAGCACGAGGCCGACGACGCCGGCCGTGATGAGCGCCTCGCCGAGCCCGACGAGGAGGTGCACGCCGAGCATCTGGCCGACGAGCTCGCCGACCGGGACCGGCACGGTCCCGCCGACGGCGAAGAGGCCCGCGAACACCGCGGCGGACACCGGGACGCTCACGAGCGCACCGGTGCCGGCGGCGGCCGCGGCGCCCCGGCCGCGCGTCGCGCGGAGCACCCCGCGCGTCACCGCCCAGCCGACGAGCGTCCCGACGATGGCCATGAGGAGCACGTTCGTGCCCAGGGCGGTGAGCCCGCCGTCGGCGAACACGAGCGCCTGCACGAGCAGCACGGCGGTCACGGACAGGACGCCGAGCCACGGCCCGACGAGCGCCGCCGCGAGCGCCCCGCCCATGAGGTGCCCGCTCGTGCCGGCGGCGACGGGGTAGTTGAGCATCTGCACGGCGAAGACGAACCCGGTCGTCGCGGCCGTGAGCGCGACGCGCCGGGGGGTGAGGTCCTCGCGTGCCCGGTACGCGGCGTACCCGACGGCGGCGAGGGACACGACGGCGGTGGTCGCCGACGTGGGGTCGTCGAGGAAGTGGTCGGGGACGTGCATGTCAGGCTCCTGTCGTCAGCAGTGCGGTGCGGTGGTCGGGGAGGCCGAGGTCGGGGAGGCCGCGCGTGTTGCGCACGGCCGCCGCCCAGGCGGTGACGACGCCGTTGGTGCCGGCGTCGTGGGTGCTCGCCCCCAGGTGGCGGACGACGGCGCCCGGGCCGTCGAGGTCGAGCCGCAGGGGGCCGGACGGGGCGGCGGCGTGCGCCGCGGGCGGCCGGGCGCCCAGGCACAGCACCGAGTCGACGACGCGGGCGTCGCCGAGGATCCCGGGCAGCGCCCGGTCGTCGCCGAGGTCGAGGTCCTCGACGAAGAGCTCGCGCGCCTGCCGGGGCGTGCCCCCTGCATCTGGTGACTCCCGCGGGGCCCCGGTCTCGTCGGTGGCCCGGGTGCGCGAGCGCAGGCGCCCGCCCCGCTCGCCGGTCCGGCCGAGCACGAGCGTCTCGCGGAGCAGCGCGACGGCGCCTCGGCCGAGGCGCACGTCGGTGCGCCGGTCGACGTCTGCGCCGTCCGCGACGACGAACGGCAGCGCGTCCCAGACGAGGAGGCCGTCGTCGTCCACCCGGACCGCGACGTCCCAGGACGCGGAGCGGCCGCGCCCGGCGTACGCAACGGTGCCCGACACCTCGACGAGCTCGACCTCGACGCCGTGCCCGACGTGCACCTCGACCCGGACGCGGTCGCCGCCCAGGAGCAGCGCGCGCGTCGCGACGAGCGCGACGCGCACCGTCGTGGGGCTCGCGGACAGCACGCGCGGGCTCAGCGCGCCGGGGCGCAGGTCGCAGCGCACGCGGCCGCCCTCGCGGTACGCCCCGACGCGCGTCACGTCGTCCACGTGCGGCCCGTCGCCCGGGGTCAGCCGCGCCCGGCCGCGGTCACCGGCTCCGCGGCTGCGGCGTCGTGCTCGTGGGCGGGGGAGTGGTCGTCGTGGGCGGGCGAGTGATCGTGCGGGGCGTCGCCCTCGCCGTGGGTGTGGAGGAGCCCGCCGCCGTCCTCGTCGGCGTGGAAGTGGGGCGCCATCGGGCCCGGGTCCTGCGGCACGTGCGCACCGGCCCGGTGCGCCGCGAGCAGCGTCTGCACCCACGTCGTGAGCGTGTCGATCGACTCGCGGTCGAGGCGCGAGAGCGCGAGCACGGGGGCGCCGTCGCGCGCGGCCGTCGCGTCGAGGACCATGCGCGGGACGTCCACCCCCACGTACGGCGCGAGGTCGGTCTTGTTGACGACGAGCAGGTCAGCCCGGGCGATCCCCGGCCCGCCCTTGCGCGCGACGTCGCCGCCCCCGGCGACGTCGAGCACGAAGATCTGCGCGTCGACGAGCGCGGGCGAGAAGGTGGCGGTGAGGTTGTCGCCGCCCGACTCGACGAGCACGACGTCGAGCGGCGCGAAGTCCTCCTCGAGGTCCTCGACGGCGAGGAGGTTGGCGGTGACGTCGTCACGGATCGCGGTGTGCGGGCACGCGCCGGTCTCGACCGCGCGGATGCGCTCGGGGTCGAGCACGCCCGCGGAGCGCAGGAACCGCGCGTCCTCGTCCGTGTAGATGTCGTTGGTGATGACCCCGAGCCGCAGCACCTCGGACAGCTCGCGGCACAGGAGCGCGATGAGCGAGCTCTTGCCGGTGCCGACGGGGCCGGCGACGCCGAGGCGCAGCGAGCGGGGCGTGGGGGTCGGGGCGGTCGGGGCGTCGGGCAGGTTCTCAGGCACTGAACAGCCTCTCGGTGGTGCGGGCGTGGGTCTCGGCCCACTGCTCGACGAGCGGTGCGCCGTGCGCGGGGATCGCGCGGGGGTCGGTCAGGGGGGCGACGTCGTGGGCCAGGGCGTCGATCGCGGCCTGGGAGGCGACGACCCAGCCCGTCGCGACGACCGGGTCGACGGGCTCGAGCTTGAGCGTGGCCGCGGCGACGGTCTGGACGTCCTCGTACCCGACGAGGCGCGCGACCTGCAGCGCGGACAGCCCCGCGCACGCGGCCGTCACCCCAGCACCAGGGGGCGCGGGGGCTGCGGCGCCCGGCGGCCCGACGGCGGTCGGTCGCCCGGACCGCCGCGTCGCTCGTCCGTGGGGCGTGCGGCGGCGACGAGCGCCGCCGCCGCGTCGAGCGCGGCGACCGCGGGGTGCCCCGCCCACAGGCGGCGCAGGAGCCGGAGGTAGCCCCGGCCGAGCCGCTGCGACGTCTCGCGGAGCGCGGGCGACGGCGTCCGCGCCGCCCACGCGACCCACGTGTCGGCGAGGGCGACCGCGACGGGCGGGGGGCCGTCGTCGGGCGCGAGCGCCGCGTGCCGCGCGACGACGGCGGTCGCTGCCTCGGTGTGCGTGACGGTGGCCAGGCGGGCGCGCACGTAGTCGGGGACGCGCGCGGCGGGCATCCCGGCGCGCAGCGCGGGCTCGAGGCCCGCGGACTGCGTGTGGCCGCCGGTCGGCAGCCGCGCGTCGGCGAGGAGCGCGAGCATGAGCTCGGCGCGCCCGTCGGCGTCGTGGCGGGGGAGGCCGTCCATGTCAGAACAGCGAGTAGAGCTGCGCGAGGGGCAGCCGGTCGGCGGGGGCGGGCACGACGAGCTCGCCGTCGACCTCGATCGCGAAGGACTCGGGGTCGATGTCGATCCGGGG
The DNA here is from genome assembly GCF_015327065.1 of Cellulosimicrobium sp. JZ28. NCBI lineage: Bacteria > Bacillati > Actinomycetota > Actinomycetes > Micrococcales > Promicromonosporaceae > Cellulosimicrobium > Cellulosimicrobium sp. JZ28. Next base: position 3,822,266 of record NZ_CP017660.1, on the reverse strand, counting down.
CAGGTAGTCGTTGTTCCGCATCTGCGCCTTCCCGACGTCGCGCGTCCCGGCCACGGGCAGGAGCGTCCGGGCGAGGCCGAGCCGTTCCGCGAGGCCGTCGTCGAGCGCGGCGGGCGACACGAACGACACGGACACGTCGGCCCCGATCGCGTCGGCGAGCGCGGGCCGCATGAGCACGGGCTGCGGCGACGGGATGGACGCGTTCGGGTCTCCGAGCGCGCCCCACACGAGCGCGCCGCCCTTCATGACGACGCTCGGCCGCACGCCGAACAGCTTCGGCTCCCACAGGACCAGGTCGGCGAGCTTGCCGGGCTCGACGGACCCGACGTGCGCGTCGATCCCGTGCGCGACGGCCGGGTTGATCGTGTACTTCGCGACGTAGCGCCGGGCGCGCAGGTTGTCGGCCGGCAGGGCGGGACCGGGGGCGCCGCCGGGGATCGGGCCGCGCCGCGCCTTCATGACGTGCGCCACCTGCCACGTCCGCGTCACGACCTCGCCGATGCGCCCCATGGCCTGGGCGTCGGACGACGTGATGGAGATGGCGCCGAGGTCGTGCAGCACGTCCTCGGCAGCGATCGTGGTCCCGCGGATGCGCGACTCGGCGAACGCGAGGTCCTCCGCCACCTGCGGGTTGAGGTGGTGGCACACCATGAGCATGTCCAGGTGCTCGGCGACGGTGTTCACCGTGTGCGGGAGGGTGGGGTTGGTCGAGCCGGGGATGACGTTCGGGTGGCTCGCGACGGTGAGGATGTCGGGCGCGTGCCCGCCGCCCGCGCCCTCCGCGTGGAAGGCATGGATCGAACGGCCGCCGATCGCCCGGAGGGTCGACTCGACGAACCCCGCCTCGTTGAGCGAGTCGGAGTGGAGCGCGACCTGCAGGCCCCAGTCGTCGGCCGCCCGGAGCGCGGCGTCGATCGCCGCGGGCGTGGACCCCCAGTCCTCGTGCACCTTGTAGCCGCCCGCGCCGGCCATCGCCTGCTCGCGCAGACCCTCGGCGCTCACGGTGTTCCCCTTGCCGAGCAGCAGCACGTTCACGGGGAGCCGGTCGAGCGAGCGGTGGATCGCCTCCAGGTGCCAGGCGCCGGGCGTGACCGTCGTGGCCTTCGTGCCCTCGCTCGGGCCGGTGCCGCCGCCCGCGACCGTCGTGATGCCCGTGGCGAGCGCCTCGACGACCTGCGACGGCGAGATGAGGTGCACGTGCGAGTCGATGCCGCCCGCGGTGAGGATCCTGCCCTCGCCGCTCACGACGTCCGTGCTCGGGCCGATGTGCAGGTCGGGGTGCACGCCGTCCGCGACGTCGGGGTTGCCCGCGCGGCCCAGCGCGACGATCCGCCCGTCGCGGATCCCCACGTCCGTCTTCACGACGCCCCACCAGTCGAGCACGACGGCGTTGGTGATCACCGTGTCGAGCGCGCCCTCGGCGCGGGTCGTCGTGCCCTGGGCCATCGACTCGCGCAGTGACTTCCCGCCGCCGAACACGACCTCCTCGCCCCCGAAGGTGCGGTCCTCCTCGACCTCGATCCACAGGTCCGTGTCGCCGAGGCGCACCTGGTCGCCCGTCGTCGGGCCGTAGAGCGCGACGTAGCGCTCGCGCGAGATCGCGACCATGCGTCAGTCCTCCTCGGGTGCGGTGGGGTCCAGGGCGCCGCCATCGGGCTTGCCGCGCTGGAGCCCGGGGACGCGCCGTCGGCCGCGCAGCGCCACGGCCTGGACCTCGGCGGACGCGCCGGGCTCGAACCGCCGCGACGTGCCGGACGGCACGTCCAGCCGGAAGCCGTGCGCCGCCGCGCGGTCGAGGTCGAGCGCCGCGTTGGCGTCGGGCAGGTGGAGGTGGGAGCCGATCTGCACGGGCCGGTCGCCCGTGTTCGTCACGACGAGGGTCACGCGCTCGTCGTCCGAGCGGTCGGCGTTGAGGACGAGCGGCACGTCCTCCGCGCCCTCCCGGAGCCGGATCGCGCCCGGTCCCGAGGTGCTGATGCCTGCCATGCCTCGCCGTCCTCTCGTCGTGCGTCGCGTCGCCGGGACCGGCTCAGGCGATGGGCTGGTGGATGGTGACGAGCTTGCGCCCGTCGGGGAACGTCGCCTCGACCTGGACGTCGGGCAGCATCTCCGCGACGCCCTCCATCACCTCGTCGCGGCCCAGCACGGCGCGCCCGGAGACCATGAGCTCCTCCACGGCGGCCCCTTCGCGGGCCCGCTCGATCACCCACGTCGTCAGGAGGGCGACCGTCTCCGGGTAGTTGAGCAGGACGCCGCGCTCGCGCCGGTCGCGGGCGACCATGCCCGCGACGGCGAGCAGCAGCTTCTCGGTGTCGGCGGGCGTCAGGTGCATGGCCGCGATCCTGTCGCGCCCGCGTTTCCGGCGTGTATACCCCGCGTTATACGTTCGTGTACCCGCTCCGCGCGGGCCGCCGCCCGCCACGCCTCCGCCGTCGTGCGCCGGCTCCGGGCCAGCCGTTGACCCCTGCTCGACCGAGGGCTACTCTCTCCGCCCCCATTCGGAAAGTTCGGCCGAAATTTCGGGGCCGCGACACGAAGGAGTGCCTGATGGATGGATCGACCGACCGCGCGTGCGAGACGTCGCGGCGCCGACGCAGGGCGACGGGCCTCGTCGCCGGTGGGCTCGCCGGCGGGCTGGCGCTCGCGGCGGGCCTCGCCGTCCCGGCCGCGGCCGGGAGCGCCCCGGCCACCGCCGAGGGCGCACCGCGCACGGCGAGCGTCCCGGCGACGGCGACGTCCGCCGTCGGGCAGCCCGCCCTGACGGGCGCGCAGCGCGCGACGCTGGAGACGTACCTGGAGGACACGTACACCTCGCTGGAGGCCATGACCGACGAGGAGACCGGCCTGCCCGCGGACAACATCGAGGGCGACCTCGACCCGGCGTCGAGCAGCGCGTACACGTCGCCGACGAACATCGGCGGCTGGCTGTGGTCCACCGTCGTGGCGCGCGACCTGGGCCTGGTCGACGAGGCCGAGGCGCGCGACCGCCTCGCGACGACGATCGACACGGTCGCGTCCCTCGACCGGCACGACGCGAGCGGCATGTTCTACAACTGGTACGACCCGGCGACGGGCGACCGGGTCGAGACGTGGCCGGACGACGGCAACCCGGTGCACCAGTTCCTCAGCTCGGTGGACAACGGCTGGCTCGCCGCGGGCCTGCGCGTCGTCGCGGAGGCGGAGCCGAGCCTCGCGGAGGAGGCGCTGGCCGTCTACGACGGCATGCACTTCGGTGCGTTCTACAACGCGGAGGCGCGGCCGGACCTCGGCGTCGGGCTGCTGCGCGGTGGGTTCTGGGACGAGGAGCCGCCCGGGTGCTCGGTCGCCGGGGACTATCTCGGCACCGGCACCGACGTCTACTACACGTGCCACAACTACGACACGACGGTCTCGGAGACGCGCATCGCGACCTACCTCGGCATCGCCGAGGGCGAGGTGCCGCCGGAGGCCTACTACGCGAGCTACCGGACGTTCCCGGACACGTGCGACTGGTCGTGGCAGGAGCAGAAGCCGATCGGCGAGACGCGCGAGCACCTGGGCGTCCCGGTGTTCGAGGGGGCGTACCGCTACCGCGACCTCGCCGTCGTGCCGGGCTGGGGCGGCTCGATGTTCGAGGCGCTCATGCCGGACATGCTCGTCCCCGAGGCGGAGTGGGGCCCGACGTCGTGGGGCGTCAACCACCCGCTCGTGGTGCGCGCGCACAAGGAGCACGGCCTCGACGAGGCCGGGTACGGGGCCTGGGGCTTCTCGCCCGCGAGCAACCCCTTCGGCGGGTACGCGGAGTACGGCGTCGACGCGATCGGCCTGCGCTCCGACGGCTACCTGTCCGACGGCGAGACCGACGTCGACCTCGGCTTCGAGGGCTGCCGCGAGGCCACGAACCCGGCGCCGGAGTTCGGTGACGGCGTCGTGACGCCGCACGCGTCGTTCCTCGGGCTCGCGTACGACACCGAGGGCGTGCTCGACAACCTGGCCCACCTCGCGGACGACCTCGACGCGTACGGGCCGGGCGGGTTCTACGACTCCGTCGCGGTCCGCTCGGGCACGGTCGCCGAGCGCTACCTGTCGCTCGACCAGGCGATGATCGTCGCCGCGATCGGCAACGTCCTCGACGACTCGCGCCTCAAGGACTACTTCGTCGACGACCGGCTCGAGCAGGCGCTGCGCCCGCTCATGGAGGCGGAGACCTTCTCGGCCGTCGCCGACCTCACGCCCGGCGTGGGCGCCGACGTCGAGGTCGAGGCGCGCTGCCTCGGCAACCGGGCGGCCGTCGCGGTGCGCGCCACCAGCACGTCCGACGGCCGCACGACCGTCGAGCTCGCCACCCCGTACGGGACGCGGTCGTACGACGACGTCGCCCCGCACCGCAGCACCTACCGGGCGTTCTCGGCGCGCACGGCGGAGATCCCGTCGGGCACCGCGACCGTGACGGTGACGTCCGACGACGGCGCGACCGTCCAGGAGCTGCCGTACCGCTACGCGGGCGTCTCCTGCGGCTGACCCCCACCCACCGCGGCCGACCGCCGTGCCGCGCGCGTCAGGCGCGCGGCGCGGCGGTCGACGCGCGCACGACGAGGCTCGTCGCGAGCTCCGTGCGCAGGGTGCGGCCGCTCGCGCTGCGCGCCCGGTGCACGAGTGCGACGGCCGAGGCGCCCATCTCGACGAGCGGCTGGCGCACCGTGGTGAGCGGGGGGTCGGTCCAGGGCGCGACCGGCAGGTCGTCGAACCCGACGAGCGAGACGTCGTCCGGCACGGAGCGACCCGCCTCGCGCAGCGCCCGCAGCGCGCCGAGCGCGGTGTCGTCGCTGCACGCGAAGATCGCCGTCGGGGCGTCGTCGAGGGCGAGCAGCCGCTGCGTCTCCTCGTAGCCCGCGGCGACCCCGTACGTGCTCAGGCGCACGAGGTCGTCGTCGACGGGCACGTCCGCCTGGATGAGCGCGGCCCGGTAGCCCGCGAGGCGGGCGAGCGCGTTGTCCTGCTCGGGGACACCGGTGATCGTCGCGATGCGTCGGTGCCCCAGGGCGAGCAGGTGCGCCGTCGCCTCGAGCGCGCCCTGGAAGTTGGCCGCGCCGACGCTGAGCACGTCCTCGGGCGGACGGCGGCGCGGGTCGACGACGACGAGAGGCACCCCGGCCGTGGCGAGCGCGGCGCGCGCCTCGGCGTCGGGCACGGCGACGACGCTCACGAGACCGTCCGTGCCCCGGGCGAGCGCGTGCCGGACCCACGCCCCGCAGTCGTCGGGGTCCAGCTCGACGGACAGGACGACGTCGAGCCCGAGGCGCCGCGCCTCGGCCACCGCCCCGCGCACGACCGCCTCGGACCACGGGCCCTCGAAGTCGACGATCCGGACGTCGACGAGCCCCGTCCGCCGGGACGTGGGGGGCCGGATCTCGTAGCCGTGCCGCCGCAGGACCTCCGCGACCCGTTCGCGCGTCGCCGCCGAGACGTCCGGGCGCGCGTTGAGCACCTTCGACACCGTGGGGACGGACACCCCGGCGTCGGCCGCGACCCGGGCGAGGGGGACGCCCTGCCGACCCGGCTGCGACGCTGCCATCCGAGCCCTCCGTCCGTCGTGCGACCCGCGGCCGGTCCGGCCGGGGGAGCGTGCCCCGACTCCGGATCGTAGCGAGGCCCCGGGTCGCGACCGGGCCTGGCACGGACGACGACGGCCCGGCCGGGACCGTGAGGTCCGGACCGGGCCGCCGTGCGTGCGCTCAGTCGTCGAGCGAGACGGTCCCGCGGGCGACGCCGCCGAGCCAGCCGAGGCTGGGCTTGGGCGTGCGCTCGAAGGTCTCCGGGTCCCACGCGACGAGCCCGAACGTCGGGGCGAACGAGCCCCACTCGTAGTTGTCGAGCAGCGACCAGTGCAGGTAGCCGAGCAGCGGGAGGCCCGCCTCCATCTCGGCGTGCAGCGCGCGCAGGGCGTCGCGCGTGTAGTCGATGCGGCGCGCGTCGTCCGCCGTCGCGATGCCGTTCTCCGAGACGAGGACCGGCAGGCCGGTGATCTCGTGCCCGAGGCGCGCGGCCTCCGCGATGGCGGCCGGGTAGTACTCCCACCCGGTGAGCGTCTTCTCGGAGTCCTCCGGGGCGGGCAGCGGCCCGTCCACGGTGATGCGCGTGCGCGTGTAGGCCTGGACGGCGACGAAGTCGTCGCCGCGCGAGGCCTCGAGGAAGACGGTCTCGCGCGGGTAGGCGTACTCGCGCAGGACCTCCTCGGCGCCGGGGTCGGCGAAGAACTGCTGCGGCGCGACGGGCCACCCGACGGGCACCCCGACGGTCCGCACGAGCTCCACGGCCCGGCGGTGCGCGGCGATGAGGTGCTCGGTCGCGACCGGGTCGGGCGCGTGCATCGTGCCGGCCTGGAGCTGCTCGGTGCCCTTGGCGGCCGTGATCATCATCGCGAGGATGTTCGGCTCGTTGATGGTGAACACGTGCGACGCGCGGTCGAGCAGCGGCAGCACGTGCTCGACGTACCGCGCGAACCGCTCGACGGACCGCGGGTCGGTCCAGCCGCCGTCCTCCGCGAACCAGCGCGGCGACGTGAAGTGGTGCAGCGTGACGAGCGGCGTGACCCCGTGCTCGAGGCAGCAGTCGATCATGCGGCGGTAGTGGTCGACCTCGGCCCGCGAGAAGCGGCCCTCGGCCGGCTCGATGCGCGCCCACTCGATCGAGAACCGGTACGAGGTGAGCCCGGACTCGGCCAGCAGCCGGATGTCGTCGGCGTACCGGTGGTAGGAGTCGGCGGCGTCGCCCGACGGCTCGGCGAGGGTCGAGGCCGGGTCGACCTCGCGCGCCCACCAGTCGCTGTTGACGTTGTTGCCCTCGATCTGGTGGGCCGCCGTGGCGGCGCCCCAGACGAAGGACTCGGGGAAGGTGATCGACACAGGCTCTCCTCGTCGGTCGCCGGTCACTTGATGCCGGTCATGGCGATGCCCTGCACGAAGTAGCGCTGCAGGAACAGGAACAGGATGAGGATCGGCGTCACGACGAGCACGGACCCGGCCATGAGCAGGCCGTAGTAGGTGCCGTTCGAGCCGACCGAGTACAGCGAGAGCGCGACGGGGAGGGTGTACATGTTCTCCGTCTGCGCGACGACCAGGGGCCACAGGAAGTTGTTCCACGACCCGAGGAACGTGAGGATGCTCAGCGTCGCGAGCGGCGGCCCGCACTGGGGGAGCACGATCCGGAAGAAGACCCGGAACTCGCCCGCGCCGTCGATCCGGGCGGCCTCGATGAGCGCGTCCGGGATGCCGAGCATGAACTGCCGCATGAGGAACACGCCGAGCGGGCCGGCGAGGAACGGCAGGATGAGCGCCGGGTAGGTGTTGACGAGCCCCATGTTGGACACGAGCACGAACATCGGCACGAGCGTGACGACGCCCGGGACCATGAGCGTGAGCATGACGAGCGCGAACAGCACCTTCTTGCCGGGGAACTGCATCTTCGCGAGGGCGTAGCCGACCATCGAGCAGAAGACGATGTTGCCGAGCACCACGGCGACGGCGACGACGATCGAGTTGGTGAAGTACTGCCCGTAGTTGAGCTGGGACAGCCACCGCTCGTAGTTGTCGAGCGTCGGGTTCTCGGGCCACCAGGTGATGGGCCGCTGCAGGAGCTCGCCCTGCGTCTTGAAGCTGCCGAGCGCCATCCAGATGAACGGCATGAGCGTCAGGAGCAGCCCGACGACGAGCGCGGTGTACGTGGCGCCGCGCGACCAGCGGATCGGGCGTCGTGGCCGACGGCGCGGCGCGTCCTGGGGGGCCGACGTCGCGGAGGGGGTCCGCGAGGACGTGACGGTCATGTCAATCCTCCTTCGACCGCAGCAGGCGGAACTGGACGGCGGCGAGGGCGGCGATCAGCGCGAAGAGCACGTACGCGGCTGCGGAGGCGAACGCGTAGTTGCCGTACCCGAACTGGTTGTAGACGTAGTAGCTGATGGTCAGCGTCGAGTTGACCGGGCCGCCCTTGGTCATGACGAAGGGCTCCTCGAACACCTGGAGGAAGCCGACCGACAGCAGCACCGCGCCGAGCAGCAGCGTCGGGCGCATCAGCGGGACCGTGATGGAGCGGAAGCGCCGCCACGAGCCGGCGCCGTCGACCTCGGCCGCCTCGTAGACGTCGCGCGGGATCGCCTGCAGGCCGGCCAGGAAGATGATCATGAGCGTGCCCATGTTGCGCCACGCGGCCATGAGGATGATCGACGGCATCGCCCACGTGCTGTCGTTGAGCCAGTCGGGACCGTCGATCCCGACCCAGCCGAGCACGGTGTTGACGAGGCCCGAGTCCTGGAGGATGAACCGCCAGACGACCGCCACGGCGACGATCGACGTCACGACGGGCGTGTAGAAGCCGACGCGGAAGACGCTGCGGAACTTCTCGATGCCCGAGTTGAGCGCGACGGCCAGGGCGAGGCCGAGCACCATCGTCAGCGGGATGCCGACGAGGACGAAGTAGAAGGTGTTGACCAGCGCCTTGCGGAACAGCTCGTCCTGGAAGACGCCGGTGAAGTTCTCGATCCCGACGAAGTTCACCGCGAACGGGGTCTTGATGTCACGGATCGTGAGGTCCGAGAACGACATCCCGAACGACGCGAGCAGCGGCCCCAGCATGAAGACCGTGAAGACCGCGACGAACGGGAGCGCGAACAGCCAGGCGACGAGCGCTTGCCGTCGCCGGTGGACGGCGCCGGCCGTACGCCGGCGCCGTCCCTCGGTGGTGGTGGTCATGACTGACGGGCCCTGTTACCAGCCGAGCCCGAGCGTGTCGGCCTTGGCCTGGATGGCCTTCGCCGCGTCCTCGGAGGTCACCTGACCGTTCGCGACCTTCTCGGCCTCGGTCTCGATGGTGGCCGAGAGCTCGTCCCAGCTCGGGACGGTCGGCGGGGCGATCGTGTTCTCGAGCTGCTCCTGGAGCACCTGGGTGCGGGGGTTCGAGGTGAGCGCCTCGTAGTCCCACGCGCTGTTCAGCGCGGGCAGGTCGCTCGTCGCGTCGAACCACGCCTGCTGCGTCTCGGGCTCGGAGAGCCAGCGGATCAGCTTCCAGGCGCCGTCGGCGTTCTTGGCCTCGGCGAAGACGCCGAGGTGCGCGCCGCCGATGTAGGAGTCGTTGTTGGCGGAGCCGGCGGGCACGGGCACGGTGGCCACGTTCTGCTCGACCCAGTCCTCGCCCTGGAGGTCGGCGAGCACGTTGACCATCCACGGGCCGGAGATGAACGCCGGGTCGGAGCCGTCGACGAACGCGCTGTTCTGCGAGTCGCCGTAGCCGGACAGCGGCGACAGGCCCTCGGTGAAGAAGGACGCGTAGTAGTCGAGCGCGTCGACCATGGCCTGGTTGTCGAGGTCGAACCCGTCGCCGGCCTCGTTGAGGACGGAGCCGCCGGCCTGCGAGTAGAACGGCAGGATGACCTGCGTCGAGTCCTCGGCGTCGCCCATCGGGAGCTGGAGGCCGTAGGTCGAGCCGTTGGCCTTCATGGCCTCCGCGAACGCGGTGAGCTCCTCCCAGCTGGTGGGAGCCTCGACGCCCGCGGCCTTGGCGAGGTCGGAGCGGTAGTACAGGACGCGCGTCTCGACGTACCACGGCACGCCGTACGCGACGCCGTCGGCGACGGTCGAGGCGGCGGCGCCCTCGACGAAGTCGTCGTTGTCGACGAGGCCCTCGGGGACGGGGGCGAGGCCGCCGGTCGCGACCATCGTCGGCATGAAGGACGAGCCGATCATGATCGCGTCGGGCACGGTGCCCGCGGCGACGGCGGTCTGGAACTTCGTCATGACGTCGGCCCACGGGATCGTGGTGACCTCGACGTTCGCGTCGGGGTTCTCCTCCGTGAAGCCCTGGACGAAGTCGGGCAGCTTCTCGCCCTCCTCACCCATCGCCCAGATCGTGATGTCACCCTCCGCGGGCGCGTCGTCCACCGTCGTGGTGGATCCGGCGCTGGTCTCACCACCCGTGGAGTCGTCGTCCGCGCGACCGCACGCGGTCAGGGCCAGGAGTCCGACGACGCCGATGGCGACCGCCTTGCGTCCGAGCTTCATGAGCAATCCTCCTCGTCGAGCAGTCGGCTCGTCCGTGTGAGCCGCTGTGGAAACTACCTTAGCGTGCGCTCGGTTAGTATTTTCAACCGGGGCGTCCAGGCCGTACCGTTGGCGCCGACAGACCTGCCGAAGGAGACGGTGATGAACGAGAGCGACCCCGCAGGTGGCGGCGCCACGACGGGGACGGCCGGGGGCCCGGGGACGACGACCGCGACGGGCGCTCGCGGCACGACGGCGGCGGGCCTCCCCGACCGCCGCATCGTCCGCGGCGAGCAGCGCCGCCGCGAGATCCTCCGCACGGCGGTCGAGGTGTTCGGCGAGCAGGGCTTCCGCGGGAGCTCGCTGCGCGAGATCGCGGCCCGCGTGGGCATCTCCGAGGCCGGGCTGCTGCACCACTTCGGCAGCAAGGCCGGTCTCCTCACGGCGACCCTGGAGGAGCGCGACCGGCGCGACCGGGTGCGCCGCGGCGAGGACGAGGCCGCCGGCGCCGACCTGCTGACGACTATCCGCGACCAGGTGCGCCGCAACGCCGAGACGCCCGGCCTCGTGTCCCTCCACGTGGTGGTCGCCGCCGAGGCGACCGACGCGACCCACCCCGCGCACGACGTCGTCCGCGACCGCTACCGCGCGCTGCGCCACCAGGACGACACTCGCTTCCAGGACGCCGTCGCTCGGGGCGAGCTGCGCCCCGAGGTCGACCCGGCCGCGATCGGCCAGCTCTTCTCCGCCGTCATGGACGGCCTGCAGCTCCAGTGGCTGCTCGACCCCGACAACGTCGACATGGTCGCCCTCTTCGACCAGTTCCTCGCGCTGCTGCGCCCCGACGGCACGTCGCCCGCAGCACCCGAGCCCCGCACCACCGAGCAGGAGACCGCGTGACCCTCACCGCGACCGAGACCCCCGCCCGCGCCACGCTCACCTCGAGCGGACTGACCGTCGAGCTCAGCGGCGGCGGCGACGTGCGCGCCGTCAGCACGGACGGCCTTCTCGTGAACCAGTACCTGCCGGGCGAGCACGACCGCATGCCCGGCGGCATCCTGCTGCGCGCCACGCGCCCGGACGGCACGGTCGAGGTCGCGCGCCTCACCGGCTCGGCCCCCGCCGTCACGGCGGTCGAGGTCGGCGCCGACCGCGTCGTCTGGTCCGGCGCCGCGCTCGGGCTCGCCACGCGCGTCGCGCTGACGCTCGACGGGCGCGCGCTCGTCTGGCGCGTCGACCTCACGGCCGGCCCCGCGACGGACGACGGGACGCGCTACGACGTCGTGCACGCGCAGGACCTCGCGCTCGCGCCGCCCGCGGCGGCGCTGTCGAGCGAGCCGTACGTGTGCCAGTACCTGCTGCACCGCGCGCTCGAGCACCCCGACGCCGGGACCGTGCTCGTCAGCCGGCAGACCATGTCCGCGCAGCCGCGCCTCCCGCTCGCGGTCGCGTTCCTCGTCGAGGGCGCCGCCGCGCACCTCACGGACTCGCTCCAGGTCTTCACCGCGCGCTCGCGGCGCGACGGGCTGCCGCACGGCCTGCTCGGGCCCGTGCAGCAGGGCGTGCTCCAGTACGAGTACGCGATGCCGACGCTCGTCTCGCACCCGCTCGACCTCTCGACCGGGACCGCGGTCGTGCACGCCGTGACCGTGGTCGACGCCGACGCGCCCGGGCCGCTCGCGGCCCACCTCGACGAGGTGTCCGGCTGGGCCGCCGCCGCGGTCGCCGCCGCGGCCGCCGACCGCCCGACCGCGCGATTCACGCCCTCCGCCTCCGTGCTGCGCGACGCGCCGCTCCTCGCGGGCGAGGAGCTCGACGAGGCCGGGCTGCTCGCCGCCGTCGGCCTCGCCGCCGACGACGTGCTCCTGCCCGAGCGCGACGCCGACGGCACGCTCCTGTCGTTCTTCACCGCGACGGGGACGCACGTCGTCGACGCGCGCAAGGACACCGTGACCGAGCGCTCGCACGGGCACGTGCTCAAGGCGGGCGACGACGTGCTGCCCACGGACGACGTCCTCTCCACGACGGCGTTCGCGCCCGGCGTCTTCGCGTCGCACGTCGTGCTCGGCAACACCACGGCGAACCGCCTCGCGACCGTGCACCGCCACCACCTCAACCTGATGCGCAGCAGCGGCCTGCGCGTGCTCGTCGACGACGGCCGCGGGCCCCGGCTCCTCGGCCTGCCGTCCGCGCTCATGCTCGACGTCGGCGGCGTCCGATGGCTCTACGAGACGCCGCTCGGGCGGGTCGACGTGCGGACCGTCGCGCACGACGGCGAGAACCGCATCGACGTCGCCGTGCGCTGCGAGCGTCCGCTGCACGTCACCGCGACCCTCGAGCTCGAGGACGAGGCCGGCGGCTGGCTCGCCGAGCACGTCCCCGCGGCCCCGGGCGACGCCGTCGTGGTGCGGCCCGTGCCGGGCGGCGACGTCGACGCGCACTACCCGGACCTGCGGTACGCCCTGGCGTCGTCCGCGCGGCTCGTCATCGAGGAGGACGGTTCCGAGACCGGCGCCGGGGGCGCCGCGTCCGGCACGACCCGCCGCCTCACGAGCACGACCGGCACCGGGTCGCTCACGCTCGCCCTCACCGGCTCGCTGCGCGGGACCGACGCCGCGCTCGGGCTCCTCGCGGGTGCGCTCGACCCCCTGGCGGACGCCGACGCGACCCTCGCGCGCCACGTCGAGACCGTCCGTGGCGTCGTGCGCGGGCTGCGGTTCGCGCCGCACGCGACGGTCGAGACGCAGGAGCTCGACCTCCTCGTGCCCTGGTACGCGCACGACGCGCTGATCCACTTCCTCGTGCCGCACGGCCTGGAGCAGTACTCGGGCGCGGCGTGGGGCACGCGCGACGTGTGCCAGGGCCCGTTCGAGCTCGCGCTCGCGGGCGGGCGCCACGACGTGGCGCGCGAGATCGTGCTGCGCGTCCTGGCCCACCAGCACACGTGGGGCGAGTTCCCGCAGTGGTTCATGTTCGACGCCTACGCGGAGCGGTACAACGACTCCTCGCACGGCGACGTCGTCGTGTGGCCGCTGTTCGCGCTCGCCCAGTACCTGGAGGCGAGCGGCGACCTCGCCGTGCTCGACGAGCACGTCCCGTTCTGGGACCACGAGCAGCGCCGCCCGGCCGCCTCGGGGCCCGACGCCGCGGCGACGGTCCGCGACCACGTGGCCCGCCTGCTCGACCACCTCGACCGCGACCGCCTGCCCGGCACCGCCCTGCCCGCCTACGGCGAGGGCGACTGGGACGACACGCTGCAGCCCGCCGACCCGCGGATGCGCACCGACCTGGCGTCGACGTGGACCTCCGCGCTGCTCGTGCAGGCCGCGGAGCTGCTCGCCCGCACGACCGCCGGCCGCGACGACCTCGCCGCGCTCTCCGGGCGCGCGGGCGCGCTCGCGGCGGAGGTCCGCGCAGACCTGCGCGAGCGCGCCCTCGTGGACGGCGTCCTCGCCGGGTACGTGCGCCACGGCGCCGACGGCGACGAGCTCGTCATCCACCCGTCGGACACCGTCTCCGGGATGCGGTACCGCCTCATCCCCATGACACAGTCGATCATCGCGGGCATCCTCACGCCCGAGGAGGCCGCGGACCACGAGCGCCTCGTGCTGGAGCACCTGCACTTCCCCGACGGCGTGCGCCTCATGGACCACCCGGCCGCGTTCGACGAGGGCGTGCCGCACACGTTCCTGCGCGCCGAGCAGGCCGCGAACGTCGGCCGCGAGATCGGGCTGATGTACGTGCACGCGCACATCCGCTACGTCGAGGCGCTCGCGGCCCTGGGCCGCGGCCGCGCGCTCGACGAGCTGCTGCGCATCAGCCCGGTCGACCTCGGCCGGCGCCTCGCGCACGCCGCCCCGCGCCAGCGCAACGCCTACTTCTCGTCGAGCGACGCGGACTTCCCCGACCGCGAGAGCTTCGCGCGCGACTTCGACGGGCTCCGCGACGGCAGCGTCGGGGTGCGCGGCGGGTGGCGCGTGTACTCCAGCGGCCCCGGCATCTACCTGCGCCAGCTCGTCCAGGGCGTCCTCGGGCTGACCGAGCGCGGCGGGGAGATCGTCGTCGACCCGGTGCTGCCCGCGGCGGCGGACGGCCTCGCCGTCGACCTGGACCTCGGCGGCCGCACGCGCCGCGTGGCCTACCGCGTCACGGCGACCGGGGACGGCGTGCAGGTGCGCGCCGGGAGCGGCCCGGACGCGCTCGCGCCCGTGCCGATGACCGCGCGCACCGGCGACTACCGGCAGCGCGGCGTCGTCGTCGCGACGCGCGACCTCGGGGACGCCGCGCACGTCGAGGTCACGGTGCCCGCCGGGTCGTAGGCCCGGCCGCCGGTCAGGTGCAGTCGACGCCCTCGTACGGCGTCTCGACGACCACGGGGCCGTCGGCGCCGGGGACCGTGAGCGTCGCGGTCCCCGCGTCGACCGACGCCGCACGGGCGCTGAACGACCGGTACGCGTTGCGCCCCGGCGCCACGGCGTCGAACGTGCGCTCGCCGGCGGGCGTGCCGAGCGTGACGTCGAGCGGGTCGCTCCCGACGTTCTCGGCGCGGACGGCGACGTGCGCCGTCCCGCCGAGGCACCGCGCGTCGGCCTCGACGTGGACGGGCGGCAGCTCGCGGACCCGCACCTCGCGGAACGACACGACGTCCGGCGCGGAGCCGTGCGCCTGGAGGCCGACGTACCCGACGAGCCCGCGCGAGCTCGAGTCGGGGTCGAGCGGACGGTCGGGGAACGGCACGCCCGGCAGGTTCTCGTACTCGTTGATGACCACGCCGTCGCGGATCACCGTGTAGTGCTGCCCGACGACGCGCACCTCCAGCTCGTTCCACGTGCCCTTGGCGGTGGGCCGGGCCTCGTCGAGGCCGAGGTCGGCGAACCCGTAGACCGAGCCCGTCTTGCGCGGGTCGTTCGAGCCGCCCTCGGGGGAGTCGTTGACCTGGATCTCGTGGCCGCAGTTGACCGCGATCCACGACAGGTTGCCCGTCTCGTTGCCGTTGAACGTCGTCGGGCAGCCCTCGACCGGACCTGACAGGTCGGGGAACCGCACCTGGATCCCGCTGTTCGCGCGCGCGTCGCCGGGGGCGTCGTCGCGGAGCTCGACCACCATCGAGAAGTCGCCGTACTGGCGCACCGGGTACCAGAGGGTCCCGAACCCGCCGCCTGCTCCGGCGCGGCTGCGCACCGTGCCGTCGTCGAGACGGTCGAACCCGCCGTCGCCCGCGTACTCCCACGCGTCGAACGACTCCGGGGTGCCGTCGAGGATCACCTCGTAGCCGTCGTCGGCGGGTGCCGCGGTGGGCACGACCGCCGCGGCGGGCGCCGCGAGCGCGATCCCCGCGGCGAGGGCCGTCGCCCCGGCGAGCCGGGCGCGGCGCACCCTGCCCTGGGTCGCGCGGGCGGGGGTACGGGTGGTGCTCGTCATCGGAACTCCCTCGTTCGACGCGGTCCCGTCCACCCTCGCACGGTCCGCGCGGGCTCTCAACGGCACCCGGGCCGGTGCGAGAATCGACGCGTGGCCGGAGCCGAGGAGCGAGTGCTGGAGTCCGCGCGGGTCGCGTCCCGGCTGCGGGACGAGATCCTCGACGGCGTGCGCGAGCCCGGCTCGCGCCTCGTCGAGCGCGACCTCGCCGCCGGGTTCGGCGTGAGCCGCATCCCCGTGCGCGACGCGCTCAAGGTCCTGGAGGGGGAGGGGCTCGTCGCGCTGCGCCCGCACACGTGGGCCGTCGTGCGGGCGTTCACCGACGCCGACCTCGCCGACCTGGACGAGGTCCGCACCGTGCTCGAGCCGCTCGCCTTCCGCCTCGCCGCCGAGCGCCACGAGCCGGCGGGGCTGGAGCGCCTGCGCGCGGCGCTCGACCGCGAGCAGGAGGGCGCGCGCGCGGCCGACCCCGTGGGGTCGCGCCGCTCGGCCGCCGACTTCCACGAGATCGTCACGGCGCTCGCGGGCAACCGGCTGCTCGACGACATGATGCAGGGCATCCGCAGCCGGATGCGCTGGGCCCTGTCGCAGCACGACGACCTCGCCGACGTCACCGACGAGCACGTGGCGCTGTTCGACGCGGTGCGTGCCCGGGACGGCGACCGGGCCGCGGAGCTCGCCGCGGCGCACGTCGAGAGCAGCCGACGGCGGCGGGCCGCTCTCGCGGCGCGCCGCGCCGCGTCGCGGGCCTGAGCGTCAGACCGCGCGTCAGACCGGCGCGTCAGACCGGCGCGTCAGACCGGCCCGGACGTCCCGTCGCCGACCGACCGGGCCGGGATCTGGACGGCCTTGTCCCACGCGCCGACCAGGCGGCCGTCGGAGGTCTCCAGGCGGAACGGTGCGAGCGGGAGGTTGCCGGCCCGGCGCCGGGCCCGGAGCACGTCGAGCGCGTCCTCGTCCGTCTCGGCGCCGAACGGCTCGCCGCGCCGCGCACCGGTGGCGGTGACGACGCGATAGCTCGTCATCCGGTCGTCGTCGTGGTGGACCTCGTCGGCGAGCGCGGCGACCTCCTGGGCGATCTCGAGGCTCGGCAGCGCGCCCCACGTGCGGCCGGGGCCGTCGAGGGTCCAGGTGCCGGTGTCGTCGCGCCGGACGACGTACTCGCGCGAGGCGCTGCGGGCACGCCAGGTCCGGTGGTCGACGGCGGTCCAGGTGAGCATGTTCATGTGCGGTGAGGTGGGTCGGACGACGGTCGGTCACTCGTCGGTCGAGCAGTTCCCCCCTGCCGTGTCCGGCGACCCACGGGCAGCGTACGCGTACCGATCGCGCGCGCGTGTCCACCCTGAGGAGGAGATCGGGCGGCGCTACGGCGCCCGGGGTAGGTCGCGCGGGGGACCCCGTCACCCGACGCGCGGCCCGACCGCGACGCTGCCATCATCGACCGGGTCAGCACGGCGCCGCCGAGCCGCTCGGCGCGGGCCGGCACGCGAGCGCGAGGGGCGTGGGGCATGACCGCTGAGGGCACGGCGCAGGGCACGACGTCCGGCACCACGAAGGTCACCGTGCTCACGCTCACGGCGATGGTCGTGGGGTCCATGGTCGGGGCGGGCGTCTTCTCGCTCCCGCGCCGCTTCGCGCAGGAGACCGGGGTCGCGGGCGCGCTCGTGGCGTGGGTCGTCGCGGGCGCGGGCATGTTCACGCTCGCCCTCGTCTTCCAGCGGCTCGCGGTCCGCAAGCCCGGGCTCGACGCCGGGGTCTACGCGTACGCGAAGGCGGGCTTCGGGGAGTTCACGGGCTTCTACGCCGCCGCCGGGTACTGGGCGAGCGCGTGCGTGGGCAACGTGACGTACTGGGTGCTCATCATGTCGACGCTCGGGGCGTGGGTCCCCGCCCTGGGCGCGGGGGACACGGTGCTCGCGCTCGTGCTCTCGTCGGTCGGGCTGTGGCTCTTCTTCGCGCTCGTGCGGCAGGGGATCCGGGAGGCGACGGCGATCAACCGGATCGTCACGATCGCCAAGCTCGTGCCCATCCTCGTCTTCGTCCTGCTCGCCGTGCTCGCATTCGACCCCGCGGTCTTCGCGGAGAACCTCCACGGCGCCTCGTACACCGGGTCGCTGTTCGACCAGGTGCGCGACACCATGCTCGTCACCGTGTTCGTCTTCCTCGGGGTCGAGGGCGCGAGCGTCTACTCGCGGCACGCGCGCCGTCGCGAGGACGTGGGCCGGGCGACGATCCTCGGGTTCACGAGCGTGCTCGCGATCTTCGCGTCGGTGACGATCGTGTCCTACGGGATCCTGCCGATGGCCGAGATCGCGGAGCTGCGCCAGCCGTCGATGGCGGGCGTGCTGGAGGCCGCGGTCGGGCCGTGGGGGAGCGTCTTCGTGGGCG
Organism: Cellulosimicrobium sp. JZ28; assembly: GCF_015327065.1. Taxonomy (NCBI): domain Bacteria; kingdom Bacillati; phylum Actinomycetota; class Actinomycetes; order Micrococcales; family Promicromonosporaceae; genus Cellulosimicrobium; species Cellulosimicrobium sp. JZ28. The sequence goes on along the minus strand of NZ_CP017660.1, from coordinate 3,804,450 downwards.
TCGGGCTGATCGTCTCGGTTCTCGGCGCCTACCTCGCGTGGACCCTCATGGCGGCGGAGGTCCTGTTCGTCGCGGCCAAGGACCGCGACATGCCGCGGTTCCTCACCCGCACGCGCCGGGAGGACGTCCCGGTGAACGCGCTGCTGCTCAGCACGGCGCTCTCGCAGGTGGTCCTCGTCGTCACGTACTTCTCCGACGACGCGTTCGACTTCGCGCTCGACCTCACCGCGTCGATGACCCTCATCCCGTTCCTGCTGGCCGCGCTCTACGCGCTGCGGCTGCGGCTCACGCGTGAGACGTACGACGGCGCCCCGGCCCGCACCCTGACGGGCGACCTCGTCGTGGCGGTCCTCGCGTCGGCGTACACCGCGTTCCTGCTCTTCGCGGCCGGGCTCGACCTGGCGCTGCTCGCGTTCGTCTTCTACGCGCCCGTCACCGTCCTCTTCGTCATGACGCGCCGCGAGCAGGGGCGGCGGGCGTTCGGGCCCGCGGAGCTCGCGCTGCTCGGCGTCGTCGTGGCGCTCGCGGTGCTCGCCGTCGTCGGGCTCGCGGCGGGGTGGGTGTCGCTGTGAGACCACCGGACCGTACCGACCGCACCACCGAGAGGGAGCACCCATGAGCGTCGCGTCCGCCGTCCCGTCCACCGTCCCGCCCGCGCAGCACGGCGTCCACTCGGAGGTGGGGCGCCTGCGCAAGGTCCTCGTCTGCGCACCGGGGCTCGCGCACGAGCGGCTGACCCCGACGAACTCCGACGACCTCCTCTTCGACGACGTCATGTGGGTGGAGGCCGCCCAGCGCGACCACCTCGACTTCGTCAACAAGCTGACGAACCGGGGCGTCGAGGTGGTCGAGCTGCACGACCTCCTCGCGCAGACGCTCGCGATCCCTGAGGCGCGGGCGTGGGTGCTCGACCGCAAGGTCGTGCCGAACCAGGTGGGCCTGGGGCTCGTCGAGGGCACGCGGGCCTACCTCGACTCGCTGAGCGAGCGCGAGCTCGCGCGGTTCCTCGTCGGCGGCCTCGCGACGACCGACCTGCCCGACGACTACCGCACCGGCTACGTGGACCTCGCGCGCGAGTCGACGGGCGGGTTCGAGTACCTGCTCCCGCCGCTGCCCAACACCCTGTACACGCGCGACACCACGTGCTGGATCTACGGCGGGCTGACGCTCAACCCGCTGTACTGGCCGGCGCGCCAGGAGGAGACGCTCCTCATGAAGGCGGTCTACGCGTTCCACCCCGAGTACCGGGAGTCGACGGTGTGGTGGGGCGACCCGGAGCAGGACTGGGGCCAGGCCACGCTGGAGGGCGGCGACGTCATGCCGGTGGGCAACGGCGCGGTGCTCGTCGGGATGAGCGAGCGCACGTCGCGCCAGGCGATCTCGCAGCTCGCGAAGGCGCTGTTCGACGCGGGCGCGGCGGAGCAGGTCGTCGTCGCGGGCATGCCGCGGCTGCGCGCGGCGATGCACCTCGACACCGTGTTCACGTTCGCGGACCGCGACCTCGTCACGGTGCACCCGGCGATCGTCGACGGCATCCACACCTTCACGCTGCGGCCGTCGGACCGTGCGCCGGGCGTCGAGATCACCGACGAGGGCGACACGCCCTTCGTCGACGTGGTGGCGCGCGCCCTGGGCCTGCCCGCGCTGCGCGTCGTGGAGACGGCGGGCGACGCGTACGCGTCCGAGCGACAGCAGTGGGACTCGGGGAACAACGCCGTCGCCATCGAGCCGGGCGTCGTCGTCACCTACGACCGCAACACCCTGACCAACGCGGCGCTGCGGCGCGCGGGCGTCGAGGTCGTGACGATCGTCGGGGCGGAGCTCGGGCGCGGCCGGGGCGGCGGGCACTGCATGACGTGCCCCATCGCGCGCGACCCGCTCGACTGAGACGCCGCTCGGCGGACCACCGGCGCGGCGCGGCTCCCGGGATACCCTGCACGAGCCGCCCACGACGAGAGGACCCGCCCGATGTCCGACCCCACCGAGCCGTACGAGCCGGTCGACGACCAGACCGTCATGCGGCCGCCGCGGCGGTACGGGGACGACGGCGCCGCGACCCCGGGCGGGACGCCGCCCCCGCCGCCCCGCCCGGACCGGGGCAGCCCCACGCCCAGGTCCCGTACGGCACGGACCCGTACGGGCAGCGCGGGGCGCCGCCCGCGCCGCAGGGGTACCGCGGCCCGGACCCGCACGCGACGATCCCGCCGGCGGACACGGGCGCGACCTGGCCCCCGCGGAGACCGGCGCGACGTGGCCGCCCGCCGCGACGTCGTCGGGCCACACCGCACCCCCGCCGTCCGGGCACACCGCGCCGCCGCCCGGGGCGTACACGGGCGCGCCCGGCGCGCCCTACGGCGCCCCGCCGCACGGCACCCACCCCACGGCTCCGTACGGCAGCCCGTCCGCGCCGTACGGGGCACCGTCGGGCCCGGGCTACGGCGCGCCCGACGACGCGACGGTCGTCCCGACGGCGACCGCGCCGCCGTCGGACCCGTACGGCTTCTCCCCGTACGCGACGCCGCCGGGCCGCGGCCGTCGCCCGTGGCTCGTGCCGGTGCTCGCCGGGGTGGGCGCGTTCGGGCTCGTCGCGGGCGCCCTCGGCGTGTGGCTCGGGCTGCGCGACGACGCCGCGCCCGACCCCGGGCCGACCACGGCCGAGCAGGCGCCCGCGACGTCGGACGCGCCGACGGAGCCGGAGCCGGAGGAGACCGAGGACCCTGCGGACACCGACGTCACGGACGACGAGCCGTGGCTCGCGCAGGAGTACCGCGCTGGCGCGGAGATGGACCCGGAGAAGGGCCCCGAGCTCGCGCCGATGTCGTGGGCGTACTTCTCCGACAACGACTACCTCGTCAACGACGACCGCATCGCCCTCGTGGCGCGGCGGGACTTCGCGTGCGACGACGTCCCCGCGATCCCCGCGATCCAGGCCCTCGCGGGCTCGTGCCAGGCGGGGTTCGAGGCGCGCGTCGTGTCCGACGACGGCCCGACCGTCGCGCTCGACGTCGTCGTGCTGGACGTCGGCTCGAAGGAGGAGGCCGAGCGTGCCGCCGCGGCGTTCAACGACGCGCCGGAGGGCGACCCCCTGGCCGACACGACGGGCCCGGCCCACCCGACCCTCGCCGCGGCCGTCCCGCAGCCCGGGTTCCAGGGCTCGTACGCGATCCTCGACGACGGGGACGCGCCGTCGGTCATGCTGAGCACGGGCACCGTCGTGATCATGTACCGGCTCGGGATCGACGACGGCCTGGAGCGCGACCAGGTGCTCCCGGTCGCGCAGGCGGTCGGGTTCGTCGTCACCGACCACGAGCTGGCGAAGTCGTTCGACGAGAAGAAGTTCGCGAAGCCCAAGGCCGGCTGAGCGGACCGTCCCGGCGCTGGCTACGCTGGGGAGCGGTGATGGATCCCGCCGGGGCGCAGCCGCCCGAACCGCCACCAGGGCTGATGGTTCCTGACTCGTCGCACGTCGGCGGGCAGGACGCTGCCCGCGGGAGGAGGCCGCATGAGAGCACGGCCGCACGCGAGGCCGGTGCCCCAGCCCGCGCTCGACCGGATGGTCCCGTTCGCGGGGCACGCCGTGGTGGTGGGCGTCGTCCCGGGCGGTGACCCGCTCGTCGTCCGCACGGCGGCGGCCTGGGCGGACGCCGCCGGGTCCCGGCTCGTCGCGGCGTACGCCGACGCGTCGCGCGCCGTGGTCGAGGAGCACCCGGACGGGTCCGTGACGCACGCGCCCCTCGACCCGGACTCCGCCGACGACGCCTGGCAGGGCACCGCCGAGCGCCTGCGCGCCGAGGTCGGCGCGGAGCTCGCGGGAGCACGCGTGCCGTGGGAGCTGCGCTACCTCGCGGGGCGGCCCGACCGCGCGCTGACCCACCTCGCGCGCGCCGTCGACGCGGCGGTGATCGTCGTCGGGTCGCGCGCGCCGGGCTCGCTCGCGCACGTGCGCGAGCTCGTCGAGGGGTCGGTCGCGGTGCACCTGGCCCACCACCAGCACCGTCCCGTGCTCACGGTCCCGCTCGCCGTCGTGGACTGGAAGGAGATCCGCACCCCGTGGGAGAGGTGACGCGCCGGGCCCCGCTGCTCGCGCTCGCGGGCCTCGTCGCGGCCGGGGGAGCGGTCGGCACGACGGCGCGCGCGCTGCTCGAGCAGGCGTTCGCGCCCGTGCCGGGCGCGTGGCCGTGGACGACGTTCTGGATCAACCTCGTCGGCTCGTTCGTGCTCGGCGCGCTGCTGGAGACGCTGCTGCGCGCGGGCCCCGACTCGGGTCGGCGCCGGGCCGTCCGGCTGGGGTGCGGCACGGGCGTGCTCGGGGGCTTCACGACGTACTCGACGTTCGTCGTCGAGGTCGAGCGCCTCGCGAGCGGCGGGCACGCCGCCCTCGGCGCGGCCTACGCGCTGGGGAGCGTCGCGCTCGGGGTCGCGGCGGCGGTGGGCGGCGTCGCGCTCGCGGCCGCGGCCCGACGGCGGCGCGTCGCCCGGGGCGGTGGCGCGCGGTGACGGGGGTCCCCGACCTGCTGCTCGTCGCCGTCGCGGGCGGTCTCGGCGCGGCGTCCCGGTTCCTCCTCGACACGGTGGTCGCGCGGCACAACCGCTGGTCGACGCCGCTCGGCACGCTCGTGGTCAACGTGACGGCGTGCTTCCTGCTGGGGCTGCTCACGGGGTGGGGGGCGACGCACCCGGGCCGGGGGGACGTCGTGGCGGTGCTCGGCGTCGGGTTCCTCGGCGGGTACTCCACGTTCTCGACGGCGTCGGTCGAGGGGGCGCGGCTCCTGCTCGCGGGCCGCGGCGCGGTCGCGGTCGTGCACGCGCTGGGGATGCTGCTCGTGTGCCTCGTGGCCGCCGTCGCGGGGATCGCGCTCGGGGGCGGGTGACGCGTCGCGGGCCCGGTGCAACCCGAGGGTTGCGCTCGATCCGGCGCTGTGCAACTGTGGAGTTGCACAGCGAGACCTTCCCCACGGAGAGGACGCATCATGACCACCACCAACGAGCCGGCCGTCGTCGACCCGGCGTCGTACACCGTCTCCCGCACCGTGACGATCGACGCCCCGGCCGCCAGCGTCTGGGCGGCGCTCACCCAGGAGGACCTCATCAGCCGCTGGTTCGGTCAGCGCACCTCCCTGCCCGACCTGCGCGTCGGCGGCGAGGGCGTGTTCAGCTGGCCCGACGTCCCCGACGTCCAGGTGCGGATCGAGGAGTACGACCCCACGACGACGTTCGCCTTCCGGTGGGGGACGCCGGTAGGGCAGCCCCTGGACGAGACGACGTCGACCGTCGCGCGCTTCACGCTCGAGCCCCAGGGCCCGACGACCGTCCTGCGCGTCGTCGAGACCGGGTTCGAGCGCACCGCCGACCCCGAGGAGCTGCTCGAGAGCCACCGGCAGGGGTGGACGAGCGAGCTCGACGAGCTCGTCGAGCTCCTCGAGGGCGCTCTCGCGGCCGAGGGCGGGCACGCGTGAGCGCAGCGGCGACGGAGCTCGCCCCCGTGTTCTCCGCGCTCGCGGACGACACCCGGTGGCGGATCCTCCAGGAGCTCGGCAGCGCGGACCTCTCGGCGTCCGCGCTCGCCGAGCGGCTCCCCGTGAGCCGGCAGGCCATCGCGAAGCACCTCGCCGTGCTCGCGGAGGTCGGGCTCGTCGAGTCGGTGCGCGTCGGGCGCGAGGTCCGGCACCGGGCCGTCGGGACGCGGCTCGGCGAGACCGCGCGCGCCCTCGAGGCCATCGGCGCGGCGTGGGACCGCCGGCTCGCGGCGATCAAGCGGATCGCGGAGGCGTAGCGGTCGTCGGTCAGGAGCCGGGAGCGGGGACGGGGTGCGCCGCGAGCGCCGACGCGACGGCGTGCAGGTTGTGCGCCATGAGGCGCCCGGTCTCGCGCGCCCACTCGTGCCCGTGGCCGGTCTGGACGTAGTCCGGGCCGGGCCCCGGGCCCTGGTTCCAGTAGGTCCACGCCTGCCCCGGGATCGTGTAGCCGATGTCCGCGAGGGCGCCGCTCACCTCCGAGATGACGTGGTGCGCGCCGTCCTCGTTGCCCGTCACCACGACCCCCGCGACGCGGTTGTACGCGACCGGTATCCCGTCGGGCCCCTCCTCGGAGATCATCGCGTCCATGCGCTCGAGCATGCGCTGGGCGAGCGACGACGGGCGCCCGAGCCACGTGGGCGTGAGGACCACGAGGATCTCCGACGCGACCAGCCGCTCGTGCACGCGCGGCCACTCGTCGCCCTCCCCCATGTCGGTGACGACCCCGGGCGGCACGGCGAGGTCGACGAGCCGGACGTGCTCGACCTCTACCCCCCGGTCCTGGAGCGCCTCGGCGACCACGCGCCCGAGCGCCTCGGTGTTGGACGGCTCCGGAGAGCTCTTGAGCGTGCAGCTGACGAACAGCGCCTTCATGGGTCCTCCCGTGGCGCCGGGCGGTCGTGCCGCCCGGGACGGCCGGCGGCGGCTGGCTCCACCGTCCCGTCCAGCGTCACGGGGCCGCGCGTCGCTCGCAACGCGCGGCGTCGTCAGGGGAGGGCGGCGTCCTGGCGCCGGTATCCGCGCGCGAGCCGGACCTCGCCCTGCCCGGCGGCGGCGACGTCGTCCCACGGCACGAGGAACGTGCCGCGGTGCCGGCGCCGCACGAGCTGCGGCACCGGCCACGGCGCCGTGACGTCCGTGCGCTCGTACCCGAGGAACGACGTCCCGGTCCGTGGGCTCACGAGGATCCCGACGACCCGCGCGCGCCCGACGCGGCTGCGCCGTCGCACCTGCTCGCTGAGCGCGCGGTCCTCGGGGTGCGCGTCGTCGGGGTCGGCCCCGCCCGCGGGCGGGCCGTCGTCGGGCAGCGTGTCGAGCGCGAGGCGCACGTCGACGAGGAACCCCAGGTCCTCCCCGCCGGGCCCGAGGACGCGCGCGTCGAGCAGGTCGCCGAGGATCACGACTCCTCCTCGGGGTCGTGTCGGCCGCCCGGGATGCGGCCGACCACGTGCTCGCGCAGCCAGTCCTCGGTCCAGTGCAGGTCGAGCGAGTCCGCGCGGACGGTGAGCTCGAGCGCCGTGCCCACGTGCCCGACGTCGGACCACGGCACGCGCTCCCAGCGCGACGCGGGCGGGCGGCCGCCGAGGAGGCGCGTCACGAGCACCGGCCCGGTGAGGACCGCGCCGACCTCCGCCGGCTCTCCGGGCACCGCGTCCCGCGGGCCGTCGTCCGCGGCGGGGGAGGCGACGAGCTCCAGGTCGTCGACGGTCGTGACCGGCTCGCCGTCGACGTCGAGCACCTGACGGCTCAGCAGGTGCAGGCGCGCGTCCACGACGCGCACCCCCGTCGGCGGGGTGGCGTCCCGGCTCATGACCCTGCTCCCGTCGCGATCATCAGGGGGATCGCCGCCACCGCCGCGACGACGACGATCACCAGGTAGACCATGCCGAGCGCGTTGGTCACGCGTCCGTTGACGTGCTCGCCCATGTACTCCGGGTCGTTGGCCACGAGGAGGATCGGCACGTACGTGAGGGGCAGCGCGACCGCGGAGAACACGACGGACATCTCGGTGACCGCCACCGGGTCGACGCTCGTCATGAGGATCGCCACCGCGAGCAGCAGCGCGACGACCATCGTCAGGTGGAAGCGCGCGGCGCGCGCGGGGCGGCGGAACTTCCCCCACGACCAGCCGAGGTACTGCGCGAGCGTGTACCCGCTCGACAGCGCCGTCTCGAGCGCGGCGCCGAACGTCGCCGCGACGATCCCGACGATCACCACGGCGAGCAGCAGCGTCCCCCCGGCCTCGGCGACGGGCAGCACGATCTGCGACAGCGACGACACCTCGATGCCCGTGGGCAGCAGCACGACGGCCGCGCACGCCGCGATCGCCACCGACAGGAGCCCGCCGAGCGGGAACCCGACGAGCACGTTGACGCGGTTCTGCGCGAGGTCCTTCGCGGTCCAGCCCTCCTCGACGGCACCGGAGGAGAAGAAGAACACCTCGTAGGGCGTCATCGCGGCGCCGAAGAGCGCGACGGCGTAGTACCAGTAGGTCGCGACGTGCTCCGTCTCCGGGGGTGACGGCGGCACCGCCTGGCGCAGCAGCTCGCCCCAGTCCGGTCCCAGCAGGAACAGCGCCACCCCGAACCCCACGAGCAGCAGCCCGAGCAGGCCCGCGACGTTCTCCATCACCTGGAACTTCACGCGCCACAGCACGAGCCAGACGGCGAGCGCCGCGACCGGCATCCACAGGCGCGGCTCGACGCTGCTCGCGAGGTGCAGCGCGAGCGCGATGCCGCCGATCTCCGCGGTGAGCGTGAGGAGGTTGATCGCGAACGACGCCGCCAGGTTCGCGCCCGCCGCCCGTGGGCCGAGGCGCTCGCGGATGATCTCGAACGTCGCGCGCCCGCTCACCGCCGCGACGCGGCCCGACATCGACGCGAACAGGCAGATCCCGACGACGCCCACGACCACGACCCACACGAGCGACAGGCCGAACCGCGAGCCCACGACGGCGTTCGTGACGAGGTCGCCGATGTCGACGAACCCGCCGATCGCCGTGAGGATGCCGAGCGCGACACCGAGCAGCTGCTTCACGCGCCACCCGCCAGGGCGAGCACCGTGTCGAGGTCGTCGGCCGCGCGCGCGAGGTCGGCCTGGAGCTCGGACGCCGTGAGCGGCACCGCCCCGGCGGCCGACAGGTCGCCGCTCGCCTCCCGTGCGACCCACGCGCGCGCGGTGACGACCTCGGCCGTCGCGTCGGCGACGGCCGCGAGGCCCGCGTCGCGCTGCGCGGACGAGACGTCGTCCGGCGGTACCAGAGTGGTCAGGGCGGTCGTGGACTCCTCGAGCACCCGGACCTGGTCGAGCACCGCGGCGTCCGCGACGGGCGTCGTCACGCGGTCGGTGTCGAGCAGGCGCACGGTGAGCCGCGTCGTCTCGACCGCCGACCCGGCCTGCGCGACCGCGTCGGCGACGGCGGCGGTCGCCTGGCCCGGCTCCTGCCGGCTCGCCGTGCAGCCCGCCGTCGTGCCGAGCGCGAGCCCGAGCAGCAGCCCGAGCGCGGCCCCGGACCGGGTGATGCGCGCACGACGTCCCACGTCAGCGATGGTGCCGCTGCTCGCGGAGGCCCGCACCCCGGCGGCCTCGGGTGTGACCGCAGCCCCGGACGTCACTCCCCGGCGAGGCCTGCCTCGTGGGCGAGGATCGCGGTCTGGGTGCGGTTCGTCGTGCCGAGCTTGGTCATCGCGTGCGCGAGGTACGCCTTGACCGTCGACTCCGCGAGGAACAGGCGGCGCCCGATCTCGGCGTTGGACAGCCCGCCCGCGAGCGCGGCGACGACCTCCTGCTCCTGCGGCGCCAGGCGCGCGAGACGGCGGCGCGCGTCGGCGCGGCGCGCGGTCCCGTCGCCTCCTGCGGCCGCGAGCAGGTGCCGGGCGACCGCGGGGGACAGGATCGAGTCGCCGGCGACCGCGGCGCGGATGCCGTGGTGGAGCTCCTCCGGCGTCGAGTCCTTGAGCAGGTAGCCCGCGGCACCGGCTCGCAGCGCGGGGAGGACGTACTCGTCTGCGAGGAAGCTCGTCAGGACCACGACCGCGGTGCGTGGCCGCTCCCGGTGGATCGCGAGGAGCGCGTCGAGCCCGTCCATGACGGGCATCTGCATGTCGAGGAGCAGGGCGTCCGGGTCGAGCTCGCGGGCGAGCTCGACGGCCCGTGCGCCGTCGCCGCCCTCGCCGACCACGTCGAGGTCGGGCGCGGTGTCCACGAGCCGCACGATCCCGGCGCGCAGGAGCGCCTCGTCGTCGACGACGACCACGCGGATCATGCTGTCCTCCTGGGGAGCGTGGCGCGGAGACGATAGCCGCCCGCGGGGGTGGGACCGGCCTCCAGCGTGCCGCCCAGGAGGTCGACGCGCTCGCGCAGGCCCGCGAGGCCGAAGCCGCCGGTCGTCAGCCCGGTCGGGGGACGGGCGGGCGGGTCGTTGGCCACGGCGACCGCGACGCCGTCGGGCACGGGGGTCACCGACACGACCGTGCGCGCGCCCGGCGCGTGCCGGACGGCGTTCGTCAGCCCTTCGCCGACGACGCGCACGACGGTCCGGTCGACGAGGTCGGGCGGCGACGACGGCCGCACCGCGACGTGCGCCTCGACGGGTTGGCCCGCCGAGCGGGCCTCGGCGACGAGGGTCTCGACCTCGTCGCCGTCCGGCGCCCGGGATGGGGCGGTGGTGGCAGGACCGGCCGCGGTGAGCGCGCCGAGCACCTGCCGCATCTCCGCGAGGGCGGCCCGGCCGCTCGCCCCGATCTCGTCCGCGACCCGGCGGACCTCGTCGTCGCGCGTGGTGGTCGCGAGCACCTCGGCCTCGACGACGGCGTAGCTCACGCGGTGCGAGACGACGTCGTGCAGCTCGCGCGCGAGCCGGGCCCGCTCGGCGGCCCGGGCGGCCTCCTCGGAGGCTGTCGCCGCCCGACGGTCGGCCTCGGCGCGCGCGCGCTCCGCACGCCCGGCGAGGTACGCGAAGAGGGCCATGACCGTCGCGACCCAGAGCGTCGTCGGCCCCGAGCCCTCCGCCGTCGTGCGCCAGACCGGCCAGGTCGCGACGACGACGCCGAGCACCGCGGCCCCGCTGGTGCGTGCGGAGCGGACCTCGGTCCCCACGGCGTAGAGAGCGGCGAGCGTCGCGACGGCGGGGGAGACGAACGACAGCGCGACGCACGCGCCCAGGACGGCGATCGGGTGCCGCCGCCGAGCCAGGAGCACGCCGGACGCCACCAGCTGGGCGGCGGTCTCCGCCCCCACGTCGCCCAGCCCAGGCCGGACGACGCCCGCAGCACGACGAGGAGCGCCCCGGCGGCCGCGCTCGAGACCGCGACGAGGACGTCGGCCCGCGTGACCTGGACCCCCACGCCGCTCAGGCTAGCCACCGGCCGCCGTCCCGGCCCGGCGGCGCGAGCGCGAGGAGTCGACTTTCGGCGGTAGCGGTCGCCTCCGTTCGGGCGTGCCGGAGGACCCCTCCCGGGGCGGAGCGTGGAGTCATCGGGAAACACCCGCCACGAGGACAAGAGGAGCTCCACCATGAAGGTTCTTCGCACCGCCACCACGACCGCCGTCTCCGCCGCGCTCCTGCTGGGCGCCCCGCTCGCCGCGTTCGCGGACGACGGCGAGGCGTCCGCGCCCGAGGCGACGGCTCCCGAGGCCCCCGAGACGGCCCAGGCGACGGTTCCCGCCGCGAGCGAGGCGTCAGCACCCGCCGAGGCTCCCGCCGCCCAGGCGCCCGCACCGACCGACCCGGTCGTCGCCCCGGCGCCCGAGGCGTCCGCACCCGAGGCGCCGGCCACCGAGGCGCCCACGCCGGAGGAGCCCGCCGTCGAGGACGCTCCGGAGGGTACCGAGCCCGCCACGGAGGCTGCGCCCTCGCAGGCCCCCGCGACGGACGACGCCGTTTCGCCTGCGCCCGAGACCGTCGTCGAGGACGGCGCCGCCGAGGCGCCGGAGGAGGCCGCGGCGCCGGACGAGGCGGCGCCGGCCGAGGAGCTCGCGACGTCCGACCTGACGGCGACGTTCCAGGCGGCGCTGGGTGTCGGCCTGCTCGGCGCGACGCAGGCCGCGTACCCCGACGCGGAGTACCAGCCGCACTGGCACGACGGGTACTACCACGGCTACCCCTGCGACTACTGGTACTTCACCGAGCCGGCCGAGGGCGGCTCGGGCAAGGACTGGTCGGGGTGGAACGGCCAGCCGCAGCTCCACATCCTCCACCACACGCTCGTGGACGACGACGGCGCGCTGCACATGGTCTACGACCGCGACATCGCCGGGTACTGGTACCACGCGTGGTCCGGCGACGAGTCGGTCGCCCCGGACCCGGACGGCATCCACTGGCAGAACACGTCCGCGCAGCAGACGATCCTCGTCAACGGCTACAAGGGGGGCAACGACGCGGCCGCCCGGGCCGCGGACGCGCGGGCGCTGCTCGACAGCGCGGGCGTGACGACCGTCGGCACCCCCTGGGAGGAGTTCCTGGGCTGGTACCAGTACTCCGTCGACCAGGGCTGGTACACGGTCGACGACGTGCGCGCGCTGTACGACGAGCAGGAGCAGCGGAGGCTCGACTACACCGCCTACGAGGCGACGCAGTTCGCGGTCTGGTACTTCTCGACCGGGCACGACGTCATGGGCCTGTTCTTCGACGTCGACGCGTCGAACCACGTGACCGTGAGCGACTTCGCGCAGGAGCAGTTCGCCTCCTCGGGCAACGGCTACTCCAGCGACCGCGGCGCGACCCTCCAGACCGCTGCGTGGCTCATCGAGAAGGCGCTCACGACCAACGTCGTCATGCCGCAGCCCGGTTTCGTCTCGAACGGGTTCGTGCGCAACGCCGACGGCTCGACCGACTACGGGTTCACGGCCTCGCTGGTCGGGGGCTCCGGGAGCGTGCACGTCGAGCTCCGCACGGCGGACGGCGCGCCCATGCCGGCCGGGGTCGTTCTCGTGGACGCCCAGGGCCGGGTCGTCGACAGCGTGACGCCGGGCCAGAAGGTGTTCGTCCGCGTCCCGGCCGGGACGAGCGTCGCCGACCTGCCGCAGTTCCAGCTCTGGGGCTCGGCGCAGGGCACGCAGCAGGGCAGCCCGCACTTCTACACGGGCTGGGACCACAACAACCACGGCGAGGGGTCCGTCGACCCGGAGACCGGGCTCTGGACGCCGTCGACGTTCCAGCACTGGTTCATCGGGCTCGGTGAGCTCGACCGCCCGTCGACCGCGTGGGACTGGATCGGCGTGACGCTCGCCGACGAGCCGGAGGCGCCGGTGGACCCGACCGACCCGGTGGACCCGACCGACCCGACGGACCCGACGGACCCGACCGACCCGACCGACCCGGTCGACCCGGTCCAGCCGGTCGACCCGACCGACCCGGTCCAGCCGGTCGACCCCACCGACCCGGTCCAGCCGGTCGACCCCACCGACGGTGTCTACGCGGACCCGACGGGGACGCTCGTCGAGGTGGCCGACACGACCGACCCGACGAACCTCGGGCTGACGGGCGCGCAGCCGGTCGCGGACGTCGAGCAGGCCGCCCAGCGCGACGCTCTCGCGACGACGGGGACGGACGCGAGCGTCCTTGCCGCCGGTGCGTTCATCGTCCTGGCGGGCACCGGCCTGGTCCTGGCCTCCCGCCGCCGCCGGTCGCCCGACGCCCGCTGAGCCTGGCGACGCTCCGATCACCTCGCCGACCTGGAACGCCCCGGCCCCGCACCGACACGGTGCGGGGCCGAGGTGTCGTCGTGCCCGGAGGTCGGTGTCAGGCGGCCTGGACGCCGGCGAGCACGCGGTCGAGCGCCGGGCGCGGGTCGGCCCCGGCCGGCAGGTCCTGCGCGACGGCGACGATCGACTCGGCGATGTCGCGCACCTTGACGTTGGCGAGGCTCGACGAGCGGCGGAGCGACGCGAACGCGGCGTCGGGGGTGACGCGGTAGGCGAGCGCGATGATGCCCTTGGCCTGCTCGATCGCGGCGCGGGACTGCGCCCACAGGCCGATCTGCTCGTTCGCCTGCACCCGCGCGCCGACGCCGACGACGCTCGTCACGTCGAGCACGACGCCCCGGGCGACGGGCACGCCCGCCGGGTCGGTCCAGGCGACGTCCACGAGCACGACGACCGCGCGCTCCCTGCCGCGGGCGTCCTGGATGACCTGCACCTGGACCGGCGCCTCGCCGGACACCGCGCGCGCGATGGCGGTGAGCGTCTGCTGCCGGTCCTTGCCCGTCGCCCGGTGGTGCCACAGGAGCAGCTCCGTCGTCGGGACGACCTCACCGGGGGCGTAGCCGAACAGCTCGACGAGCGGGTCCGACCACCACCACCGGTCCTCGTCCGGGTAGTACCGGAACTCTCCGGCGGCGACCGCTCCCGGAGAAGCCACCCACGTCGAGAGGGCGGTGCTGTCGGCCGAACCGTTCACGTCTGCTCCTTGCGGCCTCGAGGGCGGCGTCCGGGCCGCTGCATGACCCCGTCGCCCCGGCGCACATGCTCCCGCACCGCGCCCCCGGGCGACGAATCGCGTGCTCAGGGGCGCGGCGGAGCGGTTCGACGCCGCGCTACGGGCGGTCCGGGGCCGTTCCCGCGGTCGTCTGCGCGGAGCCGGCCGCCGCCTCGGCCGCCGTGCCGGAAGCCCTCTCGGCCGCCCGCCCCGGGCGCGACGGCACGAGCTTGAGGCCCACCACCGCCGCGATGATCCCGGCGATGAAGACCACCTTGCCCACGCTCACGGACTCGTCGCCCGTGAGGATGGCGTAGGTGACGGTGAGCGCCGCGCCGACCCCGACCCACACCGCGTACGCGGTGCCGATCGGGATGTGCTTGGTCGCCCAGCCGAGGCCGAGCATGCTCAGCGCGAGCGCGACGAAGAAGACGACGGAGGGCCCGAGGACGGACAGCCCGTCGGACTTGCCGAGCGCCGTCGCCCAGACGGCCTCGAAGACGGCGCTGACGAGCAGGATGATCCACGGCACGGTCAGCTCACCGCCTTGAGCCCGATGACGGAGCCCACGAGCAGCACGAGCAGGCCGACGCGCGCCACGGTGGCGCGCTCCTTGCCCGTGACGAAGCCCCAGACGACGGTCAGCGTCGCGCCGATCCCGACCCACACCGCGTACGCGGTCCCGGTGGGGAGCGTGGTCATCGCCCAGGCGAGACCGACCATGCTCAGCGACATGGCGACGAAGAAGACGACGGTCGGGCGCCAGCGGCGGAAGTTCTCCGACGCTCCGAGCGCGGTGGCCCACACCGCCTCGAGCAGGCCCGAGAGGACCAGGACGAGCCAAGCCATGACAAGCAACCCCTCTGAGTCAGTCTTGTCCGTGCGGGTACTGCTCCCTCGTCCGCAGAGCTACCTCGACGCAACTCTGGTACTAACGTACCACATTCGGCCTCGCCAGCCGCCAGCCGCGGCTCACGGACGTCAGCTCGCGGAACCCCCAGGCGCGCAGCTGCGCGATCTCCTCGTGGTCCGTCGGGTCGGTGCCGACCAGGAGGCGGTGCACCCCGGCGAGCTCGAGCCACGCCCGGGCCTCGGCCAGCACCCCGGCCAGCAGGGCGTCGTCGGCCCCCGGGCCGGGCGCGAGGTCCACCAGCTCGGCGGTGCCTCCCGTCGCGGCCTGCCGCTCGGCGCGGCCGAGGGTCGTGTCGATCTCGACGTACGCGGCCGTCTCCGTGCCGCGGTGCGCGGTGAACCGCACGCCCCCGCCGGGGCCGAGCGTGCGCCGCAGGGCGACGTCGTCCGGCACGGCGACGGCGTGGGGGAGCGCCGAGGTCGGGGCGAGCAGCACCGTCTCGGCGTGCTCTCCGGGACGGAAGCCCGCGCGCACCAGGGCCTCGCGGACGTGCGGCCACTGCTCCGGGACCCCGTAGACGCCCGCGAACGGGAGCTGCCCGTCCGCGTACGCGACGCGCACCTGCCACGCCGCGAGCTGCGCGTGGCACGCGGCCGTCAGCGCGTCCGCGGCCGCGCGGGCCTCGGTGGACTGCTCAGGGTCCTCGTCGTCGGGCGGCGTGACGAGGAGCCACTGCACGAGGCCGGCGTCGCGGTAGTCGTCGCTCGCCTCCGGCCCGGCCGTGAACCGGTGCAGGTGCGCGGCGCCCACCACCCGGTGCCGGGACTCGACGACGAACGTCGCGCGCTCGACGACCCACGGGTCGACGACGTGCTCGTCGGGCTGGCGCTCCAGGCTCCCGAGCACGCTGTTGACCGAGAGCCGCGCTCCCGGCACGACGGCGGAGAGGTGGGAGTTGACGAGGTCCGTGAGCTGGTCGCGGTCGTCGCGACGGAAGGTCCGGACACGGGGACGTGCAGACATGCGGCTGCCTCCAGGCGAAGTGATGAGCTGGGAAGGCCGCCACGCGATGCGGTACGCGGGCACCCTAGCAGCCGCGGTCGCCCACCGTCAGGGGCGCAGCAGCGCCTTGATCGCGCGCCGCTCGTCCATCGCGGCGTAGCCCTCGGCCGCGTCGTCGAGCGAGAGCTCGAGGTCGAACACGCGCGCGGGGTCGATGCGCCGTTCCAGCACGAGGTCGAGCAGCTCGGGCAGGTACCGGCGCACGGGCGCGGGCCCGCCGGACCAGTGCACGTGCCGGTAGAACATGTCGACCGCCGGGAGGTCGACGCCGTGCGGCAGCCCGACGACCCCGACGTGCCCGCCCGCACGGACGGCACCGAGCGCCTGGTTCATGGAGTCCTGCGTGCCCACCGCCTCGACGACGCTGTGCGCGCCGAGCCCGTCGGTCAGCTCGCGGACCCGCTCCACGCCCTCGTCGCCCCGCTCCGCGACGACCTCCGTCGCGCCGAACGCGCGCGCGAGCTCCTGGCGCGGCGCGTGCCGGCTCATCGCGATCACCTGCTCGGCGCCGAGCTGCGCGGCGGCGAGGACCGCGAGCAGCCCGACGGCGCCGTCGCCCACCACGACGACCGTCTTGCCCGGGCCTGCCTCGGCCGCACGGGCGCCGAACCACCCGGTCCCCAGCACGTCCGACGCCGTGAGCAGGCCGGGCAGGAGGTCGTCGTCGGGGCGTTCCGGCGTCGCGACGAGCGTCCCGTCCGCGAGCGGGACGCGCAGCAGCTCGGCCTGGGCGCCGCGCACGGGCTCCCGGTGCACGCACGACGTCTGGTACCCGGCCCGGCAGATCGGGCACGTGTTGTCGGACGCGAAGAACGACCCGACGACGAGCTGTCCCGGGCGCACGGTCCGCACGTCCGCGCCGACCTCCTCGACCGTGCCCACGTACTCGTGCCCCATCGCGACGGGGTGCTCGACCCGGTTGACGCCGCGGTACGTCCACAGGTCCGACCCGCACACGCACGCGGCCTCGACGCGCACGATCGCGTCGGTCGGCGCGAGCAGGCGCGGGTCGTCGCGCTGCTCCACGCGGACGTCGTACGGGGCGTGGATGACGGTCGCGCGCACGGGGGCTCCTCGGGGTGGGCGGGTGGCGGTCGGGACGTCGTCGAGCCTACGGCGACCGGTGGCGCGGGGCCTGTGCGGCCGTCGAGAGCCTGAGGTCAGCCGTCGTCGGTCCGGAGCGTCTGGACGGCGTGCTCCTCGTCGTAGGCGAAGCTGAGCCGCCTCGTGACGACCTCCTCGGCGACGTCGTCGAGCGTCGTGGACCGGGCGTAGGCGTGCGCCCGGAGCACCGCGAGCGCGTCGCCGGGAGGGATGCGGAGCTGGGCGGTGACCATGCCGGTCGCCTGGTGGACCTCCGCGCGGGGCGCCCAGTCCAACGAGTCCAGGTCGCCCAGCAGGGAGAGCCCGATGGTGTCGGCGAGGAGCTGCACGTCCTCCGGCCCCCGCGCCAGCGTCCGGGAGGAGGTGACGAGGCTCAGCACGCCGACGACCCGCCCTCCCGCGTGCATCGGCACGGCGTGGTACGCGCCAGGGCCCGTGATCGCCTCGACCGCGTGGGAGAAGACGGGGAAGTCGTGCTCGTCGCGGCCGTCGTCGGCCCCGCTGACGACGATGTGGTCCTCCGAGAGGGCGCGCTGGACCGGGCCCTCGCCGATCACCTCGCCCAGCCCCTCGATCCGGGCCGCGAGGCCGTCCGCCGTGGACACGGTGAGCCGGTCGTCCGCCGTCGGTGCGACGGTCAGCGCCGCGCTCCGGGCTCCGAGGACGGTCGCGGACGCCTGGCACAACCGCGTGGCCAGGGGGAGGCTGCGGTCGGCCCGGGAGAGCGCGCGAGAGAGCAGCTCCAACAGATCCGGCGCGGCGCCCACGATGTGCCTCCCTACCTCGCGCACGGTCAGTCTGACAGCGCACCCCGCACTCGCTCGTCGGCGGCGGGCCGACGCTCCGACGCGCTCCGTCACGGGCAGTCCCCGGACCGGTTGCAGGAAACCGACGCCGGGCTAAAGTCCCCGGAGTCGAGTCTGGACCTGGCTCACCACCCCGCTGAACGACGACGGAGACGACCCATGTCCGTGGAGAACCCCGCACCGCTGCACCCTGTATCGCTCGGCGACGGCGCGACGCCCGGGCAGTTCCGGGTCGACCTCGCGACCGACGCCTGGTGGTGGTCGCCGGAGACGTACCGCCTGCACGGCTTCGAGCCCGGGGAGGTCGTGCCGACGACGTCGCTCGTGCTCGCCCACAAGCACCCCGACGACCGCGACCGCGTCCGCGACCTGCTGGAGCGGGCCCGCGTCGACGGGGAGCCGTTCTCGAGCATGCACCGCATCATGGACGCGCGCGGCGGGGAGAGGGTCCTCGTGCTCGTCGGGCACGGCCGCCGCGACCGCGACACCGGCCGGCTCGTCGAGCTCATGGGCAGCTTCGTCGACGTCACGGTCGCCGTCCGGGACCGGGCGGAGCAGCAGGCCCAGCGCGACATCGCGGCCGCGGCCCGGAGCCGCGGGCCGATCGAGCAGGCCAAGGGCGTCGTCGCCGCCGCGCTCGGGGTGGGGACGGAGCAGGCGTTCGGGCTCCTCAAGCGCGTCTCGAACGACCGCAACGTGCGTCTGCGGGAGCTCGCCCGGCGGGTCGTCGAGGAGGGCACCGTGCCGAGCCCGGACCGGGCCCGGCGCGTCGTGTCCCTCCTGCGGTAGGCGCCGGGCCGGGCGGTCAGCGCCGCGCGAGCGACCGGACGACCGCGGCGACGTCGCCCGGCGCCTCCTCGGCCATGAAGTGGCCCGCCGTCGTCGTGAGGTGCTCGAGGTCGGGCGCCCAGCGCCGCCAGACGCCCGCGGCGTCGTACCCGAGCTGCGCGCCCCAGTCCTGCTGCACCACGGCGACGGGCATCGCGAGCCGGTCGCCCGCGTCGAGCGACGCCTGGTCGTGCTCGACGTCGACCGTCGCGGTCGCGCGGTAGTCGGCCACGATCGAGTCGACCGCCTCGCGGCTCGACGCGAGGTAGTGCGCGCGCACGTCGGCGGGGATCGCGGCCGGGTCCTGCGTCCACGCGTCGAGGAAGGACCCGAAGAACGCGTCGGCGCTGTTGCGGATCATCGTCTCCGGCAGGCCCGGGGGCTGCGCCATGAGGTACAGGTGGAACGCGACGGCGGCGTCCACGCCGTGCAGCACGGCCCACGTGTCGAGCGTGGGCACCACGTCGAGGATGCCGAGGTGGCTCACGCGGTCGGGGTGGTCGAGCGCCGCGCGGAACGCGACGAGCGCGCCGCGGTCGTGGCCGACGAGGACGAACCGGTCGACGTCGAGGGCGTCGGCGAGCGCGACGACGTCGGCGCCCATGGTGCGCTTGGCGTAGACGTCGGGCGTCGTGGCGGCGGGCTTCGCGCTCTCGCCGTAGCCGCGCAGGTCGGGCACGACGACACGGTGGTCGCGCGCGAGGTCGGTCGCGACGTGCCGCCACATGTGGCGCGTCTGCGGGAAGCCGTGCAGGAGCACGACGGGCGTGCCCTCGCCCGCGGTCTCGGCGCGCAGCGCGACGCCGGGCGCGACCTCGACGGTGCGGGTCTCGAAGCCGGGGATGTGCATGGGGTGTCCTCTCTCGGGGCGGTTCTCGGCCGTGCCGGGGTCGTGCCCGGTCGGCTCGTCGCCATCCTCCGGGCGGCGGATCAGCGTCCGATCAGTGCCGCCCGATCAGTGCCCCGGTGCGGCGAGAATGGCGGGGTGGTGGAGCTGCGCGTCGAGGTGCTCGGGCCGGTCCGCGTGCTGCGCGACGGCGCGGACGTCGACCCCGGCGGACCGCGCCAGCGCGAGCTCCTCGCGCGCCTCGCCGCCGCGCGCGGGCGCCCGGTGCCGTTCGACCGCCTCGCCGACGACCTGTGGGACGAGCCCGGCGCGGGGACGGGCGACCGGCGCGGCGCGCTCGCGACGTTCGTCGGCGACCTGCGGCGGCGCCTGGAGCCCGGGCGCGCGCCGCGCACGCCCCCGCGCGTCCTCGTCACCGCGCACGGCGGCTACGCGCTGCGGCTCCCGGACGACGCGCTCGACGCGGCGCGCCTGGAGGCGGCCGTCGCCCGGGCGAGCGCGTCTCCCGGGGCCGGGGACGCGGCGTCGGGCACGACGCGCGCGCTGGCGGACGCCGTCGCCGCCTGGCGCGGCGAGCCGTACGCCGACCTGCCGGAGCGGGAGTGGGTCCGGGCCGAGCGCCGGCATCTCGTCGAGGTGCACGCGCGCGCCGTCGAGCTGCTCGCGGGCGCGCTGCTCGGCGAGGGCCGGGCCGCGGAGGCGGTCGTCGTGCTCGACGCGCACGCCGCCGCGCACCCGTGGCGCGAGCACGCGTGGGCGCTGCTCGCGCTCGCGCTGTACCGCGACGGGCGGCAGACGGACGCGCTCGACGTCCTGCGGCGCGCCCGCCGCCGCCTCGCCGACGAGCTCGGCCTCGACCCGGGCCCCGAGCTCGTCCGGCTCGAGCGCGACGTGCTGGGCCACGCGGCGTCGCTCGACGGCCCGACGCCGGCGCCGCGCCTCGCCGTGACGGCCCCCACCGGCTCGCGCACGCACCTGCGGTCCACGGTCGACGTCGCGCGCACGCTCGCCGTCGCCGGGGGCGACCACCTCGCGACCGCGCAGGAGCAGCGCGTCGCCGCGGCGCTCGCGGCCGAGGCGACCGGCGACCCGGTGCTCGCCGCCCGGACCGTCACCGCGTACGACGTCCCGGCCGTCTGGACCCGGAGCGACGACCCGGCGGCGGCCGACGCGCTCGTCGGCGTCGCGCGGCGGACCCTGGGGCGCCTCGGTCCGGGCGCGGCGCCGGTGCTGCGCGCGCGTCTGCTCGCGGTGGTCGGCATCGAGCACCGCGGGACGCGCGACGCGTGGGCGTGGGCCGCGGCGGAGGACGCCGTCGGGATCGCGCGCGACCTCGGCGACCCGGCGACGCTCGCGCTCGCGCTCAACGCGCGGTTCCTCCAGTCCTTCCAGCGGCCGGGCGCGGGTCCCGAGCGGGACCGGACCGGCGCCGAGCTCGTCGCCCTGGCGGAGGACCACGACCTCCCGACCTTCGCGATCCTCGGCCACCTCGTCCGGATGCAGGCCGCCGCGGGCGCGGGCCGGTTCCCCGACGCCGACGCCCACGCCGCCGCGGCCGAGGACGTCGCGGCGGGCTACGAGTCGCCCGTGGTCCCGATGCTCACCGCCTGGTACCGGGCGATGCGCGACGCCGAGACCGCCCCTCCCGACGCCGCGGCGCGCGCGTACCGCGCCGCCGACGACCGGCTCGCCGGGGTGCGCATGCCCGGCGTGCGCGACGGGCTGCTCCCGCTCGCGCTCCTCACCGTCCGCGTGCGGCACGGGCGCCCGCTCGCCGGGATCGAGGCCGCCGACCTCGGCCCGTACGCCCCGTGGGCCGAGCCGCTGCTCGCGCTCGACGCGGGCGACCCCGACACCGCCGCGCGGCTCGCGCGCGCGGCGCCCGAGCCGCCCGCCGACCACCTGCGCGAGCTGCTGTGGGCGCTGCGCGCGGAGACCGCCCTGCGGCTCGGCGACCGCGCCCTCGCCGGGCAGGCCCGACGCGCGCTCGCCCGCACCCCCGACGAGCTCGCCGGGGCCGGGTCGGGCCTGGTCTCGCTCGGGCCCGTGCGCGGCTGGCTCGACCGGCTCGACGAGCGCCGCGCGTCGTAGGAGCGGCCGTCCGGCGAGGGCGTGAGGCCGCTCAGCGCTCCGGGAGCAACCCCGCCACGAGCGCGTCGACGACCTCGTCGGTCGGGATGTCGGGGTCGATCGGCGTGGTGAGACGGTCGAGGAGCAGCCCGTCGATCGCGTAGTGGAACAGGGCGATCTCCCGGCGTCCGCCGGGCAGGCCGGCCGACCGGTTGAACGCGACGTCGGCCTCGAATCCCGCGCGCAGCCACGGGCCGAGCACGGCCGCGAGCTCGCCCCGACGGCCGGACTCGAGCCGCAGCTCGAACAGGGCTCGGGTGACGTCGGCGTCGGTCGACAACCGGCGCACGATGTCGCGGAGGTAGTCCGCGAACAGCGCGCGGTCGGGCGTCTGGGCCGCGCGTCGGGCGAGGTCCTCGGGTGCCGGCGCGAGCCGCTCCCCGATGCGCTCGAAGAGCCCCGCGACGAGAGCGTCTCGGCTCCGGAAGTAGTTCGACGTCGTGCCCGTCGGGACCCCAGCCTCGTCGTCGATCGCGCGGTGCGTCAGGCCGCGCGACCCCTCGCGGGCGAGCACGGCGATCCCGGCGTCCGCCAGGGCGCTGCGCCGTGCGGTGTTCTTCGCCATGCGCCGAGGCTATCGCAACCACTGCACCTGTTGTAGTCTCACGGACAACCACTTCATCTGTAGTTGTCAGGAGACATGATGCGTGAGCTGACCTACTACGTCGCCGTGAGCCTCGACGGGTACATCGCCGGGCCGGGGGGCGAGTTCGACGCCTTCCTCGCCGAGGGCGACCACATGGCGCCCATCTGGTCCCGGTACCGCGGCACGGCGCCGACGGACCTGGCCGGGGCCGCCGGGCTGCCGGTCGCCGACGGCCCCTTCGACACCGTCCTCATGGGCTGGAACACCTACGCCGTCGGTCTTCCCGACCACCACCTGCCGAACCCCTACCGGCACCTGCGACAGATCGTCTTCACCCGCACGCACGAGGCGCCCGAAGGGAGCGAGGGGGTGCTGTTCACCGGCGCCGACCCGGTCGAGACGGTCCGCGCGCTCAAGCGGGAGGACGGCCGGGGGATCTGGCTGTGCGGCGGGGGAGCGCTCGCCGCCGTGCTCGTCGACGAGATCGACCGGCTCGCGCTCAAGGTCAACCCGGTGATGCTCGGCGCCGGGGTCCCGCTGTTCGGCGAGCGGGACTACGCGCCCGTCTCCTGGCGATCGACGGGCACGCAGACGTTCCGCTCCGGCGTCACGCTCGCGGAGTACGCGCGGGCGTGAGCGCCGGTCCCGGCGCGACGACCGTGCGCCTAGACGTCGAGCGGTCCCCGCACGACCGAGTCGCCCGAGTGGGACGGGTCGCCGTCGAAGTGCTCCTCGGAGACGTCGACCACGGGGAACTCGGCGAGGTCCAGGCCGTCAGGCACGTCGAAGCGGCCCTCCGTGCCGTCGAGCACGCCGAGGCTCACGAGGCCGCTCAGGTCCTCCGCGAGCAGCCACACCTCGCGGTACGTGCCGTCGGGCGCCGGCGCGTCGACCGTCACGACGACCTGGCGCCGCCCGTCGGGCCGCTCCTCGACGCGCGCGTCGCCGCTCGCGCCCTGCCAGTCGGGCAGCGGGTCGAGCGTCGCGCTCGCGACCGTCGTCTCGGGCGGCTCGACGTCGCGGCGCTCCCAGAGGATGCCGCCCACGCCGCCGACGACGAGCGCGGCCGCAGCCGCCGCCGCGACCGGGACCCAGACCCGCCGACGTCGCGACGCGAGCGGTACGACGACGGCCGTGCCGGTCGCGCCGGCCGTGCTGTCCGGTGCCTCCGCGCCCGTCCCGGCCGCGTCCCGCGGGAGCGTCGGCGCGGCCGGAGCGTCGGTGACCGCCGCGGGGGCGACGACGGGCGGAGCGGCGGCGGCGCTCGTCAGGCCGAGCTCGGCCTGGACCCGCGACCACACCGCGGCGTCAGGGGCGACGAGCTCGTCCGCCGGGTCCGCGCCGTCGAACGCGTCGACGACGCGCGCGAGCCGGGCGACGGCGTCGGCGCACTCCGGGCAGGAGGACAGGTGCGCGCGCGCGTCGTCGTCGAGCACGTCCTCGCCGAGCGCGAGGAGCGCGAGGGTCTCGTCATCGATGTGCTGCACCGTCCACCTCCAATCGGTCGCGCAGCCGGATCAGGCTTCGTCGTACGTGGCTCTTGACCGTACCCAGCGGCAGGCCGAGCTCCTCGGCGATCTGCACGTGCGTCAGGTCGCGGAAGAACGCGAGCTCCAGGATCGTCCGCCCCGGGTCGCCGAGCCGTCGCAGCTCCTCGGTGAGGAGCACGCGGTCGGCGACGCGCCCGACGTCGGTGTCCTCGCTCGCCGCGCGGCCCGGGTCCGGGGCGGTCGTGGCCGCGGCCTCCTCCGACCGGCGGACCCGCGACCGGGCCTCGTGCGCGTCGGCCACCGTGTGCCGCGTGATCCCGACGAGCCAGGCCGGGAGCCGGGCCCTGTCGGGGTCGAACCGGGACCGGCCCCGCCAGGCCGCGACGAAGACCTGCTGGGTGACGTCCTCGGCGTCGGCGCGTGTGCCGAGCGAGCGCAGCGCGATCGTGTGCACGAGCGCGGACCAGCGCCGGTAGGCCTCGGCGAGCGCCTGCTCGTCGCCGTCGGCGAAGTCGCGACCGAGGCGCCACAGGTCCGGGTCGGTGGTCCCGGTCTCGGTCACGTTCAGGGCGGGTCCTCGAGGGTCGGCGCCGACCACCCGGGCGGCAGCGGCGAGCGGGTAGCAGCGATCGTAGCGCCCGTGCGGGCCGTCACCGCGACGGGACCGCGGTCACGACGACGTTGTCCGAGTACGAGCGCCGCTCGGCGTCCCAGCGTCCGCCGCACGTCACGAGCACGAGGCGGCGCTCGCCGTCGCGGTCGAACAGCGCGTCGAGCGGGACGTCGGGCTTCGCGATGCTCCTGATGTCGGTCACTGTGTAGGTGTACGAGGTGCCCGTCGCGTCGACGACGTCGACGCTCGCGCCCGTCGTGATCTCGCGGAGCCGCGCGAACGGCCCGACGCCGTCCGGGTCGTCCACGTGGGCCGCGACCAGGGTCGTCCCGGTGGGGCTCGCCGGGGCCGGTCCGAACCGGTACCACGCGGCGACGTCGCCGGAGCCCGGCAGCGCCATGCGCCCCTCGGGGTCGACGCCCGCCGCCTCGACGGGCAGGTCGATCCCGAGGTCGCCGACGACGACCCGTGCGGGTGCCGGCGGCGGGGGAGCCGGGACGTCCCGGGCCGGGCGCACCGGCACCGGTGCGTCCCGGGCCGGCCCGGGCGTCCCCGCGGTCGCCTCCCCGCCCTGGTGGGGGGCCGGGGTGGGGAGGGGGTCGGCCGGCGGTCCGAGTCCGTCGGCAGACCCGTCGGCGGACGGCAGGGAGCATCCGCCGACGACCGCTGCGGTGACGAGCACCGCCCCCAGGAGGGTCCGGAGGCCGGCCCGCGCGCCCCGGGCGGGGCGCGCGGGACCGGCGATCGTGCGCTGCGTCATGCCGTCCGGTCGCTCCGGACGGCGTGGGCCGCGTGCTGCTGGCGCCACGCGCGCGCCAGCATGAAGGTGGCCGCGACGAGCAGCAGGCCGAACAGCGACGCACCGAACGCGATGGCGACGCCCGTCGCGGTGCTGCTCGGCGCGTCGGCCGCGAGGCCCGAGAGCCCGGCCGGGACGCCCGACGGCGACGAGTGCAGACCCTCGACCGTCTGGGTCGCGAGGGCGAGGTTGCCGTCCTCGAGGCTGCCCCACGCGTAGGCGATGGTGTTGACGCCCTCGGCGACCGTGAGGTCGGCCGGGCCGAGCACGGGCTCCGTGGTGCCCGCGGCGGCGACGGTCGCCGAGATCGTGCCGGCCGGCAGGTCGAGCACGGCCTCCTCCGGGTTCTCCAGCCCCGTGACGACGGCGGTCCCGCCGGCGAGGACGTCGACCGCGGGCGCCGCGGCGACGTGGCGCACGGTGAGCCGGCCCTGGCCGGCGGCCGTGGGCTTCGTGTCGTTCGTGAAGAGCGTCGCGGTCGGCTGGCCGCCCGCGTCGAGGTGCGCGACGGCGGTGTAGCTCGTGCCGCCCGCGAGCTGGAGGTCGACCGGGCCGATGACCGGGGAGCTCGTGTCGGTCGCGTCGGGCGCCGTGATCGCCACCGTGTACGTCCCGGCGGGGAGATCGAGCGGACCCGCGAGGTCGCCGGGCTGGAAGTCGTCGAGGGTGAGCTCGTCGTTCACCCAGACGTCCACGGGCGTGTCCGGCACGCCGTGCAGGACGGAGAGCGAGGCGCCGTCGTCGGTGGCGGCCTGGGCGGGGAGCGCGACGGCCCCCAGCGCGACGAGGGTCGCTGCGCCCGCGAGCGCGGCGGTGCGTCGTGCGGTGCGGTGCATGGTGTCCTCCGGTGGTCGAGCCCGGTCCGTCCCGGGCGCTCGATCTGCTGACACCCCCTCTTCCCCCGCAGGTGCGGATCTGGATGCACACGCATCAAAAAAAGTGCCCGGCCCCGCGGGTGCGGGGCCGGGCACGGGGGACCGGTCAGAGGTTCTGGGGCCGCAGCACCGCGCTGATGCCGTGCGCGATCTGGACGTTGCCCGTGTTGAGGTCGAGCTTGCTCTTCACGAGGAACGGGTCGACGTCGTTGCGGTCCTGGTCGACGAGGCGGACCAGGGCGAGGCGCTTGCTCAGCACGTCGATCCGGAACGTCGCGCCCTGCGCCGTGGTGAGGACGGCGTCGTCGGACCGCAGCGCGGTGCCGGAGTCGATCGTCGCGCCGGGGACGACGTGGTAGAGCAGCACCTGCTCGATCGCGTCGATGCCCACCGCCCCGGCGAGCGACGTGAGCACGCGCTCCTCCGTGGGCTGCCAGCGGTGCGTGAGGTCGAACGCGAGGAGCTGGAACGCCCGGTCGTTCGGCAGGAACGCGGTGAGCGGCACCGTGCCGTCGGCCAGGACCGCCACGGGGCTGTCCGGCTTGGCGGCGAGGACCGCGGCCACGGCCTGGTCGACGATGTCGAAGTCGTACCAGTTGCGGTCGAACGTGTCGCCGTCGGCCGCGAGCACGGAGGCGAGGCTCGCGGTGCCCGACGGCGGCGCCGTCGTGGGTGCCGGTGCCGCGACGGCCGGTGCGGCCGCGGCGGCCAGGGCGAGGAGCGCGGCTCCCGCCGCGGTGAGCGTGCGTCGGAGGTTCATCGTCGAGTCCCTTCGTCGTGCACGGGACGGCGGTGCGCCGTCGGACGCCGGGCGGCGTCCACCTCTCCTTCACCCGGACCGCCGCCCGCGGATGCACCCACCGCCGACGACTTCCTGCCGCGCTCGACGCGCCGCCCGCTCAGCCCTCCGCGTCGGGCGCCTCCGCCGCGCCGCCCCCGAGCGGGCGTGCGAGCGCGCGGACCGTGTCGATCGTGTCGGCCTCGGCGGCCGTCTTGTCGTCGCGGTACCGGACGACGCGCGCGAAGCGCAGCGCAAGCCCGCCGGGGTAGCGGGTCGAGCGCTGGAGGCCGTCGAACGCGATCTCGACGACCTGCTCGGGGCGCACGTGCACGACGTACCCCTCGTCGGAGGCCTGGAGCTCGCGGAAGCGCTGCGTCTGCCACGCGAGCATCTCGTCGGTCATGCCCTTGAACGTCTTGCCGAGCATGACGAACCCGCCCTCGGGGTCGCGCGCGCCGAGCCAGATGTTCGACAGCCACCCGCTGCGCCGGCCCGAGCCCTGCTCGACGGCGAGCACGACGAGGTCCAGCGTGTGCCGCGGCTTGACCTTCACCCAGCCGGCACCGCGCCGTCCGGCCGCGTAGGGCGCGGCGAGCGACTTCACGACGACGCCCTCCTGGCCCTCCGCGACGGCGGCGTCGAAGAACGCGGTCGCGGCCGCGGCGTCGTCGGTCACGAGCCGCCGCACGACGAGCGGCCCCGCGGCGTCGGCGAGCAGGTCGTCGAGCACGGCGAGCCGGTCGCGCAGCGGCTCGTCCAGCAGGTCGCGGCCGTCGGCGTGGAGCACGTCGAAGAAGAACGGGGAGAGCTCGAGCGAGGCCGCGAGCTCGGCCTCCTCGGCGGCGCTGCGCTCGCCCTGGGTCGCGGAGCGGGCGGCGGTCTCCTGGAACGGGCGGGGGACGCCGTCGGGCCCGACGACGAGCGCCTCCCCGTCGAGGACGAGCGCCCGGGCGGGAAGCGCCCGCACGGCCGCGACGATCTCGGGGACGCGCTCGGTGATGTCGTCGAGCGAGCGGGTGAAGACGCGCACGTCGTCGCCGTCGCGGTGCACCTGGATGCGGATGCCGTCGAGCTTCACGTCCACGGCGACGGCGGTGCCCGACGGGTCGCCCGGCGCGGCGCCGAGCTTGTCGAGCGCGGCGCCCACGTCGGGTGCGGACTGCGCGAGCATCGGCCGCACCGGGCGGCCGACGGTGAGCCGGAACGTCGCGAGCGCCTCCGTCGCGGCCTCCGGGCCGCCCGCGGTGAGCGCCGCGCGGGCGACCGGCCCGGTCGCGCCCGCGAGCATGACCGCGCGCCGCACCGTGTCGGCAGGGACGCCCGCCGCCTCGGCGACGGCGTCGACCACCACGGAGTCGAGCGCGCCCTGGCGCAGCTCGCCCGAGACGAGCCCGGCGAGGAGCGACTGCTCGCGCGCCGTCGCGGCGCCGAACAGGGTGGCCGCCTCGGCCTGGCGCGCGGTCGACGACCCGGGGCCGGAGAGGTCCGCCATGCGGGCGAACGCGGCGTCGACGTCGGTCAGCGTGAGGCCGGGCTCCTCCGCGGGCGCGGGGAGGTCGCGCAGCGACCGCCACCCGAGCCCGGTGCGGCGCTGGCGCAGCTCGCCCGCGAGGTACGCGACGGCGATCTCCACCTCCGCGCTCCCGCCCGCGGCGTCGTCCGCGACGCGCCGCAGCAGGTCGGCGATGGCCGCGCGCTTGGCGAGGCGCGAGCGCGTGGCGGCGACGGCGTCGGACGTGGCGGCGACCTCGGCGAGCAGCATGCCCCATCCTCACGCCGACCACCCACGCCCCGCCCGCCGGGCGCCCCTCCGCGGTACATCCTTTTGTGAATACACGAGTCCGTGTACTGTCGCACCCATGGTCGAGACGGTCACCCTCACCCACACCGCCGCGCTCGCGCGGCTGGGGCACGCCCTGTCGGACGAGACGCGCGCCCGCGTCCTGCTCGCGCTGCGCGAGGCGCCCGCCTACCCGTCCGACCTCGCCGACGCGCTCGGCGTCTCCCGCCAGGTCATGTCCAACCAGCTCGCGTGCCTGCGCGGGTGCGGGCTCGTCGAGGCGATCCCCGACGGGCGCCGCACCTGGTACCGCCTCGCCGACCCGCACCTCGCGCCCGCGCTCGACGACCTGCTGCGGCTCGTCGTCCAGGTCGACCCGACCTGCTGCGGCCCCGACGGGTGCACGTGCTCATGACCTCCGTCCCCGTCGGTGCACCGCCGTCCGCCCCCGCCCTGACGGCCGCGCGCCGCGCCGTCCTCGAGCGGCGCGTGCGGTGGGTCGTCGCCGCGACGATCGCGTGGAACGCCGTGGAGGCCGTCGTCGCGATCACGGCAGGACGGGTCGCGTCGTCGGCCGCCCTCGTCGGGTTCGGGCTCGACTCGCTCGTCGAGGTCCTCTCCGCTGCCGCGGTCGCCTGGCAGTTCGCGGCGCCCGACCCCCACCGGCGTGAGCGGGCCGCGATGCGCGTCATCGCGGTCTCGTTCCTCGGCCTCGCGGTGTTCGTGTCCGTCGACGCCGTCCGGTCGCTGCTCGGCGCGGCGGAACCCGAGCACTCGGTCGTCGGCATCTGGCTCGCCGCGGTGAGCCTCGCCGTCATGCCGTTCCTGTCGTGGTTCGAGCGCCGCACCGGACGCGAGCTCGGCTCGGCGTCCGCCGTCGCGGACTCGAAGCAGACGCTGCTGTGCACGTACCTGTCGGCGGTCCTGCTCGTCGGGCTCGTCCTCAACGCGACCCTCGGGTGGTCGTGGGCCGACCCGCTCGCCGCGCTCGTCATCGCCGCCGTCGCGGTCAAGGAGGGCGTCGAGGCCTGGCGCGGCGACGCGTGCTGCGCCCCGACCGCCGTCGTGCACGCCGCCCCCACGGACGCCGCCGCCCCGTCCTGCGACTGCTGCCGACACGAGCCCTCGACCGCCGAGCGAGGTGCACCGGTCGTACAGTGACCGCCGTGACGACCGAGCCTCCCCCTGATGTCGGCGCGGACTCCGGCGCCGCCGCGGGCACGGCTCACCGGCGACGCCGCCGTCGTCTGCCGCCGTGGCTCCTCGCCGCGGTGGTCGTCGTCGCGCTCCCCGCGACGGGTCTGCTCCCCGCGGCGGACGCGCGCGACCTGCTCGTGCGCACCGGGCCGGTCCTGGTGTTCCTCCTCGCCATCACGGTCGTCGCGGAGCTGTGCGCGGGCGCGGGCCTGTTCGACGCCGTCGCCGCCCGGGCGGCGCGGCTCGCCCGAGGTCGGCGGATCGTGCTGTGGGTGCTCGTCGTCCTGCTCGCGACGGCCAGCACCGTCGTGCTGTCGCTCGACACGACGGCGGTGCTCGTCACGCCCGTCGTGCTCGCCCTCGCCCGGCGCACGGGCACCAGGCCCCTGCCGCTCGCGCTCACCGTGCTCGCGCTCGCGAACACGGCGTCGCTCCTCCTGCCGGTCTCGAACCTCACCAATCTGCTCGCGGCGGACCGGTTCGGCACCGGGTACGTCGGGGTGATGTGGGCGCCGGCGCTCGTGGTCCTCGTGGTGACGGTCGTCGTGCTGCTCGCGCTGCACGGTCGCCACCTGCGGGGACGGTTCGACCTCGTGGGTCCCGGCCCGACGCCGCCCGACCGGGTGCTCCTGCGTGTCACGGGGGCCGTCGTCGTGCTCCTCGCGGTCGCGTTCGCGCTCGAGCTGCCCGTCGCGCCGACGGCGCTCGCGGGTGCGGCGGTGCTCGCGCTCGCGACGTGGTGGCGGCGCGTGCGCCCGCTCGTGCCGGTGCGCGAGATGCTGCCGTGGCGGTCGGCGCTCGTCGTGGCGGCGCTGTTCGTGGTCGTGGAGACCTGGCACGCGCACGGGCTCGGCGACCTCCTCGCCGCCGTCGCGGGCACGGGGACCGGACCGGGCGACCTCGCCCGCCTCGCCGCGACGGGCGTCGTCGCGGCGAACCTCGTGAACAACCTGCCCGCGTTCCTCGCGCTGCTCCCCGCGGCGGGCGAGGACGTCGAGCGGCTCGCGACCTTGCTCGTCGCGGTCGACGCCGGGCCGCTGATCACGCCCTGGGCGTCGCTCGCGACCGTGCTGTGGTGGCAGCAGTACCGCCGTCACACCTTCGGGCAGGAGGCGCCGCCCGCGTGGCACGTGATCCGCCAGGGCCTCGTGCTCGCGCCCCTCGCCGTCGCGGCGGGGGTCGCCGTCGTGGTGCTGCGCTGACCGGCGAGATTCGGCATCGCGGCCGGCGTCTCGGTCGCACGCGGTCCCGGGCTCGACGTCGCGCCCTGGGAGAGCCGAGCGGTACGACGCAGCCCGCGCGAGAAGGTGGCTCTTGGGACGCGCGCTTCGTGCTCTCAGGCGGAGAGCTTGTGGTTGGCGAGACGGTTCATCGAGATGCCCTGCGCGGCAGCCTCCTCGACGAGCCGACGGTGCATGGCCGGGGGGATCCGCACGCGGAACTCGCCGGAGTAGTGGCGCTCGGACAGGGGCTCGGGGACCTCTTCGCCAGAGGCTGCGAGGTCCTCGACCACCTCGGAGGCGAGCTTCCGGATCCCGGCGAACGCGGCGGCCGACTCGGGCTCGAGCCAGGAGAGGGAGGGTAGCTCGAGAACCGTACCGACGAACTCTCCGTCGTCTGCGGACCAGGACACGCGGTAGCTGTAGTGCTCGGCGGCGTTCACTTCTCCTCCTCTGAGGGGTCGTTCTCAACGTGCATGGCCTCGAGCCTGTCGATCGCCTCGAGGACCTGTCTGACCTGGTAGGCCTTGGCCCGGCCGTTGCTGTTCTGGATGTTGACCCGAGGGTCACCGGGTCACGGCATGGCGTAGACGTGGTGCGAGCCACTACTACGCCGAGGCTCGCCGAAGTAGTGGTCGCACACGGCGGCGAGCTCGTCGAAGCGAACGCTGCCCGGGCTGTTCCGCATGCGGTCCAGCACCTTGTCTCGCTTCGTCACGAGACCTACGGTACCAATAGTGGTACCACCCGTGCTGTGGCCCGGCGTGCTCGGCCGCACAGGTCCGGGTGCGCTCTCCGCGGGCCCGTGGTCGGATGGGGAGCGATGACTTCGCGATCGATGACGACACGAACCGTCCGCGCCGCCGCCTCGTCGCTGGCGGCGGTCCTCCTGCTCGGCGGGGTCCCCGCCGCCGCCGTCGCGGGCCCGGGGGGTGAGCCAGCCCGCACCGGTGCCGCCACGGCGTCGGCCCGCACCGGACCCGCCACGACGACGGCCGCCCAGGTCGAGGCACCCGTGCCCGAGATCGCGTGGGGCCCCTGCGACGGCGACGGCCTCGAGGCGTTCGAGTGCGCGACGGCGCAGGTGCCGACCGACTACGACCGCCCTCACGCCCGCACGACGACCATCGGCCTGACGCGGCTCCCGGCGTCCGACCCCGAGCAGCGGATCGGGAGCCTGTTCACCAACTTCGGCGGCCCCGGCGGCCCGGGTGTCGAGACGCTGCACCTGCTCGGGGGCTCGCTCTTCGACGACGACGTGCTCGCGCGGTTCGACGTCATCGGGTTCGACCCGCGCGCCGTCGGGACGTCCGACCCCGCGACGTGCTTCCGCGACCAGGACCGCGAGAACGCGTTCCTCGCGGGCCTGCCCGCGTTCCCCGTGACCGACCGCGAGGAGGCGCGGTACCTCGGCCAGATGGCGGCGTTCGGGGCGTCCTGCACGCTGTTCTCGGGCGACCGGATCGCGCACGCGTCGACGGCGAACGTCGCGCGGGACATGGACCTGCTGCGTCAGGCGGTGGGCGACGAGCAGCTCAGCTACGTGGGGTACTCCTACGGCACGGTGCTCGGCGCGACGTACGGGGCGCTGTTCCCCGACCGCGTCCGCGCCCTGGTGCTCGACGGCACGATGGACGTCGACGCGTGGTCGGGCGTCGGATCGCGCGAGCTGATCGGCGCCCGGATCGGGCAGGCCGCCGGCGCGACCGAGACGTTCGGCGAGTTCACGCGGCTGTGCGCGGAGGCGGGGCCGTCGGCGTGCGCGCTCGCGTCGCTCGGCGACCCGGCCGACGTCGTCGAGGCGACCTACGCCGCGCTCCGCGAGGCGCCCGTCGACGTGCCGCTCCCCGACGGCACGAGCGTGCGCGTCGGGTACCCGGACACGGTGGCGCTCGTCTTCCAGTACCTGTACGAGCCCGTCGCGTGGGGCGACCTCGACCTCACGCTCGCGTCGCTCGCCGTGCTGAGCGGCGCCGTCGAGCCGCCCGCGGACGCGGACCGCCAGCGCACGCTCCGTGCCCTGCCCTCGCTCGGGGAGCTGCTCCGCCGCGCGGGCTTCGCCGAGGACTACGCGTCCGTCGGCGGCGCGCTCGCGAGCCTGTGCGTCGACACGACGACCCCCGGCCGGCCGTGGCAGTACCCCGCGAAGGTCGACGCGCTCGACGCGCAGTACCCGCACTTCGGGCGCTTCCGCGGCTGGGTGGGCCTCCAGTGCGAGTTCGTGCCCGTCGAGGACCGCGACGCGTTCACGGGCCCGTGGGACCAGACGACCGAGACTCCCGTCCTCGTGGTCGGGACCCGGTTCGACCCCGCGACGCCGTACGGGTTCACGCAGCCCTACGCGGACCGCTGGCCCGACGCCCGCGTGCTCACCGTCGAGGGCTGGGGCCACACGATCATCGGCAAGAGCGCGTGCGCGGACGACGCCGTCGCGCGGTACCTCGTGGACCTCGACGCGACCGACGGCGCCACGTGCGAGCAGGACGTCGTGCCGTTCCAGGGCCCGTCGGTCCCGCTCGGGGAGGCGCTGCGCCTGCCGGTCGTCTGACCCCGCTGACACCCGACGTCCACCCGCCCCGCGCGCGGGTGGCACGGGTGCCGGCACGTCGGGGTGCGGTCCTCGCGAGCGACCGTCGCGTGCGAGAGTGTTCCGGGCGTTCGAGCACAGGACGCCCGTCGTCGAGCCGAGAGGCGTCTTGTGGTCGCGTCCTCCGCACCCTCCGACCCCGCGCGCGCCTCCCTCGCACCGGCCGAGGCGGAGCGCCTCGCCGCCGCGCTCGAGCGGCGCGCGATGTCTGCGAGCGAGGTCTCGTTCACCATCGCGGACGCCCGCGCCCCGGGGGTGCCTCTGGTCTGGGTCAACCCGGCGTTCACGGCGACCACCGGCTACGCCGCGGACGAGGTGCTCGGCACCAACTGTCGTTTCCTCCAGGGCCCGGGGACCGACCGCGACGCGGTCGCGAGGATCCGGGCCGCGGTCGACGGCGGCACCACGGCGGGCGAGACGCTGCTCAACTACCGCAAGGACGGCACGGCGTTCTGGAACCAGCTCACCCTCTCGCCCGTGCACGACGAGCTCGGCACCCTCACGCACTTCGTCGGCGTCCAGGCCGACGTCACGGCGCGGGTGGAGACGGCGCGCTCGCGCGAGGCGGCTCTCGACGCCGCGATCTCGGCGAACCACCGGCTGACCACGACCACCCGGCTCGTCGAGCGGCTGGGCGAGCTGCTCGGCACGGAGGACGTGCTCGCCGAGGCGGTACAGGCCGTGGCCGAGGTGTTCTCGTGCTGGGCGGTCGTCGTGACGTACCCGGGTGGGCGCTCGCGCACCGACGTCGCGTCGCACGACCCGGCGCTCGCCGATGCCGCCCGGCGCCTGTCCCGGACACCGGGCTGGGCGGACCGCTCGCTCGCGGCGGTCGACGTGCTCGGGGCGGCGCGCAGTTCGCGCGGCCGTTCGACGTCACGCCCGACCTCGTCTCGCCGCACGCGGACGAGGAGGAGCTCGCCGCCATGCACGAGCTCGGGCTCGGCTCCGCGATGTCCGTCGGGCTGCGGGCCCGCGGCCGGATCGTCGGTGTGCTCGCCGTGGTCAGCGCGCAGCCCGGGTTCTTCGAGGACGAGGACGCCGTGATGTTCGAGGACCTCGGCCACCGGATCGGCCTCCTGCTCGACAACGCGCGGCTCTACGAGCGCGAGCGCGACGCCGCGCACACCCTGCAGGAGCGCATGCTGCCGCGGCTCGGATCCCTCGACGGGCTGGACGTGGCCGTGGTCTACCGGCCCGCCGGAGGCGGGTCGTCCGTGGGCGCCGCGGCGGTCGGCGGCGACTGGTTCGAGGCGATCGAGCTGCCCGACGGCCGCGTGCTGCTCGTGGTGGGGGACGTCGTCGGGCACGACATGCACGCCGCCGCCGCGATGGGTCAGATCCGGTCGGCGCTCCTCACCGTCGCGGCGGACGGCACGACGCCCGAGGAGGTCGTCGAGCGCCTGGACGGGCTCGTGAAGCGCTTCGGCCTCGCGGACGTCGCGACGTGCGTCGTCGCGACGCTCGGGCCGCCCGACGCGGACGGCGGGCGCGAGCTCGTCTACTGCCGGGCCGGCCACCCGCCGCCCCTGCTCCGCACGCCCGACGGCGTCGTCCGCCCGCTCGACGAGTCGCTCACCACGCCGATCGGGGTCGTCACGCCCCGGCCCGTCACGGCCGCCCGGGTGCGACCGCGTGCCGGGAGCGTGCTCGTGCTGTACACCGACGGCCTCGTGGAGTCCCGCGCCCGGGGCCAGCGCGAGGGCGTCGCGGAGCTCGCGCGGGCCCTCGGCCGCGCCCCGGCGGACGCGGACGCTGCCGCCGTCCGGGACCACCTGCTCGACCAGGCCGGGGGCCGCAGCGACGAGGACGACACGTGCCTGCTCGTCGTCCGCCTGCCGCGCGCGGACGAGGCCGCGGCGTCCGACGGCGGTGCGCCGCCCCACGCCTGAGCGGCGGGCGCTACGGACCCTCGGCGAGCGGCCCCCGCAGCCGCGCCCGGTCGTCCTCGGTCCCGCCCCGGAGCCGGCGCGCGAGCGTGTCGCGCCAGCGCGCGGGGAGCGTCGGGAGCGCGGCGAGCGCCGCGGCGGCCGGGAGGTCGTCGCGGTCGAGGTTCATCACGCGGTTGACCTCGCGCACCGTCGTGCTCCGGGTCGGCCGGTCGACGACGACGGCGGTCGTGCCCGACCGCACCGTGCCGGGCGTGAGCACGCGCAGGTACCAGCCCGTGCGGCCCGACGACTGGACCCGGTCCGGGAGGTCGACGAGACCGTGGACCGCCGCGAGCTTGTAGCAGGGGCGGCGCGGCATGCTCACCTGGAGGGTCGCCGTCCCGAGGGTGATCACGTCGCCCAGCAGCAGGTCGTCCTCGGTGAGCCCGCGCGTCAGGAGGTTCTCCCCGAACGCGCCGGGCGGGAGGTCCGCGCCGAGCTCGTCGCGCCACGCCGCGTAGTGCTCGACCGGGTACACGCACACGGCCTTCTCGGGGCCGCCGTGCACGCGCCGGTCGGCCTGCGCGTCGCCTTCCAGCCCTTCCGTCCCCACCGCGACGGGGCCGAGGCGCGGCCGCTTGCGGAACGCCGTCGGCACGTCGCGCCCACGGTGGGCCACCGTGCCCACCCCGCCGGTGCGCACCTCCAGCACGACGGCGCTCGCGGGTCCCGGGGCGGGCGCCGGGGAGCGTGGGTCGCCAGGGCGGGACGGTGCGGCAGGGCGCGACGGTGCGGCGGGGTGGGACGGCACGGTGGCTCCTCTCAGGCGGCGCGGCGCAGACCGACGGCGGGGAAGTCGACGGGGACGTCGAGCGCGACGTTGACGTAGTTGGTGAACAGGTTGAGCGCGACGTGCGCGACGACCTCGACCACCTGCTCGTCGGTCCACCCCGCGTCGCGCACCGCCTGCACGTCCTGCGCGCTCACGTGGCCGCGCTCGTCCACGAGGGCGAGCGCGAAGCGCAGCAGCGCCTCGACGCGCGGGTCGGACGCGGTGCCGTCCTGCGCGGCGGTGAGGTCGTCGCGCGCGACGCCGGCCTTGCGCCCGAGCGCGGTGTGGGCGGCGAGGCAGTACTCGCACGCGTTCCGGTTCGCGACGGCGACGGCGATCTGCTCGCCGACGGCCGCGCCGAGCGTGCCGGTGCCGAGGGCGCCGAACGCACCCCACATGCTCTGCAGGGCGGCGGGCGAGTTCGCGACCGCCCGGAACATCGCCGGGACGCCGCCGAACGCGGCACGGATCTGGTCGAGCCCGTCGGCGACGGGGCCGGTGGCGGACTCGGGGCTGACGAGGGGGACACGGGACACGGGGATCTCCTCCGGGTGCGGGGACGCCGGCCCCGGCGGGGCCGACGTCGTCCAGCCTGGTCGGTCGCGTCGGACGACGGGGAACGAATCGTCCTCGGAACGTGTCCGATCGTCTGGCATCCTGGGGTGATGGCTCCCGTCGACCGGCTCTCGCACCTGCTCGAGCGGTTCCGCGTGCGGACGCACCTCTTCCACACCGGGCCGCTGTGCGGCGTCACGACGTTCGACGCGCGGCCCGGGCGCGGGTTCCTGCACGTGCTCCGGCGGGGCGAGATGGACATGACCCACGTCGGCGCGGACGGCCGGGTCGAGCGCCGCAGCGTCGACCGCCCGAGCCTGCTCTTCTACCCGCGCCCGCTCGACCACGCGTTCCACAACGCGCCCACCGAGGACTCCGACTTCGCGTGCGCGACGCTCGACGTCGAGGGCGGCGCCACCCACCCCCTCGTGCGCACGCTGCCGCCCGTGCTCGTGCTGCCGCTCGACGACGTGGCGGGCCTCGAGCCCGCGCTCGACCTGCTCTTCCGCGAGATCGACGACGTCCGCTGCGGCCGTCGCGTCCTCGCCGACCGGCTCTTCGAGGTCGTGCTCGTGCAGCTCTTCCGGTGGATCCTCGACCACGCCGACGACCTCGCCCTCCCGCCGGGGCTGCTCCCCGGCCTCGCCGACGAGCGCCTCGCGCCCGTGCTCGTCGCGGTGCACGAGGCGCCGGGGGAGCCGTGGACGCTCGCGTCGATGGCGCGCGCGGCGCACCTGTCCCGGAGCGCGTTCGCCGCCCGGTTCACCGCCGTCGTCGGGCAGCCGCCCGGCGACTACGTGACCGGCTGGCGCATCACCGTCGCGCAGGACCGGCTCCGGGCGGGCGCCTCCGTGAGCCGGACCGCGACCGAGCTCGGCTACGCGACGCCCGCCGCGTTCTCGCGCGCGTTCAGCCACCGCGTCGGCCGCTCGCCGCGCGCGTGGCTGGCCGAGCGCGCGGACCCGGTCGCGGCGTCCGTGGCATCCTGACGCGGTGCGGTCGAAGGCGCGGGGCGAACGGTGCGGACCGAACCGAGGCGGGTCGAGCCGGTGCGCGTCGAGCCGCTGAGCGAGGACGTCCTCGTGGACCGGGTGGTCGAGCGCGTGCTCGCCGTCGGGCGTGAGCAGCCCCGGGCGGTCCGCCTCCTCGTCGACGGCCACCCCTCCACGCGGCCCGAGGACCTCGCGGATCGTCTGGTCGCGCCGCTGCGCGCGGCGGGTCGGCCGGTCGCACGCGTGCGCGTGCAGGACTTCTGGCGTCCCGCGTCGCTGCGCCTCGAGCGCGGGCGCGAGGATCCCGACGCGCTCCTCGACGAGTGGGTCGACGTGGCGGGGCTCCGGCGGGAGGTGCTCGACGCCGTCGGGCCGGGCGGGTCCGGCCGCTACCTGCCGAGCCTGCGCGACCCCGCGACGAGCCGGTCGACCCGCGCCGCGCACGTCGAGGCCGAGCCGGGCCTCGTCGTCGTGCTCGACGGCGCGCTCTGCCTGGGCCTCGGCCTCGCGCTCGACCTCACCGTGCACCTCGCCCTGCGCCCCGCGACGCTCGCGCGCCGCACCGCGCCCGACGCGGCGTGGACGCTCGCCGCCTACGGCCGGTACGCGGAGGAGGTCCGTCCCGAGGACGTGGCGGACGTCGTCGTGCGGGTCGACGACCGGCGGCACCCGGCGCTCGTGGTCCGCTGAGGGTCAGCGGGGGAGGTGGGTCTCGACGAGCTCGACGATCGCCGGGTCGTCGGGCAGGGTGCGCGGCCGGAACCGGTGCACCTCGCCGCCCGGCAGGACGAGGAACTTCTCGAAGTTCCACGTGACGCGCCCCGCCTTGCCGTCCGCGTCGGGCGTCTTCTTGAGCTCCGAGTAGAGCGGGTGCGCGTGACGGCCGTTGACGCGCACGCGGTCCACCACGGGGAACGTCACGCCGTACGTGAGCGAGCAGAACTCCTGGATCGCCTCGTTGCTGCCGAGCTCCTGGAGGAACTGGTTGCTGGGGAACCCGATCACGGTGAACCCGCGGTCGCGGTACTTCTCCTGCATCGCCTCGAGCGTCGCGTACTGCGGCGCGAGCCCGCACCGCGACGCGACGTTGACGACCAGCACGACGTCGTCCGCGTGCTCGCGCAGGGTGCGCGCCGTCCCGTCCATGGCGTCGAACGGGATGTCGTACAGGCTCATGGGACCTCCTCGGGCGAGGCGCCGGCGCGTCCGGGCCCGTCCCATCCTCGCACCGCGGGTGTGACGTCGTGCGGAACCCGTCCCGACCCCAGGTCGAGCGCGCGCGAGCCTGCCCGTGGCGTGCTGAAGTATGTGCGCGATGCCAGCAGCCGAGAGAAGGGACGCCTCCATGCGCCCGTGGACCCCGAAGACCGACATGGTGCGCCGGTTGTACGTCGCAGGCCGGGAGGCGACGAGCCCGGCCGAGGCGCTCCGGATGTCCCCGCAGGAGCTCGCGGAGGAGTTCGACCGCTGGCTCGAGGGCGTCCGCGCCGCGCGCGAGCAGTAGGAGCGGCGGAATCTCGGTGGCCTCCCGCGCCCGCGCGGGACAGACTCGGGGCATGACGACGCGGCTGCCGGACCACGGGCCGGGCCACGGACACGACGGGGGACCGGACGACGGCCCCGACACCACCTCGCCCGTGACCCGGGCGGTGGTCGGCGTGGTCGTGGGCATCGCGATCTTCGCGTTCGTGGGCGTCGTCGGGTACTTCGCGGTCGTGACGGTCGGGATGCGGTCGTGGGCCGACCAGCGGGGCGCCTCCGCCGAGCGGTCGGTCGCGAGCGCGCCGGCGAGCGCGCCGGCCGGCACCGGGACCGGGCGCGAGACGACGCTCGACGCGTCGAACGAGGCGTACCGCCAGCGCCAGGGCACGCCCGAGCGCGACGCCGAGGCGGCCCGCTCGGTGCCCGCCGTCCGCGCCGCGCTCGACCCGGTCGCGGACGGCTCGGCGGTCGACGCCGACGAGGTCGCGACGGCGCTCGCCGCCGCGGGGTTCGAGACCGTGCAGGTCGTGGGCACGACGGCGTCCGGCGAGGTCGCGACGACCGTCGGCGTGGGCGTCGCGGTGCCCGGCGGCTGCGTGTTCGGGGGCGTCGCGCCCGACGCCGTGACCCTCGAGGCCGGGGGTCCGATCGCGGACGGCGGCTGCCTGGAGATGCCGGCGCACTGACGCCCCTCGCACCGGGCGCCCGCGGCCGCGCGGCCCGGCCCGGGTGGTCCGGGAGGTCGCCGCGCGGGTCGATCTCGCGACCTGCGGCTCCACCTGGGTACGGTCAGCGGGGCGGGCGACGGAGCCCGCACGGCTGACGGAGGGTGAGAGATGCGGATCGAGGGCGCGGTCGCGCTGGTGACGGGCGGGGCGTCGGGCCTCGGGCGCGCGACGGCGGAGGGCCTGGTGGCTGCCGGCGCGCGCGTCGTGCTGGCCGACCTGGCGTCGTCCGACGGCGCGGCGGTCGCCGCGGGGCTCGGCGACGCGGCGCGGTTCGTCCCCACGGACGTGACGAGCGAGGACGACGTCGCGCGGGCCCTGGACGCCGCGGACGCCCTCGGTGGGGCGCGCGTCGTCGTGAGCTGCGCCGGGATCGTGCTCGCGCAGCGGGTCCTCGGCCGGTCCGGGGTGCACGCGCTCGACGCGTTCCGCCGCGTGGTCGACGTCAACCTCGTCGGCACGTTCAACGTCGTCCGGCTCGCCGCGGAGCGCATGCTCGCCCTCGACCCGCTCGGTCCCGACGGCCCCGACCCCGACGGCGAGGAGCGCGGCGTCGTCGTGCAGACGGCGTCGGTCGCGGCGTTCGACGGCCAGGTCGGGCAGGCGGCCTACGCCGCGTCCAAGGCCGGGGTCGCCGGCCTCACGCTGCCGCTCGCGCGCGACCTCGCGCAGCACCGGATCCGCGTCATGACGATCGCGCCCGGGATCTTCCGCACGCCGATGATGGCGTCGCTCCCCGAGGCGGCGCAGGAGTCGCTCGGGGCGCAGGTGCCGCACCCGAGCCGGCTCGGGCGCCCGGAGGAGTACGCGCACCTCGTGCGCGCGATCGTGGAGAACCCGATGCTCAACGGCGAGGTGGTCCGCCTCGACGGCGCCATCCGCATGGCGCCGCGCTGAGCCGCAGGACCGCCGGGGGCACGGGCCGCCCGACGACGACAGGACCCCGGGCACGCGCCCGGAGGAGAGGAGAGGGACGATGCCGCCGTACACGACGGCGACCGACTTCCGGGCCGACCTGCTCGCCCGCGCGACGGCGGCCCAGCGCCGCGCGTCCGCCCGGAGCTTCTCGGGCGACGGCACCGTCGCCGGGGTGCGAATGGGCGACGTGTTCGTGCTCGCGAAGAACGCCCTCGACCTGCCGGTCGACCAGATCGAGCTGCTGCTCGAGGACCGGATCCACGAGGTGCGGGCCGGCGGGTGCTCGATCATGGGCAAGTCGGCGACCGCCCGGCGCGTGACGGTCGATCGGCACGCGGAGCTCGTCGAGCTCTTCCTGCGCCGGCACGACCGCATCGACACGTGGGACCTCGTGGACCTCACCGCGTCCCAGGTGCTGGGGACGTGGTTGCTCGACCGCCCGCGCGACGTGCTCGACGACCTGGCGCGCGCGCCCGACTGGCCGCGCCGTCGCTCCGCCGTCGTCGCGACGGCGGCGTTCCTCCGGCGCGGCCAGGTCGACGACACGTTCCGGCTGTCCGCGATGCTGCTCGACGACCCGGAGCCGTACGTCCAGAAGGGCGTCGGCTGGATGCTCCGGCACGCGGGCGACGTCGAGCCCGAGCGGCTGCGGGCGTTCCTCGAGGAGCGGGCGGCCACGATGTCGCGCGACGTGCTGCGCGCCGCCGTCGAGAAGCTGCCGCCCGCGGAGCGCAAGGAGTGGCTCGCGCGCTGAGCGTCGGTCCGGCGCCTCAGCCCAGGCGGGTCACCGTCGGGTCGTCACCCAGGTCGAGCCGCAGCAGCCGGCCCTGGACCGCGGCGTACCGGGTGCTGGACGCCGAGGCGCTGCTCCAGCCGGTCTCGCCGTCGCGGAGGTCGAGCGCGACGAGCCGTGTCGTGCTGTGCTCCTCGTCCTCCCACGCCGAGACGGCGAGGAGCGCGCGGGCGCCGTCGGTGAACGCCTGCCCGACGTGCAGCATCCCGGGGCCCACGGCGGGCCCCGCGCCGTCGTCGACCAGCTCGTCGATCGTGCGGGTCCACAGGGTGCGCCCGGTCTCCACGTCGACCCCGACGAGGACCGAACCCATGCCCTGGAGGACGACGGCGACGCCGTCCGCGACGACGTACGCGATCTCGGGGGAGTTCACCTCCGCGTTCTCCCAGCGCGGGCGCCCGGCCGCGTCGTGCGCGACGAGGTCCGTGACCTGGCGCGTGAGCACGAGGTCTCCCGCGGTCCCGTCCGTCGCGGTCGGGACGATCACCTCGCCCGTCGGCTCCCACCGGAGGGCACCGTCCGGCTCGAGCACGGCTGCTGCGCCGGAACCGTCCGGCGCGGCCCAGCCGCGGTCGATCGCGCGCAGGAGCGCGCCGTCGGGGAGCTGCGCGACCACGTCCGCGGGCTTCTCCGGGTCGTCGACGCGGGTGCCCTCGGGCGTGAACCGGGCGTCGACACCGCAGCCCCGCACGGCCACGAGCCCGGCGGAGCGGACGACGGTCCCGCCGTCGAGGTCGGCGTACGTGGCGTCCTCGGCGACGGAGTATTGG
This sequence comes from Cellulosimicrobium sp. JZ28, assembly GCF_015327065.1. Lineage (NCBI taxonomy): Bacteria > Bacillati > Actinomycetota > Actinomycetes > Micrococcales > Promicromonosporaceae > Cellulosimicrobium > Cellulosimicrobium sp. JZ28. Next base: position 3,762,022 of record NZ_CP017660.1, on the reverse strand, counting down.
TCGCACCCGCCCTCCTCGGCGACGAAGGGCAGCTCGTGCTCCCAGCGGACGGCACCGGTCCGGGCGTCCTCCAGCGTGACGACCGCCGCGCGCCCTCCGGACAGGTCGGTAGGCAGGCCCGTCGAGGGGTCGGTCGGCACCGGGGCGGCGGGCGTGTCGCCGACGCGGCGGAAGCGGGCGACCGTGCCGTCCGGTCCCGGCGCCGACCAGCCGCGCGACGCGTCCAGGGGGCGGGTCGTGGCGGTGCCGTCGGCGTCGAGCACGGTCACCTGCGGGGCGGGGAAGGACGCCGTCCCGTCGACCGCCTCGCCGGTCGTCGTCGTGAGCAGCGTCCGGCTCGCGAGCGGCGAGGGGACGTCGTCGGTGACGCACACGAGCGTCTCGTCCGGCACCGGGGACGTCAGCGCGAGCTCGAGCTCGCCGCCGCAGCGGGACGTGCGTGGGAGGGGCACGGTCCAGCGGACCGCGCCGGAGTCGAGGTCGTGGGCGACCGCCTCGTCGTCGCGCACGACGACGAGGAGGCCGGGCAGCGCGGCGAGGGCGCCGCTCGTCTGCGCGTCCGTGGACCAGAGCTCCCGCGGCGTGCTCTCGACGGGCTCGACACCCCCGACGGAGCGGCGCAGCGTCTCCAGCGACCCGCGCGACGACGCGGCATCCACGACCGCCATCCCGGCGACGACGAGCCCGACGGCGGTCGCGCCCGCGAGCGCCAGACGCAGGCGCCGCCGTCCGGCGCCGCTCGTGCGAGGCGGGGCGGCCTCCTCGGGGCCCGGGCCTGGTCCCGGCTCTGGGTGCCGGTCCGGTCCCGCGTCGCCCGCGACGTCGTCGAGCGCGAACGTGATCCGCGCGTGGTCGGGACGGCGTCGTCGGGGCACGCCCGCATCCTAGGCGAGCCGCCTCAGGGGGTCCGCGAGGGGTGGCCGGGTCACGACCCCGGGCGCGCGGCGGGCATCCGGCCGCAGTAGGGCTCGCGCAACCGCAGCCCTTCGCGGCGGGAGAACCACACCGTGAGCACGACGGTGGCGCTGCCGAGGAGCCCGAGGTCGACGAGCAGCACGAGCGGCTCGACCGCGCCCTGCTCCATCGACGAGGTGCTGAAGGGCGCGAGGAGGAACAGGAAGAGGTTGTTGGCGACGTGCACGAGCACGGCCAGCTCGAGCCCGCCCGTCTTCCAGACGAGGAACCCGGTGCAGAGCGCGAACGCCGCGATGCCGATCTGCCCCACCCCGTCGTACCCGTGTCCGACGACGAAGAACGGGACGGGCAGGACGATCCCCCACACCGGCGAGCGTAGCCACGTGCCGAGCATCTGCTGGGGCAGGCCGCGGAACGCGTACTCCTCGGCGGCGCACTGCAGAGGCCCGAGGAGGAGGATGCACCCCAGGCTCACCAGCAGGGCCGGAGTCACGGCGGGGGTCGCCAGGTCGGACGGCGGCCGGAGCAGGAACCCGCCCACCGTGACGACGCCGTAGAGCGGCACGACGAGCGGCACCGCGCTGCCGACGAGCCCCCACCGGAACCGTCCGGTGACCGAGTGGATCGTGCCGCGGCGCCGACCGCCCCAGCGCACGCCGAGCACGACGGCGGGCAGCAGGAGCGCGATGAGCCCGAGCCCGATCGCCCAGTCCAGCGGGTTGAGCGGGTCGGAGAAGTCGTCGGACGGCGTCGGCAGCCCGGGCCGGTAGGGCACCAGCACGGCGTAGGCGACCGCGACGACGGCGACCGGGGCGAGGAAGGCGAGGTAGAGGAGCGCCGTCGCGCCGAACGTGGTGAGCGGGGTCCACCACCGTGCGGGGCGAAGGTCGACGCGGGCCGCCCGGTGGTAGGGGAAGGTGGTCGCGGTCGTGCTGTCGAGCGTGGGCTGGGACACGGGACCGATGAGCGGCGCGCCGGGCACGGGTGCCGTCGGGACGGGACTCTCGTCGAGCGAGGGGTGCATGCGTCGAGCCTGGTCGGGCGGCTCGTGCCGCGGTATCGGTCATCGGTCTGATTTCCCGTCCTCAGCCGGGGCGCCGGGCTCGTCGGTGCCTACAGTGCTCCGGTGAGCATGTTCGCGCAGCGCCCGGCGTGGCGTCGGGTCCTCCGCGAGACCGGCCTCCTGGCCGCGGTCGCCCTGTCGGGGGCTCTGCTGTTCCTCGGCAACTTCGCCCTCAGCGTCGACACGCCGGGAGCGCAGGACGACCCCGTGCGGTTCGCCGCGCTCCTGTTCCTCGACCTCGCGTTCGGGGTCGCCGCGTGGGTCGTCGTGCTCTGGCGCCGCAGCGCGCCCTTCCTCGTCGCCCTGCTGCTCGCCGTGCTCGCCGTCGTCTCGACGGCGGCGGTGCCGGCGGCCCTCTTCGCGTTCGGGTCGCTCGCCACCCGGCGCCGGGTGCGCGAGCTGGCGCCGGTCGCGGCGGTCTGGCTCGTCGGCGTCCTGGCGGTGGCCGCCCTGGGGATCGACCTGGTCGGCGTGGCGCTGCCGTGGTGGGAGGTGGTGGCCGCGGTGGGCGCGACCGCCGTCGTCCTCGCCGTCGTGCTCGCCGCGGGCATCGCCGTCGGCGCGCGGCGGGACCTCGTCGCCACCCTGCACGAGCGGGCCCGGCTGACCGCGGAGGAGCAGCGCCTCGGCGAGGAGCGCGCGCGCCACCAGGAGCGCATGCAGATCGCCCGGGAGATGCACGACGCCCTCGCCCACCGCCTCTCGGTGACCGCGATGCACGCGAGCGTCCTGCGGCACCGGACGGACCTCGACGCCGCGGACCGGGACGAGGCCGTCGCCGCCCTGCACGACAGCAGCCGTCAGGCGCTCGCCGACCTGCGCGAGCTCCTCACCTACGCGCGGGGCCCGAGCCGGTCGGACGACGACCAGCCCCAGCCGACCCTCGACCGGCTCGACGAGCTCGTCGCCGAGACGCCGCTCGCCCGGACGGACTGCGCCGTCGACCTCGAGCGCCTGCCCCCGACCGTCAGCCGGCACTCGTTCCGGATCGTCCAGGAGTGCCTCACCAACGCCCGGCGGCACGCGCCCGGCCAGCGTGTCGACGTCGCCATCAGCGGCGCTCCCGGCCGCGAGCTGGCCATCGTGGTGCGCAACCCGCTCGCGGGGGCGCGGGAGGTTGCGCCCCGGCCGGGCCTCGGCGTCATCGGGATGCAGGAACGGGCCCGGGCCGTGGGCGGGTCCGTCAGCGTCCGCCCGGGCGACGACGAGCACGTGGTCGCGGTGACGATCCCCTGGCCGGCCGCGTGAGCCGCCCGTCGCCCGACGTCGTCCGGGTGGTCACCGTCGACGACCAGCCGGAGGTCCGCTCGGCGCTGCGCCTGATGCTCGGCGGCGAGCCCGACATCGCCGTGGTGGGCGAGGCGGTCGACGGGGACCACGCGCGCGACGTCATCGAGGCCTGCCGGCCGGACGTCGTGCTCATGGACCTGCGCATGCCGCGCTGCGACGGGCTGGTCGCGACGGCGCGCGAGACCGCGCTCCGGCCGGAGACGGCGATCATCGTCCTGACGACCTTCGACACGGACCACCACGTCGTGCGCGCCCTGCGTGCCGGGGCGTGCGGGTTCCTCCTCAAGGACGCGCCGCCCGACGAGCTCGCCCACGCCGTCCGCGCGGCGGCCCAGGGGCGGCCCGTCCTCGCGCCCGCGGTGCTGCGGCGGGTGATGACGCTCGCCGCCGAGAACACCCGACCGCCGGACAGCGCCGCGGTCGACGCCCTCGCGACGCTCTCCCCGCGCGAGCGCGAGATCGCGCGCGCCCTCGCCCGGGGGATGTCGAACGCGGAGATCTGCGCGGCGCTGTTCATCTCGCTCGCCACCGTGAAGACGCACGTCAGCCGGGTGATCGCCAAGCTCGGCGTGGAGTCGCGGACCCAGGTCGCCGCCCTCGTGCTGCGGAACGACCCGGAGCACGAATGACCGCGGCGGGGGTTCCCGCGGTGGACCGGGCGGCGTACGGTGAGCGCACGCAGCCCGGACGCCCTGGCAAGAATCTCCCTTTTGCCTCTCTGCTGTGAAACTTTGTGCCACACTGGCCCCGTGAGCAGCAGCACGCCCGAGGGCCCGTGGGTCGTCGGGCTCGACGTCGGGGGGTCGGGGAGCCGCCTCCTCGCCCGTCGCCTGCCCGCTGCGGCAGGCTCCGGTGCGAAAGCGGACGACGTCGCGCTGACCGGCCGACCGGTCGCGATCGGGCCCACGGGGAGCGACGCCGCGGACGTCGTGCGCGATCTCCTCGACCGGCTCCGGGACGCGGTCCCCACCCTCGCCGCGGACGGCGTCGCCGCTGCCGCGGTCGGTGCGACCGGCCTCGCGTCCCTCGTGCGCGACCCCGCCGAGCTGCACGCCGCGCTGCGCACGAGCCTGCCTCACGCCGCGGGCCCCGCGGTCGACGGCGACCCGTCCGTCCGGCCCGGCCCGCGCACCGCCGTCGCTGCCGACGCGCTCACCGCGCACCTCGGCGCGCTGGGCGGCCGTCCCGGCGCCGTCGTGGCGGTCGGCACCGGGGCGATCGCGCTCGGCACCGACCTGCGGACCGTGTGGCACCGCGTCGACGGGTGGGGCCACCTGCTCGGCGACCTGGGCTCCGGGTCGTGGATCGGCGCGCAGGGGCTGCGGGCCGCGGTCGCCGCGCACGACGGCCGCGACTCCGGCGGCTCGCCGGCGCTGCTCGCCGCCGCCGTCGCGCGGTTCGGCCCGGTGCCGTCGTGGCCCGGGCAGCTCTACACGCGCCCCGACCGCGCCCAGGTGCTCGCGTCGTTCACGCCCGACGTCGCGGCCGCGGCCCGTGCCGACGACCCCGTCGCGCGGCAGGTCCTCGCGGGCGCTGGGACCCACCTCGCGACGACGCTCGTGGCTGCGCTCGTCGACGGCGTCCCGCCGCTCGCCGCCGCGACCGGCGGGGTGCTGGGGATCGGCCCGCTGCTGACGGACGCGTTCCGGGCGCGGCTCGCCGTGCTGCGGCCGGACGTCGCGCTCGTCGACCCCGCGGGCACGCCGCTCGACGGCGCGCTGCACCTCGCCACGCGCCTCGCGACCGATCCGGGCTCCGTCGTCGGGCACGCGCCCTGGCTCACGCTCGACGACCCCGCCGCGCCACCGACCGCCGCGCCACCGACCGCCCTGCCGCCGGGCGCGCCCGGCACCGCCCCGCAGCACCCGACCACCGCCGAGGAGACCCCATGACCGCCGACGGCCTCGTCCGCATCCGCCAGGCCCTGCCGAGCCTGCGGCCCGCCGAGGCGCGCATCGCCGAGGCCGTGCTCGCCGACCCGGCGGCCGTCGTGGGCAAGACGATCACGGAGCTCGCCGCGCTCGTCGGGACGTCGCAGGCGACGGTCGTGCGGTTCTGCCGCGCCGTCGGGTACGCCGGGTACCCGGAGTTCCGCATCGACCTCGCGCAGGCGACGAGCCGCCGCGCCGTCGAGCAGGAGCGCGCGAACGTCGCGCACGGCGAGATCGACCCCGACGACACGCTGCACGACGTCGTCACGAAGATCGCGTTCCACGAGGCGCGCACCATCGAGGAGACGGCGCGCATGCTCGACCTCGACGCGCTGGAGCAGGTCACCGCCGCGGTCGCGCAGGCGACGCGGATCGACCTGTTCGGCGTCGGGTCGAGCGGGCTCACGGCGCAGGACCTCGCGCAGAAGCTCCAGCGCATCGGGCTGCTGTGCTTCGCGTCGCCGGACCCGCACGTCCAGCTCCAGTCCGCGGCGCTCCTGGCCGAGGGCGCCGTCGCGGTCGGCGTCTCGCACAGCGGGCTCACCGTCGAGACGAACGACGCCCTGCGCATCGCGCGCGACCGCGGCGCGACGACCGTCGCCGTGACGAACTTCCCCGAGTCGCCGCTCGTCGAGCACGCGGACCTCGTGCTGACGACGACGGCGCGCGAGACGCAGTTCCGGTCCGGCGCCCTGTCGAGCCGCATCGCGCAGCTCGCGCTCGTCGACTTCCTGTTCGTGCGCGTCGCGCAGCGCCTGTACGACCGCACGACCGCGAACCTGCGCGCGACGTACGAGGCCGTGCAGCCCCACCGCCTCGGCTACGACCGCCGGACGCGCCCGTGACCGCCGTCGAGACGCCCGGCCTCGAGCTGCGCACGGACCTCCTCACGCGGGTCGCGCAGGCGCACGACGCGTCGCACTACCTCCTGCGGCCCGAGGTCGTCGTCCGCGCGCACGACCGCGACGGCGTCGTCGCCGCGATGCGCGAGGCGACCCGCCGCGGGCTGCCGGTGACGTTCCGCTCCGGCGGCACGAGCCTGTCCGGCCAGGCGTCGGGCGCGGGCGTGCTCGTCGACACGCGCACGCGCTTCACCCGGGTCGAGGTGCTCGACGGCGGCGAGCGCGTGCGCTGCGAGCCCGGCGCGACGCTGCGGCTGGTCAACGCGCACCTGCTGCGGCACGGGCGCCGGCTCGGCCCGGACCCGGCGAGCGAGATCGCGTGCACGATCGGCGGGGTCGTGGCGAACAACTCGTCGGGCATGTCGTCGGGGACGGCGCGGACCGCGTACCGGACGGTCGAGGCGATGACGGTCGTGCTCGCGAGCGGGACGGTCGTCGACACGGGCGCGCCCGACGCCGACGCGCGCCTGCGCGCCGCCGAGCCCGCGATCCACCGCGGTCTCGCGGAGCTGCGCGACCGCGTGCGGGGCAGCGCGGCGGCGCGCGCGGAGATCGAGCGCCAGTTCTCGATGAAGAACACGATGGGCTACTCCGTCAACGCGTTCCTCGACCACGACGAGCCCGTGAAGATCCTCGAGCACCTGCTCGTCGGGAGCGAGGGCACGCTCGGGTGGGTCGCCGACGTGACGTTCCGGACGGTGCCGCTCCTCGCGCACGCGGCGACGACCCTCCTCGTGCTCGACTCGCTGGAGCACGCCACGGACGCGCTCGTGCCGCTCGTCGCGTCGGGCGCGGAGGCGATCGAGCTGCTCGACGCGGCGTCGCTCCGCGTGGCCGCGGCGGACCCGGCCGCCGACCCCTCGATGCGCTCGCTCGCCTCCGGGGCGGGGATCCGCCGGCAGACCGCGCTCCTCGTCGAGTACCGGGCCGCGACCCCCGAGGGTCTCGCGCCCTTCCAGGAGGCGGCGCGCGACGTCGTCGGCTCGCTCGCCGGATCCCTCGCCGTCCCCGCCGCGGTGACGACCGACGCCGCGACGCGCGAGCGCCTGTGGCGCGTGCGCAAGGGCCTGTACACCGCCGTCGCGGGCGCGCGGCCCGCGGGCAGCACCGCACTGCTCGAGGACGTGGCCGTCCCCGTCGCCGACCTCACCGCGACGGTGCGCGACCTCGGCGCACTCTTCGAGCGCCGGGGCTACGGCGACGCGGTGACGTTCGGGCACGCCAAGGACGGCAACCTGCACTTCATGATCACGCCGCGCCTCGGCGACCGCGCCGAGCTCGACCGGTACGCGGCGTTCAGCGACGACCTCGTCGACCTCGTGCTCGGCCACGGCGGCACGCTCAAGGCCGAGCACGGCACCGGCCGCATCATGGCGCCGTTCGTGCGGCGCCAGTACGGCGACGAGCTCTACGCCGTCATGCGCGAGGTCAAGCGGCTGCTCGACCCGCACGGCCTGCTCAACCCGGGCGTCGTGCTCACCGACGACGACCACGAGCACCTGCGCAACCTCAAGGTCGAGTCGTCGGCGGGCGGGGACGACGCGGCGCTCGTCGACCGCTGCGTCGAGTGCGGGTACTGCGAGCCGGGCTGCCCGTCGCGCACCGTGACGACCACGCCGCGCCAGCGGATCGCGCTGCTCAAGGAGATGGCCGCCGCGCCGCCCGCCGAGCGGCGCGAGCTCGAGCGGCAGTACGCCTACCAGGGCGTCGCGACGTGCGCCGCGGACTCGCTGTGCGTCGAGGCGTGCCCCGTGGGCATCGACACGGGCGTCGTCATGAAGGGCCACCGCGCGCGGTCGCAGCCGCGGCTCGTGCAGCGCGGGGGAGCGGCCGCCGCCGAGCACTGGGGGACCGTCGTCACGGGCCTGCGCGCCGCGCTCGGCGTCGTCGAAGCGCTCCCGACGCCGCTCGTGCGCGTCGCGTCCGACGTCGCCCGCGGGGTCGTCGGGACGGACGTCGTCCCGCGCGTCGACGCCGACCTGCCCGGCCCGGGGCCGCGCCGCGGGACCACGGCCGTCGTGCCCGACGGCGGCGCCACCTCCGCGCGCGCGGTGCTGTTCGCGTCGTGCATGGGCGAGCTCTTCGCGCCCGCCGGTGCCGGCCTGCCCGCGGGCGCGTGCGGCGGGGACGGCGCGAGCCGCCCGGTCGGGGCCGAGGCGGCGTTCCGGGCGCTGTGCGAGAGGGCGGGCGTCGGGCTCGTGGTCCCCGACGGGATCGGCGGGCTGTGCTGCGGCACCCCGTGGTCGTCCAAGGGCCTGCCCGACGGCGCGGCCGCCATGGCCCGCAAGGTCGTGGACGCGCTGTGGGTCGCCACGCGCGAGGGCGAGCTGCCGGTCGTGTGCGACGCGTCGAGCTGCACCCACGGCCTCGCCGAGACGGCGCGCCACCTCACCGGGACGGACCCGCGCGACGAGCGGACGCGCGACCGGTTCGCCCGCCTGCGGGTCGTCGACGCCGTGACGTTCGTGCGCACCGACGTGCTGCCCGGCCTCGCGGCCCGCGGGGTCGACGTCGCGCGGGCGGGGGACGTCGTCGTGCACCCGACGTGCGCGACCGTGCACCTGGGCGCCGTGGACGACCTGCGGGCCGTGGCGGAGGCCGTCGCCGAGCGCGCCACCGTGCCGACGGCCTGGGGCTGCTGCGGGTTCGCGGGCGACCGGGGGATGCTGCACCCCGAGCTCACCGCGGGCGCGACGCGCGCCGAGGCGGACGAGGTCGCGCACCGCGCCGGCACGCTCCCCGAGGGGCGCTTCGACGCGTACGTGTCGAGCAACCGGACGTGCGAGATGGGCATGTCGCGCGCCACGGGCGAGGACTACGTCCACGTGCTCGAGCTCCTCGAGGCGGCCACGCGTCCCGGCGCGGCCGTCTGACCCCCGCGCGGTCGAGCCGGGAGCGGGCGATCGCGGTCGAGCCGGGAGCGGGCGCTCGGCGCGGTCGCTGCGACGCGGGGAGGCGGCAGACCGCTCGTCGCGGTGCATAGGGAGTGCCGACCGGTGGACGCCACCGCCGGCGCGCCCCCCAGGAGGACGACCGGATGGACGGCATCACCGCGATCGCGCAGCGCGTGGCTGCCATCGAGGCGACCCTCAGTCCCGCCCGCGCCGTCGACGTCCGTGCTGTCGATCCCGGTGCGGCGCAGGCGGTCGCGACCGGCTCCGGCGCGCGCTTCGACGAGCTCCTCAGCACGGTGCTGGCGGGCTCGACCGGCACCGGCAGCACCCCGGTGGCGGGAGCGACCGGTCCCGACCGGACGCGCACGGTCGACGGCGTCCCCGGCGACCTCGCGGCCTACGGCAACGGGAAGATCCCCCGGACCGCCCTGCAGGAGGTCGGGACGACCGGCCACCGCCTCTGGGCGCCCGCGGGCCAGGCGCTCGAAGGCCTGCTCGCCGAGGCGGCGCGCGACGGCGTCCGCATCGGCATCACGGACTCCTACCGGTCCTACGACGCGCAGGTCGACGTCGCCGCGCGCAAGGGCCTTTACTCCCAGGGCGGGCTCGCCGCCGAGCCGGGGACCAGCCTGCACGGCTGGGGCATCGCGGTCGACCTCGACCTGGACGACCGGGCCCAGGCGTGGATGCGCACCAACGGCGGCCGCTTCGGCTTCGTCGAGGACACCCCGCGCGAACCGTGGCACTGGGTGTACCGGTCCTGACCACCGCGGTCGCGACCTTGTGCGGTAGGCGTCGCAACAACCGCTCGGCCGCGGTCGCGACCTCGAGCCGCCACGCTGGGGGTCTGGTCGGCGGTCACCGGGCCGGCAGCCCCGACCGTGCTCGCAGGTCGTCACCGGACGTCGTCGCGCCCTCGGCGGCGGCGCGACGGGCCCCGTCGACGTCGTCGAGCACGCAGGGCTCGGACAGCCAGAACAGCGTCTCGCGCAGCGACTCGAGGTAGTCCCCGGCCATCAGCACCGCGGCACCGCGCCCCTGCCGGGTGATCCGCATGATCTGGAGCTCTCGCTCGGCCTCGTCCACCAGGGCCGACAGCCTGTCCCTCGCCTCGCTCAGAGCTACCGACTTCATGCGCTCATACTGTCCGGACTACGAGCCTGTGAATAGCCTCATTCTTGCCAAAGAGGCACCCCCTTCTTCCCGTGCTCGCGGCCTTCTCGGCCCACGGGACGCCGGGAGGCCCGCGCAGCGGGCGTGCAGGCCGTCGGCCTCGACGTGCTCGACGGCGGATCGTTGGCGGGATCTCTGCGCGCTCGAGGTCAGCTCCCGAACCCGACAGCGCAGTCAGGATTCGGCTGCGTTCCTGCCTCTAGTCCGTGCATCGGCGGACTTTCGACTTTTGATTGACACCCGACAGAAGCCTCGTAGGATGACGACCGAGTGGTAGGTGAATTTCACCCGACCGCTACGGCCCGACCGCCTCCGCGCGTGCCCCGGTGCACGTGGTGGCACTCTCCGTCCGCACGACGACGTGCGGGGGGATCGCGCTCGACGACGAGACGAGGAGGACCACCGGGCAGGGGGCGCGCAGCCCTCCCACCAGCACAGACAGACCGAGCCGCCCTGATTCCGTCGTTGGCGCGACGGGGGCGACCCGGTCCGGATGACCCCTCACAGGCGACTGAACCTCACAGGAGCGGCATCAGATGAAGGATATCGACCGGCGTACGCGCCGGAACCGGCGGGTGACCGCGGCTCTGGCCGCCGGCGCCCTCGCGCTCACGGGCCTGGGCGCGGCGACGGCACCTGCCGTCGCGCACGACGGCGTCGACCACGGCGCGGAACCGGGTGCCGAGGCGGCGCTCGACTGGTCCAACTACGAGCGCGTGCTGCTGACGAAGGACGTGGGCGAGCCCATCGACCTCGCGATCCTCCCGGACTCGCGCGTCCTGCACACGGCCCGCAACGGCGACGTGCGGCTCACCGACCCGGCGACGGGCGTCACGCGCGTGGTCACGACGCTCGACGTCTACGCGAACTCGGAGGACGGCCTCCAGGGCGTCGCGCTCGACCCGGAGTTCGAGGACAACGGGTGGGTCTACCTCGTCTACGCGCCGCGCGACGCGGACGGCGACGGCGTCGCGGACACCCCGACGGGCAACGCGCCCAACTCGCTCCCGGCGGGCGAGGACGAGAGCTACTGGGACCGCTGGGTGGGCGTGAACCGCCTCGCGCGGTTCCAGTGGACGGGCGACACGATCGACCTCGCGAGCGAGCAGGTGATCCTCGACGTCGAGGTGCAGCGCGGCCAGTGCTGCCACGTCGGGGCGGACATCGACTTCGACGGCGACGGCAACCTCTACCTCACGACGGGCGACAACACGCCCGCGAGCACCCCGGGCGCGAACGGCTTCGCGCCGAACAACGACGCCCCCGGCATGAACCCCGGCTTCGACTCGCGTCGTGGCGCGGGGAGCACGAACGACCTGCGCGGCAAGATCCTGCGGATCCACGTCGAGGACGACGGCTCGTACTCGATCCCCGAGGGCAACCTGTTCGCGCCGGGCACCGAGGGCACGCGCCCCGAGATCTTCGTCATGGGCGTGCGCAACCCGTTCCGGTTCGAGGTCGACCCGGAGACGAACTCGCTCTCCTGGGGCGACTACGGCCCCGACGCGACGAAGGCGGTCGCGGAGACCGCGGGCCGCGGGCCCATGGGCCTCGTGGAGTGGAACGTCGTCTCGCTCGACGACCCGCACAACGCCGGCTGGCCCTACGTCCAGGGCGACAACTTCGCCTACAACGACTGGGACTTCGCGACGGGCACGCCGGGGGAGTTCTTCGACCCCGAGAACCTCGTCAACGACTCCCGCTGGAACACGGGCCTGCGCGAGCTGCCGCCGGCCCGCGCCGCGACGCTCTGGTACGGCGACAACCCGGGCGACCAGCCGTGGGACGAGCTCGTGAACTTCGGCTCCGGCTCCGGCCAGGCGCCGATGGGTGGTCCCGTCTACCACTACGACGCCGACAACCCGTCGACCACGAAGCTCCCCGCGTACTGGGACCGCAAGGCGTTCTTCGGCGAGTTCTCGCAGGACTACCTCGCCGCGTTCACGGTCGACTGGGAGACCTTCGACGTCACGCACATCGAGGACTTCCTGCCGAACGCCGCGCTCGCCGCGGCGGGCCAGCCGCCGCACGACAACCCGATGGACCTCGAGTTCGGTCCCGACGGCTCGCTCTACGTGCTCGACTACGGCGACGGCTTCTTCCGCGCCAACCCCGACGCGGGCCTGTACCGGATCGACTACGCCGAGGGCAACAAGGCGCCCCAGGCCCGCTTCACCGCGACGCCCACGTCGTCGTCGCAGGCGCCGCTCGAGGTGACGTTCGACGCGTCGACGTCGTCCGACCCCGAGGGCGACGACCTCACCTACGCGTGGGACGTGGACGGTGACGGCACGTTCGACGCCGAGGGCGTCCGGACGACGCACACGTACACGGAGATCGGCGCGTACACCGCGCGCCTGCGCGTCACCGACGCGTCGGGCAAGTTCTCCCTCACGTCGCGCGTCATCTCCGTCGGGAACCAGGCGCCCGAGGTCACGATCGAGTACCCGGCCGACGGCGCGTTCTTCGACTGGGGCCAGGCCGTCCCGTACCAGGTGACCACGACCGACGCCGAGGACGACCTCGGCGGCGGCGAGGCGCCGACCCCGCACCTCACGTCGGGCGACCAGATCGGCGAGTGGCTCGCGGACGCCATCGGGCACGACGTCCTCGTCGAGACGCTCGGCGTCGACGCCGAGACGCTGGGCGAGGCCTCCGGCTTCACCCTCGACGAGCTCGTCGCGATCTCCGGCGGTGCCGTCACCGCGCAGATGGTGGCGGACGTGCTCGAGGCGTACGCCGCCGCGTTCGAGGACCCGCAGGCGGGCTCGGGCACCGTGTGCTCGCGCGTCGCGTGGACCTACGGCCTCGGGCACGACGAGCACGCGCACCCCGAGTCCACGGGCACGGGCTGCACGGGCGCGTGGCGCACCGACCCCAACTCGCCCGAGCACGGCCCGGGCGCGCTCCTGTACGGGGCGGTCGTCGTCACGTACACCGACGCGGGCCACAACGGCCTCCCGCCGGCCACGGGCGAGGCGACGCTGCGCCTCAACCCGAAGGAGCAGCAGGGCGAGCACGCGATCGGCCGCGAGGGCGTCGAGGTGTTCGCCGACGCGACCGCGCGGGGCGGCAACGCCGTCCGCGGGCTCGGCGCGGGCGACTTCCTGCGGTACGACCCGGTGAGCTTCGCCGGGATCGACGGCGCCGTGGTCCGCGCGAGCGGCGGCGGCGAGCTCGAGCTCCGCTGGGGCGCGGCCGACGCCGAGCCGTTCGCGACCGCCGTCGTCCCCGCGGGCGAGGGCTGGCAGGACGTCGAGATCACGTTCGACGCCCCCGAGGGCTCGGGCACGCTGTTCGTGACGTCGTCCGACGAGCTCGCGGTGGACGCGATCACCATGGTGGGCGCGGGCGCGGCGGACGTCACCGCCCCGACCGTCGCGCACACGCTCGCGCCGGAGACGCCCACGGGCGTCGGCGGCGTGTTCAACGAGCCGGTGCGGTTCTCCGTGCAGGCCACCGACGACGGCGCGGTCGCGAGCGTGCAGTACTCGCGCGACGCGGGCGCGACGTGGACGAACCTCGCGGCGAACCAGCAGTACGGCGTGACGTTCTCGCAGGACGGCGCGTACGACCTGCTCTACCGCGCGACCGACACGGGCGGCAACGTCTCCGAGGCCGGCGCGGTGTCGTTCACGATCGACCTCGACGCCCCGGACGAGCCGACGGTCGCCTCGGCCACGACGGTCTCCGTCGGCGCCGCGCGCGTCTCCTACGGCGCGCCGGGCGAGGCCGTCGTCACGGTCACGGGCGAGGGCGGCACGCCCACGGGCGAGGTCGTGCTCACCACGGGCGAGACCGAGGTCGGGCGCGGGACGCTCGCGGACGGCACGGCGACGATCGCGATCGACCCGTCGCTCGCCGTCGGGACGCACACCCTCACCGCGACGTACGGCGCCGACGGCGTCTACACGGCGTCGGCGGGGACGGTGCGCCTCACGGTGGCCCAGGCCCGGTCGACCACGACGGGCAGCGTGGCGCCGAACCCGGTGAAGCCCGCCGTCGCGGCGAAGGCGACGCTCCACGTGGAGTCGTCGACCGGCGTCGTGCCCACGGGCGACGTGCAGGTGACGGTGCGCAAGAACAACGGCACCGTCGCGTCGCTCACCGGGACGCTCGACGAGGCGGGGGACGTCGTCGTGACGCTCCCCAAGCTCGCGGCGACCGGCACCTACCAGGTGCAGGCCCGCTACCAGGGGTCCGCCGGGGTCGCGCCCAGCACGGTGAACCTCACCCTCACGGTCCGCAGCTGACCGTCCCACCGGTGGCCCGGGCGACCCGCCCGGGCCACCGGCCCCCAGGCGTCCCCGGGTGCGGTCCCGGGGCGGCTCACCTCGAAGGAGAGACATGAGTTCACACCACCACCCGACGGTCTCGGCCAAGCCGATGACCCGTCGCAACCTGCTCAAGGCGCTCGCGGCGTCGTCGGTCGCCGTGGGCGTGGGGGCCGCCCTCGGTCCGTCGGCGGCGAACGCGCTCGGCGGCGCCCTCCCGACGGCGGTCGCGCCGTCCGGCGGGCGCAACCGGCTCGTGCCGGTGAACCGCATCGGCATCCAGCTCTACACCGTGCGGGACAAGGTCAGCTCGCTCGGGTTCCGGGCCGTGTTCGAGGAGCTCGCCGACATCGGCTACTCCGAGATCGAGTTCGCGGGCTACACGCAGGGGAGCGTCGGCGCGATCACCGTGCCGGAGATCCGGCAGCTGCTCGACGACAACGGCCTGCGGGCCGTCGGTGCGCACGTCAACCTCACCCCGGCGAACATCGACGCCGAGATCGAGAAGGCGCTCGCGCTCGGCATGCCGCACCTCGGCCAGGGCGGACCCATCGCGGGCGGCTACGGCGGACCCATCCCCAAGGCGCAGTGGCTCCAGGCCTGCGAGACCTGGAACCAGATGGGCGAGAAGGCCCGCGCGGCGGGGCTCAAGCTCTACTCGCACAACCACGCCCAGGAGTGGGCGTTCACCAGCGACGACCCGAACCAGCGCGTCTACGACCTGCTGTGGGACAACCTCGACCCCGAGCTCGTGTTCTTCGAGATGGACGTCTACTGGGCGTACGTGGGCCGCCACCTGTACCCCGGGTTCGAGCCGATCGACTACGTCACGCGCGACCCGCGCCGCTTCCCGATCCTGCACCTCAAGGACGGCAGGACGAACGAGTCCAGCGGCAACGGCTACGACATCATCGAGTTCGGCGCCGGCGACATCCCCTACCAGGCGTTCCTCTCCCAGCTCCGCGACCGAGGGCAGCGGTTCGGGCTGTACGAGCAGGACAACGCGGCGACCGTGGCCGAGCCCGGCAACGCCCTCAACTCCCTGGGCAACGCCCGCCGCAGCTACGGCGAGATCTCCTCGCTCCGCGGCTGACGCGGACCGACCACACCTGACAAGGAGCATCACATGAAGTGGAAGTGGAAGGTCCCGGCCGCCGCGCTGCTCGCGGTGGCCACGGCCACGGCGGTCGCGCCCGCGGCGCAGGCCGCCGACGTCGAGTGCACGACCGACCTCGGCGACCGGACCGTCAGCGGCGACCTCGTCGTCCCGGGGGGCGCGGACTGCGTCCTCGGTGGCGCGACCGTCGAGGGCGACGTCGTGGTCCAGCCGGGCGGCTGGCTCGACGCGACGTCCGTGGCCGTCGGGGGCGACGTCGTCGCGACCGACGCGTACGGCGTGCTGCTCGACGGCACGAGCGTCGCCGGGGACGTCAGCGTCTACTCGGCGGGCACCCGGAACGGGTTCTTGTACCTCAACGACCTCACCGTCGGGGGCGACGTCGCGGCCGGGGGCGTGGACGTCGAGATCAGCGACTCGACCGTCTCCGGCGGGCTGCTCACGCAGGAGGCGAGCTACGTCGACCTGCTGCGCACGTCCGTGCGCGGCGACGCGACGCTCGACGGCTCCGCGTTCGGCGTGACGGTCGCGGGCGCCGTGGTCGGGGGCACGCTCACCGTGAGCAACGGTGCGCGCGACCTGCTCGTCGGCGCGACGGCGTCCGGAGAGGCCGACGAGTGGGGCAACGCGGTCGCGGGCGACCTCGTGCTCAGCGGCAACGCCGGCAACCTGCGGGTCGCGGGCACGGCGGTCCAGGGCACGATCCGCGCGACGGGCAACGACCCGGCCGCTGTCCTCGGGCCCGGGAACACCGCGGGCGGCGTCGAGGGCGACCACACCGGCGAGGAGCCGGGGGCCGCGCCCGAGGGCGACCAGGCCGTGGCCGTCACCGTGCCGCAGCAGTCCGGGGGCGAGCTCACGTGGTCGCTCGAGGGCTCGTCGCGCCTCGTCGACCTCGGCGTCGCCGACGAGGAGCTCAGCTACTACCAGGCCCAGGGCCAGCTCGTCCCCGTGCGCGTGCAGGACACGCGCGCGGGCGACCCGGCGTGGTCGGTCACCGGCCAGGTGTCCGACTTCACGGCGGGCGGCCAGACGGTCGACGGCAAGCACCTCGGCTGGACGCCGGGCGTCATCGAGAACGGCGGCGACGCGGTCGCCGGCGCCCCGGTCGCGTCCGGGTTCGACGAGGGCGAGGGCCTCAAGCAGGCACGCACCCTCGCGCGGGCCGACGAGGGCCACGCGCGCGGCGCGTCCGTGGTCGGGGCCGAGCTCGACCTCAAGATGCCGCTCGACACGCCGCGCGGCACCTACACCGCGACGATCACGCTCACCGCACTGGGCTGATCCCGCGGGACACCGCAGCCCGGCCCGGCACGGGCCGGGCGACCGGTCGGCCACCACGCACGCCGTGGTGGCCGGCCGGTCCGGCGGCTCTCGTCCGAGCCGCCCCACCTGCACCGACGAAGGACCGAGCGCATGACCCACCGCCGCACCTCTCCCGCCCCCGCGTCCCGTGCCCTGCGCGCGCTCGCCGGGCCCCTGCTCGCGCTCGCGCTCCTCGGCGCGCCCGCCGCGGCCGCGCTCCCCGGGGACACCGCGCCTGCCGCGGCCCCCGGCCAGGCCGCGCCCGCCGCGCGGACGGCCGTCGCGACCGACGACGCCCCCGCGCCCGACCCGGAGCAGACCGTGCAGTGGGGCGTGCGCCCGGGAGACACCGCCCAGGGCGTCGACCGTCCCAACTTCGCGTACTCGCTCGCGCCCGGCGGCTCCCTGCGCGACAGCCTCGTCGTCTCGAACCACGGCGACACCCCGCTCGCGCTCGCCGTCTACGCCGCCGACGGCTTCCTCACCGACGACGGCACGCTCGACCTCCTCCCCGCAGGCGAGGAGTCGACCGCGCTCGGGTCGTGGATCGCCCTCGACCAGGCCGAGGTCGAGATCCCTCCGCAGGAGCGCGTCGAGGTCCCCTTCGCCGTCACCGTGCCCGACGACGCGACGCCGGGAGACTACGCCGCCGGAGTCGTGTCGTCCCTCGTCGTGGTCGCCGAGGACGGCGTCACGACCGACCGGCGGCTCGGCTCGCGCGTGCACCTGCGGGTCCAGGGCGAGCTCGCCCCGGCGCTCGCGGTCGACGACGTGCGGCTCGCCTACGACGGCACGCTCAACCCGTTCGCGCCCGGCAGCGCGACCGTCACGTTCACCGTGACGAACGAGGGCAACGCGCGCGTCGCCCCGGCGACCGCCGTCCGCATCTCCGGGCCGTTCGGGCTCGGCGCGACGTCCGCGACCGACATCGACGTGCCCGAGCTGCTCCCCGGCTCGTCCGTCGAGCGGACCGTCGAGGTCGACGGCGTCTGGCCGCTCGGGCGCGAGGTCGCGACGCTGACGGTCGGCGGCGAGGTCGTGCCGCTGCCCGGGACGGTGCCCGACCCGGAGGTCGTCGTGCCGGGCGTCGTCGCGACCGCCACCACCTGGGCCGTGCCATGGGTCGCGCTCGGCCTCCTCGCCCTCGTGGCGCTGGTCGTCGTCTGGCGCGTCCGCGCGCGGCGCCGGGCGCGGACCGCCCAGCAGCGCGCGGTCGACGCCGCCGTCGCCGCCGCGCTCGCCGAGCGTGCCGCGGGCGGGGCGGACGAGCCGACGACGGAGGAGTCGCCGAGCGAGCCCGTCGGCACCCCCGCACCGGACGGGGACCCCCTTGCGAGACCTGCGCCGTGAGGTGTCCGGGCACGAGCGGTGGCGGTGGACACGGCATCACCTGGAGCGCCTGAGCGGCCGGAGCGATACCGGGACCTACGCCTGAGCGACCCTGCCCCGCGGGCTCAGCCTCTTGGCCGCGTGACGTCGTCGTGCGGGACGAGCACCTGCACCCCCGGCCGGTCGACGACGGTCGTCGTCGTGGCGTCGAGGGTCTGCCAGGTCTCGTCGCTGAACCCGTTGCCGGTCGACCGCACGAGCACGGCGGACGACCCCGACGTCAGGTAGCGCAGCGCCTCCTCCTGCCAGGCGAGGTTCCGACGGCGCGGCACCGGCTCGCCGGCGGCGTCCCGCGCGCCGTGGTCGTACGAGTACCCCGACAGGTCCACGGGGAGCTCGCAGCCGCGCTCGAGGTCGCGGCTCAGCACGTCGAGGACGGCGAGGACCCCGGGGGAGTCGGCGCGGACGCAGCCGTCGTCGGGGAGCGCCGCCGCCACCTCGGCCGTCGGGAACGGGGCGAGGCGCGGTGCGGTCTGCACCGCGGCCACGAGGAGGGCTGTGGCGCCGATGCTCAGGAGCGTCCCCGCCGCGACCCGGCTCGGGCGGGGCAGGAGCGAGCACGCGGCGGCCAGGACGAGGACCAGCGCCGGTGCCGAGAACGCCGCGTACTGCGGGTACGCGGACGGCGAGAGCAGCAGGACGCCGACCTGCACCGCGAGCAGCACGACCCACAGCCTCCCGCGCCGCCCGACCCACGCCGCGACCGCGGCGACCGTCGCGAGCGCCAGCACGGTCCACGCCACGGCGAGCTGCTCCTGCTCCGGCACGAGGTCGCGCAGGCCGCCGGTCCCCGTGAGCCACACGAGCCGCTGCTCGAGGTCCGTCGTCGCCGGGGGCCGGGTGAGCTGGTCGAGCACGACCATGCGGACCATGTCCGACCCCGCGGCGAGGAGGAACGGGCCGAGGACCGCCACCAGCGCGACGACAGCGCCCGTGGCCGCACGGGCCGCGGTGCGCCACCCGGCGGCGAGCAGCAGCCAGAGGAGCACGACGAGCAGCGGCACCACGCCCCAGATCTTGACCGTCGCACCGAGCCCGAGGACGGCCCCGCCCGCCCAGAGCCACGGGCGCTCGCGGCCGGTGCCCTCCTGGCGCCGGTCGAGGCCGCGGAGCAGCAGCACGACCCCGCCGAGCAGGCACAGGGAGCCGAGCGGTTCGAGGAGCGTGAGCCGCTCGGCCCACGCCGCGGCGTACGACAGCGCGTAGAGGACGCCGCCCACGACGGCCGCCGTCGTGCCCCACCGGCGCGCCACGCGCGTCACGAGCACGGCGTTGGCCGCGCCGACGAGCATGATGCCGACGCGCGCTGCGACCAGGGCGTGGTCGTCGCTCGTCCACGTGGTGAGCGCCGCGAAGGGCGTCAGGGCGAGCGTCGAGCCGGGCGGGTGCAGCAGGAGGAAGTCGCGGTAGGGCACGCGGCCGTGCACGAGCGCCACCGCGGCCGAGAAGTACACGCCGTCGTCGTAGCCGCGGTACCCGCCGATCCCGGCCGAGCCGCCGACGAGGTGCCACCGCACGAGGAACGCCATGCCCGCCACGACGGCGGCCACGACCCACCCCCACCGCGCGGCAGCGGGCGCTCGGCGCGGGGTACGGGCTGCCAGGCTCACACCCGCCAGTGTGCGCCGGGGCCGCGGCGGGCGCGCGACGCGTCCCCCTAGCGGGACCCGACCGGGCGCTCCCGGCCGGGCTCCGGCAGGTCGTCGGCCGGGGCGGGCGCCGCCGGGCGCGGCAGGGGCCGGACCTGGCCCGCGACCGCGAGGGACAGCACCGTCGCGGCGCAGATCACGAGGAGAGCGTGGCGGGCCCCGACGCCGTCGACCAGCAGGCCGAGCAGCGGGGGAGCGCTCAGCATCGCGACCGTGGAGAACGACGTCGCGACCGCGACGCGGGGTGCGGCGTGCGCGGGATCGTCGGACGCCGCGGCGATCGCGACGGGGTTCGCGAGCGCCGCACCGCAGCCCCACAGGACGATCCCCACCCACGCGAGCGGCAGCGTGGGCGCGAGGCCGAACACGAGGAGCCCGACGAGCGCGGAGGCGCCCGACGCCCGGAGCACCGCGACGCGACCGAACCGGTCGATGAGCCCGGTGCCGGCGAACCGGAACACCGTCATCGCGCCGACGAACGTCCCGTACGCCACCGCGCCGAGCGCCTCGCGCACGTCGAACCCGTCGACCACGGCGATGGACAGCCAGTTGCCCGCCGAGCCCTCGGAGAGCGACGACGCGAGCAGCACGAGCCCGATGAGGAGGGTGCGCGGCTCGCGCCACGCGGCGAGCGCCGCGCGGACGCCCGCGCCGCGCCGGGGTGCGGGGGCGCCGTGGGCCGCCGCCGTGCGCGCCGCGGCACGCTCGGGCGCGATCGCCGTCGCGGGCGCGATGAGGAGCGCGCGGGCCGCCGTGACGACGAGTGTGACGACGACGACCTGCGTGGCGATGCCCACGTGCGCCCACGAGAACGCGGCGGCGACGAGCGCCCCGCACGCCGCCCCGATGGAGAAGGCCGCGTGGAAGTGGGGGAGGATCGCGCGCCCGACGTGCTGCTCCACCGACGCCGCGCAGATGTTGATGGGGACGTTGGTCAGCGCGCCGCACATGCCGTTGAGGAACGCGCCCGCCGCGAACACGCCGACGCTGCCGGTCGCCGTGCCGAGCGCGACGAGGCCGAACCCGACCACGTTCGCGGACGTCGCGACGACGAGCGTCGTGCGGCTGCCGAAGCGCGCGACGACCGCGCCCGTCACGACGACGGCCGTGAGGGTGCCGACCCCGCCCACGACGAGCAGCGCGCCGAGCTGGCCCGAGCTCAGCCCGAGCGCCTCGCGCACCGACGGCAGGCGGCTCATCCACGACGTGCCGATGACGCCGAACAGCGCGAACTGCACCATGAGCGCCCACCGGGCGCGCGAGACCAGGGCGCGGTCCGTCAGGGCGCGCGCCGGTCCGGAAACCGGAGGGTTTGTTGACACTTGCCCGAGTCTACGGAGCGGGCGGGCCCCCGGGCCTCCGTTTTCCGCGGCGGCGACCCGTCAGAGGCGGACGGTCCCCGCGACGCACGTGACGCTCGACCCGCCGACCCAGACGGTCCCGGCGCCGTCGCGCTCGACGTGCACGCGCCCCGCCCGGCCGAGTGCGGCGCCCTGGGCGGCGACGAAGCGCCCGGGGAGGCGGCCGTCGCGCGTGAGCCACTGCCCGACGACGGCGTTGAGGCTCCCGGTGACCGGGTCCTCGGGGATGCCCATGGCGAGCGCGAACCCGCGCACCTCGACGGCCGTGCCGTCGGGGCCGCCGTCGTCCCCGTGCAGGCCGGCGACGCCCACCGAGAGGTCGGGGCGCTCCGCGCGCAGCCGGGACCAGTCGGGGGTCAGGCTTGCGACACGTGCGGCGGAGTCGAGCAGGGCGACGCGCCAGCCCGGCCCGTTGTCGAGCACGCGGTGGTCGAGCACGGCCTCGTCGGGGACGCCGAGCGCGGCGACGATCGCCGCGAGGTCGTCGGCCGGGACCGGCTCGTCGGCGAGCAGCGCGGGCGCGGCGAACGCGAGCCGCTCCGTGCCCTCCTCGCGCCGGATCGTCACGAGCCCGACGCCGCACTCCTGCACGACGACGTCCCCCGCGCGCGGGCTGCCGCCCGCCTCGAGCCACGCGTGGCACGACCCGAGCGTCGGGTGGCCCGCGAACGGCAGCTCGCCCGCCGGGGTGAAGATCCGCAGGCGGTAGTCGGCGCCGCCTGCGGCGCCGTCGGGCGTGGGCGGCAGGAGGAACGTCGTCTCGGAGAGGTTGGTCCAGCGCGCGAAGGCGGCCATCTGCTCGTCCGTGAGGCCGACGGCGTCGAGCACGACCGCGACGGGGTTCCCGAGGGTCGGCGTGCGGGTGAAGACGTCGACCTGGGCGAACGGGCGGGACGCGGTCCGGTCGGCGATGTCTCCGTGGCGTGCGGTCATGCCGTGAGCGTACGTCCCCGCTGATGGGAGCACTTTTGTCGACGGTGCGACGGAAGTTGTAGACACATCGATAGAACGGGGGCTAGCCTGTCCAGCGTTGTCATCGACGGGGCCAGGCAGGGGTTACGCTCCGTGGACTCGTAGTCCGACCGAGTAAGGAGCAACGATGCTCGAACGCACCAGCCTGCCGGTGTCCCGCCGGATCAGGTACCGACGCGGCGCGGCCGCCCTCACCCTCGGCGCCCTGGTCGTCGCGGGCTGGGCCGTCCCCGCCGCGGCCGATCTCCCCGAGCAGGAGCCCGGCGTCACGCTGCGGACCTTCCAGCTCGCGCAGAACCCCGGCGGGGTCTGCACCCTGAAGTCCGGGCAGACGCCCAACGTCGACAAGCTCATGCCGACCATCGACTGGTCCACGGCCGAGCAGTTCGGCGCCGAGGACAACTTCATCTCGCAGGTGAGCGCAAACCTGCACGTCCCGGCGGACGGCCAGTACCAGTTCCGCGTGACCAACGACGACGGCGCGCTCGTCTACATCGACGGCCAGCTCGTCCTCGAGAACGACGGCCCCAACGACTCGACCTCCGTCGAGGGCAGCGCGACGCTCACCGCAGGCGTGCACGACCTGCGGGTCGACTACTACGAGGGCAGCGACAAGCAGCGCCTCACGCTCGCGTGGAAGACGCCGGGCAGCTCCTCCTTCCAGGTGATCCCGACCTCGGCGCTCAGCACCGAGGCCGGCGTCGTGCGCGTGACCGCGCCCGGCTACAAGTACTGCGAGGGCGCGACCGACACGGCCGGCGACGGCCTGCGGCTCGACTCCGTCAACCCCAACTACGAGCTCGTCGACCTGCGCCCCGCGGGCTTCGAGCCCAAGGTCTCCGGCCTGGCGTTCACGCCGGACGAGCAGCTCGCCGTCGTGACGACGGGCGAGGTCAGCTCCGGCGGCTGGCGCCCCGACCCGGTGTCCGGTGAGGTCTACTTCCTCGACGGCGTCACCACGGCCGACGGCCCCGAGGACGTCACGGCGACGCTCGTCGCGGACGAGCTGCTCAACCCCATGGGCATCGAGGTCGTCGAGGACTCGATCTTCGTCTCGGAGCGGTACCAGCTCACGCAGCTCACCGACCCCGACGGCGACGGCTTCTACGACACCCACACGAAGATCGCGGAGTGGCCCGACGGCGGCAACTTCCACGAGTTCGCGTTCGGCCTGATCCACGACGAGGACTACTTCTACGTCAACCTCTCCGTGGCCATCAACAACGGCGGCGCGACCACCAACCCGCAGCCCGCGGCCAACCGCGGCACGTCGATCAAGATCGACCGCGAGACGGGCGAGGTGAGCTACGTCGCGGGCGGCCTCCGCACGCCGAACGGCATCGGCTTCGGCCCCGAGGGCGAGATCTTCGCGACGGACAACCAGGGTGCCTGGCTGCCGTCGAACAAGCTCATCCATATCCAGCAGGACAAGTTCTACAACCACTACACGAACCCGGCCGGGCCGTTCGACTCGAACCCCGTCGCCCCGCCGGCCGTGTGGCTGCCGCAGAACGAGATCGCCAACTCCCCGGGCAACCCGATCCTCGTCGAGGACGGCGAGTTCGCGGGCCAGATGCTGCTCGGCGACGTCACGTACGGCGGCATCCAGCGCGCGTTCCTCGAGAAGGTCGACGGCGAGTTCCAGGGTGCGGTCTTCCGCCACACCGCGGGCCTCGAGGTCGGCGTGAACCGCGTCATCTACGGCCCCGACGGCGCGCTCTACGCCGGCGGCACCGGTGAGGGCGGCAACTGGGGCGAGTCCGGCAAGCTCCGGTTCGGCCTCCAGAAGCTCGTCCCCGTCAACGAGGACTCCTTCGACATGAAGGAGATGCGCGTGGTCGAGGGCGGCTTCGAGATCGAGTACACCGACCCGGTCTCCGACGAGGTCGTCGAGAACCTCGCCGACGCGTACCAGATCAAGCAGTGGCGCTACGTGCCGACGCAGCAGTACGGCGGCCCGAAGGTCGACGAGCAGCCGCTCTTCGTCACGGACGCCCAGGTGTCCGAGGACCGCACGACCGTCACGCTGAAGATCGACGGTCTCAAGCCCGGCCACGTCGTCTACGTCCGGTCCCCGCGCCCGTTCGCCTCGGCCGACGGCGCGGAGCTCCTCAGCACCGAGGCCTGGTACACGCTCAACTCGCTGCCCGGCTACGTCGCCCCGGCCGACCGCGGCTGGTACGAGGCGGAGCTGGCCCAGCCCCTCGGCGGCTCGAGCATCGGCTCGGACCACAGCAACTACTCCGGCTCCGGCTTCGCCGCGGGCATGACGAGCGTCGGCTCCGGCCGCACGTTCTCCGTGACCGTCCCCGAGGCGGGCACCTACCCGGTGAACGTGCGCTACGCCAACGGCATCCACCCGTACACCGAGCTGCGGTCCAAGAACGTCTCGCTCCACGTGAACGGCCAGGACCTCGGCCAGTGGAACTTCCCGACCACGGGGAGCTGGAAGGACTGGGGCGTGCAGACGCGCGACCTCGAGCTCCAGGCGGGCACGAACACCATCACGCTCGCGTACGAGACGGGCGACCAGGGCAACATCAACATCGACGTGCTCTCGATCGGCGAGAACCCGGACATCTGCACCCCGGGCGAGGTCGAGGACGGCTACACCGCCCTCTTCGACGGCACCCTCGCGAGCCTCCAGGCGGGCTGGCGCATGGCCGGTCCGGGTGGCTTCGGCCGCCAGGAGGACTGCTCGATCCAGGGCGCGGGCGGCATGGGCCTGCTCTGGTTCAACCAGGAGCTCGGGGACAGCTACAGCCTGAAGCTCGACTGGAAGCTCCTCAAGGACGACAACGGCGGCGTGTTCGTCGGGTTCCCGAACCCGGGCGACGACCCGTGGGTGGCCGTCAACAAGGGCTACGAGATCCAGATCGACGCGACGGACGCCGCCGACCGCACCACGGGTGCCATCTACACGTTCCAGGGTGCCGACGCCGCGGCCGTCGAGGCCTCGCTCAAGCCGGTCGGCCAGTGGAACGCGTACGACATCCGGGTGGAGGGTGACCGCATCCGGGTCTACCTCAACGACGTGCTGGTCAACGACTTCACGAGCACCGACCCGGCCCGCCTGGTCAACAGCTTCGTGGGGATCCAGAACCACGGCAACGGCGAGATGGTCAACTACCGGAACATCCGGTTCAAGGAGCTGACCGACGAGCCCGTCGAGGAGCTCGCGATCTCGACGACGGTCCAGACCCGCTGCCTCGCGGGCAAGGTCTACGTCGCGGTCCGTGCCACGAACGACGACACGGTGCCGGCGGACGTCACGCTCACGACGCCGTTCGGGACGAAGACGGTGACCGGCGTCCAGCCGGGTGCCTCCGCGTACCAGTCGTTCGCGACGCGTGCCACGTCGGTCGAGGCCGGGGTCGCGCAGGTCTCCGCGACCGGTGACGGCCGGACGTTCGAGGCGGACGCCGCCTACGAGGCCGTCAGCTGCGGCTGAGCCGATGACCCGGGGCGGGCGGCGTGAGCCGTCCGCCCCGGGTCGCACCGGGCGGGGGCGGCGGCACGAGCCGCCCCCGCCCGACCCGTCTCGTCCGGCGCCCGGCAGGGCGTCCCCGCAGGGCGGAGCGCGGTCCGACGGCGCTCCCACCCTCGCGTAGGGTGCTCACGTCCGCGCGCTGCCGCACGGACGCACCGCACGAACGTCGTGGGCGAGCCGGCCGAGGCCGACCCCACGACTCCCCGACGAGTTCCCGACGAGGGGAGCCCCCATGACGCTCGGACGCCTCCTGCACCGGACCGGACGGTTCGCCGCCCGCCGCCGGGGCGTGGTCCTCGTCGTCTGGGCCGTCCTCCTCGTCGCGGGCGCCGTGCTCGGCGGGGCGGTCTTCGACAAGACCTCCGACGTCGACCCCGCCCCGCCGGGCAGCGCGTCCGCCCTCGCGGCGGAACGCCTCGAGGAGCTCGCCCCCGAGGGGGAGACCGTCGTCGCGGTGCTGTCCGGCCGCGACCACTTCTCCGCCGACCTCATCGCTCAGGCGAGCGAGGTCATGCACGGCATCCGCGCGATGCCCGGCGTCGTGGAGCTCTCCGACGCCTACACCGGCGGCGGGCTCATCGCCGACGACGCGCAGGGCTCGCTCGTCGTCGTCGAGCTCGACCCCGCGCTGTCCGACGACGAGGCGCTCGCCCTCGCGCACCGCGTCGCCGACGCGCTGCACACCGTCGACACCCCCGAGGTGCTCGTGGGCGGTGCGCTGCTCGCGGAGGAGGCGTTCGTCGAGCAGGCGATCACCGACGCCGCGGTGGGCGAGGGGATCGCGATCGCGGTGCTCCTCGTCGTGCTCGTCGTCGTCCTCGGCGGCCTGCGGGCCGGCCTGGTCCCGCTGCTCTCCGCGCTCGCCGCGATCGCGGTCGCGCTGCTCGTGCTCAGCGGGCTGCTCGGCGTGGTGCCCGTCAACGAGTTCGCCGTGAACGTCGTGACGCTGCTCGGTCTCGGCCTCACGGTCGACTACTCGCTGCTCGTGCTCGCGCGCTTCCGCGAGGAGCGCGCCGCGTCCCCGGGCCTCCCGCTCGACGAGCTCGTCGGGCGCACGCTCGCGACCGCCGGCCGCGCCGTGCTCGCCTCCGGCCTCGCGGTCGCCATCTCGCTCGCCGGGCTCCTCCTGCTCGGTGACTCCCTGCTCTCCGGCATGGCGGTGGGCGGGGCGATCGTCGTGCTCGTCGCGACCGTCGCCGGGCTCACGCTCGTCCCAGCGCTCGTCGCGACGTGGCACCGCGCGATCCCCGCGCCGGGCGCGCGCACGTGGTCCCACCCGTGGACGGGCCGCGGCGGCGCCGGCACGCTGGGCCGGCTCGCGCGCACCGCGCAGCGCCACGCCGTGCTCGTCACGCTCGGCGCGACGGCGCTCCTGCTCGCCCTCGCGGCGCCCCTCGGCTCGCTCACGCTCGGCAGCTCGGAGGTCCGCTCGCTGCCCGCCGACGCCGAGGCGCGCCTCGCCGCTGACGCCACCACCTCCCGCTTCGCCGACCTCGGCGTCGCGCCCGTCACCGTGCTCGTGGAGGGCCCGGTCGACGACCCGGCGGTGCCCGAGCTGCTCGACCGGGCCGCCGCCCTGCCCGGCGTCGAGGACGCCATGCAGGACACCGGCTACCCGCCCGAGGTCACCGTCGTCGACCTCACGCCCGACGTCGGCCCGGGCGGCGACGCGACGGCCCAGGAGGCGCAGGACCTCGTGCACGCCGTGCGCGCCCTCGACACCGACCTGGAGGTGCGGGTCGCCGGACCGGCCGCCGAGGTCGTCGACACCCAGGAGCACCTCGCGCAGCGGCTCCCGCTCGCCGCCGGGGTCGTGGTGCTCGCGACCTTCGTGCTGCTCTTCCTGCTCACCGGCTCGCTCGTGGTGCCGCTCAAGGCCCTCGTGCTCAACCTCCTCACGCTCGCGGCGACGCTCGGCGTCCTCGTCTCCGTGTTCCAGCACGGCGTCGGCGCCTCGCTCCTCGGGTTCGAGCCGTGGGGTGCGCTCGACGTCACCACGCCCCTGCTCGTCGGCATGCTCGTGTTCGGCCTCTCCACCGACTACGAGGTGTTCCTCCTGTCTCGCACCGCGGAGGAGTGGCGCGCCCGCGCGCCCGGCGAGGACCCGCGCGTCGCGAACGACCGGGCCGTGCTCCGCGGCATCACCGCGTCCGGCCCGGTCGTCACGACGGCGGCCGTCGCCATCGGCATCGTGTTCCTCGGCTTCGCGGCGGGCGAGCTCGTCGCGATGAAGGAGGTCGGCGTCGGCATGGCCGTCGCCGTGCTCCTCGACGTCACCGTCGTGCGCGGGCTGCTGCTGCCCGCGACGATGACGCTCCTGGGCCGGTGGAACTGGTGGCCCTCCTGGCGCGGGGGAGAACCCGGGTCCGCCGACGTAGAGCCCGGGTCCGCCGAGGGAGACCCCGGGTCCGCCGAGGTAGAGCCTGGGTCCGCCGAGGTAGAGCCGCGGTCGGTCACACGTCGCGCATGACCTCGGTGACGAAGCGCGCGGAGCGCTCGCGGAGGCCGTCGACGCGGAGCTCGACGAACAGCTCGCGCATCGACTCGTCGTCGCCCATCTCGGTGCGGGTGGGCGCCCGGCGGACGTTCTGCGAGCAGAGGAACTGCGTGCAGATGAGGGTGCCGACGGTGTTGCCGCGGCGCCCGGCGGCCCCGGCGCGGCGCGCCACGTAGAGGCTGACGTCGTCCGTCACGACGACGTCCTCGCACCACGCGCACACCGCGCGCTTGCGCCGTCCGCCCGTCTTGGCGTCGGTCGAGCGCAGCAGGACGCCGCGCGGCTCGTCGTCGACCTCCACGACGGCGTACGCGAGGAGCGGGGCCTTGCGGTCGCGCCACCCGAGGTAGTCGAGGCGGTCCCAGTCGAGCGTGTCGAGGTCGGGGAGGGTCGCCTGCGCGGCCTCACGCTTGGACGCGTTGACGAACGACGCGCGGATCTGCTTCTCGGTCAGGGGGTTCATGGGTTCGCTGCTTCCGTGTCAGGACGGTCCGCGGCCCGGCGGGCGTGCACGACGACGCGTGCTCGCCCGGGCGCACGACGGCGCCGCCGGGGGCGGGGAGGACGGCGTGCCCGCAGCCGTCGCGTCATGACCGGCGCGGCCGCGCGACGACGGGGTCGTCGGACGGCGGTGCGCCCCGGAGCGCGGCGGGCGTCGGCTCGCGGCCCGGTGGTCTCAGCGGGTGACGGTGCGGGGAGAGGGGGCGCCCGAGCAGGCCGCCATGGCCACCTCGCAGCCTGCGGTGCCGTGCATCCGCGTCTCCTCGTCCCGTGCGGCGCGCCGTCGGCGCGATCCTGAACCGTGGTCGTGCCCGTCCGGCACGACCGACGGCTGCCCACGGCAACCGTCACCCTCGATGGTGCGCCTCGGCCCCTGCCGTCGTCAACGTGATTGTCGCCCGGGTCGCCGCGCACCTCCGGCGCGACGGCCGACGCCGTCCCTCAGGACGTCGCCCAGACGCCCAGCTCGTTGCCGCTCGGGTCGAGGAAGTGGAACCGACGGCCGCCGGGGAACTCGTACGGGCCCTCGACCACCTCGCCGCCCGCGTCCCGCACGGCGGCGAGCGTCGCGTCGAGGTCCTCGGAGAACAGCAGGACGAACGGACCGCCGCGGGTCACGTCGCCCGACTCGGCCAGACGCAGACCGCCGGCCTCGTCCGCGCCGGACTCTGCCGCCGTGCGGATGCCGGCGTACCCGGGGCCGTAGGGGACGAACTCCCAGCCGAAGGCCGCGCCGTAGAACGCCTGCGCGGCGGCGAGGTCGGTCACGGGGAGCTCGACGTAGTCGATCGAGTGGTGGATGCCGTGCGCATGGGTGCTCATGCACCCATCGTGACGTGGGCCACCCACGGTCGACGCGCGGGCACCCACCGGAACCACCGCGGCGGGCGCTTCCCCGGTGACCTTCGGCCCCACCCGGGTGACGAAGTGCCGGACCCGGCGAGCGGGTCGCCCGGCCAGACTCGGAGGTTCCGCCGTCCACCGTCCGGGAGGAACTCCGTGCCCGTCGCCCTGCCGTCCCCGTCCGAGACCGCCGCACCCGCCGGGGAGCGGCTGGTGTCCGTGGAGGTGGTGGTGCCGTCCGGGGTGTTCTGGGCGGGGAGGCGCGGAGCGTGACGGTCCCCGCGGCGTCGGGCACGCTGGGCATCCTGCCGCGGCACCAGCCGGTCGCGGCGTCGCTCACGGCGGGCCGGGTGCGTCTGCGCACCCCGGACCGCCCGACGGCCGAGCTGCGGATCGGGGGCGGGTTCGTCGTCGTCGACCAGGACGAGGTGACGATCCTCGCCGACGACGCGACGTGGGTGCGGGCTCGCTAGCCCGCTACGCGGGGTCGGTCGTCGTCCCGAGCTGCACGACGACGACCCGGTGCCCGTCGGGGTCGTGGACGTGCGCGAACCGGTCGCCGGTGTCGGCGTCGGCGTCGGGCCCGACGAACGGCTCGACCCCGGCCGCGGCGAGGCGCGCGAGGGTCGCGTCGAGGTCGTCGACGTAGAGCACGAGGTTGGGCAGGCCGTGCCGCACGAGCGGGGCGCCGCCCGCGGGGAGCGGCACGAGCCACAGGCCGGGCTCGTCGACGCGTCCGGGGCCGACGTGGAGCAGCGGGAACCCCTCCGTCTCCCCCTGGAACAACGTGCGGAAGCCGAACCCGTCGGCCCAGAACGCGGCGCTCGCGTCGAGGTCGCGGCAGAGCAGGACCGTGCGCCCGATCGTCGTCGTCATGCGACGAGCCTAGGGCGCACCGCCGACGCCCCGCCCGCGTGGGGCCCGGCCTCCCGGGGCGCGCCCGCGCCGTCGGGCATACCGTGGACGGCATGACGACCGACGGCGGCATCCGCAGCACGATCAGCGAGCTCGTGGCGCAGGAGCACCGGCTCCGGGAGCAGCTCGCCCGGGGCGAGATCTCGGGCCCGCAGGAGCAGGAGCGGCTCCGCGCGATCGAGGTCGAGCTCGACCAGTGCTGGGACCTGCTGCGCCAGCGCGGCGCCGCGCGCGAGTTCGGCGGCGACCCCGATGCGGCGGCGGTGCGAGACCCCGGTACGGTGGAGAACTACCTGGACTGATCGCCGACGGCGACGTCCGGCTCCCGTTCCGACCTCAGAAGGAGAACCCCATGACCACGTCCAGCGAGCAGGCGGCGCACAGCCCCCTCCCCACCGGGACCGAAGGGCGCGACATCCCCGGTCACGCGGGCGCGGTCGCACGGTTCGTCGTGGCGTTCGCGCTGTTCGTGGGCGGGCTCGTGCTCATGGGGTCGGGCATGTCCGGCGTCGACGGCGGTGTGTGGCTCTTCGTGGGCGGCCTCGCGGCGGCGACGCTCGCCTTCGCCCTCCCGATGGCGGGCACGGGCACGACCGAGCGCTGACACCCTCGACACGGAGGCCGGGTCCTGACGGGACCCGGCCTCCGGCGTCTCCGGGGTCAGCCGAGCGTGGCCCGGACGGCCTTCGCCGCGGTGACGAGGTGCTCGAGCGACGGCACGGTCTCCTCGTAGCGGCGGGTCTTCAGGCCGCAGTCGGGGTTGACCCAGACGACGCGCGGGTCGATCGACTTCACGGCGAGCTCCAGCAGCTCGGTGACCTCCTCCGTCGAGGGCACGCGCGGGCTGTGGATGTCGTAGACGCCCGGCCCGATGCCGCGCGAGTACCCGGCGTCGCGCAGCTCCGGCACGATCTCCATGCGCGAGCGCGCCGCCTCGACCGACGTCACGTCGGCGTCGAGGCCGTCGATCGCGCCGATGACCTCGCCGAACTCCGAGTAGCACAGGTGCGTGTGGATCTGCGTCGCCGCCTCCACGCCCGACGTCGCGAGCCGGAACGACCCGACGGACCAGTCGAGGTACGCCGGCTGGTCCGCGCGGCGCAGCGGCAGGAGCTCGCGCAGCGCGGGCTCGTCGACCTGGACGATCCCGATGCCGGCGGCCTCGAGGTCCGCGATCTCGTCGCGCAGCGCGAGGCCCACCTGGTTCGCCGTGTCGCCGAGAGGCTGGTCGTCGCGCACGAACGACCACGCGAGGATCGTCACGGGCCCGGTGAGCATGCCCTTGACGGGCTTCTCGGTGAGCGACGCCGTGTACGCGGACCACTCGACCGTGATCGGCGCGGGCCGCGTCACGTCGCCCCACAGGATCGGCGGGCGCACGCAGCGCGACCCGTACGACTGCACCCAGCCGTTCGCCGTGACCGCGAACCCGTCGAGGTGCTCCGCGAAGTACTGCACCATGTCATTGCGCTCGGGCTCGCCGTGCACGAGGACGTCGAGGCCCAGCTCCTCCTGGATCGCGACGACGCGCGCGATCTCCTCACGCATCGCGGTCGTGTAGTCCGCGTCCGACAGCTCGCCCTTCGTCCACAGCGCGCGGGCGCGGCGGATCTCCGGCGTCTGCGGGAACGAGCCGATCGTCGTCGTGGGCAGCGGCGGCAGGTTCAGGCGCTCCTGCTGCGCGGCCGCACGCTCGGCGTAGTCACCGCGCGCGAAGTCCGCGTCGGTCAGCGCGGCCGCACGCTCGCGCACCGCGGGCACGACGACGCCGCTCGCCTCCGCGCGCGACGCCACCGCCGCGCGGGACGCCTCGATCTCCGCCGCGACGGCGTCGCGACCCTCCGTGAGCGCGCGGGCGAGCGTCGCGACCTCGCCGACCTTCTGGTCCGCGAACGCGAGCCAGTCGCGCAGGCGCGGGTCGAGCGTCGTGCCCGACGCCGTGCCGGGCTCGGCGAACGTCTCGTCCTCGACGTCGTGCGGCACGTGCAGCAGCGATGTCGACGTGCCGACGGCGACCGCGCCCGCGCCCAGGGCCCGGACGGTGTCGACGACGTCGAGCTTCGCCGCGAGGTCGGCGCGCCACACGTTGTGCCCGTCGATCACGCCCGCGACGAGCGTCTTGCCCGCGAGGCCGGGGACGGCGCCGTCGGCCGCCGCCGGGACGGCGCCCTTGACGAGGTCGATCGCGACGGCGTCCACGTCCGTGCCGGCGAGCAGCGCGAGGCCGTCGCGGGCCGCGGCGCCGTCGTGCTCGGCGGCGGCCTGGAGGCCGCCGAACGGCGCGGCGACGAGGATCGCGGGACGCGCCTGCGCGGCGTCCTCGGCGCCGACGGAGAGCTCCGTCGCGAGCGTGCGGTACGCGGACTCCACGGCGGCGGCCAGGTCGGCGAACGGCACGTCGACCGAGTCGGTGACGAGGATCGGCTCGTCGAGCTGGACCCAGGGCGCCCCCGCGGCGGCGAGCGCGCGCAGCAGGTCGGCGTAGGCGGCGACGACGTCGTCCAGGCGGTCGAGCGGCGAGTACCCCGCGGGCGCGTCGTCGGCGGCCTTGGACAGCGCGAGGAACGTCACGGGCCCGACGACGACGGGCCGCGTCACGACGCCGGCCTCCTTCGCCTCGACGAACTCGCGCACGACGCGGTCGTCGACGAAGCGGATCGGGGTGTCCGGGCCGATCTCGGGGACCAGGTAGTGGTAGTTGGTGTCGAACCACTTGGTCATCTCGAGCGGGGCGTCGTCCCCCTGGCCGCGCGCCACGGTGAAGTAGCCCGCGAGGTCGAGGCGGCCCGCGTCGTCGGGCCCGGTGCCGAGGAGCGACGCGAACCGCGACGGGACCGCCCCGAGGGAGGCGGTGACGTCGAGCACCTGGTCGTAGAAGGAGAACGAGCCGGGGACCGAGGCGTCGTCGGCGCCGAGGCCGAGGTCGACGAGCCGGCGGACGGCCGCGAGGCGCAGCTCGCGGGCCGTGGCCTCGAGCTCGTCGGCCGACGTCTTGCCGGCCCAGAACGCCTCGACGGCCTTCTTGAGCTCGCGGCGGCGCCCGATGCGCGGGTAGCCGAGCACGGTGCCGGCGGGGAAACCGACCGGGTTCTGGGTAGGGGAGGGTACGGAAGTGGCCATGATCGAAACCTCTTGCTGGTCCGGAGGACCGGTCAGACGGGCGCGCCGTGCGTGGCGGCGCTCGTCGTGGGCAGGGAGGTGCCGGTGACCCACGGCCCGCTGGCCAGGTCCGGGACGAGCGGGGCGGCGGCGGCGCTGGCGCCGCCCCCGGTCCCGACCGACCCGCCGCCGAGGTGGACACCCTCGAGCAGGTCAAGAGCGGCGCGGTGCTTGTTGAACGTGTACACGTGCAGACCGGGCGTGCCCGCGTCGAGGACGCGCTGCGCGAGGTCGACCGAGTACGCGATCCCGTAGGCGTGCTGCGCCTCCGGGTCGGGCAGGGCGTCGAGCGCGTCCAGCAGGTGCTGGGGCGCGCGCACGCCCGTGAGCTCCTCGACGCGACGGAGCCGCGCGGGCTCCGTCGTGGGCAGCAGCCCGGCGAGGATGGGGATCGTCACGCCGGCCGCGCGGGCCTCGGCGACGAAGTCGGTGTACGACGACGCGTCGTAGAAGAGCTGCGTGATCGCGAAACTCGCGCCGGCCTGCTGCTTCTGCCAGAGGCGTCGCACCTCCTGGGTGCGCG
Source organism: Cellulosimicrobium sp. JZ28 (assembly GCF_015327065.1). Lineage (NCBI taxonomy): Bacteria > Bacillati > Actinomycetota > Actinomycetes > Micrococcales > Promicromonosporaceae > Cellulosimicrobium > Cellulosimicrobium sp. JZ28. The sequence goes on along the minus strand of NZ_CP017660.1, from coordinate 3,727,859 downwards.
TCGTGCCGGCGGCGGGGTTGCCGTCGCAGAACGTCGCGACGGCGATCGTCAGCGGCCGGGCCGCGCCGCGCAGCGCGACGGCCGGGTCGGACGCGCAGCGCGACGCCTCGACCTCACGCAGCAGGGCGACGAGCTCGGTCGACGACCGGACGCCGTCCGGCGCGGGCTGCCAGTCCGGCTGGTCGCGCGGCGGGTCGCCCCGCAGGGCGAGGAAGCTCCGCACGCCCTCGTCGAGGAAGTCGGTGATGACCGACTCCACGTCCTCGCGCGACGCCCCGACGCACGTGAGGTGCGCGATCGGCAGCACGGGCGTGCCCTGGAGCAGGCGTCCGACGACCTGGCGCGCGGTCGCGCGGTCGGTGCCCGCGGCGCCGTACGTCACGGACACGAAGTCGGGGTGCGTCGCGACGAGACGGCGTGCCGTCTCCCAGAACTTCGGGGCCGCGTCCGGTCGGCGCGGGGGCATGAGCTCGAACGACACCGTCGGCCGCGGACGGCCCGGACGGTGCGCGAAGGATGCCTCTGAGGTCATGCGTCACTCCATCGACCCTGGCGTTAGCACCTTTGTCCTCGGGAGGCTTCCGTCGGCGGGTTGCTGCGGTGTCGTCGAGCCAGGACTCTCGACCGCTCTGGATGGTTGCCACGATCCTACGACCCATCCGACATGCGGTCGAGAGCGCCCGCCAGGTGAGATGCGGAGGGTCGTCGGAGCTCCCGGTGCGACGAGTCTCAGGCTCGACGGCGCTCGGGCACGTGCAGACGGCGGAGGAACCGGTCGGTGCGCAGCGGCGGGCCGCGCCGGTCGAGGAGCGACACGACGACGACGGTCGCCGTCGCGAGCGGGATGGTCCAGGCGGCGGGCTGGGCGAGCAGGGCGCGCACGACGCCGGGGACGCCGTCGGCCGTGCTGCCGGACGGGCTCCCGTACCCCGCGGCGACGAGCGCGGACGACGCGAGCAGCGCCGTCGCGCACAGGACGGCGCCCACGACCATGCCCGCCACCGCGCCGCGCGCGGTGAGGCCGCGCCACCACACGCCGAGCAGGATCACCGGGGACAGGGCCGACGCGGCGAAGACGAACACCGTCCCGACGCTTGTCACGAGGCCCTGCGGGATGGTGACGAGCGCGAACGCGAGCGGGATGAGCGTGCACGCGACCGCCGACCAGCGGAAGGACCGCACGGTGCCGCCGAACAGGTCCTGGCTCACGACGCCCGCCAGCGCCACCACGAGCCCCGACGACGTCCCGAGGAATGCCGCGAACGCCCCGGCGACGACGAGCGCGGCGAGCAGCTCGCCGCCGAGCCCGGGCACGAGGCGGGTCGGCAGCGTGAGGACGACCGTGTCCGCGACCCCGGGCGCCGCGAGGTCGGGCGCGACGACCCGCGCCACGAGCCCGAGCGTGCTCGACACCATGTAGAACACGCTGATCATGACGAGCACGACGACGGTCGTGCGGCGGGCCGAGCCGCCGTCGGGCGAGGTGTAGAAGCGCACGAGGACGTGCGGCAGGCCGGTCGTGCCGAGCAGGAGGGCGAGCAGGAGCGAGACGGTCGCGTACGCGTCGAGGCCGCCCGGCCCGGCCTCGTGGGGGAACACGGCGCCGGGGTCGAACGTGACGACGGCGCCGCCGGGCTCGAACGCCCCGCCGAGCGCCATGAGCACGAAGACGAGCGGCACCGCGAGCGCGGTGAGCTTGACCCAGAACTGGAACGCCTGGACGAACGTGATGGAGCGCATCCCGCCCGCGGCGACGACGGCGCTCACCACGACCGCGATCCCCACCGAGCCGACCCACGGCGGCACCGCGGCCACGCTCGTGATGACGAGCGCCGCCCCGTGGAGCTGCGGCACCACGTAGAGCCACCCGATGACCAGCACGAGCACGCTCGTCACGCGGCGCGCGACCACGGAGTCGAGCCGGGCGTGCACGAAGTCGGGGATCGTGTACGCGCCGCTGCGCCGCAGGGGGCCCGCGACGAACAGCAGGACGAGCAGGTAGCCCGCCGCGTACCCCACGGGGAACCAGAACGCCTCCGCGCCGGACAGCAGCACGAGACCCGAGAGCCCGAGGAACGTGCCCGCGGACAGGTACTCGCCGCTGATCGCCGACGCGTTCCAGACCGGCCGCACGGTGCGCGACGCGACGAAGAAGTCGCTCGTGGTGCGCGAGATCCGCAGGCCGTAGAACCCGATGAGCCCGGTCGCGAGCAGGAGCAGCGCGATCGCGACGAGGGGCAGCGCGCTGGTCACGGCGCACCGCCGTCGTCGGGGCCGGGCTCGTCGGGCCCGCCCGCGCCCTCGGCGAGCGCGCGGTACCGGCGCTCGTTGCGCGCCGCCGCGACCGCGAACACGACCGCGAACGCGACGATCACCGGGTAGAACCCGTACGCGTGCACGAGCCACGGCAGCGGCACGCCGAGCAGCACGACGTCGTCCAGCGCGGGCACGCCGCTCATCGTCACCGTGAGCAGCGTGACGACTGCGAGGAACGACGCCACGCACGCCAGCCCGAGCCGGAGCTGGGCCCGCACGAGCCCGCGCGTGTAGGCGGTCGCGGCGTCGTCCGGCTCGCCGGTCCGCGCCGTGCCCGACGGCGCCCCGCCCCCGGGCCGGCACCCTCGCCGCGGCCGGCGCGCGCCGCGGGGAGGTCGGTGGACCGGACGCGCACGCGCGCGTCACGACGCGGGTCGGTGCCTGTCACGGCGCGCCCCGGTGCGGCCCGAGGAGCGCCTCACGGACCCCGGGCACCATGCGGCGGCTCACCGGGACCTCGTGCCCGGCGACGACGAGCGCGGGCTGCGCCCCGCCGAACCGCGCCGCGGTCACGGCCGCGCGGTCCACGAGGTACGACCGGTGCACGCGCAGGAACCCCGCGGGCGCCCACCGCTCCTCGAGGTCGGAGAGCGGCTCGCGCACGAGGAACTGCTCGGTGTCCGTCACGAGCCGGGAGTAGTCGCCCTGCGCCTGCACCCACCGCACCGCGCTGCGCCGGACGAGCCGCGTCGTCGTGCCGACCGTCACGACGAGCGTCTCGTCGGCCGGGGCCGCACCGCCCGCCGGGTCGCCGGCCGCCGGCGGGGGAGCGGCGGCGCTCGCGGGCGGTGCTGCCGCGTCGGTCGCGGGGGCGCGCCCCACCGCGGTGCGCTCCGCGACCCGTTCGACGACGCGGTCGACGGCGCGCGTGAGCCGCTCGCGCCGCACGGGCTTGAGCACGTAGTCGACGGCCTCGACGTCGAACGCCTCCAGCGCGCGCGCCTCGTCGGCGGTGACGAACACGACCGCCGGGCGGTCGGCGAACCGCGAGAGCGCGCGGGCGAGGTCGAGGCCGGTCAGCCCCGGCATGTGGATGTCGAGGAACGCCGCGTCCACCGTGCGCGACGAGAGCTCGCGCAGCGCCTCGGAGCCGCTCGCGACCCCGCGCACGGTGCGCACGCGCGGGTCCCGGCGGAGCAGGGCCACGAGCTCGTCGAGCACGGGACGCTCGTCGTCGGCGACGAGCACGTCCAGCCCGACGGCGTCGCCCGCCCCGCCGGGGACGCCTCCGGCCGGGGCCGGGTCCGGGGTGGTCACGGCACGCTCACCTCCGTCTCGTGCAGCGGCTGCGACCGCGGGACGCGCAGCCGCACGAGCGTGCCCGCGCCGGGCGCGGTCTCGATGTCGAGCGCGTGGTCGTCGCCGTAGAGCTGGCGGACGCGCGTGTCGACGTTGCGCAGGCCCACGTGCGTCGTGTCGCGCGACGTGAGGAGCTCGCGCACGACGGCCGGGTCCATGCCGACGCCGTCGTCCTCGACCGTGATCTCCGTCTGGGTGCCCTCGTCGCGCGCGGTGATGACGATCGTGCCGCCGTGCTCGCGCGGCTCCAGGCCGTGGCGCACCGCGTTCTCGACGAGGGGCTGCACGGAGAGGAAGGGGATGACGGCCGTCAGCGACTCCGGCGCGATCTGCAGGGTGACGGCGAGGCGCTCGCCGAACCGGGCGCGCTCGAGCTCGACGTAGGAGTGGATCGAGCGCAGCTCGTCGGCGAGGGTCGTGAAGTCGCCGCGCCCGCGGAACGAGTAGCGCGTGAAGTCGGCGAAGTCGAGCACGAGGTCGCGCGCCCGCTCGGGGTCGGTGCTGATGAACGACGCGATGGCGCCGAGCGCGTTGTAGACGAAGTGCGGGCTGATCTGGGCGCGCAGCGCGCGGAGCTCGGCCTGGGCGAGCGCGGTGCGCGACGCCTCCAGCTCGGCGAGCTCGAGCTGCGCCGCGCACCACTGCGCCACCTCGCCCGTCGCGCGCACGAGCGGCGGTCGCACGGTGTCGGCGAACGCGACGACGACACCGGCGACGCGCCCGCCCGCGACGACGGGCGCCCCGACGGCGTCCTCGACGTCACCGCTCTCGACGTGGCGCCGTCCCGTCGCGAGGACGCGCTCGGCGACGCGCCGCGCGTCGGGCTCGAGGGTCGAGCTCCCGTCGAGGGCGACCGCCCCGTCCGCCGTGACGACGGCGAGCGCGTCGGCGCCGAGGAGCTGGCGCAGGGAGCGGGCCGCGCGGCCGACGTCGTCGCCGTCGAGCCCGTCGCGCAGGTGCGTCGCGGCGCGCGACGCGAGGTGGAGGGTGCGGAACGTCGCCCGGTCGGAGTCGCTCCCGAGCTCGCGCGACCCGCGCGCGAGCCGCCAGGCGAGCACGAGCCCGAGGGTGAGCAGGATGCCCACGACGAGACCGGCGGCGGCGCCGGCGAACACGGGCCCGGACATGCAGTGATCGTATCCAGCGCGGCGTCACCCACCCCGGTGGGGCAGATAAGGTTAGGCAGTCCTATCCCATGACGAAGGAACCTCCTGTGCCGATCTCCCGGACCACGTCGAGCCCGCGCGTGCGCCGCAGCGTCACCACCACCGCCCTCGTGCTCGCCGCGACCCTCCTCGCGGCGTGCTCGTCCGACCCCGAGCCCGCGGCGACCGGCGCGCCGGCGCCGGACGACACCGCGGCGGGGTACGCCGTCGAGCACGCGCGGGGGACCACCGAGCTCGACGCGGCGCCGCAGCGCGTCGTGACGCTCGAGCCCGTCGAGACGGACACCGCCGTCGCGCTCGGCGTCGTCCCCGTGGGTGCCGCCGTGCTGAGCGTCGAGGCGGGCGTGCCCGCGTACCTCGGCGAGGAGGCGCAGGCGATCGAGGTGGTCGGGACCGTGCCCGAGCCGAACCTCGAGGCCATCGCGGCGCTCGAGCCGGACCTCATCCTCGGCACGGAGTCGCGCCACTCCGACCTGTACGACCAGCTCGCGAGCGTCGCGCCGACCGTCTTCATGGCGACCCAGACCGACCCGTGGCAGGAGAACGTGCTGCTGGTCGGGCGCGCGCTCGGCCGGGAGGCGGACGCCCAGGCCCTGCTCGACGCCTACGACGCGCGCTGCGCACAGCTCCAGGAGGACTACGACGTCTCCGGGACGGCGCAGCTCCTGCGCCCGCGCGACGGCATCGTGTCCGCGTACGGGCCGCGGTCGTTCGCGGGCAGCACGCTCGAGTGCGTCGGGTTCACGACGCCGGAGCAGGAGTGGGGCGAGGACATCTCCGTGGACCTGTCCCCGGAGCGCGTGACCGAGGCCGCCGCCGACCTCGTGCTCGTCTCGGCCGCCGACCCCGGCGACGCGTCCGCGGTCCCCGCGGAGATCCCGCTCAACGCCGCGTCGTTCCCCGACGTGCGCGTCGTGGACCAGTCCTCCTGGATCAGCGGCGTCGGGCCGCTCGGCGGGCAGGCCGTGCTCGACGACGTCGAGCGCTTCCTGCAGGACCGTGCCGGCTCCTGACGCGGCGGCCGGGCCCCCGGCGAGCGCCGGGAGCCCGGCCGGGTGCCGGTTCCACCGGTCGCCCAACGTGCTCTTCCCGACGACCGTCGCGCGCGTGCACGACGTCGGCCCGCGCCTCGTGCGCGTGACGCTCGCCGGTCCGGACCTCGCCGTGTGCGCCGACGTCGGGCTCGACCAGCGCGTGAAGATCCTGCTCCCGGGGCCGGGCGCGGACCGCCTCGCGCGCCGGGCGCGCCTCGCGGACGAGAGCACGTGGCGCCGTGAGTGGTCCGCGCTCGACGACGACGAGCGCCCCGTCATGCGCTCGTACACGCCCGTGGCCGTGCGGTCGGAGGCCGCCGAGGTCGACCTCGACCTGTACCTGCACGAGCCCGCGGGCCCGGCGAGCGCCTGGGCGCGGCGGGCGGCGGTCGGGGACCGCGTCCTGCTGTCCGCGCCGCACGCGCGGTTCGGCGTGACCGACCACGGCACGCAGTGGGACCCGGGACCCGCCGTCGGGCACGTGCTCCTCGTCGCCGACGAGACGTCCGCGCCCGCGGTGCGCGGGATCCTCGCGAGCCTCGGCCCCGACGTCCGGGCCCACGTGCTCGTCGAGGCCGACGACCCGGCGGACGCCCCGCTCGGGGACGTGCGCGCGACCGTGCGCGTCGAGCACGTGCCCCGCCTGCGACGTCGCGGCGCCGAGCGGGCGGTGCTGGGCGCCGTCCGCGACTGGGTTGCCGAGCACGGCCGGTCCGCGTCCTCCGCGGGCGACGGCTTCTATGCGTGGTGCGCGACGGAGAGCGCCACGGTCGCGCGCGTCCGGGCCGAGCTCGTCGCGGCGGGCGTGGCGCGGTCGCGCGTGCACGCCCAGGGCTACTGGCACGACCGCGCCCGGCCGGAGGCGACGGTCAGACGAGGAACGCGACCATGACGACGAACGCGACCAGGAAGAACAGCAGCACCCCGAGCCCGACGAACAAGCCCAGCGCGACCGGGTGCGCCTGACGCCACGGCACGAGCCGGGGGTCCATCGCCCGCAGCTGCGCGGGCGTGACCGGCTGGTGGACCGGGTTGAGCGGGACGCCGCGGTGCGCGAGGTCGAGCGCGACGGCCGAGAGCTGGTCGCGGTCCCACATCTGCCCGACGAGCAGGGCGAGGCGCTTCGTCGGCCCCACGACGATGAGGTGGTGCGTCGGCGTCATGCCCCCGAACCCCATGCTGTCGACCGTGACGACGCGCTCGATCTCGGCCACCGTGAACCGCCGCGGCCGGCCCCAGCCCTGGACCGTCACCGACCCGTCGCCGAACGTGACGCGGGAGCGGTCGGTGAACCGGCGCGCGAGCACGTACGTCAGCGGGATCATCGCGAGCACGACGCACGCGTAGCCGAGCGCGAGGGCGAGGTTGCGCGTGCTGATCCCCAGGGAGACCGCCGTGAGCCCGAGGATCGGCACGAGGATCGCGGCGAACGTGAGGTTGGCGCGCACCACGCGGCGCTTGGCGTCGTCGTGCAAGGTCAGCTCCGTCACGGGCGGCATCGTCCCACGGCGCCCGGCCCTCGCGTCGGGCGGCCCGCCCGGGCGGTGCAAGGTTCGCCCACCGGGAGACACGATCGAGACATGACCCGACGACGTCCCCTGCCCAGGACGACGGCCCTCCCGGTGCTCGCCGTGGCGCTCCTCGCCTCGTGCGTCGGGCCGGGCGCCGACGCGCCCCTCCGCCCGGGGGAGACGGCCGGGCCGGCGCCGACGACGGCCGCACCCTTGCCCGACGGCACGGCGCCCGCCACCGCGGGCGACCTGGCCGGCCGCTGGCAGCCCGGCGCCGACTATGCGACCGACCCGCACGTCGTCCTCGCGGAGGACGGCTCGTGGACCGGCACCGACGGGTGCAACGCCGCGGCCGGGAGCTGGCTCGTCGAGGCCGAGGGCCGCCTGGTCGTCACCTCGGGCGGGCACACCGAGATCGGCTGCGAGGGCGAGCCGGTGCCGGATCTCCTGGCCCGCTCCTCCCGCGCCGGGCTCGACGGTGCCGTGCTCGTGCTCGTCGACCACGACGGCGTCGAGCTCGCGCGGCTGGAACGGGGCTGACTCTCGTAGCGCCCGTCCTGGGCTACCGGTAGGCGTCGGCGCGGTAGGCCATCCGCATCACGGTGACCAGACGCTGGTCGTCGTCGATGCGGACCAGGACGCGGAACCCGATCCCGACGTACCCGGCACGCTGGCCGGCGAGCTCGGCCCCGAGCGCCTTCGTCACCCGGTAGGGGTTCGACGCGAGTGGTTCGTCGCAGAAGCGGATCACGGCGTCGGCCAGGCGTGGGGGGAGCTGGTAGAGCGTGCGTGCGGCCGGTGGGCTCAGGCGCACCTCCCACCCACCGTCGACGTCGGTCACCGTCGCGAGGCCAGCTGCTCGCGCACCTCGGCGAGGCTCAGGGTGCGGCCCTGCGCCACCGCCTCCTCGGCCTCGGCCATCTCGGCCCCGTGGTCAGGGTCGGACAGCCATGCCAGCGTCTCCATGAGCGTCGCCAGGTCTTCCGGCGCGATCAGCACCGCCGCCGCCTTCCCGTGACGGGTGATCGTCACCGGTTGGTGGGTGCTCTCCACCTCGTCGACCAGGGCGGACAGGTTGGTCTTCGCTTCGCTCATGGGATAGGTGTGCACACCATGATTCTAGTCTCTATTCAGACTCGAATTCTAGTCTGAAGATGAGGCGCTTCGCCGGCGTCCATCTAGTCGGTGCGGGTGCTCAGGAACCGCGGAACAGGCGCTTGCGCGACCGCGGGTCGCCGGGGGAGGCGGCGGGCAGGTCGTAGGCGCTCGTCCACACCGGGATGTCCTCGGGCGGGAGCGCCCCGGCGCGGACCGCGGCCTCGTGCAGGTGCCGCGCGACGGCGCCGAAGCTCTCGCGGCAGGAGAGCTGGCCCTCGACGAGGGAGAGCGTGACGACGGTGCGGTGCGCGGCGCCGTCGGGCTGGACCGTAGCGACGCCCCGCCCGTGCGAGAAGAACGCCGCCGCACGCGGGGTGACGAGGCGGAGCACGTCGAGGTCGTCGAGGAAGAACGCGCGGGCCGCGCCCCCGACCTCCCACAACGACGCGCCCTCGCGGTGCGCGACGTCGGACGCCCGGCGCTTCCAGCGCAGCGCGCCGAACGCGGCGGCGACCCACCCGGCCGCCGTCCCGGGGTCGGTGGCGAGCACGAGGGTGCACGCGGAGAACGTCCCCCGCGGCGGGTCGGACGTGATGCGGACGGGAGGGCGGGCCACGCCCGTCACCGTAGCCCGTGGGGGTCGGGCCCCTCGCCGAGGGCGGCGAGCGCCCGCAGCAGCACGTCGTGACCGGACCGCGCGGCCCCGGGCAGCCAGGCGGCGAAGACCGCGCCGAACGCGAGCGGGAGGAGCGCGACGAGCCACGCGACCCCGTTCTGGTAGACGGCGCCGAGGGTCGCGATCCCGGCGGCCGCGGCGAGCCAGATCGCCACCAGCACGAGGTCCAGCCCGCTCGGGGCGACCGTCCCGCGCACGCGGACGCCGTCGGGCTCCTCGGTGAGCCGGGCGCGCAGCACGCTGTGCCCGCTCGCGTGCGCGCCGGGGGCCCAGCGGCGCGCGACGAGCACGTCGTCGCGCACGCGGACCCGGACCTCCTGCCCGCGGCGGGGCAGCTCCGCGGCGCGCTGCCGGACGTCGGCGACGGAGACCCGCGGCAGGAGCAGGTCGAGGGGGACGCGGAGCACGGCGCCGAGCCTAGGCCGTCAGCAGCAGCGCGACCCCGGGTTGGCGTCCTGCTCGGCGTGCCGCATGCGCCAGAACTCGCGCTCGGTCATGACGACGCCCCCCGGGTGCACCGCGCGCTGGTGCGCGGCGTAGGTCGCGTACGCGTCGTCGCCCATCACCTGCCGCACGTACCAGCGGACGTGGGCCGCGCCGTCGTGCACGCGGGTCGCGGCACTGCGGAGCCCCGCCACGACGATCGCGCGGACCGTCGTGGCGGGACCCTGCGTCCCCTGCCGCACCGTCACCGGTGCCCCGTCGCGGCAGGGCGCTTCTCGGGCGGCAGCGCCGCCCACTCCTTCTGGATCGCCTTCTCGGCCTTCGTCGCGAACAGGTCGGCCGGGGCGAACCGGCGCGACGCGACGGGCGGGTCCTCGTGGTTGGCGCCGCCGCCGTCGCGCAGCGCCTTCGCGGTCACGAGGACCGACGCGACGATGACGACGATCGCGAGGACGACGAACACGATCGAGAGCGTGCCCTGGACGAACGTGTTGCGGACGACCGCCTCCATGGCCTCGACCGAGCCGGCGGTGCCGAACGACGTCTCGCCCGCGGCGAGCGCGTCCTTGAACGCGTTGTGGTTGGCCCAGTACCCGACCGCGGGGACGGGGGAGAAGATCTTCTCGATCGACGCCCAGATGGTGATGACCGCGGTGAACGCGAGCGGCGCCGCGACGATCCACAGCCAGCGCTGGTAGCTGCGCCCGCGCTTGGCGACGATCGCCAGCACGACGGCGAGCGCGATGGCCGCGAGGAGCTGGTTCGCGATGCCGAACAGCGGGAAGAACGTGTTGATCCCGCCGAGGGGGTCGGTGACGCCGAGGTAGAGGATGCTGCCCCACCCGGCGACCATGATCGCGGTGCACAACCACACGCCCGGCCGCCACGTGACGTCGCGGAACTTCGGCGACACGTTGCCGAGGGTGTCCTGGAGCATGAACCGCGCGACGCGCGTGCCGGCGTCGACGGCGGTGAGGATGAACAGCGCCTCGAACATGATGGCGAAGTGGTACCAGAAGCCCATCATCGCGGTGCCGCCCACGAGCTGCTGCATGATGTGCGCGAGGCCGAGCGCGAGCGTCGGGGCGCCGCCCGTGCGGGACACGATCGACGGCTCCCCGACGGCCTCCGCGGTCGACGTGAGCATGTCCGGCGTGAGGTTGACGCCCATGAGGCCGAGCCCGTTGACGAACGCGACCGCGCCCTCGACCGTGCCGCCCGTGGCGGCGGCGGACGAGTTCATCGCGAAGTAGATGCCGCGGTCGATGGAGATCGCGGCGACGAGCGCCATGATCGCGACGAACGACTCCATGAGCATGCCGCCGTAGCCGATGAAGCGCGTCTGGCGCTCCTTCTCGACGAGCTTCGGCGTCGTGCCCGACGCGATGAGCGCGTGGAAGCCGGACAGCGCGCCGCACGCGATGGTGACGAAGAGGAAGGGGAACAACGCCCCGGACACGACCGGGCCCGTCTCGCCGCTCGCGAACTCGCTGATCGCGGGCACCGTGATCTCGGGCCGCACGACGATCACCGCGACCGCGAGGACGACGATGACGCCGACCTTCATGAACGTCGAGAGGTAGTCGCGGGGCGCGAGCAGGAGCCACACGGGCAGGACGGCGGCGACGAAGCCGTACACGATGACGCCGACCGCGATGGTCGTGCGGTCGAGGTGGAAGAGCTCGGCGCCCCAGGCGGTGTCCGCGATCCAGCCGCCGCCGACGATCGCGGCGAGCAGCAGCACGAAGCCGATGACCGAGACCTCGGTGATCTTCCCGGGCCGGATGTACCGGAGGTACACGCCCATGAACAGCGCGATGGGGATCGTCATCGACACGGAGAACACGCCCCACGGGCTCTCGCCGAGCGCGTTGACGACGACGAGCGCGAGGATCGCGACGATGATGATCATGATGAGCAGCGACGCGACGATCGCGGCGGTACCGCCCACGCGGCCGAGCTCCTGGCGCGCCATCTGGCCGATGGTCCGCCCGCCGCGGCGCATGGAGAAGAACAGGACGAGGTAGTCCTGGACCGCGCCGGCGAGCACGACGCCGACGATGATCCAGATCGTGCCGGGCAGGTAGCCCATCTGGGCGGCGAGCACCGGGCCGACGAGCGGGCCCGCGCCGGCGATCGCGGCGAAGTGGTGGCCGAACAGCACGTGCCGGTCGGTCGGGACGTAGTCCTTGCCGTCCTCGCGGGCCTCGGCGGGCGTGGCGCGGCGGTCGTCGGGGCGCGTGATGTAGCGCTCGATGACCTTGGAGTAGAAGCGGTACCCGATGAGGTACGTGCACACGGCGGCGAACACGAACCAGATCGCGTTCACGGTCTCGCCGCGGACGACCGCGAGCATGACCCACGCGATGCCGCCGACCAGCGAGATCGCGGCCCACAGGGCGATCTTCTGCGGCGTCCAGCGGGTGCGCGCCTGTGCCCCGGGAAGCTCCTCGGGCACCGCGGTGGGGGGCAGGGACGGGTCCGGCACGATCTCCGGGTCGTCGTCCGCGGCGTTCCGCGCCGCGCGGGTGTCTGTCGTCATCGAGCCTCTCCAGGGTCGCGTCGTTGCGGTCCGACCACGGAAGGCTAGGAACCGCGGCGGACCGTGATCCACGTCACGGCGGCAGGCGGTCGAGGTGTGCGACGAACGGTGGTCGGTGTGCGACGAACGGCGCGTTCGTCGCGCGTGGTGGCGCTCGTCGCGCTGTCCTGGGCAGGTGCCGCCGGGCGTGCGGCGTCGCCGCGCGGACCCCTGAGCGGAGGGCTAGTGTCCTGCCGTGGCCGACGACGGCGCGGAGGGCAAGGGCGGCAGGTCGTTGCGGGAGACCGTGACGGTCGTGCTGCTCGCCGTGACGGCCGTGCTCACCGCGTGGAGCGGGTTCGAGGCGAGCAAGTGGGGCGGCGAGATGTCGATCGCGTTCTCGCGCGCGTCGACCCAGCGCATCGAGGCGTCGACGCAGCGCGCGCACGCCGACACCGCCCGGTCGATCGACCTGCAGGTCTTCAGCCTGTGGCTGGAGGCGTACGCGACCGGGGACACGGAGCTGGAGGAGTTCACGCGCGCGCGGTTCACCGACCACTTCCGGCCCGCGTTCGACGAGTGGCTCGCGTCCCGCCCGCTGCAGAACCCTGCAGCAGCGCCGAGCCCGTTCGCGCTCGACGCGTACGTCCCGCCGGGAGAGGTCGAGGCCGCCGCGGCGGACGAGCGGGCCGACGCCCTCTTCGCGCAGGCGCTCGTGAACAACCAGCGCGGCGACAACTACACCCTCACGACCGTGCTCTTCGCGCTCGTGCTGTTCTTCGGGGCGTTCGCCGGCCGGTTCCGCTCGGAGCGCGCCTCGTGGGCGATGGTCGGGCTCGCGTGCGTGGTGCTCGTCGTGGGCGTGGGTTTCCTCCTCACCTTCCCCAAGATCGTCTGACCCCTCGGCCAGGGCCCGCGCCGGCTCGTAGCCTGGGGCGGTGCAGACGCTGACGACGCCCCGACTGACCCTCCGCCCCTGGCAGCCCGACGACGCCGACGCCGTCCTCGACATCTACTCCCGCTGGGACGTGATGCGGTACGTCGGGACGACGCCGCGCGTCCTGGAGCACCGGGACGAGGCGCTCGCGCGCGTCGCCGCGTGGGCCGAGGTCGACGACGGCACGCACGGCGTCTGGGCGGTCGTCCCGCGCGAGGACGACGGTGCCGGTCTGCCGGACGGCGCACCCGTGGGGACCATCCTGCTCAAGTCGATCCCGGCGTCGGGCACGGGCGAGCCGCTGCAGCCGTCCGGCGACACGGAGATCGGGTGGCACTTCCACCCCGCCGCATGGGGCCGCGGGTACGCGTCGGAGGCGGCCTCGGCCGTCCTCGCGCACGCGTTCGCGCGGGGCCTCGACCGGGTCGTCGCCGTGACGCACCCCGACAACGCGGCGTCCCAGGCGGTGTGCCGACGGATCGGCATGACCCCCCGCGGCACGACCGACGCCTACTACGGCGTGACGTGCGAGCTGTTCGACGTCACCGCGGCGGAGGGGGCGCGGGCGGCCCGACCCGCGTGAGGCGGCGGACCGTACCGAGGACGTCGACGTCGTCGTGCGGCTCGGTGTCGAGGGCGCGATGGATCGTCATGCCCTCGATGAACGCGTCGAGCACGCGGCACGTCGCGGGGTCGAAGTGGCGGCCCAGCGCGGCGCGGCTGCGACGCATCCAGTCGTTGGTGAGCGTCCGGTAGGCCGGGTCCCGCGCCGCGAGCGTGTAGAGCTCGTGCGACAGGACGAGGTCGCGCTGCGTCGCGAAGACGTCGTGCGTGATGAGCGTCGTGACGGCCTGGACGGCCTCCTCGGGCGTGCGCGCGTCGCCCATGCGGCGCTCGAACTGCGCGGCGGCCTCGCGCGTGAACCGGCCGAACGCCTCGCGCAGCAGGTCGTCCATCCCGGCGAAGTGGTACGTCATGGAGCCGAGCGGGACGTCGGCCGCCGCCGCGACGCGCCGGTGCGAGGTCCCTTCGACCCCGTGCTCCGCGATCACGTCGAGGCACGCGTCGATGATGCGGTCGCGGCGCTCCGGGTCGTGGCGGCGCGCGCGGCCCGTCGGTCCGGGAGGCGTGGGGGTCTCGGTCACGGGTCAGATGTTCTCGCGGATCACGCGCGCCGGGTTGCCGACGGCCACGACGTTCGCGGGCAGGTCGCGCGTCACGACGGACCCCGCGCCCACGACGGTGTTGTCGCCGATCGTCACGCCCGGGCACACGATGACCCCGCCGCCGAGCCAGACGTTGTCGCCGAGCGTGATGGGCTCGGCGGCCTCGAGCTTGTCGCGCCGCGGCTGGGGGTCGACGGGGTGCGTGGGGGTGAGGAGCTGGACGTTCGGCCCGAGGAGGCAGTCGTCGCCGACGGTGATCGCCGCGACGTCGAGCGCGGTGAGCCCGGAGTTGACGAACGTCCGGTCGCCGAGGTGCACGTTGCTGCCGAAGTCCACCGCGAGCGGGGGCTTCACGGACGCGCCCTCGCCGAGCGAGCCGAGCAGGTCGGTGAGGATCGCGCGGGCGCCGTCGTCGTCGCCGTCGAGCACCGCCCGATGGTAGGCGTCGACGAGGCGCAGGCCGCGCTGGACGCCGCGCGCGATCTCCGGGTCGTCGGCGACGTAGAGGTCGCCCGCGGCCATGCGCTCGTAGCTGGTGCGGTCGTCGCCGGCGAAGTAGTCGGTGGTCATGCGCTGGTCTCCTGGGACTCGAGGGTGCTGCCGTGCAGGGCGGGGTGGTGCGGCGAGGTGGTGGCGCGGCGCGGTGCGAGGACGCCGGCGAGCAGCACGACGACGACGCCCGCGAGCGGGAGCACGAGCAGGCCGGTCCGCAGGCTCGTGGCGTCGGCGACGAGCCCGACGATCGGCGGCGACAGGAGGAACCCGAGCCGCATGAGCCACGAGACGAGCGTGAGGCCCGTGCCCGCGCGCAGCCCGGGGAGCTCGTCTGCCTGCTGCATCGCGGCCGGGACGAGGGTCGCGACGCCGAACCCGGCGGCGGCGAACCCGGCGATCGTGCCGGGCACGGAGGGGAACGCGAGCGCGAGGCCCGTGCCGAGCGCGACGAGCGCACCCCCGGTCCGGGCGACGGCGCGCTGGCCGAAGCGGTCCACGAGGCGGTCCCCGACGAGGCGCCCGACGAACTGGGCGCCGACGAGCGCGACGAAGCCGGCGGCGGCGAGCGTCGCGGGGGCGCCGAGGGACCCGGACAGGTAGACCGCGGCCCACGTGCTGCCCGCGTCCTCGACGAGGGCGCCCGCGACGGCGACGAGCACGAGCGCGGCGAGGACGGCGGCCGTGCGGGCGCGGGACGTGCGCGCGAGTGCTGCGCCGGCCCCTGCGGGTTCCCCGCCTGCCGGGGCACCGGCGGGGGTCGCGGCGGTCTCCGCGGCGACGGCGTCGGGCGCCTCGCCGTCGAGCCCAGGCAGGCACCAGCGCAGCGCGACGAGCGCGACCACCGCGAAGAGCGCGCCCGTGATCGCGAGGTGGACGCCGAGGGGCAGGCCGAGCGCGATGGCGGCGGCCGCCATGCCGCCGCCCACGACGGCGCCGACCGACCACAGCGCGTGGAAGCCGTTGATGATCGAGCGGCCGTACCGGCGCTGCACGCGCAGGCCGTGCGCGTTCTGCGCGACGTCGGTGAACGCGTCCATCGCCCCCGCTGCGAACAGCGCGACGACGAGCAGCGGCAGGACGGGCGCCAGGCCCGCGAGCAGCAGCCCGGCCGCGGTGAGCACGGTGCCGGCGACGGCGACGCGCGCCGACCCGAACCGGCGGACGAGCGCCGCGGCGGCGAGCCCGGCGGTGATGGCTCCCGCGGGGAACGCCGCGACGGCGAGCCCGTACGTGGCGTTGCCCAGGTCGAGCCCGGCCTTGATCTCGGGGTAGCGCGGCACGAGGTTCGCGAACAGCGCGCCGTTCGTGAGGAACAGCGCGGCGACGGCGACCCGCGCGCGCCGGACGTCCGGCGCCGGGCGCGCGAGGGTGGGAGACGACATGCGGACGATCGTACACATCGTGCGTACGGTCGTACATATCTCGGGTCAGCGCCCGGTCAGCAGCCTGTCAGCGAAGGCGTCCCATTCGGTGACCAGGTCCACGGTCGCGGGGGAGCGCAGCCAGCGCAGCTGCAGGCCGTCCATGGCGGCGAGCGTCTCGCGGGCCGTCGTGACGACGGCCGCCCCCAGGAGGCCGTCGGTTCGGGCCGCCCGGGAGAACAGGTCCATGACCCATTCTTCGCGCTGCTGGAAGTAGGTGTAGGCCGGGTGCGACTCGTCGAGGGACTCGCCCTGGAGCACCGTGTACAGGCGCACGATCTCCGGTTGGGTGGCGTTGCGGGCGACGAGCGCGGCGCACAGGTCGCGGAGCCCGACGGGGAGCGGGTCGTCGTCGATGGCGGTCACGGGGACTGCGAGGCGTTCGGCGAGCGCGGCCATGTCGACCGCGTCGCGGTGCTCGAGCACCGCGACCAGCAGGCCGTCCTTCGACCCCGCGTGGTGCAGGACCCCGGCCTCGGTGATGCCGCAGTCGAGCGCCACGTCGCGCAGGGTGAGGCCCCAGAACCCGCGCTCGGCGATGAGCCGGCTCGCGGATGCCAGGATCTGCGCGCGGCGGTCTGCCGCGGCCATGCGCGTGCGGGGTCGTGCGCTCCAGGGGGCTGTGGTCATCGCTCCTCGTCGGGTCGTCGTTCGCCACTCTACGCCGGGGCGTCGCGGCTGGTCAGGCGCGTGCCAGTCCCCGCCCCGGCGGGCAGGAGCACGGCCCGGGACGAAGGGCCCCTTGCTCGGGCGGCTGCCACGACCTATCTTACTGAATACCTACTAGGTACTCAGTACCACTCACGACTCACGGACGAGGTGTGCAGGATGACGAGCGATGACGCCGCCGGGACGACGACCGTCCCGACCGACACCGGGGCCTTCGGCCTCGCGACCGACGAGGTGCGCGCGGGCGCGGACCCCGTCGCGCAGGCCACGGGCCTGTACGACCGGCTCACCGACGACGAGCGGCTCTGGCTCCTCGACGGCGACCTCGAGTTCTGGAAGGGGATGCGCTCGTTCGTGGAGGACGGCTACAACGTCTTCCCCTACGTGATGGGCGCCGTGGACCGGCTCGGCATCCCGGGGATCCGGTTCGTCGACGGACCACGCGGGTGCGTCGTCGGCCGTTCGACGGCGTTTCCGGTCTCCATGGCGCGCGGCGCCACGTGGGACGTCGAGCTCGAGGAGCGAGTGGGGCGCGCGATCGGCGCGGAGATCCGCGAGCAGGGCGGCAACTTCTTCGGTGGCGTGTGCATCAACCTGCCGCGCCACCCGGCGTGGGGCCGCTCGCAGGAGACGTACTCCGACCAGCCCCTGCTGCTCGGCGCGCTCGGGGCCGCGCTCACGCGCGGCGTGCAGCACCACGCGATGGCGTGCATGAAGCACTACGCGCTCAACTCGATGGAGAACGCGCGCTTCTCGGTCGACGTCACCGTCGACGAGGCCACCCTCCACGAGGTCTACCTCCCGCACTTCAAGCAGGTGTCGGACGCGGGCGTAGCGGCCGTCATGAGCTCCTACAACTCGGTGAACGGCGAGTGGGGCGGTCAGAACCCGTACACCCTCACCACGGTCCTGCGCGAGGACTGGGGCTTCGAGGGCACCGTCGTCACGGACTTCATCTGGGGCATGCGCGACGGGGCGAAGGCGCTCGCCGCCGGGCTCGACGTCGAGGCGCCGTTCCGCCAGCAGCGTGGTGCATGGCTGCGTGATGCCCTCGAGGACGGCCGTGCCACCTGGGCGGACGTCGAGCGCGCGGGCGTGCGCATCCTCGCGACGCAGCTGCGCCACCACGCCGGGCGCGACGCCGACGAGCCTCGCGGCACCGTCGTGAGCGCCGAGCACGTCGACCTGGCACGCGAGGCGGCGCGCCGCGCCGTCGTGCTCCTCAAGAACGACGAGGCGTCCGGTGCGCCCGCGCTCCCGCTGCATACGGACTCCCTGCGTCGCCTGGCCGTCGTCGGCCGTCTCGCGGATGTCGCCAACACCGGGGACCACGGGTCGTCCGACGTGCGGGCGCCGTACGTCGTCACCGCGGTCGAGGGCCTGCGCGCCGCGATCCCCGGGGCCGAGATCGTCACGGCGGACCCGCAGCGGGGTGCCCCGGCGGCTGCGGAAGCGGCCCGCGGTGCCGACGCGGCCGTCGTCGTCGTCGGGTACACCGCCGCCGACGAGGGCGAGTTCGTCGACGGCTCCGTCGCGACGCGCGAGGACCTGCTACGCCTCTACCCGGACCCCGTCGACGACGCCCAGCGCGCCGATCGCGACGCCGTCATGGCCGCGATGGGCCAAGGCCTGAGCGTCGTGGGCAGCGGGACCGCCGGCGGCGATCGCCGCGACCTGCACCTGCGGCCCGAGGACGTCGAGACCATCCGTGCGGTCGCGGCGGCCAACCCGCGCACCGTCGTCGTCGTGGTCAGCGCCGGCGCGGTTCTCATGGAGGAATGGGTCGACGACGTCCCGGCCGTCCTGCTCGGCTGGTACGCCGGCATGGAGGGCGGCAACGCGCTCGCCGACGTGCTGCTCGGCGCTCACAACCCGTCCGGGCGTCTGCCCTACCCGATCCCGGCGTCCGCGGACCACCTGCCGCCCCTCGACATCGACGCGACCGCGATCACGTACGACCGCTGGTACGGGCAGCGGCTGCTGCAGCGCGACGGCGTCGACGCCCTCTTCCCCCTGGGCCACGGGCTGGCGTACACGACGTACGAGGTGACGCGGATCGACGTCGGCACGGTCGACCGCGCCGCGGGCCACGCCGAGGTGCGCGCGACCGTGCGCAACACGGGCGACCGCGACGGCCGCCACGTCGTCCAGGTGTACGGCTCGCGGGCCGACGGCGACCGTGCGGGCGAGCGCGAGCTGCTGGGCTTCGCCGTGGTGGACGTCCCGGCGGGGTCGAGCGTCACGGTCCCGGTGGCGCTCGACCTCACGCCCTTCGGGCGCTGGGACGAGCGCACCCGAGCGGTCGTCGTCGCGGCGGGGCCGGTCGTGCTCGAGGCGGCGTCGTGCTGGGGCGACGCGGGCGCGGCACGGGCGGAGGCCGAGCTGTGACCGCGACCGGACCCGGCGCCGTCGCGCCCGAGGTCGTCAGCGAGTGGTCCGGCACCGTCGAGGACGGTCAGCAGCCGCGCCGGCCGCTGCGCGTCGGCGTCGCCCTCGCGCTGGGCGTGGTGCTGTGGCTCGGCCCCTACCTGGGCGTCAACGCCGTCCTGCTCCCCGCGCGCGTCGCAGAGATCGCTCCGGCGAACAAGGAGGCGGTCGTCGCGCTCCTCGCCACGAGCGCGATGGTGGTCGCCACGATCGCGAACATCCTGTTCGGCGCGCTCTCCGACCTCACACGCTCGCGCTGGGGGCGGCGCACGCCGTGGATCGTCGTCGGGTCGGTCGCGTCCGCGGCGATGCTGCTCGTCGTGGGCTCGGTGCGCAGCGTCGGGCTGCTGGTCGTCGCGTGGTGCGTCTACCAGTTCTTCCTCAACGCGATCGTCGCGCCGCTCATCGCCGTGATCTCCGACCGTGTCGCCCCGCGTCACCGCGGCACGATCTCGTCCGTCTACGCCCTCGGGTACTCCGCGGGGCTCTACGGCGGGCAGATCGTGGGCGCGCAGTTCCTCGGCTCGCTGACCGGCGGTTTCACGGTCCTGGCCGCCCTGACCCTGCTCTCGGGCCCGGTCGCCGCCCTGCTCATGCGCGAGGGCTCGAGCCTGGGCATGGCCCGGCGCCGTCTCGACAAGCGGATGCTGCTGGACAACTTCTCGTTCCCGCGGCGCGGTGCGCGCGACTACTACCTCGCGCTGTTCGGGAAGTTCCTCATCATCGCCGCGACGTTCGCGATCTCCGGCTACCAGCTCTACATCCTCACGGACTACATGCGCCTCGGCGAGGACGAGACCTCGCGGTACGTCTCGCTGGTGTCCCTGTTCCTCATGATCACGGCGCTCGTGATGTCGGCCGTGGCGGGGCCGGTCTCGGACCGCCTGCGGCGACGGCGGCTGCCTGTGGTCGTGGCGGCCGTGCTCGTCGCGATCGGCGCGTTCGTGCCGTTCGTGTCCGCCGAGCCCTGGACGATGCTCGTCTACGGGCTCGTCGCCGGCATCGGCATGGGCGCCTTCAACGCCGTCGACCAGGCGCTCAACGTCGAGGTGCTGCCCAATCCGGAGACGGCCGCGAAGGACCTGGGCATCCTCAACCTCGCCAACACGGGTGGGCAGATCCTCGGACCGGTCCTCGCGGCTGCCGCGATCACGGCGCTGGGCTACCACGCGATGTTCCCCGTCGCGGCTGTGCTGGCCCTCGTCGGTGCGGTCCTCATCCTGCTCATCCGGTCCGTCCGCTGAGCGGAGGAGCTCTTCCGGCCGGCGTCGTGCGTCACGTGCGCAGGCCCGTGACGCACGACGCCGGCGCTCGAGGGCGCGGCGCCGTGGTCTGCGCCTAGGCTGGCGGACATGGACACCGAGGAGCGCCTGGCCGTCTTCATCGACTACGAGAACCTCGCGCTCGGGGCGCGCGAGCACCTGGGCGGCATGACGTTCGACTTCGGCCCGATCGCCGACGCGCTCGCCGTGCGCGGGCGCGTCGTCGTGCGGCGGGCGTACGCGGACTGGTCGTACTTCGACGAGGACCGTCGCTCGCTCACGCGGCACCAGGTCGAGCTCATCGAGATGCCCCAGCGCATGGGGGCGTCCCGCAAGAACGCCGCCGACATCAAGATGGTCGTCGACGCGATCGAGATGGCGTTCGAGCGCGACTACATCTCGACGTTCGTCATGTGCACGGGGGACAGCGACTTCTCCCCGCTCGTCCACAAGCTGCGCGAGCTGAACAAGCGCGTGATCGGCGTGGGCGTCGAGAAGTCGACGTCCCGCCTCCTGCCGCCCGCGTGCGACGAGTTCCTCTTCTACGACCGGCTCGAGGGTGTCGACGTCCCCGACGAGCCGGAGCCCCGCTCGGTCCGCGGCGGGCGCGCCGGGGCGCCGTCGGGCGGCGCGAAGGCGAAGCGCACCGGGGGTCGCACGTCCGGGCGCCGCAAGGCGACCGAGATCGCCGAGCCGGAGGTCGAGACCCCGGCCGCGGCGGCGCTCGCGGAGCTCGGCGAGGCCGTCGGGCGCTCGTCGCGCCGGGGCGAGCCCGTCGTGACCGAGAACGCCGAGGTCGACGGCGAGACGACGCCCGTCGAGCAGCCGACCGACGAGCCCGCGCTCGTCGCGACGACCCCCGAGGCCGACGACGACGCGCCGTCGGGCGAGGACGTCCCGATGGAGGTGCGCGTCGCGCAGACGCTGGCCGACCTCGAGGCGTCCACGAGCGGCCCGGTCACCGCGTCGGTGCTCAAGCGCACGCTGCTGCGCAAGGACCCGACGTTCAGCGAGGCGGACTACGGGTTCCGCAACTTCGGCGAGTTCCTGCGGTTCCTCGCCGACCGGAGCTTCGTGGAGCTCGCGCCCGGCCCCGCGACGGGCGACCCCGAGGTGTCGCTGCCCGCGCAGGGCGACACGGACCAGGCGTTCGCGCTCGTGCGCGACGTGGTCCGCGAGGAGGGCGGCTCGACGGTCCTGTCCGGGCTGAAGAACGCCATCCGCAAGAAGCGCCCCGACTTCAGCGAGAAGGCGCTCGGGTACCGCGGGTTCCTGCAGTTCTGCAAGGCGGCGCAGGCCGCCGGCGCCGTCGACCTCGCCTGGGACGACGACGCCGACGACTACCGCGTGACGGTCGCCTGACGCTCACTCGGCCGTGGCGCCGGGCGCCGGGGACCACCCCGGCGCCCGGTCGCGGCGCTCGGACGGGCGACCGCTCCCGCGAGGAACGTCGCGGTCAGCGACCGACGAAGGCGAGCAGCGCCTCGTTGACCTGGGCCGCGTGCGTGACGAGCAGGCCGTGGGGAGCGCCCTCGACCTCGACGTACTCGGCGTCCGGCACGAGCTGGCGGAAGCGGCGCCCGGTCGCGTCGATCGGCAGGATGTTGTCCTTCGTGCCGTGCAGGATCAGCGTCGGCTTGCCGGCCGCGCGGACGGCCTCGACGTCGGCCCGGAAGTCCTCGATCCAGGTCGGCACGACCGCGTACGCGGCGACGGGCGCGGAGCCGATCGCGGTGATCCAGCTCGCGTGCACGGCGTCCTCGCTGATGCGGGTCCCGAGGTTCTCGTCGAGGTTGTAGAAGTCCTTGTAGAACTGTGTGTACCAGGCGTAGCGGTCGGAGCGCGCGGCCTCGACGATGCCGTCGAACACGGACTGCGGGACGCCCTCCGGGTTGTCGTCGCGCTGGACGAGGAAGGGCTCGAGCGAGGCGAGGAACGCAAGCTTGGCGACGCGCTCGTGGCCGTGGTTCTTCACGTAGCGGGCGAGCTCGCCGGTGCCCATGGAGAAGCCGACGAGGATCACGTCGCGCAGGTCGAGCGTCTCGAGGACGGTGTCGAGGTCGGCTGCGAACGTGTCGTAGTCGTAGCCGCTGCCGACCTTGCTCGACGCACCGAACCCGCGGCGGTCGTAGGTGATGACGCGGTGGCCGGCGTCGAGCAGCTCGCGCTTCTGCAGCTCCCAGCTGTGGCCGTCGAGCGGGTAGCCGTGGATGAGGACGACCGGCCGCCCGGTGCCCTGGTCCTCGTAGTAGAGCTCGATGTCGGTGGAGTTCTCCTGCCCGACGGTGATGTACCCCATGGTCGTGCTCCCTTCGCGGCGTCGGGAGAACGGTCGTTCTCCCGTGAGTCGCTACACTAGAGAACGATGGTTCTCCGCGCAAGCGGTACGACGTGAACAGGAGATGAGCGATGCTCGACGACGCGAGCGCCCGTGCGGCCGTGGTGGCCGCGGCCGACCGGCTGTTCTACGCCCAGGGCGTGCAGTCCGTCGGGATGGACGCCGTCCGCGCCGAGGCCGGGGTGTCGCTCAAGCGCATCTACTCGCTCTTCCCGTCCAAGGACGACCTCGTCGTCGCCGTCCTGCGCCAGCGCACGCGCCGGTGGGACGAGGGGATCGCGCAGGCCGCCGCGGGAGCGGCCACGCCCCGTGACCGCCTGCTCGCGGTGTTCGACTTCCTCGACACGTGGTTCCGCGAGGACGGCTTCCGCGGGTGCGCGTTCATCAACTCGTTCGGCGAGCTGGGCGCGACGTCGCCCGGGGTCGCCGCCGCGGTGCGCGAGCACAAGGAGTCGTTCCAGCGGTACGCGCGCGACGTCGTGCGCGAGGCGGGCCTGCCCGACGACGTCGCGCTCCAGGTCGTGCTGCTCGCCGAGGGTGCGCAGACGACGGCGGCCATCACGCAGGACCTCGACGTCGCGCGCCAGGCGCGCCGGGCGGCCGAGGCGATCCTCGACGCGGCGGTCCCCGCGACGGCCTGACGTCCCTGGGTGGTCGGGCTCCGGGCTCCGGGCACCGGGAGGGATCGAAAGATGGGAGCGATCCCACGACACGCCGAGAGAGCGCTTGCTCGGCGTGATCCTGCCGTCGTAGGTTCGCGACGGAGGGCCGAGGAACGGCCCCCGTCCCGGTGCAGAGTCGCGCCGAGAGCACGTCGCGCACCGTGGCGAGACGCAGGCGGCACCGCCGCCGGACCTGGAGGCACGATGGACCTCGCACGTCACCGCTCCCTGACACGGCCCCGCACCCCGGCCGGGCCCCGATCCCGCACCCGGCGGCGCCTCGCGGGCGCGCTCGTCGCCGCGCTCACGGCGGCCGCCGCGGCGCTCGCCGTCACCGTGCCCGCGACGTCGGCCGCCGCCGCACCCGGCGACCTCCTGTGGTCCGACGAGTTCGACGGCGCCGCGGGCTCGGCGCCGAACCCCGCCGTCTGGAACCACGAGACCGGTGCGCACGGGTGGGGCAACGCCGAGCTCCAGAACTACACGGCCTCGCGCGCCAACTCCGCGCTCGACGGCCAGGGCAACCTCGTCATCACCGCGCGCCGCGAGGGCGACGGGTCGTACACGTCGGCGCGCATGACGACCCAGGGGAAGTACCAGCCGCAGTACGGGCGCATCGAGGCGCGCATCCAGATCCCGCGGGGCCAGGGGATCTGGCCGGCGTTCTGGATGCTCGGCGGGAGCTTCCCCGGGACGCCGTGGCCGTCGTCGGGCGAGATCGACATCATGGAGAACGTCGGGTTCGAGCCGCACCGCGTGCACGGCACGGTGCACGGCCCGGGGTACTCCGGCGGCTCCGGCATCACGGGCATGTACCAGCACCCGCAGGGCTGGTCCTTCGCGGACACGTTCCACACGTTCGCGGTCGACTGGAAGCCGGGGGAGATCACGTGGTTCGTCGACGGCCAGCAGTTCCACCGCGTCACGCGCGCGAGCGTCGGCGCGAACGCCTGGGTGTTCGACCAGCCGTTCTTCCTCATCCTCAACGTCGCGGTCGGCGGGCAGTGGCCCGGCTACCCCGACGGCACGACCCAGCTCCCGCAGCAGATGAAGGTCGACTACGTGCGCGTCTACGACAACGGCTCGGGCTCGTCGAACCCCGGGAACCCGGGGAACCCGGGGACCGGCCTGCCGACGGGGACCGGCGCGGTGCGCGCCGCGAACGGCATGTGCGTCGACGTCCCGTGGGCGGACCCGACCGACGGCAACCAGGTGCAGATCGTCACGTGCAGCGGCAACGCCGCGCAGACCTGGACGCGCGGCTCCGACGGGACCGTCCGCGCGCTCGGCAAGTGCCTCGACGTGCGCGACGGCGCGACGACGCGCGGCGCGGCGGTGCAGGTGTGGACGTGCAACGGGACGGGCGCGCAGAAGTGGGCGTACGACGCGGGGAGCAAGGCGCTGCGCAACCCGCAGTCCGGGCTCTGCCTCGACGCCACGGGCGGCGCGCCCCTGCACGACGGCCAGCGGCTGCAGACCTGGACGTGCAACGGCACGACCGCCCAGCAGTGGACGCTCTGACACCCGGCTGACCTGGCGACCGCGGCGACCGGCCGCGCGGGCGGGGCACCCCGGGGTGCGTCACCCGCGCGCGGTCGCCGCGTCGTCGGGCGGGTCGACGCGCGGGCCCGGCTCGCCCTGCTCGCCCGGTCGGGGCGGGCGGCCGCCTGGCTCGCGCGGCCCGAGCCGGCTCGCGACCATCGGCAGCACGATCACCGACAGCACGCCCGCGCCGACGAGCGCCGCCCCGACCTGCGACGTCATGGCGCCCTGCTCGACGGCGATCTCCGTGAGCGCGACGAGCAGCGGCAGCGCGGTCGCCGCGTAGAGCGCGGTCTGGACACGCTCGACCGACGGTAGCTCGCGCCGGAACCACAGGAGCA
The DNA here is from genome assembly GCF_015327065.1 of Cellulosimicrobium sp. JZ28. Lineage (NCBI taxonomy): Bacteria > Bacillati > Actinomycetota > Actinomycetes > Micrococcales > Promicromonosporaceae > Cellulosimicrobium > Cellulosimicrobium sp. JZ28. The sequence continues at coordinate 3,702,534 of NZ_CP017660.1, read as the reverse complement.
CCGGGCCGCCCCGCACGACCACCATGAGCGCGAAGAACGTCAGCGGCAGCAGCGGGGACGCGACGATGGAGTCGATGTCCAGGCCCATGCCGGAGCTGACGAAGAACACCGGCACGAACACGCCCCACGCGACCGCGTCGAGCTTCTTCTCCAGCGCCTCGACGTCGCCGGGCGCCCAGCGGCGCAGCACCATGCCGCCGACGAACGCGCCCAGCACCGCGTCGAACCCGAGCCCCGCGGCGAGCGCGAGCAGCACGACGAGCAGCAGCACCGTGAGGCGCAGCGTGCTCTGGCCGGTCCCGTGCTCCGCCGCGCTGAAGAGGCGGTCGCCGCCGAGGGCCTTGAGGCGCCCCAGCCGGCCCGGCAGCGCGGACAGCGCGACCGCGACGACCGCGAACAGGACGAGCAGGATCGCCGCGACCCCGCTCTCGCGCGTCCCGAGCAGCACGGCCATGGCGACGATCGGGCCGAGCTCGCCCACCGCCCCGACCACGAGCACCGCGCGGCCGAGCCGCGAGCCGAGCTGACCGCCGTCGCGCAGGATGGGGAGCACCACGCCGAGCGCCGTCGTCGTGAGCGCGATCGCCCCCGCCGCGACGGCGTGCGGCGAGTCGTGGCCCACGATCGCGAGGACGAGCACGGCGCCGACGACGAGCGACGTCAGCCACGCCGCTCCGGCCCGCCGGCCGACGCGCTCGCGCAGGAGGCTCGGCTCGAGCTCGTACCCGGCCAGGAGGAAGAGGAAGCCCATGCCGAGGTCCGAGAGGAGCGTGACGTCGTCGGGCGTGGCGAGGTCGAGCGCGGACGGCCCGACGAGGATGCCGCCCAGCAGCAGCACGACGACCTGCGGGACGCGCGACCGCACGGGCATGAGGCCCGTGAGCAGGGGCGCCAGCAGGGCGACGACGAACACCGGCACGAGCGGGGCGTAGACGTTCACGGACGGCTCCCGGTGGTCGGCGGCGGCGAGCACCAGGATGGCGCAGCGGCCGAGGTCGCGCGCGGGAAGCGGCGGGCGCATCTTGACGGCGGTCGCGGCCCGGCCTAGCGTCGGCCGGGCCGCGTGACGCGCGGCACCTGGATCGGCAGACAGGACCACTGAGCCGGCGCACCGTGGCGCCGGAGCCGCGCCCCGGTGAGCGACGAGCCACCAGGAGGCACCATGACCAGCACCGACGCAGCGACCAGGACGTGGGTCCGCGACCCGCTCGGCGTGTTCACCGCCGACGACTCCCCGGGCGCCCCGGACGCGCGCGGCGGCCTCGTCGTCGAGGGCGGGGTGGTCGTCGAGCTCGTCGCGGCCGGCGCGCAGCCGTCCGCTCCCGTCGACGAGACGTTCGACGCGTCGCAGCACGTGCTCACGCCGGGCCTGATCAACACGCACCACCACTTCTACCAGACGCTCACGCGGGCCTGGGGGCCGGTCGCCGACGCCCCGCTCTTCCCCTGGCTGCAGCGCCTCTACCCGGTCTGGGCGCGCCTCACGCCGCGCGACCACGAGCTCGCGACGACCGTCGCCCTCGCGGAGCTCCTGCTCTCCGGCTGCACGACGGCGGCCGACCACCACTACGTCTTCCCCGCCGGTCTCGACGACGCGATCGACCTCCAGGTCGCCGCCGTCCGGCGGCTCGGGATGCGCGCGACCCTCACGCGCGGCTCCATGACGCTCGGCCAGGACGACGGCGGCCTGCCGCCGCAGTCGGTCGTCCAGGACCTCGACACGATCCTCGCGGACTCGCGGCGGCTCGTGGACACGTACCACGAGCGGGGCGCCGGGGCGCAGGTGCAGATCGCGTTCGCGCCCTGCTCGCCGTTCTCGGTGACGACCGACGCGATGCGCGAGAGCGCGGCGCTCGCGGAGGAGCTCGACGTCCGCCTGCACACGCACCTCGCCGAGACGGTCGACGAGGAGGACTTCTGCCGTGAGCGCTTCGGGATGCGCACGGTCGACTACCTGGAGTCCGTCGGCTGGCTCACGGACCGCGCCTGGCTCGGCCACGGCATCCACCTCGACGACGACGAGGTGCGCCGCCTCGGGGCGGCGGGGACCGGCGTCGCGCACTGCCCGACGTCGAACATGCGCCTCGCGTCGGGCATCGCCCGGGCCGTGGAGCTGGAGGACGCGGGCGCGCCCGTCGGGCTCGGGGTCGACGGCTCGGCGTCGAACGACGCCTCGACGATGATCCTCGAGGCGCGCCAGGCGCTCTACCTCCAGCGCCTCCGGTACGGCGCGGACATCCCCGTGACCCGCGCGCTCGGCTGGGGCACGCGTGGCTCGGCGCGCGTGCTGGGGCGGGACGACGTCGGCGTGCTCGCGGTCGGCAAGCAGGCCGACCTCGCGCTGTGGCGGCTCGACGAGCTGCGCTTCTCCGGCGCCCACGACCCGGTCGCCGCGCTCCTGCTGTGCGGCGCCGACCGCGCGGACCGCGTCATGGTGGGCGGCGCGTGGCGCGTCGTCGACGGCGCGATCCCCGGGCTCGACCTCGGCGCCCTCGCGGCCGAGCACTCGGCGGCGGCCCGGCGCCTCGTCGCGGGGTGAGCCGGGGCCGGCGGGGACGGGCCGGGCCGACGCCCGGACGTCCCCGTCGGCTCAGAGCTCGCGGTAGTAGTGGACGACGGGCAGGGCGGTGAAACCGCTCGACTCGTACAGGGCGCGCGCTGCCCCGTGGCCCGGGTCGCCGCCGGTCCAGACGTTGGCGTAGGCGCACCCGGCGTCGCGCATGAGCGCGAGGGCAGCGTCCACGAGCCGGCGGCCGATGCCGTCGCCCTGCACGTCGGGGTCGACGGCGATGATCTCCAGGTCGGCGGTGCGCGCGCCCTCCGGCGCGGGCTCGCCGAGCACCGTGGTGGCGAACCCGACGACCCGGCCGTCGCGCTCCGCGACGACCGTCGTCGCGGGGTGCTTCTCGCACGCGCCCCGCACCTCCGCCGCCTGGCTGCGGCGCCAGTCGGGGTAGGCGAGGTCGTAGAGGCGCTCCCCGAGGATCTCGCGCCAGGAGGCGAACGCGCTCTCCCACGCGCGCAGCGACAGCGCGACGACCGCGTCGAGGTCGGCGGGGCGGTAGGGCCGCAGGGTCGTGGTCACCGGTGGAGCGTAGGGAGGGCGCGCGGCATGGTGCTAGCGCTTTGCCGCGTCGCACGGGCGACGTCACGGGCGGCGGCGGACGGGCGACGTCGGGCGGTCGCGACCGTCCCCGCTGGCCACGCACGAGTTGCGGGCCGGGACTTGACACAGGTCACACGAGGCGTTCGAATAGTGGAAGTAGTTTTCCGCCAAGCGGAACGATAGCTGACGAGGAGGTCCGCTATGAATGCGCGAGCCACGAGGGCCACGGACGGCGCCGAACGGCGTCCGGCACGCCCCGAGGACGAGCGGCTGCCCATCGGGTCGACGTTCGGGTACGGGTTCCAGCACGTGCTCACGATGTACGGCGGCATCATCGCCCCGCCGCTCATCGTGGGGAGCGCCGCGGGCCTGACCGGCGCCGAGATCGGGATGCTCGTCGCGGCGTCCCTCTTCATCGGCGGCCTCGCGACGATCCTGCAGACGGTGGGCATCCCCTTCTTCGGGTCCCAGCTGCCGCTGGTCCAGGGCGTGTCCTTCGCGGGCGTGTCCACGATGGTCGCGATCGTCAACGGCGGCGGAGGGATCCCGGGCGTCCTGGGCGCGGTGCTCGTCGCCTCCGTGATCGGCCTGCTCATCACGCCCTTCTTCGCGCAGATCATCCGGTTCTTCCCACCGGTGGTCACGGGCGTCGTCATCACGACGATCGGCCTCACGCTCATGCCCGTCGCGGCCAACTGGGCGATGGGTGGCAACGCGAGCGCGCCCGACTACGGCTCGGTAAGCAACATCGGCCTCGCCGCGCTGACGTTCGCGATCGTCATCCTGCTGTCCAAGGTCGGCAGCGGCACGATCTCGCGCCTGTCGATCCTCATCGCGATCGTCGTCGGGACGCTCATCGCCCTCGCGCTCGGCAAGGCCGACTTCTCCGGCGTGGGCGACGGCCCCGTCGCGGCGTTCCCGTCGTTCCTCGGCTTCGGGGCGCCGACGTTCGAGATCGCCGCGATCATCTCCATGCTCATCGTCATCCTGGTGACCCTCACCGAGACGACGGCCGACATCATCGCCGTCGGCGAGATCGTCGGCACCAAGGTGAACCGCAAGCGCATCGCGGACGGCCTCCGGGCCGACATGGCGTCGTCCATCGTGTCGCCGTTCTTCGGGTCCTTCACGCAGTCGGCGTTCGCGCAGAACGTCGGCCTCGTGGCCATCACGGGCGTGAAGTCGCGGTTCGTCGTGGGGGCGGGCGGCGCGATCCTCGTGATCCTCGGCCTGCTGCCGGTCCTCGGCCGCGTCGTCGCCGCGGTGCCGACGCCGGTCCTCGGCGGTGCGGGCGTCGTCCTGTTCGGCTCGGTCGCGGCGTCGGGCATCCGCACGCTCGCCAAGGTCGACTACTCGCGCCCGATGAACCTCATCATCGTGGCGGCGTCGATCTCGTTCGGCATGATCCCCATCGCCAAGCCCGACTTCTACGACCAGTTCCCCACGTGGTTCGGGATCATCTTCCACTCGGGCATCAGCTCGGCCGCGGTCATGGCGATCCTGCTCAACCTGCTCTTCAACCACCTGAAGTTCGGCACGCCGCCCGACCCGTCGGTGTTCGCCGCCGGGGCGGAGCACGGGGCGAACGCCGTGGACGACGAGGACCTCGACGACCTCCAGGACGACGGCGTCCTCAACGGCTCGACGCGCCGACCGGTCGCCGTCGACGCCGCGGCGCCGACCCCCGACGCCCCGGCGCCGGACGGCGACGGACGACAGACCGGCACCGCCGCCGGAGCGGGCGACCGCGCCGACGACCCGGCCGCACCGGGCGACGGCAGCGCCGCGCCGCGCCAGCACGCCGTCGCCCCGCTCCCGCGGACCGCGACCCCGTAGCGACGGCACAGCGTCGTGCCCGACACCGCCCCGCACCCCCGAGCGTCCCTCACGCCGGGTGCGGGGCGTCGTCGCGCCCGGGCCGTGTAGCGTCGTGGGTCGGCGTCGAGCACGGCGTCCCGACCCCGACCGCAGGACCGCACCATGAGCACCCCCACGCCCGAACGCCCGGCACCGTCTGCGAGCGGGGCCCCGGCCGAGACCCGGCCGTCGACGACCGACCCGACCGTCGACCGCGGCGCCGACCCTGGCGACCCGGGAGCCGACCATCTCGGCAGCGGGCTGCGCACGCGGCACCTGACGATGATGGGCCTCGGCTCCGCGATCGGCGCCGGGCTGTTCCTCGGCTCCGGCGTCGGGATCGCCACCGCCGGCCCGGCCGTGCTCGTGTCGTACGCGATCGCGGGCGTCGTCGTCATCCTCGTGATGCGGATGCTCGCCGAGATGGCGAGCGCGCGCCCCGCGAGCGGGTCGTTCTCCGTCTACGCGGAGGAGGCGCTCGGGCCGTGGGCCGGGTTCCTGCTCGGCTGGCTGTACTGGTTCATGCTCGTCATGGTGCTCGGCGCCGAGATCACCGGGGCCGCGCGCATCGTCACCGGCTGGTACCCCGACGTGCCGCAGTGGGGCGTCGCGCTCGCCGTGGTCGTCGTGTTCGCGGTGATCAACCTGTGGGGCGTGCGGCAGTTCGGCGAGCTCGAGTTCTGGTTCGCGTTCGTCAAGGTCGCGGCGATCGTCGGGTTCCTCGTCGTCGGCGTGCTGCTCGTGCTCGGACTGCTGCCCGGGACGGAGCCCGTCGGCACGTCGAACCTGCTCGGCCAGGGCGGCTTCGCCCCGGAGGGGTGGGGCGGCATCGCGGCGGGGCTGCTCGTCGTCGTCTTCGCGTTCGGCGGCATCGAGATCGTCACGATCGCCGCGGCCGAGGCGCGCGAGCCGCGCACCGCCGTCGCGCGCGCGACGCGCAGCATCGTGTGGCGGATCCTCGTGTTCTACCTGGGCTCGGTCGCGATCATGGTGCTCGTGCTCCCGTGGGACTCGCCGCTGCTCGCCGAGAGCCCGTTCGTCGCGGTGCTCGACCTCGCCGGGCTGCCGGGCGCGGCGCGCGTCATGGAGGTCGTCGTCGTGGTCGCGCTGCTCTCGGCGTTCAACGCGAACGTGTACGGCACGTCGCGCATGGCCTACTCGCTGGCCGGGCGCGGCGACGGCCCGCGCGCGCTGCGGCGCGTGTCGCGGCGCGACGTCCCCTGGGTGTCGGTGCTGGTCTCCGTGTTCTTCGCGCTCGTCGCGGTCGGGCTGAACTGGCTCCTGCCGGAGGCGCTGCTGGGCATCCTGCTCAACGCCGTGGGCGCCGCGCTGCTCGTCGTGTGGGTCCTCGTCGCCGTCTCGCAGCTGCGGCTCCGTCGGCGGATCGAGGCGCAGGCCCGCGCGTCGGGCGAGCCGATGACCCTGCGTATGTGGGGCTTCCCGTGGCTCACGTGGGCGGTGCTCGTGGGTCTCGCGGCGCTCGCCGTCCTCATGCTGACCGACGCCGCCGCGCGCGCCCAGCTCGTGTCCACCGCGGGGCTCGTGGTCGTGATCCTCGCGGTGTACCTCGTCACCCGGCGGGGCCGGGCGCGGCGCGGTGCGGCGGCGGGGGCGCGCGCCGACGGGTGAGCCGTCGCCCACGGCGTGCACGGACGTGCGCCCCGGACGGTGCACAATGAACGGATGACCTATCGCGTCCTGAGGCTCATCCTGTCGCTGCTCGCCTACGTGCTGCTGCGGCCCCAGGTGACAGGTCGCAACAACATCCCGCGCCACGGTGCGGTGATCCTCGCGAGCAACCACCTGTCGTTCATCGACTCGCTGCTCATCCCGATCGTCGCGCCGCGGCACGTGACGTTCCTCGCCAAGGCCGAGTACTTCACGGGCCGCGGGATCAAGGGACGCCTGTTGCGGTGGTTCTTCACGACGATCGGCATGATCCCCGTCCAGCGCGACGACCCGCGCGCCGGGCAGCGCTCGCTCGAGGACGCGCTCGAGGTGCTCCAGCGCGGCGGCGCGTTCGGGATCTACCCCGAGGGCACGCGCTCGCGCGACGGCAAGCTGCACCCGGGCCGCACGGGCGTCGCGTGGCTCGCGCTCGCCGGGCACGCGCCCGTCGTCCCCGTCGCCGTGCGCGGCACGGACAAGGTCCAGCCGGTCGGCAAGCGGATCCCGCGCCTGCACCGCGTCGAGGTGCACTTCGGCAAGCCCATCGACCCGCAGCGCCAGATCACGGCCGGGACCAAGCCGGCGCAGGCGCGCCGCGAGCTCACGGACGAGGTCATGGCGTCGATCCACCGCATGAGCGGCCAGGACCTCGCGGCCTGACGGCGGTCACCCGCCGATCGAGCTCAGCCCGAACGCCGTCGCGAACCCGAGCACGGTGACGAGCCCGGTGACCGGGCCGCCGAACTCCGTCGCCTCGGGGATCATCGTGTCGACGAGCATGGTGAGCAGCGCCCCCGCGGCGAACGCCTGGGTGACCGCCACGACGGCGGGCGACGCGCCGTCGAGCGCGAGGTAGCCGACCCCGGCCGCGAGCGCCGAGACGAGCGTCGTCGACCCCCACAGCACCCACAGCCGTGACGGCTTCGTGCCGGCCTTGAGCAGCCCCGCCGTCGCCGACATCGCCTCCGGCAGGTTGGACACGAAGACGGCGGCGAGCATCGCGACGCTCACCCCGCCGCCCCCGATGAGCGTCGCGCCGAGCACCACGGACTCGGGGATGCCGTCGAGCACGGTGCCGAGCGCGATCGCCGCGCCGCCGGTCCCGCCCGCGGCCTGGACCGCCTCCTTCTGCACGCCCGTGGAGCGCTTGCGGCCCTCGCCGCCCATCCGGTCGATGATCCGGTCGCCGACGAAGAACGTCAGCGCCCCGCCCGCGAGGCCCGCGAGCAGGACGAGCCCGCTCGCGCGGGTCGACGCGTCCTCCACGAGGTCGTAGGCGACCGCGCTGATGAGCACGCCCGAGCCGAACGCCATGACGAGCCCGACGAACCGCTGGCCCGGCGGGCGCCAGAAGACGAGCGCGGCCCCGAGGAGCAGCGACGACGCCCCGACGAGGCCCCACCAGAACCCGATCACGCTCCCATTGGACCAGCGGGCGTGCCGGGGCGCGCGGCGTCGCGCACGTCGCGGTTCCCCCGTCGAGGGGATGTGCCGCGCGGGCGGCGCGGTGAGACTGGGGGCCATGACGACCGACGCGCGCCCGCCGCGAGGGTGGGGACGGGTGCTCGCCCCGCTGCGCAGCACGGCCACCGTGCGCGCCGGGGTGCTCCTCGTGGTCGGCGGCGTCGTCGCCGGGGCGTACGCGGCACTCGTCGCGGGGTTCGTGCAGATGTTCGCGTCCCTCCAGACGCCGCGCGTCGCGACGGTCGTCCTGGCGCTCGTGACGGCGGTCCTCGCGAGCGCGCCCCCGTTCCTCGCGCCCGTGCGGACGCTCGAGATCGCGGCGGCGCGGACGTTCCTCGACGTCGACGTGCCGCTCCCCGCGGCCGGCACCGACCCGCCGGGCGCGGCGACGCGCTGGCGGGCCGCGGCCTGGTACGCGCTGCACCTGGCCCTCGGAGCGGCGGTCGTGGTCGTGGTGCTGTTCGGGGTCCCGGTCGCGACGCAGCTCGTGCTGTCCGCGACGGGCGTCGAGCCGGTGCTGCTCGCCGACTGGCGACCGTGGGAGGCGCTGCCTGCGTGGACGTGGCTGCTCACCGCGGTGCTCGTGCTGCTCGCCGTCCCGTACGTCGTGGCGCTCGCGCGCGCCGTGCTGCGCCAGGCGGCCCTGCCGCTGCTCGGCCCGGACCAGACGGAGCAGATCGCGGAGCTGGAGGCGGCCGCGGACCGTGCGGCCGAGCGGGGCCGGCTCGCGCGCGAGCTGCACGACTCGGTCGGCCACGCGCTGACCGTCACGACGCTCCAGGCGGCCGCGGCGGCACGCCTGCTGGACTCCGACCCGCCCGCGGCGCGCCGTGCGCTCGCCGCGATCGAGGAGACGGGCCGCAGCGCGATGGCGGACCTCGACCACGTGCTCGGCCTCCTGCGCGCGGACGTCCCGGGGGCGCCGCCCCGCGCCCCGGCCCGCACGCTCGCCGACCTCGACGCCCTGCTCGACGACGCGCGCGGCACGGGCGCCGACGTGCGGCTTGCGCGGTACGGCGCCGCGCTGCCCGACGTCCCGCGCGCCGTCTCGCAGGAGGCGTACCGGGTCGTGCAGGAGGCGCTGACCAACGCGCTGCGCCACGCGCCCGGCGAGCCCGTCGCCGTCGAGGTGGCGCCCGGTCCCGGTCACGCGCTGGTCGTCGAGGTGCGCAACCCGCTCGGGGCGGGCGCGCGGCGTCGGGAAACCGACGGCGCCGCGCGCGAGCACCGCGGCCTCGCGGGCATGCGCGAACGGGCCCACCTGCTGCGCGGGGAGGTCGCGGCCGGTCCCGCGCCCGACGGCGGCGCCTGGGTCGTGCGCGCGACGTTCCCGCGCGCGGGGTCGTCGCGATGAGCGCGGGCCCGGGCAGGAGCGGTCCCGTGACGGGGACGGTCCGCGTGGTGCTCGTCGACGACGAGCCGCTCGTGCGCGCGGGGCTGCGCGTCATCCTCGACGCGGAGCCGGACCTGGAGGTCGTCGGCGAGGCGGGGGACGGCGCGGAGGTGCCGGGCGTCGTCGCGCGGGCGCGCCCCGACGTCGTGCTCATGGACGTGCGGATGCCGCGCGTCGACGGGATCGCGGCGACGCGGGCGCTGCTCGCGCGCGACGGCGCGCCGCGCGTCCTCGTGCTCACGACCTTCGAGAACGACGACCACGTGCTCGACGCGCTCCGGGCCGGGGCGCACGGGTTCCTGCTCAAGCGCGCTCGCCCGGAGGAGGTCGCGCAGGCGGTGCGCGTCGTCGCGCGCGGCGAGTCGCTGCTCTTCCCCGACGCCGTGCGACGCCTCGCGACGGCGCACCCGCCCACGGGCGACGCGCTGCGGAGCGCGCGCCTCACCGAGCGGGAGGGGGAGGTGCTGCGGCTGGTCGCGCAGGGGCTGTCGAACGCGGAGGTCGCGGCCGAGCTCTACCTCGGCGTCGAGACGGTGCGCACGCACGTGGGCAACGTCCTCGCCAAGCTGGGCGTGCGCGACCGCACGCAGGCCGTGGTGCGCGCCTACGAGTCGGGGTTCGTGCGGGCGGGCTGACGCGCGCGCCGACCGCCCCGGTGCGACGATCGCGCCATGGACCTCTCCGTGCTCACCCGCCCCGCCCCGTCCGTGCCGCCCGTCGCGACGGTCGCACGCGTCGCGCTGGGGCTCGCCCTGGTCGGGGCCGGGATCAGCCATCTCACGGTCGCGCGTGAGGAGTTCCAGGCGCAGGTCCCGTCCTGGTTCCCCGTGGACGACGACGTGACGGTGCTCGCGTCCGGCGCCGTCGAGATCGCGCTCGGCGGGTCGCTCGTCGTGCTGTCCCGGTGGCGCGTCGCCGTGGGGCTTGTCGCTGCCGCGTTCTTCGTGGTGATCTTCCCGGGAAACGTCGGGCAGTGGCTCGAGCACCAGGACGGGTTCGGCCTCGACACCGACGCCAAGCGGTTCGGCCGCCTGTTCTTCCAGCCGGTGCTCGTGGCGTGGGCGCTGTGGTCCACAGGCGCCCTCCGGGCGCTGCGCCGGGTGCGCCCGCGCGACTGATCCCCTGACGCGCCGGCCGGCCGCTGTCGGACCGGTGGCTGTCGGACCGCTCGCGCCGGAGCGCGGTCACCCGCGCGGGGGAGCGTGCTCGCCGTGCCGGGGGATCCGCCGCCGGGCGGGGTCCGGGATCGTCGAGGCATGAGCACCTCGACACCGCACCCGCCCCTGTCGGACCGCACGCCCGCACCCGCGTCGTCGGGCCGCGACCGTGGACCGTCGACCCGCGGCGGGCCGCGCGTCCATCCCGAGCGCGCGTCCCGCGGACGCTGGATCGCCCCCGCCGCGGCCGCGTGGTGGGCGCTCGGCGGCGTCGTGGCGCTCGTCGTCACGCTGACCGGCGGCACGCTCGCGGTCGGTGCCGCGAACGACCTGTCGTTCGGCGCCCTGAGCGGCGTCCCGGGCGCGACCCTCACGCCGTGGGTCGCGGTCCTCGCGCTCGTCGGCGCGGCCACCGCGCTGCGCGCGTGGCTCGGCGGACGGCGCGGTCCCGTCGCCCGGGCCGACCGCGCGCTGACCGTCGCGGCGACCGCGGTCGTCTCGGCCGGCGTGCTCGCCCTCACCGACGCGTCGATCCTCGCCCGGCTCGGGTACCTCCCGGTCACGCTCGTCATGGCGCCGTTCGACCCCGTGATCCGCGCCGCGTTCGAGGACTTCCTCGGCGCCGGCCCGCTCACGCAGCTCGCGCTCCTCGGCGGCGGCGCCCTGCTCGTCGCCTCGACGTGGCGGTTCGTGCGCCGCGGGGCCGGGGCGTGCGCGTCCTGCGGGCGCCGCCACGACGGCCACGACCCGGCGTGGACCACGCCCGCCGCCGCGGCGCGCTGGGGCCGGACCGCCGCGCTCGTCGCCGCCGCGATCCCCACCTTCTACGCGGTCACGCGCATCGCCTGGGTGCTCGGCATCCCGCTCGGCTTCTCGCCCGACGACGTCGCGCAGCTCGCCGGGGACGACGGCTGGGTCGCGGCGCTCGGGCTGGGCGGCTTCGCGCTCGTCGGCGCGGTGCTCACGCTCGGCCTGTTCCAGCGCTGGGGCGAGGTCTTCCCGCGCTGGACGGTCGGGCTCGCGGGACGCCGCGTGCCGGTGGGGCTCGCGGTCGTCCCCGCGACGGTCGTCGCGGTCGCGGTGCTCCCCGCGGGGCTCTCGCTCATCGTCCTCGGGTTCGGCGAGAGCCGGCTGGCCCTGACCGCGGACTCGTGGGGCGCCGTCGGGCCGACGCTCCTGTGGCCGGTCTGGTCGCTCGCGCTCGGCGCCGCGACCTACGCCTACTGGCTCCGACGCCGTGGCGCGTGCCGGGTCTGCGGGCGCGGCTGAGCCGGGCGGCGTTGGCCTGGAGCGCGCACCAGGACCCAGAATCGGGAGCGGGTACCGACAGCGCAGAGAGAGGCTCCTCATGTCCGACACGCTCACGCCGCAGGCCGCTGCCGCCCGAGCAGGCGTCAGCCTCGACACGCTCCGCTACTACGAGCGGGAGGGGCTCATCGGGCCGATCGCCCGGACCGCCGGCGGGCACCGGGCCTACGACGGGGACGACCTGTTCTGGATCGGGCTGGTGACGTGCCTCCGCGACGCCGGGCTGGGGATCTCCGAGCTGCGCGAGTTCACGTCGCTCCTCCGCCGCGAGGGGAGCCCCGCGGACCGCGTCGCGTTCCTCCAGGGCCATCGGCGGGAGCTGCACGAGCGCAGGGCGCGGATCGACCTCGCGCTCGGCGTGCTCGACGACAAGATCGCGTACTACCGCGAGCAGGCGGGAGGGGGCCCGGAGCCGAGCGTCGAGGGGGAGCCGGCTCCGCCGTCGCGCACCGCTTGACCTGGAGCGCGCTCCAGCATCGAGCATCGGGGCATGACCGCACAGCAGAACGCCCCCCAGATCGTCCTCGGGACCATGGACCACGGCACGCGCGTGGAGCAGACCACCGCGTTCCGGCTGCTCGACCGCTTCGTCGAGGCCGGCGGCCACTGGCTCGACACCGCCAACTGCTACGCCTTCTGGACCGACCCGAGCGGGCTGGGTGGCGCCAGCGAGCGCGTGCTCGGCGCGTGGCTGCGGGCGAACCCGGGGGCGCGCTCGGCCGTCGGGCTCGCGACCAAGGTCCGTCAGGACCCGCTGGTCGCGCACGCGTGGCCCGAGAGCGCGGAGGGGCTGTCCGCGTCTGCCGTCCGGGCCGGGCTCGACGGGAGCCTCGAGCGGCTCGGCGTCGACCACGTCGACCTGCTGTGGGCGCACGCGGAGGACCGCACGGTCGACCTCGGCGAGACCGTCGCCGCGTTCGGGGAGGCGGTGGCCGAGGGGCGTGCCACCCGGATCGGCGCGGCCAACCACGCGTCGTGGCGGGTGCAGCAGGCGCGTGACCTCGCGCGTCGGCAGGGCGTGGCCGCGTGGTCGGCGCTGCAGCTCCGGCACTCCCTCGTGCAGCCCCGCCCGGGCACGACGGTCCCGGAGGCGGGCCACAAGCTCCTGGCCCCGGACGACCTCGACCACGCCCGCACGGAAGGGCTCGACCTGTGGTGCTACACGCCCCTGATGATGGGCGGGTACACCCGCGCGGACCGTCCGTTCTCCGCGGGCTACGCCCACCCCGGGACCGAGCGCGTGCTCCGCGTGCTCGACGAGGTCGCCCGGGAGACCGGCGCGACGCCGAACCAGGTCGTCCTGGCCTGGCTCATGAGCCAGGGGATCTCGCCCATCGTCGGGGCGAGCAGGATCGAGCAGGTCGACGAGGCGATGGCCGCGCGCGACGTCACGCTGTCCCCGAGCCAGCTCGACCGCTTCGCCGACGCCCGCTGACCCCTCGGCGGGGCTACTGCGGCTCGACGGGGCCGTCCTGGCCGGCCACGAGGTCGCCGCAGCTCGTCTCCTGGGCTGTCGTGACGACCGGGTCGTCGGCGGCGGCGCCCTGCGCGACCGTCTCCTCCTCGCCGTTCGTCGCGACCTTCGCGCCCGTGTCGAGGTCGACGAAGGTGCGCGACACCGTGAAGGTGGAGCCGTCGTCGGGCACGGCGTTCAAGCCCGCGAGGCGCAGCGTGCCGTCGACCTCGGTGCAGCCGACGCCCGTGCCGAAGCCCGTGAAGCCCTTGTCGAACGTGTAGGGCTCGTCCTGCGCGTTCTGCGTCGGCGTCAGGGCGCAGTCGGCGGCCGAGAGCAGCAGGACCTCGCGCCCGGTGTCCACGAGCGCGATCGGCGCGGTCCCGTCGCCCGCCGCGACGAGCTGGACGATCGCGCTCGCCGGCTGCGGGCTCGCCGACTCGACGGGTGCGGAGAACGTGGCGCCCGACGCCGTCGTGATGCCGAACGTGCGGTCCGCACCGCCGGTGAGCCACGCGGTGTCCGGGCGGCCGTCGCCGTCGACGTCGACGATCTCGTGCGTGCCCGCCCCGGCGGGGACGCCGTCGCCGGTCGCGGGGCACCCCTCGGCGGCCGGGGTCGAGGCGCCGTCGGTGGGCGACGCCGCGTCGGTGGGGGACGGGCTCGCGGGAGCGCTGGTCGACGGCGCGGGCGTCTCGACGGCGGGGCCGTCGTCCGTCGGGCGGTTGACCAGCCACACGACGAGCGCGATCACCAGCACCGCGACGACCGTGACGACGATCCACGGCCACGTGCGGCGCGTCGGCGCGGGCTCGGGGTCGGGCGTGGGGAAGGGGTCTCCGGGCGTGGTCATGTCCCCAGGCAACCACCACGCGCGGGGACGGCACCCCGGACGCGTCACGTTGCGTCACGTCCGCCCGAGATGCGAGAACCCGCTTCCGGTCGACCGCCCGGCCCGAGGACCATGTCGCCATGACCGGCACCCGACCTCCCGCGGAGCGCGCCCCGCGCCCCGGCGCGCTGTGTCGACGGGGCGACGGACCCCGACACGTCGCGAGGTAGGCCGCGCTCTCGCGGTCGTCGCGCGGCCGTCCGTCGCCCCTGCCCGGACCGCCGACCCCCCGACTCCCTGCGACAGGACCACCATGAGCGAGCACGAGACCCCCGGCGCCGCGCGCGTCGAACCACCCGTCACCGTCGAGACCGTCCGCCGCGTCCACCTCTCCGAGGACTGGCTCGCGACCGGCGTCGGCCTCCTGATCGTGGCCCTCGGCCTCCTCGGCCTGATCCCCGAAGGGCTGGTGCCGTGATGAGCGCCTCCACCCCGCCCTCCGCGGCGACGAGCACCACGCCGACCACCGACCCGGCGACGGACCCCGAGGGGCGCGGCCCGACGTCGGGCACGAGCCTGGAGGAGTCCGTCGTCCAGGACGGGCGCAACCCCGGGGCGGGCTACGTCGTCGCCGGGGTCGTCGTCCTCCTCGGCCTCGCGTGGTCGGTCCGCTACCTGGAGCAGCACGTGCCCGACTGGCTCGCGGGCACGTCGCTGGCGGGCATCGCCAAGGCGGTCGAGTACCCGGTGTACGCGATCGCGCTCGGCCTGCTCGGCAACCTCGTGCTCACCGCGCTCGGGCTCCGCGACCGGCTCTCCGCCGCGTTCCGCACCGAGCTCTTCATCAAGACCGGGCTCGTCCTGCTCGGCGCGACGGTGAACCTGGCGCTCATCGTGTCCGCGGCGGGCCCGGCGATCGCCCAGGCGTTCCTGCTCATCACGCTCGTGTTCGGGTTCACGTGGTGGCTCGGCGGGCGGCTCGGCATCGAGGACAGGCTCCGGGCGCTGCTCGCGTCCGCGGTGTCGATCTGCGGGGTGAGCGCCGCGATCAGCGCTGCCGGGGCTGTGCAGGCGAAGAAGGAGCAGCTCGCGTACACGGCGAGCGTCGTCATCCTCTTCGCGCTCCCGTCGATCTTCGTGCTGCCGGCGCTGGCCGAGTCGCTCGGCCTCAGCCCCGCCGTCGCGGGCGCCTGGATCGGGGGCAACATCGACACGACGGCGGCCGTCACCGCGGCGGGCGCCCTCGCGGGGGACGAGGCGCTCCAGGTCGCGGCCATCGTCAAGGCGACCCAGAACGCGCTCATCGGCGTCGTCGCCGTCGCCCTCACCGCGTACTTCGCGTTCAAGGTCGAGCGGACTCCGGGAGCCTCGGCCCCGCGCGTGCGCGAGCTGTGGACGCGGTTCCCGAAGTTCGTGCTCGGCTTCCTCGCCGCGTCCGTCGCCGCCACGGTGTACGTCGGCGCCGTGGGCGCCGACGCGTCGGCGGACCAGATCGCGGTCCTCAAGTCGCTGAGCACCGTGTTCTTCATCGTCGCGTTCGTCTCGATCGGCCTGGAGTTCAAGGTCACGGCCGTGCGCGAGGCGGGCTGGAAGCCGCTCGTCGTGTTCGGGTCCGCGACGGTGTTCAACCTCGTGGTGGGGCTCGCCCTCGCGAGCGTGCTGTTCGCGAACCTGGAGGTCTGACGCGCCAGTCCTGACGCGCGAGGTAGAGGCGTGGTCCTCGGACCGTGCCTCTACCTCGTGGCGCGGGGCCCCGATCGGGGCCGGACGGTCAGCGGCGCAGGACCCGGGCGAGCGAACGGGTGAGCGCGTCGCCGTCGGGCCCGTGCGCCGTCGGGACGCCCCCGACGTCGCCCGGCAGGCTGCCCGGCGCGGGCAGCGGCGAGCCGTGCGCGAGGACCTGCTGCGCGGGCGTCAGCTCGCGGATCGCGACGGCCGCCACGTGGCCCGGGTGGCGCCGCGCGGCGCGCGCGTAGATGTCGGGGTCGTGCTGGCCGTCGTCGCCGATCAGCAGCCAGTCGACGTCGGGCAGCTCGCGAAACAGCCGGTCGAGCGACGTGTCCTTGTGCTCCGGGCCGCTGCGGAACCAGCCCGTGTTGGTGGGGCCCCAGTCGGTGAGCAGCAGCGGGCCGGGCGGGAAGCCGTGGCGCTGGAGGAAGCGCCGCAGGTTGGCGGCGGTGTTCCACGCGCCCGTCGACACGTAGACGAACGGGGTGCCGGGCTGCGACGTCGCGATGCCGCGATACAGCGCCGCCATGCCCGGCACCGGCACGCGGGCGCTCGAGTGCCGCACGAACGTGTTCCACGCCGCGATGAACGGGCGCGGGACGGCCGTCACCATCGCGGTGTCGTCGATGTCCGAGACGACGCCGAGCCGGCGCCCGTCGGCCACGACGAACACGCGGCCGGTCGCCGTCGCGCCCGCCGACGTCCGGAACGAGACGTCGTGCCAGCCCGGCGCGAGGTCGACGTCGATCACCCGGTCGAGGTAGCCGCCGCGGTCGGACACGAGGTCGACCGTCGTGCCGCCCACCCGCACGCGGACCTCCTCGCGCGGGGCCGGGGCGGTGAAGAAGTAGCGCCAGCCGCGGCGGTCCGCGGACTCGCGCTCGTGCAGCGCCGGGTCGAACGCGGGGCTCGCGAGCAGCACCCGGCCCAGCACGCGCACGCGGCGCGGGCTCCCGTAGCCGGCGAACGGCTCGACGCGCGGGCGCCACCCGCGGGCCTTCTGGAAGCGGGAGACGACGGCGCGCCACCGGTCCTCGAGCCGCGCGGCCCGGTGGGGGCGCTGGCTCGGGGTGGGCTCGCTCGTGACGGTCGGTACGGGTGCGGTCTGTGGCATGGCTCGCGGCGCTGTCCTCGGTCGGGGGTGGCGGGTCAACCCTGTCACAGCATGCCCACGCGCGCGGGGTGTCGCTCGGGGCGGTGGTCGTCGTCGGCGAGCGCGTGCGGGCCCGGCGGGCCGTGCCTAGCGTGGCCGCGTGAGCGACGAGACCTCCCGGAACCCTGCGGACCTGCCCGGCCGTCCCGTGCCCGACGGCGTGACCGACGTGACCGTCGAGGCGCTCGGTGCCCTGAGCGAGGCGCTCGAGACGACGGAACGCGCGCGCGGGCACCTCTACACGTTCCACCAGCTCACCGGCGAGGCGGACCTCGCCCTCGGTGACGCGGTCGAGAAGCTGCGCGCCGCAGGGCACGCCGAGGTCGCGGACCGCATCGAGACGGACCTCGTGGGCCGCAACGTCGTCCCCGGCCGCTGGACGTTCCAGCTCGTCGAGGAGTACGACGACGGCTACTGGTCGGCGTTCCGGGAGCACGAGCGCGCCGCGCGCGACGAGCTCGCGGGCGGCGCACGGCACCTGTTCGAGGCGCGGATGAAGCAGGACCGGCGCACGGCGGGCCGCCCCGGTCATGAGGCCGGCCCCGACGACGTGCGGTGACGCCCCGCCGGTCGGCGCAGGACCGAGGCCCGCGCGACCGATGAGTCCGGGCGCGCTCGTCGGTCCCAGAGGCAGGACCGACGAGAGGACCGCCATGACCACCGCCGACCAGCCGGCCGCGCGACCCGACGCCCGACAGACCGACCCCGACGCACCGCAGGGCACGCTCGTCCCCGGCTTCAGCTCTCCCGGCGCGCGCCCCGTCCCGTGGGAGACGGTGCGCAGCACGCTCGAACGGGCCGAGATCTCGTGGATCTCGACCGTGCGCCCCGACGGGCGCCCGCACGTCACGCCGCTCATGACGGTCGTCGCCGACGGCCGCCTCCACGTGACCACCGGGCCCGACGAGCGCAAGGCCCGCAACCTGGCCGAGAACGCGCGCGTCGTCCTCACGACCGGGACGAACGCCTACGAGGACGCGCTCGACGTCGTCGTCGAGGGCACCGCCGCGCGCGTCACCGACGATGCCGCGCTGCACCGCCTCGCCGAGCGGTGGCGCTGCAAGTACGGCGACGACTGGGCGTTCGACGTCGGGGACGGCGTGTTCCTCCACGACGGCGACCCGGCGCTCGTCTTCGCCGTGCGGCCCGAGGTCGTGTTCGCGTACGAGCGCACGTCCGAGCACGCGGCGATGCGGTGGCGGTTCGGCCCGGGCCCCCGCGCCGTCAGTGCCGCGGGTCCCTGATCGCCGCGGTGAAGAGCGGCCAGCCGGTGTCGTCGGAGGACACCGAGAAGAGGTAGGGCCGGTCCACGCGGAAGGTGACGATCTCGGCCACGGCCTCCGCCGACACCGCCCCGACACCGACCTCGGTGACGGCCGCCGCGACGGTGCCCTCGGCGTCGACCTGGAGGAGCGCCTGCTGCCACGCCTGCGAGACGTAGAGCTCCTCGTCGCTGATGCCGCCGAGGTCTGGCGGCGTGGCCGGGTCGAGAAGCCCGCCCAGCCCGGCGGCGGAGAGCGCGGGCCGGAGGTCCAGCGGGTCCTCGGCGGGGACGTCGAGCGTCGGCAGGATGAGCGCGACCGTCAGCCGGGGTGCCGTGTCCAGCGTCTCCCGCAGCGCGACGAGCCGCCCCGGCGCGACGGACGCCGGATCGACTCCCTCGGGCGGAAGCACGACGTCGGCGTGGAACCCCTCGACGTACGGCAGCCGGACCGCGCGCCACCCGTCGTCCTCGGCGTACGCCCACGTCTCCGTGAGCCGCAGCGACTCCACGTCCACCGTGTCGCCGCCCCCGAGCGTGAAGGGCGAGGGCGCCGTGTCGCCCACGTCGAACGGTGCCTCCCACCGGGCGGCGAACAGGACCGCGTTCTGGAGCACGAGGCGCAGGTCGACGTCGGGCTCGATGGCGCTCTCCTCGATCAGCCCGCCGGTGTGGAACCGGACCCACTCGCTGAGCGGCACCATGCCCGACGACGTCCCGAGGTCCGTGTGCAGCACCCCGGCGCCGTACCCGGTCGCGAGCGACTCGAGGTAGGGCTCGTGGACCTCGGCCTCGTCGTCGAGCACGACCTGGTTCGCGACGTGCACGAGAGGCTTTTCCGGGAGCTCGTCCGCCCGGACCTGCGCCGGGTCGCCGTCGTAGGCGTCGAGCGACGCGAGGAGGGCGTTGACCGCGTCCGTCCGGTCCTGGCCGGACGCGCCGAGCACGTCGTCGAGGGTGAGCGCCGTGTCGCCCCGCGCGCCCTCGGCCAGCATCGAGAGCGCGACGACGGCGCTCGCGGGCGACACCACGACGTTCCCGTCGCGCGGTGCCGCGGCGAGCATCGTCAGGCCGAGCCGTTCGGTCGCGTCGACGACGCGGGGTGTCGCGCCGGCGTCGGTCACGCGCACGACGTCCCGCGCGGTGTCGGCGGTGGCGAGCGGCAGGTCCGGGCCTGCCGGCACACCGCCCGCGCACGCCGTGAGCGCGGCCAGCGCCGCCGTCGTCGCCAGGGCGGTCAGCGTGCGCCGCGGCGGGCTCGGCTCCCGGTGCGGTCCTGCGGTCGTCGTCGTCGTCATCGATCCCCCCGGCCGTCGGGGGCGGCGCGCCCGCCGCCCTCTCTCCGACTGTGTCGGCGGGAGCGCGATCCTTGCGCAGCGGTACCGCTGCGGCTCTGACGCGCTCCGCCGCGGTCAGTCGACCGCTGGCCCGAAGCGCTCGGTCTTGATCCGCGCCGGGTCGTGGCCGAGCGCCACGAGCTGCCGTGCGACGGCCTCGACGAACCCCGTCGGCCCGCACACGAAGCACGCGGGCTCGATCTCGGGCGGCCAGCCCCACGCGGCGAGCTCGCGCCGCTCGACGCGGCCGGGCCCGCGCATCGAGCCGAGCGGGGTCGAACGGGTGTGGACGACGTGGACGTCGAGCCCGTCGTGCGCGGCCGCGAGGCGGTCGAGGTCGTCGACGTACAGCATGTCCTCGGGGCGCCGCACCGAGTACACGAGCCGGAACGGCGTGCGGTCGCCGGCGTCGCGCCGGGTGCGGAGCATCGCCATGAGCGGGACGAGGCCCGAGCCGCCCGCCGCGAGCAGCACGGGCGTCCCCGCGTCGCGCTCCGGCGACCAGACGAACCACCCGCCGACGGGCCCGCGCAGCTCGATCGCGTCACCCACGGCGAACACGTCGGTGAGGTAGGTCGAGACCTCGCCGCCGGGGACCCGCTGGACGGTGACCTCGACGCGGGCGGGGGCGACGCCGTCGGGCACCGCGCCGTCCTGCCGGACGGCGGGCGGGCTGCCCGGGGAGGGGTCGTCGTCGGGCAAGGGGGTGCGCGTCGCGGCGCTGCCGATCGAGTAGCTGCGCTCGGCGGTGTAGCCGTCGGGCGCGGTGAGGCGCAGGTCGACGTGCTGGCCGGCGAGGTGGCCGGGCCACGCGGGGACCTCGAGGACGAGCGTCCGCGCGGACGGGCTCTCGGCCCACGCGTCGACGAGCGTCGCGACCTGCCAGCCCGACGGCGTCGCGTACCGCGCGCCGAGGCGGACGGGCGCCTCAGTCACCCTGGTACCTCTGCTCGCGCCACGGGTCGCCGAGGTCGTGGTAGCCGAGCCGCTCCCAGAAGCCCTGCCGGTCCATGGGCATGAGGGTGATGCTGTTGACCCACTTCGCCGACTTCCAGAAGTACAGGTGCGGCACGAGGAGCCGCGCGGGGCCGCCGTGCACGGGGTGCAGCGGGGCGCCGTCGAAGGTGTGCACGACCCACGCCTTGCCACCGAGCAGCTCGGCGACCGGGAGGTTCGTCGTGTAGCCGCCGTAGCAGCCGATCATCGCGAAGTCGGCCGTGGACTCGACCTCGCCGAGGAGCGTGTCGAGCGAGACGCCGCGCCAGGACGTGCCGAACTTCGACCAGCGGGTGACGCAGTGGATGTCGACGGTCGGCTCGTCCTGGGGGAGCGCCAGGAGCTCGGCCCACGACCAGGATCGGGTCGCGCCGGTCTCGGTGGTGACGTCGAAGCGCCAGGTCGCGGTGTCGACGCGCGGTGTGGGCCCTGCCGAGAGCACGGGGAACCCGGTCTCGACGTACTGGCCCGGCGGGAGCGCCACGCCCTGCGGGCGGGGCCGGCCCTGGAAGCCGGGGGTGAGGGTGCTCATGGCTCACGGTAGGCGCGGCCCGCCAGGCCGCGCCAGGGGTCAGGCGTCCGCGTCACCCCGGGGCGGTGCGGCGACGAGGCGCACGACGGCGTCGCGCAGCCACGCGCGGTACCGCTCGCGCGACCAGCCCGCACCGGCCGCGAAGTGCGTCCAGCCCTCCGGCGCGAGGAGGTAGGACAGGGTCTCGGCGGCCTCGTCCCGCGGTGCGCGCAGCCGGAACCCGTGGTCCGCGAGCACGTCGACGCTCGCGCGCAGGTCCGCGCGACGGCGGTCGAGGAGCGCCGCGAGCTCGGCGACGACGGCCTCGTCGGAGCGGGCCGCCGACGTGAACGCCGACCACAGGGCCGCGACGCGTTCGTTCGCCGCCGCCACGAGCGCGACGAGCCCGTCGAGGAAGGCCTCGGGGTCGGTGGTCCCGGCGACGGCGCGGCCCTCGGGCCGGGCGGCGAGCGACTCCTGGCCCTCGGACCCCGCGAACGTCACCTCGAAGGCCGCGAGGAGCAGGGCGCGCTTGGGCCCGTGCGCCTTGACGGTCTCGAGCGACACGCCCGCCCGTTCGGCGACGCGTGCGAGGGTCGTGCGCTCGTAGCCACGCTCGGCGAGCTCCTCGGCCGCCGCGCGCACGACGCGCTCACGGGTACGCGCGGCCTGCTCGGCGCGGAGGTCGGACGTGTAGGCGCGGGGGACCACTATTGACTACCCCTCTAGGGTGATGAATACTCCTGACGGTTACCGATCTTCTCACACGCCGCCTCCCCCTCGGCGTCCTCGCGCGGACGGCCCGGTCCCGCGCCCTTCCCGTCCGACCGGCGCGTCCCGCGCCGCCCGAGGGAGGCACACCGATGGCCACCGTCCTGCTCTGCTCCACCCCCGTGCATGCCCACGTCACCCCGCTGCTCGCGGTCACGCGCGCGCTCGTCGCCCACGGCCACGAGGTCCGGTTCCTCACCGGCGCGCGCTTCGCCGCGGCCGCGGAGGCGGCCGGCGCCGAGCACGTGCCGCTGCCCGCCGCCGCCGACTTCGACGACCGCGACCTCGCGGCCGCCTTCCCGGGCCGCGCGGGCCGCACCGGTCTCGACGCGATCCGGCACGACATGCTCGAGATCTTCGTCCGGCCGGGCGCCGCGCAGCACCGCGCCGTCGTCGACGCCCTCGCCGCGCGCCCGGCCGACGTCGTGCTCGTCGAGCCCCTGTTCCTCGGCGCGATGGCGCTCGTCGCCACCCCGGCCGACCGGCGCCCTCCCGTGCTCACGCTGGGCATCTTCCCGCTCGGGCTGAAGAGCGACCTCACCGCACCGTTCGGCCTCGGCGTGCTTCCCGCGCGCGGGCCGCTCGGGGTGCTGCGCAACCGGGCGCTGCACCGGTTCGTCGAGGGCGTCGCGTTCGCCGCGCCGCAGCGCGCCGCGCAGGACATGGTGCGCGCGACCGGCGCCACCCCGAGCGACACGTTCTTCCTGGGCTGGCCCGCCGACGCGGACGCCGTCGTGCAGCTCATTGTCCCCGAGCTCGAGTACCCGCGGCCCGACGTCGTCACGCCCGTCCGGTTCGTCGGCCCGCCGCGACCCGTCGCCGCGCACGGCGACCTCCCCGCCTGGTGGGACGACCTCGGCACGCGCCGCCCCGTCGTCCACGTCACGCAGGGCACGGTCGCGAACGAGGACCCGCACCAGCTCCTCCTGCCGACCCTGCGCGCGCTCGCGGACGAGGACGTGCTCGTCGTCGCCGCCACCGGCGGGCGGCCCGTCGAGACGCTCGGCGCGCTGCCCGCCAACGCGTGCGCCGCCGAGTACCTCCCGTACGACGCGCTGCTCCCGCGCACGTCGGTCCTCGTGACGAACGGCGGCTACGGGGGCGTGCACCACGCGCTGCGGCACGGCGTGCCCGTCGTCGTCGCCGGGAAGACGGAGGACAAGGCGGAGGTCGCGGCCCGCGTCGCGTGGACCGGGACGGGCGTGCGGCTGCGGACCAGCACGCCGCGACCCGCCCAGGTGCGACGCGCGGTGCGCCGCCTGCTCGACGACCCCGCGTACGCCCGGGCCGCCGCGCGCCTCGGCGAGCGCATCGCCGTCGCGCCGGGGGAGGACGGCGTCGTCGCGGTCGTGGAGGAGGTCGTCGCCCGGCGCGCCGCGCCCCGTGCCGCGCGCTGACGGGGGAGGAGGATCGGGGGATGCCCAGCGACCTGCTCATGCGCATCCACGGTCCCGAGTTCCGCGCCATGTCCGAGCGTGTGCTGGAGGCGACCGCGCTCACCTCGCGGCTCAACGTGCTCCCGTTCGACGACGAGGAGGGCAAGGCCCAGCTGTTCGAGCAGATCCTCGGGCGACCGCTGCCGCCGCGCACGACGATCTACCCGCCGTTCTTCACGGACCACGGACTGCACCTCGACCTCGGCGAGCGGGTCTTCGTCAACCAGAACTGCACGTTCCTCGACTACGCCGGCATCCGGCTCGCCGACCGCGTGCTGGTCGCACCGCGGGTCACGTTCATCACCGTCGGGCACCCCGTCGACACCGACGACCGCAAGGTCTGGCTCACCGGCGGCCCGATCGACGTCCACGAGAACGTGTGGATCGGCGCGGGAGCGACCATCCTGCCCGGCGTGACCATCGGTCGCGACGCCGTCGTCGCCGCGGGCGCCGTCGTCACCGACGACGTGCCGCCACGCAGCCTCGTGACCGGGCCGCGGGCGGACGTCCGCCGCACCTGGTGAGGGGCCGCCGGCTCCGCACGTGTTCCTTCGGTCGTGCTGGAGCCTGTGCTTGCTCCGCTGCGCTCCGGCTCAGCACTCGACGACGTTGACCGCAAGGCCACCCGTCGAGGTCTCCTTGTACTTGGTCGACATGTCGACGCCCGTCTGGCGCATGGTCTCGATGACGGTGTCCAGCGAGACGACGTGCGAGCCGTCGCCCTGGAGCGCGAGGCGCGCGGCGGAGACGGCGGTGCACGCGGCGATGGCGTTGCGCTCGATGCACGGGACCTGGACGAGCCCCCCGACGGGGTCGCACGTGAGGCCGAGGTTGTGCTCCATCGCGATCTCGGCCGCGTTCTCGACCTGGGCGGGCGTGCCGCCGAGCACCGCGCAGACGGCGCCGGCGGCCATGGAGCAGGCCGAACCGACCTCCCCCTGGCACCCGGCCTCCGCGCCGGAGATGGACGCGTTGCGCTTGTACAGCGCGCCGATGGCGGCGGCGGTGAGCAGGTACGTGCGCATCGCCCGACGACGGCGGGCCGGGTCGGCGGCGACGTCCGGGTGCGTGCGCAGGAAGTGCCGCCCGACGGCCGGGATGATCCCGGCAGCGCCGTTCGTCGGGGCGGTCACGACGCGCCGCCCGTCGGCGTTCTCCTCGTTGACGGCCATCGCGAAGGCCTGGAGCCACTCGATCGTCGTGTCGGCGCCGCGCTCGTCGGCCAGCTCGAGGCGCTCGCGCTGCGCACGGGCCCGACGCCGGACCTTGAGCCGCCCGGGCAGGACGCCGTCGCGCTCCAGCCCCGCGTCGACGCACGCGCTCATCGTGTCCCAGATGCGGTCGACGCCCGCCTCGACGTCGGCCGCCGGGCGCAGCGCGGTCTCGTTGGCCCACGCGACCGCGGCGATGGACGTCCGCTCGCGCTCGCACACGGCGAGGAGCTCGGCCGCGTTGGCGAACGGGAACGGCACGCCGGCCGGTTCGGTCCGCGGGTCGATCGCCTCGCCCGCGAGCTCGGCCCCGACCTGCGCGGCCTCGTTCGCGGCGGCTGCCTCGAGCTCGGCCGCGGTGAGGACGAACCCGCCGCCGACGGAGTAGTACGCCTCCTCGGCGACCGTCGCGCCGTCGGCGTCGAGCGCGGTGAAGCGCATCCCGTTGGGGTGGCCGGGCATGCGCGTCAGCGGCGCGAGGCGCACGTCGTCGCTGGTCATGGTGATGCGGTGGCGGCCCAGGAGCGTGACGGGCGCGCCGTCGCCGAGCTTCTCCCACGACCCGGGCACGCGCGCCGGGTCGCACGTCTCGGGGTCGAGGCCGAGCAGGCCCGCGACGACGGCCTCCGGGGTCCCGTGGCCGACGCCCGTCGCGCCGAGCGAGCCGCACAGCACGACCCGCAGGCCGGCGACGCTGCCGAGCGTGTCGTCCGCGGCCAGGGTCGTGACGAACGCCTTCGCCGCGCGCATCGGCCCGACGGTGTGCGAGCTCGACGGGCCGACGCCGACGGAGAACAGGTCGAGGACCGAGACGTAGGCGCTCATGCCCACCATGGTCGCACCTCGTCCACGATGCGGGCGGATTTTGCTATAGCGAATCGGTCACGAGCGCGTGGGCGCGGGACGGCTCAGGGCGACCGGGCAGGTCGCGAGGTGGTCGTCCACCAGGCCGCACGCCTGCATGGCCGCGTACGCCGTCGTGGGCCCGACGAACCGGAAGCCGTGCTTCTTGAGCGCCTTCGACAGGGCGACCGACTCCGGGCTCGTGCTCGGGACGTCGCCCCACGTGGCGGGCCGGCCGGAGCGCGCGGGCGGCGCGAACGACCACACCAGCTCGTCGAGCGAGCCGCCGCCGGACTGCAGCGCGAGGAGCGCCCGCGCGTTGTCGATCGTCGCCGTGATCTTCTGGCGGTTGCGGATGATGCGGGCGTCCGCCAGGAGCCGCTCGACGTCGGTCTCGTCGAACGCCGCGACCGCCTCGGGGTCGAACCCCGCGAACACCTCGCGGAAGGCCGGTCGCTTGCGCAGCACCGTGATCCAGGACAGCCCGGACTGGAAGCCCTCGAGGACCAGGCGCTCGAACAGCGCGGTGTCCCCGTGCACCGCCACCCCCCACTCGGTGTCGTGGTACTCCTCGTAGAGCGGGTCGCCGTCGCCGAAGCAGCGTGCGCCGGGGCGCGGCGCGGGCGGCGCGTCGTCGGGCACGGCGAGCGGGGTGGACGCGTCGGTCTCGGTCGTCATGCGCCCCACTCTGCCGCCTCCCGCCGACACCCACGAGGTCCCTGTGGACGGCGTGCGTCCGGGCGCGTGCGCCGAGGCGCCTGTGGTCAGGCGTCGGCCGGGGGCAGCGCGACCTCCGCGATCGCGCGCAGCGCGTCGAGGTGCGCGCGCAGGGCGGCGGCACCGGCGGGCGTGAGGCGCACCCAGGTGCGCGTGCGTCGTCCGGCGCGCTCCTTGCTGATCTCGACGTACCCGGCGTCCTCGAGCACCGTGAGCTGCTTCGACAGGGTCGAGTCGGACAGCTCGATGGTGTCGCGCAGGGTCCGGAAGTCCGCCTTCTCGACGCCCGAGAGCGCGGCGACGACGGAGAGGCGCACGGGGGAGTGGATCACCTCGTCGAGCGTGTGGCGCGGGTGGTGGTCGACGGCGGAGCCGTCGCCCGCCGGGGGACGGCGCGTGGTCACGCCGTCACCGCCGCGTCCCGCGGGGCGGGCCGCCACGCCGCGACGAGCAGCGGGACGGCGCTCACGAGAGCCGCGGGCACCCAGTACGCCACGGAGCCGGGCCACACCACCAGCCCGGCGACGAGCACGGCCCCGTAGACCACGGCCCAGGACACGGCGCCGACGGCGATCCGGCGTCGCGTGCCGACGGCCAGGGCGCCCTGCCGCCCCGCCCACGTGGCGCCGACGGTGACGATCGCGACCCAGGCCGCCATGCCGACGACGAAGCCGACCCGGCCGCCGAGCCCGATCGCGAGCACCAGCCCGACGCTCGCGACGGCCCACCCCGTCAGGTAGAGCCGGACCCACCGCCACCCGCGCGCCCGGGTGGCGCCGGCGAGGCGGCCGGCACGGTCGAGAGCGGCTGCCGCGTCGAGGGGCGCCAAGGAGGTCGTGTCGTCGGTGCTCATGGATGCCATCGAAGCATCTACTTTCCATTATGGCAAGTGGTTTCCATGGGGACCTCTCCCTATCGTGCGCGTCACCGGTCCCGTGCACACTGGTCCCGGCCGTGCCCCGCCCCGGGCCGCACGACGCCGTCGTCCCGACCTCCTTCCCCGAGGAGCACCCATGTCCGACGCCCTGGCCGCGCTCGCCGCCGCCGTCGCGGCAGCGCCCGCGAGCGCGCCGCTGCGCGTGCACTACGCGAGCCTCCTGCTCGCCGCGGGGCGTCCCGTCGAGGCGCTCGAGCAGGCCAGCGCCGGGCTCCGGATCGACCCCGCCGACGGCGAGGCGCTGCGGCTCGTGCAGGAGGCGGCCGCGTCCGCCGCGGCGGCGTCGCGACCGGGAGACGCCGCGCCAGGGCACGCGCCGGGCGACCCCGCGCCGTCCGGCGACCCCGCGCCGTCCGACCACCCTGCGCAGTCCGACCACCCCGGGCAGGGCGCTCCCGCCGGGCCGGGGAGCCCGGCGTCGGGCATCGACTGGGACCGGCTGGAGGACGAGCTCGACGTGCGCGTCCCTCCGCCCTTCGTCGAGGAGCCTGTGGTCGGCGCCACGGGCCCCGCCCCCGCCGACCCGAGCCCGGCACCCGAGCAGGGCCACGCGGACCCGGCGCCCGGGGGCGGGCAGCCGTTCCTCGTGCCCGCGCGCGACGACGCCCCCGACGACGGGTCGGGCCTGCTCGAGGTCTCGCGCGAGACGGTGACGCTCGCCGACGTCGGCGGCCTGGAGCCGGTGAAGAAGCGCATCCGCGAGGCGTTCCTGGAGCCGATGCGCCACCAGGCCATCGCGCAGGCGTTCGGCAAGTCGCTGCGCGGCGGCCTGCTGCTCTACGGGCCGCCCGGCACCGGCAAGACGTACATGGCGCGCGCGGTCGCGGGCGAGCTCGGCGCGCGGTTCCTCACGGTGACGCTCGCGGACATCCTCGACAAGTACATCGGGGAGAGCGAGCAGAACCTCCACGCCCTGTTCCAGCGCGCGCGACAGCTCGCGCCGGCCGTCCTGTTCCTCGACGAGGTCGACGCGATCGGCGGCAGGCGCGCGCAGTACTCCGGCTCGTCGGGCATGCGGACGGTCGTCAACCAGCTCCTCCAGGAGATGGACGGCATCGGCTCCGACAACGACGGCCTGTTCGTGCTCGGCGCGACCAACCACCCGTGGGACGTCGACACGGCGCTCCTGCGCCCGGGCCGGTTCGACCGCGTCGTGCTCGTCCTGCCGCCCGACGAGCCCGCGCGCGAGGCCATCCTGCGCCACCACCTCGCGGGGCGGCCCGTCGCCGGGATCGACCTGGGCGCCGTCGTGCGGCGCACCGAGGGGTTCTCCGGCGCGGACCTGGAGCACCTGGCGGCCACGGCGGCCGAGAAGGCGATGATGGACTCGATCGCGTCCGGCCAGGTGCGACCCGTCACGATGGCCGACATGGAGTCGGCGCTCGCGGACGTCCGGCCGTCCACGACGGCGTGGCTCCAGTCCGCGCGCAACGTCGTGACGTTCGCGAACAACGACGGCCGCTACGACGAGCTCGCCGCGTACCTGCGCGCGCGGCGCATGCTCTGAGAGGGCGAGGCAGCCGACGGTGACCACGACCACCGACCCGCGCGCCGTCGGCGCGCGCGTCGAGATGCTCGTCCAGATGGGGCGGCCCGAGCGCGCGCTCGACGAGGTCGACGAGGCGCTCGCGACCGTCCCCGACGACCCGCGGCTCCTCCTCGCTGCCGCGTGGGTGCGGCTGCACCTCCAGCGCTCCGCCGACGCGCTGCCCCTCCTGGAGCAGGTGGTCGCCGCCCAGCCCGCGGCCGACGGCGCGCTCTACCTGCTGTCGGTCGCGCGCCAGAACACCGGTGACGTCCCGGGCGCGCGCGACGCCGCACGCCGTGCGCTCGAGCTCGACCCCGACGACGCGCGCTACCACCTCCAGCTCGCCGACGCCCTCCTCTCGGGGCGCGTGCGCGGCGCCGACCGGCGGCTCGCGCGCGAGCGCATCGCCTCGGCGCTCGAGCTCGCCCCCGAGGCCCCGGACCGGCTCGCGCAGGCGGCCCGGCTGTGGTCGCGCCTCGGGGACGACGACCGGGCGCGCGCCCTGGTGCGGCAGGGGCTCGCCGTCGCGCCGGAGCACGAGGACCTCCTCTACCTCGACGCGGCCCTCGCGCTCGACGCGAGCCGCAGCGCCCAGGGGTACAGCGGCGTCCTCGCCATGAACCCCGAGCACGCCGAGGCCGGGTACCTGCTGCACCTCAGCGTGTGGCAGCAGGTGCTGCGGCTCGTCGAGATGCCGGTCCTGCTCGTCGGGGCGGTCGCCCTCGTCGTCGCCTTCGCGATGAGCGACGCCCACGTGGGCAGCGTGCCGGTCTGGGGGGTCGTCGTGCTCCTGTGGACGGGCGTGACCGCGTTGCGCGTCCTGCCCGTCCTGCTCCAGGTCCCGCGCGGGCTGCTGCGCCGCACCCTGCGTCGGACCCCGTTCCGCGGCGGCACCGTCGTGGCGATCGCCGTCGGGTGGGCGGGCGTCCTCGCGGGCCTCGCCCTGCTCTGCGTCGTGCGCGACGCCGTCGCCGTCCGCTGGTTCCTCGTCGGGCTCGGGGTGGTGCTGGCCCTGACGACCGTGACCTCGGCCGTGCTGCACGCGGCGATGTTCACGCAGGCGCGCGAGCTCGGGTACCTGCCGGCCGGGACGGCGGGAGCCGCGCGGATCGCGGCCCTGCGCGCGAGCCTGCGGGGCGCCGTCGTGCGCCGTGCCGTCGTCCTCGGGATCGTCGCGGTCGTCGTCGGGAGCATCGGCCCGGGCGCGGTCGCGCGCGAGGACGCGCGCCCCGTGGCGGCGCTGGCCGCGGTGGCGTACGTGCTGCCGCTCGTCGTCGGGATGTGGGCCGCGGGGCGCGTCGCGGCCCGGCAGCGCGCGGTGTCCGACGAGCGCCCGCCCGTGAGCACGGCCGCCGCGGTCCGCGCGGGGCTGGGCGGCGCCGTCCTCGTCCTCGTCACGGTCCTGCTGCTGCTCGCCGAGGCGGCCGCGCTCGCCGCGCTGCCCGTCGCCCCCGACGAGCACGACGCCGACGGTCGCTACGCCCAGGAGGAGCGCGCCCCGCGCGACCCGGGCTCGGCCGTGCAGGAGTGTGCCGGGCGCCCCGCCGCGCGCCTCGCGTGCCTCCAGGAGAACAACCGGGTCCGCCAGGAGGAGCTCCAGGAGCGGATGGGTGAGCTCAACGTCCCGACGATCGACGTCCCCACGTTCGACGTGCCGGACCTCCCGGATCTCTCGGATCTCCAGGCGCCGGGCTCCACGGGGCAGCAGACCCCCTGATCCCCGGCACCCCGGGCGGGTGACGAGCCCGCGGCCGTGCGGGTGGCCCGGGGCGGTGCGACCGTGGCCGCGTGGCAGGACTCGTGGAGACGCTCTCTCGACCCGTCGGCGCGGCGCTCGCGGCCGTGACCGGCACGGTCGCGCGCCTGCGCGGCGGCCGCCCGATGCACGCGCGCGGCGTGCTGCTCCGCGGCACGCTCGTCGTCGCGGAGGACGAGGCGGGCGCGGTCAGCGTCCCGCAGGGCCGCACGCCCGTCACGGTGCGCGTGTCCCTCGGGGCAGGCCTCCCGAGCGGGCTCCCGGACGTCGTCGGGATCGCCGTGCGCTGGACCGACGACGGCGTGCCCCAGGACGTCCTGCTCGCCTCCTCGGGGAGGGGGCGGCTCACGCGCTTCCTCCTCGTGCCGCGCCGCGCGCTGCTGCGCGGCTGGCTGTCGACGCTCATGCCGCTGCGGTCGCCGCACGGTCCCCGCGTGCTCGCCCTGCGGCCGGACCGCGACGCGGCGCGGGTCGTCGGCACGCCGGTGCTCGAGGTGCTCGAGGCGACCCCGCTCGGCGCCTGGCACCGGTTCGGCGCGGTCGAGCTGCACGGACCCGAGACGGGGTCCGCGCACGACGGCGACGACCCCGAGGTGCGTTTCGACCCCACCGGTCACGCGCCGCGCCACCTCGGCACGTATGGCTGGGAGGACGCGCTGCGCGCTCGCGGCTACGCGGCCGCGCGCCGTGGCGGCGGGCCCGCAGCCCGGTAGCGAGAGAAAAGGGCGGCGACCCCGGAGTCCTGTCCACCGGGACCGCCGCCCGCGAGGGCGGCACCGTCGACGTGAGGCCGCCCCCGAGCCGAGGGCCGGGCGGCGAGGACGCCGCCCGGCCGTGCGCGTCGGTCCGTCAGACCGCCGCGAGCCGACGGCGCAGCCCGAGCCCGACGCCCGCGACGCCCGCGAGCACGGACCCGCCGACCAGCGCCGACATGCCGAGCGACACCCGTCCGACGGGGCTGTTCTCGACGCTGTCCTTGAGCTCCGTCGTGCCGTCGGAGAGGGTGCCCGTGCCGTCCGCGAGCGTGGCCGCGCCGTCGGCGATGCGGGTGCTGCCGTCGTGCAGGTCGGACGCGCCGTCGGCGAGGGTCGTCGTGCCGGCGTGCAGCGTCGCGGAGCCCTCGGCCAGCGCCGCGTTGCCCGCCGCGAGGGTCGTCGCGCCCGTCGAGAGGGTCGTGAGCCCGTTCTGCAGGCGCAGCGTCCCGTCCTCCAGCCGCGTGGTCCCGCCGAACAGGTCGCCCGCGCCCGTGCGCAGCCGCACCGTGCCGGCGGAGAGGTCGCTCGCGCCGGTCGCGGCCCTCGCCGTCCCGGCCTTGAGGTCGGCGGCGCCGGACGCGAGCTCCGACGCGCCTGCGGCGAGCTCGGAGGTCTTGGTGGCGAGCTGGGCGTTGCCGCCAGCGACCCGCGAGGCGCCGTCGGCCAGGCGAGCCGTGCCCTCGGCGAGCGCTGCCGAGGCGTCGGCCGCGTCGGTGTTCCCGGCGGCGAGACGGGCGGCGCCGTCTGCCGACGCCGCGTTCCCGGCGGCCAAGGTCGTCGCGCCGCCCGACACCTTCGCGGCGCCGTCGGCGAGGGCGCGGGTCGCCCCGGCGAGCGAGGCGTTGCCGGCCGAGACCGTGCTCGCGCCAGCAGCGAGAGCGTCGGCCCCTCCGGAGAGCTGCGCCGTCCCGGCGGCGAGGCTCTGTGCCCCGCCGGAGACCGCGGCGGCGCCGGTGGCGAGCCCGGCCGCGCCCTCCGCGAGCCGCGTCGCGCCCGCGTCCGCCTCCTGGGCGCCGGTGGACACCCGTGCGGCTCCGGTGCTGAGGTCCCGAAGACCCGCCTCGAGCCGGGCCGCGCCCGCCGCGGCGCCGGAGTCGCCCGCGAGCCCGTCGCGCAGGGCGGACGCGCCGGCGACGAGCCCTCCTGCGCCGGCGTCGACCCTCGCCGCACCGTCGCGCACCGAGCCCGCCGCACCCGCGAGCGCGTCGAGCCTCGCCTTGAGAGCCGGGTCGTCGGTCGCCGCGGCCAGGCCCTGGAGCTGTGCGGCGAGGGAGTCCGCGCCCGCGTGGACCTGGTCGGCGCCCTCGGCCACCGAACGCGTCCCGTCGGCCAGGCCGACGGCGCCGTCGCGGGCCGTGGACAGACCCGCCGCCAGTCCGGTCGCGCCGTCCCGGAGCTGGGCGGACGCCGCCGCGACCTGCTGCGCGCCCGGCGCCAGGAGCGCCGTGCCGGCCTGCAACGAGCTCGCTCCAACGGACAGCTGCTCGGCGCCCGCCGCGACCGTCGCCGCGCCCGGCGCGAGCGAGCCGGCGCCCCGGGCGGTGGCGGCGACGCCGTCGCGCAGGGTTGACGCGCCCGCCGAGACGCTGCTCGCCCCGGTCGCGAGATCGCGCGCGCCGGACGCGGCGCCGGTGAGGCCCGTGGTGACCGTCGACGCGCCGTCCGCGACGGTGCTCGCCCCGACGGCGAGCCGTGCCGTGCCGTCGGCGAGGTCGGACGCGCCGGTGGCGAGCGCCGAGGTGCCCTCGGCGAGCAGCCCGGCACCTTGCGCGGCCGTCGCGTTCCCGGCGAAGAGCTCGGCCGCGCCGTCCTTCAGGGTGCCCGCACCCGCCGCGATCTGGGACGCGCCGTCGGCCGCCCGGGCGTTGCCCGCGGCGAGGCGTGCCGCCCCGGAGTCGAGGTCCTTGCTGCCCGCGGCGAGCCGGGCCGCGCCGCTCGCGGCGTCGCCCGCCCCGGCGGCGAGGCGTGCCGCCCCGGCGTTGAGCTCGTCCGCCCCGGCGGCGAGCTCGGTCGCGCCGTCCAGCGCGGTGGCGCCGCCCGTGGCGAGCTGGGTGGCGCCGTCGGACGCCTTCCGCGCCCCGGCGGAGAGGTCGCCCGCGCCGGCCTCGAGGTCGTCCGCGCCGTCGGCGAGGCGTCGGGCGCCGGCCTGGGCCTCGGTCGTGCCGTCGGCGAGGGTCGCGGCGCCCGCGTCGAGCTCGGCCGCGCCGTCGTCGAGGCGGGTCGCGCCGTCGGCGACCTTGCCGTTGTACACGAGGAGGAACGCGACCAGGCCGGCGACCGCGAGGGCGAGCACGGCGAGCGCGACGGAGGTGAGGACCGTGTGCGTGCGTGACGGTCGGAGAGCGTGCTGCGTCATCTGTCGTCCTTCCTCACGCCCGGCGTCGTCGCGGGGCGGTCGGCACGAGGGGAGAGCTGCGGGAGAGGCGGGTACCGGTCTGCTCGGCGCGGGAGTGCGCCGGTGCGCCCGCCACCGTTGGCGGGACGTGGAGTAGCAGGTAGATCCCCAGCGACGCTAGCAACGCCCCGGACACCACGGACAGCGAGTACTAGGTACTTTCGCCGTCACGATTCGGTCACGGGCCCGAAGTATCAGGTACTCCGTGCGCGAGTCCGTCGCTCGGAGCAACGGCCGCCCGTCCGGGGCACCGCAGACGAGCCCGAGCGCTGCCGTCCGGAGCGGGAGCCGCGCCGCTCATGAGGCGATCTCGGCGCTCATCGGCGAAGGTAGGGCGGTGCTCGACGACGCGCCCGCCCGACCAGCGGGGCTCGACGGTGACGCTCCGGACGGCTGCTGGGTCCGGGGCGGAGCGAGGGTAGGGCAGAAGGGGAAGAGGAACAGCATGGAGTGCAGTGCGCCGGCCGGCGTGTCGTCCTTCCGGGGCAGGGCGTGGAAGACCGACGCCGAGCCCGGGACCACCGTCGACGGCTCCGGGGCCGTCCGCGAGCAGGGGCGGTGATCCGGTGAGGGCGTCGTCACGCGCGGCGCGGTGGGCCGCCGGCCTCACGACCGTGGTCGTCCCCCTGACGGTGGCGGGGTGCTCGTTCCAGAGCTCCGAGGAGAGGGCCGCGGAGCAGGTGGTCACGACCTTCTTCGACCGCCTCGTCGACGGCGACGCCACGGGAGCGGGCGAGCTGCTGAGCGATCCGTCGGTGGTCAGCCCGGTCGCGCTCGACGACGCGGTCTACGCCGAGGCGGTGCGCCCCGTCGAGGCCCGTGTCACCTCCGTGACCGGGTCGGGCCCGGAGTCCTCGGTGGACGTCGAGTACCGGCTCGACGGCGAGGAGGAGACGCGCACCCTCGTGGTCAGCACGGAGACCGTCGGAGGGGAGCCGAGGGTCGCGCTCTGGTCCGATCACGGGCTCCCGGTCGTCCATCCGGGCGTCCCGGTGGAGATCGTGGTCGAGGGGTCGGGCGTGTTCGACCTCGCGACGTCGGGGCCCCTGCGGCTGCTTCCCGGGATCTACGACCTCGAGCTCGCCGGGCCGCAGGACCTCACGACGATCGATCCCGACGGCGGCGACAGCGAGCCGTTCACGGTGGAGTTCCCCGTGGACCCGGACGCGATCCAGCCTCCTCCGGGAGCGGAGCTGCGCTCGCAGATGCTGCACGTCGACCCGGTGCTCCGCGCCGAGGTGGCCACCGAGGCCGAGGCGCGCATCGACGAGCTGCTCGCCTCGTGCACCGCCGCCGGGCTCACGGGCGACGACTGCCCGCAGAGCGTCGCGGACGGGATCTTCCGCGGGTACGCAGGGGTGGACGTGGCGTCCGCCGTCTGGGCCCAGGACGAGCCGCTCGACCTCGTGACCGGCGAGGAGGTGCGCGCGTCCGCCCCGTACACGGTGAGTGCTCGATGGCCGCAGGGCCCGCTGGAGGTCACCGTGAGGGTCGAGGGCACCGTGCTGCGTGACCCGTCCGGCGCCGTCGTCGTCGAGCTCGACTGAGGCGTCCCGGCCAGCCGGGACGAGTCGGTCGAACGACCGCCAGGGGCTTTGCGCGACCGGCGCGTGGACCGTGCTCAGTCGCGGTCGTTCGGCATGAGGGCCCACAGGACCAGGTACGCGATGACCTGGGGGCCGGGGAGCAGGATCGAGACCGCGGCGACGATGCGGACGACGGTCGGGTCCCAGCCGAACCGGCGGGCGATCCCGGCGCACACGCCGGCGATCATCCGGCCGTGGCGCGGGCGGGACAGCGTCGGGCGGTACGCGGCGGTGGAGGCGTCTGAGGTGCTCATGCCTCGACGGTACGAGCGTCCCGGGCGCCCCGGTATCCGGAGGTCCCCCGACCCGACCCTGATCCTCGGGGCGGCGACCCCGAGGGTCGGGGCTCAGCGGGCGAGGGCGGCCTGGAACGCCGCGAGCGCCCGCGGCGTCGCGAGGGCGAACGTGACGGCGGCGACGCCCGGCCCGGGGCGCGACCCGTCCGGGTCCTGGGCCGCCGTCGGGCCGGTGGGCTCGTCGAAGAGGTCGGGTGCGGACCAGCCGCGGACGGCGTCCACCGCCACGCGGGCGACCTCCTCGACGTCCCAGCCGTACGCGCCCGCGCTGATCGCGGGGAAGGCGACGGTCGTGGCGCCGAGGTCGTCCGCGACGTCGAGCGAGCGGGCGAAGCACGACGCGAGGAGCGCGGGGTCCGTCTCGCCGCGGTAGCGGTTCGGCCCGACGGTGTGCACGACCCAGCGGGCGGGGAGGTCGTAGGCGTCGGTGGCGACGGCGTCGCCCACGGGCAGGCCGTCGGGGAGGGTCGTGCGCCGGAGCCGTCGGCACTCCTCCAGGAGCCGCGGCCCGGCTGCGGCGTGGATCGCGCCGTCCACCCCGCCGCCGCCCAGCAGCGACGAGTTCGCGGCGTTGACGATCGCGTCGACGTCGAGCGTCGTGATGTCGGCGAGGCGTGCGTCGAGGTCCATCGCTCCATCGTGCCCGGGGACGGGGTTGCTCGCCGTCGACCACGGGGTCCGTGGCGTTCTGGCCGCCTTCCCGACGGCGACCTCGTGCTCGGCGATCCCGGTCAGTCGCGCGAGACCACGACGCTCGAGCTGTGACCGCCGAACCCGAACGCGTCGACGAGCGCGTGCCGGGCCGACGTCGCGGCCGCCTCCCGCACGACGTCGAGGTCGATCGCGGGGTCGAGCGTGTCGACGTTGAGCGTGGGCGGCACGCGGCCGTCGCGCAGGGCGAGGAGCGCGACGAGGACGCCCAGCGCGCCCGACGCGCCGAGGAGGTGGCCCGTCGCGCCCTTCGTGCTGGTGACGGGCGGCGGCATCCCGAGGGCGGCGCGCAGCGCGTCCGCCTCGTTGACGTCCCCGACGGGGGTCGCCGTCGCGTGCGCGTGGACGAGCCCGACGTCCTCGGGGGAGAGGCCCGCCGAGCGCAGCGCCATCGTGATCGTGCGGGCCTGGTTCTCGGGGTCGCCGCCGACGATGTCGTACGCGTCCGACGTCAGGGCCGCACCCGAGACGACGCCGTGCACGACCGCCCCGCGGGCCCGGGCGTGGTCCTCGCGCTCGAGCACGAGGAGCGTCGAGCCCTCGCCCATGACGAACCCGTCCCGGTCCACGTCGAACGGCCGGGACGCGCGCTCCGGCTCGTCGTTGCGGGTCGACATCGCGCGGGCCGCGGCGAAGGCCGCGAGCGAGAACGGCTGGACGCCCGCCTCGACGCCCCCGCACACGACGACGTCCGCCGAGCCGGCGAGGATCATCTCGCGGCCCATCGTGATCGCCTCCGAGCCCGCCGCGCACGCGCTGATCGGGGCGCGCGCGCCGGCCTTGGCGCCGAGGTCGATCGACAGCCACGCGGCCGGGCCGTTGGCCATGAGCATCGTCACGGTGTGCGGGGAGACGCGCCGGTGGCCCTGCTCGTGCAGGACGCGCGACTGGTCGAGCGTCGTCGCGATCCCGCCGTTCGCGGAGCCGACGACGACGGCGAGACGCGTCGGGTCGACGTCGGGCGACCCGGCGGACGCCCACGCCTCCCGGCCCGCGACGAGCGTGAGCTGCTCCGCCCGGTCGGTGCGGCGCCGCTCCCGGACGGACAGCGCCTCGGCGAAGACGTCGTCGACGCGCGCGGCGATGCGCACGGGCAGCTCGGCCGCCCAGTCGTCGTCGATCGCCTGCACGCCCGGCTCCCCGCGCAGCAGCGCCTCCCACGTGTCGGGGGCGGTGCGCCCGACCGGGGTCACCGCCCCGTACCCGCTGACGACGACTCGTGTCATGGTGTGCCCCTTGCAGCCGAGCCGCCGAGAACGGCGACGGGTGTGGTCGATGGGTCTTATTCCAAGTCATCGCAGCGGTCTTTGTCGCCCTCGCAGGTGTGACGGTGCGCACGCCCACATCCCGGCGGGAGCGGCGGACGACTCCCGCGAGCGCCCGCCGGCCGCGTACGGTCGGCACAGCGGCCGCCGTCGGGGAGGCCGCGGGACGAGGTCGGGGGAGCGACGGTGCGACGTGCGGGGACGCGAGGGCCTGCTGCCCGACGGCGCGCGCACCGCGCCGTGGTGGCGGTCGCCGTGGGCGTCGTCGTGCTCGGGACCGGGTCGTGCGCCGCGCCCGCGCCCCCGGCGCCCGCGGCCTCTGCCCGGGCGGAGACGCCCGCCCTTCCGCCCACGGACGGCGTGCTCGACTACCAGCTCGGCGCCGCGTACGACGAGGTCGACGCGGGGGACGGGCCCGTGCGGCCGGACGTCGTCGTGCGGGACGCGACCGCCGCACCGCTGCCGGGCGCGTACTCGGTCTGCTACGTCAACGGCTTCCAGACCCAGCCCGGAGAGGCCGACCGGTGGCTCGACGGCCACGAGGACCTGCTCCTGCACGACGCCGACGGGACGCTCGTCGTCGACCCCGACTGGCCGGACGAGCACGTCCTCGACCCCTCCACGCCCGAGCAGCGCGACGGCATCCTCGCGATCCTCGGGCCCGTCGTCACGGGCTGCGCCGACGCCGGCTTCGACGCCGTCGAGCTCGACAACCTCGACACCTGGACGCGGTTCGACGCCATCGACGAGGACGGCGCCCACGCCCTCGCCCGCGCGTACGTCGACCTCGCGCACGACGCCGGGCTCGCCGTCGCGCAGAAGAACGCGGCGGAGATCGCGTCCGTCGCGCACGACGACCTCGGCTTCGACCTCGCCGTCACCGAGGAGTGCGCGGTCTTCGACGAGTGCGCCGCGTACACCGACGTCTACGGCGACCACGTGCTCCAGGTCGAGTACCCCGACGCGCTCGCCGACGCCGGCCTGACCTTCGACGACGTCTGCGCCCGCGACGACCGCGCCCCGCTCACCGTCCTGCGCGACCGCGACCTCGTCGGCCCGGACGAGTCGGGATATGCCTACGACGCGTGCTGACAGGAGAACCCGCCGGCCTCACGACAGGAACGAGCGTGAGTGTGCACGGGAGGTCGAACGCTGTGCAGGAGACACCTCTTCGCGTGTGCCGTCGTGGTGCCGGAACAAGGTGCGTTGTGGATATCTCGAGCGTTTCGGCAGGCTGGCGTCGGTCGTGCAACGATCACGGGATGACGGTGCGACACGGCGTGACGGGCTGGGGCTACGAAGGACGATCTGTTGACGAGCTGGTTGAGGATGCCCGGCGAGAGGGCGTGGCCACCGTGGTCGACGTCCGTCTGAACCCCATCTCACGCAAGCGAGGTCTGTCGAAGACCGCCCTCGCAGCGACTCTCGCGGCGGCAGGCGTGCAGTACGTGCACCTGCGCGCTCTGGGAAATCCGAAAGACAACCGAGCGGGCTTCGCGGAGACGTCGACCGCCGAGGGGCTGCACGCTCGGCACCGATTTCAGGCCGAGGTGCTGACGACCCTCGACGCACAGGACGCGCTCCGCACGATCGACGAGCTGCAACAGCGAGGGCCGGTCCTGCTTCTCTGCTTCGAGGCGACGGAAGACTGCTGTCACCGGTCCCTCATCCTGGAAGCGCTCCAGGCGAGGGCGCAGCGCGACGACGACCGGCAGCTCGTCCCGGCCTAGAAGAGCTGGGGCGCTGGGCGGCTCCATCTCGGCGGCCAGAAGACGCCGAGCACCATGAAGGTGCCGGGGTTCTGGTGCTGGTTCCCCAGATAGAAGTGGGTGTCCTTGCTGGCTCCGGCCATCTGTTGGAGGAACTTCGCGCGAATCGCGTCTCGCGCCTCTCGTGGCGTTCGGCCGTCGCGGAGAAGCCGCCGTGACAACTCGCCGGCTTCCCAGTCGATGATCGACTGTTCGTGGCCGCCGCCGCTGCACTCAGCGCAGCGGTAGCGGTACTTCGCGACGAAGGGTGACGCTTCCAGCGCGGCAAGTGTGTTGCCGAAGAGGTCGGCATCGAGCAGATCACCGACTCCGGTAGATGGTTCGTAGGCCGCGTTGTCCGTGACGACGACGTCGAGAACCTCGGTCGGACGCACGAGGCCGAGTGAGGGAGCCACTTGACCCTGGGCCCGTGCGGCCTTGATGAGGCGGCACGCGCTCGTGGCCCCCACGAGCGGCTCCATGAGATCCCAGCGTTCGCGCCAACTCCGGTCGGACGTGATCACGCCACCGACACGCAATGTAGACAGGTCGGGGCGCATGCTCTCGGGCCGTCTGTCGTGTCCGTCGGATCGGCGGGCTCGGAGCTGGACGATGGAGTACTTCTTGAACTGGACGTTCTTCGGGAGTTCTCGAAACGGGACGGGGAAGAGTCGGATCCACCGTGGCCGGGCGCCGTCGAGGCGAACCCCGGCGACGCACACCGATTCCCCCGTCTTCCGCCCGATGACCGGATAGGCCTTGACGGTGATCAGAGCGGTGACCGTCTCCCACCCCGGCTTGTTCGTGACGCCGAGGTCGGGAACCCCGGCGGGAAGCGTGCTCGACTTGCTCATGGGCCCCCTGCCCTCTGCACTTCGCGGAAGCAGCACCCGTCTGAGACGACCGCGGCGTGGTCGGATCGTGCCGGAAACCGCGCGTCCGCGCCAGTTCGTCGGACACCTGGTCTTCGGCGAGGCGCTCTCGGGTCGCGGGGCCGCGCTCGACACAACGACTCCGCGCGTCACCAGCCGTCGGGCGTGAGGAGCTTGCGGATGCGCTTCTCGCTCACCGGGCCGTCGGTGCCGAGCTGCTGCGCGAACAGCGACACGCGCAGCTCCTCGATCAGCCACCGCACCTCGGCCAGGTCGGCGGCGCGGACCGGGTCGGCCGGGCCCTGCACGTACGCGGCACGGGCGCGCTGGTAGGCGTCCTCGACGTCGTGCACGCGCCACGCGAGCTCGGCGTCGCGGTTCGGGTTCGTCTGCGCCTTCTCCAACCGGTACGACGCCGCCCGCAGGTAGCGCGTGAGGTGCGGCAGGCGCCGCGGCGGGGTCTGCGAGACGAAGCCGTCGTGGATGAGGCCCGCCGCCTGGTCGCGCAGGTCCGTGAGCGTGTTGAGCAGCGCGAGGCTGTTCGACGCGCGGATCTCCGCGTCGAGGTTGCGCGACGCGGTGAGCGCGGCGACCACGTGCCCGACCACCTGGTGCACGTGCTCCTCCAGGTGCGCGCGGACGAACGCGCGCGCGGCCTCGTAGGCTTCGGCGTCGCGGATCGTCGCCGCGTCCGGCTGCCCGCTGCCGCCGCTCGTCAGCGCGATCACCGCGGCGAGCTGCAGGTCCGCGACGAGCGCGTCCGTGTTCCGGTACGGGCTGGCCGCCAACGTGAGCGACTGCGTGCCGTTCCACCGGCTCGTGATGCGCCCGGTCTGGAGCGCCGTCTCGGTCAGCAGCAGACGCCGCACACCCCGCGCGTGCACCCGCGCCTGCGCGGTCGCGTCGGCCAGCACGCGCAGCGCGACGACCGGCTTCCCCTTCGCGTCCTGCTCCTCGACGACCGCCGGGTACCCCCGCACCACGACCCCGCCCCCGAGGTCAGTCGACACCGTCGCGGGCAGCCGCCCGTCGGTGAGGCCGTCGGGCCAGGTGGTCAGGTCGGTGCGCTCGCTGACGAGCGTGGCCGTGGCGGGGTCCGAGGGCGGCGGGTCGCCTTGCCGTGGCGAACCGGACGCCGAGGGTGACCCTGCGCCGTCCTGCGCCGTGACCTGTTCGCGGCGCGTCGGCGAGCCGGACGCGGAGGCGGGGGAGGGGGCGTCGGATGCGAAGGGCGTGGCGGGCCTGGCGGGAGCGCCGTGAGGAACGAGCGGCGCGGATGGTAGCCCGAGCACCGACGCCCCCTCCGCCGCCGAACCCGACCCCGCGAG
This sequence comes from Cellulosimicrobium sp. JZ28, assembly GCF_015327065.1. Taxonomy (NCBI): domain Bacteria; kingdom Bacillati; phylum Actinomycetota; class Actinomycetes; order Micrococcales; family Promicromonosporaceae; genus Cellulosimicrobium; species Cellulosimicrobium sp. JZ28. The sequence goes on along the minus strand of NZ_CP017660.1, from coordinate 3,661,155 downwards.
CTCCGATCCGGACCCCGCGGCAGCCTCGCGCAGCGCCGCACCCACCGCGCCCTTGACCGCCGCCCGCACCGCCGCCTGGTTCTGTGCCGCGAGACGGCGCTGGAGCGCGAGGAGGTCCTTCGACTCGTCGAGCACGACGGAGCCGCGCCCGCGGGTGTCCTCGACCCGGAACGTCATGCGCAGGTGCGCGGGCAGGCGCGCCTCCTGCTCGGGGCCCCACGCGTCGTCGGGGATGACGACGTCGCGCAGCGCCCGGACGGCGCGCGTGAACGCGACGTGGAACGGCTCGGCCATGTCGCCCGCGCGGGCCATGTCCTCCCAGGCGGGCGTGTGCTCGCGGAGCCAGGCGACGACGTCGCGCGCGACGTCCGGCGCCGGCACGAGCTGGACGCGGACCGGCTTGGGCAGCGAGCGGATCGTCGCCGTGGCGAGCTCGTCGAGCAGGCCCGGCACCATCCAGTCGAATCCGTCGGGGACGACGCGGTTGAGCACGGAGATCGGGACGTGCACGGTCACGCCGTCGGCCTCGGTCCCGGGCTGGAACTGGTACGTGAGCGGGAGCGTCAGCTCGCCCTGGGGCCAGGTCTCCGGGAACTGCGACGTGTCGACCTGCTCGGCGTCGGGCACGAGCTGTTCGAGCGTGAAGGTGAGGAGGTCGGGGTCGCGGCGCTGCGCCGTCTTCCACCAGCGGTCGAAGTGCGCGGCGGAGACGACGTCGTCGGGCACGCGCTCGTCGTAGAAGTCGAACAGCACGTCGTCGTCGACGACGAGCCCGCGCTGGCGCGAGCGCGCCTCGAGCTCCTCCGCCTCGGCGAGGAGCTTGCGGTTGTCGTGGAAGAACCTGTGGTGCGTCGTCCACTCGCCCTGCACGAGCGCGTGCCGCACGAACATCTCGCGCGCGGCCTCGGGGTCGACCTTGGCGTAGAGGACCTTGCGGTCCGCGACGATCGGCACGCCGTACAGCAGCACCTTCTCGGTCGCGATCGCCGCGCCGCGCTTGGTCGACCAGTGCGGCTCGGAGTACGTGCGCCGCGCGAGGTCGCCCGCGAGGTCCTCGGCCCACTCGGGCTGGATCCGGGCGACGTCGCGCGCCCACAGCCGCGACGTCTCGACGAGCTCGCCCGCCATGATCCACGCCGGCGGCTTCTTGCTCAGCGGCGAGCCGGGGAAGATCGCGAACCGCGCGCCGCGCGCGCCGGTGTACTCGTTGCGGGCCTGCTTCTGCGCGCGCCGCAGCGCCTTGGCGCGAGCCTCGCCCTTGAGGTGCGCGACCGACGACGCCTTCACCTCGCCCGTGTCCTGCATCCCGATCTGCGACAGCAGGCCGGACAGGAGCGCCTTGTGGATCGTGTCGCCATCCCAGGCGCGCTTGTACGCCTGGGTGTCGGGGGTGGCGTCCGCGGTGGCGGCGGCGTCGGTGCTCGGAGCTGCCGCGCCGTCGCCCTGGTCGTCCGGCCGGAAGTTCACGAGCGCGGCTTGACGCTCTCTCGCATCCGACGCCGCCCCCACCGCTCGTCCTGCTCGTCGCCCGGGCGTCGACGCCGCGTCCCCCCCGCGCCCGACCCGTGACGCGCGCGGGGGCGGTACGACATGTCGATGCCCAGGGGCTTGGACATCTCGCGGAGCTGGGCGACGACGTCCTGCCACTCGCGGATGCGCAGGAAGTTGAGGTACTCGGCCTTGCACAGGCGGCGGAAGGCCGACGACGAGAGCTCGTGCTGCTGCTCGCGGACGTACTCCCAGACGTTGAGGTAGGTGAGGAAGTCGGAGTGCGGGTCGGTGAAGCGCGCGTGCGCCTGGTCGGCCTGGGCGCGGACCTCGGCGGGGCGCTCGCGCGGGTCCTGGATCGACATGACGGCGGCGATGATCGCGACCTCGCGCGCGACGCCGAGCCTCGAGCCCTCCCAGATCATGCGGGCGAGGCGCGGGTCCATGGGGAGCTGAGCGAGGACGCGCCCGACCTCGGTGAGGCGCGTGACGCCGTCGGACGTGGCGAGGGCGCCGAGCTCGGTGAGGAGCTGGACGCCGTCGCGCACGGCGCGCGTGTCCGGGGGCTCGACGAACGGGAAGCGCGCGACCTCGTCCGGGGTCTCGACGACGCCGACGGAGATCATCTGGAGCAGCACCGACGCGAGGGAGGTGCGCAGGATCTCCGGCTCGGTGAACTCGGGCCGGGAGAGGAAGTCGTCCTCGGAGTAGAGGCGCACCGCGATGCCGTCGGCGACGCGCCCGGAGCGGCCGGAGCGCTGGTTCGCGCTCGCCTGCGAGACGGGCTCGATGGGCAGGCGCTGGACCTTGGTCGCCTTGGAGTAGCGCGAGATGCGGGCCGTGCCGGGGTCGACGACGTAGTGGATCCCCGGCACGGTGAGCGACGTCTCGGCGACGTTCGTCGCGAGCACGATGCGCCGCGAGGAGTGCGCCTGGAACACGCGGTGCTGCTCGGCCGACGACAGCCGCGCGTACAGCGGCAGGATCTCGACGCGCTGCGGGTGCTTCGGGACGGTGACGCGGTCCTTGAGGTGGCCGGTGAGCGCGTCGGCGGCGTCGTGGATCTCGCGCTCGCCCGAGAGGAACACGAGGATGTCGCCCGGTCCCTCGCGCATGAGCTCGTCGCACGCGTCGACGATGCCGGTCACGAGGTCCTTCTCCTCGGCGCCCGAGCGGCCCTTCGCCTTCGTGCCGCTGCCGGTGGAGGCGCCGGGGTCGGCGTCGGGGGACAGCGGCCGGTACCGGATCTCGACCGGGTAGGTGCGGCCGGACACCTCGACGACGGGCGCGGCGTCGGGCAGCGCGTCGACCACGTACTCCGGCGCGCCGCCGAGCTGCGCGAGGTGCGTGGGGGAGAAGTGCTGCGCGAAGCGCTCGGAGTCGATCGTCGCCGACGTGATGATCAGCTTGAGGTCGGGGCGGCGCGGCAGGAGCCGCGCGAGGTAGCCGAGCAGGAAGTCGATGTTGAGCGACCGCTCGTGCGCCTCGTCGACGATGATCGTGTCGTAGGCGAGCAGCTCCGGGTCGCGCTGGATCTGCGCGAGCAGGATGCCGTCCGTCATGACCTTGACGAGCGTGTCCTCGCTGGAGGTGTCGGTGAACCGCACCTGGTACCCGACCACGCCGCCCAGCTCCGTGCCGAGCTCCTCCGCGATGCGCTCGGCGACCGTGCGCGCGGCGATGCGGCGCGGCTGCGTGTGCCCGACCTGACCCGAGCGGCCTCGGCCGAGCTCGAGCGCGATCTTGGGGAGCTGCGTCGTCTTCCCGGAGCCCGTCTCGCCCGCCACGATGACGACCTGGTGGTCGCGGATCGCGGCGGCGATGTCCGCGCGTCGGGCGCTGACCGGGAGCTGCTCGGGGTACGTGATGGGCGGGACCGTCACGTTCTCGCGCGCCTGCGCGGCCCGGTCGAGCTGCGCCCGGCTCACCTGCCGCGGGCCCGACGTCGTCCGCGCGCCCCGCCCGCGACGCGTCGGCTCCGTGGTCGTCGAGGTGCCCGACGCCGCCCGCTCGCCCCGACCGCGCCCGCGGCGGTTCCCGCGGCGTCGGCGGCCCTCGCGCGGGGTGCCCTCGGCGGCGCCGTCCCGCTGGGGAGGGCGCGCGTCAGGCTGGTTCGCTGCGGGCTCGGTACTCACGACGGTCCATTCTCTCAACCCGTCGCAACTTCATTGCTCCGGGGTGCTGACCGAACGGTGCCCACTGGCGCCGAGCACGGGATCAGCGACCGTTCTCGTCGAGAACAGGTCTCCAACCCCGTGTTCGATGCCGGTCGGGGGGAGGGGGAGGGGAGCGGGGGTGGGGTGGGTCACGGCGGGGTCGCGCGGGCGTAGCGGGTCGCCAGGGTGCGCACGTGGTCGACGAGGGCCTGCGGTTCCGTCACGTGGAAGTCGAGGCCCAGCATCCCGACCCACACCGCGACGACCTCCACGCTGTCGCCGCCGGTGACGAGGACGCAGCGGTCGTCGGCGAGCGGCTCGACCGTGCCGACCGTCGGGTTGATGCGCCGCAGCACCTCGTCGGCGGGCGCGTCGACGACGATCCGGGCGTGCACGGCCCAGCCGGCGCGCGCGACCTCGCGCACGACGAAGTCGGTCAGGTCGCCGGGGAAGTCCACCGGCGCGAACCGCCGCCCACCCGGCACGCGCAGCACGAGCCAGTCGACGCGGTAGGGGGCCCACGCGCCCGTCGCCGGGTCGCGGGCCACGAGGAACCAGCGGCGCTGCCACGCGACGAGGCGGTAGGGCTCGAGCTCGAGCGGCTCGTCGCGGTAGAAGCAGCGCAGGCCCTGGTGGTCGCGCACGGCGTCGGCCAGGGCGGTGAGCGTGTCCGGGTCGACGACCGGGTCCTCGACGTTCGAGTCCGTGTTCGCGGGGCCGGCGGCGCTCGCGGACCGGAGCGCGGCGAGACGACGGCGCAGGCGGTCCGGCATGACCTGCTCCAGCTTGGCGAGCGCGGACGCCCCGGACTCCTCGAAGCCCGCCGTGCCGGTCGCGGCCCGCAGCCCGACGGCGACCGCGACGGCCTCGGCGTCGTCGAGCAGGAGCGGGGGCAGCCGCGCCCCGGCGCCGAGCCGGTACCGGCCGCCCGGGCCGCGCACCGCGTCGACGGGGTAGCCGAGCTCGCGCAGGCGGGCGACGTCGTTGCGGACCGTGCGGTCGCTGACGTCGAGGCGCTCGGCGAGCTCGGCGCCCGACCAGTCGGAGCGCGACTGGAGCAGGCCGAGCAGCGCGAGCATGCGGGCCGAGGTGGAGGCCACGGGTCCCTCCTGGGGTCGACGGACGATGCGGGAGAACTTCTCGGAGCACCGCCAGAATAACGGAATGAACCGTTCCTGAACCCTTCCTAGAGTCGGGAGCAGAGCAGGGTACGAGGCCCCGCCCGACCGAGGAGACCACCATGACCGCGTCACACCTCTCCCCGTCCCTCGAGCACCGCCCGTTCTCCGTCGCCGTCCCGCAGGTCGACCTCGACGACCTCCGGTCGCGCCTCGGACGGACCCGGTTCGCGCCCGCCGCCCCCGGGGACTCCTGGGACTACGGCACGCCCGAGTCCTACCTGCGCGACATGGTCGGGCGCTGGACGGCGTTCGACTGGAGGGCGGTCGAGGACCGGGTCAACACGTACCCGGGCTTCCGCACCGAGATCGACGGCCAGCCGATCCACTACCTCCACGTGCGCTCCCGGCACGACGACGCGACGCCGCTGCTGCTCGCGCACACCTACCCGGGCTCGTTCCTCGACTTCCTCGACATGATCGACCCGCTCGTCGACCCCGTCGCCCACGGCGGCCGGCCCGAGGACGCGTTCCACCTCGTCATCCCCTCCATGCCGGGCTTCGGATTCTCGACGCCCGTCGTCGGGGACACGGACTGGACGATGGCGCGCGTCGCCCGCACCTACGACGTCCTCATGCGCGACCTCGGGTACGACTCCTACGGGATCCACGGCAGCGACGGCGGCGCGATGGTCGGCCGCGAGCTCGCGGTCCTCGACCCCGAGGGCTTCCTCGGTGCCCACGTGCTCCAGCTCTTCTCCTTCCCGTCGGGCGCTCCCGGCGAGATGGACGGCTTCGGCGAGAAGGAGTTCGCCGCGCTCGGGCACCTCCAGTGGTTCCAGTCGGTGGGTGCCTACAACACGATGAACGCGTCGCGGCCGCAGACGATGGCCGCGGGCCTCGCCGACTCGCCCGTCGCCGTCCTCGCCTACCACGAGCTGTTCGAGAGCTTCGGCAACGGGACGAGCCTCGTGAGCGCCGACCAGGTGCTCGCCCAGGCGACGCTCTACTGGCTGACCAACTCCTACGCGACCGCCGCGCGCTACCACTACGCGGAGCAGCGCTCGGGCGCCGAGCCGGTCGTGAGCCGGGGCCGGATCGGCGTGGCCGTCTTCGCCGACGACTTCCAGACGATCCGCGCGTTCGCCGAGCGCGACAACGCCCGGATCGAGCACTGGTCCGAGCACCCGCGCGGCGGTCACTACGCGGCGCTCGAGGTCCCGCTCGACGTCGTCGCCGACCTCCGGGTCTTCTTCGCCTGACGCCCGCGACCGTCGAGAACGGGGTACCGCGCGCTCGACCACGACGTCGCCGTCGTCATCCGGCCGATGACGACGGCGACGTCGTGCTCGGCGCAGAATGGGGCGGTGTTCTCCCGACCCGTGACCCGCCTCGACCTCGTCCCGCGCCGCGTCCGCGTGCACGCCGTCCGGGAGACGTCCGGCGCGCTGCGCCGCCTCACCTTCCGCGACGCCGCCCCGGGCGATGCCTCGCTCGCGACGCTGCGCGTGCCCGGCCCCGACGACCACGTCAAGGTGTTCCTCCCGGACCCGGCCACCGGCGTCCTGCACGCCCCGACGCTCACCGACGACGGCGCCCTCCAGCGCCCGGCAGGCGTCGTGTCGATCTCGCGCGAGCTGACCGTCCGGGCGACGCGGACCATCGACGGGGTTCCCGAGGTCGACGTCGACTGGGTGCTCCACGGCGGCACCGACCCGGGTGCGCCGCCCACCGGCGAGGGCCCGGCGTCGGCGTGGGCCGCACGGGCGGCGGTGGGCGACGAGGTCGTGCTCGCCGGCCCGACGACGAGCCGCGCCGTGCCGGACGGCGTCGGGCGGCTCCTGCTCGTCGGGGACGAGACGGGCCTGCCGGCGCTCGCGCGCTGGGTGGAGGCGGTCGGGGCCGACGTGCCGGTGACCGCGATCGTGGAGATCGGCGACGACGTCGACGAGGCGTTCGTCGAGGACGAGCTCGGGCGCGCGACGACCGAGCTCCTCTACCGCACCGACGGGCCGGGGCAGCTCGCCGAGGCCGTCCGCGCGCTCGGCCCGCTCGACGCCGACGAGTACGTGTTCGCCGCGGGCGAGGCGACCGACCTCGTCGCGGTCCGCCGGGCGCTGCGCGGCTCCGGCGCGCGGCCCGACCAGCTCGCCGTCCACGGCTACTGGCGTCGCGGCGTCGTCAACCTCGACCCCGAGGCTCCCCTGGACCCGACCGACCCCGACTGACCCCTCGCCCGGGTCAGCTGCCGTGCAGGACGTCGACGGCGAGCCCGCGCCCGGCGACGGCGAGCCGCGAGTCGTTCGTCCACAGGGCGGAGCACCCGTGGACCTGCGCGGCGGCGAGGTGCAGCGCGTCGGGCGTCCGGAGCGACGAGGAGGCGCGCAGGCGTGCCGCCCGCTCGAAGGCCGTGGCATCGAGGGGAAGCTCGACGAACAGGTCGAGCGCGCCCCGGTACCGGTCCTCGAGCTCCGGGTCCCCGGACCGCAGCGGTCCCACGAGGCACTCCAGCCGGACGAGCGGGCTGATCGCGAACTCCTCGTGCCCGTGCCGGGCCAGCAGCTCGCGCACGTGCGGACCGCGCTCGGCGTCCTCGACCAGGTAGATGACGAGGCACGTGTCGAGGTAGATCACTCCCAGCCCTCGCGCGCGGCCTCGATGTCGGCGTCGATCTGGCTCGCCGAGCGGGCGGTCCGTCGCGACGGCGGGTGGTCGTCGAGCCACTCGACGATCGCTGCCCCGGTCCCGTGCGCGAGGTCGGCCCGGACCGGCACGAGCCGCACGAGCGGGACGCCACGCCGCGCGATGACCACGTCCTCGCCGGCCGCGGCACGATTGACGAGCTGAGAGAGGTTGTTCTTGGCCTCGAGCACGTTGACCTGCATCGCCGCTCCTCGGGTCGTTATCCTGGCCAGGATACCTGGCCAGTGTGCTCCGCGGAAGGCTCGCGAGGGCCGTGAGGTCCCCTCCCGCGGGCGTCTGCGGCCGGCGTAACGGGCTGCAAGCGGACCGACGGCGCGCCACAGTGGGCCCATGACCCGACTCCTCGTGCTCGGCGGTTCCGACTTCGTGGGGCGCGCCGTCGTCGACGACGCCCTCGCCCGCGGCTGGGACGTCACCGTCCTCAACCGGGGCACCACGCCCGTGCCCGACGGCGTCCGGCAGCTCGTGGGCGACCGCACCCGGCCCGACGGCCTGGACGCGCTGCGCGCGGACGACGTCCCGCAGAAGTGGGACGTCGTCGTCGACACGTGGTCCTGGGCGCCCGCGGCGGCGCGCGACGCCGCCCGGCTCCTCGCCGGCCGGGTGCCGGGCGACGACCGGTACGTCTACGTGTCGTCGCGCTCGGTGTACCCGTTCCCGCGGCCGCGCGGGGCCGACGAGACGTCGGAGCTCGTCGACGGCGACCCGGACGACACGACCTCCGACGACTACGCCCGCGCCAAGCGCGGCGCGGAGATCGCCGTGACCGACGCGCTCGGCGACCGGGCGATCCTGCTGCGCGCGGGCCTCGTCCTCGGGCCGCGGGAGAACGTCGGCCGCCTGCCGTGGTGGCTGCGGCGCGTCGCGCGCGGCGGCCCGGTGCTCGCCCCCGGGCCCGCGGACCTGTCGCTGCAGTACGTCGACGCGCGCGACCTCGCGGCGTTCGCGCTCGACGTGGCGCTCGCGGGCGCGTCCGGGCCGGTCGACGTCGTCAGCGCTCCCGGGCGCACGACCATGGGCGAGCTGCTCGCCGCGTGCGTCGAGGCGACCGCCGACGACGCGGCAGCGGCGGGCGACCCGCCCGCCGAGCTCGTGTGGGTCGAGCCGGAGGCCGTCCTCGCGGCCGGGATCGAGCCGTGGACCCAGCTCCCGGTCTGGCTGCCGCCGGGCGAGCTGCACGACGCGCTCCACGGCTCCGACACGTCGCGCGCGGCGACGCTCGGCCTGCGCACGCGCGACGTGCGCGAGACGGTGCGCGACACGTGGGCATGGCTCTGCGCCCTCGACGCCACGGGAGAGACGACGCCGCAGCGCGCGGACCGCCCCGCCGTCGGGCTCCCGCCGGACCTCGAGGCCGCCGCGCTGCGCGCCGCCGGCCGCGGCTGACCCGCCGACGCGGCTCGTCGGCGAGGGGGTTGGCCGCGCAGCGATCAGTGGGGGGTCAGTGCTCCGCGAGGAGCTCGCGGACGCGGGGGATGACCTGGGTGCCGTAGAGCTCGATGCTGCGCAGCATCGTCGAGTGGGGGAGCGTGCCGGTCGAGTACTTGAGGTCGAACCGGCCCGCGCCCAGGAGGCGGACGGTGCGGGCGATCTTGCGGGCCACCGTCTCGGGCGAGCCGACGTAGAGCGAGCCGTCGCGCACGTCGTGGGCGAACCGCCCCCGGTGGTACGCGGGCCAGCCGCGCTCACGCCCGATCCGGTTGTTCATCGCCGCGAAGTGCTCGTAGACCTCCTCCTGGGCCTGCTCGTCGGTCTCGGCGACGTGGCCGGGCGAGTGCACGCCGATCGGCAGCACGGGCGTGCCGAGCTCCTCGACCGCGCGGTGGTAGAGGTCCACGTAGGGGCGGAAGCGCTCGGGCTCGCCGCCGATGATCGCGAGCATGAGGCCCAGCCCGTGCCGCGCGGTCCGCACGACCGACTCGGGCGAGCCGCCGACCCCGACCCACGTGCGCAGGCGCCCGCTCTCGGTCTTGGGCCAGACCTCCTGGTCGGCGAGCCCGCCGCGCGTCGTGCCCGACCACGTGACCGGGCCCTCGTCGAGCAGGTGGACGAACAGGTCGAGCTTCTCCTCGAACAGCACCTCGTAGTCGGCGAGGTCGTAGCCGAACAGCGGGAACGACTCGATGAACGACCCGCGCCCCAGGATGACCTCCGCGCGCCCGCCGGACAGCGCGTCCAGCGTGGAGAACCGCTCGAAGACGCGCACCGGGTCGTCGGAGCTGAGCACGGTCACCGCAGAGCCGAGGCGGATGCGCGACGTCCGCGTCGCGATCCCGGCGAGCACTACCTCGGGCGCGCTGATGGCGAAGTCCGCGCGGTGGTGCTCCCCGACGCCGAAGAAGTCGACGCCGACCTGGTCCGCGAGCTCCGCCTCCTCGACGACGTCGCGGATCGTGCGCGCCCCGCTGAGCAGCACGCCGTCCGGCCCGGCGGTCACGTCGCCGAAGGTGTCGAGCCCGAGCTCGACCGTCGCGGGGTCCGGTGCGGCCGTCGCGCTCTCGGTGGGGATCGGGGAGGTCGTCTCGTCGGTCATGATCTGCTCCTGCGGTCGGGCGACCGTCGGGGGGACCGGTGCTCTCACCGGTGGCGCGGTCGTGCGCGTCTCAACCGTGCCCGGTCCGCGGATCTTCCGCGACCCGTCCGCGGGCGGCCGGCAGGGACGACGACGGCCGCCGCCCCGGGTGGGACGGCGGCCGTCGGTGCCGCGCCGGCGGGCCGGCGGGGACGTCAGTACGTCGCGACGTCGCCGTTCGCGACGAGCGCTGCGATGGCGACGATGTAGATGACGAAGCCGATGGCGCCGAGCACGGTGAAGATGATGCTGAGGATGAGACCCCACTTGGCGAGCTGGTTGTCGAAGCCCGCCTCCTTGCTCTTCTTGCGCGCGATCGCGCTGACGACGATGCCCGCGACCGCGAAGACGAACGCGAGGACGAAGCCGACGATGCCGAGGGTCTTGCCCGGGTCCTCGATCGGGGCCGAGTAGCCGGCGTGGGCCTGCGGGGCGGCGGGGTACTGCTGGGCCATGGTTCTTCTGCTTTCTGGTGGGGCCGACGTGGTCGAGTCCGGACGGGGCGCGGACGGGGTGCCGTCCGCGCGACTGCGGGGCTCATTGTGGGGCATGACGCCTGTGCGTGAACAGGGGGAGTTCTCCCCGGGTGCCGTGAACACGGGACATACCGGACAGGCCGGACGGATCAACCCACCGTCGGGTCGCTGGGGGCGTAGAGACGCAGCGCTCCGCGCCGCATGGTGAGACGGACGGTGACCGGCCCGGTGGGGGCGACGTCGTCGAGCGAGAGCGTCTCGCCGTCGTGCGCGAGCACCACGGGCGGCGATCCGGGGTGCCCGTGCTCGGCGTCGGGGGAGCGGTCCGTCGTGACGGCCTCGCCGTCGGGCCCGACGACCGCGCCGCGCGCAGGGAAGCGGAGCTCGAGGGCCGGGACGGACGTCGCGTCGACCACGAGGTGCCCCCGCACCCCGGGCACGCGCCGCGCGACGCGGGTCCCCGCGTCACCCGCCGCGACCTCGAGGAACGTGCGCAGCCGGCTCGCGCGGCGCTCGGCCCGGGCCGTGCGGACGTCGAGCACGCCGTCGTCGAGGCGGTGCCGCTCGACCGGCGCGAGGCTCTGCGGGTAATAGCGGTTGACGCCCGCGAACAGCGACCAGTACTCGCCCTCGTGCCCGTCCACCTCCATGCGCACCCGGTGCGCGCGCCGCAGCACGCGCGCCGCCGCGAGGACGGCGGCCGGCCACTTGCCGAGCCGGTGCTCGTGCTTCTCGCGCTCGGTGACGAGCTCCGGGTAGACGCCGGCCGAGAAGGTGTTGAGCACGGTGCGGGGCGGTCCGTCGACCCCGTCGACCTCGAGGTCCGCGACGTCGATCGTCACGCCCGAGCCGGTCCGCACCGCCTCGATCGTCGCGCGCATCGACGTGAGGTCGGCCGCGCGCGCGAAGTGGTTGAGGGTGCCGCCGGGGAGCACGGCGAGCGGGAGGTCGTGCGCGCGCGCCGCCGCGGCCGCGGTCGACACCGTGCCGTCACCACCGCTGATGCCGAGCGCGTGGGCGCCCCGCGCGACGGCGTCGTCGTACAGACGGCGCAGGTCGTCGCCCTCGGCGAGCACGTGGACATCGGCGCGGGGGAGCCCGTCGCGGACCGCCGCGAGCGGGTCCTCCTTGAGCAGCCGGCCCGAGCCCGCCGCCGGGTTGACGACGACGAAGAGGCCCGCGCCGTCGTCGAGCGCGGGGACGTCCGCGGGCGGCCCCGCCGGGACGTCGGGGCGCTGCACGGCACGGCCGGGGACGAGCACCCGACTCACGAGCGCGACCCCGACGCCCAGCGCCGCCCCCGCGGCGACGTCCGAGAACCAGTGCGAGCCCGTGTGCAGACGCGAGTACAGGACGGCCCCGGCGAGCGGCGTGAGCGCCAGCCCGACCGTCGGCCACTCGAGCGCGACGCCCGTGACGAACGCGGCGGCCGACGCCGAGTGACCCGAGGGGAACGAGGGCGACGTCGGCGGGTCCGCCACGCGGCGCCACAGGGGAAGGCCGTCGAGCGACGGGCGCACGCCCCCGAACACGGTCTTGCCGACGACGTTCGCGAGGACGCTCGACACGAGCAGCGAGCCGTAGCCGCGCAGGGCGGCGTCGCGCCCGCGCCGCCCGGTGGCGGCGATCCCGACCGCGGCCCCGGCCCACAGCACGCTGTGGTCGGCCCACGTCGAGAGCCGGGAGAGCGCGGTGTCGGCCGCGGCCCCCAGCGCGCGGCGGTTGGTCCAGCGGTTCACCGCGCGGTCGAGGCGGGCGACGCCGGGGAGCGCCTCGTGAGGCTTGACGATCCCGGTGACACGAGGCATCTCGCCATCGTAGGAAGGGCGGTCGAGGACCGCGCGGCGACGGCGCTCCGGGCCCGCGTGAGCCAGGTGGTCGGGCTCAGGCCCCCGCGCGGCTCGTCTCGCCGCGGAGCGTGTCGATGTGCGCCTGCAGGCGCTCGAGCGCGACGGCCACGCCCTCGCCCGCGTCGTGCGCGAGGTCCGTCACGTAGCGGAGCTGGGCGGACGCCGCGTCGAGCGCGACCTGGGCGTCGGCGAGCGCGACGGCGGCGCGACCGTCGGCCGCCTCGTCGTCGTCGGTCGCGCGCTCGAGCGCGGAGCGGGCCTCGGCCGTCGCGGCCTCGACCGACTCGACGGCGTCGAGCACGTCGTTGCGGAGCACGGGGTGCAGGGCGGGGAGCTGGGCGTGCACGCGGTCGAGGTCGTTCCCGATGGTCTCCGTCTGGACCTGCGCGTCGGCGATGAGCTGCTGGACCTCGGCGGCGCTCGCCGTCGAGCACATCGGCAGCATCATGGACAGCGCGAGCAGGCTCGCCGCGGCGAACCGGGCAGACGTGCGCGTGCGCTGCGGCGTCGTGGGCTCGCTCGTCCTCGCTGACATGGCGACAAGTCTCCCGGGCGAACCTGAGAAGCACCAGGGAATCGAGGGCGAATTCATGGAGATTTCGCACACAGCGCACGCAGGAGGCGTCGTCCGGCGGCCCGGACCGGGTTGCGGGCCGCCGGAGCGGACGGTCAGACGCGCGCGAGCCGACGGCGTCGGGCCGCCGCGACCCGCGTCCCGACGAGCCCGTGCCGCGGGCTGAACAGGTACGCGAGCGCGAACGCTACGCCCAGCGCGACGACGACCGTCCCGCCCGACGCCGTGTCGAGGTAGTAGCTGACGTAGATGCCCACGACCCCGCACACCGCCGCGACGAGCGGCGAGATCCACAGCATCCGCGAGAAGCGGTCGGTGAGGAGGTACGCCGTCGCGCCGGGCGTGATGAGCAGCGCGACGACGAGGACCACGCCGACGGCCTGGAGCGCGACGACGACCGTCAGCGCGAGCAGGCCGAGCAGCAGCGCGCCGAGCCGTCGGGGCGAGAGCCCGATCGCGTGCGCGTGCGTCGGGTCGAACGCGTAGAGCGTGAGGTCGCGCCGCTTGAGCACGACGACCGCGAGCGTCACCGCGCCGAGCGCGAGCACCTGGAGCAGGTCCGCACGCGACACCCCGAGCAGGTTGCCGAAGAGGATGTGGTTGAGGTCCGTCTGGCTCGGCGTCACGGAGATGAGGACGAGCCCGAGCGCGAAGAGCGTCGTGAACACGACCCCGATCGCGGCGTCCTCCTTGACGCGCGACGTGTCGCGCACCGCGCCGATGAGCAGCACCGCGAGCAGCCCGAAGACGAGCGCGCCGAGCGCGAACGGCGCCCCCACCACGTACGCGAGCACGACGCCGGGCAGCACGGCGTGCGAGACGGCGTCGCCCATGAGGGACCAGCCCACGAGCACGAGCCAGCACGACAGCACGCCGCACACGATCCCGGCGGTCACCGTGACGGCGAGCGCGGTGCGCAGGAACTCGAACGACAGCGGCTCCAGGAGGGTGGCGAGGAGGTCGGTCACGGGGCCACCTCCACGCCGAACGCGAGCGCGAGGTTCTCGGGCCGCAGGACCTCCGCGGGCGTCGAGTGCAGCAGGACGCGGCGGTGGAGCAGCACCGCCTCGTCGGCGAGCTCGGGCAGCGCGTGCAGGTCGTGCGTCGAGACGAGGACGGTCGCCCCGCCGGCCGCGAGCTCGCGCAGCAGCGTGGTGATCGTCGCCTCCGTGCGCTTGTCCACGCCGGCGAACGGCTCGTCGAGCAGGAGGATCGTCGCGCCCTGCGCGAGCCCCCGGGCGACGAACGCGCGCTTGCGCTGCCCGCCCGAGAGCGCGCCGATCTGCCGGTCGGCGAGGTCGGTGAGCTCGACGCGCGCGAGCGCGTGCTCGACCGCCTCCCGGTCCGCGGGCCGCGTGCGCCGCGTGAAGCCCTGGTAGCCGTAGCGGCCCGTCATGACGACGTCGCGCACGCTCAGCGGGAAGGCCCAGTCGACGTCCTCGCTCTGCGGCACGTACCCCACCGCCTGGGCGCGCCGGGCGCGCGCGGGGGGTGCGCCGTCGACCAGGACGGTGCCGCGGTCCGGCCGGACCATGCCCATGACCGCCTTGAACAGCGTCGACTTGCCCGAGCCGTTCATGCCGACGAGCCCGCACACCGTCCCCGGCCCGTGCGAGGACCCCAGGGCGAGGGTCGCGCCGTCGAGCGCGAGGACGTCGCCGTAGTGGACGGTGAGGTCGCGCACGTCGATCGCGGGCGTGCCCGACGGCGCCCGCCCGCCCGCGCTCACGCGTCACCGCCCGCGGTGGTGCCGGTGAGGCCCGCGACGATGGTCTCGGTGTCGTGGCGCAGGAGGTCGAGGTAGGTCGGCACGGGGCCGTCGGGCGCGGAGAGGGAGTCGACGTAGAGCGTCCCGCCGAACGCCGCGCCGGACTCGCGCGCGACCTGCTGCATCGCGTCGTCGGAGACGGTGGACTCGCAGAACACGGCCGGGACGTCGTGCTGCTCGACGAACTCGATGGCGCCGACGACCGACTGCGGCGTCGCCTGCTGCTCGGCGTTGACCGCCCACAGGTACTTCTCCGCGAGCCCGGCGTCGCGCGCGAGGTAGGGGAACGCGCCCTCGCACGTGACGAGCGCGCGGTGGCCCTCGGGCAGCGCGTCGAGCGCCGTCGTGAGCTCGTCGTGCACGGCGGCGAGCTCGGCGGAGTAGGCCGCGGCGTTCGCCGCGTAGTCGTCGGCGTGCGCCGGGTCGAGCTCCGCGAACGCGTCGGCCATGTTCTGCACGTAGACCTGTGCGTTCACGGGCGACATCCAGGCGTGCGGGTTCTCCTTGCCCTGGTACTCCTCGGCGGTGTCGTCGCCCAACGCGATGGGCTCGACGCCCTCGCTCACGACGACGTGCGGCACGTCCAGCCCGTCGACGAACCGCCCGAACCACGCCTCGAGCCCCATGCCGTTGTCGAGGATGAGGTCGGCGTCCGCCGCCCTGCGGACGTCGCCGGGCGTCGGCTCGTAGCCGTGGATCTCCGCCCCGACCTTGGTGATCGACTCGACGCGCAGGTGGTCGCCCGCCACGTTCTCCGCCATGTCGGCGAGCACGGTGAACGTCGTGAGCACGACGGGTCGGCCGTCGTCGGGCGGGGTCGCCCCCGCGTCCGTGGCGCTCGAGCAGCCGCTCAGCGTCGCTGCGGCGAGGACCGCGACGGCTGCGGCAGCGCGGGATGCGGACTTCCGCGTCGAAAAGTTCGGCATACCGAAAAATCTAGTCGGCACGTCGGCCGCACGCAACGCCGCTTCCATCCCGGTCGCCGAGGTAGAGCCCAGGTCCCGCGAGGTAGAGCCCAGGTCCCGCGAGGTAGAGCCCTGGTTCAGCGAGGGAAGAGACCAGGGCTCTACCTCGGCAGACCAGAGCTCTACCTCGGCGCGGACGGGGCGGACGGGGCGGTCGGGCCCGACGGGCGGGTCGGGGTGGCGCGGGCGCCCAGGCGGCGGCTCACCTCGGCGGCGGCGCGCCCGACGGCGGCGGCGAGCTCCGCGCGGCGGGCGGGCGGGGCGTCGTCGGACCAGAAGGTGAGGGCGATGCCGGCGACGGGGAGCCCGGTGTGGTCGACGGCCGCGTGCGCGACGGACGCGAGGCCCGGGGTGACCTCGCCGTCCTCCTCGGCCCAGCCGCGCCGTCGGACGCCGCGCAGCACCTCGCGCAGGGCGCCGAGGGTCTGCGGCCCGACGCCGGTGCGGTCGGCGAACGCCGCGGCGCCGGGGAAGAGGGCGCGGACCTGGGCCGCGGGGAGGCCGGCGAGGACGGCGCGCCCGCTCGCGGTGAGGTGCGCGGGGAGGCGCACGTCGACGTCGGTCACGAGCGTGGGGCGGCGGGGGGCGCGCTGCTCGACGAGGTAGAGGACCTCGCGCCCGTTGAGGACGGCGAGGTGCGCGCTCTCGCCCGTCGACTCGACGAGGCGCGCGACGACCGGCCGCGCGAGCCGCGCGAGGGGCGCCTGCCGCGCGTACGCCGACCCGAGCGCGAGCGACGCCGTCCCGAGCCCGTAGCGGTGCTCCTCGGGCAGGTGGGTCACGAACCCCTCGTCGACGAGGACGGAGAGCAGGTGGTAGACGGTCGAGCGGGGCAGGCCGAGGCCCTGCGCGACGGCGGCCGCGGGCGACGGGCCCGCCTGCGCGGCGAGGAACGTGAGCACGCGCACGGCCTGGCGCGCGGCGGGGACGTCGCTCGGCATGGAGGCCACGGTAGGCCCGTGGCACGATCGAGGCGTGACGACGACGCCCGACGACCAGCGCCTGCGCGACCTCGCGCGCCTGCGACGCGTGCGCGACCGGATCGACCGCGAGTACGCGCAGCCGCTCGACGTCACGGCGCTCGCGGCCGGCGTGCACGTGTCGGCCGGGCACCTGAGCCGCGAGTTCAAGGCGGCGTACGGGGAGTCGGTGTACGCCTACCTCATGACGCGGCGGATCGAGCGCGCCAAGGCGCTGCTGCGTCGCGGCGACCTGAGCGTCACGGACGTGTGCTTCGCGGTGGGGTGCTCGTCCCTGGGGACGTTCAGCACGCGCTTCACCGAGCTCGTCGGCGTGCCGCCGAGCGTGTACCGACGGCGCGCGGCCGAGTCCGACGCCGGGTCCCCGGCTCCCGCGGAGTCGCGGACGGCCGCGGCGGCGGCACCGGGCACCGCGCACGGTGCTGCACCGGGCACCGCGTCGGGCGCCGCGTCCGCCGCCGAGGCGGGCGCCGTCCCCGGCGCGGAGCGGCTGGACGGGCTGCCGGCGTGCGTCGCGCGGCGCGTCACGCGACCGGTCAGGAATCGAGAAGCGCAGGCCGGACGGCGGTCCTAGCGTCGTTCTCATGAACCTCACCATCAACTCCAGCTTCCTGCCCCAGACCGACCCCGACGCGTCGCTCGCGTTCTACCGCGACGTGCTCGGCTTCGAGGTCCGCAACGACGTCGGCTACGAGGGGATGCGGTGGATCACCGTGGGCCCGGCCGACCAGCCGGACACCGCGATCGTGCTGCACCCGCCGGCCGCGACCCCGGGCCTCAACGACGACGACAAGCGCGCCCTCCTGGAGATCGTGGCCAAGGGCGCGTACTTCGGAGTCAACCTCGCGACGCCCGACGTCGATGAGACGTTCGCCCGGATCGAGGCCGCGGGGGCGGAGGTCGTGCAGGAGCCGATCGACCAGCCCTACGGCGTGCGCGACTGCGCCTTCCGCGACCCGGCGGGCAACGAGATCCGCATCCAGCAGCGCTCCTGACCTCCGCACCGCCGCGGTCCCGCCTGACGACCCGGTCCCGCGCCGCCGTCGTGCACGGCGCGATGAGTCCCGACCGCGCGGCCGGTCCTCACCCCGGGACGTCCACGCACCGCACCCATCCACCCGTCGACCGTCCGGCTCTCCGGCAGACTCTTCCCGGGCTGCCGGGAGCGGGCGGTCGGCGCCGTCGACCGGTCTTCCGACCGCGCGACGAGGCTCGACGACGAGGAGACACGCATGAGCACGGCCACGACGACGGGAACCCCGACCTCGGAGCGCCAGGACCCCGACGCGCACGACGTCATCCGGGTCCAGGGGGCGCGGGCGAACAACCTGCAGGACGTGAGCGTCGAGATCCCCAAGCGGCGCCTCACGGTGTTCACGGGCGTCTCCGGGTCGGGCAAGAGCTCGCTCGTGTTCGACACCGTCGCGGCCGAGTCACAGCGCCTCATCAACGAGACCTACCCGGCGTTCCTCCAGGGCTTCATGCCCACGCTGGACCGCCCCGACGTCGACGTGCTCGAAGGGCTCACGACGGCGATCGTCGTGGACCAGGAGCGCCTGGGCGCCAACCCGCGCTCCACGGTGGGCACGGTGACCGACGCGAACGCGATCCTGCGGGTGCTGTTCAGCCGGTTCGGCGAGCCGCAGGTCGGCCCGCCCACGGCGTTCTCCTTCAACATCCCCGCGCGCAAGGCGAGCGGCATCATGACGTCGGCCACCGGCGAGAAGACGATCGTCCGCAACGCGATCTACCACGGCGGCATGTGCCCGCGGTGCGAGGGGCGCGGCGCGGTCTCGGACCTCGACCTCACGGAGATCTTCGACGACTCCAAGTCGCTGCGCGACGGCGCGATCAAGGTCCCGGGGTACACCGCCGACGGGTGGATGGTGCGCGGGTTCGCCGAGTCGGGGTTCTTCCCGGGCGACCGGCCCATCCGCGAGTTCACCGACCAGCAGATGCAGGACTTCCTCTACAAGGAGCCCACCAAGATCAAGGCGATGGGGATCAACGTCACCTACGAGGGCCTGATCCCCAAGATCCAGAAGTCGATGTTCTCCAAGGACGTCGACTCGCTCCAGCCGCACGTCCGCGCGTTCGTCGAGCGCGCGGCGACGTTCGCGCCGTGCCCCGACTGCGGTGGCACGCGCCTGTCGGAGTCGGCGCGCTCGTCGAAGATCCGCGGGGTCAACATCGCCGACCTGTGCGCGATGCAGATCACCGACCTCGCCGCGTGGATCCGTGACCTGGACGACCCGCACATGGCGCCCGTCGTCAACGCCCTCGGCGAGAACCTCGCGTCGTTCGTCGAGCTCGGGCTGGGCTACCTCAGCCTCGACCGGCCGTCGGGCACGCTGTCGGGCGGCGAGTCGCAGCGCATCAAGATGCTGCGCCACCTCGGGTCGTCGCTCACGGACGTCACCTACGTCTTCGACGAGCCGACCATCGGCCTGCACCCGCACGACATCGACCGCATGAACGGCCTCCTGCTCCAGCTGCGCGACAAGGGCAACACGGTCCTCGTCGTCGAGCACAAGCCGGAGACGATCGTCGTCGCGGACCACGTCGTCGACCTCGGCCCCGGTGCGGGCACGGCCGGCGGCCGGGTGACGTTCGAGGGCACGGTCGAGGGGCTGCGCGAGAGCGACACCGTCACCGGGCGCCACCTCGACGACCGCGCGACGCTCAAGGAGGAGGTGCGCTCGCCGTCGGGCGCGCTGGAGATCCGCGGCGCGGACGCGCACAACCTGCAGGACGTAGACGTCGACATCCCGCTCGGGGTGCTCGTCGTGCTGACCGGGGTGGCCGGGTCGGGCAAGAGCTCGCTCGTCGAGGGGTCGGTGTCGCGGCGCGAGGGCGTCGTGACGATCGACCAGAGCGCGGTGCGGGGGTCGCGCCGGAGCAACCCCGCGACCTACACGGGCCTGCTGGAGCCGATCCGCAAGGCCTTCGCCAAGGCGAACGGCGTCAAGCCCGCCCTGTTCAGCGCGAACTCCGAGGGCGCGTGCCCCGAGTGCAAGGGCGCGGGCGTCATCTACACCGAGCTCGGCTTCATGGAGACCGTCTCGACTCCGTGCGAGGACTGCGGGGGCCGCCGGTTCCAGGCCGCGGTGCTCGACTACACGCTCGGCGGGCTGAACATCGCCGACGTGCTGGACCTCCCGGTCGCGAAGGCGCGCGCGTTCTTCTCGTCCGGCGAGGGCAAGGTGCCGGCCGCCGCGGCGATCCTCGAGCGCCTCGACGACGTCGGCCTCGGGTACGTGAGCCTCGGCCAGCCCCTCACGACGCTGTCCGGCGGCGAGCGCCAGCGCCTCAAGCTCGCGACCCACCTCGGCGACAAGGGCGGCGTGATCGTGCTCGACGAGCCGACGACCGGCCTCCACCTCGCTGACGTGCAGAACCTCCTCGGGCTCCTCGACCGGATCGTCGACGCGGGCAAGTCCGTCATCGTCATCGAGCACCACCAGGCCGTCATGGCGCACGCGGACTGGATCATCGATCTCGGCCCCGGCGCCGGGCACGACGGCGGTCGCGTCGTCTTCGAGGGCACCCCGGCCGACCTCGTGGCGGCGAGGTCCACCCTCACGGCCGAGCACCTCGCGGCCTACGTGAACGCCTGACCCGCCGAGCACGAGGTTGTTGTCGTGAACGCGCCCATCACGACAGCAACCCCGTGCTCGACGAGCGGCCCGTCGGGAATGTCGGCTCCCTGATGTAGGTTGTCATCAACACGGCCAGCCCCTCTGCCCGACTTCGTCGGTCACGGGCTGGTTTTCATTGCGTCGGGGGGCGCGTGGTCACCTACTCCAAGCCATATCTGACGCTCGAGCAGCAGGTCGACCTGCTTGAGCAACGTGGTCTTCTGGTGGACCGAGCTCGAGCACTGCACGCGGTGGAGCGCGTCGGGTACTACCGGCTCAGCGGGTATTGGTATCCCTATCGCCGCATCGACTCCGCAGAGAGCGCAGCTCGGGGACGGCCGGTTCGAGCCAGCGAGGTGATCCCGGGAACCCGGTTGGACCAGGTCGTCACGCTCTACGACTTCGACAGGCGCCTCAAGCTCCTGGTCATGGACGCGATCGAGCGGATCGAGATCGCCCTCCGGGTCGAGCTCGCCTACACGCTCGGAGCGCGCGACCCCTACGTCCAAGGGATCCGCGGGCGTTCGACGGGCGTTTCAGCAGGCCCCGCCCCCGGAGGCGGCAGCAGGAGTCTGCGCACGACGAGTGGCTGCGCAAGCTCGCACAGCTCCAAACGCGGTCGAAGGAGGACTTCGTCGCGCACTTCAAGGACAAGTACGACGGCGATCTGCCCATCTGGGTGGCCGTCGAGGTCACCGACTTCGGGATGATGTCGATCCTCTACGAGCACACGCGGCGGCCGACTCGTGACGTGATCGCCAGGAAGCACTCCGTCACGGACTGAACTTCACCCGGAACACCTGCGCTCACCACGCCCGCCTCTGGAACCGGAACTTCACGGACCAGGTGCGAGCCAGTGCTCTCGCCGGGATACCTGACCTGGCACACATCGCTGGACTCGACCCCCGCGACCAAGCACGCCTCTACCCCGCCTTGGCGATCATCCGGCACCTCCTCGCAACAGTCGCGCCCCGGAGACGACTGGTCGTCCCGGCTCGTCAGGTTGCTCGACGAGTTCCCCGCCGACGGCGTCGTGTCTCTGAGCGACATGGGGCTCCCGGACGACTGGCGTGCGCGACTGAGCTGACCGGCGTCTGACGCGCGAGGGCACGCGCCGGTACCTCGGGTGTCCCGGCACGCCTCTTGGTGAGTTCCCGTGCCCGCAACAGTCTGGGATCCCAGACGGAACCGATCCGCTCGGGCTCCCGTCATAGCGGGGTGCGGTGTGTTCTGGGTGCATGGCAGCGACGACGCACTCCCCGGCCGTCTCCGACCAGGCCCGCGCCGCGCGCGTCGTCGTCGTGGGCGACGGCCCGCCGACGATCGACGACGTGGTCGACGTCGCGCGGCACGGCGCGCGCGTCCGGCTCGCGGACGCGGCGGTCGAGGCGATGGCGGCGAGCCGCGCCGTCGTCGAGGGGCTCGCGGACGACGACCGCCCGCACTACGGCGTCTCGACCGGGTTCGGGGCGCTCGCGCGGCGCCACATCCCGGTCGAGCGGCGCGCGCAGCTCCAGCTCAGCCTCGTGCGGTCGCACGCGGCGGGGTCAGGGCCGGAGGTCGAGCGCGAGGTCGTGCGGGCGCTGCAGCTCCTGCGGCTCGCGACCCTGGCGACCGGGCGGACCGGGGCGCGCCCCGTCGTCGCGCAGACGTACGCCGCGATGCTCGACGCCGGGATCATCCCGGTGGTGCGGGAGTTCGGCTCGCTGGGCTGCTCGGGCGACCTCGCGCCGCTGGCCCACGTGGCGCTCGCGGCGCTCGGCGAGGGCGAGGTCCGGGACGCGACGGGAGCCCTCGTGCCCGCCGCCGACGCGCTCGCCGCGGCCGGGATCGCGCCGCTCGCGCTGCGCGAGAAGGAGGGCCTCGCGCTCATCAACGGCACCGACGGCATGCTCGGCATGCTCGCGCTCGCGCTGCACGACCTGCGGTCCCTGCTCACGACGGCCGACGTCGCGGCCGCGGCGAGCGTCGAGGCGCTGCTCGGCTCGGACGCGCCGTTCGCGGCCGACCTCGTGGCGATGCGGCCGCACCCCGGCCAGGCGGCGTCGGCCGCGAACCTGCGCGCGCTGCTCGACGGCTCGCCCGTCGTGGCGAGCCACCGCACGCTCGACGCCGACGGCCGGCCCGAGTGCACGCGGGTGCAGGACGCGTACTCGCTGCGGTGCGCGCCCCAGGTGCACGGCGCCGCGCGCGACACGCTCGACCACGCGACCGCCGTCGCGCGCCGGGAGCTCGCGGCGGCGATCGACAACCCGGTCGTCACCGTGGACGGGCGCGTCGAGTCGAACGGCAACTTCCACGGGGCACCGGTCGCGTACGTGCTCGACTTCCTCGCGATCGCCGCGGCCGACGTCGCGAGCATGAGCGAGCGCCGCACCGACCGGTTCCTGGACAAGGCCCGCAACGAGGGCCTGCCGCCGTTCCTCGCCGACGACCCGGGCGTCGACTCCGGGCTCATGATCGCGCAGTACACGGCGGCGGGGATCGTCTCGGAGCTCAAGCGGCTGGCGGTGCCGTCGAGCGTCGACTCGATCCCGTCGTCGGCCATGCAGGAGGACCACGTGTCCATGGGCTGGGCCGGGGCGCGCAAGCTCCGCCGCGCCGTCGACGGGCTGGGCCGCGTCCTCGCGATCGAGCTGCTCACCGCGACGCGTGCCCTCGACCTCCGCTGCGACGCCGGGTCCCTGCACCCCGCGCGGGGGACCGGCGCCGTGCGCGACCTCGTGCGCACGGCCGCCGCGGGACCCGGACCGGACCGTTACCTCGCGCCCGAGATCGAGGCCGTGACCCGTCTCGTCGCGACGGGTGCCGTGACCGCGGCGGCGAGCGCCGCCGTCGGGCACCTGGCCTGAGACCTACCCGACCCGAAGGAGCGAGACGACCATGGCCCACGAGCCGACCCACCGCCTCGGCACGCCCGTCTCCGTCCGCGCCCCGCGCGGCACGACCCTCACCGCGCGGTCCTGGCAGACCGAGGCGCCGCTGCGGATGCTCATGAACAACCTCGACCCCGAGGTCGCGGAGCGGCCCGACGACCTCGTCGTCTACGGCGGCACCGGCCGGGCGGCACGCGACTGGCCGAGCTTCCACGCGATCGTCCGCACGCTCACGACGCTCGCGGACGACGAGACGCTCCTCGTGCAGTCGGGCAAGCCGGTCGGGGCGCTGCGGACGCACGAGTGGGCGCCGCGCGTGCTGCTCGCGAACAGCAACCTCGTGGGGGACTGGGCGACGTGGCCCGAGTTCCGCCGGCTCGAGGCGATGGGCCTGACGATGTACGGGCAGATGACCGCGGGGTCGTGGATCTACATCGGCGCGCAGGGCATCCTCCAGGGCACGTACGAGACGCTCGCCGCGGTCGCCGCGAAGCGGTTCGGGGGCTCGCTCGCCGGGACGCTCACGCTCACCGGCGGGTGCGGCGGCATGGGCGGCGCGCAGCCGCTCGCGGTGACGCTCAACGGCGGCGCGTGCCTCGTGGTCGACGTCGACCGGTCGCGCCTCGACCGGCGCGTGCGCGAGCGGTACCTCGACGTCGTCGCCGACGACCTCGACGCCGCGGTCCGGTTCGTGGAGGACGCGCGGCGCGAGCGCCGGGCGCTGTCGGTGGGGGTCGAGGGGAACAGCGCGACGGTCGTGCCGGAGCTGCTGCGACGCGGGGTCGAGGTCGACGTCGTCACGGACCAGACGTCGGCGCACGACCCGTTGTCCTACCTGCCGGTCGGGGTGGACCTCGCGGACTGGGCCGACTACGCCGCCGCGAAGCCCGACGAGCTCACCGACCGCGCGCGCGAGTCCATGGCCCGGCACGTGGAGGGCATGGTCGGGTTCCTCGACGCGGGCGCCGAGGTCTTCGACTACGGCAACTCGATCCGCGACGAGGCGCGCCGCGGCGGGTACGACCGGGCGTTCGACTTCCCGGGGTTCGTGCCCGCGTACATCCGGCCGCTGTTCGCGCAGGGCAAGGGCCCGTTCCGGTGGGCCGCGCTCTCGGGCGACCCGCGCGACATCGCCGCGACCGACGCCGCCGTGCTCGACCTGTTCGACGACGACCACCTCCACCGCTGGATCCGCGCCGCCCAGCAGCGCGTCGCGTTCCAGGGACTGCCCGCGCGCATCTGCTGGCTCGGGCACGGCGAGCGCGACCGCGCGGGTCTCGCGTTCAACGACCTCGTCGCCTCGGGCGTGGTGCGCGCTCCGGTCGTCATCGGCCGCGACCACCTCGACGCCGGGTCGGTCGCATCCCCGTACCGCGAGACGGAGGCCATGGCCGACGGCTCCGACGCGATCGCCGACTGGCCGCTGCTCAACGCGCTCACGGCCGCGTCGTCGGGCGCGACGTGGGTCTCGATCCACCAGGGCGGCGGCGTCGGCATGGGCCGCTCGATCCACGCGGGCCAGGTGTCCGTCGCCGACGGCACGCCGCTCGCCGCGGCCAAGCTCGCGCGCGTGCTGTCGAACGACCCGGGCCTCGGGGTGCTGCGCCACGTCGACGCCGGGTACGACGACGCGATCGCCGCCGCCGAGCGCGGCGGGCTCCGCGTCCCCGCGCGGGAGACGCCGTGACGGGTCGCCGCGCGGCGGGCACGTCCTCGGGGCCCGGGTCGACCCTCGTCACCGGCATCGGGGAGCTGACGACCAACGCCCCGGGCGGTCCCGGCACGCGCGACGGCGACCCGACCGGTCTCGTGACCGACGCCGTCCTGCTGCTCGACGGCGGCCGGGTCGCCTGGGCGGGCCCGGCCCGGGAGGCGCGGGACGCCGTCGGGCACGCGCTGGACGGACGGGAGCCGGACGTGACGGTCGACGCGGGCGGGCGCGCGGTGCTCCCGGGGTTCGTCGACTCGCACACCCACCTCGTGTTCGCGGGCGACCGCGCCGCCGAGTTCGAGGCGCGCATGGCCGGTCGTCCGTACGAGGCGGGCGGCATCCGGTCGACCGTCGCCGCGACGCGCGCCGCGTCCGACCACGTGCTCCGCGCCGGGCTGGCCCGGCACCTCGACGAGGCGGCCCGCCAGGGCACGACCACGGTCGAGGTGAAGAGCGGCTACGGCCTCACCGTCGCGGACGAGGAGCGGTCCGTGCGGCTCGCGCGCGAGGTGACGCCCGAGGTGACGTTCCTCGGGGCGCACGTCGTGCCGGTGGAGCTCGCGGGCCGGGCCGACGCGTACGTCGACCTCGTGTGCGGGGAGATGCTCGCCGCGTGCGCGCCGCACGCCCGGTGGGTCGACGTGTTCTGCGAGACCGGCGCGTTCACGCCCGAGCAGTCGCACCGCGTGCTCGAGGCCGGGGCCGCCGCCGGGCTCGGCGTCCGCGTGCACGCGAACCAGCTCGCCCCGGGGGAGGGGGTGCGCCTCGCCGTCGGGCTGGGCGCCGCCGCGGTGGACCACTGCACGTACCTCACCGACGACGACGTCGCGGCGCTCGCGGGCTCGTGGACCGACAGCGGGACGCGGCCGGACGGGACGTCGGGAGCGGTCGCCGGGACCGTCGCTACCCTGCTCCCGGGCGTCGAGTTCTCCACGCGCCAGCCCTACCCCGACGCGCGACGCCTCCTCGACGCGGGCGCCGTCGTCGCGCTCGCGAGCGACTGCAACCCCGGGTCGAGCTACACGTCGTCGATGCCGCTGTGCGTGGCGCTCGCGGTCCGCGAGATGCGGATGACCGTCGCCGAGGCCGTGTGGTCCGCCACCGCGGGCGGCGCGCTCGCGCTGCGGCGGGACGACGTCGGCCACCTCGCCCCCGGCGCCCGGGCCGACGTCGTGCTGCTCGACGCCCCGAGCCGCACCCACCTCGCCTACCGCCCGGGCGTCCCCCTGGTCGCGAAGACGTGGCGGTCTGGCCACCCCCACCCCTGACCAACCCCCACCCCTGACTCACCCGGCGTCGAACAGGTGGTCCTGGTGCGTCCAGGGCGCGTGTCGTGCCAGGACCACCTGGTGGACCCGCCGGAACCGCCTGTTCGGCGGAGGCGCCTAGGTCCGCAGCGGCTCCGGGGTCGGCGGGTGGAGGGTGAGGCCTGCCGCGAGCTCCAGGACGCAGAGGGCGGCGAGGCGGACCGTGCGGCCGTCGGGGGCGTCGGCCGTCGCGTCGACCTCGACGACGTCGGCGGAGCGGAGCCGGTCGTCGCGCGCCGCGGCCCGGACGAGGGCGCGCAGCTCCCACGCCGCGATCCCGCCCGGGACGCTCGCGGGGCAGCCCGGGGCGACGGAGCGGTCGCACACGTCGACGTCCACGTCGAGGTGCACCGGCCCGCCCGCGGCGCCCGCGACCTCCATGGCCGCCCGCATCACCTCCTCGGGCCCCCGCCGGCGCAGCTCGTCGACGTGCACGACGGTGATCCCCAGCTCGACGGCGCGGCGCGCGTACTCGGCGGAGTTCGCGAAGTCCGCGATGCCGATCTGCACGACCCGCCGCGGGTCCAGCCCCGCCTCGACCAGACGCCGCACCGGTGACCCGTTGGACACGCCGTCGCGCAGGTCGTGGTGGGCGTCGAGCGTGACGAGGCCCGCGGTGGCGAGATCGTCGCCCCACGCGCCGAGCGCGGTCGCGACGGTCACGGAGTTGTCGCCGCCCAGCGCGACGAGCAGCCGTGCGCGCTCCAGCGCGGTCCGGACCGCCGCGCGCGTCCGGGCCTCGCCCTCCGCACCGTCGGGCTCGTCGACGTCGCCGAGGTCGGCGAACGTGAGCTCGGCGAGGTCGACGGGATCGGCCCGCTCTCCGAGGCCTCGGGCACCGACGCCGGCGACGGGTCGCACGCGGGCGGAGGGGCCGCCGTCGGGCAGCGGGCGGTCGGGGACGAGCGCGGGGCTGTACCGGCGCAGCGCGGCGCGCACCGCGGCGGGTGTCGCGTGGGCGCCGGTCGGCGAGAGCGACGTGCGCCAGGCCGGGACGCCGAGCAGCGCGACGTCGACGGCGTCACCCGTCGGCCCGGGCCAGTCGCCCGCCCGGGGCCACGAGGGGTCGTGCGGGAGGGCCTGCGCGTCGTCGCTCACGGTCTCGACGCTAGCGGCCCGACGGCGGCCCCGCCCTGCGCGGACGGCACCCTAGTCGCGCGCCGCGTGCACGACGGCGACGGGGTGCGTCGCGTGGTGCAGCACCTCCTGGCTCACGGAGCCGAGGAGCATGCCGCGCAGGTCGCCGCGGCCGCGCGACCCGACGACGGTCAGCGCGGCCCCCGCCGCGGCCTCCCGGAGGGCGACGGACGGCTCGCGGTCGACGACGAACGTCTCGACGAGGACGTCGTCGTGCTCCGCGGTGCGCACGCGCGCGAGCGCGGCCTCCACGGTGCGCGACGCCTCGGCGCGCGCGTCCCGCTCGGCGGCGGTGTAGAACGCGGGGTTCTCCTCCCACAGCGGCCCGGTGGGCATCCGCCACGCGCACACCGCGACGACGCGGGAGCGGGTGCGCGCGGCCTCGTCGAGGGCGAACCGGAGCGCGGCGTCGCCGTGCACGGACCCGTCGACGCCGACCACGACGTCGGTCGTGCGCTCCACGTGGTCCACGGACGGTGGCACCACGACGACCGGCACGGGCGCGCGGGCGGCCAGCCGGGTCCCCACGGACCCGAAGAACATCGACCCGACGGACCCGAGCCCGCGCGACCCCACGACGACGAGGTCGGCGTCCTTGGCCTCGTCGAGCAGCGCCTCCGAGGGCGGGCCGGAGCGCAGCAGGGTCCGCACGGGCACCGACGCGTCCACGCGCGCGGCGCGCTCGGCGGCGGCCGAGAGGATGGGGCCGGCGATCTCGCCGAGCTCCTCGACGCTCGGGTAGTACGCGCCGCCGACGAACGGCGTCGCGACGACGGGCACGTACGCGACGTGCAGCACGCGCAGCTCCGCGCCCCGACGCGCCGCCTCGTGCACCGCCCAGTCCAGGGCCTTGCCGCTCGTCGTGCTGCCGTCCACACCGACCAGCACGACCTGCTGCGTCGATCCGCTCACCATGACCACCTCGGTCCTGTCGTCCCCTTCGTGGCGGTCGTCCCGCCACCTGCCACACCTCCTGGATACCGCGCGCGGGCGGTCCGCCGCACCCGGCGACCGCCCCCGACGCGCGGGACGCTCGGCACGACCCACCGGGACGAAGGTCCCGCACCCGCGGCGCCACGGGCGGGCGCGCGCGAGAATCCCCCTCCGACCGGCTACGTTGAGGGCATGGGCTCTCCCCACCCGATCCGCGTGTTCCTGCTCGACGACCACGAGGTGGTCCGCCGCGGCGTCGCCGCTCTGCTCGAGGCCGCCGGTGACATCACCGTCGTCGGCGAGGCCGGCACCGCCGCCTCCGCGCTCGCCCGCATCAAGGCGACGCGTCCCGACGTCGCGATCCTCGACGTGCGCCTGCCCGACGGCTCGGGCGTCGAGGTGTGCCGCGAGGTGCGCTCCGAGCTGCCCGAGGTCGGCTGCCTCATGCTCACGTCCTTCGCCGACGACGAGGCGCTGTTCCAGGCCGTCCTCGCCGGGGCGTCGGGGTACGTGCTCAAGCAGATCCACGGGTCCGACCTCGTCGGCGCGGTCCGCACGGTCGCGGCGGGCGGGTCGCTGCTCGACCCGGCGAGCACCGCGCGCGTGCTGGAGCGCCTGCGCCACGCCGCGGACGAGACGCCGGACCGCCTCGAGGGCCTGTCCCAGCAGGAGCGCCAGATCGTCGCGCTCATCGGCGAGGGCCTGACGAACCGCGAGATCGGCAAGCGCCTCTACCTCGCGGAGAAGACGGTCAAGAACTACGTCTCCCACGTCCTCGCGACGCTCGGCCTGCAGCGCCGCACCCAGGTCGCGGTCCTCGCGACCGAGATGCGCCAGGAGGAGGCGTCCCGCCAGGGCGCCCCGGGCGCGGGCGGTCCCACCGGGGACCGGCAGCACGGTGGCCCGGCGCAGCGTCCCTGACGGCGGGACCGACCCGCAGGGCGGGACGGGGCCCGAGGGCTCGCCCGCGCACGGTCCGGGGACCGACGCCCACGGACCGGGCGACCGCGCGGCGTCGGGACCTTCGGCACTCCCGGATCTGACACCGCGGCGCGACGATGTGGAGATGGACACAGTCGAGCGGACCGGGACAGGGGCACCGGTGGGGAGCGGGGGGCTCGCGACGGCCGAGCGCCCGCGCGCCTCGGCAGGGCTCGCGGAGCTCACGCCGGAGGAGAGCTACGCGCTCCTCGCGACCGTCCCCGTGGGCAGGATCGTCTACACCGACCACGCGCTGCCGGCGATCCAGCCGGTGAACTTCGTGCTCGACGGCCCGGACGTCGTGTTCCGGACCGCGGAGGGCTCGAAGCTCGCGGTGGCCGCCAGCCGCGCCGTCGTGGCGTTCGAGGTCGACTCGTTCGACGCCGACGCCCGCTCCGGGTGGTCCGTCGTGCTCGTCGGCCGCACGTTCGAGGTCACCGAGCCGGTGGAGCGCGCGCGGCTGCTCGCGCTCCCGCTCGTGACGTTCGTGCCCGGCGTGCGCGACCGCGTCATCAAGGTCGTGCCGCGCATCGTGACCGGCCGGAGGATCCTGCGCTGACCCGCGGCCCGCGCACTACGCTCGACCGGTGACTGCGACGATCGAGGTGCGTGCCGGGACGCCCGCGGACTGGCCCGGCATCTGGCGGGCGCTCGAGCCGGTTTTCCGCGCGGGCGAGACGTACACGTACCCGCGTGACATCACCGAGGCCGACGCCCGGGCCGCGTGGCTCGAAGCCCCGGGCGCGCGCGTCCTCGTCGCGGTCCCGGCGGAGGACGGTGCCCGCGGCACCGTGCTCGGCACGGCGAAGTACCTGCCCAACCACCCCGGTGCCGGGGCGCACGTCGCGAACGCGAGCTTCGTCGTCGGGCCCGACGGAGCCGGGCGTGGCGTCGGCCGGGCGCTCGCGCGCGCCGTGCTCGACGGTGCGCGCGCCGACGGCTACCGGGCGATGCAGTTCAACGCGGTCGTGGAGACGAACGAGCGCGCGGTCCGGCTCTGGGAGTCGCTGGGGTTCACGATCCTCGCGACCGTCCCCGAGGCGTTCGACCACCCGGTGCACGGGCTCGTCGGCCTGCACGTCATGCACCGGGCGCTCTGAGCACCCTGCCCCGCGGGCGCGTCAGCCGAGCGGCACCCACCACTCGAGGCGCGTGCCGCCGTCGGGCCGGGCGGTCGCGGTGCTCGACCCGCCGAGCGCGGCGGCGCGCGCCTGCATGTTCCGCAGGCCGGAGCGCCGGCCGCCGGGCTGGATGCCCACGCCGTCGTCGGTGACGGTGAGGCGCGCCTCGTGCGCCGTGACGGCCAGGTGCACGACGACGCGGCTCGCCTGCGCGTGCCGGGCCACGTTGGTCAGGGCCTCGCCGAGCACGACGACGAGCTGGTCGGCGACCTCGGCCGGCAGGCTGGGGCCGCCGTCGGTCACGCCCGCGCCCGACCCCTCGGCCGCCACCTCGACGTCGACCTCGGGCGCGAACCCGAGCACGGTCGTCGCGGCCTCGGCCTGCGCGCGGAACCGGTCCTCGATCGAGGGCGCGTCCGGGTCCGTGGCCGTGTGCAGCGCGAAGATCGTGGACCGGATCTGCCGGATCGTCTCGTCGAGGTCGGAGACGGTCTCCTCGATGCGCGTGCGCGCGTTCGGGTCGCTGACGAGCGGCTGCACGCTCATGAGCGTCATGGCCGACGCGAAGAGGCGCTGGATGACGACGTCGTGCAGGTCGCGCGCGATCCGGTCGCGGTCCTCCAGGACGCCGACCTGCTTCGCCCGGCCGTAGAGCCGCGCGTTCTCGATGGCGACGCCCGCGGCGGCGGCGAGCGCGACCACGGCCGCCTCGTCCTCCGCGGTGAACTCCTCGCACCTGCCCCCGGGGACCTGCTTGTCGGTGAGGTAGAGGTTGCCGAACACCGTGTCGCGCACCCGCACCGGCACGCCGAGGAACGTGTGCATGGGCGGGTGGCCCTCGGGGAAGCCGGCCGAGCGCACGTCGTCGGCGATCTCCGGGACGCGGATGGGCGCCGGGTGGTCGATGAGCTCGCCCAGCAGACCCTCGCCGTGCGGCCAGTGGTCGATCTCGGCGACCTCGTCGTCCGAGAGGCCCAGGGGGATGAACTGCGCGAGGCGCTCGCGCCCCGAGGCGTCGAGCACCCCGAGCGCGCCGTACCGGGCGCCCGTGAGCTCCATCGCCGCGTCGACGATGCGCCGCAGCACCTGCGGCAGGTCGAGGTCGCTCGTCACCGCCACGACGGCGTCCAGCACGCGTTGCCCGGCGCTGGCCGGCAGGTCGGTCGTTCCGCTCACCCGATGCAGTCTCCCAGACCCCGGCGGCCGGGCGGCACCCGTCTCGCCCGGGGTGTGACGTGGGCGACACCGCCGCGCTATCGTGCGTCCACATCTCGGGACGTCCGACGCCGTCCTGCCGTCGGCCGCACGTCGCCGTCGTGCAGGTCCCGGACCACCGGGCCGTCGACGCAGGGGGCCGAAGGGACGCGGTGCCGCATGCCGACCACCGACCAGGGCGCGGACGTCGCCCCGCACTCCGGGGCGCCCGCCGAGGCCGCGGCGAGCGCCCTCGCGGACCTGCGGTCCGCCGTCGGGCACCTGCACCCCGACGACCCGGCCGAGCTCGTCGCGATCGCCGACGACCTGCGTGCGCTCGGCAGCCCGGCCGCGGCGGTCCCGTTCTACGAGGCGGCCGTCGAGCAGGGCGTGCCCGGGGCCGTGTACCGGCTGGGCGTCGCGCACCACGAGGCGGGCGACGCCGCGGAGGCGTTCCGCTGCTTCGAGCTCGCCGGTCTGGCGGGCGACGCGCTGGGGGCGTTCATGGCCGCGCAGGTCGCGGCGGAGCGCGGCGACCTGCACGCGGCCCGCCGCTGGTACGAGCTCGCGCAGGGCGTCGAGGGCGCGGCCGTGCGGCTCGCGCAGGTGCTCGCCGAGCTGGGGGAGCGGGACGCGGCCGACGACGTCCTCGCGGCGACGTCGGGCGAGAGCTGGGAAGCGGCGGTCGAGCTCGTGCGCAGCGGCGCCTTGACCCCGGACGCCGCCGTCGCGCTGCTCGAGGGGTGGGCCGGGGCGGGCGAGGCGCGCGTCGCGGCGGCCCTCGCGGACCTCTACGTGCGCGCGGGTCGCGGGCCGGACGCCGAGGACCTGCTCGAGCAGGCGGCGCTCGCCGGCGAGCCGACGGCGCGCACGAGCCTCGGGGTGCTCCGCCTCCGGGCGGGCCGCGTCGCCGAGGCGATGGCCCTGTGGCACGAGGCGGCCGCCCAGGGCGATCCCCAGGCGGCGGAACTGCTGGCCCGCTTCGGCTGACGCCGGGGCCGCACCGGACCGGGCGGCCGCGGGCCGGGCACGCAGAAAGGCGCCCGGCGGGCGACCGGCTCCGTCGAGCTGTCGGTCGCCCTGCCGGGCGCGGAGGGCGGGACGTGCGGGTGGTCTCCCCACCGCCCGCACGCCCCTCTTCCCCCGGGAGCGACTCCCTGCAGCGACGGCCTCAGATCGTCGCGCGGTATCGGTCGCCCCGTGGCCCGCCGCACACGGCGGGCGGTCGAACCGTCAGACCAGCCAGGCGTTGCGCTGGACGAACGGGATCCTCTTCCACGTCTTGCCGAGCCCGAGCACGCTGCCCGCCCCGAGGAGCGTGAGAGCGATGATCGTGAGCGACATCGTGATGTGGTCGTCGATGATCGGGTTGGTCACGAGCGGGAGCTCGGCCAGGTACATGAGCAGGAGCAGGAGCGTGCCGCTCACCGCGGCGATGCGCATCCCGATGCCCAGGATCAGGGCGAGCCCGATGCCGAGCAGGCCGACCATGAAGAGCACGTCGATGAACGCGTTCCCCGCGAGGCCGCTGAAGAAGCCCGAGAACGTGCCCTCGAGGTTCGACAGGAAGCCGGTGGTCGGGCTGTTCCCGTTGATCCACGACCGCTCGGCGGGGGTGGCGAACCCGAGCCCGAACGTCTTGTCGAGGAAGGCCCAGAGGAAGTAGAACCCGATCGTGATCCGCAGGACGCCGAGCACGACCTGGGTGGGTCGCGTGGCGCGCTCCGCGAGGCTGAGGGTCTCCGGCTCGGTGCCTTCGACCGTGGGGAGCGGCGCGTTGGCGTTCCGCTCGATCGTCCCCTTCATCACTGTCCCCTCTCATCGACCCGTCCGGTGCGGTCGGGCTCCTGAGACCAAGCAAACCCCTGTGAAGGAAGGGTGGACGTCAGGCAAAAGTCGCCGGGCCCGGGGACCTAGGTCCCCGGTGCCGACGAGGGTCCGGCGATACCGGGCGCGGGCCGCCCGCGCGCGGCCCGTGCGGTCAGGAGCCGGACGCGTCCTCGAGGTCCGCGCGGAGCTCGTCGACCCGGGTGCGCAGGCTCTCGATCGCGTCGCGCACCGCGGCGTCGGCACCGGAGAGGGAGCCCGCGACGTCGCCCAGCTCGGTGGACGCGTCCTCGAGCGCGGCCTCGGCGTCGGCCAGGCGCTGCTCGGCCTGGGCGCGCGTCTCGTCCGTGGCGGACGCCGCCTCGTCCGCCGCGGCGCGGGCCTCGTCGGCGGCCTCCTGCGCGGACGCGACGGCCTCCTCGGCGCGGGTGCGCGTGTCGTCCGGGAGGGTGCCCAGGTCGTCGGTGAGCGACCGGACGTCCTCGCCGATCGTCTCGACCTGGGAGCGCGCGTCGTCGAGGAACTGCTGGACCCCGTCGCCCGTCAGGGTGAATTCCGGCACGCTCACCGAGCCGTCCTCGGCGCACCCGCCCAGCGCGACGGTCGCGGCGACGGCTGCCCCGAGCGCGAGCGCGCGGGACGTTGACCTGCGGTGACGTGTCGGTGAACTCATGGAGCGATTGTCCACCGCGAACATGAGACGGGGGTGAGAGCCTCGTGGAGGCGGTGTACGGTAGGCGGACGAGGGCACTGTGGCGTGCAGCACACCGATCGTGTGCGCGCGCAGCCGTGACGTCGGGCGCGACGACGCGCACATCCGGCGTGCGGGACCGCAGGTCCGTGGCAGGGCACGAAGCACGGGAGTGAGCGGTGAGCACCACGGCGGAGCACGAGGGCGCGGACGACGCGCCCGTGACGCCCGAGCCCGCGCCCGCCGCCGCGGTGGGCCCGGAGTCGTTCGGACGGCGCGCGCGGGCCGTGTCGCACGTCCTCATCTCCTCGGCGCTCGCCATCACCCTCGCCGCGGCCCTCGCCGGCAGCGCCCAGCCTCGCCCGGGTGCGTCGTTCTTCGCGCAGGAGACGGCCACGGCGACCCAGGTCGCGGCGCTCTCGAGCACCCTCGGGGCCGGCCTCGACGAGGGCCAGCAGCTCGACGGCGCCATCGAGGTCCTCGCGACGGCCAACGCGCTCGACGACGGCCACGTCTCCCCGCCCGTCGAGCAGGCCCGCGCCGAGCTCGGCATGCTCCTGGCCACCTACCTCGCGCAGCAGGACGCGGCCCGCCGCGTCCCCGCGCCCCTCGTGCCCGACGGCGACCTCGACCTGGACGAGTCGCTCGACGGCGCGCAGGTCCCCGAGCTGCCGGAGCCGCTCGGCCCCGGCACGGGCGCAGGCGCGGGCACCGACGACACCACGACGGGCACGGACGACGAGACCGACGACCCCGCGACCGACCGCCCGGCGCAGCAGCCCGCGACGGTCGACGCCGCCGGCGACGTAGCGACCGACGCGGTCCGCACCGCGGCGACGCCCACCGCGCCCTCGCCGAGCCCGACGAGCAGCCCGTCCCCCGGCGCGTCCACCGACCCCTCGCCGAGCGACTCCCCGAGCCCCGGCGGCACGCCGAGCCCGGCGCCCGGCACGAGCACGCCCCTGGACCCGACCGCCCCCGGCGGCACGGGATCCGCGGGAGACGCGGGGTCGCCGGGCGACCGGACGCTGCCCGAGGACGAGGTGCCCGCGCCCGACGGGGTGGCCCCCGGTGAGCTCGACGGTTCCCAGGACCCGGCCGACGGCTCGGCTGACAGCGGTGACGGCGACCACGCCGAGGGCGACGACCACGCGCACGGCGACGTGACGCTGGAGGACGTCCTCGCCTCCGCGACGACGCTCGCCGAGCTGCTCGGCACCGACCTCGTACCGGTCGGGGTCGTCCCGGCCGCCGGGGCGACGGCGCTCGCGGGCACGACCCTCGCGGAGCGGCTCGCCGAGGTCGTCGAGCGGTACGCGGGCTCGACGGCGCAGTACCAGAACGGCCGCATCCCGCCGGAGGCGCTGTGCGCGCTCGACTTCGCGCCGGGCAAGAGCCTGCGCTGCGACGCCGCGGAGCAGCTCGAGGCGCTCGCCGCGGAGTTCGAGAAGGAGTTCGGGTACGCGCTGAAGATCACCGACGCGTACCGCCCGTACGACGAGCAGGTGCGCCTCAAGGCGGTCAAGCCCTACCTCGCGGCCGTGCCCGGCACGTCGCAGCACGGGTGGGGGCTCGCGATCGACGTCGGCGGGAACGTGCCGTCGGGGACGTCGCTCGAGTACGTCTGGCTCCGCACGCACGGCCCGGACTACGGCTGGGACAACCCCGCGTGGGCGCGGCCCAACGGGTCCAAGCCGGAGCCGTGGCACTTCGAGTTCTTCGCGGCGGGCAAGATGCCGACGCGGTACACGCCTGCCGAGAGCAGCGCGCCGTCCACGCCGCAGAAGCCGGCGACGCCGAGCGCCCCCGCGCCGAAGCCGACGACCCCGCCCGCGCCGCAGCCCCCGGCACCGGCACCGACGCCCACGCCGACGGAACCCCCGCCGACGAAGCCCACGGACCCGCCGCCGCCCACGACCGTCGCCGTCCCGGCGAACCTCGTCGGCAAGCAGCAGGCCGCCGTGGAGGCAGCGCTCCAGGGCGCCGGGCTGAAGGTCAGCGTCACGACGAAGGCCGACCCTGCCGCGCCGGGGACCGTGCTGTCCGTCGCGCCGGGCTCCGGCACCCAGGTCGCGCCGGGAAGCACGGTCGCGATCGTCGTCTCGTCCGGGCCGCCGCCCGAGCCCGAGCCCGAGCCCGAGCCCGAGCCGTCACCCGAGCCGACGGACCCGGCACCCGAGCCCACGGTCGCGCCGACCCCGGCCCCGACGGCCCCCGGGACGGAGCCGACCACCCCCTGAGCCGAGGGGCGTCGTCGGGCCCGGGCGGAACCGTGGCCGCGCCCGGCGCGAGGGTGGCGCCGGAAAATGCCGTGCGCCTCCCGGGCCGACGGCGTAGCGTCGGGCGCGATGTGATCCTCACCCGCCCCGGCCGCTCCGTCCCGTCGAGCCCGTCGCCGTGGCCCCCGCCGCCCTCCGCGGCGTGCGCGCGCCACCCGGGCACCTGGTAGGTGATCACCCATGGCACGTCCCACCCCTGTCCTGCGCGCGTCCGACGTCCGCGTGTCCTTCGCGGGCCGCACGGTCCTGCGCGGCGTCGACCTCGCCGTCGACCCCGGCCACCGCACGGGCCTCGTCGGCGAGAACGGCGTCGGCAAGTCCACGCTCCTGCGGGTGCTCGCGGGCACGCTCGCGCCCGACGACGGCACGGTGAGCCGGCCCTCGGACCTCGGGTTCCTGCACCAGGAGTTCCCGTACCCGCCGGCGACATCGGTCCGCGCGGTCGTCGACGACGCGCTCGCGCGCGTCCGCGGGATCGAGCGCGAGCTCGAGGAGGCGGCGCTCGCCCTCGCCGGCGACCCGGGCGGCGAACCCGTCCCCGGTGCCGAGGAGGCGTACGCGCGCGCTCTCGCGCGCGCCGAGCTCGCCGACGTCTGGGACGCCGACGCGCGGGCCGCGCGCACGCTCGCGGGTCTCGGCCTCGACGTCGACGGGGTCGCGGGCCGCGAGGTCGGGTCGCTGTCCGGTGGCCAGCGCACGCGGCTCGGCCTCGCCGCGCTGCTCGTGCGCCAGCCCGGCGCGATGCTGCTCGACGAGCCGACGAACCACCTCGACGACGCCGCGGCGGAGTTCCTCGCCGCGGCGCTGCGCGCGCTCCCGGGCGCCGTGGTGCTCGCGAGCCACGACCGCGTGTTCCTCGACGAGGTGTGCACCGAGATCCTCGACCTCGACCCGGTCGCGGAGCCGCTCCGCGGTGCGGGCGGCAGGGACGCGGCACGCGGCGGGGGAGCGGGGACCCTCTACGGCGGCACGTACGGCGACTACCTCGAGGCCAAGCGCGTCGAGCGCGAGCGCTGGGAGCAGCGCTTCGAGGCGGAGCAGGCCGAGCTTGTGGAGCTGCGGCGCGGCGTCGCGGTGACGGCCCGGGACGTCGCGAAGAACCGTGAGCGGGGCAACCAGGCGAAGATCCTCTACGACTTCAAGGGCGAGCGCGTGCAGGGCCAGGTCGCGCGGCGCGTGCGCAACGCGCAGCAGCGGCTCGACGCGCTCGAGCGCGACCAGGTGCGCAAGCCGCCCCCGCCCCTGCGCTTCGCACCGCCGAGCGGGGGGACCCGTCTCGCTCCGGGCGGTGGCGACGTGGTCGCGTGGGCGCGGGGCGTCGTCGTGCACCGGCCCGGGCGCGGAGGGCGCGGGGAGGCTCCGGGCGAGCGGCCGGACCGGCTCGACATGGCGGCGTCGGGCGTCCCGTCGATCGAGGTCGCCCGGGGGAGCCGGCTGCTCGTCACCGGGGCCAACGGCGCCGGGAAGTCCACGCTGCTGCACGTGCTCGCGGGCGACCTCGTGCCCGACGCCGGCACCGTGGGCCGGGCGCGCGGGGTCCGGGTGGGGCTGCTCGAGCAGGACGTGCACCTGCACGACGACGACCGCACCCCGCGCGAGCTGCTCGCCCTCGCGCAGGGCGTGGACCCGGCGGACGCGCGCGACGCGTCCGTGGACGCGCACGGCCTCCTCGCGCCGCGCGACCTGGGGCGACGGCTCGCGGAGCTCTCCGTGGGGCAGCGCCGGCGCGTGGTGCTCGCGATGCTCGTCACGCAGGCGCCCGACGTGCTGCTCCTCGACGAGCCGACGAACCACGTGTCGCTCACGCTCGCGGGCGAGCTCATGGAGGCCGTGGAGGAGTGGCCGGGCGCCGTGGTCGTGGCGTCGCACGACCGGTGGCTGCGGCGCCGCTGGCAGGGCGACGCCGTGCACCTCGCCTGACGTCCCCGCCGCGCCCGTCCGCCCGGCCGCCGGGCGGAGCGCGGGTCGGGCGCGGGGAGGTGGAGCGCGGGGTGCAGGGTCCGGGAACGCGGTGGCCGTGCGCGGCGCGGCGTGCGTAGGGTCGGGCGGTGGACGACGACCGGACGGGCGCCCCGGTGCCCGACAACGCGTGGAAGCAGGTGGTCGCGTCGCTCGCCGACGCGGGACGGCTCGAGGTGCTCGCGCGCGTCGTGACCGAGGGGCCCGCGGAGGCGGTGCTGTCGGCCGACGAGCGCCGTCGGCTCGCGCCGCTCCTCGCCGCGGGCGTCGTGGTGCGCGAGGAGACGGGCTTCCTGCGGGCGGCGCCCGAGCGGTTCGCGGCCCTGCTCGTGACCGCCCCCACGCCGCGCCCCACGGGCCCCGACCGCTTCCTCACGGACGGACGCCTGCTGCGCATGCCGAAGCGGTGGCGCGACCGCGAGCTCGTCGTGCGGTACCTCGCGGCGCAGGTGCTCCCGCTGGAGGAGCCCGTCACCGAGCTCACGCTGACCAGGCGGCTCGCGGCGCGCGCCGCGGACCCGGTGTCGTTGCGGCGCGCGATGGTCGACGCGGGCCTCGTGCACCGCACGCGCGACGGCGCCGAGTACTGGCGCACCGTCGTGACGGAGTTCGACGACGTCTGACGGGCGGCGGCCCCGCTACGGCAGCCCGTGCGTCGGGGGCGAGGGCTAGGGTCGGTTCTCATGAGCAGCGAGCGCGCCGTGGCGGCGCTGGAGGCGTCGGGCATCGACTTCACCCTCACCCGGCACGGCCGGGTGGGGTCGCTGGAGGAGGCCGCCGCCGCGCGCGGCGTGCACCCGGCGCGCGTCCTCAAGACGATCGTCGTGCGGCGTGCGGAGGACGACTACCTGTTCGTGCTCGTCCCGGGCGACCGGCAGATCTCGTGGCCCAAGCTGCGCGCGCTGCTCGGGGTGTCGCGCCTGTCCATGCCGGACAAGGAGGTCGCGCGCGACGTCACGGGGTACGAGCGCGGCACGATCACGCCGTTCGGCGCCACGCACGCGTGGCCCGTCGTGGCGGACGTGCGCGTGGTCGCCGTGCGCGGCGCGGACGAGGTGGACGTCGCGGGCGAGGCGGCCACCCCGGAGACCCCGGGTGACGGCGACCACCTCGTCTCGATCGGCGCGGGCGAGCACGGCGTGGCCGCGACGGTCGACGGGCAGGCCCTCGTGGCGGCCCTCGGGGCCCAGGTCGCCGACGTCACCGAGCCCCTGTAGCGGGTCCGGGAGCGAGCCCTGCGACGCCGCCCGGGCTGCACCTCAGCGTGGCGCTCCCGGGGCTCCGGGAGGCGCGCGCAGGCACCGGCGCGGTCCGGGTTGTGAGGGTTCGGAGGAAGGTCGCGGTCGACCGTCGCGCGGGCTGGTGTGCGCCCCGCGCCGGGTGCAGACTCTGGGGTGCTCCGGTCACGGTCGCCTGGTCCGACCCGCCGCCCGACGGTCACGGCCGGCAACCGGACGGAGCCGTGAGGCAGGCGCAGGGAACAGGCCACCACCGCCGGACGTTGTCCGGAGGGGCGGCCGACAGCAGCAGGACGACTCGAGAGAAGCGGGAACCGTGGACACAGGCAGCGCGATCGACCGGACGAGCGGGATCGTCTACGCCCCGGCGGACGGCGGCGTGGTCGTGACGATGTGGGGCGAGGTCGACGCGGCGCTGCGCGACCGCGCGAGCGAGGCGATGTCCTACGTGCTCGACACCCGCGGGCGCGTCGTGGTGGACGTCGCCGACGTCACCTTCATCGACTCCTCGGGCATCGCGTTCATCATCCAGCTCTACATGCTCGGCGAGGAGGACGGCCGCGAGGTCGTGCTCCGCGACCCGTCGCCGAGCATCGTCGAGCTGCTCGACATGATCGGCATGGGCGGGCGCATCCCCGTCGAGCGCAGTGGCGCCTCGACCGGTCCGATCGAGGTCGTCGGCGCCGTCTGACACCCGCGCGCCCGCCGCCGCCCCGGGTCCCCGGGGCTGTGGGAACCGGCCGGTACGGTGCGGGCATGCGCATCCTGCACACCTCCGACTGGCACCTCGGGCGCACCTTGCACGGGGTCGACCTGCTGGAGCACCAGGCCGCGCACCTCGACCACCTCGTCGAGCTGACCCGCTCCGAGGCGGTCGACGCGGTCGTCGTCGCGGGCGACGTCTACGACCGCGCGATCCCGCCGGTCGACGCCGTCTCCCTCCTCTCGGACGCGGTGACGCGGCTCGCCGAGCACGCGCACGTCGTCGTCACGCCGGGCAACCACGACTCCGCCGTCCGGCTCGGGTTCGGCGACCGCCTCCTGCGACCGGGCGTCCACGTGCGGGCGCGCCTGGCCGACGTCGGTGCGCCCGTCGTCCTGGGCCCGCGTCCCGGTGCGGCGAGCGGCGACGGCTCCCCGCTGCTCGTCTACGCGCTCCCGTACCTCGACCCGGACACGGCCCGGCACGTCCTCGCGGACGCGCCGGACGCCGGCGCTCCGGGCGCCGAAGGCGTGGGCGGCGACCCGGTGAGGCCGCGGCCGCTCGCGCGGTCCCACGAGGCCGTCATGGGGGCGGCCCTGCGCCGGGCGGGCGCCGACCTCGCGCGGCGCCGCGCCGCGGACCCGGGGGTGCGGGCGGTCGTCGTCGGGCACGCGTTCGTCGTGGGTGGTCTCGCGTCGGACTCCGAGCGCGACATCCGCGTCGGCGGCGTCGACGCTGTCCCGGCCGCCGCGTTCGCGGGCCGCGGGGTGGACTACGTGGCGCTCGGCCACCTGCACGGGCCGCAGCGCGTCACCGTCCCGGAGGTCGGCGGCGGAGAGGTCGGGGGCGGTGTGGCGACCGTCGCACGCTACTCGGGCTCGCCCCTCGCGTTCTCCTTCTCGGAGCTGCACCAGCGCAAGTCCACCGCGCTCGTCGACGTCGACCGGCTCCGCACGGACGCCGACGCGGCGGTCGAGCTCGTCGCCGCTCCCGTGCCGCGCCGCCTCGCGGAGGTGACCGGCTCGCTCGACGAGCTGCTCGGCGAGACGGGCGACCCGCACGTCGACGACTGGCTGCGCGTCGTCGTGACGGACCCGGTCCGGCCCGCCGAGCTGTACGCCCGCGTCCGGTCCCGGTTCCCGCACGCGCTCCAGGTGACGCACCGCCCGCCGCGTGTCGCCGAGCGGGAGGTCGTGACCGCCGTCGGGCCGGGGCGCGACCCGCTGGACGTCGCGCGCGACTTCGTCGAGCACGTCTCCGGCCACGCCCCCAGCGAGGCCGAGGTCGTCGTGCTGCGCGAGGCGTTCGAGCTCGCGCTCGCCGAGGAGCGCAGCGCCTGATGCACCTGCACTCCCTCACCCTCCAGGCGATCGGGCCGTTCGCGGGCCGTCACCACATCGACCTCGCGGCGCTCGGCGCGTCCGGGATCTACCTCCTCGAGGGGCCGACGGGCGCCGGCAAGTCCACGATCATCGACGCGATCGTGTTCGCGCTCTACGGCAAGGTCGCCTCCGACGCCGCGAGCGACGACCGTCTCCGTTCGGCGTTCGCGGGACCGGACGTCGAGTCGTACGTCGACCTCGTGCTGGAGGTCCCGGCGGGTGTCTTCCGCGTCCGACGCACGCCCGAGTACCGCCGCCCCAAGAAGCGCGGCACCGGCACCACGACGCAGCAGGCCTCGGTGCGGCTCTGGCGGCTCGCCGAGGTGCCGCCCACCGACGCGCCGGACGCGGTGGAGGACGCCGCGGGCGAGCTGCTGTCCGCACGGCTCGACGAGGCGGGCGACGAGATCCGCCGGCTCGTGGGCCTCGACCGGCGCCAGCTCGTGCAGACGGTCGTGCTGCCGCAGGGCGAGTTCGCGACGTTCCTGCGCGCGAAGCCCGAGGACCGGGCCGTGCTGCTCCAGAAGGTCTTCGGCACGGAGCTCTACCACCGCGCCGCCGCGCGCCTGGCGGAGCTCGCGCGCGCGGCGCGCTCGCGCACGGATGCCGCGCGGCAGGGCGTCGTGGGCGCGGCGGAGCGGTTCGCGGGGGCTGCCGGGCTCGGGCCCGACGACGCGCGGCGGCTGCGCGAGGCGGCGGACGACGACGACCGGCTGCGGCGGGCGGACGACGACGCCCCGGCCGCTGCGGAGGCGGCGCCGGGCGTCCACGCGCTCGCCGTCGCGCACGTCGCGCGCCTCGACACCGAGGCCACGGCGCTGGCCGAGCGCGCGGCGGGGGCCGACGCGACGCTCGCCGCCGCGCGTGAGCGGTTCGAGCACGAGCGCGCTCGGCACGACGCGCTGGAGCGGCGAGCTCGGCTGCGGGCCGAGGCGGCACGCCTCGACGAGGAGGAGGCGGCGGTGGCCGAGTGCCGCCGTCGGGCGGACGCGGCGGCACGTGCCGCGGTCGTCGCCCCGGCCGCCCAGGGCCTCGCGCGCGCCGAGCAGACCCTGCGCGCCGCGCACGACCGGCTCGCGCTCGCGCGCACCGGGGCGCCCGCCGCCCTCACCGACGCCGACCCGACGACGCTCGAGGCCCTGCGCGCCGACGTCGCGACGGCGGCCGTCCGCGTGGCGCGGCTCGTCCCGGTGGGGGCGTCGCTGCCCGGGCGCGACCGCGAGCTCGCCGACGGGCGCAAGGAGGTCGCGCAGGCGGCGGAGGAGCGCGGTCGCGTGCTGGCCGAGCTCGACGCACGCCCGGTGCGCCGCGACGCCCTGCGCACGCGGGTCGCGTCCCTCGCGGAGACCGCGGGCACGCTCGGGGTGCTCCGCGAGCGCGCGGATCGCGCCCGGGCGGTCGAGGAGGCAGCGCGCCAGACGGCGGCGCTCGCGACCGGGGCGGCCGAGGCGCACGCCGAGCGGGCGCGGGCCGCGGCCCGGGCGCACGAGGCGGTGGAGCACGAGGCCCGGTTGCGGGCCGCGCGCATCGCGGGTCTGGCCGGGGAGCTGGCCGCGGGCCTCGCCGTCGGCGAGCCGTGCCCGGTGTGCGGCGGGGCCGAGCACCCGCACCCGGCGCCGCTCGCCGAGGACCACCCGACGGTCGAGGACGTCGAGCGCGCCGAGCGGCAGCGCGCGGACGCCGAGCGCCTGCTGCACGACGTCTCGGCCCGGGCGCAGGTGCTCTCCGAGCGGTGCGAGGCCCGTCGTCGGGACGCCGACGGGCTGACCCCGCAGGAGGCCGGGCAGCGGGTCGCGGACGCGGAGGAGCTGGTGGCCGCCGCGCGCGTCGCGGAGCGCGAGCGCGCCGAGGCCGAGCGCGAGCTCGAGGAGCTGGACGCGGAGACGCGTGCGCTGGAGACCCGGGCGGCCGGGCTCGCCGAAGCGGTCGCGGGCACGACCGCGCGGCTCGAGGAGACCGAGGCGGCCCTCGCGCGCGACCGCGCCGAGATCCGCGCCGAGCTCGACGCGGCGGGCCCGCTCGTGGAGCTCGTGGACCTGCCCGACCCGCTCGCCGACGAGGGCGGCGCGCGCAACCCCGTCGCCGTCCTCGCGGCCGCGCTGGAGGGCCGGGTGCGCACGATCGACGCGCTCGCGGACGCGGGCAGCGCCGTCGCCGCGGCGCAGCGGGCGTGCGAGGAGCGTGCGGCCGACGTCGCCGCGCTCGTCGCACGGTCCGGGTTCGCGGACGCGGCCGAGGCGCTCGCCGCGGTGCTCGACGACGCCGAGCGGCACGCGCTCTCTCAGCGCGTCGCGGAGCACGACGCCGCGCGGACCGCGACGGCGACCGGCCTCGCGGACCCGGCGCTCGCCGACCTGCCCGAGGACGCGCGGGCCGACGTCCCGGCCGCGCGCGCCGCCGTCGCCGAGGCAGAGGCCGTGGCC
Organism: Cellulosimicrobium sp. JZ28; assembly: GCF_015327065.1. Classification (NCBI taxonomy): domain Bacteria; kingdom Bacillati; phylum Actinomycetota; class Actinomycetes; order Micrococcales; family Promicromonosporaceae; genus Cellulosimicrobium; species Cellulosimicrobium sp. JZ28. The sequence continues at coordinate 3,617,105 of NZ_CP017660.1, read as the reverse complement.
GGAGCCGCGGCGCGGCAGCACGAGCTCGTCGCGCGGCGGGCCGAGGAGGCCCGGACGGCGGCCGAGGGCGTCGGGGCGGCGGTCGACGGCTGGACCGCGGCGCGGGACGCGGCGGGACCGGTCGTGCGCATGGCGGCGCTCGCGTCGGGCACGGGCGACAACGCGCACGCGCTCTCGCTCGCGACGTTCGTGCTCGTACAGCGGTTCGAGGACGTGGTCGCGGCGGCGAACGAGCGCCTCGCCGAGATGTCGTCGGGGCGGTACGAGCTCGTGCGCAGCGCGACGCGCGAGGACGTGCGGGCGCACAAGCGCGGCCTCGCGATGAAGGTGCTCGACCACGTGACGGAGCGCGAGCGCGACCCGCGCACGCTGTCCGGCGGGGAGACGTTCTACGTGTCGCTGTGCCTCGCCCTCGGGCTGGCGGACGTCGTCACGGCCGAGGCGGGCGGCATCGAGCTCGGGACGCTGTTCGTCGACGAGGGCTTCGGCAGCCTCGACCCCGAGACGCTGGAGGCCGTCCTTGCGGCGCTCGGCCGGCTGCGCGCGGGCGGGCGCGTCGTGGGCGTCGTCTCCCACGTCGAGGCGCTCAAGCAGTCCGTCGCGGAGCGCGTCGAGGTCCGCCGCCTCTCCGGCGGCGGCAGCACGCTCACCGTGCGGGCCTGACCAGGGCTGCGCCGTTCGTCAGGACCGAGGGCGCGGCGCTGGCGTCGGCGCGCACACGCGGTCGACGAGCTCGGTCACGGCAGCCCGCACCGGTCCCGGCGGCGCGCCCGCGTCGAGCGCGAGGGCGGCGCGGTCGAACGCTGCGGACAGCAGGAGCGTCAGCGCGTCGAGACGTTCCTCGTCCGCGAGGTCTCGTGCGACGTCGTCGCCCGCGCCGGAGCCATGGCTCGCGCTGCCCCCGCCGGGCTGGGCGCCGAGCGCCGCGCCGAGCCCTTCCCGCAGGGTGCGGCGCGCGTGGCGGGCGTCGAGCGCGTCGGCCTCTGCGGGGCCGAGCACGGCGGGTGCATCGACGAGGAGCAGCCGCGTGCGGCCGGGTTCACCCATCGCGTCGAGGTAGGCGCGCGCACCCTCCACGAGCATCGCGCGGGCGTCCGGGGCGTCCGGGGCGTCCGGGGCGTCCGGGGCGTCCGGGGCGTCCGGGGCGTCCGGGCCGTATGGGGTGTCTGGCGTGTCCGGTCGTTCCGCGGCTGCCGTGCCGGGCTCGGCGGCGGTGCGCTCCTCGATCTCCCGGGCGACCGCCTCCGCCTCGGCCTCGGTGACGGCGCGAAAGAGGTCCTGCTTGTCGGCGTAGTGGTGGTACAGCGCGCCGCGCGTGACGCGCGCGGCGGCGGCTATCTGGGGTGTCGACGTCGCGGCGTACCCGGCGCGGACGAAGAGGTCGCGCGCGGCTGCGACGAGGGCCGCGCGGGTCGCGTGGGTGCGTTCGGCGTTGGTCCGGCGGCGCTCTTGCATACCGACAGACTGTAGGCCACCCTCGATACATACAGCCTGTTTGTTTCTGCCGCCGCCCGGTGGCCGACGACGAGGAGAAGACCGTGCGCATCACGAGCTGGTACCCGGTGCTCATGACCGGCGACGTCGCAGGGACCGTCGCGTTCTACCGCGACCACCTGGACTTCCGGCCGCTCTTCACGAGCGGCTGGTACGTCCACCTCCAGTCCACGCACGACGCGTCGGTGAACCTCGCCGTGCTCGACGGCGACCACGAGACGATCCCGGAGAGCGGCCGGGGTCGCGCGGGCGGGCTACTGCTCAACCTCGAGGTCGAGGACGTCGATGGCGTGCACGCGCGCCTCGTCGCCGCGGGACTGCCGATCCTGCGCTCGCTGCGCGACGAGGCGTTCGGGCAGCGGCACTTCATCACGGCCGACCCGAACGGGGTGCTCGTGGACGTCATCACGCCCATCCCGCCGACGGGGGAGTTCGTCGAGCAGTACGAGGAGTCCGCCCTCCCGACGGCGTAGCCGGCGCGTGGGTTCCCGAGGGTTGCTCCGGGCTCCGGGCTCCGGGCTCAGGACCCCAGGCCCGGGGTGCAGGGCTGCTGCTCACGGCTCGGCCGGACGAGGCGTGGCCGGGCGCACCACCACGGAGGCCGTGACATGACCCCAGGAGTCGGGATGTCACGAACCGGCCGCGTGTCCGTCCCTCCTCGAGGACCAGAGCGACGGCCCGGTCGTCGCGTCCTCTCCCGGGAACGGCCGCGTCCGGCGGCGTCGTCCGGGAGCCGTCGAAGGAGAGCAGCAATGTCAGCAGCATCGTCCCCGCTCGAGCGCGAGCTGCGGCGCATGGAGGTCATCGCGCGCCGGGAGCAGCTCCGTCTCGTCGGCCGCGTCGCCCCGCGCGTGGCGGAGCGCCGCCGCTGGGCCGACGCACCGCGCCGCCAGTCCCCGGCCACCGCCGCCCGCTAGCGGCGGCCGGGGCTCGCGGCCCGGAGCGTCCGGCGGCTCCTCATCGTGAGCCGTGAGCCGTGAGCCGTGAGCCGCAGGCCTTGGGCCCGGCGACCGCGCCCCGGTACGGTCCGGCGGCTCGCCACCGTTCACCGTGGGTCGGGCGACCGCAGCCCGGAAACGTCCGCCGGCTCACCACCGTGCGCGGTCGGGAGCGCGCGCACGTCAGACCGGTGCGCCGAGGCCTGCGAGCTCGCGCGCCCGCAGCAGCACGTCGTCGAGCATCTGCGGGGTGAGCCGGCCGGTGAACGTGTTCTGCTGGCTCACGTGGAAGCACCCCAGCACGGTGAGGGTCTGCTCCGGGGGCGGGGAGCCGCCGTCGGGCACGACGCCGGGGAGCGACGCCCCCGGGCCGGGGCGAGGGGTGGCCCGGCGCAGCGTCACCTCCGCACCGTGCGCGAACCGGGGCCGCGGACGCGGCACGGCCCAGCCCTGCTCGGCGAGCGTCGAGAGCAGCGCCTGCCACCCGAACCCGCCGAGGACGACGGCGACGCGCACCGTCGCGCCCAGCAGCTCGACCTCGCGCGCGAGGTACGGGCCGCAGCGGCGTCGTTCCTCCGGCGTCGGCTTGTTGTCCGGGGGTGCGCACCGCACCGGTGCTGTGACGCGGATCCCGGTGAGGCGGAGGCCGTCGTCGGCGGAGACCGACGTCGCCTGGTTGGCCAGGCCCGTGCGGTGCATGGCGGCGAAGAGGAAGTCGCCGCTGCGGTCGCCCGTGAACATGCGTCCGGTGCGGTTGGCCCCGTGCGCGGCGGGCGCGAGCCCGACGACGACGATCCCCGCGCGCTCGTCGCCAAACCCGGGGACGGGGCGGGCCCAGTAGTCGTCGTCGCGGAACGACGCCCGCTTGACGTCGGCGACGTGCTCGCGCCAGGCCACGAGCCGTGGGCACGCCCGGCACTCGACGAGGTGGGCGTCCAGCGCCGCGAGCGTCGGCGCCGTCCGGGCCGCGAGCGGGTAGTCGGGGTCGTCGGGCGTCACCCGCCCATCCTGCCCGCGCCCCCACCTGCTCGCGCCCCCGCCCGCCGAGCACGGGACCGGCGACCGACATCCGCGAGATCCGGTCGCCGACCCCGTGCTCAGCGGGCGGCAGGGCCGTGGTCGGCCGTCAGGCCTGGCGGTTCGTTGGCGCCGTCGCGCCGGCGAGCGCCGCAGTGTCGTGGGGAGCGTCGGCAGCCGAGACGGCGCCGTCGTGGGGCTCGACGGCGGCCGGGACCGTGGCCTCGGCGGGCGCGTCCGGGAGGTCCGTGGCCGGGGCGGGGACGCCGACGGCGGGGTCGGGCGTGCCGAGGGAGCCCGCGGCGTCGGCCGGGAGCGGTGCGCCGAACGTGTGCCGTAGGCCGAGCAGCACGGCGCCCGCGACCACGACGACGCCGAACATCACCGCGGCCATGGTCACCGGCGGTGACCCGCCGAGCAGGCCGGTCACCGGCGCGACGACCGCCCCGACGCCGAACTGGAACGCGCCGATGAGGGCCGCGGCGCTGCCGGCGCGGTGCGCGTTGCGCTCGAGCGCGATGGCCGGGACGGACGGCATGACGAAGCCTGCGGTGCCGAGCGTGAGCACGATGAGCGGGACGAGCCACGCGAGCCCGCCACCGGCGAGCGCGGCGACGAGGAGCCCGCCCGAGAGGACGAACCCGGCCGCGACCGCACCCCGGAGGATGCGCTCGGGCGTGACGCGCCCGACGAGCGCGCCGTTGATCTGGCTGCCCGCCGTCACGGATACCGCGCCCACGCCGAAGACGATCGCGTACTGCTGCGCGGACATCCCGTAGAAGTCCTGGAACACGAACGTCGACGCGGAGATGTAGGTGAACATCGCGGCCATGTAGAAGCCGGCGATGAGCGCGAGGCCGATGAACGACCAGTCCCCGAGGAGCGAGCCGTACGAGCGCAGGGCCGCGACCGTCCCCCCGCTCCGGCGGCGTTCGACGGGCAGCGTCTCGCGCAGCCGCAGGAGCACGAGCACGAAGAGCACGGCCCCCACGACGGCGAGCGCGACGAACATGCCGCGCCACGACCCGAGGCGCAGGAACTGCGCGCCGATGGTCGGCGCGAGGATGGGCGCGACGCCCACGACGAGCATGAGCCGCGCGATGACCTTGCCGATCTGGTAGCCCTCGAACGAGTCGCGCACGATCGCCATGGACAGCACCATCCCGGCGGCCGCGGAGAGGCCCTGGACGAACCGCAGGCCCGTGAGCGCTGCGACCGAGCCGGCGAAGACGATCCCGACGGACGCCGCCACGTACACCGCGAGGGACACCAGCAGGGGAGCGCGGCGGCCGACCGCGTCCGAGACCGACCCGATGAGGAGCTGGCCGAGGGCGAGGCCCGCGAGGGTCGCGGTGAGGGTGAGCTGGACGCGGGACTCGGTCGTGCCGAGCTCGTCCACGATGCGCGGGAACGCGGAGAGGTAGAGGTCGATCGTCAGCGGCCCGACGGCGGTGAGCGCGGAGAGCAGCAGGACGAGACCGGCGCTGATGCGCCCGGTGCGGGCCGCGGGGCTCGGCGAGGGTGCGGTGCCCGGGCGGGCGGCGACGGGCGCGGTCGGCGCCGGGGTCGCGGGTGGGGTGGAGGCCATGACAGCGGCAACCACCGGTGGTGCGCCGCGTGTTCCCGCACGGCGTACGTGATCGGATGCTGAGACGTGCGGCGGGTCAGGCGCGGCCGACGTCGGCCCGGGCGGCGGCCAGCCCGCGCAGGGCCCGCGCGTGCTCCAGCCGGTCGTCGAGGTCGCCCGCGAGGGTGAGCGCGGCGTCGTGCAGGTGTGCGGCGCGCTCGGCGTCGCCGGCCGCGCGGACCGCCTCCCCGAGCGCGTTGAGCGCCTCGGCCTCGACGAGCCGGGCCCGGACCCGGCGGGCCAGCGCGAGCGCCTCCTCGCCCGCGGCGACCGCGGCCGTGACCTCGCCCGCGGCGAGCAGCGCGGTGCCGAGCGCGCTGCGGGCCTCGGCCTCGGCGTCGGGGTCGCCGAGGTCGACGGCCGCCGCGACGGCGGCCCGCAGCTCCGCGACGCCCGCGGCGGCCTCGCCCGTGCGGGCGAGGAGCCGCCCCACGTGCACCCGGCTGCGCGTCCCGAGGCCTGCGTCCCGGAGCGACGTCGCGCTCGCGAGCGCGTCCCGGTGGAGCGCGAGCGCGCGGTCGAGCCCGCCCTCCGCCTCCGAGAGGATCGCCGCGTTGCTCGACACGATGGCGACGTTGAGGGCGTCGCCGACCCGCCGCGACAGCGCCAGCGCGCGGTCGTAGCCGGCGCGCGCGTCGTCGTGCCGGCCGAGGATGCGGTGCACGTCCGCCTGGTTCCCGACGGCGCGGCCCTCGCTCACCGGGTCGCCCGCGGTCCGCGCCCCGGCGGCGGCGTCGCGGTACGCGGTCTCGGCATCGTCGAACCGCCCGAGGCGCTTGTACACGTTGCCGACGCGGTTGAGCGTCTGGCCGGGCCGGGGGTCGTCGCCGCGCTCGAGCGAGCGGACGAGCTGCGCGAGCGCCTCGTCGTACCGGCCGAGCCGTTCGAGCGCCCGGCCGAGGTCGCGCCCCGCCTGGGACCGGCCCGACGGCCGTCCGTGCTCGACGGCGGCCGTGTGCACCGCGACCGCGTCGTCCCCGTGCCCCGCCGAGTCCAGGTACGGGGCGAGGAGCGCGGAGAGGTCGGTCACGGCGTCGGGCAGCTCGTGCTCCGCGGCGAGCGCCGACGTCGCGACGAGCAGGTCGCGGTGCGCGTCGAGCCACGCGACCGCGGCGTCCGCCGTGCGACCGGGAGGCGCCTCGCCCGGTACTCCGCCCGCTCCGACGCCCGGCGCGGCTGCGTCGTGGTGGGGCGACGTCGCACGCACGGCGGGCCGGGCGTCGTCGAGCAGCCGCGCGGCGAGCCGCCCGACGACGGCGGCCCGCGCCGAGAACGGGTCGTCCGTGCGGGCGAGGTCGGCGGCGAGGGCGCGCACGGCGTCGGGCACGACGACCTCCCCGCGCGGCCCGGCCGCGACGAGGTGCGCGCGGCCCAGGGCGGCGAGCGCGTCGCGGCTCTCGCTCGTCGAGACGCCGAGGAGCACGGGGACCTCGATCGAGTCGAGCGGCACCGGGACGAGGGCGAGCAGGCGCAGGGCGCGGGCGTGGTCGGCGGGCAGACGGCGGTGCACGACGGCGAGCGCGGGGTGGAGGGCCGGTCCGGGAAGGTCCTCGACCCGGCGGACGTGGTCGGCGAGCGACCAGCCGGGGCGCGCGCGGACGTCGTCGGCGATCTGCGCCAGCGCCGCGGGGAGGCCTCCGGACGCGCGTACCAGCCGCGCGGCGGCCTCCGGCTCCGCGGCGGTGCGGCCCTGGCCGACGCGTGCCGCGAGCAGCGCACGGGCGTCGTCCTCGCCGAGCGGTGCGAGGGTCGTGGCGGTCTCGCCGGGGAGCCCGACGACCTGGTGCGCCGCGACGACCACGCGCGCGGTGCCGGGCAGGTGCGCAACGACGTCGGCGGCCTGGGCGCCGTCGGTCACGTCGTCGAGGACGATCGTCGCGCGCAGCCCGTCGAGCGCGGTCGCGAGCGCGGCGGCGAGGGCGGGGAGGTCGCGCGCCTGCGCGTCGGGCGGGGGTGCGCCGAGCGCCTGGAGCAGCGCGTCGAGCACGACGGCGGCCGGGCGCGGGCCGTCCGCCTCCCCGTGCAGGTCGACGAGCGCGACGACGTCCGCCGGGACCTCGCGGGCCGCGGCGAGCGCGACGCTCGTCGTTCCCGACCCGGGCAGGCCCGTGACCGTCACGACGCGCGGCTGTTCCTGCGAGGGTGCAGGAGGCGGGCCGGTGAGCGCCGCCGCGAGCCGCGCGACGTCGTCGGCCCGACCGACGAGCGGCCCGTCGGGCGTGAACGGTCCCAGCCGGACGGTCGGCGGGAGAGCGGGCTCCGGAACGGCCGCGGGGACGGTCGCCGTCCGGTACGCGGCGCGCCACGCCGCAGGCTGCCGGTCGCCGAGGACGTGCGCGACGTCCGCGAGCAGATCGACGTCGAGCCGCGAGCGGCCCGCCCGGAAGACGTCGTAGACGGTGACGCGGCCGGGGCGCGCCTCCGCGGCGGGGACGCCCCGGGCCGTGCGGAGCGCGCCGACGCGCCGCGCGATCTCGGTGTACGAGGGGTCTCCTGCCCACGCCCGCAGCGCCCGCAGCCGAGCGGCGAGCTCGTCCACCGACCCTGCGCCCACGGGGGACGGCGGCGGGTCGGGGGGCACGGCGTCAGGCTAGCGACGGCCGCCCGCCGCTGCGCGGCGTGCTCGCCCGGTGACGTGGCGGCGGGGTGCGGGCGGGTCGGCGGTGACCCTGGTCCGGGTGACGCGCACGCCCGGCCCGTTCGGGATCGTTCGGGATGCGTGCCGCGGGCGCGCGGCGTCGTCAGGCTCTCCGCAGGCCGCGACGACCGCGGCACGACGGGTCCGCGCGGGGCGCGGCGGGACGAAGGAGCGACCGGTGGGGCTGTTCGACAAGCTCAAGGAGATGTTCTCGACGACGGCGGACCTCTACGCGAAGGAGGACGCCCCCGCGCTCACGCCGGCGCAGCAGCGCGGGCTCGCGCTCGGTGCGGTCTACGCCGTCGAGGGCGTGCTGCCGATCAACGCGCTGACCGTGGAGGCCGACGCGCGCACGGCCGCGAAGCCGCTCGCGGCCGGGTGGGACGTGCGGGGCGCCGACGACGTCGAGCGCACGTACGAGCTCCTGCTCACCCAGGGGCACCGGGGCTACTACGCGATCGCGATGCCGAAGGTCGAGGAGCTGTACTCGGGCCGTCTGAGCCGTCGCGACGCGAAGGGTGCGGCGGACCAGCACGTCGCCCAGGCGCGGCAGGAGGCGACGGCGCGGGGCCTCGACCCCGAGCGCGCGGTCGCGTTCTACCAGGGGTGGAGCGCGTCGGCCCAGATGGGCGGGCACGGCGAGCTGGCCGACCCGCTGCCGCCGTCGATCGCGGCGTGGGACGCGGCGCGGGTCGTGCACGTGAGCCGGCTCGCGGTCGACGCCGGCTACGTCACCCCGGAGCGGGCGTGGGCCGCGATCGAGGAGGCCGTCGCGATGTCGCGCCCGGCGTACGCGTCGTGGGAGCAGTTCGGCGACGGGTTCCTCGCGGGACGGGCGTTCTGGTCCGCGGGCAACCGCACCCCGGTCGACCAGGACCTGCCCGACTTCAAGCGCGCGGTCCGGCGGCTGCTCGACACCGAGTCGTCGCCCTGGCGCACACTGTCGTACTGACGGCGGGGACGAGAGCGACGGGACGAGAGCGACAGGACGGGAGGGCGGACGGTGCACCGGTCGGCGTGGTGGTGGCGCGCAGGGCTCCTGCTCGTCGTGGTCGGCGTCGGCGTCGCGGTGGTCGCGGCCGACGACGGCCTGCGCTCGGAGGTCCACGCGGCCCTGTCGAACCTGGCGCGCGCCCTCTTCTGACCAGACCGTACCGCCGAGCACGGGGTTGCTGTCGTCCTGGGCGTCAGAGCGACAGCAACCTCGTGCTCGGCGCCGTGGGCGGGGCCGGCGCCTGGGGCAGCGCCGCGGTCAGCCCTGGGCGTCGCGCCAGGTGATCCACTCGCGCACGAGGGACAGGTCGTAGTCGGGCCCGCTCGTGCCGACGGTGAACAGGGTCGCGCCCGCGGCGACGAGCGCGTCCGCGGACTCCGCCGGCGGCCGGGACACGGCGACCGAGCGCTCGACGAGCGCGGCGGTGTCGCGGCCCACGGCCGCGCCGTGCTCGTCGAGGATCGCGCTCTTGCGCGCGAGCGTCTCCGCGTCGCCGAACGAGTGCCAGACGTCCGCGTGCTCCGCGACGACGCGCAGCGTCTTGCGCTCGCCGCCCCCGCCGACGAGGACGGGGATGTCGCGCGTCGGCGTCGGGTTCGACGCCGCCCAGCGGGCCTTGATGCGCGGGAGCGCCGCGGCGAGGTCGGCGATGCGGCCGCCCGCGGTGCCGAACTCGTACCCGAACCGGTCGTAGTCCTTCTCGAACCAGCCCGCCCCGATCCCGAGGATCAGACGACCGCCGCTGATGTGGTCGACCGTCCGCGCCATGTCGGCGAGGAGGTCCGGGTTGCGGTAGCTGTTGCACGTGACGAGGGCGCCGATCTCGACGCGCTCGGTCTGCTCGGCCCACGCCCCGAGCATGGTCCAGCACTCGAAGTGCTTGCCGTCGGGGTCGCCCGTGAGCGGGAAGAAGTGGTCCCAGTTAAGAACGATGTCGACGCCCAGGTCCTCCGCGCGCAGCACGGCGTCGCGGATCTGGGCGTAGTCGGCGTGCTGCGGCTGGAGCTGGACGCCGATGCGGAAGGGGTGCCGAGGAGAGGTCATGCTCGGAATCTACGTCCGGGCCGAGAACGACGACACCCCGCGTCGAGCACGACCTCGTCGGCGCCACGAGCGTCAGAACGACGGCAAGGTCGTGGTCGGCGGACCTAGGGTGGGGCGCATGAAGCGACTGGTGGGCCTGCTCGTGACGCTCGTGGTGCTCGTGGCGGTCGCCGTCGTGGCCGACCGGGTGGCGGTGCGCGCCACCGAGCGCGGGGCGGTCACGGCGTTCGAGCAGCAGGCCGACGACGTGTCCGGCGCCCAGATCGACATCACCGGCTTCCCGTTCCTCACGCAGCTCGTGCGCGGGTCGCTGACGCACGTCACGGGCTCCGCGGACTCCGCGTCGTTCGGCGGCTACGCGATCTCCGACCTCCAGGTCGAGGCCGACGGCGTGAGCACGTCGGAGCCGTACCGGATCGCGTCCGGCACGGCGTCGGGCGTCATCGCGGCGGAGTCGCTGCAGCAGGTCGTCGCCGAGCAGAGCGGTCTCGACGTCGACGTCACCGCGACCGGCGGCGTGCTCTCCCTGGGCTTCGAGGTCCTGGGCACCACGATCACGGTCGACGTGACGCCGCGCGTGTCCGGACCGGCCGAGCTCGCCGTCGACGTCGTCGCCGTCCGCACCGGCCTCGGCACGGTCTCGGTCGACGACCTGCCGTCCGGGCTCTCGGGCGCGCTGTCCGACCTGCGCGTCCCGCTCGACCTGCCCGACGGCGTCGCGCTCGACTCCGTGTCCGCCGTCGAGGGCGGCGTGCGCGTCGCGGTGACGGGGACCGACGTCGTCGCCGCGGACCTGGTGGCCTCGTGACCCGGGCGGTGCGACCGTCGTGAGCGGGGCGGGGTCGTGAGCACCGAGGCGGTCGACGGGTGCCGCGTCCTCACGGCGCGCCTCGCCGCGCAGCGGCTCCGCTCGCCCGACCTGCCCGACCTGCCGACCGCCGTCGGGCACCTCGTCGCGGTGCAAGGGCAGGAGTTCCACCCCTCTCTGTGGGGCCTCACGCGGCGGCTGCGGCCGGACGCGCGGCCCGGCGCGGCGGGCGCGGTCGCCGCGTGCGACCGCGGGGAGGTGCTGCGCACGCACGTGCTGCGGCCCACCTGGCACCTGGTCCGGCCCGACGACGCACGCTGGCTCCTCGAGCTCAGCGCGCCCCGCGTGCACCAGGCCAACGGGACGCTGTACCGGCAGGTGGGGACCGCCGGGCACGGGCCGGAGACCGATCTCGTCGTCGCGGCCGTGCAGGAGCGGCCCCGCACGCGCCGCGAGCTCGCGGGACTGCTCGTTGCGCACGGCCGCCCGCTCGAGGGCATCGCGCTCGGCTACGTGCTCATGCGCGCCGAGCTCGACCGGCTGCTGGTCAGCGGGCCGCTCGACGGCAAGCAGCAGACGTACGCCGCGTTCGACGACCGCGTCCCGCCCGGCTACGGGCCGCTCGGCGAGCGGTTCGACCGGGACGCCGCGCTCGTCGAGCTGCTGCGTCGCTACCTCGCGAGCCGCGCGTACGCGACGGTCAAGGACGTCGCCCAGTGGTCGGGCTTCACGCTCACCGACGTGCGGCGCGCGCTCGACCTGCTCGACGACGAGGTCGTGGCCGTGCCCGGGGCGGGTGCGCTCGACGGGCTGACCCTCTGGCGGCTCGCGGACCCCGGCGACCGGGTGCTCGACCCCGCGCCGTTCGTCGGTGCGCTCGCGCCCGACGGCGACCCCGCCCGGCCGGTCGTCGACCTGCTGCAGAGCTACGACGAGCTCTTCCAGTCCTTCGGCGAGTCGCGCAGGGTCGTCGTGGCCGACGGCGTCGACCTCGGCGACCGGCTCGGGTCCTTCATCCATGCCGTCGCGGTCGACGGCGTCGTCGTCGGGCGGTGGCGCTGGGTCGTCGGGACGCGCGACGTCGTCGTCGAGCCGCAGTGGCGCCGCGCGCCGTCGCCCGCGGAGGAGGCGGCGTTCGCCGCCCAGGCGGACGCGGTCCGCGCCCACTGGGCCACGCTCCGCGCGTGACGAGCCGCCGAGCACGGGATCCGCGACCGGATCGGCCCCGAGACGGTCGCCGACCCCGTGCTCGGGGTGGTGAGACCGGGGGCGGGGGATGGGTGGTCTGGGAGGGGGGAGTGGCAGGGTGGAGGGCGTGACGAACGTCGACGCTCCGCGTCTCGCTAACTGGGCCGGGAACCTCACCTACGGGTCCTCCGGGGTCGCGCACCCCGCGAACCCGGAGGAGCTGGCCGACGTCGTGCGGCGGTCGGCGCGGGTCAAGGCGCTGGGGTCGCGGCACTCGTTCGGGGACGTCGCGGACACGACGGGCACGCACGTCGTCCTCGACCGGTACGACGACGGCCGCGCCCCCGTCGAGGTCGACCCGGCCTCGGGCGTGGTGTCGGTCGCGGCGGGCCTGCGGTACGGCGACGTGACGCGGCACGTCCAGGCGGCGGGCCGGGCGCTCGCGAACCTCGCGTCGCTCCCGCACATCTCGGTCGCGGGGTCGGTCGCGACGGCGACGCACGGCTCGGGCGACGCGGTCGGCTCGCTGGCGAGCGCCGTCGTCGGGCTGGAGCTCGTGACCGGCGACGGCGAGCGCCGGACGCTGCGACGCGGCGACGCGGACCTCCCCGGCGCGGTCGTGGCGCTCGGGGCGCTGGGCGTCGTGACGCGCGTCGAGCTGGAGACGGTCCCGACGTTCGACGTGCGCCAGGACGCGCACGTCGGGCTGCCGTGGGACGCGGTGACGGCGCACTACGACGAGATCACCGCGTCGGCGTACTCGGTGAGCCTCTTCACGGACTGGGGGCCCGACGGCGTCCAGCAGGTCTGGCGCAAGTCCCGCCTCGCGCCGGGGGAGGCCGGCGCGGCGCGGGCGGACCTCTTCGGTGCGACACCCGCCACGACGATGCTGCACCCCCTGCCCGGCATCGACCCCGTGCACTGCACGCCCCAGCTCGGGGAGCCCGGCCCGTGGAACGAGCGGCTGCCGCACTTCCGGCTCGACTTCACGCCGAGCAACGGCGCCGAGCTGCAGTCGGAGTACCTCGTGCCACGCGCGCGGGCCCAGGAGGCGTTCGCCGCGATGCGCGACCTCGGCCCGCGCGTCACCCCGCTGCTCCAGGTGGGGGAGATCCGCACGGTCGCGCCCGACCCCGAGCCGCTGTGGCTCAGCCCGTTCGACGGCCCGGCCGTCGGCGTGCACCTCACGTGGAGGCCCCTGCCCGACGACGTCGCGCGCGTCCTGCCCGACGTCGAGGCCGCGCTCCTCCCGCTCGGCGCGCGCCCGCACTGGGGCAAGCTCTCGCACGCGCTCGTCCACGACCCGGGCTCCGTCGCCGCGCTCTACCCGCGCGTCGACGACTTCGGCGCGCTCGCGCAGCGGTACGACCCGCAGGGCCGCTTCCTCGGCGGGTACGTCGAGCGTCTGCTCGCGGGCTGAGCACCGCCGTCGGCTCGCACGGTGCCCGACCGGTCGTTACGGTCGTCCGAGCACCGAGAGGCTCGCCGCCGCGCCGACCCGCGCGGCGCCCGCGCGGGCACGGCACGACAGAGGTACCGAGGAGAACTGTGGCAGCGACCGACACGGCCGGCGGCGACCCCGCGACCCAGCAGCCGCGCGAGGAGTGGACCGGGCAGGTCGGCTTCATCATCGCGGCCATCGGCTCGGCGGTCGGGCTGGGGAACATCTGGCGGTTCCCCGGCGTGGCGTACGAGAACGGGGGCGGGGCGTTCCTCGTGCCGTACCTCGTCGCCCTGCTCACCGCGGGCATCCCCATCCTGTTCCTCGACTACGCGATCGGGCACCGCTTCCGCGGCTCGGCCCCGACGGCGTTCCGGCGGATCGCGCGGTGGCTCGAGGGTCTGGGCTGGTTCCAGGTGATGATCTGCTTCGTCATCGCGCTCTACTACACCGCGGTCATCGCGTGGGCCGTGAGCTTCTTCGTCTTCTCGTTCGACCTGCGCTGGGGCGACGACCCGGCCGCGTTCTTCACGGGCGACTACCTCCGGCTCGCCGACCCGGGCGTCAGCCTCGAGTTCGTGCCGGCGGTGCTCGTGCCGCTCGTCGCGGTCTGGGTCGTGACGATCGTCGTCCTCGCGCTCGGCGTGGCGAAGGGCGTGCAGCGCGCGAACACGGTGTTCCTGCCGCTGCTCGTCGTGGCGTTCGCGGTGCTCGTGGTGCGCTCGCTGTTCCTCGAGGGCGCGGCGGACGGGCTGAACGCGCTGTTCACCCCGGACTGGTCGGCGCTCGGCGACGCCAACGTGTGGATCGCCGCCTACAGCCAGATCTTCTTCTCGCTGTCGATCGCGTTCGGGATCATGGTCACGTACGCGTCCTACCGCCGACGCCGGTCCAACCTCACGACGCCGGGGCTCGTCGTCGCGTTCTCCAACTCCTCGTTCGAGATCCTCGCCGGCATCGGCGTCTTTGCGACGCTCGGCTTCCTCGCGCACGAGCAGGGGGTCGGCGTGGGGGAGCTCGAGGGCATCAGCGGGCCGATCCTCTCGTTCGTCACGTTCCCCGCGATCGTGTCGCAGATGCCGGGCGGCCCGATCTTCGGTGCGCTGTTCTTCGGGTCCCTCGCCATGGCGGGGTTCACGTCGCTGCTGTCCATCCTCCAGGTCGTGTCCGCGGGGTTCCAGGAGAAGTTCGGCTGGACCCCGCGACAGGCGTCCGTGCGCCTCGGCGTGGTGAGCGCGGTCATCTCCGTCCTGCTCTTCTCCACCACCACCGGCCTCGTCGCCCTCGACACCGCCGACCAGTGGGCCAACAACATCGGCATCGTGGGGTCCGCCGTGCTCATGTCCGTCCTCGTGCTGTGGGTGCTGCGGCGCGGACCGGAGCTGCGCTACCACCTCAACGCCGTCTCGACGTTCCGCCTCGGCCCCTGGTGGCAGGTGCTCGTCGCCGTGCTGGCCCCGCTCGTGCTCGGCTACATGCTCGTGTCCAGGATCGTCACGCTCGTCGTCGACGGCTACGAGGGGTACCCCGCCTGGTACCTCGCGCTCGTCGGCTGGGGCGCGATCGCGTTCATGGTGCTCGCCGCCCTGGTGCTCACCGCGATGCGCTGGCGCCGCAGCCCCGACGACTTCGTCCCCTGGCCGCCGTACCCGCCGGGTGACGCCGCGGCGGGGCCGGGCCGGGCGCCGTCGGGCCGCGGGACGACGGGCCGTGCGACGGCAGGCCGCGCGACGACGGCCGCGACCGGTGCCGACCGGGAGGAGACCCGATGACCACCTCGGCCGTGATCCTGCTCGTGCTCGCGATCGTCGTCGTGTGGGGCGGGCTGCTCGTCGCGATCCTGCGACTGCGCGCCCAGCCCGAGCGGGCGGACTACCCGCCCGGGGACGAGGACGACCACCGCGAGGACGAGGCGCCCGCCGCACGCGACACGTAGACCGCGCCGCGCCGCGCCGGACCGCGCCGAGGCCGGGTGCGGTTCGTCACGGTTAGGCCTCGATGTCCCCGCCGGTTTGGTGAGCGGGGCCGAACGGCCCCACACTCGTGCGCAGGTGCCGCGCACCGCCGGGTCCTCTGTTCCCCGTACGTTCCTCTGCCCTCACGGGCCGGGTGCTGACGTAACACGACGGAGACGATCGGTGTCTACGCTGCCCCTGCCCGGCCCCCACCGATCGGAGACACCATGCGTACGACCCCGCGCAAGCTCCCCCTCACCGGTCTCGTCGCGCTCGCCGCGACGAGCACCCTCCTGCTCGCCGCGTGCACCGACGCGTCCCAGACCGGGACGGACGGCAGCACGTCGGGCTCCGGTGACGAGACGTCGGCGGCGCCGTCGTTCGACCCGTCGACCGTCGAGGTCGACGACGCGGCCGCCGCGCTCCTGCCCGAGGACGTCGCGTCCGCGGGGACGCTCGTCGTCGGCTCGAACACCGAGTACGCGCCCGCCGAGTTCATCGACGCCGACGGCAAGACCCCGATCGGGTTCGACATCGACGTCATCAAGGCCGTCGGCGCGACGCTCGGGCTCGACGTCGAGGTCCAGTCGGCCGACTTCCCCGCGATCATCCCCGCGCTCGGCACCAAGTACGACGCCGGGATCTCCTCGTTCACCATCACGGAGGAGCGCATGCAGGAGGCGAACATGATCGCCTTCCTCAACGCGGGCTCCGCGTACGCGGTCGCGTCGGGCAACCCGGACGACATCGACCCCGAGAGCCTGTGCGGCGTGACCGTCGCCGTGCAGACGGGCACGGTCCAGGACGAGGACATCGCCGTGCAGAGCCAGGCGTGCACCGACGCCGGCGAGGAGAAGATCGACATCCTCCAGTACGACTCGCAGTCCGACGCCACGACGAACGTCGCGGGCGGCAAGGCGCAGGTCCTCTACGCCGACTCGCCGGTGATCGGCTACGCCGTCGAGCAGACGGGCGGCCAGCTCGAGCAGCTCGGCGACGTGTTCGACAGCGCGCCGCAGGGCGTCGTCGTCGCGAAGGACGACACGGAGCTCGCCGCCGCGATCCAGGCAGCCCTGCAGTCGCTCATGGACAGCGGCCAGCTCGAGGAGATCCTCGGGGCCTGGGGCAGCGGCGACGCGGCCCTGGAGACGGCCGAGCTCAACCCGTCCGTCGGCTGACGACCCCCTCGCCAGCTCCCGTCCGTCCCGCCGTCCCGCGGGCGCCCACCCGGCGCCCGCGGCCGGCGGCCGGGACGACCGCGCGGACGACGACGACCGCGCGGCCCGGCTCGTCTCCCGAGCCCCGACCCCCCGAGGTGCACCATGACGACCGGTAGCTCCCCCCGCGGCGCCGCCGCCGGACCGGCCGACGACCCGGTCCCCGACCGCATCCACGCCGTCCCCGTCCCCCGGCCCGGGCGGTGGATCTCCGCCGCCCTGCTGCTCGTGCTCGCCGCGATGGCGGCCAACGCCCTGCTGACGAACGAGAAGTTCCGGTGGGACGTCGTCTGGCTGTACTTCCGCGACGTGACGGTCGTGCGCGGCGTGGGCTGGACGCTCGTGCTGACGTTCGGCTCGATGCTCATCGCGATCGTCCTCGCCGTGCTCCTCGCGATCATGCGGCGCTCGGACAACCCCGTCATGCGGTCGGTGAGCTGGGGCTACATCTGGTTCTTCCGCGGCACGCCGATCTACACGCAGCTCGTGTTCTGGGGCCTCATCTCGGTGCTCTACCCGCGCCTGAGCCTCGGCATCCCGTTCGGGCCGGAGTTCTTCGAGTTCCGCACGGCGGACCTGTTCACCGCGTTCGTGTGCGCGCTCATCGGGCTCTCGCTCAACGAGGCGGCGTACCTCGCGGAGATCGTGCGCGCGGGCCTCGGGTCGGTCGACCCGGGCCAGACCGAGGCCGCGAAGGCGCTCGGCATGAAGGACGGCAAGATCCTCACGCGCATCGTGCTGCCCCAGGCCATGCGCGTGATCGTGCCGCCCACGGGCAACGAGACGATCTCCATGCTCAAGACGACGTCGCTCGTCCTCGCGGTGCCGTTCACGCTCGACCTGCAGTACTCGACGAACGCGATCGGCAACCGCCTCTTCCTGCCGATCCCGCTGCTCATGGTCGCCGCCATCTGGTACCTGCTCATCACGAGCGTCCTCATGGTCGGCCAGCACTACGTGGAGCGGTACTACGGCCGCGGGTTCGGCACGCAGACGCCGACGCGGCGCCGCGGGCGCGGCCCGGGCGGGCGCGGGCGCAAGCCGAACCGGCAGGACCTCATCGCCGCGTCCGGCACGACGAAGGACGACCCCTTCCTGGAGGTGACCCCGTGAGCGGGACGCACGACACGGCATCCGCGGCGCCCCGGACCTCCCCGGAGGCGGGCCGCTCCACCGACGCCACCCCGATGGTGCAGGTCGAGGGCCTGCACAAGATGTTCGGCGACCTGCACGTGCTCAAGGGCGTGGACCTCGAGGTCGCGCGCGGCTCGGTGTGCGTCGTGCTCGGCCCGTCGGGCTCGGGCAAGTCGACGCTGCTGCGCTGCGTCAACGAGCTCGAGGAGATCACGGGCGGCCGCGTCCGGGTCGACGGCGAGCTCATGGGCTACCGCGAGGTCACCAAGGACGGCCGCACGCGCCTGCACCGCCTGCACCCCAAGGTCGTGGCGCGGCAGCGCTCGCGCATCGGCATGGTGTTCCAGCGCTTCAACCTGTTCCCGCACATGACGGCGCTCGAGAACGTCGCCGAGGCGCCCGTCCAGGTGCGCGGGCTGAGCAAGGCGCAGGCGCGGGCGCGCGCGTCCGAGCTCCTGGACCGCGTGGGCCTCGCGGACCGCGCCGACCACTACCCGGCGCAGCTCTCCGGCGGTCAGCAGCAGCGCGTGGCCATCGCGCGGGCGCTCGCCATGGATCCCGAGCTCATGCTGTTCGACGAGCCGACGTCGGCCCTCGACCCCGAGCTCGTCGGCGAGGTGCTGGCCGTCATGCGCGACCTCGCGCGGTCCGGCATGACGATGATGGTCGTGACCCACGAGATCGGGTTCGCGCGCGAGGTCGCCGACACCGTGGTCTTCATGGACGAGGGCGTCATCGTCGAGCAGGGCAGCCCGGAGCAGGTGCTCGGGGACCCGCAGCACGAGCGCACGCGGTCGTTCCTCGCCCACGTGCTGTAGGCGTCGCCCCGCACGGCGGGGCAGCCTCGCGAGACCGGCCCGGCGCCCGGGCCGACCCTCGACGGGCCGACCGCGGGCAGGCGGGTCGGTCTCGCGCTCAGCCGGCGCGGCGGCGGCGCGGGAGCGCGGGCGCCCCGTGGGCGGGCGCGAGGCGGGGCGAGAGCCCCGTGGGGCGGGCGACCGTGACCATCTCCCCGCTGAGCGCCCGGCCGAGGTGCACGAGCGGCAGCATGTTCTCGTGCTCGACCACGAGGGCGTCGTAGATCGGGGTCTCGCTGTCGGGGGTGGGAGAGGAAGATCGCGTCAGCACGCCTCCCACTGTCGGTGAGGGACGTGTGTTCCGCGACCGGAAGCGGTGACGTGTCCGTGAGGCGTTCGTGGAGACCGCCGGGTCACCAGCCCCAGTCGCCCCAGTCCCAGCCGCCCCCGCCGCCGTCCCCGTCGCCGCCGTCGTTCCCGTTGCCGCCGCCGTTCCCGGGTCCGTTCCCCGGACGCTCCTCCTGCTCGCGGTCGTCCTGCTCCTTCTGGCGGTCGTCGAGCTCCTGCGAGCGCTTCGCCGCGTCCTCCTCGGCCTGCGCGACGGCCTCCTCGCGCTCCGTGAGCCGGGCCGTCGCGGCGTCGAGCTCGGCACGTTGGGCGTCGAGGTCGGCCCGCTCGGACTCGAGCTGCTCGCGCTCCGCCGCGACCTCGCTCTGCACGCGCTGCGCCTCGGCCCGCTCGCGCTGCGCCTCGCCCTGCGCCGAGAGCGTGAGGCCGATGCCCACGAGCAGGCCGACCGCGACGCCCGCGAGGCCGACCGCCGTCGGGACGAGCCAGCGCCGCCCCCGCTCCGGCGCGTGGTCGCCGTCGTCGTCGGCCGCGGGCAGGGCGAGCGGCCCCACCGGGACGACGCCGGAGCGCCCGGCCCGGGCCGGGACCGCCGGGGCTGCACCCGGGGTGGCGGACGGCGTCGGGCGGGCGGCGGGGACGGGCGTCGCCGGGCGGGCGGCCGGGACGGGGACGGGCGACGGGCGCGCGGCCGGGTCGTCGAGCATCCCGCCGAGCGCGGGGAGGATCATCGTCGAGCTCGCCACGGGGTGGTCCTCCACGGCGCCCGGGGCCGGAGGGGCGGCCGGGACGGCGGCCGCGACGCGCGTCCTGTCGGCCTCGGGGCCGACCGCCGGGGTCGCGCCCGACGAGCGGGCGCGCAACGACCGGCGGGTCGGCGCGCCGGACCCGACGGGCAGCGGCTCGGTGCTGTGCAGGACGGGCGCCTCCGGGGGCGGCACGGGGCCGGGCGCGGGGGCGGCGTCGTCGGCCCAGAACACCCACCCGGGCGGGGGCGGCGGCCAGGACGGGTCCGGGTGCCACTCGGTCGTCGGGGTGAAGCCCGCGGGCACGGGCCACCCCGGCGGCGGTACGAAGCGCACGGCCATGGGTCCTCCTTCGGTGGCGCCCGCCGGGCGAGGGCGGGGGCGCCGGGAGCCGCGGGGCTCCCGTCCGGCGTGGACGTGCCGCGGCGACGTCCGACGACGACGTCCGGGCGGGACGTCCGACGGGAACAGTAGGGGAGCCCCGCCCGTCGGCACGAATCGCCTCATCCCGGGCACGGGTCGGCCGGGGATGCGTGATGGGGACGCGGAGGACGGCGGGCGGTCCTGGGTGCTCAGCGGGTGGTCGGTGGGCGCGGCGGGCGGAGGGGCCGGTGCGGGTGGGTGGCGCGGACGCGTGGGTGGCCGCTGGTAGAACGGACGCAGACCGACGGACGGTCGGCGGCGACGGCCGTCGGCGGCCGTCCCGAACCGGAGGTGTGCGTGTTCCTCGTCGACGAGCCGGTGCTGCGGGCCGCGACCGTGGCCGACCGGGCCGGTGCCGGCGCGGCGCCACCCCGCGAGCAGGCGCTCGTGCTGTCGGCGAGCGACCTCGTCGTCGCCGCGGACTGCGAGTACCGGCTCCTGTGCCGGCTCGACGAGCAGCTCGGGCGGGCGCCCCGCCGCGACGAGGGCGAGGACGCGATGCTGGCCCGCACGGCCGAGCTCGGCGCCAGGCACGAGCGCGCGGTGCTCGCGGGCTACGAGGCCGAGCACGGCCTGTTCGACCCGGCGACCGGCCGCGGCGTCGTGCACGTCGAGCCGCCGCGCGGCACCTCGTGGGACGAGCTCGTCGCCGCACAGGCGCGCACGCTCGCCGCGGTCGAGGCGGGGGCGGACGTCGTGCACCAGGCCGCCTTCTTCGACGGCGCGTTCCACGGCCGGGCCGACTTCCTCGTGCGCACCGGCACGGACGACGCGGGCGCGGCGCGCTACGCCGTCGTGGACGCCAAGCTCGCGCGCCGCGCCAAGGTCCCCGCCCTGCTCCAGCTCGCGGCCTACGGCGACCAGCTCCTCGCCGCGGGCGTCCCCGTGGACCCGGACGTCTCGCTCGTCCTCGGCACGCGCGAGCGCACGTCGCACCGCCTGGCCGACCTTCTGCCCGTCTACCGGGACCGGCGCGAGCGGCTCGTGCGCCTGACGGCCGAGCACGTCGCGCGCGAGGGCCGCGCCCCGTGGGACGACCCGGCGGTCCGCGCGTGCGGGCGCTGCGCCGACTGCCGCGCCCAGGTGGAGGCGCGCCGGGACGTGCTCCTCGTCGGTGGCGTGTACGAGTCGCAGCGCGCGGCCCTGCACGCGGCGGGGATCCGGACGATCGACGAGCTCGCCGCCGCGACCGACGAGACGCCGGTCCCGGCCGGGATGAGCCGGTCGACCTTCGCGCGCGTGCGACGCCAGGCCGCGCTCCAGCTCGGCACCGGCCCGTCCGACGGCACGGTCGTGTGGGCCGACGCATCCGGGCCGCACGAGCTGTCGTGGCGCATCGACGACCCGGCGCCCGTGCTCGCCCTGCCGGAGCCCAGCCCGGGCGACCTCTTCTTCGACTTCGAGGGCGACCCGCTGTGGACGGACGCGGGCGGCACGAGCTGGGGGATCGACTACCTGTTCGGGTGGGTCGAGCGTCCGGCGACGCCCGAGGACCGGCCGCCGTTCCACGCCCTGTGGGCGCACGACCTCGCGGCGGAGCGGGACGCGCTCGTCGCGTTCGTCGACCACGTCAACGCGCGCCGCCGCGTCCACCCCGACCTGCACGTCTACCACTACGCCGACTACGAGCGCGCGCACCTGCTCGCGATCGCCGCGCGGCACGGCGTCTACGAGGAGGAGGTCGACGACCTCCTGCGCGACGGCGTCCTCGTCGACCTGTACGCCGTCGTGCGGCAGGCGCTGCACGTGTCCGACCGCTCGCGGTCCATCAAGAAGCTCGAGCCGCTCTACATGGGCGACGAGCTGCGCACCGGAGACGTGACCACGGGCGCCGCGTCCGTCGTCGCGTACGCCGAGTACACCGCCCTGCGCGACGCGGGCCGCAGCGAGGAGGCGGCCGAGCTCCTGCAGGGGATCGCGGACTACAACCGGTACGACTGCGTGTCGACGCTGCGCCTCGCCGCGTGGCTGCGCGAGGCGGCCGCGGCGGTCGCCGGGACCGCGGGTCGCGACGCCGACGCCGCGGCCACGACGGCTGGCACGGCCACGACGACCGGCGTCGCGGCGGGCCCGGGCGTCGCGAGCGCCGCGGCTGCCACGACCGGTGCGCTCGCCGAGACCGAGACCGAGACCGGGGCCGGGGAGCGCGAGCGGTCCTCCGCGGTGCTGCTGGAGGAGGAGATCCGGCAGGCCGTCGGCGAGGACCGCGCGCGGCGCACGGCGGACGAGCAGGCGCTCGCGATGTACGGGGCGGCGGCCGGGTACCACCGGCGCGAGGCCAAGCCGTTCTGGCACGAGCACTACTCCCGCCTCGCGCTCCCGCCGGACGAGTGGCTGGGGCGGCGGAACGCGTTCCTCGTCGAGCAGGCCGAGGTCGTCTCGGGGTGGGAGGTCGAGCCGGGACGGCGCACGTGGTCCCGGCGCCTCGAGCTCGTCGGACGGCTGCCCGAGGGCAGCGACCTGCGCGTGGGCGTCGCCCCGTTCGTGCTCTACGACCCGCCGCTGCCGCCCTGCGCCCGGACGGCGGTCGACGGCGTGCGGGGCTGGCTCACCGGCGGGGCGATCCTCGACGCCCGGCGCCGCGCGACGCCGGCGGGCGAGCGCGACGTGCTGGTCGTGCGCGAGCAGCTCCCGACGAGCGCGGAGCCGTTCGACGCGACCCCGGTCGCGCTCACCCCGTCGCCGGGGCCGGGCACGAAGCCGCTCGAGGCCGCGACCGAGGAGGCCGCACGCCGCGCTCTCGCCGCCTGGCGAGCCACGGGCTCGCTCCCGCGGGACGCCGCGACCGACCTGCTGCTGCGCCGGCCGCCACGCCTCGTGCCCGCCGGTCCGGCCGCGCCCGACGTCGCCCCGGGCGGAGCCGCCGCAGCCGACGGCGTCGGCAGCGTGACGGGCGGCGCGCTGCCGCCCGTCGCGGACGACGTCGTCGACGCGGTCACGGCGGCCGTCGAGCGGCTCGACGACTCGTACCTCGCCGTGCAGGGCCCGCCCGGGACGGGCAAGACGTACGTCGGCGCGCGGGTCGTGGCGCGGCTCGTCGCGCAGGGGTGGCGCGTCGGCGTCGTCGCGCAGTCCCACGCCGTGGTGGAGAACCTGCTGCGCGCGGTCGTGCTCGGCGCGGGCGTGCCGCGCGAGCTCGTCGCGAAGAAGCTCGCGGCGGACGGGCCGTCGCCGCGCGCCGTGTACGCCGAGCTCGACGGCGCCCACCTCGCCGCGTTCGCGACCGAACCAGGCCCGCGGGTCGTCGGCGGCACCGCGTGGGACTTCGCCGCCGAACGGCTGCCCGCGGGCACGCTCGACCTGCTCGTCGTCGACGAGGCGGGCCAGTTCTCGCTCGCGAGCACGGTCGCGGTCGCGCGGGCGGCCCGCCGCCTGCTCCTGCTCGGCGACCCGCAGCAGCTCCCGCAGGTCAGCCAGGGCCGTCACCCCGAGCCCGTCGACCGCTCGGCGCTCGCCTGGCTCGCCGACGGCCACGGGGTGCTGCCCCCTGAGCGCGGCTACTTCCTGGCCACCACGTGGCGCCTGCACCCGGACCTCGCCGCAGCGGTCTCGACGCTCTCCTACGAGGACCGGCTGCGGGCGCACCCGCTCGCCGCGGCCCGCCGCCTCGGCGGCGTCGCGCCCGGCGTGCGGCAGGTGCTCGTGGAGCACGCGGGCAGCACCGTGCGCTCGACGGAGGAGGCGGCCGAGGTCGTGCGCCAGGTCGCGGACGTCCTCGGCCGGTCCTGGACGACGACGGTCGACGGCGTCGCGCACGAGCGTCCGCTCGGGCAGGGCGACGTGCTCGTCGTCGCCCCGTACAACGCGCAGGTGTGGGCGGTGCGCGGCGCCCTGCGCGACGCGGGCTACCCGGACGTCGAGGTCGGGACGGTCGACCGGTTCCAGGGCAAGGAGGCTCCGGTCGTCATCCTCACGCTCGCGGCGTCGTCCGGGCACGAGGCGTCGCGCGGGCTCGGGTTCCTGCTGTCCCGGAACCGCCTCAACGTCGCGGTGTCGCGCGCCCAGTGGAGCGCGGTCGTCGTGCGCTCGCCGGGGCTCACCGACACGCTGCCCCGCTCGGCCCGCGGTCTGGAGGAGCTCGGCGCGTTCCTGGCCCTCACGTCCTGACGGGCGACTCCCGGCCGCGGGAGCCACCTGAACCGCTCGGCGGAACCTCCGACCGGACGCACCCGCCGGAACCGCGCGCCGGTGCGCGTCGTTGGTCGGGGAGTGAGCCGTACCCGGCCACGACCCCGGCGCGAGCGCACCGCTCGGCGCCCCCACCCCCGGAGGACGACCCATGGGATTCCTGGACCGGCTCCTCGGCCGCGAGCCGCGAGACCACGGCGGCGCGCCGCAGCACACGGGCCCCTACGGCGCCCAGCCCCCGACGCAGCCCGCGAACCCCTACCCGACGCAGTACCCAGCCCAGCAGCCCGCGTACGGCAGCGCCCCGCAGGACGCCCGGCCCGCGGCCGGGCAGCGCACGCCCGACCAGGTGGCGATCGACCGCTACCGCTACCTGCTGCGCACCGCCCCGCCGGACGCCGTCGAGCAGGCGCACGCCGAGGCCTTCGCGCGGCTCACGCCGGAGCAGCGCCGGCAGGTGCTCGCCGAGCTCGGCGAGCAGGTCCCGGCGGGCGAGCGGGCGACGTCGGACGCCCCGCAGGACCTCGCACGCATGGCGACGCGGGCCGAGATGCGGCAGCCCGGGACGCTGGAGCGCACCTTCGCGGGCCGGGGCCAGGCGGGCCCCGGGTTCGGCGCGATGGTCGGGTCGAGCCTGCTGGGCACGATCGCGGGCGTCGTCATCGGGTCCGCGGTCGCGAACGCCCTGTTCGGGCCCGCGTTCGCCGACCCGAGCCAGCCCGTGGCCGAGGACGCGGCTGCCGAGGACCCGGGCGCGGGCGAGGACCCGGGCGCCGCCGAGGGCGGCGCTGACGGCGGCGCCGTCGAGGCGTCGGGCGGGGACCCGGCGGGCGGTGGCGGCTTCGACGACGGCGGCTTCGGCGGCGGTTTCGACGGCGGCGGCTTCGACGACTTCGGCGGCTTCGGCGAGTTCTGAGGCCGCCCCGCCTCGCTGCCCGGAACGCACGAGTGCCCCCGACCGGAGGGTCGGGGGCACTCGAGGAACGATCGATCGGTGCGGCGAGCCGCTACCGAGGAGATCGGGTCAGACGGGGCGGATGTTCTCCGCCTGCGGGCCCTTCGGGCCCTGCGTCACGTCGAACTCGACGCGCTGGTTCTCCTCCAGCGTGCGGAAGCCCTGCGACTGGATCGCGGAGTAGTGCGCGAACACGTCGGCCGAGCCGTCCTCGGGGGCGATGAAGCCGTAGCCCTTCTCGCTGTTGAACCACTTCACGGTTCCGGTAGCCATTGTTACTCCTTCAAGAGTGTGGAAACACCCCCCGCGGGCGCAGGGGAGTACATCACGGTGTTCGTCGTCAACTCTTGGGTAACAAGGTCCGCCGGGCACCCGCCGGGTGGCGGTCACGTCGACGCGAGGACAAGCGAGGCACTGCAATCTCGGAGACAACCGTACATGGTAGGCCCCCTCTTGGCCATGGGTTGCCGCAAGCTGTTGTGCCGACCCCCGCGGCGTCCGCGGTGGCAGGTGCAGGGAGCGCGCGTGGAGGCGCCCGGAAGGTCCCCGGGCACTCTCCGTGAGGTGCCCGGAGAGCGTCGCCGGGGAGTGCGTCGAGGGCTCAGAACGGGACGTTCGTACCGTTCACGGAACGAAACGAGACCCTTGCGTTACGAGTCGGTAACAACTCCCTGCGTCCCACGAAACCCGATCCGCCTACGTTCGCGTCACCCAGGAACGCGGAGGCGCCCCCTCCCGCGGATTCGTGGGTCCGGAGCCCTCCGAGATGCCGCGGAGGGCTCCGGACGGCGCGACCGCGGGGAGGTTTCGTCCCCGGGTGACCTGTGTCACTATTCAGCACGCAATTCAGTGTTGAATTCAGCGATCGACCGCGGAGAGAGGCGGCTTGGCTGCCTCCGCGGGGATCAGGACCACGGAGGTTGGCATGCATCGCACAGCACGACGGGCGAGCGGGGGTGCCGCCCTGCTCCTCGCGGCCACCCTCGTCCTCACCGCCTGCGGTCCCCAGTCCCAGGGCGGCGGCGACGACGAGACGACCGGGACGTCGACCGAGACCGACGACGGCGGCGGCTCGGCCGACCTGAGCATCGTCCCGTCGGTCCAGATCGACATCGACGGCGCCGAGGTCGAGGCGACCGCGGCCGGCAACCCGGCGGACCCCGCCGGTGACGGCAGCGCCGAGTGCGCCGAGGGCACCTCGATCGCGGTGGCCGGAGCTCTCACGGGCCCGAACGCCGCGCTCGGACTCAACATCCAGTACGGCGCCCAGGTCGCGGTGGACGCGTTCAACGAGGCGAACCCGGGCTGCCAGGTCACGCTCAAGCCGTTCGACACCGAGGGCGACCCGCAGAAGGCGACCCAGGTCGCGCCGCAGATCGTCGGCGACGCGAGCGTGCTCGGTCTGCTCGGCCCCGCGTTCTCGGGCGAGACGGCCGCCACGGGCGACGTGTTCAACCAGGCGGGCCTGCTGTCGCTCACGGCGTCGGCGACCAACCCCGACCTCACGAAGAACGGCTGGACGAACTTCTTCCGCGGTCTCGCGAACGACGCCGTCCAGGGCCCGTCGGTCGCGAAGTACCTCGTCAACACGAAGGACTTCGGCAGCGTCTGCGTCGTCTCCGACAACTCGGACTACGGCATCGGCCTCGCCCAGCAGATCACCGAGGGCCTGGGCGACGCCGCGAACGAGGACTGCGCCGCCGAGGTGAAGACCGGCGACAAGGACTTCTCGGCCGCCGTCCAGATCATCTCCGGCGCCGACGCGGACGCCGTCTTCTACGCCGGCTACTACGCGGAGGCCGCGCCGTTCGTGCAGGGCCTGCGCGACGGCGGCGTCGACATCCCGTTCGTCTCGGCGGACGGCACGAACGACCCGCAGTTCGTCTCGCAGGCGGGTGCCGCGTCGAAGGGCGCGATCCTCTCCTGCCCGTGCGGCCCGGCCCCGGAGGACTTCGCGGCCACCTACGAGGAGACGAACGG
This sequence comes from Cellulosimicrobium sp. JZ28, assembly GCF_015327065.1. Taxonomy (NCBI): domain Bacteria; kingdom Bacillati; phylum Actinomycetota; class Actinomycetes; order Micrococcales; family Promicromonosporaceae; genus Cellulosimicrobium; species Cellulosimicrobium sp. JZ28. The sequence continues at coordinate 3,590,233 of NZ_CP017660.1, read as the reverse complement.
CCAGGCGCCGGGCGTGTACTCGGTCGAGGGCTACGACCTCGCGACGATCATGCTCACGGGCATCGCCTCGGGCGTGACCGACCGTGCGGGCCTGATCGACTACGTGGCGAACTACTCCGGCGAGGGCCTGGCCCGCGCCTACGAGTGGGACGACACGGGCGAGCTCGCCTCCGCGCTCATCTGGATCTACGAGGTCCAGTAGTCCGACGACGACGGGCGCCCCGCCCCGACGTCCCCGCCCCGCGCGGGGACCGGTCGGCGGGGCGCCCGTCGTGGACCACGACCTCGTACCCCAGAGAACGAAACCAGGGAGCGTCATGCCCGCTCTTGCTGACGCGCTGATGCACAGCGCGACCGCCGGCCCCCTCGTCCACCAGTCCCTCATCGACTTCAACATCGCGGGCCTCGCCCGGAACTTCTGGGGCCTCACCATCGAGGGCCTCACCTACGGCGCGATCTACGCGCTCGTCGCCGTCGGCTACACGCTCGTCTACGGCGTGCTGCGGCTCATCAACTTCGCCCACTCCGAGGTCTTCATGCTCGGCATGTTCGGGCAGTACGCGACGCTCATGCTGCTCGGCTTCTACCCGAGCGGGAACGCGTACGACAAGGGCATCGCCCTGACGGTGCTCTACCTCGGCATCGCGATGCTCGGCGGGATGCTCGTCGCGGGCGGTGCCGCCGTCGGCCTGGAACGCGTGGCGTACCGGCCGCTGCGACGGCGCGGCGCACCGGCGCTCGTCTTCCTCATCACCGCGATCGGGATGTCGTTCATCATCCAGGAGTTCGTGCACTTCGTGCTGCCGAAGCTCACGGGCGGCACGCTCGGCGGCGTCAACGCGCAGCAGCCGATCCGGCTCGTCCAGCCCGAGGTGCAGTTCACGATCGGCGGCGCGCCGGTCACGAACATCACGCTCGTCATCATCCTGTCGGCGCTGGTCCTCGCGCTCGCGACGGACATGTTCATCAACCGGACGAAGTTCGGCCGCGGCATCCGCGCCGTCGCGCAGGACCCGGTGACCGCGACCCTCATGGGCGTCTCGCGCGAGCGCGTCATCATGCTGACGTTCCTCATCGGCGGCATCCTCGCCGGTGCGGCCGCGCTGCTCTACACGCTGCGCGTGCCGAACGGGATCATCTACTCCGGCGGCTTCATCCTCGGCATCAAGGCGTTCTGCGCCGCGGTGCTCGGCGGCATCGGCAACCTGCGCGGCGCGCTGCTCGGTGGCCTGCTGCTCGGCGTCATGGAGAACTACGGCCAGGTCGTGTTCGGCACGGAGTGGCGCGACGTGGTCGCGTTCGCGCTCCTCATCATCGTCCTGATGTTCCGCCCGACGGGCATCCTCGGGGAGTCGCTGGGGAGGGCCCGCGCATGAGCACCTCGACACCTGCACCCGGCCCCGCGCCCGACGGCGGTCGCCCCACCGCGATGCCGCCCGCCGGCCGCGTCGCGACGAAGGACCGGCCGCACAGCGGAGTCGGCGACCGGCTGCGCCTGTGGTGGGACGCCCAGGCCCGGCCCACGCAGTGGGCGATCGGCGTGCCGTTCCTCCTCTTCCTGGCGCTCGTGCCGATCCTCAACATCCCGGTGCTCACCACGGTGGGCACCAACTTCGGCGGGGTGATGGCGCAGTTCGGCATGATCGCGCTCATCGCCATCGGCCTCAACGTCGTGGTGGGCCAGGCGGGCCTGCTCGACCTCGGCTACGTCGGCTTCTACGCCATCGGCGCGTACACGGTCGCGATCCTCACGAGCCCCGACAGCCCGTGGAACCAGACCGACGAGTGGCTGTCGAAGGACTGGGCGTGGCTCGCGGCGCTGCCGATCGCGGTCGCGATCACGTCGTTGTCCGGGCTGATCCTCGGCTCACCGACGCTGCGCCTGCGCGGCGACTACCTCGCCATCGTCACGCTCGGCTTCGGCGAGATCGTCCGCCTCCTCGCGGACAACCTCGACGAGCTGACGGGCGGCGGCCAGGGCCTGCGCGGCGTCGCCTACCCCCGGGTGGGCGTCACGGAGGAGCTGCCCAACGGCGTCTTCTCCGCGGGGAACGCCGCGGGCACGCTCAACTCGGGCGTGTGGTGGTACTGGCTGAGCCTCGTGTTCATCGTCATCTCGCTGCTGCTCGTGGGGAACCTGGAGCGCTCGCGCGTCGGGCGCGCCTGGGTCGCGATCCGCGAGGACGAGGACGCGGCCGAGATCATGGGCGTCCCGACGTTCCGCTTCAAGCTGTGGGCGTTCGTCATCGGGGCGTCGATCGGCGGTGTCGCGGGCGCGCTCTACGCCGGGCAGGTCCAGTTCGTCATCCCGACGAACTTCAACGTCATCAACTCCGTGCTCTTCCTGTGCGCCGTCGTGCTCGGCGGCCAGGGGAACAAGCTCGGGGTGATCCTCGGCGCGTTCATCATCGTGTACCTGCCGAACTTCTTCCTCGGCCGCACGGAGCTGTTCGGCATCCCGATCAACGGCAACGAGATCGCGAGCTACCGGTACCTGTTCTTCGGGATCGCGCTGGTCGTGCTCATGATCTTCCGTCCGCAAGGGCTCCTCCCCGTCCGGCAGAAGCTCCTCGCCTACGGGCGCGAGCTCTACGTCGCCGCGCGCCGCGCGGCGCAGGCCGTCACGCGGAGCGGGTCCGACGACGGCGCCCGCCCGGGCTCCCCGGCGGTCGCCACGGTGTCGGGCGGCTCCCGTGCGACGCGCGTGACGGGCACGACGACCGGGACCGGCGCAGACGGCACCACGACCGGGGAGGAGACCCGATGAGCACCCACGACCCCGGCGGCATCGGCGCGGGCGGCGAGCACGGCGACGAGCACCTCGCGTCGTCGGGCCGCGCCGACTCCTCGCGTGCCGACCTGTACATGCCCGGAGCCGTCCTCGAGGAGCCGGCGGTCGTCGACGTCGCGGACGTGCGCCCCGAGCTCGCCAACCCCGAGCTCGTCGACGCGATGGTCGCACCGGACCGCACGGTCCACGCGCGCGTCGGCGAGCCGCTGCTCCAGATGCAGAACGTCACGGTCCAGTTCGGCGGCCTCGTCGCGCTCGACGACGTGACCTTCGACATCCGGCGCGGCGAGATCCTCGGGCTCATCGGACCGAACGGTGCGGGCAAGACGACCGCGTTCAACGCGATGACGGGCGTCTACCGGCCCACCCAGGGGCAGGTCGTCTTCGACGGCTCCCCGGTGGGCAAGCTCAAGCGCTACCGGATCACGCAGCGCGGCATCGCCCGCACGTTCCAGAACATCCGCCTGTTCAACGAGATGACGGCGCTGGAGAACGTCGTCGTCGGGTCGGACGCGCGGCACCGCACGTCGGTCCCCGGGGCGCTGCTGCGCACGCCGCGGCACCGGCGCGAGGAGCGGGACGCGATCGACCGGGCGCTCGCGCTGCTCGAGTTCGTGGGCGTCGGCGGGCGGGCGACGGAGAAGGCGCGCAACCTCTCGTACGGCGACCAGCGCCGGCTCGAGATCGCGCGGGCCCTGGCGACCGAGCCGAAGCTGCTGTGCCTCGACGAGCCGGCGGCGGGCTTCAACCCGGCGGAGAAGGAGTCCCTCATGGACCTCATCCGCCACATCCGCGACGACGGGTACACCGTGCTGCTCATCGAGCACGACATGCGCCTCGTGCGCGGGGTGACCGACCGGATCGTCGTGCTCGAGTTCGGGCGCGTCATCGCGGACGGCACGCCGGACGAGGTCACGAACGACCCCAAGGTCGTCGCGGCGTACCTCGGCGTGCCCGACGAGGAGCTGGACGGCCCGGACGGCGTCGGGCCCGCGGCCCCCACCACCGAAGGAGGCAGCGGCCATGCCCCTGCTTGAGCTGCAGGACATGACGGTCGCCTACGGGCGCATCGAGGCCGTGCGCGGCATCTCGATCACCGTCGAGGAGGGCGAGCTCGTCACTCTCATCGGGGCCAACGGCGCCGGGAAGACCACGACGATGCGCGCCATCTCGGGCATCCGCCCGGTGGCGCGCGGCAAGGTGCTCTTCGACGGCAAGGACATCACGAAGATGAAGGCGCACCTGCGCGTGCTCGAGGGCATCGTGCAGGCGCCCGAGGGCCGCGGCATCTTCCCCGGCATGACGGTCGTCGAGAACCTGGAGATGGGCGCCTACGCGCGCACGTTCGCGTCGAAGGCCGAGCACGACGAGACGGTCGAGCGCGTCTTCGACCTCTTCCCGCGGCTCGCGGAGCGCAAGGAGCAGGTGGGCGGCACCATGTCGGGCGGCGAGCAGCAGATGCTCGCGATCGGGCGCGCGCTCATGGCCCGGCCGCGGCTGCTGCTCCTCGACGAGCCGTCGATGGGGCTCGCGCCCATGGTCATCCAGCAGATCTTCCGCATCGTGTCGGAGATCAACGCGCAGGGGACGACGGTGCTGCTCGTCGAGCAGAACGCGCAGCAGGCGCTGTCGCGCTCGCACCGCGCGTATGTGCTCGAGACGGGTGAGGTCGTGCGCAGCGGCGGCGGGCGCGAGCTGCTCGCGGACTCGAGCATCAAGGAGGCGTACCTCGGCGTCGCCTGACGGGCATCCCGTCCCGGCCGGACGCGCCGCCGGGCCGGTCCGCCCGGGTCGGGCGCGGCCGGGGGCGGGTCCGGCCTGGTTAGGCGCGCCCAGGGGCGGGCCCGGCCGGGGGCGAGTCGGCCGCCGGGCGCTGCCCTAGGCTGACTGCGTGCCGCTCCGACGACGTGACGCCCGGGACCGACTGACCTTCGAGCTGGTCGAGTCCGACGACGTCGACGCGGACGACGACGCCCTCGGCGGCCCGGGCCCGGTCTCGCCGGGCGGGCCGCGCGGCGTGCCGTCCGGCGCGACGGGGGGCACGACCTGGACGCCGGGCGCGACGGCGGGCGTCCGTGCCGCCCTCGGGGCGACGGACGGTCCCGCGGGACCCGACGGCCCGCCCGGACGTGCGTCGGTCGACGACGACCCGGCGGAGAGCGACCCGGCGGAGAGCGACCCTGCTGAGAGCGACCCGGCCGAGGGTGGACCGCCCCGGCGAGGATGGCCTGCGGCGGTCGTCGCGGGGGTCGCGGCGGGGGTCGCGCTCGTGCTGGGCGGCATGCTCGCGGTGGACACGTGGCAGGGCCGGGCCGACCTGGAGCGCCTGCGGGCCGCGCCCGGCGGCCTGGAGCCGCTGCCCGACGCGCCCGTCGAGCGCTGGACGGCCGACGTCGAGGTCTCGGGCGGGCTCGCGCTCCTGCCCGGGGCGGTCGTGACGGTCGAGGACGGGACCGCCGTCGCCCGCTCGCTCGACGACGGGGCGGAGCGCTGGCGCGTCGACGTCGGCGCGTACGCGTCCTGCGGGGGACTGTTCTTCTGGTCGCTGCCCTTCGGCGAGCCGGGGTCGACGATCGCGTGCGTGGCGCCGGTCGTCCCCGACGAGGTCGCCTCGGGGGAGGACGACGAGCTGACGATCGAGCGCGAGACCGGGCGCGTCCTCGCGTCGGACTGGACGGTCACGGTGCTCGACGTGGAAGGCGAGGTGCTCGGGCGCCGCGACACGACGTCCGACGGCGGCACGCCCGCACCCGGGCCCGGCGGCACGATCCTCCGGGCCGAGCGCGTCGGCGAGGTACCGGCGGGCGACGGCGCGGTCGTCGAGCAGGACGTGGCCACCGGGGAGCCGGTCGACCTTCCCCCGGGGCGCCCCGCCGTCGTCCGCGTCGAGGACGCGCTCACGGGCGCCGCCCGGTGGGAGGCCGACGTGCCGTTCGTCGCGGGGCCGGGCAGTGCGTCGAGTGGTCCGAGACCGGCGGCACGGAGACGATCCGGGCGCGGCTCGAGAGCCTCTGGGCGCTGACGGAGACGCACCTCGTCCGTGTCGACGGCTGTGGCGTCACGGCCTGGTTCACACCCGACGGCGAACGCCTCGACGAGGTCGGCGACCCGGCGGACGGTGTCGTGGCGCTCGCCGACGGCACGTACTACCGCGACCCGAGAGGCAACGGGAACGGCTGGGGCTTCACGTCACCGGGCGATCCGGGCGGTGCGAGGCACGCGATCCTCGGGGCGGACGGAGCCGTGCGCTGGGAGCCGCCCGGCCCGGTCCTCGTGCCGCGCGCGACCGACGGCTCGGACGCGCCGCTCCTCGCCCGGGACGGGCTGGACCTCGTCGCGTTCGACGACACGGGGCGCGAGCTGTGGCGCGGGGCGGAGAAGTCCGGCGGCGCCGAGTCCGTGCTCGTCGCCGCGGGCGACACGGTGGTCGTCTCCACGGGCTACGGCGACGGCGCCCTGGACGGGCTCGACGCGGCCACGGGGCGCGAACGCTGGTCCCTCGACGGCGAGACGGTCGAGGCCGCGGCCGGCGGGAGCGTCAGCTGGATGGACACCGCCTACACGGACGGGCAGCGCGCGATCCTGCTCGCCTACCAGGACGACGGGCGGACGGACCTCCTCGCGGTCGACCTCGCCGACGGTCACGTCGCGTGGTCCGCCGAGGGCGGTTCGGACGACGGCTCCTGGCCCGTTCCCCTCCAGGGCCGGCTCCTGCGGATCGGGCAGTCGGAGATCGCCCGGCTCGGTTGACGACCGGCCTACGCTGAGGGGGTGCCGCTCCGACGGGGAGACGGCGGCGACGGCCGCCGGACGTTCGAGCTCGTCGACACGGCCGGGGTCGACGACGACCTCGACCTCCTCGACGCGCCGCACCCGGTGCTGCTCGGCGGACCGCACGCCGTGCCGCGCGGCACGACCTTTCCACTGCCTCCCGGAGCGTCGGCGCCCGGTGCGTCCGGTCCTGGACCACGGCCGGCCGGGGCACCCCCTGAGGCGCCGGAGACACCGCCCGGTCCCGGCCGTCGCCGGGTCGTGGCCGCGGCGGTCGCGACGGGGGTGGTCGTGCTCGTCGTCGGCGGGATGCTCGTCGTCGACGCCGCGACGAGCCGGGACGCGCGGGAGCGGCTGGAGACGGCGCGCGGCGCGGTCCGCGCGCTCGACACCGCCCCGACGGAGCAGTGGCGCGCCCCCGCCGCGGCGGACCGCGGGACGGCCTTCCTCCCGGGCCTGCTCGTCACCGTGGACGGCGACGAGGCGGTGGCGCTCGACCTCGACACCGGCGACGAGGCGTGGCGCGTGCCGGTCGGCGGCGACGAGGCCGTGTGCGGGTCGTGGAGCCCGTGGGAGCGGTCGGCCGTGCCGTCGCGCACGGTGGTGTGCGTCGCCGGTTCGGGGGTCACGCCGTCCTGGTACGACGTCAGCCCGCCGCCCCGGCCGCGGGAGGGCACGGCGACCGTGACGGTGCTCGACGCCCGGGGGCGGGTCGTGGGGCAGCGGCAGGCGCAGACCGCGGGGGCGCTGCTCGTCCCCGGTCCGGACGGCGGCCTCGTGCGGGCCGAGCGCATGGGCGAGCCGGGCGAGCCGAGCGGTGCGCCCGTCGCCGTCGACCCCGGTGCGGGCGAGTCCGTCGACGGCGTCGCGGGGCGGGACGTCGTCGTGACGCTCGAGGACGCCGCCACGGGCGCGGTGCGCTGGCGGCGCGAGCTGCCGTTCCAGGACGTCCCGTGGTCGTGCACGTCGTGGGACGCCGAGACCGGCGGGGAGGAGGTCGACCCGGAGCGGCTGCTGCTCGTCGCGACGGAGACCCTGGTCGACGTGGGCGGGTGCGGCGTCGCGGCGTCGTTCCTGCCGGACGGCGAGCGGCTCGACGACCCGGACGCCCCGACCGACGGCGCGGTCCCGCTCGCGGGCGGGCGGTTCCTCGTCGACGCCGACCGGCAGGGGTCGGACGGCGCGCTGCGCGCCGACCGCGTGCTCGACCCGGACGGGACGCCGCTCCTCGACGTGCCGGGCGAGGTGCTGGACCCGCAGGCGACCGACGACCCCGCTCCGGGCGTGCTCCTCGTGCGCGACGGCATCGCCCTGCGCGCCTACGACGAGCAGGGCGCGCGCCTGTGGACGTTCGACGGCGCCCGCGTGCCCGAGGCGGTGTACGTCGTCGCGGAGGGCACGGCCGTCGTCGGGACGGCGAGCACGGTCGTGGGGCTGGACGCGCTGTCGGGCGAGCAGACGTGGTCGCGGTTCGTCGACGACCTCGCGGGCGAGCGCGGTCACGGCGCCGTGGTGACGCAGGCGTTCACCGACGGGCGCTGCGCCTTCCTCGTGCTCGTCGACCCCGCGACGGGGGCGAGGTCGCGCGTCGTGGCGCTCGAGCTGTCGTCGGGGTCGGTCGTCTGGTCGGAGGACCTCGACGGCAGCTGGGGCGGGCTGCTCCCGGTGCAGGGACGGCTCCTGCGCTGGGACGGGCAGACGGTCGCCCTCCTCGGCTGACGCCCCCGCACGCTCGCGGTCGCGCGACCGCCCGGTGCGTCCTACGGTCGGCTCAGCCGCTCGACGTCGAGCGCGCGCGTCCCGCCTCCGTACCCGCGACGAAGGGCCTGAGCGATGACCGAGCCGAGCACCGACCCGCTGGCCACCGCCGTCGCGGCCGTGAGCACCCCCTCCCCTCTGGACACCCCGTTCGGTCCGGTCGAGCTCGTCGACGGCGTCCCGATGCCAGGGTCCCTCGACCGGCTCTACGGGTCGCTGGACTTCGTCCGCGGGGTCGCGGCGTTCCTCGACGCCATGCCGGGCGCCTCGCTCGTCGCCATGCGGCGCGGGTTCCGCAGCCTCGGCCTGCTCCGCTCGAACCAGGTGGGTTACACGGACCCGCGGGCGGACTCGAACGGCATCTTCCTCACCGCGAACACCGAGACGACGTACGGTTCGCTCTTCGTCGACCTGCGCGAGACGGGGCCGCTCGTGATCGAGCCGCCCCGGCAGTCGCTGTGCGTCGTGGACGACTTCTGGTTCCGCTACGTCGCGGACATGGGCATCGCCGGGCCGGACCGGGGCGAGGGCGGCCGGTACCTGTTCCTCCCGCCGGGCTACGACGGCGAGGTGCCGGACGGCTACTTCGTGCACCGCACGCCCACGTTCACCAACTGGGTCGTGCTGCGCGCGCTCGGCGGCGTGCCCGCGATGAAGGAGACCCGGATCTACCCGCTCGCCGAGGCGGCGGACCCGCCGCCGACGGAGTTCGTCAACATCGCGGGCGCCCGCATCAACACCGTGCACGCGAGCGACGTCTCGTTCTTCGACGAGGTCGCCGAGCTCGTGGCGGAGGAGCCGCCGGGCGCGCTGGACCCCGAGCGGGCGGGCGCGCTCCGGGCGCTCGGCATCGTCCACGGCCGGCCGTTCGAGCCCGACCCGGAGCGCCGGGCGACGCTCGACGCGGCCGCGCGGACGGCCGCGGCGATCAGCCGGGCGCTCGTCTACTCGCCGCGCGACCCGGCGGCGCGGATCGCCCCGGGGTCGCGCTGGCTCGACGCGTTCATCGGCGGCTCGTACGAGTTCCTCGCGGACGGCGCGCGCCTGCTCGACGCGCGCACGCAGTTCCACTTCTTCGCGACGGTCATCACGCCCGCGATGGCGCACGCCCAGGTCGGCGCCGGGTCGGCCTACGCGTACACGGCGCACGACGCGCGGGGCGACGTCCTCGACGGCGGCCGCACGTACCGGCTCGTGCTGCCGCCGAACCCGCCCGCGAAGAACTTCTGGTCCGTCGACCTCTACGACACGCAGACCCGCTCCCTCCTGCGCACCGCGGACCCGCACCCCAGCCTCATGAGCCTCGGCGGCACGGTCGCGACGGAGGACGACGGGAGCACCGTCCTCTGGTTCGGGCCGGAGCCGCCCGCGGGGCGCGAGCACAACTGGGTCGGGACGGTCCCGGGGAAGTCCTGGTTCCCCATGCTGCGCCTGTACGGGCCGCTCGAGCCGTGGTTCGACCGCACGTGGCTGCCCGGCGACCTGGAGCCGGTCGACGCCCCGGACGCCTGACGGCCGCGTCCCGGCACTACCCTGGCGAGATGCCCGACGACCTCACGCAGCCCGCTACGCCGCCTTCTCCCGAGCCCGAGGTGGCCGAGCCGGCCGAGACGCCGCAGGCGCCCGTCGCCCCCCGTCGTCCCGCGCCGCGCACGCACCACGGCGAGACGGTCGACGACGACTACGAGTGGCTGCGGGACAAGGAGTCGCCCGAGGTCGTCGCGCACCTCGAGGCCGAGAACGCGTACACCGAGGCGCGCCTCGCGCACCTCGAGCCGCTGCGCGAGCGGATCTTCGAGGAGATCAAGGCCCGCACGCTCGAGACGGACCTGTCCGTCCCGGTGCGCCAGGGCGCGCACTGGTACTACGCGCGCACGGTCGAGGGGTCGCAGTACCCGATCCGGGCCCGCGCCCCGATCGACGCGAGCCTCGGCAGCGACGCGCCGTCGGCCTGGGTGCCGCCCGTGCTGGAGCCGGGCATGCCCGTGCCGGGCGAGCAGGTGCTCCTCGACGACAACGTCGAGGCGGAGGGCCACGAGTTCTTCTCGCTCGGGTCGTTCGACGTCTCGGCCGACGGGACGCGGCTCGCGTACGCGGTCGACGTCGTGGGCGACGAGCGCTACACGCTGCGGATCCGCGATCTGGAGTCCGGAACCGACCTCGTGGACGAGGTCCCGGGGACGTTCCCGGGCGCCGTCTTCTCCCCGGACGGGCGGTACGTGTTCTACCCGACGGTCGACGACGCGTGGCGGCCCTGGCGCGTGTGGCGCCACGAGGTGGGCACGCCCGCGACCCAGGACGTCGTCGTCTTCGAGGAGCCCGACGAGCGGTTCTGGGTCGGGGTGGGCGTCTCGCGCTCGCAGCGGTTCGTGCAGATCGACGTGGGCTCGAAGATCACGTCCGAGACGTGGCTGATCGACGCCGACGACCCGACGGGCGAGGCGCGTGTGGTCTGGCCGCGCCGCGAGGGCGTCGAGTACACGGTCGAGCACGCCGTCCTGCCGAGCACGTGGTTCCCGACCGCCGAGCACGCGGTCGGCGACCGTCCTGACGAGAATCCGGTCGCCGACCCCGTGCTCGGCGGGTTGGGGGAGGGGCGGGACGTCCTGCTCGTCCTGCACAACGACGGCGCGGAGAACTTCGAGCTCGTCGTCACCGGTGCCGCCGACGTCTCGGCCGGGCCGGGCGACGCGACCGTCGTCGTGCCGCACGACCCCGCGACCCGGCTCGAGGCCGTGGACGCGTTCGCCGGGCACCTCGTGGTCTCCTACCGGCGCGACGCGCTGTCGCGGGTCGGCGTGATCGACCTCGCGAGCCCCGAGCCGCCGCGGCCCGCGGGCCTGCCCACCCCGATCCGCACGGGCGACACGCCGGGGCCCGCGACCGACCTCTGGCACGTGCACGAGGTCGCGTTCGACGAGCCGCTGTACACCGCCGCGCTCGGGGCCAACCCCGAGTGGGACCAGCCGAACGTCCGGCTGAGCTACACGAGCTTCGTCACGCCGTCGACCGTGTACGACCTGCGGGTCGAGACCGACGAGCTCACGCTCCTCAAGCAGCAGCCCGTGCTCGGCGGCTACGACGCCGCGGACTACGTGCAGCGCCGCGAGTGGGCCACGGCCGAGGACGGCACGCAGGTGCCGGTGTCGCTCGTGTGGCGGCGCGACGCCGTCGGGCTGGACGCGACGGGCACGGGCGCCGAGCCGGCACCGCTCCTGCTGTACGGCTACGGGTCGTACGAGATCAGCATCGACCCGGGGTTCTCCATCTCGCGCCTGTCGCTGCTCGACCGCGGGGTCGTGTTCGCCGTCGCGCACGTGCGCGGCGGGGGCGAGATGGGGCGCCGCTGGTACGACGAGGGCAAGACGCTCGCCAAGCGCACCACGTTCACGGACTTCGTCGCGGTCGCGCGGCACCTCGTCGACGCCGGCTGGACGAGCCCGGAGCGGCTCGTCGCGCAGGGCGGCTCGGCGGGCGGGCTGCTCATGGGCGCGGTGACGAACCTCGCTCCCGAGCTCTTCGCGGGCGTGCTCGCGCAGGTGCCGTTCGTCGACGCGCTCACCTCGATCCTCGACCCGTCGCTCCCGCTCACCGTCGTCGAGTGGGACGAGTGGGGCGACCCGCTGCACGACCCCGACGTCTACCGGTACATGCGCACGTACACGCCCTACGAGAACGTGCCCGACGACGCGTCGCACTACCCGCGGATCCTCGCCGTGACGTCGTTCCACGACACGCGCGTGCTGTACGTCGAGCCCGCGAAGTGGGTCGCGCGCCTGCGCGCCGCGGGGGCGCCCGCGCTGCTGAAGATCGAGATGCACGCCGGGCACGGCGGGGTCTCGGGCCGCTACGAGGGCTGGCGCGAGGTCGCGTACGAGGACGCGTGGGTGCTCGACGTGCTCGGGCTGGTCGACCGGTGACGTGCCCGCGGGCGTGAGGCCGCAGACGGAGGGGGAGCGATGACCGACGAGACCGTGACGCCCGACCCGCGGACGGCGCGCGACGCGACGCCGCCCGGGAGGGCCGCGCTGCTGCTGCGCCCGGTCGGGTACCTCGCCGTCGGGCTGGTGGGGACAGCCGTCGGGCTCGCCCTCCTGGGCCTGTACCTCGCGCCCGCGGCGTACGGGTTGCTCGCGCCGCCGGCGGACCAGGAGCCCTGGGCCGAGCTCGTCGCGTCGCCCGGCGCCGAGCTCGGGCGGCTGGCGGTCGTCGCGCCGGTCGCCGTGGCGCTCGCCGGCCCGGTCGCGTGGTACCTGTCGTGCGCCGTCTGGCCGCTCGCCGCGCTGGCGTTCGTGCACGCCGGGCGGGCGCTGCGGCCGTCGTCCCGGGACGACCGGCTGTCGTTCACGAGCCGGGTCGCGCCGGGCACGACGCTCGGGCCGCCCGTGCCCGGGCCGCTCCCCGTGCCCCTCCAGCCGCAGCGGCGCTCGCGGCTCACGGACACCCTCGTGCGCTTCGCCGTCTGCGGCTGGCACCCCGACCGCCGCGAGGCCGGGGCCGCGGTGCCGGCCGGCGTCGCGTGGGTGCTCGCGAGCGCGGGGGCGTCGACGGCGCTGCCGCCCGGCTGGCGGGTCGTGCTCGTCGTGGCCGCGGTCCCGTTCGCGCTGTGGTCCGTGGTCGCGCTGCGGCGCCGGTGGGTCTGGCGGTTCCACCGCGAGCGCGTGCGCGCGGCGCGGCGCGAGCGGTGGCTCGAGCGCCACGCCGACGGGTACGTGATGCGCGACGGCCCGCGCGTCGTCCGGTCGCGCCCGCAGTCGGCCGAGCACCGCGCACGCGTGGAGGCGGAGCGCGCCGCGGCCCGCGCCGAGCAGGACCGCCTCACGAGCCTGACGAGCGACGCCATCGGCGAGCGCCGCGAGGCGGTGCTCCGCGCCCGCCGCGAGCGCGAGCAGCACCAGAACGACGCCCCACGAGGAGACTGACCCCGCGAGGCCGCCGAGCATGGGGTTGTTGCCCGTCCGGCGTCGGGGACGGGCTGTGACCGCATGCTCGGCGGCGGGGGGTCAGACGGACTGCGGGCTGCCGCACTCCGCGCAGTAGCGCGCGGCCGCGGCGTTCTGGGTGCCGCACTCGCGGCACGCAGCCACCTGCGCCAGGCGCTCGCCGCACTCGGGGCAGAACTTGCCGCCGTCGACCTTCGCGTCGCACGCCGGGCACCGCGTGACGGCGGCCGTCCGCAGGTCCGCGCCGCCGACGAGGTCGGTCGTGCGGAGCTGCTCCTGGACCTGGTACCGGCGGGCCTCGGCCTGGAGCTGGGCGAGCTCCTCCACCTGCTTGGGCGAGCAACGCACGCACTGCCCCACGGCGTCGTTCCAGCAGACCTCGTGGCACATCCAGTCGCCGCACCCGTGGCACTGACGGAACGCGTCGCGCACCTCGCCGACGGCGGCGTCGAGCGCCTTGTCCTTCGCCGACGAGTTGGTCTGGCGGTCTGCGGCCCACGACCCCGCCGCGTAGGAGAGGTCGGCGACCTTGCCCCCGAAGAACCGGCCCGCCGCCTGGACGAGGCTGCTGCCCTTCGCGACGACGTCCGTCCGGTAGGCGGAGCGGTAGCCGTTGCCGCAGCGCTCGCACCGGAACTCGAACTGGTAGCCCCCGGCGTTCGACAGGTCGCGGACGTTGTCGGTGAAGGCGATGGGCGTGCTCATGGCGGGGACCTCGGTGGGCTCGTGGGGTCGGCGTCCCCGCAGGCCAGGCCCGCGGGAGGGGGGAGTCATGGGGATCCCGTGACCGCAGCGATGCTACCCACCGACCCTCGCCGTCCCGACGGATCACCCGGGTGAAATCGGGTCGACCGGCGGGCGCGCCGCGGCCGGGGGTTCAGGGGCGGACGAGGCGGAGCGGGGCGTCGGCGGTGCGGACCGTCACCGTCTGGCCCCACGAGGCGACGAGGCGGTCGTCCTCCACGCCGTCACCGAACACGACGAGCCGGTCCGAGGCGACGGTGAGCGCGACGTCGGCCCCCTCCTCGACGACGCCCTCGGTGAGCGAGACGCCCGTCGCGGGCGACGGCCACGCCTCGCGGACGAACCAGCCGAGCCGGTGCTCGGTGCGCCCCGGGGCCCGCCGCCCGCCGCGGTCGTGCGCGAGCGACGCCCACCAGCCGGTCGCGCCCGTGCCCGTCGCGACGAGCACGCCCGACGACGACTGCCGCTCCTCACCTGCGCCGCAGCGCAGCGTGTAGCGCGCGCTCTGGTGGCTGGGGTGCCCGACGAACACCTCGTTGAGCGCGGTGAGGTGCTGGCCGTCGTCGAGGTCGGCGCGGACCATGGTGAGCGCGTCGACGGGCAGGAGCGCCACCCGGTCGGGCGCGCCGCCCGGCGCCTCGGCGTCGGCCCCGAGCCCGCGCAGGAGGGCCGTCGCCGCCGCGACCGGGTGCCGCACGAGGACGCCCGCGTTCACCCCGGGCTCCGGGTCGACGCCGAGGACCGGCTGGCCGTGCAGGTACTTCGCGACGTTCGCGACGAGGCCGTCCTGCCCTACGACCACCACCACGTCCTCGGGCGCGACGAGGAACCGCGACAGGTCCGCCCGCTCGACGTCGGCGCGCGCCCAGCCCGGGGCAGGGCGGCCACGACGGCGTCGCGCGCGGCCGCGAGGGCGTCGTGCCGCGCCTGCACCTCGGCCAGCGACCGGCCGCGCGACCGGAGGAAGAACTCCGCCTGGCCGCGCGTCCCGTGCCGGTCCAGCAGGTCGTCGAGCTCGGTCCGCCGGTGCACGACGACGGCGCGTCGCCGGAGCATCGTCAGGCCGCCTTCCCGGTCGCCGTGGCGGGCGACCCGCCGTCGGGGCCGAGCCCGCGCGCCAGGGTCGACAGCACCCCGGTGAGCAGGTCGGGCGTGATGGTGAGGTTCTGCACGTCCGGCAGCGACCCGGCGGCCTCGCGCAGCGCGAGCGCGAGGAGCGTGCCCTGCCCGGCGCTCGCGTACACGTCCATGCGGGCCTGCTCGGCGGCGGCCTCGGCCGCGCCGACGACCCGCACCTGCTCCGCCTTCGCGTCGGTCGCGAGCTGGGCGCGCTCGGCGGTCGCGCGGGCGTCGACGAGGGCGGCGGCCGCCTTCTCCTCGGCCTCGCGCCTCGCGTTCGCGCCCTCCTGGGCCACGAGGCGCTCGCGCCGGGTCGCGAGCTCGATCCTGCTCGCGAGCTCGTTCTCCGCGATCGCCCGCTCGCGCTCGACGGCGAGGGCCCGGCGCTCGTAGGTCGCGCGGTCGGCCTCGGCCTGCACGTGCTCGCGCGCGGGCGTCTGGAGCGCGCGCTCGACGTCCTTCTCCGGCCGGACGGCGAGCACCTGGACGCCGATGACGACGATGCCCGTCGTGGTGAGGCGCGGGTCGGTGGTCAGCGCCTCGGTGAGGACGTCGCGCACGCGCGGCACGCCGGTCGTCAGGGCGTCGGCGAGGGGCATCGCGGCGAGCGCGTCGGTGGCCCGGCTCTGCGCGAGGCGCCCGACGATGCTCGTCACCTGGTCGCGACCCGCGGTGCTCGTCTCGCCGCTGCCCGGGTCGACCGCGAAGTCGAGGCGCTGCGAGACGGTCACCGGGTCGGCGAACCGGTACGTCACGCCGGCCTGCACGGTGACGTCCTGGTGGTCGGCGGTCACGGCGTGGAAGAAGACGGGGAGCTCCTGGTCGTCGACGGGGACCTCGGAGAGGACCGACGTCGTGGGCCGGAACCAGAACGCCTGACCGACGCCCTCGTGGGCGACCCGCCCGCGGCGCAGGTGCACGACGTGCCCGGTGGGGCTCCCGAGGAAGTGCCGCGTCCACGGGTAGGTGCGGATGGTGGCCATGGTCGTCTCCGATCTGTTTTCGTCAACCTGACGATAACGAGCGTAGGCCGGTGCATCAGTTCTCGTCAACCTGACGCGAATGTGCGACGATGAGTCCATGACCGCACCCGCCGCACCGGCCCCCGACGTCCCGCCCGGCGCGGCCCTCCTGCCCGTCACGGTCGACGTCGTCGCGCTCACCGTGCGCGACGACGCGCTGCACGTGCTCCTCGTCGAGCGCGGCGTCGAGCCGTACCGCGGCGCGCTCGCGCTCCCCGGCGGGTTCGTGCTGCCGGGCGAGCGGCTCGCCCGGGCGGCGCGCCGCGAGCTCGCCGAGGAGACGGGCGTCCGACCGCCCGGCCACCTGGAGCAGCTCCGCACCTACGGCCCGCTCGACCGCGACCCGCGCGGGCCGGTCCTCTCGGTCGCGTACCTCCTGCTCGCGCCCGAGTTCGGCGTCGTGCACGCCGGGTCCGACGCCGGGGGAGCGGCCTGGCACGCCGTCGAGCCCTTGCTCGGGGACGGGCCGGGGCCCGGCCTCGCGTTCGACCACGCACGGATCCTCGCCGACGGCGTCGAGCGGGCCCGCGCCAAGCTCGAGTACTCCGCGCTCGCGACGGCGTTCTGCCCGCCCGAGTTCACCGTCGCCGACCTGCGGCGCGTCTACGAGGCCGTCTGGGGCGTGCGGCTGGACCCGCGGAACTTCTCCCGCAAGGCCACGACGACCGCCGGCTTCCTCGAGGACACGGGCCGCACGACGTCGGGCGGGACCGGGCGGCCCGCGGCGCTCTACCGGGCGGCGCGCCCGGCGCCGGGCCCGCAGCCGGGCGCCGGACCCGACGCCGCCGCGGCCGACGCCGCCGCGACCGACGTCGCGGCATCCGACGCCGCCGCGGTCGACCCGGACGACGCCCCCGCGAGCGTGCCCGCGGTGCTCGACCCGCCTCTCATGCGCCCGCGTCGCTGACGCCTCGGCCGGGCCCGGCATCGGTGCCCCGCACCGACGGCCCACGCCGGGGGAGTTCTCCCCCTCGACAGCGCCGCCCGGCTGAGTACGCTCGCGCGCATGTCGACGTACAGCTCCTGGCGCAGCGACCAGGGCAACATGCGGGCCCTGTCCGACGAGCTCGCCGCCCAGGCCGCGATGGCGCGGTCCCGCGAGGCGTCGCTCCACCGCCGCCTGCGGTCGCTCGAGGGCGACCTGTCGAGCCGCGTCGAGGTGCTGACGCGCCTCGTCAACGCGCTCATCGAGCTCGGCGAGGTCCGTGAGGAGCTCGCGCTCTTCACGCCCGCGCGCCGCGCCCGCGACGCGGCGCGCGCCCTCACGCAGGCCGTCGTCACGGGGGAGGGCGACGTGTCGCACCTGCGGCGCTCCCCGGACCTCGTGGACGTGCCCGGCTACTGGCTCGTGCCCGCCGCGCTCGCGGTCGCCGAGCTCCCCGCCGGGCGGCTCGACCGGGAGGCCGCCGAGGAGGCCTTGCTGCGCGACCGCCGTCGTGCAGCGACGTACCTCGTCCCGGTGTGCGCGCTCGTCGGGCAGCCGGGACTCGCGCGCGAGTGGGTGCCGGGGGTGCTCGACGCGCCCGTCCTGCCCGCCGCGGGCTGGGGGAGCGCCGACGGCGCCCCCGAGCCGTCGCCGGGCGCGGGCGAGGGGCCCGACGAGGTGGGCGTCACCGGGGCCGAGCGCGCGCTGTGGGTCGCGGCCGCGGCCGGTCACCTCGGCGGCGACGGGGTGGAGGTCGTGCGCCGCGCGCTCGCGGAGCGGGTCGCGCTGCTCGACGACGACGCACGCGCCCGCTGGCGGGCCCGGCTCCTGGAGGCGGCGCCGTCGCTGCCCGAGCCGCCCGCCGACGGCGCGGCCTGGGGCAGCCCCGAGACCGCGGAGGACGTGGCGGGGGCGCGCCGTCGGGCCGCCGCCCCCGACGCGCTCCCGCTCCTGCGGTCGTGGACGGCGTGGTCGCGCGCGCTCGTGGCGGGGGAGGTCGCGGTGCCCGCGCCGAGCCCCGGCCCCCTCCCGGCCGGGACCCCCGAGGCGCCCGGCGCGGCGCTGCTCCACGTCGTCGCGTCGCTCGTGGACGAGGGGGCGCCCGTGGAGCGCGGGCTCCTGGACCGGGCGGCGCTGCTCGACGAGCGCGTCGGGCGAGCACCCCGCGAGGACGGGCCCGGGTGGGACGCCCCGGCGGGGACGCTCGTCGACCTGCTCGTCGAGGACGCCCGCGGGACCGACCCCGGGCGCGCGGCGCTCGCGGGCCCCCTCGTCGCCGAGGAACTGCGGGCCGCGACCCACGCGCGGGCCGCCGAGCTCGCGGCGGTGCCCGCGCCGTCGCGCGAGCTGCGCCTCGGGCGCCGCACCGTGACGGTCACGCCGACCGAGGACGGCGCCGCACCGGCCGCGACCGCCCGCGCGGAGCTCCTCGCGCAGCCGGTGGACGGCGTGTCGTGGGGCGCCGTCGGCGGGACCGGCGCGGTCGCGGCGCTCGGCGTCGTGCTCGGCCTCGCCGCCTCGCCGGCGTGGTTCACGGTGGCCGTCGTCGCGGCCGGCCTCGCCGCGTGGCAGTGGTTCGCGGGGGAGCGGCGGGCACGCGACCAGCGCGCCGAGGCGCAGGCCCGCGCGGACCGGTTCGACGCCGACCTCGCCGAGGCGCGCACCGCCGTGGCCGCGTCCGCGGAGCGCGCGCGGACCCAGCGCGAGGCCGTCGCGACCGTCGTGGCGGACCTCGACGACACCCTCGCCGAGCTCGCCGCCCGAACCCCGGCCTGACGCGGGCGGACGGCCGCGCCGGGCCCGCCCGATGCGGCTGCGCCAGGGGCCGTCCGCCCCCGCTCCCGGGCCGTCCGGCCCGGGAGCGGACGGGCCCTCCGGCGTTCGAACGAGGGCTTCGAACGCCGGATGAACTGTCGGTGAACAGTGGCGGAAGAATCCACAGGATGGTCGAGCGCGCGGCGGTCGTGACCGCACCATGGACGACGTGACCGAGACGCTCCTGCTGGTGCTCGTCGTCGTGACCGCACTGGCCTTCGACTTCACCAACGGCTTCCACGACACGGGCAACGCGATGGCCACGTCCATCGCCACCAAGGCCCTCAAGCCCAAGACCGCCGTCGCCCTCTCCGCCGTCCTCAACATGGTCGGGGCGTTCCTCTCCCTGGCCGTCGCGGCGACCATCGCGAAGGGTCTGGTCGACGCCGACGTCATCACCCTCGAGGTCGTCCTCGCGGGACTCGTGGGCGGCATCACCTGGAACCTCCTGACCTGGTTGCTCGGCATCCCGTCGAGCTCGTCGCACGCCCTCATCGGCGGCGTCGTGGGCTCCGTGCTCGCGGCAGTCGGCACGCAGGGCGTCATCTGGAGCGGCGTCGCCGCCAAGGTGCTCATCCCCGCGCTGCTCGCCCCGCTCATCGCGGTCGGCGTCGCGAGCGTCGGCACGTGGGCCGTGGCCCGCCTCACGCGCGACGTCCCCGAGGACGTCTCCACGCGGGCGTTCCGCTGGGGCCAGGTCGGCTCCGCGTCGCTCGTCTCGCTCGCGCACGGCACCAACGACGCGCAGAAGTCGATGGGCATCATCCTGCTCGCGCTCATCGCGGCGGGCGCCGTCCCGGCCGACTCGAGCGTGCCGTTCTGGGTCATCCTGTCCTGCGCGTTCTTCATGGCCCTCGGCACCTACCTGGGCGGCTGGCGGATCATCCGCACGCTCGGCAAGGGCCTCGTCGAGATCGACACCCGCCAGGGCATGGCGGCCGAGACGTCGTCCGCCGCGGTCATCCTCATGTCGGGCCTGTTCGGCTACTCGCTCTCGACGACGCACGTAGCGACCGGCTCGATCCTGGGCTCCGGCGTCGGGATGCCCGGCGCGAAGGTCCGCTGGGGCGTCGCGGGCCGCATGCTCGCCGCGTGGGGCCTCACGCTCCCGGCCGCCGGCCTCGTCGGCGCGGCCTGCTACGGCATCCAGCACGGCATCGGGGGCGCCGCCGGGACGGTCGTCGTGTTCGCGATCCTCGTCGGGTCCTCGCTGGCCATCTGGATCGCCTCGCGCCGCAAGCCCGTCGACCACACGAACGTCAACGACGCCTGGGAGGAGGGCGCGGTGGACGCCGGGCTCGAGTCCGAGGTCGTCGAGGCGCGCGAGGCCGCGCTCGAGCGTCGCCTCGACGTCGCCGACCCGTTCACCGACGCCGCGCCCGCCCCGGCGCCGACCACCCCGACCACGCCCGCCTCGCGCCAGCGCGCGGGCGTCTGACCGGCAGCCCGGAGGAGAGAACCGTGTTCGTCGAGATCGACTCGCTGCTCAAGGTCGTCGTCGCCGGCCTCGTCGTCGGCGCGGGCCTGCCCGCCCTGTTCGCCCTGGGGGTCCGGCTCGCCGCCGGGCGCGCCGTGCCCGTCGAGGTCGGCACCCCGGACGGCCGCTTCACGTCCGACGGCCGCACCGTGCGCGTCGAGCGCGCGACCCGTCCCCGTCAGGTCGGCGCCGTCGTGTGCTTCGCCGTCGTGGTCGTCGCGATCGCCGTCGGCATCGCGTTCGTCGCGGGCGGGGGCCACTGACCCGGGACGACGCGCTCCGCTGAGTGCAGGAGAGAGTCGCGGTCGGACGTCCCGACCGCGACTTTTTCACGCACTCAGCGGGTGGGGGTCAGGCGGAGTCGCGGACCACGAGGTGCGGCTCGAACAGGACCGAGCGCGCGTCGGTGTCCGGGTCGTCGATCGCGGCGAGCAGGAGGCGCGCCATCTCGGCCGCCATCTCCTCGACCGGCTGCCGGACCGTCGTGAGCGGCGGGTGGGCCTGGCGCGCGACCGTCGAGTCGTCGAAGCCGACGACGGCCACGTCCTGCGGGACGTGGCGGCCCGCCTCCTGCAGGACGAGGGACGCGCCGTCGGCCATGAGGTCGCTCGCGCCGAACACGCCGTCGACGTCCGGTCGCGCGGCGAGCAGCTCGCGCGCCGCGGCCTCCCCGCCCGCGCGCGTGAAGTCGCCCTCCACGACGAACGGCTCCGCGAGCCCGGCGGCCCGCACCGCCTCGAGGAAGCCGTCGCGGCGTCCCCGCGCGAACGGCACGTCCGACGGCCCGGCGACGGTCGCGAGGCGCGTGCGGCCGTCCGCGATCAGACGCTCGGCGGCGATCCGGCCGCCGGCGGCCTGGTCGAGGTCCACCCAGCTCACGCCGGCCGCCTCGTCGACCCCGTCGAGGTGCGTCGACAGCACGACCGGGACCGTGAGCGCGGCGAACCGTGCCGGCAGCGGGTCGCTCGCGCTCGACGTGATGAGCAGGACGCCGTCGACGTGCCCCTGCCGCACGTAGCGCACGACCTGGTCGTGCGCGGGCGGGTCCGCGGGCAGGATCGCGAGGTGGATGTCGCGCGGGCGCAGCACCAGCTGCGCGCCCGCCGTCACGCGCCCGATGTACGGGTCGGTGAACAGCCGCTCGAGGAACGGGCTCGGGGAGCGCTGCTCCGACGGCTCGGACACGACGAGCGCGACCGACCCCGTGCGCCGGGTCACGAGCGTCCGGGCGGCGAGGTTGGGGACGTAGCCCGTCTCGTCGATCGCCTGCTCGACGACCGCCACGATCGCCGGGTCCACCGTCGGCACGCCGTTGATCACGCGGGACACCGTGGCGCGGGAGACGCCCGCGACGGCCGCGACGGCCTCGAGCGTCGGGCGGGGAGCGGGGCGACGGGCAGCCATGCGGTCAGTTATACCGCCGGGCCGTGCGCTCAGCGCAGCCGCTCCTTCGCCGCGAGCACGCGCAGCACGGCTGCGTCGACCCGCGCGGCGAACGCGTCGTCGCTCGACGCCCGCTCGACGACGGCCGCCACCATGGGCTCGACGACGCTCGGGTCCGCGGACGCCAGCACCATGTCGCCGCCCGCGGCGATCGTCAGGACGGCGCGGTCCGCGGGCGACCAGGCCTGCACCTGCTGCGCGGCGGACACGTCGTCGGTGAGGACGACGCCGTCGAACCCCAGGTCGCCCCGCAGCATCCCGTCCACGACGACGGGCGAGAAGGCCGCGGGGAGCGTCCCGTCGATCTGCGGGTAGACGGCCGTGGAGGTCATGACGAACGCCGCGCCGGCCTCGATGCCCGACGCGAAGACGGCGACCGACGGGTCGTCGCGCGTCGTCACGTCGTCGGTGACCCCGGCGTCGGTGTCGGTGTTCTCGGTGACGCGGCCGAGCCCGGGGAAGTGCTTGATCGTCACGTCCACGCCCGACGCCTCCATGCCCGCGCTGAACGCGTTCGCGTGCGACGTGACGGAGTCCGGGGTGAACCCGTAGCTGCGCTGGAAGGCCCCGATCGGCGGGTTCTGCGCGGCCGTCCCCTCGGGCACGAGGTCCATCACGGGCGCGAGGTTGAGGTTCACGCCCGCCGCGGCGAGCTCGGCGCCCCACGTGGTCGCGTCGGCCTGGAGCGTCGCCGGGTCGAGCCGGGCCTGGTCGGTCGCCGCCGGGATCTGCGAGAACCCGGGCCCGCGCAGCACCTGGACCTTCCCGCCCTCCTGGTCCGTCGCGACGAACAGCGGGGTGCCGTTCGTCGTCTCCGGGGAGACGAGCGCCGTGAAGCCCGCGACGAGGTCCGCCGTCGGGCCGGTCCCGGCCTGCGAGCGGCCCGCGAGGAACACGTTGCCCACGTGCAGGCGCGAGACGGCGTCGTAGCTCACCTGCTGCGGGTCCCGCACGTCGACCCCGACCATGAAGAGCTGCCCCACCTTCTGCTCGAGCGTCCACCCGGCCAGGGGGTCCTCGGGCGGGGTGGACGGCGTCGGCGACGTGCCCGACGGCGTCGGGTCGGCCGGGGCGGACGGCGGGCCCGACGGCGCGGTCTGCGGCGCGGGGGCGGGCCGCGTGAGGTACCAGGCGACGGCCGCCACGGCGGCGAGCGCGGTCACGACGGCGACGACGATCCAGGTGGTCCGGGCACGAGCGGTCACAGGCGACACCTCCGACGCCACGGTAGCCCGACGGCCGCGGAGGGGTGCCGTCCCGAGCAGTGCTGCGACCCCCGGGGGTTATGACCGACGTCACCGCGGGGTTCGCGTCATGATCGGCGTCCCGGCGCGTCTCCTGGGTGACATGGCGTCCTGGCTTCGCGGCCGCGGGGCGCACCCCCCCCGGAACCTGGAGCCCGGCATGACCCCTCGCCCACCCTCCCTCCGCGTCGCACCCGGACGCCTGCGCAGAGCGGTCGCGGCGCTCGTCGCCGCCGTGCTCGCCCTGGCCGGCGCCGTCGTCCTCGTCTCGGGGCCGCAGGCGCGCCCGGCCTCCGCCGCGGTCGGGTCCTGCCCCGCGCCGGGGGACATGCCGAACGTCGGCCAGACGCCCCCGCTGTTCACGGACACGAACGTCACGGTGTGGACCGGGGGCGACTACCTCGCCACGGCAAGCGCCGCGGAGTCGGAGGGGCTGCTCGTCGTCGCGGGGGAGGCGACGATCGACGGCCCCGGGAACTTCAGCATCGGCGCGGTCGGAGCGGGCTCGCAGATCACGCCGCCGGACGGTGCGGTGATGCTCACCGTCGGGGGCGGCCTGGAGATCGGGCCGGAGACGAGCGTCACCGTCGGCTCGACGCTGCCGACCGGCGGCGCCGTGAACGTCGGTGCCGCGGTCACGGGCGGCGGGTCGCTCTCGACCGCCGGGACGACGCCGGGCGCGGACGCCCCGGTCACGCAGGGCATGGGTGCGGCGGCCCTCGGCGAGTGGGCCGGGTACGGTGCCGTCGTCGCCGACGCGTCGGCGACGATCGCCGGGTGGCCCGCGACCGCGGCGGGCGTCGTGTCGGGGAGCCGGGTCACCTTCACCGGCTCCGGCGCCGCCGACCCGCAGGTGTTCACCGTCGACGCCGCGCAGCTCGCGGGCGTCAAGGAGATCGTCTTCGCGAACGTGCCGGACGACGTCGCGATCGCGATCAACGTGACCGGTGACGCGCCGGTGAGCATGAGCCCCAACTACTGGGAGGGCAACGGCTCGCCGTTCATCAACGACTTCAACTCCAACCCGGGCTTCGGCAACTGGGCCGCGCGCATCCTGTGGAACTTCGCGTCCACGCCGGACCTCGCGCTGGGCCGGGCCGACCAGTTCCTCGGCACGATCGTCGCGCCGGTCGCGGACGCGACGATCACGACGAGCACGAACGGCCGCGTCCTCGTGGGCGGGAACCTCACGTTCGGCGACCCGAGCGTGACCGGCGGGCTCGAGATGCACAGCTACCCGTGGATCGGGCCCGGCCCGTTCGACTGCACCGGGGGCGCGAGCTTCGCCGTGCAGAAGACCGTGACGGGCGAGGCGGCCGCGGACGTGCCCGCGGGCACGACGTTCCAGGTGGAGTACACCTACGAGCAGCCCGACGGCGTCACCGGCGGCGACACGCTCACGGTCCCGATCAGCGGGGCACTGCTGAACGGGCCGACCCTGCCCGAGGGCACGGTCGTCACGGTCCGCGAGACGAGCCTGCCGTCGGTGGCGGGCGTCGAGTGGGGCACGCCGGTGATCCGGGTGGACGGCGAGCCGCTCGGCGACCCGGCGCAGTTCACCGTCGCCGCGGGCCGGACGGTCACGGTCACCGTGGTCAACACGGCGAACGCCGGCGGCGGGACCACCGCCGCGGGCGGCTTCACGGTGGCGAAGGTCCTCGCCGGGGACGCCCTCGGCCTCGTCCCGGCGGACACCGCGTTCCTCGTCGACTGGGCGGCCACGCTGCCGCAGGGCGCGACGTACGACGGCGACCTCACCGGCACCCTGACCGTGCTCGCGGACGGCGCCGTGGTGGCCGGGCCCGCCGACCTGCCGGTCGGCACGACGGTGACGTTCACCGAGCGGCTGCCGCTCCCGGTGGTCGACGGCGTCGCGTGGGGCGACCCGGTCGTGAGCCCGGCCGGGCCGGTGACGGTCGTCGAGGGCGCGACGGGCGTCGCGGTGACGGTCACCAACGTCGCGGACCCCGTCGTCGGCGGGTTCGCGGTCCGCAAGGCCGTCGAGGGCTCCGCCGCGGGCGACGTCCCGGCGAGCACCGCGTTCCTCGTCGACTGGCGCGCGACCGTCCCCGCGGGCGTCGCCTACGACGGCCCGACCACGGGCACGCTCACGGTGCGCGCCGACGGCACGCTCGTGAGCGGCCCGGCGGACCTGCCGGTCGGCACGGTCGTGGCGCTCGCGGAGCAGCAGCCGCTGCCCGCGGTCGACGGCGTCGTGTGGGGCGTCCCGTCGTTCGACCCGGGGCCGTCGGTGACGGTGGTCGAGGGCGCGGCCGTCGAGGTCACGCTGACGAACGCCGCCGAGGCGGTGCAGGAGGTCGGTGGGTTCGCCGTCCAGAAGACCGTCGCGGGCGGCGCGGCCGGCGCCGTCCCGGGCGGCACGGAGTTCGTCGTCGACTGGACGGCGGAGCTCCCCGAGGGCGCCGAGTACGCGGGGGACACGCAGGGCACGCTCACGGTCCGCGCCGACGGCACGGTCGACGCGGGGCCGCAGGACCTCCCGGCGGGCACCGTCGTGCGCTTCGCCGAGCGGCAGCCGCTGCCGACGGTCCCCGGGGTCGCGTGGGGCGATCCGGTGTTCTCGCCCGCGACGGTGACCATCGGCGACGGCGACGCCGTCGCGGGCGTCGCGCTGACCAACCAGGCCGACGCGCTCGTCGGGGGCTTCTCCGTCGCGAAGACCGTCACCGGCGACCTCGCCGGGAGCGTGCCCCCGGGCACGGAGTTCTCGGTCGCGTGGTCCGCGGCGCTGCCCGCCGGGTTCACCCACGACGGCCCGGTCGCCGGGACGCTCACGGTGCGCGCCGACGGCACGGCCGTCGACGGCCCGCAGGACCTCCCGGTCGGGACGGTCGTGACGTTCACGGAGACCGACCTGCCCGAGGTGGGCGACGTCGTCTGGGGCGCGCCGGTGTTCTCGCCCGCGTCCGTCACGGTCGGTGACGGCGAGGACACGCTCGTCACGCTGACCAACACGACCCAGGACGTGGCCGCGGTCGGCGGGTTCTCCGTCGCGAAGGAGGTCGTGGGCGACCGCGCGGACCTCGTCCCCGCGGGGACGACGTTCACGGTCACGTACGCGTACGAGCTCGAGGGCACGCCCGTGGGCGGCTCCGTCGAGGTCCCGGCCGACGGCACGGTCGTCGCCGGGCCGCAGAACCTCCCGGCCGGGACGGTCGTGACGTTCGGCGAGACGGACCTGCCGGCGGTCGAGGGCGTCGAGTGGGGCACGCCCGTGTTCAGCCCGCCGACGCTCGTCGTCGGCGACGGGACGGACGCGCTGGTCACGGTGACGAACACGGCCGACCAGGCCGTGGGCGGGTTCTCCGTCGTGAAGGAGGTCGTGGGGGCCGCGGCGGGCTCCGTGCCGGCGAGCACCGAGTTCACCGTCCGCTACGCGTTCGACCGCGACGGCGAGCCCGTCACCGGCACGCTCACGGTGCGGGCCGACAGCCAGGTCGTCGACGGGCCGCAGGACCTTCCCGTCGGGACCGTCGTGCGCCTCACCGAGACCGACCTGCCGACGGTCCGCGGCGTCGACTGGGGCACGCCGGTGCTCACCGTCGGTGACGAGCGGGTGACCGAGGTGACGGTCGGCGCGGGCGCGCCGGTCGTCGTGACGGTGACGAACACCGCGTCGTCGGCCGGCGGCCTCGCGATCACGGGTGCGGACGCCGTCGTCGTGACGACGCTCGCGCTGCTGCTCGTCGGGACGGGCGCCGCGCTCCTCGTGGTCCGCGCGCGCCGCCGCCGCACCGCCTGACGCGCGGGGCGTCGTCGGGCCGGTGCCGGACGGCCGACGGGCCGGTCACCTCCTCGCGGGGGTGACCGGCCCGTCGTCGTGCGGGGCGGGACGCGTCAGTCGTGGCCCGCGAGCGTCGCGAGCGCCTTCGTCCACAGGGCGTGCGCGCGCTCGGCGCGCTCCGCCGTCTCGATGTTGCGCTCGACGACGCGCACGAGCGTGCCCGAGTCGTCGGGCTCGAGCGTGATCGCGATGTCGTGGTAGCTCTCCGGCACGTCGGGCAGGCCCATGGTGGGCGAGAAGTGCGTGAAGTGCAGCAGGCGCGGGCGCTCGACGGCCACGACGGTGCCCCAGTCGGCGAACTCGCGGCCCATGTAGTGGCCCTCGAACGTCACAGGGCTCCCGGGGCGGAAGTCGGTCTCGATGTTCATGCCCAGCATCCAGCGGGCGCTCGGGTGCATGAGCTCGGCCCAGACGACCTGCGGGGGCCGGGCGACGTGGGTCTCGACGGTCGTGCTGTGCTCGGTCAGGGTGCGGTCGTTCACGGGGGACTCCGGGGGGTGGGGGCTGGCTCCTGGGCCCGACGGTAGACCCTCCGGGCGGCACCGGCAGCCGGTAGGTTCGGCGCGTGACCCGACTCGTGCTCGTCCACGGCCGCGACAACCAGGGGCTCGACGCCGAGCAGCTCGACCGGACGTGGACCGAGGTCCTGGACGCGGGCCTCGCGGCGGCGGGCTCCGGAGTCGTCGTGCGCGACGCGGACACGGCGTTCGTCTACTACGGCGACACGCTCGCCGCGCTCGTCGGGGGCGCCACGACGCCGCCGCCGGTCACCGTGCACGCGGTCGGCGCGACGCGCGACGGGGACGCCCTTCCGTCCGCGGCCGAGGCAGCGGACGAGGCCGCGTTCGTGGCGGCCGTCGCCGAGGAGGTGCTGCGCGCCGCGGGCGTGACGGTGCCGGTGCGCCCGGAGGGCACCGGGCACGGCGCCGTGGGAGGCGACGTCGGCGCGTGGCTCAACCTGCTGCTGTCCGCGCTCGACCGGTCCGTGCCGGGCCTGAGCGGCGCCGTCGTCGCGCTGCTCGCGCGCGACGTCTGGGCGTACCTGCACGACGGCGCCGTCCGCACGACGATCGACGACGCGCTCGCCGCCGCGATCCCCACGGACGGGCCCGCCGTCGTCGTCGCGCACTCGCTCGGGTCGGTCGTCGCCTACGCCGTGCTGCGCGAGCACCCCGACGCCGCGCGCTGGGACGTGCCGCTCCTGCTCACGCTCGGGTCCCCGCTCGCCGTCCGCGCGATCCGGGACGTCCTGGCCGCGCGCGCCCCGCTGCGCGTGCCGGCCCCCGTGCGGCGGTGGGTCGCGGCGCGCGACCCCCGGGACGCGCTCGCGCTGCACGGCCTCGGGCCGGCGGCGTTCCCGCTCGACCCGGCGTCGCCGGGGATCGAGGAGCTCGTCGTCGCGAACGCCGCGCCGGGCCACCACGCGGCGGCCGTCGTGCTCGACGGCGCCCGGCCCGCCGGCTACCTCGCCGTCCCCGAGGTCGCGCGCACCGTCGCGGACGCGCTCGACTCCTGAGAGCGTCGTCCCCGCGGGCGGGGGCGGCCCGGGTGCACGACGCCGGGCGGGCGGGCCCCCGGTCAGGAGACGCCGTGCAGACGCGCGTGCAGCGCGCGGACCTCCACCTCGAGCTCGTACGCGGGACCGCGCACGGCGACGCCGGGCGCGACGTCGCCGATCGCGAGCGGGCGCACCGGGCCGGGCGCGACGCCCCACTCCTCCAGCCACCCGACGAGCTGCGTCGTGCTCGCGGCGTAGACGACCGGGCCGAGGCCGACCCACGCGTGCGCCGCGCTGCACATCGCGCAGTGCTCGCCGGACGTGTAGACGGTCGCGTCGCGCCGCTCCTCGGGCGTCAGGTGCGCGGCGGCCCAGCGGGCGATCTCGAGCTCGGGGTGCCGGGTCGCGTCGCCGTCCTTGACGCGGTTGCGGTCCTCGAACCGCACGACCCCGTCGCGGTCGACGAGGACCGAGCCGAACGGCTCGTCGCCGTCGTCGAGCGCCTCGCGCGCCAGCTCGACGCAGCGGCGCAGGTGCACGAGGTCGTCGGCGGTCGGCAGGGGCAGGCTCTGG
This sequence comes from Cellulosimicrobium sp. JZ28, assembly GCF_015327065.1. NCBI lineage: Bacteria > Bacillati > Actinomycetota > Actinomycetes > Micrococcales > Promicromonosporaceae > Cellulosimicrobium > Cellulosimicrobium sp. JZ28. The sequence goes on along the minus strand of NZ_CP017660.1, from coordinate 3,561,305 downwards.
TCGCTCATGGCGTCATCCTCGCTCGCTCACATCGCGACCGCGAGGGCGGCCCGCACGTCCGCGACGAACCCGTCCACGTCGCCCGGGGTCGTGTCCCACGCGCACATCCACCGGACCTCGACGCGGTCGGGCGCCTCGCCCGGCCCCCAGTCGTAGAACCGGTGCCGCTCGCGCAGGCGCGCGACCGCCGTGCGGGGGAGCGTCGCGAAGACCGCGTTGACGAGCGTGGGCTGGGTGAAGGCGAGGCCCGCTGCCGGGCCCGGGGCGGCGTCGTCGGGCCCGACGGCGGCCGGCACGACGGCGTCCGCGAGCCCCGCCCGCAGCCGCGCGGCCATCGCGTTCGCGTGGCGGGCGTTGCGCAGCCAGAGCTCGTCGGCGTCGGCGACCTCGTCCACCTCGGCGACGACGTCGCCGACCGGCTCGAAGAGCGCGAGGAGCTGCGCGGAGACGTAGCGCATCTTCGACGCGAGCTGCATCGTCGACTTGCGCACGAACTCCACGCCGTCGACCGCGGACGGGTCGAGCACGACGACCGCCTCGCCGAGCGCGAGCCCGTTCTTGGTGCCGCCGAACGACAGCACGTCCACGCCCGCGTCGGTCGTCAGGGCGCGCAGCGGGACGCCGAGCGCCGCGGCGGCGTTCGCGAGGCGCGACCCGTCGAGGTGCACCCGCATGCCGCGGGCGTGCGCGGCGTCGGCCACCGCCCGGATCTCGTCCGCCGTGTAGAGCGTGCCGAGCTCGGTGGACTGCGTGAGCGACACGACGAGCGGCTGCGCGCGGTGCGGGTCGCCGAGGTCGCCCGCGAACCGTTCGACGGCAGCGGGCGTGAGCTTCCCGTCGGGCGCCGGCACCGTGAGCACCTTGACGCCGCCCACCCGCTCGGGGGCGCCGTTCTCGTCCGTGTTGAGGTGCGCGTGCTCGGACGCCACGACGGCGCCCCAGCGGGGGAGCGTCGCCATGAGCGCGACGACGTTCGCGCCCGTGCCGGTGAGCACCGGGTACGCGGTGGCGTCGGGCCCGAACCGCGCGCGCACGGCGTCCTTCAGGCGCGCGGTCCACGGGTCCTCGCCGTACGAGATCTCGTGCCCGGCGCTCGCGGCGGCGAGCGCGGCGAGGACGTCGGGGTGGGCGGGGGAGTAGTTGTCCGAGGCGAACGAGGTCACGTGCCCAGCGTAGGTCGGCGGGGCGGCCCGGCCGCGCGCGAGCGGGCCGGGGCGCGCCTAGCGTCGAGGAGGGACGCGGTGCGCGTCCCGTGGACCGCGCGCAGCGCGTGAAGCACGGAGGTGCAGCCATGACCACGAACCCCGACCAGCCCGGTACGGGCCCGGGCTCCCCGGCGGAGCCGACGGTGGAGCCGCCGAAGTCGCCGGGACCGCCCCCGGACCCGTCGACGCCGCCGCACGACCCGAGCCACGCCGACCCGGTCCCCGGCGGGCCGGCCGACCCGTCGCCCGACGTCCCCGACCGGCCGTCGTCGCCGGGCCGGCCCGTCGGCCCCGACGAGCCGACCCACGGCTGACGCCCCGGGATCACTCCCCGGGCTCACGCCCTGGCCGACGCCCGGTCGGCACCCGGGCGACCGACCCCGCGCACGCCCCGGCCGCGCCGGCTCAGAGGAGCCGGCGCGACCCGAGCGGCGTGACGCGCAGCCAGCGGAACCCGTAGCCGTCGAGCCGCACCTCGGCGGTCCCGTCGGGCGCGGGCTCGACGTCGTCCGCGTCGAGGACGTCGACGAGGCGCGCGTCCTCCGGCAGGTCGCCCAGGGGCACCCGTACGACGACCGGGTCCGGCGACAGGTTGTGCAGCGTCACCATCGAGGCGTCCTGCCAGGTGGTGCGCAGCGCCAGCACGGACGGCTCGGGCGAGTCGAGCACCTGCGCGTCGCCCCAGCCCAGCTCGGGGCACTCGCGGTAGCGGTGCGCGAGCATCCGCACGAACGTGAGCAGCGAGTCCGGGTCGCGGCGCTGGTCGGCGACGTTGACGTGCTCGGGCGCGTACCCGTCGCCCGGCAGCGGTGCCGCGAGCCGGCGCGCGGGAGCGCGGGAGAACCCGCCGTTCGGCCCCGACGTCCACTGCATGGGCGTCCGCACGGCGAGGCGCCCCGGCACGTCCAGGTTCTCGCCCATGCCGATCTCCTCGCCGTAGAACAGCACGGGCGTGCCCGGCAGCGAGAAGAGCAGCGAGTACACCATCCGCAGCCGGCGCGGGTCGCCGCCCAGCATCGGGGGCAGCCGCCGTCGCAGTCCCCGCCCGTAGAGCTGCATGTCCTCCTCGGGGCCGAACGCGGCGAAGACCTCGGCGCGCTCGTCGTCCGTGAGCTTGTCGAGCGTGAGCTCGTCGTGGTTGCGCACGAACGTCGCCCACTGGGTGTCGCGGGGGATGGGCGGACGCGCGGCGAGCGACCCGGCGAGCGGGGTCGCGTCGTGCCGGGCGAGCGCCAGGTACAGCGCCTGCATCGCGTTGAAGTCGAACTGGAGCGTCAGCTCGTTGCTCGTCACCCCGCCGGGGTCGCCGTCGGTGGGGTCGCCGTCCCCGAAGTAGCGCGCCTGCTCCTCGTAAGGCAGGTTGACCTCGCCCATGAGGATCGCGTCGCCCGACCGTCGCCCGACGAACGCGCGCAGCACGCGCAGCAGGTCGTGGGGGTCGTCGATCTCGTCGCCCGGGTTCGCGGCCGCGTCGGTCAGCGCGTAGGGGACGGCGTCGACCCGGAAGCCGGAGATGCCGAGCTCCAGCCAGAAGCCGATCGTCTTCGCGATCGCGTCCCGCACCTGCGGGTTCGCGGTGTTGAGGTCGGGCTGGTGCCGGTAGAAGCGGTGCCGGTACCACTCGCCCGACGCCTCGTCGAGGGTCCAGATGCCCTCCTCCTGGTCGGGGAACACGACCTGGTCCTTGGTCGACGGCGGCTCGTCGGACCGCCAGACGTAGTAGTCCCGGAACGGGGAGGTGGTGGACCGTCGCGCGGAGCGGAACCACGGGTGGCGGTCGGACGTGTGGTTGACGACGAGGTCCACGATCACGCGGATGCCCCGGTCGCGCGCGGTCCGCACGAGCTCGACCACGTCGCCGAGGTCGCCCAGGCGCGGGTCGACGCCGAGGAAGTCGGTGATGTCGTAGCCGTCGTCGCGGTCGGCCGTCGGGTAGAACGGCATGAGCCACAGGCACGTCACCCCGAGGTCGGCGAGGTGGTCGATCCGCTGGACCAGGCCGGGGAAGTCGCCGATCCCGTCGTCGTCCCAGTCCATGAAGGTCTCGACGTCGAGGCAGTAGACGACCGCGTTCTTCCACCACAGGTCGCCGGTGTCGCGGATCCTCACGCCGCACCCCCGTCGGTCGTGGCGGCGCACGCCTCGCGCAGCCGGGGCAGGAGGGCCTCGCCCGCCGCGTCGAGGAACGCGTCCTGCTGCTGCCCCACGTGGTGCAGGTACACCTCGTCGAACCCGCACGCGACCAGCTCGGCGACGCGGTCCGCGAGCCGCTGGGGGTCGTGCTCGACGAGCACCGTGCCGCGCACCTCCTCCGGGCGCACCAGCTCCGCCACCGCGTCGTACTGCTCCGGGGTCTCGAGGTGCCAGTTGACGCTCGGCGGCAGGAGGTTGGAGCGCCACTGGTCGTGCGCGACGGCGAACGCGGCCTCGTCGTCCGTGCCCCACGCGATGTGCACCTGCAGCGCGAGCGGCCCGCGGCCCCCCGCGTCGCGGTACTCGCCGACGACCTGGCGCAGCGACTCGACGGGCTGGTTCACGGTGACGAGGCCGTCGGCCCAGTCGGCGTGGCGGCGCGCCGTGGCGGGGGTGACGGCCGGACCGACGAGCCGCGGCGCGACGTCGGGCAGCGACCACACGCGTGCCCGGTCCACCGTGACGTGCCCGTGGTGCGTGACCTGCTCGCCCGCGAGGAGGGCCCGGATGACGTCGACGCACTCGCGCAGCCGGGCGTCGCGCTCGGCCTTCGTGGGCCAGCGGTCGCCCGTGACGTGCTCGTTCATCGCCTCGCCCGAGCCGAGCGCGGCCCAGAACCGGCCCGGGAACATCGCGCCGAGCGTCGCGATCGCCTGCGCGACGATCGCCGGGTGGTAGCGCTGGCCGGGGGCGGTGACGACGCCGAACGGCAGCGCGGTCGTCGCGAGCGCGGCGCCGAGCCACGACCACGCGAACCCCGACTCGCCCTGGCGCTCGCTCCAGGGGGCCAGGTGGTCGGAGCACATGGCGGCGTCGAAGCCGACCTGCTCGGCGCGGCGGGCCGCGGCGAGGAGGGGGCCGGGCGGGATCTGCTCGTGGGAGGCGTGGAAGCCGACGGTGACCATGGCGCCCAGTGAACCGACCCTCGCCGTCCCACGCGCGGCGAGGAGGGGGAACGGTGGAGGCTCCGTGGCCGCGCCGCGGGGCCCGGCGCGCCCGGGACGCGCGCCCGTACGCTGACGGGATGCGCCTGCTGACCTGGACGTTCGCCGTCTATCTCGCCGCCGTCCTGGTCGTGACGCTCTGGCCGTCGCCGCAGTCCACCGACGCGCCCGGCTGGGCGACGTCCACGCTCGGCTTCCTCCAGGGCCTCGGGATCCCGATCACGCTGCCGGTGCTCGAGGCGCTCGCCAACGTCGTGATGTTCGGGCCGTTCGGCGTGCTCGGCGTGCCCCTCATGCGGGGCGCGGCCGCCCGCCGGGGCGGCGCCGTCCCGAGCACGTGGCGCGCCGTCGGGCTCGTGACGCTCGCGGGCTGCGCCCTCTCGGTCGCGATCGAGCTCACCCAGAACCTCCTGCCCGGCCGCGTCCCGACCGTCCAGGACGTCGTCCTCAACACGGCCGGCGCGCTCCTGGGCGCCGTGCTCGTGGCCCTCGTCGTGGGCGGGCTCGCGCGCCGGCGGCCCGCCCGTGCCCCGCGGCCGGCCCGCTGACGGCGCGGGGCCGGGCACGAGACAGGGCAAGAGACCGGGCACGGGACCGGGCAAGAGACCGGACGGGCCGCCCCGCCGCGGCCGGGGGACGAGCGCGGCGGAGCGACCCGCCCGGGGTCGCGGGAGCGGGGGTCAGCGCGTGAGCGCCGTGTCCCCGCACAGGTGGACCGGCATGCCGAGCGCGGCGAAGAACGCGGCCTTCGCCTCGAGCGCGCGGTCGGCCGTCGCGGCGTCGGGCGCGTACGCGACGTTGAGGTGGTTCGCCTTGTGGCGGGCCATGAACTGGTCACGGCTCACGCCGTGCAGCACGGCGTGCATGATCGGCCACTCGGGGTTCGTCGCCTCCTTGCGCCGGCGCGTCTCCTCCGCGGGCAGGGAGACGGCCGAGGCCCGGCCGAGGTCGACCTGCAGCACGCCGTCGGCGATGTAGACGCGCGACCAGACGATCTCGCCCGCCTTGGACACGCCGTTGATCGTCGACCCGCCGGCCGGGAAGAACACCGGGTCCTGGCGCCAGCCCTCGGCACCCGCGTACCCGCCCTCCAGGTGCGAGGCGGGCACGGAGCCCGAGATCTCGAAGACCCACACGAAGCGGCCGTCGTGCTCCTCGCCCCAGCGCACGTCGTGCAGGGTCGTCGCCGGGTCCAGGCCCATCGCGGTCCACACGCGGTTCGTCACGAGCGCGTCGACGGCGACGCCCTCGTCCGCCTCGTTGAAGTGCGGGAACGCCTGGCCGTCCCACAGCACCCGACGGCCGTCGCGCGAGCGGACCGGCGGCCGCTGGACGTTGTTGAGCAGGCCCTCCGCGAGGTCCGACGCCGGGCAGATGTCCTTGAGCCCCTGCTGGTACTGGATGCCGACGGCGTCGAGCCCGAAGTCGTCGGCGATCCGCAGCGCGGCGATGTACATCTTGTGCTGCCAGCGCAGCTGGGCGGGGGTGAGCTCCGTCGCCTCGTCGGTGCCGAGCCGGAACGTCATGCCCGCCTCCTCGAGCCAGCGCTGGACCGCGTCCGCCTCGTCGTCGCCGACCCGCTGCATCTCGGCCCAGAGCGCCGACTGCGACAGCCGCTCCTTGTAGATGCCCAGGCCGTTGAGCAGCTCGTCGTCGAAGATCGCGTTGTACATGCCCATGCAGCCCTCGTCGAAGACGCCGATGATCGCCTTCTCGCGCAGGAGCTGGGCGGCGAGCGCCTCGCCGAGCTGCTTCTCGGCGCTGTCGGGGAGCTCCGGGAGCGCGTGGACGTGCGCGTCGTCGTGCTCGATCGTGCCCGTCGTGACCCACGACCGGATCGCGTCCTGGAACCAGGCGTCGCTCCCGTCGACCGTCCACACGGTCGAGTAGGGGCGGCCCATCTTCGTCAGGCCCGCGTTGAGGCCGAGCAGCCCGACGAGCCCCGGCCAGTCGCCCGCGAAGTTGGCGGCGGTGAGCACCGGGCCGCGGTGCGTGCGCAGCCCGGCCAGCACGTGGTGGCTGTACTGCCACACGGCCTCCGCGACGACGAGCGGCGCGTCGGGCGGGATCGTCGCGAACACCTCGAGCCCCATGCGCTGGGAGCTGATGAACCCGTGCCCGGTCTCGGGATCCACGTCGTTGGCCCGCACGACCTTCCAGCCGTTCGCGGCGAACGCGTCGGTGAGGACGCGCTCGAGCTCCACCTGCGTGGGCCAGCCCGCGACGTTCGCGGACTCGCGCAGGTCGCCCGAGGCGACGAGGTAGACCGTGCGCTCGGGGGCCGGGGGCTCCGGCGCGAGCGTGGGGACGGCGTAGGTGCTGCTGGTCATGCGGGTGCTCCTTCGAGGGCGGTGCGGTCGGGGGCGGGGGGCGCGGCCCGGCGTGCGAGCGCGTGCACGACGTCGCGCGTCGCCGGGTAGAGGTCGCGGTACAGGCCGTAGAGCTCGTCGTAGACGCCGCGCACCGCGGGGTCCGGCCGCACGACCCGCGCGGGCGGGTTCCACGCCGCGACGTCCAGGAGGTGCCCCTGCTCGTGCACGAGCCCGGCGGCGAGCATCGCGGCGCCGTAGCTCGCGCCGATGGTGCTCGTGGGGACGACCTGGGGCAGCCCGGTCACGTCGGAGACGACCTGCGTCCAGAGGTCGCCCTGGGTGCCGCCGCCCACGGCGACCACGCGGGAGACGTCGGCGCCCGCCGCGCGGAGGGTCTCGACGTTGTGCCGCACGCCGAACGCGGTCGCCTCGAGCGCCGCGCGGTAGAGGTCGCCGCGCGTGTGCGAGAGCGTGAGGCCGGCGACGACGCCGCGTGCGTCGGGGTCCTGGACGGGGGTGCGCTCGCCCGCGAGGTAGGGGAGCAGGAGGAGCCCGCGGGCACCGGGCCCGCTGGCCGCGGCCTCGGCGAGCAGCTCGGGGTAGTCCGCGCCGGTCAGGTCCTTCAGCCACGACGTGACGGCGCCCGACGTCGCCATGCCGCCGGCGAGGCTGTGGGTCCCGGGGTAGGCGCCGACGGTGCCCCACATCGTCTCGCTGCGCAGCGGCTCGGCGACCGTGGCGACGAGGAACATCGTCGTGCCGTACATGAGCATGAGGTCGCCGACGTGCGTCGCGTCGACGCTCACGGCCTCCGACCAGGCGTCGATGGTGCCGGTGACGACGGGCGTGCCGGCGGCCACCCCGGCGAGGCGCTCGCGGGTGACCCCTGCCGCCTCGCCGGGCCACCGCAGCGCGGGCAGCTCGAGGCCGGGCGCGACGAGCGCGGCCCACTCGCCGATCCAGTCGTGGTCGCGCGGGTCGTACAGGGGCGTCGACTGCGACGCCGAGTGGTGGTCGAGCACGTACGCGCCGGTGAGGCGGAAGGCGAGGTACGACGCCGGCATGAACAGGCGGCGGGCGCGCGCCCAGGCCTCGGGCTCGTGCCTCCGCACCCAGGCGATCTTGGGCCCGGCGGCCTGCGACGACAGCGCCGAGCCGCACCGGTCGAGGACCGTCGCGCGCCCGAGTGCCTCGTCGAGCTCGGCGATCTGCTCCGTCGCCCGGGTGTCGACGCCGTAGAGGATCGCCGGGCGGACCGGGGTCCCCTGCTCGTCGGTCAGCAGCACGCACGGGCCCATGCCGGAGAGCCCGACGGCGGCGACCTCGAGGTCGGCCGGGACGTCGGGGCCGCGGACGGCACCGGGGGCGAGGTCGGCCGTGAGCTCGGTGACGACGTCGACGAGCTCCTCCCACCAGACCTGGGCGTCCATCTCGACGTGGCCGGGCTGCGGCCGGTCGACGACGTGCGCGCGCGTGGTCGAGCGCAGGATCGCGCCGTCCGGACCGACGAGCGCGCCCTTGGTGCTCGACGTCCCGACGTCGACGCCGACGAGGCCGGGGGTCGTGGGGGAGGGCATGCCGACCAGCATGGCAGAAATCGATTACAGACACAACGGGTGCCGCGACCTGCGATGTTGCCCTCGGCAGTCTCAACACGTGAGACGAATCCGGGCGTCACGGAACTGTGACCTCGGGCCTGGCCGAGCGGCGCGGAGCGGCTCGGCGGCGCGCCCGCGTCCCGGACAACCGACCCGGGGCCCGTTGTCAGCGCGGGGCCACCGGTCCGCGGCGCGGCCCCCAGCCGCGGGACCGCGGGGCCGTGCCCGGGTTCCGTGTCGGACAACGGACATCCCGCTGTCGGCTCGACGCCGCGACGCGCTGTCGGCGTCCGCGGGACCGGGTCGCGGCGGCCGGACAGGACACGGACGACACGGCGCGCCGCGGGCCGCCGCACCCCGGCTCGACCCGTTGACGGCCCCCGCGGGGAGACGTTCGATGAGGCCCTCGCATCCAACGACGGAGAGAGGACGGACGCGATGAAGCTTCCCCGAACTGCGCGGCGCGGCATCCAGGCCGGCGTCGCGCTCACGATCGTCACGTCGCTCGCGGCGTGCGCCGGCAGCGCCGACCCCGAGCAGTCGGGCCAGGGGGGCGAGGGCGGGACGACGGTGACGTTCCGCTCCTGGAGCCCGATCGAGCAGACCACGCGCCAGATGATCGACGCGTTCACCACCGCGAACCCCGACGTCACGATCGACTCGACGATCTTCAACTACCCCGAGTACGTCGTGGACCTGCAGACCCGCGCGAGCTCGGGCACCATGCCCGACATCGTCGGCCTGCAGCCCGGCGCGCTGACCCAGCAGTACCGGGAGAACCTCATGCCGCTCGAGGAGTGCGCGGCCGACACGTGGGGTGACGACTGGGAGTCGAAGTTCTTCCCGATCGGCCTCGAGCAGGCGCGGATGGGCAACCCCGAGGGGGACGACAGCTACTACGCGCTGCCGCTCCTCGTGCAGACGGTGAACCTCTGGGCCAACTCCGACCTCCTCGACGAGGCGGGCGTCGAGCCCCCGGCCACGTGGGCCGAGCTCGAGAGCGCCGTCGACGCACTCGGCGGCGGCTCGGCCGCGCCGTTCCTGCTGCCCGCCAAGGACTCGTGGCTGCGCAACGTCGTCTTCCTCCAGATCGCCAACAACGTCGAGCCGGGCCTCGTCCAGCAGGCGGAGTCGGGCGAGGCGTCGTGGACCGACCCCGGGATCGTCGAGGCGTTCACGTACTGGCAGAAGCTCTTCACCGACGGGATCGCCCAGCAGGGCGCCCTCGCGCTGGACGCCTACCCGAACGGCGTCAACCAGTTCGAGGCGGGCAACGCCGCGATGATCCCCCTCGGGGCCTGGTGGATCCAGCAGTCCGACCCCTCGCGCGCCGACATCCCGCCGCTCTCGCAGGGCATGGAGGGCTACGAGCCCTTCCTGTTCCCGACGATCCCGGGCGGCGCGCCCGAGCCGCAGCTCGTCGGCGGCATCGACGTCGCGCTCGGCATCTCGAAGGACGCGAAGAACCCCGAGCTGGCGTGCCAGGTCCTCACCGACTGGATCGCCGGGGACGGCGCCCAGGTGCTCATCAACACGTTCAACGACCTGCCCGCCGTGCAGGGCCTCGACCCCGAGGAGTTCACGAGCGACAAGCAGCGCGAGATGTGGACGACGTTCACCGAGGACTGGATGCCCGAGGTGCAGTACTCGCGCTACTTCGAGTCGCCGGACATCGACACGGCCGTCGCGGACGCGCTGTCCGCGGTCGCCGCCGGGCAGTCGACCCCCGAGGAGGCCGCGGCGAAGGTCCAGGCGGTCCAGGACGGGCTGGGCTGACGATGGCAGCCCTCGTCTCCGGGCGACCCGCGGCGGCGACGCCGCGGGTCGCCGGGCCGCGCGCGACGACGTCGACGGGACGCGGCACGCGTCGCCGCCAGCAGCTCGTCGCGCTCGGCTTCATCGCGCCCGCGCTCCTGCTCTTCGCGGTGTTCGTCGTGTACCCGATCGTGTTCAACGTCCAGGCGAGCACGCTCGACTGGGACGGCGTCAACGCCGGGACGCCGGTCGGCGTCCAGAACTACGCGGACCTCGCCCAGGACCCGGTCTTCCACATCACGCTGCGCAACTCGCTGCTGTGGATCCTCCTGACGATCGTCCCGCAGGCGGTCATCGGCTTCACGCTCGCCTGGCTGCTCAACACCCGGCTGCGGGGACGCACGGTGTACCGCGCGATCTTCTTCCTGCCGGCCGTCCTGTCGCCCGTCGTCGTGGGCATCGTCTGGCAGCGCCTGCTCGACCCGTTCAACGGCGTGCTCGCGCAGCTCGGGCGGGCGACCGGTCTCGAGGTCCTCACGCGCCCCTACCTGTCCGACCCGTCGACGGCGATCGTCACGGTGATCGTCGTCAACGTGTGGATGTGGTCGGGCTTCTCGATGCTGTTCTACCTCGCCGGCCTCCAGCTCCTCGACCACTCCGTCCTCGAGGCGGCGCGCATCGACGGGGCGAGCGGGTGGGCGCTCGTGCGGCGCATCGTCCTGCCGCTCCTCAAGCCGACCCACCTCTCGCTCGTCCTGCTCGGGATCATCGGCTCGCTCAAGACCTTCGAGCTCGTGTGGGTGCTCACCGAGGGCGGGCCCAACCACGCGTCGGAGCTCATGCCCACGTACATGTTCAAGGAAGCCTTCCAGCTCCAGTCGTTCGGCTACGGCGCGACGATCTCCGTCGTCCTGCTCGTCCTCGCGATCGGCTCGTCCGTCGCGATGCTGCGCACGTTCGGGGCCGGGTTCATCACGGGGGAGAAGTCATGACGGCGCTCAGCTCCGGCACCGACCGCGCGCGGCGCGCGGCCGCCACCACCACCACGCCGCCCGCCGCCCCCGTCCGCCGTCGGCGCGGTCACGGCCGCAGCAAGGACGTCGAGGCCCCGCCGCGGTGGTCGCACTGGGTGCTCGGACCGCTCGCGGCGCTGTGGATGGTCCCCGTGGTGATGGTGGTCGGCATCTCGCTGCTGCCCACGTCGAACCCCTCGACGACGGCGCTCGGCCTGCTCCCCGAGGAGCCGACGCTGCGCAACTACGTGACGATCTTCGAGACCAACCCGATCCTGCAGCACCTGCTCAACAGCCTGCTGGTGTCGGTCCCGTCGATCCTCCTCGTCGTCCTCCTCGGCTCCATGACGGCGTTCGCCCTCGCCCGCCTGCGCGTGCCGTTCCGGGGCGTCGTGTTCGTCGGGCTGCTGCTCGCGCTCGTGCTGCCCATGGCGAGCATCGTCGTGGCGGTCTTCAAGATCCTCCAGGCGATCGGCCTCTACGACTCGCTGCTCGGGCTCGTCCTCGCCTACACGGCGCTCGGCCTGCCGTTCGCCGTGATCATGATCCGCACCACCTACCTCGCGATCCCCGACGAGACGTACGAGGCCGCGCTCGTCGACGGCGCGTCCGCGTGGACGATCTTCTGGCGCATCTACTTCCCGCTCGGCAAGGCGGCCGCCGCGGTCGTCGTGATCTGGCAGCTCATGATGACGTGGAACGACTTCCTCCTGCCGCTCGTCGCGATCAGCGACAACGACCTCAAGCCCCTGACGCTCGTCCCCCTCGCGTACCGCGGGATCTACCTGAGCCAGCCCGGCGCGCTGTTCGCGGTGCTCGTGCTCATCTCCGTGCCCATCGTCGTCGTCTACCTGTTCATCCAGCGGTACCTGGTGAACGGTCTCGCGGGGTCGGTCAAGTGAGCTACCTCGGCATCGACCTCGGGACCACGGGGACGCGCGTCGGCGTGTACGACGAGGGGGGCAACGAGCTCGTCGCGCGCTCGCGCCGCACGACGGTCGTGCGCCCCGCGCCGGGGCGCGCGCACGTCGACGCGGAGGCCGTGCTCGACGGCGTCGAGGCGCTCGTGCGCGACGTCGTCGCCGAGCCCGCGGTGGCCGCGGACCCGGTGGAGGCCCTGTCCTTCTCGACGCTCGGCGAGGCCGTCGTGCCCGTCGACCGCGCGGGCCGCGCGCTCGGCCCCGCCCCGCTGAGCATGGACGGCCGGGGCGCGGGCTCGGCGGACCGGCTCCGCGAGCTGCTCGGCGGCGACGCCGTCCAGGAGATCACGGGCCAGCCGCTGCACCCGATGTTCTCCGTGCACAAGGTGCGCGGGCTCCTGCCCGACGGCGCGCTGCCTGCCGCGGTGCGGACCCTGGACGACTTCGTCGCGACGCGGCTCGGCGCGGCGCCGGCCGTGGACCTGACGATGGCGTCCCGCACGGGAGCGTTCGACGTCCGGACCCGCGCCTGGTCCGACGCGGTGCTCGACGCGCTCGACGTGCCCGGCGCGCTCCTGTCCCCGGTGGTCGCCGCGGGCGACGTGATCGGCGTGGTCTCCGCGGACGCCGCCGCCCGGACGGGGCTGCGCGCCGGGACGCCCGTCGTCGCGGGCGTGCACGACCAGGCCGCGGCCTTCCTCGGCGGGGGCGGACGCCCCGGCCTGCGGGCCGTGTTCTCGTTCGGGTCGAGCGACTGCCTCACCGTGGGCACCCGCTCCCGGCCGGAGCGGCTCGGCGGGACCGGGCTCGCGACCTACCCCGTGGGGGCGGACCTGTGGGTCACCCTCGCGGGCACGGCGGCGGGCGGCTTCGCGCTCGACTGGTTCTCGTCGATCGTCCACCACGACCGGATCGACCCGTGGGCGTCGCTCTACGAGGTCGGCGCCGTCGACCCACCCCCGCTCCTGGTCGCGCCCTACCTCGCCGGGTCGGGCACGCTCGACAACGACCCCGCCGCTCGGGGCGCGCTCCTCGGCCTGACGCTCGAGACGACGACGGCGCAGATCGCGCGCGCGTTCGTCGAGGCCTCGGGGTTCGAGCTCGCGAAGATCCGGGCGGCGCTCGCGGAGCGCGGGGTGGAGCCGGTGGACGTGCACGCCGTCGGCGGCGGCTCGGCCAACCTCGGCGCCCTCCAGGCCCGGTCCGACGCGGCCGGGGTCCCGCTGCGCGCCGTCGTGCGCGAGGCGGCGGGGCGCGGCGCCGCGCTCCTCGCCGCGCTCGGTGCCGGCACCTTCGCGAGCGTGCTCGACCTGCCCGCCCCCGCCGTCGTGCACGAGGCGAGCCCCGACCCGCGGCACGCCGCGTGGTACGCGCGGCAGCGCGCGACGTTCGACTCGCTGCACCAGCTCCTCACCCCCGTCAGCACGTCCCTCGCCGTCGAGACCGTCGACGGCACCGCACTCAAGGAGATCGCATGACCACGCTGGACACGTTCGACCTGCAGGCCGCGCGCGAGGACGTCCTCGCGTACTGCCTGGAGTCCGTGAAGCTCGGGCTCAACTTCAACACGCAGGGCAACATCAGCCTCCGCATCCCGGGCACGTCGACGTTCCTCATCACCCCGACCGACCTCGAGTACGACCGCATGACGCCGGACGACCTCGTGGTCGTGGACGAGGACGCGAACGTCGTCGAGGGGCGGCTCCAGCCGTCGTCGGAGGTGACGGTGCACCTCGCCGTCTACGCCGCGCGCCCCGACGTCCAGGCGATCGTCCACACCGAGCCCACGTACGCGAACGTGTTCGGCGTGCTGGGCGAGCCGATCCGCGGCGCGCTCGTCAACATGGTCATCTACACCAAGGGCGACGTGCCGGTCATGCCGTTCGCGCTGAGCAACTCGACCGAGTTCGGCCGGGACATGGCGCGGTACCTCGAGGACCGCAACGCCGTCGTCTGGGCCAACCACGGCCTGCTCACGGTCGGGCCGAACCTGCGCGACGCGTTCAAGACGAGCGTCGCGGTCGAGAGCGCGGCGAAGGTGCTCTCCGCGGCACGCGCCGTGACGGACGACCCGATCGTCCTCGACTACGCGTCGCTGGGCATCACGCACACGCTGTGACCGGGCCCGGCGCGCAGCGACCCGGTCCGGTCGGGCGCACCGCCCGGCCGGGCCGCCTAGCCGAGGACGTTGCGCGCCGGGTCGATCGGCACGCACCCGCAGGTCGTGCCGTAGGCGATGTCGTAGTCCATGTCGAGCAGGCGCGGCGGCAGCGACGGGTTGTTCATGCGCTCCGTGAGGAGCTGGACCGTCCGGGCGGCGAGCGTCGCCGCCGGCGCGACGGCGTTCGTGGGCACGAGGCCCGTCGTCCCGACGCCGGGCACGTTGTCGAACGTCGTCAGCACGACGTCGGACGGCACCTTGAGGCCGAGGCGCTGCGCCGCGGTGAGCACGCCCCAGAACATGAGGCTGTTGGTCGCCAGCACGCCGAACGGCGGCTCGAGCGTCCGGAAGAGCGAGTACGCCGCGGTCGCCGCCTCCTCCGACGTCGTGAGGCCGGCGAGGACGTGGTTCTCCGTCCCCGTCCGGCTGACGACGCGCTGGAACGCGGTGTGCCGGTTGCGCAGCGTCGAGACCGCGAGGTCGCCCGCGACGAGGCACACGCGCTGCACGCGGTGCTGCTCGATCATGTGCAGCGTGAGCTGCTCGGCCGCGTGCCGCGCGTCCGGCAGCACGTGGTCGACGAGGCCGCGCACGGACGGCACCGTGCGGTCGACGACGACGGTCGGCACCGACTGCGCGAACTCCACGAGGCCCGGGGCGCCGGTCGGGAAGATGACCATGCCGTCGACGTCGAGCCGACGGAACGCGGTGAGGATCGCCTCCTCGGTGTGCAGGTCGTCGTCCGAGTCCGCCGACAGCAGCGTGGGGCTCACGTTGGCGAGCCGCTCCTGGAGCGCGCGGCTGACGGCTGCGAAGTAGTCGTTGCGCACGTCCGGGAAGACCAGCCCGACCACGCCCGTGCGCCGCTTGCGGCCGCGCGGGCGGGACTCGCCCTCCAGCCCGAGCTCGGCGATCGCGTCCTCCACGAGGCGCCGCGTCGCGGCCGCGACGTGCGGCTCGTCGTTGACGACGCGCGACACCGTCTTGATGGACACCCCCGCGCGCGCCGCGATGTCGGCGAGCCGCACGGACCGGCCACCCGCTCCCGCGGTCCGGTCGTCGTCCTGCGTCACGTCGCCTCCGCCCGTCGCTCGCCCGCACCCGCCGCCGTCCGCCCGGGCGGCACGCTCCCGACGACACGACAGGAAGGTCAGCCATGACCCTCGTCACGAACCGTACCCTGCTCGACGCCGCCGCCCGGGGTGGCTACGGCGTCGGCGCCTTCAACGTCGCGGACCTCGCGATGGCGACGGCGGTGCTCGACGCCGCGCGCGCCACGGAGAGCCCCGTCATCGTCGAGACCCTGGCCGGGTCCCACCCGTACGCCTCGGACGCGCTGTGGTGGTCCGCCCTGCGCACGGCGATCGCGGCGTACCCCGACGTCCCGGTCGCGCTGCACCTCGACCACGGCCCCGACGAGGCGACGTGCGCGCGGGCCGTCGCGGCGGGGTTCACGAGCGTCATGATCGACGGCTCGCTCGGGCCGGACGGCCGCCCCGCCGCCTTCGAGGACAACGTCGCGGTGACGCGGCGCGTCGTCGAGCACGCGCACGCGCACGGCGTGTCCGTGGAGGGCGAGCTGGGGACGATCGGCGGCTCGAAGGACGGGCGCAGCCACGCGGAGATCGTCCTCGCGGACCCGGAGCAGGCCGAGGAGTTCGTGCGCCGCACCGGGGTGGACGCCCTCGCCGTGGCGATCGGGACCTCGCACGGCGCCTACAAGTTCACGAGCCCGCCGGACGGCTCCGTGCTCCACATGGACCTCGTCGAGCGCATCGCGCGGCGCGTGCCGGGGACCCACCTCGTCATGCACGGCTCGTCGGGGCTCCCGGCCGACCTCCGGGCGACCATCAACGCGCACGGCGGCGACCTGCCGGAGTCGTGGGGCGTCCCCGACGCCGAGAAGGCCCGGGCGGCGAGCCTCGGCGTGCGCAAGATCAACCAGGGCATGGACCACTACATGGCGTTCACGGCGGGCGTCCGCGTCGCGCTCGCCGCGTCGCCCGGCGACGTGGACCCGGCGGGCTACCTCGCGCTCGGCCGGGAGTGGGCGCAGCGGCTCGTCGAGGAGCGCATGGTGCTGTTCGGCCAGGCCGGCCGCGCGTCCGACGTGCTGCCCGCCGCCGCGGGCGCCCCGGCGGCGGGCTGAGGCCGGCTCACGGCCCGGCGGGCGTGCCCTGGACGACGCGGCGCGCCGGGTCGTCGGCGCCGGCCAGCCGGTCGAGCAGGATCCGCGCGGCCGTCGTGCCGAGCGCCCGGGGGTCGAGGGGGACGAGCGCGACGTCGGACGTGCGCGACGTCGCGAAGGGCAGGTCGCCCACGATGCCGACCCCGACGGCGGGCCCGTCGTCGGCGCCGCGGGCCCGTGCGTCGGCGGCCGACGCCGCGGGTCGGCCGTGCGCCTCGGCGAGCGCCCGGAGCACGCCGACGCCGACGAGGTTGTTGGTGGCGAGGATCGCGTCGGGCGGGTCGGGCCGGGCGAGCAGGTCGACGGCCGCCCCGTGGCCGCCGTCGACGCGGAAGTTCGCGTGCACGAGCAGCCGGTCGGGGGAGAGCCCGGCCTCGGCGAGCGCCTCGCGCCACCCGTCCGCGCGCTCGACCGCCGTGCTCGTGCCGCGCGGCCCGGTGATGCACGCGACCCGGCGGAACCCGCGCTCGACGAGCTCCGCGGCGGCGCGGCGCCCGAGCGCGACGTTGTCGAACACGACCTGGTCCACGTCCTGGCGCACCCGGCGGTCGATGACGACGACGGCCCGACGGCGGGCGCGCAGGGCGGCGGTCTCGGGCGCGTCGGTGGCCGGGGCCAGGACGACCCCCGCCATGTTCTCGCGCTCGGCGACGGCGAGGTAGCGCTCCTCCTTCGCCGGGTCGTCGTCGGTGTTGCACAGGACGACGGAGTAGCCAGCCTGCTGCGCGACGTCCTCGACGCCGCGCGCGACCGCCGTGAAGAAGGGGTTCTCGACGTCGGGCAGGACGAGCGCGACGACGTCGCTCGACCGGCGGCGCAGGGACCGTGCCGTGCGGTCCGGGGCGTAGCCGAGGTCCTCGACCGCCGCGCGGACGGCGGCTGCGAGCTCCGGCCGGACGGTCTTGCCGTTGAGGACCCGGGAGACGGTGGCCGTGGACACGCCGGCGTGCCGGGCGACGTCGACGATGCGGGTCATGCCCGCGAGCGTAGCCGGGCGCCCGGGTCCCACCCGCGCGTCTGCGGCACAATGGTCCGGTCATGGGGCCGGTCGCCGGCCCCGTCGGGCGTGGGGACGAAGGGGCGAGGGTGTCGGTCGACACGGTGCGTGCGGGGTCGCTGGGGGATCGTCTCGCCCACGTCCTGAGGGTCGCGATCGTCCGGGGGGAGCTGGCGCCGGGGGAGCGGCTCGTCGAGGAGGGCGTGGCGCGGCAGTACGACGTGTCGCGCGGGCCCGTCCGCGACGCCCTGCGGGTCCTCGCGGCCGAGCACCTCGTCGAGTCCGAGCGCCGCGGGTACGTCGTGCGCGGCGTGGGCGCCGCCGACGTCGACGAGCTGTACGACGTGCGCAGCGCCCTGGAGGCGGTCGCCGTGCGCGCGGCGGCGGAGCACGCCGACGAGGTCGACTGGTCCGCGAGCGAGGCGGCTCTCGCCGGCATGCGGGAGGCGGCGGACGCCGGCGACTGGTACACGTACGCCGCTCACGACCTCGCGTTCCACTCCACGCTGTACGCCGCCGTGCCGAACCGCCGCCTGCGCACGCTGTGGGAGCAGATCGAGCCCACGTTCGCGGTCATGCTCCAGGAGACCAACAAGCAGGACGTCGACCTGCACCCGTCGTGCGCGGACCACGAGCGGCTGCTCGACGCGATCCGGACGCCGCGCCTCGACGAGGCGCTGGCCTACCTCGACGAGCACCTCGCCGGCTCGCGCCGTCGCATGAAGGACGCGCTGCAGCAGCCGCGCCGCTGAGCCCCCTCCCGCACGCCCCGGTCTGCCTCGGCAGGCCGGGGCGTCGTCGTGCCGCAGGAACGTCTTCCCGTTGACGGTTGACTGTTAACAGTAAACGGTGCCATCCTGACGGCGGCGCGAAGCAGCGCCCGCGCAGCGACGCGAGAGACCGAAGGAGACGTGCCATGACCACGGCACCGGAGATCATCACCCCGCCCGTCACCACCTACGACGCGTCGGGCGCGCTCGACCTCGGGGCGCTGCGCGTGCTGCTCGCCCACGTGGAGCCGGAGGTCGACGGGGTGTTCGCCGTGGGCACGACGGGCGAGTTCCCGGCCCTCGACGCCGCCGAGCGCGCCGCGCTCGTGCGGACCGCGGCCGACGTGTTCGGCCCGGACCGGACGATCGCGCACGTCGGTGCCGCCTCCGTGCACGAGGCGCTCGACCACCTGCGTGCGGCCGAGGACGCCGGCGTCCGGCGCTTCGCCGCCATCACGCCCTACTACCTCACGGCGAGCGACGAGGGCGTCGTGCGCTACTACGCCAGCCTGCGGGCCGCGACGGACGGCGAGCTCTACGCCTACGTCTTCCCGGACGTCGCGTGCTCCGACGTCTCGCCCGAGCTGCTCGCCGTGCTCGCCGAGCTCGGTCTCGACGGCGTCAAGACGTCCGGCTCCGCCTCGGCCCGGGTCGACGCGTACCGGTCCGCGGCCCCGCGGCTCGCGCTCTGGTCGGGGAACGACGCCGACCTCCCGCACGTCGTCGCGGCCGGTGGGCGCGGGACCGTGTCCGGCGTCTCCGGGGTCGCGCCGCGCGCGTTCGCGGACCTGCGGGCGGCGCTCGCCGCGGACGACGCGGCCGCCGTCGTGCGGGCGCAGGCGGTCGTCCAGCGGCTCGTCGCCGCGCTCGGGCCCAGCATCGCCCGCCTCAAGTACGGCCTCGACGTCCAAGGGCTGCCCGGCGGGACGACGCGCATGCCGGTCGACCCGCCGTCCGACGCCGTGAAGGCGGAGATCCGCGCGGCCCTCGCCGCCGCCGGGCACGACCTCGCGGCCGCCTGACCCCCGCTCCGAACCGCTCCACCCGCGGCACCCCGGACGGGTGCCGCGGGAGGGGCCCGGGCCCTCGCCGCTGAGACCCGGAGCCCCCACACTGAGATCAGCGGAACCCCGCACCGAAGGAACAACGATGTCCGTCACCGCACCCGCGGCCCCGCTCACGAGCAGGCGGTACGCCTGGAAGGTCACGCTCTCGAGCTTCGTCGGCAACACGCTCGAGTACTACGACTTCCTCGTCTACGGCACCGCCGCCGCGATCGTCTTCCCCGCCGTCTTCTTCCCGTCCGAGAACTCGTTCGTCGCCACGCTGTCGTCCCTCGGCACGTTCGCCGTCGGGTTCCTGGCCCGCCCGCTGGGCGGCATGTTCTTCGGCCGCCGCGGCGACAAGCAGGGGCGCAAGTCCACGCTCGTCCTCACGCTCGCGATCATGGGGACCGGGACCCTGCTCATCGGCTTCCTGCCGTCCTACGACTCGATCGGCCTCCTCGCGCCGGCGCTGCTCGTCGTGCTCCGGCTCGTCCAGGGCTTCGCCGTCGGCGGCGAGTGGGGCGGGTCGATGATCATCGTGCTCGAGTCCACGAACCCGCGGCACCGCGGCTTCTACACGTCGTGGCCGAACACCGGCGGCTTCTCCGCGCAGATCCTCATCACCCTCGTGTTCGCCTGGGTGTACACGCTCGACGACGCCCAGCTCCAGTCGTGGGGCTGGCGCGTGCCGTTCTGGCTCTCCGCCGTCGTGCTGGCCGTCGGCCTGTGGATGCGCCGCTCGCTCGAGGAGACGCCGGTCTTCACCGACGCCGTCGCCGGGCTGGAGAAGGAGGGGCGCAACCGCTCGCTCACCGTCGAGAACCTCGAGGCCAGCCAGGCCGCCATCCGCGAGCGCCAGGAGCGCGAGGTCGCCGCGGCCGCCGAGCCCGCTCCGCAGACGCCCGCCCGCGGGCCGCTCGCGAGCGTCTTCCTCGAGGACTGGCGCAACCTGCTGCGCATCGTCGGGCTGCGCTTCGCCGAGGCCCTGCCGTACTTCCTGCTCACGGTCTTCGTGCTCAGCTACGGCCCGCAGCACCTCGGCATCGAGAAGGAGAGCCTCAACACCGCGATCCTCATCATGGCGGTCCTCGCGTTCCCCGCCCACGGGATCTTCTCCTGGATCTCCGACAAGATCGGTCGCCGGCCGGTCTACTTCTTCGGGGCCCTCGTCGTGTTCGTCATGGCCTTCCCGTTCTTCGGGCTGCTCAACACGGGCAGCTTCGTGCTCATCGTGCTCGGGTACGTGCTCATGCTGAACCTCGGGCACAACGCCATCAACTCGATCCAGCCGGCGTTCTTCGCCGAGCTCTTCCCGGCGGACCGCCGCTACTCCGGCGCGGCCACCGGGCGCGAGATCGCGTCGATCGTCGCGGGCGGCCTCACGCCGTTCATCGCGACCGCGCTCGCGGGCGAGGACGGGTCACGCTGGCAGCTCGTCGCGCTGTACGTCATGGTCGGTGCGCTCATCACGATGCTCACCGTGTGGAAGACGCCGGAGACCTTCCGGCGCGACCTCAACGTCGTCGGCGAGACCGTCCGGTGACGACGCCCGTGGAGCGCCTGCTCGTGTCGGGCGACGGCGAGGCGTGGGCCCAGTGCCACGCGTCCACCGTCGCCCGCACGGGCGGGCGCATGCTCGTGGCATGGTTCGCCGGCACCCGGGAGGGCACGCCGGACAACGCGATCTGGCTCGTCGCCGAGGAGGACGGCCTCTGGGGAGAGCCCCAGGTCGTGCTCGGCGAGGACGACGGCGTCGCGTGGTGGAACCCCGTGCTCGCCGTCGCGCCCGACGGCCGGCTCTGGCTCTTCGCCCACCGGGGCGAGCGGATCTCGCGCTGGGTGACCTGGTACCGCACGTCCACGGACCACGGCCGCACCTGGACGGCGCCGCGCGAGCTCGTGCCCGGGGACGCGAGCGGCGGTCGGGGCCCGGTGAAGAACCCGCCCGTCGTCACGCCGCACGGCGCGTGGCTCGCCCCGTCCTCGGTCGAGAGCGGGGGAGCGGACCCCGTCTGGGGCGCGCGCTTCGACCGCTCGGAGGACGCCGGGGCGAGCTGGGCGCTCGCGGACGTCCCGCTCGACCGTTCGCGGCTGCGCGGGGCGGGGATCATCCAGCCGGCGCTCTGGTCGGGGCGGTCGGGTCTCGTCGCCGTCTGCCGGTCGAGCGAGGGCCTCGTCTACCGGACGACGTCCGCCGACGACGGCCGCACGTGGACGGCCGCCGCACCCACGCGGCTGCCCAACAACAACTCGGGCCTCACGGCCGTCCGCCTGCCGAGCGGGCGCGTCGCCCTCGTGCACAACCCGGTCGGCGAGGAGTGGGGCGCGCGGTGCCCGCTGAGCGTCTCGGTCTCGGACGACGACGGGCTGACCTGGCACCGGGTGCTGGACCTCGAGGACGGGACCCGGGCGCCCGCCACGCTCCCGGGCGTCCCCGTGCCCGCGCTGCGGGAGGCCGGCCCGCCCAGCGGGTTCGCCGCCGGCGACACGGGGATCGTCACGGACGGACGCGGCGAGTACTCCTACCCGTCGGCGACGACCGACGGCGCGACGCTGCTCGTCGCCTACACCTGGCAGCGCCGGGGCATCGCCCTCGCGCGCGTGCCGCTGCGGCTCGTGGACCGGCCGGTCGCCGACGCGGTCACCGGCGCGACCGACCGGACCGGGTCGTCGTGAGGATCGCGCGGATCCGCACCGCGCACGGCCCGCGGGCCGCCGTGCTCGACGGCGACGCCTGGGACGTGCTCGTCGCGGACGTCCCCGAGCCCGCGACGGGTCGCGACGGCCGCCCGGCCCTGCCCGCGTCGAGCGGCGTGCGGGTCCGCGCCGACGACCCCGGCCTCGACGGCGCCCTGCTCGCGCCGTGCCGTCCGCGCGTGGTGGTCGGCATGGCCCACAACAGCGGGCCCGAGGGTCGGGCGCTGCCCCCGCAGGCGTTCCTCAAGTCGGCGCGCACGGTCGTCGGGCCGGGGGCCGTCGTCCGGCACGACCGCGCGCTGGGGCGCCTGGTGGCGGAGGCGGAGGCGGCGGTCGTCGTGGGGCGGCCGTGCCGCGACCTGCGGCCCGACGACGTCCCCGGCGCGATCCTCGGCTGCACCGTCGCCGACGACCTCACGGCCGACGACCAGGTGCCGCTCGACGCGATGATGACGCGCGCGAAGAACGGCACCGGGTTCACGCCGCTCGGCCCGTGGATCGACACCGCCGCCACGCTCGACGACGCCGCGCTCGTCGTCGCGGTGGACGGGGTGGAGCGGGCGCGGTCGACCACCGCGGGGCTGTCCTACGACGTCGTCGACCAGCTCGTGTTCCTCACGCGCCACCTCGAGCTCGGCCCGGGGGACGTCGTGCTCACGGGCGCGCACCGGTCCGCCGTGCCCGTCGAGGGCGGGGTGGAGGTCGCGCTCGAGGTCGGCGGCGTCGGCACGCTGCGCCACCGCGTCGCCTGAGCGGCCGTGTCGCCGGAGCCACCGCGTCGCCGGAGCCGACCGGGCGCCGGTGGGCCGACGCGGCGGCTCCTAGGGCGTGTCTCCTTAGTCGCAAGGCTGAGATGGTGCAGAGTGCGCTCGTGGATCGTGGTCGTGAGTTGTCGGACGAGCAGTGGGCGGTGATCGGCCCGTTGATGCCGAAGGTGTCGGGGCGGTCGCGTCCGTGGCGTGATCATCGTCAGGTCGTCGAGGGGATTGTTCACCGGTATCGGACCGGGGTGGCGTGGCGCGACCTTCCCGAACGGTTCGGTCCCTGGCAGACCGCATGGAAGCGCCATGCACGGTTCTCGCGCGACGGGACGTGGGACAAGATCCTGACGGCCTTGCGGGCTCGCGCGGACGCGAACGGCGGTATCGACTGGCGGGTGAGCGTGGACTCCACGATCAACCGAGCGCACCAGCACGCCGCGACCTTGCCCCGGGTCACAGGGGGCAGCGACGAATCACAAGAATCCGGAACGGCGCGAACCGCCTGACCACGCGCTGGGCCGGTCCCGGGGCGGGCTGTCGACGAAGATCCACGCCGCGGTCGACGGCAACGGGCGACCGCTCGCGGTGCTCGTGGGACCAGGCCAGGGCGGTGACGCCCCGATGTGCCTGCCCCTGCTGGACGCGATCCGAGTCCCCCGGGCAGGTGCTGGACGGCCGCGCACGACGCCAGATGCCGTGCTGGGCGACAAGGCGTACTCCTCGCGCGCGATCCGGACCGAGCTGCGCCGGCGCGACATCGTCGCGGTCATCCCCGAACCCCGCGACCAACAGGCCCACCGGCGCCGACGCGGATCACGCGGCGGACGCCCCGTGACCTACGACCCCGTCACCTACCGGGGCCGCAACACGGTCGAGCGGTTCTTCAACCGCATCAAGCAGTGGCGAGCACTCGCGACCCGCTACGACAAGCACGCCGTGATCTTCCGCGGCGCCGTCATCGTCGCAGCGATCCTGATTTGGGTGCCCGCGCCCTGATTCCCGGATGGCGTCGGGCTCAAGGGCATGCGCGACAGTATGTCAGGGGACGTCGGATGCCTCTCGTCCGCACCGCGAGCGGGATTCCTGCTCGGCCAGGAACGCATCAACGAGCTCGAACAGGACAGCGAGGGCGTGACGGTCTTCGTCGTCGGTCAGCTCGGCCGGACCCGGCGACTCGCGGCCCGGAAAGGCCAGTCCCCAGACGATCGCGGACCAGACCAGGTTGGGCCCCCGTGCGCCAGGTCGGGTCAGGAGCCACTCCCGAAAGCCATCGAGCACCCCACCTGTATAGCGGTCCCCGTGCATGTCATATCCCTCGAGCCACGCGACGACGCGAAACCATGTGGCCCGGCCGACATACATGCCTGGTCGCCTCGCGAACAGGGCAAGGAACTGCCGCTCTGACAACCCGGCTAGCGGTCGCTCGCCGGCACCGGTTAGTCCATCTGGCAACTCCGAGTTCGGACACACGCCCGCACTCTGCACCACCATGATCAAGGCACTAGGGAGACACGCCCTAGCCCTGCACCGTGCCGTCGACGTAGGACCAGCGGTCGCCCTCCCGGACGAACCGGCTCACCTCGTGGAGCCGCCCGCGGTCCGCCGGGTCGGTGCGCGAGCGGTGGTGCGCGACGAACTCCACGACCCCGGTCGTGTCGAACGGGCCGCCCGCCTCGGTGCGCACGACGTCGAGGCGGCGCCACACGACGTCGTCGTCGAGGTCGAGGCCGGCGGGCCGGGTGGAGGGGTGCCACGTCGCGAGCAGGTAGTCGGCGTCGCCGACGACGAACGCGCTGTAGCGCGAGCGCATGAGCGCCTCGGCGGTCGGTGCGTGCGGGCCCGGGGCGGTGCCGTCCGGTCCGGGGCGCAGCCCCGCGTGGTACCGGCCGCAGCACGACCCGTAGGTGTCGCCGGAGAGGCAGGGGCAGCGTGCGCCGTCGTCGAGCGGGTTCCCGGTCATGCGGCCGCATCCTACGGGTGGGCACGCGCGGGCACGGCCCCCGCACGACGGCGCCCGCCCACCGGGGTGGACGGGCGTCGTCGGGCGGTGCGCCGCCCGGGCGCCACGCTCGGGCGCGGCGACCGGGCGGGGCGCGTCAGTCCTGCGGGTCCCAGGGGCCCCAGCGGTCGCCGGGCGCCTGGTTCCGCGTCCACCACTTCGCGGTGTACGTCGTGCCCTCGTACGTCACGCTGTCGCCCTTGACGTAGACGCGGCTCGGCTTCCACGCGCCGACCCCGGCGGAGTCGACCCCCGCGATCTCCTCCCACGGGCCCCACGCGTCGGCACCGGGCACCTGGCCCTTCGTCCACCACTGCGCGCGCCACACGGCGCCCCCGTAGGTGACCGTGGTGCCGCCCGCGTAGGCGGTGCCCTTCGACCAGGCCGGCGGCTCGGTGTACGTCGGCTGGGCCTGCGGGTTGAACTCGTCCGTCACGACCGACTTCGCGGCGTTCGTCACCGGGTCGTCGAGCAGCAGGACGTCGAGGCCCTGCTGGATGTCGTTCGAGATGATCGCGCCGTTGTACCAGTACGCCGACCACGAGCCGCCGAGGATCAGCCGCTCCGCGGACAGCGGGCCGCGGTCGAACCACGCGATCTCGACGGGGTTCGCCGAGTCCGTGAAGTCCCACACCGAGATGCCGCCCTGGTACCAGGCCTGGACCATGATGTCGCGGCCCGGGACGGGGATGAGCGAGCCGTTGTGCGCGACGCAGTTCTCCGTCGCCGCCTGCTCCCGCTCGATCTTGTAGTAGCTCTTGAACACGAGCTCGCCGCCCACGATGTCGTAGATGGCGTCCGCGCCCTTCTCCGGCCCGACGGTCGGGTTGCACGTCGGCGCCCCGCCGCCGCCCAGCTCGTCCGTGAAGACGACCTTGGTGCCGGCGTTGTTGAACGTCGCCGAGTGCCAGAACGCGAAGTTCGTCGTGTCCCGGACGACCTCGGTCACCACCGGGTGCGCGCGGTCGGAGATGTCGAGCAGGATGCCGTCGCCCATGCACGCGCCCGCCGCGAGGTCCTTCGACGGGTAGGTCGTGATGTCGTGGCAGCCCGACGTCGTGCTCGAGCCGTTGCCGCCCGGGTTGCCGCCGTCGGGGAAGAGGACGGGCGTGGAGACGAGCTCCGCCGCGGCGGGGTCGTCGAGCGGGATCTGCACGACCGAGATGAGGTCGTGCGGGGGCTGGCAGTCGGGAAACGCCGCGTTCGGGCTGTACGACGAGACGTAGACGAACAGCTCCTCGCCGTCCTGCGACGGCGCGAGGGAGTGCGTGTGGGAGCCGCACTGCGTCTCGACGGACGCCACGTACTCGGGGGCCGTCGGCTCGGAGATGTCGAAGACCTTGATGCCCTCCCACGACTCCTTGATCGCGGCGCTCTGGGCGACGTTCTCGCACGAGTCGTTGCTGCGCGAGGAGTCGGTGCTGAGGACGAGCAGGTCGCCGTAGACGGAGATGTCGTTCTGGGACCCGGGGCAGACGACCTGGGCGACCTGCTGCGGGGCGGTCGGGTTCGCGACGTCGTACACGGTGAAGCCGCCGTAGTTCCCGGCAAACGCGTACCGGCCCTGGAACGCGAGGTCGGTGCTGTACTGCCCCTCGGGCGCGAAGCCGCCGTTCTTCGGGATGTTGGCGACGTGCGTGAGGTTGGAGCTGCCGGCCGTCTCCCCGGGCGCCAGGACGTCGGTGGCCTGGGCGAGGGGGGCGAGGCGCTGTGCGGGGAGGTCTGCGAGCGAGGCGGCGGCCTGGTCGGTGAGCGCCGCCACCGCCTCGGGGGAGCCGTCGGACGGCTCCGCGGCGGCGGTCGTGGCGACCGCGAGGGTCGAGACGGCGAGGGTCGCCGCCAGGGACGAGGCGAGCAGGACCCGGCTCCGGTGCCGGTGCGTCTGCCGGTGCGTTCTTCGATGCACGAGGGAAACACCTCCTTGGTAGGGTGCTGCAAATTCTGGCGGGCAAATGTGATCTGGACCACTCAAACCGGGCGGTTCGCGACGATCTTTTACACGGAGGGAACAGCGCGGGTGCAGATTTTTCCCAGCCGTAACAGAGCGCGGCGCAGCGCCGCGCGTGCCCTGACCTGCGGCGTCACCGCGACCGGCCTCGCGCTCGGCGCCGCGCTCGGTCTCGCCGCGTGCACGCCCGACCCGCAGCCGACGTCGACGCCGTCGAGCGTCGTCGTGCAGCCCGGGCGGCCGGGGGAGGACGCCACGACCGTCGCCCCCGAGGACTACGCGGGCGCGCCCGACGAGGGCTCGTGGAACCAGGCCGACGCCGCGTTCGTCACCGGCATGATCGAGCACCACCTCCAGGCCCTCGAGATCGCCGCGCTCGCGCCCGACCGCGCCGGGTCCGACGCCGTCCGGTCGTTCGCGGAGCGCGTCACCGCCGCGCAGGGGCCCGAGGTGCACGCGCTCGCGTCGTGGCTCCAGGCGCGCGACCTCGCCGTGCCCGAGGGCGCGCAGGACGCGGGCGGGACCGGCCCGCGCGCGCCCGACGGCGCGGGGCACGACCACGGCGACGGGACCGCCGGGATGCTCTCGGACGAGCAACTCGCGGCGCTCGAGGCCGCGAGCGGCCCGGAGTTCGACCGCCTCTTCCTCGAGGGGATGATCCAGCACCACGAGGGCGCGCTCGCGATGGTCGACGTCGTGCTCGTCGAGGGGGAGGACCTCTTCGCGAACGAGATGGCCGCCGAGACGGCGGCCGGCCAGGGCGGCGAGATCGACCGCATGCGCGACCTCCTCGCGCAGCTCTGACCCGGCCGTCCCGGCACGGGGCACCACGCACGACGGCGGCCCGCCCCGGGGTGGCGCGGGCCGCCGTCGTGCGTGCGGGACGGGTCAGCAGGAGAGGTTGTTGCCCGTCGTCGTGCCGAGGATCTGGGCGAACCGCTGGAACGCGGCGATGCGCGACTGCACCTGCGCCGGGTTCCCGCCGTTGCACTCCATCGTGCCGTTGATCGAGCGGATGGACTCGCCGAAGCCGGCGCCCGACACGATCGCCTGGTGCCCGGACATCGAGCCCGCGCCCGACTGCGTGTTCCAGAACCACAGGCCGGTCTTCCACGCGACCGCCGAGTTCTGCTCGACGAGGTACGGGTTGTTGAGCAGGTCGATGCCGAGCGCGTCGCCCGCGGCCTTGTAGTTGTAGTTCCAGCTCAGCTGGATCGGGCCCTTGCCGTAGTAGGCGGACTGGCCCGCCGGGCAGCCGTACGGCTTCGAGGCGTCGCAGTAGTGCGGGTAGTTCGCGGTGTTGATCTCCTTGACGTACACGAGGCCGCCGGTCTCGTGGTTGACGTTGGCGAGGAACGCCGCGGCCTCGCGCTTGGCGACCTCGGTGCCGCCCGTCGTCGCGAAGCCCGGGTAGGCGGACAGCGCGTCGACGAGGCCCTGGTACGTGTAGAACGGGTTCCGGTTGGGGAACATCTGGTTGAACTGCGCCTCGGAGACGACGAACCCGGTCGGGTTGCCGGGGTTCCCCGGGTTGCCGGGGTTCGTGCCGCCGCCGCAGGCGCCCTGGCTGCGCCAGACGCCCCACTCGCCGGTGGTGCCGGGCGTGTCGCCCTGGGTCCACCAGCCGGCCTTCCAGTTCTGGCCGCCGTGGGAGACGACGGCGCCGCCCGTGTACACGGCGCTCGCGCTCCAGGGGGCCGCGCACGTCGCGGCGTGCGCCTGCTGCGCCGGGCCCGCGACGGACCACGAGAGCGCTCCCGCGAGCGCGAGGACGAGGCTGAGGAGCAGGGCGAGGGGGCGGGAGATCGGCCGGGCGGCGGCCGTCGTGGGCGCCGCGGGGGAGGACGACGCCGGGGCTCGCGTGTGCATCGGTGCACCTTTCGTCGGTGGTCGGGTCGCTTCGAGCCTGACCGCCGCGCGGCGTCGTGGACAACCCCCCTACGCGGAACCCCGTACCCGTGGGAGCCCGAGGTAGAGCCGAGGTCCCGCGAGGTAGAGCCGAGGTCGGGACCACGGCTCTACCTCGCGCGACCGGGGCTCTATCTCGCGGGACCAGAGCTCTACCTCGTGGTGGGGGACGAGCGTCGCGGGGGCGGCGGGGTTGACGTCCGGGCGGGGCGGGTGCAAGAGTGTCCGCCAACCCGGAAACGTTTCCAGGGCTGTCGAGGTCGTCAGCCTGGAAACGTTTCCAGAACGACGGTCCTTCGACGACGAGGTGGACGACAGTGACGTCATCACGCGCCACGCTGATCCAGGTGGCACAGCGGGCCGGGGTCTCCCTGGCCTCGACCTCCCGTGCGCTGCACGGGACGGGCGCGAGCCCCGCGATGGTCGAGCGCGTGCGCGCCGCGGCCACCGAGCTGGGGTACAGCCCGGACGCCATCGGGCGCTCGCTGCGCCTCAAGAAGACGTTCCAGGTGGCGTTCGCCGTCGCGGACATCGGCAACCCCGTCTACGTCGAGATGATGACGGCGATCCACGAGGTGCTCGCGCCGCACGGCTACCGCGTCGTCGTCATGACGACGGGGGACACCACGCGGTCCACCGTCGAGCTCGTGCGCAGCCTGTCGAGCGGCTTCGTCGACGCCATGATCCTCAGCCCGCTGCGCACCGACGACGAGCTCGTCGAGGAGATCCGCGAGGCGCCGGTGCCCGTCGTCGTCATCGGCCGCACGCTCGCGGACCGCGGCATCGACTCGGTGTCCACGGACTCGGCGGGCGGGATCGGCGAGGCGGTGCGGCACCTGCTCGGCCTCGGCCGCCGCCGGATCGCGTTCCTCAACGGCCCCCTCGACACGACCCCCGGTGAGGCGCGCCAGCGCGGCTTCGACGCCGCGACGCGCGCCGCCGACTTCGACGCCGAGCGGGTCGAGGTCGCGCCCGCCCTCGACTTCACCGTCGCCGCGGGCCTCGCGACGACGCGCGCGCTGCTCGACGCCACGGACGACGACGCCCGCCCGGACGCGATCGTCGCGGCCAACGATCTCCTCGCCATCGGCGCCATCCGGGCCGTGCGCGAGCGGGGGCTCTCGGTCCCGAGGACGTCGCGGTGACCGGCATGGACGACACGGAGATCGGCCGCGTGTTCCAGCCCTCCCTGACGAGCGTCTCGCTCGGCTCGACGGAGCGTGGACGCGTCGCCGCGCAGCTCGTCGTGGACCTCGTCGACGGCGACGCGGAGCCCGGGCGGCACACCGCCGTCGGGCCGCGGCTCGTCGTGCGCGAGTCGACCGCCCCCGGGGGTGGTTCCCGGTGAGCGCACCGACCCTCGCGGGCGACCCCCGTCGCGCCGCCCTGCGCCCCGACCGCGGCCCGGTGCGCCGGACCGGCGGCATGGCCCGCGCCAAGAGGCGCGAGGCGATCGCGCTCGTCATGCCGTCGCTCCTGCCGATCCTCGTGCTCAGCGTCGCGCCGCTCGTCATGGGCGTCGCGCTCGCGTTCACCGACGCGCGGCTCGTGCGCCAGCCGGACTACCAGTTCGTCGGCGTCGACAACTTCGTGCGCCTCGCGGACAACTCGTTCTTCTGGGACTCGTTCCGCATCGGCATGATCTGGGCCGTCTCGGTGACCCTGCTCCAGCTCGTCGCGGCGATGGGCCTCGCGCTCCTGCTCAACTCCGGGCTCCGGCTCCAGGGCCTGACGCGCGTCCTCGCGCTCATCCCGTGGGCCATGCCGCCGGTCGTCGTGGCGATCATGTGGCAGATGATCTACTCGCCCAACGCGGGGCCGCTCAACGCGTTCCTCGGCGCCCTGGGCCTGCCGGACGACATCAACTGGCTCGCGGACTTCTCGACCGCCCTGCCCGCGGTGATCGTCGTCGGGGTGTGGGTCGGCATGCCGCAGACCACCGTGACGCTGCTCGCCGGGCTCCAGCAGATCCCGGACGAGCTCCACGAGGCCGCGGCCATGGACGGCGCGGGCGCGTGGCGCCGCTTCACCGCGGTGACGCTCCCGAGCCTGCGCCCGATCATCACCTCTATCACGTCGCTGAACTTCATCTGGAACTTCAACTCGTTCTCGCTGGTCTACGTGCTCACCGAGGGCGGGCCGGGCGGCCGGACCATGCTCCCGATGCTCTTCACGTACCTCGAGGCGTTCAAGAACCGCAACATCGGCTACGCCGCCGCGATGGGCGTCGTGCTCGTCGTCGTGGTCGTCCTCCTGCTCGCGATCTACCTGCGGTCGCAGTTCCGCTCCGAGAAGGAGAGCTGACCCGTGCGCGCACTCGTCCGCCCCGCCCAGTACGCGGCCCTGGGGTTCTACATCCTGTTCCTCGGCTTCCCGCTGCTCTGGCTGATCTCGGCCTCGCTGAAGTCCTCCGGCGAGCTCAACTCGCTCACCGTGAGCCTGATCCCGCAGGACTGGCACTGGGAGAACTACTCCCAGGCGCTGGCCCGGCAGGGCCTCGTCCGCTCGGCCTGGAACAGCGCGATCGTCGCGGTCGTGTCCACGCTGCTCGTCATCGTCATCGCGCTGCCGGCGTCGTACGTGCTCGCCCGGCTGCGGGGGAAGATCCGCGCGGCGGGCGTCGGCTGGATCCTCGTGAGCCAGGTGTTCCCGGTGATCCTCATCATCCTGCCGCTGTTCCTCATCCTGCGGACCATCGGGCTCACGGACTCGCTCGTCGGCCTGACGCTCGTCCACACCACGTACACGCTGCCGTTCGCGCTGTGGATGATGCAGGGCTACGTCAGCGCCATCCCCGTGGACCTCGAGGAGGCGGGCTCCATGGACGGCGCGAGCCGGCTCACGGTCCTGCGCACCATCGTCTTCCCGCTGCTCATGCCCGGGATCGTCGCGACCGCGATGTTCAGCTTCGTGTCCTCGTGGAACGAGTTCTTCTTCGCGCTCGTGCTGCTCCAGTCGCCCGAGAACTACACGCTGCCCATCACGCTGAAGATGTTCATCGGCGGCGAGGGCAAGGTGGCGCTCGGCCCCCTCGCCGCGGGCTCGGTGCTCGCGGCCATCCCCAGCATCGTCTTCTTCTCGATCATGCAGAAGAAGCTCACCGGCGGCCTGCTCTCGGGCGCGGTGAAGGGCTGACCGTGACCCCCTCCACGCCCGGTCCCGCCCCCAGGCTCTCCCGACCCCACCCCCACCCGAAAGGTAGAACCATGAAGACTCGTGGTGCGTCCATCGCCGCATGCCTCACGATCACGACCCTGCTCGTCGCGTCCTGCTCCAGCGGGGGCGGCAGCGGGGACGACGGCGCCGACGGCGGCACGGTGACGCTGAAGTTCCAGTCGCTGTCCGACCAGCCCGCCGCGATCGAGGCGACCGAGAAGATCGTCGCCGACTGGAACGAGGCGAACCCCGACGTCCAGGTCGAGATCGTGCCCGCCGGCTGGGACGGCATCTACGACAAGCTCATCACCCAGTTCAACGGCGGTGCCGCGCCGGACATCATCCACTACGAGGCCGCGAGCATCGTGCCGTTCGCGGTCGACGGGTACCTCGCGGACCTCTCGGAGTACATGTCCGACGAGCGCCGGGACGACATCCCCGAGGGCATCCTCGACGCCGTGACGGTCGACGACCAGGTCATCGCGTACCCGACCGAGCTGCAGTCCTACATGGTCTTCGCCAACAAGACGATGCTCGACGCGGCCGGCGTCGAGATCCCCACGGGCGAGACGATGACCTGGGACGAGCTGCGGCAGATCGCGCAGGCCACGACGAAGGACGGCGCGTACGGGCTCGGGTGGGGGCTCGCGAGCCCGACGGCCGCGTTCATGGCGATGGCCCCCGGCTTCGGCGGCGAGTACTTCGAGGGCACGGGCGCGGACGCGAGCATCACCATCGGCGAGGGCGAGATGGCCCTGCCGGAGCTCGTCGACACGATGGCGCACACCGACGGCACGGTGCTGCCGGTGACCCTCACGCAGTCCGGGTCGGAGACGCTCGCGTCGTTCTACGCGGGGCAGGTCGCGATGACGATCCAGGGTTCGTTCCAGGCCGCGAACATCGCGAACGACGCGCCCGAGGGCTTCGACTGGGTCGTGCTGCCCCGCTCGAGGGCCCCGACGGCGCCGAGCAGGCCGCGAACCCGCAGACGCTCTCGGTGAACATCGACTCCGAGCACGTCGAGGAGTCCGCGGAGTTCATCGAGTTCTTCACGCAGACGGAGAACCTCGCCGCGCTCAACGAGGCGGACGCGCTCATCCCCGCGACGACGTCGGCCCAGGAGGCCATGGCGGAGTCGCTCGGCGACGAGAACGGCTGGTCGACGATCCTCTCCTCCGGCCAGTACCTCACCTCGGCGCCGTACCTGTTCGTCGACGCGTACGCGCAGTGGAAGGACACCGTCGCGACGCCCGCGTACCAGAAGTTCCTCGCCCAGGAGATCGACGCCGACCAGCTCGCGACCGAGCTCGAGTCGGGCTGGGCCGAGATCACCAAGTAGCACTCTCGGTCGCTCGCCGCGGCACCGCGTCACGGGTCGCGGCGAGCACCGAGCAGCAGCGGCCGGGCGGCCGCGCACGCGACCGCCCGGCCGGGAACCGCGACCCGCACGGGTCGCACCGGCGCGAGGCGCCGAGACGGATCGACAGGGAGTGGATCGTGACCTGGCTGGACGACCGAGCGGTGGCAGTGATCACCGGAGCGGCGGTGGGGGACGCGCTGGGAGGCGCCACGGAGGGCTGGACGCCCGAGCAGATCGAGGAGCGCCACGGCGGCCGCGTGACGGGGATCGTGGAGCCCTGGTACCCGAACTGGCAGGACGCGCGTCCGATCGCGCCCTACCACAAGGGTGACGGGCACATCACCGATGACACCCTCATGACGCGCGCGCTCGTGGAGGTGTACGCGAAGCGCCGCGAGCACCTCGACGCGTACGCGATGGCCGAGGACCTCGTGCCCCTCATGATCGGCGAGCCGCGCTGGATCCCCGAGCTCGAGTCCACGGCCCTGCTGCTCCAGCGCGTGTTCCTCGCGGAGAAGTGGATCGTCGCGCGCCTGCACTACGGGCACGTCGACCCGCGCGAGGCCGGGGTGGGGAACGTCGTCAACTGCGGTGCCGCGATGTACGTCGCGCCCGTCGGGCTCGCGAACGCGGGCGACCCGCGCGGCGCGTACGCCGAGGCGATCGACCTGACCGGCGCGCACCAGTCGAGCTACGGCCGCGAGGCCGCGGGCGTGTTCGCGGCCATGGTCGCCGCGTCCGTCGCGCCGGGGGCCACGGTCGACGACGTCGTGCACGCCGCGCTCGACGTCGCGCACGACGGCACGGCCGCCGCGCTCCAGGCCGTCGTCGAGGCGTTCGACGGCTGGACGACGGCGCCCACCACCGACGAGGAGGAGCGCGCCCTCGCGCGGCTGATCCGCGACACGGTCGCGCCGTTCGACTCCGTCGGGCCCGCGTACCGGCAGATGTCGATGGACGCGCGGCGCCCGTCGCGCACCAAGTCCATCGAGGAGCTGCCCGCGGCGCTCGGCTTCGTGCTCGGGCACCGCGGCGACTTCCGCGGCGCGGTCCTCGGCGCCGTGAACTACGGGCGCGACGCCGACTCGATCGCCGTGATGGCCGGCGCGGTGTGCGCGGGCCTCGGCGGGACCGCCGTCGTGCCGGACGAGTGGCTCGACGCGATCGAGGAGGCGAGCCGCATGGACGTCCGGGAGACCGGGCGGCTCATGGCGTCCGCCGCGCAGGACATCCTGCGGGCCGACCGCGAGCGCGCGACCGCCCGCCTGCGCGCGCTCGCCGAGCTCGGCAACGCGCCCGTCGACGGCGGGGCCCTCGCCGCGCGGGCGGGTGACCCGGCGTGAGGCTGACCTGGGCCCAGCCCGAGGACCTGCTCGCGCACGAGCTCGTCCAGGCCGCGGCGGAGGGCAAGGACCCCGCGGCGCTCGCGGACGTGCGCGAGCGCTGGGCCGCCGCGGGCGGGGACCCCGTCCCCGCGGTGAGCGGGGCCGGTCCCGTCCCCGCGACCCCGGAGCTGCGCGCGCTCGCGCGCGACCTGCTCGTGGAGCTCGACACGCTGCCCGCGGCGCCCGCGCCGCACGAGCCCGACGACTGGGGCGCGATCCTCACCACGCTCCCGGCGGCGCCCGGCCTGCCCACCCGCCCGGGCGCCGTCGGGTCCTCCGCCGGCATCGGGGCCGGTGTGCCGAGCGGAACCGCCGCCGCCGCCGACGCCGCGTACGCGGACCGCGTGCTCGGCGCGTGGACCGGGCGCGCGGCGGGCTGCCTGCTCGGCAAGCCGGTGGAGAAGATCCCGCGCGCCGGGATCGAGGAGATCCTGCGCGCCACGGGCCGGTGGCCGCTGGACCGCTGGTTCACCGCCGTCGGGCTGCCCGACGACGTCGCCGCGCGCTGGCCGTGGAACCGGCGCAGCGCCCCGACGTCGCTCGAGGAGAACATCGACGGGATGCCCGAGGACGACGACCTCAACTACCCGATCCTCGCGCTCGCCCTGCTGGAGCGGCACGGGCGCGGCTTCACGACGGACGACGTCGCGCAGCTCTGGCTCGACGCGCTGCCCGCGGGCCGCGTGTTCACGGCCGAGCGCGCCGCGTACCGCAACGTCCTCGACGCGCGGCCGGTGCCGGAGACGGCGACGCACCAGAACCCGTTCCGGGAGTGGATCGGCGCGCTCATCCGCACGGACGTGCTCGGCTGGGTCTCGCCCGGCGACGTGCGCGAGGCCGCGCGCCTCGCGTGGACGGACGCGCGCCTGAGCCACACGCGCAACGGCGTGTACGGCGCGATGTGGGCGTCCGCGCTCGCGTCGGCGGCGATGGTCTGCGAGACGGTGGACGAGGTGCTCGACGCGGCGGACGCCGTCGTGCCGCCGGGCAGCCGCCTGGCCGCGGCGATCCGGCTCGGGCGGGACGCGGGCCGCGACGGCGACGCGTCCGAGGCGGGCGTGCGCGCCGGGCTCGACACGATCCACGCGGCGTACGGCGACCTGCACTGGGTGCACGTGCTCAACAACGCCGCGGTGATCGCCTACGCGCTCACCGCGGGGCGCGGCGCGGACGGCCGCGGCGACTTCGGCGCGAGCGTCGCGATCGCCGTCACCGCGGGCTGGGACACCGACTCCGCGGGGGCGACGGTCGGCGGCGTGGTGGGTGCGCTGCAGGGCGTCGAGGGCATCGGCCAGCGGTGGACGCGCCCGCTCGACGGCCACATCGCGACCTCGCTGCCCGGCGGCGAGCGGAGGATCGTGGACCTCGCGGCGCGGACGGTCGCGCTCGCGACGGTCCCGGTCGTGGTGGCCGGGGGAGCCGTGCAGGGTCCCACGGAGGAGGCACAGGCATGAGCACGACGGCGGACGGGGAGCAGGGCGCCACGGTCCCGGGCGGGTCGGGACGGGTCGTGGTGGTCGGGTCGGCGAACGTCGACCTCGTCGTCGACGTGCCGCGGCACCCCGGCGGCGGCGAGACCATCCTCGGCGGCGAGCTGCGGCGCAACCCCGGCGGCAAGGGCGCGAACCAGGCGGTCGGCGCGGCGCGCGCGGGCGGTGCCGACACGACGTTCGTCGGCGCCCTCGGGCACGACGACGCGGCCGACCTGCTGCTCGCGTCGCTCGACCGCGGCGGGGTGCGGACCGACCTCGTCGAGCGCGTGGACGCCGCGACGGGCACCGCGCTCATCACCGTCTCGCCCGACGGCGAGAACGCGATCGTCGTGGCGCCCGGCGCGAACTCGCACGTGACGGTCGGCGCGGCGCAGGCCGAGCGGATCGCCGCGGCGGACGTCGTGCTCGCGCAGCTCGAGATCCCGCTCGACGTCGTGCGCGCCGCCGCCGCGGCGCGCCGGCCGGGCGCGCTGCTGGTCCTCAACGCGGCGCCGTCGCGCGACCTGCCCGACGACGTGTGGGCCGCGCTCGACGTGCTCGTCGTCAACGAGCACGAGGCGGCGGACCTGGCGGGCGCCTCCGGCGACGCCGACCCGAGCGCGCTCGCGGGGCTGCTGCTGGAGCGCGTGCCGGCCGTCGTCGTGACGCTGGGCGGAGAGGGCAGCCTCGTCGCGGAGCGCCGCCCGGCCGGGCCCCTGCTCACGACCGTCCCCGCGATCGTCGTCGAGGCGGTCGACACCACCGGCGCGGGCGACACGTTCTGCGGCGTCCTCGCCGCGGCGCTCGCGCGCGGCGCGGACCTGCCCGACGCCGCGCGGCTCGCCGCCGCCGCGGGCGCGCTCGCCGTGACCCGGCCCGGCGCGCAGGACGCCGTGCCCGACGCGGCGGACGTCGTCGCGCTCGCCGAGCGCGCCGCGAACCCCGACCGACCGACCTGAGCCCGTCCGCAGCACGTCCGAGCGCGGGCCCGGCCCGCCGAGGGAAAGGCACCATGACCTACACGTTCGACCCGCTGGTCCCGCGCCCGATCGACCTGCCGACCGAGGTCGCGCTCGACGGGCCGCTCACGCCCGAGCAGTCCCTCGCGCTCGACGAGGCGAAGATCTTCGTCGGCCCGGCCGACCCCGCCGACCGCCCGGCCTGGCGCGAGCGCCTCGCCGCGTGGCGCGACGACGCACGCCGCCGCCACGGGTACACGGGCGCGGCGTACGACCGCCCGGACGCGGCGTGGGCCGCGGGGTGCTCGACGGTCGCGCAGGTGTGGCTGTGGGACGAGCTGCTGTACTCGTTCGAGGAGCACCGGTTCACGCCGGAGCGGTTCATGGCCGACGCGCGCGAGCGGTTCGGCGGCCTCGACGCCGTGGTGCTGTGGCACGCGTACCCCGTCATCGGGATCGACGACCGCAACCAGTGGGACTTCTACCGCGACGTCCCGGGGATCGTCGACCTCGTGCAGACGTTCCACGACGCGGGTCTGCACGTGTTCGTCGACTACAACCCGTGGGACGTCGGCACGCGCCGCGGCGACGACGACCTCACCGAGCTCGCCGCCGTCGTGCGCGACCTCGGCGCCGACGGCGTCTTCCTCGACACGCTGAAGAAGGCCGAGCCGGAGCTCGTCGCACGGCTCGAGGCCGCGCGCCCGGGGATCGTCCTGGAGGGCGAGTCGAAGCTCCCGGTCGAGCGCATCGAGGACCACTCGTCGTCGTGGGCGCAGTTCTTCGCCGACTCGCCCGTGCCCGGCGTGCTGCGCGCGCACTGGTACGAGCGCCGGCACATGCAGCACCACGTGCGCCGCTGGCACCGCGACCACTCCGAGGAGCTCCAGTCCGCGTGGCTCAACGGCGTGGGCGTCATGGTGTGGGAGGTCGTGTTCGGCGTGTGGGTCGGCTGGTCGCGGCGCGACGCCGCGACCGTGACGCGCCTGGTCACGGTCCAGCGCGCGGCGCGTCCGCTGCTGCTCGACGGGGAGTGGACGCCGCTGGCCGAGCTCGCACCCGAGGCCGAGGCCGCCGGGGTCTACGCGTCGCGCTGGGAGCTCGACGGCGTGACCCTGTGGACGCTCGTCAACCGCGGCGAGACGGACCACGACGGCCCGCTGCTCCCGGACGGCACGCCCGGGCGCGTGCCCGGCCGCGGCATCGCCGCGGTGCTGCACGTGGCCGACGGCGCCGCCGAGCCCGCGTGGCTGCCGCACCTGCGCGACGTGGTCGCCTCGCTCGACGAGACCGCGCCGCACGACCCCGACGCGCGGTTCCCGCACCGGCTCGCGCGGCGTCTCGACGCCTCTGTCCCCACGTCCGCTCCGACCGGGGGGACGGACCCGGCCGGGCCGGGGGCCGTCGTCGGGCAGGACGCCGCCCGGGCGTCGGGCGCGCCCGGGGCGGGGGCCGTCGTCGTGCCTGCGGGGCCGTACGTGCTGACCGTCCGGTACCGCGCGCGCGAGACCGGGATGTACCAGGGCGCGCCGTACGTGGACGAGTGGAAGCCGCTCCCGCCGCGCCTGCACGACGCGCGGACCCTCCAGCGCGACGGCGAGCTCGCCGCCCCGGTGGCGGTGGGCCGCGACGTGACGAACGCGGAGTTCGCGGAGTTCCTCGCGGCCACGGGCTACGTGCCCGCCGTCGCGCACCGCTTCCTCGCGCACTGGGTCGACGGCCGTCCCGCGCCCGGCACGGAGGACGAGCCCGTGACCTTCGTCGACCTCGACGACGCGCGCGCGTTCTGCGCGTGGCGCGGCGGGCGCCTGCCCACCGAGGACGAGTGGCAGCTCGCGGCCGAGCAGCCCGGCTGGACGCGCGGCGAGCCCGCCGTGTGGAGCTGGACGGGCTCCGAGCACTCGGACGGCCGCACGCGGTTCGTCATGCTCAAGGGCGGCAGCGACCACCGCGCCGAGGGCTCGGACTGGTACGTCGAGGGCGGGCGCCACGCGGCCGACTACGCGGTCAAGCTCCTCGTCCCCGGCCTGGGGCTCGCGCGCGGCGCGACCGTCGGGTTCCGCTGCGCGTGGGACCTCGCCGCCGACGCGACGGGGGTGACGGCATGACGGACGCACTGCGCGTCTCGCGCGACCCGGCCGCGGGCGCGCTCGCGGGCCTGCGCGTCGTCGACGCGTCGACGCTGTTCGCCGGGCCCATGGCGGCGATGCACCTCGGCGACCTGGGCGCCGACGTCGTCAAGGTCGAGCACCCCACGAAGCCCGACCCGTCGCGCACGCACGGCGCCGCGAAGGACGGCGTGAACCTGTGGTGGAAGACGCTCGGGCGCAACAAGCGCACCGTCACCGCGAACCTCGGGAGCGACGGCGGCCGCGAGGTGTTCCTCGCGCTCGTCGCCGAGGCGGACGTCGTCGTCGAGAACTTCCGGCCCGGCACGCTCGAGCGCTGGGGCCTCGGCTACGACGAGCTGTCCGCGCGCAACCCGCGGCTCGTGCTCGCGCGCGTGAGCGGGTTCGGGCAGGTCGGGCCGTACCGCACCCGCCCCGGGTTCGGCACGCTCGCCGAGGCGATGAGCGGGTTCGCCGCGATGACCGGCGAGCCCGACGGCCCGCCGACCCTCCCGCCGTTCGGGCTCGCCGACGGCGTCGCGTCGCTCGCGACCGCGTTCGCCGTCATGGTCGCGCTGTCCACGCGCGAGCGCACCGGGCACGGGCAGGTCGTCGACACGGCGATCATCGAGCCCATCCTCGCGATGCTCGGGCCGCAGATCACGCGCTGGGACCAGCTCCGCACCGTGCAGCCGCGCACCGGCAACCGGTCCGCGAACAACGCGCCGCGCAACACCTATCGCACGCGCGACGGGCAGTGGGTCGCCGTGTCGACGTCGGCGCAGTCCATCGCCGAGCGCGTCATGCGCCTCGTGGGTCGCCCCGAGATCGTCGACGAGCCGTGGTTCGCGAGCGGCGTCGAGCGCGCGCAGCACGCCGACCTGCTCGACGAGGCCGTCGGCGGCTGGATCGCGCAGCGCACGCGCGACGAGGTCGTCGCCGCGTTCGAGGAGGCGCAGGCCGCCGTCGCGCCGATCTACGACGCCCAGGACATCGTCGACGACCCGCAGTTCCGCGCGCTCGGCACGATCCACGAGATCGAGGACCCCGAGCTCGGGCCGATGCTCATGCAGGGCCCGCTGTTCCGGATGTCCGAGAACGACGGCGTCATCCGCTTCACCGGCCGCGCGCACGGCGCCGACACCGACGCCGTGCTGGGCGAGCTGGGCTTCTCGCCCGAGCGCGTCGCCGAGCTCCGGGCCGAGGGGGCGGTGTGACGGGCCGGGGCGACCGGCCGGGCGCCGGGCCGCCGCTGACGCTGCTGTACGTGCCCGCGGACCGGCCCGACCGGGTGGCCAAGGCGCTCGGGTCCGCGGCCGACGTCGTGCTCGTCGACCTCGAGGACGCTGTCGCGCCGGCGCGCAAGGACGAGGCGCGGGCGCACGCCGTCGCGCTGCTCGACGACGCGGCCGCCACGCGCGGGGTCCAGGTGCGGGTCAACCACCCCGCGACGCCGTGGCACGCCGACGACGTCGCGGCCCTCGCGGGCATGCCGCTCGCCGTCGGGGCGCGCGCGCCGAAGGTCGAGTCCGCCGACGAGGTGCGCGCGCTCGCGGCGGCGCTCCCCGGGCGGGCGCTGCACCTGCTGGTCGAGTCGGCCCTCGGCGTCGAGCGCGCGTTCGAGCTCGCGACGGCGTCGCCGCAGGTCGCGTCCCTCGGGCTCGGCGAGGCCGACCTCCGCTCCGACCTGCGGGTCGACGACGAGGCCGGGCTCGCGTGGGCACGCAGCCGGGTCGTCGTCGCGGCCCGGGCGGCGGGGCTGCCCTCGCCCGCGATGTCCGCGTTCACGCACGTGCGCGACCTCGACGGGCTCGCGGCGTCGTGCCGCGCCGGGCGGGCGCTCGGCTTCTGCGGCCGCACCGCGATCCACCCCGCGCAGCTCGACACTATCCGCGACGCGTTCCTCCCGACCCCGGCCGAGGTGGACCGCGCGCGCGAGGTCGTCGAGCGCGTGGGCGACGCGGCGGCGTCGGGCACGGGCGTCGTGGCGCTCGCCGACGGCACGTTCCTCGACGTCGCGATGGTCGAGCGCGCGAGCACGGTGCTGGCGCTGGCGGATCGCCGCCCACGCCACTGACGACCGCCGAGCACGGGATCTGCGACCGGATTCCCCCGAGGGCGGTCGCCAACCCCGTGGTCGGCGGGTGGGGGGTAGGGGGAGGGGGCAGTCATCACCGGATCTCGACGAGGAGACACCATGGACGCAGCACGACGGCCGCACCGGCGGCCCGGGACGACGGCGGCGCTCGCCGCGCTGGCGGTGAGCGCGACGATCGGCGGGTCGGCGCTCGCGCTGCCCGCGACCGCCGCGGAGCAGGGCACGGTCGAGACGGGGCGGGTCGCGGACTCCGCGGCCGGGCCGATCGACTACACGGTCTACCTGCCGCCCGGCTACGACGACGCCGCGCAGGAGTACCCGACGCTCTACCTGCTGCACGGCCGCGGCGACACGCAGGCCGCGTGGCAGCAGGTCACGGGCGACCTCGACGAGCTCATCGGGGCGGGCGAGATCCAGCCGATGGTCGTCGTCATGCCCGACGCGCCGTGGAACGACCGCGGCTCCTGGTACACGGACTCGCTCTACACCGGGGACGCGACGGGCGCCGGGGCCGGCACCGCCGTCGAGACGGCGTTCACGCGCGACCTCGTCGCGCACGTCGACGCGACGTACCGCACCGTCGAGGACCGCGAGGCGCGCGCCGTCGGCGGCTACTCCATGGGCGGCGCGGGGGCGCTGCGGTTCACGCTCGCCCACCAGGACACGTTCTCCGCGGGCATCGTGCTGAGCCCCGCCGTCTACGTGCCGCAGCCGCCGGCCGACTCCTCGGCCCGCGACCACGGCGGCTACGGCGTCGGGACCGCGCCGTTCGACGCCGACCGGTACACCGAGCTGTCCTACCCGACGGCGCTCGCGGCGCTCGACCCGGCGCTCCCGGTGCACCTGTTCGTCGCCGTCGGCGACGACGAGTGGGCCAACCCCGACCCCGCCGAGGCCACGCACGACATCGACTTCGAGTCCGCGCGCCTCTACAACCAGGCGCGCCGCGTCCCGGGCGTGACGGCCGAGCTGCGCGTGCTCGACGGCGGCCACGACTGGGACGTCTGGCGGCCCGCGTTCCGCGAGGGGGTCGTCGACGTCTCGGCGCGCCTGCGCACCACGCCCGCCGCGCCGTGGGACGCCGAGCTCCTCGGCTCCGCGGGCGACGACCGCGCGGGCGGGGTCGCGGCCCTGCCCGACGGCGGCACCGCCGTCGCGCTCAACCTCGCCGGCGCGTGGGACGGGTACGAGCCCGCGGGCGGGCTCGACACGGTCGTCGTGCGGCGCGACGCCGACGGCGCCGAGGTCTGGCGGCACGCGGTCGCGACGGCCGCGGACGACCGCGCGTACGGCGTCGTGCCGGGGGCCGACGGCGGCGTGCTCGTCGCCGGGTACACGAAGGGCGACCTCGACGGCGCTCACGCGGGCACGACGCGCGACGACGGGTTCGTCGCGGCCGTCACCGCCGACGGCGAGCGCGCCTGGACGCTGCAGACCGGCGACCCCGGCGCGGCCGACCGCTTCTACGCCGTCGCGCCCGACGGCGCGGGCGGCGCCTACGTCGCCGGGTACACGAGCGGTGCCGTGGGCGACGCGCCGAGCGCCGGGGACAAGGACGCGCTGGTCGGGCGGGTCTCCGCGGCGGGTGAGCTGCTGTGGCTGCGCCAGGTGGGCGGGCCCGGCGAGGACAAGGCGCTCGCGGTCGCGGCCTCGCCCGACGGCGCGGTGTACGTGGGCGGGGTGTCGGGCGGCGGGATGCCCGGGGCCGAGCGTGCGGGCGCGAACGACGGCTGGGTCGCGCGCTACGGCGCGGACGGCGAGCAGGAGTGGCTGCGCGCCGTCGCGACGGGCGAGAACGACCAGGTCAACGGCCTCGTGGCGCGCTCGGACGGGTCGGTCGTCGCCGTCGGGCACACGCGCGGGGCGCTCGGCGAGCGCGGCAACCTCGGTGACAACGACGTCGTCGTGCGCGCGCTCGACACCGCGGGAGAGGTCCTGTGGACGACGCAGGTCGGGACGTCGACCGACGACCGCGGCGTGACGGGCGTGCTCGGCGCCGACGACGCGGTGCTCGTCGTCGGCACGACGTACGGCGCGCTGGGCACGGCCGTCGGCGGGGTCGACGTCGTGACGTTCCCCGTCGCGGCCGACGGCACCCCGGGCGAGGCGACGCAGACCGGGTCGCGCGAGCGCGACGGCGCCGACGAGTGGGACGACGCGAACCTGTTCGCGGCCCCCGCACCCGCCGCGGACGGCCGCGACGGCGCCGCGCTGCTCACCGGGCTCACGTACGGCGCCCCCGCGGGCACGACGAACGCCGGCGCCGCCGACGTGTTCGTGGCCCGGACGCCGTGGGACGCCGTCGTGCCCGACGCCGGGGCCACCGGCCCGGCGCTCGACGTCACCGCCGAGGCGCGGTGCCTCGCGGGCAAGGCCTACGTCGCCGTGCGCGCGACGAGCACCGGGGACGCGCCCGTCGACGTCGAGCTCGCGACGCCGTACGGCACGCACGTCGTCGCGGACGTCGCCCCGGGCGCGTCGGCCTACCGGTCGTTCGCCGTCCGCGCCACGACCGTCCCCGCGGGCGAGGCGACCGCGACGGTGGACGGCCGCGCCGTCGTCGTCCCGTACGCCGAGCTCACCTGCCCCTGACCCTGACCCTTACGCTGCCGCCGCCCCCGCACGCAGCCGAGCACGGGGTCGGCGACCGTTTCTTCGGGATTTCGGTCGTTGACCCCGTGCTCGGGGGGCGGGGAGGGGTCGGGTCAGCAGGTGAGGTGGTCGCCCGTGGTCGTGCCGACGATCTCGACGTAGTGCCGGAAGAGGCGGACGCGGTTGTCCATCTGGCGGGGGTTGCCGCCCTCGCACTCGAGCGGGCCGTTGATGGCGCGGATGGTCTCGGCGAAGCCGTGCTCGCCGACGATCGCGTCGTGGCACGTCATCGAGGCCGTGCCGGGCTGGGTGTTCCAGTACCAGAGCGCCGTCTGCCACGCGACGGTCGGGTCCTGCTCGACGAGCCACGGGTCGGCGAGGAGGTCGATCCCCAGCGCCTCCCCGGCCGCTCGGTAGTTGAAGTTCCAGCTGA
Source organism: Cellulosimicrobium sp. JZ28 (assembly GCF_015327065.1). Lineage (NCBI taxonomy): Bacteria > Bacillati > Actinomycetota > Actinomycetes > Micrococcales > Promicromonosporaceae > Cellulosimicrobium > Cellulosimicrobium sp. JZ28. The sequence continues at coordinate 3,517,327 of NZ_CP017660.1, read as the reverse complement.
GCTGGAGCGGGCCGCGCCCGTAGTAGGCGTCCTGCCCGGCGGGGCACCCGTACGGCTGCGCGGGGTCGCAGTAGTGCGCGTAGTTCGCGGTGTTGACCTCGACGACGTGCTCCAGCCCGTGCGTCTCGTGGCTCACCTGCGCGAGGAACGCCGCGGCCTCGCGCCGGGCCACGCGGTCGCCGCCCGACGTCGCGAACGCGGGGTACGCGACCGTCGCCGCGACGAGCCCGGCGTACGTGTAGAACGGGTTCCGCTCCGGGAACATCGCGTCGAACTGCTGCTCGGTCACCACGAACGTCGTCGGTGCGGTGGTGGTCGTGGTCGTCGGGTCGGTCACGGGGTCCCCCCTCGTCGGCGGCGGCCGCGACGCCGCGGCCGCGCCCACCCTACGGGATTGGTGAGGAGACCTGCGTAACCGGGAGAGGTGCCTCGGATCGAGCCACCGAGTCGCCCACCGAGACCCCCACGACGCAGCTGAGCACGGGGTCGGCGACCGGATCGGTGCTGATCCGGTCGCCGTCCCCGTGCTCGACGGGTGGGGGTCAGGGGGATGTCAGCGGCATGCCGTCTCCGGGTAGGCGGCGGTCGTCTCCGTCTGCACGGCCCGCCCGTCGACGTCCTTCGTCGCGACGAGCGTGATCTCGCCCGCGTCGAGCGTCTTGGCCTTCACGGCGAGCGTCTTCTCGGCCGACTCCCCGGCTGGGACCGCCGAGAACGTGTGCTCGCCCGCCGGAGTCTGCACGGACACGTCGATCGGCACCGTGTCCTCGTTCGTCACGGACGCCGTCAGCCAGAGCTGCTTGCCCGCGGCCTTGCACGACGGCGTCGCGGTGCCGGAGAAGCGGACCGTCGTCGAGCCCGGCTCGGCGCCGACCGTGGCCGCCGTCGCGGACTGGTCGAACGACGCGTTGCCGAATGTCGTGAACCAGCCCTGGGCGGTCGCGAAGTCGTCGGTGAAGGCGCGCGACAGGAGCAGCAGGAGCCGCGCCTTGACGGCCGTGAGGTCGCCGCCGGCGATGATGCCGTTGCCGCCCCCGTACGACGACCCCGACCCGGTGCGCGTCGTCGAGACGAACCAGACGCCCTTGTCGCGGACGGCGGCGGTGCGGGCCTGGCTCATCGCGGACGAGATGCCCCCCGCACCCGTCCCCGCGGTGACGATGCCCCGGACGCCCGCGTTCGCGAACGCCGTCACGGCCTCGCCGCCGGCCTGCTGGTAGGACATGAGGATCTCGACGCGCGGAAGCGTCTTCGCGTCGACCTTCGCGAGGTCGAACGGCGTGAACCACTCCTCGGTGTCGCACGCGAGCACCCGCGCCGGCGCGCGGCCGAGCGTGACGTTGTCGCCGTCGATCCAGCCGAGCACGCCGTACTCGCGCGTCTGGAACGTGTCGGTGCGGTACGAGTTCGACTTCGTGACCTCGCGGGCCGCCTGGATCTCGTCGTTGAGCATGAGCACCGTGCCGAAGCAGAACGTCTGCTGGGACGCGGCGACCTTGATCGCGTTGTAGAGGTTCGCGGGCGCGTCCGTGCCGAACACGAGGCTCGAGTCCGGCCCGGCGCCCGACCCCCACGGGCGCATCGAGCCGGACGTGACGACGGGCTTGCGCGACCGCACGGTGAGGTCGAGCCAGTAGGCGAACTCCTCCTGCGTGTCGGTGCCCGTCGTGACCACGACGGCGTCGGCGGTCTTCAGCTGCTTCTCCACCTCGAGCGTGAGCGCGTGGAACTGCTCCATCGAGTAGCCGGACGAGCCGGCGTTGCCGAACTGGACGGCGGTGACGTCGGCGACGGCGTCGAGCTCGGGCCGCAGCGTGTTCAGCATGTCCTCCATGCGGTACGTGCCGGCGCGGTAGCTCGTGAACGTGTCGCGGCCGGTCGCCTTGCCGGCCATCGTGCCGCCGGTCGCGACGACGACGACCTTCGGCTTCTCCGCCGCGGCGGTCGCCGTCGCGGTCGCGTACCGCGCGGACGTGATGCCGAGCGGGTTGGCCGGTGCGGTCCCGGCCGCGAGCACCGGTGCCGCGGCACCCTCGGCGCGCGCGGCGGCGGCCGACGCCCGGGAGTCGGCGACGGTGTACGCGACCGTCGCGGCGAGGGCGGCGCACGCGAGCACGAGCGCGACGACGGCCGCGACGGCGCGGCCGGACAGGGTCAGGGTGAACGTTCTCAACAGGGGGCCTTCCGTCGGGGGGAACATCTGGCCCGCCCGACGCTAGGGACCGTGTGTTGCCTGGGGATTGCCTGGGCGTAAGAAGTACGGACGTGCCGGTTACCGGCGGAGCGGTTGACCCGCGCTCCCCACGGGTCCAGCCTGGCGGGAGGGCCGGCGTCGGTCCGGCCCGGTCAGGAGCGGTCATGGACGATCGCGACGCCGCCCTCCTGCGGGCGCACGAGCACGCCGCCGCGTGGCTCGACTCCCTCGCGACGCGCCCGGTCCCGCCCCGGGCGGGCGTCGCCGACGTCGTCGCCGCGCTCGGCACGGACCTGCCGGACGGTCCCAGCCCGGCGGCCGACGTCGTCGACCTGCTCGCCACGGCGTGCGGGCCGGGCCTCACCGCGATGCCGTCGGGCCGCTTCTACGGCATGGTCATCGGCGGTAGCCACCCGGCGGCGCTCGCGGCCGACTGGCTCACGAGCGCGTGGGACCAGAACTCCGCGCTGCGCACCGTCACTCCGGCCCACACCGCCGTCGAGGACGTGACGAGCGCGTGGCTGCTCGAGCTGCTGGGCCTGCCCGCGTCGGGCGCGGTCGGGTTCGTCACCGGCGCCACGACCGCGAACTTCACGGCGCTCGCCGCCGCGCGCGGCGAGGTGCTGCGCCGCGCGGGGTGGGACGTGCGGCGCGACGGCCTCACGGGTGCGCCGCGCGTGCGCGTGCTCGTCGGGGCCGAGCGGCACGAGTCGGTCGACCTCGCACTGTCCTACCTCGGGCTCGGGGCGCCCGAGGTCGTCGCCGCGGACGACCAGGGCCGGGTCTCGGTCGCCGCGCTCGAGGAGGCGCTGGCCGACCCGGCCACTCCCTCGGACGACAAGGGCTCTACCTCGCGGGACCTGGCCTCTACCTCGCGGGACCAGAGCTCTACCTCGCGGGACCCGGCCTCTACCTCGGGGGACCGGGGCTCTACGCCGGCGCCCACGATCGTCGTGCTGCAGGCGGGCAACGTGCACTCCGGGGCGTTCGACCCGTTCGGCCCGGCGGTCGAGGTCGCGCACCGGCACGGCGCGTGGGTGCACGTCGACGGCGCGTTCGGGTTCTTCGCCGCCGCGTCGCCGACGTACCGCCACCTCGTCGCGGGGTACGAGGGCGCCGACTCGTGGGCGACCGACGCGCACAAGACGCTCAACGTCCCGTACGACTGCGGGCTCGCGATCGTCGCGGACCCGGCGCCGCTGCGCGCCGCGATGGGCATGCACGGCGACTACCTCATCCAGAGCGAGGCGGGCGACCCGCTCGACAAGGTGCCCGAGCTCTCGCGGCGCGGTCGCGCGTTCCCCGTCTGGGCGGTGCTGCGGGCGCTCGGCCGCTCGGGCGTCGCCGACCTCGTGGACGGGTTCTGCCGCCACGCGGCGACGTTCGCCGACGCGGTGCGCGCGCTCGAGGGCGAGGTGCTGCACGACGTCGTGTTCACCCAGGTGTGCGCGGCGTTCGGCGACGACGCGCGGACGCAGGACGTCGTGCGGCGCGTGCTCGACGACGGGACCGCGTGGATGTCCGGCTCGCGGTGGCACGACCGCGCCGTGCTCCGCGTCTCCGTGAGCTCCTGGGCGACGACGGACGCCGACGTCGCGGTGAGCGTCGACGCGCTCGGCCGGGCGGTCGCCGCGACCCGCGCCTGACGACCGGCCCCGGGCGTCGGTGCGACGCCCGGGGTCGGTGGTGCGTCAGCGCCCGCCGTGCCGGCCGAGGTCGATGCGCACGAGGTGCCCGTCGGGCGGCGTCGTCTCGTCCGCCGGGAGGGCGTTCGTCGTCGCGAGCAGACCCTTGCCGTCCCACTCGAGGCCCGCGGGGAGCGGGACCTCGACGAGGGTGCTCGGCCCGCGCTTGCCGACCTGCGAGATCTTCCCGCCGAACAGCTCGGCGACGTAGACCGTGCCGTCGCCGGACACGGCGAGGTTGGTCGCTCCGAGGAACCCGGTGGCGAGCCGGCGCACCGCGCCGCGCCAGGGATCGACCGTGTACACCGCGCCGCGCGCGCCGAGGCTCGCGTCCTCGGGCCCGCCGGGGAGCGTCGTCACGTAGAGCACGCCGCGCGGGCCCACCTCGACGTCCGTCGGGACGGGCTCGAACCAGTACGTCTGCCCGACGACGCACGCGGGCCACCCGAGGCCCGCCGCCGCCTCGGCGGTGACGACCGCGGGCTGCGCGGGCAGCACGGCCACCGTCCGGACCCGGCCGCGGTCGCTCACCGACAGGATCGCGTTGGCGCCCGCGTCGGCGACGTACGTGGTGCCGCGGGACGACGTCGTCGCGTACGGGTGGGAGTCCGCGATCCCCGTGTACCGGGGCGGGACGGGCGACGCGGGGACCTGGGCGACGCACGCCGGGTCGGTGTCGCGCAGGCCGTAGGTCACGCCGCCGTCGGGATTGTTCGCCTGCTCGTACGCGAACGTGTCCGCGAGCACGACCGGCGCGCCCGTCGGGTTGCCCCGCCGGTCGGTCCGCAGCGTCGACACCTCCGACGCGACCGGACCCTCCTCGCCGAGCTGCGTCTCGGTGAACGTGATCCGACGGCCGTCGTAGGAGACGCCGCCCACCTCGCCGCCGTCGGGCGACGCGTAGAGGACGGTCGGGGTGCCGTCGCGGCCGACGGCCGTGAGCAGCCCGGGGAAGTTCTGGGTGACGTAGGTGGTGCCGCGCGGTCCGACCGCGAGGCTGAGCGGCGTGACGAGGCCGGTCGCGACGTCGGTCACGGTCGGCGGGCGCGGCGAGGGCTTGCCGCCGTGCGCGACGGCGGGCCCCGCGACGAGCACGAGGGCGGCGGTCGCGGCGGCGACGGCGGCGGGCAGGGCGGTGCGGAGTCTTCTCATGGGTGCTCCTGGTCCGGCGGTCCCGCGGGGGCGAGGGGAGCCGGCGCGCGCTGCTGTCGGCGCGGGCGTCGCCCCGGGGACGAGGGTGAGGTGGTCGTCGGGCCGGACGACGTGGCGCGCCGGGGGCGTGCCGTGCGACCGGCGAGGCGCCGGCCGGGAGTCTGCTGTGCGTCGGCGGTGAGCACAGACCTCCGAGTGTGCACCCGCGGGCGGCGCCGGTCCACCATCGTCGCCCCGGGCGACGAGCACCCGGGGCGACGTCGGGGCCGGTGGGTCAGCCGCGGACGGCCAGGTCCACCCAGACGAGCCGGTGGTCGCTGCTCGGGAACGGGAAGACGCCGGTGAGGCGCGAGATCGGGTCGGCCTGGACGGGCCAGAACACGCCCGCGTCGCGGACCCGCAGGTCGCGCGACGGCAGGACGTAGTCCGCGCGCAGGTTCCCCGGAGAGGTGTCGGCGAAGTCGGCGGTGTCGAGCGCCGGGTCGCCCCGGTGGGTCGCGTTCGCCCCGCCCTGGAGCGTGGCGGCCTCGGCCGCGCCGGCGGACCGGGGCGCCGGGTCCTGGACGCGCCGGTGGTCGAGGAGCTGGTCGATCGCGGCGTCCACGGAGTCGCCGTCGAGCGGGTCGGCGTTCTGGTCGCCCAGGACGACGAAGCTCGCGCCCGGGCGCAGCCCGCCGCGCCGGCCCGCGTCGTCGTACACGTAGCGGGACGTCTTGCCGGGCGTCACGTAGTCCGCCCAGAACCGGATCTCGTCGTGGTTGCGGCGGCCGTTGCGGTCCTCGGGGCCGTCGAACGTGGGCGGGGTCGGGTGGGACGCGAGCACGTGGACGGTCTGCCGCCCCACGCGGACCGGGACGTCCCAGTGCGACTTGCTCGACAGCCGCACGACGTCGAGCTCCTCGGGCGTGAACCAGTCCGCGGGCGCCGGCGTCGCGGGGTCGTCCGGGAGGAGCGCTCCCGGCATGTCCTTCCACAGGAAGTGCTGGAACGTGCGGACGCCGCGCGTGTCGATCGGGTACCGCGACAGCACGACCATGCCGTACTGCCCCTCGAACGCGCCGAAGCCGAACGCGTCGTCGCCGCCACCGACCACGCCGTCGTCGTTCAGGTCGAACCCGCTGGGCACTCCGGTGTTCGACGGCGCGACGTACGCGTAGCGGTACTCGATCGGCTCGGCGCCGCCCTGCGGGACCTCGAGGTAGTGGTCGCGGAACAGGTCGACGGCGCGCCCGCCGGGCACGAAGTCGAACTCGTTGAGCAGCACGACGTCGGGCCGCGTGCGCTGGAGCACCTCGGCGATCGTCGCGGCCTGCGGGTCGTCGGGGGTCGAGAGGTCGGCCTCGAGCTCGCCCGCGGCGGCGCGGTTGAGGCTCGCGTTGTACGTCGCGACGCGGAGCGTCCCGCGGTCGTGGCCGTGGCGGTCGCCGTGCGCGGCGGCGGGGGCGGCGACGGCGCCCGCGCCCGCGACGGCGAGGGCCGCGGCGGCCGCGAGGGCGGGGACGAGCGCGGTGCGCGGTCGGGTGCGGCGCGCGGTCGGGCTGGACGGTCTCGTGGACACGGTGGCTCCTCGTCGTCGGGGGACGGTGGTCGTCGAGAGGTTCCCCGCCACCGTACGCACGGGTGCCCACGCCCGGAAGGTCGGGAAGGTGTCGCGCGGGCGAACACCCGGCGCCGGGCCGGGGTGACGATGTGGGTGCCCGGTGGGACCGTGAGACATGGACACCTCGCCGTCCCGACCCGTCCGCACCTACCCGCACGGCGTGCCCTGCTGGGTGGACACCGAGCAGCCTGACGTCGACGCCGCCCTCGCGTTCTACGGCGCCCTCTTCGGGTGGGAGTTCGAGGACCGGCTCCCGCCCGGCGCGGGGGAGCGGTACGTCGTCGCCTCGCTCGGCGGGCAGGACGTCGCGGCCGTCGCGACGGGCCGCGGCGAGCCCGGGTGGATCACGTACGTCGCGGTCGACGACGTGGACGCCTCCGCGCGCGGCGTCCCGGACCTCGGGGGCGAGGTCCTCGACGGCCCGACGACGGTCGGCCCGCCGGGGCGCATGGCGACCGTGCGCGACCCCCAGGGCGCGACGTTCCGGCTGTGGCAGCCGGGCACGCGGCTCGGTGCGCAGCGCGCCAACGAGCCGGGCACGTGGAACTTCAGCGTGCTGCGCACGCCCGACGTCGCGCGGGCCCTGCACTTCTACGGCCCGCTGCTCGGCTGGGAGGTGAGCCCGGACCTCGGAGCCGGGATGGCGCGCGTCGAGGGCTACGGCGACCACCTCGCGCGGACCGTCAACCCGGAGATCGACGCGAACCAGGCGGGCGCGCCGCCCGGCTTCCGGGACGTCGTGGCGGGCGTCCTGGAGGAGCCCGGACCCGCACGCCACACCGTGACGTTCGCCGTCGCGGACCGGGACGCCGCGGCTTCGGCGGCCGAGCGCGCCGGTGCGGTGGTGCTGTCCTCGGCCGACACGGGGTGGACGCGCGAGGCGGAGGTCCGCGACCCGCAGGGTGCGGTGCTCACGCACTCGCAGTTCACGCCGCCCGAGGGCTTCTGACCGGACGCTGACCGCCGGGTCGCGGCGGGTGCGGCATCATGACGCCGTGAACGTCGTCACGCGCAGCCCGCACGCCCAGGTCGTCGACCGTCTCCGCGCCGCGGACCTCGAGTACGGGCGCGTCGGCCCGACGGACGAGCGGGGCTGGACCTTCGCCGAGGTCGACACCGAGAACGGCACGGCGACCGACGCGGCAGACGCCCCGACGTCGGCCGCGGAGGCCCTCGCGCAGGTCGACGCGCTCGTGCCGGTCCCGTGGGTCGTGCAGCTCGACGCGGGCTCGGACCTGCTGCCCGAGGGCGTGAGCGCGATCCTCGCCGCCCGCACGGACGCCGTCGCGCCGCCGGTCGTCGTCACCTGGGCCCCCGCGCAGCCCGGCTCGACCACCGACCACACGATGCGCCTCGACGGCGACCCGGGCGCCGTGCTCGCGGCCGTCGGCGCGCTCGTCGGGCTGCGGGAAGCGACGACCGCCGCGGACCGGCTGCGCGCGCTCGAGCACCCCGACGACCTCCTCGAGGCGTTCGCGGCGGTCGCGGACCTGCCCGCGACGGACTCGGCGGCGCCCGACGCCGTCGTGCAGCTCGTCCGCGCGGACGCCGCGTTCGTCCGCGCCGCCGTGCGCCGGGCGGGCACGGCGTGGGTGCGCGCGACCGACGAGCGCACCGTCGTCTGGAGCGCCGCACGCCCCGAGGTGCCGAGGTTCGGTGCGTCGGACGAGGCGGCGCAGGAGGCGTTCCGGTCGGCCCTCTCGGGCGAGTTCCGCGCCCGGTCCACGATCGAGCGCGGCCTGCGCGCCGGGGAGGTCGTCGTCAGCCTGGAACGGACCGGCGGCGGCGTCGCCTGGACGCTCAGCACGCCGGGGCGCCCGTGGGTCTTCGGGAGCTGGAACGACACCTGGACGGACCTCTCGACGTCCGGCCCCGAGGGTGCGTACGAGGCCTTGGTCGAGGCGTTCGGCGCGCCGCGCGACCCGGGCCGGCTGCGCGCGCTGCTCGCCACGTCGACCTGGCCCGGCGACCCGGTCGCCGACCTCGCCTACCTCCTCGGGCTGCCCGCCGCGCTCGTCGAGGCCGTCGAGGACCCGGCGCGGTTCCGGCACGGCGCCGAGCGCGTCCAGCCCCTCGGCCCGACGGCGCCGCTCACCGCGACCGAGAAGGCGGCCCTCGTCGCCCGCGCGCCCCGGCGCGGGGCGGGGAGCGCGGCGTGGGACGTCGTCCTGCTGGTGCTGGGCCTCGCGCTGCTCGGACTGGGGGCGGCGATCCTCGCGACGGACGGCGCCGTCGTCGGGTCGGACGGACCGCCCGGGTGGGACGTCGTCCCGTGGGTCGCGGGCGGCGCCCTCGTCCTCACCGGCTGGGCGCGGGCCGGGTCCGCCCGCGGGGAGCGGCGGCGCTTCCTCGCCGACGCGTGAGCGCCCGTCCCCGGTCGGCTCCGACCGGGGACGGGCGACGTACCGGGCCGCTGCGCGCAGCGGCCCGGTCGATGTCAGGCGCCCCGTCAGGCCGCCCGGTCAGCGGCCGTCGAGGTGGTCGACCTCCTCGAGCAGACGCTCGCGCGTGGCCGTGTCGCGCACGAACTTCTCCACGACCTTCCGCACCGACGCCCACCGCCCGGCCTCGACCGCGTCGAGCGCCTTCGTCAGCTGGCCGGGCGGGAGGTCGAGCGCCGCGAGGCGCGAGCGCAGGCCCTCCGGCGTGACGGTCACGACGACGGTCGTCTCCGCGGTCGCCTCGCCGCCCGCGCCCCGGGCGGTCGCGGTCACCGTGTGCTCGCCGAGCGCGAGGTCCGCGGCCGGGACGACCGCCCCGTTGTCCACGGGCTCGCCGTCGAGCGTCACGACCACCTCGTCCGCGTCCGTCGTGCTCGCCGCGACGACCAGCGTGCCGCCCCGCTCGACCTCGGTGCCCTCCGTGGGGCTGACGATCGTGACCGTCGGCGCGCCGGGCGCGGGCGCCTCCTGCTCGCGCGCCTGCTTCCACCCGACGAACGCCCCCGCGCGGTCGGTGATGATGCCGTCGACCCCGATCTCGGTGAGGCGCGCCCAGTCGGCGGCGGAGTTCACCGTGTACGGCATGACGGCGACGCCCGCCGCGTTGAGGTCGGCGACGACGCCCGGACGCGCGAGCAGCGCGCTCGCCGACGGGTTGTACATGACCGCCCCGAGGTCCTGCGCCACGGTGACGGGGTCGGCGTCGAGCGCGCCGCGGAGCAGCCCGCGCGGGATCTGCGGGGCGTGCTCGCGCGCGGCGCGCAGCGCGTCGACGTCGAACGACTGGAGCACCACGCGGTCCTCGAGCCCGGCCTCGACGACCATGTCGACGACGCGCTCGACCTCCGCGGACGTCTCGGGCCCCTTGATCTCCAGGAGCAGGGTCGACGACCCGGTCTCGAGCAGGTCGAGCAGCTGCGCGAACGACGGCAGCCGCTGCCCGGCGAACGCGGGCGAGAACCAGGACCCGGCGTCGAGCGCGGTGACCTGCTCGCCCGCCAGGACGGCGACGTCGCCCGTGCCGTCGGTCGTGCGGTCGACCGTCTGGTCGTGCAGCACGACGGGGACGCCGTCGGCCGTGGTGTGCACGTCGACCTCGACGTACTCCGCCCCCGTGCGCATCCCGGCCGCGACGGCGGCGAGCGTGTTCTCGGGAGCCACCGACGAGTAGCCGCGGTGCGCGACGGTGACGGGCAGCTCGCCGTCGCCGCCGACGTACGACGCGGGCTCGATCTCCGTGACGGTCACGTCGTCGACGCTCACGGTCGCCCCGGCGGTGACGAAGCCGAGCGCGCCGTCGCGGGACCGGTCGATCCGCCCCTCCAGCACGGTCCGCCCGTCGAGCGCGTACGTGACGGCCGCGCCCTGCACCTCGACGGACAGGTGCACGTCGCGCCCGGTCGCGGCGTCGGTCGGCGCCGAGCCGGTGTACGGGACGTTCCAGGCGTCCGCGGCGGTGCGCTGGGCGATCTCGACGCCGTTGGGCGCCGTCGTCGTGGTGCGCAGGACCGCCTGCCACCACGGGGTCGTGCCGTCGGGCGCGACGTCGAGGATCGCGCCCGCCCAGCGCGACGCGTTGTCCACGCTCTCGAACCGGAGCGTCGCGTCGAGCCGGTAGTTCTCCGCGGCGCGGCCGAACACGATCCGCGCGGGCGACGACCCGTCGGGTGCGTCGCCGACGAGCCGGCCGTCGCGCACCTGCCAGTCGCCGAGCACGGGCGTCCAGCCCTCGGGGAGATCGTCGCCGTCGAACGACTCGGCGAGCAGCACGTCGCCGGGTGCGGCGGCGGCCGGGGCCGCGAACGGCACGGTCGCGGTCGTGGCCGTGGCGGCGACGAGCGTCGTCGCGAGCAGGGTCCCCGCCAGTGCGGCGGCGGTGCCGCGCACGGCGCGGCGTCGGGTGGTCGTCATCGGGTCCTCCGAGCGTCGGGTCGGTTGCCCCGGCGACCCTAGGAACGCGGCGTTGCGCTCCGGTGGACGCCGGGCGACGCCTCGGGGACGGTCAGGTGTCGGGACGCCGCCGCCCCCTCGGCATCCCCCCGAGCCTCACCCGGGCTGCTCCGTCGCGCCTGTCAGGAGCCGTGCGACGTCGGACCCCGCGGCGAGCAGCGCGACGGTGCGGCGCGTGATCGCGTCGAGCCGGACGTCGAGGGCCGCAAGGGTCGGGGCGACGTCGTCGAGCCGGCGCAGCGCCGCGATCGTCTCGCGGACCGCCGGGACGGGGTACCCGGCCGCGCGCAGCGCCGCGGTGATGCGCGCCTCCCGGACGGCGGCGGGCGGGTAGGCGCGCGCACCGTGGGTCCCGGCGCGCGTCGCGACGCGCTCGGGAGCGACGAGCCCCTCGCGCTCCCAGTGGCGCAGCGTCGAGGCCCGCACGCCGAGCGCCGCGGCGAGCCCGGTGATGGTGAGGACGTCGTCCTCGTCGCCGGCCGCGCCCGTGGGCACGTTCGCGGACGGGCCGCCCTCGTCGGGTCCGGTCTCGCCGGTGGGCCCGCCCTCCGCGCGGATCGCGAGCAGCGCGCGGCGGGCGACGAGCGCCTCGTCCCGCTCGCGCGCGAGCGTCACGTGCAGCGCCCCCACGCGCGCTGCGGCGTCGGGCAGGGGGAGCGTGCGGACGTCGCGCAGCACCGCGCGCGCGACGACCGGGCCGACCGCCGTCGCCAGCCCCCGGTACGCACGCAGCGCCAGCACGTGCTCGTCGCCGAACGTGCGGTAGCCGTTCGGCGACCGGCCCGCGGGCGGCAGGACGCCGAGCGCCTCGAGGTCGCGCACCTGCTGGACGGACCAGCCGGTCGCGCGCGCGACGTCGGACGTGCGCAGCACCCGGGGCGCGCCGGGACCGCCGCCCGACCCCCGCGCTCGTGCACCCACGTCGTCCAACCCTCCGGAAGCACGTCAACCTCACACTGGAACCATGAGTATGGAGCAGATCCTCGCCACGGTCCGGTCGCTCGACGGCGCCCTCGTGCTCTCCCCGGGGCCGGGCAGCGCGTTCCCCGAGCTCGCGTGGGGCGACCACTTCTTCTACCACGCCCCCGACGGCGTCGTCCCGCCCGGTCAGCCGTACGGCACCGTCGTCACGAAGGACTACCCCGACGACACCGCGTCGCGCCTGGGTGCGGAGGGGCGCTGGAGGGTCAACGTGCACGTCGGGCGCGACCGGTTCCGGACGCTCCTCGGCACCGACCCGCGCGACGGCGCGGCGTCGGAGGTGGCGGAGACCGACGTCGTCGTGCCGCACCCGGTCTACGGCGCGCTCGGCTGGGTGGCGGTCGTGGTGCCGGGCGAGCGCACGACCGCGCTCGTCCTCGACCTGCTGCGCGCGGCCCACGACGACGCCCGCGCCCGCACCGCCCGCCGCACCACCCGGTAGCGGAGACCTCCGGCGGCCTGCCGTCGACCACGGGGTTGATCCCCGCCGAGCACGGGGTTGGCGGCGTGTTCCGCCGGAGAACGACCACAACCCCGTGCTCGGCGGAGGTCTCTCCGCCGGGGGGATCACGCGGGATGGTGGTCAGGCGGGGAGTCGGGTGCTCGCGCGAGCGGGAGCGGGGCGCGCGGCGACGTGGCCGTGGCCGGCGACGTCGACCCCGGCCGCGAGGAGGCGGGGGACGCCGTCGGTCACCTCGACGGTCGAGACGGACGCGTTGGGCAGCGCGACGAGGCCGGTGGGGGCGAGCGTCGCGAGCCACGCGCCGAGCGTGAGGCCGTGCCCGACGACGAGCACGTGCCGGTCCCGCGTCGCGCCCGGGCGGGACGCGTCGTCGTGCGCGGCGACGACGCGCGTGAACACCGCGCGCACGCGCGCCATGAAGTCCCGGCCCGGCTCGCCGCCGCCGACGCCCGGGTGGGTGCCCGCGAGCATGCGGGGCACGAGCTCGGCCCACGGCTCGACGGCGTCGAGCTGCGACTCCGGCCGTCGCTCGTAGGAGCCGAACGACAGCTCGCGCAGGTCGGGGTCGACCGTGAGCGGGAGGTCGGGGTGGTGCCGCAGGATCTCCATCGCCGTGAGGACCGCGCGGCCCTGCGGCGAGGAGTACGCGGCCGCGAAGTCGTGCCGCGCGAGGTGCTGCGCCGTGACGCGCACGCCCGCGCGTCCCGTGCGGGTGAGGGGGGAGTCGCACGCCCCCTGCAGGTGGCGTCGTGCGTTGAGGTAGGTCTGCCCGTGGCGTACGAGCGTGATCGTCAGGGTCATCGTCGCTGTGCCCTCTCCGGTGCGTCCCGGTCTGCTGGTCACGGCCGACGCTAGGGGAGCGGGGTGTCGGGACGACGACCGCCGGGTGACGCCGGGGTGGCGGGTGCCGGAACGCCGTGCCTCAGGAGCGCGCGGTGACCTCGTCGCGGTGCCGCGCGTCGTCGGGCCCGGGAGCGTCGTCGGCGTCCCGCGGACCCGCTTGCTCGGCGTCGGGTGCCTCCGCCTGCTCGGCGCCGCGGGCCTCCGCCTGCTCGGGCGCGCGCTCCTCGGGCTGCTCGGGAGCGACGGGCGCGGGCCACGGCTCGTCGGCGACGGCCGACCCCGCGTGCGGTCGCGCGCCCGCGTGCCGGTGCACGACCACCGCGAGCGGCGCCACGAGCACCCCGCACACCATCCCCCAGGAGAGGCCCGCCTCGAGCACGGGGAGGGTGCGGCCGGCGTCGGGCAGCACACCGCCCGCGGCGAGCGTGGAGGCGACGACGGGCACCGCCGCAGCGAGGGCCGCACCTCCGGCGCACGCGAGCCACACCCCGAGCAGCAGCGCCGCGCGGCCCTCGACCGGCGGCAGGCGTCGCGCGGCGAGCGCCGTGAGCAGCCCGACCGCGAGCCCGACGCCGACGGGCAGCAGCAGGTGCACGGGGTCGTCGAGGAGCGCCGCGCGGTCGACGGCGATCCGGGCGGAGGGCAGCAGCACGACGTCGCGCGCCACGCCCCACGGCGACTGGGGGTCCGCCGCGCCGGGGAGCGTCGTGCGCCCGACGCCCGCGGCCGCCCACAGCACGCCCGTCGCCGTGCCCGCGGCGAGCGCGGCGGGCCACGCGCGCACGCGCGTCGGCGTCCGGGTGTGCCGCGTGCCGGCGGGGTCGTCGTGGCGGTCGGTGAGGGCGCGCGCGACGGCGACCGTCACGGCCACGAGCGGGCCGTTGACGAACCCCCACCAGCCGCCGAGCGCGGTCGCCACGAACCGGGTGATCGTGTCCGCGCGCCAGGCGAGCGTGACGCCCGCGAACCAGGCCGCCGTCGCGGCGAGCGCGGACGCGAGCACGGCCGCGCCCCACACGGCGAGGAACGCGGCCCAGCGGCCCTCGCCCGCGGGCAGGCGCCGCAGCACGAGGTGCGTGCCGAGGGCGACGACCCCGCCCGCGAGGGCGGCCGTGAGCACCGTGCTGCCCGACACCTGCTGACCGCCCGTGACGACGCCGGTCGGGTGGGGCAGGAGCGTCCGGACGAGCCCGGCCGGCAGGGCGTGCGCCGCCCCGGCGAGCCAGTCCGCGACCCGCCCGGTGACGACCCAGAGCACCGCGGTGAGCGTCCCCGCGGCGACGACGGCGGGCACGGTCCTCGATGACGGCATCCTGCGAGGGTAGTGGCAACGCGGGGCCGCGCGGACCGCTCAGTTCCGGCGACGGGCGCCGTCTCTACGCACGGGACCTGCCGCGACGCGCGGCGGCACGACGACACGGAGGACGCCATGAGCGAGACCACGACCCGCACCACGAGCCGCACCCTGGACGTGCCGGGAGCCGTCCTGGCCTACGACGTCCGGACCCCCGCGGCGCCGGGCGACCTGCCGCCGCTCGTCGTCATGGGCTCGCCCATGGCGGCGTCGGGGTTCGGGCAGCTCGTGGACCTGATCGACGACCGGGTGGTCGTCACGTACGACCCGCGCGGCACGGAGCGCAGCACGCTCGCCGCCGACGGCGAGGTGTCGGTCGAGCGGCACGCGGACGACCTGCACGAGGTCGTGGCCGCCCTCGGGCTCGGGCCGGTGGACGTGTTCGGGTCGAGCGGGGGCGGAGTCGTCGGGCTCTCGTGGATCGAGCGGCACCCGGGCGAGGTGCGGACGTTCGTCGCGCACGAGCCGCCGATCACGCCGCTCCTGGAGGACGCCGCGACCGCGACGGCGGTGCAGGCGGACATCGTGGAGACGTACCGCCGCGAGGGCTTCGGGCCCGCGATGGCGAAGTTCGTCGCGCTCGTCAGCCACGTGGGGCCGCTGCCCGCGGACTACCTCGACCGCCCGGCGCCCGACCCGGCGATGTTCGGCTTCCCGACGGAGGACGACGGGTCGCGCGACGACCTGCTCCTCGGCCGGAACCTGGCCACCATGCCGTCGTGGGCGCCCGACGGCGACGCCCTGCGCGCCGCGGCGACCCGCATCGTCCCGGCCGTGAGCGCCGCGGGGGAGGGCACGCTCGCGTGGCGCGGCGGCGCGGCCCTCGCCGCCCTCCTGGGCGTCGAGCCGGTGACCTTCCCGGGCGACCACGGCGGCTTCATGGTCAACGAGTGGTCGCCCGCGAACGACCCGGCCGCGTTCGCGACGACCCTGCGCGAGGCGCTCGCGGGCTGACGGCGCGACCCGGTCGCGCCGACGACGCGGCGCGACCGGGCCCGCCCCCTACGAGGCGGCGAAGAGCGGTGCGCGGCCGGGCGGCTGCGCGGGCGGCGGGTCCTGGATCCCGGCGAGCAGGGGCCGCTCGAGGACCGCGTGCTCGGGCGTGAGCTCGAACGGCTCGTCGCCGTGCACGACCCGCAGCCGCTCGCCGGACTCGAGGCGGTACGTGACGCCGTCGGGCCGGACCTCGACGCGCGCCCGGGCGTCGCCGTGGTGGACGGCGAGCGCGAGCCGCGTGAGCCGGGACGGGAGCCGGGGGGCGAGGCGGAGGCCGTCGTCGTCGTGCCGCAGCCCCACGATGCCCGTGACGACGGCGGTCCAGGCGCCCGCGAGCGACGCGACGTGCAGCCCGCCGTCGGTCGAGGCGCGCAGGTCGCACAGGTCGAGGAGCGCGCTCTCGCGCGCGTAGTCGTACGCGAGGTCGACGTAGCCGATCTCCGCGGCGACGACCGCCTGCACGGGTGCCGAGAGCGACGAGTCGCGGACGGTCAGCGGCTCGTAGTAGTCGAAGTCGCGGCGCCGCTGCTCGGGCGTGAACTCCTCGGGCGCGGCGTGCAGGGCGAGCACGAGGTCGGCCTGCTTGACGACCTGCCGCCGGTACAGCTCGACGTAGTGCACGTGGTCGTCGAGCGGGAACCGCGCGGTGCCTCGCGACTCGAAGTCCCAGTGGGCGTGCCGCGTGAAGTCCTGCGACTGCTCCGTGACGCCGAGCTCCGCGTTGTGGGGGACGACCATCCGGTCCGCCGCGCGCCGCCATTCCGCGCGCTCGTCGGCGGTGACGTCCAGCCGCGCCGCCTGCTCCGGGAACCGCTCGCACAGCTCGTCCGCCGCGCGCAGGTTCTTGCGCGCCATGAGGTTCGTGTACGTGTTGTTGTCCACGACGGCGGTGTACTCGTCGGGCCCGGTCACGCCGTCGATGCGGAAGCCGGCGGCCGTGTGGTGGCCGCGCCCGGCCCACAGCCGCGCGGTCTGCACCACGAGGTCGACGGCGACGTCCCGGGCGAGCTCGTCGTCGTGCGTGGCGGCGACGTGCCGCACGGCGGCGAGCGCGACGGCCGACGAGACGTGGAACGCGGCGGTGCTCGCGGGCCAGTAGCCCGACGACTCGCGGCCGCTGATCGTGCGCCACGGGAACGCCGCGCCGGGCAGGCCGAGCTCGGCGGCCCGCTCGCACGCGTCGGGGAGGGTGGTGTGCCGCCAGCGCAGGTGCGCGGCCGCGGCGTCGGGCAGCACGTGGTCCAGCACGGGGAGCACGAACGTGTCCGAGTCCCAGAAGGCGTGGCCCGCGTAGCCGGTGCCCGTGAGGCCCTTGGCCCGCACGCCCACGCCCTCGACCCGCGCCGACGCCTGGACGACCTGGAACAGGCTGTGCCGCAGGGCCTGCTGCATCTCGTCGTCGCCGTCGAGCTCGACGTCGCCCCGGTCCCAGACCGCGGCGAGGGCGTCGGCCTGCTCGCGCTCGAGCGCGTCCCAGCCCGCGTCGACGGCCGCGGCGAGCACGGTGTGCGCGTGCGCGGGGAGCGCGTCGGCGTCGTCGCCGCCTGCGTACGCGGCGAGGACGACGACCTCCAGCCACTCGTCGACGCGCAGGTCCACGGTGAGGACGGCGGCGCCGCCGCGGTGGTGCCAGCGCGGGCGGACGCCGTCCGCGGCGTCGACGAGGTGCGCGGTCTCGGCCGCGACGCCGCGCTCCGAGCGCACGGTGCGCTGGCGCACCGACGACCCCTCGGCGTCGTGCCGGCACG
Source organism: Cellulosimicrobium sp. JZ28 (assembly GCF_015327065.1). Classification (NCBI taxonomy): domain Bacteria; kingdom Bacillati; phylum Actinomycetota; class Actinomycetes; order Micrococcales; family Promicromonosporaceae; genus Cellulosimicrobium; species Cellulosimicrobium sp. JZ28. The sequence goes on along the minus strand of NZ_CP017660.1, from coordinate 3,499,920 downwards.
AGACGGTGACCAGCCCGGGCGCCTCGCGGCCCGGGTCCTGCCCGCCGTGCGCGCAGCCGGGGACCGGGCGCAGGGTGACGGTGACGTCGTCGTGCGCGAGCACGCGCCAGCGCGACGCGACGACCTCGCGGCGCGAGAGCAGCACGAGCCGCTCGTTGTGCAGCGTGACGGTCCCGCCCGACGGCGCGGTCCAGCGCAGCTCGCGCCGCAGCACGCCCCGGCGCAGGTCGAGCACGCGCTCGTGCGCCTCGACCGTGCCGTCGGGTCCGGCGGCGTCGGCGGTCCGGACGTCGACCGGCTCCCCGTCCACGGACCAGCCGACCCGCCACGCGTCGACGACCGGCACGAGGCGCTCCTCGACCTCGGGGTAGGCGTACGCGCGCTCCGCGTAGGTCTGCTCGAACTCCTCGTGGACGGAGGCGACGAGGGTCGAGGGGTCGTCGTCGGGGTCCGCCTCGTCGAGCGTGCCGCGGACGCCGACGTACCCGTTGGCGAGGGACAGGAGGGACGCGGCCGTGGCCGGGTCGTCGACGTCGAGGGCCGACTCCCGGACGGACCACGCGGGGAGGTCGTGGGTCACGCGGTCACTCCACCACGACGCCGTGTCGCACACCCGTCCGGGGCGTGCTCGAGCCCCGTCCAGGGCCGCTGCGAAGACAAGTGTCGATAGGCCGTGGACTTTTGCTTGTTGTCGACACAACTTTCGTCTACCTGTTGACATCCACGCACTGACTGCGGTGTCATGAACCTCGTTGCCCCTGGAACCGACCAGGGGGCCGGACGTCGGCGCAGGGGAGCCCGTCGTCCGGACCGACAGCCGGACGGTACGCACCGACGCGTACCCCGGCGGGGCCACGACGGCCCTGGACCTCGCCCCACGGCCGGTCTCCCACCGGCCCGGGTCGAGCCCCGCACGACCGAGCACCCTCTCGACCCTCTGCGACCGCGGGACACCCCCGCACCACCCAGTCCTGCTGCTCAGAGTCCCCCCGCACCACCTCGGGGAGCCTCCGCGCGCCCGAGCGCGCCGGCACGCGGGGCGGCGACCGCCGTCCCGCCGGTCCGGCGCGCCACGGACCGCCCGGACGACCCCGTACGCCCGGAAGGAGTCCCCCATGCCCGACCCGACGACCGAGACGGCGCCGAGGCCGCTCTCGAGGCGGGCCCTGCTCGCCGGGGCCGGCGTCGTCGCTGCCAGCCCCGCCGCCGCGCTCCTGCTCGGAGCCGGCGGCAGCGTCGCCGCGGCGCCCCCCGCCGCCGCAGCGACGACCGTCACCGCAGCCACCGGCGTCCGCAAGATCACCATGTACGCCGAGCGCATCTCCGACACCCTCGTCGGCTACGGGCTCGAGCGCGGCAAGGCGACCGTCCCCGGGCCCATCCTCGAGATGTGGGAGGGCGAGACCCTCGAGATCACGCTCGTCAACACGACGGACAAGCGCCTGTCGATCCACCCGCACGGCGTGAACTACGACGTCAACAGCGACGGCAGCACGTTCAACAACTCGTTCAACGAGCCGGGCGAGACGCGGACGTACACGTGGTCGACGGTCAAGATGGCGCGCGACCGCGGCATCTGGATGCCCGGCAGCGCGGGGTACTGGCACTACCACGACCACGCGTGGGGCGAGCACGGGACGCAGGGCCTCGCCGCGGGCCTCTACGGCGCGCTGGTCGTGCGCCGGGTCGGCGACGTGCTGCCGCAGAAGCAGTTCACGATGGTCTTCAACGACATGACCATCAACAACAAGGTCGCGCCGGACACGCCGATGTTCGAGGCGAAGCTCGGCGAGCGCGTCGAGTTCATCTGCATCGGCCACGGCAACCAGCTCCACACCTTCCACCTCCACGCGCACCGCTGGGCGAACAACCGCACCGGCCTGCTCGCGGACCAGTACGACCCGAGCCAGGTCGTCGACAACCGGGACCTCAACCCGGGCGACGCGTTCGGGTTCCAGGTCGTCGCCGGGCTCGGTGTCGGACCCGGTGCGTGGATGTACCACTGCCACGTCCAGTTCCACTCCGACGGCGGCATGGCGGGCATCTTCCTCGTGCGCAACGCCGACGGCTCGATGCCGCCGGGCGCCCAGGAGTCGATCGACCGCTTCCAGGGTCACGGCAGCCACACCATGTCGGCCCCGTCCGGGGCCGCGCCGTCCGGCGCCGCCGCGACGACGAGCGCCCCGGCCACCGCCCCGGCGGTCCGGCCGGCGGTGGCTCCGGGCCGGCCGTCGTCGACCTCACGGGCCACGCCGGCCACTGACCGTCCGCCGGTGAGGTGGGGCGGGCCGTCGGCCCGTCCCGCACCCGGCAGGACCCGCTCCCGGCCCGTCCGGGGGCGTCGCACCGATGACGAAGGAGTTGGAGAGTGCTTTCCAGACGATCGACACCCCCCACGAGGGGGCGCTCCCGACCGGGGGCACTACGGGCCCTGACCGTCGGCCTGACGGGCGTCGCGCTCGTCGCGAGCGCCGCCGTCCTCCCGGCGGCGGCCCAGACCGGCGCCACCGCACCGACCACCGCGGTCAGCGCGGGCGGGTCCCTCGCGGCGGGGTCCGTCGCCGCCGCGCCGGCCGCCGCAGCCGCGCCCGTGCGCGTGCTCGTGTTCCACGGCGCGCCCGACGAGCAGACCGACCCCGTCGTCGACGCGACGGCGGCGCTCACCGAGATCGGGGCCGCCAACGGCTTCGAGGTCGAGGCGACGTCCGACCCGGAGATGATCAGCGCGGCGACGCTCGGCGAGTACCGCGGCGTCGTCATGCTCTCCGCGGAGGGCATCGAGCTGAGCGGCGAGCAGGAGGCCGCGCTCCAGGCGTACATCAACGGCGGCGGCGGCTTCCTCGGCGTGCGCGACGCCGCGCGCTCGCAGGAGGCCTCGAAGTGGTTCGAGGGCCTCGTCGGCGCCCGGATCAAGGGCGCGACCATGACGGCGGAGAAGGTCGCCGAGGCGACCGGCACCGGCCGCAGCCCGGCCGCCGAGACGCCGGCCAAGGCCGTCGACGGCGACCCCAACACCAAGTGGCTGACGTTCGCCCGCACGGGCCAGCTCACGCTGCGCATGGAGCAGCCCGTCGCGGTGGTGAAGTACGGCATCACGTCGGCGAACGACTCCGCGGGCCGCGACCCGAAGAACTGGAAGCTCCAGGGCTCGACCGACGGGCAGACGTGGGTCGACCTCGACACGCGCGCCGACGAGGACTTCCCGCAGCGCTTCCAGCCGCGCACGTTCGACGTCGCGAACGAGACCGCGTACGGCTGGTACCGGCTGGACGTCACCGCGAACTCCGGCGACGCCGAGGTCCAGCTCGCGGAGCTCTCGATCTACGGCCCCGACTCCGTCGAGCAGCCCGACCCGGAGATCCCGCTCGAGGAGCGCACGGTCGACCTGGTCGACCGCCAGCACCCCGCGACGGCGGACCTCCCGCTCACGTGGGACCGCGAGGACCGGTGGCTCGACTGGGCCGACGACCCGACCGGTGACGTGCACACGGTCGCGACGCTCGAGCCCGGCCCCGACGCCGGCCCGACGACCAACCCGTTCCAGCCCGTCTCGTGGTGCCGCGACTACGACGGCGGCCGGTCGTTCTTCACCGGCATGGGCGGCACGCCCGAGAGCTGGGCGGACGCGACGTTCCGCGAGCACCTGCTCGGTGCGCTCCAGTGGACGACGGGCGTGGTGCGCGGCGACTGCCAGGCGACCATCGCGTCGAACTACAAGGCCGAGCGCCTGTCCCAGGTGAACACGGCCGGCACGCTCGACCAGAACGGCGAGCAGCACGGTCTGACGATCGCGCCCGACGGCACGGTCTTCTACATCGGCCGCGGCGCCTGCCCGACCGGCCCGATCGTCCCGTGGAGCGACCCGAACGTGGGCCTCGGCTGCGGCACGATCCACCAGTGGGACCCGGAGACGGGTGAGGCGAAGCTGCTCACGACGCTCGACGTCATGGGCAACCGCGGCAGCGGCGACGAGCTGGTGAAGAACGAGGAGGGGCTGCTCGGCATCGTGCCCGACCCCGACTTCGCGACCAACCACTGGCTCTACGTGTACTGGATGCCGCACGAGAACATCGACCGCGAGCGTCGCGTCGGCTACCGGACCGTCTCGCGGTTCACCTACGACCCCGAGACGCCGACGATCGACCAGAGCACGCGCGTCGACCTGCTCGAGTGGGAGACGCAGATCCACAGCTGCTGCCACGCGGGCGGCGGCATGGCGTTCGACAGCGAGGGCAACCTCTACATCGGCTCGGGCGACAACAACTCGTCCGGCGGGTCGAACGGGTACTCCGGCAACAACTGGACGCAGGAGTTCGCGGGCATCAGCTTCCAGGACGCGCGCCGCACGTCGGGCAACACGAACGACCTCAACGGCAAGATCCTGCGGATCCACCCCGAGGACGACGGCACGTACACGATCCCGGACGACAACCTGTTCCCGGTGGGCGAGTACCCCGCGGACAAGACGCGCCCGGAGATCTACGTCATGGGCGTGCGCAACATCTCGCGCCTCCAGATCGACCCCGACACCGACTGGCTGACGGCGGCCTGGGTGGGCCCGGACGCCGGCAGCCCGAGCCCCGAGCTCGGCCCGGCGAAGTACGAGACGGCGACGATCATCACGTCCGCGGGCAACCAGGGCTGGCCCTACTGCATGGGCAACAAGCAGCCGTACCGCGACCGGAGCAACGAGGACGCGAGCGTCCTCACCGGCTGGTACGACTGCGACAACCCGAAGAACACGTCGCCCCGCAACACGGGCCTCGTGGACCTCCCGCCGGTACGGAACAACATGATCTGGTACTCGCCCTCGGGCGGCGGGCCGGTCTTCCCGGACCGCGGCAACGGCATCCCGACGTACGAGGACGACGAGGCGACCTACACCATCCCGTGGCTGCGGGGCGGCGGCCAGGCCGTCATGTCCGGTCCGACGTACCGCCAGTCGCAGGTCGACCCCGAGTCCGACGTCGCGTGGCCGTCGTACTGGGAGGGCAAGTGGTTCATCGGCGACCAGTCGAACTCGAACAACCGCGTCGCGGTGACGGTCGACCCGGAGGACCTGGACGCCCCCGTGTTCATGGAGGACCTCCGCCAGATCATCCCGGGCGGCCGCGGTGACGGGCTGCTCCAGAGCTGGATGGACGCGAAGTTCGGTCCGGACGGCGCGCTGTACCTGGTCGACTACGCGGGCGGCTTCTTCAGCCTCGACCCGAACCAGAAGCTCATGCGGATCACGTACCAGGGCGGGGCCCCGACCCCGGCCCCGGCCGCGTCCGCGACGAGCATCCAGGGCGACCCGCTCACGGTGCAGTTCACGGGTGCGCGGTCCGGCGGCGTCTCCTACCTGTGGGAGTTCGGCGACGGCAAGACCTCGCGCCAGGCCAACCCGAAGCACAAGTACCCCCGCATCGGGACCTACGAGGCCAAGCTCACCGTCACGTACGCGGACGGCTCGACGGCCACCGTCACGACCGACGGCTCGCCGTCGTGCACCCTGCCCGACGAGCGCGAGACCGTGTTCTTCGGCGACGTCGACTCCACGGTCGAGAACCTCGACCTCGGCGCCTGCACGATGAACGACCTGTTCCAGGACGAGAAGGAGTGGCGCACCCACGCCCGGTTCCTGGCGCACGTCGAGTCGGTCGCGAAGAGCCTGTACGACGACAGCCGGATCGACGAGCGCGAGCGTGCTCGCCTCGTCGACGCCGCGGCGCGGTCCCAGATCGGCGTGGACCCGGGCGGGTACCGCACGATCTTCGACGGCACGCAGGAGTCGCTGTACGACTGGTTCCAGGCACCGAGCGGCAAGTTCACGCTCGAGCCGGGCGGTTCGCTGAAGTCGAGCGGCGGCCTCGGGATGCTCTGGTACGCGGGCGAGGAGCTCGGGGACTTCTCCGTGAAGCTCCTGTACCGCGACGTCTCCGAGGGCGACCACTACGCCAACACGGGCGTGTTCACCCGGTTCCCGAACCCGAACGACCCGGGCGACGTGCCGTGCGCGGCCAACCAGTCGCCCGCGTGGGTCGCGATCTCGTGCGGTCACGAGATCCAGATCTACGACGGTCCGACGGGCGAGCCGCAGAAGACCGGCTCGGTCTACAACTTCGACCCGCTCGGCCTGAACACCGGCGGCGAGAAGCCGAAGGGCGAGTGGAACGAGTACGAGATCCGGGTGGTCGGCCAGCAGTACACGATCATCCGCAACGGCGTCGTCATCAACGAGTGGGAGAACACCCCGGGACAGCAGTCGTCCCGTGCCGGTGACCCGCCGACCGACCTGCGCCAGTTCGACAGCGGGTTCATCGGGCTCCAGAACCACGGGAACGCGGACCTCATCGAGTTCCGCGACATCCGGGTCGCGGACCTGTAGCACCGCCGGGCGGGGGCGGCCTGGCAGGCCGTCCCCGCCCGTACCCCGCAGTCCGACAGAACCCCAGAACTCCCAGAACCTTCCCCGAGACACCCCCCGAGGAGTGCACCCTCATGGAACGACGTACCAGTCCCGGCGGCGTCCGCCGCCGCGGCGCGCGGCGGTTCCTCGCCGCCACGGTCGCCGGGCTCACCGCGACGACGGTCCTCACCGTCGCGCCGGCGTCCGCGTCCCCCGCAGGGACGGCAGCGCCGTCGTCCGTCTTCTCCGTCGCCGACGCCACCGTCGCGGCCGAGCAGGTCCTCACGTGGACCGCGGACAACAGCGTGACCGACTACAAGGCCTTCCCCGCCACGGCCGAGGCGGGCCCCGCCACGATCGTGTTCGAGAACAGCATGGCGACCGGCAGCACGTTCGGTATGAGCCACACGCTCACGTTCGACACGTCGTCGCCCGGCTACAACCACGACGTGAACCTCAACATCCTCGCGAGCCCGTTCGACGCGAACGGCGGGCGGCACGAGGCGCAGGTCACCTTCACCCCGGGCAAGTACCGCTACTTCTGCGCCATCCCCGGGCACGGCGAGATGTGGGGCGAGCTCGTCGTCACCGACGGCGGCACCGGCGGCGAGGACACCACGGCCCCGTCCGTGACCGCGCTCGTCACCGGCGAGCAGGACGGCGACGGCGCCTACGTGGGCGGCGCGACCGTGACGCTCGACGCGACCGACGACGACTCCGGCGTGGCCGGGGTCGAGTACGACCTCGACGGCGCGGGCTGGCAGGCCTACACGGAGCCGTTCGTCGTCGACGCCGTCGGCACGCACACGCTCCAGTTCCGCGCGACCGACGCCGCGGGCAACACGTCCGAGGCGCAGTCCGCGACCTTCACCGTCGTCGAGGGCGACGTCGAGGAGGACACGACCGCCCCGGTCGTCGAGCCCATGGTCATGGGGCAGCAGGACGAGGACGGCGCCTACGTCGGCACGGCCGCGTTCATGCTCCACGCCACGGACGAGGGCTCGGGCGTCGCGTCCGTCGAGTACCAGGTCGACGGCGGCGCGTGGCTCCCGTACACGACCACGGTGCCGTTCACCGAGGTCGGCGAGCACAACGTGTCCTTCCGGGCGACCGACGTCGCGGGCAACGTGTCCGAGGTCGGCTCCGTGACGTTCACCGTCGTCGCCGGCGGCGGCGAGGACGACACGACCGCGCCGACCGTCACCGCCGAGGTCACCGGCACGCAGGACGGCAACGGCGCGTTCGTCGGGTCCGCCACGGCGACGCTCACCGCGACGGACGACGCGTCCGGCGTGGAGAGCGTCGAGTACGACCTCGACGGCGCCGGCTGGCAGCCGTACACCGAGCCGGTCGTCGTCGACGAGCCCGGCGAGCACACGCTCGTCTACCGGGCCACCGACGTCGCGGGCAACGTCTCCGAGGAGACCGTCACCGAGTTCGTCGTCGTCGCGGAGGCCGAGGAGGACACCACGGCCCCCGTCGTGGCGACCGAGCTCAGCGGCCAGCAGGACGAGGACGGCGCCTACGTCGGCTCCGCGTCCGTGCTGCTCACCGCCACGGACGACGGCTCGGGCGTCGCGACCGTCGAGTACGACCTCGACGGTGCGGGCTGGACCGAGTACACCGGGGCCGTCGTCGTCGACGAGCCCGGCCGCCACACGCTCGCCTACCGCGCGACCGACGTCGCGGGGAACGTCAGCGAGCCGGCGACCGTCACGTTCGACGTCGTCGCGGGCCAGGGCGGCGACACCGTCGCCCCGACCGTCGACCACCGCGTCATGGGGGGCGACAAGAACGAGGCCGGCGAGTACCTCGACAACGTGTTCGTGCGCCTCCTCGCGAAGGACGCCGACTCCGGCGTCGCGTCGGTCGAGTACCAGCTCGACGGCGGTGAGTGGACCCCGTACGCCAAGCAGATCTCCGTGCGGACCCCCGGGTCGCACACGGTGACCTACCGCGCGACGGACGTCGCGGGCAACGTGTCCGCCCCGAAGACGGTCACGTTCGTCATCGCGGGCGGCGAGGAGCCCGGCGGCGACACCGACGGCCCCGTCGTCACGGCGGGCGTCAGCGGCAGCCGCACGCGCGACGGCGACTTCGTCGCGAGCGCGCGCGTCACCCTCACGGCGGTCGACGAGGAGTCCGGCGTGGACCGCATCGAGTTCCAGGCCAACGACGGCGCGTGGCAGCGCTACGCGGCCCCGGTCGCGTTCGCGGCCGACGGCCAGCACGTGGTCCGGTACCGCGCGGTCGACGGCGTCGGGAACGTCACGAGCGGCGAGGTGACCTTCACGGTCCTCAAGCTCGTGCGCGACCGCTGCGTCGGCTCGGACATCCGCCCGACCGTGATCATCGACGGCCACGACAGCACGGTGCAGAACTACGACGACGGCACCGGCTGCACGGTCAACGACCACGTCGCCGAGAACGACGAGTACGCGACGCACCGTGAGTTCGTCGACCACGTGAGCCTCGTGACCGAGGACCTCGTCCTCGACGGCGTCCTCGACGACGCCGAGCGGGACCTCGTCATCACGGCGGCCCAGCTGTCCGACATCGGTCGCCGCTGACAGCACCCGTCCCACCAGCACGTCCGACCGGCGAAGGCCCGGACCCGCTCCCTCCAGGAGCGGGCCCGGGCCGTCGTCGTCCCCGGCCCCCTGGGTCCGAGAGACACCCCCGGTGCGCCGAGCGCGACGTTGCTGTCGCCATGGGCGGGATCTCGATGGCAACGTCGTTCTCGACCGCGCGCAGGGTCGTGCTCGGCCTGCCCCGCGGGGAGGGGGAGCACGGGAGGGGCGCGCCGCGCCGTCGGGCAGGAGGTAGGGCGACTACGCTGCCCGACGCCGCGCGGACCGGTCAGGCGGGCGGCTCGCCGTACACCGGGCGGACGAAGGCCAGGACGATCCCGAGCCCGCCGCGCTGGGCGAGGCGCGTGCGGTCCTCCGGGTGGTCGAGCAGGTGCCGCAGGATGCGCGCGACCGCCTCGGGGTCGGTCACGACGACGGGGTCGGGGTCCGGTCCGTGCGCGGGCCGGCCCTGGAGCAGGTCCTCGCCCTCCGCGTGGCGTGCCCGCGCGCCGTCGTGCAGCTCGACCCGGAGCGACGGGTGCCCCTCGCCCCGGACGACGTGGACGCGCGCGACGTCGTCCCACCGCACGACGACCCGGGCCACCTCAGCGCGACCCACCGGCAGCTCGACCTCGTGCGGCCGCAGCACGACCGCGTGCTTCGACGGCCCGCGCACGTACGCCAGCAGCCCGCCGCCGAAGGCGAGGGCGACGATGCCGATCAGGGCGGCCGCGAACCCCTCGTCGTTCCGCAGGAGCCAGATCGCGAACGCCGCCGCACCGCCGCACAGCGCGAGCAGGATCAGCAGCACCGCGAGGTAGTCGACGACGGGCGTCAGGCGCTCGCGACCGAGCACCCCGCCGCGCACCGCGGTCCACACCATCGTCGGCCGGTACGGCTGCCGGGGTCGGCGGCTGCTGCTCACGGAGGACAGTCTGCCGGGTCGGCGCCGAGCATGACGTCGCTGTCGTTCTCGCGGCGATACCGCCAGCAACCTCGTGCTCGAGGGCTCGAGGGCTCGTCGGTTCAGGAGCCGCCGAGGAGCATCCGCTTGGCGGCGGTGAACTCGTCGTCGGTGAGGGAGCCGGCGGCGTGCAGGCTCGCGAGCTCGGCGAGCGCCGCGGCGACGCCGTGCTGCACGGTCACCTCGGGGGTGCCCGCGCCGCGGGTCATCCGGGTCGTCGTGTACGTGGTGGTCGTCGAGGACGACGAGCGCGTGGGCGAGCCCCACGCGGGGGCGTCCGCGTCGGTCGTCGGGTCGTCGGCGACCGGTGCGTCGGCGACGGTCGCGCTCGCGGCCCGGGCGGCGTCGTGCAGCGCGCGCGTGCGGTCGCGGCGGGCCTGCACCACGACCCGCTCCCCGGGCAGGCGCCAGACGACCACGGGGTCGCCGGGCTGCGGGACCTCCGACGGGAGCAGGTTCGTGACCGGGGCGAGGCGCGTGACCGTCGTCGTCAGCGCCCCGTGCCGCACGCGCACGGCGCAGTGCGCGACGCCGCCCGACTCCGTCCGGTCCGTGACCGACGCCGTCACGACCCCGGCCTCGCGCGTCGCCGCCAGGCGGTCGCGGTGGTACTGCGCGTAGAGCGGGGCGTCGTCGCGCGACCGGCGCAGCGACCGCGCGTAGCCCGCCCACATCGGGCCGAGGAAGACCCACGGGAAGATCGTCCACACGACGTTCCAGAACCACGGGAAGAAGCCGTCGTGGTCCCACGCGTTGACCGTCACGAGCCAGACGAACCCGCCCGACAGCAGCGCGAGCAGCACCCCGTTGCGGATCTTCGTCCCGACGCCCGACGGCGGCTCCATGAGCCCCTCGGGCGTGCGGGGCAGGTCGTCGACGGACTCGTCGTTGCCCACCAGCCGCAGGATGGCCTTCGGGTCCGCGGTCTTGCGCGCGAGCGCGGCGGACGGAGGCAGGGGCGATTCGTCATGAGGGGCGGACGGCGCCCCCGTCGTGTGGTCAGACATCACCCCGATCCTACGATCGCCTTGCCCCGCCGGGCCCACCTGCCGCCCCGCCCTGCCCACCCCTCTCCAGGCGAACACGGGGATGGCGACCTCTTGCGGCTGTTTCTGGTCGGCAACCCCGTGGTCGACGGGCGGTGAGGGCGTGGTCGTCAGCAGTTGGTGGTCACCGTCGTGCCGGCGGCGCGGGTCGCGGCCAGCAGCGAGTGGAGGCCGAACGCCTGGACCGGGCCTAGCGCTCCCGTCCCGTTCGTCTCGCCGGCCGCTGCTCGCGCCGCGCCCCACGCGAGGTAGTGGGCCGTGAGGTCGTACGCGTCGGGACCGTCGAGTCGGGCCCGGCGCAGCACCTTGCCCTCGGCATCGCGTGCGACCGCGAGCACGTGCGTGCGCGACGCCGCGCGGGCTGCCTCGTCCGGCCCGCCGCTCGACCCGCTGCGCGAGCGGGCGAGCCGCCGCAGGCCGTCGCCGAGCCCGGGGACGCGCAGCGCGGCCGTCGCGACCGCCGTCGCCACCGGCGCGAGCCGCACCGCGGGACCGGACACGCCCAGCGCCACCTCGACGTCGCGCAGCCCCCGCGCGAGCCCGGGGAGCGTGAACGGCTCGGTGCCGCCCGCGGTGACGCCCCGCACGCGCCGGCCGGGGCCGACGTCGAACGTGACGACGCGCGCCGCGACACGCTCGGTCCGGAGACCGCCGTCGCGCCACGCGTACGACGGCTCGAGCGCCGTCTCCAGCGCGCTCACGCGCGTGCCGCCGCTCACGCCGCCGCCGGTGGGGAAGTAGCCGATCTCCGGACGCGCCGCCTCGGCGCCCTCGTCCTGGAGCGCGAGCGTCCCCGCGAGGTTGCCGGGCACCCAGTCGTGGCCGAACGCCGTGAGCAGCGCCGCACCCGTGCGCCGGGCGCGCGGCCCGAGCTCGTCGAACACGCGCCGGATGAACGCCGGCTCACCCGTCGAGTCGAGGTACACCGCGCCCGCGTCGATCGCGGCCTCGACCGCCGGACCACCGTGCCGCCCGAACGGCCCGACCGTCGAGACCAGCACGTCGCCCGGTCCGACCAGAGCACGCACGGTCCGCGCGTCGTCGACGTCCGCGACCGTGGTCTCGAGCGGCGTGCGCGCAGCGGTGTCCGACGGCGGGCCCCCGCCCTCGGGCGAGCCCGCGGGCTCGGCGCGGTGGCGGGCCGCGGACGGTGCCGTCGCGGCTGGTGTCTCTGTGGCGAGGTCGGCGGCGAGCGCCTCCAACCGGTCCTGGGACCGACCCGCGAGCACGGGCCGCGCGCCGCGCGCCACGAGCTCGTGCGCGACGAGCGTGCCCGTGTAGCCCGTCGCGCCGAGGAGCACGATGCGGCCCGTCGCCGGGGGAGGGGTCGGGGCATCGGTCATGGGGTCGCCTTTCGCCGGAACCAGGGATCCCGCGAGACTACGGAGCGGTGCCGGGGCTCGCGCGTCGGCGGGGTCCGGCCGCTCTCTGCCCGCGCTCGCCCGCGGCCCGCGTGGTGTCCTGGCGGTATGGACCGACAGCCTGACGACCCGCGGCGCGAGGACGGGTCGCCCGACGACGGCGGACGGCCTGATGGGCCCCGGCCCGGGCTCGTCGGCGTGCTGTGGTGCGTCGTCGTCATCGTGGCGGTGCTGGTGGTCGGCGTCGCGATGGGACTGCTCGACGGTCGCTGACCGTACCGGCCCGCATCCCCTCACGGCGTGCGCTCGGTGGGGCTTGCCGCGTGCTGGGTGGACGGCGGCTCGGGGCGGCTCGCGCCCGGAGGCCAGCAGCGCCCCACTCCGCCGACGTCGATATCGACGTCACCCTCCATGACTTCGATACTGACGTCGTCTAGGATGACTTCACTATCGACGTCGTCGGAGGCGGTATGGCGGTCCGCATCGAGATCACGAGTCCCGAGCTGCTCGGCTTCGCCTTGCAGCAGGGCCGGCTGCTGCGCGGGACGAGCCAGCGGCAGCTGGCCGACCAGCTCGGCATCGGGCAGAAGTGGGTCTGGGAGATGGAGAACGGCAAGCCAGGTCTTCTCATGGAGCGCCTCTTCGCCATGCTCGACGCGACGGGCGTCCGGCTGTGGGCGGAGATCGACGAACCGGTCGGCGACGACCTCTCCGGGGCAGGCGGGGACGACGTGGAGAAGCTCGATGGCTGACCTCCGCGTCGAGCTGTACGGCCGGCTCGTCGGTCATCTGGTGGGGACGAGCTCGCGCACGTTCGACTTCAGGACGGACCGATCCGTGCTCGAGCACTGGGCACCGGGCAGCACCGTGCTGTCGGAGTCGGTACCGCTGAGTCTCGTGGAGAACCGCGCCCGCGCGGCTCGGCGACGCAACTACTTCGCCGAGCTCCTCCCGGAAGGCCGCGTCCTGAGCGACCTCGCCGCGCGGGCGCGGCTCAGCGAGACCGACGTCGTCGGACTGCTGGCGCGCTACGGGCGCGACGTCGCGGGCGCCGTCGAGCTCTACGACCCGGACGCGCCGGGCGAGCCACGGACGCCGCGCGCGACACCGCTCACCGACGAGCAGGTCGGCGCGCTCCTCCGTGACACCCGTGGCATGCCGCTCGGCAACTCCCCGTACTCCGGGAAGTCCTCCCTGGCCGGGGTGCAGGACAAGATCGTGCTCGCCCTCGTCGACGACGTGTGGCACCAGGTGCACGACGGGTACCCCTCGACCCACATCCTCAAGCCTCACTCCACGGCGAACCCGACGATCATCTACGACGAGGAGTACGCGACACGGATCGCCGCACGCCTGGGCCTCACGCACGGGACACCCCGGTTGCACGAGTTCGACGGCCGGACGGCGCTCGTCATCGAGCGCTTCGACCGGTCTCCCGACGCCCCGCGCGGACGCCTCCACCAGGAGGACATGAACCAGGCGCTCGGAGCACGCGGCGACGAGAAGTACCAGGAGATCGGCGGAAAGGTGAGCCTTGTCCGGATCGCGCAGGTCCTACGGCGAGCCGCAGGTCCGACGGCGGTCGACCAGCTCCTGCGGTACATCACCCTGACCGTCGCGGTGGGCAACCTCGACATGCACGCGAAGAACGTCTCGATGCTCCACCTCCCGGACGGCTCGGCGCGGGTGGCGCCGATGTACGACGTCGTGCCGCTGCGGCACCAGCCGACCGACGGTCTGCTGGCTCTTGCGGTGAACGGCGTCTACGTCCACAGCGCCGTCACGGCCGGAGACCTCGTCAGCGAGGGCGAGGCGTGGGGATCGAGAGCGGCGAGCGACGTCGTCCGCTCGACGCTCGACGACGTCGCCTCGGTCGTCGCGAGCGAGACGCCGGACTCGCGGGCGCAGCCAGGCTTGCGCGACGAGATCCTCGGCTTCACGCGGAATCTCCTGGCAGGACGCCCGGCGGGGTAGTGGCGAACCGGGCTGGCGAGGGCCGCGCGCGACATCGACGAGTCGCACCAGCTCCTCCTTCCGTGATCCGGGCGACTAAGCTCTGGACGCACCCGAGGAGGCGAGGCGTGTGGAGCGATCCGTCTGGAGCTGTTACTCCCATGTGTTTGCCGTCAGCGAGGACGCGTTGTACGGGGACCGCTACGGAGAGCGATATGAGTACGACTCGAACGTCGTGAACAGCTCCCGGATCCGGGAGGGCGACATCCTCCTGATCCGAGACGCGCAACTCATCTTCGGCTTCGGAGTCGTCGAGCGGATCGACGCTGCCGAGGGACAGAAGTTGATGCAGCGTTGTCCTCTGTGCCGCCGTACCGGGTTTTCTCGGCGCAAGTCGGTGATGCCGGAGTATCGCTGTGCCAAGTGCAAGGCAGAGTTTGACGAACCCCTCGTCGAGCCGCTCGTCGTGACGAAGTTCGTCGCGCACTATGCACCGTGGTGGTTCCCGCTACCCTCGCCGGCTCCGGTGCGCCAGCTCCTTGGCGTCTACGCTCAGCGAGACCAGCAGAACGCGATCCGTCGGCTCGACGCAGCTGCCGCGGAACGCCTGATCGGGCAGCTCGCGGGCGTCGACGGGCAGTTCTTCGTGCAGATCTCGCGCGCGGTTGGGCCGCTCGGGGGTTTTATCGAGTCGGTCGCCAAGGCGCGTCGAGGGCAGGCGCAGTTTCGACAAGGCCTGATCGACCGGTTCGGCGCGGTGTGCGCGGTCACAGGTCCGCAGCCCGAGCAGGTCTTGGACGCCGCGCACTTGTACTCGTACGCCAAGGCACCTCGTCACGACCCGCACGGCGGACTCCTTCTTCGCGCGGACGTCCATCGACTCTTCGACCGGCTCGTGCTGACGATCGACCCGAAGACCTGGCGCGCGCGTGTCGACCCCGCGCTGTCCGAGCGCTTCACGCTCTTGCGCGAGCTGGCCGATCGAGAGCTGGTGCTCGACGAGGCGAAGCGGCCCCGGACTGATCTGGTCGACGGTCACTTCGAGCTCGCGACTCGCGCATGGAAGGACCGCCGGGGATCGTGATCGGGTCCGGGTCTCGTGCTCGGTGACGCCAACCGGGGGCAGGTTCAGGGCGCCTTTGAGGCCGTCCGCGTCCGCCACCACCGGGAGCTGCGGTGACCCGAGCCCTCAGGCCGGCGCGCCGTCCTGGTGGCGCACCCATGTCTCGCGGACCTCGGTGAGGTGGTCGAGCATCGCGGCGCGGGCGCCGTCGGCGCGGTGCGCGTTGAGGCTGTCGACGATCGCGCGGTGCGCGCGCGTGACGACGTCGATGCGGCGCGGGTCGTAGGAGAACGTGGCGACGCGCGTCTCCATGAGGCCTTCGCCGAGCACGTCGTAGAGCATGACGAAGAAGTCGTTGCCGGTCGCGACGGCGAGCCCGCGGTGGAAGGCGTAGTCGTTCTTGGACGCGGCGACGATGTCGTCGGCGTGCCCGGGGAGCTGGTCGACGAGGTCGGCGAGGCCGGTGAGCGCGGCGTCGTTGATGCGTTCTGCGGCGATGCCGGCGACGGCGACCTCGAGCGTCGCGCGGACCTCGTGGAGCTGGAGGTAGGGCACGTTGGGGCCGTGGTGGAGGAACATCTGGAGCATCTGGCCGACGTCGTCGATGCTGGTGCGCCCGACGCTCAGGCCGGAGCCGGGCGTGGCGGTGACGATGCCCTTGGCGGTGAGCGCGCGGACGGCCTCGCGCACGACGGTGCGGGAGACGCCGTAGGACTCGCAGAGCTCGCGCTCGGAGGGCAGCCTGTCGCCGGGCTGGAGCTCGCGCGCGAGGATGTCGTCGCGGATCGCGTCGGCGACCTGGTCGGACAGCCGGCGCTGTCGCACGATGCCGCTCGTCGGCAGCGTCGCATCGGGCTCGGGCACCGTTCCTCCTCGGGGTGACGACCGCGCCATTCTGCCTCACGGGGGCCGCGACCTGCCCGGACGCGGTCCGTGCTCACGGTCGTGAGACGGGGTTGGCTCAACTGGTATGACAGGATACAGTCACTCAACCTGCTGAGCCGAGCGTCCGACGTCGGGCACCCGTGCCGACAGGTCTCCCCTCACCCGCACGCAGAGCAACGCGGCTTCCCAGTCGCGGGGAAAGAGCTGTTCCACGATGCGCGCCATCAGATTCGAGACGTCCGGGACCGCCCACGTGGTCGACATCCCGCGCCCGGTCCCCGGCCCCGGCGAGGTCCTCCTCGCCGTCACCTCCACGGGGGTGTGCGGCTCCGACCTGGCCGCCCTCCGCGGCACCCACCCGTTCCGCGTCCCGCCGCTGATCTCCGGCCACGAGGCCGGTGGCCGCGTCGCCGAGGTCGGCCCGGACGTCGCCGACGTGGCCGTCGGCGACCGCGTCGTCGTCGACCCGCAGCGCCCGTGCGGCACGTGCGACCTGTGCACGACGGGCGGCTACCACCTGTGCGCGAGCAAGCAGATGCTCGGCGTCGCCGAGTGGGACGGCTCGTTCGCCGAGCACGTCGTCGTGCCCGCGTACACGCTGGTCCCGGCGCCCGACGGCGTCGCGGACGAGCACCTCGCGCTCGCCGAGCCGGTCGCGGTCGCGGCCCACGCCGTCGCGCAGCTGGGGGAGCGGCGCCGCGAGCGCGCGCTCGTGCTCGGCGGCGGCACGATCGGCGCGCTCGTCGCGCGCGTCCTCGCCGACGGCGGCAGCACCGTGGTCGACGTCGTCGAGCCGCGCGAGCACGTCCACGAGGTGCTGCGCGCGGTCGGCGCGACGGGCGTCCACCGGCCCGACGCCGCGCTCGAGCCCGGCTCGTACGACGCCGTCTTCGTCGCCGCGGGCGTGCCCGCGCTCGTCGAGCGCGCGTTCGAGGCCGTCGCGCCCGGCGGCGCGATCGTCCAGGTCGCGGTGTTCAACCAGCCCGTGCCGGTCCCGGTGGGGCAGCTCCAGGTGCGCGAGATCGCCCTGCTCGGCACGGCCATGTACACGAAGGACGACTTCCGCACCGCGCTCGACGTCCTCGCGCGCCACCCCGGGCTCGCCGACGTGCTCGTGTCCCGCACGACCTCCCTCGAGGAGGGCGCCGCCATCACGACGACCATGGCCGCCGAGGGGCCGGGGGACATCGTCAAGCTGGTGATGGTCCCGTGAGCGCGGCCCGCGCCGTCCGCGGCGTCCTGTCCGGCGCCGAGCGCGCGCTGTTCGTGGTCTCGGGCGTCGCGATCACGCTCGTGAGCGCCGTCCTCGTGCTCCAGGTCTTCATGCGGTACGTGCTCAACAGCCCGACCGTGTGGTCCGAGGAGTTCGCGACGCTCGCGTTCGTCTGGTGCGTCATGACGGCGATCCCCGTCGCGGTGCGCCGCAGCGAGCACATCGCCGTGACGCTGCTCCTCGACCGCCTGCGCGGGAAGGTGCGCCGCGCGTTCGTCGCGCTCGGCTACGCGCTCTCCGCGGGCCTGTTCGGCCTCGTCGCCGTCTACGCCGCGATGATGCTCCCGACGGGCGCGCGCCAGCTCATGACCGGCCTGACCATCGCGACGGGCACGGACATCACGCTGCTCGCCATGTACGTCGTCGTGCCGATCGGCATGGGCTTCTCCTGCGTCTACGCGGTCGAGAAGCTCGTCGAGGCGCTGCGCGGCGACTTCGACACCCCCGACGACGCCGTGGAGGCGAACATCGCCGAGGCGGAGCAGCTCGTCGCGCCCACCTCCCAGGACAAGGACGTCTGACCCATGCCCCTCATCCTCGGAGGGCTCCTCCTCCTCATCCTCGTCATCGGCGCCCCGGTGGGCGTCGCCGTCGGCCTCGCCTCGTTCGCGAGCCTCGCCGCCGAGGGCGTGCCGCCCGAGGTCGGCGCCCAGCGGTTCGTCGCCGGGATGCGCTCCTTCCCGCTCCTCGCGATCCCGCTCTTCGTGCTCGCCGGCTCGCTCATGAACGCGGGCGGCGTGACCCAGCGCCTCATCGACTTCGCCTACGCGATCGTCGGCCGCATCCGCGGCGGGCTCTCGGCCGTCAACGTCCTGACCAACATCACGTTCGGCGGCATGTCCGGCTCGGCGGTCGCGGACGCGTCGTCGGTCGGCCGCCTCCTCATCCCGCAGATGCTGCGCCGCGGCTACGCGCCCGGCGACGCGGCGTCGGTCACCGCGACGGCGTCGATCGTCGCGCTCGTGCTCCCGCCGAGCATCACGATGATCATCTACGGCGTCGCCGCCGAGGTCTCGATCAGCGCGCTGTTCTTCCACGGCCTCTACATCGGCCTCGGGTTCGGCCTCGTCTACCTGGTCACGGGCTGGCTCGTCGCCCGCAAGAAGGGCTACCCGGCCGAGCGCGGCGTGGGCGCGCGCGAGCTCGTGCGCACCGCCGCCAAGGCGCTCCCGGCCCTGCTCATCCCGGTCGTCGTGCTGGGCGGCATCCGGCTCGGCGTCTTCACCGCGACGGAGGGCGGCGCGGTCGCGGTCCTCATCGCCGTGATCCTCGGGGTCGTCGTCTACCGCGAGCTGTCCTGGCAGCGGGTCGTCAAGGCGATGCGCGAGACGACGATGCTCGTCGCCGCGATCATGCTCATCATCGCCATGGCGCAGGCCTACTCGTGGGCGCTCGTGACCGGCGGCACGCCGCAGATCGTCGCCGACGCCGTGCTCGGGCTCACGGACAACGTGCTGCTCATCCTCTTCGTCGCGAACGTGATCCTGCTGCTCATCGGCACGGTCGTCGAGGGCAACGCGGCGATCATCATCTTCACGCCGATCCTCCTGCCGATCGTCACGGCCGCGGGCGTCGACCCGGTCCACTTCGGGCTGATCGTCGTCATCAACCTCGCGATCGGGCTCATCACGCCGCCCGTCGGGATCAACCTGCTCATCACGAGCCGGATCGCCGGGATCTCGGCCGAACGGGCGCTGCGCGACATGCTCCCGTGGCTCGGCGTCTCGGTCGCCCTGCTGTTCCTCGTCACGTACGTCCCCGTCCTCACCGGCATGTACTAGCCGGCGCGACGGTCGAGACCCGCCACCGGCACCAGCACCCCGGCGGGCGAGGGCGTCCCGCGCCCTCGCCCGCCCCGCACACGAAGGAGCTTCCCGTGGGGAAGAGAACCACCGCGCCGCACCGTCGCGTCGCCGCCCTGGTCGTCGCGAGCGCGCTCGCCCTCGGCGGCTGCGCGGCCACGACGACGGACCCCGAGCCCGACCTGCTGCTCCGCCTCGGCCACTCGTACGGCGCCGGGAGCCTGCAGGACCGCGCCGCGAACCGGCTGTCCGAGCAGGTCGCCGACGCCTCCGACGGCCGCGTGACGATCGAGGTCTACCCCGCCTCCCAGCTCGGGAGCTGGGAGGACATGCAGGAGGGCCTGGAGTTCGGGGCCGTGGACATCGTCGTCGAGTCCGTCGGCTCGCTCGAGCGCTACACCGACCTCGCCGCGATCGAGGGCGTGCCGTTCCTCTACGAGGACGAGGACCAGTTCCTCGAGGTCTGGGACGGCCCGCTCGGCGACGAGATCATCGACGCCATCCGGGAGGACTCCGGGTTCCTGCTGCTCGGCCAGATGTACCGCGGCGGGCGCGTGCTCAACACGCAGCGTCCCGTCACCGAGCTCGCCGACGCGCGCGGCCTCAAGCTGCGCGTCCCGACCCAGCAGACCTACCTCGACACGTGGCACGCGCTCGGCGCGAGCCCCATGCCGCTCGCGCTCAGCGAGGTCTTCCCCGCGATCGAGCAGGGCGCGGTCGAGGGCCAGGAGAACCCGATCGACGTCGTGCGGTTCAACTCGTTCTACGAGGTCGCGCCGCACGTCACGCTCACCGAGCACGTGTTCGGCAACTTCCACTTCCAGGTCTGGGCCGACGCCTACGAGGGCTGGCCCGACGACCTCCGCGCGATCGTCGACGCCGAGATCGACGACGTCTCCTCCTGGTACCGCGAGACGTCGATCGCCGAGCGGCAGGAGAACGTCGACTTCCTGGTCGAGCGCGGCGTCGAGCTGCACGAGATCGACCGCGCCGAGTGGGCGGAGGCCTCGTCCGAGGTGCTCGACCACGTCGACCCCCAGGTCGTGGAGTGGGCCGAGCGCATCCGCTCGGGCGACGCGTGACGCCGTACCGCGGCCCCGAGCCGCGGCGGCGCGTCGACCGCGCCGCCCGCGACGCCCGCAACGACCGACGACCCGACCGACCAGAGGAGACACCGATGCGCGGCGCGATCGCCGACGACTTCACCGGGGCCACCGACCTCGCCGGCAACTGGAGGGCGCGAGGTCTGCGGACCGCCGTCGTGCTGGGCGTCCCGTGCCCGGACGACCTCGCGGACCTCGCCGACCACGACGCCGTCGTGGTCGCGCTGAAGATCCGCTCCGTGCCCGCCCCCCAGGCCGTGGAGCAGGCGCGCGCGGCCTACCGTGCGCTCGCCGCGCTCGGCGTCACGCAGGTCTACGACAAGTACTGCTCGACGTTCGACTCCACGCCGGAGGGCAACATCGGGCCCGTCGCGGACGCGCTGCTGGAGGAGACCGGCGCGCGCAGCGCCGTCGTCGTCCCCGGCTTCCCGGACGCGGGCCGCACCGTGTTCCGCGGCCACCTGTTCGTGGGGGACGACCCGCTCGACCGCAGCCCCATGAAGGACCACCCGCTCAACCCCATGTGGGACTCGCGCGTCGCGAACCTCCTCGCGGCGCAGACCGCGCACCCGGTCGCCGAGGTGCCGGTCGGCGTCGTGCGAGCCGGCGAGCAGGCGCTGCGGGGCGCGATCGTCGCGGCTGAGGCGGAGGGTGCGCGGTACGTCGTCGTCGACAGCATCGACAACGACGACCTCGCCGTCGTCGCCCGCGCGACGTCCGACGCCCCGCTCGTCACGGGCGGCTCCGGGCTCGCGCTCGGCCTGGACCCGACGGGCGCGACGCTCGGCGACATCGCCGCCGTCCCGGGCCGACGCGCGGTGCTCGCGGGCAGCGCGTCGCGCGCCACCCAGGCGCAGGTCCGGGCGGCTCTGCCGCACCTGCCGCACCAGAAGGTCGACGTCGCGGCGGCGCTCGCGGACCCGGGCGCGGAGGTCGAGCGGCTCCTCGCGTGGGCGCGCGAGCGCTGGGCCGAGCAGCCCGACCGGCCGGTGCTCGTGTACTCCGTGGGCGAGCCGGACGACGTCGCGCGCGGCCGTGCGGTGACCGCGGACGCCCCCGCCGTGGTCGAGCGGTTGTTCTCCGCGCTCGCGCCGCGGCTCGCGGAGGCGGGCGCGACGCAGCTCGTCGTGGCGGGCGGCGAGACGTCGGGCAGCGTCGTCCAGGGGCTCGGGGTGCACGTGCTCGAGGTCGGGCAGCTCCTGAGCCCAGGCGTGTCCTGGCTGCGCGGTCGCCGCCGCGGGGCCGACGACGTCAACCTCGTCCTCAAGTCGGGCAACTTCGGCACCGAGGACCTCTTCGTCACCGCGTGGGAGGAGCTCGCATGAGCGACCTGGTCGAGGAGCTGCTCGCCGCCGGGCGCGGTCTCGCCGCGAGCGGGATGTCGCCCGGGACGTCGGGCAACGTGTCCGTGCGCGTCGGCGACGAGGTGCGCCTGAGCGCGAGCGGCACGTCCCTCGCGACCCTCACCGCCGAGCAGATGGCCCGCACGACGCTCGACGGCACCCCCGTCACCGAGGGCGACGGCCCGACGCCGCGGCCCACCAAGGAGTGGCCGCTGCACCTCGCGATGTACGCGCGCGACCCGGGGTACCGCTGCGTCGTGCACCTCCACTCGCCGAGCGCCGTCGCGGCGTCGTGCCTCGCTCCGTGGCGCGAGCACACGGCGTTCGCGCCGGTCACGCCGTACGTCGTCATGCGCGTGGGCAACGTGCCCCTCGTGCGGTACGCCGCGCCGGGCGACCCGGCGCAGGCCGAGCGCGTCCGGGGCAGCGCGCTGCGCTTCCACGGCGCCCTGCTCCAGAACCACGGGTCGATCGCTGCCGGGCGCACGGTCGCGGAGGCCGTCGACCGCGCGGTCGAGATCGAGGAGGCGGCGCGCGTCCGGCTGCTGCTCGGGGACCGGCTCGACGCGCGGCTCCTCACCGACGACGAGGTGCGCGAGCTCGTCGAGGCGTACGGGCAGCCCTGGGGCTGACGTCCGCGCGAGGATGGTCCGGTGCCGACCGACCCGCCGTACGCGCGCCCGACCGCCGACGACCTCGCCGCCGCGCGCGGCCGTGAGATCGAGGACTGGCTGTGGCCTGACCTCGACGTGCTGTTCTGCGGGATCAACCCCGGGCTGTACTCGGCGGCGGTCGGGCTGCCCTTCGCGAACCCGGGCACGCGGTTCTGGAAGGCGATGCACGAGGCGGGCTTCACCGACCGCGTGCTGGGACCGTGGGAGCGCGACGCGTTCCTCGACGCCGGGCTGGGGATGACGAACGTCGTGCGCCGGGCGACCGCGCGGGCGGACGAGCTGACGCCGGAGGAGATCGTCGCGGGCGGACGCCGCCTCGTCGAGACGGCGGAGACGTACCGGCCGCGTTGGGTCGCGGTGCTCGGCCTGGGCGCGTACCGCACGGCCTTCGCGGACCGTCGCGCCGCGACCGGCCCGCTGGAGCGGCGCGTCGGCCCCGCGCGGGCGTGGCTGCTCCCGAACCCGAGCGGCCTCAACGCGCACCACACGGTCGCGACGCTCGGCGCGGCGTACGCGGAGCTGCGCGTCGCCGCGGGGCTGCCGGACCGCCGTCGGGCGTGAGCGCCGCGCGGGGCGAGCCGGGCTGTCGCCGCCTGCGCGTGCCCTGGCCGCGACATCTTGCTTGTTGACTCTTGCGAGAAGTTGTTGACTTGTGTGAATCGGCCCGGGAGACTCGAGATCCCGAGGTCGACGCCGTCCCGGGTTCTTGCCCCCTCACCGTCGAGGAGACACCCCATGAAGCTCTCCCTGTCCCGGGCGCGCACGCGTGCCACCGCTGTCACGGGTGCGCTCGTCGCGCTCGGGCTGGTGGTCTCGGGCGCCGCCGCCGCGACCGCCGTCCCGTCGGCGGCACCCGCTGCACCCGCCGCAGCCTCTGCCGCCGTCGCCCCGACGATCGCCCCGGTCGTCGACGCCAACTTCCCTGACCCGGACATCCTGCTCGTCGACGGCGTCTACCACGCCTACGCGACGAACGACCAGGGCCGGAACGTGCAGCACCGCACCTCGACGGACCTCGTGACGTGGAGCGCCCCGACCGACGTCGCGCCCGACCTCGGCGCGTGGGTCAGCGAGGCGTGCACGTTCTCGCCGGGCGGCGCGACCGACCGCTGCGTGTGGGCGCCCGAGGTCGCCGCGGTCGAGGGCGGGTACGCCCTCTACTACACGGCGCGCGACGCCACGTCGCCGCGCCAGTGCATCGGCCTCTCGCTCGCCGACTCGCCCGAGGGGCCGTTCGAGCCCGTCGGCGACGACCCGTTCGTCTGCCCCAACGGCGAAGACGGCACCGAGGACCTCGGGGGAGCGATCGACGCCGGGACGTTCGTCGACGGCGACCAGCTCTACCTGCTGTGGAAGGCCGACGGGAACTGCTGCACCGGCAAGACGGCGATCATCTTCGCCCAGCCGCTGTCGCCCGACGGCACCACGCTGACCGGTCCCGCCACCGAGCTGATCCGCGTCGACACGGCGTACGAGGGCCGCGTCGTCGAGGCGCCGACCGTCGTCGAGCGCGACGGCACCTACTACCTGTTCTACTCCGCGAACGACTTCTACGGCGGCGCGTACCGCACGTCGTACGCGACGGCGCCGAGCCTGGCCGGGCCGTGGACCAAGGCGACGACGGAGCTCATGACGAGCGACCGCTTCCAGGGCGACGTGCGCGGCCCGGGCGGGCAGGACATCGTCACCGCACCGGACGGCTCGGACGCGATCGTCTTCCACGGCTGGAACGCGGCGTTCACGTACCGCGCGATGTACGTCGCGGACCTCGAGTGGTCGGCCGACGGCGTCCCGTCCGTCCCGCAGGCGTCCGACCGCTACCAGGCCGAGGACGGCGTCGTGACGAACGCGCGCGTCGTGGCCGACGGCGGGGCG
Organism: Cellulosimicrobium sp. JZ28; assembly: GCF_015327065.1. Lineage (NCBI taxonomy): Bacteria > Bacillati > Actinomycetota > Actinomycetes > Micrococcales > Promicromonosporaceae > Cellulosimicrobium > Cellulosimicrobium sp. JZ28. Next base: position 3,475,617 of record NZ_CP017660.1, on the reverse strand, counting down.
TCGGGCGGGGCGAAGGTCGGCGGCCTGGACTTCGCGGACTCGTCCGTGACGGTCGAGGTGCACGCCGACGCGGCCGGGCCGGCGGTGCTCGGCATCCGGTTCGCGAACGGCTCGCAGGACGGCGCGGCGCGCGTCCCGTCCACCGGGACGCTGGCCGTGAACGGCGCGGTGACGGAGACCGTCGTCTTCCCGCACACCACGTGGGGCAACTGGCAGACGTCCGAGCACCTCGTCGACCTCGTCGCCGGGACCAACACGATCACGCTGACGCGCGCGACGTTCTACACCGAGCTCGACGCGTTCGACGTCTACCCCGCGACGCGCGACCCGCGCCCGTCGGCGCCGCCGGTCATCCCGTCGGACGCGACGCGGTACGAGTTCGAGGACGGCGTCATCACGCGCGGCTCCGTCGGGAGCGCCGCCGGGGCGTCGGGCGGGCAGAAGGTCGGTGGGCTCGACTTCCTCGACAGCTCCGTCGCCCTCCAGGTCCACGCCGACGAGGCCGGTCCGTACACGCTCGGCGTGCGGTTCGCGAACGGCTCCGAGCGCGGCGGCTACACTCTGCCGTCGACGAGCACGGTCACGGTGAACGGCGCCGACGCCGGGGTCGTCACCTTCCCGCACACCACGTGGGGCAACTGGCAGTCCGTCACGCACCAGGTCGAGCTCCAGCAGGGGTGGAACACCGTCACCCTGACCAAGCTCACCTGGTACACCGAGCTCGACGCGCTCGACGTCTTCCCGGCCGAGGCGCCGCCCGTCGACCCGCAGGTCACCGTCACCGCGCAGCCCCGCTGCCTCGGTGGCACCCCGTACCTCGCCGTCCGCGCGACGAACGACGGCGACGAGACCGTCGCCCTCGCCGTCACCACCCCGCACGGCGAGCGCGCGTTCGCCCAGGTGGACCCGGGCAAGAGCGCGTACCAGTCGTTCAAGGTGCGCGGCGGGGCGCTCGAGGCGGGGGAGGCGCTCGTCGCGGTCACCGACGTCGCCGGCACGACGACGGAGGTGACGGCCGCGTACGACGCGCTCACCTGCGCGTAGCCGCCTCCTGACCAGCAGACCGCGGTGCCGCCCGGCCGATGGGCGGCACCGCGGTCGTCCGGCTCCTCGGCCTCACGCAGGCGGTCCCGTCAGGAGTCAGGGAGGTCGTCGGTCACCAAGCGGGACCGGGCCTCGTAGATCCGCAGCGGGTCGGCGGTGCTCGTCGTCGTCGCCGTGCCGGTGACGTCGGTCCAGCTCGGGGTGCCGGTGATCCGGAACTGCCCGGACCACGTCGTGGTCAGCGTGATCGTCACCCGGTCCGCCGGCTGGTCGTAGGTGTGCGCGACCGTGTGGTGCGGGTACGCGCCGCCCGGGTCGGTCGTCGTCACCGGACCGCTCCCGTCGCCGTAGTCCCAGGTGAACGACCGGGGGGTCGCCCGGATCTGGACCGGGATGCCGAGAAGCGTCGTGTCGAGCACCTGCTCCTCGGGCTCCGTGTAGGTGATCGTCGGCACGTTGACCACGGTCCAGCCGTCCGGCGGCTGCACGACGACGGGCGACGGCGCGATGGTGAGCTGGCGGAAGGCCGCTTCCGCCTCCGCGGTGAGGTCCGCCGCGCCGACGCACGACCCGTCGTCGACGAACTCCCAGCCCGACACCGCGGTGCGTGACCCGTCCGGGGCGTTCGTCCACGTCTGGCGGAAGAGCGGGTCCATCGCGAACTCCTCCGGCGCGCACGCCTGGGTGTGGTCGACCGGGGTCTGTCCGCCCGGGCATGCCTGTACCAGCCCCGGAAACGTCGTCGCGGTGTCGCCGTCGAAGCAGCGGTAGGCAGGTCCTCGCCGAAAGGCCTCCGATGCGGGACCGCCGTTTGCCGCTTGCGGGACGTGTTCGGTGCCGCCGTGCGGTGTCTGCTGCGCATGGACGATCGCTTGATCGTCTTGGAACTCGGATGAGAAGATTCCGCCGTCGTCCGCGGAGTAAGCGGCGCCTTGCCCGATGGCAAGGAGCGTGGTGGCTGTTCGAGTGAGGAGAGCGACGCGGTGCACTAGTCCGATCCTCCGACTGCGAGCACCAACCAGTTTCCGTCCTTTTCAAGCACGTCGATCTGGAGCTGTCCCGATTCGCCGTCGTCTTCAGAAACTACGTTTCCATCAGGCGCGACTCTGCGATGCGGAGACTGGTCGAAGTCAAAGAGGATCGGGTAACCGCCGATGAGATCGTCGAATGCGCCGACGTTGGCGTTCGACAGAGTGATCTCTGCTCCGCTGAACGCGTCTCCCTTGTCTCGGATGCTTCTCGCCTCGCTGCTTACGGAGGTGCAGAAGTCACACGTTTCGGCCCACGTCATGGCGTCCCACTCGGCCGTGTCGCCGGTGCTCATCACATACGGGTAGAGCTCGAGGAAGTACTCCGCCGCTGCAGCAGCACCCTCGGCGTCGTCGCGCTCCATGGCCGCGGGTCGTTCGGGCTTCGGCGGCCCGGTCGTGGTCGGCTCGGGTTCGGGTGTCTCCGTCTCAGACGCCTCGGCCGACGTCTCGACCGGAGGTGACGGTGCGGGTTCACCCCCGCCGGCGCACCCGGCGACCAGGCATCCGGCCGTCACGACGACGCCCAGGGTGAGCGCTCGCCGTCGGGCACTGCTTCTCGACCGGAGCGCTCGGGCGCTCACCGTTCCTGCCGGTCGTTCCTCGACCGGCGCATGACGCGTACGACTCACCAGACCCCCTGCCCGCGAACCGGGCGGCGCGGCCCGGACCGGGCGGCACCGCGCGAACGCCACGAACCTAGCGAAACGCCGTGCGACGCGGAACCGTCCGTCCCGCCCTGTGGACGACGCTTCACGAGGTGTCCACCACGTGACCGCTCCACAGGTGCGGGTGGCGCGGTGGGCACGGCTCGGTGAACGTTGCGCGACGCCCGTCCCCGCACCCGCCCATTCCGGCACAAAACCGGCGCCTCCGCTTCCTATGCTCCGAGTGGCCGCCCACCCGCAGGACGGGTGCCGCGCCGGCCGTGACCTGCACCCTCGGACGAGCGGACCTGTGCTGTGACCACCGTTCTCACCCCGGAGTCCTCGGGCTCCCCGGGCGCGCCCCGCGGCGCCGCGCCGGGCCCCACCTCCCCGGCCTCGGGCCCGGACGCGGTCCGCCCGGGCGCGGCCCGCCCGGGCGAGACCCGCCCAGGCGCGCCGGGATCGCCTGCCGGCCCGACGTCGTCGGGCACCGACCGCGAGGTCCAGACGCTGCACCGCAGCCGCCTGGGCGCGCGCCGCCGTCGGCGGAACCTGCTGTGGGCGCTCCTGCTCGCGGGCCCGAACGTCCTGCTGCTGCTGGTGTTCGTCTACCGGCCGCTGCTCCAGAGCTTCTACCTCTCGACGCTCCAGTGGAACCTCGGGTCGCCGGTCGCGCGGCCGGTCGGGCTGGGCAACTACGTCGAGTGGTTCACCGCCCCGACGACGGGCCGCATCGTCACGACGACGCTCGTCTTCACGCTCGCGACCGTCGGCGGCGCGATGGTCCTCGGCCTGGGCCTGGCGCTGCTCCTGAACCGGAAGCTCCGGGGCCGTGGAGTGGCCCGGACCGTCGCGTTCGCACCCTACGTGCTGTCGGGCTTCGCGGTCGGGATCCTGTGGCTGTTCATGTTCGACCCGCGCTACGGGCTGGTCCAGGAGCTGCTCGGCTGGGTCGGCGTCGCGTCGCCGCAGTGGTACACGCAGCGCCCGTGGCCTCTCGTGATGATCGTCGTGGTCTACCTGTGGAAGAACCTCGGGTACGTCGCCCTCATCTACCTGGCGGGCCTCCAGTCCGTTCCGCAGGACCTCAAGGACGCGGCCGCGCTCGACGGCGCGTCGTCGGCCCGGACGCTGCGCTCGATCGTCCTGCCGCTCCTCACCCCGACGACGTTCTTCCTCGTCGTGACGATGCTCCTCGCGTCGCTCCAGTCCTTCGACATCATCAAGGCGATGACGCAGGGCGGCCCGCTCGGCTCGACGACGACCCTCATGTACTCGATCTACGAGGAGAGCTTCGTCAACGGGCGCGCCGGGTACGCGTCGGCGGTCGCCACGGTCCTGTTCCTCGTGCTGCTCGCGGTGACCGCGGTGCAGATGCGGTTCGTCCAGCGGAAGGTCCACTACGCATGAGCGCCGTCGCGCCCGCCCGTCCCGAGACGGCGCCCGCCACGCCGGCCGCCCTCGCGCCCCGCCCGTCGGGCGCACCCCGTGCCCGACGCCGGGCCCTCCAGCCGGGTGGGTACCTCGCCCTGGTCCTCGCGACCGTCGTGCTCGGCGCGCCGCTGGTGTGGATGGTGCTCGCGAGCATGAAGACGCCCGCCGAGCTGTACACGGTCCCGCTGCAGTGGCTCCCGGGCAGCGTGAACCTCGACAACTACGCGCAGGCCGCGGACTCGATCCCGCTGGGGCGCCTGCTGCTCAACAGCGTCGGGATCACGGTCGTGGGCGCGGGCCTCAAGGTCGCGCTGGGCCTCACGTGCGCGTACGCGCTGGTGTTCCTCGACTTCCCGTTCAAGAAGGTCGTGTTCGGGCTCGTCATCGCGACGCTCATGATCCCGCCGCAGATCACGATCATCCCCAACTACACGCTCGTCGCGAGCCTCGGGTGGCTCAATACCTACCAGGGCATCCTCGTGCCGGGCCTGGCGAGCGCGTTCGGGACGTTCCTGTTCCGGCAGCACTTCCTCACGCTGCCGCGCTCGATCCTCGAGGCCGCCGAGCTCGACGGCGCGGGGCACTGGCGCAAGCTCTGGCGGTTCGTCGTGCCGATGAGCACGCCGACGCTCGCGGCGGTCGCGCTCGTGTCCGTCGTGACGGAGTGGAACGACTACCTGTGGCCGTTCCTCGTCATCGACCGCCCGGACAAGATGACGCTCCCCGTCGGTCTCACGCTGCTGCAGAACACCGACGGCATGACGAACTGGGGCGTGCTGCTCGCCGCGACCGTGGTCGTGACGCTGCCGATCCTCGTCGTCTTCCTCGTCCTGCAGCGTCGCCTCGTCGCGGGCCTCACCGCGGGCGCCGTCACCGGCTGACCCGCGCGCACCCGCCCGACACCAGACTCCCCGGCCCGCCCGCAGCGGTCCGGGTTTCCCGAAGCGCACCGACACCCGGTGCACGACCTGAAGGAGCACCTGTGTCCCACCGCACCGCACCCGGCCGGCCCGCGCGCCGCCGTCGGGCCCGCGCCGCCGCCACCGCCCTCACGGCGGTCACCGCCCTCGCGCTCACCGCGTGCGCCGGCCCGAGCGTGGCCGGGGCCGACGGCGCCGGCACCGGGGGCGACGACGCGGCGGCCGAGGCCGTCGACTGGTCCGCCGTCGAGCCCGCGTCCGAGATCACGTGGTGGAGCAACCACCCCGGCACGTCGCAGGAGATCGAGCAGGAGCTCATCGACCGGTTCGAGGAGGAGTCCGGCATCACGGTCAACCTCGTGACCGCGGGCGCCAACTACGACGAGGTGGCCCAGCGCTTCCAGGCCGCCTCGCAGACCGACGAGCTGCCCGACGTCGTCATCGCGTCCGACGTGTGGTGGTTCCGCTACCACCTCAACGACCAGATCCTGCCGCTCGACGACGTGCTCGAGTTCGTCGACGCCGACGCGGACGACTTCCAGCCCGCGCTCTACGCGGACTACGAGTACGACGACCAGCACTGGGCCGTGCCCTACGCGCGCTCGACGCCGCTCTTCTACTACAACAAGGACCTGTGGGCGGCGGCTGGCCTGCCCGACCGCGGGCCGGAGACGTGGGCGGAGCTCGAGGAGTGGGACGCGTCCCTCAAGCCGCTCGTCCCGTCGGGCGGCTCGACGCTCGGCCTGTCCACCGGGCCGTCGTGGGGCGCGTGGTGGTTCGAGAACATGATCTGGGGCCAGGGCGGTGCGTACTCCGACGGGTTCGACCTCACGCTCGACTCCGAGGAGTCGGTCGCGGGCGGCCAGTTCCTGCACGACCTCTTCCACGAGAAGGGCGTCGCGACGCTCTCCGCGGACGACGCGATGGTCGACTTCTCGTCGGGTCTCATCGCCTCGACCATCGGCTCGACGGGCTCGCTCAAGGGCGCGCTCGACGCGGCGTCGTTCGAGGTCGGCACGGCCTACCTGCCCGACGGCCCTGACGGCGGCGGCACCCCGACCGGCGGCACCGGGCTCGCCATCCCGGCGTCGAAGTCGCCCGAGCAGCAGCTCGCCGCGGCGATGTTCCTCGCGTTCCTCACGAACACCGAGAACACCGCGTACTTCTCGCAGAACACGGGCTACATGCCGGTGCGCACGTCGGCCGTCGAGTCCGACACCATGAAGGCCATCTACGAGGCGACGCCGCAGTTCCGCACGGCCGTCGACCAGCTCGCCGACAAGGCGCGCCCCCAGGACGACGCGCGCGTCTTCATCCCGGGCGCCGACGCGCTGCTCAACGAGGCGATCGAGCAGATCGTCATCGAGGGCGCCGACCCGGCGGCCGCGTTCGAGTCCGTCGCGCCGCGCATCGAGACGGCGTACAGCGAGAACGTGGAGCCGTACCTGTGACGGCGACCGCCCTCGCGCCCACGGGCTCGGTGCCGGACCGGGCCGCGCGCCCGCGCGTGATCGCGCACCGCGGCAACAGCTCCGTCGCGCCGCAGAACACGCTCGCCGCGTTCGAGGCGGCGTGGCGGGCCGGTGCGCACAGCATCGAGATCGACGTGCAGCTCACGGCCGACGGCGAGCCCGTCGTCATCCACGACGACACCGTGGACGCGACGACGTCCGGCAGCGGCACGGTCGCACGGCTCGACCGCGCGGCGATCCGGGCGCTCGACGCCGGGTCGTGGTTCTCCCCGGCGTTCGGCGGCCAGCGCGTGCCGACGTTCGGCGAGGTCGTCGACCTCCTCGTGCGGCGGCCGGGCACCGACCTGCTGCTCGAGCTCAAGGGGTCGTGGACGGCCGAGCAGGTGCGGCGCGTCACCGGGCCGATCCGCTTCGCGGGCCTCGCCGACCGGGTCGTGGCGCAGAGCTTCTGGCCCGAGACGGTCGCGGCGCTCCGCGAGGCCGACCCGGGCCTGCGCCGTGGGCTGCTCGTCGTGGCGCTCGACGACGACGTGCTCGCGCGGTGCGCCGAGCTCGACGTCGTGACGTGCAACCCCATGGGGGCGCTCCTCCTGGAGGACCCGGGCCTGGTGCAGCGCCTGCACGACGCCGGTCTCGAGGTCGCGGTCTGGACGCTCAACGAGCCCGCGCACTGGGCCGCCGCGGTCGACCTCGGGGTGGATGCGATCATCACCGACCGTCCCGACCGGCTCGCAGGCTGGCTCGCGGCCCGCGGGGTCTGAGGCCCGGACCGGTCGCACCGGGGTCGCGCGCCGGACGCTCGTCGTCCGGCGCGCGGCCCCGGTCTCGCGTCCCGCCGCGGACGCCTCCCGGGGTCAGCGCACGACGATGGTCGTGACGACGTCGGTCACGCTCGGCCGGGGCGGGGTCGACCCGAAGCCGAACCGGACCGGCGGGACGACGTCGCGCAGGTCGCCCAACGACGTCCCGTCCCAGCACGTCTGCGCGGCGACGAGCGCGCGGACGTCGGTCGCGCCGTAGTGCTCGGTGCGTCCCGGCCCCGCGCTGCCCCGCGTCCGGACCCCGCGCAGCAGCACGCGCGCGAGGGGGTCGGTGAGCACGGTCGCGTGCCGCGACGTCGCGACGCGGTGCGGCACCGCGCGCAGCACGTGACCCAGGGCCGTCCGCGGCCCGACGGCGAGCCGCGCCTCGAGCGGCCCGGCCACCACGTGCCAGCCCGGCAGGCGGCCGCGGCCCGGTCGCGCACCCGCCGCGTGGTCGCGGGCGGCAGCGGGCACGGCGTGGGCCGGCTCGTCCGTGACGGCGACCGGCACCAGGACGACCCGGTCGAAGCGGTAGGTCGACGTGACGAGCTCCGCGACGGGGCGCGACGGCGCGAGGAGGAGGCGCTCGCCGTCGGGCCGCTCGACCATGACGTCGGCGAACGCGCCGAACGGCGACACGTCCCAGCGCCCGACGACGACCCGCGTCCCGGACGCCGTGCCCCAGCCCGCGATGCGGCCGCGGAACCGCAGGACGCTCGACATCCCGGCAGCGTAGGCCGCGCCCGGCGCGCCCGCCCCCGTTCGGCGCGCGAGCCGTCGCCCGGGGCGGGACGCTCGGGGGAGGCGGCGACCGCCGTCGGGCAGCAGGAGGTGACCCGTGCCGAAGACGACGCGTGACGGCGACGCGAAGCAGTCCGAGATCCCCAGCACGCTGCAGCGCTCGGACGAGAAGGCGCAGCGCACGTTCGCGAAGGCCTACGACGCCGCGAGGGAGCAGTACGGCTCCGAGGCGCGCGCGCGGCGCGTGGCGTTCGCCGCGCTCAAGCACACGCACGAGAAGATCGGCGACCACTGGGAGCCGAAGGACGAGCCCGGCCCGTCCGACGAGCGCGCCGAGGAGGGTGGGCTCGACTCGACCACGGACACCGCCGGGGGCGTCGACGCGAACGCGACCAAGGAGCACCTGCTCGACGTCGCCCGCCGGCTCGACGTCGACGGCCGGTCGACCATGACCAAGGACGAGCTCGTCGAGGCGATCCAGCGCGCCAACGACCGCGCGACCCGCCGCGCCCGCGGCGACTGACCTGCAAACCCCGCGACCAGCCCTGGTTCCGCGAGGTAGAGCCGTGGTGGCTCGTCGGGGTCAGGCGGGCCGACGGCGGTGGGGGACCCGCACGCGGTCGAGGTCCTGCGCGACGGTGAGGTCGCCGTCGAACACCTCGCGGGCCTCGCGCCAGAACTCCGTCGGGTCGGGGTACCGCTGGGAGAAGTGCGTGAGGACGAGCGTCCGGACGCCCGCCTCGGCCGCGACCGTCGCGGCCTGCCGGGCCGTGAGGTGGCCCCAGCGCTCGGCCTGCTCGCGGTCGTGGTCGAGGAACGTCGACTCGATGACGAGCAGGTCGACGCCGTCCGCGAGCCGGTGCACGGCGTCGCACAGGCGCGTGTCCATGACGAACGCGAACGACTGGCCGGGCCGGGGGCCGCTCACGTCGTCGAGGGTGACGGTCCGCCCGCCGGGCGTCGTGACGCGGCCCGCGCGCTGCAACTCGCCCACGACCGGCCCCGCGAGCCCGTGGCGGGCGAGGAGCGCGGGGTCGAGCGAGCGGCCGTCGGGCTCGTCGAGGCGGTAGCCCACGGCCTCGATCGTGTGGTCGAGACGCTCGGCGCGGAGCGTGAAGCCCGGCTCGGGGCGGCCGGGGACGGGCGGGAGCACGCCGTCCGTCGTGACCGGCTGGAGCTCCAGGTGGCCGCGGCGGTAGTGGGCGCTCGCGTCGAGCAGGTGGTTCACCCACCGCTGGCCCGACGCCGGGTAGGTCACCCCGATCGTGTGCCGCACCCCGTCGCCGCTGATGCGCTGGGAGACGCCCGCGAGCCCGAGGCTGTGGTCGCCGTGCAGGTGGGTGATCGCGATGCGCGTGAGGTCGGTCGCCGACACCCCGGCGAACGTCATCTGCCGCTGGGTGCCTTCGCCGGGGTCGAAGAGGATCGCCTCGTCGTCCCAGAGCAGGACGTACCCGTTGTGGTTGCGCGTGCGGGTCGGGACCATGCTGGCCGTCCCCAGGACGACGAGCTCGCGGCGGGACATGCGCCCAGCGTGCCACGCCGCGCTCGCTGCCGGGCTCGTAGGGTGGCAGGAGACCCCCGCACCCGAGAACCGGAGAACCATGCGCCTGCTGCTCGTCCGTCACGGACAGACCCCGTCCAACGTCGCCGGCCTGCTCGACACCGCCCTGCCCGGGCCGGGCCTCACCGCCCTCGGGGCGCGCCAGGCGGCGGCGATCCCGGACGCGCTCTCGGGCCGCGTGGTCGACGGCGTCGCGGTGTCCACGCTCGTGCGCACGCACCTCACGGCGGCGCCGCTCGTCGAGCACCACGGTCTGGAGCCGCTCGAGCTCGACGGCCTGCGCGAGGTCGACGCGGGCGACCTGGAGATGTCCGCCGACCACGACGACCACGCCCTCTACCTGGAGACGGTCTTCGCCTGGGGCCGCGGCGAGCCCGACCGGCGGGTGCCCGGCGGCCCCGACGGCACCGAGTTCCTCGACCGGTACGACGACGCCCTCGCCGCCGTCGCGCGGACCGGGTGGGAGACCGCCGTCGTCGTGTCGCACGGCGCGGCGATCCGCGCGTGGGCGTGCGCGCGCGCCGCGAGCGTCGACGTCGACCGGCTCGCGTGGACCCCGCTCGCGAACACCGGGCTCGTCGAGGTCGAGGGGGACCCGGCGTCGGGCTGGCGGTTCGTCGGGCTGAGCGACGGGCCGCTGGGCGGCGCGTTCCTCGACGACCTCGTCGCGGAGGACCCGACGGGCGAGTCCGTCGACGAGGAGGAGCGCCGCGCCGCGGCGGACGACTGACCCCTACCACCCGGTCGGAATGACGCAATGATCGGAGCATTGCGACATCCCGACGCATCGCACGGATCTAGCGGTCGTCACGTTCGTGACATATGCTCGACGGATGGCCGACGCACCGCTGCCCGCGCCGAACGAGCGCGCGCTCGAGTCCGACATCGTCACGGACCTGCGCGAGCAGATGACGTACGGGTCGTACCTGCACCTCGACACGCTGCTCGCCGCGCAGGAGCCCGTGAGCGACCCGGAGCACCACGACGAGATGCTGTTCATCGTGCAGCACCAGACGACGGAACTCTGGCTCAAGCTCGTGCTGCACGAGCTCCTGTCCGCGCGCGACCTGCTCGCCGCCGACGAGCTGGGCGCCGCGCTCAAGCGCGTCGCGCGCGTCAAGCACGTGCAGCGCACGCTCACCGAGCAGTGGTCCGTCCTCGCGACCCTCACCCCGAGCGAGTACGCGCAGTTCCGCGGGTTCCTCGGGCACGCGTCCGGCTTCCAGTCGTGGCAGTACCGCGCGGTCGAGTTCCTGCTCGGCAACAAGAACGCGCGCATGCTCGACGTGTTCGACGCCGAGCCGGACGCGCGCGCCGAGCTCGCCCGCCTGCTCGCCGAGCCGAGCGTCTACGACGAGTTCCTGCGCCACCTCGCGCGGCACGGCCACGACGTCCCGCAGCGCGTCCTGGACCGCGACGTCACGGTGGCGCACACGCTCGACGACGACCTGGTCGAGGTCTTCCGGCGCATCTACGACGACCCGGAGACGTACTGGTCCGCGTACGAGACGTGCGAGGAGCTCGTCGACCTCGAGGACAACTTCCAGCTCTGGCGGTTCCGCCACATGAAGACGGTGCTGCGCATCATCGGCACCAAGCGCGGCACGGGCGGGTCGAGCGGCGTCGGCTTCCTCCAGCGCGCCCTCGACCTCACCTTCTTCCCCGAGCTGTTCGCCGTCCGCACCGAGATCGGGCGGTCGTGAGCCTCGGCCGGGCGGGCGACGGCGGCACCTGGCTCCCGCCGCTCGCGGACGCGCACGTGCACCTCGGCCTCGTCGACCCGGTCGCGGTGCGCCGCGGCGGGATCGCCGTCGTGCACGACCTCGGGTGGGTGCCCGACGTCGCGCGCACGTGGCCCGGGCGCCCCGGCTTCCCGGCGGTCGCGTTCGCGGGCGCGTTCCTCACCGCCCCCGGCGGCTACCCGTCGGACCGGTCGTGGGCGCCCGCCGGGTCCGTCGAGGAGGTCGGCTCGCCCGAGGCGGCCGTCGCCGCCGTCGACCGCCAGGTCGCCGCGGGGACGTCGTTCGTCAAGGTCGCCCTGCACTCCGGCGCCGGCCCGGTGCCCGACGACGTCACCCTCGCCGCGCTCGTCGGCCACGCCCACGCGCGGGGCCGGGACGTCGTCGCGCACGTGGAGGGGCGCGGCATGGCGGCCCGCGCGTTCGAGGCAGGCCTCGACCGGCTGGCGCACGCCCCGTTCAGCGAGCGCCTGCCCGAGAACCTCCTGGCGGCGATGGCCACGCCCCGCCCCGCCGAGCACGACCTTCCACGCGGTCGAGCACGGGGTGACGGGCGAGATGAGCCGGATGGCGACCGTCACCCCGTGCTCGGCGGGGCGGGGAGTGGCCGGGTGGGTCAGGTGAGCCGGGTGAGCTGGGTGAGCACGCTCGACGTGCACGGGTGGGGGAGCCCGACGGCCGAGCAGGACGTCGCGATCGACAACGCGCGGCGGTTCGTCGCGCTCGGCGGGACGGTCGTCTACGGCACCGACCTCGGCAACGGCCCGCTCCCGCCCGGTGTGAACGCCCGCGAGCTGCGGGCGCTCGCGGAGGCCGGCCTCGACGCGCACGCCCTCCTGGGCGCGATCGCGCACGACGGCGCCGCGCCCGACCCGGACGGCGTCGCGACCTGGGTCCCCGGCGACCCGCCCGACCTCGACGACCCCGACGACGTGGCCGCGTGGTTCGCGCGCGCCGTCGTCGTGGCGCGACCCGAGCCCCACGGTGCGCCGCGCGCACCCCGCACCCCGGAGGACACGCGATGACCGACCGCACCGACGGCACGACCACCGACCACGCCGCGCGGTCGGCCGCGCTCGACGCGGCGGACCCGCTCGCGCGGTTCCGCGACGCGTTCGTCGACTCCGACGAGGTCACCGCCTACCTCGACGGGAACTCGCTCGGCCGTCCGACGCGCGCGTCGGCGGAACGGCTCGCGCGGTTCGCGACCGACGTCTGGGGAGCGCGGCTCATCCGCGGCTGGGACGAGGAGTGGTACGAGCTCCCGCTGACGCTGGGCGACCGGATCGGTGCGGTGACGCTCGGCGCGGCAGCGGGCCAGACGTTCGTCGGGGACTCGACGACCGTGATCCTCTACAAGCTCGTGCGCGCCGCGCTCTCGGCGCCGCAGGTCGCGGGCCGCGACGAGATCGTGCTCGACGCCGGGAACTTCCCGACGGACCGGTACGTGCTGGAGGGCGTCGCGCGCGAGCACGGCGCGACGCTGCGGTGGATCACGCCCGACCACGACGGCGGCGTGACCCCGGCGCAGGTGGCGGAGGTCCTCTCCGACCGCACCGCGCTCGTGCTGCTCAGCCACGTCGCGTACCGGTCGGGGTACGTGAGCGACGCCGCCGCGATCACGACCCTCGCGCACGATGCCGGGGCGCTCGTCCTGTGGGACCTGTGCCACTCCGCGGGCGCGGTCCCCGTCGAGCTCGACGCGTGGGGCGTCGACCTCGCGGCGGGCTGCACGTACAAGTACCTCAACGGGGGTCCCGGCGCGCCCGCGTTCGGCTACGTGCGCGCCGACCTCCAGGGCGCGCTCACCCAGCCGATCCAGGGCTGGATGGGGAGCGCGGCGCCGTTCGAGATGGGTCCGGCGTACGCGCCGCACGACGGCGTCCGGCGCTTCCTCTCGGGGACGCCCGCGATCGTCGGGATGCTCGCGATGCAGGACATGCTCGACCTCGTGGACGCGGCCGGGATGGCGGCGGTCCGCGCGAAGTCCGTCGCGCTCACCGAGCACGCGACCGCCCTCGTGGACGACCTGGTGCTCCCGCTCGGCGCCCGGTACGCGTCGCCGCGCGACCCCGAGCGCCGGGGGAGCCACGTGACCGTCGACCACGACGCGTTCGAGGCCACGCTCCCGCTGCTCTGGGAGCGCGGCGTGATCCCCGACTTCCGCCGCCCGAACGGCCTGCGCCTCGGCCTGTCCCCGCTCTCGACGAGCTTCGACGAGGTGCGCGTCGGTGTCGAGGCGGTGCGCGACGCCCTGGCCGAGGTCCTCGACCGCACGACCGCGCCCGGCGCGGCCCGGTCCGCGTGATCCTCGACGACCTCGACTCCCGGCCCGGGAGCACGACGTCGTTGCTGCGCACCGTCGTCGGGCTGTACGTCCGGGACCTGGGCGGTGCGGTCGCGGTGGCGGACCTGGTCGACCTGCTCGGCGCGCTCGGCGTGCCGCCCGCGGGGGCGCGCAGCGCGGTCTCGCGCGTCAAGGCCAAGGGTCTGCTCGTGCCCGAGACGCTCGACGACGGCCGCGCCGGGTACCGGCTCGCGCCCGACGCCGGGCCCATGCTCGCGCGCGGCGACCGGCGCATCTTCGGCTACCGGCAGCAGGGCGGCGGCGACCCGTGGTGCCTCGTGTCGTACTCGTTGCCCGAGGAGCGGCGCGACGCGCGGCACCAGCTGCGCCGGCACCTCGCGTGGATCGGCGCCGGGAGCGTCGCGGACGGGCTGTGGATCACGCCCGGTCACCTCGTGGACGAGGTCGAGGAGATCCTCGTGGCGCTGGAGGTCCGCGACGCCGCGACGGTGTTCCTCGCGGGGGCGCCGCGCGTCGCGGGGTCGTTCGCGGACGCGGCGGCGCGCTGGTGGGACCTCGACCGGGTCGCGGCGCTGCACCGCACGTTCCTCGCCCGGCACGACGACGCGGGAGCCGACGGCGCCCCGTCCACGCGAGCGGACGAGCCGCGCGACGCGTTCGCGCGCTGGGTGCGCGCCGTGGACGACTGGCGCCCGATCCCGTACGCCGACCCCGGGCTGCCGTCTGCCGCGCTGCCCGCGGACTGGCCGGGGACGGCGAGCGTCGCGCTGTTCGACCGTCTCGGGCGCGGGCTCGCGGACGCCGCGTCTCGCCACGTCCGGGTCGTCGTCGGGCGTCGAGGGGAGCACAGTGAGGGGATGAGCGACGTGACGCAGGACCTCCCGGCTGCGGTGCGGACCCTCGTCGAGGCGACGAACGCAGGCGACACCGCCCGGTTTCTCACCGCGTTCACCGCGGACGCCGTCCTCGACGACGGGAGCCGCCGCTTCCGCGGCCGCACCGAGCTCGCGAGCTGGGACCGGACGGACAACATCGGCAAGCGCTCGCACTTCGACGTCTCCGGGCTGCGGCCGGGGGCCGCACCCGACGAGGTGCTGCTCGACCTCACGGTCTCGGGGGACGGGTACAACGGGCCAGGCACGTTCACCGTCCGCCTGCGCGACGGGCTGATCGCGAGCCTCGTCATCTCCTGACCTGGGGCCGCGCGCACGCGCAGCCTCTCGAGGCTCCTCGGACGCCCGACATGACCGACAGGTCCGGCTGCCCGTGCGCACGGTGAGGTGGGGTCGATCACATCGGCGCGACTTCACCCGGCACGCGTTCTGGACGCTCGTCCAGTTCGGCCTACGGTGAGAGGGACGGGCTGGACCCGGTCCGTCGGGACCGACCCTTCCCCCACCTGATGGAGCTGTCCGCTCGATGCTGCCCTCACTTCTGTTGCCGCAGTCAACTACTCGTCCCGGTCGGCGCCGCACCGCTGCCGCTGCTGTCGTCGCGCTGGCGGGTGCCGCGCTCGTGCTGCCCGCGTCGGGCGCCGTCGCCGCCGACGCATCGGTGAACCCCTTCGACCTGGCCGGGGGTTCAGCGTCTACGCCCGCGAGGACGCCCACCTCGGCAACCACGAGACGGAGGGCTCGGTCGCGGTCGGCGGCGAGCTCTCCGTCCGCGCCGACGGGGGCATGTACGCGATCCTCCACCAGGCGGCCGGGACGGCCGACTACACGATCCCCACCGTCGACGGCGACCCCACCCGTCTCCTCGTCGGTGGCTACGCGCCGACGTCGGGGACGGTCCAGATCACGAACGGCGGGGCGCCCGCGGACCGGGGTGCAGCGCTCCGGGGCTACCTCAAGGTCGTGGGTGACGACCCGGCGTTCGGCACGTACCAGCGCGCCGACTGGGTGCGGTACCGCACGGCGCTCGACGACTCGCCCGCCGTCGACGCCACGAACCAGAAGTGGCCGGACGGCGCCGCGACGGTGGCGACGGAGCGCGGCTCCGTGGCGGCGTACGTCGAGACGGGCGCCACGGGGGCCGCCGAGGTCCGCCGGTGCCTCGCCGACCTCGTGCCGAGCGGCGCGGCGCACGTGCTCTCCGTGACGGAGGACGTCGGCGACCGCGTCGTCCTCTCCCCGCTCGACGCCGGGCGGCCGAACGTCGTCGACTACGCGGCGATCGCGGACGCGTACACCGTGCAGTTCGCCGACGGCGTGCTCCCGTCGGCCGACGCCCCGCTCATCGTCTCCGTCCCCGCCGGGACGACCGACCTGAAGGGCTCCGTGTTCGGCGAGGCAGGCAAGGCGGCCTCGTTCGTGATGTGGGACCTGTCGCGGCTCGACGGCCCGGTCACGCTCGGTGCCGGCGGGGCACGCCTGGACGGGTCGGTGTACGCGCCGACCGCCGACCTCACCGTCGAGGCGTCCCCGCTCGACGGGCAGGTCGTGGCGCGCGACCTCACCCTGCTCGGCGGGGAGGCGCACGCCTACCTCTTCGCCGGGTCGATCCCGTGCGGCACCGTGCCCGCCGAGAGCGGCAGCCTCACGGTGACCAAGCGGGTGCTGGGCGACGCCGCCTCGGTCGTCCCCGCGGGCACCGCGTTCACCGTCGCGTACGCCGTCGACGGGTCGGCGGGCGAGCTCACGCTCCCCGTGGACGGTACGGCGACCCTCGACGACCTCCCGCTCGGGGCCGAGGTGGTGCTGGGCGAGCCCGACTTCCCCACGGTCGAGGGCGTGGAGTGGGGCGCGCCGACGTGGCAGGTCGACGGTGGCACGGTCGAGCCGGGCGACGACGGCACGGTGCGCGTGGAGGTCTCCACGAGCGCGGCCGTCGCCGTGGAGCTGACCAACACCGCCGACGAGCCGGGCGCGACCACACCGACGACGCCGACCGATCCCGCGGTCCCGACCGACCCCACGCGCCCGACCGTGCCCACGACGCCCGACGTGCCGGGCACGCCCGACGTGCCGGGCACGCCCGACGTGCCGGGAGCACCGGCCGACGGTGGCACGGGTGGTCTCGCGACGACCGGCGTGCAGGCCGCCGGTGTCGCGATCGCCGCGCTCCTGCTCGTCGCGCTCGGCACGGGGGTCCTCGTCCTCCGGCGGCGCCGGGGCGCCTGAGCCGCCTTCCCCTCGTCGCAGGCCTCGACGCCGCGTCCCTTCCGGGGCGCGGCGTCGTGCGTCTCCCGGGCCGGGCGGAGGACGGCCATCTGGCCGCCGCCGCGCGTTCACCGCGACGACGCGTGGGAGCCATCCCCGCTCCCTACTGTGACAGCGCTTCCCACCACGGGTCCGACGCCGCCACGGTGGTCCGACGGTCGTCGCCGCGCGGACCCCTGACCTGCGAAGGAACCCATGAACCCGCACGCCTCCCGGCTGCCCGGCGCGCTCGCGCGCGCGGCGGCGTCGGCGCTCGCCGTCTCGCTCGTCGGCACGGCGCTCGTCGCCGCGACCGCGACCTCGACGGCCGCCGCCGACGAGTCCCTGCTCTCGACGTCCGGCACGACCTGGCGCTACCTCGACGACAACACGAACCCGGCGGGATCCGCCGTGGACCAGCGCGTGTGGACGACCACCGCCTTCGACGACTCCGCGTGGAGGTCCGCGACGGGCGCGTTCGGCGCGAAGCGCGGCGCAGCGACGGGTATCGGCGCCGCCTTCCCGATCACGACGCTCCTCACCCAGTACATCGAGGGCACGACGACGGACGTCCCCACGTTCTTCTTCCGCACCGACGTGGAGCTCACCGCGGCCGACCTCGACGGCGTCCCGGCGTTCGAGGGCGAGATCGTCTACGACGACGCCGCGATCGTCTACGTGAACGGCGAGGAGGTCGTGCGCCTCGGCGACGACGACCGGAAGATCACCGAGAACCTCCAGTACCACGGCAACGGCCGCACGGACCCGGTGACGGGCACGTTCGTCGTCCCGGCCGACGCGTTCGAGCCCGGCGAGAACACGATCTCCGTCGCGCTCTACCAGGACGCGCCGACGAGCTCGGACATCTACCTCGACGTCCGCTCGCTCGTCCCGACGCACGGCGAGGTCCGCGACGTCGCCTTGAACGTCGGCGCGGACGAGACGCAGGCCAACGTCGCGTGGTTCTCGACGCTGCCCGGCGCGGGCGAGGTGCAGTGGGCCCGAGCCGACGAGACGGGCGGCGAGGTCGACTGGCGGACGGCCCCGACGTCGTCGTCCCGGAGTGGTGCGGCCGCGGACGGCGCGACGTACCACCACGCCACGATCACCGGGCTCGAGGAGGACGCGGCGTACGTGTACCGCGTGGGCAGCGCGGCGGCCGGCTGGTCCGAGCCGTCGACGTTCACGACGGGGACGTTCGGGGACGAGTTCTCCGCGCTGTTCGTCGGCGACGCGCAGATCGGTGCGAGCGGCAACGCCGCGAACGACGCGGCGCGCTGGGCCGCCAACCTCGACACCATGACCGAGCGGCACCCGGACACCGCGTTCCTCATCTCCGCGGGCGACCAGGTCGAGAACGCGGGCAGCAGCCAGCAGTACGCGGGCTTCCTCGCGCCGCGCCAGATGCGCGAGCTGCGCTTCGCCGTCCAGGACGGCAACCACGACACCGCGTCGGCGCTCTACGACCAGCACTACGCGATGCCGAACCTCTCGACCGAGCAGCGCCGCGACTACTGGTACGCGTACAACAACGTGCTCGTCGTCGCGATCGACTCGAACGACTCGTCCGCGACGCAGATCGCGGGGCACGAGGCGTTCCTGCGCGACGTGGTCGGCACGCACGGCGACGCGTACGACTGGGTCGTCGTGACGTTCCACCACTCGCTCTACAGCCAGGCGTTCCATTCGCGCGACACCGACGTGGTGCGCCTGCGCGAGGCCCTGTCGCCCGTCTTCAGCGACCTGGGCGTCGACCTCGTCCTCGCGGGCCACGACCACATCTACACGCGCTCGTACCTCATGGAGGGCGCGACGCCGGTCGTCCCGGCCGCGGCGCCGGCCGAGGGCGACGTCCTCACCCCGGACGAGGACCAGGTCCTCTACCTGACGGGCAACTCGTCGTCGGGCTCGAAGTTCTACGACTTCGACGGCGCCAAGCTGTGGACGGCGCGCTGGGAGCAGTCGCGCGAGGCCAGCTACTCCGACCTCGACGTCACGCCCACGTCGCTCACCGTCACCACCTACGCGACCGGGTCGCAGCGCGTCGTCGACCGGGTGACGCTCCGACGCGAGGACGAGGCGGGCCCCGCGCTCGCCGTCGAGACCAGCACCCGCTGCCTCGCGGGCACCGCGTACGTCGCGGTCCGCGCCACGAACACCGGTGACATCCCGGCCGACGTCACCCTCGCGACGCCGTTCGGCACGCGCACGGTCGCGGCGGTCGCGCCGGGCAAGTCTGCATACCAGTCGTTCTCGACGCGGGCGGTCGCCGCGGACGCCGGGTCCGTCACCGTCACGGGCACCCTGCCCGACGGCGGCGCCTCCTCCGCCCAGGACGTCGCCTTCCCGGCGGTCTCCTGCGGCTGAGGCCACGCCCCCGGGCCTGGAGCGCGAGCGCGCTGCCGGCTCAGGCGGGGTCGTCGAGCGGCTGCACGACGACCCCGCCGAACCGGGCCTCCTGCGCACGGAGTGCGACGCCGTCGATCCAGACCCTCCCCGCGAGCACGTCGGACGACGCGGGCAAGCCGTCCGGGCGCTGCGCGGTGTACCCGCCCGTGATGGTCGCGTTCGCCAGGACGACGGGACGGCCCGCTTCGTCGGTGACGTCCTGCGCGCACCACCCGCACACGTGGCGCGGGTAGCGGGGGTTCTCGCGGAGCAGCGTCCCGCACAGCGGGCAGTGCTGCACGGGGCGCGCGTCGCCGTCGGGCAGGACGAGCGCCTCGGAGCGCACGAGGCCGCCCTGGGCGGTGCGGCGCGCCAGCGCCGTGAGCACGCGGCGGCCGACCCCGGGCCAGCCGTGGACGGCCGCGGACCACTCGTCGGGCACCGCGCGGGCGCCGTAGCGCGCGCCGAGCAGGCTCCCGGCGATCGCGGCGACGGTGTCGGTGTCGCCGCCGACGGCGACCGCGGCCTGGAGCGCCGCCACCAGGTGGTCCCGACCCGCGAACCGCGAGCGCTCCGGCGGGGACGTCGTCGCGATCGCGCGCCACGCCGCCTGGAGCGCGGTCACCGTGAAGCCGTTCTGCCGGAGGTCGGCCACGGGCCGGGCGGACTCCGCGTCCGCGACCCACGCCGACCAGCGCGCCGCGGCCTCCGGGCCGAGCAGGTCGAGGCCGGCCCGCACGTCGAGCCGCTGCTCCGTCACCGCGACGCGCACGGCCTCCGACCACAGCACGCACGACTCGGCGGCGAGCGGGTCGGTGTGCGTGATCTCCGCGACGGTGCGCGCCGCGCGGGCGGTCGCGTCCCGGTCGCCGAGCGCGACGAGCCCGACGACGCCCGTCCGCATGAGCGCGCCGTTCCCCGCCGTGCGACCGGTCGCCGCATGGAGCGCGGCGGACGCCTCGCGCAGGCGCGTCGCGGCAGGTCCCCGGCGGGCGGCGGCGTCGCGCAGCACGGCGGCGGTCTGCGTCCCGACGTCGGTCGCGCCCCCGGTGCGCCACGCCTCGAATGCGGCCGCGACCTCGTCGAGCGGCGTCGCCCCGAACGCGTCCGGCACGGGGGAGAGGACGTCGTGCGCCGCGGTCACGCGCGCGACGCACACCGACATCTGGGTGTCGTCGCTCCACTCGCCGGGGGCGTACGGGCCGAGCCCGCCCCCGCGCATGACCGCGACCTCGTCACGGTGCCCGGGCCCGGGCGGCTGCGCGAACTCGTACGGCACGCCGAGCGCGTCGCCCGCCGCCTGCGCGAGCAGCACCCCCGACGCGCGGTCGAGCAGGCCGTGGTCGAGCGGGTCGAGGGCTGCCGGGCGGGGAACGGGCGTCGTCGTCACGTCGTGATCGTGCCACGATGACCGCATGACGACGCCCGACGACCTCGCCGCCCTCGTCGCCTCCGTCGAGGCGGAAGAGCGCGACCTCGTGCTCCGCGCCTTCACGCACGACGACGCGTGGCGGCTCGGCTGCCTGCTCGTCGAGCTCGCCGACGAGCGCGACCTGCCCGTGACGATCGACGTCCGCAAGGGGCCGCAGCAGGTGTTCCACGCCGCGCGCGCGGGCACGACGCCGGACAACGACACGTGGGTCGAGCGCAAGGTGCGCGTCGTCGAGCGGTTCGGGGCGTCGTCGTACCTCGTGGGCCTGCGGGCACGGGCGAAGGGGACGTCGTTCAACGAGAAGCACGACCTCCCGCTCCAGGAGTACGCCGCGCACGGCGGCGCGTTCCCCGTCCGGGTCGAGGGCGTCGGGATCGTCGGCGTCGTCACCGTGTCCGGGCTCGCGCAGGGCGACGACCACGCGCTCGTCACCGAGGCGCTGCGGTCGTTCCTCGGCCGCGCAGGCGCGACCGAAGGCTGACGCACCTACTCGCAGGCGACGCCGTCGCCGTCGCGGTCGAGCTTGGGGGCGTAGCCCGGCTCGCCACGGAGCAGCGGAGCCGCGCCGGCGGCCCGCACCGCGTCGCAGTTCTGGTAGTACGTGGACGTGCTGCCCCCGGTGTCCGCGACCCCGGCCGGGGCGCTGGGCCGGGACTGCTGGGTCGAGCGGGCCGCGGCGGCGGCCGCCTCCGCCTGGGCGACGGCCGCCTCGCGGCCCTCGACGTCGGACACCCGGGTCGCCAGGTCGGCCTCGACGGTCGCGACCGCACCCTCGCGCGCCGCGACATCGGCCTCCGACGTCTGGAGCGCCGTCGCCCGCTCGTCCAGCTCGGCCTGGGTCGCCTGTGCGGCGGCCGTCTGCTCCTCGAGCGCGGTCCGCTCGGCGTCCAGCTCGGCGCGCTCGCCCTCGACCGCGTCCTGCTCGTCGGCCGCCTGCGCGACGAGGGTCCTCGCCTCGTCGAGCGCCCGGCCCGAGTTGCCCTGTCCGACCAGCAGCCCGACGACGAACAGGGCGACGCCCGCTGCGGTCAGCAGGGCCGCCCGGCGCCCGCGTCGAGGCCGCGCGGCCCCGGTCGACGGTGCGGTGGTGGTGTCCTCGACCCAGAACGTCCAACCCTCGGGCGCGGACGGCCAGGCAGGGTCCGGGGTCCAGCCCGGCTCGGGGCGCCAGTCCCCGGGGGCCACCGGCCAGCCGGGAGGGGCGTTGAATCTCAGGGCCATGCGTCGTCCTCGTCTCGCGGTCGCCGCGTCGACGTCGACGGGCACGACCGAACCCTCCTGGGGATGTGAGGTGAACGCTAACGCGCGGTCAGCCGCCTCGGGGAGGGCGTGACGGGGTGAAAGGACGTCAGACGCCCGGTCGGGGACGTCGGTCCCGTGAGCCGTGCGAGAGAGCGGTCGGGGCCGGCACCACGAGGGTGCCGGCCCCGCCGTCCGACCGCGCAGGGGCGTGCGCGGCCGGGTCGGAGGGCCGGCGCGACGTCGGGCGTCGCGCCGGCGGTGCGGCGTCAGGCCGCGCGCGTGACCTCGATGCGCTGGGGAGCGCGGCCGGCGAACACGCCGGCGACGGTCACGGTGAGCACGCCCGCGTCGTAGGACGCGCGGACGGCGTCGGCCTCCGCGGTCTTCGGCAGGGTGACGGTGCGGCGGAACTCGCCGAACCGGACCTCGCGGACGCGGCGCCCGGCCGGGGCGGCCTCGGCCGCCTCGTCGGTGCCCGCCGCGGGCTGCTCGCCCTCGGCCTGCTCGGCGTCGTCGGACGCCTCCTCGGCCGGAGCCTCGACGACGCGCTGGTCACGACGCTCGCCGCGGACGACGAGCCGGCGACCCTCGAGCTCGACGGTGACGTCGCGCTCCGGGTCGACGCCCGGCAGGTCGAAGCGGGCGACGAGGTCGTCGCCCTCGCGGTAGACGTCGGCGGCGGGCGCGAAGCCCGTGGGGGCGACGCCCGCGCCGGACGGGCGCGTCCAGAGCTGGCGCACGAGCCGCTCGGTGGGGAGCGGACGGAACGGCGCCACGGTGTAGGTGCTGATCATGGTGGTCCTCCAGGTCGGTCGTGCCACGGGGGCCGTGGCGTCTGACCTGTGCAACCTTGAGCGTGCCCCGCTCAGTCCCGAGTTCGCGCACGACGAACGGCCTCAGCGGCGGCGCGCCGCCCGGCGGGCCTTGCGCGCGGCCGCGGCGCGCTCCTCGGCGGCGTCGAGCCGCTCGTCGACCGCGTCGAGCGCCTCCCGCGCGGCGGACTCCGCGTCCCGCGCGTCGCTCAGGCGGGCGCGCAGCGCCTCGCGCTCGTCGGCGAGCCGCGCGAGCTCGTCCTCGACGCGGGCGAGCTCGTCCTCCACCTGCCCGACGGCGTCCCCCGCCTCGCGCGCGCGGGTGCCGGCGTCGTCGCGCTCGGCCTCCAGCCGGTCGACCTCGGCCGCGCTCTCCTCGACCTCGCGCTCGGCCGCCTCCTGGGCGTCCTCCTCCTCGGCGTCGGCCGGGGGCTCCTCGTCGCCGTCGGTCGTCCCGCCGCCGTCCGTGACTGCGCCCGTGCGCGCGCGCAGCTCGACGACGTCGGCCGGCTCGCCGCCCTCGTCGACGATCCCGAACCCGACGTGCTGGAGCGCCTGCGACAACCGGCCTGCTCGGACGAGCGCGCCCGCGTCCGGGTCCATCACCGCTGCCGTGAGAGTCTCCGCGAGCCGGTCGACCGCCGTCCCGGACACCGCACGGCCCGCGATCTCGCCCGCGTCGCGCACCTCCCCGACGACGCGCTCCACCCGCTCGCGCCGCAGCCGGTCGAGCGTGCGCAGGCGGGTGCGGTCGCGGTCGGCCGTCGCGTCGCGCAGCTCGTCCCCGAGGCTCACGAGCGCGGCGACGTCGTCCGGCCGCTCGCGCGCCACCTGGTTCACGACCCACGCCGCCACCGTCGGCTTCGTGAGCCGGCCGACGCGCTCCGCACCGACCGCGTCGCCCGACGCCTTGACCCGCTTCGCGGCGGCCGTGCGCGCCACGACGAACTGCTCGAGCGGGAGTGCGAAGAGGCCGTCGACGAGCGCGTCGACGTCGAGCGCGTCGTCGGTCATGCCGTCTCCCGTGCCGCGCGTGGTCATGACTCCCAGCGTCGCACCCCGGGGGCCGCCGTGCTCTGGCCACGTTCGTGAGGGCCGAGCAGCAATTCACCCGCTCGGCCCTGTCCGCGGCCTCGAAGGCTGGGGGACTCTGGAGGTCAGGCTGGCGAGGGGGAATGATGAAACGACGATTCTGGGGTCTTGTCGGGGTGGCGATGGTGTCGCTCACGGCGTGCACGGGAAGCCCTGCGGAACCCGCGACGGTGACGGTGACCGAGACGCAAGAAGCGGAGGCGCAGGGCACGGGACCAGAGCCCACAATGGCCGAGGAGAGCGCTCCGGAGCAGCCCACGACGGCTGACGCGGGCTCCGGTGCCACCGGCGCCACGGAGCAGACGTTCACCATGCCGGCGGTGGTCGGCCAGAACCTCCAGGATGCCCAGGACCTGCTGCAGACCATGGACTCTTACGTGATGGATCAGCAGGACGCGACGGGTCTGGAGCGTCTCGCGATCGACGACTCGAACTGGACAGTCTGCGCGCAGGACCCGGCGCCGGGTGCGGTGGTACCGATCTCGACGGTGGTGACGTTGGCGGCGGTCAAGCTCGACGAGACGTGCCCGTGAGACTGTCCCGCACGGGACCGGTCGCAGTTCACGCTGCCCGCGCACCGGAAACGGCGAGCAGGCGCTCGAACGCCGCCTCGGTGACGACCGGGACGCCGTAGCGGCGCGCGGTGCGGGCCTTCGTCGAGAGGGAGTCGGGGTCGGCGGCGACGAGGAGCCGCGTGCGGCGCGTGACGTAGGGCCAGGGGGAGAGGCCCGCGGCGCGGACGTCGCGCTCCCAGGCCTCCCGCGTCCGCGACATCGAGCCGGTGAGCACGACCTCGTCGCCCGCGGCGAGCACGAACGCGGGTCGGGCCGGGACCGTGGCGCCCAGGGCGGCGGCCCCCGGTGCCGCGGTGCCCGGGGCCCCGACGTCCGCGACCGCGTCGACCAGGCGCGTCCCGAGCGCCGCCTCGACGGCTCCCGCGACGTCGTCGGCGTCGAGGCCGAGCTGCCCCGCGACCTCGTGCAGCGCCGGGTCGTCGCACAGCGCGACGCCCTCGTCGCGGTCGCCCGTGGCGGTCGTCCCGTCGAGCGCGTCGAGCTCGGCCCGGGCCAGTGCGGCCAGGTAGTCGCGGTGCAGGGCCTCGACCGTCTCGCGGTCGAGTCCGGCGTGCCGGGCCTCCGCGAGCAGCGCGGCCCGCTCGGCGTGCGAGACGTAGCGGTCGAGGAGCGCCTCGTCGAGCAGGCGCAGGTACGTGCTCACGTCGCGCCGCGCGTCCGCTCCCGGGGCACCGGGCGGGGACGGGTCCGGAACGGCGGGAGGGTCGGCGAGCGCCGCGAGCCAGTGCCCGCGGGCGCGGCTGGCGCCGCGCAGCACCGGCTCGGCACCGGGCAGGACGGCGGGCAGCGACCAGCGGACGCCGTCCGCCGCGGCGCGCGCGACGGCCCAGCACTCGTCGTCGGACGCGACGTCGAGGTAGTACCCGAGCAGCCCCGCGGTGGCGCGCGCGTCGCCCAGGGCCGAGTGGACGCCGTCGTGCACGACGCC
Source organism: Cellulosimicrobium sp. JZ28 (assembly GCF_015327065.1). Classification (NCBI taxonomy): domain Bacteria; kingdom Bacillati; phylum Actinomycetota; class Actinomycetes; order Micrococcales; family Promicromonosporaceae; genus Cellulosimicrobium; species Cellulosimicrobium sp. JZ28. The sequence continues at coordinate 3,450,308 of NZ_CP017660.1, read as the reverse complement.
CACGGCCGCGCAGCACGCGGCCAGCGCCCGCGAGCCCGTGAGGTAGCGGCTCGCGAGCTGCTGCGTGCACAGGCACGCGACGGGGTCGATGGCCGCGGCGATCCCGGCACGCCCGATCTCGGCGCGCAGGAAGCGCGTGTCGAACGCCGCGTTGTGGGCCACCAGCACGCGCCCGGCGAGCAGGCGCAGGAGCGCGGGCGCGACGCGGTCGAACGTCGGCGCGAGCGCGACGTCCGCCGCGGCGATGCCGTGCACGTGCTGCGGCCCGAGGTCGCGCTCGGGGTTGACCAGGGTGGACCACTCGTCCTCGACGCGACCGGCGTCGTCCACGAGGACGACCGCGACCTCGGCGACGCGGTCGCCGAGGCGGGGCGAGAACCCCGTGGTCTCGAGGTCGACGACGGCGAATCCGGGCACGGGCACAGTCTGCCCGACGTCGCCCACGACCTGCTCCGGCGCCGCGGCCGTTACGGTCGTGTGAACTCCTCACGCTCGTGCCGCCCGGGGGTTCCGCGCGCGGCCCGGGAGGCATACGCTCGCGAGCACACGAGCCTCCGCAGCGTCGCGTCTCGTGTGCGACTCGGCCGCACCCCGACACGACCGGGGGTGGTCCGCGGGGGCCACTGTCGAGGAGGATGCGTGAGACCACGAACGATCGTCCCGTCCGCAGCGGTAGCGGGCCTCGTGCTCGCGGCGCTGACCGCAGTTCCCGTCGGCGCCGAGCCTCTCGGCGCCGCGTCCGGCACGGCCGCCGGCAGCCTGCGGGCCGCCGCGGCACCGCCCCCGCTCGAGGACCTCGTCACCGGCGACGCGGTCATGCAGCGGCTCCAGGACCTCCAGGACATCGCGGACGCCAACGGCGGCAACCGCGCGCTGGAGACGCCCGGCTACGAGGCGAGCGCCGTCTACGTCGAGGACGCCCTGCGGGCCGCGGGCTACGAGCCCGAGCGCCAGTACTTCACGTTCGAGGACCTGGAGACCGACGAGCTGTCCCTCACGGCGGCCGGCGTCGAGGTGACGTCGGACGTCTACCCGGCCGAGTTCGCGCCCGACACCCCGGACGACGGCGTCACGGGCCCGATCGTGCAGCCCGCCGACGCGCTCGTCCAGGGCTGCACCCCGGAGACGTGGGAGGGGGTCGCCGTGAGCGGCGCGGTCGCGCTGATCAGCCGCGGCTCGTGCCCGTTCGCCGACAAGGCGCTGTACGCGGCGCAGGCCGGTGCGGCGGCGGTGATCCTGTACAACAACACCGACGGCGCGCTGAGCCCGACCCTCGGCGCCGAGAACGACGCGTGGGTCCCGACGGTGGGCATCACGCAGGCCGCGGGCCAGCAGATCCTCGCCGCGATCGCGGGCGGCGCGGAGCCGGTCGCGACCTACGACCTGCAGACCCACGTCGAGGAGTTCGAGACGTTCAACGTGCTCGCCCAGACGCCGGGCGGGCGCGACCACAACGTCGTCATGGTCGGTGCGCACCTCGACGGCGTCGAGGACGGCCCGGGCATCAACGACAACGGCTCCGGCTCCGCCGCGATCCTCGAGGTCGCGGTCCAGCTCGCGGCCGCGACCGACGGCGGCCAGGACGTCGAGAACGCGGTCCGGTTCGCGTGGTGGGGCGCCGAGGAGGTCGGCCTGCGTGGCTCGACCCACTACGTGAGCGACCTCGCCGCGAACGACCCGGCGGCGCTCGACGACATCGCGACGTACCTCAACTTCGACATGGTCGGCTCGCCGAACTACATCATCGGCGTGTACGACGCGAACGAGTCGACCTACCCGGCCCCGGTCGAGGTCCCGCCGGGCTCGGCCGAGACGGAGGCGGTGTTCACCGACTACTTCGACGGCATCGACCAGCCCTGGGTCGACACCGAGTTCTCGGGCCGCTCCGACTACCAGGCGTTCATCGAGAACGGGGTCCCGGCGTCGGGCCTGTTCACCGGCGCGGACGGCTCGAAGACGGCCGAGGAGGTCGCGATGTTCGGCGGCACCGAGGGCATCTTCTACGACCCGAACTACCACTCGCCGGCGGACACGATCGACAACGTCGACGCGACCGCGCTCGACATCATGTCGCGGGCGATCGGGCACGCCGTCGCCGCGCTGTCCGAGGACACGTTCGCGATCAACGGCGTGGGCAACCCGCGCATCGACGCCGTCGAGGCACAGGCGCGGTGCCTCAACGGCACGGCGTACGTCGCCGTGCGCGGCGCCAACGGCGAGGACGCCCCCGCGGACGTCCGGCTCGTCACGCCGTTCGGCGAGAAGAAGTTCAGCGCCCTCGCGCCGGACAAGAACGCGTACCAGTCGTTCAGCACGCGTGCGTCGTCGGTCGCGGCGGGCACCGCGACGGTCGCGGCCTACCAGTGGCGCGGCGGCGACCCGGTGTACCAGCGGTACGACGTGTCGTACGACGCGATCGACTGCGGCTGACGCCTCCGCGTCGACCCGACGGGCGGGGCCGTCCTCCACGGGAGGGCGGCCCCGCCCGGTCTACGCTGGCTCGCGGTGCGCCGTCGGGAGGCGCGACGGACGGGGGGCACGTGGCGAAGGAACCGTTCCTGACGACGACGGACGACGAGCCGGGACAGGGCCCCGACCTGCCCGGCACGACGTCGGGCGACGGGCGCAGCACGCTCGCGCGGCTGCTCGGCGAGAGACGTCTCCTGCGCGTCCCCGCCCTGCGGGCGCTGCCGCGACCCACGCTCCCGCGGCCCTCGTTCTCGCTCCCCGGTGCGCTCCCCGGCCGTCGTGCGCGGCGCGACGACGGCGACCCGGCGCCCGAGGCGGTCCCCGGACCTGATCTCGACACCGCGCTGGAGGACGCGCTCGTCGAGGCGCTCGCGGACGACGCTGACGTGGCCGACGGCGCCGACGGTGGCCCGCCCGACGCCGCCGCGGGCGACGGCGGGTTCGACGACGTCGTCGCGGAGTGGGTGCGCCGCGTGATCGCCGCCTACCCGCGCCCGACGTACCCGCTCGAACGCGAGTGGGACGTGTCGGTCCAGGGGGTCGTGCGGCTCGTCCCGTACGTGCCGCGGTTCGCGACGGCACCGCTCGCGCTGCTCGACCGGTTCGGCGCCGTGACGATCGGCCCTCAGCGGGTCGGCCTGGACGGCAAGGACGTCGACTGGGACCGCGTGGTCGAGGTCCGCACGGCGCCCGCGTGGACGTGCCTGTCGGCCGAGGCGCTGGAGGTGAACCTCGCGCAGTACGTCGTGGCGCTGCCCCCGCTGCCCGGCCGGGCGTGGGTGCTGGGCAAGATCAGCGAGCTCCTGCTCTCGCTCTACCTCGCCGTGCTGCCGCCGGACGCGGACGGTGACGACGCCCTCGCCGACGCGCACGCGCTCCTCGGCGCGTCCGGCGACGCGGACGTGGCCGACGCGGACGCGCCGCCGGACCGGATGTTCGACCGCGTGGTCACCGAGGTCGTCTACCGGCGGCGGTTCGGGACGGGCGAGGCGCAGGCGAGCACGACGTCGGTCCTGCTCCAGCTCGCGCTGCGCGGGGCGACGGACACGATCGTCCGGACGGCCGCGGAGCGCGGGGTCGACGTCGTGCACGTGAAGGCCGAGGACACGAGCATCGGGACGGTCGTTGCGCGTGCGGCGACGTGGCGCCGCACGGCGCTCGACCTGCGCGAGCGGGTGGGCCGGCGCCTCGGGCGCTGACGGCTATCGGTCGAGCGCCTCGAGGACCGGGGTGTCGCCCGCGGTGAAGCGGATGAAGCGCCCGACGGTCGACGGCGTGCGCAGCGCCTGGGCGACCACCATCGCGACGTCCGCCCGCGAGACGCGGGAGGCCGCGCCGTCGGGCACGTCGTCCGCGCCGTCGAGGCCGTCCGGGCCGTCGCCGACGACGCGGATCGCCCCGGTGGGGTCGTCGTCGGTGAGCGTGCCCGGGCCGAGGACGGTCCAGTCGAGGTCGGTGCCGCGCAGGTGGTCGTCGGCGGCGAGCTTCGCGTCGGCGTAGGCGAAGAAGCTCGAGTCGGGGTCGACGCCGTGGTCGGGCACCGACCCGATCCACGACACCATGACGTAGCGCGGCACCCCGGCCGCGACGGCGGCGTCCATGGTGCGACTGGCGGCGTCGCGGTCGACGGCGTAGGTGCGCTCCGGGTTCCCGCCGCCCGCCCCGGCGGACCATACGACGGCGTCGAACCCGTCGAGCGCGGCGGTGATCTCCTCGGTCGAGGCGTGCTCGACGTCGAGCAGGAGCGGCTCGCCGCCCAGCCGGCGGACGAGCGGGAGCTGTTCCTCGGCGCGCACGATCCCTGTGACGGTCGCGTCGTGGTCGACGAGGATCGGGACGAGCAGCCGGCCCACCTTGCCGTGGGCACCGACGAGGGCGATCTTCATGCGGCGGACTCCTGTCTGTGGAGAGTGGGAGTCCACCGTCCTCCGTCGTCGTCCGCGCCGCCACCCGGGGCGACCGGCCCGGGTGTGACGGGACCCGGTCAGGGGCGCGTCACGGGCACTGCTTCGCGTTCGGTGCGGCGTCGAGCGTCACGGTCTGCGAGGCGCGCACGAGGTCCCCGCCCTCCGGGTCCTGCGCGCACACCGTCCAGCCGTTGGCCGCGCCGGGCAGGGCGCCGGCCCGCACGTCGCGCGCGTCCACGACGACGACCGTCACCGCCCCGCGCTGCTCCAGGTCGGCACGCGCCTGCTTGAGCCGCGTCTCGACGAGGTTGGGCATGGAGAACGCCGGCTCGATCTCGACCGAGACCTCGACCCCGTCCGAGCTGCCCGGCTCACCGGGGCCGCCCGTCGGCTCTCCGGTCGGGTCCGGCGTCGGCTCGACGGTCGGCTCAGGGGTGGGGGTCGTCGTCGGCTGCGACGTGGGCGACGGCGACGGGCTCCCCGGGCCGCCCGGCAGCCCGTCCACGCGGCACCCGGCGAGCGCGGTCACGGCCACGACGGCGAGCACGACCGCCCGTGCGCGTCGCGGTGCTCCCACGACCCGCGGCCGCGCGGCGTCGCGCGTCCCGTCGTCGTGCTTCCTGGTGCTCGTCCGGTCCGTCATCGCCGACGGGTCCGTCATACGTCCTGCCACTGCACCGCCCCCGGTTGCCCCCTGAAACTGATTGCGTGATCGAGGGTACGCGACGGGTGCCCGGTCGGCCTGCGCGCGGGCTGCCGTCGGGCGTCAGGGGCGGCCGGTTCCGGTGCGCTTCGGCGGCCGGACGGTCGGCACGTCGCCGACGATCGGGATGGGCCGACGGTGGAACGGGAAGCCGTAGCGCGTGACCAGACCGGCGAGCGTCGTGAGGCGGTTGCGCGGCCCGATGAGCCCCATGATGTGGACGAACAGCCACGCCAGCCACGCGACGCCGCGCGTGAGCCGCAGCCTCCCGACGACCTCGGCGATCGCCGCGCGCCGGCCGATGACCGCCATGGTGCCCTTGTCGAAGTACCGCAGGGACGTCGTCGGGCGCCCGGCGAGGAGCGCCTCGATGTTCCGCGCGACCTGCTCGCCCGACTGGATCGCGGGCTGCGCGAGCTGCGGCAGCCCGGCGGGCGAGATCGCGATGTCACCCGCCGCGAACACGCCCGGCAGGCCCTCGACCTGGAGGTCGTCGCCGACGACGACGCGCCCGCCCTCGCCGCGCGGCAGGCCCCAGTCGTCGACCTCCTCGTGGGGGTGGACCCCCGCCGACCACACCGTGAGGTCGGAGCGGATGCGCGTGCCGTCGGTGAGGACGACGGCGTCGGGCAGCACCTCCGCGACCCCGGCACCCAGGTGCAGGCCGACGCCGCGACGGCGCAGCTCCTCCGCCGCGTACCGGCGCAGCTTCGGGTGGAACGACTTGAGCACCTCGCCGCCGCGCTGGACGATCTTCACCTCGAACGCGTCGCCGTGGATCTCCGGGTAGGCGGGCCGCAGCCCCGCGGTGCGGAGCTCCGCGAGCGCCCCCGCGACCTCGACGCCCGTCGCGCCGCCGCCGACGACGACGACCCGCAGCCCCTCGTCCTTGCCGGGGTTCGCCGCGGCCTTCTCGAGGCGGATGAAGAGCGTGTCCCGGATCTTCATGGCCTGGGACCGCGAGTACATGGGGAACGAGTTCTCCTTGGCGCCCGGGGTGCCGAAGAAGTTGGCCGTGACGCCGTTCGCGACGACGAGGTAGTCGTAGTCGACCCACTCGTCGTTGAGGAGGCGGATGCGGCGCGCCTCGTGGTCGATGCCGACGAGATGCTCGTGCACGACCCGCACGTTCTTCTGCTTGAGCCGCAGCCCGCGCAGGAAGTAGGTGACGTCGCCGGGGTTCAGGCCGCCCGTCGCGACCTGGTAGAGCAGCGGCTGGAACGTGTTGTAGACGCGGCGGTCCACGAGCGTCACGCGCACGGGCGCCTTGGCGAGCCCCTTGACGACGGCGAGCCCGGCGAACCCGGCGCCGACCACCACGACGTGCGGCAGGGGGGCGGCGGCTGCCGGTGCGGGGGCAGCGGTGACGGGCTCGGGCACGTGGCCTCCTCGGGGCGACGGGGTGGGAGAGCGCCGGTGCCCGCCCGACTGCGTCGCGGACGTCGCCGACGACGTGTGCCAGGTTACGGCGAACCCCGCCCCCACGCCGAACAGGCGCCCGGCCCCCGAGGGAGAGCCCTGGTCGCGCGAGGTAGACCCCTGGTCGCGCGAGGTAGAGGCGTGGTGGTGACCACGCCTCTACCTCGGCGGACCAGGGCTCTACCTCGCGCGTTCGGCGTGCGGGTGTGCGTCGCAGTCAGGAGCGGTGGTGCTCGACGTCGTCGCGGCCCAGGAGGTCCTCGCGGACGACACGGCGCAGCACCTTGCCGATCTGGGACCGCGGCAGCTCCGGCACGACGGCGAACGTGCGGGGCAGGGCGTACCGGGCGAGGCGCTTCTCGCCCCACTCGCGCACGGCGGCGAGGTCGACGCGTGGGGGCGAGGCGGCGTCGTCCGCGTCGTCGAGCACGACGACGGCGGCGACGTGCTCGTCGGACCCGGAGCCCGGCACGCCCACGACGGCGACGTCCCGCACGCCGGGCATCCCGCGCAGGTGCTCCTCGACCTGCGACGGGTACACCTTGAACCCGCCGGTGACGATCATCTCCTTGATGCGGTCGACGAGCGTGACGAGGCCGGCGTCGGGGCCGTCGAGGGCCACGCGCACGACGTCGCCCGTGCGGAGCCACCCGTCGTCGAGCAGCTGGTGGGCGGTCTCCTCGGGACGGTTCCAGTAGCCGCGGAACACCTGCGGGCCGCGGACGAGCAGCTCGCCGCGCACGGTGCGCACGCCGTCGTCGGACGGCTCGGCGTCGCGCAGGTCGCCGGCGTCGAGCGCGTCGGCGTCGACGACGCGGATCTCGGTGCTGGGGAACGGGAGCCCGAGGGTGCCGGGGCGGCGGTCGTCGGAGCACGGGTTGCCGAGCGAGATCGGCGAGGTCTCGGTCATGCCGTACCCCTCGATGAGCAGGCCGCCCGTCGCGTCCTCCCAGCGCTGCGCCGTCTCCGCGGTGATGGGCATCGCGCCGGCGAAGGCCAGGCGGATCGAGGTGAGGTCGGAGCCCGCGCCCGGGGCGTCGGCCGCGGCGGTGACGATGCGGTCGAACATGGGCGCGACGCCGGGCAGGAACGTCGCGGGCCGCCGCGCCTGGGCGGCGACGAACGCCTGCGGGTCGAACTTGGGGAACGCGACGAGGGTCGCGCCGACGCGCGCGGGCAGGGTGAGGCAGAACGTCAGGCCGAACGCGTGGAAGAAGGGCAGCACGCCGTAGACGGTCTCGGCGCCCTCCTCGAACGACGCCCACGCCTGGCCCTGGACCACGTTGGCGACGAGGTTGCGGTGCGTGAGGACCGCGCCCTTCGGGGTGCCGGTCGTGCCGCCGGTGTACTGCAGGAGGGCGACGTCGTCGGCGGCGGGGTGGGGCAGCGTCGGGGGGAGGGCCCGTGCGCGCCGGACGAGGTCGTGCCAGTCGGGCACCCCGGCCGGGAGCGGCGAACGCAGGGCCTCGCGCTGCGCACGCGCCCGGGCGACGGGCAGGCGCAGCGCGAGACGGCTGCCGCGCGGCAGGTCGCGCGCGATGTCGAGCCCGACGACGCGCCGCAGCCCGGGCACGTGGGCGCGGGCCTCGAGCACGGCCGGGACCGTCTTGGTCCACACGACCGCGACGCTCGCGCCGGAGTCGGCGAGCTGGTGGGCGAGCTCGTCGGCCGTGTACGTCGGGTTGTGCTCGACCACGACGCCGCCCAGCCGCTCGACGGCGTAGAACGCGACGACGTGCGACGTCGCGTTGGGCAGCACGAGCGCGACGCGGTCGCCGTGCCGGACGCCGAGGTCGTGCAGGGCGCTCGCGGCGCGCTCGACCTGCGCCACGAGCTGCGCGTACGTGGTGGTCGCGCCGAAGAAGTCGACCGCGACGCGGTCCGGCCAGCGTTCGGCCGCGCGGTAGAGGGCGGCCGTGACCGGCTCGTCGGGGACCTCGACGTCCGTCGGGACGCCGGGGGCGTAACGGTCGGTCCACGGCCTCGTCGCCAGAGTGTTCACTACGCCACCGTAACCTACGGTTGCGTAGGTTGTGTGCGGCAGCGGTGCCGAGCAGGGGAGGGCACCGCGCGACGAGACGTCAGCCCGCGAGGACGCGGTCGAGCGCGGCGCGCCCCACGGGCCCCCAGTGGGCCTTGCCGCCGGGCAGTCCGCGGTCGCCGTTCTGCCCCATGAGCAGGAGGAAGAGGGCCTTGAGCGCCGCGAGCCCGCGGGCACGCCGGACCGCCGCGTCGTCGGCCTGCGCGTAGGCGTCGAAGAACCGCGCCGCGAGGCCGGCGGGCAGCAGGACCCAGGCCGCGGCGAGGTCCCACGCCGGGTCGCCCGCGAAGAGGTCGCCGAAGTCGACGATGCCCGCGAGCGTCCCGTCCGCGACGACGACGTTCGCGGGGTGCAGGTCCCCGTGCACCCACACGGGCGGACCCTCCCACGCTGGGGCCGCGACGGCGTCGGCCCAGACGGACCGGACGGCGACGGCGTCGTCGGGGGCGACGGCGCGGAGGAAGCCCTCGAAGCCGTCCGTGACGTCGCGGGGGTGCGCGCCCCGGTCCGTGGACGACGGCGCGTCGGCGGGCGCCGCGACGTGCAGCGCCCGGAGGAAGCCCGCCAGCGCGTCGGCGGCGTGCTCGCCCCGGGTGATCGTCCCGTGGTCCAGCGGCTCGCCGGGGACCCAGGTCATGACCGTCCAGTGCCGCGGGAGACGCGCGGACGGCTCCCCGTGCCGCACCGGCGTCGGCACGGGGAGCGGCAGGCGCGGCGCCAGAACGGGCAGCCACCGCCGCTCCTTGAGCTGGAGCTCCGGCGTCGGGTCCATGCGCTGCACCCGGACGGCCAGGTCGTCCCCCAGCCGCCACATCTGGTTCCCCCAGCCGCCGGCGACCTCGCGGAGCGGCAGCCGGGCGAGGTCGGGATGCTGCTCCGCCAGAGCCTCGCGGACGAGGTCGGCGGTGATCGGGGTCTCCGGGGCGCTCATGCGCGCCCACGGTACCGACGCGTCGGCGCTACGTGGCGACGTCGCCCTTCAGCGGGTCCCGGCCCGCGACGGAGTGCCGGTAGCCGTAGAACCCGTAGATGATCAGCCCGACCACGACCCAGCCGAGGAACCGCAGCCACGTGAGGGTCGTGAGGTTCGCCATGAGCCACAGGCACGCGACGCCGGACACGATCGGCAGCACGGGCGACCACGGCACCTTGAACGAGCGCTGCAGGTCGGGCCGGGAGCGGCGCAGGATCGGGATGCCGAAGCTCACGAGGACGAACGCCGAGAGCGTCCCGATGTTGATCATCTCCTCGAGCAGCTCCACCTGGGACAGCCCCGCGATGAGCGCGACGACGACCCCGACGCCCACCTGGAGCCGGACCGGCGTGCGGTAGCGCGGCGACGTGCGGGAGATGCCGCGGGGGAGGAGACCGTCGCGGCTCATCGCGAAGACGATGCGCGTCAGGCCCAGCAGCAGCACCATGATCACCGTCGTCAGGCCGATGAGGATCCCGACGGAGATGACCCGCCCGGCCCAGTCGGCCCCGACGATGACGAACGCGGTGGTGAGCGACGGCGCGTCGGACTCCGCGAGCTCGGTGTACGACACCATGCCCGTCACGACGAGCGTGACGAGGATGTAGAGCACCGTGACGATCGCGAGGCCGCCGAGGATGCCGCGCGGCAGGGTGCGCTGCGGGTCCTTGGCCTCCTCGGCCGTGGTCGCGACGACGTCGAACCCGATGAAGGCGAAGAACACGAGCGCCGCCCCGGCGAGGAGGCCCATGACGCCGTAGGTCGTGGGCTCGAGGCCGGTGAGGAACCCGACGAGCGGCTGCTCGAGGTTGCCCTGCTCGGGCGCCGGCTGCGCGGGCGGGACGAAGGGCGTGTAGTTCGAGGCGTCGACGAAGAAGAACCCGACGACGATGACGAACAGGGTGATGGCGACCTTGATGACGGTGAACACGCTGTTGACGCGCGTGCTCAGCTTCGTGCCGAGCGCGAGGAGCGCGGTGAACACCGCGACGATGAAGACCGGGCCCCACTCGAGGTCGACCGGGCCGAGGGGGATCGTCAGGGGGAGGTCGATGCCGAACAGCCCGAACGCGTCGCCGAGGTACACGCCCCAGAACTTCGCGATGACCGCGGACGCGAGCAGCATCTCGAGGATGAGGTCCCAGCCGATGATCCACGCGACGAGCTCGCCCATGGTCGCGTAGGAGAACGTGTAGGCGGACCCGGCGACGGGCAGCGCGGACGCGAACTCGGCGTAGCACATGACGGCGAGCGCGCAGACGATCGAGGCGATGACGAACGAGACGATGACGCTCGGGCCGGCGTAGTTGGCCGCGGCCGTCGCGCCGACGGAGAAGATGCCGGCGCCCACCGCGACGGCGACGCCGAGCACCGCGAGGTCCCACGCGGTGAGCTCGCGCTTGAGCGAGCGCTCGGGGTCGTCGACGGCCGCGAGCGAGTCCTCCACGGACTTGCGGCGGAACAGGCCGGTCCTGGTGGTCACGGGTGCGCCTCCCGGCGTCGGGGTCAGCTCCGTCCATTGAACCGGCCCCCGGACCCGGTCGCGCGGCGACCGCACCCCCTCGGACCCGGCGGGTCCGGCGGGGGCCGTCGCGCGTCGTCGGCCGCTGCTCAGGCGGGGTGCCAGCGCGCTCCCCAGCGGCGGGTCAGGCGCCCGCCCGACGTCGCCGCGTGGGCCCGCACGCCCGCCTCCACGGCGTCCGCGACGCCGTGCGCGGACGCGTCCGTGTCGGCGAGGAAGCGCACGGTGACGCGCGCCTCGCCACGGACGACGCCGACGTCGTACGCCTCGACGGTCGTGAGGGCGCGCGCCGCGTCGGCGGCTGCGGGCAGCACGGCCTCGGGGTCGGCGCCCGGGTGCAGGAGGCCGACGGCGAGGGTCACCCGGTAGGACGGCACGGCTCAGGCCACGCCCGGCCGGGGCGCCGCGTCGCCGAGCACGGCGACGAGGAAGTCGGCGTCCGGGGTCCAGGGGCGCAGGTCCCACGTGGCGAGCGCGAGGTCGAGGTGCAGGCCGGCCTCCGTGGCGTCGGCGAGGAACTGCTCGGGCGGGTACCCGCGACCCGTGCCGAAGCCCACGACGGCGCGACCGCCGGGCGCGAGGTGGGCGCGGAAGCGGCGCAGCACCTCCACCTCGGTGCCCGGCGCGAGGAACGTCACGACGTTGCCCGCGCACACGACGAGGTCGAACGGCTCGGTGACACCCTCCGCGGGCAGGTCGAGCTCCGCGAGGTCACCCACGCGCCAGTCGGGTCCCGGGTGGTCGGTCCGCGCGGCGTCGATCAGGACGGGATCGACGTCGACGCCCACGACGGCGTGCCCGCGCGCGAACAGCTCGGCGCCCACGCGCCCCGGCCCGCAGCCCGCGTCGAGGACCCGGGAGCCGCGCGGCAGCATGGCGTCCACGAGGCGGGCCTCGCCCGCGAGGTCGGCGCCCCGGGCGGCCATGGCCCGGAAGCGTTCGACGTACCAGGTGGAGTGCGAGGGGTCGGCGGCGGTCTTCTGCTCCCAGCGCGAGGGACGGGTGGCGCTCATGCCGCCGACGCTACCCGGGCGTGGGAGAGTCGGTCCCGTGACCTTGGTCCCCACCACCCTCGGCACCACCCTCGGCATCGACCTCGGGACGAGCGGGCTCAAGCTCGTCCTGCTCGGACGGGACGGGTCGGTCGTCGCGGAGGCCGAGGCGGCGTACGACGTCGAGCACCCGCGCCCCGGCCGCGCGGAGTCGGCCCCGGCGACCTGGACGACGGCGCTCGGCGCCGCCCTCGACGACCTCGCCGCCCGCGCGGCCGGGCTCGGCGAGGTCGCGGTGCGCGCGGTCGGCGTCGCCGGCCAGATGCACGCCGCGGTGCTCGTGGACGCGGCGGGGGACGCCGTCGTGCCAGCCGTCCTGTGGACGGACGCGCGCGCGGCCGACCGGATCGACCGCTGGCGCGCGCTGCCCGACGCCGTGCGTGCCCCGCTCGCCAACCCCCTCGTGCCCGGGATGACCGGGCCCGTGCTCGACTGGTTCGCCGCGCACGACCCCGCGACGCTCGACCGCGCCGCGCACGTGCTGCTGCCGAAGGACGTCGTGCGCGCGTGGCTCGTCGACGACCCCGTCCTCCCCGTCGCCACGACCGACCGGTCCGACGCCGCTGGCACGCTCCTGTGGGACGTGCCCCGCGACGCCTGGGCGGCCGACGTCGTCGCGCACCTCGACCTGCCGGCCCGGCTCCTGCCGGGCGTGGCGCCGTCGGACGCCGTGGCCGGGATCACCGCCCGGCTCGCGCGGTGGTTCCCGGCGAGCGGGAGCGCGGTGCCCGTCGTGGTCGGCGGCGGGGACACCCCGGCCGCGCGGCTCGCCGTCGGGGCGCCCGGGCTGCACGTCAACCTCGGCACGGGGGCGCAGGTCATGGCCGCGCTCGACCGCCCCGAGCCCGTGCTCGACCCCCTCGTGCACACCTTCGCGGACACCGGCGCGGGCCCTGCCGCGCGGTGGTACCGCCTCGCGGCGGTGCAGAACGCGGGCCTCGCGCTCGGCTGGGTGCTGCGGGTCCTCGGGCTGGGGTGGTCCGACGGCCTCGCGCTCGCGCGGACCGTGCCCGACGGCGCGGGCGGCGTGACGTTCCTGCCGTTCCTCACCGGGGAGCGCGGCGGGGTCGCCGGTCCCGGCGCGCGCGGGGCGTGGACCGGACTGGGCGAGGACACGGGGCGGCCCGAGCTCGTGCGCGCCGCCGTCGAGGGCATGGTGTTCGCGGTCGCGGCGGCGGTCGACCTGCTCGACCCGGCGCCCGCGGCCTCGGCCGTGGCGCCCGTCGCGGGACCGCCCGTGAGCCGTCCGGAGGGCGAGCCGGGTGCGGTGGTCGTGACGGGCGGCGGGTCGCGCGACCCGCTCGTGCGCCGGCTCCTCGCCGACGCGCTCGGCCGGCCCGTCCACCGCGTCGGGCTCCGCAGCGCGACCGCGGTCGGCGCGGCGCTGCTCGCCGCGCGCGGCACGGGCGACCCGGTCGAGCCGGTCGTCGCCACGGACGAGCCGGAGCTCCCGGGCCCGGGCCGGGCGGACGTCGTCGGGCACCTCGCGCGCTGGCGGGAGGCCGCCGCGGCCCTCGCGTGACGCACCCGGGGCCGACCCTGCGAGAATCGAGGGATGTCCACCGCAGCCGCCGTGACCACCGGGACCGCACCCGTCACGGACCTCGCCTCCAGCGCCCCCACGGGCGAGATCCTCGCGGTGTGCCGCGTGCACGCCCTCCTGCCGGACGCGGGGCCCGTCGGCGTCACGGCGATCGACAAGCGTCCCGTCACGGGACCGGTGAAGGTGCGCCGGCTCGGGCTCTACGCGGACCTGCAGGCCGACCGCGCGAACCACGGCGGCGAGGAGCAGGCGGTGTACGCGTACGGGCAGGACGACGCGGACTGGTGGGCCGGCGAGCTCGGTCGCGACGTCCCGCCGGGCCTGTTCGGCGAGAACCTGCGCGTGGAGGGCATCCCGGTCACGGAGGCCGTCGTCGGCGAGCGCTGGGCCGTGGGCACCGCGCTCCTCGAGGTCACCCAGCCGCGCACGCCCTGCTCGACGTTCGCGCGCCGCCTCGGCGAGGACCGGTGGGTCAAGCGGTTCACCGTCGCGAACCGCACCGGCGCGTACCTGCGCGTCGTGCAGCACGGCGAGCTGCGCGCGGGCGACGCGGTGACGGTCTGCTACCGGCCCGAGCACGGGGTGACGCTCGCCGACTGGTTCGGCGCCTGGAACGGTCGCGGCGCGGACCCCGAGCGCGCGGCCGGGCTCGCGCGCCGCCTCCTCGCCGCCCACCTCGAGGGCGACGTCACGCTCACGGACGAGCTGCGCGCCCGCGCCGAGATCGCGGCCGGACGCCGGATCGAGGACTGAGCGTCAGCGCTCCGCGCGGGGATGCGCGGGCCGCGCCGGCCGCGGGGCGGCTCGTTCGGCGGCCACTCGCCGTCGTCGGAGCCGTCGTCGGCGGTGAAGAGCAGGTCGTGCAGGCGCACCTGGACGTTCTCGACGTCCGGCACGTCGTGGAGGTTCAGCCCGGGCTTGTCGGTGGCGTCCGAGATGACGAGGGTGCCGCAGCCGAAGATCCGGTCGATCGGGCCCTTCTCGTAGTTGACGTCGTTGATCCGGTAGAGCGGGATGTCGCGGCCGGTGCGCGTGATGATCCCCGAGCGCATGGCGATGCGCTTGTTCGTCACCGTGTACTCGGTGGTGCGCCAGCGCAGCCACGGCACGAGCACCCAGACCACCGCCGCGACCAGCGCGAGGCCCGCCACGACCCACCGGACGACGTCGTTCGGGACGAGCAGGACCGTGACCACGACGGCGGCGACCATCACGAGCAGCAGCACGAACGGCCAGAACAGCGCCTTGGCGTGCTCCTTGAGCTCCATGACGACGTGCTCGCCCTCGGTGAGGTGCTTCTCGCTCAGTCCCATGGGCAGCATCGTGCCACCCGCGCTACCCCTGCGCGGCCAGGTTCCAGCCCTCGACCGTGCGCAGCCCGTGCCCGTAGCCGAGGAGGCAGATCGCCGCGGTGCCGAGCTCGAACCGCGCGCCCAGGGCCGGGTCGAGCCCCAACCAGACCGTCGCGAGGACGCGGAGCAGGTGGCCGTGCGCGAACAGCACCACGTCGTCGCCGTCCTGGAGCGTCGGCTCGACGCGCCCGAGCACCCGGGCGGCCCGCGCGGCCACCTGGTCGAGCTCCTCGCCGCGGTGCCCGTCCGGCGCCGCGAGGACGTTCACGCCGTCGCGGAAGAGCAGCCACTCGCGCCCGAGCTGCTCGCCGACCGCGACCGACGTGCGCCCCTCGACGGGCCCGTAGTCCCACTCGGCGAGGTCGTCGTCGGTCGTGGCGGCGGGGAAGCCCGCGAGGTCGGCGGTCCGGCGCGCCCGCTCCCGGGGGCTCGTGAGCACGACGGCGGGGCGCCGCCCCCGGCGGTCGGCCCACCCCTGGAGCCACACGCCGGCCGCGACGGCCTGCTGCTCGCCGGCGACGGTGAGCGGGACGTCCGAGCGGCCCGTGTGGCGCCCGCTCGCGCTCCACTCCGTCTCGCCGTGGCGGACGAGGACGAGCTGCGGGTCGGGGGAGGGGGCGATCGAGGTCACGGGGCGGCCTTCCTGCGCGGGGGTTCCTCAGCAGGATCACCCCGGCGCGCGGACGGCGCGCGGCGACGGCCCCGTCGGGTGGTGCCGGGGCCTCGGCCGACAGGCGCGGTCGGGGTCAGCCGGGGATGCCGTCGAGTCCGTTGACCGCGAGGAAGACGACGAGCGCGCCGAGCAGGACGACGGCGAACCCGGTCGCGACGAGCAGGACGGTACGGGGGCGGACGCGCACGAGGACTCCGGGCCTAAGGGACGGGCGGGCCTCCCCATTCTCGCGCAGCGCCGCGGCGGTGCGGTCCGCGTTGACACGCTCCGCGAGGCCCGGCAGGGTGGCCGGACGCGTGGTCGGGACGACCGCGCGGACGAGGGCGTCGGCGACCGCGCCGCGGCGGGACGCCGACGCGCCGGTCCAGGGGAGGAACCGCGATGGTGCACGAGACGGCGGACGGGCGGACCGCGTACGGCAGCCCGGAGTTCGACTGGTCGATCCTCACGGTGCCGACGGCGCTCGCCGTCGTGCGGGGACAGCTCGGCTTCTCGTGGCTCGAGCTGAGCGACCGGCTCGCGACGCTGACGCAGGCGGAGCTCGAGTGGGAGCCGGGCCCGGACGCGCTGCGGGTCGTGCGGCGGGGGTCGGAGCGCACGCCGCGCACGCTCGGTGCGGGCGAGTGGGTGATGGAGTGGCCGGAGGGCCCGGACTCGCCGCAGCCGCGCACGGTGGCGTGGCTCGTCGCGCACCTCACCGAGGCGTTCTTCGAGCGCTGGGAGTGGACGTTCGGGCCGCACGAGCGGCGCCGGGACGCGGTGACCTTCTCGGGAGAGGTCGGGCCCGCCGTCGACGGGCTGCGGCACGAGGTCGAGCGGTGGCGCGCGGGCGTCGACGGCCTGCCCGAGGACGGAGCGTTCACGGTCGGGCTCGGCCAGGCGACGGAGATCGACGCGCAGGCACCGTTCGCCCACCTCGTCGCGCACATGAACCGCGAGCTCGTGCACCACGGGGCCGAGATCATGGTGCTCCAGGACCTGTACCGCGCGACGCACGGCGCCGACTGACCGCCCGCCGCGGGAATCGCGCGGCCGCCCAGATGGTTGAAGCGTCACATGACCACGAACAGCCCGGCGCCCACGGACGCCGCCGCCCCCACGGTGAAGATCGACATCTGGTCCGACGTCGCGTGCCCCTGGTGCTACGTCGGCAAGCGACGCCTCGAGACGGCGCTCGGCCGCCTCGCGGAGTCGGGTGACGGGCCGCAGGTCGACATCGAGTACCACTCGTTCGAGCTCGCGCCCGACACGCCCGTCGACTTCGACGGCACCGAGGTGGACTTCCTCGCCGGGCACAAGGGCATGCCGCGCGCCCAGGTCGAGCAGATGCTCGGGCAGATGACGCAGCTCGCCGCGGCCGAAGGGCTGCGCTACGACTTCGACGCGCTCCAGCACACCAAGACGCTCACGGCCCACGAGCTGCTGCACCACGCGAAGGCGCACGGCAAGCAGGTCGAGATGAAGGAGCGGCTGCTCAAGGCGTACTTCGAGGAGGGTCGTCACGTCGGCCGCGTCGAGGAGCTCGCGGACCTCGCGGCGGAGGTCGGGCTCGACCGCGCCGAGGTCGTCGCGGCGCTCGAGGACGGGCGCTGGGCCGACGACGTCCAGGCCGACATCGACCAGGCGCGCGCCTACGGGATCAACGGCGTGCCGTTCTTCGTGGTCGACGGGCGGTACGGCGTCTCGGGTGCGCAGGACCCGGCGGTGTTCGTCCAGGTGCTGCAGCAGGCGGTCGCGGAGCGTGACGCGGCCTGAGCCGCGGCGTCCCGGACCACATCGGGATGCGGCGTGGAAGCGACGCATCTCACACCCGGTGCGGTGGAACTGCGACTCGGTATCACCCAGACTGGACGCAGCCCGCACCGACGCCGGCCCACACGTGCACCGGCGCCCGTGAATCCCACGAGGAGGCCTCAGATGACGGACACGACCACGAACCTCTACCACTCGATCGCGAACCCGCGCCGCACGACGCTCATGACCGTGAGCGCCGCGGACGCCGCCGCCCCGCACCGTGAGCCCGCGCCGGGCCTCACGCTCGTGGGCGCCGACGACGCCGCGGTGTGCGTCGACGGGTCGTGCGCGCTCCCCGAGTAACCGTGAGTACCTGAGAGAGTCGCCGGAACGCCTCGTTCCGGCGGCTCTTTCCCGTACTCGGCGAGGGGCGGGGGCCGGTCAGTTGCGGCGGTGGTCCTGGATCGAGAGGCGTGGGCCGCGCCGCGGGGCCTGCGCCCGGCCGGAGACCTCGAGGAGCCGCACCACGCGGTATCGGTGCGGCGCGTACGGCGCGAGCAGCTCGAGCATGCGCTCGTCGTCGACGCGCTCGCCCACGAGCGCCCACCCCACCGCCTTCGCCAGGTGGTAGTCGCCCACGGACACGGCGTCCGGGTCGCCCAGCGCCCGCTGCGCGACCTCGGCCGCCGTCCACACGCCCACGCCGGGCACGGCCTGCAGCCGCGCGTGCGCGGCCGGAGCGCCCTGGACGTCGCGCAGGCGGTCACACTCCTCGAGGCGTCGGGCGACGCGCGCCGCCGCGACGACCGTCCGGGCGCGGCCGGGGTCGACGTTCGCGCGGTGCCAGTCCCACGTGGGGACGCGCGCCCAGGTGGCCGCGTCGGGCACGACGAGCATCCCGGCGTCGCCCGCGGGCCCCGGGGCGCGCTCGCCGTGCCGACGGAGGAGCCAGCTCCACGAGCGCCACGCCGCGACGGACTGCACGCGCTGCTCGAGGATCGCCGGCACGAGCGCCTCCAGCACGCGCCCCGTGCGCGGGATCCGCAGGCCGGGGCTGCGGCGGTGGGCGTCGCGCAGCACCGCGGGCGGGGCGAAGCCCGTGTCGTCGTCGTCCTCGCCGAGCAGGCGGGGCAGGTCGTCGAGCACCTCCGCGGCGCCCGGCCCCCACGCGTGCCCGACGACGTCGCACGGCCCGGTCTGCACCAGCCGGTACGCCGCGGGCCCGGTCTCCGCGCGGGTCGTGCGCCACACGTCGCCGGACGGCGTGCGGCGGAACGTCGGGTCGTAGGGGCCGCGCGCGAGCCGGTCGAGCGTGAGGTGCAGGTCGAGCGGCCGCCCCGACCGGAAGCGACGCGCGAGCGGCGCGCCGGGCTGCGCCGTCGCACCCGGTCGCGCCGGAGGCCCAGCCGGCGCGTGAGGGCCAGCCTGCGTCGTCGGGCCAGCCTGCGCCGTCGGCCCGGGCTGCGCGAGGTCGCCGACCGTGCGCTCGGCGGGCGCGCGGCCCGTGCTCGGCAGGACGGTCACCCGTCCATGGTCGCACCCGCCGCCGACGCCCGACCCCGACGCCCGGCCCCGCCGCCCGACCCCGCCGCCCTCGCCGCTCCTCACCGCCCGGCCGTCGAGCACGACGTTGCTGGCGGTATCAGCCCGTTCGTGACAGCAGGGTCGTGCTCGACCCTGTGCAGGGTCGTGCTCGGCGGGACGGGTCAGTCGAAGAGGGTGTCCATGTCCCACGCCGGCTCGGGTGCGGCCTGCCGGGGCGCGGGTGCACCACGGTCAGCGGCGGCCGGTGCCGGCACGCGGCCCGGTGACCGGGTCGGGTCGCCGAGCTCGGGCACGAGCGTGCCGTCGAGGTCCCCGCGGCCCGCGGCCCAGTCCTGGGCGGCGAGGCCCGCGAGCTGGTCCGCGCGCTCGTTGAACGGGTCGCCCACGTGGCCGCGCACCCAGCGGAACCGGACGGGCCCCGCGCGCTCGGCGATGACCCGGTCGATCGCCTGGACGAGCTCGAGGTTCTTCACGGGCTGGCCGCCCGCCGTCCGCCACCCCTTGCGCTTCCAGGCGACTACCCACTCGGACGCGCACTTGATCGCGTACTGCGAGTCGGACTCGATGAGCAGCGGCTCCGCGCCCGGGTGGGCGCGCACCGCCTGGAGCAGCGCGGTGAGCTCGGCGACCTGGTTGGTCCCGCTCACGGCGCCGCCGGAGTCGAACGTGCCGTCGTGGTTGATCCACGCCCACCCGATGGCTCCGCCCGGGTTGCTCAGGCACGAGCCGTCGGTGCTGACAGTGATCACAGCGCTCCTCGATCACGGACGATCCCGCCCGCCGGCTGCGGCGCGGGGAGGCGAATGCGTCGGCGCCATTGTCCCCCGCCCGGGAGGGTCGTGGTGCACGTGTCCGACGACGCCCCTCCGGGAGGCGCTCGGCCCACCCCGCGCGGGCCGTTCCGGGGCGTCCCGGGACGGCGTCCGGGAACCCCGGCGGTCCCGGTCCGACGTCGTCGCTCGGGGTCGCCTCAGGGGAGAACCGGGGGGATACCCCATGGTGCGGCGGGGCGGCGCCGTCGAGGCTGGGACGCATGGTCGCGTGGGTCGTGGAGCTGTGGGGACAGGTCGAGTCGTGGCTGCTCGCGCTCGTGGACTCGGCGTGGGCGCTCCCCGTGCTCTTCGCGACGACCGCCGGCGACGGGTTCTTCCCGCCGATCCCGGGCGAGACGGTGATCGTCATGCTCGCCGTCGCGGCCCAGTCGGGCGGCGGGGTCGCGTGGGGGATCGTGCTCGCGGTCGCCGCGCTCGGCGCCTGGTGCGGCGACCAGCTCGCCTACGCCCTGGGGCGCGCGCTCGGCACACGCGCCCTGCCCGCCCTGCGGGGCGCGCGCGGGCGGCGCGCGGTCGAGTGGGCCACGCGGTCCCTCGACCGGCGTGGCGCGTCCGTCGTGCTCGGGGCGCGGTTCGTCCCCGTCGGGCGCACGGCCGTCAACGTGACCGCCGGCGCGGTCGGGTTCTCGCGGCGCCGGTTCATGGCGTTGTCCGCCGTCGCCTCCGTGACGTGGGCGACGTACTCCGTGGTCATCGGGACGCTCGCCGCCGCGTGGGTCGGCGACAGCCCGCTGCTCGCCGTCGTGGTGGGCGTCGTCGGAGGCATCCTGCTGGGCGTCCTCGTCGACACCGTCGTCCGGCTCCGCGCGGCGCGGCGCGAGCGGGCCCTCGCCCCGGCGACCGGACCGGTCCCGGTCGCGGCAGCCGTCGCGGCGCTCGCGGTGCCGGGCGGCGCACCCGAGGAGACGGACCCCGCCCTCGTCCCGTGCCCCGGCGCCGCGAGCTAGGCCCCGCCAGACCCGCCCCGGGCGGCCGACCCGCTCCGGGAGGGCAGACCCGCCCTGACTCGCCCTGTGACGGTCGACCCGTCCCGCGACACCCGAGACGTCCCGGGAGGGCCGGGACGCACGAGGGCCCCGGTCGACGACCGGGGCCCTCCGCACGCTCTCGGGACGCGTCGGTCAGGACACGCCGAGCAGGTCGATGACGAAGATCAGCGTCTTGCCGGACAGGCGGTGCCCGCCGCCCGCCGGGCCGTACGCGAGCTCCGGCGGCACCACGAGCTTGCGGCGCCCGCCGACCTTCATGCCCGGGATGCCCTGCTGCCAGCCCGCGATGAGGCTGCGCAGCGGGAAGTTGATCGACTCGCCGCGGTTCCACGACGCGTCGAACTCCTCGCCCGTCTCGTACTCGACGCCGAGGTAGTGCACGTTCACGGTCGCGCCGGGCGTGGCCTCGGGGCCGTCGCCCACGGTGATGTCCTCGACGACGAGCTCGGTGGGCGCGGGACCCTCCGGGGCGTCGACCTCGGGACGGGACAGTCCGTTCTCTCCAGTGGTCATGCTCCGATCCAACCACGGCGACGGGCGCCCGGTCCGGCGTGCGGAGCCGACGGCGGTCCGGCGCGGGGTCGAGGTTGGGGTCGTCCGCAACCCCGGTCGGGGGCGCCCCGCACGGGCCGTTCGGCGACGCGCAACACCGCGAGCCCGAAAATCGCCATCATGGAGGCATGCCCACCACACCTGAGCCGCCCTCCGGCGTGCCCGCCGACCCCGCGCGCCCGGGCGCACCCGAGGTGCCGCCGACCCCGGTGCCGCCGACCGCCGTCGGGCACCGGCCCTCCCCGCAGGAGGTGCGGCGGTGGCGCCGCTTCCTGGCCGACGAGCGCGCCGAGGCCGCGGTGTACCGGGACCTCGCGAGCCGCCGGACGGGCGAGGAGCGGGACATCCTGCTGGCGCTCGCGGAGGCCGAGCGCCGCCACGAGCAGCACTGGCTCGACCTGCTCGGCGAGGACGCGGGACGGCCGCTGCGCGGCGACTGGCGCACCCGCACGCTCGGGTGGCTCGCGCGGCGCTTCGGCGGCGTGTTCGTGCTCGCGCTCGCCCAGCGGGCCGAGGCGCGCTCGACGTACGCGACCGACGCCGACGCGACGCCCCGGATGGCCGCCGACGAGCGGATCCACGAGGAGGTCGTGCGCGGCCTCGCGACGCGCGGGCGCAACCGTATGTCGGGGACCTTCCGCGCGGCGGTGTTCGGCGCGAACGACGGCCTCGTGTCGAACCTCGCGCTGATCCTCGGCATCGGCGCCTCGGGTGCGTCGAACAGCACGGTGCTGCTCTCGGGGCTCGCGGGACTGCTCGCGGGGGCCCTCTCGATGGGCGCGGGGGAGTACGTGTCCGTGCGCTCCCAGCGCGAGCTGCTCGACGCGTCGACGCCGAGCCCGCAGGCGTCGGCCGCGCTGCCCGACCTCGACGTGGACGCGAACGAGCTCGCGCTCGTCTACCGGGCGCGCGGCATGGCGCCCGCCGAGGCGGAGGAGCACGCGGCCGACGTCCTCGCGACGTACACCCAGCAGACCGTGATCGCGCCGCCGCCCGGCATCGACGAGCACGAGACGCACGGGACCGCGATGGGGGCGGCGGTCTCGTCGTTCCTCTTCTTCGCGTCGGGTGCGCTCATCCCGGTCGTGCCGTACCTCCTCGGGATGACGGGGTTCCTCGCGGTCGGGGTCGCGGCGCTCCTCGTCGGGATCGCGCTGCTCGCGACCGGCGCGACCGTGGGCCTCCTCTCGGGGACGTCCCCGCTCACGCGGGCCCTGCGCCAGATCGCCATCGGGTTCGGCGCAGCTGCGGCCACGTACGCGCTCGGCCTGGTGTTCGGGGCAACCGTCGGGTGAAATCCGGCGCGTCGAGTGGTGAGCGTCACACTCCCGTGCCTACCGTGACCTCGGACGGGCCCCACGGCCCGCCCCTTCGCTGCACCGACGACCCACGGGGCACACGATGGACGCGACTCACGACGCGCAGGGCAGGCGCGCACCGGCCGCCCGTCGCTGGATCGTGCGCGCGCTCGTCGCCGGTGGCGGTCTCGGTGCCGGCCTCGCGTTCGCCGTCGCGACCGCGGGCGGTGCGTCCGCCGCGGACGACCCGCTCGGGCTCGGCAGGGCCCTCTCGCCCGTGACGTCGACCGTGCAGACCGTGGTCGACCCGGTCGTCCAGGACGTGGTCAAGCCCGTCGTGCACGACGTCGTCGCCCCCGTGGTCCAGCCCGTCGCCCCGGTCGTGGAGAAGGTCGTCACCCCCGCCGCCCCGGTGGTCGAGGAGGTCGGGCGGCCCGTCGCCCCGGTGGTCGAGCAGGTCGTCCAGCCGGTCGCTCCCGTGGTCGAGCAGGTCGTGGAGCCGGTGGCGCCCGTCGTGCAGCCGGTGACCGACGCCGTCGCGCCCGTCACCACGCCGGTGCTCGACGCCGTCGTGCCGGCCGCGACGCCCGTCGTCGAGGCGGTCGCCCCCGTGGTGAACCCTGTGCTCGAGACGGTCTCGCCCGCGCTCGACCCGGTGACCCCGGTCCTGGAGGCGCTGACGCCGGTCCTCGACGTCCTGGCCCCCGTGACCGACCCGGTGCTCGGCCCGATCACGGGCCCGCTCGCTCCGCTGGACCCGGTGGCGCCGCTGCTCCCCGCGACCCCCGGCACGGACACCCCGGGCACGGACGACCCGCCGGTCGGCTTCCCGTCGACGCCGGGCGCGGTCGACCCGGGCGGCGTCGTGGCCGCGCCGTCGGCGACCGCCGTCCCCTCGCTCTTGCCCGCCGCACCGGCGGCCGCCGCAGCCAGCGCCACCATGACGGGCCGCGACGGCCCCGAGGATGTCGCCGCGAGGGACGCGCGCGCCCGGACGGCGGCGGTCGACGTCGCACCGAACGGCGCGCCGCCGGGCTCGGCGCTGCCCTCCGACGGGCCGACCGGCCCCGGGGGCGTCCCCTCCGACGGCGGCCCCGGCACCACTCCCTCGCCCTCCGGCAGCGCGCAGCGCGCCGGGGCGGGCGGCGAGCTCGCGGCGGTCGGCAGCGGTGCCGACGCCCCCGCGCTCTCCTCCTGGACCGCCGTCGTGGACGACGCCCGGTCGAAGCACCCCTCGACCTTCTTCGAGGTCCCCGTCTCTCCTGCCTGACGTGGCTCGCGTCGCGCCCCGAGCGCGGCAGACGCGACCCGGCGCCGTCGTGCGCCAGCCACTTCTGAGCAGGAAAGAGAAACGATCATGCACACCTTCGTCCGGCGCGCGCTGCGCACAGCGCTCGTCACAGGCGGCCTCGTGGTCGTCGGGGCCGGAGCGGCCCACGCAGCCGAGGGCGACCTCCTCGGCGATCTCGGACTGGACGTGTCGGTCGAGGCTCCGCTGAGCCAGGTGACCGAGGTCCTGCCCGACGTCGCGGTCGACGTGCCCGTGCACGTCCCCGTGACCGTGTCCGACGTCGCGGTGGGCGCCCTGGGCGACGCCGCCGTCACGTCCGAGCCGGCACCGGCACCCGCGCCCGCGCCCGCGCCGAAGCCCGCCCCGGCGGCTCCCGCGGACGTGGACGTCGACGTGCCGGTGACGGTCCCGGTGGACGTGTCCGGGGTCGCTGCCGGTGTCCTCGGTGACGCCGCGGTGACCCAGGCACCGGCCGAGCCGGCGCCCGCGCCGGAGCCTGCTCCTGCGCCGGAGCCTGCTCCCGCCACGGGGGCGGACCCGGCGGACGTCGACCTCGACGTGCCGGTGACGGTCCCGGTGGACGTGTCGGGCATCGCTGCGGGCGTCCTGGGGGACGCCACGGTGGCCCCGGCTCCGGCGGCGCAGCCGTCGGCTCCGGCGACCGGTGGTGGGGCCGAGGGCTCGACCGGCGAGGAGGCGTCCGGGGTGGACGTCGACGTGCCGGTGACGGTCCCGGTGAACGTGTCGGGGGTCGCTGCCGGTGTCCTGGGTGACGCGGAGGTGACGCCGGCTCCGGCGCAGCCGTCGGCTCCCGCGGCCGGTGGTGGCGCCGACGGCTCGACCGGCGAGGAGGCGTCCGGCGTGGACCTCGACGTGCCGGTGACCATCCCGGTGGACGTGTCGGGTGTCGCCGTCGGTGTGGGCGGTGACGCCACGGTCGGCGGCGGGACGGCCGGCGAGGGTTCGGGCGACGGGACCGGCTCGACCGGCACCGACGGCTCGGGCCTGCTCGACGGCGTCCTCGGCGAGGACGGCCTCGTCGACGACCTGCTGGGCGACGGCCTCCTCGGGGGCGGTCTGCTCGGTGAGGGCGACGGCCTGCTGGACGGCGTGCTCGGCGAGGACGGCCTCGTGGACGACCTGCTCGGCGGCTCGTCGGGTGACGGTCTGCTCGACGGCGTGCTGGGCGAGGACGGGCTGCTGGGCGACGGCGGCGTGCTGGACGGCGTGCTCGGTGAGGACGGCGTCCTCGGGGCGCTGCCCGACCTGGACGTCGACCTGCCGGTGACCGTGCCCGTCACGGTCTGCGGCGTGGGTGTGGGCCTCCTGGGCGACGCCTCGGCGGGGTGCCCGACGTCCGCCGTCGTGCCGACGGACCCGACCGACCCCACGGACCCGACCGACCCGACGGACCCGACGGACCCGACGGACCCGACGGGTCCGGTGGACCCGGGGACGACCGGCGGCACGGTGACCCCGGTGCTCAACCCGGTGAGCACGGGGACGGGCACCTCGGCCGGTGCCGCGACCGGTGCGGTGACCGCCGCGTCCGGTGCCGTCACGGCGTCGGGCCCGACCGCCCTCGCCACGACGGGCGCGGGCGGTGACCTCGGTCTGCTCGTGATGGCCGGGCTGCTGACGCTGCTCGGTCTGTCGCTCCAGCGCTTCCGCCGGAAGTCCTGGGTCGCGGACCCGGACGCCTACACCCCGGTCTTCACCGACCGGAGCTGACGTCCGGAGACGGCAGGACCGCCCGGGCCGTGCGCCCGGGCGGTCCTCGCCGTGCTGCGGAGACGCCGGCTGCTAGACGACGAGCCCCAGGAGCAGGACGACGACGAGCGCCACGACGGACAGGACGCACTCCATGAGGGACCACGTCTTGAACGTCTGCCCGACCGTCATGCCGAAGTACTCCTTGACGAGCCAGAAGCCGGCGTCGTTGACGTGGGAGAGGAACACCGATCCGGCCCCGATGGAGAGCACCAGCAGCGCCGCGTGCGTCGGGGGGAGGTCGGCCGCGATCGGCGCCATGATGCCCGCGGCGGTGATGGTCGCGACGGTCGCGGAGCCGGTGGCGACGCGGATGAGGACGGCGACGATCCAGCCCGCGAGCAGGGGCGTGATGTTCGCGTCCGAGATGCCCTTCGCGACGACGTCGCCGACGCCCGAGTCGACGAGCGTCTGCTTGAAGCCGCCGCCGGCGCCGACGATGAGGAGGATGCCGGCGATCGGCGCGAACGACGAGTCGACGAGCTTGCTCACCTGGTCGCGGGTGCGGCCGAGCGCGGAGCCCAGCACGACGAGCGAGGTGAGCGCGGTGATGAGCAGCGCGACGAGCGGCGTGCCGATGAACTCGAAGACG
Organism: Cellulosimicrobium sp. JZ28; assembly: GCF_015327065.1. Lineage (NCBI taxonomy): Bacteria > Bacillati > Actinomycetota > Actinomycetes > Micrococcales > Promicromonosporaceae > Cellulosimicrobium > Cellulosimicrobium sp. JZ28. The sequence goes on along the minus strand of NZ_CP017660.1, from coordinate 3,424,050 downwards.
CGGCCCCAGCCGGTGTCGATCGAGCCGGTGACCTCGACGAGGGTCCGGGCCAGCATGAGGATCACCGGCAGCAGGACGACGCCGACGGACACCGCGAAGCTCGGGCGCGGGGCGTCCTCGTCGCGCTCGGTGATGCCGAGCACGGACGTGGGCGGCGGGAGCGGGACCCAGCGGGCGAGGGGCTTGGCGAGCAGGGGCCCGGAGACGATGACGGTGGGGATCGCGACGAGCAGGCCGAGGCCGAGCGTGAGGCCGAGGTCGGCTCCGAGCGCGTCGATCGCGAGCAGCGGGCCGGGGTGCGGCGGTACGAGCCCGTGCAGCGCGGACAGCCCGGCGAGCGCCGGGATGCCGACGAGGATCGGGTTGGTGCGCACGCGCTTCGCGACGAGCATGACGACGGGCACGAGGAGGACGACGCCGACCTCGAAGAACAGCGGGATGCCGATGACGAAGGCGATGAGCGCCATGGCCCACGGCAGGCGCTGCGTCGAGGTCTTGCCGAGGATCGTGTCGACGATCTGGTCGGCGCCCCCGGAGTCGATGAGCAGCTTGCCGATGATCGCGCCGAGCGCGATGAGCACGCCGACCCCGGCGACCGTCGAGCCGAGCCCGGCCGAGAAGCTGGTGAACGCGTCGACGAAGTCGATGCCCGCGACGACCGCGAGCACGGCCGAGCCGATCATCAGCGCGAGGAACGGGTGCAGCTTGAGCCACACGATGAGCACGACGATCGTCGCGATGCCGACGACGGCCGCCAGGATCAGCTGGGTGGTGCCTGCGTCGGTGGCGGGGGTGTCCTCCGCGGCCCGCGCGACGGTCGCGAGGGCGGGGGCGTGCTGGGCGAGGGCGGCGATCACGGGCGCGCCTCCGTCCCGTGCGCGGGTGCGGCGCAGTCGGCGCGGCGCTCCAGGACGAGGTCCGCGATCTCGTCGGGCGCGAGGGTCACGTCGACGGTGAAGCCGGGCTCGTCGTCGGCCAGGGGCTCGAGCGTGGCGAGCTGCGACGGCAGGAGCGACGTGGGCATGAAGTGCCCGCTGCGGTGCTGCATGCGCTCGGCGAGGAGCTCTGGGGTGCCGTCGAGGTGCACGAAGCACACCTCGCCCCGGGCCGTGCGCAGCAGGTCTCGGTAGGTGCGCTTGAGCGCGGAGCACGTGACGACGCCGGACCGGCCGGCCTCTGCCTCGCTGCTCAGCCAGTCGCGGATCGCCTCGAGCCAGGGCCACCGGTCGTCGTCGGTGAGCGGCGTCCCGGCGCTCATCTTGTCGATGTTGGCCTGCGGGTGGAAGCGGTCGGCCTCCGCGTACTCGGTGCCGAGGCGCTGCGCGAGCAGCGTCGCGACGGTGGTCTTGCCCGAGCCGGCGACGCCCATGACGACGAGGTGCTGGGGCAGGGGGTGGTGCCCGGTGTCGTCGGGCCGGTCGGTGGAGCTGACGTCGGTGTCCATGTGTCGACTTCCGTGTCGGGTAGGGGCGTCCGGTCGGGTCGGGGCGCGGCGGCCCCGGCCGTCCCGGTGGCGACCGTCGTGGTCGTCCTCGGCCTCCACTGTGGGGTATTGGTAGCACCTTTGGCAAGTGATTGATAGCACCATTGGCCGCCACTAGGCTGCGAGACATGGCGACGACGGTCCTGCACACCACCGTGCTCGACTCGCTCGGACGTCGCATCACCAGCGGCGACGTCCCCGCGGGAACGCCGCTGACCCTGGAGTCGATCGGCTCCGAGTTCGGGGTGTCGCGCACCGTCGCGCGCGAGGTCATGCGGCTCCTCGAAGGGCTCGGGCTCGTGCGGTCGAGGCGCCGCGTGGGGATCGTCGTGCTCGGCATCGAGGACTGGAACGTGCTCGACCCGCGCGTCATCCGCTGGCGGCTCGAGGGCCCCGGCCGCGACCCGCAGCTCCGCACGCTCACCGAGCTGCGGCACGCCGTCGAGCCGCTCGCCGCCGCCGGGGCCGCGCTCCACGCCACGCCCGCCGAGCGCGCCGAGCTCGTCGCCGCCGCCGGTCGCATGCGCCTGCTCGGGGAGGCGGGCGACCTCGAGGAGTTCCTCGCGCTCGACGTCCGGTTCCACGAGATCCTGCTCCGCGCGAGCGGCAACGAGATGTTCGGCGCGCTCGCGGGGGTCGTCGCAGCCGTGCTCAGCGGCCGGACGCACCTGGGCCTCATGCCCGCCTCGCCCGTCCCCGAGGCCCTCGACCAGCACGAGGCCGTCGCGCGCGCGGTCGCGGACGGCGACCCGGAGGCCGCCGAGGCCGCGATGGCCGCGATCGTCGGCGAGGTGCGCACCGCGCTCGACGGCGTCCCGCCCGCCCCCGCCTGAGCGGCACGCCCCGGCCCCGCCTGAGCGGCACGCCCCGGTCCCGTCGGGGGCTGGCGGGTCCCGCGGGCTCAGCGCGCGTGCACGCGGACCTCGGCCGCCTTGACGACGAACCAGACGCGCTCGCCCGGCACCAGACCGAGCTCGGCGACCGCGCGCGGCGTGAGGTCCGCGGCGAGGCGCGGCGCGTCGTGCCCGACGGCGGTCGTCGCCCCCGCGGTCGGGTCGCCCGGGTCGTCGTCCAGCGCGCGTCCCCACACGCGCAGGAGCGGCCCGTGCGGCTCGACGCTCGTCACGACGACCCGGTACGCGTTGCGCGGGCTGCCCTCGGGGGTCGTGCGGTGCACGGCGACCGCGCGCGGCTCGAACACCGCGACGGCGCCGTCCCCGACCACGAGAGGCTCGCCCGCCGTCCCGCGCACGCGGACCTCCGCGCCGTCGACGGTGACGGTCACCTCGCGCGCGATGGTCTCCGCGCCCGGGGCGTCCGCCGCGACCTCGACCAGGTCCGTCCCGTCCGCGGTCGCGCCCGCCGCCCCCGGCGCACCACCGCCCGCCGTCCGCGCCGGCTCCGGGACGGCGACGTGCGCGACGCTCCCCGCGAGCAGGTTGACGCCCGCGAGACGGGCGGCGAACCGGGACCGCGGGCGCGTGAGCACCGCGTCCACCGGGCCGTCCTCGACGACGCGGCCGCCCTCCAGCACGACGACGCGGTCCGCGAGGAGCAGCACGTCGAGCAGGTCGTGGGTCACGAGCAGGGTCGTGCGCGGGTGCTCGCGCTGCGCGTGGTGCAGCACGGTCCGGACGTGCTGCGCGACGCCGACGTCGAGCGACGCGAGCGGCTCGTCCAGCAGGAGCACGCGCGGGTCGGTCACGAGCGCCCGGGCGATCGCGACGCGCTGCGCCTGCCCGCCCGAGAGGTCGGTCGAGCGGCGCCGCGCGAGGTCCGCCGCGCCGACGCGCGCCAGCGCGTCCCGGGCCTCCTCGCGGGCACGAGCGCGGGGCACGCCCCGGGACCGGAGGCCGAACGCGACGTCGTCCTCGACCGACAGGTGCTCGAACAGCAGCGGGCGCTGGCTCAGCCACGCGAGGTGACGACGGCGCGGCGGGAGGCGCGAGACGTCGTCGTGCCCGACGGTGACGCGCGCGCCCGGGGCCTCGCCGGGCGTGAGCAGGCCCGCGACGACCTGCACGAGCGTGGACTTGCCCGCGCCGTTCTCGCCGAGCACCGCCACGACCTCGCCCGGCGCGACGGTGAGGTCCACGTCGAGCCCGCGCTCCGGCACGACGGCGCGCACGGTCAGCGCGGCGGGCGGCGTCCCGGTGCGCGACGTCGGAGCCCCGGCGGGTGCCGCGGCCCGGTCGACCGGCGGGCCGGCCTGCGGGGCAGGGGAGACGACGGCGCGGGGGCGCGGGCCGCCGTCGGGCAGGGATCCCCGGACGCCTCGCCGCGGGCGCGGGCCACCGAGCGCGCGCGGCCCGTGGACGACCGCGGTGATGAGGACCGCGACCACGACGAGCACGAACGACAGCGCGACGGCGCTGTCCGGGTCCGCGCTGCGCTGGAGATAGATCTCGAGCGGCAGGGTCTGCGTGACGCCCTGGAGCGCGCCTGCGAACGTCAGGGTCGCTCCGAACTCGCCGAGGGCGCGCGCGAACGCGAGCACGGCGCCGGACAGCAGCCCCGGCAGGACGCGGGGGAGCGTGACCCGCCGCAGGACGGTCGTGGGCCGCGCGCCGAGCGTCGCGGCGACGTCCTCGAGGCGCGTGTCCTGGCTGCGCAGCGCGCCCTCCAGGCTGAGCACGAGGAACGGCAGGGCGACGAAGGTCTGCGCCAGCACGACGGCCGTCGTCGTGAACGCGACCTCGATCCCCAGCACCTCGAGGTGCCGGCCGACCAGGCCCCGGCGCCCGAACGTGTGCAGCAGCGCGATGCCACCGACGACGGGCGGCAGCACGAGCGGCAGGAGCACGAGGGCGCGTGCGACGCGCTGCCCGGGGAACGTGGTGCGCGCCAGGACGAGCGCCATGGGCGCGCCGAGCACCACGCAGCACGCCGTCGCGGCGAGCGCCGTGCGCAGCGACAGGCCGAGCGCGTCGAGAGCCGCCGGGGAGGTCACGAGCGCCCAGAAGCCGCCGGTCCCGTCCGGCCCCGGCGCCAGCTCCACGCGCCCGACCATCGCCGCCACGGGCACGACGACGAACAACGCGCCCAGCAGCGCGGGGACGAGGACCCAGCGGGGCAGGCCGCGCATCAGGACCCGCCGGGGCGCGCGGAGGTCACGGCGCGGAGGCGTCGGGCGCGCCGAAGCCCGCGGCGGCGAGCGCGGCCTGTCCGGCGTCGCCGGTCACGAGGTCGACCCACGCCTGCGCGAGCGCGACCTGCTCCGGGCCGGCGTCCTCGGCCGCCGCGACGAGCACGATCGGGTAGACGTTGAGCGCGGCGCTCGTCTCGGGTACGTCCACGACCTCGACGTCGTCGCCCGCGAGCGTCGCGTCGGTGACGTAGACGAGCCCCGCGTCGGCCTCGCCCGACGTCACCTTGCCGAGCACGTCGGTGACGCTGCCCTCCTCGCTCACACGGTGGAGCGTTACGCCCGCGGCCTCGGCGACGGTGTCGGTCGCGCTGCCGCACGGCACCTGCGGTGCGCACACGACGACCTTGACGTCGTCGCGCTCGAGGTCGGCGAAGGTCTCGACGCCCGCGGGGTTCCCTGGCGGCGTGACGATCGTCAGCGTGTTCGTCGCGAACGCGACGGGGTCGGCCGCGTCCCCGGCGTCGACGACGCGCGTCATGGAGCGCTCGTCCGCGGACGCGAAGACGTCGGCCGGCGCGCCGGCGAGGATCTGGTCGCCCAGGTCGGACGACCCGGCGAACGACAGCGCGACGGCCACGCCGTCGTGGTCGTCCTCGAAGTCCGCCGCGAGGTCGGTGAACACGTCGCGCAGCGAGGCCGCGGCGAGCACGGTGAGGGTGCGGTCCTCGGTCGTCGTGCGCGCGGGGTCGGGGGTAGCGCCGTCGTCGGTCCCCGCGCCCGTGGCGCACGCGGCGAGGCCGGCGACCAGGACCGCCGCCGCGAGCGCCGCGAGAGGGCCCCGGGCGCGGCGGCGGGTCGTCGTGCGGGCGGCCGCGCTCACGCGGCTCCTCCGGGGGTCTCGACGATGACGGTCGTCGCCTTGACCACCGCGACGGCGAGGCTGCCGGGCTCGAGCCGCAGCTCGCGCACGGCCTCCGTGCTCATGAGCGACACGACCCGCTGGCCGCCGCAGAGCATCTCGACCTGGGACATGACGGTGTCGCTCACGACGTCCGTCACGATCCCCACGAACCGGTTGCGCGCCGAGCGGGCGACACCCGACGGGTCGGGCGTCGGGTGCGACTGCGCGACGGCGAACCGCGCGAGCTCCGCGCCGTCGACGACCTTGCGCCCGGCGTCGTCGGCGCTCGCGGCGAGGTCTCCGGCGTCGACCCAGCGGCGGACGGTGTCGTCGCTGACCCCGAGCAGGCTCGCGGCCTCGCGGATCCGAAAGTGCGGCATGAGAGCGACTCTAGACCCGCATCTGCGGAGTGTCCTCCGACGGAGGGTGTGCTGGGCTTCGCGGTCCGGCTGGGGAGGTGCAGTCTTCCCGCTTCCCGGTGGACGCCCCTGGCGTGGGGCTAGGCGACGTGCAGCTGGCACTCGGGGCACACGAGCACGGCCGAGGCAGCTTCGTCGCGAGTGATCGGGCAACGATGGGGGCACAGGATGCTCACTCGGTGCGGGACGCGGGAGCCGGGGATCGAGCCCCAGGCGATGATGTGCAGGACGCGGGCGCGTGCTTGGCCACCGCAGCCCGGACAGTCCACGGCGATCCACTTCTCGATGACGCTCATGGCGGCTCACGCTCTCGGCGTAGTCTCTGCGCCCCTGACGGTTGCGGTACGCCGTCGTGGCCCGGGAGGTCCTCCGGAAGCGGGCTGCTTCACGACCGGCGTTCCCCGCGACACGTGGTCGCGTCTCTCACGATGCGCCCTCCGTGGCCAGCTCGCCACACCGGGGGCCGGAGCAGACGGGCGAGTCGTCAGGTGCGCCAGGTGGGGTCGAAGTCCGGGTGCTGGGCGTAGGGCGTGGCGAGGGCTCGCAGGATGCGGTCACCGACGAAGGCGACGCCGCTCTGGGCGCGCTCGTCGGTGTCACGCTCGAGGTCGGCAGTCATGTCGTACCCGGTGGCCTCGTAGGCGAGGGTGATGATGCGTCGTTTCATCGCGCACTCGGTCAGGAGCCGTGAGCGTGACCACGGCGCTGGAGGTCCCGGCTCGTCATCGAGGGTCGCGCACGCTGCCTCGTCCTCGTCGATCCGAGCGAGGAGGAACTCCGTCAAGGCCATCTGCTCATCCTCTCACCGACGGCTGGGCAGGCTTTCGTGGACACAGCGAGCAACCCGTCCAGGTGTAGTGTCGAAGTGTGGTTGATCGCCGGATCGGCCCACGCGACGCCGATCGAGAAGGCTCTCGGACGCCGGGCGAGATGGACGCCCCGGACGAGGACACCTCGGGCGCGCGATGGGACGACGACGGGGGTTATGAACCCGACCTGGAGGACGCACCGATCTCCTTGAGTGGGGCGCCTGACGCCTCCCCGACTGCCGCGACGGCAGCGGATGCGAGCCGGCCCGCCGGTTCCGAGCATCGGACGTCACCATGAGCACCACCACCCCTAATGCCACGTCCTTCGGCCGGGTGCAGGACACCGCACTGCAGCTGCGGGGCGTCCTGGACACTGCGCTGCCGCGCGAGCTCGGCACCGACGCGGAGCCTCCCCTCTACACCGTGACCGCCGTCTTCTCCCGCCGCGTGTCGGGTCCGGAGCAAGCGTTGCTCGAGCTGCCCGCCGTCACGACGTTGCTCGCCGATCATGGCTATGCGGGGGTCAGGCTACGGGTGGAGGACCGGCGCCTGCTCATCGAGAACACGAACCTCGCCATGCTCTCCGGCGGGCTCGCCCACGAGATCGCGACGGTGATCCGGGACACCCAGGAGGCGATCGCGACAGAACGGACCAGGCGGGCGGACGAGCTCGAGGCCTGGCGCGCGGCCGAGGCGGTGCGTGCCGCGAGCGTGAAGGCCGAGGCCGACCGTGTCCGCTTCGAGTGAGGCGCCGCCGCCCCAGGTCCTGACGGTCCGCGCGCTGCCTGCGGCGCGGGCGACGGCTCGGGACTACTCGGTGCTGGCGAAGATCGTGCGCGAGTCCGGGCTGCTGCGTCGGCGGTACGGCTACTACTGGACCCGGCTCGTCCTGACGGTCGCAGCGTTCGGTGCCGTCTGGGCCGGGATCGTCCTCATGGGTGACTCCTGGTGGCAGCTCCTGCTGGCCGTGGTGCTCGCCCTCGTTCTCGCCCAGCTCGCGTTCCTGGGTCACGACAGCTCCCACCGGCAGGTGTTCCGGTCGCGGGCCTGGAACGACTGGACCGCTCGCATCCTCGCGAACGCGCTCGTCGGGCTCAGCCACGCCTGGTGGACGATGAAGCACGACGCGCACCACGCGGCCCCGAACCAGGAGGGCCATGACCCGGACATCTCACCGGGCGTGATCGCGTTCACGCCCGCCGTCATCGCGAGCCGGCACGGCTGGCGAGGGTGGCTGGCACGTCGGCAGGGCTGGTACTTCTTTCCCCTGCTCGCCCTGGAGGGCCTCAACCTGCACGTCGCGAGCGTGCGCCGGGTGCTCGGCCGTCGGCCCGTGCCGCACCGTGGCGTGGAGGTCCCGGTCCTGCTCCTACGGCTCGCGCTCTACCTGGTGGCGCTGGGCCTGCTGCTCCCCCCGACCGTCGCGGGGGCGTTCCTGGCCGTGCAGCTCGCGGTGTTCGGCGTCCTGCTCGGGGGCGCGTTCGCCCCGAACCACAAGGGCATGCCGATCGTCCCGGCGACCGCGGACGTCGACTTCCTGCGCCGCCAGGTCCTCATGTCCCGCAACATCCGCGGCGGCCCGGTCGTCGACTTCTTCATGGGCGGTCTCAACCGCCAGGTGGAGCACCACCTGTTCCCGAGCATGCCGCGCCCGAACCTCAAGCGTGTCCAGCCCCTCGTGCGCGAGTACTGCTCCCAGCTCGGCGTGACCTACACCGAGGTCGGGTTCTTCACCTCTTACCGGATCGTCGTCCAGTACCTCAACGACGTCCCCAGACGCGCCCGCGAACCGTTCTCCTGCCCCCTGGCAGCCAGCCTCGGCCGCTAGGAACACCTGGCCCGCGCGTACAGCCGCTCCCAGGTTCGTTCCCAGGTTGAGGGCGTAGGGTCGGGCTATCCGCGGCGAACGTGCCCCATATGAGGTGCGCGGGCCCGGAACCGCAAGGAGGCCACCATGGCCACCACCCCGCTCAGCTCCGCGACGAACGGACAGCCCACCGCCGCCGTGTCAGGCAGCCATCCCGACTCAGGCGTGTCCCGCACGTCGGGCAACCCGACAAGAACTCCCCGAACCCGCACCGGAGCCACCTGGGTCGGCCTGTGCGTCGCCGCCCTCGTCCTGGTCGCACTCATCGTGTTCATGCTCCAGAACACCCAGCTCGTGATCGTCTCGTTCCTCGGCTGGCAAGGTTCCGTCCCGCTCGCCCTGGCCCTGCTCATCGCAGGCATCGGCGTCGGGATCGTCGCCCTCGTCGTCGGTACCCTGCGCATCCACCAGCTCCGCCGACGCCTCGCACGCCAGGTCTAGCACCGCGGCGCACGATGACCGACGACCGAGAGACCTCGATCCACCGACCCGCCGACCTCGTGGGCGAGATCGACGCCTCCCAGCGCGAGATGGAAGACGTCATCTCGGTCGTCGACCAGGGGGCGCCCGTCGAGCTCGTCCTCTACGTCGCCGCACGCGCGCGCCTCGACACGGCCGTCGCCGCATGGAACCAGCGTGTGGGAGCCATCCAGCCACCACCTCGGTGACCGCGAGCCTGACGCACCGCCTGGTGCTCGAGCTCCAGGTGGAGCACGTCGGTCGCGAAGACGTCAACCGGGGGAGCGCGCCCGACCGTCGGTCCTCGCAGCGCTGGGCGGTGCAGCGTGGGTGAGACCGCCGTCGTTCCTCGCGGTATCGAGCAAGCGGGTCGTCGGGCGAAGCGCGATCACGGGACGTGCCGTCGTCAGGACTGACGGCTGGGCGACGCTGGTCGGGCGTGGCATGGTCGATCGGCTACGCGGAGGGTCGCGTGGTGCTCCACACGAAGAGGTCCGACGCTCCTGCGAGCTCGAGCACGTCTCGGGCGTAGTCGCTGCAGCCCAGGATGATCGGCCGCAGAGGTGCGCTGGCGGCAAGCAGGAGGAGGCTGACACCGGCGGAGTCCAGGAACGTGACGCGCGAGGCATCGATGTGCAGCGCCCCATGGGCCGGGCTCGGGCGAGGTTGCGCGGACTCGACGACGGCGTAGTCGATCTCGCCCCACAGCTCCCACGAGTCGGGGCTGGATCGCAGGCCTCCGTGCAACGGGACGGGAGGATACGTGGCCGGGTCGCTCTCGTGAGCCATGCGGGTGCCTTTTTCCGTTGAGGCCGGCCGACGCGGGAACACTGTCGGCTCCCAACCTCTCACACTCGCCGCTCCGGCGGTGGTCGGCACCAGGCTCGGCAGCCGTCGTCCGCGCCGCCGCCTCTCCCGCTCCGGTGCCGCCCACGGCGCCCCGACCCGGACGCGCAGAACGGGTTCGTGGTGGTTGGCGAGCCGTCTGCGATCAGGCGCCACGCGTCGTCTCCTGCGTCGGGTGTGGCACGCTCGGCGCGTGAGCGAGACGACCACCTGGGACGACGTCCGCGTCGTCGTGGAGGACCCGACGACCGTGGACGTGCTGGCGCTGCTCCAGGAGCACCTGGACGACATGCACGCGACGTCGCCGCCGGAGAGCGTGCACGCGCTCGACGTCGAGCGCCTGCGCGCGCCGGACATCACGTTCGTCACCGCGCGGTCGGCGGACGGCGCGCTCCTCGGGTGCGGCGCGCTGAAGCAGCACGACGCGATGTCGGGCGAGCTCAAGTCGATGCGCACGACGGCGGCCGCCCGGGGCCGGGGCGTCGCCGCCACGGTTCTCGCGCACCTGCTCGACGTCGCGCGCGACCGCGGCCTGGACCGTGTGAGCCTGGAGACGGGCACCGAGGACTACTTCGCGGCGGCGCGGCGGCTGTACGCGCGCCACGGGTTCGTGCCGTGCGCGCCGTTCGCCGACTACACCGACGACCCCCACAGCGCGTACCTGACGCTCGCCCTCTGAGGCGCCTCGCGCGTCAGTGGTGGTGCTCGTGCCGACCGAGGGCTTCGACGGGGGTCGCACCGGGACGGGTCCACTGCGGGGCGGGACGCGTGGTCGGGCTCCAGCCGGCGAAGCCGTCCGCGTCCGTGCGCCAGAACCAGCCGGCATCGTTCCCCTCGGGCCAGCCCTCGGGGGTCTCCTCCCACGCCTCGCGACGGCCGTAGGGCGTCCGGTCGAGCAGGGCGAACGCGGGGTTGGTCGGCTCGGTCCCGCGGCCCGTCGAGCGGTACGTGAGGAACACCCGGTCGCCGTCGCGCAGGAAGACGCTGAGGTACCCCATCTCGCCGCCGACCGGCTCGTCCAGCCCACGCACCGAGTACCAGGGCTGGGTGTAGCCCATGAACTCCACGAACGGCTCCACCTCGTCCCACGGGCCCACGGTGAGGATCGCGAACGAGACGCCGCGCGCGTTGAGGTAGACCGCGTCCCGCAGGTGCCAGGCGGTCCACGTGCAGCCCTCGCACTGGCCCTGGTGCGGGGCGCCGTCGTGCCACATGTGCTGGTAGACCACGAGCTCCTCGCGGCCCTCGAAGAGGTCGACGAACGGGATCGGCCCGTCCGGGCCGACGACCGCGACGGTGCCGTCGATCTCCACCATCGGCAGCCGACGGCGGGCGGCAGCGAGGGCGTCGCCCTCACGGGTGTGCGCCCGGGCAGCGCGGTCGTCGGGGTGCTGTGCGTGGCGGTCATGGACGTCCTCCGTCGGGGGTCGAGGTGCGGGGCGTCGTGCGACGCCCGCGTCGAGAGGGAGGACCGGTGGGGCGGCCGGGACTCATCGCTCGTCGCCCGCAGGCGACGAGGACCCCGTGACCGGAGCGGTCACGGGGTCCTCGGGGTCGGGTCAGGGAAGGCGTGGGAGCGCCGAGGGGTCATGCGTCGAGCTTCAGGCGCGCCCCGAGGGCGACAGCGGCGACGACAGCCGCGCCGGTCACGAGGACGAGGTCCTTGAGCACGTACTGGCCCATGAGGGTCATGCCGTGGCCGAACAGCTCGCCCGCGAACAGCACGATCGGCGAGAGGATCCCGGCCATCGCGACGGCGAGCGCGAGCAGCCCCGCGCGGAGCAGCCGGCCGGTGAGGAGCGTCAGGCCGATGAACGTCTCCAGGACCGCGGTGAGGACCACGGCCGCGGTCCCGCCGACGAGGCCGAGCGTGAGCGTCTCGACGGTGCGTGCCGCGATCGCGGCCGCCGGGCTCGCGCCGGGGACGAGCTTGAGGACGCCGAACCCGAGGAACACGAGACCGAGGGCGACGCGCAGGGCGGGCACGGACCAGCGGGTAAGGACGCGCGCGGTCGCGGCGACGGCGGCGTCCGCCCGGCCCGCGAGACGTGCGGGCACGAGGGCGGCGCGACGGCGGCGGGCGGGCGTGGCGTCCGCCGCCGACGGCACGGACGGGCGGGTGGCGCGGGGACGACCGGCGGTCGTCGGGGCGGTGGTGGACATGCGGGAACCTCTTCCGGGGACGGTCGCGGTCGGGGTTGACCGCCCCGGGAAGGAGGGCGCCGCGGGGTGTCCTGGGGACGGCGTCGGGCCGAATTCACCCGCCGGCGGGCGTCGACCCGGGCCACCCGGACCGGCCGGACCAGGCCTTCGGGGTCAGCGCGAGCGCGGGCGCTCCGAGGGGTCCCAGCCCGGGCGCGGGCCGCGCGCGGCGACCGACGCGTCGCGCGAGCGGTACACGATGTACGGGCGGAACAGGTACGGCACCGGGGCGGAGAACGCGTGCACGAGCCGCGTGAACGGCCACAGGATGAACAGCAGGTTCGCCGCGACGATGTGGAGCTGGAACGCCGCGGGCACGCCCGCCATGAGCTCCGGCTGCGGCTGGAGGTACCAGAGCGAGCGGAACCACGGCGAGATGGTCTGGCGGTAGTCGTACCCGAGCCCGTCGGCGAGGAGCTGCGTCTGCACCGTGGCCCACGACCCGAGCAGGATCGACGCCGCGAGGAACACGTACATCGTCTTGTCCATGCGCGTCGTCGCGCGGAAGACGGGCCCGGACGTGCGGCGGCGGTAGATGAGGATGAGCAGGCCCGCGACGAGCACGACGGCCGCGACCGACCCCATGTACGTCGCGACGAAGTGGTACGCGACCTCCTGGATCCCCACCGCCTCCGTCCACGACTCCGGGATCACGAGCCCCATCAGGTGCCCGAGGATCACGAACAGCAGGCCGAAGTGGAAGAGCGGCGAGCCGAGCCGCAGCAGCCGCTTCTCGTAGAGCTCGCTGGACCGCGTCGTCCACCCGAACTTGTCGTACCGGTACCGCCAAATCGAGCCCACGACGAACACCGCGAACGTCACGTACGGGAACACGACCCACAGCAGGACCTCTCCGGTGCTCACCCCGCTCATCGCACCGCACCTCCCGTCCGGTCGGGCGCGCCCGTGCCGTACGGCTCGAGCGCGAAGGGCTCCATGCCCACGAGCTCGGCGGGCGGCCCCGCCGTCACGAGCTCGACGTACCGCTGCTGCGTGCGCTCGTCGAGCGGCGGCAGCGTGAGGCACACGGCCTCGACGACCCCGGTCCAGGGGCTGCGCGCGCTCTCGAGCGCCGTGCGCAGCACCTCGATGCCGTCGCGGTGGGACGCGAGCAGACCGGCCGCGATCGTCGCGTCGTCGCCCGTGGTCCGGGCCGAGAACTCGAGCACCGTCGGCAGGTAGTCGGGGAGCTCCGAGCCAGTGACCTCCCACCCGGCCGCGCGGTACGCCTCGACGAACGCGACGAGCGCCGTCCCGCGCCGGCGGGTGTCGCCCGCCGCGTAGTACGAGAGGTACATCGAGCACTTCCGCTTGAGGTCGAACGTCGCGACGTACCGCGCCTGGAGCTCGCGCAGGCCCGGCCCGCCCGGCGTCGTGAGCACGTCGCAGAAGTCCTCCAGGCGCTCGCGGACGGGGCCGGGCAGGGCCGGGGCGGACGCGCGGACGGCGTCGACCGCGGCGAGCACGTCCTCGTCGGGATAGGCGAGCAGCAGCGACGCGGCCATGTGGGCCGTCCGGCGCTGGGCGGCCGACGTCGCCACGGGGGCCAGGTGGTCGGGCTGCGGCCCCCGAGGTCGTGCCCCGGGCCGCAGCGCGGGGGTCGGGAGCAGGGAGCGCGCCCTCATCGGGTGCCCCCGTCGGGCTCGACGCCGGGACCGCTCCCGGGCGCGGGGCCGCCCGCCGGGCCACCCGCCGGACCGCCGGGCCCCGGTCCACCGGGCGCCGGGGGGCCGGGGATCGTGTCGTGCCGGGCGTCCTGGCGCCCGCCCGGCAGCGAGCCCGGGCCGCCCGGCGTGACGCCGCCGGGTGCGCCCGACACGTCGCCCGGCTCGGGTCCCTCGCCCGGCGGGAAGAGGCCGGGCGGTCGCCCGTTCCCGTCCCAGTTGAGGAGGTTGACGCGGCCGGGGGTCGACGGCCCGTAGGGCGAGTCCGCCGTCTGCCGCGCCTGGAGCACGTGGAAGTTCTCGACCGCGACCGGCACCGGGCTCCCCGACGTCTCGCCGAACGGGCCGCCGCCCGTGAGGCCCATGCCGCCCATGCCGGGGCCGCCGTCGTAGTCGAGGGAGCACGACAGCTCGTCGAGCTCGCGCGCGATCTCGGTGTGCGCGGTCGGGATGACGTACCGGTCCTCGTACTTCGCGACGGCGAGCAGGCGGTACATCTCCTCGACCTGGCCACCGGTCATGCCGACCGCGGCCGCGGTCCGCTCGTCGGCCTCCCGGCCGAGGTTGATGTCGCGCATGTACGACCGCATGGCGGCCAGACGGCGCAGCACGCGCTCCACCGGGGCGGTGTCGCCCGCCGTGAACAGTCCGGCGAGGTACTCGAGCGGGATGCGCATCTTCGAGATCGCGGCGAACAGCGTGCGCCCGTCCTCGCCGTCGTTCCCGGAGGCGGCGACGACGTCGACGACGGGGGACAGCGGCGGGATGTACCAGACCATCGGCAGCGTGCGGTACTCGGGGTGCAGGGGCAGCGCGACCTCGTAGCGCGAGATCAGGTCCCAGATCGGCGAGCGCTGGGCGGCCGTGATCCAGTCGTCGGGGATGCCCTCGGCACGTGCGGCGGCCACGACCTCCGGGTCGTTCGGGTCGAGGAAGACGGCGCGCTGCGAGGCGAGGAGCTCGTGCTCGTCCTCGACGCTCGCGGCCTCGGTGACCTTGTCGGCGTCGTAGAGGACGAGGCCGAGGTAGCGCAGGCGTCCGACGCAGGTCTCGGAGCACACGGTCGGCAGGCCGACCTCGATGCGCGGGTAGCAGAGCGTGCACTTCTCGGCCTTGCCGGTCTTGTGGTTGAAGTAGACCTTCTTGTACGGGCACCCGGTGACGCACATGCGCCAGCCCCGGCACTGGTCCTGGTCGACCAGCACGATGCCGTCCTCGGCCCGCTTGTACATGGCCCCCGAGGGGCACGAGGCGACGCACGCCGGGTTGAGGCAGTGCTCGCAGATGCGCGGCAGGTAGAACATGAACGTCTTGTCGAGCTCGGTGGCGACGTGCTCCGACATGTGCTGGAGCACGGGGTCGTCCTGCATGGTCGCGGTCGAGCCGCCGAGGTCGTCGTCCCAGTTCGCGGACCAGGAGATGTTGATGTCACCGCCCGTGAGCAGCGACTTCGGCCGGGCGACGGGCGTGTGCTGCCCCTGCGGCGACGAGAGCAGCATGTCGTACTCGTAGGTCCACGGCTCGTAGTAGTCGTGGATCGAGGGGAGCTTCGGGTTGGAGAAGATCGTCGCGAGCTTCTTCAGGCGGCCCCCGGCGCGGAGCTTGAGCCGGCCCTTCTTCGTCCTGACCCAGCCGCCCTGCCAGCGCTCCTGGTCCTGGTAGGTGCGCGGGTACCCGAGCCCGGGACGCGTCTCGACGTTGTTGAACCACACGTACTCCACGCCGGTGCGGTTCGTCCACGCCTGCTTGCACGTCACCGAGCACGTGTGGCACCCGATGCACTTGTCGAGGTTCATGACCATCGACATCTGCGCCATCACGCGCACGACCCCACCCCCTCCCGGCCGGCCGGCCCGAGGCCGCCTGCTGCGCCCGTCCGCGTCACGAGTACCGCACCTCCTGGCTCCGGCGCCGGACGACCGTCATCTCGTCGCGCTGGTTCCCCGTCGGCCCGAGGTAGTTGAACGCGTACGAGAGCTGGGCGTACCCGCCCGCGAGGTGCGTCGGCTTGAGCAGGATGCGCGTGAGCGAGTTGTGGATCCCGCCGCGCAGGCCCGACGTCTCGGCGAGCGGGACGTCGATCGTGCGGTCGGTCGCGTGGAACATGTAGACCGTGCCCTCGGGCATCCGGTGGCTGACGATCGCGCGCGCCACCACGACGCCGTTGCGGTTGTACGCCTCGATCCACTCGTTGTCCGCGACGCCGATCTTGGCCGCGTCGGCCGGGCTCATCCAGATGCCGGGGCCGCCGCGCGACAGCGACAGCATGAAGAGGTTGTCCTGGTACTCCGAGTGGATCGCCCACTTGTTGTGCGGGGTCAGGTACCGCACCGCGACCTCCGCGTGCCCGGCGGACCCCGGGTAGCCCGACGGCGAGGTGTCGCCCACGACGGGCGAGTCGCCGAACAGCCGGTGCATGTCGAGCGGCGGCCGGAACACCGGCAGGTGCTCGCCGAGCTCGATCATCCAGTCGTGGTCGAGGTAGAAGTGCTGCCGGCCCGTGAGGGTGTGCCACGGCTTGAGCCGCTCCACGTTGACGACGAACGCCGAGTACCGGCGCCCGCCGTGCTCCGAGCCCGACCACTCGGGCGAGGTGATGACCGGGGTCGGGCGGGACTGGACGTCGGGGAACGTCACGCGCTTGCCCTGCTCGTCGCGGGCGAGGTCCGCCAGGGGCGTGCCCGTGCGGCGCTCGACGTGCTCGAACCCCTGCACGGCGAGGCGACCGTTCGTCGTCCCCGAGAGGGCGAGGATCATCTCGCACGCGTGCGTGTCGCGGTCGAGTCGCGGACGACCGGCGGCGGGGCCGTCGGGCACGAGCCCGTTGCGCCGGCCGAGGTCCGCGACCTCCGGCCCGGGCGAGAACTGCACGCCCTTGGTCGCCATGCCCGCCTTCTCGGTGAGAGGACCGAGCGCGGCCATGCGCGCGGCGAACGCCGGGTAGTCGCGCTCGACGACGACGAGCTTCGGCATCGTCACGCCCGGCACGAGCTCGCGCTCCGTCACGGGCCGCCCCGAGTCGGTGAGCGCGCCGTGCGGGACGGCCATCTCGTCCGGGGTGTCGTGCGCGAGCGGGGCGGCGACGAGGTCCTCCCGCACCCCGAGGTGCGTCACCGCGAGCTCGGAGACCTTCGCCGCGACGGTGTGGAAGATGTCGAAGTCCGTGCGCGTCTGCCACGGCGGGTCGATCGCCGGGTTGAACGAGTGCACGAACGGGTGCATGTCCGTCGAGGACAGGTCGTGCTTCTCGTACCAGGTCGCGGCGGGGAGCACGACGTCCGAGAACAGCGTCGTCGACGTCATCCGGAAGTCGAGCGTGACGAGCAGGTCGAGCTTGCCGCGCGGCGCCTCCTCGCGCCACGTCATCGACCGCGGGCGACGCTCGGGACCGGACTCCGCGGCGTTGACCGCGGCGTCCGTCCCCAGGAGGTGCTGGAGGAAGTACTCGTTGCCCTTGCCCGACGACCCGAGGATGTTCGCGCGCCACACCGTGACGACGCGCGGGAAGTTCGCGGGGTCGTCGGGGTCCTCGCACGCGAACCGGAGGGTCCCGGCCCGGAGCTCGTCGACGACGTGCTGTGCCGGCTCCTTGCCCGCCGCGCGGGCCTCGTCCACGAGGTCGAGCGGGTTGCGGTCGAACGTCGGGTAGCTCGGCATCCAGCCGCGCTGCGCGGACTCGACGAGCGTGTCCGCCGTCGTGCGCCCGGAGAACTGGCCCTGCGCGAGCGGCGACGCGAGCGCGTCCGCGGGCAGGCCGTCGTAGCGCCACTGGTCGGTCGCGAGGTACCAGAACGCGGTGCCGATCATCTGGCGCGGCGGTCGCGACCAGTCGAGGCCGCCCGCGTACTGCGCCCAGCCCGTGACGGGGCGGCACTTCTCCTGCCCCACGTAGTGCGCCCACCCGCCGCCGTTGACGCCCTGGCAGCCGGTGAGGGTGGTCAGCGCGAGCATCGCGCGGTAGATCGTGTCCGAGTGGAACCAGTGGTTCGTGCCTGCGCCCATGATGATCATCGAGCGCCCGCCCGAGTCGAGCGCGTTCTGCGCGAACTCCCGCCCGATGCGCGCGGCGGCCGCGGGAGGCACGCCCGTGAACCGTTCCTGCCACGCCGGGGTGGCGGGCGTCGCGTCGTCGTCGTAGCCGGCGGGCCACTCGCCCGGCAGGCCGAGCTCCGGCCGGTTCACGCCGTACTGCGCGAGCAGCAGGTCGAGCACCGTCGTGACGAGCCGCCCGCCGACCCGCCGCGCCGGCACGCCGCGCACGACGACGCCCGCACCGCCCAGGTGCGCGCCCGCGTCGTCGCCCGGGGCCGGGTCGAGGTCGAACCGCGGCAGCCCGACGGCGACCGTCTCGTACGAGTGCCCGGCCGGGGGAGAGCCCTGGTCGGCCGGGGTAGAGCCGTGGTCCGCCGAGGTAGAGCCGTGGTCGGGCGACACCGGGCGGTCGGGGACCGAGTCGCGGGTGGGAGCGGCCTGGGGCGCGCCCCAGAAGACGCCGTGCGGGTCGGCGACCGAGAGCAGCGGGTCGATGTCGCCGAGGTCGAGGTTCCACCGCCCGGCGTCGGCCTCGCCGTAGCGGTGGCCGAGGCTGCCGTGCGGGACGCGCGGGGTGCCGTCCGCGTCGAGCACGACGGTCTTGAAGCGCGCGTTCGCCGAGCTCGCGTCGTCGTCCCCGGGGCGCCCGACGCCGTCGGGCAGGTCCGCCGCGGTGAGGAACTTGCCGGGCACGTACGTCGTGCCCGACCCCGAGCCGTCGTCGTGCTCGTCGAGCACGACGAGGTGCGGGAGGTCCGTGAAGCGGGCCGCGTACTGCGCGAACTGCGGGGTGCGGCGCTGCGCGTAGTGCTCCGTGAGGATCACGTGGCCCATGGCCTGGGCGAGCGCGCCGTCGGTGCCCGGGTGCGGGGCGAGCCACTCGTCGGCGAACTTCGTGTTGTCCGCGTAGTCGGGCGACACGACGACGACCTTCTGACCGCGGTAGCGCGCCTCGGTCATGAAGTGGGCGTCGGGCGTGCGGGTCACGGGGACGTTCGAGCCCCACATGATGCAGTACGTCGAGTTCCACCAGTCCGCGGACTCCGGGACGTCGGTCTGGTCCCCGAACACCTGCGGGGACGCGACGGGCAGGTCGGCGTACCAGTCGTAGAACGACAGCATGGTGCCGCCGAGCAGCTGGACGAACCGCGCGCCGACCCCGTGGGAGACCATCGACATGGCCGGGATCGGGGAGAACCCCGCGATGCGGTCGGGCCCGTACGCCGCGATCGTGTGCACGTGCGCGGCGGCGACGATCTCCGCCGCCTCGTCCCACGTGGCGCGTACGAGGCCGCCCTTGCCGCGCGCCGCCTTGTAGGCGCGGGCGGTCTCCGGGTCGGTCGTGACCTTCCGCCACGCGAGCACCGGGTCGCCCGTCGCGGCCCGGGCCGCGCGGTAGGCGTCGAGCAGCGCGCCGCGCACGTAGGGGTAGCGCACGCGCGTGGGGGAGTAGGTGTACCAGGAGAACGCGGCGCCGCGCGGGCAGCCGCGCGGCTCGTACTCCGGCGAGTCCGGCCCCACGGAGGGGTAGTCGGTCTGCTGCGTCTCCCACGTGATGATGCCGTCCTTGACGTACACCTTCCACGAGCACGACCCGGTGCAGTTCACGCCGTGCGTCGAGCGCACGACCTTGTCGTGGGACCAGCGGTCGCGGTAGAAGACGTCGCCCTGGCGGCCGCCCGTGAGGAACACCTGCCGCAGGTCGTCGGAGACCTTCCCGCGCTTGAGGTGCTTGCCGAGCCGCAGCAGCGCGTCCTCGACCGGTCCCTCCGACGTCGTCGTCATGTCGCGCTCCCGCCGTCCGTCACGGAGACCACCGGGCGCCACCAGGGGCGGCGCGCCGGCGGCGACGACGGCACGGACAGGTACGACATGAGGCCTCCTGGGCGAGCAGGTGCGGCGGTCGGTCCACAGCCACTATGCCCAGACCGTCCGGATCGCGCGCGGCGAGCGCACGCCGCGGTCCCGCCCCGCCCGGCTCGCTACCGTGGCGCCATGACCGCACCCACCGGACGGCCCGCGGACGTGACCGTCGCCGTCGTCACCGTGTCCGACCGCTGCTCGCGCGGCGAGGCGGAGGACCGCTCGGGACCGCTCCTCGTGGGGCTGCTCGCGGCGGCGGGCTGGGCGGTCGTCACCGACCTCGTGCCCGACGGCGTCGCCCCCGTCCGCGACGCGGTCGCCCGGGCGGTGGCCGGGGGAGCGCGCGTCGTGCTCACGACCGGGGGGACCGGCGTCGGGCCGCGCGACCTCACGCCCGAGGGCACCCGCGAGGTGCTGGCGCAGGAGGTCCCGGGCATCGCCGAGGAGCTGCGTCGGCGCGGCGCGGACCACGTGCCCGCCGCGGTGCTGTCCCGCGGCGTCGCGGGGGTCGCGCCCGGCCCGCACGGGCGCGCGCTCGTGGTCAACCTCCCTGGCTCCACGGGCGGGGTGCGCGACGGCTGGGCCGTCCTGGAGCCGCTCCTGCCCCACGTCCTCGCGCAGCTCGACGGCGGCGACCACTGACGACCAGGCCGTCGGGGCGGGCCGACCAGGCGGTCGTGGCGGTCCTGGGGCCGTGACGAGCCAGGACCGCCTGCTCGGCACGGGGTGGGGTCGGCCGGGCGGGGTCAGTCAGCCGCCGGCGAAAGGGGGGAGGACGTCGACCGTCTCGTCGGCGGCGACCGGGGTGTCGTCGCTCGTCGCGCGGACGCCTCCCACGAGGAGCGAGCAGCGCGGGAGCACGTCGGCGAGCGCCGCGTGCCGCGCGACGACCGCGGCGTGCAGCTCGCCGACCGTCGTCGCGTCGACGGTCTCGGACTCGGTGCCGGCGGCGTCGCGCGCGCCGGCGAAGTAGCGGACGGTCGCCATCTCTCAGTCCTGCGTCTCGGCCGGGGCCGCGGTGCCGGGCAGCTCGGGCTCGGGCGTCCACGCGAGCGCGAGCTCGGTCGCCCGGTCGAGCACGTCCTGCACGCTGCGGCCCGAACCGTCGTGCGCGGCGAGCCCGGCGACGTAGCCCGCGACGAACGTGGTGAGGGGCGCGGCGGGGCGCTCGATGCCGTGCGCGGCGTCGCGCGCGAGGTCGAGGACCGCGCCGATGTCGACGACCTCCGGGTCGACGCCGAGGTCCTGCGCGAGCGCGTCGACCCAGCGTTCGAGGTTCGTCATCGTGGCCTCCTGCCGTCGTCGGGGGTGCCGGCGGGCGGGGCGCCGGGCACCGCGGGCGCGCCTGCGGCCAGGCGGCGCTCCTGCTCGCGGGCATCCTCCCACGTGTCCACGTCGTCGGTGGCGCCCGTGTCGTCGGGCACGCCGATCGCGGACAGCCCGGCGAGCAGGCGCCGCACCGACGCGCCGTGCACGGTCGGCAGCGCGGCGAGCGCGGCGTCGAGCGCCGCGCGCTCGTACAGGCCGACGAGCCACTGCTCCCGTCCGTCGCGCACCGCGTGCACGGCGACCTCGCCGCTCCGGCGGCGTGCGGCGGCGAGCAGCGCGGGCACCGCCTCCGCGGCCCGCGGGACGTCGCACGCGAGCACCAGCACCCAGGGCGCGCGGCCGTCGTCGGGCAGGGCGGCGAGCCCGGCCGCGATCCCGGCGACGGGCCCCCGAACGGCGGGTCCTCGCACGTGCGGACGTAGCGCCCCGGGGCGGCGAGCTCGTCCGGCCCGACGACGACCGTCCGCGCCGCGCCCGCCGTCGCCGCAAGTGCGTGCTCCAGCAGCGGCCGACCCCCGACGACGAGCCCGGGCTTGGGCGTCCCGAGCCGCTCCGCCCGGCCCCCGGCCAGCACGACGGCGTCGAACGCGAGGGACGGTTCGGCACCCCGTGCGGGGATCGGCAGCTCGAGGTGCCGACCCGGCCCGTCGGGTGCCGACCCGTCGTCGGGCTGGGCCGTCACGGCTCGCGGTGCCAGTCGCCGGACTTGCCGCCGGTCTTGGCGACGAGGCGGACGTCCGTGAGCTCGACGGACTTGTCGAGGCCCTTGACCATGTCGACGACCGCGAGCCCCGCGACGGCGACGGCTGTCAGGGCCTCCATCTCGACGCCCGTGCGGTCCGCGGTCCGGACGGTCGCGGTGACGTCGACGCCGTGGTCGCCCACGACGAGGTCGACGACGGCCCCGTGGACCCCGATGACGTGCGCGAGCGGCAGGAGCTCGGCCGTCCGCTTGGCGGCCGCGATCCCGGCGACGCGCGCGACGGCGAGCACGTCGCCCTTGGGGACGGTCCCGTCCCGCAGCGCGGCGACGATGTCCGGGGAGCACCGCACGGTCCCGGTCGCCGTCGCGGAGCGGACGGTCGGCTGCTTGGCGGTGACGTCGACCATGCGCGCGTGCCCGCGCTCGTCGAGGTGCGTGAAGCTCATGCCGCCACTCTCGCACGCGGGGCAGCGCGCGGCGCCACGCCCGGGGTCGGCCGCGGGCTCGGGTGCGCTCGCGGCCCGCGACCGCGAGGATCGACCCATGCGCAGCTCACTCCTCGACCACGCCGAGCGCTCCGTCGAGCCCGGCAGCTTCCAGCTCCAGAACGACCGCATGCTCAAGGTCGACCTCCGCGGCACGGGCGGGTTCTTCTTCGCGAAGCAGGGCTCGATGGTCGCCTACCAGGGCGACGTCGACTTCGCGTACGAGGGCAGCGGCGGTCTCGGCAAGATGTTCAAGAAGGCGTTCACGGGCGAGGGCATGTCGCTCATGAAGGTCTCGGGCAGCGGCGACGTGTTCCTCGCGCAGGACGCGGACCAGGTCTTCGTGCTCCACCTGGAGGACGAGGGCGTGACGGTCAACGGCGCGAACGTGCTCGCGTTCGAGAGCTCGCTCGCGTGGGACATCAACCGGGTCGAAGGCGCGTCGATGCTCAGCGGCGGCCTGTTCAACACGACGTTCACCGGGACCGGGGCGCTGGCCGTCACCGCGTTCGGCACGCCCGTCGTGCTCGACGTGGACGTCCCCACCTTCGTCGACATGCAGGCCGCGGTGCTGTGGTCGACGTCGCTGCAGTCCTCGATCCGCAAGACGGCGAAGCTCGGGGCCGCGATCGGGCGCGGCTCCGGCGAGGCGTACCAGCTCGCGCTCTCGGGGCGCGGGTTCGTCGTCGTGCAGGCGTCGGAGGGCCACCCGCCGCCCCCGGCGAAGTGACCGAGGCCCGCCTCGGGGTCAGAGCAGCAGCACCTGCACGGGGTCGCCCGGCGCCACGGCCGTGACGTCGGCCCCGACGACGGCGAGCGCGTCGGCGTGCGCGAGCGCGCTCAGGCGGTGCGAGCCGGAGCCGCGCGCCGTCGCGTCCTCCTCGGGGCGACGGCCCGCGGGGACGACGTGCGCGCCGTCGGGCTCGGTGTGGCGCACGAGGACGAGCTGCTCGCGCCCGGCCGGCGAGGACCACCCCGCGGCGGCGACACGCCGGACGAGCGCGCGACCCGGCCCGGGTACGCCGCGCAGCCGGTCGACCACCGGCCGTACGAACAGCTCGAACGACACGTACGCGCTCACCGGGTTCCCCGGGAGCGCGAGCCACGGCACGCCTCGCCAGCGCGCGAGGCCCTGCGGGCGGCCGGGCTGCATGCCGACCGCGACGAGCCGGGCGTCGGTGACCGCGTCCTGCCACGGCGTGCCCGCGCGCGTCGCCGGGTAGAGCACCTCGCGCACGACGTCGAACGCGCCCGCGCTCACCCCGCCGGTGCTGACGAGCAGGTCGGGCGGGGCGCCGTCGAACGTGTCGAGGAGCCCGTCCAGCGTCGCGACGAGCGCCGCCGCGGAGTCGCCCACGGCCCCGCGCCGGACCACGCGCGCGCCCGCGGCCCGCGCCGACGCGGCGAGCAGGACCGAGTTGGAGTCCGGGATCCGCCCCGGCCCCGGCGTGGTGCCCGGGGCCACGAGCTCGCTGCCCGTGGAGAGCACCGCGACGCGCGGCGCGCGGTGGACGGGCACGGCCGCGTGCCCCGCGGACGCCGCGACCGAGACGTGCCGCGCGGTGAGCACGGTGCCCGCCCCGACGACGACGTCGCCGCGCCGCACGTCCTCCCCGCGGGGCCGCACGTGGGTGCGCGACGCGTCGTGGACCGCGACCGTCGTCGGCCCGCTCCCGGCCGCGCCCGGCGTGAAGCGACCGGTCGACGTGCGCTCGACGGGCACGACGGCGTCCGCCCCGGGCGGCACGGGCGCGCCCGTCATGATCCGGACCGCCTCGCCCGGTCCCAGGCCGAGGTCGAGCCCGGCCGGACCCGCGTCCCCGGCCGCGACGTCGCCCACGACGCGCAGCACCACGGGCGCCGACGGCGTCGCCCCCGCCACGTCCTGCGCGCGCACCGCGTACCCGTCCATCGCGGACGCGTCGAACGCGGGGGCGTCCAGGACGGACACGACGTCGGCGGCCAGGACGGCGCCCACGGCGTCCTCGAGCGGGGTGTCCGCAGGCGGCGTCGGGCGGACGAGCGCGAGCGCGTCCGCGGCATGCTGGACGATCGTCCGACTCGGCTCGCGCGTCATGCCCGCACCGTAGCCGAGCCCGGGTGCCGACCTCGGGAGGGTGGGCTACGTTGGGCACCGGAGTCATGAAGCGGCCCGAAGCCCCCCGAACCTTGGGAGGACGACATGGCCTCGATCCCCGTGACCACCCTCAGCCCCGACCAGACGGCGCCCGTGCGCCCCGCAGCGCTCGCGGAGGTGCTCGCCGTGGGCACGCACCTCCTCGTGGGGCAGTACCGCGTCGAGCTCGGCACCGGGACGTGGTGGTGGTCGGACGAGGTGTACACCATGCACGGCTGGGCGCCGGGGGACGTCCAGCCCAGCCTCGACGCGCTGCGTTCGCGCAAGCACCCGGACGACCGCGCCCGCGTGGTGCGCGCCGCCACGGAGGCGATCCGTTCCGGTCGCCCGTTCTCGTGCGCCCACCGGATCGTCGACGGGCACGGCAAGGCCCGGTCCGTCGTCGTGACGGGACAGGGCCGACGGGACGCGCGCGGTCGCGTCGTCGAGATCGCGGGGTACGTCGTCGACGTCACCCCGACGCACAAGGAGGCGCTGGAGCGCGAGTCGCAGCGCGCCGTCACGCGCGCGTTCGTCGCGCAGGCCGCCGTCGAGCAGGTCAAGGGCGTGCTCATGGCCGTGCACGGCGTCGACGACGTCGCGGCGGGCCAGCTCCTCGCGGAGGCGGCCGGCGAGGCCGGCGTCCCCGTCCAGGAGACCGCCGCGCAGGTGATGCGCGCGCTGAGCAAGGCCGGCGGGGTCGGCCCGACGGCCGAGGCCACGGTCGCGGGCGCGTTCGCCGCCGTCCGTCCGGTCGCGCGGCCCCGCGCCCACGAGGCGCAGCTCGCGCGTCGTCGGGAGCCGGCCCGCTCCTGAGCCGGACGGCCCCGCGCACGACGAGAACCCCACACGAGAAGGAGGAACGACATGACCGACGAGACCACCTTCCCGGCCCAGCAGCAGGAACCCCCGGGCCTCACCGGACGCATGGATCCGGTGCCCGACCACGGCGAGCAGTCCTACCGCGGCACCGGGCGGCTCGAGGGCCGTCGGACGCTGATCACGGGCGGTGACTCGGGCATCGGCCGCGCCGTCGCCATCGCGTTCGCGCGCGAGGGCGCCGACGTCGCCGTCGGCTACCTGCCGGAAGAGCAGGAGGACGCCGAGGAGACGGCGCGCTGGGTCCGCGAGGCGGGCCGCACGTGCGCCCTCCTGCCCGGCGACGTCACCGACGAGGCGACGGCACGGGCCCTGCCCGGACGCGCCGCGGCCGAGCTCGGCGGGCTCGACGTGCTCGTCAACAACGCCGGCTTCCAGATGGCGCGGCGCGAGTCGATCGAGGACGTCACCACCGACGAGATCGACCGGGTGCTCAAGACGAACCTCTACGCGCTGCTGTGGATCACGCAGTCGGCGCTCGAGCACCTGGGCGAGGGCGCGGCGATCGTCAACAACTCGTCCATCCAGGCCTTCCAGCCGTCGACGTCCCTGCTCGACTACGCGTCGACGAAGGCGGCGATCAACAACCTCACGGTGAACCTCGCGGCCGAGCTCGGCCCGCGCGGCATCCGCGTGAACGCCGTCGCGCCGGGACCGATCTGGACGCCGCTCCAGCCGGCCACCCAGCCCGAGGAGAAGATCGAGCAGTTCGGGAAGGACACCCCGCTGGGGCGCGCGGGCCAGCCCGCGGAGGTCGCGCCGGCGTTCGTCTTCCTCGCCTCCCCGACGGACGCGAGCTACGTGTCCGGCACCGTCCTCGGTGTCACGGGAGGCAAGCCCGTGTTCTGACGGGCCCCTCCTCGCCGGGGGAGCCGCGGACGGTGAGACCGCGGCTCGCCCGGGAGGGTCGGAGGGTGGGCGTCCGCGCCCGCCCGGGGGCGGGACCGCCGCGAGAGCGACGGCGCCCGTGAGAGGGTCACAGCCGCCACGCCTTGTGCGGGCGAGACGGCCGCCGCCCCCGCCCCGCCCCGGTGACGCCCGGGCGGGGCCTCCGACGCCGTACGTGCTCCGGCTCGCCGCGACGTAGGCTTGCGGCGGAGACAAGGAGAGCACCATGAGCACCGATCGCGGAACGAGCGGCGAGCCGACCCCGGGAGGGTCCGGAGCACCGCTGACCGAGGTCCCCGTCGTCGACCTGATGGCGGAGGAGGCGACGGTGGCGGGCCTCGTGGCGGACGCCGCCCGCGCGCTCGCCGACGAGCCCACCCTCCAGCAGACGCTCGACCGGGTGGTCGAGCTCGCGGTGGCGATGGTCGACGGCTGCGACGAGGCCGGCATCTCGCTCGTGACCCGCCGTCGCATCGAGAGCGCGGCGATCTCGGACCCGGTCGTGGCGCGCGGGGACGCGCTCCAGTACGAGCTCGACGAGGGCCCGTGCCTCGACGCGATCCGCGAGCACGCGCTCGTGGAGTCCGGGGACGTCGCGGCGGACCCGCGCTGGCCGCGCTGGGCGCCGCGCGCTGCGGGCGAGCTCGGCGTCGGCTCCATGCTGTGCGTCCAGCTCTACACGTCGGAGAACGCGCACGGCGCGCTCAACATGTACTCCGGCTCGCGGAACGCGTTCGGCCCGGACTCCCACCACCTCGCCTCGACGTTCGCGGCCGTCGCCGCCGCGGCCATCTCGGCCGCGCGGACCGAGGAGCAGCTGCAGTCCGCCGTCCAGACCCGCACGCTCATCGGGCAGGCGCAGGGCATCATCATGGAGCGGTACTCCCTGACGCCCGGCCGCGCGTTCGCCGTGATGAGCCGCGTGTCCCAGGACGCGAACATCAAGCTCGTCGACGTCGCCCGCGAGATCGTCGAGACGCGCCGCATCCCCGGCGTCGGCGCGCCCGCGGGGGACTGAGGCCCGGCGCTCAGCCGCCGGTGGCCGACTCGTCGACGCACGGCGCCTCGAGCAGCGCGTCGACCCGGCGTCGCACCGACTCGTCGAGCAGCGGCCCGGCCGTCTCGGCGCCGCCGACCACGCCCTCCACGAGGCGACGGGCGAGCTCGCGGACGGGGACGTTCACGTCGTTCGAGCGCCGGCGCAGCACCTCGAACGCGTCGTCGGGTCCCGTGCGCAGCGCCGCCATGAGCACGCCCTTGGCCTGCTCGATGACGGAGCGCGACGCGTCCGCGGCCCGGATCGACGCCGTCGCCTCGCGCCGCGCGGCCTCGGCGTGCGCCGTCGTCAGGTCGACGAAGTAGCCCACCACGTGCGCCCAGGGCAGCTCCGCGCCCGGGTTCTTCCCCTGCGCCGCGACGGCGAGCGTGCGAGTAGCGCCCGTCGCGTCCACGATGCGGTGCATGGACCCGAACGGCTCCCCGGTCCGCGCGGCCTGCGCGAGCTCGCTCGCGACGCGCTCGCGGTCCTCGGGGTGCTTGTGCGACAGGACGAGGGCGGTCGTCGGCACGACCTCGCCCGGCGCGAAACCGTGCATCTCGTACACCTCGTCGGACCACCACCACGAGTCGGTCGCGATGTCCACGCGGAAGCGGCCGACCGGCTGGGGATCACCCGGGCCGAGGGCGGCGAGGAGGTCGGCGAGAGCGGGCGGGACGACGTCGTCGGGCTCGGTGGCGTCGGAGGGCAGGGCAGCGTCCATCGATGGGGGTCCCCGGAGATCGAGCAGGACGGAGCCGATTCCTGACCCCAGCAGACTGAAGATTATCCCAGCGTCGGCGCGAGGGAGGAAACCGTGACCACCCAGGTCAGCGACGGGCGGGACGAGTCGGCCGAGGAACGGTCCGACCGGAACTGGGCAGAGCTGCTCCAGGAGCTGCGCGTCATGCAGATGGGCGTGCAGATCCTCACGGGGTTCCTCCTCACGCTGCCGTTCCAGCAGCGCTTCGGGGACCTCGACACCTTCCAGACCGACGTCTACCTCGCGCTCGTCGCGCTGGCCGTGCTGTCGACCGGCCTGTTCGTGACGCCCGTGAGCCTGCACCGCACGCTCTTCCGCCGGCACCGCAAGACGACGCTCGTGACCCTGAGCGACCGGATCGCACGGTTCGGCGTGCTCGTCCTCGCGTTCGTCGTCACGGGGACCGTGCTGCTCGTGGTCGACGTCGTCGTGAACCGCGCCGCCGCCCTGTGGTCGAGCGGCTGCGCGCTCGTGCTGCTCGTCGGCCTCTGGTTCGTCCTCCCGCGCCTCGTCGCCCGCGGCACCGCGGCGTCCGACTGACCTCGCGATCGAACCGCAGTCGCGCGAGGTAGAGAGGTAGAGCCGTGGCTCGCCGAGGTAGAGCTGTGGTCACGCGATGGAGAGCCGTGGTCAATGGCGAAGACCGTGGTGGATCCGGGCACCACCCCCCGGCCGCCCTGCGCCGGGCCGGAGGGTCGAGCGACACCCACTGTCCACCATGGGCCGCGGCCTCCGGCGAGCAGGTGATTGTGGCCCGTCAGCCGACCAGGACGAGCCCAGATCACCTGCTCGCCACCGAGTTCCGGCGCGACCGCGGTGACCCGGTGGGCCGTGCGGTGCGAGCGCACCTGACACCGCGGGCAGTCGCTCGGGCTGGGGAGACAGAGGTGTGACGACGCCGGGCGGGGTGGGTGGTGGTGCCGCGTCGTGGCGGGCCTGGCGGGAGCCGCGAGGAACGAGCGGCGGATGGTAGACGCGGCACCACCACCCACCCCGCCCACCCAGGGCCGCCACGCGCCGTCGGGCATACCACGGCTCTACCTCGCGTGACCACGGCTCTATCTCGCGAGTGCGGGCTCCCCCGGGCGGGTCAGGACGACGAAGCGGCGGCGCGGGCCTGGACGCCCCGACGGACGGGGCCGAGGGTGAACAGCAGGGTCAGCAGGGCGGTCAGGGCGAGCAGCCCGAAGCCCAGGCCGTAGGTGCCCTCGAGCTGGTAGACGGCGCCCATGAGCAGCGGCGGGATGAACCCGCCGAGTCCGCCCGCCGCGCCGACGAGGCCCGTGACCGCGCCGACCTTCTCGACCGGTGCGACCTTCGAGACGAGGGCGAACGTGGCGCCCGACGACGCACCGAGCGCGGCGGCGAGGCCGAGGAACGCGATCGTCCCGACCGGCACGAGCGACGGCTGGAACGCGACCACCGCGGCGAGCGCTGTGACGACGGCGAAGCACGCGACGGACACCGGCACGCCGCCGAACCGGTCGGACAGCGCGCCCCCGACGGGCCGCATGACGACGGCGAGCACGACGAACCCGGCGGTGCGGGCCGCGGCGTCGGACGCGGTGAGGTCGTACGCGTTGACGAGGAACGTCGGCAGGTAGACGGAGAACGCGACGAACCCGCCGAACCCGACGGCGTACAGCCAGGAGAGCTGCAGCGTGGCGGGGAGGCGGAACGTCGCCCAGGTGCGGGACCAGAACCCGCCGGCGGGGGCGGTCGCCCGGCCGGGCGGGACGCGCAGCAGCAGCCACGACACGACGGCGAACACCGCGAGGACGGCGGCGACGAGGAGGAACGGGGCGGCGTCGCCCCACGCGTCGCGGATGCGGACGGTGGTGAACGCGGAGATCGCGGTGCCGCCCATGCCCATGCCGAAGATCCCGACGGCGGTGCCGCGCCGCGCGGGCGGGTACCACGCGTTGACGAACGGCACCCCGACGGCGAACGCGGTGCCGCCGAGACCGAGGAAGAACCCGCCGACGATCAGCCAGGCGAAGCTGTCCGCGACGAGCCCGACGAACAGCACGGGCAGGATCGTCAGGGCGCTGACCAGGGGGAACATGATGCGGGCGCCGTAGCGGTCCGTGAGCGCCCCCACGGGGATGCGGCCGAGCGACCCGACGACGACCGGGACGGCCACCAGCACGGACACCTGCACGTCGGTGAGGTCGTACTGCTGCCCGTACGCCGCGCCGAGCGGGCTGATGAGCGCCCAGGCCCAGAAGTTCACCGCGAAGCCGATGGTCGCGAGGACGAGCATGAGCGTCGGGGAGGTGGACGTCGACGTCGTCGTCGCGGCGGGTCCGGCGGCCCTGCCCGCGTCCTGCTGCGCCATGGCGACTCCTGGGGGGAGGTGCCCGTCGTCGGGCACGGGGGAGGTCGTTGCGTCGAGCACCTCCACGCTAACGACGCTCCCCGCGCCGCGCGCGGGGAACCCCCCGTACCGTGGGGTCGTGCTCGACTGGCTCTTCGGGGGCGTGGCCCTGCTCAACGTGTACGCGCTCGCCCTCGTGGTGCTGCGTGCGCCGCTGTACCGCACGCGCGTGTACCGGCCGATGCTCCTCAACATCGGGCTCTCGATCGCTCCGGTGATCGTGCTCGGGCTCGTCGTCCTCGTCGACGCCGTGCTCATCGCGGGCGGCGCCCCGTCGTGGGCGGTCGTGACGTGCGCCGTCGTCGGGTTCGGCGTCTGGCTGCTGCTCCTGCCGAACGCGGGCTACCTCGTCACCGAGCTGAACTACAGCCACCGGCAGGAGGGCGAGCAGGTCCCGCTCTGGTACGACATCGTGGCCGTGCTGACGCTCGCCCTGTCCGGGGTGATGAACACGCTCGTCAACGTGTTCCTCGCGCAGGCGCTGCTCGCGATCGTGCTCTACCCGGACGACGACGCCCCGTTCCGTCGTCCCGTGTCGTGGGTCGTCGTGCTCGTCGTGCTGGCGCTCGTCTCCGTCGGGATCTACCTCGGCCGGTACGTGCGGTTCAACAGCTGGGACCTCGCCCACCCGGTCCAGTTCGTGCGCAAGCTCGTGCGCCACTTCCGGGCCCGCGGCGCCGTGCTGGACGCGCTGCTCTTCGTGCTCCTGCACACGCTGTTCTTCGCCGTCATGTACGCGATCGTCATGGGGCCGGTCACGACGCTCCTCGTGCGCGGGGCCTGACGGCCCGTGCGGTTCCGGCGACGGCCCGTGACGGCCCCGTAGGATGCGCGCCGTGACGTCGACCGCGCCGAAGACCGCCCGGGGCGTGCCGCTGCTCCGCGCCGTCGTGGGCACGTGGCCGCGCCGCGTGGCGCTCGCCGTCGTCCTGGGGGCCGTCGTCGGCACGACGGCGGCCGGCGGCCTCGCCCGGCACGACGCCGCCGACGCGGGGCCGGCCCGGGCCGCCGCGGGGGAGCCGGTCGCCACGGGGCCCTTCGACCTCACCGTGCGCTCGTGGTCCGTGACGGACGCCGTGCAGGTCTCGGCGCTCGAGGACTCCGGGGCGGACGCGTGGCTCGTCGTGGTCGTCGGCGCGCTGGACACGGACCGCGAGTCGCGGCGGCTCGACCGCACCGCGGTGAGGCTCCCCGACGAGTTGCCCGGCGGCGTGGCGCTCGCGGGCGACGCGGAGCCGGACCGCCCGGACCCCACGCTCCTCGTGCGCGACGCGTCGTCGTACCCCGTGCTCTCGCCGGGCCTCGCCGACGACGTCGCGCTCCTGTGGCCCGTGTCGGTGCCGGGGGAGCGCGGCGCGGTGAGCACGCCCGACGCGCCGCTGACCGTGACCGTCCCGACGTTCCGGTACCGCGACATGACGGTCGGCGGCGGCCGGCGGTGGGCCGAGACGGGCGCTGTCACGCTCGTGGACGTCCCGGCCGGGGCCGTCCCGCCCGAGATCGTGGACCCGCCCGAGACGGAGGACGGCTGGTGACCGAGGAAGCGACCGCCGTGGCACCGGACGGGCCCGAGGCGCCGGACGGGCCCGAGGCGCCGGACGGGCCCGTGACGCCGGGCGGTCCCGGGGCGGCGGACGGGCGCCCGCGGCGGACCGGCCGGGCCGTGACCGTCGTGCTGCTCGTCCTCGCCGTGGGGGCGGGGGCCGCGGTGTCGCGCGTCGACACGTGGTGGCCCACGCTCACGCCGACGACGTCGCGCGGCACCGTGGGCGAGGTCGTGACCGCCGGTCCGGTGCGCGTGCGGGTCGACGACGTCCGCACCGGCACGACGCTTGACGACGGATCCGGCCCGCTGACGACCGACGGCGTCTGGGTCGTCGTGGACCTCGCGGTGTCCGGGACGACGGGCGAGGCGAGCGTCGAGGTGGTCGAGCTGCGCGACGCCGCCGGGCGGGACCACGAGGCGTCGCGCCGCGTGGGCAACCAGGTCCTCAGCACGTTCGCGGACCCGGACGTCCCGAAGGCGGGGACCGTCGCCGTCGAGGTGCCCGCACGGGCGCTCGAGGGCGACCTCGTGCTGCGCGTGCTCACGGAGCACCAGGACGCGGACCTCGACCGTCCCCAGGCGATCGCCGAGGTCGACCTCGGCCGCGTCGCGCCGCCCGCCGCGGGGGACTCCCTGGAGACGGCGCGGCCCGCGCTCGTCCCGGGTGGGTGGGACGCATGAGCGCCGGCTGGTGGCGGACCAACCGCTGGTGGCTGCCCGTGCTGGTCGTGGCGCTCGGCGCCCTGGGCTGGCTGACCTGGCGGTCGGACGACGTGCAGGCCTGGTGGTCGGGCGAGCCGCGCGTCGCGCACGCGCCGGACGCCGACGGCTGGGCCCAGGTCGGTGACGTGCGGGCCCGGCTGGTGGGTGTCGAGGCGGTCGACGGGCTCGACGACGGGTACGGCGGCCGGATCGAGGTGCCCGACGGCTACACGCTCTGGGCGGCCGACGTGTCGCTGCGCTCCGACGCGCCGCCCGCCCCGGAGGGCGCGGAGGAGACCTTCTCGTCGTGCGCGGTGTTGCTCCGGGACACGGCCGGCCGGGAGTACGCGGCGGGCGCCGCGGCGCTCCCCGGCATGCCGTACCCCGAGGCGCCGGTCTGCACGGGCGCCGTCTCCAGCCGGAGCGCGCAGCACTTCCTCACCCCGGACGACGCCGAGCCCGCCGAGGTGCGTCTCGTCGAGCCGAGCCTCCTGCCCGCGTACTGGTCGCTCCCCGTCGCAGACGTCGGCTGACCGCCGCGCCCGGCCGGGTGCCGCGTCAGGGGGCTGAGGCCGCGCCGACCGCGGTGGGCGTGCTCGGCGTCCCGGTGCCGGCGCCGGTGTCCGGCTCGCCGGCCCGCCGCGCCGCCCGTCGCGTGCGCAGCGCGGACGGCAGGCCCAGGCTCGCGAGCAGCGCGTCGGCAGCGGCGGCGAGCAGGACGGTCGTGAGCACCTGCACGACGACGGTCGCGACCGTCTCGAGCGGGCCGACGAGCGCGCGCCACGCGACGATCCCCGGCTGGCCGACGACCGCCTGCGCGGCGGTGAGCACGACCTGCTCGGCGAGCGTGAGGAGCGCGAACGCGACGCAGAAGAGCAGCACCGCGCCCCAGCGGCTGCGCCACAGCATCCCGAGGGCCCCGACGAGGCCGCCGAACCGCCGGCCCGGGTCGAGCATCAGCGCCCACGCCCGCTGGGCGCCGCTCTCGCCGAGCGTCCGGTTGAACCGGTCGACGGCGCGGGCTGTCCGGCCGGTCGCGCCGCCGTCGCCCGGCACCGCGTGGGCGGGGTCGACGACGTCGATCGCCTCCACGCCGTACACGATCGTCCCGAGCGTGAGCCACGCGAGCGGCACCACGAGCCCGGTGACGACGCCCGCGACGAGGAGGGACGTCGTCGGGCCCACGGCGTCGACGAGCGGCTTGAGCGCGTCCACGCGCGCGACCACGCCGTCCCACCAGGTCGTCACCTCGACGACGACGACGCGCGTCGACCACCACTCGCGGACGCGCCCGACGAGGGCCGTGACGGTGAACGCGCCGACGACGATCCAGACGACCTCGCAGTAGCCCGCGGCGATGCGCACCGCGGCGGAGCGGGCGCTGTGCCGGGCGTCGCCGTCGCGCGCGGGGACGCCGCGGTCGAGGCGCCGCGCGAGCCGTTCCAGCAGGGTGCGGGCGAGCAGCGCGCCCGCGACGACGAGCACGACGGTGAGCCCGAAGCCCTCGGGGACGGGGCTCGCGGTCTCGATCCCCGCGCCCGCGGCGAACGCGTGGTCGAGCGCGGCGGAGTCGATGTACGCCTGCCAGTCGGACGACAGCCCGCCGTAGAACTCGTAGATGACGAGGTAGGGCACGAGGACCGAGGCGATCGAGCCGAGCAGCGCCCGGACCTCGAGCCGGTCGCGCTCGGTGCGCGGCTCCCGGCGCAGGACGTGCAGCATGACGACGATCCCGACGACCGTCGCGAGCGGCGAGAAGCACAGCACGAGCAGGCCGAGCACCCCGGACGACGGCGCGACGGCGAGCGCGGCCCGCAGCGCGAGCTCGTGCAGCACCTGCGCGAGGACGGCGACCGCGACGAGCGCGGGCCAGTGCCGGGCCAGGAGCCGGCCGGCGTCGGCGAGGACGCGCAGGCCGGCGCGCAGGATCGAGTCCTGAGGGGGCGTCGTCGGGCTCGCCGGCGGGGCGGTCACGCGCGCCAGGCTACCCGGCGGCCCGGCCTCCCTCGCGCGGACGGAGCGGGCCGAGCGTCAGGCGCGCGACGCGAGGCGGGCGACGACGCGCTTCGCCTCCTTGCCCGCGAAGCGGCGGGCGAGGACGCCGACGCCCGCGGCGACGGCGGCGAAGGTCACGGCCTGGACGACGCCGACCTCCTCGTCGTCGAGGTCCTTCGGGGCGTCGTGCCCGGTGACCTTGGCCCAGACGAACGTGACGAGCTTCTGCGCGGCCCAGCCCGCGGCGAAGGTCAGGGCGACGGTCCCGACCTTGAGGGCCAGGGTCTGCTCGTTCTCGTTCGTGTCGGCCACGAGGGGTTCCTCCGTCGGTCGGGGCGCCGGGCGGCGCCGGGCGTGCTCGCACGACCACCGTAGTGCGAAGTCGCCGCCCACGCGTCGCCCGGCGCGCGCACCCGGCTCAGTCGTGGCTCACCGCGTCCAGGACGGGCAGGCGCGCGGCGCGCACCGCGGGCCACGCCGCGGCGACGACGCCCACGACGCCCGCGAGCACGAGCATGGCGCCGAGCTGGGCCCACGGCACGGCGAGCGTCGTGAAGCCCTGGTCCGCGAGCACCGACGGGAGCGCGGCGGCGAGGCCGGTCCCCACGGCGAGCCCGACGGCCGTGCCGAACACCGCGACGAGCACGGACTCGATGACGATCGTCGTCGCGAGCTGGGCCCGCCCGAGCCCGACGGCCCGCAGCAGCCCGATCTCGCGCGTCCGCTCCGCGACGGACAGCGCGAGCGTGTTGACGATGCCCAGCACGGCGACGAGGACGGAGAGCCCCAGCAGGGCGTAGACGATCGCGAGGACCGACTCGACCTGGCCGGCGACGTCCGCGGCGAACTCGTCGGCGTCGAGCACGGACGCCACGACGTACGGCGCGACGGCGTCGGTCACCCCGGCGCGGACGGCCGCGAGGTCCGCGCCGGGCTCGGCGTCGAGGAACAGCATCTCCGTCGTCGTCGCGCCGACCGCGGCCGCCACGTCGGGCGGCAGGAGCAGGTCGACGGAGAACGCGTGCGAGTCGACCACCGCGCCGATGCGCACCTCCCGGGCCGGGAGGTCGGGCCGTGCCGGGTCGGCGAGCGTCAGGACGTCGCCCAGGGCCCAGCCGTGCTCGTCGAGCGCGTCCGCCATGACGGCGGCCTCGCCCCGTGCGTACGCGGCGAGGTCGCCCTCGGTCGCGGTCGTGCGCACGGAGCGGCCGAAGCCCTCGGCGGGGAACCCGACGACCAGCTGGGGCTCGCCGTCGACGACGACCTGCCCGTACGTCGTGACGTCGACCGCAGCGACGCCGGGCACGGCGGGGACGTCGCCCGCGACCCCGTCGGGCAGGTACGGCATCGCCGAGCGGACGACGAGGTCGGCCGCGGTCTCCTGGTCGACGATGTCCTGCACGGAGACGCGGGTGGACAGCGCGAGGACGGACGTCGTCGAGACGAGCGCCATCCCGACGACGAGCGCGCCCGCGGTGGCCGCGGTCCGCCGCGGCTGGCGCGTGACGTTGCCGCGCGCGAGACCGCCGAGCGGGCGGACCAGCGCGACGAACGGCGCGGCGAGGACGGTCAGCACCGGGCCGACCGCGAGCGGCGCGAGGAGGAGCACGCCCGCGACGACGCCGGCCGCGCCGAGACCGAGGAGGGGCGCGCCCCCGCTGCCGGCCACGGCCGCCGCGACGACGAGCCCCACGCCCGCGAGCAG
Organism: Cellulosimicrobium sp. JZ28; assembly: GCF_015327065.1. NCBI lineage: Bacteria > Bacillati > Actinomycetota > Actinomycetes > Micrococcales > Promicromonosporaceae > Cellulosimicrobium > Cellulosimicrobium sp. JZ28. Next base: position 3,387,893 of record NZ_CP017660.1, on the reverse strand, counting down.
CGCGAGGGTACCGGCGACGGCACGGGCCCGCCCCGTCCCGGTGGGCCGGACGACGTCGGCGCGCATCGCCTCCACCGGGCGCACGAGCGCGGCGTGCCGCGCGGGCAGGGCGGCGGCGAGCACCGACACGACGACGCCGACCACGAGCGGGACGGCGACCCCCGTGGTCGTGACGGGCAGCGAGCCGGAGAGCTCCATGCCGACGGCGCCGAGCCCGCTGCGGGCGAGCTCCGCGAGGCCGAACCCGGCCCCGACGCCGAGCAGCGCGCCCACGGCCCCGACGACCGCCGCCTGCCCCACCACGGAGCCGAACACCTGCCCGGGCGACGCGCCCACCGCGCGCAGGAGCGCGAGCTCGCGCGTGCGGCGTCGGACGTGCATCGAGAACGTGGTGGTGATGATGAACGTGCCGACGAACAGCGCGAGGGCGGCGAACACCAGGAGGAACGTCGAGACGAACCCGAGCTGGTCGGTGATCGCCTCGCTCGTCTCGGCACGCAGCTCCGCCCCCGTCAGCGCCTCGGCGCCCGCCGGGAGCGCGGTCGCGACGGCGTCGCGCAGCGCCTCCGGGGAGACGTCGTCGGCCGCGTACAGAGCGACCGACGGGACGAGGTCGTCGGGCGCGTACGTCCCGGCGGCGGTCCCGGCGTCGAGCAGGACGATCGTCGCGCCCGCCATCGGTGCGGACAGCGAGACCTCGCCGACCACGCGCACGGGCCGCACGGCGTCGCCCAGCACGACGTCGGTCGTGTCGCCCACCGCGAGGCCCGACGCCGCGAGCGTCGCCGACTCGAGCGCGACCTCGCCACCGTCGCGGGGTGCGCGGCCGTCGACCACCTGCGGGCCGGGGTCGCGGGGGTCGTAGGCGACGCCGATGCTCGGCGCCTGGCTGCCGAGGACCGCGGTCCCGTCCGCGCCCACGAGCACGGCGGGACCGCTCACCTCCGGGAGCGCGAGCGCGACGTCGTCGCGCGCGCCGAGGTCGCGCGCCAGGTCCGCCGGGACGAGGCTGCGCGCACCGCCCACCTGGGCCGACGTCGACATCAGCGCGTCCCCGGCCGACGACGCGCCGCGCACGTACGCGTCCGCCTGGACCGACGAGGCGACGATGCCGTCGAACGTGGTCGCGAGCATCGCGCGCAGCGCGAACGTGCCGGTCACGAACGCGACGCCGATCGTCACGGCGAGGACCGAGAGGACGAGCTGCGCGCCGTGCGCGCGCACGCCGCGCAGCGCGATCCGGCCCATCATCGGGCGGCCGCCGTCGTCGCTGCCGGGGCGGCGTGCGCCGGGGCCGGCGCGGCGGGCGTGAGGGAGCCCAGCGTGTCGAGGACCGCCTGGGGCGTGGGGTCGTGGAGCTCGGTCACGAGGCGGCCGTCCGCGAGGAAGAGCACCCGGTGGGCGTACGACGCCGCGGTCGGGTCGTGCGTGACCATCGCGACGGACTGGCCGAGGTCGTCCACGGACGCGCGCAGGAAGCCCAGGACCTCCGCGGCGGCGCGCGAGTCGAGGTTCCCCGTCGGCTCGTCCGCGAGCACGATCGCGGGCCGCGACACCAGCGCCCGCGCGCACGCGACCCGCTGCTGCTGCCCGCCCGACAGCTCGGCGGGCCGGTGCCCCAGCCGGGGGCGCAGGCCCACGGCGTCGACCACGCGGTCGAACCACTCCCGGTCTACGGGGCGCCGGGCGATCGCGAGCGGCAGCACGATGTTCTCCTCCGCCGTGAGCGTCGGCACGAGGTTGAACGACTGGAAGACGAACCCCAGGCGCGTGCGCCGCAGGCGCGTCAGCCGGCGCTCGCTCATCGCGGAGACGGTCTCGCCGTCGACGACGACGGTCCCAGCCGTGGGGGAGTCGAGCCCCGCGAGGCAGTGCAGGAGCGTGGACTTCCCGGACCCGGACGGGCCCATGATCGCCGTCAGCCGACCCTTCTCGACGTCCACGTCCACGCCGTCGAGCGCACGCACCGCGGCCTCGCCGCGCCCGTACGTCTTCACCAGCCCGCGCGCGGTGGCAATCGCGGGTCGTGCACCGCCCTCGGCGCCCTCAGCGGGCGCGCCCTCGCGCGGGGTGCTCCGCCGTGCCGCACCTGTCGTCGTCACGTCCTCGTCCGTCCTCTCGTCGTGCCGCTGCGCGGGAGCGTCGTGGCTCGCCGGGCGGCGTCGTCCTGTGGTGGCCGCCGGGGCTCCCGGCGGCCGTACCGAACCTCCCGCGGCGCGCGTGCCCGCGGCATCGGGGACAGGCCCCGAACCGTCCCTGGTCCGCGGTCTCCGGTGCTCAGGGTTCTCTCAGGGGACTCTCCGGGTGAGGGGCCGGTGTAGGCTCGCGGTGAACGACAGGGGAGCTCCTGGAGGAGCTGAGAGTGCGGACCACCGCAGACCCTCGAACCTGATCCGGTTAGCACCGGTGGAGGAAGTCGGGATTCTCGATCACCTGCTCGCGCGGTCCGTCGCGCCCACCCGGCGCGCGGCTCGTCGGGCCGGTGGACCCCTCCTGAACGTCCAGGGAGGACACATGCAGCACACGACCACCGTCGCCCGCCGCGGCCGGGCCCTCGCGACCGGCGTGGGCGCGACGCTCGCGCTCCTCGCCCTCGCGGCCTGCTCGGGTGGTGACGGCGCCGGGGGCGACGACGCGTCGTCGGGCAGCGGGGGCACGGTCACCCTGGTGACCCACGACTCCTTCGCGGTGAGCGACGACGTGCTCGCCGCGTTCGAGGAGGAGAGCGGGCTCACCGTCGAGCAGGTCGCGCCCGGCGACGGCGGCGCGCTGGTCAACCAGCTGATCCTCACGAAGGACTCGCCGCTCGGCGACGTCGTGTTCGGGATCGACAACACCTTCGCGTCGCGCGCGATCGACGAGGGCGTCCTCGAGCCGTACACGCCCGCGGACGTCTCGGAGTCCGCCGCGTCGTACGCGGTCGGCGACCGCGGTGAGCTCACCGCCGTCGACCTCGGGGACGTGTGCGTCAACGTGGACCACGCGTGGTTCGCGGACGCGGGGATCCCCGAGCCCGTGACGCTCGAGGACCTGGCGAAGCCGGAGTACCGGGACCTCCTCGTCGTGACCAACCCCGCGACGTCGTCGCCGGGCCTCGCGTTCCTCCTCGCGACCGTCGGGGCGTTCGGCGAGGACGGCTGGGAGGACTACTGGGCGGACCTGCGCGCCAACGGCGTGAAGGTCGTCGACGGCTGGTCCGACGCGTACTACGTCGACTTCTCCGGCTCGGAGGGCGCGGGGCCGCGCCCGCTCGTGCTGTCGTACTCGACGTCGCCCGCGTTCACGCTCACCGAGGACGGCTCCGCGTCGACCACGGGCGCGCTGCTCGACACGTGCTTCCGCCAGGTCGAGTACGCGGGCGTGCTCGCGAACGCGAAGAACCCCGAGGGCGCGCAGCAGCTCCTCGACTTCCTCGTGAGCGAGACGTTCCAGGCCGACGTCGCCGACCAGATGTACATGTACCCCGCCGACGACTCCGTCACGCTGCCCGACGGCTGGGCCGAGTTCGCGCCGCTCGCCGACGAACCCTTCGAGGTCGCGCCCGCCGACGTCTCGGCGCACCGCGACGAGTGGATCAAGGCATGGACGGCGACGGTCGTCGACTGACCCCCGGTCCCCGAGCGACCACGGCTCTCCCTCGCGGGGTAGAGCCGTGGTCGCTCGGGGTAGAGCCGTGGTCGCGCGGGGGAGAGCCGTGGTGAGGGGTCGGGAGGTCCGGCGGGGCGGCGTCGGGCGCGGGGTGCTGTGGGGTCTGGCGGCGGCGGTGCCGCTCGCGTTCCTCGGGGTGTTCTTCGCGTGGCCGGTCGTCACGCTCGTGGCGCGCGGGTTCGTCGGGGACGACGGCGGCCTCGACCTCTCGGGGTTCGCGGAGGTCTTCTCGGAGCCCCGCACGTGGCGGATCGTCGGCCTCACGCTCTGGCAGGCCGTGCTCGGCACGGCGCTGTCGCTGCTGCTCGGCGTGCCCGGCGCGTACGTGCTGTACCGGTGCCGGTTCCCCGGGCGCCGGGTCGTGCGCGCGCTCGTCACGGTGCCGTTCGTGCTCCCGACCGTCGTCGTCGGCGTCGCGTTCCGGTCGTTGCTCGTGCAGGGCGGCCCGCTCGGGTTCCTGCGGCTCGACGAGACGTTCGCCGCGATCGTCGTCGCGCTCGTGTTCTTCAACTACTCCGTCGTGGTGCGCACGGTCGGCGGCCTCTGGGAGCACCTCGACCCGCGCGCCGAGCAGGCGGCGCGCGCCCTCGGCGCGACGCCGTGGCGCGCGTTCCGCACCGTGACGCTCCCGGCGCTCACGCCCGCGATCGCGAGCGCCGCGTCGATCGTCTTCCTCTTCTGCGCGACGGCGTTCGGCGTCGTGCTCGTGCTCGGCGGCATCCGCTACGGGACGATCGAGACGGAGATCTGGATCCAGACCACGCAGTTCCTCGACCTGCGCACCGCGGCGGTGCTGTCGGTCGTGCAGCTCGTGGTCGTCGCGGCGGCGCTCACGGTCGCGAATCGCACGCGGGCCCGGCGCGAGCGCGCCCTCAACCTGTCGTCGTCGGCGTCGTCCGCCCACCCGCTGCGCCTGTGGCGCGACGGCCGCCCGACGGGCGACCTCGCGCCCGCGGCGCTCACCGCGGCCGTGGTGGTCGTGCTCGTCGGGCTGCCGCTCGGCACGCTCGTCGTGCGCTCGTTCCGCGTCCCGGGCGGCGGCTGGGGCCTCGACAACTACGCGAACCTCGGCACCACGGGCGGGCGCAACGCGCTGTCCGTCACCGTGTGGGAGGCGGCGGGCAACTCGCTGCGCACCGCCGCGCTCGCGACCGTGCTCGCCGTCGTGATCGGGGGCCTCGTGGCGCTCGTCGTGTCCCGGCGCCCGCGCTCGCGCGGCGGGCGGCGCGCGATCTCGGTGCTCGACTCGGTGTTCATGCTCCCGCTCGGGGTCTCCGCGGTGACCGTCGGCTTCGGCTTCCTCGTCACGCTCGACCGGCCGCTCGGCCTCGACGTCGACCTGCGCACGTCGGGGCTGCTGGTGCCGATCGCGCAGGCGGTCGTCGCGACGCCGCTCGTCGTGCGCACGGTCCTGCCGACGCTGCGCGCCATCGACCCGCGCCTGCGCGAGGCCGCCGCGACCCTCGGCGCCGCGCCCGGGCGCGTGTTCCGCACGGTCGACGGCCCGATCGCCGCGCGCTCGCTCGGCCTCGCCGTCGGGTTCGCGTTCGCCGTCTCGCTCGGGGAGTTCGGCGCGACGTCGTTCCTCGCCCGCCCGGACAGCGCGACCCTGCCGGTCGTGATCTTCCGGCTCATCGGGCGCCCGGGCGCCGAGAACTACGGCATGGCGCTCGCGGCGAGCGTCGTGCTCGCGCTGCTCACCGCGACCGTGATGCTGCTCGCCGAGCGGTTGCGCGGCGACCGACCCGGAGGAGAGTTCTGATGGTGCAGACCGACCCCGCCCCCGCGCGCGCGGGCGCGCCGGAGCCGTCGCGCCCCGGCCCCGGCACCGGGGAGGCCGCCGGGCTCGCGGTGCGCGACGTCGTCGTGCGGTACGGCGGGCGCGGCGACGGGGGAGCGCGCACCGACCCCGGCACGACGGCGGTCGCGGGCGTCACGCTCGACGTCGCGCCCGGCGAGGTGCTCGCCCTGCTCGGGCCGAGCGGCTGCGGCAAGTCGAGCCTGCTGCGCGCCGTCGCGGGGCTCGAGCCGGTCGCCGCGGGCTCCGTGGCGTGGGACGGCCGCGACCTCACGGGCGTCCCCGTGCACCGCCGCGGGTTCGGGCTCATGTTCCAGGAGGGCCAGCTCTTCCCGCACCGCGACGTCGCGGGCAACGTCGCCTACGGGATCGCGGGGCTGCCGCGCGCCGAGCGCGACGCGCGCGTGGCCGAGCTGCTCGACGTCGTCGGGCTCGCCGGGTACGAGCGGCGCGCGGTCGCGACGCTCAGCGGGGGGAGCGCCAGCGCGTCGCGCTCGCGCGGTCGCTCGCGCCGCGCCCCCGCCTGCTCCTGCTCGACGAGCCCCTCTCCGCGCTCGACCGGGGGCTGCGCGAGCGCCTCGCGCTCGACCTGCGCGAGGCCCTGCGCGCCACCGGCACGACGGCCGTCTTCGTCACCCACGACCACGACGAGGCGTTCACCGTCGCCGACCGCGTCGCCGTCATGGACGCGGGCCGGCTCCTCCAGGTCGCGCCGCCCGAGGACCTCTGGCGCGCGCCCGGGTCGCGCCGCGTCGCGGAGTTCCTCGGCTACCAGGCGTTCGTCCCGCACGGGCCGGGGAACCTGCTCGCGGTCGGTCCGCGCGGCCTGCGGCTCGCGGGCGAGGGCGTGCCGTCGTCGGACGACGCGTGGGACGCGACCGTCGTCGGGAGCGTGTTCCGCCGCGGCGCGGTCGAGGTGACCGTCGACGTCGACCTGCCCGGCGCCGACGGCGGTGCGCCCGCCCGGCTGGTGGCGCTCGCGGGCGCCCCGTCGGTCGTCGAGCCGGGCGACCGGGTGCGGGTCGTCGTCGACCCGGCGGGGTGCGCCGTCGTGCCGGCCTGACGTCCGCGGCGGGCCGCCCGTGGCCGTGCGACGAGCGAGAGCGCCGCAGCCGACCTAGCGTCGGGGGATGGACGACGTGACGACCGGTGACCACCCCCCGGAGAAGAACGGCAGCAAGTCCGCGAAGATCCTGTACCGCCCCGTCGGCATCGTCAGCTCCGTCGTGGGCGGGCTCGTCGCCGGGCAGGTGTTCAAGCAGATCTACAAGCGGGTCTCGCCCGGCCACCGCAAGGACGCCCCGACACCCCTGCAGTCGGAGTACCCGCTCAAGGAGATCGTGCTCGCGGCACTCCTGCAGGGTGCGGTCTACGCGGTGGTGAAGGCGCTCATCGACCGCGGCGGGGCGCGCGCGTTCGAGCGCTGGACGGGGGAGTGGCCCGGCGACTGACGGTCAGTCGAGGCCCGCGGCGTGGACGAGCAGCGCGACCTGGGTGCGGTTCTCCAGCCCGAGCTTGAGCAGCACGCTCGACACGTGGGCCTTGACCGTCGGGACGCTGAGGAACAGGCGCGCGGCGATGTCCGCGTTCGTCGCGCCGCGGCCGAGCTCGACCGCGACGTCCCGCTCGCGCCCGGTGAGCGCGTCGAGCGCGGCCCGGGCCCGCTCGCGCTGGCCGCCCGCGTCGGCGACCGACGTCATGAGACGCCGCGCGATCTCCGGTGACAGCACGGGCTCGCCCGTCGCGGCCGCGCGCACGGCGGCGACGATCCGCTGGGGCGGCATGTCCTTGAGCAGGTAGCCGGACGCCCCGGCGTGCAGAGCGCCGACGACCTCCTCGTCCGTGTCGAACGTCGTGAGCACGACGACGGCCGGCGCGTCCGGTCGCGCCCGCACGCGCCGCGTGGCCTCGATCCCGTCGACGCGCGGCATGCGCAGGTCCATGAGCACGACGTCGGTCGGGTGGGCGTCGAGCACGGCCGTCACCTCCACGCCGTCGGCGGCCTCGCCGACGACCTCGATGCCGTGCGCGCCGTCGAGCATGAGGCGCAGCCCGGCGCGGACCAGCGCGTCGTCGTCGACGATCACCAGGCGGGTGCGCGCGGTGCCCGGGACGACCGCTCCGGCGTCGTGGTGGTCGCTCCCGCGCGGGGCGCCCGCGCCCCCACCCTGCTCCGTCACGCGTCCCACGGTAGCCGGACGTCGAGCACGAACCCCGCGTCCCGCGCCCCGGCGTCGAGGGTCCCGCCGAGCAGGTCGACGCGCTCCCGCAGCCCGACCAGCCCGGTACCGGTGCCGCCGCCCGCGCGGTCGCCGACGCCGCCCCCTCCCGGGCCGATACCGCCGCCACCTCCCGCGCCGACGGGGACGCGGCGCGGGCCGCCGTCGGACACCGTGACCCGGACCTCGCCCGCCCGGGCGACGACGCGGAGCGTCACCGGGCCGCCCGGCGCGTGCCGCCGGGCGTTCGTCAGCCCCTCCTGCGCGACGCGGAAGGCCGCGACCGCGACCGTCGGCGGGACGTCGGCGGACCCCGTCCGCTCGTAGGTCACGTCGCCGCCCGCGTCGCGCGCCTCCACGACGAGCCGCTCGACGTCGTCGAGCGTCGGCTGCGGCGACAGCGCGTCGGCCCCGCCGAGCCCGGGCTCGGCGCGCAGCACTCGTACGACGTCGCGCAGGTCGTCGAGCGCCGAGCTCACCCCGGCGCGCACCAGTCCCGCGGCGCGGGCGAGCCGCTCCGGGTCGGCGTCCGGCCGGTACTCGAGCGCGCCCGCCGTGGCGGCGAGGAGCGAGAGCCGGTGCGCGAGGGTGTCGTGCATCTCGCGCGCGATCCGGGTGCGCTCCGCGACGCGCGCCTCGGCCACGCGGCGCTCCTGCTCGCGCTCGGCGCGCCGCGCGCGGTCCCGCAGCGACCACAGCAGCTGGTCGCGCGCCTGCGCGTACTGGCCCCAGCCGAGCAGGGCGGCGTGCACGGCGAGGTCGCACAGGAGCCACCAGCCGAGCGGCAGCGCCTGCGGCCGCCACAGCGCCTGCACGGCGTGGCCGAGGAAGCCGGCGACCGCGACCGGGAGCGCGGTGCGCAGCGGGTACCAGCGCGCGACCTGCAGGGTCGCGACGGTCGAGGCCGGGGTCGCGGCACCCGAGTACGCCGCGAGCGAGGCGAGGACCAGCGCGCCGACCACCGGGGCGTTGCACGGGGTCCGCGACCACAGCAGGGGCAGCACCGCGAGGGCGAGGACCGCGACGGAGACGTCGAGCCACGGGCCCGCGCCGGCGTCGTCCTGCGCGACGACCCCGGCGGTCGCGAGCGCCGTGAGCACCGCGACGGCGAGCCAGGCGAGCGCGACCACCCACTCGGGGACGAGGACGTGCGTGCCGTCGCGGCGCGCGGCGGCCGTCGCGAGGACGGGGCGCCCGGCGAGGGGAGGGCAGTCGGTGGTGGTCATGCTCCGGACGCTAGGCGGCCGGTGCGCGGCCGACCACCGACCAAGGTCGGGGGTCGCCGTCCGGCAGGAGGGTCGAGGCCCGACGCCGGTCGGCCCGGCCCCCGCCGTCCGGCCGACGCGAGGCGGGCGCTCGGGCCACGACCGTGGGAGACGTCGGCACCCGCCGACCGCGGCCCCGGCCGCACGAGACGCGGCTCCGCCGCGCGACGAAGGAGGAACGTCATGTCCACGACACGGAGCACGTCGAGCAGCGCCTCGGACGCCACCTCGCGCGGCGCCTCGCACGTCCCAGGCCATCCCCGCGCGTCCGTGCCGGACGGGCGGACGGCGCGGCGCGTGCCGCGCTGGGCCGTCCCGCCCGTCGCGGCGGTGGTCGCCGCCGTCGTGCTGGTCGTCGGGACGGCGCTCGGCGTCGACCCCGCGGTGCGCACCGCGACCGGGACGCAGACGGTCGGCGTCGCGGCGGCGGTCGCCGTGACGCTCGTCGTCGGGTACGCCGGGTGGGGCGTGCGCGCGCTGCTCGGCCGCCTGCGCTCGGGCGGCCGACGGCCCTGGCTCGTGACGTGCGGCGTCGTGCTGCTCGTCTCCCTGCTCGGCCCGCTCGGAGCGGTGACGCCCGGTGCGGTGGCCCTGCTCGTCGTCGAGCACCTGACGGTCGGCGCGACCCTGACCCTGGCCCTCCGCCGCTGAACCCCGCCCCCACCCCCACCTCCGCCGAACACGGGGTCGGCGACCGTTATCCGCCGGATCTGGTCGCTGACCCCGTGTTCGACCGGGGATTGGTGGCGTGTTCGGCCGGGGACGATGAGATTCCGCTGCGGCTACGGTCTGTTTCTCGTCGATCCTCCCGACCGGAAGGCCCACCATGACCGCGACGCTCGTGTCCACCCTGTTCCTCTCGCTCGACGGCGTCGCCGAGATCGACCCGGCGTGGCACTTCCCCTACTTCGACGACCACATGGCCGCGGCGGTGGACGAGGACTACCGGGACGTCGACGCGCTCCTCCTCGGGCGCGTCACGTACGACAGCTTCGCCGGCGCGTGGCCCGAGCGGGAGACCGCCGGGGAGGAGGACGCGGAGTTCGCCGCGCGGCTCGGGAACCTGCGCAAGATCGTCGCGACGCGCGGCGACCAGGACCTCGGGTGGCGGCACGTCGAGCGGGTGAACGGCGACCTCGTCGACGCGGTCCGCGCCCTCAAGGAGGAGCCGGGCGTCGGCAAGGTGCTCGTCGCCGGGTCGATCTCGGTAGTCCGCCAGCTCCTCGCGGCCGGGCTGCTCGACGAGCTGCACCTGCTCGTCCACCCCGTCGCGGCGCGCACCGGCGAGCGGCTGTTCGACGAGGGCGAGCCCGTCTACCCGCTGACGCTCCTACGCTCGGAGACGTTCCCCACGGGCGTCGTGCGGCTCGTCTACGCCCCGGGCGAGATCCCCGGGGACGTCGGCTACGACGACGTCAAGGACAAGGTGCCGTCCGGCGACGCGTGACGCGCGACGGCGACCACCGCGACGTCGTCCTCGCGGCCCGGGTCGTCGAACGCCGCGACGACGCGCTCGCACAGGAGCGCCGGGCTCGCGCCGGCGCTCCGCCCGGCGACCTCGGCCAGCCGGTCCAGCGCGTCCACGAGGGACGCCCCGCGGCGCTCGACGAGACCGTCGGTCACGAGCACGAGGAGGTCGCCGGGGGCGAGCACGTCGTGGTGCGCGGGGCGGGACCGCGGGCTGGGTACGCCCAGCAGGCGCGAGCCCGCCTTGGCCCGGTCCACCGTGCCGTCGGCGCGCACGAGGAGCGCGGGCAGGTGGCCGGCGTCCGTCAGCTCGAGGGCGCCGGTCCGGGGGTCGAGCACGCACACGCACACGGTCGCGAACTCGGGGTGGTCCTCGCGCAGCGCCGCGTTGAGCAGGTCCAGGGCGGACGCCGCGTCGTGGCCCTCGCGCAGGTAGGCGCGCAGCGTGACCCGCACCTCCGCCATCACGGTCGCCGCGCGCAGCGAGTGCCCCTGGACGTCGCCGATGACGACGGCCACGCGCCCGTCCGGCAGGTCGAACGCGTCGTAGAAGTCGCCGCCGACGTCCAGCCGGTCGTCCGACGCCTCGTAGCGCGCGACGACCTCGACGCCGCCGCTCACCTGCAGCCCCGACGGCAGGAGCGCGCGCTGGAGCGCGAGGGCGATCCGGTGCTCCTCGGTGAACGTGCGCAGGTTCGACAGCGCGACCGTCGCGGCCTCCGTGAAGCGCGCGGCGGCCTCCTGCTCCTCGTCGGACAGCGGCTCGTCGCCGACCTCGATGCCCAGGCCGCCGACGAGCGCCCCCGACGCGTCGACGAGCCAGTGCGTGAACCACGCCGACGGTCCGACGCCCGCCTCCTCGAAGAGCGGCCGCCAGGGGAGGGGGACCTCGTCCGGGCCGAACACGGCGGTCGACGCCCCGGTCGGCGGGAGGACCGCCGTCGGGCCGCGACCGCGCACGAGCGCGGCGCCCTCCGCGGCGCAGACGGAGCGCAGCACGACCCCGGCGTCCGCGACGACCATCGAGATCACGGCGCGACCGAGGACGGCGCACGCGCCCCGGGCGGCGTGGTCGGCGACGGCCTCGGGGGAGCGCGCCTCGTGCAGGGGGACGAGCGCGTCGGTGAGCGCCTCCAGGCGGCGGGCGGTGCGCCCGGCGCCACGCTGGGCGTCGACGCGTCGGCACAGCGCGCTGATCGTCGCGAGGAACTCGTCGCGGTCGAGCGGCTCCGGCAGGTAGGCGTCCGCGCCGCCCTCCAGCCCGGCGGTGCGCGCGGCGGCGTCGACGTCGGTCGCGGAGACGTGCAGGACGGGGAGGTGCGCGGTCGCGGGGTCGCTCTTGAGGATCCGGCACACCTCGCGGCCCGAGAGGTCCGGCAGGTTCACGTCGAGCACGACGGCGTCGACCGGGGTCGTGGCGTGCGCGAGCGCGTCACGGCCGGTCCCGGCCTCGACGACGCCGAACCCGGCCCGCCGCAGCCAGCTCGCCATGACGTACCGGTGCGCGGGCGTGTCGTCGACGACGAGCACGGTGCGGTCGGCGTTCATCGGCTGCGCACCTCGCGTCCCAGGGCCGCCACGAGGCGGTCGCGGTCGATCTCCGACTTCGCGAGGAACGGCACGTCGCCGATGCCGGACGGCGGCGGCGCGCTCGACATGAGCACGGCCGCCGTGCCCGGGTGCACGTCGCGGATCCGCGACCGCAGCGCGAGGCCGTCGGTGCCGGGCAGGCACACGTCGAGGAGCGCGACGTCGGCCGGGCCGTCGTGCAGGAGGGCGAGCGCGTGCGTGGCGTCGTGCGCGACGCTGACGCGCGCGGCGGCGTCGCGGAGCATCGAGGCGACGACCGACGCGTAGGCCCGGTCGTCGTCGACGACGAGCACGTGCCCGAGCGGGGTGTCGCGGACGGGGGCCTCCTCGGGCTCCGGGCGCGCGGCGGGGGCGTCCTCGGGCGCCGCGGGGAGGGACGGGAGGCGCAGCGTGAACACGCTCCCGGCGCCCGGGCGCGACGTCGCGACGAGCGTGCCGCCCAGCGCCTCCGACGTGCGGCGCGCGTACGGCAGGCCGAGGCCCGTGCCGCGGACGGTCGGCTGGAGGCGGTTGGGCACCTGGACGAACTCCTCGAACACGGCCTCCAGCTGGTCGGCCGGGATCCCGAGACCCGTGTCGCGCACGTCGAACCGCACGACGTCGCCGTCGGCCGCCGCCCGCAGCACGACCTCGCCCTCGTCCGTGAACTTCACCGCGTTCGTCAGCAGGTTCCGCAGCACGCGGGACAGCAGCCGACGGTCGGTGACGAGCGTGAGGCCCGGCTCGGCCGCGACCCGCAGGAAGACGCCGGACCGCACGAGCGGCAGGGTCGTGCCGCGCAGCTCGTCGAGCAGCGCCCCGAGGTCGACGGGCGTGGGCTCGACGTCGTCGTGGCCCGCCTCGGCGCGCGCCAGGTCGAGCAGCTCGTCGACGAGCGTGAGCAGCGTCGTCGCGCTCTCGCGCAGGAACCCGACCTGCTGCGTCTGGTCGGCGTCGAGGTGGGAGTCCGTGAGGAGCGAGGTGAGGCCGATGATCGAGTTCACGGGCGAGCGCAGCTCGTGGCTGACGTTCCGCAGGAAGCGGGTCTTCGCCTCGTTGGCGGCGGCGAGCTCGCGCCCGCGCTCGTCGAGCTCGGCGTACAGCGCGACGACGCCGGTGTTGGTCTCCTCGAGCTCCGCCGAGAGCTGGTCGTACATCGCGAGGACGCCGCGGTTCGTCTCCTCCAGCTCCTCGTTGAAGCGCCGGAGCTCGTCCTGCTGTCGTGTCAGCTCGTCGAGCGTCCGCACGAGCTCGGCGTTCTGCACGCGCACCTCGTCGCTCGCGTCGGCGACGTGCGCGGCGGCGGTGGACCGGCGCACGCCCGCGAGCGTCGCCTCGTCCGTGCGCGCGGTGGCGGGCAGGGCCTTGGTGAGCAGCACGCGCGTGCCCGTCGGGTCGACCTGGAGGCCGGGGACGAGCCGTCGGGCGGCCGGGACGCCGCCGTCGCTCGAGTCGCCCTCGACGAGGAACGGCGTCCCCGCGACGATCTCGGCGCGCAGCGTGGCCTGCGGCAGCCCGGGCAGGACGCCCACGACGACGTCGGCCGTGCCGGAACCGACCGCGGACCGCCCGATCTCGGACAGCGCCGTCGCGACGCGCACCTGGTCCTGCGTGTCGAGGCCGAGCAGGCGACAGATCTCCCGCCCGGCCCGGCGCAGCGCGAGCACGTCGGAGTCCGAGCGCAGCTGGGTGATGAGGAGGGTGGTGCTCACGCGGCCTCCCGGGCGATCGGCAGCACCGCCACGCACGAGTCGTCGCGGCGCACGGCGTGGTCGCGCAGCAGGACGCCCGCGACGACGAGGGGGGAGCGGGCGGCGAGGCCCGGGTAGTCGGCGAGCGACCACCGGGCCGTCAGGCCGTCGCTGTGCAGCACGACGACGTCGCCCGGCTCGACGGCGTACGTCGTCTCGCGCAGCGGCCGGCCGCGCGTCCCTGCGATGCCGGGGTGGCTGACGAGCCCGCGCGAGCGCGCCCCGTGGACGGTCCCGGCGATGTTGCCCAGGCCCGCGCAGCGCAGCACGCCGCCCGACGCCTGGACGACCGAGACGGCCGCGCCCCGCGTGCCGCCGAGGGCGCCGTGCACGCGCTCGAGGAGCGCGACCGCGCTCCCGGGCGGCGCGTCGAGGAAGGCCCGCACCGCGGCGCCGGAGGCCGCCGCGGCGAGCGGCCCGTGGCCGAGCCCGTCGGCGACGAGCAGGCTGGGCACGCCGTCGTCGTGGCGCACCGCGAGGGCGTCGCCGCACACGTCCTGCCCGGTCATGGGGCGGGTCACGCCCGTGGGTGCTGCCAGGTCGGTGGTCGCGCCGTGCGCGACGAACGTCGCCGCGATGACCGTCCCCTGCCCGGGCGACGTCCATGCGTCCCACGCCGACGCGAGGCGGGGGAGGGTGCCGAGCCCGATGCCGAGCGTGCCGCGGCTCGAGACGCCGTCGCGCATCGCCGCGGTGATGTCCCGCATGCCCGGCCCGGCGTCGACGGCGAGCACGTCGAGCGCGGCCTCGGCGCCGGTGCGCCGCACGCGGACGAGCACCGAGCCGCCCCCGGCGTGGCGGCACTGGTTGGTCGCGAGCTCGGAGACGACGAGGCCGACCTCGGCCGCGCGCTCGTCGTCGAGGCCGAGGTTGCGCGCGGCGACGCTCGCGCCGCGGCGCACGCTGCCGACCGCGGACGGGTGGTCCACGGTGTACCAGGTCCCGTCCTCGACGAGCGTGCGGCGGTCGTCCGGGCGGCCCGGCTCCGCCGAGGTCATCGGGACCAGGTCGCGATCTCGACGCGCGTGCCCACGCCCGGCGCGGTGTCGATCGCGAAGTGCTGGACGAGGCGTCGCGACCCCGAGAGCCCCAGCCCGAGCCCGCCGCCGCTGGTCCAGCCGTCGGTGAGCGCGAGGTCGAGGTCGGGGATGCCCGGCCCCTCGTCCGAGAAGACGGCGCGGACGCCCGTCCGCGCACCCTCCGTGACGAGCTGCACCTCGGCCTCGCCGCCGCCCCCGTACACGAGGGTGTTGCGCGCGAGCTCGCTCGCCGCGGTCACGAGCTTCGTCTGGTCGACGAGCGAGAGGCGCGCCTGCTGCGCGAGCGCCCGGACGAGCTGGCGCACCTTGACGACGTCGGAGTCCGTGCGCACGGGCACGCGCTCCGCGGTCGCCGGCGGCGGGGTGGTGGTGGTCATCTCTCCTCGCGCTCGGCGGCGGCCAGGAGCACGTCCTCGGCGGACCGCTCCTCGGGGGCGAGGAGCGCGAGGCCGCGCTCGACGTCCAGCGCGGTGCGGACGTCGCCGAGCGACAGGCCGAGCTCGACCATGGTGATGGCGACGGCCGGGCGCATGCCCACGACGACCGTCGTCGCGTCGAGCACGTGCGAGATCCCGGCGACCGACGCGAGCATGCGGCCGATGAACGAGTCGACGATCTCCAGCCCGGAGATGTCGATGATCACGCCGCGCGCACCGGTGTCGGTGATCCGCTGGGCGAGGTCCTCCTGGAGCTGCAGCGCCGTGTCGTCCTGGAGGTCGATCTGGATCGAGACGAGGAGCGTCGAGCCGATCTTGAGGATGGGGACGCCGTCGGTCATGCGGGGAGCCCGGCCTGCCGGGTGTCGCGGCTCGCGCGCAGCGCGTCGACGAGGGCGTCGGCGAGGGTCGCGCGCGTGCGGATGTCGCCGAACTCGATGCCGAGCGCGACGATCGTCTGCGCGATCTGCGGGCGGATGCCGCTGATCGTGCACTCGGCGCCCATGAGGCGCGCCGCGACGACCGTCTTGAGCAGGTGCTGCGCGACCTGGGTGTCCACCGCGGGCACGCCCGTGATGTCGATGATCGCGTGCTCGCTGCCCGTGTCGACGAGCGTGTTGAGCAGCTTCTCCATGACGACCTGGGTGCGCGCGGAGTCGAGCGTCCCCACGAGCGGCACCGCGACGATGCCCTCCCAGAGCTTGACCACGGGCGTGGAGAGCTCGAGCAGCTGCTCGGCCTGCTCGGCGATGATCGCCTCGCGCGCGGCCGCGAACGTCTCGAACGTGAAGAGCCCGAGCTGGTCGACGAGCCGCAGCAGCGGGGTGACGTCCGTGTCGGCACCGGTCGCGGAGTCGAGCCGGTACAGGCCCTCCTTGAGCGCGAACACGCCGATCGCGGTCTCGCGCGGCGTGAAGCCGAGGCGCGCGCGTGCGGACGACACGTCCGCGAGGATGCCCCGGAGCTGGTCGAACGCCGGCTCGGCGAGCGAGACGCCGCCGGCGCGCAGGCCCTCGAGGAGCGCGTCGAGGATCTCGCCCTGCTCCCGCTCGAGCTCGCCTCGCGACGTGCGGCCGTGGAGCTCGTTCGCCGCAGCCTCCAGCCACGCGCTGCGCACGGCGTCGGCGTGCTCGATCAGGGTCCGAGCAAGAGTCTCGGGGGTGGCGGCGTCGGCCATCGGGGTTCCTTCCACGGTGAGAGCGACGCCGAACGGGCTCGCGGCGGTCGCGCGCCCGCAAGTGTACGCAGGGCGCGGGCGCTCGCAGCGCGGCTGTGGACGGGCGGTCGCGCGCACGACGCCACGACCTCGCGACACGTTCCCGCCGTGAGGCGGACGACACACCGCGGGACGCCGCCCGCGGAGCTGCTTGGCCCCGCCTCGCCGCGCACGACCGGCCCCCGCGAGCCGCCCGAGCACGGTCGTCCCCGTGCTCGGGCGGGGCGCGGGCTAGCCGCGCAGGTCGAGGTAGCGGTCGATGAGGGCCGCGGTGCTCGGGTCCTGCGCCGCGAGGGCGTCCTCGTCGCCCGCGACGGCCGGCGCGATCTCGAGCGCGAGCTTCTTGCCGAGCTCGACGCCCCACTGGTCGAAGCTGTCGATGCCCCACACGACGCCCTGCACGAACGTGATGTGCTCGTAGAGCGCGATGAGCTGGCCCAGGACCGACGGCGTGAGCGCGGGAGCGAGGATCGACGTCGTCGGGCGGTTGCCCGGGAACGTGCGGGCGCTCACGAGGTGCTCCGCGGTGCCCTCGGCCCGGACCTCGTCCGCCGTCTTGCCGAACGCGAGCGCCTTGGTCTGGGCGAAGAAGTTCGCGAGGAACAGGCCGTGCACGTCGGCGCCCGGCTGGACCGCGCCGCCGTCGCCCACCGCGTCGACGAGCGGGTGCGCGGGGTTCGCGACCGCGATGAAGTCGGCCGGGATGAGGCGGGTGCCCTGGTGGATGAGCTGGTAGAACGCGTGCTGGCCGTTCGTGCCCGGCTCGCCCCAGAAGATCTCGCCGGTCTCCGTCGTCACGGGGGAGCCGTCCCAGCGCACGCGCTTGCCGTTGGACTCCATGGTGAGCTGCTGGAGGTAGGCCGGGAAGCGGTGCAGGTACTGCGCGTACGGGAGCACGGCGTGCGTGTGCGCGTCGAGGAAGTTCACGTACCAGACGTTGAGCAGCCCCATGAGGACGGGGACGTTGCGCTCGAACGGCGTGCGGCGCACGTGCTCGTCGATCGCGTGGAAGCCCGCGAGCAGCTCGGCGAACCGGTCCGGGCCGATCGCGATCGCGAGCGACGTGCCGATCGCGGAGTCGACGGAGTAGCGCCCGCCGACCCAGTCCCAGAACCCGAACGCGTTCGCCGGGTCGATCCCGAACGCCGCGACCTTGTCGAGCGCGGTCGAGACCGCGACGAAGTGCTGCGCCACGGCGGCCTGCCGGGACTCGTCCGTGTCCTCGATCGCACCGACCGCCGCGAGCTCCGTCCACAGCCAGTCCCGCGCGAGGCGCGCGTTGGTCAGGGTCTCGAGCGTGCCGAACGTCTTCGACGCGACGATGAACAGCGTGGTGCGCGGGTCGAGGCCCGCCGTCTTCTCCGCGACGTCCGTCGGGTCGATGTTCGAGACGAACCGGACCTCGATGTCCTGGTGCTTGTACGGCAGCAACGCCTCGTACGCCATGACCGGTCCGAGGTCGGAGCCGCCGATGCCGATGTTCACGACCGTGCGCACGCGCTCGCCGGTCACGCCCGTCCACTCGCCCGAGCGGACCTTGTCCGCGAACGCGTAGACCTTCGCGAGCTCGGCGTGCACGTCCGCGTCGACGTCCTGCCCGTCGACGACGAGGTGCTCGTCGTCGCCCAGGGGGGTCGGGCGGCGCAGGGCGGTGTGCAGGACGGCGCGGTCCTCCGTGACGTTGATGTGCTCGCCCGTGAACATCGCCTCGAGGCGGTCGTCGAGGTGGACCTCCTCGGCGAGGCGCACGAGCAGCTCCAGCGTCTCGTCGGTGACGAGGTTCTTCGACAGGTCGACCGTGAGGTCGGCCGCCTGGTGCGTGAGGCGGCGCGCGCGGTCCGGGTCGGCCGCGAACCAGGTGCGCAGGTCCGGCTCCACGGTGTCGCGGTGCACGGTGAGCGCGGTCCAGGACGGCGTGGAGGTGGGGTCGATCGGGGGCGGCACGGGCTGCGAGGTCATGACCACCAAACTACTGACCGACGTCGGCCCTCGCCCACCCCGACCGTCCCGCGGTCCATGGTCCGGCGGCCTGACGAACGGCCGTCGCAGGTCCCTGGACCCCGGGCGCGTGGGGGCGGGCCGCGCGACGATGGGGGTCGTGCGCCGTCGGGCGCGCACCGGGCGGCGACGCCGTCGCACGGCCCACGAGCGACGATCGGAGGAGGGACCATGGCGGAGGTCGTGCTGTTCCACCACGTGCAGGGACTGACCGAGGGCGTGCGGACGCTCGCGGAGACGCTGCGCGGCGCGGGGAACGTGGTGCACACGCCGGACCTCTTCGAGGGGCGCACGTTCGCGACCCTCGACGAGGGCATGGCCCACGTGCAGGAGCTCGGTTTCGGGACCGTGCTGGAGCGCGCCCGGGGGGCCGTGGACGGCTACGACCTCGGCGTCGTGTACGCCGGGGTCTCCCTCGGCGTCCTCCCGGCCCAGATGCTCGCCCAGACGCAGCCGGGCGCCAAGGGCGCGGTGCTCCTCGAGGCGTGCGTGCCCGTCTCCGAGTTCGGCGACGCCTGGCCCGACGCCGTGCCCGTCCAGGTGCACGGCATGGAGGCGGACCCGTCGTTCGCGGGCGAGGGCGACCTCGACGCGGCGCGCGAGCTCGTGGAGTCCACGCCCGACGCCGAGCTGTTCGTCTACCCCGGCGACCGCCACCTCTTCACGGACCCGAGCCTGCCGTCGTACGAGCCGGAGGCCGCCGCGCTCGTCACCGAGCGGGTGATCCGCTTCCTCGACGGCATCCGCTGAGCGGTCGGGCCGCGGCGGCCCCCGGGGTCAGGGCGCGCTGGCGGGGTCCGGTGCGTCGAGGACGAGCTGCCACTCCGCCTCGACGCCCGTGGGCGCGAAGCCCAGCGCGACGTTGATCGCGAGCATGTGCCGGTTCTCCTCGGCGTTCCACGTGTGCACGCGGCGCGACGACGGCCGGGCGCGCGCCAGCTCGTCGAGCACGGCGACCTTGACGAGCAGGCCCAGGCTGCGCCCGCGGTGCTCGCGCAGCACGAGCGTGTCCTCCTGGAACACGACCTCGGGCCGGTCGCGGGGGTACGCGACCATCGAGAACGCGGCGAGCGTGCCCGTCGCCGTGTCCTCCGCCGCGGCGACGACGTAGCCGCGGCCCCGGTCGCGGATCTCCCGGGAGAAGGTCCGGACGCGCTCCGCGTCCCACGGGTCCTCCGCGAGGTCGAGGCCCCCGCTCGGGGCGTCGGTGCTCATGCGCGTCTCGAGCACCGCGAGCTGCGCGAGCCACTCCTCGGGGACGTCGTCCGTCCACACGTGCACGCGGTACCCGGCCGCCCGCGCCGTCGCCGCGTCTCGCAGCGGGTCGAGCACGGCGGGCGGCACCGGGAGCGCGAGCACGGAGTGCCGCATCACCTGCTCGAGCGTGAAGCCGCGGTGCAGCGCGAAGGTCGTGGCGTCGTCGTGCGCCGGGACGCGTCCGCTGCCCGTGGGCGCCTCGATCGCACCCGGGCCGGGCGGCGGCTCCGGCGCGAAGGACGAGTCGGACTGGACCACGCGCCGCCCCTCCGCGCGCACGACGTCGAGCGCCGCCTCCCACAGCGCCGTGCCGACGCCGCGGCGCCGGCGCGCCGGGTCCACGCCGACGTAGACGAGCGCCGTGTGCGTGTTGCCCTGCTGCGGGAGCGCCACCATCGACCGGCCGACGACGTCCTCGGGCCGGGGCGTCGTGCCCCGCGGGGCGTCGTCGAGCACCGCGACCCACCGCAGCACGCGGCGGTAGCCGGCGCTGGCGACGGTGGACGCGACCGTGGCGGCGTCGAGCGCGAGGTCGGTGTGGCCGTGGATCGCGCGGTCGATCGCGTCGCCCACCCGGACCGTGCCGTGGACGGCCCACGCGTCGGGCGCGTCGAGGCGGCCGGGGACGGGCTCGATGCGCACGCGCCCGTCGCGGGTCGTGGGGGTGGTCGGTCGTGCGCTCACTCGGCGTCCTCCGGGGTCGTCCGGCGCTGCCACGCGGCCCACACGCCCGCGGGGCGGAAGCCGAGGGCGACGTTGATCGCGAGCATGTGGTCGTTCTCCTGCGCGTTCCACGTGTGGACGCGCCGGGCGCCGGGGCGCTGCGCAGCGAGCGCGTCGAGGTTGGCGACCTTGACGAGCATCCCGAGGCGGCGCCCGCGGTGCTCGCGCAGCACGAGCGTGTCCTCCTGGATCGCGAAGTCCTCGCGGCCGCGCGGGTGGACGAGCACGGTGAACGCCGCGAGCGTGCCCGACGGCACGTGCTCCGCGGCGCACACGAGGAACGCGTCGTCGTTCTCCGCCTGCTGCTGCACCCACGTCCGCACGCGCCGCGCGTCCCACGGGTCCTCGCCGTAGTCGACGCCGCCCGTCGGCGCGTCGGTGCTCATGCGCGTGAAGAGGACCGCCACCTGGTCGGCCCAGGCCTCCGGGACCTCGTCGGTCCAGGAGTGCAGGCGGTAGTCGCCGCCCGCGGCGGCCCGGGCGTCCTCGCGGTGCGCGTCGAGGACCGCGGGCGCGACCGGGAGGTCGAGCACCGAGTGCCGCTCGACCTGCTCGAGCACGTACCCGTGGGCACGCAGGAAGCGCGGTCCGGGCGCGTCCGCGGGAACCCGGCCGGCGCCCGTCGTGGCCTCGAGCGCGCCGGGACCGGGCGGCGGCTCCTCGCCGTGGTTCGTGTCCGAGAAGAGCACGGTGCGCCCCGCGTCCAGGTTCAGGCGCTCGCCGAGCGCGAGCAGCGCGCCCCCGATGCCGCGGCCGCGCTCGGCGGGACGCACGACGGCGTAGGACTCGCCCAGGTGCTCGTTGCTCGTGACGGGGCGGGTCACGAAGAGGTGCGCGACGACGTCCCCCACCGCGGGCGGGACGCCCTGCTCGTGCCACGAGGCCGCCGCGGCGGAGCGCACGACGACGAACCGGCGCTTCGTGGAGTACTCCTGGTGGGCCATGCCCGTGAGGATCTCGCGGGGCGGCAGCGCGAGGTCGTCGTAGCCGTGCACCTCGAGCTCGTGCTCGCGGCCGACGTCCGCGACGGCGAGGTAGGCCCACGCCTCGGGCGCGTCGAGCGACGCGGGGTGCGGGGCCTCGACGAGCGCGTACCCGCGCGGGAGGGAGACGTCCGGGACGGGAGGGGCGACGGCGCTCATGGGTCCAGCGTGTCCGGCGCACGGGCGGCGCGTCCACGGCAATACGCCCGGGACGCACGGACGGCCCGGTCCCCCTGAGGGGACCGGGCCGTCCGGGGAAGCGGGCCGCCGGTGCGGCCGACGCCGTCAGGCGCGCTTGCGGTTGGTGAACCAGGACCAGATGAACACCACGATGATGGAGCCGATGAGCGCGAAGCCCCACGTGCCGAGGTCGAAGAACTCCTCGTTGACGTCGGTGCCGAACACCGCCGAGGCGATGAAGCCGCCGAGCAGGGCGCCCACGATGCCCAGCAGGAGGGTGACGATCCAGCCGCCCTTCTGCTTGCCCGGCACGATCGCGCGGGCGATGGCACCCATGATGAGGCCGATGAGGATCCAGCCGATGATGCCCATGTCACGCTCCGTTTCCCGTAGGGACAGATCCGGCCAAAAGGACTCTTGCCCCGAATGACCTGACACCACCGTGGCACGGGCGCCCGGACCTCGCACGCCGACGGCGGTCTGCCGGGGTGCGGCGACCCCGCCGGCACCACGCCCTGCGCGGTCTCGTAGGCTCGGAGGGTGGTGACGACCGAGGCGACGAGCGCGCGCGTCGACAGCTGGCTGTGGGCCGTCCGCGTGTTCAAGAGCCGCTCGCAGGCGACGGCCGCCGTGAAGGCGGGGCACGTGCGCGTCAACGGCGAGCGCGCGAAGCCCGCGACGAGCGTGAAGGTCAAGGACCGCGTCGTCGTGCGGGGCGGTCCGGTCGAGCGGATCCTCGTCGTCGAGAAGGTGCTCGTGAAGCGGGTGTCCGCGACCCTCGCCGCGACGGCCGTCGACGACCAGAGCCCACCCCCGCCGCCGCGCGAGCTCACCGTGCGCGTCGCGGTCCGCGACCGCGGTGCCGGGCGCCCCACGAAGCGCGAGCGCCGCGACCTCGACCGGCTGCGGGGCCGGGGCTGACCTCCCCCTGCCGCCGACCGGGGAGACCGCGCCCCGCGAGCCCAGCCCGCCTGACGGGCAGGACGGCCGGCGGTCGCGTGCGGGCACGCGTCCGCCGGCCGTCGGAAGTGCTGTCGGGATCGCTCCCGGGATCAGCAGGTCAGCAGGCTCCGAGGTCCTTCCAGACGCCCCACTGGCCGCTCTGCGACGGGTTCTCGCCCGTCGTCCACCACTTGGCCTGGTAGTTGCGGCCGGAGTAGGAGACGTTCGCCCCGCCGACGTAGGCGGCGCTCGCCGACCACGCCGGAGCCGTGCACGTGCCGGGGTTGCCCGGGTTCCCGGGGTTGCCGGGGTTCCCGGGGTTGCCCGGGTCGGTCCCGCCGCTGCCGATCTTCAGGTCGACGCAGTTGTAGAACGCGTTGACCGTGTTCGACACGTTCCAGCGCGCGAGGATCGTGTGGTTGCCCTCGGGCAGGCCCGTCAGTGTGTGGGAGATGTTGCTGGGCGGCTGCGCGCCGTTCTGGTTGAACGTCTTGAACAGCACGCCGTCGACGAAGTACTCCCACGTGCTCGTGTTGTGCGCCGCGGTGAGCTTCCACTGGAACGTGACCGACGTGCCGGTCTGCGTGCGGGGCCAGGGCTTGCTCGAGTCGTCGAGGATGCTGAAGCCGCTGCCGCCCGAACACTGCATCGAGCCCTTGGGCGCCTCGACGGACTGGGGCTCGTACTTGATCGAGCCGCAGTCGAAGGACGTCGTGCCCTTCGCGCAGTGGTCCTGCCGGCTCGGCGGCGACGTGATCCAGCCGTGGGCGCTCGCGCTCGGCGCGACGGCCACGGGCGCGATGATCGCGACCGCGCCGACGACGGCTGCCAGGAGTACCGCTCTCAGTCTTCGCATGAGATGTCTCGCTCTCCATCCGGTGGTGCATGGGTCCTGCGGCGCGCTTCCTCGCGGGCCGCTTCTCGGATCGGGCACCTCGACGCTACGAAACGGGCGGAGAGCCGGACAATTGGGCAAAGCCCGTACGTGCTTCCGCGTACGCGCGCCGGGCGCGCCCTCGTCGCCGGGTCGGCTACGCACGACGGCGGGTGGTCCCGCCCGTCGGACGAGACCACCCGCCGTCGCGGGGTTCAGCAGGTCAGCAGGCGCCGATCAGCTTCCACGGACCCCATGCCTCGGAGCCCGGGACGTTGTTCTGCGTCCACCACTTCGCCTCGTACACGTTGCCCGCGTAGGAGACCTTCGCGCCGCCCGTGTAGGTCGACGTCGCGGCCCACGCCGGGTCCGCGCAGGTGCCCGGCGTGCCGCCGCCGGGGGTGCCGCCGCCCGGGGTGCCCGGCTCGGGCGTGCCGCCGCCGGGGTTGGTGCCGTCGGCCGTGACGGTCAGGTCGACGCAGTTGTAGAACGCGTTGACCGTGTTCGACACGTTCCAGCGCGCGAGGATCGTGTGGTTGCCGAGCGGCAGGCCCTTGAGGGTGTGCGAGATGTTCTTGGGGGGCTGGACGCCGCCGCCGTCGAACGTCGCGAAGAGCTGGCCGTCGACGAAGTACTCCCACACGCTCGTGGCGTGGTTCGCCGTGAGGTTCCACTGGAACGTCACGTCGCGGCCCGTGGTCGTGCGGGGCCAGGGCTTGCTCGCGTCGTCGAGGATCGCGTAGCCGCTGCCGCCGGAGCACTTCATCGAGCCCTTGGGGGCCTCGACGGACTGCGGCTCGTACTTGATGGAACCGCAGTCGAAGGACGTGGTGCCCTTCGCGCAGTTGTCCTGCCGGCTGGGGGGAGAGGTGATCCAGCCGTGCGCCGAGGCGCTGGGGGCGATCGCGATCGGGGCGATGATCGCGGTCGCGCCCACGACGGCGGCGAGGAGCGCCGCGCGGAGTCGCTTCATCGGGGGACTCGCTTCCTAGGTCGGGGAGGGCCGACGTCGTGCGGAGCCCGCACCGTCGACCGTGACGAGGGGGACCGTAAGCAGGTGGAGGACGAGGCTCCAACGCCTACGCAGGGCCGCTCCGGAGTACGGGATGTCCCGTACGCGACGTCCTGCGGAGGGCGTCTTCGTGCGGCTGGACCGGGGTGCGGGACCCCCTCGCGAGGTGCCTCGGGCATCCGTCCGGCGGGTGAAAAGTGTGGGGACTACGTAGGGCGCCGGGACGCCGGACGAGACGGTGGCCCGACCTGGACGAGCGCCCGAGAACGAGGGTGCTGGACGCCCCAAGGACCCGGCGTGGGGGCGCGTGCGAGAGCGCGTGCCGGGGTCGCGGCCCGTCAGGCGGGCGCGTCCTCCTCGCGCAGCCGCGGCTCGGTGCGCAGCGCGGGCCGGAGGCCGGACTTGTCGGCGTAGAACGCGCGCACGACGTCCATGTCGGCGCGGACGTCACCGGTGAGGTCGATCGTCGGGCCGAGGCCCGTCGTCATCGTGGTGCGGTCCACGTAGCCGAGCGTGACCGGCAGGTGCGCCTCGCGCGCGATCCGGTAGAAGCCCGACTTCCAGTACGACCCGGCGCCGCGCGTGCCCTCGGGCGTGACGACGAGCGAGAAGACCTCGCCCGCCTGGAGGCGGCCGACGACGTCCGCCACGACCCGGCTCGGGTCGCGCCGGTCGACGGGGATGCCGCCCAGCGCGCGCATGACCGGGCCCGCGGGACCGGCGAACAGCGTGTGCTTGCCCAGCCAGCGCACGTGGATGCCGGTGCTCCACGCGATCGCGAGCATGAGCACGAAGTCCCAGTTCGACGTGTGCGGGGCGCCGACGAGGAGCGTGGGCCGGCTCGTGTCGTACGGCTGCGAGCGCAGCCGCCACCGGCTGGTCGCCCAGAAGGCGCGGGCGAGGGCTCGGCGGATCACCACGTCACGGTACAGGGTGGGAGCGCGGGGCCGCCGTCGACAACCACAGGCAGCGCGGTTAGTCTCCGGCGGGTAGGGAACTTCCCGCCCTACCTGCTCGGCCCGGACATGTCTGCTCGACCACCCACTGCTCGACGGAGACCAGATGGACACCACTCCCGCCGGAACCCCCGCCCTCCTGCGCACCCTCAACGCGCGCGCCGTGCTCGACGTCCTCGGTACCGGCGCGCAGGTCGCCCGACCCGACGTCGTCGCGGCGACCGGCCTGTCGAAGACGACCGTCGCGCAGACCCTGCGCGCGCTCGAGGCGACGGGCGTCGTCACGGAGGCAGGGCTCGACCGGGACCGTCGCGGCCCGGCCGCGACGCTGTACCGGGTCGACCCGGACTACGCGTTCGGGCTGGGGATCGACGTCGCGCGCGACCGCGTGCGGGTCGCGCTCGTCGACGTCACGGGAGCGATCCGTGCCCGCGCCGAGCGGCGCGACGTCAGGCCGACCCCGACGGCGCGCGCCCGCGCCGCCGCCGAGCTGGCCCGCGCGTGCGTGACCGACGTCGAGGCCCGGCTGCCCGAGGGCGCGCGCGTCGAGGTGACGCGCGCCGTCGCGGCGGTGCCGTCGATCGTCAGCCCGGACCACGCGACGATCCGCCGGGTGCCGGGCTTCGAGAAGGGCGGCACGGACCTCCACGACGCGCTCGTCGACGCGCTCGGCTGCCCGGTGACGCTCGAGAACGACCTCAACCTCGCGGCGCTCGCGGAGCAGCGCGACGGCGTCGCGGCGGGGGTCCGGACCTTCGTCGTGCTGGGGCTCGGCGACGGCTTCGGGGCCGGACTCGTCCTCGACGGTCGCCTGCACCGCGGCGCGGCGGGCGGCGCGGGCGAGGTGTCCTTCCTTCCGCACCCCGGCCGGTCGCTCGGCTCGGAGACGCTCGGGGCGTCGTCGATCGCGGCCATCGCGAAGGAGAACGGCCTCCCGGACGACATCGCCGTCAAGGACCTCGTGGACCGCGCCGAGCACGGCGACGGCGCGTCGTGCGACGTGCTCGACGAGGTCGCGGAGCGCATCGGCGTCGTGGCGGCGGCGGTCGCGCTCGTCGTCGAGCCGGAGCTCTTCGTGCTCACCAACCACGCCGCACGCCCGCCGATCGCCGAGCGCGTGCAGCGGTTCCTCGGCGAGAAGCTGGCCGTGCTGCCCGTGCGGGTCGTCCCGTCCGAGCTCACGAGCGACGCCGTCGTCGTGGGTGCGGCCCGGTCCGCGAGCGACGCGCTGCGCGACGAGGTGTTCCGCGCCGCCGCGGCCCACTCCGCGCCGGGCGAGGGCGGCGACGCCGACGACGAGCGCGCGGAGGCCGCGTCGTGACCGAGCCGGGCGGCCCGCCGTCGGACCTGGTGTCCCGGCTGGGCCTCGCGGACGACGCGCGCGCCGTGATCCTCAACGCCGACGACTACGGCATGTGCCGGGCCGCGAACCGCGCGATCTCGGAGCTGCTCCTCGCGGGGCACCTCGACTCCGCGACCGTCATGGTGCCGTGCGGCTGGGCGCCGGACGCGCTCGCGTTCGCCGCGGCCCACCCCGTCGACGTCGGCGTCCACCTCGTGCTCACGAGCGAGTGGACGCGCTACCGGTGGCGGCCCCTCACGGGTGCCGGGACGTCGCTCGTCGACGCCGCGGGGTACTTCCCGCGCGACGTCCGCGCCGTCGAGCAGCAGGCACGCGCCGAGGACGTCGCGGCCGAGCTCGCGGCGCAGCTCGACGCCGCGCTCGCCGCCGGGGTCGACGTCTCGCACCTGGACAACCACATGGGCTCGGTCTACGGGCTCGAGACGGGACGCTCGTTCCTGCCGCAGGTGTTCGAGCTAGCGGCCCGGCACGGGCTGCCGTTCCGCCTGCCGCGCACGACCGACGGGATGCTCCTGCCGCCCGGCGACTTCCAGCCGCTCCTCGACGAGGCGACCGCGGCGGCCGACGCGCTCGGCGTCGTGCTCGTCGACCGCCTGTGGACGCACCCGTTCGAGCTCGCGGGCGAGGGCACGGACGACGCGGAGGGCTACGAGGACGTCCGCGACGGCTTCCTCGACCTGCTGCGCCGCGTGCCGGCCGGCGTCACCGAGATCTACCTGCACCCCATGCTCGACGACGACGAGCTCGGCGACGTCGCCGACTACGCCGCGCCGAAGCGCGGGTTCGAGCACCGCCTCCTCGCCGACCCGGCCGTCGCGGCCGTGGTCGCCGAGGAGGGCCTCGTCCGCGTCGGCTGGCGCGACCTGCGCGCGGTCCAGCGGGGCGAGCGATGAGCGCGCCGTCCGGGACGCCGTCGGGCACGGTGCCGAGCGGGGGGCTGCTCGCCCGCGTGCGCGACCGCCGCCTCGTCGGCGCGGCCACGCGCGCGCAGACCGTCGCCTACGGCGCGTCCGCGTTCCCCGCGAACCTGCTGCTCCAGACGTTCTCCGCGTTCGTCGTCTACTTCTACGTCGACCACCTCGGCGTGCCCGCCGGCTGGGTCGCGGGCGCCATGGTCGCGCACGGCGTCCTCAACGCGGTGCTCAACCCGCTCGTCGGCGCGGCCTCCGACCGGCGGCGCACCCGCTGGGGCCGTCGCGTGCCGTGGATCGGGCTGGGCGTCGTGCCGCTCGTCGTCGCGTTCGCGCTCGTGTGGATGCCGCCCGCGCTGAGCCCCACCGGGCTCGTCGTGTGGTTCCTCGTCGTCGTGGCCGTGTACGACGTCGCGTACGTCGTCGTCGTGCTCAACGTCTCCGCGCTGTTCCCCGAGATCTTCCGCACGACGGCGGAGCGCGCCCGCGGGAACGCGCCGCGCCAGATCTTCGGCCTCGTCGGCATGATCCTCGGCACCGCCGGCGCCCCGCTGCTGTACGGGACGCTCGGGTGGACGTGGATGGCGCTGCTCCTCGCCGTCGTGAGTCTCGCGTTCTTCGCGTGGTCCCTCGCCGGCATGGTCGAGCGCCCCGTCGACGTCGCGGCGGTGCGCGAGCGCGAGGCCGCCGTCGGGCTCGGCGCCCAGCTGCGCTACACGTTCGCGAACCGAGCGTTCGTCACCTACGTGCTCGGGTCGCTGCTGCTGCAGAGCACCACCGCGATCGTGCTCGCCGCCGTGCCGTTCTACGTGCGCTACGTGCTCGGCGGGGCGGAGGCCGACGCGACGTTCCTCCTCGCGCCGATCTTCGTCGCCGCCATCCCGGCGATCGTCGGGTGGTCGTGGGTCGTGCGCCGCATCGGCCCGCGCTCCACGATGCTGTGGGTCGTCGCCGTGTACGGGCTCGCGACGTGCCTCTACCTCGTGCCGACCACCGTGCTGGGCGCCGCGCTCGCGGGCCTGGCCGTCGGCGTGGGCGTGGCCGGGCTCATGCAGGTGCTCGAGGTCGCGCTCGCGCAGGTCATCGACGACGACGAGCGCCGCACCGGCCTGCGCCGCGAGGGCATGTACTTCGGGGCCAACGGGTTCGTCGTGCGCGGGTCCGTGATCGTGCAGGCCGTCCTCGTCGCGGCCGTGCTCTCCGCGAGCGGGTACGTCGAGGGAACGGGCGACGTCGTGCAGCCGGAGAGCGTCGCGACGGGCGTGCGCCTCCTGCTCGGCGGCGTCCCCGTCCTCATCGCCGCCCTGGCCTTCGTGTGCTTCTGGCTCTACCCCCTGCGCGGCCGGGACCCCGAGGGCACCGACGCCGCCCTCGCCGACGCCGACGCGTCACCGACCGCCGCGGACCCCCTCCCGAGGTAGGCCCCGCCCCCGCGAGGTAGAGCCCAGGTCACGCGAGGTAGAGCCTCGGTCACGCGAGGTAGAGCCGTGGTTGCGCGCGAGGCGCACCACGGCTCTACCTCGGCGCACCACGGCTCTACCTCGGCGGACCCTGCCTCTATCTCGGGTGACCTTGCCTCTACCTCGGCGGGGTGGTGGTGCCGCGGAGGGTGTGCTCGGCGACGGCGCACGGGTCGGTGCCCGCGTCGATGTCCCGGAGGTCGCACGCGACGCGGCGCATGAGGGTCCGGAAGGTGCCGCGCTCGTCGGGGGAGAGCATGTCGAGGAGCTCCTCCTCGGCGTCGTGCACGGCGGCGGCCCACCCGGCGAGACGACGGCGGCCCTCGGGCGTCGCGACGACGCGGCGCGCGCGCCGGTCCGCGGGGTTCTGCTGCCGCTCGACGAGGCCGGACGCGACGAGGTCGTCGACGAGGTACGTCATGACGGTGCGGTCGATGCCGTGGTGCTCGGCGAGCGCGACCTGCGTGGGGTGGTCGCCCTGCGCCACGGTCACGAGGACCTGGTAGCCGCGCGTGCCGTGCGGGACGTCGTCGAGCGCCTGCTCGACGGTCGCGCGGTAGGCGCGCAGCAGGACGCCGAGGTGCCAGCCGAGGTCCTCGAGGCGGCCGGGGAGCTCGGCCGGGCCGGTGGGTGCGGCGGTCGTCGCGCTCGTGCTCATCCGCTCAGGGTACCGCGGGAATGCGGTTGCACCACCTATCTGTTCTCGATATGTTCTGCGCAACAACGTATCTTGAGATCGCGAGGAGCCATGCCCGACTACGGCCACGACCTGCGCTTCGGGTCCTTCGTCACGCCCACCGCCGCGGCGCCCCAGCAGGCGGTCGCGCTCGCGCAGCTGTCCGAGGAGGTCGGCCTGGACCTCGTGACCTTCCAGGACCACCCGTACCAGGCGGCGTTCCTCGACACCTGGACCCTGCTGTCGTGGGTCGCGGCGCGCACCGAGCGCATCCGCCTCGCGGGCAACGTGCTCAACCTGCCGCTGCGCCCGCCGGCCGTGCTGGCGCGCGCCGTCGCGAGCCTCGACCGGCTGTCGGGCGGGCGCGTCGAGCTCGGCCTCGGCGCGGGAGGGTTCTGGGACCCGATCGTCGCGATGGGCGGCGAGCGCCTCACGCCGGGGCAGTCCGTCGACGCGCTCTCCGAGGGCATCGACGTCATCCGCGGGCTGTGGGACACGACGACGCGCGAACGCCTGGAGGTGGGCGGCACGTACCACCACGTCGACGGCGCCAAGCGGGGCCCCGCCCCCGCGCACGACGTCGAGATCTGGGTCGGGGCGCTCAAGCCCCGCATGCTGCGCCTCGTCGGCGCGCAGGCCGACGGCTGGCTCCCGTCGCTCGCGTACCTGCAGAGCTTCGAGGCGCTCGCGCAGGGCAACGCGACGATCGACGCCGCCGCCCAGGAGGCGGGCCGCGACCCGAGCGCGGTGCGCCGTCTGCTCAACGTCGGCGGCCGGTTCACCGCCGACGGCGGCGCCGGGTTCCTCCAGGGGTCGCCCCGGCAGTGGGCCGAGCAGGTCGCCGAGGTGACGCTCGAGCACGGCGTGTCCACCTGGATCGTCGGCGGCGACGACCCGACGACGCTCGCCGTCGTGGGCCAGGAGGTCGCGCCCGCGGCGCGCGAGCTCGTCGCGGCGGCGCGCGGCACGACCGACGGCGCGGCACCGGTCGCACCGACCGACGGCGGGGCCCGCGCATGACCGACTACGGCCACCCGCTCCGGTTCGGCACGTTCGTCACGCCGTCGGCGCAGGACCCGGAGGCGACGGTCGGGCTCGCGCGCGTCGCGGAGGACGCCGGCTACGACCTCGTGACGTTCCAGGACCACCCGTACCAGCCGCGCTTCCTCGACACGTGGACCCTGCTGTCGTACGTCGCGTCCGCGACGGAGCGCATCCACGTCGCGCCCGACGTCGTCAACGTCCCGATGCGCCCGCCCGCCGTCCTGGCGCGCGCGGCGGCGAGCCTCGACCTGCTCTCCGACGGGCGCGTCGAGCTCGCCCTCGGGCGGGGGCCTTCTGGGACGCGATGGAGGCGATGGGCACGCGCCGGCTCACGCCGGGGGAGTCCGTCGACGCGCTCGCCGAGGCGATCGAGGTCATCCGGGCGATCTGGGGCGAGGACGGCGACGGCGAGCTGTTCGTCCCCGGCCGGCACCACCGGCTCGACGGCGCGACGCCCGGCCCGGGGACGACGCGCCGCATCCCGTTGTGGCTGGGCGCGCTCGGCCCCCGGATGCTGCGCCTCGTGGGGGAGAAGGCCGACGGGTGGCTCCCGTCGCTGGGCCGCGTGGGCCTCGACGGGCTGCGCGCGGGCAACGCGCGCATCGACGAGGCGGCGGCCGCCGTCGGGCGCGACCCGCGCGAGGTGACGCGGCTGCTCAACGTGTCGGGCACGTTCGAGGCGGACGCCGGAGCGTCCGGCCTCGGGGGCGCCCCCGACCTCTCCGGGCCGCCCGAGGCCTGGGTCGAGCGGCTCCTGCCGCTCGTCCTCGACGAGGGCGTCTCCACGCTGATCCTCGCGACCGACGACGAGCGCAGCACCCGCCGGTTCGCGGACGAGGTCGCTCCCGCCCTGCGCGACGCCGTCGACGCCGCGCGCGCGGAGCGGGGCACCGACACGTCGCGCGTCGTGCCGCTCGCCGTGCGGTCGGCGCGTCGCGACGGCATCGCGTACGACGACGTCCCCGCCTCGCTCGCGGAGCGCGCCGTCGAGCCGGGCGACGCCGCATACGCGGGCGTGCGCTCGAACTACCTGCGCGGCGGCTCGCCGGGCCTCGTGCTGCGCCCGCGCGACACCGCGGAGGTCGTCGAGGCGCTCGCCTTCGCGCGCGCCCAGCCGGTGACGCGCCGGGTGCCGCTGTCCGTCCGCTCGGGCGGGCACGGGATCAGCGGGCGCTCGACGAACGACGGCGGGATCGTCCTCGACCTCGCCGCGCTCGACCAGGTGGAGGTGCTCGACGACGCCGCGCGCCTCGTGCGCGTCGGCCCCGGCGCGCGGTGGGGCGGCGTCGCGGCGGCGCTCGCCCCGCGCGGCTGGGCGATCACGTCGGGCGACTCCGGCGGCGTCGGGGTGGGCGGTCTCGCGACCGCGGGCGGCATCGGCTTCCTCGGCCGGGCGCACGGCCTGACGATCGACCACGTGCGCGCGGTCGAGGTCGTCCTCGCGGACGGCTCGGTCGTGCGCGCGAGCGACGACGAGAACACGGACCTGTTCTGGGCCGTGCGCGGCGCCGGGGCGCAGGTCGGGATCGTCTCGTCGTTCGAGCTCGTCGCGGACGAGGTGTCCGCGGTGGGATTCGCGCAGATGGTGCACGACGCGTCGGACCTCGCCGGGTTCCTCGAGCGCTGGGGTGCCACGGTGGAGGCCTCGCCGCGGGACACGACGAGCTTCCTCATCGTGGGGCGGCCGCGGCCGGGGCAGCCCCTCGTCGCGCAGTCCATGACGATGGTCGACTCCGACGACCCGGAAACCGTCCTCGCGCGGCTCCAGCCGTTCGCGGCGATCTCCCCGCTGCTCGCCCGGGCGACGGCGCAGATCGTGCCGTACGACGCCGTCGTGTCCGCGCCCCCGCCCGGCCCGCACGGCGGACAGGGGGAGCCTGTGTCGCGGTCAGGCCTGCTGGAGCACCTCACGCCCGAGGCGTCGGCACGGCTCGCGGGCCTCGTCGCGAGCGGGGACACGTACTTCTTCCAGATCCGCTCGACGGGCGGTGCGGCGTCGGACGTGCCCGCCGACGCGACGGCGTACGCGCACCGGTCCGCGAACTTCTCGGTCGTCGCGATGGGGGCGAGCCGGTCTCGTCTCGACGCGCGCTGGGACGCGCTCGCCGACGTGTTCGACGGGATGTACCTCAGCTTCGACACCGACCTGCGCACCGAGCGCGTGACGGACGCGTTCCCGCCCGCGACCCTGGAGCGGCTGCGCGAGGTCAAGCGCCGCGTGGACCCGACGAACGTCTTCCGCGACAACCTGCCCGTCCTCGGGCCGCACCCGACGGACGAGCCCGCGCCCGCCGTCGTCCCGCCGAGGTAGAGCCCCGGTCCGCCGAGGTAGAGGCGTGGTCACGACCACGCCTCTACCTCGCGCTACCGGGGCTCTACCTGGGGCTACCGGGGCTCTACTCCGGGGTGGGCGCCCGACGGCGCAGCGTGAGGACCGCGTGGACGGCGAGGCCCGCGAGCACGGCCCAGAAGGCAGCGCCGATGCCCGCGACGACCGTCCCGCTCGCGGCGACGAGGAACGTCACGACGGCCGCCTCGCGGCCCCGCGGCTCGGCGACCGCGCCCGCGACGGCGGCGCCGAGCGTCCCGACGAGCGCGAGCCCGGCGGCCGCCTCGACGAGCCCGTCGGGTGCGGCCGCGACCAGCGCGGCGAGGCCGGCCGAGCCGACGGCGAGCACGAGGTAGGCCCAGCCCGCGGTGTGGGCGGCGACCCAGCGCCGTCGGGGGTCGGGGTGCGCCTCGGGGCCCGCGGCGAGCGCGGCGGAGATCGCCGCGAGGTTGATCGCGTGCCCGCCCGCGGTGGCGCCCGCGAGCGTCGCGAGGCCGGTCACGGTCATGGTCTCGCGCCACGGCACGCGGTACCCGAACGAGGACATGACCGCGACGCCGGGGACGTTCTGCGACGCCATCGTCACGACGTAGAGCGGCACGGCGAGCCCGACGACCGCCTGCCACGACAGCGTCGGGACGGTGAGGTCGAGGCGGGGGACGGCGTCGGCCCAGGCGAGGGTGCCGCTCCCCACGGCCTCGTACCCGACGATCGCGAGCGTGACCGCGAGCGCCGCCGGCGCGGCCCAGCGCGGCGCGACCCGCAGCAGCACGAGCCACGTGAGCACGACGGGCGCGACGAGCAACGGCGTCGTGACGAACGCGCGGACGGGCGCGAGGCACAGCGTGAGCAGCACGCCCGCGAGCATCGCCTGGGCGATCGGGGTGGGGATCGCGGCGACGAGGTCGCCGAGGCGCGGCCAGAGCGCGGTGAGCAGCACGAGCCCGCCGACGACGCAGAACGCGCCGACCGCGGCGGGCCAGCCGCCCGCGACCGCGCCCGTGCTGACGAGCAGCGCGGCCCCGGGCGTGGACCAGGCGAGCGTGAGCGGGGTGCGGTGGCGCGTCGTCAGCCAGAGGATGCCGACGGCCTGCGTCACGCACAGGGCGAGGAGCCCGGACGCGGCCTGGTCGGGCGTGGCGCCGACGGCGCGCAGGCCGGCGAGCACGACGGCGAACGAGCTCGTGAAGCCGACGAGGGCCGTGACGAGCCCGGCGAGGACGGGGCGCAGGCGCTCCGGGTCGGGTTCCATGCTGCTCCAACGGACGTGCCGAGCCGTTCTGTTTGCGGAACGCTACCAGAGTGGCCTGGGTCACGGCCGGTAGGCTGCCGCGCGTGAGCGACGGGGGAGCGCAGGCGAGCGCGAGAGCGGGCACAGGAACGGGCGCAGGAGCGAGCGCGGGGGCGAGCGCAGGGCCGGACGACGGCCCGGGCGGCGGTGGTGCCCCCGCGCCGTCGGACCGCCGCGGGGACGAGACGCTCGCCGCGGTCGCCGCCCAGATTCGGGCGCTGCGGGCCGAGCGCGGGCTGTCGCTGTCGGCGCTCGCGGCGGCGGCGGGCGTCGGGAAGGGCTCGCTCTCCGAGATCGAGCACGGCGCGCGCAACCCCACGCTCGCGACGCTCTACGCGCTCGCCGGGGCGCTCGGCGTCCCGCTCGCGACGCTCCTCGCCGAGCGACCGGGCTCGGAGGTGTCGTCCGAGGGCGTCCGGGCCCGCCTCCTCGACGCCCACCACCTGCCCGACGGCACCGCCGTCGAGGTCTACCACCTGCACCTCGAGCCCTCCGCGGACCGCACGTCGCCGCCGCACGGGCCGGGCGTCGTCGAGCACCTGCTCGTGACGGCCGGTCGCGTGCGCGCGGGGCGCCGCGGCGCGGAGGCCGTGGTGACCGTGGGCGACGAGCTGCGCTGGGTGTCGGACGCCGAGCACTCCTACCGGGCGCTCGACGGGGCGCCCGTCGACGCGGTGCTCGTCATCCGCACGCCCCCGCGACGCGGCGAGCGGCCCGCTACCGCAGGCCCGGTCCCGGCGCCCACGCGCCGGACGTGAACCCCGACGGCGCGCCCGGCGACCACGGGGCCGGCGGAGGCTGCGGGGCCCGCACGAGGAACGCCTGGCGCGCCGTGAGCATGAGCTGCAGCAGCGCGCGCCGCTGCCCCTCGACGCGCCACGCCTCGACGGCGCCGCGCTCGACCCGGTCGTGGAGCAGCGCGAGCTCGGTCGCGGCCTGCTGGTAGTCGCGCATCGCGTGCGCGGCCCCCGCGCCACCGGTGCGACGCGCCCAGTCGCGCGCCTGACGGCGCGCGGCGAGCGTCGACAGCATCGCGAGGTCGGCGGGCGTGACGAGGCCCGTCGGGACGTACGGCACGAGCTGGCGCTGGATCGTCGCGACCGTGCGGCGTCGGTCCCGGACGAGCAGGACGACCAGCGTGACCAGCACCCCGAGCCCGGCGAGGTACGCGACCCCGAGCGCGAGCGGGCCGAAGCCGGTCGAGGCGTTCCACAGCATGTGCAGGGCGATGGCCGCGGCGAGACCGCCGAGCGGCGCGAGCACGCGGCGCGGCCCGGGCGGGCTCGTGGCCGCGCTCGCGACGCCGAGGCCCGTGAGCGCCGTGCACAGCGGGTGCAGCAGGGGGGTGACGATCGCGCGCAGCACGAACGTCGGGCCGAGCGTGCCGTCCTGCGCGGCCATGATGAAGTACGTGACGTTCTCGACCGCCGCGAACCCGAGGGCGACCATCGCGGCGTAGATCACGCCGTCGGTCCAGCCGTCGATCTCGTGGCGCCGGAACCAGAGCATCCCGAACAGCACCGCGCCCTTGAGGATCTCCTCCACGAACGGCGCCCCGAACGACGCGACGACGTACCAGCCGACCTCCTCGCCGAACAGCGGCGCGGTGAGCAGCTCCAGGCCGAGCGTGTTGAGGATCCCCGCGACGAGCGTCGCGATCCCCGCGCCCCACAGGAACGCGACGACGAGCGCGCTCGGCGGCTCGGGCTCGAGGCGGTCGAGCGCGAGCACGACCGGCACCCAGATGCCCAGCGGCACGAGCGCGAGCAGCAGCCCGACCGTGAACGTGCCCACCCCGGACAGCGCCGCGAGCACGAGGCCCACGAGCAGGCACAGGCTCGCGACGGCGATCGTCACGATGACGCCGACGCGCGCGCGGCCCGGCGGTCGGCCCTCGAGCACGGCGCGCGGGTCGAGCGGGACGGCGGCTCCCGCCGGACCCAGCGGGTGCGGCGGCTGCTGGGGCGGGGGGACGGCCGGGCCGTGCGGCGGGAAGGTCACGGGCGGTAAGGCTACGCACCCGGCGGGCGACGCGGGAAGGCGTCCGCCCGGCGCGCCGCGCGGGGGCGGTCGCGCCGCGCGGCGGACGGGGGTGGGCTACGCCGCGACGTCGTACCCGGAGCGCAGGCCGCCCCGGCGGCGGACGGTCGCGTCGTCGGGCACGATCTCGTCCGGCGGGACGACGGCGCCGGCCTCCACGAGCACCCGGCGTCCGACGCGCGCGCCGCTGCCCACCCGGGCACGGTCGCCGACGCGCGCCTCGGGGGCGATGCGGACGTTGTCGCCGACGCGGACGTCGCGGCCGAGGACGACGTCCCGGTCGATCCAGGTGCCGTCGCCGAGCCGGCAGCCGTGGCCCACCACGGCGCCCTTCTCGACGTAGGTGCCCCACCCGACGGGCACGGACTCGGGGACGCGGGCGTGGGGCGACACGAAGCCGCCGCCGGTGTGACGGTCGTAGTGCATGATCTCGCCGAAGTCGTTCTCGACCTGGACGCGGCGTGCGAGGCGGGCCACCTGACCTCCTCAAGGTCTGTCGACAGTGGTACTGGTGACATAACGACGGCGAGGCGCCCAGGATTCCAACGCCGCCGCCCCGCCGAGGGAGAGCCGTGGTCCCCCGAGGTAGACCCGTGGTCGCCGGACATAGCCCGCCCCCCGTCGCGTCGAGCAGGTGGATCGGGCGCGTCCTGGCCGACGGACGCGCCGGAACCGCCTGCTCGGGCTGCCCGGATGGCCTGGTCGGCCCGCCCTTCGACAGGTGAGCCCGCGGCGTCGGGTGTGACCTCGGCTCTACCCCGCGCGACGGCGGCGCCGTCCTGCGGGCCGATGGGTCAGACGGCGCGGGTGGTGCCGCGGACGACGAGGGTCGTGGGGAGGCGGACGTGGGGGTCGCGCGTCCGGCCCTCGACGAGGTCGACGATGAGGCGCAGGGCCTCGGTGCCCATGCGGTGGATGGGCTGGTCGACGGTCGTCAGGGGCGGCGTGGTGAGCGCGGACTCGGGCACGTTGTCGAAGCCGATGACGGAGATGTCGTCGGGCACGCGGAGGCCGAGCTCGGCGGCGACCTCCATGGTGCGGATCGCGGAGAGGTCGTTGGCGGCGAAGATCGCGGTGGGGCGCTCGGGGAGCGAGAGGAGCTCGTGCGCGGGGGAGTCGGCCAGGTCGGGGCGGTAGCCGCCGACGCGCACGAGCTCGGGGTCGAAGGCGATGCCGGCGTCGGCGAGCGCCTCGCGGTACCCCTGCTCGCGCAGGCGCGCGGACTCGAGGTCGGGGCGGCCCGCGAGGAAGCCGATGCGGCGGTGGCCGAGGTCGAGGAGGTGCTGCGTCGCGGTGCGGCCGCCGGCGAGGTTGTCGGAGTCGACGGTCGGGGGGTCGGACGGGCCGCGGTGCGGGTCGACGGCGACGACGGGGATCGAGCTGCCGCGCGCGACGACGGTGGGCGTGACGAGGATGGCGCCGTCGATGAGGGTGCCGCCGAGGCGGGACAGGGAGCGCTGCTCCCAGCCGACGCGGTCGTCGCGGCGCAGGCCGCCGGAGTAGGCGAGGAGCTCGTACCCGGTTCCGTCGACGGCCTCGGAGATGCCCTTGAGCAGCTCGGTCGAGAACGGCTCGAACTCGGCGACGAGGATCCCGATGACGTTGGTCTTGCTGCTCCGCAGGCTCCTCGCGACGATCGACGACTCGTACCCGAGGTCGTCGATGACCTGCTGGACGTGGCGGGAGGTCTCGGGCGCGACGCCGTAGCGACCGTTGATCACCTTGGAGACGGTCGCGACGGAGACGCCGGCGGTGCGCGCGACGTCGCCGATCGTGACTCTTCCCGTGGAGCGCATGGGGATGACAGTAGCCCCTGGCGAGGGCGTCCGGAGGCCCGCGCCACGTCGTGTGTAAAACGTTATCGATATCGATTGACACGACCCGGTCGCGCCTGCCAGAGTCGCTACCGGCGGCCCCACAGCGGTGGCGGCCCGGCGCGCTCGAGGCAGCGTGCGCCCCGGTGCGACTCGACGAAGAGGACGGAACGATGAAGTCTCGGAAGCTCCTGACGGCGACCGCCGTCGCCCTGGCGGGCACGCTCGTGCTCACGGCCTGCGGAGGCGGAGGCGACTCCGGCTCGGACGACGGCTCGGTCTCGATGACCTTCTGGCACAACTCCACGACCGGTGAGGGCAAGGCCTACTGGGAGGAGACGGTCGCGGCGTTCGAGGAGGCGAACCCCGGCGTCACGATCGAGATCCAGGCCATCCAGAACGAGGACATGGACGGCAAGCTCCAGACGGCCCTCAACTCGGGCGACGCGCCCGACATCTTCATGGCGCGCGGCGGCGGCAAGCTGGCCGACGTCGTGGAGGCCGGCCAGGCGATGGACCTCACCGACGCGATCGACGACACCACGCGCGAGGCCGTGGGCGACGCGGCGCTCAGCGCCTTCACGGTCGACGGCAAGGTCTACGGGATGCCGGTCTCGATCCTCCCGGGCGGCGTCTACTACAGCGAGGACCTGTTCGAGCAGGCCGGCGTGACGGCGAACCCGACGACGATCGGCGAGCTCGAGGGCGTCGTCGACCAGCTCAAGACCGCAGGCGTCGCGCCGATCGCGCTCGGTGCGAAGGACGCGTGGCCGGCCGCGCACTGGTACTACTTCTTCGCGCTGCGCGAGTGCTCGCAGGACACCATCAACACGGCGGCGAGCGAGCGCAGCTTCGACGACCCGTGCTGGCTCAAGGCCGGCGAGGACCTCCAGGCGTTCGCCGAGACCGAGCCCTTCAACCAGGGCTACCTCACGACCTCCGCGCAGCAGGGGGCGGGCTCGTCCGCGGGCCTCATCGCCAACCACCAGGCCGCGATGGAGCTCATGGGCGCGTGGAACCCCGGCGTCATCGCGTCGCTCACGCCGGACGAGAAGCCGCTCGCGGACCTGCAGTGGTTCCCGTTCCCGGCCGTCGAGGGCGGTGACGGCGAGCCCGGCGCCATGATGGGCGGCGTCGACGGGTTCTCCTGCTCGGCCCAGGCCCCCGCCGAGTGCGCGGAGTTCCTCAACTTCATCATGTCGAAGGAGTCGCAGGAGGCGTACGCCACCGCGTTCCACACCCTGCCCGCGAGCAAGGAGGCGCAGGGCGTCGTGACGGAGCCCGCGCTCGTCTCGATCCTCGAGGCCTACAACGAGGCGCCGTACGTCACCGTCTGGCTGGACACGCTGTTCGGGCAGAACGTCGGCAACGCGCTCAACACCTCCGTGGTCAACCTGCTCGCCGGCAAGGGCACGCCGCAGGACATCGTCGACACGACGAACGCCGCAGCGGCCAAGGAGTAACCGGAGCCATGACCGTGTCCCAGGGCGAGACCTCGCCGAGCACGACGACGCCCGAGGACCGGGCCGGGGGCGGCGCCGGCGCCGTGGCGGGGCCGCCCCCGGCCGCCGCGGCGCGGGCCCGCCGCCCGCGCCGCGGCCGCTGGGGCCAGCGAGCCGAGA
Organism: Cellulosimicrobium sp. JZ28; assembly: GCF_015327065.1. Lineage (NCBI taxonomy): Bacteria > Bacillati > Actinomycetota > Actinomycetes > Micrococcales > Promicromonosporaceae > Cellulosimicrobium > Cellulosimicrobium sp. JZ28. The sequence continues at coordinate 3,348,008 of NZ_CP017660.1, read as the reverse complement.
TCGCGGTGCTCGCCGGGCCGGCGCTCGTCGTCTTCCTCACGTTCGTCATCGTGCCCGTGCTGATGGCGGCGTACTACGGGTTCTTCAAGTGGAAGGGCTTCGGCCCGCCGACGGACTTCGTGGGGTTCGAGAACTACCTCACGATCTTCCGCGACCCCGAGTTCCTCGCGGCGCTGCGGCACAACGGGTTCATCGTGCTCATGTCGCTCGTGCTCCAGGGCCCGGTCGCGGTGGTCGTCGCGCTCATGCTCAACCGGCGCATGCGCGGCCGCTCGGTGGTCCGCGTGCTGGTGTTCGTGCCGTACGTGGTGTCCGAGGTGATCGTCGGCACGGGGTTCAGCCTCATGCTCTCGACGACCGGCGCCGTGAACGACCTGCTGGAGAAGATCGGCCTCGGGTTCCTCGCGGTCGACTGGCTCGCCGACCCCGACGTCGCGATCTGGACCCTGCTGCTCATCATCACGTGGAAGTACATCGGCTTCGCCGTGATCCTCTTCCTCGCGGGCCTCCAGGGCATCCCCGACGAGCTGGGCGAGGCCGCCGCGATCGACGGCGCGTCCTACTGGAAGGCGCAGCGCTACGTCACGCTCCCGCTGCTGGGCCCGACGGTCCGCATCTGGGCGTTCCTGTCGATCATCGGCTCGCTCCAGCTGTTCGACCTCGTCTACATCATCTGGGGCCAGTACGTGGCCTCGACGGCCGGCACGTCGACCATGGCGACGTACATGGTCGCGAACGGCCGCAACGCGGGGAACTACGGGTACGGCAGCGCGGTCGCGGTCGTGCTGTTCCTCATCTCCCTCGCCGTGGCGCTCGTGTACCAGCGGTACGTCCTGCGCCGTGACACCGAGGGCGCGATCACGGAAGGGAAGAAGTGATGGCCAGCGTCACCGCCGTACCCGCGCCCGAGCGTCCCGCCGGCGTCAAGACCCCGAAGGAGCCCCGCGGCTCCGGCATCGGCCGGGGCGGCCCGCTGACCTACGTGGTCGCGTGGCTGCTCGTGGGCGTGTGCCTCGCGCCGATCGCGTACATCGTCGTCGGCGGGTTCCGCACCAACGCGCAGATCACGGCCGACCCGTCGGGCCTGCCCGACCCGTGGCAGGTCGTCAACTACGTCGAGGTCCTGTCGAGCTCGCTGTTCTGGCAGCAGCTCGGGAACTCGCTCGTCGCGGCGCTCCTCACGACGCTCGGCGTCGTGGTGCTCGGCCTCATGGCGAGCTACGTCATCGCCCGCTACTCGTTCGTGGGGCGCGGGGCGCTCTACGCGCTGTTCGCGGCGGGCCTGATGTTCCCCATGACGGTCGCGATCACGCCGCTGTACATCATGATCCGCTCGCTCGGGCTGATGAACTCCGTGGGCGGCCTCGTGCTCCCGCAGATCGCGTTCGCCCTCCCGACGACCGTCATCATCCTCGTGCCGTTCCTGCGCGCCATCCCGCGCGAGATCGAGGAGGCCGCGTCGATCGACGGCGCGAGCCGCCTCGGCTTCTTCTTCCGGATGGTCGTGCCGCTGTCCCTGCCGGGCGTCATCACCGTGGGGATCCTCGCGTTCGTCGCGAGCTGGAACAGCTACATGCTCCCGCTCTTCATCCTCAACGACGAGACGTCGTACACGCTCCCGCTGGGCGTGCAGGCGTTCGCGTCGCAGTACTCCGTGGACACCGCCCGCGTGCTCGCCTTCACCTCCCTGTCGATGATCCCCGCGCTCGTCTTCTTCTCGCTGTTCGAGCGGCGCATCGTCGGGGGCCTCACCGGCGCCGTGAAGGGCTGACCGCGCCCGTCCGCACCCTGCCCCGTCCCGCGCCGCGCGCGGGACGGGGCCACCACCGAAGGAGAACGGTCCCGTGACCGACGTCGTCCCTGCCGTCCCGACGGCACCCCTCGGCAGCCCGATCCCGGGCACCGACCCCGCGCCGACCCCGCGCCCCGCACCCCCGCAGATGCCCACGGTCTCCGAGCGCGTGCGCGCGCTCCACGCGCGCATGACCCTCGACGAGAAGCTCGCGCAGCTCGTCGGCTACTGGCTCGACCAGAACGGCACCGTCGCCCCGATGCAGTCGGAGATGACGGCCGGCCAGGCCGACGGCGGCCGGCTCGCGGAGATCACGCAGCACGGGATCGGGCACTACACGCGCGTGTACGGCACGCGCCCCGTCGACCCGGCGGAGCGGGCGGCGTGGCTGTGGGCGGAGCAGCGGCGGCTGCGGACCGGGACACGGCTGGGGATCCCGGCGATCGTGCACGAGGAGTGCCTCACGGGTCTCGCCGCGTGGCAGGCCGCGACGTACCCGACGCCGCTCGCGTGGGGCGCGTCGTTCGACCCGGACCTCGTCGAGGAGATGGCGCGCGAGGTGGGGGAGTCGATGCGCACGCTCGGCGTCCACCAGGGCCTCGCGCCCGTGCTCGACGTCGTGCGCGACCCGCGCTGGGGCCGCGTCGACGAGTGCGTCGGCGAGGACCCGTACCTCGTGGGCACGGTCGGCACGGCGTACGTGCGCGGCCTCCAGGACGCGGGCGTGCACGCGACGCTCAAGCACTTCGTCGGGTACTCGGGCTCCCACGCGGGGCGCAACCACGCGCCCGTGAGCGCGGGGCCGCGCGAGCTCGCCGACGTCTACCTCCCGCCGTTCGAGATGGCGGTGCGCGACGGCGGCGCCCGGTCCGTCATGGCGTCGTACGTCGACGTCGACGGCGTGCCGCTGCACGCGAGCACCGAGCACCTCACCGAGGTGCTGCGCGAGCGCTGGGGGTTCGACGGCGTCGTCGTCGCCGACTACTTCGGCGTCGCGTTCCTCGAGGTGATGCACCGCGTCGCGGCCGACCGCGGGGAGGCGGCGGCGCAGGCGCTCCGGGCCGGCCTGGACGTCGAGCTGCCGACGGGCGACGCCTACCTCGCGCCGCTCGCCGAGCGCGTGCGGTCGGGAGCGCTCGACGAGGCGTGGGTCGACCGCGCCGTGCTGCGCCTGCTCACCCAGAAGGAGGAGCTCGGCCTGCTCGACCCCGGCGCCTACGCCGACGAGCCGCCGACCGCCGTCGACCTCGACACCCCGCGCCAGCGCGCGACCGCGCGCCGCCTCGCGCAGGAGTCGCTCGTGCTGCTCGCGAACGACGGCGTGCTCCCGCTCGTGCGGCCCGGGGCCGACGGCGCGTCGGCCGCCCCGCGGCGCGTCGCCGTCGTCGGCCCGGACGCCGACTCGGCCGAGGCGCTCATGGGCTGCTACTCGTTCGTCAACCACGTGCTCGCGCACCACCCGGGCACCCCGGCGGGCATCGAGCTGCCGACGGTGCTCGAGTCGCTGCGCGACGCGCTCGCCGGGGCGGGCACCGACGTCACGTACGTGCGCGGGTGCGCGGTCGAGGGCGACGACGTCACCGAGATCCCGGCCGCGGTCGACGCCGCGCGGGACGCGGACGTCGCGGTCGTCGTCGTGGGCGACGAGGCCGGGCTGTTCGGGCGCGGCACCGTCGGCGAGGGCAACGACGTCGAGTCGCTCGAGCTGCCCGGCGTGCAGCGACGGCTCGTCGAGGAGGTCGTCGCGACGGGCACGCCGGTCGTGCTCGTGCTGCTCACCGGCCGCCCCTACGCGATCGGCTGGGCCCTCGACGCGGGGTCGTCGCGCGGCGGCGTCCCGGCCGCCGTCGTGCAGGGCTTCTTCCCCGGCGAGGAGGGCGGGCGCGCCGTCGCGGACGTGCTGGTCGGCGCGGTGAACCCGTCGGGGCGCCTGCCCGTGTCGCTGCCCCGCGCGGGCGGCGCGCAGCCCTACTCCTACCTCCACCCGGTGCTCGGCGGGCCGTCCGACGTGACGTCCACCGACCCGACGCCGGTGCGGCCGTTCGGGTTCGGGCTGTCGTACACGCAGTTCGCGTACGCGGACCTCGAGGTCGACGCGGCCGTGGCGGCGGGCGGGACGTTCCGCGCCGCGGTCACCGTGACCAACACGGGCGCGGTGGTCGGGGCGGACGTCGTGCAGCTGTACGCGCGCGACGTCGTGGGCTCCGTGCCGCGGCCCGTCGCGCAGCTCCTCGGGTACGCGCGCGTCGACCTCGCTCCGGGTGAGTCGCGCCGCGTGACGTTCCGCGTCCCGACGACGCGCCTCGCGTTCTCCGACCGCCGCCTCGTGCGCGTGGTCGAGCCGGGCGACGTCGAGGTGTGGGTCGGCGCGCACGCGGCGGCCGTCGACTCCGCCCCCGGAGCGGGCGACCTCGGGTCCACGACCGGCGGCGCGATCGTCAACGAGTCCGCGCCGGCCGCGCGGCACGTGGTGCCGGGCGCGGCGACCGCGCGCGCGACCCTGGCCGTCACCGGCCCCCTGCACGAGGTCACGGCCGCGGACGAGCGGCTCGTCGCCGTCGAGGTGTCCGCGCGCGTCGAGGCGGGGGAGCGCGCATGACGCGCGTCCAGAACCCGGTGCTGCCCGGGTGCCACCCCGACCCGTCGGTGTGCCGCGTCGGTGACGACTTCTACCTCGTCACCTCGACGTTCGAGTACCTGCCCGGCCTGCCGGTGCTGCGCAGCCGCGACCTCGCGACGTGGGAGCACGTGGGGGACGTCGTCGACCGGTCGGGGCAGCTCGACTACGACGGCATCCGGTCGTCGGGCGGCCTGTTCGCCCCGACGCTGCGCCACCACGACGGCACGTTCTGGCTCGTGTGCACGCTCGTGGACCCGGACGACGACACCCGCGGCGGGAACTTCGTCATGACGGCGACCGACCCGGCCGGGCCGTGGTCCGACCCGGTGTGGCTGCGCGACGAGGACGGCGAGCGGGTCGCGGGGATCGACCCGTCGATCTTCTTCGACGACGACGGCCGCGTCTGGCTGCACGGCACGCGTCTCGCGCCCGAGCCGGAGTGGTTCCACCAGACCGAGGTGTGGGTGCGCGAGCTCGATCCCGCGACGTGCACGCTCGTGGGCCCCGAGCACGTCGTGTGGACGGGGGCCGTGCGCGGCGCCGTGTGGGCCGAGGGTCCGCACCTGTACAAGGTCGACGGCACGTACTACCTGCTCGCGGCCGAGGGCGGGACGGACTTCCACCACGCGGTGTCCGTCGCGCGCGCGTCGTCGGTCACGGGGCCGTACGAGGGCAACAAGGCCAACCCCGTGCTCACGCACCGGCACCTCGGGCGCGGGGTGGACGTCGTCGGTGTGGGCCACGCCGACCTCGTCGAGGCGCCCGACGGCTCGTGGTGGGCCGTGCTGCTCGCGATGCGCGTCTACGGCGGCTACCACTACCCGCTCGGCCGCGAGACGTTCCTCGTCCCCGTCGTGTGGGAGGACGGCTGGCCCGTCCTCGCGCCCGGCGAGGGCCGCGTGCCCGACGCCGTCGAGGTCCCGTTCGCGAGCCCGGCGCCCCGGACGGCGGTCCAGGGCGGGGCGAGCGGCGTCGTCCGCCCGGACGACCCGCGCTGGACGGCGGTGCGCGCCCTGCCGCGCGACGTCGCCACCCCGGCGGGCGAGGGCTGGGACCTCCCGGTGCGCCCGACGACGCTCGCCGAGCCGGGCGCGCCCGCGTTCCTCGGCGTGCGCCAGCAGCACCGCGACGTCGACGTGACGGTCACCGTGCAGGTCCCGGCTGCGGCGGGGGAGCGCGCGGGCGTCGTCGTGCGCCAGTCCGAGGACGACCACGTGCGGCTCCTCGTCGACGGCGGCCCGGGCGACGAGCGGCGCGTCGTCGCCGTGCACCGGCGCGGCGGCACCGACGCGGTGGTCGGGGAGACGACGGTGACCGCCGCCCCCGGGGAGCCGGTCGTCGTCGGGCTGCGCGTGCGCGGGCAGGACTACGGGCTCGTCGCCGGGCCCGCCGACGGGCCGGTCGTGGACGTCGCGACGGTCGACGGGCGCACGCTCGACAGCGCCGCCGCGGGCGGGTTCCTCGGGCTCTGGCTCGGCGTGCACGCGACGAGCGAGGGCCGCCCGAGCGCGTCCGTCGTGCGCGTCGAGCGGTTCGTGTACGAGCCGGTGGCGTGACGCGTCGCCCGGGCGTGCGGGAGCGTGCGGCCGGGCTACGGTCGGGGCATGTCGAGCGAACGGACACGCACCGAGGTGGACCTGCTGGGACCGAAGGAGGTCCCGGCGGACGCCTACTACGGCGTCCACACGGTCCGCGCCATGGAGAACTTCCGCATCTCGGGGACGACCGTGAGCGACGTCCCCGAGATGGTGCGCGGCATGGTGATGGTCAAGAAGGCGTCTGCGCTCGCGAACCGTGAGCTGCGCACCATCCAGCGCGACGTCGCCGACGCGATCGTCGCCGCGTGCGACGCGATCCTGCGCGACGGGCGGTGCCTCGACCAGTTCCCGGTCGACGTGTTCCAGGGCGGCGCCGGGACGAGCGTCAACATGAACACCAACGAGGTCGTCGCGAACCTCGCGCTCGAGCTCGCCGGGTTCGAGAAGGGCCGCTACGACGTCATCAACCCCAACGACCACGTCAACCGCTCGCAGTCCACGAACGACGCCTACCCCACGGGTTTCCGCCTCGCGGTCCACGAGCTCGTCGCGCGGCTCCAGGACGAGGTGCGGCGGCTCGAGCGCGCGTTCGACGAGAAGGCGTCCGAGTTCGCCGACGTCCTGAAGATGGGGCGCACCCAGCTCCAGGACGCGGTCCCCATGAGCCTCGGCCAGGAGTTCGCCGGGTTCGCCGTCAACGTCGGCGAGGAGATCCGCCGGCTCGAGGTCGCGGGCGAGCTGCTGCTCGAGGTCAACCTCGGCGCGACCGCGATCGGCACCGGGCTGAACACCCCGCCCGGCTACCCGAAGGTCGCGACGCGCCGGCTCGCCGAGGTGAGCGGCCTGCACACCGTCCCGGCCGAGAACCTCGTCGAGGCGACCTACGACAACGGCGCCTACCTCGCCGTCCACTCCGCGCTCAAGCGGCTCGCGGCCAAGCTGTCGAAGATCTGCAACGACCTGCGGCTGCTGTCGTCGGGGCCGCGCGCGGGCCTCGGCGAGATCAACCTGCCCGAGCTCCAGGCCGGGTCGTCGATCATGCCCGCCAAGGTGAACCCCGTCATCCCCGAGGTCGTCAACCAGGTCTGCTTCAAGGTCATGGGCAACGACGTGACGATCACGCACGCCGCCGAGGCCGGGCAGCTCCAGCTCAACGTCATGGAGCCCGGGCTCGCGCAGTCGATGTTCGAGTCGCTGCACCTGCTGACCAACGCGTGCGTCGCGCTGCGCACCAAGTGCGTCACGGGCATCACGGCGAACGTCGAGGTCTGCCGCCGCCACGTGCTCGACTCCATCGGCATCGTCACGTACCTCAACGAGATCATCGGCCACCGCAACGGCGACCTCGTGGGCGCGGAGGCCGCCCGGACCGGGGCCTCCGTGCGCGACGTCGTGGTCGCGCGCGGCCTGCTCACGGCCGAGGAGGTCGACGCCGTGCTGACGACCGAGAACTTCCTGCGCCCCCGCTACACCGGCCGCTACTACGCGCCCGACGAGCGCGGCCTGCCGCCCGCGGGTGAGGAGGGCGAGTCGTCACGCGTCGTCGAGTCCGACGACGCCACGGGCGCGCCCCCGGAGCCCGAGCCCGAGGCGTCCTGACCCGCGGCTACGACCGGACGCGCACGGCCCGCAGCGCGACGCCGACCGCGAGCACGACGAGCCCCGCGACCACGCTCGGGACGGGCAGGGTGACGACCAGCGCGACGCACCCGAGCGCGCCGAGCAGCGGGAGCACGCGCGGGTAGAGGCGGTGCGGCGCGGTCTGGCGCAGCGCCGAGAGGTTCGCGACGAGGTAGTAGACGAGCACCCCGAACGACGAGAACCCGATCGCGCCGCGCAGGTCCGTCGTGAGCACGAGCAGCACGACCGCCGCCCCGACCGCGAGCTCCGCGCGGTGCGGCACCCGGTGCACGGGGTGCACTGCGGCGAACCAGCCCGGCAGGTCGCCGGTGCGGGCCATCGCGAGCCCCGTGCGGCTCACCCCGGCCAGGAGGGCGAGGAGCGCGCCGGCGCTCGCGGCGACCGCGCCGACGCTGACGACCGGTCCCGCCCACGCCCACGACCCGGCCGCGACGGCGTCGGCGAGCGGCGCGGCGGACGTCGCGAGCCGGACGGGCCCGAGCACGGCGAGGAGCGTGACCGCCACGACGGCGTAGAGCACGACGACGGTCCCGAGCGACACGAGGACCGCGCGCGGGATGGTGCGGCGCGGGTCGCGCACCTCCTCGCCGAGCGTCGCGACGCGCGCGTAGCCGGCGAACGCGAAGAACAGCAGCCCCGCGGCCTGGAGGACGCCGTACCAGCCGCCGTGCGCGCCGTCGGCGTCGAGGACGGCGGACCACTGCGGCGTCGTCCCCGCGAGGCTCGCGACGACCGCCGTCGCGATCGCGAGCAGCGCGACCGCGACGATCCCGCGCGCGAGGCGGGCCGTGCGCGTCACGCCGCGGTAGCCGACCGCGGTGAGCACGACGACCGCCGCGGCGGCGACGGGACGCTCCCACCCGGGCGGTGCGGCGTACGCGGCGAGGACGAGCGCCATGGCGGCGCAGCTCGCCGTCTTCCCGACGACGAAGCCCCACCCCGCGACGTAGCCCCACCAGGGGCCGAGGTGCTCGCGCCCGTACACGTACGTGCCGCCGGACGTCGGGTGCTGCGCGGCGAGCTGGGCCGACGACGTCGCGTTCGCGTACGCCACGACGGCGGCCAGGGCGAGGCCGACGAGCAGGCCCGTCCCCGCCGCGGCCGCCGCCGGGGCGAACGCCGAGAACACGCCCGCGCCGACCATGGACGCGAGCCCGACCACGACGGCGTCCGTCGTGCCGAGGCGGCGGGCGAGCGACGGCTGGCCGGGTGCGGTGGTCACCCGCACAGCGTGCCAGGACCAGGTGTCCACGAGGTGTCCGCCACCCGCCCCGGGGCGTGGTCCGGAGCGTCCCCGGGAGCCGGTACAGTTCCCGCCGGTGTCCCGTTCCGGTCGTCGTCGACCGGTCCCGACGAGCGGGGGGCGACGGGCTGTGCGCTTCGGCGAGGACGGCGGTGCAGGGGTGGTCTCAGGAGGGTCCGGCGACGGGCGGTGCGCGGGGCGGACGGCGTCGCGCGCGGTGCTCGTGGGGGTGCTCGCGGGCGCGGTCGTGGTGGGGGCGCCGGGGGTCGCGAGCGCGGACCCGGGTGACGGGCTGTCGGAGACGTCGCACGTCCGCTACGAGGTGGACGGCACCGGCCCGGTCCGGGTCCGGGTGACGACGACGCTGCGCAACGAGCAGCCCGACAGCGGCCAGTACTTCTACTACTGGGACGCCTACGGCATCCCCGTGCCGGCGGGGGCGACGGACGTCACCGCGACGAGCGGCGGCGCCACCCTCCCCGTCACGCTGGAGCCGACGGAGGACCCGGCCACGAGCGCCGCACGGGTCTCGTTCTCGCCCCTCAACTACGGGCGCGAGCGGACCGTGGAGTGGGCCTACACGATCCCGGGCGAGCCGATCCGCTCGGAGGGGTACACGCGCGTCGGGCCCGGGTACGCGACGTTCGCCGTCAGCGCGGCCGGCGACCCGGGGCAGGTCACCGTCGAGATCGTCACCCCGACGTCGATGGACTTCGACAGCACGTGGGACGGGTTCACCCCGATCCTCGAGGGCACGACCCGGACGCACCGCGCGACGGAGAGCACCGACGACCTCGGCACGTGGTCGTTCGTCTCGCTCCGGGACCCGGCGCAGGTCGACACGACGACGGTCGACGCGGCGGGGACGGAGCTCGTGCTCGAGAGCTTCCCGGGCGACGCCGAGTGGAGCGCCTTCGTCGCGGAGCAGGTCGCCGCCGGGCTGCCCACGCTCGAGCGCGTCGTCGGGATGCCGTGGCCGGGGAACCTCGAGCGCATCCGCGAGGACGTGTCGCCCGAGGTGCTGGGGTACGCGTGGTTCGACCGCGGCTCCGGCGAGATCGTCATCCCCGAGGACCTCGACGCCGGGCTGCTCTTCCACGAGCTCTCGCACGCGTGGCTCGCCGGGGACCGGTTCGCGGACCGGTGGGTGTCCGAGGGCCTGGCCGAGGTCGTGGGGGAGCGCGTCGCGGCGCAGACGGGCGGCCCGACCGAGACGTTCCCGGCCCCCGCGCGCGACGCGGCCGAGGCGCTCCCGCTCGTCGCCTGGGCGGACGTCGACGTGCAGGACGGCGCCGACGCCACCGAGGAGTACGCGTACGCCGCCGCGTGGACGGCCGTCTCCGCGCTCGTCGGCGGGCTCGACGACGAGGCGCTCGGGTCGCTCGTCGCCGCCGCGTACGCGGGGGAGAGCGCCTACGACGCCCCCGGCGAGCCGGGCCGTCCGGGCCTGACCGACGGGCGTCGCTTCCTCGACCTCGTCGAGGTGCGCGGCGAGGTCGCCGACGCCCAGGCGGCCTACCGCACGTGGGTCGCCGACGCCGACGAGACCGCCCTGCTCGACGCGCGGGGCCCGGCCAGGGAGGCCTACGTCGCCCTCGACGCGGCCGACGGCCAGTGGCTCCCGCCCGCGGGGCTGCGCACCGCGATGACGGACTGGGCGTTCGCGGACGCCGACGCGGCCCGGGAGGCGATCGGGCCCGACGCCGCTGCGGCCGCCGGCCAGGTCCAGCAGGCCGCCGACGACGCGGGCCTGCCCGACCCGGCCGCCGTGCGCACGCAGTACGAGAGCGCCCGCACCGCCGAGGAGTACGCCGCGCTCGCGACCGTGCTGCCGCGCACGGTCGAGGTCGTCGGGACGGTCGGCGACGCCGTCGCCGCGAGCACCGGCGGCGGGCCGTTCGCCGACCTCGGCCGCCTCCTGCTGGACGTCGACGGCTCGACCGCCGAGGCACGCGCCGCGCTCGACGCCGGGCGCCTCGACGAGGCCGCCGCCGCGGCCGACGACGCGTCGTCGCGCGCCGCCGTCGCGCCGTGGGTCGGGATCGGTGCCGTGCTGCTCGTCGTCGCGGCGCTCGCCGGTGCGGTCGTGCTCGTGGTGCGCCGCCGTCGTGCGGCCGCCGCCGCCGCGCCCGCCGCGCCGGACGCGGACCCGGGGGTCGAGCAGGACTCGGCGGTCGAGCAGGACCCGGTGGTCGACGGGACGGACGACCCGGCGGACGAGGGGAAGCCCGTCGTCCCCGCGGCGGCGCCGTAGCCCGCGGCCCGGGTGGTGAGCCCGGCGGGGCGACGTACGGTCGAGAGAGTGCGCCCGGTCGACCAGGCGGCCGGGCCGGAGACCAGGAGGGCCCGCTCATGACCGCGTCGCAGCCACAGGACCGCCGGGGCACCGGCGACGAGCAGGACCGGCGGGACGAGCAGGAACCGGTCCGCGGCGAGCCGGACATCGGCACCGCGGGCGCGTTCCCCGCGCTCGCCAACGACTCGATGCCGAAGGACCCCGAGGTTCCGACCGACGTCGACCCGGGCGACGAGCGGAGCTGGAGCGGCGACGACGTCGACGACCCGGGCACGGAGCCGGGTGCCGGCGCGTCGGGCACCGGCCGCTGAGGCCGGCCGAGCGGTCCCGCGGCGCCGGGGCGCGGCGGCGTCGGGGACACTAGGAGCAGCACTGTCTGTCGATGCAAGGAGTCCTAGGTGCCCCAGGGAACAGTCCGATGGTTCGACGCCGACCGAGGGTTCGGCTTCATCGACCTCGGGAACGAGGCCGAGGACCTGTTCGTGCACGCGTCCGAGATCGTCGGTGACGACGGCCCGAAGCAGCTCCGCGAGGGGCAGGTCGTCGAGTTCGAGATGGGCACCGGCGACCGCGGCCCGCAGGCGCGACGCGTCCGCGTGACGGGCGACCGCGCTGCCGACGCGCCCCTGGGCGTGCTCGGCACCGTCGTCTGGTACGAGCCGGCCAAGGGCTACGGCTTCGTCACGCCCGACGGACGCAGCGACGAGATCTTCCTGCACAGCTCGGCCATCGTCGGGGGCGGCGTCGTCACGGAGGGGCAGCGCGTGGCGTTCCTCGTCGTCGAGGGCGAGAAGGGCCCGCAGGCGGACCACCTGCTGCCGCTCGGCGCGCAGGCCGCGCAGCCCGCGGCGGACGGTGCCGACGGCACCGTGTCCTGGTACGACGACGTCAAGGGCTTCGGCTTCGTCGCTCCCGACGGCGGCGGCGACGACGTGTTCGTGCACGTCAGCGCTCTGGGCCGCGGGCTCACCGAGCTCGCCGAGGGCGCGCGCGTGACCTACGACGTCGTCGAGGGCGACAAGGGGCCGAACGCCCGGAACGTGCAGCTCGTGGGCGGCTCCGGGCGCCCGGGTCCGGACCGCGGCCGACCGGGCGCCGACCGTGGCCGCCCGGGCTCGGACCGCGGTCGTCCGGCGTCCGGTGGTCGCGTGCGCGGCGGCGAGGGCACGGTCGCGCGGTACGACGCGGACCGCGGCTTCGGCTTCATCACGCCCGACGCCGGCGGCGAGGACCTGTTCGTGCACGTGTCCGTCGTGCGCGGCGGGGAGGAGCTCGAGGAGGGTGACCGGGTCCGGTTCAAGATCCGGCAGAGCGACCGCGGGCCGCAGGCCGACGGCGTCGAGCTCATCTGAGCGAGGGGCGGCGCGGCTCCCGTCGAGCCACCCCGCCCCGGTGTGCCCCACCCGCCGCCCCGCGCCACCCTGCCCGCCCCGCCCCGGTGCCCCCCACCGTGGCGGGGCGCGGTCGTCCTCGCCGGGGCTGCGGGGATTGCCCTGGAAGTCGGTGGTGCCGGTCCCTGGGGTCGACGGATGGACGCCCAGGAGATCCGCTCGGCCTACCTCGACTTCTTCGCCGCCCGGGGGCCCGCCGTGATCGAGCGAGCGCCCCTCGTCCTGCGCGAGGACCCGACGACCCTGTTCACGGGCGCGGGCATGCAGCCGCTGATGCCCTACCTGCTCGGCGTGCGCCCGCACGCCGCCGGGCGGCTCCTGGTCGACTCGCAGCCGTGCCTGCGGTCGCAGGACATCGACGAGGTCGGCGACCGACGGCACACGACCTTCTTCGAGATGCTGGGCAACTGGAGCCTCGGGTCGGCCGACGTCGAGCGGCAGGTCCGGTGGTTCGTCGACTTCCTCGCGCTCGTCGGCGTCGACCTCGCGCGCCTCTACGTCACGTGCTTCCGCGGCTCGGCGGAGCACGGGATCCTCCGGGACGACGCGGCGGTCCAGGCCTGGGTCACGGTGTTCGCCGAGCACGGCATCGAGGCGTCGGTCGTGGACGTGGGGTCGCGTGCGGACGGGGACCGCGACGGCATGCGCGGCGGCCGGGTCTTCCTCTACGACGCCGAGGAGAACTGGTGGAGCCGGGGAGGTGGCCTGGAGGGCACGCCCGTGGGCGACCCCTGCGGGCCGGACTCGGAGGTCTTCTACGACCTCGGCCCGGAGCTCCACGACCCGTCTTCCGGGGAGCCCCATCCGGCGAGCGAGGGAGGACGGTTCGTCGAGATCGGCAACCAGGTGTTCATGCGCTACCGCCGCACGAGCGAGGGCTTCGTCCTCCTCGACGAGCCGAGCATCGACTTCGGGGGCGGGCTGGAGCGCATCGCCGCCGCCGCGACGGCGACCCCCGACGTGTTCGACGTGAGCCTGCTGCGCCCCCTGGTCGACCGGCTCGAGGACCTGAGCGGTCGCACCTACGAGGACGACCCGCGCCCGTTCCGTGTGATCGCGGACCACGTGCGCGCCGCGACGTTCCTCGCCGCCGACGGCGTGCGGCCGAGCAACAAGGCGCACGGGTACGTGCTGCGGCGGCTCGTGCGCCGGGCCGTGGTGCACGCGCTCCGGCTCGGGCTGGAGGACCGGTTCGTCGACGACCTCGTCGCCGTCGTGGCCGAGTCCTACCGCGACGCCTACCCGAACCTGGTCGAGCAGCACGAGGAGCTGAGCGGCGTGCTGCGGGACGAGGAGTCGCGCTTCCGACGCACGGTGCACCGAGGGCTCCGAGAGCTCGAGAGGCTCCGGGGCACGACCGTCACGGGCGACCACCTGTTCGTGCTCGCCGACACCTGGGGCTTCCCCGTCGAGCTGGCGGTCGACGAGGTCCGCCGCCGCGACATGGCTCTCGCCGCCGACTGGCAGGAGGGCTACGCGGAGCAACGCGCGCGCCAGCAGGCGCGGTCCCGGGCGGCCGCGAGCGGGGAATAGTGCGGGTCGCGTGAAGGTTGAGCCTGATGGACTCAAGTTGAGCCGGGTGAGGTTGCGCGAGCACCGACCACGGATCTACCTTGAGTGAAGCAGACTCAACCCGGTGTGCCGAGGCGCAGCAGCGCCGTCGGGCACCCAGAACGACGGAGGCACACACATGGCACGAGCAGTCGGGATCGACCTCGGCACCACCAACTCGGTGGTCGCCGTCCTCGAGGGCGGAGAGCCCACGGTCATCGCGAACGCCGAGGGGTCGCGCACGACGCCGTCGGTGGTCGCCTTCTCCAAGACCGGCGAGGTCCTCGTCGGCGAGGTCGCCAAGCGCCAGGCGGTCACGAACGTCGACCGCACCATCAGCTCGGTGAAGCGCCACATGGGCACCGACTGGTCGGTGGAGATCGACGACAAGAAGTACACCGCGCAGGAGATCTCCGCGCGCATCCTGGGCAAGCTCAAGCGCGACGCCGAGGAGTACCTGGGCGAGCCCGTCACGGACGCGGTCGTCACCGTCCCGGCGTACTTCAACGACGCCGAGCGCCAGGCGACCAAGGACGCCGGGCAGATCGCGGGCCTCAACGTGACCCGCATCGTCAACGAGCCCACCGCGGCCGCGCTCGCCTACGGCCTGGAGAAGGGCAAGGAGGACGAGCTCATCCTCGTCTTCGACCTGGGCGGCGGCACGTTCGACGTCTCGCTCCTCGAGGTCGGCAAGGACGAGGACGACTTCTCCACGATCCAGGTCCGCGCGACCTCGGGCGACAACCGCCTCGGTGGCGACGACTGGGACAACCGCATCGTCGAGCACCTCATCAAGCAGGTGAAGAACAGCTCGGGCGTCGACCTGTCGAAGGACAAGATCGCGCTCCAGCGTCTGCGCGAGGCCGCCGAGCAGGCGAAGAAGGAGCTCTCGTCCGCGACGAGCACCACCATCTCGATGCAGTACCTCTCGATGAGCGAGAACGGCCCCATCCACCTGGACGAGAAGCTCACGCGCGCCCAGTTCCAGCAGATGACGCAGGACCTCCTCGACCGGACGAAGGCCCCGTTCCACAAGGTCATCTCCGACGCGGGCGTCTCCGTCTCCGACATCGACCACGTCGTGCTCGTGGGTGGCTCCACCCGCATGCCGGCCGTGACCGACGTCGTCAAGGAGCTCACGGGCGGCAAGGAGCCGAACAAGGGCGTCAACCCGGACGAGGTCGTCGCCGTCGGCGCGGCCCTGCAGGCCGGCGTCATCTCCGGTGACCGCAAGGACGTCCTGCTCATCGACGTGACCCCGCTGTCCCTCGGCATCGAGACCAAGGGCGGTGTGATGACCAAGCTCATCGAGCGCAACACGGCCATCCCGACCAAGCGCAGCGAGATCTTCTCGACGGCCGAGGACAACCAGCCGTCGGTGCTCATCCAGGTGTTCCAGGGCGAGCGCGAGTTCGCGCGCGACAACAAGCCGCTCGGCACCTTCGAGCTGACCGGCATCGCGCCGGCCCCGCGCGGCGTGCCGCAGATCGAGGTCACCTTCGACATCGACGCGAACGGCATCGTCCACGTCGGCGCGAAGGACCGCGGCACCGGCAAGGAGCAGAAGATGACCATCACGGGCGGCTCGGCGCTGCCCAAGGAGGACATCGACCGCATGGTCAAGGAGGCCGAGGAGCACGCGGCCGAGGACAAGAAGCGTCGCGAGGACGCGGAGACCCGCAACCAGGCCGAGGCGTTCGTCTACTCGACCGAGAAGCTCGTCTCCGAGAACAAGGAGAAGCTCCCCGCCGACGTCGTCACCGAGGTCGAGGCCGACATCGCGTCGGTCAAGTCCGCGCTCGAGGGCGAGGACGCCGACGCCGTGAAGACCGCGCACGAGAAGCTCGTCGCGTCCTCGCAGAAGATCGGCCAGGCGCTCTACGCCTCGGCCGAGCAGGAGCAGGCCGCCGGCAACCCCGGTGCCGCGCAGGACGACGCCACCGCCGCGGCGGGCGCGACGTCCGCCCCGGACGAGGACGTCGTCGACGCCGAGATCGTGGACGAGGAGGACGAGCGCAAGTGACGGCCGACGGACCGACCGACCCGCAGGGCCCCGAGGAGCAGGCCGGGCGCGAGCCCGGCCAGGGCTCCGACGACAAGCCCTTCCACTTCACGGACAAACGCAAGGTCGACCCGGAGAGCGGTCGGCCCCGCCCCGAGGGCGAGGCCGGCGGCTCCGCGGGCGACGACGCGGAGACGGACCCGCTCGCGGGCCTCGACTTCGAGCCGTCCGACGAGGCCGGGGTCGACGCCGCGGTCCTCGCGGCGAAGGCCGAGGCCGCGGAGCACCTCGACGCGCTCCAGCGCGAGCGGGCCAGCTTCACGAACTACCGCAACCGGTCGCTGCGCGACCAGGAGGCCGCGCGCACGAAGGGGGTCGAGGACGTGCTCACCGCGCTCCTCCCGGTCCTCGACGACATCGACCGCGCGCGGCAGCACGGCGAGCTGACGGGGCCGTTCGCGGCCATCGCCGACAAGCTCGACGCGTCGCTCGAGAAGTTCGGGATCGAGCGCTACGGCGCGGTCGGGGACGAGTTCGACCCCACCGTCCACGAGGCGCTCATGCACCAGCCCGACCCCGAGGCCACCGCCACCACGGTGAACCTCGTCATCGAGCCGGGCTACCGGATCGGGGACCGGGTCGTGCGCGCCGCGCGCGTCTCGGTCGTCGGCCCGCAGTAGCCACCCCTTCCTCGTGCCCGACGGCGCGGGCGCACCTCCCGCGCGGAGGTGCGCTCCGCCGTCGGGCACGCGAGGATCACCAGCAGCAGACCCACCGGCAGCAGCCACGGAACGAAGGACCAGGACCACGACCACCGACAGGAGGGAGGCGCCGTGACCGGACAGGACTGGATGGAGAAGGACTTCTACGCCGCGCTCGGCGTCCCCAAGGACGCCGACGACGCCGCGATCAAGAAGGCCTACCGCAAGCTCGCCCGCAAGTACCACCCTGACCAGAACCAGGGTGACGCGAGCGCCGAGGCCAAGTTCAAGGAGATCGGCGAGGCGTACGCCGTGCTGTCGGACCCCAAGGAGCGCGAGCAGTACGACGCGATCCGGGCGATGGCGGGCGGCGGCGCGCGCTTCTCCGCGGGCCCCGGCGGTGCCGGGGGAGCGGGCTTCGAGGACGTCTTCGGCGGCATGTTCGGCGGCGGCGGGGGCCCGGGCGGCACCCGGGTGCGCTACTCGACCGGCGGCCAGGGCGCGGGCGGGTTCGAGGACATCCTCGGCTCGATGTTCGGCGGCGGCGCGGCGGGCCAGCAGTTCGGCGGCCCCCGCCCCCGTGCGGGCGCCGACCTCGCGGCCGCCACGACCCTGCCGTTCCGGCAGGCGGTCGAGGGGTCGACCGTGACGTTCACCGTCGACGGCCGCACGGTCACGACGCGCATCCCGCCGGGCGTCCGCGACGGCCAGAAGATCCGGCTGCGCGGCAAGGGCCGCCCCGGCACGGCCGGCGGGCCCGACGGCGACCTCGTCGTCACCGTGCACGTCACCCCGCACCCGGTGTTCTCGCTCGACGGCGACAACCTGCGGATCACGGTCCCGGTGACGTTCCCCGAGGCCGCGCTCGGCGCCACCATCGCCGTCCCGACGCTCGACGGCTCGACCGTCAAGGTCAAGGTGCCGGCCGGCACGCCCTCCGGGCGCACGCTGCGCGTCCGCGGCCGCGGCGTGAAGACCGCGAAGTCGACCGGCGACCTGCTCGTCACGGTCCAGGTCGCCGTGCCGCAGAAGCTCTCGAAGGCCGCGCGCGAGGCCGTCGAGACGTTCGCCGCCGAGACCGCCGGCCAGGACGTGCGCGCCGACCTGGTCCGCCAGGCCGCGGAGTGACCGGCGCCCGGAGCGCCGGCTCGGGAAGGAGGCCCGGATGACCGCGTACCGCACGGACGACGCCCGGACGGGTCCGGACGTGACGCCCGACGTCGACCAGGACGCGCCCGTCCTCGTTATCTCGCAGGCCGCCGCGCTCGCGGGCATGCACCCGCAGACGCTGCGCCAGTACGACCGCCTCGGCCTCGTGGTGCCCCGCCGCACCGCGGGCCGGGGGCGGCGGTACTCGCTGCGCGACGTCGCGAAGCTGCTTGAGGTGCAGCGCCTCAGCCACGACGAGGGCATCAACCTCGCGGGCATCCAGCGGATCCTCGCCCTCGAGTCCCAGGTCGAGCGGCTCGAGCGGCGCATCGAGGCGCTCTCGGCGCGCGTCGAGCCGGGCGGCCGCGTGTTCGCCGCCGCGGCGAGCGGCGACGTCGTCGTCGTGCCGCGCGGGCGCAGCGTGCGGCGCGGGGTCGAGGAGGCCCTGCGCGAGACGCTCGTCGAGCACGGCGAGGCGCGCGCGCTCGTCATCTGGCGGCCCCGGGCCGACGGCACCGACAACTGACCTGCGGCGCGGCATTTCCGCAAGAATGCCGTGCGCTAATTGCGGCGCATTCCTGCATTTCTTAGCAAGGCCTTCCTTGCTATACACCGAGGAATTCCGGGAATACCGTGGAACGCGGAGACCGACCCACGGCGGGTCCTCGGAGACAGGAGATCGCGATGAGCAGCCTCACGGAGATGCCCCAGGTCGTCGAGTGTTCCATCGACGGCTGCGGCTACAACCACGACCACGGGTGCCACGCGGGCGCCGTGACCATCGCCGGTCACACGGGCGACGCCGAGTGCGCGACGTTCATCCCGCTGGGCACGAAGGGCGGGCTGGAGAAGGTGCTCGCGCACGTCGGGGCCTGCCAGCGCACGGAGTGCGTCCACAACGCCTCGCTCGAGTGCTCCGCGCCGTCGATCCGCGTCGGGGCGGGTGCGTCCGGCGAGGACCGCGCCGACTGCCTCACCTTCACGCCGCGCTGACGCGCGGTCGCCGCCTTGCTCGCGGGCGGTCGGTCACCTGCCGGCCGCAGACGCCCCCGGACGCCCCGGACCACGTGCTCGCCCGCGTGGGACGGGGCGTCGTCGTGTCAGCGCTGGAGCGTGTCGAGGAGCTGGACGGCCGCCGTGTGGGTGCGGGGGAGGGGTTCGAGCCAGACGCGCGGTGGTCGGCGCAGGATCGCCGTCACGCCCAGCGCGAGACCGGTGCGCTCGATGTTGTGGCGGAGCACGGTGCGCACCATGGCGTCGTCGGCGTCCCGCTCGCCGAGCACGACGAAGAGCCCGTTGCCGATCGAGGCCATGGGGTGGCCCTCGCCGAACGTGTGGGTGAGCGCGCGGCCCATCGCCGCCGACCGCGCGAACCGCTGCCAGCCCGTCAGGTCGTCGAGCGCGACGTCGACGACGAGCAGCCCGTGGGTCTGGGTCGCGTCCAGGCCCGCGCGCTCGGCCGCGCCGTACGTCTCGCGGAGCCGGTGCACCAGGTACTGGGTCGTCGCGAGGCCGGACTCCGGGTCCAGGACCTCGGGTGTCACAGGGCTGGCCTCGTACCCCTCGGACCAGCCGACCGCCACGCCGCGGACCAGGTCGACGACCGGTTCGCGGTCGTGGGCGCGGTACAGGCAGACGACGTCGTCGATGGCCTCGCCGATCCCGACCCCGGCCTCCGCGCGGACGCGGCCGAGCCGCTCGGCGGCGGGCGTCGCGTCCCGCTCCTCGCACAACGCCTCGACGAGCGCGTCGACGGCAGGGTGGTACCAGTCGCCCGGCCGTAGCCAGACGCTGTCGGCGCTCGCGCGCCGCCACCGCTCGCGCACGGCGTCGGTCGCGGGCACGGCGTACCCCGGGAGGTGGTCCATGTAGATGAGACGTGCGGGCGAGCGGTCCATGACGCGGGAACGGCGAGAAGTTTCCAGGACCTCACGTCCCGGGTGAAACGGGACGAAAGCCAGAAAGCACCGCCGTCAGCGCTCCGGTGGCGGGAACCCTCTGCCCGTGAGATGGACGGGCGTCTACTATGGCCACCGTAGCCTCGGTTCGGGGCGGTCTCCGGGGCGGGTGACGATGACGCAGGCACAACGGGTGGACAGCGAGGCGTTCAGCGACGCCGAGCTCATCACCGCCGTACGTGCAGGGGACACGAGCGCCTACGGGGTGCTCTACGAGCGGCACGCCGGGGCCGCCCGCACGGTCGCGCGCCAGTACGTCCGCTCGAGCGCCGACGCCGACGACGTCGTGTCCGACGCGTTCGCCCGCACGCTCTCCGTGCTGCAGAACGGCGGCGGCCCGGACGTCACGTTCCGCGCCTACCTCTTCACGGTCGTGCGCCGTCTGTCGTACGACCTCGTCAGCGGGGCCCGGCGCACGCAGCCGACCGACGACGAGCGCACGTTCGAGTCCGCGTTCGGCCCGATGGCCTCGACGGAGGACCCGACGCTCGAGGGCTTCGAGCGCTCGACCGTCACGCGCGCCTACCAGGACCTGCCGGAGCGGTGGCGTGCCGTGCTCTGGTACACCGAGGTCGAGAACCTGTCCCCGGCCGAGATCGCCCCGCTGCTGGGCCTCACCGCGAACGGCGTCTCCGCGCTCGCGTACCGCGCCCGCGAGGGGCTGCGCCAGGCGTACCTCCAGCAGCACCTCACGTCCGTGCCCGCCGAGGAGTGCCGCACGGTCAACGCGCTCCTCGGGTCGTACGTGCGCGGGGGCCTCGCCAAGCGCGAGACGGCGCGCGTCGAGTCGCACCTCGAGGGCTGCGACGACTGCCGCGGGCTCGTGCTCGAGCTGGGCGACGTCTCCCACGGCATGCGCGCCGTCATCGCCCCGCTCGTGCTCGGCGTGGGCGCGCTCGGTCTCGTCGGGACGGCGCTGCCCACCACGGGCGGCGCGACGGTCGCCGGCGGGGTCGCGGCCGCCCTCCAGGGCGCGTCCGGCAGCGGGACGGCGAGCAGCTCGGGCGCCGGTGGGTCGGGCGGCGCTGGCGGGTCGAGCGCCGGCGGGTCGAGCGCCGGAGGATCGGGCGCCGGTGGGTCCGGTGCGGCGGGCGGTTCGGGTGCTGCCGGCGGGTCCGGTGCGGCGGGCGGGTCCGGTGCGGCGACCGGTGCCGGGGCTGGTGCGGGCGTCGGCGGCGGCGCCGGCGCGGGCGCCGCCGGGACCGGCGTGATCGGCGGGGCCGGCGCGGCGGCGGGAGCCGTCGGCGCCGCGGGCAGCGTCGCCGGAGGCGCGGCCGGTGCGGGCGCGGGTGCCGGGGCTGCTGCGGTGGGCGGAGCGGCGGCCGTCGGCGGTGCGGCGGCGGGCGGCGGCGCCCTGGCCGCGGCCGGGGCCGGAGGCCTGCTCGCGCTGGTCGCGTCCGCGCCGATCGCCGCGGCGGCGGTCACCGTGGGCGTGCTCGCGGTCGCCGGGCTGGGCGTCGCGGGCGCGCTCGGAGCCTTCACTCCCGAGCCCACGCCGTCACCGACCTCGCAGTCGTCCCCGACGCCGTCCGGCTCGTCCCCCTCTCCGTCTCCGTCGCCCTCGCCGAGCTCGGGCACGACCGCCCCGACGCCCGACCCCACGACGGACCCGACGTCCCCCACCAACATCCCGCCGGCGCCGACGGACCCCGCCACCCCCGACGCGACGACGGCTCCGCCCGCGGATGCGGGCGCGCCCGGCGGGACGAGCCCGGTCGGCTCGACGCCCACCGACCCGGCTCCCGGCGGCTCGACCCCCGTCGACCCGGGGACCGGCGAGCCGACGCCCGTCGACCCGCCGCCGGAGCCGGCTCCGGCCGCGCTCGACGTCGCGCTCGGGACCGGCATCGAGATGGAGGCGCGCAAGCCCGCCGACGTGCGCCTGACGGTGTCGAACTCGGGCGGGAGGGCGGCGCAGAACGTCACGGTCGAGATCGACCTGCCGGCCGGCGTCGAGGCCGTCACGTCGTCGGTCGTCGCGCGCGGCGCGTCGGTCGCGCCCGTGCTGCGCACGGCTGCGCTCCCGTGCGGGCCTGCCGCTGCGGGCGGGACGCTCGCGTGCGCGGTGGGCGTGCTCGCGCCCGGCGAGGCGCGCGACCTCGTCGTCACGGTCACGGCCCGGGGCGGCGGCGTCTACGAGTTCCCTGCGCGCGTGAAGGCGGAGGGCCTGCGCACGGTGGAGCGCAACCTCACGCCGCCGCCGCTGAAGTACGTCGGCGCGGAGGTCCGGCTCGACGACGAGCGCGTGACGCTCGCGGCGAACCCCGGGTCCGCGACGCTCACGCTCACGGCCGCCAACACCGGCGACCGTGATGCCCAGGGCGTCCGCTTCACCGTGCCCGAGCTGCCGAAGGGGCTGTCCCTCCGACCTGTCGACGACGGCTGGACCTGCACCACCCCGGCGCGGGGCGCCGCGCTCGAGTGCGCGAGCGACACCGTGCTGCCCGCGCCGGCCCGGGGTGCGTCCGCGGGACGGTCGGTCGAGCTGGCGGTCGAGCTGCGCGCGAACGGTGCGTTCGTGCCCGAGGTCCAGCAGCGCGACGACGGCGCGCTCCGCGTGCTCCCCGCCGACGTCCCCGTCGAGGTGCGGGCCGGAGCCGACGACCAGGCGGTCACGGCGAGCCGCACCCTGAGCGCGGCGGTGCCGCTCGCGTGGCTCGGGGCCGACGGCGTCCAGGTCCGCGCGGAGAACGCGGACGGCACGGTGCGGTACACCGCCGACGTCGCGAACCGGACGGGCGCGCCCGTCACGGTCGGCCTCGCCGCGCCCGACACGCCCGCGTGGCACGCGGCCGACCTCCCCGCGCGCACGAGCGTCGGTGAGAGCGCCTCGCTGGTCGTCGACGTCAATGCGCCCGCGGTGCCCGCGAGCATGCTCGTGCTCTCGCAGGAGCGGCTGCTCGTCGGACCGGGCGGCGAGGCGGTCGTCTCGCGGCCGCCGAGCGACGTCGCGCTCGCCCTCGACGGCCAGACGATCGCGCCGGTCGTCCCGGAACCGGCGGTCGCGCAGTGCGTGTTCGACCCCGAGACGGACACGTCGTCCGCCGCCGCGACGCTGACCTTCGACAACTCGGCCTCGACCCTCCCGGTCGAGTTCTCGGTCGACGGGCACCCGGGCCTCGCGCAGACGGTCCCGGCGCGGGCTCGTGCCGAGGTCGACCTTCCCCCGGCGGGAGCCGCGCCTGCGACGTACGCGCTGCTGGCCGACGGCGACGCGCTCGTCTCCCGCACGGTCGGCGCGGTCGACTGCTTCGCGTGGGACGTCGAGGGCTCGGCGACCGCGGAGTGGGCGCCCACCGAGGGCGGCGGCTCCGTCGTGGTGAGCGGGACGTTCCGCAACGACCACGCGGCGGCGACGCTGCGCGTGGCCCTGGACGGCGGAGAGCTCGGCACGACGCGCGCGGTCGACGTCGCACCCGGCGCGGAGGCCGTGCTGACCCTCGACACCGGTTCCCGGCAGGTCGCCGCGGGCGAGGTCGCGTTCCGCGTCTCCCGGCTCGACGGCTCGGGCCGGGCGCACGTCGTGACCGCCGCGTACGACGCCGTGCGGCACGCGCCCGCGGTGGACGCGCCGACCGTCGGGGCGTGCGTGCTCGACCCGGCGACCGAGCGGTCGTCCGCCCCGGTCGCGCTGCGTTACGACAACACGCGCTCGACCGTCCCCGTGGTGTTCACCGTCGCCGGTCGCGACGACCTGACGCGGACGGTCGACGGCGGCCGGGACGCCGTCGTCGACGTGCCCGGCGGTGTCGGGGAGGCGTCGCTGACGCTCGACGTGCTGGCCGACGGCGCGGCCCTCGCGAGCCACGAGATCCCGGGCGTCGACTGCTTCGACTGGTCCGTCGCGGACGGCTCCGCGTCGGCGACGGCCACGTGGGTCGTGCCGGACGGTGCGGGCGCCGGCTCGACGGTCGTGCGCGGGACGTTCCACAACCCGTACCGGGCGACGACGCTGCGGGTCACGATGACGACGCCGTACGGCGTCGCCGCGCCCGTGGAGGTCGCCCCGGGCGCGACCGCGACGCTCGCCGTCGACACCCGCCTGCGCGACGTCCCGGCCGGGACGGCCACGTTCGCGGTCGAGCGGGTTCACGCCCCCGGCCTGGCGGGGAGCACGGTGACCGCGTCGTACGCCGCGACGACCTACGCGCCGTCGTGGGCGCGCACGGCGACGGTCGAGGCGCGCTGGCAGGACGGCTCGATCCGGCTCGTCGGCACCCTGACGAACGACACGGGGGAGACGCTCGACGCCCGGATGCTCGGCGGCGCGCTCGGGGACTCCGCCCCGGTGAGCGGCATCAAGCCGGGGGAGACGGCGACCTTCACGATCGACACGGGGAAGCTCGACGTCAAGGCCGGGAAGGTGACCTTCCGCCAGTACCGCTGGGTGCTCGGGAAGGGCTTCCAGGACTCCACCCTCGCGGCGACCTACCGGGGCGCGGCGTACGTGCCCGACTGGGCGGCGACCCTCACGGCGACGACGCAGTGCGCGCCCGGCGGGGGCGGGGTGGTGCTCACGACCGGTCTGCGGAACGACGCCGACGAGCCGACCCGCGTCGTCGTCCGCACCCCGTTCGGCACGCGCGACCTCGGCGAGGTCGCGCCGGGTGCGAGCGCGAGCGTCGACCTGCCCGCGGGCGCCCTCGCGGTGCGGTCCGGTGCGGTCACGTTCGAGCTCTCGCGCACGGTCCTCGGCACCCCGTTCGCGGAGACGGTGACGGCCCGGTTCGACGCGCTCGACTGCGCGGTCGTGGCGCCCGGCGGGAGCCTCGTCCTCGGTGACCCGTACTACGACGCGAAGCGTGGTGACTCGTTCCGCACGGTGTCCGTGCTCCTCGACAACGCGGGCTCCAACGTCCCGCTGACCTTCCGGGTCACCGGGCAGGCGAAGGGGCAGTGGGACCTCGCGGCCGGCGAGCGCCGCACGGTGGCGCTGGGCGAGGCCTCCGGGTCCGGGGCGAAGTACGTGCTGCACGCGGGATCGTGGTCCGAGCAGCTCGTGGTCGACCCCTTCAGCGCGGCGCCCGCGTGCTACGCCGCGTGGGAGGTCGACGAGTGGTACGGCTTCGGCGACGAGGTGTCCTACGGCGGCTGGAACTACACGGCGCGGATCGCGAACGTCCTCATCCGGCCCGACCGTGACCCGCTCGGGGTGATCTGGCAGCGCGAGGCCCGCTGCGCGGGCTGACGCACCCGACGTCCGTCGCCGGGCCGGGCGGTCAGGGCAGGACGTCGGCGAGCGCGTCCTCGACGGGGCGGTCGCCGCCCACGAGGTCGAGCACGAGTCCGGCCGAGCGGGGCTCGTGGAGCACCGCCGCGAGCACGAGCGCGACGTCGTCGCGCGTCACGTCGGACCGCTCGCCGACGGCGGCGCCGGGCTTGCGCCGCTTGCCGCGCGGCTTGTCGCCGTCGCCCACGGGGGCGAGGGCCACGAGCCCGACGCCCGGGTCGTCGGTGAGACGGCCGGGCCGGACGATCGTCCACTGCAGGTCCGTGCGGGCGCGCAGGTCGTCCTCCGCAGCGGCCTTCGCCCGCAGGTAGGCCCAGAACACGTCGTCGACGCCGTCGGGGCGCTCGTCGGCACGGGCCGCCTCGACGCCGCGCGACGAGACGAGGACGTATCGCCCCACCCCGGCGCGCTCGGCGGCGTCGGCGAGGAGGGCCGCGCCCGCGCGGTCGACCGCGTCCTTGCGCGGCGCCCCGCTGCCGGGCCCGGCGCCCGCGGCGAACACGACGGCGTCCGCGCCCTCGAGCTCGAACGACACCGCGACGGCGTCGTCCTTCTCGAGGTCGACCAGCGCGACGTGCGCGCCGAGCTCCGTGAGATCCGTGATCTGCGCGGCGGACCGCACGAAGGCGACGACGTCGTCCCCGCGCTCCACCAGCGTCCGGGCCAGGCGACGGCCCACCTGGCCGTGACCTCCCGCGATGACTGTGCGCATGGGCCGAACGTATCGCCGCACGCGCGTCCGCGCCCGGCGAGCGGGCGGCGTGCGAGGGCCGTCACAGGAGGGGGTTGCGCTGCCGGGCGCGTGGTCCCCCACGTACCCCCACGTCGACCGCGGCCCGGCAGCGCGGTCCTCAGGCGGCGTCCCCCGAGCCGCCGAGGACGACGGGGGTCTGCGGGTCGAACCGGTAGCCGAGCCCGCGGACCGTGGTGATGACGTGCTCCAGCCCGAGCTTCTCGCGCAGGCGTCGCACGTGGACGTCGATGGTGCGGCTGCCGCTCGCGATCTCGTGGTCGGCCCACACGGTCTCCAGCAGCTCGGCGCGCGTCACGACGCGGTGCGCCGTGCGCGCGAGATACGACAGCAGCTCGAGCTCGCGGAACGTCAGGCGCGCCGAGCGGCCCTCCACGGTGACCGTGCGCCCCGCGGGGTCGATGACGACGCGCGGCACGGGCGAGAGGGTCGCGAGCCGCTCGCGGAACGCGGCGATGTCCTGGACGGGCGACGTCGTCGCGGTCGTGGGCTCCGCGAGGGCGAGCGCCGTGTACGTCTCGGCGCTCGGCAGCCAGTCGCGCGCGAGCTCGCCCAGGGCCTCGGCGAGCTCGACGAGCTGCGCCTGCGGCTGCTCGCCCGGCGCGGCGTCGACGCCGACGTAGAGCACGAAGCCGGGGTTGCGCCGCGGGGCGGCGGGCTCGGGCGCCGCCGCGCGGGGTGCGGGGGCGGGCCGCGGGGCGGTGGGGCGCGGCGTCGTCGCCCGGGCGGCGGGGACGCGGGCCGACGGCGTGCGGCGGGCGGGGCGGGTAGCGGTGAGCGTCATGGGTGGCTCCGGGTGCGTCGGGCCGACGGCGACGCCGGGAGTCCGGCGGGTCGGCAGGGGTCGAGGGCTGAACCGAGGTGCGGGAGAGGGTTCAGGCCTGACAACAGACGCACACGACCGCGCCCGGGAGCACGCCGGACGGCGCGCTGACGGGACGGGTCGAGGTGCTCACGGGAGCGAGCATGGCAGCGGAGCGCACGGCACGCCAAGAGGAGCCGTGGAAGTTCTCAGCATGCGGACCGCGGCGATCTCGCGTTCCGGGCGTGCCGAGCGGGCGCCGGGGCGTCCCGGCGGGTGTTCGTGCAGGTGGGAGGGTCAGACGACGCCGTACAGGCGGTCGCCCGCGTCGCCCAGGCCGGGCACGATGTACGCCTTCTCGTCGAGGCGCTCGTCGACCGCGGCGACCACGAGCTGGACGTCGACGCGCTCGCCGACCGCCTTCTCGAGCACCTGGATGCCCTCCGGCGCGGCGAGCAGGCACACGGCGGTGACGTCGCGCGCCCCGCGCGCGAAGACGTAGTCGATCGCCGCGACGAGCGTGCCGCCGGTCGCGAGCATCGGGTCGAGCAGGAAGACGTGCCGGCCCGTGAGGTCGTCGGGGAGGCGGTTCGCGTACGTGACCGCCTCGAGCGTCTCCTCGTCGCGCTGCATCCCGAGGAACCCGACCTCGGCCGTGGGCAGGAGCCGCGTCATGCCCTCGAGCATGCCGAGGCCCGCGCGCAGGATCGGCACCACGAGGGGGCGCGGCTCCGCGAGCCGGACGCCGACCGTCCTGGTCACGGGCGTCTCGATCTCGTGCGGCTCGACGCGTACGTCCCGCGTCGCCTCGTAGGCGAGGAGGGTGACCAGCTCGTCGACGAGGAGCCGGAACGTCGAGGACGTCGTCTCCTTGTTCCGCAGGACGGTCAGCTTGTGGGCCACGAGCGGGTGGTCGGCGACGTGCAGGCGCATGGTGACAACGGTATCGGACCGCTGGCCGTCCGCCGTACCGGCCGGTAACCGGTCCGCGCACGGGGTGGCGCCCGGTCGCTAGCCTGGTGCGGCCCGCACCTACCGACCGGAGGTCCCGTGCCCGACGACGTCGCCCACCCCGGCGAGCCGGCCCACCCGGGCGGCCCCGCCCGCTCGGGCGACCCCGCGCACCGGGGCGACCTCGCGCACCGGGGCGACCTCGCGCACCCGGAGGAGGGGACGGCGTCGGGCACCGTGCCGCGCGGGCTCGCGATCCCTGCCACGGAGGGCGCGTTCCCGCCCGCCACGGTCGCGGGGCGCCGCCGGACGTGGGACGCCCTCATGGGCCTCGCGCTGCACGAGGCGACCCACGCGCTCGCGAGCGCCGACGTGCCCGTGGGGGCGGTCGTCGTCGGGCCGGACGGGCGGCTGCTCGGCGTGGGACGCAACCGGCGCGAGGAGACGGGCGACCCGACCGCGCACGCCGAGGTGCTCGCGCTGCGCCAGGCCGCCGCGACGTGGGGGGAGTGGCGCCTCGAGGGCTGCACGCTCGTCGTCACGCTCGAGCCGTGCGTCATGTGCGCGGGCGCGCTCGTGCTGGCGCGCGTCGAGCGGCTCGTGCTCGGGGCGTGGGACCCGAAGGCCGGCGCGACCGGCTCGGTGTGGGACCTCGTGCGCGACCAGCGCGCGAACCACGCCGTCGAGGTCGTCGGCGGCGTGCGCGAGGACGAGTGCGCACGGCTGCTCCGCGACTTCTTCGGCGCGCAGCGCTGAGCGCACCCCCTGTCGTCGCGGTCGCGGTGGGGAGGAAGGGCGGCGCCGGGTCTACCATCCGACGCCTCGTTCCTCGGCGCCTCCCGCCAGGCCCGCCACGACCCGGCGCCGTCCTTCCTCCCCACCGCTGGGTCGGTGGCCTCAGCGCGCGAGCGCCTCGGCGAGGGCGGTGAGGGTCTCCGTGGTGCCGGCCTCGATCTTGAGCGTCGCGAGCGGGTCGCCGCGCGTCCATCCGCGGTTGACGATGACGACCGGCTTGCCGTCCTTCGCCGCGTGCCGCACGAACCGCAGCCCGCTCAGCACCGTGAGCGACGACCCGGCGACGAGGAGCGCGTCGCCCTCGTCGACCATCGCGAACGCACGGTCGACCCGTTCGCGCGGCACGTTCTCCCCGAAGTACACGATCTCCGGCTTGAGGACCCCGCCGCAGAACTCGCACGGTGCGGGCCGGAAGTGCGACGTCTGCTCGATCACGGCGTCCGCGTCCGGCGCGATCTCCACGTCGCCGACGTCACCGATGCTCTCCAGGAACCCCGGGTTGAGGGCGGTCAGGCGCTCGGCCAGGTGCTCGCGCGAGATGACGCGCCCGCACTGCAGACAGATCACGCGGTCGTAGCGGCCGTGCAGGTCGATGACGTTGCGGCTGCCCGCGTCCTCGTGCAGCAGGTCCACGTTCTGCGTGACGAGCCCGACGAGCACGCCCGCGTCCTCCAGTCGCGCCAGCGCCCGGTGGCCCGCGTTCGGGTGCGTGCGGTGCACGTGCTGCCACCCGACGTGGTTGCGCGCCCAGTAGTGGCGGCGGAACGCCTCGTCCTGCACGAACTGCTGGTACGTCATCGGGTTGCGCGGCGGCGAGTCCGGGCCGCGGTAGTCCGGGATCCCCGAGTCCGTCGACACGCCCGCGCCCGTGAGCGCCGTGACCCGCAGCCCGCGCAGCAGCTCCACCGCGTCCTCGACCGTTCCCGTCCGCGGCGCCGGTTCCGCGCCCGCCGGTGGCTGGCTCGGCCGCCACGCGAGCCGCGACGACAGGGTCGGGACGGCGGACGGCAGGTCGGCGGCCGACGTCGCCACGTGCGCGGGGGAGGCGGTCGTCGGGTCGGCCGGGTCGGTCGGGGACGGTGCGGTCGGGTCGGTGGGCACGTCTCCCACGGTACGACGAGAGCGGGGGCAGAACCCCGGCCCGCCGTGGTAGCCCTGGTCACCCCGAGGGAGACCCGAGGCCCCGCGAGGTAGAGCCGTGGTTGGGCGAGGTAGAGCCGTGGTCCCGCGAGGTGGAGCCGTGGTTGGACGAGGTAGGGGCGTGGTTCGGCGAGGTAGAGGCGTGGTCCACGCGAGGTAGAGCCGTGGTTCTGTGAGGTAGAGCCGTGGTCTTGTGCCCGACGGCGCGGGTCGGGTCTGGATGGTGGTGCCGCCTCGCTGATGGCCGGCTGAGGCGCCCTCGCCGCGGGCGACCGACCGCCGTCGGGCACGACGGTGCTCCAACGCGAGGACGCGGCACGAGCACGGCAAGGGCTCCTCGCGACCAGGTGGCCGCACGGACCGGAGTGGGGAAGATCCTTGGCGCGCTCCTGCCGGTGCCCGACCGCGGGTCTCTCTCGGATGACCTCGGCTCTACTTCGCGTGACTTCAGCTGTACGTCGGGGAACCACGGCTCTACCTCGCGGGACCGGGGCTCTACCTCGGCAGGGCGCTCGGGCTGGGATCCCGGGCCGGACGACGCGCGGTCAGGACTCGGTGGTCTCGTCCTGGCCCGTGGTGCCGTCTTGGCCCGTGCCGTCCGGGGTTGTGGTGCCGTCCTGCGTGCCCGGGCGGGTGGGGCGGCCCCCCATGCCGCCGCCGGTCCACTCGCCCGCGACGGCGGTCACCGAGCCGGACGGGGCGGTCACCGTGTAGGTCTCACCGGTCGTCACGTCGGGGGAGGAGACGACGACGTTCGCCGTCGCCTTCGTGACGGTGAGCTCGGCGACGACGGTGCCGTCGGCCGCCGTGACGGTGACGGTGTCGCCGGCGCTCGCAGAGACGTCGGCGGCGAGCCAACCCTGCTCGGAGTCCGTGGCCGGCACGACGACCATCCCCGCGCTGCCCGCCGCGACGAGCGAGCCGCCGGAGACGGCGAACGTGCCGTTCACGTCGAGCGCGCCGTTGCCGTCGTTCGTCGGGCCCTGGACGACCGTCTCGCCGCCCGTGACCGTGAGCGACCCGTTCGAGTCGATCCCGTCGCCGCCGGCGTCGATCGTGAGCGTGCCGCCGGAGATCGTCAGCGACGAGCCATCGTCGGCGTCCATGCCGCCGCCCGCCATGCCGCCCGCCCCACCGCCGGGGCCGCCCTGCGGCAGGTCGGCGCCGTCGGGGGGCTCGACACCGTCGGGCAGGTCGCCGCCCTGCGGGGGCTCGGGCATCTCGCCGTCCGCCGGCATCTCCGGTGGGGTGCCGCCCGTCGTGCCGCCCGGTGCACCGTCCGGCGCCTCCGGCATCGAGCCGTCGGCCGAGCCGTCGGCCGAGCCGCCCGCCGCCGAGCCGCCTGCTGCCGAGCCGCCTGCTGCCGAGCCGCCCGCGGCTGCGTCGCCTGATGCCGCGTCGCCCTCGCCGGTGCCCGTCGTCGACCCGACCGTCGCGTTGAGGCCGTCGTCGCTCGCCGTCACGTCGACGTCACCACCGGAGATCGTGAGGGTCGCGCCCTCGATGCCCTCGACGGACGTCGTGACCGTGAGGTCGCCGCCGGAGACGGTGACGTCGCCGTCGGCGTGCACGCCGTCGTCGCCGGACGACAGCTCGACGCTCCCGCCCGAGACGGACACGGCGCCGTCCGAGTGCAGCGCGTCGTCGGCGGCGTCGACGGTGACCGTCGCGTCGTCGCCGACCACGACGCCCACGTCGCCCTTGAGGCCCTTCGCGGAGGCGTCCTCGCTCACGTCGGCGCCCGCACCGCCGGCCGCGGTGACGGTCAGGGTGCCGCCGGAGACGACGGCGTCCGTCACCGCCTGCACGCCGTCGTCGCCCGACGTGACGGTGACGTCGCCGCCCCGCACGTCGACGAACCCGAGGGCCGCGTCGCCGTCCTCGGTGGACTTCAGCCCGTCCTGCGCGGCGGTGACGTCGAGCGTCCCGCCCGTGACGACGAGGTAGTCCTTGCCGCGCAGGCCGTCGTCGCCCGCGTCGACGGTCAGGTCGCCGCCCGCCACGACGAGGCCGTCCTTCGAGACGATGCCGTCGTCCGCGTGCGACGTGACGGTGAGCGCGCCGTCGCCGCCGATCACGAGGTCGGCCGTCGAGAACAGCGCGCCGTCGGGCTCGCCG
This sequence comes from Cellulosimicrobium sp. JZ28, assembly GCF_015327065.1. NCBI lineage: Bacteria > Bacillati > Actinomycetota > Actinomycetes > Micrococcales > Promicromonosporaceae > Cellulosimicrobium > Cellulosimicrobium sp. JZ28. The sequence continues at coordinate 3,316,339 of NZ_CP017660.1, read as the reverse complement.
TCGGCGTCCAGCTCGGAGGGCTCCTCGGCGTCGGTGAGGCTGTTCGTCGAGCCGTCGGCGAGGACCACCGCGACCTTCTCCGCGTCCTGCACGTTCACGGCGGCGTTGGTCGGGGAGGTGATGTCGGCGTCGTCGAGCACGAGCTGGACGAGCCCGTCCTCGGCGGTGTCGACCACGACCTGGCCCTCCAGCGTGCCGCTCAGCACGTACGTGCCGGGGGCGGTCACGGTGACGGTCGCGCCGTCGACGGCCACGCCGTCGCCGTCCACGGTGGCGGTGCCGCCGTCGAGCGCGACGGTCGTCGCCGACGCCTCGTCGACCGCGAGGTCGGCGTCGTCCATCGTCACCTCGGTGTTGTCGGCGCGCGCCTCCTCGGGGGTGAGGCCGGCGACGGCGTCGGACGCGGCGGTCGAGGTTGTGGTGCTCGCGCTCGCGGACGTGTCGTCCGTGGCGGCGTCGCTGCCCAGGACCGAGCAGCCGGCGAGGAGGGCGGCCGCCGCGGCCGCGGTGAGGTACGTGAGGGGTCGTCGGATGCGCATCACAGGCTCCTGTCGTCGTGCCCGGGGGTGCGGGCGGGGTTTCGGGCGAGGTGGTGGGCGGGAGTCCGGCCGGACGTCGTGCCGCCCGGGGAGGGGGTGAGGTGGCGGCGGATCACGCGCCGCCAGGGGCCGTCGGGCAGGTCGGGGCGCAGCAGCGCCAGCCCGGTGCCGTACTTCGAGATCCGCTCGGGGCGGTGGCCGTGCCGCCACAGCAGCCGGTCGAGGTCCGACGGCGTCGAGCCGCCCTTCGTCTCGACGACCGCCAGGTGGGCGACGGGCCGGGAGAGGGGCCGGGCGCCGTCGGGCCGGTCGAGCTCCCACGTGAGCCCGGTGTCGACGGTGGCGCGCGCGGCGCCGTCGGGCCGGGGGAGCAGGAGCGTCGTGCGGCGGTACCGCGACACGAGGCCGGGTGCCAGCGCGTGCTCCGACACGCCGTCGATGCCCTCGGCGGCGAGCGTCCGGTGGACGAACTCCTGCCCGCCGTCGAGCGCCGTCGGGCAGTCGTGCGCGACGCGCTGCTTGAGCGTCGTGCCGCGCGCGGCGCGCGTCTTGACCTCGAGGAAGCTCGTCCCGGAGTCGAGGTACGTGCGCGTGCGGACCTTGAACCGCCGACGGCGGCGCGTCGCCGTGAGGCGGAACGACGCGAGGTCGGGCGTGTCGAAGTAGACCGACTCGTAGGCCGCGCTGCGCGCGCCGTCGATCTCCAGGACGCGCGCGGCGGTCGTGCGGGCGAGGGCGTCGAGCACGGCGACCGCGTCGTCCACAGGCAGGACGTACTTCCGGTCGACCCGGGTCAGCAGCGCGGCGGTCCCGACGAGCTCGTCGAGGTCCACCCCGGCGAGCGGGTGCAGGGCGGCGCGCACGTGGTCGTCGGCCGGGAGGGTCTGCGGGCTCATGCGCGCACCGTCCGGGCGGGCAGACCGTCCGGGGCCGTGGCGGCCACGCGGAGCGGCGCGGCGTCGGCCGCGGGCGGGGGACGGCGTCGGGCAGGACGGCGGGACGGGCGGGGCGCGCGCCCCGGCGCGGCGTCCGTGGGGCGGTCCAGCGGACGTCGACCCAGGTCGTGTCGTTGACGAGGTCGAGCCGCTGCACGCTCACCCCGCGGACCTCGGCGCCGAGCAGCCCTTCCAGGTAGCGCGTGAGCTCGGTCGGGTCGGCGAGGGCGCGGTCGACGACGACGGTCTGGCTCTGCGCGCGGCGCAGGACGCGCGGGTGGTCGACGACGGCCATCACCCCGACGACGAGCGCCATGCCGGCGAGGGACAGCCAGCCGGTGGCCGCACCGAGGCCGCCGAGGAGACCCAGCGCGAGGGCCGCGAAGTAGTAGGCGACCTCGGTCTGCGAGAGCTCGGTCGAGCGGAGGCGGATGATCGACAGGACGCCGAAGAGCCCGAGCCCCAGCCCGGCGCCGACGCTGCTCGTCGCGAGCGTCGCCGCGACCGCGAGCACCCCCACGTTGACGCCGAGGTACGCGACGACGAGGTCGCGGCGGCGGTGCCGGGGGAAGTAGAGGCCGAACGCGAGGACGGTGACCGCGACGAGGTCGACGAGGTACAGGACGGGCTGGGACACGAGGCCTCCGGGTGCCGGGGCGCTGGGCGCCGTGGTCGAGGACGTCCCCATTCCGCCGGGCGAGCCTGTGCGGCCGCTGTGGAGGGCACAGGGTGCGTGTATGAGTTCCCTCGGGCCCCACGAGCGCGCGACTCGCGCTGCTCCGCAGGGTGGTGACCGGCGTCACGACCGCCGCGCCCAGGCGGTGATGTTAGCCTCACCTAAGTCACCGACGAGAGGTTGTCATGTCGACCACCACCGCGCCCGCCCCGCGGCGCGCCCGCCCCCAGACGGTCCTCGAGGTCCTCGAGACCGCGTGGCTCTCCCCGCACCTCGTGCGCGTCGTGGCCGGGGGCGACGGGTTCGCCGCGTTCACGACGAACGAGCACACCGACAAGTACGTCAAGATCTACTTCGCCAAGCCCGAGCTCGGGCTCGAGCCGCCCTACGACGTCGCGGCGCTGCGCGACACGCTCGCGCCCGAGGACGTGCCCGTCACCCGCACGTACACCGTGCGCTGGGTCGACGAGGCGGCGCAGCGGCTCGCGATCGACTTCGTCGTGCACGGCGACGAGGGCCTCGCCGGGCCGTGGGCCGCGCGCGCGAAGCCCGGCGACCGCCTCGTCCTCTCCGGCCCCGGCGGCGGGTACCTGCCCGACCCGGCCGCCGACTGGCACCTGCTCGCCGGCGACGACTCCGCGCTCCCCGCGATCGCCGCCGCGCTCGAGGCCATGCCGCGCGACGCCTTCGGGCACGCCGTGCTCGAGGTCGGGACCGAGGCGGACCGCCTGCCGCTCGAGGCGCCCGACGGCGTCGAGGTCACCTGGGTGCTGCGCGGCGACGCGCCCGCCGGGACGACGACGCTCCTGCCCGACGCCGTCGCCGACCTCCCGTGGCGCGAGGGCCGCGTCCACGTCTTCGCGCACGGCGAGCGCGGGGCCATGAAGGCCCTGCGCCGCGTCTTCACCGAGCGCGGCGTGCCGCGCACCGACCTGTCGCTCTCCGGCTACTGGGCCTACGGCCGCGCGGAGGACCGCTTCCAGGCGGAGAAGCGCGAGCCCGTCGGCCAGATCTTCGAGGACTGAGGAGTCCCATGCACCGCACCAGCCCCACTCGTCCCCGCCGCGCGCTCGCGGCCGTGTCCGCGCTCGCCGTCCTCGCGCTCGCCGCGTGCTCGTCCGGCGACGGCTCCGGCGACCCCACGCCGTCCGGCAGCGCGACCACCGACGGCGCCGCGGACACCTTCCCGGTGACCATCCCCACCGCGTTCGGCGACGTCGAGATCCCCGAGGAGCCGGAGCGTGTCGTCGCGCTCGGGTGGGGCGACGCCGAGACCGCCCTCGCGCTCGGCGTCCAGCCCGTCGGCGCGAGCGACTGGCTCGCGTTCGGCGGCGACGGCGTCGGCCCGTGGCTCGCCGACGCGTACGACGAGTCGCCCGAGATCATCGGCACCCTCGAGCCGTCGTACGAGCAGATCGCCGTGCTCGACCCCGACGTCATCCTCGACGTGAAGTCGTCCGGCGACCCCGAGCGGTACCAGCGGCTCTCCGAGATCGCCCCGACCGTCGCGATCCCCGAGGGCGGCGAGGCGTACCTCACGCCTATGGAGGACCAGGTCGGCATGATCGCCGCCGCTCTCGGGCGCAGCGAGGCCGGCGACGAGCTGCTCGCCGAGGTCGACGACGCGTTCGCCGCCGCGCGCGACGAGCACCCCGAGCTCGCGGGCAAGACCGCCGTCATCGGGTCCTACTGGGCCGAGGGCTTCGGCGCCTACGTCTCGACGTCCAGTCGCGGCGAGTTCATGCAGGGCCTCGGGTTCGACACCAAGCCCGAGATCGACGAGGCCGCCGGCGAGGAGTTCTCCGCCACCCTCGGCACCGAGAACGTCGACCTGCTCGACGCCGACCTCACCGTCATCCAGCCCATCGGCTTCACCGCCGCCGACGTCGAGGCCCTCCCGATCTTCCAGACCGTGCCGTCCGTCGCCGACGGCCGCTACGTCGTGTTCGACGACAAGGACCTCTCCAACGCCTTCTCGCTCGGCACGCCCACGGCCGTGATCTACGCGATCGACAACGTCACCCCGCTGTTCGCCGAGGCGCTCGCCGGGAAGTGACGCCCGTGCCCTGCGGCGGGGTGCGCGATGCCCGCGCGGTCCGGCGGCGGGTGATGCCCGACGGCGTGGGGCGGGCCGGGTGGTCCGGCTCCGCGCGGGTGTCGAGCGAGGCGTGAGTGACCCGGCGCAGGACCGGCTGACCGGCCGATTCGGTGTCCGGGGGTGTGACCAGGTATCCTTCCTGGGCCGGGTATCCCGGCGAGGTAGCGTGTCCGAGCGGCCTAAGGAGCACGCCTCGAAAGCGTGTGTGGGTGAAAGTCCACCGTGGGTTCAAATCCCACCGCTACCGCCACACGAAGGGCCCCACCCGCAGAGTCATGCGGATGTGGGGCCCTTCGTCATGTGGAGGTCACCGGAAACTCACCTGTTTCGTGCTCGGTGGACGTCGACCCCGCCGCCGAGATCAGCTGGTCGATGACGACCCGCAGGTCCGGGGCGACGTGGGTGCGCTTCACGTAGTGCCGGACGGTCGTGCCCTCGTCGGTGTGACTGAGCGCGGCTTCGTCGCGGTGGTCGGCCAGGCGGGTGGGAGCCTGCGCTCTGTTCGCACTTGCTGCGTGAACCCCCACCCGCCGACCGGATCCGTGGACGACGAAAGGCGGCCCCAGATCAGGTTGGGGGCCGCCCTTCGCGTCGTGACGGCGCCGCTCAGTGCGTCGCGAGCTTCTGTGTGCCGTGCTGCGGCGCGTCGCGCCGCACCGCCGCGATGAGCGCCGCGAGCTCGGGCACGACCCGGGGCTCTTCGCCGAGGGCGGCTTCGACCTGGTCGATTTCTTGCGGCGTGAGGTGGATGACGCGGTCGCGGAGCAGGACGTCGCGAGCGTGTTCCATCGCGGCGCCCAGGACGAACGCGGACACGTCCTGTTGCTGCATGGCGGCGGCCTCGCGGATGGTGGTCAGCGCTTCCGGGGACAGGCGCATGTTCAGGCGCTCTGACCGCACGTTTGCGGCAGGCATGGTGGCTCCTCGTGTCACGCGTCGGGTGACGTGGCGGTCTCGTGGCGTACATCCACTGTACGCACGTGGTACGTACGGATCAACTCGGATCGGCCGCAGCGAACGTCGCGCGAAGGTCCTTAGTGGTGAGAAACATGCTGAGGTCGTGATCGAGGAAGCGGCGGAATCCGTGCTTCAGGTAGAAGCAGGCTGCGTCCTCGTGGAGGGCATGTACGACGACGATCTCGAACCCGATGGCGGTTGCGGCGTCGACGAGCTTCTGCAGGGCGTCGAAGAGGAGCACGCGGCCCACGCCGTTCCCTTGGTAATCGACGTCCACCGCGAGCCGCGCGAGGAGCATTGCCGGCGCAGGGTAGCGGCGTGCGCGGCCGATCGCGGACGAGGCGTCGGCGGCCGACAGCTCGAACGTCCGCATCGAGTAGTACCCCGCGATGCGTCCCGCCTGCTCGTCGAGGAGCAGCGTCGTGCGGACGTTGTCCCGTCGCTCACTCTGCCCCGCGAACCGAGCGAGCCAGTCGTCGAGCTCCGGCTCGCCACAGGCGAACGGATGGAGCTTGAGGGCTTCGGGGCTGAACGGTCGCGCGATGAGCATCCTGACGACTGCCTTCCGTACACCTGAGCGAGAATTCCGGCCACTCTACGGGGCGCCGGCCACACGCGAAGGGGGGTGCCACGCAATACCGAGGCTGCGTCGTCGTACCCGTCCGGCCCCGTCCTTCGGAGAGGCGGCGAGGCGCTGCGCGGATCACCAGCAGGACAGCGCGCCGGGTGGTCGCACGCGCCCCGGGGCGGCTCCTTTCGCGAGTCGTCCAAGGTGGCGCCCGCCGCTGGCGATGAGTTCCCCTCTGCGCAGCGGTCTGCTGTGCAGACCGCCGGAGCCGAGGAGGACGCGATGAAGCTGTTGCTCACGTCAGGGGGAGTCACGAACCCGACCATCGAGGGAGCGCTCGTCGGGCTACTGGGTCGGCCGATCGGTGAGTGCACCGCGCTGTGCATCCCGACGGCGTTGTACGGCCACCCGTGGGTAGGGCCGGGGAAGAACGCCCGGGACTTCATCACGGGGGAGTCGGACCACATGGCGGGTCTGGGGTGGGGGTCGGTCGGCGTGCTGGAGCTGACTGCGCTGCCGAGCATCCCCGCGGACCGCTGGGTGCCGCTCGTCCGGGAGACGGACGTGCTGCTGGCCGCGGGCGGTGACGCGGGGTACCTGGCGTACTGGATGCGGCGGTCGGGGTTCGCGGACCTCGTGCCGTCGCTCACCGACACGGTCTACGTCGGGATGAGCGGCGGCAGCATGGCGCTGACGCCGCGCATCGGCGAGGAGTTCGTGGGGTGGGAGCCGCCCGACGGCGAGGACGCGACGCCGCTGGGGCTCGTCGACTTCTCGATGTTCCCCCACCTGGGCCACCCGGACCTGCCCGACAACACGGAGGCCGCGGCGCGGCGGTGGGCCGCCGCCCTGGGCGGGCCGGCCTACGCGGTCGACGACGAGACCGCCCTCGTGGTCGACGGCGCGGTCGAGGTCGTGTCCGAGGGCGTCTGGCACCGCCTAGCGTGACCCCGAGCAGGCTCGACCCGGCCCCGGGCTCGACCCCGCGCCGGCTCGACCCTCGCTCCGGCGTCGGGCGCGACCCTCACGCCGATCGGCGCGACGCCCGCACGACGGCCGTCGCGGACGCGAGGCCGAGCACGAGGAACGCTCCGGCGACGAGCAGCGACCCGCGGGTCGCGTCGGCGAACCCGGACGCGAGCGCGTCGACGACCTCGGGTTCCTGCGGCCCGAGCTCGCCGTGCGTGCCCTCGGCGCGCAGCTGGGAGATGACGTCGCCGGCGGAGCCGCTCGTCGCGTCGGCGAGGCGCGTGACCTCGGCGTCGGGCAGGCCCTCGCCGTCGAGGGCCGCGGGCACGGCGCTCGCGAGCAGGACGGCGAGCGCGGTCCCGACGAGCGCGGTCCCGAGCGCGGAGCCGACCTGTCGCGCCGTCGACTGCGTGGCGGAGCCTTGTCCGGACTCCTCGGCGGGCACCTGCACCAGGGTCGTGCTGGTGAGCTGCGCGGAGGCGAGGCCGAGCCCGACGCCGTAGACCACGAGCAGGGCCGCGAGCAGCCACGGGGAGACGGTAGCGGTGACCGTGAGCGCGACGGCGGCGACCCCGACGATCTCGAGCGCGAGGCCGATGACCACGACGAGCGGGGCGCCGACGGCGGCGGCAAGGTGACGCGCCGACGCGCCGGAGAGGAACGCGCCGAGTGCCATCGCCGCGAGCACGAGCCCGGCGCCCATGGTGGACAGCGCGAGCACGTTCACGAGGAAGAGCGGCAGGACGAAGATGATGCCGAACTCGCCGACGGTCGTCGCGGCGACGTTGCCCCACCGGAACGTCGGGATGCGGAAGAGCGTGAGGTCGAGCAGCGCGGACCGCCGCACCCGCGCGCGGTGCCGCTCCCACAGGACGAAGAGCACGAGCAGGAGCAGCCCGGCGGCGAGGAACACGGGGGTGGGCGAGACGGGCGCGGACGCCGGCCAGGTCGCCCCGAGCAGCTCGACGCCCCCCTTCGGGCTCCACCAGCCGAACGTCTGGCCCTCGATGAGCCCGAACACGAGCGCGCCGAACCCGAGCGCGGACAGCAGGAGCCCGACGAGGTCGAGCCCGGGGGCGAACGCGTGCGCGCGGGTCTCGGGCACCCAGAGGTAGGCGCCGACCATGACGAGCGCGCCGACGGGGACGTTGACGAGGAAGATCCACGGCCACGTGAACGACGTCGTGATCCACCCGCCCGCGAGCGGGCCGACCGCGGCGGCGCCGGAGATGACGGCGCCCCACACCCCGAACGCCGCGGCCCGGTCCTTGCCGCGGAACGTCGCGTTCACGGTCGACAGGGTCGAGGGCAGGATCGCGGCCGCGCCGAGGCCCTGGGCGAGCCGCCCGACGATGAGCGAGCCGCCGTCGTCGGCCGCTGCGGTCGGGGCGGTGGGTACGGCGGCGGTCGTCGACCGGAGCGCGCGCTGGCCCGCGGCCCCCGAGTCGCCGCCCGCGTCCGGCGGCGAGGGAGGGCGGTCGCTCGGGCGCGCCGGGGTCGCGGCCGCGGTGGCCGGGGTCGGCAGCGCCGCGGTCTGGACGTTCGGGCGCGACCTCGTCACGGTGACCGGCGGCCTCCCCGGCCGCACGACGGCGGCCCTCTGGTGCCTCCTCGGCGTGGCGGCGGTCCTCGGCGCGCTCAGCGGCGACGCCGTCCGCGTGCTCGGCCTGCGCGGCGCCTGGGTCGTGACGGCCGTCGCGACGGCGGTCGGCACCGCCGCCCTGGCACTCACCCCGGGCAGCGTGCCCGTCGTCGCCGTCGCAGGCGCGCTCTTCGGCGGCGCCTACACCGCCCTGAGCGGCGTGCTCATCGCGTGGGGCACAGCGCTGCGCCCGCACGCCGCCGGACGCGCGACCGCCGCGCTCTTCGTCGCGCTCACGGCCGGGCAGGCGGTCGGCGCGCTCGCGACGGGCGGGCTGAGCGACGTCGTCGGACCGCAGGCCGCGTTCTGGGTGGGCGCGGCGCTCCTCCTCGTCGCGGCGGGGGTCGTCCCGCGCGTGCCCGACGGCGCGGGGCCCGGTCGGCAGCGCGCCGACCGCCCGGCGTCGGGCAGGACCGGGACGGAGGGGACGAGCGCGGGCGGGACGAGCGCGGACGGGACGAGCGCGGGCGGGACGGGTGGGGACGACACGCGCGCGGGCGCGACGGCTCGCCGCTACGCGTCGTCGTCCGTGGGCGAGGCGCGCACGGGCTCGCCGTCCGGGCCGAGCGGCTCGACGAGCGCGAGCTCCTCCGCCTCCGGGTCGACCCAGCGCTGGTAGCCCGGGCCGGTCCGCGCCGTCTCGAAGCGGACGGCGACGCGGCCGTCGTCGCCGACGCGCACGACCCACCCGCGCCCGTCAGCCGGGGTCGCGACGTCGAGGCCGGGGGCGAGGAGGGCGGCCGTCGTCCGGACGGGGCCGGTCGCGGCCGCGCCGGGCGCCTCGGCACCCACCGACTCTGCACCCACCGACTCTGCACCCACCGACTCTGCACCGACCGCCTCGGTGCCGACCGCCTCATCGCCCGCCGCCTCAGCGCCCACCACCTCTGCGGCGATCGGAACGGCGGGGTCCTCCGGCGCGTCCGCGCCGAGCGGCAGCATGAGTTGCGCGTGCTCGGACAGCGCGTGGAACGCGACCCCGAGCAGGCGGACGGGCTCGGTGACGTCCGCGAGGCGCAGCGCGCGGTGGGCCGCGTCGCGGAGGGCGCCCTCGTCGGTCGTCGGGCGGGAGAGCGTGACCGAGCGGGTGAGGGTCGTGAACGACGCGAGGCGCACCTTGACCACGACGGTGCGCGCCGCGACGGCGTGCCGCTCGAGGCGGGCCAGGGCGGCGTCGACCACGGGATCGAGCGCCGCGGCGATCGCGGCCCGGCCGTGAAGGTCGGTGTCGAACGTGTGCTCCGCGCCCGCGGACTTGCGCTCCCGCACCGTCGAGACCGGGCGGTCGTCCCAGCCGCGCGCGATCCGGTAGAGGTTGGTGCCGCCCGCCTCGCCCGCGACGAGGAGCAGCGTGTCGAGCGGCTGGCGGCGCAGGTCGGCGACGGTGCGCACCCCCAGCTCGTCGAGCCGCGCGGCCGACACCGGGCCGACGCCCCACAGCGCCCGCACGGGCAGGTCGAGCAGGAACGGGTCCTCGTCGTCGGCCCCGACGACCCGGACCCCGCCCGGCTTCGCGGCCTCCGAGGCGAGCTTCGCGACGAGCTTGGACCGCCCGAGCCCGAGCGAGACGGGCAGGCCGCTCAGCTCGCGCGCCCGCTCGCGGATCCCCGTGGCGAGCGCCTCGAGGTCGGTCTCCGGCCCGACGGCCGCGGCGACGTCGGCGAACGCCTCGTCGATGCTCACGCGCTCGACGAGGTCCGTCACCTCGCGCAACGCCGCCATGATCCGTGCCGAGTAGGCCGAGTACGCGGCGAACCGCGGCACGACGACGACCGTCGACGGCGGGCACAGCCGCCGCGCCTGCTCCATCGGCATCGCCGAGCGGGCGCCGTACTGCCGGGCCTCGTACGACGCCGTCGCGACGACGCTGCGCGGCCCCACGCCGCCGACGAGCACCGGGCGCCCGCGCAGGGACGGCCGCTGGTGCTGCTCGACGGCGGCGAAGAACGCGTCGGCGTCGAGGTGCGCGATCGTCGGGCGGGCGCGCAGCACGGGGGCGTGCGGCGCACGGTCGAAGCTCACCGCCCTACTCTGCGCCCTGCCACCGACAGCGGTAACAGTTTCGTTCGGACCCTGGCGTTACGGGGAGGCGCACGGGTATCTTGCAGGAGACCGAACAAATCCCGGGATCCCCAGCCCGGGCCGAAGAGCAACGAGGCCTTCATGACCGATCGATCGACACCCAGCGCGGCTGCCCCCGGCCGCTCGTTCGCCAGGACCTCGCCACGACGCTCGCGCGTGGTCACGGCCTCCGCCGTCGTCGGGGCGCTCGCCCTCACGGCCGCCACCTTCGCGTCGCCCGCCGCGGCGGCACCCCAGCCCACGGCCAAGCCGGCGGCCTCCGTCGCCGGGCCGTCGGACATCAACGGGTTCCGCAGCGTCGGCTACGTCATGGCCGACTCGCGCGTCACCCGCGACTTCCACGTGGCCGACCTCGTGCGCACCGGAGCGATCGAGGACCTCACCCACATCAACTACGCGTTCGGCAACGTCACGACCGACCTGGTGTGCGACATCGCCGACGTCCCCGGCGAGGGCGACCCCCTCAACGACTTCGTCGCGGAGGTGCCCGCCGCGGACTCCGTCGACGGCAAGGCCGACAAGCCGGGCCAGAAGCTCGCCGGCAACTTCAACCAGCTCAAGAAGCTCAAGGCCGTCAGCCCGGAGACGAAGATCCTCGTCTCCCTCGGCGGCTGGACCTGGTCGGACAACTTCTCCGAGGCGGCGTCCACGGCCGAGGGTCGTACGCGGCTCGTCGACTCGTGCCTCGACCTCTACATCGACGGCAACCTGCCGGTCGTCGACGGCAAGGGCGGCCCCGGCGTCGCGGCCGGCATCTTCGACGGCATCGACATCGACTGGGAGTGGCCGGTCACCGGCGGCGAGACGGCGAACGTCCGCCCGGAGGACAAGGAGAACTTCCTGCTCCTCATGGAGGAGTTCCGCGCCGAGCTCGACGCGCGCGGCGCGACGACCGGCCAGGACTACCTGCTGACGGCGTTCGCGCCCGCGGGCGGCTGGAACGCCGGCCAGGGCGGCTGGCTCGACCCGCGCCTGTTCGCGGTCGTCGACTTCCTCAACGTCCAGGGCTACGACTTCCACGGCGGCTGGGTCCCGAACAAGACGGGCCACCAGGGCAACCTGCACCCCGACGGCGCGGAGAACTGGGGCCTCGGCCTCGACGGCGCCCTCGGCATGTACGTGAACGCGGGCGCGGACCCGTCGCAGATCAACGCGGGCCTCGCGGCCTACGGCCATGGCTGGTACGGCGTCAAGGACGGCACGAAGGGCTGGCAGCCCGCCGCCGGGTACGTCGGCACCAAGACGTACGCCGAGCTGCGCTCCTTCGGCGGGAAGAAGTTCTTCGACCCGAAGATCGGCGCGAGCTGGCTGTACAACGGCGACCAGTGGTGGAGCTACGACGACCCGGCGTCCGTGACGGCGAAGGCCGAGTTCGTCGCGACGCAGGGTTACGGCGGCGCGATGTGGTGGGACCTCTCCGGCGACTACCGCAACGAGCTCGGCGACGCCCTGGGCTCGACGCTGCGCGCCGCGACCCCGGGTCCCGGCGTGGCCGAGGAGTGCGCGGTGCCCTGGTACGGCACGGGCGTCTACACCGGTGGTGAGGTCGTCTCGCACGAGGGCGCGGAGTACAAGGCCCAGTGGTGGACCCGCAACCAGGAGCCGGGCGCCAGCAACGCCTGGAAGAAGATCGGCCCCTGCGGCACCGCGCCCGAGGTCGAGGCGGCGGTCTGCGCCCCGGCCTGGTCGCGCGAGGCCGTCTACACCGGCGGGCAGACCGTGTCCCGCGCCGGCGTGAACTACAGGGCCCAGTGGTGGACGAAGGGCGAGCTCCCCGGTTCCGTGACGTGGGGCTCGTGGGACCCGGTGGGTCTGTGCGCCTGATCTGACGGCTGGTCCGGGTGCCGCGCGCGCCCGGACCGCCCCCGCACGACGACGGCGGGCCCGGTCTTCGGACCGGGCCCGCCGTCGTCGTGGTCGGGGGAGAGCGTCGCCGACGGGGCGCCGCGAGCGCGATCTCGGCGTCTCAGCGCTTCGAGCGCAGGTCGCGGCGCAGGTAGTGCCACGCGAGGACGCAGCACACGATGCCGTTGAGGAGTCCCACGACGACGTCCGCCGGTCCGTGGGCGCCGCGGTAGAGCCGCGAGAGACCCACGCCGAGCGGCACGAGGCAGCACAGCACCGTCACGACGACGCGCAGGGCGGGGTTCGTGATGCGCTGCGCGAGCAGGGCGAGGGTCAGGTAGAACGCCGCCGACGCGCCCGTGTGCCCCGAGGGGAAGCTGGACGTCGGGGGCGCCTCGTCGAGCCGCGAGACGTCGGGCCGCTCGCGCCCCACGACGATCGACGACGTGAGGAAGATCAGCGCCTGCAGCGCGACGGCGAGCGCGGGCACGAGGGCGAACCACCACTGCCGGGTGCGCCACCACACGAGCGCGACGGTGAGCAGCGTGCCGCCGATGATGAACTCGGTCGTGCCGATGAGGGAGAGCACGTCGGTGACGGTGTCCCAGAACGGCGTGCGCCGTTGCTCGAACCACCGGTTGACCGCGACCTCGCCCGGCAGGTCGCCGAGCGGCCCGGTGACGAGGAAGCCCGTCGCGACGATGACCACCCACAGCACCGCTCCCGGGAGGAACGCCCGCAGGCCGACGTCGCGCAGCACCTCCTTCGCCGTGGGGCGGGTCGTGTCCAGCTCGTAGCGGTGCACGAAGGGTTGCATCAGACCTCGTTCCTGGGAGTGTCACCGGAGGGACGGCCGGACCGCGCGGCGGTCCACCCGTGGTAGCCGACGGCAGACGCCCCCGCGACCGCGCCGCCGAGGAGGATCCCGCCGACGACGTCAGACGGGTAGTGCGCGCCGAGCAGCACGCGGTCGGCCGCGGTGACGAGGGCGAGCGCCGTCGCACCGCCGACCACCGCGACGCGGCCTCGCCGCCCGAGCAGCGGCCAGACGAGCACGCTGAGCGTCACCCCGACGGCCGCCGCGTTCATCGCGTGCCCGGAGGGGAAGCTCGCGCCCGGCACGGTCGACACGGCGTCCTCGAGGACGGGCCGCGCGCGGCCGACGACCTCCTTCGCGCCGAGGCCGAGCGCCCACGCGCCCCAGATCGTCCCCGCCGCCCAGGCCGCGCGCGACCCGAGCCCGTGGCGTCGCCACGCCCAGACGCACACGCCCATCGCGGCGAGGTTCATCCACCGCGCGGCCAGGGCCTCCTGCCCCACGAGGAGCGCGCTCTCGAGCGCGGGGCGCTCGCCGGCGAACCGGGTCGCCGCGGCGACGGCGGCACGGTCCGCGTCGACGACGACCCCCGACTCCGCGCGCACGAGCCACGCGAGCGCGAGCACGGGAAGCGAGGCCGCGACCCCGTACGCCGCGGCCCGCCAGAGGGCGCGGTACGGGGTCCGGTGGGCTGGCACCCCCGGACAGTAGCGGCACCCCCGTGTCGTCGCGCGCGGGAGCCGGTGCCCCGCGTCAGGCGGGGAGCGCCGCGACCGCCTCGATCTCGACGAGCGCGCCCGGTCGCGCGATCCCGACCCGCAGGACGGTCACGGCGGCGGGGTGCGGGCCCCAGACCTCGCCGACGGCGCCGAACCCCTCCATGAGGTCGGCCTCGGGGTCGAGGTAGACGGCGAGTCGCGCGACGTCCTCCGGCCCGGCGCCTGCCTCGGCCAGCACTGCGAGGACGTTGCGCAGCGCCTGGGCCGTCTGGGCCGCGATGCCGCCCTCGACGATCGCGCCGTCCGCGTCGGTGCCGTTCTGGCCCCCGACGTAGAGCGTGCGACCGGTCTCGACGATCGTGCCCTGCGAGAACGCCGGGTTGCGGTGCAGCCCGGGCGGGTTGAGGTGCGTGACGCTCTGCGTGGCCATGGTCGTCCCCTTCTGCGGTCCCGGTCCTGGTGCTGCCGACGCTACGCCGTGCCCCCGACAGACCCCCGACAGACCCCCGACAGGCCACCGGACACGACCCCGAAACGCCCCCGGCGGGTGGTCCGCGCGGCTCCGACGGGCCGGTCCGGCGTCGGCTGTGTAGGAAGGAGGGGTGAAGCAGTCAGCAGGGCTCGTGCTCTACCGGTTCCGTGCCGACGTCGTCGAGGTGCTCCTCGGGCACATGGGGGGCCCGCTGTGGGCGCGCAAGGACGCGGGCGGGTGGACGATCCCCAAGGGCGAGGTGGAGCCGGGGGAGGACGAGCACGCGGCGGCGCTGCGCGAGTTCGCCGAGGAGCTCGGCGTCCCGGCCCCCGCCGGCGCGGCGCCGGACCTCGACCTCGGCACGGTGCGCCAGCGCGCGGGCAAGCTCGTCGCGGCGTGGGCGCGGGAGGCGGACCTCGACGTCACGACGATCGCGAGCAACACGTTCGCGCTGGAGTGGCCGCCGCGCTCGGGGCGCATGCAGGAGTTCCCGGAGCTCGACCGGGCCGGCTGGTTCGCGCTCGCGCGCGCCCGCGGGCTCGTGGTCGCGGGCCAGGTCCCGCTGCTCGACCGGTTGGAGGAGCTGCTCGCGCGCGAGCCGGCGCGGAGCACGACGACCGAGGGATGACGAGAGCCCGGGACCGCGGTCCCGGGCTCGTCGAGCGGGAGGCGTCAGCCGAGCAGGTAGGGCGCCGCGGCGAAGCCTGCGGCGAGCCCGACGAGCGCGACGGCGACGGCGGACAGGTGCGAGCGGCGCGCACGGCTCGCGGTACGGCGGGCTGCGTCGGTCACGGTGGTCATGACGGTCCTCTCGTGGGGGGCGGTTCCAGGGAGAGGGACCACGTCAGACGCGATCCATGACGCGAAACCCGGCCGGCGTGGCGCGATCTGCGTCACACCGCGGTGGCCGAAACGCGCCAACCCTGGTGCAGCATCGTGCACCAGGGTTGGTCGGCTCGCGCGGTGGAGCCCCGAGGGGGCCCGCCCGGAGGGTCAGGCGCGCAGGACGAGCGCGTCCCCCTGGCCGCCGCCGCCGCACAGCGCCGCCGCGCCGACGCCGCCCCCGCGGCGACGGAGCGCGAGCGCGAGGTGCAGCGCGAGCCGAGCGCCCGACGCGCCGACCGGGTGGCCGAGCGCGATGGCGCCGCCGTCGGCGTTGACGACGTCCGCGTCGATGCCGAGGTCCGCGACGGACTGCAGCGCGACGGCGGCGAACGCCTCGTTGATCTCCACGAGGTCGAGGTCCGCGGCGGCGATCCCCTCGCGCTTCACAGCGGCCTCGATGGCCCGCGCCGGCTGGGAGTGCAGCGAGTTGTCGGGTCCCGCGACCTGCCCCGCCGCACCGATCTCGGCGAGCCACGGCAGGCCGTTGCGCTTCGCGAAGGCACGGCTCGCGACGACGACCGCCGCCGCGCCGTCGGACAGGGGCGAGCTCGACCCGGCGGTGATGGTCCCGTCCTGCACGAAGGCGGGGCGCAGGCGCTCCAGGGCCTCGAGCGTCGTGTCGGCGCGCACGCCCTCGTCGTGCTCGACGACGACCGGCTCACCCCGCCGCTGCGGCACCTCGACGGGGGCGATCTCCTCGGCGAGGCGCCCGGCGTCGCGCGCCGCGGCGGCCCGCTGGTGCGAGCGCAGCGCGAACGCGTCCTGCTCGGGGCGGCCGATGCCGCGCGTCGCGCAGCCGCGGTCGGTGAGCTCGCCCATGACCTCGCCGCTGAACGGGTCGTTCAGGCCGTCGTGCGTGAGCGAGTCGGCCATCGTCACGTCCCCGAACGCGAACCCGGAGCGCGACCCGACGACGAGGTGCGGCGCGTTCGTCATGGACTCCTGGCCGCCCGCGACGACGACGCTCGCCTCGCCCGTGCGGACCAGCCGGGCCGCGTCGATGATCGCGGTGAGGCCCGAGAGGCACAGCTTGTTGATCGTCACGGTGGGCACGTCCCAGCCGAGGCCCGCGAGGATCGCGGCCTGGCGCGCGGGGCCCTGCTTGGCGCCCGCCTGCACGACCTGCCCGACGATCACCGTGTCGACCTGCTCCGGCGCGACGCCCGCGGCCGCGAGCGCGCCCCGGATCGCGTGCGCACCGAGCTCGGCCGCCGAGAGCGAGGCGAGCGCGCCGCGGAAGCGCGCGAAGGGGGTGCGCGCGCCGTGCAGGAGGACCGGGGTGACCTCGTCCTCGGGGGTGACGGCGGCGGCGTCGGGCAGGGGGCTGGCGTCGGTGCTCATGGGACTCCGATCCGGGGAGGGCGAGGAGACGGGGCGAACAGGAAGGAGCCCCGGCGCCGCGAGGAGGGGCGAGCGGCGCCGGGGAGCGGAGGGAGGGCGTGCGCCCTCGGAACCGTCACACGAACGCGGAGACGCCCGTGATGTCGCGCCCGACGATGAGCGCCTGGACCGACTCGGTGCCCTCGTACGTGTGCAGGGCCTCGATGTCGGCGAAGTGCCGCGCGACGCGGTTCTGGAGCAGGATCCCGTTGCCGCCGAGCAGGTCGCGCGCGCTCGCCGCGACCTCGCGTGCCCCGCGGGTGCACGTGTACTTCGCGAGCGACGCCTGCGGGCCGGTGAGCGTCCCCGCCTCGTCGAGCCGCGTCATCTGCGCGACGAGGAGCTGGAGCTGCGTGATCGTCGAGAGCATCCGCGTGAGGCGCTCCTGCACCATCTGGTTCGCGGCGAGCGGGCGCCCGAACTGGACGCGCTGCTTCGCGTACGCGACCGCGGCCTCGTAGCACGCGACGGCGTGCCCGACGGCGGCCCACGCCACCCCGAGGCGCGTCGCGAAGAGCACGCGCGAGGTGTCCTTGAACGACCGCGCGCCGGGCAGGGCGTTCTCGGCGGGGACGAACACGTCGTCGAGCACGACGTGCGCCTGCCAGATCGCGCGGAGCGACACCTTGCCGGTGATGGTCGTGCCCGTGTAGCCCGGGGTGTCCTGCGGCACGACGAACCCGTGGACCTGACCATCGCCGTCGTCGCCGACGAGGCGCGCCCACACGACCGTGACGTGGCCCGACGACCCGTTGCCGATCCACTTCTTCTCGCCGTTCAGCACGTAGCCCTCGACGCCGTCGCGCGTCTCCTTGCGCGCCGTCGTCTCGAGCGAGACGGAGTCCGAGCCGTGGGTGGGCTCGGTGAGCGCGAACGCGCCGAGGATCTCCCCGCGCGCCATGGGCTCGGCGTACTTCGCCCGCTGCTCGTCGGAGCCGAGCATCTGGATGCTGCGCAGCGCGAGGCCGCCCTGGACGCCGCAGATCGTCGCGACGGAGCCGTCGCCGCGCGACATCTCCATGGCGGCGAGGCCTGCCGCGAGCTGGCTCACGTGCGGACGACCGTCGACGTCGACACCGTCGCGCAGCAGGTCGAGCTCGCCCATGCGCTTGACGAGGTCGAACGGGACCTCGGCACGCTCCCAGTAGTCGTCGATGACGGGCAGCACCTCGTCCTGGACGAACTGCCGGACGCGCTGCAGGTGGGCGCGGTCCTCCTCGGTCGCGTCGGCGAACGCGCCGGCGTAGTCGAGGTCGAGCGGGGTCGCGAGGTCGTAGGTGGGCTCGGTGACGCCGGGCATGATCGGGGTGGTGGGCATCGGTGCTCCCCTGGGAGGGCGGCTGCGGTCGGTCGACCGTCCTCGACGCGGTGGCCCGGGGTGCGGGCCCGGCGTCGGCGGCGGTCCCTCCCATAGTGCAGCGATACCCCGTCTCAGTCAATCGAGACGGGGTATCGGGGTGGGTGGGGCCGGATGACCGGCGGGTCAGGCGGGCGCGCCCGCCGCCGCGGCGTCCGCCTCGGCAGCGGCGGCCGCGCGGCGGTTGACGCGCCACCACACGAAGAACCCGACGAGCGTGAACGCGCCGTAGAACACGTACATGAACGCGGACGCGTAGAAGCCGGCCGAGATCAGCAGCGGCACGCCCACGACGTCGACGGCGACCCAGATGAGCCAGAACTCCACCCAGCCCTTCGCCATGCCGTACGTCGCGAGCAGCGAGCCCATGAAGATCCACGCGTCGGCCCAGACGGGCTCGTACGACTCGAGCGCGCGGAAGACCGGGGTCAGCAGCGCCGTGCCGCCGACGAGCGCGACGACGAGGAACGCGCGCTGGCGCCACGACGCCCAGCGCGGCACGACGGCGACGCCGTGGCTGTCCGCGTCGGCGTCACCGAGCCGCGCCTGGGTCTTGCGCCACTGCACCCACCCGTAGACCGACACGACGACGAACATCACCTGGCGACCGGCCTGGCCGAGCAGGTTGACGGGGTTGGGCGTCGCGAACACCGCGCCGAGGAACACCGTGAGCAGCAGCAGGTTGCCGACGATGCCCACGGGCCACGCCCACACCTTGCGCCGCATGCCGCCCAGCGCCGACGCCAGGCCGAACCCGTTGCCCACGATCTCGCGCCACAGCAGGTGCTGGTCGCCGATCGTCAGCTGCGCGTCGAACAGCGCGTGGATCAGGTCCATCGGATGTCCTCGTCCTCCCGGGCACGGGCGCTCCGGGGTGAGGGCGGGCGGCGGGGCCGGGCCACGAGGGCCCGACGGCGTCGCTCACCACGGCGAGACCGCGCCCCGTCGCGCGGGCTCGCGAGAGCCCGGCCGAGGACGGCCGCGCCGCACGTGCTTCCTCCCATCCGGACTTTCACCGTCGGTCCTGGAGTTCCACCAGGTCAACCGCGCGTGGGCGCGGGTCGCGGACTGTCACCGCCGGCTCGGAATTGCACCGACCCCGGAGCACGTTCGTGCGTACTGCGTTCTGCAACCGCCGATGCTACTCGCGCATTCCCCGGGCACGGGAGTCGCACCGCACCGTCCCACGGACTGGAACACGGCGGGGCGGGGCGGGAGGGGTCAGGCCAGGGCGTCGCGGACGGCGCGCGCGACGTCGTCCGCGACGCCCTGCGCGTCCGCGTCCGCGTCCACCACGGTCACGACGACGCGGCGCGCCGCGGGCACGCCGTCCCCGCTGCGCTCCCGGGCGGCGGCGTCGGGCGCGGCGTACCGGCCGACGGCGGCGCGGCGCAGGTCCGCGAACGCCTCCTCGAGCTGGGGGCGCAGGTCCTGCTCGGGGGAGCGCAGCCACCGGCGCAGGAGCGCGTTGTGCACGGCGACGACGGACGCCGCGAACGCGATGGACGCCGTCGAGCGGCGCTCGTCCGGCGGGAGCGCGTCGCGCAGGTACGCGGTGAACGCGCGCTCGTAGCGGTGGGTCGTCACGAGCTCGCGGTCGCGCAGCGCCGGCACCTGCTGGAGGAGCTGCCAGCGGGCCAGGGACGTCTCGCGCTGCCCGACGTGGTGGTCGAACACCAGCCGCGCCGCGCGGCACACCTCGAGGTACGGGTCGACCGTCGGGTCGGGCGTGAGGTGCCCCTCGGCGTCGGGCACGGGCCGCGTCGCGGCGAGCATGACGACGACCTCGTCGAGCAGGAGCTCGTGGTCCGCGAAGACCACGTCCTCCTTGGACCCGTAGCGGCGGAAGAAGGTGGCGCGGCTGACCTGGGCGGCGTCGGCGATCTCCTCGACGGTCGTCTGCTCGTACCCCTTGCGGGTGAAGAGCTCGATCGCTGCGTCGACGGCCTGGGCATGGGTGCGGCTGCGGACGTCGGTCATGCACCGGACGGTACACCGGTACCCGGCGCTCGCCCGGCCCGGGGGCGGTGGCCCCCGGGCGGCGCCGGGTGCGAGGCTGGTGCCATGCCGGACCAGCCTCGCGTGCACGCGATCCACGTCGCGAAGGCCCGTCGGCTGCCGACGCGGGTCGTCGCGTCGGTCGAGGCCGAGGAGGGCAAGGGCCTCGTCGGCGACCGGTACCACGGGTCGAAGCACCGGCACGTGACGATCCAGACGCTCACCGACCTCGCGGCCGCCTCCGCGGACCTCGGGCGCAGGAGATCGACCCCGGCCTCACCCGGCGCAACGTCACGCTCACCCACGGCGACCTGCCCACGAAGCCGGGGTCGTTCCTGCGGATCGGGGACGTCGAGCTGCAGGTGCTCCGGATCGCCGCGCCGTGCCGGCTGCTCGACGACTGGATCGCGCCCGGCGCCATGCGCGCGATGCACGCGCGGGGCGGCGTCGTGTGCCGTCTGCTGTCGTCCGGCACGGTCCGGGCGGGCGACGTCGTGGTGTGGGACGAGGCGGGTGCCCGCGGGGTCTGAGCCCCGGGGCGGCCTCCGGCCCGACGGTGGCCGGGCGCATGCCGTCGGCAGTGGCGCCCGTGCTTCGACGGTAGACCTGTGGCGACCCCCGCGTCGACGGCTGGAGCGGGTGAGACGACGGCCGTCCACAGCCCCGACGGTCGTCCACAAACCCGGTGCCGTGGTCCCCGCCGGGTGGCACCATGGCGGCCATGCTCGTGACCCTCGCCGCGACGGCGTCCCCCGGGACGCTCGACGACGCCACCGACCTCGGCTTCCTGCTGCACAAGCACCCGGACCGGGCGCAGGTGTTCGACCTGCCCGTCGGCCGCGCGCACGTCTTCTACCCCGAGGCGACGGCGGAGCGGTGCGAGGCCGCGCTCCTGCTCGAGGTCGACCCGGTGGGGATCGTGCGGAACAAGCGGTTCGGCGGCGGCGACGCGTTCGCGCTCGCGCAGTACGTGAACGACCGCCCGTACGCCGCGTCGTCGATGGTCGCGGTCGCGCTCGGCAAGGTGTTCGCGACGGCGATGAGCGGCCGGTGCGACGCACGACCGGCGCTCGCGGACGCCCCGATCCCGCTCGACGTGCACGTGCCGTCCCTGCCGTGCCGGGGCGGCGCGGACCTCGCGCGCCGGCTGTTCGAGCCGCTGGGGTGGAGCGTCACGGCGACGGCGGAGCCGCTCGACCCGACGGTGCCGTCGTGGGGCGCGTCGCGCCACGTCGACCTGCGGCTGCGCGGTACCCGGCGGCTCGCGGACGCGCTCGCGCAGCTCTACGTGCTGCTGCCCGTGCTCGACGACGCGAAGCACTACTGGGTCTCGACCGACGAGGTGGACAAGCTCGTGCGCGCGGGCGGCGGCTGGCTCGCGGACCACCCGGAGCGTGCGCAGATCCTGCGCCGCTACCTCGCGCACCAGCGCCGCTACGTCGAGGACGCCACCGCGCGTCTCACCGCGCTCGACGGGGACGTCCCCGAGGAGGACGCCGCACCCGCCGCCGGCATGCCGGCCGGCGCCCCGTCGTCCGACGTCGGCCCGCAGGGCGCCATGACGGAGACCGGCGCCGTCACGGCGGGCGACGCCGAGGGCACGCCGGAGCCGCCGCTCGCTCGGCAGCGGGCCGACGCGGTGCTCGCGGCCCTGCACGACGCCGGGGCACGGACCGTCGTCGACCTCGGGTGCGGCGAGGGCGCGCTCCTGCGTCGCCTCGCCGCGGACCGGACCTTCACGCGCGTGCTCGGGACCGACGTGTCGGCGCGCGAGCTCGAGCGGGCGGCGGCGCGCCTGCGCCTGCACGAGGCGAGCGACGCCGAGCGGGAGCGGGTGCGGCTCGTGCAGTCGTCGCTCACGTACGTGGACGACCGGGTGGCGGGGTTCGACGCCGCGGTGCTCATGGAGGTCGTCGAGCACGTCGACCCGTCGCGCCTCGACGCGCTCACGGCCGCGGTGCTGGGCCACGCCCGGCCGCGGACCGTCGTCGTGACGACGCCGAACGCCGAGTACAACGTCCACTACCCGAACCTGCTGGACGGCCCCGGCGGCGGGCGCGTGCGCCACCCCGACCACCGCTTCGAGTGGACGCGTGCGGAGCTGCGCGCGTGGGCGGCCGCGGCGGGGGAGCGCTACGGGTACGCGGTCGAGCTGCGCGACGTCGGCCCGCTCGCCCCCGACGTCGGGGCGCCCACCCAGATGGCGGTGCTGACCCTCGTCGGGGACGCGGCGTCGCCCGACGCCGCGCCGGCCCCGGCCGCGGCACGGACCACGGAGGAGACCCGATGACCGGGCAGGCGACCGAGAGCGCGAGCCCGACCTCGGGCGCGACGCCGACCCCGACCCCGACCTCGACCTCGACCCCGAGCACGACGCGCGAGCTGCGCGTGCCTGCGTCGAGCCTCGTGGTGCTCGTCGGCGTGTCCGGCTCGGGGAAGTCGACCTTCGCGCGCGAGCACTTCGGGCCGTACGAGACGGTGTCGTCGGACGTGTGCCGCGGGCTCGTGTCGAACGACGAGAACGACCAGGCGGCCACGCGCGCGGCGTTCGAGGTCCTGGAGACCATCGTGTCCAAGCGGCTGGAGACGAACCTGCTCACCGTCGTCGACGCGACGAACGTGCAGCGCGAGGCCCGCGGGTCGCTCGTCGCGCTCGCCCGCGCGCACGACGTCCTGCCCGTCGCGATCGTCCTCGACCTGCCGGAGAAGGTGGCGGTGGAGCGGAACGCGGCGCGCCCGGACCGCGGGTTCGGCGCGCACGTCGTCAAGCGCCAGCGTGCGGCGCTGCGGTCGTCGCTGAAGACCCTCCAGCGCGAGGGCTTCCGCACCGTGCACGTGCTGCGCGGCGAGGACGAGGTGGCGGCGGCCCAGGTCGTGCGCACGCCCCTGCTCACCGACCGTCGCGACGAGCACGGTCCGTTCGACGCGATCGGCGACGTCCACGGCTGCCTCGACGAGCTGGTGGCGCTGCTCGGGGTGCTGGGCTACGCCGTCGTGCGTGACGACGCCGGCCGGCCCGTCGACGCCGTGCACCCCGAGGGCCGGCGCGCGATCCTCCTCGGCGACCTCGTCGACCGCGGGCCCGACTCCCCGGGGGTGCTGCGGCTCGCGATGGGCATGGTCCGTGCGGGGCACGCGCTCGCGGTGCCGGGCAACCACGAGCACAAGCTCGTGCGCGCGCTCGGCGGGCGCGACGTGAAGGTCTCCCACGGCCTCGAGACGACGCTCGCCCAGCTCGCCGCGGAGCCCGAGCAGTTCCGGCGCGAGGTCGAGGCGTTCTGCCGTGACCTCGTGTCCCACCTCGTGCTCGACGACGGTCGCCTCGTGGTGGCGCACGCCGGGCTCAAGGAGTCCTACCAGGGCCGCGCGTCGGGCCGCGTGCGCAGCTTCGCGCTGTACGGCGACACCACGGGCGAGACCGACGAGTTCGGCCTGCCCGTGCGCTACCCGTGGGCCGACGACTACCGCGGACGCGCCATGGTCCTCTACGGGCACACGCCCACGCCCGAGGCCGAGTGGGTCAACAACACGATGTGCCTCGACACCGGGTGCGTCTTCGGCGGGAAGCTGTCCGCGCTGCGCTACCCCGAGAGGGAGGTCGTGCAGGTGCCCGCCGCGCGCGAGTACTACGCGCCCGCGCGCCCCTTCCTGCCCGATGGCGCGACCGGTCCCGGATCGCCCGCGCGCGCGGACGACCTGCTGAGCGTCACCGACGTGCTCGGCCGCCGCGGCGTCGAGACGGCGACGCACGGGCGCGTGACCGTGGGCGAGGAGCAGGCGGCGGGGGCGCTCGAGGTGATGAGCCGGTTCGCCGTCGACCCGCGCCTGCTGCTCCACCTGCCGCCGACGATGAGCCCGGTCGCGACCTCGACGCTGCCCGGGATGCTCGAGCACCCCGACGGCGCGTTCGCCGCGTACGCGCGCGACGGCGTCGACCGCGTGGTGTGCGAGGAGAAGCACATGGGGTCGCGCGCCGTCCTGCTCGTCGCGCGCGACTCGGGGCCGGGCGGCTCCCGCGTCGTCGCGGAGCGGTTCGGCATCGAGGCGCCCGGCGCCGTCCACACCCGCACCGGGCGGTCGTTCCTCGACGGCCCGACGACGGAGCTCCTCCTCGCGCGGGTCGCCGCGGCCCTCGACGCGGCCGGGACGTGGGACGCGCGCGGTGCCGACTGGGTCCTGCTCGACGCCGAGGTCCTGCCGTGGTCGCTCAAGGCAGACCAGCTCCTGCGCGACCAGTACGCGAGCGTCGGCGCGGCCGCGCGCGCCGTCATGCCCGCGGCGCTCGCGGCCCTCGCTGCGGCGGAGGCGCGGGGCGTCGACGTGGGCGAGCTGCGCCGTCGGACGGCGCGGCGCGCGACCGACGCCGAGCTCTTCGTCGAGGCGTACCGGCGCTACCGCTGGGACACGGGCGCGGTCGGCAACGGTGGGGGCGGCGGGGCCGACCCGCTGCGCGGCGTCCAGGTCGCCCCGTTCCAGGTGCTCGCGAGCGGGACGGCCGGGCGACCGGGCTCGCCGGAGGTCACCGGAGCGACGTACGCCGACCGCGACCACCTGTGGCACCTCGGCGTCGTGGACGCGCTCGTCGCCGCGGACCCGGCGCTGTTCCGGGCGACGCGACGCGTGGTCGTGGACCTCGCCGACGAGGCGTCGCGCGCCGAGGGCACGGCGTGGTGGGAAGACCTGACGGCAGCCGGGGGAGAGGGCATGGTCGTCAAGCCGCTCGCCAACCTCGTGCGGCGACAGGGGGCGCCGGGCAAGGGCGGCGGGCTCGTCCAGCCCGGCCTCAAGGTCCGCGGCCGTGAGTACCTGCGCATCATCTACGGCCCCGAGTACACCGAGGAGCGCAACCTCGAGCGCCTCCGCGAGCGGTCGCTGGGGCGCAAGCGCTCGCTCGCGCTGCGGGAGTACGCGCTCGGTCTGGAGGCGCTGGACCGGGTCGCGCGCGGCGAGCCGACGTGGCGCGTCCACGAACCGGTGTTCGCGGTGCTGGCGCTGGAGTCGGAACCGGTCGACCCCCGGCTCTGAGGCGCCTCGGCCGCGCTGCGGGCGTCGTGGGGACAGGGGTGGGTCAGCCGCCGAGGAACGCCTTCATCGCGAGGGTCGAGAAGAGCACCGCGCCGGCGGCGACGGCCAGGGCGACGACCCAGCCGTTCGCCCGCTCGACCGGGGGGACGGCGGGCCGACGCGCGGGGGCCGCGCCCCGCCGTCGGGCCCGGGACGCGCGGCGCGCGGTGAAGCGCAGACCGCGCGCTGCCGCGCGGGCGGACGGCTGCTCGGGTGCGCCGTCGTGGGCGGGGAACGCGGTGTCCCGGGCGGGGGTGGGGGTCACGGTGCGCCTCCGGAGGTTGGCCGGCGCCGCTGACCGGCGCCGTACCGACAGTCTGTCCCGCGGCGCACCCCGGGCGCGTCGCCCGTCCGGTGGATCCTGCGGCGCGCCGGGGTGCGACCTCCGGATGACGAGCGCGTGGTCCTCGTGGCCCCCGAGGTGCACGCTCTCGCACCGCCGACCCCACGGGCGACCCCCACGGCCGACCGCACGACCGCCCGGACGAGCGACCGTTCGGCGGTCAGCGCGGGGCGTTCTCCTGGTACCGGGGCCGGCCGCCCCGGGCGGCGCGCTGCAGGTAGCGGACCTCGCGCAGCGCGACGGCCCCCGCGACCACCAGCGGGACCCACGCCCACACCCGGCCGCGCAGCACGAGCACGAGGCACACGACCGCGACGACGATCCCGCCGAGCACGGTCGCGACGCTCGCCCAGCGCACGCCGCTCCGGACGTCGTCGGCCCGCTGCCACCAGCGGCGCAGCCGCTCGCCGAGGCCGGGGCGGGGTGCCGGCCCCGGGCTGACGCTCATGCGCGGGCCTCGCGCGTGAGGGCGACGCCCTCGATGCTGCGGACGGCCATGCGGAGCGCGTCGGCGCGCGAGATCTCGCCGTCGTCGGCCATGGACCACGCGTTGAAGAGCATCCACCACAGGGTGCGGACGATCCACGCCACGCTGAGCTGGTCGTCGACGACGCCGGCCTCCTGCCCGCGGCGCAGCAGCTCCCGCACCGGCTCCTCGGCCTGCTCGGACTCGGCCCAGAACGCGGACTCGGCGTCGGCGAGCTCGGTGAACAGCACCATGTACCAGGGGCCGAGGTCGAAGTACTCGAAGGCGAGGCGACGCAGCGCCGAGGCCGGGGGCCCGTCGTCGAGCCGCGCGGCGGTGATCGCCGCGCGCGTGCGCTCGACGGTCTCGGCGCCGATCGCCTCGACGAGGTCGGCGCGCTCGGGGAAGTAGCGGTGCAGGGTCGTGCGGCCCACCTGGGCAGCCTGCGCGACGTCGCCGAGCGACGCGGACTTGTCCGTGCTGAGCACCGAGACGGCCGCGTCGAGGATCGCGCGCCGGGTCCGGGTGCGGGTGCCGCTCGTGGGCGGCGCGTCGGGTGCCGCTCCGGAGGGCGTGGCCGCGGAGGTGCTCCGCGCGCTCGTTCGTGCCGTCACGCGGCCCACGATAGCCCGCGTCGTGACGGAACGCCGGTTGTCACGAGTGGAACACTCGTGTTCCACTAGGGGCGTCGAGCGCTCCGGCGCGCGACCGCCCGCGCCGCGTCAACGACGGTTGACACGAGAGAGGATGTCAACCATGGTTGACGACATGTCCCCGACCTCCACCACGCACGAGGCCCCGTCCGCTCCTCGCGACGCCACCCCGCGGGGCCCGTTCCTCCCGCGCCTCGCGGTGCTGTGGCAGTTCGTCCGCCCGCACCGCCGGACCCTGCTGCTCGGCCTCGTGCTCGGTCTCGGGACGACGGCCGCGACCCTCGCGACGCCGATGGTCACCAAGTGGGTGCTCGACACGCTCGGCACGGGGGAGTCGCTGACCCCGGCCGTGCTCACGCTCGTCGGGCTGCTCGTCGTCGGGCTCGTGCTCGGGCTGTGGCAGTGGGTCCTGCTCGGCACGCTCGCCGAGCGCGTGGTGCTCGACGCGCGGTCGTCCATGGTGCGGCGCTTCTTCCGCGCGCGGATCGGCGCGCTCACCGGCCGTCCGACGGGCGAGCTCGTCACGCGCGTCACGTCCGACACGGTGCTGCTGCGCGAGGCGGCGTCGTCGAGCCTGGTCAACCTCGTGAACCTGGCGGTGTCCCTGGTCGGGACGGTCGTCCTCATGGGCGTGCTCGACCTCGTCCTGCTCGGCACGACGCTCGGGGCGATCGTCGTCATCGGCGTCCTCGTGGGCGCCCTCATGCCCCGCATCGCGAAGGCGCAGGAGAAGGCGCAGGAGTCGCTCGGCAGCCTGGGCGGCACGCTCGAGGGCGGGCTGCGCGCGATCCGCACCATCAAGGCGAGCCGCGCGGAGGGCCGCCAGATCGACCGCGTGCTCGACGACGCGCAGGACTCCGCGCGCCACAGCGTGCGGGCCGTGCGGACCGAGGCGGTCGCCTGGAGCATCGCCGGGGGCGGCATCCAGCTCGCGATCATCGTCATCCTCGCGCTCGGCGCCTGGCGCGTGGACCAGGGGCTCCTGGCCGTGTCGAGCCTCGTCGCGTTCCTGCTCTACGCGTTCCAGATCGTCGAGCCTGTCACGGGCCTGACCATGAACGTCACCCAGCTCCAGGCCGGCATCGCGGCCGCGGGGCGGATCCGCGAGGTCCAGGCCATCGAGCCGGAGGAGGACGACGACCCCGCCGCGCGTCGTCCGGCCGGGGTGGGCGCGGCGTCGGGCACGGCGGCCCCGCACGCCGCGCCGCGGCTGTCGCTGCGCGGCGTCACCGCGCGCTACCTGCCGGGCGGCGAGCCCGTGGTGCGCGACCTCGACCTCGACGTGCCCGCGCGCGGGCAGGTCGCGATCGTCGGCCCGTCCGGGGCGGGCAAGACCACGACCTTCTCGCTCCTGCTGCGCTTCCTGCAGCCCGAGTCGGGGCGGATCCTCCTCGACGGCGTGCCCTACGACGACCTCACGTTCGACGACGTGCGGCGCCGCTTCGCGTACGTCGAGCAGGAGACCCCCGTCGTGCCGGGCACCATCCGCGAGAACCTGCGCCTCTCGGACCCCGCCGCGACGGAGGAGGCGATGTGGGCGGCGCTCGCGCAGGTGCGGCTCGACGCCAAGGTGCGCTCGCTGCCCGACGGCCTCGACACGTCGCTCGTCGGGACGACCGTCTCGGGCGGCGAGCGCCAGCGCGTCGCCCTCGCGCGCGCCGTCCTGCACGCGCCCGACGTGCTGCTCCTCGACGAGGCCACCGCCCAGGTCGACGGGCTCACCGAGGCCGCTGTGCACGCCGTCATCGAGGACCTGGCCCGGGACCGCGCCGTCGTGACCATCGCGCACCGCCTGTCCACGGTCATCGACGCCGACGTCATCCTCGTCATGGAGGACGGCCGCGTCCGCGCGCGCGGCACGCACCCCCAGCTCCTCGCGACCGACGAGCTCTACCGCGAGCTCGTCGCCGCCCTCCGCATCGCGACCGAGGAGGCCCCCGCACCGCGCTGACCCGGGTGCGGCGATGAGTTCCGCGCCCGCCCGCGGTCGGACGTGTCGTCAGGACGGACGACGGCGGCCGCGGCGCACGCGGACCGCGGAGGGTGAGGGCGGCATGGGGAACGTGACGTGCGACGTGGCGGTGTCGATGGACGGGTACTCCTCGCGCCCCGACCAGACGCTGGAGCATCCGTTCGGCGCGGGCGTTGATCTGCACCGGTGGATGGTCGAGACCGCCGACGAGAACGCGGCCGAGATCGCCGCGATCGTCGACGCGGGGGCGTTCGTCATGGGCAGGAACATGTTCACGCCCGGACGAGGGGAGTGGGACCCGGACTGGCAGGGCTGGTGGGGCCCGGAGCCGCCGTACCACGCGCCGGTGTTCGTGCTCACGCACCACCCGCGCGAGCCGCTCGTCCTGGAGGGCGGGACGACGTTCTTCTTCGTCACCGACGGCGTCGAGTCAGCGGTCGCGCAGGCGCGGGAGGCCGCGGGGGACCGGGACGCCGCGATCGCGGGCGGGGCCGCGACCATCAACCAGGTGATCACGGCGGGGCTGCTCGACGAGCTCCGGCTGCACGTCGTGCCCCAGGTCCTCGGCCACGGCGACCGCGTGCTCGACGGCGTCCCGCCCCTCGCGCTCGAGACCGTCGCCGTGCGAGCGGCGTCCCAGGTGACCCACGTGACCTACCGGGTGCGGGGGCCGCTCGGCTGACGCGTCTCCCAGCGGGCGCTCTCCGGCAGGCTCAGCCGAGCACGGCGAGGAGGAGCGGCGCCGCGACGACCAGCACGACCACCGACCCGAGCACGACGACCCGCCGCCACGGGCCGACGTCGTCCCGCGCCCGGCGCTCGCGCGTCCGGTCGGTCCACGCCGCGCCGTCGTACCAGCGCTCGCTCCCCGAGCCCGGTGCGTCCGCGTACCACCCCGCCGGTGCCTTGCGCACGTCGCCTCCTCGCGGTCCCGGTCCGGTGAGCCCCCGCACGGCATGTGTCGCGGGCCCTCTGTCTCTGACACGCAGCGACGCCCCGAGAGGTTCCACCCGAGCGGGAGGACGTGCCGGAGGTGCGGCACACTGTGCGCGTGGAGGACACCCCGGAGGCGCGCAGCGGCCCCGAGCTCGACCCCGTCGGGACGTGGGGCCTCGTGGTCAGCCTCGTGCTGGGCGGGGTCGCCGCCGTGCTGTCGCTCGTCGGCTACCTGGTCGACCTGCCGCCGTGGCTCGTGGGAATCTGCCTGGGTGCCGCGGTCCTCGGGGGGATCGCCGCCGCCGTCTTCTCCGCGCGCCTGGCGCGCCTCGAGCAGAGGTCGGCCGGGCGTGTGCTGTGGGAGACGGTGACCGCCCCGGTCCGGTTCGTGCTCGACGTCCTGTTCTAGCCCGTCACCC
Source organism: Cellulosimicrobium sp. JZ28 (assembly GCF_015327065.1). NCBI lineage: Bacteria > Bacillati > Actinomycetota > Actinomycetes > Micrococcales > Promicromonosporaceae > Cellulosimicrobium > Cellulosimicrobium sp. JZ28. The sequence goes on along the minus strand of NZ_CP017660.1, from coordinate 3,286,547 downwards.
CGAGGCGTGACGGCCCGCGCCCCTACAGCCCGGCGACCTGCGCGGCGCCGTCGGTCGCGATCTGCTCGAACACGCGCTCGTCGGCCGCGAACTGGGTGCCCGGGATGGGCCGGTGGACGACGATCTCCGTGATGCCGGCCTCCGCGTACCCGTGCGCCGTCTCGACGAACGCGTCGACGGACTCCAGCGCGGGGTCGGGCGTGAAGCCCGTGAGCAGGATGCGCTCCACCGACCCCGGGTCGCGACCGGCGTCGCGGCACGCCGCGTCGAGCCGCTGCACCTGGTCGCGGACGGCGGCGCGCGACTGCGCCGGGGTCGCGTCGTCCCCGAGGCGGCCGTCGCCCGTCGTCACCCACGCCTGCCCGTAGCGCGCGGCCAGCCGCAGCCCGCGCGGGCCGGTCGCGGCGATCGCGAAGGGCACCCGGGGCGACTGGACCGGCCCGGGGATGGTCCGCGCCTCGTGCGCCCGGTAGTGCCCCTCGTCGTGCGTGACGGCGGGCTCGGTGAGCAGGCGGTCGAGCAGGATCGTGAAGTCGCGCAGCCGGTCGGCGCGCTCCCGGGGCGACCACGGCTCGCCGCCGAGGACCGTCGCGTCGAAGCCCGTCGTCCCCGCACCGAGGCCGACGGTCACGCGCCCGCCCGACAGGTCGTCGAGCGTCATGAGGTCCTTCGCGAACGTCACCGGCTCGCGGAAGTTCGGCGACGACACGAGCGTGCCCAGCCGCACCCGCTCGGTGACGCCCGCCGCGGCGGCCAGCGTCGGGACCGCGCCGAACCACGGGCCGTCGCGGAACGACCGCCACGACAGGTGGTCGTACGTGTAGGCGGCGTGGAACCCGAGGTCGTCGGCGGACCGCCACACGTCCCGGCCCTCGCGCCACGGGTAGATCGGCAGGATCACGGTGCTCACGCGCATGGTCGCCAGCCTAGGGTGGAGGAGTGATCCAGCACACCGTCGCCTTCCGCCTCGTCCACCCCGCCGGCAGCGCGGAGGAGGCCGAGTTCCTCGGCACCGCCCGCACGACGCTCACCGGGGTCCCAGGCGTCCGGGACTTCACCGTCTCGCGCCAGGTGAGCCCGAAGAGCCCGCTGACGTTCCAGTTCTCGATGGTGTTCGACGACGACGCCGCGTACGCCGCGTACGACGCCCACCCGGACCACCGCCGCTTCGTCGCTGAGCGGTGGATCCCCGAGGTCGCGGAGTTCCAGGAGCTCGACCTCGTCCCTCTGGCGGACTGACCGCACCGCGTCCGCCGTGGCCCGCGAGGTAGGACGTCCCGGCGCTAGGTAGAGCTCCGCGCGTCCTCGTTCGCGACCGCACGTCCTACTTCGCGGAAGGGGCGTCGTGCGGGCGGGGGTGGGCGCGCGGTGTGGCAGGGTGACGGCATGACCCAGATCGACCTGCGCATCTTCACCGAGCCCCAGCAGGGCGCGTCCTACGACGACCTCCTCGCTGTCGCGAAGGCCACCGAGGACCTCGGTTTCGACGCCTTCTTCCGCTCCGACCACTACCTCGTCATGGGCGACGGCGACGGGCTGCCCGGCCCGACCGACGCCTGGACGACGCTCGCCGGCCTCGCCCGCGAGACGAGCCGCATCCGGCTCGGCACGCTCGTGTCGTCGGCGACGTTCCGCCACCCCGGCGTGCTCGCGATCCAGGTCGCGCAGGTCGACCAGATGTCGGGCGGCCGCGTCGAGCTCGGCCTCGGCGCGGGCTGGTACGCCCGCGAGCACGAGGCGTACGGCATCCCGTTCCCGGAGAAGCGGTTCGGGATCCTCGAGGAGCAGCTCGCGGTGATCACCGGGCTGTGGGAGACGCCGGTCGGCGAGACGTTCTCGTTCAGCGGCGAGCACTACACGCTCACGGACTCCCCGGCCCTGCCGAAGCCCGCGCAGGAGCGCGTCCCGGTGATCGTCGGCGGCCACGGGCCCCGGCGCACCCCGGCGCTCGCGGCCCGGTACGCCAGCGAGTTCAACGCGGCGTTCCCCGACCCGGGCGTCCTGCCCGACCGGTTCGAGAACGTGCGCGCCGCGTGCCTCGACGCCGACCGCGACCCCGACTCGCTCGTGTACTCGGCGGCGTTCGTCGTCGCGGTGGGCAAGGACGAGGCGGAGTTCCGCCGTCGGGCCGACGCGATCGGGCGCGAGCCCGACGAGGTCCGCCGCAACGGTCTGGCCGGCACGGTCGGCGAGGTCGCGGACAAGATCGCGGCCGCCGCGGAGCAGGGCGCGACGCGCTTCTACCTCCAGGTGCTCGACCTGCACGACCTCGACCACCTGGAGCTCGTCGCGAGCGAGGTCGTGCCGCAGCTGCCGTGACGCCCGCGCCCACGGGTCGCCCCGGAAACACCGCCGTGACGTCGGACCACTACCCTGCACCGGGGGTTTTTTCACACGGGCTTCACGGACGGGAGAGACATGAGCGCCATCGGGTGGCGGTTGCACGGTGACGGGAAGACGGTCCGACCGGGGGACGTCGTCGACCCGGACGAGCGTCTGACCTGGCCGCGGACCATCGGGATCGGGATGCAGCACGTCGTCGCCATGTTCGGCGCGACGTTCCTCGTGCCGCTCCTCACGGGCTTCTCGCCCGCGACGACGCTGTTCTTCTCGGCGATCGGCACGGTCGGGTTCCTGCTCATCACGCGGAACCGCCTCCCGAGCTACCTCGGGTCGAGCTTCGCGTTCATCGCGCCGATCGGCGCGGCGACCGCGTCCCAGGGCCAGTCGGTCGCGGTCGGCGGGATCCTCGTCACGGGCCTCGTGCTCGCGGCCGTCGGCCTCCTGGTCCACGTCGCGGGCGCGCGGTGGATCGACGTCGTCATGCCGCCGATCGTCACGGGCACGATCGTCGCGCTCATCGGGCTCAACCTCGCCCCGGCGGCGTGGGGCAACTTCCAGCAGGCGCCGGTCACGGCCGTCGTCACGCTCGCCGCGATCATCCTCGTGAGCGTCCTGTTCAAGGGGATCCTCGGGCGGCTGTCGATCCTCGTCGGCGTGGTCGTCGGCTACGTCGTGGCCGTGATCCAGGGCGAGGTGTCGTTCGACGCGGTGCGCAAGGCTGCCTGGGTCGGGCTCCCGGAGTTCGTCACGCCGACGTTCGACGTCGCCGTGCTCGGCCTGTTCGTCCCGGTCGTGCTCGTGCTCATCGCGGAGAACGTCGGGCACGTGAAGTCGGTGGCGGCGATGACGGGCAAGAACCTCGACGACCTCACCGGCCGCGCGCTCTTCGCCGACGGCCTCGCGACGACGTTCGCGGGGGTCGGCGGCGGCTCGGGCACGACGACGTACGCCGAGAACATCGGGGTCATGGCCGCCACGCGCGTGTACTCGACCGCGGCGTACTGGGTCGCCGCAGCGACCGCGCTGGTGCTCTCCCTGTCGCCGAAGTTCGGCGCGCTCATCGCGACGATCCCGGTCGGCGTCCTGGGCGGTGCCGCGACCATGCTCTACGGCATGATCGGCATCCTCGGCGCGCGCATCTGGGTGCAGAACAAGGTCGACTTCTCCGACCCGGTCAACCTCACGACCGCGGCCGTGCCGCTCGTCGTCGGCATCGCCAACTTCACGTGGGCCGTGGGCGACCTGACGTTCGAGGGGATCGCGCTGGGCACCGCCGCGGCGCTCGTGATCTACCACGTGATGCGGAACCTCTCGCGGTGGCGCGGCACGACGCAGGAGCCCGCGAGCCCGGCGTCGGCCCCCGGGGGCGACGAGCCCGCCGTCCACGAGACGGTCGAGGACGCCCGCTGACGCGACGCGCGGGAGCGGCCTCCTCGGAGGCTCCATAGAGACGACGGCCCGGCAGGCGCGAGCCCGCCGGGCCGTCGGCTAGAGGCGCAGGCCCAGGACGAGGCCCTCGGCGACGTCGAGCCGGGTGAAGCCGAGGTGCTCGTAGAAGCCGATCGCGGACGCGTTGTCCTCCGCCACGCCGAGGTGCACCCCGGGCGACCCGGCGGCGCGCAGCGCGGCGAAGAGCACCTCCATGAGGCGGCGGCCGTTGCCGCCGCCCTGGGCCGACGGCAGCAGGTCGACGTGCAGGTGCGACGGGTAGTCGCCGAGCACGGACGGGTCCGTGCGGTGCGGGCGGTGGATCTGCTCGACGAGCGCCTCGTCGCGCGACGCCGCGGGGAAGCTCCCGAGGGGGTAGCGCTCCCGGAGCGGCGGCCACCACTCGCGCTCGCACCGGTCCTCGAACGCGGCGGTGTCGCGGGCGCCGAGCACGTAGCCGGCGACGACGCCGTCGGCCTCGACGACGGACGCCAGGCCCGGCTCGAGCGCGAGGTACGCGCCGAGGTAGACCTCGCCGAGCAGGCGCTGGTCGGCGTAGAGCCCGCTCGCGTCGGCGCCGGACGCACCGGTCCGCAGGCAGATCTCGTACAGGCGGTCGACCTCGGCGGGGTCGGTGGTCCGGGCGGGCCGGAGGGGCAGGGTGCTCATGGGTACCGTTCGGCGGTCAGGGTGCCCGGCGGGCGCCGGGCCGGGACGTGCTAGCCCTCGGCGGGCGGCACGGGCAGCGGGCGGGGCGTGATCTCCTCGATCGGGACGCACCCCGCACGGCTCTCGAGCGGGACGTCGCCGGACAGGCCGACGAGCTCCGGGTCCACGATGTTCTCGAAGTCGGCGCCCACGTAGAGGTCGACCGTCGCGTCCTCGCGCGCGTCGAGCACGAGGCCCGGGTTCTCGTAGTGCGCGGCGAGGGTGTACGCCTGCGCGACGCCCGCGGCACCGAAGTGGATCTGCGTGCGCGACACGACGTCGGACTTCCCGTCGCCGTCGAGGTCCGGGGCGTTGCCCGTCGAGAGCACCGCGAACCCGCGCGACGTGAGGATGTCCTGGTTGAGCCGGCCCAGCGGGTCGTCCTTGCCGGACGCGTTGTACACGTTGACCTGGATGTCGCCGGTGGCGACGGGCAGGGTGCCGTCCGCGAGGCAGGGGACCTTGACGTCCGCGAGGTCGTCGACGGCCTCGGGCGAGGACAGCTCCCGGTCGAACGGCGCCTCGATCGCGCCGGTGTACACGGCGAGGGCGCCGATCCCGACGACGGCGAGCGCCGCGATGAGCAGCCCGAACACGACTGCCTGGCGCTCGTGCATGCGCCGGCGGCGGACGGCGCGCGCGGTGTCGGGGCGGAGTGTCACGCCAGCAACCTACCGGACCGGCCGCTCATCGCAGCGTCAGCACGCGCGCGTGCAGGATCGCCCGCTGCTGCAGCGCGGCGCGGACGGCGCGGTGCAGGCCGTCCTCCAGGTAGAGGACGCCGTCGAACTCGACCACGTGCGCGAACAGGTCGCCGAAGAACGTGGAGTCCTCGGCGAGGAGCGCGTCGAGGTCGAGCGTGCGCTTGGTGGTGACGAGCTCGTCGAGGCGCACCTGACGCGGGGGCACCTCCGCCCAGTCGCGGGCGGTGACCCGGCCGTGGTCCGGGTAGGGGCGCCCGTCGCCGACGGCCTTGAAGATCATGCGGGACATCCTAGGTGCCCGACGGCGGCCGCCGCCCCCGATGGCGGGGCGTCGGTCACGCACTCGTCACGAACTCCCCACGGGAACCGACGGGCTCGTCCGCGACCGCCCGGACCGACGTCCGACCGTCAGGAGATCGTTAGCGTCGCGCCCCGGCCCGTATGGGTCCCGTGAGGACGGGCTCCGCCGTCCCGGAGCGGGTGTTCGATCGTCGTCGGCGCCCCGTCCGGTGGGTGCCCGGCCGCCCGACAGGGGGCCGTCGGTCTCGACCTGGGGACGTCTCGTGCTCGACATCGTCTACGTGCTCGGCGTGATCGCCGTGTTCGTGCTGGTCGCCGGAATCGGGAAGGCGGTGGAGAAGCTGTGATCGTGCTCGAGCTTCTCGCCGTGGCTCTCGGTGCGGCGGCGATCGTGTATCTCGTGGTGGCGCTCGTGAGACCGGAGCGCTTCTGATGACCTGGATCTTCGCGCTCCTCGCGCTCGGGACCGTCGCCCTGGTCCTCGCGGCGCTCTACCGCCCGCTGGGCGACCACATGGCGTGGGTCTACTCCTCGCCGAAGGACTGGCGGGTGGAGCGGGGCCTGTACCGCGTCCTGGGCGTCGACCCCCGCTCCGAGCAGACGTGGCCCGCCTACCTGCGCAGCATCCTCGCGTTCTCGGCCGTGGGCCTCGTGCTGCTCTACCTGCTCCAGCGCACGCAGCAGTGGCTGCCGTACTCGCTCGGGCTGCCCGCGCCGTCGGAGCACCTCGCCTTCAACACGGCCGCGTCGTTCGTGGGCAACACGAACTGGCAGTCGTACTCGCCGGAGCAGACGCTCGGCTACACCGTGCAGCTCGCCGGGCTCGCGGTGCAGAACTTCGTGTCCGCGGCGGTCGGCATGGCGGTCGCCGTCGCGCTCGTGCGGGGCTTCGCGTACCGCCGGGTCGGCACGATCGGCAACTTCTGGGTGGACCTCGTGCGCGGGTGCCTGCGCATCCTGCTCCCGATCTCCCTCGTCGGCGCGGTCGTGCTGCTCGTCGGCGGGGTCGCGCAGAACTTCGACGGCTTCACGCAGGTCACGACCCTCGCGGGCGGCACCCAGAGCGTGCCGGGCGGGCCGGTGGCCTCGCAGGAGGTCATCAAGCTGCTCGGCACGAACGGCGGCGGGTTCTTCAACGTGAACTCGGCGCACCCGTTCGAGAACCCGTCGGCGTGGACGAACGTCGTCGAGGTCCTGCTCATGCTCGTCATCCCGTTCTCCTTGCCGCGCACGTTCGGCCGCATGGTCGGCGACGACCGCCAGGGCTACGCGATCCTCGCGACGATGGGCGTGCTCTTCGTGGCGTCGTTCGTCGCGCTCACCGCGCTGGAGTCCGCCGGGAACGGCACCGCGCCGCAGCTCGCCGGGGGTGCGATGGAGGGCAAGGAGGCGCGGTTCGGGATCATCGGCTCGACCCTCTTCGCCACCACGAGCACCACGACGTCGACCGGCGCGGTCAACTCGATGCACGACTCCTACACGGCGCTGGGCGGGATGCTCCCGCTGCTCAACATGATGCTCGGCGAGGTCGCCCCGGGCGGCGTCGGCTCCGGGCTGTACGGGATGCTCGTGCTCGCCGTCATCGCGGTCTTCATCGCGGGCCTGCTGGTCGGTCGCACGCCGGAGTACCTGGGGAAGAAGATCGGGCCGCGCGAGATCAAGCTCGCGAGCCTCTACATCCTCGTGACGCCGACGCTCGTGCTCGCCGGCACGGCCCTGAGCTTCGCGATCCCGCCCGTGCGCGAGAGCGTCGAGACGGTGTCGATCTGGAACCCCGGCGTGCACGGCACGACCGAGGTGCTGTACGCCTTCACGTCCGCGGCCAACAACAACGGGTCGGCGTTCGCCGGGCTCACCGCGAACACCCCGTGGCTCAACACCGCGCTCGGCGTCGCGATCCTGCTCGGCCGGTTCGTGCCGATCGTCCTCGTCCTCGCGCTCGCGGGCTCGCTCGCGCAGCAGGACAAGGTGCCCGCCACCGTCGGCACGCTGCCGACCCACCGCCCCCAGTTCGTGGGGCTCCTGATCGGCGTGGTGGTCCTCCTCACCGCGCTCACGTACTTCCCCGTTCTCGCGCTGGGTCCCCTGGCTGAAGGGCTGCTGTAACCCATGTCCACGCTCACCCACCCGTCCCCGCGCGCCGTGCACCAGCCGGCCGCGACCACCGGCGGCCTCTTCACCTGGTCGCAGGTGCGCCAGGCGCTGCCCGGCGCGTTCCGCAAGCTCGACCCGCGCCAGATGTGGCGCAACCCCGTGATGTTCCTCGTCTGGGTCGGGGCCGCGCTCACCACCGTGATCGCGGTCGTCGAGCCGTTCCTCGGCGGCCCGGAGGAGTCGGGCGGCACGCCCGTCCCCGGGTCCTTCACCGCGGTCATCGCCGTGTTCCTGTGGCTCACCGTCCTCTTCGCCAACCTCGCGGAGTCGGTCGCCGAGGGCCGCGGCAAGGCCCAGGCCGACTCGCTGCGCCGGACCCGCACCGCGACCGTCGCGCACCGCGTCGCCGCGTACGACGAGACGGGCGACCCCGGCGCCCTGCGCGCCCGCGCGGTCGAGGTGTCCTCGGCCGACCTGCGGCTGGGGGACGTCGTCGTCGTCGAGGCGGGGGAGCTGGTCCCCGGCGACGGCGAGATCGTGTGGGGCATCGCGTCGGTCGACGAGTCCGCGATCACGGGCGAGTCCGCGCCGGTGATCCGCGAGTCGGGCGGCGACCGGTCCGCCGTCACCGGCGGCACGCGCGTCCTGTCGGATCGCATCGTCGTGCGTGTCACCTCGATGCCGGGCGAGACGTTCGTCGACCGGATGATCGCGCTCGTCGAGGGCGCGAGCCGGCAGCGGACGCCGAACGAGATCGCGCTGAGCATCCTCCTCGCGTCGCTGTCGATCGTGTTCGTCGTGGTCGCCCTCACGCTCAACCCCGTCGCGTCGTACGCGGCGAGCCCCGTGAGCGTCGCCGTCCTCGTCGCGCTCCTGGTCTGCCTCATCCCGACGACGATCGGCGCGCTGCTCTCGGCGATCGGCATCGCGGGGATGGACCGCCTCGTGCAGCGCAACGTGCTCGCGATGTCCGGCCGCGCGGTCGAGGCGGCGGGCGACGTCACGACACTCCTGCTCGACAAGACGGGCACCATCACCTACGGCAACCGGCAGGCCGCGCGGTTCGTCGCGCTGCGCGACGTGGACGAGCGCGAGCTCGTCCGGTCCGCCGCGCTGTCCTCGCTCGCGGACCCGACGCCGGAGGGCACGTCGATCGTCGAGCTCGCGCGCCGCGGGGGCCTCGACGTCGGGCCGACCGCGCCGGGCGAGATCGTGCCGTTCACGGCGCAGACCCGGATGTCGGGGCTCGACGAGCCGGACGGGACCCAGATCCGCAAGGGCGCCGGCTCCGCCGTGACGGCGTGGGTCGAGCAGGGCGGCGAGCGGGCGGCGTCGAGCGTGCTCGCGGAGCTCGACGACGTCGTGGAGGAGGTCGCGCAGTCGGGCGGCACGCCGCTCGTCGTCGCGGTGCGCACGCCGGACGGCGCGAGCCGCGTGCTCGGCGTCGTCCACCTCAAGGACGTCGTCAAGGAGGGCATCGCGGACCGCTTCGCCGAGCTGCGGTCGATGGGCATCCGCACGGTGATGATCACGGGCGACAACCCGCTCACCGCCGCCGCCATCGCGCAGGAGGCCGGCGTCGACGACTTCCTGGCCGAGGCCACGCCCGAGGACAAGCTCGCGCTCATCCGCGCCGAGCAGGAGGGCGGCAACCTCGTCGCCATGACGGGCGACGGCACGAACGACGCGCCCGCCCTGGCGCAGGCCGACGTGGGCGTCGCGATGAACTCCGGCACGTCGGCCGCGAAGGAGGCCGGCAACATGGTCGACCTCGACTCCGACCCGACGAAGCTCATCGACGTCGTGCGCATCGGCAAGCAGCTCCTCATCACGCGCGGGGCGCTCACCACGTTCTCGATCGCCAACGACGTCGCGAAGTACTTCGCGATCATCCCCGCGATGTTCATGGGCGTGTTCCCCGGCCTCGAGGTGCTCAACGTCATGGGCCTCAGCTCGCCGTCGTCGGCGGTGCTGTCGGCGATCGTCTTCAACGCGATCGTCATCGTGCTGCTCATCCCGCTCGCGCTGCGCGGCGTGCGGTACCGGCCGGCCGACGCCTCGACGATCCTCGGGCGGAACCTGCTCGTCTACGGCGTCGGCGGCCTCGTGGCGCCGTTCGTCGGCATCTGGCTCATCGACCTCGTCGTGCGCCTCCTCCCCGGCTACTGACCCGCACGACGACCAGGAGAACCCCATGAACACCACGGCACGCAGCACCGGGCGGGTCGTCTGGGTCGCGACCCGGGCGATGCTCGTCCTCACCCTCCTCCTCGGCGTCGGGTACACGCTCGTCGTCACCGGCGTCGGGCAGCTCGTCCTTCCGGCGCGCGCCGACGGCTCGCTGGTGCACGACGGCGCGGGCCGGGTCGTCGGGTCGGCCCTGCTCGGCCAGGCGTTCACCGACGCCGACGGCGACCCGCTGCCCGAGTACTTCCAGCCCCGGCCGTCGGCCGCGGGCGACGGGTACGACGCCGCGGCGTCGTCGGGCTCGAACCTCGGCCCCGAGAACGCGGACCTCGTCGCCGCGATCACGGAGCGGCGCGCCCAGGTCGCGGAGCTCGAGGGCATCGACCCGGCCGACGTCCCCGTGGACGCGCTCACGGCCTCGGGCTCCGGCCTCGACCCTCACATCAGCCCGGCCTACGCCGCCGTCCAGGTCGACCGCGTCGCGGCGGCGCGCGGTCTGACCACCGCGCAGGTCGAGGAACTCGTCGCGCGGCACACTGGGGGACGTGCGCTGGGGTACCTCGGCGAGCCGACGGTGAACGTGCTCGAGCTCAACGTCGCCCTGGACCGGATCGGAGGCTGAGCATGGCGCGCGGACGGCTGCGGGTCCTCCTCGGCGCGGCGCCCGGCGTCGGGAAGACCTACGCCATGCTCGAGGAGGGCCGCCGTCTGCGCGACGAGGGCAGGGACGTCGTGGTCGCGGTCGTGGAGACCCACGGCCGCGCCGCGACGGCGGCCATGGCGGAGGGCCTCGAGGTGGTGCCGCGCGTCCGCGTGACCCACCGGGGCGTCGAGCTCACGGACCTCGACCTGGACGCCGTCCTCGCGCGGCGCCCGGACGTCGCGCTCGTCGACGAGCTCGCGCACACGAACGCGCCGGGTCTCGACCACGAGAAGCGCTGGCAGGACGTCGACCGGCTGCTCGACGCCGGGATCGACGTCATCTCGACCGTCAACATCCAGCACATCGAGTCGCTCAACGACGTGGTCGAGAAGATCACGGGCGCCGTGCAGCGCGAGACGATCCCCGACGCCGTCCTGCGCGGCGCCGACCAGATCGAGGTCGTCGACCTCGCGCCCCAGGCGCTTCGCGACCGTCTGGCGGGCGGGTACGTGTACCCGGCCGAGCGCGTCGACGCGGCGCTGTCGAACTACTTCCGCCTCGGCAACCTCACCGCGCTGCGCGAGCTCGCGCTGCTCTGGCTCGCCGACGAGGTGGACGCGGCGCTCCAGCTCTACCGGACCGAGCACGGGATCGACAGCACGTGGGAGGCGCGCGAGCGCGTCGTCGTGACGCTCACGGGCGGCCCCGAGGGGGAGACGCTCGTGCGGCGCGGCGCCCGGATCGCCGCGCGGTCGGCGGGCGGCCAGCTCCTCGCGGTGCACGTCACGACGCAGGACGGCCTGCGCGACGCGGCCCCCGGCGCGCTCGCGCACCAGCGCGCGCTCGTCGAGCAGCTCGGCGGGACGTACCACCAGGTCGTGGGCGACGACGTCCCCACCGCGCTCGTCGAGTTCGCCAAGGGCGTCAACGCCACGCAGCTCGTCATCGGGGTCTCGCGCCGGGGCAGGCTCGCGTCGGCCCTCAGCGGCCCCGGCATCGGGGCGACGGTCACGCGCGAGGCGGGCAACATCGACGTCCACATCGTCAACCACGCCGCCGCCGGGGGAGGGGCGCGCCTGCCCCGCTCGGGCGGCGCGCTCACCCTGCGCCGTCGCGTCGCCGGGTTCGTCCTCGCGCTCGTCGGCGGACCGCTGCTCACCTGGCTCCTCGTCACGGCGCGCGACGAGGACACGCTCGTGACCGACGTCCTGGCGTACCAGCTGCTCGTCGTCGTGGTCGCGCTCGTCGGGGGCGTCTGGCCCGCGGTCTACGCCGCGGTCCTGTCGGGCGTCACGCTCGACTACTTCTTCGTCGAACCCCTGCACACGATCACCGTGGGCGAGCGGTTCCACCTCGTGGCCCTCGTCCTGTACGTCGTCATCGCCGTCCTCGTGAGCGTCGTCGTCGACCGCGCGGCGCGCACGACGCGCGCGGCCCGGCGGGCGGCCGCGGAGTCCGAGGTGCTCGCCACGGTCGCGGGCAGCGTCCTGCGCGGGCAGGACGCCGTGCAGGCCCTCGTGAGCCGGGCGCGCGAGGCGTTCGGCATGGTGGGGGCGCGGCTCGTCGTCTCCGGGACGGAGCTCGCGGCCGACGGCGACCCGGGGCCGGGCACGCCCAGCACGACGGTGCGCGTGGACGACCGGGCGGACCTCGAGCTGTTCGGGCCGGACCTCGCCGCGTCCGAGCGGCGCCTGCTCAACGTCATCGCGGTCCAGCTCGAGGCCGCGCTCGAGCACAGCGACCTCGCCGAGGTCGCGAGCGAGATGGACCAGCTCGCCGAGTCCGATCGCGTGCGCAGCGCGCTGCTCTCGGCGCTGAGCCACGACCTGCGCCGCCCGCTGAGCGCCGCGACCGCCGCCGTGAGCGGCCTGCGCTCGACGCGCGGCGCGCTCAGCCCCGCCGACCGGGACGAGCTGCTCGCGACCGCCGACGAGAGCCTCGGCGCGCTCGGCACGCTCATCACCGACCTGCTCGACGTCAGCCGGCTGGAGGCGGGCGTGCTCGGGGTGTCGCGCACCGAGGTCGAGCCGGCCGACGTCGTGCTGCCGGCGCTCGACGAGCTCGGTCTCGGGCCCGCCCAGGTGGAGCTCGACCTCGAGCTCGACGTCCCCGCGGTCGTCGCCGACCCGGTGCTGCTCCAGCGCGTGCTGGTCAACCTGCTCGCCAACGCGACGCGGCACTCGCCGCCGGACGAGCGCGTGCGGATCTCGACGAGCGCGTTCGGGGGGTCGGTCGAGATCCGCGTCGTCGACCACGGCCCGGGCATCCCGCCCGAGCGGCGCGAGGACGTGTTCGTGCCGTTCCAGCGCCTCGGCGACACCGACAACACGACCGGCCTCGGGCTCGGCCTCGCGCTGTCGAAGGGGTTCGTCGAGGGCATGGGCGGCACGCTCACCCCGAGGACACCCCCGGCGGAGGGCTCACCATGGTCGTGGCCCTGCCCGCCGCGGGCCCGACGCCCCACCCCGACGCACCGGAGACCAGCGCGCCATGAAGATCCTCATCGCCGACGACGACCCGCAGATCCTGCGCGCCCTGCGCATCACCCTCACCGCGCAGGGCTACGAGATCATCACGGCGACCTCGGGCTCGCAGGCGATCGCACGCGCGATCGACCACCGGCCCGACGTCCTCATGCTCGACCTCGGCATGCCCGAGCTCGACGGCCTCGACGTGGTCCACGCCGTCCGGGGCTGGTCGGACGCCCCGATCCTCGTGGTGTCCGGGCGCACGGGCGCCGCCGACAAGGTCGAGGCCCTCGACGCGGGCGCCGACGACTACGTCACGAAGCCGTTCTCCATCGAGGAGCTGCTCGCCCGCATCCGCGCGCTCACGCGCCGCGTCGCGCACGAGGACTCCGCGCCGGTCGTCGTGCTGGGCGACGTGACGGTCGACCTGTCGGCCCACAGCGTCGTGCGCGTGCGCGACGGCCAGACCGAGCAGGTGCGGCTCACCCCGACGGAGTGGCAGGTGCTGGAGCGGCTCGTCCGCAACCCGGGCAAGCTCGTCACGCGGCAGACGCTGCTCACGGAGATCTGGGGCTCCCAGCACGTGAGCGACACGGGCTACCTGCGCCTGTACGTCGCGCAGCTCCGCAAGAAGCTCGAGCCGGAGCCGGCGGCCCCGCGCTACCTGCTCACCGAGGCGGGCATGGGCTACCGCTTCGAGCCGGACCCCGGGGCGCCGACCGCGGCGTCCTGAGGGCCGTCCGCGGGCGGCTTCCCGACGGGCGGCGACCACGCCCGTCGGGAGGCCGTGAGGATCCGGGCGCGGGCCGTGTGCGTTCCGTCAGGCCCGGTCTCCGCCCCCGCCGCGCGCGGTAGACCGGAGCCATGACCCTCGTGCACACCGCGTTCTCCGCCCGGCTCGCCGCGCTGCGCGGCGCTCCCTCGTCGGCCTGGCCGGGCGGCACCGTCCTCGCCCCGCACGACGTGCTCGTCGACGGGACGAGCCTCGCCGCCTGCGCCCGGCTGCGCGCGACCCCGACCGTCCACGTGCCCGCGAGCGCCGACCCCGGCCGCGTGGGGCGCCTGTGGGAGGCGTCGCCGCGGTGCGTCGTGCTCGCCGGGGTGGAGGACGTCGTCCCGCGCCTCGGCGGCCACCACCGGCAGCTGTGGCTCGACGCCGACCTCGACGCGTGCGGCGCGGCGGTCGAGGAGGCCCGGCTCGTCGGCCGCGTCTCGGCGGCACCCCTGCGCCGCTTCACCGTGCACCCCGCCCCCGGTCGCGCCGGGGGCGTGGCGCGGCTCCCCGAGGACCTGCGGCGCGGTGACGTCGTCGCGGTCCCGTGCCCCGGCGTCGTCCACGAGCGCGAGCTCCGGCGCTGAGCGGGAGCCGCGGGCCGTGAGGGGACCGCTACGGCGTCACGGGGACCGCGGCGTCGTCGACGAGGCGCGCGAGCTCGCGCACGACCGCACCCGGCAGGGCCGGAGGGAAGAGCAGCGCGCGCTGCCGCTCGCCCGCCCGCCAGCCGTCGCACGCGAGCGCCGCGAGCACGAGCGACGACGGCGCGCCCTCCTCCCGCCACGCGCGCAGCACGTCCGCGTGGACCGTGTGCTGGCCCTCGGGCACGTCGTCGCGCGCCACCCCACCGAGGGCGTAGAGGCGCAGGAGCGCCGCCGCCTTGCGCGAGTCGTCGAGCGCCGCGACCGACGCCGCGACCGCGGCGCGCGACGGGTCGAGCCGCAGCGGCGAGAGGTCGTCGAACCCGGACTGCACGACCTCGATCGCGACGTCGTCGACCAGCGTCTCCGCGTCCCCGAACATCGACCGCAGGGTCGACTCGCTGCGGTCGCACCGCCGCGCGACCGCGGCGAAGGTGACGTTCTCGACCCCTTCCTCGAGCGCGACCCGCAGCACCGCGTCCACGAGCGGGCGCTCGTCGTCGCGGAACGGGTCCTCGTCGAGCTCGACGTCGCGGAACACGACGGCGCGCGCGGGCGGCCGGACGTCGGCGTACCGGGAGAGGTCGTCGACCAGCTCGTCCCACTCCGTCTCGGTGAACCGGTACGCGTCCTGGTACAGGCCCAGCCACGTGCCCTCGAGCGCGAGGGCCGCGACCCACGTGCGCGGCTCGCGCGCTCCGGCACCCTCGGTCGGCTCCCGCGTGGGGATCGCGTCGACCCACTCGTGCAGGGTGGCCCTGGCCGAGCGCGTCGCGTCGCTCCGGTCGGGCGTGGACATGACCGTCACCTCCGTGGTCGGAAAAGGTGGATCGAGCCTAGCCGGAGCCCACGACGGCCACGCGTCAGGGGCGCGGGACGTCGCGGCGGCGGAAGCCCGCGAGGCCCAGCGCGACGAGCACGACGGCGAGGAGCGTGAGCCACAGGAAGGGCCACGGCTCGGCGTCGGCCCCGGGGAGCTGGGGCACGTGCCAGAAGGGCGAGAGCCCGCTCGCCCACGACGGGAGGTCGAGCAGGGCGCCGAACATCGTCACGACGAACGAGTAGGCGAGGAGCGCCCACGCGAGCGCCGCGAGGCCAGGGCGCGACCCGAACGCCGCCACCCCGACCCCCGCGACGACCGCGACCGCGGGCAGGTACGCGAACGACGCGGCGAGGTGGTCCCCGAGGCCGAACGCGTCCTCCCCGACGCTCAGGGCGCCGAGCCACAGCCCGACGGCGCTCACGGCCAGCAGCACGCACGTCCCGACCAGCGTCACGACGAGCTGGCCCGCGAGCCACCGCACGCGCCCGACGCCTGTCGCGAGCACCGGCTCGAGCCGCCCCGCGGTCTCCTCGCCCCGCGCGCGCTGGGCCGAGGCGACGGCGAACCCGCCTGCGCCGAGCCCGAGGAAGAGCGCCATGACGGCGACGAAGCCGGCCACGAGGTCGGACGCGTCGCCGATCATCTGGGCGACCTCGGGGTTGGTCGCGACCATGTCGCCCACCGAGTCGACGAACGTCCCGCACGCGAGCGCCGTGACGCCGACCCCGATCGCCCACGCGAGCACGGACGCGCGCTGCTGACGCCACGCGAGGGCGAGCGGGCTCGCGAGCCAGCGGGCGGCGTCGGGCCGGCCCGCGCGGGGCGGCACGAGCCCGGCGCCGAGGTCGCGCCGGGCGGCGAGCGCCGCGCCCAGGGCGAGGAGCAGCACCACGAGCGCGACGGAGAGGCCGAGGGGCCACCAGCGCAGGTCGACGAACGCCCGGATCTGCTGCGCCCACCCGATGGGGGAGAGCCACGAGACCCAGCTCCCGTGCTCCTCCTGCACGTCGCCGACGGCGCGGAGCAGGAACGCGACGCCGAGCACGGCGAGCGCGAGCCCGCTCGCGCCGCGCGCGTGCTCGGTGACCTGGCTCGTCACGACGGCGACGGCGGCGAACACGAGGCCCGTGACCCCGACGGCGGCGCCGAGCGCGAGGGAGTCCACGGCGTCGAGCCCGGTCGCGACGAGCACGACGCCGGTCGCGAGCGCGATGGCCGCGTTCGCGACGACCGCCGCGACGAACGCCGCGGTCGCGGGTGCGTGCCGCCCCACGACGCCCGCCCGGACGAGCTCGGCCCGGCCGGTCTCCTCCTCGGCGCGCGTGTGCCGCACGACGAGGAAGATGCTCATGATCGCGACGGCGACCATGACGGTGAGCGCCATCTCGTTGGCGATCATCGCGCCGAGCGTGTAGTCCTCGATGCCGTACTGCGGCCCGGACAGCATGATCCCGGCCGGGCTCGAGACGAGCGCCGCGCGCGCCTGGCGGTCGGCGGCCGTCGGGTAGAGCGTGTCGAGGGCGACGGCCGCGTACCCGAAGAGGAGCGCGACGGACGCCGTCCACACGGGGATACGGACCCGGTCGCGGCGCAGGACGAAGCGCAGCAGGGTGAGCCAGCCCGTCGCCGCGCGGCCCGGGCGGGGAGGCTCGGGAGCGACGGCGGCGCCTCGGCCGCGGGGCGGTGCCGCGGTGGGGGCGCTCACAGCGCACCGGCCCCGTCGAGCTGGGCGAGCTCGTCGCCGTAGTGGCGCAGGAACAGCTCCTCGAGCGACGGCGGGGTGACCGTGACGGACCGCAGCCCGAGGTCGGTGAGCGCGCGCAGCACGGGCTGCACGTGGTCGTTGTCGACGTCGAACCGGGCTCGGGTCCCGTCGGCGCCGGGCTCGACGAGGAGGTCGTGCACGCCGTCGAGCGCGTCGAGGGCGGCGGGGTCGCGGTCGGTCACCGCGGTGACCGACGACCGCGTGAGGTGCCGCAGCTCGGCGAGCGTGCCGGACTGGACCGTGCGGCCGGCGCGGATGATCGTCACGGTGTCGCACAGCTTCTCGACCTCCGCGAGGATGTGGCTCGAGAGCAGCACCGACCGGCCCTCCGCCGTGACCTCGCGCACGCACTGCGTGAACACCGACTCCATGAGGGGGTCGAGGCCCGACGTCGGCTCGTCGAGCACGAGCAGCTCGACGTCGGACGCGAACGCCGCGACGAGCGCGACCTTCTGCCGGTTCCCCTTGGAGTACGTGCGCGCGTTCTTCGACGGGTCGAGCTCGAAGCGTTCGAGCAGGAGCGCCTTGCGGCGCGGGTCGACGCGCCCGCGCAGCCGGGTGAGCAGGTCGATCGCCTCGCCGCCGGTGAGGTTCGGCCACAGGCTCACGTCGCCCGGCACGTACGCGAGGCGGCGGTGCAGGTCGACGGCGTCGCGCCACGGGTCCCCGCCGAGCAGCCGGGTGGTCCCCGAGTCGGCGCGCAGCAGCCCGAGCAGCACCCGGATCGTGGTCGACTTGCCGGCGCCGTTCGGTCCGAGGAACCCGGCGACCTCGCCCGCGCGGACGGTCAGGTCGAGGCCGTCGAGCGCCTGCACGTGGCCGAACGCCTTGCGCAGGTCGTGCACCTCGACGGCGGGGGTCGTGCTCGTCATCGCGTCTCCTCCTGGTGGGTGGTGTGCCGGACGTACGCGTCGAGCAGCGTCGGCTCGACGAAGAGCCCCTCGGTGAAGACCTCGAGCGCGGGCAGCATCACGCGCTCGACGTACTCGCGGAGGTCGGTCTCGGGGTCGCGCGGCTCGGTCCGCTCGCGCAGCGCGCCGTCGACGAGGAGCGAGCCGAGGGAGAGCGAGACGAGGTACCGCGCGCGGGCCGGCTCGTCGCGGCTCGGGCGGATCACCCCGGCGGCGACGCCGTCCTCCATGTACTCGAGCGTGACCTGCGTGAGGTGCTCGACGAACGACCGCGCGAGGTCGCCGCCCGCCTGGAGGCTGCGCAGCGTGTACTCGAACACGGGCGCGTAGTCCTCGATCCCGGCGAGCTGCGTGAACAGCGCCATGGGCCCGGCCGCCGGGTCCTGCGGCGAGATCGCGTCGGTCTTCGCGGCGCGGACGGCGTCGAACACGTACGCGTCGCAGGCCCGGCGCAGCCCGTCCTTGGAGCCGAAGTGGTGCACGACGAGCGCCGCGCTCACGCCCGCGTCCGCCGCGATGGTGCGCAGCGGCGCGCCGAACCCGTCGCGCGCGAACCGCGAGATCGCGGCGTCCCGTATGCGGGCGCGGGTCGTGAGGTCGTCGGTGCCCGACGGCGCGGGCGTGGCCCGACCGGCCCGCGGTGGCTGCTCTGAACGCATGTTCAATAGACTAAACACGCGTTCAACGGCTGTCTAGGGGTCCAGGGGGCTCCCAGGGTGGGTGGATGTGGCGAAGATCCGGGACTCCGGGGCTCTCCACCCCTGCCGTTCCGGGCCGGACACCCGTAGGCTGGGGGGAGCCGTCGGCGGCACCGCCGGCGCCACGTCCCGGCGCGTCGGACCGTCGGGACGTCGAGAGGCCCGTCGCACCTGTGCGACGGGCCTTTTCGGTGTGCGCCCGCACCCCGACGACGAAGGGCCCGCCGCGAGTGCGGCGGGCCCTTCGGTCTGCGGAGGATGGGGGATTCGAACCCCCGAGGGCTGTTAACCCAACACGCTTTCCAAGCGTGCGCCATAGGCCACTAGGCGAATCCTCCTGGCGACGGTCGGCGACGCACGGATGCGCACCGACAGCAGCGCAACGAGGATACCGGACGGCGGCGCCCCGGCCGAATCGCCTCCGGGGAGCCTGTGCTGGGGCGGGCGTTGCGGTGCGCGGCGGAGCGGGTTTCGAGCGCGGCGCCGACCTGGGCTAGGGTGGGTGCAGACCCCTCGTGCGGCATCATCTCGCCGAACTCCCCCAGGGCCGGAAGGCAGCAAGGGTAGGTGAGCTCTGGTGGGTGTGCGAGGGGTCCTTTGCGTCCCCGGACCGCCCGCTCCGCCGTCGGGCCGCGCTGTCGGCGACCACGTGGCATTCGCCCCTTTCCTCCCGGTCGAGGGGCTTCCGTTCCCGACATGCGGCCACTTTCCGGTCCACATCGTGGACTTTCGCGGTCGGAGATTGGCGTGCGGGCCGCCGTCGTGCCCATGATGTCGGCATGACCCGCCAGCACGTCGTGACCACGACCCCGCGCGCAGCAGCCTGCGCCGGCTCGTCGTGCTGTCGCCGCGTGCGCACCGGGCGAATGTGCGGCTGCTGACGCCGTCGTGACCCGCAGGGAGACCTGCGCCGCACCCGCCGCGTCGTCCTCGACGACGACCGGCCCCCGCTCGCCGCGTGGCTGATGGCCCGCCGGAAGCACCCCGAACCCCACCGCCTCGCAGGGACCCCCTGCACCCCCGGCCGTGCCGGTCGCCACCCGTGACCGCGCCGCCGTCATCGGAAGGAACCCCCATGTCGTTCTCCACCACCCGCAAGCGTCTGACCTGGACCGCGATCGCCGCGACGGCCGCCCTGACCCTCACCGCGTGCGGTGGCGGCGACTCCTCGGGCGGCGCCTCCGGCGAGAGCGGCGACGAGGGCCCGATCCGCGTCGGCGTCGTCGGCGCGTCCGACGACAAGTGGGCCGTCTTCCAGGAGCAGGCCGAGGCCGAGGGCATCGACGTCGAGCTCGTCGACCTCCAGGACTACACGCAGGCCAACCCCGCGCTGTCCCAGGGCGAGCTCGACGTGAACCAGTTCCAGCACCTGCAGTTCCTCGCGGGCTACAACGTGGACGCGAACGACGACCTGCAGCCCATCGGCGCGACCGCCGTCTACCCGCTCGGCCTGTACTCGACGAAGCACACGTCGCTCGAGCAGATCCCCGACGGCGGCCAGGTCGCCGTGCCCAACGACCCGACGAACCTCGCCCGCGCGCTCCTCGTGCTGCAGGAGGCCGGCCTCGTCGAGCTCAAGGACGGCGGGAGCTCCATCTCCACCGAGGCCGACGTGCTGCCCAGCTCGAAGGTGACCGTCACGCCCGTCGACGCCGCGCAGACCCCGATCCAGCTCCAGTCGGTCGACGCGTCGATCATCAACAACGACTTCGTCGAGGACGCGGGCCTCTCGCCCGACGAGGCCCTCTTCCAGGACGACCCCGACTCCGACGCCGCGAAGCCCTACATCAACGTGTGGGTCGCGCGCGCCGAGGACAAGGACGACGAGACGCTGCTCAAGCTCGCCGAGCTCTCGCACTCGCCGGAGGTCGTCGAGGCCGAGAAGAAGGCGTCGGGCGGCACCGCCGTCATCAAGGAGAACTCCCCGGCGGAGCTCCAGGAGATCCTCGCGGGCATCGAGGCCGACATCCGCGGCTGACCCCGGCACGTCCCGGGCGACGGGAGGGCGGGCGCGCACGACGCGCCCGCCCTCGCGCGCCGTCGTGCCGGGGAGAGACGATGGCAGGCGGACGGCTCGCCCGACGGCGGGCCCCCGACCGCGCCAGGCGGCCCGGCCCTCGGCCCGGCCTCCGACGAGAGGATTCCGACGTGACCGACGTCCCCCGCGACCCGGGTGGTGACGAGCAGCCCGCGATCGAGCTGCGCCACGTGAGCAAGACCTTCGGCGAGGGCGACGGTGCCGTGCACGCGGTCGACGACGTCTCGCTGTCCATCCGCCGCGGCGAGATCTTCGGCGTCATCGGCTACTCCGGCGCCGGGAAGTCGACGCTCGTGCGGCTCGTCAACGCGCTGGAGACGGTGACGAGCGGCGAGGTCGTCGTCGACGGGCAGGTCATCACGGGCCTGTCCGAGCGCCGCGTGCGCGAGGTGCGCTCGCGCATCGGGATGGTGTTCCAGCAGTTCAACCTGCTGTCGTCCCGCACCGTCGCGGGGAACGTGGCCTACCCGCTCAAGGTGGCGGGCTGGTCGCGCGAGAAGCGCGCGGCGCGCGTCGCCGAGCTCCTCGCGTTCGTCGGGCTCGCCGACAAGGCGAAGGCGTACCCGCGCCAGCTCTCGGGCGGGCAGAAGCAGCGCGTCGGGATCGCCCGCGCGCTCGCGGCGCAGCCCACGATCCTCCTCGCCGACGAGGCGACCTCCGCGCTCGACCCCGAGACGACCCGCGAGGTCCTCGCGCTCCTGCGGCGCGTCAACGCCGAGCTCGGCATCACCATCGTCGTCATCACGCACGAGATGGAGGTCGTGCGCTCGACGTGCCACCGCGTCGCCGTGATGGAGCACGGGCGGGTCGTCGAGACGGGCGACGTGTACGACGTCTTCTCCGCGCCCCGCGCCGACGCCGCGCAGCGGTTCGTCGGCACCGCGCTGCACGACCGGCCGTCGCGCGAGACGCTCGCCCGCCTGCGCGAGCGCCACCCGGGCCGGCTCGTGACGGTCGGCGTGCGCGAGGGCGCGAGCACCGGGACGGACCTGTTCCGCCTGCTGCGCGAGCACGACGTCGACGGGTCCGTCGTCTACGGCGGCATCTCCGAGGTGGGGGAGCGGCCGTTCGGGTCGCTCACCGTCGAGCTCGACGCGCCCGAGGACCGCATCGCGCCGTTCCTCCTCGCGCTGGGCGAGCGCGCCGACGTCGTCGACCTCGGGACGGCGGAGCACCCGCTCGACGACCCGCGCGTCGCGCGCCTCGCCGCGGCTCCGGCCGACGAGGACGCCCCCGACCCGACCGACGACGACCCGGGCGACCCGTACGGTCTCGCCCGCGACACCCTCTTCCGCCACGGCAACCTCGGAGGCCGCTGATGAACCGCGACTGGTCCCAGCTGTGGCCGATCCTCGTCGAGTCGTTCGGCCAGACGCTCCAGATGGTGTCAGTCGCCCTGCTCACGGGCGGCGTCGCGGGCCTCGCGCTCGGCATCGCGCTCTACGTGACGCGGCGCGGCAACCTGCTCGCCAACCGCTGGGTGTTCGGCGTGCTCAACGTGCTCGTCAACATCGTGCGGCCGATCCCGTTCATCATCTTCGTCACGCTGCTCGGGCCGGTGACGCTCCAGGTGGTCGGGACGACGCTCGGCACGGAGGCGTTCATCTTCCCGCTGTCGGTGATGACGGCGTTCGGCACGAGCCGCATCGTCGAGCAGAACCTCGTGGGCATCGACCCGGGCGTGATCGAGGCGGCGCGCGCCATGGGCGCGTCGTCGTGGCGCATCATCACGACGGTGCTCGTGCCCGAGGCGCTCGCGCCGCTCATCCTCGGCTACACGTTCCTCTTCATCGCGGTGCTCGACATGTCGGCGATCGCCGGCATCATCGGCGGCGGCGGGCTGGGGAACTTCGCGATCGTCTACGGCTACCAGCGCTACAACTGGGGGGTCGTGGTCGTGACGGTGCTCGTCATCATCGCGATCGTGCAGGTCGCGCAGCTGCTGGGCAACTGGCTCGCGCGCAAGGCGCTGCACCGCTGACGCGGCCGGGCCGGGACCGGCGGGACCGACGGCGGAGCGACCTCGTGCGTGTGGGTCGCGACGTCTAGAGTGACCGGGGTGAGCACCGCCCTGTACCGCCGCTACCGGCCCGAGACCTTCGCCGAGGTGATCGGTCAGGACCACGTGACCGCACCGCTCATGCAGGCGTTGCGCAGCGGTCGGGTGAACCACGCCTACCTGTTCTCCGGGCCCCGAGGGTGCGGCAAGACGACGAGCGCGCGCATCCTCGCGCGCACGCTCAACTGCGAGCGCAACACCCCCGAGAGCCCGCTCGACACGCCGTGCGGGCAGTGCCCGTCGTGCGTCGAGCTCGCGCGCGGCGGCCCGGGCAGCCTCGACGTGGTCGAGATCGACGCGGCGTCGCACAACGGCGTGGACGACGCGCGCGAGCTGCGCGAGCGCGCGGCGTTCGCTCCCGCGCGCGACCGGTACAAGATCTTCATCCTCGACGAGGCGCACATGGTGACGCCGCAGGGCTTCAACGCCCTGCTCAAGCTCGTCGAGGAGCCGCCGGAGCACGTGAAGTTCGTGTTCGCGACGACGGAGCCGGACAAGGTCATCGG
Organism: Cellulosimicrobium sp. JZ28; assembly: GCF_015327065.1. Lineage (NCBI taxonomy): Bacteria > Bacillati > Actinomycetota > Actinomycetes > Micrococcales > Promicromonosporaceae > Cellulosimicrobium > Cellulosimicrobium sp. JZ28. Next base: position 3,263,456 of record NZ_CP017660.1, on the reverse strand, counting down.
CACCATCCGCTCCCGCACGCACCACTACCCCTTCCGCCTGGTTCCGCCGGACGTGCTCGGCCCCTACCTCGAGGAGCTGTGCGCGGCCGAGGGCGTGTCGATCGGCAGCGGCGTGGTCCCGCTCGTCACGCGCGCGGGCGGCGGCTCGGTCCGTGACTCGCTGTCCGTCATGGACCAGCTCATCGCGGGTGCCGAGGACGGCGCCGTCGAGTACGAGCGCGCGGTCGCGCTCCTCGGCTTCACCCACGCGACCCTGCTCGACGACGTCGTGGACGCGCTCGCCGCGCGCGACGGCGCGAGCATCTTCCGGGTCGTGGACCACGTCATCGCGACGGGGCACGAGCCGCGGCGCTTCGTCGAGGACGTGCTGGAGCGCCTGCGCGACCTCATCGTCATCGCGGTGTCGGGCGACGAGGCGCAGGCCGTCCTGCGCGACCAGCCCGCCGACCAGCTCGACCGCATGCGCACGCAGGCGCAGCATCTCGGGGTGGCCGAGCTGTCCCGGGCCGCCGACCTCGTCAACGCCGCGCTCACCGAGATGACGGGCGCGACGTCGCCCCGCCTGCACCTCGAGCTCCTCATGGCCCGCCTGCTCCTTCCCGGGGCGGACGACGGCGCGGCCGGGTTCGCGGCGCGCCTCGACCGGCTCGAGCGCGGAGGCCTGGGCAACGTCGTGGTCCCCCCGGCCGCGGGGACGCCCGCCCCGGGCGACGCCGCCGCGGCCACCGCGACGGCCCCGGCTGCTGCTCCGGCCGGCGCGCCCTCCTCGGGCCTCACCGGTGCCGCTGCCGTCCGCGCGGCGCTCCGGCCCGCGCGACCGGGCCAGCCCGCCGCGGCACCGGCGAGCGCGCCGGCCCCGCAGGACCCGACACCGGTCGGGCGCGTCGCGGCTCCCGCCGCGCCGGAGCAGGAGCGCCCGTCCAGCGACGTCTCCGCGTCGCCCGCTGCCGCGTCGCGCGCGGCCGACGGCGCGGGGTCGTCGGCGGTCGACAGCGCCGTGTCGGCCGTCGGGTCGTCCGCTCCCACGCACTCGTCCGCGCGGGGCGAGGAGACCGCGCCTGCCGAGGCGTCCGCCCCCGAGCGGACCGGACCCGTGTCCGGTGCGGCGAGCGCCCCGCCCCGCACCGCGTCCGACGCGACGTCGGGCACCGAGTCCGGCACGACGTCCGTCGCGGAGTCCGAGGCCCCGGACGACGGCGCCCGCGAGACCGCTGCCTCTGCTGCCTCGGCGGATGCTCCCTCCCACGCCCCCGAGGCACGGCACCCCGAGGCATCGCGCCCGGAGACGTCGCGCCCGGAGGCGTCACGCGAGGAGGCGCCGCGCGAGGAGACCCCGCGGCCGTCGACGCCGCGCGAGGCGGCTCCCCGGCAGGAGGCGGCTGCGTCGTCTGCTCCGGCGGCGGGTGGCGCGAGCCCTGCCCTGACGACGGAGGAGCTGCGCCGGCGCTGGCCGGAGGTCCTCGAGAACCTGCGTGCGAGCCCCGTGACGTGGTCGCTGGTGAGCGCCAACGCGCAGGTCGCGGAGCTCGGCGCCGACGTGCTCTACCTCGCCTTCCCCTCGCCCGGGCTGGCCCGGACGTTCTCGTCGTCCCGGCACACGAGCGCGGTCCAGGACGTCGTCTACCAGACGCTCGGGCTCCAGGTCCGCGTCGAGCCGCGCCTCGACGAGGGCGGCCCGGCGGGCGGTGGCTCGGCGCCGTCGTCCGGCCCTGCGCCGGTTCCGCCCGCGCCGTCCGCCGGCCCCGCGCCGTCGGGCCCTGCGTCGCCCGTCGCCACGTCGTCCGCCCCGACGGCAGCGGCTCCCGCCGCGTCCGGCCCCGCGGGGTCCGCCTCGGCGAGCGCCGGGGCTGCCGCCCTCCACGGCTCGGGCGGCGCGCAGTCAGGAGTCCCGGTCTCGACCGTCGCGGCGCCGAGCGCGCCCGGCGCCGCCCGCTCCGCGAGCACCTCCCGCCCGGCGAGCGAGGCCGCGGAGGCGCACGAGACCCCGCGCGCCTCCGTCGCGCTCCAGGAACGACCGAGCACCGAGACCGCACCCGCCGCGCCGCCGGCCGGCTCGACCGTGGTGGACGCCGCCGACGAGGCCTGGCTCGCCGGGGCGTCAGTCCCGGCGTCCGCGCCGGCGCCCGCACCGCGCGCGGACAGCGCGGACGAGGCGTGGCTCGCGGGGCTGCCCCCGGAGCCGCCCGCCGACCTCGACGACGGCCCCGAGCCGGAGCCCGTGCTCGAACCGGCCCCGCCGACCACCCCGACCCCCACGCAGGACCCCGCCCGCACCGCGCCGTCCGCCGCCACCGCGCCGACGGCGCCCGGACGGCCGTCCGCGGCGTCGCCCGCGGCCTCGTCGCAGGGGGCGCCCGCCCGCGCGGCGGCCCCCGCCGCACCGGCGTCCGCAGGCACGTCGGCCGCACCGTTGCGCGGCGTCTCCGCCGCTCGCGCGGCGATCGCGGCGGCCCGCGTCCCGCGGCCCGCTGAGGAACCCGCCCGGCGGGGCGAACCGTCCACGGCCGACCCCATGGACGACCTCCCGTCCGCCGACGACCCCGACATCGTCTCGACGGGCCTCGTCGGGACCGCGCTCGTGGTGAGCCTGCTCGACGGCAAGATCATCGAGGAGATCCAGGACCAGGGCTGACGCCCCTCGAAACAGCGGGCCGGCTGCCGGACACGTACGAGGTATGAGCCCACCTCCCGTGGCGGACCGTGAGGAACGGTTCCGCGACCTCTACCGAGACACGTACGCCGACGTGCTGCGCTTCGTGCGGCGACGCACTGACGACGACCACGCCGAGGATGTCGTCCACGAGGCGTTCGTCGTCGCGTGGCGGCGGATGCGCGACCTCCCACCGACCCGGGACGCGCAACGGGCGTGGCTGTTCGGGGTCGCGCGCGGCTGCCTCCTCAACGACCGGCGGGCGAGCACGCGACGCGGTGCGCTCGGTGTCCGGCTCGCCGCGCAGCCCGAGCCGATGCTCCCGACCCCCGACGAGCAGACCGCCGCGCGCTCCGACCTCGCCGCGGCGTGGCGCCGGCTCACCCCGGAGCAGCAGGAGGTGCTGTCGCTGCTCCTCTGGGAGGACCTGCCGTCCGCTGACGCCGGACGCGTCCTCGGCATCTCGGCGGTCGCCTACCGGCTCCGCCTGCACCGCGCTCGCACGGCGCTCCGCCGGCTGCTCGCCCTCGACGAGGGAACCGGCGCGGACGGCGAGGACCACCGGCCCGCCGCCCTCCCGACCCCATCCCTCGACGTCACCGCCCAGGAGGCGCTCCGATGACGCACGACGACCTGACCATGCTCCGCGGGCTCGATCACGCCCCCGCGTCCGACCTCTCCGCCGCCGAGGCCGCGCGAGCGGCGCAGGGCCTCGACCGCATCCTCGCCGGCGAGGAGCCGGGCACGACGGGCGCGCTCGCCGTCGGGCACCTCGCCGTGCAGGCCCGGCGCCGCGCGGCCCGCCGGATCGGCATCCCGGTGGCCGTGGCCGCCGCCGCGGCGGCGGCGTTCGCGCTCCCGTTCGTCGGTCCGGCACCGCACGCGCTCGCGTCGTGGACGCCCGAGCCGGACGCCCTCTCCTCGCAGGACCTCGCCGTGCTCGACGCGGCGTGCCAGGCGCGGCTGGGCTCCGAGCGGGCGGTGACCGTCGACGACGTGGTGCTCGCGGAGCGTCGCGGCTCGTGGGCGGCCGTGATGTACCTCCACGACGACGCGCAGGGGCAGACGCTGCAGTCGTCGTGCGTCGGCTACCTGCCCCCGGGCGCGGACGAGGCGGAGGACGTCTCCGCCGGGTCCGCGGGCGGTGGCGACCTCGTCCCCTCCGCCCGGGGCGTCGCGGAGGGCGCGATGTTCCAGTCGGGCGGCAAGGCCTACCCGTGGAGCCGCGAGCGTCCCGTCCTGTCGATGACGGGTGGCCGTGCCGGCGCCGACGTCGTGGCGCTCACGCTCCGGCTCGCGGACGGGACCGCCGTCGAGACGACGCTCGAGGACGGCCGCTTCGTGGCCTGGTGGCCCGGGCCGATCTTCGACCCGGAGACGGTGGACGGTCCCGACGGCGAGGGCGGCCCGCTGCCGACCCTCGCTTACGAGGCGACGTACACGGACGGCACCACGCGGACCGTGACGCCCGAGCTCCCGGACTGACCCCGGTGCCCGGGCACGGACCCGGCCTGTCCGCGACGGCGGCGGGCCGGGTCCGCCGTGCGGGCCGCGCCCCGTAGGCTGGGGGCGTGTACGAAGGCGCTGTCCAGGACCTGATCGACGAGCTCGGCCGACTCCCCGGCGTCGGGCCCAAGAGCGCGCAGCGCATCGCGTTCCACCTGCTCGCCGCCGACGCGGTGGACGTGCGCCGGCTCGCCGACGCGCTCACCGAGGTGAAGGCGCGCGTCCGCTTCTGCGAGACGTGCGGCAACGTCGCGGAGTCGGAGCAGTGCCGCATCTGCGCGGACCCGCGCCGCTCGCCCGAGGTGATCTGCGTCGTCGAGGAGCCCAAGGACGTCGTCGCGATCGAGCGCACGCGCGAGTTCCGCGGCCGGTACCACGTGCTCGGCGGCGCCATCAACCCGATCGAGAACGTCGGGCCGGGCGACCTGCGGATCGCGGAGCTCATGAGCCGTCTCGCGGACGGTCAGGTGACCGAGGTGATCCTCGCGACCGACCCGAACGTCGAGGGCGAGGCCACCGCGACCTACCTCGCGCGCATGCTCGGCCCCATGGGCCTGCGCGTGACCCGCCTCGCGTCGGGGCTCCCGGTCGGTGGAGACTTGGAGTACGCGGACGAGGTGACGCTCGGCCGGGCGTTCGAGGGCCGCCGCCTCGTCGGCGGCTGACGGGAGGTGACGAGCATGGGGGAGATCCACAACGACCCCGACCTGCGGGAGATCGCCGAGGGCATGGCGGAGCAGGCCCGCGCCTACCTCACCACGACGACGCAGGTCGCGTCCGGCGCGGCTCCCGGCGCGGTGCTGCCGCTCCTGCTCCTCGCGCTGTCCGACGCGCTCGCTGCGGGCGCCCGCCTGGGGGCCGTGGGCGACGTCGTGCCGGTCGAGCGCTTCGAGCCCGACGCCGGCCGCGACACGGACGTGGACCCGCTGCGGACGGCGCTCGCGCGGCTCTTCGACGGGTTCGACGACTACGCCGAGATCACCGACCCGCTCGTCGGCGCCGAGGTCGGTGCGGCGTCGCTCTCGGGCGACCTCGCGTGCGTGGCCGAGTGCCTCGCGAAGGGCCTGCAGCACTACGACGGCGGCCGCGAGCTCGAGGGCCTGTGGTGGTGGCAGTTCTCCTACGTCTCGCTGTGGGGGGAGCGCGCCGCGAGCGCGCTGCGCGTCCTGCAGCTCGCGCTCGCGCACCTGCGTCTCGACGTCGAGGACGACGTCGCGACCGAGGCGGAGTACGACGCCCTCCAGTCCTGAGCCGTCACTCCCGGCTCCTGGGGTGCCCTCGGCGCCGCGGGCGTCCCACGGTCAGACGGCGTCGGCCGCCCGGCCGTAGTGGTCCGCCAGCCCGGCGAGGTACGGCTCCCACGGCACGGTGGCGGCGTCGCGCCCCTCGCGGACGGCGACGAGCCGGTCGAGGTAGTACTCCCACCCGGGCCCGATGTTCCGGGCGTCGTCGCCGGGGCCGAGGAGCTGCCGGAAGGTCAGCGTCGTGACGCCGTCCTGCTCGCTGAGCTCGAAGGACAGGTGCCACGTCTGGTCGCCCGAGGACGTCACCCCGGCGAAGCGGTGCGGCGGCTCGCACCGGGTGATGCGGTACTCCTCGGGATCGGGGTCGTCGCTCTCGGCCGTCATGAAGAACTCGACGCGGCCGGTCGCGGGGTCGCCCTCCCAGTAGCCGATCCACCGCGCGAGCCGGTCGGGCTCCGTGAGGCTCGCCCACACGTCGTCGGCCGCCGCGGGGAACGTCCGCGTGACGACGAGCTCGTCGCCCGCGGGCCCGCGCTCCACCGTCCCGCCGGGTGTCGGCAGACCGGGTGCCGCCGGGACGGGCGCTGTCGAAGGGGTCGTCGGGTCGCTCATGCGCTCTCCTCGTGCCGGGTCGTGCCGCGCCCGGCACGACGTTCTCGGGTCGTGCGGCGGACCTCGAGGTCGAGGCCGTCGAGCGCCCGCGCCGGGACGGGCGGGGCGGGTCTGGTGAGCGCCGCGACGAACGCGGCGAGGGGGTCGAGCGCGGCGGGCCGCAGCGAGTAGACGCGACGGCGTCCCGCGACGACGGCCTCCACGAGCCCCGCCTCGCGCAGCACGCGCAGGTGGCGGCTCACGGCCGGGCGGGAGACGTCGTCGCGCACGCGCGCGAGGTCGCCCGCGCTGAGCGACCCCGCCCGCAGCGCGCGGAGCAGGTCGCGGCGCACGTCGTCGGCGACGGCCTCGAACACGTCCATGCGCCAAGCGTAACCGTGCGGTTACGCATAGGGAAGGGCGCGGCGTCCTCCACGCCGCGAACCGGCCGTGGACCCGGTCCGGGCGCGCCCCGTGGGCGTGGTACCACTGGGGGTGCTTCCCGCCCTCTCCCTCCCGGTCTCCGGCGGGCTCGAGATCGACGGCGTGACCGTCCTCCTGCTCGTCCTCGCCGCGCTCACGGCGGGGTGGATCGACGCCGTCGTCGGCGGGGGCGGCCTCGTCCAGCTCCCGGCGCTGCTCCTCGTCCCGGGCATCAGCCCCGTGCAGGCGCTCGCGACGAACAAGCTCGCGAGCATCATGGGGACGTCGGTGAGCGCCGCGACGTACTACCGGCGCGTCGGGCCAGACCTGCGCACCGCCGGGCCCATGGCGCTCGCGGCGCTCGTGGGCGCCGTCGGGGGAGCGGCGCTCGCGGCGCGCATCCCGGCCGACCTGTTCAAGCCGATCATCCTCGTGGTGCTCGTCGGCGTCGCGGCCTACACGATCGCGAAGCCGAAGCTCGGGCACACCACGAACCTGCGCTGGGAGGGCAACGGCCACCGCTGGGCCGCGGCCGGGATCGGCCTCGTCATCGGCACCTACGACGGCCTGCTCGGCCCGGGCACGGGGACGTTCTTCGTCATCGCGCTCGTGAGCATCCTCGGGTACGCGTTCCTGCCGGCGTCGGCGCTCGCGAAGATCGCGAACTTCGCCACGAACGCCGGCGCGCTGATCTTCTTCGTGCCGTACGGCGCGGTGCTGTGGGGGCTGGGCCTCGTCATGGGCGCGGCCAACCTGCTCGGGGCGTACGTGGGCGCCCGGATGGCGGTCGCCAAGGGCAGCGCGTTCGTGCGCGTGGTGTTCGTGGTCGTCGTCGGCGCGCTCATCGTCAAGCTCGGGTACGACGTCGTCCACGACCTCACGGCCTGAGATCCCGGCGTCTCGAGGCGGGTGTCACCCGTGGTGTCATCGTGTTGTCATTCAGGGGTTGCGGTGACACCACAAATGGTGCCATGATGGCGTCATGGACCTCACCCCGTATGTCGACGACCTCCAGGACCGCCTCGCCGCTGCTGCGGACGCCGCCGGTGACGACGGCCGTCGGCTCGCCGAGCGCCTGACCGCTCCGCTGGACGCGGCCGTGCGTCTCGTCCTCCTCGACGCGCTCTCCGCCGCGGCGGGGGAGATCTCCGCGGAGCTCGCCCCCGGGTCGGTGGACGTGCGGCTGCGCGGCGGTGCCCCCGAGTTCGTGGTCGCCGTCCCCGCCGTCGCGCCCGCCCCGACCGAGGCGCTCGTCCCGGCGAGCACCCCGGCCGCGCCGGCCGGCCCCGCGCCGGCCGACGTGGAGGCGGGGGCCACGACCCGCACGACCCTGCGCCTGCCCGACCACCTCAAGACGCAGGCCGAGACCGCCGCCGCGCGCGACGGCGTCTCCGTCAACACGTGGCTCGTGCGCGCGGTCGCCGCGGCGCTCGAGCAGTCCACCGGACGCCCTGCCGCGCAGGCCCGCCCGCAGCAGCGCGGCTCCGCCCGCGTCACCGGCTGGGTGCGCTGACCGCCTCGGTCCCCGCCCCCGCCTCCTCCGACCGCACCTGACACCACCACGACACCACTCCTGGAGCTTCGTCATGCCCACTTTCCCCGCCCCCAGCCCCTGCCCGTCGTCGTCGACGTGCCGTTCGCCCAGCTGCACGTGGTCGCCGGGGACCGCGACGACGTCGTCGTCACGGTCCTGCCGACCGACCCTGCGAAGTCCGGCAGCGTCCGCGCCGCCGAGGCGGTCCGCGTCGACGGTGACGGCAGCGCCCTGACGATCTCCTACCCCGGGTCGTGGAAGCAGTACGTGCTGCCGTTCGCGTCCGGCACCGCCGACATCACCGTCGAGCTGCCCGCAGGCTCCGACGTGCGCGGCAAGGCGGGCTCGCTCTACGCCGAGGGCAGGCTCGGCACCGTCGAGATGGCGCTCTCCGCCGGGGACGCCCGCGTCGAGGACGTCGACCGGCTCGACGTCAAGGCCTCGGCGGGCTCCGTGGCGGCACGCCGCGTGCGGGGCTCGCTGGACGCCCGCGTCAGCGCCGGGTCGGTCCGCGTCGAGGAGGTCCGTGGCGAGGGCACCATCAAGGCGACCAACGGCACGACGACGGTGGGTGCCGTCACCGGCTCGCTCGCCGTGCACGGCGCGCACGGCGACATCGCGGTGGCGCGCGTGAGCGGCGCGCTCACGGCCAAGTCCGCGCACGCCGGCATCCGGGTCGAGCGCCTGGACTCCGGGAGCGTCACCCTCGCGACGTCGTACGGCTCGATCGAGGTGGGCGTGCCCGAGGGCACCGCCGCGTTCCTCGACGCGAGCTCCGAGCACGGCAGCGTGCGCAACCACCTCACGCCCACGGAGGGCCCCGTCGAGGACGAGGCCACCGCGGAGATCCACGCCAGCACCGGGTTCGGCGACGTCGTCGTCCGCCGGCCCTGAACCCACCAGAACCCAGGATCGGAGATCCGCAGATGTCTGCTGACCAGACCCTCGCCCCGGCCGTCCGGGTGCGAGGCATCGAGAAGTCGTACGGCGACCTGCGCGTGCTGCGCGGTGTCGACCTCGAGGTGGCGCGCGGGAGCATCGTCGCGCTGCTCGGGTCCAACGGTGCGGGCAAGACGACGCTCGTGCGGATCCTGTCCACCCTGCTCGCGCCGGACGCGGGGACCGCGACCGTCGACGGGCACGACGTCGTCGCCCGGCCCGGGCAGGTGCGCGAGTCCATCTCGCTGACGGGGCAGTTCGCCGCGGTCGACGAGGTGCTCACCGGGCGGGAGAACCTCGTGCTCGTCGCGCGACTGCGGCACCTGGCCGACCCGGGCCGCGTCGCGGACGACCTCCTTGCCCGGTTCGCCCTGACCGACGCCGGGGCCCGCCGCGCCGGGACCTACTCGGGCGGGATGCGGCGTCGGCTGGACATCGCCATGAGCCTGGTCGGCGACCCGTCCGTCATCTTCCTCGACGAGCCGACGACGGGCCTCGACCCGCAGGCCCGCAGCGAGGTCTGGGCCACGGTGCGCGAGCTGGCCCGGGGCGGCACCACGGTGCTGCTCACCACCCAGTACCTCGACGAGGCCGAGCAGCTCGCCGACCGGATCGCGATACTGCACCGGGGGACGATCATCCAGAACGGCACCCTGGCCGAGCTCAAGGCCCTGCTGCCCCCGGCGACCGTCGAGTACGTCGAGAAGCAGCCCTCCCTCGAGGACGTGTTCCTCGCGCTCGTCGGCGACGCCGGCGACAGCGCCCCCACCGCGGACCGGACGAGCGTCGACGGCGCCCGCCCGGCAGGAGAGGAAGCCCGATGACCACCCACGCCCTGGCCGACACCCGAGCCCTCACGGGCCGCTCGCTGCGCCACGTCCTGCGCAGCCCCGACACGATCATCACGACCGCCGTGACCCCGATCGCGCTCATGCTCCTGTTCGTCTACGTGCTCGGCGGCGCGATCGACACCGGCAGCGGCGGGTCGTACGTCGACTACCTGCTGCCCGGCATCCTGCTCATCACCGTCGCGTCGGGCGTCGCGTACACGTCCTACCGGCTGTTCCTGGACCTCCAGGGCGGCATCGTCGAGCGCTTCCGGTCGATGCCCGTCGCCCGGTCCAGCGTCCTGTGGGCGCACGTGCTCACCTCGCTCGTGGCCAACCTCGTCTCCGTGACGCTCGTCGTCGGGGTCGCGCTCCTCCTGGGGTTCCGCACGAGCGCGTCGGTGGGATCGTGGCTGGCCGTGCTCGGCATCCTCGTCCTGTTCGTCCTCGCGCTCACCTGGCTCGCGGTCGTCGCCGGGCTGTCGGCCAAGACGGTCGACGGCGCGTCCGCCTTCAGCTACCCGCTGATCTTCCTGCCGTTCATCAGCTCGGCGTTCGTCCCGACGGACAGCATGCCGGGGCCGGTCGCGTGGTTCGCCGAGAACCAGCCCGTCACCGCGATCGTCGACACCCTGCGGTCCCTCTTCGCCGGCCAGCCCGTCGGGAGCGACATCTGGGTCGCGCTCGGGTGGCTCGTGGGAATCCTCGTCCTCGCCTACGCGTGGGCGACGGCGATCTACCGGCGCCGCGTCGGCTGACGACCGCCGGGGACCGACGCCCGAGGGGCCGCGAGCGGGAGACCGCGCGCGGCCCCTCGGGCGTTCCCGCACCGTGCGGCCCGGAGCCGGCGGGCGGACCTTCGGCCCCGCGCCGTCGCGACCACCGGCCCTGTCCGAGACGCCGCCCGGCGGCGAGGATCGAGGCGTGCAGACCCTCGCCCAGGCGGTGACCACCCAGTCGGAGGCGGCCCGGGAGAAGGTGCTCCTCGCCAGACGCCCCGGGCGCTACCTCGTCGCGGCGATGCTCGCGGGCGCGTACATCGGCGTCGGCGTCGTGCTCATGGTCGCGACGGCGGGACCGTTCCTCGCCGCCGGGGCGCCGGGCGAGCGGCTCGTCGCCGGCGGCGTGTTCGCCGCGGCGCTCACCCTCGTCGTCTTCGCCGGGGCCGAGCTCGCCACGTCCGCGATGATGGTCCTCACCCAGGGCGTCGCGACGCGCGCCGTCCGGGTGCGCGACGCCGTCGTCACGCTGGGCCTGTGCCTCGTCGGCAACCTGGCCGGGTCGATGCTCTTCGCCTGGGCCGTCACGCAGGCGGGGGTGCTGCGCTCCAACGCGGCGGCGGGCGAGATGGTCGCCTCGATGCTGCGGGCCAAGGCGCACGAGACCGGGGGAGAGCTGTTCTTCCGCGGCGTGCTCTGCAACGTCCTCGTGTGCGCCGCGATCTGGGCCTGCGGGCGCCTGCGCTCGGAGGCGGGCAAGGCGGTCATCCTGTTCTGGGGGATCCTCGCGTTCATCGCGTCCGGGTTCGAGCACGTCGTCGCCAACATGACGACGTTCTCCCTCGGGCTCTTCGGTGACCTCGGCCCGACGACGTGGGCCGACTTCGGCCGCAACCTCACCTGGGTGGGCCTCGGCAACCTCGTCGGCGGGGCCGTCGTCGTCGGGCTGGCGTACGTCGTCGTGGCCGGTCCGCGGGCGCGCGTGCTGCCCGAGGTGTGACCCCGGCGTCGGTCGCCACGGTCCGCAGGGCGGGACGGGCTTGGCCGGGGCGTGGGACGCGTGCCTATCATCGACCGACCCACAAGCACCCGGCGGGCCGTTGAGAGAGACGGAGGCCGGCGACAGATGGAGCAGCACGTGGCACTTGTCGTGCAGAAGTACGGCGGTTCGTCCGTCTCGGACGCCGAGAGCATCAAGCGGGTGGCCAAGCGCATCGCCGAGGCGAAGCGGGCCGGGAACGACGTCGTCGTCGTGGTCTCGGCGATGGGCGACACGACCGACGAGCTCATCGACCTCGCCCAGCAGGTCAGCCCCCTCCCTCCGCAGCGCGAGATGGACATCCTCCTCACCGCGGGCGAGCGCATCTCGATGTCGCTGCTCGCGATGGCGATCACGAGCCTCGGCGTGAAGGCGAAGTCGTTCACCGGGCAGCAGGCCGGTCTCATCACCGACGCGGTGCACGGCAAGGCGCGCATCGTCGACGTCGTCCCGACGCGCGTGCGCGAGACCCTCGACCGCGGCCAGGTCGCGATCGTCGCGGGGTTCCAGGGCGTCACGCAGTCGACGAACGACGTGACGACGCTCGGCCGCGGCGGGTCGGACACGACCGCCGTCGCGCTCGCGGCGGGTCTCGACGCCGACGTGTGCGAGATCTACACCGACGTGGACGGCGTGTTCACGGCCGACCCGCGCATCGTGCCGTCCGCGCGCAAGATCGACCGCATCACGTACGAGGAGATGCTCGAGATGGCGGCGAGCGGCGCGAAGGTCCTCGCGCTGCGCTGCGTCGAGTACGGCCGCCGGTACGGCGTCCCCATCCACGTGCGCTCGTCGTTCAGCGGCAAGGACGGCACGTTCGTCAGCGCGGACGCGTACACCGCGCGCCCCGGCGCGAGCGCCGGCTCCCCGGCCGGCACCGCCGGCAGCACCGCAGACCTTCCCGAGGAGACCGTCATGGAAGACCCGATCATCTCCGGCGTCGCGCACGACCGCAGCGAGGCCAAGATCACCGTCGTCGGGGTGCCCGACGTCCCGGGCACGGCGGCGCGGATCTTCGAGGTCGTCGCGGGCTCGGGCGTGAACATCGACATGATCGTGCAGAACGTGTCGGCGGCCCGCACGGGCCTCACCGACATCTCGTTCTCCCTCCCCGAGGGCGACGGGCCCGCCGCGATGTCCGCGCTCTCGGCGCTGCAGGCCGAGATCGGGTTCGACTCGCTCCAGTTCGACGACCAGATCGGCAAGCTCTCGCTCGTCGGCGCGGGCATGAAGTCGCACCCCGGCGTCTCCGCGAAGCTGTTCGGCGCGCTGCGCGACGCGGGCATCAACATCGAGATGATCTCCACCTCGGAGATCCGCATCTCCGTCGTCACGCGCGAGGACTCGCTCGACGACGCGGTGCGCGCCGTGCACACCGCCTTCGAGCTCGACGCCGCCGACGGCGAGGCCGTCGTCTACGCCGGCACCGGCCGCTGACCCGACGCAGGAGAGGACCCACCATGAGCACCCAGAGCACCCCCGGTCTGCACCTTGCCGTCGTCGGCGCGACCGGCCAGGTCGGCGCGGTCATGCGCCGCCTCCTCGAGGAGCGCGACCTGCCCGTCGCGAGCGTCCGCTACTTCGCGTCGGCGCGCTCCGCCGGGTCGACGCTCCCGTGGCGCGGGACCGACGTCGTCGTGGAGGACGTCGCCGCGACCCCGACCGAGGACCTGCGGGGGATCGACGTCGCGCTCTTCTCTGCGGGCGGCGCGACGTCGAAGGCGCAGGCCGAGCGGTTCGCCGCCGCGGGCGCCGTCGTCATCGACAACTCCTCCGCGTGGCGCATGGACCCCGACGTCCCGCTCGTCGTGTCGGAGGTGAACCCGGGCGCGCTGCGCGAGGCGCGCAAGGGCATCATCGCCAACCCCAACTGCACGACGATGGCTGCGATGCCCGTCCTCAAGCCGCTCGCGGACGAGGCCGGGCTGGAGCGCCTGGTCGTCGCGACGTACCAGGCCGTCTCCGGGGCCGGGCTCGCCGGCGCGGAGGAGCTGCGCGCCCAGGCCGTCGCGGGCGCGGCGGCCGAGGGCACGGGTGCCGGGCTCGTCGGGCTCGTGCACGACGGCGGCGCGGTCGCCTTCCCCGAGCCCACCGTCTTCCCGCGCAACGTCGCGTTCAACGTCGTCCCGCTCGCCGGGTCGATCGTCGACGACGGGCAGGAGGAGACGGACGAGGAGAAGAAGCTCCGCAACGAGTCCCGCAAGATCCTCGGGCTGCCCGAGCTCGCCGTCGCGGGCACGTGCGTGCGCGTCCCCGTGTTCACCGGGCACTCGCTCGCGATCCACGCCGAGTTCGGCGCCGCGATCACGCCCGACCGGGCGCGCGAGATCCTCGCTGCCGCCCCCGGCGTCGCGCTCGCGGACGTGCCGAACCCGCTCGAGGCGGCGGGCAAGGACCCGTCGTTCGTCGGTCGCGTCCGCACCGACCAGTCCGTCCCCGGCGGACGCGGCCTCGTGCTGTTCGTCTCGAACGACAACCTCCGCAAGGGCGCCGCGCTCAACGCGGTGCAGCTCGCCGAGCTCGTCGCGCAGGACCTCGACGGCGTCCGCGCCGCGTTCGCCCCCGCCCTCGCGAGGTAGAGCCCCGGTCCCGCGAGGTAGAGCCCTGGTCCGCCGAGGTAGAGCCCTGGTCGTGACCAGGGCTCTACCTCGCGAGCCGGGGGTGTCAGCGGGCCGCGCTCAGCCCTCGACGAGCCGGGCCATGTCGTCCCCGTCCGCGAGGCCCACGATGTTGCCGGCCGGGTCGGTGAACCAGGCGCCGTCGCCGCCCTCCATGAAGCCGCGCGCGATCCCCTTCTCGTCCTGGTCGAACCCCTCGTAGCGCTCGAACGTCACGCCCTTCGCGGCGAGCTCGTCGACGACCTGGTCCACGTCGTCGACGGTGAGGTGCATGACCGTGAAGGCGGCCGGCCGATGGTCTTCCTTCGGGTAGACGAACACGTCCGAGCCGCCGCCGAGGTGGAGCACCAGACCGTTCCCGCCGTCGAGTGCCGTGACGGGGAGCCCGAGGGTGTCCCCGTAGAACGCGCGCGTCGCGTCGAGGTCGTCCGCCGAGAAGCTGGAGAACCCGCGCCTGATGGTGACCATCGTTGCCTCACTCCTTCGGGACCGCCGGCGGCCGGAGGGCGGGGCCCGCCGCGGACGCCGGATCCTCCCAGCGTCCCACCGCCGGCCCGCCGTGGGTACCGCCCGCGGCGGGTGAAGGGAGCGGGTCAGGGCGAGCGTGCGGGCGCGGGGCGGGTCCCGAGGGTCGGCGCGAGCACCCACAGGGCCGTGGCGGCCAGCACGTGCCAGACGGCGTGCCCTGGGAGCGCGAGGCCGAGCGCGCCGTCGGCGTCGCACAGCGGCCAGCCCGGGCGGGTCAGGGTCCCCGCGGTGCTGCCGACGGCGACCAGCACGAGCGCGGCGACCGTGCGGCGTCGGACGGCGGGCCGTCGCCACGCGCGCGCGGCGCTCGCGGCCACGGCGACGCCCGCCGCGACCACCTGGGCGGCGGTGGACGCCGGGACGGAGACCGCCGCGAGCACGACCCCGAGCAGGGTCGGTGCGAGCCACCACCACGTCCGCAGGCGACGCCCGGTGAGGTCCGCGAGGGCGTCGGCTGCGACGAGCGCGAGGGCCCCGAGCAGCGGCGGGTCGTGCGCGACGGGGTTCCACGACGGCGACGGCCCGTGCTGCACCACGGAGCCCACCCCGATGAGGACGACCAGCACCCCGAAGGCCACGCGCAGGCGCGACGCCGCACCCACGGCGTCGGCCACGCCCGGGGCCGGGTGCGTCCCCGGTCCGGGCCGACGCGCCGCCAGCACGACGGCCGCGCCGGCCAGGACGAACGCGAGGCTCGTCCACGTGCTCAGCGGCTCGGCCCAGGGCGTCCCGCCCGCGGGCTCGCACGCTCCGCCCACCCCGCCTCCTCCGCCTCGCAGCCGGTCGGACCCGGCCTGCGGGGACCGGCCTCGGCACCGACGTCCCCATCGTTCCGCCCGGCGCCGGTCGCCGCGCGTCCGGACGAGGGGTTGCGCCGGGCAGCCCATCTGTGGTTCATTACTCAAGTAATGAACCACAGAACGCGCGAGGCGGGAGAGGATGGGCCCCATGTTCGACGGACCTGAACCCATCTACCTCCAGATCGCGCAGATGATCCGTGCGCAGGTGCTCGCGGGGGAGCTCGCCGAGGAGGAGCAGGTCATGTCCACGACGCAGTTCGCGACGACGTTCCGGATCAACCCGGCGACGGCGGCCAAGGCGTTCGCCGGGCTCGTCGACGAGGGCGTCCTCTACAAGCGGCGCGGGCTCGGCATGTTCGTCGCACCGGGCGCGCGCGAGCGGCTGCTCGCCGAGCACCGCGCGCGGTTCTTCGACGAGGTCCTCGACCCCGCGCTGGCGCAGGCGGACCTCCTGGACATCCCGGCCGCCGAGATCGTCGAGCACGTCCTCGGCCGCCCGCGGCCCGCCGGTCCCGGGACCGGCGACGCACCCCGTACCGGCCCCGACACCGACCCCACCCCGAGGTGAGACCCGTGACCGCCCGGCCCACCAGCCACCCCACCGACCATCCCGTCGCGACCGCGCCCTTCGGCGCCGAGGTGCGCGACGTCGTCGTGCGGTACTCCCGCGGCGACGACCCTGCGCTCGACGGCGCGACCCTGACGATCCGGCCCGGCGTCATCACCGGCCTGCTCGGCCGCAACGGCGCCGGCAAGACGACGCTCGCCGCCCTGCTGGCCGCGTTCCGGCGCCCGACGTCGGGCACGGTCCGCGTCGGCCCGGACGGCGAGCTCGAGGACCCGTTCGAGAACGTCTGGGCGACCATGCACACCCAGCTCGTGCGCGAGAGCGGCGACGTGGGCGAGTCCGACAAGGCGCGCGACACGCTCGAGTACTACGCGGACGTGCGCCCGCACTGGGACGCCGACCTCGCCGGGCGCCTCCTCGACACGTTCGAGGTGGACGTCCGCAAGAAGCCCAACGAGCTCTCGCGCGGCAAGCGCTCGGCGCTCGGGGCGGTCGTCGGGCTCGCCGCCCGCGCGCCCCTGACGATCTTCGACGAGGTCTACCTCGGCATGGACGCCCCGAGCCGCTACGCGTTCTACGACGCGCTCGTCGCGGACTACGCCGAGCACCCGCGCACGATCCTGCTCTCGAGCCACCTGATCGCCGAGGTCGAGCGGCTCTTCGAGGACGTCGTGATCATCGACCGCGGGCGGGTCCTGCTCGCCGAGAACGCCGACGACGTCCGCGCGCGCGGCGTCAGCCTCACCGGGCCGGCGGACGTGGTCGAGCGCCACACCGCGGGCCGGGAGGTGCTCGCCCGGCAGCGGCTGGGGAGCACGGCCCAGGTCACGCTCTTCGGCGCGTTCGCCCCCGACGAGCGGGCCGCGGCCGCCGCGGCCGGGCTCGAGGTCGGGTCGGTGCCCGTCCAGGACCTGTTCGTCCACCTCACGCGCACCGACCGCACCGAGGACGGCGCGCTCGCCCGCACCCGCACGCAGGAGGCACGATGACCGCCACGACCCCGCGCTCCGCGGAGCGCCGCGCGCTCGAGAAGGCCGCCCACCGGCGCGGCGTCCGCGCCGTCGCCTGGTACTTCATCGGCGGCACCTGGTACGTCGGCGTGTGGTTCTGGCTCATCGCGCTCGCCGTCGGGGCCCTCGTCCTGTGGATCATGCTGCGCAACGACGACGTGAGCATCGAGGGCGTGGGCGGCGTCGCGGGCTCCGCGAAGTTCTTCCTCTTCGTCATGGGCATCCTCCTGCCGCTCATGACGATCGCGCTGCACGTCGCCGCCGGCGGCACGCGGCGGTCGTACACGCACGGCCTGTGGATCGGCGCCGCCGTCTCCGGGCTCACGTTCGGGATCGCGACCGCGCTCGTGCGGTGGGCGGAGTGGGCGCTGTTCCGCCAGGCCGGCTGGCCGACGGAGCAGGACCTCACGCAGCTCTACGCGGACGGCTCCGAGGTCGGGCTCATGATCCTCGTCGAGGGCACGTTCTGCGTCGTCTACTACCTCGCGGGCATGGTCGTCGCCGCGGGCTTCTACGGCTTCGGGTTCCTGCGCGGCGTGCTCCTCGTCGTCGCGTCGCTCGCGACCGTCGTGGTGAGCGAGGTGTTCCTCCGCTCCGGGTTCTTCGGCCACGCGCTCTCGCGCGTCGTCGGTCTCGACGACACCCCCGTCTGGCTCGCCGTGCTCGGCGGGCTCGTCGGGGTCGTGCTCGCCGCACTGCTCCTGCGCGTCGTCCTGCGGGGCGTCGCGATCCGTCCGGTCGAGTTCGCGGGCACCGCGAGCGCCTGACCGGCAGCACCCTCCCGACCGCACTCCCACCCGTCCGGGCGGCGCACGGCGCCGTCCGTGGGTGCCGCACACCCTCCTGGAGGTCACCATGAGCACCGCAGCACCGCCCCCGGGCGGCACGACGGCGACGTCGCCCGCCCCGCCCACCGACCGCACGGCCGGGCCCGCCCCGGTCGTCGAGATCCGGAACCTGCGCAAGACGTACCCGGGACCGCAGGGTTCCGGCACGCGCACCGTCGCGGTCGAGGACGTGAGCCTCACCGTCCGGCAGGGCGAGATCTTCGGCATCCTCGGGCCCAACGGGGCCGGCAAGACGACGACCGTCGAGTGCCTCGCCGGGCTGCGCCAGGCCGACGGCGGCACGGTGCGCGTGCTCGGCGTCGACCCGCAGGCCGACCCCGCCGCGGTGCGCGACGTCGTCGGCGTCCAGCTCCAGGAGGCCGCGCTCAACGAGAAGATCACGGTCGAGGAGGCGATGCGGCTCTTCGCGTCGTTCTACGCGTCGCCCGGCGACGTGGAGGAGCTCCTCGACCTGCTGGATCTCTCCGCGCACCGGCGCGTCGCGTTCGCCAAGCTCTCGGGCGGGCAGAAGCAGCGGCTGTCGATCGCGCTCGCGCTCGTGGGGAACCCGCGCGTCGCGATCCTCGACGAGCTGACCACCGGGCTGGACCCGGCGGCCCGCCGCGCGACGTGGGAGCTCGTCGAGCGCGTGCGCGACCGCGGCGTGACGATCCTGCTCGTCACGCACTTCATGGACGAGGCGGAGCGCCTGTGCGACCGGCTCGTCATCATCGACCGCGGCCGGGTCGTCGCGCAGGGCACGCCCGGGGAGCTCGTCGACTCCGTCGACACGTCGCGCACCGTGCGCCTGCGCGTGCCGCCCGCGGACCACGACCTCGCGCTGCACACGATCGCGGGGCTCGCGGACGTCGAGCGCGTCGAGGCGTCGCCGAGCGGCGGGCGCGAGATCGAGGTCACGGGCTCCCGGCGGGTGCTGCCCGCCGTCGTGCTCGCGCTCGCCGAGCAGGAGGTCGTGCCCGACGACGTCCGGACCGTCTCCCGGACGCTCGAGGACGTCTTCGTGGCCGTGACCGGCCGCACCTACGACCCGGACGCGACCGACGCCTCGGACGCGACCGACGCCCGGCCGACCCGAGGGGAGTCCCGATGACCGCCACGACCCTGACCCCGTCCGCCGCGCCCGTCCGCCGCAGCAGCGGCTGGCGCGGGTTCGGCGTCCTGCTCGCCACGGAGGCGCGGCTCTGGCTGCGCGACCCGGGGACGGTGTTCTTCGCGCTCGTGTTCCCGACCGTCCTGCTCGTCGGGGTCGGGTTCGCCATCCCCGGGATGCGCGTGCCGATCGAGGACGCGCCCCCGCCGTGGGGCGGGCTCACGCCCGTCGCGCTCTACGCGCCCGTGGTGCTCGCCGCCGCGATCGCGACCCCGGCCCTGACGACCATGCCGGTCTACTTCGCCACGTTCCGCGAGAAGGGCCTGCTGCGGCGCCTGTCGACGACGCCCATGCGCCCGCAGGGGATCGTCGTCGCGCACCTCGTCATCAACCTCGTGGCCGTCGTGGTCGCGTCCGTAGTCGCGCTCGTCGTCGGGCAGCTCGTGTTCGGCCTGCCGGCGCCGCAGAACGCGGCGACGGTCGTGCTGGCGTTCGTCCTCGGCGTCGCGTCGATGTACGCGCTCGGCACCCTCGTCGCGGCGCGCGCACCCAAGGCGAGCACGGCGTCCGCGATCGGGACGCTGATCTACTTCCCGCTCCTGTTCCTCTCCGGCCTGTGGACGCCGGGGCCGATGATGCCGGAGGCCGTCGCGCAGGTCGGCAGGTTCACGCCGCTCGGCGCCGCGTCGCAGGCGATGACGGCGGGGTGGTTCGAGGAGGGCTTCCCCACCGTGCAGGTGGTCGTCATGGTCGTGTGGACGGCCGTGCTCCTGCCGCTCGGCATCCGGCTGTTCCGCTGGAGCTGAGGCGGGACGGACCGCGGGGCCGGGCCTCGGCCCCGTCCGGGCCGCAGCTCTGTCTGGCCCGGGCCGCGGCCCGGCGCCCGCGGGCGTGGCCGCCGGAGCGCCCCTAGCCTGACCGGCATGAAGCCCTTCCTGCTGCTGGCGTCCCGGGCGGAGGACCCGGCCGCGGACGGCGAGCACGCGGCGGTGCTGCGTCACTCCGGCCTCGCGCCGCACGAGCTGCACCGCGTCCGGATGGAGGCGGGCCCGCTGCCGGCGATCGACCTCGACGCGTACTCGGGGGTGATCGTCGGCGGCAGCCCGTTCGACTCGTCGCGGCCCGAGGCGGAGAAGTCGGCGACGCAGCGCCGGGTCGAGCGCGAGCTCGCGCCGCTCCTGGACGAGATCGTCGAGCGCGACGTCCCGTTCCTCGGGGCGTGCTACGGCGTCGGGACCCTCGGCCTGCACGAGGGCGCGGTGCTGGACGACACGTACGCCGAGCCGATCTCGCCCGTGACGATCCGGCTCACCCCGGAGGGCCGGGCCGACCCGCTGCTCGCGGGCCTGCCCGACGCGTTCGAGGCGTACGTGGGCCACAAGGAGGCGGTGCGGGAGCTGCCGCCGCACGCGGTGCTGCTCGCGACGTCGGACGCGTGCCCGGTGCAGATGTTCCGCGTCAAGGAGAACCTCTACGCGACGCAGTTCCACCCGGAGCTCGACCTGGAGGGCATCCTCACGCGCATCGGCGTCTACCGGGACTACGGCTACTTCCCGCCCGAGGCTGCGGGCGACGTCGAGGCGGCCGTCCGGCGCGGCGACGTCCGGGAGCCCCACCGCATCCTCGCAACCTTCGTCCGCCGCTACGCGAGCGACTGAGATCGAGCCGGTCCTCGCAGGTCGAGCGGGTGGTCGTGGTCCGTCCTGCCGCCAGGACGGACCACGACCACCTGCTCGGCGGGGACGGGGTCAGCGGGTGGCCGGGGCCGGGTGGGGGGTGTCGGCGGGTGTCGGGTCGGCCGCTGCCTCCGCCGCCACGGCGCGGCGGTGCGCCCGCACCGACCAGACGACGGCGGCGGCCCAGACGACCGCGACGAGCGCCAGCACGACGCCCTGGACCGCGCCGCTCGCGTCGACCCAGTCGGAGCGCAGCAGCGTGCGGACGTTGGTGAGCACGATGACGCCGCCCACGGCCGAGCCGAGGATCCGCGGCGGGAGCATCCGCACGAGCCAGGCGGCGATCGGCGCGGCGACGAGCCCGCCGAGGAGGAGCGCCACGACCCACGTCAGGTCGATCCCCTGCGAGCCGAGCGACCAGAGGAACCCGAGCGACGCGGCGACCGCGACGAGGAACTCGCTCGTGTCGACGGACCCGATGACCTTGCGGGGCTCGATCCGGCCCGACGCGAGCAGGGCGGGCGTGCCCACCGGGCCCCAGCCGCCGCCGCCCGTGGCGTCGACGAAGCCCGCCACGAGACCGAGCGGCGCGAGGAACCGCTTGCGCAGCGGCAGCCCCAGGCGACCCGTCGGCAGCCCGGCGAACGTGAAGCGCGAGAGCACGTAGACGCCGAGCGCGAGGAGCAGCAGCGACATGACGGGGGCGGCGACCTCGGTCGACAGGTTCGCGAGG
Source organism: Cellulosimicrobium sp. JZ28 (assembly GCF_015327065.1). Classification (NCBI taxonomy): domain Bacteria; kingdom Bacillati; phylum Actinomycetota; class Actinomycetes; order Micrococcales; family Promicromonosporaceae; genus Cellulosimicrobium; species Cellulosimicrobium sp. JZ28. Next base: position 3,242,113 of record NZ_CP017660.1, on the reverse strand, counting down.
AACGTCGCGCCCGCGAACGCCCCGAGCGCGCCCGGCACGCCGATGCGCAGCACGACCTTCCAGTCGACGTTCCCGAACCGCCAGTGCGCCGCGCCGGACGCGAGCGTCGTCCCGATCTCCGCGAGGTGGATCGTCGCCGACGCCGCCGCGGGGTTCGTCCCGATCGCGAGCAGGAGCGTCGTGGAGGTCACGCCGTACGCCATGCCGAGGCTGCCGTCGACGAGCTGGGCGCCGAGGCCCACGAGGGCCAGCAGGACGAGGGTCCGCACCGGGGCCTCCTTGCTCGGGCCGTCGGGAGGGTCCCGACGTGTCCTGACAAGGTTGACCGGGCGGGTCCACTATGTGAAGCACCGCCCGCATCGTGGGCCAGTGTTAACGGGAGCCTCCCGTCAGGGGTTCTCCCACGCGTCGGCGCGGGCGGCGAGCGCGTGCACGTCGTCGGGCAGGTCGCGGCGCACGACGTCGTCGATCGTCACCCGGTCCAGCACGTCGCGGACGCTCGCGCGCAGGGCGATCCACACCTCGAGCAGGCCCGCCGCGGAGCCGTCGTACTCCAGGCTCGGGGGGCGCTCGTCGCGGACCGTGACGAGCGGGCCGTCCACCGCGCGGAAGACGTCGGCGAGCGTCACCTCGGACGCCGGGCGCGCGAGGCGGTGGCCGCCGGAGCGCCCGCGGACGCTCGCGACGATCCCGGCCCGGCGCAGGTCGCCGAGGATCCGTTCGAGGAAGCTCACCGGGAGGCCCTGACCCGTCGCGAGGTCCTCCGCCCGCACCGGGTCGCCGTGCGGCGACGCCGCGAGCTCGGCGCACGCCCGCACCGCATAGTCCGCCTTCGCCGAGACACGCATGAGGACATTGTGCCGTGCGCGGGTCTCACCCCGGGGCGCCGCTGCCCCTCGCGACCCCTTCCCCCTACGCTGTGACGCGTGGACGTGCACGAGCGCAACAACGTGCGGGTCATGGGGGCGCAGGACGGCCCGACGATGGTCTTCGCGCACGGTTTCGGCTGCGACCAGTCGATGTGGCGCTTCGTCGCGCCCGCGTTCGCGACGGACCACCGGGTCGTGCTGTTCGACCACTCGGGCTGCGGGGCGTCGCACCCGACCGCGCACGACCCCGTCCGGCACGCCGACCTCGCGGGCTACGCCGCGGACGTGGTGGAGATCGTCGAGGCCGTGGGGCAGGCAGACGAGCACGGGGACGGGCGCGGGCCCGTGGTGCTCGTGGGCCACTCGGTGAGCGCCGTGATCGCGCTGCTCGCCGCGGCCGACCGCCCGGACCTGTTCGACCGGCTGATCCTCGTGGGCCCGAGCCCGCGGTACGTCGACGACGACGGCTACCGCGGCGGGTTCACCGCCGAGGAGATCGACGAGCTCCTGGAGACGATGGACGCGAACTACCTCGGCTGGACGCAGGTCATGGCGCCCGTGATCGCCGGGAACCCGGACCGCCCGGCGCTCGGCGACGAGCTCGCCGCGGTGTTCCGGCGCAACGACCCGGCGGTCGCCCGGCAGTTCGCGCGCGCGACGTTCCTCGGCGACAACCGGGCGGACCTGGCGCGCGTGCGCACCCGGAGCCTCGTGGTGCAGAGCCGGGAGGACGTCATCGCGCCGCCCGAGGTCGGGCGCTACGTGCACGAGCACCTGCCCGGCAGCGACCTCGTCGTCATCGACTCGGTGGGGCACTGCCCGAACCTCTCGCACCCGGACCTCCTCGTGCGCGCGATGCGCGACTGGCTGGGCGCCGCCTGATGGCGATGTCCCGGGCCGAGCGCTGGGCGCTCGCCCCCGTCGCGCTGCTCCTCCTCGACACCGAGGCGCGCGTCCTCGACGCCAACGACGAGTTCCTGCGGACGATCGAGGTCCCGGACGTCGAGGCGGTCGCGGGCCGCCGGCTGGCGGACCTGCTCACGGTGGGCGGGCGCATCTTCTGGGAGACGCACGTCGGCCCGCGCCTGCACATCGAGGGCCGCGTGGACGAGGTCGCGGTCGAGCTCCGCACGCCCGGGGGCCGCGAGCCCGTGCTGCTCACGGCGATCGAGCGCGAGGCGCGCGGCGAGCGGCTGATCGAGGTCGCGATGCTGGGCGCGCGCGAGCGGTCGCGGTTCGAGCACGAGCTCGTCGAGGCGCGCCGCGCGGCGGAGGAGGCGGAGCGCCGGGTGCGGCTGCTGCACGGCGTCGCGGCCGACCTCGCGAGCGTCGCCGGTCTCGACGGCGTCGCGTGGGTCCTGCTCCGGGCGGCCGTCACGATGCTGGGCGCGGGCGACGCCGCGCTGTGGACGGCGCAGGAGCGCGGCCCGCTGCGGCGGTGGGGCGGCGCCGTCGGCGTCCTGGCGCCGTCGATCGACGAGCTCGCCGAGGCGACCGTGCGGGACGACGGGACGGTCGTCGTGCCGCTGCGCACCGCGGGCGCGCTGCTCGGCGTGCTCGCGCTCGAACCACGTCGCGCCGCGGGCTCCGACCCCGTCGACCTGGGCACCGCCGCCGCCGCGGGCCAGCTCGCGGCGCTCGCGCTCTCGCGCGCGCGGGTCCACGAGCAGAGCGTCTCGGTCGCGAGCGAGCTCCAGGGCGCGATGCTCTCGGACGGGATCGTCACCGACCCGCAGGTCGAGGTCTCGGCGTGCTACCGCCCGGGCGTCCACGACCTCCAGGTCGGCGGCGACTGGTACGACACCTTCCGGGTCGCGCCCGACGTCGTCGCGCTCAGCGTGGGGGACGTCGTCGGCCGCGGGCTCAAGGCGGCGACGTCGATGGGGCAGCTGCGCACCGCCGTCCGGGCCGCGTCCGACACGGGGCTGCCGCCGGAGGAGGTGGTCGAGCGCGTCGACCGCTTCGTCGACCGGACGGGCACGGGTTTCATGGCGAGCCTCGTCTACGGGGAGCTCGACCTGCGGGCCGGGGTGCTGCGCTACACGTGCGCGGGCCACCTGCCGCCCCTGCTCGTGCGCGCGGGCGGCTCGGCCGCGTACCTGTGGGAGGCGCGGTCGACGCCGCTGGGCGTGCGGGGCACGACGCCGCGCGTCGCGAAGGCCGTGCGGCTCGCCCCGGGCGATCTCCTGCTGCTCTTCACGGACGGCGTGGTCGAGCGCCGCGACCGGCCGCTCGCGCTCGCGCTCGACGAGCTCGCGGACGTCGTCACGCGCGCGCTCGGCGCGGGGCTGCGCGACGAGCGGCTGCTGGAGGCCGTCGTCTCGCGCGCTCCGGAGGACGACGACGCGTGCCTGCTCGCGGTGCGCTGGCTCGGCCCCGCCACGGACGGGAGGGCGCCGGTGCCCGACGCGCCGGCCGCCGCGTCAGCGGACGAAGAACGGGCCGGCTGAGGGGTCGGCGAGCCGCGCGAGGGCGTGGCCGAGGCGCTCGGTCGACGAGCGCGCGACGTCGTCGGGCAGGGCGTCCGGGGCGAACCACGCGACGGCGAGGGACTCGTCGTCCGCGACGTGCGCCGCCGCGGCGGCCGCCGGCGACACCGGGCGGCACAGGAACGCCAGGTCGAGGTACTGCGACCGGTCGCCGTTCGGGTACTCCATCGGCTCCGTGACCGTCACCGCGACGAGCGCGTCCACCACGACCTCGACGCCCGTCTCCTCGAGCACCTCGCGCGCGAGCCCGACCGCCGGGTCCTCGCCCGGCTCGAGGATCCCGCTGATCACGGCCCACTGGCCGGAGTCGGCGCGCTGCCCGAGCAGCACCCGGCCGGCGTCGTCCACGACGACGCCCGACACTCCCGGCATCCACAGCAGGTCGGTCCCGACACGGGAGCGGAGGGCGGCGACGAAGTCGGGGATCGGCATACCCCGAGCGTAGGCGCTGCCCGACCGGCCCGTGAGACGGGCCGTCCGCCCCTCGGAGGCGCTGTGCTACGGTCGGCTCGTGACTTCTCAGTGGTATTGGCGCTTTACGCAGGCTCCCGGTGGGGCCGTGCGGGCGTCAGCCTGACCACAGATCACCACCCGGAGCCAGCACAGGGCCTTGGACGCGGACCGCGTCCGGGCCCTTCGTCGTGAGACGGGCCGCTCCGGGACCACGGGCGGCAGCAGGCCGGTGGAGCGCCGCTGGGCATCCCGACTCACGGCGTTCCCAGACCCCGCCGCACAGACCAGGAGCCCCCCCGTGACCAGCACCACCACCTCGCCCGAGACCGCGACGACCGACGGTGCGACGAGTACCGTCGACCCCGTGGACAGCCCCGAGCTCCAGGCGCGCACCAGCGACCTGCGGGTCCGCGCGCTCGACGCCCTCCCCGCGCCGCGCACCATGCTCGCCGACCTGCCCCTCGGCGCGACGCGCAGCGACCTCGTGACGACGTCGCGCCGCGAGGTCCGTGACGTCCTCGCGGGCGACGACGACCGTCTCCTCGTCATCGTCGGCCCGTGCTCGGTGCACGACCCCGAGGCCGCGCTCGAGTACGCGGGGCGCCTGGCCGCCGTCGCGCACGAGCTCGCGGACGACCTCATGGTCGTCATGCGCGTCTACTTCGAGAAGCCGCGCACGACCGTGGGCTGGAAGGGCCTCATCAACGACCCGCACCTCGACGGCTCGCACGACGTGCACCACGGCCTGCGGCTCGCGCGCGAGGTGCTGCTCGGCGTCCTCGACGCCGGCGTCCCGGCCGCGTGCGAGTTCCTCGAGCCGACGAGCCCGCAGTACATCGCGGACGCGGTGTCGTGGGGCGCGATCGGCGCGCGCAACGCCGAGTCGCAGGTGCACCGCCAGCTCGCCTCGGGCCTGTCGATGCCCGTCGGGTTCAAGAACGCGACCGACGGCGACGTGCAGATCGCGGTCGACGGCTGCATCACCGCGGCGAGCGAGCACACGTTCTTCGGCATGGACTCGCTCGGCCGGGCCGCCGCCGTGGAGACCGCGGGCAACCCCGACTGCCACGTCATCCTGCGCGGCGGGCGCTCGGGCCCCAACTACGGGGCCGACGACGTCGCGGCGGCGCTCGCGGTCGCGCGCACCTCGGGCCGCGGCGGGGTCACGGAGCACGGGCTCGTGGTCGACGCGTCGCACGGCAACTCCGGCAAGAGCCACGTGCGCCAGGCGGAGGTCGTGCGCGAGGTCTCCGCACGGCTGGCCGAGGGCGAGCAGGGCATCACGGGCCTCATGATGGAGAGCTTCCTCGTGGCGGGCGCGCAGAAGCCCGCGCCGAGCGGCCTCGTCTACGGGCAGTCCGTCACGGACGCGTGCATCGACTGGGACACGACGGCCGACCTCCTGCGCGAGCTCGCGGGCGCGGTCCGCGCCCGACGCGCGCTCTGAGCGGTGCCCGCGGGGCGGGGACCCATCCGTCCGCGCGTCGGCGCCGAACCCAGGGTGTCCCGGACGGACCGGGACGGCGCTGGCGACGGGAGGTCGGGTGCCGAGAGCCGTGGTCGACGCGCCGCAGCGCGTGCGGGAGGCGCCCGTGCTGCACACTGACCGGGTGCCACCTCCCGTGACGACGAACCCGGCCGTCGACGCCGCCCTCGCGGCGTGCGCCGGCGGCGACCCCGCCGCGTTCGCGCCCGTCTACGACGCGCTCGCGCCGGTCGCGTACGGCACGTGCCTGGGGGTCCTGCGGGACCCGGACCACGCGGCGGAGGTCGTGCAGGAGGTGATGGTGGAGGTGTGGCAGACGGCGGCGCGCTACGACGCGACCCGCGGCTCGGCGCGAACCTGGGTCGCCACGCTCGCCCGGCGGCGCGCGGTGGACCGCGTGCGGGCCGAGCAGGCGCGCCGCGACCGCGACCAGCGCGACGTGGACGCCTCGACGGCCGCGGCACCGCGGGACGTGGTGGTGGAGGACGTCGAGCGACGTCTCGAGGGCGCTGCCGTGCGGCGGTGCCTGGACTCGCTCACGGCGACGCAGCGGGAGGCGGTCGTGCAGGCGTACTACGGCGGGCTCACCTACCGGGAGGTCGCGGAGCGGCTCGACGCCGCGCTGCCGACCGTGAAGTCCCGCATCCGGGACGGGCTCCTGCGGCTCCGCGACTGCCTGGGGGTGCGTCGTGGCTGACCTGACCACGCCTCACGGCGACGGCGCGCACGACCGTCCGGACGTCCGCGACCTGCTCCCCGCCTACGCGCTCGACGCGGTGGACGACGTCGAGCGGCGCGCCGTCGAGCGCCTGCTCGCGGCCGACCCCGACGCGCGGCGCGAGCTCGACGAGTACCGCGACGTCGTGGCGGCGTTCGCGGTCGAGAGCGCACCGCCGCCCGCGCTGCGCGACACCGTCTTGGCCCGCGTGGCCGCGACCGCGGACGCGGTCCCGTCCGCCGGGGAGAGCACGGGAGGCGTCGTCGTCGACCTCGCGGCCGCGCGCCGCGCCCGCCGACGGCGCTGGACCGGGCTCGCGGCGGCGGTGGCCGCGGTGGTCGCGGTGGCCGTCCCGACGACGGTCGCGGTCCGCGCGACGCAGGAGCAGTCCCGCCTGGAGGCGCGGGCGGACGCGATCGAGCGCATGCTCGCCGACCCCGATGTGACGATCCTGCACGGCGACGTGGCGGGCGGCGGACAGGCGTCCGTCGTCGCGGCAGGCGACGACATGTACTTCCGCGCGTCCGACCTGCCGGACGCGGGCGACGACCGCGACTACCAGCTCTGGGTGGTCGAGCCCGACGGCGCCGTCGTCTCGGCGGGCGTCCTCGACGTCCAGGACGGCAGCACGTCGCGGCTCGTCCAGGGCGAGCCGGGCGTCGGCATGGCCGTGACGGTCGAGCCGGCGGGCGGCTCGGAGCAGCCCACGACGGACCCGGTGGTCGCGCTCGTCGGCTGAGCGCCGCGGCCCGGAGGGGTCGGGACGCGCGCGAGAAAACTCGTGCCGATCCCGACCCATCCACCCGGGCCAGCGCTCCGAACCCTCGGCATGACGCCCCGCACCGGCGGGGCGACGACCCGAGGAGAGACCGATGAACGTTCGCACCCGCACGTCGTACGCCGTCGCCGGCATCGCCACGCTCGCCGTGCTCGGCCTGTCCGCGTGCAGCTCCGACTCGGACACGGGGTCCGACTCGACGACGACCGACGCCCAGTCCGACACCATGACGGACGACTCGACGTCCGACGACTCGACCGAGGGCTCGGACGACATGGCGGCCGACCCCGCCGCGAACCTCGTGGGCCCCGGCTGTGCCGCCTACGCGGAGCAGGTGCCCGACGGCGCCGGGTCGATCACCGGGATGTCGACGGACCCCGTCGCCGTGGCGGCGTCGAACAACCCGCTGCTCACGACGCTCACCGCGGCCGTCTCGGGTGAGCTCAACCCGGACGTCAACCTCGTCGACACGCTCAACGGCGGCGAGTTCACCGTGTTCGCCCCCGTCGACGACGCGTTCGCCAAGATCGACGCCGCGACGCTCGAGTCGCTGAAGACGGACTCCGACACGCTGACGAAGATCCTCACGTACCACGTGGTGCCCGGCCAGCTCACGCCCGACCAGGTCGTCGGCGAGCACGAGACCGTCGAGGGCGGCACGGTCGAGGTGACCGGCTCGGGCGACGAGCTCATGGTCAACGACGCGGCCGTCGTGTGCGGTGGCGTGATGACGCAGAACGCGACCGTGTACCTCGTGGACAAGGTGCTCATGCCGACGATGTGATCCTCCCGGCGCGTCCAGAAGCGGGCGCGCGGTGGACCCGCGCGAGCGGGTCCCGACGGCCCCGACCGGACGGTCGGGGCCGTCGTCGTGCGCCCGGCGACGTGCGCTCGGCGCGCGGCGGACCCATCCGTGAGGGCCGCCGGTCCGAACTCCGGGCATGGAGACGCTCATCGTCATCGGCCTGCTCGGCGGACTCATCACGGGGATCTCGCCGTGCATCCTGCCCATGCTGCCCGTCATCTTCTTCGCGGGCGGCGTGCAGGGCGCGCGCACGGGGGAGGCGCCGTCGGGCACCGCGGAGACCGGGACAGGCGGCGTCTCCCCGGGGCTGTTCGCGGGCGTCCCGGACGCCGTCCGCGTCGGCGGTCGCCCGGCCGCGGGGCTGCGTGGCCGGGGTGGCCCGGGTGGGGCGCCGGAGGCCGCCGGGTCGCGGGAGGTCGCGGCGCGGCCGACGCGTGGCGGGACGCTCGCCCTCGACCTGTCGACGGGGGACGCGGAGCCCGCCGCCCCGGCCGGCGGCGGGCCCGGGCCCCGCGCGACGCGGCCGACCGCGCGCCGCTCGTGGCGCCCCTACCTCGTCATCGCGGGCCTGGTCCTCAGCTTCAGCGTCTTCACGCTCCTCGGCTCCCTCCTGCTGACCGCGCTCGGGCTCCCGCAGGACCTGCTGCGCTGGGCGGGCATCGTGCTCCTCGTCGCGATCGGCGTGGGGATGATCGTGCCGCGCGTCGAGGAGGTCCTGGAGCGGCCGTTCCGGCGGATCGCGGCGCTCGGGGCACGACGCGGCGCCGCCCGCCAGGACCGCGGGGCGTTCGTGCTCGGCCTCGGCCTCGGCGTGCTGTACGTGCCGTGCGCCGGGCCGGTCCTCGCAGCGATCACCGTGGCCGGGGCGACGGGGAACATCGGCCCGGGCACCGTCGCTCTCACGGTGTCCTTCGCGGTCGGTGCGGCGATCCCGCTCCTGGTCTTCGCGCTCGCGGGACGTCGCGTCGCGGAGCGGGTCCGCGGGTTCCAGCGGCACACGCGCGGCATCCGCATCACGGGCGGCGTCGTGATGATCGCGCTCGCGGGCGCGCTCGCGCTGAACCTCCCCGCCGCGCTCCAGCGCGCCCTGCCCGACTACACGGGTGCGCTCCAGCAGCGGGTCGACGAGAACGACGCCGTGCGCGAGGCGCTCGACCTCGGCGGGCTCGTCACCGACGAGAACCGTGAGCTGTCGAACTGCTCGAACGGCGCGCCCGTGCTGGAGGACTGCGGCACCGCCCCGGAGCTGCGCGGCATCGACACGTGGCTCAACACCCCGGGCGGCGAGGCGCTGACGCTCGAGGGGCTGCGCGGCAAGGTCGTGCTCGTGGACTTCTGGACCTACTCCTGCATCAACTGCCAGCGCGCGATCCCGCACGTCAACGCCTGGTACGACCGCTACCGCGACGTCGGCGCGGGGTTCGAGGTCGTCGGGGTCCACACGCCCGAGTTCGCGTTCGAGCGCGAGACGCGCAACGTCGTCGCGGGCGCGCAGGACCTCGGCGTCACCTACCCCGTGGCCCAGGACAACGCGTACGCGACCTGGACGGCCTACCGGAACCGTTACTGGCCCGCGCAGTACCTCGTCGACGCCGACGGGACCGTGCGCCACATCCGCTTCGGGGAGGGCGGGTACGAGGACACCGAGCGTCTGGTGCGCGAGCTCCTCGAGGACGCGAACCCGGGCGTCGAGCTGCCCGAGCCCACCACCGTCGGCGACACCACCCCGCAGGACGAGACGACGCCCGAGACGTACTTCTCCATCAAGCGCGTCGTCAACTACGCCGGCGAGCCGCGCTACGCCGCGGGGCAGCAGGACTTCACGCTCGCCGACGACCAGCGGCAGGACACGTTCTCGCTCGGCGGCACGTGGGACGTCGACTTCCAGGGCGCGACCGCCGTGTCCGACGACGCGCGCGTGCGCCTCGCGTACCGCTCGACCGACGTGTTCACGGTGCTCGGCGGCGAGGGCACCGTCAGGGCCCGTGTCACGACGGACGGGCGGACCACGACCCGCGAGATCGACGTGTCCGGCAGCCCGACGCTCTACCCCGTCCTGGAGGGCGACGGTCCGACGGAGGGACTCGTCGAGCTCGACGTCCCGCCCGGCGTCCAGGTGTTCACCGCGACGTTCGGGTGACGCGTCAGCTCGCGAGCTCCCGCGCGGGCGTCCACGACCCGATCGTCGCGGTCCCGCCGCCGAGCAGGTCGAGGCCGTCCCCGACGCCGGGGATCCCCGCGAGCCCGACGACCGACTCGGGGTCTCCCGGGTGCGGGGCCACGAGCAGCGTCGTGACGAGCGGCGGGTCGTCCGCCGTCGACCCGCCCCGCCACGAGAGCGCGGCCCAGGCGGTGGCGCCCGGCGCGAGGGTGATCGGGGCGAGGCCGTCGTCGTCCGGCTCGAGGAGCACGTCCGTCTCCGAGCCGTCGTCGGCCACGAAGCGGACCGCGGGCGCGCCCGCGAGGACGCACTCCGCGGTGCCGTCGTTGCGGGCCGTGACGGTGAGGAACCGGCGCCCCGCCGCGGCGTCGAACCCGAGGGCCCCGAGCGTGAGGTCGCCGGGGGCGCACGCGCCCGCGGGGCGCGTCCCGGTCGTCGGTGCGGCGGCTCCCGCGACGAACCCGGAGCGCGTCGCGGACGCGCCGCCGTCGGTCGAGCCGTGGACCTGGTACGCGAGCACGGGTCCGGAGTAGGCCGCGCCGTCGAGCGTGCGCGCGACGACGGCCGCGTCGCCCGAGGTGATGACGGTGAGCAGGGGTCTCGGCGGGAACGTGTCCCGCGCGGTCTCGTGCACGACCTGCGTCACGCCGGGTTCCGCGGCGACCTCTCCGAGCAGGGTGAGCAGCGCGTCGTCGGGGACGGACTGCCCGCCGTCGTCGTAGGTGCCGACGGCACCGCCGGCGACACCGAGGCTCGTCAGCCCCCGGCCCTCGGCACGGACGAGCGCGGCGGCCGCGACGAGGTCCCCGGCCGCGCGGACGTCGACCGACGCGGACCCCGGCGACAGGAACACGCGGCGCACGGGGTCGTGGGCGACGAGGCGCACGGCGTCGGCGACGGCGTCGGCCCCGAGGAGCTCGGGGCGTGGCTCCCCGGTGGCCGGGTCGACGCCGCGGTCGGTGCCCGCGCCCGGGCCGTGCGCGACGGCGAACGTCCCGCCGCCCGCGCCCGTGCCCTCGACGCGGAGCGACCAGGCACCACCGCCGGGCACGACGGCGACGATCGCGCTCGCGTCGTCGGCGGTGCGCTGCGCCTCCTCGGGTCTCGGCAGCGGGCTGACCAGCGTGATGCGCGCGGACTCGCCCGCGGTCCCCAGGGCCTCGACGGCCGCGACGCCGGGCAGCGCCCGCAGCCGCGCCGCGACGGCCTCGTGGTCGCTCTCGGGGGAGGTCGGCGCGGGCGTCGCACCGGGAGCGGGGGTCGTCGTGCCGACCGACGAGGTGGTCGGGGCGGGCTGCTCGGCCGCGGTGCGCAGCGCCGCCGGCCCGACGACGGAGGCCACCACCGCGAGAACACCGCCCACGCCCGCGGCGGCCACCGCGACGAGGGGGCCGCGCCGTCGTGCCCGTGGCGGGACCGTCCCGGTGCCGGTGCCGGTGCCGGGGTCGGTGGCGGGCTCGGGGGAGGGTGTGCCGTCGTCGTCCACGGCCGTGACCGTACCGGTCACCGCGACCGTGCGGGGTGGCGCGCCGACGTCCTCCCCAGGGTCCGCCCGGCGTCTTCACCGTGCCAGGGCCTACCCGGGCCACCGCGCGGGGGAACCGGTCTTTTCGGTGCATCGACGGACGAGCCGGGCGCGTACCGACCCTGCGCTTTTACCAGGACTCCTGCTGACGGGCAACATCTGGCATGATCCGGCCATGACAGTGCGGACGGCTGCGGAGCTCGCTGCGGTCGACGACCCGGCGTGGCCGACGCTCTCGCGCATGCTGGGTCGCGGCGGCGTCGAGGTCGTGCCCGCGCCCGCCTGGTCGCTCGAGGTCCTCTACCGGCTCCAGGTCACCGTCCGCTCGACCCTCGGCGCGCTCGCCCTGCACACCGGCGGGGTCCTCGTCGACGGCGGGTGGCTCCGGATCATCGGCGGGGGCGGGGCCGGGCTGCCGGACCTCGCGACCGTCAACGGCCTCGGCGAGCCGGGCGAGGACAGCGTTGCGCCGTCCGTCCTCGTCGTCGCGTACGACGTGCTCGGCGGCACGTTCGCGATCAACGGCGGCGGGCTCCCCGGCCCGCTCGGCAACGTCCACTACTTCGCGCCCGGCTCGCTGTCCTGGCTCGACCTCGGGTTCGGCCAGGCGGCGTTCCTCGAGTGGTCCGTGAGCGGGGGGACTGCCGAGTTCTACGCGCCCGTGCGCTGGCCCGGCTGGTACGACGAGATCGGCTCCGTGCGCCTCGACGAGGGCCTGAGCGTCTACCCGCCCCTGTGGTCGGAGGAGGGGCGTGACGTCGCCCGGTCGTCGCGCACCCCGGTGCCGCTCGGCGAGCTCGTGGACTGGCACTTCGAGATGGCGGAGCGCATGGCCCCGGTCGACGACTACGTGCGCGACGCCGACGAGCATCTCGACGGCTACGGCGCCTGGCCCGCGGACGGCTACCGCCCCTGAGCCCCGGTCACGCCCTGGTCATGCCGGGTCCGCGTCGAGGAGGTCGGCGCGCACCGTCCCGAGCTTGTCGGGGTTGCGCACGACGTCGATCGCGGCGACCCGCCCCCCGACGACCGTGAACGCGATCACCGTGAGCACCCCGGTCCCGTCGCGCAGGAGCAGCCCCGGTGCGCCGTTGACGTCGACCACGCGCACGGCCTCGGGCGGCCGGCGCAGGTAGCTGAGCAGCACGGGACCTGCCGTCCCCGCCCCGCGCACGGTGTGCCGCAGCGCGCGGACCTTGCCGCCGCCGTCGCCCCGCAGCACCACGTCGGGGTCGAGCACCGCGAGCAGGGCCGGCAGGTCGGCGTCGGAGCAGGCCGCGACGAACGCCTCGACGGCGCGCGCCTGCTCGGCGCGCGTCGCGGTCCCGCGCGGCCGCCCCGCCTCCACGTCCTTGCGGGCGCGCGCCGCGAGCTGGCGGACGGCGGCGGGCGAGCGCCCGACGACGTCGCCCACCTCGTCGAACGGCAGCCCGAACACGTCGTGGAGCACGAACGCGACGCGCTGCGCGGGCGAGAGGCGCTCGAGCACGACGAGGAGGGCCATGCTCACCTCCTCGTCGAGCGTCACGCGGTCGGCCGGGTCCGCCGCGTCGACGACGCCCGCGGCGACCGGCGAGGCGGCGCCCGGGGTCGTCACGACCGGCTCCGGCAGCCACGTCCCGACGTAGCGCTCGCGGCGCGCCCGCGCGCTCCCGAGCACGTCGAGCGCGAGCCGCCCGACCGTCGTCGTGAGCCAGGCCGCGAGGTTGCGGATCGAGCCCGCGTCCTGGGTGCGCAGCCGCAGCCACGCGTCCTGGACGCAGTCCTCGGCGTCGGACCAGGAGCCGGTCGTCGCGTACGCGAGCCGGAGGAGGCGGGGGCGCTCGGCCTCGAACGCGCGCGCGAGGTCGTCGGCGGCCGGGCTCGTCATCGGGCCGCCGCCCGCTCGGCGTGCTGCGCGGCGAGCCAGTCCCGGAACGTCGTGGTGCCGCGCACGTCAGGCTGCGGGTCGGTGAGGCCGCCGGCGCGCAGCGCGCGGCCGAGCGCGCCGGGGAGCGGCACCCGGACGGGGACGGCGCGCGAGCCGGTGACGTCGCGCCAGGCGCGCGCCAGGTCGCGCAGGTCGACCACCTCGGGACCCGCGACGGTCGTCGTGCCACCGAGCGGGTCGCGCTCGGCCGCGTCCGCCACGGCGGCGCCGACCTCGGCGGCCGCGACCGGCTGGACCGGGGCGCGCAGCAGCGGCACGACGCCCCGGCGCGCCGCGGCCCCGAGCGTCGCGGCGACGAGCTCGTGGAACTGGGTCGCGGCGACGACCGTCGACGGCACGCCCCCGTCCGCGACCTCGCGCTCCTGCGCGACCTTGGCGGCGTAGTAGGCCATCGGCACATCGTGGCACCCGACCACCGACACGAGCACGTGGTGCCACACCCCGGCGTCGCGCTCGGCGGCGAGCAGGCGCTGCGTGCCGTGGACGACGGCCGCGCGCACGTGCCGCAACGACGTCGCGGTGTTGCTCGCGTCGACCACGACGTCGACGCCGTCGAGCGCCGCCGCGAGACCTGCGCCCGTGGTGAGGTCGACGGGGTGCTCCCGCGCGTGCCTGCTCAGCGCCCGCACCTCGTGGCCGCGCGCGGCCAGCCGCGCCACGACGTGCCGACCGACGGTCCCCGTCCCACCCACCACAGCGATCCTCATACCCGGACGACGACGCGGCGCCCCCTGATGTGACATCTCCCGCCTCAGCGAGAGTTGTATACAAGTGCGCAGGGCGTGTGGCACGATGGCCGGGTGACGACGACGCCCGAGCTGCGCACCGCCGTCGGGCCGTCCGCGGCGCCTGGCGACGCGGGCCTCGCGCGCCGCCAGTCCGGGGCCCGCGCGGTCTACGACCTGCTGCGCGGCCGCATCATCGACGGCTCCCTCGCGCCCGACGCGCGGCTCACCGAGCCCGTGCTCTCCGCCGAGCTCGGCGTCTCGCGGACCCCGGTGCGCGAGGCGCTGCGGCTGCTCCAGGCCGAGGCGCTCGTCGTCGAGCTGCCCACCGGGGGAGTGCGCGTCGCGCCGCTCGACCTCGCCGACGCGCGGCGCGTCTACGACGTGCGCGCCCGCCTCGAAGGCCTCCTCGCCCGGGACGCGTGCGAGCGCGCCACGCCCGACGACGTCGCGCGGCTCGCGCGCCTCGTGACGCTCATGGACGCGGTCCGCGACCACGAGGACGAGGTGCTGCGCATCGGCGCCCAGTTCCACGGCGAGATCGAGGCGCTCGCCGACAACCGCTGGGGCTCGGCGCTCCTGCGCCAGATCCGCGGCCACGTCGACCGGTACCGCGCGCTCGCGGCTCGCCGCCGCGTGGGCACCACCGACCACGTCGACGAGCACCGCGCCGTCGCCGACGCCATCGCGAGCCGCGACGCCGCCGCCGCCGAGGCGGCGATGCGCGCCCACATCGAGCGCAGCGCCGCCCTCGCCGAGCAGTCGCTGCGCGGCGCGGGGTCGGCGACCGACGACCTCCCCTGACCACCGCCCACCGCACGACGGAGACACCGATGCCGTACACCCACCACCTGCGCGTCTACCCCAGCGCGGAGCCGCTCGACCGCACCGACCAGCTCGCGTGGAAGCTCGCCGAGCTCGCGACCGACCCCGTCGAGGTCACGCCCGAGGTCGTCGACATGGTCGTCAACCGGGTCATCGACAACGCCGCGGTCGCCGCGGCCAGCCTGACGCGCGGCCCCGCGGTCGCGGCGCGCGGCCAGGCGCTCGCGCACCCCTACACCCCGGGGTCGACGGTGTTCGGCTGCGGCCTCACCACCCGCACGAGCCCCGAGTGGGCGGCCTGGGCGAACGGCGTCGCGGTGCGCGAGCTCGACTTCCACGACACGTTCCTCGCCGCCGAGTACTCCCACCCGGGCGACAACATCCCGCCGATCCTCGCCGTCGCGCAGCACGCCGGGTCCGACGGCGCCGCCGTCGTCCGGGCGATCGCGACCGGCTACGAGATCCAGGTCGACCTCGTGCGCTCGATCAGCCTGCACCGGCACAAGATCGACCACGTCGCGCACCTCGGGCCGTCGGCCGCCGCGGGCATAGGGACGCTGCTCGGCCTCGACACCGAGACGGTGTTCCAGGCGATCGGCCAGGCCCTGCACACGACGACGGCCACCCGCCAGTCGCGCAAGGGCCAGATCTCCACGTGGAAGGCGCACGCCCCGGCGTTCGCGGGCAAGGTCGCGGTCGAGGCGGTCGACCGCGCGATGCGTGGCCAGACGTCGCCCGAGCCGATCTACGAGGGCGAGGACGGCGTCGTCGCGTGGCTGCTCGACGGCCCGGACGCGGCGTACGACGTCGTGCTCCCGGCTCCCGGCGAGCCGAAGACGGCGATCCTCGACACGTACACCAAGGAGCACTCCGCGGAGTACCAGTCGCAGGCGCTCATCGACCTCGCGCGGGCACTGCACGACGAGCACCCGTGGCTCGCCGACCCCGAGAACGTCACGTCGATCGTCATCCACACGAGCCACCACACCCACTACGTCATTGGCTCCGGCGCGAACGACCCGCAGAAGTACGACCCGACGGCGTCGCGCGAGACGCTCGACCACTCGATCCCCTACATCTTCGCGGTCGCGCTGCAGGACGGCGGCTGGCACCACGTCGACTCGTACGCCCCCGAGCGCGCGGCCCGCCCCGACACCGTCGCGCTGTGGGCCAAGGTCACGACGGCCGAGGACCCCGAGTGGACGCGCCGCTACCACTCGACCGACCCGGCGGAGAAGGCGTTCGGCGGGCGCGTGGAGATCGAGCTGGCCGACGGCGGCCGCCTCGTCCGCGAGATCGCGGTCGCCGACGCGCACCCGCTCGGTGCGCGGCCGTTCGGGCGCGAGCAGTACGTGCACAAGTTCCGCACGCTCGCCGCGGGCGTCCTCGAGGACGCCGAGATCGAGCGCTTCCTCGACCTCGCGCAGCGGCTCCCGGAGCTCACGCCCGCGGAGGTGCGCGAGCTGACGATCGTCGGGCGGCCCGGTCTGCTCGACTCCGTGCCGACGCCGACCGGCCTCTTCGAGCTCGGTCGCGACGACGCCCCCGCGCACCCCGAGGTCGAGGGCGACGGGTTCACCATGCACGAGGCCGACGCGACCACCGAGGGAGAGGCGCGCTGATGCTGTACAGCCAGGTGACGCCGTCGGACAAGCGGCGCGCGTTCCGCGCGGCGCTCGACGCCGCGGCGACCACGGGGGAGCCGCTGCGGCTCCCGGGCGCGTTCAACCCGCTGTCCGCGCGCCTGATCCAGGACAAGGGCTTCGAGGGCGTGTACGTGTCGGGGGCCGTGCTGTCGGCCGACCTCGGCCTGCCCGACATCGGCCTCACGACCCTCACCGAGGTCGCGGGGCGATCGCAGCAGATCGCGCGCGTCACGGACCTGCCCGCGCTCGTCGACGCCGACACCGGCTTCGGCGAGCCGATGAACGTCGCGCGCACCGTCCAGGCGCTCGAGGACGCGGGCGTGGCGGGCGCGCACGTCGAGGACCAGGTCAACCCCAAGCGGTGCGGCCACCTCGACGGCAAGGAGGTCGTCGGGCTCGACGAGGCGGCGAAGCGCGTGCGGGCGGCCGCCGACGCGCGCCGCGACCCCGGCTTCCTGATCATGGCGCGCACCGACGTCCGCGGCACGGTCCCCGGCGACGCCGGGCTGCGCGCCGCGATCGACCGCGCCAAGGCGCTCGTCGACGCGGGGGCCGACGCGATCTTCCCCGAGGCGATGAAGGACCTGTCGGAGTTCGAGGCCGTCGCGTCGGCCGTGGACGTGCCCGTGCTCGCCAACATGACCGAGTTCGGCAAGTCCGAGCTCTTCACACGCCGCCAGCTCGGCGACGCCGGCGTGCGGCTGATCATCTACCCCGTCACGCTCCTGCGGGTCGCGATGGGCGCCGCCGAGCGCGCGCTCGACGAGATCTCCGCGACCGGCACCCAGGCAGGCCAGGTCGAAGGCATGCAGACGCGCGCACGCCTCTACGAGCTGCTCGACTACGCCGCCTACAACACCTTCGACGAGGGCATCTTCACCTACCGGCCCTGACGACCGGCCGGTGCCGCGCGCCCGTCGGCCGCGGCACCGGCATCTCCCCGCGACCCGTGCTGCACGAAGGAGTGACCGCATGACCACCACCGCACCGACCACCGACGCGCCCGAGATCCGCAAGGGCCTCGCGGGCGTCGTCGTCGACGTCACCGCGATCTCGAAGGTCAACCCCGAGACGAACTCGCTCCTGTACCGCGGCTACCCGGTGCAGGACCTCGCCGCGCGCCGCAGCTTCGAGGAGGTCGCGTACCTCCTGTGGCACGGCGAGCTGCCCACGCCGGAGCAGCTCACCGAGCAGACCGCCGTCGAGCGGGCGCACCGCGCGCTGCCCGGCCACGTGCGCAACGCGATCCTCGAGCTCCCCACGACGTGCCACCCCATGGACGTCGTCCGCACCGCGATCTCCCAGCTCGGCGCGCACGACCCCGACGCTGAGGACTCCTCGCCCGAGGCCGAGCAGGCCAAGGCGGTCCGCCTGTGGGCCGTGCTGCCGGCCGCCGTCGCGCTCGACCAGCGTCGCCGTCGCGGCCTCCAGCTCGTCGAGCCGCGCGACGACCTCTCCTACGCCGAGAACTTCCTGTGGATGACGTTCGGCGAGGAGCCCGAGCCCGCCGTCGTGCGCGCGTTCGAGGTGTCGATGGTGCTGTACGCCGAGCACTCGTTCAACGCGTCCACGTTCACGGCGCGCGTCATCACGTCCACGCTGTCCGACCTGCACTCCGCCGTGACGGGCGCCGTCGGCGCGCTCAAGGGGCCGCTCCACGGCGGCGCGAACGAGGCCGTCATGGCGACGTTCGCCGAGATCGGCACCGCCGACCGCGCCGCCGCGTGGCTCGACGACGCGCTCGCCCACAAGCGCAAGATCATGGGCTTCGGGCACCGCGTCTACAAGCACGGCGACTCGCGCGTCCCCACCATGCGCGCGACGCTCGACGACCTCGTCGACCACTACGGCCGCCCGGACCTCCTCGAGCTCTACACCGCGCTCGAGACCGCGATGACCGAGCGGAAGAACATCCTGCCGAACCTCGACTACCCGGCCGGCCCGGCGTACCACCTCATGGGCTTCGACACCCCGATGTTCACGCCGCTGTTCGTCGCGTCGCGCGTGGTCGGCTGGACCGCGCACGTCATGGAGCAGCGCGCCGCCAACGCCCTCATCCGCCCGCTCAGCCAGTACGTCGGCCCGGAGCAGCGCGACCTCCCCTGACCCTGCCCCCGCCCCGCCCTGCGTCGAACAGGTGGTCCTGGCGCGTCCCGTCCCCCGGACGAGCCGGGACCACCTGCTCGGACCGCCGGGATCGCCTGGTGGGCCGACGGAGGGGGTCAGCCGACGAACGACTCCAGCTCGGCGCGGTCGGGCGGGCCGTCGCGGTGGATCAGCGCCTTGACGTCCTCCATGCGGTCCCAGACGTTGACGGCCATCCCGGCCTCGACGCGGCCGTCCTTGAGCCAGAACGCGACGAGCTCACGGTCGGGGACGGAGCCGGAGACCACGACCTCGTCGTAGGCGTCCGGGCCGGCGACGAAGCCGAGGTACTCCATGCCGACGTCGTACTGGTCGGAGAAGAAGTAGGGCAGCTCGGGGTAGGGGTCGGTCGCGCCGAGCATCGCGCGCGCGGCGTGCGGGCCCTGGTGGAGGGCGGTCGCCCAGTGCTCGACGCGCAGCGACCGCCCGTAGCGCGCCGAGGGCACGCTCGCGACGTCACCCGCGACGAAGACGTCGGGGTCGGTGGTCTGGAGCGTCGCGGACGCGACGACGCCGCCCGTCGCCGAGTCGAGGGCGAGCCCGGCGTCGCGCGCGAGCCCGACGTTCGGGACCGCGCCCACGGCGACGAGCACCAGGTCCGCGTCGACGTGGGTGCCGTCGGCGAGGTCCACCCCCGTGGCCCGACGACCGTCGCCGGAGATGCCCGTGACCTGGGCGCGGCGGTGGAGGTGCACCCCGTGGTCGGCGTGGACCTGCCCGTACAGCTCACCCATCTCGGGCCCCAGCACGCGCTCCAGCGGGTGGGTCCCGAGCCCGATCACGGTGACGTCGAGGCCGAGCGTGCGGGCGGACGCCGCGACCTCCAGCCCGATCCAGCCGTCGCCGACGACCGCCAGCCGCCCGACGCCGTCGTCCCGGGCCGCGCGCAGTGCCGCGGCCAGGGCGTCGCTGTCGTCGAGCGTCCGCAGCTCGTGCACCCCGGCCAGGTCGCCGCCGGGCAGAGGGATCCGGCGCGGGTCCGAGCCCGTCGCGAGCAGCAGCCTCTCGTACGACAGCGCGCGGCCGTCGTCGAGCGTCACGCGCCGCTCCGCGAGGTCGAGGGCCGTCGCCGTCGTCCCGGTGCGCAGCTCGACGTCGTGCGTGGCGTACCAGTCCGCTGCGAGCGGGAACACCGCGTCGCGCTCGGCCTCGCCGCGCAGGTAGTCCTTGGACAGCGGCGGCCGCTCGTACGGGCGGTGCGGCTCGCGCGCGACGACGGTGATCCCGCCGTCGTAGCCCTCCGCGCGCAGCGCCTCGACGGCCTTCGCCGCGGCGAGCCCTCCTCCGACGACGACGTGACGTCCAGCGCTCATGGCGACCTCCGCGGTGGTTCGGGACAGCGGACGGCCTCAGTCTCGCGCGAACCGGGGCGCACCGCCGGAGGAGCGGCGGGCGGGAGAACGACGAGAGGCCCGGGATCCTCGCGGATCCCGGGCCTCTCGGCTGGTCGGGGTGACAGGATTTGAACCTGCGACCTCTTCGTCCCGAACGAAGCGCGCTACCAAGCTGCGCCACACCCCGGTTGCTGGCCCACGTGACGGTCGACGAGGAAACCTCGTCTTCCCCGCAGGAAGCCTGCCCAGAATAGCCGACGAAGTGCCGTGCCACGAAACCCGATCCCTGCCACCCCGACGACACCCCCTCGACCCCCCGACTCGCGCGCGTCGAGCACGGGGTCGGCGACCGGAAAACCCGGGATCGCGGTCGCTGACCCCGTGCTCGGCGGAGCGGTGGGGAAGGGGGGAGCCGTCAGCGCGACGTCAGGGTCAGCAGCGTCGCCTCGGGGCGGCACGCGAACCGGACCGGCGCGTAGGGCGAGGTGCCCGCGCCGGCGGAGACGTGCAGCCACGTCGAGTCCTGCCCGCCCGCGGCGTCGGGGCGTGGGCCCGGCCAGCCGTGCAGGCCCTTGGCCCGCTTGCGGTCGATGTCGCAGTTGGTGACGAGCGCGCCGAACCCGGGGACGCAGAGCTGCCCGCCGTGGGTGTGGCCCGCGAGGACGAGCTCCGCGCCGTCGTCGTGCATCTGGTCCAGGACCCGCCGGTAGGGCGCGTGGGTGACCCCCAGCCGGAGCACGCCGCCCTCCGGCGGGGCGGCCGGAGCCTGCGACGCGGGCGCGGGGAAGACGTCGCGGTCGAGGTGCGGGTCGTCGACGCCCACGAGGTCGAGGCGGACGCCGCCGACGTCGAGGGCGTCACGACGGTTCGTGAGGTCGACCCACCCGGCGTCGCGCATCGCGCCGGCCATCTCGGCCGCGGGCAGGAGGCGGGCCTGCGACGCGAACGGCAGCCGCGCGTCGGGCAGGAGGTAGCGCGCCGGGTTCTTCGGGACGGGGGCGAAGTAGTCGTTCGAGCCCAGGACGAACGCGCCGGGCACCGCCAGGAGCGGGGCGAGGGCGTCGAGCAGCGGCTCGAGCGCGTCGACGTGCGCGAGGTTGTCCCCGGTGTCGACGACGAGGTCGGGCTCGAGCTCGGCGAGCGACCGCACCCACTCGATCTTGCGCCGCTGGGTCGGGACGAGGTGCAGGTCGGAGACGTGCAGCACCCGCAGGGGGCGCGACCCGGGCGGCAGGACCGGGACGGTCGCCTCACGGAGCGTGAAGAGCTTCGTCTCCACGTGCGCGTACGCGACGCCCGCCACACCGACGGCGGCCAGCGCCCCGAGCCCGCGCAGGACCCGGCGCGCCCCGTCGGCGCTCAGCCGTTCCCCCCGCCGCCGAGGCTCTCCAGCCACGCGCCGAGGTCGCTCTCGCGGCCCGCGCCGTTGCTGCGGTCCCCGCGGTCGCCGCGGCCGCCGTCGGCCTCGTTGTCCGGCTGGTCGTCGTCGGGCTGGTCGCCGCCCGGCTGGTCGCCCCCGGGCTGCTGACCGCCCTGGTCGCCGCCGTCCTGGCCGCCCTCGGGCGTCGAGGGGGTGCGCGGCGGGGGCGTCGGGGCGTTCACCCGGCCCCAGTCCGGGTCGGCGAACCCCGGTGCGGGCTGGCCGGCGAGGATCTGGTTCATGTAGTCGCGCCACGTCGGGGCGGCGAGGCTCGACCCGTACCAGTAGGGGCGCGTCTTCCCGTTGATGGTGAAGCGGCCGTTCATCGGGACGTCGCTCTCGGCGTTGCCGATCCACACCGCGGTGACGACCTGCGGGGTGTACCCGATGAACCACGTGTGCGTGTTGTTGTTCGCCGTCCCTGTCTTGCCCGCTGCGGGGCGCCCGTCAGCGAGACCGTTGCCGCGGCCCGAGCCCTGCGTGATGACCTGCTGCAGCGCGTAGGTGACGGTGTTGGCGATGTTCGGGTCGATCGCTCCGGGCTGGCAGTCCGCGGTGGGCACGGGGAGCTCCTTGCCGTCACCAGCGACCACCTTGGTGATGGCGATCGGCTTGCAGTACGTGCCGCCCGAGGCGAACGTGGCGTACGCGGCCGCCATCTGGAGCGGCGACGAGTTTTGCGTGCCAAGGATCATCGACGCGTTGACGTTGACGTTGCCCTCGTCCTTGAGCATGGACGGCTGGAACCCGGCGGCCTTCGCGGTCTCCGCGATGCCGCAGAGGTCGAGCTGGCTCGCCATGGTGGTGTACGCGGTGTTCACCGAGTTGAACGTCGCCTTGAGGACCGACATGGAGCCCGAGCCGGGACCGTCCGAGTTGGCCGGGGTCCACTTCTCGTTGCCCAGGCGGGTGCAGCTCGCGCGGAAGTCGCGGTTGATCGTCCAGGTGCGCTTGTTGGCGCTGACCGTGTCGTAGAGCGAGTGGCCCTCCTTGAGCCACTCGGCGAGCACGAACGGCTTCCACGTCGAGCCGGGGGAGAACCCGTTCGACGAGCCGTGGGCCTGGTCGACGCTGTAGTTGACCGCGGTCGTGTTCGGCGCCGGGTCCTGCGTGTTGTCGTACGCCCGGTTCTGCGCCATCGCGAGGATCTTGCCCGTGCCGGGCTCGACGGTGACGATCGCGTCCTCGACCTGGCTCGGGTCGTCCGCCGGGACGGCGGCCGTCGCGTGCTGGTGAGCGGCCGCCTGCATGTTCGGGTCGAGCGTCGTGTAGATGTCGAGACCGCCACGGTAGAGCAGCGACTGCCGCTCCTCCTTGGTCTCGCCGAACACCGGGTCCGACATGATGATCTTCGTGACGTAGTCGCAGAAGAACGTGGCGCCGTTCTCGGCCGCCTGGCAGCCCGCCTCGAGCGGCTGGATCTGGAGCGTCTCGGCGATGGGCGTGGCCAGCCCGGCGTCGTACTCCTCCTTGGTGATGTAGCCCTGCTGGTACATCGTGTTGAGGACGACGTTGCGGCGGTTCTGAGCCTTCTCCGGGTCGGCCGTCGGGTCGTACGTGGACGGCGCCTTGGTGATCCCGGCGATCGTGGCCGCCTGGAGGTAGTTCAGGTCCTTCGCCGAGATGCCGAAGTAGTGCCGGGCCGCCGTCTCGACGCCGTACACGGAGCGCCCGAACTGCGCGATGTTGAGGTAGCCCTGGAGGATCTCCTCCTTGGTCATCTTCTTCTCGAGCGAGATGGCGAGCTTCGCCTCGCGGGCCTTGCGGCCGAGCGTGTCGGCCTTGGCCTCGTGCTGCGCCATGACGTCGTCGTCGCGCACGGCCTGCTCGATGAGGACGTTCTTCACGTACTGCTGCGTCAGGGTCGAGGCGCCCTGCGTCGAGCCGCCCGTGAGGTTGTTGACGAACGCGCGCGGGATGCCCTCGACGTCGACCCCGCCGTGCTCCCAGAAGCGCTTGTCCTCGATCGCGATGACCGCGTTCTTCATGGGCTCGGAGACCTGGTCCAGCGGGACGACGATGCGGTTCTCCGTGTAGAACGTCGCGAGCCGCGTCGTGCCGTCGTTCGCGTAGATGCGCGACTGCTCGGACAGCGGGCCCGGCTCGAGGTCGGCCGGCAGCTCGTCGAACACCTCGACGGCGGTGTCCGTCGCCGTGTTCGCCCCGGCGGCCAGCGGCACGAGGAGCCCGGCCGCGAGCACGCCGCCGACGCCGGAGACCAGCACGAACGCCAGGAAGAGGGCGACGAGCTGGTACGCGTTGATCTGCCGGCCGCGAGGACGCACAGGGGAAGCCATGGTGCCAACCCTACGGGAGCACACCCGGGAGAGGCCCGGAAAGCCGCCTCTCCCGGGTGTGCGGGTTGTGTAAGCATCCCGGGACGGCGCGCCCGTCCGGCCGCGCCGCGGCCCGTGCCGTCCGACTACGCTCGCCCCATGGCAACCACGTGGGAGTACGCGACCATCCCCCTCATCATCCACAACACGAAGGCCGTCCTCGACCAGTGGGGCTCCGACGGCTGGGAGCTCGTCCAGGTCGTGACCGGCCCGGACGGCAACGGCCTCGTCGCCTACCTCAAGCGCCCCACCGGGGAGAAGTAGTGACGGGCGTCCCCGCCGGGACGGTCGCCGCGCGCCTCGCGGAGCTCGGGATCACCCTCCCGCGGGTGGCGGCGCCGGTCGCCGCCTACGTCCCCGCGGTGCGCTCCGGCCGGTACGTCCACACCTCGGGCCAGCTCCCGTTCGTCGACGGCGCCCTGCTCGCGGCCGGCAAGGTGGGTGACGGCGAGGGCCTCGTCGCGCCCGCCGACGCCGCGGACCTCGCGCGCGTGTGCGCGCTCAACGCGCTCGCGGCCGTGCACGACGTCGTCGGGAACCTCGACGACGTGGTCCGGGTCGTCAAGGTGGTCGGGTTCGTGGCGAGCGACCCGTCGTTCACGGGCCAGCCCGGAGTCGTGAACGGTGCGAGCACCGTCCTCGGCGAGATCTTCGGCGAGGCCGGGGTGCACGCGCGCAGCGCCGTCGGCGTCGCGGTCCTGCCGCTCGACGCCCCGGTCGAGGTCGAGCTCGTCGTCGAGCTGGCGGACTAGCCCGCGACGCCCGCACGAGAACGGGGTCGGCGACCAGGTCCGTGAGGATCCGGTCGCCGACCCCGTTCTCGTCGGCATCTCGTGCGGCATCTCAGCCGGCGTGGCCGCTCAGCGCGCGCGGCGCTCCAGGCGGTCCATGTCGAGCAGGACGACGGCCCGGCCCTCGCGGCGGACCCAGCCGCGCGTCGCGAAGTCGGCGAGCGCCTTGTTCACGGTCTCGCGCGACGCGCCGACGAGCTGCGCGAGCTCCTCCTGCGTGAGGTCGTGCGCGACGCGGACGCCCTCGTCCGTCTCCTCGCCGAAGCGGGTCGACAGGTCGAGGAGCGCCTTGGCGACACGGCCCGGCACGTCGGAGAACACGAGGTCGGCCAGCGTCTCGTTCGTGCGGCGCAGGCGGCGCGCGAGGGCGTTGAGCAGGTGCTTGGCGACGCTCGGGTGCTTCTCGATCCACTCGACGAGCTGGTCGTGGCCGAGCTCGTAGATCACGGAGTCGGCGACGGAG
Organism: Cellulosimicrobium sp. JZ28; assembly: GCF_015327065.1. Lineage (NCBI taxonomy): Bacteria > Bacillati > Actinomycetota > Actinomycetes > Micrococcales > Promicromonosporaceae > Cellulosimicrobium > Cellulosimicrobium sp. JZ28. The sequence goes on along the minus strand of NZ_CP017660.1, from coordinate 3,217,214 downwards.
CTCGCGGTGGCGGTGCGGGGGCCCGGGTCGAAGAGCGAGAGCTCGCCGAACATCTCGCCGGGGCCGAGGATCGACAGGAGGTTCTCGCGGCCGTCGTTGGAGCGGCGCCCCAGCTTGATCTTGCCGCTCGCGATCACGTAGAGGCGGTCGCCCGGCTCGCCCTCGCGGAACAGCACGTCTCCGCGCGAGAGCTCGATCTGCTGCATCGACTCGAAGAGGGTGCGCGTCTCGTCCGCGTCCATCGTCGCGAACAGGGGGGCGGAGAGCACAACGTCGTCGTCCACGCGGGGTGTCCTATCGTCTCGTCCTCGGAAATGTTCCAGGACAAGTCTGCCCTACCGCTGCAACTCGGGTGTCAGGGGCGGCGGCTACGGTGGGTTTCGTGACCACCACCGAGCAGGCCCGCGCGCGGGCCCCGAAGCCAGAGTCGCACCTCGCGCTCGTGCGGCGCGCGCGCCGCACCAACCGTGAGCTCGCGGTCACCTACCCGGACGCGCACTGCGAGCTCGACTTCACCACGCCGCTCGAGCTGCTCGTCGCGACGGTCCTCTCGGCCCAGACGACGGACAAGCGCGTGAACCTCACGACGCCCGCGCTCTTCGCGCGCTACCCGGACGCCGCGGCCTACGCGGCGGCGGACCGCGCCGAGCTCGAGGAGATCCTGCGGCCCACGGGCTTCTTCCGGGCCAAGGCGCAGTCGGTCATCGGGATCGGCCAGGCGCTCGTCGAGCGGTTCGACGGCGAGGTGCCCGCCCGCCTGGAGGACCTCGTCACCCTGCCCGGCGTGGGGCGCAAGACGGCGAACGTCGTGCTCGGGAACGCGTTCGGCGTGCCGGGGCTCACCGTGGACACGCACTTCGGCCGCCTCGTGCGCCGCCTGGGGTGGACCACGGAGGAGGACCCGGTCAAGGTCGAGCAGGTCGTCGGCGGGCTCATCGAGAAGTCGGAGTGGACGATGCTCTCCCACCGGCTGATCTTCCACGGCCGGCGGGTGTGCTTCGCGCGCAAGCCCGCGTGCGGCGCGTGCACGATCGCGCGGTGGTGCCCGTCCTTCGGCGTCGGCGAGGTCGACCCGGTCAAGGCGGCCGCGCTGGTCAAGACGAGCTGAGGGCCTCGCGCGGACGGTCGGGCGAGGGCGCGGTCAGCCCGCGGGCCGCTGCGTCGTGGGGAGCCAGTCCAGGAGCAGGTCCGTCACGGTGCCCGGGGCCTCTTCAGGGAGGAAGTGCCCGGCGTCGTCCACGACCTCGAAGCGGAAGTCTCGGGCGAGCGCTGCGCCGTCGGCGTCCGCGAGCTCGCGGCGCAGCAGCCCGTCGCGCGCCGCGTGCACCTGGAGGGCGGGGACCTCGACGGGGTGGCGGAGCGCGGCGAGGAAGCGGCGCCCGTCGGGCCGGGGGGTGGAGCGCACGGCCCAGCGCAGCGACTCCATCGCGGTGTGCGCCGCGAACGGGATGCGCATGACGGTGCGGTACGTGTCGACGACGTCGGGCGCGAAGGGCTGCGCGGCGCCCGTGGCGAGCACGTCGGCCACGAGGTCGCCGCGGACGAGCGCGCGCTCGGGCAGCGTCGGCACCTGGTAGAACGCGAGCTGGCGCTGCGCGGCGGGCGTGAGGAGCCGCCGGGCCGACGTGTGCAGGCGTGCGGGGTGCGGCGCGGAGAACGCGGCGACCCCGGCCGTCACGGCGGGCTGGAGCGCGGCCATCGCCCAGGCGAGGCTGCCGCCGGTGCCGTGGCCCACGACGACCGCGCGCCCCGACCCGAGCGAGCGGATCACGCCGGCGATGTCACGTGTGCGCGTCGGGGCGTCGTAGCCGATCGGCGGCTTGTCGGACGCCCCGACGCCCCGCACGTCCATCGCGGCGACGCGGTAGCCCGCGGCGGCCAGCGGCTCGAGCTGGTGCCGCCACGCCCACCAGAACTGGGGGAACGAGTGGAGCAGCACGACGAGCGGCGGGCCGGGGTCCCGCACGCCGCGGTCCTCGGGACCGGCGAGCGCCACGTGGAAGCGGGCCCCGTTGGCCGGCACGAACTCGTGGCGCCAGGGGCCGTCGAGGAGGGCGGACGTGAAGTCGGAGGGGTCGGGCGTCACCCGGACGAACCTACCGGCGTCCCGGACCCGCTGTCGGCCGACGACCCGGAGCCGGCGCCGGCGGCGTCCGCTCCGGACGTCTCCGTGGCCGCCGCGGGACGGCGGTCCTTCGGCGGGTCGAACCGGTAGCCGACGTTGCGCACCGTGCCGATGAGCTGCTCGTGCTCCGGCCCGAGCTTGGCGCGCAGACGGCGCACGTGGACGTCGACGGTGCGCGTGCCCCCGTAGTAGTCGTAGCCCCAGACCTCCTGGAGGAGCTGCGCGCGCGTGAACACGCGGCCCGGGTGCTGGACGAGGTACTTGAGGAGCTCGAACTCCTTGTACGTGAGGTCGATCGGGCGGCCGCGCAGCCGGGCGGTGTAGCCGCTCGCGTCGATCGCGAGCTCGCCCGCCGCGATCTCCTGCGGGCCGTCCTCGGCTGGACCCCGCGCGGAGCGCTCGATGACGAGGCGGAGGCGGGCCTCGACCTCGGCCGGTCCGGCACCCTCCAGCAGGAGGTCGTCGGCACCCCACTCGGCGGTCACCACGGTGAGCCCGCCCTCGGTGAGCACGAGCACGAGCGGGACCGTCAGGCCCGTGGCGTGCAGGAGCCGGCACGTGGTGCGGGCGGCGACGAGGTCGCGGCGCGCGTCCAGCAGCACGACGTCCGAGTCCGGTGCGTCGACGAGCGCCGACGGCTCCATGGGCAGGACCCGGATGCGGTGCGAGAGCAGGCCGAGCGCGGGCAGCACCTCGACGGAACCGCCAGTGGCGGGGGTGAGGATGAGCAGGTCGGCCATCCGGCACCTCCTTCCGGGTCGCGGGGCGCGGGCGGCGCCCCCGGGCGTCGACGCGTGGCGACCGGACGGGACGGACCTCTACGGGGCACGCCACGTCGTCGGCCACGTCCGCGGTCCGTGGACGGTTACCGTATCGCGTGCCGGCCGCTCGCACGGTGCGTGTCTCACATCGCGCGCGTCCGCTCTCCCCGGCCGGTGACAGCGCTGCCCGGCAGCGACGCCGCGGCCCGCTCGCGACACCGCCGCCCGGCCGTCGACAGGGAGCCGGTGAGCGGCCCGTGGCGAGTCTCTGCGACACTCTGAGGCGTGCTGCACGACCCGACGCCCTCCCGCGACCCCCGAACGGGGCGCTGACCGCGTGGACCTCTCGACCCGTGCCGTCGTGACGGCATGCCTGGCGGCGGTCGTGGCCGTCGCCGCGTTCTTCGGCCCGCTGCCGCTCACGATCGCGTCGGGCGCGCTGGCGCTGGGCGTCGCGATCGGCTGGCCGCGGCTGCTCGACATCCCCGTCCACGGCGGGACCCGGGTCGTCATCGCGATCGCCGGGCTCGGCGCCGTGGCCGCGACCGCCGCGACGCACGGGGAGCCCGCGCTGCGCCACCTGCCCGTCGTGCTCGCGCTCTCCGTCGTCCTCGCGTTCGTCGCCGAGCTCCTGCGGCGCGACGGCCGTCCGCGCCTCGTCGAGTCGCTCATCGGCACGGTGAGCGGGATCGTCGTGGCGACGTCGAGCGCGGGCTGGATCGCCGCGGGCCGCACCGACGCCGGCGAGTCCCTCGTCGTCACGACGGCGGTCGCGCTCGCCGTGGCGTCCGCGGTGTCCGCGCTGCCGCTCGGCGGCTGGCTCAACGCCGCGCTGACGCTCGGCCTCGCGGTGCTCGCGGGCGGCGCCGTCGGCTACGTCATGCCCGACCTCGAGCTGCTGGGCGGCGTCTGGGCGGGGGTCGTCGCGGGCCTGCTCGTCGCGTCGCTGCACGCGCTCTTCGACCAGCTCCCCGAGCTGCGCGGCCGTCTGGGCGCGTTCTCGGCGACCGCCCTGCCCGTCGCCGTCGGCGGGACCCTGATCTTCGTCGTCGGCCGGGTGATCGTCGGGTGACCCCGTCGCCGCTCGCCGTCGTGCTGCTCGTCGTGACCCTCGTCGCGACGGCCGCGCTCGGCGTGTGGTGGCAGCGACGCCAGGGCGTCGTGCGGGCCGCGCGGGGGAGAGGACCCGCGTCGCCGGCGGCCGCCGTCGCCGGGCCCGCGCCCGTGGACTGGGCGGCGCACGGCGTCGCGCTCGCGGAGCGCCGCACGTTCGTCCAGTTCTCCGCCGAGCTCTGCGCGCCGTGCCGCGCCACCGCCCGGGTCCTGCGCGACGTGAGCGCCGCGCACCCGGACGTGACGCATCGTGAGATGGACGTCGACGACCACCTCGACCTGGTGCGAGCATTCGGCATACTGCGCACGCCGACCGTCCTCGTGCTCGACGCGGAGGGTCGGGAGGTCGCCCGCGCGAGCGGGGGCATGAACCGCGCCCAGGCGCTCGCGGCGCTCGCCGTCGCGGACCCGGGCGCGCGGCCCGCGAGCGTGCCAGGCAGCTGACCGCCGTCTCCGACGGCCCGACCGGAGGAGACCCGAGTGAGCGACCAGGCAGGCCCGGAGGCCACCGTCACCGAGCCGGGCGGCGCGCCCGCCGGCATCGACCCGCGCGGGCCGCGCGCGGGGGCGGGCATGACGGCCGTCCTGCTCGCCGTGGTGATCCTGCTCTGGACGTCGCCCGCGGCGCTCGTGCTGCTCGCGGTCGTCGCGGCGAGCTTCCTGCTCGGCACCGTCCGCGGCGCGCAGGGCACGTGGCAGGCGGCCGTCTACCGGCTGGTCCTGCTCCCGCGCATCGGCCCGACGACGGAGCGCGAGGACCCGAGGCCGCCGCGGTTCGCGCAGGCGGTGGGCCTCGTGATCACCGGTGCCGGAGTCGTGCTCGGGCTGATCGGCGTCGCGGGCGCCGTGCCAGCCGCGGCGGCGCTCGCGCTCGTGGCCGCCGTCCTCAACGCCGCGTTCGGCCTGTGCCTCGGGTGCGAGCTGTACCTGCTGCTGCGCCGGGTCGCGCCGGCCCGCTGACGGCCCGGCGCGCGCCCGCCCGGCAGGCGAGCGCCCGCGGGCGGGGCTCGCTCAGTAGACGAGCGCCTGGGCACCCTCGCGCAGCGCCTCCTCGACGAACACCGCCGCCCCCGCGATGCGCACGCCGGGCAGGACGTCGTCGGCGGTGATCCCGCGGCGCGCCGCGCACTGCGTGCAGACGGTCAGCGTGCCCGCGGCGAGGACCGCGTCGAGCAGGTCGGGCAGCGGCGCCGCGTGCTCGAGCTCGAGCTCCGCCGCGCGGCCCGGCACCCCGAACCACGCCGCCTCGCCCGTGAGCCACACGCTCACCTCGACGCCCGCCGCGACCGCGGCGGCGGCGACGGTGAAGGCCTGGTTCGCGGCCTCGGGCCGGTCGAGCCCGGAGGTCGTCTTGACGACGAGGGAGCGGGGGCGGGGGGCGGCGGCAGGGAGCGAGGAGTCGGTCACGCGGCCGAGCGTAGTCCCGCGGGTGACCACGGCCACGGCGTGCCGGTGCCGTCCGGCCGGTAGGATCGCCCGCATGAGCCCGCACACTCTCGAGCTGATCTTCCTCGGCCTGCTCCTCGCGGCGACGGTGACCATCACGTGGTTCGCCGGGTACGTCGTCTACAAGCTCTTCAAGGGCCAGCGCTGACGTCGCCGCGCGGGGCCCGTCCCCGCGCGGGCGCCACGCGCCGCCCGACTCCGAGAGGTGGTCGCTGATGCCGTTCGAGTTCCCCGAAGGCCTCGCTCCCGAGGTGTACCCGCTCGCCTGGCTCGTCGGGAGCTGGCGCGGCGAGGGCGTCGTCAAGTACCCGGGCATCGAGGAGACGCCGTTCGTCCACGACGTCGTGTTCGATCACGACGGCGGCCCCTACCTGCGCTACGAGTCGACGCTGCGCGTCCTCGACGCCGCGGTCCCCGAGACGGTGCCCGCGGAGGGCGAGTGGCCCGAGCGTGACGAGGCCACCCTCGACGCCGCGGCCGCCGCGTCGCCCGTCTGGTCCACGGAGACCGGCTACTGGCGCGTGTCGACCGACCGGCCCGAGGGCCTGGAGGACGACCGCCACCCCCTCGAGGTCCTGGTCGCCGACCCGGCGGGCCGCGTGTCGGTGTACCTGGGCGCCGTCGGCAACGGCCGCGTGGACCTGGCGAGCGACCTCATCGCGCGCACGTCCACCGCGTCCGAGGTCACGGCCTCGAAGCGGCTCTACGGGTTCGTCGAGGGCCAGCTCCTGTGGGTGTGGGAATTGGCGGCCTTCGGTCAGCCGTTGCAGTCGTACGCGTCCGCGAAGCTGACCCGGCGCCCGTCGGCCTGACGCAGGCCACCGGGCGGCCCGAGGGGCCCGCCCGGCCCGGACGCGTCGACGAAGGAGGACCACCCGTGACCACCGGTTACACCAGCCCGCTCCTGTCCCGCCACGGCGCCGTGCCCGCGACGGGCCCCGACGAGGGCGTCGCCTGGCACTACGGCGACCCGACCGGGGAGCAGCGCGCGCTGCGCACGGGCGGCGCCGTCGTCGACCAGTCGCACCTGGGCGTCGTCACGGTCACGGGCCCGGACCGGCTGAGCTGGCTGCACTCCATCACGTCCCAGGACCTCACGGACCTCGCGCCGCGCACCTCGACCGAGCTGCTCGTGCTCTCGCCGCAGGGCCACGTCGAGCACGCGGCGTCGGTCGTCGACGACGGCACCACGACCTGGCTCGTCACCGAGCGCTCGCACGCGGCCGACCTCGCCGCGTGGCTGGACCGCATGAAGTTCATGCTCCGCGTCGAGATCGCCGACGCCACGGACGAGTGGGCCGCGCTCGGCGAGCCGGTCGACGCCGAGGGCGCCGAGGACGAGCCCGTGACGTGGCGCGACCCGTGGCCGCGCGTCCTCGCGGGCGGCACGCGGTACGGCCCGCCCGAGGACGAGCACCCGGGCCGCGAGCGCCCGTGGCGGCTCGTGCTCGTCCCGCGCGCGGAGCTGGCCGACGCCGTCGCGGCGCGCGAGGCCGCCGGGTGGCGCCTCGTGGGCACGTGGGCGAGCGAGGCCGCGCGCGTCGAGGCCTGGCGCCCACGCCTCGCGACGGAGGTCGACCACCGGTCGATCCCGCACGAGACCGACTGGCTGCGCACTGCCGTCCACCTGCACAAGGGCTGCTACCGCGGGCAGGAGACCATCGCGCGCGTGCACAACCTCGGGCGTCCGCCGCGGCGAGTCGTCATGCTGCACCTCGACGGCTCGGGCCACCTGCTGCCCGCCCCGGGTGCCGAGGTCACGCTCGACGGCCGCGCCGTCGGGGCCGTCACGTCGGTCGCGCGCCACCACGAGCTCGGGCCGATCGCGCTCGCGGTCCTCAAGCGGAGTGCGCCGGTCGACGCCGAGCTCCTCGTCGACTGCGACGGCGGCGCGATCTCCGCGGCGCAGGAGGTCGTGGTGCCCGGCGAGGGCGTCTCCGTCGACCGTCCGGCCGCGCGCGGTCCCGTCGGGCGCGGCGTCACGCCGCGCGGCGAGGGCGCACCCACGAGCATGCTGTGACGTCGGGGCCGGCGCGCGGGCAGTCCCCGGGGGCGGTCGACGTCGCCCGGACGGCGTGGCGCCGGCTCCTCCTGCGGGCCCGGGTCCGTCAGGGCGCGTCGCGCGTGCGCGTGGCGCTGTGGCCCATCCTCCAGGCGTCGGCGGCCGCCGGTCTCGCGTTCGGCATCGCCCGGTACGGGCTCGGGCACACGGCCCCCTTCTTCGCGCCGGTCTCCGCGTGGATCTGCCTCGGCTTCAGCCAGGACCGTCAGCTCCGCCGCGTGCTCGAGCTCGCGGTGGGCGTCGCGATCGGCGTCGGCCTGGGGGACCTCGTGGTCCACGCGATCGGGTCGGGCTGGTGGCAGGTCGCCGTCGTCCTCGCGGTCTCGGCCCTCGCCGCACGCTTCATCGACCGGGGCGCGATGCTCACGACGCAGGCGGGCGTGCAGGCCATCGTCATCGTCGGGCTCCCGGCCGCGCAGGCGGGCGGCCCGCTCGGGCGGTGGACGGACGCGCTCGTGGGCGGCGCCGTCGCGCTCGCCGTCGCGGCGCTCACCCCGGGCGACCCGCGGCGACGCCCCCGTCTCCTCGGCGCGGAGGCGACGTCTGAGCTCGCGGGCGTGCTCGACGTGCTCGCTCGCGGCCTGCGGGCGCGCGACCCCGGGGACCTCGACGCGGCGCTGGTCAAGGGCCGGGCGTCCGAGGGCGCGCTCGAGGAGTGGCAGTCGTCCGCGACGTCCGCGCGCGAGCTCGCGCGCGTGAGCGCCGCCGGGCTGCGGCACCGGGACGAGCTGGGCGGGCTCGAGCGGCAGGCGGTGCTCGTCGACCGCGCGATGCGCAGCGTGCGCGTCCTGGCGCGGCGCGCGCGGCCGGTCGCGAGCGGCCCGGACCACCACGAGCTCGACGCCGTGGCGGACCTCGTCGCTCGGTTCGGCGCCGGGGTGCACGTGCTCGCCGAGGCCGTCGGCGCGGGGCGCGACCCGGCGGTCGCGCGCGAGGTCCTCCTCGAGGTGGCCCGCAGCGCCGACCCCCACGCGCTCGGCGACGGCGACTGGCAGGTCCAGTCGCTCGTGATGCTCGTGCGGTCGCCGATCGTCGACGCCCTGGAGGCGGCGGGCGCGACGCCCGAGCAGGCGCGCGACGCGCTCCCCGAGCTCTGAGAGCGTTCGCACCCGGGACGACCGACCCCTGCACAGCGGTACCGCGGGCCGGTACGGTCGGGGCATGGAGGTCCCTGTCAGCGCGCTGCGCGCCGAGCTCAAGTCGTGGATCGAGCGGGCCAGGGACGGTGAGGAGGTCGTCATCACCGAGCGCGGCGTCCCCGTCGCCCGGCTGACCGGCGTCGCGACGGCGGACCTCGTCACCGAGCTCGTGCGCGACGGCGTCCTGGTGCCTCCGGCGGGGGAGCGTCCCGTGCACGCGGTGCCCGCGCCGGCGCTCGCCGCGGCGACGGACGGGGCACGTCCGGCGGGTCCCGACGGCTCGCGCCCGTCCGACGGCGCCCGGGCCGCCCGCGGCGGCGGGGTCGCGGCGCTCGTGCGCCGGATCCGGCGCTGAGGGGCCCGCGGTGGCCCTCGTCTACTTCGACGCGAGCGCGCTCGTGAAGCTGTGCGTCCCGAGGCCGGCTCCGCGCTCGCGAGCCGCCTGTGGAACCGTGCGGACGTCGTCGTCACGAGCCGCCTCGCCGACGTCGAGGTCCGCGCCGCGCTCGCCGCGGGGGCCCGCGGCGGGGTCATCGACGGCCCGGCGCACGCCCGCGCGCTCGGCACGTGGGACACGCTGCGACCCGCGCTGCACATGGTCGAGGTGTCCGGCGCCGTGACCGACCGCGCGTCGCGGCTCGTCGCCGCGGGGTCGCTGCGCAGCAACGACGCGGTGCACGTGGCGAGCGCGCTCGCCGTCGCGCACGACGACACGGTCGTGGCCGCGTGGGACCCGCACGTCGTCACCGCGGCGCGTGCCGCCGGGCTGCGCGTGGTGCCGTGGCCGCTCGCCAGACCGTAGGCTCGTGCCCGTGGGAATCTTCGGGTCGCTGCAGTGGATCGTCTACCTCCTCCTGTCGCTGGTCGTGTTCGGGACGCAGCTCTTCGCGCTCGTCGACGCGATCCGGCGGCCCGCGAGCGCGTTCACGGCCGAGGGCAAGCTGAGCAAGCCGATCTGGCTCGCGATCCTCGGCGTCGCCGCGGCGCTCGGCTTCCTCTCCATCCCGCTCGGCGGCGGGATCAACCTCGGCTTCATCGGGATCATCGCGGTCGTCGCGGCGATCGTGTACCTCGTCGACGTGCGTCCCCGCCTCCAGCCGTACGGGAACGGGCGCGGCAACGGGTCGTCCGGCCGGCCCGGCGGCTGGTGAGCGCCGCGGTGACCGACGACGTCCGCACCGGGGTCGCGCGCGCCGCCGTCCCGCTGGCCGAGGTCGTGCGCGGCGACCTCGTGGAGTCCGTCCACACGGGGCACCTCGTGCTGCTGGAGCCCGACGGCGGCACGCTCCTCGAGCGCGGCGACGCCGGCACGGTCGTCTGGCCGCGCTCGAGCGTCAAGCCGTTCCAGGCCGTCGCGATGCTGCGGCACGGACTGCGCCTGCCGCCGCGCCTGCTGGCCCTCGCCGCCGCGAGCCACAACGGCGAGCCCGAGCACCTCGCGGGGGTGCGCGAGATCCTCGCGGGCGCCGGGCTCGACGAGTCCGCGCTGCGCAACACCCCGGACCTCCCGCTGCACCCGCAGGCCGCGCTCGCGTGGCAGGAGGCGGGGAACGGCCCGTCGTCGATCACCCAGAACTGCTCGGGCAAGCACGCGGCGATGCTCGCGACGTGCGTCGTCGCGGGCTGGGACCCGCGCACGTACCTGGAGCACGACCACCCGCTGCAGGTCGCGGTGCGCGAGACCGTCGCGGAGGCGACGGGCGTCGCCGTCGAGCACGTGACGGTCGACGGCTGCGGGGCGCCGCTCTTCTCGACGACCGTGCGCGGGCTCGCGCGCGCGTTCGGGCGACTCGCCGCGGCCCCGCAGGACGACCCGGGTTCTCCCGAGGCGGAGGTCGCGCGCGCCATGGCGGCGTTCCCCGAGATGGTGGGCGGCACGGGACGCGACGCGACCCTCGCGATGCGCGCCGTCCCGGGCCTGGTCGCCAAGGACGGGGCCGACGGGGTGTACGGGGCCGGGCTGCCCGACGGCCGTGCCCTCGCCCTCAAGGTGCTCGACGGCGCGTCCCGGCCCCGCCCGGCGGTGCTCGCCGCGGCGCTGCGCCGTCTCGGGGCGCTCGACGTCGCGGGCGCGGACGCCTCAGGGCTCGACGCGCTCGGCGACGTGCCCGTGCTCGGCGCCGGGCAGCCGGTGGGCACCGTGCGCGCGGTGCTCGACGAGCCCGGGACGGACGCGGTGCACGACGCCTCGCGGGGCCGCTCGTCCGCCGCCGCACGGCGCGACGACGGGGGACGGCCGTGAGGGCCGTCCTGCAGCGCGTGACGCGCGCGAGCGTGCGCGTCGTGTCCGACGACGGGACGGCGGAGGTCGTCGGCGCGATCGACCGGCCGGGTCTCCTCGCGCTCGTCGGCGTCACGCACGACGACGGCGACGCGCAGGTGGAGACGATCGCGCGCAAGATCGCCGAGCTGCGGATCCTCGCGGGGGAGCGGTCCGTGCTCGACGACGGCGCGCCCGTGCTCGTCGTCAGCCAGTTCACGCTCTACGCGGACACGCGCAAGGGCCGGCAGCCGTCGTGGAACGGCGCGGCGCCCGGTCCCGTCGCGGAGCCGCTCGTCGACGCGGTCGTCGAGGCGCTGCGCGCCCGCGGGGTCGAGGTCGCGACCGGGCGGTTCGGCGCGCACATGGCGGTCGACCTCGTCAACGACGGCCCGGTCACGCTGATCCTCGAGGCCTGACGCGTCGTCGTACGGGCTGTCCCGTACGGGGCCTGCGTACGGAGGACCGCGTACCCCACGCGGCGCGCGTGACGCGAAGAGTGTGGGAAGCACGTAGTCCCGCGGGCCCCGCCCACGGCTACGGTCGCTCACGTCAGCCGGTCGCTCAGGCCCCGCAGGAGGCCGCACCGCCGCGCGTCCGCGCGGTCGGCGACCGACCTCGTCGACGAGAGGTCCTCTCGATGCACCGTCCTCGCCCGTCCGCCCCGCGCCGCGCCCGCGCCACGCGCGCGGCCGCCGGCCTCACCGCCCTCGCGCTCGCCGCGAGCGGGGCCGTCGCCGCCGCGACGACCGCCGCCGCCGCGCCGACCGCCCCCGTGACCGCCACGACGGCGGCCACCACCCCGACGCCCGACTCCCCGAACGGCGACGCCGCCCTCAACGGGTACCGCAACGTCGGCTACTTCATGTCCTGGGCCCCGGAGAACTACGGCTACACCGTGCGCGACTTCGTCGAGTCGGGCCAGGCCGAGCAGATCACCCACGTGAACTACGCGTTCGGCAACATCCACCCGACCGACCTCACGTGCTTCCTCGCCGACGCCCCCGGCACGCCCGAGCCGGGCGGCAACGACGGCGCCGGCGACGCGCAGGCCGACTTCGTGCGGGCCGTCTCCGCCGAGGACTCGGTGGACGGCGTCGCGGACGCGCCGGGCCAGGCGCTCGCGGGGAACTTAAACCAGCTCCGCAAGCTCAAGGAGGAGCACCCCGACACCAAGGTCCTCATGTCGCTCGGCGGCTGGACCTGGTCCAAGTTCTTCTCGAAGGCCGCGGCGACGCCCGAGAGCCGCGAGAAGTTCGTCGCGTCGTGCATCGACCTCTACATCGACGGCAACCTGCCCGTGATCGACGGCCGCGGCGGCCCCGGCGCGGCCGCGGGCCTGTTCGACGGCATCGACGTCGACTGGGAGTGGCCCGGGGCCCCCGACTGGTCGCAGCACCCCGAGAACCACGTGGACCCGGTCAACGACAAGGCGAACTTCACCGCCCTGCTCGCCGAGTTCCGCAAGCAGCTCGACGAGCGCGGCGCCGCGCAGGGCAAGGACTACCTGCTCTCCGCCTACATCCCGGTGAGCCCCACCGTGGTGAACGCCGGCTGGGACGCCCCGACGATCTTCGACTACCTCGACTACGGCAACATGCAGGGCTACGACCTGCACGGCGGCTGGTCGCCGAACCTCGCCGGGCACCAGGCGAACCTGCACGACACCACGCAGCCCGGCACGATCTCGCTCGAGGACGGCATCGACCTCTACCTGTCGCGCGGCGTCGACCCCGCCCAGCTCACGCTCGGCATCCCGGCGTTCGGCCGCGGCTGGTCCGGCGTCGAGGCCGGCGACTCGAACGGCGCCTGGCAGCCCGCCGCGGGGGTCGCCCCCGGCACCTACGAGGCCGGGAACAAGCAGTACTTCGAGCTGCGCGACCACGGGACCGAGTACTTCGACGAGGTCAGCGGGGCCTCGTGGCGCTACGACGGCGACCAGTGGTGGAGCGTCGACACGCCGCGCGCCGTCGCGTTCAAGGCGTCGTGGATCACGGAGAAGGGCCTCGGCGGCTCGATGTTCTGGGACCTCGCGGGCGACTACGAGGACGAGCTCGTCGGCACGGCGGCCGACGTCTACCGCGCGGCCCCGGCCGGTCCGGTCGACCCGACCGCGCCCGGCTCGTGCTTCCCGGGCTGGGACCGCGGCACCTCGTACGTGGGGGGCCGCGTCGTCTCGCACGAGGGCGTGAACTACCGCGCCGCGTGGTGGGTCCGCACGAACGTCCCGGGCACGGAGAAGTGGTACCCGGCCTGGCGCGTCGTCGGCACCTGCGCCTGACCTGAGGGTGCGGTGCGCGGCCTCGGCCGCGCACCGCACCGTCCGTCGCTCAGCGCAGCCAGCCGCGGCGCTTGATGTACGCGAGCGGGATGACGGCGGCGACGAGCGTCACGAGGACCGTGAGCGTGAACCCGTACGGCCGGTCGAGCTCGGGCATGTGCGTGAAGTTCATGCCGTAGAACGACGCGATGAGCGTCGGGGGCAGGAACACCGCCGTGATGATGGTGAAGACCTTGACGATCTGCGCCTGCTTGACGTCGAGCGACGTCATGATCGCCTGCTGCAGGTAGCGCACCTTGTCGTGCTCGAACCCGGCGTGCTGCTTCACACCGTCGACGTCCGCGACGAGCGTCTCGACGAGCCCCGCGAGCACGGGGTCCGAGTCCGCGATCTCGCTGCGCAGGTGCCGCGCGGCGCGCGCGAGCGAGAGCTGGGACTCCTGGGCGCGCGACACGATCTCCTCGGCGCGGTTCATGCGCGTGATCGTGTCCTGCATGTCGCTCACCCCGATCTCCCGGCCGCGCGAGTCGACTCCGCGCGTGGCCTCGTCGATCTCGTCGGACATGTCCTCGAGCAGGTCGCTCGCGTACGACACGACGCGGTCGGCCGCCTCGTTGAGCGCGTAGAGCAGCGCGTACGCGACGCCGTACGACGAGCCGATGAGCCACGGCGTGCGGCGCATGCGGGCGATCGCCTTGTCGAAGACGGCGTAGTGCCGCTGCGGCTGGGCCGTCACGACGACGTCGGCGGACAGGGCGAGCACGATGCGCTCGTCCACCACCCGGTCGCCGTCGCGCCGGGTCGCCGTCACCGGCAGGTAGACGTGCGCGTCCGTCTCCCAGACGCGCCCTCCGGCGGCCGCGAAGTCGACGCCGTGCTCGGCCGCGCGGGCCGCGGAGTCGGGGTCTCCGACCGCGACCTGCACCCAGCGCGAGCGCAGGACGCGCGGGTCGAACCGGGGCGATCCGTCGCCGTGCGCGCGGGCGTGCAGGTCGAGCCCGCCGCGCGCCGGGGCGGGCAGGCGGGTCTCCGTCCCGGGGGCGAGGCCCGGGGTCTCGGGCAGCATCGTCGTCATCACGCACCGCCGGCCGTGAAGTGCGCGGTGAGGAGCGCGGCGCAGATGAACAGGTAGAGCCCCACGGTGAAGGAGATCGACTGCCGTTCGAGGTTCGGCCGGCGCGTGCGGCGCCGCTCCTCGCGCGGGGCGCGCAGGGGCGTCCGGGCGGGGCGCGTCCGCACCGGGGTGGCGGCAGGGGTGGCGGCGGGCGTGGTGGCGGGTCCCGTGGCAGGGGAACGCTGGGTCATGGTGGTCGTCCTTTCCGGCGGGCGGACGGCACGGGCGCGGCCACGGCGGGCGGCGCGGGTGCGTCGGCGGGGGAGGTCCGGCGGCGCGCGCGAGGCGCGCGCGGAGCGCACTGGCGACCTCCCCGCGCGGGACGGACGACGGCCGGGGACGCAGGGACCTGCGTCGGCCGGGCTCAGGCGTCGGGTCGCGAGCCACGGGGGGTGAGCGCGCAGTGCACGGATCTATGACTGCTGCCGTCAGGCATGGGGCTCACCTCGCTCTCGTGGCGGCGGCGCCGTGGGCGCCGCACCCGGGTCGGGGCGCACGAGGGTCGTGGCCGCGACGGGGATCGAGGCCAGGCTAGCCCTCCGGGCAGCGGGCAGCAACCGTCGAGGTGCGGGCGTCGGCCCAGGTGGCGGCCGTGTGACGAGCGGGAAACGATGAGGTGATCCCTTGTTTACGGAGGGTTGTTAACATTTCATCCGGTCGACGGGCGACGAAGCCCCCGGACGGAGGGTCCCGACATGTCAGAACAGCAGGACTACATGGTTCCCGAGCCGGTCCGTCGTGCGGACTCGCGGTTCGCGCGACGGCTCGAGCGGCTCTCGTCCCGCGCGCAGGAGGTCGACCGCGCGCTCGCCGCCGTGAGCGAGGGCAAGGGCGGTCTCGTGTGGACCGCCGAGCACGGCATGGGCGCGAGCGCGACGCTCGAGCTCGTGTGCGAGGCCGTCGCGACGCACGAGTTCGCGCAGCCGACCGTCACGCTCCGCTGTCGCCCGCCCGCGGGCGTCCCCGCTCCCGGGTCGGCCGTCGTCTCCGTCGTGTCGCAGGTGTCGCAGCTCGCGGGCGGCGTGGTCCCCGAGCGGCTCACGCGAGTCCTCGAGCCGGTCGACCCGGGCTTCGGCCACCTCCCCGAGGTGGCGGCGGTCGCGCTCGCCGAGCTCCTCGTCGCGACGTTCGACGGCGCGACCGTCGTGCTCGTCGCCGACGACCTGCACCTCCAGGACGAGCTGAGCAGGTCGGTCCTCGCGAGCCTCGTGGCGCAGCGGCACGCGCCCGTCGTCCTGCTGGGGACGGCGCCCGCGGGCGCGCTCGACCCGTCCGCCGGCCCGTTCGAGCTGCGCGCCGTCCCGCCGCTCGCGCCGGCCGACGCGCTCCACCTCCTGCTCGTCGAGCGGCGGCTCGCCGTCGCCCCGCACGTCGCGGCGCGGCTCGCGCACCTCCTCGGCGGCAACGCCGCGGCCATCACGCAGACGGCGGCGCTCCTCACCCCGAGCAGCTCTCGGGCGGGTCGATCCTGCCCGACCCGCTGCCCGCCGTCCCCGCCGTCCGGTCGCTCTTCGCCGACCGGCTCGCCGCGCTCAGCGAGGCGGAGCGCCAAGCGCTGCTCGTCGCGGCGGTCGCCGTCGTCGACCGCACCGAGCTCGTGCTGTCCGCGACGGGGCTCGCGATGGAGCAGGTCCTCGACGGCCCGCTCGCGGAGCACCTCGTCCTCGCGGGGGGCCGCTTCGCGTTCGTCGACCCGCGCATGCGCTCGCTCGTCCACGCGGACGCCCGCCTGGCCGAGCGCACGGCGGCGCACGTCGCGCTCGCCGAGGCGCACCGGCGGGCGGGGGAGGAGGACGTCGCGGTGTGGCACTCGGCGCTCGCGACCCTCGTGGGAGACCCGGCGCTCGTCCCGGGCCTCCTGCGCATCGCGCGCCGCCACCTCGACCGCGGCGACGTCGTCTGGGCACACGAGGTCGCGCGCGAGGCGGCGAGCCAGGCGGGTGCCGAGCACCGCGCCGAGGCGTTCGCGATCGCCGGGGTCGCGGCCCTGCGCTCGGGCCACGTGCAGGACGCCGCCGACTGGCTGCGCAAGGCCTCGCGGAGCGGGGACGACGCGCTGCGCGCGTGCACGCTCGGCCCGCTCGTCGCGGCACTCACGCTCGCCGAGGGCCAGGTGCCCGACGACGTCCTGTCGCCCTACCTGCGCGGGGGCCGGCCGGACGGCCTCCCGCCGGACGCCGTCGCCGGGGTCGTGACGGGCGTGCTCACGGCGGCGCGGCTGCACGCCGAGCGGGGCGACGGCGTGAGCACCTCCCAGCTCCTCGACACCGCGACGTTCCTCGCGTCGTGGTGCGAGGACGACGCGACCCCGGCGCGTCTCGCCCTCGCCCGATCCTGGGCCGCGGTGTTCGGGGTGGGGGAGCGCGGCGTCGTGCCCGACGTCGACCTGGGCCCGGACCACGAGGCCGCGCTCCAGGTGAGCCGGGCGCTCGGGCTCGCCGCCGACGACCGGCTGGACGACGCCGCGCAGACGCTTGCGAGCGTCGTCGCCTCCCTGGCCCCGGTGCGCGACGGCGGCCGGTGGTTCGACGGTCCGGACGCCGCCCTCACGCCGCTCGCCGAGGCGCACGTCCGGCTCGCGCAGGCGCTCGTGCACCTGTGGCGCGGCACCCTCACGCGCGCCGCGGACGAGCTCGCGGAGGCCGCGTTCCGCCTGCCGCTCGGCCTGCCGTTCGCGGGGATGGGCGTGGCCGCCGCGCGCCGCCTCGACATGATGACCCGGGGCGTCGTCGGGCCCGTCGCGACGGCGCTCGAGGAGACGTGCGCGAGCCCGACGTCGCGGCCCGTGCGCCTCGGCCTGCTCGTGGACCGTGCCATGGGTGCGGCGTTCGCCCACCACGTGACCCAGGCCGCGACGCTGCTCGAGCTCGCCGCGGAGCGCGAGCGTCCCGACAGCGCACGCATGCTGCCGCTGCCCGGGCTGGACGACGTCGAGGCATGGGTCGTCGCCGGGCGGCACGACGCGGCGCAGCGCGCGCTCGCGCGGCGCCGGGTGGACGCCAAGGAGCTCCCGCCGTCGCTGCGGTCGGCGACGCTCGTGCGCGCCGACGTCTCGCTCGCCGCGCCCGAGGACCTCACCGCGCCGCTCGAGCGGGCCACGCGCGTGAACCGCACGACGGCGTCGCCCTACGAGCACGCGCGGACGGACCTGTGCGCCGCGCGCGCCCTCGTGCGCGCGGGCGAGCTGCAGCGCGCCCACGGCCTGTTCCTGTCCGCGATCGAGCTGTTCGACGACGCGGGCGCGGACGCCTGGACGACGATCGCGCTCGACGAGCACGCCGAGGTGGTCCGCCTCCTCGGGGGCCCGGTGCCCGAGGACCTGACCGCGGCCGTGCCGGGGGTGCCCGGCGTCCTCGGCGGCGGGGCCGTCGTCCCGGGCGGCACGTGGCCCGCGGCCCCGCGGGCCGGGAGCATGCACGCCGCCCTCGGGGCCGCGCGCGCCGGCGTCGAGGCGCAGGCCGCGCTGCGGCCCGCCCCGCCGGACGCGTGCCGGCTCGCGGTGCGCGAGAGCGACGTGACGGACGAGGCGCTCGCCGAGCTGCGGGGACGGTGGGCGGACGAGCTCACGGAGCGCGAGCTCGACGTGGCTCTCCTCGTCGTCCAGGGCGCGTCGAACCGGGAGGCGGCGGACCAGCTCTACCTGTCGGTCCGCACCGTGGAGGTCCACCTCGGGCGCGTGTTCCGCAAGCTCGGGGTGCGCTCGCGCGTCGAGCTCACGGTCCTGGCGCACCGCGTGGGCCGCTGAGGCGGGGTCGATTCGGGGTCTCTCGTCAGCATCTGTCCGGTTTTGTCCTACGGGTCTTCCCCTACGCCGACCGCGCGGAGGAGCTGCGAACACTGCGGGAAGCGCGGATCACGCGCGGGGTCCGGCGTGGCTACGTTCGGGGTGACCTGAGGGCAGGGCGGCCCGGAGCACGGAGCCGCCGCAGCTCCCCGCACGAGCACGAGGCAGGACCCATGGACGTGTCCCTCTCCACCCGACCACCGCGCCCGGCCCGGCGGCGCGGCGCGCGCCTCGCGGCGCTCGCGACGGCGGCCGCCCTCGTCGGCGGCCTCCTCGCGGGCGTCGCGCCGGCGCAGGCGGCGCCGACCGCCACGGCGGCGGTCGGCAACCCCGGCGACAGCGACGTCAACGGCTACCGCAACGTCGGCTACTTCACCCAGTGGGGCGTGTACGGCCGCGCCTTCCCGCTCAAGAAGGTGCAGGACTCCGGCGCGGCCGCGGACCTCACCCACATCAACTACTCGTTCGGCAACATCCACCACCAGAACCTCACGTGCTTCATCGCGAACAAGGCGCAGGGCACGGGGCCGAACGGCTCCGACGGCGCGGGCGACGCGTGGGCCGACTTCGGCATGGGCTACACGGCCGCGAACTCCGTCGGCGGCGTCGCCGACGCGTGGGACCAGCCGCTCGCGGGCTCGTTCAACCAGCTCAAGCAGCTCAAGGCGAAGAACCCGCAGCTGCGCGCGCTCATCTCGATCGGCGGCTGGACCTGGTCGAAGAACTTCTCCCGCGCGGCGGCGACGCAGGCGTCCCGCGAGAAGCTCGTGTCGTCGTGCATCGACCTCTACATCAAGGGCAACCTGCCCGTGATCGACGGCCGCGGCGGGCCGGGTGCGGCCGCCGGCGTGTTCGACGGCATCGACATCGACTGGGAGTGGCCGGGCTCGAACAACGGCGAGGTCGGCAACTCCGTCGACCCCGTGAACGACCGCGAGAACTTCCGGCTCCTGCTCGCCGAGTTCCGCAAGCAGCTCGACGCGTACGGCGCGCAGACCGACAAGCACTACCTGCTCTCGGCGTTCCTGCCCGCCAACCCGGCCGACATCGCGGCCGGCGGCTGGAACGACCCGCGCATCTTCCAGTCCCTCGACTACGGCAACGTGCAGGGCTACGACCTCCACGGCGCCTGGGACCCGGCGCTGGCCGGCCACCAGGGCAACCTCTACGACGACCCGGCCGACCCGCGGGCCGCGAGCCGCCAGTTCAGCGCGGACAAGGCCGTCCAGGAGTACCTCCGCGCCGGCGTCGCCCCGAGCCAGCTCGGCCTCGGCCTCGCCATGTACGGCCGCGGCTGGAAGGGCGTCACGTCGTCGCAGCCGTGGTCGGCCGCGAACGGGGCGGCCCCCGGCACGTGGGAGGCGGGCAACGAGGACTACGACAAGCTCCGCACGCGGGGCCAGGACTACTACGACCCGACGACCGTCTCCGCCTGGCGGTACGACGGCGACCAGTGGTGGAGCTACGACAACGCCCGGTCGGTGGCGGCCAAGGCCGAGTACATCGACCGGCTGAACCTGGGAGGCGCCATGTGGTGGGACCTGTCCGGCAACCACGACGGCACGCTGCTCGGCGGCTTCACGGACAAGGTCCGCACGCTGCCGGCCGGTCCCGTCGACGGCACGAGCGGCCCGACGAACCCCCCGACCAACCCCCCGACCAACCCCCCGACGGACCCGACGGCCTGCGTGGCCGCGTGGTCGGCCGCGACGGTCTACACGGGCGGGGCGACGGCGTCGTTCGAGGGCAAGAACTACCGCGCGAAGTGGTGGACCCAGGGCGACCGGCCGAGCGCGGGCGGCCCCTGGGAGGCGACGGGCGCGTGCGGCGGGACCACCCCGACGACCCCGCCGACGACGCCGCCCACGAACCCCCCGACCACGCCGCCCACGACGCCGGGCACGTGCACCGCACAGGCGTGGTCCGCGACGGTCGCCTACACCGGGGGCGCGACGGTCTCCTACCAGGGCCAGTCGTACCGCGCGAAGTGGTGGACGCAGAACAACGTCCCGGGCGCGGAGCAGTACGGCCCGTGGCAGGCCCTCGGCGCGTGCTGACGCCCGGCCGCCCCTCCTGACGGGGGACCACCGGGGCGGCCCGCGGGTACGGGGAATCCCGTACCCGCGGGCCGCCATCGTGTGGTTCTCCCGCATCTCGACCAGCCCTCGCGCTCGTTAGCGTGAAGGGGCCGACGAGGACCTCCGCAGCCCTCCCCAGTGGGTTGCGGGGCTCCTCCGACCGTGAAAGGCGGTCAGCGTGCCCGTGCGTCACCGAACGACCCGACCCCGCACCTCCCGTCCCCTCCCGCCCTCCGCCCTGCCCGTGGCCCTGACGGCCGTGCTCGGCGCCGCGCTCCTCGCGGGCTGCACGAGCGGCTCCGACGACGCCGGGGCGGCCGTCGACGGCGGGTCGGGACCCGCCCAGGCCGAGGACCACGGCTCGCACGGCGACCACGCCGACGCGGGCAAGGTGCCCGTCGGCCCCCTCCAGCTCCCCGGCGCCGACTACTGGTCGGTGCTCCAGCCGGCTGACGGCGTCACGCAGGTCCGGGCGGGCGGGTGCCCCGAGGACGCGGCGTGCCCGAGCTTCGAGGTGCTGACCGGTGCGGCGCTCGACGGCGTCGACCCCGCGACGGCGCTCCTGCCCGACGGCGCCACGTGCCCCGGGGCGGATGCGCTCGCGGCCCGCGCGGTCGGCGACCCCGCCGAGTCGGACGTCGAGGTCGCCGGCACGCCCGCGACGCTCGCGCGCTGGACGCTCTCGTGCGTCGACGCCGCCGGGGCCGAGGTGCGGACCGTCGAGCAGCTCCAGTGGTACGTGCCCGACGCCCCCGGCGGTGCGGTGCTCGTCGTCGACCGCTGGGCCTTCGAGGGCCTCGAGTCGCGCCTCGCCGCGGGAGGCTGGGCGTCCGCCTGACAGGCCGCGGCCCGTACCGACGACGGCCTCGCACCCGGGAGGGTGCGAGGCCGTCGTCGTGCACCCGGCCGTGCCGGCGGCCGGGTCAGCCCTTGCGCGTGCGGCGCGTCAGCAGCACGACCGCGGCGCCCACGGCGGCGAGCCCCGCGGCGACGGCGGCGTACAGGCCCACGGTCGCGCCCGTCGTCGCGAGCGACGAGGACGACGAGCCGGTCGCGACGGTGCGCGAGACCTGGGACGCCGTCGTGGTCGTCGTGGGGTTCCCCTGGCCCGGCGGGTTCGTCGCGCAGCTGGGCGACGACGGCGGGTAGTCCACGCTGACGACCGTCTCGGGGTTGACCTGGAAGAGCACCTGGACGCTGGGGCGCACCCAGTCGAACTCGTCGCCCTCGACCCACTGGCCGTCCACGAGGCTCCAGCCGGGCCAGTCGGCGCCGCGGCCGTCCGCCCCGACGACGGCGCCGGGCCACAGCACGCGGCCCTGCAGGGGGAGGCCGGACTGGACGACGTCCGCGCCGCCCGGGTTGAGCCACGTGATCGTCGCGGTGTCGTTGTCCGTGCCGGTGACGGCGATGGCGTACTCGAGGTACGGGACGTCCCCGTCGCAGACGGGGGACAGGGTGGTGAGCTCGATCGTCGGCTCCGGCACGTACGTGTCGTCCTCGGCGGCTCCCGCGACCGGTGCGGTGAGCAGCACCGCCGTCGCGGCTGTAGCGGTGACGGCCAGCGCGCGGCTCCCGGCGCGGCGTTCTCCCGACGTCTTCATGGTGATTCCTGTCCGTGGGCGGGAAAGGCTGTTCGTGGAGAGGGAGCCGTGCCCCGAGGTCCCTGATACGTGCAGGTGCCACACGCGCGCGAGGTGTTTCCGTCCTGCCAGGCTAGCGAGGCGGGCGCCCGAGTTGGACGCTTGTCCAGGGTGAAAAAAGGGCGGTGCGCGGAATCGTGACCGCGCCGTGACGCGACCCGCCGCGGCTCAGCCGCAGGGCGCGACGTCGACCGTGCGCAGGCCCGGCTGAGTGGTCGTGGGCGTGCTCCACACGTCGAGCGAGGTCGCGGCGGCCGTCCCCGCGTCCCGCGGCGTCGTCGTCGTGAACGACAGGGTCGTCGACTGGCCGGGCGCGAGGTCGACCATCGCGGAGAGCGCGCCGCGGCCCGCGACGTCGCCGGGCTGCGCCGGGAGCGGGGCGTCGTCGCGGCGCAGGCCCGACACCTGCCCGTCGCGCGGCGGGTAGAGCACGACGAACGTGCGCGTGACGCCCGGCTCGACGCCCGCCGTCCCGCCGCCCGTGACGTACCAGGGCAGGCTCGTCGCGGCGTCGGCCGGGGCGGACGACGCGAGGTCGACCTCGAACGTGTCCACGCGGCCCGCGGCCGTGCACGTGCTGCCCGCGAGGCGCACGTCGCTGCCGAGGTAGACGCCCATCTTGCCGCCGGTGCCGTCGTTGAGGAACACGCCGACCGAGCCCGCGGCCTGGTCGGCGGTGTCGATGTCGCCCGCCACGACCGTGCCGGCGAGACGCTCCTGCTCCGCCTCGCGCGCCGACCACAGCAGCACGCGGTGCTCGTCCGCGCCGCGCACGAGCGCGTCCCGCGCGACGGCCGGGTCGGCCCCGCCCGCGAGGAACTCCTCCAGGACCTGGGCCGCGACCGCCGCGAAGAACGTGTCCGTCTGCTCGCCGGGCTCGAGCTCGGCGTACGCGTCGGAGAGGAGGGTCTGCACGACGCTGCCCGCGTCGAGGTCGACCGCGCCGCCGTCGACGTCGACGGTCACCGGGCCCGTGGCCTCGAGCAGGTAGGAGAGCGCGACGGGGTCGGTCGCGACCACGCCGTCGACCTGCTCGCCCTGCGCGCGCTCCCACATCGTCGACGCGAGCGCGGCGGTCGTGGGGAAGTCCGGCGTCAGCGGGGTGTCCTGGAGGTAGCGGCCCACGCGGTCCGTGAAGAGCTCCTCGACCCCGGGGTCGAGGGGCAGCACCGGCTCGTCGAAGGACGGGAAGCCGACCGTCGAGGCCTGCCGCTCCAGCGTCACCCTGCCCTGGTCCGCCGAGATCACCGCGAGCGCGCCGGGGATCCCGCCGCCGGCGCGCAGCTCGGCGTTGTTCAGCGCGAGGACGAGGTAGCGGCGGGGGCCGTCGGCGCCGAGCATCGCGGGCGCGAGCGCCGTGAGCCGGTCGGCGGTGCGGACCACCGGGCGCAGGTCGTCGGCGCGCGCGACGAGCGCGGCGTACGGGTCGGCGACCTCCGCGTGCAGCGCGTCGCGGTCGACGGTCGCGAGGCGCGCGTCGATCGCGTCGAACGCGTCGGCGGCGCGCGCGACCGTCGGCGCGGCCGCGACGAGCGGTGCGAGGTCGATGCCGTCGCCCGTGAGCGCGAGCCCGTCGCCCTCGACGCTGCCGAGGGTCTGGGTGAGGGACGGCAGCACGACGGCCGCGAGGTCGTCGGCCGTCGCTGCGGCGACGGAGAAGGCCCGCAGGTCCTGCCCGTAGACCGGCATGCGGGCGGCGAGCGACCACAAGGGGCCGTCGGTGTGGGCCCGTGCGGACGCGGTGAGGGGCTGGACCCGCTCGAGCGCGGCGTCGGCGGCCGCGACGTCGCCGTCCCGGAGCGCCTCCTCGGCGGCGGGGACCTCGTCCAGCGCGCGCGTCAGGGCGTCGCGCGCGGCGAGCGCGTCCCGGGCGAGGAGCCCGGCGCACACGACGAGCGCGACCGCGAGCAGGATGAGAACCCAGCCCAGCCAGGCCGCCCGGCTCCGCCGACGGCGGGGGTGGCGCGGCGGGGCGTCCCGCTCCGTCGTCGTCATGCCTCTCAGCGTAGGGGCCGGGGATGGCAGGATCGGGGCCGTCGCGGGTGAGGTTCGGGTGAACCGCGGGGCGTGCAAGGAACGCGGGCCCCGGGACACAGAGCGGTTGACAGCCCGCCCCGCCGACGAGGAGCCGCCGTGACGACCGACGAGGGCAGTGACGAGACCACCGAGGCCGCCGTCCACGACGAGGCCTGGTTCGCCGCGCTCTTCGCCGCGCACGCGACACCGCTGTACCGCTACTTCCGCCGGCGCCTGCCGAGCGCCGTCGGGGGCGTCGCCCCCGACGCCGACGACCTGACGGCCGAGGTCCTCGCGACCGCGTGGCGGCGTCGCGACGACGTGCCCGACGGCGCCGAGCTGCCCTGGCTGTACCGCACGGCGGGGTTCCTCCTCGCCAACCACCGCCGCAAGGCGCGGGCCCTGCCCGTGGCCGAGGTGCCCGAGCGCCCGGACGACGGCGCCGACGTCGAGCACGTCGTCGTGCAGGACGACGAGGTGCGCCGCGCGCTCTCCGCGCTGTCCGACCGCGATCGGCGCATCCTGCTCCTGCACGCGTGGGAGGGGCTCGGCGGGGCGGACCTGGCCGCCGTCCTCGGCACGTCGCGCGGGGGCGCGGACGCCGCGCTGTCCCGGGCCCGCGCGCGCCTGCGCACGGCGTGGGCGGAGCAGTCGGCGCTCGCGCAAGAGACCGGCGCCTGAGCACACATCACGGGTAGACCCGACCGGCCGCACCTGCGCGGTACGGCCCCTGCGGTACCTGGAGGGCGACATGACCACCCGAACCCCCGAGCAGCCCGACGACGCGGACCTGGAGCGCCTGCGCGCGGCGGACCCGGCCGCGGACGCGACCCCGGACGCCACGGCCCTGGAGGCCGCGGTGCGCGACCGCGTCCCCGAGGCGTTCGCCCGCCCCGCGACGACCGGCCCGGGCGCCGCTCCCGCGGAGCTCCCGGCCGCGGCCGGCCTCGCCGGGGCGGACGGCCCGACGGCCGCGCTCGTCGACGAGCTCGCCGAGCGCCGCGCGCGCCGGCTGCGCCGTCGGGCGCCGCTCCAGGTGGCGGCGGCGGTAGTGGGCGCGCTCGTCATCGGGACGGGCGGCTACGCGCTCGGCGCCGGCGGGTGGGGGACCACGGCGGGCGACTCCGCCGCAGAGAGCACGGCGCTCGCGCCGATCCGGCTCAGCAGCGCGGACGCGCCCGCGTCGGCCGACGCGCCGGCGGGGGCGGACGCCTTCGCGGGCGGTGCCGCCACCGAGGAGGGTTTCGCCACGAGCTCCCGCGCGACCGCCGACATGGCCTATCCCGGGGGCTGGGGCGGGCGCACCGTCTTCCACGCCGAGGGGCTGTCGTCGGACGGCGCGCGCGCGGACGCGTGGGCCTACGACGCGGCGGGCGTGTTCTCGCAGGAGACGGCGCGCCGCGTCGCCGACGCCCTCGGGGTCCCGGGCGAGGTGCGCGAGGAGTACGGGTCGTACGCGGTCGGCTCGGCCGACTGGACGGGACCCACGGTCTCGCTCCAGCCGGACGGTCTCGCGAGCGTGAGCTTCAACGACCCGGCCAAGGACCCGTGGGGCTGCGTCGTCGTGACGCCGATGCCCGCCGAGGAGGGCGACGGGGTCAGCGCGTCGGCCGAGCCGGGCACGTGCGAGGAGGCCGACCACGGCGCCCCGCCCAGCGGCGCCGAGGCCGGTGACCGGCTGCGCGAGGTGCTGGGGTCCCTCGGCCTCGATCCCGACGGCTACGAGATCGCCGCGGAGGAGCAGCCCGTGGACCAGGGCGCCCCGCGCGCGACGACGGTGACGGCGGCCGAGGTGGTCGACGGGCAGCGCACCGGGACGCAGTGGAGCGCGACGTACTCGGGTGCGGGGCTCGCGTCGCTCTACGGGAGCCTCGCGCCGCGCGTCGCGATCGGCGCGTACGACGTCGTCAGCCCGGCCGAGGCGGTCGAGCGGCTCGGCGACCCGCGGTTCGGCGGGGGCGGGATGATCGCGTGGGCCCGCGAGGACGTGCAGTCCCTCCCGGAGACCGCGTCCGAGCCCGAGGCCCCGACGGTCCCGCCCACCGTGGGGGAGGGGGCGCGGTTCGCCTGGCCCGTCACGGACGTGACGATCACGGACGCACGCCTCGGCCTGGCGGTGCAGTACCAGCCGGACGGCGCGGCCGTCCTGCTGCCCGCGTACGAGCTGTCCGACGCGGACGGGAACGTCTGGTCGGTCGTGGCCGTGGTGGACGACCAGCTCGACTTCACGCCCTCCGTCGGCTGACGGAGCACGGCCCGGCGGTCGGTATCGTGATACCGACCGTCAGGTCGGCTTCGCCTGCGCGCTTTTGCACGTTGCAAGCATCCGAGGTCGCGAAAGTGGCCACGCTTTTGATTGACCACCGACAAAAGTGTGGTTAGGGTCGCAGCAGACCGAGCGCCACCGGGTCGGAGAGCGAGCAGAGCGACCCTCTCCCGGGGCGTGCGGTCCGACGGTGGCAGGGAGGCCATCGTCGTCGTGATCGGCGGCGCCGCGGCGTCCGCCGTCGGAACGGGAGCAACGATGCACCACTTCGCCCCTGACGGATCGTCGGACCGCCCCGCCCCGGACGCGCGCACCGGGCTGTGGCTCGTCGGCGCCCGCGGCTCGGTCGCCACCACCGCCGCCCTCGGCCTCGCGGTGATCGCCGACGGACGCGCGGAGCCGACCGGGTGCGTCACCGCGGGCGAGCCCTTCGCCTCCGCCCCGCTGCCCGCGTTCGGCGACCTCGTCGTGGGCGGCCACGACATCTCCGACGTGTCGATGGTCAAGCGCGCCGAGCTGCTCGTCGAGGCCGGCATGATCGCGCCGCGCCTGCTCACCGCCGCGCACGCCGCGCTCGAGCGGGCCGACGCCGAGGTGCGCCCCGGCTACTCCGCCCACCCCGCCGAGGGCAGCGCGCGCGAGTCCCAGCAGGCCGCGGCGGAGCGCCTCGCGGCGGACATCGTGGACTTCCGCGAGCGCCACGGCCTCGCGCGCGTCGTCGTCGTCGACCTCGTGTCGACCGAGCCGCTGCCCGAGCCCGCGCCCGAGCTCTCCGACCGCGACCTGCTGCGCGCGGCGCTCGCGGACCCGGAGCGCGCGGTGCTGCCGCCGAGCTCGGTCACCGCGTACGCCGCGCTGCTCGCGGGCGCCCCGTTCGCCGAGTTCACGCCGTCGGCGAGCATGCACCTCCCGGTGCTGCTCGAGCTCGCGGAGGAGCGCGGCGTGCCCGTCGCGGGCCAGGACGGCAAGACCGGCCAGACGTGGCTGCGCACGATCCTCGCCCCGGCGTTCGGGGCCCGCGGGCTGCGCGTCCTGTCGTGGGCGGGGGCCAACCTGCTCGGCGGCGGGGACGGCGCCACGCTCGCCGACCCGCAGGCGGTGCAGAGCAAGCTCGTGTCCAAGTCGCGCGGGCTCCAGGACCTCACGGGCAGCGACGTCACGCCGCTGCACATCGACAACGTGCCCGACCTCGGGGACATCAAGGTCGCGTGGGACCACGTCCACGTCGAGGGCTTCCTCGGCTCGCGGCTCACGCTGCAGACCACGTGGTCCGCCTACGACTCGATGCTCGCCGCGCCGCTCGTGCTCGACCTGGCGCGCCTGCTCGCGCTCGCGGACGCGGCCGGGTACGCGGGCCCCGTCCCCGAGCTCGGCTTCTTCTTCAAGGACCCCTGGGGCAGCGGCGTGCACGACTTCGCCGCGCAGACCGTCGCGCTGTCCGACTGGGTCCGCGTGGCGACCGCCCGGGTGGGCGGCGACGCGACCGCCGCGGCCGACCGGTCGTGACGGGCTCCCTCCACGACCACCTGGACCTCGTCCGCGCCCCCGCGGTCCTCTCGGTGGTCGGTGACACGCTCGCGGGCGCAGCGGCGGCCGGGCACGCGCTCACGCCGCGCCGCGCGCTCCTGCCCCTCGCCTCGGCCTGCCTGTACGCGGGCGGCATGGCGCTCAACGACTACGCGGACCGGCACCTCGACGCGGTCGAGCGGCCCGAGCGGCCGATCCCGTCGGGCCGCGTGACGGAGCGGCGCGCCCTCCAGGTCGCCGTCGGCCTCACGGCCGCGGGCGTCGGTCTCGCCGCCGCGGGCGGGGGAGCGCGCGCGCTCGCCGTCGCCGTCCCGCTCGCCGCGAGCGTGTGGACGTACGACACGGTCGCCAAGGAGCGCGCGGCCGGTCCGCTCGTCATGGCCGCGTGCCGCGGGCTCGACGTGCTGCTCGGGCCGGCGCCGGGCACCTGCGCGCCGCGCTGCCGGCCGCGGCCGGGATGGCCGTGCACACCGCGGGCGTCACGTACCTGTCGCGCGGTGAGGTGCACGGCACGACGTCGTCCCTCGCCGCGGGCGTGGCCGCCGCCACCGCGGCGGGCGGGGCGGTCGTCGGCGCGGGGGCGGTGCGCCGGGCACGGGCGGCCGACGGCGGCGCGAACGGCCGGGCGCGCGTCGCGACGGCGGTCACCGGGGTCGCGGCCGCGGGCGCCTACCTCGCGACGTGCCTGCCCCGGCAGGTCGACGCCGCGATCACGCCGTCCGCCCAGAACGCGTTCGCCGCGACCAAGGCCGGGATCCGCGCGATGTTGCCGCTGCAGGCGGCGTGGTCCGCGCGCGGGGGAGCCTGGCGTCGGTGGGGGTGCTCGCGGGCGTCGAGGTCGCGGGCCGGCTGCTGCGCCGCGCGGGGCGGGCCCCGGGCCGCGCCGAGATGAGCGAGACGTGAGCGCGCCCGGCACCGCCGGGGACGCGATGCCCTTCACGCTCGGGTACGGCACCAACGGCTTCACCGACCACCCGCTCGACGTCGCGCTCGACGTGCTCGCCCACGAGGGCTACGGGGCGGTCGCGCTCACGCTCGGCTTCCCGCACCTCGACCCCTTCGCGGACGGCTGGGAGGACGAGGCCGCGGCGCTGCGCGCACGGCTCGCCGCGGCGCGCGACGGTGCGGGGATGCGCGTCGTCGTCGAGACGGGCACGCGCTTCCTCCTGGACCCGTTCCGCAAGCACCGCCCCACGCTCGTGGACGTCGAGGCCGACGCGCGGCTGCGGTTCCTGCGCCGCGCGGTGGAGATCGCGGCCGTGCTGGACGCGGAGTGCGTGTCCTTCTTCTCGGGGGTCCTGCCCGACGACGTGACCCCCGCCGAGGGCTGGACGCTCCTGCGCGAGCGCCTGCCCGCGCTCGTCGAGCACGCGCGCGACCACGGCGTCCGGCTCTCGCTCGAGCCCGAGCCCGGGATGCTCGTGGAGACGGTGGGCGACGCGCTGCGGCTGCGCGAAGAGCTGGGCGGCGACGGCGGCGACCTCGCGGACCTCGGGGTCACGGTCGACGTCGGGCACTGCCTCGTCGTCGAGCCCGACGGCGTGGTGGGCGCGCTGCGCGCGGCCGCCCCGTACCTCGCGAACGTGCAGCTCGACGACATGCCGCGCACCCACCACGAGCACCGCCCGTTCGGCGAGGGCGAGATCGACCTCCCGCTCGTGCTCGGCACGCTCGCCGACGTCGGGTACGCGGGCGTCGCGGCGGTCGAGCTGCCCCGCCACTCGTACGACGCCCCCGGCCTCGCGCACCGCAGCATGACAGCGCTGCACCGCGCGTGGGACGACCGCCCCCACCACCCCCAGGAGGTGCCATGACCGAGACCACCCGTCCCGACGCCCGCACGGCGGACGGGACCGCCCCGGGCGAGCGCTGGCTCGCCGAGGCGCGCGCCGCCGTCGCGCAGGACCCCGCGGCCGTGACGCGCGCGTTCGCGCTCGCGGGCCGCCAGGTGGGCCGCGTGCCCGTCCGCCCGGACACCGACCCCGCGGGGGTCGTGCACGGGACGGTCGACGACGCCGCCCGCGCCGACCTCGTGGTCGCGCTCGCCGAGGGGGCGGGTCGTGGCGGTGCCGACGGCGAGGCCGCCCTCGCGGCGCGGCTCGCGGACCTCTACCAGCACGGCGACACCGCCGAGCGGCGGGGCGTCCTGCGCGGTCTCGACGCCCTCACGGAGCGGGGGGCGCTGGCGGACGACGCCGCGCCGTCGGTCGTGGCGGTGGGCCGGGACCTCGCCGCGGACGCGCTCCGCACGAACGACCAGAGCCTCGTCGCGGCGGCCGTCGGGCCGTTCGCGGCCGCGCACCTCGACCCGCACGCGTGGCGCCACGCCGTGCTCAAGCTCGTCTTCATGGGCGTGAGCCTCGACGCCGTCGCCGGTCTCGACGATCGCGCGGACGACGAGCTCGCCCGCATGGCCCGCGACTTCGCCGCGGAGCGCCGCGCCGCGGGCCGCGTCGTGCCCGACGACGTCGCCCGCCTCGCCCCTGACGTCACCACCGGGAGGACCGCCTGATGCGCATCTTCGACCCCCACATCCACATGACCAGCCGCACGACCGACGACTACGAGGCCCTGTACGCCGCGGGCGTGCGTGCGCTCGTCGAGCCGGCGTTCTGGCTGGGCCAGCCGCGCACGAACGTGGGGTCGTTCCTCGACTACTTCGACGCGCTCCTGGGCTGGGAGCGGTTCCGGGCCGCCCAGTTCGGCATCCGCCACCACGCGACGATCGCCCTCAACCCCAAGGAGGCGAACGACGCGCGGTGCCGCGAGGTGCTCGACGAGATCCCGCGCTACCTGCTCAAGGACGGCGTCGTCGCCGTCGGCGAGGTCGGGTACGACTCGATGACGCCTGAGGAGGACGAGGTCTTCTCGCGCCAGCTCCAGATGGCCCGCGACGCGGCGCTGCCCGTGCTCGTGCACACGCCGCACCGCGACAAGCTGTCGGGGACGCGCCGCACGCTGGACGTCGTGCGCGAGTCGGGGATCGCGCCCGAGCACGTGCTCGTGGACCACCTCAACGAGACCAACGTCGCGCTCGTGCTCGACGCGGGCGCGTGGGCCGGGTTCTCGATCTACCCGGACACGAAGATGGACGAGGACCGCATGGTCGCGATCCTCCAGGAGCACGGCACCGAGCGGATGATCGTGAACTCCGCCGCCGACTGGGGCCGCTCCGACCCGCTCAAGACGCTCAAGACGGGGCAGGCGATGCTCGCCGCGGGCTTCACCGAGGACGACGCCGACCAGGTGCTGTGGCGCAACCCGGTCGAGTTCTACGGGCAGTCGGGCAACCTCGTGCTGGACCCGGTCCCCGGGTTCGTCGAGGGCGACCTCCCCACCCCGGGCGTGGAGTTCGAGGGCTCCTCCGTGCTGCGCGGCGCGCGGGCGTAGCGCGGGAAGGCTCGACCATGCTGCTGTCGTACTGCACCAACGTCCACCCGGCCGAGCACCTCGACGGGGTGCTCGACCAGCTCGTGCGCTACGCCGCGCCCGTGCGCGAGGCCGCGGGGCTCGACGTGCTCGGCGTCGGGCTGTGGATGCCGGCCGTGCTCGCGCACCGCCTCGCGGGCTCGCCCGACGACCGCGTGCGCCTGCGCGCCGTGCTCGACGAGCACGGCCTCCAGGTCCACACGCTCAACGCGTTCCCGTACGGCGGCTTCCACGCCGACGTCGTCAAGCTCGACGTCTACTCGCCCACGTGGGCCGACCCGGAGCGGCTCGCGTACACGCTCGAGTGCGCCGAGGTGCTGGCCGAGCTCCTGCCCGACGGCGTCGCCGGGTCGATCTCGACGCTGCCGCTCGCGTGGCGCGAGCCGTGGACCGACGCCGACGACGACGCCGCGACGCGCGCGTTCGCCGCGCTCGGGGAGGGCCTGCGCGACCTGCGCGAGCGCACGGGCAAGGTCGTGCGCGTCGCGGTCGAGCCCGAGCCGGGCTGCGTGCTCGACACGGTGGACGACGTCGTGGCCTGGCTCGCGGCGCGCACGGGGCCGGACGTGCCGGCGGACCGGCGCATCGACCCCGAGCACGTCGGCGTGTGCCTCGACACGTGCCACCTCGCCGTGTCCTTCGCGGACCGCCGCGCGGGGACGGCCGCGACGGTGCGCCGCATCACCGACGCGGGCCTGCGGGTCGTCAAGGTCCAGGCGTCGGCCGCACTGCACGTCGCGGACCCGGCCGACGACGCGGCGCGCGCCGCCGTCGGTGCGTTCGCCGAGCAGCGGTACATCCACCAGGTGCGCGAGCTCACCGCGGCGGGCGACGTGCTCGCCGCCGACGACCTGCCCGACGCCCTGGGCGGCGCGCTGCCCGCGGAGGGACCGTGGCGCGTGCACTTCCACGTGCCCCTGCACCACGAGCCCGCCGCGCCGCTCGCCGCGACGACGGACGTGCTGCGCGCGGCGGTCGACGCCGTCCGCGCGGCGCCGCACGGCGACGAGGCCCACCTCGACGTCGAGACGTACACGTGGGCCGTGCTGCCCGAGGGGGCCGCGACCGACTCGCTCGTCGCCGGCATCGCGGCCGAGCTGCGCTGGGCGACGACCCACCTCGCCGTGACCCACCTCGTCGCGACGCACGACGTCGCTGCCGCACGGACGGCGCACACCGAACCGCCCTCGGGGCCGACCGCGGACGACGCCGCGGCCGACCCGGGCACGACCAGGAGGACCGCATGAAGCCCGTGCTGCTGCTCGACGTCGTCGGGCTCACCTCGACCGCGCTCGCCCACATGCCGCGACTGCGCCAGCTCGCCGCGAGCGGCTGGCAGTCCGAGCTCGCGACGGTGCTGCCCGCCGTGACGTGCAGCGTCCAGTCGACGATGCTCACGGGGCTCAGCCCCGCCGAGCACGGGATCGTGGGCAACGGCTGGTACTTCCGCGAGCTCGGCGACGTCTACCTGTGGCGCCAGCACAACCGCCTCGTCGAGGGGGAGAAGCTCTGGGAGGCCGCGCGCCGGGCGCACGGCGAGTACTCGTCGGCGAACGTCTGCTGGTGGTACGCGATGGGCATGACGACGGACGTCACCGTCACGCCGCGCCCGATCTACCACGCGGACGGCCGCAAGTCCCCGGACGCCTACGTGCGCCCGGCGGCGCTCCACGACGACCTCGTCGGCCGGTTCGGCGAGTTCCCGCTGTTCACCTACTGGGGCCCGACGGCGGACATCACGTCGTCGCGGTGGATCGTCGACGCGACGCGGCACGTGCTGCGCACGCACGCGCCCGACCTCACGATGGCGTACGTCCCGCACCTCGACTACGACCTGCAGCGGTTCGGGCCCACGTCGCCGCAGGCCGACGCCGCGGCGGCCGAGCTCGACGCGACGCTCGCGCCGCTGCTCGACGACGCCGCGAACCAGGGCGTCACCGTGCTCGTGGTCTCCGAGTACGGCATCGCGGACGCCGACCGGCCCGTGCACCTCAACCGCATCCTGCGCCGGGAGGGCCTCCTCGAGGTCTACGTGCAGGACGGCAAGGAGCAGCTCGACCCGTGGACGTCGCGCGCGTTCGCGGTCGCGGACCACCAGGTCGCGCACGTGTACCTCGGCGACCAGCAGGACCCGGCGCTCCGGCGGCGCGTCACGGACCTGCTGCGCGGCGTCCCCGGCGTGGACGAGGTGCTCGACCGCGAGGCGCAGGCGCGGTACGGGCTCGACCACGAGCGGTCGGGCGACCTCGTCGTCGTCGCGGAGCCCGGCGCGTGGTTCACGTACTACTTCTGGCTCGACGACGCCCGCGCGCCCGAGTACGCGCGCGGCGTCGACATCCACCGCAAGCCCGGCTACGACCCCGCCGAGCTGTTCTTCGACCCGGCGGACCGGCTCGCGAAGGCGAAGGCCGGCCTCAACCTCGTGAAGAAGAAGGTGGGCCTGCGGTACGCGATGAGCACCGTGCCGCTCGACGCGTCGTACGTCAAGGGCTCGCACGGGCGGCTCCCCGACTCCTCCGCCGACACGCCGCTCGTGATCTGCTCGGACGCGGAGGTGCCGGCGTCGGTCGCGGGTGTGGTGGAGAGCGGGTCCGGGCAGGTTCCGGCCGCCGCGATCAAGGGCCTGGTGCTCGAGCTGCAGGGCCTCGGCGTCCGGGTCTGACGAGCGATCGCTACCGGGCGAGGCGCTCGTCGAGCCAGTCGAGAACGCGCTGCTCGACGAGCGCCCGCCCGAGGGGCTCGCAGTGCCCGCTCGCCCCCTCGTCGTCGCTGAAGGTGACGAGCGTCGCCCCGGGGACGAGCCCGGCCAGCCGCTCCGGCTGGCCGGGCCAGAACTGCTCGTCCTCCGGGCTCGTGACGAGCAGCGGCGTCGTGACCTGCGCGGCGACGTCGGAGGCGTCGTACCGGCGGACCTCGCGCAGCGTCGCGGCGAACCCCTCGACGCCGTACGGACGAGCGCGGAACCGCCACGTGCGGGCGGCGCCCTTCGACAGGCGCAGGCCGAGCGCCATGTCGCGGTCGAACGCGTGGTCGTCGCCCTTGTCCAGGAGCTTGAGGAGGCTCTTCGGCACCTCGCGCTCCCACGAGGTGGCCACGTCGACCACCCCCGGGTCGACGACGGCCGCGGCCGGGCGGTGCTCGAACGCGAGCGCGCGCGTGACCCAGTAGCCGGCCTGGCTGATCCCGTAGACCGCGACGCGGTCGGGATCGACGTCGGCCCGCCCGGCGACCGCGTCGAGCACGGGCGTGAGGACCGCCTCGAAGTCGGGACGGAACGGCACCCCGTGCTCGAAGAGCATCGACTGCTGGCCCGGGCCGTCGAACACGAGCGCGTGGTACCCGCGGCTCACCGCCCCGGACACGACGGCCGACCACAGCGCCGGCAGCGAGCCGTCCGAGCCGTTCACCGCGAGGACGACGCGCCCCCGGGTCCCGGGGTCGACGCCCGGGGCGCGGAAGAAGTACCCCGGGAGCGTCGTGCTCTCGTAAGGGATCGGGAAGCGCTCGACCTCGAGGTCCACGAGGTCGACCCAGCGGTCCCACGCCGCCCGGTGCTTGCGGAACGTCGGCAGCAGCGCGGCGTCGTCCTCGAGCCCGGACACCGCGTTCACCGCGACGCCGAGGTAGGTCGCCGCGCGCAGGTACGCGGAGGCGGCGCTCACGCGGTGCCCGCGCGCCGCGCACGACTCGCCGGTCGCGGCCAGGCGGTCGCCGAGCGCGTCCCAGGCGCGGAACCACGCGCGGTGGTCCGTGCCGACGTCGGCCACGGCCGCGAGCACCTCGCCGACGTCGGCGGCGCCGCTGAACGCGGCGCCGAGGACCGTGCGGATCTCGAAGTCGAGGTCGGGGTCGTGGGAGAAGCGTCCGGAAAGGCTGCTCCGGTGTGTGCCGTGCCCGGTCATGGGGTGCCCCTGCCGTCCTGGGAGGTACGGAACCCCACCCAGGGTAGGAGCGGTCGGGCGCTGGCGCGCGGCGAGGGACGGACGCGCGTGGTCGTGCGCGGTCGATGCGGGGGTGCAGGACGGCGGGTCAGGCGCGGGTGACGGCACCCACGACGAGCGTCGCGACGACGCCCAGCACGAAGACGGCGGTGCACACGCCGCCCACGACCCGCGCTGCGCGCAGCCCTGCGGGGGCCGGCGCGTCGCCCGGGTCGAGGAACCCGACGAACGCCGACCCGGCGTACGAGGGCCGGATCGGCACGTGGAACTGACGGACGTCGTGGTCGGTCAGCGCCGGCGGCGGCTGGTGCGCGAGCGCCGCCTCGACGCGACGGCGGCGCAGGCGACCGACCTGCAGCACGTACCCCGCGAGGACGCCGTACTGGCTGAGGTAGAACAGGCCCAGCGCGAGCACCGTCGTCCCGAGGCAGACGCCCGTCGCGGACCGCATCGACACCAGCAGGGCCACCCCGCCGGCGGTGAGCGCGGCGCCGAGGAGCAGCCACAGGGGCAGGACGGCCCAGGAGCCCGAGCGGTCGTCGGCGTACGGCGAGGCGGGCTGCGCCGGACGGCTCGAGTCCGCGAGCTGGTCCGCGAGCCGGCTCGCGGACGGCTTCTCGTCTTCCCACCAGGCCATCGGGCCCCTCCTTCGTCGCGGGTCGTCACCTGACCCGGAACGCTAGCCGCCCGCGCGCCGCCGCTCCATGGGGAGCGGTGCCCGCCTAGTCGTCGTCCTCGTCGTCGGGCAGCGCGACGAGCAGGTCGAGGTGCAGCCCGAGCACCGTGCCGTCCGCGGCGACGGTCCGCACGAGCGGGTAGAAGCCGTCGCCCCAGCCGGAGTGCGCGAGCACGACGTTCTCGCCGTCCTGCGCGCCGGGCAGCAGGATGTTCGCCGACCCCTCGCGCAGGTGGTCGGGGGAGTCCGTGAGCGCGAACCAGCTCGTGTCGGTGCCGTCGTCGAACACCTCGTCGTACCAGTCGCCCTCCGGCATGAGCCGGGCGACGGCGTCGGCGTCGGCGAACGCGACCGTCCCGGCGTCCACCGGCACGCCGTAGGCGGCGCCCGCCTCGGGCGGGCCGTCCGCGCCCTCGGGGACCACGGGCTCGACGGCGGCGACCTCGCCTTCGGCGAGCACGACGCTCAGGTACGCCTCGCGCAGGTGGGAGCCGTCCTGCTCGTCGGAGACGTCGGCGACGGTGACGCGCACCGGGTACCGGCCCGGCTCGACCGGCACGACGAGCCCGTGGCCGAGCAGCGTGAACGGGTCGGACGCCTCCAGGCGCCCGCTGGGGAGCACGAGCTCGCCCAGGTCGTGGACCGTCAGCGTGTAGTCGGGGCCGTCGGCTGCGCCCGTGCCGGCGGCGGGGCCGGGGCGCAGGGCGAAGAACGTGTCGGGGGAGGGGAAGTCGCTCACGCCCGCGAGCGTAGCGGGCCGCGCCCACGCCGACGGCAGGGCCACCGCGCGACGTGTGGCGGAGTCCGGCAGGAGGGCGGTACGGCCGCAGTCGTCACACGACAGCGACGTGCATGCCGGTCAGTCACGCGTGCTGACGTCGTGCAGGACGAAGGTGGCGAACCCTAGCTCGCCTCGTGCGCCGCTCAGCCAGGCGTCGCGATTCCCGCGTGCGGCGGCAAGTGCCTGGTCGCGATCCTCGGTCGTCGGGGCCTCCCGCACGGCCCAGTCGACGAGCGACCCGGTCCAGCTGAAGTGGTAGTCGTCCCACTCGGCCACCGTGCTGACGTGCCCGTACGACGGCTCGAACCCGTGCTCGCGGACGGCTCGCACGAAGCCGACGAGGTCGGGATAGGCGTCGGCGGAGACCTCGAGCGCTGCCAGCGCAGAAGCCGACGGGGAGCCCTCCCAGAGGCTGTCACCGACCAGCGCCTGGCCACCGGGGCGCAAGCGCCGCCGGACAGCGGCCAGCATGTCCTCCAGCCTGCCGAAGGCGTGGCTCGCACCGATGCACAGCACCACGTCGAAGACCCCGTCGTCCCAGGTGGCGGCATCCGTCTCGATCCAGCGCACCCGGTCGCTCAGCTTCCGCTCCTCGGCACGCCGGGCGGCAGAGGCCGGGAGCATGTGGTCGATCCCCACGCCGGCGGTCCCGGGGTGTGCGAGCAGCAGCTCCTGCAGCCACTCGCCCTCGCCGCACCCGAGGTCGACGGCGCGGGCGCCGTCGCTCGGGCTCAGCCAGCCGACCAGCTCGCGCAGCCGCTCGGGCGCCACCGGCGCTCCGATCGGATGGCGCCGGTGGGCGATGTCGAAGATCTCGGAGCGTTCCACCTCGGCGACGCTACAGGCCACCGCCTGCCCGCGCCGACGCCGTCCGACGAGCCGTCACCCGTGGCTCACGCAGCCCTGGACACGCCGACGGCGCCCGGTCCGTGGGGACCGGGCGCCGTCGGGCGGTGTCGCTCGAGCGTCCGCGAGGGGCGCTCAGGCGGCGGGCGTCACGAGCAGCTCAGCGCCTCGTAGTCGGCGTCGTAGGTCGTGGTGACCTCCTCGCCGTCGATCTCGGCGGTGAGCGTGGCCGTCACCGAGCCCGCGTCGAACGACGCGGCGCGCGACGAGAACGACCGGTAGGCGTTCTTGCCGTCCTTGACGTTCGGGAACGTCTTCTCGCCGTGCGGCGTGGTCACGACGACGTCGGCCGTCGCGCCCGACTCGTTGAGCACGCGCACCGCGACGTGAGCCTTGCCGCCGAGGCAGCGCGCCTCGGCCGTGACGGTCGCGTCGACGACGGCCGACGTCGTGACGTCCACGGTCTGCCAGCGCGAGGTCGGCGTCGCGTTGTGCAGGTGCAGCAGCAGGAGCTTCCCGCTGCCGGCCTCGACCGCCGACTCCGAGCGGTGCACGGTGATCGGCGCGTCGTCGGCCCCGGCGTACACGAGCTCGCCCTCGCCCCCGAACCAGTAGGCCGGGTCGTACGGGTCGGCCGTGAACGTCTCGCTCGCGTCGACGAGCTGGTCGGCGGCCTGCGAGTACGGCGAGTACGTGAGGACCTGGAAGGTCGGCACGTCGCCCTCCTCGATGCCGAGCGACCCGATGCCGACCGGGATGACGACGACGTTGTTGTCGAACACGGAGGTGTCGACGTCGCCCCAGACGGTGTTGACCGGCTGCTGGTCGATGACGTCGCCGGCGTCGTGCTCGGTGCCGTCGGGGTCGGTCCAGTCCTTGAGCGTGTACGTCACGGCCAGCGTGACGTCGATCTCGGTGTCGAACTTCACGGCCGCGACCTCGAAGTCGGCCGAGCCGTCGGAGTCGACGTCGACCTCGACCGCGGGGATCGAGACGGAGCCGAGGCTCGCCCACTCCCCGTCCATCGCGACGCCGATGCCCATGAAGCCGTCGGCCGGGTCGCCCCCGGCTGCGGCCTCCTGCGGCGCCGTGGACGCGAAGCCGACCGCGCGCACGTCGGCCGCCGCGATGGCCGACGCCGAGGCGCCCACCGCCGCGTCCGCCTCGAGGCGGGGGCTCGTGGTCTTGAGCTCGAACGGCGCGACGAGCGACGTCCAGCCGCCGGAGTCGACGCCGCGGCCGTCGAGGTCGAGCTCGGCGGTCGTCGCGGTGCCCGGGAAGGCGACGGGCTTGCCGGACAGGTCGCTCACGAGCCGCGGCGACGCCTGCACGGGGACGCGCAGCTCGCTGCCGCCGTCGGTCGGGGTGAGGACCACGCGGCCGCTCACCGAGGACACGAAGTCGCGCGGCACGCCGACCCCGGAGTCGGCCGACGACGTCGGGTCGAGCTCCTTGGCGAGCGTCGCCGGGTCCGCCGTGAGGGTCACGGTGACGACGGTGCGCTGGCCGGCGGGGACGGTGATCGACGCGGGCGCGACGGAGACGGTGGCGCCGCCGGCCGTGCTCGACTGCGTGAAGCCGGTCGAGTACGTCTTCGGGGCGTCGCCGGTGTTCTGCACCGTCACGGTCTTGCGGACCGTCACCGGGTCCGCACCCACGGGCACGACGCCGAACGCGACGGACACCTGGTCGGAGTCCTGCGACGCGTAGGCGAGGGTCGTGTTCGTGGCGGCGTCGACGGCGTCGACCCGGCCGGAGCCCACGCGCTCGGGACCGTACGCGGTGCCCGTGCCCGAGGGGCCGGTGAAGACGTCGTGCGTCGCGGTGTTCATGACCGACGCCTT
This sequence comes from Cellulosimicrobium sp. JZ28, assembly GCF_015327065.1. Lineage (NCBI taxonomy): Bacteria > Bacillati > Actinomycetota > Actinomycetes > Micrococcales > Promicromonosporaceae > Cellulosimicrobium > Cellulosimicrobium sp. JZ28. The sequence continues at coordinate 3,178,082 of NZ_CP017660.1, read as the reverse complement.
GACCTCGGCCGGCGCCCAGCCCGGGTGGGCCTGCTTGACGAGGGCCGCGATCCCCGCGACGTGCGGGGTGGCCATCGAGGTGCCGGACTTGATGCTCGCGCCGACCAGGCGGCCGGACGCGACGGACGCGATGCCGGTGCCGGGCGCCGCGACGTCGGGCTTGGCGACGCCGAGCGAGCCGTGCACGCCGCGCGACGAGCCGCTGTTCAGCGTGTCGCCGATCTCCGGGATCGAGACGAACGACGACAGCGCGAGCGACGGGCCGACGGTCAGCGTGACCTCACCGGCCTCGATCGCCGGGCGCAGCGCGGCGTGGCTCGGGCCCGTGAGCTGGGCGCCGGGGATGCCGGGGTTGCCCGCGATGCCCGCGACGAACGACGACAGCTCGGAGGACAGCAGCACGCCGACGGCACCCGCGGCCTCCGCGTTGTTGAAGCGCGCGGCGCTGCCGCACGCGCGCGTCGCGTCGTCGTCGTCCCAGTAGAGGAACGCGATCTTGCCCGCGACGGCCGCCGCCTGCTCGGGCGTGAACGGGTCGCAGCCGGAGAAGTCGTCCGCGACGAACGCGACCGGGGCCGTGACGTCCGCGGTGCCCGCGTACGCCTGCGAGTTCTGCGCCGGGTACGTGCCGGCGAGGGACTCCGGCGCCTCGACGCGGACCGCGTCGAACGTCTGCGTGTCGCCGACCGAGTTCGCGACCGTCAGCGCGGTGCGCGCGTTGCCGGGCGAGCCGCCGACGTCGGTCACGTCGCCCGCGTTGCCCGACGCGATGACGGACAGCGTGCCCAGGCGCGAGAGCTGGTCGATGAAGAGGTTCTCCGGGTCGTCCGCGGGCGAGCCGTCGGAGCCGAGGGAGAGGTTGACGATGTCGAGGCGGTCGGAGAGGTCACCGTCGCCGTTCGGGTCGGCCGCCCACTCGAGCGCGTCGACGACGACGCCCGTCGAGCCGCCGAGGTCGCCGAACACCTTGAGCGCGTAGATGCCCGCCTGGGGCGCGGAGCCCGGGCCGACCTGCCAGTCGGAGATGTCGGTGAGCGTCGAGTAGTCGCCGTCGAACGTCTCGCCGTCGGCCGTGACGCCGTACGCCGCCGTCGTGCCGGCCACGTGCGAGCCGTGGCCCGAGCCGACCGAGTCGAGCGAGTCGATGGGGTTCTCGTCGGGCGTCGGCACGAGCGTCGTGCCGGGGACGGTGCCGCTCGCGTCGTAGTCGTACCCGGCGAAGTCGTGGCCGCCGAGGAACTTCAGCTCGTCGTACGTGCCCTCCGGGACCGGGCCGGTGCCGCGGTCGCCGTAGGCCTCGTCGAACGCCTCCTGCGTGCCGGGGCCGCCGAACGCCTTGTGGGTGTAGTCGACGCCGGTGTCGATGATGCCGATGCGCACGCCCTCGCCGGTGAGGCCGGTGCTCTGCCACGTCTCGAGCGCGCGCGTGAACACGTCCGTGCCCTTGTTCGCGGGCTTCTTGGGGATGATCCGGTAGACCGTGCGGACGGAGGCGTCGCGCGCGAGGTCGCGCACGCGGGCCGCGTCGCCCGTGACGACGACGCCCGCGACGAGCGTGCTCGTGACCGACACCTGCTGCGGGTTGCGCGCGCCCGCGCTGCGGGCGGTCGCCTGCTGCGGGACGACGTCGTCCGCGAGCTGCGCGACCTCCTGCGCGTTGGCCTCGACCTCGTCGGGGCTCGCGCCCTGCGCCGTGAGGTCGACCGCCGACGGCGCGTCGAGCTCGACGAACGCGGTGACCGTGCCGGTCGCCTTGGCGAGCGACGGCGCGACCTTCTCGGTCGGCTCGAGGGACGCGCCCGACTGCACGCCGAAGGCGTTGCCGGGGTCGGGCGGCGGGTCCGCGGCGGCGGGCGCGGCGGCGGCCGCGACGACCGCGAGGCTCGCGGCGGCGGCGGTCAGTGACACGGGTAGAGAACGGTGCTTCATCGACACTCATCTCCCCGGCAGTGCCGGTTCGGCGAAGGGTTCGTGGATGGGTCCTTCCCAGCGGTCTCGCCCGGGTGGGACCGAGGCCACCCGAGCACGGTAACCAACGACCGCCCGACCTGCCCAGCGGCAGGGGACCTCCGCCGGGCCCCGAGGGACCGTCCGCCCTAGGATGCGGGCGGGGTCACGGGACGTGGCCGTCCTGTGGGAGTCCCCTTCCCGCGTCAGGTCCACGGGGTGCGAACCCGGGGGCGTGGCCCACGCAGAAGGAGAACCATGACCAGCACTCCGCTCCGCGCCCTGTCCGCCGGCCTCGTCGCCGGTCTCGTGCTGGTGGGCGCCGTCGCCGGCCCGGCGCTCGCCTCGCCGTCGGGCGTCCGGGCCGCCCCGGGTGACGACCTCGCGGCGGTCCCGCTCGCCGACCAGCCCGTCGCGACCGGCGAGAGCTGCGCCGTCGAGGCCCAGCCTCTCCTCCCCGGCGAGGACCCTGCCTCGCTGCCCGCCGCACCCGAGGTGTGCTTCGGCTCGCTCGAGGAGGCGCTCGAGTTCGTGTCGGGGGACGAGGTCGCGCCGTCGCGCCTCGGTCGCGCCACGCGGGCCGACGTCGACGGCCTCGTCGGCGAGCTCAACGCGACTACGACGGCGGGCCCGCGGGCCGCGGCGGAGCGGGCGACGACGGCCGCGGCCGGGTCGATCGTGCTCGGCGTGCTGTGGCGGGACCCGAGCTACAAGGGCGCGTCGAAGGTGCTCTACGGGTCGGGTACGAACGGGTGCCACACCGGCTCGACGTACGGGTTCCCGAACCTCGCGAACCTTCTCATGAACAACGTCGTCTCCTCGGCGTCGACGTACGCCGGGTGCTGGGTGACGCTCTACGACTCCTACTCGTACGCGGGCACGAAGAAGAACTGCACGCCGCACTGCGCGACCCTGGGCTCGTTCGACGACCGCGCGTCGTCGGTCGTCTACCGCCCGGCGGGCACGCTCGGCTGAGCGCGCCGCGTGACGCAGACCTCACGCACCCCGTCCCGGCGGGGCGTGGCGCGGCGGGTTACGGTCGGGGCACCGGGTCCTGCCCGGGACCCACGACGTCGAAGGAGATCTCGCATGCCCACCCGTATCGCACGCACCGCCTGGAACGGCGGCCTCCAGGACGGCCAGGGCCAGGTCGAGCTCACGAGCTCGAAGGTCGGGACGTACGACGTGTCCTTCCCGCGTCGCGCCGCCGACGACGCGGGCGGGGTCACGAGCCCCGAGGAGCTCATCGCCGCCGCGCACTCGTCCTGCTACGCGATGCAGTTCTCCGCGCTGCTCGGTGAGGCCGGCGCGACGCCCGTCTCGCTCGAGGTCACGGCGGAGGTCACCCTCGCGCCGGACCCGGCGGGCGGCTTCCAGATCCCGGAGATCGCGCTGACCGTCCGCGGCGAGGTCGAGGGCATCGACGCCGCCGGCTTCCAGCAGGCGGCGGAGGCGGCCAAGGCCTCGTGCCCCGTCTCGAAGGCGCTCGCGGGCGTCCCGACGATCACGCTGGACGCCACGCTCGAGAGCTGACCCCGGCACCGACGACGGACCCCGGGCCGCGCACCGCTGGACGGTGCACGACCCGGGGTCCGTCGTGTCAGGGGCGTGGTGCCGCGAGCGGGTCCGGTCAGCGAGGGAGGAGCGGGGGCGAGGACGTCCCGGCGCCCGCCCGGATGCCGTCGACGAGCTCGGCGAGCGTGTCCTTCGCGCCGTGCACGGGGCGCCAGCGCAGCAGCTCCGTCGCGAGCTCGGTGTCGAGCACGGGCACGCGCATCGCCATGTCGAGCCAGCCCTCGCCGACGGGCGCGAGGCGCGCGCGCCACGCGACGGCGACGGCGGTCCGCGCCGTCGCGTAGGGCACGGTGCGCAGCGAGCCGTCCGCGACGACGTCGGCCACGTCCTGCGCCGTGAGCACCGTGGGGTGGGCGACGTTGAACGGCCCGGGGTGCCGGCCCACGACGATCCGGGCGTACGCGTCCGCGAGGTCGTCGGCGTGCACGACCTGGAGCCGCAGGCCGTCGGGCAGCGGGACCGTCGGGAGCGGGTCACGACGCAGCACGCGCGTGCCGAGCGGGCCGAGGAAGTACCGCGCGATCTCGGAGCCCGCGTCGCGCTGGAACACGAGCGCCGAGCGGACGCGCGAGACGACGATCCCCGTCTCCCGGTCGAGGTCGTCGAGCAGCGTCTCGACGGCGGCCTTGTCCTCCGAGTACGACGAGCCCGGGACGCCCTCGACGGGCCAGCCCTCGTTCACCGGGGTGTCGCGCGCGTCGCCCGCGTACGGGGCGGGGGAGTAGGCGCCGACGGACGACGCCACGACGACGTGCGCGACGCCCGCCCGCTGCGCCGCCTCGACGACCCGGCGCGTGCCCTCGACGTTGACGCGCCGCAGCCGCTTGCGGTCGTGGCTCGGCTGGATCGCCCACGCGAGGTGCACGACGACGTCCGCCCCCGCGAACGCGGCGTCGAGCCGCTGGTCCGCGTCGGAGGCCGCGACGTCGGCGTACCGCCAGGTCGCGACGTCGTGCGGGAAGCGCACGGTGCTCGACCCGTCGGCGCGCGGCACGCGCCGAGCGACCGCCACGACGGACGTCACGACCGGCTCCTCCGCGAGCCGGCGCAGGACCGCCGTGCCGACGTTCCCGCTCGCTCCGACGACCACCACGCGCATGCGCTGCCTCCCGACCTCGTCCGCTGCCCGTCGCCCCGACGCTAGCCCGCCGCGGGCGAGTTCGCCCGGGCGATGGCCAGGACGGCGCCGCGCGCGGGCTCGGGGAGCTCGGGCACGAGCACGACGGCGCTCGCGAGCACGAGGCTCTCGATGTCCGCGCGGCTCAGGTCCCCGCCGCCGAGCCACGCGGCCGTGACGTTCTCCACGAGCGCGACCCAGCCCGCGGCGAGCAGCCGGAGACGGGGCGTCGTGGGCAGCGCGTCCGTCGTGGTGGCGCTCACGGTCGAGGTCAGGCGCGCGACGAGGCTGTCGCGGACGCGCGCGAGCGCCTCCTGGGTGGCGTCGTCCTCGGCGAGCACCCCGCGCCACAGGTCCTGCCAGACGAGCCGGCGCGCCTCGACGGCGTCGAGGTAGGAGGCGACGGCGAGCGCCGGGCGCTCGACGAGGGGACGATCGTCCGGTGCGACCGTCGCCGCCTCGAGCTCCGCCACGGCCTCCAGCGCGACGGCCCGGCGCAGCCCGGCCGTGGACGCGAAGTAGTGGAAGACGAGCGCCTTCGACGCCCCCGAGCGGGCCGCGACGGCCGCCGGCGTCAGGGCGTCGAGGCCGTGCTCGTCGGCGTGGCGCGCGGCCGCGTCGAGCAGCTCGCGCCGTCGGTCGGCGGGCTCGCGCCGTCGGCGGGCGCCGCCCGGCCGGGCGCGCACGGAGCCGTCGGCGCCGGAGGGGCCGGCGGGGGTGGGCGTGCGAGGCATGACACCGTTCTACGCTGTTGTTGACCGCGAGTCAACAAGAGGCGTAGCGTTGTTGACCGTGAGTCAACGGCGCCCCGGGGCAGGCCCGGGACGCCTCGGAGGGGAAGAACCGGATGCAGATCACGCTGACGGACGTGCGCGTCGACGGGCGGCGCGAGCCCATGCTCGAGCCGATGGACCTCGCCTGGTCCACGGGCGAGTGCGTGCTCGTCGCCGGGGAGCCCGGGCACGGGCACACCGCGCTCGCCCTCGTCGCGACAGGCCGCTTCGACCCGTCCGCGGGGGAGGTCCGCCTCATCCCGGCGAGCACGCCGTCGCACCGCTCCGGCCGCCCCGCGCGCGGCGCCGCCGCGACCCTGCGCGACGTGACCGCCGTCGTCGACGTGCCCGGCATCAGCGAGCCCGATGACGCGCTCACCGTGGCCGACGTCGTCGCCGAGGGCCTCGCGCTCGCCGGCCGCCGCTCGCTGCCCACCGACGTGACCCGCTGGCTCGCCGACCACTCCCTCACCACCGACCGTGCGCGACGCCTCGACCAGGTGCCCGGGGTCGTGCGCACCGCGCTGCTCGCGGCGCTCGCTGCCGAGGACCCGGACGTCCGGTTCCTCGTGCTCACGCTCCCCGACCGGCACGGGGGAGAGCCGTCGGGCTGGTGGGAGGTCGCGCAGAGCCTCGCCGGCGCCGGGTACGGCGTGCTCGTCCAGTGCACGCGCGCCTCGGCCCGCGACCTCGGCGTGGACCTCCCGCCCGCGCGCGGCGCGTCGATCCACCAGCCGCCGGCCGTCGTGCTGCGCACGCGCCCCGAGCCGCCGCGCGACCCGGACCCCGCGCCGGACCCGGACCCGGACCTCGCGTCGGACCCCGACCCCGCGCCGGGGCCGGACCCCGCGCCGGGGCCGGACCCCGCGCCCGAGCCGGACCCTGCTCCCGAGCAGCCCGTCCCCGCCGCCGCACCCACCACGACCGACGCGCCCGCCGCCCCGCACGACCCCCAGGAGGACCGATGACCGCGATCCGCCTCGGGCTGTCCGAGCTGCGCCGCCTCGCCGCGGGCACGCTGCCCCGCCTCGCGATCCTCGCGATGGCGCTCATCCCCACGCTCTACGCGGGCCTCTACCTGTTCGCGAACCACGACCCGTACGACAAGCTCGACGAGATCCCCGCCGCGCTCGTCGTGCTCGACGAGGGCACGACGACCACCGACGCCCAGACGGGCGCGACGACGCGGCGCGACTTCGGGCGCGACGTCGCCGACCAGCTGCTCGACGACGGCGGCTTCGGCTGGGTCGAGACCAGCCAGGTCGACGCCGAGTACGGCGTGCGGTCCGGGCGGTACGACGCCGCGCTCGTCATCGGCCCGACCTTCTCGGCGGACCTCGCGTCCGCGGGCGAGTTCGAGCCGCAGCAGGCGAGCCTCACGCTCATCACCAACGACGCGAACAACTACCTCGCGCGCACGATCGCGGACCAGATCGTCGGCAAGGTGCGCGACTCGATCGCCGAGCAGGTGGGCACGGAGGCGGCCGACACGTTCCTGCGCGGCTTCGCGTCCATCCACACCAATCTCGCCGACGCCGTGGACGGCGCGGACCAGCTCCTCGACGGGTCGACGCAGCTCCGCGACGGCCTCGTCACCGCGGACGACGGCGCGCACACCCTCGCCGACGGCGCGGGCCAGGCCGCCGACGGCGCCGAGCGTCTCGACGCGAGCACCGGGACGCTCGCGGACGCCGTCGGGCAGCTCGACGACGGCGCGGAGGCGCTCGCGTCCGGGCTCGGCACGCTCCGGGGCGCGACGTCGTCCCTGCCCGCCCAGACCCAGCAGCTCGCCGACGGCGCCGCGCAGGTCGCGGACGGGAACGCGCAGGTCGCGCAGTACGGGCAGCAGGCGGCCGCGGCCGCGGGCGAGGTGCTCCCGACGCTCGACACGATCCGCGGCGACGTCGACGCCCGGCTCGACCAGCTCGTCGCCGACGGCGTCATCGACCAGGCGACCGCGGACCAGGTGCGGGCGCAGGTCGGGCCCGTGCTCGACCAGCAGCGCGAGCAGGTGCAGGGCGCCGTCGACCAGGTGACCGCCGCGTCCGGGAAGCTCGACCAGCTCGCGGACGGGTCGCGCCAGGTGTCCGACGGCGCGGCCAAGCTCGCGGGCGCGACGCCGCAGCTGACCTCCGGCATCGCGAGCGCCGCCGACGGCGCGGACCGCCTCGCCGACGGCACCGGACAGCTCGCCGCCGCGACCCCGCAGCTCGTGGACGGCGTCTCGCAGCTCGCCGACGGCACGCGCCAGGTGTCCGACGGCGCCACCTCGCTCGCGGACGGTACGTCGCAGCTGCGCGACGGCTCGGGCGAGCTCGTCGACGGCGTCACGCAGCTCCGCGACGGGCTCGCCGAGGGTCTCGGCCAGGTGCCGGACCTCGACGAGCAGACCCGCCAGGACACCGCCGAGACCATCGGCAACCCCGTGTCCGTGAAGAGCGACGCGCTGTCGTCCGCGGGCACGTACGGCGGCGGCCTCGCGCCGTTCTTCCTGTCGCTCGCGACGTGGATCGGCGCCTACGTGCTCTTCCTGCTCGTGCGCCCGCTGTCGTCGCGGGCCCTCGCCGCCGGGAGGTCGGGCCTGGCCACCGCCCTGGGCGGGTGGCTCACCCCGGCCGCGATCGGCGTCGTGCAGGTCGCCGCGATGTTCACCGTGACGAAGTTCGCGCTCGACATCGACCCGGTCCACGGGGTCGGGACCGCGCTGTTCCTCGTGCTGGTGTCGGCGACGTTCGTCGCGATCCTCCAGGCGCTCAACGTCTGGCTCGGCGCCGCGGGCCAGTTCCTCGGGCTCGTGCTCATGCTCGTCCAGCTCGTCACCGCGGGCGGCACGTTCCCCTGGCAGACGATCCCCGAGCCGCTGCGCTCCATGCACCGGTTCCTGCCCATGACGTACGCGGTCGAGGGCCTGCGCCAGCTCCTCTACGGCGGCAACATGGCGACGGTCACGCGCGACGTCACGGTGCTCGTCGTCGTGCTGGTCGCGGCCCTGGCCCTGACGACGGTCGCCGCCCGCAAGCAGCGCGTCTGGACCATCAAGAAGCTCCAGCCGGAGCTCGTCCTCTGACTCACGGGATAGAGCCCAGGTCTGCCGAGAAAGAGCCCTGGTCTACCGAGATAGAGCCCTGGTCTGCCGAGGTAGAACTGTGGTCTGCCGAGGTAGAGCCGTGGTTCTCGTGCCCGACGGCGTGTGGTTGCGTCGGGTGGTCGGGGTGGGTGGTGGTGCCGCGTCTACCATCCGCGCCGCTCGTTCCTCGCGTCGCTCCCGCCTTCTCGGTCGGGATCGTCCTACGTTCGCAAGCTCACTCCGGACGATCCCTCGTTCCAGGGCCGCCACGACGCGGCACCACCACCCACCCCGCCCGGCGTCGTCTCGCCGTGGTCTTCGCTCACCTGGGCGAATCACCCGCGGCGTCGTTCGCTCACGTCGGGCAGCGGCGACCCGCCCGCCGCGGGCGACCGGCCGCCGTCGGGCATCAGGTGCCCATGCCGGCCGCAACCTCGGCCGTGATCGGTGACCCCGCGCCGTCTGGCATGACCAGGCCTCTACGTCGGCGGATCACCCTTCTACCTCGACAGACCACGCCTCTACCTCGGCAGACCAGGGCTCTACCTCGGCAGATCGGGGGTCAGGGGGCGGACGGGGCGGAGGGTCGGGGGCAGGGGGTGCGACAATCGCGACGTGTCCGCTGAGATCGACGCCACCCCGACCCCCGCCCCGCAGCACCACGGGAACGGCTCGCGGCGGTCCGGCTCCCGCGCGACGACGTCGCCGGAGGCGGAGCGCGCCGCTGCCGTCCGCGAGGCGGAACGGGCGGCCGACGCCGCGCGCGCGGCGCTCGCGGACGCGCTACGGACGGTCGTGCGCGGCACGGTCGACACCGCGACGCGACGCCGCGCGGAGTACTCGACCGACGCGTCGAACTACCGCGTCGTGCCCGAGGCCGTGGTCTACCCGCAGGACGCGGACGACGTCGTCGCCGCGCTGGACGTGCTGCGCGAGCTCGAGGTGCCGGTCACGGCGCGCGGGGCGGGGACGTCGGTCGCGGGGAACTCGATCGGGCCGGGCGTGGTCCTGGACTTCACGCGGCACGTGAACCGCGTGCTCGACGTCGACCCGGAGGCGCGCACGGCGCGCATCGAGCCGGGCGTCGTCATGTCGACGCTCCAGCAGGAGGCGGCCCCGCACGGGCTGCGGTTCGGCCCGGACCCCTCGACGCAGAACCGCGCGACGCTCGGCGGCATGATCGGCAACAACGCGTGCGGGCCGCACGCCGTCGCGTACGGGCGCACGGTCGACAACGTGCTCGCGCTCGACGTCGTCGACGGCCGCGGGCGCCGCTTCACGGCCGGCACGGGCGACCCGACGTTCGCGGCGGTCCCCGGTCTGGCGGAGCTCGTCCGCGAGAACCTCGCGCTGATCCGCACGGAGTTCGGGCGGTTCGGGCGCCAGGTGTCGGGCTACTCGCTCGAGCACCTGCTGCCGGAGAACGGCTCGGACCTCGCCAAGGCGCTCGTCGGCACCGAGGGCACGCTCGTGACGATCCTCGAGGCCACGGTGCGCCTGGTGCCGGTGCCGTCCAAGCCGACGCTCGTCGTGCTCGGCTACCCGGACATGCCGTCCGCGGCCGACGACGTCCCGACCTTCCTCGGCCTCAGCCCCCTCGCGGTCGAGGGCCTCGACGCGCGGCTCGTCGACGTCGTGCGCCGCGCCAAGGGCGACGCGTCCGTGCCGCCGCTGCCCCCGGGCGCCGGCTGGCTCATGGTCGAGGTCGGCGGCGCGACCCCCGAGGAGGCGATGGCGAACGCGGAGGCGATCGTCGCGGCGTCGGGCAGCGAGGCCACGATGATCCTGCCCGCGGGCCCCGAGGCGACCAAGATGTGGCAGATCCGGGCCGACGGCGCAGGGCTCGCCGGGCGCACGCCCGCGGGCGAGCAGGCGTGGCCGGGCTGGGAGGACTCCGCCGTCCCGCCGGAGAAGCTGGGCGACTACCTGCGCGACCTCGACGCGCTCATGGCGCGCTACGGCGTCGACGGCCTGCCGTACGGGCACTTCGGGGACGGGTGCGTGCACCTGCGCATCGACATCCCGCTCGAGGCGTCGGGCTCGGTGCTGCGCACGTTCATGCTGGAGGCGGCCGAGCTCGTCGCGAAGTACGGCGGCTCGCTCTCGGGCGAGCACGGCGACGGCCGCGCACGCTCGGAGCTGCTCCCGGTCATGTACAGCCCCGAGGCGATCGCGCTCATGGAGCGGTTCAAGGCGCTGTTCGACCCGCAGGACGTCATGAACCCGGGCGTCGTGGTGCGCCCGAGCGCCGTCGACGACGACCTGCGCCGCCCGCACGCGCACCCGCTGCTGTCGAAGGTCGGTGCGCCGGGGACGCCCGGGACGAGCACGGCCGCGCCCGCGAAGGTCACGAAGATCTCGCGTCGCGCCGGCTACCAGGGCTTCTCGTTCGCGCACGACCACGGCGACATGACCCAGGCCGTGCACCGGTGCGTCGGCGTCGGCAAGTGCCGCGCCGACACCAGCGCCGCGGGCGGCTTCATGTGCCCGTCGTACCAGGCGACGAAGGACGAGAAGGACGTCACGCGCGCCCGCGCCCGCGTGCTCCAGGAGGCGGTGAACGGCACGCTCGTCGGCGGTCTCGCGGCGCCCGAGGTGCGCGAGTCGCTCGACCTGTGCCTGTCCTGCAAGGCGTGCTCGAGCGACTGCCCCGCGGGCGTCGACATGGCGCAGTACAAGTCCGAGGTCCTGTACCGGACGTACCGCGGCAAGCTGCGCCCCGTCGACCACTACTCGCTCGGCTGGCTCCCGGTCTGGGCGCGCCTCGCGACGGGCATGCCGCGCCTGGCCAACAAGCTGCTCGGGTTCCGGCCGCTCGCGAAGGCGGTCCTGTGGGCGGGCGGCATGGACACGCGCCGCTCCATGACGGAGTTCGCCGAGGTGCCGTTCCGCACGTGGTGGAGGCGCGGTGGCGCGACCCAGGGCGTGCCCGGCCTGCGCATCGGGCAGCAGCCCGGCCGCCCCGTGCGCGACGAGCGCCCGAAGGTCGTCCTGTGGACCGACTCGTTCAGCGACAACATGTCGCCGGGCGTGCCGCAGGCCGCCGTCAAGGTGCTCACGGCGGCGGGGTACGACGTCGTCGTGCCCGACGAGCAGGCGTGCTGCGGCCTCACGTGGATCAGCACGGGCCAGCTCGACGGCGCGCGCAAGCGCCTGGAGAACCTGCTGTCCGTGCTCGGCCCGTACGCCGTGAACGGCATCCCGATCATGGGGCTCGAGCCGTCGTGCACGGCCGTGCTGCGCTCCGACCTCGTGGACCTGTTCTCCGACGACCCGCGCGCCCAGGCGGTCTCCGCCGCGACGCGCACGCTCGCCGAGCTCCTCACCTCGGTCGACACCGCGCCCGGGCGCGAGTCCGGGTGGCGCGTGCCCGACCTCTCGGACGTGACCGCCGTCGTGCAGCCGCACTGCCACCAGCACTCGGTGATGGGCTTCGCCGCGGACGAGCGGCTGCTGCGCGACGCGGGCGCGACGATCAAGGTCCTCGCCGGCTGCTGCGGCCTCGCAGGTAACTTCGGCATGCAGAAGGGCCACTACGAGACGTCGGTCGCCGTCGCGGAGAACGCGCTCCTGCCCGCGCTGCGCGACGCCGCCCCCGGCGACGTGTACCTCGCGGACGGGTTCTCGTGCCGCACCCAGGCCGACGACCTCGCCGGCGTGCAGGGCAAGGCCCTCGTCGAGCTGCTCGCCGAGCGGCTCTGAGCCCGTCGGGCGGTCGGCCGCCCGACGACGCACGCCGCCCGACGACGCACGGCCGCCCCGGCCCGCACGGGCGCGCGTCCCCCTGGGGTGCGTCCGCGCACCGAGGTGCGGTCCGTCGACCCCGGCGCGAGCATGGCAGGGGAGCACCACCGCGGGCGGTGCTCCGTCCACGTCGTCGGCGGTGAGGGGCAGGCCATGTACTACTCCAGCGGCAACTACGAGGCGTTCGCGCGGCCGCGCAGGCCGGAGCGGACGGACCGGCTCGGGTCCGTCCACCTGGTGGGGGCGGGCCTCGCGTCGCTCTCCGCGGCGGGCTTCCTCGTCCGCGACGGCCAGGTGCCGGGGGAGAAGATCACCGTCTACGAGCGGCTCCGGCTCCCCGGCGGCGCGCTCGACGGCATCAAGGAGCCGCGGCGCGGGTTCGTGATCCGTGGCGGGCGCGAGCTCGAGGACCACATGGAGTGCCTGTGGGACCTGTTCCGCTCCGTCCCGTCGATCGAGACCGAGGGCGTCTCGGTCCTCGACGAGTTCTACTGGCTCAACAAGGACGACCCGAACTTCTCGCTCCAGCGCGTCACCGAGGACCGCGGGAAGGACGCGCACTTCGACAACCTGTTCCGCCTCGACGAGAAGGCGCAGAAGGAGATCACGAAGATCTTCCTCGCGCGCCGCGAGGACATGGAGGGCAAGTCGATCGAGGACGTCATGTCGCGGGACTTCCTCGACAGCCAGTTCTGGCTCTACTGGCGCACGATGTTCGCGTTCCAGGAGTGGCACAGCGCGCTCGAGTTCAAGCTCTACCTGCACCGGTTCATCCACCACGTCGGCGGCCTGCCCGACCTCTCGGCGCTCAAGTTCACCAAGTACAACCAGTACGAGTCGATGGTGCTGCCGCTCACGCGCTGGCTCATGGACCAGGGCGTGACGTTCCGGTTCCACGTCGAGGTCACCGACGTCGACTTCGACCTCGCCCCGGACCGCAAGGTCGCCACGCGGCTGCACCTGCTGGACCACGCGGCGGCCCACGAGTCCGGCGGGGCCGCCGTCGAGCGGACGATCGACCTCGGCGAGGACGACCTCGTCATCGCGACCATCGGCTCGCTCACCGAGAACTCCGACAACGGCGACCAGCACACGCCCGCGCGCCTCGACACGGGGCCCGCGCCCGCGTGGGACCTGTGGCGGCGCGTCGCGGCCAAGGACCCGTCGTTCGGCCGGCCCGACGTCTTCAGCACCGACATCCCGCTCACCAAGTGGCAGTCCGCGACCGTCACGACGCTCGACCGGCGCATCCCCGAGCACATCGAGCGCATCTGCCGGCGTGACCCGTTCAGCGGGAAGGTCGTCACGGGCGGCATCGTCACCGCGCGCGACTCGGCGTGGCTGATGAGCTGGACCGTCAACCGGCAGCCGCACTTCAAGGCGCAGTCGCCCGACGAGATCGTCGTGTGGGTCTACGGCCTGTTCGTGGACACCCCGGGCGACTACGTGAAGAAGTCGCTCCAGGAGTGCACGGGCGAGGAGATCACGCAGGAGTGGCTCTACCACCTCGGTGTCCCCGAGGCCGACATCCCGACGCTCGCCGCCGAGGCCGCGAGCTGCGTGCCCGTGATGATGCCGTACGTCACGGCGTTCTTCATGCCCCGGCACGCGGGCGACCGGCCCCAGGTCGTGCCCGACGGCGCACGCAACTTCGCGTTCATCGGCCAGTTCGCCGAGACGACGCGGGACACGATCTTCACCACCGAGTACTCCGTGCGCACCGGCATGGAGGCGGCCTACCAGCTGCTCGACCTGGAACGAGGCGTGCCCGAGGTCTTCAACAGCACGTACGACGTCCGCAAGCTGCTCGCCGCGGTGAACGCCCTGCGCGACGGCGAGGAGCTCGACATCCCCGGGCCGCGGATCCTGCGCGACCGGCTCCAGAAGAAGGTGGACGCCACCGAGATCGGCGAGCTCCTCGCCGAGTTCAGCCTCCTGTCCCACGACGAGTGACCTCGCGGCCCGGCATGGCAGCATCGGGGGCATGTCGACACCGGAGGACCTCGCGCGCCGCTACCTCGGCTGGCTCCTGCTGACCGAGGGCGCGCGGGCCGAGCGTCTGCGGGCGGAGGCGGAGGTCGGGGTCTCGGAAGAGGTACGGAGCGTCGTGGAGCACGACGCCGACCCGTTGCCCCTGCTCGACGCGCTCGTCGCGCAGGCCGTCGCGAGCGGGGACGAGCGCCTCGTCACGCGGCTCGGGGCAGGGATCGTCGAGGAGGCGATCGTGGGCCGGCCCGACCTGGCTGGTCGCATCGCCGCGCGATGCCGGGCGGAGCCGACCTGGACCGAGGTCGTGCGGGGGGCGTGGGTGGAGGAGCGCCGGGCGCGCGACCTCCCGGATCTGCTCCCCGCGCTCGTCACCGTCCTGAAGGGCTGACGAGGCTACCGCGGGCGGACCGCACCGCGTCGGCGAGCCGGGCGACGGCGTCGTCGACGCGGGCGTCGGCGAGGTTGCCGTACCCGAGCACGAGGGTCGTCGACCGTTCGGCGGGGCGCACCTGGTAGCGGCGCAGGTCGACGACGGTCACCTCGCGCCGCGCGGCCTCGCGCACGACGTGCGCGGCGTCGGGCGCGGGGTCGTCTTGCGAGCCCGGCAGGGACAGCAGCGCGTGCATCCCCGCCGCGATGCCGCGCACCGTCGCGCCGGGCAGCTCGCGGGCGAGGGCGTCGAGCACGGCGTCGCGACGGCGGCGGTAGCGTCCCCGCGCGGCGCGCAGGTGCCGGTCGTAGCCGCCGGACGCGACGAGCCGCGCGAACGTGAGCTGGTCGACGGTGGACGGGGCCGCCGTCGGGCCGTGCGGGGCGGAGGCGCGCGCGACGGACTCGCGCCAGCTGGCGTGCACGACCATCCACCCGACGCCGAACGCGGGGCTCATCGTCTTGCTCACCGAGCCGAGCAGCACGACCCGGTCGGGGTCGAGCTGCTGGAGCGCGGCGACGGGCCGGCGGTCGTAGCGGAACTCGGCGTCGTAGTCGTCCTCGACGACGACGCCGTCGACGTCCCGCGCCCAGGCGAGGACGGCCTCGCGCCGCTCGGGCGCGAGCGCGGAGCCGGTGGGGAACTGGTGCGCGGGCGTGAGGAGCGCGGCCCGCGCGCCCGTCCGTCGGGACGCGTCGACGAGCGCGCCGACGTCCGCGCCCCCGGCGTCCACGGGGACCGGGACGGGGGTGAGACCGGCGCGCGCCGCGACGTCGCGCAGCACCGACCAGCTCGGGTCCTCGACGAGCAGGTGGGTGTGGCCCGCCTCGACGAGCGCGGCGGCGACGCGCGCCATGCCGTCCGTCGCGCCGCGCGTCAGCACGACGGCGTCGTCCGGCCCGGTGACGACGCGCGCCCGGCGCAGGTGGCCGGCGACGACGGCGCGCGCGTGCGGGTGCCCGGCGGGGGCGGGCTGCCCGAGGTCGTCGTTCGACGCCGTCCCGCCGGACGTGCCGAGCGCCTCGCGTGCCGCGCGGAGCCACGCGTCGCGCGGGACGTGCCGGAGATCGGGGACGCCCGGTGCGAGGTCGAACCGGGCGCGCGCGACGTGGGTCCTGCCGGTGTGGGTCCGCCCGGCGTCCACGACGGCGCGCGCGGGTCTACCGTCCGCCGCTCGTTCCTCGCGGCTCCCGCCAGGCCCGCCACGGCCCGCGCGCGCCGTCGTTCCCGCCGGGCTCGTGGGCCGCTCGCCCAGCACGCTCGTTCCCCTCGGGCTCGTCGAGCGGGCGCCGGCTGCGGCGGAGACGCGGGTCGCGGAGCCGGTGCGCGCCTCGAGGAAGCCCTCGGCGACGAGCTGGCCGTACGCCTCCGTGACGACCCACCGCGACACCCCGAGCGACTCGGCGAGCTGTCGGCTCGGCGGCAGCGCCGCGCCGACGGGGACGCGGCCGGCGTGCACGGCGTCGCGGACCGCGCGCTCGAGCCGCTCGACGCGGGACCCCGGCCCCGTGCCCAGGTCGAGCAGGGCCTCCCAGGCGAGCGCCGCCGTCGGCCCGGGGCGCTCGGACGGCAGATTGGTCTGGTCGACGGCCATGGCATCGGACCGTACACCCGTGCCGATGCCTCCCTAGCGTGGAGCACGTCACCGAGACCACGGGTCCACCACGGACCGCTCGGACCACCGACAGACCCAGGGAGACCACCATGCGGTACCGCACCATCGGCGACGGGCGCACCTCCTTCGAGGTGTCGACCCTGTGCCTCGGCACGATGAACATGGGCACGCTCGTCGACGAGGAGACGTCGTTCGCGATCCTCGACCGCTACCGCGAGGCGGGCGGCACGTTCCTCGACACCGCGAACAACTACAGCTTCTGGGCCGGCGGCCACGGCCGCGACAGCGAGGACCTGCTCGGCCGCTGGCTCGCGAGCCGGGGCGCGCGCGACGAGGTCCGGATCGCGACGAAGCTGGGCGCGGCCAAGAAGGACCCGGCCCTGCCGCTGCAGAACGTCGAGCCGACGAACTTCCAGGGGCTCGGCGCCGACGTCGTCGCGGACGAGGCGCACGAGAGCCTGCGCCACCTCGGCGTCGACCACCTGGACGTCCTGTACGGGCACGTCGACGACCACGGGACGCCGCTCGCCGAGACCGTCGGCGCGTTCGGCAAGCTCCAGGCGGAGGGCGTCGTCGGCATCACGGGCATCTCGAACGTCGCGCTGTGGCGCGTCGTCGAGGCGCGCGAGGAGGCGCTGCGCCAGGGTGTCGCGCCCTACGGGCTCGTCCAGCAGAACTACACCTACGCCTACCCGACGCCCGAGCCCGGGCGGCACAACTGGGCGTCGTACGAGCTGCTCGACTACGCGGCGTCCACAGGCGTCGAGGGCCGCCCGCCGCTCGCCGTCACCGCCTACTCGCCGATCCTCCAGGGCGCGTACGTGCGCCGGGACAAGCCGCTCTGGGACGGGTTCGACCACCCGACCACGCGCGAGCGCATCCGCCTCCTGCACGAGGTCGCGGGCGAGCTCGGCGCGACGCCGAACCAGGTCGCGCTCGCGTGGCTCCTCGGCGGCGAGCACCCGGTGGTCCCGGTCGTCGGGCCCAGCACGGTCGAGCAGCTCGACGACCTCCTCGGCGCGGCCGACCTGGAGCTCGACCCCGAGCTGCGCGCGCGCCTCGACGCGGCCTGAGCCGGCCGAGCGGCCCGGCCCGGCGCACCCACGCCGGGCCGGGCTGCCACGATGGGCCGATGCCCACCACGATCGTCGCGCGCATCCGGCCCGACGACTGGCGCGAGCTGCGGGACGTCCGCCTGCGCGCGCTCGCCGACGCCCCGTCCGCGTTCGGCTCGACGCTCGCGCGCGAGGCCGCCTTCCCCGACGGCGTGTGGCGCGAGCGCGCGGCGCAGGGGCGCACGCTCCTCGCGCGTACCGTCCCCGACGGCGGCCCGCCTGGCGACCGCGACAAGTCCGACGACGGCGCCCCGCCCGGGAGCGGCCGGCCGCCCGGTCCCGTGGTCGGGGTCGCGGCCGTCGTTCCCTCGCCCGACGACCCGACCGTGGCCGAGCTCGTGTCCGTGTGGGTCGAGCCCGGCGCGCGGGGGAGCGGTGTGGCGGCGTCGCTCCTGGCGCGCGCCGACGACCTCGCGGCCGGGCTCGGCGCGCGCACGCTCGCGCTCTGGGTCACCGCGACCAACGCTCCCGCGCTCCGCCTCTACGAGCGCGCGGGCTTCGCGCCGACCGGCGAGACCCAGCCCCTCCCGAGCGACCCCCGCCTCCTCGAGCTGCGGATGACGCGGCGCGTCGCCGGATAGGGTGCGGGGACCTGATCCCGGACCGTGCCGAGGGGGCCGCGTGGAGTTCCAGGACGTCGTCCGACGCCGGCGCATGGTGCGCCGGTTCACCGACGAGCCGGTCGACCCGCACGCCGTCGACCGCCTCGTGCGCAACGCCGTCCGCGCGCCGAGCGCGGGGTTCGCTCAGGGGTGGTCGTTCCTCGTGCTCACGGAGCCCGACGACGTCGCGCGCTTCTGGTCCGCGACCTCGCCCGAGCAGCCCGAGCGGAGCATGAGCGCGTGGCTCGCCGGGATGCGCACCGCGCCCGTGCTCCTCGTGGTCCTCACGTCGAAGGACGTCTACCTCGACCGGTACGCCGAGGACGACAAGGGCTGGGCGGACCGCGACGAGAACCGCTGGGCCGTGCCGTACTGGCACGTCGACGCCGGGATGGCCGCGCTGCTCATTCTCCAGACCGCCGTCGACGAAGGGCTCGGCGCGTGCTTCTTCGGCGTCGCGCCGGGCGAGGTCGGACGGCTGCGCGCGGCGTTCGGCATCCCGGACGCGTACGCGCCGACGGGGGTCGTCGCCGTCGGGCACCCCGCCGACCGGGCGGCCACGGGCTCGCCGCGCCGTCGCGCGCGCAAGCCGCTCGACGACGTCGTGCACCGCGGCCGCTGGGGAGGCCGGTCGTGACGCGCTCGCGGGCGGGGGCGCTCGCCGTCGGGCTCGCGCTCGCCGTCCTCGGCGCGGGAGCGTGCACGGGGAGCGCGACGCCCGAGGACCCGACGGGCGCGGCGTCCGCGACGCGGACGGACCGGCCGCCCGCCGAGGTCCCGGCCGACGACCCGACCGCCTCGGGTGACCCGGAGCGGCTTCCGGGTGGCTCCGACGAGCCGACGGCGGTCGCCTCTGCCGGGCCGGGGGAGGCGCCCACGGCCGCTCCGCCCGAGGTCACGAGCCTCGGTGGCGCGGCGGGCGCGACACCGCTCGTCGCGCGGTCCGGGTGGCAGGTCGTCGGCGCGAGCGGCGCGTGCGTGCTGTCGTCACGTGCCGCGACGGACCTGGCGGCACCGACCGCGGGCCCGCGCGACGCGTCCGCCGCCCTCCTCGCGGAGACGGTCGCCGCGGACGGCGGCGACCTCACGGCTCCCCGCGACGTCCTGCTGCCCCTCCTCGCCGACGGCGTGACCCGCCAGGGGGTGAACGCCGCGGCCCAGGACTGGACGGTGACGACCCCGCGCGGCGAGGTGCGGGTGCGCGGGGCGGCGCGCGTCGTGAGCGTGCCGACGTTCGAGGGCGACGCGTCGACGCAGTCCGTGGTGCTCGCGCTGGACTGCGCCGGGCCGCTCGACGAGGGCGCGTGGCAGCGCCTCCTCGCCGACGTGCGGGCCGGCCTCGCGGCGCCCGCCGAGGAGCTCGGTACCTGGCCGTCGTAGCGGCGCGGGCGGGTGCCGGGTCAGGCGTCGTGGTCGCGCAGCGCCGGGACGTGCAGCCCGACGGCGGTCCGCACGGGCGGGGGCAGCTCGCCCCAGTCGTCCAGCGTGTCCAGGTCGACGGCGGTCCCGGGCCGCTGCACGACGACGGCCCGCAGCCCGAGCCGCTCGGCCTCCGCGACGTGCGCCGCGCGGCTGCCCGGCCCGAACCGGAACCGGAACCCCCCTCCGCCGGGACCGCCGTCGGGCCGAGCGCGAGGTTCCTGGCGTCCTGCGCCGGTTCCCGAGACCGCGGTCGTGCTCGACGGCGCGGAAGCCGGGGGTCCGAGGACGAGCAGGTTCGTGCCCGCGCCGACCCGGTCCGTCGCGACGACGACGGGGGCGTCCTCGGCGAGCAGCGCCGCGACGTCCGCGGTCGTGAGCGCCGGGAGGTCGGCGTGCGCGACGAGGAGCCGCACCGGGCCCGGGGCCGCCGCGTCCTGCGCCGCGGCCTCCTCCGCGATCTCCCGGCCCAGCTCGACCGCCGCGTCCAGACCGGGCCGGTCCGCGGGCTGGAGCACGATGCGCAGCCGGTCGGCGTCGGCGGTCAGCAGGGGCAGGTCGTCGGACGCGGCGTGCGCCGCGTCGGCGGACTCGTCGACCACGACGTCCCGCAGCGCCCGCCACGTGAACCGCGGGTCGGACGTCACGACGACCACGCGCTCGACGCCGTCGCTCGCGAGCAGCGTCCCCACGACGTGCCGCGCGAGCACGCCGATCAGCCTGCTGCGCGACGCGGGGTCGAGCACGTGCGCGAGCCGCGACTTCCCCGACGACCCGTCGCGGAGCGGCACGACCGCCACGACGCGCGCCGAGCCCGGCTCGCCCGGGCGAGGGCCGCCGTCGGGCAGCACGAGGTCACCCACGCGCGATCCCCGCCGTCCGCAGCAGCGTGCGCGCCAGGCGCTCGCGGCCCTCGGCGCCGCCCATGACCGTGTCCGTCACGACGACGTCCATCCCGAGCGCGCGGACGGCGTCCGCGAGGTGCGCGTCGTGGTCGTCGATGACCATGACGTCGACCAGGCCCGCGTAGAGGCGCGCGACGCCGAGCGCGGAGACCTCGTGCCCGAGCGTCGTGAGGATCTGCGCCGCCGGGCCCTTGAGCGCGCGACCGCCCACGATCGGGCTCACCGCGACGCGTCGCGCCGACGTCCCGGCGAGCGCCTCCCGCACGCCTGCGACGCCCAGCACCGGCTCCACCGACAGGAACGGGTTCGACGGCGCGACCACGACGAAGTCGGCACCGGTCACCGCGTCGAGCACGCCGGGCGCCGGGCGCGCAGCGTCGATGCCGTCGTAGACGAGACCGAGCACGTCGTCCGCGTGCCGGCGGCCCACGAAGTACTCCTGGAACCCGAGGCGCCCGGCGGGCGTGTCGACGAGCGTCGCGACGCGGTCGTCGGTCACGGGCAGCACGCGCGCCCGGACGCCGAGCGCCGACGTGAGCTGCGCGGTGACGGCGGACAGCGGCGCGCCCGCGCGCAGCCGGGCCGTCCGCACGACGTGCGTCGCGAGGTCGCGGTCGCCGAGCGTGAACCACGTGTCCTCGCCGAGCCGGCCCATCGCCTCCAGAGCCGCGTACGTCTCCCCGACGACGCCCCAGCCGCGCTCCTCGTCCGCGAGCCCGGCGAGCGTGTACGTCACGGTGTCGAGGTCGGGCGAGATCCAGAGCCCGTGCAGGTCGACGTCGTCCGCGACGTTGACGACGACCGTGAGGTCCGTCCCCGCGAGATCCAGACCGTGCGCGAGGCGGGCCCCGCCGACCCCGCCCGCGAGCACGGTGACGCGGTCGGTGCGGTGTTCTGCTGTCACGACGACGAGCCTACGTGGGAGCACGGTCCCCTCGGGGAGTCCCGGTGCCCCGGCCCGTGGCGCGGCGCCGTGCCACGATGGACCCATGGCCGTCTTCGCCTTCTCCGTCGCCCCGCTCGGTGCCGGCGAGTCCGTCGCGGACTCCGTCGCCGAGGCCGTCCGCATCGTCCGCGAGTCGGGCCTGCCGAACCGCACCGCGTCGATGTTCACCGAGATCGAGGGTGACTGGGACGTCGTCATGCCCGTGATCCAGCGTGCGACCGAGGCCGTCGGCGCGGGTGGTCACCGCGTGTCGCTGGTCCTCAAGGCCGACATCCGCCCGGGTCGCACGGGCGAGCTCACGGGCAAGGTCGAGCGCATCGAGGAGCGGCTCGCGGCCGAGTCGGAGGACACCGGGCACGCCTGACCTGGCGGGTGACGCCCGGGCCGGAGGGCGGGGCCGGACGGCTCTTGCGCACCGGTTCGCCCGCTTCGAGGGACTTGACCCGCCCCCGTAGGCTATGGCGCATACGCCCCCGCCCAGGTCGCGTTTCCGCTGCTGCAGGAGAACCCCCGATGCCCCTCTTCGAGGTGGACGCCGAGCGTCCCGTACTGGTCCAGCCGCCCCAGCAGGCAGGAGCATTCGGGACGGACGCGCAGCGGGTGGTGGACGGCAACCTCGAGGGACTGCTGGGCGAGCAGATCTTCCCGGTCGCGCAGGGCACGTCCGACGACGAGCCGCACCTCCTCGCGCTCGACGCGGCGGGGCTCCCGGTCGTCATCGAGGTCACGGCCGAGCTCACCGAGGAGGCCCTGACCGCGGCGCTCAACCACGCGGGCCGTGCCGGTCGCCTCACGCGCGCCGAGCTTGCCGCGCGCTACACGGGCGGCGCGTCGCGCTTCCAGCAGGACGTCGCCGCGTTCTACGACAACGTGCCCCTCACGCGCTCGCAGGCGACCGCGCGCGCCACGGGCGCGCGCCTCATCGTCATCTGCTCGAGCGCCGCGCCCGGCATCCAGGACGCGCTCGACTTCCTGCGCCAGCCCGGCTCGCCGGTCGCGGTGCTGCGCCTCGGCGTGGTCCACGGGGCCGACGGCCGTCGCTTCGTCGACGTGTCCCCGCTCGCGATGACGCGCGACAACCCCGCGCCACCCGCGGCACCCGAGCCCCCGCGGGGCCGTGCCGTCGCCCCCGGTTCCGACTTCGCGGACGGCGTCGCCGTGGGCCGAGCCCTGACCGGCAAGTTTCCCGTGGTGACGCGTCAGGCCGCGAGGTCCCGGGCGGAGCGCCGCCGGGCCGCCGAGCTCGAGCCCCGCACCACCTACGGCGTCGCGCCGTCGTCGGCCGACGAGACGGGCCAGCTCGCGCCCCTCGCCGCGACGGGCGAGCCGCGCCGCGCCGAGCCGCCCGTGCTCGACTTCGTCCCGCTGGACGACCCGCTCACCGCGCGCACGGCGCCCGAGCCCGCGCCGACGGCCTGGGCCGACCGCCGCCCGGTCGAGAGCGCCGACGAGGCACCGGCCCCGCGCACCTCGATCCTCACGCGCGAGTCGATCCGTACCCGGGAGTCGATCCGGACGCGCGAGTCGTACCTCACGCACGAGTACGGCGACCAGCGCAGCCCGGCGCAGGAGCGCCCGTACGACCCGCTGTCGTACCACCCGCCCGTCGACCTCGGCACGGGGTCGGACCTCCCGTCGCCGAGCCGCGACGTCGCGCCGGTGCCGTCCCCGCCCGCGGCCGACCTGCCGCTCGGCCCCGAGGACGACCCGGACCTCGTCGCGCTCGCCCGCGCGTTCGGCGCCCCGCGCCAGCTCGTCTGGTCGCGACCCCGGCGCGGGCAGCGCTTCGAGGCGGTGCTCCAGCCCGACGGCTTCATCGAGCTGTCCGACGGCGCCCGGTTCCGCCACCCGGACCTCGCCGCGGTCGCGGTCTCCGGCACCCACACCGCCGACGGCTGGAGCGTCTGGCGCCTGGGCACCGACGACGGCCCCACCCTCACCGACGCCTTTCGCGAGCACACCGCCTGAGCCCGCGGCCCGGGACCGCTCCTGGCGTGAGACGGGAGAAGTGGCCCCTGGCGGACTCGCCGCAGGGGCCACTTCTCGCATCTCGCCCCGGCGCCCCGGGACCGCACGACGACGACCGGAGGCACGCGTGATCGGGTTCCTGCACACGGCGGAGGTCCACGTCGTGACGTTCGGTGCGCTCGTCGACGAGGTCGCGCCGGGGGAGGGCCACACGCACCGCGTGGACGTTCCCCTGCTCGACGCCGCGCGCGGGGGCGTGCCCGTCGCCGCGCGGGTGCGAGCCCACGTCGAGGCGCTCGTCGCGGCGGGCGCGTCGGTGGTCGTGTGCACGTGCTCGACGCTGGGGCCGGTCGCGGAGAGCGCCGGTCGGGGGTCGTCCGCGGTCCCCGTGGTGCGGGTGGACGCGCCGCTCGCGGCGGAGGCGGTGCGCGACGGCGGCCGGGTAGCCGTGGTCGTCGCGCTCGCCTCGACGGTGGCCCCGACGACGGAGCTCCTCGCCGCCGCGGCCCGCCGCGCGGGGACGCAGGTCGAGCTGGAGCCGGTCGTCTGCGGCGACGCCTGGGCGGCGTTCGAGGCCGGCGACCTCGCGGCGTAACACCGGGCCGTCGCCGACGCGGTGCGGGACGCCGTCGTACGCCGCAGGCCCGACGTGGTCGTGCTCGCGCAGGCGAGCATGGCGCCCGCTGCCCGGCTGCTCGCCGACGTGCCCGTCCGGGTGCTGACGAGCCCGGGGAGCGCGGTGGCCCGGGCCGTGGAGCTGGCCCGGGCCTGACGCGCGCCCGTGCTCAGTCGGTCGTCCGCACCATGGTCCGGATCCCGACGGCGAGCCCGACGGCGGCCGCCCCGACGGCGGCGACCCACCCCCACGCGACGGCGGACGCCGTGAGGTCGCCCGCGAAGAGCGCCCGCTCGGCGTCGACCACGTAGCGCAGCGGGTTGACGTCGGACGCGACCTGCATCCAGCGGGGTCCGGTCTCGAGCGGCAGGAGCATGCCGGACAGGATCATGAGCGGGAAGACGAGCGTCTGCTGCACGACCCAGAACATCCAGTCCTGCTTGCGGACGGCGAGCGCGAGCGCGTAGCTGAGGGAGCCGATCCCCACGCCGAAGACGGCGAGCAGCACCAGCCCCACGACGGCGCCGGCGGGGTGCAGCTCGAAGCCGAACGGCAGCATGACGAGCACCACGACGACGGACTGCGCGACGATCGGGACCATCTCCTTGAGCGCGCGCCCGACGAGGAGCGACGCGCGCGACAGCGGCGCGACGAGCATCCGCTCGTGCGCCCCCGTCTGCAGCTCGACGAGGAGGTTCGCGCCCGTCGTGGACGTCCCGAACAGCGTCGTCATGACGAGGATCGACGGCACGAACCACTGCCAGACGTTGCCGCCCAGGACCTCCTGGCCGGTCGTCGTGCCGCCGAGCGACCCGACGAGGAGCGGTCCGAACAGCGCGAGGAAGACGATCGGCTGGACGAGCCCGAAGAGCACGGAGAACGGGTCGTGCAGCACGGGCCGCAGCTCGCGCACGAGCACGATGCCGGTGTCGCGCGCGAAGGCGGCGAGGCCGCGGCGCGGGGCGTACGCGTGGCTCGGTGCCGTGCGCGGGGTGGTCGGGGTCGTGGTGACGGTGCTCATGCTGCAGTCCTCTCCGTGGGGTGGGCGTCGGCGCCCGTGGTGGCGCCCGCCTCGCGCAGGCTGCGCCCGGTGAGGGCGAGGAAGACGTCGTCGAGCGTGGGCCGGCGCACCTGGGCGGTGTCGACGGCGATCCCGGCGGCGTCCGCCGCACGCAGCAGCCGGGGCAGGTAGGCGTCGCCCCGCTCGGCGCGGACCTCGAGCGCGGGTGCACTGCCGGGCCTGGCTTCCGGCCCGGTGTCGGGCCCGGCATCGGGCCCGACGGCGCCCGCGTCCTCGGGCGTGCGGGCCACCTCGCGGAAGCCCTCGACGCGGCGGGCCAGCGCGGTGAGGTGGGCGGCGTCGTCGTGCGCGCGACCGCCCGACGGCGCGAGCGTCACGAGGACGCGGTCCCCGGCGAGCTCGGCCTTGAGGTTCGCGGCCGTGTCGTCCGCGATGACGCGCCCGTGGTCGACGACGACGACCCGCTCGGCCATGGTGTCGGCCTCGTCGAGGTAGTGCGTCGTGAGGACGATCGTCATGGGCTCGCCCGTCGTCGCGCGGGCGCCGTCGCGCATGCGCAGGACGTGCTCCCACAGGTTCGCGCGGTTATGCGGGTCGAGACCCGTGGACGGCTCGTCGAGGAAGAGGAGCGACGGCGCGTGCACGAGGCCCATGGCGACGTCGAGCCGACGGCGCTGCCCGCCGGAGAGGTCGGACACCTTGCGGGTGCCGTGCGCCGTGAGCTCGAGGGAGTCGAGCAGCTCGTCGGCGCGTCGCCGGGCGGTCCGGCGGTCCAGGCCGTGGATGCGGCCCTGGCTCGCGAGCTCGTCGACGGCCCGCTGCGCGTGCCCGGCCCCGTTGCCCTGCCCGACGTACCCGATGCGGTGGCGGACGGCGTCCGGCTCGGCGACGACGTCGTGTCCCGCGACGGTGGCGGTGCCCGACGTCGGCCGGGTCAGCGTGGTGAGCATGCGCAGGGTGGTCGTCTTGCCGGCCCCGTTGGGGCCGAGGACGGCGACGAGCTCGCCCGGCGCGACGTCGAGGTCGATGCCCCGCACGGCGTGCACGGTGCGGCTCTCGTCCCGCCCGACGGCGAAGTCCTTGGTCAGTGCTCTGGTCCGGATCACGGTGCTCCTCCTGGGTGCGGTGCGTGCGTCGGGAACGACTCTGCTCCGGGTAGCGGACAGGTCCGGTCCTCTACCTCGTGCGACGCTGGAGCCATGCTCGAGACCTCGGGACGACTGCTGCGGCTCCTCTCGCTGCTCCAGGCGCGCCGCGACTGGCCGGGGGCCACGCTGGCGGAGCGGCTGGAGGTGAGCCCGCGCACCGTGCGGCGCGACGTGGACCGGCTGCGCACGCTGGGCTACCCGGTGCGCGCGACCAAGGGCCCCGACGGCGGGTACCGGCTCGACGCCGGGGCGGACGTGCCGCCGTTCCTGTTCGACGACGAGCAGGCCGTCGCCGTCGCGGTCGCCCTGCGCACGGGCACGCTGCCCGGCGTCGAGGACGCCGCGGCCCGGGCGCTCGCGACCATCCGACAGGTGATGCCCGCGCGGCTGCGCACGCGGATCGACGCCCTGGAGGTGACCGCCGTGCCGGGGCGCCGGGAGCAGGAGCTCCCCGCCGTGCGTCCCGACGTGCTCGTCGCCGTCGGGACGGCGGCGAGCGAACGACGCGTGCTCCGGTTCGACTACGACGGCGGCACCGGTGAGGTGCTGCGCGCGCCGGGTGCTCCGGAGGGCGCGGGGTTCCGCGCCCCGCGGCGCGCGGAGCCGCACCACCTCGCGACGTGGGGCGGGCGGTGGTACGTCGTCGCGTGGGACCTCGACCGGGAGGACTGGCGCACGTTCCGGGTCGACCGGATGGTCCCGCGCGAGGGCACCGGGGCACGGTTCACGCCGCGCAGGCTGCCGGCGCCCGACGTCGCGACGTTCGTCGTGGAGCGGTTCGCCACCACCAGCTACCCGGTACGCGGCACCGTCGAGCTCCACGCGGGCGCCGCGACGGTGGCGCGCTGGGCGGGCACGGACGCGATCGTCGAGCCGGCGGGGGAGGGACGGTGCCGCCTGACGACGGGCTCCTGGTCCTGGGGCGGGCTCGCGGCCCGGTGCGCGATGTTCGACGTGCCGTTCGACGTCGTCGGGCCGCCCGAGCTGCGCGACGCCGTACGCGTGCTGGGGGAGCGCGCGCGAGCGGCGGCGAGGGGTGAGCCGGGTCACGAGGGAGCGAGTTGACCTCCTGGCCCGCGACCCCGTAATGTTCTCGAGGTCGCCCGGCAGGGAGGAACAGACACCACGGCACAGCTCTTCGGAGCAGATGCGAAGTGGCTGGTCCCCCGGGCGAAACTCCCACCAGATTTCTCGGAGCACAGTGCTGCGCCGTGAGTGCGGTGAGGGTGTCTGGATCAGGTACATTTCTGAACGGAAATCCGGTTTTCACCGGTCCGGGACGAACGGCCGGGTCTGGTAGGATTCAGAACGAAGGAAGCGCCCCGCGCAAGGGCCTCGGGAACGAGGTCGGAGGCGGTGTGTGTCGGTTGTTTGAGAACTCAACAGTGTGCTTGTTAGTCAATGCCAAATTTTTTGTCCCTGTGGCATGGCTGGCCTGGTTGCCCGTCGGGTGGTTGGGTTGGTTGTGTCTGGGATTCCTTTGGTTGATTTCGGAAGATGATGTCATCTTTCGTGTTGATGCCAGTTTTGTGAACCCTGTTGGGGTTCGCTTCGTATGGATTGTTCACTGCCGGGTTTGTCCTGGTGGTGGGCGTTGTTCATTTACGGAGAGTTTGATCCTGGCTCAGGACGAACGCTGGCGGCGTGCTTAACACATGCAAGTCGAACGATGATGCCCAGCTTGCTGGGCGGATTAGTGGCGAACGGGTGAGTAACACGTGAGTAACCTGCCCTTGACTTCGGGATAACTCCGGGAAACCGGGGCTAATACCGGATATGAGCCGCCTTCGCATGGGGGTGGTTGGAAAGTTTTTCGGTCAGGGATGGGCTCGCGGCCTATCAGCTTGTTGGTGGGGTGATGGCCTACCAAGGCGACGACGGGTAGCCGGCCTGAGAGGGCGACCGGCCACACTGGGACTGAGACACGGCCCAGACTCCTACGGGAGGCAGCAGTGGGGAATATTGCACAATGGGCGAAAGCCTGATGCAGCGACGCCGCGTGAGGGATGAAGGCCTTCGGGTTGTAAACCTCTTTCAGCAGGGAAGAAGCGCAAGTGACGGTACCTGCAGAAGAAGCGCCGGCTAACTACGTGCCAGCAGCCGCGGTAATACGTAGGGCGCAAGCGTTGTCCGGAATTATTGGGCGTAAAGAGCTCGTAGGCGGTTTGTCGCGTCTGGTGTGAAAACTCGAGGCTCAACCTCGAGCTTGCATCGGGTACGGGCAGACTAGAGTGCGGTAGGGGAGACTGGAATTCCTGGTGTAGCGGTGGAATGCGCAGATATCAGGAGGAACACCGATGGCGAAGGCAGGTCTCTGGGCCGCAACTGACGCTGAGGAGCGAAAGCATGGGGAGCGAACAGGATTAGATACCCTGGTAGTCCATGCCGTAAACGTTGGGCACTAGGTGTGGGGCTCATTCCACGAGTTCCGTGCCGCAGCAAACGCATTAAGTGCCCCGCCTGGGGAGTACGGCCGCAAGGCTAAAACTCAAAGGAATTGACGGGGGCCCGCACAAGCGGCGGAGCATGCGGATTAATTCGATGCAACGCGAAGAACCTTACCAAGGCTTGACATGCACGAGAAGCCACCAGAGATGGTGGTCTCTTTGGACACTCGTGCACAGGTGGTGCATGGTTGTCGTCAGCTCGTGTCGTGAGATGTTGGGTTAAGTCCCGCAACGAGCGCAACCCTCGTCCCATGTTGCCAGCGGGTTATGCCGGGGACTCATGGGAGACTGCCGGGGTCAACTCGGAGGAAGGTGGGGATGACGTCAAATCATCATGCCCCTTATGTCTTGGGCTTCACGCATGCTACAATGGCCGGTACAAAGGGCTGCGATACCGTAAGGTGGAGCGAATCCCAAAAAGCCGGTCTCAGTTCGGATTGGGGTCTGCAACTCGACCCCATGAAGTCGGAGTCGCTAGTAATCGCAGATCAGCAACGCTGCGGTGAATACGTTCCCGGGCCTTGTACACACCGCCCGTCAAGTCACGAAAGTCGGTAACACCCGAAGCCCATGGCCCAACCGTTCGCGGGGGAGTGGTCGAAGGTGGGACTGGCGATTGGGACTAAGTCGTAACAAGGTAGCCGTACCGGAAGGTGCGGCTGGATCACCTCCTTTCTAAGGAGCTACCAACCCTCGTCCGCTGGTGTTTGCTGGTGGGTGGGTGGTTCAGGTGCCACGCCATCGCCGTCCGTGTGGTGGGTGGTTGCTCATGGGTGGAACATTGACGAAAGAGCTTTCTTGGTCTTGCTGGTGTCAGTACCTGCCGGCTCGCACGTGCCTCTTCGGGGGTTGGTGTGGGTGGTGGTGGAACATCGCGGGTGGGACCTGGGGGGCTTGTCGAGCACACTGTTGGGTCCTCAGGTCACCGGCCACCGGTTGGTGGGGTGCCTGGTACGGGCCGGTCCTTGGACCACGAACCGCTTCGTCTGCGCTCTTGTCTGAGGGTGTGGGTGGGGTAGGCGGGTCTGGTGGGGTCGGGGTCGTTGGTTGTTTGAGAACTGCACAGTGGACGCGAGCATCTTTGTAAAGATCAAGACGCACCCTTTGGGGTGTGGTTCTTGGTTCTCTGCAGTTTTGTTGTTTTTGTTGAAGTTTTTAAGGGCACAGGGTGGATGCCTTGGCACTAGGAGCCGAAGAAGGACGTGGTAGCCTGCGATAAGCCTCGGGGAGCTGGCAAACGAGCTGTGATCCGAGGGTTTCCGAATGGGGGAACCCCGCACGAGTCATGTCGTGTGACCCGCACCTGAATATATAGGGTGTGTGGAGGGAACGTCGGGAAGTGAAACATCTCAGTACCGACAGGAAGAGATATTCCGTGAGTAGTGGCGAGCGAAAGCGGATGAGGCCAAACCGGGCGCGTGTTCAAGCTGTCAGGCGTTGCGTGTTCGGGGTTGTGGGACCCTTCTGGTGGATCTGACAGTCCACCGGGGAGTAAGAAAGCCGTGTCATAGTCGAACCGCATTGAAAGGCGGACCACAGACGGTGCGAGTCCGGTAGACGAAATGGTGCGGCCTCCCGAAGGGGATCCCAAGTAGCACGGGGCCCGAGAAATCTCGTGTGAATCTGGCAAGACCACTTGCTAAGCCTAAATACTACCTAGTGACCGATAGCGGACCAGTACCGTGAGGGAAAGGTGAAAAGTACCCCGGGAGGGGAGTGAAATAGTACCTGAAACCGTGTGCCTACAATCCGTTGGAGCCTCCTTGGCTGGGGTGACAGCGTGCCTTTTGAAGAATGAGCCTGCGAGTTAGTGCTCAGTGGCGAGGTTAACCCGTGTGGGGAAGCCGTAGCGAAAGCGAGTCCGAACAGGGCGCCCATAGTCGCTGGGTCTAGACCCGAAGCGAAGTGATCTAGCCATGGGCAGGTTGAAGCGCGGGTAAGACCGCGTGGAGGACCGAACCCACCAGGGTTGAAAACCTGGGGGATGACCTGTGGTTAGGGGTGAAAGGCCAATCAAACTTCGTGATAGCTGGTTCTCCCCGAAATGCATTTAGGTGCAGCGTCACGTGTTTCTTGCCGGAGGTAGAGCTACTGGATGGCCGATGGGCCCTACAAGGTTACTGACGTCAGCCAAACTCCGAATGCCGGTAAGTGAAAGCGTGGCAGTGAGACTGCGGGGGATAAGCTCCGTAGTCGAGAGGGAAACAGCCCAGACCACCGGCTAAGGCCCCTAAGCGTGTGCTAAGTGGGAAAGGATGTGGAGTTGCACAGACAACCAGGAGGTTGGCTTAGAAGCAGCCACCCTTGAAAGAGTGCGTAATAGCTCACTGGTCAAGTGATTCCGCGCCGACAATGTAGCGGGGCTCAAGTACACCGCCGAAGCCGTGGCATCTGCGCTCAACTCAGGCCTTCGTGGTCCAGAGGCGCAGGTGGGTAGGGGAGCGTCGTGTGGGCGGTGAAGCCGCGGGGGAACCCAGCGGTGGAGCCCACACGAGTGAGAATGCAGGCATGAGTAGCGAAAGACGGGTGAGAAACCCGTCCGCCGAATGACCAAGGGTTCCAGGGCCAGGTTAATCCGCCCTGGGTAAGTCGGGACCTAAGGCGAGGCCGACAGGCGTAGTCGATGGACAAGGAGTTGATATTCTCCTACCGGCGAAGAACCGCCCATACCGAGCCCGGTGATGCTGACCGCCCAAACCTGCCCATCGACCCTTCGGGGTCACCGGGCAGGGGCGCGCGGGACCCAATCCGGTAGTAGGTAAGCGTATTAACAGGGGTGACGCAGGAAGGTAGCCCGGCGTGGCGATGGTAGACCACGTCCAAGGCTGTAGGCCGTCGGGTAGGCAAATCCGCCCGACACACAGGTTGAGAGCTGACGGTGAGCGCACAAGCGCGAACTGGGTGATCCTATGCTGCCAAGAAAAGCCTCGGCGCGAGGTTCTAGCCGCCCGTACCCCAAACCGACTCAGGTGGTCAGGTAGAGAATACTAAGGCGATCGAGAGAATCGTGGTTAAGGAACTCGGCAAAATGCCCCCGTAACTTCGGGAGAAGGGGGGCCCGAAGCGTGAACACCCTCGCGGTGGGAGCGTGGACGGCCGCAGAGACCAGGGAGAAGCGACTGTTTACTAAAAACACAGGTCCGTGCGAAGTCGCAAGACGATGTATACGGACTGACGCCTGCCCGGTGCTGGAAGGTTAAGAGGACGGGTCAACCCTTCGGGGTGAAGCTCAGAATTTAAGCCCCAGTAAACGGCGGTGGTAACTATAACCATCCTAAGGTAGCGAAATTCCTTGTCGGGTAAGTTCCGACCTGCACGAATGGCGTAACGACTTCTCCGCTGTCTCAACCGCGAACTCGGCGAAATTGCACTACGAGTAAAGATGCTCGTTACGCGCAGCAGGACGGAAAGACCCCGGGACCTTTACTATAGCTTGGTATTGGTGTTCGGTGCGGCTTGTGTAGGATAGGTGGGAGACCGTGAAGCCCGTACGCCAGTGCGGGTGGAGTCAACGTTGAAATACCACTCTGGCCGCTTCGGATGTCTAACCTCGGTCCGTGATCCGGACCAGGGACAGTGCCTGGTGGGTAGTTTAACTGGGGCGGTTGCCTCCTAAAATGTAACGGAGGCGCTCAAAGGTTCCCTCAGCCTGGTTGGCAATCAGGTGTCGAGTGCAAGTGCACAAGGGAGCTTGACTGTGAGACTGACAGGTCGAGCAGGGACGAAAGTCGGAACTAGTGATCCGGCGGTGGCTTGTGGAAGCGCCGTCGCTCAACGGATAAAAGGTACCCCGGGGATAACAGGCTGATCTTGCCCAAGAGTCCATATCGACGGCATGGTTTGGCACCTCGATGTCGGCTCGTCGCATCCTGGGGCTGGAGTAGGTCCCAAGGGTTGGGCTGTTCGCCCATTAAAGCGGTACGCGAGCTGGGTTTAGAACGTCGTGAGACAGTTCGGTCCCTATCCGCTGCGCGCGCAGGAAACTTGAGAAGGGCTGTCCCTAGTACGAGAGGACCGGGACGGACGAACCTCTGGTGTGCCAGTTGTTCCGCCAGGAGCACCGCTGGTTGGCTACGTTCGGAAGGGATAACCGCTGAAAGCATCTAAGCGGGAAGCCTGCTTCAAGATGAGGTTTCCATACCCTACGGGGTGAGAGGCACCCAGCAGAACACTGGGTCGATAGGCCGGACGTGGAAGCGGGGACGAAAGACCCGTGCAGCTGACCGGTACTAATCAGCCGACAACTTCAACACCAAACACTTTGCTACGCGTCCACTGTGCGGTTCCCGAACCACCAACACCACACCCCCGCACGGGGTGCCCCAGGTGTTGACACGGTTCAACAGAGTTACGGCGGTCACAGCGAAGGGGAAACGCCCGGTCCCATACCGAACCCGGAAGCTAAGCCCTTCAGCGCCGATGGTACTGCCCTGGAGACGGGGTGGGAGAGTAGGACGCCGCCGGACAACCCTTCACCGAAGGCCCACCCCACACGGGGTGGGCCTTCGGCATATCCGCATACCCCCACACCACGCGACGGACGCGCCGGGGCCGGCACGTCCGGGGCCGTCGTCGGCCCCACGGACGGTCGCACCGGGACGCGAGAGCGGCCGAGGAGTCCTCAGGACCAGCCGTACCCGGCCGACCAGCGGACGATCTCTGCGAAGAAGCGTGCCCGGGGTTCCGGCGCCGAGAGCGACAGGTCGTGCATGCCGCCGGGGATACGGACCAGGGTGACGACGCGACCCAGGTGCGAGGCCCGGCGGGCGAGCGGCTCGACGTCGAGCACGATGTCGGCGGCGCGCATCTCTTCCGTCCACCGCGTGCTGAACAGCGACCTCTCGGCGAGGAGCACGAGCACGGGGCAGTCGATCGCCAGGCCGGCGGCGACGCGCGCGTGGCCCGAGATGATCGCGCGCAGCCATCCCGCGCGGACGGGGAACGACGGGACCGGACGCCACGCGTCGTCGATGGTCCACGTGCCGTCCTCGCGGTCCCGGAGCGTCCGGGCGTAGTAGCCGGGATCGACGTTAGGGAGCGGGGCACGGGGCTGGAAGCGGGCGAGCTGGCGGATCGCGGGGCCGGAGACGGTCCGCGCCACCGACGAGCCCTGCAGCTCCAGCCACGGGCTGTTGAGCACCAGGCCGCGCACGACGCCGGGGTGCCGGTGCGCCCACAGCGCCGCGACGAGACCGCCGGTCGAGTGCCCCATGAGCATGATCGCGACGTGCGCTCCGAGGTCCTCCCGCACGACGTCCAGCGCGGCGGCGATGTCGGCGTCGTACTCTTCGAGGTGGTCCGCGTACCCGGGGGTCTGGTGCGGACGCAGGCTGCGACCGTACTTGCGCAGGTCGACGGCGTAGAACGCGGCGCCGAGGCCGTGCCAGGTCTGGGCGAGCTCGGTCTGGAAGAAGTAGTCGCTCCAGCCGTGCAGGTAGAGCACCGCGCGCGCGGGGCGCACGGGCTCGTCCGTCGGCGGGACGTGCCGGACGACCGTGACGACGACGTCGCCCTCGTCGTCGGGCTCCAGCTCGACGGTGCGCTGCTCGAACCCTGCCCCGAGCACGTCGGGGGCCCAGGCCGGGGACGTCACGGCGTGAGCACCACCTTGCCGAAGTGGTCGCCGGCCGCGAGCCGCGCGAGGCCGCCGCGGGCGCGGGCGAGGGGGAGCACCTGGTCGACGACGGGACGCACCTCGCTGCGCGCGAGGAACCGCAGGAGCGCGGCGAGGTCGTCGCGCGAGCCCATGGTCACGCCCTGCACGCGGATCTCGTGGAAGAAGACGCGTGTGAGCTCGGCGGGCGACGCGTCGCCGCTCGTCGCCCCCGCCACGACGACGGTGCCGCCCGGCCGCACCGACCGCAGCGAGTGGCTCCACGTGGCCTGCCCGACCGTCTCGGCGACGACGTCGACGGGCGCGGGCAGGCGGGCGCCGGGCTCGAACGTCGCCGCCGCCCCGAGGCGGGCCGCTCCGGCCCGCTTCGCCGCGGAGCGGGACGTCACCCACGTCTCGAGCCCCGCGGCGGCGCCGAGCGCGACGGCCGCCGTCGCGACCCCGCCGCCCGCGCCCTGCACGAGGACACGGTCGCCGGGGGCGGCGCCACCGGCGGTGAAGAGCATGCGATAGGCGGTGAGCCACGCCGTCGGGACGCACGCGGCCTCGACGAAGGTCAGCTCGGGCGGCTTGAGGACGAGGTTGTGGCTCGGGACGGCGACGCGCTCCGCGAGGGTGCCGGGGTACCGCTCGGACAGCAGAGATCGACGCTCGGTGGGCCCGACGCCGTGCCCGTCCGCGCCGACGACGGCGTGCACGACGACCTCGGAGCCGTCGGGGGCGACGCCGGCGGCGTCGGTCCCGAGGATCATGGGCAGGCGGTCGGCGGGCAGCCCGACGCCGCGCAGCGACCAGAGATCGTGGTGGTTGAGCGACGCGGCGCGCACGTCGACCGTGGTCCAGTGCTCGCGGGACGCGGGCTCGGGGCGGTCCCCGACGACGAGGCCGGCCAGGGGATCGTCGGGGTCGGTGCGGTCGGCGTAGGCGGCGAGCATGGGACCAACCTACGGTCCGGCCCGTGCTCCGACCACGGGGCCCGCCCGGGGGAGCCCCCCGGACCTGCCCCGACGACGAGCGGGTCAGTCGCGCACGCGCGCCCGCTCGCCGAGGAAGTCGGCGACGATCGGTCCGAGCTGGTCGAACTCGATGAGGAAGCCGTCGTGCCCGAAGTCGCTCGTGAGCGTCCGCAGGGGCTCGGCGCCGGGGATGCCGGCGGCGATGCGCGCGCAGTCGGCGGGGAGGAACAGCCGGTCGGTGTCGACGGCGACGACGAGCGCGTGCGCGGTGATCTGCGCGAGCGCCGCCTCGACGCCGCCGCGGTCGCGCCCGAGGTCGTGCGTGAGCATCGACTCGGTGAGCACGACGTACGAGTTCGCGTCGAACCGCCGCGCGAGCTTGTCCCCGTGGTGGTCGAGGTAGGACTGCACGGCGTAGCGGCCGTCGGTGAACGGGTCCTCGCCGCCCTGCGGCAGCCGGCCGAAGCGGTCGTCGAGCTCGCGCGCGGACCGGTAGGTGGCGTGCGCGATCTGCCGGGCGATGCCGAGCCCGACGTGCGGGCCGTCGCCGTCCGCGGCGTCGTAGTAGTCGCCGCCGCGGAAGCCCGGGTCCGCGCGGACGGCGCCGAGCTGCGGGTGGGCCCAGGCGATCTGGTCGCCCGTGGTCTGGGCGGCGGTCGCGATCGCGGCGAGCGAGACGACGTCGACCCCCGCCTCGGGCCCGAGCAGCGCCCACTCCAGCACGCGGTGCCCGCCCATCGAGGCGCCGACGACGAACGCCCACGACGTGATGCCGAGCGTCCGGGCGAGCTCGATCTCGACCGCGACCTGGTCGCGCGTCGTGACGCGCGGGAACCGGCTGCCCCAGGGACGGCCGTCGGGCGCGGTCGACGCCGGTCCCGTGGTGCCCTGGCAGCCGCCGAGCACGTTGGGCGCGACGACGAACCAGCGGTCGGTGTCGATCGGGGCGCCGGGCCCCACGAGCGACTCCCACCAGCCCGCGGTGACGTGCCCCGGGCCGGCGGGACCGCTCACGTGCGAGTCGCCGGTGAGGGCGTGCAGCACGAGGACGGCGTTCGACCCGTCGGGCGCGAGCGTGCCCCACGTCTCGTACGCGACCCGGACGTCGGGCAGGCGGGCGCCGGACTCGAGGTCGAACGTGCCGACGTCGGCGAAGCGTCGCCGGCCCGCCGGGTCGCCCTCGCGCCACGCTCCGGTCGCCGGGACCGGGGCCTTCACCCGCGCGCGCGACGGCGCCACGCCGTGCGTCGACGAGTCGCCCGGCCGCGCGCCGGAGCGGGCGTCGGGGGCGGGGGAGAGGAGCTCGTCGTTCACCGGGGTCACCGTCGGCCACTGTACGGCCGGGGCGCCCAGGGCGCCCCGGCTGTCCAGATCCGTCATCGTCGCGCCCGTCGTCGGCCGGTCAGGAGCCCAGCGCCGACTTGGCGGCGGTGAACCCGAGCTCGAGGTCGGCGAGGATGTCGTCGACGTGCTCGATGCCCACCGCGAGGCGGACCAGGCCCGGCGTCACGCCGGACTTCGCCTGCTCCTCGGGGCTGAGCTGGGCGTGCGTCGTCGACGCCGGGTGGATGACGAGCGACCGGACGTCGCCGATGTTCGCCACGTTCGAGTGGAGCTGCAGCGCGGAGACGAACGCCTGCCCGGCGTCGCTGCCGCCGTCGAGCTCGAACGCGAGGACCGCGCCCGCGCCGCGCGGCAGGTACTTCTGCGCGTTCGCGTGCCACGGGCTCGAGGGCAGGCCCGCGTAGTGGACGGTCCGGACGTCGTCGCGCGCCTCGAGCCACTCGGCGACCTTCTGCGCGTTGGCGACGTGGCGCTCGACGCGCAGGGACAGCGTCTCGATGCCCTGCGCGATGAGGAACGCGTTGAACGGAGAGATGGCCGAGCCCAGGTCGCGCAGGAGCTGGACGCGCGCCTTGAGCACGTACGCGAGGTTGGCACCGAGGATGCCGCCCACGCCGAGGTCGCGCGCGTAGACGAGTCCGTTGTACGAGGGGTCGGGCGTGTTGTAGTTCGGGAACCGCTCCGGGTGCGCCGCGTAGTCGAACGTGCCGCCGTCGACGATCACGCCGCCGATCGCGGAGCCGTGGCCGCCGAGGTACTTCGTCGCGGAGTGCACGACGACGTCCGCCCCGTGCTCGAGCGGGCGCAGCAGGTAGGGCGTGGCGACCGTGTTGTCGACGATCAGCGGGACGCCGACCTCGTGCGCGACCGCCGCGACGGCCTCGATGTCGAGGACGTCGGCCTGCGGGTTCGGGATCGTCTCGCCGAAGAACAGCTTCGTGTTCGGGCGCACGGCGTCGCGCCAGGCCTGCGGGTCGTGCGGGTCGGCGACGAACGTCGTCTCGACCCCGAGCTTGGCGAGCGAGTACTGCAGGAGGTTGTAGGTGCCGCCGTACAGGCTCGGGGAGGCGACGACGTGGTCGCCCGCCTCGGCGACGTTGAGGATCGCGAACGTCGTCGCGGCCTGCCCGGACGCGAGGAGCAGCGCGCCGACGCCGCCCTCGAGCGAGGCGATGCGGTTCTCCACGACCTCCTGCGTCGGGTTGCCGATGCGCGTGTAGATCGGGCCGAGGTCCTTGAGCGCGAACCGGTCGGCCGCGACCGAGGCGTCCGGGAAGACGAACGACGTGGTCTGGTAGATCGGGAGCGCGCGGGCGCCGGTCGTCGGGTCGGCGGTCTGGCCGGCGTGGACCTGGCGCGTCTCGAAGGACCAGGCGGGGGCGTTGTCGGTGCTCATGGTTGCTCTCCTGCGGGTGAGGTGGGACGGCGGCGTGCGGGTGCACCGGGGCGGGTGCGGCGGGACGAGGTCGTCGACCGCGGCGAGAGGCGCACGCGGGACGGGATGCCGCGGCGAGGGCGTCGTCGACGACGGCTCGCGGGCAGGCGAACGTGCGCTCGGGTCAGCGACACATTCGACGGGACATGAGGCCGAGGCTAGGCGCGTCGTCGGCGACCCGGTAGGCCCTTCTCACCATGCGAGACCACATTGTGAGAAGGGTCCGGCCGCTCGGATCGCGCGGAGCGGACGTTCCGGGCAGACTCGTGCGAGTGCTGTCAACGAGACACGCCGAGGAGGAGTTGATGAACCGCGTGACCCGGAGCGCGCCGCGCCGTCGCGTCGCCGCGGCGGGGGCCGCCGGAGCGCTCGTGCTCGCGCTCGGCGTCGGCCTCGCTCCGACCGCGTCGTCCGCGCCGTCGGACGACGACGTGCGCGCCGCGCGCGAGGCCGCCGACGGCGCGTCACGGGACGTGGCGACGGTCGAGCGCGAGCTCGCGGCGCTGCGCGACCGGCACGCGTCCGCGGTCGCGGCCGTCGAGACGGCGGCGGAGGAGTACGCCGCGGCGCAGGGCGAGCTCGAAGCCGCCGACGCGGAGGTGCGCGACGCCCAGGCGGCGCTCGCGACGGCCCGGTCGGGCGAGTCCGACGCGCGGGCCTCCGTCGGCGCCCTCTTCCGCGCGTCACGCCAGGGCTCGACGGAGCTCGACGCCCTGCGGACGGTCCTGGACGCGGACGGAGTCGAGCAGGTCGTCGCGCGCGAGAACGCCGAGCGCGTCGCGGGCCGCACCGCCGGACGTGCGGTCGAGACGCACGCGACGGCGCGCGCCGTCGCCGGCACGGCCCGCGCGCGGGCGGACGCGGCGCTCGCGCACCAGGCCGAGGTCGAGGACCGCGCGCGCGACGCGCTGGCCGCCGCCCAGGTCTCCTCCGGGGCGCTCGACGAGGCCGTGCAGGAGTCGGCGGCGCGCCGGGAGACGCTGCTCGCCGAGCTCGCGCAGGCACGGGCCACGAGCGTCGACGTCGAGCGGGAGCGCCAGGACGCGCTCGACGCGCAGGCCGCGAGCGCGCGCGAGAGCGCGGCCCGGGAGCGGGTCGCGCCGCCCGCTGCGGGGACGCCGGCGGCGGCGCCGTCCGCCCCCGCCGCGCCGTCCGCCCCGGCCCCGCAGGGCCCGGCTCCCGCCCCGGCGCCGGCTCCGGCCCCCGCTCCCGTCCCGGCACCGGCTCCCGCCCCAGCGCCTGCCCCGGCTCCGGCGCCTCCGCCCGCCCCCGCCCCGCCGCCCGTGGTCACGCCGCCGCCCGGCACGGGCGTGGGGAACGGCGCCCAGGGCCAGGCCGCCGTCGCGTGGGCGCGCACGAAGATCGGCGCGCCGTACGTGTTCGGCGGCACCGGGCCGGGCTACGACTGCTCGGGCCTCACGTCCCGCGCGTGGGCCGCCGCGGGCGTCGACATCACCCGGACGTCGCGCTCGCAGTATCAGCGCGTGCAGAAGATCTCCTACGACCGCCTCCGCCCGGGCGACCTCATCTTCTACGCCAACGACACGTCCAACCCGTCGACCATCCGCCACGTCGCGATGTACACCGGCGGCGGGATGATGATCGAGGCTCGGCAGCCCGGCAGCCCCGTGCACGAGGTCGCGATGCGCTGGGCCGACGCGATGCCGTACGCGGGCCGACCGTAGCCGTCCGCCGCGTCCCGGGCGGTTGCTCCGGGAGCCTCGGGTGCCCTACGTTTCCCCCACCTGACCAGGAGGGGGACCCGTGAGCACTGGCGCGCACGAGCACACCGACCGAACGAGCGCGCAGAGCTCCCAGAACCGCACCTCGAGGCACCGACGCCTGACGGCGCTCGCGGTGGCGGCGGTCCTCGCGATCGGGCTCGTCCCCGGCCCGGCGATGACGGCCGTCGCCGCACCGGCCACGGACGTCGTCCCGGTGCCGACGCTCTCCGGCGGGCGCCTGCAGGCGTGGGGCGACCCGGAACGTCGGACGTCGGGCGAGCTCGACGTCCCGCCGCTTCCCGAAGGGCTCGACTTCGTGGACGCCGCCGTCGGCCACGGGTTCGGCCTCGCGCTGCGCAGCGACGGTCAGGCCGTGGCCTGGGGCGCGTACGACGGTGAGCGGGTCGAGGTGCCGTCGCTGCCCGACGGTCACCGGTTCGCGGCCGTCGGTGCGGGTGAGCACGGGCTCGCGTACTTCCTGACGACCGCCGGTGACGTGCGCGTGACGGGGGATGCGCCGGCCGGCGAGGCCGCGGTCCCGGCCCTGCCGGAGGGCGTCTGGTACGCGGACGTCGCCGCCACGTACAGGAGCATGGCAGCCCTGCGCAGCGACGGGACGATCGTGGCGTGGGGCGCGGACCCTTCGGCGGTGCCCGCGCTGCCGGACGGGGTGCGCTACGTCGCCCTCGCGGGCGGGGAGTTCCACTTCGTCGCGCTGCGGTCCGACGGTCGCGTCGTGAGCTGGGGCGAGCGGTACTGCGGCGAGGGCGACGTCCCCGCGCCGTCGTCCTCGCCGTACGTCGCGCTGGCGGCCGGGCTCGACGTCTCGTTCGCGCTGCGGGCGGACGGCACGATCGTCGCTCGTGGCTGTGGTTCCTCCGCCGCGGCACCGGTGCTGCCCCCGGGGGAGCGTGCCGCCGCGGTGGCCGCGACGGGGAGCCACGGGTTCGTGGTCACGACGACCGGCGAGCTGCGGACGTGGGGCCTGCCGTTGTTCCGCTACACCGTCCCTGAACGACCGCTCCCCGGCGCGTACGTCTACGAGGTCGCTGCGCAGAACTGGGGTCTCGGCGCCGTCGAGAGCCTGGTGCTCACGCTGACGTCGGACCAGCCACGGAGCACGCCGAGCCCGTCCCCGACCGATGTGCTGCGACCGGACGCGGAGGGCGTGGTGGTCTGGGGTGCTCGTCCTGACGGCGAGCTCCCTCCCGCCCTGCCGGCGGGTCAGCGCTACGTCGACGTCGCCGTCGGGGGCCGACACGTCGCGCTCGTCCGGTCCGACGGGCTGTTGCTCGGCTACGGAGACGACGCGACCAGGGTGGGGATGGCGACCCGGTACCAGGGCCCCACGCAGGACGTCGCGGCGGGTGAGGACCACACGGCCTGGGTCCGCCGACGGGGCGAGCACTTCGACACACTCCTCTTCGGGCCCCGCGATCTCGGTCGTCAGCCCTTTCACGGTCTCTCCTACCAGGCGGTGGTGACCGACGTGTCGGCGGGCGGCGGGTTCACGGTGGCGCGCACCGAGAGGCTTGACGGGACCGGCGACGTCGTCGTGGACGCACCGGCAGGTGGCGCGATCGCCACCCCGCCCGCGATCCCCGCGGGTGCCTCGGTCCTCTCCGTCGCGGCGGGTGCGGGGCACGCGCTCCTCGTGACCTCGGACGGGACGGTGCAGGCCTGGGGCGACCCCGCGGACGGTGCGACGGACGTGCCGCGCCCTCCCGACGGCACGCGGTTCGCCGACGTCGCGGCGGGTTCCGGGTTCTCGCTCGGCCTCCTCGACGACGGGACGATCGTCGGCTGGGGCCGCAACACCTACGGCCAGCTCGACGCCCCCGCGCCCCCTCCGGGCGAGGTCTTCGTGGATCTCGACGCCGGCCGGGACCACGCCGTCGCGCTCGCCTCGGACGGGTCGGTGCACGCCTGGGGACGGGAGGACGCCGGGCAGACACGGGTCCCTGCCGCGCCGGAGGGGGCCACGTTCGCCGGGGTCTCCGCAGGCGGCGACACCTCGGCGGCGATCGTCGCGGCCCCGACCACGACGACGCTCACCGCGCCGGAGTCGTGGCCGGGCGCCGAGGCGCTGCCGGTCCGCGTCGACGTGAGCGCAGCCGACGGGCGGGCCGAGGGCGAGGTCGTCCTCCTGGTCGACGGCGAGCGAGCGGCGGTGCTCCCGTTGCGTGACGGGACGGTGACGACACGCCTCTGGTCGGTCACCGCCGACCCGGCACGGACCGTCAGTGCCGTGTTCCGGGGCGCGACCGGCGTCGCGCCGTCCTCGAGCACGGCGTCCGTCCGCACCGGACCGGCCGGTTCGGCACCTTCGCCGGGGAGCCCGTCCACGGTCGAGGTCGTGCGGATGGCAGGGGCGAACCGGTATACGACCGCGGTCGCGGCGACCAGCTCGCTCGCGCCGGGCATCCCTGTCCTGTACCTGGCCTCCGGTACGGGCTTCGCCGACGCGCTGTCGGCCGCCCCCGCCGCCGCGGCCGAGGGTGGCGCGCTCCTGCTCGTCCCGAACGCCACGATCCCCCCGGCCGTGCGCGCGGAGATCGTCCGCCTGCAGCCCGAGCGCATCGTGGTCGTCGGAGGTGCGGGAGCGGTGTCCGCCGAGGTGCAGAGCGAGCTCTGGGCGCTGCGGCCAGAGGCGGGGCTGCCCCAGATCCTCACGCTCGCCGGTGCCGACCGGTACGAGACGTCACGCAAGGTCGCCGAGAGCGCCTTCGGGCACTCGGTGGGGGCCGTGGTGGTCGCGGACGGGCGCTCCTTCCCCGACGCGCTCGCCGCAGGTGCCGCGGCGGGGGCGGCAGGCGTCCCGGTCGTCCTCGTCCCGGGGAACGCGGCGAGCCTCGCGCCGGAGGCGGCACGGACGTTCCGGTCTCTCGGGGTGCGTGGTGTCACGGTCGTCGGTGGGTCGGGTGCGGTGAGCACGGGGCTCGAGAGGTCCGCGGGACGCGTGCCCGGGGTCGTCGGCACGGAGCGCCTGGGCGGGACCGACCGGTACGGCACAGCGGTGGCGCTCAACGACGCCTACTTCGGCGCGTGGCAGGACGAGGGCCTCTGGTCCCCTCCGGCGGTGAACCTCGCGACGGGCGCCGACTTCCCCGACGCGCTCGCCGGCGCTGCGGTCGCGGGTCTCCGGCGTGAGCCCTTGTACGTCGTCCCCGCGCGATGCGTGCCGGGCAGGACGCTCGACGCGATGAACGAGTCCGCGGCCGGACGTGTGCACCTGCTCGGCGGCCCGGGTGCCCTGTCCGACGCGGTGGCCCGGCTGGAGCGGTGCTGATGAGCGACCGTCGACCACGTCGGTGGAGGACGGGCGCCGTGCTGGCCGTGGCGACGTTCCTCGTGACGTCGCTCGCAGCGCCCACGACGGGCACGCCGTCCGTGGGGCCGAACCTCGGCGAGGTGTCCGCACCCGTGACGGTTGACCGGCTCTCCGGAGCCGACCGCTACGAGACGGCGCTGCGCCTGGCGCAGGAGTATGAACCGGGCGTCCCCGTGGTGTACGTCGCGAGCGGGCTCTCCTACGCCGACGCGCTCAGCGCCGGCCCGGCGGCCGCCTACAGGGGTGGCCCTCTCCTCCTGACCCCTCCGAGCCAGGCGCCGAGCCGGGTGGTGGACGAGGTGCGCCGGTTGCGTCCACAACGGATCGTCGTCGTCGGCGGCTACGGCGCAGTGGCGCAACGGGTGCAGGTGCAGCTCGACGGCATCGCGCCGACCGACCGGGTGTCCGGCCAGGACCGATACGAGACGTCCCGGGCCGTCGTGCTCGACGCCTTCGGGGCGGCGATCTCCGACCCCGGCTACTCCCGCGTCGCGTTCCTCGCGACGGGTCGCGGCTACGCGGATGCGCTGTCTGCCGCTGCCGTCGCGGGAGCGAACGGGGGATTCGTGCTCCTCGTCGACGGTGAGGCACCGTTGACCGCTGCCGCGGACGGGTTGCTGGACGCGACGCACGTGACCAAGGTCGTCCTGGTGGGCGGTATCGGGGCGCTCGGAAAGCAGATCGAGGACACCTTGCTGCTGACCCGCTACTCGGCCGTCGGACGAGTCGGGGGCAAGGACCGCTACGACACCTCGGCCCGAATCAGCGCGTGGGGCTTCGCCGAGGCGCCACGAGCCTTCGTCGCGACCGGTACGCAGTTCGCCGACGCGCTGAGCGGTGCGGCCCTCGCGGGTGCGGTGGGCGCCCCGCTCCTCGTGACGCCGCCCACGTGCCTGAGCGTTCCGTCCGTCGGGTCCCTGCGGACGCTCCGCACGTCCCGGGTGACGCTTCTCGGTGGAGCGGGCGCGCTCGACCCGGCTGTGGGGCGCCTGGAGCAGTGCGGGAGCGGGCCGGCGCTCCTCGATCCTCGTACCGGTACCGTCCCGTCGCCCCGGATCCCCACGATCGTGGAGCGCTACTCCCTCGGCGACCGCTATGCCGACGCCGTCGCGGTCTCGCGCAGGTACTTCCCCACGGGGCCCGAGTCGTCCACGTGGTGGGAGAGCAACCGACGGCGGCAGCCCT
Organism: Cellulosimicrobium sp. JZ28; assembly: GCF_015327065.1. Taxonomy (NCBI): domain Bacteria; kingdom Bacillati; phylum Actinomycetota; class Actinomycetes; order Micrococcales; family Promicromonosporaceae; genus Cellulosimicrobium; species Cellulosimicrobium sp. JZ28. The sequence goes on along the minus strand of NZ_CP017660.1, from coordinate 3,134,049 downwards.
CAGTGCGCCGGCAGCGGCCGCGGCGTACCCGGGCCCGCTCTTCGCCGTCCCGCGCGATTCCCTCCCGGCGGTCGTCAGGGACGAGATCATCCGCCTCGGCGCGTCGCACGTCGTCGTCGTCGGCGGGACGGACGAGGTCTCCGACGCCGTGCTGAACGAGCTCGGCACGCTCGTCTGGGGGGCGCGACGTGTGACGGGGGCGGACCCGGAGTCCGCGTCTCTCGCGGTCGCCAGCTCGGTGGGGCTCTCCGACCGGGTGGTCCTTGCCTCGGTCGACGCGCCGGGCGACGCCCTGGTGGCATCTGTCGTCGCCGGGATCGGGAGCCGAGCCTCCGCGATCCTGGTCGACGGTTCCGCACCGACCGCGCGCGAGGAGCTCGTCAGTCGGCTTCGCACGGCGAGGGCGGGGACGGTCACCGTCGTCGGCGACGAGGAAGCGATCGGGGAGGCGTTCCTCGAGGATCTCACCGCACGCACCGGCGCCGTCGTGGCGCGACGGATCACCGGTCCGAACCTCTACGAGACCTCCGTGACCGCGGTCGAACCCCACCTGGGGGGCGTCATCGGGGTTCCGGCCGTGCCGGCGGACGCACTGCCCGCCCTGACCGCGGGCGCACACCTCGGCTCGAGCGTCGTGGTCCTGCCCCGCGACTGCGTCCCGCGACGTCTGGCAGCCGCGCTGAGCGCGCCGGAGCCGGGGAGCGTGCTCCGGCTGCACGGCAGCACGTCGCTCCTCGGACCCGGGGTCGAGTCGATCACACCCTGCCCGTGACGCACGACGGCGGCCGCCCACCTCGCGAGGTGGGCGGCCGCCGTCGTACGGGAGGACGAGCCGGTCAGTGGCCCGGCGTGTGGTACCCGGAGTCGATGGCGCGCTGCAGGGAGCGCTCGATCTCGGCCTCGGCGTCGGCGCGGCCGACCCAGTGGGCGCCCTCGACGGACTTGCCGGGCTCGAGGTCCTTGTAGACCTCGAAGAAGTGCTGGATCTCCAGGCGGTGGAAGTCGGACACGTCGTCGATGTCCTGGCGCCACGCGGCACGCTGGTCGCCCGTCGGGACGCACAGCACCTTGTCGTCGCCGCCGGCCTCGTCGCGCATGCGGAACATGCCGAGCGCGCGGCAGCGGATCAGGCAGCCCGGGAACGTGGGCTCCTCGAGCAGCACGAGGGCGTCCAGCGGGTCGCCGTCCTCGCCGAGCGTCCCCTCGATAAACCCGTAGTCGTCGGGGTAGCGGGTCGAGGTGAAGAGCATGCGGTCGAGGCGGATGCGACCGGTCGCGTGGTCCACCTCGTACTTGTTGCGCTGCCCCTTGGGGATCTCGATCGTGACGTCGAACTCCACTGCTTCCTCCAGTCGTACCGGCACCGCGGCGCTCGGGCGGTGGCTGGTGTCGGATGATCGACGGACGACGCCGTCGTGCGGGAACTAGTGTGACACGGGACGTCCGCCCACAAGAGTCCGTACGGCCCTGGGCGGGCGACGCCGTGAGTGATAATGCGCACGTGCCCGCCGCCCGGGGGGCGGGTCGGACGACCGACGACCGGTCGGGACGGGGCGGGCGGACGACGCGCCCCGGTGACCGGGGCGGACCGAGGGAGAGGTATGGGCTGGGCGACGCGCACGGGCGTGGCCGTCGGCGTGGTGCTCGCGCTCGCGGGCGGGTACGCCGTGGCGGACGCGTACGACGTCGTCCCCGGCGTGCTGACGCTCGAGCCGCCCGTCCCGGAGCCGCCGCCGTTCCCGCAGGCGCCGGGCGCGGCTGCCGCCCCGCCGCTCGAGGTGGAGCTGCCGGCGCTCGACGACGCGGCGCCCGTCCCCTCGACCGGCGCGGTGCAGGCCCTCGTGGACGGGCTCGTCGCGGACACGCGGCTCGGCCCGCGCGTGGGCGTCCTCGTGACCGACGCGGCGACCGGCGACGTGCTGGGCGCCGCCGGCGAGAGCGTGGGGCACGTCCCGGCGTCGACCCTCAAGACGTTCACCGCCGCGGCGGCGCTCACCTCGCCGGGAGCGCACACCACGCTGCCCACCCGTGCCGTCCTCGAGGGGCAGGAGACGGTGTACCTCGTGGGCGGGGGCGACATGATGCTCGCGGCGGGTGCCGGGGACCCGACGGCGGTCAACGGCCGGGCCGGGCTCGGCGACCTGGCCGCGCAGGTCGCGGGCGAGCTGCGGCTGACGGGACGCACGACGATCTCGCTGCGCCTCGACGACACGCTGTTCACCGGGCCCGCGGTCGCGCCGACCGTCGACCCGGCCAGCGTGCGCAACGGCTACGTCGCGCCCGTCGCGGCGCTCGCGGTGAACATCGCGCGCCTCACCGACGAGGAGTACGCGCCGCGCGCGGAGGACCCGGCCCTCGCCGCGGCCGACGCGTTCGTGGCCGCGCTCGCGCAGGAGGGCGTCACCGTCTCCGGGGACGTCGTGCGAGCGCCGGCGCCGAGCGAGGGTCGCACGGTGGGCGAGGTGGAGTCCGCCCCGCTCGGCGACGTCGTCGCGTACCTGCTCCAGCACTCGGACAACACGATCACCGAGGTCGTCGGCCGGGTCGTCGCGCTCGACGCGGGCCTGCCCGGCTCGGGTGCCGGCGCGACCCAGGCCGTGCGGGCGGCGGTCGAGGGCCTCGGCGTCGACCTCACGGGCGCGACGCTCGCGGACCTGTCCGGGCTCGGCGACGGCTCCGTCGTCACGCCCGCGCAGCTCGACGAGGTCGTGGGCCTCCTGGCCGACCCCGCGCACCCGCGGCTGCGGCCCGGCGCGGTGGGCCTGCCCGTCGCGGGGCTGTCCGGGACGCTCGACGAGCGCTACCTCGCCAACGCGGGCCGCGGCGTCGTGCGCGCGAAGACCGGCAGCCTGCCGAACGTCACGTCGCTCGCCGGGACGGTCGTCACCGCGGACGACCGCCTCCTCGTGTTCTCCCTCATGGCCGACGCCGTCCCGGACGGCGGCACCTACGGCGCGCGCCTGATCCTCGACGACTTCGTCGCGTCGCTCGCGGAGTGCGGCTGCAGCGCCTGACGGGCCGCGCCACGTCTGGGGGAGGGCTCCCGGTTCAGGGGCCGTGCGTCGCGTCCGCCAGCCAGTCCTCGACCTCCAGGCCGGGCACGCGGGAGAACTCGCGCACGTTGTTCGTCACCAGCACGAGCCCGAGCGACCGGGCGTGCCCGGCGAGGAGCGCGTCGTACGGGCCGCCAGGGGTGCCGCGGGCCGCGAGGACGGCGCGGACCCTGCCGGCGTGCATCGCCGCCAGGCTGTCGAAGGGCAGCACGTCGACGAGCGACAGCAGCTCGTCGACCGCCTGCCGGTTGCGGGCCGGGTCCTGCGAGCGCTCCACGCCGTACTCCAGCTCCATCTCGCTCACGGTCGAGACGGCGACGCGCCCCTCTGCCTCGCGCAGCCTCGGACGCGCGGCCGCGCCGTGCCCGCGGAGGAGGGCGACGAGCACGTTCGTGTCCAGCAGATAGAGGGTGCTCACAGGGCCTCGCGCTCGTCCGCGGTGCCCTGGTCACGGTCGGCGAGGAAGCCGGGACCGACGCGCAGGCCGTGCTCGAACCACTCGTCCCACCCGGAGCCGGCCGGGGTGATGACCCGTGACCGGCCGACGGCCCGGACGTCCACCTCCCGGACGTCGTCGGGCAGCGCGACCGCCTTGGGCAGCCGGACCGCCTGCGTCCTGTTGCTGCGGAACACCGTCGTGCGCACCATGCCGACCTCCCGTCGTATATCCCGAGAGTATATCCTCCGGGCGTCCTCGAACCCGTCGGCCGGGCGAGCGGGTTACCGTGGGCCGGTGACTCTCGTCGAGCAGGACGGCCGACCCCACGGCCCGTCGCGCGGCGACCGGTCGGTCGTCGACTGGTCCGCCGCCGCGCAGATCGCCGGGCGCCTCGCGCGCCCGGGGCCCCAGGCGTCGCGCGCCGAGCTGGCCGACCTCGTCGAGGGGCTGCGCACCGCGGCGGGGGAGGCCGTCCCGCACGTGCTCGACGTGACCCGCATGACGCCCGTCGCGGGGACCCCGGAGACGCTGGGCGCGGTGCACGTCGTGGACCGGCCGCGCTGGGCGCGCGCCAACACCGAGATCATGGCGTCGCTCACCACGGGCGTCACCGAGGCGCTCGTGGGGGAGAGCGGGCGCGTGCCGCAGGCGACCGCCCTCGTCGGCGCGGCGCAGGTCGGCTCGGTCCTCGCGGTCCTCTCGAGCCGCGTCCTCGGCCAGTTCGACCCGTACAGCGGGCAGGCCGCGGCAGGGGCGGGCCCCGGCCGGCTCGTGCTCGTCGCGCCCAACGTGCTCCAGGTCGAGCGCGCGCTCGACCTGCGGCCCGCCGACTTCCGCCTCTGGGTGTGCCTGCACGAGCAGACGCACGCCCTCCAGTTCGCGGCGGCGCCGTGGCTCGCGGACCACCTGCGCACGCGCGCGGGCGACCTCCTCACCGAGCTCTCCGCGTCGTCGCGACGCCTCGCCGAGGCCCGCCTGCGCGACAAGCTCGTCGCGGTGGGGCGCGCCGTCCTGCACGCGGTGCGCGGCGAGGGCACGACCCTCCTCGACGGCCTCCTCACGCCCGAGGAGCAGGACCGGCTCGCCGACGTCACGGCCGTCATGGCGCTCCTGGAAGGCCACGCGGACGTCGCCATGGACGCCGTCGGGCCCCGCACCGTGCGCACGGTGCGCAGCATCCGGCGCAAGTTCGACGCGCGGCGCGACGGCGAGGGCAGCTCCGGCCTCGACGTCGTGCTGCGGCGCCTGCTCGGCATGGACGCCAAGATCGCCCAGTACCGCGACGGGGCGGCGTTCGTCCGCGCGGTCGAGAAGGACGTGGGGCGCGACGGCTTCAACGCCGTCTGGGCGTCCCCGGAGAACCTGCCCACGGCCCGCGAGATCGCCGACGCGCGCGCCTGGGTGCGCCGCGTGCACGGCTGAGCCGTGGGCGGGCCGGCGCCGGTCGTCGCCGCCGCGCGCCACGCCGTGCGCGGCGCGCTCGCGGACCTGCCCCCGGGGGCGACCGTGCTCGTCGCCTGCTCCGGCGGCGCCGACTCGACGGCGCTCGCGGCCGCCACGGCGTTCGTGGCGCCGCGCCTCGGGCTTCGGGCGGGCGCCGTCGTCGTGGACCACGGGCTCCAGGACGGCAGCGCCGCCGCCGCGGCGGCCGCCGCCGAGCGGTGCCGCGACCTCGGGCTCGACCCGGTGGAGGTACGCCGCGTCGTCGTCCCGACGGCGGGGGACGGCCCGGAGGCCCACGCCCGGACGGCCCGGTACGCCGCGCTCGACGACGCCGCGGCGGCCCACGGCGCCGGCGCGGTGCTCCTGGGCCACACGCTCGACGACCAGGCCGAGACGGTGCTGCTCGGCCTCGCCCGCGGGGCGGGGGCGCGCTCGCTCGCGGGCATGGCGCCGCGGCGCGGGGCGTACCGGCGCCCCTTCCTCGCCCTGCGGCGCACGCAGACCGAGGCGGTGTGCCGCACGCTCGGGCTCGACTGGTGGGACGACCCCACGAACACGGGCACGCCGCTGCGCTCGCAGGTCCGCGGGCGGGTCGTGCCGGTGCTCGTCGACGTCCTCGGCCCGGGCGCGGTGCCCGCGCTCGCGCGCAGCGCCGACCTCCTGCGCGACGACGCCGACCTCCTCGACGCGCTCGCGGCCGACCTCCTCGCGGCGGCGCTCGTCCCACCCGGCGCGGACCCCGCCCCCGGCGCGGACCCCGGCCCCGGCGCGGACCCCGGCCCCGGCGGGGGAGCGGCCTCCCGCGCGACGGTCGTGCTCGACGTCGGCCCGCTCGCCGCCGCGCACCCGGCGCTGCGGCGTCGTGCGCTGCGGTCCGCGGCGCTGCGCGCGGGGTGCCCGGGGAGCGACCTGTTCGCCGTCCACGTCGACGCGCTCGACGCGCTCGTCACCGCGTGGCGCGGCCAGGGCCCGGTGCACCTCCCGGGCGACCGCAGGGCGTCGCGCGCGTGTGGCAGGCTTTCCCTGGGCCCGGGGCCAACGCGCCGGGCCGGCACCTCCCCCCTCCCCCCAGCTCAGGAGTGACCCCCGTGGAAGCATCGGACGTCGCAGGCGACCTCGAGAACATCCTGCTCACCGAGGACCAGCTCGGTGCGCGGCTCGACGAGATCGCCGCGCAGATCGACCGTGACTACGCGGGCAAGGACCTCCTGCTCGTCGGCGTGCTCAAGGGCGCCGTCATGGTCATGGCAGACCTGGCGCGCCGCCTGCACAGCCACGTCGAGATGGACTGGATGGCCGTGTCGTCGTACGGCTCGGGCACCAAGTCGTCGGGCGTCGTGCGCATCCTCAAGGACCTCGACGCGGACCTCACCGGCCGCAACGTGCTCATCGTCGAGGACATCATCGACTCGGGCCTCACGCTCTCGTGGCTGCTGTCGAACCTCCGCTCGCGCGGCCCGGCGTCGGTCGAGATCGCGGCGATGCTCCGCAAGCCCGACGCGGCGAAGACCGAGGTCGACGTGCGCTACGTCGGCTTCGACATCCCCAACGAGTTCGTCGTGGGCTACGGCCTCGACTACGCGGAGAAGTACCGCAACCTGCCGTTCGTCGGGACGCTCGCGCCGCACGTCTACTCGAGCTGAGCCGGGCGGCGGCGGGCCACGGGCCCGCCCGGACCGCCCAGGGAGCTGCTCAGGAAGTACGGACCACGCCCTGGGCGAACAGGGGGAAGATCCCCAGCAGGCGCCAAGGTCCAGAGTGTAGTTTCGAGCCCGAACACTTGCGCGAGCGGAGGGATCCGGGGCGCACGCCCCGTCGCCGATGAACATCAAGAAGATTCTCAGTGGGCCGATCGTCTGGATCGTCCTGGGCCTCGTGATCCTGTGGATCGCGTTCGCGACGTTGTCGCGCCCCACGGTCCAGCGCATCGACACGTCCGCGGGCCTCGAGCTGCTCTCGGGCGACACGGTCGAGCAGGCGCTCATCGTGGACGGCGACCAGCGCGTGCGTCTCACGCTGTCCGAGGACTACGTGGCCGACGAGGGCACGGACACCGAGGAGAACAAGGGCAAGAACGTCGAGTTCTACTACGTCCAGCCGCAGGGCGAGGCGGTCGTCGACGCCGTCGTCGCCGCGGAGCCGAAGGACGGGTACAACTCCGAGGTCGCGCAACCCTCGTTCTGGTCCTCGCTGCTCGGGCTGCTCATCCCGTTCCTCATCATCGGCGTGCTGTTCTGGTTCCTGCTGTCGCGCATGCAGGGCGGCGGCTCGCGCGTCATGGGCTTCGGCAAGTCGCGCGCCAAGCTCGTCTCGAAGGACACCCCGCAGGTGACGTTCGCGGACGTCGCGGGCGCCGACGAGGCGGTCGAGGAGCTCCACGAGATCAAGGAGTTCCTCTCCGACTCGGAGAAGTTCCAGGCCGTCGGCGCGAAGATCCCCAAGGGCGTCCTGCTCTACGGCCCTCCCGGCACGGGCAAGACGCTGCTCGCGCGCGCCGTCGCCGGCGAGGCGGGCGTGCCGTTCTACTCGATCTCCGGCTCGGACTTCGTCGAGATGTTCGTCGGCGTCGGCGCGAGCCGTGTCCGCGACCTGTTCAACCAGGCCAAGGAGAACTCGCCCGCGATCATCTTCGTCGACGAGATCGACGCCGTCGGCCGCCACCGTGGCGCCGGCATGGGCGGCGGCCACGACGAGCGCGAGCAGACGCTCAACCAGCTCCTCGTGGAGATGGACGGCTTCGACGTCAAGACGAACGTCATCCTCATCGCCGCGACCAACCGCCCCGACATCCTCGACCCGGCGCTCCTGCGCCCGGGCCGCTTCGACCGCCAGATCGCGGTCGAGGCGCCCGACCTCAAGGGTCGCGAGGCGATCCTGCGGGTGCACGCGGCGGGCAAGCCGATCGTCCCCGAGATCGACCTGGCGGCCGTCGCGCGTCGCACGCCCGGCTTCACCGGTGCCGACCTCGCGAACGTGCTCAACGAGGCGGCGCTCCTCACCGCCCGCAGCGGGGCGCAGCTCATCGACGACCGGGCGCTCGACGAGGCGATCGACCGCGTGATCGCCGGTCCGCAGAAGCGCACGCGCGTCATGAACGTCAAGGAGCAGAAGATCACCGCGTACCACGAGGGCGGCCACGCCCTCGTCGCGGCGGCCATGCGCTACACGGACCCCGTCACGAAGGTGACGATCCTGCCGCGCGGCCGGGCGCTCGGGTACACGATGGTCATGCCGACCGAGGACAAGTACTCCACGACGCGCAACGAGCTGCTCGACCAGCTCGCGTACGCGATGGGCGGTCGCGTCGCCGAGGAGCTCGTCTTCCACGACCCGACGACGGGCGCCTCGAACGACATCGAGAAGGCGACCGCGATCGCGCGCAAGATGGTCACCGAGTACGGCATGAGCGAGCGCGTCGGCGCGATCAAGCTCGGCTCCGGCTCGGGCGAGCCGTTCCTCGGCCGCGACATGGGCCACCAGCGCGACTACTCGGAGTCGGTCGCGGGCACGGTGGACCACGAGGTCCGCAAGCTCGTCGAGGCCGCGCACGACGAGGCGTGGGAGGTGCTCACGCAGTACCGCGACGTGCTCGACGCCCTCGTGCTCGAGCTCCTCGAGAAGGAGACGCTGAACCAGGCCGAGCTCGCGCGCGTGTTCTCCCCGGTCGAGAAGCGCGCCCCGCGCGACGTCTGGCTCTCGAGCGAGCAGCGGGCCGTCTCGCAGCGCGGGCCCGTGCTCACCGACGCCGAGAAGGCGGCGCAGAACGGCGCGCCCGTGATCCCGCAGGACGAGGCCGCGGCCGCGAACGACGAGCTCCCCCCGGAGCGCATCGGCGAGGTGCCCGCGGACAGCCCGCTCGACCGCGCGCTCGGCCGCGACACGACCACGGACGTCACGGACGTGCGCGAGCCGGGGCAGGACTGATGGGCACCCCCACGGGCGCCTCGGCGGGCGCGGGCGCGATCACCCCGGCCCGGTCGGCGGAGGGCCTGCGCGCCCCCGCGGACGTCCCGCCGTACGACCAGGACCGCGCGGAGGCCGCCGTCCGCGAGCTGCTGCTCGCCGTCGGCGAGGACCCGGACCGCGAGGGGCTGCGCGAGACGCCGGCCCGCGTGGCGCGCGCGTACCGCGAGATCTTCGCGGGCCTGCGCCAGGAGGCCGCGGACGTCCTGACGACGACCTTCGACCTCGGCCACGAGGAGATGGTGCTCGTCAAGGACATCGAGGTGTACTCGACGTGCGAGCACCACCTCGTGCCCTTCCATGGCGTCGCGCACGTCGGGTACATCCCCAACGTGGACGGCCGCATCACGGGCCTGTCGAAGCTCGCGCGCCTCGTCGAGGTGTACGCGCGCCGCCCGCAGGTGCAGGAGCGGCTCACGTCCCAGGTCGCGGACGCGCTCGTGGAGCACCTCAAGCCGCGCGGTGCGATCGTCGTCGTCGAGTGCGAGCACCTGTGCATGTCGATGCGCGGCGTGCGCAAGCCCGGCGCGCGCACCGTCACGTCGGCGGTGCGGGGCCAGATGCGCGACGGCGCGACGCGGGCCGAGGCGATGAGCCTCATCCTGGGGCGCTAGGCCCGTGGACCGGTTCGTGGTCGTGGGGCTCGAAGAGCTCGCGGACGTCGGACGCACGCTCGTCATGGGCGTCGTCAACGTCACGCCCGACTCGTTCTCCGACGGCGGCGAGTGGTTCGAGCCGGACGCCGCGATCGCCCACGGGCGCGAGCTGCTGGGCGAGGGTGCGGACATCCTCGACGTCGGCGGGGAGTCGACCCGCCCCGGGGCGGGCCGGGTGCCCGTCGAGGCGGAGCTCGCGCGCGTGCTCCCCGTGATCTCCGCGCTCGCGGCCGAGGGGGCTGTCGTCAGCGTCGACACGACGCGCGCGGTCGTCGCGGAGCGCGCGGTCGCGGCGGGCGCCCGGCTCGTCAACGACGTCTCCGGCGGTCTCGCCGACCCGGCGATGGCCGACGTCGTCGCGCGCACGGGCGTCGCCTACGTCTGCATGCACTGGCGCGGGCACGCGGACGTCATGGACGACCTCGAGGACTACGACGACGTCGTCACGGACGTGCGCGACGAGCTGGCCGCGCGCGTGGACGTGCTCCTCGCGGCGGGCGTGCGGCGCGAGCAGGTCGTGCTCGACCCGGGTCTCGGCTTCTCGAAGGCCGGGTCGTCGAACTGGCCGCTGCTCGCCCGCCTGCGCGAGCTCGAGGCGCTGGGCCTGCCCGTCCTCGTGGGCGCGTCCCGCAAGCGGTTCCTCGGGCACCTCCTCGCGCGCTCCGACGGTCGGCCCGTCCCGCCGCTCCTGCGCGACGACGCGACCGCCGCGGTCACGACTCTCGCCGCGGCGTCGGGCGCGTGGTGCGTGCGGGTCCACGCGGTCCGGGCGTCCGCCGACGCCGTGCGGGTCGCCGCCGCCTGGGGCCGGGCCTGTGACGAGGTCGTGCGTCCCGCGGACGGCGGCGCGGCGCAGCCGGCGGACCGACCGAGGGCCGGGAGCGACTCGACGGCGCGGCCCACGACCTAGCAGGATGGGCGAGGGGCCCCGCGGCGCGGGCGGCCCGGCGCAGCACGACACACGCAACGAGACACGGTGACGACGACCCGCCCCGGCGGGCGACGACGGAGCACCGGACGGGAGCACGACGTGACCACAGCGTTCGCAGGAGCGGTCCTCGACGCGGACGGACGGCCGTTCGACCGGATCCGCCTCACGGGCCTGAGCGCGACGGGCCACCACGGCGTCTTCGAGCACGAGAAGGCGCAGGGCCAGCTCTTCCGGGCCGACGTCGTGCTCCACCTGGACACGCGCGCCGCCGCGAGCGGCGACGACCTGTCCCGGACCGTCAGCTACGCGGGCGTCGCCGAGGACGTCGTCGCGGTCCTCGCCGGATCGCCCGCCGACCTCGTCGAGACCGTCGCCGAGCGCATCGCCGCGACGATCCTCACGCACGACGACGTCGTCGCGGTCGACGTCGCGGTGCACAAGCCGCAGGCGCCGATCACGGTCCCGTTCGAGGACGTCGAGGTCGTCATCCGTCGCGACCGCGTGGTCGTCCCCGTCGTCGCGCCGCTGTCACGCCGCGGGGAGCAGGGGTCGCGCGACGCGCAGCCCGTCGGGCCGATCCCGGTCGGGTCGGTCGCCCCCGCGCTCATCCACGGCGTCGGCGAGGTGCCCGCGCCCGACGACCGGACCCCGCTCGCCCCCGCGCCCGAGGTCATGCCCCCGAGCATCCTCCCGGGCTCGGCCGGTGCCCCGGTCGAGGACGCGCGGACCGCGGCCGAGACCGGAGCGGTGGCCGCCGGGTCACCGGAGGACGCGCTCGACGCGACCCGCGAGGCTCCCGCCGTCCGGGACGACGCCGCCCCCGGCGATGCCCGCGCCGAGCAGCAGACCCCCGCGGAGGCACCGTACGGCGAGGCGCCGTACGGGGAGGCGCCGTACGCGGAGCCCGCGCACGACGACCGCGGCGAGCCCGCGCACGACGACGCGGCACCGCACCCGCAGCAGGCGGCGTCGTACGACGAGCTCGTCGCGGGGTCGGTCCCCGCGGCCGGCCCCGCCGAGCACGTGCTGCACCACGACGCGCCGCCGGTCGCGCCCGGCGCGCCGTCGGGCGAGCAGCAGACCGTCCCCGGCGACGCCGCGCCCGTCGAGCACGCCGCCCCCGAGGCCGAGCCCCTGCCGTACGGCGCCGCGGCCGAGCCCGTCCCGGCGCACGACGAGGCCCCCGGCGGGGCGCACGACGCCGCGGAGGTGGCCGCGCCCGTCGAGCACGACCGGATGGACGACGTGCCCGCCGGGTTCGTCGAGGTCGTGCTCGCGCTGGGCGCGAACCTCGGCGACGCCCAGCAGACGCTGCGCGACGCGATCACGGACCTCGACCGGATCTCCGGTCTCGAGATCACGGAGGTCTCGCCGCTGGCCCGGACGGAGGCCGTGGGTGGCCCCGACCAGCCGGACTACCTCAACACCGTCCTCCTCGCGCGCACGCGCCTGTCGGCGCGCGACCTGCTGCACGCGTGCCAGGCGGTCGAGCAGGCGCACGGCCGGGTGCGCGACGAGCGCTGGGGTCCCCGCACGCTCGACGTCGACCTCATCGTCTACGGCACGCTGACGGCCGTCGCCGACGACCTGGAGCTGCCGCACCCCCGCGCGCACGAGCGGGCGTTCGTGCTCGAGCCGTGGTCGCAGATCGACCCGGACGCGGTGCTCCCGGGCCTCGGGGGCGGCCCCGTCGCGGCCCTCGCGGCGACCGCGCCCGACCGCGGGGGCATCCGGTGGCTCGCGCTCGACTGGCTGACGGACCCTGCCCCCGACCCGACGGGCGCCGTGCCCGTCACCACGGGCAGCACGGACGCCGCGCCGCCGCCCGCGCCCGTCGACGTGCCCGACCCCTACCAGCAGGCGCACACCGGTCCCGTCGCCGCCCCGTACGACGGTCCCGTGACGCCCGGCGGCGGCGTGCCCGCCCCCGACGGCGCGCCGGCACCGCAGCACCCGGCACCGCAGCAGTCGGCACCGCAGCAGCCCGTGCCGCCGCACGAGGCGCACCCGGCGCCGCAGCAGCCGCTCGCGCAGGAGCCCCTCGCGCAGCAGCCCGCAGCCCCGCAGCAGCAGCCCGCCCCGCAGCAGCCGCCGCACGTCCAGCAGGCGGAGCCGCCGCAGCCGCCCGCCGCGGAGCCCGCGCCCCCGGTGGCCCCGCCGCAGCCCGCGGTCGTGCCGCAGCCGGCCGGTCTCCCGCAGACCGTGACACCGAGCGAGGCACTCCCGGCACGGCCGGTCTTCGCGCCCGTCTCCGAAGGCGTCGCGCCCGAGGGGGCGGCCCCGCCGATCGTCCCCGACGGCTCGTTCGACCCGCGCGAGGACGCGGGCGTCCCCGTCGCCCCGTTCCCCGGGCCGTCGAACCGGCCGCCGTCGCACCCCGTGCCGTCGTCGCTCGATGCCGGGCACGCCCCGGACGCCGGGCCCGCCCCGGCTCAGGACGCGGCGCGCTTCCCCGAGCACGCCGCACCCGCGCACCCGGTCTTCCCGCCGGTCCACGCGCCCGAGCCCGTGCCGACGGCGCCGCAGCAGCCGGTCGCGCAGCCCGCGCACCCGCAGCCACCCGCGGACGCCGCGTCGTCCGGTGACGACATCATCCGGTCGGTGCCGTTCGCGCCTGTCTCGGGCGGTGGCCCGGCGTCCGCCCCCGGCCCGCTCGCGGACGCGGGGCTCCCGGCGAACGACCCGTGGCCGCCGTTCGGGCCGGTGTCCGGCGACGGTCGCGACGACGAGCGCTGATGCGGCGCACCTCCGTCCGCACCCTGCTGCTCGTGGCGGTCGCGACCGCCGTCGGCGGGTGGTTCGTCGTGCGCCTGCTCCAGAGCCGCGGCACGCTCCTGCCGGCGGTGCCGTGGATCGTGGACGTCACCGTCCTCGCGCTCGCGGCGGCGGTGTTCTGGGCGGGCTGGACCGTGCGCGCGTACCAGCAGGGCAAGCGCCCGTCGCTCGACGCGATCCGGGCGGCGCGCACGTTCGTCCTCGCGAAGGCGGCCGCGCTCACGGGCGCGCTCCTGACGGGCTGGTACGGCGCGCAGGTGCTCGCCGCCCTGCCCGACCTCTCTATCGACGCGTTCCGCGACCGGGCCCTCGCGGCCGGGTTGGCCGCCGCGTGCGCGGTCGTGCTGGCCGTCGTCGGGCTCGTTGCCGAGCGGTTCTGCCAGCTCCCGCCCGACGACCGCGGCGAGGGCCGGGAGGGCCGCGAGGGCTCGGTGACGCGCGAGGACCCGGAGACTCCGGGCGCGGGCACGCCCGCCTGAGACGCGCCCTCCGCCCGGGCCTGTGCACGACCCGGTCCGCACCGGGACGGGATGGGAGAATCGACGCATGACCGACCCTGCACGGGACCAGGACCCCCGCGGCACCGGCCCCTTCGACCCGCCCGGCATCGAGTGGACGCGCGTGTCGCCGCGGCTCGTCACGGCGCGCCTGCTGTCCGTGGGCATCACGCTCGCGGTCCCGGCCGTCGCCGTGGTCGTGCTCGCGATCCTCTTCCCGCACTGGTGGCAGTGGCTCGTGCTCGGCGTGCTCGCGCTCCTGGGCCTCTGGGCGGCCGTCCTCGTGCCGCGCCAGGTCCGTGCGATCGGCTACGCGGAGCGTGACGACGACCTCCTGATCCGCCACGGCATCATGTTCCGCACGCTCGTCGTCGTGCCCTACGGCCGCATGCAGTACGTCGACGTCCAGGCCGGGCCGCTCGCGCGCAAGCTCGGCATCGCCCAGGTCCAGCTCCACACGGCGTCCGCGTCGACCGACGCGACGATCGACGGTCTCGAGCCCGCCGAGGCGGAGCGCCTGCGCGACCGGCTCGCGTCGCGCGGCGAGGCGAGGCTGGCGGGCCTGTGAACGACGCACCGGCCACCGACGACCTCGTGTGGCACCGGGTGCACCCGGTCACCCCGCTCGTGCGGGGCTGGACGGTCATCGCGGTGCTCCTGGTCGTCGTCGGCCAGCAGACGCTCAACGGGCTGCCCGAGGGGGAGAACCTCCTCGAGGGCGACCGCTGGTGGATGATCCTCCTCGGCATCCTCGTGGTGGGCCTCGTGGGGCTCGGCTACTCGGCGGTCGCGTGGCGCATGACGAGCTACGCGGTCGACGACGAGTCGGTGCACCTGCGCACCGGTGTGCTGTTCCGGCAGCAGCGCAAGGCGCGGCTCGACCGGCTCCAGGCGGTCGACGTCGTGCAGCCGCTCCTCGCCCGGTTCTTCGGGCTCGCGGAGCTCAAGCTCGAGGTCGCCGGGGGAGCGGACTCGGGCGTGAAGCTGGGCTTCCTCAAGGAGGCGGAGGCGAACCGGCTGCGCAACGACCTCCTCGCGCGCGCCGCGGGCCTGCGGGTCGCGCGCGAGCGCCCGGCCGCCGCGACGGCGCCCGGCGTCCCGGGTGCGCCCGCGGTCCCGGGTGCTCCCGGCGCCGTCGGGGCGCCGGCCGGGGACGTCCAGGCGCCCGGGGCGGACGCGCCGGCGTTCGTCGCCGAGGCGCCCGAGCAGCCGGTGACTGCCGTCGGGCCGGGTCGGCTCGTCGCCTCGCTCCTGCGGTCGGGCGCGACGGTCGGCCTCGTCCTCGGTGTGCTCGGCATCGCGGGCGTCGTCGTCGGCACGCGCGAGATCGGGATCCTGTTCAGCGCGCTGCCCGCCGTGCTCGGCTTCGGCGGGTTCCTGTTCTCCCGGTTCACGGGCGAGTTCGGCTTCCGGTCCGCCATCTCGCCCGACGGCATCCGCCTGCGCCACGGCCTGCTCGAGACCCGCTCGCAGACGATCCCGCCCGGTCGCGTCCAGGCCGTGCGGCTGCGGCAGGGCCCGTTCTGGCGCGGGCCCGACTGGTGGCGCGTCGACGTCAACGTCGCGGGCTACGGCGTCAGCACCGACGGGACGGACAGCACGAGCGTGCTCCTGCCCGTCGGCACGCGCGACGAGGCGCTCGCGGCCCTGTGGCTCGTGCTGCCGGACCTCGGCACGCCCGACCCCCGCGGCCTGCTCGACGAGGGCCTGTCCGGTCTCGACGCCGGGCAGCACTTCGTCGCGTCCCCGCGCCGTGCGCGCCTCCTGGACCTCGTCGCGTGGCGGCGGAACGGCTTCAGCGTCACCGACCGCGCCCTCCTGCTGCGCGGCGGGCGCGTCTTCCGCACCCTCGTCGTCGTGCCCCACGAGCGCACCCAGTCGCTCGGGCTCGAGCAGGGCCCGCTGCAGCGCCGGCTCGACGTCGCGTCGTTCACCGTGCACTCGACGCCCGGGCCGGTCTCGCCCCAGGTGCGGCACCTCGACGCGGGCGACGCCGCCCGCCTCCTCGACACCCAGGCCGAGCGCGCCCGCGAGGCCCGCGCGCACGCGGGGCCGGAGCTCTGGATGCGCCGCGACGACGTCCCGCTCGAGGAGAACGCGTGAGCGCCGCGGACGGCGGTCGCCGCCCCGGGCGGCTCGGGGTCGGCGTCGTCGGGGCCGGTCGCGTCGGGGCGGTCCTCGGCAGCGCCCTGCGCGCCGTCGGCCACGCGGTCGTGGGCGCGAGCGGCGTGTCCGACGCGTCGCGCGACCGCATCGAGACGCTCCTCGCGGGGGTGCCCGTCCTCGAGGTCCCGCAGGTCGTGGAGCGCGCCGAGCTCGTGCTCCTCGCCGTGCCCGACGACGCGCTCCCGGCCCTGGTCCGCGGCCTCGCCGACACGGGGGCGTGGCAGCCCGGCCAGATCGTCGTGCACACGTCGGGCCGCTACGGCACGGCGGTCCTCGACCCGGCGCGCGCCGCCGGTGCCATCCCGCTCGCGCTGCACCCCGCCATGACGTTCACCGGCACGTCGCTCGACCTCGCGCGGCTCGAGGGCACGACGTTCGCCGTCACCGCGCCCGGCCCCGTCCTGCCGATCGGGCAGGCGCTCGTCGTCGAGCTCGGCGGGGAGCCGGTCGTCGTCGCCGAGGAGTCGCGCGGGCTCTACCACGCGGCCCTCGCGCACGGCGCGAACCACCTCGTCGTGCTCGTCGCGCAGGCCGCGCAGGCGCTCGAGGCGGCGGGCGTCGACCAGCCCGGGCGCGCGCTCGCGCCGCTCCTCGCGGCCGCCCTCGACGGCGCGACGCGCGGCGCCGACACGGGTGCCGAGTCGGGGACGGGCGCGGGCGCCGGGGCGCTCCTCGGGCTCACCGGGCCGGTGGCGCGGGGCGACGTCGGCACCGTCCGGGAGCACCTCGCCGCCCTGGACGCCCTCGCCGCGACGAGCGACGCGGCGGACGTGCCGCCGTCGTACCGGGCGCTGAGCCGCGCCGCGACGCACCGCGCGCTCGCGGGCGGCCGGCTCGGCGAGCGCGCGGCCCGCGATCTTCTCGACGCGCTCGACGCGCCCGCGCCCGACCCGCAGGACCGGCACGACCAGCAGGACCGGCCCGACCCGCAGGACCCGCACGACGAAGGACGAGCATGACGAGCACCCCCCGCCCGGACGCCGGGTCCCCCGCAGCCGGGACCCCGGCCGTCGTGACGACGCGCGCCGCGCTGCGCACCGCGCTCGACGCGTGGCGCGCCGAGCACCCGCACGGTCGCCGCGTCGTCGTCATGACCATGGGTGCGCTGCACGCCGGGCATCTCGAGCTCGTGCGCCGGGCGCGCGCGGAGGCGGGCCCCGACGGCCAGGTCGTCGTGACGGACTTCGTCAACCCGCTGCAGTTCGGCCCCGGCGAGGACTACGAGCGCTACCCGCGCGACGTCGCGGCCGACGTGGCGCTGCTCGCCGCGGCGGGCCCGGACGCGGTGGTCGACGTCGTGTTCGCGCCGCCCGTCGACGAGCTCTACCCCGACCTGGGCTCGGCCGACGGCCCGATCGTGCGGGTGACGTCGGGGCGCATCGGGACGGTGCTGGAGGGCGCGTCGCGGCCGGGGCACTTCGACGGCGTGCTCACGGTCGTGCTCAAGCTGCTCCACCTCGTGCGCCCGGACGTCGCCGTGTTCGGCGCGAAGGATGCGCAGCAGCTGCTCGCGGTGCGCCGCATGGTCGCCGACCTCGACCTCGACGTGGAGGTCCTGGCGGTCGAGACCGTGCGCGAGGCGGACGGCCTCGCGCGGTCGTCGCGCAACGCGTACCTCTCCCCGGCCGAGCACGAGCACGCGCTCGCGCTGAGCCGCGCGCTGCGCGCCGGGCGGGACGCCGCGGCCGCGGGGGAGGGCGCGCCGTCCGTGCTCGCCGCCGCGCGGGGAATCCTGGAGGCCACCGACGGCGTTGACGTCGATTACGTGGTGCTCGTCGATCCCGCTACCGTGGAGGACCTGGCGCCCGGCGCCGTCGGCCCCGGGCTCCTCCTGGTCGCGGCACGCGTGGGCACCACGCGTCTCATCGACAACACGGCCGTCGAGATCGTGCCGCCCGCGACCCGGGCGGCGGACCCCGCGGGCCGTGCCCCCGCACCTGGAGGAACCGCGTGACCGCGCAGACCCCGCCGAGCCCGCCGCGACGTCCGGCGTCGCTGCAGCGACCCATGATGATCGGCAAGATCCACCGCGCGACGGTGACGCAGGCCGACCTGCACTACGTCGGCTCGATCACCGTGGACGCCGACCTGCTCGACGCCGCGGACCTCTACCCGGGCCAGCAGGTCGACGTCGTGGACGTCACCAACGGCGCGCGCCTGACGACGTACGTCATCCCGGGCGAGCGTGGTGCGGGCCAGATCTGCATCAACGGCGCCGCCGCGCACCTCGTGAGTCCGGGCGACGTCGTCATCCTCATCGCCTACGGCATGCTCGACGACGCCGACGCGCGCACCTACCTGCCGAACGTCGTCTTCGTGGACGAGCAGAACCGCATCGTCGAGCTCTCCGACGAGCCCGGGCTCGTGCCCGCGGGCCACGGCCTCGAGGCGAGCGGCCTGCCGTTCGCCCCGTTCCGCGGCGCGGTCGACGACGGCGGCGTGGCCTCCGCGGTGCGCCCCGCGTGACCCGGGCCGGCGGGGCGTCCGCGCCCCACCTCGCCCGGTCCCTCGCCGCCCCCGCACCGGGGTGGACGACGACGGCGGACGTCGTGGTCGTCGGCTCGGGCATCGCCGGGCTCACCGCCGCGCTCGAGCTGCGCACGCGCGTGCCCCACGTCCTGCTCGTCACCAAGGGCGAGCTGTCGTCCGGGTCGACGGTCTGGGCGCAGGGCGGCATCGCGGCCGCGCTCGACCCCGAGGACTCGCCCGAGGCGCACCTCGCGGACACGCTCGTCGCGGGGGCCGGCGTGTGCGACCCGGCGGCCGTCGAGGTGCTCGTCACCGAGGGCCCCGCGCGCGTGCGCGAGCTCGTCGCGCGCGGCGCGAACTTCGACCGGGCGGCGAACGGCGACATCGCCCTCACGCGCGAGGGCGGGCACCACGCCGACCGGATCGCGCACGCGGGCGGCGACGCCACGGGCGCGGAGATCTCGCGCGCGCTCGTCGCGCAGCTCGAGGCCGTGCGCCGCGACCCGGGCATCGAGGTCATCGAGAACGCGCTCGTGCTCGACGTGCTGACGACCGACGGCTCGGGCGACCGCGCTCCCCGCGCGTGCGGCGTGACCCTCCACGTGCGCGGCGAGGGCTCGCGCGACGGCGTCGGTGCGGTCCTCGCGCGCGCCGTCGTGCTCGCGACCGGGGGAGTGGGGCAGGTGTTCCGCTCGTCGACCAACCCGCCGCAGGCCACGGGCGACGGCATCGCCGCGGCGCTGCGCGCGGGCGCGACGCTCGGCGACCTCGAGTTCGTGCAGTTCCACCCGACGGTGCTGTGGCTCGGCCTCGGCGCCAAGGGGCAGCTCCCGCTCATCTCCGAGGCCGTGCGGGGCGAGGGCGCGATCCTCCTCGACACCGACGGCCACCGGTTCATGCCCGCGCAGCACCCCATGGCCGAGCTCGCGCCGCGCGACGTCGTCGCGCACGCGATCGTGCGGCAGATGGCCGCGACCGGCTCGGACCACGTGCTGCTCGACGCGCGGCACCTCGGCGCCGAGTTCCTGCGGGCGCGCTTCCCGACGATCACCGAGCGGCTCGCCGAGAACGGGCTCGACTGGACCGAGGAGCCCG
The DNA here is from genome assembly GCF_015327065.1 of Cellulosimicrobium sp. JZ28. NCBI lineage: Bacteria > Bacillati > Actinomycetota > Actinomycetes > Micrococcales > Promicromonosporaceae > Cellulosimicrobium > Cellulosimicrobium sp. JZ28. The sequence goes on along the minus strand of NZ_CP017660.1, from coordinate 3,114,562 downwards.
TCCCCGTGGCGCCCGCCCAGCACTACCACTCGGGCGGCGTCGTGACGGACCTGCACGGTCGCTCCACCGTCGACGGTCTCTACGCGATCGGCGAGGTCGCGTGCACGGGCGTGCACGGCGCGAACCGCCTCGCGTCGAACTCGCTGCTCGAGGGGCTCGTCTTCGCCCACCGGGCGGCGCGGCAGATCACGGAGCGCGTGGCCGCGGGCGAGCTCGAGGTGGGCGAGCCCGTCGACCGTCCGGGGCCGTCGGCCCTCGTGGCGGCGGCCGCGCGCTCGCGCATCCAGTCGATCGCGTCCGCGGGCCCGGGCGTCCTGCGCGACGGCGACGGGCTCGCGGCGGCCTCCGCCCGCCTCGCCGCGGTCCGCACCGACGCGCACGAGGCGAGCGACGTCGTCGCGCAGCCGCAGGCCGCGGAGTGGGAGACGACGAACGTGCACCAGGTCGCGACCGCGCTCACCGCCGCGGCGGCGCTGCGCACCGAGAGCCGCGGCGGCCACTTCCGCACCGACTTCCCGGCGAGCGACCCCGCGTGGGAGCGGCGCGTGCTCGTCTCGCTCGGCGCGGACGGGACACTGCTCGTCCGCTGAGGTGCGGCGCGCGACCTCGCGACCGCGGGCCTGCACGACCGCGGGCCCGCACGACCGCGGTCCTGCGCGACGGCGTGGGCGGGCGGCGGCCGGGGGCCGCCGGGCACCGGCGCGCTGCGGGCACGCGAGCGGATAGCGTGGGGGACCGTGAGCAGCCCTGCCGAGCCCGTGCCCGCCCGTCCCGCCGACGGCGGAGCGCCGCCCGCCGTCCCGTCCCGCGTGGAGCCCGGGCTCGACCCGGCGTGGATCGCCGAGACCGTCGCCCGGGCGCTCGACGAGGACCTGGGCCCCGTGCCCGGGCGCGACGTGACCACCCAGGCGACGGTGCCGACGTCGGCCACCGGGACCGCGCACCTCGTGTCCCGCGCGGACGGGGTCGTCGCGGGCCTCGTGGTGGTCGAGGAGGTGACGCGCCAGGTCGCGGAGCGGTTCGGCCTCCCGCCCGTCGAGGTGACGTTCGTCGCGTCCGACGGCGAGGCCGTGGGCCGCGGCCGCGTCCTCGCCGCCCTGACCGGTCCCGTCCAGGTGCTGCTCACGGCGGAGCGCACGCTGCTCAACCTCGCGAGCCGCGCGTCGGGGGTCGCGACGGCGGCGCGCGCCTGGGCGCGCGAGCTCGCCGGCACCGGCGCCCAGGTGCTCGACACGCGCAAGACGACCCCCGGGCTGCGCGCGCTCGAGAAGTACGCGGTCCGCGCGGGCGGCGGCACGAACAAGCGCATGGGCCTCTACGACGTCGCGATGGTCAAGGACAACCACGTCGTGGCCGCGGGGTCGGTGAGCGCCGCGATCGAGGCGATCCGCCAGGCGTTCCCCGACGTGCTCGTGCAGGTCGAGGCCGACACCACGGCGCAGGCGCTCGAGGCGCTGTCGGCGGGCGCCGACTTCCTGCTCCTGGACAACATGCCGACGCCGGTGCTCGCCGACACGGTCGCGGCCGTGCGGGCACGCGAGGGGACCGACGGCGTCCCGGCGAAGGTGGAGCTCGAGGCGACGGGCAACCTCACGCTGGACCGCGCGCGCGAGGTCGCGGGCACCGGTGTCGACTACCTGTCCGTCGGCGCGCTCACCCACTCGGCCCCGATCCTCGACCTCGCGCTCGACCTCCTCCCCACCCTCCCGCCGAGGGAGAGCCCCGGTCCCGCGAGGTAGAGGCCCGGTCCCGCGAGGTAGAGCCCTGGTCACGACCACGGCTCTACCTCGCGCGACCACGGCTCTATCTCGGGGACGCGGGAGCGTCGGTAGAATCCAGGGGTGACCTCCCCCGCCGGAACCCCCTCTCCTGCCGTGCCCGAGCCCGAGGACCACGTCGACGACGTGCCCGAGCAGATGCAGGTCCGCCGCGAGAAGCGCGAGCGGATCCTCGCGCGCGGCGACGAGCCCTACCCCGTCTCGGTGCCGCGCACGACCACGATCGCCGAGGTCCGTGCCGCGTACGCGCACCTGGAGACGGGCGAGGAGACGCAGGACGAGGTCGGCGTCGCCGGCCGCGTGGTGTTCCTGCGCAACACCGGCAAGCTGTGCTTCGCCACGCTGCAGGACGGCGAGGGGAACCGCCTGCAGGTCATGCTCAGCCAGGCCGTGGTCGGGGAGGAGTCGCTCGCGGCGTTCAAGTCCGACGTCGACCTCGGCGACCACCTGTTCGCGCACGGCCGCGTCATCAGCTCGCGCCGCGGCGAGCTGAGCGTGTTCGCGGACGCGTGGCAGATCGCCGCGAAGGCGCTGCGTCCCCTCCCGGTGCTCCACAAGGAGCTCTCGGAGGAGGCGCGCGTGCGCCAGCGCTACGTCGACCTCATCGCCCGCCCGGCCGCGCGGGACACCGTGCGCCTGCGTGCCGCCGTCGTGCGCTCGATCCGCGAGAACTTCTGGGAGCGCGGTTTCGTCGAGGTCGAGACCCCGATGCTCCAGACACGTCCGGAGGGTGCCGCCGCGCGTCAGTTCGAGACGCACATGAATGCGTTCGACATCGACCTGTTCCTGCGCATCGCGCCCGAGCTGTTCCTCAAGCGCGCGGCCGTCGGCGGCGTCGAGAAGGTGTTCGAGATCAACCGCAACTTCCGCAACGAGGGCGTGGACTCCACGCACTCGCCGGAATTCGCGATGCTCGAGGCGTACGAGGCCTACGGCGACTACGACACGATGGCCGTGCTCACCCAGAACCTCGTCCAGCGCGCCGCGCAGGACGCTCTCGGCACCACGCTCGTGACGCTTGCCGACGGCACGGAGTACGACCTCGGCGGGGAATGGACCCAGCTGAAGATGTACGACTCGCTCTCGGACGCGCTGGGCGAGCACATCACCCCCGAGACGTCGGTCGAGACGCTGCGGGCGTTCGCGGACAAGCACGAGCTCTCCTTCGACCCGAAGAACGTCAATCACGGAAAGCTCGTCGAAGGCCTGTGGGAGCACCTCGTGGGAGACCATCTGGTCGCACCGACGTTCGTGCGGGACTTCCCGGTCGAGACCTCGCCGCTGACGCGCGACCACCGCACGGTGCGCGGGCAGGTCGAGAAGTGGGACCTCTACGTGCGCGGCGTCGAGCTCGCGACGGCGTACTCCGAGCTCGTGGACCCGGTGGTCCAGCGGCAGCGGTTCGAGGCGCAGGCCCTGCTCGCCGCGGCCGGTGACGAGGAGGCCATGCGCATCGACGAGGACTTCCTCACCGCGATGGAGTACGCGATGCCCCCGTCCGGCGGGATGGGCCTGGGCATCGACCGCCTGCTCATGGCGCTCACCGGTCTCGGCATCCGCGAGACCATCCTCTTCCCGCTCGTGAAGCCCGCGCAGTAGCGCGGCCGAGAACTAGGACCGACAGCATGGACATCTGGCCCACCCTCGCGGCGCTGATCCCGTCGATCGGCGTCGGCGTGCTCTTCTATGTCGCGATGCGCGCGATCGTGCGCGCGGACCGCAACGAGCGCGCCGCGCTGGCGCGCCTCGACGCGGAACAGGAATCCGCCGCGCGCGGGAATGCTGCTCCCGCGCACGACTCCTGATCTCCGCGGAAGGCCGTCGGGCGGCGTCCCGAAATGATGGACCGCCGTCCAAGAATTGCCCGTCAGGTACGGCGCGCACGTTCCGTCGGCGCGGCGTGTTCAATTGACGCTCACCATTCGCGGTGGCATCCTGACGACGACAGCAATTCCTGTGAAGCGTGAGGAAACCACAGTGGCCCAGAAAGTCCAGGTAATTCTCGTCGACGATCTCGACGGGGGTGCGGCCGACGAGACCGTCACGTTCGCACTCGACGGCGTCTCCTACGAGATCGACCTCAGCACGAAGAATGCCCAAGAGCTGCGCGACGCCTTTGCCTCGTGGGTCGGCAACGCGCGCAAGGTCTCGTCCCGCACGAGCTCGGCCCGGCCGGCCCGCCGCAGCGGCGGCGGTCGTTCGTCCGGCTCGGCCCGTGCGACCGAGGTCCGCGAGTGGGCCCGTGCCAACGGCTACACGGTCAACGACCGCGGGCGCATCTCCCAGGAGATCCAGACCGCGTACGACGCCGCGCACTGACGCGTCGTCTCACCGAGCACCGGGGCGCCCGGCCGACGACACGTCGGCCGGGCGCCCTTCTCGTGCGCCGGGGCGCTCGTGCCGAGCCACCCGCGCGGAGAACTAGGCTCGGGGCATGACCTCCGCGACCCGCGCCCTCTGGATCGGCACCTACCCGCACCCGAGCGGCGCGGAGGGCGTGTGGCGCGTCGAGCTCGACGTCGACCCGGCCGCGGGCACCGGCTCCTTCGGGGGCGGCACGCTCGCCGCCGCGTCGGGGTCGCCGTCGTTCCTGGCGCTCGACGGCGACACGCTCTACGCGGTGGGGGAGACGGAGGCCGGCTCCGTCTCGGCGTTCGCCGTCGGGCCCGACGGCGCCCTCACCCCTCGGGGCGGCCCGGTCGCCACGGGCGGCTCGTACCCGTGCCACGTCGCCGTGAGCGGTGACGTGCTCGTCGCGAACTACGGCGACGGCCTCCTCACGGTCGTGCCGACGACGGACGACGCCGCGTTCGAGACGAGCCCGCCCGACGCCGGCCCGCGCCGGCAGGGGCACGCGGGGACCGGCCCGGTCGCCGACCGCCAGGAGGGGCCGCACGCGCACTTCGTCGCGCCCCTCGCGGACCTCGGCGCGGCGGACGACGGCAGCGGCGCGGTGCTCGTCGTCGACCTCGGCACCGACGAGCTGCGCCGGCACGACCCGGCCGCGCCCGACGGCTCGACGGCCCGCGTCGTCGCGATCTTCCCGCCCGGCACGGGCCCGCGCCACCTCGCGGCGCTGCCGTCGGGGCACCTCGTCGTCGTCGGCGAGCTCGACCCGGCGCTGTTCCTGCTCTCCCCGGTGGACGGGCCGGACGGCGTGCGCACCTATGACGTCGTCGCGCGCTACGACGTCACGCACGCCGCCGCCCCGGCCGACGGCGGGAACTACCCCTCGCACGTCGCGGTCACGGCGGACGGCACGCGTGTCCTGGCCGCGGTGCGCGGCGCCGACGTGCTCGCGGTGCACGCGGTCGAGCCGGGGCCGGACGGCGGCGTGCCCACGCTGCGCCACCTCGCCGACTCGCCCGTGGGCGGCGCGTGGCCGCGCCACTTCGCGATCCTCGGGGCCGCGACCGGCGCGGGGTCGGGCGCCGAGGCCGACCAGGGGGACCCCGACGCGCCCCTGCACGACCTCGTCGTCGTGGCGAACCAGGACGACGACCCGCTCGTCGAGCGGCCCGCCGCGGCCGGCCCGGACGCCCCGACGTCGAACCTCGCGCTCCTGCGCGTGCGCCGCTCGGACGGCGCCGCCCAGGTGCTCGACGTGCTCGCGCTCCCGGCCCCGGCGTGCGTCGTGGAGGCCTGACTCGCCGTGACGACGCTCGACCTGCCGGGCGGAACCGCCCCCGCCCCGTCGGACCCGCTGCGGGTCGCGATGCTCTCGGTGCACACGTCGCCGCTCGACCAGCCGGGCACCGGCGACGCGGGCGGCATGAACGTGTACGTGACCGAGCTCGCGCACGCGCTCGCGCGCCGCGGCACGCAGGTCGAGATCTTCACGCGCGCGACGGCGTCGAGCCAGCCGCCCGTGGTCGAGGTGTCCGACGGCGTGACGGTGCGCCACGTCGCCGCCGGGCCCTACGAGGGGCTCGACAAGAACGACCTCCCCGGCCAGCTCTGCGCGTTCACGGCCGGGGTGCTCCGGGCCGAGGCGCGGCACCGCGAGGGCTGGTACGACGTCGTGCACACGCACTACTGGCTCTCGGGGCAGGTCGGGTGGCTCGCCGCCGACCGCTGGGACGTCCCGCTCGTCCACACCATGCACACGCTCGCGCGCGTGAAGAACGCGGCGCTCGCACCGGGCGACGCGCCCGAGCCGCTCGGGCGCATCATCGGCGAGGAGCAGGTCGTCGCGGAGGCGGACGCGCTCGTCGCCAGCACGGACGCGGAGGCGCAGGACCTCGTGCGCGACTACGCGGCCGACCCGGCGCGCGTGCACGTGGTGCCGCCGGGCGTCGATCTCGAGCTGTTCTCCCCGGCGCCGGGCGCCACGACCGGCGACGCCCGGGCGCGCCGCGAGCGGCGGCGCGCGCTGCGGGCCGACCTGGGCCTGCCGGCGGACGGCGGCCTCGTCCTCTTCGCCGGGCGCGTGCAGCCGCTCAAGGGCCCGGACGTGCTCGTCCGAGCGCTCGGCGTCCTCGCCGCGCGCGGGGTGCCCGTGCCGACGCTGGTCGTGCTCGGCGGCCCCAGCGGCCGCCCGACGGCGGTCCGCGAGCTCGAGGCCCTCGCCTACCAGGTGGGCGTGAGCGACCGGCTCGTCGTGCGCCCGCCCGTCCCGCGCGACGAGCTCGTGCGCTGGTACCGGGCGGCCGACGTCGTCGCCGTCCCCTCGCACAACGAGACGTTCGGGCTCGTCGCGGCCGAGGCGGAGGCGAGCGGCACGCCCGTGGTCGCGGCCGCCGTCGGCGGGCTGCGGACCGTGGTGGAGGACCAGGTCTCCGGCGTCCTCGTGCCCGACCACGACCCGGAGACCTGGGCGCGCGTCCTCGCGGACCTGCTCGCCGACGACGCCCGCCTCGCGACCCTCGGCGAGGGCGCCCGACGCGCGGGGGAGCGGTTCGGGTGGGACGTCGCGGCGGTCCGGATGCTCGACGTCTACGCGCAGGCGAAGAAGGTCCGCGCGGCGCGCTGACCGCGCGGACCGGTACGCGGGGTCACGCCGGGCTCAGTCGTCCGCGCGCTCCAGCACGAGGACGGGGATCTCCCGCGACGTCTTCTCCTGGTAGTCGGCGTACGGCGGGTAGGCCGCGACCGCGCGCTCCCACCACAGCGCCTTCTCCTCGCCGTGGACCTCGCGCGCGACGTAGTCGTGCCGCTCGGTGCCGTCCTGCAGCTCGACCCGCGGGTGCGCGAGCACGTTGAGGTACCAGACCGGGTGCTTCGGCGCGCCGCCGAGCGACGCGACGACCGCGTACGCGCCGTCGTGCTCGACCCGCATGAGCGGGGTCTTGCGGACCTTGCCGCTGCGGCGCCCGAGCGTCGTGAGGACGACGACGGGCATCCCGTTCATGGTCGTGCTGCGCGTCCCGCCGGACGACTCGTAGGCCTCCGCCTGCTCGCGGGACCAGGTGCTCGGGCTCGGTGCGTACTCTCCGTCGATCGGCATGCGGGAGAGAACGTGCGCGACGGCGCGCTGATTCCCGGCCGCGCCCCCGGCCGTGGCGCGGCGCTGCTCGGGCGGCCCGGGACGGCCGGACCTTCGTCCCACGCCGCGCGGCGACGGTCACCACCACGTGGGACACGCGTGCCGCGGCGCCGGGCCGTGCGGCAGGATGGAGGCATGACCTACACCCTCGTGCTGCTCCGCCACGGCGAGAGCGAATGGAACGCCAAGAACCTGTTCACCGGCTGGGTGGACGTCGCCCTGTCGGAGAAGGGCACCGAGGAGGCGAAGCGCGGCGGTCAGCTCCTCACGGAGGCCGGCGTCCTGCCCGACGTCGTGCACACCTCGCTCCTGCGCCGCGCCATCACGACGGCGAACCTCGCGCTCGACGCGGCCGACCGCCACTGGATCCCCGTGAAGCGGTCCTGGCGCCTCAACGAGCGGCACTACGGTGCGCTCCAGGGCAAGAACAAGAAGCAGACCCTCGAGGAGTTCGGCGAGGAGCAGTTCATGCTCTGGCGCCGCTCCTACGACGTCCCGCCGCCCGAGATCGAGCTCGGCTCCGAGTTCTCGCAGGACACGGACCCGCGCTACGCCGACGCCCCCGTCGTGCGCACCGAGTGCCTCAAGGACGTGCTCGAGCGCGCCCTGCCGTACTGGGACGGCGAGGTCGTCCCCGACCTCAAGGCGGGCAAGACCGTCCTGGTCGCCGCGCACGGCAACTCGCTGCGCGCGATCGTCAAGCACCTCGACGGCATCTCCGACGAGGACATCGCCGCGCTCAACATCCCGACCGGCATCCCGCTGCTCTACGAGCTCGACGAGGACCTCAAGCCCGTCACGAAGGGCGGCCGCTACCTCGACCCCGAGGCCGCCGCCGAGGCCGCCGCGGCGGTCGCGAACCAGGGCCGCTGACCGGCCCCACCCCCCGCACGACCGTGGCCCGTCCGGAGATCCGGACGGGCCACGGTCGTCTGCGCCGGTCGAGCGGGCGCTCCCGGCGGCGTGTCAGGCGGTCGCGCGCGTGGTGCCCGCGGGTGCGCCGCGGTCGTCGGCGAACTCGCCGGTCACGAGGTACGTCACGCGCTTGGCGATCGACACCCCGTGGTCGCCGAAGCGCTCGTAGTAGCGGCCCACGAGCGTGACGTCGACCGTCTCCTGCGGCGTGCCCGTCCACGTGCCGTCGAGCAGCGCGCTGAACGTGTCCTGGTGCAGCTTGTCGAGCAGGTCGTCGTCACGCTCGATGTTCGCGGCGACGGTGAGGTCGCGCGTCGTGAGGAGCGTGGTCGTGCGCCGCGCCACGCGGACGGCGGCGTCGTGCATCTGCTCGAACGTGCGGTGCAGCGACGGCTCGATCGCGCGGCCCGGGTAGCGGCCGCGTGCGACCTGCGCGATGTGACGCGCGAGGTCGCCCATGCGCTCCAGGGTGGCGCTCATGCGCAGCGCGCTGACGACGACCCGCAGGTCGGTCGCGACGGGCTGCTGCTGCGCGAGCAGCAGCACGCAGCGCTCGTCGAGCTCGCGCTCGAGGGCGTCGATCGTGTGGTCGTCGCCGATCACCGACTGCGCGAGCTGCAGGTCCGCCGTGAGGAGCGCCTGCCCGGCGCGGTTCACGGCCGACTCCACCAGCCGGCTCATCTCGGCCAGGTCGTCGCCGACCTGCTTCAGCTCGGCCTCGAAGATCTCCCGCATCGCTTCCCTCTCGTCGTGACCGGTCGGTCCGGTCCGTGACGGCGTGCGCCCCGACGCGCCGGGAGGCGCCCGGGCACGCCGTCGGCTCCTGACACGCTCGCAGGCGTGGTCGACCGGCCGGTGAACACCAGTGCGCCGTCAGGTGAACTCTTGGCGGCTCGGGCCCGCCCAGGGGCCGGCGGGGCCGGGAGGGAGCGTGCGCGACCGTACGCTGGACGGGTGCAAGCCGAGAGTCTGATCGAGGGCGTGACCGTGCTGCTCGCCGGTGTCGTGGGCATCGTCGTCGGCGTGATCGCCGCGATCGCGTTCCGCGTGAGCGAGCGGCAGCAGCGCGCCGTGCGCGAGGAGACCGCGCCGGAGCTCGACGAGGGACTCGTCCGGGTGCTGGCCGTGCTGCGGTCCGCCGCCGTCGTGCTCGACGGCGAGGGGGAGGTCGTGCGGGCAAGCCCGCCCGCGTACGCGCTGGGGGTCGTGCGCGGCGACGCGATCGCGCACGCCGCGATCCGCGACATGATCGACGACGTGCGCCGGGACGGCGTGATCCGCGACGAGGAGCTCGAGCTCCCGCGCGGTCCCGTCGGCCGGGGCACGGTGATGCTCCAGGTGCGCGTGGCCCAGGTGGGCCCGCACCACGTGCTCGTGCTCGCGGAGGACCGGACGGAGGCGCGGCGCGTCGAGGCGATCCGCCGCGACTTCGTCGTCAACGTGTCCCACGAGCTGAAGACGCCGGTGGGCGCGCTCGCGCTGCTCGCGGAGACCGTCCAGGACGCCGCGGACGACCCGGTGGCGGTGCGCCGGTTCGCCGCGCGCATGCAGTCCGAGGCGACGCGCCTGTCCGCGCTCGTGCAGGAGATCATCGAGCTGTCGCGGCTCCAGGTCGCGGGAGCCCTGCAGGAGGTGACGGTCGTGCCGGTGCGCGGCGTGGTCGAGGAGGCCGTCGACCGCGCCCGCACGACCGCGCAGGGCAAGGGCATCGTGCTCACGACGGGCGGCGAGCTGGACGCCGCGGTCTACGGCGACCACAACCTGCTCGTCACCGCGGTGCGCAACCTCCTCGACAACGCGGTCGCCTACTCGGGCGAGAACACGCGCGTCGGCGTCGGCGTGACGCGGTCGGGCGACCTCGTCGAGATCGCCGTCGTGGACCAGGGCATCGGGATCGCGGCCGACGAGCAGGCGCGGGTCTTCGAGCGGTTCTACCGCGTCGACCCGGCGCGCTCGCGGGACACGGGGGGCACCGGCCTCGGGCTGAGCATCGTCAAGCACGTCGCCGCCGACCACGGCGGCGAGGTGACGATGTGGTCCGAGCCGGGCCGCGGGTCGACCTTCACGCTCCGCATCCCGGCGGCGAACGTCCCGGCCGCGCGGACGCGCGGCACGGTGACCGACCGGGTGGCCGAGCAGGCACCCGACGGGCACGCGACGGAGGGTCGCGCACCGGACGAGCACGAGCGTGTGCCGCACGAGCACGCGTCGGACGACGGCGCCCCGGACGCGGGCGCACGGAACAAGGAGGTAGGCGCGTGACGCGCATCCTGGTGGTGGAGGACGAGGAGTCGTACCGCGACCCGCTGACGTACCAGCTGCGGCGCGAGGGCTTCGACGTCGTCGAGGCGGCGACGGGCACGGAGGCGCTGGAGCGGTACGACGCCGACGGCGCGGACCTCGTCCTGCTCGACCTCATGCTCCCCGGCCTGAGCGGCACGGAGGTGTGCCGGGAGCTGCGCCAGCGCGGCGACGTCCCCGTCATCATGCTCACGGCGAAGGACTCGGAGATCGACAAGGTCGTCGGCCTGGAGCTGGGTGCGGACGACTACGTGACCAAGCCGTACTCGTTCCGCGAGCTGCTCGCGCGCGTGCGCGCCGTGCTGCGCCGCAAGGGCGGGGAGGCCGGCGCCGAACCGGTCGCGGAGAGCGCGCTCGAGGTCGGTCCCGTCCGCATGGACGTCGAGCGGCACACCGTGAGCGTGGACGGCGAGGTCGTGCCGTTCCCGCTCAAGGAGTTCGAGCTCCTCGAGCTGCTCCTGCGCAACGCCGGGCGCGTGCTCACGCGCGGGCAGCTCATCGACCGGGTGTGGGGCACGGACTACGTGGGGGACACCAAGACCCTCGACGTCCACGTCAAGCGCATCCGGTCGAAGATCGAGCCCGAGCCCGCGAGCCCGCGCTACCTCCTCACGGTGCGGGGCCTCGGTTACAAGATCGCCGACGGCGTCGGGCAGGCCTGACCCGACGGTCCCGTCCGGCACGGACGACCGGCACGACTGACCGGCGCGACTGCCGGCACGACGGCCCCGGTGCGTCCCTCGCGGACGCACCGGGGCCGTCGTCGTCCGACGCCGCGGGGCCCGCCGCGCGAGCCGGCAGCCCGGCACGGAAGGTCTGTGCACTGTTCATCCGTCGTTCACCCGCTCTCGGGGAACGCGTCACCCGGCGCTCCTAGCGTCGGGATCGTCACCGGCGCTCGCTGGTGGCACGAGACGCGTGAACAGGATGGAACGAAGAGTGAAGCTCAGCCGATTCTCCCGTGCAGGATCCGCCGTCGCGGTCGGCGCGCTCGCCCTGACCCTCGCCGCGTGCGGGTCGGACGACCCCGTCGGCGGCGCCGACGGCTCCACCGGTGGTTCCTCCGAGGGCTCGTCCGAGACCGCGAGCGACCTCAGCGGTGAGCTCAACGGTGCGGGCGCGAGCTCGCAGGAGTCCGCCATGGAGGCGTGGCGCGCCGGGTTCCAGAGCGCGAACCCCGACGTCACGGTCAACTACGACCCGGTCGGCTCCGGCGGTGGCCGCACCCAGTTCCTCGAGGGCGGCGTCGCGTTCGCCGGCTCCGACGCGGTGCTCAAGGAGGAGGAGATCACCCAGTCGCAGGCCGTGTGCGGCCCCGACGGCGCGATCGACCTCCCCGTCTACGTCAGCCCGATCGCGATCATCTACAACCTGCCGGAGGTCGCCGAGCTGAACCTCGCCCCGGCCACGATCGCGGGCATCTTCAACGGCACCATCACGCAGTGGAACGCGCCGGAGATCGCCGCCGACAACCCCGACGCGACGCTCCCCGACGTGGCGATCACGCCCGTCCACCGCTCCGACGAGTCGGGCACCACCGAGAACTTCACCGAGTACCTCGCCGCGACCGCGGGCGACGCGTGGGGCCACGAGCCGAGCGGCGACTGGCCGACGCAGGGCGGCGAGTCCGCGCAGGGCACGTCCGGCGTCGTGCAGACCGTCCAGGGCGGCGAGGGCACCATCGGCTACGCCGACGCCTCGAAGGCCGGCGACCTCGGCACCGCGAAGATCAAGGTCGGCGAGGAGTGGGTCGCCTACTCCCCGGAGGCCGCGGCCAAGGTCGTCGACGCGTCGCCGCGCGTCGAGGGCCGGCACGAGCACGACATCGCGGTCGAGCTGGACCGCACCACGACCGAGGCCGGCGCCTACCCGCTGGTGCTCGTCTCGTACGCGGTGGCGTGCCTCAACTACGAGGACGAGGCGACGGGCGACCTCGTCAAGGCGTTCCTCACCTACGTCTCGAGCGAGGAGGGCCAGTCGGCCTCCGCGTCGGCCGCGGGCAGCGCGCCGATCTCGGAGGACCTGCGCACGGACGTCCACGCGGCCGTCGAGGCCATCACGGTCGGCGCCGCCGGCTGACGACCGCCGGGCGCCGGGGGGCGGCGGGGCCTGCGGGCCCCGTCGCCCCCGACCCGCGACCAGACCGTACGCCGCAGGACAGCACACCGGGAGCACGAGAGTGACCACCACAGCCCCACCCACGACGCCGGGCCCCGCGCCGGGCGGCTCGTCCGAGCCCGCGCGTCGCGCGGGCACCTCACGCCGCCGCGCCCGCAACAGCGACCGCGGCGTGAACCGCGCGTTCCGCTGGACCGCGACGGGTGCCGGCGCGCTCATCCTCGCTGTGCTGGCCGCGGTCGCGATCTTCCTGCTGCTGCGGGCGTGGCCCGCACTCAGCGCGGGCGGGGCCGAGCTGAGCGAGCAGGTGGCGTGGTTCCCCGAGGGCGCGTCGCTGCTGTCGTTCGTGGGGCCGCTGATCTTCGGCACGCTGCTCGCGGCGGCGCTCTCGCTCGTGCTCGCGACGCCCGTCGCGATGGGCATCGCGCTGTTCATCTCCCACTACGCGCCCCGACGGCTCGCCTCGACCCTGGGCTACGTCGTCGACCTGCTCGCGGCGATCCCCAGCGTCGTCTACGGCCTGTGGGGCTCGCTCGTCCTCCCGCCGGTCGTCGTGCCGGTGTGGTCCTGGCTCGCCGACACCCTCGGGTGGTTCCCGCTCTTCGCCGGCCCGGCGTCGCCGACCGGTCGCGTCCTGCTCACCGTCGCGCTCGTGCTCGCCGTGATGATCCTGCCGATCATCACGGCCGTGAGCCGCGAGGTGTTCCTCCAGACGCCGAAGCTCCACGAGGAGGCCGCGCTCGCCCTCGGTGCGACGCGCTGGGAGATGATCCGCACCGCGGTCATCCCGTTCGGGCGGTCGGGCGTCATCTCGGCCGCGATGCTCGGCCTCGGGCGCGCGCTCGGCGAGACGATGGCCGTGCTCATGATCCTCTCGCCCGGGCTCCTCTACTCGTTCAAGATCCTGCAGGCGGGGCAGCAGCAGACGATCGCCGCGAACATCGCGGCGGACTTCCCCGAGGCGAACCCGCTCGGGGTGAGCGCCCTCATCGCGACGGGCCTCGCGCTGTTCGTCATCACCCTGCTCGTCAACATGGGCGCCCGCGCGATCGTCGCGCGGCGCAAGGACTTCTCGGGAGCCAACTGATGAGCGCCCTCAGCACCAGCCCCGCGCGCGGGGCCTCCGCACCGGACCCGGAGCGCACCGCGTCCGTGCGCGCGCTCCTGCGCGGCGCGGACGCCGGACGTCGCCGCAAGGACCGCACCATGACGGTCCTCATGTGGGGCGCGTTCGCCCTCGCGATGGTGCCTCTCGTGTCCGTCGCGTGGACCGTCGTCGTGCACGGCATGGAGCGGTTCGACGTCTACTTCCTCACGCACTCCATGCGCGGCGTCTTCGGCGGCATGGACGCGGGCGGCATCTACCACGCGATCCTCGGCACGCTCCTCATCACCCTCGGCGCCGCGGTGATCTCGGTGCCGATCGGCCTGCTCGCCGCGATCTACCTCGTCGAGTACGGGCGCGGGCCGCTCGCGCGCGCGGTGACGTTCTTCGTCGACGTCATGACCGGCATCCCGTCGATCGTCGCGGGCCTCTTCGCGTACGCGCTCTTCGCGGTGCTGTTCGGGCCGGGGGTGCGCATGGGCATCGTCGGCTCGGTCGCGCTGTCCGTCCTCATGATCCCGGTCGTCGTGCGCTCGTGCGAGGAGATGCTCCGGCTCGTGCCGAACGAGCTGCGCGAGGCCGCCTACGCGCTCGGCGTGCCCAAGTGGCTCACCGTCGTGCGGGTCGTGCTCCGCACGTCGATCGCCGGCATCACGACGGGCGTCATGCTCGCCGTCGCGCGCGTCATCGGCGAGACCGCGCCGCTCCTCATCACGGTCGGCGTCGTCGACTCGATCAACGGCAACCTCTTCGAGGGCCGCATGATGACGCTCCCGGTGTACGTCTACCGGCAGTACAGCCAGGGCCTGGTGCCCTGCAGCAACGTCACCGACGCCGTGTGCCTCCCCGACATCAACTACGACCGGGCCTGGGCGGCCGCCCTGACGCTGATCCTCATCGTCATGCTGCTCAACCTCGTCGGGCGACTCGTCACCCGCTGGTTCGCGCCCAAGACCCTCCGCTAGAACAGGACAGCCCCGATGGCACAGCGCATCGACGTCAAGGACCTCAACATCTACTACGGCGACTTCCTCGCGGTGCAGGACGTCGGCATGACGATCGAACCCCAGTCCGTGACGGCCTTCATCGGCCCGTCCGGCTGCGGCAAGTCGACGTTCCTGCGGACGCTCAACCGCATGCACGAGGTGATCCCCGGCGCGCGCGTCGAGGGGACCGTCGCGATGGAGGGCGTCGACCTCTACGGCGACGACGTCGACCCGGTCGCCGTCCGCCGCCAGGTCGGCATGGTCTTCCAGCGGCCGAACCCGTTCCCCACGATGTCCATCAAGGAGAACGTGCTCGCGGGGGTGAAGCTCAACAACAAGCGCATCTCGAAGTCCGACGCCGAGGACCTCGTCGAGTCGTCGCTGCGCGGCGCGAACCTGTGGAACGAGGTGAAGGACCGCCTCGACCGCCCGGGCTCGGGCCTCTCCGGCGGCCAGCAGCAGCGCCTGTGCATCGCGCGCGCGATCGCCGTCAAGCCCCAGGTGCTCCTCATGGACGAGCCGTGCTCGGCGCTCGACCCGATCTCCACGCTCGCGATCGAGGACCTCATCGCCGAGCTCAAGGACGAGTACACGATCGTCATCGTCACGCACAACATGCAGCAGGCGGCGCGCGTGAGCGATCGCACCGCGTTCTTCAACATCGCGGGCACCGGCAAGCCCGGGCGCCTCATCGAGATGGACGACACCGCGACGATGTTCTCCTCGCCCACGCAGCAGGCCACCGAGGACTACATCTCCGGCCGCTTCGGGTGACCTGAGCCCGTCCGTCACGGCCCCGGCCCGACGCCCGACGGCACCCTTCCCCGCGCGGGGAGGGGCGCCGTCGGGCGTGCGGGACGGATCAGGAGATCAGGTGGCGCTGCCCTGGAGCGAGCCCGTGACGTCGGTGCCGTTCGTGTCGAGGACGCACTGGACCACGCGGTCGCCCTGCCGGTTCCAGCCGTCCGCGCGCGGCGTGAAGTACCAGTACTCGTGCGCCGACTCCTCGTAGGGGAGCCCCACGAACGGCTCGAACGCGCCGTAGCAGAACTCCTCGGCGCTCGTGGTCACGGCCTCGTCACCGGGGTAGTCGCCCGCGGGGAGCTCGGTCTCGGCGTAGACCTCGGCGTCGTGCGGCTCCGAGCACGGCACGACGGGCACGGACTCGACCAGGTCCGCGTCGTCCAGCTTCGAGGAGACGATGCAGTCGCCGACCTGGACCGAGAAGACGTCGGCGTCCGATGCCTCGGTCACCTCGCCGCCGGGCTCGTCGCGCTGGGCGTCGGCGGGTCCGGAGATCTCGTCGAGGATCGCGCCGCAGCCCGACGCGGTCAGGGCGAGGGCGACGGCGCTCACGACGAGGACGAGCGGCCGGCGGGTGGAGCGGGGGAGGGTCACCAGGGTTCCTTCGGTACGAGGCCCCGACCAGGGTGGTGGGGCGGCACGCGAAGGCTAGCGCCGGGCGGTGACACGAGCCGAGCCGATCTCCGGCGCGACCTGGGCGGTCACGGCAGGAGGTGCGCGTACTCCTCGAGGGTGCCGTCGAGGACGGGGAGGGAGAGGGTCTGCTCCTCGCCCGTCGTCGTGCTCACCGTGACGGGCAGCATCGCGCCGGGGGCCGCGTCGACGCGGCCGATCTGCGCGTCGAAGCCGTCCTCGGCGCCGAGGTAGACCGTCTCGCCGGCCGCGACGGGGATCGTCACCGGCGCGCCGCCCTCGGGCGTCACGTCGAACTCCACGTCCTCCGTCGAGTCGTTGGCGAAGGCCCCGACGAGGGCGCCCGGCTCGCCGTCCTCCGCGCTCACGACGAGCAGGTTGAGCCCGCGCAGCTCGCTGGTGAGGTCGACCCGCAGGCCGTCGGAGGGGGAGTACGGGCGGTTCGTCTCGATGGGGGAGCAGGCGGACGCGAGGGCCACACCGGCGACCAGGAGGGGCACGGCCCAGGCGCGCGCACGGCCGGTCGCTCGGGACTCCGCACGGGTCGAGGCTCGGGGGGTCGGGATGCGGGTCACGTGCACTCCAGGGCTGCAAGAAGGGGGACGGGATTCCGCGCCCAGCCTAGTGCGTCGGGAGGGCGAGGGCGGCCGGAACGGCCGGCTCGCGACCGTGGCGTGAGCGGCGTCACGTGGCTCCGGGCGCGCCGGGACGGTGGTCGTCGCGCGAGGTGAAGGTCCTGAAAGGGCCCGCGGGGCGCTCCCGAGGGGCCGAAGAGGCCCCTCCTCGAGATTCGTCAGGCGCGCTGACACGGCTCTGACCTGGGCGAACGTGCTGGTGACGGGCTTGTCAAGGGGCGCAGGGGCTCGGATTTCCGCCCTTCCGCGTGGTAAGGTGGACCACCGCGAAAGGGGACATCTGCAGATGACGTTCACAGTAGGCGAGACCGTTGTCTACCCGCACCACGGAGCCGCACTGATCGAGGAGATCAAGACGCGCACCATCCGCGGAGAGGACAAGATCTACCTCAAGCTCAAGGTCGCGCAGGGCGACCTGACCATCGAAGTCCCAGCCGAGAACGTCGACCTCGTCGGCGTGCGTGACGTCGTCGGCCAGGAGGGTCTCGACCGCGTGTTCGAGGTGCTTCGTGCACCCTACACCGAGGAGCCGACCAACTGGTCGCGCCGGTACAAGGCGAACCTCGAGAAGCTCGCGTCGGGCGACGTGATCAAGGTCGCCGAGGTCGTGCGCGACCTCTCCCGCCGCGACGCCGACCGCGGTCTGTCCGCCGGCGAGAAGCGCATGCTCTCGAAGGCACGGCAGATCCTCGTCTCGGAGCTCGCGCTGGCCGAGCACACCGAGGAGGACAAGGCCGAGGCGATCCTCGACGAGGTGCTCGCCTCCTGACGTCCCGGGCCGCGGCCCGCGCAGTCAGCGCCACAGACCACCGGGGAGGGCGCCGTCCGTACGGACGGCGCCCTCCCCGTCGTCGTGCCCGGTAGCGTGTGCGCGTGCCGACTCTCGCCGTCCTCACCGCCGCAGGCTCCGGGACCCGCCTCGGGCTGGACCTGCCCAAGGCCCTCGTCGAGCTCGACGGCCTCCCGCTCGTGGCGCACGCTGCCCGGCGGCTGTGCGCGTCCGGGGTCGTGGACGCGCTCGTCGTGACCGCGCCGCCCGGGCTGCGCGACCACGTCGCGACGCTCCTGGCCGACGACCCCGCGGTCGACCGGCCGGTCCGGGTGGTCGAGGGCGCGGGGACCCGTCAGGCCTCCGTGGCGGCCGGTCTCCGAGCCGGCCGCGACCTCTCGGAGGGCGACGTGCCCGCCGACGTCGTGCTCGTCCACGACGCCGCACGGCCCCTCGCGCCGCCGTCGCTGGTCCGCCGCGTCGTCGCGGCCGTGCGCGCGGGCCACGGGGCCGTCGTGCCGGGGCTCCCCGTCACGGACACGATCAAGCGCGTGGCCCCCGCGGGCGCGGGAGACGCGTCCGGCGCGGAGCCCGTCGTCGAGACGGTCGACCGGAGCGCGCTGCGCGCCGTCCAGACCCCGCAGGGGTTCGACGGCGAGCTCCTGGCCCGCGCGCACGCGGCAGCGGCGCACCGCGCGGACGACGAGTCCGTCGCCGCGACCGACGACGCCGGGCTGGTCGAGGCGCTCGGTGTCCCGGTCCACGTGGTGCCCGGCGACGCCGCGGCGGCCAAGATCACCACCGCGCACGACCTGCGGGTCGCGGCGCTGACGCTCCGGGAGGACCGTTGACCACTCCTGCAGGCTCCACCGGGACGTCGGCCGAGACGCCCACCACCGCACCGGCCGCCGCGGGCTCCGTCCCGGCGCTCCCGCGCACGGGCGTCGGGGTGGACGTCCACGCGTTCGCGCCCGAGGGCGAGGAGCGACCGCTGTGGCTGGGCGGTCTGCACTGGCCGGGCGAGCGCGGGCTCGCCGGGCACTCCGACGCCGACGTCGCGGCGCACGCCGCCGCGGACGCGCTGTTCTCGGCCACCGGCCTGGGCGACCTCGGCTCGAACTTCGGCACGAGCGCGCCCGAGTGGGCGGGCGCGAGCGGTGCGAGCCTGCTCGCGGAGGCCGCGCGCCGGGTGCGGGCCGCGGGGTTCGAGATCGGGAACGTGGCCGTCCAGGTGATCGGCAACCGGCCGCGCCTCGGGCCGCGCCGCGCGGAGGCGGAGGCGGCGCTCGGGGCGGCCGCGGGCGCCCCGGTGACCCTCACGGCGACCACGACCGACGGGCTGGGCCTCACCGGGCGCGGCGAGGGCGTCGCGGCGGTCGCCACGGCCCTCGTGGTCCGGGTCGCGCCGCTCGCCTGACGTCAGCCCGCGGGCGCGACCTGGACGCTCTCGAGGATCGCGCGCGCCTGCGCGGCGCCGTCGGCGTCGTCGACGGCGTACGACGCCGTGAGGTCGACGACCCACGCGTCCGGCCCGTCGCCCGTCCGCACGGCCACGATCTCCTGCGCGACGGCGGTGCCCGCGGCGTCGTACGTCCCGGCCACGCGGTAGGCGGGCAGCCCGGCGAGGGTCGTGGGGCCCTGCCCGTCGGGGTCGGGCACCCAGCCGGGGATCGAGGCGACTGCCGCCGTCGTCGCGGCGCCCGCCTCGTCGACGGTGTGCGTCGACTCCTCGCCCGTGACGACGACGTTCGCCCGGAAGTCCTCGGAACCCGTGCCGCTCGGCGCGCGCAGCAGGAACGCGCCGTCGCGCGTGCCGCGCTCCCAGCCCGGGGGCGCGGTCACCTGGACCGGGATCTCGGGGACGTCGTGCACGACCGGCTCCGTGCCGCCGGCGGCGTCCTCGGGCCCGCCGCAGCCCGCGAGGGCGAGCGCGACGGCCGCCGTGAGGGCGAGCGTCCAGGGGGAGCGGGGCAGGCGCGGTCGGGGCACGGGAGTCCTTCGTCGGGGGTGGGGCCGGGGCTGGTCCGGCTCGTCATTCTCGCCCGCTCCCGTCCGGCGTGCCAGGCCCGCCACCTGCCTCTACGATCGCTGGAAGCGCATCGATGTGTTTGACTTTCCCAAGAACGACACATGGGATGAATCGCACATGAACCGAATGTCCGTCGAGGAACGCCGAGCCCAGCTCGTCGACGCCGCGATGACCATCGCCGTCCGCGAGGGCGTCGAGGCCGTGACCATCCGCGGCGTCGCGGCCGAGGCCGGGGTCTCGCTCGGCGTCGTGCACTACTGCTTCGAGGACAAGGACGAGCTCCTCCAGGCCATGGGCAACAGCCTCGCGCTCGTGGCCTCCGAGCCCGTCCGGTCCGCGCTCGACGTCGAGGGCGACGTCGTGGCGCTCGCCCACGCCGCCGCCGACGGCCTGTGGAGCGGGCTGACGCCGCGTCGTCACATGCGGCTCCTCACGTTCGAGTTCGCGACGGCGGGCGTGCGCAGCCGCGCGCTGCGCTCCGTCGCGCACACGCACCTCGAGCAGACCTGGGCGATGACGCGCGGGTTCCTCGAGAACGTGGCCGAGCGGGGGAACGTCAGCTACACGATGGACATGGGGTTCCTGTCCCGGGTCGTCGCGGGGTACATCGACGGGATCGAGATCGCGTGGCTCGTCGAGCAGGACGACGAGACGGCGGTCCGCAGCTTCCACGCGCTCGCCGAGTACGTGCTGTCGATGATGGTGCGCCCCGACGGCTCGCCGGTGCGGGAGCACGGTCCAGAGCCCGTCCCCTGACGGGCGGACGACGTCCCGTCCCCTGACGGGTCCGGGACGTCGCCGGTCAGCGCCGCGCGGCCGGGGCCGGGCCGAGCACGCGGTCGGTGTAGCCGTTCGCGAACACGCCCTCGGGGTCCGTCGCGTCGCGGACGGCGACGGCGTCGTCGAACCGCGGGTAGAGCTCCCGGAGCCGGTCCGCCGCCAGACCGTGCATCTTGCCCCAGTGCGGGCGGCCCCCGACCTCGGCGACGATGCGCTCGACGGCGTCGAAGTACCGCTCGTGCGGCAGGCGCGCGTACTGGTGCACGGCGACGTAGGCGGTCTCGCGACCGTGGGCCGTGGAGAGCCACACGTCGTCGGGCGCCGCGAACCGGACCTCGACGGGGAACGGCACGTGCTCGCCGGACCGGTCCAGCCACGCGTCGATGCTCGACAGCACGTCGACGAGGTGCTCGCGCGGCACGGCGTACTCCATCTCGCGGAACCGGACGCGGCGCGACGTGACGAACACGTGGTGCGACGGCGCGACGTACGTGCGCGGCGCGAGCGCCCGCGCGGAGACGGCGTTGAGGCGCGGCGTGACGCGCGGGACCGCGGTCGCGAGCCGGTTCACGAGCTCGAACGCGCCGTTCGACAGGAGCTCCTCGTCGACCCACGTGCGCGCCCGCGCGACCGGCCCGGGGCCCGTGGTGCGCAGCCGCTCGAGCTCGACGGCCTCCTCGTCGGGCGCGAGGCGGTTGTTGCGCTTGGTCAGCGCCCGGCGGGTGTGGGGGAACCAGTAGAACTCGAAGTGGTCGTTGCCGCCGACGAGCCCGTCGGGGTCGTCGGGCGTGCCGAGCCGTTCGAGCACGCGGTCGAGCGGCCACGGCTCCTCCTGCGCGCGCAGGAGGAACGCCGGGACCACCTCGAGCGTCACCGCGGACAGGATGCCCGTGACCCCCAGCCCGAGCCGGCTGACCTCGAACAGGCCCGGCTCGTGCGCGGGCGACGCCTCGCGCACCTCGCCGTCGGCCCCCACGACGCGGACGCCGCGCACCTGTGTCGCGAGGCCGCCGAGGCGTGCCCCGGTGCCGTGGGTGCCCGTCGAGATCGCGCCCGCGACCGACTGCCTATCGATGTCCCCGAGGTTGCGCATCGCGAGCCCCGCGGCGGCGAGGGCCTCGTTGAGCCGGTGCAGGCGGATGCCCGCCCCGACGGTCACGAGGATCGCGTCGCCGTCGGTGCCGTCCGCCCCGCCGCGCGCGATGCGCTCGACGAGGCTGAGCCGGTCGAGGTCGAGCAGGAGGCCGTCCGTGACCGCGGCCGGGGTGAACGAGTGCCCGGCACCCACCGCGCGGACGGGCATGCCCTCCGCCGCGGCGCGGGCGACGAGGCCGCCCAGCTCCGCCTCGTCGCGCGGCGAGGCCCGACGGCGCGGCGTCGCGGAGGCCGTGCGGGCCCAGTTGGTCCAGGAGAGGGCGTCGTCGCTGCTCACAGGTCGTACTGTCTCACGCCCGGCGGGTGGCGTACGTTCTCCCCATGACGACCCACACGGCACCGGGGGCGGACCAGGGCGCGGGCCCGCAGGACGGTGACGAGCGGGGCGCGACGCCGTCGCTCCTGGCCCGCCTGACCCGCGCGACCGCGACGCTCGACGGCCCGCTCGCCGTCGTCGACCTCGACCGGTTCGACGCCAACGCCGACGAGCTGCTCGCGCGCGCGGGCGGGGTCCCCGTGCGGGTCGCGTCGAAGTCCGTGCGGGTGCGCTCGCTCGTCGCGCGCGCGGGCGAGCGGGGCTTCCAGGGCGTCATGGCGTACTCGGTGCGCGAGGCGCTGTGGCTCGTCGAGTCGGGCGTCCGCGACGTCCTCGTGGGCTACCCGTCGGTCGACCGCGGGGCGCTCGCGGCGCTCGCCCGCCACGAGGCCGGCCGGCGCGAGGTCACGCTCATGGTCGACGACGCCGCGCACCTGGAGCTCGTGCGCCACGCGCTCGCCGAGACCGGCACCGGGGACGAGCCGCCCGTGCGGGTGTGCCTCGACGTGGACGCGTCGCTGCGCGTGGGCCTCGGTCTCGTGACGGTCCACCTGGGCACGCGCCGCTCGCCCCTGCACGGTGCGCGCGACGTCGCGTCGCTCGCCGCCCGGGTCGTCTCGACGCCCGGTCTCGCGCTGCGGGGCCTCATGTTCTACGAGGCGCAGGTCGCCGGGATGCCGGACTCCAGCCTCGCCGTCCGCGCGGTCAAGCGGCTCTCGGTCCTCGAGCTGGGCGAGCGCCGCGGCGAGGTCGTCGCGGCGGTGCGGGACGTCGTCGGGCACGACCTCGAGCTCGTGAACTCGGGCGGCACGGGGTCGCTCGAGACGTCGTCCGCCGACGCGGTCGTGACCGAGGTGACGGCCGGGTCGGGCCTGTACGTCCCGGGCCTGTTCGACGAGTACCGCGCGTTCCGGCCCCGGCCGTCGGCGTTCTTCGGCCTCGACGTCGTGCGCGTCCCGGGCCCGGGCTGGGCGACGGCGTTCGGCGGCGGGTACGTCGCGTCCGGCCCGGCGACCCGCAGCCGGCTGCCGCGCGTCGTGACGCCGGGATGGTCGCTCACGGGCCGCGAGGGCGCGGGCGAGGTGCAGACGCCGCTGCACCGGTCGCGCGGGGCCGCCGGGGCGCCCGACCTGGGCGTGGGGGACCGCGTCTGGTTCCGCCACGGCAAGGCCGGCGAGGCCATGGAGCGGTTCGACCGCGTGCACCTCGTGCGAGGCGACGAGGTGGTCGACGTCGTCCCGACGTACCGCGGGGAGGGCAAGAGCTTCGGCTGACGCGGCGAGGACGGACGGGAGTCGCCCCGGCGCCGCTTCGGCCGCGACGGTGCGTCCCCGGTACCCTTGCGGCGTGACCCTTCGCCTGTTCGACACCGCCACGCGGGACGTGCGCGACTTCGTCCCCCTGACCCCGGGCGAGGTCGGCATCTACCTGTGCGGCGCCACCGTCCAGGCCGCCCCCCACATCGGGCACATGCGCTCGGCCGTCGCGTTCGACGTGCTCGTGCGCTGGCTCCGGCGCGGGGGCGCGCGGGTGACGCTCATCCGCAACGTCACCGACATCGACGACAAGATCCTCGCGAAGTCTGCCGACGCGGGCGAGCCCTGGTGGGCCTGGGCCGCGACGTACGAGCGCGCGTTCACCGCCGCGTACGACGCCCTGGGCGTGCTGCCCCCCACGTACGAGCCGCGCGCGACGGGCCACGTCCCGGACATGGTCGAGCTCATGCAGCGCCTCGTCGAGCGCGGCCACGCCTACACCACGGGCCCCGGCGACGTGTGGTTCGACGTGCGGTCCTGGCCCGAGTACGGCGCGCTCACCAACCAGCGCCTCGAGGACCTCAACCCCGTGCCCGACGACGTCCCCGCCGACGCCGAGGAGGCCGCCGCCAAGCGCGACCCGCGCGACTTCGCGCTGTGGAAGGCCCCCAAGCCGGGCGAGCCGGAGACCGCGTCGTGGGACACGCCGTTCGGGCGCGGCCGTCCGGGCTGGCACCTCGAGTGCTCCGCGATGGCGCGCCGCTACCTCGGCGACACGTTCGACCTCCACGGGGGCGGCCTCGACCTGCGCTTCCCCCACCACGAGAACGAGCAGGCCCAGTCGCGCGCCGCGGGCTACGGGTTCGCGCAGCACTGGCTGCACAGCGCGTGGGTCACCCAGGGCGGCGCCAAGATGAGCAAGTCGCTCGGCAACGGGCTGCTCGTGCGCGAGGTCCTGGCGACCACGAGCCCCGCCGTGCTGCGCTACGCGCTCGCGTCCGTGCAGTACCGCTCGATGCTCGAGTGGACCCCCGCCACGGTCGTCGAGGCCGAGGCGACGTGGGAGCGGCTGGCGGGCTTCGTCGAGCGGGCGACCGAGCGGGTCGGCGAGGTCGACGACGTGCGCGACGCCGAGCTCCCGACCGCCTTCACCGCGGCGATGGACGACGACCTCAACGTGCCGGCGGCGCTCGCCGTCGTGCACGAGCACCTGCGCGCGGGCAACGCGGCGCTCGCGGACCGGACGACGGCCGCGGACGCCGTCGCGCGCCACCACCTCGTGGCGGTGCGCGCGATGCTCGACGTGCTCGGGCTCGACCCGGGCGACGCGCAGTGGGCAGACCGCGGCGACTCGCGCTACGCGGCGGTGCTGGACGCCGTCGTCGGCGCGGAGCTCGCGGCGCGGGCCGAGGCGCGCGCGTCGCGGGACTTCGCGACGGCCGACGCGATCCGCGACCGGCTCGCCGCGGCGGGCGTCGCGGTCGAGGACTCGGCCGACGGCGCGCGCTGGACCCTCGCCTGACGCCCACCGGACGACGGTCGGGAGCGAACCGCCGACGCGCGCGGTGGGGCTTCGGCAGCACGGCGGAGAACCCTGGTGATGACCACGGTTCCCCCTCGGCGAGGTGTCTGGGGGACACTGGACCCAGGAGCGAGACACGCACGCCGGGCGCCGAACCCGACGTGGACTGACCTGAACTGACCTGAACGACGACACGATCGGTACACCATGGCTGGCAACTCACAACGACGCGGCGCGACCCGCAAGCCCGGAAGCAAGAAGGGCGCGACCGTCGGCTCGGGCGGGCAGCGGCGCAAGGGCCTCGAGGGCCGCGGGCCGACCCCGAAGGCGGAGGACCGCGTCTACCACGCGGCGCACAAGCGCAAGGTGGCCGACGAGAAGCGCGTGCCGACCGGACGCGGGGGCCCGGCGCGCGGCACCGAGCGTGCCGGCACGTCGCGCGGCGGGGCCTCGCGCGGCGGCGGCCCCAAGGGGCGCGGGTCGGTCCAGGAGGTCGTCGCGGGTCGCAACTCCGTCCTGGAGGCGCTGCGCGCGCGCATCCCCGTCGAGGTGGTCTACCTCGCGTCGCGCCTCGACGCCGACGACCGCACGCGCGAGATCGTCGACATCGTCGCGGGCCGCGGCTACGACCTCCTCGAGGTGGGCAAGCCCGAGCTCGACCGTCTCACCGACGGGGCCGTGCACCAGGGCGTCGCGATCAAGGTCCCGCCGTACGAGTACGCGGACGTCGACGACCTGCTCGACGCCGCCGAGGAGTCGGGGCGGCCGCCGCTCGTCGTCGCGCTCGACGGCGTCACGGACCCGCGCAACCTCGGCGCGGTGCTCCGCTCCGCGGGCGCGTTCGGCGCGCACGGCGTCCTCGTGCCCGAGCGCCGCGCCGCCGGCGTCACCGCGTCCGCGTGGAAGGTCTCGGCCGGCGCCGCCGCGCGCGTCCCGGTCGCGCGGGCGACCAACCTCGTGCGCGCGCTCGGTGAGCTGAAGAAGGCGGGGTGCTTCGTCGTCGGGCTCGACGCCGGCGGCACCACGGCGATCGGCGACCTCGAGCTCGCGACCGAGCCGCTCGTCGTCGTCGCGGGGTCGGAGGGCAAGGGCCTGTCCCGCCTCGTGCGCGAGGCGTGCGACGTCGTCGCGTCCATCCCCATCGGGTCGGACACGGAGTCGCTCAACGCCGCCGTCGCGACGGGCATCTCGCTCTACGAGGTCGCGCGCCTGCGGCGCGAGGCCTGACGCCGGCGCGCCCGGCAGCACTCATCGCACGCGGTGCCCGCGTCGCCCCGCCGGTCCTCGGACGGCGGGGCGACGCGCGTCCGTCAGCCGTAGTACTCGGGGTCCTTCTCGCCCGGCGCGAGGCCGAGGATCGCCTTCTCGTCCGGGCGGTGGCGCAGGACGTTCTCCACGTACGACTGCGTCGCCTCCGCCATCGGCACGTCGCGTCCGGCGCGCTCCGAGATGAACCAGCGGTGGTCGAGGATCTCGTGGAACAGCTGCGCCGGCTCGAGCTTGCGGCGCAGGTTCCGCGGCACGGCCTGGATCGTGGGCTCGAACACGCCGCTCAGCCAGTCGTGCGCGACGAACTCCTCGTCGTCGTTCTGCCGCTCGGCCGCCGCGCGGAACGAGTCCAGGTCGTTGAGCAGACGGCGGGCCTGGTTCTCCTGCACGTCGAGGCCGGTGAGGCGCAGCAGGCGTCGCGAGTGGTGCCCCGCGTCCACGACCTTCGGCTGGATCTGCACGGTCGTGCCGTCGATGTCGGTCGTGATCGCGAGCTCGTCGACGTCGAACCCGAGGTTGTTGAGGTGCTCGATGCGGGCCGCGACGCGCCACCGCTCGTTCGCGTCGAACGACTCCGACGTCGTCAGCGCCTCCCACAGCTCCTCGTAGCGCGCGACGAGCGCGTCGCCGATCGCGACCTCGTCGACGTCCTCGTCGAGCAGCTCGCCGGCGGCGAGGTCCATGAGCTCGCCGATGATGTTCGTGCGCGCTAGGTCGACGTCGTAGGAGCGCTGGCCGGGGGAGAGCTCGCGGTGCAGGTCGCCCGTCTCGGCGTCCACGAGGAAGGCGGCGAACGTCTCCGCGTCGCGCCGGAACAGCGTGTTCGACAGCGACACGTCGCCCCAGTAGAAGCCCACGAGGTGCAGGCGCACGAGGAGGACGGCGAGCGCGTCGATGAGGCGCGTGGCCGTGTCCGGCCGCAGCGACTGGCTGAACAGCGCGCGGTAGGGGAGCGAGAACTGGAGGTGCTCGGTGATGAGCACGGCCTCGAGCCGCTCGCCGTGCGCGTCCTGGCGCCCGGTGATGACGCCCACCGGGACGACGCTCGGCACCTCGAGCCGGCGGAGCTGCCGCAGCAGCTCGTACTCGCGGTACGCGACCGTCTCGCCGATCTCCTTGATCGCGATCACCCGCCCGGAGAGGCGGACGAACCGCACGATGTGCCGCGAGATGCCGCGGGGGAGGGCGGCGAGCGTCTCGGCCGGCCACTCCTCGAGCGGGACGTCCCAGGGCAGGTCGAGGAGCGCCGGGTCGGGGGCCGACGCGGTGATCTGCAGGTTGTGCACCGTCACGGGTCCATTGTCCATGGTCGTGGGGCCCGGGCGGGGCGGGCCCGACCCGTGAGGTCGGACCCGCCCGCGAGAAGGCGGGGAGCCGTCAGGCGCAGGCGACCGCGTCGTGGTCGACCTCGACCGTCGAGGTGACGTCCTCGCCGTCGACCGTCGCGGTGCCCGTGACGGTCACCGACCCGCTCTCGACGGAGGCGGAGCGCACCGGGAACGACTGGTACGCGTTCGCGCCCGGGGCGACGTCGGCCACCTCGCGGGTGCCGTACGGCGTCGCGAGCGTCACGTCGACCGGCTGGTCCTCGCCGTTCGCGGCGCGCACGGCGACGTACGCCTGGCCGGCGAGGCAGCGCGCCTGCACCTCGACGTCGAGGTCGAGCTGCCCGGCCGGTGCGCCGTAGACCTCGAGCTCGTAGAGGGAGAAGCCCCACTGCGTCGCGCGCTCGGTGAGGTAGAGCCGCACGTGCTGCCCGGTCCCGGTGATGTCCAGGTCGTCGAACCCGCCGTCGCCGTCCGTGACGGTGCGGACCGTGGTCCAGGACTCGCCGTCGGGCGACGTCTGGACCTCGTAGCCCGACCCGTACGCCGTCTCCCAGTCGACGACGACGCGGTTCAGGTCGTAGCTCGCGCCGAGGTCGACCGCGATCCACTCGGGCTC
The DNA here is from genome assembly GCF_015327065.1 of Cellulosimicrobium sp. JZ28. Taxonomy (NCBI): domain Bacteria; kingdom Bacillati; phylum Actinomycetota; class Actinomycetes; order Micrococcales; family Promicromonosporaceae; genus Cellulosimicrobium; species Cellulosimicrobium sp. JZ28. The sequence continues at coordinate 3,086,762 of NZ_CP017660.1, read as the reverse complement.
GCTCCACGCGCTGCTCCAGCGGGTCCCGGCGTTGCCGTCGACCGCCTTCTCGGGCTCGTGGCCGGCCTCGTCGACGCTGGAGGCCGTCACCGGGCGGCCCAGGGCGAGCGAGTCCTCGTCCTCCTCCCCGCCCCCGTCGTCGGACCGGAAGCAGCGCAGGTACCGGTAGGACTCCACGGAGGTCTCGAACGACGGCGCCCAGTCCCACTCGTAGGTGAAGTACTCGACGTAGGGCTCGGCCGCGGCGATGATCGCCGGGAGGTCGAGCTCGCCGCGGCCGAGCGCGACCTGCCGCATGTCGCCCGGCGCGTCGACGTTCACGGCGTCCTTGATGTGGAGCAGCTCGATGCGGTCCCCGTGCTCCTCGATCCACGCCGGGACGTCGAGGCCGGCGTCGGCGGCCCAGCCGACGTCGAGCTCGAACGTGACGTAGCGCGGGTCGGTGTTCTCCTCGATGACCTCCCAGGCGCTGACCGTCTCGCCCGTCTCCGGGTGGGTGTACCGCGTGGTGAACTCGCTCTGGTGGTTGTGCAGCACGATCTTGTTCGCGCCGTTCTCGTGCGCGTACTTCCCGAGCTCGTTCACGTACGCCGCGGTGGCGACCGCCTCGTCGTAGGTGCCGTAGCCGCCCGCCATACCGCCGGTCCCGATGTAGTCCTGGCCCAGCGCGACGGCGTACGCGACCGTCTCGGGCCACGTGGCCCGGTCCGTGCTGCCGTGGCTCGACGACACCTGGAGGCCGTGCCGGTCGAGGATCGCCCGGTAGTCGTCGACGGGCATCGCGTAGGGCTGGTTGTACGTCTCGACGTTCGTGAACCCGGCCGCGGCCACCTCGCCGAGCACGCGGTCGAGGGTCTCCGGTGACGGCGTCCCCGAGCCGCCGAGCTCGCCCACGTGCGTGTAGAGCTGGATCGAGATCTTGGCGTCGGGGAGGCCGTCGTCCGCGTCGCACGTGACGGCGGCGGCGCCGGTCGACGGGCCGGCGGGCGGTGTGGTCACGACAGGGGCGGCGACGGCCGGCGCGGCGGCGAGCGCGGTCGCGACGAGCGCGCCGGTGGCCAGCGCCGCGCCGACGCGCCGGGCGCGCGGGGAGAGGGACGGGATCTGCATGAGGCTCCAATTGACAGCGTTGTCGATTTGGGTGACGAACAGACGACTTTTGGCGTCGTGTGTGCAAAAGCAGTCTTGAGGTCCCCCATGACCCTGTCAAGGGCACGGACCCGGCGGGTCGGCGGGACGGCGTGCCACGCTGTCGCGAGCCCGGGAACGCCGCAGGGCGGGCCCTCCCGACCGGGAGGACCCGCCCTGCGGCGGTGGTGCGGGGTGTCAGCTGATGCGCTGGCCCGAGGCGGCACCGAAGACGTGCGACTGACCCGGGCGGATCGTCACGTAGATGCGCTCGCCCTTGGCCGGGACGTTGCGCGGGTCGACGCGGACGATGACCTGGTTGTCGCCGGCGCCCGAGTGGACGTCGGCCTGCGAGGCCAGGTCGCCCTTGAGCGTGCCGTAGACGAACGCGTCGGAGCCGAGCTCCTCGACGATGTTGACCTCGACCGGGAACGCGGCCTCGTTGGCCTGCGACACGACGTCGAGGGCCTCGGGACGGAAGCCGATCGTCACCTTGCCGTTGTCGGCCTCGGTGATCTTCGCGGCCGTCTCGCGCTCGAGCGCGATGCGCGCGGGGCCGACCTCGGCGACGCCGTTGTTGACCGCGAACGTGCCGATGTTCATCGCCGGCGAGCCGATGAAGCCCGCGACGAAGACGTTGGCCGGCGTGTCGTACATCTCGCGCGGCGTGCCGACCTGCTGGAGCAGACCGTCCTTGAGGACCGCGATGCGGTCGCCCATGGTGAGGGCCTCGGTCTGGTCGTGCGTGACGTAGACCGTCGTGACGCCGAGGCGGCGCTGGAGCGACGCGATCTGGGTGCGCGTCTGGACGCGGAGCTTGGCGTCGAGGTTCGACAGCGGCTCGTCCATGAGGAACACCTGCGGCTGGCGGACGATCGCACGGCCCATCGCGACACGCTGGCGCTGACCGCCGGAGAGCGCCTTCGGCTTGCGGTCGAGGTACTCGGTGAGGTCGAGGATCTTCGCGGCCTCCTCGACGCGCTGGCGGATCTCCGCCTTCGGCGTGCCGGCGATCTTCAGCGCGAAGCCCATGTTGTCCGCGACGGACATGTGCGGGTACAGCGCGTAGTTCTGGAACACCATCGCGATGTCGCGGTCCTTCGGCTGGACGTCCGTGACGTCGCGGTCGCCGATGTAGATGTGTCCGCCGTTGACGTCCTCGAGGCCCGCGAGCATGCGGAGCGAGGTCGACTTGCCGCAGCCCGAGGGGCCGACGAGGACGAGGAACTCGCCGTCCTCGATGTGCAGGTTGAGCTGGTCCACGGCAGGACGCTCGGTCCCGGGGTAGACGCGGGTTGCGTGGTCGTAGGTGACCGTAGCCATGACTGGTACATCCCTCCACCGGCAGGTACGTGCCGGACGATCCGTTGTGCAGTGACGTGCCACGTCGACGTAGCTGTTCGCGATGGCGGACGAGCGTGTCTTCGACGACACAGAAGAAGTCGGACCCCCTCCGGAACGGGCAGGGGACCCGACGTCATCGTGACCCGATCCTACTCCCGGTCCTGAGTGCTTCGTCACAGCGTCGGTCACGATCCGGTAGCGGTTCGGTGCGGGCGGCAGGGTCCGCCGGGCGAGCGCCCGGCGGACCCCCCGGGGGTCAGGCCTCCCGGCGCTCCAGGAGGTCCGCGAGGAGGTCGAGCACCGCGGCGAGCCCGTCGGCGTCGGGCACGCGCTGCTCGGCGAGCGTGTCGCCGTCGCCCACCTTGACGCCCAGGTCGCCCGGGCCGAGCACGGCGAACGCCGTCTCGTCGGTCGTGTCGTCGCCCGCGTAGAGCACGCGCGTGCGCGCGTCGGGGCACCCGGCGTCCTGCCCGACGACGTCCCGCAGCCGGTCCACCGCCTCGCCCTTGGACGTCTCGACGACCGCGACCTCGACGACGTCCTTCCCGTGCATCGCGTGCAGCCCGAGCCGCTCGGCCACCGCGTCGGCCAGGTCCTCGGCGGCCTGCGTGTCCGCCGCCGAGGCGAGCCGCGTGTGCAGGACGGCGGCGCTCGGCTTCTCCTGCACCCACGCGCCCTCCCGCCCCGCGACGGCGTCGGCCATGCCCGCGCGCAGGGCGGCGAGGTGGTCGGCCTGCTCCGGCGTGAGGTCGAGCGGGACGGCGTCGAGCCCGTCCTCGGTCACGTGCCCGGTCTCGGCGCCGTGGCTGCCCACGAGGTACGTGCCGACGGGCGGCTCGCTGCGCTCGGCGAGGTCCGCGAGGTTGCGGCCCGAGACGAGGGCGAGGCGCGTCGTCGTGCCGACGAGCGCGGCGGCCAGCCGGTCGACGGCGGCCCGGGCGGACGGCGCCATGCGCGCGGCGAGCGGGTCGTCGACGAGCGGCGAGAGCGTGCCGTCGAAGTCGAGCGCGACGAGCCGCGCGGCGGGTGCGCCGTCCGCGTCCGCCGCGAAGGCGCGCACGGCGTCGGCGACCGGCCCGGGCACGGGCGCGGGGTGGTGCGTCGCGGTCACGCGCCCTGCTCCGCGGGCTCGTCGGCGGCCTGGCGGGCGTCCTGCGGCGCACCCGGCTCGTCGTCCTCCGGGCGGCGGCGCGGCACGCGGGACGGCATCGCGGTGAGGACGCCGAGGAACGACTCCGACCACCGTGCGACGTCGTCGGTGAGGACCTTGCGACGCAGCCGGCGCATGCGCTTGCGCTGCTCGCGGTGGTCCATGTGCGCGGCCGCGACGATGATGTCCTTCATCCCGTCGATGTCGTGCGGGTTGACGAGGAGCGCGCCGGACGAGAGCTCGTCGGCGGCGCCGGTGAACTCGGAGAGCACGAGCACCCCGCGGTCGTCCGAGCGGGCCGCGACGTACTCCTTCGCGACGAGGTTCATGCCGTCGCGCAGCGCCGTGACGAGCATGACGTCGGCCGCGAGGTACAGCGCGGCCATCTCCTCGGGCGGGTAGGAGTGGTGCAGGTAGTGGATGGCGGCGTGCCCGATCTCCGCGTACTCGCCGTTGATCCGCCCGACCGCACCCTCGACGTGCTCGCGCAGCTCCTGGTAGGCGTCGACGTTCTCGCGGCTCGGGCTCGCGACCTGGACGAGCGTGGCGTGCTCGACGTCGAGGCGGCCGTCCTGCAGCAGCTCGCCGTACGCCTTGATGCGGTGCCGGATGCCCTTGGTGTAGTCCAGGCGGTCGACGCCGAGCATCATGATGTCCGGGTCGCCGAGGTCCGCGCGGATCTCGCGCGAGCGCTGCTGGACCTCGGGCGTGCGGGCGAGCTCGTCGAACCGGCGCGAGTCGATCGAGATGGGGAACGCGGCGGCGCGGACGTGGCGGTCGCGCCCGTCCTCGCCCGGGACCGTGATGATCGGCCCGCGCGTCGTGTGGGCGCGCAGCCGCCGCACCGCGCGGATGAAGTTCGCGGCGTCGCCCGCGCGCTGGAAGCCCACGAGGTCCGCGCCCAGCAGGCCGTCGATCACCTGGCGGCGCCACGGCAGCTGCTGGAACAGCTCGAGCGGGGGGAACGGGATGTGGTTGAAGAACCCGATCCGCACGTCCGGGCGCTGGGCGCGGATCATCTGCGGCACGAGCTGGAGCTGGTAGTCGTGCACCCAGACGACGGCGCCCGGTGCCGCCTGCGCGACGGCGGCGTCGGCGAAGCGCTGGTTGACGCGGCGGTACGCGTCCCACCACGTGCGGTGGTACGTGGGCGGCGAGATGACGTCGTGGTAGAGCGGCCAGAGCGTGTCGTTCGAGAAGCCCTCGTAGTACCGCTCGATCTCGTCGGCCGAGAGCGTCACGGGCACGAGGCGCATCTCGTCGGCGTCGAACGGCTCGCTCGCCAGGTCGGGCGCGCCGGACCAGCCGACCCAGGCGCCGTCGGACGCCTGCATGACGGGCTCGAGCGCCGTGACCAGGCCTCCGGGCGACCGCTTCCACTCGATCTCACCGCCGGGGCCGACCGTGAAGTCCACGGGCAGCCGGTTGGCCACCACGACGAGATCGAATCCCTCTTTGCCTGTCAATGGACCTCTCCTTGAGCTTCGATGAATCGCGCCTGGGCGGCCCAGGGTAGTCCGCTCGTCGGGCGCGTGAACGGGTCGTCCGGTGCCGGTCGCGTGCCGGACGCCGCCCCGGGCCGGGTCGCCCACCGGGCCCGTCGGGGCCGCACCCTCCAGCGCCGGCCCGTCCACTGCCGCTACCTTGTCACCATGGAGGAGCCCACGCAGCGCGTCGAGGCGCGGAACGTCGCCGGGGGGCCGTCGCGCGGACCCGCCCCCGGCAGCGAGGTCGGGGGCTACCACATCGGCGCGCGGCTCGGGTCCGGCGCCATGGGCACCGTCCACAGCGCGCACGACGGCGGCGGCAACCTCGTCGCGATCAAGCTCCTGCACGCGCACGTCGACCTCGACGCCGCCGCGCAGGGCCGCGAACGGCTGCGTCGCGAGGCCCGCGCCCTCCAGCGCCTGCGGCACCCCGCCGTCGCGCAGATCCTCGACGTCGAGCTCGACGGCCCGGACGCGTTCATCGTCACCGAGCTCGTCGACGGGCCCACGCTCGAGGACGAGATCGCCGAGGGCGGGCCGCTCGACGCCTGGGACCTCTACGAGCTCGCCGACCAGCTCGCCGCCGCGCTCGAGGCCGTGCACGCGGCCGGCGTCGTGCACCGCGACCTCAAGCCGAGCAACGTCATGGTGTCCTCCCGAGGCCCGGTGCTCATCGACTTCGGCATCGCCCAGGGGCTCGAGGACGCGCGCGTCACGTCCACGGGCCTCGTCATGGGCACCCCGGGGTACCTGGCGCCCGAGCTGCTCGAGGGCGCGGCCCCCAGCGTGGACACCGACTGGTGGGGGTGGGCTGCCTTGCTCGCCTACGCGGCGACCGGTCGGGCGCCGTTCGGCGTGCGCCCGACGGACGTCGTGCTCGCCCGCGCGCGCAGCGGACGCCCCGACCTCGCGGGCCTGGGGCCCGTCACGGCCCACGCGATCGGTCGTGCGCTGCACGCCGACCCGGCGCAGCGCCTCGGGCCGACCGAGGTCGTGGCCGCCCTGCGGCACGCAGCCGACACCGGCGACGCCGCGCCCGCGACCCAGGTGGTCGCGCCGCCCACCGGACCGACCCAGGTGGTGCCGCCCGTCGCCGTCGTGCCCGGCGGCACGGGGGCCCAGGCGTGGACCGGCGCGTCCGCGTGGACCGGCCAGGCCCAGGTCGTGCCGCCGCCCCTGCCCACGTCGCAGGCGCAGGTCAACGACGGCCGCACGATGGCCGTCCCCGTCGGGCACGACCTCATGGACGACCTCGGCGCCCCGCCCCTCGGCGAGGACGGCGAACCGCTCTACGTGCGCCCCGTGCCCGCCGCGCGGCGCACCGCGCTGCTCCTGCTCGCCGTGCCGCTCGTGCTGCTCGGCGCGACGTACCCCGGCGTGGCGTTCGTCGTGCTGTCGGTGCTGGTCGTGCTCGCGCGCGTCGTCGGCGTGACGACCGAGTCGCTGCACACGCGGCGCGAGCGGCGCGGCGTCTCGTCCCGGGACACGGTGCGCGCGGTCGCGGCGTCGCCCTGGTACGTCGTGCGCGCGCTCGTCGGCGCGCTCCCGTCCCTCCTGGTCGCGGCGTGCGCCGCGGTGCTCGTGGTCGTGGCCGGGTGGTGGCTCCTCGAGTCCGACCGCTGGGTCGTCGTCGAGGGGCCCGACGGCGGCAACGCGCCCGTCGTGACGACCGTGCTGCTGTGCCTCGCGGCGGTCGCGGCGGTGACCCTGGCCTGGGTCGGGCCCCTGACCCACCTCACGCGGTACGGGACGCGGACCGCGCTGGCGCGGCTCGCCCCCGGACGCACGGGGAGGCTCGTCCTCGCCGGCCTGGGACTCGTGCTCACCGTCGTGACCCTCGTGCTCCTCGCGGGCGACCCGGGCGTCACGTGGTGGCCGTTCCCCGGCCCGCCGTCGCTGCGCTGAGCCGGCACCGGCCCTTCCCAGCCCGCTGCCAGGCCGCGCGCGTAGGATGGGCGCCGTGCTCCGGACGACGGTGCCGCGCGCCCTGTCGCGCGGCGTGACGCGCACGTCCGTCGTGCCCGCAGCCGGCCGTCTGCTCGGCCCCGCGCTCCTGCTGCTCACCCTCCTCGCCGCCGTGGTGACGCACCTCGCCGACCGCGGGTACGCCGTCGTGCACCAGTGCGTGACGGTGCCGGGGATGTGGGGAGCCGCCGGGATGCACCTCGCGCTCGTCCACGAGGTGCCGGACTGCCCGTCGGGCACCGCGCTCGGGGGCGACCCGGCCGCCATGGTCACCGTCGTGGGCGCGCTCGCGCTGCCCGTCGTCGTGGCCCACGCGGCGGCCGCCGCCGTCGCGTGGGGGCTCTCGGCGTGGGCGCGGCGCGCGCACGAGCGCTCCCGCGCCGTCGTGACCGGGGCCGGGCGTGCGCTGCGCGCCGTGCTCCGGGGGCGCTGCGCCCCGCGGGGTCGCGCGCCGGGGCCGCGCGCCGCGTCGTGCGCCCGGTGCCCGACGCCGTCCCCACCGCGCTGCACCACCTCGCCGACGCGGTGGTGCGCACCCGGCGCGGGCCGCCGCAGGTCGCGTTCGTCTGACGACGCCGTCGGACGCACCGCCCGCGCGACCCCGTCGGCGCGCACCCTGACACATCCCCAGCTCTCGGCCACTCCCTCGGAGGACGACCATGCCCAGCAACGAAACCCAGACCAAGGCCCAGCGCCGCGAGGCCGCGCGCGCGGAGGCGCTCGCGCTGCGTGAGGCGCAGGCCAAGCGCGACAAGCGCAACCGCCTCATCACGATCGGAGCGCTCGTCGCGGGCGTCCTCGTCCTCGTCGGCGTGTTCCTCGCCGTGTGGATCCCGGCCATGAACGACCGGAACAAGACGATCGACGCCGTCGCGGCGGGCAACCTCGCCGACGTCACGAGCCCCGCCACGAGCGACGCCGAGGACGGCGGCATCCCGATCGGTGCGGACGGCGCCGCCGGGACGCAGAACGAGGGTGCCGTCGAGGTCGGGGTCTACCTCGACTACATGTGCCCCATCTGCGGCCAGTTCGAGGAGACGAACGGCGCGACGCTCGACCAGCTCCGCGAGTCCGGTGACGTGACCGTCGTGCTGCACCCGATCTCGATCCTCGACCGCGTCGCGCAGTCGCAGCAGTTCTCGACGCGTTCTGCCGCCGCGGCGGCCTGGGTCGCCGACCGCGCGCCCGAGTCGATGAACGACTTCAACACCGCGATGTTCCAGAACCAGCCCCAGGAGGGCAGCGGGACCCTGACCGACGCCCAGATCGCCGACATCGCGGAGCAGGCGGGCGTGCCCGCCGACGTCGCCGCCGGCATCGAGGACGGGACGGCCGTCGAGACGTTCGGCGACTGGGTCGCGACGGCGTCGAGCCTGGTGAACCAGGACACGTCGCTGCACGGCGAGCGCGGGTTCGGCACGCCGACGATCACGATCAACGGCGAGCGGTGGGACGGCAACTGGAGCGACCCGAACGCGCTCCCGCAGGCCGTCACCGCCGCCCAGGGCTGACCGGCACCGCACCGGTACCCGATCGGCCAGGCCCGCGCCCCCGACCGGCACGGGCCGCCGGCCGGGGCGCGCCGGGCGAGCAGGTAGTCTGTTCGCTCGCCCGGCAGCCCCGGGAACGCCGCCTTAGCTCAGCCGGTAGAGCACTCGCCTTGTAAGCGAACGGTCGTCGGTTCGAATCCGACAGGCGGCTCCACCACGACGCCCCCGGCTCCACGGAGCCGGGGGCGTCGTCGTGCCGGTGCGCACCGCGGGGTCAGCAGTCGGTCGGCAGCCGCTGCCCGGATCGGTGGTCGCGCGAGCCGACCTCGGCAGGTGCTGCCGAGGTCGCCCGCGCTCAGCGGTCGGCGAGCGGGACGGGCAGGAGCTCGGGCGCCTTGGGGAGCCGCCCGTCGCCCGACGACGTCCCGCGCAGCCGCCGCTGCGCCCACGGCACGACGTGCGTGCGCACCCACTGCGCGTTCTGCCGCGCGCGGTCGAGAGCCGGCGCGGGCGGGAGGGGAGCCAGCGGGTCGTCCCACGCGGCGTCGTCGGGCGCCTGGCCGAGCGCGACGAGCGCCGCCTGGGCGACCCGCGCGTGCCCCGCGGGCGTCAGGTGGATGCGGTCCTCCGACCACACGCGCCAGTCCTGGAGCGCGCGCATGCCCCACAGGTCCAGCACGTACGCGCCCTGTCGGCGCGCGATCGACCAGATGTGGGCGTTGTACACGCCGACGCGCGGGCGCGTGAGGCCGACGAGCGGCGACTGCGAGGCGTCGAAGCCGGTCGCCATGAGCACGTCGATCCCCGCGCCGCGCAGGCGCGAGACAGCGTGCTCGAGGTTGCGCGCGAGGCGGTCGACGTCGGCGTTCGGCCGCAGGATGTCGTTGCCGCCACCGATGACGCTCACGAGGTCCGGCCGGAGCTCGAGCGCCGCCGGCACCTGCTCCGTGAGGATCGAGCGCAGCTTGCGCCCGCGGATGGCGAGGTTCGCGTACCGCAGCGGGTCCTCGCCGGCGGCGACGCGCCGGGCCGCGAGGTGCTGGGCGAGGAGGTCGGCCCATCCTCGCTGGTGGTCCTCCTCGCCGGGGTACGGGTCCCACAGCCCCTCGGTGAACGAGTCGCCGATCGCGACGTAGCTCGTCCAGCGCGGAGCGGGGTCGTCGGGTCGGCGTGCGTCGGCGGTGTCACCGGCCAGGGGAGTGGTCGTCGGGTTCTGCGTCGTCACCCGCCCCATTCTGCTCCTGCGGGGCGGCGTGCCGTCGACCCGGCGATCCTGGCGGGTCGAGCAGGTGGTCCTGGCGCGTCACGCGGCGCGGACGAGCCAGGACCACCTGCTCGGCCGCGGGCCGGGGGCCGGGGCGGGCGGAGATCAGGTGGTGGGGAGGGTCCAGTCGACGGGGGCGGCGCCCTGGGCGACGAGGAGCTCGTTGACGCGCGAGAACGGGCGCGACCCGAAGAACCCGCGGCGCGCGGAGAGCGGGCTCGGGTGGGCGCTCGCGACGACGGGGGTGTCGCCGAGCATCGGGCGCAGGGTCGCGGCGTCGCGACCCCAGAGGATCGCGACGAGCGGGGCGTCGCGCGCGACGAGCGCGCGGATCGCCGCCTCGGTGACGGCCTCCCAGCCCTGGCCGCGGTGCGACCCGGGCTCGCCCGGCCGGACCGTGAGCACCCTGTTGAGGAGCATGACGCCCTGGTCGCTCCACGCGGACAGGTCGCCGTTCGCGGGGGTCGGGGCGCCGACGTCGTCCGCGAGCTCGGCGAAGATGTTCTGGAGCGAGCGGGGCACGGGGCGCACGTGCGGCTGCACGGAGAACGACAGCCCCATCGGGTGCCCGGGCGTGGGGTACGGGTCCTGCCCGACGACGAGCACCCGCACCTCGGCCAGGGGGCGCGAGAACGCGTTGAGGATGGCCGACGGCGCGGGGAGGTACTCCCGTCCGGCCGCCACCTCGGCGCGCAGGAAGTCGCCGAGCGCGTGCAGCTGCGGCTCGACGGGCGCGAGGGCCTCGGCCCAGTCGGGCGCCATGATGCTCGCGAGGGCCGGACGGGGGTCGGCCGTCGAGGCGGTCGCGACCGGGTCGACGGCGACGGGCTGGGCGGGTGCGCTCTCCACGGCCCCGAGCCTAACCGGCGTCCTCGGCACGTCCGCAGCGTGCGGCGAGGACGAATGACACGGGTGTGGTTCGTGCGTAGGCTGAGAGGCGGCCGCGCGCGGGAGTGCGCAGGTCCGGTGACGAGAGAGTGCAGGAGGGAACGATGAGCGAGGCGGCGTACGTGCTCGACGGACCCGACGCGGTCGGCGACCCGACCACCTCGGAGGCGCCGGCGTCGGGCCTGAGCGAGCGGGACCAGGAGATCCTGGCGTTCGAGCGGCAGTGGTGGAAGTACTCGGGCGCCAAGGAGCAGGCGGTGCGCGAGCTGTTCGACATGTCCGCGACGCGCTACTACCAGGTGCTCAACGCGCTCATCGACTCCCCGGCCGCGCTCGCGCACGACCCCATGCTCGTCAAGCGCCTGCGGCGGATGCGGTCCACCCGGCAGCGGGCGCGCACGGCGCGTCGGCTCGAGGGCCTCTGACCCGGGACGACCGGGTGCGCGTGAAGTCCGGGCGAACAGGGCGTTTAGCCGAGAGCCCCGACCGGGCTACCCTGTCGCCGTGACGAAGAGCCGCTACCCCTACGCGCCCGACGAGTTCGACGCGCCCGCGCCGCAGGGTGCGCCCGTGGGGGTGCACCGCACGCCGCGCAGCGGGTGGAGCAAGACGTGGCCGTTCCTGCTGGTCGCCGTCGTCTTCGCCGGCCTCGCGTACGGGGGCGTCGCGCTGCTGTCCGACAACGGGGCCACGGAGGACCCGCCGCAGGCGCAGTCCACGGAGCCGCCGCCCGCGGAGACCGAGGAGCCGCCCGCGGCGGAGGAGCCGCCCGCGACCGAGGAGCCCCCGGCCACGGAGGAGCCGCCCGCGACCGAGGAGACGCCCGAGACTCCGGACCTCGCGACGCTCATGGCGGCGGCCGACCCGAGCGCCTACGTCCGCGTGCTGAACGACAGCGGCATCGGCGGCGAGGCGGCCAAGGGCAAGGATGCCCTCGACGCGCAGGGCTTCAGCAACACCGTCGCCACGGACTACACGAACGGGCCGGCGCCGGTCGACGTCACCACGGTCTGGTACGTGCCCGAGCGGAGCGACACCGCCGCCGCCGTCGCCGCGACGCTGGGCATCCCCGCGGAGAACGTCGTCCAGGTCGACAGCCTGCGCGAGGGCGACGTCGCGGTGATCATCAAGTCCGAGCTGGCGCCGGTCGGCTGACCCGGACTCCCGGGCCGCCCCGGCCGTGGCGCCACGACCTGACGCTGCACCCGCGTGACCTGCTCGTTCGGCCCGGAGCCCGAGAATCGCGACCTGCCGTTCGACCTTCCGTGCACGCCGCCTGCGGGCTAGGCTCGGGCTACCACGGGGCGGCGGTCGCCTCGCGGGCGACGATGCACGAGGAGACGTACATGGCTCAGGGGACCGTGAAGTGGTTCAACGCCGAGAAGGGCTACGGGTTCATCACGCCCGCAGCGGGTGGGCAGGACCTCTTCGTGCACTTCAGCGCGATCCAGACGGACGGCTACCGCACGCTCGACGAGGGCCAGGAGGTCGAGTTCGAGCTCGGCCAGGGCAGCAAGGGCCCGCAGGCCGAGCAGGTGCGGCCGCTCTGAGCCCGGCTCCGAGGGTCGCGTGACGGAGGATCTCGACGCCGTCGTCGTCGGTTCGGGCCCCAACGGCCTGGCCGCCGCCGTGACCCTCGCACGCGCCGGTCTCTCCGTGCGCGTGCTGGAGGCGCAGCCGACGTCGGGCGGCGGGGCCCGCACGCTCGACCTCGGCCTGGCCGACGGCGTCGTGCACGACGTGTGCTCGGCGGTGCACCCGATGGCGTGGGCCTCGCCGTTCTTCGAGGCGTTCGACCTCGGCGCGCGCGGCGTGGAGCTGCTCGCGCCGGAGGTCTCGTACGCCCACCCCCTCGACGGGGGTCGCGCGGGCGTGGCCTATCACGACCTCGAGCGCACGGTCGAGCGGCTCGGGGTCGACGGCGCCGCCTGGCGCGCCCTGCTCGGCCCGCTCGCCGAGGGGTGGCGCGACGTCGTCGCGGTCGCCCTCGGGGACAAGCGCTCGGTGCCGGGGCGTGTGCTCACGCCGAGCGGCGCCGGTGTGACGGCCCGGTTCGGCGCGGCGGTGCTCGAGCAGGGGAGCCCCGCGTGGACGCGACGGTTCCGCACCGACGAGGCCGGCGCGCTCCTCACGGGCGTCGCGGCGCACGCCATCTCCCGCCTCCCGTCGCTCGCCGCGGCCGGGACGGCGGTGCTGCTGGCCTCGCTCGGGCACGCGCCGGGCGGCTGGCCGCTGCCCCGCGGCGGCTCCGGCGCGATCGTCGCCGCGCTCGAGGACGACCTGCGCGCCCACGGGGGCGACGTCGTCACGGGCCATCGGGTCGGCTCGCGCGCCGACCTCCCGCGGGCCCGCGCCTACGTGTTCGACACGACGCCGCGTGTCGTCGCCGACGTGTTCGCAGACCGGCTCCCGCCGCGCGCGGAGGACGCGCTGCGCCGGTTCCGGCACGGCGACGCCGCCGCGAAGGTCGACCTCGTGCTCTCCGGGCCCGTGCCCTGGGCCGACCCGGAGGTGGGGCGCGCGGGGACCGTGCACCTCGGCGGGACGCGCGCCGAGATGGCGCGCAGCGAGGCCGACGTCGCGGCCGGTCGCCACGCCGCCCGGCCCGTGGTGCTCGTGAGCGACCCGACCGTCGTCGACCCCGGGCGCGGGTCGGGCGGGCTGCGCCCGCTGTGGACCTACGCGCACGTGCCCGCGGGGTCGACGCGCGACGTGACGGAGGACGTCGTCGCGCAGGTCGAGCGGTTCGCGCCGGGCTTCCGGGACGTCGTCGTGGCGTCGCGCTGCGTGCCCGCGGCGGAGATGGCGGCGCACGACGAGAGCTACGTGGGCGGCGACATCGCGGGCGGCGCCGTGAGCATGTGGCAGATGGTCGCGCGGCCCACGCCCCGGTTCGACCCCTACGCCGTCGGGCTGGAGGGCGTCTACCTGTGCTCGGCGTCGACGCCGCCCGGGCCGGGCGTGCACGGCCTCGGGGGCTGGTACGCCGCGCAACGGGTGCTGCGGCGCGAGTTCGACGTGCGGGACGCGCCCGACCTGGGGCCCGTCGCGACGAGCGGCGCGACCACCCGGTAGCCCCGGCGCGCCGGCCGCAGCGGACCGGGAGAGCCCAGGAGGAGCGTCAGCCCGCGCCGCCCGGCGTGCCCTGGGCGCCGAGCTCCACGAGCGCGAGCACGACGAGCGCGGAGCTCCACGACAGCGGCGCGACGGCGGCGGGCGAGCCGTCGGCGAGGACCTTCTCCGGGATGGCCCCGGACGCGGTGCGGTGGTCGTCGACCCAGCGGAGCCACTCCTCGGCGTCGGCGCGGTCCTCGGGGTCGGACGACGACGCCGCCGCCAGCGCGTACAGCGTGGTCTGGGGTGTCCACGAGATGCCGTCGGCCCGCCAGCCCGCGCCCGGCGCGAGCCCGCCGGCCGGGCGCAGCATCTCGCGCACGGACGTGCGCCAGGCCTCGTCCGCGCCGGCGAGGGGCTCCGGCTGGAAGGGCGGCAGCACGAACGCCGTCGAGGCGTCGCGCGCGCCGCCGGTGACGTGGCGCGGGTAGCCCTGGGACCCGAACGAGCGCTCGACCGCCATGCGCAGGCGGGCGGCAGCGAGGGTCGCCTCGTGCGCGCGCGGCGCCTCGCCCGCGGCCGCGTACACGTCCGCCGCGGCCTCCAGGCCCGCGAGCAGGGGACCGGCGGTCCCGAGCGTGAGAGACGTGGGCTCGACCTCCCAGTAGTCGCTCGACGGCGGCGGCAGCGGGTCCTCGCCGTCGACGAGCTCGAGCGCGTGGTCCGTCGCGGCGTCGACCAGCGGGCGCAGCTCGGCGGCCACCTCGGCGCGGTCCGCGGCGGGCGTCTCCTCCAGCACGACGTCCGCGGCCCACAGGACCCAGCCGACGCCGTCGGACTGGATGCCCCGGTCGTCGGGGACGCCCGACCCGTCGGGGAGGTAGCGCGCGTGGAACGAGCCGTCGTCCTCTGGACCCGGCCGAGGAAGCCGAGGACGGCGCGCGCGTCGTCGACGTGACCGGTGCGTGCGAACGCCGCCGCGGTGAACGACGCGTCGCGCGGCCACACGTAGCGCCACTTGGGCGACGGCGCGGCGAGGGCGGCGCCGTCGTCGAGCGTGAGCGCGCGCAGGTCGAGCAGGGCCGCCTCGCCGAGCGCGGCGAACGGCCCGCCCGCACCCGGTACGACGCCGGACGCGAGCCAGGCCCGCGACGCGGTGGCGGTCTGGTGGGCGAGACCGGGGTCGAGGAGCGCCGTCGCGTCGAGGCGCGCCCCGGCGACCTGCGCGAGCCGGTCCGCCTCGCCGTCCGCGGGGTCGACGCCCGCGGCGAGCGCGCCGGGGTCGAGCGCCGCCGGGTCGAGCACGCGGCTGCCCTCGAGGTACGTCGCGCCGACGCCGGGCGCGAGGCGCAGCACCGCGGGGCCGCCGTCGGGCCCGGTCGTCACCGCGACGCCGTCCTGGTAGAGGTCGATGTGCTCGCCCGAGGGCGCCGCGACCGCGGTCGCGGCGGTCAGGCCGAGGGCAGGGACCAGCACGAAGCCAGCCAGGGCTGCGAGGGGGCGCCACGACGGTGTTGCGCGGATCACACCGCGCATCCTAGAGCGAGCCGCGCGGTGCGCGGTTTCGCCCCTCGCGATACGCGGCGGCGTGGCGCACCGCTGTCTTGCACTCGCACCGTGCGAGTGCCAATAATGGCGTTAGCACTCTCGTCACGAGAGTGACAGAAGTGACCAGCGCAGGCAGCCGCTCAGGCGGCTGCGGCGCAACCCACCAGGTCGACAGGTGAGGCCCGCCCTGGCGGCGTGACATGAACGCCGCCGTCGTGGGCCGTCCGTCGCGGGCGCCGGCCGACCGCCATACGCCACCAGCGGAGGATCATTCCCCATGGCCAAGATCATCGCCTTCGACGAGGAGGCTCGTCGGAGCATGGAGCGCGGGCTCAACACGCTCGCCGACACCGTCAAGGTCACCCTCGGCCCCAAGGGCCGCAACGTCGTGCTCGACAAGAAGTGGGGCGCGCCGACCATCACGAACGACGGCGTCTCCATCGCCAAGGAGATCGAGCTCGAGGACCCGTACGAGAAGATCGGTGCGGAGCTCGTCAAGGAGGTCGCCAAGAAGACCGACGACGTCGCGGGTGACGGCACGACCACCGCGACCGTGCTCGCCCAGGCGCTCGTGCGCGAGGGCCTGCGCGTCGTCGCGGCCGGCGCCAACCCGATCGCCGTCAAGCGCGGCATCGAGAAGGCCGTCGACGCGGTGACGGAGCAGCTGCTCAACGCCGCGAAGGACATCGAGACCAAGGAGGAGATCGCCGCCACGGCCGCCATCTCCGCCGGCGACCCCGCGATCGGCGAGCTCATCGCCGAGGCCCTCGACAAGGTGGGCAAGGAGGGCGTCATCACGGTCGAGGAGTCGAACACGTTCGGCCTCGAGCTCGAGCTCACCGAGGGCATGCGCTTCGACAAGGGCTTCCTCGCGCGCTACTTCGAGACGGACCCCGAGCGCCAGGAGGCCGTGCTCGAGGACCCGTACGTCCTCATCGTCGAGTCCAAGATCTCGAACGTGAAGGACCTGCTCCCGGTCCTCGACCAGGTCATGAAGGCCGGCCGCTCGCTCCTCATCATCGCCGAGGACGTCGAGGGCGAGGCGCTCGCGACCCTGGTGCTCAACAAGATCCGTGGCACGTTCAAGTCCGTCGCCGTCAAGGCCCCGGGCTTCGGCGACCGCCGCAAGGCCATGCTCCAGGACATCGCGATCCTCACCGGCGGCCAGGTCATCACCGAGACGGTGGGCCTCAAGCTCGAGAACGCGACGCTGGACCTGCTCGGTCAGGCGCGCAAGGTCGTCGTCACGAAGGACGAGACCACGATCGTCGAGGGCGCGGGCGACGCCGACCTGATCCAGGGTCGCGTCAACCAGATCCGTGGCGAGATCGAGAAGTCGGACTCCGACTACGACCGCGAGAAGCTCCAGGAGCGCCTCGCGAAGCTCGCCGGCGGCGTGGCCGTCATCAAGGCGGGTGCCGCGACGGAGGTCGAGCTCAAGGAGCGCAAGCACCGCATCGAGGACGCCGTCCGCAACGCGAAGGCTGCCGTCGAGGAGGGCATCGTCGCCGGTGGTGGCGTCGCGCTCATCCAGGCCGGTGCCGTGGCGTTCGAGAAGCTCGAGCTCGAGGGCGACGAGGCGACCGGTGCGCAGATCGTGCGCGCCGCGATCGACGCCCCGCTCAAGCAGATCGCGGTCAACGCGGGCCTCGAGGGTGGCGTCGTGGCGGAGAAGGTGCGCAACCTCCCGTCGGGCCAGGGCCTCAACGCCGCGACCGGTGTGTACGAGGACCTCCTCGCCGCCGGCGTGAACGACCCGGTCAAGGTCACGCGCTCCGCGCTGCAGAACGCCGCCTCCATCGCGGCGCTGTTCCTCACGACCGAGGCCGTCGTGGCCGACAAGCCGGAGAAGGCCGCCCCCGCGGGCGACCCGACCGGTGGCATGGGCGGCATGGACTTCTGAGCCGACCCGCCTCCCCTCACGGGGAGTCGTAGGACACCGACGGCCGTCGGCCGGGTTCGCCCGGCCGGCGGCCGTCGTCGTGCCCGTCGTGCCCGCTGCGAGGTCCCGGCCGGGCGGGGTCTACCGCGCCGTGAACAGGCGCGCGGCCTGCGACTCGGCGTCGGCGTAGGTCTGCGCGGCGGCGCCGAGCGCGGCCGTGATGTCGTCGAGCGCGACCTCGACCTGGGTCTGCGTCGTCTGCCACTGCGCCATGACGCCCGTGAACGACGACGCCGCCCCGCCGCGCCACGACGCCTGCAGGTCCGTGAGGTGCCGCATCATGGCGCCGACCTCCGCACGGATCGCCGTGACCGACCCGTGCACCGCGGCGCTCGCCTGCGCGACGCGCGCGCTGTCCACCTCGTACCGGCTCATCCGAACCTCCGTCGTCCCTCGGCCCGGGGGCCGTCCCTCGCCCCGGTGGGCCCGGGGCGTGGCGACGACGGTAGGCGGACCTCCCCGGGTCCTGAGGGGCGGAGGTCAGGCCTGTGGACGGCGGTTCAGGCGCCGGAGGCTGGGGACGCCGTCGACGCTTCCGCGAGCTTGGCCTGCTCCTTGCGCAGGCGCTGGAGCTCCGCGTCGAGGTTCTGCCGCGCGGCCTCCTCCCAGGCCGCGCCGAGCGGGCTCGAGAAGAGCGTGCGCCGGTCGAGCAGCTTCGTGAGGATCGCGATGCGGGCGCGCACGTAGTCGGGCTTGGGGATGTGCGCGTACTCGTCGCGCACGTCCTTGAGGTACTCCTTGTAGCGCTGCGGCTCGGCCGCGAGCATCGCGAGGTCGGCGTCGCACAGGACCGCGCAGTCGAAGTCGGAGGCGTCCGGGGCGTGGCGGACGAGCGCGTTGACGAGGTGCGCGACGCGCCGCACCGCGGGCTCGGGGACGCCGAGCCGCGTGAGCTCGGCGACGGCGAGCGCGGCGCTCGCGGTCTCGTCCTCGCCGCCCTTGTTGGCGTAGGTCGCGCGGCCCTTCGCGTCGAAGATGGCGCCGTGGTACCAGGCCGCGAGCCGGACGAGATCGGGGTCGTGCGTCTCCTGCGAGAGCTCGTCGACCCGGCCCAGGACGTCGGCCAGGTGGCGCAGGTTGTGGAAGTGGCGTCCCGGCTGGTCCCAGCGGTCGAGCAGCCCCTGCCCGACGGCGCGGATCTCGTCGTCCGGGGCGGTCGCCCCGGCGCCCCGGGCGCTGCGGACGAACGAGGAGAGGAACCACTGTGGTGCGTCGGCGCTGTTGACGCCCATGAACTTCAGCCTTCTTCGACGGAGACGAGCAGGACGGAGGTCGTCGTCGCCGGGCGTGCTGCCCGGCGCGGAGGCCCCCGCGTCGCCGCGCGGCCTCGTCTTCAGCCTAGGTCTCGCGGGACGACCCGCCATCGTAGCCCCAGTCGGCCGCGCGTCGGGACGCCCCGACGGGCTCCCGCGCGACGTCGCGGACGGTCGCCCGCGAACCCGCAGGTCGGGTGGGGTGCAGGCCGTCAGGAGCCGAGGGGGAGGTCCACGCGGACGGTGAGCCCGCCGCCCGGCGTCTCACGGACCGACACGCGGCCGCGGTGCGCCCCGACGATCGCGGCGACGATCGCCAGACCGAGCCCGGACCCGCCGGACGAGCGGTTGCGCGACGTGTCCGCCCGGTAGAACCGCTCGAACAGGCGGCCCCGTTGCGTCGTCGGGACGCCCGGGCCGTGGTCGCGGACCTCGAGCACCGCGACGTCGCGCGCGGCGTCGCCGGCCGGGGCGCCGCTCCCGCCCGCGCCGTCGCCCGACGGCGCGTCGTCGGACCGGGGCGCGAGCGCCGCGCCGAGCGCGATCTCCACCGGCGTGCCCGACGGCGTGTGGCGCGCGACGTTCCCGACGAGGTTGGCGAGCACCTGTCGCAGCCGGTCCTCGTCGCCCACGACGCGCAGCGTCGCCGGAGCGTCCGCGCCCGGCGCGAGCCCGACGACCCGCACGTCGCGCGCAGGGTCGAGCGCGTGCAGGTCCTGTGCGGAGTCCCGCGCGAGGGAGACGAGGTCGACCGGCTCGTGGCGCAGCGGCCGGCCCTCGTCGAGCCGCGCGAGGGCGAGCAGGTCGTTGACGAGCGTGCCCATGCGGGTCGCCGAGTCCTCGATGCGGCCCATCGTGTCGTCGACCTTGTCCGGGGTGTCGAGCGCGCCCATCCGGTACAGCTCGCCGTAGCCGCGGATCGTCGCGAGCGGCGTGCGCAGCTCGTGGCTCGCGTCCGAGACGAAGCGCCGCATCCGTTCCTCGGACGCCTCCTGGACGGCGAACGCCTCCTCGATCTGGGTGAGCATCGCGTTGAGCGACGCCGCGAGCGAGCCGACCTCCGTCGTCGGCGGCGCGGGGCGCACGCGACGCGACAGGTCGCCCGCGGCGATGTCGGCGGCGGTCTCCTCGATCTCGCGCAGCGGGCGCAGCGCGCGATGGACCGCGAGGTAGGCGACCGCGCCGCCGACGAGCGCGATGCCGAGCGCGGACAGCGCGAGCGCGCGACCGAGCACCTTGACCGTCTCGTGGATGCCCGTCAGGGGCAGGGCGACGAAGACGGTCCCGGCCTGCTGGCCGTCCACGAAGAGGAACCGCCCGACCACGCGCCACTGCGCCGGGTCGGAGCCCCCGACGGACCGCACGGTGAAGGGCTCTCCCGCGAGGCGCTCGATCTCCTGGTCGGACAGCGCGGGGATGTCGGGCTCCCCGTACCGCGACGTCGTGGCCCGCCAGCTGTAGCCGCTCTCGTTGCCGGACAGCTCGCGGAGCAGGACGAAGTACTCGCTCGGGATCTGGCTCGCGGTGGTCGGGTTGCTGAGCAAGGAGGACCGGGCGACGGTCGTCGCCGACCCCTGGAGGTCCTGGTCGACCTGCTCGACGAGGTAGCTCGACACGACGGTCGTCGTCACGACCGAGGCGAGCCCGAGCCCGGCCGCGAGCAGGAGCACGGTGATCGCGACGAGGCGCGCCCGCAGCGGCACGCGCGCGAACCAGCCCCACCCCTCGGTGGGGACGGGCCGGCCGAAGGGGCGCTCCGCCGTCGGGCCGTCGGGGACGGGTGCGGACCCCGCGCGCTCGCCCGACGGAGCGCGGCCGGGCTGCGAGACCGCCCCGGGGGGCGGGGGAGGGGGCGGGACCGGCGGGGACCCGGCCGCCGTGCGGTCGGGGCCGGCCGTCATGACGCCGCGGGCGGCTGGCGCAGCAGGTAGCCGACGCCGCGTTTGGTGTGGATGAGCGGCGGGAGGGTCACGGGCTCGCCGTCCGGGCCGGGCACGGTGAGGTTGTCGATCTTGCGGCGCAGGTAGGAGATGTACGACTCGACGATGTTCGCGTCGCCGCCCCAGTCGTACTGCCACACGTGGTCGAGGATCTGCGCCTTGGACAGCACGCGGCCCGCGTTGAGCATGAGGTAGCGCAGCAGCTTGAACTCGGTGGGGGACAGGTCGATGTCGACGCCGGCGCGGCGGACCTCGTGCGAGTCCTCGTCCATCTCGAGGTCGGCGAAGCGCAGGACCGCGTCGTCGACCGGCTCGGCGTGCGTGCGGCGCAGCACGGCCCGGATGCGCGCCACGACCTCCTCCAGGCTGAAGGGCTTCGTCACGTAGTCGTCGCCGCCCACGGTGAGCCCGGTGACTTTGTCGCGTGTGTCGTCCTTCGCGGTGAGGAAGACGACGGGCGTGTGCTGGCCCTTCTCGCGCAGGCGGCGGGTCACGGTGAACCCGTCCATGTCGGGGAGCATCACGTCGAGCACGACGAGGTCGGGCTCGACGTCGCGCACGAGCCGCAGGGCGCTCTGCCCGTCCGCGGCGGCGTGCACCTCGAACCCGGCGAAGCGCAGGGACGTGGCCAGCAGCTCGCGGATGTTCGGCTCGTCGTCGACGACGACGAGGCGTGCCTCGGGGGTGGTGCTCATACGTCCAGTGTGCTCCCGCGGTCTGGGAGACGCCTGGGAACGTGCTCGACCCCGGCGGCACCGGCGCGACGCCGGCGCCGGGCGCGGCTCGCGGGCGGGCGGGCGTGGGTGGCCCGGGGCAGGATGGCCGCCGTGCGGATCACGGTGGACCAGAGGCGGCGGCGGCTCGTCGCGCAGCAGCTCGCGCTCGCCGCGGACCTGCCCGGCAGACCGGCGGCCCGGAGCCCGGAGGACGTCGTCGACCGGCTCCTCGCGCTGCACGCGACCGACGCCCCGAGCGTCTACCTGTCGGTGCTCGCGCGGGTCCCCGGTCTCGTGCTCGACGACGTCCGGGACGCCGTCTTCCGGCGGCGCTCGCTCGTCAAGGTGCTCGCCATGCGACGCACGATGTTCGTCGTGCGCCGCGAGACGGTGCCCGTCGTGCACGCGGCGGCGGCCCTCGCCGTCGCGCGACGGCTGCGCACGCGCCTGCTCAAGGAGCTCGCGACCCTGCCCACGGACCCGCCGGTCGACGACGCCGCGACCTTCCTCGCCGCGGTCGAGGCCCAGGTGCACGCGGCGCTCGCCGAGCACGGCCCGCTCGACGGCGCGAGCCTGTCGCGGGCCGCGCCGCTGCTGCGGACGGCGTTCCTGCCCACGACCACCAAGACGTGGGACGTGCGCCGCACCATGACGTCCCCGCTGCTCTCGCTGCTTTCCGCCGAGGGCGTGGTGGTGCGCGGCGAGCCGCGGGGCACGTGGTCGTCCAACCGGCACGTCTGGTCACCCGTCGAGGACTGGTTCCCCGGCGGCATCCCCGTGCTCGACGAGGCCGCGGCGCGCACCGCGCTGGCGCGGGCCTGGCTCGACGTGTTCGGGCCCGCGACGGTCGAGGACCTCGTGTGGTGGACCGGCTGGAACCGCCGCGACACGCTCGCGGCGCTCGCGGGCCTCGACGTCGTCGAGGTGGAGGTCGAGGTCGGTGCACAGGACGGCGAGGACGCCCGCCCCGGCGTCATGCTGCGGGGCACGGACCTGCCCGGTCCGGACGAGGTGCCGATCGAGGGCCACGTCGCGCTCCTGCCGTCGCTCGACCCGACGACGATGGGCTGGACCGCGCGCGACTGGTACCTCGGGGCTCACAAGGCCGCCGTCTTCGACACGATCGGCAACGCGGGCGCGACCGCCTGGTGGGAAGGGCGGATCGTCGGGGCCTGGGTCGTGCGGCCGGGCGGCGAGCCCGCGTGGCGGCTCCTCGACGACGTCGGCGCCGACGGCGAGCGGGCCGTCGCGGTCGAGGCCGAGCGGATCGCCGGGCTCCTCGGCGGCGACGGCGTGACGGCGTCGTTCCCGACGCCGCTGTACCGCGAGCTCCACGCGTGAGCGACGGAGCCCGCGGTACGGGCGGTCAGAGGTAGCGCATCGGGTCGAACTCGTCGAGCGGGATGATCCGCACGCGCGGCAGCACGGCCGTGAATGCGCCCGCGTGGTCCTCGAGGTCGAAGATCTCGAGACCGCGGCCCGTGAGCTCGGTGAGGCGCACGTTGACGAACTCGCGGAACGCGAGGACGCCCACGCGGCGGTCCTTGTCGTCGAGCAGCGTCTCGACCTGGGGCAGGAAGTCGCCGTCGTGGCTCGCGAGGAGCACGTCGCCCGGCTGGCCGGCGATCGCGTCCAGCATGCGCTGGATACCGATGTCGACGACCTTCTCGTTGCTCGACCCCGACAGCGGGATCGGGCGGTAGCCCATCGCGAGCAGCGCCTGCACGAACGACATCGGCATCTGGCCCGACGACGCGTTGAGGAAGAACAGGGGCGTGACGTCCTGGCCCCAGGCCTGGCGCGCGAAGTCCACGATGCGGTCCCAGCGCGGCCGCTCCTCCGGGGCGGGGCGGTGGCCGAGGACGTTCATGCCGAGCGTCGCGTCGATGTTCTCGCCGTCGACGACGAGGTAGGTGCGGCGCGGCGTCGTCAGCGCTCGGCCGTCGGAGGTCTGGAGGTCGGACATGCCGGTCAGCCTATCCGCGCGCGACCCGCCGCGCTCCGTCCCGGTGCGCCCGCCGCACTGTCCACGACGTGGGTGTTTGCGTCCTTCCACCCCCGAGTGGGTACCGTCAGGGTTCGTGACCATGCACGACACCGACGCCACGACCGCGACCGGGACCGTCCGGCTCACGGTCGTCGAGAACTCCCCGGACGTCACGCTCGACGCCTACGCCGACCTCCTCGACGCGGAGCTCCGCGTCGTCCGCGCGCACGAGGGCGAGCCCGTCCCCGCCGCGGACCGGCTCGACGAGCTCGGCGACGGCCTCGTCGTCCTCGGGGGCCACGTGTCCGCGTACGACGACGCGCGCGCCCCGTGGCTGCCCGCCCTGCGCGAGACCCTCGTCGCCGCCGCGACGCAGGGCGTCCCGACGCTCGGGATCTGCCTCGGCGCGCAGCTCCTCGCCGTCGCGGGCGGGGGACAGGTGGCGGTCGCCGCCCCGCCCGGGCGCGAGGTCGGCGCGACCCGCGTCTTCTGGCGTGCCGAGGCAGACACCGACCCGGTGCTGGCGCCGCTCGCGACCGGCGACGACCCGGTGCGCTGCGTGACGAGCATGCACGGCGACGCGATCGTCGAGCTCCCGGACGGCGCCGTCTGGCTCGCGTCGTCGAACATGTACCCCTACCAGGCGTTCCGCCTCGGGTCCGCGCTCGGCGTCCAGTTCCACCCCGAGGCGTCGCGCGCCGGCTTCGCTGCCTGGTGCGACCGCTACGACGACGTCGACACCGCGGCGGCCCTCGCCGGGTTCGACGAGCACGCTTCCGCGCTGCTCGACGGCGGGCGCCGGCTCGCGGAGTCGTTCGTCACCGCGGTCCGGGTCAGCCGACGACGCGTCCCCGCCTGACCCGGTCCGAGGTCACCAGTCGGTCGAGGGGGCGTCCTGGGTGGTCGTCCCGGATCCGATCGCGGGCGTGACCTGGGTGGGCGACACCTGCGCGGCGGGCGCGGAACCCTGCTTGAGCGCGGCGAGGCGGGCCTCGATCTCGACGGCCTCGCCCGACGTCTCGAGCTCGGCGAACTGGGCGTCGATGCTCGACGCGGCGACCTCCGCCTGGCCGAGCGCCTGCGCCTCCTCGCGGCGGACGATCTCCTCGTAGCGGGAGAGCTCGCTCGTCGGGTCGAGCACGTTGATCGAGCTGAGCGCGCCCTGCACGGTCTGCTGCGCCTGCGCGCTCTTCTGCCGCGCCACGAGCGAGTCGCGCTTCGACTTCAGCTGACCGAGCTTGTCCTTCATCATCGCGAGGCCGGACTTGAGCTTTTCGACCGACTCGCGCTGCGACGCGATGAGCGGCTCGGCCTGGCGGACCTCGCTCTCGGCGGCGATCTGCTTGCCGAGCGCGATCTTCGCGAGGTTGTCGAACTTGTCGGCGTTCGCGGCGTCGCCCTGCTGGCGGTACCGGTCGGCCTGCGCCGACGCGGCCGCGGCCTTCTGGCCCCACTCCTGGACGGCGGCGACGTCCTCGTTGTAGTCCTGCTCGGCGAGGCGCAGGTTGCCGATGGTCTGCGCGACGGCCTGCTCCGCCTCGGCGATGTTGTTCGTGTAGTCGCGCACGAGCTGGTCCAGCATCTTCTGCGGGTCCTCGGCGCTGTCCAGGAGCGCGTTGATGTTCGCGCGGGCGAGCTGCGCGATCCGTCCGAAGATGCTCTGCTTCTCCGCCATGGTCGTCCCTCTCTGGTGAGCCGTCTGGTGCTGGTCGTGTCCGTCGTGCCGTCGTCCCGTGGTGCGGGGCGTCAGGTGCCGCCCGTGCTCAGAAGCGTCCGCCGCGGCCGGAGCGTCCGCCCGACGACCGTCCGCCCGACCGTCCGCCCGACCGTCCGCCCGACCGTCCGCCGGAGCGTCCGCCGCCGAACCCGCCACCCCCGTAGCCGCCGCCGAAGCTGCCGCCGCCGAACCCGCCGGAGCGTCCGCCGCCGCCCCCGCCGCGGAGGATGGAGTCGAGGAGGATCCCGCCGAGGACCATGCCCCCGACGTTGCTGCCGCCACCCCCGCCGAACCCGCCACCCTGGGACGACTGCCAGCTCGACGCGTCCTGCTGCGCGCGCTGGGCCGCGGACTGCGCCTGCACGTCGGCCTGCTGCGCGCGCTGGAGCGCGGAGACCGGGTCGGTCGGCTGGAGCGCGCGGGCGTCGCCGAGCAGGCGGATCGCCTCCGCGAGCCGGGTCCGCGCCTCCGGGCCGACGGCGCCGCGCCGCGTCTCGATGAAGTCGTTCGTCGCGCGGACCTGCGAGTCGACGCGCGCGAGGGTCTCGCGCAGCAGCGCGTTCGCACGCGCCGCCTGCTCGGCACGCTCGCGGAACGGGGCGAGGACGGCGTCGAGCGCCGCCTCCGCGTCCGTGAGGCGACGGAGCGCGGCGAGCGGGTCACCGCCGTCGCGCGCGGCCCCGGCCACCGCGACGGCGGCCTGCGCCTCCGCGAGCGCGGGCGCGACCGTGGGATCCCCGGGGGCGAGCCGCCCGGCGTCCGCGATGTCGGACGTGATCGACGCGACGCCCCGGTCGAGGCGCGGACCGGACTCGGCGAGGTCGGTGCCCGCGCGGTCGACGGCGTCGAGCAGCGTCACCGCCTGCCCGACGGCGTTCTGCGCGGCCCGGGCGAGCGCGACCGCCGTCGCCCGGTCCTTCGAGGCGAGCGCCTCCCGACCGCGCGCCACCGACTCGCGCGCGCCCGCGAGGAGCGCCTGCGCCTGCTCGGGGTTCTGCGCGACGGACGCCAGCGCCGTCGACGGGTACGTGCGCCCGAGCGCCTCGAGCGTCGCGCGCGCGGGCTCGACGCGGGCGAGCACCTCGGTCGCGCGCTGGTCGGTCTCGTCGAGCACCTGCGGCGCGCGGGCCTGCAGGTCGCGCAGCTCGTCGAACGTGCGGGACTGGGCGTCGAGCGAGTCCGCGACCTCGTCGCACAGGGCGACGATGCGCGCCATCATCTGCCGCGCCTGGGGCTCCGCCTCGGGCTGGTCGTCGTCGAGCTGCTGGCGCAGCGCGAACGCCTCCGCGACCCGCTGCTTGCCCTCGGCGAGAGCGGCGGAGAACTGCTGCGTCGCCTCGATCCCGAACTGCGCCTGCGCGAAGCCGAGCTCCTGCTCGGACGTCTTCACGGCGTCGTCGATCGCCACGAGGGCCGCGCTCGCGCGGCGGTCCAGCTCGGCCGTGGGCAGCGCCGCGAGCGGGTCGCCCGCCGGCCCGACGGCGGTCGCGGCCCGGCGTCGTCGTCCCGCCGCTCGGGCGACCACCACGACCACGATCACGAGCACGCCGCCGACGAGCAGGACCCAGAACCACGACACGCCGCCCGAGCCCTGGCTCGCACCACGCGCCACCTCGGCCGCCGCGATGGCCGCACCCGCCCAGTCGTCGGCGCGCAGCTCGTCCTCCACGGCGGACGTGATCCGGTCCAGCTCGGCGTCCGACAGCGGGACGTTGTTGTCGTACGACAGCCCGTACCGCCGGTCCTGCGTCCCGACGGCCAGCAGCAGGTCGTCGACCCCCAGCCCCGACTGGTTCGCCGTCGCGTTCGCCCAGTCGACGCCGTCCATGCCGTCGAGGTCGTCCACGTACACGACGAAGAGCTGCAGGTCCGTGTCCTGGGCCAGGCGGTCGAGCGCCGCGCGCACGTCGTCCGTGCGGTCCCCGAGGACGCCGGACGGGTCGGTGATCTCGTTCGTCACGTCCATCGGCGGGACGGCGTGCGCGAGGCCCGCCGGGGCGACGAGGGCGACGCACGTCAGCAGCCCGACGAGCGTCGAGACGACGAGGGCGAGGAACGCGCGGGCGCCGCGTCCCCCGGCCGCGCGGGGGTGCCAGGGGCGATCGGCCGTGCTCACGGCCCGATCCTTTCCCAGCCGCCCAGGACCCGCAATCGGTGCCCGGGGCCCGCGGTCACTGCACGACGCCCAGGTCCTTCGCGTTCCTGGTCGGCCTCCGGCACCGTTCCGTGCCGGGCGGGTGCCGCGCTCCTGCGTCGCGGGACCCCCACCCGTCACTGCACGACGCCCAGGTCCTTCGTGTTCTTGGTCGGACCCGGGCGTCGTTCCGTGCCAGGCGGGTACCTTGCTGCGCTGCGGTCCCCACCCGTCACTGCACGACGCCCAGGTCCTCCGGGTTCTCGGTCGGCCCTGGGCGTCGTTCCGTGCCGAGCGGGTGCCGCGCTCCTACGTCGCGGGACCCCCACCCGTCACTGCACGACGCCCAGGTCCTCCGCGTTCCTGGTCGGCCCCGGGCGTCGTTCCGTGCCAGGCGGGTGCCGCGCTCCTACGTCGCGGGACCCCCACCCGTCACTGCACGACGCCCAGGTCCTCCGCGTCGACGATGCGATAGGCGTACCCCTGCTCCGCCAGGAACCGCTGGCGGTGCGCCGCGAAGTCCTGGTCCACCGTGTCGCGCGCGACGACGGCGTAGAAGTGGGCGGTGCGGCCGTCGGCCTTGGGGCGCATGACGCGGCCGAGGCGCTGGGCCTCCTCCTGGCGCGACCCGAACGACCCGGAGACCTGGATCGCGACGGACGCCTCGGGCAGGTCGATGGAGAAGTTCGCGACCTTCGACACGACGAGCCGCGAGATCTCGCCCGTGCGGAACGCGTCGAACAGGCGCTGGCGCTCGCGGACCGTCGTCGCGCCCGTGATGAGCGGCGCGTCGAGGTGCTGCGACAGCTCCTCGAGCTGGTCGAGGTACTGGCCGATCACGAGCACCTGGTCGTCGGGGTGCTGCGCGACGATCTGCTCCACGACCCGGTTCTTGCCGGTGGCGGTCGCGGCGAGCCGGTACTTGTCCTCGGGCTCGGCGACGGCGTACGTCATGCGGTCGGACTCCGGCAGCGTGAGGCGCACCTCGACGCAGTCCGCGGGTGCGATGTACCCCTGCGCCTCGATGTCCTTCCACGGGGCGTCGTACCGCTTGGGCCCGATGAGCGAGAACACCTCGTCCTCCCGGCCGTCCTCGCGCACGAGCGTCGCGGTGAGCCCGAGGCGGCGGCGCGCCTGCAGGTCCGCCGTCATGCGGAAGATCGGCGCGGGCAGCAGGTGCACCTCGTCGTACACGACGAGGCCCCAGTCGCGCGCGTCGAGCAGCTCGAGGTGCGTGTACACGCCCTTCCGCTTGGTCGTCAGCACCTGGTAGGTCGCGATCGTGACGGGCTTGATCTCCTTGCGCGCGCCGGAGTACTCGCCGATCTCGTCCTCGGTGAGCGTCGTGCGCCGCACGAGCTCGTCGCGCCACTGGCGCGCGCTCACCGTGTTCGTCACGAGGATGAGCGTCGTCGTCCCGGACTTCGCCATCGCGCCCGCGCCGACGATCGTCTTGCCCGCGCCGCACGGCAGCACGACGACGCCGCTCCCGCCGTGCCAGAACCCGTCCACCGCCTGCGCCTGGTACGGGCGCATCTCCCACGGCTTCGGCTCCTCGCCCTCGGCGCGCGGCGGCGTCGTCGGGCTGAGCGCGATGGCGTGCTTCTCACCGTCGACGTACCCCGCGAGGTCCTCGGCGGGCCAGCCGAGCTTCACGAGCACCTGCTTGAGGTGGCCGCGCTCGGACGGGTGCACGACGACGGTCGTGTCGTCGATCCGGTCGCCCACCAGCCCGGCGGTGCGCTTGGACTTGAGCACCTCGGCGAGGACGGCGCGGTCCGTCGCCTCGAGCACGAGCCCGTGCGTCGGGTGCTGCGCGAGCGTGAGCCGCCCGTACCGCGACATGGTCTCCGCGACGTCGATGAGCAGCGCGTGCGGCACCGGGTAGCGCGAGTACTCGATGAGCGTGTTGACGACCTGCTCGGCGTCGTGCCCGGCCGCGCGCGCGTTCCACAGGCCGAGCGGCGTGAGCCGGTAGGTGTGGACGTGCTCCGGGGCGCGCTCGAGCTCGGCGAACGGCGCGATGGCCCGCCGCGCGTCGTCGGCACGGGGGTGGTCGACCTCGAGCAGGAGCGACTTGTCGCTCTGGACGATGAGAGGTCCGTCGGTCATGCGTTCTCCTTGCCGTGGGTGGCCGAGGGTCGTGCGGTCCGGGCGGTCGCCGGGCGGGCCGGTGTGGTCCGGGGTCGGTCGGGGACCGGTCCGGGGTAGTGCGGGGGCGGGCCGGCGTCAGTCCGGGGTCACGGACGCGATGCGGTGGACCGCGACCGTGAGCTCGGCGTCGCGTGCCGGGTCCTGCGCGCGCAGCCGTCCGGCGTCGAGCGTGAGGGGCCGCACGCGGCGGCGGTCCGGCGCGCCCGTCGACCCGACGACCTCGAGCCACACCATGGCGCCGTCCGCGATCGCCTCGCGCAGCAGCCCCAACGCCGCCACCGGGTCGCTTGTTCCCTCGGGGCCGTCGTCCCCGCGTCCTGCCCGGCCCGACGGCGTCCCCCCGCCCCGGCGCGACCCGTCGCCGTCGGCGCGTGCCCCGCCGGCCGCGCGGGACCGGGCCTGCTCCGCCGAGCGCGTGTCCGCGGCGCGCAGCCGGGCGACGAGGTCGGCGAACCGCTGCTCGCCACGCCCTGCCCCGTCCCGCGCCTCGTCGACCCGCGCCCCGGAGCCCGGCACGACCCCGGTCCGGGCGCGGCTCCCGCGCCGCCCGACGACCGCCCCGGCCCGTCCTCGCCGGGCCGGGCCCGCGGCGTCGGGCAGGTCGCGACGGCCTGCACGGTCCGCGACGAGCACGCGCCCGTCCGGGCCCTCCACGACCGACGGCACGCCGCGCGCCCGCAGCGCGTCCTGCAGCTCCCCGGCCGGTGCGCCGGACGCGAGCACGGTCGGCGCGAGCAGCACCAGACCGAGGCCGCGCAGCGCCGGGTCCTCCGCGATGCCCGCGAGGAGCACCGGGTCCTCGGCGCGCACGTACGACGACGCCGTCCCGACCCGCACGCGCCCGTGACGTCGCGCGGTGTCGCGCACCAGGTATTCCAGCGGCTGCGGCACGGGCGTGCGGGAGTGCGACGCGAGCTCGGCCAGCAGCTCGTCGGCCGTCGCGCCGCGGTCGAGCGCGCGCAGCACCGACTCCGGCGTGAACCGGACCGTGGTCGCGGCGCCGCGCGACTCGACGTCGGCCGCGACCTCCACGAGGCGCTCGAGCGTGCGCGAGGGCCGGCCCGGCACGATGCCGGTGAGGTCGCCCTGGAGCAGGAGGTCGTCCACCTCGGGCGGGAGCACGGCCTCGAACGCGGCGCCCAGGTCCACGGGGTCCGACGACGGCGCGGGGTCGTCGCCCGCGACGAGCGCGCGGCCCGGGGGAGCGAGCGCGCCCGCGCCCGTCACGCCGAGCAGCGCGGCCTCGCGCAGCAGCCCCGCGACGGCCTGCTCCGGCGGCACCGCGCGCGGCGTGCGCCAGCGCAGGACCGCGACGACGTCGGCCGGGCCGAGCGGCCGCTCGGGCGCGAGGGCGAGCACGTCGAGGACCGAGCGGCGCAGCCGCGGAACCCAGGGCCGCCACAGCTCGGGGTCGAGCGCGGCGCGCAGGGCGCCCCTCTCGTCACGGCTCCCGACGAGCCACGGCGTGCGGCGCGACCGCCACCACCCGCGCGCGAGCGCGGCCCACCGGTCGCCCAGGTCGTCGTCGAGCCAGTCCTCGGCCGTCGGGGTCGGGGCGAACGTGGGCGGGTCGTCGCCGTCGTCGGCCACGAGGCCCGCCGCTGCGGCGACCTCGACGACCGCGGCCGCCGTCGCGTCGTCGACCTCGAGGGCGAGGGCCGCGCGGCGCAGGTCGCGCACCCCGAGCCCGCCCGCGCGCAGGACGCCGGGCGGGTGCTCGGTCCAGTGCGTCACGAGGCGCGCGACGAGGCGCACCGCCTCCAGCCCGGCGCTCGCGGACTCGGCCTCGACCGTCGCCGCGGGGAGCTCGCGCGCGTCGGGCACGGGCGGCGTCGTGCGCACGTCGCGGTGGGTGCGCCCGCCGCGCAGCGCGAGCCCGACCTCGCGCGGCAGGACGACGTGCCGCTCGTCGGTCGCGCGCAGGTACCCCCGCTCGACCAGCCAGGCGGTCGCCCGGCGCGCCGACGCGTCGGAACGCGGGGCGACGCCCACGGGCGGCCCCCACGCGAGCGCGTCGAGGATCGCGCGCGCGCCCGGGGGTGCGTCGTCGGGCAGGACGGCGGACGGTGCCGGGGCGTCGCGCGCGTCGCCCAAGACCGGGCCCAGGCCTGCGGGGTGCGGGCCGAGCACCTCGGCCGTCCCGGGCGCCGGGCGGAACCCGGCCGAGCGCGTGCCGGGCGACCACGCGAGCGCGAGCTCGTCGAGGCGCGCGAGCGCCGCGGTGACCGACGCACGGTCCACCCCCGTCGCGCGCGCGACCGCGGCCGCCGTCGCGGGCGTGCCCACCGAGTCGAGCACGAGCACCGACTCGAGCACGTGCAGCGTCAGCTCGTCGAGACCGGCGAGCGCGCGCTCGAGGCTCGTGCGGTTCATCGCGCGCGCGGCGAGCGAGAGCAGCGTCGAGGGGGAGGGCGTGGCGAGGTCGGGACGCCCCGCGAGCAGGGCGACCAGCGCGGCGTCGTCGCGCTGGCGCAGCGACTCGCTGTACGTCGGAGCCCGCTCGGGCCGGGAGGTGGCCATCCGTCCGATGCTACGCGGGTTGTGCTGTCGGTTCGGTACCTCCTGTCGTTCGTCGGCACCTCGAGGTGCCGAAGAGTGCTGCGGGTGCCGAACCGCCGCCGAGGTGCCGACCGGTCAGCGCAGCGGGGGAAGGTGACGGTCAGGGCGCAGTGACGCGACGACGTCCGACGGCACCCAGCGCAGGACCCGTTCGCCGACGGCGTCGGGCGCGTCCCGCGCGGTGAACCGCAGCACGCGACGTCCGGTCGCCTCGATCGCCTCGTGCCGTCGCTTCTCCGCGACGAGGACGCGGCCCGGGTCCTCACGGGGAGCGAGGCCGTCGCCCGTCGTGCGGTACTTCACCAGCCCGTCGAACTCCAGCAGCAGCCGCCACGGTTCCCACCCGAGGTCCGCGCGGACCCGGCCGACCGAGGTACGGACCGGGACCTGCGTCGACGGGCGGGGGAGGCCGAGCCGGAGGACGAGGTACCGCAACCAGGTCTCCCAGGCCGACTCGGCGCCGGCGTCCGCGAGCCGGAGGACGTGCCGGGCGCGAGGTGCCCCGGCAGCCCGGGGCTGTCGCGCGAGACAGGCCGCGACGTCCTCGCGGGCGAGACCCCGCGCGAGCGCCGCGTCCGCGACGACGAGCCCCTCGAGCGGGCTCAGGGTGCGCAGGCAGTCGGCGACGGTGCGGGCGGGCGTCGTCACCGGCAGACCGCCGACGACGCACCGGTCGACGGCGTCGACGAGTCCGAGGTGCCTCGCGACCGTGGGGTCCGCGCGCCCGGACCGCCGGTAGGGCTGCACCACGTGCACGTCACTGGGCGCCGTCCACAGGCGCAGGCCGTGGACGAGGGCGGCGGTGGTGTGGCTGAGGACGTGGTCCGCGCGGAGGGTGCGATGGAGCGCGGTCGCCCGGTCCAGCACGAGGTCGCGCTCGTCGGCGGGCCCGATCCTCCTGCTGGTGCCGGTCTCTCGCGGTAGACGCCCCGACGCACCCGCTCCCAGGACCCGGAGGACGCGGCCTGCCGCACGAGCTGGGGCGGGTGCTCCGCCGCGAGCAGCAACGCGGGTCGTCGAGGTCCGCCGGGGGCGAGGGGGTCGTCGTCGTGCACCGGGCGAGCGTGCCCGGTCCGGGAGCGCGCGTGGGTCGTCCGGACCGGTCCTGTGGACGGTCCCCGGTCGACGGCGCCTGTGCGCGACGGTCAGACGCTTCGGCAGGACGGACGCGGTTCGGCAGCGCGTGCGGGACGTCGGCAGCCCCAGGTGCCGAACGCCGCACGACGTGCCGACCGCACGCGCCCGGCCCGCGGCGACCGGTCACCCGCGGGCGGTCCGCCGGCAGACCTCGTCCCAGGGCGTGGGCTCGATGCCGAAGCGGTCGCGGGACGCGGTGTCGTCGAGGACGTAGGGGTGCTCCCACTGGTAGGCGAGGTCGCGCAGCTCGCGCAGCAGCGGCGAGAACAGCCCGGCGACGGCGAGCCCGGGGCCGCGCAGCGAGCGGACCCGGACCGGGGGGCGCCCGACGCTCGCGAGGACGTCGGTCAGCGCCTCGCGCTGGGTGCGCGGCGGGTTGCTCGGGGTGTGCCACGTGCGGCCGAGCGCCCCCGAGTCGGCGGCCGCCGCGACGAGCGTGCGCGCCGCGTCCTGCACGTCGGTGAACGAGTGCGGCAGGTCGGTGCGGCCGATCATCGTCACGGCCCGGCCGCGCAGCGCGGCGGGGACGACGCGTGACACGTGGCCGTTGGCGCCGACCCCGGGCCCGACGAAGTCGGAGCTGCGCACCTCGACGACCCGCGCACGGCCGGCGCGGTGCGCGGCGAGGGCGTCGGCCCACAGCCGGGCCCGCAGGACGCCCTTGTGGTCGGTCGCGGCGTCCGGCAGCTCCTCGGTCATCGGTCCGTCGACCGGCCCGTAGGGGTAGAGGTTGCCCGTGATCGCGTAGACCGCGCCCGTCCGCTCCGCCGTGGTGAGCAGCGCGGCGGCGAGCGGCGGCCAGACCTTCTCCCACTGCGTGTAGTCGCCAGGGTTGGCGCAGTTGTAGAGCACGGCGGCGCCGTCCGCGGCACGGCTCAGCGCGTCGGCGTCGGACGCATCGAGCGCGAGGTGCGTGACGCCGGCGAGCCCGGTGTCCCGTCCGCTGCGGGTGACGACGGTGACGTGCGACCCGCGGGCCGCGAGCTGGGCCGCGACGTGGCGGCCGACCGGGCCGGCGCCGACGACGAGGTGCCGGTCGGGGGAGGACGAGGTGCTGGACATGAGGGCTCCTTTCCGAGAGCAGTGCTCTCGTTTCGGCAGCAGCCTGGCACGACGGCCACGGCAAAGCAAGAGCACCGCTCTCGTTGGTGGGCGGCGCTCTCGTCTGCGACTCTGACGGGATGACGGCACCTCGGACGGCGCGCGCCCTGGCGCGCGAGACCCTCACGCGCGAGATCCTCGACGCCGCCCGCGTGCGGCTCGTCGTCGACGGGCCCGCCGCGCTCTCGCTGCGGGCCGTCGCGCGCGACGTCGGCATGGTGTCGTCCGCCGTCTACCGCTACTTCCCGAGCCGGGACGCGCTGCTCACCGCGCTCCTCGTCGAGTGCTACGACGAGCTCGGGGCCGCCGTCGAGGCCGCGGAGGCCGCCGTCGCGCGGGACGACCTGCCCGGTCGCTGGCTCGCCGCGTGCCGCGCGCTGCGCGCCTGGTGCGTCGCGCGGCCCGGGGAGTTCGGGCTGCTCTACGGCACCCCCGTGCCGGGGTACGCGGCGCCGCAGGACACGGTCGAGCCCGCGACGCGCGTCGTGCGGACCCTGGTCCGGGTCGTCGCCGACTCCTGGGCGGACGGCGAGGGCCCCGCGCCCGCACCGCCGTCCGGCGGGGACGCGGCCGCGCTCGTGGCCCCCGCCGTCGCGTACGTGAGCGCCCGCGGGCTCACGGCGCCCGACGCCCCGCCCGAGGCCGTCGTGCGCACGCTCATGGCGTGGACGACCCTGTTCGGCACGGTGTCGTTCGAGCTGTTCGGCCACCTCCACCGCACGGTCGCCGACTACGCCGACTGGTTCGACGCCGTCGCGCTGCGGGTCGGGGCGGACGCCGGGGTGGTCCCGCGCTGACCGGGACGACGGCGGGGACGCGGCCGGTCGTCCGGGCTCCCCCTGGGCTCGCCCGCGGTATGGATGCGGCTTTGCCGCCGCGTGGCCGGTAACCTGGGGGTTCTGGTTCCTACGAGCACGAACGAGGTCCACGTGCCCACCGGCAAGGTCAAGTGGTTCGACACCGAACGCGGGTTCGGCTTCATCGCCAACGACGACGGCGGCGAGGTCTTCCTGCACGCCTCCGCGCTGCCCGCGGACGCCCCCGCGCCCAAGCCGGGCGCTCGCGTCGACTTCGGCGTCGCCGACGGGCGCCGTGGCCCGCAGGCGCTCGCCGTCACGTTCCTCGACCCGGCGCCCTCGGTCGTCAAGGCGAAGCGTCGCTCGGCGGACGAGATGGCGGTCATCGTGGAGGACCTCATCAAGGAGCTCGACGGGATCGGCAACGGCCTGCGTCGTGGTCGCTACCCGGAGAAGGGCAAGGCCACCAAGGTCGCCGCGGTCCTGCGCGCGGTCGCGGACGAGATCGAGGCCTGACGATGTCCGCCGTGGCAGCCGCAGAGGAGCGCGTCCGAGGAGTCTCCGCACGCGCGGCGCGGGACGCCGTGCTCACGGGCGCGGTCGAGCTCGCGCGCGCCGCGGCGCAGGAGGTGGCCGAGAGCCCGGAGGACGTGGGCGAGCACCTCGGCACGGTCGCCGAGGCGGACCGGCTCATCTCCCACCGCTTCGCGTGCACGATGCGCGGCTACCGCGGCTGGCACTGGACCGTCACGCTCGCGCGCGTGCCGCGCGGCCGGACGGCCACGGTGTGCGAGGTCGAGCTCCTGCCCGGTGACGGTGCGCTGCTCGCGCCGTCGTGGCTCCCGTGGTCCGAGCGCCTGCGCCCGGGCGACGTCGGCCCGGGCGACGTGCTGCCCTTCCGCGCCGACGACCCGCGCCTCGAGCCCGGCTACGTGCCTACGGGCGACGAGGAGCAGGACGCCGTCGCGATCGAGGAGCTCGCGCTCGCGCGTGCCCGCGTGCTGTCGCCGCAGGGCCGCGACGAGGCCGCGGAGCGCTGGTACCGCGGGTCACGCGGCCCGACGACGCGCGGCGCCGTCGCCGCCGCGGCCGACTGCGGGTCGTGCGGCTTC
This sequence comes from Cellulosimicrobium sp. JZ28, assembly GCF_015327065.1. Lineage (NCBI taxonomy): Bacteria > Bacillati > Actinomycetota > Actinomycetes > Micrococcales > Promicromonosporaceae > Cellulosimicrobium > Cellulosimicrobium sp. JZ28. Next base: position 3,050,895 of record NZ_CP017660.1, on the reverse strand, counting down.
CTCGTGCCGCTCCAGGGCAGCCTCGGCCAGGTCTTCGGCGTGTGCGCGAACGAGTGGTCGCCCGACGACGGCAAGGTCGTGAGCCTCGACCACGGCTGCGGCGCGCACTCGGAGACGGACGTCGAGCCGCAGCGCAGCGAGTGGCCGGACCCGGACCCGCTCGTCGACGAGCTGCACGTCGAGATCGTCACGCTCCTCGAGTCCGCGGTCGCCCGCAAGGAGGCGGCCCGGGACGGGGCCGCGCCGACGGACACTGCCGCGGACGAGACCGCCCCGGACGGGACGGTTCCGGCGGCACAGGACGAGCCGACGCCGGTGGCCGACGCCCCGACGCCCGTCGACACCGCGCCGGAGGCCCCCGCGGCCGTGGCCGTCGAGCCGGACGACGCGGAGACCGCGCCGGACTCCGCCGTCGACGCCGTGCCGGACGACGCGGAGACCGCCCCTGACCTCGACGCTACGCCGGACGAGACCGCGCCGGACCCCGCCGTCGACGCCGCGCCGGACGAGCCGCGGGAGTGACGCAGGACGTCTTCGGGACGGCCGCGCTGCGTCGTGCGGTCCTGGAGGCGTGGCGGTCCTCGCCGACGCGCCTGCGCGAGGACGCGAACACGGAGGAGGACCACGCCCACGGGTCGTACCGGGGGCGGGTCGTCGTCGAGCTCGCGCAGAACGCCGCCGACGCCGCCGCACGCGCAGGCGTCCCCGGTCGGCTCCGGCTGAGCCTGCACGCGCCGTCCGACCCCGACGGGCCCTGGGTGCTGCGCGCGGCCAACACGGGCGAGCCCCTCGACGCGGCGGGTGTCGCGTCGCTCGTCGCGATGCGGGCCTCCGCCACGGGTCGGGGCGCGGGCGCGGCGGGTGGCCCGCGCACGGTGGGTCGGTTCGGGGTCGGCTTCGCGGCGGTCCGCTCGGTCGCGGACCGCGTGCGCGTCGGCGCGGGAGACCACGCCGTCGAGCTCTCGCTCGACCGCACGCGCGCCGCGCTCGACGACGTCGTGGCGGACCGCCCGGACCTCGCCGCCGAGGTCGCGGGGCGCGGCGACCGGCTCCCGGTGCTGCGCCTCCCGTTCCCGGCGCGCGTCGAGGTGCCGGCGGGGTACGACACGGTGGTCGAGGTCGAGCTGCGCGACGACGCGGCGCTCGACGCCGTGCGGGCCGAGCTCGCGGACGTCGGCGACCCGCTGCTGCTCGCCCTGCCCGCGCTCACGGAGGTCGTCGTGGCGGGCGACGGCGTCGCGGAGCGCCGGGTCGCGGACGTCGACGAGCGCTGGACGGTGCTGCGGCGCGAGGGGACGCTCGACCCCGCGCTCCTCGCGGACCGTCCCGTCGAGGAGCGCGGCGCGGACCGCTGGTCGGTGACCTGGGCGCTGCCCCACGACGCGGCGGCGCCGACCGTGCTGCACGCCCCCACTCCGACGGACGAGCGGCTCACCTTCCCGGCCCTGCTCCTGGCGACGTTCCCGCTCGACCCCGCGCGCCGGCACGTCCCGCGCGGTGCCGTGACGGATCACGTCGCGCACGAGGCGGGTCGCGCGTTCGCGGCGCTCCTCGGGTCGCTCGCGGCCGACCGCGGCGCCGACGTGCTCGCGCTCGTCCCGACCGGGCTGCCGGGGAGCGCGGTCGACGAGGGGGTCCGCACGGCGGCGACGGCGGCCCTGGCCCGCACGCCGCTCCTCCCGCTCGACCTGCCGCCCGACCAGCCCGGTCTCGCGCTCGACGAGACCTGGGAAGACCCGCCGATCCTCGCGGACCGTGACGAGCACGGTGCGCCGCAGCGGGACGAGCGCCGGCTCCTCGCGCCCGCCGAGGCGCGCGTCCTCGCCGGGGACGTGGGCGACGCGCGCGTGCGTGCCGAGCTCGGGGCGGCGCACCTCGTGGACGTGCCGGGCCCGCTGCGCGCGGTCGCGCGGTCGCTCGGGGCGCAGGTCGTCGACCTGGCCGACGTCGTGGACGACCTCCCGCTCGTCGCCGACCCCGAGCGCTGGCGGGCGCTGTACGACGCGCTCGCGCCGCACGCGGGGGACCGGTCGGTGCTCGAGGCGCTGGGCGCGCTCCCGGTCCCGCTCCTCGGCGGGCAGGTCGCGCGCGGGGCCCGCGGCCTCCTGCTCCTCGACGACGGCATGGACGGCGGGACGCTCGACGCGCGGGACGCCGCCGACCTCGGTCTGCGCGTCGTCGACCCGCGGGCCGCGCACCCGCTGCTCGAGCGGCTGGGCGCGCGCGCGACGGACCTGCGCGCGGTGCTCGCCGACGGCGCGGTGCGCGAGCGCGTGCTGGCCGCCGCCGACGCCGCGGAGGCGGACGACGACCCCGCCCCGAAGGTCGAGCGGCTGCTCGCGCTGGTCGCCGCCGCGCTGCGCGACGTGCGGGACCCCGGCGACGCGCTGCCGTTCTGGTGGGGCGAGCTCCCGGTCCCGACGACGGACGGCGGCTGGTCGCCCGCGCGCGGCTGCGCCCTGCCGGGCACCTGGGCGGCGGACGCGCTCGACGGGCTCGACGTCGTCGACCCGGGGGTCGTCGCGCGCTGGGGCGAGCCGGCGCTGCGCGCGGTGGGCGCCGCGGCGGGACCGACCGTGCTGCGGGTGCGCGACGTCCTCGCGCCCGCGTCGGACGGCGACGAGCCCGACCTGGACCCGCACGCGCCGGAGGGCTGGCTCTCCGACTGGGCCGGGTACCTCGAGCACCTCGCGGCGACGCTCGGCCCCGAGGCGTACGTGGGGGACGTGCTCGCCGTCGCGGACCTGGACGCGGTGGCCGACGACGCGTGGCCCGACGTGCTCGCCCGGCTCGCGGGCGACCCCGCGGCGCGGGAGGCCCTGCTGACGCCCGTGCGCGCCGAGGGTAGGCGTCCGACGTCGGCCCGGTCGTACACGGCGTGGTGGCTGCGCGAGGAGCTCGGCGGGCCGTTCGCGCTCGACGGCGGCCCCGCCGCCGCGTTCCTGCGTCCGGCACCGCCGGAGGTGGCGGGGCTCGACGACGCGGCGCTCGCCGCCGTCGGGGGCGTGCACGACCTCGCCGCGCTCGACACGGAGGAGTGGGCCGACCTGCTGGACGGGCTGCCGCCCGTCGGGTCACCGGTCGACGCCGCGGCCGCGCTGGCGCTGTGGCGCGCCCTGGAGACGCTGGCGGAGAGCGGCGTGCGGCTCGACCCGGCCCCCGCGCGGGTGCCCGCGCTGCACGGCGGGACGGTCGTCGTCGCGGCGGCCGACGACGTCGCGGTGGCCCCGGACCCGATGTGGGCGCCGCTGCGTCCGCTCGTGCCCGCGGGACGGGACCTGGTCGAGGAGATCGCGGACCTGCTCGACGTCGCGACGGTCGCGGGCCCCGCACCGGCGCCGGACGACGCCGGGCACCGCGAGGACGTCCCGGGCGAGGCGGGGACCGTCGTCGGCGAGCGCCTGCCGCGCACCTGGGAACGGCACGACGACCTCCGTGTCGGCGGGGTCGCGGTCCCGTGGTGGGTCGAGGGTCGTGGGGGAGCGGACGTCGTCGTGCACGCTACCGGTCCGGCGGGGCTCGCGGCGGCGCTCGCCGTCGTCGCGGGGCGCTACCGCGCGCGGCACGTGCTCGAGGAGGTGCTCCGCGACCCGCGCGGGGCGCAGGGCGCGGTGGCGCGGACGGCCTGGGACGACCCTCAGTCGTCGGCGGACGCGCGGTAGCGGGTCCGGTTCCGCCGCTCCCAGCCGAGCCCGAGGGCGCCGAGCGCGAGCCCGACGGCGCACGTCGCGACCGCGCGGGGCGCGAGCGTCCCGGTGGCGAGCAGGACGGCGCACACGACGAGCGCGACCGTCCAGAGCGCCATGCCGGCGAGGATGACGACGCGCAGGTCGACCCGCCAGGGCGCCGGGTCGGGGCGCCGGCGTTCGGGGTGGAGTAGAAGGGTCACGACCGAGGGCACCCGAGCATCGTAGCGACGCGCCGGTTTTTTCACCCCCACGGCGCGTCACAGGCGTGACCTGCGTCTCTTCCCCTCTGGTGTGAGCACACGTCCGGAGCACCCGCAACCGCGCGCTACGATGCAAGCGGCCCACCACGCTCTCCCGCTCGTGGTCGCCCGTCCAGCTCGAACCGCCCCGGAATCCGGGCGGGCACTCCTCCACGACTTCGCGCACACAGTGTCGCGCGCGGCAGAACGTCAGACCTGGACACCTGTCCAGTGAATTCCTTCACGACGCGCGGACGAGGCGAGAACCGCAGGATCCTGCGGCCCGGGACCTTCCGGACAGCAGTCGTCCGGAACGCCTTCTCACCCGGGTGAAAGCCCTCGTCAACCCTCGTTATCGCACATTCTCGAACCTAGGATGAGTCGCCATGCAGGGTGTGGAGCCGACCGGAGGTGGACGCATGTCCCACAGCGTCACCGACGACACGAGACGAGGTCTGCGCACCCTTCTCACGGCGTCGCCCGCGGCGCGCATCCGCGCCGCCCGGGCCGCGTTCGCCGCGCAGGGCTGGGAGGTCGCCTACCGCCGCCGGCTGCTCGTCACCGACACGGTCGTGATCGTCGTGGCCGTGCTCGTCGCCTACTTCCTGCGCTGGGACGCCGTGATCGACGAGCCCGTGAGCCGGGCCCGCGTCCCCTACGTGGTCCTGTCCGTGCTCGTGGGCGTCGCCTGGTCCGTGTCCCTCGTGGCCAGCCGGACGCGCGACCCCCGCGTCATGGGCAGCGGGCCCACCGAGTACCACCGCGTGTTCGACGCGTCGTGGCGCCTGTTCGCGGTGCTCGCCGTCCTCGCCTTCCTGCTCCGCTTCCCGGAGACCCGGGGCTACCTCGCGTTCGCGTTCCCCCTCGGCCTCGGCGGGCTGCTCGCGGGCCGGTACGCGTGGCGCCAGTGGCTCCACCGTCAGCGCGCCCACGGCGGCATGCGGTCCGCGGTGCTCGCGATCGGGCACCGGGACCAGGCCGAGCGCCTCATCCGCGACCTCAACTCCCGCGACGAGTCGGGCTACCGCGTCGTCGGCGTGTGCGTCCCGTCGGGCGGGTTCGGGGCGGGCGAGGAGATCCACGGCGTCCCGGTGCTCGGCGAGCTCCGGCACGCGGGCGAGGTCGCGACCCGGGTGGGCGCGGACGTCGTCGCGGTCTCCGGCTCGGACGCCATCACGGCCGAGGTCGTGCGCCGCCTGGGCTGGGAGCTCGAGCCGTTCGGCGTCGACCTCATGCTCACGGCGGAGCTCGCGGACGTCGCCGGCCCCCGCATCACCATCACGCCTGCCGAGAGCGTCGCGCTCCTGCACGTGGACGCGCCCCGCTTCACGGGGCCCAAGTTCGCCGTGAAGTCGGTCGTGGACTGGACGGGCGCGGCCCTCATCACGCTCGTCGCGCTGCCCGTGCTCGTCGCGGTCGCCCTCGCCGTCCGCCTCACGAGCCGCGGTCCCGTCCTCTACCGCCAGGAGCGCGTCGGGCGCAACGGCCGCACGTTCTCGATGTACAAGTTCCGCTCGATGCGCGTGGGCGCCGACCGCGAGGTCGAGCACCTCGAGGAGCAGAACGACGGCTCCGGCCTTCTGTTCAAGATGCGTGACGACCCGCGCGTGACGCCCGTCGGCCGGGTGCTGCGCCGCTACTCGCTCGACGAGCTGCCGCAGCTCCTCAACGTCCTGCGCGGCGACATGAGCCTCGTCGGCCCGCGGCCCCCGCTGCCGCGCGAGGTGCAGAAGTACGAGAAGAAGGTCCGCCGTCGGCTCCTGGTCAAGCCCGGTCTCACGGGCCTGTGGCAGGTCGGCGGCCGGTCGGACCTGTCGTGGGAGGAGAGCGTCCGTCTCGACGTGTACTACGTGGAGAACTGGACGATGTTCGGCGACTTCCTCATCCTCGCGCGCACGGCGCGCGCGGTGTTCTCCGGCTCCGGGGCCTACTGACGCCCGCCGGGGTGTCGGGGCAGGCAGGAGGAGGTGCGTCGTGCGGGTCTCGGTCTCGGGAGGCGGTCGCCGCGGCGTCCTGCACGCGGCCTGCCTCGCCGCCGCCGGCCACGAGGTCGTGCTCCTCGACCCGGACCCGCGCGCGCTCGCCGCGCTCCGCTCCGCGCCGAGGACCGCTGAGCCGCGGCTGCCCCGGCTCCTCGCGCTCGGCCTCGTGAGCGGGCGCCTGCGCCCGACGACCGACCGCACGGCCGTCGCCGGTGCGCGCGTGCACCTGCTCTGCGTCGGCGCCGGGACCGCGCCCGACGTCGGCGGTGCGGCGCGCGTCGCGGCGCTGCGAGACGCGCTCGACGGCCTCGCCCCGCACCTCGGCCCCGGCGACCTCGTCGTCGGGCGCGCCCGCGTCCCCGCGGGCACCGCCGCGCTGCTCGCCGCGTGCCTCGCCGCGGACGGCGTCCCGGCCACGGTCGCCTGGGTGCCCGACGAGCACCGGCCGGGCCACGCCGTCGTCGACCTCCTGCACCCCGCCCGGGTCGTGCACGGCGTCCCCGCGGGCCCCGCCGGGGAGCGGGCGAACGCGATCCTCGACGTGCTCCACGCGGTCCAGCTCGCCTCGGGCGCGCCGCGCAGCGTCACCGACCTCGCGACGGCCGAGTCGCTCGGGCACGGTCACGGCGTGTCCCGCGCGCACGACGTCGGCGCGACGCCCGGGCCGGCTGACGTGGCGTCGAGCACACCCCGGACGGCGCTCGACGCCGTCGGCGCGGCCTGACGTGCACGGACGACCCGGGCGGGCGATGCCCGACCGTGTCCGGCGCGTTACCGCGCGGTCACACGGTTCTGGCAGCATTCTCCCCATGTCCACCCCCACCTCCGTCCGTGAGGACGAGCACGCCCCCGCGCCTGCGCGCGGCGCGATCGACCGCTTCTTCAAGATCACCGAGCGTGGCTCGACGATCGGCACCGAGATCCGCGGCGGTCTCGTGACGTTCTTCGCGATGGCCTACATCATCGTGCTGAACCCGCTGATCATCGGGACCGTCCAGGACGGCACGGGCCAGTTCCTCGGCGGGGGCGCCGAGCCGGACTTCGGCAAGATCGCCGCGGCCACCGCGCTCGTCGCGGGCGTCATGACGCTCGCCATGGGCGTCTTCGCGAACTTCCCGCTCGGTCTCGCGGCCGGGCTCGGTCTCAACGCCGTCGTCGCGTACTCGATCGCGTCGCTGCCCGGGGTCACGTGGGCGGACGCGATGGGCCTCGTCGTCATCGAGGGCCTCATCATCCTCGTGCTCGTGCTCACCGGGTTCCGCGAGGCCGTCTTCCGGGCCGTGCCGCTCGAGCTGAAGACCGCCATCAGCGTCGGCATCGGCCTGTTCATCGCGCTCATCGGCCTCGTCAACGCGGGCTTCGTCACCGCGGGCAGCGGCACGCTCCTCGCGCTCGGCAACCTCGGCACGTGGCCGATCCTCGTGTTCGTCGTGGGCCTCGTGCTGACGATCGTGCTCTGGGTGCGCAAGGTCAAGGGCGCGCTGCTCGTCGCGATCCTCACGGCGACGGTGCTCGCCGTCGTGCTGGAGAACACGCTCCACATCGGCGCGAAGGCCCCCGACGGCTCGAACCCGGACGGCTTCAACCTCAACGCGCCCACGTTCGACGGCGTCGTGCAGGTCCCGGACTTCGGCCTCCTCGGCCAGTTCTCCCTCCTGGGCTCGTTCCAGAACATCGCGACCGTCACCGTGATCCTGCTGGTGTTCTCGCTCCTGCTCGCCGACTTCTTCGACTCGATGGGCACGATGGTCGCCGTCGGCGCCGAGGCGCGCCTCAACGACGCCGAGGGCGTCCCGCCGCGCTCGCGCGCGATCCTCGTCGTCGACTCCATCGCGGCGGCGGCCGGTGGTGCCGGGTCCGTGTCGTCGAACACGAGCTTCGTCGAGTCGACGACGGGCGCCGGCGAGGGTGCCCGCACGGGCCTCGCGTCGGTCGTCACGGGTGTCGCGTTCCTGCTCGCGACGTTCCTGTCGCCGCTCGTCGCGCTCGTCCCGTACGAGGCCGCGGCGCCCGCGCTCGTCTTCGTCGGGTTCCTCATGATGACGCAGATCGCCGGCATCTCCTGGAAGAACGTCGAGATCGGCATCCCCGCCTTCCTCACGATCATCGTCATGCCGTTCACGTACTCGATCGCGGACGGCATCGGGGCGGGCTTCCTCGCCTTCGTGCTCATCAAGCTCGCGCTCGGCAAGGTCCGGGCGATCCACCCGCTGATGTGGGTCGCGGCGGCGATGTTCGTCGTGTACTTCCTCCTCGGCCCCATCCGGGACGCCCTGGGCCTCTAGGCTCGGCCCATGACGAGCGCGGCGGACGAGCGGTCGGGGGAGGCGTCGGTGGACGACGCCCTCCCCGGCGCTCGTCCGTCGGCGTTCTACCGGCTGGAGAACACCGTCCAGCGGTACGACTGGGGCTCGACGTCGGCGATCCAGGACCTCCTGGGGGTGGTACCGGACGGTCGTCCGGCGGCCGAGCTGTGGATGGGGGCGCACCCGCTCGCGCCGTCGCGCGTCGTGCCCGACGGCGGCGCTCGCCCGGCCGGGACGTCGCACCCGGGCGCGGAGACGACGTCGGGCACGACGCTCGCGGACCTGGTGCGCGCGGACCCGGTGGGGGTGCTGGGCCAGCGCGTCCTCGACCAGTACGGGCCCCGGCTGCCGTACCTCCTCAAGGTGCTCGCCGCCGACCGTGCGCTCTCGCTGCAGGTCCACCCGCGCCCGCACCTCGCGCGCGCCGGGTTCAACCGCGAGAACCGGGAGGGCGTCGCGCGCGACTCGCCGCTGCGCAGCTTCCACGACGACCAGCACAAGCCCGAGATGGTCGTGGCGGTCTCCCGCTTCGAGGGCCTCTCCGGGTTCCGCCGACCCGCGCGCATCCTCGAGCTGCTCGACGGGCTCGACGGCGCGCTCGCCGGACGGATGCGCGACACCCTGCGCGCCCGCCCCACCGAGGCGGGCGTCCGGGAGGCGTTCACCCTCGCGCTCCACGCCCGCGCGGAGCCCGACGTCGCGGCCGACCTCGCGCTGACCGTCGCGTCCGTCCGTGCCCGGGCCGGGCGCGAGCCGGCGGTGCCCGCGCCGGGGGGCCGGCGCACGTCGCGCCGTGCCGACGCGACCGTCCTCGCGCTCGCGGAGCAGCACCCGGGCGACCCGGGCGCCGTCGTGTCCCTCATGCTCAACCGCGTCACCCTGGAGCCCGGGGAGTCGATGTTCGTCCCGTCGGGGCACGTGCACGCGTACCTGTCCGGGTGCGCCGTCGAGATCATGGCGAGCTCCGACAACGTGCTGCGGGCCGGGCTGACGAGCAAGCTCGTCGACGTCGACGCCCTGCTCGAGTGCGCCACGTGCACGCCCGGTCCGGCCGCGCGACCGCGGCTGGTCGACGACGGCACCGGCCTCGTCGCCTACCGCCCGCCCGTCGCGGAGTTCGCGCTCCGGGCCGGCCGGGTCGCGGGCGCGGTGCCGCTGCCCGCCGCCGGTCCGCGCGTCGTGCTGTGCCTGGACGGTGCGGTGACGCTCGCGGCCGCCCGCGCGGGCGCCGGGGCCGAGCCCGGGACGCGGCTCGTCCGCGGGCAGTCCGTGTTCGTCCCGCACGGCACGGGGGCCGTCGTCGTGGACGGCGAGGGTGACGTCGTCGTCGCCTACGTGCCCTGACACGACCGCCGGGCAGGCCGCCCTCGCGTCCTCGCCGCAGTGCCGACAGGCACCTGCCGAGGCGCTGCCCGCGCCCAGGCGTGGTGCCTCTCCGGCGCGCCCCTGGACGTGACCTGCACCTCTTTCCTTACCTAGGGTAATGAGTTAGGGTAACTATCATGCCTGCTGCGGACCTCACTGCTCCTACCCGGAACCAGTACCGGCCCGCGACGCTCGGCGGCGACCTGCGGGTCGCGCTCACCCGGATCTCCCGGCGGCTGCGTGCCCAGCGCGGCGAGGCGGACCTCCCCGAGGGGCGGTTCGGCGTCCTCACCGTCCTGCACAAGCACGGCGCCATGTCGCCCAGCGAGCTCGCGGAGCACGAGCGCGTCCGGCCGCCGTCGATGACCCGCGCCGTCAACGCCCTCGTCGAGATGGGTCTCGTCGAGAAGGGGGAGCACGCGAGCGACCGCCGTCAGGTCGTCGTGCGCCTCACGGACGCCGGCGTGCGCGAGGTCAAGGAGACGCGGCGCCGCCGGGACGCGTGGCTCACGCAGCAGCTGTCCTCCCTCACCCCTGACGAAAGAGAGACCTTGGCCCGCGCCAGTGAGCTGTTGACCCGGATCGCCGCCCGATGAGCACCACGTTCTCCTCCCTCCAGTACTACAACTACCGCGTCTGGTTCGGCGCCGCGCTCGTCGCGAACGTCGGCACCTGGATGCAGCGCGTCGCGCAGGACTGGCTCGTCCTCAGCGACCTCACCGACAACTCCGGCGTCGCCGTCGGCGTCGTCACCGCGCTGCAGTTCGCGCCCGTGCTCGCCCTGTCCGCGTGGGCGGGCCTGCTCGCCGACCGGCTCCCGCGCCGTCGGCTCCTCATGGCCACCCAGGGCGCGATGGGACTGCTCGCGCTCGGCCTCGGCGCGCTCGTGCTGTCCGGGAACGTCGAGCTGTGGCACGTCTACGTGTTCGCCGGCCTGCTCGGCGTCGTCTCGGCGTTCGACAACCCCGTGCGCCAGACGTTCGTCGCCGAGATGGTGCCCGCCGACAAGCTCTCCAACGCCGTCGGGCTCAACAGCGCGTCGTTCAACGCGGCGCGCCTCGTCGGGCCGGGCGTCGCCGGGCTCCTCATCGCGGCCGTCGGCTCCGGCTGGCTGTTCATCATCAACGGCGTGACCTTCGGGGCGACCATCCTCGCGCTGCTGTACATGCGCACGCGCGAGCTCCACGTGCTGCCCAGCGCGCCGCGCGAGAAGGGTCAGATCCGCGAGGGCATCCGGTACGTGCGCGGACGGACGGACATCATCGTCATCATGGTCGTCGTCGGCGTCGTGTCGACGTTCGGGCTCAACTTCCAGCTCACGTCCGCGATGATGGCGAAGGTCGAGTTCGGCATGGGGCCGGGGGAGTACGGGATCCTCGGGTCCATCCTCGCGATCGGGTCGCTCACCGGGGCCCTGCTCGCCGCGCGCCGGGAGCGCCCGCGCGTCCGGCTCGTCATCGGGTCCGCGTTCGGGTTCGCCGTCGCCACGGGGGTCATGGCGCTCATGCCCACGTACGCGAGCTTCGCCGTCGCGTGCATCCCCGTGGGGCTCGCGTCGCTCACCATGATGACCGCAGCCAACTCGACCATCCAGATGTCCGTGGACCCCGTCATGCGCGGGCGCGTCATGTCTCTCTACATGATCGTGTTCCTCGGTGCGACGCCCGTCGGCTCCCCGCTCGTCGGCTGGATCGCCGAGGCGTGGGGCCCGCGCTGGGCGATCGGCGTCGGGTCGATCACCGCCGCGCTCGTCGCGGTGGGCGCCGCCGTCTGGGCCGTGCGCAACTGGCACCTCGAGGTCCGGTACCGCGTCCTGCAGCGCCCGCACCTCGTGGTGCGCTACCTCGACGCCGGGACCCCGACCGACCGCTCCGCCCGCACCGAGGCGCGGCGCCGGATCGAGGCCGAGGACGCGCAGGAGGCCGCCCGGGCGGCCTGACGCCGCCACTCCCGCCCGAGCCACCAGGCCGGTGCCACCCCGGTCTCCCGGGCGGCACCGGCCTCGTGCTGGGCGCGGACCTCGGTCGCGCTCGTCAGCCGAGGTGGTCGACGACGTGGTCCACGCACGCGGTGAGGGCGCGGACGTCGTCGGGCTCGATCGCCGGGAACATGGCGACGCGCAGCTGGTTGCGGCCGAGCTTGCGGTACGGGAAGACGTCGAGCACGCCGTTCTCGCGCAGCGCGGCGACGACGGTCGTCGCGTCGATCGCGTCGTCCAGGTCGATCGTGCCGACGACCGTCGACCGCTCCGCCGGGTTCGCGACGAACGGCGTCGCCCACTCGCGCGAGTCCGCCCACCCGTAGAGGTGCGCGGCCGACTCGGCGGACCGGGCGGCGGCCCACTCCAGGCCCCCGTTGCCCAGGAGCCACTCCACCTGCTCCGCGAGCATGACGAGCGTCGCGATCGCGGGCGTGTTGAGCGTCTGGTCCTGGCGCGAGTTCGCCGCGGCCGTGCGCAGCGACAGCGACTCCGGGAGCCAGCGGGTGCCGCTGCTCTCGACCTCGTCCGCGCGCGCGAGCGCGTCGGGCGAGCACAGCGCGAGCCACAGGCCGCCGTCCGACCCGAAGACCTTCTGCGGCGCGAAGTAGTAGACGTCGGTCTCCGCGACGTCCACGGGGATCGCGCCCGCGCCGGACGTGGCGTCCACGAGCGTGAGCGCGCCGCGCTCGCGCGAGCCGGGGACGCGGCGCACGGGCGCCATCGCGCCGGTCGAGGTCTCGTTGTGCGGCCACGCGTGCACGTCGACGTCGTCGGCGGGCTCCGGGAGCGCGACGGTCCCCGCAGGGGCCGAGATCACCTGGGACGGCTCCAGGAAGGGTGCGGCGGTCGTCGCGGCGGCGAACTTCGCGCCGAACTCGCCGAACGCTGCGTGCTGCGCCTTCGAGCGGACGAGGCATGCCGTCGCGACGTCCCAGAACGTCGTGGAGCCGCCGTTGCCGAGCACGACCTCGTAGCCGTCGGGCAGCGCGAACAGCGTGGCGAGGCCCTCGCGCGTGCGGCGCACGAGCGACCGGACGGGCGCCTGCCGGTGGGACGTCCCCAGCAGGGAGGTGCCGGCGTCGGACAGCGCCCGGACCTGCGCGGCGCGGACCTTGGAGGGCCCGGACCCGAAGCGGCCGTCGGCCGGCAGGAGGTCCGAGGGGATCGTGATCGAGGTGTTCGCGAGATCGGGCACGGCGTCACCCTACGCGCGCGCGGCGCACCCCGGGAGCCTCGTCCACAGGCCGTGCGTCACCGCAGGGTCCGCGCCGGGGCCCGCGGGGAGGCGCGGGCCACCAGGCACCACGGGTGCCTCTGGACGACACCGCGGTCGGGTCACGGGCTCGCCATAGACTGACCCCCAGCGGCCCGCCGGTGCGGGCAGGCGCCCCGTGGAGCGACGACCGGGCGCCCCGAGCCGACGAGCGACTGGGAGCGTGACGTGACCGATCTGATCGATACCACCGAGATGTATCTGAAGACGATCTACGAGCTCGTGGAGGAGGGCATCGTCCCGCTGCGCGCGCGCATCGCGGAGCGCCTCGGCCACTCGGGGCCCACGGTGTCGCAGACGGTGGCGCGCATGGAGCGCGACGGGCTCGTCGTCGTCACGGGGGACCGCCACCTCGAGCTCACGCCCGCGGGCCACGAGAAGGCGACGCGCGTCATGCGCAAGCACCGGCTCGCCGAGCGGCTCCTCACGGACGTCATCAAGCTCGACTGGGAGTACGTGCACACCGAGGCGTGCCGCTGGGAGCACGTGATGAGCGAGCTCGTCGAGGAGCGGCTCCTCGGGCTGCTCGACCACCCGCACTTCGACCCGTACGGCAACCCCATCCCGGGCTTGCCGGAGCTCGGGGAGCAGCTCGAGGAGGTCGACTTCCTCGACGGCGTCGTGTCGCTCCCCGTCCACCTCGCCCAGCACGGTCTCGGCGGCGGCGAGGTGCGCGTCGTGCTCCAGCGGATCGCCGAGCCGGTCCAGGTCGACGTCGAGCTCCTCGCGCGGTTCGCCCAGGCCGGGGTGCTGCCGCGCCGCACGCTCGTGGTGCGCCCGGCGCCGGCCGGCGGGGTCACCGTGCAGGGAGAGGGTGCGCCGGTCGTCCTCGACCTGCCCGACGACGTCGCGCGCCACCTCTTCGTCGCCCGCGGATAGCCGCCCGTTCACCGGGGGAAACGCCGTGACCTGCGGCGATGCGAGGGGCCGTGTTCCGTCGTAATGGGAACGTGACTTTTGCCGAGGGGTCCTGTACGGTCGTCCTGCTCCGTCGGGATACCCATCTGGCGGAGACCTCGCGCGGAACGCCTAACCCTGTCACCGCGAGAGGCCCACGACGACCCGATGACAGGGACGGGGGACCCACTTCCGGGTGCTGGAGACAGCGCCCTTGGGGTGAAGCCCGACGGACTCCGGTCCGCCAGGCCGGGTGACTCTTCCACCCGAACCCGACAGCTGACCTCGCAGGCGTCCAGGAGAGGCAACAGTGACCGTGAGCACGACTCGCGCCCGCCACCGCGCGGCGCGGCGTCCCGTGACGCCACTCAGCACCATCGCCCAGGCCGCATCGGACCAGATGTCGAGCGTCGGTCGTCGTACCGCCGTCGTCGCCGCGTCCTCCGGCCTCATCGTCTCGATGATCGGCGCCGCCGCCCCCGCGACGGCCGCCCCGGTCGACAACGAGTCCGGCAAGCTCAACGCCGTCGACCTCAGCGCCCTCACCGCGCAGGCCCGCCAGGCCCTCGAGGCCGCCCCGGCCGTGACCGTCGCGGCCGACGCGGCGTTCACCATCGAGGAGGCCCCGGTCACCGTGACCCCGGCCCCCGAGCCGGAGCCGGAGCCCGAGCCCGAGCCCGTCCGCACCACGCAGACGAGCCGCACGCAGGAGCGCCAGTCCACGCAGTCGTCGTCCGACGAGTCGCAGGCCTCGGCCCAGCAGGAGGCCTCCGTCGGCGCCCCGGCGTCGGCCTACGGCTCGTCGATCGTCTCGATCGCGGCCCGCTACGTGGGCGTCCCGTACGTCTACGGCGGCACCACCCCCGACGGCTTCGACTGCTCGGGCTTCACCAGCTACGTCTACGCCCAGGTCGGCATCAACCTGCCGCGCACGTCGGGCGCCCAGGGTTCGGTCGGCACCAAGGTGTCGCGCGACCAGGCGCAGCCGGGCGACCTCATCTGGACGCCGGGCCACATCGCCATCTACGCGGGCGACAACATGATGATCGACGCCCCGCGTCCCGGGAAGTCGGTCCAGTTCCGCCAGATCTGGCAGTCGAACCCCACCTTCATCCGCGTGGCCTGATCGCTCACCCGATCAGGACCCCCGCGGTCACTGGCTGGACGAACCCCGTCCGCTCGCACTCAGCGCGAGCGGGCGGGGTTCGTGGCATTCTTGACGTGTTCGTGACTCGTGGCAGACGGACGGCCGGGCCTGGTCTCGGCTAGGTTGGTCGTCCGATGGCACCGGGCCGTCGAGAGGAGAGTCGCTCATGACCCGCACGGAATCCGTCCTCGTCGGTGTCGACGGCTCGGCGCCGAGCCTCCACGCCCTGGACTGGGCCGCGGCGTACGCGCTGCGCGTGGGGTGGCCCCTCCACATCGTGTGCACCTACTCGTTGCCGTCGTTCACGGCGGCGTCGCTCGACGGCGGCTACGCGGCCCTCGACGACTCGGCCATCCAGGAGGGCGCGCGCGCCGTCCTGGAAGAGGCTCGCGCCCGCGCCGAGGGCGCCGGGGTCCGCACGACGGCGACCGTCACGACCGGCGACGCCGCGGGGGTCCTCGTCGAGATGTCGCGCGAGCACGCGCTCGTCGTCGTCGGCACGCGGGGGCGCGGCGGCTTCACCGAGCGGCTGCTCGGCACCGTCTCCTCCGCGCTGCCCGCGCACGCGCACTGCCCGACGGTCGTCGTGCCGTACCGCGCGGGCGGGAAGGACGACGAGGGCGGCGCGCAGGAGCTGCCGCCGGTGCGGGACCTGCGCCGGATCGTCGTCGGGGTGGACGGGTCGCCGTCCGCGGAGATCGCGCTGCGGCACGCGATCCGTCAGGCCCGCGCCTGGGACGCCGAGCTCGTCGCGGTCGCCGGCGTCCCCGTCGGTGCCGGTGCGGGCCTCCTCGCGTGGCTGCCGGCGTCGATCGACCACGAGCAGGTCCTGGCCGACGTCACCGAGGGGCTGAACGTCATCATCGACCGCCACGAGGCGGAGCACCCCGGGCTGACGATCAAGCGCATCGTGCTCGACGGCACGGGTGCGGAGCTCCTCACGGAGTTCTCCACGGCGTCCGATCTCATCGTCGTGGGCTCGCGCGGGCGGGGCGGGTTCCGCGGCCTGCTGCTGGGCTCCACGAGCCAGGCCGTGCTGCACCACTCCGCGTGCCCCGTCATGGTCGTGACCAAGAAGTGCGAGGACGACGAACCGGCGGCCCAGGAGGGCTGAGCCCCCGGCACGCCGAGGCACCACGGCCCGTGGTGCCCCGGCGCGCGGTCAGCTCCGGTTGCGGTACAGCCGCATGGTGATCGGGGCGAGGATCGCGGTGAGGACGACGGACGCCACGAGGACCCACACGATCCCCTCCGTCGCGGGCTCGCCCGCCATGAGCCCGCGCACCGCGGTGACGAGGTGCGTGACCGGGTTGACGTCGACGAAGCGCTGCAGCACGACGGGCATCGTCGACGGGTCGACGAAGATGTTCGACGCGAACGTGAGCGGCATGAGCACGAGCATCGACGTGCCCATGACGGCGTTGGGGGAACGCAGCACGAGCCCGAGCGCCGTGAACACCCAGCTGAGCGCGAACGCGAACACCAGCAGCAGCACGATCCCCAGGACCACGCCGACGACGCCGCCCGGCGGGCGGAAGCCCAGCACGAGGCCGAGCGCGAGGGTCACGACCGAGGCGATCGTGTAGCGCACGGTGTCGCCGAGCAGCGCGCCGACGATCGGCGCGGGCCGCCACACGGGCAGCGACCGGAACCGGTCGAACACGCCCTTGCTGATGTCCGTGTTCATCGTGTAGCCCGTGTAGATCGTCGTGAAGAGCACCGCCTGCACGAGGATGCCGGGCAGCAGGAACTGCAGGTAGCTCTGCACGTCGCCGGCGAGCGCGCCGCCGAACAGGTACGTGAACATCAGCGTGAAGATGATCGGCGAGACCGTGACGTCGAACAGCTGCTCGGGCACGTGCTTGATCTTCAGCAGCGCGCGCCAGGTGTACGTCAGGGTCGCCGAGACGGGTGACGGCCGGTCCGGCCGCCGGTCGAGCGCGACCGCCGCGCGCAGCGCGTTCGCCTCCGGGGCGCGCAGCTCCGCGGCGGTGGTCGTGGGGTCCGCGGCCATCAGGCCACCTCCTCGATCGTCTCGTCGTCGTCCATGGGCTGGCCGGTGAGCGCGAGGAAGACCTCGTCGAGGCTCGGCTGCCCCAGCGTGAACTCGGGCACCACGATTCCCTCGTCGCCGAGGGCGGGCAGGATCCGCGCGACGTCCGCCGCGCCGTCGTCGGGCACGCGCGCGGTGAACGCGTACGGGTCGTTCGCGAGCGTGATGTCCGTGCCGAGCAGCGCACCCACGACCTCCGCGGCCCGGCCCCGCTGCGTCGCGTCGGCGAGGCGCAGGTGGACCGCGCCCTCGCCCACCGACCGCTTGAGCTCGGTCGCGGTGCCCTCCGCGATGACCTTGCCGTGGTCGATCACGGCGATGCGGTCGGCGAGCTGGTCCGCCTCCTCGAGGTACTGGGTCGTGAGCAGCACGGTCGCGCCGTCGGCGACGAGCACGCGCACGATGTCCCACACCTGGTTGCGGCTGCGAGGGTCGAGCCCGGTGGTCGGCTCGTCGAGGAAGATGACGCGCGGGCTCATGACGAGGCTCGCCGCGAGGTCGATGCGCCGCCGCATACCGCCCGAGTACGTCTTCACCTGGCGGTCGCCGGCGTCCCCGAGCCCGAACGCGTCGAGAAGCTCGGCCGAGCGACCGCGTGCCGTGCCGCCGAGGAACCCGTACAGCCGCGCGAGCATGACGAGGTTCTCCGTGCCCGTGAGGTCCTCGTCCACCGACGCGTACTGCCCGGTGAGCCCGACGACGGACCGCACCTTGTCGGCGTCGTGCACGACGTCGTGGCCGAGGACCCGCGCCGTGCCCGCGTCGGGGCGCAGGAGCGTCGCGAGCATACGGACGGCGGTCGTCTTGCCCGCGCCGTTCGGCCCGAGGACGCCGAACACGGTGCCCTCGGGGATGAGGAGGTCGATGCCGTCGACCGCCTTGGTCACCGACTTCCCGGTCGTGAAGTGCTTGACGAGGCCGCGCGCCTCGACGGCGAGGTCGCCGCGTGCAGGTTCGGTCATGTCCCCTCCTGGCCGTTGCCGACGGGCCGCCCGGAGCGTCCGGGCCACCCACGCACCCACCGACCGCCCGGGCCGGCAGAACTCATCGGTCGCGCACCCCTCTCATCGTGCGCCGGAGAAGGGGACGCTGACCAGCGCGATGCGCCAGGAGCGAAGAGACGTGCCGGAACGAGGTAGAGCCTCCGGCCGCGAGGGAGATCCCGGGGGCTCTCTCTCGCGACCGGAGGCTCTACCTCGCGGGTCCGGGGCCCTCTACCGAGCGGCGTGCTCCGCGGCCGCGAGGAGGACGCACGTCGCGACGCCGTCCATCGCGACGCGGACCTCCTCGATCGGGGGAGGGTCGGGGCGAGGCGGAGGACCTTGTCCTCCGGGTCCTTGCCGTAGGGGAACGGGGCGCCCGCGGGCGTGAGCGCGATGCCGGCGGCCTTCGCGAGCTCGACGACGCGCGACGCGGTGCCCGGCACGACCTCGAGGCTGACGAAGTAGCCGCCCTTCGGCTCGGTCCACGACGCGACGCCGGTGGCGCCGAGGCGGTCGGCGAGGATGCTCGTCACGGCGTCGAACTTGGGGGCGATGATGTCGCGGTGCTTGCGCATGTGGGCCCGCACGCCGTCGGCGTCGCCGAAGAACAGCGCGTGCCGGAGCTGGTTGACCTTGTCCGGGCCGATGGACTGGGCGGACAGGTGCTTCTTGTACCAGGCGACGTTCCCGGGGGACGACGCGAGGAACGCGACGCCTGCGCCGGCGAACGTGATCTTCGACGTCGAGGCATAGAGGATCACGCGGTCCGGGTGGCCGGCCTCGGCGGCGAGCGCGATCGCGTCGGCGCTGCGGACCTCGTCGTCGGTGAGGTGGTGCAGGGCGTACGCGTTGTCCCACAGGATGCGGAAGTCGGGGCGGCGGCGGGCACGGACACGAGCGCCCGCGCGACCTCCTCCGTGACGACCGAGCCGTCGGGGTTCGCGTACGTCGGCACGACCCACATGCCCTTGATCGTCGGGTCGTCGGCGACGAGCGCGGCGACGGCCGCGGCGTCGGGGCCGTCCGCCGTCATGGGGACGGTGACCATCTCGATGCCGAGCGCCTCGCACACGGAGAAGTGGCGGTCGTAGCCGGGCACGGGGCAGATCCAGCGGACCTTCTCCTCGCGGCCCCACGGGCGCTCGGACCCGGGGACGCCGAAGAGCGTCGCGTACACGAGCGTGTCGTACATGAGCGTGAGGCTCGCGTTGCCGCCCGCGAGGAGCTGCTCGACGGGAACGCCGAGCAGCTCGGCGAAGATGCGCCGGAGCTGGGGCAGCCCGTCGAGGCCGCCGTAGTTGCGCACGTCCGTGCCGTCGGCGTCCGTGTGCACGCCCTCGCCCGGGAGCGCGAGCAGGGCCTCGGAGAGGTCGAGCTGCTCGGCCGAGGGCTTGCCCCGCGTGAGGTCGAGCCTCAGCCCCAGCGCCTGCAGGTCGGCGTACGCGCGACGCAGGTCGTCGAGGGACGACGCGAGGGTGGTGGTACCGGGTGCGGTGGGCTCGGGCGTGGTCACCCTCCGGACTCTACCGACCCCGCGCAAGGTCCGTCAGGGCGTCCTCCAGGGCGGACAGCCCGGTCTCGAGGTCCTCGGCCGCGATGGTGAGCGGGGGAGCGAGGCGGATGGTCGAGCCGTGCGTGTCCTTGGCGAGGACGCCGCGCGCGAGCAGCGCCTCGCAGAGGTCGCGGCCCGTCCCGCGCGCCGGGTCGAGGTCGAGGCCCGCCCACAGGCCGAGGCCGCGGACGCCGTCGAGCAGGCCCGCGTCGACGAGCTTGCTGAGACGGTCCTGGAACCCGGTGCCGAGCTCGCGCGCGCGTCGCTGCGGCTCGCCCGTGCGCAGCAGCTCGACGACCGCGAGCCCGACCGCGCACGCGAGCGGGTTGCCGCCGAACGTGCTGCCGTGCGTCCCGGGCGTGAGCACCTCGAGCACGTCGCGCCGCCCGACGACGGCCGAGACCGGCACGATCCCGCCGCCGAGCGCCTTGCCGAGGGTCACGAGGTCGGGTCGCACGCCCCACGTCTCGGTCGCGAGCGTCGCCCCGGCGCGCCCGAGGCCGGACTGGATCTCGTCGGCCACGAGGAGCACGTCCCGCGCGGTCGTGATCGCGCGCAGGCGCGGCCAGTAGTCGTCGGGCGGCACGACGACGCCCGACTCGCCCTGCACCGGCTCCAGGAGCACGGCGACGGTCGTGTCGTCGATCGCGGCGGCGACCGCGTCGGCGTCGCCGTACGGCACGAGCCGGAACCCCGGCGTGTACGGGTCGAACCCGCGCCGGGCGTCGGGGTCGTCGGAGAACGACACGATCGTCGTCGTGCGGCCGTGGAAGTTCCCGGAGCCGACGACGACCGTCGCCTCGCCCGGGGGCACGCCCTTGACGTCGTAGCCCCACTTGCGCGCCGTCTTGATCGCGGTCTCGACGGCCTCCGCGCCCGTGTTCATCGGGAGCACGAGGGAGTCCGCCCCGCCCGTGGTGAGGGGCCCGACGAGCGCGGCGAGCGCCTCGGCGAACGGGTGCAGGAGGTCGTGGTCGAACGCGCGCGACGTGAGCGTGACGCGGCCGAGCTGGCGCGTGGCGGCGTCGACGAGCGCGGGGTGCCGGTGCCCGAAGTTGAGCGCCGAGTACCCCGCGAGGAGGTCGAGGTAGCGGCGACCGGTCACGTCGGTGACCCACGACCCCTCGGCGCTCGCGACCGTGACGGGCAGCGGGTAGTAGTTGTGCGCGAGCGCGCCGCCGCCGCTGCCGTCAGCGGGCCGGTCGCGGCCGAGCGGGCCGGTGGCGCTGCTCGCGCCCGTGCGGCCGTCCGACGCGCGGACCTCCTGGGCGGTCACGACGCGCTCCCGGCCGGCGCCGGGGAGTGGACGGCGGGCTCGCGGATCTCGAGCGTGCAGCACTTGGCCCCGCCGCCGCCGCGCAGGAGCTCCGACGTGTCCACCGCGACCGTCTCGTAGCCGCGCTCGCGCAGCGCCGCGGCGAGCCGGCCCGCGCGCGGCGAGTGCACGACGTGCGTCCCGTCGCTCACCGCGTTGAGGCCGAGCACGGCGGCGTCCTCCTCGGTCGCGAGGAGCGCGTCGGGGTAGCGCTCGCGCAGCACCTCCTGCGCGGCGGGGGAGAACGCGGCGGGCAGGTAGACGACGTCGACGGCCGGCGGGCCGGTGAGCGCGGGGTGGGTGGTGTCGTCGGGGTGCGCGTCGTCGCCGGTCCCGCGGTTGCCGGCGGTGCCCTCGTTGCCGCGCAGCACGGTGAGCGCCGTGTCCAGGTGGTAGAACCGCGGGTCCACGAGCTCGAGCGTCACGACCTCCCGGCCCCACAGGGCCGCGGCCTCGGCGTGCGCGGCGCGCTCGGTGCGGAAGCCGGTGCCGGCGAGCACGACGTCGCCGGCCAGCAGCAGGTCGCCCTCGCCCTCGTTGACGTGCTCCGCGAGGTGCGTGACGTACCCGTGGTCGGCGAACCACTTGAGGTAGGCGGCGCCCTCGGGCCCGCGCTCGGGGTGGGTGAAGCGCGCGGAGTAGACGAGGCCGTCGACGACGGTCGCGCCGTTGGCCGCGTAGACCATGTCCGGCAGGCCGGGGACGGGGTCGATCGTCTCGACGGTGTGGCCGAGGTCGCGGAAGGTGTCGCGCAGGCGTTCCCACTGCGCGACCGCGAGCGCGGTGTCGACCGGTGTGCGCCGGTCCATCCAGGGGTTGATCTCGTAGCTGACGGTGAAGTACGTCGGCCGGCACATCAGGTAGTGCCGGGGCTGGCCTGGGCGCATCGCCGCCTCCTCGCGGGAGCCGGGCCGCCGGGGTGGTGCGGCCCGGGTGGGTGCCGGACGGGGGATGCGTCCGGTGCTGCTGGTGGGCTGCCGGTTGGCTGCTGGAAGTCAGCGTACGTCCGGGACGGGTGCGCGTCCTGGGACGACGTGCGAGCGACACGGGTGTTGACAGCGATATTCTATCGATATATCGTTACCGTATCGCTGAGCCCGAGACGCGGCTCGCGACGACCGCGCGGCCGGACCGGCCCGCCACGCTCCGCGGATCACCCGGAGCCCGCGAACATCCACGTACAGGAGACACCCCTCATGCACCACGCACACCAGCACCGGGGCAGGACCCCGGAGAACGTCCAGAACATGTCCCAGCCGTTCGGCGAGCGACCCGGGCCGCGCCCGGACCGCCGTCGTCGCGACGGCTTCCCGCCCGTGCCCGACGACGCGGCCTGGTTCCGCGGCGACGGCCCCCGTGGCCGCGGCGGAGCCCGCCGCGGTGGTGGGCGCGGGTTCGGCGGACCGGCCGACGGCGGCCGGGGCTTCGGCCCCGGCGGTCCGGCCGACGACCGTCGCGGGTTCGGTCCCGGGCCGGGAGGCCCCGGGTTCGGCCCGGGCGGGCCCGGCTTCGGTCCCGGTCACGGCGGTCGCCGCCACGGGGGCCGCGGTCGCGGCCCCGGGCGCGCCGGCCGCGGCGACGTCCGCGCCGCCGTCCTGCTGCTCCTCGCCGAGCAGCCCATGCACGGGTACCAGGTGATCCAGGAGATCGCGGAGCGCAGCGAGGGCCAGTGGCGCCCGAGCCCCGGCGCGGTCTACCCGGCCCTGAACCTGCTCCAGGACGAGGGGCTCGTCGAGCTCTCGGCCGACGGCGGGCGCCGCCTCGCGACGCTCACCGAGGCGGGCACCGCGTACGTCGCGGAGCACGCCGACGACCTGGGCGACCCGTTCGCCGACGCCGCCGGTCGCGGCGGCCGCCCGCGGCGCGAGCTGCGCGCAGGCGTCGAGGCCGTGGCCGCGGCGGTCCACCAGGTCGCCCGCACCGGCACCGACGAGCAGACGACGGCCGCCGCGGAGCTCCTCGAGCGCACGCGTCGCGAGCTCTACCTGATCCTCGCGGGCCCGGCCGTGCCCGACACCTCGACCGACCGTGCGTCGTCGGGCAGCCCGACGGAGGACACCTCGGTGGAGGACGCCCCGGTGGAGGACGGGCCGACGGCCTGAACCCACCACCCCGGACCCGGGGTCGCGCGGTACCGACGCTGGTCGGTCCCGTGGGGCCCCGGGTCCGTCGCGTCCGCGGGGCGCGGCCCGGCAGCCGGGCCGCTCGTGGCTACCGGCGGGCGCGCAGGCGCGCGTCGAGGCGGCGCAGCGAGACGTGCATCATGACGCGCAGCGCGACCCCGACGAGGGGCGCCGTGATCCCGCGGGGGACGGGACCGGCGAGGTACGCCTCCTCCCACCACACGACCCGGCAGCGGCCCGTGCCGAGCGGCACGACCTCGAAGCCCGCGTCGCCGAGCAGCGCCGGTCCCAGCTTGCGGATCCGCGTGCTGCCCGGGCGGCCCGCCGCCACGGACGGGCGGTCGAGCGACTCGACGACCATGCGGTCCGGGAAGCCGCGGCCCGTGCGTCGGACGAGCGGGCCGCTCACCATCGTGAACCGGTCGCCCACCTCGGGGCCCCGGCCCGCCGGGGTCGTCATCACGGTGAGCGGGATGAACCGCGGGTGCGTCCGCGGGTCCGCGACCCACGCGAACGCGACGGACGCGTCGACGTCGAGCTCGCGCGCGACGGCGACGCGCCGCACGCCCCGGGTCGTCACTCGGCGTCGCGGGCGGGGGAGCGGTCGCGCCGCCCCCGCCCCGGCAGCAGCCGACGACGGCGGCGCGGCTCCGCGTCCTCGGGGACGGGGACGAGCCGCGGCGGCGCGTCCTGCACGGGCGACTCCACGACCTCGAGGAGCCGGCCGAACACCGACGGCGGCGGCCCGAACGCGCGCCGCGACTGGGCGATCACGCCGTGCCCGAGCGCCCGCGCCCCCGCCACGCCCACGACGGCGCCGACGCCGAACGGCACGAGCCGGCCGAGCGCGAGGCCGGACTGCTTCGCGAGCTGGGTGCGCAGGAACCGGTTGCCGAGCGCCTTGTTGACCTTGACGAGCGTCCCGGCGGGCATGCTCGTCAGGAGCACCTTGCCCCACGCGAGGCCCGACCCCTGGGTCGCGCGCTCGACGTCGCGCGCGCCCTTCTCGCCGAGCACCGTGGCGAGCAGGAGCGCCCGACGGCGGCCCACGTCGTCCACCGCGATGCCGTGCACGTCCGCCACCGCGAGCGCGAAGGCCGCCGAGGACGCGAAGAACGTCGCGACGTCGCTCGACGTCAGCGCGATCCCGACGCCCGTCCCGACCGCGGGGAAGGCGGCCGCCGCGCCGACGGCGCCGCCCGCCGTCTGGATGACGAGCAGGTACTCGCGCTCGAGGATCCGGACGATCTGCGCGGGGCTCGCCTCGGGGTTGCGCCGGCGCACCGAGTCGACGTGCGCCCGGATGACGTGCGACGGGATCGTCACCGCCTTGTCGAGCGCGGCGTCGAGCAGCGGCGTCGGCCGGTAGGCGGACCACTCGACCGCGTCCTGCGTCGCGAGGTCCCTGCGCCCGGCGTCCGGGGGCGGGGTCCCGTACTCGGGCACGCCGCCGCGCGGCACGGGGCTTCTCGAGGGGTCCTGCTGGTACGCCATGGCGCCTCCCGTCATCCCGCGGTCAGTCCTGGGTCTCGACCTCGCGGCCGGCACCCTCCGGCTGGAACAGGTACTCGACCTCGGCGCCGGCCTTGACCGTCCGTCCTACCGTGCACGCCTTGTCGATCGCTCGCGCGGCGACGGTGACGAGCCGGTCGCGCGCGTCGTCGTCGAGCGACGTGAGGTCGATGTCGTACGTGCCCGTGATCTTCGGGTACCGCTCCTCCTCGAGGAGCTTGTCGCCCTGGACGTGGATCGTCACGGCGTAGTCGTCGCCGAGGCGGCGGGCGAACGTGCGGTCCGTGCTCATGCCCGCGCACGCCGCGAGGGCGATCTTCAGCAGCTCGCCGGGCGTGAACACCGCACCCTCGCTCGCCGGGCCGATCGAGACCTCGGCGCCGCGCGCCGACCGGCCCGTGTACGTGCGGGTACCCGTGCGCTCGACCCACAGCGCGTCGGCCGGGGCGGGCGACGGCGCGGGGACGTCGTGCGCGGCCTCGTCGGCGGCGCTCAGGGTGTTCTCGGCAGGCTGCGTCGTCATGCGTGAATCCTCGCACTCGTCGGGTCGCGGCGTCGGGGCGTCCGCCCTCCGGGGAACGTGCGGCGTCCGCGCGCGATTCCCGCGCGCGTGCCGAGCGTCACCGGCCGCCGGGCCGGAGCGGTGCCTAGACTGGCGGGCGTGGCCCTCGACGCAACCGACGTTCCGACCGCACCCGTGCGCACCGCCGAGCCCGCGCCGTCGGGCAGCGCGCCCGGGCCCGTGCCCACCCCGTACGAGGACCTCCTGCGCGACGTCCTGGCGCACGGGACGCCCAAGGGCGACCGCACGGGGACGGGCACGCGCAGCGTGTTCGGGCGGCAGATCCGCTTCGACCTGTCGCAGGGCTTCCCCCTGATCACGACCAAGCGCGTGCACCTCAAGTCCGTCGCGTACGAGCTGCTGTGGTTCCTGCGCGGCGACTCGAACGTGCGCTGGCTCCAGGAGCGCGGCGTGCGCATCTGGGACGAGTGGGCCGACGCCGACGGCGAGCTCGGCCCCGTCTACGGCGTCCAGTGGCGCTCGTGGCCGACGCCGGACGGCCGCCACGTCGACCAGGTCGCGCAGGTGATCGAGCAGATCAAGGCGAACCCCGACTCGCGGCGGCACATCGTCTCCGCGTGGAACGTCGGGGAGATCGAGGACATGGCGCTGCCGCCGTGCCACGCGTTCTTCCAGTTCTACGTGGCCGACGGCCGCCTCTCGTGCCAGCTCTACCAGCGCTCGGCCGACCTCTTCCTCGGGGTGCCGTTCAACATCGCGTCGTACGCGCTGCTCGTCCACATGGTCGCCGCGCAGACCGGCCTCGAGGTCGGCGACTTCGTGTGGACCGGCGGCGACGTGCACATCTACGACAACCACGTCGAGCAGGTGCGCGAGCAGCTCACGCGCGACCCGTACCCGTACCCGACGCTGCGCCTCGCTCCCCGCGACTCGATCGACGCCTACGAGTACGAGGACATCGAGGTCGTCGGGTACCAGCACCACCCGACGATCAAGGCGCCGATCGCGGTCTGATGCTCGGACTGATCTGGGCCCAGGCGCGCGACGCCGCCGGGCGGCCCGTCATCGGTGCGGGCGGCACCATGCCGTGGCACCTGCCCGAGGACCTCGCGCACTTCCGGCGCGTCACGTCGGGCCACCCCGTGGTCATGGGCCGCCGCACGTGGGACTCGCTCCCGCCCCGGTTCCGGCCCCTGCCGGGGCGCCTCAACGTCGTCGTCACGCGCCAGGAGGCGTGGGTGCCCGACGGCGGCCGCCCCGAGGGTGACGGCGGCGCGCCCGTGCGCGTGGCCGGGTCGGTCGACGCGGCGCTCGCGGTCGCCCGCACCGCGGCCCGGACGAGCGGCTCGAACGAGGTGTGGGTCATGGGCGGCGCCCAGCTCTACGCCGCGACGGTCGCCGAGGCGGACCGATGCGTGGTCACCGAGATCGACACCGTCGTCGACGGCGACACGTTCGCCCCGAGGTCCCCGCCGGGTGGTCGGTGCGAGCGGGTGACTGGGCGACGTCGTCCACCGGACTGCGCTACCGCGTCGTCGCCCACGCCCGCCCCCTCGCTGACTGCGTGAGCTCGTCGCGCTCGCCCGGTCCGAGCGCGACGAGATCGCGCACCCAGCGGTCAGGCGGGGTCGCCGACGCGGCGCAGGGAGTCGAGCACGAGGTCCCAGAACCGGCCGTGGTCGAGGGTGACCGCGACCTGCGTGCGGCACTCCTCCGGGCCGGGCTCGTCGCCGCGCAGGTCGGCGACGGTCATGCCGGTCGTCAGCCCGCCGTGCAGCTCGACGTCCAGCGGCGAGCGGCGCGTCGTCATGACCGACGGGTCGACGACGTACGCGACCGCGCACGGGTCGTGCACCGGCGGGGAGGCGAAGCCCTGCGCGGTGCGGTACGTCGCCCCGTAGAAGTCCAGCAGCTCGCCGACGAACCGGGCCGGGGCGGTGCCGAGCGCGGCGATCCCGTCGCGCACGTCCGCCGTCGCGACGGCCTGGTGCGTCAGGTCGAGACCCACCATCGTCACCGGCCACGCCTCGGTGAGCACGACGTGCGCCGCCTCCGGGTCCGCGAGGACGTTGAACTCCGCGACCGGCGTCCGGTTGCCCACGTGGTACCCGCCGCCCATGAGGACGACCTCGCGGACGCGCGGCACGATCCGCGGCTCCTTGCGCGCGGCCATCGCGACGTTCGTCAGCGGGCCCGTCGGGACGAGCGTGATCTCGCCCGGCTCGGCCGCCAGGACCGTCTCGATGATGAGGTCCACCGCGTGCCGGTCGTCGACGGCGCGGCGCGGGGCGGGCAGCACCGGCCCGTCCATGCCCGAGTCGCCGTGGATGTCCGGCGCGACGATCCGGGGCCGGACGAGCGGACGGTCGCACCCGGCCGCGACCAGGACGTCGATCCCGGCGAGCTCCGCGACGGCGAGCGCGTTCCGCGTCACCTTCTCGAGCGTCTGGTTCCCGGCGACCGTCGTCACCGCGACCAGCTCGACGGCGGGGCTCCCGTGCGCGAGGAGCATCGCGATCGCGTCGTCGTGGCCGGGGTCGCAGTCGAGGACGATCCGGCGGGGCGCGGTCGTGCGGGAGTCAGGGGCGGACGGGACGGGCTGGGCCGGGACGTGAGCGGACATCGACCCATCCTCGCGCGTCCCCGGGGCCGGCGTCGCCGGTGCGCTTCGCGTCCGGGCGCCCGTGACGGCTAGGCTGTGCTGCGGCCCTGACCCGGGGCCACGCGCCTGTAGCTCAGGGGATAGAGCACCGCTCTCCTAAAGCGGGTGTCGCCAGTTCGAATCTGGCCAGGCGCACGGTGCGTGGATGTGGCGGCGCTTTGCCGACCTCGCTGCGGCCCCGAGGAACCTCCGAGCCCGGCGGCTCGCCCGACGACCGTGCCGAGAGGTGGCCGCCATGCGTTCCCCGAGGACCCAGCGTGCGATCGCGGCCTCGGTCGAGGTGGTGGTCTACGTCGTCCTCGCCTGCGTCACGGTCGTCGCGGTCGGCTCCGGGGTGTCCGGCACCATCAACGGCTGGAGCGCGCAGCACGACGGCGAGGTCGGCACCTTCACGCCGGTCGAGCAGAGCTGCGACAGATCCCGGAGCGCGGTGGTCTGCACCTGGACCGGGACGTGGACGTCGGACACGGGAGGCCGGACCATCGAGGGGGTGCTCCTCGACGAGGACCTCGGGACGGCCGAGGGGGACCCGCCGCCGGGCGCCGTCCACCCCACGCTCCACCACGACGCCTTCTCCGACCCGCAGGTGGTCTACCGGCCGGGCGACCGCTCGTGGCTCCTGTCCCCGGTGATCGCCGTGGCCGTGCTCGGCATGGTCGGCGTCGCCGCGTGGCGGACCCGGAGATGGTCGCGCCGGGTCGCCTCCGGCGCCGGACGCGAGGCTCGGCACCGGCGCACGTCCTGACCCCCGGCGGTCAGTTGATGATCTCGCCGCGCTCCTCGGTCCGCAGGGCCGCGAGGCGCGCGCGCCAGCTCGCGAGCTCCTCGGGGCTGAGCCGCGGCCACTCGGCGACCTCGTGGACCACCCGCAGGGGCGCGCTGCTCCGGTAGGACCGCGTGGGGTTGCCCGGGAACTTCTTGTCGGTGACGTTCGGGTCGTCCTCGAACGGGCCGGTCGGCTCGACCTCGTAGACGCGCGGTGCGGCGTCCCCGGCCGCCAGCTCGGCGGCCAGCGCGGCGCCGCCGACGAGCGCGGTGAAGTAGACGTGGTTCATGACGATCTCGGGCCGGTAGTTCGACCGGAACCCTGCGGTCAGCAGGTCGCCCGCCTGCAGGTCGGCCTTCGTCCCGTGGAAGAAGGGCCCCTCGTCCGTCGCCTGGATCACCCGTTCAGGGTAGGACGGACGGGTGTCCGCCGTCGGCCCGGGACTTCCGGTTGCGGTTCTCCCGTCCCGCGGGCAGCGTCGCCGTGGCGGCGCGACGCCCAGACCACCGCTCCCGCGACCGCGTCACCTGCCTGCCGAGGGAGCCACCGTGCCGTACACGCCGAAGGACGCCACCCCCACCACCGCCACCGCCAACCGCGACGCGCGCGCCCTGTACGCGCTCGACGACGTCGAGGACTTCGAGACCGCCCGGCGTGGGCACCTCGCGGACGTCCCCGGCGGGAAGATCCTCCTCGACGACGGCCGTGTCAGCTACGACACCACCGCCGTGGCGTTCCTCGACGACGACGCGTCCGAGAACCCGGACACGGTGAACCCGAGCCTGTGGCGCCAGGCGAAGGTCATCCACCGCGCGGGCCTGTACCGGGTGGTCGACCGCATCTACCAGTTCCGCAACGCGGACATCGCGAACCTGACGATCGTCGTCGGCGACGAGGGCCTGATCGTGGTCGACTGCGCGTCGTCGGTCGAGTTCGCCCGGACGGGGATGGCGGTGTTCCGCGAGCACGTGGTCGACCTGCCGGTCGTCGCCGTGATCTACACGCACACCCACATCGACCACTACGGCGGCGTCAAGGGCGTGGTGGACGAGGCGGACGTCGCCTCGGGGAAGGTGCCGATCATCGCTCCGGGCACGATCGCGTCGTTCGACAAGTACGCGATCGGCGAGAACGTCGTCGCGGGCAACGCGATGAGCCGCCGCGCGTCGTACGCGTTCGGGAGCCTGCTGGACCGCGACCCGCGGCAGTTCGTCAGCTCGGGCATCGGGTCGGGCACGGCGGACGGACCCACGGTCTCCTACATCTCGCCCACGGACCCGATCACCGAGACGGGCCAGTCGCGGCACATCGCGGGCCTGACGTTCGAGTTCCTCTACGCCCCGGACACCGAGGCGCCGGAGGAGATGCACATCTGGATCCCGGAGCTCAAGGCGCTCACGTGCGCGGAGAACGCGAACCACTCGCTGCACAACATCCAGACGCTGCGCGGGGCGCGCACGCGCGACGCCCGGAACTTCGCGCGCTACCTCGACGAGACGCTCGTGCGGTGGGGCGACGAGGTCGAGGTGCACTACGGCCCGCACACGTGGCCGGTGTGGGGCAACGCGGAGGTCGTCGCGTTCCTCGAGTCGCAGCGCGACACGTACAAGTACATCCACGACCAGGCGCTGCGCCTGGCGAACAAGGGGTACACGCCGCTCGAGGCGGCAGAGGTCGTCGAGCTGCCCGAGGTCCTGCGCCGCAAGTGGTACAACCGCGGCTACCACGGGACGCTCCACCACGACGTCCGCGCCGTCTTCACCAAGGAGCTCGGCATGTGGGACGGCGACCCCGTGTCGCTGCACCCGCACCCGCCCGTCGACACCGCGACGCGCTACGTCGCCGCGTTCGGGCGCGACGCGATCCTCGCCGAGGGGCGTCGCGCCGTCGAGGCCGGCGACTACCGGTGGGCCGCGCAGGTGCTGCACCACCTCGTCTTCGCGGACCCGGACGACGTGGAGGCCAAGAACCTCCAGGCCGACGCCTACGAGCAGATGGGCTACCAGGCCGAGGGCCCGCAGTGGCGCGGGGTGTTCCTCACCGCGGCCCGCGAGCTCCGGGAGGGCATCCTCGCCGCGAGGTTCGCGACGGCGAGCCCGGACACGGTCGCGGGCATGCCGATCGACATCCTCTTCGACTACGCCGCCGTGCACGTGGTCGGGGAGAAGGCGGCCGAGGTCGACGTCCGGTTCGACGTGGACTTCACCGACCGGGACGAGACGTGGAACGTGCGCGTGCGCGACGGCGTCCTCAACGCCCGTCCCGGCGCGTCCGACGGCGCACCCCTCACGGTCCGCGCGCCGAAGCCGCTCGTCGCGGCCGTGCTGCTGCAGCCCGCGGCGGCGGCGAAGCTCGCGGACGCCGGGCAGGTGACGCTCGACGGCGACACCTCCGTGCTCGACGCCTACGCGTCGGTCCTCGACGAGTTCGACCCGAACTTTCCGATCGTCACGCCGTAACGCACGGCCGGTCCGGGGCCGGGCCTGCCAGGGTGCGACCGGGAGCGTCCGGTGGACACGATGGCGGTCTCGGCCCGACCGGGCCGACGGACGGAGGTGACATCGTGGGGATCGACGACCTGAAGGGCAAGGCGTCCGACGCGCTCGACAGCGACAAGGGCGAGAAGGCGTCCGACGCCGCGCTGGACAAGGGTGGCGACGCGGCGTCGAAGGCGACCGGCGGCAAGCACGACGACCAGATCGACAAGGGCGCCGAGCGGGCTGACGAGCACCTGGGCCAGCAGTAGACGCGGGACTTCCGCAGCAGCACCGGGTCCGGGCCGCGAGGTCCGGGCCCGGTCGCGTGCGCCCGGGCCCCGGCGCCGGACCCCGAGTCGCGTGACGGCCTCCGCCCTGCCCGGCTCGAGCGCCGCTCGGCCAGAGGTGCACCGGCTGCGGGCTTCTTCACGGACCGGTGCCCCCTGCGGCACCTCGGCCGCAAGGACACCCTAAGAACCGTCTCCCCGTGCTCGCCACCTGTCGCCTTCTCCGGTTCGGGAGTACGGTCGAAGGGTTGAGTCTGGACCTGGCTCCTCATCCTCTGGAGAAGACGGAGCGCGACATGTCCGTGGACGACCATGCCATCGACCATTCGTTGACCCGCGGGGCGGGTCAGAAGATCGGCCAGTATCGCCTCGACCTGGGTACCGGCACCTGGTGGTGGTCGTCTGAGACGTACCGGGTCCACGGGTTCGAGCCGGGCGACGTGGTGCCGACCACCGAGCTCGTCCTGGCGCACAAGCACCCCGACGACCGTGAGCACGTGCGGGCGGTCCTCGACCGCGCCGCGACCACGGGTGAGCCGTTCTCGAGCGTGCACCGCATCATGGACGCCCACGGCGTCGAGCGGTACGTCGTCCTCGTGGGGCAGGGGCGCCGCGACCGCGAGTCCGGCGAGGTCGTCGAGCTGCTCGGCTACTTCGTCGACATCACGGCGACGGTGGCGGGGCGCGCGCAGGAGCGTGCCCGCCGGGACATCACCGCGGCCGCCGAGGGCCGCGGCCCGATCGAGCAGGCGAAGGGCATCCTCATCGCCACGCACGGCGTGAGCGCGGACGAGGCGTTCGCCCGCCTCAAGCAGGTCTCGAACGACAAGAACGTCCGCCTGCGCGAGCTCGCGTCCGTCGTCGTCGACGAGGCGGGACGCGCCGGCGGGGACTGCGCCGAGCGCATCGACGCGATCCTGCGGTAGGCCGCGCAGGCGAGAAGAGCCCCGCACCCCGGACCGGGGTGCGGGGCTCTCGCGCGTGCGGACTCGCTCGGGTCGGCCCGGGTCGACTAGGCCGACGCGGGCGTCGGGGCGGGCGCGCTGCCCGGCGTCGACGGCGTCGGCGCGGTCCCGGTGCTCCCGCCGCCCGTGCCCGTCTCCGCCTCGGACTCGGTACCGCCCCCGGTGCCCCCGGCGCCTCCGGCCCCCTCGCCCGGGCCCGGCGAGGGCGTCGGGGCGGGTTGTTCCGGCGTCGTCGGGTCGGGGGTGGGGTCCACGGTCGGCTCCGGGGTGGGCGCGGGCGTCGTGGACGGCTCGTCGGACGGCGTGGTCGACGGCGACGGGCTCGGGCCCGGCGTCGGGACGGTCGCGGGGTCCTGCGAGGGTGTGCTGGGCGCCGGCGTCGTCGGGTCCTCGGTGCTCGGGGTCCGCTGGTGGCTGATCGTCGTGCCCGACCCCTCGACGCCGCGGACGGCGTCCGCGAGGGGCTTGCCGAGGACGAGCTCGACGACGAGGACCACGCCCATCACGGCGACGAACAGGGCGAGCGCCGTCACGGTGAGCACGCGGCCGCGCCCGTACCGGTCGATGAGCCGCAGCCAGCGGTTCTGGCCACCCTCGGAGCTGTCCGCCCCGTCCGCCTCGGCCGCCTCGCCGTCGGCCCCTGCCGAGCCGACGGCGGTGGCCACCGCCGTCTCGACGGTGTCCGCCCGCGCGTCGGGCTCGACGGCCCCGCGGGGCACCGACGCGACCACCGTGGTGGTGCGGGTACGCGTGGTGCCCGTGCCCGCGGTGGCCTGCACGACCTTGCCGACGACGGGTACGAGCTGCTCGCGCGTCTTCTGGATCGAGCGCGTGTAGACGTAGTTCGCGACGACGGTCAGCGCGCTGGCGACGCCGGCGCCGATGATCGTCCCGGCGGTCCCGAAGTAGGACAGGAGCACGGTGGTGCTCACCGCGGCGAGCGCGCTCGCGACGACCTGGGTGAGCGAGAGGCGGGCCGGGGCCTCACGCTCCTTCTCGGGAGCCGGCTCCGCGGTGGTGCGTCCCGCGGGGTGTCCGGCGTCGGGGCCGGGCTCGTCGCGCGGGACGCGCGGGGCGTCGCGGTCGAGGCGGGGGTTCTCGGAGGGCGTGGTCACGTGGTGCTGGTTTCCGGTCGTCGGCGGGCTGGTCCGCCCGCCGCCACCGGCCGTGACGGCCGCGCGCCAGGGACCGGCGTCGGGCCACGGGCGTCCTTCCACGGTAGGACGTCCGTGTGGACCTCGCTCACGGGGGCCGTGCCCGGCCCTCAGAGGAACCGGGAAGATCCTGTGACGCCGCCGGTCAGGGCGTCGGACGCCGCACCCGCCGCGTCGCAGGGCGCTCCTGCGCGCCGGACGGCGGGGGAGGGCCGTATCCTGCCGAGGGTCGTCGTGACCGTGCGGTGGCCGCCCGGCAGAGCGTGATGTGATACGCACCACACGCCGAGACGGCGGCCCGGTGGCCCGGGATCCGCGGAATGCCGCGCCTCCTCGTGGACGCCCGTCCAGGTCGTTCTCAGGCGTTTGTGCGGCTCGCCGGGTGGTCGTGCGTCCAGCGCCCGGGCCGTGTTGACGCCTGGGCTGCGCGCCGTGCAAGATAGTTCTCGACAGCGCGCATCGCCTGCCCCCTGCGCGGTGCGCGCTGTTTCACACTTCTCCGGGAGAACATCTCGGAATTGCTCGAAAACGACGGCCTCGGAACGCGAATTCTCGTGATCCGGGGCCGTTCGTCGTTCTCGCTGCGACCCGCGCCCGGGTGCGGTCGTCGCCCGGCGCCGTGCGGCGCAGCGGGTCGCGTCCTCCCCGGCGCGCCGCGTCGAGCGGCGCGGGGCGGACGGTTAGCGTCGGAGGGTGAATGCCGCAGCCCGCACCAGCTCAGCCGCCCGGAGCGTGGCCGATCCTGCTCGGCTGCCCTCCACCCCTCCCGGCGGGACCGACCGGCCCGACGCCGAGGCCGGCGACGTGACGTCGTCGCGCCCCGTGCTCGTGCCCGAGCCCACGACGTCCGACCTCGTCGAGGAGGCGGTCGCCCGCTGGCGCGCCGGGCTCGTCGAGCTCGCCGGAGGCTCGTCGCTCGCCGACGTCTCCCTCCTCGGCGACGCCGTCGTCGACCTCACCGCCGCGCACCCGTCCGGCATCGCCCAGCTCTTCGCGGGGCGGCCGACCCGGTTGTCCAACCTCTTCCGGGAGGGGGGCTCCCTGCCCGCCGCCCGCCGGCGGGCGCGCGCCGTCGTCGTGCGGGCCGCCGAGCACGCGCAGCGCTACGGCGTCGCCCCGACGTACCTCGCGATCGGCGTGGCGACCTGGACCCAGAGCCCGACGGCGCCCCTCGCCGAGGACGACGTCGCGGCGCTCGCCCGCGTCGCCGGCCGCGCGCCCACGGTGGTGCCGGCCGACGGCGACGCGAGCGGCCCGGCGGACGTCGAGCCCGCGGTGACGGCCCCCGGCGCCGCGGACGCGCCGCTCGTGCGCCCCGGCGACCCCTCCGACGGCGTGCCAGGCCCCGAGGAGGAGCCCGCGCCGCGCACGGTGCGCGCGCCCGTCCTGCTGCGCCCGCTGACCGTCACGCCGAGGGGCGACGGCGAGACGGACTACGAGCTCACGCTCGAGCCCACCGCCGAGATCAACCCGCTCCTCGCGCGCACGCTCCGGGCGCACGGCGCGCTCCTCGACCCCGTGACGCTGGCACGGTCCACGTTCACCGGCGCGGGCTTCGACCCGGGCGACGCGACCCGGCGGATCGCGGCCCTCGGGCAGGCGGTCCTCGACGACTTCGACCTCACCCACCGCGTCCTCGTCGGGACGTTCGTGCACCCGGGCCAGGTGCTCGTCGACGACCTCGACGAACTCGCGCCCGCGCTCGAGCGGCACGAG
Source organism: Cellulosimicrobium sp. JZ28 (assembly GCF_015327065.1). Taxonomy (NCBI): domain Bacteria; kingdom Bacillati; phylum Actinomycetota; class Actinomycetes; order Micrococcales; family Promicromonosporaceae; genus Cellulosimicrobium; species Cellulosimicrobium sp. JZ28. Next base: position 3,015,928 of record NZ_CP017660.1, on the reverse strand, counting down.
GTCGTCGCCGCGCTCGCCGGGGACGAGCGGTCCGCCGCCGCGCTGCGGGCCGACCTCCCGGCACCGCGCGTCGGCGATGCCGACCCCGTGCTCGAGCGCGGCGCGGGCGACCTCGACCCGTCCCAGCGGCACGTCGTCGACGTCCTCGCGACCGGCTCGCACCTGTTCGTCGACGCCCCCACCGGGTCCGACGTCGCGGGCACGCTCGCCGCCGTCGTCGCGGAGGCCGCGGCGTCGGGACGCCACGTCCTCTACGTGCCGGGCCACCGCCGCGCCGCCGACGCGCTCCTCGCCCGTCTCGACGCGCTGGGCCTCGACGGGCTCGCGCTCGACGTCGCCCCCGAGCCGACGTGGCGCGAGACCGCCTCGCACCGGCTGCTCGCCGCGATGGCGACCGAGCCGGAGCCGGTCGAGGACGACGACCTCGTGCGCACGCGCGACGCCCTGCTCGGTGCACGCGCCCGGCTCGCGGGGTACATCGAGGCGCTGCACCTCGTGCGCGACCCGTGGGGCGTGTCGGCGTACGACGCGCTCCAGGCCCTCGCGCGGCTCACCGCCGAGCGTCCGGCGCCGGACACGCGGGTGCGGCTCACGACCGAGGTCGTGCTCGCCGTCGGGCCGCAGCGCGAGCGGGTCGCCGCAGAGCTGCGCGAGGCCGCGATGCTCGGTGCCTTCACCGCCCGCGCGACGTCGACCCCCTGGTACGGCGCGGCGCTCACCACGCCGCAGGAGGCGCACGACGCCCTCGTGCGCGTGGAGCGGCTGCGCGCCCACACGCTGCCGCAGCTGCGCGCGCAGGTCGAGCAGGTCGCGGAGCGTACCGGGCTCACGACCGCGACGACGCTCCGCCAGTGGGGCGACCAGCTCACCATGCTCGGCGGGATGCGGGGCACGCTCGACGTGTTCCAGCCGCTCATCTTCGAGCGCACCGCGCAGGACATGGTGGAGGCGACCGCGTCGAAGCAGTGGCGCGAGCAGCACGGGATCGAGATGGGATGGTTCGCGCGTCGCCGGCTGCGTCGTCAGGCGCGCGACATGGTGCGGCCGGGCGTCCGCGTGCCCGACCTGCACGCCGCGCTCGTCGAGGTGCAGGCGCAGCGCGCCGTCTGGCAGGAGCAGTGCCCCCGTGGCGGCTGGCCCGTGCTGCCCGAAGGGCTGTCGGCCATCGAGGACACGCACGAGGCCGTCCGCATCGACGCCGAGGAGCTGGAGCCGGTGCTCGCGGGCACGCCCGCGGGCGGCGGGCTGCTCGACATGCCGCTCGACGCGCTCGCCGCCCGCCTCGACGCGCTCGCGGAGGACGCCGCCGCGCTCGACGCGCTCCCGGCGCGGACCGCGATCCAGCACCGGCTCACCGACCTCGGCCTCGGCGAGCTCCTCACCGACCTCGCGGCACGCCGCGTCGAGGCGGACGAGGTGGGCCCCGAGCTGGAGCTCGCCTGGTGGAGCTCGGTGTTCGAGCAGATCCTCGCGCAGGACCAGGCGCTCGCCGGGCAGGACGGCGCGGGCCTCGACGCGCTCGCGCGCCGGTTCCGCGAGCTCGACCGCGCGCACGTCGCGTCCCTCGCGGCGCCCGTCCGGGCGGCGGTCCGCGACCACCTCGGGACCGCGATGCGCGAGCACCGCGACGAGGCGGAGGCCCTCTTCACCGAGCTGCTCGAGGGCCGGCTCGTGAGCCTGCGCGAGACGGCGGAGCAGCACCCCGCCGTGCTACGCCGGCTGCGCCCCGTGCTCGTCGCCACCCCGACGCTCGTCCCGCACCTCGTGCCGGCGACCCGCACCGTCGACCTCGTGGTGCTCGACGCGATCGAGCACACGCCCGTCGAGCTCGTGCTGTCGGCGCTCGCGCGCGGGCGCCAGGTCGTCGCCGTCGGCGACCCGCGGGCGGCGTCCACGGACACCGTCCGCGAGCTCGCCGAGCTCCTGCCCACCGTCGCGCTGCTCGCCGACGGCTCGCGACGCGACCCGTTCGTCACCACGTTCCTCGCCGAGCACGGCTACGCGGGCGTCCTGCGCCCGTCGCCGCTGCCGCGCGCGGAGGTCCTCGTCCAGCTCGACGTCGTCGACGGCGCCGGGATGCCCGACACGGCGTCCGGCGCGGTCGAGAGCACGCAGGCCGAGGTCGACCGCGTCGTCGAGGTCGCGATCGAGCACGCGCTCACCCGGCCGGACGAGTCCCTCGCGATCGTCACCGTCACGCCCCTGCACGCCGACCGCATCCGCGACGCGCTCCTCGTCGAGGTCCGGCAGAACCCGGCGCTCGCCGGGTTCTTCTCCGGCGCCCGCGGGGAGCCGGTCGTCGTCGCGGACGTCTCCGGCGTCGCCGGGCTCGTGCGCGACACGATCGTGCTGTCCGTCGGCTTCGGGAAGACCCCGCACGGCCGCGTGCTGCACCGGTTCGGCATCCTCAACACCCCGGGCGCCGAGGCCATGCTGCTCGACGCCGTCGGGGCGACGCGCCGGCGTCTCCACGTCGTCTCGTGCTTCACGGCGGGCGACCTCGACCCCGAGCGACTGCGCGGCGCGGGTGCCCGGCTGCTCGCCGAGGTGCTCGACCTGGCCGAGCAGCGCAGCGGCGCCGCCGACCAGGTCACGCTGGGCAACGGCGTCGACCTCGGCGGCAGCCCCGACCGGCTCGTGCTGGACCTCGCCGAGCGGCTCTGGCGCGCGGGGCTCGTCGTCGAGACCGACTACGGCATCGGCGACGGCGACCGCATCCCGCTCGTCGTCGGCCACCCGGACCTGCCCGGCGAGCTCCTCGTCGCCGTGCTCACCGACGACGCGGCCTACGTCGCCGAGCGCAGCGTCCGCGTGCGCGACCGGCAGGTCGCCGAGCGGCTCGAGCGCATCGGCTGGACGGTCGCGCAGGTCTGGTCCGCCGCCGCGTTCCTCGACCCCGCCAAGGAGGCCGAGCGCATCCGGCGGGTCGTGCAGGCCGTGCGCGACGCGCGGCTCCCGGAGACGGGCGGCGTCGCGCAGACGGGCGGGGGCGACCGGATCGTCGTCGTGCCGGTGATCGACGACGACGAGCAGCACGGCGACGAGGACCTGTAGCCCGCCGGTGGGACCATGGGACGCGTGAGCACGACCGCCGACCCGAGCCCCGACCCGCGGAACCTGCCCGACGACGCGCGCGACCGTCCCGAGCCCGAGCCCGAGCCCGAGCCGGAGCCCGAGACCGGGCGCCGTCGGCGTCCGCGGCGGGCCGTGCGGCGGGGGACCGAGAGCACGGTGGTGCCCGGCACGAGCGCCGACGAGCGGGCCGAGGGCTGGGGCGACGAGTCAGCCCCCCGCCGCGGCGCGCCGGGCGAGAACGACGACCGCCTGCTGGGCGACGTGCCGCCCCACTACGGGCGCCACTGACGGCTCGCCGGGCGACCGGCTGAGCGGCGTCAGAGGTGCTGCGGGGGCGTCGGCCCGCCGGGCGCCGCGCCGGGGCCGCTGCCGGCCTGGGCGGCGAGGAGGTCGCGGATCTCCTGGAGCACGCGCACGTCCTCGGCCGGTGCCTCGGGCTCGGGCTCCTCGTCCTTCTTGCGTCGCTCCGCGAGCTTGTTCATCGGCAGGACGATGACGAAGTAGAGGGCGACGGCGATGATGAGGAACTGGAGGATCGCGTTGAGGACCCCGCCGACGGAGATGACCGAGGGCGGGATGTCCTTCGCCGCGTCTCCCGCGCGCAGCGTGATGTCCCACAGGCCCGTGAGGTCGGGTTTGCCGAAGATCGCCCCGATGAGGGGGTTGATGAAGTCCTCGACGATCGCCGTGACGACGCCGGAGAACGCGGCCCCGATGACGACGCCGACCGCCAGGTCTATCGCGTTGCCGCGGAGCACGAACTCCTTGAACCCTTGGAACACGCCCTTCATGTGCTGCTTCCCTCTCCTGTCGACGGGCACGCGTGGCGGCGGCGCCACCAGACGTGCACGCGCGATCCTGCCAACGGGCGCGGCGAGCGGCAACGGCTTCGCCCGGCGGGTCGGCGGTCTCGTGGTGTCGTCACGGGACCAGGACGGCCGTGACGGGGGCGTGCCCGGTCCGTGCCGCCAGCCGGACGGCCTCCTCGGGGAGCACCGCGACGAGCGTCACGACGTCGGGGCCCGACCCGCCGCTGCCGAGCAGGCCGCCGCCGTCGTCGGGCTCGGGCGCCGGCACGACGACCGCGGCGCGGGCCAGGTACGGGTCGTCCGGGGGAGCGGCCCCCGTCTCCGCGGGTTCCGTGGGCGCCGGGGCGAGCGCGGGGTCGCCCGCGGCCAGCAGGTCGACGCGGTCGCCCGGCCCGAGGAGCGCGGCGACTCCCGGGTCGAGCCGGACGGGCGCGACCACGGTCCCGTCGGGCGCCCCGGCGGCGAGCTCTCCTCCGGCGACGAGGCCGTCCTGGAGGAGCGTGCCCTCCGGCAGGGCGACGGTCGCGCGGCGTCCGACGACGTCGTCGGCCCGGACCGGTGCCCCGGCGGGCAGGAGGGAGGCCGGGACGTGGTCCACCCGCACGTCGGGTGCCGCGAGCGTGGTGCCGGGCGGCACCGCGCGGGCCGTCACGACGGCGGGAACCGTCGGCGGAGGCGGGGGCCGCAGCGCACCGACGACGACCGACGCGGCGAGCCCGCAGCACAACGCGGCGACCACGAACCGGGACCGCCACCACAGGCCGTGCAGCAGCCGCCGCCGGGCGGCGGCGGCGCGGCCGGGGTGGGCTGACGGGCCGGGCGGGCAGGAGGAGCGAGGCATGGCGCGACGGTAGCCGCGCGCGGCGAGCCGGTGGCCGCGGTGCGCGGCGGTCTGTGGACGACGCGGCGCGCGGCCCGCGCACCGTGAGCCGGCCGACCCGCTGTGGTCGGTCGCGCACCGGTGCGGCGCCGACGCCGGAGCCGGGGCGCGTCAGGGGCGAGCGACCCGGCGGCGCCGCGTCAGGTCAGGACGACGCGGCAGAGCTGCTCGACGCGCCGCCCGAGCTCGTGCCGCCCGACGAGGACGACCCCGCCGACGACGACGAGGACGACGCGCTGGACGTCGAGGCGGCGGGCGCCGTCGACGTCTTCCCGCCGGACCGCGAGTCCGTGCGGTAGAAGCCGGAGCCCTTGAACGTCACGCCCACGGAGGAGAACACCTTGCGCAGGCGGCCCGAGCACTCGGGGCACACCGTGAGGGCGTCGTCGCTGAACGACTGGTGGATGTCGAAGGCGTGACCGCAGGCGGTGCAGGTGTAGGCGTAGGTGGGCACGGGTTCTCCTCGTTCACGAGACGGCCGTCGAGGCGGCCACCGGCGGGTCGGGATCGGGACGGTCTCGGCCTGGTCGACGGTGTCAACACCGCCTGGCACTCGAAACTTCCGAGTGCTAATCATACGCGGACCGGCGCCCGGGCAGGGCCGGGGTAGTCTCGCATCCGTGTCTGCGCACGAACCCGCCGAGGCCCCCGCCGGTGACCCCGCCACCGGTGCCGACCCCGCGACCCCGGGCGAGGCCGCGGCCCCGCCGCGGCGCCGTCGCCGGTCCACGCGCCGGCGCGTCCTGATCGGCGTGGCGGCGCTGCTCGTCGTCGCGCTCGTCGCGGGTGCCGCGTTCGTCGTGGTCACCGTCCGGCGCCCGCTCCCGCAGGCGTCCGGCGAGATCTCCGTGCCCGGCCTCGGCAGCGAGGTGACCGTGCTGCGCGACGCCCAGGGCGTGCCGCAGATCTACGCCGACACCCCCGAGGACCTCTTCCGCGCCCAGGGCTACGTCCAGGCGCAGGACCGCTTCTTCGAGATGGACTACCGCCGGCACGTCACGTCGGGGCGGCTCGCCGAGCTCGTCGGCGACAACCCGGACGCCATCGCCGCCGACACCGTGACGCGCACGTTCGGCTGGCGCCAGGTCGCGGAGGAGGAGTGGGACGTCGTCTCCCCGGAGACGAAGGCGTACCTCCAGGCGTACGCGGAGGGCGTGAACGCCTACCTGGAGGACCGCAGCCCGTCGGAGATCGCGCTCGAGTACACGGTGCTGGGGCTGCAGGTCGACGTCGCCGAGCCCGAGCCCTGGGACCCGGTCGACTCGCTCGCGTGGCTCAAGGCGATGGCCTGGGACCTGCGCGGCAACTACGACGACGAGCTCGACCGCGCGCTGGCCTACGGCACGCTCCAGGACACGGCGCGCGTCGCGGAGCTGTTCCCCGCCTACCCGTCCGAGCTCAACGCGCCGATCCTCGACCCCGGCGAGCTCGAGAACCCGCAGGAGGTCGCCCTCGACCTGGGCCCGCAGGCCCGCGCCGAGTACGGCTCCGACCACCTCCAGGCCGCGCTCGAGGCCGCGGACCGCGCGCTCGGCGCCGTCCCCGTGCTCATCGGGCGCGGCGAGGGCACCGGCTCGAACTCGTGGGTCGTCTCCGGCGAGCACACGGCGACGGGCAAGCCGATCCTCGCGAACGACCCGCACCTCGCCCTCGGGGCGCCCGGCATCTGGGCGCAGGTGGGGCTGCACTGCAACGAGGTCTCCCCGGCGTGCGGGTTCGACGTCGCGGGCTTCTCGTTCGCCGGCTTCCCCGGCGTGGTCATCGGGCACAACGCCCAGCTCGCCTGGGGCCTGACGAACATGGGCGCCGACGTCACCGACTTCTTCGTCGAGCGCGTGCGCGACGACACGTACCTGCGCGGCGACGAGTGGGTCCCGCTGGAGACCCGCACCGAGACGCTGCGCGTCGCCGGGGGCGACGACATCGAGATCGAGGTCCGCTCGACGCTCCACGGGCCGATCGTCTCCGAGGCGATCCCGGCGACGGACGCGGCCGTCGACACGCCCGCGCTGGACACGCGGCTGGGGGAGTACGCTGTCGCGCTCCAGTGGACCGCGCTCGAGCCGGGCCGCACCGCCGACGCCGTCTTCGCGTTCAACCTCGCGCAGGACGCCGAGGACATGCAGGCGGCCGCCGCGCTCTTCGAGGTGCCGGCCCAGAACATCGTCTTCGCGACCGCGGACGGCCACATCGGCTACCAGGCGCCCGGGAAGATCCCCGTGCGCCAGGCGGTCCCCGACGCCGAGGTGCCCTCCGACGGCACGTGGCCGCGCGACGGCTCCGACGAGCGCTACGACTGGCAGGGCTACGTCCCCAGCGAGGAGATGCCGCGCGTCGTGGACCCGGCCGAGGGCTTCATCGTGGCCGCCAACCAGGCCGTGCTGCCGGACGGCGTCGCGCCGTTCCTCACGACCGACTGGGACTACGGGTACCGCTCGCAGCGCATCCGCCAGCTCCTGGAGGCCGAGATCTCGGCCGGGCGCACCGTGGACGTCGACACGATGAACGAGGTCCAGGTCGACGACCGCAGCCCGTACGCCGAGGTGCTCGTGCAGCCCCTGCTCGAGCAGGAGATCGACGACGACTTCGCGGCCGAGGGCCAGCAGCTCCTCGCGGACTGGGACTACCGGACCGACACCGACTCCGCCGCGGCGGCGTACTTCGCGGCCGTGTGGCGGAACCTGCTCCAGCTCACGTTCTGGGACGACCTGCCCGAGTCGGCGCGCCCGGGTGGCGGCAGCCGTTGGCTCGCCGTCGTGCAGAACCTCCTGGAGAACCCGACCGACCCGTTCTGGGACGACCGCCAGACCGTCAGCGTCGTCGAGACGCGCGACGAGGTGCTCACTCAGGCGCTCGTCTCCGCGCGCCTCGACCTCACCGTCGAGCAGAGCAAGCAGCCGTCGGACTGGGCCTGGGGCAAGATCCACGTGCTCGCCCTCAAGCACCCCGTGCTGGGCGGCGAGTCGATCCCGGGACCGGTGCGGGACTACGTCAACCCCACCCCGGTCGGCATGCCGGGTGGCTCGTCGATCGTCAACGCGACCGCGTGGGACGCCGCGTCCGGGTCGTTCGACGTGACGGCCGGGCCGTCGATGCGCATGGTCGTCGACCTCGGCGACCTCGACCGCTCGACGTGGGTGACCGTCACGGGCACCTCCGGGCACCCGGCGTCGAAGCACTACGCGGACCAGCTGAAGACGTGGTCCCGCGGGGAGACGTACGCGTGGCCGTTCTCCACCGAGGCGGTCGCCGAGGCGAGCAAGGACGAGCTCACCCTCGTGCCGTAGCGGAGCCGCCGGCGCGACCGCCCCGTGCGCGGGCGCGGTGGCGGACGGCGCGGGAGCGGACGGCGCGGCCTGCTACGGCAGCCAGCGCCAGCCGAGGGGCGTCGCGACGGCGTCGACCGTGCGGTCGTGCGGCTCGACCGGCAGCGGTCGGTCGCTCGCGTCGTAGACCTCCTCCGGGAACACGACGGCCACGACCTTGGTGCCGGGGCGCACGTGCTCGAGCGCGCGGTCGTACCACCCGCCGCCCTGGCCGAGCCGGACGCCGCGCGAGTCGACGGCGAGCGCGGGCGCGACGACGACGTCGGCCTCGGCGATCGCTTCCGGACCCAGGGTGGGGGTGCCGGGCTCGGGCGGCCGCCCGGGCGCGCGGACCTGCAGGTCGGCGGGGCCGTCGTAGACGGCCCAGTCCCGCTGGAGCCCCGCGCCGAGCACGGGGAGCAGCAGGCGGACGCCGCGCGCGGCGAGGCGCTCGAGCATCGCCGACGTGCCGGGTTCACCCGGGCGCGCGGCGTAGGTCGCGACGCACGTGGCGGCGGCGACCTCGGGGATGGTCTCGACGACGTCGGCGATGGCGGCGTCCGCTTCCTTGCGGAGCCGCTCCGACCGCGCCTGACGGTGGGTGCGGATGGCCTTGCGGAGGATCTCCTTCGCGTCCTCGGCTTCGATGCTTCCGTGCAGGGGGTATGGCTGGACCGGGCCACTCATGTCCCTATTGTCACCCGGCGCGCGCGTCCGCGCCGACGCCGCGCGGGTGACCTTCGGCCCCGGAGGCCCGGAGCGGGTTCCGCGGACGCGTCCAGGGTGCCTATGATCGGAGGGAGCCAGTAGTTCGGACTCCTGACAAATGGGTCGCCGTCCGACAGAGGTGCCGACAGTGAGGACGCCATGACCGCGACGACCGCGAACCCCACCGAGACCACCCCGCGAGGGGGCGCCCACCCGAGGACCGGTCGTGCCGCCGTCGTGCTCGCCGCGGGCCATGACGACGCGTCGCGCGAGCTCCTGTCGCGACCCTTGGGTGACGCGACGGTCGTCGAGCTGGCGGTCGCGAACGTCCGCCGCGTCGTCGACGCGGGCCGCATCGTCGTGGTCGTGTCGCCCGACGACCCGACCGTGCGCGAGCTGCTCGGCGAGGACGTCGTCTACGTGGAGCAGGAGTCGCCGCTCGGCACGGGCGACGCGGTCCTCGCGGCGCGCGAGGCGATCGCGTCGGTGCTCGGGCCGGGCGTCGACGAGCCGGTCCTCGTCGCCTACGCGGACACGCCGCTGCTGCGCTCCGAGTCGCTGCTCGGGCTGCTGACGCGCCACACCCTCACGGGCGCGGACCTGTCGCTGCTCTCCGCCGTCGTGGACGACCCGGACGGCTACGGGCGCGTCGTCCGCGCCGGGGGCGAGATCACGGCGATCCTCGAGTCGTCCGAGGTCGCGGACGCCGCGCCCGAGCCGCGCACCGAGATCAACGTGGGTGCGTACGTCGCGGCGCCCCGCCTGCTGTTCGGCGAGCTGGAGCGCATGGCGGCCGACGGCGAGCACCGGCTCACCGAGCTCGCGCGCCGCGTCATCGGGGCGGGCAAGCGCATCTCGTCGTACCGCATCGTCGACGTGGACGAGGTCCGCGGCATCAACACCCCGGACGAGCTCGCCCAGGCGGCGGACATCGTCCTCAAGCGCCTGTTCGTGCCGAAGAAGAACACGGACACGAAGATCGTGTTCGGCACCGGCGGCTGGCGCGCGGTCATCGGCGAGGGCTACACGCTCGCCAACGTGCGCCGGCTGTGCCAGGCCATCGCGAACGAGACGATCCGCCGCGGGCTGGACGGGAAGGGCGTCGTGATCGGCGGCGACCGCCGCTTCCTCTCGCGCGAGTCGGCCATCGCCGCGGCCGAGGTCTTCGCGGGCAACAACATCGCGGTGACCCTCCTGCCCGACGACGTCCCGACCCCGCTCGTGACCTTCGCCGCGCCCTACCTCGGGGCGGCCTACGGCATCATCGTCACCTCGAGCCACAACCCGCCCGAGTGGAACGGCATGAAGGTGTTCCGCCAGGACGGCTCGCTCCCGCTCGACGACGAGACGGACCGCTACCAGGACGAGGCGAACGCGCTGTCGGTCGACGACGTCATCACGCTCGACATCGACGTGGCCCGCCGCACGGGCGTCGTCGTCGACCGGTCGCTCACGGACCCGTACGTCGACGCGATCGAGCGGATCATCGACGTCGAGGCCGTGCGCGGCTCGGACCTGCAGGTCGTCGTGGACCCGATGTACGGCACGAGCCAGCTCACGCTCGGCACCATCCTGTCCGACATGCGCGTGCGGTCGGAGTTCATCCACGCGGCGCACAACCCGCTGTTCGGGGGCGTCGCGCCGGCACCGGACCTCCAGCGCCTCAGCACGCTCGTGACGATGATCCAGCAGGGCGGCGGCCGCTACGACCTCGGCATGGCGACGGACGGCGACTCGGACCGTATCGGGATCGTCGACGAGACGGGCGAGTACATCTCGACGAACGACCTGCTCCTCCTCCTGTACTGGTACCTGCACGAGGTCCGCGGGGAGAAGGGCGGCGTGGTGCGCAACCTCGCGACGACGCACCTGCTCGACCGGCTCGCGGCGCACTTCGGCGAGGAGTCGCGCGAGGTCAGGGTCGGGTTCAAGCACGTCACCGCGGGCATGGCGGAGATCGGCGCCGTGCTCGGCGGCGAGTCGTCCGGTGGCCTGACGATCCGCGGCTGGATCCTCGGCAAGGACGGCATCTTCGCGTGCGCCCTCGTGGCCGAGATGCTGGCGCGCACGGGCAAGCGGATCTCCGAGCTGCGCGCGATGCTCTACGAGATCACCGGCCGCCTGTACACGCTCGAGGCGGGCGTGCCGGCCACCCCGGAGATGCGCGTCGAGGTGCCGCGCCGGCTCGAGGCGCAGCCCCTCACGCACGTCGGGCCGTACCCGGTCGTCTCGGTCTCCCACCTGGACGGCACCAAGATCCTCCTCGAGAACGACAACTGGGCGCTCCTGCGGTTCTCCGGGACCGAGCCCGTCCTGCGCATGTTCGTCGAGGCGGACACCCCCGAGAAGGCCGCCGAGCTCCTCGAGTGGCTGCAGGGGTTCGTCACCGCCGGCGTCTGACGCCCGCGCCCCCACCCGGCACCCCCGCCGCACCCAGCCCCCAGCCCCACCCCAGGACAGGAACCAGAGCAACGATGCGCTACGGCCACTTCGACACCGCGCACGACGAGTACGTCGTCGAGCGCCCCGACGTCCCCGTCTCGTGGACGAACTACCTCGGCACCCGGGACATGTGCACGGTCCTGTCGCACCACGGCGGCGGGTACTCGTACTACAAGAGCTCGCAGTACGGGCGCATCTCGCGCTTCCGCCAGAACGGGGTGCCGCTCGACCGCCCCGGTCACTACGTCTACCTGCGCGACGACGCGGACGGCGACTACTGGTCGGTGTCCTGGCAGCCGGTCGGCAAGCCGTTCGTCGGGCCGGACGAGGAGCTCGACCCGGCCGGCGGCGCGGGGCGCTGGACCACGCGCCACGGCCTGAGCTACACGACCTTCCGCTCCGAGTACAAGGGCATCGACGCCGAGCAGACGGTCTTCATCCCGCTCGACGACGACGTCGAGCTGTGGGACGTGCGCGTCACCAACACGACGGACGAGGTGCGCGAGCTCACCGTCGGGTCGTACGTGGAGTTCTCGTTCCACACGATCACGATCGACAACCAGAACCTGCAGATGTCGCTCTACGCGTCCGGCTCCTCGTACGAGGACGGGATCATCGAGTACGACTTCTACTACGAGCCCTGGACGTACCACTACTTCGCGTCGAGCGAGACGCCGTCGTCGTACGACTCGCTGCGCGACAGCTTCATCGGCCCGTACCGCACCGAGAGCAACCCGCTCGCGATCGAGCGGGGCGAGGGCTCGAACGCGAGCGCGACGACGCAGAACCACTGCGGCGCGCTGCTGCACAAGGTGACGCTCGCGCCGGGCGAGACCAAGCGCCTCGTCTTCATGCTCGGCTACGGCTCGCGCGACGCGGCCGGTCGCGCGATCCAGGCGAAGTACTCGGACGTCGCGGCCGTCGACCACGAGCGCGAGCGGCTGCGCGACTACTGGCGCGCCAAGCAGGACAAGCTGCGCATCCGCACGCCCCACGAGGGCATGAACACGATGATCAACGCGTGGACGCTGCTCCAGGCGGAGACGTGCGTCGTGTGGTCGCGGTTCGCGTCGTTCGTCGAGGTGGGCGGGCGCGCCGGGCTCGGCTACCGGGACACGGCGCAGGACGTCATGAGCGTCATCCACTCGAACCCGACGAAGACGCGGCAGCGCATCGTCGAGCTCCTGCGGGCCCAGACCGAGGCCGGCTACGGCCTGCACCTGTTCGACCCCAAGGCGTTCGACCCCGACGCGGAGAAGCTGCCCGACGTCCCGTCGCCGACGATCGTCCCGACGGTCGACCCGAAGGACCTCATCCACGGCCTCGAGGACACGTGCTCCGACGACCACCTGTGGCTCGTGCCGTCGGTCGTGGAGTACGTCAAGGAGACGGGCGACCGCGCGTTCCTCGACCTGGAGATCCCGTTCGCCGAGGGCACGCCCGCGACCGTCTACGACCACCTCGTCCGCGCGCTCGAGTTCTCCGCCGAGCAGGTGGGCCAGAACGGCGTCGCGCTCGGCATGCGCGCCGACTGGAACGACTGCCTCAACCTCGGCGGCGGCGAGACGTCGCTCGTGACCTTCCTCCACGCGTGGGCGATCGGCGCGTTCCTCGAGGTCGCGGAGCCGCTCGCGGCGGCGGGCGACGAGCGCGCCGAGGCGGACGTCGTCCGGTTCACGGCGGAGCGCGAGCGCATCGCGAAGGTCGCGGACGCGCAGCTCTGGGACGGGCGCTGGTGGATCCGCGGCTACACGCGCGACGGCGTGAAGATCGGCTCGGCGCAGAACGACGAGGGCAAGATCTTCCTCGAGCACCAGGCCTGGCCCGTCATCGCGGGCATCACGAGCCAGGAGCGCGGCGAGGCGTCGATGGACGCGGTGCGCGAGCTCCTCGGTTCCGAGTACGGCAACCACCTCAACTGGCCGGCGTTCACGAAGGTCGACGACACGGTCGGCTTCGTGACGCGCGTGTACCCGGGCATCAAGGAGAACGCCGCGATCTTCTCCCACCCGAACGCGTGGCCGATCATCGCCGAGGCGATGCTGGGCCGCGGCGACGAGGCGGTGCAGTTCTACGACGCGATCCTGCCTTACCACCAGAACGACAACATCGAGGTCCGCGGGGCGGAGCCCTACGCGTACGTCCAGTTCCTCTACGGCCGCGACCACGAGTGGTTCGGCAAGGCGCAGAACCCGTGGCTCACGGGCACGGCCGGCTGGATGTACACCGCCGTGACCAAGTACGTGCTCGGCGTCCGCCTCGCGCTCGACGGCCTGGTCGTCGACCCGTCGATCCCGAAGGACTGGGACGGGTTCGAGGTGCGTCGCGAGTGGCGCGGCGCCGTCTACGACATCGAGGTCCGCAACCCGGACCACGTGTCGAAGGGCGTGCGCTCGGTGACGGTCGACGGCGTCGAGCACGACCCGGCGACCCCGATCCCGGCGCTGCCCGCGGGCACGGAGGCGAAGGTCGTCGTCACGCTGGGCTGAGGACGGGGCTGAGCAGGGGTCTGAGCACGGGGACACCACCGGGTGCCCGCGTCACCGGTCGGTGGCGCGCGGGCGCCCGGTGGTGTCACCCTGTGCACCGAGGGCCGGGCGCACCGCCGGTCCTCGTCGCCAAGCCCACCGACAGGCCGAGGACGGTACACCGCCGCATGACCCACAAGATCGCGCGCGGCTGGACCGTCGCCAAGCCGTGGCCCGTGACGCTGCGGGACGACACCCTGGGCGGGTCCGTGGTCCTGCGTCCGCTGCGGCGCCGGGATGCGAACGCCTGGATGCGGCTGCGCGCGCGCAACGCGGACTGGCTGGAGCGGTGGGAGGGCACGTCGCCGCGCCCCGGCACGCCGGGCGGGCCCCCGACGTTCGCGGAGTACGTCCGGGTCCTGTCGGCCCAGGCGCGCGCCGGGTCCTCGCTGCCGTTCGCCGTCGAGCTGGACGGCGAGCTCGTCGGCCAGCTCACCGTGTCGTCCATCACGTACGGGTCGCTGTGCGGTGCAAGCATCGGCTACTGGGTGAGCGAGCACGTCGCGGGCCGTGGCGTCATCCCGACCGCCGTCGCGATGGCCACGGACTACTGCTTCACGATCCTCGGCCTGCACCGGATCGAGATCAACATCCGCCCGGAGAACGGCCCGAGCCTGCGCGTCGTGGAGAAGCTGGGGCTGCGCGACGAGGGGGTCCGCGAGCGGTACCTGCACATCCAGGGGGAGTGGCGCGACCACCGGACGTTCGCCGTCACGAGCGAGGAGGTCCCGGACGGCCTCCTCGCGCGCTGGCAGGCGACACGCCGCGAGAGCATCTGAGCCGCCCGACACGCCGGGGCGCGTGCGGAGCGTGGCCGCGGGCCTCGCCTACGGTCGTGATGTGGAATCGGCCTCGGGGATCGTCGCGCTCGCGGTGTTCCTGCTGTGGGTCGGCTTCTACGTCCCGCACCGGGTGCGTCACCGGCAGCAGCTGCTGGACGCGCGCACGGACGACCGCTTCTCCGGCTCCCTGCGCGTCCTGGCCGTCGCCGGCCCGGGCGGCGGGGGGTTCGACCGCTGGGACGCCCGGCTCGACGGCGTCACGACCGTCGCGGCGATCGCCTCCGGTCCCGCCGGAGCCGGAGGGCGCCCCCTGCTCGGGGCAGCCGGGACGCAGAGCCGGTCCGAGGGCCGGACGCACGACGAGGAGGGAACGCACGCCATGGGGAGCACCGTCAGCGCGTCACCCTCGCGCGGGGCACCGCCGCGCCGTCAGCCGGCCTCCGAGCAGTCCCGCCTCGAGCTCCTCGAGCGGCGCGCCGCCGCCGCGCGCCGTCGTCTCGCGCTCACGGTCGTGCTGCTGCTTGCGACCGTCGGGGTGTGGGTAGTCGTCGCGCTCGGGCTCGTCCCGTGGTGGGCGGGCGTGGTCCCGACGGCGTTCCTCGGCCTCGTGCTCGTGCTCGGCCGCCGTGCGGTGCTCGCCGCCCAGCGGTCCGACGCCGCGTGGCTGGCCGAGCGTCGTGCCGCGGCCCGCGCGGCTCGCGGCGCCGTGCTCGGCGCACCGCCCGCCCCCCGGGGCGCGCGCCCGCGCGTCACGGGTCGCGCCGTCCACGGCTCGCAGGTGAGCACGCAGATGATCCCGCGCGTCACGCCGCAGGACCTCGCGCGGGCGAACGCCGCGGCCTCCGCGGACGCCGGCGCGCCGGCCACGACGGGCGCGTCGTCCCGCGAGCGGGCCACCGCGTCCGGTCCGGCCGAGGGCCCCGCGTCCGAGGAGCCCGCCCCAGCGGCCGACGAGCCGACCACCGTTCGCGAGACGACCCCGGTCGTCGAGGTCGAGGTCGTCGACGCCGAGCGCGTCCCGACGGGCCGCGCGTGGGACCCGGTGCCCGTGCCCCCGCCGACGTACACCATGAAGCCCACGGCCCCCCGCCGCGAGCCCGCCCCGCTCACGGACGACGACGTCGTCTCGCCCACGGTGTCGGCCCGCGTCGAGCCGGTGGTGGCCGCCGACGCCCGGTCCGGCGCCCCGACCCCGGCCGCGGGCGACGAGCGCAAGCCGTCCACGGAGACGCTCGGCCTGGACCTCAACGAGATCCTGGCGCGCCGTCGGGCGGCAGGGCAGTAGACCCCCTGAGGGCGGCCGGTTTGCGAGACCCCGCCCTCGGGGTGCTAATCTGTTCCTCGCTTGAGGGGCTATGGCGCAGTTGGTAGCGCGTCTCGTTCGCAATGAGAAGGTCGGGGGTTCGAATCCCCCTAGCTCCACTCCTTGAAGGCCGTTGGCCAGGATGAAGATCCTGGTCAGCGGCCTTCGTTGTTCTCCGAGGTCCTCGACGGAGGATCAGCGGAACATCCGCTCCACGCGAGCGCGCACGGACGATGCGCGTGAGAAGCCCGATCGAGCGTGGACGCGGGGTGCGGCGTCGCACTCGACTGCGAACGCGAGGCGAGTGCTGCGAGAAGGTTCATCTGAGCCACGAGACGGTGCACACGCGGCGCACGAGAACTGCGGCGGCCGAGGCGTAAGCTGTCGGTCGCAACATGCTGTTCGGGGGGCTCGCCGTCCTGCACTCCTTCGCGCCCCAGAGCAAGGATCAAGTCCTGTCACCAGTTCTGACGCGCGATAGAAGCCGTCGAGGAGAGCCCGATCGGCTTCAGGGGCGACGACGCGTCAGGCTCGTCGTGCGCAGGTGGATCGACGGGTTGCGGTCACTCATGGTGCGGCCGAGCGAGAGTGTCGTACCCCTGTGCCAGAGTTGGGGTGGGCCACGCCGCTGGCGTGTCGGGTCGGGTAGGTGATCCCCAGTCCAACGAGTACGAGTTTGCAGGAGCGCGCGTGGGATCAATCGTCGTTGACCAGATCGGCCCTGATGGGGAACTCGTTCCAGACGTCGACACGACGCTCAGCGAAAAGGAGAAGAACGACCTCCTCCTGTCCGCGCTGCCCGGCGCCACGACGTCGACGTACGGTGGCGCCCGCGTGGTCAGGTTCCACGACCAGATCATCCTCAAGGCTCAGGTCACGCACCTCGGACACCCGTGGCCCGCCTACAAGAAGCGCATCCAGATCCCGAAGTCTTGGCTGGAGGTCGAGCGACGGGCCACGCGCGACGGACTGGTGACCCGCTTTGTCGGCATCTATCGGTACCGCGCCGTCACCGTTTTCGTCGACTTCGACCCGCGGACGTACATCCAGCGCGCTGCCAACAACTCTGCGGCCCACGTCTCGACCAACGACCTGCACCAGGCACAGACGCTCGGGCTGTTCGAGCGCGTCGATCGCAACGGGAACTGTCTGACCAGCGTCCGGGCTGAACTGCTCGCCGACTACCTTGTCGGTGTCGCAGACACCACTCACCCGAGCGTCGATGTGTTCCGGCGGTTCAACCAGGACTTCTTCACTGGCAGATGGCTGCGCGCTCTCGACGCGGTTCAGGAGATGCACGCTGCCGCGTGGCCCGACAGGTTCCAGAACGAGTGGGCTGGCTTCTACCTCGAGTACCGCTTCGACAGGTTCGTGAGAGCGGAGGGGCTTGCGGACATCGTCCAGTTCCAGAAGAAGAAGCAGCGCGGGGGCTACGACTACGACCTGGTCTTCCACGACGGGCCGCGTGTCGACTTCTACGGTGATCTGAAGGCCTCCAACATCGCCAAGCAGGAGGCCATCGGCAACGACCGCGACGACCTGGTCCGCTGCCTCGAGGAGTTCGGCCGCTTCTGGTACGTGATCTACGAGCACGACACGGTCCACGGGAAGGCCAACGGCGACGTCGCCACGATCGAGTGGAACGAGTGGCGGCGGTCCGTCGGGCACGTTCAGGGCAAGGAGTACAGCCCGCTCTCCTACTCTGGGCGGTTCAAGGAGTCGGTGCGGTTCGCCCGGATGCAGGTGCTCGAGGTGAACGAGGCGAACGCTAGCCTCGTTCTCGGCGACCATCACCAAGGCCGGCAACCCAGCGGTGCCTCGCGCGAGCCCAAGGTCAAGATCCTGAAGAAGCACATCGACAACTTCCTGATCTTCTCCAGCGCGCTGCCCGAGGTGCCGAGCGGCCTACGTGTCTGACACATAGCCGTCTTCGACGTGGAGGTGATGAACGGTCGCGAGGTGACGAGGCCGAAGTCAACCAGAGATCGTGTCTGGCTGTCGGCGAGGTGTAAGGCTCCTCCACCAACGTGCGGAGCTCGGTGACGTTCGGCGCGGGGGCGTCCGGCGACGTAGGTGGTGATCGCGCTGCATCCGGCTTCATCGAGACAGGGACAGGTCGACCAGCGCTTCCCCGACCCAGGCGTGTGGACCTGCCTCGCCAGCGTGGTGTGCGCGGTGCTCGGCCCTCCTAGACTTCACACGGGTTCGAAGAGCCTAGCCGCAGACGAGTCGCTGACGGGTGAGCACCGCTGAACCGAGCCCTGTGGACGAGGGTGCATGCCGTGTGGGTGTCAAGAACTAGGTTGTCTACAGTTCTTCCGCAGTCGGACGCGATCTACTTGCACAAGACGCAGAGAGCTGTCAAGCTTCAGAGGTGGGAGACCAGTTGAGCAAGGCCAACGCGAAGTACAGCTTCGTCGACCTATTTGCAGGCATCGGTGGGTTCCATGCCGCACTGGCTGCTACTGGCGGTGTGTGCGAGTACGCGGTCGAGATCGACAGGGAGGCGGCCGCGGTCTACGAACGTAACTGGAACAAGCCCGCGCTCGGTGACATCACCGACGACGCGAACGATGAAGGTGTGACGCTCCGGGGCTACGACGGTCCGATCGACGTCCTGACGGGTGGGTTCCCCTGCCAGCCGTTCTCCAAGTCGGGTGCCCAGCACGGCATGGCGGAGACCCGCGGCACTCTGTTCTGGAACATCGCGAGGATCATCGAGGAGCGCGAGCCGACGGTCCTGATCCTTGAGAACGTTCGCAACCTCGTAGGGCCGCGTCACCGCCACGAGTGGCTGACCATCATCGAGACCCTGCGGTTCTTCGGCTACGAGGTCTCGGGCGCGCCGGCGATCTTCTCGCCCCACCTGCTCCCGGCGTGGATGGGGGGCACTCCCCAGGTCCGCGAACGAGTGTTCATCACCGCGACCTTGGTTCCCGAGCGCATGCGCGACGAGAGGATCCCGCGCACGGAGACGGGTGAGATCGACGCCGAGGCCATCGGACCCAAGCCGGTCGCCACGATGAATGACCGGTTCCCGATCAAGAAGGGCGGAACGGAGCTCTTCCACCCCGGCGACCGCAAGTCTGGCTGGAATCTCCTCACAAGTGGGATCATCCGTGAGGGCGACCCCGAGCCGAGCAACGTCGACCTTCGCCTCACCGAGACGGAGACGCTGTGGATCGACGCGTGGGACGACCTCGAGTCGACGATCCGCCGCGCGACCGGAAGGCCGCTCGAAGGATTCCCGTACTGGGCAGACTCGTGGACCGACTTCCGAGAGCTCTCGCGCCTCGTCGTGATCAGAGGCTTCCAGGCGCCGGAGCGTGAGGTGGTCGGTGACCGTAAGCGCTACGTCGCCCGAACCGACATGCCTGAGGGCTTCGTCCCTGCCTCGGTGACACGCCCTGCGATCGACGAGACGCTGCCCGCTTGGAAGCAGTCGCACCTCCGCCGCAACTACGACTTCTTCGAACGGCACTTCGCCGAGGTCGTGGCGTGGGCCTACCGCTGGGGTGTGTACACGGATCTGTTCCCGGCGTCACGTCGCAAGTTGGAGTGGCAGGCTCAGGACGCCCCACGCCTGTGGGACACGGTGATGCACTTCCGTCCGTCCGGCATCAGGGCGAAACGCCCGACGTACCTACCTGCACTCGTTGCGATCACGCAGACGTCGATCGTCGGCCCGTTGGAGCGTCGCCTGTCGCCGCGCGAGACCGCGCGCTTGCAGGGTCTGCCGGAGTGGTTCGACTTCGGAGAACAGCGCGCCGCCGCGACTTACAAGCAGATGGGCAACGGTGTGAACGTCGGCGTCGTCCGGCACATCTTGCGTGAGCACGTCCGCCGCGACAGGGCTCTGCTCAAGCTCACGCCTGCTGGACAGAGGATCATCAACGCCGTTCTCGCGGACGAGCCCGACGCTACGGTCGGCGCGCTGGGCGCTGCGGAATGAACACGACCTGCCAGGGGTAGAACGGGTCGTAGTGCGAATCGAGGCTTCGGCGATCCTGCCCAGAGTGAGCGGCAGTTCCACGGATCTGGCCCTGGCAGTACGTCGCGCGGCGCTCGCCTCGTCACTCGTCATTGTCTATGGAGCACGGGCTAGGTTCGGCAGATCGGGTGTTCGCTGTCGCAGGCAGACGGGTGAGTGGAGTGATGCTGATGGATGCCGGGCAGGCGCGGCCGCAACATGTCCCGGCGCACCCGGGCGCGTCGTCCGCTGAGGTGTCGCTGAGGATGAGCGCTGCGCGGAGGCGAGACACGGCGCCCGAGCTGGCCTTGCGCCGCGAGCTCTTCTCCAGGGGACTGCGGTATCGCGTCGCGTTCCCGGTGCCAAGTCAGCGCCGCCGAACGATCGATGTCGCGTTCACCCGAGCCAAGGTTGCCGTCTTCGTCGACGGCTGCTTCTGGCACGGCTGTCCGGAGCACGGCACAAGCCCGCGAGCCAACAGCGAGTGGTGGAAGGCCAAGATCACGGCGAACCGCACGAGAGACCGCGACACGGACCGCATGCTCGCCGAGCTGGGCTGGACCGTAGTGCGCATCTGGGAACACGAGCCAGCGCCGGCGGCGGCCGCGCGCGTCCTGGCTCTGCTCGCGCGCCCGGGTACCGCCGGATCTGCACTCGACCATCGAGCGGCTCGGAAGGCCGACGGATGAGGTGTGGCGTCGCACGGGCTGAACGCGTCACGGGTCAGGAGCGGCACACGGCGGACGCCGGTGCGATCGGCGGGACTCCATGCGGCCGACGCCATGCGCCGAGGGCGGTGGAGCGCTCGGTGCGAGCACTCCGTCATCACGAACCAAACTGAACTGCGGCGCCATTTCACCCGACGCCACCGTGGGTCGTGTCGGAACCTCGTTGTACGTTGCAGCAGGAACAAAGGAGTACCTGCTCAGTGGATCTGCACGCTTGGAACAGGGTATTGCTGGACCGCCTCAAGGCTGACGCGAGACCGCAGCGCCGCCTCTACCTCTACGTCGACCGCGAGACGTTAGCGTCAGTCGCGGGTCTCGACGCCGGTGCGGCCGTGGAGGACTTCTCGCGGGCGTTCCGGGATGCGTGTGGTCGCCAGCCGTTCGAGTGCGCGTACCTGGATGCTCGCCGGTGGAAGGCGAGCGGCTGGCTCGGCGATCCGCCGATCATCGCGGCGCTCGCTATGACGGTCTTGGCTGTCACCGAGATGCCGCTGGGCCACGTCTCGAGCGTCTATCCTCGCCAGAACGAGTTGCTCGGGCTGCCCATTGATGGCGGGATGCCGCCGGACTACGACCTCCATGTGCCCGGAATCTGGAGGATCTGGAACGAGTGGCTCGAGGGCGCTGGCGCGTACCTCGGGCTCCCAAGCGCCGCCCCCTCGTCGCACTACACCAATCAGGGATGGGCGAGGAGCCAAGGGCTCGTTCGACTTCGGGACCGGTACCTGATCGACGACTACCTGAGCACGGTACGCGCCGCGCAGGTCACCGATGTTGACCGCCAGAGGCGACTAAGCGACTTCTGGGCGTGGCTCACGTACCGAGGCGGCGACCGTGTGCGGCATTTCCGTGCGCGGTTCGACAGCCCGGAGGCACGGGAGATCCTTGCGGACGTCGTCGACGACGAAGTCCAGCGCTTCGCTGAAGGTCGAGAACTCTCGCGCACCGCAATCGGTCGCTCCGTCCAGGGGCTGTTCTTCTACGAGCCAGACGAGGACTACCTCGGGCTCGCGATCGAGGTCGACGATCGCGTCACCGACGCCCCCGTCGACCTGGGAGACGGGCCGGAGACCATCGGGCCGGACGAGTCCTATCGCCTCGTTCGCACGCCGTCGAACTCGTCCACGCTTCTCACCGGCGGAACGAAGGTCCCGCTGCGACCTGGGCTCACGCTACGCATCACCCCTGCTCAGGCGTATGCGTTCCGCGACGAGCCGCTGCTCGAGGGGATGATCGAGGTGCGTGGGAACGCGTCCGCGACCCACTACGACGTTCTCGTCGCCAACCAGCACGTCGCGGCGGTCGCAGGCGAGCTCGGCGTTGTCGGCAGTGCTGCTGAACCCGGTCCGGCCGCTGGCTGGTCCTGGTTTCACGATGTCTCCGCGCGCGAGGTCGGCCCGGCGCTTCAGAAGCTTGGGCTGGGTGTGCTCACACCCCCGACACCGATCGGCATGGAACTGCGCGGTGGCCTGCGGCTGGCCCAGGCACGGTACATCGTCGGCTACGAGCCCCAACTCCTGATGCCCGAGCAGCACCCGGCGACGCTCGACCAGAGCATCCAGATCGATGGCACGTCCGACGGGCGTGAACTCTCTGCCTATCGCCTCCGTAGCGGAGAGCATGTGGTCGTCGACACAGTGTCTGGCGAGCGCATCAACTACGAGACCGTCGCGCCGTCGCGCCGTCGCGCCGTCGCATCCGGCTTCGGCTGGGAGCTATCCGACGTTCCGGCCGCGACCAACCGCAGGGAGCGGGATGCGTCTTCGGTAACACTTGCGGGAGCGGTGCTCCGCGGTGGGCATGACTCCGCACCGACGATCGTCGCGGAGGTGCGCGAGAACTACACCGCGCTCGTGCTCGACGACGAGGGTGGGTTGTTCGAACTCACGTCGCCCCGCCGCGAGCGCTGGTTGGAGCGTGCTGGCATAGAGACCTGGAACCTGGATGTACGGCGGGCTGTGCGCGGGACGCATCGGCGCGTAGTCGCGCAGCAGTCCGAGTCCACCAATGCGATTGTGCGCCCTGCGTTCTTCTTGAGCGTCTCGTCGAGGGGGCTCATCCACGCCGTGGAGATCCCTCGGTCGTTGCCGTTGCTGGATGGTGAACCGCTCAGGAGCCGCGTGGAGCGCGGAGTGCCCCAGCCCTTCGCCAACTCGCGGTTCCAGCAGCGTCAGGATCTCCTTGCGAGTCTCGTCGGACGAGAGTGGACATGGAAGGGCGCCCCGGCGGAGAAGCGTCGCAGCGAGGTGCTGACGCGAGCGCTCGCTGATGGGCTGCCAAGGGGCACCGGGGCCGCCCGTCCCAAGCTCGCGCCCGTGGTCGCGGTTGATGCACGGCTCGATGTCGCGTGGAGCTCGCGGGGATACGAACGTACGAACCCGTACGACGTCGCGCTGATGTGGCTCTCGACGCTGAAGGAAACGAAGTCCAGTGCGAAGAGGTTCGCCAGCACGTGGGAGTGGATCTGCCACGACACGGGCTGGCGCGACCTCGCAGCCGAGTGGCGCTTGGCCCTGGAGCGACTTCGCGTCCTCGGTCACATCGAGCGTGACTTCACAAACCAGACGGTGCACGTGGCGCCCGCCGCCCTCGTCGGGCTCCCCAGTGCAGACGGCATCTGTCTGTTGACCGGTGCCCGCCCAATCGGCGCACTGAAGCGGCTCTTCTCGTCGGCGGACGACGACGAGGCGGTCGCCCGCGCGGCACAGCTCTTCCTTCCGTTTCGCCGAACTCAGACCGACCCGCGAACGCACAGGCCCCTTGGCCCGACGACGCTCTACCTGGCACCGCAGCCGGGTGCAATGGAGAAGATCGTGGAGGGCCTGGAGGCGCTAGGCATCGAGGCGTGCGACGTAAAGCCCTCTGACGGCTTGCTCGACGCACTCCCTACACCTGAACGGATCGTGCAGAACGGCACCTCGCTCACGGTCTCGCCGTCCAGTCGGTTCAGCGTGTGGCGACGCGATCACGGCCTGCGGGCGTCCTACTCGTGGCGTGACGCGAGCAACGATGCCGCACCCGGGCTGTACCAGTACCGGACCACCTTCGGGACGAGAGTCCACGCGTGGCGCCCGACGCTGATGAGCGACCTGGTGTTGCTGCCCGACGTCACTACGGGCAAGTGGATGGACGAGGCGCGTGAGAACCGACGGACTCACCTCAAGCACAACCAGGGCAAGCGGCTGCTCTTCACTCCGGTTGCGCTCGATCTGCCACATCTCATCAAGCGCTCCCTGGTGCTGCGCACGGGCCTCCAGCCGACGAAGCGCCCGCTGGGCAGTCAAGCAGACGAGTACTACGTGTACGAGAACGTCGGGCCCACGGCAGCGAGCCGAGTCGCCGAACTGCTGGACCAGGACCTTCAGGACTCTACAGATGGAGAGTGCGCATGACCGACACACCTCTGACGGTCGATGGCGCGTATGCGTCGCTTCGCGAGACGTTCCTGCGGTTCTACAACACCGCCTACAACCTGCGCGACCAGGCGATCAGCGCCGAGCGGGAGGCGCTGCTGCGCCGCGACGGCGTTGCGCTGACCACCCCGTACGTCGAACTGATCCCGTCCTACGAGCCGTCGACCGAGACGCTGGCCGAAGTCTTCGATGCGGTGGAGGTGCCGATGGCGACCGATCTCATCGGTTCGGGGCTCCTGCCGCATGCTCACCCGTACAAGCATCAGGCGGAAGCCCTCGTCGCCTCCCTCTCTGGGCGCGATGTCGTGGTCGGCACTGGGACTGGGTCAGGCAAGACGGAGTCGTTCCTGCTGCCGGTGATCGCACGACTGGTCAAGGAGTCGACCTCCTGGTCCGAGCGTTCTCGGACCGACTCGACTTGGTGGGCTGCCAAGGGGCCGTTCCAGCCACAGCGCGAGAACCGAAGCGGTCGCCCGGCAGCCGTCCGGAGCCTGGTGCTCTACCCGATGAACGCCTTGGTGGAGGACCAGCTCGTCCGGCTCCGCCAGGCTCTGGACTCGGATGCCGCCCAAGAGTGGTACGCGCGTGAGACTCATGGCGAGCCGTTCTTCTTCGGCCGCTACACGGGCCGGACGCCGGTCGCTGGCACAAGAGTGGCGGCGAAGCCAGAACGAGTCGACCGGCTGCGCGAGATCCTCCGCCAAGCCGACGCGCGGCACACCTCCCTCCTCGAGCGGCTGAGCCGAGGAGAGGTGGAAAAGGATGCCCGCTACTTCCTGCCGTCCCTCACTGGTGGAGAGATGCGCTCCCGGTGGGACATGCAGGAGACGCCACCTGACATCCTGATCACCAACTATTCGATGCTCTCGATCGCTCTTGGTCGTGACGACGAGGCATCGATCTTCGAGAAGACCCGCCAGTGGATCGAGGCGTCACCCGACAACGTGTTCACGCTCGTCGTCGACGAGCTGCACATGTACCGTGGGACCGCCGGTACCGAGGTCGCCCTCCTCCTGCGCCGGCTCTTCAGGCGCCTCGGGCTCGACACACGGCCCAAGCAACTCTCGGTGATCGCGACGTCAGCATCGATCGGCGATGACATACCTGGCCGAGCATTCCTCTCTGAGTTCTTCGCGCGTCCGCGCGACAGCTTCGCCTTCATCAAGGAGCCTGAGCGCACCCACTCGAAGACTGACCTCGACGAGTTCGCCGCGACCCTGCTGGCTGACACGTGGTCGACTGCTGCAGGGCCCACCGGAAAGACAGTCCGCCAGGCGATCGAGTCGGCCATGACCGTGGACGGTGAGTCCCGCCCGCGAGCGGTCGATGTTCTCGCTCAGAAGCTCTTCCCGTCGGTCGGTGCAGACAGCGCCGCGCTCGCGTTCGACCGGATCATCCAGCGACTCGGCGCAGAGAAGAACCCGGCGGCGCGACTTCGCGCCCATCTCATGTTCCGCACCATCCAGGGCCTCTGGGCATGCTCCGACCCCGACTGCACCGCCGTCGCCGCAGAGTACCGGTCGGCCGAGCGCCGGATCGGAAAGATCTACGCAGCACCTCGGTTCACGTGCGAGTGCGGCTCTCGGGTCCTCGAGCTGCTGTACTGCGAGTCCTGTGGTGAGTCGATGCTGGGCGGCTTCGCCGTGAAGGAGGGGAAGAAGGAGTACCTTCTCGCATCCGCAACCGACCTGGAATCGCTCCCGGACCGACCCAAGAACGAGCGCAACGCCGCGAACTACCGCGTCTACTGGCCGACGGACAGGAAGTCGGTCGCCGGCGACTGGAGCCGACTCGGCAAGCAGCTCGACTCCGATCCCGCGCGACCGAAGTTCAAGATGGACTTCACGCAGGTCAACCTCAGCCCGGGCACCGGGAAGATCAGCGCGCTCGGGACGAAGACCGGCCTGCGATTCCGGGTCACCACCGACGGGGTAGCCGACGCGGTCGACCGCATGCCCGGCTTCCCGACGCGGTGCCCGTCGTGCGGTGACGACCGAGAGCTGGACTGGCTCAAGCACCTGGGACCGGAAAGCCGTGAACGCTCGCGCTCACCGATCCGGACGCAAGGTGTTGGTTTCGATCGCGCGAACCAGGTTCTCACGGGAGCGATCCGGCGCCTGCTCGACTCGAGTCTCGTTGTCTTCTCTGATAGCAGGCAGGGAGCAGCTCGCGTCGCGGCCAACCTCGAGCTTGCGCACTATCTCGACCTCGTCAGGGCGCTCGTTCTCGACGAGCTGACTGGCGGAAGTCAGCGGCTCGAGCTCATCGAGGCCGCGATCGCGAAGAAGGACAACTCCCCCGCGGCGACGTCGGCGCTCGCCGACCTCCAGGGCAGGGATCCTCAAGGCGTCACCGCGCTGATGAAGCGTACGTACGGAGTTCTCCTCGATGCTGGCGACGTCGCGGCCATCGAGCGCGTCGAGCTGCACCTCGGGGGGACCCCGACACTGGTGGACCTCGCCGGTGCTATCGAGCCTCGCCTGCTCGGGCTCGGTGTCAACCCTGCTGGACCGGACGCGCTCCTCCAGAGCACCGGCGCGCCCGGTGCCGACGGTGGGCAGCCCTGGACGGACTGCTTCCGGTGGAACGTGACCCCGCCGCGTGCGGACGAAGCCGCGCTCGACGCCCCCGCAAAGATGCTCCTCGGGGGCATCCGTGAGGAGTTGAGCCGGCAGATCGTCCGAACAGCGTTCGCAGGCGGTGACCGTGACGTTGAGTCGCTCGGCCTGGCCTACGCGGTTCCCGCCGAGCCGATCACTCTTGCGGCCCTTCCCGAGGGCGTAGCGGACGAGTTCGTATCGTCGTTCCTGCGGCTCATGCTGCGACGCCGGCGCGTCACGTCGGTCATCACCGATGCCAAGACGAACTGGCCCGGAGACGTTCGCGAGTACGCCAAGAAGGTTGCCCGAAGGCATGGCGACGGCGACGGCGACGCCCTGCTCGACCTCGTCGGCGCACGCCTCAAGGTGGGCCTGCCCTCAGGCTTCCTGCTCAAGCCCGAACAGGTCCGCCTGCGTCACGTAGCCGACACCGAGGTCTGGCGCTGCAAGGCCTGCCGGACTCGGCATCTCCACGCGAGTGCCGGTTGCTGTGTCTCCTGCGGCGGCGAGCTCGCGAGCGAGCCGCTGGTCGCAGGCGTCGTGGACGACTACTACCGATGGCTCGCGACCGAGGCTGGCGGACTATCGCGTCTCCACTGCGAGGAACTGTCCGGACAAACGGACCTGCTCGACGCTCAGGCCCGCCAGGCGCGCTTCCAGAAGGTTTTCTTGGACGAGTCGGAGGTGCCCCTGGCCGATCAAGTCGACGTGCTCTCGGTGACGACCACGATGGAGGCGGGTGTCGATATCGGCGCGCTGAAGGGCGTCGTCATGGCGAACATGCCGCCCCAGCGGTTCAACTATCAGCAACGCGTGGGCCGCGCGGGACGGCGAGCTGAGCACCTCGCGCTCGCGCTGACCGTCTGCCGAGGCGCCCGGAGCCACGACGAGCACTACTTCGCTCACCCCGAAGCGATCACGGGCGACCAACCGCCTCAGCCCTTCCTCGACACGTCGAGCGCTCCGATCGCTCGCCGAGCACTCGTCGCGGACGTCCTCACCCACGCCTTCGACGCCGTCAGCAGTGTCGAAGACTTCGAACCGGGCTGGTCAGTTCACGGACAGTTCGGCTCGCGCGACGGCTGGCTCGAGAACGAGGCACTTCGGAACGGAATCGACGGGTGGATCGGCGCACACGGTCAGGAGATTGCCGACGCCGCAGCCAGCCTCTTGCGCTTCACCCATCTGCCGGCGGATGAGCGGGAGCGGCTCGTTGCGTACGTGACCAGTGACCTCGTCGGCGAGATCACGCGTGTCGCCGAGTCGAACCGGAACAGTGAGCTTTCGCAGGCACTCGCAGAGGCTGGTCTTCTGCCGATGTTCGGATTCCCCACCCAGGTCAAGACGCTCTACACGCGCCGCCCAGCGCCGAGGAAGGACGCATCCACGCTGGACCGCGACAGCGCCATCGCGGTCTCAGAGTTCGCGCCCGGTTCCGAGCTCGTGAAAGACAAGGCCATCCACACAGCCGTCGGCGTCGTCGACTTCTACCAGCGGGTCGACGGTTCGTGGGCTCAAGGTGCCGAGCCCCTCGGGGAGCGGCAAAGTGCGGGTCTCTGCAAGGCATGTGTGTCCATCAGCGACGGTACGACAGAGGCATGCCCTGTCTGCGGCGCGCGAGATCCCGAATACGCGGTCATCGAACTCGCTCATCCGATCGGCTACAGGACGAGCTTCCGACACAGAAAGTACGAGCAGCTCTCGGAGCCGACAGCGCGAGCTGGGCAACCCCGCCTCTCGGTCAACAACGCTGAGTTGCTCCCGGCGGTCAAGAACGCCGCACTCCGCTCGGCGAACGCAGAGGTCGTCGTCGTCAACGACAACGACGGCCGCATGTACCAGTTCGCGCCCGCCTCCAACAAACTGCCCGACGGGCGGGTCGTGCCAGAGGCGGGACTCATCGATACGACCTTCCTCACAGACCGAGACCGTGCAAAGGCCGCGTCCTTCTGGGGTCAGGGAGACTCGAACGCTGCTCTTGAACCGGTCGCGCTCGCGGCCCGGCGCCGAACAGACGTCCTGACCGTGGGACTCTCCGCGCTGCCAGCCGGTCTCCGGATCGACCCGCGCGAGCCTGTCGGCAGGGCGGCGTGGGCCTCGCTCGGTTACTTGCTCCAGTCGGCCGCAGTGCGATGGCTCGATGTCGGCTCGGACGAGATCGAGGTCGGCATCAACTCGCTCAGTGACGGCACTACCGTGACCGCCGAGCTGTTCATGGCGGACAGCCTCGCGAACGGCGCCGGATACGCGCGCCGTCTTGGCGACCAGTTCGAAACTCTCCTGCTCAAGGCACGTGAACTGGCTAATGACCTGGAGACGCACAACTCCGGAGTCCCCTGCGACTCCTCCTGCTACCGCTGCCTCCGCGACTACTCAAACAGCCGCTGGCACCCGCTCCTCGACTGGCGCCTCGCCATCGACATGCTCGACCTCATGGAGGGGTACGCGCTTGAGCCGGCAAGGCCCCGAGCGCGCGACCTTCGCGCAGCGCGAGCCGTTGCTCGTGACTTCGGGTTCACGGTCGAGGAGTTCGATGACGTCCTCGTCGTGGTCTCCGGCAACGGAGCGAAGCGACTAGCGCTTCTTCACCCCTTGGAGCAAAGGGATGCACCGCGCATCAGCGCGATCCGAGGGAGAGCGGCGCTGACGGTCGTCGACGACGCTCCGCTCACGGACTCCACGTTCAACCTGATCCGCCGCCCAGGCCGTGTAGCGGCTCCCCTTCTGGGTTCCGGGAGGTCGTGAGTGCGACCGGTTTCGGTCGGAACGTCAGTGGTGTCGCGCCGAGCCCCGCGGCCGCGCACCGGTCGACAGCGTCGCTGAGGATGGACCCATGGGTGTCGCCGACTACCTAGAGATCACGGTCGACCAGGCGGCCGCACAGTGGCGTCAGGTCGTGGACCGCACGCCACTGGCCGATGGGCAGCGCCAGGCTGCATTCCTGCCCATCGAGACGCTCATGTGCGCTGCGGCGATGCACATCGTCGAGTACTCCCGTCTTGGGAGCTCGACGATGCACAAAGCCGGCGCGCCTGCCCCAGAACTGGCGCGACTCTTTCGGCGCCCTGTGAGCAGCATCGTCGCGAAGATGAACAACCTTGATGGACGGCGACCGCGGGGAGCGAAGTACGACCTCGAGGTCGGCCTCGCCCTGGCCGTCGATCAAGACCTCATGAGCGAGATCTACCGGCGGGTGCTCGCGGGTGCGCGCGTCCAGGGCGTCGGCCAGCTTGAACTTCCAGACTTCCTGGGGATCGAGGGCGGCGGTGGCCTCCGCCTCCTGGGCCAAGAGGAACTGGACAGCGCTTCGGTCGAGGCGGCCATGGAGCAGGAGATCCCTGAGTGGCGCGCGCGGACTCCTAACCAACCCCTGGGTGTGACAGAGAAGTTCCTCTTGCAGTACCTCCGAATGGGACAGAGCCGCTTCGCGAACGGAGTGCTTCACAACTGCGGCAACGCCTGTCTCTTCTGCGGGTTCACGCTCGGCGACGGTGGGCGGCCATCCCTGCTGCGCGCCGGACACATCAAGCCGTGGAAGGACTCGGTCGGGTTCGAGCGCCTCGACGTCGCCAACGGCCTCGCCGCATGCCCGACGCACGACGCCGCTTTCGACGCAGGGCTGATGACCCTCGATGTGACTACGTCCGACCTGACAGTCCGGCTGGGCAAGCGTCTGCAGAACGCCGTCGACACGAACGCCGCAGCGGAGTTCTACTTCGGGCCACCACGCCTTCGCCGGAGCGTGCCGCTCACCGCGCTATCCGTACCAGTGGCCATCACCTACTTGGACTGGCATCACGAGTTCGTCTTCGACATTGGATGAAGGTGCCGACTCCAGACGACGGTGGCGCATCGTGCGCCACGCTCAGGAGAGACGTGGGTCGGTCCGCCAACCGGTTTGGTGGTTCCTCGGACGCGGCGGAGATGCGCGGGGCGGCGAGCAGCGGGACCGTTGGGTCGTGGATCGGGCGGATCTACGGGCGAACGGGTCCGGCAGTATGTGTAGGGTTCAGCGTGTCCGCGAGCTATCGGAACGGGAGCACCTTGACGTCGCACCGCAACCAGCCGAGTCGGTTGCTGGCGCTCGAACAAGAGTGGGGGCTCGTGGCTAACCAGCCCGCTAACGCACATGCTGCATGTGGCAGTGAAGTCAAGCCAGACCCGCGCCTCCCAAGATGGTCGCTCCTCGATGCGGGTCTACTCCCGGTCCGGGAGTTGTCGGTCTTCGCACAGCGCGAAGCCCGACGGCCCCGGCCGATCTACGGCGCGCACAAGTGGTTCGCGCGCCGGCTCGGCACTGCGTTCCGTAGTCTCCTCGTCGCTGCTGCAACCGACGCTGATGGCGACTTCTGGGACGGCTACTACGGCAGTGCTAATCTCCGCGGGATTACCGTCCTCGACACTTTCGTCGGGGGCGGCACCGCGCTCGTTGAAGCACAGCGCCTAGGTGCGACCGTCATTGGCCTCGATGTTGACCCGGTCGCCGCCGCTGTGACCCGCTTCGAACTCGATGCTGCCGACCAACCCGACCCCGAGCAGATCCTCCGATCTTTGCAGTCCAACGTCGCCGGGAAGCTCGCCAGGTACCACCAGGTCGCCGACGCGCCCAGTGTTGAGGGCCCACACGAGACGGTCGTGCACCACTTCTGGGTCCAGGCCGTCGAGTGCCGCGGGTGTGACGAGACGATCCACGCCCATCCGACCTGGCAGATCGCCATCGACCAACCACCCAGCAGGTCCCGCGGTGAGGACGGCAGCCGCAGGCGGCAATACGTTCTGTGCCGGCACTGCAACGCGATCCTTGAGCGTCCAGGCGACAGGTCACGTGTCCGGTGCGGCCAATGCAACCGCACAACCGTCATCGCCCAGGGGACCGTCGTCAACGGCACGGTCACCTGCCCGCGCTGCGCCACCACGGAGCGGCTCATCGACGTCGCGGAGCGTACGAAGAAGCCGCCTAGCTGGCATCTGTTCGCACTCGAGGTGGTCGCTGCGGGCGGGGCGAGGCGGCACAGGATGAGCCAGCGGCACTTCCGTGTCGCGACCGACGCCGACCGTGCCCTCGTCGATGCGGCCGCCGCCGTGCTCGCCGAGCGGGAGAAGGACAGGAAGGCGTTCATTCCAACGACGGAGATCCCGACCGACCGCGTTGACGACCGTCTCATTCGGTACGGGTACCGGCGCTACCGCGACCTGTTCAACCCGCGGCAGCTCCTACACCTGTCGCTTCTCGCCGAAGCGATCCTTGAACTGCCCGAGGAGCAGCGGGGTGTCGCGGCGCTCGCATTCTCGAACCACCTCACCACGACGTGCATGCTGACGTCGTATGCAGCTGGGTGGCGCCGCCTGGTCCCGTTGTTCTCGATCCGTGCATACCGGCACGTTCCGCGGCCTGTCGAAGTGAACCCGTGGCTTGACGGGACTGGACGCGGAACGTTCCCAAACGCGATGCGACAGGTCGCCGCGGCGATTGCGTATGCGAAGGACCCCCGTGAGCTCACCGGCAACGGCTTTGCCCAGGTGCCGGCCCTCGCACCGGAGCGGCAGGCACGAGTCCTCTGCCAGAGCTCAGAGGACCTTTCCGCGATCGAGACCGGGTCGGTGTCACTGCTGCTGAGCGACCCACCGTACCTCGACAATATTGCCTACAGCGAGCTATCGGACTTCTTTGCTCCGTGGCTGCGGATGTTGAAGGTCACGACGGGCACTCCCGCAGGTCAGGCGCGCGCGACGAACCTCGCGGCCGGCGACCGCAGTGCCGATGCCGCCGCGGTGTTCGCCCGCCGCCTCGGTACTTGCTTCCGGCAGGCTGAACGCGTTCTGGCAGATGACGGCCGGGTTGTGTTTACCTACCAGCACGCGACGGCGACCGGCTGGCACTCGCTAGCCCAGGCACTTGCGACCGCTGCCCTCGTCCCAGTGAACGTCGTCCCACTACGGGGTGACGGCGGCTTCGGGCTGCACGCGCACGCCGGCAGCAGCATCTTCGATGCGATCCTCATCCTCCGTCCCCGTGTCCAGGAACGCCGGATCAGAGCATTCGACGATGACGGTCCGCTTCCGACTCTCACGCTCTCTCCGCAGGGCGAGAAGCAGGCACGAGCGGCAACCGAGAAGTGGTCGAGCGAACTGGCAGCGCAGATGCCCGAACTGTTCCGCAGGCCCGACCGGATCAACCTGCTACGCGCGCATCTCGTCGTCGCAGCCCTCGCTGAGCACCAGGCGCGAGCCGCGGCGACTGGACCACGCAATGGCGATGGGGGGCGGGCGCTACTTGACGCACTCAATGACACGACGGCCACAGCGTCCGTTGATCCGTTCGTCCAGCAAGGAGCCTGACATGCCCCGCCTGAACAAGCACACTCTCGGGGCGTACCTTGCCTCGGGGTGCGAGCGGCAGCTGGCACTTTCCCTCGCCGCCGACGCCGCATCACCCGTCGTGGGGCCAACCGAGGCTGACCAGTTAGGCATGCCTCCCAAGCAGGACGTCCGACCCGGCATCCAGTTGATCACCAAAGCTGGCCGTGACTGGGAGGAGAAGAAGGTCGCCGACCTTGAAGCGGCCTTCCCGACAGGCGCGATCGTTGGGAACCCCGTCGTGACTACAAACGCCTCTGGTCAGTTGGTCGTGTCGCGGTACAGCCAGCAGCCGCTGGCGACCGCCCTGCGGGCAGCAGTCGCCGGGCAGTTCCTCGTCGAGTGCGAGTACATCGTTGGGGCGACCTTCCGCGGCCAGTTCGGTGCAGCAACCGGAGTCCTCGCGACGCTCGATTTCTCCGCGCTCCGCCCCGACATCGTCCAGGTCTGCGACGCGATCACCCGACCTGACG
Organism: Cellulosimicrobium sp. JZ28; assembly: GCF_015327065.1. NCBI lineage: Bacteria > Bacillati > Actinomycetota > Actinomycetes > Micrococcales > Promicromonosporaceae > Cellulosimicrobium > Cellulosimicrobium sp. JZ28. Next base: position 2,982,555 of record NZ_CP017660.1, on the reverse strand, counting down.
GCGACGAGGTACTTCACGACGGGACGACCGCCCCGTACGACGCCACCGATCGCCGTCTCCGGCTGCGGATCATAGATATCAAGCTTACGGCAGAGCCGTCGTCCGGGTACTTCGCCGAAGTTGTCTACTACTCGATCACCCTCGCCGGGTGGCTCAAGGACAACAACCTAGACACCGAGTATCTCGTGACGACGGAGGCGGCGGTCTGGCCTGGGTCGCATGATGCGGCCGCCGTCACCGTTGCACAGCAGCAGGCTGCTGCGAACGGCGCGGCCGTCACAATGCCCGAACTCCTCGGCGCCCTTGAGGACGACCTCGAAGTCGCACCGTTCGTCGTGTTCTCACTGTGGCTCAAAGACTTCTTCGCCGAGACGCTTCCCCGCGTCATCGTCGCGATGCCGCGGTGGCGGACCCTGCCCTGGCATGTCGACAATACGTGCAAGAACTGCGACTGGGTCGGCCAGCGCTGGTTCAACACCGACGGGTCGCCCGGCTGGCACGACGACCAGTGCATGCCGGAAGCCGAGGCCACTGAGCACTTGTCCCGGATTGCGTTCCTCACCAAGGGTGCGGCGCAGGCGCTCCGCTCGCAGAACGTCACGGATGTCCCAGCGCTCGCTTCCCTACAGCCAGGCGACGCCGCCTTCGATACTCACCAGGGACTGCGTGCTGGTCGGACCGTCGTTGGCGCTCGGGCCTCCGCCCTACAGGCCAACACTGCCCCGCAGGCCACTCCGGGTGCCGGGACGAGTGCCGTCATGCCCGGCTGGGCCGACGTAATGATCCGCGTCTCCACATACTTCGACGTAGGCTCCGGCATCACGATCGCCTTCGGCATCGACGCGTTCCAGTTCCCCAACTCCCAGCAGGGTACGCAGCGGAGGCAGTGGCGCACGCAGGTATTCGTCGTCGACCGCAAAGACCTGGGAGATGAGTGCGACAGGCTGCTGGCGTTCCTCATCGCCCTCGACGCGATCCTTTCGGCGGTCCGAACGAGCAGCCAGCAGGCGACATATCAGGTGTACTTGTGGGACCAGGCGCAGTACGAGCACCTCACTCGCGTCATCGGCCGGCACCTCGACCGCATCCTCGACCCAAACAGCGGCGTGCGCGATCTCGCGTGGTTGTTTCCTCCAGACGAGCTCGCGCCGAACCCGGCACTCGCGACACGAAAGAGCCCCGTCACGATCGTTCGCGAGGCCGTCAAGTCGCTCGTCGGCGCACCGATCGCGCACTACTACTCGCTGCTGGAGCTCGCCAAGACCTACCAGCCCGCATGGCAGACAACACCGTTCACGATCAACCCGCACCCGATGTTTCACGACTCCCTGTCGGACCAGATCCCGTCCGAGCGGGCTCACGAAATCTGGAGCCGGTTGCGTGCCCGACCCCGCGCCGGCGGAGGCACAACGCGCGACTACCAGCAGGTCATCGACGACCTGCGCCGAAACATCGAACTTCGACACCACGCCCTGCGGCTCGTCACCGATCGTCTTGGTGAGGACCTCCGTGGTCAGCTCAGGAGCCAAGCACCCCGGATCGGTCTCGGCCCAGTCGCAGACCAAGTTGGTCTGTCATCCGACTCACACCTGTGGTACGCACACGCAGCACTGGACGCCGAACTGACCAAGGTCGAGGAGTACAAGAACCGTGCGATGGGCGTCGAGGAGCGCGAGGCACGGTTCGAAGCAGCCCGGCTGACGCGGCGCCTTACTCCACAGCAGGCTGCCGCGTACCTGGGCGCACCTGACTCCCGTCTGATCAGTGGCGAACGACGTGTCTACGAGATCGGATCGCTGAGCCGTGAGGCAAAGGTCAAGGACGGCGACGCGTTCCGGTGCATCTCGCCGGCTAACGACCCGCTCTTCCTCGACAACAGCCTGTTCGCCAACCAGAACCTGACCGGGATGCCGAACCTCGCGCAGTGGCAGTTGCGGTGGAGATTTGACGAGGTAGCCGAGTGCAGCGTCTTTAGGTTCGACCGTACCAACGGCCTCGTCGTGCTCGATCTGAAGAACCCTGACCTCGTCAGCGTCCTCGAGGCCAACGGTTACGACCTGAGCAATGACGTCGTCTTGGACCGCGTCCCGAAGACTTTCCTGCTCGACAAGGTCAAGACCGCTCTGCGGTACATCGGCAACCCAGCAGTAGCCCAGGCGTCTACGTCACCGCTCGCAGCGCGCGCGACCGGCCAGGCCAGCAGGCGCGGTCGGGCCAGAACGACGCCCCTCACGCCTGCGGCCGAGGTCCTCTGGACGCCAAGGGTGCTCGCCAATTCCGGTGTCGCACGCGACATGACGGCGGCGCGCGCCGCACTCGCCGCATGCGGTGGCCTCAACCAGAGCCAGGAACAGGCATGGCAGGACGCGCTGACCCGGCGCCTCACACTCATTTGGGGTCCGCCCGGGACGGGTAAGAGCCACACCCTCCGCACAATCATCACCGCCGCCTGCGCCGCTGCTCACGCCGCCGGTCAGGTGCTGCGGATCCTGGTCACGGGCGGAACGTACACCGCGACTGACACTGTCGTCGGCACAACCCTTGTTGACGCCATAGGCCGCGCACTACCCGCCGTGACAATTGGAGTTCACCGCGTCCGCTCCGTGGACCGGCAGGATCCGCCAGACCCCGGCGTCAGCGACGTACCTCTCGACAAGCGCAACCCGAGCTCAGCAGCGCAGGCGCTACTCGACGAGTTGCAGTTGCCCACCGGCATCACGATCGTGGCTGCTCCGACGCAACAAGCTCACAACCTGACCTGGGCCGCGAACCGTCGGTCCGCCGGGAGGGACGAGCCGGGCGCGGAGCTGTTTGACCTCGTCATCATCGATGAGGCCAGCCAGGTCGATGTGGCCAGTGCGACCCTCCCGCTGATAGCAGCCTCCACCGATGCGTCGTTCATCGTCTGCGGCGACGACCTGCAGATGCCACCCATCCATGCCGCTGAACCGCCGCTCGGCCTTGAGGCGATGGTCGGATCCGTGTATGGGTACCTTCGGGAGGTCGGGCAGGTGATGCACTCACCGCTCGAGACGAACTACCGGTCGAACCGCGCGATCGTCGAGTTCGTCCGCAGCGCCGGGTACGACAACCTCACCGCTCACTCGCCCGACCTTCGCCTCAACCTCATCACCCCCTTCTCCGCTGCCGCCCCAGCCGGCTGGCCGGCAACACTGCCCTACGACGATGGGTATGCGGCGCTCCTCGACGCGGACCAGCCGACGACCGCGTTCGTCTACACCGAAGGCCTGGCTAGCCAGTGGAACGAGTTCGAAGCGCAAACGACCGCCGCCCTGGTCCGGCTTCTTTACGGCCGTCTCGCGGTCCAGCTCGACAACGAGATCTTGCCCGGCGCGACGCATCCGATCCCATCGAGCATGACGCCGTACCCGATCGACGCGTTCTTCACCAAGGGCGTCGGAGTCGTCACTCCGCACCGCGCACAGCAGAGTCTCGTCATCGCCCGGCTCATCGAAGCGTTCCACGGCGTGACCGGCGCGACGGACGACCTGATCCGCTCCGCGGTCGACACAGTCGAGAGGTACCAGGGTCAGCAGCGTGACGTGATGATCGCAACGATGGCTCTCGGTGACCCCGACTCGATTGCCGACGAGGACGAGTTTCTGTTCGGCCTGCGCCGCTTCAACGTTATGGCGTCCCGTGCTCGCGCGAAGGTAGTCGTGCTGGCGACGCAGGAAGTTGCGATGCACATGCCGACGGAAGTCGAAGTGATGCGTGACTCCGGCCTGCTCAAGAGTTACCTGGGGCGGTTCTGCGGCCAGGAGAGAACGATGACCCTGCCGTGGCTGAAGAATGGCGTCGTTGAGATGCAGCACGGTTCCCACCGATGGCATTGACCGCCCACCAGCGTCGGCGAAGAGTTCAGAGGTGAGGGTTCCACGCGAGTTCCACGCGAGGCGCTCCGTGCACGCGAGTTCCACGGGTCGGCGCGCAGCGAGCGCCCACGTTTGACTGTCGTTGGCGGACGGTGTCAGCCTGGTCGAGTCGGTCTGCGGATCGCCAGAATTTCGCAGTTTCTGGTGGTGAGGACGACGGCGGCCGACGATCGAGACAACGGACTTTGGGAGCACTGGGTCTTGTGACCCGACAGGAGAAGGTCGGGGGTTCGAATCCCCCTAGCTCCACCGGAGAGACCCTCGCCAGACCAGGTCGACGACCTGAGACGGCGAGGGTCTCGTCTTTTCTCCGGAGTCTCCTGCCCCGATCGCGGCCCTCGCGCTGCCGCCGTCGTCGAGTGGACCTCGCGGCGCGCGCGAGGGAGGCGGGCGCGGTGGCCGCCGCGCCGCCGGTGCGCGCCGCACTTATCCTGGCGACGTGGCCCTCACCGTGCTGGTCCCGGTCCCTGGCGGGACGTTCCGCATGGGCTCGGACCGGCACTACCCGGAGGAGGGTCCGGCCCACGACCGGCAGGTGGAGCCGTTCCTCCTGGAGCGGCACGCGGTGACGAACGCGCAGTTCGCGGCGTTCGTCGCGGACACCGGGTACGTGACGGTCGCGGAGCGTCCGCTCGACCCGGCCGACTTCCCGGGGGCCGACCCGGTGGACCTGGTGCCCGGGGGCCTCGTGTTCACCCCGACGGCGGGCCCGGTCGACCTGCGCGACTGGCGGCAGTGGTGGAGGTGGCAGCCCGGGGCGTCGTGGCGTTCGCCGCAGGGGCCGGGGTCGGGCGTCGACGACCGGCCGGACCACCCGGTGGTGCTCGTCGCGTTCGAGGACGCCTCGGCCTACGCGGAGTGGGCGGGACGGCGTCTGCCCACCGAGGCCGAGTGGGAGCGCGCCGCACGGGGCGGTCTCGACGACGCGGAGTACGCGTGGGGCGACGAGCTCGCACCGGGCGGACGCCTGATGGCCAACACCTGGCAGGGCCGGTTCCCGTACGACGACGCGGGCTGGGGCGGGACGTCGCCCGTCGGCTCGTACGAGCCGAACGGGTACGGGCTCGTGGACCTGATCGGGAACACGTGGGAGTGGACGGCGGACACGTTCACGCCGCGCCACGTCGTCCCGGGCACGCGCGGGCCGGACGCCGGTGGGCGACCGAACCTGCTGGCCCCCACGACGTCGCCGGAGGTCCTGCGCGTGACGAAAGGCGGCTCGTACCTGTGCGCGCCCGAGTACTGTCGCCGCTACCGGCCCGCGGCGCGGTCCGCGCAGTCCGACGACAGCGCGACGACGCACCTCGGGTTCCGCTGCGCCGCGGACGTCCGCTGACCGCGGGCCGGTGACCCGCTGGCGCCCCGGGCACGACGAAGGCCCCCACCGAGCGGTGAGGGCCTTCGCGGAGCGGCGTGGCCGCGACGAGGTCAGGGGCAGGTGACGGGCTCGCCACGCACCTCGACGACCGTGCCCGAGGGCACGCCGGAGCACGCGTCGAGGACCTCCTGCGTCACGGCGCCGACGGTGCTGAAGAACACGATCGAGCCGATGATCGTCAGGACGAGCACGATCGCGCCGACGATGATGCCGGCGAGCGCGAGGCCGTTCTTGTAGCCGGCCTTCTTGGACTTGTTGAAGGCCACGATGCTGAGGATCAGGCCGACGATCGAGAGGCAGCCGAGGAACGACAGCACGAGGCCGACGATCCCCATCGTCTTGCCCGGGTCCTGGCCCGGGGCGGAGTACGACGGGGCGCCCGCCTGCGGTGCGCCGTACTGGGGCGCCTGCGGTGCGCCGTACTGCGGGGCCTGCGGGGCGCCGTACTGCGGGGCCTGCGGCGGCTGCTGCGGCTCGCCGGGCTGCGGCGCGCCGTAGGCGGGCGGGCCGGACGGCGTCCCGCCGGGCTGCTGCGGGTTCTGGTCGGGCTGGTCGGGGGTCGACATGCGATCTCCTCGGCGTTCGGTCAGGGCCTGCCCAGTATGCCGGTCGGGGCCGCCGCCCGCCCTGTGATTCCGCGGCGCGCCCGGCGGCTGGTCCGGGTGGGTGGGGTCACGCGACCCCGCGGCCGGTTGGGTCCGACCATCACGAGTCCCTCACATCCCTCGGTCGGCGAGCCGCGCCGGGTGCGCGATGATGGGGGCGTGAACACTCGGAAGGTCCGATTCGTCCCTGTCGCCCTCCCCGTCGTCCTCTCGCTCGGTGCCGTCGTGGCGCTGGGCGGCTGTGCCGCGGAGACGGCGAAGGCCGACGGGCCGTCCTCGGGCGAGACCGGGCTCGTCGCCCGCGCCGCCGAGCCGAGCGACGGCGTCCTCGTGCTCGGCTCGACCGAGCCGGCGGAGCTCGCGCTGACGAGCAGCCAGGCGTTCTTCACCAACGCGCCGGTCGTCGTGCTCGCCACGGCGGACGACGAGGCCGCGCGCGCGACCGCGGCCGCGGCCGCCGTCGAGCTCGCGGCGCCCGTGCTGCTCGTGGGAGGCGCCATCTCGGACGGCGGGCTGCGCACGGAGCTGAGCCGGCTCGGCGCGGTCGCCGTCGTCGAGGTGGGCGAGCCGGACGCGCCCCCCGGCCAGGAGGGCGTGGGCGAGGAGCCCGCGCGCGCGACCCTGGGCGACGTCGACGGCGTCGAGCGCGTCCTGCTGGAGGTCGGGGCGCTCCTTCCCGACGGGACGCTCGACGAGCGCGACCTCGACGAGGTCCGCGCCGCGCTGCCCGATCGGGGCGAGCCGGAGACGCTGACCGAGGTCCTGGCCCTCACGGAGCCGGGCAGCCTCGCGGTGCCGGGCGGACCGCAGTCCGCCGCCATCGCGACCGCGCGCGCCGCGGGCGCCGTGCCGCTCGAGGTGCCGCAGGGCGACCCGCGGGCGTCCGCCGAGGTCGTGGACGCGATCTCGGCGGCGAAGGCGCTCGCCGTCGTCGGCATCGGCGCGAGCTTCGGCACGGCCGAGGACCTCACGTGGCGGCTGCGGTCGGCCGAGGCGGGCGACCTGCTCCCCAGCGGTTCGCAGCTCGTCCTGGCCGACGGCGTCCGGTACGTCGCGGTGGAGGCCGACGCCGTGACGTCGGGCCTCGTCGCGGTGGGGGAGCGCTCGGCGACGGAGGCCGTCGAGCGTGCGCAGGAGGCGGCGGCGGCGTACGCCGAGGCCGCCCCGGACGACGTGGTGGTCCCGGTGCTCGAGGTGCCGGCGACGCGGGCGTCGTCGAACCCGGGCGCGGACCGCGACTACTCGACCGAGATCCCGGCCCAGGAGCTGGTCCCGCTCGTCGACACCGCGGCGGCCGCGGGGGTGCTCGTCGTGCTGCGCCTGGAGCCCGGCCGCGCGAGCTTCGACGAGCAGGTCGCCGAGTACGCGGACCTGCTCGCACGCCCGACCGTGGGCGTCGCGCTCGCGGTCGACGCGCGCCGCGCGGGCGAGGGGTCCCGGGCCGGCACGGTGGGCGCGGCGGAGCTCAGCGCCGCGATCGGCGCCGTCGGGGAGGTCGTGCGCACGCAGGGCCTGCCGCAGAAGCTCGTCGTCGTGCAGCGACCCGACGCCGACGCGGTGCTCGACGCCGCCGCGCTCGACGTGGGTGCGGGCGAGGCGGCCGTCGTGCTGCAGCCGACGGCGCAGGCGGGGTTCGGCGCCCGCGCGCGCGAGTGGGGCACGCTGCTCGACGACGTGCCGGCAGGCGTGGTGGGCGGCTGGACCACGGGTTCGGCGGACCCGGCGCGGGACGTCGAGGGCGTCCTGTCGCTCGACCCGAGCCCGCGCTACGTGGCGCCGTCGCGCTGACGATCCGCTCCGCAGGGCACTTGGTCGGTCCCGCGCGCGCGGGTTAGGGTGTGTCGCTCGCAAAAGCCGAATCGATTCGACCAGACCCAGACGACGAGGTACCTGATGGTCTCGATCATCCCCCAGCCCCTGCACGTCGAGCCCGGCGAGGGCCACGTGCCCGTCGGTGCCCTGGAGGTCCACGCGGTCGGTCTCGACGGCGCCGCCCCCTGGCTCGCCGACCTCGCCGCGCGCGTCCTCTCCGGCCTCGACGGCGTCACAGCGACGCACGACGACCCCGCCGCCGTCGCGGTTCCCGCCGCGGACGGGGAGCGCACCGCGCTCGTCCTGCGCGTCGACGGGGCGGCCGGGCCGGAGGGCTCCACGAGCCCCGAGCGCTACAGCCTCGTCGTCGACGCCGCCGGCGTCACCGCCACGGCGCCCGAGCCGGCCGGGCTGCTCCACGCGGTGCAGACGCTGCGCCAGCTCGTCGTCGCGCCGGGTGACGGGGCGCCCGCGCGGGTGCCGCACGTCGTCGTGCACGACGCGCCGCGCTACCCCTGGCGCGGTCTCTCCGTGGACGTGGCGCGCACGTTCTTCGGGCTCGACGCGCTGCGGGCCGTGGTCGACGTCGCGGCGGCGTACAAGCTCAACGTGCTGCACCTGCACCTCACCGACGACCAGGGCTGGCGCATCGAGTCGCCGTCGCGGCCCGAGCTCGCCAAGCTCTCCTCGGGCGGCGACACGTCCGGCGGGACGGGCGGCCACCTGTCCCTCGCCGACTTCCGCGCCCTGCAGGACCACGCGGCCGAGCGCTTCGTGCGCGTCGTGCCGGAGATCGACGTGCCGGGCCACATCAACGCGGCGACCCACGTGTACGGCGACCTCATGCCCGACGGCGTCCCCACGGACGCCTACCACGGCATCGAGGTGGGCTTCTCGCGCCTGACGTTCGACCTCCCGGCCACCGAGCCCTTCCTGCGCGACGTCTTCACCGACCTCGCCCACGCGACCGACGGCGAGCACGTGCACCTCGGCGGAGACGAGGTGCTGAAGATGGAGCCCGCCGAGTACGCGCGCTTCGTCGAGCTGTGCGAGCGGCTGATCCTCGAGGCGGGCAAGAAGCCGGTCGCGTGGCAGGAGGCGGCGAAGGCGCCCCTGCGCCCGGGCACCCTCGTGCAGTACTGGGACACCCACCCCATGGACCTCACGTACCTCGTCGACGCGGCCAGGGCGGGAGCGCGCGTCATCATGTCGCCCGCGAACCGCGTCTACCTCGACATGAAGTACACGGCCGACTTCCCGCTCGGGCAGGAGTGGGCGGGGCTCGTCGAGGTCCGCGACGCGTACGACTGGGAGCCCGAGCAGGTGGTCCCCGGGCTCCCTGCCGACTCGATCGAGGGCGTGGAGGCCGCGGTCTGGACGGAGCGCATCCCCACGCTCGACGCGCTGTTCACGATGCTCCTGCCGCGCCTGAGCGCCGTCGCGGAGGTCGCCTGGACGGCCCCCGACCGCAAGGACTGGGACGACTACCGCCGACGCGTCGCCCGCGAGGCGCACGCGTGGCGCCGCTCAGGCACCCCCTTCCATCCCTCGGAGCAGGTCGACTGGTGACGCGGGCGGGCGACGCCCGCGGGGTGGTCGACGTCACCGGGGAAAACCCGTCCTGCGGTCGCGAGGCGGGCGACCGCTGACGGACCATCGATCGATGGCCTTCGTGACCTTCTCCGCCGCCCGCCACGACGACCCGTCCGTAACTTCCTCCTCGACCCCACGCCCCGGCTCCAGCGCGCGCCGGAGCGGCCCGCGCCGTCGTGCGGCCGCGCTCGCCGCGACGCTGGCCCTGGCGACCGCGCTCGCCGCGTGCACGGGCGGCGACCCGGGCCCCGCCGCGAGCAGCACGGGGCCCGCCGCCGCCGAGGCCGAGCCCGACGGCGCCCGCGCCGCGACGCCCGAGGGCGTCCTCACCCTCACCGAGGAGGGCCCCGCCGCGCTCGCGCTCGCGGCGAGCCGCACGTTCTTCGCGACCGCGCCGGTCGCGGTCGTCGTGCCGGCCGACGCCGCCGAGGACGCGACCGCGGTCGGCGTCGCCGCGGCGCTCGCCGAGCGGGTCGTCGCGCCCGTCCTGGTCGCGGGGGACGACGCGGCGCTCGCCGAGGAGCTGGCACGCCTCGACACCGCCGAGGCGGTCGTCGTCGCGCCGGAGGGGACGAGCGTCCCCGGCCTCGACGACGTGACCACGGTGCACGTCGACCCGGCGGCCGTCGCGCCCGACGGCGCCGTCGACGAGGAGTCGCTCGCGGGCGCCGCCGACCTCGCGGTCCAGGACCTCCCGGCGTCGGGCGACGCCGAGACGTCGACCGGCGTCCTCGCGCTGACGGACCCCGACGCCGGGGCCGCGGCCCGACCGGCGGCCGCGACGGCCCGCGCGTCGGGCGCGACGGTCGTCGACGCCCCCGGCGGCGACCCGCGCACCACGTCCGAGGCCGTCCAGGCGGTCGCGGGGGCCGAGGCGACGGCGACCGTCGGCCTCGGGGCGTCGTTCGGCAGCCCCGACGACCTCGGGTGGCGCGTCGAGGCGGCCGCTACGGGCACGGAGCTGCCCGGCGGCGGGCAGCTCGCCCTGCCCGGCAAGCGCTACGTCGCGCTCTACGGGTCGCCGGCGGCGCCGGTGCTCGGCGTGCTCGGCGAGCAGGACGTCGCCGCGACGATCGCGCGCGCCCAGGAGCACGCGGCCTGGTACCAGGGCTTCACGGACGAGCCCGTGGTGCCGACGCTCGAGATCATCACGACGGTCGCGTCGGGGTCCGCGGGCTCCGACGGCAACTACTCGAACGAGCGATCCGCCGACCTCGTGCGGCCCTACGTGGACGCCGCGCGCGAGGCGGGCGTGTACGTCGTGCTGGACTTCCAGCCGGGCCGCACGGACTTCCTCACGCAGGTGCGCGCGTACGAGGATCTCGTCGCGCAGCCGCACGTCGGCGTCGCGCTCGACCCGGAGTGGCGCCTCGGCCCCGACCAGGTGCACCTCGCCCAGATCGGCTCCGTCGGGGTCGACGAGGTCAACGCCGTCGGCGACTACCTCGCGGGCCTCGTGCGCGACCGCGACCTGCCGCAGAAGGTCTTCCTGCTGCACCAGTTCCGCACGTCGATGATCGCCGACCGTGCACGCCTCGACACCGCCCACCCCGAGCTCGCGACCGTCGTCCACGCCGACGGCCAGGGCGGACAGGAGGCGAAGGCGGCCACGTGGTCGACGCTGCACCAGGACGCGCCGGCGGGGCTGTTCTGGGGCTGGAAGAACTTCTACGACGAGGACGCGCCCATGCTCACGCCCGAGCAGACGTGGGGCATCAGCCCGACCCCGGACTTCGTCAGCTACCAGTGACGCCGGCCCGGCGCGCGCGGGGGCGCCCGGCCGGCGCGCCGGGTCAGCGCGTCAGATCCACGTGGGCAGCCACATGTGCATCCGCCAGAACCAGTACGGGACCTGCCACGCCGTCCAGATCGGGTAGAAGAACACGCTCACGGCGCCGATCGTCGTGAGCAGCACCGTGATCCCGACGCGCACCCGGGCCCGGGCGACCGCCCGCCCCTCCGTGCGCTCGAGCGCGAGCGTGATCGCGTAGACGAGCGTGAGCACGACCCACGGCAGGAACACGATCGAGTAGAACGTGAAGATCGTCCGCTCGGCGTAGAGGAACCACGGCGCCCACCCGGCGACGATCCCGCTGAGCACGGCGAGCGCGCGCCAGTCCTTGAGCCGCACGAGCGCGTAGAGGGCGACGAGGATCGCGAGCGCCGCCGCCCACCACAGGACGGGGTTCCCGAGCGACGTGATCGCCCGCGCGCACCGCTCGGCCTCGCAGCCCGCCTCGCCGGCCTCGTACGAGCGCCAGTAGAAGGACGTGGGCCGCCACTGGAGGATCCAGCCGAGCGGGTGCGCCTCGTACGTGTGCTCGGACGTGAGCCCCGTGTGGAAGTCCCACATCTTCAGGTGGTACTCCCACAGCGACCGCAGCGACGGGGGCAACCACTGGACGCCCTCGCCAGGGTGCTCGACGGCCCACTGGCGCATGTAGGCGCCGGGCGAGCGGAACCACGACGTCCACGTCGCGACGTAGGTGAGCGCGGCGGTGGGGAGCATGACGAGCGCGGCCGGGATCGCGTCGCGCACGAGCGCGTCCTCCCACCAGCGCCCGACGCCTGCGGTGCGCCGCGCCGTCGCGTCCCAGAGCACGGAGACGACGGCGAAGACCGCGAGGAAGTACAGGCCGGACCACTTGATCCCGCACGCGAGCCCGAGCGCGACGGCCGCGGCGAACCGCCACCACCGCCACCCGAGCCCGGGGCCGTAGCGGCCGATGCGCCCGCCCGCGTCGAGGATCGCCCCGCAGCGCTCGGCGAGGCGTCGCCGGGCCTGCTCGCGGTCGAGCAGGAGGCACCCGAACGCGACGAGCACCCAGAGCATGAGCATGTTGTCGAGCAGGCCGGTGCGCGAGTGCACGATCGCCTCGCCGTCCACGGCCATGAGCGCGCCCGCGACGATCCCCATCGCCGTCGAGGCGAACAGCCGGCGCGCGATGCGCGCGACGAGCACGACCGCGACGACCCCGACGACGGCGGACGCGATCCGCCACGACCACGGGTTCTCGGCCCCGCCGAGCGCCTTCATGCCGAGCGCGATCATCCACTTGCCCAGCGGCGGGTGGACCACGTAGTCCGCCGTGGGCAGGAACGAGTTCACGTCCCCGGCCTCGAACGCCGGGTTCGGCTCCTCGGGCCAGTCGGCCTCGTACCCCACCTGGAGCAGCGTCCACGCGTGCTTGACGTAGTACGTCTCGTCGAACACGAGGGTGCCGGGCCGGCCGAGGTTCCACAGCCGCAGCACCGCCGCGACGACGGCGACGATCGCGACGCCGAGCCACCCCCACAGCCGGTCGTGCGCCGTCGCGCCGAGCGCGAGGCGCCGCGGGCCGAGCAGCGCGAGGAGGAGCCGCTCGCGGTGGCTCGGCGCGGGGCCGTCGTCCGTCGTCACGTCCGACGGCGGAGCGCCGTCGTCCGCCATCACGTCCGTCGGCGGTGCGCCGCCGTCCACCGTGACGTCCCTCGGAGGTGCGTCGGTGGCGTCGGCCGGGGGGCGGGGGCCGGGGGTCGCGTCGGCGGGCGGCTGGGACACGTTGGCCATCGTAGGGGCCGCGCACGTGTGGAACCCTGGGAGCCATGTCCTCCTCGACCGACGTGCCCGGCCCCGACGCGCCCACGACCCGGCGGGAGGCCGGGCACCTCGTGCTCGGCGGCACGCCCATCGGGAACGCGGAGGACGCGAGCCCGCGCCTGCGCCGCCTGCTCGCGGAGGCCGACGTCGTCGCGGCGGAGGACACGCGGCGCCTGCACGCGCTCGCGGGCCGCCTCGGCGTCCAGGTCGGCGGGCGGGTCGTGAGCTTCCACGAGCACAACGAGGCCGAGCGCGCCGACGACCTGCTCGACGTCGTCGACGGCGGCGGCACGGTGCTGGTCGTGTCGGACGCGGGGATGCCGAGCGTGTCCGACCCGGGCTTCCGCGTCGTGGGCCGCGCGGTCGAGCGCGGCCTCCCGGTGACGACGGCGCCCGGGCCGAGCGCGGTGCTCACCGCCCTCGCGCTCTCGGGGCTCCCGACGGACCGGTTCTGCTTCGAGGGCTTCCTGCCCCGCAAGGCGGGGGACCGCTCGCGTGCGCTCGCGGCGCTCGTCGACGAGCCGCGCACGCTCGTGTTCTTCGAGGCGCCGCACCGCGTGGCCGAGACGCTCGCCGCGATGGCGGGCGCGTTCGGCCCGGACCGGCCGGCCGCCGTCGCGCGCGAGCTGACCAAGACCTACGAGGAGGTGCTGCGGGGCCCCCTCGCCGAGCTCGCGGAGCGCGCTGCCGAGGAGCAGCTGCGCGGCGAGATCTGCGTCGTCGTCGGTGGCGCGCCGCCGCGCGGGCCCGTCCCGCTCGCGGAGCTCGTGCCCGCCGTCCTGGCGCGCGTCGACGGCGGGGAGCGGCTCAAGGACGTGGTCGCGGACGTCGCCCAGGGCGCCGGGGTGCCCAAGCGCGACCTGTACGCCGCCGCGCTGGACGCGCGCCGCGGGTGAGCGCGGTCCGGGCGTCCCGCGGGGTCGCCCGGACCGCGACCGCGGTGGTCAGCGCCCGACGGCGTCGCTCGCCACGAGCGTGACGCCCGCCGCGGCGAGCTCCTCGCGCGCGGCGGCACCGAGCTCGGGCGTCACCGGCACGGTGAGGTCGGTGAGGACCCGCGTCGCGAGGCCGAGCGCGTGCGCGTCGAGCGCGGTCGCGCGCACGCAGTGGGACTCGGCGATGCCGACGACGTCGACCGCTTCGATCCCGGCGTCGCGCAGCAGGTCCGCGAGCGGTCGGCCCGCGACGTCCACGCCCTCGAAGCCCGAGTAGGCGGCCTGGTACTCGCCCTTCTTCACCCCGGCGTCGGGCGCGAGGTCGGCGAGCGCGGGGTGCAGCTCGGCGTTCGGGGTGCCCGCGATCCCGTGCGGCGGCCACGTGTCGACGAAGTCCGGGTCGGGGCTCCAGTGCTGTCCCGGGTCCACGTGCCAGTCCTGGGTCGTCACGACGAGGTCGTACGCGTCGCGGTGGTCGCGCGCGTGCTCGGCGATGCGCTCGGCGACGGCGTTCCCGCCCTCGACGCCCAGCTCGCCGCCCTCGCAGAACGTGGGCTGGACGTCGACGACGATCAGCGCGCGGCGCGGCGCGGGGGTGCTCTCGGTCATGCGCCCACTCTGCCACCCCGGCGGGCACCGGGGGAGCGCGGGTGCGAGAGTGGGGCCCAGCCGTGATCCGACCGGGAGGCAGCCATGACCGAGGACCAGGAAACGCCCACGACGACCTCCGGCACGGACGCCGGACGCCCCCTCGGGTACTGGCTCAAGCTCGTGGACCGGCTCATCGACGAGAACCTCGACGCCGTGTTCCAGCACTCGGGCCTCACGCGCCGGCACTGGCAGGTGCTCAACACCATCCGTGACGGCGTGAGCGAGGAGACGAGCGTCGACGGCGTGCTGTCACCCTTCACGGGTGCCGGGGCGGGCGGCGCGAGCGCTGTGACGGCGGAGATCGACGACCTCGTGCGCCGCGGCTGGGTCGCGCGCGGCGACCAGGGCCTGTCCGTGACGGTCGCGGGCAACCACGCGTACCACGACCTGCTCGACGCGGTGTCGGTCGCGCGCGAGCGCGTCGCGGAGGGCGTGAGCCGCGAGGAGTACGCGCGGACGGTCGCGACGCTCGAGCGCATGGCGCACAACCTCGGCTGGTCCGGCTGACCCGCGGCCGGTGAGCCGGTCGCGAGACGCGGTGTCACGTCGTCCGGCGGCAGGCGTACCCTGCGAGACCCGCGACCCGTGCGCACCCCCGCGCCCGGGAGCGCCGCACAGAGCTGGAGCACTGCGATGGAGTTCCGCCGGATCCCCGGTCTGCCGCCCTACGTCTTCACGATCATCGACGGGCTCAAGATCGAGGCACGCCGAGCGGGGCGCGACGTCGTGGACCTCGGGTTCGGCAACCCGGACCTGCCGAGCCCGCAGGTCGCGGTCGACAAGCTCGCCGAGGCCGCGCAGAACGCGCGCAACCACCGGTACTCCGCGTCGCGCGGCATCCCCAAGCTCCGCGAAGCCGTCGCCGGGCTGTACCAGCGCCGGTTCGGCGTGAGCCTCGACCCGGACACGGAGATCATCTCGACCATCGGTGCCAAGGAGGGCTTCAGCCACCTCATGTGGGTGCTGCTGCAGCCGGGCGACGTCGCGCTCGTCCCCACGCCGAGCTACCCGATCCACATCTGGGGGCCCTACTTCGCGGGCGCCGACGCGCGCCAGGTCCCCATCGGCGACGGGACCGACGCCGCCGGGTACATCGACCGCATCATCGAGGCGTGGGAGCTCGGCTGGCCCAAGCCGCGCGTCGTCGTGCTGTCGTTCCCGCACAACCCGACGACGACCGTGGCGACCAAGGAGGACCTCCAGCGCCTCGTCGACTGGGCGCGGGACAAGGACGTCGTGCTCGTGCACGACCTCGCGTACGCCGACATGACGTTCGACGGGTTCGAGCCGCCGTCGATCATGGAGTGCGAGGGCGCGCGCGAGGTCGCGGTCGAGCTGTACTCGATGACGAAGTCGTTCTCCATGGCGGGCTGGCGCGTCGCGTTCCTCGTGGGGCGCCGCGACGTCGTCGGGGCGCTCGCGAAGCTCAAGAGCTACCTCGACTACGGCACGTTCCAGCCGATCCAGATCGCCGCGACCGTCACGCTCAACGAGGCGACGGAGTTCCCCCGGGAGATCTCGTCCGTCTACGAGTCCCGGCGCGACGCCCTGTACGACGGCCTGCAGCGCATCGGCTGGGACATCCACAAGCCCGGCGGCACGATGTTCGCGTGGGCCCGCATCCCCGAGCCGTACCGCGACATGGGCTCGATCGAGTTCGCGACGCACCTCGTCGAGGAGTGCGACGTCGCGGTGTCTCCGGGCGTCGGGTTCGGCCCCGGCGGCGACGAGTTCGTGCGGTTCGCTCTCATCGAGAACGAGCACCGCATCGGTCAGGCCGTCCGGGGCCTGCGCCGCGGGCTCACGCGACTGGGCTAGGGACCGTCCCCGTCCACACGTCGTCGCCGCGCAGCACGGCGTCGGCGCCGCCGTCGTCGTAGATCGTCTGCCCCGTGACGTGCGTGTTCGCGACGTCGGTCAGCCACAGCAGGAGCGACGCGACCGACTCGGGCGACTGGTGCCCGTTGAGGGGCATCGGCACCGCGGCGTCGACCATCGCGACCGACTCCGGGGT
Source organism: Cellulosimicrobium sp. JZ28 (assembly GCF_015327065.1). Classification (NCBI taxonomy): domain Bacteria; kingdom Bacillati; phylum Actinomycetota; class Actinomycetes; order Micrococcales; family Promicromonosporaceae; genus Cellulosimicrobium; species Cellulosimicrobium sp. JZ28. The sequence continues at coordinate 2,966,091 of NZ_CP017660.1, read as the reverse complement.
CGACAGGAGCTGGGTCGTCATGGGCGTGAGCACCGTCCCGGGCGCGACGGCGTTGAGCGGGACGCCCCGCCCGGCCCACGCCGCCGTCACGCACTCGCGGCGCACCCAGCGCGACAGCGCGCGCTTGGACGACGGGTAGGCGAGGTACCCGACCTGCGGGCCCTGCTCGGCGAGCGTGCCGGCGACGCGCAGGGCCTCGTCCTCGTCGTCCGCGAGGCACGCGTCCACGATCGCCTCGGACACCGGCTGGAGCGTCGCCATCGACGACACGACCGCGACGCGCGGCGCCTGCGAGCGCCCGAGCGCGGGCAGGAGGCCCGTGAGGAACCGGGTGACGCCGAAGAAGTTCACCGCGACCGTCGTCGGGACGGGCGCCGAGATCCCAGCGCACGCGACGACGGCGTCGACCGTGCCGTCCGTGGCGGCGAGCACCTCCTCGACCGCACGCTCGCGACCCTCGTCGGTGCTGAGGTCCGCCTGGACCTCGGCGTCGCGCAGGTCCACGCCGACGACCCGGTCGCCCCGCTCGCGCAGCAACCCGGCCACGCAGGCCCCCACGCCCGATGCCGATCCCGTCACCACGTACGTCCGCGACATGTGCACACGCCTCCTCGCCCACGTCCCCGGACCTCGGGGACACCTCCAGCATGCCTCGCCGTCCCGGCCCGGGTGGCCGCCGAAGGACCGGCGGCGCGGGCCGAAGGTCCGTCGTCCCCGCCGGCGGTCACCCGGCGCGACGCGCCGCCCCGGGTGACGATGGGCAGGTGCGACGCCACCACGGAACCCGGGCCGCCCGGCGAGGTCCCGCCGTGCCCGCGCGGGCCGGCGGGCCTGCGCTCGCCGTCGGGCTCGCCGTCGTGCTCGGCGCGTGCTCGGGCGGGGCGCCGGACGACGCGCCCGCCCCCGCGCCGTCGGTCACGACCGCCACGTCCGCGCCGGCCGACCCCGGCACGCCCGACGCGTCGGGCTCGTCGCAGGCGCCGGCCGCCGACGGCCTGCTCGTCGTGCCCGAGGTGCGCGTCGACGTCGCCGAGGTCGCGACCGGTCTCCCCGCGCCGTGGGGGCTCGCGGCGCTCGCGGACGGCACGCTGCTCGTCTCGCTGCGCGACGAGCGCCGGCTGGTCGTCGTCGACCCGGCGACGGGCGCCGTCGAGCCGGTGACCGGCCCGGGAGCGGACGACCTGCGCGACGGCACGGTCGCGCGCGGGGAGTCGGGGCTCCTCGGCGTCGCGGTGGGCCCGGCAGGTGGCGCCGCGGCGGGGGAGGTGTTCGTGTACCGGACCGCGTCGGACGGCAACGAGGTGCTGCGCGGGACGCTCGCGGGGCGCGAGCTCTCCGCCCTGACGCCGGTCGTCGAGGGCGTGCCCGCGGCGTCCACGCACGACGGCGGACGGCTCGCGTTCGGGCCCGACGGCCACCTCTACGTCACGACGGGGGACGCGCAGCAGCGCGGTGCGGCGCAGGACCCGGGTGCGCTCGCGGGCAAGATCCTGCGCGTCACGGTGGACGGCGACCCCGCGCCGGGCAACCCGGACCCGGCCTCGCCGGTGTGGAGCCTCGGGCACCGCAACGTCCAGGGGATCGCGTGGGACGCGACGGGCCGGATGCTCGCGTCCGAGTTCGGCCAGGACACGTTCGACGAGCTCAACGTCGTCGTGCCCGGCGGGAACTACGGCTGGCCCGACGTCGAGGGCACGGGCGGGGCGGCCGCCGGGTTCGTCGACCCGGTGGCGACGTGGCCGACGTCGGACGCCTCGCCCAGCGGGATCGCCGTGACCCGTGAGGGCGCGTACCTCGCGGGGCTGCGCGGGGAGCGGCTCTGGCGCGTGCCGTTCGCCTCGCCCGACGGCGGCACCGACGCCGCGGCGTTCGGCGCGCCGCACGCGGTGCTCACGGACCGGGGGCGGCTGCGCGCGGTCCTCGTCGACCCGGCGACGCCGCCCGGCGACGACGGGAGCGAGGTGCTCTACGTGCTGACGAGCAACACCGACGGTCGGGGCGAGCCGCGCGACGGCGACGACCGGCTGCTCCGGGTCACGGTGACGCCGGCGGGGTGAGCGCCCGGGAGTGTGCGCGCCGGACGCGCGAGCTGACCAGGCGGTTTGGTGTGCGATAACGAATCGGTTACGGTCGAGTGTCTCGCGTAGCCGCTCACCGGGGACAGGTGTAATGGCCGGCCGTGGGACGCGGCCTCTCCCGGGCGCCCAGGGCGCCGAGGGCCGCAGGACGCCGGATCGGCTGGTCGAACCGGGTGCGCCCGCCACGCTGCGGAGCACCCCGCGGGCGCGTGCGCGCCGTCGACCCCCGTGCCCGGGAGCCCCCGACGACTTGGACCACTGTGCACAACCCCTTCCGTTCCCGCGCGCCCGAGACGGCCGACGTCACGGCGCACACCCCCCAGACCACGCCCGAGGTGGTGCCGACCGCCGAGAGCCCCGAGAACCCCGAGAACCCCGAGAACCCCGAGAACCCCGAGAACCCCGAGAACCCCGAGAACCCCGAGAACCCCGAGAACGCCACCCGTCGGTCCGCCCGCGCGGCCCGGACCCTGCGCTCCACGCGCCGGCGCCGCTGGTCGATCGTCACGGCGGCCACCGCCGTCGCGCTCGTCGGCTCCGGTGCCGTCGCCTACGGCGAGGCCAGCAAGACCGTGACGATCGACGTCGACGGCGAGACGACCACCGTCAGCACGCTCGCCGGCTCCGTCGGTGGCGCGCTCGACGCCGCGGGCGTCGAGGTCGGCGCGCGCGACCAGGTCGCTCCCGACCCCGGCTCCGCGCTCAGCGACGGCGACGACGTCGTGGTGCGCCTCGGCAAGAAGGTCACCGTCCAGACCGACGGCGCGCAGTCCGACGTCTGGCTCACCGCGCTCGACGCCGACGAGGCGCTCGACACCCTCGCCGAGCGCGGCGGCGACGTCCGCCTCGTCGCGTCGCGGTCCGGCGAGCGCGCGTCGCTCGGCCTTCGCCTCGACGCCGACGGTCCGGTGAACGTGGTGGCCGACGGGCAGACGAAGGTCGCGCCCGACGGCAGCATCGGCGTCCCCGCGATCCTCGACCAGCAGGGCATCGAGCTCGGCGACCTGGACCGCGTGAGCGTCCAGCGCGTCGAGGCGCCCGAGCCGGGTGCGCCGGCGGTGTCGCTCGTCGTGCAGCGTGTCGTCGTCGAGCAGCAGCAGACCACGACCCCCGTGCCGCACGGGACCGTGCAGCAGCCCGACGACGCCAAGTACACGGACGAGTCGGCCGTCACCCAGGCGGGTGCCGACGGCGTCACCACGACGACGTTCGAGGTCACGCTCGTGGACGGCGTCGAGGAGTCGCGCGAGCAGCTCTCGCAGGAGGTGACGACCGCTCCCGTGGACGAGGTCGTCACGACCGGCACGAAGGAGCGCCCGAAGGACCCGCGCACGATCGGGCAGGCCATGGCCGCCGAGCGTGGCTGGACCGGCTCGCAGTGGACGTGCCTCGAGAAGCTGTGGACCAAGGAGTCCAACTGGAACCCGACGGCGGACAACCCGACGTCGAGCGCCTACGGCATCCCGCAGTCGCTGCCCGGCTCGAAGATGGCGAGCAAGGGTGCCGACTGGGCGACCAACCCCGCGACCCAGATCGCCTGGGGCCTCGACTACATCGCCGGCTCCTACGGCTCGCCGTGCGGCGCGTGGTCGCACTCGCAGGCCGTCAACTGGTACTGATCCAATAGAGTTTCGCCCACGCACTCCCGGTCCGAATTCACCCGTGATCCCTTGACGCCGCGTCTCGCTACGGGTCTACCATCGGGCCATGACGACGCCGCCTGTCCGGCTTCCGGCGACAGCAGTTGAGGTGGGTAACCAGGACGACCTTGTCCTCCGACTCGGCTCCGTCGCTCAGCAAGGGCGCAAGTTGGTGGTCCTGTTCGGGTCCGGCGTGAATCCTAACGTGGCAAGCACCGCGGAGATGGCAGATCTCTTCCGTGCTGCGATGCCTCTTGGCGGCGCGTCACGGTTTGATAGTTCTCTTCTGGCCGAGGACGGGGCGGCAGATCGATACCAGAAGGCTGCTACCTTCCTTAAGATCACTGCCGGAGATGCTGCGCTTCGTAATGTCGTTCGGGTGGCAGTCATGTCAATGCTTGGCGAAGGCGAACGCAAACAAGGAGACGTTCCGCCCGCCGAGTGCGAGAGGTTAGAGGACGAGGGCACTTGGGACTTGCCCAAAGCTCTAGAGGCTTTTGCGCGCTTTTACGCTGACTTGCCCGGCAAACTCCAGGGACCAATCCTAACGACGAATTTCGACCCCTCAATCGAACTTTCGCTACGCAGGGCTGGAATGCAAGCCGGTGCGATTCCGATTCCCTATGACACGGTCCCGACAGCGGAGATGGTTCGGAATTACGGGGGAATCCCGGTTCTTCATCTGCACGGCTACTGGACTAGTAACGCGACGCTCAGTACGATATCCCACCTGACAAGGCCGCGCCCCGGGCTCGAGCGGCTCCTTGAGCGAATATTAGTAGGGTCGACAGTTCTTGTCCTTGGTTATGGCGGCTGGCGCGACGCATTCATGACGTCTCTCTCAAACGTGTTTTCGGACGCCTCGGACTTGGACGTCGAAGTAATCTGGGGTGTCCATGAACCAACCCTCGAGGGACTCTACTCGAACGATACGTTAAGGGAGCTCGTAACACTTCCTGGGTTTACCTGCTACACGGGTGTGGACGCGAGAGACCTTTTCATGGATCTTGTTCGGCCGCTAGGCGAAACAGTCATTCCCGAGATAATTGGCTTCTCGAAGGTAGAGGTGGTCAGCGGCGAGGGCGGGCCAGGCTCACGATTCCTCGACGGCGCTTACCCGACTTGGCGTGATGCGATGCCCGGCGTGTGGCCACGCTTGACGAAGACTGAAATGCTCATCGACTCTGTTGAGGATGCGCTTTCGGATTCGGCAATGCGTATCGTCGCGGCTGTTGGTCCGGTAGGCGAGGGGAAATCCCTGGCTTTAAAGCAGACCATGATCAGCGTTCACGCAATGAGCGGGACGCGTCGGGTCCTTTGGCGCGAACCGGGAGCACCACGCATGACATCTGAGTGGTGGTCGGCGGTGCTTGCGGCGGGCGAGAGCATCGTCCTGGGAATCGACGACGCGGATCTTGTTCTCAACGAACTTGTCGAGTCGCAGGAGATCTGGGGAGACCCGAACGCCGATGTGGTCCTGGTACTTGCCTGCCATGATAGGTACTGGGCCAGGGTCCGGTCCGCTTTCGACAAGGCGGCGCGTGTCATTGATTTCGGTGGTATCGATGCGGCCGATGCTGCGAGCATAGCTACTTCACTTTCGCGGATTGGCGTCATCCGTGAAGGGCAACACGAAGAAGAAGTCGCAACCGAGTTCCTCAATGCTGCGAGCAGCGGTGCCGTCGCCGGCCATGGTGCGTTACTTGGTGCGATGCTGGAGATGAGTTGGTCAGGCGGCGCCGTGGATCGCGTGGCCGATCTCGTCGGGCGTCTTGATGGAATCTCCGTGAACGATTACGGAAGATACCAACTGTCAGACGTCTACCTCGCAATCTGCCTGATGCAGGTAGAATTTGATCCTTACGCGAGTGAAGGCCTGGGGGCCGCTCGCGAACTTATTCGCGAGTGCGTTCAAGTCACTGATGGGTTGCTTGAAGCAAGGGTGATGCGCGTTCTTGGTCAAGAAGCCGCCATCTCCTTTGTTGGCGAGAGAGTCTACTCGCGCCATCCTGCTATCGCGAAGGCCGCGGTGGATCTCGCTCGTTCTAGTGGGCGAATGGAAACGGTAGCTGAAATGTTGGCCGCAGCGGGAACTCGTATGAGGTTTGCGGAGGTCGAGACCCCGGCGCAGTATTATCAGGAGGCGTATCGGCTAGCCTCGCGCCTAACTCGGGTTGCTGAGGTGCGCGCTGCTGCTACGGCAAGCGTACAGGCGGCCCCGGATATGCTCGAGCCGCGCGTCAATCTAATGGCGGCAATGAGAAAAGCTGGAGCGACGGAGTTCGCGCTAAAATATGGGAAAGCCCTTGCGGAGAATCTGGGCGAACAAGAGGACTTTGCTGCGACAGTGCGGGGTTTTCTCAACGAACTTGCGGTCGTCTGCGCAAATGATTCTCTTCCCGCCTTTGGTTTGGGCGTCGCTCTGCTTGGGCTTGACGATCGAGTGGGGTTCACGCTTGATCGGAGGCGGGCGAATTATCTGTTTCACGCCGCCATCCGTAATGCTGTGTTGTACGAGTCGCAGGTGCGCGAGAAGTCGGAGGCAGGGGCGCTGCTCGCCGAACTGGCTCTCAGGGTATGCGATTCGAAGCCGACGCGTGATTTGGCGGGTCGTCGCGCGGGCTGGATCGATCGACAGGCTTTGCGGGACGTTTCTCTTAATTCACTTGCGACCCGCCTGATTCGAGAATGCTCAGGGAGGGCGCTCAGGACCGCGGAAGAACTTAAGCTCCCGCTTCGGCTCGGTGGTCAGCTCGCGCTGACCGGGGTAGTGCGTCTAGGCCGTGGCGTTAGCGGTAGTTGAGGACTGGCGCCTAGGATCATCGGTCATGACCCACATCCTCTCGGCCGTGGCGTGGCCGTATGCCAACGGGCCGCGCCACATCGGCCACGTCGCAGGTTTCGGTGTCCCGTCGGACGTCTTCAGCCGGCACATGCGGATGGCGGGTCACGACGTCCTCATGGTCTCGGGCACCGACGAGCACGGCACGCCGATCCTCGTCCAGGCCGACAAGGAGGGCGTGAGCCCGCAGGAGCTCGCGGACCGGTACAACCGCGTCATCGTCGAGGACCTGCACCAGCTCGGCCTGTCGTACGACCTCTTCACGCGGACCACGACGCGCAACCACTACGCCGTCGTGCAGGAGATGTTCCGCACGGTCCACAAGAACGGGTACATGGTCGAGCAGACGACCATGGGCGCGATCTCGCCGTCCACGGGCCGCACGCTGCCCGACCGCTACATCGAGGGCACGTGCCCCATCTGTGGCTACGACGGCGCGCGCGGCGACCAGTGCGACAACTGCGGCAACCAGCTCGACGCGATCGACCTCATCAACCCGCACAGCCGCATCAACGGCGAGACGCCGAAGTTCGTCGAGTCGAACCACTTCTTCCTCGACCTGCCCGCGTTCGTCGACGCGCTGGGGGACTGGCTGCGCACGCGCACCGCGTGGCGCCCGAACGTCCTGAAGTTCTCGCTCAACCTGCTCGACGACGTGCGCCCGCGCGCCATGACGCGAGACATCGACTGGGGCATCCCGGTCCCGCTGCCCGGGTGGGAGGAGAACTCGAGCAAGCGCCTCTACGTGTGGTTCGACGCGGTGATCGGGTACCTCTCGGCGTCGATCGAGTGGGCGCGGCGCAGCGGCGACCCGGACGCGTGGCGCGCGTTCTGGAACGACCCCGAGGCGCGGTCGTACTACTTCATGGGCAAGGACAACATCACGTTCCACTCCCAGATCTGGCCGGCCGAGCTGCTCGGCTACGACGGCCGGGGGAGCAAGGGCGGGGCGCCGGGGGCCTACGGGAACCTCCAGCTCCCGACGGAGGTCGTGTCGAGCGAGTTCCTCAACGTCGAGGGCCAGAAGTTCTCGTCGTCGCGCGGCGTCGTCATCTACGTGCGCGACATGCTGGCCCGCTACCAGCCCGACGCGTTCCGGTACTACGTGGCGTCCGCCGGTCCGGAGACGCAGGACGTCGACTTCACGTGGGCCGACTTCCAGCGCCGCACGAACGACGAGCTCGTGGCCGGCTGGGGCAACCTCGTGAACCGCACGGCGAACCTCGTGCACAAGAACTTCGGGGCGATCCCGGAGCCGGGGCAGCGCCAGCCGATCGACGAGGGCGTCCTCGCGACGACGACGACCGCGTTCGGGCGCGTGGGCGAGCTCATCGCGACGCACCGCCAGCGCGCCGCCGTCGCCGAGGCGATGAAGACGGTCGGCGAGGTGAACAAGTACGTGTCGGACACCGAGCCGTGGAAGCTCAAGACCGACCCGGACCGGCTCGCGACCGTGCTGCACACCGTGACCCAGGCGGTGAGCGACCTCAACACGATCCTGTCGCCGTTCCTGCCGCACTCGGCGCAGCAGGTGCACGAGGCGTTCGGCGGCACGGGCACGTTCGCCGCCCAGCCGCGCATCGACGAGGTGACCGACCTCGACGACGACTCGCGCCACTACCCGGTCATCACGGGCGACTACCGCGCCGAGGGCCTGGCGACGTGGGAGCCGAAGGCCGTCGTGCCGGGCACCCCGGTCGGCAAGCCGACGCCGGTGTTCACCAAGCTCGACGACTCGATCGTCGAGGAGGAGCTCGACCGCCTGCGCGAGGGCGCCTGACGGTGGCTAAGCAGCGCGAGCGCGGCTGGCCGCCGGACCCGGAGCCGCTGCCGGTCCCGGTGGTGGACAACCACACGCACCTCGACTCGATCGCGCACGTCCTCCCCGAGGGCACCCCTGCCCCGACCGTCGTGGACCACCTGGCCCGGGCGGCGGCCGTCGGCGTGGACCGGGTCGTGCAGGTGGGCTGCGACCTCCCGGCGGCCCGCTGGACGGACGCCCTCCTGCGCGGCGACCAGGCGGTCTGGGGTCGCGAGCAGGCGGATCCGGCGCGTGCTGAGGCGGGGACGAGCCAGGACCACCTGGTCGGCGGCGCGGGGGCACCGGGGGTCGGGCGGCTGCTCGGGGCCGTGGCCATCCATCCGAACGAGGCCGTGCTGCACGGCGGGGTGCGGGAGGTCGGGCCGGACGGGCTCGAGCCCGACCCGCGGCCGCACCACGACGTGCCGCTCGACGACGCGGTCGCGGAGATCGCGGCGATCGCGCGTGCGAACGACCGCGTGCGCGCGATCGGCGAGACCGGGATGGACCTGTTCCGGACCGGCGCCCGGGGCGAGGCCGTCCAGCGCGAGGCGTTCCGCGCGCACGTCGCGCTCGCGAAGGAGCTCGGCCTCGCGCTCCAGATCCACGACCGCGACGCGCACGCGCAGGTGCTCGACGTCCTCGCGCGCGACGGCGCCCCCGAGCGGACGGTGTTCCACTGCTACTCGGGCGACGCCGCGATGGCCCGGTTCTGCGCCGAGCAGGGCTGGTACCTGTCCTTCGCGGGCCCGGTGACGTTCCGCGCGAACGACGAGCTGCGGGCCGCGCTGCGCGCCGTCCCGCTCGGGCAGGTCCTCGTCGAGACCGACGCGCCGTACCTCACGCCGCACCCGTACCGCGGGCGCCCCAACGCGCCGTACGTCCTGCCGACGACGGTCCGTACCGTCGCCGAGGTCGTGGACCGACCGCTCGCCGACGTGTGCGAGCGCCTGGCCGCGACCTCCGTCGCGGTGTACGGCCCCTGGTGACGACCACGCACCCGGGCGGGCGCGCCGCGTCCGGTGCGCGAGGGCTGCGAGGTTTCGCGCCAGGTCACGTTTCGGCTACGGTCGGGTCCGTGCGTCGCGCGCCCCGCGCCGACGACGTCCCGCACCTCGCCCCCGGCGCTCGCCGGCGGGCGTCCTCCCGCAGAAGGGACCGCCCGCGTGCTCGCACCTGACGGAACCGGCCGGCGGCGCGTGCAGCGCCTCGCGGCCCAGGGCCTCGTCGTCGCGAGCCTCGTCGGGGTCACCGGCGCGTTCGCCACGCTCCACAAGGACGTCACGCTCGACGTGGACGGCGAGCTGCACCAGGTCTCCGCGTACGGGCGCACTGTCGCCGCGGTGCTCGACTACCAGGGCGTCGCGGTCGGCGAGCAGGACCTCGTCGAGCCCGCGCTCGCCGACCCGGCGCGCGACGGCGGCACGATCGTCGTGCGCACGAGCCACGACGTCACCGTCGAGATCGACGGCCAGGTGCAGACGATCCCGACGACGGCCCGCACCGTGGGCGAGCTGCTCACCTACCTCGGCCCGCGCGCCGAGGGCGCCGTGACCGAGGTGTCGCGCACGCAGGCCCTCGGGCGCGAGCCGATCCGGGTCTCCACGCTCAAGACGGTCCACGTCGCGGTGGACGGCGCGGTCATGCCCATCACGACGGCCGAGCCCACGGTGCGCGGGGTCCTCGCGACCGCGGGCATCGTGCTGGCCGAGGGCGACGGCACGTCCGCGCCGCTCGACGCCGCGGCGGTGGACGGGATGCTCGTGCTCGTGAGCCGCGCGGCGGCCACGGCGGACACGGTCACGGAGGTCCTGCCGTTCGAGACGGAGGAGCGCGAGGACCCGACGCTCCCGCAGGGGCACCGCGTCGTCGTGCAGTCCGGTCGCGTCGGCGAGGCGGTCACGACCTACTCGGTGCAGACGCTCGGCGGAGCCGAGGTGTCGCGCACGGTCCTCACCCGCACGGTCACGACGGAGCCGCGGAACGAGGTCATCAAGGTCGGGACGATGGACGTCTCGGTCTCGGTGGACCCGGGCTCGGCGCGCGCCGTGGGCCGCTCCCTCGCCGCGCAGCGCGGCTGGGGCGACGACCAGTTCGTGTGCCTCGACAAGCTCTGGACCAAGGAGAGCAACTGGCGGGTCGACGCGGACAACCCGAGCTCGAGCGCGTACGGGATCCCGCAGGCGCTCCCCGGCTCCAAGATGGCGAGCGCCGGCTCCGACTGGCGCACCAACCCGGCGACGCAGATCACGTGGGGCCTCGGGTACATCGAGGGCCGCTACGGCACGCCGTGCTCGGCGTGGTCCCACTCCGTCGCCAAGGGCTGGTACTGACCGCTCCGCAGTCGCGCCGCTACCGCCCGAGCATCTCGAGGTAGTGCGGGTTCTGCATGATCCCGAGGACGTTGCCGAACGGGTCCACGACCGAGGCGGTGACGAAGCCCTCGCCCTGCCCGCGCTCGACGACGCCCTCGTACTCCGTCGCGCCCAGGGCGAGGAGGCGGGCGAACGCGGACCGCACGTCGTCGACGTGCCAGTTCACGATCGCGCCGCCCGGCGTGCCCGGCTGGGGGCGCGGCGACCACGACCGGGCGATGATGCCCAGCTCGTCCTGCCGGTCGCCGACGCGGAACTCCACGTACCCGCCCGGCACCACGTAGTAGGGCTCGGTCCCGAGCACCTCCGCGTACCACGCGGACGCGGCCTCGAGGTCGTCGGCCCACAGGTTCAGCGTCGCCATCCCACGCAGCATCGTCGTCTCCTCCGTCGTCGGGCGGTGCCCGGTCCTGTCGTCCCGTCGCCCCTGGTGGGGCCGACACGTCGACCGTAGACCCCGCTGCGGAACGTGCGGTTCCGCATCGTGCGGCACGATGGGGACGTGCTCGACACCTCGGTCCGGCTCCTGCGCCTCCTGGCGCTCCTGCCGGCGCGCGCGTCCTGGTCCGGGCCCGAGCTCGCCGACCGCCTCGGCGTGACGACCCGCACGGTGCGCAACGACGTCGAGCGCCTGCGCCTGCTCGGCTACGAGGTGCGGTCGTCCCCGGGAGCCGCGGGCGGGTACCGGCTGGGCTCGGGGGCGGCGCTGCCGCCGTTGCTGCTGGACGACGAGGAGGCGACCGTCGTGGCGGTCGCGCTGCGCGCCGCGGCCACCGGGTCGATCGCCGGGGTCGAGGAGGTCGCGGCGCGCGCGCTCGTCAAGCTCGACACGGTCCTGCCCGCCCGCCTGCGCGTCCGGGCGGACGCCCTGCGTGCCGCCGTCGCGAGCGCACCCGGTGGCGGGCCCGCCGTCGGGGCGCAGGTGCTGGCCGACGTCGCGGCGGCGATCGCCGCGCGCACGGCGCTGCGCCTCGACTACCGCGCGCACGACGGCACGACGACGTCCCGCGCCGTCGAGCCCCACCGCCTCGTCCACGTGGGGCGCCGCTGGTACCTGCTCGCGTTCGACCTCGACCGGGACGACTGGCGCACCTTCCGCGTGGACCGGCTGACGCTGCGCACGCCCGGCGGCCCGCGGTTCGTCCCGCGCCCCGTGCCGGGCGGCGACGCCGTCGCGCACGTCGTGCGCGGCGTCGGCTCCGCCGCGTGGGCGCGGCCCGTGCGGGTGCGGCTGCACGCCACGGCGGGCGTCGTGGCGGAGCGGCTCTCCCCGGTCGCGGGCGCGCTCGCCGACGACGGCCCCGACGCGTGCGTGCTCGAGACCGGGGGTACGTCGCTCGCCCAGGTCGCGGGGTTCCTGCTGAGCCTGGACGTGGACGTCACCGTGCTGGACCCGCCCGAGCTCGCGACGGTCCTGGCGCGGATCGGGGCGCGCGGCGTGCGCGCCGGGTACGCGCACGAGCACGGGGAGGGGAAGGGCGCGTGAGGCCGCGTGCGGGACTCGTGGAGAGTGCACGACATTCACGCCGAAATGCGGACAGAACTCGCCAGCGTATCCCCCCAGGGGTTGGACTTCGATAACAGATCGGTTACGGTCGATCGTCGCTCGCGCGTGAACGGCGTGCTCCGACGGTCCACCCGGACCGGCGGGACGCGCCCGGACCGACGCGAGCGGTGCGCCGTCGACGGGCCCTGGGGAAGGGGTGCCGAGGGTGGCGCCGGCAGCCGGATCGGCCGCTCGAGACCCGTGGTCGCACGTGTGCGCCCGCCGCGGAGGACGTCAGTCCGCCGTGGGCCACGGGTGGTGCCACGCGCCGTCGAGCCTCCGTGCCCGGGACGCACGACGACTGGACCCGAGTGAAGAACCCCTTCCACCGGACCGCTGACGCGGCCGGCGCCCCCGAGGGCGCCGACATCACCCCCGACACCACCGAGACCCTCGCGGAGAGCCCCCAGAGCCCCGCGACCACCACCGCGCACCGTCGCCGCCGCTGGCCGCTCGTCGCCGGCGCGACCACCGTCGTGCTCCTCGCGACCGGTGCCGTCGCCTACGGCCAGGCGCGCAAGACCGTCGAGCTCGACGTCGACGGCCAGATCACCACCGTCACGACCTTCGCCGGCTCGGTCGAGGGCCTGCTCGCCGAGCAGGACGTCGCCGTGGGCGACCGCGACCTCGTCGTCCCGGACATCGACTCCGCCCTGCGCGGCGGCGGCGACGTCGTCGTGCGCTACGGGCGCGAGGTGCCCGTGCAGGTCGACGGCTCCCAGTCCTCCGTGTGGCTCACGTCGCTCGACGCGGACGAGGCGCTCACGACCCTCGCCTCGCGCGGCAGCGACGTGCGCCTCGTGGCGTCGCGCTCCGGCGAGCGCGCCTCCCTCCCGATCCGCCTCGACGCGGACGGCCCCGTGAACGTCGTCGTCGACGGCGAGACCAAGGTCGCCCCCGACGGCAGCATCGGCATCGACGCGATCCTCGACCAGCAGGGCGTCCAGCTCGGCGAGCTCGACCGCGTCCACGTCGAGAAGACCGAGCAGGTCGAGGCGGCCCGGGCCGCCGCGGCCCCGGCCGAGGCGCCCGCCGCCGACGCGGCCGCCACCGAGGAGCCGGCCGCCGCCGCGACGTCCGAGGACACCGAGGCCGCGGCGGACGCCGCGCCCGTCTCGCTCGTCGTGCAGCGCGTCAAGGTCGAGGAGGTGCCCACCGAGGCGGCCGTCCCGTTCGAGACGGTCACCGAGGAGGACGCCGACCGCTTCAAGGACCTCGACCCGGTCGTCAAGCAGGAGGGCGCCGAGGGCGTCCACACGACCGTGCACCGCGTCACGACGGTCGACGGCGTGGAGGAGTCCCGCGAGCTCGTCTCCGAGGGCGTCACGACGCCGCCGGTGAACAAGATCCTCGTGCAGGGCACCAAGGAGCGCCCCAAGCCGGAGCCCAAGCCGGCGGCGCCGCAGCGCTCGTCGTCCTCGTCGTCGGGCGGCGGCTCCTCGTCGGGCGGTTCGTCCGCCCCGGCGCCCGCCCCGGCCGCCGACCTCGGGTCGGCCCCGGCAGGGGTCTGGTCCGCGCTCGCGCAGTGCGAGTCCGGCGGCAACCCCGCGACGAACACCGGTAACGGCTACTACGGCCTCTACCAGTTCTCGCTGTCCACGTGGCGGGCGATGGGCGGCTCCGGCCTCCCGTCGGAGGCCTCGGCGGCCGAGCAGACGCAGCGTGCCCAGGCGCTCCAGGCCCGTTCGGGCTGGGGCCAGTGGCCCGCGTGCGCGCGCAAGCTCGGGCTCCTCTGAGCCTGCACGGCACGCACCCGGCCGCCTGAGGGCGGACCGGTGGACGACGACGAAGGGCGGGGCGCACGGCGTCCCGCCCTTCGTCGTCCCCGGCGAGGGCCGGTCGGCGCCGGGTCGGTAGGCTTGCGTCCCATGAGCGATACCCGAGGCGCCCTGCTGGGTCCGGCCGAGATCCGTGACCTGGCGGGGCGTCTCGGCGTCCGCCCCACCAAGACCCTCGGCCAGAACTTCGTTCACGACGGCGGCACCGTCCGCAAGATCGTGCGCGCGGCGGACGTCCGCCCGGGCGAGCGCGTCGTCGAGGTCGGGCCCGGGCTCGGCTCGCTGACCCTCGGGCTGCTCGAGGCCGGCGCGAGCGTCGTCGCGGTCGAGATCGACCCCGTCCTCGCGCGGCAGCTCCCGGACACGGTCGCGACGCACGTGCCCGACGTCGGCGACCGGCTCGAGGTCGTGGGCGCCGACGCGCTCGAGGTCACGTCGCTGCCCGGCGAGCCTCCCACCGCGCTCGTCGCGAACCTCCCGTACAACGTCGCGGTGCCTGTGCTGCTCACGTTCCTCGAGCGCTTCGACTCGCTCGAGCGCGTGCTCGTCATGGTGCAGGCGGAGGTCGCGGACCGGCTCGCCGCGCCCCCCGGGTCGCGCACGTACGGCGTGCCGTCGGTCAAGGCCGCCTGGTACGCCGACGCGCGGCGCGCGGGCACGATCGGGCGCTCCGTGTTCTGGCCCGTCCCCAACGTCGACTCGGCCCTCGTCGCGCTCGACCGCCGCGAGCCGCCCGCCACCGCCGCGACCCGCGAGCAGGTCTTCGCCGTCGTGGACGCCGCGTTCGCGCAGCGCCGGAAGATGCTGCGCTCGGCGCTGTCCGGTCTGGCGGGCTCCGCCAGCGTCGCGGCAGAGGTGCTGGAGGCCGCGGACGTCGACCCGCAGGCGCGCGGCGAGGTGCTCGACGTCGAAGCGTTCGCGCGCGTCGCCGAGCAGCTCGTCCGCCGCGTCGGACTCGCCGACCGTCCGGCGCGCGGCGCCGCCCCCGCCGCGGGGCGGCCCACCGGCCGACCTGGCACAGTGGACGCGTGACACCCCCGCGCCCGCCGAGCATCTCCCTCGCGCCGCCCCCGTCCGTCCGCGTGCGCGCGCCCGGCAAGGTCAATCTCTCGCTGCGCGTCGGGGCGGTGCAGGACGACGGCTACCACCCGCTCGTGACGATCTTCCAGGCCGTCGGGCTCAGCGAGGACGTCGTCGCGCACCAGGTGCCGCCCGGCTCCGGGGTCTCGCTCAGCGTCTCGGGCCTCCAGGCGGACGCCGTGCCGACCGACGAGACGAACCTCGCGTGGCGCGCCGCCGTCGCGCTCGCGGAGCACGTGGGGCTCGACCCGGACGTGCGGCTGGAGATCCACAAGGAGGTCCCCGTCGCGGGCGGCATGGCCGGCGGGTCGGCCGACGCCGCCGCCGCGCTCGTCGCGTGCGACGCGCTGTGGGACGCGGGCGTGCCGCGCGCCGAGCTCGTCGCCCTCGCCGCGGGGCTCGGAGCCGACGTCGCGTTCGGGCTCGTCGGGCACACCGCCGTCGGGACGGGGCGCGGCGACGTGCTCACCCCCGCGATGACGCGCGGGGAGTTCCACTGGGTGTTCGCGGTCCAGGCCGAGGGCCTGTCGACCGCGCAGGTCTACCGCACCTTCGACGAGACCGTGGGCGGTCCCGCCGAGCTGGACCTCGCGGAGGACACCGCGCTCATGCAGGCCCTGCGCGCGGGCGACGCCGTCGGGCTCGGGCAGGTGCTGCGCAACGACCTCCAGGCCCCGGCGCTCGCGCTGCGACCCGAGCTCCAGCGGACGATCGACGTCGCGACGGAGGCCGGCGCGCTCGGCGCGATCGTGTCCGGCTCCGGCCCGACGGTCGCCGCGCTGGCCCGCAGCCGCCAGCACGCGCTCGCGATCGCGGCCTCGTGGACGGCGAACGACGCGTGCGACACCGTGTGGTGCACCACGGCCCCCGCGGCGGGCGCGCGCGTCGTCGCGCACTGACCACCCGGCCGGCAGCGGGCGCGCCCCCGAGGGGCGTGCGCGTAGGCTCGCCGACATGGTGGGGGAACGGCTCGGACTGCTCAGCCTGCGGCTCGACGCCGCCTACTGCCTCGTGCTCGGCGTCGTGGTCGCCGCCCTCGCGCCGTCGTGGGCGCCGGTGCTGCGGGTGCCGGTCCCGGTCCTCGCGGGGCTCGGGGTGGCGGTCGTGGTGTGGGCAGGTGCCGTCGTCTGGATGAGCGCGCGGCTGCCGCTGCGCGCCGCCCTGCGCACGGTCATGGTCGCGAACGTCGTGGCCGCCGCTGCCGTCGCCGCGTTCTCGGCGACGACGGCGGGCGTCCTCGTGCTGCTCGCCGTCCTCGCGGTCGCGGCGGACGTCGGGCTGTTCGCGGGCTCCCAGGCGGTCGCGCTGCGCCGGTTGCGCGCCGCGCCGGGCGGCGCGACCTCGCGGTCGCGCGGCCCGGCGGTCTAGCGGTCGAGCAGCCAGGCGGTCTAGCGGTCGAGCAGCCAGGCGGTCTAGCGGTCGAGCAGCCAGGCGGTCTAGCGGTCGCGCAGCCAGGCGAGCTGACGGGCGAAGCGGTAGCCCTGGCCGCCCTCGTGCTCGTTGTAGCGGTAGACGTCGATCGCGCGCTCGGCGCCGGGTGTCGCCCCGGCGGCCGCGCCCCAGCCGTTGTACGCCGCGTAGACGGTGGACGGCGGGCAGACCTGGTCCATGAGCGCGACGGAGAACAGGGCCGGCGCGGTGGCGCGGCGGCCGAGCACCGCCCCGTCGAGGTAGGACAGCGTGCGGAACACGGTCTCCTCCGCGTCGCGGTGGACGGCGAGGTAGCGCGTCAGCTCGCGGTACGGGTCGCGGTCCGTGATCTCGACGGCGCGGCGGTAGTGGCACAGGAACGGGACGTCGGGGAGGGCCGCGACGAGCCCGTCGGCGAGGCCCGCGACGGCGATGGCGATGCCGCCGCCCTGGCTCACGCCGTGCACGGCGACGCGCTCGGGGTCGACGCCGGGCACCGAGCGCACGGCGTCGACCGCGCGCACGCCGTCGGTGAAGACGCGGCGGTAGTAGTGGTCGTGCGGGTCCTCGATGCCGCGCGTGAGGACGCCCGGGACGGCGGGTCCCGACCCGGCCGGGTCGGGCGTGCCGCCGCCGCTGCCCCACTGGCTGCCCTGCCCGCGCGTGTCGACGACGAGGTGCGCGTACCCGGCGTTCGCCCATGCGAGGTGCTCGTGGGGCAGCCCGCGACCGCCGCCGTAGCCGAGGAACTCGACGACCGCGGGCAGCGGGGCGCCGTCGCCGGCCGCGGCGGCGCGGGCGGCCTCGGCGGGCCGCACGAGCCACGCCTTGACGGGCTGGCCGGCGAACCCGGGGAACGTCACGTCGTCGACGACGACGAGGTCGAGGCCGGTCTCCACGCGCTCGAGCCGCACCGACCGAGCCAGGTCCCCGCCCGCCTCGCGGGACTCCGCGAGGGTGCGCGCCCAGAAGGCGTCGAGGTCGGCGGGCTCGTCGAGCGCGGGGACGTAGGTCTCGAGCTCGGCGAGGGGCAGGTCGAAGAGCGGCACGGGGCGATCCTCCGGTCAGTACGTCTGATGTCCGACGTTCAGGTGCGGTCGGGACGACTCTAGCGTCGCGGCCCGGCGCACCGTGAGCACGCTAATAATGCGCATCATCCCTTTGACCTGCGGCGTGCCCGTCCGGCGACACTGCCACCAGCCCACGTCTCCACGTGGCGCCCGGCGGCGACGACGCCGCCGGCGAGGAACCGACGGAGGTCCCCCTGTGAGAACCCGAGCAGCAGCACCACGCCGCAGACCGCGCGCCGTGGCGACGGCGGTCGCCACCCTGACGGCGGTCCTCGCCGCCGGGGCGGTCGTCCCCGCGACGGCCCTCGCCGCGGGACCGCCGCCCGCGGCCACGGCCGCCACCACGACCGGGGTGACGACCGGAGCGACGACCGACGGCCCGTCCGCGTCCGACCTGCCCGTGTTCGAGTACCGCGGCGTGGTCACCGACAAGGAGTCGATGCTCTACAACCCGACGGACGAGTTCATCTTCCCGAGCGTCTTCCACGCGGGCGCGTACCTCGACGACCCGCTGGGGGAGTGGTACCTCTACTACGCCCCGCACGACTCCCCGGGCGGCATCTCGGTCATGTACGCCGACTCGCTCGAGGGCCCGTGGACGGAGTACGCGCACAACCCGATCGTCGCGGACGAGTGGCTGCCGTTCTACGAGCGCGTCTCGCACGTCTCGTCGCCCGACGTCCTGTGGGACGACGCGACGGACCAGGTGCTCCTGTACTTCCACGGCGAGAACTCCACGACGCGCTGGGCGACGTCGCCCGACGGGCTCGCGTTCGACGACTCCGGGGTCGCCGTGACGAACGCCGACAGCGGCGCGGGCACCACGGAGACGTCGTACGCGCGCGTCGTCGAGCACCCGGACCCGTCGTCCGGCTACCGGTTCGCCATGACGTACATGCAGAACCGGACCGACAACATCCGGCGGATCAAGCTGGCCGAGTCGGTCGACGGCAAGACCTGGGTCGTGCGGCCGGACCCGCTCGTCGTGCCCGACGCCGCGACCGGCACCAACGTGTCCGGCGGCAACCTGTGGGAGTGGGACGGTCAGCTCTACGTGATCTACCACGGCTCCACGGGCATCACGTTCGCCCGCACGCTCGACCCGACGATGACGCAGGTCGGCCCGCGCTGGGAGCTGCACCGCGCGAGCGGCGTGGGCGACGACACGGGTCGGGTCGCAGCCCCGGAGATCGTCACCGACGGGGACGAGACGTACCTCTTCTACGAGTCCGGCGACCGCCTGGGCGCGACGATCGCGTGGGCGCAGCGCGACCCCGACGCCGTGCGGCCCCCCGAGCCGGGCCAGGACCCCGACCCCCTGCGCGAGCGGTGCAGCGGCGCGGCGTCCGACGAGTTCGACGGCACGACGCTCGACCCGGCGCGCTGGACCGTGGTCCGGCCGGGGACCGCCCGGCACGAGCTCGTCGACGGCGCGCTGCGCGTCCCGGCGTACCCGACCGGCGTCGCCGGCGCGGCGCTGCCGCTCCAGGCCGTGCCCGCCGGGCCCTGGGAGGTCACGACGGCCGTCTCCGTGTCCCCGACCGAGCGGTTCCAGCAGGGCGGTCTCCTGCTGTACCGCGACGACGCGAACTACGCGAAGCTCGACCTGGTGCACGGGTCGCTCGGCCCGCGGGTCGAGTTCATCTGGCGCCAGAACGGCACGGACCGCAACACCGGCTTCGACTCGGTCGTCCCGCCGGCGGGCCTCGGCGACACCTTCTGGCTGCGCCTGACGAGCGACGGGACTGCCGTGCAGGCGTCGGTGTCGGTCGACGGCGTCGAGTTCGCGCCGTGGGGCCGCACGGTGGACGTGGCGGCGCTCCGGGCGACCGGCGTCGGCCCGTTCGCGATGCGCGGCTCGGCGACGCCGCCGGAGATCGTCGCGTCGTTCGACTGGTTCCGCTGGACGCCGACCGCCCAGGAGGCGGCGGCGTGCGACGACGACGAGCCCGCGGTCGAGGTCGAGGCCGTCACGCGGTGCCTCGCGGGCCGCGCGTACGTGGCCGTGACGGCGCGCCCGGCGGGTGACGACGCGGTGGCGGTCCGGCTCGCGACGCCGTTCGGCGAGCGCACCGTGGCCGACGTCGCGCCCGGGCGCAGCGCGTACCAGTCGTTCGCGACGCGGGCCACGACGGTCGCGGCGGGGGAGGCGACGGTCGAGGTCGTGGGGGCGGACGGCGTCGGGCGGGGCACGACGACCGCGCCGTACGGCGCGCTGACCTGCGGGTAGCGCGCGGCGCGAGCAGGGGCGACGGGCCCGGGGACGCACCACGGTGCGGCCCCGGGCCCGTCGTGCGTCCCTCGCCGCGCGCGCCCGGCCGCAGCGCCGGCCGCGCAGCATTATGCGGATCACCCGGCGGGCTTCCACCCGCGGAGCCGCGCGGGTCCCGGCGTAATAATGCGTATTACCCCGTTGACCGGCCGGGCCTGGCCTGGCGAGACTCCTTCCACGTCATCGACGACGTGATCGAGGAGGATCCATGCCGAGGCACCGCATCACCCAGGCCGACGTCGCCGCCATGGCGGGCGTCAGCCAGGCGACGGTCTCGTTCGTGCTGAACGACTCCACGCCCGCGGGGGTGCGGATCAGCGAGGAGACGCGCCAGCGCGTGCTCGACGCGATCCGGATCACGGGCTACTCGGCGAACCCCGTCGCGCAGCGTCTCGCGGGCGGGCGCAACCAGATCCTCGGCGTCTTCACCTACGAGGCGACGTTCCCGCGCTCCGGTCGCGACTTCTACGGGCCGTTCCTCGTCGGGATCGAGCACGCGGCCGAGAAGCTCGGCATCGA
Source organism: Cellulosimicrobium sp. JZ28 (assembly GCF_015327065.1). NCBI lineage: Bacteria > Bacillati > Actinomycetota > Actinomycetes > Micrococcales > Promicromonosporaceae > Cellulosimicrobium > Cellulosimicrobium sp. JZ28. The sequence goes on along the minus strand of NZ_CP017660.1, from coordinate 2,945,680 downwards.
CATCCTGCTGTTCACGAGCGCGCGCGTCGTCGACGGGCGCCGCCGCCTCACGCGCGACGGCTGGCAGCGCCTCGGGATCGCCGACGGCTGCCTGCTGCTCGGCCAGCACGAGGACCGCGGCGAGCTCCAGCACCTGCTGGACACGAACTACCCCTTCGTCTTCATCGGCAAGCGCGGCAGCGACGGCGGACGCCTGCCCTACGTCGGCGCCGACTACGTCGCGGCGACGGCGCGCCAGGTCGAGCGGCTCGTCGAGCTCGGCCACGAGCGCATCGGGTACGTCGGTCCGCGCGGCACCGACCAGCCCACGCTCGACCGCGTCGACGCCTACCGCGCGACGATGAAGGCGCACGGCCTGACCGTCCGGTTCGTCGAGCTGGACGACGTGCCCGCGACGGCGGCCGAGATCGTCGACCAGCGGCTCACCGCCGTCGTCGTGGCACCCGAGAACTCCCCGGAGGAGCTCGTCGACGAGCTCGAGGACCGGGGCGTGCGCGTGCCGGCGGACGTCTCCGTGCTCCTGCTCGGCCAGCCGCACCACGGGCGCCCGGGCGGGCGCCGCTGGTCGGGCTTCTCCATCCCGCGCGAGGAGATGGGCGCGCGCGCCCTCGTGCTGCTGTCCCGCCTCGTCGCGGCCGAGTCCGGCTCGGGCCGCTCGGACCGCCGGGCGTCGCGCGCCGTCGCCGTCCCGGAGGACGAGCTCCATCAGCTCCTCGAGTGCGTGGACGTCGACGGCGAGACCGTCGCCGCGCCGTCGGGCGTCGTCGCGCCCGCCTGACCGACCTCAGACCGCACCACCGAGCACCAGAGAAACGGAAACCCCAGCGTGACCCATGCAGACCTCCAGGCAGACGTCCTCGTCGTCGGCGGCGGGCTCGGCGGCGTGGCCGCCGCGCTCGCGGCGGCGGAGCGCGGCGCCCGCGTCGTCCTCACCGAGGAGCACCCGTGGATCGGCGGCCAGCTCACGTCCCAGGCGGTACCGCCGGACGAGAGCCCGTGGGTCGAGCGGTTCGGCGTGACCGCGCGCTACCGCGCGCTGCGCGACGGCATCCGCGACGTCTACCGCCGCTCCTACCCGCTCACGGACGCCGCGCGCACGTGGGACGCCCTCAACCCCGGCGCGGGCTGGGTCTCCAAGCTGTGCCACGAGCCGCGCGTCGCGGTGGGCGTGCTCGAGGAGATGCTCGCCCCGTGGCGGTCCGCGGGCCGCATCCGCCTGCTCGAGCGCGTGCGCCCGACGGCGGCCACCACCGACGGCGACCGCGTCACCTCCGTGACGCTCACCCCGGTCACCGCCGACGCCGCGGGCGCGGCCGTGACGGTGCACGCGGCGTTCGTCGTCGACGCGACCGAGACGGGCGAGCTCCTGCCGCTGACGGGCACCGAGTACGTCACCGGGTTCGAGTCGAACCGCGAGACCGGGGAGCCGAGCGCGCCGGACGAGGCGCAGCCCGACAACGTGCAGGCCCTCAGCGTGTGCTTCGCCGTCGAGCACGTGGACGGCGACCACACGATCGACCGTCCCGAGCGCTACGACTTCTGGAGCACGTACACGCCCGGACCGTGGAACGGGCGGCGGATGCTGTCGTGGGAGGCGCCCAACCCGCGCACGCTCGCGATGGACGTGCGGTCGTTCACCCCGAACCCGGGCGACGACCCGCGCGCCGTCGACGCCGACCAGTCGAAGAACCCCGGCGACGGCAACCTCTGGACGTTCCGGCGCATCGCGGCCCGCGACCTCTTCGCGCCGGGCCACTACGCGAGCGACCTGTGCCTCGTGAACTGGCCGAGCATCGACTACTTCCTGGCGCCCGTGCTCGACGTGCCGCGCGACGTGGAGGAGGCCCGGATCGCCGACGCCCGGCAGCTCAGCCTCTCGATGCTCTACTGGATGCAGACCGAGGCGCCCCGCGCCGACGGCGGGACCGGCTTCCCGGGCCTGCGCCTGCGGCCCGACGTCATGGGCTCGGCCGACGGCCTCGCCCAGGCGGCCTACCACCGCGAGTCCCGCCGCCTGCGCGCCGTGACGACGGTGACGGAGAACGACGTCTCGTACGCCGTGCGCGGCGACCGCGGCGCGACGCGCTACGACGACTCGGTCGGCGTCGGCATGTACCGGATCGACCTGCACCCCTCGACGGGCGGCGACACGTACATCGACGTGGCGTCGACGCCGTTCGAGATCCCGCTCGGGGCCCTGCTGCCGCAGCGCGTGACCAACCTGCTCGCCGCCAACAAGAACATCGGCACGACGCACATCACCAACGGCTGCTACCGCCTGCACCCGGTCGAGTGGAACGTCGGCGAGGCCGCCGGCCACCTCGCGGCCCACTGCCTCGCGACCGGCCGCACGCCGCACGCCGTCCAGTCGAAGGCCGACCTCCTCGCCGACTACCAGGACGAGCTCGTCCGGGCGGGCGTCGAGCTGCGCTGGCCCGCCGAGGCCCACCCCTACTGACCCGGGCTCCCCGCGCCCGGGACCCCCGCCCACCCTCAGTCCGAAGGAGAACTGATGAACCCCCTCACCCCACGGTCGGCCCCTCGGTCCGCCCCGCGCCGCCGCCTCGTCGGCGCACCCCTGGCCGCCGGCGGCGTCGCGCTCGCCCTCGTCCTCACCGCGTGCTCCGGCGGCGGCGACGACGTCGCGGGCGAGCCGAGCACCCCGAGCGAGCCGGTCGAGCTGCGCATGACCGTCTGGACGGCCGACGAGACGCAGCTCGCGCAGTTCCAGGAGATCGCCGACGCGTACGTCGCGGAGAACCCCGACCTCGTGTCCGGCGTGACGTTCGAGACCATCCCGTTCGAGGACTACACGACGTCCCTCACGACGCAGCTCGCGGGCGGCAACGCGCCGGACCTCGCGTGGATCCTCGAGAGCTACGCGCCCGAGTTCGTGGCGAGCGGCGCGCTCGTCGACGTCGGCCCGAAGCTGCAGGAGACCGAGGGGTACGCGTACGACGACCTGCTCGACTCGTCGCTCGCGCTGTGGGAGAAGGACGGCGGCCTCTACGCCTACCCGTTCTCCAACTCGCCGTTCGCGCTGTTCGTCAACACCGACCAGGTCGCCGCGGCGGGCCAGCCGAACCCGGCCGACCTCGTCGCGTCGGGCGACTGGACCTACGACCAGGTCCGCGAGATCGCGGCGGCGGCCGCCGCGACGTCGGGCAAGCAGGGCCTCGTGGTGCGCGACTTCGACTACAAGGTCTGGGAGAACCTGTCGACGATCTGGGACGGCTGGGACGCGACGCCGTGGAGCGAGGACGGCACGCAGTGCACGTTCACCGACCCCGAGATGGTCGACGCCCTCACGTGGATCCACGACGCGACGTTCGTCGACAAGGCGCTGCCCGGTCCCGGCACGACGGCCGACTTCTTCGCGGGCGACTCCGCCATGACGATCACGCAGATCAGCCGCGCGTCGTCGCTCGACGACTCGTTCGGGTGGGACGTCGTGCCGCTCCCGGCGGGCCCGGCGGGCCAGCAGAACGTCATCGGCCAGGCCGGCATCGGCGTCTTCGCGGCCGGGGAGCACCCCGACGTCGCGGCCGACTTCCTCGCGTGGTTCACCAACCCGGAGAACGCCGAGACGCTCGCCGCGTACTTCCCGCCGCCGCGCGAGTCGCTGCTCACCGCCGAGACGCTCGGGGCCGCCAACCCGAAGCTCAGCGAGGAGCAGCTCCAGGCGGTCGTCGTCGACGGCATCCAGGGCGCCGTGACGAAGCCGTCGCACCAGAACTTCGCCAAGCTGCAGGACACGGTGCGCGCCCAGCTCGACGCGCTGTGGACCGCCGACGCGGACGTCGAGGGCGTCCTCGCCGACACGTGCGCGGCGATCCAGCCCCTGCTCGGGGACTGAGCGTGGCGTCCTCCGCACTCGCACGACGGGACGCGGCCGTGGGCTACACCATGGTCGCGCCCGCCGTGCTCGGCGCGCTCGCGTTCGTCGTCGCGCCGCTGGTCGCCGTCGTCTGGTACTCGCTGCACGAGTGGAACGTCCTCGCGAACACGTTCACGTTCGCGGGCGGGGACAACTACGAGCGGATGCTCGCCGACCCCGGGCTGCGGGACTCGCTCCTCGCGAGCCTGTGGTTCTCCGTCGGGCTCGTCGTGCTCAACATCTCGCTCGCGCTCGTCCTCGCGGTGCTGCTCAACCAGCGGCTCCCCGGCACGACGACGTTCCGCACGTTCTTCTTCTCGCCCGTCGTCGTGTCCCTCGTGGCGTGGACGATCGTGTGGAGCTTCCTGCTCCAGGCGGACGGCGGCATCAACGGGTTCCTGTCGCTGCTCGGCGTCGACGGCCCGAACTGGCTGCGCGGGGAGACGACGGCGATGCTCTCGGTGATCGTCGTGCAGGTCTTCAAGAACGTGGGCCTCAACATGATCCTGTTCCTCGCGGCCCTGCAGGGGGTGCCCGAGGAGATCCAGGAGGCCGCGCGCATCGACGGCGCGGGCGCGTGGCGCCGGTTCCGGTCGATCACGCTCCCGCTCATCAGCCCGACCGTCCTGCTGGTCTCGATCCTCACGATCGTGGGCTCGCTCGAGGTGTTCGCGCAGATCGCCGTGCTCACGGGCGGGGGGCCGGGGAACTCGACCACCGTGCTCGTCTACTACCTGTACCAGCAGGCGTTCCGGTTCAACGACTTCGGCTACGCGAGCGCGATCTCCGTTCTGCTGTTCGTCATCGTCCTCGTCCTGACACTCGTGCAGTGGCAGACGCGCAAGAGGTGGGTCTTCCATGAAGTCTGACGTGATGCCCGGCCCGGCCACACTCCCGGGCGCGGACGACGGCCCGGCCCGGCCTGCGGCGTCGGGCACGGGCGGCGCCGACGGCGCGGCGACCCGCGGCGGACGGCCCGCGCGCCGCACGGGGAGCGCGCGCACGCGCCGCCGCTGGGGGCGCGCGGCGCTCGTGGCGCTCCTCGTGGTGCTCAGCGTGCCGTTCGTCTTCCCGACGTGGTGGATGGCGACGTCGAGCCTGAAGCCGATGAGCGAGATCCTGCGGGCCGTGCCGACGCTCTGGCCCCAGGACCCGTCGTTCGCGGCCTACGGCGAGGTGTTCCGGCTGCAGCCGTTCGCGCAGCAGTACTGGAACAGCCTCTACATCGCCGTGGTCGTGACGGTCGGGACGATCCTCGTGGCCTCGATGGCCGGGTACGCGTTCGCGCGCATCCGGTTCCCCGGGGCGAACGCGCTGTTCCTGCTCGTGCTCGTCGGGCTGCTCGTGCCGTCGGAGGTGACGATCGTCCCGCTGTTCCGGATGGTCAACTCGCTCGGGCTCATCGACACGCACTGGCCGCTCGTGGTGATCCCGATCCTCGGGGCGCCGAGCGTCCTCGCGACGTTCATCATGCGCCAGTTCTTCCTCGGGCTCCCCGGCGAGCTCGAGGAGGCGGGGCGCATGGACGGCCTCGGGCGGTGGGGGATCTTCTGGCGGATCGCGTTCCCGCTGTCGCGCTCGGCGATCTCGGCCGTCGCGATCTTCACGTTCCTCAAGTCGTGGAACCTCTACCTCGAGCCGATCGTGTACCTGTCCAGCAAGGACCGGTTCACGCTCCCGCAGGCGCTCACGCAGTACGTCGACGCCTACGGCGGCCCGATGTGGAACGTCCAGCTCGCCGCGACGACGCTCACGGTGCTGCCGGTCCTCGCGGTGTTCCTCGTCGCCCAGAAGCAGTTCGTCCAGGGCCTCGCGCACACCGGCCTCAAGGGCTGACCGCCCCTCCCGTGGGTGCGGGGGACAGTCGTGGTCCGGTCGCGGATCGGCGGCTATTTCCCGCACCCACGGGGTGCGGCCTAGGCTCGACGGCGTGGCTCACCTTCTCGGCGCCGACGGCATCTCGCTGACCGTCGGCACCCGCACCCTGCTCGACGACGTCTCGCTCGGCCTCGACGACGGCGACCGCGTCGGCATCGTCGGCCCCAACGGGGCCGGCAAGACGACGCTCCTGCGCCTCCTCGCGGGCACGCAGCAGCCCGACGGCGGCCGTGTCACCCGCGTGGGCGGCCTGCGGGTGGGCCTGCTCGACCAGCGCGACGACGTGGGCACCGGCGCGACGATCCGCGACCTCGTGCACGGCGACGCCGCGACCCACGCCTGGGCGTCGGACGCGAGCATCCGCACCGTCCACGCGGGGCTGCTGGGCGACCTCGACCTCGACGCCCCGGCGGACACGCTGTCCGGCGGGCAGCGGCGCCGCGTCGCGCTCGCGGCCCTCCTCGTCGCCGACCACGACGTGCTGTTCCTCGACGAGCCCACGAACCACCTCGACGTCGAGGGCGTCGCGTGGCTCGCCGCCCACCTCGGCGACCGCTTCGCACGCCCGGGCGCGAAGGGCGCCCTCGTGGTCGTCACGCACGACCGCTGGTTCCTCGACGCCGTGTGCTCGCGCATGTGGGAGGTGCGCGGCGACGGCTCGGGCCAGGTCGAGGGCTACGAGGGCGGGTACGCGGCGTACGTGCTCGCGCGCGCCGAGCGCCAGCGCACCGCGGCCGTCGCGGCGGAGAAGCGCGACAACCTGCTGCGCAAGGAGCTCGCGTGGCTCCGGCGGGGCGCGCCCGCGCGCACGTCCAAGCCCAAGTTCCGGCTCGACGCCGCCGCCGCGCTCATCGCCGACGTCCCGCCGCCGCGCGACACGCTCGAGCTCACGCGCACCGCGACGAAGCGCCTCGGCAAGGACGTGCTCGACCTCGAGGACGTGACGGTCGCGGTGCCGCGCCAGGACGGTCAGGGCGAGCGCGTGCTGCTCGACGACGTCACGTGGCGCCTGGGGCCCGGCGACCGGTACGGGGTCGTCGGGGTCAACGGCGCCGGGAAGACGACGCTCCTCGCGCTCCTCGCCGGGCGGCGCGAGCCCGACTCCGGGCGGGTCAAGCGCGGCAAGACCGTCCACGTCGCGGAGCTGTCGCAGGACGTCGGCGAGCTCGACGACATCGCCGGCGCGCGCGTGATCCAGGTGATCGAGGACGAGAAGCGCTCGGTCGTCGTCGACGGCAAGGAGCTCTCCGCGTCCCAGCTCGTCGAGCGGCTCGGCTTCACGCGCGAGCGGTCGCAGACGCTCGTGCGCGACCTCTCGGGCGGCGAGCGGCGGCGCCTGCAGCTCCTGCGCCTGCTCGTCGCCGAGCCCAACGTGCTCCTGCTCGACGAGCCGACGAACGACCTCGACACCGACACGCTCGCCGCGCTCGAGGACCTGCTCGACGGCTGGCCCGGGACCCTGATCGTCGTCTCGCACGACCGCTACCTGCTGGAGCGCGTCGCGGACCGCCAGGTCGCGCTGCTCGGCGACGGCCAGGTGCGCGACCTGCCGGGCGGCGTCGAGCAGTACCTCGAGCTGCGGCGCGCGGCGCTCGCGGGCGCGGGCGCGGCGTCGACCGGGTTCGCGCCCACGGGCGGCGCCGACGCGACACCGGACGCGGGGCCGGCCGTGGCGGCCCCGGGCCCGAGCGCGGCCGAGGTGCGGGCGGCGAAGAAGGAGATCAACCGCATCGAGCGGCGCCTGAGCAAGATCGCGGAGGCCGAGGGCCGGCTGCACGAGAAGATCGCGGCGAACGCGACCGACTTCGCGGCGGTCGCGGAGCTCGACGCCGAGCTGCGCACCCTCGCGGCGGAGAAGGACGAGCTCGAGGCGGCGTGGCTCGAGGCGGCCGAGGTCGCCGGGTGACGGCCGACCGGATGCGCGTCGCGGTGTCCGCGCGCGGCGTCGAGGTCGACGACGGGCAGGGCGGCGTCCTCGCGCCGTGGGCGGACGTGCGCCGCGTCACCGCGTTCGCGCTCGGTGCCCCGGGCGGCACCGCCCGGTACGTGTCGTTCGACCTCGTGAACGGGCACAGCGTCGAGGTGGACGACGCCGCCCCGGAGTGGGACGACGTGCTCGCCGCCCTGCCCGGGCGGGTCGAGCTCGCGGTCGACGACCCGCTCGTCGCGCTCGGCGCGCTCGCGCCGGGCGAGCGGCTCGTCCTCGCGGGGCCCGTGCGGACCCGCTGACCGCGCGGGGACCCGGGTCCGGACGCCCGGGGCGTGTCGCCGGGGCCCAGCCGGGCGCGGGTGTGCGGCTCAGCGCCGCAGGAAGCCCATGCGGTCGTCGGGGTCGACGCGCTCGAGGATGGCGCCCGCGATGGCGTCCAGCTGCTCGACCTGCTCGTCGGTGAGCGCGTCGATCACGTGGTCGCGCACCGTCCCGACGTGCCCGGGCGCGGTCGCGACGACCTTCTCCCAGCCGGCGTCGGTGAGGTGCGCGTTCGTCGCGCGGCGGTCCTCGGGGCACGGCACGCGCTCGACGAGGCCACGCTTCTCGAGGCGTGCGACGACGTGGGAGAGCCGGGGGAGCGTGGCGTTGGTGGCGCCCGCGAGGTCGGTCATGCGCAGCGTGCGCCGCGGCGCCTCGGAGAGCATCGCGAGCACGTAGTACTCGAAGTGGCTGAGGTCGGCGTCGCGCCGGAGCTGGGAGTCGAGGACGCCCGGCAGCAGCTCCACGACCGCCACGAGCCGCTTCCACGCGTCGAGCTGCTGGTCGTCGAGCCAGCGGGGTTCCGTCGTCATCGTGCCTCCTCCGGTGCGGCGATCCGCATAGTTGACGGTACAACTTTAGCGGCGTACGGTGTTAGTTGTAGCAACAACTAATAGCCGACCGTCGGGCCGGCGGAGGAAGGGAAGCCACCATGAGCAGCATCACCATCATCGGCGCCGGGAACATGGGCTCGGCCATCGCCGGTCTCGCGCTCGCCGCGGGCAGCCAGGTGCAGGTCCTGACCCGTGAGGCCACCGAGGTCGACCCGCGCGTCACGGCGGGCACCGTCGGCGACGAGATCACCGGCGACGTCGTCGTGCTCGCGCTCCCGTACGGGGCGCTCGACGACGTCCTCGGCGCCTACGAGGGCCGCCTCGACGGCAAGGTCCTCGTCGACATCACCAACCCGCTCGACTTCGCGACGTTCGACTCCCTCGTCGTGCCCGACGGCTCGTCGGCCGCGGCGCAGATCCAGGAGCGCGTCCCGGGCGCGCGCGTCCTCAAGGCGTTCAACACGAACTTCGCGGCGACGCTCGCCACCGGCCAGGTCGGGCCGCTCGCGACGACGGTCCTCGTCGCGGGCGACGACGCCGACGCGAAGGCCGCCCTCGCGGGCGCCGTGTCCGGGGTCCGCGTCGTCGACGCCGGCTCGCTGAAGCGCGCGCACGAGCTCGAGGCTCTCGGTTTCCTGCAGCTCACGCTCGCGGCGGGGGAGAAGACCTCCTGGACGACGGGCTTCGCGCTCGCCGAGTGACCCCGCCCGCTCACGCACGACGGCGGCCGGCCACCCCTGGGGGTGGCCGGCCGCCGTCGTGCGTGGTGCGTCAGCCGCGCGCCTTCTCGACGGCCGCGCGGGCCGCCTCGTGCTCCGCCTTCTGGGCGTCCCGCAGGGCCTTCTCGAGCTCGCGCACCTTCTTCTGGGCCTCGCGCACGCGCCGCTCCGCGTCGCGCCGCCGGAGCGTCGCCTTCTTGACCCGCGCGTCCTTGACGTGCACCGCGACCTCGACGGGCGCGACGGCGTCCCGCGGGTCCGTCGCCGGTGCGGGTTCCGTGACCGTGGTGGGCTGCCGCCCGGGCGCGCGGCCCGCGCCGGGCGCCCCGGCGGCCCGCGCGTCGACGTAGACGGCGATCCCGTCGAGCACCCGCTCCAGGCCCCACGCGGTGTCGTCGATGTCGCCCTCGCCCGCGTACGTGCCGGCCTCGACGAGCGGGCGCAGGTAGGGGAACCGCACCTCGTCCACGAGCCCGCGCAGCGCGTCGGCCCACGCGCCGCCCTGGACCGCCTCGTCGCCCCCGGCCGCCGCGACGGCGCGCGCGAGGTCGGTCTGCAGCCGCGCCGCGTTCCGGGCGTACCCGCTGACGAGGAGGATGACGGACATCTTCTCCTCGTCGTCGAGCGGCGTGGACCGCAGCGCGCGCAGCCCGGCGTCCGCGCCGCGCAGGTTGTTCGGCGTGAGCGGCGCGCCGGTCACGGGGATGTCGAGGAACCACGGGTGCGACGCGAACACCGCCATCGTGAACTGCGCCCACTCGCGCAGCTCGGCGCGCCAGTCGGCGGGCTCGTGCGCGGGCGGGTACTCGACGTCGAGCGCGGCCTCCTGCATGAGGAGCAGCAGGTCGTCCTTGCTCGTGACGTACCGGTAGAGCGACATCGTCGTGAAGCCGAGGCTCTGCGCGACCTTCGCCATGGACACGGCCCCGAGCCCGTCGGCGTCGGCGAGCTCGATGGCCGCGTCGACGATCCGCTCGATGCTCAGCTCGCGCTTGGGCGCGCGCTCGGGGCGTTCGGCCACGCCCCACGCGAGCGCGAGCCGGGGCGGGAGGTCGGGTGCGTCCGTCATGGCTTCATCCTCCCCGACGGTGCCCGGACGTGGGTCGCAGCCCTGCCGAGCAGGCCCTCCCGGTGGCGCGAGCAGGTGGTCGTGGTGCGTCCTGTCGACCGGACGCACCAGGACCACCTGCTCGGCCGCGCGGGAGGGCCAGGGGGAAGAGCGTGGGGGGTCAGCGGGCGGTCCGTCGGCGGTAGAGCAGGGAGCCGGCGGTGCAGCTCGCGACGAGGAAGCCGGCGAGCCACGCGACGGCCGTGAGGGCCGTCGACGCGTCGGGTGCGCCCGCGAGAAGCCCGCGGAACGTCTCGATGACCGGCGTGAACGGCTGGTTCTCGGCGAACCCGTGCAGCCACGACGGCATGGTGTCGATCGGGACGAACCCCGAGCTGAGGTAGGGCACGAACAGGAAGAGGAAGTTCACGGACTGCGACGCCTCGACGCTCAGCACGAGGCCGAGCGCCACGCTCAGCCACGTGAACGTCAGCACGGCGAGGACCGCGAACGCGACGAGCCCCGCCCAGTCGGCCGGCCCGGCGTCGGGCCGGAAGCCGAGCGCGAGCGCGACACCGACGACCACGACGGCGGACGCGAGGTTGCGCACGACGCTCGCCACGACGTGCCCCCACAGCGCGGACGGCCCGAAGATCGGCAGGGTCTTGAACCGGTCGATCGTGCCGGACGTCATGTCCTGCGCGACGCCGACCGCGGCCGTCGCGGAGCCGAACCCCAGGCACATCACGAGCACGCCGGGCACGACGTAGTCGATGTAGTCGTCCCCGCCGATCGCCCCGCCGAAGATGACGACGAAGACGAGCATGATCATCACCGGCAGCGCGAAGGCCGTGACGAGCCCGTCGACGCTGCGCAGCTGGCGGCGGGTCTCGCGGCCGACCATCGTGCGGACGTCGCGCGCCGCGGTGGCCGGGGTCTGCCGCGCGCGCGGCTGCTTGGTGCGGGACGGCCGGGGCAGCGTGGTCGTGGGTGCGGCGCTCATCGGGCGCCCTTCTTCCGGGTCAGGGCGAGGAACACGTCGTCGAGCGTGGGCCGTACGACGCTGACCCCCACGACCGCGAGCGCGTGGGCGTCGGCGGCAGCGAGCACGTCGCGGATGGTGCGGACGGGGTCGTCGCTCGGTGCGGTGAGGGAGAGGTCCTTCGCGTCGGCGGTCGGGCGGGCCAGCCCGATCGAGGGCGCGAGCCCGACGGCGGCGGCCAGGCTCTCCCGGTCGTCGAACGCCACGCGCACGTGGTCGCCCGCGACGAGCGTCTTGAGCTCGGCGGCCGTGCCCCGCGCCGCGACGCGGCCGTCGTGCAGGACGGCGATCGTGTCGGCCAGGCGGTCGGCCTCCTCCAGGTACTGGGTCGTCAGCAGGACGGTCGTCCCGTCGGCGGCGAGGCCCCGCACGACCTCCCAGAGCTGCGCGCGCGACGCCGGGTCGAGGCCCGTCGTCGGCTCGTCGAGCACGAGCACCGCCGGGTCGGCCACGAGGCTGATCGCGAGGTCGAGGCGGCGGCGCATGCCGCCCGAGTAGGTCCCGACCCGCCGGTCCGCGGCGTCGGTGAGGTCGAAGCGCTCGAGCAGCGCGGCGGCGCGCGGGCGCACCGCCCGGCGGGGGAGGTGCGCGAGCTCGCCCATCATCACGAGGTTCTCGCGGCCCGTCTGGAACTCGTCCACCGACGCGTACTGGCCCGTGAGCGCGATGGTCTCGCGCACCCGCGCGGCGTCGTGCACGACGTCGGCGCCCGCGACGCGGGCCGTGCCGCCGTCGGGCCGGACGAGGGTCGTGAGGATGTTGACGGTCGTCGTCTTGCCCGCGCCGTTGGGCCCCAGCAGCGCGAAGATCTCGCCGCGGCGCACGGTCAGGTCGACGCCGCGCAGCACGGCGTGGTCGCCGTAGGACTTCTCCAGCCCCTGCGCGGCGATCATCGGTCCGGTCATCGCCTTCTCCTTCTCCGTCGGCCGTTCGTGTGCGGCGCACACTGTTCGTGTGCGCCATAAACTGTGTGTACACCATAAACACCGGCGCGAGTGGGGGTCAAGGGTCGAGGAGGCGCTTCGGGGGAGAGGGGCCTCGCGCTCAGCCCGCGCGACGACGGGGAGCGCCGGTGAGGACCAGCCCGATCCCGGTCATCACCACGAGCGCACCCAGCACGACGGCGACCGGCACCGTCCACGTCCCCGTCGCCGTCTGCAGCGCCCCGGCCGCGGTGGGCGCGACGGCGGCCAGGCAGTACCCGACGGACTGCACCGTCGCCGACGCCTGCCGGCCGCGCCGGACCGTCGGGTACCGCTGGGCGACGAGCGTGAAGATCACGACGAAGTTCGCCGCCTGGGCGACGCCCGCGGCGGACGCCCACACCGCCCAGAGCCCCGGCGCGACGAGCAGCCCCACGGGCAGCGTCAGCCACAGCACCGCGATCCCGACGAACGTCTGCCGCAGGCTGAGGCGGCGCGCGGCGAGCGGCACCGCGAGACCGCCGACGATCGCGAAGCCCTGGAACAGCGACGCCGCGCCGCCCGACGCGGAGCGCGGGATGCCCGCGAGGTCCTCCAGGACGAGCGGCAGCCACGCCGTGAGCGCGTAGAAGCTCGACGACTGGAGCGCGAACATCGCGCACAGCCACCACGTGAACGGCGTCGCGAGCACGTGGCGCTCGCGGGCCGTCGTCGGGTCGGTGCCCGTGACGCCCTCCGCCGCGGCCGCCGCCAGCGCGTCCGCCGCGGCCGCATCCCCGGTCGCCCTGGCCTCCGTCTGCGATGCCGCCGGGTCGGGCGCGGTCTCCGCCGACACGCCCCGGGGCTCGCGCGCCTCGCGCGGCACCGCGCGCAGCCACCACACGAGCGCGACGACCGCGAGCACCGACCACGACGCGAGCGCCCAGCGCCACCCGACGGCGTCCGCGAGCGGTGCGGTGAGCGCCGTCGTCGCGACGGTCCCGACGTTGATCGCCGCCGTGTACAGCCCCGTCACCGTCGCGACGTGCCCGGGGAAGTCGCGCTGGGCGATCATCGGCACCGCGAGGTTCGCCGTCGTGATGCCGAGCCCGAGGAGCACCGTGCCCGCGAAGGTCCCGGCCGCGCCGAGCGCCGCGAGGTCCGCCGAGCGCAGGACCGTCCCCGCGACGATCAGCGCGAGCGCGACGGCGATCGCCGTCCGCAGCGACGACCGCCCGAGCAGGCCCGCGACGGCGGGCGTCGCGAGCGCGAAGCACAGCACCGGGATGCCGGTGAGCAGGCCCGCCGCGGCGGCGGTGAGGTCGAGGTCGGCCGCGACGTCCGCGACGACGGGCGGGAGCGCCGTGAGCGGCGCCCGCAGGTTGACGGCCACGAGCAGCACGGCGACGAGCAGGACCCCGTCGATCCCGCCGCGGAACGTGCTCGGGCGGGGCGGCCGTGACGACGGCATCGGGCGGGGACCTCCGGGTGCAGGCGCGTGCGGCGACGCCCGCCCGGTCGTCCGGGCCGACGGTCAGTCGTCGAACTGTCCTCCGACTGTACGCAGGAGCGCCGCGAGCGCAGGTCGCTCGCCCGGCTCGAGCGCGTCGAGGATGCGGGCCTCGACGGCGAGGAGGTCGGTCATCGCCGTGTCCACGCGCTCCAGGCCCTCGGGCGTGAGCTCGACGAGCACGCCGCGCCGGTCGTCGGGCGAGCGGCGGCGCACGACCAGCCCGCGCTCCTCGAGCCGGTCGATGCGGTTCGTCATGGTCCCGCTCGTCACGAGCGTCTGGGTGACGAGCGCCCCGGGGGAGAGGCGGTACGGCTCGCCGGCGCGGCGCAGCGCGGACAGGACGTCGAACTCCCACGTCTCCAGGTGCCCGCGCGCGAACGCCGTGCGCCGCGCCCGGTCCAGGTGCCGGGCGAGCCGGTCGACCCGGGAGAACACGGTGAGCGGCTCGACGTCGAGGTCCGGCCGCTCGCGCTGCCACGCCGCGACGATGCGGTCGACCTCGTCCTCGTGCTGCTGGTCCATGACGCGAGGGTACTCGACGTGTCTCGACGTCAAGACTCTTGACGGCTCGCCGGCCGTCGCGGCGCGTCGCAAGACCCGCCGCCGCGAGGTAGAGCCGCTGTCCGCCGAGGTAGAGCCGCTGTCCGCCGAGGTAGAGCCGCTGTCCGCCGAGGTAGAGCCGCTGTCCGCCGAGGTAGAGCCGCTGTCCGCCGAGGTAGAGGCGTGGTCGTGCCTGGGCGCGCACCTATCAGGGCGACACGAGCACAGGGTGGCGACCCACCGTCGTCGACCACCGGGCCTGGCCTCTACCTCGCCGAACCTGGCCTCTACCTCGCCGAACCCGGGCTCTACCTCGCCCGACCCGGGCTCTACCTCGCCCGACCCGGGCTCTCTCTCGGCGAACCACGCCTCTCTCTCGGCGGGGCAGGGCCCCGCCGTCAGGACGTGCGCAGGGCGTCCGTGAGCCTGACGCGGGCGCCGGTGCGCAGGACGGCGTTGGAGTAGATCTTCGCCGCGAGCCACACGAGGAGGGGGATGACGGCGACGGAGAGGCCGAGCGCGACGAGGGCCTCCCACGTCTCGGCGCTGCCGAGCGCGATGCGGACCGGCATGAGCAGCGGAGAGCACAGCGGCACGTACGACAGCCAGACGACGAGCGGGTTGTCCGGCGCCCACGGCGCGACGGAGACGCCCACGATGTACGGCACGATCATGAGGAACGTGACGGGCGTGGTGACCGCGCCGACGTCCTCCTGGCGCGACACCAGCGCGCCGAGGCCGGCCATGAGCAGCGCGTAGCTGACGAAGCCGACGACGAACCACACGAGCGCCCAGGCAGCGGCGGTCCCGAGGTCGATCGTCGAGGTGTCGACGAGGCCGAGGCCGAGCGCGGTCCCCACGCCCGCGAGCACGACGAGCGCGACCTGCCCGAGCCCGACGAGGCCGATGCCGAGGACCTTGCCGGCCATGAGCTGCCACGGGCGCACGGTCGAGAGCAGGAGCTCGACGACGCGGCTCGTCTTCTCCTCGACGACGCCCTGCGCGATGAGCTGGCCGCTGATCATGATGGCCATGAAGAGCAGGATGCCGGTGACCAGGCCGGTGACGTAGCGCGCCGGGTCGAACTCGCTCGGCTCGCCGATGGTGCGCACGTCCGGCGCGGCGGTCGCGACGTCGCCCGCGACCTGGGCGGGGTCGCCCCCGAGGCTCGCGACGGCGTCCGACAGCGCGGTCTGCTGGGCGAGCGTGGTGAAGACGGCCGTGAGGCCCGACGACAGCTCGGTGTCGACGACGACCGTGGGGGAGCCGACGCTCCCGGTGACGAGGGCGTCGAGGTCGCCGTCGCGCACCTGGGCCTCGCCCGCGGCGTCGTCCGCGACGTCGACGGTCTCGACGTCGGTCCCGAGCGTGCTCCCCGTGGTCTCGATCGCCTCGGCGAGCGCCGCGGTCTGCGGCGTGACCCCCACGCGCTCGGCGCTCGGGCCCGACCCGCTCGCGAGGTTGAGCACGACCCCGCCGAGCACGACGGCGCCGACGAGGATCACGGTCAGCCACACGAAGGACTTGGAGCGCAGCCGCGTCATGATCTCGCGGCCCGCGACGAGGCGGATCGTGCCCCAGGACGTCAACGAGGTCCTCGTGCTCATGCCCCCACCTCCACGGTCTCGGCGGCCGTCGCGGCCGGCTTCTCCTCGGCGCTCACGACGTCGCGGTACAGCTCGGTGAGCGACGGCCGGACGAGCGCGAACTCGTGCACGGGCCCGGCGGCGAGCGCCGCGCGCAGCACGGCCTGCTCGCGCCCGCCGGGGACGCCCCCGGTCCCGTCGCCGGTCGACCCACCGGGCACGAGCTCGACGACGGTGCGCGACCCCTCCAGGCTGACGGCCCGCGCGTCGGGCACGGCACCGATCCACGTGGCGCCGGGCGGGCCGTCCACGACCCAGCGCTCCTGCTCGGTGCGACGGAGCTCGTCGATCGTGCCGACCTCCACCATCGCGCCGTCCTTGATGATGCCGACGCGGTCGCACAGCCGTTCCACGAGGTCGAGCTGGTGCGACGAGAACACGACGGGCACGCCCGCCTGGGCGCGGTCGCGCAGGACCCCGCTCATGACGTCGACGGCGACGGGGTCGAGCCCGCTGAACGGCTCGTCGAGCACGAGCAGCTCGGGGTCGTGGGTGAGCGCGGCGGCGAGCTGGACGCGCTGCTGGTTGCCGAGCGAGAGCTTCTGCACCTCGTCGCCCCGGCGCGCCTCGACGCCGAGCGTCGTGGTCCAGCGCTCCATCGCGTCCTTCGCCGCCGCGGCGGACAGCCCGTGCAGCCGGGCGAGGTAGACGAGCTGCTCGCCGACCTTCATGCGCGGGTAGAGGCCGCGCTCCTCCGGCATGTAGCCGATGCGGCGGCGGGCGACCAGGTCGAGGGGCCGGCCTTCCCACCGGACCTCGCCGCCGTCGGGGGCGAGGACGCCGAGGACGATGCGCATCGTCGTCGTCTTGCCGGCGCCGTTGGAGCCGACGAAGCCGAAGATCTCCCCGGCGCGGACGTCGAACGACGTGCCGCCCAGGGCGCGCACGTCGCCGTAGGACTTGGTCAGCGAGTCGATCTCGAGTGTCGCCATGCGCTCCACACAACCACGCGCGAACGCGCGCGGCACGGGACAGATGTCACGTCCTGGCCGTGCGGAAGCAGGGGGTGCGCCCCTGCCGACGTCGGGCCCGCCGGTCAGCCGAGGTGCTCGTCGCGCACCGTCGGCAGCGTCCGCGCGGCCCGCACGGCGAGGCGCAGCATCGTCCCGGTCGCCTCGTCGACGGCTGCGGCGTCGTCGCGCCGGACGGCGTCGAGCGAGACCCAGAGCAGCTCGCGCGCGAGCGCGGCGTCCTGCTCGTCGAGCCGCCCGGACACCGACTCGACGGCGCTCATCGCGACGAGCACGCGCATCACGGCCGACGTCGGGGGCGCGACCCGCACGCGCCGGATCTCCACGGCCCGGCGCAGCGCGCGACGCTCGACCCGCGTGAGGCGCGGGCCCGTCAGGTGCAGGAGCACGACGGTGAGGAGCGCCGCCACGAGCCCGAGGACGGCGGCGAGGAGCAGCGTCTCGGGCGCCGCCAGGTGCCGCCCGGCGACCAGGGCGGCGAGCGCGGTCGTCACGCCTGCGACGAGACCGACCCGCACCACGTCGACCGACGCGCGCCACTCGGCGTGCCGACGCACCCGGTCCAGCTCGTGGGGGTGAGGCCCGGGACGAGCACGTCGGTGCGCTGGACGACGCGCGCGGGCGCGCCCGGGACGTCGCCCTGCAGACACCGTGCGGTCGTCCAGGTCACGTACCCCCAGACCGTGGGACGGATCTCGTCCCGTGGGTCGCCGTACCCCTGGTCGGCCGACCGGTCGTGCCCGTGCATCCGCTGCCCCGCTTCGTCGTTCTGCTCTGCCGCCAGAGAGACGGGCTGACCCCGCTGTCATGACGCGGGTTCGGGGAGCGGATCTGCGTCAGGACCTCGTGGTGATGAGGTGCGGCCGCTTCTCCATGTCCGCGAGGCCGTTCCAGGCGAGGTTGACGAGGTGCGCCGCGACCTCCGTCTTCTTGGGGGAGCGCGCGTCGAGCCAGTACTGACCGGTGAGGGCGACCATGCCGACGAGCATCTGCGCGTAGATGGGCGCGACCTTCGGGTCGAGGCCGCGCGTGCGGAACTGGTGCGCCAGGAGGTGCTCGACCTGCGTCGCGACGTCGCCGATGAGGCTCGAGAAGGTGCCCGTGGCCTGCGCGACGGGGGAGTCGCGCACGAGGATCCGGAAGCCGTCCTCCGACGCCTCGATGTAGGACAGGAGGGCGAGCGCGGTGCGCTCCAGCAGCACCTTCGGGTGACCGCCCTCGTCGAGCGCGCCCGACAGCGCCGCGGTGAGCGCCTGCACCTCGCGGTCCACGACGACCGCGTAGATGCCCTCCTTGCCGCCGAAGTGCTCGTACACGACGGGCTTGGACACCTCGGCGCGCGCGGCGATCTCCTCGACGCTCGTCCCCTCGAACCCCTTCTCGGCGAACAGCTTGCGGCTGACGGCGAGCAGCTGCTCGCGCCGCTGGCTCGCGGTCATGCGGGATCGGGGGGTGCGCCTGGAGTCTGCCACGGGTCCATCATGCCGTGCGGGCGGTCGCGGCAGCCGGAGGGTCCGCGCCCGCCGGCGCGGGCGTCGTCGGGCGCGCGCGCGGGTGTGGTGCGGGCCACGCCCCGCGTCCGGTGCGGATGGGGCGAGACGGGCACGCGCGGCGTCGGGCACGGGGACCGACCTGGCAGACTGTTCCCGGACCCGGCCCGCCCGCCGCGGCCCGGGTCGAACCGGGGGCGCGGCGACGGGCAGGTGACGTGCACGTGCCGAGCACGTGAGAGCACGGCGTCGCCGGGTCCGGTCCGCCTTGGTGTAATCGGCAGCACAAGGGTTTTTGGTGCCCTTGGTCCAGGTTCGAGTCCTGGGGGCGGAGCTCGTGCCACCGATCCCGAGGGGAACACCCATGGAAGCTCAGCAGGGCACCGACACCACCGTCGCCCCCGCTGCCGTGATCGTCCTCGCCGCAGGCGAGGGCACGCGGATGAAGTCGTCCACCCCCAAGATGCTGCACACGCTCGCGGGCCGCAGCCTGCTCGGGCACGTGCTCGTCGCGGCGCGCTCGCTCGACCCGGCCCTGCTCGCCGTCGTCGTGCGGCACGAGCGCGACCGCGTCGCCGAGCACGCGGTGTCGGTCGACCCGGACGCGGTCGTCGTGGACCAGGACGAGATCCCGGGGACGGGCCGCGCCGTGCAGTGCGCGCTCGTCGCGCTCGACGCGAAGGCGCACGCGCAGGCGCTCGTCCACGGCGTGCCCGACGGCGAGGAGGGGCGCGGCGTCGGCGACGGCCTCGAGGGCCCCGTGGTCGTCACGGCGGGCGACACCCCGCTGCTCGACGGCGGCACCCTCGCCCAGCTCCTCGCGGCGCACGTCGCCGACGGCAACGCCGTGACGATGCTGACGACGCAGCTCGACGACGCGACGGGCTACGGCCGCGTCGTGCGCGACGACGCGACCGGCGACGTCCTGCGCATCGTCGAGCACAAGGACGCGTCGGCCGACGAGCTCGCGATCCGCGAGATCAACGCGTCGATCTACGTCTTCGACGCCGCCGTCCTGCGGCGCGGGCTCGGTACGCTCGGCCGCGACAACGCGCAGGGCGAGGTCTACCTGACGGACGTCGTCGCCGCGGCGCGCGCCGAGGGCGGCGTCGTGCGGGCGCTCGTCTCGGACGACCCGACGGTCGTCGAGGGCGTCAACGACCGCGTGCAGCTCGCGACGCTGCGCGCCGAGCTCAACCGCCGGATCCTCGAGGACTGGATGCGCGCGGGCGTGACGGTCGTCGACCCGGCCACGACGTGGGTCGACGTCGACGTCGAGCTCGCGCGCGACGTGACGCTGCTCCCGGGGACGCAGCTCCACGGCGCGACGGTCGTCGCCGAGGGCGCGACGGTCGGCCCGGACACCACGCTCACCGACACCGAGGTCGGCGCCGGCGCGACCGTGACCCGCACGCACGGCTCGCTCGCGGTCCTGGGCGCGGGGACGTCCGTCGGACCGTTCGCGTACCTGCGGCCCGGCACCGTGCTCGGTGCGCAGGGCAAGATCGGCACGTTCGTCGAGACGAAGAACGCGGAGATCGGCGAGGGGTCGAAGATCCCGCACCTGTCCTACGTCGGCGACGCGACCATCGGCGACCACACGAACATCGGCGCCGCGTCGGTCACGGTCAACTACGACGGCGTGCACAAGCACCGCACCGTCATCGGCTCGCACGCCCGCACCGGCGCGGACAACATGTTCGTCGCGCCCGTGAGCGTCGGCGACGGCGCGTACACCGCCGCCGGGTCCGTCATCCGCCGCGACGTGCCCGCGGGCGCGCTCGGCGTGAGCGGGGGCCAGCAGCGCAACATCGAGGGCTGGGTCGAGCGGCGTCGCGCCGGCACGCCCGCCGCCGAGGCCGCGGCCGCCGCGCGCGCCGCGGACCCGGAGGCGCCCCCGCTCGGCGCGCAGGCGCAGGCCCAGCTCGCGGACCAGAGCGCCGCCGCGACGGCCGACCGCCCCACCCCGCCGCCGCCCGCGCCCGAGCTCGAGCACACGCTCGAGGCGCTGCGTGGCGGTCGTCCCGCCACCACGACAGACTGACCGCGACCGGCCAGCCGACCTCAGACCTACCCCGCACCCGGAAACCCCACCGAAGGAACCCACTGGTATGAGCAGCACGATCGCCGGCAACGGGGAGAAGTCCCTCGTCCTCGCCTCGGGGCGCGCGCACCCCGAGCTGGCCAACGACGTCGCGCGGGAGCTGGGCATCGACCTGCTGCCCACGACCGCGTACGACTTCGCGAACGGCGAGATCTACGTCCGGTTCGGCGAGTCGGTGCGCGGCTCGGACGTCTTCATCCTCCAGAGCCACACCGCGCCGATCAACCAGTGGATCATGGAGCAGCTCCTCATGGTCGACGCCGCGAAGCGCGCCTCGGCCCGCACGATCACGGTCGTGCAGCCGTTCTACGGGTACGCCCGCCAGGACAAGAAGCACCGCGGTCGCGAGCCGATCTCGGCGCGCCTCATGTCCGACCTGTTCACCGCCGCGGGCGCCGACCGCCTCATGAGCGTCGACCTGCACGCCGCGCAGACGCAGGGCTTCTTCGACGGGCCGGTCGACCACCTGTGGGCGATGCCGATCCTCACCGACTACGTGCGCTCGCGCGTCGACACGTCGAACGTCACGGTCGTCTCGCCCGACGCGGGCCGCATCCGCGTCGCCGAGCAGTGGGCCGCGAAGCTCGGGGGCGGGCCGCTCGCGTTCGTCCACAAGACGCGCGACGTCACGCGCCCGAACCAGGCCGTCGCGAACCGCGTCGTCGGTGACGTCGAGGGCCGCGACTGCGTGCTCGTCGACGACCTCATCGACACCGGCGGCACGATCGCCGAGGCCGTGCGCGTCATCCTCGCCGCGGGCGCGCGGTCGGTCATCGTGGCCGCGACGCACGGCGTGCTGTCCGACCCGGCGGCCCAGCGCCTGTCCGAGTGCGGGGCGAGCGAGGTCGTCATCACGGACACGCTGCCCATCGCGGCCGAGAAGCAGTTCCCGCAGCTCACGGTGCTCTCCATCGCGCCGCTCATCGCGCGCGCGATCCGCGAGGTGTTCGACGACGGCTCGGTCACCTCGCTGTTCGACGGCAACAGCTGAGGCTCAGCCCAGCCACCCGGCCAGCGCGGAGCGCAACCGGTCGCGCTCCGACGGCGTGAGCCGCAGGCGCCCGACGCGGGACCGCACGGCGCGGGCGACGTCGTCGGGGAGGCCCTGCCCGGCCGGGGGCAGGGCGCCCACGTCGTGCGCGAGCAGCACGTCGAGCACGTCGCAGCGGCCCGGGAGCGCCGGGAGGTCCGCCGCGAGGTGCGCGGCGGCGCGCACCCTCGCGGCCTCCTCGGGCGTCGTCCCGAGGAGCGCCGCGAGGTCGGGCGGGGGGACCGCCACGATCCGCTGCTCCGTCGTCAGGCCCCACGCGCGCAGGGCCGGCGCGTACCGGGCGAACGGCGCGACGGAGAGCAGGTCGAGCGGGTCCTGGCCGAACTCCGCGGCGTACTCCGGCCGCTCGCGGTACGCGGCCAGCATCGGGTCGTCGTGGAGCCACGCGCGCAGGTCGGCGAGCACGACCGCGCGCCGCAGGTGGTCGGTCGTGCGGAGCGCGTCCGCGGCATCGAGCGGCGTCGTGCGGACGGCGTACGTGCACGCCAGGTTGTACTCGCCGGTCGGGGTCGTGGGGGACGGCGGGTCCGCGCCCTCGGGGTCGCGGGCCAGGGCGGCCCGGTAGGCGCGCCGCAGGCGCTCCCGGGATGTCTCGGCCGACCTGGCCGTCTCGACCGACTCGGCCGTCTCGCTCGACCCGGTCCGATCGCCCGGCTTCGTCCCCGGTGCCGCCGGCACCCGCTGCGCTGCCACGGGCTCCAGCGCCGGGGCCGCGGCCTCCGCCTGGCGGTAGAGGCTCTCGACGGCGTCCTGGAGCCGGACGACGAGCGCGTCCTCCCGCCCCGCGGCACGCTCCACCGCGAGCGCCTCCAGCAGCGCGCGGACCGCGTCGACGGCGGTCGCGTCGAGCCCGCCCGCCGGGTCGTCCCCGTCGCGGCCCGGGGCGAAGCACGCGTTCACCGTCGTCGCGGCGCGCGAGTACTGGGCCCGCAGCCGCAGCGAGCGGTACCCGCTGCGGCCCTCGCTCCGCGTGACGAACCGGTCGAGCCAGTCGCCGTACGCGTCGAGGTCCTCGCGCAGGGTGTGGTGCCGGCCCTCGGCATGGGCGAGGGCGACCTGGGCCAGGTCGTTGCGCGGGTCGACGTCGACGGCGCGCGCGAGGAGCTCCCGCTCCCGGTCCGGCGCGTCGGTGAGGTCGCTCTGGGCGACGTACTGGAGGGCGAGGCTGCGCCACGACGTCGCCCCGCACAGACCCTCGAAGCCCGCGTGGTGGCGTGCCAGCGTCAGCAGCACGACGGCCGCGGCGGCACGGTAGAGGTCGACCTGCGCCGCGGCGGCGGCCGACGTCGGGTCCTCGGGGTCGAACCGCAGGAGCCCCGCCCGGTCGAGCGCGGCGGAGCCCGCGGCCCGTCCGTTCCTGGTGACGACGACGGCCAGGTGGTCGGCGTCCCGCTCCTCGACCGTGACCCGCCAGGGGACCGACCCGACGACGCCCTGGGCCAGGCTGACGACCGCCTTGACGAACGCGCCCTGGGGCAGCTCGGACAGCGCGGACCCGCTGAGGGCGCTGATGTCCGTGCCGCGGGGTACCTCCAGGCCGCGCGGCGGCTCGGCGCCCAGCTCGCCCAGGAGCGCGACGAGGCGCGCCCCGCCCGTCCCCTCGTGCGACGTCGTCCGGTCGCCCGAGCGGCCCGACGTCACCTCGATCGTCAGCCGCAGCCGGGTCGCGAGGACCGTGGCGACGAGGAGCACGCCGAGCGCCGCCAGGACGGCCCCCGCCACGAGGGACCCCGCCGCGACGGGCCCTGCCGCGACGGTGCCCGGGCCCCGAGGGCGCGGGCCGACAGCACGACGGCCGCGACCGCGGCGACGCCGGCCACGGCGGTCGCCCACGCCCACCAGCGCGTGTGGTCGTGGCGGGCACCCGGCGCGACGAGCCGCCCGAGGGCGAGCGCCACCGCCACGACACCGGCGACGAACCCGAGCACGAGGACCACCACCGCGAGGGTCGCGCCCGCGACGCCGGAGCCCGTCCACGTGCTCGCGCCCGCGGCGGGGCCCCACACGAGGAGCGCCGCGCCGGCGACGAGGGCGCCCCACCCGGCGGCGCCCGCGCGTACGCGCTCGCCCGCGGACAGGACGGGCCAGCGCAGCGTCACGGGGACGACGAGCCGCGCGACGACGGCGAGCACGAGGACGCCGACGAGGAGCGCGAGCAGGGGCGGGCCCAGGGGCGAGACCGCCTCGACGAACCCGTCCCAGGCGGACGCCGCGCGGTCCGGGACCGTGGTCTCCTCCTCCTGCGCCGCGCGGACCACGGCGGCGGCCCGCGCGTCCTGCGCGTCGAGCGCGAGCGCCTGCTCCGCGCGGGCCTGCGCGGCGGCCCAGGACTCGGCCTCCCCGGACGTCGGCCGCGCCCCGCCGGGCTCGAGGGCCTCCGCCTCGGCGGCGAGCGTCGCGGCGGTGTCCCGCGCGGCGACCGCCGCGTCCCGCACGTCGGCGCACGCCGTGGCCCGCGCCGCCGGGTCCGCGGGGGACGAGGCCGTCGCGCGGTAGGCGTCGACCAGCGCGACCGCGTCCCGGGGGCGGGAGTCGTCGAGCAGCGCGAGCGCGTCGGCGCACGCGCGCGGGGTCGTGGCGGCCGGGTCGGTGCCCGCGGCGTCCGCGGCGGCCGCGCCCGGGGCCGGGGCGAGCGCGACGAGCAGCGCGGCGAGAGCGAGGAGACGTCTCACGCGGACCTCCCGGGTGCGGGGACGGGCACGACGTCGTGCCCCTCTGACACGAGAGTGGCAGGCCGCGGGCCGTCCGTGCCGCGCTCACCCGGGTGAAACGGGGGCGACCCCGGGCGGTCCGTGCGAGCATGACGGCCATGAACGGCTCTGGGGTGACGACCACCGGTCAGGGAGCGGTGACGGCCACGCCGGACGTCGCCGTCGTCGAGCTCGGCGCCGAGGCGAGCGCGCCCGGCGTCCAGGACGCGCTCGACCGCGCCAACGCCGGGCTCGCCGCGGCGCGGGACGCGCTCGTCGCGCACGGCGTGGCGCCGTCCGACCTGCGCACGTCGCAGACGTCCACGTGGACCGAGCAGCGCGAGGACGGCCCCCGCACGACCGCGCGCCTCACGCTGCGCGCGACGCTGCGCGACGTGGGGGCGAGCGGCGAGGTCGTGCGCGCGGCGCTCGACGCCGCCGGCCCGGTGGGCCGGCTCGACTCGACCAGCCTCGCCGTGGGGGACCCCGGCCCGCTCGCGGCCGCGGCGCGCGAGGCCGCGTTCGCCGACGCCCGCGCCCGCGCCGAGCAGTACGCCCGCCTCGCCGGACGGTCGCTCGGTCCGGTCGTCGAGATCCGGGAGGACGACGGCGCGCCCGCCCCGGTGGCGCGCGTCCTCGCGGCGAAGGCGACGAGCGACGCGCTCGTCGTCGAGCCGGGCAGCCAGGAGGTCCGCGCGACCGTCACCGTCCGGTGGGAGCTCGCCGACCCGGCGCACCGGGGCCCGGCGTCGCCGACGGCGTGAGACCTGCACCGGGCACCGGTGACAAACGGCAGGTGCCCGGCCCCGTCGCCCGGTCCTAGCGTGGACCCATGCTCATCCTCGAGGACTACCTGCTGCTCACGCTCGACGACGTGACCGGGAAGGCCGTCGTCGACGCCTCGTACCGCGAGCAGGTCGCCGCGGGCGCGCTGCTCGTCGAGCTCGCCCTGCTCGGGCGGGCCGACCTCGCGGGCGACGGCGACGGCGGCCGGGTGGGCCGCATCGTCGTGCGGGACGCGTCCCCGACCGGCAACGCGCTGCTCGACGAGGCGCTCGACGTCGTGCGGGCGCGCGAGGGCTCCACGCCGAAGGCGCTCGTCGCGCCGATCGCCAGGCTCCGGCCCGCCGCCCGCGCGGTCGCGGCGCTCGCGGAGCGCGGCGTCCTGCGGCGCGAGGAGGGCCGCGTGCTCGGCATCTTCCCGACGACGCGCTTCCCCGCGGCGGACTCCCGCCACGAGGACGCGGTGCGGGCCGACCTCCGACGCGTCCTCGTCGAGGGGCGGGCGCCGGACGCGCGCGCGGCGGCGATCGTCGCGCTGCTCGCCGCGACGGGCCAGGCGGGCCGGGTGCTCGCGAGCGGCGGCAGCGACACCGACGGCGGGCCCGGACGCACCCCCGCGGGGCGTCGCGACGTCGATGCCCGGGCGCGCGAGATCGCGCGCGAGAGCTGGGCGAGCGAGGCCGTGCGCGCGTACGTCGAGGAGGTCACCGCGGTGATCCTCGTCGGCGCGACCGTGGCCACGACCGTCGCGACGACCACCGCGACGGGCTGAGCGCGCGCGATCTCGCCCGGGTGAAATGACGGCGAGGCCCTCGTGGCCGTCGCCGTGGCGAGGGTAGGTTCGCACGGTCCGCGTCGGTCCCGACGGCCGGGGGTCTCCCGGTCCGGTCGTGGCAGCGCCCGCGCGGACCCGCCCGCAGCGTCCGGAGGTGACGACGTGCCCCGGCAGCAGACCGCCGAGCGAGTACGCCTGCGCTGGCCCGACGCCGCGCGCGGCCTCGCCATCCTGCTCGTCGTCGTGCTGCACGCGACGCGCGCGCTCGGCGACCTCGACCTCTCCGGCGCCTGGGGCACGGTCCTGGCCGGGTGGGACCGCGTGAACGCGGCGCTCGGCACGATGCGCATGCCGCTCTTCTTCGCCGTCGCGGGCCTGTTCGCCGGGAAGTGGGTCCGCGGGCCCTGGCGTGCGCTGCTCGCCTCGAAGGTCGCGCTCTTCGCCTGGCTCCTGCTCCTGTGGCCGTTCGTCCGGGCGCTCGGCTACCTCCTCGGGGCCGTCGTCGCGGGCGACCCCGACCCGGTGCACGAGGCGCTCGTCGGGCTCGAGCTCCCGCCCGGCCTGGCCGACGACGGCGGACCCGCCCTGCAGGTCGGCACGGCCGCGCTCTCGGCGTGGGTGTGGCCGTCAGGGATCCGCTGGTTCCTCTGGGCGCTCGCGGTGTTCTTCGTCGTCGCGAAGCTGCTCTCGGGGCTGTCCCCGCGCGTGCAGCTCGTCGGGGCGGCGGCCGTGTCGCTCGCGGCGTTCGCGTTCGCGCTCGAGCTGCCGAACAACGCCTGGGACAGCGCGCCGAAGTACTTCGTCTTCTTCCTGGGCGGCCTCCTCCTGCGCGACCGCGTCCTGGGGCTGACCGAGCGCCTGACGCTGTGGACCGGCGCGGGCGTCGTCGCGCTCTGGGTCGCGGGCTGCGTGCTCGCGGCGCACGTGGCGTCGGGCGTCCTGCTGTGGGTCGTGTGCGTGCTCGGGGTGGCCGCGGGCATCGTGCTCGGCGTCGCGACGAGCGGCCTGCGGCCGCTGCGCGCGCTCGGGACGCGGACGCTGCCCGTCTACCTCACGCACATGCTCGTCATCCACGCGATCCTGCTCGTCGGCGGCGACGCGCTCGACGCCGTGCCCGCCCCGGTGGCCGCGCTCGCGCCGCCCGTGCTGGCGCTCGTCGCGACCCTGGCCTCGGTCGGCGTGTACGCCGTCGTCTCCCGGACCCCGGTCTACTGGCTGTACGAGCTGCCCCGGAGCCTCGCGCGCCGGCTCGCCGGCCGGCCCGCGCCCCGTCCCGAGACCGCCCGGGCCGACGCGACGCCCTGACGCCCTTCCCGTCGACGGCCGCGCGCCTCGCGGCGGCGGCTCCGGGCTGGGCGGCGGGGAGCGGGTTTCCGACTCGCGCCGCGCCCGGGTACAGTTATCAGGTTGCCTCGGCGAGGGACGTCTGACGGCCGGCAGCGCTGGACCGGTGAGCACACCGGCGGCGCGGGACCGCACGTGTCAGCCAGACCTGTTGGATCTCCGTTATCGACTGGGCGGTCGTCCTCCTGCGCGCCCGTCACACGTCCCGCGCCGACGCAACCGCCCGTCCGGGAGGCCCTCTCACCGTCCGGACAGCCGACCGTCCCCCACTGGCGGCCGGCCCGCAACGCATCTTCCAGGAGTGATCCACGTGTCCGAGATCAAGCTCGCCGCCGAGGCCCGCACCGAGTTCGGCAAGGGCGCCGCGCGCCGCATCCGCCGCGCCGACAAGATCCCCGCCGTCCTCTACGGCCACGGCAGCGCTCCGGTGCACGTCACCCTGCCGGGCCACCAGACGATGATGGCGCTCAAGCACTCGAACGCGCTCTTCTCCATCGAGCTCGAGGGCAAGGGCCAGCTCGCCATCGCCAAGGACGTCCAGCGCGACCCGGTCCGCAACGTCATCGAGCACGTCGACCTGCTCATCGTGAAGAAGGGCGAGAAGGTCGCCGTCGAGGTCCCGGTCGCCGTCACCGGCGAGTCCGCCCCCGGCACCATCCACCTCGTCGACCTGCAGACCCTCGCCATCGAGGCCGAGGCGACGCACCTGCCCGAGTCCGTCGAGGTCTCCATCGAGGGCCTCGAGGCCGGCACCACCGTCACGGCGGGCGAGGTGAAGCTCCCCTCCGGCGCGACGCTCACGACGGACCCCGAGCTCGTCGTCGTGACGATCTCCGTGCCGCAGGACAACTCGGCGGACATCGAGGCCGCCGAGGCCGAGGCCGCCGAGCAGGCCGCCGGCTCCGAGGCCGCCGCCGAGGCGACCGCGGGCGAGTGACCCCCCGCGCGGACGTCGTCCGCGCCATGCTCTCGTCGAGGCGTCCGGCACCCTGGTGCCGGACGCCTCGTGCGCGTCGGGAGCCGGGACCGTGCAGGACGTCAGCGAAGGAACGGTGCACATGAGCGACCAGCCGTGGCTCGTCGTCGGGCTCGGGAACCCGGGCTCCGGCTACGCCGGCAACCGCCACAACCTCGGCCACATGGTCCTGGACGTCCTCGCGGGCCGGGCGGGCGCCCGGTTCGCGCGGCACCCGCGCGCGCAGGCCGCCGTCGCGGAGGCGCGCCTCGGCATGCTGCCCGGCGGGCGTCCCGGGCCGCGCGTCGTGCTCGCGAAGCCCACGACGTACATGAACGTCTCGGGCGGGCCCGTGGCGGGCCTCGCGAAGTACTACGGGATCGACCCCGAGCACGTGGTCGTGGTCCACGACGAGGTGGACATCCCCTTCGGCGCGGTCAAGCTGAAGATCGGCGGTGGCGAGGGCGGCCACAACGGGCTGCGCGACATCACCAAGGCGCTCGGCACGAAGGACTACGTGCGCGTCCGGGGCGGCGTCGGGCGTCCGCCCGGCCGCATGGACACCGCCGACTACGTGCTCAAGGACTTCAAGGGCACGGAGGCGAAGGAGCTGCCCTTCCTCCTCGACGACGCGGCCGACGCGGTCGAGATGGTGCTCACCGAGGGGCTGCTCGCTGCGCAGGGCAAGTACCACGCCCGCGCCTGACCCGTCCGGCCCGCCGAGGCCTCTCCACCCCGTCCCGCCGGGGAAATCACCCGGGTGAGGCGCCGGGAACCCGGCCCCACGGGTCCCGCACACCACTAGCCTCGCAGGAAGGCACAGGGCGGCAGGGCGGGAGTGACGGTGGCGGCGACGCTGAGCATCGCGATGGTGGGCACGCGCGGCGTCCCGGCACGGTACGGCGGCTTCGAGACGGCGGTCGAGGAGGTCGGCTCGCGCCTCGCGGCGCGCGGGCACCGCGTCCGCGTCTACACGCGCACGGGGAACACCGAGGACGTCGTCCGCGAGCACCTCGGCATGGAGGTCGTCACCGCGGGCGCGCTGCGCAGCCGCTCGCTCGAGACGCTGAGCCACACGGCCGTGTCGGTCGCCCACCTCGTCGCGCACCGCACCGACGCGGCCTTCGTCTTCAACGCGGCGAACGCCCCGTTCCTGCCGCTGCTGCGCGCGGCGCGCATCCCGGTCGCGACCCACGTGGACGGGCTCGAGTGGCGGCGCGCGAAGTGGGGGCCCACGGGCCGCCGCTACTACCGCGCGGCCGAGACGACGGCCGTCCGGTGCTCCGACGCGATCATCGCCGACGCCCGGGGGATCCAGGACTACTACGCGCGCGAGTACGGCGTGCCGTCGTCGCTCATCGCGTACGGCGCCCCGCTGCTCGACGACGACCGCGGCGCGCGCGTCGCCGAGCTCGGGCTCGAGCCCGAGGGCTACCACCTCGTCGTCGCGCGGTTCGAGCCCGAGAACCACGTGCAGGAGATCGTCGAGGGCTACGTGCGGTCCACCGCGACGAAGCCCCTCGTGGTCGTCGGCTCCGCGCCGTACTCCGCGGAGTACACCGACCGGATCGACCGGCTCGCCCAGGGGGACGCGCGGGTCCGGCTGCTCGGCGCGGTGTGGGACCAGGAGCTGCTCGACGACCTCTACGCGTCCGCGTTCACCTACGTCCACGGCCACTCCGTCGGGGGGACCAACCCGTCGCTCCTGCGCGCGATCGGCGCCGGCGCGCCCGTCGTCGCGTTCGACGTGGACTTCAACCGCGAGGTCGTGCGCGACCCCGGCCTCTACTTCCGCGGCCCGCACGACCTCGCCGGGATCCTCGAGGACGCCGAGCGCGACGAGCTCGGGACGATCGAGCGCGGCCGCGCGAACCGCAAGCGCGCCGAGGACTACTCGTGGGACGACGTCGCCGACGGGTACGAGCAGCTCGCGCGCGACCTCGCGGCCCGGCGCACGCCCGGGCCGTGGCGGACCGCGCGCCGTCGTGCCGCGGCCGCGGACCGGCAGGACGCGCCTCGCCCCGCCGCAGCCGCCGACGACCCGGCCCTCGGTGACCCGGCCCGCGACGACTCTCCCCGCCGGGTCCTGTTCGACGCCTACTGGTGGGACCGGGGGCCGTTCTCGAACCGGGCGGTCCAGCGCGCGCTCATCCACCACTGGCACGAGCGGTTCCCGCAGGACGAGCTCGTGCTCGCCGTCCGCGGCGGGGAGAGTGCTGCGCCGTCGGACCTGCCGCCCGGCGCGCGGACGATCGGGACGCGCCTGTACCCGCACGCGCTGTCGAACGCGGTCGAGCTCGGCCGGCTCGCGCGGACGGTCCACGCCGACGTCGTCGTCGCCCACAACTACACGCCGGTCGGGCGGGTCCCGGCGGTGACGTTCGTCCACGACGTGATGTTCCGCGACCACCCCGAGTGGTTCTCGCGGACCGAGCGCGCGTACTTCGCGCCGATGATCCCGCTCCTGCGTGCGGCGGACGCGGTCGCGACGTCGTCGCGCACGGAGGCGGACCGCATCGAGGGCCGCTCCGGCCGCCCGGTCACGCCCGTGGGGCTGGGCGTGCCGCGCACCCTGACCGACGCCGTCCCGCGCCCGCCCGCGGGGATCGACCCGGGGCTCCCGTTCGCGCTGTGCGTGGGACGCCTCAACGTCCGCAAGAACCTCGAGGCCGTGCTGCGCGCCGTCCCGCTGTCCGCGCGGCTGGGGCCCGAGGCGCCCCTCCTGGTCGTCGGGGGAGCCGAGCACTCCGGCGTCGCCCCGGACCTCCCGCCGGGCACGGACGCGCTCCTCGCGAGCGGTGCGGTGCGGCTGCTCGGCGCGATCGACGACGCCGAGCTCGCGTGGCTCTACTCCCGCGCCGCCGTCACGGCGTTCCTGTCGCGCGACGAGGGCTTCGGGCTGCCGGTGCTGGAGGCGACGCACTTCGGCTCGCCGCTCGTGCTGGCCGACACCCCCGTCTTCCGCGAGCTCGCCGACGGCCTCGCGCGCTTCGTCCCGCTCGACGCGCCGTCGCGCGACGTCGCGGCCGCGCTGGACGCCGCCTGGGGGACGATCCCGGACGCCGCGCTGCGCGAGCGGCTGCTCGCCCGGTACGAGTGGGACCGCGTGGTGGAGCGGCTGCGCGGGCTCGTTCCGTGACGCGGCCGCGCGTCGTCGTGCACCTCGCGCACGAGCAGGACCCGGTGGCGTGGCGGGCGCGGTACGCGGCGGGGGAGACCCTGGACCGCACGCCCTACGGCTACGACCTCGCCGCGGGCGCGGTCGACCTCGCGTGGAGCGTGTCCCACCGCGAGCGGCCGTCCGTGGCGCGCGTGCGGCGCGCGCTCGCGGCGCGGCTCGGGACCGACGTCGTGCACGCGTGGCGCAACCGCGCGCTCCTGGGGAGCGCCGACGTCGTGTGGACGCACACCGAGCGCGAGCACCTCGCGGTCGGCCTCGTGCGCGCGACGCTGCCCCGGCGCCGCAGGCCTGCCGTCCTCGCGCAGTCCGTGTGGCTCTGGGACCGGTGGGACGACCTCGGTCGCGCCCGCCGCCGTCTCTTCGCGGCCGTGCTGCGCGGGCACGCGGTCGAGGCGGTGCACAGCGACGTCAACCGGCGCGTGGCGCTGGACCGGGTGCCCGGTCGGCGGGTCGTCCTCGTCCCGTTCGGGACGGCGCCCGCCACGGGGGAGGGGGTTGCCGCCGGGACCGACGGCCCCGGGACCACGCCCGAGGTGCTGGCCGTGGGCAACGACCGGGACCGGGACTGGGCCGTGCTGCGCGCCGCGCTCGACCTGCTGCCCGGCGTGACCGCGCGCGTCGCGTCGCGGTCGGCGGCCGCGGCCCGGGTCGCGGTCCCGGGCCGGGTAGACGTCGCGCCCGCGACGGGCCGCGCCGAGCTCGCGCGGCTCTACGCGGGCTGCCGGGTCGTCGTCGTGCCGCTGCGCGAGAACCGGCACGCGTCCGGTGCGACGGCGTGCGTCGAGGCGATGGCGGCGGGCCGCGCGCTCGTCGTGACCGACGCGGGCGGGGTGCGCGACTACGTCGCGGGGACGCGGGCCCGGCTCGTCGCCCCGCACGACGCCGCCGCGCTCGCCGAGGCGGTGCGGCACGCGCTCGGCCCGGGGGAGGCGACGAGCGCCGCGGACGTCCGGGCGCGGGGCCTGCGGCAGGAGGACTACGTCGCGCGGTACGTGCTGCTCACGCGGGCGCTCGTCGCTCAGGCGGAGATCCCCGCCGCGGTCTCGTCGTTCGAGCCGGTCGCCGAGGAGGCGGGCCTCGCCCCCTGAGGCGTCGCGCCGTCGCGGGCGTACTGCCGGTGCAGGTGCCCGAACGCACCGGCGACCATGCCCCGGCCCCGGTGGCTCGTGCGCAGGCCGCGCGCGTCGCTCTCCAGGTCTCCCGTCCAGCGGCCCCAGACGTGCCGGGCCGCGCCCGCGACGGTGCGGCCCGTGCCCCCGACGAGCGCGCGAGCCCGCACGAGCGCCCGGCGCGCGGGGCCCCGGGCGAGGCGGAGGTCGACCTGCACGGCGCCGTTGCCGCCGTTGAACGCGCGCCGCATGGCCCACGCCCGGGTCATGCGCTCGGCCGGGACGAGGTCCTCCGCCTCGGACTCGTTGCACCACACGATCCGGCCGCCCGCGGCGACGAGCGCGCGCGAGAAGAGCGTGTCCTCGCCCCCGGCGAGGCCCAGCGTGACGTCGAACCGGGTCCCGAGCGACCGCACCTGCCGCAGGTCCAGCAGGAGGTTCCCGCTCGCCGCGACGGGGATCTCGATCCCGGTCGGGCGCGGTCGACGGCGGAACACGCCCGTCGCGAGCAGCCACGGGTCGGGCTCGTGCGCGAACACGGAGATCACGCGGCCCATGACGGCCGCCGGGCGACCCGTCTCGCGCCACGTGTCCACGAGGGCCGCGAGCCACCGCTCGCGCGGGCGCTCGTCGTCGTCGAGGAACGCGAGCAGGTCGGCGTCGGCCGTCTCGTCGAGCGCGCGGTCGCGTACGGCGGCGATGCCGGGGCGCGGCTCGACGACGTAGCGCACGGGCAGCGGGGCGTCCCGCACGACCTGCCGCGCCGACCCGGCGGGGTCGTTGTCCAGGACGAGCACCTCCACCCGGGCACCCTCCACCTCGGCCAGCCGCTCGGGCAGCCGCGCGAGCAGCCCGGCGAGCGTGGCGGGGCGCCGGAACGTCGGGACCGCGACGACCAGCCGGAGCTCAGGAGGGGGCGTCACTGCGGATGAACCTCATCTTCCCGCCCACCTGCGGGATGTGGTCGACGAGCTCCAGCGTCACCGGCACGAGGCCGCGCGTCGCGCGGCGCAGCGTCGCGAGGGCCCGCTCGATGTCGGCGCGCTCGTCGCTCGCCGGGATGCAGCGCAGCGTCACGGCGTAGTCGCGGCCCTGCACGATCTCGAACTGCCGCACCGAGAGCGGCGCGTGGTCGAAGATGTGGCCGAGCGCCCCGGCGATGGTCGTCCCGTCCGGGAGCCGGACGGCGTCGGAGGCCCGCCCCGAGACCGCGCCGAGCCGGGGCAGGGAGCGCCCGCACGCGCACGTCTCGCGGTGGATGCTGCTCACGTCGCCGAGGCGGTACCGCACCACGGGGAAGACGCGGTTCGTCAGGTCGGTGACGACGACGTTGCCCTCCTGCCCGTCGGGGACCGGACGGTCGTCGTCGTCGAGGATCTCGACGCGGCGCACGTCCCAGAACACGTGCATCCCGGACTGCTCGGCGCACTCGCCGGCGATCCACGGCACCTCGGCGCTGCGGTAGTGGTCGTAGACGGGCGCCCGGAGCGCCGTCGCGATCTCCGCGCGGACGCCCGGGGCGAGCGGCGCGGCCGTGACCGCGACCGCGCGCGGCGGCGCGAGCTCGATGCCGAGCCGTCCCGTGCGCCGGACCAGCTCCAGCACGCCCCCGCCGTAGCCCAGCAGGAAGGGCGGTCGCAGGCGGTTCCAGCGGCGCGCGAACTCGGTGACCGTCTCGTCGGTGATGCGGAACGCGTCGAGCTGCACGCGGCGGCTCGGGAGCCACTGCAGGTCGTGGCGGACGCGCGCGAGGCCCTCCAGCATGTGCCGGGTGATGATCCCGCGGTCCTCCCACGGCTCGACGCCCCACCACCGGAACAGCCGCCACTCGAGCGCGCGCGCCGGGAAGCGCAGGTCGCGCAGCACGTGCAGGGGGAGGCCCGTGCTGCCGCCCGTGCGCGACGTCGCCGACGTGCGGTCCGTCGCCTCGTCCGTGCGGATCGTGTCGAAGTGCTCGCGCAGGGCGGGCTTGTCGACCAGCGGGAGCGCGTCGAGCACCGCGGCGTCCCGGAGGTCGGCCGCGGTGATCCCGGCGTCGCGGTAGAGGTCCCGGTAGAACGGGCTGTGCTCGGACGCGAACCGGGCGTGCCGCAGGGCGCGCTCGCGCGAGAGCTGCTCCAGCGCCGCCGCCGTGAGGGCGTCGTGCCGCACGAACGCGTCGAGCTGGGCCGTGCTGTCCCGGCCCACGACGGCGGTCTTGGCGCGGAACGCCGCCTCGGCGATCACGCGGCCCCCTCCCGCCCGGCGCGGCGGCGCGACCGGCGGCCTGCGAGCGCGGTGCGGTAGGCGCGGGCGTGCGCCGCCCCCGCGTCCGTCCACTCGCGGCGCGACAGGTCCGGACGCGCGCCCTCCGGGATCGCGGCCGCCTCGGCGAGCGCCCCGACGAGGCGCTCGCCCGTGAGCCGGTCGTCGAACATGAGCACCCACTCGTCGCCCACCTCCTTCGCGAGGGCCTCGTTCACCGCGTTGCGCGGCACGAGGACCGGGCGGTCGAGCGACAGGGCGGCGAGCACGCTCCCGGAGTTGTGCATGAACCGGTAGGCCAGCACCACGAGCTGGGAGCGCGAGGCGAGGGCGACGAGCTCGTCGTCCTGGAGGAAGCGCAGGGTCAGCTCGACGCCGGGCAGGTCCGCGGTCTCCGCGCGCAGCGAGGTCTCGAGCTCGGTCGACGACGGGCGCCCACCGATCTCCAGGCTCAGGTCGTCGCGCAGGGCGCGCGCCTCGCGGTAGGCGCGCACGAGGTCGCCGACGCTCTTGTAGCGCCGCACCCCGCCGAAGTAGCCCGCCCGTCCCGGGACCCGCTCGTCCCGGGCGTACCGGGCGAACCAGTCGCGGTAGTGGCCGTGGAGGATCGTGGTGCGCGGCTGCTCCGGGGGCAGCTCGGTCGTCTCGTTGAGGACGATGCGGTGGTCCGTCGAGCGGTCGACGCGGACCAGGAGCCAGCGCGAGACGCGCGGGACGTCGGGCAGCTCGACGTTGTGGACCGTCCGCACGACGACCACGCGGCTCAGGCGGTGCCGCACGAGGATCGCGGCGACGAGCGCGTGCTTCGCGGCGGCCTTCCACCACGTGGTGCCCTCGAGCTTGCCCTCGGGCCAGTGCCAGTGGAAGACGTCGTAGCGGCCCACGATCGCCGTGCGCCAGTCGAAGCGCAGGTGCTCCACGGACGGCTCCGCCGCGAGGGCCGCGTCGAGCTGGGTGATGTACGGGTTCGTCGTCGACCGCGGCGCGCGGAACGACTGCATCACCCGCACGGGCCTCACGAGGGGACTCCCGCCGTCGTCGCCGCGCCGCGTTCCAGGGCCTGGAGCGACCGGTACCACCGCACGGCCGCGAGGGGCAGGACGAGCGCGTTCACGACGGCCAGCGCGGTGTACACGACGAGGAACGCGGAGGGGAGCCACAGCAGCGCGAACGAGAGGCACAGGAAGCCGTAGTCGGTCGGGAGCACCGCGAGCGTGTAGAGCGGGTGCTCGCGGAGCCGGCCCCCGGTCCCGTGCGCGGCCCCGCCCGGCGAGCCCTTGGCGCGGCGCACCAGGTCGACCGCGACGATCCCGAAGAAGAACGTGCTGCTCACGACGCAGAACGCGAGGGGCACGACGAGCCAGCCGGCGTCGACGTCGTAGTACCGGAACCAGCAGACGAGCACCGCGAGGTGCAGGGCCACCGTCTTGAAGGCGTCGAAGAAGTGGTCGAGCCACTCGCCCGCCGCGCTCCCCGACCGCGAGAGCCGCGCGAGCTGGCCGTCCGCGGAGTCGAGGGCGTACCCGAGGACGAGGAGCACGACGGCCGCGAGCGACGACCCGAGCGTCGGCTCGGCGAGCGCGATGGTCGCGATCCCGGCGAGCGTGGTGGCCGCGCTGACGAGCGTCACCGCGTCGGGCGTCAGGCCGAGCACGTACGCGCCCGCGGCGAGCGGACGGCCGAGGGGGCGGTTGACGAAGCGCGAGTACGCGGCCGCGCCGCTCGACGACTTCTGCGCGTCGTGCAGTCGCGTCATCGCCGCGCCGAACTCGGACATGGGCACCTCGCGAAAGAGACGGGGGGAGCTTCTGGGAAGCGGCGGCGACGGATTGTCTGCCCGCCCCCGACCGTGCCGAGAATCGTATCCAGGCGGGCGCGGGTGAACAGCGGGTGAGGTTGTATCTCGCCCGGGTGAATTCCGGCGTCACGGCCCGACGGCGGGCTTAGGATCGCCGCGACGGCCGACGTGCCGGGACCTGGAGGTGACGACCGTGGACGACGTCTCGGACGCCTCCGGCGACCTCGCGATCGTGGTCGTGAGCTACGGCTCCGCCGCGCTCCTCGAGCGCAACCTCGGCGCGCGCGGCGGGGTCGGGGAGGCGCGCGTGCTCGTCGTCGACAACCGGTCGACGACGCCGGAGCGCGAGCGGGTCTCCCGCCTGGCGGACGAGCGCGGCTGGGACCTGCTCGCCCCGGCGGAGAACCTGGGCTTCGGCGGCGGCGCCAACCTGGGGATGCGCGCGGCGTTCGACGCGGGCGCCGCCGAGGTGCTCCTCCTCAACCCCGACGCGACGATCGCCGCGGCCGACGTCCGGACCCTGCGGGCGGCCGTCCAGGACGACCGCCTGCTCCTCGTGTCCCCGGTCGTCCTCACGCCCGCCGGACGCCGCTGGTTCGGGGGCCTCGACGTCTACCTCGACGACGGCACGTTCCGCGCGCCGTCGCACCGCGACGAGCACCCCGGCGCCGCGCGCGTGGAGTGGCTCAGCGGCGCGTGCCTGCTCGTCACCCGGGAGGTCTGGGAGCGCACGGGCGGGTTCGACGACGCCTACTTCCTCTACTGGGAGGACGTCGACCTGTCCTACCGCCTGCAGCGCGCGGGCGGCCGGGTCGCCGTCGTCGAGGACGCCGTCGCGGTCCACGACGAGGGCGGGACCCACCGCGACGGCCGGCAGCGGCCGGAGGCCAAGTCGGAGACGTACTACTACTACAACATCCGCAACCGGATGCTGTTCGCCGCGCAGCACCTCGACGAGGTGTCCGTGCGGCGCTGGCGGCGCAGCGCGCCGGGCAACGCCCGCGCGGTCCTGCGGCGCGGCGGCCGGCGCCAGTTCCTGCGGCCGGTCGTCCCGCTGCGGGCGGCCTGGCGCGGGCTGCGCGACGGCCGGCGGGCGGCCCGGCAGGGCGCCGCGACGGCGGACCGGCGAGAGCCGGCACGGAGCACGACCGGAGGCGGACGATGAACGCGGAGAACGACGGCGCCCCCGAGGGCGCCACCCCGACGCGGCGGCCCTCCCGCCGTGCCGTCGCGGTGATCGGGGCGGCGGTCGCGCTCGCGGTCGCCGTCACCCTCGTCGTGCTGCAGCCGTGGCGGTCCGACGGCGACGAGTCCCCGGGCGGGACGGTCACGCCCGCGCCGGTCGCCTCCCCGGAGGAGAGCGGCGACGCCTCGGCGGACGCGACCGCGGACGACGCGGGCGACGGGGACGGCGCCGCCGCGGCGGACGGCGACGCGGCCGCCGGGACGGGCGAGACCGACGGGGCGGACCCCGCCGTCGTGCCCGTGGCCCCCGAGCTCGAGCCGGCCGCGCCCGACCAGACGGTCCAGGCGCCCGACGGCGTCACCGTGCGGCTCGCGCAGGTCGAGCACGTCGAGGGCGAGGCCGTGGCCGCGGGCGAGACCTCGGGTCCGGCCGTCCGCCTCACCGTCGAGGTCACGAACGGGACCGACGCCCCGCTCGACCTCTCCTACGCCGTGGTCAACGCCTACACGGGCGAGGACCGCGCGCCGGCCGGGCGCCTCGTGCAGCCCGGCGGCCGGCCCTTCGAGGGCGAGCTCGCCCCGGGCGAGAGCGGGACGGGCGTCGTCCTGTTCTCCATCCCCGACGCCGACCGCGACGACGTCACCGTCGCGGTGGAGTACGCGCCGGGCACGTCGACCGTGGTATTTCGCGGCGATCTGTCCTGACCCGCGCGGGAAGGGGCGGTAAATTTCGCCCGCTCGCGCCGTTCTGCGGCCGGTTCGCCGGCGCTACAGTCACAACGTCCGGCTGATGGACCGGCATTTCCGCGGGTCCGCGACGAAGAGAGTGACCCATGAAAAACAATGATGTGAGTCGGACGGTCGTCCAGGGCTCTCTTCGGGGCGCGCCGCCGGGACGGCGACGCGTCGTCGGCCGCGTCGCCGGGCTGACCGTCGCCGCCCTCGTCGCGACGGCCCTCGTCGCCCCGGCGGCCGGCGCGGTCGAGAGCGCGGCGCCCGCCGCGGCCCCCGCCGCCGTCGCGCCCGACGCGCCGGTCGCCGCGGCCGCCACCCCGGCCGACGCGACCGTCCCGGTCACGGCCGACCCCCTGCCCACGACCCAGATCGACGGGATCGTCTGGGCGCAGACCATCGTCGGCGGCCGCGCGTACGCCGGCGGCCAGTTCACCTCGGCACGCCCCGCGGGTGCGGCGGCCGGGACGGGGGAGACCCCGCGCGCGAACATCCTGCGGTACGACGTCGAGACCGGCGTGCTCGACGCGTCCTGGAACCCGGGCACGAACGGTCGCGTCCTCGCGATCTCGTCGTCGCCGGACGGCAAGCGGCTCTACGTCGCGGGCGCGTTCACCGAGATCGCCGGCCAGACGCGGTACCGCCTCGCGGCGTTCGACACCGCGACCGGCGCGCTCGTCTCGAGCTGGAACCCGGGCACCAACTCCACGGTCTACGACATCAAGGCGACGAACTCCACGGTCTACATCACCGGCGAGTTCTCCAACGTCAACAACACCGCGCGCGCCCGCATCGCCGCGCTGGACGCGTCCACGGGCGCGCTGCTCGGCTTCGCGCCGGAGCTCGCCGGCGGGTACGGCGGCCGCGCGATCGAGATCTCGCCCGACGGCGCCAAGGTGGTCGTCGCGGGCTCCTTCACGAGCACCAACGGGTCGACGAACCCCGGCCGCGGCATGGCGGCCCTCGACGCGACGACGGGCACCGTGCTCCCGTGGGCCGTCAACTCCGTGATCCGCAACGGCGGCGACAACGCCGCGATCTACTCGCTCGCGTCCGACGGCGACAGCGTCTACGGGTCGGGCTACGACTACGGCGGCAGCAAGACGGAGGACGACTTCGAGGGCTCGTTCCGTGCGAGCTGGTCCGACGGGTCGCTCGTCTGGATGGAGGACTGCCACGGCGACACCTACTCCGTGTACCCGGCCGGTGACTCCGTCTACGTCGCGACCCACGCGCACTACTGCGGCAACATCGGCGAGTTCCCGCAGACGGACCCCTGGACGGTGAACCACTCGCTGGCCTTCGCCAAGGAGCCGTCGGACCGCAAGATCACGCCGGACATCTGGGGCTACCGCAGCTTCACGGGCCAGACGGCGGGCAAGCTGCTGCACTGGTACCCGACGTGGAGCACGGGCAGCGCGTCCGGGATCTCGCAGGCCGGGTGGGACATCACGGCCAACGACAAGTACGTCGTGTACGGCGGCGAGTTCACGCGCGTCGCCGGCGCCCGGCAGCAAGGGCTGGTGCGGTTCGCGCGGCGCGACGTCGCCCCGACGAAGATCGGCCCGACGATCCAGGGCGGGCAGTACACCATCTCGACCCGGTCGCTCGTCAGCGGGAGCGCCCGCGTCTCCTGGCCGGCGAACATCGACCAGGACAACGCCGAGCTGACGTACGAGCTGTACCGCCGCGGCACGACCGCCCCGATCTCCACGCAGAAGGCGTCGTCCACGTTCTGGGTGCGCCCGACCATGGGCTACACCGACTCGGGCCTCGCGCCGGGCAGCACGGTCGAGTACCGCGTCAAGGTGATCGACGGCGACGGCAACTCCACGGTCTCGAACTGGACGCCGGTCACGATCGCGGCGCAGGGGTCGAGCACGGCCTACAACGACTCGGTGCTCGGCGACTCGCCGGTGAGCTACTGGCCGATGAACGAGGCGAGCGGGAGCAGCGCGACCGACTGGGCCTCGCTGTCCGACCTCGCGCTCACGAACGGCACGACCCGCGGCGTCGACGGCAAGGACGTCCCGCCGACGGCGAAGGCGACGCGCTTCTCGGGTGCCAACGGCGTCTCCGGGAGCACCCCGACCGCGACCACCGGACCGCAGCGGTTCTCCGTCGAGGCCTGGTTCCGCACGACCTCGACGTCGGGCGGCAAGATCGTCGGCTTCGGCAACGCCAAGACCGGCACGTCGTCGAGCTACGACCGGCACATCTACATGAACAACTCGGGGCGCCTGACGTTCGGCGTCCACCCGGGGATGGTCCGCGAGATCACCACCGCCGCCTCGTACAACGACGGCGCGTGGCACCACGTGGTCGGCACGCTCGACGGCTCCGGCATGACCTTCTGGGTCGACGGCGTCAAGGCGGGTCAGCGCAGCGACACGACGTCGGCGCAGTCCTACTCGGGCTACTGGCGCGTCGGTGGGGACAGCCAGTCGGGCTGGCCGAACAGCGGGAGCTCGAACTTCTTCAACGGCACCATCTCCGACGTCGCGGTGTACGACCGTGCGCTCACCCGCGGCGAGGTCTCCGACCACTGGACGGCGAGCGGCCGTCCCGCGGCCGGGGCTGCCGCACCGCAGGACGCGTACGGCCAGGCGGTCTACTCGCTCGAGCCGACGCTCTACTGGCGGCTCGGCGAGTCCTCGGGCTCGGTCGCGAAGGACTCCGGCCCCGACGCGTCCGACGGCTCGTACTCCGGCCCCGTGACGAAGTCGCAGACCGGCGCGCTCACGGGCGTGACGGACAAGGCGGTGCGCTTCCAGCCGACGAAGAACATCTTCGGCACCTGGAACGGCGGGCTGGTCGCGAGCCAGCGCAGCTACGCCAACCCGACGGTGTACTCGGTCGAGACGTGGTTCAAGACCGACACCACGACCGGCGGGAAACTCATCGGGTTCGGCAGCAGCCGGACGGGCACGAGCTCCAACTACGACCGCCACGTGTACATGTCGCCGGACGGCAAGGTGAAGTTCGGCACGTACGACGGCGCGCAGCAGGTGCTCAGCACCACCGGGTCGTACCGGGACAACGCCTGGCACCACGTCGTGGCGACGCAGTCGAGCGCGGGCATGCGGCTCTACCTCGACGGCGAGCTCGTCGGGTCGAACGACAAGGCGGTGCCGGAGAACAACACCGGCTACTGGCGGCTCGGCGGCGACAACGGCTGGGAGGGCGACACCTACTGGAAGGGCTACCTCGACGAGGCGGCCGTCTACCCGGTCGCGCTCACGCCGGCCCAGGTGAAGCAGCACTTCCAGCTGGGCTCCGGCACCACGCCGAACGTCCCGCCGCAGGCTGTCGTGACGGCGCAGGCCGACGGCCTCACGGTGTCGGTCGACGGGTCGGGCTCGAGCGACCCGGACGGCACCCTGACCGGGTACGCGTGGGACTTCGGTGACGGCGAGACCGGCACCGGGGCGACGGCGACCCACACCTACGACGCGCCGGGGACGTACACGATCACGCTCGACGTGACCGACGACCGCGGGGCGACGGCCACGGCGACGACCTCGGTGCAGGTGCTCGCGCCGAACGTGACGCCGCAGGCGGCGTTCACGGCCTCCGCGACGGACCTCACCGTCGCGGTGGACGGCTCGTCGTCGAGCGACCCGGACGGCACGATCGCGTCGTACGCGTGGAGCTTCGGGGACGACGCGACCGCGGAGGGCGCCACGGCCTCGCACACCTACGCGCAGGCCGGGACGTACACGGTGACGCTCACGGTGACGGACGACCGCGGGGGCACGTCCTCCGTGTCGCACGACGTCGTGGCGACCGCGCCGGCGGAGAACGTCGTCGTGCGCGACACGTTCGACCGCGCGGTGACCTCCGGCTGGGGCACGACGACGTCGGGCGCGGCGTGGTCCGCGCTCGGCGGGGCCGCGGCCTTCTCGGTCGCGGACTCGGCCGGCACGCTGGCGATGTCGCCCTCCTGGACGCGCGAGGCGCGCCTGGCGGGGGTCTCGGAGTCGCGGGCCCGCACCGAGACGACGTTCTGGTCGGACGTCGCGTCGGTGGGCGGGACGACGTCGGTCACGCTCATCGGCCGGCAGGTCGGGACGAGCACGTACTCCGCGCGCGTCCGCCTCGAGCCCAACGGCCTCATGCGGCTGTACCTGCTCCGGGACGAGACGCTCCTCGGGAACCAGCTGCTCCCCGCGACGTACGCACCCGGCGCGCGGTACACGGTGTCGATCTCGGCGGTCGGGACGTCCCCGACGACGCTCTCCGCCAAGGTCTGGCCCACGGCGGCCGGACCGGCGCAGGCGTGGCACCTCGAGGCGACCGACACGACGGCGGCGCTCCAGGCGCCCGGCACGGTGAGCATCAAGGTGGCGGTGAGCTCGGCGTCCACCAACCCGACCACGCGCGTGTCGTTCGACGACGTCAAGGTGGTGCGCGAGCCGTAGGCCCGCCGCCCCGCACGTCCGCCGGTGCCCCCGGGTCCTCGACCCGGGGGCACCGGCGCGTCCAGGGGGCTCGGTGGGTGTTCAGGGGCTACCGAGCGGGGTGGTGCTGCCGCGGTCGGGCAGCGTGTACGGCGTCGCGATCGCCACGCCGAGCATGAGGACGGTGGCGGACACCGAGTAGAACGGGCTGAAGAGCAGGTCCCACGCGCACGAGAGCGCGAGGTAGAGCAAAAGCGCCGACGCCGCGTTGCGGCCGAGGTCGGCCAGCGTGCCGCGCCAGACGACGACGACGCACGCGACGGCGAACAGCATGCCGACGAGCCCGAACCGGATCCACTGGTCGCCGAGCACGGAGTGCACCTCGAAGCCCGACCCGAAGAGGTACTTCTCCACGTAGCCGTTGTTCGGGTCGTAGTTGAGACGTGCCATCCCGGTCTTCGCGGTGAGCAGGTCCTGGAGGTTGGGCACGGCCCCCGCGCCGTACCCCCAGGGCCGGGCCGCGACGAGCGCGGTCGCGGCCCCCATCTCGGGCCGTCCGCCCGTGAAGACGGAGCCCGACGTCTGGATCTGCATCTCCGTGCGCTGCTGCGCGTCCGCGCCCAGGTAGCCGTCGAGCACGAGGGTCTGCATCCCGAGGAAGACGACGAGCGCGAGCACGCCGAGCTGCGTCGCGACGCGCACCCCGCCGGACCGCACGCGCAGGCCGGTGCGCATCGCCTGCCAGGCGACGAGGAGAGCGACCATGAG
This sequence comes from Cellulosimicrobium sp. JZ28, assembly GCF_015327065.1. NCBI lineage: Bacteria > Bacillati > Actinomycetota > Actinomycetes > Micrococcales > Promicromonosporaceae > Cellulosimicrobium > Cellulosimicrobium sp. JZ28. The sequence goes on along the minus strand of NZ_CP017660.1, from coordinate 2,902,130 downwards.
CATCGTCGTCGCGGCCGAGCGCGAGTCGTTGACCGCGGAGACCCCGGCGAGCGCGAGGGCGGCGACGACCTGCAGCCCGCGGGACCGCGTGCTGAGGCACAGCGCGAGCACGAGCACGGTCACGGGCATGCCGTACGTGTACTTCCAGGGGTTGTCGGCGCCGCCGGTGCGCAGGGCGGCCGCGACGAGCGCGCCGACCCCGAAGAGGACGGCGACGGTGGACGTCTCGAGGACGGCGCGGCACCACAGGAGCACCCCGGCGCCGAGGACGAGCGCTGAGAGCGTGATGAGACCGTCTCGCAGGGCCAGCGACGACAGCACGCGGTCCGGGGCGGAGAGCTCGGTGAGCAGGACACCGCTCAGCAGGGCGAGGACGCCGAGCCCCACGAACCACCGGCCGGGCCGGGACCGGCGCACGACGGGGAGCCACACGGGGAGCAGCACGAGCCCGACGACGATCGCCGGGGTGATCCCCGCGACGATCGGGATCCAGGCGCCGCACGCGAGGGCGGCCGCGCCGGCCGCGATGCGCGTCGCGACGTCGGACACCCCCGGGAGGGGCTCCGCCGTCGGGACGGTCGTCGAAGGCCCGGTCCCGGGCTCGGCCCCGGCGCGCGCCGTCATCGCGTCGTCACCCGGTCGTCACGGCGTCGTGCGGCGGTCCGCGTCCTCGACGGCGCGCGGCGCCGCCGCGTCGTCGGCCGTCGCGGCGGGGCTGACGTCGGGGGACCCGGCCTCGCGCGAGAACGCGCCGGGGACGCCGACCCGGGAGTCGTTGACGTAGTAGGCGCTGCGCCCGCGCGGCTTGACGTCGTTGAGCACGATGCCGATGACGTCCGCCTCGCCCCGCTCGAACTTGTCGACCGTCTGGCGCAGCCGCGAGATGCGGGTCTTGCGGGCCCGGGCGACGACGAGCACGCCGTCCACGGCGCGTGAGAGCCAGAGCGGGTCGCTCAGCGGGAGGATCGGCGCGGTGTCGATCACGACGTAGTCGTAGTGCGTCCGCAGGTCGCCGATCACGGCGACGAGCCGCTCGGAGGACAGCAGCACGCCGGGGTTCGCGGGCAGGACGCCGCTCGGCAGCACGAAGAGGTTGGGGCGCGTCCAAGGGAGCACGATGTCCTCCTGGGCCACGTCGCCGACGAGCAGGTTCGTCAGGCCGACCGACCCCTCCAGCCCGGTGACGCGCGCGATCGAGGGCCGGCGCAGGTCGGCGTCGACGAGGAGCACGCTGCTCCCGTCCTCGGCGAGCGAGAGCGCGAGGCTGATCGCGATCGAGCTCTTCCCCTCGCCCGCGTCGCCGGAGGAGACCATGAGCACGCGGCGGCCGTGGTCGACGTCCGCGAAGCGCACGTTGGCGACGAGCGTGCGCACGCTCTCGGACGGGCGGCTCCCCGGACCGGCGGCGACGACGGCGGGCAGCGACGTGCGCGACGGCACCTTGACCACCTCGCCGAGGAACGGCACCCCGAGCATCGACTGGATCGACGACGAGCTGACGACGCGGCGCGCGAGCAGCTCGCGCAGGACGGCGTACGTCACGCCGACGGCGAGCCCCGCGGCGAGGCCGACCATCATGAGCATGCGCGTGTTGGGCGCGATGGGGTTCACGGGCTGGCGCGCGGGGGCGATCGTCGTGATCCGCACGGCCGACGAGCGGTCGGCCAGCTGCGGCGACAGCTCGGGGACGGCCAGCGCGAGCTGGTCGCTGATCCCGTCGGCGATCTCCCGCGCGCGGTCCGGCGAGGTGTCGCTCACCGCGATCTCGATGACGACGGTGTTGAGCGGCGTGTTCACGCTGACGCTGCGGGCCAGGCGGGCGGGCGTGGTGTCGAGGCCCAGGTCCTCGATCACGGGCTCGAGCACGTACGGCGACTGCGCGAGCACCGCGTACGACGCCACGAGGTTCTGCACGTAGTTCGAGCCCTGCACGAGCTCGGCGGCGTTCTCGCCCTGCTCGGGGACGACCATCACGGACGCCGACGACTGGTACACCTTCGGTTCCGAGCGCGCGTAGCCGAACCCGGCGACCGCCCCCAGGACGGCGCACACGGCGACCACGACCCAGTGGCGCAGCACCGCGGTCACGTACTCGCGCAGCGTCATCTCTCGCCCTCCGCGGCCGGTCGGCACCGTCGGCGACGGGCCCTGCCGTCCACCGTAGTCGGGCGCACCGGACGGTCGCCGCAGGTCGGGCGGGATTCACCCTCCCGCGACGGTCGGATCTCGTGGAGAAGGTCCTAAGATCGTGAATTCCGGGCAGCGGACCGGCGCTCGGGCCTGCGGGCGACGCACCGGGAGCACGAGGAGGACGAGTGGGCCTCTGGCGTTCGGTGACCGGGACGGCCGGCGCCAAGGTCGCCGTGATGGGCCTGGCGGGGCTCCTCGGGATCGTCACCAGCCGCCTGATCATCGAGCACTTCGGCGTCGCGTCCTACGCCCAGTACGGGCTGCTCAACGGGCTGCGCAACCTCCTGCCGTTCGCCGACCTGGGCATCGGCGCGGTCGTCATCAACGCCATCGCGGAGGCGTCGTCCCCGCGCGAGTCGGAGCGGGTCCACCGGACGCTGACGACGGCGCTGCGCGTCCTCACCGTCTCGGGCCTGACCATCGCCGCCGTGTGCGTGGCGATCCAGCTCCTCGGGTGGTGGCCCCTCCTGCTGGGCGACGGCCTCGTCGCGGGCGGGGACGTCGTCGCGACGCTGTGCCTCGTCGTGTTCGGGCTGTCGCTCCCGCTGGGGATCGGCATCCGGGTCCTCATCGGGCTCAAGCAGAACGTGCTCCAGACGTTCCTCCAGGGCATCGTGTCGCCGCTCTTCTTCGTCGGCGTCGTCGTGCTCGTCCTCGTCGGCAAGGGGCAGGGCGGCGACTACGTCGCCCTCGTCTCCTACGTCGCGGCCGGGCTCGCGTCGGCGATCACGGTGAGCGTCGCGGCGCGCCTGCTCGCGCCCCAGGTCGGCCGGGCGTTCCGCGACGTCCCGCGGCGCCGGGCGGTGCCCGGGGTGCCGGTGGCCGCGGTCGCGGTGCCGATGCTCGTGCAGTCCGTCGCGATGCCGGTCGCGATGCAGAGCGACCGGCTGCTCCTGTCCCACCTGTCCACGACGCAGGCGCTCGCGCAGTACACGTTCGCGACCCAGCTCTTCGGGCTCGTCATGCAGGCGATCATCGCGGCGGGCGTCAGCATGTGGCCCTACTTCGCGCAGGCGCGGGCGCGCGACGAGGTGATGAGCCCGTTCCGGATCTCCCTCGCGTTCCTCGCCGGGGGCGTGCTGCTGTCGACGGTGCTCGCGCTGTGCCTGCCGCTCCTCCAGGACGTGGTCGCCGACGGCAAGATCACCGTGCCGCTCGCGCTGGTCCTGGGCTACTGCGCGCTCGTCGCGGTCCAGGCGCTCAACTACCCGCCCGGCATGTACATGACCGACGAGCGCGGCCTGCGGTTCCAGGTCGTCCCCGTCCTGCTCATGACCGTGAGCAACGTGGCGCTCTCCTGGGTGCTCATCGAGCCGCTGGGCGCGGCCGGGCCGGTCGTCGGGTCGGCGGTCGCGATCCTCGTCTTCCAGGTGGTGCCGAACTCGATCTGGGTCGCCCGGGACCTGCGCGCCCGACGGCGGGCCGCGGCGGCGGGGCGCTCGGAGGAAGCCCCGGTGGCGGGGGCCTGACGCACGCCCGCGCGCGGAACGATGTGGGTCCACGCGCGTAGTGTGGACGCCGGACCCGATCGCCCGCCCCGGTCGGGACCGTCGTCGTGCCCTCTCCTCGAAGGACCTCCATGAACCTCACCGGCATCCTGCCCGCGCTGCTCGCCGACCAGGCCGCGGCGGCCGCGGTCGAGCACGTGCGCGCCCGCGGCGAGGCCGACGTCGTCGGCCCGGCCGGCGTCCGCCCGCCGCTCCTCGCGGCGATGGCGGGGGCGCGCGCGACGGGGCCGGTGCCGGACGGCGACGCCCCGGCGTCGGGCGGCGGGGGTGGCCCGGCGTGGGCCGCGGGCTCGCGCCCGCTCGTCGTGGTCACCGCGACGGGGCGCGACGCGGACGAGCTGGCCGCGAGCGTGCGCGCCTACCTGCCGGACGAGCTGGGCGACGTCGTCGCGGTGCTGCCGAGCTGGGAGACGCTGCCGCACGAGCGCCTGAGCCCGCGCGCGGACACGGTCGCCAAGCGCATCGCGGTGTTCCGCCGCCTCGCGCACCCGGACCCGGAGGTCGGCCCGTCCGGTCCCGTCCGGGTGCTCGTCATGCCGGTCCGGGCGCTCCTGCAGCCCGTCGTGGACGGGCTGGGGGACCTCGAGCCGGTCGAGCTGCACGCGTGCACGACGGCGGACCTCACCGACGTCGCGGAGCGGCTCGTCGCGGCGGCGTACACGCGCGTGGACATGGTCGAGCGGCGCGGCGAGTTCGCGGTCCGCGGCGGCATCCTCGACATCTTCCCGCCCACGGAGGACCACCCGCTGCGCGTGGAGTTCTGGGGCGACGAGGTGTCGGAGATCCGCTGGTTCGCGGTCGCCGACCAGCGCAGCCTGGAGATCGCCGAGCACGGGCTGTGGGCGCCGCCGTGCCGCGAGATCCTGCTCACGGACTCGGTGCGGGCGCGCGCCGCCGCGCTGGTGGAGGACCTGCCGGGCGCGACCGAGATGCTCGACCGGCTCGCGGCGGGCGTCGCGGTCGAGGGCATGGAGTCCCTCGCGCCGGTGCTCGTGGACCGCATGGTCCCGGTGCTCGAGCTCGTGCCCGACGACGCGCTCCTCGTCGTCGACGACGCCGAGCGCGTGCGCCGTCGCGCGCACGACCTGGTGGCGACCACGGAGGAGTTCCTCGCCGCGGCCTGGACGGGCGCGGTGGCGGGCGGCAAGGCGCCGGTCGACCTGTCCGCGGCGTCGTTCGAGACGTTCTCCGAGGTGCGCGCGGTCGCGCAGCGCCGCGGCCTGGGCTGGTGGACCCTGTCGTCGTTCGCGCTCGACAACCCCGACCTCGACGTCCCGCCGGACGCCGGCGGGAGCGCCGCTGCGGACGCCGCCACGTCGAGCGGCGGCGCGGGCACGACGGCCGCCCACGTCGGCGAGAGCGCCGACGGCGTGCCGACCTTCACGCTCGGCGCGCGCGACGTCGAGTCCTACCGCGGCGACGTGGCGCGCGCGCTCGACGACGTGCGCGGCCTGCAGCACGCGGGCTGGCGGCTCGTGCTCACGACGGAGGGCCACGGGCCGGCCAAGCGCATGGTCGAGCAGCTCGGTGCGGCGGACACGCCCGCGCGCCTCGTGCCGCGGCTCGACGACGAGCCCGAGGGCGGCATCGTCCTCGTCACGCCGGCGATGGTCGGCAAGGGCTTCGTCGCGCCGGGGCTGCGGCTCGCCGTCTTCTCCGAGGCCGACCTCACGGGCCGGGCCGGCACGAGCACGCGCGACATGCGCAAGATGCCCAGCCGGCGTCGCAACGTCGTCGACCCGCTCCAGCTCAAGGCGGGCGACTTCGTGGTGCACGAGCAGCACGGCGTGGGCCGCTTCGTCGAGCTCGTGCAGCGCACGCTCGGCACGGGCGGCAACGCCGCGACGCGCGAGTACCTCGTGATCGAGTACGCGTCGAGCAAGCGCGGCCAGCCGGGCGACCGCCTCTTCGTGCCCATGGACCAGCTCGACCAGGTCACGAAGTACACGGGCGGCGAGGCGCCGAGCCTCAACAAGATGGGCGGGTCGGACTGGGCCAAGACGAAGTCCCGCGCGCGCAAGCACGTCAAGGAGATCGCGGGCGAGCTCATCCGCCTGTACTCGGCGCGCATGGCCACGCAGGGTCACGCGTTCGGCCCGGACACCCCGTGGCAGCGCGAGCTGGAGGACGCGTTCGCGTACGTCGAGACGCCCGACCAGCTCGCGACGATCGACGAGGTCAAGGCCGACATGGAGAAGACGGTCCCCATGGACCGGCTCGTGTGCGGCGACGTCGGCTACGGCAAGACGGAGATCGCGATCCGCGCGGCGTTCAAGGCGGTCCAGGACGGCAAGCAGGTCGCGGTGCTCGTGCCCACGACGCTGCTCGTGCAGCAGCACCTCGAGACGTTCTCCGAGCGGTACGCGGGCTTCCCCGTGACGGTCAAGGCGCTGTCGCGCTTCCAGACCCCCAAGGAGTCCGAGGAGGTCGTGGACGGGCTGGCCCAGGGGACGGTGGACGTCGTCATCGGCACCCACCGCCTCATCACGGGCAGCGTGCGGTTCAAGGACCTGGGCCTCGTCATCATCGACGAGGAGCAGCGGTTCGGCGTCGAGCACAAGGAGACGCTCAAGCAGCTGCGGACCAACGTGGACGTGCTCGCCATGTCCGCGACCCCGATCCCGCGCACGCTCGAGATGGCCGTCACGGGCATCCGCGAGATGTCGACGCTCGCGACCCCGCCGGAGGAGCGCCACCCCGTCCTCACGTACGTCGGGGCGTACGAGGAGAAGCAGATCGCCGCGGCGCTGCGCCGCGAGCTCCTGCGCGAGGGCCAGGTGTTCTACGTGCACAACAAGGTCGAGACGATCGAGCGCACCGCGGCGCGGCTGCGCGAGCTCGTCCCCGAGGCCCGCGTGGGCGTCGCGCACGGCAAGATGAACGAGCACCAGCTCGACCAGGTGATCCGGGCGTTCTGGGAGAAGGAGCTCGACGTCCTCGTCTGCACGACGATCATCGAGACGGGCCTCGACATCTCCAACGCGAACACGCTCATCCTCGAGCGCGCGGACATGCTCGGCCTGTCCCAGCTCCACCAGCTCCGCGGCCGCGTGGGCCGCGGTCGCGAGCGCGCGTACGCGTACTTCCTGTACCCGCCCGAGCGACCCCTCACCGAGACCGCGCACGATCGCCTCGCCACGATCGCGGCCCACACCGACCTCGGCGCGGGCATGCAGGTCGCCATGAAGGACCTCGAGATCCGCGGCGCGGGCAACCTGCTCGGCGGGGAGCAGTCCGGCCACATCGCGGGCGTCGGGTTCGACCTGTACGTGCGCATGGTGGGGGAGGCCGTCGCGAACTACCGCGGCGACGGGCCCGAGGAGCAGCCGGAGGTCTCGATCGAGCTCCCGGTCGACGCGCACCTGCCGGAGTCCTACATCGCGACCGAGCGCCTGCGGCTCGAGGCGTACAAGAAGATCGCCGCCGCGGCCGACGCGCCGGAGCTCGCCGAGGTGCGGGCCGAGCTCGTCGACCGCTACGGCGCGCTCCCGGACGTCGCGTCCGCGCTGTTCGACGTCGCGGACTTCCGCAACCACGCCCGCCGCGCGGGGCTCACGGACGTCACGGCGCAGGGCAAGTTCATCCGGTTCGCGCCGGTCGACCTCCCCGAGTCGGCGCAGCTGCGGCTCAAGCGCCTCTACCCGGGCACGCTGCTCAAGCCCGCGATCCGCGCGATCCTCGTCCCGTACCCGACGACGGCGCGCATCGGCGGCCGCCCGCTGCGCGGTGCGGAGGTCCTCGGGTGGGCGCGCCAGCTCATCGACGCCGTGGTGCTCGGCGAGGTGAGCGCGGCCGCGACGGTGGGGACGTCGTCGGCCCGCTGACGCGCGGTCAGCGCAGGCGCCAGCTCCGCCGGCCGCCGTGTCGGGGGGAGCTGCTGCCGCCGCGCCCGGTGGGGTCGGTGCCGTCCCCGCCGCCGGGGAACGGCGGCGTGCGCGCGCCCCGCTCGGTGAGGGTGGGGGACCACTCGAGGCGCCGGGCGGCGGGCGGGTGCACGACGCGGGCGACCGCCGCGACCGCGGTGTCGATCGTCGTGAACGCCTGCCGGTAGGCCCGCTCGGAGCGGCCGTGCGGGTCCGGGATGTCGAGGGGCGTGCGCGGGGTGATCGTCCGGACGCGCTGGGCGCTCGCGATCTCCGGGAGGCGGGCGATGCGGTCGGCGTCGCTCTCGTCCGGGTCGACGGGCAGGTCGATCGCCGAGAGCAGCGCGGCGAGCTCCAGGAGCGTGTAGGTGCGTCGGACTGCCTGCGGGACGAGGGTGACGACGGCGGCCCGCTGGGCCCGGGACATCGTGAGGACGAGGTCCGCCTGCTCGATCATCGCCGCCGTGAGCTGCCGCCCGGTGTGCGTCGCCGCCTCCAGGCCGCGTGCCGCGAGCAGCCGCGCCATCGGCTCGTCGAGCGGTGCCCCCTCGAGCGCGTGCGTCCCGGCGCTCGACACCGTGACGCTCGTGTCGCTGCGGATGCTCAGCAGCCTCTCGGCGGTGGGGGAGCGGCAGACGTTCCCGGTGCACACGGTGAGGACCTGGGACGGCATGACTGAGGTCGGCACTCCCTCCGGTGCGCGGGGACGTCGTCCGGAAAGGCGACCGACCGAAGGTAGCACGCAGCGATCGGGCCCCTGCCGGGCGGGCGGGCGGGTGCGCTCCCACGCGCTCGTCGAGCCCACAATTCACCCGGTGGGCCTCCTTCTTCACCCTCGGAGGGCGTGGTTCCGGGCCTCCTCCCGGTCCTAGCCTGGATGCGGCCCCCTCGCCGTGCGGGGCGCGCGGCCGAGGACGGGAGGACGGGCATGAAGGTCGGGTACGCCCCCGGTGCGTGGGACCTGTTCCACGTCGGGCACCTCAACGTCCTCCGGCACGCCCGCAGCGAGTGCGACTACCTCGTCGCGGGTGTCGTGGACGACGACATGCTCGAGCTCGCCAAAGGCCGGCGCCCGGTCGTCCCCGTCACGGAGCGCGCGGAGATCGTCCGCCACGTCCGGTTCGTCGACGAGGTGTTCGTCGAGACCCAGCCCGACAAGCTCGAGACCTGGCGCCAGCGCCCGTTCGACGTGTTCTTCAAGGGCGACGACTGGCGCGGCACCCCGAAGGGCGCGGAGCTGGAGCGTCGCTTCGCCGAGGTGGGCGTCGAGGTCGTCTACTTCCCCTACACGGTGCACACGTCGAGCACGGCGCTGCGGCGCGCGCTGACGCTGCTGGAGCCGACGGCCGGGCTCACGGTCGAGGGCTGAGCCCTCCCGCGGTCAGCTCTTGCGGCCGTCGAGGAAGTAGGCGATGGGCCCGACCCAGTTGACGAGGAGCGCGAGGCCCCACGCGAGCTTGGTCCCGTTCACCTGCTCCGCCGGCCGACGCACGAGGTCCCGGTACGCCGCGGCGGTGAGCGTGACCTGGGCGGCTCCCACGACCCCGACGGCGATCCGCTGACCCTTCGTCAGGTCCTTCCACCGGCGCTTGGTTCCCATGGCGTCTCCTCTCGGTTCGTCCTCCGACGCTATGCCGTCCGGGCCGCCGCCGCACCGGCACGACCCGACCGCACGACCCGTCGACACAGGTCGTGACAGCCCGCGCCGGTCTCTGTAAGGTTGCAGCAACATCCGGAAACATCCTGCAAAGCCGCAGGTGCCGGTCGCGCCCGCCACCCCGGGGCGCTCGTCATCACCGCGTGGCCCGTCCGTGCTCGACGCCGAGCGAGGGGCGGCCGCATCCTCGAAGGAGCTGCAATGACGCGCACCACCGACCTCGCCGGACCCCCGGCGCCCACCCCCGTCCCCGCAGGACGCCCCGCCCGCCCGCACCGCGGGCGCCTGCGCCGCGTCCTCGCGGCCGGCGCCTCGGCGGCCCTCGCGCTGACCGCGGCGCTGGCCGCGGTCCCGGTCGCCGGACCCGCCGCGGCCGCGCCGCCCGTGCCGACGCCCGTCGTCGACTCCCCGAACGGCCGGGGCGACGTGATCCTCAACCTCTTCCAGTGGACGTGGGACTCCGTGGCCGCCGAGTGCACGAGCACCATCGGCCCGGCCGGGTTCGGCTACGTCCAGGTCTCGCCGCCGCAGGAGCACATCCAGGGCACGGCCTGGTGGACCTCCTACCAGCCCGTCAGCTACAAGCTCGAGTCCAAGCTCGGCACCCGCGCCGAGTTCCAGCGCATGGTGAGCACGTGCAAGGCGGCGGGCGTGGGCGTGATCGTCGACGCGGTCGTCAACCACACGGCGGGCGCCGACACCGGGTCCGGCACCGGGACCGGCGGGACGAGCTACTCCGTGGACAGCTTCCCCGGCGTCCCGTACGGGCCGAACGACTTCAACGACTGCCGGTCGAACATCAGCAACTACGGCGACCGGTACAACGTCCAGAACTGCCGCCTCGTCTCGCTCCAGGACCTGCGGACGGGCTCCGACTACGTGCGCGGCAAGATCGCGGGCTACCTCAACGACCTCCTGTCGCTCGGCGTCTCGGGCTTCCGCATCGACGCCGCGAAGCACATCCCGGCCGCCGACCTCGCGGCGATCAAGGCGCGGCTCACGAACCCGAACGTCTTCTGGGTGCACGAGGTCATCGGCGCGAGCGGCGAGCCGATCCAGCCCTCGGAGTACCTCGGTTCCGGCGACTCGCACGAGTTCTTCTACGCGCGCGAGCTCACGTCCCGGTTCGACGGCCAGATCAAGGACCTGCGCACCATCGGCGACAACAAGCTGCCCTCCGACCGCGCGGGCGTCTTCGTCGACAACCACGACACCGAGCGCAACGGCGAGACGATGAACTACAAGTGGGGCGCCAAGTACCGGCTCGCCAACGCGTTCATGCTCTCGTGGCCCTACGGCGCACCGAGCGTCTACTCGGGCTACACGTGGAGCGACAAGGACGCGGGTGCGCCCGGCGCCTCGGCCACCTCCGTGCCCGACGCGAGCTGTGCCGACAGCGCGTGGGTCTGCACGCAGCGCTGGACCGAGATCGCGGGCATGGTCGGCTTCCACAACGCGGTCGCCGGGACCGCGGTGACGGGCTGGTGGGACGACGGGAACAACCACATCGCCTACGGGCGAGGCGCCAAGGGCTACGTGACGATCAACAACTCCGCGAACGCCGTGACGCGCACCTACCAGACCTCGCTCCCCGCCGGGACGTACTGCGACGTCGTCGCGTCGAAGGACTGCTCGAAGACCGTCTCCGTCTCCGGCTCGGGCACCTTCACGGCGACGGTGCCCGCGTACGGGGCGCTCGCGCTCCACGTCGGGGCGCGCGGCGACGGCGGCACCGGGGGCCCCGGGCCCGTCGACCCGGCCGGCACCACGACCGTCTACTACGCGACCGACAAGGGCTGGAACGCGTACAACGTCCACTACAAGGTCGGCACGGGCGCCTGGACCGCCGTCCCCGGGGTCCCGATGACGGCGGCCTGCACGGGCTGGGTCTCGCGGCAGATCAGCCTGCCCAGCGGGGCGACGGGCGCGGCCGCGACCGTCACCGCCGCCTTCACGAACGGCTCGGGCGCCTGGGACAGCAACGGCGGCAAGGACTACTCCCTGTCCGGCGCCGCGGTCGCCGTCTCCGGCGGGACGGTCACGGCGGGCGACCCGTGCGACGGCGGCGGGTCGCCGGGCGGGCCGGTCGAGGGGCAGGGCGATGCGTCGTTCTCGGTCACCGCGACCACCACGTGGGGCCAGACGGTCCACGTCGTCGGCAGCATCCCGGCGCTCGGCTCCTGGGCGCCCGCGAACGGCGTCCCGCTGTCGTCGTCGGCCTACCCGGTGTGGACCGCGCGCGTCGACCTCCCGGCCGGCACGACCTTCCAGTACAAGTACGTCAAGCGCGACGGCGGCGGGAACGTCGTCTGGGAGAGCGGAAGCAACCGCACGGCGACGGTCGGCGCTGACGGCTCCGTGACGCTGTCGGACACCTGGCGGTCGTAGCGCTGCCGCCATCCCCACCACGCGGTCGTGGCCCAGCCCGGGCCACGACCGCGTGCTGGGGCCAGGCAGCGACGGCACGCTCGACCGACGGCGACCGCGTGCCCGGCGAACCTACGATGAGGCGGTGACCGCCCCCGAGCCCTCGGCAGCCCCGGACCCGCACGAGCCGACGCACGACCGCGCGCCCGACGCCGCGACCGACCCGCTGCGCGACGTCGTCGCCGTCATGGACCGCCTCTACTCCCCGGGCGGATGCCCGTGGGACCGCGAGCAGACGCACGTCTCGCTCGTGCGGTACCTCCTCGAGGAGGCGCACGAGCTCGCGGACGCCATCGAGACCGACGACCGCGCCGGGATGCGCGAGGAGCTCGGCGACCTGCTCCTGCAGGTGCTGTTCCACGCGCGCATCGCGAGCGAGGAGCCGGACCCGTTCACCGTCGACGACGTCGCCGCCGACCTCGCGGCGAAGCTCGTGCGGCGACACCCGCACGTGTTCGCGGACGCCGACGCGACCGACCTGCACGGGCAGTGGGACGCGATCAAGAAGGCGGAGAAGCAGCGCTCGTCGGTGCTCGAGGGCATCTCGCACACGCAGGGGGCGCTCGCCCGCGCGCAGAAGGTCCTGTCCCGGGCCGGGCGCGGCGGCCTCGGCGACGTCGTCGGCGCGGCGCTCGCGGCGCCGTCGGGCACCGGGCCGGGTGCGGCCGGCGAGGACGGCGCCGGCCCGACGCCGGACGAGCGGCTCGGGCGCGAGCTGCTCGCGCTCGTGGCCCGCGCGGAGGCCGACGGGCTCGACGCGGAGGCCGCGCTGCGGGGCGAGCTGCGGCGCGTCGAGGCGCGGATCGTCGCGGCCGAGACGTCGGCAGGGGCGCCCGCGGAGCCCGGCCCGGCGGTGCAGGGCTGAGGCGGGACGTTCGTCCCGATCGTCGACGCGCAGGTCCCCGACCCGGGGCCCACGGACCGGACGCAGCGGCGCAGGTCACAACCGGGCACTAGGCTGTGGTCGTAAACCCACCATCGTCGCGGGCGCGCACGCGGCGTCCCGGGTTTCCCTGCCCGGGTCCGCCACCACCGTTCGAAGCGCCCGCAGCCCTGCCCCGAAGGAGCACCTGTGGCCAGCATCGAAGCCGTTGGAGCGCGCGAGATCCTCGACTCCCGCGGAAACCCGACCGTCGAGGTCGAGGTCGTCCTGGACGACGGGACGTTCGCCCGCGCCGGAGTGCCCTCGGGCGCGTCGACCGGTGCGTTCGAGGCCGTCGAGCGTCGTGACGGCGACAAGTCCCGCTACCTGGGCAAGGGTGTCGAGGGCGCGGTGAACTCCGTGATCGACGACATCGCCCCGGAGCTCATCGGCTTCGAGGCCGAGGACCAGCGCCTCATCGACGCCGCCCTCATCGACCTCGACGGCACCCCGAACAAGGGCAAGCTCGGCGCGAACGCCATCCTCGGCGTCTCGCTCGCCGTCGCGAAGGCCGCCGCGAAGAGCGCGGGCCTCGACCTGTACCGCTACGTCGGCGGCCCGAACGCGCACGTCCTGCCCGTGCCGATGATGAACATCCTCAACGGCGGGTCGCACGCGGACTCGAACGTCGACATCCAGGAGTTCATGGTCGCCCCGATCGGCGCGTCCTCGTTCCGCGAGGCGCTGCGCACCGGCGCCGAGGTCTACCACGCGCTGAAGTCTGTGCTCAAGGAGAAGGGCCTGGCCACCGGCCTCGGCGACGAGGGCGGCTTCGCGCCGAACCTCGCGAGCAACCGCGAGGCGCTCGACCTCATCCTCGTCGCGATCGAGAAGGCCGGCTTCGCGCCGGGCACCGACGTGACGCTCGCCCTCGACGTCGCGTCGACCGAGTTCTTCAAGGACGGCGCGTACCAGTTCGAGGGCGGCGCGAAGACGCCGGCCGAGATGATCGCCTACTACGAGCAGCTCGTGCGCGACTACCCGCTGGTCTCCATCGAGGACCCGCTGTCCGAGGACGAGTGGGACAGCTGGTCGCAGCTCGTCGCCGAGGTCGGCGACCGGGTGCAGATCGTCGGCGACGACCTGTTCGTCACCAACCCGGAGCGCCTCGCGAAGGGCATCGAGCTCAAGGCGGCGAACTCGCTCCTCGTGAAGCTCAACCAGATCGGCACGCTCACCGAGACGCTCGACGCCGTCGAGCTCGCGCAGCGCAACGGCTTCACCGCGATGGTGTCGCACCGCTCGGGCGAGACCGAGGACACGACGATCGCGGACCTGTCCGTCGCGACGAACGCCGGCCAGATCAAGACGGGTGCCCCCGCCCGCGGCGAGCGCATCAACAAGTACAACCAGCTCCTGCGCATCGAGGAGGCGCTGGACGACGCCGCCCGCTACGCCGGCCGTGGCGCGTTCCCGCGCTGGACGGTGCAGGGCTGACCTGCGGCTGACCGTCGGTCGCGCACGATCCCGCCGGGGCGACCCGGCACCCGGAGCCCGGAGGGCCGCTCGTCGGCCCGCCGGGCTCCGGCGTGTCCGGGCGGGTGAAGAAGTCGTGTCGATCGCCTCACGTTCGCGGGCGCACCGCGCGTGCTCCCGGCGCGCCGCGTCTCGCGGCAGCACAATCGGGGCATGCCGTCCTCGCGTCGTCCCCCGCGCCCCGGTGCCCCCGCGCGGCCGGGCTCCGGGCCCGCGCGCGGCACGTCCGGGACGAAGCCCACGAAGCGCTCCGCGTCCTCGGGGACCGCGAGCCCGCGCCCGGCGTCCACGGGCGCCCCGCGGACGGCGTCGGGCTCCTCGGCGAAGTCTCCGGGCGGCGGCTCGACCGCCCGGACCCCGTCGTCGTCCGGAGCGCGCCGCCCCGCCGCCCGACCGAGCAGCGCGACGTCGACGCGACGTGCGGCCGGCCCGGCGCCCGAGGACCGGCGTCGGAGCCGCTACGGCTTCCTCCTGCCCGAGGTGGTGACCGTCCGGACCCTGGTCCTGTCCGTCGTCGTGCTCCTCGCCGCGGTGCTCCTGCTGCCGACGCTGCGCGCGTACGTCAACCAGACGGGGGAGCTGCGCGAGCTGCGCGCCGGCCTCGAGCAGGCGCAGGCCGAGCACACCGAGCTCGAGGCCGAGCTCGCCCGCTGGGACGACCAGGCGTACGTCGAGCGCGAGGCGCGGGACCGGCTCAACTTCGTCATGCCGGGGGAGCGGCCGTGGCGCGTGCTCGACCCGGAGACGGTCGTCGACGACACCGACCCGCAGACCGGGCGGACGATCACGGACGGGCCCGTCCGGGGGTATGAGGAGGGCACGCCCTGGTACGAGGCCATCTGGGAGTCGGTGCAGGTCGCGGGCGGTCCGCGCACGTCCGCCGGTGACGACGCGGGGACGTCCGACGGGACCGCGCCCGCGGGCGAGGAACCGGCCGGCGACGAGGGCGCTCCGCCGAGCGGGGAGAATGGGTGAGGCGTCGTCCCGACGCCACCGACCGACCCGAAGGAAGTCCCGTGCCCGACGCCCGCCTGGCCATCCCCGCCGACGACCCGGACGCCGTCGTCACCGAGCGCGACCTCGAGACGCTCGCGGAGCAGCTCGGGCGCACCCCGCGCGGCGTCGTCGGCATCGCCGCGCGGTGCGCGTGCGGGCGCCCGCTCGTCGTCCGCACGGCGCCGCGGCTCGAGAACGGCACGCCGTTCCCCACGACCTTCTACCTCACGAGCCCGGGCGCGGTCGCGGCCGCGTCGACGCTCGAGGCGAACGGCGTCATGAAGGAGATGTCGGAGCGGCTCACCGAGGACGAGGAGCTCGCCGTCGCCTACCGGCGCGCGCACGAGCACTACCTCGCGCAGCGCGAGGCGCTCGGCCACGTCGAGGAGATCGACGGCATCTCGGCGGGCGGGATGCCCACGCGCGTGAAGTGCCTGCACGTCCTCGTGGGCCACGCGCTCGCGGCCGGGCCGGGCGTCAACCCGCTGGGCGACGAGGCGCTCGAGCGCGTGCGCGACGTGTGGCGCCCCGACCGCTGCACCTGCTGACCGCGTGGCACGCTTGGACGCATGACCTCTGGCTCCACCTCTCCGCTCACCCGGGACCCGGGCGCGACCGCCGCGCCGGCCACCTCGCCCGCCCCCGTCCCGCCCGGCGCCTCGCGCGTGGCGGCGATCGACTGCGGCACCAACTCGATCCGCCTCCTCGTCGCGGACGTCGACCCGCAGGCCGGGACGCTCGTCGACCTGGACCGCCGCATGGAGGTCGTCCGGCTCGGCCAGGGCGTCGACCGCACGGGTCGGCTCGCCCCCGAGGCGCTCGCGCGCACGCTCGACGCCGCGCGCCGCTACGCGCAGGTGATCGCCGACCTGGGCGCGACGCGGACGCGCTTCGTCGCGACGTCGGCCACGCGGGACGCCGAGAACCGCGACGAGTTCGTCGCGGGCGTCCTCGACGCGCTCGGCGTCGAGCCCGAGGTCGTCTCGGGCGAGGAGGAGGCGGCGCTGTCGTTCCGCGGGGCGACGTCGACCGTCGCGGCCGTGCGCCCCGGCCCCTACGTCGTGGTGGACCTCGGCGGCGGCTCGACGGAGCTCGTGCTCGGCACGACGACGCCCGACGCCGCGTACTCGATGGACGTGGGGTGCGTGCGCATGACGGAGCGGCACCTGCGCTCCGACCCGCCGACCCCCGAGGAGGAGGCGGCGGCCCGCGCCGACGTGCGGGCCGCGCTCGACGACGCGGCCCGCGTGGTGCCGCTCGGGCGGGCTGCGACGCTCGTCGGGCTCGCCGGGTCCGTCACGACGGTCACGGCCCACGCGCTCGGCCTCGCCCGGTACGACCGCGACCGGATCAATGGGTCCGTGCTGCCGGTCGACACCGTGCTCGCCGCCTGCGACGACCTGCTGCACCGCACGCGCGCCGAGCGCACCGCCCTGGGGTTCATGCACCCCGGGCGCGTCGACGTCATCGGCGCGGGCGCGCTCGTGTGGTCGGAGGTCGTGCGCCGTGTACGCGACGACGTCGCCGCCGCGGGCGGGTCGCTCACCGAGGTCGTGACGAGCGAGCACGACATCCTCGACGGCATCGCCTGGTCGCTCGCCTGACCCGGGGTCGCCCCGGCGGCCCCTCCTGCCCGACCGCCGAGCCCGGCGTCGCGTGGCACCGGCCGCCCGGTGCCCGCGGCCCGGGCTCCGGCGTCTTCGGGCGAGGGGCGTGTCGTGTGCACGGTACTGCGCATCGCACGGTAGTGTGCATCCCGTGATCCCGGTGGCCGAGCACCGGGACGGACCGGGGCCACGCCCGACGGAGGGACGGATGGACACCACGCAGCTCCTCAAGGGGGTGCTCGACGCGGCGGTGCTCGCCGCGGTCGAGGCCGAGGACGGGTACGGGTACGACGTCGTGCGGCGCCTGCGCGCGGCGGGGCTCGAGGACGTGGGGGACGCGTCCGTGTACGGGACGCTGCGGCGCCTGTACGCGGGCGGGGCGCTGACCACCTACGTCGTGCCGTCCGACGCCGGGCCGCACCGCAAGTACTACGGGATCAACCCGCAGGGCCGGGCCATGCTCGACCTGCACCGCAAGGAGTGGCAGACGTTCGCGGGCACCGTGTCCGCGCTGCTGCGGACCGGAGAGGTGGCCGCCTGATGAGCACGACGACCCCCGCGCAGCCGCCCGCCGGCGCGCCCGTCGGACGGGCCTTCTACGGGCACGTCCACGCCTACGCCCAGGAGGTGCGCGCGCACCTCGCCGACCTGCGCCCCGACCAGGTCGAGGAGCTCGCCGACGGGCTGGAGGCCGACCTCGCCGAGGCGGTCGTCGACGCGCCCGGCGCGCTCCCGCGCCGCGCCCCCGCTCCGGCGTCGTCCGACGGCGCTCCGGCCGGCACAGACGGCACAGACGGCACGGACGGCGCGGAGGTGCTCGACGACACGGGACTCGACCTCGTCGCGTTCTTCGGTCCGCCCGCCGAGTACGCCGCCGAGCTGCGCACCGCGGCCGGTCTGCCTCCTGCTGTCCCGGGCGCCGCGCGCGGCCCGCGCCCCGGGGTGCGCCGTCGGCTGGCCGGGCTCGGCGAGATGCTCGCGGCGGACTGGCGCGCGGGGTGGCAGCCCGTCACCACGTCGCCGCAGTGGGCCTCGACGGCCGAGTTCCTGCGCGCCCTCACGCCCGCGTGGTGGATCCTGCGCGGCTGGGTCGTGGCGACGCTCCTGCTCGCCCTGGTCGCGGGATACCAGGTGGCCGTGCTCCCGCCGGACCTGTCCGCGCGCGTCGTCGTGCTGATCGCGGTCGTCGTGAGCGTGCAGTGGGGCCGGGGCCGGTGGCTGCCCACCCGCGGGCTGCGGAAGGTCGGCCGTCCGCTGTCGGTCGCCGCGGCCGTCGCGGCCGTGCCCGCCGTCCTCGTCGCCGCCTCGGCGAGCGCGTCGAGCCCGTACGCGTGGGACCGCGGCTACGAGCAGGGCCGCAGCGACGCGAGCAGCGGCCTCGTGAGCAGCGTGTCGTTCGGGAGCGGGGACTCCCCGGGCACGGCGGGCGTGTGGGTCGACGGCGCGCAGGTGTCCAACCTCTTCGTCTACGACGCGGCGGGCGAGCCGCTCCGCGACGTCCAGGTCTTCGACGACCGCGGCCGCCAGGTCCGCACGATCACCGAGGAGGGTGCCTCCGGGGCGTGGGCGGTGCCCGACGTCGAGGGCACGTGGTACTTCCAGCCCGCCGTCTCGACGGACGGGCGCGAGCGGTGGAACGTCTACCCGCTGCGCGCGGTCGCCGGGGAGGACGTCGAGTACCCCGAGGGCGACGGCCGCCCCGTCCCCGCGACGGGGACGCGCACGCGCGACATGCCGTGGCCGTTCCTCCAGGCACCGACCGCGGTGCCGTCGAGCGTCGGGACGGGGGAGACGTCGTCGGGCACGGGCGGGGCCAGCGACGCGCCGGCCGACGAGCCGGCCGAGGGCGATCCGGCGCCGTCGCAGGAGGCCCCCGCGACGCCGCCGACGGGCGGGGTGCCGCCCGCACCGACCGGCCCGACGCCCGTCGTCGGCGCGATCGGCTGACCGGCAGGCCCGGGGTGGTGCGCCGACCGCGGACGGCGGCGCACCACCCCGGCCCCGGGCCCTGCGGAATGTCGCCTGTGCCCGCGTGTGCCCGCCTCTGTGCCCGTCCGTCCGTGCGGCGTGGGGCGCGTCACGCCCGTCAGGCGGACGCTCCGGCTCGCCTGTGCCGCAACCGGTAATACTCTGGAACCATGCCTCAGAATGACCTGACCTCGGTCAGCCGTGCCCAGACCGCTTCGCCGCGGCCCCGCAAGGTGCCCCGCGTCGTCGTCCTCGGCGGCGGTTCCGTGGGTCTGTACGCCGCCCGCCGGCTGCGCAAGAAGCTCGGTCGCCGCGAGGCGGCGATCGTCGTCGTCGACCCGCGCCCGTACATGACGTACGCGCCGTTCCTCCCCGAGGCGGCCGCGGGCTCGATCGACGGCCGCGACGTCGTCGCGCCGCACCGCCGTGCGCTCAAGGGCGTCGACGTGCTCCAGGGCAAGGTCGTCTCGATCGACCACACGGACCGCCGCGTGACGATCCACCCGGAGGAGGGTGACGACTACTCGGTCACGTACGACCACCTGATCGTCGGCCTCGGCTCGGTGTCGCGCACGCTGCCCATCCCGGGCCTGGCGGAGAACGCGATCGGCTTCAAGAACGTGGAGGAGGCCATCGCGGTCCGCAACCACGTGCTCAACCGCATGGACGTCGCGTCGTCCACGTGGGACGAGAAGCTGCGTCGCCGCATGCTCACGTTCACGTTCGTCGGCGGCGGGTTCGCGGGCATCGAGGCGCTGGCCGAGATCGAGGACATGGCCCGCTACGCGACGCGCAACTACGCGACGATCGAGGAGAAGGACCTCCGCTTCGTCATGATCGAGGGCGCGGGCCGCATCCTGCCCGAGCTGAGCGAGCCCATGGCGCAGTACGCGCTCGACGAGCTGAAGAAGCGCGGCATCGAGTTCCACCTCAGCACGTTCCTGTCGTCGTGCGTGGACGGCCACGTCGTCACGTCGACCGGGGTCGAGTTCGACTCCGACACGATCGTGTGGACCGCGGGCGTCAAGGCGAACCCGGTCCTCAAGGAGTCGTCCGACCTCCCCGTCGACAAGCTGGGCCGCATCACCGTGCTGCCGACGCTCCAGGTCGCGGACGCCGACGGCAACGTCGTGCCGAACGCGTGGGCCGCGGGCGACTGCGCCGCCGTCCCGGACGTGCTGAACCCGGGCAAGTTCTGCCCGCCGAACGCGCAGCACGCCATCCGTGAGGCCACGCGCCTCGCCGACAACCTCGCGCTCGAGCTGCACAGCGAGCCGCCGGTCGAGTACCGCCACAAGAGCGTCGGTACGGTCGCGTCGCTCGGCCTGTACAAGGGCGTCGCGGAGCTGTTCGGCGTGTTCAAGCTCCGCGGGACGCTCGCGTGGCTCATGCACCGCAGCTACCACGTCATGGCGATGCCGACGGGGAACCGCAAGATCCGCATCTTCATCGGCTGGATCGGCCAGTTCCTCATGGGCCGCGAGCTCGTGTCGCTCGGCTCGCTGCACGACCCGCGCGCGGAGTTCCGCGCCGCGTCCGTCCCGCCCAAGAAGGACGGCGACCCGGTCAAGCAGACCGCGCAGGGCTCGGCGGCCGCGGCGGAGTCCGGTGCGGGCACCGTCGACGCCGACGACCGGACGCCGGCGGCGAAGGCCTCCTGAGGTCGCGGCCGGGCCCGGCCCGGCCGTCGTGCCCGACGACGAGGGGCGAGCCGCGCGTGCGGCTCGCCCCTCGTCGCGTCCCGGTCCCGAGCGGGCGGCCGTCGTGGCGACGGGCCCGGGGAGCCCCGCGCGCGCGGTAGATTCGGCCCGCGCCCCCATGGCCCAACTGGCAGAGGCGGCCGGCTTAAACCCGGCGTGTTCCGGGTTCGAGTCCCGGTGGGGGCACCATGCCGACGGGCGGTCGGCTCCGAGGCGCCAGGCCTCCCCGGGCTAGGACAGCCCCGTCGGGCCCTCCGGCTCGGCCGGGAGAGCGGCCTCCTGGCCGAGGATCACGACGGTGCCGTCCGGGTCCTGTACGCGCGCGACGCGCTCGCCCCACGGCTGGTCCGCGGGCGGCTCCAGGACGGGCACGCCCGCGGCCGCGAGGTGCTCGACGGCGCGGTCGCAGTCGTCGACGTACACCCACAGCACGACGCGGGTGTCCGCCGGAGGCGGGTCGCCCTGCCCGAGCCCGAGCGGCGACCGGCCCACGCGCACGCTCACGTAGACGGGCGGGCCGTCGTCGGGGAACGCGTACTCGACCGTCCCGCGCAGCAGGTCGCGGTAGAAGCCGAGGGACCGGTCGAGGTCGGCCACGGTGAGGACGGGGAAGAGGCTGCGGAACACGGTCGCTCCTCGGTGCGCTCGGCGGGTCCTCCCATCGTGCGCCTCGTGCCCCGGGCGCGCGCTCCGTGCCCGGGGCGCCGCGCCTCAGCGCGCGAGCAGCTCCTCGGTCGTGGTACCCGGGACGGACAGCGTCACGCGCGTGCCCCACGGGTCGTGCACGACGACGGAGCGGCCGTCGTCCGCGTGCTCCAGCCCGCGGGCGCGGAGGCGCGCGACGAGCGCGTCGAGGTCCTCGCGGCCCGGCACCGTGACGGCGACGTCGCCGAGCCCGAGGCTCGCGGCGCGGGGCCCGGCGCCCGCGCTGTTCCACACGTTCATCGCGACGTGGTGGTGGTACCCGCCCGCGGACGCGAAGAGCGCCCCGCTGTACCCGGTGAGCGTCGCCTCGAAGCCGACGGCGTCGACGTAGAAGGCGTGGGCGGTCGCGACGTCGCCCACCTGGAGGTGCACGTGGCCGACGCGGCCCGCGAGCGAGGGGCCGGCGTCGAACGTCTCCTGGTCGAGGTGCGTGCGCAGGTAGGCGTTCGGGTCGAGGAACGTCGTCGTCATGAGGATCTGGCCGTGCTCGCGCACCCACGTCTCGCGGGGGCGGTCGGTGTAGAGCTCGACGCCGTTGCCCTCGGGGTCGGTGAAGTAGAACGCCTCGCTGACGAGGTGGTCGCTCGACCCGACGAAGGTGCCGCGGCGGTCCTGCGCGGCGCGGTAGACGGTCGCGGCGAGGCTCGGGCCGTCGTCGAACAGGAAGGCCGTGTGGAACAGGCCGGCCTGGCGCGGGTCGACGGGCGGCAGCCCGGGCGTGTGCACGAGGCGCAGCATGGGTGTGCGGCCGCGGCCCAGCACACGGTGCACCTCCGAGCCGCGCGACCGCTCCTCGAGCGGGGCGAGGGCGAACGCGCCCGTGTAGTACGAGGTCATGAGCTCGAGGTCGCCCACGCGCAGCGTGACGGCGTCCATGCTCGTGGACGGGGACAGGAGGCGGTCGGTCGGCGCGCCCGGCGTGCTCGTGGTCATGTCTCCTCCAACTTGTTGTCGCTACAACTATATTCCCACGCCGTGGCGAGGGCTGCCGCAGCCACGTCGTCCTTGCTAGGGTCGGCGCGAACCACGCGGGGCGTCCCGCCCAGGCCACGGCCTGGGCCGAGGGACTGAGACGAGCGGTACGGCCGCCCGGACCCGTCGAACCTGATCTCGCTAGCACGAGCGGAGGAACGTGGGCATGACGACGCCTGCTGCCATCACCCTGAACCCTGTCCTCGCGGACGACCCGACCGCGCTCGTCCGGCAGGAGGAGACCGGCTTCACCGCCGACCTCGCCCGCCGGTACGCGGACCTCTTCGAGACGTTCTACGACCACCCCTTCCTGGCCGGGCTGCGCGACGGCTCCGTCGAGCCCGCCGCGGTCCGCCACTACGTGGGCCAGGACCACCAGTACCTCACGGCCTACCTACGCTGCTACGGCCTCGGCATGGCCCTCGCGCCCGACCGGTCGTGGGCGGCCTACTTCCATGACAAGGCCGGATTCCTCCTCGACGACGAGTCGCACGCGCACCACGCGATGTGCGACTTCCTCGGCGTGACGTACGAGGAGGCGCAGACGCACCGCCTCGCGCCGAGCGCGCAGGCCTACGTGGACCACATGACGGCGGCCGGCCGCGACTCGCTCGGCGTGCTGCTCGCCGCGCTGCTGCCGTGCCCGTGGACCTACATCTGGTCCGCGCGGCGCTTCTGGCTCGGCGAGCGCGAGACGACGCCCGGCGCCCTCGGCGACGACCACCCGCTCGCGGGCTGGTGGCAGTTCTACGCGGCCGAGCGCACCGAGGACGTCCTCACGGACCTGCGCGCACGCCTCGACGCGCTCGCCGCGGACGCGGGCGAGGCGGAGCGCGCGCGCATGGAGCGCGCGTTCGAGCTGAGCTGCCGCCACGAGATCCGCTTCTGGCAGATGGCCTGGTCGCTCGAGCGCTGGTGACCCGTCCGGCCGGGCGCGCGGCCGGCGTCGCGTCGTGCGCCCGGCCTTACGCCAGCAGCAGATACCCACCCGGGTGCCTCGGCACTCGGGTGGGCCGCGGGTAGCGTGAACGCATGGACGCGACGAGCGCGGTGCCGGGCACGCTGCCGGACGTGGTGCCGGACGGGGTGACGCCCAGCCCCCGCTCCCGGGCGGGCGGACGGGCGGAGCCCCTCCTGCGCCACGTCATCGGGGGGATCCTGCGGCGGGCGCGGCTCGCGCAGGGGCGCACGCTCGTCGACGTCGCGGCCGCCGCGCGCGTCTCCACCGCCTACCTGTCCGAGGTGGAGCGCGGGCGCAAGGAGGCGTCGTCCGAGGTCCTCGCCGCCGTGTGCGGCGCCCTCGGCCTGCGGCTCGTCGACCTCGTCGCCCGCACGGGCGAGGAGCTCCGGCCGCTCGCGCCCGTCCGCGTGCTGTCCTCCGCGCGAGAGCGCGGTGCCCTCTCCGCGCCACGGCACGTCGCCCCGGTGGGCGAGCCCGTGCGGGACCTCCCCGTCGCCGAGACGCTCCGACGTCCGACGGCGCGCGCCGGCGACGTCCTGCTCCTCGCGGCCTGAGCGGCGGTCCCGTCGCACCGCGTGTCGTGCGGGGGCCGGGCGCCGTGCGCGCCGCTACCGTCGGTCCATGACGGAGCCGCAGACCGCGCACGGCACGGCAGCCCAGGACGTCCCGGCCCTCCAGGACCTCGTCGACGACGCCGCGTTCCTCTCCCACGAGCACCAGCTCCACCTGACGGACCTCCACGGCGACGACGCCTGGGCCGCCGACCTGACCACCGGGGTCTTCACCTTCACCGCGCCCGACGGCGGGACCGCGACGTGCCGCCTCCAGTTCCTCGGCACGGCCGCGCCCGGGCCGGGCACGTGGATGTGGGCGTGGCAGAACGTCAACGGCTTCCCCGACGCCGTGCTCACCGCCGCCGAGAGCACGCGCCGGACCGGGCTGCGCGAGGCCGCCGAGCCGGAGCTCCCGCTGGCCGACGACCTCGCCCACCGGCTCGCGCTCGCGGCCAAGGCCGTGACCGGCTCGTTCGCCCACTACAGCGCCCCCGTCGGCGGCGGCACGCGGGCGTGGTTCCTCCTGGACGACGCCGACCTCGCCCTGCCGGCACCGAGCGTGCCGCGCGTCGTGCGGACGCTGAGCGAAGGGCTGCTGTCCGTCACGGTCGTCGACCACCGGCGCGCCGTCGCGTCCTACGCGAGCGCACGTGGCCTGCCGGCCGTCGAGGACGGGACCGGCGCCGTCGTGCTGGACGTGCCCGACGGCACCGTGACCGTGCGGTTCGACGAGCGCGGACGGATCGCGGGCATCTCCGCGTCGTCCCGACGGACCGCCGCGCCCGAGGCCGCTGCGCCCGAGGCCGCTGCGCCCGAGGCCGCCGCGCCCCTGGCCGCCGAGCCCGAGGCCGCAGCGGCGGAGCCCGAGGCCGCGGCGTCGGAGCCGGCCTCGGCAGACCCTGCGGCCTCGGAGCCGACGGCGCCCGCGCTCACCGTCCCGGAGCCGCCGGCGGAGGAGCCGACCGCGCCCGAGCCTGCGGCCGCGGCGCCGGACCCGGCCGTGCCCGAGCCGTCGCCCGCGGAGACGACCCCCGAGCCGC
Source organism: Cellulosimicrobium sp. JZ28 (assembly GCF_015327065.1). Taxonomy (NCBI): domain Bacteria; kingdom Bacillati; phylum Actinomycetota; class Actinomycetes; order Micrococcales; family Promicromonosporaceae; genus Cellulosimicrobium; species Cellulosimicrobium sp. JZ28. The sequence continues at coordinate 2,877,584 of NZ_CP017660.1, read as the reverse complement.
GCCGCCGGTCGTGGTTCCGACGACGCGGCCGACGACGCGGCTGACGACGTCCGGGCCACCCCCGCGGTCGGGCGTCACGCCGCCGCGGCGAGCTTGCGCGAGGTGACGACGGCGTCCGCGACGCCGTACTCCACGGCCTGGCGCGCGGTGAGCACCAGGTCGCGGTCGGTGTCGGCGCGCAGGCGCTCCACGGTCTGGCCCGTGTGCCGCGCCAGCACCTCCTCCGTCTCGGACCGGATCCGGAGGATCTCCTCGGCCTGGATCGACAGGTCCGAGATCGTGCCCTCCCCGCCGCCCGACGGCTGGTGCAGCAGGACGCGCGAGTGCTCCAGCACGAACCGCTTGCCGGGCGTGCCCGCCGCGAGCAGGACGGCCGCGGCCGAGGCCGCCTGACCCATGCAGATGGTCGAGACGTCGCAGCGGACGAACTGCATCGTGTCGTAGATCGCCATGAGCGCGGTCGCGGAGCCGCCCGGGGAGTTGATGTACAGCCCGATCTCCTGGTCCGGGGCGTCCGACTCCAGGTGCAGGAGCTGCGCCATGACGACGTTCGCGACGCCGTCGTCGATCTCCGTGCCGAGGAACACGATGCGCTCCGACAGCAGGCGGGAGAAGACGTCGAACGCGCGCTCGCCCAGCGGCGTGCGCTCGACCACGGTCGGGATCGTGTAGCTCGCCATCACAGACCCACCTTCCGGGCCGCGCGGGCGGGGCGGACGTCGTCGACGCTCTCGACGATCCGGTCGACCATCCCGTACTCGAGCGCCTGCTGCGCGGTGAACCAGCGGTCGCGGTCGGAGTCGTCGGCGATGGTCTCGACGGACTGCCCGGTGCTCTCCGCGAGGAGCCGGTGCATGAGCCCCTTGGTGTACACGAGGTTCTCCGCCTGGATCGCGATGTCGACGGCGGTGCCCCCGATCCCGGCCGACGGCTGGTGCATCATGATCCGCGCGTGCGGCAGCGCGAACCGCTTGCCCGGCGTCCCCGCGCACAGGAGGAACTGGCCCATGCTCGCGGCGAAGCCCATCGCGACGGTCGACACGTCGTTGGGGATGAGCCGCATCGTGTCGTAGATCGCGAGGCCGGCGCTCACCGAGCCGCCGGGGGAGTTGACGTAGAGCGCGACGTCCGCGCGCGGGTCCTCCGCCGAGAGCAGGAGGAGCTGTGCGCACAGGCGGTTCGCGACGGCGTCGTCCACGGCCGTGCCGAGGACGACGATGCGCTGGTGGAGCAGGCGCGTCGTGAGCTGGTCGTCGAACGACGAGGCCGCCGGGGCGGCGGCCTCCGCGCGCGGGGTCCGGTGGTGGTCGCCGACGGCGGGTCGGCCGGTCAGGTGCGTGGTCATGCGACCACCCTGCGCCCGCCCGGGCCTCGCGAGGAGGCCGATCTGCCGTCGGCTCATTCGCCGACGGCAGATCGGCCGTCTCAGGACCGCGTCACAGGATGGGCCAGGGCTTCGGTTCGACGGTCACGCCGTTCCCCGGTGAGATGCTCACCGTCACCGTCGCGGTGCGCTGCGTGCCGTACGGGTTGCCGAGGATGCACCCGAGGTCGACGTAGCTGCCGGCCGCGAGGTACTCGGTCCAGGAGTAGCTCCCGACCTGGTTGCCGTCGTAGTAGCACCGGAAGGTGTAGGTGCCGGACGGGAACGTGGAGTTCGCGTTGACCCGGAAGACCGTGCACATGTGGCCGGTGCAGTTGCCGTAGCCGGGCTGCGTGTTGCGCTGCGGACCGCGCGTCACCCAGACGCTCGGCGGGACCGGGCGCGGGTCGGTGCGGTGCGTCGCCCACCCGCTCCACGGCCCGCACCCGGCGGCGTTGCACGCCTGCGCCCGGAGGCGGAACGTCTGGTCGTAGTCGTTCCCGACGTCGACCGTCTGCCCCGAGCCGCTGGACCCGCCCTCGATCTGCCAGTTGTAGCGCGAGACGCCGTTGCCGCCGTTCGACGAGGGCGCGGAGATCGAGAAGCGGCCCGAGGTCGCGCTCAGTCGGGACACGGACACGCCCGGCTCGCTGGGCTTGCCGTACGCGCTGATCTGCCCCGACGCCGGGCTCGACGTGGACGTGCCGCCCTTGTTCGTCGCGGTGACGGTGAACGTGTAGTTCCCGGCGGGGAGGCCCGTGAAGTCGACGGACGTACCGTCGACGTCCCTCTTCGCGCCCCCGGGCGACGCCGTGACGGTGTACTTCGTGATCGGGCTGCCGTTCGCGTCGGCGGCGCCCCACGACACGCGCGGGATGCCGCTGTCCTGCCCGCCGCCGCCCACGTTCTGCACGCTCGGCCGGGGCGGAGCCTCGGGGCGCCCGTAGGGGACCACGGCTGCGGACGCCGCGCTCTCCGCCGTCCGGCCCGCCTTGTTCTCGGCCGTCACCGTGAACGTGTACGACGACTCGTTGTCGAGGCCCGTCGCCTTGTGGCTCGTCGCGGTGAGGGAGAGCGCGGCGCCGTCGCGGGAGCCGTTCTTGTACCGCTGCAGGGTGTAGCCCTTGATCGCGTCGCCGTTCTCGAACGGCGCCTTCCACGACACGTCGATCGAGCCGCCGTTGAGCGGCGAGTCCGCGGCGCGGACCGCGCTCGGCGTCTCCGGGACGTCCGGCAGGCCCGCCGGGATCTCCTCGGCCGAGTACTCGCCCCAGTCCGAGGGGTCGGGGGCGAGGTTGTTCGCCCGGACCCGGACGCTGTACGCGGTGCCGTTCTCGAGCCCGTTCCACACGTACTGGGTGCCCGAGAGCGCCGTGACCTGGACGGCGCCGCCCTTCGGCGCCGGGGAGATCTCGAGGTCGACCGTCTCGATCGGCGAGCGGTCGGTGTAGGTCTTGTTGGTCCAGGTGACCGTGAGGGACTTGTCGCCGAACTCGAGGGTGGGTGCGGCGGGCGGGTCGGGCTTCTCGTCCGGTCGCGCGACGGCGGAGGCCGGGGAGGCGGGTCCGTCGCCGACGGCGTTGGTCGCGTAGACGGTGAAGGTGTACTCGACGTTGTTGGTCAGGCCGTCCAGGGTGCAGGTGGTGGTGCCGCAGGCCTTCTCGTAGCCGTTCTGGGAGCGCACGGTGTAGCCGGTGATGTCGGCGCCGTTGTTGTTCGGCGGGTCCCAGCTGAGCACGACCGTCTTGGAGCGGACCTCGACGACCTGCGGGGTCGAGGGCGCCTCCGGCTTGCCCAGCACCTTGAGCTGGACGCGGCCCTCGACCATGCGGTCCGGGTCCTTCGTCGCGTCCTGGATCCGGTAGACGACCACCATGACGCCCACGAACGAGTCGGCGGGCGTCACGACGACGTCGCCTCCGCTGTACGACACGTCGCCGCTGCCCGTCTCGACGCTCGCCGCCACGATCTCGAGCGGCGTGTCGGGGAAGGGGTTGGAGTCGTTGGCCAGGACGGGCACGGTGGTGGCCTTGCCCTGATGGGCGTCGTCGACGGTGTCGGGGTTGGCGCGGGCCAGGGGCCGGGTCGAGGCCACGACGGTCAGGGTCGCGGTGCCCTCGACCGGGGGGTGCTCGCCGTCGGTGACGGTGATCGGGACCTGCACGACCGAGCCCTTGGGCACGTCCGGGGTCGCCTGGGCGCGCAGCGTGGTGCCCTCGACGGACACGGTCACGCCCTGCGCCTGGCCGGTGGCCCTGAAGGTCAGGGGGTCGCCGTCGGGGTCGGTCGCGAAGCGCGCGAGGTCGATCGAGGCCTCCTCGCCCGCCGCGACGTCGAGCGTCGGGGTCGACAGCTCCGGCGGCAGGTTCTCCGGCGGCACGACGCTGATCGGCAGCGTGAGCAGCGCGGTGTGGCCGTCGGGGTCGTCGGGACCGGAGCCGTCGGTGACCTCGAAGGTCACGGCGGCGGGACCGACGTAGTCCGCCGCGGACGTGTAGGTGATCTCCGTGGTCGAGAGGACCTCGCGCGTGCCCTCGAGCGCCGTGACCTTCTCCTCCGTGGTGAGCCGGGGAGTCTTGCCCTCGACGACCAGGACGTAGTCCGTGATGTCGATGGGCAGCGGCTCGCCGCTCACGACCTCCAGGGGCGTGATGCCGGGACGGAGGGTCGGGGCCTGGTCGGTGAGGCCGGGGACCTTGACGAAGGCCTTGGCGGTCAGGCCGTCGATGTCGGTCGCGGTGTAGGTGATGACCTGGCGGCCCTCGGTGAGGGTGACGGTGAGCTCGCCGTCGGGCGTGACGCTCGCGGTGGTCGCGTCGGTGGTGACGGTGAGCTCGCTCGCGGCGCCGTCGGGGTCCTCGTCGTTGTCCAGGACGGGGACGGTGACCTCGGTCTTGCCCAGGATGTCCTCCACGGGCACGGTGTCGTCGCGCGCGACCGGGGGCAGCAGGGGCGCGTTCGCCGAGACGTTCACGGTGACCGCGCCGGTCGCGCGGGCGCCGTAGGTGTCCTGGATCTGGTAGTAGAACGTGTACGAGCCGTCCTGGTCGGGCGAGGTCAGCACGATGCGGTCGGCCACGACCTCGGCGTCCAGGTCGTGGGTGTCCTCGATCCCGCCCGGGACCAGGCCGACCTGGTCGCCGTCGGGGTCGGTGTCGTTGGCCAACGCCGCGACCGAGACCGTACGCCCCGGACGCACCGTCACCTCGTCGTCCACCGCGACCGGCGACTGGTTGGTGTCCGCGGGACGGGCGATGCCGACGTTGACCGTGCCCGTGGCGGTGGCGCCGCGCGCGTCGAGCACGGAGTAGGTGAACGTGTCCGCCCCGGTCGCGTTCTTCGACGCCGCGTACTCGATCATCCCGTCCACGACCCGGGCGGTGCCCTTGCCCGCGGGGGTGGCGATGCCGGTGACCTGGACGGAGTCGCCGTCGGGGTCGATGCCGTCCAGCGGGACCGCGATGCGCACGCTGGACCCAGACAGCACCCGGGCCTCGATCTCGCGCGGCTGCGGCGGGGCGTTGTCCTCGCCGTCGCGGATCCGGATCGTGACCTGGGCCGAGTCCTCCTGCCCGTTGACGTCCCGCACCCGGTAGATCGCGTACGCCGTGCCCGCCTCCGAGCCCGCCTTGAACCGCAGCGTGTCCTCCGACACGAACGCCTCGCCCAGCGCCGGGTCCACGTCCTGCTCCAGCTCGGGCTGCAGGAACAGCTCCAACCCGTCCGGGTGCGTGTCGTTCTTCAGCACCGGGACCGTCACCACGTCCCCCGCGTGCACCGTCACCTCGTCCGCGACCGCGTTCGGCGGCTGCAACCGCGTCGGCGCCGGCACCGGCACCACCCGCACCTGGCCGGTCGCGGTCTCGGTGCCGTTGGAGGCCGTGTACTCCACCGTCACCGGCGCGTCCAGGCGCCGGATCTCGGTCACCCGCAGCATCTGGTGGGCCAGGATCGCGACCGACACCCCGGCGTCGGCGGGCACGCGCACGGACTGCACGACGAGCACGCCGCCCGCGGGGTCCGTGTCGTTCGCGAGGACGTCCACGAGCGTGGACCCTCCCGCCGGGAGGAGCGCGGTGTCGGTGACGACGACGGGCGCGCCCTCGGCCGCGGACGGCGGCAGGACGTCGACCCGGACGAGGCCCGTGGTCGCGTTCGGGCCGTCGGTCACCTGGTACGTCAGGTCGTAGGAGCGCGGCTCCATCGAGAGGAACGTGAACGTCCCCGCGTCGTAGTTCGGCGTGATCTGCGCCGGGGCGGACTCCGAGACCGACGCCAGGCGCAGCTCGTCCCCGTTCGGGTCGGTGTCGTTGCGCAACGGCTCCACCGTCACCGGCTGCCCCGCCGGGACCACCACGTGGTCGCTCACCGCGACCGGCGGCTGCGGACCGGGCACCACGTCGACCAGCAGCTTGCCCTCGAAGGACAGCTCGCCGTCGGAGACGAGCAGGGTCACGATCTTGCGCCCGGTCGAGCCGCCGCCGTCGCGCAGCTCGACCGTGCCGTCGGGGCGAGAGCGCACGTCGTCGCCCGCGACCGTCGCGGCCGCCGACGCGAGGTACAGGTCGTCGCCGTCCGGGTCCTTGAAGAAGGGCAGCACCTTGATCGTCGCGGCGCCGCCCTGGGCGACGCGCAGGACCGGGTCACCGGTCTGCTCGGGGGGAGCGTTCTCGCCCCAGGGGGACACCTTGAGGGTGACGCCCGCCTCGGCGACGCCGCCGCGGCCGTCGGACACGGAGTACCGGAACGACCCGGTGCCCTCGGCGTCCTCGGGGACCACGGCCTGGAGCGCGGCGCCGCCCATGATGGTCTGCACGGTCGCGTTCGACGGCGAGTCCCCGACGAGCGACGCCGTCATCACGTCCCCGTCCGGGTCCACGTCGTTGCCCAGCACCGGAAGGATCGTCGTGCGCCCCGGACGTACCCCGAACGCGTCGTCCTTCGGCTGCGGCGGCCGGTTCGGCTGGGACCGGTCCGCGATGAACTGGTCCACCTGCTCGGGGTTCGTCAGCTCCGCGTCGGCCTCCTCGCCCTCGGCCTCCTCCGGCATCTGGACGTCCCAGTCGTCGACCTTCTGGTACTCGTCCGCCGCCATCCACAACGTCCCCGCCGACAGGTCGTTGAGCACGATCACCTGCCGGTTCACCCGGTACTCCAGGCGGGTCTGGGGGTCCAGCCCTTCGAGGCGCTCGTCGACGTCGCGGTCGGTGCCCTCGCAGTCGCGGATCACCTGGCCGGTCGAGGCCCACGCCCCGTACGTGCACGACCCGAGGCGCACCGGGGCGGCCGGTACGCCCTGGGCGGCGCGGCGCTGGGCGTCGCCGCCCTTCAGGGGCTGGGTCACGAGCGCGTCGGTCGTCGCGACGACGACGTCGCCCGACCCGGCGGACGGCTGCTGGAGCCGCGCCTGCTCCGCGCCCTCGACCGCGACGGTCCGGCCGCCGGGCAGCACGAGCTGCGAGGCGGAGCGGTCGAGGACGACGGGCTCGTCACCGACGGCCGTCACCTCGACCTCGGCGCCCTTCCCGACCGGGAGGGACGTCGACGCCGGGTCGCCGGAGACGGCGCCCTTGCTCGTGGTCTCGACGGTCCACAGGGCCCCGGTCGACGGGACCGCGACGAAGACCGTCCCGTCCTCGGACACCGTCAGCGCACCGTCACCGCCGACCTCGGCCGTCGGGTCGAGCTTCTCGGCGTCGAACGAGGTGGCGCCGTCGAACGGCAGGACCCACAGCAGGCCCTCCTCGCCGTCGAGGATCGCGGTCGTCGCACCGCCGGAGGCGACCTGCGCCCCGGCCGGCAGGCGGATCTGCCCGGTGAGCTTGAGGTGGGCGACGTCCACGGGGGACGACGTGCTCGTCCCCTGGTCGTCGAGGAGGACGCGGCCCGCGTCCTGCTGCACGTCGAACGACGCGCTGCCCGCGTTGAGCGTGCCGTCCATCGCCTGGGACTCGTAGTTGAACCGCCCCACCAGGCCGGCCGACGTCTTCGTCACCCACACGCCCGAGTCGTTGAGGTCCACGTCCGCCGTGGCCTCGCCCTCGTAGAGCAGCGCCATGCCCACCAGCGCCGTCGAGAACACCGACACGGTGCTCACCGACGCGACGGTACGACGATGCTCGCGGATGGTCGTGAGAAGACCCACCTGTGCTCCTCTGTTCCTGGGCGGGGCACACGTCCTCCCGGTCCCGCCGAGCGGCGGTGACGAGGGGAACGGGTGCTCCGGTGCCCGCAGACTGCCCGCAGAACGCCCCGACGAGGGTAACCGAGGCAGGGTCGCTCAGGGCATGGGGAGCAGTCCCCATGGAGGGTGGAATATTCCCCTGATCAGGGCAGAAGGGACGCACGGGACAGCGCGGCCCGGTCGCGCGTGCGGTCCTCGGCCGCGTGCAGCGACGCGCCGTCCGGGCGGACGGCGGCCGCCGCGGCGCGCGGGGTGGTCGACACCCGGGACCGGGCGGCCGCGCGGCGGCGGCCGAGGTCGGCCAGGGCGGAGCCCACGAGGACGAGCAGACGGTCCGTGCCACGGGGCTCGGCCGTGCGGGGCAGGGTGGGGGAGTACGCGCTCATGAGGGGTTCTCCTTGCCGTCGATCGTCGGGAAGACGTTGAAGTGGATCTGCACGGGCCGCGCGCCGGGCGCCTGCTCCTGGCCCTGGAACCGCTGGAGCGTCGCGTCGAACGCGTCCCACGCCTCCGCGACCTCGAGCATCTGGTCGGCGGTGAGCCACATGCTCGCCGTCGTCAGACGGCTGCCGTCGAGCCACCGCGTCGGCAGCTCGGGGGAGCGCTCGAGGAACGTCTGGATCTTGCGCGCCCTCGCGGACTCGAACTCGCGGCTCACCATCGCGCCCGCGAGCGTGGCGGCGGCGTCCTCCTCGTCGTGCGGGACGTCGACCGTGAACCCGCCCGGCGGGCGCTCCCACCAGCGCTCGCGCGCCGTCCCGCGGCCCGCGACCTCCCGGACGAAGCCGTGCCGCGCGAGCTGGCGCAGGTGGTAGCTCGTGGACCCGCTGGACTCGCCCACGAGGTCGGCGAGGCGGCTCGCGGTGAGCGCGCCGTGCGTCGAGAGCAGGTCGAGGATCTGCACCCGCAGTGGGTGCGCGAGCGCCTTGAGCTGCGCGGGGCCGAGCGCGGGGTGGCGTTCGGCCGGGACGGGTTCCGGTGCGCTGTCGGTGGGCATACGACGACCGTAGCGATGCAAACGACGCTTTGCAAGAGTTTCTTTGCAGCGAGATGTTGGCATGTGTCGGACGGCCCGCGCGGGGAGCGGGAGCGTGCGCGAGGTGCGAGCATCGAGCGCATGACGCAGGTGGCGGAGCGGGTGCGCGGCGCGGCGGAGCGCGCCATCTTCCTGCGGGTCGCGGGCCCGGACGCCACGGCGACGCGGGCACGCATCCACGAGACGCCCGGCCCGCGCTGGTTCCCGGCGGGGTCCGCGGTCCAGCGGGTGCACGGCGACGCGTCGATGTTCGTCGGCGGGCTGCGTGCGCTGCTCCTGCAGAGCCTGCACCCGCTCGCGATGGCCGGGGTCGCGGCGCACTCGGGCTACCGGGGGGACCCGTGGGGGCGCCTCCAGCGGACCTCGACGTTCATCGCCACGACGACCTTCGGCACGGCCGACGACGCCGCCGGCGCCGTGGCGGCGGTCCGGGCGGTCCACGAGCGGGTCCGCGGCGTCGCGCCCGACGGCCGCCCCTACCGCGCGAGCGACCCGGACCTGCTGCGCTGGGTCCACGTCGCCGAGACGCAGAGCTTCCTCGTCGCGCACCAGGAGTTCGGGCACCGCCCGCTCGACGCCGCCGGGTGCGACGAGTACGTCGCGCAGGCGGCGGTGGTCGGCCGCGCCCTGGGCGTCGAGGACGTGCCGGTCACGGTGCGCGAGCTGGACGACGCCGTCGCCGGGTACCGGCCGGTGCTCGGCCTCACCCCGGCAGCGCTCGACGCCGCGCGGTTCCTCCTCGTCGAGCCGCCGCTGCCGTGGGCGGTGCGTCGGGTGTACGCGGGGCTCGCGGTGGCCGCGAGGGCGTCCTTGCCGGACTGGGCACGCGCGGGCATGCCGCGCGTGCGGGGACTGCCCCAGCGGTGGGCGCACCCGGCGGGGGAGACGGTCACGCGGCTGCTGCGGTGGGCGCTCCCCGGGGCCTGACGGCGAGGCTCGCCCGGCGGGTCAGGCCTCGTCGCGGCGGCGACGGTAGGCGTCGAGGTCGTCGTTGAGCCGGCCGAGGAGCTCGGCGAGGAGGGCCCGGTCGAGGCGCGACCAGTCCCCGAGCACGTCCGCGTAGAGCGCGGTGCGCGCCACGCGGTGGGCCGCGAGCTCGTCGAGGCCCGCGCTCGTGGGCTCGACGACGACCGCTCGGCCGTCGTGCGGGTCCCGGGCCCGGCGCACGTGCCCGGCCCGCTCGAGCGCGACCACCTGGCGGGTGACGGTGGAGGCGTCGAGGCCGAGGCGCTCGGCGAGCGCGTTGACGTGCAGCGGGCCGTGGGTGCCGAGCGTGTGGAGCAGCAGGTAGCCGGACCGGTCGAGCGTGCCGCCCCGGCGCGACGTCCCGGGGCTCCCGGAGGCGCGCGTGCGCTCCGCGCGGCGCAGGAGCTGGGCGACCTCGAGCTCGATCGTGCCCAGCACGTCCTGGGCGGTCGCGTCCCCGCGCGCCTCGGCCTGCGGCTGATCGTTTCCCTCGGCAACCGACATGGGTGTATTCTACAGATAGTTGCCTGCTAGATACAGGTACTTATCCCGCCACCGCCCCTCGTGCGGCGGCCTCCCTCACCAGGAAGTGCGACCGAGTGGCCTCCACACGCAACGAACCGAACCGCACCGCCATCTACGCGACCGCCCTCACCGCGTTCTTCGCGATCGCCGGCATCGCCGTCGTCGACCCGATCCTGCCCGTGATCGGTGAGGAGATCGGGGCGTCGACCTGGCAGATCGAGCTCCTCTTCACCGCCTACATCGCCGTCATGGCGCTCGGCATGATCCCCGCCGTCATGGCGACCGGGCGCTTCGGCTACAAGAAGATCCTCGCCACGGGCGTCAGCCTGGTGGCCGTCGCGGCCGTGCTCGCGGCGCTGAGCACGAGCATCGGCCAGCTCGCCGCGCTCCGCGGCCTGTGGGGCCTCGGCAACGCGATGTTCTTCGCGACGGCGATGGTTCTCCTCGTCTCCCTGGCGAACGACCGCGAGTGGGTCGTCGAGCTCTTCGAGACGTGCGTCGGTCTCGGCTTCGCCGTCGGGCCGCTCCTCGGCGGGCTGCTCGGCGGCATCTCCTGGCGTGTGCCGTTCTTCGTGTGCGGCGTCTTCATGCTCGTGGCGCTGCTCGTGTCCGTGACCCGGCTCAAGGACCCCGCCGCGAAGCCCGCGCCGCTGCGCGTCGGCCAGGTCTTCCGCCTGTTCCGCAAGCCCGGCTTCCTCGCCCTCGCCGCGGTCACCGCCGCGTACAACTTCTGCTTCTTCGTCGTGCTCGGGTACACCCCCGTGTTCCTCGGGCTCGACGTCGTGCCGCTCGGTCTCGTCTTCACCGCGTGGGGCGTGGGGCTCGCGGTCGGGATCCTCGTCGTCGGGCACCGGCTCGCGCACCGCGTCGGCGCCGTCCAGACGCTGGGCGTGGCCGTCGTGGGCGTCCTCGTCGCGCTCGTGCTCCTCGCGCTCGACCTCGGGACCGCCTGGTCCGTCGTCGTGCTCGTCGGTGCCGGCGTGTTCATGGGCATCGCGAACGCCAACCTCACGGACCTCTCGCTCGCGCTCGGCGACCCGGACCGCCGCGTGACCACCGGCGCGTTCAACCTGGTGCGCTGGGGCTTCGCCGCCCCCGCCCCGGTCATCGCGGGGCTCCTGCACCCGGTGTCCGCGACCGCGCCGTTCTGGCTCGGGGCGGGGATCCTCGTGCTCGGCGTCGTCGTGTTCGTGGCGTACGGGCACCGGATGGCGGGCGAGCTCGGCGAGCGCGTCCTGTGGTCCCGGTGGAACCGCCGGGCCCGGACCGTCGAGGGGACGCCCGAGGAGGCGCTCGGCGAGGTCTGAGCCGCCGGCGTCGCCGACGACGGGGGAGAGGGTCCTGGGCCGCGCGGCCCAGGACCCTCAGCCCTCCGGGTCGGTCCCGGCGTCGGCCGAGCCGTCGCCCGAGGTGCCCGACGGCGCGCTGGCCGCCGGGTCGGGCTCGGGTTCGGTCGCGGCCGACTCCGCGGCCCGGGTGAGGGCCTCGATCCCGGCCGTCAGCGCGCGCAGGTCCGCGACGTCGAGCCGGTCGAGGAGGTCCGTGAGGGGCTCGTCCTCCTGCGCGACGAGCCGGCGCACCGCCGCGGCGCCGCGCGGGGTCGCGGCGACGAGGCGCACGCGACCGTCCTGCGGGTCGGGGCGGCGCGACGCCATGCCCGCCGCCTCGAGCCGGTCCACGATCCCCGAGAGCGTCGCGGGGGAGATGCCGAGCACGTCCGCGAGCCGGTGCGAGCTCGTCTCCCCGTCGAGCTGCAGCACGGCGAGCGCGCGGAGCTGGGGGACCGTCAGAGTCGTGCGGAGCAGCGGCTCGAGGCGCTGCGCGAGCAGCAGGTCGGCGAGCCGGCGCTGAGCGTCCTCGAGGCGCCGGGCGAGCGTCGCGCGCTCGTCGTCGGCGGGGTGGGTCACGGCGCCGACTCTATCGGTGGGCGCGGGAACCATCCCGAGATGCTTCGCGTTACGCTAACGAAATCGCGACGCCGACGTCGTCTCCCGCCCGACCTGGAACCCCTGGAGGCTCCGTGTCCCGTCTCGCCCGGCTGTCGCTGGCCAACCGCGCGCTCGTCGCGCTCGCCACCGTCGCGATCGCGATCTTCGGCGTCCTCAGCATGGGATCGCTCAAGCAGGAGCTCATCCCGAGCCTGCAGATCCCCACGGCCGCCGTCGTCGGCGCGTACCCGGGCTCGGCCCCGGCGATCGTCGAGCAGCAGGTCACCGTCCCCGTCGAGACGGCCGCGCGCGGGGTCAAGGGGGTCGAGGACGTCACGTCGACGTCGTCGACCGGCCTCTCGGTGACGACCGTCCAGTTCGCGTACGGCACGGACATGGACGCCGCGGCCTCGCAGCTCCAGACGGCCGTCACGCGGCTGCAGTCCCAGCTCCCGGAGGACGTCGAGCCGCAGGTCGTGACCGGCTCCGTGGACGACCTCCCGGTCATCCAGCTCGCCGTGTCGGGCGGCGCGGACGAGGCGGCGCTCGCGGACACCGTGACGTCGAGCCTCGTCCCCGCGCTCGAGGACGTCGAGGGGGTCCGTAGCGTCGCCGTGAGCGGCGTCGCCGACCAGCAGGTGACGATCGCCCTCGACCCCGCCGCGCTCGCCGCCGCCGGGCTCAGCCCGCAGCAGGTCTCCACGATCCTCCAGGACAACGGTGTCGTGGTGCCCGCGGGCACCGTCGCGGAGGGCGACCGCACCCTCAGCGTGCAGGTCGGCACGGCCGTCACGACCGTCGACGAGCTCGCCGCGCTGCCCCTCGTGTCCCCGACCGCGGCGCCCGGCACCCCGCCCGTCGCGCTCGGCGACGTCGCGACCGTCACCGCGGGCCCCGAGCCCGCGACGTCGTTCTCCCGGCTCGACGGCGAGCCCGCGCTCGCCGTCGCCATCACCAAGACGCCCGCCGGCAACACGGTCGAGGTGTCGCACGCGGTCCAGGACGCGGTCGACGACCTCTCCGGTGTGCTCGACGCCCAGGACGTGCGCGTCGAGGTCGTGTTCGACCAGGCCCCGTTCATCGAGGAGTCCATCGAGGGCCTCGCGACCGAGGGCCTGCTCGGGCTCCTCTTCGCGGTCGTCGTGATCCTGCTGTTCCTCGCGTCGCTGCGCTCGACGCTCGTCTCCGCCGTGTCGATCCCGCTGTCGCTGCTCGTGACGTTCATCGTCATGAACGCCACGGGCTACACGCTCAACATCCTCACGCTCGGGGCGATGACGGTCGCGATCGGCCGCGTGGTCGACGACTCGATCGTCGTCATCGAGAACATCAAGCGGCACCTGTCGTACGGCGAGGAGAAGGTCGGCGCCATCATCGGTGCGGTCAAGGAGGTCGCGGGCGCGATCACCGCCTCGACCGTCGCGACCGTCGCCGTGTTCCTGCCGATCGCGCTCGTGGGCGGCATGGTCGGTGAGCTCTTCCGGCCGTTCGCGCTCACCGTCGCCATCGCGATGCTGGCCTCGCTCTTCGTCGCGCTGACGATCGTCCCGGTCCTCGCGTACTGGTTCATCACGTCGCCGCCCGTTCCGGCCGACCCGGAGGCCGCGCGCCTCGCGGGCGAGCGCGCCCGCGCCGCCGCGGAGGCCAAGGAGCGTCGCGGGCTGTGGCAGCGCGCGTACCTCCCGACGCTGCGGGCGGCCCTGCGCCACCCCGCGATCACGCTCGGCGTGTCGGTCGCGATCCTCGCCGGGACGCTCGCGCTCGTGCCGCGGCTCGAGACCAACTTCCTCGGCGACACCGGCCAGGACACGCTCACCGTCACCGAGTCGTTCGCGCCGGGCACGTCGCTCGACGCGCAGGACGCGGCCGCGCGCGACGTCGAGCAGGCGCTCCTCGACGTCGACGGCGTCGCCACGGTGCAGACGACCGTCGGCACCGCGGGCGGCCCGGAGGCCGCGTTCTTCGGCGGCGGCGGGTCCCCGACGGCGACGTTCGCCGTCACGCTCGACGCGGACGCCGACGCCGTGGCGGCCCAGGAGGACGTGCGCGACGCCGTCTCCGGGCTGGGTGGGGACGCGAGCGAGGGCATCGAGGTCGCGGGCGCCGACGCCGCGTTCGGCAGCTCCACGGTCGACCTCGTGGTCCGCGCGCCCGACACCGACACCCTCGCCGCGGCCGCCGCCGAGGTGCAGGAGCTCGCGGAGGGGACCGACGGCGCCGCGCAGGTGACGAACAACCTCGCCGCCGCCCAGGCCACCGTCCAGGTGACGGTCGACCGTGAGGCGGCGGCCGCCGTCGGGCTCACGGAGACGCAGGTGGCCGGGACGGTCGCGGGGGCGATGTCCCCGGCCCCGGTCGGCACGGTGAACCTCGGCGACGGCCCGGTGCAGGTGCGCGTGGTCGCGGGCGCGGCGCCGGCGACGGTCGCCGAGCTCGAGCAGGTCGTGCTGCCCACCGCCGCGGGCCCCGTGCCGCTCACGCAGGTCGCCGAGGTCGCGGAGGTCGAGGTCCCCACCTCGATCACGCGCGTCGACGGCGAGCGCAGCGCGACGATCGCCGTCACCCCCGCGGGGCAGGACCTCGGCGCGCTGACCACCGAGCTCACGACCGCGATCGACGGGCTCGAGCTCGAGGGCGGCGCGACGGTCGAGGTCGGGGGCGTCGCCGCCGACCAGGCCGACGCCTTCGCCGACCTCGGCCTCGCGCTGCTCGTCGCGATCCTCATCGTCTACCTCGTCATGGTCGCGACGTTCCGCAGCCTCCTGCAGCCGTTCATCCTTCTCGTGTCGATCCCGTTCGCCGCGACGGGCGCGCTGCTCCTGCTGCTCGCCACAGGGACGCCGCTGGGTGTGCCGGCCCTCATCGGCCTGCTCATGCTGGTCGGCATCGTGGTGTCGAACGCGATCGTGCTCATCGACCTCATCAACCAGTACCGCGAGCGCGGGCGGGCGCTCGACGACGCCGTCCTGGAGGGGTCGCGCAAGCGGCTGCGCCCCATCGTCATGACCGCGGCCGCAACGATCTTCGCGCTCACGCCCATGGCCATCGGGATCACGGGCGGCGGCGCGTTCATCTCCCAGCCGCTCGCGCTCGTCGTCATCGGCGGCCTGCTGAGCTCGACGCTGCTCACGCTCGTCGTCGTCCCGGTGCTCTACACGCTCGCCGAGCGCCGCGGCGAGAAGCGCGCGGCGAGGAAGGCGGCCAAGGAAGAGGCCCAGGCCCAGGCCGAGGCCGACAAGGCCGCCGCCGCCGAGGAGACGACGGCGAACGCCTGAACCGCCCGACCGTCCCCGACCCCCCGGACCCGTCGGGACCGCCGACCAGGCGATCCCGGCGGGCCGAGCAGGTGGTCCTGGCGCGTCAGAGGTCTTGGACGCGCCAGGACCACCTGTTCGGCGCGGGGGGTCGGGAGAGTCAGGAGGGGCGGGCGACGCCCGTCTCGTAGGCGAGCACCACGGCCTGGACGCGGTCGCGCAGGCCGAGCTTGCCGAGGACGCGCCCGACATGGGTCTTGACCGTCGCCTCCGAGAGCACGAAGCGCTCGGCGATCTCGGCGTTCGTCAGCCCCTCACCGAGGGCCTCGAAGACCTCGAGCTCGCGCGCGGTGAGGTCGGCGAGTCGCGGGTCGTCCCGGCCGGTCGGCGCCTGGGCGGGGGCGGCGGTGCCGTCCTGCGGGAGCTGGCCGGAGAACATCTCGAGCATGCGGCGCGTGATGCGCGGGGAGACGGCGGCGTCGCCGCTCGCGACGGCGCGGATCGCCCCGACGAGCTCGCCGGGCTTGGCGTCCTTGAGGAGGAAGCCACTCGCTCCGGCGCGCAGGGCGGCGAAGGCGTACTCGTCGAGGTCGAACGTCGTGAGGATGATGACGCGCGACCCGGGCTGGGCGGCGACGATCCGCTCCGTCGCCTCGATGCCGTTCGTGCCGGGCATGCGCACGTCCATGAGCACGACGTCCGGCGCGAGCGCGGACGCCTGCGCGACCCCCGTCTCGCCGTCCCCGGCCTCGCCGACGACCTCGATGTCGTCCTCGGCGGCGAGGATCATGCGGAAGCCCATGCGCAGCAGGGCCTGGTCGTCGACGAGCAGCACCCGGATCGGTGCCCCCGTTCCCGTCATGTGCGTTCCCGTCCGTCGTCGCGTGCGCCGGCCTGGCGGCCGGGGTCGAGGTCGAGGCGCAGGCTCGCCCGCACCTCCCAGCCCGTCCCGCTCGGCCCCGCGGACACGGTACCGCCGTAGACCGCGGCCCTCTCCCGCATCCCGATGATCCCGCGCCCGGTGCCGACGGGGACGCCGGGCGGGTGCTGCTCCGCGACGGACGGCGGGAGCCCGCGCTCGTCGGCGCTCGCGCCCTCCCCGGGACGGCGGCCCGCCTGGTTGACGACGCGCAGCTCGAGCCAGTCGGCGCCGGGCTCGGCGCGGCGCGACACCTCCACGAGGACCACGGGGGACAGGGGCGCGTAGCGCAGCACGTTCGTCAGGGCCTCCTGGACGATGCGGTGCGCGGTCTGGCGCAGGGCGGGGCCGGGCGTCGGCTGCGGGCCGGAGCGCACGAGCCGGACGGGCAGCCCGGCGGTGCGGAACCGCTCGACGATCTCCTCGAGCTCGGGCGTCTCGTGCGCGGGCGCGAGGGGCACGGTCTGCTCGCCGCCCGGCTCGCGCAGGACGCCGAGGACGCGCCGCATGTCGGCGAGCGCGGCGCGGCCGGTCGCGGTGAGCTCGTCGAGCGCGTGGCCTGCGAGCTCGGGGTTCTTGGCGCCCGACGCCTTGGCGCCGTCCGCGAGGGCGACCATCACGGTGAGGGAGTGCGCGACGACGTCGTGCATCTCGCGCGCGATGCGCGTGCGCTCGGCGGCGGCGGCGAGCTGCGCCTGCTGGTCGCGGTCGCGCGCGATGGAGTTGGCGCGCTCGACGAGGTCAGACACGTGCTGACGGCGCGCGCGCACGTTCGTGCCGATCGCGAGCGCGACGAGGCAGAGGATGGTGGTCACGAGCATGCCGACGATGCGGTCGACGGTCGCGCGGCCCGGCTCGACGCTCTGGCGCAGGACCTCCCCCTCCGGGGTGGTGACGACGTCGTACCAGAGCAGGGTCGCGCCGGAGAGCGCGAGGACGGTGATCGCGAGCACGGGCCACGCGATGCGCGAGGGCCGCGACGCCGCGACGGCGTAGACGGCGAACATGGCCGCGACCTCGAACCCGGCCGTGTCGCCGGTGACTCCGATGGCGACGACCCCGACCACGGTGAGCGCGAGCGCGACCGTGACGGGCCGACGGCGGCGCCAGTACAGGAGCACGCCGCCGACGAGGAAGAACACGAGCGACAGCGCCGTCGTCCCGCGGGGCTGCGACGCGGTGAGCGCGTACAGCACGCCGGGCACGACGAAGACGGCCACGACGACCCAGTCCATGACGACCGGGTGCCGCGCGAAGTACCGGCGGACGGGGCCGAGCCGGCGCGCGTCGAGCTCGGTGAAGGGAGCGGGCGCGGGGCGCAGGGGGTGGGTCGACGAGCCCGGGCTCCCCGGGGCGGCGGGCTCCACCGGCTCCGGGCGCGCCACGGCCGACGCCGGACGAGCGGCCTGCTCGTCCGGCGTCGGCGGGGTGGTGGGCCGGGTGGTCACGCGTCCCGGCGCTTGAGGACGACCGCGGCCGCGGCGACCAGCGCGGCGGTCCAGCCGAGGAGCACGGCGTAGCCGGGCCACGGCGCGATCGTGTCGCTGCCCGACATGTTGCCGCCGAGCACGATCTGCTCGCCGGCGGACGCGGGCAGGGAGTTGTAGAGCGTCTGGACCCAGTCGGCACCGGTCACGCCCATGACGATCCCGAGGACCATCGACAGGACGAAGAACACGGCGACGAGCGTGAAGATCGCCCCCGCGGAGCTGCGGAGCAGCACGCCGACCGCGACGGAGAAGAGCGCGACGGTCGTGAGGTAGAGCACGACGCCGATCAGGGCGCGCTGGTCGTCCGCCGACGAGAAGTCGACGGTCATGTCCTT
Organism: Cellulosimicrobium sp. JZ28; assembly: GCF_015327065.1. NCBI lineage: Bacteria > Bacillati > Actinomycetota > Actinomycetes > Micrococcales > Promicromonosporaceae > Cellulosimicrobium > Cellulosimicrobium sp. JZ28. Next base: position 2,859,584 of record NZ_CP017660.1, on the reverse strand, counting down.
GCCCGACAGGATCGGGTACGTCACCAGCCACGACAGCCCGACGGCCACGACGGTCGTCACCGCGGTCACCACGCCGACGACGATCATCTTCGCCGCGAGCGCGGGGAGACGGCTCGGCACGGCGGAGAGCGTGGAGCGGATCATGCCGGTCGAGTACTCGCCCGTCACGGTGAGCGCCCCGAGCACGGCCACGGCCAGCTGCGCGAACGTGTAGCCGACGGTGATCACGGTGATGCCCACCCCGTCGGCGGACCCCATGCCGGCCTCCTCGGGCGTGGCGCCCGCGGACTGCATCGAGGACATGACGGCCGCGAACATGAGCGAGAAGCCCACCATGACGACGACGGTGATGCCGAGCGTCCACCAGGTGGAGCGCAGGGTGCGGAACTTGATCCACTCCGAGCGCAGCACGTGGCCGAACGAGAGGCGGTAGGGGGAGGTGCGGGACGCCGTCGGGCCGGCGCCGGTGGCGAGGGTCGTGGCGCTCATCGCTGCGCTCCTTCGAGGGAGTCGGTGGGGGCCGGTGCGCCCGCGGTCGCGCCCGCGGCACCGTGGCCGATGTGGTTCTGCGCGGAGTCGGTCTGGTACTCGACCGCGTCCGCCGTGAGGGCCATGTAGGCGTCCTCGAGCGTGGACGTGACCGGCGTGAGCTCGTGCAGCACGAACCCCTTGGCCGCGGCGAGCTCGCCGATCCCGGGGGCGTCCGCGCCCGTGACGACGAGCAGGCTCGGCTCGTCGCTCGTGACGGTCGCGCCGTCGCTCGTGAGGAGCTCCGCGAGCTGCGTGGCGTGCGGGGTGCGCACGCGCACCGTGCGCTGCTGCGAGCCGTTGACGATGTCGCTCACCGGGGCGTCCGCGATGATGCGGCCCTTGCCGATGACGATGATGTGGTCGGCGGTGAGGGCGACCTCGCTCATGAGGTGGCTCGACAGGAAGACGGTGCGGCCCTCGGAGGCGAGGTAGCGCGCGAGGTTGCGCACCCACAGCACGCCCTCGGGGTCCAGGCCGTTGACGGGCTCGTCCAGGATGAGGGTCTTGGGGTCGCCCAGCAGCGCGGACGCGATGCCCAGGCGCTGGCCCATGCCGAGGGAGAAGCCGCCCACCCGCTTCTTGGCGACCGGCTGCAGGCCGGTCATCTCGATGACCTCGTCCACGCGCTTGGTCGGGATGCCGTGCGTGGCGGCCATCGCGAGCAGGTGGTTGTAGGCCGAGCGGCCGGTGTGCACGGCCTTGGCGTCCAGCAGCGCGCCGACCTCGGTCAGCGGTGAGCGGTGCTGGGCGTAGGGGCGCCCGTTGACGGTGACGGTCCCGGCGGTGGGGCGGTCCAGGCCCATGATCATGCGCATGGTCGTGGACTTGCCCGCGCCGTTGGGGCCCAGGAAGCCGGTCACGGTCCCGGGACGCACGGTGAACGAGACGCCGTCCACCGCGGTCTTGGGCCCGTACCTCTTGGTCAGGCCGCGTGCTTCGATCATGACTTCGCCCCTCCGAGGGTCGTTCGTCCGGGATGGTCCTGGTGCACCGCGGGAAGGTCGCTCCGGTCCGGCCGGGCCCCTCACCGCGAGGTACGTCTCGAGCCTACGGACGGGCTCGGTGCCGGGCAGCCACCTTGCGACGTATCTTGCCGCCGGCGTGACCCGGAGTGTGTACGCCGCGCGGCGTACGCGACGTCCCGGCGCGTGGTCCGCTGGTCGGGACTTCGCCCGCGAGGCGCGGAAAACCCGCGGGAACAGTGGCCGGGACTCGCACGTTCCCTAGGATGAACACAGGCCAGCGACACCCGACTCGAGGCGAGACGCCGATGACGAGGCCCGCTGAGAGGTAGTGGACGCCGCGACCAGGAGGAGCTCATGAGCAACCCCGTCTTCAACAACAGCGCGGTCTTCGGCGAGCCGAAGAACCGGCGCGGTGGGGCGGCCACGCAGGCCGCGCCCGCCTACGGGAGCCCGCCCGCACAGGGCCAGGGCCCCGCGTACGGCACGCCCCCGCAGGGCGCGCAGTGGGGTGCGTACGGCGCCCAGACCGCGGACGCGGCGCAGCTCGACGCGATGTACAGCGCGCCGTCGGCGACCACGGCGGACACCAAGCGCCTCACGTACGACGACGTGATCATGAAGACGGGCGGCCTGCTCGCGCTGCTCGTCGTCGTCGGGGCGGCGTCGTGGTACCTCACGCCGCAGATGCCGTTCCTCTACCTGCTGGGTGCGATCGCCGGCCTGGTGCTCGGCCTGGTCAACGCGTTCAAGCGGAACCCCAGCCCGGCCCTGATCATCGCCTACACCGTGGCCCAGGGCCTGTTCCTCGGTGGCATCAGCCTCGCGTTCGGCACCATGACCGTCGGCAACGGCGGGAACCTCACGGACATCGTCTTCCAGGCGGTCCTCGCGACCGTCGCGACGTTCGCGGCCGCGCTGTTCCTGTTCCGCTCCGGCAAGGTGCGCGTCACCCCGAAGTTCACGCGCTGGCTGCTCATCGCGATGGTCGGGTACCTCGCGTTCTCGCTCGTCAACGTCGTCCTCGTGCTCTTCGGCGTCCTCGACGGCTGGGGCATGCGCGGCGGCACGATCGGCATCGTCGTGGGGCTCATCGCGGTCGGCCTGGCCGCCGCGTCGCTCATCGTCGACTTCGACTCGATCAAGCGTGGCGTCGAGGCCGGCGTCCCCGCCAAGTTCGCGTGGTCGGCCGCGTTCGGCCTCATGGTCACGCTGATCTGGCTCTACCTCGAGTTCCTGCGCCTCTTCGCGATCCTGCAGAGCAGCGACTGACGGTGGCGCGCAGCACCCGTGAACCGGCACCCGCGGCGGACCTCCCGCCGCGGGTGCCGGTGTTTCTGGCCGGGCTCGTCGTCGCGGCGGCCGCGATGCTCGGCGTCCAGGTCCTCTACATGGTCGTCTCGGGCGCGCCGCCCGCGTGGCTGTCGTTCGCGGCGCTCCTCATCCTTCTCAGCGTCCCGACGGCGGGTGCCGCCGTCGCCTGGCTCGGCACCCGGATCACGCGCGACGCCACGGAGCGCCGGGCCGCGCTCGTGTTCGCGGCGCTCGGCCTCGTGGCCGGAGCGCTCTGGGGGTCGTTGCTCGCGGGCGGCATCGCCCGCCAGCTCGCCGACGCCGGCGCGGGCGGTGGCGGTGCGCTCGTCGCGGGTGCGGCCGCCGTCGTCGGGGTCACCGCCGCGGTCGGGGCGGGTCTCGGTCGGCTCGTGGCGCCCGAGGCCTCCGACCGCCCGCTGCTCGTCGTCGTGCTCGGCGTCGTCGTGGTCCTCGTCGCGGTCCTGGGTCTCGTCGGCTGACGGCCCCACCCCGTGAGTGCGGGAAGGAGCCGCGGTCGGACGTCTCCGCCGCGACTCCTTCCGCACTCAGCGGGTGGGGTCAGGCGGGGAGGCGGCCGGCGGCCGAGGCGAAGCCGAGCCACGTGTGGCGGTTCCCGGCCCAGCACCAGCCGACCTTCGGGGCGCCGCGGCGCTCGCGCCCGTCGCGTCCCGTGCCGTTCGAGACCCAGAGCGCGGGGGTGCGGGTGTCGAGGCGGCCGTCGGGCTTGCGCAGCCGTGAGCCGACCGTCATGTAGCAGTGGTTGCGCGCGAGGACGTCCGGCACCTGGAGCGCCCAGTGGATCCCCTCGTGCAGCAGGAGCGGCGTCCGGCCGCGCGCCGTGAGCTCCGGCAGCGCCTCGTCCGGGGACCAGCTCGCCAGGTCGTCGCCGCGGTCGACGCCCGTCACGAGCGAGAGCGGCCCCGGCGGGACGACGATCCCCTCGATCGGCGCGAAGCGGTCCACGTCCGTCATGTCGACGACGACGAAACCCTCCTTCTCGCCGTCCTTCGCCGGGAGCCGCAGCAGCGGTGCGAGGGCCGACGGCGGCGCGAGCGCCGGGTCGACGACGAGCAGCGCGCCCGCGGGGGCGGTCGCCGCGAGGTCGGCCGCGGCGGCGCGGAACGTGTCCGCGGTGAGACCGGCGATCTCGTGGACGTCGAGCGCGACGAGGCGCTCGGCCTGCGCGACGACGTCGGGCAGCGGGGGGAGCGCGGGCGGCGCGGAGGCCGTCGCGGGGGACGCGGGACGGATGGCGGCGGTCGTGGGCTCGGGCACGGGTCACCTCTCGGTCGGGGATGTCGGCGTCCTCAACGTTCTACACCGTACGGGAATTCCCGTCGCGAGCCACCTCACGCCCGGCGTCGGTCGGGACGGCGCCCGGCCGAGCACGCGCGCGGCGCCGGATCGGGGATGATCGGGGCATGAGATACGCAGAGCACGTGTCCGAGCTCGTCGGCGGTACCCCGCTCGTCCGGCTGTCCCGTGTCACCGCAGGCCTCAGCGCGACGATCCTCGCCAAGGTCGAGTACGTGAACCCCGGCGGCTCCGTCAAGGACCGCATCGCGCTGAAGATGGTCGAGGCCGCGGAGGCGTCGGGCGAGCTCCGGCCCGGCGGCACCATCGTGGAGCCCACGTCGGGCAACACGGGCGTCGGCCTCGCGCTCGTGGCGCAGCGCAAGGGGTACGACTGCGTCTTCGTCTGCCCGGACAAGGTGAGCCAGGACAAGCGCGACGTGCTGCGCGCGTACGGCGCGCGCGTCGTCGTCACGCCGACCGCTGTGGCACCCGACCACCCGGACTCCTACTACTCGGTCTCCGACCGGCTGGTCCGTGAGATCCCGGGCGCCTGGAAGCCGAACCAGTACGCGAACCCGAACGGCCCGGCGTCGCACTACGAGTCCACCGGCCCCGAGGTCTGGGCCGACACCGACGGTCGCGTGACGCACTTCGTCGCCGGGGTCGGCACGGGCGGCACCATCACGGGCACGGGCCGCTACCTCAAGGAGGTCTCCGCGGACCGCGCGGACTCCGACGGCGGTCGCGTGCGCGTCGTGGGCGCGGACCCGGCGGGCTCGGTCTACTCGGGCGGCGACGGGCGCCCGTACCTCGTCGAAGGCGTGGGCGAGGACTTCTGGCCGGCCGCCTACGACCCGGCGGTCCCCGACGAGGTCATCCCGGTCAGCGACGCCGACTCGTTCGCGATGACCCGGCGCCTCGCGCGCGAGGAGGGCCTGCTCGTCGGCGGGTCGTGCGGCATGGCGGTCGAGGCGACGCTGCGGCTCGCGCGCCGGCTCGAGGAGGAGGACCCGGAGGCGGCGGCGCGGGCCGTCATCGTCGTCCTGCTGCCGGACAGCGGGCGCGGCTACCTCTCCAAGATCTTCAACGACGCGTGGATGCGGTCCTACGGGTTCCTGCCCGACGAGGAGGGCGTGACCGCGGGTGACGTGCTGCGCGCGAAGGACGGCCGCCTGCCCGACCTCGTGCACACGCACCCGAGCGAGACGGTCCGCGACGCCATCGAGATCCTGCGCGAGTACGGGGTGTCGCAGATGCCCGTCGTCGGTGCCGAGCCGCCGGTGAAGAGCGGGGAGGTGGCCGGGTCGGTGAGCGAGCGCGCGCTGCTCGACGCCGTCTTCTCCGGCCGCGCGTCGCTCGCCGACCGCGTGGACCAGCACATGGAGCCCCGCTTCCCGCTCATCGGCGCGGGCGAGGGCGTCGAGGCCGTGCGCACCGCGCTGCACGACGCCGACGCGCTGCTGGTCGTCGAGGACGGCGACCCGGTCGGGGTCCTCACGCGGCACGACCTCCTGGGGTTCGTCGCCGCGCGCTGACCCCGTGGGCCCTGCGCGCCTCAGGAGCCGACGGGCGGCTCCGCGAGGGACGCCAGCCCGGCGAGGAGCGCGCGGACGTGCAGGTCGAAGCTGCGGTCGAGGTCGTCGGGCAGGCGGTAGCCGCCGCCGACCTCGAGCGCGACGAAGCCGTGCAGGCTCGCACGCACGGACCGGACGGCGTCGACCGTGCGGTCCTCGGGGAGGTCGAACCCGCGCAGCACGGCGGCGACGACCTGGACGCTGCGCCCCGCGGCCGCCGACAGCGCGGCGTCCGCGGGGTCGTCCGGGTCGGGGGCGACCTGCACGGCCGCGTACCGGCCGGGGTGCGCCCGGGCGTACCGCCGGGTCGCGTGCGCGAGGGCGGCGACGGCGTCGGGCCCGGCGAGACCGACCGTCGCGTCGGTGAGGGCGCGCGTGTAGTCCCCGACGGCGACGACGGCGACCTCGCGGCGTAGCGCGGCGAGCGAGCCGACGTGCTTGTAGAGGCTCGGCGTCGCGACGCCTGCCTGCGCGGCGACCTTGGCGAGCGTGAGGTCGGCGAAGCCCGTCGGGCCGCCGGCGTCGACGAGGTCGAGCGCGATCCGGACGACGGCGTCGTGGGACAGCCCGGCCCTAGCCACGCGCGTCCTCCGACCGCTCGGCGCCCGGGCGCGCGTCGCCGTCGGGCAGCCCGGCGAGGAAGCCGAGGGTCGCGGCCACGACCTCCTCGGGGGCCTGGAGCTGGGGGTAGTGGCCGACGTCGGGCAGCAGGAGCGTGGTCGCGCCGAGCGCCTGCTCGGCCCATGCGGCCTCGGCGGCCGGGTCGGCGTAGTCGGGGTCGAGCGCGCCGTAGACCGCGAGCACGGGCGCCTCGACCTGCGCGACGCGCGGCTCGACGACGCGGTGGTCGAGCTGGAGGGTGAGGTCCCGGAAGGAGCGCAGGCGCCCCGGCTCGGAGAGGTTGGCGCGGATCGCGGCCTGGTGCGAGGCGAGGCGCGCGGGGGTGCGGCCCTTGTTCAGCGAGCCGTAGAACGCGGCCCAGAACGCCGCGCCCCACGGCCGCGCGAGCGCGACGCGGTAGAGCACGCGCATCGCGCGGAGCCTCGCGGGGGACGACGGCTCGCGCAGGAACCCGTCGAGCAGGACGAGCCCGCGCACGAGGTCGGGGCGCTGGGCCGCGGCGACCACGGCGGCCGACGCCGCCATGGAGCTGCCCAGCAGGACGGCCGGGCCGGCGCCCAGGTGCTCGACGAGCGCGACGTAGTCGGACGCGGTCGCCTCGTCGCCGTGCGTCGCGAAGGTCGTGTCGCTGTCGCCGTGGCCGCGCAGGTCCATGACGACGACGCGGTGGCCCGCGGCGAGGAGGTCGGGGACGACGTCGTCGTAGGTGGCGCGGAGGTCGCCCATGCCGGGGGCGGCGACGACGAGCGGGCCGGAGCCCTGGTCGGTGTAGGCGAGGCGTCCCTCGGCGCGGGCGAGGTGGCGCACGGTCGGGTGCTGGCTCGTGGTCATAGCTGTCAGGCTAATGGCATTAGCCAACGAGGGCAAGAGTTCCGGCGATCGCGCCCGGCCGGGTCGGGGCGGCCCGCGTAGGGTAAGGAGACCCGCGCCCGCGCGGGCCTTCCTGCACCCGACGAGAGGCAACCTCGTGACCGACCAGCCCACCCTCCCCACCGCCTCGGGATCCTTCGGCGAGAAGCCGACGCTCACCTTCCCCGAGACGGACGCGCCCAGCGGTCTGCAGGTGGTCGTGCTCACCGAGGGCGACGGCCCGGCCGTCACGTCGGGGCGCAACATCGTCGTGCACTACCTCGGCCAGACCTGGGGCGGGCACGTCTTCGACAACTCCTACGACCGCGGCGACACCATCGCCTTCCCCATCGGCGTCGGCGCCGTCATCGGCGGCTGGGACAAGGGCCTCGTGGGCCAGAACGTCGGCTCCCGCGTGCTGCTCTCGATCCCGCCGGAGCACGGCTACGGCCAGCGCGGCGTGCCGCAGGCCGGCATCGGCGGCACGGACACGCTCGTCTTCGTCGTGGACGTCGTCGACGTCCAGTGACCTCCTGAGCGCGGGGTGCCCGTCGTCGCGGTGATCACCCACGACGGGCGCCCGCCGCTCAGCGCCGCACGGACCGCGTCACCGTGAAGCGCGGGTCGCGCGCGACCTGCGTCGTGGGCCCGACCGTGCGCTCGAGCGCGGGGCGGTACCGCAGGTGCGAGTTCCACACGCACCACAGCTCCCCGCCCGGTCGCAGCACGCGCCCCGCGGTCGCGAACATGCGGTGCGCCGCGTCGGTGCGCACCGCCGCGCCGTCGTGGAACGGCGGGTTGAGCAGCACGACGTCGGCGCTCGCGTCCGCGAGGGTCGCGCCCGCGTCGTCGCGCACCGTGCGCACACGGTCGGCGACGCCGTTCTCGCGCGCCGTGAGCGCGGCCGAGCGGACGGCGGCGTCCGAGCGGTCGGCGGCGACCACCCGCGCCTCGGGCCAGCGCCGGGCCGCCCATGCGGCGAGCAGGCCCGTCCCGCACCCGAGGTCGACGACGTCGCGCGGCGCCGCCCCCTGCCCGCCGGGGGTCGGCCCGTCGTCGGCCCCGAGCCGGTCCAGCAGGGACCGCGTGCCGAGGTCGAGGCCCGCGCCCGCGAAGGCGGCGCCGAACGCCGCGACCCGCAGGCCGACGTCGGCCAGGTCGGTGACGACCGGGTAGGTCAGCGGGCGCGCCGGCCGGGGCGCCGACGCGACGAGCACGCGGGACTTGCCCCGGGCGAGGCTCGCGCGCACCTCGCCGAACGACTCGGCGAGGACGTCGTTCATCGCGCGCGTCATGTGCTTGACGCGCGCGCTCCCGAGAAGCACGACGTCCGGCCCCGCCTCGCGTGCGACGTGCTCCGCGACGTCGCGCAGCGCCGCGAGGCCGCGGGGGAGCCGCAGCAGCACGACCCGCGCCCCGGCCAGGAGCCCCGCGTCGAGGCCGTGGTGGTCGTAGGCCGTCGTCGTCCCCGCCGCGCGCGCGTTCGCGTCGAGCGCCGCCTCCGCGGTGCACGCGTCCTGGTGGACGCGCACGCGCCCCCCGGCGGGTCCTGCCCCGGTGAGCAGCGCCGCACCCAGGGTGAGGGCGCCGTACCGGTCGTCGACGACGGCCACGGCCCCCGGCGCGACGCCGGCGAGCAGGGGCGCCGCCTCGTCGAGCAGCAGGCGGTCGGCCGGGTCGACGGCGACCGGTGCGTCCTCTCGGTCCGGACCGACGTCGTGGGTGCGCAGGCGCTCCAGGAGGGCGGCGAGGTCGGGCGAGGTCGTCACCGCCCCAGTCTCCCCGACGCCCGGTGGTCGCCGCGCCGCGCGCCCGGCGGAGCGCTACTGTGCGACTGCGGAGAGCGAGGAGGCACCCGTGGACGTCCCGCGAACCCTGGTCGAGTCCCGTGCCGTCGGGCGCGCGCTGCGCGACCGGGTGCCGCGCCGCACGCAGGGCGCGCTGCTGCTGCCGGAGCGCGACCCGGTGGCGATCGTCGAGGAGCAGAACCGCGACCGGCTCCAGGACCTGGTCCCGCTGCGGATCGGCCGGATGCTCGAGTCGCCCTTCGCGTTCTACCGCGGCACCGCCGCGACCATGGCCCACGACCTGCGCGACGGCCCCCGGACCGGCGTCCAGGTCGTCGCGTGCGGGGACGCGCACGTCTCCAACTTCGGGCTCTTCGCGTCGCCCGAGCGGCGGGTCCTGTTCGACCTCAACGACTTCGACGAGGCGTCGGACGCCCCGTGGGAGTGGGACGTCAAGCGCCTCGCGGCGAGCATGTACGTGGGCGGGCGGGACAAGGGCCTGGCCGAGCACGACTGCGCGGACGCCGCGCGCGGCGCGGTGCGCGGGTACCGCGAGACGCTCGCCGAGGCGTTCGCGCGCGACGCCCTGGAGCGCTACGCGTTCCTCGTCGACACCGCGGTCATCGAGCCCCTGCTGCTCGACGGCGGACGCGAGGAGCTCGAGCGGACCGTGCGCAAGGCGCGGCGGCGCACGTCGGAGCAGGTGGTGCGGAAGATCACGAGCCGGACCGCCGACGGCCGCACGCGGATCGTCGACCAGCCGCCCGTCACGCAGCACGTGGACACGGCGAACGTCGACGAGCTCACGACGCTGTTCGAGGCGTACCGCGAGCCGCTGCGCGCCGACGCCCGGCTCCTGCTGAGCCAGTTCACGGTCGTGGACTTCGTGCTGCGCGTCGTGGGCGTCGGGAGCGTCGGGACGCGCTGCTACATCGTGCTCCTCGAGGGGCCCGCGGGGGAGCCGCTCGTGCTGCAGGTGAAGGAGGCGACGTCGTCGGTCCTCGCGACGTACGGCGGGATGGTCGACGCCCTGCCGTCCGGGCTCGTGCCCGCCGGCGCCGTGCCCGCCCAGGGCCGCCGGGTGGTCGCCGCCCAGCGCATCCTGCAGGCGCAGTCCGACCCGTTCCTGGGGTGGACGACCGTCGAGGCGCCCGACCGCACGGGCCGCCCGCGCGTCGACTTCTACTGGCGCCAGTTCCGCGACATGAAGGGGTCCGTCGAGCTCGGCCGGCTCTCGGCCTCGCAGTTCGTGCGGTACGGGGAGCTGTGCGGGCGCGTGCTCGCCCGCGCGCACAGCCAGTCGCCGGGCGCGCGCGTGGCGCACGGCTACCTCGGCCGCTCGGACGTGTTCGACGAGTCCCTCGCGCGGTGGTCGCGCGCGTACGCGGACGTCGTCGAGGGGGACTACGCCGCGCTCGAGGCCGCCGTGACGAGCGGCCGCCTCCCGGCCGAGCGGGGCGTCTGAGCCGGTCCGACGGCGGTGGACGGCCACCCGCGCGCCCGGCCGTCGCCCGTACGCTGGGCGCCATGACGGACGACGCCGGTCAGCCCGGCCCGCACGCCCCCGCGCCCGCCGAGGCGCCCGCGGAGTCCTCCGCGCGGGCAGAGGCTCCGATTGCGCCCGAGGCGCGCGGGACCGCGCGCGTGGCGGTCGAGTACTGCACGCAGTGCCGCTGGCTGCTGCGCGCGGCGTGGGTCGCGCAGGAGCTCCTGCAGACGTTCCGCACGCGCCTGGGCGAGGTGGCCCTCGTGCCCGGCACGGACGGCGTCTTCCGCGTCACGCTCGACGCCGGGGACGGGCCGGTGCTGCTGTGGGACCGCCGCGTCGACGGCGGGTTCCCCGAGATCCCGGACCTCAAGCGCCGGGTGCGCGACGCCGTCGCGCCCGACCTGTCGCTCGGCCACACGGACCGCGCGGCCACCGCGACGGACGCGCCGCGCACGGACTGAGGCCGGTCGGCCGCCCGGCAGATGCTGTCCCGCAGGACGCGGCTCAGCCCTTCTTCGCGCGCGCGGCAGCGAGCCGCTCCTCCTCGGCACGGACCTTCTTCTGCACCTCGCGCTCGGCCGTCAGCCACTCCGGCGGGTCCTGGCGCAGCGCGTCGATCTCGTCGGTGGTCAGCGGCTCGGTGAGGCCGCCGCGCGTGAGGCCGGAGATCGAGACGCCGAGCCGGCCCGCGACGACGGGCCGCGGGTGCGGGCCGTTGCGGCGCAGGTCCGCGAGCCACTGGGGCGGGTTCTTCTCCATCTCCTCGAGCTGGGCCCGGGTGATGGTGCCCTCCTGGAACTCCTGCGGCGTGGCGGGCAGGTACACCCCGAGCTTCTTCGCCGCGGTGGCGGGCTTCATGGTCTGCGCGGACTGCTTGGGGGTCATGGGCTCCAGGGTAGTCGGCCGGTCGGGTGCCGGCGGCCCGCGGCGGGGCGCGCGGCGGGCGTCCGGCGGGCCTGCGACGGACCCGGTGCACGCCGGGCGGGAGCGCGCGGGACCGCGCGCCTAGGCTGTCCGGGTGGACGACGACGCGGGCACGGCTCCCGAGGCAACGACCGACGGCGGCGGGGACGACGGGGCCGGCCGCCGGTTCCGGCTCGCGTACGTCCCCGGCGCGACCCCGGCCAAGTGGGTGCGCACGTGGCGCGAGCGCCTCCCCGACGTGCCGCTCGAGCTCGTCGCCGTCGAGCCCGGCGACGCGGAGCGGGCGCTGCGCGACGACGAGGCCGACGCCGCGATCCTGCGCCTGCCCGTCGACCGCGACGCGCTGAGCGCGATCCGCCTCTACGAGGAGGCGCCCGTCGTGCTCGTGTCGCGCGACCACCTGCTCGCCGCCATGGAGCCCGAGGAGCCGGTCGCGCTCGACGACCTCGCCGACGACGTGCTGCTGCGGCCGCTCGACGACGTCGTGCCGTGGGCGGGCGAGGCCGGGGCCCCGGACGACGCGCCGCAGCCACCGGGGCGGCCGGCCGACGAGCGGCCCGCGACGACCGGCGACGCGGTCGTGCTGGTCGCCGCGAACGTCGGGGTGGCGGTCGTGCCGCAGTCGCTCGCGCGCCTGCACCACCGCAAGGACGTCACCTACCGCCGCCTGGAGGGGGCGCCGTCGGCCCCCGTCGCGCTCGCGTGGGTCGCGGACCGCGACGACGACCTCGTCGAGGAGATGGTCGGGATCGTCCGGGGCCGCACGGCCAACAGCTCGCGCGGGCGTCGCGCGACGGCGCCCGCGGAGGACGCCGCGCCCGCCCGCGAGCGCCGCGACCGCGACGCGCGCGGTGGCGCGGGCCGCGGGGGAGCGGGCACGGGTCGCGGCGGAGCGGGCACCGGTCGTGCGGGAGGGGGTGGCGGGCGCGGCGGGGGCGGCGCGCAGGGCCGCGGAACGCCGAAGGGCCGGGGCGCCCGTGGTCGGGGCGGGAAGCGGCGGTGACGGCTCCGCCGCCCGCGCCGCAGGCTCCGGGTGGCTCGGTCGAGCTCGTGCTGCTCGACGCGGTGCCCCCGGACGAGCGGGGCCGGCTGCTCGCCGCCGCGCTCCGGCTCCGGCTGGGACCCGGGCAGGAGGAGTTCGTGCCGCCCGCGGCCGACGTCGTCGCCGCGGCCCACGCCGACCCGGGTCGGCACCTGCTGGTCGCCCGCCCGCCGGGCGGCGACCCCGTCGCGCTCGGCGTGCTGCACCCGGGCGGCGCCCCGGCCGAGGTCGCGGCGCTGCTCGACGGCGTCGCCCCGGACGACGTCGTGCTGTTCCGCGGCTTCCTCGTCGACGTCGCGGCGCAGGGCGGCGGCGTCGGGTCGCGCGTCGTGCGGGACCTTCCCGGCGCGGTCGCGGCGCTCGCGGCGCTGCGCGGGCGGACGGCGCCGTACGGGGCGCTCGTCCTCACGGTCAACGACCGCAACGCGGCGGGGCGGCGCGCGTACGCCCGTGCGGGGATGCACGACCGCGGCGCGTACCTCGGGGGCAGCGCCGGGCCGCAGCGGGTCATGGCACGCGCGCTCGCAACATAGGCCTTGACTTATATAAGCACAGTCTGAAAGATGGGGTCATGGAAGCGTTCGACGTCCTCGGCGACCCGGTGCGTCGCCGGATCCTCGAGCACCTCGCGCACGGCGAGCAGCCCGCCGGCGAGATCGCGGCGCGCGTGGGGGAGGAGTTCGGCATCAGCCAGCCCGCGGTGTCGCAGCACCTGCGCGTGCTGCGGACCAGCGGGTTCGCGTCGGTGCGTCCGGACGGGACCCGGCGCCTCTACGCGCTCGACCCGGCCGCCCTCGACGAGGTCGAGGACTGGACCGCGGGCCTGCGCCGGTTCTGGGAGCAGCGGCTGGACGCGCTCGGGACCGAGCTCGCCCGGGGTGCCCGCGAGCGCCGTCGGGCGACGGCAGCCGGCGCCGACGAGGACGACGAGCGCCCCACCGACACCACCAGGAGGCCAGCATGAAGGACTTCATCGCCGAGCTCGAGGCCGCGCGGCGCACCGTCGGGACGGGAGACCTGCCCGCCGGTGCGGCACGGGTCGTCACCATCGAGCGCACCTACCCGGCCGACGTCGAGGACGTGTGGGAGGCCGTCACCGACCCCGAGCGCATCCCGCGCTGGTTCCTGCCCGTGACGGGCGACCTCCGGGTGGGCGGCACCTACCAGGTCGAGGGCAACGCCGGCGGCGAGATCCGCGCGTGCGAGGCCCCGCGGCTCCTGCGGCTCACGTGGGTCATGGGCCCGCCGACGCCGGAGGACACGTCCGTCGTCGAGGTCCGGCTCGCGCCCGCGCCCGACGGCGGCACCACGCTCACGCTCGAGCACACCGCCGTCGTGCCGCCGGAGATGTGGGACCAGTTCGGCCCGGGGGCGGTCGGCGTCGGGTGGGACGGCGCCCTGCTGGGCCTCGGGCTGCACCTCGACGGCGGGGCGACGCTCGACCCCGAGGCCGTCCTCGCGAGCCCCGAGCTGCGCGCGTTCAACGTCGCGAGCAGCGAGGCGTGGGGAGCGGCGCTCGCCGCGGCCGACGGGCTCGACGCGGACGACGTCGCCGCCCGCGTCGCCGCCACGACGGCGTTCTACGTCCCCGCGGACGAGGACTCCTCCGGCACCCCGTAGGGCCGCCCCCGCGGTCGCCGGTCGGCGGTCGCACCGGGGGCGCTGCGAGGTACCGCCCTGGGGGGACGCCCCGCGGCGGACGTCCGCCGCGGGGCGGATGTTCACCCGTGGTTCACCCGGCATACCCTCGTCCGATGACTTCGCCCGATTCGTCCCGCACCACGACCCTGCCCGACCCCGTCCCGACGCGTGACGAGAGCGACGGCGCGCCGGCCGGACCCACGGCCCCCGAGCCGTCGTCCGGTCTGGCGGGGCAGGCGCTCGTGGCGCTGTCGTGGCTCGTCGGGGCGGCGCTCGTCGTCCTCGTCGCCCGGATGCTGCGCGGTCCGAGCGAGTCCCTCTACCTCGCCGTCACGGCGCGCACGGCCGACCTCCCCGGGACGGAGCTCGTCGCCGAGGGCGGCGTGCTCGTGCTCGTGGCCTGGTGCGCGCTCGTGGCCTGGCGCTCGCGCCGGGGCGGCCCGCCCGCGGTCGCGACGACGCTCGTCGCCGGCGTGGGCGCCGTCGCCGCCTACGCCGCGAGCGAGGCCGTGAAGTCGCTCGTGCGGCAGCCGCGCGGCTGCTGGGAGCTGGTCGAGGTCGCGCACTGCCCCGCGGCGGGCGACTGGTCGTTCCCGAGCAACCACACCGCGATCGCGTTCGCCCTCGCGACCGCCGTCGTCCTCGCCGGCGCGCCGGCCGTGCGGGTCCCCGGCGCCGTGCCGGCGCGGCACGCGACCCGCTCCCGCACGCGCGACCTCGCGGTGTGGGTCGTCGTGCCGGCCCTGCTGGCCGTGGCGGTCGCGGCGGCCCGCGTCGCCCAGGGCGTGCACTTCCCGCACGACGTCGTGGCCGGCGCGGCCGTGGGCGTCGCCGTGGTCGTGGCGGCGGTGACGGTGCTCGCCGGTCCCGCCACGACCGCCGTCGCGGCGGCGTGCCGCGTCGACGGTGTGCGCCGCGTGCTGCTGGCCCGACCGTCCTGACCCCGCCCGCGGGCCGCGCCGTCAGCGCGGCGCGGTGACGAAGACGTCGAACAGCTCCGGGTGGTGGGCGTGCACGAGCACGGCGAACACCACGACGTCGAACAGCAGGTGGACGGCCACGACGTAGGTGAGCGACTTGCTCCAGGAGAAGATCCAGCCCTGGACGAGCGCGAACGGCACGGTGAGCAGCGGGCCCCACTCGCGGTAGCCGAGCTCCCAGAGGAACGACACGAAGACCGTCGCCTGGAGCAGGTTCGCCGTCCACACCCCGAAGTGCTCGCGGTACAGCGCGAAGACCACGCACACGAAGAACAGCTCGTCCCAGATGCCCACCGCGTTGACGCCGACGAACAGGCGCGCGATCTCCGCGCCGCCCGTGATCGGCGGCCAGTTGAGGTACGCGCCCGACCCGATGAAGTAGAACGGCAGGATCAGGTAGCCCGCCACGACGACCACGACCAGGTACACGACCTGCCCCCGCGTCCAGCGGCGCCCCGTCGCGACGGGGAACGTGACGGCGTCCTCGCGGAAGACGAAGCGGGACAGCGCCCACGGGACGAGCACCGCGAGGGAGAGCACGACGGCGAAGCGCACCATGCCGGCGTCGGACAGGTCGGCCTTCAGCGAGATCGTCGAGATGATCCCCATCCCGACGCCGACCAGCGCGAGGTCGCGGCCGAGGCGCCGGTCCACGAGCAGCCCGAGCGCGACCCCGAGGACGAGCGGGACGTACCCGAGCGGGCGCGCGTGGACCGCGAAGAGCAGCACCGCGGAGCCAGACACGAGGACCGCGGCGAGCAGCCGCAGGGGCGACCCGACCGCCCAGGGCGGGCGGGCGGCGTCGGGCAGCGGGCTGAGCGCGGCGGAGGTCACGCGCACACGGTGCCACGACCCGCGGGCCCGGGCGCGCGCCGCCGCGCCGGGACCGGGCCGCGACCGGGCCGCGCGGTCCCCGGCGCTACAGCTCCTCGTACACCGCCGGGTCCTGGTCGTTCGTGCGCCCGTCCGCCCGGGCGAGCCCCGTCAGGGCGTTCATCTCGTGCGTGGTCAGCTCGAACGAGAAGACGTCGAGGTTCTCGCGCTGACGCTCCGGCGACGACGCCTTCGGCAGCGGCACGACGCCGAGCTGCACGTGCCAGCGCAGGATCGCCTGCACCGGGGAGACGCCGTGCGCGGCCGCGACCTGCGTGACGACCGGGTCCCGGAGCAGGTCGTTCGCGCGACCGATCGGGCTCCACGCCTCCGTGACGACGCCCCGCTCCGCGTCGGCCGCGCGCTGGAGCGGCTGCGGGAAGTACGGGTGCAGCTCGACCTGGTTCACGACGGGCGTCACGCCCGTCGCCGCGATCACCGCGTCCAGGTGCTCCGGCAGGAAGTTCGAGACCCCGACGTGCCGGACCAGGCCCCGGTCGCGGCACTCCACGAGCGCCTCGTACGCCTCGACGTACCGGCCCACGCGCGGGTTGGGCCAGTGCACGAGGTACAGGTCGATCTGGTCCAGGCCCGTGCGCAGCACCGACTCCTCGACCGTCCGGACGGCGTCGTCGTGCGCGTGGTGGCGCCCGGGGAGCTTCGACGTCACGAGCACGTCCTCGCGTGCGACGCCCGCGCGGCGCACCGCCGCACCCACGGCGCCCTCGTTCTCGTAGCTGAACGCGGAGTCGATCAACCGGTACCCCGCGTCGATCGCGCGCGCGACGGCGTCCGCACCCTCCTCGCCCTGGAGCCGGTAGGTGCCGAGTCCGATCGCGGGGATCGTCGTGCCGTCCTGCGCCGCGAGGGTGGGGATCAAGGTCATGCCCTCCATCTACGCACGGTGCGCGCCCGGTCGCTCGCTCGCTCGGCTCACGCGTCCCTCCGAGGGCCCGCGGCTCGGCACTTCAGCGTGCCCCACGAGGACTGCCGCGCCCGACGCCTGAGCGGTACCCGAGAACGGGGCTCCCTCCGGCGCTCCCGACCCTCATCCACGTCGATCGAGGTCTGCGGTGGTGTCGGCCGTCTCGAGCGCGTGCAGAGAGACGTACCGCTGGCGCTGGACGAACGCAGATCCGCGTCCGGTCGCGAGGTGCGGGATCGGCTGTCGTAGCGACCGGTGTCGAGGGTCGCCTGGCGCGGAGAGGAGGAACACCTGGTACCGACCGCCGGTCCAGCCTGCCTGGCGGGCAGCAGGGATCAGGCGGGCTATCCGGCGGTCGAAGCGGTCCGACGACCGTTCGAGGCGTGCCGCCTCCTCGTCCGTCCACGCCACGTCGTCCCGGCGGTGCTGGATCCTGGGCACGTCCGACATGATCTGCCGGTCCGCGTAGAAAGCCATCCTCTCGACGGGGCGGAAGGCGCGCGCAGCCTGACAGACGTACGCGCGATGTCCTTCGTACAGGGGCCACGCGTCGGGAGCAGGCACGACGACGGTGTCCTCGATGGTGACCGGTCGTTCACGGTAGACGTCCATCGCGCGTGAGCACTGCTCCAGCCACCGCGCAGCGGCGGGATCGATGAATCCCGCGAGCTCGACGACCTGCCTGATCTCGAACGGGACGTCGACGTTCACCATGGAGTCGTGATGGGCGAGCCGGTTCCGGAACTTCCGGACTCGTTCCACGGCCGACGAGACCTGCTTCCTCCGCCCGTCGCTGTAGGGGAACGCGTGGCGGACGGCATCTCGCCACAGCTCTTCGTAGCGTGACCCCAGCAGACCGGACCAGAACCCGAAGCTCAGTCCCGCGACGATCTGGTGCCGACTCTCCTGGCCCCGTGGGCGCAAGCGAGATCGCACCGTCTCGACCTGCTCCGCGACGGACTCCCCGCCGGGCGCCGGCAGCAGGAACCACGGGATGCCCACGGCGCGTTCGCGGAAGTGCTCTGCGAGCGCACGGTCGAGGGCGTTGCGCATCAGGACCTCGAGATGGCCGACGATCTCGAACGCCGCGGAGGCCGTGCGACAGCTCCACTCGTAGAGATCGAGCGCTCGAGCCCGGTCGTCGTCCGCGACCCGCAGGTAGGGCGCCATGCGCGGTTCGGACAGGAGCTCCCAGACCACCAATGACGTAGGCGCTCCCTGGCTCGTACCTGTGCCCCCATCGCTCTCGTGCGCCCCCTCGCCCTGAGTCATGCCGGGATGATAGCGTCGACGACGAACGCCCCAGTGCCGCCTCTGACGCAAGCGCCTGGGGCTTACCCCTGCCTGGACGACCGTCTCTCCAGGGACGGTCGCGGCCGCCTGTCGACGTCGACACGGACCACCCTCGGGTACCGACACCACCAGGGCGTGGAGCATTTGCCGATCTGCCTGGGGCAGAGGTCGTCGCCTCGGTACCTGAGGACGCGTGCCGCAGCCCGGACCCCGAGGGCCGGACCGCGGCACGCGGCCGGACGGCTACGCGGCGCTCGGGAACGGGACCCCCGTGGTCGCGTGGCAGCGGTAGCCGTTCGGGTTCTTGTCGAGGTACTGCTGGTGGTAGTCCTCGGCGTAGTAGAACGGCCCGGCCTCGGCCGCGGGGCGCATCTCGGTCGTCACCGGGTCGTACCCCTTGGCCTCGAGCACCGCGGAGTAGCGCGCCGCCGTCTCACGGACGGCTCGCTCCTGCTCGAGCGTCGTCCAGTACACGGCGGACCGGTACTGGGTGCCGACGTCGTTGCCCTGGCGGTAGCCCTGCGTCGGGTCGTGGCGCTCCCAGAAGATCTTGAGCAGCTCCTCCTCGGAGACCTTCGTCGGGTCGTACGCGACGAGCGCCGTCTCGGTGTGGCCGGTGCGCGCGGTGCACGCCTCCTCGTAGGTGGGGTTCGGGGTCGTGCCGCCCATGTAGCCGACGGCGGTGCTCACCACCCCGGGGACCTGCCAGAAGATCTCCTCGGCGCCCCAGAAGCAGCCCATCGCCAGGTAGAGCACGCGCGTGCCCTCGGGCCACGGGCCGGTGATCGAGGTGCCGAGCACGGTATGGGGACGCGGCGCCTGCAGTACGGGCGACTGACGCCCGGGCAGCGCGTCCTCGGGTGCGATCATCGTCGTCTTGCCGGACGAGCCGAAGATCGCGTCGAAGATCGAGTTCATCGCTTACCTCCTGAGGTGCCCGGACGACCGGGGCGCTGGCCCACGACGCATCGTCCTGGCACGGGGTAGAACGCGGCGGGGGCGGTCGGTGTTCCGCGGACGCACCGCGACCCGGGGGGCCGGGAGTGCGTCCGGCCCGAGCCTCTCACGGGACGATCGAGTCGATGTACCCGCCGTCGACGCGCACCGCGGCGCCGGTCGTCGCCGACGCGAGCGGTGACGCGAGGTAGGCGACCATGTGCGCGATCTCCTCCGGCTCGATGAGGCGCTGGAGCAGCGACTGCGGGCGGTGCTCGCGCATGAACACGCGCTGCGCCTCGTCCCACGGCAGCTCGTCGCCGACGAGCTCGCGCGCGAACGCCTCCACCCCGCCCGTGTGCGTGGGCCCGGCGAGCACGCTGTTCACCGTGACGCCCGTGCCCGCCGCCGCCTTGGCGAACCCGCGCGAGACGCCGAGCAGCGCCGTCTTCGTCACGCCGTAGTGGATCATCTCGGCCGGGATCACGACCGCCGAGTCGCTCCCGACGAACTGCACCCGGCCCCAGCCGCGCTCCGTCATCCCCGGCAGGTACGCGCGCGTGAGCCGCACGCCCGCGAGGACGTTCACCTCGAAGTAGCGGCGCCACGTGGCGTCGTCGATCGCGAGCGGGTCCGCGCTCGAGAAGATGCCGAGGTTGTTCACCAGCACGTCGACGTGCGGCACGGCGTCGAGCACGGTCGCCGTCCCCTCGTCGGTCGCGAGGTCCGCGGCCACGCCCAGCACGTCCGCCCCGGGCACGTGCTCGCGCACGTCCGCGGCGGCCCGCTGCGCCGTCTCCTCGGAGCGCCCGTTGACGACGACCGCCGCGCCGCACGCCGCGAGCGTGCGCGCGATCGCGAGCCCGATGCCCTGCGCCGAGCCGGTGACGAGCGCCCTCCTGCCGTCCAGGTCGATCCTCATGCGCGGGCTCCTTCCGGGTCGTCGGACGACGGTCGCCGCCCGCCTCCCTACCGTGCCCCGCGGCGGTCGCGGCCGCCACCGCCCCGCCGCCACCGCCCCGCCGCCGTCGCCATGGCCGCCGCCATGGCCGCCGTCGAGCAGGTGGTCCTGGCTCGTCCGGGTAGCGGGACGGACCAGGACCGCCTGCTCGGCGCAGGGGGTGCGCCTAGGCTGGTCGGGTGACCACCTCGAGCGAGCACCCCGACTGGACCACCACCGGCTTCTCCACGCGTGCGATCCACGCGGGCCAGGACCCGGACGCGACGACCGGCGCCGTCGTGCCGCCGATCCACCAGGTCTCGACGTACAAGCAGGACGGCGTCGGCGGGCTGCGCGGCGGCTACGAGTACTCGCGCTCCGCGAACCCGACGCGCACCGCCCTGGAGGAGGCGCTCGCGGCCGCGGAGTCCGGCGGCCTGCGCCCGACGGCGGACGGGTCGCCCGCCGCGCGCGGGTTCGCCTTCGCGTCCGGCCTCGCCGCCGAGGACACGCTGCTGCGGGCCGTCGTGCGCCCCGGGGACCACGTGATCGTGCCCGACGACGCGTACGGCGGCACCTACCGCCTCATCGCCCGCGTGTTCGGGCCGTGGGGCGTCGAGCACACGCCCGTCGACCTCACGGACGTCGAGGCCGTGCGCGCGGCCGTGCGCCCCGAGACGCGCGTCGTCTGGGTCGAGACCCCCACGAACCCGCTGCTCGGCGTGAGCGACGTCGCGGCGCTCGCGGGCGTCGCGCACGACGCCGGGGCGCTGCTCGTCGTCGACAACACCTTCGCGACCCCCTACCTCCAGCAGCCGCTCGCGCTGGGGGCGGACGTCGTCGTGCACTCGACCACGAAGTACGTCGGGGGCCACAGCGACGTCGTCGGGGGAGCGCTCGTCGTGGCGACGGGCGCGCAGCTCCCCGGCGGGCTCGCGTCGCCCGCGGGCGGCACGGACGTCGCGGGGGCGGTGGGCTTCCACCAGAACGCGTCGGGCGCCGTCGCCGGGCCGTTCGACGCGTGGCTCACGCTGCGCGGGCTCAAGACGCTCGCGGTGCGCATGGACCGCCACCAGACGAACGCGGCCGCCGTCGCGGAGTTCCTCGACGCGCACCCCGCCGTGACCGAGGTGATCTACCCGGGCCTCGCGTCGCACCCGGGCCACGAGCTCGCCGCGCGTCAGATGTCCGGGTTCGGCGGCATGGTCTCGTTCCGCGTGGGCAGCGAGGCGAAGGCGCTCGACGTGTGCGCGCGCACGCGGGTGTTCACGCTCGCGGAGTCGCTCGGCGGGGTCGAGTCGCTCGTCGAGCACCCCGGCCGCATGACGCACGGCTCCGTCGCGGGCACGGCGCTCGAGGTCCCCGACGACCTCGTCCGGCTGTCCGTCGGCATCGAGGACGTCGAGGACCTCCTCGCCGACCTCGGGCAGGCGCTCGCCTGACGGGGAGATCCTGCGCACACCGCGCGGGCTCGCCGTGCGCAGGGGCGCGCGGCGGGGGCCGCTCCCCTAGGGTTGCGCTGTGAGCGCGCAGACGGACCAGCACCGCACCCCCGACCCGCTTCCTCCCGCGCGTCCCGGCGCAGCGGCCGTGCCCGACGCCGTGCGCTCGGCCGCCGCGTGGTCGTGGCGCTTGCTGCTCATCGGTGCGGCGATCGCGGCCGGGCTGTGGGTCGTGACGCAGCTCAAGGTGATCGTCGTGCCGATCGCGGTGGCGCTGCTGCTCACCGTGCTCCTCACGCCGGTCCAGCGGTTCTTCCGGCGGCACCTGCGCATGTCGCGCGGCCTCGCGTCGGGCGCCGCGCTCATCGCGCTCATCGTCGTGGTCGCGGGGCTCATCGCCATCGCGGGGCAGCAGATCGTCAGCGGCTTCCAGGACCTGCGCGACCAGGCCGTCGAGGGCTTCGAGCAGTTCACGAACTGGCTCGCCGACGGCCCGCTCGGCCTCGACTCCACCACGCTCTCGCACTGGCTCGACCAGGCCGGGACCGCGGTGTCCGAGAACCAGGACTCGATCGTCTCGGGCGCGCTGGGCGCGGCGACGACCATCGGCCACGTGCTCGCCGGGGCCCTCATCGCCCTGTTCTGCACGTTCTTCTTCCTGCTCGACGGCCGCTCGATCTGGTCGTGGGTCGTGGGGCTGCTCCCGCTGCGCGCCCGCGACCGCGTGCACCAGGCCGGCCGTCGCGGCATCGTGACGCTCGCCGCGTACACGCGCACCCAGATCCTCGTCGCCGCCGTCGACGCGGTCGGCATCGGCGTCGGCGCCGCGTTCTTCGTGCCGTCGCTCGCGCTGCCGCTCGGCATCCTCGTCTTCGTCGGGTCGTTCATCCCGATCGTCGGTGCCATCGTCACCGGGTCCATCGCGGTGCTCGTCGTGCTCGTCGCGCAGGGCTGGGTGCAGGCGCTCGTCATGCTCGGCATCGTGCTGCTCGTGCAGCAGATCGAGGGCCACATCCTCCAGCCCTTCCTCATGGGGCACGCGGTCTCGCTGCACCCCGTCGCCGTGCTGCTCGTCGTCGCGGCGGGCAGCTTCGCCGCGGGCATCGTCGGCGCGCTGTTCGCGGTCCCGATCGCCGCGGTGCTCAACACGGTGGTGCTCTACCTGCACGGCCACGACAAGTTCCCCGAGCTCGGCACCGACGACCGCGTCGTCGTGCGCGGCAGCCCGCAGCCGCCCGTCATCGCGCGCGCCGAGTCCGACCTCGACGACACGGGCGCCCGCCGCCCCGGTCGCCGGGCGCACGACGCCGGCGGCTCGGCGGTCGTCGAGACGCAGGATGCCGGCGTCGCCCACGCACCGGGCGAGGGCACGCCGGGAGAGGCGCGGTGACCTCGGGTCCCGTGCCCGTCCCGCTCGACGACGTCCGCGACGCCGCCCGCCTGCTCGACGGCGTCGCGTACCGCACGCCGGTCCACACCACCCGGGCGATCAGCGAGGCGGCGGGCGTCCGGGTCCTGCTCAAGTGCGAGAACCTCCAGCGCGCGGGGTCGTTCAAGGTCCGCGGCGCCTACGTGCGCATGGCGCGCCTGAGCGCCGACGAGAAGGCGCGCGGCGTCGTCGCGGCGAGCGCGGGCAACCACGCGCAGGGCGTCGCGTTCGCCGCGGGACTGCTCGGCATCCGGGCCGTCGTGTACATGCCGGTCGACGCCGCGCTCCCCAAGGTCGCGGCGACGCGCCAGTACGGCGCCGAGGTCCGGCTCGTCGGCGCCGACGTGGACGAGACGCTCGCCGCCGCGCGCGCCGAGGCCGACCGCACGGGCGCCGTCTTCATCCACCCGTTCGACCACCCCGACGTCGTCGCGGGCCAGGCGACCATCGCGCTCGAGATCCTCGAGCAGGTGCCCGACGTCCGGACCGTCGTCGCCCCGCTCGGCGGCGGCGGGCTCGTCGCCGGGCTCGCCGCGGCGTTCGCGCAGGCCGCGCCGCACGTGCGCGTCATCGGGGTGCAGGCGGAGCGTGCCGCGGCCTACCCGGGCTCGCTCGCCGCAGGAGAGCCGACGACGGCCCGGCTCGCCGGGACGATGGCCGACGGCATCGCGGTCGGGACCCCGGGCGCGGTGCCGTTCGGGATCGTCGCGCACCACGGCGTCGAGGTGCGCACCGTGACCGAGGAGGAGATCTCCCGGTCGCTCCTCATGGTCGCCGAGCGCGCGAAGCTGCTCGTGGAGCCCGCCGCCGCGACCGGCGTCGCGGCGCTCTTGTCCGGGACGGCCGCGGTCGACGCGGGCGCGGCGGACCCGGTCGAGGGACCGGTCGTCGTCGTGCTGTCCGGGGGCAACGTCGACCCGCTCGTGCTGCTGCGGGTCGTGCGGCACGGCCTCGCCGCCGCGGGCCGGTACATCCAGCTCCAGGTGCTGCTCGACGACCGCCCCGGCGCCCTCGCGCGCATGCTCGAGGCGATCGCGGCGAGGCGCGGCAACATCATGCACATCGACCACGACCGCACGGACGTGGGCCTCGCGATCGGCGAGGCGTGGGTGCGCATGCAGGTCGAGACCAAGGGCCCCGAGCACTGCGACGAGCTCGTCGCGCACCTGCGCTCCGCGGGCTACCGCGTCGAGCGCAGCGACGGCGGGTCGCCGCGGGTCTGACGAGACCCGAGAAGCGAGAAGTGGCCCCTCCGACACGTGTCGGAGGGGCCACTTCTCACGTCTCGCCCGGCGGCGTGCGGCCGCCGGGGGCGCGTCAGCCCTCGAAGGGCTTCGCGGCGGTGATCTTCACGGCGATCTCGTTGCCGTTCGGAGCGGTGTAGCTGGTCTCGTCGCCGACGGTCTTGCCGTCGATCGCGGCACCGAGCGGAGACGTCGGCGAGTACACGTCGAGGTCCGTCGTGCCGGCGATCTCGCGCGAGCCGAGGAGGAACGTCATCTCGTCGCCCGCGACGACGGCCGTGACGACCATGCCGGCCTCGACCTTGCCGTCGTCCGGCGGCGTGCCGATGCGCACGTTGCGCAGCTTCTCGGTGAGCTCGCGGATGCGGGCCTCGTTCTTGGCCTGCTCCTCGCGGGCGGCGTGGTAGCCGCCGTTCTCCTTGAGGTCGCCCTCGTCACGGGCGGCGGCGATGCGCTCCGCGATCTCGGTGCGGCCCTCGCCGGACAGGTGGGCGAGCTCGGCCTGCAGCCTGTCGTGCGCCTCCTGGGTCAGCCAGGTGACGGTGGTGTCGGTCACGGTTCGCTCCTTCCTTTCCATGGTTCGACGGTCGCGCCGGGCACGGCCGTGCAGAGACGGGCAGCCGGGGCGCGTGCTCACGCGAGCGCCTGCCTGCCCGGGTCGGTGACGCTGCCCGGGTGGCAGCGCGGAGGACTGGTTCCCGCCGGACCGCCGGGTCGCCCGGTGGTCGGTCGCCTGTCACGAGCACCGGCCGCGGGCCGCACGCGGTCGGGTGCGGGAATCCCTCAGGATAGCAAAGCACGAGGTGCGGACGGCGCGGGGCGGGGCGGTCAGGCGGCACGACGGACGGGAGTGCGGCGGCCGGGCCGCACGACGGCCGGGCGGCTCAGGGAGCCGGGCGGCAGGACTGGACGATCCCCGTCGTGGCGAGCTCCGACGTCGCGACGCTCACGGTGTAGCGCGACTCCGTGACCTCGACGGGACCGACCGTGACGTCGACCGTGCCGACCTGCGCGTAGCTCTCGGCGAGCGCGTCGAGGGTGCACGTCGCCGTCGTGCCGGGGTCCATGTACACCTCGAACGTGACGTCCACGCGCTCCGGGCTGACGACGGTGTACCCGAAGTCCTTGTAGCGCACCGGCTCGTTCGCGTAGCGCAGCCCGATGACGAACGTGATGGCGAGCCCGACGACCGCGACGAGCACGATCCCGACGACCGCCAGGCGCCGACGCCGCTCGGTGGGCTCGGGCCCGTACCGCCCCGCCGGAGGGCGCAGGGGCGTGCTCGGGCTCGGCTGCGGGGCGGTGGTCTCGTTCGTCATGGTGCGGTCCCGTGGTCGGTGCCGCCGCGCCCCGGTCGCTGGCCCGGCGGGTGCCGGCGGTGGCCGGCGGTTCGTCAGGTGTGGGCGCGGTGGTGGATCATGTCCTCGACCCATCTTCGCAGAGCCCCGGCCCTCGTCGTGCACCCACGGCGTCCTGCCGCGTCCCAGGCCGCGCGAGGAGACGTACGACGCACCCGGGAGGACCAGTGGCCGAACCCGCGGCCGGATCGACCACCCACCGCGAGCAGCCGGAGACGCTCCGTCTCCTGGCCGTGCACGCCCACCCCGACGACGAGTCGAGCAAGGGCGCCGCGACGACGGCGCGCTACGCGGCCGAGGGCGTGGACGTGCTCGTCGCCACGTGCACCGGGGGCGAGCGTGGCGACATCCTCAACCCGAGCTTCGGCGAGGGCCCGGCGGACATCGAGGGCATGCGCGCCCTGCGCCGCGTCGAGATGGCCGCCGCGGCGCGCGCGCTCGGCGTCCGGCAGCAGTGGCTCGGGTTCGTCGACTCGGGGCTGCCCGAGGGGGACCCGCTGCCGCCGCTGCCCGAGGGCTCGTTCGGTCTCGTGCCTCTCGAGGAGGCGGCCGCGCCGCTGGTCGAGCTCGTGCGCGAGTTCCGTCCGCACGTCGTCACGACGTACGACCCGTCGGGCGGCTACCCGCACCCGGACCACGTCATGTGCCACCGCGTCGCGTTCGAGGCGTTCCACGCCGCGGGCGACCCGGAGCGCTACCGCCGGGAGGGCGGCGCGGCGCCCTGGTCGCCGCTCAAGCTGTACTACAACCACGACTTCTCGATGAACCGCATCCGCACGCTCCACGAGGCGATGCAGGGCGCGGGCCTGGAGTCGCCGTTCGGCGACTGGGTCGAGTCGCGGTCCGCGCGGGAGATCCCGAGCGCGAGGTCACGACGCGCGTCCACGTGGCGCGCTACTACGCCCAGCGTGACGCGGCGCTCATCGCGCACGCGTCGCAGATCGACCCGGAGGGCTTCTTCTTCGCGATCCCGCGCGACCTCGAGGTCGACGTGTGGCCGTTCGAGGAGTTCGAGCTCGCGGAGTCGCGCGTCCCGACGGACCTGCCGGAGGACGACCTGTTCGCCGGCGTGCGGGAGCTCGTCGCGGGCGAGGAGGTGGCCTCGTGAGCGCGGCACCCTTCCTCGACGTGCCGACGCTCGCGGGCGGCCCGGGCTGGGCGGCGGACGTCGTCGCGGAGACCGCGACGCCGAGCCCGTCGGACGACCCGCTGCGCGAGGACCTGGACCCGAACGACGTGTCGCCCGGCCTCGCCGGGTTCCTCGCGATCTTCGCCGTGGCGCTCGCGACCGTGGCCCTGTTCTTCGGGCTCTCGCGCCAGCTCCGACGCATGCGGCACAACGCCGAGACCCAGGGGATCGGCCCGGACGGCCCGGTCGACGCCACCGCTCCGGAGACCCCCGCCGGCTCCGCGACCGCCGGCTCCGCACCGGACGGCTCCGCGACCGCCGGCTCCGGACCGGACGGCTCCGCGACCGCCGGCTCCGGACCGGACGGCTCCGCGTCCGACAGCGCCGCGTCCGACGGCGCCGCGCCGGACAGCTCCACGTCCGGCGGCACCCGCGACGGGCGCGGCCCGGCCGAGAGCGGCCCGGAGCGGCAGGGCTGACCGTGGCGACCGGCGCTCGCGTCACGATCGGGCAGCTCGAGGTCTCGGCCGACCACGCCGCGAACCTCGTGACCGTCGGTGCGGCGTTCCGGGAGGCAGCGCGCGTGCGCGCCGACCTGCTGGTGCTGCCGGAGTACGCCGCGGCGTTCGACCCGCGCGGCACCGGCGCGGAGCACGCGGAGCCGCTGGACGGGCCGTTCGTCGGCACGCTGCGCCGGCTCGCGCGCGAGCACGGTGTCGCGGTCGTGGCGGGGACCCTCGTGCCGGGCAGCGCGCCCGGCCGGGCGGTCAACGTCGTCGTGGCGGTGGCCGCCGCGGGCGACCTCGTGGGGACGTACCGCAAGGTGCACCTCTACGACGCCTTCGGTCACCGCGAGTCGGACCGGCTCGACGCGGGGGACCCGGCCGCGCCGCCGCTCGTGCTGCGCGTCGGCGACCTGACGTTCGGCGTCATGACCTGCTACGACCTGCGCTTCCCGGAGAGCGCGCGGCGCCTCGTGGACGCGGGCGCCGACGTGCTTGTGGTGCCGGCCGCCTGGGCGGCGGGCGAGCTCAAGGCGGACCAGTGGCGCACCCTCGCGCGGGCCCGCGCGATCGAGAACACCGCCGTCGTGCTCGCCGTGGGCCAGGCGGGCCGGGGCGTGACCGGGCGCTCCCTGCTCGTCGGCCCCGACGGCCAGGTGGGGCTGGAGCTCGGCGAGCGCGCGGAGCTGCGCAGCGCGGACCTCGACCCGGCCGCGCTGGCCGCGGTGCGCGAGCGCAACCCGTCGCTCGCGAACCGGCGCTACGTCGTCGTCCCGAAGGACTGAGCCGACGCGGGGCGCCCGGGTGGGCGCTCCGCGCGACGGGCGCTCAGCGCGCGGCGAGCGCCGCGACGAGGATCGCGGCGTAGTGGCACCCGTAGCCGACGACCGTGAGCACGTGGAAGATCTCGTGGAAGCCGAACCAGCGCGGGCTGGGGTTGGGCTTCTTGACGCCGTAGACGACGGCGCCCAGCGTGTAGGCGAGGCCGCCGACGGCGACGAGCCAGACGATCGCCGGGCCGTTCGTCGTCGTCCAGAACTGGGGCATGTAGCCCACCGCGACCCACCCGAGCGCGACGTAGATGGGCACGTACACCCACCGCGGGGCGTCGAGCCACAGGATCCGGGCGAGGAGGCCGAGCAGGGCCCCGCTCCACACGATCGCGAGCAGGATCGTCGCGGTCCGCTGGGGGAGCAGGAGCACGGCGAGGGGCGTGTAGGTGCCCGCGATGATGAGGAAGATGTTCGAGTGGTCGGCGCGGCGGAGCACGCCCGCGACGCGCGGCGACCACGTGCCGCGGTGGTAGACCGCGCTCGTGCCGAACAGCAGGCACGCGCTGAGGCCGAAGACGGCGCACGCGACCTTGCCCGCCACGGGCGGCGCGACGAGCACGAGCACGATGCTCGCGACGAGGGCGACGGGGAACGTCCCCGCGTGGATCCAGCCCCGCAGGCGCGGCTTGACGACCTCGGCGACCTTCGCGACGGCGTCGCCCACGTTCTCGCGGACGGACTCGAGCGCGTCGGTGCCGGGTGCATGTGCGGGGTCCGGGTCGGCGGGCGGGGCGCTCGGGGTGCGGTCGCGGTCGGTCGGTCGGTCCACGACGTCTCCTCGGTGGTGTGTGTCCGGGCACGGAAGAGGCCGGCGCGGGGCTCCCACACCAACCTACGCCATCGTAAGTTACGCCAACGTAGGTTTGCGACCCGTCCCCGCCCCGCGGTGTGAAGATCCTGGGCAGGGGCGTGCGGAGCGGTCCCGGCCCGCCGGACCGGGCGCGGGCGAGCGGTAGCGTGTGCGGGTTCGGCCCGAGCGCCCCCACCGGGGCGCGCCCGCCGGGCGTCCCCGTCCGCCCATCGCCGAGGAACCAGCGTGCGCCTGCCCCGCCCCGTCTACGGACTCTACGAGCGTCGCCTCGCGGCGACCCTCTCGCGCGAGAGCGTCCCGCGCCACGTGGGGGTCATCCTCGACGGCAACCGGCGGTGGGCGCGCTCGTTCGGGGAGTCCACGGCGACCGGGCACCGCCGGGGCGCCGACAAGATCACGGAGTTCCTGGGCTGGAGCGAGGACCTCGGCGTCGAGGTCGTCACGCTGTGGATGCTCTCGACCGACAACCTGTCGCGCTCGCAGGAGGAGCTGTCGGCGCTGCTCGACATCATCGAGGACGCCGTGCGCGACCTCGCCGAGACGGGCCGCTGGCGCCTGCGGGTCATGGGCCGGCTCGACCTGCTGCCCGAGCGGCTCACGGCGGCGCTGCGCGACGCCCAGCAGCGCACGGCCGCCGTCGACGGGCTCCAGGTCAACGTCGCGATCGGCTACGGCGGGCGCCACGAGATCGCCGACGCCGTGCGGTCGTACCTGCGCGAGCAGGCCGCCGCGGGGGCGCGCCTGCAGGACCTCGCGGAGAACCTCGACGTCGAGCACATCGAGGAGCACCTCTACACCAAGGGCCAGCCGGACCCGGAGCTCGTCATCCGCACGTCGGGCGAGCAGCGCCTCGGCGGCTTCCTGCTCTGGCAGAGCGCGCACTCGGAGTTCTACTTCTGCGAGGCGTACTGGCCCGACTTCCGTCGCGTCGACTACCTGCGCGCGCTGCGCGCGTACTCGCAGCGCGAACGCCGCCTGGGCCGCTGACCGGCCACCCGGCGGGTAGGGTCGATGCGAACGCATCGACCGAGCCGTCCGGGGGCGACATGACGCAGCAGCACGCCGACGACGCGGGTCCCGAGCCGGGCCCCGGGAGCGCGCGCCTCGCCGTCGAGACGTGGGAGTCCCTCTTCCGGGCCCAGGTCGCGATCATGCGGCGGCTGCAGTCCGACCCGGTCTGGGACGGCCTGACCCTGCGCGAGTACGACGTGCTGTTCTCGCTGACGAAGGGCCCCGAGGACGGGATGCGGCTGCGCGACCTCAACGCGTACATCCTGCTCAGCCAGCCCTCGCTGAGCCGCATGGTGGACCGGCTCGCGGCGCGCGGCCTCGTCGACCGGGCGACCCCGCCGGACGACGCGCGGGGCACGCTCGTCCGGCTCACCCCGGCGGGCCGCGAGCTCCAGCGCACGACCGGCCGCGCGCACGCCCGGGCCATCGCGACGTACGTGGGCGGCGCCCTCGACGACGCCGACCTCGCGACGCTCGGCGAGCTGCTCGAGCGGCTGCGTGCCGCGCAGTCGGACATCCCGGACGCCGCGCCGGGACGCGCGGCGGGCGCCCCGGGCGCCTGAGCGCGCGCCCACGGACGACGCGGTCACTCCGGCCGCCTCGGTACCGGCCTCGCGGTCTCGGCGCTGTGGCGCGGAACACGTCCGGTCCGTCCCTTCCGCTGCGGGCCGTCGCGCGTCGGCCTGCCTAGGATGCGAGCGTGTCCTCAACGCCGAGCACCACCCCGAACCCCGTCCCCGGGCCCCGCGCCGACGGCCCGCTGCGCGTCGTCGTCGCCCCCGACTCGTTCAAGGGCAGCCTGAGCGCCGCCGACGTCGCGCACGCCGTCGCGACGGGCGTGCGCAGCGTCGTCCCTGACGCGGAGGTCGTCGAGCTCCCCATGGCCGACGGCGGCGAGGGCACGCTCGAGGCCCTGCTCGCCGTGTGGGGCGTCCCGGCCCGGGAGGTCTCCACGGTCGACGCGATCGGCCGTCCCCGCACCGCGCGCTACGGGGTCTCGGCCGACGGCCACCTCGGCGTGGTCGAGCTCGCCGAGGCGAGCGGGCTGCCCCAGGTGAGCGACGTCGCGCTCCAGCCCCTGCACGCGCACACCCGCGGCACGGGCGCCGCGGCGGCCGCCGTGCTCGACGCGGGCGTCGAGGAGGTGATCGTGTGCCTCGGCGGGTCGGCGTCCACCGACGGCGGCGCGGGCATCCTCACGGGCCTCGGCGCGCGGCTCCTCGACGCCGACGGGACGACTGTGCCCGACGGCGGTGAGGGCCTCGCGCGGGTCGCGCGGCTCGACCTGTCCGGCCTGCACCCGCGGGCGCGCGAGGTCCGCTGGCGCCTCGCGGTCGACGTCACCAACCCCCTGCACGGCGAGCGGGGCGCGGCGCACGTGTTCGGACCGCAGAAGGGCGCCCAGCCGGCGGACGTGGCGTTCCTCGACGACGCGCTGCGGCGCTGGGCGGGAGTCCTCGTGCAGGAGACCGGCGTCGACGTGGCGGAGCTCGCGGGTGCGGGCGCCGCGGGCGGCGTTCCCGCGGGCATGGTCGGCGTCCTCGGCGCCGAGCTCGAGCCGGGCGCGCGCCTCGTCGCCGAGGCGGTCGGGCTGCCCGCTGCCATCCGCGCCGCCGACCTCGTCGTCACGGGCGAGGGGTCGTTCGACTCGCAGTCCGTGAACGGGAAGGTCGCGGACGCGATGGGCGCCCTCGCGGCGGAGGCACCCCACCGGCCTCCGGTCGTCGTGCTCGCGGGCCGGGTGCTGCTGCCCGCGCACCAGGCGCGCGAGGCCGGGATCGCCGCGGCGTTCAGCATCGCGCCCGGGCCCATCGCGCTCGACGAGCTGCTCGACCGCACGGCGTCCCGCCTCGTCGACCTCGCGGCGACCGTCACGAGCCTGCACGTCGCGTCGCGGCGCTGACCGGCGCGTCCCCCGGCCGGCTCCCGGGGGACGGCGCCGCCGTCAGCGCTTCGGCCAGCTCCACGCGGGCTGGTCGAGGAGCCCCTCGCGCCCGGCGACCGTCGTCTCGCCGAACGGTGACCGCACGAGCTCGACCTCCACGAGCTCGTCCGCGCCGGGCAGGTCCGCCGGGCCCGACGCGGCGGCGTCGCGCAGCGCCTCGACGAGCGGCGGCGCGTGCGTGACGACCACGACCTGCGTCTCGCGGCCCGCCGCGTGCACGAGCGCGCCGAGCGCGGGCAGGAGGTCGGGGTGCAGACTCGTCTCCGGCTCGTTGAGCACGAGGAGCTCGGGCGGTCGCGGCGAGAGCAGCGCGGCGACGAGGAAGAGATAGCGCAGCGTCCCGTCGCTGAGCTCGGCGCCGGTGAGCGGCCGGAGCAGGCCGTCCTGGTGGAAGGCGACCTCGAACCGGCCGTCGTCGGCGTGCACCGCGAGCCGGCTGCCGGGGAAGGCGCGGGCGACGGCGTCGTCCAGCTCGTCGCCGCGCCCCAGGTCGCGCACGGTCTCCAGCGCTGCGGCGAGGTCCGCGCCGTCGTGCGCGAGGACGGGCGTGCGGGTGCCGAGCTGCGGCGAGCGCGCCGGGGCGTCGGCGTCGGTGCGCAGCTGGTCGTAGAAGCGCCACGACCGCAGGCGCTCGCGCACCGCGACGACCTCCGGCGCGCCCACCGGGTCGACGAGCTCGGTGAGCACGCTGTCGAAGGGCCGCAGGCGCGCGGGTGAGGACTGCCAGCGGCCCGCGTCGTCGCGCACGCGGACGGCCGGTCCGCGCCGCTCGACCTGGAGCGTCGCGGGCCGCGGGACGGGCCCCGACCAGACGGTCTCGACCTTGATCTCCGGGTCGAGGGCGAACGCCGACCCCGGGTGCTGCGGCAGGCCGAGGTCCACCGCGTAGCCCAGGTCGTCCGGCGTGGCCCCCGCGAACCCGAGGCGCAGCGCGACGGGTGCCGTTCGGCGCGTGCCCTGGACCGGGCCCCCCGCGCGCGCCGCCCGACCGCCCTGCTCGGGCCCGGCCCAGAGCGTCGACCGCAGCCCGCCCTCGCGGGCCACCGCGCCGACGGCGCCCCCGAGCGCGCACCCGGACAGCAGGCGCAGCGCGCGGTACAGGCTCGACTTGCCCGTCCCGTTCGCCCCGGTCACGACCGTGAGCCGCCCGAGCGGCAGCACGAGGCTCCGCAGCGAGCGGTAGCCCTCCACCGCGATCGTCGCGAGCATCGGTCACCTCCCGCCCGGCACGCTACGCGCCGGGTCCCACGCGGCGGCGCGGGACCCGGCGCGGAGCGTGGCGAGGCGGGCTGTGTGGCGCGTCAGTCGGTGATCGCGAACGCGTCGATCTCGACGAGCATCTCCTCGCGCGGCAGACCCGTGAAGACCGTGGTGCGGCTGGGGAGCACGCCCTTCGTGGTGTGCTGCGCGACGAACGCGCCGTAGGCGTCGTTCATGATCGGGAAGTCCTCGCGCTTCGTGAGGTACACGCGGAGCATGACGACGTCGTCGAACGTGGCGCCGGACGCCTCGACGATGGCGCGCACGTTCTCGAGCGTGCGCGTGGTCTGCGCGGCGACGTCGCCGGGGTAGAGGTACTCGTTCGTCGCCGGGTCGACGGGCCCCTGGCCCGAGACCTGGACGAACGGTCCCTTGCGCACGCCCTGGTGGAACGTGTGCGCGGGGGCCGGGGCGTCGGGGGTGGAGATCGCGGTCTTCTCGGTGGTCATGCGGGGTCCTCTCGGGGTGTCCGGGTGTCCGGGTGTCGTGCGGGGTCGGAGTGGGTCAGCGGTGTGGGTCGGTCAGAGGTCGATCGTCGCGAGGTCCACGACCTCGTCGCCCCGCACGACGGCGGCGACGCGCCACCGGTCGAAGGTCGTGCAGGGGTGGGAGATGCCGAAGCCGACGACGTCGCCCGGGCGGACCTGGGCGGTGGCGGGGCCGCCGACCTGCCCGGCCCCGGCCCCGTCCGCGTCCAGCGCGAGGTAGAGGTGCTGGTCGTTGAGCGCGGTGACACGGGTGCCGGCGAGCTCGCGCGGGGCGAGCCAGCCGTCGTCGGACTGCGAGCGCAGCCAGAGCGCGACGGGCAGGTCGATGTCGAACGAGACGTCGCGCCGGCCGATGCCGCAGACCGCGAGCCCGGGCTCCGGGACGGAGAGCACCTGGCCCCAGACGGTCGCGGCGGCGCGCAGCGGCTCGGCGCCGGGGATGCGGCTCCACGGGTCGGTGCGCGAGTAGAAGCCGTGGTCGTGCGTCACGTACGCGCCCGAGCGCACGACGACGCGGACCTCGACCTCGCGCCCGTCCGCGCCGGGGACCGGGCCGGGCAGCCCGGCGAGCACGACGTCGAGGAACGAGCTGCCGCCCGCCGACAGCACGAGCGGCTCGTCCACGCCCGCGAGACCCTCGCGCACGAACGCGGTGCCGAGCGTGCGCAGGTCCTCGCACCAGGCGGCGACGGCGCCGAGCTCGTCGGCGGTCGTGCCGCCCACGACCGAGCCCTCGTACCCCGTCGCGCCGAGCAGGCGCAGGCCCGACGCGCGGAGAGCGCGCGCGAGGTCGAGCGCCGCGGCGGTGCTGCGGACGCCGGTGCGCCCGCCGGGGACACCGAGCTCGACGAGCACGCCGAGGCGCGCGCGGACGGCGGCCGGGGCGTCGGCGAACCCGCGGGCGAGCAGGTCGACCCCGTGCGGCGAGTCGACGCACAGCCACACCTCGTCGTCGCCTCCCGCGGCTTCGGCGCGCGCCAGGTCGTCGCGCAGCCACGCGATCTCGCGCGGGTCGAGCAGCTCGTTGGCGAGCAGCACGCGTGGCACGCCCCAGTCGCGCACCGTGCGCAGCTGGGACGGCGTCGCGACCGTCGCGCCCCACGCCCCGGCCGTAGCCTGGCGCGCGTAGAGCGCGCGGGACATCGTCGTCTTCACGTGCGGCGCGTGCTCGACCCCGCGCTCGGCGCACACGCGCGCGACGGTGCCGACGTTGTGGTCGAGCGCCGCGTCGTCGAGCGTGAGCAGCGGCCAGGAGAACGCGGTGTCGGTGACGCGCGGCGAGCCCGCGAGCACGTCCGCGACGGTGGTCCCGGCCGGGAGCCGCAGCCCCTTGGTCCGGGGCCCGACGACGTCGCCCGCCCAGGGGCGGTCGGGTGCGGGCCGCGCGGCGTCGTGCGTCGTGCCGGTCATGGGGTCCTCCTCGGGGACGGGGCTCTCGTGGACGGGGGCAGGGCGCGGGTCACGCCGCCGGTGCGCCCGGACGCAGCGGGCGGCCCGGGAGCGCGTCGGTGAGCGCGCCGTCGCGCAGGACGCGCACGCCCGCGACCAGCACGTCGTCCACGCCCGACGCCGGGCGGCGCGGGTCCTCGTACGTCGCCTCGTCGCGTACGCGGTCGGGGTCGACGAGCGCGAGGTCCGCGACCGCCCCCGGGACGACCGCGCCGCGCCCGGCGAGCCCGAAGCGCGCGGCAGGCCGCGCGGACAGGTGCGTGACGGCGTCGTGCCACGTCCAGTCCCCGAGCGTACGCACGTGCTCGGCGAGGAAGCGCGCGAACGCGCCCCAGCCGCGCGGGTGGGGGCGGCCGCCACCCCCGACCGGCGCGTAGATCGCGTCGGACCCGCCCACGTGCGCCCGGTGGCGCAGCAGGGCGCGGACGGACTCGGGGGAGTTCGTGGGCGGCTGGGCGAACACGCACGACGCGCGCAGGCGCGTCGCGACGAGCAGCCGCACCGCGGTCTCGGCGGGGGACAGCCCCAGGCGCGCGGCGACGTCGGGCAACGTCATGCCCTCGGTCCACGACAGGTCCTCGACCGGGCCCGCCGCGGCCCCGGCGGCGGGACCGGTCGGCACCGCCGCCATCGTCACGCGCGGCCACAGGTCGGCCAGGTGCGGGAAGTGCTCGCGGTGCAGGCGCTCGAGCACCGCGGGGTCGGCGAGCGCCGCGACCGTCGCGTCGACGTCCGCGATGGGGAGCCACGTCGGCAGCGACACCATGGACAGGATCGAGCAGCCGCGCAGGTACGGGTACGAGTCGAACGTGACGTCCAGGCCCGCGGCGTGCGCGTCGTCGACGTACCCCAGCAGCTCCGCGGCCGGGCCGTGGTAGTGCGAGACGTGCGTCGCGACCCCGGACGCGCGCGCCACGCGCACGAGCTCCGCGAACGCCGGGCCGGCGCGGTCCTCGTAGCCGCGCATGTGGGACACGTGCGGCACGCCGCGGGCCGCGAGCACGCGCGCGAGCGCGACGAGCTCGGCCTCGTCGGCGTACGTCGCGGGGACGTACTCCAGGCCGGTCGACAGGCCGAGCGCGCCGTCGTCGAGCGCGGAGGCGAGCAGCGCGAGCATCCGGTCCGTCTCGGCGGGCGTCGCGGGGCGCGCGGCGGCGCCGAGCACCGCGTAGCGGATCGTGCCGTGCGGGGCGAGGTAGCCCACGTTGACGCGGGTCGTGCCGTCGTACGTGGCGAGGAGGTCGGCGACGGACCCGCCGCGGAACGTCGGGTGCTCGCCGTTGATCGCCGTGAAGTACCCGCTCGCCCAGGCGGCGGCGTCGTGCAGGCCCGACACCGCGGGCCCGCCGTCGGCGTCCGGGCGCGGCGAGGGCGCGTAGGACACCCCGTCCTGCCCGACGACGACGCTCGTCACGCCCTGGCGCAGCATCGCGAGCTGCACGTCGGCGTCGAGCACGGCGGCCTCCCCGTGCACGTGCGCGTCGACGAACCCGGGCAGCAGGAGCCGGCCGTCCGCGTCCAGCACGTCGGCGCCCGCCGGAGCGGTCCCGGCCGCGGGCGCGACGCCCTCGACCCGGCCCGCGCGCACGGTGACGTCGACGGGGGCGGAGGGGCCGCCGTCGGGCTCGACGAGGCGCGCCCCGCGCACCACGAGGGCGCTCATGCCGGGCCGCCCGCGTCCTCGTCGCGACCTTCGACCCAGCCGCCGACGCCGCGCAGGCCGCCCGCGGCGAGCTCCTCGGCACGATCGCGCGGCCAGCCCGCGACCCCGGGCCGGGTCTGCCACGGGTGCGGCCCGTCGAGCGGCCGGTACTCCACGCCGGCCGCGTCGAGGCGCGGCAGGTGGTGCGCGACGAGGCGCTCGTGGAACGCGCGCGCCGCGGGGGACCCGGGGGAGCGGTCGGCCTCGGGGGACCACATGACCTCGGCGAACGCCGCGAGGCGCGGGAACGCGGCGTAGTCGACGCGGCGCGCGGAGTCGAGGTGCTCGGACCAGAGCTCCGCCTGCCCGCCGAGCAGCGCGCCCGGCGCGGGAGCCGGACCGGCCGCCGTGCCGTCCGCGGCACCCGCGAGCTCGGCCGGCAGGGGCTCGAACGCGTACACGTCGTCGAGCGTGGTGAGGAACCCGACCGGCACGGGCTCGTCCGGGGTGTCGCCGCCGCGGTGGTCGAGGTACACGACCTGCTCGGGCGCCATGACGACGTCGTGGCCCGCCGCGAGCGCGTCCGCGCCCACGGCCCAGCCGCGCCACGACGTCACGACGACGTCGCGCGGGAGCGCGGGGCCGAACGCCTCGTCCCACACGACCGCCCGCCGCCCGAGGGACGCGACGTGCTCGGCGAGCCGCGCGAGGAACCAGCCGTGCAGTCCGCCGACGTCGTCGAGCCCGAGCGCCTGCGCGCGCGCGACGATCGCGGGGTTCTCGCGCCACAGCGTCGTGGGCACCTCGTCGCCGCCGATCGCGACGAACGGCGCGTCGAAGATCTCCAGCACCTCGTCGAGCACGTGCCGGAAGAAGGTCAGCGACTCCTCCGACGGGTCGAGCACCTCGGTGCTCACGCCCCACGTGGTGCGGACCTCGTGCGGTCGCTTGCGCGTGCCGAGCTCCGGGTACGCGGCGACGGCGGCCTCCACGTGCCCCGGCGCGTCGATCTCCGGGACCACGGTGACGCCGCGCTCGCGCGCGTACGCGACGATCTCGCGCAGGTCGTCCTGCGTGTAGAAGCCGCCGTGCGGACGGCCGTCGGCGACGCCGGCGCGCCAGGTGCCGAGCCCGGACTCGCGCCGCCACGCACCCACCTCGGTGAGCCGGGGGTAGCGCGCGATCTCGACGCGCCACCCCTGGTCGTCCGTGAGGTGGAGCTGGAGCACGTTGAGCCGGTGCGCCGCGGCGAGGTCCACGAACCGCAGGACGTCGGCCTTCGGCAGGAAGTGGCGCGCGACGTCGAGCAGCACGCCGCGCCACGCGAACCGCGGGTGGTCGGTGACCGCGACGTGGGGGAGCGCGAGCGTCGCGCGACCGCCCGCGCCCGTCACGCCGGGGGCACGACGGAATGCGGCGGGGCCGGCGAGCTGGCGCAGGGTCTGGGCCGCGGCGTGCGCGCCGTCGAGGTCGGACGCACCGACCCGGACGCCGTCGTCGCCGACGACGAGGCGGTAGCCCGACGGCGGGAGGTCGTCGTCGACCGCGAAGACCACGGACGGGGTGCCGTCGGCGGGCGCGGCGCCCGCCGAGGCGGGCACGAGGTCGAGGCCGAACGCGTCCTCGGTGACGCGCCGCCACCAGCGCGCCGCGCGGCGCAGGGCGGGGTCCGCGACGACGGACGTCCCGTCCGCGACGGCGGTCGTCCCGGCGCCGGGCTCGAGCGTCACCGGGGCGGGGAGGATCCCGGCGGGGTCCGCCGTGGACGAGGTGGGCACCTTTTGGAAGGACACCGAACGAGCCTAGCGGGCCTGCGCGGTGCGCTCCTACCCGGCTGTGGACGGGCGGACAGCGCTGCCGCAAACGTGCGTTCACCGTGGGAAGGATCACGCAAGCGGCTTGCAGCCGGACGTATAGTCGACGGCATGTCGAGACGTCTGGCGGAGGTCGCCACCAAGGTCGGTGTCAGCGAGGCCACCGTGAGCCGCGTGCTCAACGGGAAGCCCGGCGTCTCGCAGGCCACGCGTGACGCGGTGCTCACGGCGCTCGACGTGCTCGGCTACGAGCGGCCCACCAAGCTGCGCGGGGAGCGCGGCCGGCTCGTGGGGCTCGTGCTCCCCGAGCTCGTCAACCCCATCTTCCCGGCGTTCGCCGAGGTGATCGGGGGCGCGCTCGCGCAGCAGGGGTTCACCCCGGTGCTGTGCACGCGCACGGCGGGCGGCGTGACGGAGGCCGAGTACATCGACCTGCTCCTGGGCCAGCACGTGTCGGGGGTGATCTTCGCGGGCGGCTTCTACGCCGAGCGCCAGGCCGACCACGCGCACTTCCGCCGGCTCGAGAAGCTCGGCCTACCCGTCGTGCTGATGAACGCGTCCGTCGAGGACCTCGACTTCCCGCGCGTCTCGTGCGACGACCTCGTCGCGATGAACCAGGCGCTCGGCCACGTGCTGTCCCTCGGCCACGAGCGGGTCGGCCTGCTCCTCGGCCCGGCCGACCATGTGCCGTCCGAGCGCAAGCTCGCCGCCGCGCAGGCCTTCGCCGAGCGGCACGGCCACGCGCTGGACCCGGCGCTCGTCGTGCACAGCCAGTACTCGCTCGAGAGCGGTCAGGCCGCCGCGAACCGGCTCCTCGAGGCCGGCGCGACGGCGATCGTGTGCGCGAGCGACCCCCTCGCGCTCGGCGCGGTCCGCGCCGTCCGCCGCGCGGGGCGCGACGTGCCCGCCGACGTCTCCGTCGTCGGCTACGACGACTCGAACCTCATGAACTCGACGGACCCCGCGCTGACGACCGTGCGCCAGCCCATCGAGCCGATGGGTCGCGCGGCCGTCGACCTGCTCGCCGGCATGATCGCGGGCGCCGACGTCTCCCGCGACGAGCTGCTCTTCGAGCCGGAGCTCGTCGTGCGCGGCTCGACGGCCGCCGCGCGCCCGACGGGTCGTGACGCGACGGTCGCCTGACCGCACCCTCTTCCTCCTGGGCCCCGGCCCGGCCGCCTCGTGCGCGCCGGGCCGGGGCCCTCGTCGTCTGCCCTGCGGCGGGAGCCGCTCCCACCTCCGGCCGAAGGCGTCGCGGTCTGGACACGCCGAGATAGCGTTTCGATAACGCTGCTGTCGGGTTCTTGCGCGGATGATGTCGACTAGTTACTGTCATGCCCGACGGCGCGGTCGGCACCCGGTGCACGACGGCCGTCCCGGGACCATCCCGGGACCATCCCGGACGGCATCGAACGCCGTGCGCCGACCGACGGGGCGATCACCCCGACCACCCGGCCACGCACTCACGGAAGAGGACGCGGTGAGCAACGACCACCCCCGAGCCGCCGACGGCGCGCCCACCCCCGACGCGGCCCCCACGGCGGCGGCACGGCCGGCGGCCTCGTCGCCCGACTGGTGGCGCAGCGCCGTGATCTACCAGGTGTACGTGCGCAGCTTCGCGGACGGCAACGGCGACGGGACGGGCGACCTCGCGGGCGTGCGCCAGCGCCTCGGCTACCTGCGCGACCTCGGTGTCGACGCGATCTGGTTCACCCCCTGGTACGTGTCCCCGCTCGCGGACGGCGGCTACGACGTCGCCGACTACCGCGCGATCGACCCGCAGTTCGGCACGCTCGCCGAGGCCGAGCAGCTCATCGCGGAGGCCCGCGCGCTCGGCATCCGCACGATCGTCGACGTCGTCCCGAACCACGTCTCGTCCGAGCACGAGTGGTTCCGCGCGGCCCTCGCGGCCGGCCCCGGGTCGCCCGAGCGCGAGCGCTTCTGGTTCCACCCGGGCCGGGGCGAGGACGGCTCGCAGGTCCCGACGCACTGGGTCTCGGAGTTCCAGGGCGGCACGTGGACGCGCACGACGAACCCCGACGGCACGCCCGGCGAGTGGTACCTCCACGTGTTCGCGCCCGAGCAGCCCGACCTCAACTGGGACCACCCCGACGTGCGCCGCGAGCACGAGGACATCCTGCGGTTCTGGTTCGACCGCGGCGCCGCGGGCATCCGCATCGACTCGGCGGCGCAGCTCGTCAAGGACCCGGCGCTGCCCGAGGTCCCGGACCACCCCGGCCCGGGCGAGCACCCGCACGTCGACCGCGACGAGCTCCACGACATCTACCGCGGCTGGCGCGCCGTCGCCGACGCGTACGACGAGCCGCGCGTGCTCGTGGGCGAGGTCTGGCTCGCGGACCGGGAGCGGTTCGCCCGGTACCTGCGCCCGGACGAGATGCACACGGCGTTCAACTTCGACTTCATGGCCCGCCCGTGGGACGCGAAGGCGCTG
Organism: Cellulosimicrobium sp. JZ28; assembly: GCF_015327065.1. NCBI lineage: Bacteria > Bacillati > Actinomycetota > Actinomycetes > Micrococcales > Promicromonosporaceae > Cellulosimicrobium > Cellulosimicrobium sp. JZ28. The sequence continues at coordinate 2,818,797 of NZ_CP017660.1, read as the reverse complement.
CGGGAGTCCGTCCAGACCACGCTCGACGCGCACGCGCCGGTCGCCGCCCCCGCGACCTGGGTCCTGTCGAACCACGACGTGACCCGCCCCGTGACGCGCTACGGGCGCGAGGACAGCTCGTTCGCGTTCGCCACCAAGCGGTTCGGCACGCCGACGGACCTGGCGACCGGGCGACGTCGGGCCCGCGCGGCCGCGCTGCTCTCCGCCGCGCTGCCCGGCTCGCTGTACCTCTACCAGGGCGACGAGCTCGGCCTGCCGGAGGTGGAGGACCTCCCGCTCGACGCGATCCAGGACCCGATGCACGCGCGGTCCGGCGGCGTCGACCCGGGCCGCGACGGCTGCCGCGTCCCGCTCCCGTGGACGCGCGGCGGCACGAGCCACGGCTTCGGGCCCGACGGCGGGGCGCAGCCCTGGCTGCCCCAGCCGCACGGCTGGGGCGAGCTCTCCGTCGAGGCGCAGACCGGCGACGAGACCTCGGTGCTCACGCTCTACCGGCGCGTCCTCGCGACCCGCCGGGCCGAGCCCGCGCTCCGGGCCGGCGGGTTCCGCTGGCTCGACTCGCTCGGCGGGGTCGTGCTCGGCGACGACGTCCTCGCCTTCGTCCGCGAGGCCCCCCGCGACGGCGACGGACGCGCGGTCGCGTGCGTCGTCAACCTCGGACCCGACGACGTCCCGCTCCCCGCGGACGCCGAGGTCCTCCTGCGCAGCGACGCGCCCGGGAGCCCGCCCCGCGCGAGCGACGCGCCGGGCGCGGCGCGCCTGCCCACCGACACCGCCGTCTGGCTCCGGGCCTGACCGCGGCGACCGCCACGAGAACCCGGGCCGCGGGGCCCCGGCCCCCCGACCCGCACCCGCTACCCAGCACCCCGTAACCCACCCAGCACCACCGGAACCCAGGAGCGACGATGAAGTCCACACGTCAGGCGACCGCCCTCACCCTCGCGGGGGCGCTCGCGTTCAGCACGCTCGCCGCGTGCTCGAGCGGCGGCTCGGGCAGCGACGACGAGAGCAGCGGCTCGGGCGGCGACGGGAAGGTCACCCTCAAGGTGGTGTCCCTCCTGCCGGGCTCCGAGCAGGAGGCGATCGACGCCTTCAACGCGCAGGTCGAGGAGTTCGAGGCCGCGAACCCGGACATCGACGTGCAGCCGGAGGAGTACGAGTGGAAGGCGACGACGTTCGCCCCGCAGCTCGCCGGCGGCACGCTGCCCGACGTCTTCGAGATCCCCTTCACCGACGCCAAGACGCTCGTCGAGAACGGTCAGCTCGCCGACCTCGACGAGCAGTTCCGGACCCTGCCGTACGCCGACAAGTTCAACCCGGCGATCCTCGAGGCCGGGACGGGCTCCGACGGCCACGTCTACGCGATCCCCGCGAAGAACGTGTACGGCGTGGGCCTGCACTACAACCGGGAGCTGTTCGAGTCCGCCGGCCTCGACCCCGACCAGCCGCCGACCACGTGGGACGAGGTCCGCGAGGACGCGAAGAAGATCGCGGACGCCAACCCGGGCGTCGCGGGCTACATGCAGATGTCGCAGAACAACACGGGCGGCTGGCAGCTCACGGTCAACACGTTCGCGCGCGGCGGTCGGACGCAGGAGGTCGCCGACGACGGCACCGCCACGTCGACGCTCACGAACGACGGCACCAAGGAAGCGCTCGAGTGGCTCCAGGCCATGCGCTGGGAGGACAACTCCCTCGGGAGCAACTTCCTCCTCGACTGGGGGACCATGAACCAGGCGTTCGCCGCGGGCCAGGTCGCCATGTACACGTCGGGCTCGGACGTCTTCACGTCGCTCGTCCAGACGAACGCGATCGACCCCGCCACCTACGGCCTCGCGGCCCTGCCGCTCGAGGGCGACGACGCGGGCGTCCTCACCGGCGGCACGCTCGCCGCGATGCCGGCGGACGTGGACGAGGCGAAGAAGGAAGCCGCGATCAAGTGGATCGACTTCTTCTACCTCGGCAAGCTCGTCGACGAGAAGCGCGCCGTCGCCGACGCCGAGACGCTCGTCGCGAACGACCAGCCCGTCGGCACCCCGGTCCTGCCGATGTTCTCCCCGGAGCAGTACCAGCAGAACCAGGAGTGGATCAAGGACTACATCAACGTCCCGCTCGACCAGATGACGAGCTACACGGACACGATGTTCGACCTGCCGCTCGTGGGTGAGCCGTCGCAGAAGACGCAGGAGATCTACGCCCTGCTCGACCCCGTCGTCCAGGCCGTCCTCACCGACGAGAACGCCGACGTGGACGCGCTGCTGGAGCAGGCGAACACCGAGGCGCAGGCCCTGCTCGACCAGGGCTGACGCCCGTCGGGGCGCGCGGGCACACCATCCGCGCGCCCGGGCCCGCAGACCCGGGTCGGCCGGCGGCGCCCCCTGCCGGCCGACCCGTACCCCGCCGGTGCCCGACGGCGCGACGCACCTCGCGTCGTCGGGCACCTCCCACCGCACCGAAGGACGTCCGCCCGTGACCGCCACCACCGCCCCGCCGCGACGGGGACCCGCCTCGCACGCGCGGGCCGACCGCGGCGGCCGACGCCGCAGCCCCGTGACGTGGTTCCGCGGCGGCGGCCTGAGCAACCTCGTGTTCCTGCTCCCGCTGATCCTCATCTTCGGCGTCTTCTCGTGGTTCCCGATCGTGCGCGCGGTGATCATGAGCTTCCAGGAGACGAACCTCGTGAGCGACCCGACGTTCGTCGGGCTCGACAACTTCCGCCAGGTGCTCAGCGACCCGCTCCTGGGCAAGGCCGTGAAGAACACGCTCTACTTCGCGTTCCTCGCGCTGCTGTTCGGGTACCCGATCCCGCTCGTCGCCGCCGTGCTCATGCGCGAGGTCCGCCGGGCGCGCGGGCTGTACTCCGCGCTCGCGTACCTGCCGGTCGTCGTGCCGCCGGTCGTCGCGGTGCTGCTGTGGAAGTTCTTCTACAACGGCAGCCCGACAGGCGTGTTCAACACGATCCTCGGCTGGGTCGGGCTCGGCCCGTACCCGTGGCTCCAGGACGCCTCGACGGCGATGCCCTCGCTCGTGCTCGCCGCCACGTGGGCCGGCGCGGGCGGGACGATCATCATCTACCTCGCGGCGCTCACGAGCGTGCCGCCCGAGCTCTACGACGCGTCCGAGGTCGACGGCGCCGGGCTGTGGCGCAAGATCTGGCACGTCACGCTGCCCGCGCTGCGCGGCGTCCTGTTCATCACCCTGATCCTCCAGGTGATCGGCACGGCGCAGGTCTTCCTCGAGCCCTACCTCTTCACCGGCGGCGGGCCGAACAACGCGACCCTGACGATCCTGCTGCTCATCTACCGCTACGCCTTCCAGAACAGCCTGGGCGGCGACTACGGGGCCGCGACCGCGCTGTCGATCATGCTCGCCGCCGTCCTCGCCGTCTTCTCGGTCCTCTACTTCCGGCTCACCCGGTCCTGGAGCACGTCATGACCCTCTCGCCCACCGACAACCCGAGCGAGATCGGCGTCGTCTCGCAGGACTCCGCGGCGGCGGCCGACGGCACGCCCGCGGGCCCGACGGACGGGACGGACGCCGCCCGCCGCGCCGCCGAGGCGAGCCGCACCCGTCGTGAGGCGGACCGCCGACGGCTGCGCGCGCGCCGCCGCAAGGCGCTCGACGGCGTCGAGGACCGCGGCGCGCTCTCCGAGGCGGACTGGCGCCGCCCGTCCGTGCGGTGGGGGATGGGCACGACCCACGTCCTGCTGCTCGTGGTCCTCGTCGTCGCGGGCCTCGGACCGATGCTGCTGCTCGCGAAGTACGCCGTCACGCCGACGCAGGACATCCTGCGCACGCCGATGGCCGTCTTCCCGAACGGCATCGCGTGGGACAACCTCGACAAGGCGTGGAACGACGTCCAGGTCAGCCGGTACTTCCTCAACACGATCTGGCTCGCGGTCGGGTCGTGGGCGTCGCAGATCCTCGTCGCGACGACGGGCGGCTACGCGCTGTCCGTGCTGCGCCCGCGGTACGGGAAGGTCGTGCAGGCGCTCGTGCTGTCGACGATGTTCGTGCCCGCGATCGTCCTGCTCGTCCCGCTGTACCTGACGATCCTCGACCCGCCGCTGCTGGGGCGCTCGCTCATCAACAGCTTCTGGGCCGTGTGGCTGCCCGCAGGCGCGAGCGCGTTCAACGTGCTGCTCGTCCAGCGGTTCTTCGACAGCCTCCCGCGCGAGGTGTTCGAGGCCGCGCGCATGGACGGCGCCGGGCCGTACCGGCTGTTCTGGTCGGTCGTGCTGCCGATGTCGCGCCCGATCGTCGGCGTCGTCTCGGTGTTCGCGGTCATCGCGGCCTGGAAGGACTTCCTCTGGCCGCTGCTCGTCCTCAAGGACCCGGCGATCCAGCCGCTGTCCGTGCGCCTGCCGTCCATCGAGGCGTCGACCGACCTTGGCGTCTTCCTCGCCGCGCTCGCGATCTCGACCCTCATCCCCGTCGGCCTGTTCCTCGTCTTCCAGCGCATGTTCCTCCAGGGCGCCGGCCTCGGAGGAGCGGTCAAGGGCTGACCCCAGCGCTCGGCCCCCCGGTCCCCACCCCCTCTCCGCACCCCCCTTCTCCGCCCCCACCTCTCCGTCGAACACGGGGTCGGCGACCGGAATCGTCTCGATCCGGTCGCCGACCCCGTGCTCGGCGGCGCCAGGCCCGTGGTCGGCGGCGCGGGGCCGGGCGGCTCCCCGTGGCTCAGCCGCGACCGCGGGGCTGCATCGCGCGCAGGATGGCGTCGTGGACGTCGGTGTTGCGCTGCGCGCCCGCGAGCCGTGCGGCGCCCGGGCCCTGCGCGGTGATCGGCGTCGCCTCGCCCGTGTGGCCGCCCGTCGTCCAGTCGACCGTGAACTGCAGGTCGGAGCCCGCGAGGTCGAACGGGCCGTCCTCGGCCGTCGCGCCCTCGCCGCCCTCGTCCGCGGGGTCGACGTTCTCGATCGCGAGCCCGCCCGTCGCGTGGTCGCCCACGACGAGCACGAGCGTGTCCCGGTTCCGCTTCTGGAAGTCGAGCGCCAGCGCGACGGTCTCGTCGAGCGCCTGCCCGGCCTGGATCGTGCGCGTCGCGTTGGAGCGGTGCGCGAACTCGTCCACGCCCTCCTCCTCGACGAGCAGGAAGAACCCGTCGCGGTCGCGCGACAGCACGTCGAGCGCCTTGGCCGTCATGTCGACGAGCGGCACCTCCGGCTCGTAGAGGTCGCCCTCGCCCTCGTTGCGCTGCTCGAACATCTCCTCGTTCGCGAACAGGCCGAGCAGCTTGCGCCCGCGCGCGTCCGCGAGGCCCTCGGCGTCGCTCACGTACGTGTAGCCGAGGTCCTGGGCGCGCTCGACCAGGTTCCCCTTCGTCCCCTTGCTCTGCTCGGTCGGGTCCTTGGCGGGGTTGTCCTCCCACGCGCCGGGGTCGCCCGCCGGGTACCACCAGTCCTCGCCGCCGCCGAGGACGACGTCGGGCCGCGAGCTCTCCAGGAGCTGGCGCGCGATCTCGCTCTGGTCGCCCCGGTCGGGCACGTGCGCGCCGAACGCCGCGGGCGTCGCGTCGGTGACCTGCGCCGTCGTGACCAGTCCGGTGGCCTTGCCCGCGCCCCGGGCCGCCTCGAGGAGCGTCGGGACCGGGTTGCCGTCGACGTCGACGCCCACCGCCCCGTTGTACGTCCGGACCCCGGACGCGAACGCCGTGGCGCCCGCCGCGGAGTCCGTGACGGCCTCCTCGGGGTCGGCCGAGTCCGTCGTGGTCCACCCGGCGTGCTCGAGCGAGTCCATCGCGAGCTGCCCGTCCTTGCCCACCGTCGCGAGCCGGACCAGCTCGCGGTGCGAGAGCCCGAGCCCGTCGCCCTGGATGAAGATGACGTTGCGGGCACGGTCGTTCCCGTGGCCCTGGCCGCCGCCGCGGTCACCGCCCCGGTCGTCGCCGCGCTCGCCGCCGCCGCCGAGCGGCAGGAGCATCACGAGCGCCGCGGCGGCCGCGACCCCCGTCGTCCCCGCGCTGAACCGTCCTCGTCGTGCCTGCATGAGATTCCCCTTTCCCACCGGCGCCGGCTCCGGTGCCGGCACGGCCGCCGCGGACGGGTCGCCGTCGTCGCGGGGCACGCCCGACGGCGTCGGTGCCGCCGGGACGCTCCCCACGCTAGGCAGGGGCGGGGGACTGGCAAGCCGGGCCGGGGTGCGGGGCGGTCACCAGCGGTTGTGGACCTCCTCGGCCCAGCCGACGAGCCCGTCGAATCGCACCGGCGCGGGCGGGGTGCCGCCCGCACCCGGCGCGGCCGGCGGCGTGAACGTGCCCGACCAGTGCCCGAAGCACTGGTCGGTCGACGACGAGACGACCCCGAGGTGCGTGCGCGTGACCTTCGTGTGGAAGGGCACGAACGTCGTGTCGAGGCCGCCGCCGCTGACGCGCCACGGCCGGTCCGGGTCGGCGAGGTCGTAGTCCCAGACGAGCTCGTCGGGGAGATGGTGGAGACGCCCGTCGACGAGGACCGCGTTCTCGGTCGATCCCGTGCCGACCGTCCAGCGGCCGCCCACCTGGATCCCGACGACCCGGCCGTGGCTCTCGCCCGAGCCCGCGCCCCAGTTCCACCGGACGTCGTAGGGCCAGCGCCCGCGCCCGTGGTCGAGCACGGCCCACGACGAGCCGGCGGGCACGTCGACCGTCCGGCCGTCGACCCACAGCGTCCCGTGCGCCGGGCGGGCCACGTCCTTGACCGTGTACTGGAACCGCGTGTCGCTCCACGGGACCACCACCGCGAGCCGCTCGTGACCCGGCGGCAGCGTGGCGACGACGTCGAACGAGACGTCGCGCGTGCGTGCCCGCAGGCGCGTGCCGCCGTCGACCTCGTCGAGGTCGATCGCGAGGTTCCTCGCCCGGGCGCGCGCCGGGCCGTCGCCCAGCGTGCCGGGGAGCTCGACGCCGCGCGCCGGCACCACGGTCGCGCCGGCACCCCACGTCCGGCCCGACTCCCGGTCCAGGACCCACACCTCGTGCACCGCGGCGTAGTCGATCGAGGAGACGGTGAGGGCGAGGACGTGCGTCGGGGTGGTGACGCCCCAGTACTCCCAGCGCTTGTTCCGGCCGAACCGGCGCGGGCCGCCCGCGCCGCGCCGCCCGATCGCGTCGGTGCCGACGAGGGGCCGGCGGGCCCAGCCGACGGCCCGGCGGTCGAGGCGGCCGTCGGGGCGCGTGAGCGGCACGCGCTCGGTGATCTCCGGGAGCAGCACGGCTCCACCTCCACGTGGTCGGCTCGGGCGGCTCGTGCGCGGGCGTCGGTGCCCGCGGCGCGGCCCGAGGGACGAGCGGCCCGAGTCTAGGGCGCGACCGTCGTCGCGAGGGACGAGGTGACACTCTGTCCCGTCAATGTCACGTCCGAGGTGCCCGCTTCCGGACGAGCGGGCTCAGGAGCGGGTGCCATGATCGGGAGCATGCCCCCGTTCTCCCCCCAGGACGTCACTGCCGACACGGGCCGGGCCGCTGAGCCCGTCGAGCCCGCCGCCACCCCCGCGAGCGCCGTCGACCGCGGTCCTGCGCCCGACCTGCGCCCGTACGACGCGCTGCTGCTGTACTCGTTCGGCGGGCCCAACAAGCCCGAGGACGTCGTGCCGTTCCTGCGCAACGTCACCGCGGGCAAGGGCATCCCGGACTCGCGCCTCGAGGAGGTCGGCGAGCACTACTACGGCTTCGGCGGCAAGAGCCCCATCAACGAGCAGAACCTCGCGCTCAAGGCGGCGATCGAGGCCGAGCTCGCGCGCCGCGGCGCCGAGCTGCCCGTCGTGTGGGGCAACCGCAACTGGGAGCCGTACACGACCGACGCGATCGACGAGCTCGAGGCGCTGGGCGCGAAGAACGCCGTCGCGCTCGTGACGTCCGCGTACTCGTCGTACTCGGGCTGCCGCCAGTACCGCGAGGACCTCGCGGTCGTGCTCGACGGGCGCGGCCAGCTCGGCCCCGACGGCTCCACGGGCGTGCAGTTCGACAAGGTGCGTTCCTACTTCAACCACCCGGGCTTCGCGCAGGCGAACGTCGACGCGGTGCTCGACGGCTACGCGGCGCTCGCGGACAAGGGCGGCGACGGCGCGGCCGCGCGGCTCGTGTTCGTCACGCACTCCATCCCGGACACGATGGAGGCGGCGTCGCGCGTCTCGTTCGCGACGTACTCCGAGCAGCACCTCGACCTCGCGCGCGTCATCGCCGCGGAGGTCTCGGCGCGCCTGGGCCACGACGTCGCGTGGGACCTCGCGTACTGCTCGCGGTCCGGGCCGCCGAGCCAGCCGTGGCTCGAGCCCGACGTGAACGACCACCTGGAGGCCCTCGCGCAGGACGGCGTCCGCGACGTCGTGCTCTCGCCGATCGGCTTCGTCTCCGACCACATGGAGGTCGCGTACGACCTCGACACCGAGGCGATGGAGACCGCGACGGGGCTCGGGATGACCGCGGTCCGCGCGGGCACCGTGAGCACGCGCGAGCCGTTCGTGCGCGGTCTCGTGGACCTGCTCGTCGAGCGCGCGGCGCTCGCGCGGGGCGAGGCCGTCGCCGAGGCCACCGTCGGCAGCCTGCCCGCGTTCCGCTCGGTGTGCGCGCCCGGCTGCTGCCTGCGCCGCGACGGCGAGCCGAGCGGCGTCCCGGCGCTGTGCAGCACGGACATCCACAGCTGAACCCCGGCGGACACCACCGCACGGACCCGAGAGGAACCCCGATGAACGACGCCGCGCGCGTACCCGCGGACCACGAGCAGATCAACACCACCATCCGCTACGCGATGTGGTCCGTCTTCGCGACGGCGGCGCCCCTGCCCGCCGACGCCGACGAGCGCGCGGGCCTCGTGGCCGACGCGCTCGCCGCCGTCGGCGGCGGCGACGACCCGTCCGCGACGGACGGCGACCTCGTCGTGCGCGGCTGGTACGACGTCGCGGGCCTGCGCTCGGACGCCGACCTCATGGTGTGGTGGCACGGCCCGACGGTCGAGTCGGTGCAGCGCGCCTACCAGCACCTGCGCGCGAGCGGCCTGGGCGCGCACCTCGAGCCCGTGTGGTCGAACGTGGCGCTGCACCGCCCGGCGGAGTTCAACCGGGGGCACGTGCCCGCGTTCCTCGCGGGCGAGGAGCCGCGCGACTATCTCTCGGTGTACCCGTTCGTGCGCTCGTACGACTGGTACCTCCTGCCCGACGCCGAGCGCCGCACCATGCTGCGCGACCACGGCCTCGCGGCGAAGGACTACCCGGACGTGCGGGCCAACACGGTCGCGTCGTTCGCGCTCGGCGACTACGAGTGGATCCTCGCGTTCGAGGCCGACGAGCTGCACCGCATCGTCGACCTCATGCGCGAGCTGCGCGCGACCGAGGCGCGCCGCCACGTGCGCGAGGAGGTCCCGTTCTTCACGGGCCCGCGCACGACCCTCGCCGACTGGGCGGACCGTCAGCCTCTGGCCTGAGCCCCACCTCGCTCCCACCCGCCCGGCTCGCCCAACCGGCCCCCGCCCTGGGCCCGCGGCCGAGAACGACTCTGGTGTCGGTATCCCCGCGATGCCGACACCAGAGTCGTGCTCGGCGGGGAGCAAGGTCGTTCTCGGCGGGGGAGCGGTGGCGCCCCGACATGCTCAGCATGCTGAGTGATGTCAGGCTGGAGGCATGACCACCGCAGCCGCCGTCCCCGCGGGAAGCGTCCGTGCCCCCGCTCCCTCCGACCGGGTCCGCCAGGTCGTCGTCCTCGTCGGGTCGCTCGTCGCGGCCGGGGCCGCCGCGTACGGCGCGGGCGCCTTCGGCGGCACGTCCGTCGAGCAAACCGCCGGGGGAGCGCTGTCCTCGACCGCGACGCCCGTCGCGCCCGATAACCCGGCGTTCCGCATCTGGTCGGTGATCTACCTCGGCCTCTTTGCGTTCGCCGTCTACCAGGTGCTGCCGCGGCACGCGACGAGCCCGCGCCTGCGCGCGACCGCGTGGTGGGTCCTGGTGTCCATGGTCCTCAACGCCGCGTGGATCGGTGTCGTGCAGGCCGGGTGGGTGCCGCTGAGCGTCGTCGTCATCGCGGCGCTGCTCGCCGTCAACGCGGTGGTCGTCGTGCGGCTCGTGCGCCGTCGGCCCGAGTCGACGGCGCAGGCCGTCGTGCTCGACGGGACGATGGGCCTGTACACCGGCTGGGTGAGCGTCGCGACGCTCGCGAACGTCGCCGCGGCCCTCACCGACGCGGGCGTCGGCGAGCTCGGCCTCGGCGCGACGGGCTGGTCGGTCGTGCTCATAGCGGCGGCCGCCGCGCTGTCCGTCGCGTGGGCGGCGTTCGCCGCCGGGCGTCGCGCGGTCGTGCTCGGCATCGGCCTCGCGATGTCGTGGGGCCTCGCGTGGATCGCCGGCGGCCGGTTCCAGGGCGAGCTGGTCAACCACACCGTCGCCTGGGCCGCCGTCGCAGCATCCGCGATCGCCCTGGTAGCGGCGCTCGTGGCGGGAACCCGCCGGCCACGCCCCTGATCACCCGCCGAGCACGGGCTCCGCGACCGGATCGAGCCCAGGACGGTCGCGGACCCCGTGCTCGGCGGGGCCGAGTCTGGTGCCTCAGGGGTAGAGGCCTCGGATCTGGTGGGCCTCTGCTACGCGCTGTACGCCGATGACGAGCGCCGCGTCGCGCAGGCTGAGGTCCTCGCGGCGCGCGAGACCCGCGACCTCCTCGTAGGCGTGGAGCATGCGGTGCTCGAGCTTGTCGCCGATCTCGTCCGCGGTCCACCAGTACGCCTGGTTCGCCTGGACCCACTCGAAGTAGGAGACGACGACGCCGCCCGCGTTCGCGAGCACGTCCGGCACCACGGTCACGCCGTTCTTCGCGAGCACGCGGTCGCCCTCGGCGGTCGTCGGGCCGTTGGCGCCCTCGACGACCCAGCGCGCGCGCACGGTGCGGGCGGTGTCGCCGTCGAGCACGCCCTCGACCGCGGCCGGGACGAGCACGTCGACGTCGAGCGCGAGCAGCGCGTCGTTGTCCACCGGGTCGGCCCGGTCGAAGCCCACGACGCTCCCCGTCGCGGCGACGTGCTCGACCAGCGCCCGCACGTCGAGCCCGTCCGGGGCGTGCACCCCGCCGTACTGGTCGGAGACCGCCACGACGCGCGCGCCGCGGGCGGCGAAGATCGCGGCCGCGTGCGACCCGACCTTGCCGAAGCCCTGGACGGCGACGCGCACGTCGGACAGCGGCACGCCCGCCTCCTCGAGCGCCGCGGCGGTGACGTGCACGACCCCGGCGCTCGTCGCCGTCGTGCGACCGAGCGACCCGCCCACGGTGATGGGCTTGCCCGTCACGACCGCCGGGATCGTGTAGCCCTGGTTGACGGAGTAGGTGTCCATGACCCAGGCCATGGTCCGCTCGCTCGTGCCCATGTCGGGCGCCATGATGTCCCGCTCGGGCCCGATGACCGGCATGATCTCCGACGTGTAGCGGCGCGTGACGCGCTCGAGCTCCGCGTCGGAGTAGGAGCGCGGGTCGATCGCGACGCCGCCCTTCGCGCCGCCGTACGGCAGGTCCACGAGGGCGCACTTCCACGTCATCCACATGGCGAGCGCGCGGACCTCGTCGATGTCGACGCTCGGCGCGTACCGCAGGCCGCCCTTGCCCGGACCGCGCGAGACGTTGTGCTGCACGCGGTAGCCGTGGAACAGGACGGTGCGGCCGTCGTCGCGCCGCAGCGGCACGGCCACGTTCACCTCGCGGCGCGGGGTCGCGAGCATCTCGTGCAGGCCGTCGTCGTAGCCGAGGAAGCGGACCGCGCCGGCGAGCTGCGCGTGCGCGGTGTCGAGCGCGGACGCCGGGGTCCCGACGTCGGGGGAGCGGCGTGTGCCGCGGGGGAGATCGGTGCTGTCGGTCGGGGTGGGGCCGTCGCTCGTGGTGGCGGGCGGCACGGACGTCGTCGTCACGGTTCCTCCGGTTCGAGGTTCTCCTCGGTGCCGCGGGGGTGTGCGGCACCGAGGGTCACGCTACCCCCGGCGCGGTCGCTCGCCCCTCACGCGCCCCGGCGGTGCCCGAGGGCGTCGACCGCCGCGAGCTCGTCGGCGGTGAGGGAGAACCCGGTCACCCGGAAGTTCGCCTCGATCCGCTCCGGCGTCACGGACTTCGGGATGACCACGAACCCGTGGTCGAGGTGCCAGCGCAGCACGACCTGCGCGGGGGTGACGCCGTGCGCCGCCGCGACCTCCGCCAGGACCGGCGCGTCGAGGTCGGTGCGCTTGAACGGGCTGTACCCCTCGAGCACGACGCCGCGCTGCGCGAGCTCGTGCACGACCCGGTGGTCGTAGTCGGCCGGGCTCCACGGGATCTGGTCGACGGCGGGCGTCTCGCCGACCTGCTCGGACAGCACGTCGACCTGCTCGACGGAGTAGTTGCTCACCCCGATCGAACGCACCTTGCCCTCGTCGCGCAGCTCGACGAACCGCTCCCACACCCACGGCGACGCCTCGCCCGCCGGCGGCCAGTGGATGAGCCACAGGTCGACGTGGTCCGTGCCGAGGTCGCGCAGCGACGCCTCGAGAGTCTCGCGCTCGCGGCCCGCGGCGTCCGGCGGGAGCTTGGTCGTGACGAACACGTCGGCGCGGTCGACGGAGGAGTCGGCGAGCGCGCGCCCCACCTGCGCCTCGTTGCCGTAGCCCGTCGCGGTGTCGACGTGCCGGTAGCCCACGTCGAGCGCGTGGCGCACGGCGCGGTAGGCGTCGTCGCCCTCGGACTGCCAGGTGCCGAGACCGAGCAGGGGCATCGGGCCGCCGGGCAGCTCGACCGTGGGAACGGGGGCGGGGTCTGTGGAGGTCATGCCGTCAGTCTCCGTGCCCGACGCCGTCCCTCGCCACCGCGGGCGCGCTCGGCACCGCGGGCCCGCCCGCCGTCGCGCGGGCGGGAACGGTCAGCGCCGCGTGCGGCGCCGGTACTGGGCCGGGGTCTCGCCCGCGAGGCGCGCGAACGTGCGCGTGAACGACGGCTGGTCGTAGAACCCGCTCGCCGCCGCGACGTCGCCGATCGACACGGCGCTCCCCGCGAGCAGGCGTGTCGCGTGGTCGACCCGGGTGCGCAGCACGAGCTGGCGCGGCGTCACGCCGTACACGCGCCGCACGCGCCGGTCGAGGACCGCGGGCGTGCACCCCGCCGCCTCGGCGAGCCGCGCCGTCGTCCAGCGCGCCCCGAGGTCCGCCTCGACCGCGGCGACGAGCGCGGCGAGGGAGTCCATCGTCGCGTCGTCCGCCGCGCCCGCGCGCAGGTCGTGCGAGACGGAGACGATCCCCACGAGGTGACCGGCGTCGTCGTGCACGGGGAGCTTGGAGGTGAGGAACCAGCCCGACGTGCCGCCGAGCCGCCGGATGCGCTCGAGCTCGCCGCGCAGCGCGCGCCCGCGCAGCACCTCGGCGTCCTGCTGCTCGTAGCGCTCGGCGAGCTGTGCGACGAACAGGTCGCGCGCGCGTCGGCCCAGCACGGCGCGGCGCGAGCGCTCGTTCGTCCGCGCGACGAACACCGGGTTGACCGCGACGTACCGGCCCGTGACGTCCTTCGCGCAGAACATCGTGTCCGGCAGCTCGTCCATGAGCGCGACCATGGCGGGGCTGAGGGCGGCGAGGAGCTGGTCCGCCGCGGGCGGCGAGGTCTCGGCGTTGTCGCGGACGGGTGTCATGTCGCCCCGGATCGTACAAGACGAGCCACCGCGACCCGAGGCACCCTGGAGGGATGAGCAACGACGCGCCCGCCCGGCCGCTCCCCACCCCGGAGCCGTCGGCGACACGAGCCTCACCTCCCCGGACGACCTCGTCGAGGAGGCCGTCACGCTGGCCCGCCGCTGGCTCGCCGCGAGCGAGGGGGCGGGCGACGCGCGCACCCGCAGGACCGCCGAGCGGCTCGGCGCGCTCGTCTCCGACCCCGCGGGCCTCGAGCTCGCGGTCCGGTTCGTCGACGACGTCGCGCGCCCCCAGGACGTGCACGTCGCCGCGCGGGCGCTCGGCCGCCTCGGCGAGCTCGCGGGCAGCGCGGGGTCGTTCCTCGGGCCGGTCGACCGGTCCCTCCTGCGCGTCGGGGCGGGCGTCGCGCCGGTGCTGCCGCGCGTCGTCGTGCCGGCCGCGCGCGTGCGCCTGCGCCAGCTCGTGGGCCACCTCGTGGCCGACGCCGGCCGCGGCCTCGGCCCGCACCTCGCCCGGACCCGCGCGGAGGGCTACGCGCTCAACGTCAACCTCCTCGGCGAGGCCGTGCTCGGCGAGGCCGAGGCGGACGCGCGCCTCGAGCGCACGCTCGCGCTCGTGCGGCGCCCCGACGTCGACTACGTGTCGGTCAAGGTGTCGTCCGTCGCGTCGCAGCTCGTCACGTGGGACCTCGACGGGTCGTGCGCCCGCGTCGTCGAGCGGCTGCTGCCGCTGTACCAGGCGGCGCGCGACCACGGCGTCTTCCTCAACCTCGACATGGAGGAGTACAAGGACCTCGCGCTCACGACCGCGGTCTTCCGCGAGATCCTCGCGCACGACGACCTGCACGACCTCGAGGCCGGGATCGTGCTCCAGGCGTACCTGCCCGACGCGCTCGGCGCTCTCGACGGGCTCACCCGCTTCGCGACCGAGCGCGTCGCCGCCGGGGGAGCGCCGATCAAGGTGCGCCTCGTCAAGGGCGCGAACCTCGCGATGGAGGCCGTCGAGGCCGAGCTGCACGGCTGGCCGCAGGCGCCCTACCCCACGAAGCCCGACGTCGACGCCAACTACGTCCGCCTCCTCGACCACGCCCTGCGCGCGCCGCGGACCGACGCCGTGCGCATCGGCGTCGCGAGCCACAACCTCTTCCACGTCGCGCTCGCCGTGCTCCTCGGCCGGGCCCGCGGCGTGAGCCATGCGCTCGACGTCGAGATGCTCCAGGGCATGGCCCCCGGCGAGGCGCGCGCCGTGCGCGACGAGGTCGCGGCCGACCGCGTCGAGAGCGGCCCGCACGCCGGGCGCGGCGGGCGCGTCGTGCTGTACACGCCCGTCGTGCGCGACGAGGACTTCGACGTCGCGATCTCCTACCTCGTGCGCCGCCTCGAGGAGAACGCCGCCGAGCAGAACTTCCTGCACGCCATGTTCGCGCCCGACGGGTCGCCCGCGGGCAGCCCCATGGAGCGCCAGGAGGCCGCGTTCCGCGCGTCCGTGCGCCGCGGCGTGCACTACGCGGAGACCGACGTCGCGCCGCGCCGCACGCCCCGGCCCGCCGTCGGCGCCGGGACCGGCGCCGGGTTCGCGAACGCCCCCGACACCGACCCGGCCGTCGCCGCCTCGCGCGACTGGGCCCGCCACGTCACCGGGACCGGCTCCGGGTACGTCCCCGTCCGCGCGCCCGAGCTCACGACGACCGCCCAGGTGGACGACGCCGTCGCGACCGCCGTGCGCGCGACCGCCGCGTGGTCGCAGGTCGCCCCGGCGGCCCGCGCCGCCGCGCTGCGCGCCGTCGCCCGGCGCCTGGAGGAGGCACGCACCGACCTCGTCGCCGCGATGCTGCACGAGCCGGGCAAGACCGTCGCCGAGGCCGACCCCGAGGTGAGCGAGGCCGTCGACTTCGCGCGCTACTACGCGCGCTCCGCCGAGGAGCTGGACCACGTGCCCGGCGCCCGGTTCGCGCCCGACGGCGTCACGCTCGTCACGCCGCCGTGGAACTTCCCCGTCGCGATCCCCGTGGGCGGGGTCCTCGCGGCGCTCGCGGCCGGGTCGGCCGTGCTCGCCAAGCCCGCGCCGCCGACGCCGCGCTGCCTCGAGGTCGCCGTCGAGGCGGTCCACGCGGGCCTGCGCGACGCGGTGGCTGCGGCGCCCGGTGACTTCCCGGGGCTGGACGCGGGCTCGGTGACCGACGTCGTGCAGTACGTCCGCGTGCCCGACGACGAGCTCGGCACCCGCCTCGTCACGCACGACGACGTCGCGCGCGTCGTGCTCACGGGCTCGATCGAGACCGCGCAGCTCTTCGCGCGGTGGAAGCCGTCGCGCCCGGTGCTCGCCGAGACGTCGGGCAAGAACGCGCTCGTCGTCACGCCGTCGGCGGACCTCGACCTCGCGGTCGCGGACCTCGTGCGGTCGGCGTTCGGGCACGCGGGGCAGAAGTGCTCGGCCGCGTCGCTCGCGATCCTCGTGGGCTCGGCGGGCGACCCGCGGACGGAGACGGGCCGCCGGGTGCGGCGCCAGCTCGTGGACGCGGTGCGCTCGCTCGCCGTCGGTCCGGCGACCGACGTCGCGACGACCATGGGCCCGCTCACCGAGCCCGCGGCGGGCAAGCTGCTGCGCGCCCTGACGACGCTCGAGCCGGGGGAGTCCTGGCTCGTGCGGCCGCGGCTGCTGGACGGCGGCCCCGACCTGGAGGGCCGCCTCTGGACGCCGGGTCTCAAGGAGGGCGTCGCGCCCGAGTCGCCGTTCCACCTCACCGAGTACTTCGGGCCGGTCCTCGGGATCATGACGGCCGCGACCCTCGACGAGGCGATCGCGCTGCAGAACGCGGTCCCGTTCGGCCTCACCGGCGGCATCCACAGCCTCGACGACGCCGAGGTCGAGCGCTGGCTCGACGCCGTCCAGGTGGGCAACGCCTACGTCAACCGGCACATCACCGGCGCGATCGTGCAGCGGCAGTCGTTCGGCGGCTGGAAGCAGTCGGCCGTCGGGCCGGGCGCCAAGGCGGGCGGGCCGAACTACGTCGCGCAGCTCGGGCGCTGGAGCGACGCGCCCGGCACCTCGACGAGCGCGTCGGCGTCGGGCACCGACAGCACGCACGACGCGGCGCCGCCCGCGCGCGAGACCGCGCCCGAGGCGTGGCTCGCGTGGGCGAAGGCCGACGACATGCGCTGGTGGGAGCGGGAGTTCTCGGTGGGCCACGACCCCTCGGGCCTGCACGTCGAGGCGAACGTCTTCCGCTACCGCCCGGTCGACGTGCTCACCGTGCGCGTCGGCGCGGACGCGCTCCCCGTCGAGGTCGAGCGGGTCCTGCACGCCGCGCGCACCGCGGGCGTGCCGGCCGTCGTCGTGCCGAGCGCGGGCGACGCCGCGGTGAGCGACGAGGAGCTCGCGCGCCGCGTCGCGTCGGGCGCCGTCCGGGGTCGGGTCCGCGTCGTCGGCTCCGCGCCGGGGCTGCACGAGGCCGCGGCCGAGCGCGTCGGCGAGGTCACGGTGCTCGACCACCCCGTCGTCGCGAGCGGGCGCCGCGAGCTGCTCGCCGTGCTCCACGAGCAGGCCGTCAGCCGCACGACGCACCGGTACGGCCACGTGAAGCGCTGACCGCTCCCGGCGCGCGGGAGGGGCTCGGCCACCGCCGGGCACCTCCCACGACGACCGCGCCGCACCCCGGTCGCTACCGCGCGTCCGGCACCGGCGAGACGGTCACGGACGCCGCGTCGCGGTGCGCGCGCAGGCGCTCCGCCTGCTCGGCGACGGCGTCGGCGAGCCCGGCGTCCCACGGGACCCAGGGGTCGGTCAGGACCGTGAGGCGACGGCCCGACGCGCGGGGCCGCCACGTGCCCACGACCTCGCCGCCCGCGAGCACGGCCCCGGGCCGGCCGAGGACCCGCCACAGGTCCTTGGCGCGCGCGCCGTCCGGGACGAGCGTCGCGCGGTCGCGCAGCTGCAGGAACAGGTCGTAGGGGCCCACGAGGCGCACGGCCGGGGCGCCGGGCGCGGGTCGCGCGTCGCGCTCGCGTGCGGCGGCGCCCGTGACGCGACCGAGGTCCTCGGCGAGCACCCAGCGCTCGGTCGACCGCGGGCCGGGCTCGACCTCGGCGACCTCGACGCGGACCGCGTCGTCGGGCCACCGGTTCCGGACGTCCTTGACCGGGGCGTCGAGGAACGCGGCGACGTCCTGGACGCTGGCGGCGGGGAAGAAGCGCAGGTAGCCGCGCACGACGTCCAGGCGCGGCGGGGCGTCCCCGCCGAGGCGCCCGTAGAGCGGCGGCTCGAGGCCGGGGACGCGCCGGAGCACGGGCGGGGACGAGCCCGGCTCCAGCTCGAGCCCGGCCTGCAGGGCCGCGAGGCGGAACGTCTGCTCGTAGCTGTGGGTGGCGCCGCACGGCCCGCACCAGCGCAGGTGCGGCTCCGGGAGCCGCGCGGTGAGGCGCGTCGAGAGGTCGCCCTTGACGGTCGGCGACTCGACGAGGTCGCGCTCGAGCCGCGCCTCGGTGCGCAGGGCGTCGAGCACGGCGACACCCGCCGCGCGGAGCGGTCGGCTCGCGTCGTAGACCCGCTTGGCGGCGTCGGCCTCGGAGAACGGCGCCGTCGCGGTCGCGACGTCGGCGAGGTCCGCGCGGCGGTAGACGTGCGGGGCGCCGCGCAGCGTCCACGCGAGCGCGAGGTCGGGCGGCAGGGTGCCGGGCGCGACGGGCGGGGCGCCCCGGACGGCGAGCGCCCACGCGGCGCCGTCGGACCCCGTGTCCTGGACGCCCAAGTCGAGGACGGCGACGTCCGTCACCGCGGCCGCCGCGCCCGGCGCCCGGTCGAGCTCGTGGGCGTGCCAGCGCGCGGCGAGGACGTCGGCCCGCGAGAGCGTGGCCACCGGTTCCGTGGACGGGTGCACGACGCCAGGTTACGAGCGACCGCCCACAGCGTCTCGGCCCCCACGCCTCGGGTGCCGCGCGGCGCCGCGGACGGCGCGGGGTCAGACGGAGTCGCGCTCGACGAGCTCCGGCGCGAGGACCTGCGAAGCGATCTCGTCGCCGCGGCCCCCCACGAGGTCGAGCAGAAGGTCGGTCGCGCCGCGCACCATCTCGACCATGGGGTTCTGGACCGTGGTGAGCGGGGGCGACGTCGTGGCGGCGGTGGCGAGGTTGTCGAAGCCGACGACGGACACGTCGCGCGGCACGTCGCGGCCGTGCGCCGCGAGCACGCGCAGCGCGCCCTCGGCCATGAGGTCGGACGCGACGAACAGGCCGTCGAGGTCCGGGTGCGCGGCGAGGAGGCGTTCCATGGCCGCCGCGCCGCCCGCGACGGCGAAGTCGCCGATCTCGACCGCGTCGTCCGGCAGGCCGGCGTCGCGCAGCACCTCGCGGAACCCCGTGAGCCGGTCCACGCCCGCCGTCATGTCCTGCGGGCCGGCGATCGTCGCGATACGGCGCCGGCCCGCCTCGACGAGACGCCGCGCCGCGAGGCGGCCGCCCTCGACGTTGTCCACGTCGACGTACAGGAGGTCCGGCGTCGGGTGGAACGGCCGCCCCACGAACACGGCGGGCAGGCGCGCCGCGAGGAGCGCTTCCTCGAGGTCGTCGTCGCGGTGGTGCGACGCGACGATCGCGCCGTCGACGTGGCCGCTGCTGAGATACCGCACGATGCGGCCCGGCTGCTCGTCGGGGCGCGCGAACAGCAGCACGAGCTGCAGGTCCGTGCCGCCGAGCGCGGCGCTCACGCCGCGCATCGTGCCCGCGAGGAACGGGTCGGTGAGGATGCGCTCGTCGGGCTCGGGGACCACGAGGGCGATCGAGTCCGTGCGGCGCGTCACGAGCGAGCGGGCGGCGCGGTTGGGCGTGTAGCCGAGCTGCGCGACGGCGGCGTCGACCGCCGCCTGCGCCTCGGGCGACACCCGCAGGCCGCCGTTGATGGCGCGCGACGCCGTCGAGCGCGAGACACCCGCCGTCTGGGCCACCTCGTCCAGGGTCGGCGCGGAGCGCAGGCTGTTCATCGGGACAGTATGGCGCGCGCGCTCCCCGGTCCGCACCGCCCCGCTCACCGTGCCCTCACCGTCGCCGTCACTCGGCCGGGGCGGCGTCCGCGGCCGGCGTCTCGCGCGCCGGGATCGCGTTGTCGCGCGCGACCTGGGCGTACCAGGCGCCGCTCGCCTTGACGGTGCGCTCCTGCGTCTCGTAGTCGACGCGGACGATGCCGAAGCGCTTCGTGTAGCCGAGCGCCCACTCGAAGTTGTCCATGAGCGACCACGCGAAGTAGCCGCGCACGTCCGCCCCCGCGTCGATCGCGTCGCGCGTCGCGCGCAGGTGCGCGTCGAGGAACTCGAGCCGGTCCTGGTCGTCGACCGAGCCGTCCGGGCCCACCTGGTCCGGGTAGGCGGCGCCGTTCTCGGTGATGTACATCGCGACGCCGCGCGGGCCGGTGAAGTCGCGCTGCAGGCGCGTGAGGAGGCGCGTCAGCCCCTCGGGCTGGACCTCCCAGCCCATGTCCGTGCGCGGCAGGCCGCGCGAGTGGGCGTGCACGCCGTCCGCGGCGGGGTAGGGGGACGACGTCGGGCGCACCGGCGCGGCGTCGGCCTCCTCGTCGCGGACGCCCTCGGGGCGCGTGCCCCCGCCGCCGTCGCTCCCGGTGCCGGGCGCCGTCGTCTGCGGGCGGGCCGAGACCGCCCCGCCGTTGTAGTAGTTGACCCCGAGCGTGTCGATCGGGGTGGAGATGATCTCGAGGTCCCCGTCCTTGACGTGGTCGAGCAGACCGTAGGGCGCGACGTCCTCGAGGACGTCGGCCGGGTACTCGCCGTGGAAGACGGGGTCGAGGAAGATCCGGTTGAACTGGCCGTCGATCCGGCGCGCGGCGTCGACGTCGGCCGGGTCCTGCGGGTCGACCGGGTCGGACACCGTGAAGTTCAGCGTGAGCCCGAGGTTCGCCTCCGGCGCGCGCTCGCGCAGCGCCTGGACCGCGAGGCCGTGCCCGAGCAGCAGGTGGTGCGCGGCCGCGAGGCCGTCCTCGCGCGACTGCCGGCCGGGCGCGTGCACGCCCGCGGTGTAGCCGAGGAACGCGGAGCACCACGGCTCGTTGAGCGTCGTCCACACGCCGACGCGGTCGCCCAGCGCCTCGTGCATCGTCACCGCGTACTCGGCGAAGAGGTACGCCGTGTCGCGCGACGTCCAGCCGCCCTTCTCCTCGAGCGCCTGGGGGAGGTCCCAGTGGTAGAGCGTGAGCCACGGCAGGACGTCCGCGGCGAGCAGCTCGTCCACGAGGCGGTCGTAGAACGCGAGCCCGGCGGGGTTGACCGCGCCGCCGTCGGGGCGCACGCGGGCCCACGACGTCGAGAACCGGTACGTCCCCAGGTTGAGGTCGCGCAGGAGCGCGACGTCCTCGCGGTACCGGTGGTAGTGGTCGCACGCGACCATGCCGTCGTCACCGTTCACGACGGCGCCCGGCACGCGGGCGAACGCGTCCCACACGGAGTCCGTGCGCCCGTCGGTGTGCCCCGCGCCCTCGATCTGGAACGCGGCCGTCGCGGCGCCCCAGAGGAAGCCCGGGGGCATCTCGACGCGTCCGGTCGCGGTCGCCGGGTTCGGGGGAGGGGCGCGGACGGGACGAAGCTGGTCATGGTCGATTGTCCTTCGAGAAGTCGCGGGATGGCACGCGGGCGGGCCGGTCGGGCCCGCCCGCGCGACGGTCGGCGCGCAGCACGGACCGCGCCCACCGGGTGGTGGGCGGGTCGTGCGGCGCGGGGCGCCGGGCGTCAGCCCTTGACGGCGCCCTGCATGATGCCCGCCACGAGCTGGCGGCCGGTGAAGATGAAGATGACGATGAGCGGCAGCGTGACGAGGAAGATCCCGGCCATGACGAGCGAGTAGTCGACGAAGAAGTTCGACTGCAGGGACCGCACCACGAGCGGCAGCGTCGGGTTGTTCTGGTTCAGCACGATGGACGGCCAGAAGAAGTTCGTCCACTGCTGCACGAACGTGAACAGGCCCAGCATCGCGGCGGCCGGGCGGGCCGCCGGCAGCGCGATGGACCAGAACGTGCGGATCATGGACGCGCCGTCGACCCGGGCCGCCTCGATGAGCTCGTACGGGAGCGCCTCGCCGAGGTACTGCGTCATCCAGAAGACGCCGAACGCCGTGACGAGCGCGGGGACGATGACGGCCTGGAGCTTGCCGATCCACCCGAGGTCCGACATGAGGATGTACATCGGGATGACGCCGAGCTGCGTGGGCACCGCCATCGTCGCGATGACGAACACGAGCAGCGGGCCGCGGCCGCGGAACCGGAGCTTCGCGAACGAGAAGCCGGCGAGCGTCGAGAACAGCACGACCGAGAGGGACGTGAGCACCGCGACGACCACGGAGTTCCAGGCGGCCTTCCAGAAGTTGATCGCGTCCGAGCTCATGACGTCGGCGAACCGGTCGAACAGGCTCGCGTCGGGCAGGAGCTGGGGCAGCGCGCTGCGCGAGATCTCCTCGGGCGTCGAGGAGCCGAGGATCAGCGTGAAGTACAGCGGGAACACCGAGATCAGCAGGACGATCCCGAGGATGGTGTACGTGACCCAGCGCGGGCGGCGCTGCGTGCCGCCGACGTTCTTCCCGGCGCTCCGGCGGCGGGACACGGCGCGGGCCGCGCCCGGGCCGGCGGTCTGGGCGATGACGGGGACGGAGCTCATCGCTTCCTCCGGTCGGTCGGGCTGGCTGCGGTCGGGACGGACGCCTCGGTCCCCGCGGCGGAACGCTGCGCGGACATGGCGTCCTCGGCGCGCAGGCGCTTGCGCGCCTCCTGGCGGCGACGCACCCAGCGTGGCGGGCGCGGCTGCGCGTTCGACGTGGCGATCCGCCGGGTGACGAGGAAGTTGACGATGCCCACGAGGATGATGAGCAGGAACAGCAGCCACGCGACGGCGGCCGCACGGCCGAAGTTCTTCTGGTTGCCCCACGCGACGTCGTAGAGGTAGAGCACGGTCGTCATCCACTGCCGGTCGGCGCCGCCGAGACCCTGCGCGTCGAACATGCGCGGCTCGTCGAAGATCTGCAGGCCGCCGATCGTCGACGTGATGACGACGAAGATGATCGTGGCGCGGATCTGGGGGACGGTCACGGAGAAGAACTGGCGCACGCGCCCGGCGCCGTCGATGATCGCGGCCTCGTAGAGCTCGCGCGGCACGGCCTGCATCGCGGCGAGGAAGATCAGCGCGTTGTAGCCGGTCCAGCGGAAGTTCACCATCGACGCGATGGCGACGTGGCTCGCGAGGGCGTCGGCGTGCCAGCGGATCGGGTCGACGCCGACGAGGCCGAGCAGCTCGTTGATGAGCCCGTACTGGTCGGCGAACAGGCGGCCGAAGATCATCGAGACCGCGACGGGCGCGACGACGTACGGCAGCAGGACGCCCATGCGCCAGAACGTCGCGGCGCGCAGGTTCTGGTCGAGCAGGGCCGCGATCGCGATCGCGGCGATGACCTGCGGCACGGACGAGAGCACGAAGATCGAGACGGTGTTGCGCAGGGACTTCCAGAACGTCGGCTGCGCGAGGACGTCCGTGTAGTTCTGGAGACCGACGAAGTCGCCCTGGCCGCCGAGCAGGTTCCAGTCGTAGACCGACACCACGGCGGTATACACGAGCGGGAAGAGTCCCGTGATCGCGAACAGGATGAAGAAGGGCGAGATGTAGAGGTAGGGCGAGACCTTGACGTCCCAGCGGCTGAGGCGCTGGGAGAAGCCGACGCGGCGCGGCGTGCGCGGCGGCGGCCCGCTGAGCCCCGGCGAGGGCTGGGTGGGCGTGAGGACGGCCATGTGGGATTCCTGGGCTGCTCGGTGGCGCTGGGTGGCTGCGGGTGCGGGGCGTCGTCCGCGGGCGGACGCGCGCGGGGCCGGGGGCGGCAGGTCGTGCCGCCCCCGGCCCCGTCAGGTCACAGTCCCAGGTCCTGGAAGGACTGGAGCGTCTTCTGCCACGAGGAGGCGGCGTCGTCCGTCTTCTCGACGTCCACGCGCTTGATGCCGTCCTGGACGGTCGTGTGGATCGAGAAGTAGTTCGCGCCCTTGAACGGCGCGCTGTCGATCGCGAGCGCACGGTTGACGAAGATCGTGCCGACCGGGGCGTCGTTGAAGAAGTCGTTCGTGAAGGACTGCACGGCGTCGGACTCCTGCGCCTCGAGCTGCGACGGGAACGTGCCCGCGTTCTCGAAGGCCGTCGTCTGCTGCGCCGGGTCGGTCAGCCACGCGGCGAGCTCCTTGGCCGCCTCGGCGTTCGGGCCGGAGGCCGGCACCGTGAGGAACGAGCCGCCCCAGTTGAGGCCGCCGCCGGGGAAGACGTCCGCGACGTTCCAGCCGGTGACGCCGCCCGAGCGCTCCTCGACCGGGCCGGTCATCCACGCGGGGCAGATCATCGTCGCGAAGCCGTCGTTCTGGAACGCGGCGTCCCAGTCGCCCGACCACTGCTCGAGGCCGGCGGAGAGCTCGTTCGTCGTCGACTGCTCGAGCACCGTGTCGTAGATGTCGATGATCGGCTGGTTGGACGCGAGGTCCTTGGGCGTGCCGTCGGACTCCTCGTAGGCGTTGTCGATCTGGTTGACCATCGCCTGCGAGATGGACATCGCGGAGTCGTACCAGGCCGCGTCGCTCGCGGCGACGAAGGTCTTGCCCGCGGCGAAGTAGTCGTCCCACGTGGCGTCCTCGCCACCGAGGAGCTCCGCCACACCGGCCGGGTCGCTCGGGAGGCCCGCGGCCTCGAAGAGGTCCTGGCGGTAGCAGATCGCGCTCGGGCCGATGTCGGTGCCGTAGCCGATGAGCTTGCCGTCGGTCGTCGTCGCCTGCTGGACCTTCCAGTCCACCCAGCGGCCGTCGAGCGACGAGTCGGTGAGGTCGGTGAAGAGGTCGGGGTACTGCATGAGCTCCGGGAGCCAGTCGACCTCGATGGCCTCGATGTCCGCGAGGCCCTCGCCGCCGGCGGCGAGCTTCGTGGTGAGGTTGGTCCGCGCGTCCTCGGACTTGGCGGCCTTCGTCTGCTTGACGGTGACGTTCGGGTGCTCCGCGGTGTACGCGGCGAGGAGCTCGTCCGTGTAGCCGAAGTCGTTGAACGTCGCGACGGTGAGCGTGATCTTGTCTCCGTCGCCGGAGCCCGTCGCGTCGTCGTCCGAGCCGGAGCCGCTCGAGCACGCGGTCAGGGTGAGGGTGATGGCCGCGAGGCCTGCGACGGCGGCGATCGCCTTGCGGGGCCGGCGGGTCGTACGGGTGCTGCTCAGCACGGTGACTCCCTTGTCGGTGGGGCGGGTCGTGGCAGCGCTCCCACCTCCAATGTGGTAGCGCTTCCACACAACGGCCTGATCGTGCGTTCCCGCCCGAACCCGTGTCAAGCCTGGGTCGGGTCCGCACGGGTGTGGTCGCGCTCCCACCCAGGTATCGCCGCAGGTCAGGGCGTTACGGCGACCTACCAGTTGGTCGGGTTCTGTGGAAATCGTTACCGGTTCGAGACCGGTCGCCGGGCCGGCGTCGCCGGGTCGCCGATCAGGTCGGGCCGGGCGCCGCTCGGTCGGTGGTCAGCGCGACAGCCACGCGAGACCGGCGGACTCCTCCGCGGCGAGCGCCGTCCGCACGGCCTCGGCCGCGGCCTGCTCGATCGCCCCGCCGAAGAGCGGCACGTTGGCCTTGACCTCGCCGTCGTAGCGCTCGACCGTGCCGTCCCCCTCCGGGGAGAGCGTCACGGTGCCCGTGAGGCGCACCGGTGCGCCCGTGATCTCGAGCGACACCGTGCCCGACCGCTCGCCGTCCCGCTCCGGCTCCCAGGCCTCCGCCTGCCGGATCTCGAGACGACCCCCGACGAACGAGCGGACGTGCGCCGGGATCTGGTCCGTGGGCAGCGTCCGCCGCACCGTGACGGTGAACCCCTCGTCCGGCCCGCCGGTGACGTCCACCTGCTCGACGTGGGCGCCCTCGCCGCCCGAGCGGGCGGCGCGCCAGCGGACGAACTCCTCGTCCGCGAGCATCGCCCCGACGGCGTGGACGGGGGCGGGGTAGCGGAGCTCGACGCTCAGGTGCACGGGACCTCCTCGGGCCCTGCGCCGGCCCGTGACGGGCCGGCCGACGGGACGGCTGACGGTTCGGGCGACCGCGCACGCGGGCGCTGAGGGGACTCTACCGGTCGCGCCCCTCTACGCTGGGGTCCGTGTCTGCCATGAGTGACCTCATCTCCCGCCACGCCGACCTCAGCCCGGCGGACAACGAGTGGTTGCACCTGCTCGTGGGCGACTGGCAGGTGATCTCCGACCTCGCGTTCGCCGACCTCGTGCTGTGGCTGCCCACGAGCGACGGCAACTTCGTCGCCGTCTCCCAGTGCCGGCCGTCGACGGGCGCGACCGTCCACTACGACGACATCGTCGGGTCGTTCGCCCCGGAGGGCCAGCGCCCGCAGCTCGAGCGCGCGCTCACCGAGGTGCGGTCGCAGCGCTCGCGCGAGCCGCGCTGGTTCGGCGCGTACGCCGTGCGCGAGGAGGCCATCCCGGTGCTGCACTCCGGGAAGGCGATCGCCGTCGTCGCGCGGCAGACCAACCTCGGGAGCGGGCGCACGCCCAGCCGCCTCGAGCTCAACTACGTCGAGGCCGCGGACGACCTCATCGCGATGATCTCGCGCGGGGAGTTCCCCTTCCCGAACGCCGCCACCGGGCCGCGTCGCGGCGCGCCGCGCGTCGGCGACGGCCTCATCCGGCTGAACTCCGAGGGCGAGGTCCTCTACGCGAGCCCCAACGCGCTGAGCTGCTTCCACCGTCTGGGGGTCATCGGGCCGCTCGTCGGGCGGTCGCTCGCCGAGGTGACGGCCGACCTCATCGAGCACCAGACCCCCGTGGACGAGTCGCTCCCGCTCGTCGTCATGGGCCGCGCGCCCTGGCGCACCGAGATCGAGGCGCAGCGCGTCGCGCTGTCGCTGCGCGCGCTCCCGCTCACCGAGTCCGGCCAGCGCATCGGCGCCGTCCTGCTGTGCCGCGACGTCTCGGAGCTGCGCCGCCGGGAGCGCGAGCTCATCACCAAGGACGCGACGATCCGCGAGATCCACCACCGTGTGAAGAACAACCTCCAGACCGTCGCGGCGCTCCTGCGGCTCCAGGCCCGGCGCATGGACGTCCCCGAGGCGCGCGCCGCGCTGGAGGAGGCGATGCGCCGCGTCGCGACGATCGCGCTCGTGCACGAGAGCCTGTCGCAGACGCTCGACGAGGAGGTGGAGTTCGACGACATGGTCGGTCGCGCGCTGCGCCTCGCGGCCGACGTCGCCTCCGCCGACACGAGCGTGCGCACCGTCCGCACGGGGAGCTTCGGGCTCGTGCCCGCGGAGGACGCGACCCCCCTCGCGCTCATCCTCACCGAGCTCGTCACGAACGCCGTCGAGCACGGCCTCGCGAAGCAGGAGACCGGCACGGTCGAGGTCGCGGTCGAGCGCGACGGCTCGGCCCTGCGGATCGTCGTGGCGGACGACGGGGTCGGCATGCCCGACGGCGACGTCGCGCGAGCGGGCAAGGCGGCCAAGAGCGGACTGGGCTCGCAGATCGTGCAGACCCTCGTGACGAACGAGCTCGGCGGCACCATCGAGTGGTCGCCGCGGCCCGGCGGGGGCACCCAGGTCGTGCTCGCGCTCGTGCTGCGCGACGGCAACCGCCAGGGCTGACCACCGCCGCACGACGACGGGCCGCCACCCCGGAGGGTGACGGCCCGTCGTGCTGCTCGACGCCCGGAGGCGGAGCGGCGTGTCGTGTCAGCCGGCGCGGCGTGCGCGCGCGGTGCGGCGCTTGAGGGCGCGACGCTCGTCCTCGGAGAGACCGCCCCAGACGCCGGCGTCCTGGCCGGACTCGATGGCCCACTTGAGGCACGTGTCGACGACGTCGCAGCGGCGGCAGACGGCCTTCGCCTCCTCGATCTGGAGGAGCGCAGGGCCGGTGTTCCCGATGGGGAAGAACAGCTCGGGGTCTTCGTCGAGGCAGGCTGCGCGGTGGCGCCAGTCCATGTTCGTCGTCTCCTTCGGGCAGAGGGGAGCCTGGTCGCGAGGTGATGACTCGTCGCTGGGCGACCCGGCAGGGGGCTGCCCGGGCCAAGGGCTCGAGGCGGGGGGTGATTGATGCTTGAACCAGGTTCACACCTCGTGAAGCACAGCACAAGGGGTTACGAGAAAGTTTCCGTCGCATGAATCGTGAGGCCTTCGTCACACGGGTGTGAAGCCGCAGGTCGGCGCGTACGCTGGGTGATCGTGCCCTCCCGCGAGCCCTCCGGAACCCCGCCCGAGCCCCGCCCGACGCCCCCGGGACCGTCCTCCGACGGGGGGTCGCGGCCGCCCGCGCTGACGGCGCTCGTCGCCGGGGTCGGCATCGAGATCGCCGCGCTCGCGGTGGGCGCCGTGCTGATCCTCGTCGAGCTCCTCCGCGGTGGTTCGCAGTCGTTCGGGGTGAGCGTCTTCCTCGTCGTCTTCGCCCTCGGCGTGGGGGCCGTGCTCGCCGCGAGCGTGCGCGGGCTGCTGCGCGGGCAGCGCTGGGCGCGGTCGCCCGTCGCGACCTGGCAGATCCTCCAGGGGGTCGTCGCGGTCAGCTCGCTCCAGGTGGGCGTGACCCCGTGGGTCGTCGTGGCGCTCGTGCTCGCCGTCGTGGTGCTCGTCCTCCTCATGCTGCGTCCCGTCGTCGAGGCGACCACGCGCGACGTCCGCCCGGCCGCCTGACTCCCGGCGCGCTGCTCGATTCCGGCGCGCACGCCTGCGGCCCCGACCGGGTCGCCTGACGGTCCCGCGGGACCGGCCCTGCCCCCGCCGTGGCCGACGCTGCGCCGGGCGTGGCTCTTGCCCGTCACGCGCGGGCGGCCTGGAGCGGCGCCAGCCGCGCGCCCTGGACCAGCACCCCTCGGCCCGGTCGGGGTCGGCCGGGTTCGGCGAGCCACTCCAGCCCGTGCCCGAACACCTCGGCGCTCCCGCGTTCCCGCGGCGCGAGGACGATCCCGCTGCGCGCCCCGCGCAGGTCCGCGAGCGGACCGCGCAACGCCGAGGCCGCGGCGCCCGTCGACGCCGACGCGAGCAGCACGAGCCCGTCGCGGCACAGCGCCGCGAGCCGGTCGGCCTCCAGCACGCAGAGCTGGGTCAGCACGTCCAGGTCGTCGACCACCACGACCCCCGGCGCCGCCGCCCTGCTCGGGAACGTCGCAGCGCTCTGACCTGCCTCCAGCGTGTCGAGGAGGCGCGCGACGTCCGCGGGCGTGTACCGCCGCACGACGATCGCGCCGTCCCGGTTCCCGTTCCCGCTCTGGTTGCCGTTGCTGCTGCCGCTCGCTCGCCAGTCGGTCGTGCCGCTCCCGTCCCGGTTGCCATGGCTGTTGCTGCTCGCCCTCCCATCTTTCGTGCCGTTCCCGTTCCCGCTCCTGGTCCGGCCGGTGGTGCGCGCGGTGCGCCCGGGGGCAGGCATCGCCGCGCTCGCCAGCACGTGGTCGCGGCTCACGACCGCGCGGAGCGAACCGGTGGCGGCCGCGTGCCGGGCGAGCAGCGCGAGCGTGCTCGTGCGGCCGCTCCCGGGCGGCCCGACGACGAGCGCGCCCCGCGCAACGTCCATCCACAGCGTCCGGCCGTCGTCGCCGCCCCGGCCGACCGCGACGGCCGCGACGGCACGGCTGGCCGCGACGTCCGCGGTGTCTGCGACGGCACGGTCGACCGCGCCGTCCGCGGCGCATGGACCGACCGGGCCGCAGGTGGGTCCCGGGCTGGGCGCGACGTCCGTGTCGTCACCGTCATCCGAGGCGACCGCAGGGCCGGGGTCCGTCACGACGACGGCGGGGCCCGGGTCGACACCGCCCGGCGCGTGCCCGGCCACGTCGAGATCGGCGGAGTCGACGTCGTCGGGCAGGGGGTGCAGCCGGAAGGCGCCCCGGCGGGGTGGCGCCGGGCGCCCTGATCGTCCTCGCGCGACGGTCGGTGGCAGCACGACCTGGCACATGAGCGGGTCGCCCGGCCCGAGCCACACCGCCCGGCCGGGCGGTCCGCCCTGCCCGGCGAGCGCTGCTGGCACGCCCAGCGACACGTCGTCGTGGCGGTCGCGCGAGGCCAGCACCGCTCTGACGCCGACGAGCGACGCCAGGCCGCCGACCGTCGGCCCGCTCGCGCTCATGGCGACCGCCGTGGGGGAGTCGGCGAGCACGTCCGCGAGGGCGTCGGCACCGGCCCCGCCCGCGACGCCGGCGAGCACGCCGCGCACGGCCTCGACGTCGTCCACGAGGAGGAGGGTGCGTCCGGTCGTGCGGTCGAGCCCCGCGGGTCGGGACTGACCGTCGTCGTGACCGGCCAGGAGCCGGAGGAGGCGGACGACGCGGCGCGGGTCGCTCCGGTCCACGACCGTGCCGGTGCCGGGGTACGCCGCGAGGTCCGCGAGCCCCGGCCCGATCGCGTGGACCGCCCAGCCGCGGTCGAGCGCGGCCAGCCCGACGGTGCGCAGGGCCGTGGTGCGGCCCGACCGGGGCCGGCCCTGGACCGCGAGATGACCGTCGCGCGGGTCCCAGCGGACCACCGTGCGGCGCTGCAGGGCCGGCAGGTCACCGAGTGCGACGGGCAGCGCGCGGTCGTCGGAGCGCACCGCCTCGCCGTCGACCCTGGCGATCCCGTCGATCCCGTCGACCCTGGCGAGCTCGTCGGGTCCGACGCGGGTGGGGAGGGCGGGTAGCCATGGCGCGGGGTGGGGGCGCAGTCCCGAGCGCGCCGCGACCTCGCGTGCTGCCGCGACGAGGAGCGGCAGGTGGTCGTCCGCGGACCCGGGCGCGGGCCCGTCCGGGCTGCGGTGCCGGCCCCACGGGTCGGCGAGCCGCACGCTGACCTCCGGCAGGGCGAGCGGCCCGCCGGCTCGTGCGCACTGCACGGCCACCGGTGGCTCGGCGCCGCGGCGCAAGATCAGGCGCCCGGGCGTCGATGCCGGGACGCGGGCCGCGTGCGGCGAGTCGACGACGTCGCGCGAGTCGGCGACGTCCACGACCCGGAGCGCGATCCGCAGCGTGACGTTCGCCCGCACGTCGGCGCTGACGGCGCCTGCGGGCCGCTGCGTCGCGAGGACCAGGTGCACGCCGAGCGACCGGCCCTGCGCGGCGACGCGCAGCAGCCCGGGCACGAGGTCGGGCAGGTCGTCGGCGAGCGCGCGGAACTCGTCCACCACGACCACGAGCCGCGCGAGCCGTCCCCGGGGGAGAGCGTCGATGCTCGCGACGTCCGCCGCGGCGAGGATCCGCTCGCGCCGGTGCAGCTCGGCCCGGAGCCCGGCCAGCGCCCGTCCCGCGAGCCCCGGGTCGAGGTCGGTCACCTGGCCCACGACGTGCGGCAGCCGGCCGCACGCCCCGAAGCTCGCGCCACCCTTGAAGTCGACGAGCGCGAACGACAGCTCGTCGGGCGAGCGTCCGAGCGCGAGCCCGGCGACCAGGGACTGCAGGAGCTCGGACTTCCCGGCCCCCGTCGTGCCGGCGACGAGCACGTGCGGCCCCTCGCGGACGAGGTCGACGGCGACCGGCGCACCCCCGGTCCCGGCGCCGAGCACGGTCCGCAGGCCGAGCCCGTCCCGGCGGGCCGCGTCCTGCCAGCGCTCGGCGACCCACGTCGCGAGCCGGTCCGGCGCTCGCGGCGCGCCCAGCAGAGGACCGAGCGCGACCGCCGACGGCAGCGACCGCGCCGTGGGGTCGCCCGGGTCCGGCTCGCCCGCACGGTCCCCGTCCCCGGTGCCCAGCCGGCCGAGGTGCTCGGCCGCGGCGAGCCGCCGCGCGAGGCCGAGCGCCCACCCGGCGCTCACGCCGACGTGCTCGCGCGGCGCCCGGGCTCCGTCGGGACCCGTGACGACGGCGACGGCTCCGGTGACGTCGACGAGCGTCCGGCACCACGCCGGGACCTGCGCCCGGTCCCCGAGCACCAGCAGCACGTCCGTGCCCGCGGGTGCGCACCGCTCCCACGCCCGGGCGAGCTCGCCCGCAGGCACCGGGCCGTCGACGACGACGAGGCCGGCCGGGTCGGCGGCGGCCACGGCGTCGAGCGTCCGGACGGCGCGGGCGTGCGGCAGCCAGCGGCACCACGACCACGCGGGCGCGTCCTGCGCCGCGGGCCGCACCGTCAGTGGCGCCCCCGACGCGAGCACCTCCACGAGCAGGGCCCGGGCCGCGGCGAGCGCGACGTCCCGGGGCCCGACGACGGCCACGCACCCGTCCGGCAGCCGGACCCGCGACGGGCTCGTCCCACCCGACGCCGCGAGCGGCGCCCCGCCACCGGTCGCGCCCACGGACCCGCCGGACGTCGTGCCGACGGTCGTTCCCGGCGCCGCCCCTGACGACCCGGCGTGCGCCGGGAGAGCGCTCGCCGCCCCCGCCCCCGCTGCCCCCGCCCCCGCCAGGTCGACACCTGGGGCGAGCCGGGCGATCGTCGCCCAGATCAGGACGTCGGCGGGCCGGGGGTGCAGCGGGTCCACCGGCACGGTGCCGGGGGCGGCCCCGACGTCCGGCGGGGCCCCGGGCGGTGCCGCGCGCTGCGCGACGCGGCGGCGGCGCGCCTCGGCGATCGCGGGGCCGAGGACCGCGAGCGGCCCGACGAGCGCGAGCAGCGCGAGGAGCGGCTGGCGCAGCGCCACCGCGAGCCCGATCGACGCGACGGCCGGCACGAGCGCGGTCGCGAGCTGCGCCGTCCCGAGGCGGCCGGCCTCGACGGGACGGTCCGGACCCACGGCCGGACCGGACCGCGGACCGTGCACGAGCGCGGGCCGCGCGCGCAGGGCGTAGGCGCCGTCGGGCGTCACCAGCGCGCGGCCGTCGCGCCAGCGCACCGCGCGCCACGAGCCCACCCGCCGACCTGCCCGGGCCGGGCGCGCACGGAGGAGGGCCGCGTCGTCGGGCACCCTGCGCGTGCCGCGGGGCACGCGCACCCGCACCCGGGACCCGCGCCGCGTGGTGCGCCAGCGGACGTCGAGCCGGTCGACGCGGGTGCGTCCCCGGTCGCCGTGCCCGACGGCGACGAGCCGCCCGGCGTCCGGGCCGCCCAGGACCGCGACGTGCCGGGGCGCCGCGAGCACGTCCTCCGGCACGGGCCCGGCGTCGCGGCACCGGGGGGCCGACCCCGCCCGCACGACCGTGACCGTCGCCCCGGGGAGCAGCGGGCGCGAGCCGCAGCGCTGGTCGTCGTCGACGGGGACGCCGTCCACGGCCAGCGGCGCCGTGCGCAGCTCGGGACGGCACCCGAGGTCGGCGAGTGCGGGTCGCGCGTCGCCGAGGCGCGTGCCCGCGGCGAGCAGGACGTCCGTGCCCGGGTGGATCGTCACGCGCACCCACGCCCCGCCGTCGGTCCCGGGCGCGGGCGTGCTGCCCGGCGGTGCACCGGGAGCGAGGGGCGGGGCGGGGGAGAGCACCCGGCGATCGTGCCCGACGGCGGTCCGCACCGGCCGCGCACGACCGCGCCCCTGTGGACGGGGGTCCGTCCACAGGGGCGCGCGTCGGCCGACGGCCGGTGGGGCGTCTCGCTCAGTCCACGGCGAGCGCCGCGACGGGCGACGTCCGGGCCGCGGTGCGGCCGGGGACGACGGAGGCGACGAGCCCCGCGACGAGCGCGACCACGAGCACGAGCGCGATGTCGCGCCACGGCACGGCGAGCGACACGTCGCCCATGACGCTCAGCGCCGTGGCCGCTCCGGCCCACCCGTAGAGGACGCCCAGCACGATCCCGAGGACCGCCCCGACGCCCGCGATGAGCATGCCCTCGATCGCGAGCATCCAGCGCAGCTGGGAGCGGCTGAGGCCGATCGCCCGGAGCGTCGCGGACTCGCGTCGCCGCTCGATGACCGAGAGCGACAGCGTGTTCGCCACGCCGATGAGCGCGATGACGACCGCGACCGCGAGCAGCCCGACGATGACCCCGAGGATCGTGTCGATGACGCTCTGCATCGCCGCCCGCTCGACGGCGATCCCGGCGACCTCCACGGGCGTGTCCGACTCCACGACGGCGTCCTGGATCGCGGGGACCACCTGTGCGGCGGCGCCGGTGTCGTCGAGGCCGACCCACAGCCGGGACATGAGGCTCGTCGGGTCGACGGCGCGCGCGTCGTCGACGGTGAGCAGCCCGCCGGAGCCGATCCCCCCGGTGCGAACCGTCACGTCGAGCGTCTCGCCCGTCGGGCCCGTGAGCTCGGCGGTCTCGCCGTCCGCGAGGCCGTAGTTCTCCGCCTCGCCCTCCGAGAGGAGGAGCGTCCCGGGACCGAAGGCCGCGAGGTCGTCCGGCGTCCGCACCACGGAGCGCGCGGCGTCGGGGTCGGCCCCGTGGAACGACGTCTCGGTGCCGTCCGGCATGGTCACCGTCGCGGCGTACAGCTCGACGACGCGGGACACGCCCTCGGTGCCGGACACGGCGCGCACGACGTCGGACGGCACGGGCTCACCGGTCGACCCGTACGCGTCCGTCGCGACCATGACGTCGACGGGGTACTGGTCGTCGAGCGCCGCGTCGAGCGAGGTGCGGGCGCTCGCGGCGCCGGTCGACATCATCGCGACGAGCGTGACGCCGATGAGCAGCGCGGTGCTCGTCGCGGTGGTGCGGCGCGGGTTGCGCAGCGTGTTCGCGGTGGCGAGGCGCGCCGTCGACCCGGTGCCCGCGAGCAGGCGGCCGACGAACGACACGACGGCGGGCAGCCAGTAGACCGCTCCGACGAGGACGCCCACGAACGACAGCGCGCCGCCGACGACCCCGGCGAGGAGCCCGATCTCGGGCTTGTCGGTGAGCCCGAGCCAGATCCCGCCCGCGAGGACGGCGACGCCGCCCAGCGTGAGCAGGGACGCGACGACGAGCCGCGCGCGGCCGCCCCCGCGCAGGATGCTCGGCGCGTCGGCCGGGCGCAGCGCCTCGAGCGGGGCGACGCGGGTCGCGGCGCGGGCGGGCGCGAGCGACGCGACGACCGTCACGAGCGTGCCGACCACGAGCGGCACGAGCACCACCACGGGCGTGACCGTGATGGTCGCGGGGACCGGGACGCCCAGGTCGGCGCCGCGCGCGACGAGCAGCGCGATCTGCGTGAGCAGGCCGCCCAGGACGATGCCGGCGAGCGACGACACGATGCCGAGGATCGTCGCCTCGGTGAGCACGGACCGGGCGAGCTGCGCCTTGTTCGCGCCGACCGCCCGCAGGAGCGCGAGGGTGCGCGTGCGCTGCGCGACGAGGACCTGGAACGTGTTCGCGATGACGAGCGCGGCGACGAGCAGCGCGACGGCGGCGAACGAGAGGATGACGTACGTGAAGACGTCCTGGTCGCCGGTCATCTTCCGCGCCTGCTCCTGCGCGTGCTCGTCCGGCGTGACGGCCTTCGCCCCGTCCGGCGAGGCAGCCACGAGCTCGGCGCGCGCCGTCTCGAGGTCCGTGCCGGGCGCGAGGGCCACCATCGCCGACGAGTAGGTGCGGGCCGGGTCGTCGGGCGTAGCCTGCGCGGCCTCCCAGGCGGCGACGTCCTCGGCCGGGACGACGACGGCGCCGCCCATCTGGGCGTACGCGCCGTACGGGTCGTCGGTCGTCCCGACGACGGTCAGCTTGTCGTGGACCTCCGTGTAGTCGCCGCCGTCGGGCGCGGTCTCGTCCCACACGTTGCGCGAGCTCGTGACGGTGTCGCCGATCCCGACGCCGAGGCGCTCGGCCACGGCGGTGGGCAGCGAGACCTGGCCCGACGCGGTGGGCATCGAGCCCTCGACGACCTCGAGCGCCTCGAAGCGCGGGTCGGACGGCGCCGGGACGCCGAGCTGGAACACGCGCTTCGCGCCGTGCGAGAGGTCGAGGTAGGTGAACGACGTGGCGTCGACGGCCTCGACGCCGGGCACGGAGCGCAGGGCCTCGACGTCGGGCGCGGTGAGGTCGTCCGGGGCGGACACGACGAGGTCGGCGTCCGCGTACTGCGCGGCGATCGAGTCGTTCGTGGTCTGGGTGATGACGTTGCCCGCGATGAGCGTCGCCGTGACGAAGGCCGTCCCGATGACGATCGCGACGCCGGCCGCGACGAGGCGGCCGATGCTGCGGCGCATCTGCGCCAGGGTGAGCCGGAACATCAGGCGCGCACCGCCTGCGACGCCGTCGGGGCGGGACCGTCGGTGCCGGCGTCGAGCGTGCGGAGCGCGTCGAGCCCCGCGAGCACCGACTCGGGCGTCGGGTCGGTGATGTCGCCCGCGATGCGCCCGTCGGCGATGAGCACGACGCGGTCCGCGTACGCCGCGGCCGTCGGGTCGTGCGTGACCATGATGATGGTGCGGCCGAGCTCGCGCACCGAGCGGCGCAGGAAGCTCAGCACCTCCGCGCCCGAGCGCGAGTCGAGGTTGCCCGTCGGCTCGTCGGCGAACACGACCTCCGGGCCGGCGATGAGGGCGCGCGCGATGGCGACGCGCTGCTGCTGCCCGCCGGACAGCTCGCTCGGGCGGTGGCTCAGGCGCGCCTCGAGGCCGAGCGTGCGCACGAGCGTCTCGAACCACGCACGGTCGACCTTCCCGCCCGCGAGCTCCACGGGGAGCGTGATGTTCTGCTCCGCCGTGAACATCGGCAGAAGGTTGAACGACTGGAACACGAAGCCCACGCGGTCGCGCCGCAGCTGCGTGAGCGCGTTGTCGTTGAGGCCCGTGACCTCGGTGTCCCCGATGAAGGCGTGCCCGCTCGTCGCGGTGTCGAGGCCCGCGAGCAGGTGCATGAGCGTCGACTTGCCCGAGCCCGACGGCCCCATGATGGCCGTGAAGTGTCCGCGCTCGAAGTCCACGTCGACGCCGTCGAGCGCGTGCACCGCCGCCTCGCCCGTGCCGTAGGTCTTGCGCAGCGTGCGGGCCCGCACCGCGGGCGGGCCGGCGGGGGCCGGGTCGGTGGGTCGGTACACGGTCGTGTCCACGTCGTCTCCTGGTTCGTCGTGCCGCACGCGGACCGGTGGTCGCGGGCGTGCGTCGGGATCGTGGACGACGCTACGGAGCAGGCCCGGCCCGCCGCGTCCGGCGACGGTCGGGTCATGGCCGCGGGCCGGGTCATCCTCTGGTCGTAGGAGTGCCCCGCCCAGGGTGGACACGACGACGCCCCACCGGTCGGGGACCGGTGGGGCGCGGGCGGAGCAGGTCAGGCGCCGGGGCGCACGAGCCCCGTCTCGTAGGCCGTCACGACGGCCTGCACGCGGTCGCGCGCACCGAGCTTGGCGAGGATGCGCCCGACGTGCGTCTTGACCGTCGCCTCGGCGACGAACAGGTCGCTCGCGATCTCGGTGTTGGAGCGGCCGCGCGCCATGAGCACGAGCACCTCGCGCTCGCGCTCGGTGAGGCCCTCGACGGCGGCGTGCGCGGGCGAGTCCTGGACCTGCTCGGCGGGCAGCGCCGTCACGAGGTGCTCGAGCAGGCGCCGCGTGGACGACGGCGCGATGACCGCGTCGCCACGGTGCACCGTGCGGATCGCGGCCAGCATCTCCTCGGGCGGCGCGTCCTTGAGCAGGAAGCCGCTCGCGCCCGAGCGGATGGCCTCGAGCACGTACTCGTCGAGGTCGAACGTCGTGAGGACGATGACCTTGGGGGCGTGCGCGCCGTCGGCCGCCGCCGCGGTGAGGCGGGCCGTCGTCTGGAGCCCGTCGAGGTGCGGCATGCGCACGTCCATGAGCACGACGTCGACCGGGTGGTCCGCGAGCAGGCGCAGCGCCTGGAGCCCGTCGCCCGCCTCGACGGCGACCGTGAGGTCGGGCTGGGAGTCGATCACCATGCGGAAGCCCGCGCGCACGAGCTGCTGGTCGTCGACGAGCGCGATGCGCACGGGGGCGTGCGGCTCGGTGGCGTACGCGTCACCGGGCACGGGGAGGGCGTCGGTCATGGTGTCCTGTCGGTCGGTCCGGTCGGAGGGCTCGCGCGCGGGTCAGGGGGGCGGCGGGGGCGGGGCGAACAGGCCCGGCGCCGGTCCCGTGGCCGTCCTGCCCGGTCCCATCCTGCCCGACGGTCCCGACCTGCCCGGCAGCGCGGGCCCCGACGGCACGGGGCCAGACGGCGCGGGGCCCGGCGGCACAGGTCCCGACGGCGCGGGGCCGGGCGGCGCGGGCGAGCGACCGGGGACCGGCGGCACGGGCAGGCGCAGGTGCACGCGGAACCCGCCGCCCGCGCGCGGCCCCACCTGGACGGACCCGCCGAAGAGCGCGGCCCGCTCGCGCATGCCGAGCACCCCGTAGCCGCCGGAGCGGGCGTCCTGCCGGGCCTCCGCCGCGCTGGAGGCGCCCCGGCCGTCGTCCTCGATCTCGAGGTCGAGGGTCGTGGCGCCCCACCGCACGACGACCGTGACCTCCGGGTCCGGTCCCGCGTGCTTGAGGACGTTGGTGAGCGCCTCCTGGCAGACGCGGTAGACCGTGAGCCCGGCCCCGGGCGGCAGGGTGCGCGCCTCGCCCACGCGCACGAACGACACGCGCATCCCGCTGTCGCGCACCTGGGCGACGAGGCTCTCGAGGTCGGCGGCGTCAGGCTGCGGCGCGCGCTCGAGGGCGGCCGGCGGGGGGTTCCCCGGGAGCTGCTGCGTGGCCGCACCGGGTCCGGACGGCGAGCCCGGGCCGGGGACGCCGCCGCGCCCCGCGGGCAGCGCCAGGGTGCCCGCGGGCCCGACGGCGGCCCCCGGCGCGGGCGGGCGCGGCGGCTCGGACCGCAGCACGCCGAGCAGACGGCGCATGTCGGCCAGGGCGGTGCGGCCCGTCTCCGAGACGGTCGCGAGCGCGCGGGCCGCGGCGTCGGGGTCGTTGGCGGCGGCGTACCGGCCGCCGTCGGCCTGGGCGATGATGACGGACAGCGAGTGGGCCACGATGTCGTGCATCTCGCGGGCGATGCGCGCCCGCTCGGCGGCGGTCGCGATCTGGGCCTGCTGGTCGCGCTCGACCTCGAGGCGCTCGGCGCGGTCGACGAGCGCGGCGATCGTCTCGCGCCGGGACCGCCGCACGAGGCCGAACGCCCAGACGGCGAGGAACGTCATCCCGCCGAACGCGGACGTGAGGAACACCATGAGCGCGAGGTCGGTGAGCCGGCCCGACAGCAGCCCGAGCGCGACGCCCAGGACCACCGCGCCGACGAGCGAGGCGACGATCGCGGTGCGGTGCGCCCAGCGCGGCCCGTAGACCGTGACCGAGTAGAGCGCGACGAGCACGGCGAAGTCGGCGGGGAAGATGAGGAGGTAGCCCGCGAGCAGGTGCACGAGCGCGACCGAGTACACCGTGACCGCCGACGCGAGCGGGTGCGAGCGTCGCCAGGGGAGCGGCGCGAGGAGCAGCACGGCCCAGAACGCAGCCCAGCCGCCGCTCGTGCTGACGCCGCTCGCGCCGGACGCGGAGAACGCCGCCGACGCGGGCACGAACACCACCGCGAGGACGAGCGTGACGGTGAGGTCCACACCGAAGCGGTGCTCGTCGGACCACTGCCCGAGGCGCTCGTACCAACCCATGCGTCCAGCCTAGGCAGCGGGCGGTCGCGCGGCGTCCGACCAGGGTCGCAGAGTTCACCGGGCACGATGGGACCGAAGTCGTACTGATGCCCTAGCATGAGCGAATGACCCACGTACTGCTAGCGGAGGACGACCCGGCGATTGCCGAACCTTTGGCGCGCGCACTGACACGTGAGGGTTACAACGTCGTCGTCCAAGGAACTGGTCAAGGGGCGATCGACTCGGCCAGCGGTGCGGACATCGTGGTGCTCGATCTGGGCCTTCCGGACATGGACGGCCTCGACGTCGCACGCGAGATCCGTCACAAGGGCCTGACCACGCCCGTGCTCGTGCTCACCGCGCGCGCCGACGAGGTCGACCTCGTCGTGGGGCTCGACGCGGGCGCCGACGACTACGTCACCAAGCCGTTCCGCCTCGCGGAGCTCCTCGCCCGGGTCCGGGCGCTCCTGCGGCGCTCGCACGGCGAGCAGGTCGACGAGGAGGAGCTCGCGGCGCAGGACGTCCGCATCGACGTCTCCGCGCACCGGGCGTTCCAGGGCGAGCGCGAGCTCCACCTGACCACCAAGGAGTTCGAGCTGCTGCGCGTGCTCGTCGCGAGCGCGGGCTCGGTCGTCGTCCGCGACGCCCTGATGCGCGACGTGTGGGGCTCGGAGCCCGTCGGCTCGACCAAGACGCTCGACATGCACGTGTCGTGGCTGCGCCGCAAGCTCGGTGACGACGCCAACGCGCCGCGCTACATCTCGACCGTCCGGGGCCTCGGCTTCCGCTTCGAGACCGGCGAGAGCTGACCGTCCCCTGACGGGACGAGGGACACGGGGAGCGAGGAGCAGCGTGCGGCGTCGGATGCTGCAGGCGACGGTGGCGGCCGTGGCCGTCGCCGTGATCCTCCTCGGGTTCCCCCTCGCCTTCTACGGCGCCCGGTTCGTGCTCCAGGGCGAGGTCGACGACGTCTCCTCCCGCGTGGAGCGCCTCTCCCGGTCCATCGACGCGCGCCTCGCGGCGGGCGACGAGATCCCCGACTACGTCATCGAGGACGCGGTCCAGCCGCGCGCGAGCGACCCGCCGGCGCACGTCTACGTCGCGCTGCCCGACGGCACGGTGCTCACGGCGGGCGACGAGGTCACCGGCCGCGAGATCGAGCAGCCCCTGCACTCCGACTCCGGCGCGCTGGTGACCCTCACCGTCTCCTACTGGGACGCCTATCTCCAGGCCGCGCAGGTCGTGCTGCTCGTCGTGGCCGCGGCGATCGTCGCGTTCGCCGCGGGCATCGGGATGGCGGTGTGGCAGGCGAACCGCATCGCCGCGCCGCTCGTGTACCTCGCGGCGTCGGCGGAGCAGCTCGGCTCGGGGCAGGTGCGCCCACGGCTCGAACCCTCGGGCGTCGAGGAGATCGATCTCGTCGCCGCCGAGCTCGCGCGCAGCTCCGACCGGCTCGCGGGCCGGCTCGCCGCGGAGCGCCAGTTCGCGGCCGACGCGTCGCACCAGCTCCGCACGCCCCTCACGGCCCTGAGCATGCGGCTCGAGGAGATCTCGCTCGCCTCCGACGATCCGGCGGTCCAGGAGGAGGCGCGCATCTCCCTCGAGCAGGTCGAGCGCCTCGTCGGCGTCGTCGACGACCTCCTCGCGTCGTCCCGGCGCGCGCAGGGCGGGACGACGGAGGCGGTCAGCCTGCTCGACGTCGTGCACCAGCAGGAGGAGGAGTGGGTGCCGACGTTCGCGAAGGCGGGGCGCCGCCTCGTCGTCGACGTGCCCCCCGAGTACCAGGTGCTCGCGACGCCCGGTGCGCTCGCGCAGGTCCTGGCCACGCTCATCGAGAACTCCCTCAAGCACGGCGGCGGCACGACGACCGTCCGCGCGCGCCCGTCCGGCACGAGCGGCGCCATCGTCACCGAGGTGTCCGACGAGGGCGCGGGCGTCCCCGACGACCTCGCGCCGCGCATCTTCGAGCGCGAGGTCACCTCGGGCGCGGGGACCGGTCTCGGCCTCGCGCTCGCCCGGGACCTCGCCGCGTCCGACGGCGGTCGCCTGGAGCTCGCGCAGCGTCGGCCCGCGGTCTTCGCGCTCTTCCTCGCGGGGGTGCCGCGACGCCTCGACCCGCGCGTCGTGCTGCCGACCGGGACGGCGGTCGCGGCCGGCGGCCGGCGTCGGCGCCGACGCGGCTGACACGTCCGGGACGCGCGCGGCTCAGTCGGCCCGCACGTCCGCAGGGGGGCGCGTCGCGCCGTCCGCGGTCTTCGCCGGGGTCGCGGCGTCCGGGCGGTCTCCCGTGAAGACGAGGTGGCGGTACGCCACGTAGCGGAACGCCGTGCCCAGGGCGAGCCCCACGACGTTCGCCGAGATGTTCTTGGCGAGCGGCGACGTCAGCCCGAGCGCGTACGTCGAGATCGCGAGGCACCCCACCGCGATGAGCATGCCGCCCACGTTGACGACGACGAACGCGGCGAGCTCCCGCCCGCGCGACTGCGTGCGCCGGTCCGAGAACGTCCAGTACCGGTTGCCGACCCACGCCACGAGCGTCGCGACGGCGACGGAGACGATCTTCGCGGTGAGCGGCTTGTGCCCGAGCAGCTCGCCCGGGCCGAAGCTGAGCAGGTTGAACAGGCCGAGGTCGACGACGTACGCGAGCGCGCCGACCGACCCGAACTTCGCGAGCTCGCGGACCCGCGCCAGCACGCGCTCGCGGCGCGACCCGGACGTCGCGGACGTCTCCGCTCGCCGGTCCAGGTCGCTCACCACCCCTCGAGGCTACCGGCCGGTCCTGGGCCCCGCCCGGGTGCCGTCCGCCGTCCGTCCGACGGGCGGTCGGGGGAGGGCCGCCCCGCGGCCAGGCACTAGGGTGGGTGCACGTGGCAGCCCCAGTGATCGCCGTGGTCGGCGGAGGACAGCTCGCACGCATGATGGCCCCCGCGGCCGGAGAGCTCGGCGTGCACCTGCGCGTGCTCGTGGAGGCCGCGGACTCGTCCGCGGCCCAGGTCGTCGTGGACGCGCCCGTCGGCGTCGCGTCCGACGAGGCGGCGGTCCGCTCCCTCATCGCCCCCGCGGGCGCCGCCCCGGCGGACGTCCTGACGTTCGAGCACGAGCACGTCCCGAACGCGCTGCTCACCGACCTGCTCGAGCACGGCACGCCCGTGCGTCCGGGCCCGGACGCGCTCGTCCACGCCCAGGACAAGATCGTCATGCGCCGCCGGCTCACCGAGCTCGGCGTGCCGTGCCCGCGCTGGGCCGCGCTCCCCACGGACCCGGCCGCGGCCCGGGCCGCGCTCACCGACTTCCTCGCCGAGGTCGGGGGCGAGGCCGTGGTGAAGACGGCGCGCGGCGGGTACGACGGCAAGGGCGTCCGCGTGGTCTCGGCCGCGGAAGGCGGCCCCGAGCAGGTGGCGGAGTGGATCGAGGCCGCCGCGACGGACGGCCCCGAGCTCCTCGTCGAGGAGAAGGTGCCGTTCACGCGCGAGCTCGCCGTGCTCGTCGCCCGGCGCCCGGGCGGCGGCGCGGACGGGCGGGGCGAGGTGCGTACCTGGCCCGTCGTGGAGTCGATCCAGCGCGACGGCGTGTGCGCCGAGGTGATCGCGCCCGCGCCCGGCCTCACCGACGCCGAGGCGGAGCGCGCACGCGACGCCGCCGTGCGGATCGCGGAGGGGCTCGGCGTCACGGGGGTGCTCGCGGTCGAGATGTTCGAGGTCGCGGGGGAGGAGGGCCCGCGCGTGCTGGTCAACGAGCTCGCGATGCGCCCCCACAACTCCGGCCACTGGACGATCGACGGCGCCGTGACGAGCCAGTTCGAGCAGCACCTGCGCGCCGTGCTCGACCTTCCGCTCGGCGACACCGCGTCGACCGCGCGCTGGACCGTGATGGCGAACGTCCTCGGCTCGACCCTCGACGAGCTCACCGACGCGCTGCCCGACGTCCTCGCCGCGTTCCCCGACGCCCGGGTGAACCTCTACGGCAAGGGCGTCCGCCCCGGGCGCAAGCTCGGCCACGTCAACGTGAGCGGCGACGACCTGGACGAGGTCCGACGTCGGGCGCTGGCCGCCGCCGCGACCCTGCGGGGCGAGCGCCCCGCGACTGACCCGAACGAGGAGCGCGCATGAGCCAGAACCCTGTCGTCGGCATCGTCATGGGGTCGGACTCCGACTGGCCCGTCATGGAGGCCGCCGCCGACGCGCTGGCCGAGTTCGACGTGCCCGTCGAGGTCGACGTCGTCTCCGCCCACCGCATGCCCGTCGAGATGATCGACTACGGCCGCACCGCCGCGGAGCGCGGCTTGCGCGTGATCGTCGCGGGCGCCGGGGGAGCGGCCCACCTGCCGGGCATGCTCGCCGCCGTCACGCCCCTGCCCGTCATCGGCGTCCCCGTGCCGCTGCGCCACCTCGACGGCATGGACTCGCTGCTGTCGATCGTCCAGATGCCCGCGGGCGTCCCCGTCGCGACGGTCTCAGTCGGCGGCGCGCGCAACGCGGGCCTGCTCGCCGCGCGCATCCTCGCCGCGGGCACCGACGACGACGCCGCGCGGCTGCGCGAGCGCATGGTCGCCTTCCAGGCGGACCTGGGAGACCAGGCGCGCGCGAAGGGCGCCCGGCTGCGCGCGTCGCGCGCCGGCGGGCAGCGCACCGGCTTCGGAGCCTGACCGACACGCCACGGGTTTCTGCGCCGGGCGGGTGCCGGGTTAGCCTGCGGGAGCCTCCCGCGACGCGGGGGCGAGGCCTGAGACGGCCGGAACGGGTCGGTCCGACACCCCTCCGGAGAACGCGCACGTGGCAGTACCGCACCTGTCCTACGGGACGACGCCGACGGCGTCGTCCCACGCGACCCCGGAGACCGTCGCCCCGCCGACGGGCCTGGTCCCGCGGCACGCCCGCCCGCGAAGCGCCCCGGCCCGGGACGGCTA
Source organism: Cellulosimicrobium sp. JZ28 (assembly GCF_015327065.1). Classification (NCBI taxonomy): domain Bacteria; kingdom Bacillati; phylum Actinomycetota; class Actinomycetes; order Micrococcales; family Promicromonosporaceae; genus Cellulosimicrobium; species Cellulosimicrobium sp. JZ28. The sequence goes on along the minus strand of NZ_CP017660.1, from coordinate 2,774,926 downwards.
CCGGCACGACCTCGACGGGCTGCGTGCCGTCGCGATCCTTCTCGTCGTCGTCTACCACGTGTGGCTCGGCCGGGTGTCGGGCGGCGTCGACGTCTTCCTCATGCTCTCGGCCTTCTTCCTCACCGGCTCGTTCGCGCGGCGCCTGAGCGCCGGCCGACCGGTCGCGGTCGGGGCCTACTGGGCGCGGACGTTCAAGCGGCTGGTGCCGGTCTCGGCGGTCGTCCTCCTCGGCGTGCTCGGCGTGACGTACCTGGTCTACCCGCCGTCGGCCTGGCCGACGGTCTGGACCCAGACCTGGGCGTCGCTCGGCTACGTCCAGAACTGGGAGCTGGCGCGCGAGGCGGTCGACTACTACGCGCGGGACGGCGCGGTGGCGAGCCCGCTGCAGCACTACTGGTCGCTCTCCGTCCAGGGCCAGGTCTTCGTCCTGTGGCCGCTCCTGCTGCTCCTCTCCGGTGTGGTCGTCCGGCGCCTGCGGGTTCCGGTGACGGCGGTCCTGCTGATCGTCTTCGGCACGGTGCTCGTGGCGTCGCTCGCCTTCTCGGTGGTCGAGACGGCGGCGAACCAGGAGCTCGCCTACTTCGACACGCGAGCCCGGTTGTGGGAGTTCGCGCTCGGCTCGCTGCTCGCGGTCCTGCTGCCCTTCGTGCGCCTGCCTGCCCGGCTCGCGGTGCTGGTCGGCTGGGCAGGGCTCGCCCTGGTCGTCACGTGCGGGCTCGTGCTGGACGTCCAGGGCGGGTTCCCGGGCTACTTCGCGCTCTGGCCCACGCTCGCCGCGGCCGGCGTGGTCGTGGCCGGCACCGCGCCCGACCACCCCGGAGCGGTCGGGCGCGTCCTCGCGCACCCCGTGCTGCGCTCCCTCGGCCGGGACGCCTACGCGCTGTACCTGGTCCACTGGCCCGTGCTCATCACGTGGCGCGTCGTCACCGGGCGGCACGCCCCCACCTGGTACGAGGGCGCTGCGATCGTCGTGGTCTCGCTCGTCCTGGCCCGCGTCCTCACGGCCCTCGTCGAGCGCCCCGTCCGCGACCTCGCCTGGTCCCGCGCCGTCCCGTGGCGGGGGGCGGTCACCGTGCTCGCCGCCGCGGCGGTCGTCGTCGTGCCGCTCGCGACGTGGCAGCAGGCCGAGCGCAGCAGGGCTCGCGACGCGCTCGTGGGCGCGGCGGCGGACAACCCGGGGGCGCACGTCCTGCTGCCGGGCTACCGGCCGGAGGGCGACCCGGCCGCGGCCGCGGTCCCCGCGGCGACGGCGTTGGACGCGCAGTGGGTGTCGCTCGCCGAACCGTGCTCGGGCAGCCTCGCGCCCGCGGACCGGGAGCTGGCGAAGAGCTGCGGCCAGACGGTCCACGACGGCCCGGACGCGGTGACGATCGTCGTCGTCGGCGACTCGCACAGCGAGCAGCTCATGGGAGCGTTGATCCCCGTCGCGGAGCGCGAGGGGTGGTCGCTCGTCTCCGTCCTGCGCGGCGGGTGCTCCTTCGGTCTGGGCGACCACCCGTGCGCCGGCTGGAACGAGAAGGTGCTCGCCCACGTCCTCGACGTGGCGCCCGCCGCGGTGTTCACCGTCGCCACGGTGGCAGAGGTCGACGGTCCGGGGGAGTCGGTGGTGACCGGGCTCCAGGAGGCGGTCGACGAGCTCGCCCGCGCCGGGATCGCGACGGTCGCGGTGCGGGACACCCCGCGGTTCTCGACCGACATGTTCGCCTGCGCGGAGCAGCTCGGCCCCGACGCGGACGCGTGCCGCCGCGAGCTCGCGGCCGTCGCGGCGCCCCGCAACCCCGCGCAGGACCTGCGCCTGGGGGACGGCTCGGTGCTCATGGACCTGACCGACGCCGTCTGCCCGGACGGGTGGTGCGTCCCCGTGGTGGGCAACGTGCACGTCTTCCTGGACGACAACCACCTCACGGCCGACTACGCACGCTCGCTCGCGCCCTTCCTCGAGGACCAGCTGCCGTCGTTCGGAGCGGACGCCGCGCCCTTGCGAGGGGGCGCGTCGTGAGCGCCGGGCGCCGGCGCGGGGTGGGGCTGCAGCAGGGACGACGACCACGACGATGCCGAGGACGACGGTGAACCAGCACAGCGAGCCCCTCCCGACGGCCCACGGCACGGCACCGCGGTTCTCGGCACGCCCGTCCGGTGCGAGGCCGCCCGCCAGACGTCCGGCCCTGCCTGCCCGGCACGTGCGGCCTGGCCCCACGAGCGCGTCGAGGGGCGCACCAGCCGCGTACCGGCACGACCTCGACGGGTTGCGTGCGCTCGCCGTGGTGCTCGTCGCGATCTACCACGTCTGGGTCCACCGGGTCTCGGGCGGGGTCGACGTCTTCCTCATGCTCTCCGGGTTCTTCGTCGGCGGGGGACTGCTCCGCTCGTTCGCCCGCGGCACGCCGGTGCGGCTGCGCACGTACGTCCCGCGGCTCGCGCGCCGGCTCCTGCCCGCGCTCGCCGTCGTGCTGGCCGCGGTCCTCGTCGCGAGCGCGACCCTGCTGCCGCGGACCCGCTGGACGGGCGTCTCCGGCGAGACGCTCGCGTCCCTGCTGTACGTGGAGAACTGGCGGCTCGCCGCTGCCGAGCAGGCCTACGGCGCCGCGGACGCCACCCAGAGCCCGCTCCAGCACGTGTGGTCGCTCTCGGTCCAGGGCCAGCTCTTCGTCGGGCTGCCCGTCCTGCTCCTGATCGTCTGGTGGCTGGCGGGCCGTGCCGGCGTCGAGCGGCGGCTCGTCGTCGTGCACGCGACCGTGGTCGTCCTCGCCGTCGCGTCGTTCGTCCACGCGGCGCTCGGTGTGCGCACCGACCAGGCGTTCACGTACTACGACACGTTCGCCCGTGCGTGGGAGTACCTCGCGGGCATGGTGCTCGCGGTCGTCGTGGCGCGGGTCCGCCTGCCCGGCCGGTGGGCCGTCGTCGCGGGCTGGGCCGGCCTGGTCCTCGTCGTCGCGAGCGGGGTCCTCGTCGACGGCGGGGCGCTCTTCCCGGGCCCCGCCACGCTCGTCCCGCTCGCCGGCGCCGCGCTCGTCGTCGTCGCAGGCACCTCCGGCGGCCACGCGGCGCCTGCGGGGTCGGTGTCACGTCTCCTCGGGAGACCCGCCGTCGCCCGTGCCGGTGGCTACGCGTACGCGTTCTACCTCTGGCACTGGCCGGTGCTCGTGTTCGCCGTCGTGGTGCGCGACCGTCCCGTGGGGTGGCTGGCCGGGACGGCGGTGCTGCTGACGTCGGCAGCGCTCGCCGTCGCGACCAAGCACCTGGTGGAGGACCCCGTCCGGTCGGGGCGGCGGGCCGCAGCACCGGCGCGGACGCGCGGGGTCCCGCGCGCGGTACCCGCCGTGGCGACGGCGGCGCTCGTGCTCGCCGTCGCCGCGGTGCCCACTGCCTGGCTGCGCCACGTCGACGGCGTGCGGAGCGAGTCGCGCGTCGCCGGGGTCGACCTGGAGACGTATCCCGGGGCGCTCTCCGTCGTGGACCCCCTGGTCTTCGCCGTGGATGCCGCTCTCGATCCGATCCCCGACGTGGTCTCCGCCCCTGACGACAAGGTCCGCGCCGTCGACGACGGGTGCGGCACGGGTCCCGGGGACGACACCCTGCGGGTCTGCTCGTACGGAGACCTGGACGCCGCGCGGGTCATCGCGGTCGTCGGCGGGTCGCACGCCGAGCAGTGGATCGACGCGCTCGCGGCGATCGGCGAGGAGGAGGGCTTCCGCGTCGACACGATGATCCGCTGGGGGTGCTCCCTGATCGAGGGCACCGACGAGGTGGAGCACGTCGTGGGCGAGGACGCGACGTGCCCGGCATGGTCGGAGCGGGCGCTGGACCGCCTCGAGCGCGATACGCCGGACGTCGTCTTCACCACGGCGACGCGTCCGGCGCCCGAGGACGACCCCCGGCGCGAGACCGTCCCGGCGGCGTACCTCGCGGCGTGGCTCCGGCTCGCGGACTCCGGGGTCGTCACGGTGGCGATCCGCGACAACCCGTGGCTGCCCGGGTCGCCGGTGGACTGCGTCGCGGTCCACGGGGCCGCCCCCGAGTGCGCGGTCGAGCGCGCCACCGTGCTGGACGACGAGAACCCTCTGGTCGCGCTCGACGCCGAGACGCCCGAGCTCGTCCGCTTCGTGGACGTCAACGACGTCATCTGCGCGGACGACGTCTGCGCGTTCGTCCAGGGAGGGCGGCTCGTCTACCGGGACGGGCACCACCTCACGGCGACCTACGTCGAGTCGTTGGCCCCGGTGCTGCGCGACCGCCTGGAACCGGTCCTCGGCTGGTGGTGAGGGGGCCTCACTGCGGCAGACCGCCCACCTGACCGGGCGCGAGGTTGCCGTCCCGGATGTCGACCCAGAACTGGCCGACCGTCTCGGGGTCGAGCTGCACGGTCGACCCCAGGTTGCCGCCGGGGCGGAAGTCCGGGTTCGAGATCGGCGGGGTGCCGGTGATGCCGTCGGGCCCGTTGGCCTTGCGGAAGGCGAGCGCGAGCTTGCCGAGGTCCACGATGCCGGTCTTCTCGTCGACGGTGAGGGCCCCGAGCCCGGAGTCGAGCAGCGAGACCTGGTCGCCCGGGCGGAAGAGGATGCCGGGGTCCGCGGCCTGCGAGCTGATCGCGCCGATGACCTGGCGCTGACGCTCGGCCCGTCCGATGTCGCCCTGCGGGTCCGAGTACCGCATGCGCGAGAAGGCGAGCGCGGTGTGCCCGTCGGCCACGTGGCAGCCCGCCGTCCAGACGAGCTCGCTCTTCGGGTCGTCCACGTCGTAGTCGAGGCACAGCTCGACGCCGCCGACGGCGTCCACGATCCCCTCGACACCGCCGAACCCGACCTCGACGTAGTGGTCGACCGTGAGGCCGGTGAGCTGCTCGACGGTCTGCACGAGCAGCGCCGGACCGCCCCAGGAGTACGCCGAGTTGAGCTTGCTCGACCCGTTGCCCGGGATCTCCGCGTACGTGTCGCGCGGCAGGCTGATGAGCGCGACCGGCCCGCTCGGCGGCGCGTGGAGGACCATGATCGTGTCGGTGCGGGCGCCCTCGGTGCCGTCCTCGCTGATGCCGTCCCCCCGCGCGTCGGACCCGGCGAGCAGGTAGGTGTTGCCCGCGGTGCCGGGAGCGCCGGAGAGCGCATCCACGTGCTGGATCTTGCCGTTGGCCCAGATGAGGAGGCCGACGGGCCAGGCGAGGAGCGCGACGATGACCACACCGGCGACGAGCCCGACGATGCGGCCCTTGCGGACGCGGAAGCCGCCGCCCGGACGGGAGGCCCCCGGGGTCGACGGCGGGCGTCCGCCGCCCGGACCGCCCGTGCGCGGGCGGGGGGCCGCCGTGGGCCGTCCCGGGCTCGCGGTCGCGGCGCGCGCGCTCGCGTGCGGGGACGACGAGACGCGGGCGGGAGCCGAGCGCTCGGGCGACCGCGTCGGGGCGACGGACGGGGGCAGCGCCGGGGCCGCGGGCTCGTTCCGGGGGCGCGTGCGCCCTGCGGGCGGCGCCGGGGGCGGGGTGCCCTTGCGCGCCGGGGTCACGGGGATCTCCCGCGAGGACTGACGCCGGATGCGCGGCTCGGCCCGGACGGCGTCGTCGGGCACGGGTCGGGCCGGCGGGCGGGGGCGACCGCTGTTCCCGACGGCGATCGCGTCGTCGGCCGAGGTGGGCCGGGGCGAGCGGCCTCCCTGGGGCGTGAAGCTCGGGGGCAGCGAGCGTGGGTCGCGGGAGTCGGTCATGGGATCACCCGCACTGCGCGGTCTCGTCGGCGGCGGAGAACGCCTCCTTGCCGGCTTCCTTCGTCTGCACCGGCGCGGGCTCGTCCGCGGCGGTGCCCGGCGCCGGGGCGTCGTCGCCCTCGCCGGCCGGTGGCGCGTCGGTCGCGGCGTCGTCGGCCGGCAGGTCGGCCGCGGGTGCGGGTGCGGGTGCGACGACCGGCTCGTCCGCGCGCACCTTCGTCCACAGCTCGTCGGCCTCCGGCGTCCAGACGACCTTCGCGTCGGGAGCCCGCGGGTCCGGCGCGTGGGGAACGGTCATGAAGGTGATGTTGCCACTCGACGTGCCCCGGAGGCTGAAGGCGAGCCCGGCGAGGCTCGGGATCGACGAGAGGTTGTCGCTCATCGTCAGCGACCTGGTGCCCGCGTCGACGAAGCCGTAGATCTGGCCGAGGTCCGAGAGCACGTTCTTCGACAGCACCTGGTTCACCGTCGCGGCGAGGAGCTGCTGCTGCCGGCCGATGCGGCTGAGGTCCGACCCGTCGCCCACCCCGTACCGGGCGCGCGCGAAGCCGAGTGCCTGAGCGCCGTCGAGCGTCTGCCACCCCGCGGCGAGCTGCAGGTCCGCCTTGGGGGAGTCGATCGCCTCGGGGATGCACAGCGGCACGCCTCCGATGGCCGTCACCATGTTCTGGAAGCCCGCGAAGTCGACGACGACGAAGCCGTCGACGAAGACGTCGGTGAGGCTCTCGACGGTCCGCACCGTGCACGCCGCCGCGGAGTCGACGTCCCCGCCGACCGTCGCCCCGTTGGCGAATGCGGCGTTGAAGCGCGTGTTCGCCGGTGCGGTCGTCTTCCCGTTCGTCGTGGTGCACGCCGGCACGTCGACGCGCGAGTCGCGCGGGATCGAGATCATCTCCACGCGCGAGCGGTCGGCGGACACGTGCACGAGGATCGTCGTGTCCGAGCGCATGCCCTCGACGCCCTCGACCTCGTGGCCGTTCTCCCCGCCGCGCGCGTCCGACCCCATCACGAGGATGTTGAGCGGCTTCCCGGCGTTCGGGTCGCTCGGGTCCGGGGTGGTCTGCGCGGGGCGGTCGTCGAGCAGGTCGAGCGCGCCCGACGACGTGATGTTGCCCTGGATGTTCGACAGCGCCGACGCCCCGCCGACCGCTCCGAACGCGAGCGCCGCGGTGGCGACGAGACCGACCGTGCGCGCCACACGGTGCGAGCGCTGCGTCCGGGCGTGCGCGGGCCCGCGCGCCGACGAGGCTGCCGCCTCGGCGCGGTCCTGGGCACGGGTACGGGACGTCACGGGAGTCGAGCATAGGCCGCACCTGCAACGCCGCCGCGGGGTTGCGGGGCCCGGGCGGTGGAGGAGTTGTGCAGGGACGCCCGGCGCCGGACCGGAGGGCGGGCGGTCCGGCGCGTCAGGGCCGGGCGGGACCGTCCGGACGGTCCTCGTGCTCCTCACGCTGCTCCAGCTCGTCGACCGACGCGTCGACCCGACTGAGCCTCGCCTCCGCCAGGCTCAGCTCGCGCGTGAGGAGCGTGATCTTGCGGGCGAGCTCGTTCGCGCGGCGGTGGCTCGTCGCGATGTAGCTGACGAACGCGATGACGAGCGCGTACAGGAGCAGGTCGGTCCCGCGGCCGACGTCGAGCAGGTTGGCCAGGTAGGTGAGCCACTCCGGGAACAGGACGGAGAGCCCGGCGACGACCACGAAGCCCACCAGGAGCAGGCGCCGGATGGCCTGGTGCCGGGAGTCGACCGTGGAGCGCGTGAGCAGGACCGTGACCACGGCGATGGCCACGACGAGGACGATCTGGATGAGCATGTGCCGCTCCCGACTACTTGAACACGAGGTCGACCAGGATGTTCACGGAGTTCCACAACGACTGGCCCTTCGCGCGGGAGTAGTCCGTGTAGAGGACGTGCACCGGGTGCTCGCGCCAGGGCAGCCCGGTCCGGCCGAGCTGGAGGACGATCTCGCTCGCGTGCGCCATGCGGTCCTGGCGGAGCTCCAGGGCCCGTGCCGCGTCGACGCGGATCACGCGCAGCCCGTTGTGGGCGTCCGTCAGGCGCAGGCCGGTGCTCCGGTTGGTGAACCAGACCGCGGTCCGGAGCACGGCGCGCTTGAGCAGCCCCGGGCGGGTGCGGGAGTCGAGGAACCGGGAGCCGAAGACGATGGCGACGTCCTCGCTCCGCGCGAGCTCCACCATCGCCGCGGCGTCCTCGACCTGGTGCTGGCCGTCGGCGTCGAACGTCACGAGGTACCGCACCCCGGGCAGCGACCGGGCGAACTCGATGCCGGTCTGGAGGGCGGCGCCCTGGCCGAGGTTGACGGCGTGCCGCAGCACGGTCGCACCCGCGTCCGCGGCCCGCCGGGCCGAGTCGTCCGAGCTCCCGTCGTCGACGCAGACGACGTGCGGGAAGACGTCGATCACGTCCTTCACGACGTCCGCCACCACCGCGCCCTCGTTGTAGAGCGGGACCACGAGGCAGGCGTCCTCGAAGGATCGGACCGCTCCGGCGCGCGGGCGACCACGCGTCGCCGCGTCCGATTCGTGCATGGCGCCCATTGTTGCAGCCGCCGGGAGGAGTCGGGACCTTCGGCGCTCGTTGGGGGTCCGGTCGCCGGGTAACCTTGCCGACGCGGCGTCCACCGACCCGGCAGCCGGCCGTCGCCCCGAGACCGAAGGAGCCCGGATGGGAGTCCGCATCGCCCCCAGCGCCGACGTCGCCGACGACGCGTCGATCGGGGACGGCAGCCAGATCTGGCATCTCGCGCAGGTGCGCGAGGGCGTCACGATGGGGGAGGCGTGCGTGGTGGGTCGCGGCGCCTACATCGGGACCGGGGTCCGCATGGGGCGCCACTGCAAGGTCCAGAACTACGCGCTCGTGTACGAGCCGGCGTCCCTCGCGGACGGCGTCTTCATCGGTCCCGCGGCGGTGCTCACCAACGACACCTACCCGCGCGCGGTCAACCCCGACGGCTCGCTGAAGAGCGCCGACGACTGGCACGCGGTCGGCGTGACGATCGGCGAGGGCGCCGCGATCGGCGCGCGGGCGGTCTGCGTCGCTCCCGTGACGGTCGGGGCGTGGGCCACCGTCGCCGCCGGGGCGGTGGTCACCAAGGACGTCCCCGACCACGCGATCGTCGTCGGGGTGCCCGCGCGGCGGGTCGGCTGGGTGGGTCGTGCCGGACAGCCCCTGCGGCCGGAGGGCGACCACTGGGTGTGCCCGGTGACGGGCGCCCGCTACGAAGAGCACGACGAGTCCATCAGAGAGGTTGCGGCCGAATGAGCCAGACACTGATCCCCGCGGCGAAGCCGATCGTCGGGGACGACGAGCGCGCGGCAGTGGACCGCGTCCTGCGCAGCGGGATGATCGCTCAGGGCCCCGAGGTCGCTGCGTTCGAGCAGGAGTTCGCCGACGTCCTCGTCGGCGGGCGCACGTGCGTCGCGGTGAGCTCCGGGACGTCTGGGCTGCACCTGGGCCTCCTGGCGGCCGGCATCGGGCCCGGCGACGAGGTGATCGTCCCGTCGTTCACGTTCGCCGCGACCGCGAACTCGGTCGCGCTCACGGGCGCGACGCCCGTGTTCGCGGACATCGAGCCCGACCACTTCTGCCTGTCTCCCGACGCGGTGCGCGCGGCGGTCACGGAGCGCACCCGGGCGATCATGCCGGTGCACCTCTACGGGCACCCGGCGGACATGACGGCGCTGGGAGCGGTCGCCGAGGAGCACGGTCTCCTCCTCTTCGAGGACGCCGCCCAGGCGCACGGCGCGACGCTCGACGGTCGTCCGGTCGGCTCGTTCGGCACGTTCGCGATGTTCAGCCTCTACCCGACGAAGAACATGACGTCGGGCGAGGGCGGCATGGTGTCCTGCGCGACCGACGACGTCGCCCGCAACGTCCGGCTGCTGCGCAACCAGGGCATGGAGCGTCAGTACGCGAACGAGGTCGTCGGCTTCAACGCCCGCATGACCGACGTCCACGCCGCGATCGGCCGGGTCCAGCTCACCAAGGTCCAGGGCTGGACCGCGGACCGCCGGCGCAACGCCGCGTTCCTCAGCGCGAACCTCGAGGGTGTCGTCACGCCGCCCGTCGCCGACGGCGCGGTGCACGTCTACCACCAGTACACGATCCGGGTCGCCGACGACCGCGACGGCGTGGTGACCGCGCTCCGGGAGGAGCACGGCGTGGGCTCGGGCGTCTACTACCCGATCCCCAACCACCGGCTCGAGAGCCTGCGGCACTTCGCGCCGGGCCTCGACCTGCCGGAGACCGAGATCGCGGCGCAGCAGGTCATCTCCCTGCCCGTGCACCCGTCGCTCACCCAGGCCGACCTCGACCGTATCGTCACCGCGGTCAACACCGTCGTGAAGGCAGGTGCGTGATGGCCGACCTCCGTGCAGGCCTCATCGGGCTCGGCGCCATGGGACGGCACCACGCCCGGGTGCTCCGCGAGATCGACGGCGTCGACCTCGTGGCCGTCGCCGACCCGGGCGGCGACCCCTACGGCGTGTCGGGTGACCTCGACGTCCTGCCCGACGTCGAGGCGCTGATCGCCGCCGGGATCCAGATGGCCGTGGTCGCGGTCCCGACCGTCTTCCACGAGGACGTGGCGCTCGCCCTCGCCGCCGCCGGTGTCCACACCCTCGTCGAGAAGCCCATCGCCGCGACGAGCGACGCCGGGCGCAAGGTCGCCGCGGCGTTCGAGGACGCCGGGCTGGTCGGCGCCGTCGGGCACATCGAGCGCTTCAACCCCGCGCTCCAGGAGCTGCGACGTCGTACGGAGGCCGGCGAGCTCGGCGAGGTCTTCCAGATCGCGACGCGGCGCCAGGGACCCTTCCCCGCGCGCATCGCCGACGTCGGCGTCGTCAAGGACCTCGGCACCCACGACATCGACCTGACCGCCTGGGTCGCGCAGAGCCCGTACCGCTCGGTCGCGGCGCAGACGACCCACCGCAGCGGACGCCCGCACGAGGACATGGTCACCGCCACGGGCCGGCTGGAGAACGGCGTCGTGACCAACCACGTCGTCAACTGGCTGTCGCCCATGAAGGAGCGGGTGACGATCGTGACGGGGGAGCGCGGAGCGTTCGTCGCGGACACCGGCACCGCCGACCTCACGTTCTACGCGAACGGCGTCATCCCCACGGAGTGGGAGGCCGTCTCGGCGTTCCGGGGCGTCTCCGAGGGCGACGTCACGCGCTACGCGTTCGCCAAGCGGGAGCCGCTCCGCGTCGAGCACGAGGCCTTCCGCGACGCCGTCCTGGGCGAGCGGCAGGACGTGGTGACGATGCGGGAAGGGCTGCGCACCCTCGAGGTGGCGGAAGCCGTCCTGGAGTCCGCGGCGTCCGGGCGGGCCGTCACCCTGTGACCTCGGCGCCCGGCCGCCGCGGAGGCGCGCCGGGCCTCCGCCGGGCGTCGCGTCCTGCGGAGGCCGTGGATCGTGGCGCGGGAGGGTACGGTCGCCCCGTGGAACGACCGACCCGAGTCACGATCGCGACGCGGATCTACCTGCCCGAGCCCGCCGCGGCGTCCTTCCGCCTCGCCGCCCTGGCGGCCGCGCTCGCCGACGAGGGCGCCGAGGTCACGGTCGTCACGGCGTCGGTGCCCGACACGATGGGCACCGAACCCGACCGCCCGGGGGTGCGGGTGCGGCGGCGCCCCGTGCTGCGGGACGCGAGCGGGTACGTGCGTGGCTACCTGCCCTACCTGAGCTTCGACGTGCCGCTGTTCCTCCGGCTGCTCGGCCGGCGGCGCCCCGACGTCGTCGTGGCAGAGCCGCCACCGACGACGGGAGCGGTGGTCCGCGTCGTGTGCGCCCTGCGGCGGGTGCCGTACGTCTACTACGCCGCGGACATCGTGTCCGACGCGGCGGGATCCACGGGTGCGCCGCAGGTCGTGGTGGCGGCCGTGCGTGCGCTCGAGAAGTTCGCGCTCCGAGGCGCGTCGACGGTCCTCACCGTCACCGACTCGGTGGAGAAGAGGGCGACGGAGCTCGGCGCGGCGAGGACGGCCGTGGTGCGGCACGGGGTCGACACGCGGGTCTTCCACGCGGACGTCGCGCCGCTCGGGGCGGAGACGACGGGGCCGTGCGCCGTGTACGCGGGCAACGCGTCCGAGTGGCACGGCGCGGAGGTGTTCCTCGAGGCCTGGTCGCGCGTCCTGCGGGACGTCCCCGGCGCGCGCCTCGTGTTCCTCGGCCGGGGCAGCATGCACGCGCGCCTCGCCGAGCTCGCCGCCGCGCTGCCCGACGGCGGCGCGAGCGTGACGTTCCTGCCCCAGCAGCCCGCGGACCTCGCCGCGCGCTGGCTCCGGAGCGCCGAAGTCGCGCTCTCGAGCATCAAGCCCGGCTCGGGGTACGAGTTCGCGATCCCCACCAAGGCCCTCGCGGCCATGGCCGTCGGGACACCGGTCCTGCAGGCCGGTCCCGGCCCGGTCGGGCGCATCATCGACGAGGCGCGCGGAGGGCGCGTGGTCGGGTACACCGCCGAGGAGGTCGGGCGCGCCCTCACGGAGATGTTCACCGCCCCTGTGCCTGCCGCGGAGCGGGTCCGCGTCGCGACGTGGAGCGAGAAGAACCTCTCGGGCCGCTCGACCTCGGCGGTCGCGGCACGACGGGTCCTCGCCGCAGCCCGCGCCGGGCGCCGGGCACGAGGGTCCCGGAGCGCACGTGCCGCGAGCTGACGCGCGGGCCGGCGCGCCGCGGGCCTTCGGCGCCCGGCCACGAGGGGTGGCCCCGTGACCGCGCGCCGTGCGTCGTGGTGGCGGCGAGGAGCGTGGTGGGTCGCCTCGTGGCTCCCGCCCGCGCTCTTCCTCCGGCTGCGGACCTGGACGGGGACGCCGGGTGACGTCCGGGTCCCGCGCCTGCGGGTACCGGAGACGCCGGTGCGCCTCCTCGTGGGGCCGGCCAACTCCGCGGGCCAGGGCTGGGCCTGGGCGCGCGCCGCCGAGCGGCTCCGGGACGGCGTCGGCGCGCAGAACCTCGTCTACCGCCGGGCGCTGCGGTTCCCCGCGGACGTCGACGCCCCGGCGGCGCTGCGGGGGTCCCGCGCATGGCAGAGCGCCCAGCGCCGGGCGGCGCTGCGGTTCAGCCACGTCGTGGTCGAGGCGCAGCTTCCCCTGTTCCCCGCGCTCGGGTCGGACGTCGCGGCGGAGGTGCGCCGCCTCCGGGCCGCGGGCCTTGCCGTCGCGACGCTCTGCCACGGGAGCGACGTCCGGCTCCCGAGCGCCCACGCCCGGCGCGAGCCGTGGTCTCCCTTCCTCCTCGAGTCGTATGCCGACGTCCCCCTGCTGCAGGCCCGGGCCGAGCGCAACCGCGCCCTGCTCGAGGAGCTCCGCGGTGAGGGGGTGCCCGCGTTCGTGTCCACCCCGGACCTGCTCCTCGACGTCCCGTGGGCGACGTGGCTCCCCGTCGTGGTCGACGTCGACCGGTGGGCCGTGAGCTCGGTCCCCCTCACGCGTGAGGTCCCCGTCGTCGTGCACGCGCCGAGCCGTGCGGCGCTCAAGGGGACCGACCTCGTGGAACCGGTCCTGCGCGACCTCGAGCGGGACGGGCTCCTCGAGTACCGGCAGGCGACCGGGCTGGACCGCGCGGGCATGCTCGCGCTCTACCGTGACGCGGACGTCGTCGTCGACCAGCTCCGGCTGGGGATCTACGGCGTCGCGGCGTGCGAGGCGATGGCCGCGGGGAGGGTCGTGGTCTCCTCCGTGGCGGAGCACTCGCGCGAGGCGGCGCGCCGCGCGGCCGGTCAGGACCTCCCGGTGGTCCAGGCCACGGGCGACACCCTGCGGGAGGTCCTGCTGGACGTCGTCGGGGACCGGGAGCGGGCTCGTGCCGTCGCGGCGCGCGGGCCCGGGTTCGTCCGCGCGCTGCACGACGGCCGGGCGTCGGTGCGGGCGCTCGACCCCTTCCTGTCCGGCCCGTCCCGCCCGCTCGCCTCGGTAGACTCGGCCGGTCCGTCCCCCGACCAGGAGCGTCATGCGTACCGCCCCCATGGATGACCACGACACCCCTGACGGCCCACGCGCGGTCGCGCGTCCGCTCCCGGGTCGCGACGGACGGAGCCGTCCGTGAGCGTCGTCAACCGCCTGGTCAGCGCGCTGGTGGCGCGACGCTCCCGGCTGCCGCGCCCGGTCAACGTGATGATCGACAGGATCGTGGCTCCCGGCAGCGGCCCGCTCGGTCGTGCGGTCCAGCGGATCGGTGGTGCGGCGGCCGGCCGGACGGTCCCGCCGCCGCCGCCCGTCCCCGACGCGCCCGTGCGCCTGTACGTCGGGCCCACCAACTACGCCGGCCAGGGGTATCTCTGGAGCCGAGCGGTCGAGCGCCACCTGGACGGCGTCGGCGCGGTCAACATGGCCGCCGAGGCGGACCACGGGTTCCGCTTCCCGGCCGACGACGCCGTGCCCATCGCCACCTATCTCATGAGCCACCGCTGGCAGCAGGAGCGCGAGGCGTACCTCCGACGGTTCACGCACGCCCTGTTCGAGGCCGAGCGCCCGCTGCTCGGACGGCTCCACGCCGGGGACGCGTTCGCCGAGGCGCGGTCGCTGCGCGACGCGGGCCTGCACGTCGCGATGATGTGCCACGGCACGGACGTCCGGTTGCCGAGCCGGCACCGGGCCGCCGGTCGGTGGTCGCCGTTCCACGACGACCCCCGGTTCGAGGTCCTCGAGGACACCGCGCGCCGCAACCTGGCCGGCCTGGAGGCGCTCGGTGCGCCGGTCTTCGTCTCCACCCCGGACCTGCTCGACGACGTCCCCACGGCGACGTGGTGCCCCGTCGTGGTCGACCCGGCTCGTTGGCGTACCGACGCCGCCGCGCTCGAGCGGGCACGTCCTCGCGTCGTGCACGTGCCGAGCAGCTCCGCCGTGAAGGGGACGGCCCTCGTCGCGCCCGTCGTCGAGCGGCTCGCCGCCGAGGGCGTCGTGGACTACGAGGTCGTCGAGGGCGTGCCCGCGGCGCGGATGCCCGACCTCTACGCGGGCGCGGACGTCGTCCTCGACCAGTTCCGCATCGGGAGCTACGGCGTCGCCGCGTGCGAGGCGATGGCGGCGGGGAGGGTCGTGGTGGGTCACGTCACCCCGGAGGTGCGGGAGCGCGTGCGCCGGGCGACGGGGAAGGAGCTCCCGGTGGTCGAGGCCACCCCGGACACCCTGCGGGACGTCCTCCTCGACGTCGTGGCGCACCGTGAGCGCTACCGGGACCTCGCTGCCGACGGCCCGGAGTTCGTCGCCGCGGTGCACGACGGCGCTCTCGCGGCGGCGGCGTTGCGACCGTTCCTCCTCGGGGCATGAGCCGTGAGCCGTGAGCCGTCGCCCGGTGCACCGCGCACCGACCATGGAGCAGGAGGAGCAGTGGTGGAACCGTCGTCCGGTCCTGTCGTCGATCTCGTGATCGCCGTCCACAGCACGGCGCGACCCGTCGAGCGCGCGGTGGCGTCGGTGCTCGACCACACGCGCACGCCGCTGCGGGTCACGGTCGTCTGCCACGAGGTCGACGCCGGCGCGATCGCCGAGAAGCTCGGGGCGCACGCGGGCGACCCGCGGCTGCGGCTCGTCGAGCACCGGGACGGCGTCCGCTCGCCGTCGGGCCCCTTCAACCGCGGCATGGACGAGGCGACCGCGCCCTTCGTGGGGATCATGGGTTCGGACGACCTGCTCGAACCGGGCGCCGTGGACTCGTGGGTGCGCCGGCAGCGGACCGACGACGCCGACGTCGTGGTGACGCACCTGCGGCACGCGGCGGGCGCCTACGTCCCCACGCCGCCGGTGCGGCCCTGGCGGACCCGGCGTCTCGAGGGCACGCGCGACCGCCTCTCCTACCGCAGCGCACCACTGGGCATCCTCCGCCGGGACGCCTTCCCGACGCTCCGGCTCACCGAGGGCGCGCCCGTCGGCGGCGACATCGCGTTCGTGCTCTCGCTGTGGTTCTCGGGGCGGCGGATCAGCTACGACCGCACGGGCCCGGCGTACGTGATCGGGGCCGACGCCACCGACCGGGTGACCTTCCGGCCCAAGCCCGTGGCGGAGGAGTTCACCTACCTCTCGAGCCTGCTCGAGGACGCGCGGTTCGCCGCGCTCGGTCCGCGCGAGAAGGCGTCGTACGCGGTGAAGTTCCTGCGCGTCCAGGTGTTCGGCGCCGTGCACAACCGGCCGGACCCCGACTTCTGGACACGGCAGGAACGCGACGACCTCCGTGCGGTGACACGGCGGGTCCTGGACCTGGCGCCGGGCGCGGAGCGGGTCCTCTCGATCGCCGACCGCCGGGTCCTCGACGCCGTCCTCGACCCGCGGACACCCGTGCCGGTGCTCTTCGAGAGGAGCGTCGCCCGCCGCCGGTTCCGCAGCCCCGCCGCCCTCCTGACCCGGGACCCGTCGCGGCTCCTGGCGCGCGAGGCGCCCCTGCGCTTCATGACCGCGTCGGTGCTGTGCCGGCGGTGAGCCCGGGCCCGGACGGCGCGGTCGGAGGCCGGACCCCGTCATCGACCTGACGCGGGCTCGGTAGAATCGCCCGGTTCTCGAACCCTGACCTGGAGACCCATGCGCATCGCATACATCGTCCACAACGACACCCATGGCGACGCGCGGGTCCTCAAGTACCTCGACTCCGCCGCGGAGAACGGTCACGAGGCGCGCCTCTTCGCCGTGGGCGGAGGGGTCACCCGGTTCCCCCCGGGCGAGGAGCGCCGGCCGAGCGGCGGCGTGATCGTCCGCCTCGGCCCGCGGGCACGGACGACGGACCGGGTCAAGCCCGGTCCGAAGTCGCGACGTCGCTGGCTCCAGCTCGGTCTGCGCCAGTGGACCTTCGCCCTGCGCGCCGCGGTGGCCGTCCGCCGGTGGAAGCCCGACGTCGTCCACGCGCACGACGCCGACACGCTGTTCGCCGCCCTGCTCGTGCGACTGGTGTCCCGGGTCCCGTTCGTCTACGACGCGCACGAGATCTGGGAGGCGCAGACGCTGCCGCCCCGGATCGCCGCGTACTACCGGTGGATCCTCGACCGTGCCTCGTCCCGGTGGGCGGGGACGATCACCGTCTCCCCGGGCATCCAGCGATGGATGGTGGACCGCTTCTCGCTCGACGTCGAGCCGACGCTCGTGCGGAACGTCCCCGTGGCGGCGTCGCTCCCCGCACCCGGGGCCCAGGGGCTCCTGCGAGCCTCGGCGGACATCCCGGAGGGAGCCCGTCTCCTGGTCCACGTCGGCCTGATCGGGCCCGCGCGCGGCGTGGCCGAGACGGTCCGGGCGCTGGCGTCGTTGCCCGACGACGTCTACCTCGCCCTCATCGGTCCCGCGCCCCAGCGCTCGCGCGACCACATCGCGTCCGTGGCGCGGGAGCACGGGGTCGCCGACCGCGTCCGCTTCGTCCCGCCCGTCGAGTCCGACGCGGTGCCGACCGCGATCGTCGACGCCGACGTCTCCGTCGTCTATCCCCAGCCCGTGAGCCTCAACTCGGTCTACAGCCTGCCCAACAAGCTGTTCCAGTCGATCCAGGCAGGGCTGCCCGTCGTCGCGTCCGACGCGGAGGACGTCGCCGAGGTGGTCACCTCGCTCGGGGTCGGCGTCGTCGCACCGGCACGGGACGTCGAGGCCCTGGCCCGGGCGATCGAGGACGTGCTGGAGTCCGGCGACGTCTACCGCGAGGCGGCACGGCGTGCTGCGCCGGACATGACCTGGGAGCACGAGTTCGCTCGCGCGGCAGAGCTCTACGAAGCGGTGGTGGCACGATGAAGCGGCTTCTCGACCAGTACCGCTCGCTCGCTCCTTACCTGCCGCGCAGCGCGCAACGGTTCCTCGTGGTCTTCTCGATCGGTTCGGCCTTCCTGTCGGTGCTCGACGTCATCGCGCTGATGCTGCTCTCGAGCGTCCTCGCGGCTGCGGTGGGGGGAGGGGAGTTCTCCATCCCCTTCCTCGGCACGATCCCCGCGGACTCCGTGCCGGCGCTCATCCTCGTCCTCTCGGGCGTGGTCCTGCTGAAGTCCGCGTTGGGCGTCGCCCTGCAGTGGAAGGCGACACGGCACTTCGCCGGCTTCGAGCTCTCGGTGGGCGACCATCTCTTCCGGTCCTACATCCACTCGCCCTGGACCGAGCGCATCAACATCAGCACCCCGCGCGTGATCCAGCTCACCGACGGCGGTGTGTCGAGCGTGGTGGGTGGCCTGCTGCTGCCCCTGACGACGGTCCCGGGCCTGCTCGTCACCGCGGTGGGCGTCGTCGTGATCATCTTCATCCAGCAGCCCCTCACGGCCGTGATCACGCTGGCCTACCTCGGGGGATCGGCGTCCTCCAGTACTACGTGCTGGGGAAGCGCACCCGGGTGGCCGCGCGCGTCGCGCGGGACTCGTCGCTCAAGGTCGCCGGCCTCCTCACGGGCATGATGGCGGCGCTCAAGGAGATCACCCTCCGCGAGAAGGAGGACGAGGTGGCGCAGGCGGTCGCCCGGACGCGGATGCGGACCTCGCGCGCGCGGTCCAACCTCTACTTCCTCCGTGCGGTGCCGAGGTTCGTGCTCGACGCGGCGGTCATCGGGGGCTTCGTGCTCACCGGTGGTGTGGGGTACCTCATGGGGGGCATGACGGAGGCCGTCTCCGCGCTCGCGCTCTTCGGGATCGCGGGCTTCCGGCTCGTGCCCTCGATCACGTCGTTCCAGTCGATCATCACGAGCTCGGTCTCGGCGGACCCGTACATCCGGACGATCATCGGCGACATCGAGCGGTCGCGGGAGAGGGTCACGGCGGCGGAGCCCCGGGACGACGACGCAGGCCCGGACCTGCCCGGGTCCCTGGCGATCGAGATGCGCCGCGTCTCCTACACCTACCCGACGGCCTCCGAGCCCGCCCTCCGCGAGGTGGACCTGACGATCCCGTTCGGCTCGACCGTCGGGATCGTGGGGGCGTCGGGAGCCGGGAAGTCGACGCTGGTCGACATCCTGCTCGGCCTGCTCGAGCCGAGCGGAGGGACCGTCTCGTTCGGTGGTGGCGTCCACGCCCAGCGGCCCTCGGACTGGCGCCGGCACGTGGGCTACGTCCCCCAGGCGGTCGCCCTGTTCGACGGCTCGATCGCCCAGAACGTCGCCCTGACGTGGGGTGGGGACTTCGACCGCGACCGGGTCGAGAAGGCCCTGCGGCGCGCGCAGCTGTGGGACGCCGTCACGGCCCGCTCGCGCGGGATGGACGAGCGGATCGGCGAGGGAGGGCTCGCGCTCTCGGGGGGTCAGCGGCAGCGCCTGGGCATCGCGCGGGCGCTCTACTCCGACCCGCTCGTGGTCGTGCTCGACGAGGCGACGAGCGCTCTCGACACGAAGACGGAGGCGGACGTGGCTGCTGCCATCAACGAGCTCGCGGGGGACGTCACGGTGATCTCCGTCGCCCACCGTCTCTCGACGATCCGGGACGCCGACCAGATCCTCTACATGGAGGAGGGGGAGATCGTGGCCTCCGGGACGTTCGACGACGTCGTGGCCGCCAACCCCGCGTTCCACCTGCAGGCCAGCCTCGCCGGCCTCGTCTAGCGCGGGCGGACAGCCATGACGACGACCGACACGCTGCTGATCCTCTCCTTCTCCCGCCTGGAGCAGGACGCACGACTGCGTCGGCAGATCGCGCTCTTCGCCGACCGGTACCACGTGGTCACCGCCGGCTGGGGACCGGCCGTGCCCGGCGCGGCGCGCCACGTCGAGCTCCGTGTCCCGGCGTCGGCGGGCTGGCGCCGGAAGGCGCGGTTCTACGCGGAGGCCGTGCTGCTGAGGCTCCACGCGTACCGCCTCCTCTACTGGAGCCAGCCGGCCGTGCGGTCGGCCCGGCGCGCGCTGCGCCGGGAGCGGCCCGACCGGGTCCTGGCGAACGACATCGACGCGCTGCCGCTCGCGCTCGGCATCGCGCCGGGCAGCAGCGTCCACGGCGACCTGCACGAGTTCTACCCCGGGATGCACGACGACAACCCTCGGTGGGTCCGGCTCCGCAAGCCCTACCTCGAGTGGTTGGTCCAGCGGTACGCGTCGCGCGTGCACTCGTTGACGACGGTCGGCGAGAGCGTCGCCGAGGCGTACGGGCCGCTGGGGCTGCGCCCCGACGTGGTGACGAACTCGCCCGCCTACGTCCGGACGGCGCCGACGCCGGTGGGCTCGCCCGTCCGGATCGTCCACCCCGGGGCGTCGCTCCGGGGCCGGCGCCTGGAGAACATGATCACCGCGGTGGCGACCTCGACGGCGGACGTGCGGCTCACCCTGTACCTGACGGGCAACGACCCGGCGTACGTCGAGGAGCTCCGGGCGCTCGCACGGCGGCTCGGCGAGCGGGTGCAGGTCGAGGACGCCGTCCCGCACGACGAGCTGCTCGACGTGATCAACGCGCACGACGTCGGGATCCACGTGCTCCCACCGACGGTGACCAACAACGCGCTCGCCCTGCCGAACAAGTTCTTCGACTACGTCCAGGCGCGGGTCGGGGTCGTCGTCGGCCCGACCCCGGCGATGGCGCGCCTCGTGCGCGAGCACGGCCTCGGCGTCGTGACCGAGGGGTTCGACGTCGACGCGATCCGGGACGTCGTCGACGCCCTGACCCCGGAGTCCGTCGCGGCCTGGAAGCGGGCTGCGGACGAGGCGGCGGAGCCGCTCTCGGCGGAGGCGCAGCTGCCGGTGTGGGTGCGCGCGGTGGCGGCGCTCCGCCCTGCTCGCACGCGAGGCTGACCGGGCGGGCGCGGACGGTCGAGCGTGTCAGCGGCCGGCCGGGGCGGCGCCGACGGCGGCGAGGAACGCCTCCCGCTCCACCTCGGCGTTGAGCACGTCGGCGGCGCGGTGCGACGCTGCCTTGATGCGCTCGACGTCGTCCGGAGTGAGGGCGTCCAGGGCGGCGGCCAGGTCCGTCCCCTCGAAACCCGGGACGACGACCCCGATCCCGTGCTCCCGCACGAGCTCGGCCATCGCCGGGCTCTCGCCGACCACGACGCCGAGGCGTCCCTGGACCGCCTCGAAGAACTTGTTCGGCAGGGCGAACTCCAGGTTCCGCTCGAGCGGGCGGTAGAAGATGATCTCGAGGTCGTACCCGTTGATCCGCTCGGCGAGCTCGCGCATCGGCGCCGGGGGCACGATCCGGATCCGGTCGCGAGCGGGGTGCGCGTCGATCTGCTCCTGCAGCCGCGCACGGACCGCCGGGTTGGGCATGAGCATGAAGGTCATCGAGAAGCGTGCGGGCAGGACGCGCATCGCCTCGAGGATCTCGTCGAACCCGCGCCGGGCCGACGCGAGCCCGTGGAAGAGGAGCCGGACCTCGGCCGGGTCGACGGCGCTGGGCTCCTGCCCGACGAAGGGCGGGATGTTCCGTACGGGGACTGGCTCCGCGATGCCGAACTCGTCGACGTAGAGGCGGCCGATCGGGGCGTTGACGACCGAGCGTGACGTGAAGGCGGGGTGGCCGATGAAGCGACGCACCCAGCGGTAGTGCGAGCCGGTGATCCGCGCGCCGAGCGTCCGGCGGCGCTGCACGGGGTTGTGGTACTCGTGCAGATCGACGTGGAGCCGTGCGCGTCGGGCGGCCGGGGTGAAGACTCTCGGGTCGGCCACGAGCGGGCCGAACTCCGTCTCGTTGAAGACGACGAGGTCGTAGTCTCCGGCGCGGAGCCGAGCCGTCGCCTCCGCGGGGATCCGGGACACGAGCTGGCGCCGGAACCGCGCCCGCGGCGGCAGGAGGAGCTGAGCGGCGAGGACGCCCGCGCGCGACGTGACCCAGCGGGACGGCGCGGCCAGCGCGAAGTGGTCCCGGACGTCCGGCGTCGGGCGACCGCCCAGGCCGAGCGTGTCGACCTCCCACCCGGCGCCGGTGAGCCAGTCCACCTGCCGCCGGACGCGCGGGTCGGACTCGATGACCGAGTACGAGAGCACCAGCGCTGATCGAGGTCCGTTCGGGCTGGTCACTGCGGCCACACCTTTCGTCGACGGGCGCCTGCCGGCGCGACCGCGATCCTATCCGAGGGGGATCGCGGCAGGTCCGGCGGCCGTCAGGCCGTGCCGACCGCCGCCGCGAGCGTCTCCACGACCCGCCGGGCGGCGTGGCCGTCGCCGTACGGCGCGGCGTCGGTCGCGGAGGGACGGGGGCGTGACACGGCCGCGCGGATCGCCTCCGCGCCGTCGGCGAGGACGTTCCAGCCGAGCTCGATCGTCTCGACCCACTCGGTCTCCGTACGGATCGTCGTGCAGGGCACGCGCAGCAGGAACGCCTCCTTCTGGAGCCCGCCGGAGTCCGTGACCACCCCCGCGCTGCGCAACGCCGCCGCGACGAGGTCGGGGTAGGCGAGCGGGGCGTGGGACCGCAGCGCTCCGCGGTCCAGGGACAGGCCGTGCTCGGCCGCCTTGGCGACCACGCGCGGGTGCGCGAGCAGCACGACCGGGCGGTCGAGACCGGCGAGCGCGTCGACGATCGCCGCCATCCGCGCCGGGTCGTCCGTGTTCTCGGCGCGGTGGATCGTGGCGAGGTGGAAGCCGCCGGGCTCGAGCCCGAGCTCGGCGAGCAGCGGGACGCCGCGGTCGGCGACCGCGTCCCTGACCTGGAGCAGGACGTCGGTCATCACGTCGCCGACGAGGACGGATCGCGCCCCCAGCCCTTCGGACGCGAGGTGGTCCATCGCGACCTGCGTCGGTGCGAGGCACAGGTCGGCGGCGTGGTCCGTGAGGACGCGGTTGTGCTCCTCGGGCATGCGCCGGTTGAAGGACCGCAGGCCCGCCTCGAGGTGCGCGAGGGGGACGTGCAGCTTGACCGCCGACACCGCGGCGGCGAGCGTCGAGTTGGTGTCGCCGTACGCGAGGACCCAGTCGGGCCGGTGCTCGTCGAGCACGGCGTCGAGGGCGCCGAGGATCGCGCCCGTCTGCACGCCGTGGCTGCCGGACCCGACGCCCAGGTGCACGTCCGGGTCGGGGATCCCGAGGTCGCGGAAGAACACGTCGGACAGCATCGGGTCGTAGTGCTGACCCGTGTGGACGATGACGTGCTCGGCTCCTGCTGCCGCGGCCGCCTGCGCGATCGGGGCGAGCTTGACGAACTGCGGACGCGCACCGACGACGCTGAGGATCTTCACGAGCGTCGATGCTAGCGGGCCCGAGGTGCTTTCCCCGGTCGACGATCTCGGCTAGGTTCGGCCTCCGTCGCCATCTGCGCCGACGCAGGGGGCCCAGCACCAGGAGGCGAATCGTGGCGCGCCACGCAGCACGAAGCAGCATGTCGACGACCGACCGTCCCGTGAGGACGCGTCCTCACGACCGCGCCGCCCGCCGTCTGCGGTACGGCGCGGCGCCGTTGCTCGTGCTCTCGCTGACGGTCGCCCCGGCCGCGAGCGCGACGCCGAGCCCTGCCGTCCCGGAACCTCCGGACGTCGTGACGCAGGCGCCCGCCGTGACCGCGGACCTGCCCGAGCTCGGCACCGCCGCGGCGTCGGTCGTGACGCAGGACGTGGCGTCGGACGGCGTGACCACGGTCGAGGGCGGGTTCCAGACCGCCGCGCTGACGTGGCCGTCGCGCCTCGAGGGCGCGGTGCCCGAGCTGCGGCTGCGGGCCTTGCAGGCGGACGGTGCCTGGGGGCCGTGGACGCACGCCGAGAGGTCGACGGACGGCGCGGACACCGGGACGGTGGACGTCGTCGCGACGAGCACCGTCTACGTGGGCCAGTCGGAGGCGGTCGAGGTGGCCACCGTCGACCCGGGCGCCGAGCTCCCTGACGGCCTCAGCGTCACGACGGTGTCCTCCGAGCTGGCCGGGGCGTCCGGCGCCGGGGGAGCGGGGGCGGTCCCCGCGGAGGATCGGGCACAGGCGGCCGCGGGCGGCCCGGTGATCGTCACGCGGGCGCAGTGGGGCGCGGCCCCCGCACGGTGCGCGTGGGACGCGGCCCCCGCCCTCAAGGGCGGCGTCGTCCACCACACGGTGAACACGAACGACTACACGTCCACCGCGCAGGTCATGCAGCTCATCCGGAACGACCAGGCGTTCCACCAGGCCAGCGCCCCGGACGGGAACGGGTGGTGCGACCTCGGCTACAACTTCCTGGTCGACAAGTGGGGCAACGTCTACGAGGGCGCCGCCGGCAGCCTGGAGAAGGCGCTGATCGGCGCCCACACGGGTGGCTTCAACACGGGCACCGTCGGGGTCGCGATGGTGGGGACCTACACGAGCACGGCGCCGCCGGAGGCCCAGCTCGACGGCGTCGCGAAGATCATCGCCTACCGTCTGGCGCGCTACGGCGTGGACCCGGCAGGCACCGCGACGTTCACGGCGGCGAGCCGGACGGCGGGCGGCAGGTTCGCTGCGGGCCAGTCGGTCGTCCTCCCGAAGATCTTCGGCCACCGGGACACCCACCAGACGGAGTGCCCCGGCGGGCTCGCCTACGGTCGGCTGGCGCACGTCCAGGACCTCGCGGCCCGCTACTTCCAGCAGTACGTCGTCCGGGCCGAGCGGATCTCGGGCGCGAACCGCTATGCGACGTCGGCCGCGATCTCGGCGGCCACGTTCTCTCCCGGTGTGCCCGTCGCGTACGTCGCGAACGGCCAGGCCTTCCCGGACGCGCTCTCCGGCGGCGCGGCGGCCGTCGTCGGTGGTGCACCGGTGCTGCTCGTCGCCCCGACGGCCGTCCCGACGCCGGTCCGGCAGGAGCTCGAGCGGCTCCGCCCGGGCCGGATCGTCGTGCTGGGCGGCACCGGTGTGGTCTCCGCGGCGGTCGTCGCCCAGCTGGAGGGCCTGACGCAGGGCGGGGTGACCCGCCTCTCCGGCGCCGACCGGTTCGCGACGTCGGCCGCGATCTCCGCGGCCACCTTCGCACCCGGCGCGGACGTCGCGTACGTGGCCAACGGCCTGGAGTTCCCCGACGCGCTGTCCGCCGCACCGGTCGCGGGCGCCCAGAGCGCACCGGTGTTGCTCGTCGGCCCGACCTCGCTCCCCGCCTCCGTGGAGGGCGAGCTCCTGCGCCTGCGCCCGAGCCGGATCGTCGTCCTGGGCGGGGTCGGCTCGGTGTCCGCCGCGGTCGCGGACCGGCTCGCGAACCTCGCCCCCGGCGGGGTGACCCGCACCGCCGGCACCGACCGGTACGCCACGTCGGCGGCCGTCTCGGCAGGGGCCTTCTCGCCGGGGGTCCCCGTCGTCTTCGTGGCGAACGGCCTGGACTTCCCGGACAGCCTCTCGGGCGCGTCGGCCGCCGGCATCGGCGGCGGCCCCGTGCTGCTCACGGCGAGCACCCGTGTCCCGGCCTCCGTCGCCGCGGAGCTCGAGCGGCTCCGGCCCGCGCGGGTGGTCGTGCTGGGCGGCTCGGGCGCGGTGTCCGAACCCGTCCGCGAGGCGCTCTCGGCGTACGTGCGCCCG
Source organism: Cellulosimicrobium sp. JZ28 (assembly GCF_015327065.1). Lineage (NCBI taxonomy): Bacteria > Bacillati > Actinomycetota > Actinomycetes > Micrococcales > Promicromonosporaceae > Cellulosimicrobium > Cellulosimicrobium sp. JZ28. The sequence goes on along the minus strand of NZ_CP017660.1, from coordinate 2,749,906 downwards.
AACGGTTCATGACCCGCCGCCGCGACCCCGGGTAGTCTTCTCGCCCGACCCGTCAGTCCGTGGAGAGCCTGCCGTGCCTGCGCAGCCGCCCGTCGTCCGGCGTCGCCGGGCCGCCCGAGCCCGCACGACGCTCGCCCCGTCGCGCTCGGCGACGGGTGCTGCGCCGGACCGTTTCCGTCTCGACGTGCAAGGCCTGCGCGCTGTCGCGGTGGTGGCCGTGGTGCTCTACCACGCGGGCGTGCCGTGGCTGCCGGGCGGCTACGTCGGCGTGGACGTCTTCTTCGTGATCTCGGGCTTCCTCATCACGGGCCATCTCCTGCGGTCGCTCGAGGCGGAGGGCCGGGTCGGGTTCGCGGAGTTCTACGCGCGTCGCGCCCGCAGGATCCTCCCGGCCTCGTTCGCCGTGCTGGTCGCCACGATGGTCGTCGCCGCGCTCACGCTCGGACCGGTCCGCGTGCGCGACGCCGCCGTGGACGCGCTCGCGACCGCGGCGTACGTGCCGAACCTCCTCTTCGCCTACCAGGGGACGCAGTACCTCGAGGAGACGGAGCCCCCGTCCTTCTTCCAGCACTACTGGTCGCTCGGCGTCGAGGAGCAGTTCTACCTCCTGTGGCCGCTGCTGCTCGTCGGGTTCTTCGCGGTGCGTCGCTCCCACCGCGTCCTGACCGCGCTCGTCGGCGCGGTCGTCGTGGTGTCGTTCGTGGCGTGCGCGGTGCTGACGGTGAGCTCCCAGCCCTGGGCGTTCTTCGGTCTGCCCGCGCGGGCGTGGGAGCTCGCGGCCGGCGGTCTCGTCGCGGCGCTGCTGCGCCGCGGCGCGGTGCTGCCGCGTGCGCTGGCGGTGCCGGTCGGCTGGGGCGGCCTGGCGGCCGTGGTCACGGCGGTGCTCCTGCTCGACGCGGCCACCCCGTTCCCGGCGCCGTGGGCGGCGCTGCCCGTGGCGGGGACGGCGGCGGTGATCCTCGCCGGCGCGAGCGCGGGGTCGCGCGGCCCGGTCGCCGTGCTCGCCCGACCGCCCATGGTGTGGGTAGGAGGCATCTCCTACTCGCTCTACCTCGTGCACTGGCCGGCCATGACGCTGCCGCGGGCGATCCTCGGTCGGACGGAGCCGCTGCCCGTGACGTGGCAGCTGCTCGTGGCCGCGGTCTGCGTCCCGGTGGCCTGGTCGTCGTACCGCTACCTGGAGACCCCGTTCCGCACGGCTCCGCGGCTCCGCTCCGCGTCGCCCCGACGGGTCGGTGCGGTCGCGCTCTCGGCCACCTGCGCGGTCGCGCTGGGGGCCGGTCTCATGGTCTGGGTCGCGGACCGCGCTCCGCAGTCCTCGGGCACCGTGGTCGCGAGCGGGGACCTGCGGCGGTCCCCTGACGGGACGGCCGTCGTGCCGGCGAACCTCGAGCCGTCGCTCGCCGAGGCGGCCGACGACCTGCCCGTCGTCTATGCGGACGGCTGCCAGCTCGACGCGGCCGAGCAGGAGCCGGCGGGGTCGTGCCGGTACGGGTCGGACCCGCGCGCGCCGCGCGTCGTCCTGTTCGGCGACTCCCACGCGAGCCAGCTGGTGCCCGCGCTGGTACCCCTGGCCGATGCCGGGGCCGTCGTGCTGGAGGTCATGACGAAGAGCGGCTGCCCCGCCGCCGACCTCGACGTGGTCACGGGTCGAGGGCAGCCGTACCCCACGTGCACGCCGTGGCGGGAGCGCGTCCTGGGCCGGCTCGCGAGCGATCCCCCGTCCGCGGTCGTCGTCGCCGACTACGCGGGGCAGTCCGGTGTGCCCGACGGCGCGCGGTTCGACGCGCGGGAGTGGACCGACGCGCTCGGCCGGACGCTGGGTGCGCTCCCCGGGGGCACTCCCGTGCTGGTCGTGGGTGACACGCCCACCCCCGGGACGTCGCCCATCGCCTGCCTGTCCGTACATCTCGACGACGCGGCGGCGTGCGCGCTGCCGGACGACGCGCGCAACACCGTGGTCCACGACGCGGAGCGGCAGGCCGCGGCGCGGGCCGGCGCGCGGTTCCTCACGCTCGACGAGTACCTGTGCGACGAGGCGTCGTGCCCGGCCGTCATCGACACCACGCTGGTGTACCGGGACGGCACCCACCTGACGGCCACGATGGCGGAGCGACTGGCAGAGGTCCTGGGCCCCGCGGTGCTGACGACCCTGCCAGGGTGATCGCCACCTCGCGTATCCTGCACCGTGGTTCGAGCGCCGCGCGCCGAACGCCCTCGGTGCGGGCCCCGAGCGGGAAGCTCCCGGACCGACCACCCCTCGCCGGAAGGAACACCCGATGCGCATCGCCGTCGTCGCCCTGGGAAAGATCGGCCTGCCCCTGGCCGTCCAGTTCGCGTCCAAGGGGCACGAGGTGATCGGGGTCGACGTCAACGCGGCCACGGTCGCCACGGTCAACGAGGGCAAGGAGCCCTTCCCGGGCGAGGCCCACCTCGCCGAGAAGCTGGCTGAGCTCGTCCCCGCCGGGAGGCTGCGTGCGACCACCGACTACGCCGAGGCGGTCCCGGGCGCAGACGCCGTCGTGCTGGTCGTCCCGCTGTTCGTCGACGAGGAGACGGCGGAGCCCGACTTCGGGTGGATGGACGCCGCCACGCGGTCCCTGGCCGAGAACCTCACCCCGGGGACGCTCGTCTCGTACGAGACGACGCTCCCCGTGGGCACGACGCGCCACCGCTGGAAGCCCATGCTCGAGGAGATCTCGGGACTCGTGGAGGGCGAGGACTTCCACCTGGTCTTCTCGCCGGAGCGCGTGCTGACGGGCCGCGTGTTCGCCGACCTGCGCAAGTACCCCAAGCTGGTCGGCGGCCTGTCGCCCGAGGGTGCGGAGCGTGCGCGTGCGTTCTACGAGGCCGTGCTCGACTTCGACGAGCGGCCCGACCTCGACCGTCCCAACGGCGTCTGGGACCTCGGCTCCGCGGAGGCCTCGGAGCTCGCGAAGCTCGCCGAGACGACGTACCGCGACGTGAACATCGGGCTGGCGAACCAGTTCGCCCTCTTCGCGGACAAGCAGGGGATCGACGTCCACGCCGTCATCGACGCGAGCAACTCGCAGCCGTACAGCCACATCCACCGGCCGGGCATCGCCGTCGGCGGGCACTGCATCCCGGTGTACCCGCGGTTGTACCTGTCCGTCGACCCCGAGGCCTCCATCGTGCGCGAGGCGCGCGCCGTCAACGCGGCCATGCCGGAGCGCGTCGTCGGCCGAGCGGTGGACCTGCTGGGGTCGCTCGACGGCCTCCGGGCCGTCGTCCTCGGCGCCGCGTACCGCGGTGGTGTGAAGGAGACCGCTTTCTCGGGCGTCTTCGCCACCGTCGCCGCGCTCGAGAAGGCCGGTGCGTCCGTGCGCGTGCACGACCCGCTCTACTCCGACGACGAGCTGGCGGCGCTGGGGCTCAGGCCCTTCCGGCTCGGGGACGAGGCCGACGTCGTGGTCGTCCAGACCGACCACGCCGAGTACCGCGAGACCGGCAGCGACGACGTCCCGGGGGTCCGCCTCGTCGTCGACGGTCGGGGTGTGACCACCGCCGAGCGCTGGGCCGGCGTCCCGCGCCTCGTCCTCGGCCGCGGCGACGCGCCAGAGCGGCTCTGACACGGCCGGTCGGACGCGCCACGTCGTGCGCGGGTCGCCCGCCCTCCGGGGCCGGCGACCCGCGCGGTCGCGCCCGACAGGTGCACTATCCTGCACGTGCGCCTCTGCGCGTCTCTGTCCGGTTCATCCGTGAGGTCCCCCCATGCGAATCGCCGCGGTCGTCGTCGCCTACGACCGGCGTGACCTGCTCGTGGAGGCGCTCGACGCCCTCGCCGCGCAGAGCCGCCCCCTCGACGACGTCGTCGTCGTCGACAACGCGTCCCACGACGACTCCGCCGTCGTCGCCGCCGAGCACCCCGTGGGGGCCGAGGTGCTGGAGCTCCCGCGGAACACCGGGGGAGCCGGGGGCTTTGCCGTCGGCATCGCGCACGCGGTCGAGGCGCTCGGCGCGGACCTCGTCTGGCTCATGGACGACGACACGATCCCGACGCCGACCGCGCTCGCCGAGCTGCTCGCCGCCCGCGACGCCTACCCGGGCCCGGTCGCCCTCCTGGGCAGCCGCGTCGTGTGGCACGACGGCCGGGACCACCCGATGAACACGCCCCGCCGACGGCCCGGCGCGTCCGCGGAGCAGATCGCGCGCGCCCGGGAGGCCGGCGCGCTGCCGGTGCGGTCCTCCTCGTTCGTCTCGATGCTCGTCGACGCGCGCGCGGTGCGGCACCACGGCCTCCCCGTGGCGGACTACTTCATCTGGAACGACGACTTCGAGTACTCGGCCCGCCTCCTGCGGCGCGGGACGGGGCTGCACGTGCCGGCGTCGGTCGTGGAGCACCGGACGCGGACGTTCGGCGCGACGGACGCGGACCCGGGCGAGCGCTTCTACTACGAGGTGCGCAACAAGCTGTGGATGCTCCTGCGCTCGCCCTCGCTGTCGCCCGAGGAGCGCGTCCTCTACCTCGGCGCCTCGCTCCGGCGCTGGGCGCGGACGTTCCGCCGGTCGCAGAACCGCCCGGTGCTGCGCGCCGCCGGGCTCCGCGGTGCGCGGGACGGCGTCTTCCGTCGCCCGCGCAGCAACGCGACCGCGCTCGCCGCCATGGGGCCCGTCACCGCCGAGGTCGGGGCGCTGGACGCGCGCCGCGGCCGGTCGGAGCAGCCCGCATGACCACCGGGACGCTCCCGCCGTTCTCGCTCCTCCTGCCGGTCTACCACGGGGACGACGCCGCCCATCTGCGTCGCGCGTTCCGCTCCGCGACGGTCGAGCAGGACCTCGCCCCCGACGAGGTCGTGCTCGTCCAGGACGGTCCCGTCGGCCCGGCGCTCGCCGAGGTGGTCGCCGAGATCGAGGGCAGCGACCCCACGGTGACGGTCGTGCGGCTCGAGCGGAACGTCGGCCTCGCGCTCGCCCTCGAGGCGGGGCTCGCGCGCTGCGCCCACGAGGTCGTCGCACGGACGGACGCGGACGACGTGTGCCGGCCCGAGCGGTTCGCGCGCCAGGTCCCCCTCCTCGCGCAGGGGTACGACATCGTCGGCTCCGCGATCCAGGAGTTCGTCGCCGAGGACGAGCCCGGGCTCGTGCGCGTCCCACCGCTGTCGAGCCGCGACATCGCCGCGGGCGCGCGGTTCCACTCTCCGTTCAACCACCCCACGGTCGTGTTCCGGCGGTCGGCGGTCGAGGCCGCTGGCGGCTACCAGGACCTCCCGCTGCTCGAGGACTACTGGCTCTTCGCACGCATGCTCGCGGGCGGTGCGCGCGGTCGCAACGTCGCCGAGCCGTTGCTGCTGTACCGGGTCGGTGCGGGTGCCTACGCGCGACGGGGCGGCCTACGGCTCCTGCGCTCCGAGCTCGAGCTCCAGCGCAGGATGCGCCGCCTCGGGTTCACGACCGCGCCGCAAGCGGTGCGCAACGTCGCGGTGCGCGGCGGGTACCGCCTCGTCCCGGAGAAGGTCCGCACCCTGCTCTACCGCACCTTCCTCGCGGACCGAGGAGGTCGTCGGCGTGGGTGACTGGCTCGGGACGTGGGACGTCGCGCTGGTGGCGGTCCTCGTGCTCGTCGTCCCCGGCATCGTCCCGGCCTACGCCCTGGGGCTGCGCGGCCTCGTGGCGTGGGGGGCCGCGCCCGTCCTGGCCGGCGCCGTGGTCGGTACGACGGCCGTGCTGGTGGGCGAGCTCGGCGCGCGGTGGAACGTGCTGTGGGTCCTGGCCGCATCCCTCGTCCTCTCGGCGCCGGCGTACGGCGTGTGGCGACTCTCCGGCCGGCGCAGCACGGGTTCCTTGCGCCCGGGCAGGGTGCGCAACGCCGTCGTCGTCGCGGTCGCCGTCACGGCGGTCGTCGCCGTCGCGCTCCAGCTGCGCCGTACCGCCGCCGGGATCGGCGGCCCGGACCGGATCGCGCAGACCTTCGACACCCCGTACCACCTCAACTCCGTGCGCATGATCCTCGAGAACGCCGACGCGTCGTCGTTCCACATGACGCTCACGCAGCCCGAGGCGACGACCGTCTTCTACCCCGGGCTGTGGCACGGGTTCGTCAGTCTCGTCGTCCAGCTGACCGGGTCGAGCATCCCGGTCGCGGCGAACTGGGTGACCCTCGCCGCGACGTGCGTCGCCTGGCCGCTCGGCATGCTCGCGCTCGGCCGGGTGCTGTTCGGGCCGCGGCCGGTGCTGCTGGGGGTCGTCGTCCCCCTGTCGTTCGCCATGACGCAGTTCCCGAACCGGCTCGTGTCGTTCGGCCTCCTCTACCCGAACGTCCTCTCGTACGCCCTGCTCCCCGCGGTGCTCGCCCTGAGCGTGGTCGCCCTGGTCCGCACGCACGGCCGGGGCAGGCTGCCGGCGACCGCCGGTGTCCTGGTGGGCCTCGTCGCCCTCGTGCTCGCACAGCCCAACGGCGTCTTCGCGCTCGGGTTCGTCGTCGTCCCGCTCGTCGTCCACGCGCTCGTGCAGGTGACCGTGCGACTGCGGCACCGCGGCCGGTCCTGGCCGGTCGCGCTGCTCCCGTGGCCGCTCACGGTCGCGGTCGTCGTCGCCGGGTACTGGTTGCTGGGGCGCCTCCCGCTCGTCAGCGCCTTCCGGGGCAAGGTCGTGTGGGCCGTCACCGCGGGCCGGGAGCAGGCGGTGGGAGAGGTGCTGCGGCTGACCGCGATGCACCCCTCGATCACGCCGAACTTCCCCGAGCCGGAGTCCATCGGGCCCGGGACGCCCAACCTCGTCGTCGCCGTCCTGGTCGTGATCGGTGCCCTCGCGTCGCTGGTCGTCGCGCGCTGGCGCTGGCTGCCCTTCGCGTACGCGATCCTCGCAGGGCTCTACGTGCTGGTCCGCGCCGTCGACGTCCCCCTGCGGGGCACGCTCACCGGGTACTGGTACGCCGACCCTCAGCGGCTCGCGGCGCTCCTGCCCGTCGTGGGCGTCCCCCTCGCCGTCGTCGGTGTCGCGGCGCTGGTCCGGCTCGGGCTCCTCGCCGTCGCGCGCGTGCGCGCCGGCGACCCGAGGCGGGTCTCGCCCTGGGCGGGGGCCGCCGTCGCCGTGGTGGCCGGCCTGCTGGTCTCCGTCGTCCTGCCCCGCACGGCGACGTTCCGGGAGTCCTTCGCCTACCTGGGCCACGCGTACCGGGTCGACCCCGAGTCCGCGAGCTCGACGGGGCTGATCGACGCGCGCGAGCTCCGGCTCCTCGGCCGGCTCGACGAGATCGTCCCGGAGGGGACCGCGGTGGCGGGCGACCCCTGGGACGGCAGCGCCCTCGTGTGGGCGCTCGCGGACCGCGAGGCGATCTACCCGCACATGGGGATGGTCATGGACGAGGACCGGGCGCTCGTCGCGTCGGCCCTCAACGAGGCCCTCGTCGACCCGGCGGTCTGCGACGCCGTCGACGCTCTCGACATCGGCTACGTGCTCGACATGGGGCGACACCTGTCGGACGGCGGTCAGGGCAGGTTCGCCGGGCTCGAAGGGCTCGAGGAGGCCGGTGTGGCACGCCTCGTCGCCCAGGAAGGCGACGCGAAGCTCTACGAGGTGACCGCCTGCTGAGGCACCGCTCCGCTCTGGTGAAGGTCTTGTGGCGATGTGACCCGCCCCCGCGGCCCGTCGGAGCGGCGACCGTCGACCTTGTAGGCTTGGGCGGCTGTTCGTCGAGGCTAGGAGATTGAGTGGACGCGGATCTTGTCGTCGTGGGATCGGGCTTCTTCGGCCTGACCGTCGCTGAGCGCATCGCCGAGGAGTACGGCCGGAAGGTCCTCGTGATCGACCGGCGCACCCACATCGGTGGCAACGCCTACAGCGAGGCCGAGAAGACGACCGGCATCGAGGTGCACCGTTACGGGGCCCACCTCTTCCACACCTCCAACGAGCGGGTCTGGGAGTACGTGAACCGCTTCACGGCGTTCACGAGCTACGTCCACCGCGTGTACACCACGCACAAGGGCGAGGTCTTCCCGATGCCGATCAACCTCGGCACGATCAACCAGTTCTTCCGCTCGGCGCACGGTCCGGACGCCGCCCGCGCGCTGGTCAAGGAGCTCTCGGCCGAGCTCGGGGACAAGAAGCCCGAGAACCTCGACGAGCAGGGGGTCTCCCTCATCGGCCGCCCCCTCTACGAGGCGTTCATCCGCGAGTACACCGCGAAGCAGTGGCAGACGGACCCGCGCGACCTCCCGGCGTCGATCATCTCGCGGCTCCCGGTGCGCTACACGTACGACAACCGCTACTTCAACGACACGCACGAGGGGCTCCCGGTCGACGGCTACACGGCGTGGATCGAGCGCATGGCCGACCACAAGAACATCGAGGTCCGGCTCGGCGTCGACTTCTTCGACGAGTCGCAGCCCGTGAGCAAGGGCAACGTGGTCGGCAACGTGCCGGTGGTCTACACGGGTCCCGTCGACCGCTACTTCGACTACGCCGAGGGCGACCTCTCGTGGCGCACGCTCGACTTCGAGGAGGAGGTGCTCCCGGTCGGCGACTTCCAGGGCACCCCCGTGATGAACTACGCGGACGCCGACGTCCCGTACACGCGCATCCACGAGTTCCGGCACTTCCACCCCGAGCGGGACTACCCGACGGACAAGACCGTGATCATGCGGGAGTTCTCCCGCTTCGCGGAGAAGGCCGACGAGCCGTACTACCCCGTGAACACCGCCGCCGACCGGGCGCGGCTGCTGGCGTACCGTGACCTGGCCGCGGGGGAGAAGGACGTCCTCTTCGGCGGTCGGCTCGGTACCTACAAGTACCTCGACATGCACATGGCCATCGGCGCCGCGCTGTCGATGGTGGACAACAAGCTCGCCCCGCACTTCGGCAAGGGAGCGGGCATCGAGAGCGGGGGAGTGGACGCATGAGCAGCGCCAAGACCGAGACGGCGGTCGTGACCGACGACCAGGCGGCCGGCGACGGCTTCCGGGTCGTGCAGCGGATCATCCTCCCTCTCGACGCGGACTCCGACTCCCTCCCGCTCTACGTCGAGGCGGGTGAGCTCCGCGCGCAGCCCGTGAAGACCGACCTCGAGTCGATGTGGGGGTCGAAGAGCCGTTCCGACCTGGGCTCCCGAGGGTCCGAGTCCGTCCGCTCCCAGGACATCGGCGGACGCTTCTCCATGTCCGTTCGCCCGGGCCGCCGCATCTCCTTCGCGACGTACTTCAACGCGTTCCCCGCGAGCTACTGGCGTCGCTGGACCGTGGTGGACTCGGTCCGCCTGACCGTCCGGACACGCGGGACCGGCACCGTCACCGTCTACCGCTCGAACGCGCGCGGCGTGCAGCAGCGCGTCGAGTCGCACACCGTCTCGGGCGACGCCAGCACGGTGGTCGACCTCTCGCTCGCGCAGTTCGGCGACGGCGGCTGGTACTGGTTCGACCTCATCGGCGGCACCGACCCGCTGGTGCTCGTCGAGGCCGCCTGGTCGGTCCCCGAGGCAGGTCGTCGGCACGGGCGGACCAGCGTCGGGATCACGACGTTCAACCGCGCGGACTACTGCCTCGAGACCATCCGCACGGTGGCCGAGAGCCCCGAGGTCCGCGAGATCCTCGACGAGCTGATCGTCGTCGACCAGGGCACCAAGCGGGTCCGCGACGAGGAGGGCTTCGACGCCGTCGCGGCCGAGCTCGGCGGGCAGCTCCGGATCGTCGAGCAGGGCAACATCGGCGGTTCGGGCGGCTTCTCGCGCAGCATGTACGAGACGGTCCAGGCGGGCAAGAGCGACTACGTCATCCTCCTGGACGACGACATCGTCCTCGAGCCCGAGAGCGTCGTGCGGCTCGTGACGTTCGCCGACTACACCCGCGTACCGACGCTCGTCGGCGGGCACATGTTCGACATGTACAACCGGTCCACCCTGCACACGTTCGGCGAGATCGTGGAGCCGTGGCGCATCCAGCCGGGGCTCCCGCACGCGGACATGGAGAACGGGCACGACTTCCGCGGAGGTGGCCTGCGCGCGACCCCGTGGCTGCACCGCCGCGTCGACGTCGACTACAACGGCTGGTGGATGTGCCTCATCCCGACGGCCGTCATCCGGGAGGTCGGGCTCTCGCTGCCCGTCTTCATCAAGTGGGACGACGCGGAGTACGGTCTGCGCGCACGCGCCCACGGCTTCCCGACGGTCTCGCTCCCCGGTGCCGCCGTGTGGCACGTCTCCTGGGCTGACAAGGACGACCTCGTCGGGTGGCAGGCGTACTTCCACGAGCGCAACCGTCTCATCACGACGCTGCTGTACTCGCTCTACGAGCGAGGCGGCCGGGTGCTGCGCGAGTCCACGTACATGGACGTCAAGCACCTCATCTCGATGCAGTACTACTCCGAGCAGGGCCGGCTCATGGCGATGCGCGACGTCCTCGAGGGGCCGGACGCGCTGCACGGGATCATCGGGACGAAGCTCCCGGAGATCCGCGGCATGGTCGCGGAGTACTCCGACGCGCAGTACAAGCCCGACTTCGACGAGTTCCCGCCCCCCGCGCCGAGCAAGCCGCGCAACAAGGGCCGCGGGGTCCAGGTCCCGAACCGGCTCACCCTCGTGCCGTGGGCGGCGAAGACCGTCATCCGGCAGGTCGGCAAGCCGGTCGATCCGCGGTTCACCGAGCAGCCGCAGACCCTGGTGCCGCACCAGGACGCCCGCTGGTGGCGGCTGTCCCAGTTCGACAGCGCCATCGTGTCGAACGCCGAGGGCACGGGTGCGTCCTGGCACAAGCGCGACCCGCGCAAGGTGCGGACCATGCTCACGGAGGGCGTGCGGCTGCACGCGGAGCTCTTCGCCCGCTGGGCAGAGCTGCGGTCCTCGTACCGTGAGGCGCTCCCCCGGATCACGTCGATGGAGGCGTGGAAGCAGACCTTCGACGAGAACCCTCCCACGCCACGATGAGCCAGACGGTCGTGACCGAGCGGCCCATGATCGAGCCCGGGCACGGGCACGGGCTCGTCGACGTGGTGCGGAACCGCTTCCTCCTCCGGCTGATCGTCAAGAAGGAGGTCCGCGTCCGGTACCGGGGCTCCGTGCTCGGCATGCTCTGGTCGTACGTCAAGCCGGCGGTCCAGTTCGTCGTCTTCTTCCTCGCGCTCGGGCTCTTCCTCGGGCTGAACAAGGGGATCGAGGACTACGCGGTCTACCTGTTCTCGGGCATCGTCGTCATCAACTTCTTCGGTGAGGGCTTCTCCAACGCGACCCGGTCGATCGTCGGCAACGCTCCGCTGATCCGGAAGATCTACCTGCCGCGCGAGCTCTTCCCGGTGTCGTCGCTCTGGGTGTCCGCCGTGCACTTCTTCCCGCAGCTGCTCGTCCTCCTCGTGGGTGCGGTCATCTTCGGCTGGCGGCCGAACCCGGCGGAGCTCGGTGCGGGGCTGCTCGGGTTCACGATCGTGGCGGTGCTGTCCCTGGGCCTCGGGCTGCTGTTCGGCGCGGTGAACGTCTTCTACCGCGACGCCGAGAACTTCGTCGACCTCATCGTCATGGTGGCGACGTGGCTCTCGCCCGTGCTCTACCCGTGGGAGGCCGTCCGGGACGTCCTGCCGACCTGGCTGTTCGCGGTCTACCAGCTCAACCCCCTGACGGGCGCGGTCGAGCTGTTCCACTACGCGTTCTGGTACCCGGGGACGACGTCGTCCGACATCGAGCTCCCGCCGTCGATGTGGGCGTTCGGGTGGGCCGGTCTCGGCATCGCCCTCCTGCTCCTGCTCCTCGGCCAGTCCGTCTTCCGGCGCCTCGAGGGGCGCTTCGCCCAGGAGCTGTGACATGACGACCAGCATCGAGATCCGGGACGTCCGGAAGAGCTTCACGCTCCGGCACAACCGGTCGCTCAAGGAGCTCGCGATGTCGGCCGTGCGCCGGCAGCGGCTCGCGGACGAGTTCGTCGCGCTCGACGCGATCGACCTCACCGTCGCCGAGGGGGAGACCGTCGCGCTGCTCGGGTTCAACGGGTCCGGGAAGTCGACGCTCCTCAAGCTCATCTCGGGCGTCCTGCGCCCCGACCAGGGGACGGTCAGGACCCGGGGTCGCGTCGCCGGTCTCATCGAGGTCGGCGCGGGCTTCCACCCTGACCTCACGGGACGCGAGAACGTCTTCCTGAACGGCGCCATCCTCGGCATGCAGGAGGACGACATCGAGCGACGCTTCGACGAGATCGTCGCCTTCAGCGAGATCGAGCGCTTCATCGACACCGAGGTGAAGTTCTACTCCTCGGGCATGTTCCTGCGCCTCGCCTTCGCGGTCGCGGTGCACTCCGACCCCGAGGTCTTCCTCATCGACGAGATCCTCGCCGTGGGTGACGAGCCCTTCCAGAAGAAGTGCCTGGCCCGGGTCCGGGAGCTGCGCGACGAGGGCAGGACGCTCGTCATCGTCAGCCACGACCTCGACATGGTGGCGGGGCTGTGCGAGCGTGGCGTCCTGCTCGAGGGCGGGCGCGTCCGCGCCGACGGTCCGACCAGGGACATGGTCGACCTCCTCCGGGCCGTATAGGAGATCGAGTGACGAACGAACCGGTGACGCAGGGGGCGCAGGCAGGTCTCCCGGCGGTCGATCCCGAGAGCAACGACGGTCGCCCCGCGTCGGCGACCTCGACCGAGAGCGGGGCGGCGCTCCCGCGCGAGGGGCGCTGGGACTCGTTCCGCCACTGGGGCGAGCGCGGACCGCGTGGTCTCCTCCTCGGGGCGGCCCTGGTCGTGACGACCGCCGTGCTCGCGTTCGTGCCGTACCTGTTCGACGCGCGCTTCTACTTCAACGACGACACGCAGACCGGCGCGTACGGCATCTGGTACGCGATCGGCGAGTCGCTCCGCTCGGGACACATGCCGTTCTTCGAGCCCGGTCGGTGGATGGCCGGCAACTACGCGGCAGAGGGCCAGTGGGGCCTGTTCAACCCGCTCGTCATGCTCGTCGGGCTCGGGGCGAGCGCCGCCGCCGACATGACGGCGTACGCGGCGCTGGTCAAGGTCGTGTTCCTCGTCCTCGCGGCGGGAGGGTGGTTCCTGCTCTTCCGCTCGTACGGTGCCGACCGCACCTGGGGGTTCCTCGGCGCGGTGCTGACCACGTGCACCGGGTTCACGGTCTACGTCGACGCGGCGTCCTGGGTGACGGGCCTCTTCGTCTGGGCCCTGCTGCCGTGGGCGTGGTGGGCGTTGCGCCGCACCGCCGCGCGCGGGGGCAGCCCGCTCTGGGCGTTCGCGGGCGGCTACCTCGTGATCACGATCGGCTACGTGCACGGGACGATCATGCTCGTGGCGGTCATCGCCGCCACGATGGTCGAGGCCTTCCTCGCGGGGCGCCGCGCCGCGGTCCTGCGCACGCTCGTCGTCGGTGCCCTCCTCGGCCTCGTCGCGCTCGCGGTGTATCTCCCGGGCCTCCTGACCGCCCCGGTCACGGTCCGCGACGCGACCGGCATCCTCAACGACAACTTCATGTCGCCCGATCTCTCGGGGCTGTCGACCTCCTGGATCGCGACGGCGCAGCCCTGGGTGTCCGGTTTCTGGGGGCTGCCCACGCCGGGCCCGATCCTCTACATCGCGTGGCTCCTGCCCGCGGTCCTGTTCGTCCGTGCCCGGGGGGCGCGCGCCGCCGTCCCGACGCTGGTGGGGCTGCTCGCGGTGGGGGCGTTCGCGGCGGTCTTCGTCCTCGGGCCCAGCGCGGTGGGACCGCTGCGCTTCCCCGCCCGCCTGCTGCCCTATCTTGCGACCTGCGTCATCGGCGTCACGGTCGTGCTGCTCAGCCGGGCGGCGGGCCGCCCGAGCGCACGACGGATCGTCGGCGTCGGTGTCGTGGTCCTCGTCGGCGCCTACTTCGCCTACGCGGAGTCGCCCTCGTGGTGGAAGGTCTACGCCGTCTCGACGCTCCTCGCGCTCGGTGGCGTCGTGCTCCTCGGCCTGCTCCTGCGCGCGGGGGGCGACCGCCGTCGCACGACGCGCAGGATCGCGGCCAGCGGGATCGCGGTCACGGCCGTCGTGGTGCTGCTCCAGCACGCGACCATCCCGCAGGCACCGCTCCCGGACTACGGCCTCTCCGGGCAGCGGGCGGACTACCAGGAGAAGCTGCCCGACGCCGAAGGGGACGTCTTCGTCGTCGGGACGCCGCAGTTCGTACGCGGCGCCTGGAACGACGTCGCGTACGCGAACCTCTGGTACCTCAACGAGGCGTCGGTGCAGAACGTCTACACCCCGTTGCAGTTCCGGGCCTACTCGGAACAGCTGTGCATGACGTCGCACGGCGCGTCGTGCTGGGACGCGGCGGAGACGCTCTTCGAGACGGACCCCGAGACGGGGCGCCCGCTCGCCGACCTGCTGGGCGTCAGCACGGTACAGATCCTGCGGCGGGACGACGGCGAGTCTCCCGACCCGTACGCGGACGCCACCCCGCCCCCCGGCTGGCACGAGACGACCCGCAGCGACGTGAGCGTGGGCTGGCAGCGCGACGAGCCGGTCCCGGGCGCGGGCGGCATCACCTGGACGTCCGACGGGACCACCGTGTCCGGCGCGGAGGTCTCGAAGACGTCCGTCCGTTTCACCGTGGACGAGGTGCCCGCCGACGGCGGCCGGGTCGTGCTGTCCCGGCTCGCCTGGCCGGGATACTCCGTCCAGGGGGCCGCGCTGGGCGACCCGCTGCGCGACTTCCTCGTCGTGGTCGAGCTCGAACCCGGTTCGAGCGGGGACGAGGTCACGGTGTCCTTCTCGCCGCCGGGCTGGACCGTGGAGGTCGCCGCCCTCGCGGTGGGGATCGCCGGGGCCCTGCTGTGGTCGCTCGCGGAGGTCGTCGTGCGTCGGCGTCCGGGACGCGCCCGCGAGACGGCGTCGTCGCCGGCCGGATGACGTGATGAGCGCGTCGTCGACCACCGCGGCACGCGGGACGGCCGGCCCCGCGCGCAGCCACGCGCGCGCCGACATCCAGGGGCTGCGGGCGCTGGCCGTGGGGCTGGTCGTCGTCTACCACCTGTGGCCGCACGCGCTGCCCGGAGGGTTCGTCGGGGTCGACGTGTTCTTCGTGATCTCCGGCTACCTCATCATCGGCTCGCTCGTGCGCGAGGTGTCGAGGACCGGCACCGTGCGGCTCGCCACGTTCTACACGCGGCGCATCCGCCGGCTGCTCCCCGCGTCGACCGTCGTGATCGTGCTCTCGGTGGTGGCGACCCTGCTCGTCCTCCCCGCGTCGCAGTGGCGCACAGTGCTGGAGAGCGCGCTGACGTCGGCCCTCCAGGTGCAGAACTGGGCGCTGGCCTACGGCCCGGACGAGTACGCCCAGGCGACCGCGGGGGTCTCCCCGTTCCAGCACTTCTGGTCCCTGGCGGTCGAGGAGCAGTTCTACCTCGTCGTCCCGCTCGTGCTCCTCGCCGTGGGGCTCGTGACCCGTCGTCGCCGCGACCGCACGTCGCGGGTCGTGCTGTTGGTGCTCGGTGCGGTGGTCCTCGCGTCCCTCGCCTGGTCGGTCGTGCTGTCGGGCTCCGACCCCGGCGCGGCCTACTTCGTGACCACGACCCGGGCCTGGGAGCTCGCGATCGGCGGGCTGGTCGCCGTCCTCCTGCCCCGGGTGAGCCTCCGGTCGCGCGCGTGGTCGGCGCTGGCCGCGCTCGGCCTCGTCGCCGTCGTCGTCTCGGCGTTCGTGTACTCGACGGACATGGCCTTCCCCGGGTGGGTGGCGCTCGTCCCGACGGTCGGCACCGCGCTCCTCCTCGCGGCAGGCGGAGCCGGACCGGCCCCGACGGTCGTCTCGCGGGCACTGTCCGCCCGCCCTGCCGTGTACGTCGGCGACATCTCCTACAGCCTCTACCTGTGGCACTGGCCGCTGATCGTCTTCGTCCTCGCCTGGAGCGGGCAGGACCGGCTCACGGTGCCGCTCTCCGTCGGGGTCGTCCTGCTGTCGCTGGGCCTCGCGGCCGCCTCGACCCGCTGGGTAGAGGCTCCGTTCCGCCGCGGTCCGGCCGTCCGGCCCGTCCGCGCCCGGCACGCCCGCGCGCGCGAGCCCCTGGCGCGCACGTTTGCCCTCGGCGGTTCGCTCGTCGCGGTGTCCGTCCTCGCCGCGCTGGTCCCGCTCGCCGAGGTGACGGCCCGGACCGAGGCGGCGGCGAACGTCGTCGCCGGCGAGGCGAACCCGGGCGCCGCGGTGTTCGAGGGCGCGTCGGCCCCGCCGGACGCGCCCGTCGCGCCCGACCCGCTCGTCGCGGCGAGCGACGTGGGCCTCGTCAACCGGGACGGCTGCATCGACGAGGACATCACCCTCCCGGTGCCGGACGGGGAGACCCGCTCCCCGGACGCCTGTCGCTACGGCGCCGACGACGGGCCCGGCGTGGTCCTCGTCGGGGACTCGCACGCGGCGGTCCTCAGCTCGCCGCTCGCCCGTGCCGCGGAGGAGAACGGGTACGCGCTGACGGTTCTCGTCCGCAACGGGTGCCCGTTCAACGTCGACCCGATGTCGAGCAACGGGATCCCGTTCGGGGAGTGCGGGGAGCGCAACCGGAGGAACCAGGAGCTCATCCTCAGGGAGCGCCCGGAGCTCGTCGTCGTCTCCGCCATGACGCCGGCGGGCTACCGCTCGGCGCTCGACTGGGGGTGGGACGAGTTCGACGACGCGGTCGCCGGCTACCGGGAGACGCTCGAGCCGATCGTCGACGCCGGCATCCGCGTCGTCGTCGTGCGCGACACGCCGTTGCCCCCGTTCGTCGCCCCCGAGTGCGTGGCCGAGCACGGCGCGGCGTCCCCGGAGTGCGCCTTCCCCCGGGGACGCCTCGCCGCGCAGGACGACCCGCTCGTGGACGCCGCCCGCGCGCTCGGTGAGGTGGAGGTCGTCGACCTCACGGACAGCCTGTGCCGCGCCGACACCTGTCGTGCCGTGGAGGGCAACGTCCTCGTCTACCGGGACAACCACCTGACGGACACCTACGCGCTGTCGCTCGAGCCGCGCCTCGAGAGCGCGCTCGGGCTGCAGCGACCGGCCTCCTGACCGCTCAGCCCATCATCGCGCCCGTCGGCACCGTCGACAGCACCCGAGAGCTGACCTCGACGATGCGCGGCGACCCCGTGCCGGCCATCGCGACGAGCGCGGTCCAGCTCCGCACCGGCCGCTTGGTGCCCGCGACGACCCGATAGACGACGGAGTCTCCCGGCGCCTTGACGAAGAGCGGCCCCGTGACGGTGGACCCGGTGGGTGCCAGCGTCCGGCACGCCACCGGACCGAGGGACGTCGCCGGCGTCGGGCCGGCCTCCTTGCGGTCGATGCGCCGGACGCTGCCAGCGATCCCGACGCGGTCGCCGTCGGCGCAGCGCAGCAACGGCTGCAGCGGCAGGGGGTCGATCGCGTACCCCCGCAACGCACCGGCGGGACGCGTCTCGATCCGGGTGTGGCCGAGCGCCTGGAGGGTGCCGAACCAGTCGACGTAGACGACCCGACCGCCGGAGTTGACGAGGTACACCTCCGGGCTGTCGCTCGTCTTGACGAGCCGCCCCTGGGTGAGGATCGGAGGGCCGGTGGGGAAGACGGCGAGCGTCTCCGGTGCCACGGTGTGCACGGGCGGAGCGATACCGCCGAACCGGGACACGAGGTCGTCCCAGGTGTTCGCGGGCCGCAGGACGCCGTCCGCGAGGACCCAGACGGTGGGGCTGTCGGCGCGCTTGAGCGCCGCGGCCGAACCCGTGGCGGCGCCGACGGGAAGCGTGTCGAACGTGGCGGCGGGTAGCGAGGAGGTCGCGGGTGGTCGTGCCCCGAGCGCGGCCGGCCGGAGCAGGGCGAGGCCCCCCTCGCCCAGCGCGTAGACGCCGGCCCCGTCCCGGCTGACGAGCCCGGGCGCACCGTTCGAGCGGGACATGCGCGCCACGGAGGCGGCGTCGAGCGTCCCGCGCGCCAGCTGCGCTACGCCGGGGTAACGGGTGGCTGCCGAGGGCAGCGGCGCGAGCCGGCCGCCCGCCCACAGCGCCAGCGCGGACGATCCTCGGGTCCCCACGAGCACCCGGTCCCGGACCACCGGAGCGCCCAGGGGGAACCGGTCGAGCGCCTGCTCGGAGAGCCGGACGGCCGAGGTCGGCAGACCGGCGGCCGAGAGCGACGCGTCGTCGAAGACCTCCCGGCGCGTCCCTCCGACCATGGCGAACTTCCGTCCGCTCGGCAGCGACACGGTGGCGGACAGGCTGGAGCCCGCACCGAGGAGCGCGATCTGGTCCGCGCCGAGCTCGGGCACGCTCGGGCACGAGCTGCCGAAGTCTGCGACCAGCTGGCACGTCCCGACGTGGTACCGCCGACCGGCGTCGACGAAGAAGATCTCCCCGCTGCCGGGGTTGCGCACGAGGCGGCCGAGCTCGCCCGCCGACGTGTACCGGTTGAGGGTCTCCGCGCCGACCGTGGCGATCGGACCCAGGGGCTCGTAGGCGAGATAGGTCGGCCAGTCGGGGATCGCGAACTTCCGGGAGCCGACGACGAGGTAGACGGTCACCGACGCGTCCGACTTCACGAGGTAGCCGCCCAGCTGCGGGTTGCCGAACCAGTCCGTGAAGAGCCGCCAGAAGTTGCGGTTGCCGTAGGCGCTGCAGGAGTCGCCCGACCCGTAGACGTTCGCGAGGGCAGCGGCGTTCGGCTGGTACGGCGTGTAGATGTAGAGCGACGCCGTCGCCTGGTTGCGGATGTACACCTGCGAGCCGCCGCAGGAGGCCTTCGGGTTGTACGCGATGTAGTTCGACCGACCGGCCTGGTAGTTGTAGCGGGTCGGGTTCGCGGCGTAGACCTTGTACTGACGTGCCGCCCGGTAGACCTGGTTGAAGAACCCGTAGTACTCCGTGTTGCAGGGCGCCGTGTCGGGGCATCCGAAGCCCATCGCGGCGTCGTAGCTCCGCGCCGTGGGCCGGGTCCGGTCGACGAGGCTGTTCTCCTTCTGGAGCATCACCAGCAGGACGCGCGGATTGATGCCGCAGCTCGTGGCCACGCGCTGGAGGATCTGGGCCGCCGTCTCGCCGTTCCGGGCGGTGTACCCGGAGCAGATCCCGGGCTCCGCGGGCCACGCCCGGGTGTTCTCCTTGAAGTCCTTGAGGCAGGGGCGCTCGCCCGCGACGCAGCCCGCGCCCTTCGAGCGCAGGAAGGCGTCGATCTGCGCGACCGACATCGCGCCGGAGTCGTAGAAGACCGAGTCCGAGATGATGAGACCGGGGTCCCAGGTCTCGCCGCCGGCCGCGGTCGCCGGCTCGGGCGCGGTCACGGGCACGAGCGAGAGGACCGCCGCGAGCGCCAGCGCGAGGGCCGCGGAGAGCGTCCGGGTTGCTGCACCGTGCACGTCAGGACACCTCGACCGGGTCGGAGGTGCCCGAGCGGGCGGCCGAGGCGTAGGCGACGCGGACCGTCCACGGTCCTGCGCCTTCCGCGGGGACCGAGATCGGCTCGCACAGCGTGCTGGTGGCGTCGGCGAACGCCGCGACGTCCTGAGTCGTCTCCGCACCGTCGGCCGCCGTCACCGTGACGGTGCAGGTCCCGCCGTCCTCGACGACCCCGTTCACGCCCGCGGAGACCGAGAGCGTGCCGTCGGCCGCGACGGCCGACGTGATCGTCGGTGTGGCGGCGGTCCCGGCCGGGGCGTTCTCGGAGTCGTCCGAGCCCGCCTGACCCTCGCCCGCCTCGTCAGGGCCGGAGGTGTCGTCGTCGCCCGGGGGCGTCGGCTCCTCGTCCGCCGGGTCGCCACCCTCCGTCGCTGCCGCAGGATCCTTCGTGCCCGACGGCGACGGGACCGGAGCGTCGTCGACCGGTCCGGCCTCCGTCGGTCCTCCCGTGCAGCCCGCCATGAGCAGGGCAGCGACGGCGAGCGCGCACGCCCGAAGTCGCGAAGAGCGAGCACCCATGTATCCCCCTGTTCCCGGTGCAGGTCGTCGCACCAAGTATCCCAGGGAAACCAATTTCCGCACGGGGAGGAGTCGGGGTCGGGTCAGTCGGTGGCGCTCCTGGCGCCGGCCGGGCTCGTCTCGACCGGGTGCATCCTGCGCCCGAGGAGCAGGTAGGCCACCCGGCGCTGCACGGCCGCGATCCGAGCCTTCAGATCGCCGAGCCGGACGTCCGTGCTGCTGATCGCCGCAGGTGCCAGCGCGCGGGCGGACCGGTGGAACTCGGCCGCCTCCTGCGCCTGCTGACGAGCGAGCCGGACCGACCACTGTGCGGCGCTCACCCGGAAGGCGGCCAGCGAGCGCCGCAGGGCGACGGCGTCACCCTGGACGAGCACGCGGGCGTAGGTGCCGGCATCGATGAAGTAGCGCAGGTCCTGCCACCCGCCCGCACGCGCGAGGGCGTCACGCCGCAGGAGGACGCAGGCGGGCTCGCCGAAGACGTTGCTGCCGGACCGGACGGTCGCACGCAGCGCCTCGGCGCCGTCGACCACCCCGTCGAGGCGCGCGAGCCCGCGACCACGGATGAACGTGGCCCCGCGCGCGTCGACGATGTCCCGCTGCGAGGCGACGAGCACGACGTCCGGGCCGCCCTCGTCGAACGCGCGCACCTGCTCTTCCAGGCAGGTGGGCCGCAGGAGGTCGTCGCCGCACACGAGCTTCACCAGCTCGCCCGTCGCCAGCTCCGTGACGCGGTTCCAGTTCCGGCGCGCTCCGCCGCCGGCGTCCGTCCGGACGAGAGTGACGCGTGGGTCGGACGCGTACCGCTGGAGGAGCTCCCAGGTGCCGTCGGTCGAGGAGTGGTCCGAGACGACGAGCTCGAAGTCCGTGAACGTCTGCGCGAGGATCGAGTCGATCGTCTCCTCGATGAACGCCGCGTTGTCGTAGGCGGGCACGACGACGGAGACGCGCGGCGTGCGTGGCGCTCCCGCGGTCGAGGCGCTCACGGGCGCACCGCGCGTCGCGACTTCTCCTGCACGAGGTACAGCGGCCGGTGCTGCGTCTCGATGTAGGTGCGACCGACGTACGACCCGACGACCCCCAGCAGGATCATCTGGACCCCGCTCGTGAGGAGCAGGAGGATCACGATGAACGTCCAGCCCTCCACGACGGTGGCGGGCTGGACCAACCGCGCGACGAAGACCCACACCATGAGCGCGAAGCTCGCCGCGGCGAACAGGTATCCGATCCGGGTGATGAGCCGCAAGGGGACGGTCGAGAAGCTCATGATGCCGTCGGCGGCGAACTTGAGCATCTTGCGCAGGGGGTAGCCGGTCTCGCCCGCGTGGCGCTCGTCACGGTCGAACTGGACGGCGACCTGGCGGAACCCGACGTAGCTGACCATGCCGCGCAGGAAGCGGGAGTGCTCGCGCATCCGGACGATCTGGTCGACCACCTGCCGGTCCACGAGGCGGAAGTCACCGGTGTCGCGCGGGATGTCGATGTCGGTGACGAGGTGGAGGAACCGGTAGTAGACGTTCGCCGTGAGCTTCTTGAACGCGCTGTCCTTGCGGCTGCGCCGCTGCGCGTAGACGACGTCGTAGCCCTCGCGCCACTTCGCCAGGAGCTCGAAGCTGACCGCGGGAGGGTCCTGCATGTCGCTGTCCATGATGATCACGGCGTCGCCCTTCGCGACGTCGAGACCGGCGGTGACCGCCATCTGGTGACCGAAGTTCCGCGAGAGGTCCACCACGACGACACGGTCGTCGGCGTCCTCGATCCGGAAGAGGATCTCGAGGGACTCGTCCTTGCTGCCGTCGTTGACGAAGACGATCTCGTACGCGTACTCGGGGTGCTCGTCGAGGAGCCCTCGGAGGGTCGAGTACAGCAGGTCGAGGTTCCCGGCCTCGTTGTAGATCGGGAAGACATAGGACACGAGCGGACGTGCCGCGGACTCTGACATCGGATGACCACGCTAGCGACGAGGAGCGGGAATGGGCCGGTGTGTACGCTACCAAACTGCGCACACCCGGCCGGACGCCGGGCCGCGCCCCCGATACCGAACCTGAGGAGATGACCGTGAAGCTGTTGGTGACCGGCGGGGCCGGCTTCATCGGCTCCAACTTCGTCCAGCAGACCGTGCGCGAGCGCCCCGACGCCCGCGTCGTCGTGCTCGACGCGCTGACCTACGCGGGCGACCGCGGGTCGCTCGAGCCGGTCGCGGACGCGGTCGAGCTGGTCGAGGGCAGCATCGCCGACCGTGACCTCGTCGACGGTCTCGTGCGTGACGCCGACGTCGTCGTCCACTTCGCGGCCGAGTCGCACAACGACAACTCGCTCGACGACCCGACCCCGTTCGTCGAGACCAACGTCGTCGGGACCTTCACCCTCCTCGAGGCGGTGCGACGGCACGGCGTCCGCTTCCACCACGTCTCGACCGACGAGGTCTACGGGGACCTCGAGCTCGACGACCCCGCGAAGTTCACGGCGAGCACTCCGTACAACCCGTCGAGCCCCTACTCGTCGACGAAGGCCGCGAGCGACCTCCTGGTCCGCGCGTGGGTGCGGTCGTTCGGCGTGGAGGCGACGATCTCGAACTGCTCGAACAACTACGGGCCGTACCAGCACGTGGAGAAGTTCATCCCGCGTCAGATCACGAACCTCGTGGACGGCGTGCGCCCGCGCCTCTACGGAGCAGGGAAGAACGTCCGCGACTGGATCCACGTCGAGGACCACAACACGGCGGTGTGGCGGATCATCGAGGCCGGCCGCGCGGGGGAGACGTACCTGATCGGGGCCGACGGCGAGCGGAACAACCTCGAGGTGGTCCAGGCGCTGCTCGAGATCTTCGGGCGGCCCGCGGACGACTTCGACCTCGTCGCCGACCGGCCGGGTCACGACCTGCGCTACGCGATCGACGCGACGAAGCTGCGTGAGGAGCTGGGCTGGACGCCCCGCTACACCGACTTCCGCTCCGGCCTCGAGGCCACGGTGGACTGGTACCGCGCGAACGAGCAGTGGTGGCGTCCGCGCAAGGCCGAGGTCGAGGCGAAGTACGCCGCGACCGGGCAGTGAGCGGCGAGCGCCCGCGCGTTGCTCCACGCGTCGGGGGCGGGCCGCCGGTAGCCTCGCGGTGAAGGAGGTCCGATGGCTCGATACCCAGGTGCTCACTGGATGCCGATCAAGAACAACGTCGGCGGTGTCCGGTCACGGACGCGCGCCGTCGTGCTGCACGTCGACGCCGGTGGCGCGGAGTCGCTCTACGGCTGGTTCAGCAACCCGGCGGCGCTGGCGTCGAGCCACTTCTACGTGACGTACTCGGGACGCGTCGAGCAGTACGTCGACACGGACCGCATCGCGTGGACGCAGCGTGAGGGCAATGCGAGCTGCATCGGCATCGAGACGCAGGGCCGCGGTGACGGGGCCTGGACCGCGGCGCAGCTGACCGCGCTCGCGCGCCTGGTCGTCTGGCTGTGCCAGTACTACAGCCTGCCGATCAGCGACATGAGGACGTCCCGCCCCGACGCGGTCGGGGTGGGGATGCACCGTTACGGGGTCGATCCGTGGCGGGTGGCGAACGGTGAGGTCTGGGGGCCGACGGGCAAGGTCTGTCCCGGCGAGCAGAGGGTGGCCCAGTTCGCTGGGCTGCTCGACTCCGCGCGCCGGCTGCCCCCGCCCCTTCGGGACTGGAGAGGAGACGAGATGGCGATCATCTATCGGGCAGCAGGGGAGCGGACCCCGTACGGGGTCTTCGGCCACAACGGCGGATGGGTCGAGCTGAGCTCCCGTGCCGAGTACAACAACCTGATCCAGGCGGGCGTCGCCGTCGTCTGGGTCGAGGCGTGGACGCTGAAGAACCTCATCGCGGACGCGCGCGCGAACTCCTAGGACGCCCGGCGGGCCGTCCGTGGACGGCCCGCCGGGCGGAGCCGACGTCGGGAGGCCCGACCACGGGACTCGGACCCGACACCGGACACGGCGTCGGGACGCGGTGGGTCAGGAGCCGAGGAGCGAGTCGACGAGCCGGGCGGACGATTGCTGGGCACCGCCCGCGTCGGCGCCCGCGGCGGCGGCAGCGAGCGGTGCGCGGACGGCGTCGCCCGTGGTCCCCGCGACGAGCGTCAGGTCGTCGTCCGCAGGTCGGCGCCCGTCGCCCCCGACCGGGGGCCCTTCGAGGGCGGCTCCGGTCGCGAGGGAGGCGACCGCCACCCCGGTCCCGTCGTCGCCGGACGCGGCACCGCGACCGGTGGCCCATGCGACGAAGGCCTGCGCGGCGACGGGGTCGGCCGCGTTGCGGGCGACCCCGAGGCTCCAGGTGGGGAGGTCGCAGACGACCCGCCCGTCCGGGCCCGCGGGAACGGGCAGCCGATGCAGCCCCGCCGCCACCTCGGCCCCGAGGCGCGACCGGATCGCGGGCTCGAGGTCGCCCTCGGCGACGAGCAGCGCGGCGCCGCCAGCCACGAACGCGGCGACGGCGTCGTCGGGGGCCAGCAGGGACGCCTCGCCGGCGGCGCAGTCGCGCAGCAGCTGGCCCAGGTAGGAGAACATCGCCCCGGACCCGGTCGATCCCAGCGCCGACCGCCCGTTCTCGGCCACCGCACCCCCGAAGGAGTACAGGATCGGGCTGAGCACGGACATCTCGTCGCTCACGACGACGCCGGCCCGGGTGCCCGGGGCGTGGAGCCGGTAGGCGGCCGCGTAGAGGTCGTCGAAGGTGTCGAGCCGGACGTCGCCGAGCTCGGCCAGCACGTCGTCGTGCACGAAGAGGGACGGGGCGCCGTGCGCGACCGGCACGCCGAGGCGCGACCTCTCGGCCGCGACCGCCACGAGGGGAGGGGCGTCGGGGGCCGCGTCGAGCGCCGCCGCCGTCTCCGGCCGAAGGACGCCGGCGGTCAGGAGGAGGTCCTCCTCCTCCAGGGTCCGGTACAGGAGCACGTCGGCCTCCGCCGCGCCCTGGAGCAGCAGGCCGCCCGGGGACGTGTCCACCTCGGTGAGGGACGCCGCCGTCCCGCCCGGGCCGACGAACCCGCCGACGTCGCGGCGGAGCGCGTCCGTCCACGCGTGGCGCACCGCCAGCACGCGCACGCCCGTGGTCCCGGAGGTCGTGGCCGACACCGTGCCCGTACGGGCGACGACGTCGACCGCGGCGGCCGCCAAGGCCGCTGCGACGACGAACGTCCGCCTGGTCAGTGCTGTCGCCACGTTTCCTCCCCCGTGCTGGCACGATCTGCCCACCTCGAGCACGATACCTCCCCGAGCGTTCGACGCCCCGGCGAAGCGCGGCGCCCAGGTGCTCCGGCTTGTGGGAAACTCGTCAGGCTCGCCGCGCGCCCCGGCCGCACCCACCTTCCGCCCACGAGGAGCTGAGCCGTTCCCATGAGTCGACTTCCGGACCCACGTCGCGCGGCACGATGGCTGGTCCGGGAAGACCGGTGGATGGTCGTGGTGGTGCTCGCGCTGTTCGCCGGGCTCGTCCTCGCGGGCGTCACCACGTCGTCCGCAGGGATCGGCCACCTCACGCAGGAGGGCTCGAGCGAGGACGTCAGCCAGGTCGGGACGCCGCGCGCCATCCGTTCCGACGAGTACAACGCGAACACACCGATCGACCTGTCGATCATGACGACCCATGGCGAACCTACCCTCAGCCCGCTGGGAGCCGACGCCGGTCTCGTCCAGCGGTACTCCTCGGGCGGCATCTTCTCGACGGTGACGTTCTTCGACGCCACGGTCCTCAAGGCGGCCGGGGTGCTCCCGGACGCGACGGTCTTCGCCCTGCGGTGGTGGATGCCCGTCGTGCTCCTGCTGCTGGCGCTCCCGGTGTGGTTCCAGGCGCTCGGCCACTCGCGGAGGCTCGGGTGGCTGGCGGCTTTCCTCACCGTGCTGTCGCCCGCCGTCGCCTGGTGGTCCCTGATCCCGGTGCGGTCGTTTGCCTACACGGCGGCGGGGTGCGCCCTCATGGCCTGCGCCTACCACCGCTTCGCGCGGGGCGGTCGCTTCGTGCCCGTCGTGCAGGCGGTGCTGGCCGGGGTCCTGATCGCGGGCATGCCCTCGTTCTACGTGCCCTGGTCCATCGTCCTCGGGCTGCCCCTGCTCGTCGCGACCACGCTCTGGGTCCTCACGCGGCCGGGCTCCTGGGCGCCCCGGCTCCTGACCACGGGCATCGCGGGTGGGACCGCGGTCGTCTTCGGGCTCGGCACGCTCTGGGAGTACCGCGACAGCCTGGCGGCCCTGCTCGACACCGTCTACCCGGGTGCCCGGCGGTCGGGCCCCGAGGCGCAGCCATTCTCGATGCTGTTCGGCGCCCCGGGGCTCGGCCCGCTCCAGTCGGGCGACCCCACGGGGACCAACGCGAGCGAGCTCTCGACGTCGTTCACGGTGGCTTTCGTCGTGCTCGTGGTCCTCCTCGTGGCGCAGCGGAGCCTCCGGCTGCGCGGCGTCGGTCCCGAGGTCTGGACCCTGGTGGCGTTCTCCGCCGTGTGGCTCGCCTGGGCCACCGTGTCCTTGTACGGGGCGGGCTCGCGCATCCCGATCTTCAGCAGCGTGCCCGCGCCGCGCGCCGCGCAGGTGGTCGGCATCCTCGGCGTGCTCCTCGTGTGCCTCGCGCTGTCCGGGCTGCCACGCCTGGAGCTCTCGACGGCGCTCGTCGTCGGTGCGGTCGCGGGTGCGGTCACCGTGTACGCGGTGTCGCTCCTGCGCGAGACGTTCCTTCCCCAGGCGAGCGCGCTGACCATCGTCGGTGCCGGCCTCGGTGTCGCGGTGGTCGTGGCTCTCGTCGTGCGGTTCCCGGACCGCTGGTGGGCGATCGGCGTCGCGGTGCTCCTCGCGGCGCTGCCCGTGTACCGCGCGAACCCGCTGCTCGTCGGGCTCGGCGATCTCCGCGGCTCCACCACCGCGGACTACCTGGCTGCGGAGGGGGAGCGAGCGCGGGCGGACGGGACGCTCTGGGTGAGCGACGGGAGCGTGCTCGGACCGGTCATGCTCGCCAACGGCGTCCCCTCCCTCTCGGGGCTGCAGAGGTCCGGGCCGGTCGAGGACGAGTGGCTGCGGATCGACCCCGAGCGGGAGTTCGAGGAGGCGTGGAACCGCGGCGGCGGGTACCTCGGGTTCGAGCTCGTCCCCGGTCGCGAGACGGAGGTCGCGACGGACGGGTTCGACCAGACGTGGGTGCGCACCGACCCGTGCGTGCTCGCGGACACGTTCCCCGAGCTCTCGAAGGTCGTCTCCGGCCAGGACCTCGACGTCCCGTGCCTCGAGCGCGACACGTCGATGCGCTGGGCCGGTGCCGACTTCACGGTGTACGACGTCGTGCGGGACGACGCGGCGTGAGCGACGACGCGACCACCGTCCCGCCTCGCGCCGACCGGGGCACGGTGCCCGGGGCTCTCGGGCGTCGCTCGAGCGCGCGCATCACCGCGGCCTCCGCCGCCGGGGCGCTGGCCGGCTACGTGGTGCTCGCGATCGCGGCGCGGTCCTTGACGCTCGAGGAGAACGCGCTCTTCGTGACGTTCTGGGCGGCGCTCTTCACCACGTACGGCGTGCTCACCGGGGTCGGGACCGAGACGGCCCGAGCGGTCGCCCAGGCCTCGCTCGACGCCGCACCCCGTGCCCGGGCGCCCCGGGTCGCGGTGACCGCCACGATCGTCGCCGCGACCGTCCTCGTCGTCCTGGCGGCGACCTCCGGCCTGTGGGGCGGTGCGGTGTTCGGTCCGGGCCACGTGTCCCTGGCGCTCGTGGTCGCGCTGTCGGCTTCCGCCTACGCCGTCGAGGCGTCGCTCCTGGGTGCGCTGTCGGGTCGCGGCGGCTGGGACGCCTACGCCGGGGTCATCGCACTCGAGGCGCTGGGACGCGTCGCCGTCGTAGCGGTCGTGAGCCTCTGGTTGTCCGGCGTGGTCGCGCTCGCCGCGGCGGCCGGGGCGGCGGCCGCCGCCTGGGTCCTGATGCTCGCGCTCTCCCCGGCGTCTCGTGCCGCGCTACGCGCCCGGGTCGACGCGCGGACCCGGGCGTTCCTGGGTCGCGCCGCCGTGGCGGCCGTCGCCTCGGGTGCCAGCGCCGTGCTCCTCGTCGGCTTCCCCGTGCTCACCTCGCTCACCACGTCGCCGGCCGTCTACGCGACCGCCGCGCCGCTCATGCTCGCCATCTCCCTGACCCGCGCGCCGATCATGGTGCCGCTCACGTCGTTCCAGAGCGTCATCGTGGCGCACTTCGTCCGGGAGAAGAACGGGGCGGGCCGCCTGTTCCTCCGGGTGACCGGGGCCCTCCTCCTCGCCGGGGTCGTCGGGGGAGCCCTCGCGTTCGTCGTCGGGCCGCCGCTCATGCAGGTGCTGTTCGGCGCCGACTATCGCGTGGGCGGGCTCGAGCTCGCGGCGATGACCTTCGCGTCCGCCGGGACGGCGCTCCTGACGATCAGCGGGGCGCTCTGCCAGGCGCTCAAGCGGCACGGCGTGTTCGTGGCCGGCTGGCTCGTCGCGCTCGCGGTCTCCGTCGCGGTCCTGGTGAGCGGGCTCGACATGACCACGCGGGTCGTCGCGGCGCTGCTGGTCGGCCCCTACTGCGGGCTCGTCGTGCACCTCGTCGCGCTCCGCGGCGCGCTCGTCCGGCGGCCGCGCGCGGACTGATCGAGCGGGCTACCGGAACGCGTGCCGCAGCAGCTCGCGGACGAAGCGGCCGTCCCGCGCACTGACGGCTCCCGGAAGGAGCGTCAGCGCGTGGACGCGCGAGGTGAGGTGCAGGCGCGAGGCGCGCGCGGCACGGCGCCAGCCCCGCGACGCGAGGTGCCGAGCGGTCTCGTCGAAGTAGCGGCGCTCGCCGCGGAAGCGCTCGCCGCTGCGGAAGTCGGAGGAGACGCTCTCCGCGTGCCGCCGGTAGGAGAAGACCTCGGCGGGGACGAGGGCGAGCGTCGCCCCGCGGTCGAGCAGGTCGACGATCAGGGCCAGGTCGAGGATGATCCGGTACTCGTCGCGGAAGTCGACCTGCTGGACCGTCGCGGTCCGGAAGGCCAGGGACGGCCAGTACAGCCAGTCGCCGTGCAGCAGCGAGGCGGCGAGAGGCTCTCCCGCGAACGGCCCCGTCCGCCGCTCCCACCGCGCGCGCATCAGGCCCTTGACGCGGTCGGCGAGCGGGTGGTGGGGCCGCGACGAGGCGTCGATGACCTGCACCCCGGGCTGGAGGATGTCGACGTCCGGGTACCGGCGGGCCGCCTCGAGCACCGTCGCGACGTAGTCGGGGCCGAGGACGTCGTCGGATCCCATGACGACGACGTACTCCGACGTCGCCGAGCGCACGGCGCGACGGAAGTTCTCGATGAGCCCGACGTTCTCCTCGTTGCGGCGGTAGGTCACCCGAGGGTCGTCGATCCCGCGCACGTAGTCGGCGGCCGTGGGGTCGGGGTACGCGTCGTCGATGACGAGCAGGGTCCAGTCCGGCGACGTCTGCGCGAGCACCGAGTCGACCGCCTCCTCCAGGAGCGTGGGGTCTCCCCAGTACGGGATGACGACGTCGATCTGCACGGGAGCTCCTTCGGGAGGGACGGGGACGCGCCGGTCGGCGCCCAGGCGCGACGGACCGGACCGTACCCGTTCGCGGAGCGTCCGCGCCAGCGCACCGAGGTCGATAGACTCCCCCTCATGCCTTCGCCTTCTCCACGCGGCCTGCTGCTGATCATCCCCGCGTGGAACGAGCAGGAGGCGCTTCCCGGTGTGCTCCGCGAGGTGCGGGAGGTGCTCCCGGAGGCCGACGTCGTCGTCGTGAACGACGGCTCCTCCGACCACACCGCCCTGGTCGCCGCGCGCTGCGGGGTGGAGGTCCTCGACCTTCCCGCGAACCTCGGCGTCGGCGGTGCGATGCGGGCGGGGTACAAGTTCGCCCTGCGCCGCGGGTACGAGGTCGCGGTCCAGCTCGACGCCGACGGCCAGCACGACCCGCGCGAGGTCGCGGCGCTGCTGCGCCGGATGGAGGAGACGGGCGCGGACCTCGTCATCGGGGCGCGGTTCGCGGGAGTCGGGACCTACACGGCGCGCGGGCCGCGGCGCTGGTCGATGCGCCTCCTCTCCGGGGTCCTGTCCCGGGTGACGCGCACGCGCCTGACCGACACGACCTCGGGCTTCAAGGCGAGCAACCGGCGCGCGATCCGCCTGTTCGCCTCGAACTACCCGGCCGAGTACCTCGGGGACACCGTGGAGGCGATCGTCATCGCCACCCGGGCCGGGCTGCGCATCGAGCAGCAGGGCGTCGAGATGCGGCCACGGGCCGGCGGGACGCCCTCGCACGGCCCGGTCCGCGCCGCAGCGTTCCTCCTGCGCGCCGTGGTGGCCCTCGTCGTGGCGCTCACCCGACCGACCGAACCCCTGGAGCCGGAGCCCCTCGCGTGACCGCCTACCTCTTCGCGGCCCTCGTCGCCGTCGTCCTCGTCGTCTCCATGCTCTTCCTGCTGCGACGGCGCCGGGTGAGCGAGAAGTACGCCGGCATCTGGATCGTCCTGGCGCTGGCCGTCGTGGTGCTCGTCGTCTTCCCGGGGCTGTCGTTCGCGCTGGCGCGCCTCGTCGGGGTCGCGACCCCCATCAACCTCGTGTTCGTGCTCGGGCTCGTCGTCCTGCTCCTGGTGTGCATCCAGCTGAGCGTGAGCCTCACGGCGATCGAGGACCGGAACCGCACCCTCACCGAGGAGATCGCGCTCCTGCGGCACGAGGTCGGGGAGCTGCGCGAGCGCACCGACGCGGTCGCGGGCGACCGGGCCGGCGAAGCGCCGGAGGAGGGCTGACCCGCCCCCGCGTCATGCCTGCGGAGGCCGGACCCCGAGCCCTGAGACGAACGCCGTCGCCGCCTCGAACGTCGGCAGGAGACCGGCGGACGCGGCGTCCGTGAGCGACGGCGCCGCGGCGTCCTTGGCCGACAGCTGATACTCCAGGGGCTGGCCGTCCCGGTCCTGCGTCGGCCACTCGATCGCGACGGTGCCGTCGAGCGGGTGGATGCCGTGCTCCCGTCCCGGCGCGTAGGGCGCGGAGCAGAGGTAGGTGACGACCGAGTCGTCCTCGAGGGCGAGGAAGGCGTGGCCGAGGCCCTCGGACAGGAAGACCGCGCGCCGGTCGACGTCGTCGAGGAGCACGGTCTCCCAGCGACCGAACGTCGGTGACCCGACGCGGACGTCGACGACGACGTCCAGGACGGCGCCCCGCGGGCACGTCACGTACTTCGCCTGGCTGGGCGGGACGTCGGCGAAGTGCACGCCGCGGAGCGTCCCGCGCGACGAGACCGACATGTTGGCCTGCCGGAGGTCGAGCGACCGACCGGTCGCCTCCTCGAGCTCGGTGGCCTTGAACCACTCCAGGAACACGCCACGGTCGTCGCCGTGCTGCCGGGGCGTGAGCTCCCACGCGCCGTCGATCGAGAGTGCGCGGACGTCCATCGGTTCTCCTTCTGGTGGGGGCCCGGCCACACTACCCGCCTTCGTGCGCCAGATATCCTCGCCTGCGGACGGGTCGTACCTGGCTCGGCACGGACGACGAAGGAGAGATCGATGGCGGATGGCCTCCGGTGGCTGGTGACCGGTGCGAGCGGGATGCTCGGTCAGGACGTGGTCTCCACGCTCGAGGCCGCCGGGCGCCCCGTGCGCAGCGTGGGCCGGGACGCGCTGGACGTGACCGACCCCGAGGCGTGCCGTCGGGCGGTCGCGGGGGCCGACGTCGTCGTCAACTGCGCCGCCTGGACCGCCGTCGACGACGCCGAGAAGCGCGAGCCCGCGGCCTTCGCCGTCAACGCGGTGGGTGCGGCCAACGTCGCGCGCGCCGCCCGTGAGCACGGGGCACGCGTGGTCCAGGTCTCCACCGACTACGTCTTCGCCGGCGACGCCACGGCTCCCTACGCGGAGGACGCGCCGGTGCTCCCTCTCTCCGCGTACGGCCGCACGAAGGCCGCGGGGGAGTGGGCGGTCCTCGCGGCCGACCGGCGCAACGTCGTCGTGCGCACCGCGTGGCTGTACGGCGCCGGCGGCCCGAACTTCGCCGCCACGATGGTGCGGCTCGTCCGCGAGCGCGGCGCGGTGTCCGTCGTGGACGACCAGCGGGGCCAGCCGACGTGGACGGCCGACCTGGCCGACCTGATCGTGCGGCTCGTCGACGCCGACGCCCCGGGCGGGGTGTACCACGGCACGTCGAGCGGTGCGACGACGTGGTTCGGGTTCGCGCGTGCCGCCGTCGCGTCCGCCGGGCTCGACCCGGCAGCGGTCGCGCCCACGACGAGCGCGGCGTTCGCGCGACCCGCCCCGCGGCCGTCCTGGTCGGTGCTGGGGCACGACGCGCTGCGTGCCGCCGGGGTCGAGCCGATCGGGCCCTGGGACGAGCGGTGGGCGGCGGCGGCCGCCGCGGTCGTCGGCTGACGACCGCGACGCGTCACTCGTCGAGCAGGCTCAGCAGGTAGGAGCCGTAGCCCGACTTCACGAGGGCCTGGGCCCGGGAGCGCAGGCCCTCGTCGTCGAGGAAGCCACGACGCCAGGCGACCTCTTCCGGGGAGCCGATCTTGAGCCCCTGCCGGTTCTCGATCGTGCGGACGAAGTCCGACGCCTCGAGGAGGGAGTCGAAGGTGCCCGTGTCGAGCCACGCCGTGCCCCGCGGCAGGACCTCGACCTGCAGGCGCCCCTGGCGCAGGTACTCGCGGTTGACGTCGGTGATCTCGTACTCGCCCCGCGCGGAGGGCCGCAGGCTCTTGGCGATCTCGACGACGTCGTTGTCGTAGAAGTACAGGCCGGGGACCGCGTAGCTCGACCTGGGTGCGGAGGGCTTCTCCTCGAGCGACAGCGCCTTGCCCTCGTCGTCGAACTCGACGACGCCGTAGGCGGTCGGGTCCGAGACGCGGTAGGCGAACACGGCGCCGCCGTCGATGTCGCCGAAGCGCACGAGCTGTGAGCCCAGGCCGGGGCCGTAGAAGATGTTGTCGCCGAGGACGAGGGCCACCGCGTCGTCGCCCACGAACTCCTCGCCGAGGACGAACGCCTGGGCGAGCCCGTTCGGCTCGGGCTGCACCGTGTACTCGATCGAGATGCCGAACTGCGAACCGTCGCCGAGGAGGCGGCGGAACTGGTCCGCGTCGTGCGGCGTCGTGATGACGAGCACCTCGCGGATCCCCGCGAGGATCAGCGTCGAGAGCGGGTAGTAGATCATCGGCTTGTCGTAGACCGGCACGAGCTGCTTGCTCACGCCGAGGGTGATCGGGTGCAGACGCGTCCCGGAGCCGCCGGCAAGAATGATTCCGCGCATGCCCGCGATCCTCTCACGGCCCGCGGATGCCGGTCGGGGGCGCCCGGGGCACGATGGGCCGGACGTCGTCGTCCGACCGCAGGAGAAGCCATGCTCGAGTCCCCGGCCGGAGCGCCGCGACCCTTCCGTGCCCCTTGGCGCCCGCGCCGGCTGCGGCGCGCCGTCACCGCCGTGGGGGTCGTCCTGGCGCTCGGGGCACCGATGGCCCCCGCGGCGCACGCGACCGGTACGGTGGCCCCTCACGCCGTCGAGCAGGCCGCGGCGGTGGCGTACGTGAAGAAGCCGTTCAGCCCCACGATCTACGCGGTCACGGCCACCTCGCACCGGGCGATCGGCTACGCCGAGTGGCGGGACGCCGGGTCGCCCACCCCGGGTCCGTCGCCCACCGCGTACTTCCGGTACGCGTGGTCGGCCACGCTCTACGGCGTCACCTCCTGGCCGGACGGGGCGGAGTGGGAGCGGCTGTCCTACGCGGGCTGGGTGGACGCGGGGCGTCCGGCGGCACAGCTCGCAGGCTGGATCCCCGGGAGCTCCGTGTACCGCTGGGAGACGTCGGACGAGCTCTTCCTGCGAGGGGAGGACGCGTCGATCCACAAGCTCACGTGGTCCGAGTGGAGCCTCGCCGGGCGCCCGCCCGCCACGGTCCGCGCGAACGAGGGCTTCGTCCGCCTGTCGTGGGACGGGTCCGTCGCCCGTGTGCGCGACCTGCGGTACGGGCAGGGGGCGCCGATCTCCTACTCGACCTGGCTCGCGGAGGGTGCCCCGACTCCTCGCGTCGCGCCCCGGTTCCCCGGCGACATCTTCGAGAAGGACTTCACGGGCCCCGGGATCCGGTACTCGGGGCCGACCGTCTCGCGCTACGTCTCGTTCGCAGAGTGGCAGGCCGCCGGGTCGCCCGTCCCGTACGCCGGCCGGAACGGACGCCTGGACCCGGCGACCCTCTGCGGGATCGCCTGGTCGCCGGGGGTGCTGCTGCGGTGCGACGCCGCGCGTGCGCTCGAACGTCTCAACGTCGCGTACACGCGGCAGTTCGGTCGACCGCTCGCCGTGGACTACGGGTACCGCACCTACGCGACGCAGGTGTACCTCCGGATGACGCTGGGGACCGTGGCGGCGGTCCCCGGGACGTCCAACCACGGCTGGGGTCTCGCGATCGACACCCCCGAGGGCGCCGGTCACGGGTTCGGCTCGCCGTCCTACGCGTGGTTGCGCGCCAACGCCCCGACGTACGGCTGGGTGGCGCCGCGGTGGGCCTGGGCGGACGGCTCCAACCCGGAGTACTGGCACTTCGAGTACACGGGGTGAGCGCGCCGGCGTCAGCCCGGGACGGTGGCCGCGACGACGAACTCGTTGTACGTGAAGAGGCGGCCCGCGGCGCGAGGCAGCGGGAAGGACCGTGACCCGGTCACCCGCAGGCCCAGGGCGCGGCACGTCGCGACGATCCGGTCGCCGTCGACGAAGTCCGTGTGCGAGGCGTCGCTCGCGAAGCCCCGCTCCTGCGGGCAGATGACGACGACCCGGGCTCCGGGCGCCGCGAACCGCAGGTAGCGGCGCAGGAAGGACTCCTGGCTGCCGGGCTCGAGGTGCTCGAGCACGTGGGCGAGGAGGACACCGTCGAAACCCCGGTCGAGCGGGGGCGTGCGGGACTCGAGCTCGTCGGGCAGGTATGCCTCGAGCCCTCTCGTGCGGCAGAAGTCCACGGAGCTCGGGTTGTGGTCCACACCGACGCTCCCGGGGGCGAGGTGGCGCAGGTTCCGGCCGATCCCGCACCCCACGTCGAGCGTCCGGCGCGTGCCGAGCAGGCGGCGCAGGTTCCACCGGTACGGGGCCTGCACGTCGAGCAGCCGCTTCCAGCGGGCGCCCTCGAGCTCCTCGAGCCGCTGCGCGTACTCGGGAGACGTGGTGTCCTGCACGCGACGAGGCAGGGGGCCGTCCGCCGGCTCGTCCCCGGCTGTGCTGTCAGGTTCCGGACCTGCCATGGTGCTCCTCCGGGCCTCGTGGGGTCGTGCTCGCAGGCGCACGGCGACCGCGAACCCCCCGAGCCTCGCGGGTACGGTGCCGGATGGCAACAGATGGCGGCCGGCCCGTCGACGACCTGCGGGGGTCAGGCCTCGAGCGGCACGCCGTCGACGCGCTCCGAGGCGCGCAGCGCGGCGAGGTCCCTCCCGGCTGCCTCGGGCATCAGCACGAGCGAGCCGTCCGTGGCCCAGATCCCCACCGCCGCGTGGAGGACGCCCTCGACGGTCCGGCCCTCGACCAGCCAGCGGCGCGGCGCCGTGAGCGCGTCGCCCGTGCGGGCGAGCTCCTCGACCGCCCGGGTGACGAGCTCCCCGTGGGTCTCGCGGCGACCGGCGGTCGTCGGGGACCCGGCGGCGGGCTCCGGTGCCCAGCCCACCTGGTCGCCGTACGTCATGACCGCCGAGGCGGCGTCGACCGCCCCGGCGGGGAGGGGCACGTCGAACCGGCGGGCCAGGGCCGGGAGCGCGACGGCGACCAGCTCCGACCCCGATCCCGTCCACGTCTCGGGCCGGTGGGTGACGACCACGTCCGCCTGCGCGTGCGTGGTGCCCGGGGCGATGGCATTCTCGTCGACCAGGACCACGGTGGCTCCCACGCGCCATGCAGCCAACGCCCAGACGACGGTGCGCCAATGCACGGGAAGATCGAGAACGACCTGCGTTCCGGGACCGGCGTCGAATTCCTCGACGAGCAGGTTCGTCGTCTTGTTGACCCAGTTCTCGAGCACCGCGCCGGAGAGCTCGACGCGCTCGCCGTCGTCCCCGTACCACGTGAGCCGTGGCCGACCGGGATCGCGCGTGACGAGTCGGAGCAGGTCAGCGATGTGGGTGGGACAGTCGCCGCGCGGGGCGGGGGAGCGGGGAGCGGACACCATGGACACCACCCTAGGGTGCTGATATCGACACCCGAGATGTGATGGTTTCACCCGCCGCCTCCGCGGGGCTATCACATTTCGGCTTGACGCCCGCGGATGACACGCGTGTAATTTCTTCAATGCAGTTTCCTGCCTGGTTCTCGCTCGAGGCCCGGCGAACGGCATGAAGGGGCGAGCAATGTGGAACATGCTGGACGGGACGGGCGGGGTCTTCCCCTCCGACGCTGAGCGAGAGGTGGAGCGCGTGGCACCGGTGCTGCCGCTCTTCGGTGAGCCGGTCGACGACTCGCTCATGGGGTGGCAGGAGCGTGCGCTGTGCGCCCAGACGGACCCGGAGGCCTTCTTCCCGGAGAAGGGCGGGTCCACGCGCGAGGCGAAGAAGGTCTGCACGGGCTGCGAGGTCCGGGCCGAGTGCCTGGAGTACGCGCTCGAGCACGACGAGCGCTTCGGTATCTGGGGCGGGCTCTCCGAGCGGGAGCGCCGCAAGCTCAAGCGCCGCGTCGTCTGACGACCGGGCCTCGGCCCGGCGGGCTCGTCGGCGTCGTCGGCAGGCGCCGTCGTGACGGGTGGTCGACACCCGCCACACCGGTGCGCGCAAATGCCGCGCCTGGAGCCGTGTCCGTCGCATGATCGACGGGACATGACTTCCTCCGACCTCACCACGTCCGCGCGCAGCGCCCGTCCCGGCGACGTCACGCCGGGGGCCGCCGCGCGCGCCGCCGCCGTGCCGGGCGTCGTCGCGGCACCCGGGATCGTCGCCGCCGTGACGGGCGCGCTGCCCGTCGTGACCACGGTCACGGCGGTCGTCGTGACGCGCGGCCGCACCCCGTTCCTCGCCCACACGCTGGCGGCGCTGCGCGCCCAGACGACGAGCCCGCACGAGGTCGTCGTCGTCGACGCCGCGACCGGCGACGCGAGCAGCGAGCACCAGGGCCTGCAGCTCGGGGACGCGCGCTTCGTCGCGGCGCCGCGCGCCCGCTCGTTCGGCGACGCGGTCGACACGGCCCTCGCGAACGTCGAGCCGGGCACGTGGCTCTGGCTCCTGCACGACGACTCGGCCCCTTCGCCCGACGCGCTCGCCGAGCTGCTGCGCGCCGTCGAGCACTCGAGCGCGGTCGCGGTGGCCGGCCCCAAGCAGGAGCGCTGGGTGCCCGGCACCGACGCCCAGCTCGCGGCGCCGTTCGAGCCGGGCACGGTCAGCCGCCTCGTCGAGGTGGGCGTGACCACGACGCCGCTCGGCCGCCGCCTGACCGGCATCGACGAGGACGAGGTCGACCAGGGGCAGCACGACGCGCGCGAGGACGTGCTCGCGGTCGGGCTCGCCGGGGCGCTCGTGCGGCGGGCCGTGTGGCAGGAGCTCGGCGGGACCGACCCCGAGCTCGGCCCGTTCGGCGACGGCCTGGACCTGTGCCGGCGGGCGCGCCTCGCGGGGCACCGGGTCGTCGTCGTGCCGTCGGCCGTGGTGCGGCACGCGCAGGCCTCCCTGCTCGGCCTGCGTGAGCGCCGGCGCGGGACGACGGCGCTCCCCGCCCCGGACCCCGACGCGTCGTCGGCGGCGCGCCGTCACTCCCAGCTCCACGCGCGGCTCGTCGGCGTCGCGGCGCCGTGGCTCCCGTTCGTCGCGCTCGCGATGGTCGTCGGCGCGCCGTTCCACGCCGCGTTCCGGCTGCTCGTCAAGCAGCCGGGGCAGGCCCGGGACGAGCTGCTCGCGCCGCTGTGGGCGCTCGCGCGGGTCGGGCCCGTCGTGCGGGCGCGCCGCGTGGCGCGCCGGACCCGGACGCTCCCGCGCCGAGCGCTGCGCCCGCTGCGCGGCACGTGGCGCGAGGTGCTCGTCGAGCGGCGCGACCGCCGGCTCGCGCGCGCCGAGCAGCGGCGCACCGCGTGGGCGCCGACCGACATCGAGCGGCGCGAGCTGCGCGCCCTCGCGGTGCGGCGTCGGGCCGGGCTCGCCGGGGCCGCCGTCGTGCTGGCGGGGTTCACCGCCGTCGTGTTCGGGCCGTTGGCGGGGGCTCTCCTCGCGGGCGGTCGGCTCGTCGGCGGGTCGCTGCTCCCGGCCACGGGGACGCTCGGGGACGTGTGGCGCGCGGCGACGACGGGCTGGGTCACCACGGGGCTCGGCGCGCCCGCGCCGGCGGACCCGTTCGTGTCCGCGCTGGTCCCGGCGTCCCTGCTCGCCGGCGGCGCGACGCAGACCGCTGTGAACCTCCTCGTCCCCGCGTGCTTCCTGGCGGCCGGCCTGGGCGCGTGGTTCGCCGCGGGCGCGGTCACGCGCTCGGTGCCGCTCCGGGCCTGGGCGACGCTCGTCTGGGTCGCCGCTCCCGCGCTCCTCACCGCCGTGGGTGCCGGCCGGGTCGGCGCCGTCCTCGTGCACGCGACCCTCCCGTGGCTCGCGCTCGCGGTCGTCCGTGCGCTCGGGCTCCAGCGGCTCGACGTGGTCGCGCCCCCGACGCAGGACGTCGTCCGCCGGGCTGCGCGCCGCGAGCCGGGGTCGCTCGCGGCCGCCGCCACCGCGGGCCTGCTGTTCGCGGTCGCCGTCGCCGGGGCGCCCGTGCTCCTGCCCGTCGGTGTGGTCGTGCTCGTCGTCGTGGCGCTCGGGGTCCGGGCGCACCGGCGCTACCTCGCCCTCGTCCCCGTGCCGGCCCTCGTGCTCTTCGCCCCGTTCCTCGTGCACGTGGCCCGCACCGCGGGCGACGGCGGGTGGCGGCTGCTGCTCGCCGACCCGGGCGCGCCGGTCGCGGCGACGCCCGCCGCGCCGTGGCAGCAGCTCCTGGGGCTGCCGACCGCGCCCGAGGCGTGGTTCGGGCTCGACGGGGGCGGCGCCGGTGACCTCCTGGCGCGCTGGGCCCCGTTCGCCGCCGGCGCGGTCGTCGTGGCGCTCGCCGTGCTCGCCGTGCTGCGCGGCCGCCGTCTGGCCGTGGGGGCGTGGTTCGTCGCGGCGCTCGGGCTGGCCGCCGCCGTCCTCGCCGGGTCGACCGTCGTGGCCGCCGGGGCGTCGCCCGACGCCCCGGTCACGGGGTGGCCCGGCGCCGGGCTGTCGCTCGCGCTGCTCGCCCTGCTCGGCGCTGCGCTCCTCGGTGTCCCGCGATGGCCCGGTGCCGGCGCCCCGGGCTGGCGGGCAGGCGCCGTCGTCGCGCTCGCCCTGGTCGTCACCCTGCTGCCCCTGGGGACCGCCGCGTCGTGGACCGTGGGCGTGCTCGACCGCGACGACGCCCGGGTCGGCTCGGTCGTGGCCACGACCGAGCCGGTGGTGCCGCCGGTCGGCCGCCAGATGCAGTCCTCGCCGCGCCAGGCGCGCGTGCTCACCCTGGAGCACGGTCCGGGTGGCGTCGTCGAGTACGCGGCGCTGCGCTCGGACGGTCCGCAGGCGGTCGACTCGTCGGTCGTCGTGCACGCGTGGCAGGCGGCCGACCCCGCGGTGACCGAGGGCGAGCTGCCCCGGCTCGTCGCGGAGCTCGTCTCCGGGACCTCGGCGGACGTCGCCGACGGCCTGGGCCGTCTGGGCGTCGGGGCCGTGCTCCTGCCCGCGTCCGCGCCGGAGGACCAGGCGCGGGCCGAGCTCGTCGCCCGGCTCGACATGGTGCCGGGGCTCGAGCGCATGACGGAGGGCCGCTCGGCGCTGCTCTGGCGCGTCGTGCCCGAGGGAGGCGAGCCGTCGTGGGCGCGCGTCGAGTCCGACGCGGGCGTCGAGCCGCTGGCCGCGGACCGCGACGCGCTGCGCCCGGTCGTCACGACCGTGCCCGAGGGGGCCGAGGACCGGCAGGTCGTCCTCGCGGAGGACGCGTCGTCCGGGTGGCGTGCGACGCTCGACGGCCGCCCGCTGGAGGCGGTCGACCCGGCGACGACCGGCGGGCTGCAGGCCTTCGCCCTCGGGACCGACGCCGGGCGGCTCGAGGTGTACCACGCCGCGGACCACCGGTCCGGCTGGATGGCGGCGGCGGGCGTGACCCTGGTCGTGTACGTGCTGCTCGCGGTGCCGGTCCGGCGCCGTCGCGCGGGAACGAGGTAGGAACGGTGACGACGACGAACGGCACGAGCCACGACGAGGCTCCGGAGACGGACGCGCGCCCCGGGCGCGCCCGGGCGGTGGTGCGCCGCGTCACGACGACGGGCGCCGGGCTGGTCGGCATCCTGGCGGTGGGCGCGGTCGTCGTGCTCGGGAGCACGGGCGCGGCGCTCCTGCCCGCGGCGCCGGCCCCGGCGGACCCCGTCGAGGAGGTCACGGTCGAGCCCGCCCAGGAGGTCTCGGTCTGCCCGGGCCCGGCGCGGCTCACCGACCCGGAGACGGTCGGTGACGCGCAGTTCGGTCCCGCCCCGGTCGGCACGTCCAGCCGGCTGCGCGCGGTGGTCGAGGGCGAGGGGACCGCCGGGCTCGGCGTGCTCGACGGCGGCGACCTCGAGGAGCAGGAGATCGCGCCCGGGCCGGGCGCCGACGTGACCGTGGGCGACGTCGAGGACCCCGCGCACGGCACCGTCCTGACGGTGCGCCCCGCCCAGGACTCGTCCCCGCGCGTGGCCGCGTCCGTCGGCTCCGTGACGACCGACGGCGACCTGCGCGGGCTCGCCGCGGCGAGCTGCTCCCGGCCGGGCATCAGCCAGTGGCTCGTCGGCGGGAGCACCGAGATCGGCAGCAGCTCCCAGCTCGTGCTCCAGAACCCCGGCCTCACGCCCGCGGTCGTCCAGGTGCAGGTCTGGGGGCAGGGGGGCGAGGTCGTGCTCTCCGGGGGCGGGCAGCAGCTCGTCGGTCCGGGGCAGGAGGTCGTGACCCTGGTCGAGGCGGCGGCCCCCGAGCAGCGCCGCCTCGTCGTCCACGTGGCCGCGTCGGGCGGCCTCGTGTCGGCGTACCTGCAGCACTCGACGCTCGACGGCCTCGTGCCGCTCGGCGTCGACCACGTGGTCCCGGGCGCGGAGCCGACGACGGACCTCGCGCTGGCGGGCGTCACGAGCGTCGGGGAGGCGGTCGACGACCCGCACGCGCCGCAGCTGCGCCTGCTCGCCCCGGGCGAGGAGGCCGGGACCGCGCGCGTCACGGTCTACGGCGAGGACGGCGCCGTGCCCCTGCGCGGGGCCGAGGAGGTCGCGCTCACGCCCGGCGTCGTCACGGACGTGTCGCTCGGCGGCCTGCCCGCGGGCGCGTACGCCGTCTCCGTGCACGCCGACGTCCCCGTCGTCGGCGGCGCGTCCGTCGACCGCCGCGGCGAGCCGGACCCCGACCTGCTCCACGAGGAGCGGCAGTACGACCGCGCCTGGGTCGCGGCGCGACCGCTGCCGTCCCTGACGGACGCGGAGAGCGCCGACGAGAGCGCCGGGTCCGCCGACGACACGTCCCCTGCCGGTCAGGTGGCGCTCGTCCCGGGCACGTCCTCCGCGCTGACGCTCGCCGCCGTCCCCGCGGCGCGTGCCGACGAGGACGAGCCGACGGGCTCGCTCGAGCTCCTCGTGCGCGTCTACGACGAGAGCGGCGCGGAGGCGGGCACGACGACCCTGACCCTCCGCGCGGGCACGACGCAGACGCTCGACCCGGCGACGGTGCGGGCGGAGGGGTCCGAGGCCGTCCCCGCGGCGGTGACGGTCGACGTCGTCGGGGAGGACGACGGCCTGCTCCCCGTCTGGTCGCTCACGGCGAGCGCCGGCCCGCCGAGCGGCGACGAGGGCGACGACGCGCCGAGCCTCGTGTCGGTGCTCCTGCCGGTCACGGACGCGCCCGCCGCCCACGAGGTCGCGGTCCGCGCGTCGGACACGGCCGGGCTCGGACGCTAGGCGACGGTCAGCGGTCGCCCGTGTAGCGCGGGTCGATCTCCTCCGGGGTGCGGGCCAGCAGGTGCGCGACCTGCTCGACGAGCACGTCGCGGACGAGGTCCTCGAGATCCTCGGCGTCGAACGCGCGCGCCTCGACGGGCCGCCGGTAGACCACGATGCGGGCGGGCTGGCCCGACTCGGCCGGGAAGCACCGGCCGAGCGGCACGCCGCCGTCCTCCCAGGGCGCCGGGTCCGACGGCGGGACGTCCTCCACCGCGAACTCCGTCCCGCGCAGCTGCTTCGCCCACGAGCGCTGCACGCGCTCCACGACGTCGAGCACGACGTCGTCGAACTTCTCCGCGCGGGTGCGGCTCGCGGGCGCGGTCGGCGGGAGGAGAGGACCTCGGATGCCGCGTCCCCGGCGGTCGCGCCGTCGGGGCACCGGGCCGTGGCCGCCCGGCCCGGGGGCGCGCGGCGGGATGACGAGCTCGTCGAACGAGACCGGGGGAGGGGTGACGGCGCTGCGACGCGACCAACGGTCGCGGGCCCGGCGCCCGGCGCCGGCCGGGTCGGGGCGCGAGCCGGGGGACGATGAGTTGCCACGCACACCCCGACTCTAGTCGGCCGCCGCCCGACGCACCGGGACTCGTCGTGCTCCGGTACGAACCCGGCCGCGACCAGCCACGGCCCGGAGCGGCGGCGGACGGCGTGTGCCGTCTCCAGGATCCCTCCGGAAGGCGTAAGGTCAGGCCGTGAGATCCGTCAGGCAGTGCTCGCGCACGGCGTGCGTCCGTGCCGCCGTCGCGACCCTCACCTACGTCTACGCCGACTCCACGGCGGTCCTGGGCCCGCTCGCGCACCTCGCCGAGCCGCACAGCTACGACCTGTGCGCCGAGCACGCGGAGCGGCTCACCGCGCCGCGCGGCTGGGAGGTCGTGCGCCTGTCGCCGCAGTTCGTCGAGACCGGTCCCAGCGACGACGACCTCTCGGCGCTCGCCGACGCCGTCCGCGAGGCGGGCAAGGTTCGCACCGAGCCGGAGCCGCCGGACGTCACCGAGGTCGGACGACGCGGGCACCTCCGGGTCCTGCGCGCCGAGGCCGACTGAGCCGTCACGCCCGGGCCGCCGCGCGTCGGTAGGGTGGGCCGCGTGAGCACCGACCTCTCCCCCCTCATCAAGGCCTACGACGTCCGCGGCACCGTCCCGGACCAGCTCAACCCGGAGGTGGCGCGGGCGGTCGGCGCGGCGTTCGCGCGGGCCGTGGTGCTGCCGGAGGCCCCGGCCGGCACGCGGCCCAGCGCCGTGCTGGGGCACGACATGCGCGAGTCGGGCCCGGAGCTCGTCGACGCGTTCGCCGCGGGGCTCACGGCCGCGGGGGTCGACGTGACGCGCATCGGGCTGTGCTCGACGGACGGTCTCTACCACGCGTCCGGGGTGCTGGGCGTCCCCGGGGCCATGTTCACCGCGAGCCACAACCCCGCCGTCTACAACGGCATCAAGCTGTGCCGCGCGGGCGCGCGACCGGTCGGCCAGGACACCGGCCTGATCGACGTACGGACCCTCGCGGAGGGTTACCTGGACGACGGTCTCCCGCCCGCCGCCGAGGAGCCCGGCACCGTCACGGACCGCGACATGCTCGCGGAGTACGCGGCGTTCCTGCGCGGCCTCGTCGACCTGTCGGGCATCCGTCCGCTCAAGGTCGTCGTCGACGCCGGGAACGGGATGGGCGGGCACACCGTGCCGGCCGTGCTGGGCACGGGCGCGGGACTGCCCGCCCTGCCGCTCGACGTCGTCCCGCTCTACTTCGAGCTCGACGGCACGTTCCCGAACCACGAGGCGAACCCGCTGGACCCGAAGAACCTCGGGGACCTGCAGGCGGCCGTGGTCGAGCACGGGGCCGACCTCGGGCTCGCGTTCGACGGCGAC
This sequence comes from Cellulosimicrobium sp. JZ28, assembly GCF_015327065.1. Lineage (NCBI taxonomy): Bacteria > Bacillati > Actinomycetota > Actinomycetes > Micrococcales > Promicromonosporaceae > Cellulosimicrobium > Cellulosimicrobium sp. JZ28. Next base: position 2,706,329 of record NZ_CP017660.1, on the reverse strand, counting down.
GCCGACCGCTGCTTCGTCGTGGACGAGCGCGGCGAGCCGGTCTCCCCGTCCGCCGTCACGGCGCTGGTCGGCCTGCGGGAGGTCGCGAAGGAGCTCGAGGCCGGGCGCACCCCCACCGTGATCCACAACCTCATCACCTCGCGCGCCGTCCCCGACTTCCTCGGGGCGGCCGGCGCGCGCACGGTCCGCACGCGCGTGGGCCACTCGTTCATCAAGGCGCAGATGGCGGAGCACGACGCCGTGTTCGGGGGCGAGCACAGCGCCCACTACTACTTCCGCGACTTCTTCTTCGCGGACACGGGCATGCTGGCGGCGATGCACGTCCTGGCCGCGCTCGGGTCGCAGCCGCACGCGCTGTCCGACCTCGCGGAGATGTACGAGCCCTACGTCGCCTCGGGGGAGATCAACTCGACCGTGGCGGACGTCCCGGAGGCGCGGGCGCGCGTCGTCGAGGCGTACGTGACCCAGCAGGGGGCCGGTCCGGTCGAGGTCGACGAGCTCGACGGCCTGACGGTCTCCCACTGGGGCTCTCACCCGCAGTGGTGGTTCAACCTGCGGGCGTCCAACACGGAGCCGCTCCTGCGGCTCAACGTCGAGGCCGCGGACGAGGACATCATGGAGAAGGTGCGCGACGACGTCCTGTCGCTCGTGCGCGAAACGCGTTAGGGGAACGTTCGAACGACCGCTACTCTCAGCGCACCCTGTACAACCGCTGAGAGGAACAACTCATGGCAACACCCCTGCGGGGAGCGGACTCCGGTCGTCGGTCCCCCGTCCGTGCGCGCCGCGTCACCCGCGCCCTCCTCGCGTCGACGCTGGCGCTCACGGTGGTCGGTGGCGTCAGCGCCACCGCCGGCGCGGAGACGGCCCCACCGTCCGAGACGGCCACGCTCGACGGCCTGGCCGGCGCGACGACGACGTTCCAGGAGACTCTCTCGGCGCGCCTGACGCCGGAGCGTCGCGCCGTCCTCGAGGAGAACGCGGCGACGCTCGCTGCCGCGGGGACTGAGCGGGTCGCCGGGAAGGACCGGTACCAGACCGCGGTGGGGGTCTCGTACGGCGTCTTCGATCCCGGCGTGCCCGTCGTGTACGTGGCCAGCGGGACCGGCTTCGCCGACGCGCTGAGCGCCGCACCGGCTGCCGCGGTCCAGGGCGGACCGCTCCTGCTGGTCCAGCCCAACGGGATCCCGACGGTCGTGGCCGACGAGCTCCGTCGCCTCGCCCCGCAGCGCATCGTCGTGGTCGGTGGCTCGGGAGCCGTGTCCGACGCGGTCTACCAGCAGCTCGCCGGGTACACGCCCGCGATCCGACGCGACGCCGGTGCGAACCGGTACGCGACGTCCCGCCTGGTCAGCGAGCGGGCGTTCGCCGGCCAGACCGTCGAGGTCGCCTACGTCGCCACCGGGACCGACTTCCCGGACGCGCTCTCGGCCGGCGCCGTCGCCGGCGCCTACGGGGTGCCCGTCGTCCTCGTCAACGGCAAGGCGGCCACCGTCGACGCCCCGACGAAGCAGCTCTTCCAGGCCCTCGGGGTCCGCGCGGTCGGCATCGCGGGCGGCAACGGCGCGGTGAGCGCCTCCGTCGAGGCCGACCTCCTCGGTGAGCCCTACCTCAACGGGAACGTGGTGCGGTTCGCGGGCAAGAACCGCTACGAGACCTCGGTGGAGCTCAACCGCGGCGTCTTCGACTGGGCGAACGGTGCGTTCCTCGCGACGGGGTCCGGGTACGCGGACGCCCTCTCGGGTGCGGCGGCGGCGGGATTCATCCCCGTCCCGCTGTGGGTGGTCCCCAGCACGTGCGTCCCCGCCGCGGTGCTCGGCGACGGTGCTGCGCTCGGTGTGAACAGCTACGTCCTGCTCGGCGGACGCGGGGCGCTCGGCGACGGGGTCGCCAGCCTGCGTCAGTGCTGACGGCCCTCCACGCGTGACGTCCGGCCCCCGTCCGTCCAGGGCGGGGGCCGGAGACGTCCCGTGACGCCGGTCCCCGTAGACTCGCGGGAGCACGGCGCGCACGGACGACGACGAGGAGCGAGCATGAGCCTGCAGATCGACCCCTGGGTGCGCGAGGCGCTGCGGTGCCCGGTGACGGGCGCCCGCCTCGTGGACGGGACGAGCCCCTCCGGCGAGCCGGAGCTGCACTCGACCGACCCGGGGCGTCCGCTCGCGTACCCCGTGCGCGACGGCATCCCGGTGCTGCTGGAGGACGACGCGCGCGAGCTCTGAGGACGCCTCGTCCCGCAGCACGACCGAAGGCCGGCCCCCGCGAGGGAGCCGGCCTTCGGCGTCGGGCACCGAGGGTGCCCGCACGGCTGCGGCGAACCGGGACCGCAGCCCGTCCGGGACGGGCCTGCCGGGCCCGTCGGAGCGCGGGTGGTCGGGGCGTCAGACGCCCGCGGCCTCCTTGAGGTCGTCGACGAACGTCGGGTTCTCCTCGAGCCACGCCTCGACGGCGGCCTGCTCGTCGGCGTACTCGTCGGAGTTGAACATCATGTTCTCGAGCGAGAACAGCTGCTCGTCGTCGAGGGAGAACGCGCCGAGCAGCTTCGTCAGCGTCGGGTAGCGCTCCTCGAAGTCGGCCGAGCCCCACATGTGGATCTTCTCCGCCTCGCCGAGCGCGCCCTCGGGGTCCTCGAGGTCGCGGACGGGGAACTCGTCGTAGGCCCAGTGCGGGCGCCACAGCGTGACCGCGATGTTCTCGCCGCTGTCGGTCGCGCCCTTGAGCTCGGCGAGCATCGCGGGGGTGGAGGAGATGGAGTAGTCCATGTCCTCGAGCCCGTAGGTGGGGATGACCTGGTCCTGGGTGATCTCGGTCAGGCCCGCGCCCGCCTCGATGCCGACGAGCTTGTTGCCGTACTCGTCGGACATGGCCGCGAGGTCCTCGAGGGTCTGCGCGGGGGAGTCCTCGTTCACCGCGATGGTGAGCTTGGCGTCGTCGTACCAGTAGCCGAGGTCGGTGATCTCGCCGCCGTACTTCTTCTCGTACGACGCGTGCGTGTAGGGCAGCCAGACGTCGAGCGTGAGGTCGAAGTCCCCACCGACGAGGCCGGTGTAGACGACGCCGACGTCGGCGGTCTGCGTCGACACGTCGTAGCCCTCGTCCTCGAGGATGGTGGTCCACAGGTGGGAGACGGCGATGCCCTCGTCCCAGCCGGACGGGATGCCGATGGAGACCGACGTCTCGTCCTCGCCGGTGGAGGAGGCGCCGTCGCCGGAGCCGCCCGAGCCGGAGTCGGACGCGCAGCCGGTGAGCGCGAGGCCGAGGACGGCGGTCGCGGCGACGGCGGCGGTGCGGGTGGTGCGCTTGCGTGCGGGGGTCATGCGTTCCTTCCGTGGGCCGGGGGGCCCGGTCGGGGTGCCCGACGGCGGGTGCGTGGGCAGGGTCCCGGCGTGCGGCCGGGGACGGTGGGTGGCGCGGTCAGACGCGCGCCGCGGCGAGGGCGCGCGCCACGGGGGCGCGGTCGCCGAGCGCGGAGGTCACGCGGTCGAGGAACATCGCGAGGATGACGACGGCGAGGCCTGCCTCGAACCCGAGCGCCACGTCGACGCGCTGGAGCGCGGCGACGACGTCCTCGCCCAGGCCGCCGGCGCCGACCATGCCGGCGATGACGACCATGGAGAGCGAGAGCATGATGACCTGGTTGACGCCCGCCATGATCGTCGGCAGGGCGAGCGGGAGCTGGATCTGGCGCAGGATGCGGCCGGGGGTCGAGCCGAACGCCTGCCCGGCCTCGACCACCTCCTTGTCGACCTGCCGGATGCCCAGCTCGGTGAACCGGACGCCGGGGGCCATGGCGAAGACGATCGTCGCGATGATCCCGGGCACGGGCCCGGTGAGGAAGATGACGACGGTCGGGATGAGGTAGACGAACGCCGGCATCGTCTGCATGAAGTCGAGCACGGGCCGCACGACGGCGGAGACGCGGTCGTTGCGCGCGGCCCAGATGCCGAGCGGGATCGCGATGGCGATCGCGAGGACGGCGGACAGCAGGACGAGCGCGAGGGTGTCCATCGCGTTGTCCCACTGGTTCACGCCCGCGATGAGGACGAAGCCGACGAGCGTGCCGCCCGCGAGCCGCCAGCCCTTGACGAAGAACGCCAGCGCGGCGAGGGCGATCGCGACGACCCAGAACGGAGGGCCGGACAGCACGGCGTCGAGCCCGTCGTAGACGCCGACGAGGACGTCCTTGATGAACCGGAAGAGCGGGCGGAACGTGGTGGTGACCCAGCCGACGAAGGCGTCGACCCACTCGCCGAGCGGGATGCGGGGGACGAGGGTGTCGTTCACGCGGCACCGCCTTCGGTCGGGGCGGCCGCGAGCGGGGCGGAGCCCTCCGCCGGCGCGTCCTGGACGACGGGCGTCTGCCCGAGGTCGATCTCGCCGGTCTTCGGCTGGTCGCCGGGGACCATGGCCTCGAGGAGCGTGACGCGGGGGACGACGCCGACGAGGCGGCCCTGCTCGTCCGTGACCGCGACGGGCAGCGGCGACTCCGCGGCGGGGGCGAAGACCTCCGCGAGCGGGGTGTCGGGGGAGACGGGTGCGACGCCCTGGCGCACGAGCCCGTCGAGGCTGTCCTGGCCCTTCTTCAGGGCGGCGACCGCGTCCTCGTCGCGCACGACGCCCTGGAGGCGGCGCTGGCGGTCGACGACGTACGCGGCCGAGACCTGCGCCTCGCGCATCGTGCGGCTCGCCTGGCGGGGACCGCCGGAGAGCGGGACGACGACGGCGGGGCGCACCATGACGGACGACGCCGTGAGGACGCGCGTGCGGTCCACGTCGGCGACGAACTGGGCGACGTAGTCGTTCGCGGGGTCGGACAGGATCTGCTCGGCGGTGCCGATCTGCACGATCCGGCCGTCGCGCATGACGGCGATCCGGTCCCCGAGGTGCATCGCCTCGTTGAGGTCGTGCGTGATGAAGACGATCGTCTTGCCGAGCGTCTGCTGGAGCTCGAGGAGCTGCTCCTGCATCTCGCGCCGGATGAGCGGGTCGAGCGCGGAGAACGCCTCGTCCATGAGCAGGACGTCGGTGTCGGCGGCGAGCGCGCGGGCGAGCCCGACGCGCTGGCGCATGCCGCCGGAGAGCTGCGAGGGCAGGGAGTCCTCCCAGCCGCCGAGCCCGACGAGGCCGAGCGCGCTGCGGGCCTTCTCGCGGCGCTCCGCCTTGCCGACGCCCTGGATCTCCAGGGGGTAGGCGGCGTTGTCGAGCACGGTGCGGTGGGGCAGGAGCGCGAAGTGCTGGAAGACCATCGACACGTGCTTGCGGCGCAGCGCGCGCATCTGCTTGGCGTCGGCCTGGGCGAGGTCGGTGCCGCCGAGCAGCACGTGCCCGGACGTCGGCTTCCACAGCCCGTTGAGCATGCGGATGAGCGTCGACTTGCCGGAGCCCGAGAGGCCCATGACGACGAAGATCTCGCCCTGCTTCACGTCGAACGACGCGTCGATGACCGCAGCGGTGCCGAGCGGCTTGACGTCGTCGCGGCTCGCGCCCTGCTCGAGGCGGCGGATCGCCTCGACGGGGCGGCGCCCGAAGACCTTGTAGACGTCGCGGACCGAGAGCGCGGTCGCGCGTTCGTCGGTGCCGACGGTCGCGGCGCCGGCGTGCGCGGCCGGGTCGGTCGGCACGGGTGTGCTGAGAGCTGTCATGCGGTGGGTGTCGCCACCTTCCGGTCGTGGACCAGCGTCACGCCCCTCCGGAGCACCCGGGTGCGGGCGCTCGACGAGAGGGCACGGCAGGAGGCCCCGGGTGCGAGGACGTCCTCCCTGGGGTGGCGCGTCCGGCCGGTTGCCCCCGCAGGGGCCGGCGCACACAGGGCCTCACGCTGATCCGATGTCAATCGGTTCGCGCCCACCCTGCCTGATTCGAGGTTCAACTTCTACCCAGGACCCCCGCACCGGGGGCGATTCCAGGACGATTCTTGACCGAGCATCGTTGGAATGGCGCGGATGACGGCGGAACCGGGATCGTTATCCCTTCGTGATCTTGAGATGGTCAAGCGTTCGTGTTACGCGCGCGCCCGGGCGCGCGCGCCGGACGAACGGTGGTGCTGCGGGCCCGGGCGGTCCGCGCCCCGGCCGGACGGCGTCGTCCTCGGTAGGCTGGTGCCGGGCGGGCCGCGGTCCCGTCCCGCGCGGACGGGAGCCCCCAGCGCAGCAACCGACCAGTCATCGGCAGCCACCGCCGAGCCGGCACCACCGGCTCCGCCGGCACCGAGAACGCACAGGAGAACCATGTCCACCACAGCGCAGGCCCCGACCTCCGGCGCCACCCCCGGCTTCGACGAGATCCCCGGCCGGTACAAGGTCCGCGACCTGTCCCTGGCCGAGGCGGGCCGCCACCAGCTCCGCCTCGCCGAGCACGAGATGCCCGGCCTCATGGCGCTGCGCGCCGAGTACGGGGAGTCGCAGCCGCTCGCGGGCGCCCGCATCGCCGGCTCCCTGCACATGACCGTGCAGACGGCCGTCCTCATCGAGACGCTCGTCGCGCTCGGCGCGCAGGTGCGCTGGGCGAGCTGCAACATCTTCTCGACGCAGGACGAGGCGGCGGCCGCCGTCGTCGTCGGGCCGCACGGCACGCCCGATGACCCGCAGGGCGTCCCGGTGTTCGCGTGGAAGGGCGAGAGCCTCGAGGAGTACTGGGACTGCACCGAGCAGATCCTCGTGTGGCCGGGGGACGAGTCGCCCAACCTCATCCTCGACGACGGCGGCGACGCCACGATGCTCGTCCACCTTGGCCTGCAGTACGAGCGCGCCGGCGTCGTCCCGCCCGACACGCTCCCGGGCGAGCCCGACCACACCCACGAGATGAACGTCGTGCGCGGGGTGCTGCGCCGCGCGCTCGAGGCCGACCCGCTGCGCTGGACGACGATCGCGCAGGAGATCCAGGGCGTCACCGAGGAGACGACGACGGGCGTGCACCGCCTCTACCAGCTCGCCGAGTCGGGCGAGCTGCTCTTCCCGGCGATCAACGTCAACGACTCGGTCACCAAGTCGAAGTTCGACAACAAGTACGGCATCCGTCACTCGCTGCCCGACGGCATCAACCGCGCGACCGACGTCCTCATGGGCGGCAAGGTCGCGTTCGTCGCGGGCTACGGCGACGTCGGCAAGGGCGCGGCCGAGGCGTTCCGCGGCCAGGGCGCGCGCGTCATCGTGTCCGAGGTCGACCCGATCTGCGCGCTCCAGGCCGCGATGGACGGCTACCAGGTCGCCCGGATCGAGGACGTGCTCGGCGAGGCCGACTTCTTCATCACGACCACGGGCAACAAGGACGTCATCCGCGCCGAGCACCTCGTCGCGATGAAGGACAAGGCCGTCGTCGGCAACATCGGCCACTTCGACAACGAGATCGACATGGCCGGCCTCGCCGAGGTGCCCGGGGTGTCGCGCACCGAGATCAAGCCCCAGGTCCACGAGTGGACGTTCGCGGAGCCGGGCCCCGACGGCCAGCCCGCGGGCCGCTCGGTCGTCGTGCTGTCCGAGGGCCGCCTGCTCAACCTGGGGAACGCCACGGGCCACCCGTCGTTCGTCATGAGCAACTCGTTCTCGAACCAGGTGATCGGCCAGATCGAGCTCTACCAGGACGCGACGGCCGCCGCGCGCGAGGGGCGCGAGCGCGCCTACGCACGCCAGGTCTACCGTCTGCCCAAGGTGCTCGACGAGAAGGTCGCGCGCCTGCACCTCGACGCGCTCGGCGTCCGGCTCACCGAGCTCTCGCCGTCCCAGGCGGACTACCTGGGCGTCCCCGTCGAGGGGCCGTACAAGCCGGAGCACTACCGCTACTGAGCACTGCCCCGAGTCGTCCGGCACGCGCCGAGGAGGTCGCATGGACCCGTCGTCCGACGAGCGCACGCCGGTCGTGCCCTCGCCCCCAGCGGGCGAGGGCACGGCGGGGCCGGCCGACGAGGTGCGCGACGAGCCGCCGCCCGGCCGGGTGCGGCCGCTGTGGCACCGCGTGGGCGACCGCTGGGAGCGCGAGCCCCCGCACGACCTCTTGTACGGCGCGATCGTCGCGGGGTTCGTCATGGCGGTCTCCAGCGTGCACGCCCCGACGGGCGACCGCGTCGTGCTCGCGACGACCCTCGTGGCGGTGGGCTACTGGCTCGCGCACTGCTACGTGGACGCGGTGAGCGGACGCTTCCACGACACCGGGCACTCGCTGTGGGGCCGCACGGTCGTCGCGCTGCGGTCCAACGTCGGGGTGCTGCTCGGTGCGCTCCCCGGGATCGTCGTGTACCTCGTGGCGCTCGCGGCCGGGCTCGACGCCGAGGGCGCCGCCCTCGTCGCGGTGTGGTTCACCGTCGTCCTGCTCGGCGTGGTGGGGTTCCTCGCCGCGTACCGCGCGGGGGCGCGCGGAGGTCTGCTGGTGGGGGAGACGCTGCTCGCCGCGGCGTTCGGCGGAGTGGTCATCGCGGTCAAGTACCTGCTGCACTGACGGCAGGCACGGGGGTTGTCCCCACCCGGGTGCGGCGGACGCCACCCTGTCGTCGCCGCACGCGCGCGCGCAGACTGGCACCATGACTGCCGTGACCCCTGACCAGCCGAGCGTCGTGCCCGCGGGCGAGCCCTCGCCCGGCGCGCCCGAGGCGGCTGTGCCGACGCCGCACCCCTCCGCGGTGCCGTCGTCGCCCGCCGCGCCGTCGGACCCCTCGGCGTCCGCCGTGGCCGCCGCGCCCGGGGTCCCGGGCGCGTTCGCGGGCTCGCAGCCCGACCCGCGGTACGTGGACCACCGCGAGCGGGTCGGCTTCGCGCGCGCACCGTTCGCGGGGCGCACGTGGCGCGAGTACGGGTACCTCTCGCTCGCGCTCCTGCTGGCGCCCTTCGCGTTCTCCTACGGGCTGTTCTCCGTGGTCTTCCTCGTCGCGATGATCGTGCCCGTCCTGGGCCTCGTCGTCGCGGGGTGGGTCGTGGTCGGCGGGCGCGGCTGGGGCTCGATGTACCGGTCGCTCGCGCGGTCCCTGCTCGGGGTCGACGTCGCCGCCCCCGCCCCGTACACGCGCCGCCGCGGCTTCTGGAGCACGCTGTGGAGCGGGATCGGCGACGGCACGGGGTGGCGGGCCGTGCTGTTCCTCCTCGTGACGTTCCCGCTCGCCATCCTGTCCTTCGTCGTGAGCACGGTCTTCCTCGCCGTCGGGCTGGGCGGCATGACGCACTGGATCTGGTCGCGCTGGCTCCCGCTGCAGCAGGCCGCCGACGGGACGTGGCACCGCGGGGCGCAGATCGGCGTCGACTGGTACGTCGACACCCCGGCGCGCCAGCTCGGCCTCGTGCTCGTCGGGGCGCTCTTCCTCTGGGTCTGGCCGCACGTCACGCGCGCGTTCGCGCACCTCTTCCGCGTGCTCACCGTCGCGCTGCTCGGCCCCACGCTGTCCAGCCTGCGCGTCGCCGACCTCGAGGAGTCGCGCGGCCGCACGGTCGAGGACGCCGACGCGAAGCTGCGCCGCATCGAGCGGGACCTGCACGACGGCACCCAGGCGCGCCTCGTCGCCGTCGCGATGCAGCTCGGCGAGGCCAAGGAGCAGCTCGCGGCGGGCGGCGACGCGGGCGACGCGCTCGAGCTCGTCGACCTCGCGCACTCGTCGACCAAGGAGGCGCTGATCGAGCTGCGCGAGCTCGCGCGCGGCATCCACCCGCCGGCGCTCGACAACGGCCTCGCGGTCGCGCTCGAGACCCTCGCGGCGCGCTCGCCGCTGCCGGTGACGGTCGACGTCGACCCGGCCGTCGAGGCGTCCGGCCGGCTCGCCCCCGCGGTCGAGTCGATCGCGTACTTCTGCGTCGCCGAGCTCGTGACGAACGCGGTCAAGCACGCGCGCGCGTCGGGCGTGTACGTGCTCGTGGAGCGCCAGGGCGGCGGCCGGGGGGCCCGCCTGCGCCTGCGGGTGCGCGACGACGGCCAGGGCGGCGCGCGCGTCGTGCAGCCGGGCTCCGACGGTCACCGCTCGGGGCTCGCGGGTCTCGCGGAGCGCGTGCGCTCCGTGGACGGCTCGCTCGAGCTCACGAGCCCCGTCGGCGGGCCGACGGTCGTCACGGTCCTCCTGCCCGTCCGGGTCTGACGTGCTGCGCGCGAACGGGACGGTCCTGCCCGGGCGGCGGGGCGGCGTCGGGCAGGATGTCCCCGGGGCACCGCGCCCGCCCGGGCCGCCCGGCCCGCCCGACCGGAAGGACACCATGCGGCTCGTCATCGCCGAGGACTCCGCCATCCTGCGCGACGGTCTCGTCGCGCTCGTCACCCGCCGCGGCCACGAGGTCGCGGCGGCGGTCGCGGACGGCGACGAGCTCGTCGCGCAGGTCGCGCGGCTCGCGGCGCAGGACGCGCTGCCGGACGTCGCCGTCGTGGACATCCGGATGCCGCCGACGTTCACGGACGAGGGGCTGCGCGCCGCCCTCGCGCTGCGCGCGGCGCACCCCGACCTCGGGGTGCTGCTCTTCTCCCAGTACGTCGAGACGCGGTTCGCGAGCGAGCTGCTCACGGGCGGGGCGCGCGGCGTCGGCTACCTCCTCAAGGACCGCGTCGCGGACGTCGGCGAGTTCGTCGACGCGCTCACGCGCATCGCCGCGGGCCAGACCGTCCTCGACCCGGAGGTCGTGAGCCAGCTCATGGGCGCGTCGCGGTCCGACGACGGTCTCGCGCGCCTCACGCCGCGCGAGACCGAGGTGCTCGAGCTCATGGCGCAGGGCCGGTCGAACTCCGCCATCGCGGAGGCCCTGTTCCTCTCCTACGGCGCGGTCGAGAAGAACGTCACCTCGATCTTCGGCAAGCTCGGGCTCCCGCAGGACGCCGGCGACCACCGCCGCGTCCTCGCGGTCCTGCGCTACCTCAAGGTCTGAGCGGCTCTCAGCGCCTCCAGGTCTCAGCGGCTCCAGGTCGGAGCGGCGGGGGACAACCCCCCGGAACCTCGGTGGACGACCGCGACGCGGTCGGGGGACCGTCCCGTACCGGGACGAACGGGATGTTTCGAGACTGGTGAGCACCGGGAGACCTCCCGGGCCCGCCGACCGAGGAGCATCCCGTGGCCGTCCTGTCGCCACCCCCCGCCCGACCCCGCGCGTCGTCGCCCGTCCTCCCGGCCGCGCGCCGGACCCGGGACGGCGGCCCGCCCGCCCTGCGCTCCGACCGGCCCGGCGCGGCGGCCGCGGCGGGCGAGGGACCGCGTCGTCCGTCGCGCGACGTGTTCGTCGACGCCGTGCGCGCCGTCGCGACCCTGAGCGTCCTCACGGTGCACTGGCTCATGGCGGACGCGACGTGGGACGGCGAGCAGCTCCGGATCGGGAACGCGCTCGCGCACGGCGCCGGGTGGGCCGTGACGTGGGTGCTCCAGGTGCTCGCCCTGCTGTTCTTCGCGGCGGGCGCCTCGGCGGCGTACGGGCTGCGGCGTGCCGGCAGCACCGGCGGGACCGGCGCCCGGGGCCGGGTCGTGACCCGCCCGAGCGTCGCCGCCGACCTGGCCGACGGCGTCCGCCTCGCGGGCGCCCGGCTGCCGCGCCTGCTGCGGCCGGTGGCCGTCTTCGTCGGGGCGTGGGTGGTCGCCGTCGGCGTTCTGCTGGCCGTCGGGCTCCCGGCCGACGCCGTCCGCTCGCTCGCGACGCTCGCGCCGCAGCTCCTGTGGTTCCTCGCGGTCTACCTCGGTCTCGTCGTCCTCACGCCGCTCCTGCGTCGCGCGCTGCACGCCGCCGGCTGGTGGGCCGTCGCCGGGCTCGCCGCGGCCCCGCTCGCGGTCGAGACCCTGCGGTTCGGCGCCGGGCTCGAGCGGCTCGCGCTCGTCAACGTGGTGCTCGTGTGGGCCGTGCCGTACGCGGTCGGGCTCCTCTACGCCGACGCCCGCTCGGGCCTGCGGGTCGTGCGCCGGGGCCGCGTCGTCCCCGTCGCCGTCGTGCCGCGGCCCCGCGTGCTCGTGGCCGTCGGGCTCGCCGCGGCGGCCCTCGCCGCCCTGCTCGTCGCCGTCGGGCCCTACCCGGTCTCGCTCATCGGCATGCCGGGCGACGCGATGTCCAACCTGGGGCCGCCGACCGCGCCCGTCGTGCTGCACGCCGTCGCGCTCGCCGCGCTCGCGCTCGCCGCGCGGGGACCGCTCGTGCGCTGGGCCGACGGCCGGGGGCGGTCCGTCGTGCGCGGTCTCGCGCGACGCTCGATGACCGTGTACCTGTGGCACCTCACCGCGATGGTGGTCGTGGTCGGGGTCGTCCTCGTGGTGCTCGGGCAGGAGCTCCCGGCCGTGGGCGGCGCCGACTGGTGGGCGAGCCGGCCCGTCTGGTTCGGCGCGTTCGCCCTCGTGCTCGTCGGGATCGCGCGCGTCGTCGGGCGGTTCGAGGACGCCCCGACGGGGCGCCGCGCGCGTCAGCGCGTCGGGTCGGGCACCGAGTAGGGGAGCCGGTGGAGCAGCTCGGCCTGCTCGCGCGCGGCGGCCTGCGCGCGGTGGGCCGTCGCGCGGTCCCGGTCGCGGCGCTCGGTGAGCACGGCGAGCAGGAACGTCTCGGGGTGGGTGCCGGGCGGCGGGCCCGGCGCGACGTACCGCTCGACCTGCCCCGCGAGCTCCTGGCCCAGCCGCGCGCGCGACGCCGGGTGCAGGCGGTCGGCGCGCCCGAGGAACTGCCGGGCGGCCAGCGCGAGGCCGTCCGGCAGCCGCCGCATGTCCGCGTGCGCGGCCCACGCGGCGAGGTAGGGCGGCATCGCGAGCGGGGCGAGCGTCGGTCGCCCGCCCCGCACCCGGATCGCGTACGTGCCCGCCGCCATGTCGCCGAGCCGCTTGCCCTTGTCGTTCGTCAGCGACGCGACGAGCGCGACCGAGCCGAACGTCAGCCAGATCTCGCCGACCCCGACGAGCGCCCGCAGGAACGCGTGCCGGAACCGGACCGGGCCGCCGTCGTCGCGCACGACCCGGATGCCGAGCGCGAGCTTGCCGAGCGAGCGGCCGCGCGAGAGCGTCTCGACCGTCGTCGGGATGACGACCATGACGAGGATCGAGAACGCGATGAGGATCGCGGTGACCAGGTCGAGCTCGAGCGAGCCCAGCGAGGCGCCGAGCACGAAGAGCGTCGCGACGAAGAACACGAGCACGACGAGCAGGTCGAGCGCGAGCGCCAGCCCGCGCGTCACGAACGACGCCGGTCGCGCGTCCAGGACCACGCCCTCGCCGATCACGATGCCCTCGCGCACGCCCGCTCCCGTCCTCGCCGTCGCGGGCCCTGCCCGCCGGTCGGTCGGCGCACCGGCGGCACGCCCCGTGTGGCAGGGTATCGGTCGTGGACCTCGACGCCTTCACCGACGTGCACGGCGCGGAGTGGGACCGCCTCGACGCGCTCGTCCGCCGCCGCACGCTCGACGGCGCGGAGGCCGACGAGCTCGTCCGGCTCTACCAGTCCGTCGCGACGCACCTGTCGACCGTGCGCTCCGTCGCGCCGGACCCGGTGCTCATCTCGCGCCTGTCCGTGCTCCTCGGGCGCGCCCGCACGCGCATCGCGGGGGCGCACGAGCCCGCGTGGCGCGACGTCGTGCGGTTCCTCACGGTGTCCCTCCCGGCCGCGCTCTACCGGATCCGGTGGTGGTCGGTCGGCGTGACCGCCGCGTGCCTCCTCGTCGCGCTGGTCGCGGGCGTCTGGGTCGCGACGACGCCCGAGGGCCTCGCCTCCATGGGCCCGCCCAGCGTCCAGGAGGAGTACGTGAACGACGCGTTCGCGTCCTACTACGACCCGGGTGTCGACTTCGCCGCCGTCGTGTGGACGAACAACGCGCGGATCGCGGCCTTCTGCGTGGGCCTCGGGATCACGGGGGTGTTCCCCGTGTGGGTCCTGTTCCAGAACGCGGTCGGCATCGGCGCGATCGGCGGCATGATGGCCGCGCACGGTGAGCTCGCGCTCTTCCTCCAGCTCATCGCGCCCCACGGGCTGCTCGAGCTCATGTCGATCTTCGTCGCCGGCGCCGCCGGGCTGCGGATCTTCTGGGCGTGGATCGACCCCGGCCCCCTGCCGCGCTCGCGCGCCCTCGCCCAGGAGGGCCGGGCGCTCGTCACCGTCGCGATCGGCCTCGCGATCGCGCTCGCGGTCTCCGGCGTCATCGAGGGGTTCGTCACCGGGTCGGAGCTGCCGTGGTGGCTCAAGATCGCCATCGGGGCGGTCGCGCTCGCGGCGTTCTGGGTCTACACGATCGTGCTCGGCCGCCGCGCGGTCCGGGCCGGGGAGACGGGCGACCTCACAGCCGACCACGCGGGCGACACCGCGCCCGTCGCGGCCTGACCCGCGACGCCTCAGGCGTCGACGACGACGCGCGCCCGCGCGTCCGGCCACCCGCACCGCACCCAGTCCTCGGCGCGCGCGACGACCTCGTCGCGCACCGCGGGGTCGCGCAGGCGGTCGGCGAGGCTCGGCGCCTCGTCGCCGGACGCGCCGGGGCCGCTCCCTGCGCGCAGGGGTCGCACCTCGACGTGCACGACGACGTCCGTCCCGTCGGCCGGGCGCGTCCCGTCGGCCGGTTCCGCTGCTCGGGCGCTGCGCGCCGCCGGTGCCGCCGGCCGGGCCGTCCAGGCGCCCGCGACGCGGCCGTCGACGAGGACCGCCGCCGCGACCTGACCGTTGACGCTCACGACGCTCGTGACCGGCAGGTCCCCGAGGACACGCGTGCGGTCGTCGTGGGACAGGAGCAGGTTGTCGAAGTCGCCCGCGAGGACCACGGGCACGGGCTCGTCGCCCGGCGGGCGCGGCGCGTCGGGCAGGTCGAGGAGCTCGGTGCCGGCCGGGCCGGTGAACGTCACGAGCTCCGGTCGCAGCACGTCGACCGCGGCGCGCAGCCGGGTCAGGCCCGCCCAGCGCTGTGCGTCGGCCACCGACGCCGGGCCGAACGCCGCGAGGTACCGCCGCACGAGCCGCACGCGCGCCGCGAGCGTCGCGTCCGGGTCCGTGCCGTGCGCGACGGCGTCGTCGGCCCGACCGAGCCAGGCCTGCGCCGTCGTCCAGGTGGTCGTCGTGCCCGTGCCGCTCGCACCCCACAGGCCGCGGGGCGGGACCTGCACGAGCGGGAGCAGGCAGCGGGCCGCGTACGCGAGGTGCTTCGGGTCGACGTCGGGCCACCGCTCGGCGAGGCGCCGCCCCACCTCGACCGACGTCAGCGGATCCGCGAGCAGGTCGCGCGCCGCACGCTCGAGGTCGTCGAGGTCGACGTGCGCGAGCGCGGTCCCGTGCTGGTTCCGCGACCGCAGGTAGGTCGCCAGACCAGGGCGGGCGAGCGCCGTCAGCTCGAGCGCGTCGTCGGCCGCGACGAGGTGCACCGTGCCGCGCAGCGTCGCGACGCGCACCACCCGGCGGTCGAGCAGGCGGTCGCCCAGGTCGTCGGGCGCGAAGCCCGCCAGGCGCGACCAGAGCGCCGGGTACGGCGACGACGGGACCTGCGACTGCAGGCCGACGAGGTGGCGCACCTCGTCCAGCACGGTCGCGTCGCGCGGGGCGGCGAGGTGCTGGCGCGCGAGCAGCGCCCGGTTGAGGTCGTCGTGGCTCAGCCGCGGCCCGAACCGCTCGTCGGCCATCGGCCCGTCAGGACAGGACGATCGCGAGCGCCGGGACGAGGAACGTCGCGAGCAGCGCCACCACGACGATGATCGCGACGCGACGATTGCGCCGGACGCGCTGCCGGGGGTCGGTCGGCTGCCAGGCCACGGGAGTCTCCTGAGGTCGGGATGGACGTGCTGCACGACCCTACCTCTCGCCCCTGACGGTCGGGGGAGAGGGCCCCGGAACCACCTCCCGCGAGGTAGAGGCCTGGTCTCCCGAGGTAGAGCCGTAGCTCCGCGAGGTAGAGGCGAGGTTTGCGCGAGGTAGAGGCGTGGGTTGCGCGAGGTAGAACGGTGGTTCCGCGAGGTGGAGGCGTGGTCGCCCGGGGTGGGCCTGCCCACGCTCGAGGGGACGACGACGTCGGGCCACCCCGGACGGGTTGCGTGCCGACCGGATGGTCGTGGCGCCCGACCGGGCGCTTCTGGTGGCCCGGCGCCGCAGACGGAGCCGGGATCCCTGCTCGGCGAACCCGGGCACCCTCATCCCGTGAGACCAGGCCTCTACCTCGCGCGCCCTCGGCTCTACCTCGGGGGACCAGGCCTCTACCTCGGGGGACCGGGCCTCTACCTCGTGGGACCGGGCCCCTACCTCGCGCGACCGCCGGCTCCGGCTCGGTGGCCCCCGGCGGGTGCTCAGAGGCGGCCGGCCGCCTTGAGCGCGAGGTAGGTGTCGGCGAGGCGGGGGGCGAGGTCGTCGGGGAGGGCGTCGACGACCTCGACGCCGCGCTGGCGCAGGACCGTCGTCACGGCGGCGCGCTCGATCTCGCCGCGCGCGGCGGCCGCGGCGTCGTACACCTCGGCGGTCCCGGTGCGGTCGTCGCGCAGGGCGGCGACCTCGGGGTCGCCCGCCGCGGCGAGCACGACCTGGTGCTTGGCCGTGAGCTGCCCGACGACGGGCAGCAGCCCGGACTCGACGGCGGCGGCGTCGAGCGTCGACAGGAGCACGACGAGCGCGCGCTGCGACAGGCGCTCGTGGACGGTGCCGACGAGGCCGGGCCAGTCGGTCTCGAGGAGCGCGGGCTCGAGCGGCGCGAGGGCGTCCGCCATGGCGGGCATGAGGCGCGGCCCGGCGGCCCCTGCGACGCGCGAGCGCACGGTGCGGTCGTAGGCGACGAGCTCGACGCGGTCCCCGGCGCGCCCCGCGAGGGCGGCCAGCAGGAGCGCCGCCTCGATGCTCGCGTCGAGGCGCGGCGCGTCCCCGACGCGCGCCGCGGACGTGCGGGACGTGTCGACGACGATGAGCACGCGGCGGTCGCGCTCGGGCCGCCACGTGCGCACGACCATGTCCCGGCCGCGCGCCGACGCCCGCCAGTCGATGGAGCGGACGTCGTCGCCGAGCACGTACTCGCGCAGCGAGTCGAACTCGGTGCCCTCGCCGCGCACCTGCACCGCGGCGCGCCCGTCCATCTCGCGCAGGCGCGCGAGGCGGCTCGGGAGGTGGCGTCGCGACGCGAACTCGGGGAGCACGCGCAGCCGCCCGGGCACGGGGATCGACGCCTGGCGCGCGGCGAGCCGCAGCGGGCCGAACGAGCGGATCGTCACGCGGTCCGCGACGCGCTCGCCGCGGCGCGTCGGGACGAGCACGGTCGTCACGCGCGTCGCCTCGCCGGGCGGCAGGTCGACGGCGTGCCGGTTGACCTGCGTCCCCGCGGACGGCGGCCACGCGTCGCGCACGAGCGCGCGCAACCGCCGCGGGGCGAGGTTCGTCAGCGTGAGCCGGGACGCCGTCGCGTCGGTGAGCCGCACGGAGCCCGCGACGCGCCGCTCGATCGCGACGCGCCGCGGGGACGCCGCGAGGGCCGCGTCGAGCACGCACAGCGCGACGACGAGCAGCGTCCACACGAGCACCGTCCCCGGCACGGGGACGAGCAGCACGGGGACGATCCCGAGCGCCGCCAGCACGACGGCGCGCCACGTCAGGGCCACGAGCGACGCCTCAGCGGGGGACGGGGACGGACGCGAGCACGGTGTCCAGCACGCTCTCGGCCGTCACGCCCTCCAGCTCGGCCTCGGGCCGCAGCTGCACGCGGTGGCGCAGCGTGGGGTGCGCGAGGGCCTTGACGTCGTCCGGCGTCACGTAGGAGCGGCCCGAGAGCCACGCCCACGCGCGCGACGTGGCGAGCAGCGCCGTCGCACCGCGCGGGGACACGCCCAGCGACAGCGAGGGGGAGTGGCGCGTCGCGCGGCACACGTCGACGGCGTAGCCGAGCACCTCGCGCGCGACCTGGACGCGCGCGACCTCCGCGCGGGCGCGGTCGAGCACGTCGCGCCCGGCGACGGCGCGCACCCCGGCGCCCGCGAGGTCGCGCGGGTTGAAGCCGGCGGCGTGCCGTGCGAGCACCTCGACCTCCTGCTCGCGCTCCGGCAGCGGCAGCACGACCTTGAGCAGGAAGCGGTCGAGCTGCGCCTCGGGCAGCGGGTACGTGCCCTCGTACTCGACGGGGTTCTGCGTCGCGATGACGAGGAAGGGGTCGGGCAGCGGGCGCGGCGTGCCGTCGACCGAGACCTGCCGCTCCTCCATGGCCTCCAGGAGCGACGCCTGGGTCTTGGGAGGCGTGCGGTTGATCTCGTCGGCGAGCAGCAGGTTCGTGAAGACCGGCCCCTCGCGGAACGAGAACTCGGCGGTCCGCGCGTCGTACACGAGCGAGCCCGTGACGTCGCCGGGCATGAGGTCGGGCGTGAACTGCACGCGCTTCGTGCCGAGGTCGAGCGACGCGGCGAGCGTGCGCACGAGCAGCGTCTTGGCGACGCCGGGCACGCCCTCGAGCAGCACGTGGCCCTTGCAGAGCAGCGCGATGAGCAGGCTCGTCACGGCGCCGTCCTGCCCGACGACGGCCTTGCCGACCTCGCTGCGGACGGCGGCGAGCGCCTGCCGCAGCTCGGGCGACGGCGCGGGCGGGGCGTCGTGCACCGGTGCGGGGGTCGCGGTCGGGGTCGGCGCGGCGGGCGCGTGGCCCTGGCCGTACGGCGTCTGCGGGGCGGGTGCCTGCGGTCCGGGCCGGTGCGCGGGCTGGCCGGCGGCCGCGCTCACGCGGTCGGCGACGCCCGGGTCCTGGGCGGGCGGCGCGTAGCGGTCGGGCTGCGGCACGGAGCCGTCGGGGTGGTGCGTCACGAGTGGTAGACCTCGCTCTCGATCCGGTCAAGGTGACGCGCGAGCTCGAGCAGCGCCGCGTCGTCGGCGGGTGGTGGTCCGTACAGGAGCTGGGCGACCTGGTCGCCCGGCCGACCCGTCGCGCGGGCGACGGCGTCGACGACGGTGGGGGCGTCGGCCGAGCGGGGCAGGCCGAGGCGGTGCGCGAGGCGGTCGGCGGCGCCCGCGCGCAGCCCGGCGGCGGCGTGACCGCGCGCGCCGGCGCGCCGGTAGAGGCGGCCGCGGCCGCGCGTCGTCTCGGCGGCGCGCACGACGACCGGCAGGTCCTCGGTGACGAGAGGGCCGAGCCGGCGGCCGCGCCACAGCACGACCACGAGCAGCACGACGAGCCCCTGGAGGGCGACGACGCCGAACCACGGCGGCAGGGACAGGCCGGGGGTCGTGCTCCCGTCGTCGGCGAGCGACGTGTCGAACGGGTCGGGCACGAGCCACACGAGACGGTCGTGCGCGCCGAGCGTCCAGAGCGCGAGCGCGGCGTTGCCGTCCTCGGTGACCGAGTCGTTGCGCAGGACGGCGGGCGTGTCCACCGCGCGCACCGTGCGCCCGTCGGCCTCGTGCACGAGGTAGGCGCCCAGGGACGGGTCGTCGGGGGAGGGGAAGCAGAGGACGGTCGCGTCGTCGAGCGCGACGAAGCCGACACCGTCGGAGCGGATCGAGCCCGCGGCCTGCGCGGCCGGGTCCGCGCAGCGCGCCGGTCGTGCCGACCCGCCGGAGCCCCAGTCGTACGCGAGCTCCGCGCCGCCGTCGGTCGCGGCGGCGAGCAGGTGGTCGGGCGGCGCGACGAGCACGAGGTCCGCGGGGGTCCCGACGAGCGCGTCCACCTGCTCGTCGAGCAGGTAGTCGCCCTGCGCGACGAGGAGCGTGCCGCCCTCCTCGGCGGCGCGCACCGCCTCGGCGACCGTGCGCACGTAGGTGACCTCGACGCCCTGGTCGCCCAGCACCTGCGCGACCGCGCGCGCCCCGGCGGGGCCCGGGTTGTCGGGTGCGAGCGGTGTGGCCGACGTCGCGGGGCGCGCGAGCGCCGTCAGCCCGGCGAGCAGCAGCAGCGCGCCGACGACGGCGACGGGCCAGCGCGCCCGGCGCCAGCGGCTGCTGGCCCGCGAGCGGGCGGTCGTGCCGTCGCCGACGACGGGCACGTAGGCGGTCGTCACGGCTCGCGGGTCGCCCGCCGCGCCTGCGGAGGGCGGTGCGGAGGACGTCGTCGGGGCGCTCATGCGCCGTCACCGGGCGCGGACACGGCGAGCTCCGCACGGAGCGCAGGGCGCGTCGCGAGCGTCCGCTCGTCGAGCGCGCGCAGGAAGGCGTCCGCCTCCGGGCCGACGGTCACGGCGCCGTACGCGACGTCGTCGAACAGGTGCGCGCCGCGCTCGAGCCCGTCCGCGACGTCGGGCAGGCGCTCGCCCGCCGTCCGTGCGGCCTCCCACGCGGTCCGTCCGGGACGCGGGTCGAGGACCGCGCGCTCCTCCAGCGAGCGCACGACGCCGCGGAAGCGTTCGAGCGCGGCGGTCGCCCAGTCGGCGCGGGCCGCGGCGGCGTCGGCCGCGGCCCGCATCTCGGCCGCGGTGCGCGCGTCGTCGTCGAGCACGACCACCGAGGCCTTCGCCCGGCGCGACAGGCGCACCGGACCGGCGACCCAGTAGGCCACCGCCGCGACCAGGGCGACCGCCACGACGACGACCACCGCGGTCAGCGGGCCGCCCAGGTCGAGCGTGGGCGCGCCGTCGAACAGTCCCTGGAGCCACTCGAGGAACCGCTGCAGGAGCGACGGGTCCGTGCGGTACTCCGGCCCGGCGAGCTCGCCGACGAGCCACCGCCGGGCCTCGTCGGCACCGGGCTGCACGGGCACGTCGGCCGCGAGCGACCGCACGGTCATGCGGGCGGCTGCTCGCTCGCCGCCGCGGCGAGCTCGACGTCCAGGCCCTCGCGGCGCATGCGCACGTCGATGTAGAGCAGGGCGACGATGCAGCCCAGGAAGACCGAGGTGAGAATCATCGAGAGCGCGACGCCGATCGCCTGCACGAGGTGGTACAGGAAGGTCTGACCCGCCATGAGCAGGAACGACGCGGCGAGGCTCGCGGGGTACGCGACGATGCCGGAGACGAAGCTCATCGCCACGAGGGCGAGCAGGTAGATGCCGAACAGCCGCCAGAAGCTGCCGCGGGTGAGCAGCCACGCCCGCTTGACCGTCTGCCAGAACGGCTGCCCCTCCAGCGCCAGGGCGGGAGGGACGAGGCCGGTCCGCGTCCCCACCCAGACGAGGAGCACGGGCCAGGCGAGCAGGGCGACGACGATGAGGAACGCGCCGAGCCCCTCGGAGACCGCGAAGCCCGCGACGACGAGGAGCGTGGCCAGGCCGAGCGCCACGGACGCGACCAGGCCGGTCAGCAGGGGGAAGGCGATGAGGAACCACGTGCGCCGTCCGACCTGGGACCAGACCTCGCCGACGCCGGCCTTGCGCCCGATCGCGGACTGGCCGACGGAGACCGTGAGGAGACCCGCGATGATCGGCGCGGCGAAGAACGTGGTCACCTGGATGCCGAGGGAGCTCGCGAGCGTCGTGGCGAAGCTCTCGTCGAAGCCGGGGAAGGTGGCCTCGTCCAGCACGACGTCGAAGTACTGGGCGACGTAGCCGGAGAACGCCCAGCCGAGGAAGGTGCCGAGCAGCGTCGCCACCACGACGACGAGCGCGCTCATGCCGAGCACGACCCGGGGGTTGTGGCGGATCGCGCCGAACGCGCCGTCGAAGATCTCGCCGAGCGACAGCGGGCGCAGCGGGATGATGCCGGGCTTCGCCGCGGCCGGCGCGTAGGGCGCGCCCGCGAGGCCGGGCGGCGGGCCGTAGCCCGGTGCGCCGTACTGCTGCTGCCCGTACTGGCCCTGCCCGAACTGCTGCTGGCCGTAGCCGGGCTGCTGGCCATAACCGGGCTGCTGGCCGTAGCCGGGCTGCTGACCGTAGCCGGGCTGGCCGTACCCCGGCTGCTGCTGGCCGTAGCCGGGCTGCTGGCCGTAGCCCGGCTGGCCGTACCCCGGCTGTCCCGGAGCGGCGCCGGGCGCACCCCACGCGCCGGGTGCGGGCGGCTGGTCCGTCGGCGGCTGCTGACCGGGCTCCTGGCCGGGCGCGTACTGGCCGTACCGCGGCTGGGGTGCCGACGAGCCGGGCGCACCGTAGCCGGGGGCGCCGTACGAGGGCGCGCCCCAGCCGCTCGCGTCGCCGCCCGGACCGGGCGCGGCGGGCGGCGTGGGGCCGGGGGCCGCCGTCGGGTCGGGCGTGGCACCGTCCGGCGTGCCGGAGGTGTCGGGTGTGCTCATGTGCTCGTGGTCCCCCGCGATCGGCTCGGGCGTCGGTCCAGGCCGCCGGGCGAAGATCGGCAACGGCGGCGAGGCCACCCTAGTACGCGGCCCTGCGCGGCGGCCGACCGGCTCGCGCCGCCGGGTGCGCCCCGCCCGCGGGTTCACCCTCGCCGCGGGGCCCGGCCGCCCCGACGTCGGGCCCGTCGATGGCAAGATGTCCGCATGAAGGTTCGTGTGCTCGTGGTGGACGACGACACCGCCCTGGCCGAGATGATCGGCATCGTCCTGCGCTCCGAGGGCTTCGAACCGGTGTTCTGCGCGGACGGCGACCTCGCGCTCGAGACGTTCCGCACCACGCAGCCGGACCTGGTCCTGCTCGACCTCATGCTCCCGGGCAAGGACGGCACGGAGGTGTGCCGCCTCATCCGGGCGGAGTCGGGCGTCCCGATCATCATGCTCACCGCGAAGAGCGACACGGTCGACGTCGTGCTCGGCCTGGAGTCGGGTGCCGACGACTACATCTCCAAGCCGTTCAAGCCCAAGGAGCTCGTCGCCCGCATCCGGGCGCGCCTGCGCCGCACGGAGGAGCCCGCCCCCGAGCACCTGTCCATCGGCGACGTCGAGATCGACGTCACGGGGCACCGCGTCTCGCGCGGTGGCGAGCAGGTGTCCCTGACCCCGCTCGAGTTCGACCTCCTCGTCGCGCTCGCGCGCAAGCCGTGGCAGGTCTTCACGCGCGAGGTGCTCCTCGAGAAGGTCTGGGGCTACCGGCACGCGGCGGACACGCGGCTCGTCAACGTCCACGTGCAGCGCCTGCGCTCGAAGATCGAGCACGACCCGGAGAACCCGGAGATCGTCCTCACGGTGCGCGGCGTCGGCTACAAGGCGGGCGCGACGCGCACGTGAGCACGACGGCCGGCTCCGCCGACGGGCGCGGGCGAGGGCTCTGGCGCCGCGTCCGGCGCCGGGCGCGCGCGACCGTCCGCCGCGTGGTGTGGCGCTGGCGCTCGTCGATGCAGCTCCGTGTCGTCACGTCGGCGCTCGTCGTCGGCGTGCTGACCGTCGGGGCGCTCGGCGCCTACCTCACCGACGCCATGCGCGACGGCCTCTACGAGCGGCGCGCCGCCGAGCTCGACCAGGAGAGCGCCCAGTCCACGCAGCAGGCGCGCCGCACGCTCGACGCGTCGCCCGCGTCGACGCCGACCGAGGCCCAGTCGCTCCTCTTCGACCTCTTCTCCATGCTCCAGACGACCGGGTCGTCGCGCGACGTCTTCCTCTGGCAGTCCGGCGGGTCGGGCACGGTCGGCTTCCTCGACCAGTCGACCGACCAGCAGCTCGACGGCCTCGTGTCGCCCGAGATGCGCGCGGCGACCGTCGCGGCGGACGGCGAGCAGTACCTCCAGTCGGTGGCGATCCCGGTCGACCCGGCGCACCCGGAGTCGTCGGGGGTGGTGCCCGGCATCGTCGTGGGCTCGACCGTCGAGGTGCCGGTCGCGGGCACGTACGAGCTCTACTACCTCTACGACCTCGAGGCCGACCAGGAGACGCTGCGCTTCCTCCAGTCGGTCCTGCTCGTCGGGGCGCTCGTGCTGCTCGCCCTGCTCGTCGGCATCACGGCGCTCGTCACGCGCCAGGCGGTGCTCCCGGTGCGCCAGGCCGCGAGCGTCGCGGAGCGGCTCGCGGACGGCCGGCTCGACGAGCGGCTCCCGGTCAAGGGGCACGACGAGATGGCGTCCCTCGCGCACTCGTTCAACGAGATGGCGCAGAGCCTCCAGGAGCAGATCGGGCGCATGGAGGAGCTGTCGATGCTCCAGCGCCGGTTCGTCTCGGACGTGTCCCACGAGCTGCGCACGCCGCTCACCACGATCCGCATGGCCTCCGAGGTGCTGCACGCGTCGCGCGAGGACTTCGACCCGGTCTCGCGGCGCTCGACCGAGCTCCTGCAGGCCCAGCTCGACCGGTTCGAGGACCTGCTCGCCGACCTGCTCGAGATCAGCCGGTTCGACGCCGGCGCCGCGATCCTCGACGCCGAGCGGCGCGACCTGCGCGACGTGGTGAACGCCGCCGTCGACCACGCCGCTCCGCTCGCCGAGCGCAAGGGCGTGTGGCTGTCGGTCCACCTCGGCGACGAGCCCGTCACGGCCGACATCG
This sequence comes from Cellulosimicrobium sp. JZ28, assembly GCF_015327065.1. Classification (NCBI taxonomy): domain Bacteria; kingdom Bacillati; phylum Actinomycetota; class Actinomycetes; order Micrococcales; family Promicromonosporaceae; genus Cellulosimicrobium; species Cellulosimicrobium sp. JZ28. The sequence goes on along the minus strand of NZ_CP017660.1, from coordinate 2,682,204 downwards.
ACCCGCGGCGCGTCGAGCGCATCGTGCGCAACCTCGTCGTCAACGCCATCGAGCACGCCGAGGAGCGGCCGGTCGAGATCACGGTCGACGGCGACGGGCACGCCGTCGCGGTGACGGTCCGCGACCACGGGGTCGGGATGACGACCGACGAGGTCCAGCACGTGTTCGACCGCTTCTGGCGCGCGGACCCCGCTCGCGCCCGCACGACCGGCGGCACCGGCCTCGGGCTCGCGATCTCCCTGGAGGACGCGCACCTGCACGGCGGGTGGCTCGAGGCGTGGGGCCGCCCTGGCCGGGGCGCGAGCTTCCGGCTCACGCTCCCGCGGCGCGCCGGGATCCGGCTCCAGTCGTCCCCCCTGCCGCTCGTCTCCGAGGCGGCCACCGGCCGCGGGCTGCCCGCGGAGTGGAGCGTGCGGACGCCGGTCGTCGAGGACGTCGAGGGGACGGCGGGCCCAGCCGACCTGCCGTCGGTCACGGGCGGCATCCCCGTCGTCATCCCGCGCGACCACGCGCCCCAGCCCGGCCGGGCGACGGTGCCCGGCTCCGGCGGCGGTCCGGCCGCCGGCCCCGACGACGTCCAGGAGGGGCGATGACCACGACGGGGACCGTGCGGCGTCCGACCGCGGGGCAGGCGGACCTGCGGCGCCGGGTCGGGCGCGCGCTCGCGGCCGGGATCGCGGCCGTGGGGGTCGCCGCTCTCGCGGCGTGCGCCTCGATCCCCACGTCCGGGCCGGTCGTCGAGGGCGAGGCGACGCCGGAGGACCCGGGCCAGCCGTTCGTCAGCGCCGCCTCGCCCCGTCGCGACGCCTCGCCGGACCAGATCGTCCGCGGCTTCCTGGCCGCCCAGGCCCAGGGCGCGCGCGGCTCGTTCGACGTCGCGTCCGAGTTCCTCACGCGTGACGCGCAGGACGACTGGTCGCCCGTCTCCCAGGTCGCGATCCTCGAGGACGTGCCGCAGCTCGACGTCGACGAGGCCGCGATCGAGGGCGGCACGACGACGGTCCGCGCCACCGCCGACGTCGTGGGCACCGTGGACGAGCGCGGCGTCTACACGGAGCAGGCGCCCGGCCGGACCACCGAGGTCTCCTACGGCCTCGTCCGCGACGCCGACGACCAGTGGCGCATCGACGTGGTCGACGACGGGCTGACGATCACGGCCACGAACTTCGCCCGCACCTTCAAGCAGGCCAACCTCTACTTCCCGACCCTCGACCGGGCCTACCTCGTGCCCGACGCCCGCTGGTTCCCGAGCCGGAACTGGCAGGCGCTCGCGGTCCGCGAGACGCTGCGCGGACCGGCGGACTGGCTCGCGGGGTCCGTCGCGACGGTCGCGCCCGAGGGCACCTCGCTGAGCATCGACTCCGTGCCGCCGGTGGAGGGCAGGGTCGCGGTGCCCCTCACCGACCCGGTGACCGCGGCGTCGCCGGCCGACCGCGCGATGCTCATCGCGCAGCTCCAGGCCTCGCTCGGCGTGCCCGTCGACATCACGGTGGGCGTCGGCGGCTCGGAGCTCTCGGCCGACGACGTCCCGACCATCGGCGTCGCCACCACGCCCGACGAGCCGGTCGTGCTCTCGGGCGACCAGGTCATGAGCCTGGAGGGGCGCACGACGCGGGCGGTGACGTCGGCCGCCCCGCTCGCCGGGCTCCAGCCCACCGCGCTCGCCTTCCGCGGCCGGGCCGACGACGCCACGTACGTCGTGCGGGACGGTGCCGGGCGGCTCGTCACGGCGCCGACGGCAGAGGCCGGGCCCGTCACGCTCCTCACCGGGACGAGCCTCGTCGCGCCGTCGATCGACCGGTTCCAGTACGTGTGGAGCGGCCCGCAGGTGCAGGCAGGGTCGTTGCAGGTCGTGGACCTGCGGGAGGCCGGCAGCGACGCGGCGGTCTCCGAGGTGGCCGCGCCGTGGCTCGACGGGCGCACCGTGATGTCGCTGCGGGTCGCGCCCGACGGCGCCCGGGTGGCCGTCGTCAGCGACTCGGGGTCCGGGGCGCAGGTCCACGTCGCGGGCATCGTCCGCGACGAGACCGGCCGGCCGACCCAGCTCTCCGCACCGGTCCGGGTCGGGCAGCCGATCGCCGCCGCGACACAGGTGACGTGGGTCGACCGCGCGCTCCTCGGGGTGCTCGGCCGGGCGTCCGGGGAGTCCGAGGTCGTCGTCCAGCGGGTGCCCGTCGGGGGACCGACGGTCGCCGCCTCGCCCGTCGAGGGCGCCGTCTCGCTCGCATCGGCCACGGGCGTCGGGACGACGCTCGTCGGGACGAGCGACAGCAGCCTGTACGCCGCGGGCACGTCGAGCCTCTGGACCAAGATCGCCACCGAGGTCCGGTTGCCCACGTACCCCGGCTGAGACGCCGCGCGCCCGGCGGCGCGAGGCGCGCCGGGCGACCACAGGCTCCTGGACGGCGCGGGTCGGGAGCCCGCGGCGCGTGCGTCGTCCACAGGTGGCCGGTCCGCCGGTGCCGGACGGTCGCGCCACCGGGCACGCTGGCCCGGTGCTCCTCGCCGCCCTCGACGACGTCGCCCGCCTCGTCCTGCCCGTCGCGTGCCCCGGCTGCGACGCGCCCGACGTCCGGTGGTGCGAGCCCTGCCTCGCGCCGCTGCGCGCCCCGCTCCGGCGGCGCGAACGTGGGGCGCCCCGCCTCGACCGGCTCGACGGCGTCGCGCCCCTGCCGGTGTGGGCGCCGGCGGCGTACACGGGGCCCGCGCGCGGCGTCGTCGTCGCCTGGAAGGACCGCGGTAGGGCGGACCTCGACCGGCCGCTCGCGGACGCCGCGTGGCGCGCGGGCACCGCGCTGGGGCCGGTGCTCGGAGCCGTGCTCGGGCCGGGGCGTGGTCCCGCGCTCGGGTCTGGGGTCGGGGCGGTCCTGGGGGAGGGGTCCCGGGGGTGCCCGGTGCTCGTCGTCCCGGCTCCGACGACGCGGGCCGCGCGTCGCGCCCGCGGGCGCGACCCCGTCGCCCTGCTCGCGCGTGCGGTCGCCGCCGGCCTCGACGCCTCGGGGACCCCCGCCCGGAGCGCCGCGCTCCTCGTGCACCGCGGGCGCGCCCGGGACCAGGTCGGGCTCGGCTCGCGGGCGCGCGGGGCCCGGCTCGGCACGGTCGCCGTCGCCCCCGGGAAGCTCCTCGAGGCCGGTGCCGGAGGGCTCGTCCGACCGCTCGTCGGACCGTCCGCCGGAGCGCGTCGAGGACGGCGCGGGCGGCGCCCGTCGACCGGTGCACCGGCACCGGTCGTGGCGTGCCTCCTCGTCGACGACGTCGTCACCACGGGAGCGACCCTCGCCGCGTGCGAGAGGGCGCTGACCAGCGCGGGCGCTCTCGTGCTGGGCGCCGTCGCGCTCGCCGCGACCCCGTCGCCGGGCGAACGACGGCGGTCCGCCGGGCAGCCTCCGTGAGGTGCGCGCCGCGGGGGCCGAAGGTCCCCTCGTTCACCTCCCGTTGGTGCTGCCGACACCCCGGACCCGGGGTTAGGCTGAGGGCCAGTCGCCGCGGACGACGGACGTGCAGGACACGTGCGCCGCCGCGCGAGCGTACCGAGCGCGCGGCCCTGCGCCGCAAGGAGGTGGTAGCCCACCGCACCCGGCAGCGGGTGCTCCTACCGAATCCGAACGAGGCGCCCGGACGCACCGGGCCGGGCGTCGCACTAGATCCTCGCGGAGGCTCACATGGAGATCGTCGTCGTCGGCAGGCACACGGAAGTGGCAGACCGCTTCCGCCGGCACGTGGAGGACAAGCTCGCCAAGGTCCAGCAGCTCGCGCCCACGGCGCAGCGCGTGGACGTCGAGGTCACCCACGAGAACAACCCGAGGCTCTCGGGGGTCCGCGAACGCGTCGAGCTCACCGTGCGGGCCAAGGGACCCGTCGTCCGCGCCGAGGCCGCGGCCGACGACCGGTTCGGCGCCCTCGACCTCGCGATGGACAAGCTCGCGGAACGGCTCCGCCGCGCCCGCGACCGTCGCAAGGACCACCGCAACCACACCGTCGTGCCGCCCGTCGACGTGCGTCCCTACGACCCGGCCACGCACGAGGCACCCCCGCCGCCGGCGCCGACCGCGCCGACCGCGCCCGGGGAGGCCGTCGAGACGACGCTCGGCGACTCGCCCGTCGTCATCCGGCAGAAGCTGCACACCGCGGAGCCCATGACGGTGGACGACGCCCTGTACGAGATGGAGATGGTCGGCCACGACTTCTTCCTCTTCGTCGACATCGAGACGTCGCGCCCGTCCGTCGCCTACCGCCGCCGCGGCTGGACGTACGGCGTCGTCGCGCTCGACACGTCCTGCGACTGCGCCGACGCCACGGTCGAGAAGAGCGCCTGACCGCACCCGACGCGCCCGGACCCTCGACGGGTCCGGGCGCGTCGTGCTGTCCGGACCCGTCGTCCGCTGACCGACCCCGCCGCCCGCCGCCCGCCGTCCGCCGTCCGCCGCCGACCAGGCGATCCCGGTCGGCCGAGCAGGTGGTCGTGGCGGGTCCGGCGGCCGGGACGCGCCAGGACCGCCTGCTCGGCGGGGGCGGGTCGGCGTGTGGGTGGGGGCGGGCAGGATCGGAGGGTGGTCGCCACGCCGTCGAGGTCCGAGTCGATGTCCCTGTCCCAGGCGCGCCGTGTCGCGCTCGCCGCGCAAGGGCTGCACCGGGAGCGCCCGGACGTCGCCGCGCGTGCCGGGTCCGGGGGGCGCGCCCCGACGATGCGGCAGGTCCAGGGGGTCATCGACCGCCTGGGGCTCCTCCAGATCGACTCGGTCAACGTGCTCGCGCGGGCGCACCTCATGCCGCTGTACGCGCGGCTCGGCCCGTACGACACGGCGCTGCTCGACCGCGCGGCGGGCCGTGCGCCGCGTCGGCTCGTGGAGACGTGGGCGCACGTCGCGTCCTACGTGCCGCCCAGCACGTGGCCGCTGCTCGAGTGGCGCCGCCGCCGGTACCGCACGGAGGCGTGGGGCACGATCAGCGCGGTCGAGATGAGCCACTCCGAGGCGGTCCAGGACGTGCGGCGTCTCGTCACGGAGCGCGGCCCGATCACGGCGAGCGAGGTGCACGAGATCCTCGAGGCCGAGGGGCGGGCGCACCCGCGCGACCGCTCGCAGTGGGGGTGGAACTGGACGGTCGCGAAGCGCGCGCTCGAGTTCCTCTTCTTCACGGGGGAGATCACGTCCGCGCGCCGCAACGGCGCGTTCGAGCGCTGCTACGACCTCACGGAGCGCGTGCTCCCGCCGGAGGTCGTCGCGGCGCCGCCGGTCGCGGACGCCGACGCCGTCCGGGCGCTGCTCGAGATCGGCGCCCGCGCGCACGGCGTCGGGACGCTGCGCTGCTTCCGCGACTACTTCCGGCTCAAGGGGCCCGCGGTACGGACGGCGCTCGACGAGCTCGTCGAGGCGGGCACCCTGCGCCCGGTGACCGTGCGGGGGTGGGACGAGCCGACCTACCTGCACGCGGACGCGGCGCTCCCGCGGCGCGCGACGGGGACGACGCTGCTTAACCCGTTCGACCCGCTCGTGTTCGAGCGGACCCGCCTCGAGCGGCTGTTCGACGTCCACTACCGGATCGAGATCTACGTGCCCGCGGCGAAGCGGGTGCACGGCTACTACGTCCTGCCCTTCCTCGAGGGCGAGGCGCTCACCGCGCGCGTCGACCTCAAGGCCGACCGTCGGGCCGGGGTGCTGCGCGTGCAGTCGGCGCACCGCGAGCAGGCGGCCGGGCCGCAGACGGCGGCGCGCCTCGCCGCCGAGCTGCACGTGCTGGGCCGGTGGCTCGGGGTGCCGGAGGTCGACGTCGCCCCGGCGGGGGACCTGGCGCCCGCGCTCGCCGCCGAGGTCGCGGCGCACTGACGTCGTCGTTGCCGTCGTCGCTGCCTTCGTCGCCGGCGGCGCCGCCGCCGCGGTCGTCTCGACCGCCGCGTCGGTGGTGGACGAGGCGCCCGGCCCGGGTGGCCCCCGCCGTAGGCTGGCGGACGACGTCGCGGGGGAGAGGTTCGTCGTCGGCGAAACCCGGACGGGACCGGCGCGGCCCCGACTCCCCTACGATGTTGTGTGACGTTGCCGACGTCCGCTGCCGTGCGCGCCCGCGCGGCAGAGCGTCGGCTCTGCTCCCGGACCACCCGGCCCGGGCACCGATCGATACGGGAGTCCTGCGTGCCTTCGATCCTCGACAAGGTCCTTCGCATCGGCGAGGGCCGGATCCTCAAGAAGCTGTCCGGCATCGCCGACCAGGTGAACAAGCTCGAGCCCGGCTTCGAGGATCTCACCGACGAGGAGCTGCGGGAGGAGACCGACCGCTTCAAGGCGCGCCTCGAGGCGGGCGAGACCCTCGACGACCTGCTCCCCGAGGCGTTCGCCGCGGTGCGCGAGGCGTCGCGGCGCACGCTCGGCCAGCGGCACTTCGACGTCCAGCTCATGGGCGGTGCGGCGCTGCACCTCGGCAACATCGCCGAGATGAAGACCGGTGAGGGCAAGACCCTCGTCGCGACGACGGCCGCGTACCTCAACGCGCTCGAGGGCAAGGGCGTCCACGTCGTCACGGTGAACGACTACCTGGCGAAGTACCAGTCCGAGCTCATGGGCCGCGTGTACCGCTTCCTCGGCCTGTCGACCGGCGTCATCCTGTCCGGCCAGACGCCGGCGCAGCGGCGCGAGCAGTACGCCGCCGACATTACGTACGGGACGAACAACGAGTTCGGCTTCGACTACCTGCGCGACAACATGGCGTGGTCCACGGACGACCTCGTGCAGCGCGGCCACAACTTCGCGATCGTCGACGAGGTCGACTCGATCCTCATCGACGAGGCGCGCACGCCGCTCATCATCTCGGGCCCGGCCTCGGGCGACACGAACCGCTGGTTCGGCGAGTTCGCCAAGGTCGTGCGCCGTCTCAACCCCGGGACGGACTACGAGGTCGACGAGAAGAAGCGCACGGTCGGCGTGCTCGAGCCCGGCATCGAGAAGGTCGAGGACTACCTCGGCATCGACAACCTGTACGAGTCGCTCAACACGCCGCTCATCGGGTTCCTCAACAACGCCATCAAGGCGAAGGAGCTCTTCAAGCGCGACAAGGACTACGTCGTGCTCAACGGCGAGGTCATGATCGTCGACGAGCACACGGGCCGCATCCTGCCCGGCCGCCGGTACAACGAGGGCATGCACCAGGCCATCGAGGCCAAGGAGGGCGTGCAGATCAAGGCGGAGAACCAGACGCTCGCCACGATCACGCTCCAGAACTACTTCCGCCTGTACTCCAAGCTCGCGGGCATGACCGGTACCGCCGACACCGAGGCGGCCGAGTTCCAGGGCACCTACAAGCTCGGCGTCGTGCCGATCCCGACGAACCGCCCGATGCAGCGCGTCGACCAGCCCGACCTCGTCTACAAGAACGAGGAGGGCAAGTTCGACGCCGTCGTCGCGGACATCGTCGAGCGCCACGCGCAGGGCCAGCCGGTGCTCGTCGGCACGACGAGCGTCGAGAAGTCGGAGCTCCTGTCGTCCAAGCTGAAGAAGCAGGGCGTGCCGCACGAGGTCCTCAACGCGAAGCAGCACGAGCGCGAGGCGGCGATCGTCGCGCTCGCGGGCCGCAAGGGCGCCGTGACGGTCGCGACGAACATGGCCGGCCGCGGTACGGACATCATGCTCGGCGGCAACGCCGAGTTCATGGCGGTCGCGGACCTCGCGGCGCGCGGCCTGGACGCGGCGGAGAACCCGGAGGAGTACGAGGCCGCCTGGCCCGACGCGCTGGAGAAGGCGAAGGCCGCGGTCGCGGCGGAGCACGACGAGGTCCGCGAGCTCGGCGGTCTCTACGTCCTCGGCACGGAGCGGCACGAGTCGCGCCGTATCGACAACCAGCTCCGTGGTCGTTCCGGCCGTCAGGGCGACCCGGGCGAGTCCCGGTTCTACCTGTCCATGCAGGACGACCTCATGCGCCTGTTCAACTCGACCCTCGCCGAGTCGATGATGAACCGCGCGGGGTTCCCCGACGACGTGCCGCTCGAGTCGAAGATGGTCACGCGCGGCATCGCGAGCGCGCAGGGCCAGGTCGAGTCGCGCAACTTCGAGATCCGCAAGAACGTCCTCAAGTACGACGACGTCCTCTCGCGCCAGCGCACCGTCATCTACGACGAGCGCCGCCGCGTGCTCGAGGGCGAGGACCTGCAGGAGCAGGTGCAGCACTTCCTCACCGACGTGGTCACCGCGTACGTCGAGGGCGCCACGGCCGAGGGCAACCCGGAGAGCTGGGACCTCGAGGGGCTGTGGACCGCGCTCAAGGCGGTGTTCCCCATCTCCATCACGGTGGACGAGGTCGTGGAGCAGGCCGGCGGCGAGACGCGACTCACGAGCGAGATGCTGCTCGAGGAGATCCTCTCGGACGCCCGCATCGCCTACCAGAACCGCGAGGAGCAGCTCGGCGCGGCGAACATGCGCCAGCTCGAGCGTCGCGTGACGCTCTCGGTCCTCGACCGCAAGTGGCGCGAGCACCTCTACGAGATGGACTACCTCAAGGAGGGCATCGGGCTGCGCGCGATGGCGCAGCGCGACCCGCTGGTCGAGTACCAGCGCGAGGGCTTCCAGCTCTTCCAGGCGATGACCGAGGCCATCAAGGAGGAGACGGTCGGGTACCTCTTCAACCTCGAGGTCAAGGTCGCCGAGCCGGGCGCGGCCACGGGCCAGGCGCCGGCGATCTCCGTCGCGGGTGCGGCGCAGGCCGCGCAGTCGGCCGCGGGCCAGGCGCTCGGCGGCGCGGCGGGTGCCGCGTCGGCGGGTGCGGCGGCCGGTCTCGCGGCGGCGGCGCAGCGCGACGCGGCTCCGACGCAGGACGCGCCCGTCGACGGCGCCCCCGTCGCGGACGAGCCGGTCGAGGACGCCTCCGTGGAGGACGCGCCCGTCGAGGACGCGCCGGTCGCGCCGGAGCCGGTGGCGGCACGTGCGGGGGCCGAGGGCCCGGGCGGTGACCGCCCCGGCACGCTCATCGCGAAGGGCCTCGACGGCCCCGACCGCCAGGTCCCGCTGTCGTACACCGCCCCGAGCGAGGACGGCACGGGCCAGGCCGTCGTGTCCGGCGACGCGGGCCGACGCTCGCGCCGCGCGCTGCACGGCGAGGCGACGGCGGTCGAGAGCGACGGCCGGACCTTCCCGGGCACGCCCCGCAACGCGCAGTGCCCGTGCGGCTCCGGCAAGAAGTACAAGGTCTGCCACGGCCAGAACGAGGCCTGACCGGGCACTCGTCCGCCGGGTGCCCTGACGACGACGGCGAGGCGTCCACCTGCGGGTGGGCGCCTCGCCGTCGTCGCACCCGGCCAGGGAAGGCCGTCGGGGCTGTCGGGTCCGGGAAGGGCGTCGTCGTGCCTGGTGCGGGAAGGGCTCAGCCGATCTCGAGCACGACCACGCGCCAGGCTCCGCGGCGCGCCTCCAGCCGCGCCGCGGCGGCGCGGACCCGGTCCCCGTCCTGGACGACGACCGTCCCCTCGGCGACGCCGTCGCCGATGCGCAGGACCCGCGCGCGGCGGACGGCGACCGGGCGGGCCGGGGTCTCGCCCGGGCCGTCGGCCACGAGCCGGGCGCGCCGGGCGAGCGCCTCGTAGATCTCCGGCGACACCCACCGTGCGAGCTGTCCGACCGTGCGTTCGCCCCGGACGACCTCGACCGCAGCCCGGACCACGGCGCAGCACAGCGCGGTCGGGTCCGGCAGCGGCACGGGCGTCGTCGGGCGCCCGAGGGGACGACCCCGGACGACGTGCTGCGGCACGCGGGCCGCCGTCGGGTCGGTCACGTCGACCGTGGCGACGGTCGGGTCGCCGAGGCAGCGGAGCAGCCGCGCCGGCGGGGCGGCTGGGACGCTCGTCGAGCGGAGCGGGCGGACCGTGGCCCCGATCGAGGGCGGGGCCGTCGGTGCGGCCGCAGGTGTCGCGGTGGTGACCGGGGCGTGCGCGCCGGCCAGCAGGGGAGCGGTCATGGTGGGGCTCCTTCGAGGTCGGCTGGGGTCAGGCGGACGGCGCGACGAGGACCTGGCCCGGCCGGACGAGATCGGGGTCCGCGCCCACGACATGGGCGTTCGTCGCGTACCAGCGCTCCACCGCCTCCGCGACCTGCCGGTCGGTGGACCCCGCGGGCAGGTGCCGGGCAGCGATCGACCACAGCGAGTCGCCGCGCACGACGACCACCTCCGGCGCGGTCTCCGGACCGGGCACGTCGCGCGTCACGGCCAGCGCCGCGTCGCGCTGGCGGGCGGCGTCCGACGAGGCCCCCTCCGCGGCGACCGTCGGTCCCGCGGCGCCGGAGGCCTCCGTTCCCTGGCCGACGACGCCCGCCCCGGCGGCGTGCGTCCCTCCGGACTCGGCGGTGTCGCCCGTACCAGCGCTCTCCGCGCTCGTCGACGGCGTCGCGCCGGTCGTTGCGGAGGTGGCACCCTGCGAGCGGTGGGGGTCCTGCGACGTGCCCGCGTCCCCCGGCACCCCGGAGGGCCTCACCGAAGGCGCCGGCACGGACGACGGTGGCACCGAAGACGGCGGCACCGAGGTGACCGGCGCTGGCTGGCCTGGCGCGGCGTCCGCCCGGGTGCTCGACGGACCGCCGGAGCCCGTCGTGGAGCCGTCCGCCGTGGCGGACGAGGTGCCGGGGGTCGTCCGGGACGTCGAAGCGGCGCTCTCCGACGCGCCGTTCCCTGACACCGTGCCCTCGCCCCCGGCGACGGCACCGCTGGGTCGCCACCCGAGATCGACGGCGACGACGCCCGGGTCGTCCGCCGGGGTGGCCGCGTGCGCCGTCCCGCCGGCGACGAGCAGGCCCGCGCCGACGGTGGCGCCGACGGCGGCGCGCGCCGCGTGCCGGACGACGGCCGGCGCCGCGCGGCGCAGGAGGCGTTCTCCCGTCGTCCAGGACCGCCCGGCGGACTCGGCAGCCACGCAGGCCACCGCGACGAGCGCACTGAGCGCGACCCAGAGGGCGGCCAGCGCGCCCACCGACACCGCGCCGAGCTCCACCCAGGGCTCGACGCGGTGCGTCGGGAGCGCGGCGACGAGGTGCAGCGCCCGGAGCGACAGGACGGTCGTCGCGCCGCCCAGGACGAGGACGAGCGCAAGGAGGGCGAGCAGACCCCCGGCTCGTCGGGATGCAGCAGTACCCCGGTCCATCGTTGCCCCCTGCCTGCCGTCGCGCACTCGACGGCTTTTGATGTCGTTTGGTGTCGTTTGATGGCGACACGTCGATCTAAGCGCGCAGGATCGACGCCTGTCCAGGCCCGTCCCGTGATGTGGACGACGGAGGGTCGGGTGCGGTGGCGCCCCGCTACGGTGTGCCGATGCGATGGGACGCCTTGTTCGACGACCTCGCGGCGCAGCTCGCCGCGGCGGAGTCGCAGGACCGCGTCGCCGCGGTCGCCGACCTGACCCGGGCGGAGCACGCGACGGTGCTTCTCACCGAGCGGATGCGCGCCGCGCCGGGGCCCGTGACGCTCGAGCTCCGCGACGCGTCGGCGGTGACCGGCGAGGTGCGGGAGGTCGCGCAGGAGTGGGCGCTGGTCGTCGACGGCAGCCGGCAGCACCTCGTCCCGCTGGACGCCGTGGTCGCGGTGCGAGGACTCGGGCGGCACGCCGACCCGCCGCGCTCGTCCCGGTCGGCGACGCTCGGCCTCGGGCACGCGCTGCGTGCGCTCCAGCGGGACCGGAGACCGGTCCAGGTGCGGACGGCCGCCGGGTCCTGCTCCGGGTGGGTCGCCCGGGTGGGGAAGGACCATCTCGACCTCGAGCCGTCGCCGGGCAGCGCCCACGGCGCGCGGGTGGTCCCCTGGTCGGCCCTCGTGTGCGTCAGCGAGGCGGAGACGGGGTACGTACCGAGGTGAGCGCGCGGCAGGGGGAGCCGGGGGAGCAGGGACGCCGTCGCACGACGGCGTGGGGACGCGGCACGGGGCGGCGGAGGCGCGACGGCGCGCCGTCAGCCGTCGAAGTCGCCCGCCTCGATGCGCTGGCGCGTCTGCGCGTACATGCGCTGGATGTACGCCTCGAGCTCGCTCACCTCGACCCGCCACTGGCCGCGTCCGCCCACCTGGATCGCGGGGAGCTCTCCCGACCGGACGAGCGCGTACGCCTGCGCCGCCGAGATGTTGAGCTCGTCCGTGACGTCGGCGAGGGTGAGGAACCGCTGGGGCATGGCGTCAGTCTGGCACGCCACGCCCCACCGCGGTGCTCGTCCACAGGCCCTGCCACGCGCCCCGCCGACCGGGGATCATGAAGCCGCGGCACGGGCGACGTGCCGACCACCGAGGGGGAGATGGATGACGACGACCGTGGAACGACCCGTCCCGGGGGCCGCGACGCCCCCGCCCGCCGCGCGGCTGCGGCGGCCGGGCTGGAAGGACCCGCGGCTGCTCGTGGGGGTCGTCGTGGTGGCGCTGTCCGTCGCGCTGGGGTCCTGGGCCGTGAGCAGCGCGAGCCGGACGGTCGCGGTGTACGCGGCCGGCACGCCGCTGACGCCCGGCACCACCGTCGGTGCGGCCGAGCTGCGCACGGTCGAGGTGCGGCTCGGCGCGCAGACCGACCGCTACCTGCTCGTCGAGGACGGGCTCCCGGACGAGGCGGTCGTCCTGCGGACGGTGGCCGCGGGCGAGCTCGTCCCCGCGACGGCGCTCGGTGCCGCCACCGACCTCGCGGTGCGGGCGGTCGCGGTGCCCGTGACGTCGGGCCTCTCCGAGCGGATCGTGGCCGGCGCCGACGTCGACCTCTGGCACGTCCCGGAGGCCGCCGCCGCACCGTCCCCGGACGCTGCGCAGGACGTCCCGGACGGGCCGGGCGCCGTGCCGGAGATGCTCGTCGGCGGCGTCACGGTCGCCCAGGTCGACGAGGGCGAGGGCACGCTCGTGGTCGGCGGGCCGACGACGGTGCACCTGCTCGTCGAGGTCGACCACCTCCCCGCCGTGCTCGCCGCCGTCGCGGGAGAGGGGACCCTCGCGCTGGTCCCGGTCGGCGGTGCGGGGTGAGCGGCGCGACCACGGTCACGACGGTCCTGTGCGCGGTCCGCGGGGCGCGCGAGGCGGAGGTCGTCACGACGCTCGACGCGTCCGGGCTGCGGGTGACGCGGCGCTGCGCGGACGTCGTCGAGCTGCTCGCCGCGGCGGCCGCGGGGGCCGGGCGGGTCGCCGTCGTCTCGCACGACCTCCCGGCGCTGGACCGGCAGGCCGTGGCCGACCTGCACGCGCACGACGTCCGGGTCGTCGCGCTCGCCCCGGGGGCACGTGGGAAGAGGACCGGCTGCGGGCCCACGGGGTGGACACCGTGGTGGACGTGGACCGGTCCCCGGGCACCCTGTGCGACGCCGTCCGGGCGGTCGTGCCGGCGCGCACCGGGCACGCGGGCCCGCCCGGCGCGCCCGCCCGCGTCCCGGCGCCCGTGCCGGCCGACGGCGAGGGCGACCGGCGCGACGGCCGGACCGTCGTCGTCTGGGGCCCGACCGGGGCGCCGGGCCGCACGACCGTCGCGACGAACCTCGCGGTCGAGCTCGCGGGCCCGGCACCCGCGGGGCGGCCCCGTCGGCGCCGCGCCGCACGCCGCGCGCGAGAGGTCGACGCGGCTCCCACGGCCACCGTCGGGCCTCCGGCCGAGGTGCTGCTCGTCGACGCGGACACGTACGGCGGGACGGTCGCGCAGCGCCTCGGGCTGCTCGACGAGTCCCCGGGGCTCGCCGCCGCGGCCCGCAGCGCCGGTCAGGGCGTGCTCGACGCCGCGGGCCTCCGCGCGCTGGCCCCGGTGCTCGTGCCCCGAGTCCGGGTCCTCACGGGCCTCGCCCGGGCGGCGCGCTGGCCCGAGCTGCCGGGCCCGTCGCTCGACGCGGTGTGGCAGGTGGCACGGTCGGTCGCGGACTGGACCGTCGTCGACTGCGGCTTCGGCATCGAGCAGGACGAGCTGCTCAGCTACGACACCCGCGCCCCGCAGCGCCACGACGCGACGCTCAGCGCGCTGGGCGCCGCGGACGTCGTCGTGGTCGTGGGCGGCGGAGACCCGGTCGGGCTGCAGCGCCTCGTCCGCGCGCTCGACGAGCTGGGAGACTCCGGGGCGGCGGTCGCCGCGGCCCGGGTCGTCGTCGTGAACCGGGTGCGGGCGAGCGTCGTCGGGCCACGGCCCGAGCGCGCGGTGCGCGACGCGATGGCGCGGTACGCCGGCGTCGAGGACCTGCACGTCGTCCCGGAGGACACCGCCGTCGACGTGGCGCTCCGGGAGGGGAGGACGCTCGGCGAGACCACCCCGGCGAGCCCTGCCCGGCGCGCGCTGGCCCGGCTCGCGGAGGCGGTGCGGGAGGCCGTCCCGTCCGGGCGTGGTGCGGCGCCCGGTCCGGTGCTCGAGGCGGCACACTGAACCCATGCGCATCTATCTCCCCGCGACGCTCGACGAGCTCGACGCCGTCACCGTGACCGCCGACGCCGCCCGCTGGACCGTCGCCCCGCGCGGCGCCCACGCCGTGACCGCCGCGCTGACGCGTGCGCTGCCCGACGAGGACGAGGAGGGTCTCGAGTACGCAGCGGCGCTCGAGGCGGCGGACGACTCGCTCGCGCTCGTCGCATCACGCCCGGACGCGCCGCGGCAGCGGCTCGTCGTCACGCTCGAGGTGCCCGACGGCGCGGTCCAGGTCGTGGGGGCAGAGGACTCCGACGACGAGGACGCGCCCGCCCCGAGCGCCGTCGAGGTGCTGCGCACGGTGCCCGACGTCGCGATCGTGTGCGTGCACGTCGACGAGCCGGAGGCGGTCGCGGACGTCGAGGCCGTGCTCGCCGCGGCGGACGACGACGGTCCCGACGCGGACGCGGCGCTCGACGCGGCCATCGAGCGCGTGGGTGAGCGCGACCTGCTCTGGTACGACTGGTCCGAGCTCAAGGACGTGCCGCGCGCCTGAGGCCGGGGCGAACCCGGGCAGACCGAGCCTGGGACGCCGCCGGGGTGACGGGCCCCGTCAGCCCAGGCGGCCCAGCACCTCGTCGTGCAGCAGGCCGTTCGTCGCGACGGCGTTGCCGCCCCACGGGCCGTCGGCGCCGTCGAGCGACGTGAACCGCCCGCCCGCCTCGGTGACGATCGGCACGAGCGCGGCCATGTCGTAGAGCTCGAGCTCGGGCTCCGCGGCCGCGTCGACCGCGCCCTCGGCGACGAGCATGTACGACCAGAAGTCGCCGTAGCCGCGCGTGCGCCACGCGCCGCGCATGAGGTCGAGGAACGGCTCGAGCTTCCCGCGCTCCTCCCAGCCGTCGAGCGACGCGTAGGCGAGCGACGCGTCGGACCACGACGAGACGCCCGAGACGTGCAGGCGCGACGCGGCGGCGAGCGACTTGCCCGTCCACGCGCCGGTACCCTTCGAGGCCCACCAGCGGCGGCCGAGCGCGGGCGCGGACACCAGCCCGACGACGACCTCGTCGCCGTCGGCGAGCGCGATGAGCGTGGCCCACACGGGGACGCCGCGCACGAAGTTCTTCGTCCCGTCGATCGGGTCGACGATCCAGCGGCGGGCGCCGTGGCCCGTCTCGCCGTACTCCTCGCCCACGATCGCGTCGCGGCCGCGGGCCCGGCCGAGCTGGCCGCGGATGATCTCCTCGGCCGTCCGGTCGGCGTCGCTCACGGGCGTCGAGTCGGGCTTGGACTCGACGTGCAGGTCGAGCGCCTTGAAGCGCGACAGGGTGTGGGCGTCGACCTGGTCGGCGATCACGTGGGCGAGGCGCAGGTCGTCGTCGTAGCCGCGCGTCGAGGGGGGCGTCATGGCTCACACCGTAGCGGTGCGCGCACGGGCCGGGGGAGGCGCCGCGCGGGGTGCGGGCTCAGGCGGCGCCGGTGCGCGAGGCGAGCACGCGCCGGAACGACTCGAGCCGCGCCGCGCGGGCGTCGCGGGTGGTGTCGTCGGGGGAGTCCGCCACCCAGTCGTCGAGCGCGCAGTCCGGCGCGTCGTCGAGGTGGGTGCACCCGCGCGGGCACGCGGCGGCGACGGCGTCGAGGTCCTCGAACGCGCGCAGCAGGTGGTCGACCTGCACGTGCGCGAGCCCGAACGACCGCACGCCGGGCGTGTCGATGACCCACCCGCCGCCCGGCAGGCGCAGCGCGACCGCCGAGGTCGACGTGTGCCGGCCGCGCCCCGTGACGTCGTTGACGTGCCCCGTCGCGCGCCGGGCGTCGGGCACGAGCGCGTTGACGAGCGTCGACTTCCCCACGCCCGAGTGCCCGACGAACACCGACGTGCGCCCGGCCAGCGCCTCGCGGACCGCGTCGAGCGGTTCGATGGCCCAGCCGTCCGGCGCGAGGCCGTCGGGCGCGCGCCGCGTGACGACGACGGAGACGCCGAGCGGCTCGTAGAGCGCGCGCAGCGGCGCCGGGTCGGCGAGGTCCGCCTTGGTGAGGCACAGCAGGACGTCCATGCCGGCGTCGTACGCGGCGACGACGCACCGGTCGATCATGCGCGTGCGCGGCTCCGGCTCGGCGAGGGCGGTGACGACGACGAGCTGGTCCGCGTTCGCGACGATGACGCGCTCGTACGGGTCGGTGTCGTCGGCGGTGCGACGCAGCACCGACGACCGCTCCTGGATGCGGACGATGCGCGCGAGCGAGCCGTCGTCCCCGGTGACGTCGCCGACGAGGTCGACGCGGTCCCCGCACACGATCCGCGTGCGCCCGAGCTCGCGCGCCTTCATCGCGAGGACCGTGCGCTCGTCCTCGGCGCCGACGACCGTCCCGTCGTCGGTCCCGCCCACGAGCAGCGTGTACCGGCCCCGGTCCACGCCCGTGACGAACCCGGTCACCGCGTCCGCGTGCTCGGGGCGCTGCTTGGTGCGCGGGCGGCTGCCGCGCTTGCCGGGGCGCGAGCGGAAGTCGGACTCGTCCGGGACGCGGGCCATCAGCGGGCCGCCGCCCCCGAGCCGGCCGCGGGGGCCGTGCCTGAGCCGGTCCCCGGCCCGGCCGAGCCGCCGAGCATCCGCTCCCACATGCCCGCGAAGCCGGGGAGAGTCTTGGCCGTCGTCGCGACGTTCTCGACGCCGACGCCCGGCACGCGCAGCCCGATCACGGCGGCCGAGGTCGCCATGCGGTGGTCGTGGTAGGTGCGGAAGACGGCGCCGTGCAGGGGGCGCGGCGTGATGACGAGCCCGTCGCGCGTCTCCTCGGCCTGCCCGCCGAGGCGCGTGATCTCGGCCGCGAGCGCGGCCAGGCGGTCGGTCTCGTGCCCGCGCAGGTGCGCGATGCCGCGCAGGCGGCTGGGCCCGTCGGCGAGGGCCGCGAGGGCGGCGATCGTGGGGGCGAGCTCGCCGGCGGCGTGCAGGTCCACGTCGACGCCGCGCACCTCGCCCGTGCCCGTCACGGTGAGCACGTCGCCGTCGAGGGACGACGTGGCGCCCATGGTCTCGAGCAGCTCGGGGACCATCGCGCCGGGCTGCGTGGTCGCCGTCGGCCAGCCCGTGACGCGCACGGTGCCCCCGGCGACGAGCGCGGCCGCGAGGAACGGCGCGGCGTTCGACAGGTCGGGCTCGACCTGCACGTCGCGCGCCGCGATCGGCCCCGGCTCGACGCGCCAGATCGCCGGGCGCGAGTCGTCGACGACGACCCCGACCTCCCGCAGGACCTCCACCGTCATCTCGATGTGGGGCATGCTCGGCAGCGTGTGCCCGACGTGCCGGACCGTGAGGCCCTGGTCGTAGCGCGCCGCCGCGAGGAGCAGCCCGGAGACGAACTGGCTCGACGCCGACGCGTCGATGTCGACGGACCCGCCCCGGACCCGGCCGCGCCCGCGCACGGTGAACGGGAGCGTCGTGGGCAGGCTGCCGCCGTCGTCGCCCGCGACCGGGACGTCCAGCGCGCTGAGGGCCGCCACCACCGGGCCCATGGGCCGCACCCGTGCGCCCTCGTCGCCGTCGAACCGCACCGCGCCGTCCGCCAGCGCCGTGACCGGCGGGAGGAAGCGCATGACCGTCCCGGCCAGCCCGCAGTCGACGTCGACCGGTCCGCGCAGGGCGCCGGGCGTCACGTGCAGCTCGGTCGGCGACGCGCCCTCCTCGATCCCCACGCCCAGCGCGCGCAGCGCCGCGATCATGAGGTCGGCGTCGCGGCTGCGCAGCGCGCCGCGCAGCGTCCCGGGGCCGTCGGCGAGCGCCGCGAGCACGAGCAGTCGGTTCGTCAGCGACTTCGACCCCGGGACCTCGACCGTCGCGTCGAGCGGCCCGCCCGCCGTGGGCGCGACCCAGGCGTCGGCCGGGGCGGGGGACGGTGCGTCGGTGGGCGCGGGGGGCTGCGTCGTCATGGCGTCCAGGCTAGTGGAGCGTCGCCGCCCGACGGCGGCCGGTCCCGCCGGGCGGACGGGCTCGGCAGCGCGGTGCGACGCGTCAGGCGACCTTGGCGCGGACGGCGGCCCCGGCGTCGTGCACGGCGCCCGCGGTGCTGCTCGCGGCGTGCTGCGCGGCGTCCTGGGCGGCCTTCGCGGCGCGGCGAGCCGAGCGCGACACGTCCTTCGCCGTGCTCTTCGCTCCCGCGACGACGGCCTCCTGCTTCGCCTGCTTGGCGAGCGCGAGGTCGTGCCGCGCCCGCTCGAGACGCCACTGGACGCCCGGGCGGCCCTCGTAGTCGGCGCCCGCGATGAGCGCGGCCCCGATGGCCCCGACGTTCGCGACGAACTTCCGCGTCCGCTCGGTGCGCGTGGCCTCGCCGCCCGTGAACGGCTGGTTGACGACGGCCAGCGGGACCGTGAGCGCGGCGAGCGTGAGCGCGGCGGTCCGGGGCGCCTTGCCGACGGCGAGGCACAGGCCCGCGACCGCCGTCGCCGCGCCGTGGGCGCGGACGAGCGTCGTCACCTGCCGCTCGCTGAGCGGGGCCTCGATGCCGACGCGCTTCTCGACGAGCTCGACGCCCGCGCGCGCGGCCCGCACGTGCTCCGCCGGCTTGAGCGCGGCCTGGACCCCGTCGTAGACGAACCACGAGGCCAGCATGGGCCTCGCGAGGTGACGCAGCAGCATCGGTTCTCTCCTCATCGCTGGTGACTCGCCGGTGCCCTGGGCGGGCGTCCTCCGGTGGGTCCCAGCCTGCCGCGCCCCCCGGGACGGCGCCACCCGCGGCGGTGCCCGGGCCGGGAATGCCCGGGGGCGCTCGCGGGTTGCACCCCTCGTGACCGCCCTGCTCCAGACCCCCGCACCCGCCGCCCGGGTCGCGTCGCCGATCCCGGGATCCCCGGCGCCGGACGCCGCGTTCGCCGCCGCGTGGTCGGTGCCGGGCCGTGCGCGGGACGCCTCATCGAACACCCAGACGAACGGGGGACTAGGCTCGTTGTTGATGACAGAGCGAATCTCCGGCAGCGACGTCTCCGGCAGCCCTGCGACGACGTCGGGAACGACGCCGGACGACGGTGCGCCCGCCGGCACGACGCTGCCCGCCGACGCGACGGACGCCGAGGACACGAACCGCGCCCCGGAGGCCGAGAGCGACGCCGCGCGCGCCGCCCGGTTCGAGCGGGACGCCCTGCAGTACCTCGACCAGCTGTACTCCGCCGCGCTGCGGATGACGCGCAACCCCTCGGACGCCGAGGACCTGGTGCAGGAGACGTTCGCGAAGGCGTTCGCGGCGTTCCACCAGTACCGCCCGGGCACGAACCTCAAGGCGTGGCTGTACCGGATCCTCACGAACACGTTCATCAACACGTACCGCAAGAAGCAGCGCGAGCCGCAGCAGGCGCAGACGGACGACGTCGAGGACTGGCAGATCGCGCGCGCGGCGTCGCACACGTCGCAGGGCCTGCGCTCGGCCGAGGCGGAGGCGCTCGACCGCCTGCCGGACTCGGACGTCAAGCGCGCGCTCCAGGAGCTCCCCGAGGACCGGCGCATGGTCGTGTACTACGCCGACGTCGAGGGCTTCCCGTACAAGGAGATCGCGGAGATCATGGGGACACCGATCGGCACGGTCATGTCCCGCCTGCACCGAGGCAGGCGCCAGCTGCGCGAGCTGCTGGCCGACTACGCCGCGAGGCGAGGACTGGTGGGCGCGAAGAGCCCCGGAGGTGAGTCGTGAGCACGTCAGAGACCCGTGAGCCCGGACGGGGTCCGGTCGAGGAGCCGGTGACCCCGATCCCGCACTCGACCGCGGGCGAGTCCGAGTGCGAGCACGCGCTCACGCACCTGTACGAGTACCTGGACTCCGAGATGACGCCCGACGACGAGCTGCGCATGCGCCAGCACGTCGCGCACTGCTCGCCGTGCCTGGCCGAGCTGAGCGTCGAGGAGCTCGTCAAGCAGCTCGTGCGCCGCTCGTGCCACGAGAAGGCGCCGGCAGGGCTGCGGGAGCGCATCCACACGCAGCTCACCGTGATGGTCACGACGACGACGGTCGTCGAGACCCGCTGACCCGGGCCCGGGGGCCAGCCCCTGGGGCCCGTGCGCACGAGAGAGGGCCCGGACCGACGACGTCGGTCCGGGCCCTCTTCCGTGCTCCCCCTCGCGGGGGCTGCGCCGTCTCAGGCGTTGGGGCGCTTGCCGTGGTTCGCGGCGTTGCCCTTGCGGCTGCGACGCTTGCGTCCGCGCTTGCTCATGGTGTTCTCCTGACGGTCGGGGAGTGCTGCCGGTCTCGGCGGTTCTCGACGGGTGTCGACGTGGAACGACCGGTCTCGGCGTGTCCAGTCCGTCTCCCATGGTCCCACACGCGACCCCTTGTCACGGTCGAGCACGCGATATATCGTGTCTGGCAGAACGAGATATATCGCGAGTGCCCTTCGGCCGTCCTGGTCGAGATGGTGCGCGGCGACCAGGACGGAGCGCAGGATGACGCAGGAGCTCTGGACCCTCACCGGTCCGCAGGCCATCGACCTCGCGCTCGTGCGCCGGCTCGACGCGACGATGATCGGCGGGCGCATCGACGTCGTCGCGCACGAGGACCCGGCACGGACCGACGCGCGCGTCGAGGTGCACTCCGTGAGCGGGCGCGCGCTCGAGGTGCGGCTCGACGGGACGACGCTCCGGGTGGGCTACGGCCCGTTCGAGGCGGGCTGGAAGGGCTTCCTCGAGCGCTTCCGCACGTACACCGGCAAGGACGCCGCGGAGGTCCACGTCGCCGTCCCGGCGGGCGCGCAGGTCGAGGTCGCGACCGTGCAGGGCGAGGCGCTCGTCGCGGGAGCCCGCGAGGGCGTGCGGCTCGCGACCGTGTCCGGCGCCGTCATGACGAGCCGGACGCGCGGCCCGCTGCGCGTCGACACCGTCTCCGGCGAGGTCGCCGCGAGCGAGCACGACGGCCCGGTCCGGATGGAGTCCGTCTCCGGCGGCCTCACCGCCACGGGCGCGCTGCGCTCGCTGCGGCTCGACTCGGTCTCCGGCTCCGTGACCGTCGACACGCGCACGACCCCGGACGAGATCACGGTGAGCGCCGTCTCCGCCGACGTGCTCGTGCGCCTGCCCGACCCGGACGCGATGGACTACGCCGTGCGCTGCCTCAGCGGCCGGCTCGTCGTCGACGGCGAGGAGCAGCGCGGATCCGCGCGCTCCTTCCACCGCGCGGCGCGGCTCGGCGCGGGCGCGCCCGTCCGCGTCTCGGCCGTCTCGGGCGACGTCACGGTCCTGCGGGGGACGGCCGGGACGTCGTCCGCGCCGGCCGACGCGCCCCCGGTGCAGGACGCGGCCCCGGACGCCCCGGCGTGGGGCAGCCCCGGTGCTCCCGCCGGCCGACCGGCCTCCGCGAGCGGCCCGGTGGACCGCTGATGGCCACCGTCTTCGCCCACGGCCAGCTCCGGCTCTACCTGCTCGCGCTCCTCGCGTCCGGGCCCAAGCACGGGTACGAGCTCATCACCGAGCTCTCCGAGCGGTTCGGGGGCACCTACCGCCCGAGCGCCGGGACGATCTACCCGCGCCTCGCGCGGCTCGAGGACGAGGGCCTGGTCCACCGCAGCGCCGACGGGCGCAAGACGACGTACGAGCTGACCCCCGCGGGGCGCGCCGAGATCGAGGCGCGGCGCGCGGACGTCGCGGCGCTCGAGCACGGCATCGCCGAGACGGTGCGCCAGCGCGCCGAGGCGCTGCGCGCCGACGTGCAGGGCTCCCTGCGGGGGCTGCGCGCCGAGCTCGCCGCCGCCGCGCAGACGGCGCGCGCCCGCCCGCGCGACGGCGAGCACGACACCCGCCGTCGCGAGTCGACCGCGCGCCGTGCCGAGGCGGAGGCCGTGCTCCAGCGCTTCCGCGACGAGCTCCGCGCGGACCTGCGCCGGGCGGACGCGACCGGCGGGGTGCCCGAGCTGACGGTCGACACGCTGCGCACCGTGCTCGACAGCGCGCGCCGCGCCGTGCGGTCCACCCTGCCCTGACGTCCCGAGACCACCGACCACGCACCAGAGAACCGAACGAGGAGAAGCGCATGAGCACCGAGTCCTGGGTCATCAACGCCCCCCGGAGCGTCGACGTCGCGGACGTCCGGCGCGTCGTCGTCCAGCTCACGGACGGGTCGGTCGACGTCGTCGCCGACCCCGGCCGCGAGAGCGGGGCGCACCTCGACGTGAGCGAGGTGTCCGAGCGCCCGCTGCAGGTGAGCGTGCACGACGGCGAGCTGCGCGTCGGGTACGACTTCGCCGGCATCGAGGGCCTCGTCGACCGCGCGAAGGGCCTGCGCGACAAGGACCGCGCCGTCGTGCGGGTCACCGTGCCCGCGAGCGTCCCGCTCAAGGTGACGACCGCGCGCGCCGCGGCGACCGTCGTCGGGACGCGGGCGGACGTGTCCGTCACGACCGGGACCGGCGCCGTCCGCGTCCAGGGCGTCTCGGGCACGGCGTCGGTCCGCACGGCCACCGGCTCCGTCGACGTCGGCGAGCACGTCGGCGACGTCCACGTGACCACCGCGTCCGGCACCGTCACGCTCGGCGGCACGCTCGGGCGCGTGTCGGTCAGCACCGTCACGAGCGGCGTCGAGGTCGTCGCGCGCGAGAGCACCCCGCTCGTCGACGCGCGCACGGTCTCGGGCGACGTGGCCGTGCGCCTCGGCGCCGGCTCGGCCGTGAACCTCAAGGCCCGCAGCGTCACCGGCAAGGCCGTGCTCGACGGCGTGCGGCTCGACTCCAGCGCGCAGCGCACCACGTCCGTCGACCACGTCGACCAGCACGGCGCGGGCGGCGCCTACGTGTCGGCGAGCACCGTCTCGGGCGACCTCACGGTCTCGCGCGGCTGAGCGGTACCGCCCCGACGGCGAGGGGGAGGCGTGGTCCGTGACCACGCCTCCCCCTCGTGCGTCCCTGCGGGCTCAGACGGTGTCGTCGGGCAGGCCGAGCCACGCGTGCCAGCCGGTGTGCAGCACGAGCCACGCCATGAGCCCGTAGCCCGCCTGGCCGGGGAAGCCGTTGCCGCTCTGCGCGAGGTCGGCGAGCCACTGCTCGTGCGTGACGAGCGGGCTGAACGTGTCGACGTAGGGGACGCGGCGCCGGTTCGCGACGTCCGAGAACGCGTGGGACAGCTCCGCGAGGCGCTCCGCGTCCTGCGCGTGGCCCGGCGGCGGCCCGACGACGAACGTGGGCAGGCGGTGGGACTCCGCGACGTCGAGCACGTTCGCGAGGTTGAGGCGCGAGCGCGCGACCGACAGCCCCGCGTCGAGGTCGTGGCGGCCGAGGCCGATGACGAGGCGGTTGTCGACGTCCGGCTCGGGGGAGAACCGGCGCGCGGTCTCCGCCTCCCAGCGCTGGCTGAGCGCCGTCGTCGTCTCGCCGGGGATGGCGAGCGGGAACACGTACGCCGGCTGGGGGAAGCGTGTGCGCGCGACGACGCGCCCCGCCCACCCCAGGGCCTTCGCGTCGCCGACGCCGGCGCTCAGCTCGTCGCCGACGACGCAGATCCGTACCTCACGACTCACCGCGTCTTCCACGAGTGCCATTCTCCCCGACGCGGGCCGCGCGGGTCGATCCGAGCCGGTGCGGACGGCGTGTCGACCCGCGCGGGGGTCGCCGCGGCGGCCGGACGCCTCAGGCCAGCGTCGCTCCCCAGGTGACCTCGTGGGACGCGCCGGGCTCGAGCCGGACGAGGCGCTCGCCCGTGCGGAACGCGTCCGCGACGCAGCTCATCGGCTCGGCGGCGACGCCGGTGCGGCGGAACGCGACGTCGCCGACGTGGTCGCCCGTGCAGACCTGCCACGTGTCCATCGAGCCGTCCATCCACACGGCGGCCGTGCGGCCGTCGGGCGCGGTGAGGCGGATCCAGGACAGCCCGTCCTCGTCGCGCAGCACGTCGACGTACGCGTCGTCGAGGTCGACGCCCGCGAGCAGGCGCGGCTCGCGCAGGTCGAACGTGCCGGTGGCGGGCTCGGTGCCGGTCGGCAGGAGCCGCTCGTCGGTCGTGACGCGGGTCGCCGCGTCCAGGCGCAGCGTGCACGCGTCGAGGTCCGCGCCGTCGGCCGAGAGCCACGGGTGGAAGCCGACGCCGTACGGGGCGGTCGCCGTGCCGACGTTCGTCGTGCGGACGTGGACGCGCAGCCCCGCGTCGTCGAGCGAGTACGTCACGCGCGCGACGAGGTCGAACGGGTAGCCCGGCGACGGCGGCAGGTGCAGCTCGAGCGTCGCGCGCGCGGCCTCGTGCTCGACGACCGTCCAGCGCTGCCAGCACGCGAGGCCGTGCAGCGCGGTCCCGCGGTCCGGCTCCGAGATCGGGACCTGGTACGTCGTGCCGTCGACCGTGTACTGCCCGTCGCGCAGCCGGTTGGGCCAGGGGAGCAGGACGGCGCCGTTGAACGCGGGCGACACCTCGTCCTCGCCGAAGGGCGTGAAGACCGGCCGGCCCCCCACCGCGTACTCGCGGACGGCCGCTCCGACCTCGGTGATCGTCGCTGCGTGGTCGCCGTGGGCGATGCGGACCTGGGCTCCTGAGGGGGCATGGGTGTTCACGCTCACATACGGTACTCGGCGTGCGCGGGTGCGCGATGCGCCCACGCCCGTCAGACTCGGTGCCCGGGTGTGTCTTCCGGCGCACCCGACGCAGCACGAGGAGGAACGATGGAACGACAGGTGCTCGGGCGGACGGGACGGCTCGTCTCGGTCGTCGGACTGGGAACCTGGCAGCTCGGCGCCGACTGGGGCGACGTGAGCGAGGACGACGCGCGCGCCGTCCTCGACGCCTCCGCGCAGGCCGGCGTGACGTTCTTCGACACCGCGGACGTCTACGGCGACGGGCGCAGCGAGCAGATCATCGGCTCCTACCTCGCCGACAACCCCGGCCACGGGATCACGGTCGCCACGAAGATGGGCCGCCGGGAGCCGCAGGACGCCGACAACTACACGCTCGCCAAGTTCCGCGAGTGGGTCGACCGCTCGCGCCGCAACCTGGGGACCGACCGGCTCGACCTCGTGCAGCTCCACTGCCCGCCGACCGCCGTCTACTCGCGCGACGAGGTGTACGACGGCCTCGACACGCTCGTCGCCGAGGGCGCGATCGCGAGCTACGGCGTGAGCGTCGAGACCGTGGACGAGGCCCTCACGGCCATCGCGCGCCCCCACGTCGCCACGGTGCAGATCATCCTCAACGCGTTCCGGCTCAAGCCGCTCGACGCGGTGCTGCCCGCGGCGTCCGACGCCGGCGTCGGCGTTATCGCTCGTGTCCCGCTCGCGTCGGGGCTGCTGTCCGGGAAGTACACGAAGGACACGACGTTCGCCGCGGACGACCACCGCACGTACAACCGCGACGGCAGCGCTTTCGACGTCGGCGAGACGTTCTCGGGCGTCGACTTCGAGACCGGCGTGCAGGCGGCTGCCGAGTTCACCACGCTCGTGCACGACGTCGTCGGGCAGGACCTCACCCCGGCCCAGGTGGCCATCGCGTGGGTCTGGCAGCAGCCGGGCGTGTCGACCGTCATCCCCGGCGCGCGCAACGTCGAGCAGGCGCGGTCGAACGCCGCCGCGGGCGACGCGGACGTCCTCGGCCCGCTCTTCACCTCGGGCGTGCGCGAGATCTACGACCGCTACCTGCGCGAGAAGATCCACGACCGCTGGTAGGTCGGCAGGACCGGCCCCCGGTCCGACGGCGACGGCGCACCGACGACGAAGGCCCCCTCCGCGCGGAGGGGGCCTTCGTCGTGCGCGGGTCGTGCGGGCCGGTCAGCGGGCGAACGCCTGCTCCAGCAGCACGGCCTGCTGCGCCTGGTGCTTCTTCGCCGTGCCGGCGGCCGTGGAGGCCGACGCCGGGCGGGAGACGACGCTCACGCGCGGCAGGTCCTCGGGCAGGTTGATGTGCACGAACGACCAGGCGCCCTGGTTCTCGGGCTCGTCCTGGACCCAGACGACCTCGGCGCCCGGGTACTTCGCGAGCTCGGCCCGGATGCCGTCGACGTCGAGCGGGTACAGCTGCTCGAGGCGGACCAGCGCCACGCCCTCGTCGCCGCGCTTGGTGCGCTCGGCGAGCAGGTCGTAGTAGACGCGGCCCGTGCACAGGAGCACGCGGTCGACCTTCGCCGGGTCGGCCGACGCGTCCGGGATCACCGGGCGGAACGTGCCGGTCGTGAAGTCCTCGACGCTCGACGCGGCCGCCTTGAGGCGCAGCAGCTGCTTCGGCGTGAAGACGATGAGCGGACGACGCGGGCGGGCGTACGCCTGCCGGCGGAGCAGGTGGAAGTACGACGCCGGCGTGGACGGCTGCGCGACCGTCATGTTGTCCTCGGCCGCGAGCTGGAGGAAGCGCTCGATGCGCGCGGACGAGTGGTCCGGCCCCTGGCCCTCGTAGCCGTGGGGGAGGAGCATGACGACCGAGGAGTACTGGCCCCACTTCTGCTCGGCGGACGAGATGAACTCGTCGATCACCGTCTGGGCGCCGTTGACGAAGTCGCCGAACTGCGCCTCCCACAGCACGAGCGCGTCGGGGCGCTCGACCGAGTAGCCGTACTCGAACCCGAGCGCGGCGTACTCCGAGAGCGACGAGTCGTAGACCCAGAACTTCGCCTGGTCCGCCGACAGGTACAGCAGCGGCGTCCACTCGGCGCCCGTCTCGCGGTCGTGCAGGACGGCGTGACGCTGCACGAACGTGCCACGGCGCGAGTCCTGGCCGGCGAGGCGCACCGGGGTGCCCTCGACGAGGAGCGAGCCGAACGCGGCGAGCTCGCCGAAGCCCCAGTCGATGTTGCCCTCGACGGACATCTGCCGGCGCTTCTCGAGGAGCTGCGCGAGCTTCGGGTGGACGGTGAAGCCCTCCGGCGGCGCGACGTGCACCTGGCCGACGCGCTCGAGGACCGAGCGGTCGATCGCCGTCTTCCAGCCGACCATGGTGCCGGCGTCCTCGAGCTGGGACTCCGGGCGCTCGAGACCGGCGACCGGCTCGCGGTCCGCGGCGGGCGTGAAGCCGCCCTCCTTGGTCTCGGTGAAGACGCGCTCGAGCTGGGCCTGGTAGTCCTGGAGGACGTGCTCGGCC
Organism: Cellulosimicrobium sp. JZ28; assembly: GCF_015327065.1. NCBI lineage: Bacteria > Bacillati > Actinomycetota > Actinomycetes > Micrococcales > Promicromonosporaceae > Cellulosimicrobium > Cellulosimicrobium sp. JZ28. The sequence continues at coordinate 2,654,883 of NZ_CP017660.1, read as the reverse complement.
TCCTCGAGCGTGATGTCGCCGCGCGCGACGAGGTTCTCGGTGTACAGCTTGCGGACCGAGCGCTTCGCCTCGATGAGGTTGTACATGAGCGGCTGCGTCATCGAGGGGTCGTCGCCCTCGTTGTGACCGCGGCGGCGGTAGCAGATCATGTCGATGATCACGTCGCGGTCGAACTGCTCGCGGAACGCGAAGGCGAGCTCGGCGACGCGCACGCACGCCTCGGGGTCGTCGCCGTTCACGTGGAAGATCGGGACCTGGTAGCCCTTGGCGACGTCGGTCGCGTACGTCGTCGAGCGCGACGACGACGGGCCCGTGGTGAAGCCGACCTGGTTGTTGATGATGACGTGCACGGTGCCGCCGGTGCGGTAGCCGCGCAGCTGCGCGAGGTTGAGCACCTCGGGCACGACCCCCTGGCCCGCGAAGGCCGCGTCGCCGTGGATGAGGATCGGCAGCACGGAGAAGCCGTCGCCGCCCAGGTCGATGCGGTCCTGCTTGGCGCGCACGATGCCCTCGAGCACCGGGTCGACCGCCTCGAGGTGCGAGGGGTTCGCCGCGAGGTAGACCTTCGTCGTCGCGCCGGTCTCGGCCGTGAAGACGCCCTCGGTGCCGAGGTGGTACTTCACGTCGCCCGAGCCCTGGACGCTCTTCGGGTCGAGGTTGCCCTCGAACTCCGCGAAGATCTGCGCGTAGCTCTTGCCCGCGATGTTGGCGAGCACGTTGAGCCGCCCGCGGTGCGCCATGCCGATGCCGACCTCGTCGAGGCCGTTCTCCGCGGCCTTCGACAGGATCGCGTCGAGCAGCGGGATGAGCGCCTCGCCGCCCTCGAGCGAGAAGCGCTTCTGCCCGACGAACTTCGTCTGCAGGAACGTCTCGAACGCCTCGGCGGAGTTGAGGCGGCGCAGGATGCGGAGCTGGTCCTCGCGCGGCGTGCGCGCGTACCCGGACTCGAGGCGCTCCTGGAGCCACTTGCGCTGCGTGCGGTCCGCCAGGTGCATGTACTCCACGCCGACGGTGCGGCAGTAGGAGTCGCGCAGCAGGCCGAGGATGTCGCGCAGCGTCGACTTGGTGCGGCCGCCGAACCCGCCCGTGGGGAACGTGCGGTCGAGGTCCCACAGCGTCATGCCGTGGTTCTGGATGTCGAGGTCGCCGTGCTTGCGCTGGCGGTACGCGAGCGGGTCGGTGTCGGCCATGAGGTGGCCGCGCGAGCGGTAGGAGTGGACCAGCTCGGCGATCTTGGCGGGCTTGGCCGCCTCGATCTCGGCGTCCGTCGTGTTGTCGCGGACCCAGCGCACCGGCTCGTAGGGGATGCGCAGCGCGGCGAACACGCGGTCGTAGAAGCCGTCCTCGCCGAGGAGCTTCTGCGACAGGATGCGCAGGAACTCGCCCGACTGCGCGCCCTGGATGATGCGGTGGTCGTAGGTCGACGTGATCGTCAGGACCTTCGAGATGCCCAGGCGGGCGAGCCGCTCGGTCGAGGCGCCCGCGAACTCCGCGGGGTAGTCCATCGCGCCGACGCCGATGATCGTGCCCTGGCCCTGCATGAGGCGCGGCACCGAGTGCACGGTGCCGATGCCGCCCGGGTTGGTGAGCGAGATCGTGGTGCCCGCGAAGTCGTCGACGCCGAGCTTGCCGCCGCGCGCACGGCGCACGAGGTCCTCGTAGGCCGCCCAGAACTGGGCGAAGTCCATCGTCTCGGCCTTCTTGATGCTCGGCACGAGGAGCTGGCGCGAGCCGTCCGGCTTCGCGAGGTCGATCGCGAGCCCGAAGTTCACGTGCGCGGGCTGGTTGATCGCGGGCTTGCCCTCGATCTGCGTGTAGCTCGCGTTCATCACCGGCATGTCGGCCAGCGCCTCGACGAGCGCGAACCCGATGAGGTGCGTGAACGAGATCTTGCCGCCGCGACCGCGCGCGAGGTGGTTGTTGATGACGATGCGGTTGTCGACCATGAGCTTGGCAGGCACCGCGCGCACCGACGTCGCCGTCGGCACCTGGATGCTGGCCTCCATGTTCGTCACGACGCGCGCGGCCGGGCCGCGGAGCTTCTGCACGTCGTCCGTGGCCTGGTCCTCGGGCGCGGGGGCGCCGGCGACCTTGCGCGCGGGCACCTGGGCGTACGGCGCCGTCGCGGGCTGGGCGGTCGCGACGGGGCGCGACGCGTGCACGGCCTCGACCGCGGCGTTGACCGCCGGGTCGGCCGGGAGCTTCGGCGGCTTGACGCGCTGCGCGGCCTCGGCGGCGGCCGAGCCGTCCGTCACGGCGGTCGGCGCTGCGGCGGGCGCCGTCGGAGCGGGCGAGCCGTTCACCGGCGCCGCGGCCGGGCGGGACCCGTTCGCGGGTGCCGCGGCCGGGACGGACCCGTTCGCGGGCGCCGCCGCGGCGTCGCTCGTGGTGTCGGCGTCCGAGCGCTCCGCAGGGCGGTAGTCCTCGAAGAAGTCCCACCACGCGGGGTCTACCGCGTTCTTGTCCTGGAGGTACTGCTCGTACAGCTCGTCGACGAGCCACTCGTTCGCTCCGAACACGGAGCTTGCGTCGCTGATCGCCTCTGACTCAGCCTTCGGGGACACGCGAGGATCGCCCACTTTCACACACAGGTCGCTGTCGGTCACAGCCCGCGACCGTGGTACGACGGCGCACCGCTGCTGCGGCGCCCCCGACGTCGGCACGGGCTCGTCCGGGTTCCGGACCACTCCAGCCTAGGCCCTCGTCGTCGGCCTCGGGCGTTGGGCCGAGCGTTCCCGCGCGGCCTGTTCGCGGGTTCTTCACGCCGTGTCTGGGCAAGGCAAACGTGACCCCACGCGCACCTCGTCGGAGGGCAAGATCGCGGAATTCCACGCCATCCCGAGGTATCTGCGCGCGGAGGTGTGACGCATCTCACGCCCGAGCGTGAGCGGGTGCGCGCGCTGTCAGGACGGCGTCACCGCACGTCGGGGTGCGCCGTGTACGACGCGTCGCCGTCCTCGGGCGGGAACGGCGCGGAGCCCGCGTGCGCGGGCAGCGTGACGCGCATCGTCGCCCCCCGGCGCGAGTCCGCGACCTCGATCCGGCCGCCGTGCAGGTCCACCGCCCAGCGCACGATCGCGAGCCCGATCCCCGTGCCGCCCGTCGAGCCGCCCGTCGTCGTGTGCGCGCCCGTCGCGCTGGCCCGGGCGAACCGCTCGAAGATCCGCTCGCGGTCCTCCTTGGCGATCCCGGGGCCCTCGTCGACGACCTCCAGCACGACGTCGTCGTCCACCGGGTACGCCTCGAGCCGGATCTCCCCGCCCTGCGGCGAGTGCCGGATCGCGTTCTGCAGGAGGTTGGTCACGACCTGGTGCAGCCGCTCGCGGTCCGCCTCGAGCACGAGGTCCGGGGGCGTGACGTCGACGACGTAGCGCAGCTGCTTGCCCGCCTCGACCATCGACACGGCCTCGGCGTTCTCCTCGAGGAAGTCGCCGACGTCGATCTGGGTGATGTTGAGCGCCGCCGCGCCGGCCTCGATGCGCGACAGGTCCAGGAGGTACGCGACGAGCCGCGTGAGGCGCTCGGTCTGCGCGAGCGACATCTCCATCGTCGCGGGCGTCGGGGGCGTCACCCCGTCCACGACGTTCTCGAGCTGGGCCTGGAGCGCCGCGATCGGGGTGCGCAGCTCGTGCGAGACGTTCGCGATGAGCTCGCGGCGCACCTGGTCGCTCGTCGCGAGGTCCTCCGCCATGACGTTGAACGCCACCGCGAGCTGGCCCACCTCGTCGCGGCTCGTGGCGCGCACGCGCCGCGTGTAGTCGCCGTCGGCCATCGCCCGGGCGGCGGCGGTCATCTCACGCAGGGGCGACGTCATGCCGCGCGCGAGGAGCTGCGTGAGCAGCAGCGACAGCACGATCGCGAGCGGGAACGTGCGTGACGGCCCGAGCTGGTTCTGCAGCCCGATCCACGTGATGAGGACGGCGAGCGTCACCGTCGCGGCGACCAGCACGCCGAGCTTGATCTTCAGCGAGCGGAACGAGTCGAGCGGCCGGACGTCCGGGAGGTGCGGGCGGATCGTGTGGGCCCGGTGCGGCCCCGGCCGCGCCGGTCCGGGAGCCTGCGCCTGCCCCGGGTCCGTGCCGCCGGCGGGGTCGGCGGGGGAGGAGGTCATCCGGCGGGCGGCTCGAACGCGTAGCCGACGCCGTGGACCGTGCGGATGAGGTCCGCACCGAGCTTGCGGCGCAGCGCCTTGATGTGGGAGTCGACGGTGCGCGTCCCGCTGGCGTCGGCCCAGTCCCACACCTCGGCGAGCAGGCGCTCGCGCGTGAGGACCGTCTTCGGCGAGCTCGCGAGCATGACGAGCAGCTCGAACTCGGTGGGCGTGAGGTGGACCTCCTCGCCCGCGCGGTAGACGCGGCGCTGGGCCTTGTCGATCGTCACGTCGCCCACCGTCATGGGCGGGTCGCTCGGGGCGGAGCTCGCGGCCTGCGTGGCGCGGTCGACGCGGCGCAGCAGCGCCTTGATGCGCGCGACGAGCTCGCGCATGGAGAACGGCTTCGTCATGTAGTCGTCCGCGCCGACGCCGAGCCCGATGAGCATGTCGGTCTCGTCGTCGCGCGCGGTGAGCATGAGGATCGGGACGGGCTGCTCCGCCTGGATGCGGCGCGTCACCTCGAGACCGTCGATGCCGGGGAGCATGACGTCGAGGACGATCGCGTCCGGGCGCAGGCGCGCCGCGGCGTCGACGGCGGACAGGCCGTCGCGCGCGACCTCGACGCGCCAGCCCTCCGCGCTCAGCCGCTGCGCGATGGCGGTCGCGATCGCGGGCTCGTCCTCGACGACGAGGACCGTGGCCGCCTGCTGCGGGGTGCCGCCGCCGGCCACCGGGGCGGTCGTGGGCACGGGCCCGCGGCCGGGGACGGGACCGGCCCCCGCGCCGGTCGGTGCTGCGCTCGCTGCCCTCGGATCTGCCATGGGATACAGCGTGGCACACGTCGGCCCAGGTCGGCCGGATTTCGTCGTCGTCGGAGGACCAGGTCGGACGGCGGGGCTGCCCCTCCTGGGCGCCGCCGAGCCGTCCCTCCCGGGCGCCGGGCGAGGGGCGAGCGCTAACATCGTCGGCACGATGAAGAGCACCTCCCGATATCGGTGGAGCACTCCGTGGTAGGCGACTGGGTCATGGTCGCGCTCGGGGTGCTCCTCACCGCAGGTACCGCCGTCTTCGTGGCCAGCGAGTTCTCCCTGGTCACCCTCGACCCCGCCGTCCTCCCCGCCGGGGACGACGCCGACCAGGAGGGCGACAGACGCGGCTCCCCGCCGTCGGGCGGGACGGGCGGTCCCGACCGCCGCGACCGCAGCGTCCGGGCCGGGCTCAAGCACCTGTCGACCGAGCTCTCCTCGGCGCAGGTCGGCATCACCCTCACGACGATCCTCCTCGGGTACACCGCGCAGCCCGCGCTCCTCGCGCTCTTCGGGGACGCCCTGAGCTCGACGCCGCTCGGCCACGCGGCCTCCGCGGTCCTCGCGGGCGTGCTCGCGCTGCTCGTCGTGAACTTCGTCTCGATGCTCTTCGGCGAGCTCATCCCCAAGAACTTCGCGCTCAGCGCGCCCTACGCCACCGCGCGGCAGGTCGTGCCCGTGCAGCGGCAGTTCACCAAGCTGTTCCGGCCGGTCATCGCCGTGCTCAACGGCTCGGCGAACGCGATCCTGCGCCGCGTCGGCGTGGAGCCGCGCGAGGAGCTGTCGGGCGCCCGCTCGGCGTCCGAGCTCGCCGCCCTCGTGCGCCGGTCCGCCCAGGAGGGCACGCTCGACGTCTCCGTCGCGACCCTCCTCACCAACTCGATCGAGCTCGACGAGCTGAGCGCCGTCGACGTCATGACCGACCGCATGCGCATGGTCGTCGTGGACCGGGACGCGACCGCCGCGGACGTCGTCGACGCCGCCCGGCGCACCGGGCACTCGCGGTTCCCCGTCATCGGCGAGGACCGTGACGACGTCGTCGGCCTCGTCCACCTGCGCCGCGCCGTCGCCGTCCCCTACGAGCGGCGCCACGAGGTCCCCGCGGCGGCCCTCATGGCCGACGCCCCGCGGGTGCCCGAGACGGTGCGGCTCGGCCCGCTCCTCGTCGAGCTCCGCGGCTTCGGCCTCCAGATGGCGGTCGTGGTCGACGAGTACGGCGGCACCTCGGGCGTCGTCACGCTCGAGGACGTCGTCGAGGAGCTCGTGGGCGACGTCGCGGACGAGCACGACCCCCGGCGCTCCGGCGCGGCCCGCCGCGCGGACGGCTCGTGGCTCGTGCCCGGCGTCATGCGGCCCGACGAGCTCACGGAGGTCACCGGGCTGCGCGTCCCCGAGGACGGCGCCTACGAGACGCTCGGCGGCCTCGTCATGGCCCGCCTCGGCCGCGTCCCCGAGCCCGGCGACGAGATCGCCGCGGGCGAGGGCCGGCACCGCGTGGTGCTGCGCGTGGAGGCGATGGAGGGGCGGCGCGTCGAGCGGCTCTCGGTCCGCGCGACACCGACGGAGGGGGACGCATGAGCTCGACCACCGCGCTCCTCGTCGCGCTCCTCCTGCTCGCCGGCAACGCGTTCTTCGTCGGCGCCGAGTTCGCGGTGATCTCCGCGCGCCGCTCGGCGATCGAGCCGCTCGCCGCGCAGGGCAACCGCCGCGCCCAGACGGTCCTGTGGGCGATGGAGCACGTGTCGCTCATGCTCGCGTGCGCCCAGCTCGGCGTGACCGTCTGCTCCACGGGTCTCGGCGTCGTCGCGGAGCCGGCCATCGCGCACCTCATCGAGGACCCGCTGCACGCTCTCGGCGTGAGCACCGCGCTCGCGCACCCGATCGCGTTCGTCGTGGCGCTCGCGATCGTCGTCTACCTGCACGTGGTGCTCGGCGAGATGGTCCCGAAGAACCTCGCGGTCTCCGGGCCCGAGACGGCCGTGATGTGGTTCGGCCCGCCGCTCGTGTGGATCGGGCGCGTGCTGCGCCCCGTCATCGTCGCGCTCAACTGGCTCGCGAACCACGCGGTGCGCGCCACGGGCGTCGAGCCGAAGGACGAGGTGGCGTCGGCGTTCACCGCCGAGGAGGTGCAGTCCATCGTCGAGCACTCCCAGGCCGAGGGGGTCCTGCGCGACGAGCAGGGGCTGCTCTCGGGAGCCATCGAGTTCTCCGAGCGCACCGCGCAGGACGTCATGGTCCCCGTCGCGGACCTCGTCACCGTCACTGAGGGCTGCACGCCCGACGAGGTCGAGCGCCTGGTCGCGAAGACCGGCTTCTCGCGGTTCGCCGTCGCGGACGCCACGGGCGACCTCGTGGGCTACCTGCACGTCAAGGACGTGCTCTACGCGGACGAGACGACGCGCGAGGCCCCGGTCCCGTCGTGGCGCGTGCGCGCGCTCGCGGCCGCCGCACCCGACGACGAGGTGGAGGACGCGCTGCGCGCCATGCAGCGCTCGGGGGCGCACCTGGCGCGCGTCGACGGTCCCGACGGCGGGGGCGCGCTCGGGGTGGTCTTCCTCGAGGACATCCTCGAGGAGCTCGTCGGCGAGGTGCGCGACGCGATGCAGCGCCGGCCCTAGGCCGGCGGCCCGGTCGGCGCGAGGTCCCCGGATGGTGCTCCGCCGAGGCTCTGAGCAGGGGACTTGGCATCGCCGGAGCCCTTCGTTACTGTTCCGTGATTGATCGGTCATCGGTGGCTCGGAGCCACCCCGACGACGTGAGAGGCAGGTGGCGGGTGGAGTCGCAGCACGGCGCACCCGCCCTCGACTCACGACGGGCCCGGCGCGAGGCGGAGCAGGGCTCCCGGCGTCGCCGCCCCCAGGCACAGGTCTCCAGCCAGCACCGCTGGGTGCCGCGCGTCGCCGTCCTCGGGACGCTCGCCGCCGCGACCATCGCGATGCCGCTCTCCGCGGGCGCCGACGACGCGCTCGGCAGCGGGTCGCCCTTCGAGCCGGAGACCCGCCCCGTCGGCCCGAGCGCGCTCGACCTCGCGACCGCCGCCGCGACCGCACCCGCCGTCTCGCCGAGCGTCGCCGCCGCGCCCCGCGTCGAGGTGCGCCGCGAGGCGGCCTCCCGCTCCGCCGCCCGCGACCCGCTGCCGGGCTGCGACCCGACCGTCCGGCCCGAGGGCACGAACGGCAACCTCGACGAGCACGCCCTGTGCGAGCTGTGGCAGGCGGACGAGCACCTGCGACCCGACGCGGCCGTCGCGCTCTCCGCGATGAACGAGGCGTTCCGGGCGACCTTCGGCCGGGACCTCTGCCTCGTGTCGTCGTACCGCACGCTCTCGACGCAGGTCTCGCTCAAGTCCTCCCGCGGCGCCTTCGCGGCGCCCCCCGGCTGGTCCATGCACGGGTGGGGGCTCGCGATCGACCTCTGCTCCGTGGAGACCGGCTCGCGCGAGGTCTACGCGTGGATCAACCAGAACGGCGCCACGTACGGCTGGGCCAACCCGGCGTGGGCCAAGCGCGGCGGCAGCGGCGCCTACGAGCCCTGGCACTTCGAGTTCGTCCAGGGTGTCGAGGAGATCCAGAACTCCTGACGCGCCCCCGGCCGGTCGCCCCGCGGACGGCCGCCTCGCGCCGTATCGTCGGACCGTGGCCGACCTGCTCCTCGCCGCGGTCGTCCTGCGCCGTCCCGAGCACGCGCTCGCCGCGCAGGTGCTGAGCCTCGCCGTGGGCGGCCTCGTCCGCGTGGAGCCGACGGCGCCCGGCGAGCCTCCCGTCCTCGTCCTCCTCGACGCGTCGCGTGCCTCCGAGCGCGAGCACCTCGCGCTGTCGACCCTCTTCGGCGAGACGGCGGACGAGGAGGCGCGCGTCGCGCTCGACCCTGCCGACGACGCCCTGCGCCACCGGGTGCACGACGCCGCGCGCCAGGTCGTGCGCAGCGCCCGCCACGACGGCTACCTGGAGGCGGGGCGGTCGCGCCGGCTCACGGAGAAGGGCGACGCGGTGCGGGCCGACCTCGTCGCGCTGGAGGACGCCGTCGAGCGCGAGGTCGCGGAGGCTCGCGCGCACGACCGGGCGCGCGAGCACGTGTCGCCCGGCGCGCTGCCGTGGGCGGTCCTGTTCGGGCACGAGCCCGGGTGGGTGCCGGTCGACGGGCGCACGGTCCGGTTCGACGTCGCCGCGGTGTGCGCGGCTGCGGACGCGCTGCGCTGACCGAAGGCCCGGCGTCCGGGCGCGCTCGCGCGGTGCCTACGGGCCGGAGAGCCGCTCGTTGCGGCCGAAGTCCTGGAGGAACCGCGGGCCCGACGCGGCGAGCTCGGCCTCGAACTCCTCGCGCCACGCGCCGTAGGGGCGGCCCGCGAGCGCGTCGTTGGAGAACCGGGGGTCGTCCGTGAGCTCGGTGACGCAGAACGCGGGGATCTGCAGGTCCGTGACGGGACCGGTGCGCTCGCACTCCGCGACGACGAGCGGGTGGTTCGCCCCGCCGAACACGTCGACGACCCAGCCGTCGGCCCCGACCCACACGGAGTAGCGGGTCTTGACGACGCGCGCACCGCCGCGGCGGATCATTTGGACGCCCACCGCCACGTCGACCTCGCGCTCCGCCTCGTAGCGCGTGCCGCCGGCCATGGGGCCCTTGACGGTGAGCGTGCACAGGTCGACGGCGGGGGCGTAGCGGTCGAGGAGCCGGACCGGGTCGATCGTGGCGTCCATCGTCGCGTCGACCGTGGGCACCTTGGCGCGCAGCCGCAGCGCGTAGCCCTCGTCGGCCAGGTAGTAGCTCTGCACGATGAGGGCGGGCGCGTCGCGCAGGTCCTCGGGCAGCTCGCGCACGAGGAACCGGCGCTCGAACTCGAAGTCCCCGTAGCCGCCGTCGGTCATGGCCCCACCGTAGCGGGAGCGCGCGGGTCGTGGCGGACCTCGCGCAGCGGGCCCGGAGACGGCGCGAGCCCGGCCGCGCGAGGCGGGCCGGGCTCGTCGGAGCGGATCGGGTGCCCTCGATAGGATTCGAACCTACGACCTTCTGCTCCGGAGGCAGACGCTCTATCCACTGAGCTACGAGGGCGAGCGCCGACGGTGACCGCCGACGCGATGCACGAGACTACCAGCCCGCAGGGGGTGCGCGGACCCGGCCGCGGTCGGCTGCCGACCGGGTGCGCCGCCCCGGTGCTCCGGCCCGGCGCGGAGACGCGGGGGAGCGGGCCCGGCCGCCGGCGCGGCGGGACGGGCGGCGGCGAAATGGCGCGACGGGCGGCCCCCGCGCCTCGGTAGAATCGCCCGGTGACCCCCGACGAGCTCTCCGAAGCGCTGAGCGCTGCCCTGGCCGCCGCCGTCGCCGACGGCACCCTCGCCCTGGACCCGACCGCGGTCCCCGAGAGCGTCCACGTGGAGCGACCCCGCCAGCGCGAGCACGGCGACTGGGCCACGAACGTCGCGCTGCAGCTCGCCAAGAAGGCGGGAACGACGCCGCGCGCGCTCGCCGAGGACCTCGCGCGCCGCCTCGCCGCGCACCCGGGCATCCGGGCCGTGGACGTCGCCGGCCCCGGCTTCCTCAACATCTCGCTCGACGCGGCCGCCGCGGGCGAGCTCGCGCGCACGATCGTCGAGGCCGGCCCGGCGTACGGGCGCGGCGACTCCGAGGCGGGCAAGAAGGTCAACCTCGAGTTCGTCTCCGCGAACCCGACCGGGCCCATCCACATCGGCGGCGTCCGCTGGGCCGCCGTCGGCGACTCGCTCGCGCGCGTGCTCGAGGCGAGCGGCGCGGACGTGACGCGGGAGTACTACTTCAACGACCACGGCGCCCAGATCGACCGCTTCGCGCGCTCGCTGCTCGCGCGCTCGCGCGGCCAGGAGGCGCCGGAGGACGGGTACGGCGGCGAGTACATCACCGAGATCGCCGACGCGGTCGTCGCCGACGCCGTCGCCGCGGGCGACCCCGACCCGCGCACGCTCCCGGACGCCGAGGCGCAGGAGGTCTTCCGCGCGCGCGGCGTCGAGCGCATGTTCGGCGAGATCAAGGCGTCGCTGCACGACTTCGGCGTCGACTTCGACGTCTACTTCCACGAGGACTCGCTGCACGAGTCGGGCGCCGTCGAGCGCGCCGTCGAGCGCCTGCGCGCGTCCGGTCACATGTTCGAGAAGGACGGCGCGACCTGGCTGCGCACGACCGACTTCGGCGACGACAAGGACCGCGTCGTCATCAAGTCCGACGGCGAGGCGGCCTACATCGCGGGCGACATCGCCTACTACCTCGACAAGCGCGAGCGCGGCTTCGACGAGGTCATCATCATGCTCGGCGCCGACCACCACGGGTACGTCGGCCGCATGATGGCGGTCTGCGCGGCCTTCGGCGACACCCCGGGGAAGAACCTGCAGCTCCTCATCGGGCAGATGGTCAACCTCGTCAAGGACGGCCAGCCCGTGCGCATGTCCAAGCGCGCCGGGACGGTCGTGACGCTGGAGGACCTGGTGGACGCCGTCGGGGTCGACGCCGCGCGCTACTCGCTCGCGCGCTCGTCCGCGGACCAGAACATCGACCTCGACCTCGACCTGCTCGCGCGGGCGACGAACGAGAACCCCGTCTACTACGTGCAGTACGCGCACTCGCGCACCGCGGCGGTGGACCGCAACGCGGCCGACCGCGGCGTCGCGCGCGCCGACGGGTTCGAGCCCGCGCTGCTCGACCACCCGAGCGAGGCGGCGCTCGTCGGGCGTCTCACCGAGTTCCCGCGCATCGTCGCCCAGGCGGCCGAGCTGCGCGAGCCGCACCGCGTCGCGCGCTACCTCGAGGCCCTGGCCGGGGACTACCACACGTGGTACCAGCAGAAGTCGCAGCGCGTGCTGCCGTACCCGGACGAGGAGGTCACGGACACGCACCGCACGCGCCTGTGGCTCAACGACGCGGTGCGCCAGGTCCTCGCCAACGGCCTGGGGCTGCTCGGCGTGAGCGCGCCGGAGCGCATGTGAGCACGGGCCTGCCGGGACACCCCGGCGAGCCGTGGTCGCGCGGCGTGCGGCGCCGGGACGACGGCGTGGTCGAGGTCGCGGGCGTCGACGTCCACGACCTCGCGGCCGAGCACGGGACGCCCGCGTACGTGCTCGACGAGGCGGACTTCCGCGCCCGGGCGCGCGCGTACCGGACGGCGTTCGAGACGGCGTTCCGCGCCGTCGGGTCGGACGTCGACGTGTACTACGCGGGCAAGGCGCTGCTCACCGTGGCCGTCGCGCGCTGGGCGCGCGAGGAGGGCCTGCGCGTCGACACCGCGAGCGGGGGAGAGCTCGCCGTCGCGCTGCGCGCCGGCGTCCCCGGCCCGGAGATCGGCCTGCACGGCAACAACAAGTCCGACGCCGAGATCGGCCGGGCGCTCGACGAGGGCGTGGGCCGGATCATCGTCGACTCGCTCGTCGAGGTCGAGCGCGTCGCGCGGCTCGCGGGCGAGCGCGGCGTGGTCGCGCCCGTCATGGTCCGCGTGACGACGGGCGTCCACGCGGGCGGGCACGAGTACATCTCGACCGCGCACGAGGACCAGAAGTTCGGGCTGTCGATCGCCGCGCCGCGCCCTGCGGACGGCGGCGTGGCCGGCGACTCCCCGGCGATGACGGCGCTGCTCGACGTCGTCGCGCGCCCCGAGCTGCGCCTGCTCGGGATCCACTCGCACATCGGCTCCCAGATCCTCGACCCCTCGGGCTTCGAGGTCGCGGCGTGCGCGGTGCTGGAGCTACGGGCGCGGCTCGCGGCCCGCTCGGGCGTGCTCGTCGACGAGGTCGACATCGGCGGCGGCTACGGCATCGCCTACCTCCCGGGCGACGTCGCGCTCGACCCGGAGCGCGTCGCGAAGGACGTCGCGCGCGCGGTCGAGGCGGTGGCCGCGGAGCTCGGCACGCCGCTGCCGCGCTTCTCGATCGAGCCGGGGCGCGCGATCGTCGGGCCGGCCGGCCTCACGCTCTACACGGTCGGCACGGTGAAGCCCGTGACCCTCGACGACGGGCGCGTGCGCACGTACGTGTCGGTGGACGGCGGCATGAGCGACAACATCCGCCCCGCGCTCTACGCGGCGCAGTACCACGCCGAGGTCGTCGGCCGGGCCTCCGAGGCCGGGCCCGTGCTCGCGCGGGTCGTGGGCAAGCACTGCGAGAGCGGCGACATCGTCGTCCACGAGGTGCAGCTCCCCGGGGACGTGCGCGCGGGCGACCTGCTCGCGGTGCCCGCCACGGGGGCCTACGGCCGCTCGATGGCGTCGAACTACAACCTGCTGACGCGTCCTCCCGTGGTCGCCGTGCACGACGGCACGAGCCGCGTGCTCGTGCGGCGCGAGACCGTCGAGGACCTGCTGGCGCTCGACGAGGGCTGACCCGCCGGCGCGCCCACAGGTCGGCATCCGACCTGTGGGCACGCCCCGGGCGGGCACGCGCGTCGCCGTATCCTGTGCCTGCGGCTCCCGAGCCACCCGGGCACGACCCGGGCCGCGCCCGGCGCCGCACCCGTCCTGACCACCCGAGGAAGGTCCGTCGTGCCGTCTGCCGCCGAGTCCCACCCGCCCCTGCGCGTCGCCCTGCTGGGGTGCGGCGTCGTCGGCACCCAGGTCGCGCGGCTGCTCACGGAGCAGGCCGACGACCTCGCGTCCCGGGTCGGTGCGCCCCTGGAGCTCGTCGGGATCGCGGTCCGCGACGCGTCCGCCCCGCGCGACGCCGCCGTGGACCGGTCGCTGCTCACGGAGGACGCGGCGAGCCTCGTCGAGCGCGCCGACATCGTCATCGAGGTGATGGGCGGCACCGAGCCCGCGCGGTCGCTCCTGCTGCGCGCGATCGGGGCGGGCGCCGCCGTCGTGACGGCGAACAAGGCCCTCCTCGCCGAGGACGGCCCCACGCTCTACAAGGCGGCCGACGCCGCCGGGGTGGACATCTACTTCGAGGCCGCCGTCGCGGGCGCCATCCCGATCGTGCGCCCGGTGCGCGAGTCGCTCGCGGGCGACCGCGTGCGCCGCGTGCTCGGCATCGTCAACGGGACGACCAACTACGTGCTCGACCAGATGGCCACGACGGGCCGGGGCCTCGACGAGGCCGTCCGGGAGGCCCAGGTCCTCGGCTACGCGGAGGCCGACCCGACGGCCGACGTCGAGGGGTACGACGCCGCGGCGAAGGCGGCGATCCTCGCGAGCCTCGCGTTCCACACGCGCGTGTCGCTCGACGACGTCGCGCGCGAGGGCATCCTCGCCGTCACGGCAGACGACGTCGCGTGGGCCGCGCAGACGGGCCACGTCATCAAGCTGCTCGCCATCGCCGAGCGGCGCGACGGCGGCGCGACCGGGGAGGCGGGCGTGTCCGTGCGCGTGCACCCGGCGCTCGTGCCGACCTCGCACCCGCTCGCGAACGTGCGCGGCTCGTTCAACGCCGTGTTCGTCGAGGCCGAGTCCGCGGGCGAGCTCATGTTCTACGGGCGCGGCGCGGGCGGCGCCCCGACGGCGTCCGCCGTCCTGGGCGACGTCGTCTCCGCCGCCCGCCACCGCGTGCTGGGGGGCAAGGGGCCGCAGGAGTCCACGTACGCCGAGCTCCCGATCCTCCCGGCGAGCGCCGCGGTCACGCGCTACCAGGTGCGGCTCGACGTCGAGGACCGCCCCGGCGTGCTCGCGCAGGTCGCGCACGCGCTCGCCGAGCACGGCGTGTCCATCGAGGCGGTCCGCCAGCCGACGGCGCGCGGCGCTGCCGACGTCGCCGAGCCCGGCGTCGCGGAGCTCCTCATCACCACGCACGCGGCGCCCGAGTCGGCGCTGTCGGCCACCGTCGCGGCGGTCGCCGAGCTCGAGCCCGTCCGCACGATCACGTCCGTCCTGAGAGTCGAGGGAGCCTGATGGCCCACCAGTGGAGAGGCATCATCTCCGAGTACCGCGACCGGCTGCCGGCGCACGTCGCCGAGCGGATCGTCACGCTCGGCGAGGGCGGCACGCCGCTCGTCGAGGCGCCGGCGCTCTCCGCGCGCACGGGCGCGCAGGTGTTCGTCAAGGTCGAGGGCATGAACCCCACGGGGTCGTTCAAGGACCGCGGCATGACGACGGCGATCTCGGCGGCCGCGGGGCGCGGCGCGCAGGCGGTCGTGTGCGCGTCCACGGGCAACACGTCGGCGTCGGCGGCCGCCTACGCGGTGCGCGCGGGGATGACGTGCGCGGTGCTCGTCCCGGACGGCAAGATCGCGATGGGCAAGCTGAGCCAGGCGATCGCGCACGGCGCGCGGCTGCTCCAGGTCGACGGCAACTTCGACGACTGCCTCGTCGCGGCGCGCAAGCTCGCCGAGGCGTACCCGGTCGAGCTCGTGAACTCGGTCAACCCCGACCGCATCGAGGGCCAGAAGACGGGCGCGTTCGAGATCGTCGACGCGCTCGGCGACGCCCCGGACATCCACGCGCTGCCCGTCGGCAACGCGGGGAACATCACCGCGTACTGGAAGGGCTTCCGCGAGTACGCGGGCCAGGGCGCCGCCGGGCACGCGGGGGAGGGCCTGCCGGCCGTCGCGACGCGCACGCCGCAGATGTGGGGCTTCCAGGCGGCGGGCGCCGCGCCGATCGTCGCGGGCCACCCGATCACGGAGCCCGAGACCGTCGCGACCGCCATCCGCATCGGCAACCCCGCGTCGTGGGAGCTCGCCGAGGCCGCGCGCGACGAGTCGGGCGGCGTCATCGAGGCCGTCTCCGACGAGCAGATCCTCGCGGCGCACCGCGTCCTGTCGAGCGAGGTCGGCGTGTTCGTCGAGCCCGCGTCGGCCGCCGGCGTCGCCGGGATCCTCGCGCGCGCCGAGCGCGGGCTCGTGCCCGCGGGCGCGCGGATCGTCGTCACGGTCACCGGTCACGGGCTCAAGGACCCGCAGTGGGCGCTGCGCACGCTCGACGGCACCGAGGTCGAGCCGACGCGCGTGACCGCCGACGTCGTGTCCATCGCCGACGCCCTCGGGCTCGACTGATGCAGCTCGGCGCGGACCACGTACGGGTGCGCGTCCCCGCGACGAGCGCGAACCTCGGCCCCGGCTTCGACGCGCTGGGCCTCGCGCTCGCGCTGCACGACGTGCTCGAGGTGCGCGCGCTCGCGAGCGACGACGTCGTGGTCGACGTCGAGGGCGAGGGCGCCGGAGAGGTGCCCGGCGACGAGTCCCACCTGGTGGTGCGGGCCCTGCGGGCCGCGCTCGACGTGGCGGGTGCGCCGCAGACGGGCCTGCACCTGACGTGCGTCAACCGCGTCCCGCACGGGCGGGGCCTCGGCTCGTCCGCCGCGGCCGTCGTCGCGGGCATCGTGGCGGCGCGCGCGCTCGTCGCCGACCCGTCGGTCCTCGACGACGACGTCGCGCTCGGCCTCGCGACCTCGATCGAGGGCCACCCGGACAACGCGGCGCCCGCGCTGCTCGGCGGCGCGACCGTCGCGTGGGAGAGCGGGACGCCCGGGGCCGGGGCGCGTGCCGTCCGGCTCGACGTGCACCCCGACCTGCGGGCGACGGTGCTGGTCCCCTCGGCGCGGCTCGCGACGAGCCGCGCGCGCGGGGTGCTCCCGGCGCACGTGCCGCACGCCGACGCGGCGTTCAACGTGGGTCGGTCCGCCCTGCTGGTCGAGGCGCTCACGCGACGCCCCGACCTGCTCCTCGACGCGACCGACGACCGGCTCCACCAGGGGTACCGTGCCGGCGTCATGCCGACGACGTCCGAGCTCGTCCGCGCGCTGCGGGCACGGGGGCTCGCGGCGACGGTGTCGGGTGCCGGCCCCACGGTCCTCGTCCTGGCTGCGGCGGAGCGCCTCGACGAGGTCGCGGGCGTCGCGGACGAGCTCGTCGGGGGGAGCGCGGACTGGTCGGTACGCCGCCTCGACGTCGACACGCGCGGGGTCGTCGCCGAACGGCTCTGACCGCTGTCCTGCCGGTGCTAGGATGGTCTCAGCCTTCGGTCACGCTCTCGCATCAGCAGTCGAGCGTTCTCCAGCGCGGAAGTGCCGCGACAGAGCCCGTCCGAGAGAAGGCAATCCAGCCCGCGTCAGATGACGTCGTCGTACCACTGACGCGTGGTGACACCTGCGCGCCGGCCGTCACGGCCGGGCGTCGACCACCCGCGGTCCGCCCTCTGAGAGACGGACGCAAACGAGGGGGAAGGGTCCTTCGTGACAGACACCATCGACACCGCCACGAGCAGCGCGACCGCTGCCGGCGGTACCGCCCGGAACGGCGCGCTCTCCACCCTGCGCCTCCCGGAGCTGCAGGCGCTCGCCTCGCAGCTCGGGGTCAAGGGCACGTCCAAGATGCGCAAGGGCGATCTCGTGGACGTCATCCGCGCCCGCACGGGCGAGCAGGGCGCCTCCGAGCGCCCCGCCGCGTCGCGGCGCGACACGAACGCGGCGCCCGCCGCGTCGCGTGAGACGACCGAGGCGCCCGTCGCCTCGGGGCGCGGCCGCAGCCGTCGCGCCGAGCGGCCCGCGGCGAGCCCCGCGGCCGGCACCGACTCCCCGGCGACGCGTCAGGACGCGCCGTCGGCCGCGAGCCGCGAGGAGCGCACCGCCGCTCCCGTGCTCGACCTCCCGGTGCGCGCCGACGAGCAGCGCACGGAGCAGCGCGGCGAGCGCCGCGACGGCCGCCGCGACGCGCGCTCGGAGGCCGCGGCCGCGGTCGCCGAGGCCCTCGGCGAGGGCGTGCGCACGCGCGACATCGCGAACGAGTCGCCCGACGAGCGTGCTGCGCGCGCCGCGGCCGCCGTCGGCCTGGTCACGGGCGAGCGCGGCTCGCGTCGTGCGGGCCGCGGTGCCGGTGCCCCGCGCACGGGCGAGGGCGACGGCGACGCGCCGCGCGCCGACCGCCAGCGCGACGGGCAGGGCGGCGAGCGCCAGCGCGAGCAGCAACCGGAGAAGCAGTCCGGCCAGCAGGGCCGGGGCGAGCGTCAGGGCGACCGCCGTGACGACCGCCAGCTCCTGGACGACGAGCGCGGCGGGCGCCGCCGTCGGGGCCGCGACCGTGGTCGCGACCGCGACCGCAAGCGTGGCCGCAACCGCCAGGGACCGGACCTCTCGGGCCTCGACGACATCGAGGTCAACGAGGACGACGTCCTGCTCCCCGTCGCGGGCATCCTCGACATCCTCGACAACTACGCGTTCGTCCGCACCAGCGGCTACCTGCCGGGCAACAACGACGTCTACGTGTCGCTCGGCCAGGTGAAGAAGGCCGGGCTGCGCCGCGGCGACGCCGTGACGGGCGCCGTGCGCCAGCCGCGCGAGGGCGAGAACCAGGGCAACACCGCGCGCCAGAAGTTCAACGCGCTCGTCCGCCTGGACACGGTCAACGGCATGTCGCCCGAGGAGGCGCGCGAGCGTCCGGAGTTCAACCGGCTCACGCCGCTGTACCCGCAGGAGCGTCTGCGCCTCGAGAACTCCGAGGCCACGCGTCTCACGCCGCGCGTCATCGACATCGTCGCGCCGATCGGCAAGGGCCAGCGCGGTCTCATCGTCGCGCCGCCCAAGGCCGGCAAGACGATCATCATGCAGCAGATCGCCAACGCGATCGCCGCGAACAACCCCGAGGTCCACCTCATGGTGGTGCTCGTGGACGAGCGGCCCGAAGAGGTGACCGACATGGAGCGCACGGTCCGCGGCGAGGTCATCGCCTCGACGTTCGACCGCCCCGCGTCGGACCACACGATCGTCGCCGAGCTCGCGATCGAGCGCGCGAAGCGCCTGGTCGAGCTCGGTCAGGACGTCGTGGTGCTCCTCGACTCGCTCACCCGCCTGTCGCGCGCGTACAACCTCGCGGCACCGGCCTCGGGCCGCATCCTGTCCGGTGGTGTGGACGCGTCCGCGCTCTACCCGCCGAAGCGGTTCTTCGGCGCGGCGCGCAACATCGAGAACGGCGGCTCCCTGACGATCCTCGCCTCGGCGCTCGTGGAGACGGGCTCGAAGATGGACGAGGTCATCTTCGAGGAGTTCAAGGGCACGGGGAACATGGAGCTCCGCCTGTCCCGCAACCTCGCGGACAAGCGCATCTTCCCGGCCGTGGACGTCAACGCGTCCGGCACGCGCCGCGAGGAGATCCTCATGTCGCAGGACGAGCTGAAGATCATCTACAAGCTCCGCCGCGTCATGGGCGCCCTCGACCAGCAGCAGGCGATCGAGCTGCTGCTCGGCCAGCTCAAGAAGACGCAGACGAACGTCGAGTTCCTGCTGCACGTCCAGAAGACGACGCCCGGCGGGCTGGCCGACGACGACAACGTCGGCCGCACGATCTGACGCGTCGCCCGGTCACCGACGGCGGGTGGCCCCGGGAAGTTCTCGGGGCCCCGCGCGGTCTGGCACAATGGTTCGTCGGCCTGCGCTCGTCAGGCCGCCTGTCGCCGGTTCACAGGTGCGGTAGCCGCACCTGACCCGGAGACGTCACCCCAAGGAGAAAACCGTGAAGTCTGGTATCCACCCCGAGTACGTCGTCACCGAGGTGACGTGCACCTGCGGGAACACGTTCGTGACGCGCAGCACCGAGGCGTCGGGCAAGATCAGCTCCGACGTGTGCAGCGCCTGCCACCCGTTCTACACGGGCAAGCAGAAGATCCTCGACACCGGTGGCCGCGTGGCCCGCTTCCAGGCGCGCTACGGCAAGAAGGACGCCGACAAGTAGCAGCACCGCAGCGCCGGTGGTCCGCGCCCGACAACCTCTCCAGGGGCAGTCGGTGCGCTCGGACCACCGGCGCTGTCGCGTTGTCGGGGGCCGGCCGGAGCGCCGGACCCCGGGACGCGCCCGCGTGCGACCGCACGCCCGGCGCCCGCGCGCCGCGCCGCGACCGCCGTCCCGCACCGCCGTACCGCCCGAGGAGCCGTCCGTGACCGAGTCGTTCGCCGCCGTCGTGCCGTTGCTGGCCGAGCACGCCGAGATCGAGGCGCAGCTCGCCGACCCGGCCGTCCACGCCGACGCGGGCCGCGCCCGCACGCTCGGGCGGCGCTACGCCGAGCTGAACCAGGTCGTGGGCGCGTACCGCGCGTGGCGCGAGGCGAGCGACGACGCCGAGGCCGCGGCCGAGCTCGCCGCGCTGGGCGGCGACGACGGCGACGCGTTCGCCGACGAGCTCCCGGGCCTGCGCGCCACCGAGGAGGAGGCGCGCGAGCGCCTGCGCCGCGTGCTCGTCCCGCGCGACCCCGACGACGGCCGCGACGTCATCCTCGAGATCAAGGCGGGGGAGGGCGGCGAGGAGTCGGCCCTGTTCGCGGGCGACCTGCTGCGCATGTACCTGCGGTACGCCGAGCGCCGCGGCTGGAAGACGGAGGTCCTCGAGTCGACCGACTCCGACCTCGGCGGCTACAAGGACGTCCAGGTCGCGGTGAAGGCGCGCAGCACGCCGTCCGACCCGGCCGAGGGCGTCTGGGCCAACCTCAAGTACGAGGGCGGCGTGCACCGCGTCCAGCGCGTGCCCGTGACGGAGTCGCAGGGCCGCATCCACACGTCTGCTGCCGGGGTGCTCGTGTTCCCCGAGGTCGAGGACGCGGGCGAGGTCGAGATCGACCCGAACGACCTGCGCATCGACGTCTACCGCTCGTCGGGCCCGGGCGGGCAGTCGGTCAACACGACCGACTCCGCGGTGCGGATCACGCACCTGCCGACGGGGATCGTCGTGTCGATGCAGAACGAGAAGTCGCAGCTCCAGAACCGGGAGCAGGCGATGCGCGTGCTGCGCGCGCGCCTGCTCGCCGCGCAGCAGGAGGCGGCCGCCGCGGAGGCGGCGGACCTGCGGCGCTCCCAGGTGCGGACGGTCGACCGCTCCGAGCGCATCCGCACGTACAACTTCCCGGAGAACCGCATCGCGGACCACCGCACCGGGTACAAGGCGTACAACCTCGACCAGGTGCTCGACGGCGACCTCGACCCCGTCGTGCGCTCGGCCGTGGAGGCGGACGAGGCGGCCCGGCTCGCCGCCGCGGGCGAGGCCTGAGATGGGCGACGCGCGCACCGAGCAGTCCGTGCCCGCCGCGCTCACCGTGGACGACCTGCGGCGCGCCGTACGGGCTGCCGAGGGGATCCTCGCGGAGGCCGGCGTCCCGTCCGCGCGCCACGACGCGGAGGCCCTCGCTGCCTGGAGCCTCGGCCTGCCGCGCCTCGAGTGGTACCGGCTCCCCGCGGGCGACGCCCCGCTCGCCCCCGCGCTCCCGGCGGGCGCGACCGACCGCTTCCTCGCCGACTACGCGGACGCGGTGGAGCGCCGACGGGGGCGTGAGCCGCTCCAGCGCATCGTCGGGCACACCGTGTTCCGGCACGTCACCGTCGAGGTGCTCGACGACGTCTTCGTGCCCCGCCCGGAGACGGAGACGGTCGCGCAGGTCGCGATCGACGAGGCGGCACGGCTCCTCGGCGACCCGGGGCGCGCGGACCGGCCGCCGCTCGTGGTGGACCTGTGCTGCGGGTCGGGCGTCATCGGGATCAGCGTCGACATCGAGGTGCCGGGTTCGCGCGTCGTCGCGGTCGACCTCTCGCCCGACGCCGTCCGCGCGACGACGGCGAACGCCGCGCGCGTGGGGTCGGGCACCCAGCGCACGCTCGTCGGCGACGTGGGCGACCCGGCCCTGCTCGCCGAGCTCGACGGGACGGTCGACGTCGTCGTCTCGAACCCGCCGTACATCCCGCCGGACGCGGTGCCGGTCGACCCCGAGGTCCGCGACCACGACCCCGACCTGGCGCTCTACGGGCGCGGCGCCGACGGGCTGGAGGTGCCGCGCGCCGTCGTGCGCGCCGCAGCGCGCCTGCTGCGGCCCGGCGGCCTGTTCGTCATGGAGCACGCGGAGGTGCAGGCCGCCGACGTGCGCTCGGCCGCCCGCGCCGCGGACGCGTTCGTCGAGGTGCGCACCCTGACGGACCTCACGGGCCGCGACCGCATGGTCGTGGCACGACGAGCCGGTGCCGCCGGTGACCCGGGGTCGCCGCACGGGCGTGGAAGGATGGACCCGTGAGCTCCGTCCACCCCGTGACCGACCCGAACACCTGGGGCGCCGGCATCGACGAGGCGGTCAACGCGATCTCCCGCGGTGGCCTCGTCGTGCTGCCCACCGACACCGTCTACGGCATCGGCGCCGACGCGTTCGACGCCGAGGCGGTGTCCGCGCTGCTCGCCGCGAAGGGCCGCGGGCGGCACATGCCGCCCCCGGTCCTCGTCCCCGACGCGCGCACGCTCGACGGCCTCGCCACCGACGTGCCCGACGACGCGCGCCGCCTCGTCGAGGCGTTCTGGCCCGGAGGGTTCACGATCATCCTGCGGGCCCAGCCGTCGCTCGCGTGGGACCTCGGCGAGACGCACGGCACGGTCGCGCTGCGCATGCCCGACCACCCGGCCGCGCTCGCGCTCCTGCGCCGCACCGGGCCCCTCGCCGTGTCGTCCGCGAACGCGACGGGTCGCCCCGCCGCGCTGCACGTCGACGACGCGCGCGAGCAGCTCGGCAGCGCCGTCGGCGTCTACCTCGACGGCGGGACGGCGCCCGGGGGAGTGGCGTCCACGATCGTCGACGCGACGTCCGGCGCGCTGCGCGTCGTGCGGCAGGGGGCCGTGACGCTCGAGCAGCTGCGCGAGGTCGCGCCCGTCCTCGGCCCCGACGACGAGCCGGCCGCGGACGCCGCCCCGGAGCCGCCGGAGACGGTGCCCGCCGAGGCTGCCGTCTCCGACGCGCCCGCCGAGACCCGAGGCTCCGGCGACGCCGGGGAGCCGGAGGCGAACGGCGGGTGAGGGTCTACCTGCTCGTGATGCTCGTCGCCGCCGCGGTGACGTTCCTCGCGACACCCTTCGCGCGCTGGGTCGCGCTGCGCACGGGCGCCATCACGGCGGTGCGCGACCGCGACGTCCACACGATCCCGACCCCCCGGCTCGGCGGTCTCGCGATGCTGCTGGGGCTGGTGGTGGCGGTCGTCTTCGCGTCGCAGATGCCCTTCCTCGAGAGCGTCTTCGTCGGCGAGGTCGCGGGGCAGATGGTCGCCGACGCCCGGATCTGGGGGATCGTCGGCGCCGCGGCGATCGTCTGCCTGCTCGGCATCGCCGACGACATCTGGGACCTCGACTGGATGACCAAGCTCGCGGGCCAGGTGCTCGCGGCCGGGCTCATGGCGAGCCAGGGCGTCGTGCTGTTCACGCTGCCCATCCCCATCGGGGAGCAGCAGCTCATCTGGTCCTCGCGCCTCCAGCTCGTCGCCACGATCCTCGTGGTCGTGGTGGCCATGAACGCCGTGAACTTCGTGGACGGCCTCGACGGCCTCGCGGCCGGCCTCGTCGCGATCGGGGGCGCCGCGTTCTTCCTCTACTCGTACGTGCTCACGCAGAAGGCGAGCGCCGACGACTACTCGAGCCTCGCGACCCTCGTCATCGCGGCCCTCGTCGGCATCTGCGTCGGGTTCCTGCCGCACAACTTCCATCCCGCCCGGATCTTCATGGGGGACTCGGGCTCGATGGTCCTCGGCCTCGTGTTCTCCGCCGCGGCGATCGTCGTGACGGGCCGGGTCGACACGACCACGCTCTCCGGGGCGCAGCAGATCCCGGCGTTCATCCCGCTCCTCCTGCCGCTCGCGGTGATCCTCCTGCCGCTGCTCGACATGGCCATGGCGGTCGTGCGCCGCGTCGCGCGCGGCAAGTCCCCGTTCCACCCGGACCGCATGCACCTGCACCACCGGATGCTCGCGATCGGGCACTCGCACCGGCGCGCCGTGCTCATCCTCTACGTGTGGACGGCCGTGTTCGCGTTCGCCGCCGTCGCGCTGGTCCAGTGGCACTGGCACGGCGTCGCCGCAGGGCTCACGGCGGCCGTCGTCGCCGCGGCGCTCCTCACGCTCGGACCGCTGCGCACGCGCGGGCGGTTCCTCGACGACGACGCCGCCGCGGTGGTCGACGTCCCGCCGGTCCTCGCGCCCCCCACCTCCTCCGCGCCCGGGCCCAGCGACCCGGCCGCGTCGTCCGCCGTCCCCACCCCGCCGAAGGAAGCCCTGAGATGACGACGAGCCAGCCCGAGCCCGCCCGCCCGGACGACCGACCGGACGCCAGGCCGGAGGGCGCGGCGACCGAGGGCGCCGTCGAGCAGACGATCGGCGCGCACGGCCGCGCCGTGCGTGCGGTGTTCCGCACCGCCCTGCGCGACGTGCTGGTGCTGCTCGGCGCGCTGACCGTGCTCGGCGTCGCCGTCGGTGCGCTCGTCGCGGGGCTGCCAGGCGTCTGGGGCGCGCTCCTGGGCGTGGGCGTCGCCCTGATCTTCTCCGCGACCACGGTCTGGACGATGCTGCGCACCGTCGACTCCAGCCCGACGACGACGGCCGCGATCGTCATGGCGAGCTGGCTCGGCAAGATGGTGGTGCTCATCGCCGTCCTCGTCGTGCTGCGCGGCATGGACTTCTACGACCGGTGGGTGTTCGCCGGGGTGCTGCTCGTCGGCGTGATCGGTTCCGCCGCGCTCGACTACCGGGCCGTGAGCAGGGGACGGATCCCGTACGTCGACCCCGCGGCGCGCTGACGTACGACCGGCGCGCCGCCGACGTACCACGGGGCCGCCGCGCGGGGGAGGGACCCTCGTCCCGCAGCATGAGCAAAATGTCACAAGCGGCCGGGAACGGCGAGAGCACGCGGATCCATACGTTAGGCTACTGGCGAATCCATGACGGCCAGGTCCGACGGCGTGCCCACCCACGGGTGACGGCTGCCCGGACCACACGACCATTGGGAGTCCACCCTGTCCACGCTTGCGACCCCCGTGCTCCTCGCTGCATCCGAGAGCGAAGGTGGCTTCCACGCGCCGTCCATCGCCGACTTCTTCCCGCCGGCGATCCTCTTCGAGGGCACCATCTTCCAGATCGACCGGATCTGGATCGTCCGGATCGTGGCCACGATCGTCCTCCTCGCGATCTTCGTCGTCGCCGCGCGTCGGGCGCGCCTGGTCCCCGGGCGCTTCCAGAACGCGATCGAGATGATGCTGGACTTCGTCCGGGTCCAGATCGTCGAGGAGATCATGGGCAAGGAGCACGCCAAGCGCTTCGTGCCGATGATCACGACGATCTTCTTCGCGGTCCTCGCCTTCAACCTCACGGGCATCATCCCCGGCCTCAACATGGCCGGTACCGCCCGCATGGGCCTGCCCTTCCTGCTCGCGCTGTGGGTGCTCGTCACCTACTGGGCCGTGGGCATCAAGGCGCACGGCCTCGGCGGCTACCTCAAGAACAGCCTCTTCCCCCGGGGATCCCGGCGCCGATCTACCTGATCGTCACCCCGATCGAGCTGCTCCAGATCCTCATCATCCGGCCGGCCTCGCTCGCGATCCGTCTCGTCGCCAACATGGTCGCCGGCCACATCATGCTGGTCCTGTGCTTCGCCGCGACGCAGTACTTCGTCTTCGAGGCGGTCCCCGCGATGAAGGCCTTCGGCGTCCTGACGCTCGCCGGCGGGCTGATCTTCACGCTCTTCGAGCTCCTCGTCGCGGCCCTGCAGGCCTACATCTTCGCGCTCCTCGCGTCGGTGTACCTGAACATCGCGCTCGAAGAGGAGCACTGACCCGAGGCCGCACCGCGCGCCCCGACCGACCCTCTCCCACCACGCACCACTCAATGTGACGCCCGGCCGACCGGTCGGGCGCCCAACGGAAGGAACGAGCACACGTGGACGTCACCACCCTCGCCGAGGTCTCCGGCAGCATCAACACGATCGGCTACGGCATCGCCGCGATCGGCCCGGGCATCGGCCTCGGCATCCTCATCGGCAAGACCGTCGAGGGCATGGCCCGCCAGCCTGAGGTCGCCGGCCAGCTCCGCGCCACCATGTTCCTCGGTGTCGCGTTCGTCGAGCTGCTCGCGCTGCTCGGGCTCGTCGCCGGCTTCCTCTTCCAGTGATGACGGCGCTGGCTGACGCCGCGCTGACCCTCGCGGCGGAGACCGGCGAGGAGCCGGCAGGCATCGACCTGTTCCTCCCCGCCGGCTACGACATCCTGTGGTCGGCCGTCGTCCTCGTCATCATCGCGGTCGTCTTCTACAAGGCGGTCCTGCCGAAGTTCCAGGCGGTCCTGGACGAGCGCACCGCGAAGATCGAGGGCGGTCTGGCCAAGGCGGAGTCCGCCCAGGCCGAGGCCGCGGCGGCGCTGGCGGAGTACCACCAGCAGCTCCAGGAGGCACGCACCGAGGCGGCGAAGATCCGTGAGGAGGCGCGCGCCGAGGGCTCGGCGATCGTCTCCGACCTGCGGGCCAAGGCGTCCGACGACGCCGCGCGCATCGTCGAGACGGCGCACCGCCAGATCGAGGCCGAGCGCCAGCAGGCCGCGGTCTCGCTGCGCAACGACGTCGGTCTGCTCGCCACGGAGCTCGCCTCCAAGATCGTGGGCGAGTCGCTCGCCGACTCGGCACGCCAGAGCCGCGTCGTCGACCGCTTCCTCGACGAGCTCGAGGCCGCGGGTCCCGCGGCGGCGAGCGCGGCGGGCACCGGTCCCGGCACCGAGGAGCGCTGATGCGCGGAACGAGCGGCGAGTCCCTGACGCAGGCGCGGGACCGGTTCGAGCCGGTCCTGCGCTCGGCGGGCGAGAGCGCGCTCGCGCTCGGCGAGCAGCTCTTCGCGGTCACGGCGGCGCTCGACGAGTCGGCGCCGCTGCGGCGCTCGCTCGCGGACCCGTCCCGCTCCGGTGCGGACAAGGCGGCGCTGGTCACGGCCGTCCTCGCGTCGGGCTTCGACGAGCGCGTCGTCGACCTCATGGCCGGCCTCGTCCGGTCGCGGTGGTCGCGCGAGAGCGACCTCGCGGACGCGACCGAGCGCCTCGGCCTGGAGGCGGTCCTCGCGTCCGCCCAGTCCCGTGGTGCGCTCGAGCAGGTCGAGGACGAGCTCTTCCGGACGTCGCGCGCGCTCGTCGGGCAGCGCGAGGCGCGGCAGATCCTCTCCGACGACACGATCGACCCCGAGCGTCGCGCCGCCTTCGTGCACGCGCTGCTCGGCGGGAAGGCCGACCGTGCGACCGAGGTGCTCGCGGTCCACGCGACGCGCGCGCTGCGCGGGCGCCGGTTCGTCCCGACGCTGGGCTGGATCGGTGAGGTCGCGGCCGAGCGTCGGCAGCGGCTCGTCGCCTCCGTGACGTCGGCGACGGTGCTCACGCAGGCACAGCTCGACCGCCTCTCGGCGCTGCTCGAGCGGGCCTACGGGCGTGCCGTGCAGCTCAACGTCACGGTCGACCCCGCCGTCCTCGGCGGGATGCGCGTCCAGGTCGGTGCCGACGTCGTGGACTCCACGGTGCTGGCCCGGCTGGCCGACGCGCGCCGACGTCTCGTGAGCTGACCGGCCCACCCTTCCGACCGACGACCGTCCTGCCGGCCACCGGCCGCACAACCGACAAACGTTCGACCGCACCCGAACCACGAGGTGCGGCCACGACAGGAGAAGAGCAATGGCTGAGCTGACGATCCGGCCGGAGGAGATCCGGGCCGCTCTGGACAGCTTCGTGAAGTCCTACGAGCCCGAGGGCGCCGTGTCCGAGGAGGTGGGCCGGGTCACCCTGGCCGCCGACGGCATCGCCCAGGTCGAGGGTCTCCCGGGCGCGATGGCCAACGAGCTGCTGCGCTTCGAGGACGGGACCCTCGGTCTCGCCCTCAACCTCGACGTCCGCGAGATCGGTGTCGTCGTGCTCGGCGAGTTCACCGGCATCGAGGAGGGGCAGGAGGTCCGTCGCACGGGCGAGGTCCTCTCCGTCCCGGTCGGTGACGGCTACCTCGGTCGCGTCGTCGACCCGCTGGGCAACCCGATCGACGGCCTCGGCGAGGTCGCGACGGAGGGCCGCCGCGCCCTCGAGCTCCAGGCGCCCGGCGTCATGGCGCGCAAGTCGGTCCACGAGCCCCTCCAGACGGGCCTCAAGGCGATCGACTCGATGATCCCGATCGGCCGCGGTCAGCGTCAGCTGATCATCGGTGACCGCCAGACGGGCAAGACGGCGATCGCGATCGACACGATCATCAACCAGAAGGCGAACTGGGAGTCGGGCGACCCGACCAAGCAGGTCCGCTGCATCTACGTCGCCATCGGCCAGAAGGGCTCGACGATCGCGTCGGTCCGCGGCGCCCTCGAGGAGGCCGGCGCGCTCGAGTACACGACGATCGTCGCGGCTCCGGCGTCCGACCCGGCGGGCTTCAAGTACCTCGCCCCCTACACCGGCTCGGCCATCGGCCAGCACTGGATGTACGGCGGCAAGCACGTCCTCATCGTGTTCGACGACCTGTCGAAGCAGGCCGAGGCGTACCGCGCGGTGTCGCTGCTGCTGCGCCGCCCGCCGGGCCGCGAGGCGTACCCCGGTGACGTCTTCTACCTGCACTCCCGCCTCCTCGAGCGTTGCGCGAAGCTCTCGGACGAGCTGGGCGCGGGCTCGATGACGGGTCTGCCGGTCATCGAGACGAAGGCGAACGACGTCTCGGCGTACATCCCGACGAACGTCATCTCCATCACGGACGGGCAGATCTTCCTCCAGTCCGACCTCTTCAACGCGGACCAGCGTCCGGCCGTCGACGTCGGCATCTCGGTGTCGCGCGTCGGTGGTGACGCCCAGGTCAAGGCGATGAAGAAGGTCTCGGGCACGCTGAAGCTCGAGCTCGCGCAGTACCGCTCGCTCGAGGCGTTCGCGATGTTCGCGTCCGACCTCGACGCGGCGTCGCGGGGCCAGCTCCAGCGTGGTGCGGTCCTCATGGAGCTGCTCAAGCAGGGCCAGTACTCGCCGTTCCCGGTCGAGGAGCAGGTCGCGTCGATCTGGGCCGGCACCAAGGGCAAGCTCGACGACGTCCCCGTCGAGGACGTGCGCCGCTTCGAGTCCGAGATGCTCGACCACCTGCGCCGCAACACGGACGTCTTCTCGACGATCGTCGAGACGGGCAAGCTCGAGGACGCGACCGAGGCGCAGCTCTCGGAGGCGGTCGACGCCTTCCGTGCCGGCTTCCTCAAGGGTGACGGCACGCCGCTCGTCGGCGGCGACACCGAGGACGAGACCGAGACGGAGATCGAGCAGGAGCAGATCGTCCGGCAGAAGAGGGCCTGAGCATGGCCGGATCCCAGCGCGTCTACAAGCAGCGGATCAAGTCGACGCAGTCGCTCAAGAAGATGTTCCGCGCGCAGGAGCTCATCGCCGCGTCGCGCATCGGCAAGGCCCGCGACCGCACCGCGGCCGCGGCGCCGTACGCCCGGGCGATCACCCGGGCGGTGTCGGCCGTCGCGACGCACACGACGACGCAGCACCCGCTGACGAGCGAGCGCACGGACACCAACCGTGTCGCGGTGCTCGTCGTCGCGTCCGACCGCGGCATGGCCGGCGCCTACTCGGCGTCGATCATCCGCGAGACGGAGCGCCTCGTGGAGCGGCTCGCCGCCGAGGGCAAGGAGGTCGCGCTCTACGCGGCCGGCCGTCGGGCGATCCAGTACTACACGTTCCGCGGGCGCGAGCTCGCGGGCACGTGGTCGTACGGGTCGGACGCCCCCAACGCGGAGGTCGCGGGCGAGATCGCCGAGACCCTGCTCGGTGCGTTCCTCGCGCCGGCCGCCGAGGGCGGCGTGAGCGAGCTGCACATCGTCTACACGCAGTTCGTCAACATGGTCACGCAGCGCCCCCGCGTCGTGCGGATGCTCCCGCTCGAGGTCGTCGAGGGCGTCGCCCCCGCCGGCAAGCACGACGTGCTCCCGCTGTACGACTTCGAGCCCTCGCCGGAGGCGGTGCTCGACGCGCTGCTCCCGCGCTACGTCCGCAGCCGGATCTTCAGCTGCCTCCTCGAGGCGGCGGCGTCCGAGCTCGCGGCGCGGCAGCGGGCGATGCACACCGCGACGGACAACGCGGAGGACCTCATCCGCAACTACACGCGGCTCGCGAACCAGGCGCGCCAGGCGGACATCACCCAGGAGATCAGCGAGATCGTCTCGGGTGCCGACGCCCTGGCGGCGTCATGACGGGCCGCGAGGCCCGCGCGGCCAGCACCATCACCGACATCCTGACCGAACCCGCCGGGGACCACTCCGGCACTGCGAAGCGAGGCCAGCAATGACCGCCACCACCGTGGAAGCACAGGTCGAGCACTCCAGCGGTCCCGGCGTGGGCCGAGTCGCTCGTGTGATCGGCCCCGTCGTGGACATCGAGTTCCCGGCGGACGCCATCCCCGACATCTACAACGCGCTGACCGTCGACATCGACCTGTCGTCGCAGGGCGAGGGCGAGAAGTCGTTCACGCTCACGCTCGAGGTCGCCCAGCACCTGGGCGACTCGCTCATCCGTGCGATCGCCCTCAAGCCGACGGACGGCCTCGTCCGCGGCGCGCAGGTCACCGACACGGGCGCCCCGATCAGCGTCCCCGTCGGCGACGTCACCAAGGGCAAGGTCTTCAACGTCACGGGCGACGTCCTCAACGCCGAGCCCGGCGAGACGATCGAGATCACCGAGCGCTGGCCGATCCACCGCAAGCCCCCGGCGTTCGACCAGCTCGAGTCGAAGACCACGATGTTCGAGACGGGCATCAAGGTCATCGACCTCCTCACCCCGTACGTGCAGGGTGGGAAGATCGGCCTCTTCGGTGGTGCGGGCGTCGGCAAGACGGTCCTCATCCAGGAGATGATCCAGCGCGTCGCGCAGGACCACGGCGGTGTCTCGGTGTTCGCCGGCGTCGGCGAGCGCACGCGTGAGGGCAACGACCTCATCCACGAGATGGAGGACGCGGGCGTCTTCGACAAGACCGCCCTCGTCTTCGGCCAGATGGACGAGCCCCCGGGCACGCGTCTTCGCGTCGCGCTCTCCGCGCTGACCATGGCGGAGTACTTCCGCGACGTGAAGAAGCAGGACGTCCTCCTGTTCATCGACAACATCTTCCGCTTCACGCAGGCGGGTTCCGAGGTGTCGACGCTGCTCGGGCGCATGCCGTCCGCGGTCGGCTACCAGCCGAACCTCGCCGACGAGATGGGTCTGCTCCAGGAGCGCATCACCTCGACGCGTGGTCACTCGATCACGTCGCTCCAGGCGATCTACGTCCCGGCGGACGACTACACCGACCCGGCGCCGGCGACGACGTTCGCGCACCTCGACGCGACGACCGAGCTCTCCCGTGAGATCGCCTCGCGCGGTCTGTACCCCGCGGTGGACCCGCTCGCCTCGACGAGCCGCATCCTCGACCCGCGCTACGTGGGCCAGGAGCACTACGACGTCGCGACGCGCGTGAAGTCGATCCTGCAGCGCAACAAGGAGCTCCAGGACATCATCGCGATCCTCGGTGTGGACGAGCTCTCGGAGGAGGACAAGACGGTCGTCGCGCGTGCGCGCCGCATCCAGCAGTTCCTCTCCCAGAACACCTACATGGCCGAGAAGTTCACCGGCGTCGTGGGCTCGACGGTCCCGCTGAGCGAGACCATCGAGGCGTTCAAGAAGATCGCCGACGGCGAGTTCGACCACATCTCCGAGCAGGCCTTCTACAACATCGGTGGCCTCGAGGACCTCGAGCGCAACTGGGCCCGCATCCAGAAGGAGTACGGCGCCTGACCCGACGCTCGCACGGGGCCGGGCCGGACGGCCCGGCCCCGTGGGCGTCGCTCCCGACCCGGTCCGCCGCACGCGGACCGGGCGTCGTCCGGACAGCACACCGGGCATGAACCGCCCATGAAGGAGTTCCCGTGGCACAGCTGAACGTCGACCTCGTGGCGGCGGACCGCAAGATCTGGTCGGGCCGCGCGCAGCGGGTCACGGCCCCGCGGCGGACGGCGAGATCGGCATCCTCGCGGACCACTCGCCGCTGCTCTCCGTGCTGCAGGAGGGCTCGGTACGCATCGCGGGCGAGGGGGAGTCCCTCGAGGTCCGCGTCTCCGGCGGGTTCCTCTCCGTCGACTCGAACCAGGTCACGATCGTGGCGGACTCCGTCGAGTCCGTACCGGCCCGCTGACCTCCGCCCGACCATGACGCCCCTGGCCTGGATCGCGCTCGGACTGCTCGTCCTCGTCCTTGTCGCGATCGGGCTGGGGGTGTGGCGTCTGCGCGCCCTGTCGCACCGCGTCGGCTCGTTCGAGTGCGGCGCGCGGCGCGCGGGCGCCCCCGGAGCCCCCTGGATCGCGGGCATCGCGCACTACGGCGTCGGCCGCATCGACTGGTGGCGGCTGTGGTCCGTGTCGCTGCGGCCCGCCCGCACCTGGTCGCGCTACGACCTCGTCATCGCGGGCCGCGAGCCGCTCGCCGGCGAGGAGTCCGACACCTACCTCGTCCGCTGCCGCTACCGCGGCCAGGACTTCGAGCTCACGATGTCGCGGGCCGCCTACGAGGGCCTCGCCTCCTGGCTGGAGGCCGCGCCCCCGGGGCGGCGCGACGTCGTCGTCTGAGGCGTCGCCCGGGGGCAGACGCCGTGACCGGACCGCCCACCACCGACCCGGAGGACCCGCCTCATGCGCCTCGTCGTCGCCCGCTGCTCCGCCCGCTACACGGGCCGCCTGTCCGCCCACCTGCCGCTCGCGACGCGCGTGCTCATCGTCAAGGCCGACGGGAGCGTGCTGCTGCACTCGGACGGCGGGTCGTACAAGCCGCTGAACTGGATGAGCCCGCCGTGCTCGCTCGCGGTGCGCGCGCCCTCCGACGAGGCGCGCGAGCGCGGCGTCACGGAGGTCTGGGCCGTCCAGCACGCGAAGAGCGACGACCGGCTGGAGATCGAGCTGCACGAGGTGCAGCACGACAGCTCGCACGAGCTCGGGGTCGACCCGGGGCTCGTCAAGGACGGCGTCGAGGCGCACCTCCAGGAGATGCTGGCCGCGCAGATCGAGCTGCTCGGCTCGGGCCACACCCTCGTGCGCCGCGAGTACCCGACGGCGATCGGTCCCGTCGACATCCTCGCCAAGGACCCGCTCGGCGCGACGGTCGCGGTCGAGATCAAGCGCCGGGGCGACATCGACGGCGTCGAGCAGCTCACGCGCTACCTCGAGCTGCTCAACCGCGACCCGTTGCTCGCGCCCGTGCGCGGCGTGTTCGCCGCGCAGGAGATCAAGCCGCAGGCGCGCGTGCTCGCGACCGACCGCGGCATCGGCTGCCTCGTGCTCGACTACGACGCGATGCGCGGCGTCGACGACGTCGACTCGCGTCTCTTCTGACGCCCGTCCCACCGCCGAGCAGGCGGTCGTGGTCCGTCCTGACCCCTGGACGAGCCACGACCGCCTGTTCGTCCCGCCAGGACCGCCTGCTCGGCGGCTGACAGCAGGAGCTGGCCACTCGGCGCGCGCCGTCACCGCACCGCGCGCCGGGTCACCGCACGGGACGGGACCGTGCCGTGGTAGTTTTTGAACATGTTCAAAAAGAGCCCTGACGCATGAGCGCGACGCCGAAGTCCGAGCGGACCCGCGCGCACCTGCGCGACGTCGCGATCCGGATGCTGCGCGACGTCGGCTACGAGCGCACGACGATGCGCGCCGTCGCGGCGGAGGCGGGCGTGAGCACGGGGAACGCTTACTACCACTTCCCGTCCAAGGACGCGCTCGTCCAGGAGCTCTACCTCGACGTGCAGCGCGAGCACGCCGCGCTCGCCGCCCCGGTCCTCGCGGCGGGCGGGTCGCTCGCCGACCGGCTGCGCGGCGTGTGGGGCGCGGCGATCGACGCGTTCGCCCCCTTCCACACGTTCGGCGCGGAGTTCATCTCGGTCGCGATCCGTCCGGGCTCCGACGCGAGCCCGTTCTCGGCCGCGTCGACCGACGCGCGCGACCTCTCGCGCGACCTCTTCGAGGAGGTCGTGGCGGGGACGTCGTCGCGCGTCCCGGCGCACCTCCGGGCGCGCCTGCCGGAGCTGCTCTGGCTGGCGCAGCTCGGCATCACGCTCTTCTGGGTCTACGACTCCTCGCCGGAGTTCGCGCGCACGCGCCGCCTCGTCGACGGCGGCGCGACGCTCGTCGGCAACCTCGTCCGGCTGGCACGCCTCCCGGTCGCCCGCGGCGTGGTCGACGACGCCCTGCGCCTCGTCCAGGACGTCTCGGCGCCGGCCCCGACCCGCGGGGTGCCGTCGTGAGCCCGGCGGGGGAGGCGGTCGTCGGGCTGCTCGTGGCGCTCGGCGCGGTGGTCGTGCTCCCGCTCGGCCTCCGGCTCCTCGGGCGGCAGGTCGTCCCGGCGCCGCGCAGCGCCGCCTGGCCGCTCGCCGGCGCCGCCGCCGTCGTGAGCCTCCTGCTGCCGCACAGCAGGCTGGCCGTCGTGCTGACGCTGCCCTTCGTGCTCGCGTCCGCCGTGCTGCTCGGGGCGGGCGTCCGCCTCGCCGTGGGCACGCTGCGCGACGTGGCGCCTCCCGCCCGCCCGGGGCGCGCGCACGCCGTCGTGCCCCGTGCCGGCCTGGGCGACGTGCCGCCGCGCGTCGACCTCGCGAGCCGGGCCGCGACCGTGACCGCGCTCGTGCTGCCCGCGGTCGGGGCGAGCGCGCTCGTCGCCGAGCGCGCGGAGTGGGGTCTGCTCGGGTTCTCCGGCACGTACCTCGCCCTCACGGTGCCGCACATGCTCTACGCGGGCTTCGGGGCGGCGCTCGTCGCCGGCGCGGTCGCGCGGCTCGCCCCGGGCGACCGGCTCGCGACCGCGGGCGCCTGGGGCGTCCCGGCCGGGACGGCGCTCGTGCTCGTCGGGTACTTCGTGGGCGACGTCGCCGAGCTCGTCGGGGCGGTCGTCCTCACGCTCGCGCTGTGGGCGACGGCGGCCGCCGTCGTGCGGTCGCTCGCGCGCCCCGGCGGACGGCCGGCCGCGGCCCGGGCGCTGCTCGGCACGGCGGCCGTCGTCGTGAGCGCGTCGATGGTGCTCGCGCTGTGGTGGGCGGGGGGCGAGGCCTTCGGGCTCGCCCACCCGAGCCTCGACGTCATGGCCGCGACGCACGGGGTCGGGAACGCGCTCAGCTTCGTGCTGTGCGCGCTGCTCGGCGTCCGGCTGCTCGCGCGCGACGGCACGACCCCGTCCCCGGCAGGGGACCCGGACCCGACGAGCCCCCGCCCGGGGGCCGAGAGGAGCACGGCATGACGTTCACCTACCCCGAGGTCGGGGCGACGCGCACGGACCGCTGGCCCAGCGGGTACCGGCACCTGCACGTGCGGCGCCGCCTCACCGACCGCGCCCGGCCGCCCGAGGACCTCGCCCGGCTGGGCGAGCAGCTCCTCAGGTGGCAGGTGCACGCCGCGGCGCGCGTGCGGCTCGAGACGGACGCCCCGGTCGCCGCCCCGGGCGTGCGGGTCACGACCCTGCTGGGCGTCGGGCGCCTGCGGCTGCACGAGCCGTGCGAGGTCGTGTGGGTCGAGCGCACCGAGCGACGCGTGGGCTTCGCCTACGGGACGCTCCCGGGCCACGCGTTCGTGGGGGAGGAGCGGTTCGCCGTCGAGCGCGACGACGCCGGGGACCTGTGGTGGCGCATCGACGTCTTCAGCCGCCCCGTGCTGTGGTGGGTGCGGCCGTTCTCGTTCGCCGTGCCGACGTTCCAGCGGCTGTTCGCGCTGCACCTCGGACGGGGCGCGCGACGGCTCCTCGCGGCGTCCGACGGCTGACCCGAGAGGTTTGCACGCCGGGTGTACGAAGTGCGCCAGAATGGCCCCATGACCGACGCCGTCCGCAGCCCTCGTCCCGACCAACAGCCCGGCACCGCGCGCGTCCTCGCGGGTCGCGTCGTCACCCCGGACAGGGTGCTCGACGACGGCGTCGTGGCCGTCCGTGACGGACTCGTCGCGTGGGTCGGCCCGCGCTCGGAGGCGGCGGCCGCCGGGTTCCCCGACGTGCCCGCCGGGGACGGGGTGACCCTGCTCCCGGGCCTGGTGGACGTGCACGACCACGGCGGCGGCGGGTCGAGCTTCCCCGACGCGACGAGCGCGGCCGAGGCGCTCGGCGGGGCGCGCGAGCACCTGCGGCACGGCACCACGAGCCTCGTCGCGTCGCTCGTGACCGCGCCGCGCGACGTTCTGCTCGCCCGCGCGGCGACGCTCGCCGACCTCGCGGAGGCGGGCGAGATCGTCGGCATCCACCTCGAGGGCCCGTTCCTCTCGGAGGTGCGGTGCGGAGCCCAGAACCCGCACGACATGCTCGACGGCGACCCGGAGCTCGTCCGGGCGATCGCTGCCGCGGCGCGCGGGCACCTGCGCACCATGACGGTCGCGCCCGAGGTGCCGGGCGTCGTCGGGCCCGGGGGAGTGATCGAGACGCTCGTCGAGGTCGGCGCCGTGCCCTCGTTCGGGCACACGGACGCGACGACCGAGCAGACCGAGGCGGCGATCGCCGCGGGCGTCGCGGCGTTCGCCGCGGCGGGCCGGCCGGGCGCGCGGCTGACCGCGACGCACCTGTTCAACGGGATGCGCCCGCTGCACCACCGCGAGCCGGGGCCCGTGGCCGCGTGCCTCGCGGCGGCCGCGCGCGGCGAGATGGTCGTCGAGCTCGTCGCCGACGGCACCCACCTCGCGCACGGCACGATCCGGAGCGTCGTCGAGCTCGTCGGCCCGCACGTGGGGGCGGACGGCGCGGTGGCCGGGCCGGACGCCGTCGCGCTCGTCACGGACGCGATGGCCGCGGCGGGCATGGCCGACGGCGCGTACGAGCTCGGCCCGATGCGCGTCACGGTCGCGCACGGCGTCGCGCGTCTCACCGACGGCGGGGCCATCGCCGGTGGCACGTACCACCTGCTCGACGTCGTGCGCGAGACGGTCGAGGCGGGGGTGCCGCTCGTCGACGCGGTCCGCGCGGCGTCGTGGACCCCGGCCGGGGTGCTCGGCCTCGACGACCGCGGCGGGCTGGTCGCGGGGCTGCGTGCCGACGTCGTCGTGACGGACGGCGACCTGCGCGTGCGCGAGGTGCTGCGCGGCGGGGAGGGCGTCGACCTCTTCGCCTGACCCCGGGCCCGCCGGGGACCGATCGAGCCGCCGGGCGGTCCTGCCGCCCGGCGGCTCGTGCGCGTCCGGACGTCGTCGCAGGTCGGGGCGCGCAGCAAGAACGAGAGAGCGTGCTCTTGCCCGACGGGCTTGACGCCAGCCATTTGTTCAACCAATACTCGTAACATCGAAGCGCTTCGACGATGCGTTTCGACGAAGCGCTTCGACGGCCGAGGCGCGGGACCGGACCACAGGGGAGTGGTGAGGATGGCGACGATGCAGGACGTGGCGCGACGCGCGCAGGTCTCGCTGAGCACGGTCTCGTACGCGCTGTCCGGCACGCGTCCGGTCTCCGACGCCACGCGTCGGCGCATCGAGGACGCCATGGCCGAGCTCGGCTACCAGCCCAACGCGATGGCCCGCGGCCTCGCGTCCCGACGCAGCCACGTGCTGGCCCTCATCTACCCCGCGATGGAGAAGGGCCTCGGCGGCACGGTCGCGGAGTTCGTCTCGTCGGCGGCGGAGACCGCGCGCGAGAACGGCTACCACCTGGTCCTGTGGCCCTTCCGCACGACCCAGGCGCCCGAGGTCCGCGACCTCGTGCGCCAGGGGATGGCGGACGGCGTCCTGCTCATGGAGGTCGCGCTCGACGACGCGCGGGTCGACGTGCTGCACGAGGCCGGGGTCCCGTACACGATGATCGGCCGGACGCGCGACGTCTCCGACCGGCCGTCGGTCGACATCGACTTCGAGCGCACGACGGACGACGCGGTCCAGCACCTCGTCGACCTGGGCCACCGGCACGTGGCGCTCGTCAACCACTCGCAGGCGACGGCGGACGACGGCTACGCGCCGACGTTCCGTGCCGAGGAAGGCTTCGAGGCGGCGATGCGCCGTCGCGGGCTCGAGCCGGTCGCACTGCGCGTCGACGAGTCGCCGAGCGCCGGCCGTGACGCCGTCGCGACGCTGCTCGCGCGCGAGCCCCGGCTCACGGCGTTCGTCACCATGAACGAGATCGCGACGTTCGGCGTCGTGGCCGAGCTCCAGCAGCGCGGCGTCGCGATCCCCGGCGACATGTCGATCCTGTCGATCGTCACGTCGCCCGGCGTCGGGGAGATGAGCAACCCGCCGCTCACCACCATGCACGCCCCCGGCGCCGAGCTCGGCCGCCTGGGCGTGCAGAAGCTGCTGTCCCTCGTGGACGGCTCCCGTCCGAGCACACCGAACGTGCTCATCCCGTGCGTCCTCGAGCCCGGCAGCAGCGTCGCCCCCGCGGCCGGCCGGGCACCGGACGACGACCCCGAGCCCGCGGCTCGCTGAACACCGACCGGCCGGGCGACGCCCGGCCGCCCTCCGGCCCCCGCCGGAACTCGATGAGGAGGACACGCACATGCTGCGATCCCGGAAGATCTCGCTCGTCGCTGCCGTGGCAGCGCTCCCACTCGCCCTCGGGGCGTGCGGGAGCTCCGGCGGCAGCGGCGGGTCCGACGACCAGACCCTGACGATCTGGCACTACGAGAACGAGGACTCGGCCATGGGCCAGGCCTGGGCCAAGGCGATCGAGATCTTCGAGGAGGAGAACCCGGACGTCGACGTCGTCGTCGAGAAGCAGACGTTCGAGCAGATCCAGAAGAACGCCAAGATCGTCCTCACCGGCGACGACGTGCCGGACGTCATGGAGTACAACAAGGGCAACGCGACCGCCGGCCAGCTCGCCGCGCAGGGCCTGCTGACCCCGCTCACCGACGCGGCGACCGAGCGCGGCTGGGACGAGAAGCTCAGCGGCTCGCTCCAGACGACCGCGACCTACGACGACCAGGGCCTCATGGGCTCGGGCGAGTGGTACGGCGTCCCGAACTACGGCGAGTTCGTGCAGGTCTACTACAACAAGGACATGTTCGCCCAGTACGGGCTCGAGGTGCCGACGACGCTCGAGGAGCTCGAGACCGTCATGCAGGCGTTCAAGGCCCAGGGCATCACGCCGCTCGCCGAGGCCGGCGCCGAGTACCCGATGGGCCAGCTCTGGTACGAGCTCGTGCTCGCGAACTCCGATCGCGACTTCGTCGACCAGTACCAGCTCTTCGACGGCGACCCCGACTTCCACGGTCCCGAGATGACGCAGGCGACCGAGAAGCTCGACTCCTGGATCAAGGACGGCTACGTCGCGTCCGACTCCGCGGCGCTCACCGCCGAGGACATGGGCGTCTCGTTCATCAACGGCACCTACCCGATGATGGTCTCCGGCTCGTGGTGGTTCGGCCGCATCGTCGAGGAGATGGACGCCGACTGGGGCCAGTTCAACTTCCCCGGCAACACGCTCCAGGTCGGCTCGTCCGGCAACCTGTGGGTCGTCCCCGCGAACGCGGACTCGCCCGACCTCGCCGAGGAGTTCATCGACGTCACGCTGCGCCCCGAGGTGCAGAACATCCTCGCGGAGAAGGGCGGTCTGCCCGTCGCCGGTGACGCGTCCGTCATCACGGACGAGCGCACGCAGCAGCTCACCGAGAACTTCCAGGCGATCCTCGACGACGACGGCCTCGCGTTCTACCCCGACTGGCCCGTGCCCGGCTACTACGACGTGATCGTCAGCGAACTCCAGTCCCTCATCAACCAGTCGAAGTCGCCGACCGAGGTGCTCGACGGCCTCGAGTCCGCCTACGTGGACGGCAAGGCGGACCTGCTCGACAGCTGAGCGGAACCGCCCGTCCCGGGCGGCCGGCCGGCACCTGCGTCGGCCGGCCGCCCGGGCACCACCCGAGCATCACCCGAGGACCTCCCGCGAAAGAGACCGTCATGACCACCCGCACCGACACCGTGCCCGAGGCCGGGCCCGGACCCGCGCGCGAGGCGTCGCGCGCGACCGCGGCACGCCGCCGTCGTCGCCGGCCCGCCTGGCTCCCGTACCTGCCCTACCTCCTGCCCGGCGCGGTGGCGTTCGTCGTCGTGATCGGCTACCCGTTCGCGATGAACGTCTACTACAGCCTGTTCAAGTGGCGCGGCGGCATGGCGCCGATGCGCTGGTACGGGCTGGGGAACTACGCCGACCTGATGCACGACTCGGCGTTCTGGACCTCGTTCCAGAACTCCATCGCGATGATCCTCGCGATGGTCGTCGTGCCGACCCTCGTCGGCCTCGTGCTCGCCGCCGTGCTGTTCGACTACCTCGGCCGCCGGTTCGGGCCCCGTGTCGCGGCGTTCCTGCGCGCGACGTACTACCTGCCGCAGATCCTCCCCGTCGCCGTGGCCGGCGTGCTGTGGAACTGGATCCTCAACGCCCAGACCGGCGCGCTCAACGTCATGCTGCGCGGGATCGGGGTCGAGAACCCGCCGAACTGGCTGGGCGACACCTCGACCGCGCTGCCGAGCGTCATGCTCGTGCTCATCTGGGTCCAGATCGGCTACCCGGTGGTCATCTTCATGTCCGCGCTCCAGCGCGTGGACCCCGAGCTCTACGAGGCCGCCGAGCTCGACGGCGCCGGCTGGTGGCGGCGCTTCGGGGCCATCACGATCCCGCAGATCCGTCCCGAGACGTTCGTCGTCACGCTCACCTGCACCGTCGCGGCGCTCAAGGTCTTCGGGCCCATCTACGTGCTCACGCGCGGCGGCCCCGAGAGCTCCACGCTCGTCCCGAGCTACTACTCGTACCTGAACTTCTTCGACAAGTCGAAGGTCGGCTACGGCGCCGCGGTGGCGACCGTGCTCACCCTCGTCATCATCGTCGTCGCCGTCGTGATCCTCGCGCTGCAGAGCCGCGCCGAGCGTCGTGAGCAGGAGGGCCGCTGATGTCCACCGTCACCACCACCCCCGCGGACGCCGTGGCGCCGGGCGCTGACGCGTCGTCCCGCCCCCGCCGCGCCCTGCGCGCCACGCGGCAGGACGAGCGCTACCGCCGCGGGATCGGCCGCTGGTTCGTGCTCGCCGCGGCGGTGCTCGTCGCGCTCCTCATGCTGTCGCCGTTCGTCATCATGGTGCTCAACGCGTTCAAGTCCCCGGCCGAGTACTCCCAGGACGGGCCGCTGAGCCTCCCGAGCGAGCTCTACCTCGACGGCGTGCAGAACTTCTGGACGCGCACGAACTTCCCGCAGAAGCTCTGGAACTCCGTCTTCATCTCGGCGCTCGTCGCCGTGTTCGGCACGCTCCTGTCGCTCCTCAGCGCGTACGCGATCGGCGTCGGCCGCATCAAGGGCCGGCTGTGGATCGTCACGCTGTTCCTCGTGGCGAACATGCTGCCGCAGGAGGCGCTCATCTACCCGCTGTTCGACATGGCGCAGAAGGTCGGCCTGTCGAACTCGCAGTGGTCGATCATCATCATCTTCACGGTCATCCAGGCGGCGTTCGGCACGTACCTGCTCTCGTCCGTGCTCGGGACGTTCCCGCCCGCGCTCCTCGAGGCGGCGCAGCTCGACGGCGCCGGCCGCTGGCGCATCCTGTGGCAGGTCGTGTACCCGATCGTCCGGCCGACGCTCGGCGTCCTCATGATCTTCTTCTTCATCTGGACGTGGAACGAGTTCTTCATCCCGCTGGTCATGCTGACGACCAACGACACCCAGACGATCCCCATCGCGCTCGCGTCGCTCCAGGGCGACCGGATGATGGACGCCCCGACGACCAACGCGGGCGCGCTCGTCTCGCTGATCCCCGCGCTGATCTTCTTCCTCATCTTCCAGCGCACCCTCACCCGCGGCGTGACGGCCGGCGCCGTCAAGTGAGGCCTCCGGCCTGACGCCCCGAGACACCGATACGCACCGACGAAGGAAGCACCACCCATGAAGTTCACCGACGGGTACTGGCAGGTCCGACCCGGCATGCACCCGCTCTACGCGGTCGAGGTCGACGACGTCCGCGCGGACGAGGCGGCCGGCACGCTCACCGTGTACGCGCCGACGGCGAAGATCCGCGGCCGGGGCGACACGCTCAACCGCCCGATGCTCACGACGACGTACTCCTCGCCCGCACCTGGTGTGATCCGCGTGCGCGTCGAGCACCACCAGGGCGCGGTGCGCCGGGGCCCGGCGTTCCAGGTGACCGGCGAGCCCGGGTTCCGGCCCGAGGTCGAGGTGCACGACGACGTCGCCGTCCTGCGGTCCGAGGACCTCGCCGTGCGCGTGCACCGGGGCGACCGCTGGCGCGTGGACTTCGAGGCGGACGGCGAGGTGCTGACCTCCTCGCTGCCGAAGTCGGTCGGGCACGTCACGTCGGACGACGGCGGCACGTGGACGCACGAGCAGCTCGCGCTCGAGCCGGGCGAGCTCGTGTACGGCCTGGGGGAGCGGTTCGGCCCGTTCGTCAAGAACGGCCAGGTCGTGGACATCTGGAACGAGGACGGCGGGACGTCGAGCGAGCAGGCGTACAAGTCCGTGCCGCTCTACCTCACGACCAAGGGCTACGGGGTGTTCGTCGAGCACCCGGAGAAGGTCTCGTTCGAGGTCGCCTCCGAGGTGAACACGCGCGTCCAGTTCTCCGTCGAGGGGCAGTCGCTGGAGTACCTGGTCATCCAGGGCCCGACGCCCAAGGACGTGCTGCGCCGGTACACGGCGCTGACGGGCCGCCCCGCGCGCGTGCCGGCGTGGTCGTTCGGCCTGTGGCTCACGACGTCGTTCACGACGAGCTACGACGAGCAGACCGTGAACGGGTTCATCGACGGCATGGCCGAGCGCGACCTGCCGCTGTCGGTGTTCCACTTCGACTGCTTCTGGATGCGCGAGTACCAGTGGGTCGACTTCGAGTGGGACCCGCGCACGTTCCCCGACCCCGAGGGCATGCTCCGGCGCCTGCACGACCGCGGGCTCAAGGTGTGCGTGTGGATCAATCCGTACGTCGCGCAGCGCTCGCCCCTCTTCGCGGAGGCGGCGGAGCAGGGCTTCCTCGTGAAGCGCGAGGACGGGTCCGTGTGGCAGTGGGACCTGTGGCAGGCGGGCATGGGGCTGGTGGACTTCACCAACCCCGACGCGGCCGCGTGGTACGTCGACAAGCTCGAGGGCCTGCTCGACCAGGGCGTCGACTGCTTCAAGACCGACTTCGGCGAGCGGATCCCCGTCGACGGCATCGCGTGGCACGACGGCTCCGACCCGCGCAAGATGCACAACTACTACGCCCAGCTCTACAACGAGGCGGTCTTCCGGCTGCTCGAGCGCAAGCGCGGCGAGGGCGAGGCGGTCCTGTTCGCGCGGTCCGCGACGGCGGGCGGCCAGCAGTTCCCCGTGCACTGGGGCGGCGACTGCGACTCGACGTACGCGTCGATGGCCGAGTCGCTGCGCGGCGGCCTGTCGATGTCGATGTCGGGCTTCGGCTACTGGAGCCACGACATGGGCGGCTTCGAGGGCACGCCGGACCCGGGCGTGTTCAAGCGCTGGACGGCGTTCGGCCTGCTGTCGTCGCACTCGCGCCTGCACGGCTCGGGCTCGGTCCGGGTCCCGTGGGCGTTCGACG
The DNA here is from genome assembly GCF_015327065.1 of Cellulosimicrobium sp. JZ28. Lineage (NCBI taxonomy): Bacteria > Bacillati > Actinomycetota > Actinomycetes > Micrococcales > Promicromonosporaceae > Cellulosimicrobium > Cellulosimicrobium sp. JZ28. The sequence goes on along the minus strand of NZ_CP017660.1, from coordinate 2,611,796 downwards.
ACGAGGCCGTCGACGTGACGCGCAAGTTCACGCACCTCAAGCTCTCGCTCATGCCGTACCTCGGGCGGGTGGCCGAGGAGGCGCACACCGACGGCGTGCCGATGATGCGGCCGCTCGTGCTCGAGCTCCCGCACGACCGCGCCGGGTACACCGCGGACACGCAGTACCTGCTGGGCGACGCGCTCCTCGTCGCGCCGGTGTTCCGCGCGGACGGCCGCGTGGAGTACTACGTGCCGGAGGGCACGTGGACCCGTCTCGTCCAGCCCGACGACGGCCCCGCCCTGAGCGAGACGGTGACCGGCCCGCGCTGGGTCACCGAGACCCACGGGTTCGACTCGCTCCCGGTGCTCGTGCGCCCGGGCACCGTCCTGCCGGTCGGCGCCCGCACCGACCGGCCGGACTACGCCTGGGCCGACGGCGTCACGCTGCACGCGTTCGAGCTGCCCGACGGGTACGACGAGCTCGTGGTCGTCCCGCCGTCGGACGGCGCGGCCGGGGCCACGTTCCGCGTGCGCCGGTCGGGCGCGACCCTCACGGTCTCGTCCGACGACGCCCCCGCGGCCTGGTCCGTGCGGGCCGGCGCGGTGACGGCCGAGGCGCACGGCGCGACGAGCGTGACTCTCGACCTCGGCTGAGGACGTATCCTGGGCGGACGCACCATGGAAGCGCTCCCATGGCGCGTCCGCCCGGCGTCGTCGCGCCGGCCACCGACCCGACCACCGTCGCGGACCACGTCGTCCGACGACCGACCAGCGAGGACCCTCGTGACCACCGACACCACCGCCCCCGTCGCCGTCGACGCGCAGGCCGCGCCCGCGTCGTCGGGCCGCCGCACGTTCCCGACCGACTTCCTCTGGGGCTCCGCGACCGCCGCCTACCAGATCGAGGGCGCCGCCGCCGAGGGCGGCCGCACGCCGTCCATCTGGGACACGTACTCCCACACCCCGGGCCGCACGCTCAACGGCGACACGGGCGACGTCGCGGACGACCACTACCACCGGTGGCAGGAGGACGTGCAGCACATCGCCGACCTCGGCCTCGGCGCGTACCGGTTCTCCATCTCGTGGTCGCGCGTCCAGCCGGGCGGTACCGGCCCGCTCAACCCGGAGGGCGTCGCGTTCTACTCGCGCCTCGTCGACGCGCTCCTCGAGAAGGGCGTCAAGCCCGTCGTCACGCTCTACCACTGGGACCTCCCGCAGGAGCTGGAGGACGCCGGGGGCTGGGCGAACCGCGACACCGCGTACGCCTTCGCCGAGTACGCCCGCCACATGGCGCGCGAGCTCGGGGACCGGATCGACACCTGGACGACCCTCAACGAGCCGTGGTGCTCCGCCTACCTCGGCTACGGTTCCGGCGTGCACGCGCCCGGCCGCACCGAGCCCGCCGCGGCGCTCGCGGCCGTGCACCACCTCAACCTCGCGCACGGCCTCGCCGTCCAGGCGATCCGCGACGAGCTCGGCGAGGACGCGAAGACGTCCGTCACGCTCAACCTGCACGTCATCCGGCCCGACGACCCGTCGTCGGCGGCGGACCTCGACGCGGTGCGCAAGATCGACGCGCTCGCCAACCGCGCGTTCCTCGCGCCCATGCTCGACGGCGAGTACCCCGCCGACCTGCTCGCCGACACCGCGCACGTGAGCGACTGGTCGTTCGTGCGGGAGGGCGACCTCGAGGCGGTGCGCCAGCCGCTGTCGATCCTCGGCGTCAACTACTACTCGACCGTGCGCGTGCGCCACTTCTCCGGCGAGGGCGAGCGGTCCGAGAACGACGGCCACGGCGCGTCGAGCCACAGCCCGTGGATCGGCGTCGACGACGTGGAGTTCGTCCAGCAGCCCGGCCCGTACACCGCGATGGGCTGGAACATCGAGCCCGCCGGCATGACCGAGCTGCTCGTGTCCGTGGCGACGACGTACCCGCACCAGCCGATGATGGTCACCGAGAACGGCGCCGCGTTCGCCGACGAGGTCACGGTCGACGCCGACGGGACCCCCGCGTGCACGACGACCGCCGCGTCGCCTACCTGCACGACCACGTCGACGCCGTAGGTGCCGCGATCGACGCGGGCGCCGACGTGCGCGGGTACTTCGCGTGGTCCCTGCTCGACAACTTCGAGTGGGGCTACGGGTACGAGCGCCGCTTCGGGATCATCCGCGTCGACTACGACACGCTCGAGCGCACGTGGAAGGACTCCGCGCACTGGTACCGCCGGCTCGCGACGTCGAACGCGCTCCCCACGGTCGACGAGACCGCCTGAGCCGTCTCGCCCCGACAGGCCCGCCCGGTCGTTCCGGGCGGGCCTTCGTGCGCTCGTCCCTGAGCACGGCTCCGGTCCGCGCGGGCGGCAGGCGGTCCGTCACCGAGGGGTGACCTTTGTCGCACGGGTGCGGCGCGTGGTGCGACACGCCGAAGAAGCACGACACGCCGACGAGTTCACCGATCGTCGTGTCCGGATTGGGCTGATTCGCGCGGGCGGTGGCGCATCCTCAGGAGCGCGGGTGCAGGCCGGTGGACGGGCCTCGACGGCTCCGCACAGGGTGTGGACCGACGTCGTCCCCACCCTGTGGACGGCGTCTCGCCGTCCGCGGGAAGACGCCGTTCCGGGCCGGTCGGATCGGTGGACGACGGGCTGTGGACGAGCGCTGCGGGGGAGTGTCAGAGGGGGCTGGGACCATGGATCCATGGCGCCTAGCACACCCGCCGGGGTGAAGTTCCACCACGACATCTAGTGCAGTGGCACGGTCTCGACCACTAGGTATAGTGGTTGCACACCCAGGGGGCCGGAGGCCTCCTGGCGAATCACACAGACGTAGTTCCACCGGTGTCCTTCGAGGTCAGAGATGTTTCTCCCTCCCCGAGGACCGTCCCGGACGAGAGCGCGAGACGAGGAGCCACCCCCATGAGCGTCACGGTCTACAGCAAGCCGGCCTGCGTCCAGTGCGACGCGACGTACCGCGCTCTCGACAAGAAGGGCATCGAGTACTCCGTCGTGGACATCACCCAGGACGCCGAGGCGCTCGAGCTCGTGCGCGGGCTCGGCTACCTGCAGGCTCCCGTGGTCGTCGCCGGGGACGAGCACTGGTCCGGGTTCCGCCCCGACCAGATCACCGCCCTCGCGCAGAAGGTCTCGCCGGTCGTCGCCTGACCGGCCTCCCCGTGGCGCCGCGAGGCGCCCGGAAACCCGTACGGAAGCAGGCGGAGCAGGGCAGGACGGAGGTGCGTCCCCGTGGGGTCGCTCGTGTACTTCTCCAGCGTCAGCGAGAACACGCACCGGTTCGTCCAGCGGCTCGACCTGCCGGCCCTCGGCATGGACGTCCAGCGCATCCCGCTGCGTCCGACCGAGGGCTTCCTGCGCGTCGAGGAACCGTACGTGCTCATGGTCCCGACCTACGGGGGCGGCAACGAGGGCGGTGCCGTCCCGCGCCAGGTCGTGAAGTTCCTCAACGACGTGCACAACCGGTCGTTGATCCGCGGCGTCATCGCCGCCGGCAACACCAACTTCGGCGAGGCCTACTGCATCGCCGGCGACATCATCTCCGCGAAGTGCCAGGTGCCCTACCTGTACGCCTTCGAACTCCTGGGAACAGCCGAGGACGCCGCGCGCGTCCGCGACGGATTGGGACGATTTTGGCAACGACAGTCACGGATTCCGGCGTGAGCGTGGCAGGTGGTGGCACCGTCACCGAGGTGCCGCTCGCGAGCACCCAGCTCGACTTCCACGCGCTCAACGCGATGCTCAACCTCTACGGCCCGAACGGCGAGATCCAGTTCGACAAGGACCGTGAGGCCGCGCGGCAGTACTTCCTGCAGCACGTCAACCAGAACACCGTCTTCTTCCACGACCTCGCGGAGAAGCTGGACTACCTCGTCGAGAACAAGTACTACGACCCGGCCGTCCTCGCGAAGTACGACCGCGAGTTCGTGAAGTCGCTGTTCGAGTTCGCCTACGCGAAGAAGTTCCGCTTCGAGACGTTCCTCGGCGCCTTCAAGTACTACACGTCGTACACGCTCAAGACGTTCGACGGGAAGCGCTACCTCGAGCGCTTCGAGGACCGCGTCTGCATGGTCGCGCTCGGCCTCGCCGACGGCAACGAGCGGGCCGCGCTGGACATCGTCGAGGAGGTCATCTCGGGCCGCTTCCAGCCCGCGACCCCCACGTTCCTCAACGTCGGCAAGGCGCAGCGCGGCGAGCCCGTGTCCTGCTTCCTGCTGCGCATCGAGGACAACATGGAGTCCATCGCGCGCGGCATCAACTCGGCGCTGCAGCTCTCCAAGCGCGGCGGCGGCGTCGCGCTGCTCCTGTCGAACATCCGCGAGCACGGCGCGCCCATCAAGCACATCGAGAACCAGTCGTCCGGCGTCATCCCCGTGATGAAGCTGCTCGAGGACTCGTTCTCCTACGCGAACCAGCTCGGCGCGCGCCAGGGCGCCGGTGCCGTGTACCTGCACGCGCACCACCCCGACATCATGCGGTTCCTCGACACCAAGCGCGAGAACGCGGACGAGAAGATCCGCATCAAGACGCTGTCGCTCGGCGTCGTGATCCCGGACATCACGTTCGAGCTCGCGAAGAAGAACGAGGACATGTACCTCTTCTCGCCGTACGACGTCGAGCGTGTCTACGGCAAGCCGTTCGCCGACATCTCGATCACCGAGAAGTACGACGAGATGGTCGACGACTCGCGCATCCGCAAGACGAAGATCAAGGCGCGCGACTTCTTCCAGACGATCGCCGAGCTCCAGTTCGAGTCCGGCTACCCGTACATCATGTTCGAGGACACGGTGAACAAGGCGAACCCGATCAAGGGCCGCATCACCCACTCGAACCTGTGCTCGGAGATCCTCCAGGTCTCGACGCCGTCGACGTTCAACGAGGACCTCTCGTACGACCACGTCGGCCGCGACATCTCCTGCAACCTCGGCTCGCTGAACATCGCCAAGACGATGGACTCGCCCGACTTCGCGAAGACGATCGACACCGCGATCCGCGCGCTCACCGCGGTCTCCGACCAGACGAGCATCGAGTCGGTGCCGTCGGTCAAGCGGGCCAACGAGTCCGGCCACGCGATCGGCCTCGGCCAGATGAACCTCCACGGCTACCTCGCGCGCGAGCGGATCCACTACGGGTCCGAGGAGGGCATCGACTTCACGAACATCTACTTCTACACGGTCGCCTACCACGCGATCGCGGCGTCGAACCGCCTCGCGATCGAGCGCGGGCGGGCGTTCGGCGGCTTTGAGGACTCGAAGTACGCGACGGGGGAGTACTTCGACAAGTACACCGACCGCGTGTGGGAGCCCGCGACCGAGCGCGTGCGCCGGCTCTTCGCCGACGCCGGCGTGCACATCCCGACCCAGGACGACTGGGCGGCGCTCAAGGCCTCGGTCATGGAGCACGGGATCTACAACCAGAACCTCCAGGCCGTCCCGCCGACGGGCTCGATCTCCTACATCAACAACTCGACGTCCTCGATCCACCCGGTGCCGTCGAAGATCGAGATCCGCAAGGAGGGCAAGATCGGGCGCGTCTACTACCCGGCGCCCTACCTGACGAACGACAACCTCGAGTACTACGAGGACGCGTACGAGATCGGCTACGAGAAGATCATCGACACGTACGCCGCCGCGACGCAGCACGTCGACCAGGGTCTGAGCCTCACGCTGTTCTTCAAGGACACGGTCACGACGCGCGACGTCAACCGCGCGCAGATCTACGCGTGGCGCAAGGGCATCAAGACGCTCTACTACATCCGCCTCCGTCAGATGGCCCTGGAGGGCACGGAGGTCGAGGGTTGCGTCAGCTGCATGCTGTAGTCGCCTGAGGCAGCCACCGGTTGCCTCGATGCCCGGTGCCGTCGGCCACCCTCTCGGAGAGGCGTGGCCGACGGCGCGGGGTTCGGTCCCACGAAGTCGTCCCGGTCGGTCCGGGGTCAGCAGGAGAGAAGAAGGCAGATGTCGCCCACGGGGAAGCTCAAGCTCATCGATCGCGTGAGCGCGATCAACTGGAACCGTCTCGAGGACGAGAAGGACCTCGAGGTGTGGGACCGCCTCGTCGGGAACTTCTGGCTGCCCGAGAAGGTGCCGGTGTCGAACGACATCCAGTCGTGGAACACGCTCACCGCGCAGGAGCAGGAGCTCACGATGCGCGTGTTCACCGGCCTGACGCTGCTGGACACGATCCAGGGCACGGTCGGCGCGGTGTCGCTCATCCCCGACGCGATCACGCCGCACGAGGAGGCGGTGTACACCAACATCGCGTTCATGGAGTCGGTGCACGCCAAGAGCTACTCGTCGATCTTCTCGACGCTGTGCTCCACGCGTGAGATCGACGACGCGTTCCGCTGGTCGGAGGAGAACCCGAACCTCCAGCGCAAGGCCGAGATCGTCATGGAGTACTACAAGGGCGACTCGCCGCTCAAGCGCAAGGTCGCGAGCACGCTGCTCGAGTCGTTCCTCTTCTACTCCGGCTTCTACCTGCCGATGTACTGGTCGTCGCGCGCCAAGCTGACGAACACGGCCGACCTCATCCGCCTCATCATCCGCGACGAGGCCGTGCACGGGTACTACATCGGCTACAAGTTCCAGAAGGGCCTCGAGAAGCTCTCCCCGGAGGAGCGCGACGAGCTCAAGGCGTACACGTTCGAGCTGCTCTTCGAGCTGTACGAGAACGAGGTGCAGTACACGGAGGACCTCTACGACGGCGTCGGGCTCACCGAGGACGTCAAGAAGTTCCTGCGGTACAACGCCAACAAGGCGCTCATGAACCTCGGCTACGAGGCGCTCTTCCCCAAGGACGAGACCGACGTCAACCCGGCGATCCTCTCGGCGCTCTCGCCGAACGCCGACGAGAACCACGACTTCTTCTCCGGGTCCGGCTCGTCGTACGTCATCGGCAAGGCCGTGAACACCGAGGACGACGACTGGGACTTCTGAGGTTCCCGCAGGCGGCGGCAGCCCCAGCGAGTTGACGAGAGGCCTGGAACCGCAAGCCCTGCGGTTTCGGGCCTCTCGGCGTGCAGCCTCTGCCCCTACCTTCCGAGATCGACCCGTGCGCTCGCCTCCCGTGCCGTGGCGGCGGTTGCCCTGAGATCCAGGCACGCGCGGACTGCAGGCGACCTAAACCTCGGATCGCTAAGCTCGAGGTAGCGTCGTGGCCGGTAGGGATGAGTAGTCCGCCGTCGGCAGCGCGACGGACGTAACCCGCGAACAAACTTCACCCGATGAGTCACTGGAATCTGGCCGGTCCATCTGCGTAGATTCACCTGGTTCGGATGCTCGATCTGCAGGGAGATTGATGGACAGCCCCGAGTCGCTGTTACCTGAACCGCAACCGGTGGAGGCTCACCGCGTGGGCGAAGACTCCCAAGACTCTGGGCTTGTCGGTCTGCGTGCTGCGAAGCGCTGGTTGGACCGAACGACTCGCGCCACGACCTACACAAGCCAGGATAAGCCGTTCAGGGATCTGCTGGCGTTTCGATGGCCGCATGGCGGCCGAACCTTCTCCTACGATATCGGTGGCAACTTCATTGGTGGAGGCATCGACAACCAGACTTTCCTTGGCGAAGTCAAGAAATATAAGAATGAATCAGACCTACCTGCCCATTTTCGCGACTTTATGGTGAAGTCCTACGTTGCGTACAAGGAAGCGCCCAGTCGCTGTGATCATTTTCTCTGGATCTCCTGGGCCCCGTTCCAAGCGCAGACGTGGGACAAGCACTGCACCTATGAACGAGTCATCGCGTCGCTGTGTCACCCATCAAACATCGTCCGAGGGCTCGGAGTCCAGCCTGGTGAGGACGTTTCTGAGGCGATTGATCACGAGGCCGCACAAATTGTAGCGAGCCGCATTTGGCTACTCACACTCTCAGATCGTCAAGACGACCTTAACCTCCTAGATGCGCACTACAAGGAGATCATCGGGATGATCGCTCTCGAGGAGGGCCGCCGATGAGAACGCTTCTTGACGACGCAATCCAACGTGCGGCCCAGGTGTCACGTTCTGACGAGCGAGCTGCCGCAATAAAACGTGCCGTCGCTGAATCGATCGCCAGAATCGACCGCACCGCGGAGCCGCGCTTTACTGAGCATTTCAATCACACATGGATTCCCGATATCGTTCTAGAGTGGCCGCGCGAAAAGCGCGCGCGATTCGTCTATCTGCGTAGCGCGCCCTTGCTGACCTGGTGGAGGGAGGACCTTCGCGACCTCGAACGCCGCCAGGCAATGATGGTAGCCGTCGACGATGCGGGCATCGGCGGCTTGCTAGCCGACGTAGCACAGGCGCGTCGGTCGTCGCGTGAGGCGGACACCTGGATTACGAATGCCAGCGGGCTGGGTACGCTCGACGCACTCGCGACAGGCCCTGATTTCTCCGCCCCGGCAAAATTGGTGTCGTCGGCATTGCTAAAAGGCGGCCGGGGCGTTGCTGGATCGGATGATGTCAACGCGCTCATAAACCGGGCGGGCTCCACCTTCTACCATGCCTCGGCCCTCGATCGCGAAGAAACCCGTGAGGGCCTCGCAACTCTTGACGCGAATCTCAACATCGAACAGGCGGGTCGATTTTCTCGTGTCTTGCGAGCGATTTGGGAAGGTAATGGTGGCGACGGAATCCAGTTTCCGTCCGCCCGCTCACTCGGGCCACTGACGGCCGAAGACCTCCAGTATCTCGTGGACACAATTGATCGCGCGGATGGAGAATTCTGGCGGAGCGTAGGGCGTCAGTTAACCACCTCTCAACTCGCGTCACTTTCGGTCGACACCACGCGCCCATCCTTCCAGCTCTTGGTCGGCAGCAACTTGGATCGCCTTACGGCGAAGGCGCTCGGAGTGCTCGTCTCAGGCGGACTCGACCTTGAGGTGCCGCAGTGGGGTCTTGCCGACGGGCAGCTTACATTGAGCGTGGACGGTCATGTTTTCGTTTTCGCGGCCCTGAGGCGCGACGAGCTGATCACTAGAGAGCAGGGTGAACCGGTTGCGCTGTCGGATCTGCGCGAGAGGCTAGAAAGGGCAGATGCGGTTGCCGAGCAGGTGGATCTCGTGCGTCGTGACAAAGCTTCGGCAAAGTTTGAGGTGGGCGAATCGGGAGATCTGTTGAGCGATGAACGGCTCACCGATGCGGTGTCCGCGTTCGGCTCTGACCGCGTCCGCTCCGTCGGTCTTCGGGTTCCGGGATCTGGATCGATCAACGTCGACATGCTTCATCAGATCGCGACTGCTCCGACAAGTTCTCTGCACCCTCTCGACCGTCTGGTTCGAGCTGTAGTCCCGTTGTTCGCCCGCGGCACCGACATCAGGACCTTTGTGGGAAGAGTTCGGAGTGCCGCGCGTGACTTGCCGACTGATGACGGCGCCCTCTTCTAGGTTCGAGCCTCGGCTTGCCTTGAGCAAGTCCCCTGATCTCGTCCCCGGCCGCCGCCCGCTGGGTGACGGCCCTGCGCCGGGCCGGGTCAGTCGTTCGGCCGGGACTGTGCGCCCTCGACGGGCGGGTCGGCCGACCACGGGAACGTGATCCAGAGGTCGGTGTCCTTCCACGAGTAGTCCGGCTGGATGATCGTGCGCGGCTTCGTGTAGAGCACCGCGGAGCGGGCCTCGGCCCCGTGGGTGCTCAGCATGTCCATGACCAGGGCGAGCGTCCGGCCCGAGTCGGCGACGTCGTCGACCACGAGCACGTGCGCGCCCGGCAGGTCGGACGTGTCCATGAGGGGCGGCAGCACGCGCGGGTCGGTCAGGGTCTGGCCGATGTCGGTGTAGAACTCGACGTTGAGCGTCCCGACGCCCTTGGTCCCGAGCGCGTACGCGACCGCGCCGCCGGGCAGCAGACCGCCGCGGGCGACCGCGACGACGACCTCGGGGCGGAACCCGCTCGCGACGACCTGCTCGGCGAGCTCGCGCGCGGCGACGCCGAAGGTCTCCCACGTGAGGACCTCGCGCTCGGGCGGGGCGGCCGCGGGGGGCGTGGGGGCGTCGTCGGGCACGGGTGGGACCGAGGTCGTGGAGGCGTCCGTCATGCGTCGAGCCTACGACCCGCCCACGCCCCGCCCGACACGCCCCCGGACGCACGGAGGGCCGCACCCCGAGCGGGGTGCGGCCCTCCGTGACGCGGCGTCGGCTCAGTAGGCCGCGAGGATGTCCACGACGAAGACGAGCGTCTCGCCCGCGAGCTCGTTCGTGTTCGTGTCGCTCTTCTCGCCGTAGCCGAGCGACGGCGGGATGACGAGGAGCACCTGGCTCCCGACGGTCTGGCCGGAGAGGCCCTGGGTCCAGCCGGCGACGACGCCGCTCAGCGGGAAGGTGGAGGGCTCACCACGGTCCCACGACGAGTCGAACTGCTCGCCGTCGAGCTTCCAGCCCGTGTAGTGCGCGATGACCGTCTGGTCCTCGGTGACCTCGGGGCCGCTGCCCTTGATGAGCGGCTGCACGACGAGCTCGGTCGGCGCGGTGTAGCCCTCGGGGATCTCGACGGACGGCTTGCCCGTGTCGTCGAGCGTGACGACGGGCAGCCCCTCGGCCGGGGTCACGGCCTCGCCCTCGGCGCGGTCCGGCACGTCGGCGGGGTCCGGCGCGACCGGGGCGTCCCGGACCTCGGTGACCTCGGCGACGGTGAGGACGGCGCTTCCGTCCTGCCCCGGTGCGGCGAACAGGAAGCGCGTGCCGACCTTCTTGCCGACCAGCGCCTCGAGCAGCTGCGGGTACACCTGGTCGTCGAGGACGATCTGCTGCGCCGAGTCGTCCTCCCACGTGGAGCCGAGCTTGGACGCGTCCGTGCCGGAGTACGCGGCCTGGTGCAGCGTCACCTCCTGGCCCTTCGCGATCTCGTCGCCGTCGCCGTCCCCGAGCGAGAGCGCGACCGGGCCCGAGACCTCGAGCGGGGCCTCGAACTCGACGGTCGGCTCGCTGCCGGGGTCGCCCGTGACCGTCACGGCCTCGAGCGCCGCGACGTCCTCGGGCGACGACGTCGCGCCGTCGGAGGCGGACGGGCTCGCCGACGTCTCGTCGTCGGAACCGCCGCCCTCCGACGAACAGCCGGAGAGGACGAGGGCGGCGCCCAGGGTGAGCGCGGCGACGCCGCGCAGGGTGCGGTGCTTCACGAGGAGGGTCCTTCGGTCGGGGGGACGGCGGGGCCGTCGGGTCTGGGCCGCACCCGCACGACGGCGGTCGTCGGCGCCCGGGGACGGGCCACCTCGCGGTCGGACGCCGGGTGCAGCACCGGCCCGGACACTCTAGCGGTCGCGGCTGGACGCCCGCTGGGAGTCGTGGGCCCGGTGCTCTGCCGCTCCGCGGGCCGGTGCCGCCCGACGCTCCGTGGTCCGGCGAGCGCCCCGCGAGGAGGTCCCCGGCGGTGCCGCGGGGGAGAATGGGCCCATGCCGTCCCGTCGACCGTCCCGCAAGCGACCCTGGGGCGCGGAGCCCGCGCCCCTCGACCTGGACCGCGCCCTCGGCGGTGCGCGCCGGGAGTCGGGAGCCGACGGCGAGTGGCAGGTCCGCACGGTGCGCGGCGGTGCGAAGACCTACCTCTGCCCGGGCTGCCAGCAGGAGATCCCGCCCGGCACCGGGCACGTCGTGGCGTGGCAGGACGACTCCTTCTTCGGGGCCGAGACCGCGCTCGACCACCGTCGCCACTGGCACAGGTCGTGCTGGGAGGCGCGCGACCGCCGTCGGCCGCGGTAGACGCACTAGGCTCGGGACGATGAGCACCGCACCCGAGACCGCGCCCGATCCCGCCCGAGCCTCGACGGAGCCGACCCCCATCCGGTCGCTCAGCGTCCTGCCCGCGCGGCGCGAGGACGTCGAGCTGCACACCGCGGACGGCCTCACGCTCGTCGGCGAGCTGGCGCTCCCCGCGGACCGGGACCCGGTCGCGACCCTCGTCACGCTGCACCCCCTGCCGACGCACGGCGGGTACATGGACTCCCACGTCTACCGGAAGGCGGCGTGGCGTCTGCCGGCGCTCGCGGACCTCGCCGTGCTGCGGTTCAACACGCGCGGCACGTCGTCCCCGCGCGGGACGAGCGAGGGCGCGTTCGACGGCGGCGAGGCCGAGCGCTTCGACGTCGCGGCGGCGATCGAGTTCGCCGAGTTCCACGACCTCCCGAACCGGTGGCTCGTCGGGTGGTCGTTCGGCACGGAGCTCGCCCTCAAGCACGGCGCGGACCCGGCGGTGGAGGGCGCGATCCTGCTCTCGCCCCCGCTGCACCGCGCGACGGACGACGACCTCGACCGCTGGGACGCGTTCGGCAAGCCGCTGGTGGTCCTCGTGCCCGAGCTCGACGACTACCTGCGCCCCGACGAGGCGCGCCGACGCTTCGCGCGCGTGCGGAACGCCGAGGTGATCGGCGTCGAGGGCGCGAAGCACCTGTGGGTGGGGGAGTCGTCCGTGCGGCGCGTGCTCGACGAGATCGTGGGGCACGTGCGTCCCGGTTTCCCGCTCCCGCTGCCGACCACGTGGGACGGCGAGGCCGGCGCGACCGCGGACCGCGACACGGCCGACTCGGACCAGGCGAGCTACGACGCGAGCCGGTCCGACGGCGTCGTCGACTGACCCACCGCCGCGGCGCGCGGCCGCGCGCACCCGACCGACCCCAGGAGGACCACGTGACGACGGCACCGCTCGAGACCTTCACGCTGCGCGAGGGGTACGGGACACCGCTCGTGCTGCTGCACGGCTTCCCGCTCGACCACCGGATGTGGGCGGACGTCGCGGAGGCCCTGCCGGGCGAGCCCACCGTCGTCGCGGTCGATTTCCCCGGACTGGGCGCGAGCCCGCTGGGGGGCGAGCCGCCGTCGATCGAGGCGGCGGCCGACGCGACCGCGGACGCGCTCGTCGCGGCGGGGATCACGCGCGCGGTCGTCGCGGGCATGTCGATGGGCGGCTATGTGGCCCTCGCGCTCGCAGAGCGCCGGCCGGAGCTGGTCGCGGGGCTCGGGCTGGTGGACACCAAGTCCACCGCGGACTCCGACGACGCGCGCGCGAACCGCCTGCGCATCGCCGACGAGGCGGAGAGCACGCAGACCGTGGAGCCGGTCCTCGGCATGCCGGGGGTGCTCCTCGGCGAGACGAGCAAGGCTGCCCGCCCGCACCTGACCGCGCGGCTCGAGGAGTGGATCCGCGCGCAGCGGCCCGACGGCGTCGCGTGGTCGCAGCGGGCGATGGCGGCCCGCCCCGACCGCACGTCCGTCCTCGCGGGCTTCGCGGGGCCGGTCGCGGTGGTCGTGGGCGAGGAGGACCAGGTCACGCCGGTGGCGGAGGCGGAGCACATGGTCGCCGCGGCGCCGACCGCGCAGCTCGTGCAGGTGACGGGCGCGGGCCACATGAGCGCGGTCGAGGACCCCGCCGCGGTGGCCGACGCGCTCGCGGACCTCCTGGCGCGGGCGACCGTCTGAACCGCTGACCGCGGGTCAGCGCCCGTCGAGCACGAGCGCGAGCGCGTCGGCGAGGTCGATGGACTCGCCGTCCCGGCCGCCCTTGCCCAGCACGAGCGGCGGGTCGGACGGTTCGACCGCGACCCCTCGCAGGCGCGCGCGCACGCCGCCGGGCACCGAGAGCACGTAGAACTCGCCGTCCTCGCCGACGGCGACGCTCTGGTTGCGGCGCAGGTACCACCCGCGGAGCGGGGTGCGGAACGTCGCGGTGCCGTCGAACGCGCGGGCGCGGAGCGGCTCGGGAGCGAGACCCCGGTCGCGCGCCCGCGCGACGAAGTCGGCGAGCAGGGCCCGGGCCGCGTCGCTCTCGCGGGCGCGCTGCCGGTCGAGCTCGCGCTGCTGGTGCGCGGCGGCCTCGGTCCGCTGCCGACGCCAGTCGTCCGCAGCGGACCCCGAGGGACCCGACTCGCCCGCGGTGGCCGGCACGGCGTCAGGCCGAGGCGGGGGCGTCGGGCTTCGCGTCGGCCGTCTTCGTGCCGCCCGACTTCGGGCCGGCCTGCTTGGTGTCGGTCGGCTTCGTGTCGGCGGGCCGGGCGTCGGCGGACGCCGCGGAGCCGCCCTTCGCCGGTGCCTCGACCGTCCCGACCCGCTGCCCGGACTCCTCCGGGACGACCGGGAACTCGGCCGTCATGAGCGTCGCGGCGCGCGCCTGCTGGGCGGGCGTCCCCGCGGGCACCGCCTTCTTCGCGGGGGCCTTGGTGGCCTCGTTCTCGCTGCCGAGGAGACCACGGAGCTCGTCGAGGTAGGTGTTGATCGAGTCGTGCTGGCGCGTGAGGTCCTCGAGCTGGCGCTGGGCGACGTTGCGCTGCTGCTCGGCCTCGGCCTTCGCGTCGCTCACCGTCTGGTCGGCGAACGCCCGGGCCTCGGCGACGACCTGGTCGGCGTTCCGGCGCGCCGTCGACAGGAGGTCCTTCACGTACGCGTCGGACTCGCTGCGGACCTTCTCCGCCTGCTGGAGCGCGTGGGCGACACGCTTCTCCGCCTCCGCGGCGTGCTCCTCGGCCGTCGCGACGAGCTTCTCCGTCTCCGCCTTGGCGGCGGCGTGGCGCTCGGCGTTCTCGCGCTCCGCCTCCTCGCGGCGACGCACGACCTCGAGCTCGGCGTCCGCGAGGGCGGTGCGGGCCTGGTCGCGCAGCGTCTCCATCTCGGACGTGACGGCGTTCGCCGCCTCGGTCGCCTTGCGCTGCGCCTCGTCCACCTGGCGCTGCGCCTCGCGACGCGCGTTCTCCAGCAGCTCGGCCGACTCGCGCTCCGCGGCCTCGCGCTGCGCCGCCGTCTCCGCCGCGACGCGCGCGCGGAGCTCCGCGGCCTCGCGCTCGGTCGTGACGCGCAGCTCCGTGGTCTCGCGCTCCGCCGTCGCGCGCAGCGTGCCGAGCTCGCGCTCGAGCGACGCGCGGCGCTCGCTCTCCTCCGTCGCGAGCGCGCTGTGGATGCGCGCGGCCTCGCGCTCTGCGGAGCCGACCAGCTCCTCCGCGCGGCGCTGGGCGCTGAGCAGCGTGCCCTCGGCCTCGGACGCGCTCGTGGAGCGGATCTCCTCCGACTCCAGGCGTGCGCTGTTGAGCAGCTCGGCGACCTCGTTCTCGGCGCGGGACCGGACCTGGCCCGCCGAGAGCTTCGCGCGGGCCATGATGTCGGCCGCCTGGGCGTTGGCCTGGGACAGGATGTCCGCCGACTGCTCCTCCGCCGAGCGCAGGAGCTGCTCGATGCGGGACCCGAGCCCCGCGTACGACGGCCGGTCCGCCTCGCGGAGCTGGCGCTGGGCGTCGTTGAGCTCGCTCGTGAGCTGCATGGCGCGGGCGTCCGCCGCCTCGACGCGCGCCCGCGCGTCCTCCACGGCCTTCTCCAGCCTCGCGAGCTGGGCCTCGACCTGGACGCGGTCGTACCCGCGCATCGTGATGGGGAAGAGCGTGCGCTCGTCGGACACGTCGATGACCTCCGGTGCTGAGTCGTCGCGGCTTCCGCCGCCGGTCGGCGTCCCCTCCCGGGGAGGGAGGGCGCGGCGGTCGTGCCACGGCCCCGCCGTGCTCCGACCAGGATACGGGGATCACGCTGTCCTGAATACCCGGATTGGTGGGGGTGAGACGATGGTCGCAGTGCTGCGCGCGCGGTCCTCCCTCGCGGGAACGGCGGCCCTCTCGGCCGCCGGGCACGACGTTCCCTGGGAGCGGTGAGACCGTCCCGGGAGGGGCACGTGAACGGTTCGTGAGGATCCACAGGCGAGGCGTCTCGGTCGATCCACGAGGGGTTTCGCACCTATCCTTGAACGTCGATCGACGAAGGGAACCTCGGTGCTGCAACGAATCATCGCCGCCCTCCTGCTCGTGGGAGGGCTGGTCGCCGTCGGCCTCGGTGTCGCGTCCGCCACCGTCTGGCGGGACAGCGACACGGTCGTGGCGACCACGGCGTACACCGGCGACGGCACGGTGCTCGTCACCGCGCCCGGGGTCCTCGACCTCGTCGCCGAGGACGTGACGATCCGCGCGACAGCACCCGGTGAGCAGCAGGTCACCCTCGCGATCGGCCGCGAGGCCGACGTGACCGGGTGGGTCGGCGAGGACCCGCACGGCCTGGTCACCGGCCTGTCCGACTGGGACGCGCTCGCGACGCGCGCCGTCGACGCACCGGCCGCGGAGGACGAGCCCGCCGAGGGCGAGGCGCCCGCGGACGGGGAGTCACCCGCCGAGGGCGACGCGGCCGCGGAGGCCCCCGTCGTCGGTGTCGACCCCGCCGGCTCCGACATGTGGCTGGAGGAGGCGACGGGCGCCGGCTCGGCGAGCCTGCGCTGGTCCGACCAGCCCGGCCGCTGGCAGCTCCTCGCCGCCGGCGTGGGCGAGGACGCCGTCGCCCCCACCGTCGAGCTCTCGTGGCCGCGCCAGGTCGAGACGCCGTTCCTGTGGCCCGGCGTCATCGGCGGTGCCGTGCTCATCCTCCTCGGTCTCGGCATCGGGGCGGCGAGCCTGCGCCCGCGCCGCCGCGGGCCCTCTGGCGGCACCACGACCTCCGCGACCCCGGCGGTCGCGCCGGCCGGCACGACGGCGGGGACGTCGTCGGACGCCGGCGACGCGCCCGACGGCGAGGTGCCGACCGACACGGCCCAGGTGCGCATGCTCACGCGACGTGAGCTGCGCGAGCGCGAGGAGGCCGACCGCCTCGCGCAGCAGCAGGCTCGCGCCCAGAAGCCGCGCCGCGCGTGGCTCACCGGCCAGATCCCGATCGTCGCGCGCGGCGAGCGCCGCCCGCGGACCGCGGCCCAGCCGACCGTCGACGCGAGCGCGCACCCGACCACGGAGGACAGCGCGAGCACGCGCGCCGACGCCTGGCGCCGGGCGTGGGGCTTCACGCCCGGCAGCGACGAGAGCGCCCCGGCGCCCGCACCCGAGAGCGACCCGGACGAGACGAAGGACAGCACCCGATGACCAGCACCGCCCGCGACACGGCCCGCGCCCGCCGCGCCCGTCGTCACCTCGGCGGGGTGGCCGGGGGACTGGTCGGCGCGCTCCTGCTCGCCGCCTGCTCCGCACCCCTCCCGACGCCCGAGCCCGACCCTACGCAGGACCCGCCCGCGCCCGTCCTCACCGAGGCGCAGGAGACCGCCGTCCTCGACGCGGTCGCCGCCGCGCTCGCGGCGGCGAGCGAGACCAACGACGCGGCCCAGCTCGAGGGCCGTGTCACGGGCCCGGCGCTCGCGATCCGCACGAGCCAGCTCGCCGTCGCCGCCGCGCGCGGCAACGCCGACCTCGTGACCGAGCTCCCGACGGAGGCGCAGCAGGTTGTCATCCCGACGACGCAGACCTGGCCGCGCACGTCGTTCGCCGTGAGCGTGCAGCCCGAGAACCTGCAGACGCCCCGCCTGTCCGTCCTGGAGCAGGACACCGCGCGCGGCGACTACCAGCTCTGGGCCTGGGTCCGCCTCCTGCCGGGCGTCACCATGCCGAGCTTCGCGGACCCGAGCATCGGCAGCGAGGACGTCGCTCCCGACGACTCGAGCCTGCTCGTCACGCCGACGGACGCCGTCGCGCAGTACGCCGACGTGCTCAACCTGGGTGGTGGCTCCGGGTTCGCCGGCTCCTTCGAGGAGGACTCGTTCCGCGCCCTGCTCGCGAAGCGCGCGCAGGACTGGACGACGGCGCTCCAGCCCGCCGCGGGCGCCTACTCGCTGACCTTCACGCCCAACCCGGACGAGCCCGTGCGCGCGGTCCGCACCGCGGACGGCGGCGCGCTCGTGGTCGGTGCGATGACCTCGCAGGAGTCGATGACGGCCGAGGAGGGCGCGCAGGTGCCGCCGGACACGGAGTCGATCAAGGCGCTGTACGGGGACGCGGCCCCGACGAACGTGCTGAAGGTCGGCTACGTCGACGTCGTCGCGCTCTACGTGCCGCCCGCGGGCTCGGAGGAGAAGATCCGCGTGGTGGGCAACGAGCACGTCGCGACGTCGGTCGCGAACTCCTGACGCTCCGTAGGATTGCGTCCATGAGCGAACCCACCCAGCCCACGTTCGACGTGCGCGGCGCGGTCGACCTGTCCGCGCTGACCAGGCCGCAGTCACCCCCGCCCGGCGAGGAGGGCGGCGCGCCCGCCGCGGGCGGGTACGTCGTCGACGTCACGGACGAGACGTTCGGGCAGCTCGTCCAGGACTCGGCGCAGTACCCGGTCGTCGTGCTCCTGTGGATCCCGACGGACCAGGCGAACGTGCAGCTCGGCACCGACCTCGGCGCGCTGGCCGACGAGTACGCCGGCCGCTTCCTCCTGGCCCGCGTCGACGCCCAGGCGTACCCGCAGATCACGGCCGCGTTCCAGGTCCAGGGCGTGCCGACGGTCGTCGCGATCCTGCAGGGTCAGCCGGTGCCGCTGTTCCAGGGTGCCGCGCCCGTCGAGCAGGTGCGCGCCGTGCTCGACCAGGTGCTCCAGGCGGCCGAGGCGAACGGCGTGACCGGTCGTGCGCCCGCCCAGGGCGCCGACGGCGAGCCCGAGCGCCCCGCGGAGCCCGCCGCGGAGCCGGAGCCCGAGCTCCCGCCGCTGCACCAGGAGGCGTACGACGCGATCGAGCGCGACGACCTCGACGCCGCGGTCGCGGCCTACGAGAAGGCGATCAAGCAGGACCCGCGCGACGCGCTCGCCGTCGCGGGGCTCGCGCAGGTCCGCCTCCTCCAGCGCACCCGCGACGCCGACCTCGCGACGGTCCGCGCCGCGGCCGCCGCCGCACCGCAGGACGTCGACGCCCAGCTCGCCATCGCCGACCTCGACCTCCTCGGCGGGCACGTGGACGACGCCCTCGACCGGCTCCTCGACCTGCTGCCCGGGGCCGACGCGGACGGCAAGGAGAAGCTCCGCGTGCGCCTCCTCGACTACTTCGAGGTCGTGGGCCCCACCGACCCCCGCGTCGGCAAGGCCCGCCAGCGCCTCGCGATCAGCCTGTACTGACGCACCCGCGCTCTACCGACGCACCCGCGCACGAACGACGGAGGCCGGTCACCGTGAGGTGACCGCCGCCGTCGTTCATGGCGGTCACCGCGAGGTGACCGGCTGCTGCCGTCGTGCATGGAGGTCACCGCGAGGTGACCGGCTGCCGTCCCGCTGAGGAGGCAGCGCCGGGGGTGAGGCGAAGCCGGTGGGCGGGGTGGTGGCGCCGGGTCGTGGCGGGCCTGGCGGGAGCCGCGAGGAACGAGCGGCGGATGGTAGACCCGGCGCCACCGCCCCACCCACCACCCAGGGCGACCAGACCACGACCTCGGCGAACCAGGCCTCTACCTCGGCGGACCAGGCCTCTACCTCGGCGGACCAGACCTCTACCTCGGCGACGGGACGAGGTACAGCGCGCCGAGCGGAGGGACGCGCAGGACCGCGGAGTACGCGCGCCCCTTCCACGGGACGGGCTCCGCCTCGACCTCGCCGAGGTTGCCGACCCCGGACCCGCCGTAGACCTCCGCGTCGGTGTTGAGGACCTCGCGCCACGCGCCGCCCGACGGCAGGGCGACGCGGTAGCCCTCGTGCGGCGTCCCGGCGAAGTTCACGACGACGGCGACCTCGCTGCCGTCCCGCCCGCGGCGTACGTAGGCGAGGACGTTGTGGTCGGCGTCGTCGGCGTCGAGCCACTCGAACCCCGCGGGGTCGTGGTCGAGCTCCCACAGGGCGGGGGTCGCGCGGTACAGCGCGTTGAGGTCGCGCACGACGCGCTGCACGCCCTGCCGGCCCGGGTCGGCGGCGAGGCCGTCCCAGTCGAGCGACCGGCCCTCGTTCCACTCGGAGTGCTGGCCGATCTCGCTGCCCATGAAGAGGAGCTGCTTGCCGGGGTGCGACCACTGGTAGGCGAGGAACGCGCGCACGCCGGCGCGCTTCTGCCAGTCGTCGCCGGGCATCTTCCCGTAGAGCGAGCCCTTGCCGTGCACGACCTCGTCGTGGCTGATGGGGAGCACGAACTGCTCGGAGTACGCGTAGACCATGGAGAACGTGATCTCGTGGTGGTGGTACCGGCGGTTGATCGGCTCCTCGGCGACGTAGCGCAGGGAGTCGTTCATCCAGCCCATGTTCCACTTGAGCCCGAACCCGAGGCCGCCCGCGGAGGTGGGCCGGGTGACGCCAGGCCACGCGGTCGACTCCTCGGCGATCATCATGACGCCGGGCGTGCGCCGGTACGCGGTGGCGTTGGCCTCCTGGAGGAACGCGATGGCCTCGAGGTTCTCGCGGCCCCCGTGCACGTTGGGGTGCCACTGGCCGGGGCCGCGCGAGTAGTCGAGGTAGAGCATGGACGCGACGGCGTCGACGCGCAGCGCGTCGACGTGGAACTCCTCGAGCCAGTAGGTGGCGTTGGCGACGAGGAAGTTGCGGACCTCGTTGCGGCCGAAGTCGAAGACGTACGTGCCCCAGTCGGGCTGCTCGCCGCGCAGCGGGTCGGCGTGCTCGTAGCAGGGCGTGCCGTCGAAGCGGGCGAGGGCCCACTCGTCGCGCGGGAAGTGCGCGGGGACCCAGTCGACGACGACGCCGATCCCGGCGGCGTGCAGGCGGTCGACGAGGTAGCGGAAGTCGTCGGGGTGGCCGAACCGGGACGTCGGGGCGTAGTAGCCCGTGACCTGGTAGCCCCACGACCCGCCGAACGGGTGCTCGGCGACGGGCAGGAGCTCGACGTGCGTGAACCCCTGCTCGACGACGTACGCCGTGAGCTGCTCCGCGAGGTCGCGGTAGGACAGGCCCTGGCGCCACGAGCCGAGGTGCACCTCGTAGATGCTGAGCGGCTGCGTGTGCGGGTCGTGCGCCGCACGCTCGGCGAGCCACGCGTCGTCGGACCACTCGTACCGGGACTCGACGACGACGCTCGCCGTCGCCGGGGGTACCTCGGCCGCCTTGGCGAGGGGGTCGGCCTTCTGGCGCCACGAGCCGTCGGGCCCGAGGATCTCGTACTTGTAGCGCGCGCCCGCGACGACGCCGGGGACGAAGAGCTCCCAGACCCCGGTGGAACCGAGGGAGCGCATCGGGTGCGTGGGGCCCCAGCCGTTGAAGTCGCCGATGACGCGGACAGCGCGCGCGTTGGGCGCCCAGACGGCGAACGCCGTGCCGGTCGTGTCGCCGAGCGCGCTCGGGTAGGTGCGGACGTTCGCGCCGAGCGCGCGCCACAGCTCTTCGTGCCGGCCCTCGCGGATCAGGTGCAGGTCGACGTCGCCGAGCGTGGGCAGGAACCGGTAGGGGTCGTCCACGGTCGTGGACTCGTGCCCGTAGCGGGCGCGGACGCGGTAGTCGGGGGCGTGCCGGGTGCCGTCGGCGTCCTGGTGCACCGGCACGACGGCGGCCCACACCCCGTCCTGCTCGTGCACCGCCGGGTGCTCGCCGTCGGCGGTGACGACGACGACCTCGTCCGCGAGCGCGCGCAGGACGCGGACGACGGCCCGCGCGTCCGCGGCGTCGTCCGCGAGGTGCGGGCCGAGCACGGCGTGCGGGTCGAACGTGCGCCCGCCCGCGGCCGCGGCGAGGGCGTCCTGCGGCACGACGACGGGGGGCGGGGTGGCGGAAGCGGCGGGCCCGGTCATGGGGCAACCTTTCCACGTCCCGCGCACCCTCACAGGACGGGCTCGCCGGACGGTCCGGTGCGTGCGGTCGGGCGACCGCGCACGTCAGGCGTTGCCCGCGAGGAGGCGGTCCACGGCGGCGAGGGGGATGGGCTCCCAGTCGGGACGGTTGCGCGACTCGTAGACGACCTCGTAGAGCGCCTTGTCGAGCGTGAGCGCGCGGACGAGCGCCTCCGATGTCGCGTGGTCGACGCCCGCGGTGTCCGCGCGCTCGTACGCGTCGAGGAACGCGGCGCGCGCCTGGACGGCCCACGCGGCGTCGGGAGCGCGCCCGACGGCGGCCGCGTAGTCGAACGAGCGCACGATCCCGGCGACGTCGCGCAGGGCGAGGTCGGGGCGGGTGCGCTCCGCGACCGGCCGCAGCGGCTCGCCCTCGAAGTCGAGCACCTTCCAGCCGAACCGGCGGGCGTGCAGCACCTGCCCGAGATGCAGGTCGCCGTGGACGGTCTGGAGCCGCGGGAGGACGTCGGGGACGCGCGTGACGGACGCGAGGCGCGCCGCCGTGCGGTCCCAGAACGCGGCGATCTCGGTCGCGCGCCGGCCGAGCGCGCTCGAGGACGCGACAGCGTCGTCCGAGCGGCGCCGCAGGTCGGCGACGAGCCAGCGCGCGTCGACGGGGGAGCCCACGTCGAACGCGCGTCGGAGCGCGGCGTGCAGGTCGGCGAGGACCCGGCCGAGGTCGGCGGCGAGGTCGGCGAACGACGACCCCTGCCCGGCGTAGGCGCACGCGAGGTCGAAGCCGTCGCGCGCGCCGTCGACGAACTCGCTGAGGATCGCGAGGTGCGCCGACCGGGGCGACGCCGGGTCGGGCGCGTGCCCGGGAGCGGCCGGGTCGTCGGTCGCGTCCCACCCCACCTCGAGCCAGGCGAGCGGTCGCGGGACGCCCGCCCACCCCTGGGCCGCGAGCGCGCGCGGGATCGTCACGTCCGGGTTGGGGCCGATCGCGATGGCCCGCAGGACCTTGAGCATCGTGCCGCCGGCGACGCCGGGCAGCAGCACCGAGCTGTTCGACTGCTCGACGCTCAGGGCGCGCCCGCCCGCGAGGTCGAGCGGGTCGGTGCCCGCGCCCCCGGCCGCGGGGGTCGTCTCCCAGTGGGCGACCGCCAGGAGCGCCGCCCAGCACGCGGGGTGCGCGGCGCCGTCGTGCACGAGCCACGCCGTCCCGGTGGTCGCGCCGCCCCCCGCGTCGTGCACCGTCCCGAGCGGCGCGGCGGGCGCGCGCCCCGGACCGGCGGACGGGGCGGCGCCACCAGGGGTGTGCACGTCGCCCGGGGCCGCGGGCGCCGCGTCGACCGGCTCGAGGACGAGCGGCACCTGCACGACGAGGTCGACGCCGTCCCCGAGCAGCCGCAGCAGGTGGAGGACGACGCGCGGGGCCCGCGCCGGGTCCTGCCCGGCCGTCGCCGGGACGTCGAGCGCGAACGACAGCCACGGCACGTGCCGCACCGCGACGCCCTTGACGGGGTACCACCGGCGCTCCGGCAGCCACGCGTCGAGGAGCGTCATGAGCTCCGAGGAGGGAAGGTCCGTCCGTCGGAGCGTCATGCGCGCCTCCCTGTGGCTGGGTCGTCGGGTCGTCGGCAGGTCGTGGCCCCGGGGGTGCCCGGGGCCCGCCGTCGGGTCACGACGGCGGCAGGCTCCATCCGACCACGACGCGCCCGATCTCGCCGGGCGTCAGGGGGTCGTGCCCTCGGGACCCCCGACGACGAGCCAGTAGAAGTCGCGCGACCCCCACGTCATGACGACGCGCCCGTCGTCCCCGACCGCCGGGAAGTGCGCGCCGCCGAACACGTCGGTGAGCGTCGCGCCCGCGTGCCCCGGCAGGTGCACCGCCGCGGACCGGGCGGTCGCGGAGAGGTTCGCCACGCACAGGATCGTCTCCGTGGGCGTGCGCCGCAGGAACGCGAGGATCGACTCGTTGTCGCACTCGAGCGCCACGAAGTCGCCCGTGCCGAACGCCTTGTGGCGGCGCCGGACCTTGAGCATGCCGTGCACCCAGTGCAGCAGCGACGTCGACTGCTCGAGCTGCGCCTCGACGTTGACGTAGCCGTAGTGGTGCACGAGCGACTGCACGAGCGGCAGGTACACCTTGCCCGGGTCCGCGGTGGAGAACCCGGCGTTGCGGTCGGGCGTCCACTGCATGGGGGTGCGCACGGCGTCGCGGTCGGGCAGCCAGATGTTGTCGCCCATGCCGATCTCGTCGCCGTAGTACAGGCACGGGCTGCCCGGGAGCGAGAGCAGGAGCGCGTGCGCGAGCTCGACCTCCTTGCGCGAGTTGTCGAGCAGGGGCGCCAGCCGGCGGCGGATCCCGACGTTGGCGCGCATGCGCGGGTCGGGCGCGTACCACCCGTACATGGACGCGCGCTCCTCCGTCGAGACCATCTCGAGCGTGAGCTCGTCGTGGTTGCGCAGGAACGTGCTCCACTGCGCGCCCGCGGGGATGTCGGGCGTGTCGGCGAGGATCTCCAGGACCTGGTTCGCGCGCTGGTCGCGGATCGCGTAGAAGATGCGCGGCATGACGGGGAAGTGGAAGCACATGTGGCACTCCGGCTCCTCCTCGGTGCCGAAGTAGTCCACGACGTCGCGCGGCCACTGGTTCGCCTCGGCGAGGAGGATGCGACCCGGGAACTCGGTGTCCACCATGCGCCGCACGCGGCGCAGGAACTCGTGCGTCTGCGGGAGGTTCTCGCAGTTGGTGCCCTCGGCCTCGTAGAGGTACGGCACCGCGTCGAGGCGGAACCCGTCGACCCCCATCTGCAGCCAGAACCGCGCGACGTCGAGCATCGCGTCGGCGACGCGCGGGTTCTCGAAGTTGAGGTCGGGCTGGTGGGAGAAGAAGCGGTGCCAGAAGAACTGGCGCCGCACCGGGTCGAACGTCCAGTTGGACGTCTCCGTGTCGACGAAGATGATGCGCGCGTCCTGGTAGCGCGTGTCGTCGTCGCTCCACACGTAGAAGTCGCCGTACGGGCCCTCCGGGTCGGCGCGCGACGCCTGGAACCACGGGTGCTGGTCGCTCGTGTGGTTCATGACGAGGTCGATGACGACGCGCATCCCGCGCGCGTGCGCCTCGCTCACGAGCTCGGCGAAGTCCGACGTCGAGCCGTACTGCGGCGCGATCGCGGTGTAGTCGGACACGTCGTAGCCGCCGTCGCGCAGGGGCGACGGGTAGAACGGCGGCAGCCACAGCGCGTCGATGCCGAGCCACTGGAGGTAGTCGAGGCGGTCGATGAGCCCGCGCAGGTCGCCCGTCCCGCTGCCGTCGGAGTCGGAGAACGCGCGGACGATCACCTCGTAGAACACCGCCGTGCGGTACCAGTCCGGGTCGTCGGACAGCCCGGGGCGCGTCTCGACGGGCGGTGCCGGCTGGCGGCGCGGAGGGAGGGCCGCGACGGGGACGGGCGCGGTGAGCGGGGGCACGGGAGCGGGACCGGCGGCGGGTCCCCGCACGGGGACCGGGGCCGCGTCCCGGGGGAGCGTCACGAGGCCCTCACGTGGATGACGTGCGCGACCTGGCGCAGCGGCTCGAGCCGCACGTACACGTCCTGCCCCCAGCCGTAGCTCTCGCCGGTCAGCTCGTCGTGCGCGACGAACGACGGCGCCCAGGGGTCCTGGCCGTCCGCGAGCGGGGGGAGGCCGAGGGCCGCGAGGTCCAGGTGCACGTTCGACTCCTGCGGGGAGTGGGGGTCGAGGTTCACCACGACGACGACCGTGTCCGCCTCGCCGGTCGGCGAGTGCTCGGCCGGCAGGTGGCGCGAGAACGCGAGCACCTGGTCGTTCGTCGTCGGGTGCACCGTGAGGTTGCGGAGCTGGCGCAGCGCGGGGTGGTCGCGGCGGATCTCGTTGAGCCGCGCGAGCAGCGTCGAGATCCCGATCTCGTCGGCGAGCGCCCAGTCGCGCGGCTTGTACTCGTACTTCTCGTTGTCGATCTGCTCCTCGACGCCCGGGCGCGGCACGTTCTCGACGAGCTCGTACCCGGAGTAGATCCCCCAGGTGGGGGCACCGAGGGCGGCGAGCACCGCGCGCACGGCGAAGCCCGCCACGCCGCCGTGCTGGAGGTACGGCGGGAGGATGTCGTGGGTCGTTGGCCAGAAGCTCGGGCGCATGTAGGCGCCGGCCTCGCCCGAGACCTCGGTGAGGTACTCCGCGAGCTCGTCGCGCGTGTTGCGCCACGTGAAGTACGTGTACGACTGGTGGAACCCGATGCGCGCGAGGGTGTGCATCATCGCGGGCTTGGTGAACGCCTCGGAGAGGAACACGACCTCGGGGTTCGTCGCGCGCACCTCGGCGAGCAGCCACTCCCAGAAGTCGAGCGGCTTGGTGTGGGGGTTGTCGACGCGGAACGCGGTGACGCCGCGGTCGATCCACACGCGCACGACGCGCAGCACCTCGGCGTAGATGCCCTCGGGGTCGTTGTCGAAGTTGAGCGGGTAGATGTCCTGGTACTTCTTCGGCGGGTTCTCCGCGTAGGCGATGGAGCCGTCGGCGCGCGTCGTGAACCACTCGGGGTGCTCGGTGACCCACGGGTGGTCGGGCGAGCACTGCAGCGCGAGGTCGATCGCGACCTCCAGCCCGTGCCGCCGGGCCTCCTTGACGAACGCGCGGAACGTGCGCTCGCTGCCGAGCTCGGGGTGGATCGCGTCGTGGCCGCCGTCCTTCGACCCGATGGCGTACGGGCTGCCCGGGTCGCCGGGGAGCGCGGTGAGGGAGTTGTTGCGGCCCTTGCGGTGCGTCGTGCCGATGGGGTGGACGGGGGTCAGGTAGACGACGTCGAAGCCCATCTCCGCGATCGCGGGCAGACGGCGCGCGGCCGCGGTGAACGTGCCCGAGCGCCAGCGCCCGTCCTTGAGCCGTCGGGCGCCCTCGGAGCGCGGGAACATCTCGTACCACGCGCCCGCGAGCGCGAGCGGGCGCTCGACGCGCAGCGGGTGCGTGGCCGACGCCGTGACGTGGTCGCGCAGCGGGGCGCGCTCCAGGACGTCGCGCACCTCGGGCGACGTCGCGGCGACGAGCCGGGCCTCGGCGGGGCGGGTCGCGTCGGCGAGCGCGGCGAGCGCGTCGGCGAGCGTGCGCTCGTCCGCGGGGGTCCGGCGGCCGGGCGTGCCGTCGCGCCCGGGGAGGGGGACGGCGTCGGCGAGGACGCGCTCGAAGAGCCGCACGCCCTCGGCGAGCATGAGCTCGACGTCGACGCCCGCCGCGACCTTGACCGTCGCGTCGTGCGCCCACGTGCCGTACGGGTCGCTCCACGCCTCGACGCGCAGCGACCAGTCGCCGACCGCGTCCGGGTGGAGCGTGGCGCGGAACCGGTCCAGGCCGGGGGCGACGTCGACCATGGGCGCCGTGCGCTCGGAGCCGTCGGGCGCGACGAGGACGGCGGTCGCGGCGACGGCGTCGTGGCCCTCCCGGAAGACGGTCGCCTCGATCGGTACCATCTCGCCGACGACGGCCTTGGCGGGCCACCGGCCGCCCTCGACGACGGGCGACACCTCGAGCACGGGGATGCGTCCGACGGGTGCGGCGGGGGCGGGGGCGGGGGCGCCGCCTCGGGGGCGAGGGGCACCGGTGGCGCGGGGGCGGTGCGGCGCGAGGGCCGGAGGGGTCGACGTCACACGCACAACGTATCGAGGGGCACGGGGGCCAGGCACCTGGGGGAGGGGTCGGCGCGTCGCGCACGGGTCGCGCACGATACCCGGGTGAAATTTCATGCAAGCGTTACACACAGGTTGCGGCGCGGGGGTGTGCACCGGCGCCAGGCTGCGTAGTCTCGTCCCCGTGAGAGCCATCCGACGGTTCACCGTCCGCACCCTGCTGCCCGCCGAGCTGCGCGACCTGGACGAGCTCGCGCACAACCTGCGCTGGTCCTGGCACGCGCCCACGCGCGACCTGTTCGCCGGTATCGACCCCGAGACGTGGGCGGCGGTCCACGGCGACCCCGTCGCGCTGCTCGGTGCGCTCGGTCCCGAGCGCCTGGCGGAGCTCGCCGCCGACGGCGCGTTCGTCGAGCGCGTGCGGGCCGCGGCGGCCGACCTGCGCCACTACCTCGACGACGCGCTGTGGTACCAGCAGCGTGCCGCGGAGGCGTCGAAGAGCGGTGGCTCCCTGCCGGCCGCGATCGCGTACTTCTCGCCCGAGTTCGGCATCACGTCGGTGCTGCCCCAGTACTCCGGCGGCCTCGGCATCCTCGCGGGCGACCACCTGAAGAGCGCGAGCGACCTCGGCGTGCCGATCGTCGGCGTCGGGCTCCTCTACGGCGCCGGCTACTTCAAGCAGTCGCTCACGCGCGACGGCTGGCAGGTCGAGACGTACCCGCTCCTCGACCCGGACGGCCTGCCGCTCACCCTCCTGCGCGACGACGACGGCACGCCCGCGCGCGTCTCGCTCGCCCTGCCCGGGGGTCGCACGCTCCACGCGCACGTGTGGGTCGCGGCCGTCGGCCGCGTGCCGCTGCTCCTGCTCGACTCGAACGTGCCCGGCAACGACGAGGCCGCGCGCAAGGTGACCGACCGCCTCTACGGCGGCGGCGGCGAGCACCGCCTCCAGCAGGAGCTGCTGCTCGGCGTGGGCGGCGTGCGCGCGCTGCGCCTGTGGTCGCGCCTCACCGGCGCGCCCGAGCCGGAGGTCTACCACACCAACGAGGGCCACGCGGGGTTCCTCGGCGTCGAGCGCATCCGCGAGCTCGTCGAGCAGGGCCTCACGTTCGACGCGGCGCTCGAGGCCGTCCGCGCCGCGACGGTCTTCACGACGCACACGCCCGTGCCCGCCGGCATCGACCGGTTCGGCCGCGACCTCGTCACGCAGTACTTCGGCGGCGACATGGCCGTCGACGGCCTGCCCGTCGAGCGCGTCCTCGCCCTCGGGGCCGAGGACTACGACGGCGGCGACCCGACCGTGTTCAACATGGCCGTCATGGGCCTGCGCCTCGGCGGGCGGGCGAACGGCGTCTCCCTCCTGCACGGCGAGGTGTCGCGCGGCATGTTCGAGGGCCTGTGGCCGGGCTTCGACGCCCGCGAGGTCCCGATCACCTCGGTGACGAACGGCGTCCACTCGCCCACGTGGGTCGACCCGGCGCTCGCGGCCCTCGAGGCCGAGCGGCTCGGGCTCGACGAGCTCACGGCCGAGCACGCGTCGTCGCGCTGGCTGCGCGGCGACGGGGAGGGCGCCGTCGGCGACGGCGAGCTCTGGGCTATCCGCCGCGAGATGCGCGGCCGGCTCGTCGACGAGGCGCGCCGCCGCGTGCGGAAGTCCTGGCGCGAGCGCGGCGCGACCCCGGCGGAGCTCGGCTGGGTCGACGACGTCCTCTCGCCCGACGTCCTCACCATCGGGTTCGCGCGCCGCGTCCCCACGTACAAGCGGCTCACGCTCATGCTCCGCGACCCGGAGCGGCTCAAGGCGCTGCTGCTGCACCCCGAGCGCCCGGTCCAGCTCGTCGTCGCGGGCAAGTCGCACCCCGCGGACGACCAGGGCAAGCGGCTCATCCAGCAGCTCGTGCGCTTCACGGACGACCCCGAGGTGCGGCACCGCATCGTCTTCCTGCCCAACTACGACATCGCCATGGCGCAGTCGCTCTACCCGGGCTGCGACGTCTGGCTCAACAACCCGCTGCGCCCGCTCGAGGCGTCCGGGACGTCGGGCATGAAGTCGGCCCTCAACGGCGGCCTCAACCTGTCGATCCTCGACGGGTGGTGGGACGAGTGGTACGACGGCGAGAACGGCTGGGCCATCCCGACCGCCGACGGCGTCGAGGATGCGGACCGTCGCGACGACCTCGAGGCGGCCGCGCTCTACGACCTCGTCGAGCAGCAGGTCGCGCCCCGCTTCTACGACCGCGACGCCGACGGCGTGCCCGGCCGGTGGCTCGAGATGGTGCGGCACACGCTCGCGACGCTCGGCCCCAAGGTCCAGGCGACGCGCATGGTCGGCGAGTACGTCACGCGCCTGTACGCCCCGGCCGCCGCGGCGGGGCGCGCGCTGGCCGCCGACGGGCTCGCGCCCGCCCGGGAGCTCGCGCAGTGGAAGCACGCCGTGCGCGACGGCTGGTCACGCGTGCGCGTCGACCACGTCGACTCGGCCGGCATCGGCGAGGTGCCGCAGGTCGGCGACCGCCTCACGGTCCGCGCGTACGTGTCGCTCGGCGACCTGCGCCCCGAGGACGTCCAGGTGCAGGTCGTGCACGGTCGCGTCAGCGAGGCCGACGTCATCGAGGAGTTCACGGCCGAGCCGCTCGCGCTGGCCGAGACGTACGAGGCCGGCCGCTACGCGTTCGCGGGCGAGGTCGTGCTCGACGCGTCCGGACCGTTCGGCTACACCGTCCGCGTCGTCCCGACCCACGACGGCCTCCCGAGCGTCGCCGAGCTGGGCCTCGTCACCAACGCCTGACCCCCGCCGCCGAGATACAACCTCCGGCTGCGAGGTAGAGCCCTGGTCGCGCGAGGTAGAGCCGAGGTCACGCGAAGTAGAGGCATGGTCGCGTGAGGTAGAGCCGAGGTCGCACGAGGTAGCGCCCTGGTCGCGTGAGGTAGAGGTGCGGTCACGCGAGGTAGAGGCGTGGTCGCGTGAGGCGGATGCGTCATGCGATGGCGAGAGGGCCTGGCCGGCGTCGGCCAGGCCCTCTCGGCTCGTCCGTCCATGGACGGAGGTCGACGGCGGCGGACCGTCGTGCAGGGGCGGAGCCTTCGTCATCCACAGATCTGCCGTACGCGCCCCGCGACGGGGTGACGACCGGCACGCTGGGCCGATGGACGAGACGACGGGCAGCTTTCCGACCAGCCACGACCCAGCAGCACGGCGCAGGCTCGGGGCCGGTCTGGTCCCGACCCGCCCCTCCGGTCGCTACACCGCGGACAGCAACGGGCCTCGGAGGGTTCCGCCTGCTGTGCCCTATGTGCGTCGACGCCGCGCGGAGCTGGCAGCGCGAGCACGCGCCGGTGAGCTCGTGCGGGTACGGCGCGGCGTCTACCTCCCCTCGGCGCACTCCGCGCCGTCGGAGCGCGAGGAGTGGCTGCTCGGCGAGGTGCGCGGACTGGTCGACCGGCTCGTGACGCCGTTCTGGGTGAGCCACGACACCGCGGCTCTGCTCTGGGGCTGCTGGACCTGGCGGCTCCCGCCGTTCGCGCACCTGACTCAGCTCGGCCATCCGAACGTGACGAGAGAACGGGACGCGGCCGTACGTCGGCACTGGACCGATCTACCGGTCCGTGACCGCGCGGTCCTCGACGGCGTCCCTGTCACCAGCCTCGAGCGCACCTTGGTCGACTGTGCGCGGTCGCTGCCGCTCGAGCGCAGCCTCGTCGTGGTGGACTCCGCGTTGCGCCTGGGTGCGGACCGGGACGTGGTCGACTCGATCGTCGAGGAGTCGCGCGGCAAGCGCGGCGTCGTGCGGGCGCGGCGTGCTCTCGAGCTCGCGGACCCGAGGTCGGAGTCCCCGGGGGAGACGCTCGTGCGGCTCGCGGCCGTGCTCGGCGGTCTGCCCGTGCCTCGCCCGCAGGTACCGGTGGTGACGTCACGTGGGAGGTACGTCGTCGACCTGGCCTGGCTCGACGCCCGGCTGGTGATCGAGTTCGACGGGGCGGTGAAGTACTCCGGCGGGGCGTACGGGGACCCGGCAGACGTCCGGCGCGCGCAGGAAGCCCGCGAGGCGGCACTCGTGGCGGCGGGATGGACGGTCGTGCGCTTCACCTGGGAGGACCTGGGCGACCCGGTGGCGGTCGGCTGTCGTCTCGCGGAGTCGCGTCGCCTCGCGCTCCGACGCCGCGCAGACAGCTCGCGACCTTCCTCGCCGAGGTAGAGCCCTGGTCCGTCGTGGTAGAGGAGTGGTCGTGAACCTGGCCTCTACTCCGGCGTACCTTGCCTCTATCTCGGCCTACCTGGCCTCTATCTCGCGGGTGGGGGTGGAGCGAGGAGGTCGAGGTAGCGCGAGCGCGCGCGCAGCACGTCGGCGAGCTGGGTCTCGATGCCGTCCACGAACTCCTCCCGGTACACGGCGTCGACCTGCACGGAGATCGCGTAGTAGAGGCCGGTGAAGGTCGCGATCGCGACGGAGACGCGCAGCAGCGTCTGCGTCACGACGAGGTCCGCGCCGCCGACGCCACCCCCGCCGACGAGCGAGAGCGTGCGCTGCCAGGTGCCGCCGTCGACGTCCCACAGCGCCATGACCTCGGGGGTCACCGTGAGCGTGCCGAGCGCCATGAAGAACACGCCCATGCCGAGGCTCACGACGAGGACCTGGAGGAGCTGGCTCGTCGCGATCATCGTCGCGAGGTTCGCCGTCTGGCCGCGGCTGAAGCGCGCCGCGCGCTCGTGCCCGGGGTGGCGGGCGGCGGTCTCCGCGAGCGCCTCGCGCGCCTCCGCGGGCGAGCGCAGCCCGACGAACAGCACGACGAGCAGCGCGAAGAACGCGCCGAGCACGAGGTCGGCGACGCCGTGCGTGCGGTCGAACACCTGCCACACCTCGGCGTTGTAGAAGAGCACGAGGGAGAACACGAGCAGCAGCGGCAGCAGGCGCACGAGCCGCAGCAGGGCGGCGCCGAGCTCGTCGGTGACGCGCGCGAGCCCCCACCACAGCGACGACAGCACGCCGTACCCGACGACGACCCGCACGACCCCGAGCAGCACGAGGTTGCCGACGACGGTGAGCAGGGCGTCGCCCCACTGCCCGCCGAACACGACCGGCAGGAGGGCAGGCACGAGCACGAAGAACGCGAGCTCGGGGACGCCGACCGACTGAGGGAGCGTGGACCACGGCCGGCCGCGCACCACGTTGAGCCCCGCGTACGCGGCCGCGACGAGGGCCGCTGCGCCGAGGAGCGCGAGCGCGTTCGCCCACGCGGGCCAGACCGAGCGCACCGCGCCGGAGAGCTCGGCGAGCAGCACGACGAGCAGGAACGGCGCCGACCGCCCGAACACGTCGCGGTCGAGCGAGTGCCCCTCGACGAGCAGCGGGAGACCGTTGCGGCGGAACAGGCGCTCGCACGCGGGGGCGTCGAGGTGGTCGACCGCCGCGGGGGCGCCGGGCGCGGGGGCCGGGGACGCGTCGTCGGGCACGGTCATGGTCGCCGACCCTACCCGGGTCAGCCCAGGTCGGCGGCGACCGCGCGGCCCGCGACACGGCCGGAGTAGAGGCACCCGCCGAGGAACGTCCCCTCGAGCGCGCGGTGGCCGTGCACGCCGCCCCCGCCGAACCCGGCCGCCTCGCCCGCGGCCCAGAGCCCGGGCAGCACGGACCCGTCCGCGCGCAGGACCCGCGCGGAGGTGTCCGTCCACAGGCCGCCGAGCGTCTTGCGCGTCAGCAAGGAGAGGCGGACGGCGAGCAGCGGCCCGTCCTTCGGCGTCGTCAGGGGCCGTGGCGGCGACACGCGGATGAGCCGGTCGACGCGGTAGCGGCGCGCCATCGCCGTCGCGACGACCTGCGGGTCCTTGCCCAGCCCCGTGCGGACCTGCTCGTCGCGCAGGCGGACGACGCGCGCCAGGGCCGCCGGGTCGACGTGCCCGCGCGAGCCCGGCGTCGCCTCGACGAGCGCGTTCATCCGGGCGGCGAGCTCCTCGGGGGTGTCGGCCCACACGAACTCCGGCGACTGCTCGGCGAACCGTGCGACCGGCCCGACGGCGCCGGGCAGCACCCGCTGGGCGAGGAGCCGCACGTCCTTGCCCGTGAGGTCGGGGTTCTGCTCCGAGCCGGACAGCGCGAACTCCGACTCCATGATCGCCTTGTTGAGCACGAACCAGGAGTGGTCGTCGCCGCGCTCGGTGACGTGCTGGAGCGCGCCGAGGGCGTCGAAGCCGGGGAACAGCGGGGCGGGCAGCCGGTTGCCGTCGGCGTCGAGCCACAGCGAGCTCGGTCCCGGCAGGATGCGGATCCCGTGGTCCGTCCACACCGGCGAGTGGTTCGCGATCCCCTCCGGGTAGTGCCACATGCGGTCCTCGTGCACGAGGGCCGCGCCCGCGTCGGCGGCGACGCCGATCATGAGCCCGTCGGTCGAGTCGGGGACGCCGGACAGCATGCGGGCGGGGAGCCGGCCCGCCGTCTGCGGCCAGCGGGAGCGCACGAGCTCGTGGTTCGCGCCGATGCCGCCCGAGGTCACGACGACGGCGCTCGCCGCGATCTCGACCTCCCCGACGACGTCGCGCGAGGACGGCACCCCGCGCCCGGCGTCCGACGGCGCGAGCACCTGCGCGCGCACGCCCGTCACCGCGCCGTCGGTCACGACGAGCGACGTGACCCGGTGCCGGAACCGGACGTCGAGCAGGCCCGCGGCGCGCGCGTCCAGGGCGGCGCGGACGAACGGCTCGAGGATGCCCGGGCCGGTGCCCCACGTGACGTGGAAGCGGGGCACGGAGTTGCCGTGCGCGCCGGCGGCGGACCCGTCGGCGCCGGAGCGCACCGGGTACCCGCCGCGCTCCGCCCACTGCACGAGCGGGAACCACCGCACGCCCTTGTCGTGCAGCCAGCCGCGCATCTCCCCGGCGGCGAAGTCGACGAAGCCCTGCGCCCACGCGTAGCCGTGGCGGTCGGGGCCCTCGCCGCGGTCCGCGCCGGGCGCGAACTGCGCGGACCCGAGCCAGTCGTCGAACGCGAGCTCGGCGGAGTCCGTGACGCCCATGCGCCGCTGCTCGGGCGAGCCCACGAGGAAGAGCCCGCCGAACGACCACCACGCCTGACCGCCCAGGCTCGCCGCCGGTTCCTGGTCGAGCAGGACCACCCGGCGACCCGCGGCCGTGAGCTCGGTCGCCGCGACGAGACCGGAGAGCCCGGCCCCCACGAGGACGACCTCGGGGTCCTCGATCGTGGGCGGGGTGGGGGAGGAGTCGACCGCGCTGTCACTCATGCGGGAAGAGTAGAGCACGTGTCCAGACCCCGGCGGGCGCGGGCGACCACGGCTCTACCTCGGGGACCTCGGCTCTACCTCGCGTGACCACGGCTCTACCCCGGGCGACCACGCCTCTACCTCGCGTGACCTCGGCTCTACCTCGGCGGGGTGGGGGAGACGTACACGCGCAGGCTCAGCGCCTCGAGCCCGACGACGTCGCCCGGGCGGGCGGCGCTCTCGCCCGGGGAGCGGTCCGGGTCGTCCGGGTGCTCCCAGTCGGAATCCCACACGAGCTCCCAGCGCTCGGGCTCGCCGCCCGCGGCGGCCCGCAGACCCGGGAGCGTCACGTCGACCGGGTCGAGCGCCCCGGTGAGCACGACGAGCACGTCGGCGTCGCCCGGTTCCGGGGCGGTGCGCAGCATCTGGAGCGTCCGGACGCCCGGGTCGTGCCACGCCCCGTGGTCGAGCGGTTCGCCGTCGGCGTCGAACCACGCCAGGTCGGGCACCGCCGTCGGGCGGGGGCCCTGGCCGCTGCCGGCCGCCGTGCCCGCCCCGGTGCCGCCCTCTCCACCGGCCGCCGTGCCGGCTGCCGCACCCGCCCCGGTGCCGCCTTCCCCACCGGCCCCCGTGCCGGCTGCCGCACCCGCCCCCGCACCGGACACCGCACCGCCGGGGCCGTCCGGCGCCGCCGGGCGCGGGCGGCCGGTGAAGAACGCGTCGGGGCGCAGCGCGGGGTGCTCGCGCCGCAGCGCGAGGAGGTGGCGCGCGGTGGCGAGCAGGTCCTTGCGCCACGGGGACAGGTCCCACGACACCCACGACGTCTCGTCGTCCTGCACGTAGGCGTTGTTGTTGCCGCGCTGGGTGCGGCCCATCTCGTCGCCCGCGGTGATCATCGGGGTGCCCGCGGCGAGCACGAGCGTCGCGAGGAGGTTGCGGATCGAGCGGCGCCGCAGCGGGGCGATCTCGACGCCGAGCCCGTCGAGCACGCCGCCCGCGGTGGCGTCCGGGGTGACGGGGCCCTCGAGCCCGTGGTTCCAGGACCGGTTGTCGTCCGTGCCGTCGCGGTTGTTCTCGCCGTTCGCGAGGTTGTGCTTGTGGTCGTAGGCCACGAGGTCGGCGAGCGTGAAGCCGTCGTGCGCGGTCACGTAGCTCACCGACGCGACCGGCCCGCGCACGAGCGGCGGGTCCGAGTGGCCGAACAGGTCGGCCGACCCCGCGAGGCGCGTCGCGAGGTCGCGCACGCCGTGCCCCGGGCGCCCGTGCGACGCCTCGCGCGCGTCCGCGAGCCAGAACTGGCGGGCCGCGTCGCGGAACCGGTCGTTCCACTCGGCGAGCGGCGGCGGGAACTGGCCGGTGCGCCAGCCGCCGGGGCCCACGTCCCACGGCTCGGCGACGAGCTTGAGCCCGCACAGCACCGGGTCGGTCTGGAGCGCGACGAGGAACGGGTGGTCCGGGTCGAACCCGGTCGCGCCGCGGCCCAGCGTCACGGCGAGGTCGAACCGGAAGCCGTCGACCCCGACGACCTCGGCCCAGTACCGCAGCGAGTCGAGCGCGGCCCGCACGACCGCGGGGCGGCGGAAGTCGAGCGAGTTGCCCGTCCCGGTGACGTCCGCGAGGCGCGCGGGCGTGCCGCCGTCGTGCAGGTAGTACCCGGCGTTGTCGAGGCCGCGCCACGACAGGTGGTACCCGTCAGCCCCGCCCTCGCACGTGTGGTTGTGCACGACGTCGAGCAGGACCTCGATCCCCGCCTCGTGCAGCAGGTGCACCATGCCGCGCACCTCGTCGAGCACGGCGGCCGGCCCGGCGTCCTGCGCGGCGCGCGTCGCGTACGCGGCGTGGGGCGCGAAGAACCCGAGCGTCGAGTAGCCCCAGTAGTTCGTGCGGCCGCTCGCGAGCAGGTGCGGCTCCGGCACGTTCGCGTGCACGGGGAGCAGCTCGACGGTGGTCACGCCGAGGCTCCGCAGGTGCTCGATCGTCACCGGGTGCGCGACGCCCGCGTACGTCCCGCGCAGGTGCTCGGGCAGCGCCTCCAGGCGCTGCGTGAGGCCGCGCACGTGCGCCTCGTAGACCACCGTGTCGCGCCACGGGACGCGGGGGCGGGGAGCGAGCGTCCCGGCCGGCTCGGCGACCACGACCGCGTGCGGGACGAACGGCAGCGAGTCGCGCGGGTCGGGCGCGCCGTACGGGTCGTCGCCGACCTGGCCGCGGATCGCCGGGTCGGCGACGAGCTCGCCCACGAGGCCCCGCGCGTACGGGTCGACGAGCAGCTTCGCCGGGTTGTGGCGCAGCCCGGCCGCGGGCTCCCACGGGCCGTGGACGCGGAAGCCGTAGCGCTGGCCGGGGCGGACGCCCGGGACGTGCGCGTGCCAGACGCCGTAGGCCGGCCCGGCGAGCGGGACCCGGCGCTCGCGGTAGCGCGCCGGGTCGTGCGCGGGCAGCGCCGGGTCGACGACGTCCACGAGGCACAGCTCGACGGCGGTCGCATGCGACGCGAGCACGGCGACGTCGACGCCGTCCCCGGCGGGGCGCACCCCGAGCGGCGGGACGAGGGCGTGCCGGTCGACGCTCCTCGGCGCGGTCGGCGGGGCGGGTCTCGGGTCGGGCGACGGCTCGTGCACCCGTCCATTGTGGCGGGTGTCACCGGCTCCTCCGGTCGCCCGCCGGTAGGCTTCGGCGGAGCGGGCCGGGTACCTCTCCGGCCGACCGCCCAGCGCACAGGGAGAGCAGCCGATGCGGATCGTCGTCGCCGTGAAGTACGTCCCGGACATCCACGCCGACCGGGGCTTCGAGGACGGCCGCGTGGTGCGCCGGGCCGACGAGGGCACGCTCAACGAGCTCGACGAGAACGCGGTCGAGGCCGCGCTGCGCCTCAAGGAGGCGCTGCCGGAGGCGGAGCGCGAGACCAGCGAGGTGGTCGTGCTCACCGTCGCGGGGCCGGACGCCGACGGCGCCGTGCGCCGCTCCTTCCAGCTCGGCGCGGACCGCGGCGTGCGCGTGAGCGACGACGCGATCGCGGGCTCCGACTACTTCGGCACCGCGCGGGTGCTCGCCGCCGCCGTGCGCCGCCTCGCGGACGAGGCCCCGGTGGACGTCGTCGTGACGGGCATGGCCGCGCTCGACGGCCTGGGCTCCGTCGTCCCGGCGCTCCTGTCGGCCGAGCTCGGCCTGCCGCAGCTCACGCTGGCCGGGAAGCTCGAGGTCGAGGGCGAGCCGGGCGCGCGCACCGCGCGCGTCACGCGCGAGCTCGACGGCGTCGAGGAGGTCCTCGAGGCGCCGCTGCCCGCCGTCGTGTCGGTCACCGACCACGCGAACGACCCGCGCATGCCCAACTTCAAGCTCATCATGGCGGCGCGCACGCGCCCCGTGGAGGCGTGGAGCCTCGCCGACCTCGGCGTCGACGCCGCGCTCGTCGGCGACGCCGGAGCCCGCACGCGCGTGCTCGACGCGTCGCCGCGGCCGCCGCGCCCCGACGCCGAGATCGTCGTCGACAAGGGCGAGGGCGGCCGCGCCCTCGCCGAGTTCCTCATCCGCAACGACCTGGTCTGAGAGGCGTCCGCACATGAGCACCCCCGGGGCCCGTACCGTCCTCGTCCTCCTCGACTCCGCGGCCACCGAGCTGCGGACGCCCGTGCTGGAGCTGATCACCCTCGGCCGCGCGCTCGGGCGCGTGGAGGCCGTCGCGCTCGAGGCGCCGAGCGTCGGCGTCCTCGCCCAGCTCGGCGCGCACGGCGTCGCGCTCGTGCGCCAGGCCGAGCCGTCGTCGGGCGGGGAGGTCGTCACCGGCGACGCGCTGCACCTGACGCCCGTCGTCGCCGAGGTCCTCGCCGCCGCCACGCGCGCGTCGCACGCCGACGCCGTCCTGCTGACGTCGTCGTTCCCGAACAAGGAGGCCGCGGCGCGCCTCGCGTTCCTCGCGGGCGCCGGCCTCGTCGTCGACGCCTCCGCGCTGCACGACGACGGCACCCACCTCGTGGCCGACAAGCGCGTCTTCGCGGGCTCGTGGGACGTGCGCAGCGAGATCCTCACCGACCCGGCGGTGCTGACGCTCCGCGCGAACTCGGTCGTGCCGCAGCCGGCGGACGCCGCCGTCGCGACCGAGGTCGAGGCGCTGCGCGTCGAGCTGACCCCGGCGGCGACCGCGGCGCGCGTCGTGTCCCGCACGGTCGACGCGTCCGCGGGCGCGGGGCGCCCCGCGCTCGGGGAGGCCGCGATCGTCGTGGCCGGGGGCCGCGGCACGAACGGCGACTTCGGCCCCGTCGTCGAGCTCGCCGACGCGCTCGGCGCCGCCGTGGGCGCGACGCGCGACGCCGTGTACGAGGGCTGGCACGACCAGTTCGTCGGGCAGACGGGCGTCACCGTGGCGCCGCGCCTGTACATCGGCGCGGGCATCTCGGGCGCTCCGCACCACCGCGGCGGCATGCAGGCCTCGCAGGTGATCGTCGCGGTGAACAACGACCCGGAGTGCCCGCTGTTCGAGATCTCGGACTTCGCGGTCGTCGGCGACCTCGCGGACGTGCTGCCGCAGGCGGCCGAGGTGCTGCGCGAGCACCGGGCGTCGCAGGGCTGAGCACCCGGCCGGCGCCGAGAGTTCACCCGGTGTCCTCCGGGCGGTGGCCGGCCGGTCATCGATCGTTCCTAGCGTCGGGCCGACTCCCCGGTGACGGGGAGGCCCCCCGACCCGTGGAGACGACCGATGACGATCACGCCTGCCCCTGAGCATCGCCCCCTGCTCTCCGTCGCGCCGCACGCGCGCGGCAAGCGCAGCCCCGTCACCTGCCGGCTGAAGTGCGCGGACGCGTGCTCGCACCCGGTCCCCAACGAGAGCGCGAACGAGACGTTCCGCGACGTGGTCGCGGGCGCGCTGTCGCGCCGCGCGCTGCTCGGCGGGCTCGCGGTGGGAGCCGCGGCCGTCGTGCTCGGCGCGCAGACCGTCGCCGCGCCGCCCGCCGCCGCCCAGGGCGTCGTGGCGCACGGCGGCCACGGTGGTGGCCGCCCGCAGAAGGGTCTCGCGTTCGGCGCGATCTCGCCCCAGCCCGCGACGCGCGACGCGCTCGTCGTCCCCGAGGGCTACCGGTGGCGCCCGGTGATCCGCTGGGGCGACCCGATCCTGCGCGGCGGTGCGCCGTTCGACGTCTCGCGCCAGACCCCGGAGCAGCAGGCGCGGCAGTTCGGCTACAACAACGACTACCTCGACATCCTGCCGTTCGAGCGCCAGCACGCCCTCGCCGGCGGCCGTGGCGCGGGCAAGGGGCCGGGCCGGGGGACGCGCGGGCTGCTCGTCGCGAACCACGAGTACACGAACCCGGCGATCATGTTCGACGCCTCGTACGACGCCCCGACCCGCCGCGCGATCGAGCGCGCGGCGCACGGCATGTCCGTCGTCGAGGTGCGCCGTCGTCGGACCGGGACGCCGTGGGACTACGTGGCCGACAGCCGGTACAACCGCCGGGTGCACCTCGGGACCGAGTTCCGCCTCACCGGGCCCGTCGCGGGGTCGGACCTCGTCAGGACGGTCGCCGACCCGTCGGGGACGCGCGTGCTCGGCACGCTCAACAACTGCGCGGGCGGCACGACCCCGTGGGGCACCGTGCTCTCGGGCGAGGAGAACTACAACGGGTACTTCCGCACGTCGGGCACGGGCCACGACGCGCGCTACGGCCTGCGCGACGCCGCGACCGGGTACGGGTGGGAGCTCGACGA
Organism: Cellulosimicrobium sp. JZ28; assembly: GCF_015327065.1. Classification (NCBI taxonomy): domain Bacteria; kingdom Bacillati; phylum Actinomycetota; class Actinomycetes; order Micrococcales; family Promicromonosporaceae; genus Cellulosimicrobium; species Cellulosimicrobium sp. JZ28. The sequence goes on along the minus strand of NZ_CP017660.1, from coordinate 2,571,820 downwards.
CCCGCGGTTCGACGCCCGCAACCCCGGGTACGAGAACGAGCCGAACCGGTTCGGCTGGATCGTCGAGATCGACCCGTACGCGCCCGACGAGCCGCCGGTGAAGCACACCGCGCTCGGCCGGTTCAAGCACGAGGGCGCCAACGTGATCCTCTCGCGCCGGGGGAACGCGGTCGCGTACATGGGCGACGACGAGCGCTTCGACTACGTGTACAAGTTCGTCTCGTCGCGCACGATGCGCCCGGGGAACAGCGAGGGCGCGCGCCGCCACAACAAGACGCTGCTCACCGAGGGCTCGCTGTACGTCGCGCGGTTCCGCGGCGACTCGCCGGCGTCCGAGATCGACGGCTCGGGCGCGGTGCCGTCCGACGGCGCGTTCGACGGCCGGGGCGAGTGGGTCCCGCTCGTCGTCGACGGGCGCAGCGAGGTCGAGGGCATGACCGTCGAGGAGGTGCTCGTCTACACGCGCGTCGCGGCCGACAAGGTCGGGGCGACGAAGATGGACCGCCCCGAGGACGTCGAGCCCAACCCGGTCACGGGTCGCGTCTACGTCGCGTGCACCAACAACACCGCGCGCGGGCCGGCGGCGGCCGAGGCCGCGACCGAGCCGAACCCGCGCAACACCAACCGCGACGGGCACGTCGTGGAGATCGTCGAGGACCGCGACGACGCCGCGTCGCTGACGTTCCGCTGGAACCTGCTGCTCGTCGCGGGCGACCCCGCGACGAACACCTCCACCTACTTCTCGGGCTACCCGAAGGAGAAGGTCTCCCCGATCTCCTGCCCGGACAACCTCGCGTTCGACGCCGAGGGCAACCTGTGGATCTCGACCGACGGCCAGCCGAGCACGATCCAGAAGTGCGACGGGCTGTTCAAGGTCACGCTCGACGGCCGCGAGCGCGGGCGGGTCGAGCAGTTCCTCTCGGTGCCGCGCGGCGCCGAGACGTGCGGGCCCGTCGTGGACTCGGCGGACCGCATGGTCTACGTCGCGGTGCAGCACCCCGGCGAGGACGGGACGTTCGACGCGCAGGTTTCGCACTTCCCGGACTACCTCACGCCGGGCGCCCCGGTGCCGCCGGGAGCCTTCGCCGGGCCGCGGCCCGCGGTCGTGCAGGTCTGGCAGGACTGACGCCCGGGCCCCACGCCACGACGGCCCCGGCGCCACGACGGCGCCGGGGCCGTCACGCGCTCAGAGCCCGAGCTGCTCCAGCCACGCGACGGCCGCGACGCCCTGGGCACGCTGGAACGGTCGCAGGCGAGGGATGGTCGGGATCGCGGGCTGCCGCGCGGAGTGCAGAAAGTACCCGGCGATCCCCGCGACGACGGCGCGCAGGTCCGTGGGGTGCACGTCCTGGCCGAGCGGGTGCGCGGCGAACGTCGCAGCCGCCCAGGCGCCCCCGCGTGCGCGTCGCGCCGGGTCGGCGCTCACGGTGACGGGCTCGCACACGTCCCGGACGCCCTGCATGACGACGCTCGGCAGGAGCATCGCGAGGTCGAGCCACGCGGCGCCGCGCGACGCGTACGGCCAGTCGACGAGGTACACCTTCTCCGGGGTCAGCAGCACGTTGTCGGCGCGCAGGTCGCCGTGCACGAACGACTCGCCCTCGCACGCGACGAGCGCCCCGCGCTCGGCCTCGGCGAGCGCGTCGAGGTGCGTCGCGGCCCAGGGCGCGAGCGTGGCGAGGCCGGGGTCGGGGTGCGCGCGCAGGGCCCGCCAGCCGGTCGCCATGTCGGCGAAGTCGGGGCCGGTCGGCGGCAGGCGCATCGCCCGGGCGCCGGGCACGGACGCGACGTGGACGAGCGCCGCGAGCACGCGGTCGAGCTCGTCCGGGTCCCACGGCGTGCCGGGCGAGCGCCCGTCGACCGCCTCGTACGCGAGGGCGACCCAGTCGCCGTCGCCGTGGCCCCACGCGAAGCGCGGCGCCGGGACCGCGCGGGGCAGTCGCGTCGCGACCTTCGCCTCGGCGCGGTGCAGGTCGGCGGCCACGGGCTCGTCGGCGGTCCGAGCGGCCTTGACGAAGAGGCGGCTGCCGTCGTCGAGCGTGAGGACGGACGCGAGCCCCGGGCTGAACCCCGCCGGGACCGACCGCTCGTGCACGACCCTGCCCCCGGCGACCGCCTCCAGCTCGTCGCGCAGCGCGAGCGGCAGGTCGGCCCAGCGCAGGCGTCGGCCGCCCGAGGCGACCGGGACGTCCCCGGCGGCCTCGACGGCGGGCGGCGCGACGTCGTCGGGCATCGAGAGGCCACTTCCCCTGTCGGTGGCTGGACGGTCCCGCCCGCGGCACGTTCCCGTCCCGCGGCGACGTGTGGCGCGCGACGGCGGTCCTGCGACCAGGGCGAGCACCCGGCGACGGCCGGGCGTAGATGCCCACAACCTAGCGGTTTCCGCCGGGATGTCCAGCGCCGCCCACCCCTCGGACCGCGAGTGTCGCCCCGCGGTTCGTAGACTGGGTGACCGTGACCCCTGCTCCCGGCCCCGTGACCGGCGCCCGCCCCGGCGCGCACGGTGGGCCGACCCCCGTCCCCGTGACGGCGTACCTCGACCACGCCGCCACGACGCCGCTGTCCCCGGCGGCGCGCGACGCGTTCGTCGACGAGCTGACCCGCACGGGCAACCCGTCGTCGCTGCACGCCGCGGGGCGCGCCGCGCGGCGCACGGTCGAGGAGGCGCGCGAGTCGGTCGCCGCCGCGCTCGGCGCGCGACCGAGCGAGGTCGTCTTCACGGCGGGCGGCACGGAGGCCGACAACCTCGCGGTCAAGGGCCTGTTCTGGGGCCGCCGCACGACCGACCCGGGCCGGCGGCGCATCGTCGTGTCCGCCGTCGAGCACCACGCGGTGCTCGACCCCGCGTTCTGGATGGCGGAGCACGCGGGCGCCGAGATCGTCCTGCTGCCCGTGGACGCCGAGGGGCGCGTGGACCTCGCCGCCCTGCGCGCCGAGATCGCGGAGCACGCGGACGAGATCGCCCTGATCTCCGTCATGTGGGCCAACAACGAGGTGGGGACGTTGCAGCCCGTGCCGGAGGTCGTGCAGCTCGCGCGCCCGCACGGCATCCCGGTGCACTCCGACGCCGTGCAGGCCGTCGGGCAGGTGCCGGTCGACTTCGCCGCGAGCGGTCTCGACGCGATGACCGTCTCCGGGCACAAGCTCGGCGGCCCGGTCGGCGTCGGCGCGCTCGTCGCCCGGCGCGACGCCCCGCTCACGCCCGTGCTGCACGGCGGCGGCCAGGAGCGCGGCGTGCGCTCGGGGACGCTCGACGCCCCCGCGATCCGCGCGTTCGGCGTCGCGGTCACCGAGGCGGTCGCGCACCGGGCCGAGCGGGCCGCGCACCTCGCCGCGCTGCGCGACGAGCTCGTCGCGGGCGTGCGCGAGCGCGTCCCGGACGCCGTGCTCAGCGGACCCGAGCCCGGCGCGCACGACGACGTCGACCGCCTTCCCGGCAACGCGCACTTCACCTTCCCCGGGGCCGAGGGCGACTCCCTGCTCTACCTGCTCGACTCCGCGGGCGTGCAGGCCTCGACCGGCTCGGCGTGCCAGGCCGGCGTGCCGCAGCCGTCGCACGTCCTGCTCGCCATGGGCGTCCCCGAGGCGGACGCGCGGGGTGCGCTCCGCTTCTCGCTCGGCGTGACGTCGACGCGCGACGACGTCGCGCGCCTCCTCGACGCCCTGCCCCGAGCCGTCGAGCGCGCCCGGGCCGCGGGCCTCGCGTCGAGCCCGGCGCGCACGCGCGTCACGAGCCCCACGGGAGGTGCCGCGTGAGGGTCCTGGCCGCCATGTCGGGCGGCGTCGACTCGGCCGTCGCCGCGGCGCTCGCGGTCGAGGCCGGGCACGAGGTGGTCGGCGTGCACATGGCGCTCTCGCGCGATCGCGACCAGTTCCGCACCGGCTCGCGCGGGTGCTGCTCGATCGAGGACGCGGGGGACGCGCGGCGCGCGGCCGACGTGCTCGGCATCCCGTACTACGTGTGGGACCTCTCCGAGCGGTTCGAGGACACGGTGGTCGCCGACTTCCTCGCGGAGTACGAGGCCGGGCGCACCCCCAACCCGTGCGTGCGCTGCAACGAGCACATCAAGTTCGAGGCGCTGCTCGACAAGGCGACCGCGCTCGGGTTCGACGCCGTCGCGACGGGCCACTACGCGCGCGTCGAGACGCGGGAGGTCCCCGACGTGTCAGCGCCGGACGGGGTGCGCACGGTGCGCGAGCTGCACCGCTCCCCGAACACGGCGAAGGACCAGTCGTACGTCCTCGCGGTCATGGGTCCCGAGCGGCTCGCGCGGGCGATCTTCCCGCTCGGCGGCTTCGCGTCCAAGGACGAGGTGCGCGCCGAGGCGGCGCGGCGGGGTCTGTCGGTCTCCGCGAAGCCCGACTCCTACGACATCTGCTTCGTCGCCGACGGCGACACCCAGGGCTTCCTGCGCGCGCGCCTCGGCGCACGGCCGGGGGAGATCGTCGACGCGGAGGGCACGGTGCTCGGCGAGCACGACGGCGCCTACGCGTACACGGTCGGGCAGCGCAAGGGGCTCGGGATCGACCGCCCCGCGCCCGACGGCCGCCCGCGCTACGTGCTCGACGTCCAGCCCGCGAGCAACCGGGTGGTCGTCGGCCCGGCCGAGCTGCTGAGCGTCGACCGGATCGAGGCGGGTGCCGCCGTGTGGTTCGACGACGCATGCCCGCCCGCGGGCGAGGCGGCCGACGTCGAGGTGCAGGTGCGTGCGCACGGTGCGCCCGTCCCCGCGCGCGTGCGCGCCGTCCCGGGCGGGTCGATCGAGGTCGAGCTCACGGGCACGCCGCTCCGGGGCGTCGCGGCCGGTCAGTCGCTCGTCGTCTACGCCGGCCCGCGCGTGCTCGGGCAGGGCACGGTCGACCGGGCGTACCGGGCCGGCCGAGGCTCCGGCGCCCCGCGCGAGCCGGGGGCTCAGCCGACGCCGACGGCCGTCGGGTGAGCGAGCGCCCGCACGAGCGCCGACTCGTCGCGCACGCACCAGTGCTCGGCCGCGCGCCCCTCGGTGAAGCGCAGCACGTGCATCTCGCGCACGCGGAAGCGGCGGCCCGTCGGCGCGACGCCGCGGAAGTAGCCGGTGTGCCGTGCGCTGAGCTCGACGTGCAGCGCCACGAGGTCGCCCTCCGCGACCGCGTGCAGCACCTCGACGTGCTGGTCCTCGAACGCGTCCGCGTACCAGTGCATGGTCGCGACGAGGCCCTCGTCGCCGCCGTCGCCGCCCGGTGCCGCGTCGTGGTTGCGGAAGCCCGGCGCGAGCAGCGCCGCGACGGCGTCGGCGTGGTTGCCCGGGATCGCGTGCGTGTGCACGGCGACGGCGGCGGCCTTGTTCTCGTGCGTGCCCATGGCGGGGTCCTTCCGCGGGACGGCCGTGCGGCCCCCGGACCCCGGCGGGGTCACGGCACGGCTCGGTGTTCCGGTGTGCTCCTGGAGAGAGGTGGACGGCTCGTGGTTCGTGACGAGGTGCGTGGCACGTGTGCACGCGAGGGCGTGGCGTGACGGCGGTGAGCGGCCTCGGGCCGTGGCCCGGGGGCGAGGGCGCGGACGTCCTGGAAGCACAGCTCACGGTGCTCGGCGACCTCGCCGCCGTGCCGACGGGCGTGCGGGGGGTGCCGTTCCTCGTCCAGCTCCCGGGCCGCGGGCCCGGCGCCGACGCGACGGGGCGGACGGCGGCGCTGCTGCCCGGGCTGCCCGTCGAGCTCGGCCCCCACGGCTGGAAGCTCGCGGACCACGGCGGCGCGGACCTGCGCCGCGCGGAGGCGTACCTGCGCGAGGACGTGGAGGCGCTCACCATCGCGGGCGCCGGGTACGCGGGGCCGCTCGCCGTCACGGTCATCGGGCCGTGGACGCTCGCCGCCGAGGTGTACCTCGCGCGCGGCGACCGCGTGCTGTCCGACCGTGGCGCGGTGCGCGAGGTCGTCGAGGCGCTCGCCGCGGGCGTGGCCGAGCATGTCGCGCAGGTGCGCCGTCAGGTCCCGGGGGCGGACGTCGTCGTGCAGGTGGACGAGCCGCTGCTCGCGCAGGTGGGCGCGGGCGTGCTGCCCACGTTCTCGGGCTACTCGCGCCTGCGCGCCGTCCCCGGCCCGGACCTCGTGGACGGGCTGCGCCCGGTGCTCGACGCCGCGCGCGCCGCGTCCGCGTCGACGGTCGTCCACGTGGGCCCCGCCTGGGTGGGCGTCGCGCCGGTCGTCCTCGCGGGCGCCGACGCGGTCGGTCTGACGCTCGGCGCGTGGGACGAGCGGTCCTGGGAGACGGTCGCGCGCGCGGTCGAGCGCGGCGTGCGCCTCTGGGCCGCGCTGCCGCCCGCGAAGGTCTCGCAGTGCGCGGGGCCGGCGCTGGGCGAGCTCGCCGACCTCGTCAGCGTGCCGTGGCGCCGCATCGGGCTCGGGCTGCCCGCGCTCGACGACGTGACGCTCCTCGGCGCGCCGCGGTCCGGCGTCGGGGGTGACCTCGGTGGCGGGGTCGCCGGCACGCCCGACGAGCACCGCGCGCTGCTCGCGAACCTCGGCCGCGTCGCCGACGTCCTGGCCGAGCGCGCCCACGCCTGAGCGTCGCCCGGACACGCCCGGAGCGCTTTCCGCGCACGGCTCCGGGTGCGTACGCTTGACCTCGCGCGACGGTCACGACGGCGACGTGCGGACGGCCGTCCCGCGGCCTCCGGACGGCGCGGGAACGGCCGGGCGCAGACCCTCGTCCCCCCACCGCGAAGGATCTCCATGCCCGTCCTGCGAGCCGTGCTGTTCGACCTCGACGGCGTCCTCACGCCGACCGCCGAGCTCCACATGCGCGCCTGGGAACGGCTGTTCGCGCCCTACTGCGCCGCGCACGGCCTCGCCCCGTACACCGCCGCGGACTACTTCGCGTCGATCGACGGGAAGCCGCGGTACGACGGCGTCGCGACGTTCCTCGCGTCGCGGGGCGTCACGCTGCCGCGCGGCGAGGTCACGGACGCGCCGGGGGAGTCCACCGTGTGCGCGCTCGGCAACCGCAAGGACGAGATCGTCAACCGCATGTTCGCCGAGGAGGGCATCGCGCCGTACCCGGGCTCGGTCCGGTTCCTCGACGCCGTGACCGCGGCGGGCGCGGCGGTCGCCGTCGTGTCGTCGTCGCGCAACACGCCCGCCGTCCTCGCGGCGGCCGGGCTCACGCACCGGTTCGCGGTCGTCGTGGACGGGAACGTCGCGGCGCGCGAGCACGTCGCCGGCAAGCCCGCACCGGACACGTACCTGTACGCGGCGCAGCTGCTCGACGTCCCCGCCGCGGAGGCCGTCGTCGTGGAGGACGCGCTCTCGGGCGTGCAGGCCGGTGCGGCCGGCGGGTTCGGGCTCGTGCTCGGCGTCGACCGCGGGGTGGGCGCGGACGCGCTGCTCGCGCACGGGGCCGACGTCGTCGTGGCCGACCTCGGCGAGCTCGACGCGACGGTCCTCGACCGTCCTCGCGAGGCGACCGCCGACGCCGTCCGTCCCGCCGTGACCGCCCCCGCCGACGAGGAGGCGGGCGCGTGATCCGCCGGACCGCCGACGAGCGCGGCACCGTCGACCGCCTGCGCTTCCCGGCCGACCCGTGGCGGCTCGTCGAGTCGCAGTTCTCCGCGGAGGACCTGGGGGTCACCGAGACGCTGTTCGCCGTCGCGAACGGCTACCTCGGCATGCGCGGCAACGTCGAGGAGGGCCGCGAGTCCCACTCGCACGGCACGTTCGTCAACGGCTTCCACGAGACGTGGCCCATCCGGCACGCGGAGGAGGCGTACGGCTTCGCGCGCGTCGGGCAGACGATCGTCAACGTCCCGGACGCCAAGGTCATCCGCCTCTACGTGGACGACGAGCCCCTCCTGCTGCCCGTCGCGGACCTCATCGACTACGAGCGCTCGCTCGACCTCCAGGACGGCGTCCTGCGCCGCGAGCTGCTGTGGCGCACGCCGTCGGGCAAGCGTGTGCAGATCCGCTCGCAGCGCATGGTGTCGTTCGTCGAGCGCCACCTCGCCGTCATGACGTTCGAGGTCACGCTGCTCGACGCGGCCGCGCCCGTCGCGATCTCGTCCCAGATCCTCAACCGCCAGGACGGCCAGGACGAGTACCACGTCCGGTCCGCGTCGCTGGGGGAGGGTTTCGACCCGCGCAAGACGAACCAGTTCACCGGCCGGGTGCTGCAGCCGCAGACGCAGTTCGGCGACGACGAGCGCCTCGTGCTGTCCTACCGCTGCACCAACTCCGGCATGACGCTCGCCGTCGCGGCCGACGACCTGCTCGAGACCGAGAACGAGTGGGACGTGCGCACGCTCGCCGAGGACGACCTCGCGAAGCACGTGTTCCGCGTGCACGCCGAGCCCGGGCGGCCCATCCGGCTCACCAAGCTCGTCGCGTACCACACGTCGCGCGGCGTGCCGTCGCGCGAGCTCGTCGACCGCTGCCGGCGCACGCTCGACCGGGCGCGCGAGACCGGCGTCGAGGCCCAGCTCGCGCTCCAGCGCGAGTGGCTCGACGACTTCTGGGCCCGCTCCGACGTCGAGATCCCCGGCCAGCCGGGCGTCCAGCAGGCCGTGCGCTGGAACCTGTTCCAGCTCGCGCAGGCCACGGCGCGCGCCGAGGGCAACGGCGTCCCCGCGAAGGGCCTCACCGGCTCCGGGTACAGCGGGCACTACTTCTGGGACACCGAGATCTACGTCCTGCCGTTCCTCACGTACACGAGCCCGCGGTACGCGCGCAACGCGCTGCGCTTCCGCTACCAGATGCTCGACGCCGCCCGGCGCCGCGCCGCGGAGCTGTCGCAGAAGGGCGCGCTCTTCCCCTGGCGCACGATCAACGGCGAGGAGGCGTCCGCCTACTACGCGGCCGGGACGGCGCAGTACCACATCGACGCCGACGTGAGCTACGCGCTCGTGCAGTACGTGCGCGCGACGGGCGACGAGGACTTCCTGCGCCGCGAGGCCGCCGACATCCTCGTCGAGACCGCGCGCATGTGGGAGGACCTCGGCTTCTGGCGCGCCAACGGCGACGACAACTTCCACATCCACGGCGTCACCGGGCCGGACGAGTACACGACCGTCGTCAACGACAACCTCTTCACGAACGTCATGGCGCGCTTCAACCTTCGCGCCGCGGCATACGTCGTCGAGCGCATGAAGGCCGACCACCCCGAGGACTACGCGCGTCTCGTGGACCGGCTCTCGCTCGGCGCGTACGAGGCCGCGGAGTGGGTCCGCGCGGCCGACCACATGTCGATCCCGTACGCCGAGAGCATCGGCATCCACCCGCAGGACTCGCACTTCCTCGAGCGCGAGATCTGGGACCTCGCGCACACGCCCGAGGACAAGCGGCCCCTCCTGCTGCACTACCACCCGCTCGTCATCTACCGCTACCAGGTGCTCAAGCAGGCCGACGTCGTGCTCGCGCTGTTCCTCCAGGGGCAGCACTTCAGCGCCGAGGAGAAGCTCGCCGACTTCGAGTACTACGACCCGTTGACCACGGGCGACTCGACGCTCTCGGGCGTCGTGCAGTCCATCGTCGCGGCCGAGGTGGGCTACCACGAGCTCGCGCTCGAGTACTTCGTGTCGTCGATCTTCGTCGACCTCGCGAACCTGCACGCCAACGCGTCCGACGGCGTGCACGTCGCGTCCGCGGGCGGCACGTGGTCCGCGCTCGCGTACGGGTTCGGCGGCATGCGCGACTCCGAGGGCGACCTCACGTTCGACCCGCGCCTGCCCCAGGAGTGGGAGTCGCTCACGTTCCGCGTGCAGTGGCGCGGCTCGCGGCTGCGCGTCACCGTGCTGCCCGACGCGATCGAGCTCGACGCCGAGACCGGCGACGGCGCGCAGGTCGTCGTGCGGGGCGAGCAGGTGAAGGTCGTCCCGGGCGAGGTCGCGCGCGTCGCGCTCGACGGCCAGGGCCCGGTCAGGCCGGGCCGCCCGAGCCTGCGCGCCCTCTCCGGCAACCGCCGCGAGGACGGCACCCTCATCACCGCGACGGTGCCGCACTCCTGAGGCCCGCCCGCACCTCGCCGACCAGGTGGTCCTGGCGCGTCCGGTCTCGCGGACGCACCAGGACCACCTGCTCGGCCCGGGGGGAGCGCCCGGTCAGCCGAGGCGCTCGGCGAGGAAGCGGTAGTGCACCGCGGCCATGTGCGCGGCCTGGGCGTTGTTCGCGGCGCCGCCGTGGCCGCCCTCGATGTTCTCGTAGTACGTGACGTCCTTGCCCTCGCCGAGCATCTTCGCGGCGAGCTTGCGCGCGTGGCCCGGGTGGACGCGGTCGTCCTTGGTCGACGTCGTGAACAGCACGGGCGGGTACTCGCGCTCGGCGTCGAACAGGTGGTACGGCGAGAACGTGCGGATGAACTCCCACTGCTCGGGGTCGTCCGGGTCGCCGTACTCCGCGGCCCACGACGCCCCCGCGAGGAGCTTCGTGTAGCGACGCATGTCGAGCAGGGGCACGCCGACGATCACGGCGCCGAAGAGCTCGGGGTACTGCGTCAGCATGTTGCCGGCGAGCAGGCCGCCGTTGGAGCGGCCCTCCATCCCGAGGTGCTCGGGCGTGGTGATCCCGCGGGCCACGAGGCCGCGCGCGACGGCGGCGAAGTCCTCGTAGGCGCGGTGCCGGTTCGCCTTGAGCGCGGCCTGGTGCCAGGCGGGCCCGTACTCGCCGCCGCCACGGATGTTCGCGACGACGTAGACGCCGCCCTGCGACAGCCACGCGCGGCCGAGCGCGCCGGAGTACGCGGGCGTGAGCGAGATCTCGAAGCCGCCGTACCCGTACAGGAGCGTGGGCGCGGTACCGGTTCCGCTGCCGCCGTCGCCCGCCCCCGCGACGAGGTCCGCGCGGCCCACGACGAAGTACGGCACGCGCGTGCCGTCGTCGGACGTGGCGAAGTGCTGCGCGACCGTCATGCCGTCGGCGTCGAAGAAGGCGGGGTTGGACTTGACGACCTCGGGCGCGCACGCGTCGCCCGGGTGCTCGCCGAGCGACAGCAGCGAGAGGGTCGTCGGCGTGAGGTAGTCGGTCGTGACGAGCCAGAGGTCGTCGGTGTCGACGGGGTCGACGGCCCCGACGGCGACCGTGCCCAGCGCGGGCAGGCCCGGGATCTCCGAGCGCACCCACGGCGCGTCCGCGGCCTCCTGCCCGACGGCGCCACCGGCGTCCGGCGGCGTCAGCACGTGCAGCCGGTTCTTCACGTCGTCGAGCACGTTGACGACGAGGTGGTGGCGCGTCCACGTGGCGCCGGCGAGGGAGGTCGTCGCCGTCGGCTCGAAGAGCACGGTGAAGCCGCGGTCGCCCGCGAGGAAGTCGTCGAACCGGGCCGCGAGGAGCGACCCGGCGCGGTACGTCGTGCCGCCGACGGTCCAGTCGTCGCGCAGCTCGACGAGCAGCCACTCGCGCCGCACGCCGACCTCGGCGGAGTCGGGGACGTCGATCTTCGTCAGGCGCTGCTCGGGCGTGCCGGCGCGCTCGGCGAGGTAGAGCTCGTCGGAGTAGAACGCCTTGGAGCGGTGCACGAAGTCGCGCTCGAACCCGGGCGTGTGCGAGCGCCAGGCGGAGATGTACATGTCCTCGTCGGTGCCCTCGTAGACGGTCACCGCGGCGTCGAGCAGGGTGCCGCGCGTCCAGCGCTTGACCACGCGCGGGTACCCGGACGGCGTGAGCGTGCCCTCGCCGAAGTCGGTGAAGACGTAGACGGTGTCGGCGTCGATCCAGCCGAGCGAGCCCTTGGCCTCGGCGCGGTGGAAGCCGCCGTCCTCCGGCGCGACGAACCGCTTCTCCACGAGGTCGAACTCGCGCGTGACGTCGGCGTCGGAGCCGCCGGGGGAGAGCTCGACGAGCGCGTGCCGCCAGGGCTCGCCCGCGGCGAGCTGCTCCGGCGTCGGGCGCAGGACGCTCGCGCCGTGCCAGACCCACGACTCGCCCTCGGCCGCGGCGAGCGCGTCGAGGTCGAGGACGGTCTCCCACTCCGGGTCGTCGGTGCGGTAGGACTCGAGCGTCGTGCGCCGCCAGACGCCGCGCTCGTGCTGCGCGTCGCGCCAGAAGTTGTAGTACCGGTCGCCGATCTTCGACACCTCGGGGATCTTCGCGTCGGAGTCGAGCACCTCGCGGATCGCGCGCTCGGTGGCGGCGAACTCGCCGGCGGTCTCGAGCGTGTCGGCGACCTCGGCGTTGCGGGCGCGGACCCAGGCCAGCGCCTCGTCGCCCTCGACGTCCTCGAGCCAGAGGTACGGGTCGTGGGGGGTGCCGTCCGGTCGGTCGGTCGCGGCGCGGCTCTCGGTCGCGGGCGAGGGGCTCGTCGTCTGCTCGGCGGTCATGGTCACCCACCCTACGGCGCGCGGGCCGTGGTGCGGAGGTCACGAGGAGGCGGGGACCTTCGGCCCGCATCGGGGCCGGACCCTTGTGGGGACGCACGGCTTGTGAAAACCTTCACAAGTAGAGAGACCGCCGAAGGAGCCGGGGCATCCCGGCCCCGGCACACCCGCGGCCGACGCCCGGCGAGGTCGGGCACCGGAGGGGACGCATGAGCGCGAAGAGCGCCAGCACGAAGGTCGAGAACCGCACCGAGGACACCCGCACGACGCACGAGATCGACGTCCTCGTCGAGCGGGCCCGCAAGGCGCTCGACCAGTACATGAGCCTCACGCAGGAGGACGTCGACCGGATCGTCCTCAAGGCGTCCGTCGCCGGCCTGCACCAGCACGGCCACCTCGCGCAGATGGCCGTCGCCGAGACCGGGCGCGGCGTCTTCGAGGACAAGGCGACGAAGAACATCTTCGCGTGCGAGCACGTGCCCAACTCGATGGCGAACCTCAAGACGGTCGGCATCATCGGCCGCGACGAGCTCACGGGCGTCGTCGAGATCGCCGAGCCCGTCGGCGTCGTGTGCGCCGTGACGCCGGTGACGAACCCGACGTCGACCACGATCTTCAAGTCGCTCATCGCGCTCAAGACGCGCAACCCCGTGGTGTTCGCGTTCCACCCGAGCGCGCAGCGCTCGTCGGTCGAGGCGGCCCGCATCGTGCGCGACGCCGCGGTCGCGGCCGGCGCGCCCGACGACTGCATCCAGTGGGTCGAGCACCCGTCGATCGAGGCGACCAACACGCTCATGCACCACCCGGGCGTCGCGCTCATCCTCGCCACGGGCGGCAACGGCATGGTCCGCGCGGCCTACTCGGCCGGCAAGCCGGCGCTCGGCGTCGGCGCGGGGAACGTCCCCGCCTACGTCGAGAAGAGCGCCGACCTCGGCCGTGCGATCAACGACGTGGTCATGTCGAAGGCGTTCGACAACGGCATGGTGTGCGCCTCGGAGCAGGCGCTCATCCTCGACGACGTCATCTACGACGACGCGATGCGCGAGCTCGCCCGCCTGCACGCCTACCGCGTGACGCCCGCCGAGAAGGCGATGCTCGAGCGCCTGATCTTCGGGGTCGAGGCGAACGGCACGAACTGCGCCGGGGCGAAGCTCAACCCGAAGGTCGTGGGCAAGTCGCCGGTGTGGATCGCGCGCGAGGCCGGGTTCGAGGTCCCCGACGACACGTCGATCATCCTCGCCGAGATCGACGACGTCGGCCCGGACGAGCCGCTGAGCCGCGAGAAGCTCACGCCCGTCCTGGCCGTCCTGCGGGCGCGCGACACCGAGCACGGCGTCCGCCTCGCGGAGCGCATGGTCGAGCTCGACGGCCTGGGCCACTCGGCCGCGATCCACACGTCCGACGAGGCGCTCGTCGAGCGGTACGGGTCGCGCGTGAAGGCCGTGCGCGTGCTGTGGAACAGCCCGACGTCGCTCGGCGGCATCGGCGACATCTACAACGCGCTGCTCCCGTCGCTCACGCTCGGCTGCGGCAGCTACGGCGCGAACTCGGTGTCGAACAACGTGTCGGCGGTCAACCTCATCAACGTCAAGCGGATCGGGCGGCGCAACAACAACATGCAGTGGTTCAAGGTGCCCGCCAAGACGTACTTCGAGCCGAACTCGATCCAGTACCTCGCGCAGATGCGCGACGTGCACCGCGTCACGATCGTCACCGACAAGGTCATGAGCCGCATCGGCGTCGTCGACCGCGTGCTCGACGTCCTCGCCCGCCGCGAGGAGAAGGTCGCGATCCAGATCATCGACGCGGTCGAGCCGGAGCCGAGCGTCGGCACCGTGAACCGCGGCGCCGAGTCGATGCGCGACTTCGAGCCCGACACGATCATCGCGATCGGCGGCGGGTCGCCGATGGACGCCGCCAAGGTCATGTGGCTGCGGTACGAGCACCCGGAGATCGAGTTCTCCGACATGCGGGAGAAGTTCTTCGACGTGCGCAAGCGCGCCTACAAGTTCCCGGAGCTCGGGGGGAGGGCGAAGCTCGTGTGCATCCCGACGTCGTCGGGGACCGGCGCGGAGGTGACGCCGTTCGCGGTCATCACCGACCCGGAGACGGGCTTCAAGTACCCGCTCGCGGACTACGCGCTCACGCCGACCGTCGCCATCGTCGACCCCGTGCTCACGGACACCATGCCGGCGAAGCTTGCGGCCGACTCGGGCTTCGACGCCCTCACGCACGCGACCGAGGCGTTCGTCTCCGTCTACGCGAACGACTTCACCGACGGGCTGTGCCTGCAGGCGATCAAGATGGTCTTCGAGCACATCGAGGACTCGGTCACGCAGGGCGCGGCGGCCCCGAAGGCCCGCGAGAAGATGCACAACGCGGCGACCATCGCGGGCATGGCGTTCGGCTCGGCGATGCTCGGCATCGTGCACGCCATGGCGCACACCGTGGGCTCGACCTTCCACCTCGTGCACGGGCGCACCAACGCGGTGCTCCTGCCGCACGTGATCCGCTACAACGGCCAGGTGCCCACGAAGCTCACGAGCTGGCCCAAGTACGAGCGCTACGTGGCCCCGGAGCGGTTCCAGGAGATCGCGAAGCACCTCGGGCTGCCGGCCTCCACCCCGGAGGAGGGCGTCGAGTCGTACGCGAAGGCGGTCGAGGAGCTGCGCGCCAAGGTGGGCATCGAGGCGACGTTCGCCGCGCAGGGGGTCGACGAGCGCGCGTTCATGAGCCGCCTGGACGACCTCGCGCTCCGGTCGTTCGAGGACCAGTGCGCCCCGGCGAACCCGCGGATGCCGGTCCTGGAGGACATGCGCGACATCCTCGTCGCGGCCTACCGCGGCAGCAGCCGCGAGGTCGTGCGGGCAGAGCGTCTCGCGGCCCACGAGGGCGCGAGCACCGAGGACGGGCAGGCGGCGACCCCGCCTGCCGGGAGCGTGGCGGCCGGCTGACCCTTCCCGGCCCCACGAAACCCGGAGCCCGACGGCGCGAGTCCCCTTCCGCCGTCGGGCTCCGTCGTGTGACGGGAGGGCCCGCAGTGTGCTATCTATGAGTAGCACGCGTCGCGCGGGCGCCCCTCGCGGAGCGGGGGGAGGGGTCGTTCGGGAACGGGGTGATACTGATAAGTCTGTAGACCGAGGAGTAGCGCTGGGTGACGGTTGCACGCGTGCAAGGAGATCTGCAGCGCGCGCTGGGTGAGAACCTGCGGACCCTCCGGGTCGGCCGCGGGATGAGCCAGGAGGACTTCGCCGAGTTCCTCGGCGTCCACCGGACCTACATGGGCGGGGTCGAGCGCGGGGAGCGCAACCTGACCCTCCGCTCGGTCGAGAAGCTCGCCGAGCGGCTCGACGTCGACCCCGTCTCGCTCCTCCGTCCACCGCCTTCGTAACGGCGCGGTCCGGCGTGTCGGACGCCCCCGGCATCATGGTCCCGTCGCCGGGGAGGTGATCGGCATGACCGACGTGCTCGACAGCACGACAGGGGGATCAGCAGTGTGGGCTTCGCCGCTCGGGAGGCCGTCCTGGCAGGTGGACGACTGCCCGCCGTGGTGCGTGGCCGTCCACGAGGAGGGCGACCACCCGCACGACCGCAAGCACCTCGGCCCGGAGCTCACGGTGCCCGCCACGACCCTCGCGGCGCACGCGTCGCCGGACGGCGTGCACCGGGACGAGCGGTCGGCGTCGGAGCTCGTGGTGTCGCTCCACCGCAGGGACGGGTCGCACGACACGTGGGTCTACGTGGGCGACGGGTTCGAGCAGCGCGTCGAGGTGCTGCTCGGCGACATGTGGCGCATCGTCGAGGCGTTCGGGCACGCGGTCGAGGGCCTGCCCCCGGAGGCGTGAGCCGGGCTCAGGCCGTGCCGCCCGGCCGCACGAACCCGGCCTCGTACGCGAGGATCACGAGCTGCACCCGGTTCGTCAGCCCGACCTTGGTGAGCAGCGACCGCACGTGGCTCTTCACGGTCGCCTCGGTGAGGTGCAGCTCCGCCCCGATCTCGCGGTTCGACAGGCCGCGCGCGACCGCGAGGAGCACCTCGCGCTCGCGCGGGGTCGCCGCGTCGAGCCCGGTGACCGCGGACCCGGTCTCGACGGCGTCGGAGGCCGCGAGCGGCGCCTGCCGGGCGAGCTCGACGTAGGTCGAGATGATGCGGCCCGTGACCGCCGGGTCGAGCAGGGAGTCGCCGGCGTGGACGCGGTGCACGGCGTCGACGAGCGACTGCGGGTCCGCGTCCTTGAGGAGGAACCCGGCGGCGCCCGCGCGCAGCGCGCCGTAGACGTACTCGTCGTCGTCGAACGTCGTGAGGACGAGCGTCCGCACCGCCGCGAGCTCGGGGTCGGCCACGATGCGCGCGGTCGCCTCGATGCCGTCCAGCCGGGGCATGCGCACGTCCATGAGCAGGACGTCGGGGCGCAGGGCGCGCGCCATGGCGACCGCCGTCTCCCCGTCCCCGGCCTCGCCGACGACCGCGACGTCCGGCTCGTTGTCGAGGATCATGCGCAGGCCCAGCCGGATGGTCGCCTGGTCGTCCACGACGACGACGCGGACCGGCGTCGTGCCCGTGCCGGGGGCGCTCACGCCGCCGCCCGGGGGACTCGCGCCTCGACCGTCCAGCCGCCGCGCCCGTCCGGCCCGGCGGACAGCGCGCCCCCGGCCGCGAGCGCCCGCTCGCGCATGGAGGTCAGGCCGTGGCCCTGCCGCCCGTCGGTGCTCGGCAGCGGCGGTCCGGCGTCGTGGACGCGCAGGCGCAGGTCGCCCGCACGGTCGGTCAGCGTCACGGTCACGTCGTGGGCGAGGGAGTGCAGCAGCACGTTGGTCAGGGCCTCCTGGGCGATGCGGACGACGGCGAGGCCGGACTCGGCGCTCGTCGCGGGCCACGGGTCGGGGAGCGTGAGGTCGACGGCGCGCCCGGCGTCGCGCAGGCGGCGGGCGGCCGCGCGCAGCTCGTCCGCGGCCCGGTCGCCGTCGGGCGTCGGGGCGAGGGCCGCGGTGCCGCCGTCGGCCTCGGTGCCGCGGCGCAGCACCTGCACGACGGACCGCATCGCGGTGAGCGCCTGCTTGCCCTCGTCGGCGATCCACCGCACGGCCTCGGCCGGCGCGTCCGGGCGGTTCGCCGCGACGCGGTCCGCCGCCTGGGCGCGCACGACGATCGCCGACATGTGGTGCGCGACGACGTCGTGCAGCTCGCGCGCGATCCGCGTGCGCTCGGCGAGCACGGCGCGCTCCGCGAGCTCGGCCTGGAGCGCCTGGAGCTCCGCGTTGCGCTCGCGCAGGCTCTCGGACGTGAGGGCGAGGCGGCGGAAGAAGTACCCGGCGGCTACCGCGACCAGCACGAGGGCGAGCGCGAGGACGACGTCGGAGGGGGAGTTCGCGACCCAGAGCTCCTCGACGAAGAAGGGCCGGGGCGGCAGGACGAGGCCCGGGCGCCCCGCGAGCTGCATCGCGAACGCCGCGAGGCCGGCGCCGACCGTCGCCAGGACCGGCGGCACCGCCCCGGACCGCGTCGCCGCGAAGGACGCGATCATGAGCGGCACGAGCTCGAACGGGGTCTGCATGATCCAGGGGATCGCGAGCGGGTACAGCGTGACGGTGCCCCAGAACAGCGGGCCGGGCGCGACGCGCCGCAGCGCGAGCGCGAGCACGATCCCCAGCCCGGCGACCCGGTACGAGTCGGGGAAGCGCGGGTACCAGTAGTCGCCGCGCTCCATGACCATGACCACGGTGAACCACACGGCGCCCGCGACGAGCGCGGTCGCGAGGTCCTGCGCCCACACGGGCAGGCGGGTCGGCTGGGGCACGCGTCCACGGTAGCCGGGGCGGGTCGTGCGCGGCACCGCCCCGGGAGGGAACCCGGCCCGTGCCGCCTCCGCCCCAGGGCGGAACGACGTCGGGCCGGGGGCGGACGCTCCCCGACCGGCTGCACCGCACGGCGGGGCCGAGGAGTCGCCGTCGGGTCGATGTGGCGCGAGGTCGCCGCGGGCGAGCCTCGTCCCATGACCACGACCCCCCTGCGCCCCACCCCGCCCGCCCGCCACGTCCCGGGCTCTCGCGGCCCGCGGCGCGTCGCCCGCACCGTGCTCGGCGTCCTCGCCGTCGGCGCGCTCGGCGCGGCGGGCGCGCTCACGTACCTCACCGTGACGACGCACGACGGCGACGCCGTCGCCGACCCGTCGCCCACCCTGCGCCCCCAGACCGCGACCGGGCTGGACCCCGAGCTCGAGCGGCGCTTCGACGAGGCGCGGGCCGCCGCCGACGCCGAGGGGGTCGAGCTGACGCTCACCTCGGGGTGGCGCACCGCGGCGGAGCAGGAGCAGCTCGTCGAGGCGGCGCTCGAGCGCTACGGGTCGCCCGAGGAGGCCCACCGGTGGGTGCTCCCGCCCGAGACCTCCGAGCACGTCGCGGGCCTCGCGATCGACGTCGGGCCGACGGACGGCGCGCTGTGGCTCGGCGAGCACGGCCCCCGGTTCGGCCTGTGCCGCACGTACGCGAACGAGATGTGGCACTTCGAGGCCGCGACGGAGCCGGGCGGGACGTGCCCGCCGATGCACGAGGACGCCTCGCACGGCTGGGGGTGAGGGCCCGCCGGGCTGCGGTCCGGGGACGGCGGATGTGGGCGGTCCGCGCGATGATGTGCGGGTGAGCGAGAGCACCCCCGCGACGTCAGCGCCGACCCCCCCGACCCCGACGGACGAGGACGTCCCCGCGGCGTCGTCCGCCGCCGAGCTGGACGAGGCCGCGGCGCAGCGGCGCTGGGCCGAGCTCGTCGCCCAGGTCGAGGCCGACCAGCGGGCCTACTACGAGGAGGACCAGCCGGTCTCGTCCGACGCTGAGTACGACGCGCGGATGCACGAGCTGCAGGCGCTCGAGGCCGCGCACCCCGCCCTCCAGACGCCCGAGTCGCCCACGCAGCGCGTGGGCGGCCGGGCCGCGGCCGGCTTCGCGACCGTCCAGCACCTCGAGCCCATGCTCTCGCTCGACAACGCCTTCAGCGCCGAGGACCTCGCCGCGTGGGCGGCGCGCGTGCACCGCGACCTGGGCGTGGCCGCGGACGCCGAGGTGGACTACCTGTGCGAGGTCAAGATCGACGGCCTCGCCATCGCGCTGCTCTACGAGAAGGGCCGTCTGGTGCGGGCCGCCACGCGCGGCGACGGGCGCACGGGCGAGGACGTGTCCGCCAACGTGCGGACGATCCCGAGCATCCCGCAGCGCCTCGCCGGCGACCCCGCGACGCACCCCGACGTCATCGAGGTCCGCGGCGAGGTGTTCATGGGCGTCGCGGACTTCGCCGCGCTCAACGAGAAGCTCGTCGCCGCGGGCCAGGCGCCGTACGCGAACCCGCGCAACACCGCGGCCGGGTCGCTGCGCCAGAAGGACCCGGCCGTCACCGCGAGCCGCAACCTGCGCATGTACGCGCACGGCGTCGGCGCGCTCCAGTGGGAGGCCGGCGAGCACGCCGAGCTCGCGCGGCAGTCCGACGCCTACGCCCTGTTCGAGCAGTGGGGCGTGCCGGTGTCGCCGCACAACCGGGTCGTGCACGGGCTCGACGAGGTCATGGAGCGCATCGCCTACTTCGGTGAGCACCGGCACGACATCGAGCACGAGCTCGACGGGATCGTCGTCAAGGTCGACGAGCTCGCGCTCCAGCGGCGGCTCGGCGCCACGAGCCGCGCGCCCCGGTGGGCCATCGCCTACAAGTACCCGCCCGAGGAGGTCAACACTCGCCTCCTCGCGATCCAGGTCGGGGTCGGCCGCACGGGCCGCGCGACCCCGTACGCCGTCATGGAGCCGGTCAAGGTCGCGGGCAGCACGGTGCGCCAGGCGACCCTGCACAACCAGGACGTCGTCCGGGCGAAGGGCGTGCGCATCGGCGACATGGTCGTGCTGCGCAAGGCGGGCGACGTCATCCCCGAGATCCTGGGCCCGGTCGCGGCGCTCGCGGACGACGGCTACCCGCGCGAGGACTTCGTCATGCCCGCGGACTGCCCGGAGTGCGGCACGCCGCTGCGCCCCATGAAGGAGGGCGACGTCGACCTGCGCTGCCCCAACGCCGAGTCGTGCCCCGCCCAGGTGCGCGGCCGCGTCGAGCACATCGGTTCGCGCGGGGGCCTCGACGTCGAGGTGCTCGGCGAGGTGACGGCGGCCGCGCTCACGCAGCCGCTCGAGCCCGCCGAGCCGCCGCTGCGCACGGAGGCCGGGCTGTTCGAGCTGAGCGTCGAGCAGCTCGTCCCGATCCGGGTCGTCGTGCGCGACTCCGAGACCGGGCTGCCGCGCGAGTACGACGGCACGGGCGAGCCGGCCGAGATCACGATGCCCGACGGCTCGACCGCCACCGTGAAGTCCGTGTGGCCGTTCCGGAAGAAGCGCAAGCTGTCGAAGGCCGCGGAGCGCGAGGCGATCGAGGCGGGGGAGCCGCTCTTCGAAGCGTCGACCAACGCGACGAAGCTCGTGGAGGAGCTCGAGCTCGCGAAGACGAAGGACCTCTGGCGCATCCTCGTCAGCCTGAACATCCGGCACGTGGGCCCGGTCGCGGCGCGTGCCCTCGCGGACTGGTTCGGCTCGCTCGACGCGATCCGGGCGGCGACGCGCGACGAGCTCGCCGCGGTCGAGGGCGTCGGGCCCGTCATCGCCGACCAGGTCGTGGAGTGGTTCACCGTCGGCTGGCACGTCGAGATCGTCGACCGCTGGCGGGCGGCCGGGGTGCGCTTCGAGATCCCCGACCACCCCGGCCCCGGCGCGCGCCAGGAGCCGACCGGTCCGCTCGCCGGGCTCACGGTCGTCGTGACGGGGTCGCTCGAGGGGTTCAGCCGCGACGGCGCCAAGGAGGCCGTCATCGCAGCGGGCGGCAAGGCGTCCGGGTCGGTCTCGAAGAAGACGGACTACGTCGTCGTCGGGGCGAGCGCCGGCTCCAAGGAGACGAAGGCGCGCGACCTCGGGCTGCCGATCCTCGACGAGGAGGGCTTCGTCGCGCTCCTCGCCGGAGGGCCCGACGCGGTGGCCGACCGCCTCGGTGCGGGCCCGGCGTCGGACGACGCGGGCGACGCCCCGGCCACGGAAGGCGGGGGAGAGCCCGGCGCGGACGGCTGAGCCGCGCGTCGGGCCGGGCGCCTACGATGCTCCGGTGCTCGACGCCACCACCGCCCCGACCCGCACCCTCCCGACCCTGCGCGGCGCCCACCTCGTGGGCTCCGTGAACCTGCCGACCGCGCGCGAGACCTTCCGCGCGGTGGGGGAGCACCTCGGCGACCACGTGCGCCGCGTCCCCGACGGGGAGGTCGGCGAGCGGTTCCACTGGATCCTCTTCCAGGGCGAGCGGTTCTCCGCCGTCGACGGCCTCGCGCGCGTCCCGGTGGACCCGGTCGTCGTCGCGGGGTTCGACGTGCGCCCGCACGTCCTCGACGGCTCCGTCGACGCGGCGGACCTGCGGTTCGGCCCGCTCGGCTACGCCGACGCGGCCCTCGCCTCGTACGCCGACTTCGTCGCGCTGCGCGAGGAGGGCGCCCTCCCGGCCGGGGCCCGCTTCCAGGTGTGCCTGCCCTCGCCGCTCGCGCCGGTGACGGCGTTCGTCGCGCCCCAGGACCGCGCGGCGGTGCACCCGGCGTACGAGGCCGCTCTCGTCCGCGAGCTCGCGGCGATCACCGCCGCGGTCCCGGCGGAGGACCTCGCGGTCCAGGTCGACCTCGCGACCGAGTTCGCGTTCGTCGAGGGCGCGAACCTCGGCGGCGGGGCCGCGCGCGCCTGGTTCGACGCCGAGGCCGGGGGAGACGAGGACGTCGTCGTGGGATGCGCGCGCCGGGCCGCGGCGTTCGCGCGGCACGTGCCCGCCGGGGCCGAGCTGGGGTTCCACCTCTGCTACGGCGACGTCGCGGAGAAGCACTTCGTCGAGCCGGAGGACACCGCGAACCTCGTCCGCGTCGCGAACGCCCTCGTGGAGCACCTCGACCGGCCGGTCCAGTGGGTCCACCTGCCCGTCCCGATCGCGCGCGACGACGTCGCGTACGTCGCGCCGCTGGCGGACCTGCGCCTGGACCCGGCGACCGAGCTCTACCTCGGGCTCCTGCACCACGAGGACGGTGTCGAGGGCGCACGCCGCCGGCTCGCCGCGGCGGCGTCGGTGCTCGGCGACCGCCCGGTCGGCGTCGCGACGGAGTGCGGCTTCGGCCGCGGCCCGAGCGAGCGCACCACCGGCCTGCTCGACCTGCACGCCGCGGTGCTCGCGGCGGTCTGACGGCTCAGCCCCGGGGCCGCCGGGCGACGACCTCGCGCACCCGCGCGACGCCGTCGGGCGGGACGGGGAGCGACGGCCCGCCCGGGGGAGCGGTCGGCACGCCGAGCAGGGTGGCGAGGGCGTGGAACCCGCTCACCGGGCGCAGGTCGGCGAGCACGGCGGTCAGGTCGTGCAGCCAGCGGGCGACCCGCGCGTCCGGCATCGTGCCCGCGGTGCGGGCGCGGCGGAGCGCGACGTACTCCGCGGGGACGAGCGCGGCGAGCCCGGTGTGCCAGGCGTCGGCCGGCTCGGCGCCGCGCACGAGGGGGACGTCGCCGCTCAGCCCGACGCTCACGCCGAGGCTGTCGGTCGCGGCCCGCAGCTCGGCGACCCGCCCCCCGGGTCGCGCGGGCGTCGACGCCGCGTCCTTGACCGCGACGACGGTCGTCGTGCGGGCGAGGTGGGCGAGGGCGCCCGGCGTGAGGTCGTACGCGGTCTGGACGCTGCGGTTGTAGAAGCACACCGGCAGGTCGACGTCCGCCGCGACCGCCTCGAACAGCGCCACGACCTCCGGCTCGTCGAGCGGGAGGTAGGAGAACGGCGCGAGCACGAGCCCGTCTGCGCCCGCGTCGCGCGCGGCACGGGCCCGTGCGAGGACCTCGCGCGTCGACGCGCCGCTCACGGCGACGTGGACGGGCACGGCCATGGCGCCCGTCGACCCCGCGACCACGGCCGCCCGCACGACGGCGTCGCGCTCGTCCGGGTCGAACGTGACCCCGGCGCCCGACGACGCGAGCACCACGACGCCGTCGACCCCGGCCCCCGCGGCGTCCCGGACCAGGCGGCCGAGAGCGTCGAGGTCGGGGGCGTCGTCGTCGGTGAGGGGGGTGATCGGGTAGGCGAGCAGGCCGCGGAAGGCGGTCATGCGCGCGCGCTCAGCGGCTCGCCCAGAGGATGCCGCGCTCGACGATCGTGCGGATCGGAGGCACCTCGAGGTCGGCGAGCTGGTGCCCCGCCGCACACACGAAGATGCGTCCGGCGCCCCAGCGTCGCGTCCACACGGCGGGGGAGACGACGGGCTCGTGCCACGGGTCGCCGTCGCGCGGGAGGATCGTCGTGGTCGCGAGGACGTCGTTGTACGAGTCGGCGAGCACCCAGTACTGCTCCGAGTGCAGCGCGATCGAGTCGATCCCCGCGACGATCGGGTGGTCCCCGCGCTCGGGCACGATCTCGATCGTGTGGTCCACGAGGTCGTGCGCGTGGGCGGCGAACTGCCCGCCCACCATCTGCAGGTAGTCGGTGGCGAGCCGGAACGAGTCGACGATGCCGCCGTGCCAGCCCGCGAACCCGGTGCCGTTCGCGATGGCCGTGCGCAGGCCGCGCATCTCGTCCGGGAGGATCTCGCCCATCGTCCAGCACTGCACGACGAGGTCGAGGCTCGTCATGAACTCCTCGTCGGCGTACGCCTCGAGCGATCCCTCGAGCGTCACGTCGTAGCCGGACGCCTCGAGGAACGGGATGAACAGCTCGGCGGCCTCCTCGGGTGCGTGCCCGGGCCACCCGCCCCGGACCACGAGCGCTCGACGGTTCCGCTCGGTCATGACTCCTCCTCGTGCTTCGTCACACTCGTCGCGCCCGCGCGCGCGGGCAGCGGCCCCCGTCGACCGCGCTCAGGCGATGAGCGCGTCGATCGCTGCGGGCGAGAGTACGTGATCGACGGCCATGGCGCTCGCACCGAGCACGCCGGCCTGACCTCGTGCCTGCGAGGTGACGATGCGCAGGTGCTGCGTCGCGAGGGGCAGCGAGCGCTGGTAGACGATCTCGCGGATGCCCGCGATGAGGTGCTCGCCCGCCTCGGCGACGATGCCGCCGATGACGATGAGCGAGGGGTTGAGCAGGCTGACGCACGCCGCGAGCACGGAGCCGATGTCGCGCCCGGCCTGGCGCACGGCCTGGCTCGCGGCGAGGTCGCCGCCGCGCACGAGCGCGACGACGTCGGAGCTGGTGGTCGCGTCGAGGCCCGCGGCGGCGAGGGCCGCGGCGACGGCCTGGCCGCTCGCGACGGCCTCGAGGCAGCCCACGTTCCCGCAGCGGCACGGGACGTCGGCGGCGCTCGGGACGGCGACGTGCCCGATGTCGCCCGCGGCGCCCTGCGCGCCGCGCCGGAGCTCGCCGTCGGCGATGATGCCCGAGCCGATGCCCGTCGCGACCTTGACGAAGAGCATGTCGGTGACCGCGGGCCACGCGGTGCGGTGCTCGCCCAGCGCCATGATGTTCACGTCGTTGTCGACGAGCACGGAGGCGTCGAACCGCTTCTGCAGGATCCCGGGGACGTCGACGTCGTCCCACGCGGGCATGATCGGCGGGTTGATGGGCCGCCCGGAGGAGTGCTCGACGGGGCCGGGGAGGCCGACGCCGACGCTGACCAGGTCGTCGATGCTGCGCCCCGTGGTCGCGACGAGCTTCTCGCCGGTGTCCGCGACCCACGACAGGACGACGTCGGGACCGTCCGCGATCGCGAGGGCCGCGTCGGTCTCGGCGAGCACGTTGGACGCGAGGTCCGTGACGGCGAGGCGGGCGTGGGTCGCGCCGAGGTCCACGGCGAGCACGATGCGCGCCTCAGGGCTGAAGGCGAAGGTCACGGGCGGGCGCCCGCCGGTCGAGCTGGCCTCGCCCGCGGGGGCGATGAGGCCGGCCGTCATGAGGAGGTCGATCCGGGCGGCGATGGTCGACCGCGCCTGCCCCGTGATCGCTGCGAGGTCCGCACGGGTGCGCGGCTGACCGTCCCGGAGCAGCTGGAACATGTCGCCGGCACCGGTCGGGCGCGGCGCGAACTTCAGCAGTTCCTCCATGGGCACAGTGAATCACGGAGCCTCTCGTCGGTCGTCCGTACCAGGCGGACGAGTCATCGGCTTTTGCTTGACGATCGCCAAAAGGTACCCTACTGTCCCCTCCCAAGGCGACATGGACGTCGTCGAAAGGTGTGGAGGTCCGACGGCGGGCCTCCGGTCCGGGCGACGACCGCCCCACGAGCTCCCCCTGGTCCCCGATCGCACGTCGCATCGTCGGCATCCCTGCTCGTACAGGGCTTGCCGGACACTATCGCCTCCGCAGCACCCCGGGGCACCGCGGGAGCGGCGGGAGCGTTCCCATCCGGCGATCAGGGCGCGCACACTTTTGTCGGTCACGGAGTGGTAACAGTGGCAAAAGACGACAACCTTATGATTGACGCTCGTCAAAAGGTTCGCTAGGTTCACCGCATGGTCACCGCAGACCCTCCCCAGCCGCTCCTGCAGATGCAGGGCATCGTCAAGGTCTTCCCCGGGGCTCGTGCGCTCGACGGCGTCGATCTCGAGATCCTCCCGGGCGAGGTCCACTGTCTCCTCGGCCAGAACGGGGCCGGCAAGTCCACGCTCATCAAGGTGCTCGCCGGTGCCCACCAGCCCACCGAGGGCAGGATCCTCCTCGACGGCGAGCCCATCACCATCTCCGACCCCGTGGCAGCGCTGAAGCACGGCGTCGCGACGATGTACCAGGAGCTCGACGTCGTCGACGGCCTGACCGTCGCGGAGAACGTCTACCTCGGGCACGAGCTCGCCACCATGGGGTTCTCCCAGCGCCGCGAGGCGGTGCGCAAGACGCGCGAGCTGCTCCAGCGGCTCGGGCACTCGGAGGTCTCGCCGAGCACGGAGGTCGGACGGCTGTCGGCCGCCGGCAAGCAGATCGTCTCCATGGCCCGGGCGCTGTCCCACGACGCGCGCGTCATCATCATGGACGAGCCCTCGGCGGTGCTCGACTCCGAGGAGGTGGGCAACCTCTTCCGTGTCGTCAAGGAGCTGACCAAGGCGGGGGTCGCCGTCGTCTACATCTCCCACCGGCTCGAGGAGATCCGCGAGATCGGCGACCGCATCACCGTCCTCAAGGACGGCCGGACCGTCGCGCAGAACCTCCCGGTGTCCGAGACCCCGACGGCGAAGCTCATCACGCTCATGACCGGGCGCTCGGTCGAGTACGTCTTCCCGGACTCCGACGGCCCGGTGGACGCCGCTCCCGTGGTGCTCGACGTCGCGGGGCTGAGCCTGCGCGGCGTGTTCGCGGACGTGTCGTTCCAGGTGCGCGCCGGGGAGATCGTCGGCCTCGCCGGGCTCGTGGGCGCGGGCCGCTCGGAGATCATCGAGACGGTCTACGGGGCGCGCAAGGCGACCGCGGGCACCGTGACCGTCGACTCCACGCGGCTGCGGTCCGGGTCCGTGGCCTCCGCCGTCGGTGCCGGGATCGGGCTCGCGCCCGAGGAGCGCAAGAGCCAGGGCCTGCTCCTCGACGAACCCGTCTACCGCAACGTCACGCTCTCGACGTTCTCGCGCTTCGCGCGCTTCGGTCTGCTCGACGAGAGCGCCGAGCGCAAGGCGGCCAAGGAGCAGGCCGACTCGCTCGAGCTGCGCCCCACCGGCGTCGACCGGGCCATCCGCACGCTGTCGGGCGGCAACCAGCAGAAGGCGATGCTCGCCCGCTGGCTCGTCCACGGCTGCCGCGTGCTGCTCCTCGACGAGCCCACGCGCGGCGTCGACGTCGGCGCGCGCGCCGAGATCTACGCCCTCATCCGCAGGCTCGCCGACGAGGGTGCCGCCGTCGTCGTCGTGTCCAGCGAGATCCCCGAAGTCCTCGGCCTCGCCGACCGCGTCCTCGTCGTCTCCGAGGGTCGCGTCGTCCACGAGGGGCCCTCGAGCTCCATCGACGAGCACCAGGTGCTCGACATGGTCATGGAAGGAAGTGTCGCGTGAGCGAGCAGCAGGTGTCGGCGTCGATGCCGACGAAGAAGCCGGAGGCCGACGAGTCGGCCCGGGTCGAGAAGGCCGCGGGCGAACGCCGCAAGAGCGGGTTCATGTCCGGCGCCGCGGGGCGGAACATCGGCCTCGTCGTCGCGCTGCTCCTCCTGTGCGTCGTGGGCTTCGCGACGGGCGGCGAGCGGTTCCTGAGCGTCAGCAACCTCATGACCATCCTCAGCCTCGGGTCGGTCGTGGGCGTCGTGGCCATCGGGATGACCTTCGTCATCACGACGGGCGGCATCGACCTCTCCGTCGGCTCGGTGCTCGGTCTCGCGTCCGTCTGGGCGACGACGCTCGCGACGCAGTCGTACGGCTGGGTCGTCATGGTGATCTGCGCGCTCGCGGTGGGCATCGGCGCCGGCCTCCTCAACGGCCTGATCGTCGCCTACGGGAAGGTCGTGGCGTTCATCGCGACGCTCGCGATGCTCGTCGCCGCCCGCGGTCTCGCCGAGCTCATTGCGCAGAAGCGCACGCAGATCGTCCAGGTCGACGCGTTCAACGACGTCTTCCGCGGCAACCTCCTCGGGGTGCCGAAGATCGTGTGGATCTTCGCGGTCGTCGCCGTGCTCGGCTGGTTCCTCTTCAACCGCACGACGTTCGGCCGCCGGACGGTCGCCGTCGGCGGCAACGCCGAGGCCGCTCGGCTCGCAGGCATCAAGGTCAAGCGCCACCTGCTGTACGTGTACGCGCTGTCCGGCCTGACCGCGGGCATCGCCGGCGTCATGATCCTCGCCCGCACGAGCGCCGGCTCCTCGACCAACGGCCTGCTCATGGAGCTCGACACCATCGCGGCGGTCGTCGTCGGCGGCACGCTCCTCGCGGGCGGCCGGGGCACGATCGTCGGCACCGTCCTCGGTGTCCTGATCTTCACGACGCTCACGAACGTCTTCATCATCAACAACATCGACAGCTCGGTGCAGCAGATCGCCAAGGGCGCGATCATCGTCGGCGCGGTCCTGCTCCAGCAGCGCCTCTCCCGGCGCACCACCTAGCGACCCCGAGCCCCGCGGCGCCCCCGCACCACGCCGCAGCCGGACGAGCCCCGCACCACCCACACCCCGCCAGTTCCCCTGAGGTTCCACCCGCAGGACAGCATCGAAGGAGATCCCATGTCCGCACGCACCACCCTCCGCCGCCGCATCACGCTCGCGACGGTCTCGGCCGCCTCGATCGCGCTGATCGCGACGGCGTGCACCTCCAACACGCCGCAGGACGAGGGCACGGCCGAGGGCGACGGCGGGGGCAGCGCCAACCAGGCCGTCTCCGACAACGACGCCCCGGGCGACCCGATCGTCATCGGCTTCTCGGCCCCCGCCGCCGACCACGGCTGGATGGGCGCCATCACGACCGCCGCCGAGGCGGAGGCCGCGGAGTACGAGGACGTCGAGCTCCGTGTCGCCGACGGCACGAACGACGTGAACGTCCAGATCAGCCAGATCGAGGGCTTCATCAACGACGGCGTCGACGCGATCGTGCTGCTGCCGTTCGACGGCGCCGCGCTCACCGAGGTCGCGACCAAGGCGATGGACGCCGGGATCCCCGTCATCAACGTCGACCGCGAGTTCTCCAGCCCGTTCGCCGCCCGGACGACGGTGCTCGGCGACAACTACGGCATGGGCGTGAGCGCCGGCCAGTACATCTGCGAGCAGCTGGGCGACAACCCGGACGCCGTGGTCGCCGAGATCGCCGGCATCGACTCGCTGCCGCTCACGCAGGACCGCAGCCAGGGCTTCGAGGACGCGCTGTCCGACTGCGGCCTCGACGTCGACAACCGCGTCGCCGCGGACTTCACGGTCCAGGGTGGCGAGGCCGCGACGGCCAACCTCCTCCAGGCCGCGCCGCAGATCGACGCCATCTGGAACCACGACGACGACCAGGGCGTCGGCGTGCTCTCCGCGATCGAGAACGCGGGCCGCGACGAGTTCTTCATGGTCGGCGGCGCCGGCTCGAAGCAGGTCATGGAGCACATCCAGGCCGGTGACTCCGTCCTCCAGGCGACGGTCGTCTACCCGTCGACGCAGGCCGCGGACGGCATCAAGCTCGCCCGCCTCGTGGCGCACGAGAAGAACCTCAGCGACCTCGCGTCGTCCGACGTGCCGCGCACGGTCCAGCTCTTCGCGCCCGTCGTGACGAAGGACAACGTCGACCAGTACCTGCCCACCGCGTTCCAGTCCTGACGGACCCGCTGGCACCCGTCAGCACGCAGCAGGAAGCACGCGGACCACGCCCACGGTCCGCCCGGGTACCGCCCGGCCGGACCGTGGGCGTGCGCCGTGAGAAGCACGGAAGGAACGTCATGGCAGGAAACGACGGCGCGCAGCTCGGCGTCGGCATGGTCGGGTACTCGTTCATGGGGGCAGCGCACTCGCAGGCCTGGCGGACCGCCCCCCGGTTCTTCGACCTCCCCCTCGACCCGCGGATGCGGGTCCTCGGCGGCCGCAACCCGGAGGCGGTCGCCGCCGCCGCGCAGCGGCTCGGCTGGGAGTCCACGGAGACGAGCTGGCAGGCGCTCGTCGGCCGGGACGACGTCGACCTCGTCGACGTGTGCACGCCCGGCGACACCCACGCCGAGATCGCGATCGCCGCGCTCGAGGCCGGCAAGCACGTGCTCTGCGAGAAGCCGCTCGCGAACACGGTCGCCGAGGCCGAGAAGATGGTCGCGGCCGCCGAGGCCGCCGCGCGGCGCGGGCAGGTCGCGATGGTGGGCTTCACCTACCGCCGCGTGCCGGCGATCCAGCTCGCGCGCCAGCTCGTGGCCGACGGCCGCATCGGCACGGTGCGGCACGTGCGCGCGCAGTACCTCCAGGACTGGATCGCGGACGAGGACGCGCCCCTGTCGTGGCGTCTGGACAAGACCAAGGCCGGCAGCGGCGCGCTCGGCGACATCGGCGCGCACGTGATCGACCTCGCCCAGTTCATCACCGGTGAGCGGATCACGAGCGTCTCCGGCCTGCTCGAGACGTTCGTCAAGGAGCGTCCCGTCGCGACGGAGTTCGCCGGTCTCTCGGGGCAGGGCGGCACCGAGCGCGGCCCCGTCACCGTGGACGACGCCGCGATCTTCCTCGCCCGGATGTCCGGCGGCGCGATCGGCACGTTCGAGGCGACCCGGTTCGCTTACGGCCGCAAGAACGCGATCCGGCTGGAGATCAACGGGTCGAAGGGCTCGGTCGCGTTCGACTTCGAGGACATGAACGTCCTGCACTACTTCGACGCCGCCGACGACCCGGCCGTCGCGGGCTTCCGCCGCATCGTCGTGACGGAGCCGCAGCACGCGTACGTCGGGCACTGGTGGCCCGCGGGCCACGGCCTCGGCTACGAGCACGCCTTCACGCACCAGGTCGTCGACCTGGTCGAGGGTATCGCCGCGGGGACGCACCCGGCGCCGACCTTCGCGGACGGTCTGGTGGTCCAGCGCGTGCTCGACGCGGTCGAGCGCAGCGCGGCGTCGGGCGGCTGGGTCGAGCCCTAGGTCTCGACCCGCCGCACGGACGGCAGACCGGTCGTCGGCCGCGCGCAGGTGCACGGCCGACGACCGGGACGACGAGAGGAGGTACGACCGCCGCGCTGGCGGCGAGGAAGGTGCCCGGCGGAGCACCGAGACAGTCCGCCGACGAGCCCGGGACGGACGGCAGGCCGATGGCGCCGACCCGGCGGAGCGCAGCACAGTTCCCCATCTCGACGAGGAGACCTTGTGAGAAACGTGCTTGGAGGATCGCTCGCCATGAGGCGCACGGTCGCGGCAGCAGCCGCGGCGGCGATCGCTCTCCCCCTGACCATCGCGACGGCGGTGTCGGCCACGGCGGCCCCCGCCGCCGGGAGCGTCGCCCCGGCGGCTCCGGTCGCAGCCGCCGCCGACACCGCACCGTTCGACGTGCTCGTCTTCAGCAAGACCGCCGGGTTCCGGCACGGGTCGATCCCCGCGGGCATCGCGGCGATCCAGCAGCTCGGCGCGGAGAACGACTTCGACGTGACCACGACCGAGGACGCGGGAGCGTTCACGGACGAGAATCTGGCGCAGTACGACGCCGTCGTGTGGCTGTCCACGACGGGTGACGTCCTCAACGACGACCAGCAGGCCGCGTTCGAGCGCTACATCCAGAACGGCGGCGGGTACGCGGGCATCCACGCGGCGTCCGACACCGAGTACGACTGGCCGTGGTACGGCGAGCTGGTCGGCGCGTACTTCAGCAGCCACCCGCAGAACCAGGACGCGACCGTCAAGGTCGAGGACCACGCCCACGAGTCGACGGCGCACCTGCCGTCGCGCTGGGACCGCTACGACGAGTGGTACAACTACCGCACCAACCCGCGCGACACCGTGCACGTGCTCGCGAGCCTGGACGAGACGTCCTACACGGCGGGCTCGGGCGCGATGGGCGCCGACCACCCGATCGCCTGGTGCCAGGCGTACGACGGCGGCCGCTCGTGGTACACCGGTGGCGGCCACACGAACGAGTCCTACGCGGAGCCGGAGTTCCTCCAGCACCTGCTCGGCGGCATCCAGACCGCCGCGGGCGTCGTGCCGTCGGACTGCGCCGCGTCGCAGTCGGACAGCTACGAGGTCGTCTCGCTCGACGAGGAGACGTCCAACCCGATGATGCTCGACGTCGCCCCCGACGGGACGGTCTTCTACGTCGAGCGCGACGGGCGCGTCCGCCTCATCGACCCGGAGAGCAACCAGACCACGACGGCGATGACCCTCGCGGTCACGCAGGCCAACGAGGACGGGCTCACGGGCGTCGTCCTGGACCCGGACTTCGGGGAGAACGGCTGGGTCTACCTCTTCTGGTCGCCGCAGGACGTCGGGACGGACGGGCCGCACAACCGCGTCTCGCGCTTCACGTACGACGAGGCGACCCGGACGATCTCGGCCGCGAGCGAGGAGAAGGTCCTCGTCATCCCGACGCAGCGCGAGACGTGCTGCCACGCTGGCGGTGACATGGTCTTCGACGGCGACGACAACCTCGTGATCGTCACGGGCGACAACACGAACCCGTTCGAGTCGGCCGGCTACGCGCCGCTCGACGAGCGCGCGGGCCGCACGTCGTACGACGCGCAGCGCACGTCGGCGAACACCAACGACCTCCGTGGCAAGGTGCTGCGCATCCACCCGGAGGACGACGGCACGTACACGATCCCCGAGGGGAACATGTTCGCCCCGGGGACGGACAAGACGAAGCCCGAGATCTTCGCGATGGGCTTCCGCAACCCCTTCCGCATCGGCGTGGACCAGAAGACGGGCAACGTGCTCGTCGGCGACTACGGCCCCGACGCGCAGAACGCCAACCCGAGCCGCGGCCCGGGGAACACGGTCGAGTGGAACATCGTCGCGGAGCCGGGCTTCTACGGGTGGCCGTACTGCACCGGTGACAACGCGGCGTACATCGACTACAACTTCGCGACCGGCCAGTCGGGCCAGGCGTTCGACTGCGCCAACGGGCCCGTGAACGACTCGCCGAACAACACCGGCCTGACCCAGCTCCCGCCGGCCGTCGCGGCCGACGTCTGGTACAACTACGCCGGCAACCCGCTCTTCCCGGAGATCGGCGGCGGCGGTGCGCCCATGGGCGGCCCCGTCTACGACTACGACCCGGAGCTCGACTCGGACGTCAAGTGGCCCGAGTACTGGGACGGCAAGGCGATCTTCGGCGAGTGGAACCAGGGCAAGATGTACTCGTTCCAGCTCGACGGGGAGAACCGCGACGAGCTCGTCGACATCAACCGGATCCTGCCGAAGCACTTCGACCCCGCGGCGGGCTTCTACCGCGCGATGGACTTCGACTTCGGTCCGGACGGCTCGCTCTACGTCATCGACTGGGGCCAGGGCTTCGGCGGCAACAACACGACGTCGGGCATCTACAAGGTCAACTACGTGCAGGGTGACCCGACGCCGATCGCCCGTGCCAGCGCGGACGTGACCAGCGGCGCCGCGCCCCTCACGGTGCAGTTCTCCTCGGAGGGCACCCGTCACCCGGCGGGCGACCCGATCTCGCTGCGGTGGACGTTCGGCGACGGGTCCGACCCGTCGACCGAGGCGAACCCGGTGCACACCTACACCGAGAACGGCAGCTACACCGCGCAGCTCGTGGCGACCGACGCGAACGGCCAGACGGGCTTCGCGAACGTCAGCATCGTCGTCGGGAACCAGGCGCCGAGCGTGACGATCACGTTCCCGGACAACGGCGGCGTGTTCGAGTGGGGCGACCAGGTGCGCTACGTCGTCGAGGTCGAGGACCCCGACGGCGAGGTGGACTGCTCCAACCTCCAGATGATGACCGCGCTCGGGCACGACGCCCACGCGCACCCGATGGAGGAGCTGACCGGCTGCGAGGGCGTCATGCAGACGGCCCGCGACGAGGGCCACGGGCTCGAGGCCAACATCTTCTGGGTGCTCGAGGCGTTCTACACCGACGACGGTGGCGAGGTGGGCGTCCCGCTCACGACGAACTCGCTCCAGATCCTGCAGCCGAAGCTGCTCCAGGCCGAGTACTACACCTCGACGGGCCGGCTCCCCGGCTCGGCGAGCACCGGTGACCCGGGTGTCCAGACGGAGCAGACCAGCGACACCGCGGGCGGCGGCCAGAACCTCGGCTACATCGAGGTGGACGACTGGTGGGCCTACGAGCCCATGTCGCTCTACAACGTCGAGGGTCTCGGCATGCGCGTCGCGTCGCCCTCGGGCGGCACGGTGTCCGTGCGCTGGGACGCGCCCGACGGTCCGGAGATCGGCCGGGTGACCGTGCCGAACACCGGTGACTGGCAGGCGTACACGATGGCGACGACGGAGATCACCGACGTGCCCGAGGGCACGGGGACGCTCTACTTCGTCAACGTGGCCGGCCAGATGAACGTCAACTGGCTCGAGTTCGACGGCCGCGGCGTCACGGACAACGTGCGCCCGACCATCGACACGTTCGAGGTCACGCCGACGGAGGGCACCGCTCCGCTGGAGGTCACGGCGTCGGTCACGGCGACCGACCCCGAGGACGAGGCCGTCACGTTCGCGTGGGACGCGGGCCTCGGCGACGGGTTCGTCGACGGCACCGACTCGTTCGCGGTCACGTACGACCAGCCGGGCACCTACCGGCTCCAGGTGCGGGCCACCGACGAGCGCGGCGCGTACTCGGTCGAGTACACGACGGTGACCGTCAAGGCGCCCGAGACCGGTCCGGGGCTCTGCTTCTCCGGCCGCTCGGACGACTTCCTCGGCACCGACCTCGACGAGGAC
Source organism: Cellulosimicrobium sp. JZ28 (assembly GCF_015327065.1). Classification (NCBI taxonomy): domain Bacteria; kingdom Bacillati; phylum Actinomycetota; class Actinomycetes; order Micrococcales; family Promicromonosporaceae; genus Cellulosimicrobium; species Cellulosimicrobium sp. JZ28. The sequence goes on along the minus strand of NZ_CP017660.1, from coordinate 2,537,284 downwards.
CGCTGGACCGTGACGAACCGCGACCAGAACCTCGTCGTGCGCGACGGGCGCCTGGTGGTCCCCACGGCGACGCGGGACTTCTACGGCACGGACAACACCGTCGTGCCGAACCTGGTGCTCCAGGACCTCCCGGACGGACCGTTCACGGCCACCGCGAAGGTGACCCTGCCGGCCCGCCAGCAGTACCAGCAGGCCGGTCTGCTGATCTGGGAGGACCAGGACAACTACGCGAAGATGGTGCTCCAGGGCCGGTCGGCCACGGCGGACCCGGCGACGCGGATCTTCCAGTTCATCCGTGAGGAGAACGCCCAGCCGAACGAGGTCAACGAGTCCAACTCGGCCGCGCTCGGTGCCGACTACCCCGACACGGTCTACGTGCGGTTCGTCAGCGACGGCGCGAGCCTGCAGGCGGCGTACTCGGCCGACGGCATCGACTTCACGACGATGCCGCAGACCAAGTCGATCGCCGACCTGGAGAACGCGAAGATCGGGCTCGTGGCCCTCAAGGGCAACAACACGACCACCCCGGTCGTCGACGCCGAGTTCGACTGGTTCCACATCACGCCCGACGACACGGCGGCGGCCCCCGGGCCGGACGACGAGTTCGACGGCGACGCCCTCGACACGTGCCGCTGGTCGATCGTCCGCGAGGACCCGACCGGCTACCGCGTGGCGGACGGCTCCCTGCAGATCGACACGACGCCCACGGACATCTACGGGACGGACAACCGCCCGGTGCCGAACATCGTGCTGCAGGACCAGCCGGGTGACGAGTGGACGATCGAGACCGTCGTCGACGGCTCCGCGTTCGACCGTCAGTACCAGCAGGGCGGTCTGATCGTCTACGGCGGCGACGACGACTACGTGAAGCTCGACTACGTGGTCGACAACCAGGCCGGCCAGGCGCGCAACGCCCGGATCGAGCTGCGCAGCGAGGTCGGCGGCGTGGTGCAGAACCCGCAGCCGCAGACGGGGAGCCTCGCCGAGTCGGTGTGGCACCTGCGCCTCACGCGCTCCGGTGACACCTTCACCGGCGCGTACAGCGCGGACGGCGAGACGTGGACCACGTTCGACGAGAGCGTGACCAACGCGCCCGCCGCGGACGCCAAGGTCGGTCTCTTCGCCCTCGGGGCGTCGGCCGACACGGGCGCTCCGGCGTCCTTCGGCCACTTCCGGGTGGTCGAGGACGAGGCCGAGCCGATCGCCGTCACCATCACCGCGGAGACGCGCTGCATGGCCGGCAAGGTGTTCGTCGCGGTCCGCGCGGCGAACGACGACACGGTCCCGCTCGCGATCACGCTCGAGACCCCGTACGGGTCGAAGCAGGTCGCGGACGTCGCGCCCGGTGCGAACGCGTACCAGTCGTTCGCGTCGCGCGCCGTCGCGGTCGACGCGGGCACCGTGACCGTGACCGCCACGGACGCCGAGGGGAGGACGTTCTCCGGGACGGCGGACTACGCGGCCCGGTCCTGCTCCTGACGAGCTCCGGCGGGTCGGTGCGCTGAGCACCGGCCCGCCGGGCACCGCGCTCGGCGCGCGGGCGCTCGGGCGTCCGGGCGGCCCATCGGCCGGGCCGACCGTACGCTGCCCGCACGACGAGCACGACGGGGACCTCCGGGTCTCCGGCCCCGGCGCCCGGGAACGGGCGCTCCGGCCCGGCGCCGGGGCACCCCGGGGGACCGGCGACGACCGCCGCCCCCACCGCACACGGACCCACGACGAGGTGATGACCCGATGTCCCGTACGCCCCGCCAGCGCACCAGCCCCCGGCCTCCGGGCGGCACGCGGCTCCTGCCGCTCCGCCGGACGGCCGCCCCCGTGCGGCACCGCGCCCGCGCGCTCCTCACCGCGGCGCTGGGCCTCCTGCTCGGCGGCGTGCTCGCGCTCGTCGGCGCGGCCCCGGCCGGCGCCCACGGCGGCGACGTCGTCATCTCGCTCGGCACGGACGGCCAGGGCGGCGTGTCCGCGAACCTCACCTGGAAGGTCGACGGCCACCCCGTCGAGGAGGCGGCCGACGTCTCGGTGACGGGGGAGTCCGCGGCCGGCGAGACCGTCGGCCCCCTCACGCTGCGGTCGGCGTCCGAGGGCGTCGGCTGGTACACGTCCGACCCCGGCGTCCTCGCCGACGGCAACTGGACGCTCACCGCCACGATCACCCACCCCGCCGAGGCCACCGCGTCGGCGCAGGTCGACGTCGTGCCGCTGCCGGAGCCCGCCCCGCGCGAGGGCGACGACGCGGCGGCGCAGGAGGGCGGCGACGCCGCCGGTGCGGAGGATGACGCAGCAGGCGCCGACGCGGCCGGCGACGACGCCGCCGCGGGCGACGACGCCGCCGGAGAGGGCGCCGCGGCCGACGGCACCGCCACGGACGAGGGCTCGACGAGCGCGCTCGTGTGGGTCGCCGTCGCCGTGGTCGCCGCGCTGCTGCTCGCCGGGGGCTACGTCGTCGTGCGGCGCCGCTCGCGCGCGTCGGGCACCGACGAGGCCGCGGGGGACTCGCCTCGCCCCCTGACCAAGACGTCCGCCCGGTGACCCCGGGCACGAACCGAGAACGACCGAAGGAGACACGACCATGGCACGACCGATCACCCTCTTCACCGGGCAGTGGGCCGACCTGCCGTTCGAGGAGGTGGCACGCCTCGCGTCCGGCTGGGGCTACGACGGCCTGGAGATCGCGTGCTGGGGCGACCACCTCGACCCCTGGCGCTGGGACGACGACGAGTACGTCCAGGGCAAGCTCGACCTGCTGGCCAAGTACGACCTCAAGGTCTACGCGATCTCGAACCACCTCAAGGGCCAGGCGGTGTGCGACGACCCGATCGACCAGCGCCACCGCGACATCCTGCCGGACGTCGTGTGGGGCGACGGCGACCCCGAGGGCGTGCGCCAGCGCGCCGCGGAGGAGATGAAGCACACCGCGCGCCTCGCGGCGAAGCTGGGCGTGAAGACCGTCGTGGGCTTCACGGGCTCGGCGATCTGGAAGTACGTCGCGATGTTCCCGCCGGTCTCCCAGGAGGCGATCGACGCCGGGTACCAGGACTTCGCGGACCGCTGGAACCCGATCCTCGACGTGTTCGACGAGGTCGGCGTCCGGTTCGCGCACGAGGTGCACCCGAGCGAGATCGCGTACGACTACTGGACGACGGTCCGCACGCTCGAGGCGATCGGGCACCGCGAGGCGTTCGGGCTCAACTGGGACCCGAGCCACATGGTGTGGCAGGACCTCGACCCGGTGAGCTTCCTGTGGGACTTCAAGGACCGCATCTACCACGTGGACTGCAAGGACACGAAGAAGCGGATGCACAACGGCCGCAACGGCCGCATGGGCTCGCACCTGGCCTGGGCGGACCCGCGCCGCGGCTGGGACTTCATCTCCACAGGCCACGGCGACGTGCCGTGGGAGGACGCGTTCCGGATGCTCAACACGATCGGCTACGAGGGCCCGATCTCGGTCGAGTGGGAGGACGCCGGCATGGACCGTCTCGTCGGTGCCCCCGAGGCCCTGGAGTTCGTCAAGAAGTACGCGTTCGACGCGCCCGACGCGGCCTTCGACGCCGCGTTCTCGACCAAGTAGCACCACGCAGCACCGCAGTCTCCCCGTCGGTCGGCGTCGCCGGCCGGCGGGTGGGGGCAGTCCGACACGCCACCGCCCCCGGCCGTCCCGACGGCCGGGGGCGGTGGCGTGCCCGCGTCCGGCGACGCCGATGTGATCCTTCACATTTGTTTTGCGGACAGGGTTATCTAAACGTGACGATCGATGTTCGGCTTTTGCTTGACGCTCGACATAAGTGCCCCTACGTTGTCATCCATGCGAGCCGACGACGTCGCGCAGGACGTGCGTACCCCGGTGCTGGAGCCGGAGACGCCCCTCCCGGGAGCGACCACGCCAGGGGCCTCGACCGCCCGAAGCACCTTCCCCGCCAGCAGCCCCGACGAGCTCGGGCTGCCCGCCGCCGGGTACCGCGCCGGGATCCTCGGCACCGGGTTCATGGGCGGGGTCCACGCCCGGGCCGTGCGCACGGGCGGAGGCCGCGTCGTGAGCGTCGCCGCCGCCGACCTCGACATCGCGCGTGCCGCCGCGCCGGGCCTCGGCGCCGAGCGCGCCGTCGCGACGGTCGAGGAGCTGCTCACCGACCCCGAGGTCGACGTGGTGCACGTGTGCACGCCCAACCACCTGCACGTCCCCCTGGCGCGCGCGGCGCTCGCCGCCGGCAAGCACGTGGTGTGCGAGAAGCCGCTCGCGACCGACGTCGCGGGCGCGGTCGAGCTCGCCGGCCTCGCGGCCGCGGCGCGCGAGCGGGACGGGCGCGTCGCCGTCGTGCCGTTCACCTACCGCTTCCACGCCATGGTCCGCGAGGCGCGCGAGCGCGTGCGCCGCGGCGAGGTGGGCACCGTCTCGCTCGTGCACGGCTCGTACCTGCAGGACTGGCTCCTGCGCGACTCCGACGACAACTGGCGCGTCGACCCCGCGCTGGGCGGCGCGAGCCGCGCGTTCGGCGACATCGGCTCCCACTTCTGCGACCTGCTGGAGTTCACGACGGGCCAGCGCATCGTGCGCCTCGTCGCGCAGTCGGCCACGGTGAACCCGCACCGCCGGGGCGCCGACGGTGTCGTGCACGAGGTCGCGACCGAGGACGCCGTGACGCTCCAGTACGCGACGGACGGCGGCGCGCTCGGCTCGGCCGTGATCTCGCAGGTGTCGGCCGGCCGCAAGAACCGGCTCTACCTCGAGATCTCCGGCTCGGAGTCCACCCTCGCGTTCGACCAGGAGCAGCCCGAGACGCTCTGGGAGGGCCGGCGCACGACGTCGCGCCTCCTCGTGCGCGACCCCGAGACGCTCTCCCCGGCGGCGGCCCGGTACTCGCGCCTCCCCGCCGGGCACGCGCAGGGCTACCAGGACTGCTTCGACGCGCTCGTCGCCGACACCGCCGCGGCCATCGGGGGCGTCGTCCCGGACGGCCTGCCCACGTTCGACGACGGCCTGCGCGCAGCGCGGCTCGCCGACGCCGTGGCCACGTCGGTGCGCACGGGCGGCTGGGTCGAGGTCGCGTCGTGACCGCGACGACGACGCGCGAGCCGCGTCCCGCCGCGGGGGAGGGCGACGACCGGCCGCTCCTGCGCCTGCGCGGCATCGGCAAGGAGTTCTTCGGGAACTCCGTGCTGCGCGGGATCGACCTGGACGTGCGGCCCGGCGAGGTCCACGCGCTCGTCGGCGAGAACGGCGCCGGCAAGTCGACGCTCATGAAGATCATCGCCGGCGTGCACCGCCCCGACGCGGGCACGCTCGAGCTCGACGGCGTGACGACGACGTTCGCCTCGCCGCTCGCCGCGCAGCACGCGGGCGTGTCGACGGTGTTCCAGGAGTTCAACCTCCTGCCCGAGCGGTCCGTCGCCGAGAACGTCTACCTCGGCCGCGAGCCGCGCCGCGCGGGCCTCGTCGACCGGCGGCGCATGCACGCGGACACGACCGCCCTGCTCACCGAGCTCGGCCTGACGGGGCTCGCGTCGTGGACGCGCGTCGGCTCGCTGTCCGTGGCGCAGCAGCAGATCGTCGAGATCGTCAAGGCCGTCTCCTACGACGCGCGGATCATCTCCATGGACGAGCCGACGGCGGCGCTCGCCGACCAGGAGGTCGAGCTCCTCTACGAGCTCGTGCACCGGCTCAAGGAGCGCGGCGTCGCGATCCTCTACGTCTCGCACCGCCTCAAGGAGATCTTCGACCTCTGCGACACCATCACGGTGCTCAAGGACGGCAACCACGTGCTGACGACGCCGACGGCGGACATCGACGCGGACCGGCTCGTGCGCACGATGGTCGGCCGCGACTTCGCGGGGTACTTCCCGGACAAGGACCCCGCGATCGTCCCGGGCGAGGTGCGGCTCGCGCTCGAGGGCGTCGGCAACACGCAGGTCGACGACGTGTCGTTCGAGGTCCGCGCGGGCGAGATCGTCGCGCTCGCCGGGCTCCAGGGCTCGGGGCGCACGGAGATCGCGCACGGCGTCTTCGGCATCGCGGGCTTCACGCGCGGCCGCGTCCTCGTCGGCGGGAAGGCGGTCGACGTGCGCTCGCCGCGCCAGGCGGTCCGCGCCGGCCTCGCGCTCGTCACCGAGGACCGCAAGGCCGAAGGGCTCGCGCTGGGCCAGTCGATCCTCGCCAACGCGCGCCTCGTGCTCGACGCCGTCGTGCCCGGCCAGGCCGACCGGCGCGCGAAGCGCATCCCGGGCATCCTGTCCTCGCTCGAGCTCGTCGCGAGCTCGCAGGAGGCCGAGGTCCAGTACCTGTCGGGCGGCAACCAGCAGAAGGTCGTCCTCGCGAAGTGGCTCGTCACGGACCCGCAGGTCATCGTGCTCGACGAGCCGACGCGCGGCATCGACGTGGGCGCCAAGCGCGCGGTCTACGACCTCATGCGCGAGCTCACCGCGAACGGCGTCGCCGTCCTGTTCATCTCGTCCGAGCTCCCCGAGGTGGTCGCCATGGCCGACCGCGTGCTCGTCATGCGGGACGGCCGCCTCGCGGGCGAGCTCCCCGCGGGCAGCGACGAGGAGACCGTCATGGCGCTCGCCACGGGCGCGGGCGAGGACACCTCCGGCGAGCACGTCCAGGTCGACCTCGGCGCCCTCGCCGACGCCGACGACCTCCCGGGCGCCGACCCCGGCACCACGCCCCGCAGCGCCCCGCACGCCCCCGACGGCCCGAAGGAGCACCGATGAGCACCGCGGTCGCGACCGCCGCCCCCACCGCGAGCCGCGCCCCCGCGCGCCGCCGCCGGCTGGGCTCGACGGAGATCGTCTACCTCGCCCTCGTCGGGATCCTCGTGATCGCCGGCGTCCTCGTGGCCGTGGGCGGCGGCAACCTGTTCAGCACGGCGAACACGGCGTACATGCTCACGCAGACGAGCCTCCTCGGCTTCGTCGCGATCGGGCAGACGTTCGCCGTCCTGTGCAAGTCGCTCGACCTGTCCGTCGGCTACGTGGTCGCGCTCAGCTCGATCGTCGGCGCGACGACCATGGCGGGCGACCCGTCACGCGTCTGGCTCGGCGTCCTCGCGGCGGTGGGCGTCGCGGCGGTCGTCGGCCTCGTCAACGGGCTCGTCATCGCGAAGCTGCGGGTCAACGCGTTCATCGCGACGCTCGGCGTCGGGCTCATCATCAAGGGCTACCTCGACACGCAGTTCAAGGGCCCGGCGGGGGAGGTGCCCGCCTCGTTCCAGATGTTCGGGTACACGCGCGTCGGCCCGGTGCCGGTCTCGACGGTCGTCATGCTGCTCGTCGCGGCCGTGGGCGTCGTGCTCCTGACGCGCACCCGCCCCGGGTACCACATGTTCGCCGTCGGGGGGAACACCGACGTCGCGCGGCTCTCGGGCATCCGGACGGACCGGACGCTGGTCCTCGCGCACGTGCTGTGCTCGGTCTGCGCGGGCGTCGCCGGTCTGCTCATCGCCGCGCGCTTCGGCACCGGCAACGCGCTCGTCTACTCCTACGGTCTCGACCTCGACTCGATCGCCGCCGTCGTGCTCGGCGGGACGCTCCTCATGGGCGGGCGCGGCTCGGTCGTCGGGACGGTGGGCGGCGTGCTCATCCTCGCCGTGCTCGACACGGTGTTCAACGTGCTCGACGTCGACCCGTTCTTCAAGGACGTGCTGCGCGGCGTCATCATCATCGCCGCCGTCGCCCTGTACGCCCGGCGCCAGATCGACCCGGCGAGCAGCCGGGCCCGCTTCCGCCCGACCCGCACCGGAGGTGCGTCCGCATGACCACCGACACCACGCGCCGGACCATCCCGGCGCGCGCGCCGCGGGCCGGCTGGCTCGAGCGCCTCACCGCGGGCGGCAGCTGGACCGTGTTCGCTCTGCTCGTGCTCGTCTTCGCGGTCATCCTCGTGATGAACCCGTCGTTCGGCGAGCCCATGTCGCTCATGGCGTTCGTCAAGAAGGCCGCGCCGCTGGTCATCCTCGCGATCGGGCAGTACTTCGTCATCGTCTCGGGCGAGTTCGACCTGTCGGTCGGGTCGCTCGTGGGCGCCCAGGTCGTCATCGCCGCGAAGCTCATGGACGGCGAGGACTCCATGACCTGGCCCGTCATGGCCCTCATGATCGTCTTCGGCCTCGCGGTCGGGCTCGTCAACGGCCTCGTGACCACGCTGCTCAAGGTGCCGTCGTTCATCACGACGCTCGGCATGATGCTCGTGCTCTACGGCGCGATCCGGCTCTGGACGGGCGGCGCCCCCACGGGCGCCCTCACCGACGGGTTCCGGCAGTGGGGACGCGGGGGCATCCCCGACACCCCGGGCCAGTTCCAGGTGCCGTACGCGCTGCTCGTCGTCGTCGTGCTCGGCGTGGCCGCGGCCCTGCTCATGCGCCGCCCGTTCGGCCGCACGCTCGTCGCCACGGGCGACAACGACGTCGCGGCGGGCTACGCGGGCGGCTCGGTGTGGTGGGTGCGCACGCGCGCCTTCCTCCTCTCGGGCTTCCTGGCGACCGTCGCGGCGATCCTCATCGGCGGGTACGCCGGCGTCACCGCCCAGGTCGGGCAGGGCCTGGAGTTCATGGCGATCACCGCCGTCGTGCTCGGGGGCGTCGTCCTCGGCGGCGGGCGGGGGACCGTGATCGCCGCGATGGCGGGCGCGCTCACGCTCGAGGCGCTGTTCACCCTCTTCAACCAGCTGAGCCTGCCGTCGACGATCCGCCCCGCCGTGCAGGGCGTGATCATCATCGCGGCCGTCGCCTACGCCGCGCTGCCGCGCCGGTCGCGGCGCCGCGCGTCCACCCCCGACGCCCCGCCGGCGGCGGGCCCGACCCCCGCACCGAAGGAGCCCGCCCCCGCGAACGCCTGAGCCCCGCGCGCCCGGCGACGACGCCCGCGCCCCTCCCCGCGCACGACCCCTGCCGGACCCCCGCGCACGGCCGTGCGGCAGCACCCGAGCTGTACCCCCTTCCCCGCACGTTGCGGGACGACGACGTCTCACCAAGGAGAAGAAGGACATGCGACGTACACGAGCACTCCTGGCCGGCACGGCGGTGGCCACGCTGTTCCTCGCGGCCGCCTGCACGACCGACACCCCCACCGACACGGGCGGGGAGACCTCGGCCGAGGAGAGCCCCGCGGGCGAGGAGTCCGGCGGCGCCGACTCCGAGTGGTTCGTCCAGGCGGACTACGACCGCCAGCTCGCCCAGCGCGAGGTCGTGCCCGAGGGCCCGGCCGACCAGCCGTGGCTCCAGGCCATCGAGCCCGAGTACGTGGACACGGCCGAGTTCGCAAGCGCCGAGGGCGGCAACACGCTGTGCTTCTCGAACGCGTCGGTGTCCAACCCGTGGCGCGTCACCGGGTTCATCACCATGCAGCAGCAGGTCGACGTCCTCACCGAGGAGGGCGTGATCGGCGAGTTCCGCGTCTCCGACGCCGCCGACGACGACAACAAGCAGATCTCCGACATCCAGGCGTTCGTCGCGGCGGGCGACTGCGACGCGATCATCATCTCGCCGTCGACCACCGCGACCCTCACGCCCGCCGTCGAGGCGGCGTGCGAGTCGGGCAAGCCCGTCATCGTGTTCGACCGCGGCGTCAACACCGACTGCATGGTGACGTTCATCCACCCGATCGGCGGCTACGCGTACGGCGCCGACGGCGCCGAGTTCCTCGTCGAGAACCTCGAGCCCGGCTCGAAGGTCCTCGCGCTGCGCATCCTGCCCGGCGTCGACGTGCTCGAGAACCGCTGGGCCGCGGCCGACAAGATCTTCTCCGAGTCGGAGCTCGAGGTCGTGGGCGCCGAGTTCACCGGCGGCGACGGGGCGAAGATCAAGGACATCGTTACGCAGTACCTCCAGCGCGGGGACGTGGACGGCATCTGGATGGACGCCGGCGACGGCGCCGTCGCGGCCGTCGAGGCGTTCGAGGACGCGGGCAAGCCGTACCCCGTCTTCATGGGCGAGGACGAGATGAGCTTCCTGCGCAAGTGGAAGGACACGGACATGACCGCCATCGGCGCCGTGTACTCCAACTTCCAGTGGCGCACGCCGATCCTCGCGGCGCAGATGATCTGGGCCGGCGAGCAGGTGCCGTCCGAGTGGGTCCTGCCGCAGTCGCCGGTCGTCGCCGAGGACCTCGACGCCTACCTCGAGGCGAACAAGGACATGCCGTCCCTGCACTACGCGAAGTTCGGCGGCGAGGACCTGCCCGGGTTCCCGGAGGCCTGGACCGACCGCTGACGCCAGCACCACCCCGGTCCGGCCGCGCGGCCGGACCACCTGGGGCCGCCCGGTCGCCGTCCGACCGGCCGGGCGCCCCGCCCGCCCGCCCGACGGCGCGGCGTACCTCCCGCACGGGGGTGCGCCGCGGCGTCGGGCACGCGGGCGGGACGGCCGAGTGCTCGGACCCGACGAGAGAGAGCGACGTGGCTCTTCCCGGCCCGACCCCCGCGCACCGCGCGACCGACCTGCTCGCGCCCGACGGCGCGCCCGTCCCGGTGCGCCGGCGCGCGCTCGGCGTCAACACGTGGGTGTGGACGTCGCCCCTGACCGACGGCGCGCTGCGTGACATCGCCCCGCGTGTCGCGGGGTGGGGCTTCGACGTGCTCGAGCTGCCCGCCGAGAACCCGGGGGACTGGGACCCGGCGACGGCGGCCGCCGTCCTCGCCGACCACGGCCTCGCCGCGAGCGTCTCGCTCGTCATGGGCGAGGGGCGCGAGCTCGTCGCCACGGACGCCGCGACGGTGCGCGCCACGCAGGACTACCTGCGCCACGTCGTCGACGTCGCGCGGACCGTCGGCGCCCCGGTGATCGGCGGCCCGGCGTACGCGTCGGTCGGGCGCACGTGGCGGCTCGGCCCGGCCGAGCGCGAGGCTGCCTACGAGGAGCTCGCCGAGCACCTCGCCCCGGTCGTCGAGCACGCCATGGCGGCGGGCGTCGTCGTCGGGCTCGAGCCGCTCAACCGCTACGAGACGAGCCTCGTCAACACCGTCGACCAGGGGCTGGAGGTCGTGCGGCGCCTGCCCGCGGCCGGCATCGGCCTCATGCTCGACGTCTACCACATGAACATCGAGGAGACGGACCTGCCCGCCGCGGTGACGCGCGCGGGCGAGCGCATCGCGCACGTCCAGGTGTGCGGCAACGACCGCGGCGCACCGGGCACCGACCACCTCGACTGGCGCGGCCTGCTCGCCGCGCTCGACGCGACCGGCTACGACGGACCGCTCGTCATCGAGTCCTTCACCGCCGAGAACGCGACGATCGCCACGGCCGCCTCGATCTGGCGCCCGCTGGCGCCGACCCAGGACGCCATCGCCGTCGATGGCCTCGCCTACCTGAAGGGACTGATGCCCGAGCCGGAGAGCACGTAGCCGTAGTCGCAGACGACCGCCGGCGCCGGCACGCCGCGGGATGACGACCACCCTGCCCGGACGACGACGTCCGGGCCCGCACGTCATGCCCCTGGAGGCACCACGATGACTGCACGACGCCCACGCAGGGCGAGATCGGTCGCCGCCGCACTGACCGTCGGGGCGCTCGCGTTCACGCTTGCGCCCGTCACGACGGCCGTTGCCGCGGACGACCCCGTCCCCGCGGAGGACGAGCACAAGGTGCTCATCTTCACCAAGACGACCCAGTTCCGGCACACCGAGGCGATCACGCAGGGCACGCCCGTGCTCGAGGCCGCGTTCGCCGAGGTCGGCATCGAGTCCGACCACACCGAGGACTCCTCGGTGTTCACCGACGAGAACCTCGCGCAGTACGACGCCCTCGTCATGTTCCAGACGTCGGGCGACCCGTGGAACGCGGACGAGAAGGCCGCGCTCGAGCGCTACCAGCAGGCGGGCGGCGGCATCGTCGCCATCCACAACGCGACCGACATGCGCGGCAGCTACCAGTGGTGGGACGACATGATCGGCGCGCTCATGCCCGGTCACGCCGCCACGGGCAACAGCCCCGGCCTGCCCGGCACGGTCCGCGTCGAGGACCGCACGCACCCGTCGACCGAGCACCTGTCCCAGCGCTGGACGCGCGCGGACGAGTGGTACAACTTCTCGGCCAACGTCCGCGGCAGCGCGCACGTCCTCGCCACGATGGACGAGACGACGTACGACGCCGGCGGCAACAAGATGGGCTACGACCACCCGATCTCCTGGTGCAAGCCGTACGACGGCGGTCGTGCCTGGATGACGGGCATGGGCCACTTCGGGGCGCACTACACGCAGGAGCCCGACTTCGTGCAGCACGTCGTCGGCGGCGTGCAGTGGGCGGCGGGCCTCGTCGAGGGCGACTGCGGCGGCACCGACTGGGGCTCGTTCGAGAAGGTCGCGCTCGACTCGAACACGAGCGCCCCCTTCGGCATGGACGTCGCGCCCGACGGCCGCGTGTTCTACACCGAGCTCGTGCGCGGCCAGGTCCGCGTCTACGACCCGCGGACGCAGAACACGACGACGGCGCTCACGCTCCCCGTGTACTCGGGCGGCGAGGACGGCCTGCTCGGGATCGCGCTCGACAAGGACTTCGCGGAGAACGGGTACCTGTACCAGTACTACTCGCCCGCGAGCGCGAACGACTCCGACCCGGCGAACTTCTTCAACCGCGTCTCGCGGTTCACGGTGTCGTCGGACGGCCCGGGCGCGACCGTGATCGACCCGGCGTCGGAGAAGGTCCTCCTGGAGATCCCGGCCGGGCGCCTGCCCGACGAGCCGGGCCACACGGGCGGCGGCCTGCTCGTCGACCACGAGACCGGTGACCTGTACATCGGCGTGGGCGACGACGTGAACCCGCACTCCGAGCCGTCGGGCGGCTACGCGCCGATCTCCGAGCGCGACGGCACGTTCCACGACGCGCGCGCGACGTCGGCGAACACGAACGACCTGCGCGGCAAGGTGCTGCGGGTCCACCCCGAGGACGACGGCACGTACTCGATCCCCGAGGGCAACCTCTTCGCGCCGGGCACCGAGAAGACGCTGCCCGAGATCTACGCGATGGGCTTCCGCAACCCGTTCCGGTTCACCATCGACCCGAAGACGGGCAACCTCGGCGTCGCCGACTACTCGCCCGACAACGGGTCGGACAACCCGGCGAACCGCGGCCCGGCCGGCATCGCCGAGTGGAACCTCATCAAGGAGCCCGGCTTCTTCGGCTGGCCCCTGTGCATGGGGAACAACGAGCCGTTCCGCGACGTCGACTACCGCACGAGCCCGGTCACGGTCGGTGACTTCTTCGACTGCGACGCCCCGGTCAACGACTCGGTGAAGAACACCGGCCTCACCGAGCTCCCCGCCGCGCAGCCGGCGGACCTCTGGTACGGCTACCAGCGCTCGTCGGTGCCCGGCGTCATCAACGCCGGCGGCGGCCTCGCGCCCATGGGCGGCCCGTTCTACGAGTACGACCCGGAGCTCGACTCCGACACGAAGTTCCCGTCGTCCTACGACGGCAAGGCCTTCTTCTACGAGTGGGCCCGGAACAAGATGTACACGATCGACCTCAAGGACCCCGAGGCCGCTCCCGGCGTGACCGACGTCGAGAAGGTCAACCCGTTCCTCCCGCAGGAGCAGTTCCTGGCGCCTATCGACTCGAAGTTCGGCCCCGACGGCGCGATGTACGTGCTCGACTGGGGCGGCGGCTTCGGTCGCGACAACCCCAACTCGGGCCTGCACCGCATCGACTACCTGTCGGGCTCTCGCTCGCCGGTGTCGAAGCCGGTCGCGACGCCCGACTCCGGCATCGCGCCGCTCGAGGTGTCGTTCGACGGGACCGGGAGCACCGACCCCGAGGGCGAGGCGCTCACGTACGCGTGGGACTTCGACGGTGACGGCACGACGGACTCGACGTCCGCCGCCCCGAGCCACACCTACACGGAGAACGGCGTCTACGACGCCCGCCTCACGGTGACCGACCCGGCCGGGAAGGTGGGCACGGCGACCGTGCCGATCACGGTCGGCAACACGCGGCCCGAGGTCGACTTCGGCCTGCCGCCCACCGGCTCGTTCTTCACCTTCGGTGACGACATCACGTGGGACGTGGCCGTGACGGACGCCGAGGACTCGCCGGACGGCGAGACCATCGACGACGAGCAGGTCATCATCCAGCCCGCGCTCGGCCACGACGCGCACGCGCACCCCTCCGAGCCGCTGCACGGCCGGACGGGAACCGTCGCGACGAGCCTCGGCGGCGGCCACGGCGAGGACATGAACGTCTTCTACGTGATCGACGCGCGCTACACCGACCGCGGCGGCGTGGACGGCGTCCCGGCCCTCACCGGCTCGGACACCACGCTCATCTTCCCGAAGAAGCGCGAGGCGGAGTTCCACGCCGACTCCGACGGGACCACGACGATCCCGAGCCGGGACGTCGAGGGCGGCGGCTCGGTCATCACCGGGTCGAACGGGGCCTGGGCGTCGTACGACCCGGTGAGCCTGTACGGCGTGCAGGCGCTCACGTTGCGCGTCGCCGCGGCGGCCGAGGGCACGATCGAGCTGCGGCGCGACGCCGCGGACGGCGAGCTCCTCGGTACGGCGGAGGTCCCGCAGACGGGTCTCGGCACGTTCACCGACGTGACCGTGGACGTCACCGACCCCCGGGAGCCGTTCACGCTCTACGTCGTCTTCCCCGGCGCGGGCGAGCGTCGCCTGAACTTCGTCGAGGCCGACGGCAAGGGCGTCTCCGCCACCACGCGGCCGAAGGTGCGCATCACCGCGCCCGAGGCTGGCGTGCGCCTGGAGCAGGGCGAGATCACGGTCACGGCCGAGGCCGACGACACGGAGAACACGGTCACCGAGGTCGAGTTCTTCGTCGACGGCGAGTCGATCGGGACCGACACCGAGGCGCCGTACGAGGCCACGTGGGAGGTGACGGCGGACAACAACTACGAGCTGACCGCGGTCGCGACCAACGACAAGGGCCTCTACACGCGGTCCCGCGTCGTCGTGGCGCAGGTCGGCGACCTCTTCGGGGGCATGAAGACCTTCACCAACACGAACGGGACGTTCGAGCAGCTCGCCGAGGGCAAGTACCTCATCACGTCGGGCGGCGCGAACATGTGGCAGGGCACCAACGAGTACTCGACCATCTACCGCGAGCAGGGCGCCGACGAGAACTGGTCGGCGACGGTGAAGATCACCAGCCAGGGCAACTCGAACGGTTCCGCCAAGGCCGGGATCATCGTCCGCAACGACGTGACGCAGACGGCGAACTCGCCGGGCTACGCCGCACTGGGCATGCGCCCGAGCGGCGGCTTCGAGTGGCTGCGCGGCAACGCGGCCGGTCAGCTCGTCACGTCGTCCGCCGCGAGCTCGACGAGCTACCCCGCGTGGGTGCGGATCGTGCGCGACGGCGACCTGTACACGGCCTCCTGGAGCAAGGACGGCGAGAACTTCACGCAGATCGGGGAGCCCCAGGCCCTCCCGGGTGCGGCGTCCGTGCAGGACGTGGGGCTCTTCGTCACCGCGCACAGCACGTCGGCCACGAGCGCCGTCGAGTTCCAGGACTTCGCGTTCGACGACGACCCGCAGACCGGGGGACCCGGTGAGGAGACCCCGCCGCAGTGCCTCGCGGACTCGTCCGACGAGTTCGACGGCGACACCCTCGACCCGCGGTGGACGGTCGTCCGCCAGGCCGACGGCAAGCC
Source organism: Cellulosimicrobium sp. JZ28 (assembly GCF_015327065.1). Lineage (NCBI taxonomy): Bacteria > Bacillati > Actinomycetota > Actinomycetes > Micrococcales > Promicromonosporaceae > Cellulosimicrobium > Cellulosimicrobium sp. JZ28. The sequence continues at coordinate 2,521,687 of NZ_CP017660.1, read as the reverse complement.
GATCACCGTCGCCGACGGCCACGCCGTCCTGCCGGTCGTGCAGGGCGACATCAACGAGGCGCAGACCGGGCCGATCAGCTACCTCGGTCAGCCCGCACCCGCCGGCGCGTGGACGCTCGAGACGAGGCTCGACGTCCCGCTCGCCCGGCACTGGCAGCACGCCGGCCTCCTGGTCCACGTGACCGACGACGAGTACACCAAGCTCGCGTTCACGAAGAACCAGAACGGCAACCGGTTCCTCGAGTTCCAGACTGAGACCGGCGGCGCCCGCACGTGGCACGGCCAGACGAACGTCGCCGGGGACTTCCCGACGGCGATCCACCTGCGCCTCGTCTCGGACGGCTCCGCCATCACGGCCGCGTACTCGGCGGACGGCCAGACGTGGACGGCGCTCGCGGGCTCGGCGCCCGTGAAGCCGGGCGCGACGTTCGGTGTGATGGCCGGCGGCGACACCGCGGCCGCCGACTCGGTCGCCAGGGTCGACCACGTGCGCGTCACGGGCGACGGGTCGGACGACGGCGAGCGCGAGCCGAGCGACGAGTTCGAGGGCGACGCCCTCGACGGCTGCCGCTGGGACGCGGTCGTGCGCTACGACGGGTCGAAGGTCGCCGTCGCCGACGGCGAGCTGCGCATCACGACCCAGCCGGGCGACATCAACGCCGGCAACAACGACGACCCGCGCAACTTCGTCCTCCAGACGGCACCGGAGGGCGACTGGGTCGTCGAGACGCGGTTCAAGGCGCCGCTCGTGCACCGGTGGCAGCTCGCGGGCCTCATCGCGTACGGCGACGACGACAACTACGTCAAGGCCGACGTGCTCGCGAAGAACGCCCCGGGCGCAGCGCTGAACCTCGGCGCCGAGCTCGTCTCGGAGAAGGGCGGCCAGTTCGGCAACGGCGGCAACCGCCAGCTCGAGCTCGCCGACTCGACCGAGTCGGGCTACTGGTACCTGCGGCTCGAGAAGGTGGGCAGCACGTACCAGGGCTGGGTCAGCGACGGCGGGGTGACCTGGACGCCGCTGGGCGACCCGGTGACCAACGACGCGGCGCTGACGAAGGTCGGTCTCATGGCGATCGGCCCGGAGCAGGAGACGCCGGTCACGGTGGCCTTCGACTGGTTCCGTCTCACGACGGACTCCGAGCCCGAGCCCACGGTCGACGTCGAGGTCACCGCCTCGGCCCGCTGCCTCGCGGGCAAGGCGTACCTCGCCCTCCGCGCGACGAACGCCGACGAGGCACCCGTCGCGGTCACCCTCACCACGCCGTTCGGCTCCAAGGAGTTCGGCGCGGTCGAGGTGGGCGCCAACGCCTACCAGTCGTTCGCGTCGCGCGCGACGGCGTTCGAGGCGGGCACGGCGACGGTCACGGCGACGCTCGGCGACGTCACGACCGAGATCGAGGTGCCGTACGACGCCGTGAGCTGCGGCTGACGGCAGGCCGGTGACGGGCGACCCGCTCCCGTCACCGGCCACCACCTGCGCCGGCCCGGCCCGCGGGCCGGGCCGGCGCGCCCGGCGGGACGACCACAGGACAGGAGCGACAGGTGGCACAGCGCACCTCGGCACGGACGCCGACGACCCGGACCCCGGCGGGAGGAGCGCGGGCGGGCTCCGGCCGCACCGGCGGCCCGACGACGCCCGCACGCTCCCGCCCTGCCGACCGGGGCGGTGCCGGCCGCCCCGAACCCCGGCCACCGGCGCGCGTCCGCGCGCGCCGGTGGTTCGTGGGCCTCGACCCGTGGCGCCGCGTCCTGCTCGTCGTCGGCGCGCTCGCGCTCGTGGCCGTCGTGGTCGCGGCGGTGGTCGCGCTCACGCGCGGCGGCGCAGCACCTGACGAGGAGGGCTTCACCGTCGACCCGGCGCGCGTCGCGGAGCTGGAAGCGGCCGAGGAGGCGCGCGACGCCGAGAACCTCGTCGCCTCGATCGACCACGCCCGGTACCTGCAGACCGAGCTCGTCCCCGTCCTGCACGGCCTCCACGCGGTGCTCCCCGTCGACGGGTCGAGCGCCGTCCCCGCGGACCCGGCGGACGTCGCCGCGTGGCGCGCGACCGTCGACGGCCTCGTCGCCGAGACGGAGGCGCTCGCGAGCGGTTCCTCCGAGCACAACATCGTCCGCAACGGGATGCTCACGTCGCTCGAGCTCGTCGGGGACGCGCTCGACGCCGTCGGGCTCGCCGCGAGCGCCGACCCCGCCGCAGCCCCCGACCTGTACGCCCTCGCGGGCGACCTGCGCACGCGCGCCGTCGAGACGTGGGGCCTCGCCGCCGTCCAGCTCGACCTGCGCTCGACCGCCGGCGGCCAGGGCCACGTCCACGTCTTCCTGCCCGTCCACCCCGACGACTCGCTCGACGGGGGCCTCGGCCTCGGCCACACGGGCGGTGACGAGGGCGGCCACGAGGGCGCCGACGGCGACGACGCGCACGACCACTGAGCCGACCGACCACCGTCCACCGGACGACCGCGGCCCGCACGGGCCGCCCACCGACCTCCCGGTCGGGCGCCCTCCGGGGTGCAGGCCGAGCCCGACCGGGACCTCCCGTCCGTCAGCGGCGGGGCAGGGCCATGACGACGTCCGCATGGGTCTCCCCGCCGACGACGTACGTCCGGCCCCCGACCACGGCGAACCCGTGCTTGCGGTAGAAGGCCTGGGCGCGCGCGTTGTGCCCGTTCGTGCCGAGCCAGAGCGGGAGCCCGGGGCCGAGCAGCGCCGCGGCGCCCGTCGTCGCGGTCATGAGCACGCTCGCGACGCCGGTGCCCTGCGCGGCGGGGTGCACGTAGATCTTCGACAGCTCCACCGCCTCGCCCGGCCCGACGGCGGCCGCCACGTCCGGGTCGTCGGGGACGCCTCTCGCCAGCAGTGCGTACCCGAGCGGGCCGCTCGCGGCCTCGGGCGACCCGGCGTCCGTCTCCACGGTGCCTGCCGACGTGCTTGGCGACGTGTCTCCCGACGCGCCCGCCGACGTTCCTGCTGAGGCGCCGGGCGACGCCGCCTCGACGAGCAGCAGCGCGTGCGCGGCGCTCGCGGCCCACGCGCGGAACCGGTCGGGCGAGAGCTGCGTCGCGACGTGCTCCGCGATCGCGTCCGGCGACGTGCCGGGCGGGCACGCGAGCGGGAACGTGAGCGCGGCCAGGTCCGCGAGCGCGACGGCGTCGGCGGTCGTCGCGCGGCGCACGGCCGTCGTGGCGGTGGTGGTGTGGTCCGGCATGCCAGGAAATCTACGCCCGTGGTCCCCGCCCGCGGCCCCCGTGGGCCCCGTGTGGGCCCCGCGGTGGCGCAGCGGTGGGGCCCGCCGAGCGCGCGTCCCGGGCATGATGGACGCGTGACGCGCATCGACCTCAATGCCGACCTCGGCGAGGGCTTCGGCCGCTGGACCCTCGGCGACGACCAGGCCTTGCTCGGCCTCGTGACCAGCGCGAACGTCGCGTGCGGGTTCCACGCGGGCGACGCGACGACCATGCGGACCGTGACGCGGGACGCCGCTGCGCGCGGGGTGCGGGTGGGCGCGCACGTGAGCTACCGGGACCGGGCGGGCTTCGGACGGCGGTTCATGGACGTGGACCCCGGCGAGCTCGCCGACGAGGTGCTCTACCAGCTCGCCGCCCTCGACGGGTTCGCCCGGCTCGCGGGGGACCGCGTGCGGTACGTCAAGCCGCACGGCGCGCTCTACAACGCGATCGTCCACCACGAGGCGCAGGCCCGGGCCGTCGTCGACGCGGTGCGCGCCTACGACCCCACGCTGCCCGTCGTCGGGCTGCCCGGCTCGGCCGTGCTGCGGCTCGCGGACGCGGCGGGCCAGCCCACCGTCCGCGAGGCCTTCGCGGACCGCGGCTACCTGCCGTCGGGCGAGCTGGTCCCGCGCGGGCGGCCGGGCGCCGTCGTGCACGACGGCGACGAGGTCGCCCGGCGCGTCGTCCGGCTCGTGACGACCGGCACGGTCGAGGCCGCGGACGGCACGTCGCTGCGCGTCGAGGCGGACTCGGTGTGCGTCCACTCGGACACCCCCGGGGCAGTCGGGCTGCTCGGGGCGCTGCGGACCGCGCTCCAGGAGGCCGGGGTCGTCGTGCAGCCCTTCGTCGACGCCCCGCACGGCGGGTCGGCGGGCGCGGACGCCGTGCCGTGACGACCGGAGGGTCGCCCGCTCCCGGGTCGCCGGTCCGCGACGCGGCCGACGGCCTCGACGGCAAGGTGGCGGTGCACGCGTTCGGCGAGAACGCGCTGCTCGTCGACCTGCCGGACCTCGCCGCCGTGCGCGCGCTGCACCGGGCCCTGGGCGACGCGCCGCCCGGCGTGGTCGACGTCGTCCCGGCCGCCCGCACGGTGCTCGTGCGCTGCGCGACGCCGGGGGACGTCCCCGCCGCCCGGGCGTGGCTGCGCGCGGCGGTGCGGCGCGCGTCGACGACCGGCCCCGCCGCCCGCGCCGGGGAGCTCGTCGAGATCCCCGTGCGCTACGACGGCCCCGACCTGGACGACGTCGCCCGCTGGGCGGGCCTGAGCGTCGAGGAGGTCGTCGCGCGGCACCACGGCCGCGAGTACGAGGCCGCGTTCGGCGGGTTCGCGCCGGGCTTCACGTACCTCTCCGGGGTCGATCCCGCGATCGCCGCCCCGCGCCTCGCCACCCCGCGCACCCGCGTCCCCGCCGGCTCGGTGGCGCTCGCGGGCGGGCTCACCGCCGTCTACCCGGGGGAGTCCCCGGGCGGGTGGCGCCTCCTCGGCAGCACGGACGTGCAGATGTTCGACGTCGACCGCGACCCGCCCGCGCTCGTCGCGCCGGGCGCGCGCGTGCGGTTCGTGCCGCTCCGCGCGGCCGTGGCCGCGGGCGGCGGCCCGCTCGTGCCGCCGGGGAGGGAGCGGCAGCACGGGAGTGCGGGGGCCGCGCGCGTCCAGGCCGTCCAGGACCGGACCACCAGCCCCTCGCCGCCTGCCGCGCGCGCCCTGGAGGTGCTCGCGACAGGTCCCCTCGCGCTCGTCGAGGACGCGGGACGTCCGGGGCTCGCCGCTGTCGGCGTCGGGCCGTCGGGAGCGGCCGACCGCGCGTCGTACGCGCTCGCGAACCGGCTCGTGGGCAACCCGGACGGTGCGGCGGCGATCGAGGTCACCCTCGGCGGTCTCGCCGTGCGGTTCGCCGGCGGGGCGGTCGTCGCGCTGGCCGGGGCGGCGGTCCCCGCCAGCGTGGACGGGAGCCCGGTCGGCATGCACGCGGCCGTCCGGGTGCCCGACGGCGGGACCCTCCGCCTCGGCGTGGCGGCGCGCGGTCTGCGGACCTACGTCGCGGTGCGTGGCGGGCTCCGGCCGCCCGCGGTCCTCGGGTCGCGCTCGCGGGACGTGCTCGCCGGGCTCGGCCCGGGACCCCTGCAGCCGGGCGACGTCGTCGCGGTGGGGGCCGCGCCGTCGGGCACGTGGCCGTGGCCCGACGTCGTCCCCGTGCGGTTCCCGCCCGGCGAGCCGCGTCCTGGTGAGCCGACGGGCGCGGTGCTCGAGGTGCTGCCCGGGCCGCGGTCCGAGTGGTTCCTCCCCGGCGCGGGGCGCGCGCTGCGGGCGCTGCGGACCGTGACGCCGGACAGCGACCGCGTCGCCCTGCGGCTCGACGGCCAGGCGGTGCCCCGCAGGCCCGGGGAGCTGGCGTCCGAGGGGCTCGTCCGCGGCGCGGTCCAGGTCCCGCCCGACGGGCGTCCCGTCGTCTTCCTCGCGGACCGCCCGGTCACCGGGGGATACCCCGTCATCGGGGTGCTCCGCGAGCGGGACGTCGACCGCGCGGCCCAGCTCCGACCGGGGGACCGCGTGATCCTGCGGCTCGCGACGACGGTCTGAGCGCGGCGCCGGGGGAGCGCGGGAGAGCGGGGCCGACGGCCGCACGTCGTACCGGGCGGGGAGCGGCAGCGTCCCTGTGGGCCGGGTCACCGGGGAGCGGCTTGACCATGTCGCGCGAGGCCGCGTAATGTTCTGGATGTCGGCCCGACAGGGAGGAACAGACACCGCCTCGAACGATCGAGGGTGGCTGGTCCCGGGGTCGAAACCCTTCCACCGCATGGCGTAGAGTGTTCTCTGCCCGCGACGAGGAAGACCACGGTGACTGGACCACGGCGAACAGCCGGGGTTGAGGAGCCGGGGAAGACCTGGTAAGGTTGAAGGGTTGCCCCAAGCGAGGTTCTACCCGGTCGGGTGGTGCTGAGTTGGTGTGTGCCGGTTGTTTGAGAACTCAACAGTGTGCTTGTTAGTCAATGCCAAATTTTTTGTCCCTGTGGCATGGCTGGCCTGGTTGCCCGTCGGGTGGTTGGGTTGGTTGTGTCTGGGATTCCTTTGGTTGATTTCGGAAGATGATGTCATCTTTCGTGTTGATGCCAGTTTTGTGAACCCTGTTGGGGTTCGCTTCGTATGGATTGTTCACTGCCGGGTTTGTCCTGGTGGTGGGCGTTGTTCATTTACGGAGAGTTTGATCCTGGCTCAGGACGAACGCTGGCGGCGTGCTTAACACATGCAAGTCGAACGATGATGCCCAGCTTGCTGGGCGGATTAGTGGCGAACGGGTGAGTAACACGTGAGTAACCTGCCCTTGACTTCGGGATAACTCCGGGAAACCGGGGCTAATACCGGATATGAGCCGCCTTCGCATGGGGGTGGTTGGAAAGTTTTTCGGTCAGGGATGGGCTCGCGGCCTATCAGCTTGTTGGTGGGGTGATGGCCTACCAAGGCGACGACGGGTAGCCGGCCTGAGAGGGCGACCGGCCACACTGGGACTGAGACACGGCCCAGACTCCTACGGGAGGCAGCAGTGGGGAATATTGCACAATGGGCGAAAGCCTGATGCAGCGACGCCGCGTGAGGGATGAAGGCCTTCGGGTTGTAAACCTCTTTCAGCAGGGAAGAAGCGCAAGTGACGGTACCTGCAGAAGAAGCGCCGGCTAACTACGTGCCAGCAGCCGCGGTAATACGTAGGGCGCAAGCGTTGTCCGGAATTATTGGGCGTAAAGAGCTCGTAGGCGGTTTGTCGCGTCTGGTGTGAAAACTCGAGGCTCAACCTCGAGCTTGCATCGGGTACGGGCAGACTAGAGTGCGGTAGGGGAGACTGGAATTCCTGGTGTAGCGGTGGAATGCGCAGATATCAGGAGGAACACCGATGGCGAAGGCAGGTCTCTGGGCCGCAACTGACGCTGAGGAGCGAAAGCATGGGGAGCGAACAGGATTAGATACCCTGGTAGTCCATGCCGTAAACGTTGGGCACTAGGTGTGGGGCTCATTCCACGAGTTCCGTGCCGCAGCAAACGCATTAAGTGCCCCGCCTGGGGAGTACGGCCGCAAGGCTAAAACTCAAAGGAATTGACGGGGGCCCGCACAAGCGGCGGAGCATGCGGATTAATTCGATGCAACGCGAAGAACCTTACCAAGGCTTGACATGCACGAGAAGCCACCAGAGATGGTGGTCTCTTTGGACACTCGTGCACAGGTGGTGCATGGTTGTCGTCAGCTCGTGTCGTGAGATGTTGGGTTAAGTCCCGCAACGAGCGCAACCCTCGTCCCATGTTGCCAGCGGGTTATGCCGGGGACTCATGGGAGACTGCCGGGGTCAACTCGGAGGAAGGTGGGGATGACGTCAAATCATCATGCCCCTTATGTCTTGGGCTTCACGCATGCTACAATGGCCGGTACAAAGGGCTGCGATACCGTAAGGTGGAGCGAATCCCAAAAAGCCGGTCTCAGTTCGGATTGGGGTCTGCAACTCGACCCCATGAAGTCGGAGTCGCTAGTAATCGCAGATCAGCAACGCTGCGGTGAATACGTTCCCGGGCCTTGTACACACCGCCCGTCAAGTCACGAAAGTCGGTAACACCCGAAGCCCATGGCCCAACCGTTCGCGGGGGAGTGGTCGAAGGTGGGACTGGCGATTGGGACTAAGTCGTAACAAGGTAGCCGTACCGGAAGGTGCGGCTGGATCACCTCCTTTCTAAGGAGCTACCAACCCTCGTCCGCTGGTGTTTGCTGGTGGGTGGGTGGTTCAGGTGCCACGCCATCGCCGTCCGTGTGGTGGGTGGTTGCTCATGGGTGGAACATTGACGAAAGAGCTTTCTTGGTCTTGCTGGTGTCAGTACCTGCCGGCTCGCACGTGCCTCTTCGGGGGTTGGTGTGGGTGGTGGTGGAACATCGCGGGTGGGACCTGGGGGGCTTGTCGAGCACACTGTTGGGTCCTCAGGTCACCGGCCACCGGTTGGTGGGGTGCCTGGTACGGGCCGGTCCTTGGACCACGAACCGCTTCGTCTGCGCTCTTGTCTGAGGGTGTGGGTGGGGTAGGCGGGTCTGGTGGGGTCGGGGTCGTTGGTTGTTTGAGAACTGCACAGTGGACGCGAGCATCTTTGTAAAGATCAAGACGCACCCTTTGGGGTGTGGTTCTTGGTTCTCTGCAGTTTTGTTGTTTTTGTTGAAGTTTTTAAGGGCACAGGGTGGATGCCTTGGCACTAGGAGCCGAAGAAGGACGTGGTAGCCTGCGATAAGCCTCGGGGAGCTGGCAAACGAGCTGTGATCCGAGGGTTTCCGAATGGGGGAACCCCGCACGAGTCATGTCGTGTGACCCGCACCTGAATATATAGGGTGTGTGGAGGGAACGTCGGGAAGTGAAACATCTCAGTACCGACAGGAAGAGATATTCCGTGAGTAGTGGCGAGCGAAAGCGGATGAGGCCAAACCGGGCGCGTGTTCAAGCTGTCAGGCGTTGCGTGTTCGGGGTTGTGGGACCCTTCTGGTGGATCTGACAGTCCACCGGGGAGTAAGAAAGCCGTGTCATAGTCGAACCGCATTGAAAGGCGGACCACAGACGGTGCGAGTCCGGTAGACGAAATGGTGCGGCCTCCCGAAGGGGATCCCAAGTAGCACGGGGCCCGAGAAATCTCGTGTGAATCTGGCAAGACCACTTGCTAAGCCTAAATACTACCTAGTGACCGATAGCGGACCAGTACCGTGAGGGAAAGGTGAAAAGTACCCCGGGAGGGGAGTGAAATAGTACCTGAAACCGTGTGCCTACAATCCGTTGGAGCCTCCTTGGCTGGGGTGACAGCGTGCCTTTTGAAGAATGAGCCTGCGAGTTAGTGCTCAGTGGCGAGGTTAACCCGTGTGGGGAAGCCGTAGCGAAAGCGAGTCCGAACAGGGCGCCCATAGTCGCTGGGTCTAGACCCGAAGCGAAGTGATCTAGCCATGGGCAGGTTGAAGCGCGGGTAAGACCGCGTGGAGGACCGAACCCACCAGGGTTGAAAACCTGGGGGATGACCTGTGGTTAGGGGTGAAAGGCCAATCAAACTTCGTGATAGCTGGTTCTCCCCGAAATGCATTTAGGTGCAGCGTCACGTGTTTCTTGCCGGAGGTAGAGCTACTGGATGGCCGATGGGCCCTACAAGGTTACTGACGTCAGCCAAACTCCGAATGCCGGTAAGTGAAAGCGTGGCAGTGAGACTGCGGGGGATAAGCTCCGTAGTCGAGAGGGAAACAGCCCAGACCACCGGCTAAGGCCCCTAAGCGTGTGCTAAGTGGGAAAGGATGTGGAGTTGCACAGACAACCAGGAGGTTGGCTTAGAAGCAGCCACCCTTGAAAGAGTGCGTAATAGCTCACTGGTCAAGTGATTCCGCGCCGACAATGTAGCGGGGCTCAAGTACACCGCCGAAGCCGTGGCATCTGCGCTCAACTCAGGCCTTCGTGGTCCAGAGGCGCAGGTGGGTAGGGGAGCGTCGTGTGGGCGGTGAAGCCGCGGGGGAACCCAGCGGTGGAGCCCACACGAGTGAGAATGCAGGCATGAGTAGCGAAAGACGGGTGAGAAACCCGTCCGCCGAATGACCAAGGGTTCCAGGGCCAGGTTAATCCGCCCTGGGTAAGTCGGGACCTAAGGCGAGGCCGACAGGCGTAGTCGATGGACAAGGAGTTGATATTCTCCTACCGGCGAAGAACCGCCCATACCGAGCCCGGTGATGCTGACCGCCCAAACCTGCCCATCGACCCTTCGGGGTCACCGGGCAGGGGCGCGCGGGACCCAATCCGGTAGTAGGTAAGCGTATTAACAGGGGTGACGCAGGAAGGTAGCCCGGCGTGGCGATGGTAGACCACGTCCAAGGCTGTAGGCCGTCGGGTAGGCAAATCCGCCCGACACACAGGTTGAGAGCTGACGGTGAGCGCACAAGCGCGAACTGGGTGATCCTATGCTGCCAAGAAAAGCCTCGGCGCGAGGTTCTAGCCGCCCGTACCCCAAACCGACTCAGGTGGTCAGGTAGAGAATACTAAGGCGATCGAGAGAATCGTGGTTAAGGAACTCGGCAAAATGCCCCCGTAACTTCGGGAGAAGGGGGGCCCGAAGCGTGAACACCCTCGCGGTGGGAGCGTGGACGGCCGCAGAGACCAGGGAGAAGCGACTGTTTACTAAAAACACAGGTCCGTGCGAAGTCGCAAGACGATGTATACGGACTGACGCCTGCCCGGTGCTGGAAGGTTAAGAGGACGGGTCAACCCTTCGGGGTGAAGCTCAGAATTTAAGCCCCAGTAAACGGCGGTGGTAACTATAACCATCCTAAGGTAGCGAAATTCCTTGTCGGGTAAGTTCCGACCTGCACGAATGGCGTAACGACTTCTCCGCTGTCTCAACCGCGAACTCGGCGAAATTGCACTACGAGTAAAGATGCTCGTTACGCGCAGCAGGACGGAAAGACCCCGGGACCTTTACTATAGCTTGGTATTGGTGTTCGGTGCGGCTTGTGTAGGATAGGTGGGAGACCGTGAAGCCCGTACGCCAGTGCGGGTGGAGTCAACGTTGAAATACCACTCTGGCCGCTTCGGATGTCTAACCTCGGTCCGTGATCCGGACCAGGGACAGTGCCTGGTGGGTAGTTTAACTGGGGCGGTTGCCTCCTAAAATGTAACGGAGGCGCTCAAAGGTTCCCTCAGCCTGGTTGGCAATCAGGTGTCGAGTGCAAGTGCACAAGGGAGCTTGACTGTGAGACTGACAGGTCGAGCAGGGACGAAAGTCGGAACTAGTGATCCGGCGGTGGCTTGTGGAAGCGCCGTCGCTCAACGGATAAAAGGTACCCCGGGGATAACAGGCTGATCTTGCCCAAGAGTCCATATCGACGGCATGGTTTGGCACCTCGATGTCGGCTCGTCGCATCCTGGGGCTGGAGTAGGTCCCAAGGGTTGGGCTGTTCGCCCATTAAAGCGGTACGCGAGCTGGGTTTAGAACGTCGTGAGACAGTTCGGTCCCTATCCGCTGCGCGCGCAGGAAACTTGAGAAGGGCTGTCCCTAGTACGAGAGGACCGGGACGGACGAACCTCTGGTGTGCCAGTTGTTCCGCCAGGAGCACCGCTGGTTGGCTACGTTCGGAAGGGATAACCGCTGAAAGCATCTAAGCGGGAAGCCTGCTTCAAGATGAGGTTTCCATACCCTACGGGGTGAGAGGCACCCAGCAGAACACTGGGTCGATAGGCCGGACGTGGAAGCGGGGACGAAAGACCCGTGCAGCTGACCGGTACTAATCAGCCGACAACTTCAACACCAAACACTTTGCTACGCGTCCACTGTGCGGTTCCCGAACCACCAACACCACACCCCCGCACGGGGTGCCCCAGGTGTTGACACGGTTCAACAGAGTTACGGCGGTCACAGCGAAGGGGAAACGCCCGGTCCCATACCGAACCCGGAAGCTAAGCCCTTCAGCGCCGATGGTACTGCCCTGGAGACGGGGTGGGAGAGTAGGACGCCGCCGGACAACCCTTCACCGAAGGCCCACCCCACACGGGGTGGGCCTTCGGCATATCCGCATACCCCCACACCACGCGACGGACGAACCCGTCGTGGCTGCCCCCTCGTCGGCGTCGGTGCTGCCGCCGGCGTCCGCCCGGCGGGTCGCAGGGCGGGGAGTGTGCCACCGTCGAGCCGAAGCGGAGGCAGCGCCCCCGGGCGCGCACCTCGCACCACGCTTCTCCGGACTCCGCGCAGAGCGGCGAACCTGCGCCACCGAGCGCCGGCGGGCGCAGGCTGATCAGGCTGCGGGCCGGCCGGAGGCGGGCCACGGCGCGTGTCCCCACTAGAATGGGGGCATGTCCACCATCTCCCGTGACGAGGTCGCGCGCGTCGCCGCGCTGGCCCGCATCGATCTGCGACCCGAGGAGCTGGACCGGCTCTCCGGCGAGCTCGACGTGATCGTCGACGCCATCGCCAAGGTCAGCGAGGTCGCGACGCCCGACGTCCCCGCGACGAGCCACCCGATCCCGATGTCGAACGTCTTCCGTGACGACATCCCCGAGCCGCCGCTGCCCGTCGAGGACGTCCTCGCGGGCGCGCCCGCGGCGGAGGACGGTCGGTTCTCCGTACCGCAGATCCTCGGGGAGGAGTGAGATGACGGACCTGACACGGCTCTCCGCGGCCGAGCTCGCCGAAGGGCTCGAGGCGCGCGACTTCTCGAGCGTCGAAGCCACCCAGGCACATCTCGACCGGATCGGCGCGGTCGAGGGCGCGGTGAACGCGTTCCTCCACGTCAACACCGACGAGGCGCTTGCGACGGCGCGCTCGGTCGACGACCGCCGCGTCGCGGGCGAGCCGGTGCACCGGCTCGCCGGTGTGCCGATCGCGGTCAAGGACGTCGTCGTGACGAAGGGCATGCCGACGACGGCCGGCTCCAAGATCCTCGAGGGCTGGGTGCCGCCGTACGACGCGACGCTCGTCGAGAAGATCCGCGGCGCCGGGCTGCCGATCCTCGGCAAGACGAACATGGACGAGTTCGCGATGGGTTCGTCGACCGAGCACTCCGCGTACGGCAACACCCGCAACCCGTGGGACCTCGACCGGATCCCCGGCGGGTCGGGCGGCGGCTCCGCCGCGGCGGTGGCGGCGTTCGAGGCACCCCTCGCGATCGGCACGGACACGGGCGGCTCGATCCGTCAGCCCGGGGCCGTCACCGGCACCGTCGGCGTCAAGCCGACGTACGGCGGCGTCTCCCGGTACGGGCTCATCGCGATGGCATCCTCGCTCGACCAGGCGGGCCCCGTCACGCGCACGGTGCTCGACGCCGCGCTGCTGCACGAGCTCATCGGCGGCTACGACCCGCGCGACTCCACGTCGATCCCCGGCCGCGGGCCGGCGCTCGTCGATGCCGCGGTCCAGGGCGCCACGGGCGACCTCTCGGGCCTGCGCGTCGGCGTCGTCAAGGAGCTCACGGGCGAGGGCTACCAGGAGGGCGTGAGCGCGCGCTTCGCGCAGTCGCTCGACCTCCTGCGCGGGCTCGGCGCGGAGATCGTCGAGGTCTCGTGCCCGCACTTCGAGTACGCGCTCGGCGCGTACTACCTGATCATGCCGTCGGAGGCGTCGAGCAACCTCGCGAAGTTCGACGGCATGCGCTTCGGCCTGCGCGTGGAGCCCGAGGAGGGCCCTGTGACCGCGGAGCGCGTCATGGCCGCCACGCGCGGCGCCGGCTTCGGCGACGAGGTGAAGCGCCGCATCATCCTCGGCACCTACGCGCTCTCGGCCGGCTACTACGACGCCTACTACGGCAGCGCGCAGAAGGTCCGCACGCTCATCCAGCGGGACTTCGCCGCCGCCTTCGAGCAGGCGGACGTCCTCGTCTCGCCGACGGCGCCGACCACGGCGTTCCGGTTCGGCGAGAAGCTCGACGACCCGCTCGCCATGTACCTCAACGACGTCGCGACGATCCCCGCGAACCTCGCGGGGGTCCCCGGGATGTCGGTGCCGTCGGGCCTGTCGGACGACGGCCTGCCCGTCGGCTTCCAGATCCTCGCGCCGGCCAAGGCCGACGACCGCATGTACCGGGTGGGCGCCGCGCTCGAGGCCGCCCTGGTCGGCTCGTGGGGCGGACCGCTGCTCGACCGCGCGCCTGCGCTGCCCACGGCCACGAACGCACAGGAGGGCCAGGTCGGATGACCGCCACGACCGTCGACCTCGTCGACTACGCCGACGCCACGCGCCGCTACGACCCCGTCATCGGGATCGAGGTCCACGTCGAGCTCGGCACGCTGACCAAGATGTTCTGCCCGGCCGAGGTGAGCTTCGGCGCCGAGCCGAACACCCAGGTGACCCCGGTCTCGCTCGGGCTCCCGGGCGCCCTGCCGGTCGTCAACGGCAAGGCCGTCGAGTACGCGATCCGCATCGGGCTCGCGCTCAACTGCCAGATCGCCGAGACGTGCCGGTTCGCGCGCAAGAACTACTTCTACCCGGACGTCCCGAAGAACTTCCAGACGTCCCAGTACGACGAGCCCATCGCCTACGACGGGTGGATCGACGTCGAGCTCGAGGACGGGACCGTGTTCCGCGTCGAGATCGAGCGCGCGCACATGGAGGAGGACGCCGGCAAGAACACCCACGTGGGTGGGGCGACCGGTCGCATCCACGGTGCCGAGTACTCGCTCGTCGACTACAACCGCGCCGGCATCCCGCTCGTCGAGATCGTCACGCGGCCGATCACGGGCGCGGGCGACCGCGCCCCCGAGGTCGCGCGCGCGTACGTGCAGACGCTGCGCGACATCTTCCGGGCGCTCGACGTGTCCGAGGCGCGCATGGAGCGCGGCAACGTCCGCGCCGACGTGAACCTCTCGCTGCGCCCGACGCCCGAGTCGCCGCTCGGCACGCGCACCGAGACGAAGAACGTCAACTCGTTCCGCTCCGTCGAGCGGGCCGTGCGCTACGAGGTCTCGCGCCAGGCCGCCGTGCTCGACGCGGGCGGCACGGTGATCCAGGAGACCCGGCACTGGCACGAGGACACCGGCATCACGACGTCGGGCCGCGTGAAGTCGGACGCCGAGGACTACCGGTACTTCCCGGAGCCCGACCTCGTCCCGATCGCGCCGCCGCGCGAGTGGATCGAGGAGATCCGTGCCGGGCTCCCCGAGCTCCCGGTCGCGCGCCGCCGTCGGCTCCAGGGCGAGTGGGGCTACGCCGACGCCGAGATGCGCGACGTCGTGAACGCGGGCGCGCTCGACCTCATCGAGGCCACCGTCGCCGCGGGCACCAGCCCGGCAGGTGCGCGCAAGTGGTGGATGGGCGAGCTCGCGCGCCGCGCCAAGCAGGACGAGGTGGCGCTCGAGGCGCTGCCCGTCACGCCCGCGCAGATCGCCGCCCTGCAGGGTCTCGTCGACGCGGGCCGGATCAACGACAAGCTCGCGCGCCAGGTGCTCGACGGCGTGCTCGCCGGCGAGGGGGACCCGGAGGCGGTCGTCACCGCCCGGGGCCTCGAGGTCGTCTCCGACGACGGTGCGCTGCTCGCCGCGATCGACGAGGCGCTCGCCGCACAGCCGGACATCGTGGAGAAGGTCCGGGGCGGGAACCTCGGGCCCGTCGGCGCGATCATCGGCGCCGTGATGAAGGCGACCCGCGGCCAGGCGGACGCGGGCCGCGTGCGCGAGCTCGTCCTCGAGCGGATCGGCTGACCGCCGTGACGCGCGGACCGGTCGTCCTGGGGGAGATGGTGCGTCTGCGCCCGATCGAGGCGCGGGATGCGGACCGCATGTGGGAGTCGCTGCAGGACCCGGAGGCCAACCGGCTCACGGGGACGACGGCGACCTTCACGCGCGACCAGATCGACGAGTGGGTGGCGACCGTCAGCGACCGGGACGGCCGGTACGACTGGGCCATCACGCCGGGCGCGGTGCGTGACGGGCAGCCGGTGAGCGACGAGCTGATCGGCGAGATCGTGCTCAACGACCTCGACGAGCACGCGCGCTCGGCGAACCTGCGGCTCGCGCTGCTCCCGAACTACCGCGGGCGCGGCTACGGTCGCGAGGCCATCTTCGAGGTGCTGCGGTTCGCGTTCGACGGGTCGACCGACGTGGACGGCGTCCGGCACGAGGGACCGCGCCTGCATCGCGTGAGCCTCGACGTGCTGAGCATCAACCCCCGCGCCCGGATGCTCTACGAGTCGTTGGGCTTCCGCGAGGAGGGTCGGCTGCGCGACGTCTACCGCGACGGCGACGGGTGGGCGGACGCGACGGTCATGAGCATCCTCGAGGACGAGTTCCGGGCGGGCCTCGGCGCGTCCTGAGCCGTCCGCGGGCACGACCGCACGACCGCACGAAGGGCCCGGCAGCATCCGCTGCCGGGCCCTTCGTCGTCCTCCGTTGCCGGGGTGCTCGGGGCGCGACGCTCGCCGCCCGACCCCTGGAGCGGCACCGTGGTTGACATCACCCGACCCACGACGTACATTCATAAGACGGAAACAAACTTCCGAGATGTGGAATTCACTCCGAAGGTTGGGCGGTGTGCCGCCCAGCCCGGTCGTCGAGAGGGAACGCAGCGATGACGCTGGACGAGTTCAACCGGTGGTCGCCCGACGAGGCGCGGGACGCGCTCCTCGCGTGCGCCCACGTGGACCGCTGGGCCGAGGAGGTCGCGGCCGGTCGCCCGTACGCGACCGTGGAGGACGCCGCCGAGGCGGCGCTCACCGCCGCCGACCCGTGGACGGACGACGAGGTCGACTCCGCGCTGGCGCGCCACCCCCGGATCGGCGAGCGGGCCGAGGGGGAGGCCGCGGACGCGAGCATGTCGCGCTCCGAGCAGGCCGGCGTCGACACCTCCGACGACGACGTGACGCGCCGGCTCGCCGAGGGGAACCGCGCGTACGAGCAGCGGTTCGGCCACGTGTTCCTCGTCCGGGCCGCCGGGCGCAGCGCCGAGGAGATCCTCGAGCAGCTCACCGAGCGGCTGGGCAACGACGCCGAGACCGAGCGGGCGAACGCCGCCCGCAACCTGCGCGAGATCGCCGCGCTGCGGCTGAAGGGAATGCTGACGGCATGAGCACCCACGCCAGCCACATCACCACGCACGTACTCGACGCGGCCAGCGGTAGGCCCGCCGAGGGGATCACCGTCCGCCTGGAGGCGGCTCCGGAGATCGCGGAGGGGACGACGGGGCAGGGCTGGTCCCTGGTGGCGTCCTCCCGCACGAACGACGACGGTCGCGTGCCCCAGCTCGGGCCCGAGACCCTCGTCCCCGGTACGTACCGGCTCGTGTTCGACACGGCCGAGTACTTCGACCGGCGAGACACCGTGTCCTTCTACCCGGAGGTCGTCATCGTCTTCCGGGTGGCGAGCGCTGAGCAGCACTACCACGTCCCCGTCCTGCTCAGCCCGTTCGCCTACTCGACCTATCGAGGGAGCTGACATGAGCACCACCACGACTGCCGAGCAGTCGGCGGCCACGCAGAGCAGCGGGGCCATCGTCCTGGGCGACAACCAGTGGGGCAAGGCGGAGGTGCGCCTCGTGCGCGTCGACCGCTCCACGCCCCGCCACGAGATCACGGACGTCAACGTCTCCTCACAGCTGAGGGGCGGGCAGGAGGCCACGCACCGCGAGGGGGACAACTCCCGGTGCGTCGCGACGGACACGCAGAAGAACACGATCTACGCGTTCGCCCGCGACGGCGTGGGCGCGATCGAGGACTTCGCGATCCGCCTCGGGCAGCACTTCGTCGAGGACTTCGAGTGGATCGAGGGCGGGCGCTGGGAGATCGAGCAGTACTCCTGGAACCGCATCGAGACCTCGGACGGCGAGCACGACCACGCGTTCGTCCGCAACAACCAGGAGACGCGCACCACGGTCGTGCAGCGCGACGGCGACGAGGTCTTCGTCGTCTCGGGCCTCACGGACCTCGTCGTCCTCAAGTCGACGGGCTCGGAGTTCCACGGGTTCCCGCGCGACCGCTACACGACGCTCGTCGAGACGGACGACCGCATCCTCGCGACGTCGGTCACCTCGCGCTGGCGCTACACGACCACCGACGTCGACTTCGACGCGGTGTACGCGAAGGTCCGCGCGATCCAGCTCGAGGCGTTCGCGACGACGCACTCGCTCGCGCTCCAGCAGACGCTCTTCGCGATGGGCAAGGCCGTCCTGGAGGCCGTCCCGGAGATCGCGGAGATCAAGTTCTCGATGCCGAACAAGCACCACTTCCTCGTGGACCTGGCGCCGTTCGGCCTCGACAACCCGAACGAGGTCTTCTACGCGGCCGACCGCCCGTACGGCCTCATCGAGGCGACCGTCCTGCGCGAGGACGTCCCGGCCGAGCCGCGCGCCTGGGCGACCGTCACCGGGTTCTGCTGAGCCGACATGACGGACGGACGCGCCCTGCCCGGCCACGGATCCCCCGCGGCCGGGCAGGGCGCGCCCATCTCAGGGCGCCGCAGTGATGAGCTCGCGCGTGAGCTCGCTCGCGACGCGGTGCAGCACCGGGACCGCGTGCTCGCCGAACTCGTACGTCACGCGGGCCGCGGGCCCGGAGACGGACAGCGCGGTGGGGGTCGGGGCGTCGGGCACCGCGACGGCGAAGCAGCGCACGCCGAGCTCCTGCTCGCCGTCGTCGATCGCGTACCCGCGCTCGCGGGTCGCGGCGAGCTCCGCGAGGAGCGCGTCGACGTCGGTGATCGACTGGTCCGTCGCGGGCGGCATGCCGACGCGGCCCATGATCTCGCGCACCGTCTGGTCGGGGAGCTGGGCGAGGACCGCCTTGCCGACGCCCGTGCAGTGCGTGTAGACGCGCCGGCCGACCTCGGTGAACATCCGCATCGAGTGGCTCGACGACGCCTGGGCGACGTAGACCGCCATGTCGCGGTCGATCATCGCGAGGTTCGCCGACTCGCCGAGGTCGTGGGCGAGGCGCTCCAGGTAGGGGCGCGCACCGGCGCCGAGCTGGCGGCCCGCCGACTCGCCGAGCCGGATGAGGCGCGGGCCGAGGGTGTACCGCCGCGACGGCGTCTGGCGCACGTAGCCCTGGGCGAGCAGCGTGCGCAGCAGGCGGTGGATCGTGGGCAGGGGGAGCCCCGCGTGCTGCGCGAGCTCGCTCAGGCCGGACTCGCCGCCGAAGTCGGCGAGCAGCTCGAGCAGCTCGATCGCGCGGTCCACGGACTGCACGCCCCCGGCCGGCTTCGCCGCCCGCGTGCCCGGCGCGGTCTCCGTCGGCTCCGTCGCCGCCGGTGTCTCGGCCATCTCACCATCTCCTGTCCACCAGGTGCCGCCCGACGGCGGGCGCACCTCGCCTGAGCAGTGCGGGAACCTCCCGCGCTCCCTTCCGCATCACGGAAGACACGCATCAGCATACGAGAAGAAGGAACGAACATGACGTCCGAGACGAAGGCCCCGGAGACGCAGGCCGCGACGGCGAAGAACGCCGCGACCAGCCCGAGCTACTCCATCACGCTGCGCGTCGAGGCCCCCAGCGGTCACCGCACCGCGAGCGACCTCGTCGCGGCCGTGAGCGCGACGGGTGCGGCGATCACGGGCGTCGACGTCTCGGAGTCGGGCGCCGACCGCCTTGTCGTCGACATCACGGCCGACACCGTCGACGCCGCGCACGTGGAGCAGATCCGGGACGCGCTGAGCGCGCTCGACGGCCTCACCGTGCGGCACGTGAGCGACGCGACGTTCCTCATGCACCTCGGCGGCAAGCTCGAGGTCAACCCCAAGGTGCCGCTGCGCCACCGCGCCGACCTGGCCCGCGCCTACACGCCCGGCGTGGCGCGCGTGTGCCTCGCCATCGCGGAGCGGCCCGAGGACGCGCGCCGTCTGACGGTCAAGCGCAACACGGTCGCGGTCGTGACCGACGGCACCGCCGTCCTCGGCCTGGGCGACATCGGTCCCGCCGCGGCCCTCCCCGTCATGGAGGGCAAGGCCGCGCTGTTCAAGCAGTTCGCGGGCGTCGACGCGTGGCCGGTGTGCCTCGACACGACCGACACCGAGGAGATCATCCGCACGGTGAAGGCCATCGCGCCCGTGTACGGCGGCATCAACCTCGAGGACATCTCGGCGCCGCGCTGCTTCGAGATCGAGCGCCGGCTGCGCGAGGAGCTCGACATCCCCGTGTTCCACGACGACCAGCACGGCACGGCGATCGTCGTGCTCGCGGCGCTGACGAACGCGCTGCGCGTGGTGGGCAAGGCCATCGAGGACGTGCGCATCGTCGTCTCCGGCGTCGGCGCGGCGGGCAACGCGATCATCGCGCTGCTCCAGGGCCAGGGCGCGGGCAACATCGTCGCGTTCGACCGCCAGGGCGCGATCCACCCCGGCGCGAGCCTCACCGACGAGCACCGCCGCCGCCTGGCGGAGACGACCAACCCCGACGGCTTCACGGGCACGCTGCGCGAGGGCCTGGCCGGGGCCGACGTCTTCATCGGCGTCTCCGGGCCGAACATCCTCACGGGCGACGACGTGGCCACCATGGCCGACGACGCGATCGTCTTCGCGCTGGCGAACCCCACGCCGGAGGTCGACCCGATCGCCGCGGCGCAGCACGCGACGGTCGTCGCCACGGGCCGGAGCGACTACCCGAACCAGATCAACAACGTGCTCGCCTTCCCGGGCCTCTTCCGCGGCCTGCTGGACGTCGGCGCGAGCGAGATCACCGACGAGATGCTGCGCGCCGCGGCCGTCGCGATCGCCGACGCCGTCGCGCCCGAGGAGCTCAGCGCGAGCTACATCGTCCCGAGCGTCTTCGAGCCGGCCGTCTCCACGGCCGTCGCGCGCGCCGTCGCCGAGGTCGCGGAGCGCGACCGCGCGGGCCAGGCTCAGGAGAGCAGCACGTCGGGCCACCACGTCGGGTCGGCAGCCCGGTCCTGACGCACCCTCGTCAGCCCGGCCCGCCCCGCAGAAAGGACACCACCATGACCACCACCACGGCCGTCGCCGTCCACGGACCCGCCGTCGAGCGGTCCGACGAGATCCTCACGCCGGACGCGCTCGACTTCGTCGCCGACCTGCAGCGCCGGTTCGGCGCCCGCCGCGACGAGCTGCTCGCCGCCCGGGCCGCGCGGCGCGAGCAGGTCGCCCGCACGGGTCGCCTCGACTTCCTGCCCGAGACTGCCGACGTGCGCGCGGGGGACTGGACGGTCGCCGGCGCGCCCGCCGACCTCCGGGACCGCCGCGTCGAGATCACCGGGCCCCCGACGCCCAAGATGGCGATCAACGCCCTCAACTCGGGCGCGAAGGTCTGGCTCGCCGACCTCGAGGACGCGTCGACGCCGCACTGGAGCAACGTCGTCGGGGGGCAGGTCGCCCTGCACGACGCGACGCGCCGCACGCTCGCGTTCACGTCGCCCGAGGGCAAGCAGTACGCGCTGCGCCCGGAGACCGACGGCGACCCGCTCGCCGTCATGGTCGTGCGGCCCCGTGGGTGGCACTTCGACGAGGTGCACCTCACCGTGGACGGGACGCCCGCCGTGGGCGCGCTCGTCGACTTCGGGCTGCACTTCTTCCACAACGCCGCGGAGCTCGTCGCGCGCGGCTCCGGGCCGTACTACTACCTGCCGAAGATGGAGTCCCACCTCGAGGCGCGCCTGTGGGACGAGGTCTTCACGCACGCGGAGCAGGCGCTCGGCATCCCGCACGGGACGATCCGGGCGACGGTCCTCATCGAGACGATCCCGGCCGCGTTCGAGATGGACGAGATCCTCTACGAGCTGCGCGACCACGCGTCCGGGCTCAACGCGGGCCGCTGGGACTACCTGTTCTCCGTGATCAAGTACTTCCGCGACTCCGGGCCGTCGTTCACGCTGCCCGACCGCGGGTCCATCACGATGACCGCGCCGTTCATGCGCGCGTACACCGAGCTGCTGGTGCAGACGTGCCACCGGCGCGGCGCGTTCGCGATGGGCGGCATGGCGGCCGTCATCCCGAACCGCCGTGAGCCCGAGGTCACCGCCCAGGCGTTCGAGAAGGTGCGTGCCGACAAGCAGCGCGAGGTCGGCGACGGCTTCGACGGGTCGTGGGTCGCGCACCCGGACCTCGTGCCGGTGTGCGGCGAGGTGTTCGACGGGGTGCTCGGCGAACGACCCAACCAGCTCGACCGGCAGCGCCCCGACGTCCACGTCACGGCCGACCAGCTCCTCGACGTGGCGTCCGCGCAGGGCGACGTCACCGAGGCGGGGCTGCGCAACAACCTCTACGTGTCCGTCGCGTACGTCGCGGCGTGGCTCGCGGGCAACGGCGCGGTCGCGATCCACAACCTCATGGAGGACGCCGCGACCGCGGAGATCTCGCGCTCGCAGGTGTGGCAGTGGGTGCGCTCGGGCGCGTCGTTCACCGCGGGCGAGAGCGCGGGCACGACCGTCACCGCCGACCTGGTCCGCACGCTCCTGCGCGAGGAGACCGCGCGGCTGCGGGACGACGTCGGGCACGAGGCCTACGACGCCGGGCCGTACGACCGGGCGGCGGCGCTCGTCGAGGACATCGCGCTCAACGAGCACTACGTCGACTTCCTCACGCTGCCCGCGTACGAGGACGTCGTCGCGCACGAGCAGGACGCGTCCTGATGCCGGCCGGTCCCGAGGCGGGCTCGGTCCGCGGCTTCAGCGAGGACGGCGTCGCGGCGCTGCACGCGTCGCTCGACGGGCTGCTCGCGCCCTGGGACGCGGAGCTCGCGGCCCGCTACCCGGGCGACGACGGCTCGCGCCAGCCCGTGCACACCGTCTACGTGCCGGGCGACCGGTACGCGGCCGGCCTCGCGCCGGAGTGGGCGGCCCGGGCGCGCGAGGCGGTCGACGGCGCGGGCGGCGTCCGCCGGCTCGTGGACCTGCTGGGCGTCGGAGAGGGGGCCGGGGGCGACCTCGCGGACGCCGTCGCGGAGCGCGTGAGCGCGAAGCTCGCGGTCGAGGCGATCGAGGACCTCCGGATCGACTTCGAGGACGGGTTCGGCGACCGCGGCGACGCGGCGGAGGACGCCGCGGTGATCGCGGCGGCGCGCGAGCTCGTCCGGGCCGAGGCGCAGGGCACCGCGACGCCGTTCGCGGGCATCCGCGTCAAGTGCCTCGAGGAGGCGACGCGCCGACGTGGCGTGCGCACCCTCGCGCTGTTCGTCGCGGAGCTCGTCGCGGGTCGCGCCGGGGCCGGCGAGGCCCGCGCCCTGCCGGACGGGTTCGTCGTGACGCTCGCCAAGGTCACCGCGCCGCAGCAGGTCGAGGCGATGGCGCGCGCGTGCGAGCACGTCGAGGAGGCGAACGGCCTCGAACCGGGCACCCTGCGGTTCGAGGTGCAGGTCGAGACGCCGCAGGCGCTGCTCGCGGCCGACGGCACGGCGACGGTCGCCCGCCTGGTGCACGCCGCGCCGGGTCGTGTGACGGCGCTGCACTACGGCACGTACGACTACTCGGCGTCGCTCGGCATCGCGGCGGCGTACCAGTCGATGGAGCACCCCGCGGCCGACCACGCGAAGTCGGTCATGCAGCTCGCCGTCGCGGGCACGGGCGTGCGCCTGTCGGACGGGTCGACGAACGTCCTGCCCGTCGGTGACCCCCAGGCCGTCGACGCCGCGTGGCGACTGCACGGGCGGCTCGTGCGCCGCTCGCTCGAGCGCGGGTACTACCAGGGCTGGGACCTGCACCCCGCGCAGCTCCCGAGCCGGTTCGCCGCGACGTACGCCTTCTACCGCGAGGGCGCGGCGTCGGCGCTCGCGCGCCTCGCGGCGTACGTCGGGTTCGTGCCCGACGCCGGGGGCGTCCTCGACGAGCCGGCGACCGCCAAGGCGATGGCCTGGTTCCTCGGACGCGGCGTCGACTGCGGCGCGCTCACCGAGACCGAGGTCCGCACCGCGACCGGCCTCGACCGCGCCGGGCTCGACGCGGTCCGCGTCTCCGGGCGCGCGCCGCAGCCCGTCGCGGGCTGAGCGCCCGCCGGCCCTCCCATCCTTCCCGCCGTCCGCCGTGGCGCCGCCACCGGCACGGCCACGACCTCCGAGGAGTGACCCCATGACCCAGACCACCCCCTACTACACCCCGCAGGGTGGCCTGCCCGGCCAGACCGAGCTGCTCACCGACCGCGCGATCGTCACCGAGGCGTACACGGTGATCCCGCGCGGCGTGCTGCGCGACATCGTCACGAGCAACCTGCCCGGCTGGGACAAGACCCGGCTGTGGGTGCTCGCCCGGCCGATCGAGGGCTTCGCGACGACGTTCGCGCAGTACGTCATGGAGGTCTCGCCCGGCGGCGGGTCGGACCAGGGCGAGGACGAGGAGACCGTGCAGTCCGTCGTCTTCGTCACCGAGGGCACGCTCGTGCTCACGCTCGCCGGGGTCGAGCACGTGCTCGAGCCGGGCGGGTACGCGTACCTGGCGGCGGGGGAGCGGTGGGCGCTGCACAACCGCTCGGACGCGAAGGCCGCGTTCCAGTGGATCCGCAAGGTGTACGAGCCGATCCCGGGCCACGCCGCGACGTCGTTCGTCACGCGCGAGCAGGACGTCGAGCCGCGTGCGATGCCGGACACGGACGGCGTGTGGGTGACGACGCGGTTCGTCGACCCCGACGACCTCGCGCACGACATGCACGTCAACATCGTGACGTTCCAGCCCGGCGGGTCCATCCCGTTCGCGGAGACGCACATCATGGAGCACGGGCTCTACGTGCTCGAGGGCAAGGCGGTCTACCGCCTCAACGGCGACTGGGTCGAGGTCCAGGAGGGCGACTTCATGTGGCTCCGCGCGTTCTGCCCGCAGGCCTGCTACGCGGGCGGCCCCAAGCCGTTCCGCTACCTGCTCTACAAGGACGTGAACCGGCAGGTCAAGCTCGACCGTCGGCGCTGACGACCGTCGGCGACGTCGCGCGAAGGGCCCGGTCCCCCTGGAGGGACCGGGCCCTTCGTCGTCCGTGCGCTCCGGGTCGACGGCGATGTCGCTGTTGACGCCCGGCGACGCGCGTGCCTACACTTCCATACAGCAGAAGAAAAGTTCCGCAAGATGGAATCGCAACGCAGCGAGACGCGGACGGACCCAGGGAGACGACGATGAGCCCCGCACCGACGTACACCGTCAACTGCTCGATCCTGCTCACGGACCTGCCGCTGCTCGAGCGGCCGGCCGCCGCCGCGGCGGCGGGGTTCCGGGGCGTCGAGTTCTGGTGGCCGTTCGCGTCGCCCACGCCCGCACGCGACGAGGTCGACGCGTTCGTCGGCGCGATCGAGACGGCGGGCGTGCAGCTCACGGGCCTGAACTTCGACGCCGGGAACATGCCCGGCGGCGACCGCGGCCTCGTGTCGTGGCCCGCGCGCTCGGCCGACCTGCGCGCGAACCTCGACGTCGTCACCGCGATCGGGGAGCGCACCGGCTGCCGCGCGTTCAACGCGCTCTACGGCAACCGCCAGGAGGGCGCGACGCCCGAGGCGCAGGACGAGCTCGGCGCCGAGAACCTCGCGCTCGCGGCGCGGGCCGTCGGGCGCATCGGCGGCACGGTGCTCGTCGAGCCCGTGAGCGGTGCGCCGGCCTACCCGCTGAAGACCGCGGCCGACGCCGTGCGCGTCATCGACCGGGTCGCCGCCGACCACGGCGAGACGAACCTGGGTCTCCTGTTCGACGTCTACCACCTGGCCGTGAACGGCGACGACGTCGACGCGGCCCTGTCGACCTACCGCGGCCGCATCGCGCACGTGCAGGTCGCGGACGCGCCCGGTCGTGGCGAGCCCGGCACGGGCGACCTGCCGATCGAGCGCTGGACGAAGGACCTGCGCGCCGGCGGCTACGACGGCTGGATCGGCCTCGAGTACAAGACCGCGGCCGCCGACCCGTTCGCGTGGCTCCCTGCCGCCGAGCGCTGACGCGACCCCCGGCCGTCCGTCGGCCGCCCCGACCCCCGACCTGAACCACCCAGAGGAGCACACCATGGCCTCCATCGCCTTCATCGGACTCGGCATCATGGGCAGCCCCATGGCCGTCCACCTGCAGAACGCCGGGCACGACGTCGCGGGCTACAACCGCAGCCCCGAGAAGACCGCGCCGCTCGTCGAGGCGGGCGGTCGCGCGGCCGGGTCGGTCGCCGACGCGGTCTCGGGCGCCGACGTCGTCGCGATCATGGTCCCGGACTCGCCCGACGTGGAGGCGGTGCTCACCGGCGACGACGGCGTCCTCGCGAACGCGAAGCCTGGCGCGCTCGTCGTCGACTTCTCCTCGATCCGCCCGGACGTCACGGTCGCGCTCGCGCAGCAGGCGAAGGACGCGGGCCTGCGGATCGTCGACGCCCCCGTCTCGGGCGGCGAGCCGGGCGCGATCAACGCCGCGCTGTCGATCATGGTCGGCGGCACGCCCGAGGACTTCGAGGCGGCGAAGCCGTTCCTCGACGTCGTCGGCAAGACGGTCGTGCACGTGGGCCCGAACGGCTCCGGCCAGACGGTCAAGGCCGCGAACCAGCTCATCGTCGCCGCGAACATCCAGGCGCTCGCCGAGGCGGTCGTCTTCCTCGAGGCCTACGGCGTCGACACCGAGGCCGCGATCGAGGTCCTGGGCGGCGGCCTCGCGGGCTCGGCGGTGCTGAACCAGAAGGCGCGCAAGATGCTCGACCGCGACTTCGGCCCCGGCTTCCGGATCGAGCTCCACCACAAGGACCTCGGCATCGTCACCGCCGCGGCCCGCGAGGCGGGCGTCGTCGCGCCGCTCGGCGGCCTCGTCGCCCAGCTCATGGCCTCCGCCCGCGCGAACGGCGACGGCGGCCTCGACCACTCCGGCCTGTTCCGCGGCGTCGAGCGCCTGTCCGGCCGCGACGGCTCCTGACCTTCCCCCTGACGACGACGTCACCTCCAGCAAGGAGAGAAACCATGCCTCGTATGCGTGCGGTGGACGCCGCAGTGGCGATCCTCGAGATCGAGGGCGCGACCCAGGCGTTCGGCCTGCCCGGCGCCGCCATCAACCCCTTCTACTCCGCGATGCGCGCGCACGGCGGCATCGACCACGTGCTCGCCCGCCACGTCGAGGGCGCGTCGCACATGGCCGACGGCTACTCCCGTGCGAAGCCGGGGAACATCGGCATCTGCATCGGCACGTCGGGCCCCGCGGGCACCGACATGATCACCGGCCTCTACGCCGCGTGGGCCGACTCGATCCCGATGCTCTGCATCACGGGCCAGGCGCCGGTCGCCAAGCTCGACAAGGAGGACTTCCAGGCCGTCGACATCGCGAGCATCGCCGCTCCGGTGACGAAGATGGCCAAGACCGTCCTCGAGGCCGGGCAGGTGCCGCAGGTCTTCCAGCAGGCGTTCCACCTCATGCGCTCGGGCCGCCCGGGCCCGGTGCTCGTCGACCTGCCGATCGACGTGCAGCTCACGGAGATCGAGTTCGACCCGGCGACCTACGAGCCGCTGCCCGTGCACCGCCCGACGGCGACGCGCGCCCAGGCCGAGAAGGCGATCGACCTGCTGCTCGCGGCGGAGCGTCCCCTGCTGGTCGCGGGCGGCGGCATCGTCAACGCGGGCGGCGAGGACCTGCTCGTCGAGCTCGCCGAGACGCTCGGCGTCCCCGTGATCCCCACGCTCATGGGCTGGGGCGTCATCCCGGACGACCACGCGCTCATGGCCGGCATGGCCGGTCTCCAGACGTCGCACCGCTACGGCAACGCGAACCTGCTCGCGTCCGACTTCGTGCTCGGCATCGGCAACCGCTGGGCCAACCGCCACACGGGCGGCCTCGACACGTACCGCGCGGGCCGCACGTTCGTCCACGTCGACATCGAGCCGACGCAGATCGGTCGCGTGTTCGCGCCCGACTACGGCATCGTGTCGGACGCGAAGGCGGCCCTCGAGCTGTTCGTCGAGGTCGCGCGCGAGCGCCGCGACGCCGGCCGTGCGCGCGACTACGCGGGCTGGGCGGCCGAGTGCGCCGAGCGCAAGCGGACGCTGCAGCGCAAGACGCACTTCACCGAGATCCCGATCAAGCCGCAGCGCGTGTACGAGGAGATGAACAAGGCCTTCGGCCCCGAGACGCGCTACGTCACGACCATCGGGCTCTCGCAGATCGCCGGCGCGCAGTTCCTCCACGTGTACAAGCCGCGGCACTGGATCAACGCGGGCCAGGCCGGGCCCCTCGGCTGGACGGGGCCCGCGGCGCTCGGCGTCGCGAAGGCCGTGCCGGACGAGCCGGTCGTCGCGCTCTCGGGCGACTACGACTTCCAGTTCATGATCGAGGAGCTCGCGGTCGGTGCGCAGTTCAACCTGCCGTACGTGCACGTCGTCGTGAACAACTCCTACCTGGGCCTGATCCGCCAGGCGCAGCGGGCCTTCGACATGGACTACCACGTCCAGCTGTCGTTCGAGAACGTCAACTCGCCCGAGCTGGGCGGCTACGGCGTCGACCACGTCAAGGTGGCCGAGGGCCTGGGCTGCAAGGCGATCCGCGTGACCGACCCCGAGGGGCTCGGCGAGGCGTTCGCGAAGGCGCAGGCCATGGCGGCGGAGTTCCGCGTGCCGGTCGTGGTCGAGGTCATCCTCGAGCGCGTCACGAACATCGCCATGGGCGTCGAGATCACGGGCGTGAACGAGTTCGAGGACCTCGCGATCTCGGCCGAGGACGCCCCCACCGCCACCGCGCTGCTCGACTGAGCACGCCGCACCCAGGGAGCAGGAGACATGACGGAGGGCGCGATGGGCACGGGTGAGGTGGGCGGTCGCGGGCACGAGTACGACCTCGTCGTGCGCGGCGAGCGCGTGCTCGTCGCCGGTGGCGAGCACCCGCGCGAGGTGGGTGTCGTCGGGGGAGTGGTCCGCGCGATCGAGCCGCTCGGCGCGGGGCTCGACGGCGCGCGCGTCGTCGAGCTGGGGCCGCACCAGGTGCTGGTCCCCGGGCTCGTCGACACGCACGTGCACGTGAACGAGCCGGGGCGCACCGAGTGGGAGGGGTTCGCGTCCGCGACGCGGGCCGCCGCCGCGGGCGGGGTGACGACGATCGTCGACATGCCGCTCAACTCGATCCCCCGACGGTCGACGTCGAGGCGCTCGAGACCAAGCAGAAGGTCGCGCGCGACCAGGCGTTCGTCGACGTCGGGTTCTGGGGCGGCGCCGTGCCCGGCAACGCGGACGAGCTGCGGCCCCTGTGGGACGCGGGCGTGTTCGGGTTCAAGTGCTTCCTGCTGCACTCGGGGGTCGAGGAGTTCGGGTACCTCGAGCCGGACGAGCTGGAGGCCGACCTGCGCCTGCTCGCCGACTTCGACGGGCTCATGCTCGTGCACGCCGAGGACTCGCGCGCGATCGAGCGGGCGCCCACCCCGCACGGCGACCACTACGACACGTTCCTCGCGTCGCGCCCGCGCGGCGCGGAGAACGTCGCGATCGCCGCGGTGATCGAGGCGGCGCGCTGGACCGGGGCGCGCGCGCACGTGCTGCACCTGTCGAGCTCGGACGCGCTGCCGATGATCCGGAGCGCGAAGCGCGAGGGCGTGCGCCTCACGGTCGAGACGTGCCCGCACTACCTGGCGCTCGCGGCCGAGGAGATCCCCGACGGCGCGACGCAGTTCAAGTGCTGCCCGCCCATCCGGGAGATCGACAACCGCGAGCTGCTCTGGGAGGGGCTGCTCGACGGCACGATCGACTGCATCGTCTCGGACCACTCGCCGAGCACGCCCGACCTCAAGGAGCTCGACACGGGCGACTTCGGGACGGCGTGGGGCGGCGTGTCGTCGCTCCAGCTCGGGCTCGCGATCGTGTGGACCGAGGCGCGGACGCGCGGCGTGTCGTTCGCGCGCGTCGTCGAGTGGATGTCGGCTCGCCCGGCGGCCGTCGCGGGCCTGCGGCGCAAGGGCTCGATCGCGCTCGGCTTCGACGCGGACCTCGCGGTGGTCGAGCCGGACACGGCGTTCGTCGTCGACCCGAAGGCCCTGCACCACAAGAACCCCATCACGCCGTACGCCGACCGCGCGCTCTCGGGCGCCGTCGTCGCGACGTACCTGCGGGGCGAGGAGATCACCCTCGACCGCCCCACGGGCCGCCTGCTCGCGCGCGGCGACGCGTGAGGGGCTGAGACTCCCGTGCCCGGCCGCGGGGGCCGGGCACGGGGAACCACCTGACCCGCGCGCGACGAGGGGCGGCACCGCTGGTGGGTGCCGCCCCTCGTCGCGCGCGGGTAGGGCAGAGGGCGGGTCAGGACCCCGCGAGGAGCTCGTCGAGCTGCTCGTAGCCCTCGCGCACGCCGACCTCCATGCCGCTCGCGACGAAGCCGTCGCGGCCCTCGAACGAGTCGACGAGCGACGTCGCGGTGAGTCGGCTGCGGCCGTCGGGCAGGTCCTCGAACACGAGGCGGTCGAGCGAGACGCCGTCGGGGAAGCCCTCGAACGTGAACGTCTGGACGATGAGCTCGTCCGGGCGCACCTCGTGGACGCTGCCGAAGAACGCGTACTCGTTGCCGTCCGGGTCGACCTGGACGTACCGGTACGCGCCGCCCGTGCGCACGTCCCAGAGCTCGTTGCGCTGGGTGAGGTAGCGCGGGCCGTTCCAGCGCGCGAAGAGCTCCGGGTCGAGGTGGGCGCGGAAGACCTTCGCCGCGGGCGCGTCGAACTCGCGCACGATGCGGACGATCGGGAGGTCCGTGGGGACGACGATCTCGGTCTCGTGGGTGCCGGTGGTGGTCATGGTGCTGCTCCTGTCGTCGGGTCGTTCTCGGTGGTGCCCGGTCGGTCGGGCAGGTCGCGCAGGACGTCGTCGAGGCGGCGGTAGCGGTCCTCGGCCTCGCGCCGGTAGCGCTCGATCCACTTCGTCATGAGGTCCAGCACCTCCGCCTCGAGGTGCACGGGGGCGCGCCGGGCGTCCGTCGTGCGGGTCACCAGGCCGGAGTCCTCGAGCACGCGCAGGTGCTTGGACACCGCCTGGACGGACATGTCGTACGGCCGGGCGAGCTCGCCGACGCTGGCGTCTCCCGACGCGAGCCGGGCCACCATGTCGCGGCGCGTGGGGTCGGCGAGCGCCGAGAACACGCGGGAGAGCGGGTCGGCCGTCACAGGACCTCCTCGTGGGGCGCCGGGGTGCGGCGTCCGGTTCGTCAACTCATTGGTTGACAACGACGCTACGCCGCGTCCGCAGAGTCGTCAACCCTCTGGTTGAGAAAGATGCGTCAGGCGCGCCGGGCCCGCTCGAAGTCGTCGAGCGAGACCTTCCGCTCGACGGCGTGGTCGACGATCCGCTCCGGGTACCCGGTCGGCTGCTCGCGCAGCGTCCACGGCTCGTGGACCGCCCGGCCCTCGACCTCCCGCAGCTCCGGCACCCACCGGCGCACGTACGAGCCGTCGGGGTCGAACTTCTTCGCCTGGGTGACGGGGTTGAAGATGCGGAAGTACGGCGCGGCGTCGCGGCCCGTCCCGGCGACCCACTGCCAGTTCAGCTGGTTCTGCGAGACGTCGCCGTCCGCGAGGTGCGCCATGAAGTGCTCTGCGCCGCGCTGCCACCGCACGTGCAGGTCCTTGACGAGGAACGACGCCACGACCATCCGCACGCGGTTGTGCATCCACCCCTCGCCGAGGAGCTGGCGCATCCCGGCGTCGACGAGCGGGTAGCCCGTGCGGCCCTCGGCCCACGCGGCGAGGTACGCGTCCTCGGCGGCACCCTCCGCCCACGCGTCCTCGGGCACGACGTCCCGGAGCGACCGCTGCGCCGCCCCCGGGTGGTGGAACAGGACGTCGGCGTGGAACTCGCGCCAGGCGAGCTCGGAGCGGTAGGCGAGCGCGTCGTCGGACGGCGCGAGCCCGTCGTGCAGGGCGCTCCGCACGTCGGCGAGGAGCGTGCGCGGGTGCAGCTCGCCCCACTTCAGCGGCACGGACATGCCCGACGTCGCGGGCCGGTCCGGGCGGTCGCGCTCCGTCGCGTAGCCCGCGAGGTGGTCCGCGAGGAAGTCGCGCCAGCGCCGTCGCGCGGCGGCCTCGCCCGCGGCGGGGAGCCGGGCGTCGGTGCCGGGGTCGGCGGGGACGCCGTCCGACCGGAGCGTGGCCCACGGCACGTCGCGCGGTCGCGGCGCCGGGTCGCGCCAGCCGTGCTCGACCCACGCGTCGCGGAACGGCGTGAAGACCTGGAACGGGGTCCCGGTGCGCGTGCGCAGGCGCCCCGGCGCGACGGCGTAGGGCGAGCCGGTGCGCACGAGGTGCGCGCCGGCGTCGGGCAGCGCCTCCTCGACCGCGACGTCGCGGGCGACGCCGTAGGGCTCGAACGACGCCGCGACGTGCACGTCGCGCGCCTCGACCTCGCGCGCGACGGCGGGCACGACGGCGCGCGGGTCGCCGTGCCGGACGACGAGCCGGCCGCCGGTCGCCTCGTCGAGCGCGGCGAGGCTCCGCGCGAGGTAGGCGCGGCGCGGGTCGCCCGCGGAGCCCCACAGGCGGGGGTCGAGCACGTAGAGCGCGACGACCTCGTCGTCCGCGTCCCGGGCGGCCTGCACCGCCGCCACGAGGGCCGGGTTGTCGGCGAGGCGGAGGTCGCGGCGGCACCACCAGAGCGTCGGCATCCGGCCACGCTAACGGTCGCAGGCGGTGCACGCCGGTGGGAGCATCGCAGGATGGGTGGCGACGACCGACGAGAGCAGGACGACGCGCGACGCCGCGCGCTCGGGCGCGAGGCGCGCACCGAGCCGGAGGCCGGGGCTCCGCCCCTCGGGCCCGGTACCGCGGCCGGAGTGGGGGCGGCCGAGGGGCCCGCCGCGGGGGCGATCGTCGGGGACCACGCGTTCTTCGGGCACCCGCGCGGGCTGCTGACGCTCTTCACCACCGAGCTGTGGGAGCGGTTCAGCTACTACGGGATGCGCGCGATCCTGCTGTTCTACCTCACGGACACCGTCGCGAACGGCGGCCTGGGCATCGGGGAGACGACGGGCCTCGCGCTCGTGTCGATCTACGGGACCAGCGTGTACCTGCTGTCCGTCGTGGGCGGCTGGCTCGCCGACCGCGTGATCGGGTCCCGGCGCTCGGTCCTGTACGGCGGCATCATCATCGCGGCCGGGCACGTGAGCCTCACGATCCCCGGCACGGGCTTCTCGATGGTGGGCATCGCGCTCGTCGCGCTCGGCACCGGCCTGCTCAAGCCCAACGTGTCGTCGATGGTCGGCGAGCTGTACGCGCGCGACGACCCGCGCCGCGACTCCGGCTTCTCGATCTTCTACATGGGCATCAACCTCGGCTCGTTCGTCGCGCCGTTCCTCGTGGGCGCCGCGCGCGCCTGGGGCGGGTACCACGCGGGCTTCGCCGTCGCGGCGGTGGGCATGGCGGTCGCGCTCGTGTTCTTCGTCGCGGGCCGGCGCTACCTCGGCGAGGCGGGCGCGCACGTGCCCAACCCCGTCCGCCCCGAGGAGCGCGCCAAGATCGCGCGGATCTTCCTCCTCATCGCGGGCGGCGTGGTGCTCGTCGGTCTCGTCGCCGTCCTCGTCGCGGGCGGGTTCGAGATCTCGACCTTCATCGACACGATGTCCTACCTGGCGTTCCTCGCGCCGATCGCGTACTTCATCGTCATGTACCGCTCGCCGCGCGTGACGGACGCCGAGCGGCCGCGTGTCATCGCGTACATCCCGCTGTTCGTCGCGGCGATGCTCTTCTGGATGATCTTCGAGCAGGCGGCCACGACGCTCTCGGCGTTCGCGAAGGACCGCACCGACCTGACGTTCTTCGGCGTGGGCATCAGCCCCGAGTTCTTCCAGTCGGTGAACCCGTTGTCGATCATCGTCCTCG
Organism: Cellulosimicrobium sp. JZ28; assembly: GCF_015327065.1. Taxonomy (NCBI): domain Bacteria; kingdom Bacillati; phylum Actinomycetota; class Actinomycetes; order Micrococcales; family Promicromonosporaceae; genus Cellulosimicrobium; species Cellulosimicrobium sp. JZ28. Next base: position 2,488,289 of record NZ_CP017660.1, on the reverse strand, counting down.
CGCCCGTGTTCGCGTGGATCTGGCTCAAGACGGGCGACCGCCCGACGACGGCCAACAAGTTCGCGATCGGCCTCACCCTCGCGTCGGTGTCGTTCCTCTTCCTCGCGGCCGCGTCGGCCGTCGTCGGCGACGGCAAGGCGCCGTCGTGGGTCCTCGTGCTCGTCTACGTGATCCAGACGCTCGGCGAGCTGTGCCTGTCGCCGGTCGGCCTCGCCGCGACGACGCTGCTCGCGCCCAAGGCGTTCCGGTCCCAGGCGATGGCCCTGTGGTTCCTCGCGCCCGCCGCCGGGCAGGCCATCACCGCGCAGGTCGTGCAGGTCACCGAGGGCGCGTCCGACACCGCGTACTTCGGCGGCATCGGCGCCATCACCCTCGTGTTCGCGCTCGCGCTGTTCGCGCTCGCGCCGTGGGTCACGCGGCACATCCGCCACGCCGACGAGCTCGAGGGCGCGCACACCGCCGGGGCCTGAGGGCGACGCCCGACGACGGAGCGGGGCCGCGACGTCGCGGCCCCGCTCCGGTCCTGCACCCGTGGGGGTGCCGGTCTCAAGGCGCGTCAGCGCAGCCAGGCCGCCCGGCGCACGAGGGGGAGGGCCGCCCAGCGTCGGCCGAGGCCCCACGTGTCGCCCGCGAGCGTCGTCGCGAGGACGGCGAGGAGCAGGATCACGAGGACGTGGTCGTCGACGACCGGGTTGTTCGAACCGGCCGCGAGCGGCCACTGCGAGAGCCACAGCATCGCGAAGAGGACCGTGCCGCTCACCGCAGCGACGCGCAGGCCGATCCCCAGCAGGAGCGCGAGGCCGACGCCCAGCAGCCCGAGCATGAAGAGCCAGTCGGTGACAGGGCTCGCCATCGCGGCGAACGTGCTCGCGAGCGGGCCCTGGGCGCCGTTCTCCAGGTAGCCCTGCGTGGGCGCGCCCCCCGCGAGCCACGCGCGCTCGCGCGGGGTCGCGTACCCGAGGCCGACGAGCTTGTCGGTGAACGGCCACAGGAAGACGACGGCCGTGCCGATCCGCGTGAGCGCGAGGGCGTGGCGGGCCGACGAGCGCGTGACGACGTCGTCCTGGGTGACGGGGTCGGTGGTGCGCGCTGCGGCCCCAGAGGTGGCGCCGGGCGGCGCGGACGTGGTGGACGTGGACATGGAGGTGCCCCCTCGGGGAGAGAAGTGGTCGGGTCGGGGCCGGCGAGGACCTGCCCCGACCCGAGCGGTGTGCCGCTCCCCGTCGAGGCGTCGCGGTGGTCGTCCGGCCGTGACGTGCTCGCCCACGGTGGCAGGGGTACGCGAGGCGGTTCAACCCTTACGTCCGGATCGCGTGGACATCCCGTAGGTCCCTCGTAGCTACGTACGTAGGCCGCACGACCACGAGGCGGACGCCTCGGCCGGACCGCCCCGACGAGGCGTAATGTGACCCGGCGGCCGGAGGATCGGTCGCAGCACCCCGTCGAAGGAGCTGACCCGGAATGAGCCGCCCCCTGCGCTCTCGGACGTCCACCCACGGCCGCAACATGGCCGGCGCCCGCGCCCTCTGGCGCGCGACCGGCATGGGCGCGGAGGACTTCGGCAAGCCGATCATCGCGATCGCCAACTCGTACACGCAGTTCGTCCCCGGCCACGTACACCTCAAGGACATGGGCGACCTCGTCGCGTCCGCGATCCGCGAGGCCGGCGGCGTCTCCAAGGAGTTCAACACCATCGCCGTCGACGACGGCATCGCCATGGGCCACGGCGGCATGCTCTACTCGCTCCCGAGCCGCGACCTCATCGCCGACTCGGTCGAGTACATGGTCAACGCGCACTGCGCCGACGCCCTCGTGTGCATCTCGAACTGCGACAAGATCACGCCCGGCATGCTCAACGCCGCGCTGCGGCTCAACATCCCCGTGATCTTCGTGTCCGGCGGCCCCATGGAGGCGGGCAAGGCGGTCGTCGCCGACGGCGTCGCGAAGACCCCGCTCAACCTCGTCAACGCGATCAACTACTCGGCCGACGACGCGGTGTCCGACGCCGCGCTCGCCCAGGTCGAGGAGAACGCGTGCCCCACGTGCGGGTCGTGCTCCGGCATGTTCACCGCGAACTCGATGAACTGCCTCACCGAGGCGCTCGGCCTGTCGCTCCCCGGCAACGGCTCGACCCTCGCGACGCACGCCGCACGCAAGGAGCTCTTCCTCGAGGCCGGCCGCACGATCGTCGGGCTCGCGAAGCGCTACTACGAGGACGAGGACGACTCCGTCGCGCCCCGCTCGATCGCGACCAAGGCCGCGTTCTCGAACGCCATGGCGCTCGACGTCGCGATGGGCGGCTCGACGAACACCGTGCTGCACATCCTCGCCGCCGCGCAGGAGGGGGGCGTCGACTTCGACCTCACCGACATCGAGCGCATCAGCCGCCAGGTGCCGTGCCTGTCCAAGGTCGCGCCGAACCACCCGAACTTCCACATGGAGGACGTGCACCGCGCCGGCGGCATCCCCGCCCTCCTGGGCGAGCTCGACCGCGCGGGCCTGCTCGACCACGACGTCACGAGCGTGCACACGCCGACGCTGCGCGAGTGGCTCGACGACTGGGACGTCCGGGGCGGCAAGGCGACCGAGCGGGCCGTCGAGCTGTTCCACGCGGCGCCCGGGGGAGTGCGCACCACGCAGGCGTTCTCGACGTCGAACCGCTGGGAGTCGCTCGACACCGACGCGGCCGAGGGCTGCATCCGCGACCTCGAGCACGCGTACACCGTCGAGGGCGGGCTCGCCGTGCTGCGCGGCAACCTCGCCGAGGACGGCGCCGTGTTCAAGACCGCCGGGGTAGACCCGGACGTCTTCCACTTCGTCGGCACGGCGCTCGTCTGCGAGTCGCAGGACGAGGCCGTCGAGAAGATCCTCACCAAGCAGGTCCAGCCCGGCCACGTCGTCGTCGTGCGCTACGAGGGGCCCGCGGGCGGCCCCGGCATGCAGGAGATGCTGTACCCGACGTCGTTCATCAAGGGCCGCGGCCTCGGCAAGGTCACCGCGCTCATCACCGACGGCCGGTTCTCCGGCGGGTCGTCGGGCATCTCCGTCGGCCACGTCTCGCCCGAGGCCGCCGCGGGCGGCGTCATCGGCCTCGTCGAGGACGGCGACGAGATCGAGATCGACGTCGACACGCGCCTCATCCGCCTCAACGTGGCCGACGACGTGCTCGCCGAGCGCCGCGCCAAGATGGAGGCGCGCGAGAACCCGTGGCAGCCGGTCGACCGCGACCGCTACGTCTCGCCCGCCCTCCAGGCCTACGCCGCCATGGCGACGTCCGCCGACCGCGGCGCCGTCCGCGACGTGTCGCTGATCAAGCGCCGCTGACCCGACGACGACGGGCCCGCACCTCCCGAGGTGCGGGCCCGTCGTCGTGCCCGGGCACGGAGCCCCACGCGGCGAGGGTCAGCACTCCTCCTCGGACTGCTCGGTGACGACCCACCGCGTGCCCTGCGGCACCATGACGGCGGTCCCGCAGTCGCCGCCGTCGTAGACGACGGACAGCACCGTCGCGTCGGCGCGCTCCTCGCGGACGCCGACCTCGACCTCCGGCACGTCGCCCACGGCCGCGTAGAGACCGGCGGTGGTCGTGGTCATCGACGCGCAGTCCGTGATGCCCGGCCACCCCTGTGCCGTCATCTCGGCGACCATCCGGTCGACGAGCTCCGGTGCGAGGTAGCCGCACGCGACCTCGACGTCCGGCGCGCGGCTCGCGGCCAGCCACGCGCGGAACGACTCCTCGGGCGTCTCGACCTGCCCCTGGGGAGCCTCCTCGGCGCTCGCGGTCTCCGTCGCGGTCGCGGCGTCGTCGGGCGTCCCGGTCGTCGCGTCCGGTGCGGGGGCGGACGTCGCGGAGGTAGGGGAGCCGGGGCTCGTGCCCGACGGCGCGGGAGCCGCGCACGCGGCGGTCGCGGCCAGGGCGAGGACGGGCAGGAGGGCTCGGACGGCTCCGGGGCGTGTGTGCACGGCCCCATGATGCCGTGCGCCTCGCGCCGCGGTCGGCCCGTCTCGGGCCTGCACGGGCCGGGCGCGCCTCCGTGCCGCGGCGCGTCCGGCGCGTCCCGCCGCGCCCCGCGCCGGTGCCGTTCCTAGAGTGGGGTCATGACTGGGCACACCTCGGGGTCCGACGCCGGACCCGACCTCAAGCCGCGCTCCCGCCAGGTCACCGACGGCCTGGAGGCGACGGCGTCGCGCGGCATGCTGCGCGCCGTCGGCATGGGCGACGAGGACTTCGCCAAGCCGCAGATCGGCATCGCGAGCTCGTGGAACGAGATCACGCCGTGCAACCTGTCGCTCGACCGGCTCGCGCAGGGCGCGAAGGAGGGCGTGCACGCGGGCGGCGGGTACCCGCTGCAGTTCGGGACGATCTCCGTCTCCGACGGCATCTCCATGGGCCACGAGGGGATGCACTTCTCGCTCGTGAGCCGCGACATCATCGCGGACTCGGTCGAGACGGTCGTCCAGGCGGAGCGCCTCGACGGGACGGTCCTCCTCGCCGGGTGCGACAAGTCCCTGCCCGGGATGCTCATGGCGGCCGCGCGGCTGGACCTGGCGAGCGTGTTCCTCTACGCGGGCTCGATCATGCCCGGCTGGGTCAAGCTCTCCGACGGCACGGAGAAGGACGTCACGCTCATCGACGCGTTCGAGGCGGTCGGCGCGTGCGCGCGCGGGCTCATGAGCCGCGAGGACGTGGACCGCATCGAGCGCGCCATCTGCCCCGGCGAGGGCGCGTGCGGCGGCATGTACACGGCGAACACGATGGCGTCGGTCGCCGAGGCGATGGGCATGTCGCTGCCCGGCTCGGCGGCGCCGCCGTCGGCGGACCGGCGCCGGGACGCGTTCGCGCACCGCTCGGGCGAGGCCGTCGTCAACCTGCTGCGGCTCGGCATCACGGCGCGCGACATCATGACGAAGGAGGCGTTCGAGAACGCGATCGCCGTCGTCATGGCGTTCGGCGGCTCCACCAACGCGGTGCTGCACCTGCTCGCCATCGCGCACGAGGCCGAGGTCGACCTCACGCTCGCCGACTTCGACCGCGTCGCGAGCCGCGTGCCGCACCTCGGCGACCTCAAGCCGTTCGGGCGCTACGTGATGAACGACGTCGACCGCATCGGCGGCGTGCCCGTCGTCATGAAGGCCCTGCTCGACGCCGGCCTGCTGCACGGCGACGCGCTCACCGTCACGGGCCGCACCGTCGCGGAGAATCTCGCCGAGATCGACCCGCCCGACCCGGACGGCAAGATCCTGCGGGCCCTCGACGACCCGATCCACCACACGGGCGGCATCACGATCCTGCACGGGTCGCTCGCACCCGAGGGCGCCGTCGTGAAGTCCGCCGGGTTCGACGAGGACGTGTTCGAGGGCACCGCCCGCGTCTTCGAGCGCGAGCGCGCGGCGCTCGACGCCCTGGAGGACGGCACGATCACGGACGGCGACGTCGTCGTCATCCGGTACGAGGGGCCCAAGGGCGGCCCGGGGATGCGCGAGATGCTCGCCATCACGGGCGCGATCAAGGGCGCGGGGCTCGGCAAGACGGTCCTGCTGCTCACGGACGGCCGCTTCTCCGGCGGGACGACCGGCCTGTGCGTCGGGCACGTCGCGCCCGAGGCGGTCGACGGCGGCCCCATCGCGTTCGTGCGCGACGGCGACCCGATCCGGCTCGACGTCGCGAACAAGACGCTCGACCTGCTCGTCGACGCCGACACTGTCGCCGCGCGTCGCGACGGGTGGGCGCCGCTGCCCCCGACGTTCACGCGCGGGGTGCTCGCCAAGTACGCCAAGCTCGTCCAGTCGGCGTCGCGCGGCGCGATCCTCGAGTGACCGCGGAGCGCGCGGGCGTCGGAGGCGCGCACTAGCGTGGTGTCGCACCTCGCCGCAGCGACGCACCCCGGAGGACGGCCATGACCCAGACGGCGGACGACCGCATCACCGCGCGCCAGTTCCACGACAGCGACGGCGTCGAGGACTGGCGGTTCATCCTCAGGACGGTGCAGACGCTGTTCCGCACGGGGTCGTTCACCGCGGGGGTGGAGCTCGTCGACGCGATCGGCGAGCTCGCCGAGGCGGCGAACCACCACCCCGACGTCGACCTGCGGTACGGGACGGTGACGGTCCGGCTGACCTCGCACGACGTCGGGGGCGTCAGCGCGCGCGACGTGGCCCTCGCCCGGCAGATCTCCGCGGCGGCGCGCGAGCTCGACCTCGTCGCGGACCCGACGGCGGTGCAGGACCTCGAGATCGCGATCGACACCCTCGTCGGCACGGCGGTGCAGCCGTTCTGGCGCGCGGTCCTCGGGTTCGACGAGGGCGCCCCGGAGCTGCCCGCGCCCGAGCTCCGCGACCCGAGCGGGCGCGCCCCGGCGTTCTGGTTCCAGCAGATGGATGCGCCGCGCGAGCAGCGCAACCGCATCCACGTGGACGTGACGGTCCCGCACGACGTCGCGGAGGCGCGCGTCACCGCCGCCATCGCCGCGGGCGGGCACCTCGTGTCCGACCGTCGCGCGCCCGCGTTCTGGGTCCTGGCCGACGCCGAGGGCAACGAGGCGTGCGTCTGCACCTGGCAGGCGCGCGACTGACCGCGCCCGGTGGCGCCGGGGGTGAGCCGAGCGCGCACGAACCGTCCGGTCTCTGCGAGGCTGGTCCCGTGAGCGCCCGTCCGGAGAGATCGCCGCGCCGTCGCCGGGCCGTGTCCGCCGTCGTCCCGCTGGCCATCGTGACGGTCGCGGTCGTCGCGCTCGGCGGGTGCACGGCCGCCGGGGAGCCGGAGGCCGCTCCGGGGTCCTCCGCCCCGAGCCCGACGGCCACCGAGGACCCGCTGGGCACGCGCGAGGAGCCGTCGGAGGAGACGACGCCGGAGGCGGTCGACCCGCTCGCCGACCGTCCCTCCGCGCCACCCGCTCAGGCGGTGGACGCGGGAACGGTCGCCGCCGGTGCACCCGCCGCGGCGAGCGGGACAGGGAGCGCCGCCGTGACGTTCGCGCGCGACGGCGACTTCGCCGTCGTCGTGCACCTGGACTGCGGCGACTGCGCAGGGACGCGCGCGTTCATGGCGCCGACGGACGTCACGCCGTACCCGGGCGCGCTCGGTGAGACGACCGGGTCGTACCTCATGGACGTCTTCGAGGACTCCGCGCCGCAGCAGTCGATCTGGCTCGAAGCGTCGGGGGAGTGGTCCCTGCGGTTCGAGAGCTGGAACGACCTGCCGCCCGTCGCAGGGCCGCAGTCGGGCACGGGGCCGACCGTCTTGCGGCTCGACGGCAGCACGACGAGCGCGGAGGTGTCGTGGACGCCGGCGGGCCCCGAGGACTCGTTCCAGGGCCGATACTTCGGGGTCACGCGCGAGGCGTCGCGCATGTTCGGCGACTCCGAGGCGTTCACCGAGACGTACGACCTCGCGCTGCCAGGCGTCCTCGCCGTGAAGACCGCCGGCACGTGGAGCGTCACCCCGCAGGGCTGACGCCCGGTGTGCCGCTGACGAGACCCGGCCTGCGGGTCAGGCGCGCGCGACGACGAGCTCGTCGTAGCCGGGCACCAGCACCCGCCGCTTGGCGTGGCGCGAGACGACGCGCAGGGGTGCGCCGTCGTCGAACAGCGCGTGCAGGAGCGCGGCGATCTCGGCGCGGGCAAGCGCGGCCCCGAGGCACAGGTGGCGCCCCGCACCGAACCAGAGCTGGCGCGTCTCGCGCACGTACGGACGGTCGGCGCGGAACGGCCCGGCCGCCGCGTTCGCCGCCCACGTGAGGATCATGACGCGCTCCCCGGCGCGCAGGGTGCGGCCCGCGACCTCGACGTCGGCCGACACGCCCCGGCCGATCACCGAGGCCGGGCTCGTCACGCGCAGACCCTCGCGCACGGCGTTCTCGACGGCGTCCGGCTCGCCGGCCGCCCGCTGGACGGGGTGGGCGCGCTCGTCGGCCAGGAGCCGGAGCAGGCGGTGCTGCTCGCCCGTGTCGATCAGGAGCGCGGTGGTGCGGGCCATCGCGGATGCCGACGTCTCGGTGCCCGCGACCATGAGCAGGCTCGCGAGCCCGGTCGTCTCCTCCAGCCCGAGGCCGAGCTCGCGGCACCGGCCCAGCAGGCGGTCGGCCGGCGCGTGCCGCCACCCGTCCGGGACGCCCTGGGTCAGCTCGGCGACGATCTCCCGCGCCGCGGCGACCTGGCCCGGCGCGAGGTACGTCGAGCCGGCGCTCCCGAGCGCGATCGACGCGAGCCGCTCGCCCGTCGCGAAGGCCGCCAGGGCGTCGTCGTCCGTCGGGACGGCCTCCGGCGTCGCACCGGTCCCGGCGCCTGCCGCTGAGCCCGGCGCTGAGCCCGCCCCTGAGCTCGCCCCGGTGGCCGCCGGGGACGGGATGCCGAGCAGCGAGATCATCATCCGGCCGACGAGCACGCGCGCGAGCCGTCCGACGTCGACCGTCCCGCCCGCGGCGAGGGTGCGGCGCGCGTCGTCGAGCGCGAGCGACCACGCGCCGTCGACCAGCGCCGCGGCGCTCGTCTCGGTGAAGAGCTCGCGCGAGCGGGTGCGCAGGTCGTGGTGGCCGGGCCCGTCGAACAGGTCGAGGACCCAGTCGCCGAGGATCTGGGCCCACAGGTGCCCGACCCCGCCCTCGCCGACGATCGTGAAGTGCCGGTGGTCGGTGAGGATGCGGCGACCCACGGTCGGGTCGGCCGTCACCCACCCGAGGCCCGGGACCCGGCGCAGCCCTCCGCCCGGACGCGGCCCGGTGAGCGCGCCGCCCACGAGCAGCACGCCGGCCATCGCGGGGCGCGCGGCGGCGAGGACCTGCAGCTCGTGCCGGGTCGTGGGCAGGGCGCGACGTCGTTCGCGGGTGGGCACGGGTCCGGTCGTGGTCGCAGTCACGGGGTCAGTGTGGCGCACCGGCAGGGCCACGGGGCGGCCGCGCCGCCGTCCGGGGATGGGCACTTCACCCCATCGGAACCTGTGGACGACCGCCGTCCGAGAGGGTCTGCTTGGCTACTGTGTCGCGCGTGCCAGAGAACCCACCCCGCCCGGTAGCCCCCGGGTCCGCACCCGTGCGTCCCGCGGCGGTGATCGCCGCCGTCGGGGTCCACCTGCCCGAGCGCGTGGTCGACGTGCGCGAGGCGGAGCGCGCGCTCGCGGAGCGCAACCCGGGCGCGGCGCCGCGCGTGCCGATGGTCTCGCGCCTCACGGGCGTGCGGCAGGTCCACGTGCTCCCCGACGACTGGGACGCCTCCGACCTCGCCGTCGCGGCCGCGGAGAAGCTGCTCGCGACCCAGGGCCTCGCGCCCGACGACGTCGACCTGCTGCTCTTCGCCTCGGCGAGCCAGGACATGGTCGAGCCCGCGACGAGCCACATCGTCGCCGCGAAGCTCGGGGTCCGGGCGCCCGTCATGGACGTCAAGAACGCGTGCAACTCCGTGCTCAACGCGATCGAGGTCGCCGAGGCGCTCGTCGCGACGGGCCGGTACGGGACGGTCCTCGTCGCGTGCGGGGAGGCGCCGTCGCGCGCCGTGCGCTGGGACGTCCCCGACCGCGCGACCTACCTGCTCTCCGCCCCGGGCTACACCATGTCCGACGCCGGGGCCGCCGTCCTCGTGCGCCGCGCCACCGCGGCGGAGGCCGACGCGCGCGACGGCTCCGGCGCCCCCGCGCCCCGCGGCATCCTCGCGAGCTCGTTCGGCGCCGAGTCGACGCACTGGGACGTCGGCATGCTCCCCGGGGGCGGCACCGCGCACCCGCGCGACCTCGAGCGCACCTACTTCGAGATCGACGGGTCCCGGCTCCGGGACGCGTTCCTCGCGCTCGGGCCGGGCGTCGTCCTCGACGCGCTCGGCCGTGCGGGGCTCACGTGGGACGACGTCGCGCTCGTCGCCGTGCACCAGGTCGCCGTCGCCTACCTCGACGACGTGCACGCCGCGCTCGGCCTGCCGACCGGCCGCACGCTCGTCACCGTCGCCGACCACGGCAACGTCGCCTCCGCGACGCTCCCGCTGCAGCTCGCGACCGCGCTCGAGACAGGTCGGGTCGGGCCGGGCGACGTCGTCGTGCTCGTCGGCCTCGCGGGCGGCATCAGCATCGGCGCGACGGTGGTGCGGCTGTGAGCACCCGGCGGTTCACGCGAGGAGTGACGAGCACGCAGCGGCTCGCCGTCGTGGTGCCCGCGCGCGACGAGGCGCACGGGATCGTCGCGACGCTGGAGGCGCTGCGCGACCAGCAGGACACGGACTTCGACCTCGTCGTCGTGGACAACGGGTCGTCGGACGGCACGGGCGACCTGGTGCGCGCGACCGCGGCGGCGTGGGGCATGACGCGGTGGCGCGTCGTCGACGAGCCGCAGAAGGGCACGGGCGCGGCGGCCGACACGGGCATGCGGGCGGCGATCGCGCAGGGCGCGACGCACCTCGCGCGCACCGACGCCGACTGCCTGCCGCTGCCCGACTGGACCCGACGCGTGCGCGCCGCGTTCGCGAGCGGGCACGACCTCGTCGCGGGACGGCTCGTGCCGCGCACCGACGACCGCCCGGTCTCGCGCGTCCAGCAGGGCGTGCTCTCCGCGGCGGTGAGCGTCGCGAGCACGTTCGGGCGCTTCCGCCCCGGCAACCAGGACCCGTCCTACCTCGGGCCCTACGTCATGGCGCCGGGCTGCAACATGGCGATCACGGCGGCGCTGTACGAGGCGGCGGGCGGGTTCCCGCGCACCGCGATCGAGGACGTCCACGAGGACCGGGCGCTCGTCAACGCGGTGCGCCGCCTCACGCGACGGTACGGCGCGCACCGCGACGTCGTCGTGCGGGCCTCGACACGCCGCGCGCACGCGTGGGGCCTCGTCCGCACGCTCGGCTGGTACGCCGACCACCGCTACCGGCCCGAGCTCGTGGACATCCGATGACCGGTACGGCGCTCGCCCCCGCACCCGCCGGGCTCGCCGCGGCGATGCGCTGGGAGGAGCGGGTCCAGCGCGGGGCGCACCCGCTCGTCTACCCGGCGATCCGGGCCCTGCGGCACCGCGGCCCGGTCGTGCGCGTCCCCGGGATCGGGGTGGTCGTGTCCGACGCCGCGACGGCGCGCGCCGTGCTGCTCGACACCGAGCACTTCTCCAAGGTGGGCCCGGGGTCGCCGTCGGACCTGTGGACGCCCGTGCTCGGCCCGTCCGTGCTCCTCAACATGGAGGGCGCCGACCACGCGCGCCTGCGCCGGGCGCTGTCGGGTCTCTTCACGCCCCGCGCGGTGCGCGACCTCGTCGCGGTGAGCGTGCCCGACGTCCTCGCGGGCCTCGCTCCGCGGCTGCTCGCGGGGGAGCGCGTCGACCTCGTGGCGGAGACGGCGACCATGGCCGGGACGGTCGTCTGCGCGATGACCGGGCTGCCCCCGACGGACGCCGCCGTCCGTGAGGCGATGACCGCCGCGCAGTCCGTGGTCGGCCTCGTGCGCCTGCACCGGCGCAGCCTCACGCCCAGCCAGGTGCGGCACGCGCGCGCCGTCCTCGCACGGCTGTCCGCGCCGGCGCGCGACGCGTACCGCGCGGGGGACCCCGCGACCGTCCCCGGGCGCATGCGCGAGCTCGGGCTCTCGGAGGAGGAGGCGCTCGGCGCCGTCGGCGCGTTCGTCCTCACGGGCACCGAGACCATCCAGTCGTTCGTGCCGCGCCTCGTCGCGCTCGCCGCCGACACCGGCTGGCTCGACCGGCTCCTCGCGGCCGACCCCGGCGCCGGGCCGGAGGCCGCCGCGCTGCGCGGTCGCGTCGTCGAGGAGGCGCTGCGCGTCACGGCACCGACTCCCGCGATGCTGCGCTCGGTGCGCGCCGACGCGACCGTGGGCGACGTCCGCGTCCGCGCGGGCGACCGGGTCGTGATCGCGACGATCTCCTGCTGCCAGGACGCGGGCCCCTTCGACCCGGACGCCCCCGTCGACCCGGTGGTGCGGCACCTGTGGTTCGGCGCCGGACCGCACTTCTGCCTCGGGATGCCGCTCGCGACGGCCCAGGTCGACGCCGTCCTGGACGCCCTGCGCCCGGTCGCCGCGGCGGGTCGGAGCCTTCAGGTCACCGACCGCGCCGTCGCCCGCGGTGTGCTCATCCCGGCGTACCGCTCGCTCGTCGTGCGGGCGGTCGGCGGCGAGGTGCGCGCACCGGGCCCGGTCGCCGGATCGGCCGCGTCGTCGGCGGGGGAGGCGGCGTGACCGCGCCCGACGCCGTACCCCGCCACCTGCTCGCCCCGATCCTCGCCCGCGGGGCCGCCGGGCACGCGTCCGCCGACGCGGTCGCGCTCCGGCGCTGGACGCGGCCGGGCCGCCGCGGTGCGCGCGTGCGTGAGGAGGTCACGTACGCCGACCTCGCGCGGCGCGTCGAGGCGACCGCGACGGCGCTCGCGGCCGACGGCCTCGCGCCGGGCGACCGCGCCCTGTTCTCGGTGCGACCTCGGCCGGAGGGCGTCGTGCTCGCGTTCGGGGTCGTCCGGGCGGGCGGGACCGTCGTCTTCGTCGACCCCGGCTCGACGCCCGAGCTCTTCGCGGCGCGCGTGGGTGCAGCCGGGCCGTCGCTCGCGACGACCGAGTCGCTGCTCTACGCCGTCTCGCGCGGGCCGCTGCGCCGTCTGGCCCGGTCACGGGGCCTGCTCCTGCCCGACTACGCGAGCCTCCCGCTGCGGCACGTGCACGCCGGCCCGTGGCTCCCCGGGGTGCCGCGCGGCTCGCGCGCCGCCCGCCGCCTCGCCGCGAGCCCGGTCGACCGCGCGGCGCTGCCGCCGCTCGACCCGGACCGTGAGGCGCTCACCGTCTTCACGTCCGGCACGACGGCGCAGCCGAAGGCCGTCGTGCACACGGCCGGGTCGCTGCTCGCCGGGTGCGACCTGCTGCGCGACGTGTTCGCGCTCGCGCCGGGCGACGTCGTGCACACCGACCAGATGCTGCTCGGCGTCCCGGCGCTGCTCGCGGGTGCCACGTGGTCCGTGCCGGCCGACCCGCCGAGCCGCGACATCACGACCTTCGCGCGCCAGCTCGACGGCGCCGCGGGCACGTACCTCGTGCCCGCGGACGTCACGGCACTGCTCGACGCGATCGAGGCCGGGGCGGTGCCCGCGCACGGGCCGCGCGTCGCGCTCGTCGGCGGCGCTCCCGTGACCCGCGCGCTCCTGGAGCGCGCGACGCGCGTGCTGCCCGGCACGCGGTGGGTCGCGGTGTACGGGATGACCGAGATCCTGCCGGTCGCGGTGGTCGAGGCCCGCGAGAAGCTCGCGTACGCGGGCGACGGCGACCTCGTCGGCGTCCCGCTGCCCGGCACGGTCGCGCGGCTCGACCCGATCGAGGGCGAGGAGCCCGAGGACGGCCGCGACGACGGCGTCGGGGAGCTCGTGCTGTCCGGGCCGTCGCTCATGGCGGGCTACCTGCACGACCTCGACGCCCCTGCCCGGTGCGCGGGCGCACGGGCCGCAGAGCACCGCACCGGCGACCTCGCGCGCCTCGACGACGCGGGGCGGCTCGTCCTCGTCGGCCGCACGCGGGACATGATCATCCGCGGCACGACGAACATCTACCCCGGCCTCTACGAGCCGCGCGTCGCGGCGCTCGACGGCGTCGGCGAGGCGCTGCTCGTGGGGGTGCCCCAGGTGGACGGCGACGAACGGGTCGCGCTCGTCGTCACCTCGGCGTCGGAAGACTCTCGGCCGGACGCGGGCACCGGGACCGACCCTCGGCCCGACGCCGGTGCGGCGGTGCATCTGGACCCGCACCACCCGCTCGTGGACCGGGTGCGCACCGCGCTGCCGAGCGTTCTCGACCACGACGCGCTGCCCGACGTCGTGCTGCACGCCGACCGCGTGCCGCTCGCCGGTCGCTCGCGCAAGCCCGACCGGGCCGCGCTCTCGCGCGCCGCCGCGCAGTTGGTGGCCGCCGCGCCGCTCGGGAGCGCCGCGCCGACCGTGCCCGCCGCTCCGGCCGGACCCGTCGAGCCGGTGGTAGCCGCCGCGTCGACCGCCGTCGGCCGAGACACCCCCGGCACCCGCGCGTGAGGGTTGTCGTCACCGGGGCGTCGGGGTTCGTCGGGGGAGCGGTCGCGCGCGGGCTGGTCGCCGACGGCCACGAGGTCTGGACGTCCTCCCGCCGCGACCCGGCGGTCGACGGCGCCCGGCACCTCGCCTGGGACCTCACCACCGGTCCGCTCACCGACGCGCCCTCGGTGGACGCCGTCGTGCACGCGGGCGCCGCCGTGTCCGACTGGTGCGCGCTCGACGTCGCGCGCGCCACGAACGTCGCCGGGACGCTCGCGGTCCGCGACACGTTCCCCGGCGCGCGGTTCGTGCACGTCTCGTCCGGCAGCGTGTACGACCCGTACCGCCCGAGCGTCCGCGCCCGCGAGGACGAGGCGCCGGTCGCCCGGTACCTCGACGCCTACGGCACGACGAAGGCGGAGGCCGAGCGCGCGCTGGCCCGCGACGTCGCGCGGCACCCGGACCGAGGCGCTGTCGTCGTGCTGCGCCCGCACGCCGTCTACGGGCCGGGCGACACGACGCTCCTGCCGCGCGTCGAGGCCGCCGTACGGGGCGGACGGCTCGTCCTGCCCGGCGGCGGACGCGTGCTCCAGTCCCTGACCCACGTGGACACGCTGCTCGCCGCGGTGCGCGCCGCCGTCGTGCTGCCCGACGCCGCCGCCCGCGCGCCCGGCGGCGAGGGAGGGCCCACACCGGGGTGGCTCGTCGCGAACGTCGCCGACGCCGAGCCGGTGGTGCTGCGCGACGCGCTCGCCGACGCGCTGCGCCGCCGCGGTACCGCCGTGCGGGTCGTCGCCGTCCCGGGGCGCCCCGCCTGGGCGCTCGCGGGCGCGGTCGAGACGGTCGCCCGGCGGCTGCGCCGCCCCGAGCCGCCACGCCTGACCCGGTACGCGCTGAGCCACCTCGCGATGGAACGCACCTACGACCTCGCGGTCCTGCGCGACGTCCTGGGCGTCGACCCGCCCCCGACGTCGTTCGCCGGGGCGCACGCGTGGTGAGCGATGCACCGGTGCTCGCCCCGTCCTTCGACCCGGTCGTGGGGGACGTCCGCCCGGCGTGCCGGACGCGCGCCCCGCGGCACGGTCGGGCAGGGTGAGGGACGAGACCTGGAGCAGAGAGGACCGACGATGTCGCAGCACGCCCGGACCGAGGCCGAGGACGCACGCCGCGGGGGGTGGCCCGGCGCCGAGACGCCGGCGGAGGCCCCCTGGTGGACGCGCTCGGTCGTCTACCAGGTGTACCCGCGCTCGTTCCAGGACACCGACGGCGACGGCATCGGGGACCTCCCCGGGATCACGCGACGCCTCGACCACCTGGAGCGGCTGGGCGTCGACGTCGTGTGGCTGTCCCCGGTGTACCGGTCGCCGCAGGCGGACAACGGCTACGACATCAGCGACTACGAGGACGTCGACCCGCTGTTCGGGTCGCTCGCAGACCTCGACACCCTGATCGAGGGGCTGCACGCGCGCGGGATGAAGCTCGTCATGGACCTCGTCGTCAACCACACGAGCGACGAGCACCCGTGGTTCGTCGAGTCGCGCTCGTCCGCGCAGAGCCCGCGGCGCGACTGGTACTGGTGGCGCCCCGCGCGCGAGGGCATGGAGCCCGGCGCCCCGGGCGCCGAGCCGACGAACTGGCGCTCGTTCTTCGGGGGCAGCGCGTGGCGGTTCGACGAGGCCTCGGGCGAGTACTACCTGCACCTGTTCGACACCAAGCAGCCGGACCTCAACTGGGAGAACCCCGACGTCCGCGAGGCGGTCTACGCGATGATGCGGCGGTGGCTCGACCGCGGGGTCGACGGCTTCCGCATGGACGTCATCAACCTCATCTCCAAGGACGTCGCGCCCGACGGCTCGCTGCCCGACGGCGAGGTGCACTGGGGCACGTACGGGGACGGGAGCCCGCACTACACGGACGGCCCGCGCGTGCACGAGTTCCTCGCCGAGATGCACCGCGAGGTGTTCGCGCCGTACCTCGCCCAGGGCCGGGAGATCCTCACGGTGGGGGAGACGCCGGGCGTGACGGTCGAGCACGGCGTGCGGTACACCGACCCGGACCGTCGCGAGGTCGACATGGTGTTCCAGTTCGAGCACATGGGCATCGACCACGGCGCGACCCGCTACGACCCGGTCCGGTGGGACCTCGCCGACCTCAAGGCGACCCTCGGCCGGTGGCAGGCGGGCCTCGCCCACCGGGGCTGGAACGCCCTCTACTGGGACAACCACGACCAGCCGCGCGTCGTCTCGCGGTTCGGCGACGACTCCCCGGAGCACCGCGTCGCCTCGGCGAAGGCGCTCGCCCTCCTGCTGCACCTGCACCGCGGCACGCCGTACGTCTACCAGGGCGAGGAGCTCGCCATGACGAACGCGCCGTTCACGCGGATCGAGCAGTACCAGGACGTCGAGTCGCTCGGGTACTTCCGCGAGCTCACCGGTCGCACGGGCGCCCCGCGCCTGCGGACCGACGGCGAGATGCTCGCCGTGCTCGCGCACGCGAGCCGCGACCACGCCCGCACGCCCGTGCAGTGGGACGCGAGCGCGAACGCCGGCTTCACGACGGGGACGCCGTGGCTCGAGGTCAACCCCAACCACACGACGATCAACGCGGAGGCCGCCTGGGCCGACGAGGACTCCGTGCTGCACTTCTACCGGCGGCTCGTCGCGCTGCGCCGGGAGGAGCCGGTCGTCGCGCTCGGCGACTTCCGCATGCTGCTGCCTGACCACGAGGCGGTCTACGCGTTCACGCGCGCCCTCGACGCGCCCGGGCCCGACGGCACGACCGTCCGGGACGAGCTCCTCGTGCTCGTCAACGTCGGCGGCGTCCCGCAGGACGTCCCGACCGGGACGCTCACGGGCTGGGAGGAGGCGTCGGTCCTCGTGACCACGCACCCCGGGCGGGCTGACGACGGCGCCCGGCCGGGCGCCGTCGGGCACCTCGAGCCGTGGGAGGGGCGGGTGCTCCGGCGCACCGGGCCGCGCCCCGCACGTCCCAGTGCGTGAGACGGCCGCCTCGACACGTGACATCACCGGGACATGGGCGTACAGTCCCAGACGTGCAGACGATCCTCCTTGTAGTACTTCCTGAGCGCGCCGGCTGAGGCCACGCCACCAGGCTTCGTCAGCGCGCTCACCCCTCGTCCAGCCCGGCATCCCGGGTCCGAGGGGTTTTTTGTTGCCACCACAACGCCATCAGCACGGCAGACAGACCGCGGCAGGCCTACCCGGCCACCGCGAGCGCCGCACCCGCGAGACCCGCGAGGACCGGCACCCGCACACCGCGACCAGCACGACCGCACCACCACGGTCGGCTCCGGCTCCCGGCGGAGCGCCCCACGGGGCGCCCGCCGGGCCGAGGCCACGACACGCAGGAGACACCATGGCCCAGGGTCCCACCCCGGCACCTCCGCGACAGGGCGCCCCGGCGCCCGCCGCCGCGGCGCCGAAGCCCGCCCCGACACCCGCGTCGGTCGCCCCGCGCGGCGACGTCCGGCGCGCAGCCACGGCTCGCCCGGCCGGCGCCTCGAACGGCGCCCCGACGGGCGAGGAGATGACGGGCGCGCAGTCGATCGTCCGCTCGCTCGAGGAGGCCGGTGCCGAGGTCGTCTTCGGCATCCCGGGTGGTGCGATCCTCCCGACGTACGACCCGCTCATGGACTCCCAGCGCCTGCGCCACATCCTCGTGCGCCACGAGCAGGGCGGCGGCCACGCGGCGCAGGGCTACGCCCACGCGACGGGACGTGTCGGTGTCACGATGGCGACGTCGGGCCCGGGCGCGACGAACCTCGTGACCCCGATCGCCGACGCGAACATGGACTCGATCCCGCTCGTCGCGATCACGGGCCAGGTCGCCGAGTCGATGATCGGCACCGACGGCTTCCAGGAGGCGGACATCGTCGGCATCACGATGCCGATCACCAAGCACTCCTACCTGGTCACCGACCCGGACGACATCCCGCGCACCATCGCCGAGGCGTTCCACATCGCCTCGACCGGCCGCCCGGGCCCGGTGCTCGTCGACATCGCGAAGTCGGCGATGCAGTCCCGCACCACGTTCTCCTGGCCGCAGGACGTGCAGCTGCCCGGCTACCACCCGGTGACGAAGCCGCACAGCAAGCAGATCAAGGAGGCCGCACGCCTGCTCGCGACGGCCCGCCGCCCGGTCCTGTACGTGGGCGGCGGCGTGATCCGCGCGAACGCGTCGGCCGAGCT
Organism: Cellulosimicrobium sp. JZ28; assembly: GCF_015327065.1. NCBI lineage: Bacteria > Bacillati > Actinomycetota > Actinomycetes > Micrococcales > Promicromonosporaceae > Cellulosimicrobium > Cellulosimicrobium sp. JZ28. The sequence continues at coordinate 2,470,122 of NZ_CP017660.1, read as the reverse complement.
GCGCCGCCTCGTCGACCTGTCGGGCGCGCCCGTCGTGACGACGCTCATGGCGCGCGGCGCGGTGCCCGACACGCACCCCCAGAACCTCGGCATGCCCGGCATGCACGGGACCGTGCCGGCCGTGGCGGCGCTGCAGAAGGCCGACCTCGTCGTGTCGCTCGGCGCCCGCTTCGACGACCGCGTCACCGGCGCGCTGTCGAGCTTCGCCCCGCACGCGCAGGTGGTGCACGCCGACATCGACCCCGCGGAGATCGGCAAGAACCGCGACGTGGACGTGCCGATCGTCGGCGACCTCAAGGAGGTCATCACCGACCTGCTGCCGGAGCTCGAGCGTGAGCACGAGGCCAAGGGCAAGCCGGACGTCGAAGCCTGGTGGCGCCAGATCGACGACTGGCGCGAGACGTACCCGCTCGGCTACACGGAGCCCGACGACGGCCACCTCGCCCCGCAGCACGTCATCTCCCGCCTGGGCGAGATCTCGGGCCCCGAGTCGATCTACGTCGCGGGCGTCGGGCAGCACCAGATGTGGGCGGCCCAGTTCATCCGCTACGAGCACCCGCGGACGTGGCTCAACTCCGGAGGCCTCGGCACCATGGGCTTCTCGATCCCGGCGGCCATGGGCGCGAAGGTCGGACGCCCCGACGCCACGGTGTGGGCGATCGACGGCGACGGCTGCTTCCAGATGACCAACCAGGAGCTCGCCACCTGCACGATCAACGAGATCCCCATCAAGGTCGCGCTGATCAACAACAGCTCGCTCGGCATGGTGCGCCAGTGGCAGACGCTGTTCTACGACCAGCGCTACTCGAACACGGACCTGCACACCGGCCACGGCACGGCGCGCGTGCCCGACTTCGTCAAGCTCGCCGACGCGTACGGGTGCGAGGGCATCCGCGTCGAGTCGATGGGCGAGGTGGACGCCGCGATCAAGCGCGCGATGGAGATCGACGACCGTCCGGTCGTCATCGACTTCAACGTCTCGCGCGACGCGATGGTGTGGCCGATGGTCGCCGCCGGTGTGAGCAACGACGACATCCAGTACGCGCGGGGCATCTCGCCCGCCTGGGACCGGGAGGACTGAGCGGAATGCAGCGGAGGTTGAGGGCCGCAGCGAAGCAAGGCACTCGGCTGCAGCGCAATGCAGCCCCGATCCGACCCCTGTCCCTGGAGGACTGACCGATGTCCCGCCACACCCTCTCCGTGCTCGTCGAGAACAAGCCCGGCGTGCTGACGCGCGTCGCGGGCCTGTTCGCCCGCCGCGCCTTCAACATCCACTCCCTCGCCGTCGGCCCCACCGAGCACGAGGAGATCTCGCGCATCACCGTGGTCGTCGACGTGGAGGAGCGCCCGCTCGAGCAGGTGACGAAGCAGCTCAACAAGCTGGTCAACGTCATCAAGATCGTCGAGCTCGACTCGTCCGCGTCGGTCCAGCGCGAGCTCCTGCTCGTCAAGGTGCGTGCCGACGGCGCCCACCGCACCGGCGTGCTCGAGGTCGTCAACCTGTTCCGCGCGAAGGTGGTCGACGTCGTCCCCGACGCCGTGACCATCGAGGCGACGGGCACGGGGGAGAAGCTCGACGCGCTGCTCGGGGCCCTCGAGCCCTACGGCGTGCGCGAGATCGTGAAGTCGGGGACCGTCGCCGTCGGGCGCGGGTCCCGCTCCATCACGGACCGCGCGCTGGAACGCGTCGTCCGCTCCGCCTGACCATCGCCTACCCTCGCACCGAGACCCCCGTGGGCGTCGGCGCGCACCGGTCGCCGTTCCGCGCGACACCGCAACAGACCCCTGCACCGCAACGAAGAACCGAGGAGATCCATCGTGGCTGAGCTGTTCTACGACGACGACGCCGACCTGTCCATCATCCAGAGCAAGAAGGTCGCGATCGTCGGCTACGGGAGCCAGGGCCACGCGCACGCCCAGAACCTGCGCGACTCGGGCGTCGAGGTCGTCGTCGCCCTGCGCGAGGGCTCCAAGTCCGTCGCGAAGGCCCAGGACGAGGGCTTCGAGGTCAAGTCCGTGGCGGACGCCGCCGCGTGGGCCGACCTGATCATGATCCTCGCGCCGGACCAGCACCAGCGCTCGATCTACAACGACGAGATCAAGCCGAACCTCGCCACGGGCAAGACGCTCGCGTTCGCGCACGGGTTCAACATCCGCTTCGGCTACATCGAGGCCCCCGAGGGCGTCGACGTCATCCTCGTCGCCCCGAAGGCGCCGGGCCACACGGTGCGTCGCGAGTTCGTCGCGGGCCGCGGCATCCCGGACATCATCGCCGTCGAGAAGGACGCGTCGGGCCAGGCCTGGGACGTCGCGCTGTCGTACGCGAAGGCGATCGGCGGCACGCGCGCGGGCGTCATCAAGACGACGTTCACCGAGGAGACCGAGACCGACCTGTTCGGCGAGCAGGCCGTGCTCTGCGGTGGTGTGTCGCAGCTCGTCCAGTACGGCTTCGAGACGCTGACCGAGGCCGGCTACCAGCCGGAGATCGCGTACTTCGAGGTGCTGCACGAGCTCAAGCTCATCGTCGACCTCATGTGGGAGGGCGGCATCGCCAAGCAGCGCTGGTCCGTCTCCGACACCGCCGAGTACGGCGACTACGTCTCCGGCCCGCGCGTCATCGACGCCCGCGTCAAGGAGAACATGCAGGGCGTCCTCGCCGACATCCAGTCGGGCGCGTTCGCCAAGCGCTTCATCGACGACCAGGACGCTGGCGCGCCGGAGTTCACGGCGCTCCGCGAGAAGGCCGCGCAGCACCCGATCGAGAAGGTCGGCAAGGAGCTGCGGTCGCTGTTCGCGTGGAAGCAGCAGGACGCCGACTACACCGAGGGCAGCGCCGCACGCTGACGCAGGCAGGGCGACGGAGGAGCTCTTGCCGGAGTCGGCGGGAGGTGTCTGCCCGACCGGAGGTACCGAGGGCAGCGCCGCACGCTGATCCTCGACTTCTGAGCTCGGCTCACCTCTGGGGGTGGGTGACCCCTGTCGCGCGACAGGGGTCACCCACCCCTTCGTCGTCCCACCGGCCCGGCCGGCCGTTCGTCGTCGCGTCGCGACCGGCCGGGCCGGTGGGCGGGCGGTGCGGGTGGTGCGCGGCGCCGTGCGCCAGGATGGGGGCATGACCCGAGAGACGGACGAGGGAGACCCGGTGACGGACGACGTGACGGTGGACGAGCGGGCGGCGGAGATCCTGGCGTTCTGGGAGCTGGCGCGGCCCAGCGCGGGCATGGCGCGGCTCGGCGTCGTCACGGGCACCACGGTGTCCGAGAGCGTGCCGCCTCCGGCGTGGTCGTTCGGGGACAACCCGGCGCTGGCCGACGACCTGCTCATGGCGGTGCTCACGGGGGAGAAGACGGCGACGTCGTCGGCGCTGTGGGAGTACGAGGAGACGGGCGAGGCGGTGCCGCGCGTCGGCGAGCTGTCGATCCTGCTCGACGGCGCGGGCCACCCGCGCGCGCTGATCCGCACGACGTCGGTCGAGGTGGTCGCGTTCGAGGACGTCGACGCGGACTTCGCGCACGCGGAGGGCGAGGACGACCGGTCGCTGGAGTCGTGGCGCGTCGAGCACGAGAAGTACTTCCGCCGGGTGCTGTCGCGCGAGTTCGCGCCGGACATGCCGCTGGTGTGCGAGCGGTTCGAGCTGCGCTACCCGCGCTGAGCGCGGCGAGGATGAGCGGTGGCCGGCCGTGCCACGGTCGGCCGGCCACCGCTCGCGAGGTAGGTGAAGAGGACTACCCCGGGACGGAGGGCGCGACGACCGGGTGGTCCGGTCGTCCCGCGGCGGCGAGCAGGAGGGCGCGCACGTCCTCGGCGACGACGGAGCGCGCGCCGCGCAGGACGGCGAGCTCGGGGACGGCGCTCGCGACGACCGCTCCCGTCCGCTGGTCGGTGCCGCGCAGGACGGCGGCGGTCGCCTCGGCGAGCGCCGCACCGCACGCGACGCCCGTGGGCCCGCCGAGCACGACGGCGTCGGGCTCGAGGATGGCGACGACGGGCTGGAGGACGATCGCCACGCGGAGCGCGAGGTCCTGCACGAGGTCGTGCACGGCGGTGCTGTCGCGGTGCGCGGCGAGGGCGGCGACGGCGTCGCCGTAGGAGGAGCCCTCCTCGGTGATGCCGGGGACCCCCGCGCGGGCGCAGAGCTCGACGAGGCGGAGACCGCCGACGAGGTCCTGCACGTTGACCGAGTCGTCGATGCCGGCGGCGGGCACGGGGAGGTAGCCGATCTCACCGGCGCCACCCGCGGTGCCGTGGTGCACGCGGCCCTCGAGCCACGCGCCCATGCCGATGCCCTCGCCCAGCCACAGCAGCGCGAAGCTCTCCTCGTCGCGGCCGGCGTCGCGCTCGGCGATCGCGGCGAGGTTGACGTCGTTCTCGACGTGGACGTCGATGCCGAGCGCGTCCTGGAGGTGCGCGCGCAGCCCGCGGCGCGGCCAGCCGGGGAGCTCCCCGACGAGGGCGATGTCGCCGGTGCGCGGCGCGACGGCGGCCTGCACGCCGACGACCGCGGTCGCGACGCGGGAGACGGGGATGCCGGCGTCGGCGCAGGCCTCGTCCCGCGCGGCGAGGACGTCGGCGGCTGCCGAGCGCTCGGGACCGGCGGCGACGGTCGTCTCGCCGAGCGTGCGGCCGAGCGCGTCGACGACGCTGGCGCGCACCCCGGCGGGCACGACGTCGAGCGCGAGTCCCACGACGACGTCGGTCCGGGCGGCGTACTGCGTGGCCTGGGGGCCGCGCGCGCCCTGCACGGAGCCGGTGGGCTCGATGAGTCCCGACTGCTCGAGCCGTGCGACGATCTGGGAGGCGGTCGGTCGCGAGACGCCGGTGCGGTCACCGATCTGGGACCGGGTCAGCGGCCCGACGTCGAGGAGGAGCTCCAGGGCCGCGCGGTCGTTGATGGTGCGCAGGAGCCCCGGGGTGCCGGGAACCCTCGACGTGGCGGGCGCGGTCATGGTCGGTCCTTCGACGGGCTTTAGGAAAGTTTACTAATAGTGGACCGCCTACGCGCGGAACGCAACTCGATGCCCGTCCGAGACGTGAGACCACCGTCCCGAAGCGTGGCGGCGCGGCGTAGGCTCGCCGGCATGACGCGCACCATTGATCTGGCAGTCGTGGCCGGCGACGGCATCGGGACCGAGGTCGTCGAGCAGGGGCTCGCCGTGCTCGAGGCCGCCGTGGCCGGCTCGGACGTGAAGGTCTCCACGACGCCGTTCGACCTGGGTGCGCGCCGCTGGCACGCCACGGGGGAGACGCTCACCGACGCGGACCTCGACGCGATCCGCGGGCACGACGCGATCCTCCTGGGCGCGATCGGCGACCCGAGCGTCCCGTCCGGCGTCCTCGAGCGCGGCCTGCTGCTCAAGCTGCGCTTCGCGCTCGACCACTACGTCAACCTCCGCCCGGGCAAGCTGTACCCGGGCGTCACGTCGCCGCTCGCCGACCCGGGCGGGATCGACTTCGTCGTCGTGCGCGAGGGCACCGAGGGCCCGTACGTCGGCAACGGCGGCTCGCTCCGCACGGGCACGCCGCACGAGATCGCGACCGAGGTCTCCCTCAACACGGCGTTCGGCGTCGAGCGCGTCGTGCGCGACGCGTTCGCCCGCGCCCAGGCGCGTCCGCGCAAGCACCTCACGCTCGTGCACAAGCACAACGTCCTCGTGCACGCGGGCCACCTGTGGCGTCGCACGGTCGAGGCCGTCAACGCGGAGTTCCCCGACGTCACGACCGACTACCTGCACGTCGACGCCGCGACGATCTTCCTCACGACGAAGCCCTCGCGCTTCGACGTGATCGTCACCGACAACCTGTTCGGCGACATCCTCACCGACCAGGCCGCCGCGATCACGGGCGGGATCGGCCTCGCCGCGTCCGCGAACATCAACCCCGACCGCACCGCGCCGTCGATGTTCGAGCCCGTGCACGGCTCGGCACCGGACATCGCCGGGCAGGGCAAGGCCGACCCGACCGCCACGGTGCTGTCGGTCGCGCTGCTCCTCGACCACCTGGGCCTCGGCGACGAGGCGCAGCGCGTCGAGGCGGCCGTCGCCGCCGACCTCGCCGAGCGGGGGAGCCGAGTACGCTCGACGGCCGAGGTGGGCCGCGAGCTCGCCGCTCGCGTCGCCGGCTGACACGCCGTCACGGGCCCTCGCGGGCCCGGGCACCGGTTCGCCGCAGTCCCCGCACCTCGGTCGTCATCGCCCCAGGACCGGATCCCTCCCGTTCTGACCCGGTGGCGCCCCGCGTCGTCGTGCCCTCGCGCGGATCTCCGCACGAGCCGCACCGGCGTGGAAAACTAGGCGGAGACCACCCGGGTCGCCAGGTGAAAGGCCTCATGATGAGCACCCTCGCAGCGCAGCACCAGCCGTCCTCCTCGGCGGAGGACCTCGTCGCCCTGTTCGACGTCCGCCCCACGGACTCCCCGACGCCGCCCGCCGAGCGCGAGGCCGCCATCGCGGCCCCGAAGTTCGGCACCGTCTTCACGGACCACATGGCGCGGATCAGCTGGAACTCGACCGACGGGTGGGTCGACCGCCGCATCGAGAGGTACGGCCCGCTCCTCCTGGACCCGGCGACCGCCGTCCTGCACTACGCGCAGGAGATCTTCGAGGGCATGAAGGCGTACCGCCACGCCGACGGTTCGGTGTGGACGTTCCGGCCCGAGGCCAACGCCGCGCGCTTCGCCCGCTCGGCGCACCGCCTCGCGCTGCCCGCGCTGTCGGTGGACGACTTCGTCGGCTCGATCACCGCGCTCGTGCGCACGGACGTGGACTGGGTCCCGTCGGGCGAGGAGGCGAGCCTCTACCTGCGCCCGTTCATGTACGCCTCGGAGGCGTTCCTCGGCGTGCGCCCGTCGCTCGAGGCGGAGTACCTCGTCATCGCGTCGCCCGTCGGCCCGTACTTCTCGGGCGGCGTGAAGCCCGTGTCCATCTGGGTGGACCGCGAGTACAGCCGCGCCGGCGCGGGCGGCACCGGCGACGCGAAGTGCGGCGGCAACTACGCCTCGAGCCTGCTCCCGCAGGTGGTCGCGCAGCAGCACGGGTGCGAGCAGGTGTGCTTCCTCGACTCCGCGACGCGCACCTTCCTCGAGGAGCTCGGCGGCATGAACGTGTTCGTCGTCAAGGCCGACGGCTCGGTCGAGACGCCGGAGCTCAGCGGCTCGATCCTCGAGGGCGTGACGCGCTCGTCGATCATCCGCCTCCTCACCGACCGCGGGCACGAGGTCGTCGAGCGCCGCATCCCGCTGGCCGACGTCCTCGCCGGGATCCGGGACGGCTCCGTCACGGAGGTCTTCGCGTGCGGCACCGCCGCCGTGATCACGCCGATCGGCCGGCTCGCCGGCTCGGACTTCGACCACACGATCGGCACCGGCGAGGCGGGCTCGCTGACCATGACGATCCGCACCGAGCTCACGGACATCCAGACCGGCCGCGCCGCCGACCGCCACGGCTGGCTGCGCCGGCTCGCCTGAGCGCCGGCTGCGTCGGCTCGCCCGAGCCCGCCCGCACGACACGGGGCGCCCCTCCCGCGGGAGGGGCGCCCCGTGTCGTACGGACTGCGGCGCGGTGGGTCTGCCCGGGTGCTCCGGGTCAGACGACGGGCGCGGGCCGCGCGACGATCGTCCGCCCCGCGACGCCTGCGAGCAGCGACCACACCGCGACGCCGATGAGCAGGTTGATGAGCCCGGACAGCGCCGCCGCGGTGACGTCGCTCGACCACGCGAACGGCAGGACGGCGATCGCCACCACGACGAGCGCCATGATCCAGCCGAAGAACGCGCGCGGCCGGGGCGTGCTGAGGATGAGCAGGTGCAGCACCCCGGCGGCGAGCAGCGCGAGGATCGCGCCGTCGATCGCCCACGCCGCCTGGCGCGACCCCGTGGCGAAGAGGTCGGGCGGCGGGACGAGGGTGATCGCGAAGATGCGCTCGAAGATGATCACGCCGAGCAGCCCGATGAGGGCGGCGACGAGCGCGGTAGCGGCGGCTCCCGCCCAGAACCGGCCGGCCTCGACCGTGAGGCGCGGGTCCGCCGGGCTCACGGGGGTGCGGGGCTCGGGGAACTGGGCCTGCGGGTCCGTCGGGCGGATCGCCGGGGGCGGGGACTGCGGGGGGACCGGCGGCTGGCCGTAGCGCCGCGTCGGAGGGTTCTGCGGGTCGTAACCACCCGGGGTCGGGTCGCTCATCGTCACTCCTCGCTCGGTCGCCGTCGCGCCGACGGGCGGCGGGCGGCTCAGTGGATGGACGCTCTGGTCCATCCTGGCGGAACCTGTGGCACCATGTGCCCTGTGACACACCTCGTCTCCCAGCTCATTATCGAGTAGCGCGCCCGGTAGCACCCACCGGACGCGCAGACCTCCCGCACCCTCGGGGGGTTTTTTTGTTGCTGGGCACCACCTCCGCCCGGCGGCACGGATGCCGGGCCCACCGCCTCACGAGGGCCCCGCCCGGCGTCGGGAGACGCACCGCAGGGGCGGGCGCAGCGACGCCCGCGACACGACGAACGGCAGGAAGAGGCACCATGACCTCGGCGACGACCCCCGGGACCGGTCCCCACGAGCCCCGGGTCTTCCACGTCTACGACACGACCCTGCGCGACGGCGCGCAGCAGGAGGGCATGAACCTCTCCGTCGCCGACAAGCTCGCCATCGCCCCGCTGCTCGACGAGCTCGGCGTCGGCTTCATCGAGGGCGGCTGGCCGGGCGCCGTGCCCAAGGACACCGAGTTCTTCCGCCGCGCGGCGAAGGAGCTCGACCTGCGCCGGGCGGTGCTCGCGGCGTTCGGCGCGACGCGCAAGGCCGGGCTGCGGGCCTGGGACGACCCGCAGGTGCGGGCGCTCGTCGACTCCGAGGCGCCGGTGGTCACGCTGGTCGCGAAGTCCGACGTCCGGCACGTCGAGCGCGCGCTGCGCACGACGCCCGACGAGGGTCTCGCGATGATCACCGACACGGTGTCGTTCCTCGTGGGCGAGGGGCGCCGGGTCGTCGTCGACGCCGAGCACTTCTTCGACGGCTACCGGTACGACGCGGCGTTCACGCGCGCGGCCGTGCAGGCCGCGTTCGAGGCGGGCGCCGAGGTCGTCGCGCTGTGCGACACGAACGGCGGCATGCTCCCCACGTGGGTCGCCGAGACCGTCGCGGAGCTGCGCGACGCCGTCGGGCTCCCGCACGGGCGCGACGCGCTGCCGGGGGACGCGCTGCTCGGGATGCACGCGCACAACGACTCGGGCTGCGCCGTCGCGAACACGCTCGCCGCCGTCGAGGCGGGCGCCGCGCACGTGCAGGGCACGGTGAACGGGTACGGGGAGCGCACGGGCAACGTCGACCTGCTCACGGTCGTGGCGAACCTCGAGCTCAAGCACGGGGTGCGCACGCTCACGGGCGAGGGCCTGGAGGAGGCGACGCGCATCTCGCACGCGATCAGCGAGATCACGAACATCTCCCCGTACGCGCGCCAGCCGTACGTCGGGGCGAGCGCGTTCGCGCACAAGGCGGGCCTGCACGCGAGCGCCATCAAGGTCGACCCGGACCTGTACCAGCACATCGACCCGACGGCGGTGGGCAACGACATCCGCATGCTCGTCTCCGACATGGCGGGCCGGGCGTCGATCGAGCTCAAGGGGCGCGAGCTCGGGTTCGACCTGTCGGGCCAGGGCGACCTCCTCACCCGCGTGACGAACCGCGTCAAGGACGACGAGGCGCGCGGCTACACGTACGAGGCTGCCGACGCGTCGTTCGAGCTGCTGCTGCGCGAGGAGATCGCGGGGGAGCGCCCGCCGTACTTCCGGGTCGAGAGCTGGCGCACGATCGTCGAGCGCGCCGGGTCGCGCGGCACCGAGGCGACGGCGGAGGCGACCGTCAAGCTGCACGCCGGGGGCGAGCGCATCGTCTCCACGGGCGAGGGCAACGGCCCCGTCAACGCGCTCGACCACGCGCTGCGGCTCGCGCTCGGGCGCGTCTACCCGGAGATCGAGGTGTTCGAGCTCATCGACTTCAAGGTGCGCATCCTCGACACCGAGCAGGGCACGGACGCCATCACGCGCGTGCTCATCGAGACGACCGACGGCTCGACGTCGTGGTCGACGGTCGGCGTCGGGCCCAACCTCATCGAGGCGGCCTGGGAGGCGCTCACCGACTCGGCGATCTACGGGCTGGTCCACGCGGGCGTCGAGCCGCGCTGAGCCGGAGGTGCGCGCGTCGGGCTTAGGGTGGACGCGTGCGTGGTGAGTACAAGGTCCCCGGTGGCAAGCTCGTGGCGGTCGACGTCGAGGTGGAGGCCGGGCGGCTCGCCCGGGTCGCGGTCAGCGGCGACTTCTTCCTCGAGCCGGACGACGCGCTCGAGGACATCGACGGCGCCCTGACGGGCATGCCGGAGACGGCGACGGTCGCACAGCTCGCGAGCGCCGTGCAGGCCGCGCTCGGGCCCGACGTGACGATGGTCGGGTTCTCGCCCGAGGCGGTCGCGATCGCGGTGCGCCGGGCGCTCGGCCGGGCGACGGGGTGGGGCGACCACACGTTCGAGATCGTGCACGAGGGGCCCGAGGAGCCGGCGATGCACCTCGCGCTCGACCAGGTGCTGACGGAGGAGCTCGACGAGGGCCGTCGCGGCCCGACGCTGCGGATCTGGGAGTGGGCGTCGCCCGCGGTGATCATCGGCTCGTTCCAGTCGCTGCGCAACGAGGTCGACCCGGAGGGCGCGGAGCGGCACGGGGTGACGGTCGTGCGGCGCATCTCGGGCGGGGGCGCGATGTTCGTCGAGCCGGGGAACACCATCACCTACTCGCTGTACGTGCCGGGGTCGCTCGTCGAGGGGCTCAGCTTCGAGCGCTCGTACGCGTTCCTCGACGACTGGGTGCTGGGCGCCCTCGCCGACCTGGGCGTGGAGGCGACGTACAAGCCGCTCAACGACATCGCGTCGCCGGCCGGCAAGATCGCGGGCGCGGCGCAGAAGCGGCTGCGCGGGGGAGCGGTGCTCCACCACGTGACCATGGCGTACGACATCGACGCCGACAAGATGACCGAGGTGCTGCGCATCGGGCGCGAGAAGCTCTCGGACAAGGGCACCACGAGCGCCAACAAGCGCGTCGACCCCGTGCGCTCGCAGACGGGCATGGCGCGCGAGGACGTCATCGAGGCGTTCAAGGACCACTTCCGCTCGCGGTACCGCACGGTCGAGGGTGCGGTCACCCCCGAGGAGCGCGAGCGCGCGCAGGAGCTCGCGCGGACGAAGTTCTCCACGCCGGAGTGGACCGCGCGCGTCCCGTGACGCGCGGGGTGGTGCGCCGGGACGTGCGCGGCCGGCGCGGGAGTGTGACGCCCGCCCGCGGGCAGGGCCCCGCGGCCTGAGCGGTCGCCAGAGGCGGGCGACGCCCGGCGATTGTTAAGAACGTGCAACATCTGCCGCCGTGGCTTCCGTTCGCGCACGCGTGGCAGTAATCTCCACACATACGTCCACTGATGGAAGTAAGTTTCACACCGCGGGAGCCGACCGGCCGCGCGGGACCGTCAGGACACACGACCCGGCCGTTCCCCCGACGGCCGACCAGAAAGGAAGTGTCACGGCATGCAGCGACGCAGCACGGTGGCCGTCACGGGCACCCTCGTCCTCGCGCTCGGCCTGGCCGCGTGCAGCTCCGGCGGCGGGTCCGGCTCCGAGGGGACCGGTGGCGACGACGCGACCGACTTCTCGGGCGAGACCCTCACCGTCTGGATCATGGAGGGCACCAACCCCGACGCGGACGCGTTCTTCGACGAGGTGACGACCGCGTTCAAGGACGAGACCGGCGCCGACCTCCAGATCGAGTTCCAGCCGTGGGCCAGCGCCCACGACAAGTTCACGACCGCCATCGCCGGCGGCACGACGCCGGACGTCGCCGAGGTGGGCACCACCTGGACGGGCGAGTTCGCGGACGTCGGCGCGCTCGCCGACCTCTCGGACCGGATCGCGGACGCCGGCCTCGAGGACGACCTCGTCCCCGGGCTCGTCGAGTCCGCGACCCTCGACGGCGGCGTCTACGGCATGCCGTGGTACGCGGGCGTGCGCTCGGTCGTCTACCGCGCCGACCTCTTCGAGGCCGCGGGCATCGAGACCCCGACGTCGTGGGACGAGCTCGTCGCCGCGGCGGACGCGCTCAAGGCGGCGAACCCGGAGATCATCCCGTTCCCCGTCGCGGGCGACAGCCAGTACGGCGCCATGCCGTTCGTCTGGGGCGCGGGCGGTGACCTCGCGGTGAAGGACGGCGACACCTGGACGTCGGAGATCAGCTCGCCGGAGTCGGTCGAGGGCCTCGAGTTCTACACCGGCCTCGCGACCGAGCACGGCTTCTCGACCGCCGCCGCGACGACGTGGAAGGAGACGGACCTCCTCGCCGCGTTCGAGCAGGGCCAGGTCGGCATGATGATCTCCGGCAGCTGGACGCCGGGCAAGATCCTCGCCGACGTCCCGGACATGGAGGGCAAGATCGGCGCCTTCCCGATCCCCGGCCAGACCGAGGGTCTGTCCGACTCGTTCCTCGGTGGCTCGCACCTCGGCGTCTTCGAGGCCAGCGAGAAGCAGGACCTCGCGTGGAAGTTCGTCGAGATGATGACGACCGGCGAGTTCGCGCAGGCGTGGGGCGAGCAGTCCGGCTACTTCCCGGGCCAGACGTCGCTCCTCGAGAAGGTCATCGAGGAGGACGACCCGATCGTCGCGCCGTTCGCCCAGCAGATGGTCGAGGCCGGCCGCTCGGTCCCGGTCACGCCGCTCTACGGCCAGATCCAGGGCAAGAAGACGCTGGAGACGATGCTCCAGTCCGTCCTGTCGGGCAGCGCGACCGTCCAGGAGGCCGCCGACACCGCGGCCGCCGACATGGACGAGACGTTCGGCTCCTGACCTGACGCGTCCGGCCGCGGGCAGCCCGCCCGCGGCCGGACGCCGCCCTCCGGCGGCGCCCGACCGCCGGCGCCCGCACCACGCCCCGCACCCCGCGACAGGACCTCTCCCATGGCAGACCTTCGAGCCGCGCCCGGCGCCTCGCCGGCCCCGGCCGCCCCGGCCGACCGGCCGCCGTCGAGCACCGTGCCGACCGCCGCACGACGGCGCCGCACGGGCCTCGGCCACCGTTCCCCGCTGCGCCCCTGGCTGCTGCTGGCCCCGGGACTCGTCGTCCTCGGCGTCCTGCTCCTGTGGCCGCTCGTGCGCGTCGTGCTGCTCTCGCTGCAGGACTACGGCCTGCGGCAGATCGCGAGCGGCGAGTCGAACTGGATCGGGCTCCAGAACTACGCCGACCTGCTCGGCGACAGCTACCTGTGGACCACGGTCCTGCCCAACACCGTGCTGTTCGCCCTCGCGTGCGTCGTGCTCACGGTCGCGCTCGGGACGGCGGTCGCGCTGTTCCTCAACACGCTCGGCGGGTTCTGGCGGGGCGTCGGCGCGACGGCGATCATGGTCGCCTGGGCGGTCCCGGCGATCACGGGCACGTACGTGTGGGTGTGGATCTTCGATCCGCTGAACGGCCTCGTCGCCTCGGTGCTGGAGGGCGTGGGCGCGATCGAGCCCGGCACGGTCAACTGGTTCACGGAGCGCCTGTCGTTCTACGCGATCGCGACGCTCAACGTGGTGCACCACGGGTTCCCGTTCGTCGCGATCACCGTGCTCGCGGGGCTCATGACGATCCCGCACGAGCTGCACGAGGCCGCCAAGGTCGACGGCGCGACGGCGTGGCGCCGGTTCTGGGCCATCACCGCGCCCATCCTGCGCCCCGTGTTCGCGGTCGTGACGATCCTGTCGACCATCTGGGACTTCAAGGTCTTCACGCAGATCTACCTCATGCCCGGCGGCAACGGCGGGAACAAGGACGTCTTCAACCTCGGCGTGTGGTCGTACATCCAGTCGTTCGCGCAGGGCAAGTACGGCATGGGCGCGGCGATCGCGGTCCTGCTGACTCTCATCCTGCTCGGCATCACGCTCGTGTACATGCGCACCCTGTTCAAGGAGGAGGAGCTGTGAGCGCCGCCGTCGTCGACACCCGCGCCACGCCCGGGCCCGGTGCCCGCACCGAGCAGGTGCTGCGCACCCGCCGCCGTCGTCCCGGCGTGGCGGCGGCCAAGACGGTGGGGATCGTCGCCCTCCTGGCCTTCTCGCTCTTCCCCGCCTACTGGATGTTCTCCTCGGCGATCGACCCGGAGGCCGCGACGCGCGGCGCCCGGCTCCTGCCTGCCGGCGTCACGTGGGACAACTTCGTCACCGTGATCGACGACGGCGGGTTCGGCCACTACCTGCGCAACTCGGTGCTCGTCGCGCTCGGCACGGTGCTCGCGTCGTCGGTCGTGGCGCTGCTCGCCGCCGTCGCGGTGAGCCGGTTCCGCTTCCGGTTCCGCAAGTCGATGCTCGTGCTCATCCTCATGGTGCAGATGGTGCCGCTCGAGGCGCTCGTCATCCCGCTGTTCATCCAGATGCGCAACCTCAACATGCTCAACTCGCTCCTGGGCCTGGCGGTCGTGTACCTCGCGTTCGCGCTGCCCTTCGCGATCTGGACGCTGCGCGGCTTCGTCGCCGCGGTCCCGGTCGAGCTCGAGGAGGCGGCGTTCCTCGACGGCGCGTCGTGGGGGCGCATGTTCTGGAAGGTCCTGGTGCCGCTCGTCGCGCCCGGGGTCGTCGCGACGAGCGTCTTCTCCTTCATCACCGCGTGGAACGAGTTCATCTTCGCGCTGACGTTCCTCCAGCAGTCGAGCAAGTACACCGTGCCGATCGGGCTGCAGAAGTTCTTCGGCGAGAACACGACCGACTGGGGCGCCGTCATGGCCGCGTCGACGATCATCACGCTGCCCGTGCTCGTGTTCTTCGTCCTCGTGCAGCGCAACCTGTCGTCGGGCCTCACCGCCGGGTCGGTGAAGGGATGAGCGCCGTGACGCCCCCGACCGCAGGCTCGGGCGCGGCGGCGCGCGCCGTCGACGTCGTGCGCTCCGTGAACGGCGTGCTCCTGCCCGGGTTCACCGGCACGGACGACCTGCCGGCGTGGCTCGTCGACGCGGCGCGCGACGGCCTGGCCGGGGTCGTGCTGTTCGGGCACAACACGCCCGACGTCGCGACCACCGCGCGGCTCACCGCGCGCCTGCGCGGCGCGTCGCCCGACCTGCTCGTCGCGGTCGACGAGGAGGGCGGGGACGTGTCCCGGCTCGAGGCGGCGACCGGCTCGAGCCTGCCCGGCAACGCGGCCCTCGGGCTGGTCGACGACGTCGCGGTCACCGAGGAGGTCGGCGCCGCGCTCGGTCGTCTGCTCACCGCGACGGGCGTCGACCTCGACCTCGCGCCCGACCTCGACGTGAACTCCGACCCCGACAACCCCGTGATCGGCGTGCGCTCGTTCGGCGCGGACCCCGCGCTCGTCGCCCGCCACGGCGCAGCGTTCGTCCGCGGCCTGCACGCCGGCGGCGCGGGCGCGTGCGGCAAGCACTTCCCGGGGCACGGCGCGACGAACGTCGACTCGCACCTCGCGCTCCCGGTCGTGGACGCGAGCCTCGACGAGCTCCGAGCGCGCGACCTGCCGCCGTTCGTCGCGACCATCGCCCCGGACGACGGTTCCGACGACGCGCTGCTCGACGCCGTGATGACGGCGCACGTCGTCGTCCCCGCGCTCGGCGCGCTGCCCGCGACGCTCGAGCCCGCCGTCGGCGCGCTCGTGCGCGAGCTCGGGTTCGACGGCCCGATCGTCACCGACGCGCTCGACATGGGCGCGGTCGCGACGTTCGCGGCGGACGACGCGGGCTCCTCGTCCCGTGCCGACGACGCCGCGCCGCACGGCATCGGCGAGGTCGCAGTCCGCGCGGTGGAGGCCGGCGCCGACCTGCTGTGCCTGGGCACGACCGTCGGGCGCGACGACGAGGTCCTGTTCCGCCAGGCGCAGCGCGCCCTCGTGGACGCCGTCGCGTCCGGCCGGGTCACGGTCGAGCGCCTGCGCGCGTCCGCCGCGCGCACGGCGCACACCCTTGCCGCGGTGCGCGCGCGCCAGGCGGCGAGCGGCGTCGTCCCCTCGCCGGAGTCCGCGCGCGCCGCGCTCGACGCCCTCGACCAGGTGGGCGCCCGCGTCGCAGCGCGCGCCGTCCGGTTCGCCGGGCCCGCGCCGCAGGATCCGCCCGTCCCCACGGCACCCGACGTCGTCGACCTGCGCCTGCGGTTCGACCACGCCGCGGGTCGCACCGCGCAGCACGTCCAGCGCGCGCTCGACGACGCGTTCGGCCTCGACGTGCGGCACCTGCGCCCGGCCGACGCCGAGGCGTGGGCGCGCACGCTCGACGCCGTGCGCGCGGGCGACCGCCCGCTCGTCGTCCTCACGCGCGAGCCGGTCCCCGGCTCGGGCGAGCACGAGCGGCTCACCGAGCTGCTCGCCGCGCGGCCCGACGCCGCCGTCGTGCACACCGGGTTCCCCGGCGCCGTCGGCGCGTGGTTCGGCGCGGACCGCACGGTCGTGGTCGCGTGCGGGACGGGGCGTGCCAACGCGCGCGCCGCCGTCGCGCTCCTGCAGGGGGCCGCGGGCCCGCGCACGAGCCCGGACCCGGAGACGCGTCGAGCCGACCTGACCGTCGGCGCGGCGGGGGAGGGAGAGCGATGATCGTCCTCGGCCTGTCCTCCGGCACGTCGGTCGACGCGATCGACGCGGCCGCGGCCGACCTCACGCTCGGCGACGACGGCGTGCTGCGCATGCGGCCCCTCGGCCACACGGAGTACGCGTGGCCGCGCGCCCTGCGCGAGCGCATCCTCAAGGCGCTGCCGCCCGCCGCCGTCGACGTGGCCGAGGTGGCCCAGCTCGACACCCTCATCGGGCAGGAGCTCGGGCGCGCCGGTCGGCGCGCGATCGACGACGTCGCCGGCGGCGACGTCGACCTCGTCGCGTCCCACGGCCAGACGATCTACCACTGGGTCGTCGGGGCGCGGGCCCGCGGCACGCTCCAGCTCGGCAACGCCGCGTGGGTCGCCGAGCACGTCAAGCGCCCGGTCATCAGCGACTTCCGCGTGGCCGACGTCGCGGCCGGCGGCCACGGCGCGCCGCTCGTCAGCGTGCTCGACGCGCTCTGGCTCGGGCGCGAGGACGCGGGCGCCGACGACACGGACGCCGGGCTCACCGCGGCGCTCAACATCGGGGGGATCGCGAACGTGTCCCTCGTGGGGCGCGTCGACGACCCGGTCACCGGCTGGGACACGGGCCCGGGCAACTGCCTGCTCGACGTCGCGGTCGCGGCGCTCACCGACGGCCGTCTCGCGTACGACAAGGACGGCGAGCTCGCCGCGCAGGGCACGGTCGACCCGGTGGCGCTCGCCGCCCTGCTCGACGACCCGTACTTCGCCGCCCCCGCCCCGAAGTCGACGGGCCGCGAGCTCTTCGACACGACGTACACGGCCCGCCGGCTCGCGTCCGTGCGCCCGGGGCTCACCGGCCCCGACCTCGTCGCGACGCTCACCGAGCTCACCGCGGTCAGCGTCGCCGACGCGCTCGCGGGCCGCGACGTGCGCCGCGTCGTCGCGTCCGGCGGGGGAGCGCGCAACCCCGTGCTCCTCGACCGGCTGCGCGCGGCGCTCGCCGAGCGCGTGCCGCACGCGTGCGAGGTCGTGACGTCCGAGGCGCTCGGTCTGCCGGTCGACGCGAAGGAGGCGTACCTCTTCGCGCTCCTCGGCTTCCTGTCGGCCCACGGGCTGCCGGGCACCGCCGCCGGCGAGCACCGCCGTCGGGCGACGGGCGCCCGCCGCGCGGTCGTCCTCGGCTCGCTCACCCCGCCCACGCCGCTGCCGTGGCCCGCCGCGAGCGGCCCGGTGCGCCGTCTGGCGCTCGCCAACACCCCGCACGGCCTGCACCCGGGCCCGCGCACCCAGGGTCCGCTGCCGGACCCGACGAAGGGAACCTCCCGATGACCGACCCGACCGTCGCCACGAGCGGCACTCCGAGCGGGGCTGCGAGCACCACCTCGAGCCCCGACGAGTGGCAGGAGCTGGTGCGCCTCGCCTCGCCGACCGAGGAGCGCAACCCGCGCACGACCGACGTCGACCTGCTCCCGACGGCGGACGTCGTCCGGCTCATCACCGAGGAGGACGCCGTCGTCGCGGACGCGGTGCGGGCCCAGCGCGGTCGGATCGCGCAGGCCGTCGACCTCGCCGTGGAGGCGCTGCGCTCCGGCGGCCGCGTGCACTACGTGGGGTCGGGCACGTCGGGCCGTCTCGGCGTGCTCGACGCCGTCGAGCTCCTGCCGACGTACGGCGTGGGCGAGGAGTGGTTCGTCGCGCACCTCGCGGGCGGCGTGGGCGCGATGATGCTGGCCGTCGAGGGGGCGGAGGACGACGTGGCGCTCGGGCGCGCCGACGTCGACGCGGTCGGCCCGCGCGACGTCGTCGTCGGGCTCGCGGCGAGCGGCCGCACCCCGTACGTGCGCGGGGCGCTCGACGTCGCGCGCGAGCGGGGGGCGCGCACGGTGCTCGTCTCGGCCAACCCGGACGCGCCGCTCGCGGCCGGGGTGGACGTCGCGATCCTCGTCGACACGGGCCCCGAGGTCGTCACGGGCTCCACGCGCATGAAGGCGGCGACGGCCCAGAAGCTCGTGCTCAACACGTTCTCGACCGCGACGATGATCCGCCTCGGCAAGACGTACTCGAACCTCATGATCGACGTGCGCCCGACCAACCAGAAGCTGCGCGCACGCATCGTCCGGATGCTCGTGCAGGCGACCGGCCTGGGCTCGGCGGAGTGCGAGGACGTGCTGCGCGCGGCCGACGGCGAGGTGCACGTCGCGCTCGTGATGCTCCTCGCGGGCGTCGAGGCCGACGCCGCACGCGAGGCGCTGGCCGGCGACGGCGTGGCTGGTGTCCGCGGCGCGCTCGCCCGGCTGGGCGCACTCCCCGCGCGATGACCACCCCGCCGAGGGAGAGGCCGGGTACCGGGAGGTAGAGCCGTGGTCGCGACCAGGCCTCTACCTCGGTCTACCGGGCCCCTCCCTCGGCTGACCGGGGCTCTATCTCGGCGGGGTGGGGCGAGGGCCGAAGACGGCGGTGCCGACGCGGACGATCGTCGCGCCCTCGGCGACCGCGAGCTCCAGGTCGCCGCTCATGCCCATGGACAGCGCGCGGGCGTCCGCGGTCCCGGGCGCGCCCGACCCCACGACGGCGTCGCGCACCGCACGCAGGCGCGCGAAGCCCGCGCGCACCACGGCCTCGTCGGGCGAGTTCGCGCCGATCGTCATGAAGCCTGCGAGCCGCAGTCCGTCGAGCGCGGCGACCGCCGTCGCGAGGGCGGGCGCGTCGTCGGGCCGCACGCCCGACTTCGACTCCTCGCCCGAGACGTTGACCTGCACCAGGACGTCGAGCAGGCGGCCGTCGCGCGCGCAGCGCGCCGCGAGCGCCTCGGCGAGCGCGAGCGAGTCCACGCTCTCGACCCCGGTCGCGGTGGCGAGGACCTGGTTCACCTTGTTGCGCTGGAGGTGCCCGATCATGTGGACCTCGACCCGCCCCGCCGCCACGAGGTCGGCGAGTTCAGGCGCCTTCGCGACGAGCTCCTGCACGCGGTTCTCGCCGATCAGGTCCGCACCGGCCTCGACGACCGCGCGCACGGCGTCGCCGGGCTGGGTCTTCGTCGCCACGAGCAGCCGCACGTCCGACGCCGCACGCCCGGCCGCGCGCGCGGCGTCGTCCACCCGGGCCCGCACCCGGTCGAGGTTCTGCGCGATCTGCGCGGGCAGCACGGACGACGGCTCGGGGAGGGGCATGCGGCCAGTCTAGGTCGGCCGCAGGGTCCGGGATCCGGGTCGTCTCAGGGTGGTCCCCGATCCCACCGACCGCTCGATCGGCGAGAATGGAAGGGAAAGGACGGTGCCGTGAAGACGCTGCTCAACATCATCTGGCTCGTGTTCGCCGGGCTGTGGCTCGCGCTGGGCTACGTCGTGGCGGGGATCATCTGCTGCATCCTGATCGTGACCATCCCGTTCGGGATCGCGTCGTTCCGCATCGCGGGCTACGCGCTGTGGCCGTTCGGCCGCACGGTGGTCGACAAGCCGACCGCGGGCGCCTGGTCGACGATCGGGAACGTCATCTGGGTGCTCGTCGCGGGGATCTGGCTGGCGATCGGGCACGTCGTCACCGCGATCCCGCTGTTCGTGTCGATCATCGGGATCCCGCTCGGGATCGCCAACCTCAAGATGATCCCCGTCTCGCTCCTGCCGCTCGGCAAGGACATCGTCCCGACCGACGCGCGGTACACCTTCTACCAGCGCTGACGGACCACCCTACCGGGCGATCGGGGCGGCCGTGCCTGCGGTGAGGCGCAGCAGGTCCGCGGGCGCCAGACCGACGTCGAGCCCGCGGCGCCCGCCCGAGACGTAGACGGCGTCGAACGCGAGCGCGCTGTCGTCGAGGAACGTGCGATGGGGCTGCTTCTGGCCCAGCGGCGAGATCCCGCCGACGACGTAGCCCGTCGCGCGCTCGGCCGCGGCGGGCTCGGCCATGCTCGCCTTCTTGCCGCCTGCGGCCTTGGCGAGCGCCTTCAGGTCGAGCTGTCGGTCGACCGGCACGATCCCCACCACGAGCGGGCCGCCGTCGACCACGGCGAGCAGCGTCTTGAACACCTGCTCCGCGGGCACCCCGATGGCCGCGGCCGCCTCGAGCCCGAAGGACAGCTCGCTCGACGGGTCGTGCTCGTACGGGTGGAGCGTGTGCGCGACCCCCTCGCGCTCGAGGAGGGCGACCGCGGGCGTGCCGGCGTGCGCGGAGGACTTCGTCTTCTTGGCCACGGCCCGATTCTGCCGCAGCGGGCGCGGGGGAGCGCCCGCACGGGTCAGCGGGGGGCGCGGGCCGTCGCGGGGCCGGTCGCGCGACGCAGGACGGCTACCGGCACCAGGGCGAGCGCCGTCGCCGCCACGGCGACCCACACCGGCCCGCGGTCGCCGAGCCCGGTGGCGATGGTCGCTGCGGCGACGGCCGGCCCCACGGCCGCGCCGACGTTGAGCGCCGCCGTGGCGAAGGAGCCGCCCAGGGTCGGTGCGCCCGACGCCGCGCGGAGCACCTGCGCGATCAACGTGCTGCCGGCCGCGAAACCGAGGACGCCCTGCACGAGCACGAGGCAGAGCAGCACCACCGGAACGGCGGCGAAGGTGGCCAGGGCGACCCAGCCCGCCAGCAGCAGGACGCCGCCCACGGCGACCACGACCCCGGGGATGCGGTCGGACGTCCGGCCCGCGACGGCGACGCCGAGGAAGGAGCCGACCCCGAAGAGCACGAGCGCGACGGGCACCCACCACCGGCTCAGCCCGGCGACATCGGTCACCAGCGGTGCGAGGAACGTGAGCGTCGCGAAGGTGCCGGTGTTGACCAGCGCGGCAGACACCATCGTCAGGCCGAGCGGGGGCGAGACGAGCTGTGCCAGCTCCGTCCGCAGCGACGGTGCGTCGACGGACGGCAGGGTCGCGCGCTCGGGCCCGCGCGCGGGGAGGCCGCGGGCGATCCCGAGCGCGGCGGGCAGGCAGAGGACCGCGACAGCCCAGAAGGTCGACTCCCAGCCCCACGCGGCGCCGAGGAGCGCCCCGGCCGGGACGCCCGCGACCATCGCGGCGGTGGTGCCCGACAGGAGCACGGCGACGGCGCGCCCCGTGCGGTCCGCGGGCACCAGCGTCGCCGCCGTGCTGAGCGCGACGGCGAGGAACCCCGCGTTGGCGAAGGCCGCCACCACCCGGACCGCGACGAGCGCCGCGAAGCTCGGGGTGACCGCGCCGACGACGTGGGCGAGGGCGAACAGCGCGACGCAGCCGAGCAGCGTCGCCCGCACCGGCAGGCGGCGGGCCGAGGCCGCCATGACCGGCGCGCCGACGACCATGCCGACGGCGAAGGCCGACGTCAGCAGGCCCGCCGTCCCCACCGGGACGTCGAGACGGGCGGCGATGTCCGGCACCAGGCCGGCGAGCATGAACTCCGAGGTGCCCATGGCGAAGACCGCCAGGGCGAGCAGGTACAGGGCACGAGGCATCGAGGGCTCCGGGGTGCGAGGGGACGAGCAGGAGGTGTCTCGTCACACCACGGTCAGCGCCCGGAGGGCAGCGTCCGGCACGGCACCCGCACGCAGCGGGGGCGGAAGGCAGCGCTGAGAGGCTCAGCGGTCCTGGGGCTGACGGTGTGACCGTAAGCCCCCGGAGTGGATGCCTCAGGGCTCGACATGGGCCACACCCTACCCAAGGCGCCGCGCGGGCGCCGGGAGTCCCCCGACCGTCCCCGGCCTGGCACTCCGGTCAGACGTTCACGTCGAGCAACGAGCCGATCGCGTACGTCACGCCCATCGCGACGGCGCCCCCGACAACGGTGCGGATCGTCGCGCGGCGCGTCGGCGCGTTGCCGAGGCGTGCCGACCCCCAGCCGGTGAGGACGAGCGCGAGCACGACGGCGACGAAGGTGAGCGGGATGCGGATGGCCGCCGGGGCGAGGAGGATCGCCGCGAGCGGCAGCAGGCCACCGACGGTGAACGACACGATCGACGCGACCGCGGCCTCCCACGGGCTCGTGAGCTCGTCGGGGTCGATGTGCAGCTCCGCGTCGGCGTGCGCGGCGAGCGGGTCGCGCTCGGTGAGCTGGACGGCGACCTGGCGTGCGAGGTCGGGCGTCAGGCCCTTCGCCTCGTAGATGCCGGCGAGCTCGTCGAGCTCCGCGTCCGGCATCTCCGCGAGCTCGCGGCGCTCGGTCGCGAGGAGCGCCTTCTCGGTGTCGCGCTGCGTGCTCACCGAGACGTACTCGCCCGCCGCCATGGACAGCGCGCCCGCGAGCAGCGCCGCGCCGCCCGCGGTCGCGATGACGGGGATCGACGTGCTCGTCGCCGCGACGCCCACGACGACGCCCGCCGTCGAGACGATGCCGTCGTTCGCGCCGAGCACCCCCGCCCGGAGCCGGTTGAGCCGTGAGCCCGTGCTCTCCGGGTGGTGGGGCTCGCCGGGGTGCCGACCGGTACGGGGCGTGTCGCTCATGGTCTCACCGTAGGGTGCCGCCGCCGGAGCGCGACCGGTGGAGCGAGACCGTCGACCGCGATCGCCGCGCGTCCTCTACCCTGCTCCGCGTGACGCAGGGGAACTCCACGGACGACCGGCCGACGACGCGCGCGGAGCGCTACGAGCACGGGCGGGCGGTGTTCGGCGCGGTCAACGAGGCGGCGCCCGCCGCCATCGCCGAGGCGCTCGCGGACGTCTCGCCCGAGCTCGAGCACCAGATCTCGGCGTGGGCGTACGGCGAGATGTACGCGCGCCCGCACCTGGAACCGCGGGACCGCCAGCTCGTCACGCTCGGGATGCTCGCCGCGCTCGGCGGGTGCGAGGCGCAGCTCGACATCCACGTGGGGACCGCGCTCGACGTCGGGCTGACGCCGCGCGAGATCGTCGAGGCGCTCCTGCAGTCGGCGGTGTACTGCGGCTTCCCGCGCGCTCTCAACGCGACCGCGGTCGCGAAGGAGGTCTTCGGGCGGCGCGGGCTCCTGCCGGTCGAGTGAGGGCGGGGGCCGGCGCGCCCTCCGGTCTCGCCCGGCCTACAGCGGCCCGACGGCGAGCACCGTCACCACGGGCTCGCCCGCCTCGTCGCTCGCCGCGAGGTCGACGCTCGCCGTGATCGCCCAGTCGTGGTCGCCCGCCGGGTCGTCGAGCACCTGCCGCACGAGCCACGTGCCCGCGGGCACCACGCCGCCGGGGGCGTGCTCCGCCGTCGGGCCCTCGTGGCCCGCGGGCAGCTCGGCGCCCGCCTCGACGACGCGGAACAGCGCCGCGGAGCGGGCCCCGGGCCCGATACCGATCGCGTCGTCCCCCTGGTCCTCGAAGAGCGGGTCGAGCGCGTCGCCCCACGCGTCCGCGTCCCAGCCCGCGCCGCCGTCGAGCGCGCCGAGCGCGCGGTAGTCCTCATGCGCGGCGAGCTCCACGCGCTTGAACAGCGCGTTGCGCACGAGGCGGCGGAACGCGCGCGGGTTGCCTGTGACGGGACGCGTCGGCGCCTCGGCCCCCGCCCCGGAGAGCGGGCCGTCGCCCACCTCGGTGTCCGCGTCGTCGTCGACCGGGTGCGCCAGGCGCTCCCACTCGTCGAGGAGCGACGAGTCGACGCCCCGCACCAGCTCGCCGAGCCACTCGACGATCTCCTGCACCTCCTCGGTGCGGTGCTCCTCGGGGACGACCTGGCGCAGCGCGCGGTAGGCGTCCGCGAGGTAGCGCAGCACCACGCCCTCCGTGCGCTCGAGCCCGTAGACGGAGACGAACTCCGCGAACGTCATGGCGCGCTCGACCATGTCGCGGACCACGGACTTGGGGGAGAGCTCGGCGTCCGCGACCCACGGGTTGGACCGCTTGTACATCGCGAACGCGGGCGCGAGCATCTCCTCGAGCGGCTTGGGCCACGTGATCTCCTCGAGCAGCGCCATGCGCTCCTCGTACTCGTACCCCTCGGCCTTCATCGCGGCGACGGCCTCGCCCTTGGCGGCGTTCTGCTGGGCGTAGAGGACCTGGCGCGGGTCGTCGAGCGTCGCCTCGATGACGGAGACGACGTCGAGCGCGTGGGTCGCGCCCTCGACGTCGAGCAGGTCCAGGGCCGCGAGCGCGAACGGCGACAGCGGCTGGTTGAGCGCGAACTCGCGCGGCAGGTCGCCGACCAGGCGCACGCTCGGGCGGTAGCCCGCGGGGCGCGACGGGTCGGGGACGCGCACGCGCTCGACGATGCCCGCCACGCGCAGCGAGCGGTAGATGCGGAACGTCTGGCGCACGTGCTCGCGGCGCTGCGACTCGGTGTCGTGGTTCGCGAGGAGCAGGTGGCGCATGGCCTCGACCGGGTCGCGGCGCGGGTCGCTCGCGTCGGCCTGGCCGCCGCGACCGTGCTGCGCGGTGCGCGCGAGGACGTTGAGCACCATGGCGTGCGTGACGGTGAAGTGGCTCGTCAGCGGCTCGGGCTCGGCGTCGCGCAGGCGCTCGAACGTCGCGTCGGTCCAGTTGACCGAGCCCTGCGGCGCCTTCTTGCGCACGATCTTCTTGAGCTTCTTCGGGTCGTCGCCCGCCTTGGCGAGCATCTTGCGGTTCTCGATGACGTGCTCGGGCGCCATGACGAGCACCTCGCCCACGGTGTCGTACCCGGCGCGGCCCGCGCGCCCCGCGATCTGGTGGAACTCGCGCGCCGTGAGGTGGCGCATGCGCTCGCCGTCGAACTTCACGAGGCTCGTGAGCAGCACGGTGCGGATCGGCACGTTGATGCCGACGCCGAGCGTGTCCGTGCCGCACACGACCTTGAGCAGGCCCGCCTGCGTGAGGCGCTCGACGACGCGCCGGTACTTGGGCAGCATGCCCGCGTGGTGCACGCCGACGCCGTGCCGCAGGAACTTGCTGAGCGTCTTGCCGAACCCGGTGCCGAAGCGGAAGTCGCCGAGCTCGGCGGCGATCGCCTCCTTCTCGGACTTCGTCGCGACGTTCATCGACAGCAGCGACTGCGCGCGCTCGACCGCGTCCTTCTGGGTGAAGTGCACGACGTACACGGGCGCGCGGCGCGTGCTGACGAGCTCCTCGATGACCTCGGTGAGCGGCTCGACGACGTAGCTGAAGTGCAGGGGGACCGGTCGCTGCGCGGTGGTCACCTCGGCGACGGGCCGGCCGGTGCGCTCCTCGAGCTCCTCGACGAACCGGGTCGTGTCGCCGAGCGTCGCGGACATGAGCAGGAACTGGGTGTTCGGCAGCTCGAGCAGCGGCACCTGCCACGCCCAGCCGCGCTGCGGGTCGGCGTAGAAGTGGAACTCGTCCATGACGACCTGGGAGATCGCGTCCTCGTCGTCCGCGCCGGCGTTCTCGCCGCCGCGGCGCAGCGCGATGTTCGCGAGGATCTCGGCCGTGCAGCAGATGATCGGCGCGTCGGGGTTCACGGCGGAGTCGCCCGTCGTCATGCCCACGTTCTTGGAGCCGAACGCCGCGACGAGCGCGAAGAACTTCTCGCTGACGAGCGCCTTGAGCGGCGCGGTGTAGTAGGTGCGGCCGCCGCGGCCCGAGCGGTGCGCGGCGAGCGCCGCGAACTGGGCGCCCATCGCGACGAGCGACTTCCCCGACCCGGTGGGCGTCGAGAGGATGACGTGCGAGCCGGTGACCAGCTCGATGAGCGCCTCGCTCTGGTGGGGGTAGAGCTCGAGCCCCTGCTCCGTCGCCCACGTGGTGAACCCCTCGTAGAGCGCGTCCGGGTCGGGGGCCTTGCCCGTCGGGGCGGGCACGTGCGCGAGGAGAGCCGGGGTGCGGCCGGTCGTGGTGGTCACGGGACGAGTCTGTCAGGTGTCGCGGAGGCCGGTCGCCGGACCGGCGCTGCGGGGGGCCCGGGGGACCGAGAAGGGGGTTGATAGCGCTGTCAACGTGTGCGAGGGTAGGCCCGGACGTGCACTGGACGTGCGTCCAGCCTCCGCGTCACCGACGACCACCGAGCCCACGCCGCCGTGGGACGGAGGGAGCACCCCGTGCGGCCACCCGCAGATCACCTGCTCGTCACGTGCCCCTGACAGGGTGGCGCGGGGCCGCCCCCGCCCGCCCGCGCCACCTCACCCCCGACCGAACCCGGCCACCGCGGCGCCCCCGCCGCCGGCCCCTGCCCGAGGACACCATGGCCCCCAGCCTGCCGACCCCCGAACCCTGCACCCGAGACCCCTGACCCCCGGCACCACGACCCCGGACCGCCCGCGCCGACCAGCCCCGCGGCTGGTCGCGGGTGCGCTCGCCGTGGCGCTCGCCGTCGTCGGCCTCGCGCCCGCGACCGCCGCGAGCGCCGCCCCCGAGCCGCCGTCGGCCGACTACGCGTCCCTGGTCGACGTCTTCGTCGGCACCGAGGGCGACTACGGCAACGACATGCCGGCCGCGCAGGCGCCGAACGGCCTCGCGAAGGTCAACCCGCGCACGACCCCGGGCCGGAACAACACCGGGTACGACTACGCGCAGTCGAAGATCTCGGGCTTCACGCACACCAACCTCGACGGGGTCGGGGGCTCCGGCGGCGGCGGCGACCTCCTCGTGGTCCCGACGTCCGGGTCGTACACGGCGCGCCCCGGCACGGGCACGTACGCGCACCCGTTCTCGCACGACGACGAGCAGGCGGGTCCCGGTTTCTACTCCGTCGGGCTCGGCAACGTCGCGGGCAAGGACGGCGCGATCACCGGCGCGCCGGGCACGATCGAGGCCGAGGTCGCGGCGACCACGCGCTCGGGCGTGCACCGCTACGCGTTCCCCGCGGGCTCGACGCCGAGCCTCGTCGTGGACCTCGAGACGAACAACACGAGCCGCCGGTCGTCCTCGGTGCAGGTCGAGACGCGCACGGACGGCACCGTGGAGCTGTCCGGACAGGTCACGGGCTACTTCTACAACGCGGCCTACACGCTGTACTACACCGCGCGCACGCTCCAGCCCGCGACGGTGCAGACCTGGGGCGACGACGACCGGCTCGTCGACGCGACGGCCCAGGACGGCGTCGACACCGGCGCGATCCTCACGTTCGACCCGGCCGACGCCGGGGAGATCGGGCTCCAGGTCACCCTGTCGCCGGTGAGCGTCGAGCAGGCGCGGATCGACCAGCAGGTCGAGCTCGGCGACCTGTCGTTCGACGCGATCCGTGACCGCACGCGCGCGGAGTGGAACGCGACGCTCGGGCGGGTCGCGATCGACGCCTCGACCGCGACGGATCCGACGGGAGAGCTCCAGCAGCTCTTCTACACGCACCTCTACCGCATGTTCGCCATGCCGATGAACGCGACGAGCACCTCGGGCACGTACCGCGGCGTCGACGGCGCGGTGCACGCCGCGCAGGGCTTCACGTACTACGACTCGTGGGCCACGTGGGACGACTTCCGCAAGTTCTCCGTCATCGCGTACATCGACCCGGCGCTGTACCGGGACATGGTGCAGTCGCTGATCTACCTGTTCGCGGACGCCGAGGCGACGGGGACCGGCGGCGGGCTCGGCGGGTTCGTGCACTCCGTCCCGACGGTGCGCTGGGAGCGGTCGTCGGTCGTGGTCGCGGACGCGATCGCCAAGGGCTTCGACGGGTTCGACCGCCTCGACGAGGCGTACCCGGCGCTGCAGCGGCTCGTCGGGCAGTACAGCGCGGACGAGCTCCGGCGCGGCTACGTGGCGGGCAACCCCGGCGCGTCGGTGCAACGGGGCTACGACCAGTACGGCCTCTCCGTGATCGCGGACGAGCTCGGGCTGACCGACGAGGCCGAGACGCTGCGCGAACAGGCGTCGTGGCCGATCGACAGGCTCACGAAGCCGGGCGCGTGGACCGCGGCCGACGGCACCCCGGTCGGCCTCCTCACCCCGCGTGCGGCCGACGGCTCGTGGCAGAGCGCCGACTACGCGAAGTTCGAGGCCGCGAGCCTCTACCAGGGCACGCTCTGGCAGTACCACTGGTACGACGCGTACGACATGGACGCGCTCGTCGAGGCGATGGGCGGCCCCGAGGCGGCGAGCCTCGCCATGCGACACATGTTCGGTGAGCACGCGCCGGACGACGGCACGGCCATGCTCCACTCGAACGCGAACGAGATCGACCTCCAGGCGCCGTACCTGTTCAACTACACGGGCGAGCCGAGCCTCACGCAGAAGTGGACGCGCGCGATCTACACGAAGGAGACCTGGAACCGGTACATCGCGACGGGCTCCTCGAGCGCCGTGCCGAGCGGAGGCGGCGAGTTCACGCCGCCCGTGAAGACGAAGGTCTACCGGCTCGACCCACGCGGGATGCTCCCCACGATGGACAACGACGCGGGCACGATGTCGACGATGTTCGTCGCCGCGGCCGTCGGCCTGTTCCCGGTGACCGCGGGCTCGTCCCAGTTCCAGGTCGGGTCGCCGTTCTTCGACGCGACGACCATCACGTACGACGACGGCAGCGCCTTCACGGTCACGGCCGACGGCGTCTCGGAGGACGCGTTCTACGTCCAGTCCGCGACGCTCGACGGCGCGACGTTCGGCAACACGTGGGTCGACTACGCGACCGTGGTCGGCGGAGCCGACCTCGCGTTCCGCATGGGCGAGCAGCCGAGCGACTGGGGCACGGACACCGCGCCCGCGTTCTCGATGAGCACCGCGACCGAAAAGCCGGCCGAGGGACCGCGCGTCAGCGCCGAACCGACCACCGTGCAGACCGGCGACGGCGGCGCGCTCGACGCGACCGTGACGCTCACGCTCGACGGCGCCCGCCTCGCCGCGCCCGCCGGTACGGACCTCGTCACGAGCGGGGCGGCGACCGTCGTCGGGCTGCCCGACGGCGTCACGGCGGCGGTGACGGTCGCGTCACCGACCGCGCTGACCGTCTCCCTGACGGGGACCGTGTCCGCGGACGCGCGCTTCTTCGTGCACCTGCGCGACGCCGCGCTCGCCGACGGCGTCGCCGCGGCGTCGCTCCAGGGACAGGGCGTCTCGGTGCGCTCGCCCCTGCGGCTGTCCGTGGCGTCCGCCGAGCGCGACGCGCTCGCCGCGCTCGTCGACGACGCCGTGCTCGTGCGGCACGGAAACTACTCCTCGGTGACGTTCGACCGGTTCTCCACCGCGCTGACGAAGGCGCAGGAGGCCCTCGGTGACGAGGCCGCGACGAGCATCGCGCTGCGGTTCGCGGCCGACCGGCTCGGTGCGGCGGCCGACGCGCTCGACCTCACGGGCGGCGGGTACCGCACGCTCGAGGCCGAGCAGTCCGAGGCGTGGTCGGGCGGGGAGCTGAAGAACGAGGCGAACAGCTCGTCCGGCAACCTCGGCGGCGTGCGCTCCGGGTCGTGGGTGCAGTACCGCGACATGACCTTCGAGACCGCGGCCGGGGACACCCCGCCGCGCTTCCTCACGGTCCGGTACGACACGAGCTTCGCCCCGACGGACACGCCGAGCACCGTGCGCGTGCACGCGGGCGACGTGAGCGGCCCTGTGGTCGCGACCGTCGACCTGAAGGGCACGAGTGGCTGGGGCAAGTACACCGAGGTCACGGCGGAGCTCGGCGACGTGCAGGCGCTCGTCGACGCGCAGGTCGTCACGTTCGAGCTGCTCGCGCCGTCCGGGCGAAGCTGGGTCGGCAACTTCGACTGGTTCCGGTTCAGCGCCGAGGACCCGGCTGCCCCAGGTCAGCCGGGCGAGTCCCAGACGGTGACGATCGAGGCCGAGGACTGGACCGCGAGCTCCGGTCGCGGGCTCAAGAAGGAGTCCTCGACGTGGACGAGCGGTCCGGTGACGAACGTCGGAGGCACCGCGGACGGCGACTGGATCGCCTACGGCGAGGTCGACCTGGGTGAGCTCCCGCTCGGCGAGCTGTCGGTCCACTACGTGCACAACTCCAACCGGTCCGGGAACAACTCCGCGCTGTCGGTGTACCTCGACGCGTTCGACCCGGCGAACCCGGGCGAGCCGTTCGTCACCGTGCCGCTGCCGACGACCGGGTCGAGCTGGACCGCGGACGGGACCGCGACCGTCGTCCTGCCCGAGACGGTGCAGGGGACGCACGAGGTGTTCGTGCGCCTGTCGACCGAGCCGTACGCCGACCACCCGTACGTCGCGAACCTCGACAGCCTGACGTTCGCGCCGGGCGGCCCGACGTCGGTCGTCGTCGAGTCCGAGGCGTGGACGTCGAACTCCGGCCGCGGGCTGAAGAACGAGAGCTCGACGTGGACGAGCGGTCCGGTGACGAACGTCGGCGGCACCGCGGACGGCGACTGGCTCGCCTACGGCGAGATCGACCTCGGCTCCGCCGCGCTCGACCAGCTCTCGGTCCACTACGTGCACAACTCGAACCGGTCCGGGCGGAACTCCGCGCTGTCGGTGTACCTCGACGCGTTCGACCCGACGAACCCGGGCGAGCCGTTCGTCACCGTCCCGCTGGCGAACACGGGGTCGAGCTGGACGACGGACGGGACCGCCGTCGTCGACCTGCCGAGCACGGTGCGCGGCAAGCACCAGGTGTGGGTGCGCCTGTCCACCGAGGCGTACGCCGACCACCCGTACGTCGCGAACCTCGACAGCATGCGGTTCTTCACCGACGCGTACGACGTCGAGGCTCCCTCCACGGACACCGCGGCGCTCGCCGCGTCCGTCGAGGACGCCGAGGCGTTCGAGGCGGAGATCGCGCGGTACGGCCGGATCGACGCGCGCGTCTTCACGCGCGAGCTCGCGGCGGCACGGTCCGTGCTCGCCGACGCCGGCGCCACCCAGGCGCAGGCCGACGAGCGGGCGCGGCGCCTCGGCCTGGCGACCGACCAGCTCGTGCCCGCCGAGCGCCGTCGGCTCGAGAACCTCGTGGCGAGCGCCGAGGCACTGACCGACGAGGGGTACAGCCCGGAGTCCTGGCAGGCCTTCCGCACGGCTCTCGCCGCGGCGACCGGGACGCTCGACGACGCCGCGGCGTCCGACGTGGCGCTGCACGACGCGCGGCTCGCGCTCCAGGGCGCCGTCGACGCCCTGGAGGAACCGGCCGACGTCGTGCTCGTCGAGGTCGAGGTCAGCCCGCGCTGCCTCGCCGGCAAGCCCTACGTCGCGGTCCGCGCGGTGAACGTCTCCGACGCGGCCGTCGACGTCGAGCTGGCGTCGTCGCTCGGCACGAGGTCGTTCACCGGCGTCGCGCCGGGGGCGAGCGCGTACCAGTCGTTCGCCGCGCGGTCCGCGACGGGCGACCTGGACGTCACCGTCACGGCGACGGGGGCGGACGGGACGCAGACCGTCGAGCAGGTCGTCACCGTCCCGTCCTGCTCCTGACCGCAGGACGCACGACCGACCCGGGAGGCGCCGACGGGGCGCCTCCCGGGCCGGCACCCTGGCGCCTCCGCGGCGGACCGGGCACGCTGGTGCCCCGACCGACGACGGAGGCGCCACCGTGACCGAGGAGTACCAGGGCCGGCCCGCGTTCCACGCGCAGACCCCCGCCGAGTGGCGGGCGTGGCTCGCGGCGCACCACGACGACGCCGAGCCCGGGGTCTGGCTCGTCACGTGGCGCCGCGAGAGCGGCCGGCCGACGTTCGGGTACGAGCCGTGGATCGAGGAGGCGCTGTCCTACGGCTGGATCGACGGGCAGGCCGCGACCGTCGACCAGGACCGGCACGCGCTGTGGTTCACGCGCCGCCGTCCCGGCTCCCGGTGGACGCGCCTCAGCAAGGAGCGGGTCGCGCGCGTCGAGGCGGACGGACGCCTGACGGACGCGGGGCGCGCCGTCGTGGAGGCGGCCCGGGCGGACGGGTCCTGGACCCGGCACGACGACGCGGAGGCGCTCGTCGTCCCCGACGACCTCGCCACGGCGCTCGGCGAGCGGCCCGACGCGCGGGCCCGCTTCGACGCCTTCACGCCCGGCGTGCGGCGCTCGATCCTCGGCTGGATCGTCGAGGCGAAGCGGCCCGAGACCCGGGCCCGCCGGATCGCGGAGACCGCCGAGCTCGCCGAGCAGGGCGTCGCCGCCCACCAGCCGCGTCGCTGACGGCGCACGGCGGTGCGCCGCACCCCGCCGTCACGACAGGTCCCAGAGCAGCCGGTAGTACGCGATGCGCTCCGGGTCGGGGTCGACGCCGTAGCCCGCGTAGACGTGGCCGTCGTACCCGGGGCCGTAGTTCCACTCCGTGCTCCACGCCGCGACGGCGAGGTCCGCCCAGCGGTCCGCGACCCCGAGCGATCCGAGGTCGACGTGCGCGGCGAACGTGCCGTCGTCGTGCAGGAGCGTGTTCGGCACGCACGCGTCCCCGTGGCACACGACGAGGCGGTCGACCGGGGGAGCGTCGTCGAGCCGGGCGCGCGCCTCGGCGACGGCCAGACCGCGGTGCTCGGGGAACCACTCGTCGGGCCCGTGCCCGCGCGCGAGGCGGTCGTCGGCCTGCGCCACGCGCTGCACGACGGACCACGTGAAGGGGCACGACGCGACCGGGAGCGCGTCGTGGAGCGCGCGCAGCCCGCGGCCGATCGCGGCCGCCGCGACCGCCGGGTCGCCCGCCCAGCGCGCCTCGACCGCCGACCGCCCCGCGACGGCTTGCGTCACGAGCCACGAGCCGTCGTCGTCCGCGCCCTGGTCGAGCACGCGCGGCACCGGGGTCCGGTCGCCGACCCACGCGAGCCGCTCGGCCTCCGCGGCCAGGTCGATCTCCGGGACGCCCGCCGGGACCCACTTCGCGTACCGGACCGGTCGCCCGGCCTCGCCGCCGCGGGGGTCGAGCCGGAACGTCAGCCCGCCGACGGTGTTGCGCCAGACTGGGGTGACGCCGTCGTCCCCCGCGAGCGCGCGGACGACGGCGGGGACGGCCACGGGTCCGGTCGGGATCTCGGCGATGGTCTCGGCGCGGCTCACGCGGGCGATCCTCGCACGCGGTCCGTCCGCCGGTCACCGCCATTCCCCGCGCGACGTCGCCGGCCCGGTGCGCCGGTCGTCGGTGCGTCAGCGGGCAGGGCGGGCGGCCGCGTCGTCGTCCGGCGGGAGCAGCGCGTCGCACACGGCGACGAGCCGCTCGCGCAGCGCCGCCCCGCGGGCGGCGAAGGCGCGCTGGTGCCGCACGTACTCGGCCTTGCCCTCGGGCGTCTCGATCGCGACGGGCTCCAGCCCGTACGACGACACGTCGTAGGGCGACGCCTGCATGTCGACGACGCGGACGTCGCGCGCGAGCTCGAACGCGTCGAGGACGGCGTCGCCGGGGACGGCCGGCGTGAGCTTGAGCGCCCACTTGTAGAGGTCCATCGTCGCGTGCAGGCACCCGGGCTGCTCCAGGGCGGGCTGCGTCTCGCGCGTGGGCCGCAGGCGGTTGAGCGGCCCGGCCTCGGGAGTGAAGAAGCGGAACGCGTCGAAGTGGGAGCACTGCACGGGGTGGTCCTCCACGACCCGGTCCGTCCCGTCGTGCCCGAGCCGCAGGGGGAGCGGGTGGCGGTGGTCGCGCCCGGCCGCCTTGTCGCGGTAGACCATGGCCCACTCGTGGAGCCCGAAGCAGCCGAACCGCCCCGGGCGAGACGCCGTCGCCGTGAGCAGACCGCGCAGGTACCGCACGGTGTCGCCACGGTCGGCGAGGAACGCGTCGGTGTCGAGCGTCAGGCCGTCGGTCGTGCGGCGGTACCAGCGCCAGCCGGCGCGGTCGGTGGACGGGTCGGGAGCGTCGTCGCCGCCCGGTGCCGCACCGCTCGCGGCCGTGGGCGGGGGAGCCAGCACGACGCCCGGCCCCGGGTGCCAGCGCCGGAGCTGGGCCGGGCGCGTGGGGTAGTAGGTGAAGAGGAAGTCCTCGATCGCGTGCTTCTGCCCGAGCGGCTTGCGGTGCCGCCACCCGGCCGTGAGCGCGTCCGCGCGCTCGGCGTGGGCGCGCTCGCGCTCCGCCCACTCCGCGGCAGGCAGCACGACGGGGCGGACGACGGGCGTCGTCCGGGGGGTCGCGGTGGCGGTCACAGGCACGTATCCAGGGTACGAGAGCCCGCGGGCGCGCCGTCGCGGCGGACTTTCACCCGCCATGCGGTTTTCCCGATGTGGGCACGACCGGGAAGAATGGTCGTGAACGTGCTGTGAAGACCCGGCGCGTCAGGCCGGCCGACCGCGCGTCGGCCGTCCACCCCGATCCGAACGACCGATCTCGCGGCGAGGCCGCAGAGGAGCACCATGTCGCAGCCGCCCACGGCACCGCAGGACCCCTACCAGTTCGACCCCTACCGGCCCCAGGACCCGGACCCGGCGCGGCAGGAGCACGGACAGAGGCAGGACGCGTGGGCGCCGCAGGGGGAGCCGCAGACCCAGCCGTACGGCTCGCCCGACGCCGCGTCCGGCGCGCACGGGTACGGCGGCACGCCGGAGCAGGCGCCCTACGGCGACCCGGGCTACGCGCCCTACGGCGCGGACCCGCAGACGGCGTACGGACAGCCGGGCTACGGTCAGCCCGCTGGTGACCCTGCGCCGGGACACGCGCAGCCGTACCCCGCCGCGGGGGCGCAGCAGCCGTACGGCCAGCCCTACGGCGACCCCGCCCAGCAGCCCTACGGCGCCGCGCAGCAGCCCTACGGGAGCCCGTTCGGGAACGGCTACGCCCCGTACACCGCGCCCGCGTCGTCGACCCCGACGATGGCGATCGTCGGCTTCGTGCTCGCGATCCTCGGCTTCCTGGGCAGCTGGATCCCGTTCGTCAACATCTTCGCCGCAGTCATGGGCATCGCGGGCGTGGTGCTCGGCTTCGTCGGGCTGTCGCAGGCGAAGCGGGGCCGGTCGGGCAAGGGCTTCTCCATCGCGGCGATCGTGCTCGGTGTCGTGTCCGTGCTCGTGACGATCCTCGTGTGGGTGCTCTTCGTCATCGCGGCGAACGAGGCCTCGTCGCAGTACGAGCAGTCGCTGGCGGAGATCCAGGAGGACTCCGACCGTGCGCTCGGCGAGTCGACGGACGAGATCCTCGCGAACGACCTCGGGGTCGAGATCGGCACGTTCGAGGGCACCGCCGACGAGTTCGGCTGGGTGGAGTCCGCGCTGCCGGTCACGCTGACCAACACCTCCGACGAGCCGCTGACGTTCGACCTCGACATCGACGCCGTCGCGCCCGACGGCACGGTCGTCGAGTCCGACTTCGCCTACACCGACGAGCTCGCGCCGGGCGAGTCGACGACGGTCGAGACCTTCGACTTCATCGACTCCGAGAACCTGGAGGCGATGAGGACCGCGACCTTCGAGGTCACGCGCGTGAGCGCGTACTGACCGGCGCTGAGCACCGAGGGACGGACCGGTGAGCACGAACGACAGAACCCCGCCTGACGGCGCGGCGCCCGCACCTGCCTGGGGCACGGCGCCCGGCGCGGCGGGGGAGCGCGAGCCCGCGTCGTCGGGGCCGGACCCTGCGGAGACCTCGCCGCCCGCGGACGGCGGGGAACCCCCGGCCTCCGGCGACCCCGAGCCCGCACCGACGGCGCAGCCCGCGCGGGCCCGGCGGCCGGGGACGGGCGTCCTCGTGACGGCGTGCCTCGGCGTCCTGCTCGTCGGGGCCGTCCTCCTCACCGAGGCCATGACGGCCCGCATGGGCTGGGCGCACGTGGGCTGGCTCTACCCGGTCGCCGGAGCCGTCGTGCTCACGGTCGGCGCCGTCGCCTGGCGCCGGGGCACGCGCGGCGTGCCGGGGGCGACGCGCGCGCTCGTCGCGCTCCTCGCGGGGACGGCCGTCGTCACGACCTGGGTGGCCGTCGACCTCGTGCCCGCGTCCGGTCCCGGCTACGGCGTCGGCAGCTCGCTGCGCGGCTACCCGCTCGGCGGCGGGTCCGACGACGGCCCGGAGATCACGGCCGTGTCCGACCGCGTCTGGTTCGGCGACTCCGTCCGGTACGCCGACGGCCTCGTCGTCTCCGTCTCGGCCCCGCAGGCGTACACGCCGAGCGAGCACGCGGCGGTGCGGGACGGCGACCCGCCGGACTCCGTGCGCGTCCGGGTGCGCCTGACGAACGGCACGGGCCGCGCCGTCGACCCCGGGAGCATCGACGTGCAGCCGGTGTCGGGCGGCCTCGTGGCCCGTCGGGTGTACGACTACGCGCCGGACGTCCTGCTCGAGCGTCCCGACCTCGTGGCGCGGGGGTCGAGCGGCGAGTGGGACCTCGTGTACGCCGTCCACGACCCGGAGGACGTCACGGTGGCGCTGGAGCCGACGTGGGCGAACTACGCGGTGGCCGTCTTCTCCTGGTGACGCCTCTCCCGACGTGCGCAGGCGTCACTCCGTGCGCCGCAGGTACTCCTGCGCGAGACGGTGCGGGGCGCGGGCGAGCCACGCGTCCTGCACGAGCTCCTCGAGCTCTGGCACAGGGACCCGGTCGAGCCGCGCGAGGACGATCGGGTACCCGTCGAAGTGGCTCGTCGTGAAGAACGTGCCGGGGTCGTCCTGGATCAGCGCGGTCTTCTCGCCCTCGTCCGCGACGCGCAGCGCGACGGGCGGCTCCGCCGGGGCTGCGGCGCCCAGCTCGGCGAGGTCGCGCGGGCGCAGGGGGCGCTCCCACACGAAGAGCTTGCCGTGCACCGTCCACCGTCGTGCGTCCTTGAGCGCCGTGTCCGGCAGCACCGCCACGACCCGTCCGACGTCCTCCCACGAGGCCATGCCCCCACGGTAGGCAGCCGGTCGCGGTCGGGCCACACGACCGGCCGCCAGGCCGGCAGGAGCGCGGTGGGGCGGGTCAGAAGGGCGCGACCTTCCCGAGCGGCGGGAAGATCTCGTCGAGCTCGGCGAGGTCCTCGTCCGTGGGCCGCCACGCGCCCGCGGCGGCGTTCTGCCGCACCTGCTCGGGCTTCGTCGCACCCGCGATGACGCTCGACACCTGGGGTCGGGAGAGCAGCCACCCGAACGCGACCTGCACCTCGGTGATGCCGCGCACCTGGCAGAACGCGCCGAGCCGCGCGAGCGCCTCCCAGGGCGCGGACTCGAGCAGGTGCGGCTTGCTGCGCACGAGCCGGCCGTCGTCGGGCCGCGCGCCGTGCGCGTACTTGCCGGTGAGCAGGCCGTTCGCGAGCGGGAAGTACGGCAGGACGCCGAGCCCGTACGCCGCCGCGGCAGGCAGCACCTCGAGCTCGGCCGCGCGGTCGACGAGGTTGTACTGGTTCTGGGCGGACACGAACCGCACGGTGCCCGCCGCGCGCGCGACGAGCTCCGCCTCCGCGATCTGCCACCCCGCCCGGTTCGAGTGCCCCACGTAGAGGACCTTGCCCGCGCGCACGAGGTCGTCGAGCGCCGCGAGCGTCTCGTCGATCGGCGTCCGCGGGTCGGGGGTGTGGAACTGGTAGAGGTCGATGCGGTCGGTGCCGAGGCGGCGCAGCGAGTCCTCGACCGCCCGCACGACGTAGCGGCGCGAGCCGCGCGCGTCGAAGTCCGCCCCCGCGGCCCCGCGCATCGACATGCCGAACTTCGTCGCCACCACGACGTCGTCGCGCCGCGACCCGAGCGCCTGGCCGAGCAGCTCCTCGCTCAGACCCGGGCGGCCGCCGTACGTGTCGGCCGTGTCGAAGAACGTCACGCCCGCGTCGAGCGCGGCGTCGACGACGGCGCGCGTGCCTTCCAGGGTCTCCGTCGCCGTCGTGGGGCGCCCGAAGTTGTTGCACCCCAGCCCGACGGCGGACACCGCCAGGCCGGACCGGCCGAGACGGCGCAGGGCGGGGCGGGGGGCGGTGTCGTCGCTCGTGGTGGTCATGCGGCCGACCCTACGTCGGCCCGCGCGACGACGTGACGGCGGAGGCGCGCGCCGCGACGGACGCGACGAGCCGTTCCAGCGGGCCGCGGCCGAACGCCCAGCGCCAGAAGGTCGCGACCACCAGCGTCGCGAGCACGAGCGCGAGGAGCGGCCCGTTCGTCGTCTGCTCGTACGCCGCGTCGCCCCACGCCCACAGGACGACGATCTGGGCCGAGTAGACCGTGAGCGCCATGGCGCCGACCGCGGCGACGGGGGCGAGCACCCAGCGACCGACCCGGCCCGCGAACAGGCACAGCCCGAGCACCGCGACGGCGAACCCGCCCGACCCCACGACCTCGGGGAGCGTGTCCGTGTGCGGGCCCGCGAGCCAGAGGTAGGCGCTCGTCGGCCACGGGTCCGCCCACCCGAGCGGCTCCGGCCGGTACGCGCTCGACCACACCGCGGCCGCGTCCTCCACGGCCTGCGCCCCGCCGAGCGGACCCGTGAGCACCGCCGAGACGCCGTACCCGAGCCCGGCCGCCAGCAGACCGCCACCGACCAGCGCGACGCGCGTCGTCCTCGCGCCGAGGTCGGACCGCCCGATCGCGATCCCGACGAGCACGTACGCCATCCACACCACCGCCGGGTAGTGCCCCGAGACGAGGAAGTCGGTGAGCGCGCCCGACCCGTCGTCGGGCAGGTGGAGCCCGGCGCGCGCGAGCACCTCCGGGAGCCACAGGGCGAGCACCGGACCGACGACGGCGACCACGCCCGCGAGGACCAGGAGGTCCCGGCGCCGCCAGCGCAGGAACGGCAGCGCGAGCACGAAGTAGGCGGCGTAGAAGCCGAGGATGAGCAGCACGCGTGTGCCGAGCAGGTCCAGCAGCCCGGCCAGGGCGAGCAGGAGCACGGCGCGCACGAGGACGCGGGTGCGGTTCTGGAGCGCGGGCAGCCCGTCGAGCGGGGTGCGCCCGCCCGAGACGAGGGCGAGCGACACCCCGGCCACGAGCGCGAAGAGCACCGACGAGCGCCCGTGCGACAGCGAGAGCCAGCCGGAGACCTCGCCGAAGTCGTCCGTCGTGAAGCCCACGTGCGCCGCGAACATCCCGAGGACCGCGACCCCGCGCGCGACGTCGAGCCCCGTGACGCGGCCCGGCCCGCCGAGCAGGAGCGCGGCGTGGCGCCGCGTGAAGCCGGCGGAGGGTCGAGCGCGGTCGCCCGGGGCGGAGGTCGTGCCGGTCGCGGCCGTCATGGGGGGATTGTCCGTGCGCGGGCGCGCTCCCACCCCGTCGCCACGCCGGGGACGAGCCGCGCGGGGACCGCGCGCCCAGAGTGTGAGAACGGGGTCGAGAACGCCGCACCCGCGGCCTACGGTGCGGGTATGACGCACACCCCCCACGGCGCCGACGAGGCCGCCGAGCACCACGCCGACGCCCCCACCGGGGCAGGCAGCGACCCCGCGCAGGAGTCCGAGTCGTACACCCACGGCCACCACGAGTCCGTGCTGCGCTCGCACCGCTGGCGCACGGCCGAGAACTCGGCCGGCTTCCTCCTGCCGCACCTGCGCCCCGGCATGAGCCTCCTCGACGTCGGCTGCGGCCCGGCCACGGTCACCGTCGACCTCGCCGACCGCGTCGGCGGCGGGCGGGTCGTCGGCGTCGACGCGTCCGAGGCCGTCCTCGACAGCGCGCGCGAGCTCGCCGCCCAGCGCGGCACCGCGAACATCACGTTCCAGCACGCGAACGCCTACGAGCTGCCGTTCGCCGACGGCACCTTCGACGTCGTCTACGCGCACCAGCTCCTGCAGCACCTGTCCGACCCGGTCGGCGCGCTGCGCGAGATGCGGCGCGTCACGAAGCCGGGCGGGCTCGTCGCCGTGCGCGACGCCGACTACGCCGCCATGACCTGGTACCCCGAGTCGCCGGGGCTCACCGAGTGGAACACGCTCTACCACGAGGTCACCCACGCCTACGGGTACGAGGCCGACGCCGGCCGTCGCCTCTTCTCCTGGGTGCAGGACGCCGGGTTCCCGCTCGACGGGATCGAGCCCAGCGCGAGCACCTGGTGCTACGCCACCCCCGCCGACCGCACGTGGTGGGGCGGGCTGTGGGCCGAGCGCTGCGTCGCGTCGAACTTCGCCGTCCAGGCGAAGGAGTCGGCGCTCGCGGACGACGTCGCGCTCGAGCAGCTCGCGCAGGACTGGCTGCGCTGGGCCGAGGAGCCCGCGGGCTGGTTCGCCGTCCTCAACGGCGAGGTCCTCGCCCGCGCGTGATCGACCGGGCACGGCCGGATAGCCTGGGCCCGTGCGCATCGCGAGATTCACCACCGGAGACGACCCCCGCTACGCCCTCGTCCAGCAGGAGGGGGACCGCACGTACCTCGCGGTCCTCACGGGCGACCCGCTCTACATGCCCGTCACGCCGACGGGCGAGCGCGTCGAGCTGGGCGACGGCGTCCGGCTCCTCGCGCCGGTGATCCCGCGCTCCAAGGTGGTCGCCGTGGGCCGCAACTACGCGGACCACGCGAAGGAGATGGGCAACGACGTCCCGTCGAGCCCGCTGCTGTTCCTCAAGCCGAACACGTCGGTCGTCGGCCCGGACGACCCGATCGTCCTGCCCGACTTCTCGCAGGAGGTCTCGTACGAGGCCGAGCTCGCGGTCGTCATCGGGCGCCTCGCGAAGGACGTGTCGCCCGAGGCCGCGCCGGCGTACGTGCTCGGGTACACGGTCGCGAACGACGTCACCGCGCGCGACGCGCAGCGGACCGACGGCCAGTGGGCGCGCGCCAAGGGCTTCGACTCCGCGTGCCCCCTCGGGCCGTGGATCGACACCGACCTCGACCCCGAGGACGTCGGCGTCCGCAGCCGCGTCAACGGCGAGGTCAAGCAGGACGGCCGCACGAGCGACATGATCTTCGACATCCCGTTCCTCGTGTCCTACGTCTCCGAGGCGATGACCCTGCTGCCCGGCGACGTCATCCTCACCGGCACCCCGGCGGGCGTCGGGCTGATCGACGTCGGCGACCGCGTCGAGTGCGAGGTCGAGGGGCTGGGCGTCCTGAGCAACCCGGTCGTCCGGCGCGGCTGACCGTGGGACGCGGTCCGGGCCGCGTCGTCGCGCGGTGGGCGGGCTGGGGCGCCGTCGTCCCGTGCGTCGTCGTGGTCGTGCTCGCGGTCCTCGCGGTCGCTTCCGGGAACGTCCCCCCGGGCGAGGTGCTGGCGTACGCCGTCGTGCTGGCGATCATCCTGGTCCCGGGGTGCGCGCTCGCGGGCGCCGCCCTCGGCGCGGCGGTCGCGGCGACGCGGTCGTGGCGGGCCGGGCGCGCGGGAGGCGCGGCGGGGACCGTCCCGGGCTGAGACGAGGACGGGCCCGGCGCCGGACGCCCGGGCGGCGGACGGCGTCGGGCAACTAGGCTGGGAACCGTGATCCCCGCACCTGGTTCCTCGCCCGTCCGCGTCCGCTTCTGCCCGTCCCCGACCGGGACGCCGCACGTCGGGCTCATCCGCACCGCGCTGTTCAACTGGGCGTACGCGCGGCACACGGGCGGCACGTTCGTGTTCCGCATCGAGGACACCGACGCCGCGCGCGACAGCGAGGAGAGCTACCAGCAGCTCCTCGACGCGCTGCGCTGGCTCGGGCTCGACTGGGACGAGGGCGTCGAGGTGGGCGGCCCGCACGAGCCGTACCGGCAGTCGCAGCGCGCGGACATCTACCAGGACGTCATCGCGCGGCTCGTCGAGGGCGGGTACGTCTACGAGTCGTTCTCGACCCCGGAGGAGTCCGACGCGCGCAACGCCGCCGCGGGGCTCAAGACGAAGGGCTACGACAACTTCGACCGCACCCTCACGGACGAGCAGAAGGCCGCCTTCCGCGCCGAGGGCCGCGAGCCGGTGCTGCGCCTGCGGATGCCGGACGAGGACATCACGTTCACCGACGTCGTGCGCGGGGAGATCACGTTCAA
The DNA here is from genome assembly GCF_015327065.1 of Cellulosimicrobium sp. JZ28. Classification (NCBI taxonomy): domain Bacteria; kingdom Bacillati; phylum Actinomycetota; class Actinomycetes; order Micrococcales; family Promicromonosporaceae; genus Cellulosimicrobium; species Cellulosimicrobium sp. JZ28. Next base: position 2,428,102 of record NZ_CP017660.1, on the reverse strand, counting down.
GGCGGGCTCGGTCCCGGACTACGCGCTCGTGCGCGCGAACGGGCAGCCGCTCTACACGCTCGTGAACCCGGTGGACGACGCGCTCATGGGTATCACGCACGTGCTGCGCGGCGAGGACCTGCTGTCCTCGACGCCGCGCCAGATCGCGCTGTACCGGGCGCTGCTGGAGATCGGCGTCGCGCACGTGATGCCGGAGTTCGGCCACCTCCCGTACGTCATGGGGGAGGGCAACAAGAAGCTCTCCAAGCGCGACCCCGAGTCGAACCTGTTCCTGCACCGCGAGCGCGGGTTCACGCCCGAGGGCCTGCTCAACTACCTCGCGCTGCTCGGCTGGTCGATCTCGCCGGACCACGACATCTTCACGGTCACCGAGATGGTCGAGGCGTTCGACGTGCACGACGTGCTGCCGAACCCGGCGCGCTTCGACCTCAAGAAGGCCGAGGCGATCAACGCGACGCACGTGCGGATGCTCGCGCCGGAGGACTTCCGCGACCGCCTCGTGCCGTACCTCCACGCGGGCGGGCTCGTCCCTGCGGACTCGTTCGCCGACCTGTCGCCCCGCAACCAGGAGATCCTCACGGCGGCCGCGCCGCTCGTCCAGGAGCGCATGGTGCTGCTGGGCGAGTCGGTCGGGATGCTGGGCTTCCTCTTCACGGCCGACGACGCGCTCACGGTCGAGGAGGACGCGCGCGGCGCCCTGCGCGACGACGCGAAGGACATCCTCGCGGCGGCGATCGCCGCGCTCGACGTGCTGCAGGACGACGAGTTCGTCACCGCCGCCATCGAGGAGCGCTTGCGCGACGCGATCGTCGAGGGCATGGGCGTCAAGCCGCGCTTCGCGTTCACGCCGCTGCGCGTCGCGCTCACGGGCCGCCGCGTCTCGCCGCCGCTGTTCGAGTCGATGGAGCTGCTCGGCAAGGGCTCGACGCTGGAGCGCCTCGTGCGCCTGCGGGACGCGCTGTGACCGACGCCGCGGCCTCGGCGGGCGCGCCGCTCGAGGGCGTCCTGTTCGACGTCGACGACACGCTCGTCGACACGCGTGCCGCGTTCGCGCAGGCCATCGCCGCCGCGTCGCGCGTGTGGCTGCCGCACCTGCCCGAGGAGCGCTACGACGAGGTCCTCGCGCTGTGGCGCGCCGACCCCAACGGACACTACCGCGCGTACACGCGCGGCGAGGTCGACTTCGACGCCCAGCGGATGGCGCGTGCCAACGAGCTCCAGGCGGCGTTCGGCGGCGAGCTGCTCGACGACGCGGCGTACGTCGACTGGAAGGACCTCTTCTGGGGCACGTTCGAGGCGTCGTGGTCGGCGTTCGCCGACTCCCGCGGCGTCGTCGACGCGCTCACGGGGGCCGGGGTGCGCGTCGGGTCGCTGACGAACGCGCGCGTCGAGCTCCAGACCCGCAAGCTCGCGGCCGCGGGCCTGGCCGACGTGCCGCTGCTCGTCGGGGTGGACACGCTCGGCTTCGGCAAGCCCGACCCCCGCGTGTTCGCCGAGGCGTGCCGTCGTCTCGGCACCGACCCGGCCCGCACCGCGTACGTCGGCGACGAGCTCGACGTCGACGCGCGCGGCGCGCTCGCCGCGGGCCTCGTCGGTGTGTGGCTCGACCGCCCCGGCACCCGCCGCGGCGGCCCGCACCCGGAGGACCCGACGTCGGCCCGCGCGTCGGGCGTGCACGTCGTCCACGGCCTCGACGGCCTCCCTGCGACGCTCGGCGTCGCGGCGGCGCAGACACCCGCGCCGAGGTAACCCCCGGCCCTGCGAGGCACAGCCCCCGCCCGCGAGGTAGAGCCCCCGCCCCGTGAGGTAGAGCCCTGGTTCCGCGAGGTAGATCCCTGGTCATGACCAGGGATCTACCTCGGCCTACCGGGCCTCTACCCCGGCCTGCCGGACCTCTCCCTCGGGGGACCGGGCCGCTTCCTCGCGGGGCGGTCAGGCGAGGAGCAGGACGCCCACGAGGGCCGTCGCGGTGACGAGCACCGCGGAGAGAGCGCCCAGCACGAGCGACCGCCGCCCGGTGCGCACGAGGGTCGGCACATCCACGCCGAGCCCGAGGGCGAACATCGCCGCGACGAACGCGAGCGTCGAGGCCGTGACGAGGACGGCGAGCACCGGCGCGGGCACGACTTCGAGGCTGCGGAGCGCCACCGCCGCCACGAACCCGACGACGAACCACGGCACCGGGGCGACGCGGCGCTTCTCGACCTCGGCACCCGCGCCCACGCCGCGGGGCTCGCCGTCGTCCGCACCGGTCGACGGCGCGGCGCCCGGCGCCCCGAGCGCGCTCGTGCTCGCGAGCGCCGACGCCGCGCGTCGGGCCCCGCGGGCCACGACGACCCCGGCGACGGCGACGAGCGGCGCGAGGAGGGCCACGCGCGCGAGCTTCGCGACCGTCGCGGTGGCGAGCGCCGGCGCGGAGATCGTCCCGGCCGCGGTGACGACCTGCGCGACCTCCTGGACGCTCGCGCCGATCCAGAGCCCGGCCCGGTCGTCGGTGAGCCCGAGCAGCCCTGCGAGCCAGGGCAGCACGACGATCGCGAGGGTGCCGTAGACGGTGACGAGCGCGAGCGCGGTGGCGACGCCGTCGTCGTCCTCGCGCACCTCGTCGGGCGTGCGACCCGGCCGGTCCACGACGCCCTGCATCGCGGAGATCGCGGCGGCCCCGCACACGGAGAAGCCGGTCGCGACGAGCAGCGTCGTCACGCGCGGCACGCGCAGCACGCGGCCGAGCGCGAGCGTCCCCGCGAAGGTGACGGCGAGCGTCGTCGTGACGACGACGAGCCCGCGCCAGCCCAGCCCCAGCACCTCCGGGAGCGAGAGCTGGAAGCCGAGCAGCACGACGCCCACCCGGAGCACCACGCGCGACGTCCACGCGACGCCGGGACGCGTCGCGGCGACCGTCGCCCCGCCCCTCCGGGTCGTCGCGAGCCGGCCGAGCACCGGGGCGACGAGCGCGCCCAGGACGAGCGCGACGACCAGCGGAGACACCGTCGGGACCAGGCGCGCGCACGCGAGCACGAGGAGCGTCGCCGCGCCGACGAGGACGAGCCCGGGGACGAGCGCGCGCGGCCCGCGCGGTGCGTCGGGGCGCCGGTCGGGTGCGGGCGCCGGGGGAGCGGCCGTGGCCACCGGGGCGCCTCGGGTCGCGAGGGCCTCCGTGCGCGTCGAGGGAGGTGCAGGGTGGTTCATGCTTCCAGCGTGCTGCGGCCGGTGCGGCGGCAGAAGAGCGATTTCCCTCGCGAGGCATAGAGTGGGCCTATGGCCCCGACCGCCCGCGACAGGACGTCCCTCTCCGCGCTCGAGCTGCTCGTCGCGACCGACTCGCACGGGTCGATCAGCGCGGCGGCCCGCGCGCTCGGCGTCGCCCAGCCCACGGCGTCGGCGGGCCTGCGCGCGCTCGAGCGCCGTCTCGGCCTCGACCTCCTCGAGCGCACGACGCGCGGGTCCCGGCTCACCGAGACCGGCCGCGCGACGGCGGCGTGGGCGCGCGAGGTGATCGAGGCCTCCGACCGCTTCGAGACCTCCGTCGCGGCGCTGCGCGACGCCCCGGCCGCCCGGGTGCGGGTCGCGGCGAGCCTCACCGTCGCGGAGTACCTGGCGCCGCGGTGGCTCGCGCGGCTCGCGCTCGAGGGGGCGCCGGGCGGCGGGGCTCCCGACGTCGAGCTCGTCGTCCGCAACTCGCGCGAGGTGACCGACCTCGTCCTCGACGGCGGCGTGGAGCTCGGGTTCGTCGAGAGCGCGACGCTGCGGCGCGGGCTGCGCAGCCGCACCGTCGCGCACGACCGGCTCGTCGTCGTCGTCGGTCCGGCGCACCCCTGGGCGCGCCGCAGCGCCGTGCGCGTCGACGAGCTGCTGTCCGGGGGGCTCGTCGTGCGCGAGCGCGGCTCGGGCACGCGCGAGACGCTGGAGCGCGGCCTCGCGGCGCTCGGCGAGCGCCTGCCGGACCACCTGCCCTACCTCGGCTCCACCGCGGCGCTGAAGACGGCCGTGCAGCACGGCGGGGCGGTCGCCGTGCTGTCGAGCCTCGCCGTCGCCGACGACGTCGCGCGGGGCGCCCTCGTTCGGGTCGCGGTGCCGGGGCTCGAGCTGGACCGCCGGCTGCGGATGGTCTGGAAGGACGGCACGGCGCTCTCCTCGGCCGCGCGCCGCATCGCGGCGGCTGCCGCCGCGGCGTCGGGCTGACGGGCCGGCTCAGCCCGGCGCGTCCGCGCGCACGCTCGCGTCCCAGCGCCAGCGCGTGCGCCGCGGCCGACCCGGGAGCTCGCCCCGGCCGGTCGCCCAGAGGAGCACGGCGTCGGGGTCCTCGTCCGGACCCGTCTCGACGTCGGGGAACAGGCGCGTCAGCGCCCGGGCCGCCAGCCCCCGGGGGGAACGGGGTGGGTGCGTGCGTGAGCCCGAGCAGGACGTCGTGGCCGTGCACGAGGACCTCGACGACCCCCATCGCCGCGAAGCCGTCGGCGTCCGAGACCCCGTACGGGTGGAAGGCGCGCGCGTCCGCCGGTCGCGTCTCGGCGAGCGTCGCGAGCAGCTCCCCGCCGCCGACGAGCGCCTCGACGAGCCCCGCCGTCCCGGCTGCGCGGTCGACGTGCGCGATCTCGCCCTCGCCCCGGGGGCCCACGAGCGGCACGTACGCGAGCGCGGGGAGCGCCGCGAGCTGGAGCGCGTAGGCGAGGAGGTCGTCCACGACGTGCTCCGTCGTCGTCCAGCACGACCAGCGGACCGGCCCGGCCTGCGCGTCGAACGCCGACACGGGCTGGTCCACGAGGCGGTCGGCGAGCCATCGGACGGCCACCCGGACGTCGTCGCCCGTGACGACGCCCGCTGTGCTCGGCGCGGCGACGCGTCGATCCGCGGGCGCACCAGGGTCCGGGGAGTGTCCAGGGCTCATGCCCTGACGGTGCCAGACGGCGGCCGTGCCCGTCGACCGCAGGACGCGCGCGTCGCCCGGCCGCTCGGGCGCGCGGAGCGCATTTGGTCCGCGTCGGCATGTCCGGTAATGTTCTCGGCCGGTGGGACCTCCACGGGAGGGAGCCAGGGGACGGGTCTATGACTCGTCGTCACGGCCTCTCGACGCGGATCGGTTACCCCCTTGGGGTATGGTGTAATTGGCAGCACGAGTGATTCTGGTTCACTTAGTCTAGGTTCGAGTCCTGGTACCCCAGCGAAGAGCTCCGGCTCTGGATCTCGCGGTCAAGACCGCGAGAAACATGAGGTAGAGTTCTCACCGGAGAAACGGACCGGAAACGGTACGAAGCTCCACAGGCCCCCATCGTCTAGCGGCCTAGGACGTCGCCCTCTCACGGCGGTAACACGGGTTCAAATCCCGTTGGGGGTACAGAAGAAGGCCCGGTCACCATCACGGTGACCGGGCCTTCGTCGTTTCTTCTTGATGCCCGACGCCCGATGCCCGATGACCGCGCGTCGATCGACGACGTGCCGTGGCCGATGCCCGGTGTGACGCACGTCGCGTAGCGGGCGAGACCCCGCGAGGGTCAGCCTCGGGGCTGTGCCGTCGGGCGGGTGGTGCGGTCGGGTCAGGGAGCGTCGTCGCGCCCGGGGCCGGGCTCGTACGGCTTCGGGATGGGCGTCGACGACGGCCGTGGGGGCGTGACCGGCACGTACGTCGCGCGGTGCTCGCCGGAGACCGTCCAGCCCTGCTCGTCCTCGCCGGGCCCCGCCTGCCGGCCGTCGGGACGCGCGGCGTCCCGCGCCGCGTGAGCGTCGCCGGTCACGGGGATCGGCTGGGTGGGCCCGCTCGACGCGCCGGCGGACCGGCCGGGCACGACGACGACCCGCGGGTCCGACGGGAGCGGTGCCGGGGGAGGCGGGGTCGTGGCGGCCGGGCTGCGTCCGTCCCACGCGGGCGCGGGCTCGACCGGAGGCGGCTCGGCAGGCTGCGGCGGGCGCGGCGCGGGCGGCGGCACGGTCGCGGGCAGCGCACCCGCCGTCGTCGCAGCGGCCCCGCCCGGGCCGACCGGCGCTCCCCCCGGGCGGACGCCCGGGATGAACAGCGTGTCGCACAGCAGGCGGTAGGTCCGGTCGGGTCGTGCGACCCAGTCGATCTGGCGCAGCGCCTGGTCCTGCCCGGCGGACTCGAGCAGGAACTGGCCGTAGCCCAGCACGCGCCCGACGAGCGAGCGCCCGTAGTTCATGTCCGTCACCTTGGTCAGCGGCATCATCGCCACCTTGTGCGTGATGAGGCCGTAGAGCAGGAGCAGGCGCTTGTCCGTGGCGACGAACCACTCGTTGCGCCACTCGAAGACCTTCCACACCAGGCGCGCGGCGAGGATCAGCCACAGCCACCACAGCACGAGCACGCCGTCGCCGACCGCGGGGCCGGCCTGCACGACGAGCCAGGCGATCACGACCGCGCCCGCGACCGTCGTCGCGACGGGCTCGACGAGCATCCCCCAGTGGTGGCGCGTCGCGATCACGACCCGCTCGCCGTTGAGCACGTAGCGGTCCAGGATCCTGCTGCGAGGTCCGCCGCGGGCCACGGTCAGTCCAGGAGCGAGCTGAAGAACTGGCCGATCGAGCGGAACGCCCCGACGATCACGTCCCAGATGCCCTCGACGATGTCGGCCGCGCGGTCCGGGCTCGTGACGATCGCGTACACGGCGAAGATCACGAGGACCCAGATCAGGGCGGCCTTCAGCTTCGGGTGCATCGGAACTCCTCGTGTCTCGGGATCGGACGGTCAGCGGTCGCCCCCGCGACCGCTGCGCTGTCCGGGCGTCGGGCACGCACAGCATGGCAGCAGCCGGGGACATTTTGACAGGGCGCGTCCCGTTTGCGGCCCGCGGCACGCCGACGCCGGCCCGGTGCGGGCCGGCGTCGGCGTCGGCGTCCTCACTCGCCGGCGCGGCGCAGCACCTCGGTGAGGCGGTTCGCGGCGGCGACGACCGAGCCGGAGTGCAGCCGCCCGGGCTGTCGGCTCAGTCGCTCGACCGGGCCCGAGATGGAGACGGCGGCCACGACCCGGCCCGACGGGCCGCGCACGGGCGCGGAGACCGACGCGACGCCGAGCTCGCGCTCGGAGACGGACTGGGCCCACCCGCGGCGTCGGACGCCGGAGAGGATCGTGGCGGTGAAGACGGCCTCGCGCAGCCCGCGGTGCAGCCGGTCCGGCTCCTCCCACGCGAGGAGGACCTGGGCGGCGGAGCCCGCGTTCATGGTGAGCGTCGCGCCGACGGGGATCGAGTCGCGCAGGCCGACGGGGCGCTCGGCGGCCGCGACGCAGATGCGGTGGTCGCCCTGGCGGCGGTAGAGCTGGGCGCTCTCGCCCGTGTGGTCGCGCAGCGCCGTCAGCACGGGGTTCGCAGCGGCGAGCAGGCGGTCCTCGCCGGCCGCGGTCGCGAGCTCGTTGAGCCGGGGGCCGAGGACGAACCGGCCCTGCATGTCGCGCGCGACCATGCGGTGGTGCTCGAGGGCGACGGCGAGGCGGTGCGCCGTCGGGCGGGCCAGGCCCGTGGCCGTGACGAGCTGGGCGAGGGTGGCAGGTCCGGACTCCAGGGCGCCCAGGACGGAGGCCGCCTTGTCCAGCACTCCGACTCCGCTAGTATTGTCCATAGGTCGATATTGACGTCTCACGCACTGAGATGCAAGTCCGGCACGGATGTTCCACCCGCTGGACGTCTTCCCCGGCAGGATGCCGGACGGCGGACCATCGACCCAGGCGGCTCTCCGTACCCCCCAGGAGGACCGTGACAGACGACGAGGAGATGAGCTACATGGCCGGCACGCTGGCGGAGAAGGTCTGGGACGCGCACCTGGTGCGACGAGGCACCGACGGGTCGCCCGACCTCCTCTACATCGACCTCCACCTCGTGCACGAGGTCACCAGCCCCCAGGCGTTCGAGGGGCTGCGCCTCGCGGGCCGCCCGGTCCGCCGCCCCGACCTCACCATCGCGACCGAGGACCACAACACCCCGACGCTCGACATCGACCTGCCGATCGCGGACCTCACGAGCCGCACGCAGATCGACACGCTGCGCAACAACGCGCGCGAGTTCGGCGTCCGCATCCACTCGCTCGGCGACGCCGACCAGGGCATCGTGCACCAGGTCGGGCCGCAGCTCGGGCTCACCATGCCCGGCCTGACGGTCGTGTGCGGCGACTCGCACACCTCGACGCACGGCGCGTTCGGCGCGCTCGCGTTCGGCATCGGCACGTCCGAGGTCGAGCACGTGCTCGCCACGCAGACGCTCCCGCTCGCCCCGTTCAAGACCATGGCGATCAACGTCGACGGCGAGCTGCCGCCCGGCGCCACGAGCAAGGACATCATCCTCGCGATCATCGCCAAGATCGGCACCGGCGGCGGCCAGGGCTACGTCCTGGAGTACCGCGGCGAGGCCATCCGCAAGCTCTCCATGGAGGCGCGGATGACGATCTGCAACATGTCGATCGAGGCGGGCGCGCGCGCCGGCATGATCGCCCCGGACGACACCACGTTCGAGTACCTCAAGGGCCGCCCGCACGCGCCCGAGGGGGCCGACTGGGACGCGGCCGTCGAGTACTGGCGCACGCTGCGCTCCGACGACGACGCCGTGTTCGACACCGAGGTCACGCTCCGCGCGTCCGACCTCGAGCCGTTCGTCACCTGGGGCACCAACCCCGGCCAGGGCCTGCCCATCTCCGCGACCGTGCCCGTCCCCGAGCAGATCGCGGACGAGAACGAGCGCGTCGCCGCCGAGCGCGCGATCGAGTACATGGGCCTCACGCCCGGCCAGCCGCTGCGCGAGATCCCCGTCGACACCGTGTTCATCGGGTCGTGCACCAACGGTCGCATCGAGGACCTGCGCTCGGTCGCGAAGGTCGTGCAGGGCAAGAAGAAGGCCGACGGCGTCCGCGTCCTCGTCGTCCCGGCGTCCGCGCGCGTGCGCCTCCAGGCCGAGGCCGAGGGCCTCGACCAGATCTTCCTCGACTTCGGCGCGGAGTGGCGCAACGCCGGCTGCTCGATGTGCCTCGGCATGAACCCCGACCAGCTCCAGCCGGGCGAGCGCGCCGCCTCGACGTCGAACCGCAACTTCGAGGGCCGCCAGGGCAAGGGCGGGCGCACGCACCTCGTGTCGCCGCTCGTCGCCGCCGCCACCGCGCTGCGCGGGACGCTCTCCTCGCTGAGCGACCTCGACCTGCCCGAGGGCACCGACATCACGTCCTTCGACGGCACGCCGCTCGCGCCGCTCGACCCGCGCGTCCTCGTGCAGGTCTGAGCCACCCGCGCCGCGCTGCCCCACTCGTCGCCCCGAAGACCCGAAGAGGTTCCTGCCATGGAGAAGTTCACGACCCACACCGGCGTCGGCGTCCCGCTGCGCCGCAGCAACGTCGACACCGACCAGATCATCCCCGCCGTCTACCTCAAGCGCGTGACGCGCACCGGGTTCGAGGACGCGCTGTTCGCCGCCTGGCGCGGCGACCCCACGTTCGTCCTCAACCAGGACGCCTACCGTGCAGGCTCCGTGCTCGTCGCCGGGCCCGACTTCGGCACCGGCTCGTCGCGCGAGCACGCCGTCTGGGCGCTCAAGGACTACGGCTTCCGCGTCGTCCTCGCGTCGCGCTTCGCCGACATCTTCCGCGGCAACTCCGGCAAGCAGGGCCTCGTCGCGGGCATCGTCGCGCAGGAGGACGTCGAGCTGCTCTGGAAGATCCTCGAGACCAACCCGGGCACCGAGGTGACGGTCGACCTCGTCGCCCGCACCGCGTCGGCCCTCGACGTCACCGTGCCGTTCCAGATCGACGACTACACGCGCTGGCGCCTCATGGAGGGCCTCGACGACATCGGCCTCACGCTCCAGCACGAGGACGAGATCTCCGCGTTCGAGGCGACGCGCGCGTCGTGGCGCCCGAAGACGCTGCCGGCGAAGACGCTGCCCAAGGTCGAGATCGAGGCGGCGCGGCCGGTCTGATTCTTCGGGTCCGTGGTCGGGGGGCGGGCTCTGGGGTGGTGACGACGGGTCTACCATCCGCAGGGCTCGTCCCTCGCCCTGCTCCCGCCAGGCCCGCCACGACCCGTCGTCACCACCCCAGAGCCCGCCCGTGATCGTGTCGCCGACACGTCGCGCGGCCGAGCCCGTGCGTGCGTCGCCTCGCCCCGTCCCTGCTCAGGGACGGGGCGGGCCCGCATGGATCGCGGCGAGCAGCGACTCCGGGGTCGCGGTCTCGGGGTTCCAGCGGGACTCGACCCACCAGGTCGCTCCGGCGTCGGCGAGGCCGGCGAGCTGGTCGGCCGCCGCGGAGCGGTCCGCCGGGAGCTCGCCCTGGACGACGACGTCGAACGGCCGGGCCGCGTCGAGGCCCAGCTCGGCGCGCCGCGTGGTGAGCCACGCGACGAGGGCGGAGACGTCGTCGGGCGTGGGCACGTCGAAGCCGCGGTCGCCGCGGAGCTGGAGCACGATCCCGTCGGCGCGCAGGGTGCGGTCGAGCGAGCGCACCGGCGGGCGCTCGGCGTCCCACACGCCGACCGGCCACACCGGCACGTGGTGGCCGACGACGGCGCGCTCGACCGGGCGCGGCAGGAACTGCATCTCCCCGGTCCGCACGTGGGTTCCCTCGAAGGTGAACCGCTCGCCGGTCCACGCGCGGTCGAGGTAGGCGAGCGCGTCGTCGAGCAGCTCGGCGCGCTCGCGCAGCGACTGCGGCTGACCCGGCACGGCGGAGAAGCCGCCGTCGTCGAGCACACCGACGCCGACCGGCAGCACGAGGCGACCGCCCGACAGGTGGTCGACGGTCAGCGCCTGGCGCACGACCTCCCACGGCTTGCGGCGGGGGAGCGCGAAGACCATCGCCCCCAGCGTGATCCGCTCGGTCCGGACCGCCGCCGCGGCGAGCACCGCCCACGGGTCGAACGTGTCGACCGGCATGGACAGCAGGCTCAGCCCGTCCCACGAGAAGAACCCGTCCCAGCCGGAGTCCTCCGTCCCGACCGCCATCTCCAGCACCTGGGCGGCGGAGCCGAAGCTCCCGACCACCCCGACCTTGATCCCCGACCCTGTCCCCGTCCTCGCTGCGCTCATCCACCCGACGCTACGCGGCCCCACCCACACCGCTGAGTGCAGGAAATAGTCGCGTCCAAGGTGCCGGGACGCGACTGTTTCCCGCACTCAGCGTCGTGCGCGCAGCGGTCAGGGGAGCGGGACGACGTCCACGCGCACGATGCGCCGCCGCGCGACGTCGGTCACCGTGAGCCGGTAGCCGTCCGCGTCGACGTGGTCGCCCACGACGGCGAGGCGCCCGAGCTGCGCCAGGACGAAGCCGGCGACGGTCTCGTACGGGCCGTCGGGCAGCTCGACGCCCGTGCGACGCGCGAACTCCTCGATCGTCTGGCCGGCGTCGACGCTCGTCGTCGCGCCGTGCTCGCGCGCGGGCGACGGCTCGTCGGCGTCGTACTCGTCACGGATGTCGCCCACGAGCTCCTCGACGAGGTCCTCGAGCGTGACGATCCCGTCGGTGCCGCCGTACTCGTCGACGACGACGGCGATGTGCACGCCCTCCCGCCGCATCTGCGACATCGCGGGCAGCACGGTGTTCGTCGCGGGCAGCGCGAGGATGGGCCGCACGACGTCGCGCACGGTGAGGGCGCGCCCCGTCGTCGGGTCCGTCGGCGGGTGGTCGGGGCAGTCCCGGCCGAGCAGGTCGCGCACGTGGAGGAAGCCGACGACGTCGTCGAAGTCGTCGCCCGTCACCGGGTAGCGCGAGTACGGGCCCGCCGCGACCGTCTCGGCGGCGTCCGCGAGGGGGGTGTCGGCCGCGAGGAACGCCACCTCGCCGCGCGGCGTCATCGCCTCGGCGAGCGAGCGGTCGCCCGCCGCGAACACGTCGTCGAGGATGCGGCGCTCGTCCTCGGGCAGCGACTCGTGGGCGAGCACGATCTCGCGCAGCTCCTCCTCGCTCATCTCCTCGCTGCGCGCCGAGGGGTCGCCGCCGAGCAGCCGCACGACGCCGTCGGTCGAGCGCGACAGCAGCCAGATGACGGGCCGCATGAGGGTCGCGAACCGGTCCAGGGGAGGGGCGACGACGAGCGCGACGCCCGCCGAGCGCTGGAGCGCGATGCGCTTGGGCACGAGCTCGCCGAGCACCAGGGAGAGATAGGCGATGACGAGCGTGAGCCCCACGAGCGCGACGGTGTCCGCGAGCCCGCTCGACAGCCCCAGGTCCTCGAGCGCGGGCGCGAGGTCCGGCGCGAGCGTCGACGCGCCGTACGCGGCCGAGAAGAACCCCGCCACGGTGACGCCGATCTGCACGGCGGCGAGGAAACGGTTGGGGTCGCGCGCGACCGCCGCGACCCGCGCGCCGCGCGCCGACTGCTTCTCGATGCGGGCGACCTGGCTCTCGCGCAGCGAGACGAGCGCGATCTCGGTCCCGGCGAAGACGCCGCCGACGAGGATGAAGAGCAGGACGAGGCCGATGTTGGTCCAGGTGCCGGAGTCCATGCCTCATCCAACCAGGCCGCTCGGCCCGGCGTGGGCTCAGCCGGCGGTCGGGGCCGGGCCGTCCGGCGTCGTCGGCTCGGTCGCGGCGGGCTCGCCGTGCTTGCGGCGCGGGATCAGGTGCGCCACGAGGACCACCACGCCGCCGACCAGGATCCCGACGACGGCGGAGCACGCCGTGTTGACGAGCCAGCCGAGGAACCCGCCCACGCCCGCGACCCCGGTCACCGCGTGCTCGAGGTGGTGCACGACGTCGTACGGGCCGTGCCAGCCGAGGTCGTACGTGCCCTGCAGCAGGATGTGGCCGCCCACCCAGAGCATCGCGACGATCCCGACGATCGAGATGACGGACATGACCTTCGGCATCCCGCTCACGAGCCCGCGCCCGAACGACTGGACCCAGGGCGTGTCGCGCTTCGCGAGGTGCAGGCCGATGTCGTCCATCTTCACGATGAGCGCCACGACCCCGTAGACGAGGACCGTGATGAGGATCGCGACGATCACGAGGATGATCAGACGCGACCAGAAGTTCTCCGAGGCGACCTCGTTGAGCGCGATGACCATGATCTCCGCGCTGAGGATGAAGTCGGTGCGGACCGCGCTCGAGACCACCGAGTCCTCGTCGACCGCCTTCTTCTCGGTCTTCGTCTCGACCTCGGCGTGGTGCCGCCCCGAGACGAGCTCCCACAGCTTCTCCGCGCCCTCGAACGCGAGGTACGTGCCGCCGAGCATGAGCAGCGGCGTGAGGAGGAAGGGCAGGAACTGGCTCAGCAGCAGGATCGCCGGGAGGATGAAGAGCAGCTTGTTGCGCAGCGACCCCGTCGCGATGCGCTTGATGACCGGCAGCTCGCGCTTGGCTGCCAGGCCCTCGACATAGCGGGGCGTGACGGCGGTGTCGTCGATGACGACGCCCGTCGCCTTCGCGCTCGCACGCCCGGCGGCGGCACCGACGTCGTCGATCGAGGCGGCCGCGAGCTTGGCGAACGCCGCGATGTCGTCCAGGAGGGCAGCGAGTCCGAAGGCCATGGGTGGGTGCTCCGTGCGCCGACCCGTGTCGCCGCGCACGGGCCCGCTGGTCGAGTGGACGCGGCCGCAGCATCGTAGCGACTCCGCCCCCACCACGCGTCGCAGGACCGCACCCGCCGGCGCCGGGGCGCCGAGCACGGGACCGGCGACCGGATCGAGGCGATTCCGGTCGCCCACCCCGTGCTCGGCGCCCCGGCGGTGTGGCGGACGTCGCGCACGCGGGCGCGCCACGGCCGATGCTGCGCCAGTAGGCTTGAGGCCATGGCATCCCACTACGACGTCGTCGTCCTCGGTGCAGGTCCCGGTGGTTACGTGGCCGCGATCCGTGCAGCCCAGCTGGGTCTGTCGGTCGCGGTCGTGGAGGAGAAGTACTGGGGTGGGGTGTGCCTCAACGTGGGCTGCATCCCGTCCAAGGCGCTCCTGCGCAACGCCGAGCTCGCGCACATCTTCCAGCACGACGCGAAGACCTTCGGCATCTCCGGAGAGGTCAGCTTCGACTTCGGCGCGGCGTTCGACCGCTCGCGCACCGTCGCGGAGGGGCGCGTCAAGGGCGTGCACTTCCTCATGAAGAAGAACAAGATCACCGAGTACGACGGCCGCGGCACGTTCCGCGACGCGCACACGCTCGACGTGAAGCTCGCCGACGGCTCGACCGACCAGGTGACGTTCGACAACGTCATCATCGCGACCGGCTCGAAGGTGCGCCTGCTCCCGGGCGTCGAGCTGTCCGAGAACGTCGTCACGTACGAGAAGCAGATCCTCACGCGCGACCTGCCCCGCTCCATCGCCATCGTCGGCGCGGGCGCGATCGGCATGGAGTTCGCCTACGTCCTCAAGAACTACGGCGTGGACGTGACGATCATCGAGTTCCTCGACCGCGCGCTGCCCAACGAGGACGCCGACGTGTCGAAGGAGATCGCCAAGCAGTACAAGAAGCTCGGCGTCAACCTGCTCACCTCGACCGCCGTCCAGACGGTCAAGGACAACGGCGCCGACGGCGTCACCGTCAGCTACAAGGGCGTCAAGGACGACAAGCCGGGCGAGATCGTCGTCGACAAGGTCCTCATGGCCGTCGGCTTCGCGCCCAACGTCGAGGGCTTCGGCCTGGAGAACACCGGTGTCCAGCTCACCGAGCGCGGCGCCATCGCGATCGACGACGTCATGCGCACCAACGTCGAGCACATCTACGCGATCGGCGACGTCACCGCGAAGCTCATGCTCGCGCACGTCGCGGAGGCGCAGGGTGTCGTCGCGGCCGAGACGATCGGCGGGGCCGAGACCCTCACGCTCGGCGACTACCGCATGATGCCGCGCGCGACGTTCTGCCAGCCGCAGGTCGCGAGCTTCGGCCTCACCGAGCAGCAGGCGCGCGACGAGGGCTACCAGGTCAAGGTCGCGTCGTTCCCGTTCATGGCGAACGGCAAGGCGCACGGCCTCGGCGACCCGGTCGGCTTCGTCAAGCTCATCTCCGACGAGACCTACGGCGAGCTCCTCGGCGGCCACCTCATCGGCCCCGACGTCTCCGAGATGCTGCCCGAGCTCACGCTCGCGCAGAAGTGGGACCTCACCGTCAACGAGGTGGCGCGCAACGTGCACACCCACCCGACGCTGTCCGAGGCCGTCCAGGAGTCGATCCACGGTCTCGCGGGGCACATGATCAACTTCTGACCCGTCAGACGCGGTCGCCCGCGCGGGCGACCACCCGAGCCGAGGCCCGGACCTGCTTTCTCCAGGTCCGGGCCTCGCGCTGTCCCATGCCCGTGCGCACGCGGGGACGACGTGCCCCCGCGCGCCCTCGCAGGGGAGGCCGACGGTCCGCCGGGCGACCCGCCGGTGCGGCTAGGTGAGCGTCCGCGTCACGTGCTCGAGCCAGCGGGCGACGGTGGCCAGCTCGTCGGGGGTGAAGCCTTCGGTGAGGCGGTCGTTCAGCTCGGCGAGCGCGGCGCGCACGTCGTCGAGCGCCACGGTGCCGGTGGGCGTGAGGTCCAGGCGGACGGTGCGGCGGTCGTCGGGGTCGGGGCGACGGCGCACGAGGTCCGCGCGCTCCATGCGGGCGAGCAGGCCGCTGGTGCCGGCGGGGGAGGCCTGCAGCGCGGCCGTCACCTCGCCGATCGTCGCGCCGGGGTGGGTGGCGAGGTGCAGCAGCACGCCGGCGGCGGCGGCCCCGAGCCCCGGGCCTCCGTCCCCGGTCGTGCGCGAGCTGCCGCGGCGCGCGATCCAGCGCCGCATCTGGCGCTCCGCCGCGGTGGTGAGGAACACCAGCCGCGGCGGGCGGCCCGTCATCGTCGCGGCTTCCTGGCGGGGAAGTGGACGTTCCCGTCCTGCTGCGACGGGGCGGCCGCGGCGCGGGCGTCGAGCCAGGCGACGAGCTCGGGCCAGAGCGTGTCCCGCAGGCCACGGCGGAAGAAGCCCATGTGGCCGATCGCCTCCACGCCGCCGTCGGCGGGGCTCCAGGTGCGGCGCTCGACGTGGGCGGCCGTGAGGCGGTCGGTGATCGCGTCGATCTGCGCGGGCGTGGCCCACGGGTCGTCGGTGAACCCGACGGCGAGGACGTCGCCCGTGACGCGTGCCGCGTCCGCGGCGGCGTGCATGGTCGGGTCGTCGAAGAAGTAGCCCGGCATGGTCGACCAGCGGCTCCACTCGAGCATCGCGGCGGCAGGCATGTCCTCCCCGAGGCTCAGACGACGGCCGGGGACGTGGCCGAGCACCCGGGCCGTCGCGGGGCCGAGAGCCCGCAGGATCAGTCGGACGCGCGCTCGCTCGGCGCGGTCGGGGATCGCGGACGTCGCGGCGACGTGGGACGCGACCGTGACGAACCCGGCCAGGCCCCGTGAGCCCTTGCCGAGCGCGAGCGCGTGCCCGCCGATGCTGTGCCCGACGGCGAGCTGGGGCACGTCGCCGAAGCGCGGGCGGGCCCACGCGGCGACCGCGGGGACGTCGTCGGCCATCCAGTCGCGCATGCGCAGGCCGCGGTGGTCGCGGGGGCTGCCGGACCGGCCCGTGCCGCGGTAGTCGTAGGTGACGGCGACGTACCCGTGGGTGGCGAGGAACTCCGCGAACCCCGTGTACAGACGCTCGGGGACCGCCGTCGCGGGGTGGATCACCACGACACCGCGGGGGGACTCCTCGGCGGGCTCGCGCACCGTGCCGACGACCCAGCCGCCCGCCGGGATCTGGATCCGCAGCTCCTCGGAGCCCACCGTCGCCGGGCTGTTGTTTCGCATGCGAAGTACCCTAGCGGGCTGCGTGGGTGAGGTCGTGCGTGCCCTGAGAGCCGCGCGAGGGAGAGGTGCTCGAGCAGCTCGCGGACGGGCTCCGCAGGCCGTCGTGCTCGCGTACCGCGTGGGTCTGGTCGCAGCGGACTAGGGCGCGCGTCCTCGGCGCACGGGGCGGGCGCGCTGCGAGCGCGCGCGGACGCCCCCATGCTGGACGTTCCGCCGAACGACGACAGGGGAGTTGCTCATGTCCGACCAGACCACGCCGCAGGACCCCACGACGCAGGAGCCGCAGCCGGAGCAGCCCGCCGACCAGCTCCAGCCGCCGGGACGCACGGGCGACATGTCGCAGGAGCCGGACCACGGGGAGACCACCTACCGGGGATCGGGCCGGCTCGACGGGAAGCGGGCGCTGATCACCGGCGGTGACTCGGGCATCGGCCGGGCGGTCGCGATCGCGTTCGCGCGCGAGGGCGCGGACGTCGCGATCTCGTACCTCCCGGAAGAGGAGGAGGACGCCCGCACGACGGCCCGGTGGATCGAGGACGCGGGCCGCACGGCCGTGCTGCTGCCGGGCGACATCCGCGACGAGGAGTTCTGCCGACAGCTCGTCGCGGACGCCGTCGCGGGCCTCGGTGGGCTCGACGTGCTGGTGAACAACGCGGCGTACCAGATGGCGCAGGACGAGGGGCTGCGGGGGATCACGACCGAGCAGCTCGACCGGGTCCTCAAGACGAACGTCTACGCGCTGTTCTGGATCACGCAGGCCGCGCTCGACCACCTGCCCAGCGGCGGCGCGATCATCAACACGACCTCCGTCCAGGCGTTCGACCCGAGCCCTCCGCTGCTCGACTACGCCAGCACCAAGGCGGCGATCCTCAACTTCACCAAGGGGCTGGCGCAGCAGCTCGCGCCCGAGGGCATCCGCGTCAACGCCGTGGCGCCCGGGCCGATCTGGACGCCGCTCATCCCGGCCACGATGCCGGAGGAGAAGGTCGAGCAGTTCGGTGCCGACACGCCCCTCGGCCGTGCCGGGCAGCCGGCCGAGCTCGCGCCCGCGTACGTGTTCTTCGCCTCGCAGGAGTCGAGCTACATCACCGGTGACCGCATCGGCGTGACCGGCGGTCGGCTGCTCTGACGGGTTCTCCCGTCCCCGGCGCGACCAGACGGCGGCCACCCCACCCGGGTGCGCCGCCGTCGTCGTGCCCGGGAGAAGATGGTCCCGGGGGACACCGACCGAGAAGGAGACCCATGCCCGCGCCCACGACGCCCACCCGCGAGTTCGTCACCGGCCTACCGAAGGCCGAGCTGCACCTGCACCTGGAGGGCACGCTCGAGCCCGACCTCAAGCTGCGCCTCGCGCAGCGCAACGGCATCGACATCGGCCAGTCGACGGTCGAGGAGGTGCGCGCGACGTACGCGTTCGACTCCCTGACGAGCTTCCTCGCCGTGTACTACCCGGCGATGGAGGTGCTGCAGACCGCGGACGACTTCTACGAGCTCGCCGACGCCTACCTCGCGCGCGCGGCGGCGGACGGCGTGAAGCACGCCGAGATGTTCTTCGACCCGCAGGCGCACACGTCGCGCGGCGTGCCGTTCGAGGCGGTCGTGACGGGGTACCACCGCGCCGCGGCCGAGGCGCCGAGCAAGCACGGCATCGACGCGCACCTCATCCTGTGCTTCCTGCGCGACCACTCCGCGCAGAGCGCGTCCGAGACGCTCGAGGCGTCGGTGCCGTTCCGCGACAAGATCCTGGGCGTCGGGCTCGACTCCGACGAGCGCGACAACCCGCCGCAGAAGTTCGCGGACGTGTTCGCGCGCGCCCGCGAGCTCGGGTACCGGCTGACGATGCACTGCGACATCGACCAGGTCGGCAGCATCGACAACATCCGGACCGTGCTCGACGAGATCGGCGTGGACCGGGTGGACCACGGTACGAACGTCGTGGAGGACCCGGCGCTCGTCGACGTCGTGCGCGAGCGCGGGCTGGGCCTCACGACGTGCCCGATCTCGAACTCGTTCGTCACCGACGACATGAAGGCGACCGAGATCGCCGGCCTGCTGCGCTCGGGCGTGCGCGTCACCGTGAACTCCGACGACCCGGCGTACTTCGGCGGCTACGTCGCGGAGAACTACGTCGCGCTCGCAGAGGCGGCGGGCCTCACGACGGAGGAGGTCGTGCAGCTCGCGAGGAACTCGTTCGAGGCGTCGTGGCTCGGCGACTCGCAGCGCGCGGCCTACCTCGCCGAGATCGACCGGTACGTCGCGGCGTTCGACGCGACCGCCGTCTGACCCGGCCACCCACCCCGCCGAGGTAGAGCCTTGGTCCGCCGAGGTAGAGGCGTGGTCACGACCACGCCTCTACCTCGCGCGACCGGGGCTCTACCTCGCGCGATGGAGGCTCTGTCTCGCGGTTCTGGGCGCTCGTCCCGCGCGGACGTACCGGGGAGTAACGTGTCGGGGACGGCCGCCACCGTCCGTTCGGCGGCGAGCACCCCCGCAGGGGGTGAATAATCTCCGGGTGCCGCACGTTGGCACGCACGGGACCCGCGCGCGCGGAACGGCCGTCCGCGGCCCCGCACGCGGGCCCTGCCCGCAGGGGCACCACGACCATCGGCTTGGCGAGAGGGCGACCAGAGCTCATGAAGGATGTGCTGTACGTCGACGGCGGGACCCCGCTGGACGGGACGATCACCGTGCGCGGCGCGAAGAACTTCGTGTCGAAGGCGATGGTGGCGTCGTTGCTGGGGGAGTCGCCGAGCGTGCTGCGCAACGTGCCGCAGATCCGCGACGTGGGCGTCGTGACGGGGCTGCTGGAGCTGCACGGCGTGACCGTGAAGTCCGACCCGGACGCGGGGATCCTCGACCTGGACCCGTCGAACGTCGAGTCGGCGCACGTCGCGGACATCGACGCGCACGCTGGCTCGAGCCGCATCCCCATCCTGTTCTGCGGCCCGCTGCTGCACCGTCTCGGCGAGGCGTTCATCCCGGACCTGGGCGGCTGCCGGATCGGCGACCGGCCGATCAACTACCACCTGGACATCCTGCGCCAGTTCGGCGCGGTGGTGGACAAGCGGGAGAACGGCATCCACATCCGTGCCCCGCGCCGCCTCCAGGGCACGAAGATCGCGCTGCCGTACCCGTCGGTGGGCGCGACCGAGCAGCTCCTGCTGACCGCGGTGCGCGCCGAGGGCATCACGGAGCTCGCGAACGCCGCGATCGAGCCCGAGATCATGGACCTCATCGCGGTGCTCCAGAAGATGGGCGCGATCATCTCGGTCGACACCGACCGCGTGATCCGCATCGAGGGCGTCGACCGCCTCGACGGCTACACGCACACCGCGCTCGGCGACCGCATCGAGGCGGCCTCGTGGGCGTCGGCCGCGCTGGCGACGGGCGGCGACATCACGGTCAAGGGCGCGACGCAGCCCGAGATGATGATGTTCCTCAACACGTTCCGGAAGGTCGGCGGCCGGTTCGACGTCCAGGACGACGGCATCCGGTTCTGGCACCCGGGCGGCGACCTGTCGCCGATCGTGCTCGAGACGGACGTGCACCCGGGCTTCATGACGGACTGGCAGCAGCCGCTCGTCGTGGCGCTCACCCAGGCCAAGGGCCTGTCGATCGTGCACGAGACGGTCTACGAGAACCGCTTCGGCTTCACGGACGCGCTGCGCGGCATGGGCGCGACCATCCAGGTCTACAAGGAGTGCCTGGGCGGGCGCGACTGCCGGTTCGGGCAGCGCAACTTCCACCACTCCGCGGTCATCTCGGGCCCGACGCCGCTCACCGCGGCCGACATCGAGGTGCCCGACCTGCGCGGCGGCTTCTCCCACCTCATCGCCGCGCTCGCCGCGAAGGGTACGTCGACCGTGCGCGGCATCAGCCTCATCGACCGCGGCTACGAGAACTTCCAGGACAAGCTGGTCGCGCTCGGCGCGGACGTCCGCCGGGACTGAGCCGTCCACGGGTGCCCGGGGCACCCACCTCATGACGACTGTCACGGCCTCGCACGCGGTCCGCGTGCGAGGCTGGTCGTCGTGATCACCCGACCGCGCACGTTCCTCGACGTGTGGAGCCGTCGGACCGGCCCTGAACGGTTCGACTCCTACACCCGATGGTCGCTCTACTTCCTCTCGGGGACCGAGCCCTTCATCGCGCTCGCCCTCATCGGGAGCGACCGGACGTTCGACCCGTCGGTGGCGCGGTTCTGGCTGGCGCTCGTCCTGGTGCACACGGTCGTCTGCATCCTCACGCTGCGCGCCGGGATCGGGCACTTCCTCGGCGGACGCCGCGTCCACCCGGTGCTGCTCGTCCTCCTCGGGGTCCTCTCGCTCGCGGTCGCCGTGCTCGCCGTCGGCACCTTCCCCGTGGAGGGCGCCGACGACGTCGCCGCGAGCGGCCGCTACTACGCGATGCTCCTGGGCCTCGGGTACGGGGTGCTGGCGCTCGTCCCCCTGCTCACCTTCCGGCGGGTCGCGCTCGTCGCGCTGGTCCTCGCCGTCGTCACCGGGTGCTCCGTGTGGATGGGCACCGGGCCCGTGACGGCGCGGACGGCGGGCATGGCGGTGGGCCTCGGCCTCTCGGTCCTGGTCATGCTGCTCGGCGTCTTCGGCTCGTACCGCGCCTCGGTCTGGATGCTCGGCGTCGTGTGGGAGCAGGAGCGCACGCGCGTGCTCCACGCCCGCCTCGCCGTCGCGGAGGAGCGGCTGCGGTTCTCGCGCGACCTGCACGACGTCTTCGGGCGCACCCTGTCCGTGGTCGCCGTGAAGAGCGAGCTCGCGGCGGAGCTCGCGGCCCGCGGCCGCCCCGGCGCCGAGGAGCAGATGCTCGAGGTCCGTCGCATCGCGCAGGACGCGCTGCGCGAGGTGCGCGCCGTCGTCGCGGGCTACCGCACGGCCGACCTCGGCGCCGAGCTGGCCGGGGCGCGGTCCGTCCTGCGGTCCGCCGGGATCGAGACGACCGTGCACGGCGACGAGACCCCCGTGGGCGAGGACGCGCAGGAGGCGCTCGCGTGGGCGGTCCGGGAGGCCGTGACGAACGTCGTGCGGCACTCGACCGCGCGCACCTGCACCATCACGGTCCACCGCGACGGGGCGTCGAGCGTCGTGGAGGTCGTCAACGACGGCGTCCCGACGGCGCCGCGCACCGGCGGCGGGTCGGGCCTCGTCGGGCTCCGCGAACGCCTGGAGGGCGCCGGCGGTCGCCTCGAGACGTGGGTCGACGACGGGCGGTTCGGGCTCGTGGCCCGTGTGCCCGACGCCGCCCGTCCCCACCGCTCGTCCCCGTCCCCGCTCCCCGAGAGGACCACCCCGGCGTGATCCGCATCCTCCTCGCCGACGACGAGAACCTCATCCGCGACGCCGTCGCGTCGCTCCTCGCGCTCGAGGACGACCTCGAGGTCGTGGCGCAGGCGGCGTCCGGCCCCGAGGCCGTCGCGGCCGCGCTCAAGCTCCGGCCCGACGTCGCCGTGCTCGACCTCCAGATGCCGGGCCTCGACGGCGTCGAGGTCGCGCAGCGGCTCGCCGGCGAGCTGCCGTCGTGCGGCGTCGTCATCGTCACGAGCCACGGACGCCCGGGCTACCTCAAGCGCGCGCTCGAGGCGGGCGCGCGGGGCTTCCTTCCGAAGACCGTCTCGGCGCGCGTCCTCGCGGACGTCGTGCGCCAGGTGCGCGACGGCGGCCGCTACGTGGACCCGGAGCTCGCCGCGGAGGCGATCGCCGCGGGCGCGAGCCCGCTCACGCCGCGCGAGGCCGACGTGCTCGAGCTCGCGGCCGACGGCGCCCCCGTCGAGGAGATCGCGACGCGTGCGCACCTCGCGCCCGGCACGGTGCGCAACTACCTCTCGTCCGCGGCGGCCAAGCTGGGCGCCGCGAACCGGCACGAGGCCGCGCACGCCGCGCGGCGGCACGGCTGGATCTGAGGGCGGGCCCCGCCCGGTAGGCTCGGTGACCGTGCCGAGCCAGCCCCAGACCCCGCGCGCGTACAAGACCTTGGCGTTCCTGCTGCGCCCGATCCTGTTCGCGATCACCCGACGCGACTGGCAGGGCGCCGAGAACCTGCCCGACGGCGGGTTCATCGCCGCCGCCAACCACGTCACCGAGGTCGACCCGGTGACGCTCGCGCACTTCCTCTACGACCAGGGCCGTGCCCCCAAGATCACGGCGAAGGCCTCGCTCTGGAAGGTGCCCGTGCTCGGCGGCCTCCTCACCCGCACCGGGATGATCCCCGTGCACCGCGGCACGGCCGGTGCCGCGCAGTCGCTCGTCGACTCCACCGCGCGGCTCGACGAGGGCGAGTGCGTCGTGTTCTTCCCCGAGGGCACGCTCACGCGCGACCCGGACGGCTGGCCCATGGTGGGCAAGACGGGCGTCGCGCGCCTCGCGCTGACGAGCCGGGCGCCCGTCGTCCCCATCGCCCAGTGGGGCGCGCACCGGCTCCTCGCGCCGTACGGCAAGGTGTTCAAGCCGATCCCGCCCAAGCAGGTCGCGGTCCACGCCGGGCCGCCCGTCGACCTCTCCGACCTCTACGACCGCCCGCAGGACACCGCGACGCTGCGCGAGGCGACCGAGCGCATCATGGCCGCGATCACGAGCCAGCTCGAGGAGATCCGCGGGGAGCAGGCGCCCGCCGAACGGTTCGACCTGCGCCGTCGGCCCGGGACGGAGGACCGCGCGTGAGCGCCGAGCGCATCGTCGCCGCCGTCCTCGGGTCCGGCAGCTGGGGCACCACGTTCGCCGCCGTCCTGGCCGACGCCGGGTGCGAGGTGCGCCTCTGGGGCCGCGACGCCGAGGTCGCCGAGCAGGTGAACACCTCGCGCCGCAACGAGAAGCGGCTGCCGGGCATCGACCTCCCCGAGGGGATCCGCGCCACGACCGACGCGGCCGAGGCGCTCGCGGGCGCCGGGCTCGTCGTCGTCGCGGTGCCCTCCCAGGTGGCGCGCGACACGCTCACCGAGCTCCGCCCGCACGTGGCGCCCGACGCCGTCGCGGTGTCCCTCATGAAGGGCGTCGAGCTGAGCACCGACCGGCGCATGAGCGAGGTCGTCGCGGAGTCGCTCGGCCTGGCTCCCGAGCGCGTCGCCGTGGTCTCGGGGCCGAACCTCGCGCGCGAGATCGCGCACCGGCAGCCGACGGCGACCGTCGTGTCGTGCGCCGACGACGACGTGGCCCGCTACGTGGCGCGCGCGTGCTCGTCGTCGTACTTCCGCCCGTACACCAACCGGGACGTGGTCGGCGTCGAGCTGTGCGGCGCGGTGAAGAACGTCATCGCGCTCGCCGTGGGCATCGCCCAGGGCCGCGGGTTCGGCTACAACACGACCGCCACCGTCATCACCCGTGGTCTGGTCGAGATCACGCGCCTCGGGCTCGCGCTCGGGGCGGACGCCGAGACGTTCCCCGGGCTCGCGGGCATGGGCGACCTCGTCGCGACGTGCTCGTCGCCGCTCTCGCGCAACCACACGCTGGGCAAGCACATCGGCCAGGGGCTGAGCCTCGACGACGCGATCGCCGCGACCGGCGGCACGGCGGAGGGCGTGAAGTCGTGCCGCTCGGTGCTCGAGCTCGCGCGCAAGGTCGGTGTGGAGATGCCCATCACGGCGGGCGTCGTCGCGGTGCTCCACGAGGGCATGCCCGTCGACGAGATGGCGCGCGGCCTGCTGTCCCGGCCGCAGAAGGCCGAGGGCGTCTCGGCGGAGCGCTGAGGCCCTCGGCCTGCGGACCGTCAGCCGTCGTCGCGGACGTCGACGACGACGCGGGTCGGGTCCTCGAGCGAGAACACCCGGAACGGGCGCTGCTCGTCGTCGACCCCGACGAACGCCTGCGTGTACCCCTCGAACACGCCGCGCAGCAGGACCTCCTCGACCACGCCGTCGTTCCCGGCCCGGACGGGGTTGGCGCCCGCGTACAGGTCGACGCCGGTGTCCGTGGGGTACCCCGAGCCGGAGATCATGACCTGCAGGTAGGCGTCGCCGTCGACCGTCGCCACGTTGCCGCTGGCGTCGTCGACCGGCTGGTCGACGTACTCGACCCGCCACCCGGGCGTGCCGGTGCCGCCGAGCTCGAAGACGACCCGGTCGAACCCGTCGTGGTGCCCGACCCGGACGTCCGTCACCGTGAGCGCGGCGTCCGCGGACGGGTCCTGCGTGTCCGGCTCGGTGTTCGCGGGGAACGGCAGCGGTGCCTCGGTCGCGTCGTCCGACGGCGTGGATGCGCCGTCGGTCGGCTCGGCGCCGGGCTCCGGGGTGGTGCTCGGGGAGTCGGTCGGGCTGGGCGACGCGCTCGTCGCGGTGCTCGACGGGGAGGGCGAGTCGTCCGACCCACCGGGGCTGCACGCCGCGAGGGCGAGGACGAGGACCGCGCCGGCGACGGCCGCCGGCCGCCGCCTGGGCGCCGCACCGTCCGTCGGTCGTGCCCGCCGCGTCCGCACCGCTCGTCGTGTCGTCATGCGGTCGATCCTAGAAACCCCAGGTCACGCGCGCGCGGCGGGCGGGCCACGGTCCGGCGACGGTCGTGTCACGGCCCGGTCTCGGCTGGCACGCACCCTGTCCTGACGAGATGGCTGCCGCTACCCTCGGGGGATGGTGCAGGGGATCGGTGGTGCGTTCTTCGCGGTCGCGCTCACGGGACTGGTCGTCGTGGGGATCGTCCGCTTCACCTCCGGTGCGGAGGCGCGTGCCCGGCGCTCCGAGGGCGCGGGCGAGAGCGCGTCGTCGGGCATGTTCGGCGAGATCGTCGAGATCTTCCAGCCGAGCCGGACGCACCTCACCGAGGAGAAGGAACGTCAGCGGCTCGACATCGTGCAGCGTCCGGCGGAGGGCCGGCCGTTCGACGTCGACCTGGACGGCGGGGTCTTCTACGTCCCTCGGGAGCAGTCCCGCCGCGGCTCCCCGGCACCCGAGCCCGACGCGGGCTAGGGTGCGGTGACCCACAGGTGGTGGTGCGCGGGCCGTGGCGGCCTGCGCGGAGAGGATCCAGGGCGTGCGTGACGAGCATCCGTTCGGTATCCGCCTGCACCCGGTGGCAGCGAGGACCGACCTCGACCCCGGGTCCCGCGAGATCGGCGTCGTCCACGACGGAGAGCTTCTGGTCATGGAGCACGAGGACGGGTCGACATGGGTGCGGGACGTCGCGACGGGCGACTCGTCCCCCCTCAACCGCGACCGGGCGGCGACCGAGGGGTTCCTGGAGGCGTTCGCGGAGTTCCTCAGCTCCGGGCAGCCCGCCCCCGGACCGACGACGATGACGGCCGAGCAGGCCGCGGAGCGTCTGCGTGCCTTCCGCGCGGGGGAGGTCCGCCCGCCCTCCCGTCCGTCCGGGCGCAGGGCTCCCTCGCACCGGGCGCGGCTGCGGACGCTCCGCACGAGGCTGCGCGCCATCGACAGCGCCGCGACCGGGCCGGACTCCTGGTGGAGCGGTCCCCTGGAAGAGGCGGAGAACGACCTGCTCTGACGGGGTCGGAGCGTGGCGGTGCGGAGCCGGACCGACGCACCCGCCGCCGCGGCGCCGCGCGGCCGGGGCCGTGGCGCGCGTCAGTCGACCGCGCTGCGCAGCGCCCGGTCCAGGTCACGCCAGAGGTCCTCGACGTCCTCGACGCCCACCGAGAGCCGCAGCAGGTCTTCCGGGACCGTGCGCGACTCGGTCGCGAACCGGCGTCGGCGCTCGAGGCTCGACTCGACGCCGCCCAGGCTCGTCGCGGGTACCCACAGCCGGACCGCAGCGACGACGGCGTCCGCGCCCGCCGCACCACCCCGCGGGCGCACGCCGAGGATCGAGCCGTACCCGGTCATGAGGCGCGTCGCGCGCTCGTGACCCGGGTCGTCGGGCAGGCTCGGGTGCCGCACCTCGACGACGTCGGGGTGCTCGGCGAGCCGGCGCGCGAGCTCCGCCGCGTTCTGCTGGGACCGCTCGACGCGCAGGGCGAGCGTGCGCAGGCCGCGCAGCGCGAGCCACACCTCGAACGGCCCGGGGATCGAGCCGTGGAGCGTGCGGTAGGCACGCAGCGCCGTCGTGAGCTCCGGCGTGCGCGCGACGGCCGCCCCCAGCACGACGTCGGAGTGCCCGGCGAGGTACTTCGTCACCGAGTGCACGACGACGTCCGCGCCGTGCGCGAGGGGCTGCTGGCCGAGCGGGGTCGCGAACGTGTTGTCGACCGCGGACAGGACCCCGCGCTCGCGCGCCGCCGCGAGGAGGGCGGGAAGGTCGGCGACCTCGAGCATGGGGTTCGTCGGGGACTCGACGAGGAGGAGCGACGCGCCGTCGAGGGCCGCGACGACCTGGTCGGTGTCGGCGACGTCGACGCGCACGACCTCGACGCCGGCCCGTGCCGCGAGGTCGTCCGCGAAGCCGAGCGACACCTGGTAGGCGTGGCGCGGCAGCACGACCTTCCCGCCCGCGGGCACGGCCGAGAACACCGCGGCGATCGCCGCCATCCCGGAGCCGAACACCACGCCGGGGTGCTCCGCGCCCTCGAGCGCGGCGAGCGCCTCCTCGAAGGGGTGCCACGTCTCGGTGTCCATCCGGGTGTACAGCAGCTCGCCCGGCTGCTGGACGCCCTGCGACACGTACGTCGAGGACAGCACGATCGGGGGGTTCACGGGCGCGCCCTGCGACCGCTCGGGGCGTCCCGCGGCGACGGCGACGGTCGCGGGGACAGGGCGTCGGGGACGTGCGGGTCGCTCATGGCGGCAGCGTACGCCCGGCCGCCCGACGAGTGCCCCGGGCGACCACCCCCTGACCGGGCGACCAGGCGATCACGGTCGGCCGAGCAGGTCGTCCTGGTGCGTCGTGCGGCCGGGACGAGCCAGGACCACCTGCTCGGCGGCCGGTGGTCCGCGTCAGGACAGGGGGCCGAGGAGCGACTGCGCGACGGTCGAGTGGGCGGACTCGTCGTCGGACGGGTGGAAGATCCCGGCGAGGACGTCGCGGTAGAGACGGCCGAGCTCGTTGCCGGCGAAGTAGCTCGAGCCGCCCGCGACCCGCACCATCTGGTCGACGACGGTCTTGGCCGTCTCCGTCGCGCGCACCTTGAGCCCCGCGGTCGCGCGGAACCAGCCCGCGCCGCGGTCGACGAGGGCGTCGAGCTCGGCCGCGACGGTGTCGATCTGCGGCCAGACGGCGTCGAGCGCGAGCGCGGCGTCGGCGAGGCGCCGGCGGACGTCCGCGTCCTCGGAGAGCGGCGCGCCGTCGTTCTTCATCGACGTCCGACGGCGGGCCGCGGCGACGCCGAGCTCGAGCGCACGGTCCGCGATGCCCGTGTACACCGACGCGAGCAGCGTCTCGAACGTCGTGAAGATCCCCACGACGAGGGGGTCCAGGGTCGGGCCTGGCGGCAGCCGCCGGACGACGCGCTCGACGGGGGCGAACGCGCCGTCGAGCACCGTGGAGCGCGACTGCGACGCGCGCATGCCCATCGTGTCCCAGTCGTCGAGCACCTGGACCCCGGCGTCGCGCGACACGAACGCGTGCACGAGGCGCGGGGCGTCGCGTGACTGGGTGTCGAGCCCCAGCACGCCGAGCCGCGTCCACGCGGGCGAGTTCGACGTGAAGATCTTGCGGCCGTGGAACGTGTACCCGCCCCGCTCGTCCGGGCGCGCCTCGGTGCGCGAGCCGAGCAGCACGAGGTCGTTGCCGCCCTCGGAGTAGCCGAAGCCGAAGACCTCGCCGCGGCCGGCCTCCTCGAGCAGCCAGTCGAGCGACGCGTCACCGCGCAGGTGGAGGTAGCGCGCGACGCCCGTCCACACGTGGTGCATGTTCACGGCGAGCGCCGTCGCGGGGGCGGCACTCGCGAGCCGCGCCTGCTCGTGCGCCAGCTCGCGCAGGGTGAGGCCCGCGCCGCCGAACGACTCCGGCACGAGCGCGCGCAGGTACCCGGCCTCGGTGAGCGCGGCGAGGTCCTCGGTGAAGAACGCGTTGTCGCGGTCGTAGCCCGCGGCCCGGCCGCGGATCTGCTCCAGCAGCTCGTCGGAGAGCAGCGTGCGCGGCGTGGGGAACGGGGCGGGGGACGGGACGGGCGTGGGCATGGCCTGCCTTCGGTCTCGGGACGGACGGTGGAGGGGTGGACGGGGAAGGGCCCCGGCGACGTGCGTCGCCGGGGCCCCTCCACCGTATGGCGGCCGGTGGCCGGCCGTCAGCCCACGAGGACGGGCACCGGGTCCTCCGGGTGGGGGAGGATGCGGCGCAGGACGTCCGCGAGCGTCACGACGCCGACGAACCGCTCGCCGTCCATGACGACCGCGAGCTGCTCGCTCGACTCGCGCATGCGCGCGAGCGCGGCGTGCACCGTGGTGCCGGACTCCAGGACGAACCCGGGGCGTGCGAGCTCCTTGGCGAGCCGGTCGTCCGGCTCGAGGAGCGTGTCGCGCACGTGCACGACCTTCGGGACCACGCTCCCGTTCTGGACGAGGATGCGCAGGTGGCCCGAGCGGGCCGACGCGCGTCGCACGTCGGCCGCGGTCGCGTCGGCGGGGACCGACGTGGGCCGGCTCCCGGTCGGCACGAGCGCGTCGACCGTGAGGGTCTCGAGCTCGATCACGCCCGAGATCTGCGCCCGGTACGACGCCTCGAGCGCGCCGACGTTCGCCGAGTGCTCGACCAGGTGCCGCAGGGTCGCGGCGTCCTGCCCGCCACCCTCGACGTTCTCGACCGGTTCGACGCCCACGGCCCGCACGCAGCGGTTCGCGAGCTCGTTGAGCCAGCGCAGGAGCGGGCGGAACGCCCACATGAACCCGCGCATCGGCAGCGCGAGCAGCGTGGCCGACCGCTCGGGGTGGGCGATGGCCCACGACTTCGGTGCCATCTCGCCGACGACGAGGTGCAGGAACGTCACGACGATCAGCGCGAGCACGAAGCCCGCGACGTCCGCGGCCCACAGGGGCGCGCCCCACGTCTCGAAGACGGGCGTGAGCCAGTGGTGGACGGCGGGCTTGGTGATGGCACCGAGCGCGAGCGTGCACGCGGTGATGCCGAGCTGGGCGCCGGCCATGAGGAGCGTGAGCTCGTTCGAGCTGCGCAGCGCGGCGCGCGCGGCGCGGCTCGTGGGGGCGGCGTCCTCGAGGCGGTGCCTCTTGGCGCCGAGGAGCGCGAACTCCACGGCGACGAAGAACGCGCTGAGCGCGATGATCGCGACGGTCGCCGTGACGACGACCCAGGGGTTGCTCATCGGGTCTCCTCCGCGGCGTCGGTCGGGTGCGCTGCCTCGCGCGCGGTCGGGTGCACGACGACGTCGACGGGGACGTCGCCCCGCCGCTCGACGAGCCGGACGCGCACGAGACGCGGCACGTGCCGCTCGACCGACAGGACGTCGACGACGAGCGCGCGGTGCACCGGCTCGTCGTGCACGAGGTCGGCCGGGTCGTCCGGGAGCGGCACCTCGATCTGGTCGCCCGCGCGCGGCAGGGCACCGTGCTGGGCGATGAGGAGCCCCGAGACCGTCTCGTGGTCGCCGCGGGGCAGGTCGTGCCCGAGGGCGCGCTCCGCCTCGTCGACGTGGACGTCGCCGCCCATGACCCACACGCCGTCCTCCTCGGCCGTGACCGTGGCGGGCTGCTCGGGGTCGTGCTCGTCGGTGATCTCGCCGACGAGCTCCTCGGCGAGGTCCTCGACGGTCAGCACGCCGGTGAAGCCGCCGTACTCGTCGATGACGCACGCGAGCTGGTTGCGCGTGGAGTTGAGCTGCGCGAGGGCGTCCGGGAGCGTCATGGCCGTCGGCAGCACCACGGCCTGGCGCATGAGCGCCGTGACGGGGGCGTCCGCGGGCAGGTCGGTCGCGAGGACGTCGGCGAGCTGGACGACGCCGAGCGGCTGGTCCGTGTCGTCGACCACCGGGTAGCGCGTGTGGGCGCGGGCCATGAGCTCGCGCACCTCGGCGACGGTCGCCTCGGGCCGCACGGTCCCCACGCGCGAGCGCGGGATCATCGCGTGCTCGACGTCGCGCTGCGGGAAGTCCAGCACGCGGTCGAGGAGCACGGACAGCTCGTCGGTCAGGTTCCCGCTCTCGCGCGAGTCGGCCACGATGTGCTCGAGGTCGCGCGCGGTCGCGGTGTTGTCGACGTCGTGGACGGGCTCGATCCTGAGCATCCGCAGCAGCGCGTTGGACGCCTTGTCGAACACCGCGATGAGCCAGCCGAACACCGTGAGGTACGCCGACGTCGAGCGTGCCAGACCCTTCGCGAGCGGCTCGGGCCGCGCGATGGCGAGGTTCTTGGGGAAGAGCTCGCCGAAGAGCATCTGGATGATCGTCGACAGCACGAGCGCCAGGACGGTGCCCACCGCGACGCCGACACCCGTCGGGACGCCGACGCCGCCGAGCATGGTGCCGAGCGACTGCCCGATGAGGGGCTCGGCCACGTAGCCGACGAGCAGGCCCGTCACCGTGATGCCGAGCTGCGCGCCGGACAGGACGAAGGAGGTGCGCCGGGTCACGGCGAGCGCGCGCCGGGCCGACTCGTCGCCGGCCTCCGCCTTGGCCCCCAGCCGGGAGCGGTCGACGGTCATGTAGGCGAACTCCTGGGCGACGAAGTAGGCCGTCGCCGCCGTGATCGCGAGGACCACGAGGAGCCCGAGGAGGAGGGAGAGGAAGGTCGTCATCGTGCCCGCACCGCCCTGCGGTCGACGGGGACGCCTGGGTGCGTCCGCTCGCTGCCGGGGCCGGTGCGGCCGGGACTATGGTCGGGGTCGTCGGCCGCGGGGGCCTCGAGAGTCGTGTCTTCCACGGCACTCCCAACGCCGGAGCCTCCCGGATCGTTCCCAAGATCTCGCCGGGATGTTCTCCGGAATCTCGCACCGGCGCGCGTCCGCGCGCGAGCAGGCGTCCGGTAGGGTCGTCGGCGATGTCCAGCCAGAGCCCCGACCGGTCCGTGCCGTCCACCGACGAGCACCCCACCGGCGCCCCCCGCAAGCCCCGCGTCCTCGTGCTGTTCGGCGGGCGCTCCGGCGAGCACGCCATCTCCGCCGCGACCGCCGCGGGCGTCCTGCGCGCCATCGACCGGACGCGCTACGACGTCGTCCCGGTCGGGATCACGCCGTCGGGCGAGTGGGTCCTCGCGGCCGACGAGCCGTCGCGCTGGGAGATCACGGCGGGCCGGCTGCCCCAGGTCGAGCCGACGGGCGAGGAGGTCATCCTCCCGCTGTCGACCGGGCGCCGGGACCTGCGCGTGCTCGCGCCCGGCGAGGTGCCGCGCGTGCTCGGCGAGGTGGACGTCGTCTTCCCGCTCCTGCACGGCCCCTACGGCGAGGACGGCACCCTCCAGGGCATGCTCGAGCTCGCCGACGTGCGCTACGTGGGCGCGGGCGTCCTCGCCTCGGCGGTCGGCATGGACAAGCACTTCATGAAGCTCGTGCTCGCGGGCGAGGGCCTGCCGATCGCGCCGTACACCGTCGTCAAGCCGGGGGCGTTCGAGCGCGACCCGGAGACGGTGACGCAGGCGGTGGCCGCGCTCGGCCTGCCCGTCTTCGTCAAGCCCGCGCGCGCCGGGTCGAGCCTCGGCATCTCCAAGGTCGACGACCTCGCCGACCTGCCCGTGGCGATCGCCGCGGCGCAGGAGCACGACCCGAAGGTCGTCGTCGAGGCGGGCGTCGTCGGTCGTGAGATCGAGTGCGCCGTCCTCGGCGGGCGCGGGGGAGCCCGGCCGCGCGCGTCCCTGCCGGGGGAGATCGTCGTCACGGGCGAGCAGCACGACTTCTACGACTTCGAGGCCAAGTACCTCGACGAGGCCGGGGTCGAGCTGTCGTGCCCGGCGGACCTCCCGGAGCACCTCGTCGAGCGCGTGCGCGAGATCGCCGTGCGCACGTTCGAGGCGGTCGGCGCGGAGGGCCTCTCGCGCGTCGACGTGTTCGTCACGCCCGACGAGCAGGTCGTCGTCAACGAGATCAACACCATGCCGGGCTTCACGCCGTTCTCGATGTACCCCCGCATGTGGGAGAAGTCGGGGCTCAGCTACCCCGACCTCATCGACGAGCTCGTCGCGCTCGCGCTCGAGCGGCCCACCGGCCTGCGCTGACCGCGCGGGCGGCGAGCCGGGGGCAGGCCCGGGACGGGCACCGGCTCAGCCGACGTCGCCCACGCCGACGCACGCACGCGTCTGCGGGACCTCCATGACCGCGCGGCCCAGGTCCGCGATGAACGACGTCGAGTGCCCCTCCGTCACGGCGGGCGGGACGACGACCTGCACCGCGGGGTCGCGCCCGTAGGTGGTGAACGTCCACGTGCCCTCGTCCTCGACGACGAGCCAGTCGACGCTGCCCCCCTCGGACACGACGCTCTGGCACGCCGTCGTCGTGGGCCCGGGAACCTCGACGCCGCACCGCAGCGTCACCGCGGCGCCCGGCTCGCCCCAGGCGGCGGTGGCCTGGCTCGTCGTGCCGACCTTCGGCAGGTCCTCGCCCAGCGAGTCGGGCAGCGCGAGCACCACGTCCGCGCACAGCGGGTTCTGGGCGTCGTCCGCCACGGGGACGCCGATGCGCGGCGCGCACGCGGCGGTCGCGGCCACGACGCCCAGGAGCGCGGGGACGGCCAGGGCGCGGACGAGCCGGCGCCGGGACGGCCGGGACGACCCCGGGCGGGGGGAGGGGGAGCGGGGAGGGACGACGTCGAGCACGCGACCACCGTAGCGGCCCGCGACGGGTGCCCGTGACCGCCCGGGCGGCGACTAGGGTGGCCGCGTGAGCGAGACGCCTCTGCTGGTCCGCGACGTGCCCGAGGAGGCGCTCCTCGCCCGGATCTTCCCCCTGCTGCCCACGGCCCCCTCGACGCTCGTCGGGCCGGGGGACGACTGCGCGGTCGTCGCCGCGCCCGACGGCCGCTACGTCGTGTCCACCGACGTCCTCGTCGAGGACCGGCACTTCCGCCGGCGCTGGTCGACGGGCTACGACGTCGGCCGGCGCGCCGCCGTGCAGAACCTCGCCGACGTCGTGTCCATGGGCGCGCGCCCCGCGGCGCTCGTCGTGTCGCTCGTCATGCCGGGCGACCTGCCCGTCGACTGGGTCACCGGGTTCGCGCGCGGGCTGGCCGACGCGTGCACCCCGCTCGGTGCCGCGGTCGTGGGCGGCGACCTGTCCGGAGGGGACCAGGTCGTGGTCGCCGTGACCGTCCACGGGGACCTGGAGGGACGCGAGCCGGTGCTGCGCGGCGGAGCCCGGGCGGGTGACGTCGTCGCGCTCGCGGGGACGCTCGGGCGGTCCGCCGCGGGTCTCGCGCTGCTCGACGCCGGTCGCGCGGACGTCGACGACGCGCTCGTCGCCGCCTACCTGCGTCCCGACCCGCCGCTCGCCGCGGGCCCGGTCGCGGCCGACGCCGGGGCTACGGCGATGATGGACGTCTCGGACGGCCTGCTGCGGGACGCGGGGCGGGTCGCGCGGGCGAGCGGCGTCGTCGTCGACCTGGACCCGGCTGCGCTCGACGCCGACCGTGCCCGGCTGCGGGACGCAGGCGCCGCGCTCGCGGGCGACGGGACGGAGCTCGTCGACGGGTGGGTCCTGTCCGGGGGAGAGGACCACGGTCTGCTCGCCACGTTCCCCGCGGCGGCGTCGCTCCCGGCCGGGTTCCGGCCGCTCGGCACGGTGCGTCCCGCGGGTGACGACGGCCCGGGCGTGCGCCTGGACGGCGCGGTGCCGCGCCGGTCGTCGGGGTGGGACCACTTCCGCGCCTGAGCGCGGGCGTCAGCTCCGGCGGTAGCGGACGGCGGTGAGGTCCTTGCCGCCGATGTCGTCGCGGCGCTCGACCCCGTCCGGGCTGAACCCGTGCCGGCGGTAGAACCGGCGCGCGCGCTCGGCGTCCTCGAGGACCCAGAGCGTGACGGTGGTGCCGGGGCCCACCTCGCCGAGCATGGTGCGCATGAGGTCGCGCGCGACGCCGCGGCCCCAGGACTCGGGGTCGAGGTAGATGGCGTAGATCTCCAGGTCCCCGGGCTCGGCGTCCTCGTCGCGACCGGGGCCGAGGGTGGCGAAGCCGATGGTGCGGCCGTCGGCGTCGGCGAGCCAGGTGCGTGCCCCGGCGGTGCCGAGGCTCTGGACCCAGTGCTTCTCACGCTGGTCGTGGTCGAGGGAGGCGAGGTACTCGTCCGGCACGATGCCGGCGTACGCGCCGCGCCACGACGCGATGTGCACGGCCGCGATGGCGCGCGCGTCCGCGGGACCGGCCGGGCGGATCGTTACCTCGCTAAGTTCCGTCACCATGAACAAAGACTGCCACCCGGGCGGGGATACACCAAGCCCGTTTGTCCGGATCCTCAGGAGATCTTCGGAGCTCGGGCGTCCGGCGACCGGGGCCGCAGACGACGAGAGCGCCCGCCGGGGACCGGCGGGCGCTCTCGTGGAGGAGTCGCGCGACTCAGGCGGGGCGGGTGACCTTGCCGGCCTTGAGGCACGAGGTGCACACGTTGAGGCGCTTGGGCGTCCCCGCGACCACGGCGCGCACCCGCTGGATGTTCGGGTTCCAGCGGCGCTTCGTGCGGATGTGGGAGTGCGAGATGCTGTGCCCGAAGCCCGGGCCCTTGCCGCAGACGTCGCAGTTGGCAGCCACGGTTTCTCCTGATCGTCGTGCACGTCGCGCACGCAGCGGCGACGTCCTGAATGGTCTGTAGGGTGTCCGGCCCGGTGTCCCTCGGCGGCTCCTCGACGATGTCGAGGGCGCGCGAAGCACCCGGGCAACCTCGTCAGGGTAGCCGATCCGAGGCCCTCAGCTCAAACCGGGTCCGCGTCGCACGGATCACGCCGGAGCCGGGGCGGCTCGCCCCACGACCGGGGGCCGGGTTGACTACCGTGGTCCCGACGACCGCCGGGTCGTCCGACCCGCCGCGCGCGGCCGGGCCGTCCCCCAGCGTACGAGGAGCCGTCCCGACGTGAGCCCCGGAGCCGACGTGGTCGACGCCGCCGTCGTCGTCGCGTGGGGTCGTGGCGGTGTCCACGCCCTCGCCCAGGCGCGCGCGTCGCTCGACCGCGTGAACGTCTTCCCCGTGGCCGACGCGGACACCGGCACGAACATGTACCTCACGCTGCTCGACGCCGTGCGGGCGCTGCCTGCGGGCACGGCGGACGCCGCGGGCCCGGCGGGCGGCGCGGGCGACGTCCTCGTGCGTCTCGCGCGCGGGGCGCTCGTCGGGGCGCGAGGCAACTCCGGCGTCATCCTCAGCGAGTACCTGCGCGGGCTCGCGCTCGAGCTCGCCGAGCACCGGACGGTCTCGGGGGCGGCGCTCGCCGTCGGCCTGGACCGCGCCGCGCGCACGGCGCGGGGTGCCGTCGCGCGCCCGGCGCCGGGCACGATCCTCACCGCGGCGGACGCGGCGGCCCGCGCGGCCGCGGACGTGGTCACGGACGGCGACCCCTCGCCCGGTGCCGTCGCCGCGGCGGCGCGGGACGGCGCCCGGGCCGCGGCGCTGCGCAGCACCGACGAGCTCGACGCGCTGGCACGGGCGCAGGTGCTCGACGCCGGGGCCCTGGGACTCGTGCTCGTGCTCGGCGCGCTCGTCGCGGCGCTCGACGAGCGGACCGGCGGAGCGGACCGCACGCAGCTCGACGAGCCGGGCCGCGGGACCGTCGACGCACGCCTCGACGAGCCCGGCGCGGCGCCGGTGACCCCCGCGCCGGTCGTGTCGGAGGTGCTGGGCATGATGTCCGGCATGACGCCGGTCACCGGGTCGTCCGTGGGGGCGGCGTCGGGGACCGAGGCCGCGCACGAGGGGGCGAGTTCGAGGTGATGTACGTGGTCGACCTGCCGGGCGGTGCGCTCGCGGGCGCCGTGGGCGCGTCCGCGGCACCGGGGGAGCGGCTGCGGTCCGACCTGTCCCGGATCGGGGACTCCGTCGTGGTCGTCGGCGGCGCGGGCGACGACGGGTCAGGGCTGTGGCAGGCGCACGTCCACACCGACGACCCGATGGCGGCGGTCGTGGCCGGACGGGCGGTGCTCGCCGACGCCCAGGGCCGCGCGTCGCGGGAGGGAGCGGGGGCGCTCGTCGCGCTGCGGCAGGTCCGTCTGCGCCACTTGCCGGGGGCGCACGGGCACGGCCATCTTCCGGAAGCGGCGGGCGTCACGGCGGACGGCGGCCCGTCGGACGAGCCGGGGCTCGTCGCGGTGACCAGCTCACCGGGGCTCGTCGCGGACCTCGCGCGCGCGGGCGCTGTCGTGCTCCTGCGCGACGAGCCCGGTGCCCCCGACCTCGCCGCGCTGCACCGCGTCGCCGTCGACGCGCGCGCGGCGCACGTCGTGGTGCTGCCCGGCGGCGACCTCCCCGAGGAGGACGTCGCGACGCTCCGCGCGGCCCTGCGCGAGGACGGCGTCGAGTCGCTCGAGGTGCTCGCGGCCCCGACGGACCTGCACGTGACGGTCGCGCTCGCCGCCGCCCAACTGGTCGACGGCCCCGGACGCGTGCACGCCGTGCGGTCCGCTCTCGCCACGGTGCGCACGTCCCGGGCGTCGGCGGCCGGGACGGACGACCCCGAGGCCGCGCACCGGCTCGTCGGGCTCCTGGAGGGCCTGCTCGAGCGTCCCGCCGAGGTCGTCACGGTCCTCGCGGACGACGACGTCCCCCTCCCGGCGCTCGACGCGCTCGCCCCCGCGGCCGCCCGCGCCGGGGCCGAGCTCGTGCTCCTGCGCTCGGGCCGGGACGGCGGCACGGTCGCGGTCGCCGCGGAGGGCGTCGTCGTCCACCACGGCACGGACGAGGCGGTGGGCGCATGACGGACCGGCTGGCCGAGCCGCTGACCCGCGCCGTCGGGACGCGCAGCGCGGGGCCGCTCGCGAAGCTCGGCCTCGAGACCGTGGGCGACCTGCTGCGCCACTACCCGCGCCGTTACGGCGACCCCGGCCGTCTCACGGACCTCGGCGGGCTCGCCCTCGGCGAGCACGTGACGATCGTCGCCCAGGTCCGCAGCGCGACCGTCCGGCGCATGCGCAACCGCGCGGGCGCCATCCTCGAGGCAATCGTGACGGACGGCCCGCAGCAGCTCTCCCTCACGTTCTTCGCCAAGAGCCCCAAC
Organism: Cellulosimicrobium sp. JZ28; assembly: GCF_015327065.1. Classification (NCBI taxonomy): domain Bacteria; kingdom Bacillati; phylum Actinomycetota; class Actinomycetes; order Micrococcales; family Promicromonosporaceae; genus Cellulosimicrobium; species Cellulosimicrobium sp. JZ28. The sequence continues at coordinate 2,390,467 of NZ_CP017660.1, read as the reverse complement.
GTGCTGCGCTACCACGAGCAGCGGCTCGCGCCGGGGCGGCACGGCCTGTTCACGGGCGTCGTCGGCCTCTACCGGGGCACGCGCCAGCTCACGCACCCCGACTACAAGATCATCGGCATGGACGACGACGCCGAGGACGCCGAGAGCGCCGTCCTCGAGGCGAGCAGGCCGATCCCCATCTACCCCGCGAGCGGGAGCATCCCGAGCTGGAAGATCCAGCCGGCCGTGCGGACGGTTCTCGACCCGCTGCGCGAGGAGGACGTCCCCGACCCGCTGCCCGACGCCGTCCGCGAGCGGCGCGGGCTCGGTACCCGGCTCGAGGCGCTGCGCGACGTCCACGAGCCGTATGACGAGAAGCAGTGGCGGCGCGGTCGCGACCGGCTGCGGTACGAGGAGGCGTTCGTCCTCCAGGCCGCGCTCGCGCAGCGGCGTGCCCGGGCCGCCGCCGAGCCCGCGACCGCCCGCCCGCCCCGGCCGGAGGGCGAGCCGGGCATCCTCGCGGACTTCGACGCGGCGCTGCCGTTCACGCTCACGCAGGGACAGCGCGAGGTGGGCCGGGAGATCGCCGACGACCTCGCGCTCGCGCGCCCCATGCAACGGCTCCTCCAGGGCGAGGTCGGCTCCGGCAAGACCGTCGTCGCGCTGCGCGCGATGCTCCAGGTGATCGACGCCGGCGGCCAGGCGGCGCTCCTCGCGCCCACCGAGGTGCTCGCCGCGCAGCACGCGCGGACCCTGCGGGCGCTCCTCGGGCCGCTCGCCGAGGGCGGGTTCCTCGGGGGCGCCGACCACGGGACGCGCGTCGCGCTCCTCACCGGCTCGCTCGGCGCCGCGGCGCGCAAGGAGGCCCTGCTCGACGCCGCGAGCGGCGCGGCGGGGATCGTCGTGGGCACCCACGCGCTGCTCTCCGAGCACGTGCAGTTCGCCGACCTCGGGCTCGTGGTCGTCGACGAGCAGCACCGGTTCGGCGTCGAGCAGCGTGACGCCCTGCGGGCGAAGGCCCGCACCTCCCCGCACCTGCTGGTCATGACGGCGACGCCGATCCCGCGCACCGTCGCGATGACCGTGTTCGGCGACCTCGAGACGTCGTCGCTCACGGAGATCCCCGCCGGGCGGGCGGGCATCACGACGCACGTCGTGCCCGCCGGGAACCCCACCTGGATGGAGCGGACGTGGGCGCGCGTGCGCGAGGAGGTCGACGCCGGGCACCGCGCGTACGTGGTGTGCGCCCGTATCCACCCGGACGAGCCGGACGCCGACGCGGGCGGGACGGGGGACGACGACTTCGACGACGTCCCGGACTTCCTGCTCGACCCCGAGGCGCCCGACGCCGTCGAGCGGGCGCCGCTGCGCGCCGTGCTGGAGGTCGCGGAGGAGCTGCGCGCCCACCCGCGGCTCGCCGGGCTGACGGTCGGCGTGCTGCACGGCCAGATGCCGCCGGCCGAGAAGGACGCCGTGATGGCCGACTTCGCGTCGGGAGCGGTCCAGGTGCTTGTCTCCACGACGGTCGTCGAGGTCGGCGTCGACGTCCCGGAGGCCACGGCGATGGTCGTGCTCGACGCGGACCGGTTCGGCATCTCCCAGCTCCACCAGCTCCGCGGGCGCGTCGGGCGCGGGTCGGCGGCCGGGCTGTGCCTGCTCGTCTCGACCGCGCAGCCGGGCACGCCCGCCGCGACGCGCGTCGAGACGCTCGCGCGCACGACGGACGGGTTCGAGCTCGCCACCGTCGACCTCGAGCTGCGCAGCGAGGGCGACGTCCTGGGCGCCGCCCAGTCGGGGCGCGCGAGCTCGCTGCGGCTCCTGCGCGTCGTCAAGGACGCGGACGTCATCGAGACCGCGCGGGCGGACGCGGCGGAGGTCGTCGCGCAGGACCCGGACCTCGCGGACCACCCGGCGCTCGCCGCCGCGATCCGCGAGCAGCTCGACCCCGAGCGCGAGGAGTTCCTCGAGCGTGCGTGACGGCGGGGCGCCGCGGTGTCTGCGTAGGGTGGGCGCGTGACGAGGATCGTGGCGGGAACAGTCGGTGGGCGCACGCTGCAGGTCCCGCCCCGCGGCACGCGACCGACGAGCGAGCGCGTGCGAGAGGCGATCTTCTCCCGGCTCGAGCACCTCGGCGTCGTCGACGACGCGCACGTCCTCGACCTCTACGCGGGCTCCGGCGCGCTCGGCCTCGAGGCGGCGAGCCGCGGCGCGGCCGACGTCACGCTCGTCGACTCCGCGCGGGTCGCGGCCGACGTCGCCCGACGCAACGTCGCCGCCCTCGGCCTGTCGAACGTGCACGTCGTCGCGCAGCCGGCCGAGGCGTTCGTCGCGGGCGTGGCGGCGGCCGCGGCGCAGCGGTCGGCGGTCGGGGACGCGGCCGGAGCGGTCGGGGCGCCGACCCCGGGGCGGGCGGTCCACGGCCCCTTCCACCTCGTGCTCGTGGACCCGCCCTACGACGTGACGGCCGAGGCGCTCGAGCGCGTCCTCGCGCACCTCGCCGTGCCCGGCGTGCTGGACCCGGCCGCCGTCGTCGTCGTCGAGCGCTCGACGCGCACGCCCGAGCCGACGTGGCCCGCCGGCTGGGAGCTCGTCGCGCACAAGGACTACGGCGAGACCGCGGTGTTCTTCGTCGGCCCGGAGCTCCCCGACGACGCATAGCCCGCCGCCCACCCGTGTCCGGCCCCACGTCCCGGTCGACCAGGTGGTTCTGGCTCGTCCGGGTCGGCTGACGCACCCGGACCGCCTGCTCGGCCTGCCGGGACCGCCTGGTCGGTGGGGGCGTCGTGCCCAGCCCTGTGGCTCGCGGCGGCAGTCTCCGGTCGGCCGCGAGGCCGGAGGGGTCAGGCAGTCGGGGCTCGGGTCTCGGCCGGGGCGAGGGCGCCGACGGGCACGGTCGCGAGGGCGGCGGGGTCGTCCGGGTCGACGAGGCGGACGCGGTCCCCGCCTGCGGCGTCGAGCAGGCGGCGGGTCGCGGCGTCGTCGGCGAGCGTGCCCTCGCTCTCGCGGAGGTTCTCCGCGAGGAAGGCGCGCAGCGGCGCGGCCGGGACGTCGTCCTCGGCGGCGTGCGGACCGAGGGGGAACGACACGAGGAGGAGCGCGGGCACGCGCTCGCCGCCCGGGCCGTCGCCGGGCTGGAAGTAGGGGAGTGCCAGGACGCGCGCCCCGAGGCGCGCGTAGAACCGGAGCCGCGCGACGGGGTCGCCGTGGGCCTCGCTGCCGGTGTGGTGCGCGGGGTGCTCGACCTCGCCCACGACGACGAGCGGGTCGAGCGCGCGCCAGTCGTCGAGCGCGGTGGTGACGAGACGACGGCCCACGCCGCCGCCGCGGCGTCCGGGGGCGATCGCGAGGTAGAGCACGAGGAGGACGCGCGCGTCGGCGAACCACTCGCCGACGACGCCGGCGACGACGCGGCCGTCCTCGACCACGCCGAGGCTGCGCAGCCGCCCGCTCGCGTGGGCGTCGAGCAGCTCCTGCTCGTCGACGAGCTCGGCCGGGGGGAACGACGACACGAGGACGTCGCGGTGCAGCGAGCGCAGCAGCGCGGGGTCGGTGAGCGGGACGACGGCGGGGGAGGTCACGTCGACCATCGTCGCGCCCGACGCCGGTCGGCGCGCGCCCGGCCGCGCCGCCCAGGTCCGGCGGCCCCCGTGTACTACCGTGACGAGGTGACCACAGCCGTCTGTCCCGGGTCGTTCGACCCGATCACCCTGGGCCACCTCGACATCGTCCGCCGTGCGCGCGCCCTCTTCGACGAGGTCGTCGTCGGCGTCGCGCGGAACGCGTCGAAGTCGGCGCTCCTGAGCGTCGACGAGCGCGTGGACCTCGCGCGGTCCGCGGTGCGGGACGCGGGGCTGGACGGCGTCCGGGTCGAGGTCGTGCCGGGGCTGCTCGTCGACTTCTGCCGCGACGTCGGTGCGACGGCGGTGGTCAAGGGCCTGCGCGGCGGTGCCGACTTCGACGCGGAGCTGCCGATGGCGCTCATGAACCGGCACCTCGCGGAGGTCGAGACGGTGTTCGTCGCGGGCGACGCGGCGCTCCTGCACGTCGCGTCGTCGCTCGTGAAGGACATCGCGCGGTACGGGGGACCGGTGGACGACCTCGTCCCGCCGGGGGTGGGCGACGCCGTCCGGGCGGCGCTGGCACGGACGCAGGGGACCAGCAGGTGAGCACGACGGGAAGGACCGGGTACGTGAGCGAGCAGCAGGACCGACGGCCGACGCACGAGGACCGCGCGGGCGAGGAGGCGCAGGTCGGGTTGAACGCGATCCTCGACGACCTCACGCACCTCGTCGAGTCGGCGCGCACGATGCCGATGTCCGCGTCGGTGCTGGTGCACAAGGGCGACGCCCTCGCGCTCCTGGACGAGCTGCGGGGCGCGCTGCCGGAGCAGCTCGCGCACGCGGACGAGGTGCTCGCGCAGGCGGACGCCGTGCTCGAGGACGCGCACCGGCAGGCGGAGGAGATCCTCACGACGGCGCGCGCCCGGGCGATCGAGCTCGTGCAGACGGAGCAGGTGGTGGTCCAGGCGGAGGCGCGCGCCCGCGACATCGTCGACGAGGCGCAGGAGGCGGCGGCCGTGCTGCAGCGCGACGCCGACGACTACTGCGACCGGCGGCTCGCGGACTTCGAGGTGGACCTCGGCAAGCTCCTCGCGCAGGTCCAGGCCGGCCGGGCGAAGCTCGCGGACCGGCTCGGCGACCGCTTCGGCGACGCCGACGAGTCGCCGTTCCCGGCGACGATGCGCGAGCGCGGCGGGGAGCGCGCGGCCCGCTGACGGGCGTGCCGGTCGCCGGGCCCGACGACCGTCGCGGTCGCCACCGCGAAGGTGGCGACCACGGCGTCCGGTGACGTAAGATCGATGTTTGGCTCGTCGCGTCACGCGTCGACCCGTGCCTGGCAGCCGCCGTCGAGCGGTCGCCGGCCCCCGACCATCGTTGACCACCGTCCGCGGGCACCCACGCCTGCGGGCTCCGATCCTGGAGCGCACCATCACCGCCGAGAAGACGTCGCCGCTCGTGCTCGACACGCACGAGCTCGGTCGGCGACCCGGGAGCATGCTGACGGTCCGCCGGACCGTCCCCGCGCCGGCCGACCTCGGGACCGCCGTCATCGGCATCCCCGAGGGCAGCGAGCTCGAGTTCGACCTGCGTCTCGAGGCCGTCATGGAGGGTGTGCTCGTCTCCGGGACGGTGACGGGGCGCGCGGTCGGGGAGTGCGTGCGCTGCCTCGACACGGTGCACGAGGACGTCTCGGTCGAGCTCGGCGAGCTGTTCGCCTACCCGGAGCGCGCGAAGGCCGCCGAGGAGTCGGGTGACGACCTGGAGGACGCCGAGGACGTCTACGAGCTGGACGGCGACCTCGCGGACATCGAGCCCGCGCTACGGGATTCGGTCGTCACTGCACTACCATTCAGTCCGGTGTGCCGAGCGGACTGCCCGGGGCTGTGCTCCGAGTGCGGTGCGCGCCTGGCGGACGACCCGGGCCACACCCACGAACTTGTCGACCCTCGGTGGTCGGCGCTGGAGAGCATGTTCGACACCTCGAACGTGTCCGACGAGACGAAAGAGAGCTAGCCGTGGCTGTTCCGAAGCGCAAGATGTCGCGCAGCAACACCCGTGCGCGTCGTTCGCAGTGGAAGACGACCGCCGCGAACCTCACCACCTGCCCGCAGTGCAAGGGCGACAAGCTGTCGCACGCGGCGTGCCCGACGTGCGGTACCTACAAGGGCCGCCAGTACGCCGAGGCGCTGCGCACCGAGCACGCAGGCTGAGGCGCGTGGCACCGGCTGCACCGGCATCCGGTCTTCTCGAGAAGCTCGGGGTCCATCTGGACCCCGAGCTTCTCGTGCTTGCGCTCACGCACCGGTCGTTCGCGCACGAGAACGGCGGCATCCCCACGAACGAGCGTCTCGAGTTCCTCGGTGACACCGTCCTGGGCCTCGTCGTCACGGAGACCCTCTACCGCCGCCACCCCGACCTGTCCGAGGGCGAGCTCGCCAAGATGCGGGCCGCGACCGTCTCGCAGAAGTCGCTCGCCGCGATCGCGCGCCGGCTCGGCCTGGGGCAGTACGTGCTGCTCGGCAAGGGCGAGATCCGCACGCGCGGCAACGACAAGGACTCGATCCTCTCCGACACGGTCGAGGCGATCATCGGCGCGGTCTACCTGAGCCACGGCCTGGAGCCGGCCCGCGGGCTCGTGCTCGGGCTCGTCGAGCCGACGCTGTCGGCGGCGGCGGGTCTGGGCGCCGGGCTCGACTGGAAGACGTCGCTCCAGGAGGCCGCGGCCGCGGCCGGGCTGAGCGCGCCGTCGTACTCGAGCGACGCCGTCGGGCCGGACCACGCGCGGGTCTTCACGTCGTACGTGCACCTCGACGGCCGCCTCTACGGCACGGGCAGCGGGACGGCGAAGAAGTACGCCGAGCAGGAGGCCGCGGAGCGCGCGTACCGCGCGCTCGCGGCGGAGCAGGCCGAGCGCGAGGCGGCGTCGGCGGCCTCGCCGGTCGCGGCCGAGGACGCCGGTGCCTGAGCTGCCCGAGGTCGAGACCGTCCGCGACGGTCTCGCCCGCCACGTCGTGGGCGCCCGCGTCGTCGACGTGGAGGTGCTGCGCGACTACAGCGTGCGGCGCCACGAGGGCGGGCCGGCGGGCTTCCGCGACGAGCTGCTCGGTCAGCGGCTCGGCGCCGCGGTGCGCCGCGGCAAGTTCCTCTGGCTCCCGCTTGAGCCCGCCGCCGGGTCCGACGACGGCCCCGCCGCCGCCCTGCTGGCCCACCTCGGGATGTCGGGACAGCTCCTCGTCCGCTCCGGCGTCGCGCTCGCCGACCGCTCGCCGCACCTGCGGGTGCGCGTGGTGCTCGAGCACGACGACCGCACCGCGTACGGTGCGCAGGCGCTCGACTTCGTCGACCAGCGCACGTTCGGGCACCTGTCCGTCCAGGACCTCGTCCCGACGCCCGACGGCGCCCCCGGCGGCCTCGGCTCCGACCTCGCCGCGGTCCCGGCGCCGGTCGCGCACATCGGCCGGGACCTGCTCGACCCGTCGCTGCGGCGCGACGACGTGGTGGACGCGATCCGGCGTCGTCGGACGGGCGTCAAGCGCGCGCTGCTCGACCAGACCGTCGTGTCCGGGGTCGGCAACATCTACGCGGACGAGGCGCTGTGGCGCGCCCGGCTGCACTACGCCCGCGCGACGGACACGCTGCGCCGTCCCGAGGCGCACCGCCTGCTCGACGCGGCGGCCGAGGTCATGACCGAGGCCCTCGCGCAGGGCGGCACGAGCTTCGACGCGCTGTACGTCAACGTGAACGGCCAGTCCGGCTACTTCTCGCGGTCGCTCGCCGTGTACGGGCAGGAGGGCGAGCCGTGCCCCCGGTGCGGCACGCCCGTCCGGCGCGACGAGTTCATGAACCGCTCGTCGTACACGTGCCCGCGGTGCCAGCCGCGCCCCCGCAACGGCCGCTGGTAGACCCCGGAAGCGCCCCCTCAGCGGGGGACGACGTTGCGGAGCTCGCGGCCCGCGCGGACCGCGTCGAGGTTGGCGTTGACGAGCTCGGACGCGCGCTGGGGCCGGTTGCCTGCGACGTGCGGCGTGAGGACCAGGCGCGGCGCGTCCCACAGGGGTGACTCCGTGGGCAGGGGCTCGGACCCGGTGACGTCGAGCGCGGCGCCGCCGAGGCGCCCGTCGTGCAGCGCGGCGACGAGCGCGTCCTCGTCGACCGTGGCGCCGCGGCCGACGTTGACGAAGACCGCGTGGTCGGGGAGCTGGTCGATCCGCGCGGCGTCGAACGCGTGCCGCGTCGTGTCGAGGGCGGGCAGGAGCGAGACGAGCACGTCGGTCGAGGCGAGCACGTCGGGGAGGTCGTCGTCGGTCACGACGGGGAAGCCGTGCCGCTCGCCGCGGCGGCTCGCGACGCCCGTCACGTCGGCGCCGAGCGCCGCGAGCAGCGGCGCGAGGCGGGCGGCGATCGAGCCGAAGCCCCACACGGTCACGCGTGCGCCGTCGAGCGTGTAGCGCGCGGCCGTCGCCGGGTCCGCCTGCGCCTGGTTCACCGCGGTGTCCCACCGGTGCTCGCGCTGTGCCGCCCCGAGCACGTCGAGCCGACGCACGACGGCGAGGACCAGCGCGAGCGCGTGCTCGGCGACGGGGCCGTCGTGCAGGGACCGGCCCGAGGTGATCGTCACGTCCGGCCCGAACCCGGCGGCGAGCACGGCGTCGGGGCCCGCGGCGAGCGTCTGGACCCAGCGCAGGCGCTGGAGCCGCGCCGCGGCGTCGGCGAGGTTCTCCGCGGAGCCGCCCCACACCACGAGCACCTCGGCGTCGGCGTCCTCGGGGCGGAACGGGGCCGCGGCGTCGTACACGACGACCTCGTCGTCCGGGCCCGCGTGCACGTCGAGGGCGATGGTGCCGGGCACGAGGATCTTCACCGCTGCTCCTTGAGGTCGTCCGTGTCGTCGTCACGGCCCTCGCGCTGCGCGGGACGGGCCGCCTCGCGAACGTATCACCGCGTCCGAGCCGCCACCGAGCCGCGCTCGCGCCACCTCTGAGCAGGCCCGGCGCCGACCCCGTGCCGGTGCGGCGCCCGGTCCGCGACCTGGTCGCGCCCCGGACGACTCCCCAGGCGCGACCTGCGTCGCGGCGATATGTTCGCGGTGTTCCGACGACGCGCCGTCCGCGCGCCGTCCCGGTCGGCCCCGGCGGGGTCACGGCTTCGGGGGTGGGGGATGGGCTCGTCCACGGGCGCGCCGACGCACGCTGAGGTGCGCGCGGCGATCACGGCACGGACGCCGAAGAACTACATCACGTGGCTCACGCTCGCGTTCATGATCACGTCGTCGGTCGCGAGCCTGCGCGCCGCGCCGACCATGGCGGTCTACGGCCTCGCGGCCGTGTTCCTCTACGTGGTTCCGGCGCTCGTGTTCCTGCTCCCGACGTCGTTGGTGTCGGCCGAGCTCGCGTCGGGGTGGTCGGGCGGCGTGTACCGCTGGGTCGCGGACGGCGTGTCGAAGCCGCTCGGGTTCCTCGCGATCTGGTGCCAGTTCGCGATGACGATCTTCTACTACCCGAGCCTGCTCGGGTACGTCGCGAGCACGTTCGCCTACGTCATCAACCCGAGCCTCGCGAGCAACGGGCTCTACGTGGCGGTCGTCATCGTCGTGCTCTTCTGGACGGGCGTGTGGCTCTCCTCCCAGGGCACCAAGACGGTCGCGGGGCTGTCGAGCTGGGGCCTCGTCATCGGGACGCTCGTCCCGGCCGCGATCCTCGTCGTGCTCGGCGTCGTCTTCCTGGCCCAGGGCAACCCGTCGGCCGCGCCGATGGACGCGCAGCACCTGCTGCCGGCCTGGACCGGGCTCGCGTCGCTGGTGCTCATCGTCAACAACTTCCTGTCGTACGCGGGCATGGAGATGAACGCGGTGCACGTGACGAGCCTGCGCAGGCCGGCGACGGAGTTCCCGCGGTCGATGTTCCTCGCGATCGGGCTCGTCCTCGTGATCTTCATCCTTCCGGCCGTCGCGATCAGCTGGGTGATCCCGGCCGACCAGCTCAGCCTGACCGCCGGGGTGATGCAGGCGTTCGACGCGTTCTTCGCCAACTTCGGCGTGAGCTGGCTGACGCCGATCCTCGGCCTCATGCTCATCGCGGCGTCGCTCGGCGGCATGCTCACGTGGCTCGCCGGGCCGTCCAAGGGCCTGCTCACGGTCGCGCGCGAGGAGGGCTACCTCCCGCCGTTCCTGCAGCGGCTCAACAAGCACGGCGTGCAGCAGAACATCCTCGTCACGCAGGGCGTCATCACGACCGGCATCGCGCTCCTGTACGCCTTCATCCCCGACGTCTCGAGCGCCTACTGGATCCTGTCCGTCATCACGACGCAGGTGTACCTCGTCATGTACCTGCTGCTGTTCGTCGCGGCGGTGCGGCTGCGCCGTCGGGCACCCGACCACCCGCGCGGCTACCGCGCGCCCGCGCTGACGCTCCTGTGCGTCGTCGGGTTCTGCGCCTCGGTGGCCGCGATGATCATCGGGTTCGTGCCGCCCGCGCAGTTCTCCAGCGGGAACGTGGGCGTCTACGTGCTGATCGTCGGTGGCGGCCTCGGGATCATCGGCATCCTCGTCCCGGCGCTCTTCTACCTGCTGCGCAAGCCGTCCTGGAGGGACCCCGAGGCCGCGGCGCTCGCGGCGGCGGACGAGGCGGGGGAGGGCGACGCGGCATGACCACGACCCGTCCCTCCCACGTCCCCGAGCACGAGCCCGAGCCGGACTCGTCGAAGCGGTGGGTCACGTACACCGCCGCCGCGCTGCTCCTCGTCGCCCTCGGCGCCGTCATGCTGATCGTCTTCGACGACGTGCGGTCGAACCGCGACGCGCGCGAGGCCGAGCAGAAGGCGGCCGAGCTGCACGAGCAGTTCGCCGCGATCGGGATCACCGCCTTCAGCGAGGAGACGATCGCCGACGTCCTCGGCGACGACGGCGGCGGCTTCTGTGCCGACCCGGCCGCCCTCGTCGAGGCGACCGCCAACCTCGGCGCGGCGAACGGGGCCGCCGGCCCGGGCCTGCGGCCGTCCGTGCTCGACGAGCGCCGCCTCGCCGGCGACCGGCTCGTCATCGAGGTCTACTGCCCTGAGCAGCTCGCCGCGTTCGACGCGTACGTGGACTCGCTCGACCTCGACCCCGGCCGCACCACCGAGCAGGGCGGCGAGGGCACCGACGCCACCACCGGAACCACGACCGAGGAGGACGCGTGAGCCAGCCGAGCACCGGAGCACGACCCGACGCCACCGGTCACGTCGAGGAGGTGCGGGCCGCCGTGCAGGGCCTCCTGCCGCACGCGCTCGACGACCTGCGCACGCTCGTCGCCATCCCGTCCGTCGCCGACGAGCGCCTCTACCCCCGCGCCGAGTGCGAGCGCGCCGCGCGGTGGGTGGCCGACGCGTTCCGCGCGGAGGGGATCGACACGCGCCTGGAGGTCACGCCCGACGGGTCGCAGGTCGTCCTGGGCCACCGTCCCGGGCCCGACGGCGCGCCCACCGTCCTGCTCTACGCGCACTACGACGTCCAGCCGCCCCTCGACGACACGGCGTGGACCAGCCCGCCCTTCGAGCTCACCGAGCGCGACGGTCGCCTCTACGGGCGCGGCGCCGCGGACTGCAAGGGGAACGTCGTCACGCACCTCACCGCGCTGCGGGCCCTGCGCGCGCTCGGCGGCGACGACCTCCCCGTCGGGGTCCGGCTCGTCGTCGAGGGCTCCGAGGAGCAGGGGACGGGCGGTCTCGACCGGTGGGTCGAGGAGAACCCCGGGGCGCTCGCGGCCGACGCGATGCTCGTCCAGGACACCGGCAATGCCGAGCTCGGCCTCCCGACGCTCACCGTCACCCTGCGCGGCGCGGCGAACGTCGTCGTGCACGTCGAGGCGCTCGAGGGCGAGATCCACTCCGGCATGTTCGGCGGCGCCGCGCCCGACGCGCTCGCGGCTCTCGTCGCGATCCTCGCGAGCCTGCGCGACGAGCACGGCGACACGACCATCGACGGCGTGCCGCCCGCCGTCGCGCACGGCACGTGGGACGGGGTCGCGTACGACGAGGACCAGTTCCGCCGCGACGCGGGCGTGCTCGACGGCGTCGGGCTCGTCGGGACCGGCAGCGTCGCCGACCGGCTGTGGGCGCGGCCCGTCGTGACGATCCTCGGGATCGACGCGCCGAGCGTCGTCGGCTCGGCGGCCGCGATCCAGCCGCGCGCGTCCGCCCGGCTCAACCTGCGGGTGCCGCCCGGCGCGGACGCCCAGGACCTGCAGGACAAGCTCGTCGCACACCTCGAGGCCCACGCGCCCTGGGGGGTGCGCGTACGGGTCGAGCGCGACGCCGTCGGGCAGCCGTTCGCGGCCCGCACGAGCGGGCACGTGTTCGACACGCTCACGGGGGCGCTCGCGGACGCCTACGGGCGCGAGACGGTCACCGCGGGCCAGGGCGGCTCGATCCCGCTGTGCAACGTGCTCGCGGGCCAGTGCCCGGACGCGGAGATCGTGCTCCTCGGGGTCGAGGAGCCGGCGTGCCTCATCCACGCGCCGAACGAGTCGGTCGCGCCCAGCGAGATCGAGAACCTCGCGGTCGGCGAGGCGCTGTTCCTCGCGCGCCTCGGCGAGGGCTGACCCTGCGGGCTCACCGCACCGCGGGGGCCTCCTGGTCGAGCGCCCAGCGGTAGGCGGGGAGCGCGAGCAGCTCGGCGTGCGTCCCGCGCGCGACGACGCGTGCGGGGGCGCCGTCCGGCGCGTCGTCGGGGACGCCGAGCAGCAGCACCTCGTCGACCGCCTCGAGCGCGCTCAGCCGGTGCGTCGCGAGGACGACGCCGCGCCGGTCCTGCGCGGCGCGCGTCGTCGCGACGAGGTGCCGCACGAGCGCGTCGGCGCCGGCGGCGTCGAGGTGCTCCGCGGGCTCGTCGAGCAGCAGCAGCGGCGCGGGGGACAGGAGCGCGCGCGCCACGAGCAGACGGCGGCGCTCGCCGCCCGAGACCGTGGTGGCGTCGGGGCCGAGCAGCGTCTCCAGGCCGTCGGGCAGCGCGGCGAGCCACGGGTCGAGGCCGACGGCACGCAGAGCGGCCTCGGCCTCCTCGGTCGTGACGTCGCCGCGCGCGACGCGCAGGTTCTCCAGCACGGTCGTGTCGAACACGTGCCCGTCCTCCGCGACGAGCACGACGTGGTGCGCCACGTCCTCGCGCGCGAGGTCGGCCGTCGGGACGCCGTCGAGGAGCACCCGCCCCGCGACCTCCGGGACGAGCCCGGCGGCGGTCGCGAGCAGCGTCGTCTTGCCGACGCCCGACGGCCCGACGACGGCGACCGCACGGCCCGGAGCGAGCGCGAGATCCACGCCCTCGACGACGGTGCGTCCGGCGCCCGGCCAGCCGGCCGCGACGTCGTCGAGCACGAGGGACGCGCGCGGGTCGGGGGCGCGGCCCGCCTCGCCGGGGGCGGGGGTCGGCGCGCGACCGGCCGCGGGCGCCGGCCCGTCGAGGAGCCCGACCACGCGCGCGGCGGCCTGCCGCGAGCGGTGGAGCTGGACGGCGGCGGCGGGCAGCGTGTTCGCCGCCTCGAACACCGCGAGGGGCGTGAGGACGATGACGGACAGCTCGACGGGCGCGAGCGTGCCGGCGGTGACGGCCGGGATGCCGAGCAGGAGCGACGCGAGCACCGCGAGGCCGACGGCGAGCGCGGCGATCCCGGCCGCGACCCCGGCGGGGCGGGCGCCGTCGTCGGTCACGCGGGCCAGCGCCCGGTCGGTCGCGCGCAGGTCGTCGAGGCGCGTGCCGAGGCGCCCGGACACGGCGAGCGGCCCGGACTCCTCGAGGATCTCCAGCGTCGTGGCGGTCATCGCCGCGCGCGTCGTGGCGCCGCGCGCCTCGACCTCGCGCGCCGACCGGGCGGAGAGCCACGGTGCGACGACGGCAGCGAGCAGCAGGCACAGCGCGAGCGCGACCCCGGCCGCGGGCAGGAAGGCGCCCACGAGCACGACGGACCCCACCGACACGGCGAGCGCGACCCCGGCGGGCACGAACGCGCGCACGACCACGTCGCCGACCGCGTCGACGTCCGCGCCGACGCGCGCGAGCAGGTCACCGCGCCGCAGCCCGACGAGCGCGGCGGGCGAGCCCTGCGCGAGCGCGGTGTAGAGGTTGGCGCGCAGGGACGCCATGCCGCGCAGCGCGACGTCGTGCGACGCGAGCCGCTCCAGGTACCGGAAGACGCCGCGCGAGATGCCGAACGCGCGCACGCCGACGACCGCGACGGACAGCGTGAGGACCGGCGGCATCTGCGAGGCGCGCGCGATGAGCCACGCCGCGGCGGCCGCGAGGCCGACGGCGCTCCCGAGCGAGAGCGTGCCGAGCACGACCGCCCACACGACGCGGCGCCAGCGCACGTCGAGCAGCCCGACCGCCCGCCACAGCGGGTCGGCGGCGAGGCGGGCGCGAGGTCCGGTCACGGGACGCTCCCCTCGGGGGTCGTGGAGGTGGCGGCGCCGACCGCCAGGGCGGTGCCCTGGGGGTCGGCCGGGTCGGCGCCCGGGCTCGCCGGGGACGGCTCGAGCCGTGCGGAGCGGACCTCGACCACGTCGTCCGCCGCGCGCACGAGCGAGGCGCGGTGCGCGACCACGACGACGGTGCGCCCCTGGTCGCGGAACGCGCGCACGGCGTCGAGCACCACCTGCTCGCCGCGCGCGTCCAGGTGCGCAGTCGGCTCGTCGAGCACGACGAGCGGGACGCGCGCCGGGTCGCCGAGCAGCGCCGCGGCGAGCGCGACGCGCTGGCGCTGGCCGACGCTCAGCCCGACGCCGCCGCGCCCGACCTCGGTGTCCCAGCCCGCGGGCAGCAAGGCGAGCACCGTGTCGAGGCCGGCGGTGCGCGCCGCGCGGTCGAGGTCGGCGTCGGTGACGTCCAGGCCGCCGGCGACGACGTCGCGCAGCCGCCCCGGCGCGAGCACGGGGCGCTGGGGGAGCCACGCGACCTGGGGCCAGTACGTCTCGGGGTCGACGTCGGCCAGGTCGAGCCGGGCGCCGTCGGGCGCGGTGAGGGTCGCGGTGCCGCGGTCGGGCCGCACGAGGCCGAGCAGGACCATCGCCGTCGTCGTCTTTCCCGCGCCGCTCGGCCCGGTGAGGGCCACGACGCGGCCGCTCGAGGTCCCGAGCCGGAGCTCGAGGTCGAGGCCGGCGGGCGCGAGCACGTCGCGGTCCCCGGCCCGCACGCTCACGCCGCGCAGGGCGAGCGTCGTCCCGGCGAGCGCGGGCGCGGGCGCGGTGCCCGGCGCGGGCGCGTCCTCGTCGAGGACGGCGAACGCCTGCTCGGCCGCGGCGATGCCGTCGGTCGAGGCGTGGAAGTGCAGGCCGACCTGGCGCAGCGGGAGGTAGACCTCGGGGGCGAGCACGAGGACGGCGAGCGCAGGCTCGAGCTCCATGCCGCCGTGCACGAGGCGCAGGCCGACGCCCACGGCCACGACGGCCACGGACAGGGTCGTGAGGAGCTCGAGCACCATGCCGGAGAGGAACGCGACGCGCAGCGTGCCCATCGTGGCGCGGCGGTTGGCCTCGCCCAGCGCGCGCACGCGCCGCTCGGGGCCGCGCGCGCGACCGAACGCGAGGAGCGTCGGCAGGCCGGCGAGCAGGTCGAGCACCTGCGCGCCGAGCCGCTGCATGACGACGAGGCGCCGCTCCGACGTCCCCGCGGTGAGGCGCCCGACGAGCGTCATGAAGATCGGGACGAGGGGGATGGTCACGGCGATGATCACGGCCGAGACCCAGTCCAGGCCCAGCACGACGGCGAGCGTCGCGGGCGTGACGGTGGCGGCGAGCAGGAGCTGGGGCAGGTACCGCACCATGTAGGGCTCGAGCTGGTCGAGCCCGCGCGTCGCGAGCGTCGCGACCTCGGGGCCGCGCCCCGAGGCCAGCCACCGCGGGCCGAGCGCCACGGCGTGCGTGACGACCTGCTCGCGCAGCTCGGCGACGGTCCGCGTCGCGGCACGCAGCGCGAAGCGCTCCTGCGCCCACGAGGTGCCGGCGCGCGCGGCGACGACGGCGGCGAGCAGCCCGACCCGCGGCCCGAGGTCGGCCAGGTCGGCCGTCCCCTGGACGGCCGGCGCGAGGACCGACGCGAGGACGAGGGCCTGGGCGACGACCAGGGCCGCCGTGGCGAACCCGAGCACCGCCGTCAGGACGACGTACCCTCGCGCGGCCCGCGCGTGGCGCAGGAGCCGCGGGTCGAGCGGCTTCACGAGCCGGAGCCCCCGCCGTCGGTCAGGCCACGGCCGGTCGAGCCGCCCGAGGACGCCCCGCCGAACGCCGCCTCGCGGACCTTCTTGAGCGACAGGCCGGCGGGCGCGGGGATGTCCTTCGTCGACAGGCGGCGGCGGAACACCCAGTACGTCCACGACTGGTAGGCGATGACGAGCGGCGTGAGGATCACGGCGACCCACGTCATCACGGTGAGCGTGTAGTCGGTCGACGACGCGTTGTGCACCGTCAGCGAGTTCGCCGGGTCGACGGCGGGCATCACGTCGGGGTACATCGAGCCGAAGATCAGCACGACGGCGGCGACGATCGTCAGGGCCGACGCCGTGAACGCGCGCCCCTCGGAGCCCTTGCGGTTCGCGAGGAGCGTCGTCACGAGCCCGGCCGCGGCGAGCACGACGGCGGCCCACGTCCAGGGCACCGAGTACGCGACCTGGGCCCAGACGGCCCAGCCGCCGGCGAGCACGAGCGCGGCCACGCCGAAGACCGAGGCGTGCTGACGGGCGCGGGCGCGGATCTCGCCGTCGGTCTTGAGCGCGACGAAGACCGAGCCGTGCAGCAGGAACAGGCTCAGCGTGACGAGACCGCCGAGGAGCGCGAACGGCGACAGGAGCGAGAAGAAGCCGCCGACGAACTGGTGGTCGGCGTCGAGCTGCACGCCGCGCACGAGGTTGGCGAACGCGACGCCCCACAGCACGGCGGGGACCCACGACCCGACCTGGATCGCGACGTCGCAGCGGCGCGCCCAGCCCTCGTCGCGGATCTTGCCGCGGTACTCGAACGCGACGCCGCGCACGATGAGCGCGACGAGGATGAGCAGGAGCGGCAGGTAGAAGCCGGAGAAGAGCGTCGCGTACCACTCGGGGAAGGCGGCGAACGTCGCGCCGCCCGCGGTGAGCAGCCACACCTCGTTCCCGTCCCAGACGGGGCCGATGGTGTTGATGAGGACGCGGCGCTCCTTCTCGCGGTGCTCCTTGTCACCGCGCGGGAGGATCGACAGCAGCATGCCGACCCCGAAGTCGAAGCCCTCGAGCACGAGGTACCCGGTCCACAGGACCGCGATGAGCACGAACCAGACGACGGCGAGATCCACGGTGTCTCCTGAGTTTTCTGGGCGGGTTCAGGCGCGTCGCGTCAGTACGCGAAGGACAACGGACGGTCGGCGGACTCGGAGTCCTCGTCCGGCGGCTCCTGGGCCTCCGGGGACTCGTCGCGGACCGTGAGCGGGACGCCCTCGATCGCGTAGCGCCGCATGAGCGTGAACCAGACCGCGGCCAGCGCCCCGTAGACGAGCGTGAAGACGATCATCGAGGTCAGCACCACGCCGGGGCTCACCACGGTGGACACGCCGCGCTCGGTGAGCAGCCGGATCTGGTCGATGCCCGTCGGGTTCGGCGCGACGACCCAGGGCTGGCGGCCCATCTCCGTGAAGATCCAGCCGAACGAGTTCGCGAGGAACGGCATGGGGATGGCGATGAGGCCGACGCGCGCGAACCACTTGTTGTCCGTGACCCGGCCCTTGCGGGTGAGCCACAGCGCCATGAGCGCGAGGAGCACGGAGCCGGCGGCCATGCCGATCATGAGCCGGAAGGACCAGTAGGTCATCGCGAGGTTCGGCGTGTACGTGACGGGGTCGCCGGAGGCGGTGACGTCGCCGTAGCGCTCGGTCATCTGCTCCTGGACGTCCTCGACGCCGGGCAGGTAGCTCTCCGGCCCGGAGAAGTGGCCCGTGCCGAGGTAGGACGCGAGACCGGGGATCTCGATGAGGTGCCTGACGTTCTCGCACGAGTTCGACAGGTCGCCGATCGTGAGGATGGAGAACGCGGCGCCCTCCGAGCCCTGGCAGAGCGCCTCGGCCGACGACATCTTGCCGGGCTGCTGCTCGTACATGATCTTGCCCTGGATGTCGCCGGAGACGGCGACCCCGAGACCGCCGACGAGCATGGCGATGACGCCGAGCGTGACGGCCGGGCGGTAGACGTCGCGCGCGAGCTCGACGTTCTCGGCCTTGCGGGTGCGCACGAGGCGGACCATCCACCAAGCGGCGATGCCCGTGACGAACGTGCCCGCGGTGAGGAAGGTCGCCGTGATCTGGTGCGGGAACGCGGCCCAGAGGGTGTTGTTCGTGAGGACGGCGCCGATGTCGTTCATCTCGGCGCGCCCGGTCTCCGGGTTGAAGATCGCGCCGACCGGGTGCTGCATCCACGAGTTCGCGGCGAGGATGAAGAACGCGGAGAGGTTGGTCGCGATCGCGACGGCCCAGATGCACGCGAGGTGCACCTTCTTGTTGAGGCGGTCCCACCCGAAGATCCACAGGCCGAGGAACGTCGACTCGATGAAGAACGCGGCGAGCGCCTCCATGGCGAGCGGCGCGCCGAACACGTCGCCGACGAAGCGCGAGTACTCGCTCCAGTTCATGCCGAACTGGAACTCCTGCACGATGCCGGTCACGACGCCGAGCGCGAAGTTGATGAGCAGCAGCTTGCCGAAGAACTTCGTCAGGCGCAGCCAGCGCTCGTTGCCGGTGCGGACCCACGCCGTCTGCATGATCGCGACGAGCGGCGACAGGCCGATCGTCAGCGGGACGAAGATGAAGTGGTAGACGGTCGTGATGGCGAACTGCCACCGCGCCAGGGCTAGGGCATCCACGTGCGCTCCTCGGGGGGCCCGACCGGGTCGGGGAAGGGACAACGGCGTAGGGGAGTGTTGCCGGAGCCGGCGGCCGGACGACCGGTCGCCTCCTCCGACGGTAGTTCCAATCTGCCGCATCAGCAGGGCCGGAAATGACGAGGAGTACTGAAAACACGCCGCTTGTGACTATGTTCACAAGGTCCCGGGACGTTGGTCCCGACCCCCCGGGACCGGCGGCCCGGGGCGCGGTGCGTGTCGCCCGGGTTCGTCCGCACCCCTGTGCGATACTGGGCGGAGCCGGGCGGGCTCCGCATCGCTCACCCGGCGAGCACGAGATCGCGGCACCAGCGGACCGCGGCAGTCGGCGCGCCGACCGGGGCGAAGGGCCCGGTGGCAGGCGCCCGCGCCGCGCACGCGGACCGCGGCCGTGACCGACGACTTCCGTCGCCGGACGACGCGCTCCGGTGCGCTCGTCCCGAGCGACGACCGACCGCCCGACGGGCCGCACGGTGCGGGGCGGTCCCTGTGGCAGCAGGAGCACGACGCGTGACGCTCGACAGCACCTCCGACAGCACCCCCTCAGAGTCGACGGCGGACGCCGCCGCGGACCGGGCCGAGAGCCCGACGACCCCGGCGCGCAAGCCCGCCCGCCGCCGCGCGACGCGCAGCGCGGCACCGCCGCAGACGCCGCCGGCGGCGACGGCTGCCTCCGACGTCGCCGCGTCTGCGGCGGCCACCGCGGACGCGACCCCGGCGCCCGAGGCGCCCGTGACCGCACCCGTGGCCGAGGCCACGACCCCGCCCGCGCGCCGCTCGCGTCGCGCGACCCGCACCACGCCGTCCGTCGCCGCTCCGGCGGCCGACGCGGCTCCCGCTGCGTCCGCCCCGGCCGACGTCCCGGCAGACGCGAGCCCCGCGGCCGCCGACGCCGTGGCGGAGCCGCCGGCGGCAGAGCCCGCCCCGCGCGCCCGCGCGCCGCGCCGCGCCCAGGGCGGCGGCAAGAAGGCGAAGGCCCCGGCCGGCGACGCGCCGCTCGACGTCCTCTCCGAGTTCGGCCTCAGCGCACCGCCCGCCGCCGAGCAGGCCCCGGCCCCCACGGTGGCGCCCGACGCCGACGCCCTGCTGGGCGCGGCCGACGCGCCGCGCCGCGCGAAGCGCACCCGGGCGACGCGCACGACCGCGCAGGCTCCGGCCGTCGAGGCCGCGCCGGTCGCCGAGCCGGACGCCCCGGCCGCAGACACCGCGCCGTCCGGCGCGCCGACGACGGCCGAGCCCGTCGAGGCACCCGCTGCGAAGAAGCCCGCGCGCCGGTCGCGCCGCGCGACCTCCGCGGCAGCGGCCCCGACCGCCGAGACCGCGGCCCCGGCCGCCGAGCCGACGCCCGCCGAGGCAGAGGCGCCGGCGTCCGCGGAGCCCGCGAAGAAGCCGGCGCGCCGCTCGCGCCGCGCCACCTCGAAGCCCGCCGAGGCGGCACCGGAGGCGACCGCCGCGGCCGACAGCACGGCCGCGCCCGAGGCCCCGGCCGCTGCCGCGTCGTCGGCCCCGGCCGGCGGCCCGGCGTCGCCCGCCGCGACGGGAGCGGGGACCAGCACCCCGCGCCTCGCGACGACCGCCCTGCTCTTCCAGGCGCCCGACCCGGCTGCGGCGCCGCGCCGTCCGCGTCGCGCGCAGAGCCCGGCCGGGCCGCCGCGCCACGTCGAGCCCGCCGCCTCGGCACCCACGACGACGGAGCCGGTCGCCACGACGGAGCCGGTCGCGACGACGGAGCCGACGGCGACGCCCGAGCCCGCCACCGGGACCCGCGGCCGTCGCGGCCGGAGGGCCTCGGCGCCCGCGTCCCGCGCGGCCGAGTCGCGCACGACCGAGTCGCGCACGACCGAGTCGCAGACGGCTGAGCCGTCGACCCCCGTCGAGGAGCCCGCCGCCACCGAGCTCGTCCTCACGGGCGAGGACGCGGCCGCGGTCGAGGAGATCGAGGCCATCGAGTCCGAGCTCGTCGCCGAGGGCGTCGAGGTGCCCGAGGACGCGTTCGGGCCGGAGGACTTCGTCGAGCTCGACGAGGCGGAGGAGCCCGACGAGCAGCCTGCGACCGACGAGGCCGATGCCGACTCCGACGCCGACTCCGGCCCGCGCCGCCGCCGCCGTCGTGGTGGCCGCGGGCGTCGCGGTCGTCCGGACGGGGGACGTGACCAGGACCGCGAGCAGGAGCGCGACCAGGACGAGGACGACGCCTCGCCGTCGGCGCAGGACGACGAGCCGGTCGACGCGGCCGCGCCGGCCGACGCCGAGGAGAGCGACCACGAGCCCGGGGACGAGCAGGGCGAGGACGAGGCGGGCGGCAGCCGCCGCCGTCGCCGTCGTCGCCGCGGGAGCCGGGGCGAGGGCGAGACGACCACGACGCGCTCCCGCCCGCGCGAGCGCAGCCTGGCCGACGAGGTCACCGCGCTCAAGGGCTCCACGCGGCTCGAGGCGAAGCGCCAGCGCCGCCGCGAGGGCCGCGACGCGGGTCGTCGTCGCCAGATCATCACCGAGGCGGAGTTCCTCGCGCGCCGCGAGTCGGTCGAGCGGTCGATGGTCGTGCGCGAGCGCGGCGGCCGCACGCAGATCGCCGTGCTCGAGGACGGCGTGCTCGTCGAGCACTACGTCTCGCAGCAGTCGCAGGCGTCGATGGCGGGCAACGTGTACCTGGGCCGCGTCCAGAACGTGCTGCCCAGCATGGAGGCCGCGTTCATCGACGTCGGCAAGGGCCGCAACGCCGTCCTGTACGCGGGCGAGGTGAACTGGGACGCGGCCGGGCTCGAGGGCCAGCCGCGCCGCATCGAGCAGGCGCTCAAGTCGGGCGACTCCGTGCTCGTGCAGGTCACCAAGGACCCGATCGGGCACAAGGGCGCACGCCTCACGTCGCAGATCACGCTCGCGGGCCGCTACCTCGTGTTCGTCCCCGGCGGCGGCATGACCGGCATCAGCCGCAAGCTCCCCGACACCGAGCGCAACCGCCTGAAGAAGATCCTCAAGGAGGTCGTGCCCGACGGCGCGGGCGTCATCGTGCGCACCGCCGCCGAGGGTGCGAGCGAGGAGGAGCTGCGCGCCGACGTCGAGCGCCTGCGCGGCCAGTGGGAGGCCATCGAGAAGAAGTCGAAGACCGCGTCGGCGCCCGCCCTGCTCCAGGGCGAGCCGGACCTCGCGATCCGCGTCGTCCGCGACATCTTCAACGACGACTTCAGCTCGCTCGTCGTCGAGGGCGACGGGGCGTGGTCGGAGATCTCGACGTACGTCGAGGAGCTCGCGCCCGACCTGCGCGAGCGCGTCTCGAAGTGGACGGGCACGCAGGACGTCTTCACGGTGCACCGCGTCGACGAGCAGCTCGCCAAGGGCATGGACCGCAAGGTCTGGCTGCCCTCGGGCGGGTCGCTCGTCATCGACCGCACCGAGGCGATGACCGTCGTCGACGTCAACACCGGCAAGTTCACCGGCTCGGGCGGCACGCTCGAGGAGACGGTGACGCGCAACAACCTGGAGGCGGCCGAGGAGATCGTCCGCCAGCTCCGGCTGCGCGACATCGGCGGCATCATCGTCATCGACTTCATCGACATGGTGCTCGAGTCGAACCGCGACCTCGTGCTGCGCCGCCTCGTCGAGTGCCTGGGCCGGGACCGGACCAAGCACCAGGTCGCGGAGGTCACGTCGCTGGGCCTCGTCCAGATGACGCGCAAGCGCGTGGGCCAGGGCCTCGTCGAGGCGTTCAGCGAGACGTGCGAGCACTGCCACGGGCGCGGGTTCATCGTGCACACCGACCCGATCGAGAAGTCGGGCGGCAACCGCGGCGACCACGACCACGGCAACCACGGCAACGGCAACGGCAACGGGAACGCCGGGGGCAACGGGGGCGGCGCCGCCGCCGACGAGCCCGCCGAGGGCGGCCGCTCGCGGTCGCGCCGCAAGCGCGGTTCCGGCTCGGGCGCCTCGGCGCCGAAGGACACCGGGATCACCCTCCCGCAGCCCGCCGTCCCGGTCCTGCCGGAGGTCACGTCGGAGGCGCGGGCCGCGGTCAAGGCCACGCTCGCGACGATCGCGGCGGCCGCGGCGCACGCCCACGAGCACGACGGCGCCGAAGCACCGGCGGACGGCTCGGCGCCCACGGCGGGCGACGACAGCGGGTCGGAGCCCACCGAGAGCTGAGCGGTGCGGCAGGGGCGGGGGTCTGCGGACCCTCGCCCCTGCCGCGTCCCCGGGCCGTCTTCGTGCACGTCACCCGCACCTGGCATCATGCGCGCATGGGTTACGACCTCTCGGGCCGCCTCGTCGTCGGCGTCGCCTCGTCCGCACTGTTCGACCTCACCGAGTCCGACCGCGTGTTCCGCACGCAGGGGGAGGCGGCGTACCGCGACTTCCAGGAGCGCCACCGCGACGACGCGCTGGCCCCCGGCGTCGCCTTCGGGTTCGTGCGCCGCCTGCTCGCGCTCAACGACCTCGCGCCCTCCGCCGACGACCCGCTCGTCGAGGTCATCGTCATGTCCCGCAACTCCCCGGAGACCGGCCTGCGCGTCATGCGCTCCGTGCGGCACCACGACCTCGACATCACGCGCGCCGTCTTCCGCCAGGGGCGCAGCCCGCACGAGTTCATCCGTCCCCTGCACGTGGACCTCTTCCTCTCGGCCGACGAGCGCTCGGTGCGCGACGCCGTCGACCTGGGCCTGCCCGCGGGGTACGTGCTCGACCCGACGTTCGCCGACGAGGAGGGCGACGAGCTGCGCATCGCGTTCGACTTCGACGGCGTCCTCGCCGACGACTCCTCGGAGCGTCGCTACCAGGACGGCGGCCTGGCGTCGTTCCGCGAGCACGAGGTGCTCAACGCCGACGTGCCGCTCGGCCGGGGGCCGCTGCGCGAGCTCCTCGTCGGCATCCACCGCGTGCAGGTCGTCGAGCGCGAGCGGCACGCGACCGATCCGTCCTACCGGCCGCGCGTGCACGTCTCGCTCGTCACGGCCCGTTCGGCCCCGGCGCACGAGCGCGCGGTCGCGACGCTCTCCTCGTGGGGCGTGACGGTCGACGACGCGTTCTTCCTCGGGGGCGTGGACAAGGGCGGCGTGCTCGAGGTGCTGCGGCCGCACATCTTCTTCGACGACCAGCGCGCCGTGGTCGAGGCGGCGCGCCGGGTCGCGCCGTCGGTCCACGTGCCGTACGGCGAGCTGAACCGCGGCGTCCTGCCGGCCGACCCGGCCCTCGACGCGCGGCCGACGCGCGCGGCCGACGTCGCGGCGCCCGCACCCGGTCGCCGGGAGGCGGCCACCCCGCCCGCGCCCGGCGCGTCGGCGGAGCGCGACGCGGACGACGAGCGGCCGGCCCAGGGATCGGCGGCGGAGCGGCCGACGCCCGACCCGGCGGTCGAGCGGACCGCGGAGGGCGGTCGTGCGGCGGGCACCGGGACGCGCGAGCTCCCGCTCGTCCGGTCCGTCCCGGGGATCGGCGGACCGGGGCTCGCCGGGATCGCGGCGGGGGTGCCGACGGCCGAGCCGACGCCCGCGCCCGAGGGGGAGAGGTCGGCACCCGCTCCCGACGCCCGGGCCGACGCCGCCCCGGCGGCTTCCGGCGACGAGCAGGCCGACGCACCGACCGACGCGGCGAGCCCTGCCCCGTCCGGCACGACGCTCCTCAGCCGCCGGGACGCGCGGCCCGGCGCCCCCGACCGCGTCTCCGTCCTCGGCCCCGCCGGGGAGCCGAAGCCGCTGCCCGTCCGGCCGTCGTCGAACGGCGGCGCGCGCCACCACTGAGCCGGTGGTTCACTGCTCGCATGAGCGACGCGGCGCGCCCGGGCGCCCCCGGGACCGTTCCCGGGGCCGGTGATGCAGGGCTCCCGACGCCCCGCCTCGGCGGGCGCGTCGAGGTCGTGTGCGGCCCGATGTTCGCGGGCAAGACGGAGGAGCTCCTGCGCCGGGTCCGGCGCGCGGAGGTCGCGGGGCGCCGCGTCGAGGTGGTCGGGCACGTCCTCGACACCCGGCGCGGCACCGGCACGGTGAGCTCGCACTCGGGCCTCGCGATCCCCTCGCGCACCGCCCGCGACGCGCACGACCTCGAGCGGATCGTCCGCGACGCCGGGGCGCTCGACCTCGTCGCCGTCGACGAGGCGCACTTCTTCGGGCCGGAGCTCGTCGACGTCGTCCAGCGGCTCGCCGACGACGGGCTCGTCGTGGTCGTCGCCGGGCTCGACGTCACGTTCGACGCGCGGCCCTTCGAACCCCTGCCCACGCTCGCGGCGCTCGCCGAGCGCGTCGACAAGCTCACGGCGGTGTGCGCGGTGTGCGGCGAGGACGCCGCGTTCCACGTGCGCGCCGTCCGGGAGCCGGAGCCCGACGGCGGCGGGGCGGGCGACCCGCTCGCGCCGGTCGCCGCGCACGTGGGCGGCGCCGAGAGCTACGAGGCGCGCTGCCGGGTGCACCTGCCGGGAGCCCCGTGGCGCCGTCAGGACGGCGGCGCGGCCGGTCCCGCCGGGTCCTCGACGAGCGGGACGAACGAGTAGGACCCGTGCTCGCTCACCCGCACCCCGTCCGGGGCGTCGGGGTCGCGCACGACGACGAGCATCGTGTGCCGCACGGGGACGACCAGGCGCCCGCCGGGCACGAGCTGGTCGACGAGGGCGCGGGGGAGGGCGTCGGCGGCGGCCGAGACGAGCACCCGGTCGTACTGCTCGCCCGGCGTGCCGAGGACGCCGGGCCTCGCGAGGACAAGGTGTGCCCACGGCGCGCGCACCGCGGCGAGGTTGGCCGCGCCCCACGCGGCGAGGTCGGCGTGGCGCTCGATACCCAGCACGCGCCCGGTCGGTCCGACGAGCCGTGCGAGCAGCGCCGTCGTCCAGCCCGACCCGGCGCCGACGTCGAGCACCCGGGCGCCCGGGACGACGTCGAGCAGGCGCAGCATCGCGGCGACCGTCGACGGCTGCGAGCTGGTCTGGCCGTGGCCGATGGCGAGCGGCCGGTCCTGCGCGGCCCAGCGCCGCTGCGCGCGGGGGAGGAAGCCGCGGCGGTCGACCGTGCGCAGCGCCGCGGCGACGGCGTCGTCCCGGCGCTCGGCGTCGGGCGGGTCCGCGGGGCGCATGCGACCACCTCCACGGCCAGCGTAGCCACGACGGCGGACGCCGCGCCCCCGGGTGGGCCGCGCAGGGTCTTGAGCGGGAGGCGCCCCGGTGGCGCGGCCGCGGGGACGGCGGGATGCTCGACGGGTGCGCGGGCGCATCGGTGCGCCCGCCCTGGACCGGGGAGCCGGCATGAGCGGAACGGTGGCACGGATCACGCACATCAGCGCGCGGTCGGACACGAGCTTCGAGGACGCCGTGCGGATCGGCGTCGAGCGCGCCGCGAGCACGCTGCGCAACGTCTCGGGCGCGTGGGTCAAGGAGCAGAAGGTCGACGTGGCCGACGGCCGCATCACGGCCTGGCAGGTCGTGCTGGAGGTCACGTTCGTCCTCGAGTAGGGTCGGCCGGCGGCCTCGTCGCACGGAGGCGTCGCCGTCCGCGGTCCTCGGTGCGACGCTTGCCACGCGCCCCGGAGCGGTCGCCCGCGCCGGGGTCCGTGCGCGCCATTTGACCAGGACGCCCTGCGGTCCGTAATCTTGGACGTCGGCGCGCCCAGGCGCGCCGGTCCCGTGTGCCCACGGACGACTCGCACTCGCACGCCGCGGCGTGGTCGGAGTCTCCAAGACGAACTCGCCGTGACGAGCACGCCAAGACTAGGAGAGATGAGCAGCAACGTGGTGTACGCGATCGTCAAGGCCGGTGGCCGTCAGGAGAAGGTTTCCGTCGGCGACATCGTCGTGGTGGACCGGGTGTCCGCCAAGGCCGGTGAGTCCCTCGAGCTGCCCGCTCTCCTGCTGGTGGACGGGGAGAAGGTGACCACCGACGCGGCGAAGCTCGCGAAGGTCAAGGTCACCGCCGAGGTCGTGCGGGACGAGAAGGGTCCGAAGATCACGATCCTGCGGTACAAGAACAAGACCGGTTACCGCCGTCGCCAGGGTCACCGTCAGCAGCTGACCCGCCTCAAGGTCACCGGCATCAAGTGATCTCGCCCGGCGCGAGCTAGCGGCCCCGAGCCGCGCCGCGCCGACGGCACCCTCCCTCAGCAGACCAGCACGAAAGCAGGTTCGTCATGGCACACAAGAAGGGCGCGAGCTCCTCGCGCAACGGTCGCGACTCGAACGCCCAGCGCCTCGGCGTGAAGCGCTTCGGCGGGCAGGTCGTCAAGTCGGGCGAGATCATCGTCCGCCAGCGCGGCACCCACTTCCACCCCGGTGAGAACGTCGGCCGCGGCAAGGACGACACGCTGTTCGCCCTGGCCGCCGGCGCGGTCCAGTTCGGCACCCGTCGCGGCCGCAAGGTCGTCGACATCGTCTCCGCCGAGGGCTGAGCGACAGCCACAGAGGCTTCGAGCAGGAGGGGCGCACCGACGCGGTGCGCCCCTCCTGCCGTTTCCGGCACCCGTCCCCACGGGCCGCACCACCCGCCGCGACCGCGGCACCGCACGACCCACCTCTGAGAGGATCCCTCCATGGCCAGCTTCGTCGACCGTGTCGTCCTGCACGTCTCCGGCGGCGACGGGGGAACGGGTGCGCCTCGGTCCGGCGCGAGAAGTTCAAGCCGCTCGCCGGCCCCGACGGCGGCAACGGCGGTGACGGCGGCACCGTCCGCCTCGTCGTCGACTCCCAGACCACGACGCTCCTCGAGTACCACCACTCGCCGCACCGCCACGCGACGTCGGGCACCCAGGGCATGGGTGACGACCGCGACGGCGCCAACGGCGAGGACCTCGTCCTGCGCGTCCCGGACGGCACGGTCGTCAAGTCGCCCGACGGCACGGTGCTCGCCGACCTCGTCGGCGAGGGCGCCGAGTACGTCGTGGCCGAGGGCGGCCGCGGCGGTCTCGGCAACGCGGCGCTCTCGTCCCCTCGCCGCAAGGCGCCGGGCTTCGCCCTGCTCGGCGAGCCGGGCGAGGAGCGGGACGTCGTCCTCGAGCTGAAGACCATCGCGGACGTCGCGCTCGTCGGGTACCCGAGCGCCGGCAAGTCGTCGCTCGTCGCCGCCATCTCCGCGGCGCGGCCCAAGATCGCCGACTACCCGTTCACGACGCTCGTGCCCAACCTGGGCGTCGTGCAGGCCGGCTCGGCGCGCTTCACCGTCGCGGACGTCCCGGGCCTCATCCCGGGCGCGAGCGAGGGCAAGGGCCTCGGTCTGGAGTTCCTGCGCCACATCGAGCGCACCGCGGTGATCGTGCACGTGCTCGACTGCGCGACGCTCGAGCCCGGCCGGGACCCGATCAGCGACCTCGACGTCATCGAGGCGGAGCTCGCGGCCTACGCGCAGGATCTCGAGATCGAGGGCGGGCGGGTGCCGCTCACCGAGCGTCCGCGCCTCGTCGTCCTCAACAAGATCGACGTCCCCGAGGCGCGCGACCTGGCCGAGCTCGTCAAGCCCGACCTCGAGGCCCGCGGCCTGCGGGTGTTCGAGATCTCGACCGCGAGCCACGAGGGCCTGCGCCCGCTGACGTACGCGCTCGCCGAGCTCGTGGAGAAGGCGCGCGCCGAGGCGCCCGCCCCCGAGCCGACGCGCGTCGTGCTGCGGCCGCGCGCGGTCGACGAGGCCGGGTTCACGGTCAAGCGCAAGGGCGGGGCGACCGACTACTGGTTCGAGGTGCGCGGCGCCAAGCCGGAGCGCTGGGTCCGCCAGACGGACTTCTCCAACGACGAGGCCGTGGGCTACCTCGCGGACCGCCTCGCGCGCCTGGGCGTCGAGGACAAGCTGTTCGAGGCGGGCGCCGTCGCGGGCGACGAGGTGCGCATCGGCAGCGACGTCAACGCGGTCGTCTTCGACTGGGAGCCGACGCTCATGTCGGGCTCCGAGCTGCTCGGCGGCCCGCGCGGCTCCGACAACCGCCTCGACGAGAGCCTGCGCCCGACCCGCTCGGAGAAGCGGCGCGAGCACCACGAGCGCATGGACGCCAAGGCGGAGGCGCGGCGCGAGCTGTGGACCGAGCGCCAGGCCGGCACCTGGACGGACCCCGAGTCCGACTGACCTGGAGTCCGACCGACCCGGAGTCGTCCGCGCCGACGAGGGCCCGGTTCCCCGTGGGGGACCGGGCCCTCCGCCGTGCCCGGGTCGTCCTCGGCGCGGCCCGGGAGCGGGTCGGTCCCGGGCGCAGGCGTCCTGGTCCGTGAAATCGTGCGCGGCGGCGGCCCTCCGGCGGCGATGATGGGAGCGTGAACGCGCTGTCCTCCCGCTCCGAGATCGCCTCCGCCCGCCGCGTGGTCGTGAAGATCGGCTCGTCGTCGCTCACGGGCGCCGACGGCCACCTCGACCTCGCGGCCCTGCGGGCGCTCGTCGACGTCCTCGCGGCCCGACGCGCGGACGGCGGCCAGGTCGTGCTGGTCACGTCCGGCGCCATCGCCGCCGGGATCGGCCCCCTCGGCCTCGCGAGCCGACCGCGCGACCTCGCGACGGCGCAGGCCGCGGCGTCGGTCGGGCAGGGCATGCTCGTCGCCCGGTACGCCGAGGCGTTCGCGGCGCACGGGCTGCGCGTCGGGCAGGTGCTCCTCACCGCGGAGGACACGGTGCGTCGCGGGCACTACCGCAACGCCCAGCGCTCGCTCGAGCGCCTGCTCGACCTCGGCGTCGTGCCCGTCGTCAACGAGAACGACGCCGTCGCGACCGACGAGATCCGCTTCGGCGACAACGACCGGCTCGCCGCGCTCGTCTCCCACCTCGTGCGGGCCGACGCCATGGTCCTGCTCACGGACGTCGACGGCCTGTACGACGGCCCGCCGTCGCGCCCGGGCACGCGGCGGATCGCCGAGGTGCGCTCGCCGGCCGACATCGAGGGCGTCGAGGTGACGGGACGGGGGAGCGCGGTCGGCACGGGCGGCATGCTCACCAAGCTCGAGTCGGTCTCCATCGCGACCGGCACCGGAATCCCCGTGGTGCTCACCAAGGCGCAGCACGCTGCCGCCGCGCTCGCCGGCGAGCCCGTCGGGACCTGGTTCGCCGCGACGGGCAGGCGGACGACGCGCCGCCGGCTCTGGCTCGCGCACGCCGCCCGCACGCGCGGCCGCCTCGTGCTGGACGACGGCGCGGTGCGGGCCGTGCAGGGCGGGCGCGCCTCGCTGCTGCCCGCGGGGATCACCGCGGTCGAGGGCGAGTTCGACGCCGGCGACCCGGTCGAGCTCGTGGCGTCCGACGGGCGCGTGGTCGCCCGCGGCCTGGTCGCGTTCGAGTCGCGCGACATCCCGGACCTCCTCGGCCGGTCGACCACGGAGCTGCGGGCCGAGCTCGGCGAGGGCTACGACCGCGAGGTCGTGCACCGCGACGACCTCGTCCTCGTGCGGCGGCGCGCGCGCTGACCGCGGGCCGGACGGCGCTCCCGGCGCGACGGCCGCCGACGTAGGCTCGGACCATGACCACCACCGAGGACGCGCCCGTCGTCGCGGGCGCCGCCGAGCCCGGGACCGCCGGTCCTGCCGCAGCCGCGACCGACGCTCCGACCGACGTCGCGGCGGCCGTCGAGGACGTCGCGCGCCGCGCCAAGGTCGCGTCGCGCACGCTCGCGACGGCGACCCGCGCGACGAAGGACGCTGCGCTCCTCGCGCTCGCCGACGCGCTCGTCGCGGCGACCGACGAGATCGTGGCCGCGAACGCCGTCGACCTGGAGCGTGAGCGCGCGAACGGCATGAGCGAAGGGCTGCTCGACCGGCTCGCGCTCGACGCGCCGCGCGTCGCCGCGATCGCCGACGCGCTGCGCGCGCTCGCGGGCCTGCCGGACCCGGTGGGGGAGGTCGTGCGCGGCTCGACGCTGCCGAACGGCCTGCGCCTGCGCCAGCTGCGCGTGCCCATGGGCGTCGTCGGCATGATCTACGAGGCGCGCCCCAACGTGACGGTCGACGCCGCGGGCCTCGCGCTCAAGAGCGGCAACGCGGTGATCCTGCGCGGAGGGTCCGCGGCGGCGAGCTCCAACGAGGTGATCGTCGGCGTGCTGGCCCGTGCGCTCGAGGCGCAAGGGCTGCCCGGCGACCTCGTGCAGTCGATCGACCGGCACGGGCGCCCGGGGGCCGTCGCGCTCATGCACGCGCGCGGGCTCGTCGACGTCCTCGTCCCGCGCGGCGGGGCGGACCTCATCCGCACCGTCGTGCGCGAGTCGACCGTCCCCGTCATCGAGACCGGGGTCGGCAACGTCCACGTGTACGTCGACGCGAGCGCGGACCGGGCCATGGCGCTCGAGATCCTCCTCAACGCCAAGACGCAGCGCGTGGGCGTCTGCAACGCCGCGGAGACGCTCCTCGTCCACGCGGACGCCGCACCCGAGTTCCTCCCGGCCGCGCTCGCCGCGCTCACCGAGGCGGGCGTCGTCGTGCACGGTGACGACCGCACGGCCGGCCTCGCGCCCGCGGGCACCGACGTGCTCGCGGCCACGGACGAGGACTGGGCGACCGAGTACCTCGCGCCCGAGATCGCCGTGCGCGTCGTCGACGACCTCGACGCCGCGATCGAGCACGTGCGGACCTGGACGTCGGGCCACACCGAGGCGATCGTCACGCGCGACCTCGCGGCGTCGGAGCGCTTCGTCGCCGAGCTCGACTCCGCCGCCATCATGGTCAACGCCTCGACCCGCTTCACCGACGGCGGCCAGTTCGGCCTCGGGGCGGAGATCGGCATCTCGACCCAGAAGCTCCACGCGCGCGGCCCCATGGGCCTCGCGGAGCTCACGACGACGAAGTGGGTCGTGCACGGGGACGGCCACGTCCGCCCCTGACGCACGGCCCCCGGCGGGTACCTGATACCCGCCGGACGAGGTCCCCGGACGGTCGTGAGAGACTGGTCGGCGACCGGCGCCCGTCCGGTCCGCCGTCGGGCCGGTCCCGGCGGGCGTACCGTTCCATCGCACCACCCCGGCCCGCGGCACGTGCCCGTCCGGCCCGGGGACGACCTTCGAGGAGGACGTCGTGATCTCTGCCGTCGTGCTGGCCGCCGAGGAAGGCGCCGAGGCCGCGTCGCACCTGCCCATCCCGCCGCTCGCGTACGGACTGCTCGGGTTCGGCGGGCTCGTGGCCCTGCTGCTCGTGACCTACGCGTTCCGCAGCGTCGGCACGCGGCACTGACCCGCCCCGGACGACGGAAGCGCCCGCGACCGATGACGCGTCGATGAGCCCGCGCCGACCCCGCCTGGGGGTGATGGGTGGCACGTTCGACCCCATCCACCACGGCCACCTGGTCGCTGCGAGCGAGGCCGCGGCGCGGTTCGACCTCGACGAGGTCGTCTTCGTCCCCACGGGCAAGCCGTCGTTCAAGCAGCACCAGACCGTCAGCCCGGCCGAGCACCGCTACCTCATGACCGTCATCGCGACCGCGTCGAACCCGCGGTTCACGGTGAGCCGTGTGGACGTGGACCGGCCCGGGCTGACCTACACGGTCGACACGCTGCGCGACCTGCGGGCCGCGCGACCGGACGCCGAGCTGTTCTTCATCACGGGTGCGGACGCCGTCGAGCAGATCCTCACCTGGAAGGATGCCGACGAGCTCTGGAAGATGGCACACTTCGTGGCTGTCTCCCGCCCGGGTCACCAGCTGAGCGTCGAGGGCCTGCCTCCGGGCGTGGTCACGACGCTCGAGGTCCCCGCCCTCGCGATCTCGTCGACGGACTGCCGTCGGCGCGCGGAGGCCGGGCAGCCGGTGTGGTACCTGGTTCCGGACGGCGTGGTCCAGTACATCGCCAAGCACGGTTTGTATCGAGGTCAGCACGATGAGTGACAACGGCAGCAACATGCAGCCCGTCCGCCCGCTCACCCGGCGCGAGATGCGCGAGCGCGAGCAGGCGGCCGCCGCCGAGCGGTCCGCGCAGAGCGCAGCGCCCCCGCCTGCCCCGGCACCGGGTGCGGGCGGCTGGCAGCAGCCGCCGCGCCCGGCCGCACCGTCCGGCCCGCCGCCGTCGCGCCGCACCCTGCGCGAGACGACCGGCCCGGCGGAGCACCCGGCACAGCCGTCGGTCGTGCGACCCCCGGCCGCCTCGGGCGGCATGCGCGGCCTGGACGAGACCGGCCGCCTCACGCCGGTCCAGGAGACGGCCGAGCGCGTCGCGATCCGCCCGCCGGCCCCGACGCCCGTCGTGCCCACGCGCACGTCCTCGCGTCCGCCTGCCGCGGCCCCGCGGCCCCCGGTGCCGGGTGCGTCCGGCCCCGTGCGCCCCGCGACGCCGTCGGCTCCGGTCGGCGGTCTCGCCGCGGGCGCGGGCCCCGCGCGTCCCGAGGCGACGCAGCCGCCGCGCCTCTCGGCGTTCGCGGCCCCGCCCACCAGCCCCGCCCCGCCCGGCACGCCCGCGCCGGC
Source organism: Cellulosimicrobium sp. JZ28 (assembly GCF_015327065.1). Classification (NCBI taxonomy): domain Bacteria; kingdom Bacillati; phylum Actinomycetota; class Actinomycetes; order Micrococcales; family Promicromonosporaceae; genus Cellulosimicrobium; species Cellulosimicrobium sp. JZ28. The sequence continues at coordinate 2,357,745 of NZ_CP017660.1, read as the reverse complement.
ACCGGCAACGTCCCCGTGGGCGGGCACGCGCGCCCCCGCTCCCGAGCGCGCGCCCGCCCCGGCACCGCCCGCCGAGGCAGGCGGCGCGGCCCTGCCGTGGTCCGCGATCACGGCAGGCTCCGCGCCCGAGCCCGCGAGCGCGGACCGCGAGCAGTCGTCGCCCTTCGGCGGCGTGCGGGAGTCCGCACCTGCTCCAGCCGGCGGTTCGGACGAGCTCTTCCCCCGCGTGCGCGGTCGTGCCGCCGAGCCCGAGGAGTCGGACGACGACGACCTCGAGGACGAGCGGCGGGGCCCGTCGTACACGTGGCTGCACTACCTGATCCTCGTCGCCGTCGCGTTCGTCCTCGGCCTGCTCGTCTGGACGCTCGTGTCCCGCGACGACCCGGGCCTGGCCGTGGAGGACGCGAGCGCCTCGGCCGCCGCCGTGCGGACGTGGGACGACCCCGGCACCCTCGACACCGGCCGCTGACCGGCCGCACCACGAACGGAGACACGTGACCGCCACCGACCGAGCCCTCGAGCTCGCCGTCATCGCCGCCCGGGCGGCGTCCGACCGCAAGGCCGAGGAGATCATCGCGCTCGACGTGAGCGAGCAGCTCGTCCTGACCGACGTGTTCCTCATCGCCTCGGGGTCGAGCGAGCGCCAGGTCTCGGCGATCGTCGACGCCGTCGAGGAGGCCATGCACAAGGCCGGGTCCAAGCCGATCCGCCGCGAGGGCAAGCAGGAGGCCCGCTGGGTCCTGCTCGACTTCGGCGACGTCGTCGTGCACGTGCAGCACGCCGAGGACCGCGTGTACTACGCGCTGGAGCGGCTGTGGAAGGACTGCCCGGTCGTCGAGCTGCCGGAGGACGCGCGCGGCGGCGACGGCACGGCCGACGACAGCGACGACACCACGCGCGGCGACGGCGCCATCCGCCTCTCGGGGGAGCCCCTGGCGTGACCGCCGGCACGCTCGTCCTCCTGCGTCACGGTCGCACCGCGTACAACGCGACGATGCGCCTGCAAGGGCAGGTCGACATCCCGCTCGACGCCGTCGGGCGGTGGCAGGCGGAGCAGGGCGCGAAGGCCCTCGCGAGCGCGCACCGCGCGACGCGCGTCGTCGCGTCCGACCTCGTGCGCGCCGCCGACACCGCGCGCGCGTACGCGGCGGCGATCGGCGCGGACGTCACGTACGACCCCCGGCTGCGCGAGCGCGGCTTCGGGGAGTGGGAGGGCCTCACGGGCCCGGAGATCGCCGAGCGCTGGCCCGAGGAGTACGCGGCGTGGCGTCAGGGCGAGGAGCCCGTGCGCGCGGGTGCGGAGTCCAAGGCCGACGTCGCGGCGCGCCTCGTCACGTCCGTCACCGAGCACGTGGAGTCGCTGGAGCGGGACGACACGCTGGTCGTCGTCTCGCACGGCGCCGCGATCACGCTCGCGGTCACCGCGCTGCTCGGCCTGGACCCGGAGGGCTGGCGCGGGATCTCCGGGCTGCACAACGTCCACTGGTCCCACCTGCACCGCTCGGCGCCCGCCGCGACGCCCGCGTGGCGCCTCGTGGCGCACAACGTCGGGGCCGGGTTCCCGCTCGACGAGTGGAACGCGGGACCGGATTGGAATCTGGAGCCGGTTTCTGCGTAGACTAGCGACGCTCCGCAGGACGGGAAACCGGCCGGAGGAGTGCATGACCTGGATCTTCACGGATCCACGGGGCTGTGGCGCAGCTGGTAGCGCACCTGCATGGCATGCAGGGGGTCAGGGGTTCGAGTCCCCTCAGCTCCACCCGTAGAGCCGGACGGGAGCACGCACCATCGAGAGATGGGCGGGCTCCCGTCCGGCTTTTCTGCGTCCTGCGCGCCGCCCGGTGCTCGTCGGTGGAGGACGCGGGTCTTGGCGCGGCCTCCCGCGCCTGCCACGCTGGTGCGGTGCGACGGCGCTCCGTCCGTCGCGCGGGTACCCGGGGGAGGGCACGCGATGAGGCCACTGCGCTACGCGATCAACGTCACGCTCGACGGCTGCTGCCACCACGAGGCGGGCCTGCCGCCCGACGAGGAGTCGATGCGGTTCTGGACCGAGGAGACGGAGCGCGCGGACGCGCTGCTGTTCGGGCGGGTCACCTACCAGATGATGGAGGCGGCGTGGCGCCGTCCGGCGTCGGGCGCGTGGCCGGACTGGATGGGGGAGCGGGACGTCCCGTTCGCCGAGGCGATCGACGGGGCGAGGAAGCACGTGGTGTCGAGCACGCTGCGCGAGGTCGACTGGAACGCCGAGCTCGTCGAGGGCGACCTGGGGGACGCGGTGCGGCGGCTCAAGGAGGAGCCGGGCGGGCCGCTGTTCGTCGGCGGCGTGACGCTGCCGCTCGCGCTCGCGAATCTCGGGCTGATCGACGAGTACGCGTTCCTCGTGCAGCCGGTCCTTGCAGGGCACGGGCCGACGCTGCTGTCGGGGTTGCGCGAGCGTATCACGCTCGAGCTGGTGGACCGGCAGGAGCTGCGCTCGGGCGCCGTCGCGGTGCGGTACCGGCCCGCGACGGGCGTGCCGTGAGCCGGGACGACGACGCCCGGCGCGGCAGGTGCCGGCCGGGCGCTCGTGCGGGAGGAGCGGGGACTACGACGTGCTGACGTGCACGTGGTCGAAGTGGTTGGCGGTCGCGCCGCCGCGGTCCTCCATGCCGGACCACGCGCTCGCCGGGTCGCCGGCCATCCAGATCTTCTGCTGGTAGATGAGGTAGGTGATGCCGAGCGAGCCCGCGTTGGCCTGCAGGTAGCGCGCGATGTCCCAGCCGGTCTCGCCGCTGATCATGATGTCGACGGCGCGGCCCGTGCCGTGGTCGCCGTCGTCGCCGGGGCGGATGCCGCCGAACGTGGTGACCTGGGGGAAGTTCGCGCACACGGAGCGGTAGACGGCGCGCGCGTTGGCGCGCAGCGACGACTCGATCCCGGTGCTCACGGAGCACGCGGCGTCCGAGACGCCGCCGGCGCTCGACCCCCCGGCCGCGGCGGCGGCGACCTGGGGCGCCTCGGGCTGCGACTGCGCGAGGAAGCTCGACTTGATCCACGCGGCCGCGCCGTCCCAGACGATCTGGCTCCAGTCGCCCTCGGTGACGCCCGTGACGTCGACGGCGGCGCCGAACTCGGTGGTCGCGACGCGCTCGGCGTCCGGGGACGGCGCGGAGCGCACGTTGACGGCCTCGGTGGTCCAGAGCTGGCCGGTCACGGGCGGCAGGGGCGGGGGCGTCGGGGCGGCCTGGGCGGCCGGCACGACGGCGATCTCCGCCGCGGTCTCGACGACCGGGGGCTCCTGGGGCGCCGTGGGCGGCGCGACGCGCTCGGACGAGCGGCTGGCGGCTCCCGTGCCGCGTTCCACGCTCGCGCCGGCGGTGGGCTCGACGCTCAGCGGAGCGAGGTCGGGGTTGCCCTCCGCGGGCTGGGGGCCCGCACCCACGGCGCCCGCGCCGAGCAGCGTGACGAGCGCCAGCGCGGGGAGCTTGAGCGACCGGACCGGCAGCGTCGGCAGGGCCGGGAGCCGGAAGGAGCGCGCGGTGGCGGGGGCTGCGCTGTGGCGGCCTCGGGACATGGTGCGCTCCGGTTCTTCGTGGGTAGGACGCGCCAATGTAACCAAACCGTGATCTGAGAAGTCCAGTCGGACATTCCGCGCAGCGCTCCCCTTCGACTCATGAGCGGCAGCGCTGAGTCGTATGCGCCGCAGTCGTTGGACGGGCGGAAGGCGGGTTCCTACGCTGGAAGCATGACCGTTCCCTCTGTACCGACCGTGACGCTCAACTCCGGTCACACCATCCCGCAGCTCGGCTTCGGCGTCTTCCTCGTGCCGCCGGACGAGGCCGAGAAGGCCGTGAGCGAGGCCCTCGAGGTCGGCTACCGCCACATCGACACCGCGGCGATCTATCGCAACGAGGAGGGCGTCGGCGCCGCCATCGCGAAGAGCGGCATCCCCCGCGACGAGCTCTTCGTCACGACGAAGCTCTGGAACGACCGCCAGTCCGGCGAGCAGCCGCACGACGCGATCCGCGAGAGCCTCGACAAGCTCGGCCTCGACCACGTCGACCTGTACCTCACGCACTGGCCCGCGCCCGAGCAGGACCAGTACACGAACGCGTGGGCGAAGCTCGTCGAGATCCGCGACGCGGGCCTCGCGCGCTCGATCGGCGTCTCCAACCACCTGCCCGAGCACCTCGACCGGATCGTCGCCGCCACGGGCGTCGTGCCCGCCGTCGACCAGATCGAGCTGCACCCGGCCTACCAGCAGCGCGACGTGCTCGCCTGGGCCGACGCGAACGGCACGAAGATCGAGGCCTGGGGTCCGCTCGGCCAGGGCAAGTACCCGCTCTTCGAGAAGCAGGCCGTCGTCGACGCCGCGGCCGCCCACGGCGTGACGCCCGCCCAGGCGGTGCTGCGCTGGCACCTGCAGCGCGGCTTCATCGTCTTCCCGAAGTCGTCGCGCAAGGAGCGCATGGTGGAGAACTTCGACCTCTTCGGGTTCGAGCTCACCGCCGACGAGGTCGCCGCGATCGACGCCCTCGACACGGGTGACGGCTCGGGCCGCGTGAGCGCCCACCCGTCCGAGGTCAACTGACCCGGTCGCCCGCGGCCTCCCGCGAGGCAGCACGCACGACGAGGGGCGCCGTCCGACCGGACGGCGCCCCTCGTCGTGCGCTGGTGGAGAAGCGGGTCAGCCGCACTCGTCACAGATGCCCGTCGCGGGCAGGACCGTGAAGCACGTGGGGCACACGGCCGGCGGCTTCTCGGGCTCCGCGGAGCGGGCGGTCGTGCGGCGCGGCGTGCGCGTCGCGGGCGCGGCCTTCGCCGTGGCCCGACGCGCGGGTGCGGGGGCCGCCGCGGGGGCGGCACCGGGCACGTCGAACCCGCGCTTGCGCAGCAGGTCCGCGACGCCGACGGGGCTGCTGCGGAACTCCTCGGCGGTCGCGACGCGGCCGGTCGCGTACCGGTGCGCGACGCCGAGGATCGCCTGCGCGTCGTAGACGCGGTCCTCGTGGACGAGCGGTGTGCCGGGGGACGCGGTGAACCCGTAGACCCCGAGGAACGCGTCCCGGCCCCGGTCGTCCCAGTCCGCGAGGGCCTGGAGGATGTGCTGCCGGGTCACTGCCGAGAAGGTTGCCACGGCACGAGCCTAGACCGCCCCGCGGGACCCCTCGGACGACGAGCGCGTGACCTTCCGCACGCGCTCGCGCCGGGCCCTCGGCGCCCGGGGATCAGGGCACGGTGTACCCCGCGGCGCGGAACATCTCGTACCACTCGGCGCGGGTGAGCGGGACCTCCGAACCGAGCGCGGCGCCGGCGACCCGGTCGGGGCTCGTCGTACCGAGCACGACCTGCATGCGCGCCGGGTGGCGCGTGATCCACGCGGTCGCGATCGCGATGGGCGGCACGTCGTACCGGGCGGCGAGGCGGTCGATCACGGCGTTGAGCTCGGGGTACTTCTCGGACCCCAGGAACACGCCCGTGAAGAACCCCGCCTGGAACGGGGACCAGGCTTGGATCGTGATGTCGTGGAGACGGCAGTAGTCGAGGATGCCGTCGTCGCGACTGATCGACTGGTCGAGGGCCTGCATGTTCGCGGCGACGCCCTGCGCGACGAGCGGGGCGTGCGTGACGGAGAGCTGGAGCTGGTTCGCGACGATCGGCTGCTCGACGTACCGGCGCAGCAGCTCGATCTGGCCCGGCGTGTGGTTCGAGACCCCGAACGCCCGCACCTTGCCCGCGGCGTGCAGGTCGGAGAACGCGCGCGCGACCTCCTCGGGCTCGACGAGGGCGTCGGGGCGGTGCAGCAGCAGGATGTCGAGGTAGTCGGTGCGCAGGGCCTCGAGCGAGCCCTCGACGGACGCGACGAGGTGCTCGTACGAGAAGTCGAAGTACGGGCCCTCGGGCACGATGCCGGCCTTGGACTGGATGACCCACTCCGCGCGCTCGGCGGGGGAGAGGTCGAGCGCCTCGGCGAAGCGACGCTCGCAGCCGTGGAGCTCGGCGCCGTACACGTCGGCGTGGTCGAGGAACGTGATGCCGGCGTCCCGTGCGGTGCGCACGAGGGTGCGGACCTCGTCGTCGGTCTTGTCCTGGATGCGCATGAGGCCGAGCACGACGTCCGGGACGACGATGTCGGTGCCGGTCAGGGTGAAGGGCTTCATCGGTGGAGCTCCTTCGCGGGGTGGGCGGGTCGGGTGCGCGACGTCGGTGTCCGGGATCCGAGAGTGCGCTGCTGCTGGGGGGTCGTTCTCGCGGGTCAGGGGTAGGAAGGGACGTCGTCCGCCCGGGGGCGGGGTGCCGGACGACCCGAGCGAGCCCGGTCGGCCGCGACGGGGTCGAGCCTAGGAAGCGCTAACCTAGAAGTCCAACAACTAGTATTTGTCAAATAGAGAACTGTGAGTGGTCAATGGATCTTCGTCAGATGGAGTACCTCGTCGCGCTCGCGGACGAACGCCAGTTCACCCGCGCCGCCCAGCTCGTCGGAGTCTCGCAGTCGGGGCTCTCCGCCGCGGTCCGCAGCCTGGAGGAGGAGCTCGGCGCGAGCCTGTTCACGCGGACGACGCGGCGCGTCGAGCCCACTGAAGCCGGTCTCGCGCTGCTCCCGTACGCACGCTCCATGCTCGCGCAGGCGGCCGCCGCCCGCGACGCGGTCGTCCGGGCGACGCACGCGCTGTCCGGCTCGCTGCGCGTCGGCTCGGAGCAGTGCCTCGGCGTCCTCGACGTGACCGCCCTGCTCGAGCGGTTCCACCGCCGGTACCCGCAGGTGGAGATCCACTTCGCGCAGGCGGGCTCGCACGACCTCCTCGCGCGCGTCCGCGAGGGTGACCTCGACGTCGCGTTCGTCGCGACCACCGAGCACCTGGGGCCGCTGTCCCAGACGGTCCTGGGCAGCGAGCCGCTCGTGCTCGTGTGCGCGCCCGAGCACCCGCTCGCCGGGAGGGGCCGGGTCGAGTGGTCCGACCTCTCGGACCAGGAGTTCGTCGACTTCGACCCCTCGTGGGGCGCGCGGCCGGTCAACGACGCGACGTGCGCCGCGCACGGCGTCCACCGGCGCGTGCGGTGCTCGGTCAACGACGTGCACACGCTCCTCGAGCTCGTCGACCGGGGGCTCGGCATCGCGCTCGTGCCGCGCCACGTCGCAGGCAAGCCGGAGGCCGAGCGCCTCGTGACGCTCGCGCTGCCGGAGGGCGGTGCGCCGAGCTGGGTCGTCTCCGTCGTCACGGGGCGCTGGGACCGCGGCGCCTCGGCCGCGCCGCAGCTCCTGGAGCTCCTCGCGGACGCCCCCGCGTGCCGCGGCGTCGAGGTCTCCCAGCCCGACGCGGCCGCGCTGCGCGCGGGCGTCGAGGCGCCGAGCCCTGCCGTCGAGGCGCCGAGCCCTGCCGTCGAGGCGCCGAGCCCTGCCGTCGAGGTGCCGAGCCCTGCCGTCGAGGCCGTGGCGGAGGCCCGGTGACCGCCCCCGCGGGCACCGACGCACCGCTCTTCCCGCTGCGCAGCGTCGTCCTCGGCGCGTTCCTCCCCACGCTCGTCCTCGAGATCGGCGTGGGGGCCATGCTGCCGGTCGTCGCCGTCACGGCCACGGGCCGGGGCGCGAGCCTCACGGTCGCGGGGCTCGTGGCCGCGCTCGTGCCGATCGGCAAGATCCTCTTCGACCTGCCCGCCGGGGCGCTCGCCCAGCGCCTCGGCGACCGTGCGGCCATGCTGCTCGCCGGGGGCGTCGCGGCGGTCGCCTTCGCGACGATCGCGCTCACCCCCAGCCTGTGGGGCCTCGCGGTGGGGGTCCTCGCGCTGGGTGCGTCGACCGCGGTCTTCAACCTCGCCCGCCAGGCGTACCTCACCGAGATCACGCCCCCGCTGCGCCGGGCCCGCGTCCTGTCGACGCTCGCGGGCGTGCACCGGATCGGGCTGTTCCTCGGCCCGTTCGCGGGCGCGGCGGTCATCGCCGCGACCGACGTGCGCGGCGCCTACTGGCTCGGGACGGGCGCCGCTCTCACCGCAGTGGTGGTGCTCGCCGTCGTGCGGCCGGACCCCGCGGAGGCCGGGCGTGCTCGACTGCGCGGCGCGCGGGCGGTGCCGCGGGTCGGCATCGCCCGCGTGGCGCGCGGCCATCGCCACCTGTTCGCGACGCTCGGCGTGGCGATCCTCCTGGTCAGCGCGGTCCGCGGGGCCCGGCAGACCGTCATCCCCCTGTGGGGCGAGCACCTAGGGCTGGACGCCGAGGTGACGTCGCTGATCTTCGGCGTCTCCGGCGCGCTCGACATGCTGCTCTTCTACCCGGCGGGCAAGGTCATGGACCGGTTCGGGCGCCTGTGGGTCGCCGTGCCGTCCATGCTCACGATGGCCGTCGGTCTCGCGGTGCTGCCGCTCGCGCACACCGCCCCCGCGCTCGCGGTCGTCGCGGCGGTGCTCGGGGTCGGGAACGGCATGGGCTCGGGCATCGTCATGACGCTCGGCGCCGACGTCGCGCCCGCGGACGTGCGCCCGACCTTCCTCAGCGTGTGGCGCCTGTTCCAGGACACCGGCGACGCCCTCGGTCCGCTCGTGCTGTCGGCCGGGGCGGCGCTGGGGTCGCTCGCCGCGGGCGTCTGGGCGACGGCGGCGCTCGGCGCCGGCTCGACGGTCGCGCTCGCGCGGTGGGTGCCTCGGCACTCGCCGCTCGCGAACCTCGTCCGACGCCGGTAGTCCGGGCCGCGCTCGGGCGCGGGGTGGGGCGTCGGGCCGGGCCGCGCGACGGCCCGGGTCAGAAGAGCGTGAGGACGCCCAGCACCCCGACGGCGAGGGCGAGCGCGAGCGAGACCGCGATGAGCACGACGTGCACGGTGAGGAAGCGCGTCGCGCGGCCGTCGGCGTCGCGCGAGCGGGGGTCCTTGGCGATGCGTTGGAGGAAGCGCGGCCAGATGAGCAGGTTCCAGGCGGCCGTGACGAGCAGGACCACGGACCAGACGACGGGGATCTCCACGTCCCGAGCATGCCAGGAGGCATCGGGTGCCTCGGGCGGGGCGGCCGCGGGCAGGGTGTGGGATCCAGCACATCGACGCGGGCGTGAGGTGAGGCTAACCTCTCTCGTGGTCGCCGCGCTCGCGGGGCCGCCGTTCCGCCCGGGGACCCGGGCGTCGCAGAGGAGCCGCCGGTGTCCGTCAAGACCGTCAAGGCCCAGGACGCGCACGTCGTCACGCTGAGCGTCGTCGGGCGCGAGCGGGTCAGCCCGAACGTCGTGCGGGTCACGCTCGGGGGAGACGAGCTCGACCTCTTCACCCCGCTGGGGTTCGACCAGTGGTTCCGGCTCTTCCTCCCGCGCGAGGACCAGGAGGCGCTGCGGCTGCCGACCCGCGCGTCGGGCCTCTGGTACGTCCAGTACCTCGCCACCCCGAAGGCGCGCCGCCCGTGGGTGCGGAACTACACCGTGCGCGCCGTACGCCCGGGCCTGCGCGAGCTGGACGTGGACTTCGTCGTGCACGGCGACGCGGGGCCTGCGTCCTCGTTCGCGCTGTCCGCCGAGCCGGGGGACCGCGTGGGCCTGCTCGACCAGGGGATCGGCTACCACCCGCGCGTCCCGCACGACTGGACGCTCCTAGTCGCCGACGAGACCGGGCTGCCCGCGGTCGCAGGGATCTGCGAGTCCCTGCCCGACGACGCACGCGGCCTCGCGGTGGTCGAGGTCCCCGAGGCGGCGGACGCCCAGGAGTTCCGCGTGCCCGCGGGCGTCGAGCTGCGCTGGCTGGCGCGCGACGGCGCGCGGCCCGCGGGCGGTGGCGACCACGACCTGCTGCCGGGCGGCCTCGCGCTCGACGCCGTACGGTCGGCCGACCTGCCCGCCGGCCCCGTCTACGCGTACGCGGTCGGGGAGTCGGCGCTCGCGACGGGCGTGCGCCGCCACCTGGTCAACGACCGGGGCGTGCCGAAGGCGCACGTCGACTTCGTCGGGTACTGGCGCCACGGGCACGCGGCGTCCGCCTGACGCGCCCCGCGCGCGCCGTCGGGCGCGGGGCGTCGTGCAGCGGGGCGTCGTGCAGCAGGGGCGGGCTGATCAGACCCGGCGGAGCTGGCGGAACATCGGGCAGTCGAACGGGTCGCGCGCCGAGAGCCCCACGCGGTTGAGGTACCGGACGACGATCGCGTAGGACTGCACGAGGCTCGTCTCCGTGTACGGCAGGCCGAGGTGCGCGCAGTGCTCGCGCACGATCTCGCGGGCCCGCGCGAGGTGCGGGCGCGGCATGCTCGGGAACAGGTGGTGCTCGATCTGGAAGTTGAGCCCGCCCATGAGGATGTTCATCCACCAGCCGCCGCGGATGTTCCGCGAGGTGAGGACCTGCTTGGACAGGAAGTCGATCTTGCTGTCGGCGGGGATGATCGCCATGCCCTTGTGGTTGGGGGCGAACGACGCCCCCATGTAGACGCCGAAGACGGCGAGCTGGACGCCCAGGAAGGCGGCCGCGAGGCCGAGCGGCAGGAACCAGACGACCGCGCCGACGTAGAGCGACAGGCGCAGCGTGATGGTGACGATCTCGATGACGCGCGTGCGGACGTCGCCGCGCGCGCGGCCGCCGGCGAGGAGCGAGCGGAACGCCTGCACGTGCAGGTTCACGCCCTCGAGCGTGAGGAGCGGGAAGAACAGCCAGCCCTGGTAGCGGTTGATGACCGCCCGGAAGCCCTTCGCGGCCTCCGCGTCCTCCTCGAGGAACACGACGACGTCGGGCGCGATGTCCGGGTCCTTGCCGCGGCGGTTCGGGTTCGCGTGGTGGCGCGTGTGCTTGTTCATCCACCACGAGTGGCTGATGCCGACGACGCCGTTGGCCAGCACCTTCCCGAGGCGGTCGTTCGCCGGGCCGGACGCGAAGACCTGGCGGTGCGAGGCTTCGTGCGCGACGAACGCGAACTGGGTGAGGATCAGGCCGAGCGCCCCGGCGACGAGGAGCTGGAACCACGAGTCGCCCAGGAGCACGAACCCGGCGACCGCGCCGCCGAGCGCGAGCGTGAGGACCCCGAGGGTCCACAGGTAGTAGGCGTGCGTGCGGTGGAGCAGGCCCGCGTCGCGCACCGTGCGCGACAGTGCGCTGTAGGTGCTGGTGACGGCACCGGGCTCATCGGTCCGAGGGCGGGTGGCCCGGAAGCCCGGGCGCACTGCGGCAGAGGTCATGTGTCCTCGCAGGGGTGTCGGTGTCGACTTCCCAGCCGCGGAGGTGAGCAGGTGCTCGTCGTGCAGATGACCCCACCCTACGGGACCGTAGGTTGCGCGCGCGAGGGGGCCGGGTGAAGGAGTCGCGAAGGAGCGACACCTCCTCCGAAGGGGTCAGGCGGCGAACCGGAAGGTCTGGCGGTACTCCGTCGGCGTGATCCCGACCGCCCGCCGGAAGTGGTGGCGCAGGAGCGCGGCCGACCCGAAACCGCTGCGCCGCGCGACCTCCTCCAGGTCCAGCGAGGACTCCTCGAGCAGCGACTGCGCGTGCGCGACGCGTTGCGACGTCAGCCACGCGAGCGGGGTCGTGCCGGTCTGCGCGACGAACGCGCGCGCGAACGTGCGCTCGGACGTGTGGGCCCGGCGGGCGAGGTCGCGCACGGTGAGCGGCTCGTCGAGGTGGTCGGTCATCCACTCCAGCAGCTCCCCGAACGAGTCCTCCTCGCACTCGGGCACCGGGCGCTCGATGAACTGGCGCTGCCCGCCGTCGCGCTGGGGCGGCACGACCATGCGCCGGGCGATCGTGTTCGCCACCCGCGCCCCGAGCTCGCGGCGCACGAGGTGCAGGCACGCGTCGATCCCCGCCGCCGTGCCGGCGCTCGTGATGAGGTTGCCGTCGTCGACGAAGAGCACGTCGGGGTCGATGTCGAGGCTCGGGTAACGACGGCGCAGCTCGTCGGCGTGCATCCAGTGCGTCGTCACCCGCCGTCCCTCGATGACGCCCGCGGCCGCGAGCACGAACACGCCCGAGCACACGCTGAGCAGCAGGGCGCCGCGGTCGGACGCGCGGCGGACGGCGTCGAGCACCTCGGGCGGGTAGTCGGTCCCGATGCGGATCGCCGGCACGACGACGAGGTCCGCGTCGTCCGTCGCGGAGAGGTCGTGGTCGGGCACGACGTGGGCGCCCACCGACGTGCGGACGGCACGGCCCGCGACCGGGCCGCACACGCGGAAGTCGAACGACGGGACGCCGTCGTCGCTGCGGTCGAGGCCGAAGACCTCGCACACGACGCCGAACTCGAACGGGGCCAGGCCGTCGCACACGACGGCCGCGACGGATCGCACCATGCTGGGCACGCTACGCCGCTGGCAGGATCTTGTCGAGAGGTGTCAGTGCTGCCACTCGTGGCGCGGGTCGCGCGCCGGGAGGGTGGAGCCATGGACATCTTCTGGGGTGTGGTGGCTCTTCTCCTCGTCGTCGGCCCGACGGTCGCGGCCCTCGCGGTCCGCCGCGAGGACCCGGCCCGTCCGTGGTTCCCCGCCGGGTCCGACGGCGCGTGGCCCGGCGGCGCCGCGTGGGACGCGCGCGGGGACCGGTCGGTGCACGGCGAGCGGTGGGACCGTGACGCGCAGCGCCTGGACGCCGACCTGCGCGCCGCGGCGTCGCGACCGGCTGAGCCGGCCGCCGTCGTCGACCCGCACGAGGTCGCGGCCGAGCTCGTGCTGCGGCGCGTCGTGCCGAACCCGGCCGTGCGCGACGGCGTGCGCGCCGCTCCTGCCGTGCCGGGCGGGCGCCCCGGGGCGAACGCGCCCGTCGCGCCGCGGCGGCCGGGGACCCGGGGCACGCCGCTCGCGCACTGAGCCCTCGCGTGCGGAGCCGCCCGGCCACGCGCCGCTCGACCGCGTGCGGCGTCTCCGGACGCACGAACGGCCCGGACCTCGTGGAGGTCCGGGCCGTTCGCGGGGGAGCGGTGTCGCTCGGGTCAGGCGCGCGAGCCGACCGCGTCGACGTCCGCGTCGCCCGTGAGCTGGTCGAGGCCCTCGAGCTCGTGCGCCTCCCACGGGGCGTGGCCGAGGCTCGGGATCATCGTCGCGAGCTCCGGGCGCCACTTGGTGAAGCGGGCGGGGAAGCAGCGCTCGAGCAGGTCGATCATCGCGGGAACGGCCGTCGAGGCGCCCGGCGAGGCGCCGAGCAGGCCGGCGATCGAGCCGTCGGACGCCGCGATGACCTCGGTGCCGAACTCGAGGACGCCCTTGCCGTCCTTGTCCTTCTTGATCACCTGGACACGCTGGCCCGCGGTGATGGTCTCCCAGTGCTTGGGGTGCGCCGTCGGCATGAAGCCCTGGAGCGCGGTGAACTTGGTCTCCGGGCTCGCGAGGAGCTGGCCCACCAGGTACTGGGTGAGGTCGAGGTTCTTCAGGCCCGCGCCGACCATCGAGCCGAGGTTGTGCAGGCGCAGCGACGTGAAGAGCCCGAGGTACTTGCCCTTCTTGAGGTACTTGGGGCTGAACCCGGCGTAGGGGCCGAACATCAGGTACGTCTTGCCGTCGACGACGCGCGTGTCCAGGTGCGGGACCGACATGGGCGGCGAGCCGACGTCGGCCTTGCCGTAGACCTTCGCCTGGTGCTGGGCGACGAGCTCCGGGTCGTCCGTGCGGAGGAACTCACCGCTGATCGGGAAGCCGCCGTAGCCCTTCGCCTCCGGGATGCCGGCCGCCTGGAGCAGCGGGAGCGCGCCGCCGCCGGCGCCCACGAACACGAACCGGGCCTCGACGGTCGAGCGGCGCTTCGGGGCGTTCCACGAGCGGTCCTTGACCGTCAGGCGCCAGCGGCCGTCCTTCGTCTTCTTGAGGTTCTTCACCTCGTGCTCGAGGTAGAGCTGCGTGCCCTCCGAGACGAGGTAGTCGACGAGCTGCTCGGTGAGGGCGCCGAAGTCGACGTCGGTCCCGCTCGTCGCGCGCGTCGCCGCGACCGGCTCGTCGCCGTCGCGCTCGGCGACCAGGAGCGGGGCCCACTCGGCGATGACCGCCGGGTCGTCCGTGAACTCGAGCTCGCTGAACAGCGGGTGGCGGCGCAGCGTCTCGAAGCGGCGACGCAGGTAGTCGACGTTCTCCGCGCCGCGCACGAAGGTCATGTGGGGGGTGCGGGAGATGAAGCTCGCGGGCTGCGGCAGCGCGCCCGTCGTGAGCAGGTGGTGCCAGAACTCGCGCGACACCTCGAACTGCTCGTTGATCTTCACCGCCTTGGTGATGTCGATCGAGCCGTCCGGCTTCTCCGGCGTGTAGTTCAGCTCGCACAGGGCGGCGTGACCCGTCCCGGCGTTGTTCCACGGGTTCGACGACTCCTGCGCCACGGCGTCCAGGCGCTCGTAGATGCGCACCGTCCAGGTGGGCTCCAAGACCTTCAGGAGTGCCCCGAGCGTGGCGCTCATGATGCCACCGCCGATGAGGGCTACGTCGATCTGGTCTGCGCTGCTTGCGGGGTTGCTCGCTCGACTCGACACATGTCGATCCTACGCTTGTGAAAGAGTGCACTAACTGTGCGGTGCGTCACGGGCGTGCGTCACACTTTCGCGGGACCTCGGTCCCGAGCCGGGCAGGTCGGACGTCGCGTACCGCGCGATCCGGCCGCGTTCGCCCGGGTCGCACCACGATCTCGCGAGGGAGAGCACGGATCCCGAGCCGTCCTCCTGCGAGGTAGAGCCGTGGTCTCGCGAGGTAGAGCCGTGGTCCGCGTGCACGAGCCGACCACGCCTCTACCTGGCGGACCTGGGCTCTACCTGGGCCGACCGGGGCTCTACCTCGCGGGGGTGGGGTTCTCCTGCGGCGGGGAGTACGGGGACGGCCAGGGGCCGATCTCGGGGAGGCTCACGGGCTCGGCCGCGAGGCGGGCGGTGGGCTCGGTGCCGGGGGTGCGGCCCGCGAGCCAGGCGGCGACGTCGGTGAGGCGGCCGTGGACGACGACGGCGCCCCGGCCGGGCGCGGACGCGGGCGCAGGCGAGGCCGCGGCCCCGGACGTGGGCTCGGCTTCGGACGCGGGCTCAGGTCCGGCAGCGACGCGGAGGCCGCCCGGTCCGACGCGAAGGGCGCCCGGTCCGACGCGGAGAGCGCCCGGTCCGACGTGGACGCCGCCGGGGACCACGACGAGGTCTCCTGGTGCCCCGTCGAGCGCGACCACGACGTCGTCCGCGAGCCGGACCCCGAGGAAGTCGAGGAGGTGCAGCCCGAGCGCGGGAGGCCAGGAGTCGAGGCCGACGCCCGCGTCGAGGTCGACCGCGTGGATCCGCACCTCGCGCCACCAGGCCACGAGCGCGTCCGCGACCGTGCCGTCGCGGTACGTCACCGGCGCGGACCACCCGAAAGACCCGACCGCGGGCCACGCGGCGTCGAGGCGGTCGGCCAGAGCGTCGAGCGCCGCGACGTGCTGCGCGACCGAGCGCAGGGCGCCCGTCCGGATGCCGTCCTCGCGCCCGGCCGCGCCGCCGTCGTACACCTCGACGAGCTCGCCGCGCGCGGCGCGCTCGGCCTGCCGCGCCATGGCCTCGCCGATGGCGGTGACGTGCGCGAGCACGTGGCTGCGCGACCACCCGGGCAGGGCCGACGGCGCGTCGAGCCCGGCGGCGTCGAGCCCGCGCGCCGCGTCGGTCACCGCGTCGAGGGCGGCGCGCGCGTCGCGCCGGACCTCCTCGACGTCGGGCGGGGTGAGGGCGGGGGCGTCGGTCAGGGCCACAGCAGCTCCTTCGTCCAGGTGGTCGGCGCGCCGGACGCCGCGGTGTAGCGCAGGCGGGTCTGGCCCGCGCCCGACGACGCCCAGAACTCCACGCTCGTCGGCTCGAGCGCGTACGCGGTCCAGGCGTCGAGGACGAGCCCGGGCTCCGCCCGCACGCGGTCGAGGGCGGCGTCCCACGCCTCGCGGTAGGCGGCGCGGGACGCGAGCGGGGCGCTCTGCGACCCGGCGAGGGCGGTCGCGCGGGAGAAGTCGGACCGGTCCAGGAAGTCGGCGGCGGACGTCTCGGCGTCCAGCGGCACGACGGGCCCGCGCACGCGGACCTGCCGGCCGTGCTCGCGCCAGAAGAACGTCAGGGCGGCGTTCGGGTTCTGCGCGAGCGCGACGCCCTTGGGGGAGTCGGCGCGTGTCGCGAAGACCCACCCGTCGCCGTCGACGTCCTTGAGGATGAGGGTCCGGGCGTCCACGCGGCCGCTGGCGTCGGCGGTCGAGAGGGTGGCGGCGTGCGGTGCGGGCAGCCCGGCGTCGATCGCGTCGTCGAGCCAGCGGACGAAGAGCGTGCCCGCGTCGTCGGGTGCGGCGTCGACGTCGAGACCGGGGAGGTCGGGGCCGAAGACGGGCAGGGCGCGCAGGCGCTCGCGCAGGGACGGGCGGTCGGCGTCGGTCATGCGTCCTCCGAGGTGGTCGGGAGCGGGTCGAGCAGGGCGACGAAGCCCCGCGCGGCGGCGGACATCGCGTCCGGGTCGTCGAGGGCGCGCGCGAGGACGTACCCGCCCTGCACGACGGCGACGGCGGCGTGCGCGCGGTCGCGCGCCGCGTCGTCGGGCAGCCCGCCCTCGACGAGGACGGCGGCGGCCAGGTCGACGAGCCCGCGGAAGTAGGCGCCCACCTCAGCGGCGAGCGCGGCGTCGTCCATGACGGCCTGGTCGCTCACGAGGCGCCCGACCTTGCAGCCGGCGAGCGCGGGCCGCGGGCGTTCGAGATAGCGGACGAGGCGCTCGACGGCGGAGCCCTGCGCGCCGAGGTCGCGGCGCGCGGCGTCGAGGCCCGCGGTCGTCGTGGCGTGCACGGCCGCGGCGGCGAGGTCGTGCTTCGTGGGGAAGTGGTGGTAGAGGCTGCCCTGTCCGACGCCGCTCGCGGCGAGGACCTGGCGTGGGCTCGTCGCGCCGACGCCCTGGGCCCAGAACAGTTCTTGCGCGGCGGCGACGAGGCGCTCGCGGGCCGAGCCGGGCGCCTCCGCGCGTGGCTCGGGTCGCGTGTCGGACGGCATGGGCCACAGCCTAGCGGGCGACCATACCTACCGCTAGGTATGTCGCGGACGAGACTCGGGGGCCGACGTAGTGCGACCTGCGCCTGGGGGAGAGCGACGGTCTCGCCCCACCGGTCTTGTGGACCGTCACCGACGCGTCGTCGGGCTCTCCCGTCCGTGCGGCCGGACGCTGGAGAGATCGTGCACGGGCCCGCGCGGCGCGCGTCGCCACGATCGACCCATGGACCAGGACCTCGCCGCGCTGCTCGACGACCTCGTCTCCGCCACGACGGGCGAGGAGGTGCCGTCAGCGGACAACCTCCTCGCCGTCCTCGCGAGCGGCGACGACGACCTCCTCGACGTCGTCGCCGCGGCGGCCCGGGTCCGACGCCGGTGGTTCGGCCGGCGCGTGAAGCTCGCCTACCTCGTCAACCTCAAGTCCGGGCTGTGCCCCGAGGACTGCACCTACTGCTCCCAGCGGCTCGGGTCCGCGGCGGAGATCCTGCGGTACACGTGGCTCCGGGCGCCCGAGGCGCTCGGTGCGGCGCGCGCGGGCATCGACGCCGGGGCGTCGCGCGTGTGCCTCGTGGCGAGCGGGCGCGGCCCCACGGAGCGCGACGTGACCCGCGTCTGCGGGGTCGTCTCCCGGATCGTCGAGGAGCACCCCGGCGTCGAGGTCTGCGCGTGCCTCGGGCTGCTGTCCGACGGCCAGGCCGAGCGCCTGCGCGACGCGGGCGCCCAGGCCTACAACCACAACCTCAACGCGTCGGAGGACGCCTACCCCGAGATCTGCACGACCCACGACCACGCGGACCGCGTCGCGACCGTCCGGCGCGTCCAGGGCGCCGGGCTGTCGGCCTGCTCGGGGCTCATCGCGGGGGCGGGGGAGACCCCCGAGCAGCTCGTCGACGTGCTCCTGGAGCTGCGGGCGCTCGACCCGGACTCCGTCCCGGTCAACGTCCTCGTGCCCTTCGAGGGGACCCCGCTCGCGGGCCGGCACGAGCTCACGCCGCAACGGTGCCTGCGGATCCTCGCCGCCGCACGGTTCGTCCTGCCCCGGGCCGAGCTGCGCCTGGGCGCCGGGCGCGAGCTCCACCTGCGAGCCCTCCAGCCGCTCGCCCTGCACGTGGCCAGCTCGCTGTTCCTCGGCGACTACCTCACGGCGGAGGGGCAGGACGCCGCCGCGGACCTCGCGATGATCGCGGACGCCGGCCTCGAGGTCGAGGAGGTGCCCGGACCCGCCGGGCGGACGGCGCCGTCGCGCGTCGTGCCGCGCCGCCGCGGGGCGGGGACGGACGTCGCTCCCAACGCCTGATCGCCGCGACCGTCGTAGCGTGAGGGCGTGACGGTGCAGCAGCGGGTGCTGGTGGTCGCGGTCCTCGCGTCGTTCGTGTCGTTCCTGGACGGCTCGGTGGTCAACGTCGCGCTGCCCGCGATCTCCGCCGAGCTCACCACCGGGCCGGTCACCGGCCTGGCGCTGCAGCAGTGGGTCGTCGACGCCTACATGATCACGCTCGGCGCGCTCATCCTCCTGGCCGGGTCGCTGTCGGACGTCCACGGACGACGCCGCATCATGGCGATCGGGCTCGTCGGGTTCGCCGTGACGTCGGTCGCGTGCGCGCTCGCGCCCGACGGCCTCGTCCTCGTCGTCGCGCGCGGCCTCCAGGGCGTCGCGGGCGCCCTGCTCGTGCCCAGCTCGCTCGCCATGATCATCTCCACGTTCGACGGCGAGCGGCAGGCCCGCGCGATCGGCTCCTGGACCGCGTGGACCAGCACCGCGTCGCTCGTCGGGCCGCTGCTCGGCGGCATCCTCATCGACGCGATCTCGTGGCGCTGGGTCTTCTGGATCAACGTGCTCCCCGTCGCCGTCACGCTGTGGCTGCTGCGCGGCGTCCCCCGGTCCGCGGCGGAGGAGCCGGGCGCCGCGGTGGGCCCGGGCGGACGACGGCGCATCGACACGCTCGGGGCGACGCTCGCCGCCGTCGGGCTCGCGGGGACGGTGTTCGCGCTCATCGAGCAGGGCCGCTTCGGGTGGGCGAGCCCGGTCGTGTGGGGACCGTTCGCCGTCGGGGTCGTGTGCCTCGCCGCGTTCGTGGGGTGGGAGCGTCGTGCTCCGGACCCGATGCTGCCGCCGCGCCTGTTCCGGGTGCGCAACTTCGCGTGGGGCAACCTCGCGACCGCGGCGATCTACGGCGCGCTGTACTTCGGCGGGTTCGTCGTCACGCTCTTCCTCCAGCAGGTCGGCGGGTACAGCGCGACCGCTGCCGGGCTCGCCCAGCTCCCCGTCACCCTCGTGCTCCTCGCCCTGTCGACGCGGTTCGGGGCGCTCGCGGGCCGCTACGGCCCGCGCCTGTTCATGACGCTCGGCCCGATCGTCGGCGGGGCCGGCTACCTGCTCCTGCTCACGACGACCGACGACGCCGTGTACGTCACCCAGGTCCTGCCGGGCCTCGTGCTCTTCGGCCTGGGCCTCGCGATGACGGTCGCGCCGCTGACGTCGGCGATCCTCGGCTCGATCCCCGCGGCCGACGCAGGCATCGGCTCCGCGGTGAACAACGCGGTGTCGCGAGTCGCGGGGCTCGTCGTTATCGCGTTCGCGGGGGTGATCGTCGGCGGCGTGCTCGACCTCGACGGCTTCCACCGCTCGCTCCTCGTCACGGCGGCGCTGCTGGTCCTCGGCGGCGTGCTCAGCTGGGTCGGCATCCGCAACGACCGTGTGCGCGCCACCGGCGCCGGAGGGGCCCAGGGCGGCTGAGGCGGAGTGCCGGCTCGAGGTCCCGCGCCCGCCGTGCCGACGGCTAGCGCACCGTCTGCAGGTCGTGGGTCGAGGTGTTGAGGCGGCGTGCGCCGTCGGGCACATCCGGCGGGAACGCGACGACGATGTCCTCGATCCGGACGCCGAAGCGGCCGGGCAGGTACACGCCCGGCTCGACGGAGAAGCACATGCCGGGCTCGATCGGGCGGTCCTCGCCCTCCACCATGTACGGCGGCTCGTGCGTCGTCGTGCCGATGCCGTGGCCGGTGCGGTGCACGAACTGCTCGCCGTAGCCCGCGTCGACGATGACGGCGCGCGCGGCGCGGTCGACGTCCTGGCACGTCGCGCCCGGGCGCACCGCGTCGACCCCGGCCTGCTGCGCGCGCCGGACGACGTCGTAGACCTCGCGCTGCTGGTCCGCGAGGGCGTCGTCCGTGCCGCCCGCGACGAGCACCGTCCGCGAGGTGTCCGACCCGTACCCGTCGCGCAGCCCGCCGAAGTCGAGCACGACGAGGTCGCCGGGCTCGATGACGCGGTCGCCCGCGTCGTGGTGCGGGTCGGCGCCGTTCGGGCCGGAGCACACGAGCGTGAAGTCGACCTGCTCGTGCCCGTGCTCGCGCAGGAACCGGTCGAGGTCGGCCGCGACGTCCCGCTCGCGCCGGCCCGCGAACGCGACGCCCAGGACGTCCGCGAACGCGGCGTCGGCGGCCGCGCCCGCCGCGGCGAGGCGCTCCACCTCCGCGGCGTCCTTGACGGCCCGCAGCGTCGGGACGGCGTCGGAGAACGCGGTGAGGCGGGCGCCCGGCAGCGCGCGCTGTAGCCCGAGCACGTGCAGCGCCCACGTGGCGTCCGAGACGGCGTAGGTGCCGTCCGCGGCGAGGAGTCGCGCCGCGGCGTCGTGCTCGTCGTCGCCGTCGCGCCACGTCACGACGTCGAGGCCGTCCGCGCCCGGGGCGGAGGCCAGGTCGCCCCGCTCCAGCAGCGGCACGACGACGGACGCGCCGCCGGTCGTCCCGGTCCCCTCGGCGGGGATCGTGAGCAGCGTCAACCGCTCCGTCTCCGGCGGCGCGTACCCGGTGAAGTACGCGAGGTCGGGGCCGGGCGAGACGAGCAGCCCCGTGAGACCGGCCTCGCGCGCGTGCGCGGCGGCGCGCTCGCGACGCGCGGCGTAGACCTCGGGGCCGAACGCGGCCCCCGGACGTGCGGCATCGGTGCTCGACATGAGCCCAGCGTGGCACCGCTCGCCGCCGAGATCGACCCGAGCGGCCCGACGTCGGTCCTCCGCGGGTCCGCTCGGGCGGCCGGGGTCGGGTCCTGGAGTGGCAGGCTGCTCGCATGACCGACGTGCGCAACCTCCTCGCCGCCCTCGACACGTTCGACGGGCACTGGCAGCCGCACCGCGTGGCGAGCCTCAACGACGCCGACGTCAAGGTGGTGAAGGTGCTGGGCGAGTTCGTCTGGCACACGCACCCCGAGACCGACGAGCTGTTCCTCGTGCTCGACGGCGAGCTGACGATCGACCTGCGCGACGGCGGCGTCGAGCGCGCGGTCGTGCTGGGCCCGCACGACCTGTTCGTCGTGCCGCGGGGCGTCGAGCACCGGCCGCGTGCCGCCGTCGAGACCTCCGCGGTGCTCGTCGAGCGGCAGGGGACGGTCAACACGGGCGACGCGGGCGGCGACCTCACGTCGCCGCTGCGGGAGCTGCCGGGCGAACCGCCCACCGCCTGACGGCCAGCCCGACCGGCCCGGACGTGCCGGACCGGCCCGCGGCGGGTCGATCGGGCGCCGCCGGGGCCGGTCTCGGAGGGTCAGACCCGCACGACGACCTTGCCGCGCACGTGCCCGGACTGGCTCGCGCGGTGCGCGTCGGCGGCGTCGGCGAGGTCGAAGACCTCCGCGACCTCCGGGCGCAGCAGGCCCTCGTCGCCGAGCCGAGCGAGCTCGGCGAGGTCGGCCGCGTCGGGGCGCACCCACACGTAGTGCCCGCCCAGCTCGTCGCGTGCCCGCGCGTCCGTGATCGAGGCGACCGTGCCGCCGTCGCGCAGCACCTGCGGGACCGAGTCGAGCGCGTCGCCGCCCACGTAGTCGAGGACGACGTCCACGCCCTCGGGCGCGAGCGCGCGGACCCGCTCCGCGAGCCCGTCGCCGTACGTCACCGGCTCCGCGCCGAGCGAGCGCAGGAAGTCGTGGTTGCGCTCCGACGCCGTCCCGAGGACGCGCGCCCCGAGCGCCTTCGCGATCTGGACGGCGAACGACCCGACGCCGCCGGCGGCGGCGTGCACGAGCACCGTCTGGCCCGCGGCGAGCCCGGTGCGTCGGATGGTCTGGTACGCCGTCAGCCCCGCGAGGGGCACCGCCGCCGCCTCCTCGAACGACCACGCCGCCGGCTTGCGCGCGAGCGTCCGGACGGGCGCCGCGACGAGCTCGGCGAACGTGCCGCCCGAGACCTCGCCGCCCACGACGTCCTTGCGCACGTACCCGTACACCTCGTCGCCGACCTGGAGCTCGGGGGTGTCCAGGCCCACGCGCTCGACCACGCCCGCGACGTCCCAGCCCGGGACGACAGGGAACGCGACATCCATGATCTGGTCGAGGTACCCCTCGCGGACCTTCCAGTCCACCGGGTTCACGCTCGCGGCGCGCACGCGCACGAGGACGGAGTCGGGGCCGACCTTGGGGGTCGGGAGGTCGGTCGTCTCGAGGACGTCGGGGCCGCCGTAGCGGGAGTAGGTGATGGCTCGCATACGGGCGGCAACCCCGCGGGCGCCCGACGGATTCCCGCGGTGCGGTCAGCCCTCGAACGCGGTGGGGTCCATGTGAAGGACCTCCCACTGGTGCCCGTCGAGGTCGGCGAAGCTTCGCGAGTACATGAAGCCGCCCTCCTCCTGAGGGTCCTTGACCGCCGTCGCGCCGGCGGCGAACGCGGCGTCGACGAGCCGGTCGACCTCGGCGCGGGAGCCGACGCTCAGGGCGTTGATGACCTCGGTCGTGGCGGTCGCGTCGGCGATCGCCTTGTTCGTGAACCGCTGCGCGAACTCCGCGGTGAGGAGCATCACGTAGATCGTGTCGCTGAGGACGATCGAGGACGCGTTCTCGTCCGTGAACTGCTCGTTCACCGTGTACCCCAGCGCGGTGTAGAACGCCTTGGCGGCGTCGAGGTCCTGGACGGGCAGGTTGACGAAGATCTGGGTGCTCATGGGGTCCTCCGGTGTCGCGGGCGCCTGGCCCGAGGGGTGTCGCGGGATAGACGCACCCGGGCCCGGAAACTCATCGACGGGGGTGGCCAGAGGGTCTGTCGCCCGGCGCCCGGGAACGGTAGCGTCCGACGGAGGGCTCCGCGCACAGTTCTCGAAGGACAGGTCGGCGGGGTGCCGGCCGGGGGGACGCGACGTGGCGTCCCCGCTCTTCTCCACCGCCACCGAGCCTGAGAGGACCCGGCCATGACCGACGTCGACCGCTCCCCGACCCCCGCCGAGGCACCCGCGGGGTCGCCTCCCGATCCTCGCCCCGACACCGTCGTGCTCGTGCACGGCCTCTGGATGACCCCTCGGAGCTGGGAGGGGTGGGTCGCGCACTACGAGCAGCAGGGACTCACCGTCCTGACGCCCGGCTACCCCGGTTTCGAGATCGAGGTCGAGGGGCTCCGGGAGAACCCGCAGCTCATCGCCGACCTCACCGTCCCGGAGACCCTGGACCACCTGGCCTCCGTCGTCGAGGCGCTCGACACGCCGCCGATCATCATGGGCCACTCGTTCGGGGGCACCCTCACCCAGCTCCTGCTCGCGCGGGGTCTCGGCGCCGCGGGCGTCGTGATCGACTCGGCGCCCACCGAGGGCGTGCGCGTCACCCCGGTGTCCCAGGCGCGCTCCCTCTTCCCGGCGCTGCGCAACCCCGCGAACCGGCACCGCGCCGTCGGCTTCACGCCCGAGGAGTTCCACTACGCGTTCACGAACACGCTCAGCGAGGAGGCGTCGCGCGCGGTCTGGGAGCGGTACGCGATCCCCGCCCCCGGCCACTGGGTGTGGGAGTACGGCCTCGTCGCCAACTTCAAGCCCGGGCACCAGGACACGTGGGTCGACTACTCGGCGGACCGGGCGCCCCTGCTCTTCGTCGCGGGGGAGCAGGACCACATCATGCCGCCGGCCGTGAACCGTTCGAACGCCAAGCACTGGGAGGCCTCGCCCGCGCTCACGGAGTACTACGAGTTCGCGGGCCGCGACCACTGGACGTGCGCGGCGCCCGGGTGGGAGGCGGTCGCGGACCACGCGCTCGACTGGGCCCTGGCGCACGCGAGGGCGCCGCGCGCCTGACGGCTCGGGGCCCGCGACGTCAGACGAGCACGTCGCCGTCGCGGGCCACGACCCGGCCGCCCGCGACGACGAGCGCGCGGCGCGGGGCGCGCACGACGGCGTCGGGCACGTTCTCCGCGTCGACGAGCACCACGTCCGCGGGCGCGCCGACGACGAGGTCGTGGACGTCGCGGCCGACGAAGCGCGCGGCGTCGGACGTCGCGACGCGCGCCGCGGTGACGAGCTCCTCGTCGTACCGGAAGCGCGAGAGGCGGGCGAGCTGGGTCGTCAGCGCGAGGAGGTCGCCCGTCCCGTACGGGGACCACAGATCGCGGATGCCGTCCGTGCCGAGCCCGACGGCGACGCCCGCCGCGCGCAGCGCGTGCACGGGCAGGGGAGCGGCGCCGATCGGCGCCACCGTGGTCATGGTGATGCCGGCCTCGCCCATCGCGGCGACGAGCTCCGCCTGGCGCGACGCCGGGACGTCGCCGACCGCGAAGCCGTGCGCCACGTTGACCTTCCCCTGGAGGCCGGCGCGCAGGGTGCGGTCGATCATGAGCTCGACCTGGAACGCGCCGAGGTCCCCGCCGTCGTGGAGGTGCACGTCGATCCCGACGCCGCGGCGCTCGGCGATCGCGAACAGCCCGTCGAGCTGGCCGACGGGGTCGCGGTCGATCGACGCCGGGTCGAGGCCGCCGACGTGCTCGGCGCCCGCGGCGGCGGCCGCGTCGAGCAGGTCGAGCACCCCGGGGCGGCGCAGCACGCCGTCCTGCGGGAACGCGACGATCTCGGCGTGCACGGCGCCGTCCAGCGCGGCGAGCGCCTCGCGCACGACCTCGATGCCGCGCAGCCCCAGGCCGAGGTCGACGTCGACGTGGGTGCGGATCGCCGTCGTGCCGTGCCGCACGAACTCGCGCAGCACCGTAAGCGTCACGTCGACGCCCGGGATGCCGAGCTCGTCGCGGTGCGCGCGCTCGTGCGCGATGCGGCCCTGCGTCGTCGCCTCGCCGCCGTAGCTCACCCAGGGCCGGCCCCACCAGCTCTTGTCGACGTGCGCGTGGGCGTTGACGAGGCCCGGGAGCGCGAGCAGGCCGCGGCCGTCGACCACGCCGGCCTCCGGCGCCGTGCCCGCCGCCGGGTCGTGCGGCGTCACCGCGGCGATGCGGCCGTCCGCGACGTGCAGGTCGACCGGCTCGCCGCCCCAGGGGCGGACGTCGCGCAGGACGGTGACGGTCTCGGGGGTGCGGGCGGTGGTCATGCGGCGGGTCCTTCCGGCAGCGGGGCGACGACCTGGGGCCGTCCGGGGATCTGGATCTCGTACGTGTCGAGCGTGCCGAGGTCGACGACGGTCGCGCCGTCCCACGCCTCGGCCTGCGTGTACCCGCCGGCGAGCACGGCGCTCGGACGGCCCGTCGCGGGGTCGGTCCACGCGGTCACGGTCTCGTGGCGGCGCGTGAGCGGGGCGACCTGCTCCGCGCCGGTCGCCGGGTCGAGCACCGTGACGTTCGGCCCGCCCGTGGCGTTGCCGAACGGGCCGTTGCCCACGACGACGACGCGGCCGTCGGGCGCGCGGGCGACGCCGTGCTGGTGGCTGTCGGCCGCCGAGGCGACGGTCGTCGTCGTGCCGGTGGCCGGGTCGAGGCGCACCAGCACGCGGCCCTGGTAGGGCAGCAGGAGCGAGCCGTCGTCGTCGAGCACCGCGTAGTGCGGCTTCTCGAACGACGCGAGGCCGCCGTCCGTGCCGAACGGCGCGACCTCGATCCGTCGGGCCTCGAACGTCGTGGTGTCGACGACGTGCACGGAGAACGCGTCGTGGTCGACGGTGTAGACCTCGCTGCCGTCGGCGGCGACGAGCACGTCGAACGGTCGCAGCCCCACGGGGGTGCTCGCGACGACCTCGCGCGACGCGACGTCGATCGTCTCGAGCGTCGACGAGTCGCCGCGGTGGACGGCGACGTGGACGCGGGCGCCGTCGGGCGAGACGGCGATGCCCATGCCGCCGCGGCGGTACTCGCCGAACGCGACGCGCGCGGGCGCGTCCCGGTAGGGGAGGAGGTCGACCCGCTCGCGCGTCGCGAGGTCCACGACGGCGACGCCCTGGGCCGTCGAGACGTAGGCGCGCATCGTCGGGGCGTGCACGGCGACGCCCCACGGCGCGGCCCCGACCTCGATGCGGTCGACGACGGCGCTGCCCTCCCGGATCGTCGGGTCGACGACCGCGAGCCCGTCGGACTCCGCCTCGGTGGCGAGCAGGAAGCGCGGGGTCTCGACGGCGGGGACGGCGTCGGGCGCGGGGGTCGTCGGGCCGTCAGCGGGCGTCGTCGCCGGAGCCTGCGGGGTGGCGGCCGGGCTCGGCGGCGCGTCGGGCGTGGCGTCGTCGCCCGCCCCGGCGGGCGTGCACGCGGCGAGGACGGCGACGCCGAGCGCCGCGGCCCACGCCGCCGCGCGGCGCGGCCGACGGTCCCCGGGCCGGTCGGTGCGGCGCGGGAGGGGAGGGGCAGCCATGGCCAAATGGTATACCAATCGTCCGAGCGCTCCGCTGGCGCGATGCGGCGACCGACCGAGGACCGCGGCCGACTCAGCCCTCGAGCGTCGCGGGCGCCTCCAGCACGACGTCGTCCGGCGACTTGTCCCGACGCCATCCCTTCCACACGGGGTGGCGCAGCTTGCCGAACGGGACGTCGTCGCCGTCGCCCTCCCCGGCGCCCGTCCACTCCGCGTAGACGACCTCCGCGACCCGCCGCGGCGACACCCAGTGCGCGTCGCGCGCGTCCTCGCGCGGCACGCCCACCGCGGGCGCCGTCGTGCGCCCGATCCGGTCGAGCTCGGCGACCAGGTCGCGCCGCTCGGCGTCCGTGAAGCCCGACCCGACCCGGCCCACGTAGACGAGGCGGCCGTCGTCGGGCACGGCGAGCAGCAGGGACCCGACGAGGTGCGTCCGCTCGCCGTGGCCCGGTCGCCACCCGACCACGACGACCTCCTGCGACTGCGCGTGCTTGAGCTTCAGCCACAGCGCCGAGCGGCGGCCCGACGAGTACGTCCCGTCGCGCCGCTTCGCGACCACGCCCTCGAGCCCCAGCCGCCTCGACGTCTCCATCGCGGCCTCCAGGTCCCCGTCGAACACGGGCGGCACGTGCACCGGGGCGACGGCGTCGCGCAGCACGTCCTCCAGCACCTCGCGCCGCTCGTCGTACGGGCGCTTCGCGAGCGACCGCCCGCCGGTCTCCAGGACGTCGAACACCATGAGGTCGACCGTGACCCGCCGTCGCGCCGCGGCGACGTCCCCCGGCTTGGCGATGTTCGCGCGCTGCTGGAGACGCCGGAAGCTCGGCCGCCCCCGCGCGTCGAGCGCGACGATCTCCCCGTCCAGCACCACCGGCAGCGCCTCGGCCGGGACCTGCTCCGCGAGCGCCTGCAGCTCCGGGTACGTCACCGACATGTCCTTGCCCGAGCGGCTCACGAGCCGCACGCGCCCCTCGGACACGTGCGCGAGCGTCCGGAACCCGTCCCACTTCATCTCGAACGCCCACGCGTCGCCGTCGTGCAGGTCGCCCGCCGACGCGGGCGACGCGAGCATCGGCCGCCAGTCCGTCCGCGCGGGCCGTGGCTCTGGAGCACCGTGGTCGTCGGGCGAGGACGCGCCGCGAGCCGACGGTGAAGCGGGGGGTGGGGAGGAGGTGCCGGGTCGTGGCGGGTCTGGCGGGAGCGGCGAGGGACGAGCCGCGGATGGTAGACCCGGCGCCTCCTCCCCACCCCCGGCGCCCCGACCCCGCGGGCTCTCGCCCGGACGGCTCGGCCTCGGCGCCATGAGGTGGATCAGCCAGTTGTCCTCGTCGCGGCCGTCGCGGCCGCCCGTGTGGATGAGCGCGAGGCGGCGGGTGCCGTGCTGCTCGCCGTGGAGCGTGACGATGACCTCCTCGCCGTCGCGCCACTTCTCGAGCTCGTACGTGCCGGCGTCCCAGATGGTCACCTCGCCGGCGCCGTACTCGCCCTTCGGGATCGTGCCCTCGAACGAGCCGTAGGCGAGCGGGTGGTCCTCGGTCTGGACGGCGAGGTGGTTCTTCTTCGGGTCGGTCGGCTCGCCGCGCGGGAGCGCCCAGCTCACGAGCACGCCGTCGTGCTCCAGCCGGAAGTCCCAGTGCAGGCGGCGGGCGTGGTGCTCCTGGATGACGAAGCTGTTGCCCGCGCTCGGCGGCGGCGCCTCGTCCGGGACGGGCTCGGGCGTGCGCCCGGCGTCGCGCATGGAGCGGTACCGGTGCAGGCGGTCGGGCCGCTCGTCGCCCGTCCCGCCGTCCGCGGTGTCGCTTCCCGACGCCGCACCCCCCTTGCGCTCGAACGTCGCCATGCGCGCGGGCGTGGGCTCGAGCGCGGAGAGGTGCCCCTGCGTGAGCGCGGCGAGCGGGTCGCCCAGGGTGCGCACGCGCTCGACGACCTCGTCGAGGTCGAGGTGGCGCAGGTCCGGGTCGTCGAGCTCCTCCCAGGTGCGGGGCGCGGCGACGGTGGGGTGCTCGCGCCCGCGCAGCGAGTAGGGCGCGATCGTCGTCTTGTTGCCGTTGTTCTGGCTCCAGTCCACGAGCACCTTGCCGCCGCGCAGCGACTTCTTCATGTCGCTCACGACGAGGTCGGGGTGCTCGGCCTCGAGGTAGCGGGCGAGCTCGTGCGCGACGGCGGAGACGGCCGCCGCGTCCTGCTTGCCGTCGAGCGCGGCGTACAGGTGGATGCCCTTGGACCCGCTCGTCACGGGCAGGGGTTCGAGGCCCATGCCTTGGAGGATCTGCCGCGCCTGGCGTGCGACCTCCGCGCACTCGGCCAGCCCGGCCCCCGGGCCGGGGTCGAGGTCGAGGACGAGGCGGTCGGGGTCGAGGTGCGCCCCGGTGCGACCGAACTGCCACTGCGGCACGTGGAGCTCGAGAGACGCCGTCTGGCCGAGCCACGTGAGGGTCGCGAGGTCGTTGACCAGCACGTAGTCGTTGGCGCTGCTCTTGTGCTGGATGCGCCGCGTGCGCACCCAGGACGGGACGCCCTGGCCCGCGTTCTTCTGGAAGAACACCTGGCCGTCGACGCCGTCGGGCCACCGCTTGCGCGTCGCGGGCCGGTTGGCGCAGTGGGGGAGCATGACGTCGGCGACGGCCGCGAGGTACGCGAGGACGTCGGCCTTCGTCGTGCCGGTGGCGGGGTAGAGGACCTTGTCCAGGTTGGTGAGCCGCAGGCGGTGACCACCGACGTTCACCGTCTCGCCCGCCCGGCTGGATGTGGTGGCCATGGGCCCATCGTGGCGCGGGCCCGACGGCGTCGCCCGCGGTGGCGGGAACTTCTCGGCGTCCTCGACCGTGGACACTGGGTGGGGCTGTCCGACCGGCCGGGGAGCCCGCCCGGGGTCGATGCCGGACCGAGAGGATCACCGTGACGCACCTGACGACCGACGACGTACCGCTCCCCGCGGAGATCGGTCCCCGCGTCCGCGAGTTCCGTCGCCTGATGATGAACTACAAGTTCGGCATCGACGAGGTGATGACGAAGATCACCGTGCTCCGCGACGAGTTCCGGCACGTGCACGACGACAACCCGATCGAGCACCTGGGCTCGCGCCTGAAGTCGCTCGAGTCGATCGTCGCGAAGGCGCGCCGCAAGGGGATCCCGCTCACCCCGGAGGGCGTGCGGGAGAACATGTTCGACGTCGCGGGCGTCCGCGTCACGTGCGCGTTCGTCTCCGACATCTACCGCGTGCGCGACCTGCTCGTGGGCCAGCGCGACCTCACGGTCCTGGAGGAGCGCGACTACATCGCGCACCCGAAGGGCAACGGCTACAAGAGCCTGCACCTCATCGTCCAGGTGCCGGTGTTCCTCTCCGACCGCGTCGAGGACGTCGTCGTGGAGATCCAGCTCCGCACGATCGCCATGGACTTCTGGGCGAGCCTGGAGCACAAGATCTACTACAAGTACCAGCGGGACGTGCCTCAGCACCTGACGGACGCGCTCAAGCTCGCCGCGGACGTCGCCGCGACCCTCGACACGACGATGGAGCGCATCCACGACGAGGTGCGCAGCCTCGACGGCGTGCCGGAGCCGGTCGAGAACACCGACGAGCTCGCCACGCCGCGCGAGGTGATGGAGAGCTTCATGCGGACGGCGCAGGTCGCCGACGAGGCGTTCCACGAACGTCGCCACGACGGCTGAGGCGACGCGCCCGCACGGGCCGCGCGACGACGTCCGGCCGCTCAGACCAGCGTCTCGACGCCGATCCGCACCCGGTCGCCGACGTCGACGCCCTCGGCGCGGCGTACCGCGGCCTTGATCGGCACGACGAACGTCTTGCGCTGCGCGTCGGGGAACACCGACGTGGACCAGCGCTGCGCCCCGAGCGTCACCTCGACCTTGACCGAGCCGAACCCCGCGGGCGGCAGCGGCAGCTCCGCGATCTCGTCGCTCACGTCCTCCGGGAGCGCGGCGAACACCCAGCTGTCGGTGCGCGCCTCCCACCGCCACAGCTCGGCCTCGAACTCGAACCTCGTCCCCGCCACCCGTCCATGGTGCCGCGGGCCACCCACACGCGGGAGCCGACGTCGCGCCGTATCCCTCGCGGGCGGGCGCCGGTGACGCCACCATGGACGGATGAGGGCCATCTGGAAGGGCGCCATCACGTTCGGCCTCGTCAACGTGCCGGTCAAGGTGTACTCCGCGACGGAGGACCACGACGTGCCGCTGCACCAGGTCCACGACAAGGACGGCGGCCGCATCCGCTACCGGCGCGTGTGCGAGATCGACGGCGAGGTCGTGCCGTACGAGCACATCGACAAGGCGTACGACGACGGCGAGCGCACGGTCGTGCTGACGAGCGAGGACTTCGCCGCGCTCCCCGCCGAGCGCACCCGCGAGATCGAGGTCGTGGAGTTCGTGCCGAGCGAGCAGATCGACCCGCTCCTGCTCGACCGCAGCTACTACCTGGAGCCCGACTCGAAGTCCAACAAGGCGTACGTGCTCATGCGGCGCACGCTCGAGGAGACCGACCGGACGGCGATCGTGAAGTTCGCGCTCCGCCAGCGCACGCGGCTCGCGGCGCTGCGCGTGCGGGACGACGTGCTCGTGCTCCAGACGCTGCTGTGGGCCGACGAGGTGCGCGAGGCCGCGTTCCCCTCGCTCGACGACGAGGCGAAGGTGACCGACAAGGAGCTCGCCATGTCGGCGCAGCTCGTCGCGAGCTTCGAGGCGGACTTCACGCCCGAGGAGTACGAGGACGACTACCAGGCGCAGCTCCGTCAGCTCATCGAGGCCAAGCTCGAGCAGGGCGACGCGCTCGACACCGCCGAGACCTTCGGCGAGCAGCCGGAGGAGAGCGAGGGCGCGGAGGTCATCGACCTCATGGAGGCGCTACGCAAGTCGGTCGCGTCGTCGAAGAGCTCGCGCGCGAGCGGGGGGAAGGCCTCAGGTTCAGGCTCAGGGCCCGGGTCGGGCTCCGGGTCGACCGCGAAGTCGGGTTCCGGCCGCGCGAGCTCGTCGTCGGGCAAGGGGTCGAGCGGTTCCCGGTCGACGAGCGCGAGCAAGAGCTCGGGCACGAAGGAGAAGGCGGCGACAAAGCCGGCCGCGAAGAAGAGCACGAGCCGCGCCGCCTCCACGAAGGAGAAGTCGACCACCTCGAAGACGACCCGGAAGAAGGCGTCCGCCTAGCACCGGGCGGCGGGCGGGCGCGCACCGCGCGACCTCGGGGCGGGTGCGATGAGTTCCGCGCCCGGCGCCCGTCGGAACGGGTGGGCGGTCGACCGGCCGCCCGCGAGGCCCTGCGAAGGAGACGACGATGCGTGCGATCGTGCCGAGCCTGTGGTTCGACGGCAACCTCGAGGAGGCCATCACGTTCTACTCGAGCGTCTTCCCCGACGCGAAGGTCGGCGACGTGTTCCGCCAGCCCGACGGCACCGCCGTGTCGGCGGACTTCGAGCTCGCCGGCCAGCGGTTCGACGCCATCAACGGCGGTCCGCAGTTCCCCTTCACCGAGGCGGTGTCGTTCGTCGTCGAGTGCGAGTCCCAGGACGAGGTCGACGAGTACTGGGCGGCGCTCACCGACGGTGGCCAGGAGTCGCAGTGCGGCTGGCTCAAGGACCGGTTCGGGCTGTCGTGGCAGGTCGTGCCGCTCGAGTTCCTCGCCATGCTGCGGGATCCCGACCCGGCCCGCGTGCAGCGCGTCGTGGACGTGATGATGACGCAGTCCAAGCTTGACCTGGTGCCGTTGCGCGCCGCCTACGAGAACTGAGGCGGGTCTGGCCGCGTCGGGCAGGGGCGGCCCGTGACCGGAGTCACGGGGCGAGGCCGAGCACCGTCGTGCCGCGCGCGCGAGCGGCGTTCGCCAGGCGGGAGTCGAAGGTGGCGAGAGGGACACCGAGGAACTCGGCGAGCGCGAGGACGCAGGCGTCGGGCATCTTCAGCGCGGCGGTGGCACGGACGAGCGCGAGGTCCTCGGGTGTGGGCTCGCCCTGCGCGGAGAGGCCGAACCCGGCCGCCTCCAGGCGGTGACGTGCCTGTGCCTGGGCGCCTGCTCGCGCCGGACCGACCAGCACCTCGGCGAGGGTGAGGGAGTGGAGGACGATCCCGTGCTGTCCGTGCTCGAGGACGAGCGACGTCGCCTCGGTGTGGTGCACGTCGGAAGGGCTGGACGCAGCGATCACGACGTTCGCGTCGGCGACGATCACTCGTCCCAGCCCGCCCGGACGTCGTCGAGGTAGTCGGGCGCCGCGTAGTGCTCCGAGAGCGTCGTGAGCGCCGCCACTGCCCGGCGGCGCTCGGCCTCGGCGACGTCGTCCTCGTGCTCGACGGCCGCGGCTCCCTCCTCGATCAGGTGGGTGAGGAGTCGCGTCGCGGGCTCACCGGGCCACCGGCGTCGGGCGACCGCCAGCGCGCGGGCGACGGCGTCCGTCTCCGTGATCGCGTGGCGCGGCTTGAGCGTGGGCATGGATCGAGAGTAACACCGGGAGACCTGGTGTCACACCGAATCGCCGGAGCCTCCCGCTGGCCGGGGCGCCGGGCTTCGCGGCGCTCGTCGACAGGGTCAGGAGTCAGCCAGGAGCTCTGGCGCTACCGCGCTCCGCCCGGGCGTCGCAGCGCGACGAGCTCGCCGATGAGGCCGAGGAGGTCGTCCACGTCGTCGCCGGGGCGGGGGCCGCGGAAGGCGAGGTCCTCGCCCGGGGTGCCGTCGCCGTCGTCCCCCTCGTCGCCGCCCGTGACGCGGCCGAGCACGTCGCTGCTCAGCGCGGCGTGCGCGTAGAGGCCGTCGCTGAGCAGGACGATCGCGTGGGCGACGACGGGGTCGCCGACCTCGTCGAGCACGGCGCGGGTCCACGCGTCGTGCGCGCCGTCGAGCGCAGCACGGGCGCGCGGGTACGACCCCTGCGCGAGCCGGGACACGGCGAGGTAGACGAGCTCGAACTCCGTGTCGACGAGCGTCGAGGTGCGGATGAGGTAGTCGACGGCGCCCGCGGGGGCGGCACGCATCGCCTCGACGTCGGCGGCGGTGAGCTCCCGGAGGTGCTCGGTGAGGCCGTCGGCGAGCGCGTCCTTGGAGCCGAAGTGGTAGAGCAGCCCGCCCTTGGACACCCCGGCGCGCTCGGCGACCGCCTCGAGCGTGGCGGCGCGCTCGCCCTGCTCGACGAGCAGGGACGCGAACGCCCGCAGGACCTTGGCGCGAGCAGCGGGGGGCGGCGGCATGGCACCGAGGGTAGTCGGCCCGTGCGGACCCGCAGGCCGGTGAACCGCGAGCCCGCGGCCGGTGCGGGGGCGCCGGTCGGGGGGAGGCGGCGCGGTGCGCAGCGTCACAGGCGCGGGTGGGGTGACGGTGGCCTGTCCCGTCGTTACTATACCGTCTGGACGGTCTGGAAGTTCGGCGCCACCGCGTCGCCCCGGCCGCCCGGAAGACGTGGAAGGACCCCTCGCCGTGACGACCCCCGTGACGACGACCCCGACCGGGACCACCGCCCAGCACGAGCCCGCGACGCGTGGACCCGCGCGCGGCGCCGCCGGCCGCTGGTTCGCGCTCGCCGTGCTCATGCTCCCGGTGCTGCTCGTGTCGGTCGACAACACCGTGCTCAGCTTCGCGCTGCCGCAGATCTCCGAGTCGCTGCGCCCCACCGGGACGCAGCTGCTGTGGATCATCGACATCTACCCGCTCGTGCTCGCCGGTCTGCTCGTGCCGATGGGCTCGTTCGCCGACCGCGTCGGCCGCCGTCAGCTGCTCCTCACCGGTGCGGTGGGCTTCGCCGCCGTCTCCGTGGTCGCGGCCTACGCGCCCAGCGCCGGAGCGCTCGTCGCGTCGCGCGCCGCGCTCGGCTTCTTCGGCGCCATGCTCATGCCGTCGACGCTCTCGATCCTGCGCAACGTCTTCACCGACCGCGAGGAGCGCCGGCTCGCCATCGCCGTCTGGGCCGCCGGGTTCGCGGCCGGGTCCGCGCTCGGGCCGATCGTCGGCGGCTTCCTCCTCGAGCACTTCTGGTGGGGCTCGGTCTTCCTCCTCGCCGTCCCGGTGCTCGTGCTGCTGCTCGCGCTCGCGCCGTTCTTCGTGCCCGAGTCGCGCGACCCCGCGCCGGGCCGGATCGACGTCCTGTCGATCATGCTCGTCATGGCGACCATGACCCCGGTCGTCTACGGCATCAAGACCTTCGCGAAGTCCGGCCCGAGCGTGGTCGCGCTCGCGAGCGTCGCCGTGGGGCTCGCCGCGGGCGTGCTGTTCGTGCGCCGTCAGCTCCACCGGTCCAACCCCATGATCGACGTGCGCCTCTTCACGCGCGGTGCCTTCAGCGGCGCGGTGCTCGTCAACCTGCTGTCCGTGTTCTCGCTCGTCGGCTTCCTGTTCTTCGTGTCGCAGGACGTCCAGCTCGTGCTCGGGCTCGGCCCGATGCAGGCGGGCGTCGCGCTCCTGCCGGGGCTGGTCGTCATGATCGTCGCCGGGCTCGGCGTCGTCCGGGTGGTGCGGCGCGTGCGCCCGGCGCACGTCGTCGCCGTCGCGCTGCTGTTCTCCGCGACGGGCTACGCGATCGTCGCCGCGGGCGCCGGGCAGAGCACGCTCGCGCTGCTCATGGTGGCGTTCGTCGTGCTCTCCCTCGGCGTGGGCGCGGCCGAGACCGTGTCGAACGACCTCATCGTGTCGTCCGTCCCCGCCGCGAAGGCGGGTGCCGCGTCCGCGATCTCCGAGACCGCGTACGAGGTGGGGGCCGTGCTCGGCACGGCGGTCCTGGGGAGCATCCTCACGGCGTCGTACCACGCGAACGTCGTCGTCCCGCAGGGCGTCCCCGCGGCCGACGCCGTCGCCGCGGCCGAGACGCTCGGCGGCGCGACCCAGGTCGCCTCGACCCTGCCCGCCGGGCAGGCGCAGGCGCTGCTCGACTCCGCGCACGCCGCGTTCGGCAGCGGCGTCGGCACGACGTCGCTCATCGGCGTGGTGCTCATGCTCGTCGCCGCGGGCGTGGCGCTCGTCACGCTGCGGGGCGCGAAGTCCTGACGGCGCGCCGCCCCGCGCGCCCCCCTGCACCCTCGCGGCGGGGCGCGCGGAGCTCGCGGTTGGCGACGAGAGCCGCGATCCGGGAGGCTGGGCGGTGATGAGCCGTCCGCACCGCACCCCGCCCCGCTGGGTCCGCTGGACCCTCGGCATCCTGCTCGCCCTCGTGCCGTGCGTCGTGTGGGGGGTCACGACGGCGACGGCCGAGCGCAGCCTCGGCCCGCACGAAGCGCTGTACGAGGTCACGACGAACGGCCTCGTCACCGTCGACCTCGGCCCGCTCGGGACGATCCAGATCGACTCGCCGCTGCCGCTCGGCCTGGGCGCCGACGTCACGGTCGAGGAGATCCCCGCCGACCTCACCGCCGTCGGGCAGGCGGACACGCTGGAGGGCCTGTCCCAGGACCTCGAGGACTACCTCCGCTTCTTCGGCGGCCCGCAGGAGACGATCGGCTCCGTCGCACGCGCCCTCGTCGTCGACGCGCTGCGCCGCACGGGGTTCGCGGTCCTCGTCGTCGCGGCCGTCGGTGCGGGTCTCTACCTCCTGCTCGGCCCGCCGCGCCGGCGGGAGCTCAGCGAGCGGGTCGCGCCGCGCACGTACGAGATCACCGCGGGCGTCGTGCTCGTCTCGCTCGTCGGGGCGTCGCTCGTCGCGAGCGACCCGGGCACGACGGCCGGGCCGTCCCAGCGCGCGTCCGCGGTGTTCGACGGGACCCCGCTCGAGGGCGCGCGCATCACCGGCCGGCTCGCGGGCGTCGTCGACACCTACGGCGCGATGCTCATCGACCTCTACCGCGAGAACGAGGACTTCTACGCACGCGCGGACGCGCACCTCGTCGCGGCCTGGGACCGGCGCGACCGGATCCAGCGCCTCACCGCGCCGCGTCCCGCCGCGGCGGGCACGTCCGACGACCGGGCCTCCGACGAGCCGTCCGACGGCGCGTCCTCCGACGCCCCCGACGCGACGGGCGACGCCCCGGACGCGACGGAGGGGACGACGTCGGGCACGGACGACGGGACCGACGCGGGAGCCGACGAGCCCGGCGCGCCCGACGACGGCTCCGACGCCGCGGCCGACACCGAGGCGGGCGACGAGGCGACGCCACAGCCCGCCCCCGCGGCGGAGGAGGACCTCGTCACGCTCCTGGTGGTGAGCGACCTGCACTGCAACACCGGCATGGCCCCGCTCATCCGGACCGCGGTGGAGCGGTCGGGGGCGTCGGTCGTCCTCAACGCCGGCGACACCACGATGAACGGCACGGCCGTCGAGTCGTTCTGCGTCGACTCGTTCGCCTCCGCGGTGCCGAAGGGCGTGACGATGGTCGTCGCCGACGGCAACCACGACAGCGTCGAGACCTCGGCGCAGGAGCGCGCGAACGGCCAGACCGTCCTGGACGGCAAGGTCGTCGAGGTCGAGGGGATCCGCATCCTCGGCGACCGCGACCCGCTCGAGACGCGGCTCGGGCTCGGCAGCCAACCGCCCCGCGAGGAGACGCCGGAGGAGTACGCGGCCCGGCTGACCGAGGTCGCGTGCGCCGAGCAGGAGAACGGCGACCCGATCGACCTCCTCCTCATCCACACGCCCCGCATGGGGAACGAGGCGCTCGACTCCGGCTGCGTCCCGAACCAGGTCTCCGGGCACATGCACACCCGGTCCGGTCCGGAGCGGACGGGCGGGGGCGTCCGGTACGTGAGCGGGAGCACCGCGGGCGCGGTCAAGGACCAGCTCCGCATCGGCCCGCTCAAGGGCACCGCCGAGATGACGGTGCTGCGCTTCGACCCCGAGCGGCGGCGCATCGTCGACTGGCAGCTCGTGCAGATCGGGACGGACGAGTCCGCGAAGGTCTGGCCGCGGATCGCGTGGCCCACGCCGTCCGGCGAGCCGGTCGTCGAGGAGCCCGACGAGGACGGCACCGAGGTCGGCACCGAGGGCGACGTGCCCGACGGCGACGCGCCCGCCGACGCCCCGGCCGGGGGTGAACCCGCGGGCGAGGGCTGAGCCGCTGCGCGTCGGTGCTCGCCGCGCGCTGCGCGGCACGGCAGGATGGGGCGTATGAGCAGGTCGACGCGCTGGATCGTCGTGTCGGTGGTCCTCGCGCTCGTCGTGGTGCTCCTCGCCCCGTTCGTGTACTCGGAGGTGCAGGAGGGCCGCACCCCGCCCCCGCTGGGCCTGCAGTCGCCGGGGGAGGAGACGGCGTCCGCGGCCCCGGCCGCGCCCGGTCCCTTCGACGTGGACGGCGAGTGGGTCGTCGCGCCGGGCTCCGAGGCGGGCTTCCGCGCGGACGTCCTCGACGTCCCGGCGGACGAGGCGGTGCTCCTCGGCACCACGCCGGAGGTCACCGGCACGCTGCGCGTCGCGGACGGCGAGCTGCAGACCGCGACGGTGACCGTCGCGACGACCGCGCTCCGGACCGGGTCGTCCGTGGCGGACCGTCAGCTCCAGCAGGCGCTCGAGACGGACCTGTACCCGACCACGCTCTTCTCGCTCACCTCGCCGCTCGACGTGAGCGAGCTCGCGGCCACCGACGAGACGGTCCGGCTCCAGGCCGCGGGGGCGCTGACGATCCGCGACGAGACCCAGGCCGTGACGGTCGCGCTCGACGTGCAGCGGTCGGGCCAGGGGGCGCTCGCGACCGGGGCGATCGGCGTGCGCTTCTCCGACTTCGGCATCGCGGTGCCGCCCGGCGCGCCCGTGCAGGTGCGCGACGAGGGGACGGTCGAGGTGCGGCTCGAGCTCGTCCGGTCCGCGACCCCCTGAGCCCCGGCCGGACGCCGTGACCTAGGGTGGTCGGGTGGACCACCCGACCGACCTGACGCCCGTCGCCCAGGACTACCTCAAGGTCGTCTGGGCCGCCCAGGAGTGGGCGGACGAGCGCGTGACGACGAAGCTCCTCGCCGAGCGCATCGGCGTCGGGGCCTCCACCGTCTCCGAGACGGTCCGGCGGCTCAGCGCCCAGGGACTGCTCGAGCACGCGCCGTACGGTGCGATCACCCTCACCGAGCGCGGCCGCAGCCTCGCGCTCGCGATGGTGCGCCGCCACCGGCTCCTCGAGACGTACCTCGTGTCGGAGCTCGGCTACGGCTGGGACGAGGTCCACGACGAGGCGGAGGTGCTCGAGCACGCGGTCTCGGACCTGCTCATCGAGCGCATCGACGCGCGCCTCGGGCACCCCACGCGCGACCCGCACGGCGACCCGATCCCCGGTGCCGACGGGACCGTCGTCCGCCCGCCCGCGGTCCCGCTCGCGGAGCTCGTCGTCGGCGACCGCGGCACGGTGGTGCGGATCTCCGACGCCGACCCCGACGTGCTGCGCTACCTCGCCGAGATCGGCGTCGGCCTCGACACGGGCGTCGAGGTCCGCGAGCGCCGCGAGTACGCGGGCATCCTCTCGGTCGTCTGGTCGCCGCCGACCGAGGGCGTCGAGCCGGCGCCGGAACCACGCCCGGCGCCGCCCGCGCAGCTCGGCCTGCGCGCGGCGGACCACGTGTGGGTCGTGCGCGCCGAGCCCGTCTCCGCCTAGACTGGTCGCCTGCCCCTTCTTCTCGTCGCCGATGTCGCCGACCGGGCTCGAATCGATTCGACACCTCGGTCCGAGCCGCTCGCCCGACCCGCCCGACCGACGCACGAGGACACCCATGACCGACGCCACCCCGACCGCACCGCCGTCGGACGCCCCTGAGCCGCGCGACGCCGGCCGCCTGCGCGGCGCCGGGCCCGCGCTGCTCGCGCTCGCGATGGGCGGCTTCACCATCGGGACGACCGAGTTCGCGACCATGGGGCTCCTGTCCGACATCGCGACCGACCTCGGCACGTCCATCCCGACCGCCGGCCACGCGATCACGGCCTACGCCGTCGGGGTCGTCGTCGGCGCGCCGCTGCTCACCGTCGCCGCGGCACGCGTGCCGCGCAAGACGCTCCTCGTCGCGCTCATGGCGTTCTACACGCTCGGGAACCTCTTCTCCGCCACGGCGGGGAGCATCGAGACCCTCGTCGCCGGGCGCTTCCTCGCCGGGCTGCCGCACGGCGCGTTCTTCGGCGTCGGGGCGGCGGTGGGCGCGGCCGTCGCGGGTCCGGGCCGCCGGGGCCGCGCCGTCGCGACGATGATGGCGGGCCTGACGATCGCGAACGTCGTCGGCGTCCCCCTCTCCACGTTCGCGGGGCAGCAGCTCGGCTGGCGGGCCGCGTTCGTCGTCGTCGGGGCGCTCGGGCTCGTGACGCTCCTGGCGCTGTGGCGACTGATCCCCGCCGGGGCGGGCGACGAGGACACGAGCGTGCGGCGCGAGCTCGGCGCCCTGCGCAACGGCCCGCTGTGGACGGGTTTCGTCGGCGCCGCGATCGGGTTCGGCGGCATGTTCGCCGTGTACTCCTACGTCGAGCCGACCGTCACGCGCGTCACCGGGCTCGCGTCCGGCGCGGTGCCGCTCGTGCTCGCGATCTTCGGCGTCGGCATGACGGTCGGGACGGTGCTCGGCGGCCGGCTCGCCGACCGCTCGGTGATGCGCACCGTGTACCTCGGGTTCGTGTCGACCGGGGCGATGCTGGCGCTCTTCGCGCTCACCGGGCAGCACCCCGTCCCGGCCGTGCTGTCGCTGTTCCTGCTCGGTGTCACGTCGCAGATCCTCGGCCTGTCGCTCCAGACGCGGCTCATGGACCTGTCGCCGTCGGCGCCGTCGCTCGGTGCGGCGCTGTGCCACTCCGCGCTCAACGTCGGCAACGCCAACGGGGCGTTCCTCGGCGGGCTCGTCATCGCCGCCGGCTGGGGCTACCTCGCGCCCGCCTGGACGGGCGTCGCGCTCACCGTGGCGGGCCTCGCCATCATCCTCGTCGTCGGTCGCCGCCCTGCGGGCGTCGTGGTCGCCACGCTGCCCGACGACGCCCACGCGCCGTCGGCGGCCGTCGCGCCGCCGCGGTAGCCGCCGACCGGCCGAGGTCGCGCGCGTGCGGTGGTCCGGTGTCTCCCAGCCAGGTCCCAGCGGGGCGCGGTAGGTTGTGCCGTGCGCGCACCGCCGTGCGCGCCGTCACGTCCGGCGGGAGCCGGTGACCCACGAGGAGCGTCCCCGTGAGCAAGAGCGCCACCGCCGGTGCGAACGTGTCCGCCGAGCCCGACGACGAGCTGCTGCCCGCGTCCGGCCCCCGCCCGATCAGGCCGCGCACGATGGGCTGGCTGCTCGTCGTGCTGGGCGCGATCGGCCTCGCCGGCTCGGCGGCGCTCGCGATCGAGAAGTACCTCAAGCTCGCCGACCCGGGTCACGTCGCCTCGTGCAGCGTCAACGCCCTGCTCGACTGCGGCGACGCGATGGACTCGTGGCAGGGCGCGCTCCTGGGCTTCCCCAACCCGCTGCTCGGGATCGCGGCGTTCCCCGTGGTGATCACCACGGGCGTGGTCCTGCTCGCGGGCGCCCGCCTGCCGCGCTGGTACTGGCCCGCACTCCTCGGAGGGACGACGCTCGGCATGGGCCTGATCGTCTTCCTCATGTGGACGACGATGTACGCGATCTCCGCGATGTGCCCCTACTGCATGGTCGTGTGGTTCGCCATGATCCCGCTGTTCTGGTACCAGGTGGTCCACGCCGTGCAGGAGGGCTACCTGCCCGCGGGCGAGGGCGTGCGCCGCACCCTCGTCGGCAACCGGAACCTGTTCCTGGCGATCGCCTACGTCGCGCTCGTCGCGTGGATCGTGCTGGTCAAGGGCCCGATCATCATCTCGCTGTTCTGACCGGCGCCGCCGCGCCGGTGGTGCCGGGTCGCGTCAGCGCCAGGCGGGCTGGTCCGGCGCGGCGTCCTGCGGGTAGCCGTGGCCGCCCGGCTGCGGGGGAGCGGACGGCGCACCCTGGGCCTGGTGGGCGGACTGCGCCGTCGCGCCGGGCTGGCCCGCGGCGAGCGGGCTGACGACGACGGCCGTGCCGTACGCGCACACCTCCGAGAACGACGCCGCGATCTCGCCGGTGTCGAAGCGCATCCCGACGACGGCGTTGGCCCCGCGGCGCTGCGCCTCCTGCACCATGCGGTGCATGACCTCCTGGCGCGACTCGTAGACGAGCTGCGTGTACTCCTTGACCTCCCCGCCCCCGATCGAGCGGAAGGACGCGACGAAGTTCGCCCCGAGGTTGGCGCTGCGCACGGTCATGCCCATGACCTCGCCGAGCACCGCGTCGATGCGGTAGCCGGGCACGTCGTTGGTCGTCACGATGATCACGCCGCACATCCTCGCACGGGGCGGACGGCCGCCGTCGGGCCGTGCGACGGCCGGTAAACTCGGCCGGGTGACCACGCCTGACACGACCTCGATCCCGCACGCCCCGGACGCCCCCGCCGCGGGCGGCCCCGCCCACCGCTACACGCCGGCGCTCGCGGAGCAGATCGAGCTCAAGTGGCAGGAGCTCTGGGAGCAGCGCGGCACGTTCTGGGCCGCGAACCCCACGGGCGACCTGACGGACGGCGAGGGCGACGGTCCCGAGGGCGCGAGCCCGTACTTCATCATGGACATGTTCCCGTACCCGTCGGGCGCGGGCCTGCACGTGGGGCACCCCCTCGGGTACATCGCGACGGACGTCGTGGGCCGGTTCCGGCGCATGCGCGGCGAGAACGTGCTGCACGCCCTCGGCTACGACGCGTTCGGCCTGCCCGCCGAGCAGTACGCGGTGCAGACGGGGCAGCACCCGCGCGTGACCACCGAGGCGAACATCGCCAACATGCGTCGGCAGCTGCGACGCCTCGGGCTCGCGCACGACTCGCGCCGCACGTTCGCGACGATCGACCCCGAGTACGTGCGCTGGACGCAGTGGATCTTCCTGCAAATCTTCGACTCCTGGTACGACCCCGAGGCCCTGCGCCCCGACGGCGGTCGTGGTCGCGCGCGCCGCATCGCCGAGCTCGAGGCCGAGCTCGCGTCGGGCGCGCGCCCGGTGCCGGGCGGCGTCGAGGGCGTCGAGGAGGGGGCCGGCTGGGCGAGCCTCACGCCTCAGCAGCGCCGCGCCGTCGTCGACTCGCAGCGCCTCGCGTACGTGGACGAGTCGCCCGTGAACTGGGCCCCCGGCCTGGGCACGGTCCTCGCGAACGAGGAGGTCACCGCCGACGGCCGCTCGGAGCGCGGGAACTTCCCCGTGTTCCAGCGCAGCCTGCGCCAGTGGAAGATGCGCATCACCGCGTACGCCGACCGCCTCGCGGACGACCTGGACCTCATCGACTGGCCCGAGAAGGTCACGGCGATGCAGCGCAACTGGATCGGTCGCAGCGAGGGCGCGCTCGTGCGGTTCGCCGTGCTCGGCACGCCCGACGGGGCGAACGACGCCGCGGCGGAGTCCGGCGCGGAGGTCGAGGTCTTCACGACGCGCCCCGACACGCTGTTCGGCGCGACGTTCATGGTCGTCTCGCCCGAGCACCCGCTGCTCGACGAGGTCCCGGCGCACTGGCCGGACGGCACGTCGAGCGCGTGGACGGGCGGGCACCGCTCGCCGGTCGAGGCCGTCGCGGCGTACCGCCGCGAGGCCGCCGCGAAGACCGCCGTCGAGCGCCAGGCCGACGCGGGCAAGAAGACGGGCGTGTTCACGGGGCACCTCGCGGTGAACCCGGTGAACGGCAAGGCGATCCCGGTCTTCACCGCCGACTACGTGCTCATGGGCTACGGCACGGGCGCGATCATGGCCGTCCCCGGCGGCGACGAGCGCGACTTCGCGTTCGCCGAGGCGTTCGGGCTGCCGGTCGTGCGCACGGTCGAGCCCGCGGACGGGCTGCCGGAGGACTTCACGGGCCCGTACACGGGCGACGGCGTGGTCGTCGGCTCCGCCAACGACGAGATCTCGCTCGACGGGCTCGACGTGCCGGAGGCGAAGCGCCGCATCACCGAGTGGCTCGT
Organism: Cellulosimicrobium sp. JZ28; assembly: GCF_015327065.1. Taxonomy (NCBI): domain Bacteria; kingdom Bacillati; phylum Actinomycetota; class Actinomycetes; order Micrococcales; family Promicromonosporaceae; genus Cellulosimicrobium; species Cellulosimicrobium sp. JZ28. The sequence continues at coordinate 2,314,521 of NZ_CP017660.1, read as the reverse complement.
GGGCAAGGGCATCGGCGAGGGCACGACGACGTACCGCCTGCGCGACTGGCTGTTCAGCCGCCAGCGCTACTGGGGCGAGCCGTTCCCCATCGTCTGGGACGAGAACGACCAGCCCGTCGCGATCCCCGACGCTCTGCTGCCCGTCGACCTGCCGGACGTCCCCGACTACGCGCCGCGCACGTTCGACGCGGACGACGCCGACTCGTCGCCCGAGGCGCCCCTGGGCCGCAACGACGAGTGGGTCAACGTCACGCTCGACCTCGGCGACGGGCCGAAGCAGTACCGCCGGGACACGAACACGATGCCCAACTGGGCCGGGTCGTGCTGGTACTACCTGCGCTACCTCGACCCGCAGTGGGACGGCGGCGCCCAGGACACGGTGGTCGACCCCGAGCTCGAGCGCTACTGGATGGGCCCGGAGCACAACCCGAGCGCGGGCCGCGCCGGGGGCGTCGACCTGTACGTCGGCGGTGTCGAGCACGCCGTGCTGCACCTGCTCTACGCGCGGTTCTGGCACAAGGTCCTCTACGACCTGGGCCACGTGTCGAGCGTCGAGCCGTTCCACAAGCTGTTCAACCAGGGCTACGTCCAGGCGTACGCCTTCACCGACGCGCGCGGCCAGTACGTGCCTGCCACCGAGGTCACGGAGGAGCCCGCGCCCGACGGCTCGGGCGAGGTCGTGTACCGCTGGAACGGCGAGGTCGTGCAGCGCGAGTACGGGAAGATGGGCAAGTCGCTCAAGAACGTCGTCACGCCCGACGAGATGTACGCCGAGTACGGCGCCGACACGTTCCGCGTCTACGAGATGTCGATGGGCCCGCTGGACCTGTCGCGCCCGTGGGAGACGCGCGCCGTCGTCGGGTCGCAGCGGTTCCTGCAGCGCCTGTGGCGCAACGTCGTCTCCGAGGAGACGGGCGAGGTGACGGTCGTCGACGAGCCTGCGTCGCCCGAGACGCTGCGCGCCGTGCACCGGGCGATCGCCGACGTCCGCGTCGAGATGGAGCACATGCGCCCCAACACGGCCATCGCGAAGCTCATCACGCTGAACAACCACCTCACGTCGCTCGACCGCGTGCCGCGCGAGGCCGTCGAGCCTCTCGTGCTCATGACCGCGCCCGTCGCGCCGCACATCGCGGAGGAGCTGTGGGAGCGCCTGGGCCACGAGCGCTCGCTCGCGCACGAGCCCTTCCCGACGGCGGACGAGCGCTACCTCGTCGAGGACACCGTGACGTGCATCGTGCAGGTCAAGGGCAAGGTCCGCGGGCGGATCGAGGTGCCGCCGTCGATCTCGGAGGAGGACCTCACGGCCGCCGCGCTCGCCGAGCCGAACGTCGTGCGCGCGATCGACGGCGCCGAGGTCCGCAAGGTGATCGTCCGCGCCCCGAAGCTGGTCAACATCGTCGTCTGACCTCGTTCGCTGAGTGCAGGAGATCGTCGCGTCTCGGACAGCCGGACGCGACGATCTCCCGCACTCACGGGTCGAGACAGCCGCGCTGACCGGTTCCGGCGTGACGGTCTCCCGCACCCACCGGGTGGAGGGTCAGCGGCGGCGGGTGCCGAAGATGGTGCGGGTGAGCTCGCGGCCGAGCTGGGTGCCCGCCGAGCGGAGGAACGAGTCGAGCGGGCTCGACGACCGCGACCGGGAGGACCCGGACGAGCGCGAGCGCCCCGTCGCGGCCTCGCGCTCGAGCTTCGCCCGCATCTTCTCCAGCTCGGCCTGCTCCTTCTTCGCCGCGCGCTCGGCCTCCTGGGCGGCTTTTTTCGCCGCCTTCTCCTGCGCGGCCGCCTCGGCCTCGGCCGCGTCGGCGGCGGCGCGCGCCGCCGCCTGCTCCTGGACGCGCACCTGGAGGAGCTCGAACGCGGACTCGGCGTCGACGGCGGTGCCGTACCGGGCCGTCGCGGGCGACGCCGCCACGATGCCGTCGAGCACGGACGTCGGCGCGGGGTCCATCGACGACTGCGGCGCACGGACCCGTGTCCACGCCACCGGGGCGGGCGCGCCCTTCTCGGTGAGCACCGTGACGACGGCCTCGCCCGTCCCGAGCGACTGCAGCAGCCGTTCGAGGTCGTACGGCGACGTGGGGTAGGTGCGCACCGCGGCCCGCAGGGCCGCGGCGTCGTCCGGCGTGAAGGCGCGCAGCGCGTGCTGGACGCGGTTCCCGAGCTGCGCGAGCACGTCGGCGGGGACGTCCTTCGGGCTCTGCGTCACGAAGAACACGCCGACGCCCTTGGACCGCACGAGGCGCACCGTCTGCACCACCTGCTGGAGGAACTCCTTCGACGCGCCGGTGAACAGCAGGTGCGCCTCGTCGAAGAAGAACACGAGCCGCGGCTTCTCGACGTCGCCCACCTCGGGCAGCTCCTGGAAGAGGTCGGCGAGCAGCCACATGAGGAAGGTGGAGAACAGCGCCGGACGATCCTGCACCGCGGGGAGCTCGAGCGTGGAGACGACGCCCCGCCCGTCGGGCGTCGTGCGCAGCAGCTCCGACGTCGCGAACGCCGGCTCGCCGAAGAACACGTCGGCGCCCTGCGCCTGGAGCGCGACGATCTCGCGCAGGATCACGCCGGCCGTCGCGCCCGAGACGCCGCCGATGCCCCGGAGCTCGGCCTTGCCCTCGTCGGACGTCAGGTAGGCGATGGTGGCCTGGAGGTCCTTGAGGTCCAGCAGCGCGAGGCCTTGGGCGTCGGCCCAGTGGAAGATGAGCCCGAGGCTCGACTCCTGCGTCTCGTTGAGGCCGAGCACCTTGGCGAGCAGGAGCGGGCCGAAGTCCGCGACCGTCGTCCGGATCGGCACCCCGGTGCCGAGGCCGCCGAGCGAGTACACCTCGACGGGGTACGCCGTCGGGCTCCAGTCCTGGCCGATCGACGCCGCGCGCTCCACGATCTTCGCGGACGACGTGCCCGGCACGGCGAGCCCCGACAGGTCACCCTTGACGTCGGCGAGGAACACGGGGACGCCCGCCGCCGACAGGCCCTCCGCCATGCCCTGGAGCGTTTTCGTCTTGCCGGTGCCCGTCGCGCCCGCGACGAGCCCGTGCCGGTTGAGCATCGAGAGCGCGAACCCGACCTGGACGTCGGCGCGGGGGGACGGGTCGCCGCCCTCCGTACCCTCCAGCAGCGCGCCGAGCGGGAGCGTGCCGCCCGCGTACGCGTAGCCCGTCGCCACCTGCGCGGCGTACCCGTCGCCGGGGGCGGCGGTGCGTCCCGGGCGGGGCCGGTCGGCGCCGGCCCCGGTGGTGCGTCCGTCGGGGACGGCTCGGCCGCGGGAGCGTCCCCGGGCGTCGCGTCGGCAGGGGTCGCGTCGGTCGACGGAGCGGAGGCCGGGGGAGCGGGGGCGTCCGGCTCGGGGGCGTTTCCGCGCGCCGCCGCCTCGGCGGCCTCGAGCGCCGCCCGCGCCGCGGCGGCGCGTGCCTCGGCCGCCTCCGCGGCGGCCTGCGCGGCGGCCGCGCGCAGCGCCAGGATCTCCGGGTCGGTCGGTGCGTCGTCGCCCATGCCTCGGATCCTAGGGCGCGGCGCGGGCGGCCGCCCGGCCGCGCCCGGACGGTCGTCACGACCCTCGGGGACCTTCGTCCCCGCGGCGCTCGGCTTTGTTGACGGTCTGTCAATAGCGGTCCTAGCGTGAAGACGTCCCCCTGATGAAGGAGCGTCCATGAGCGCGACGACACCGACGCGGCGACGTCGGTCCGCACCCGAGGTGCGGGCCGAGGAGATCGTCCGCGCCGCCCGGGAGCTCTTCGTCGAGCGAGGCATCGCGAAGACGTCCACCACGGACGTGGCGGAGCGCGCCGGCGTGGCGCGCGGGCTCGTCTACTACTACTTCGCGGACAAGGACGCGCTCGTCGACGCCGTGCTCGACGAGTACGTCGAGGAGTTCACCGCGGCGGTCCGCGCCTGGGACGCCGCTCGCGAGACGGGCGACATCGACACCGCGCTCGTCGACTGCGTGGCGATGTTCCGCACCTACCTGCGCGCGATCGACCCGCTGCGCGACGACCTCCGGCGCCCCGAGAACGGCGGACTCTACGACCGGTTCCTCGACCGCGCCGTCCGCGCGGTCGTCGCGTGCCTCGAGGCAACCACGGTCGAGGCCTACGCGGCACGGCACCGCGTCCGGATCACGCACGTCGCGGAGACGTTCTACGTGCTCGTCTACGGGCTGGTCGGACTCGTCCGGAACTCCCCGGACGTGGACGACGCGGCCCTCGCGACGATCGTGCGCCAGACGCTGCACCTGGACGAGGAGAGCTCCTCGGACGGGTGATCCCGGGTCCTCCGGCGCGCCGGGACCCGGAAGCCCTCCGAGCGCGCACCGTTCCCGGGTGGCGTGGGACCGCCCGGTCGTCCCGCAGGAGAAGACGACATGTTCTTGTTCGACTCGATCCCGTGGCAGGCAGCCGTCATGTGGTTCGTCGTGCTGGCCGCGCTCATCGCGCTCAACGAGCTCGTGCGCTGGTCGAAGACCGCCGCCGTCGGGATCTTCGTGGTCCTGCCCGTGGTGCTGACGATCTTCGTCTGGCCGCAGACGGCGGGCGCCGGCTCCTCGACCGGCACGTGGTTCCACTGGGTCAAGGTCTACTCGGCCCTCGCGGGCTGCATCGGCTTCATGCTCCTGCGCTACAGCCCTCGGCTGCGCGCCATGCGGTACGCCCTGCTGTTCCCGCCCGCGATCCTCGGGCTCAACATCCTCGAGGCCGTCATCCGGGACTTCCAGGTCACGGGGATGGACGGAGTGGTCGACGGCGTCGTCATGGTGGGCGGCCCGTGGAACGTCATGAACGGGGTCGCCGGCATCCTCAACCTCGTCACCATCTGCGGGTGGGTCGGGATCTTCGTGACCCGTGACCGGTTCCAGGACATGATCTGGCCCGACATGATGTGGTTCTGGATCATCGCCTACGACCTCTGGAACTTCGCCTACGTCTACAACTGCGTCGGTGACCACGCGTTCTACGCCGGTGCCGCCCTGCTGATCTCGTGCACCATCCCCGCCTTCTTCCTGCGCAAGGGGGCTTGGCTCCAGCACCGTGCCCACACCCTCGCGCTCTGGATGATGTTCACCATGGCCGTCCCGGCGTTCGTCTCCGACTCGCCGTTCGCGGTGCAGTCCTCCCACGACCCGACGGCGCTCTTCGTGGTGAGCCTCGTCTCGCTCCTCGCGAACGTCGCCGTCGCGGTCTACCAGGCGTACGTGATCGTCTCGCGGCGTCGCAACCCGCTGCGCGACGAGCTGTACGTCGACCACGCGTCCTACCGCCGGCTCGCCGCGGAGCGGCCCGCGGCGCGCCCTGCGGAGCATGCCGTGCCCGCGGGCGTCGCGGCCACCTCGGCCTGACGCGCCGCCCACCGGCCCGCGGCGCCGCTCCGGCGTCGCGGGCCGGTCGCGTCCCTGGGCGGCCGGGGTGCGCGACGACGCGTGGTCGCCGTAAGGTGGCGCGGCCATGACCGACCACCGCGTCCACGTCGTCACCGACTCCACGGCCTCCCTGCCCCCCGGGCCCGACGAGCGGCTGCGCGCCGTCCCCCTGCACGTGATCGTCGACGACGAGTCGCACCTGGAGGGCGTCGGCCTCAACGCCGAGGACGTCGCGGCGCACCTCCAGGCCGGCCACCGGGTGACCACCTCGCAGCCGACGCCACGCGCGTTCGGCGAGGCGTACGCCGCGGCGGCCGCGGCCGGCGCGCGCGAGATCGTCTCCGTCCACCTCTCGGGGCAGCTGTCGGGGACGGTGCACGCGGCGGCGCTCGCGGCCGCCGACGCCCCCGTCCCCGTGCGTGTCGTGGACTCGCGGACCGTCGCGATGGGGCTCGGCTTCGCCGCGCGCGAGGCGGCAGCGGCCGCGGCGGCCGGGGCGGGGTCGGACGTCGTCGCGCGGCGGGCGATCGAGGTCGCCGACGCGAGCCGTGCCGTCTTCCTCGTCGACTCGCTCGACCACCTGCGCCGCGGCGGCCGTCTCAGCGCGGCCTCGGCCGCGCTCGGGACGGTGCTCGGTGTCCGCCCGCTGCTGGCGGTGCGTGACGGCAGGATCGACGTCGTGCAGAAGGTCCGGACCCGGTCCGCCGCCGTCGAGCGGCTCACGACGGTCGCCGTGGAGTCCGCGGACCGGCGCGGGCGGCCCGCGCTCGCGGTCCACCACGTCGGGGACGACGACGGTGCCGACCGGCTCGCGGTGACGCTCACCGAGCGCACCGGCCTGGACGTCGTCGTGACGCCGGTGAGCGCGGTGCTCGGGGCGCACGTCGGCCCGGGGGTGCTCGCCGTCGTGGTCGCGGACCTCGCCGACCGCGGCTCCGGGGCAGGGGACCTCTCGACGACGACCTGAGGTGCCGACCGCGCGGCCCCTAAGCGCGTGGCCGTGCACAAGCCGGGCGCCTCGTCGCCTCCTCCACAACCCGGCCCGAGGCGCCCGCAGGGTGCGGCGCCCTCGCCCTAGCGTCCACGGCGTGAGCACACCTCGGCACGAGCCCCGCCAGCACGCCCGCCCCGGCCGCGACCCCGGGAGGGACGGCGCCGTCGTCCGGCAACGCCTGCGGGCGGTCGCCGGGTCCGGGCGGCCTGCCCTCGCGTGGCACCCGGCGACCGCCGCGCTGCCCCGGGTCGACCCGCCGGAGACGAGCCCGGGGCGAGGCGAGCGGTGGTCGTGGGAGCCGCACGAGGCGGTGGGCGTCCCTGCGTCGGACGTCCCTGCGCCGGACGTCGTCCCGTCCTGGCACCGGCGTCCTGGAGCGCCGGGCGACCCCAGGTCGTCCGGCGCCGACGGGTGGCTGCCGTCGCGGCCGGAGCCGGAGGAGTGTGCGCCGTCCCTGCCGTCCCTGCCGTCCCTGGTGCCGGAGGCTGACGAGGCCGTCGGTCCCGCCACCCTCGGGGGACGGCGCGGTCCGACGACGAGGTGCCCGCCGCCACCGTGGACGGAGACGAGGACGTCGAGGCGGACGGAGGGGTGGATCGCCTGCGGCGGCGCGCGGCGCAGACGGCCGCGAGCGCGTACACGGCCGCGCACGGGCACCCGACGGCGCACTCCGGGTTCGGCGACCTCGCCGAGGAGGGCGGGCGGCGGTGGGCGCTGCGGCCGCGGACCGCGGTCACCGCGCTCGTCGTGGTGCTGCTCGTCGCGGTCGGCGTCGCCGTGCTACGCGCGCCGGCCGGGGGTGTCGAGCCCGTGGCGCGCGTGGACGCCCCCGCCGCGGCAGCGGCAGCTGGTGACGACGCCCCGGCCGGTTCGGACGCGTCGCCCGCCGCGGCGGGTGGTGCCGCCGCCGACGGCGCGGGGGAGGCCGCTCCCGGTCCTGGCACAGCAGCGGCCGGGGCGCCGGGCGGGGTCGTCGTGCACGTCGTCGGGCAGGTGGCGGCGCCGGGCTTGGTGACCGTCGCGACGGACGCCCGCGTCGCCGACGCGCTCGACGCGGCCGGGGGAGCGACCCCCGACGCCGACCTCGCCGCGCTCAACCTCGCGCGCGCCGTGACTGACGGCGAGCAGATCCACGTCCCCCGCCCCGGCGAGGCGGTCGCCGCACCGCCGCCCGCCTCCCCGGGGGCGGCCTCCACCGGTGGCGGGGGTGCGGGTGGCGCGGTCGTCGACCTCAACGCCGCCGACGCCGCCGCCCTCGACACGCTGCCCGGCATCGGTCCCGTGCTCGCCGAGCGCATCGTCGCGTGGCGCGACGAGAACGGTCCGTTCACCGCCGTCGACGAGCTCGGGGAGGTCAGCGGCATCGGCCCCGCCGTGCTCGAGGACGTGCGCGACCTCGTGCGCGTGTGACCGACCTCCGGCTCGTCCCCACGGCGCTCGCGGCCTGGGCCACCGCGTTCGTCGCCGTCGGTGCGTCGGCGGCGGACGCGTTGCACGGGGCGCGTGCCACGGCCGTCGTGCTGTGCTGCGTGCTCGGCGCCGGCCTCGTCGCGCTGCGTCATGGGGCGACCTTCCCCGCGATGTCCGACGCAGGCGTCGGTGCGGGCCTCGTCACCGTGCCCTCCGGCCCGGCGACCGGTGCGGGCCCCCGTCGGTCGGGCGGACCGCGGCTCGGCGCACCCGTCCGGCCACGGGAAGGTCGGCCGGTCGGGCCGCGGACCGGGTCATCGGTCGGCGTGCGCGTGCTCGGGCAGGTGGCGCTCGTCCTCGCGTGCGTGGCCGCTGTCCTCCTCTCGGGCGGGGTCCAGCTCGCCGCGCGGGCTCCGCTCGCCTCGCTGGCCGACGAGCGCGCGACGGCGACCCTCGCCGGGACGGTGCGCTCCGCCGTCGAGCCGCGGACCGACCCGTGGTCGGGGTCGGCCGACCGGCACGAGGCGCGGGTGGCGGTCGACCAGGTCACCGCACGCGGCGCGACCGTCCCGGCGGCGGGGCCTGTCGTCGTGTCCGGCACGGGGGACGGGTGGACCGACCTCGCGTACGGGGCGGACGTCGTGGTCACCGGCCGGCTCGACGTGCAGGGGGACCGGACGTTCCTGCGCACGGACGGCGCGCCACGCGTCGTCGACGACCCCGGGCGGTTCCTGCGGGGTGTGCACGCCATGCGGCAGAGCCTGCTCGACGCGACGGACGGGCTCAGCCCGCAGGCGCGCGGGCTCGTGCCGGGGGTGGCCGTGGGGGACACCTCGCGGCTGGACCCGGAGCTCGACGAGGCGATGCGCACCACGTCGCTCACGCACGTCACGGCCGTGTCCGGCGGCCACTTCGTCATCGTCGTCGCGTGCGTCGCGGCGCTGTGCGTCCTGCTGCGGGCGCCGCGAGCCGTCCGCGTCGTCGTCACGGGCGCGGCGATGGTGGGTTTCGTCGCGCTGGTCCACCCGGAGCCGAGCGTGCTGAGAGCGGCGGCGATGGGGGTGGTCGGCGTGGTCGGCATCGCGCTCGGCCGCCCGTCCCGCGCGGTGGCGGCGCTCGGGGCCGCCGTGGTCGTGCTCCTGGTCGTCGACCCGTGGCTGGCACGGTCGTACGGCTTCGTCCTCTCCGTCGCCGCGACCGCCGGGCTGGCCCTGCTCACGGCGCCGATCGCCCGCCGGCTGGCACCGTGGTGCGGACGGACCACCGCGCACGTCCTCGCCGTCCCGGTGGCAGCGCAGGCGGCGTGCGCCCCGATCGTCGTCCTGCTCGACCCGAGCGTGAGCACGTGGTCCGTCCCGGCGAACCTCCTGGCCGCACCGGCGCTCGGTCCGGCGACGGTGCTCGGCGTCCTCGCGACGCTCGTCGCGCCGTGGTGGCCCGGTGCCGCGACCGCGCTCGCCTGGACGGCGGGGCTCTTCACGGGCTGGATCGCGGGCGTTGCCCAGGTCTTCGCCGCCGCGCCCGGCGCGCGGGCGCCCTGGCCCGAAGGCGTCGGAGGAGCCGCGCTGCTCGCCGCGCTGACTGCCGTCGCGCTCGCCGTGCTCCTCCGCTCGCGCGCCCTCCAGGACGCGGGGGAGCGCCGCACGCTGCGTCGCGCGACGTCGCCGTCCCTGCGGGTGCGCCTCGCCGGGGGGTGGCGTCGCGTCACCCGGTCGTCACGCCCCGACGCCGGGCCGTTCGGACGGGCCGATGGTGCGCACCCCGCCCTCGCTCCGCGGGCGAGAGCCCGGTCTCGTGCGCGTGTCGCGGCCATGGTCGTCGCGCTCGTCGCGGTGCCCGTCCTGCTCGTCGTGGTGCTCCGGCCGCTCGGTGTGACCGCGGGGCCGGTCCCCGCGGACTGGGCGGTCGTGGCGTGCGACGTCGGGCAGGGCGACGCGCTCGTCGTGCGCTCGGGATCGCGCGCCGCGGTGGTCGTGGACGTCGGGCCCGCAGGCGCCGCAGCGGGGTCGTGCCTGGACGACCTCGGGATCGAGCGGGTCGACCTGCTCGTCCTCAGCCACTTCCACGCGGACCACGTCGGCGGCCTGGAGGCGGTGCTCCGCGGCCGGGAGGTCGAGCGCGCGCTCGTGAGCCCCGCGGCGGAGCCCGCGGGGCAGGCCGAGCGCGTGCTCGGTGACCTCGCGGACGCAGGCGTCCCGGTACAGGTCGCGCGGCCCGGGGAGACGGGCGCGGCGGGCTCAGTCGGTGCTGCGGATGCTGGGGGATCCGGCGAGAGCGTCGACGACGGCGCCTCGTGGGAGGTGCTGCAGGCCGGACCGGGCGACGCGAACGACGCGAGCGTGGCGCTCCTCGTCCGGGTGGCGGGACTGGACGTCGTCGCGCTGGGCGACCTGGAGGACGCGGGGCAGGCGGCGCTCGCCCGGACCCTGGGCGAGCGGGGCACGGGCCCGGTCGACGTCGTCAAGGTCGCGCACCACGGCTCGGCCACGCAGTCCGACCGGCTCGCGCAGGTCCTGGCACCGACCGTCGCGCTCGTCAGCTCGGGCGAGAACACCTACGGCCACCCCACCGACCGGGCGCTCGACCTCTACCGCGGGGTCGGGGCTACCGTGCTGCGGACCGACGTGTGCGGCACCGTCGCGCTCGTCGTGCGCGACGAGGTCCTCTCCGCCGCGGGATGCGGGTGACCGCGCCCGAGCGTGCCCCCGCCCGGGCACCCGGGCACCCGGGCACCCGGGCGGCCGACCATCCTGTGCCCCGGTGCCAGGGCGCCCGCGACGCCCGGGCGCCGTCGGTGCGGCGTCGCCGGAACTCCTGCGAGAGTCGCGGACCGCAGCCTCGGGGCGCGTCGGCCGGCACCGCCGGTGGGCGGCTCGTGGCAGGCTTGGGCCATGCCCGCGCCGACCCGCACCGCCCGTCCGTCCGCCGGCCCGTCCCTCGCGTGGGACGACGTCCGGCTCGCGCCCGTGGTGCTCGTCCAGGGGCCCGAGTCGCTCCTCGCGGAGCGTGCCGTCGACGCGATCGTCGACCTGGCGCGCGAGCGCGACCCCGAGGTCGAGAAGGTGACGATCGAGGCCGCGACGTACCAGGCCGGGATGCTCACGGTGGCGGCGAGCCCGTCGCTGTTCGGCGAGGCGAAGGTGGTCGTCGTCGAGGGTGCCGAGTCGGCGACGGACGCGCTCGTCGCGGACGTCGTGGACTACGTGCCGGTCGCCGACCCGGCGACGACGGTCGTCGTCGTGCACGGGGGCGGCGTGCGGGGCAAGCGCATGCTCGACGCGATCAAGGGGAGCGGCGCGCCCGTCGTCGCGGTCGAGGCGATCAAGAAGGACTCCGACAAGGTGGCGTTCGTCAACGCCGAGTTCCGCAGGGCCCGTCGACGCATCGACGCGTCGGGCGTGCGGGCTCTCGTCGAGGCACTCGGCAACGACCTGCGGGAGCTGGCGGCCGCCTGCAGCCAGCTCGTCACGGACACCGACGGCACCGTGAGCGAGGCCGTGGTGGACCGGTACTACGGCGGCCGGGTCGAGGCGACCGGGTTCCGGGTCGCGGACGCCGCGGTCGCGGGGAACGCGGGGGAGGCCGTAGCGCTCCTGCGGCACGCGCTCGCGACGGGCGCGGACCCGGTGCCGCTCGTCGCAGCCCTGGCGATGAAGCTCCGCGCCCTCGCGAAGGTCGGCGCGATGCGTGGCCGTGGCGGGGTGGCGGCCAAGGACCTGGGCCTCGCGCCCTGGCAGGTCGACCGTGCGCGCCGCGAGCTCGCGGGCTGGACCCCGGAGGGGCTCGCGACCGCGATCAGCGCCGTCGCGCAGGCCGACGCCGAGGTCAAGGGCGCCGGTCGTGACCCGGTGTTCGCCGTCGAGCGGGCCGTGCTGACGATCGCGCGGGCCCACGGCCGCTGACCGAGCAGCAAGCCCGCCCGACTCCGGGCTCGGGGTCCCGGCTCGGCACGGCGTCGGCGGCGGGCTCCGACCGGGCACCCGGTCCCGCGCGGTGCCGACGGCCAGGACGAGGCGCCCGTCACCGGACGCACGAGGGGCGCCGACCCGTGCGGGTCGGCGCCCCTCGTGGGAAACCTGTGCGAGCGTCGCGACGATCAGCGTGTCACGACACCGCGGGCGAACCGTGCGATCAGAGAGCGTTGACGGACTTCGCGATGGCCGACTTGCGGTTCGCGGCCTGGTTCGCGTGGATGACGCCCTTCGAGACGGCCTTGTCGAGCTTGCGGGACGCCGCCTGGAGCGCGGTGGTCGCCGCGTCCTTGTCGCCCGCGGCGACGGCCTCGCGCACGCGGCGCACGTACGTCTTGAGCTCGGACTTGACTGCCTTGTTGCGCAGACGAGCCTTCTCGTTCGTGCGGATGCGCTTGATCTGGGACTTGATGTTGGCCACGTGTGGACTTTCTGGTTCTGTTCGCCGGAGCGAGCGGATAGGTCGTAGAGGGCGACTCCAGCTCCGGGACTGGGGTGGGGAACCCGTGGAGAGGTGCTGGAGCTGTGCCCGCCGACCTGGGCGGACACGCAGCCATCAAGACTACCAGCGGTCCGGCCGTGACCCTAATCGCTCGTGCGGACGCCGGAGCGGCGCCTCGCGCGGCCCCGAGGCTCGCGCGAGAGCCGGGACCACCGCCTCAGCGGTGCCGCGAGATCCCCTCGACCACGCGGTCGAAGACGTCGCGCCCGACGACGGCACCCTCGCGGCGCACAGCGGCCGGGTCGACGCGCACCACGCGGTCCAGCCGAACCTCGCTGTCGCGCCCCTGCGCGTCCCACGGGCCCGACCCGATGTCGAGCCAGTACCGGCCCCAGCGCGCCTCGTCCCGCGCGTCGCGCGAGTGGTCCTTGCTCGTGAGCATCACGCCGAGGAGCCACGGGCCGTCCGACCCGACGAGCAGCACGGGCCGGTCCTTGCCCTGCGAGTGGTCCTCCTCGAACGGGACCCACGTCCAGACGATCTCGCCGGGGTCCGGGTCGCCGTCGGGCCGCGGCGCGTACTGCGCACGCACCGCGCCCTCGAAATCGCCCGGGTACGCCCCGGCGGCGGCGCCCCGACCGCCCGTCGTCCCGGCCGGGCCCGGTCGTCCGCCCGCCGCGGGGCGGGGTCGAGGACCGGGTGCAGCACCGGGACGCGGGCCGGGCCGCGGCGACGGCGTGCGGTCGGCGGGGCCGTGGCCCGACGGCGTCCGCTCCCGCCCCGGGGCCCGCGTCGCCGCGGTGCCCTGGCGCGCGCCGCCCTGCCCTGCGCCCTGCGAGCGCGTGAGCCCGGAGACCACGGCGCGCGCCGCGTCGGTCAGAAGTCCCAGCCATCGGTTGCGTGCCACGCGCGCACCCTACCGGGCGGACGCGCGTCCGCCCGGCTGCCCGGACGGTGCACGTCACCCGGCCAGGACGGCGTCCACCTCGCGCAGGAAGTCGTCGAGGTCGCCGGGGTCGCGCGACGTGACGAGCGTGTACCCCTCGTCGTCGCGCACGACGGACCGGTCGACCCAGGCGCCGCCCGCGTTGAGCACGTCCGTCTCGAGCGACGCGTAGCTCGTGAGGGTCTTGCCCTCGACGGCGGCCGCCTCGACGAGCGCCCACGGGCCGTGGCAGATCGCCGCGACCGGCTTGCCGGCGGCGGTGAACGCGCGCACGAGGCTCACGGCGTCGTCCTGGAGGCGCAGCGCGTCGGCGTTGATCGTCCCGCCCGGCACGAGCAGCAGGTCGTACTCGGCGGGGTCGGCGTCGGAGTGCGTGAGGTTCGGGGTGACGGTGCGACCGGGGTCCTTGTCGCCCACGAGGGTCTGCACGTCGTCGGCGGACGTGGCCGCGACGTCGACCTCCACCCCCTCGCCGCGCAGGTGCTCGAGCGGGACCACGAGCTCGTCCTGCTCGACGCCGTAGTTGGTCACGATCGCCAGCACGCGGCGCCCCTCGGGGCGGCCGGAGGTGCGGTGCTCGGTGTCCTGGGCCATGAGCGCTCCTCTCGTCGCCGGTCGGCCCGGTGCGGCCGGCCGGTCCTCCACGCTAGGTCGGCTCGCGGTGCCCCGCAGGGCGGGCGGGTGCCCGACGCCGGACGTGGGACAATGGTCGTTCCCGCCCGCCCGAGAGCGACCGTCGGCGCGCCGCCCCGAGCGCGCGGCCCCGACCCGCACGCCACTCCCAGGAGCGCACCCGCGTTGTCCCCGATCCCCAGTGCCCAGCTGAGCACCCGCATCCAGCCCGCGGCCACGCCGCCCGAGCTGATCCGGAACTTCTGCATCATCGCGCACATCGACCACGGCAAGTCGACCCTGGCCGACCGCATGCTGCAGCTCACCGGTGTCGTCGAGCCGCGCGCCATGCGCGCGCAGTACCTCGACCGCATGGACATCGAGCGCGAGCGCGGCATCACGATCAAGTCGCAGGCGGTCCGCATGCCGTGGGCCGTCGTGGCGGACGGCGTGGAGACGCCGCACGCGCTCAACATGATCGACACCCCGGGGCACGTCGACTTCACGTACGAGGTCTCGCGGTCGCTCGCGGCGTGCGAGGGCGCGGTGCTGCTCGTCGACGCGGCGCAGGGCATCGAGGCGCAGACCCTCGCGAACCTGTACCTCGCGATGGAGAACGAGCTCGAGATCATCCCCGTGCTCAACAAGATCGACCTCCCGGCGGCCCAGCCCGAGAAGTACGCGGAGGAGCTCGCGAACCTCGTGGGCGGCGACCCGGACGACGTGCTCAAGGTCTCCGGCAAGACGGGCGCCGGCGTCGAGGCGCTGCTCGACCGCATCGTCGAGCGCGTGCCCGCGCCGGTCGGCGACGCCGACGCCCCCGCGCGCGCCATGATCTTCGACTCGGTCTACGACACCTACCGCGGCGTCGTGACGTACGTGCGCGTCGTCGACGGCAACCTCAACCCGCGCGAGCGCATCGTCATGATGTCGACGCGCGCGACGCACGAGCTGCTCGAGATCGGCGTCATCTCGCCCGAGCCGATCGTCACGAAGGGCCTCGGCGTCGGGGAGGTCGGCTACCTCATCACGGGCGTGAAGGACGTGCGCCAGTCGAAGGTCGGCGACACGGTGACGAACGCGGCCAAGCCCGCCGCGGACGCGCTCGGCGGCTACTCGGACCCGAAGCCCATGGTCTTCTCGGGCCTGTACCCGATCGACGGGACCGACTACCCGGTCCTGCGCGACGCGCTCGACAAGCTCAAGCTCAACGACGCCGCGCTCAACTACGAGCCGGAGACGTCGGTCGCGCTCGGCTTCGGCTTCCGCGTCGGGTTCCTCGGCCTGCTGCACCTGGAGATCGTGCGCGAGCGCCTCGAGCGCGAGTTCGACCTCGACCTCATCTCGACCGCGCCGAACGTCGTCTACGACGTGACGCTCGAGGACGGGACGCTCGTCAACGTGACGAACCCGTCGGAGTTCCCGGGCGGCAAGATCAAGCAGGTCAGCGAGCCGGTCGTGCGCGCGACGATCCTCGCGCCGAGCGAGTTCGTGGGCACCGTGATGGGGCTGTGCAACGACCGCCGCGGCCAGATGCTCGGCATGGACTACCTGTCCGAGGACCGCGTCGAGCTGCGCTTCACGCTCCCGCTCGCCGAGATCGTGTTCGACTTCTTCGACCAGCTCAAGTCCCGCACGCGCGGCTACGCCTCGCTCGACTACGAGCCGTCGGGCGACCAGGTCGCCGACCTCGTCAAGGTCGACATCCTGCTCCAGGGCGAGCAGGTGGACGCGTTCAGCGCGATCGTGCACAAGGACAAGGCGTACGACTACGGCGTCATGATGACGGCGAAGCTCAAGGAGATCATCCCGCGCCAGCAGTTCGAGGTGCCGATCCAGGCGGCCGTCGGTGCGCGCGTCATCGCGCGCGAGACGGTGCGCGCGATGCGCAAGGACGTCCTCGCGAAGTGCTACGGCGGTGACATCAGCCGCAAGCGCAAGCTGCTCGAGAAGCAGAAGGAGGGCAAGAAGCGCATGAAGAACATCGGGTCGGTCGAGGTCCCGAAGGACGCCTTCATCGCCGCGCTCTCCTCCGACGCCGCGGGCGGCAAGGACGCCAAGGACAAGTCGAAGAAGTGAGCCCGGCGCTGCCCGAGGGCGAGCCGGTCCCGCCCGACGGCTCGCTGCCCTCCTGGGTCGCGAGCGGCGCGGGCGGCACCGTGCCCGCGACCCGCGGGTTCGGGGTCTACCTGCACGTCCCGTTCTGCTCGGTGCGGTGCGGGTACTGCGACTTCAACACGTACACGGCGTCCGAGCTCGGCGGGGGCGCGAGCCAGGCCTCGTACGCGAGCACGGCGCTGCGCGAGATCGACCTCGCCGCGCGCGTGCTGCACGACGCCGGGCTGCCCGAGCGGCCCGTGTCGACCGTCTTCGTCGGCGGCGGCACGCCCACGCTCCTGCCTGCCGGGGACCTCGTCCGCCTGCTCGGCGGCGTGCGCGACGCGTGGGGGCTCGCACCCGACGCCGAGGTGACGACGGAGGCGAACCCGGACTCGGTGACGCCCGAGTCGCTCGCCGAGCTCGCGGCCGCCGGGTTCACGCGCGTGTCGTTCGGCATGCAGTCCGCCGTGCCGCACGTGCTCGCGACGCTCGAGCGCACGCACGACCCGCGCCGCATCCCGGACGTCGTGCGCTGGGCGCGCGACGCCGGCCTCCAGGTCTCGCTCGACCTCATCTACGGCACGCCGGGGGAGAGCCTCGACGACTGGCGAGCGAGCCTCGAGGCTGCGCTCGCGACCGGCGTCGACCACGTGTCCGCGTACGCGCTCGTCGTGGAGGCGGGGACGAAGATGGCCGCCCAGGTGCGGCGCGGGGAGGTCGCGCTCCCGAGCGAGGACGACCAGGCCACGAAGTACGAGCTCGCCGACGAGCTGCTCACGGCGGCCGGCCTCACCTGGTACGAGGTGAGCAACTGGGCCCGTACCGAGGCCGACCGCTGCCGCCACAACCTCGCGTACTGGCGCGGCGACGACTGGTGGGGGATCGGGCCCGGTGCGCACTCCTACGTCGCGGCGACCGGCGCCGCGCCTGCAGGGGCGTCGCCCGAGGACGCCCGCGTCGGCGTGCGGTGGTGGAACGTCAAGCACCCGCGCCGGTACGCGGCGCTGCTCGAGGCGGGCACGAGCCCCGCGGCGGGGCGCGAGCTCCTCACGCGCACGGAGGGCCGGCTCGAGCAGGCGATGCTCGGCGTGCGGCTGCGCGAGGGTCTCGACCTCGCGGTCCTCTCCCCGGCGGGACGCCACGCCGTCGCCGGGCTCGTCGCGAACGGGCTGCTCGACGGCCGCGCAGCGGTCGCCGGTCGTGCCGTGCTCACCCTGCGGGGGCGGCTGCTCGCGGACACGGTCGTCCGGACGATCACGGACGAGTGACGTCGGCCCGGGTCCACCGCGACCCGGGCGCGCCCCGCGGGGACGAGGCCCCTCGGCGGCACCATCCTGCCCGCCGCCGTGCGACGGCCGCGGTGCTCGCCGCGCGGTCCGGGCCGGGAACCGCCAAGGTGGACCCAGCACGTCGACGGAGCGTGCAGCCCGCAGCACGTGACGACGAGGAACGAGGTGCACGATGACCGACCCCACGAACCCGGGCGGCGAGCCGCCCCGCGACGACGAGCACACCCCCGCCGACGGCGCGGGCGGCCCGCGACCGGACGCCACGCCACCGTCCGGTCCCGGACCCGACCGGCCCGACGCCGCCCCGTCCGGCGGCGACGTCCCGCCCGCCTCGCCGTACGGCCCGGGCGGGGGAGCGCCGCACGACCCGGCCGCACCGCCGTCGGGCCCGCCCGCGTACGGGGCACCGGGTGCCTACGGCGCGCCGACCGGTGCGCCGGACGGCGCGGCCGGGGGACCGGCGACGCCCCCGCCGGGCGCGTACCCGCCCCCGTCCGGTGCGTACCCGCCGCCCGCCGGCGGATACCCGCCCCCCGCCGGGGGGTACCCGCCGCCGCCCGGGTCGTACCCGGGCGCCGCCGGAGGGTACGGGGGCCAGCCCGGCTACTCGGGCCCGGCGTTCGGCGTCGGCGACGCGATCTCCTACGGGTGGCGCCGCGTCACGTCGAACCTGGGGCCGTGGATCCTCGTCGCGCTGATCTTCCTCGCCGTCAACATTGCGTGGAGCTGGATCACGGGCGGGTTCGACCAGTTCCAGGACCAGTTCGACTACTCCGACACGAACTTCGCCGCGCTGAGCGGAATCACGTTCACCAGTGTCGTGCTGGGGCTCGTCGGCACCGTCATCGGCTACCTCATCACCGCGTTCTTCACGCGCGGCGCGCTCGACGAGGCGGACGGGCGCCGGCCGGACGTCGCGGCGTTCTTCCGCATCGGCAACGTCGTCAACGTGCTCCTCGCTGCTCTGATCGTCGGCGTCCTGTCGTACATCGGGCTGTTCCTGTGCGTCCTGCCCGGCCTCGCGGTGCTGCTGTTCTCGGCGTTCGTGTACTACGTCGCGCTCGACCAGGGCGTCGACGCGATCACGGCGATCCGCACGAGCTTCTCGCTCGTCGCGAAGAACTTCGGGCAGGTGTTCCTGCTCCTGCTCGCCCTCGTCGGGATCAACATCCTCGGCGCGATCCCGTGCGGTCTCGGGCTCTTCGTGACGATCCCGCTGAGCTACGTCGCCGTCGGCTACGCCTACCGCCGTCTCACGGGCGGCGTGCCGGCCGCCTGAGACCCGGCCGACGCTGTCGCCGCGCCCCGGTACCGCCCGTCGGTGCCGGGGCGCGGTGCGTCTCGAGCGCGGTACCTCACGCGCGGGGTGCGTCCCGCGCGCCCGCGACCGGTCAGGGCGCGGTGACGAAGTCGATGAGCTCCTCGACGCGCCCGAGCAGCGACGGCTCCAGGTCGGCGTACGTGCGCACCGTGCCGAGGATGCGCTGCCACGCGCGGCCGACGTCCTCCGCGCTCTCCGCCGGCCAGCCGAGCTCGCGCAGGATCCCGCGCTTCCACTCGGTGCCGCGCTCGATCACGGGCCACCGCTCGAGGCCGATCCGGGCCGGCTTCACCGCCTGCCAGACGTCGACGTACGGGTGCCCGAGCACGAGCACCGTGCCCGCGGGCGAGCGCCGCAGCGCCTCGTCGGCGATCCGCCGCTCCTTGCTGCCGGGCACGAGGTGGTCCACGAGCACGCCCACGCGACGCTGCGGCGTCGGGCCGAAGTCGGCGAGCGCCGCCGCGAGGTCGTCGACGCCGTGCAGCGGCTCGACGACGACCCCCTCCACGCGCAGGTCGTCGCCCCACACCTTCTCGACGAGCTCGGCGTCGTGCTTGCCCTCGACCCAGATGCGGCTCCCGCGCGCGACGCGCGCCCGCTGCCCGACGACGGCCCGCGAGCCCGAGGCCGTGCGCGTCGGCGCGGCGGGGGCGCGGGAGGTGACGGGCGGGGTGAGCTCGACGGGCGCGCCGTCGACCCAGAAGCCCGGCCCGAGCGGGAACGTGCGGGTCCGGCCCGCGCGGTCCTCGAGCACGACGACGTGCATCCCGCCCGACTTCTCGACCCGGACGACGGCCCCGACCCACCCGGTCTGCACCTCCTCGACGACGAGGCCGCGCTCCGCGGGCTGCGGGCGCGACACGGGCCGCGCGCGGTGGTGGGTGGGGGCGGGCGTGCCGCCGAGGACGTCGGAGCCGTAGCGGTCGAAGGACACGGCGTCACCCTAGGCCAGCGTCCGCCGCTCACCACCGAGATCGCCCCGTGCGTCGCGGGATCGGCCGCCCGCGGGAAGGTCCCGGGCGCCCGGCCCGGCCGCGCGCGGCGGCTCCCGGCGCGCGCGCCCCCGGGGCGGGGTGGTACCACGGACCGATGAGCCAGGAGCGCGCGGAGCCGGACCCGAACCGCTGGCGCGTGCTGCCGGTCTGCCTCGCGGTGGGCTTCATCACGACGCTCGACGTGTCGATCGTCAACGTGGCCCTGCCGTCGATCGAGTCGTCGCTCGACGCGGGCCCGACCCAGCTCCAGCTCGTCGTCGCCGGCTACACGCTCGCGTTCGGGCTCGCGCTGGTGCCCGCCGGGCGGCTGGGCGACGCGGGCGCACGACGCCCGCTCTTCATCGCGGGCCTCCTGGGCTTCGCGCTCATGAGCCTCGCGTCCGGGCTCGCGCCGACCGACACGTGGCTCGGCGTCGCGCGCCTGCTCCAGGGCGTGAGCGCGGGCGTCCTCAACCCCCAGGTCGTCGGCCTCATCCAGCAGCAGTTCCGCGGGTACGAGCGCGGGCGCGCGTTCGGCATGTTCGGGGCGACGATCGGCGTCTCGACGGCGCTCGGGCCCCTGCTGGGCGGGCTCATCATCGCCGCGGCGGGACCGGAGACGGGGTGGCGGTGGGTGTTCCTCGTGAACATCCCCGTCGTCGCCGTGCTCCTGCCCTTCGCGTGGCGCCTCGTGCCCGGGCCGCCACGCACCGGCTCGGGCGCGGCGCGCGGGCCGCGCCGGCTGGACCTCGTCGGGCTGGGCCTGCTCGGCGCCGCGACCCTCGGCGTGATGATGCCGTTCGTCACGACGACCGGCCGCGGCGACGACGCGTCGCGCTGGTGGTGGCTCGTGCCGGCCGCGGCCGCCGTGGTGGCCGCCGTCGGCTGGGAGCGGCGCTACCAGCGGCGCACGGGCGAGGCCGTGCTCGACCCCCAGGTCGTGGGGCTCGGGTCCTTCCGCAACGGCGCGCTGCTCGGCCTCGCGTACTTCGCCGGGTTCACGGGCATCTTCCTCGTCGTCACGCTCTACCTCCAGGACGAGCTGGGGTACACGCCGCTCCAGGCGGGGCTCGTCGGCACGCCGTTCGCGGTCGCGTCGGGCGTGTCGGCGTGGTTCTCGGGCCGCTGGGTCGCGCGCTGGGGCCGCGAGCTCGTCGTGGGCGGCGTCGTGCTCGTGCTCGTCGGGGTGGTCGCGGCGGAGGTCGTCGTGCGCGCGCTCGGGGACGACCCGGGCGCCGTCGGCCCGGCGCTCGCGGTCGCGCTGCTCGTCGCGGGCGCGGGCAGCGGCACGGTCATCGCGCCGAACCAGACGCTCACGCTGTCCGAGGTGCCGGTGAGCCGGGCCGGGGTGGCGGGCAGCATGCTGCAGCTCGGTCAGCGCATCGGGTCGGCCGTCGGGATCTCCGTGGTCCTGTCCGTCTACTACGGCGGGCTCGCGAGCGGCGACTCGGCCGCGGACGCGACCGGGCGCGCGCTCCTGGTGACGATCGGCCTCGTCGCGGTCGCGCTCGTCGTCGGCCTCCTCGACCTGCGTTCGCGACGAGCGGAGGACCGCCGGACGGGCCGCGCGGACGCGTAGGATTGGCACTCGGAGGTCGAGAGTGCCGACGCCCGCACGCCCGCCCGGGCGGCGACGGTGCGGCACGCGGGAGGTGGACGTGAGCGAGGAGCGCCGGCTCGAGGTGCTGCGGGCCATCGTCGAGGACTACGTCCTCACGCGCGAGCCCGTGGGGTCGCGCGTGCTCACCGAGCGCCACAGCCTCGGCGTCTCGCCCGCCACGATCCGCAACGACATGGCGGCCCTCGAGGACGCCGGGTACATCGCGCAGCCGCACACGTCCGCGGGCCGGATCCCGACGGACAAGGGCTACCGGCTCTTCGTGGACCGCCTCTCGGGCGTCAAGCCGCTGTCCGCGCCGGAGAAGCGCGCCATCGAGACCTTCCTGTCCGAGGGCGTGGACCTCGACGACGTCATCGCGCGCGCCGGGCGCCTTCTCGCCCAGCTCACCGGCCAGGTCGCCGTCGTGCAGTACCCCTCGCTGAGCCGGTCGGGCCTGCGCCACCTCGAGCTCGTGCCCGTCGGCGAGTCGCGCCTCCTCGTCGTCATCATCACGGACACGGGCCGCGTCGAGCAGCGCACGCTCGAGGTCGCGAGCCTGCCGGACGAGGGGACCCTCGTCGAGGTGCGCGCACGGCTCAACGCCGCGGCCGCGGGCAAGCGCCTCACGGACCTCGCGCCCGGTCTCGCCGCCGTGACCGAGAGCTTCCACCCCGACGACGCCCCGCTCGTCCGCGCGGTGGGCGACCTCGTCGCCCAGACGCTCGCAGAGGAGAGCGAGGAGCGCCTCGTCCTCGCGGGCACGGCGAACCTCGCGCGCGCGGGCATGCGGTTCGAGCACGCGCTGCGCCCCGTCCTCGAGGCGCTCGAGGAGCAGGTCGTCCTGCTCGGGCTGCTCACCGAGATGGCCGCCGAGTCGGGCGTGAGCGTCCGGATCGGTCGCGAGACCCAGCTCGAGGGCCTCGCGGAGACCTCCGTCGTGACGACCGGTTACGGTAACGACGGTGACACGGTCGCGCTCGTCGGCTCGATCGGGCCGACCCGCATGGACTACCCCGGCACCATCGCGGCGGTGCGCGCGGTCGCGCGCTACCTGTCACGGGTGCTCGGCACGTGAGCCCCGCGGTCTCCCCGCCCGCGGCGGGCCCGCTCGACGACCACCCCCGACCCCTCCCGACCGGCCCCGCGCCGGCCTCACGACCCGCACCAGCAGAGAGTGACGTGTGAGCGACTACTACGAGATCCTCGGCGTGGCCCGTGACGCCAGCCAGGACCAGATCAAGAAGGCGTACCGCAAGCTCGCGCGCGAGCTGCACCCGGACGTCGCGGGCGAGGAGGCGGGCGACCGCTTCAAGGACGTCGCGCGCGCCTACGAGGTGCTGTCCAACCCGGAGAAGCGCCAGCAGTACGACCTCGGCGTCGACCCCAGCGCCCCCGGCGGCGGGGGCGGCGGCCCCATGGGCGGCGGGTTCGGCTTCCAGGACATCTTCGAGACGTTCTTCGGCGGCGCCCAGGCGCAGCAGGGCCCGATCCCGCGCGCCCGCCGCGGCCAGGACGCTCTCGTGCGGCTCGACATCGACCTCTCCGAGGCGACGTTCGGCGCGCAGCGCGAGCTCCAGGTCGACACGGCGGTCGTGTGCGGCACGTGCGGCGGCACCTGCTGCCGCCCGGGCACCTCGCCCCGCACGTGCGAGGTGTGCCACGGGCGCGGCACGGTCCAGCGCGTCGCGCGCTCGTTCCTCGGCCAGGTCATGACGAGCGCGCCGTGCGCCGCGTGCCAGGGCTTCGGCACCGTCATCCCCGAGCCGTGCGCGGAGTGCTCGGGCGAGGGCCGCGTGCGCAGCCGCCGCAGCATCACGGTCAACGTCCCGGCGGGCGTCGACACGGGCACGCGCATCAAGCTCACCGCGCAGGGCGAGGTCGGCCCGGCCGGCGGCCCCGCGGGCGACCTGTACGTCGAGATCCGCGAGCGCAACCACGACACGTTCGTGCGCCGCGGCGACGACCTGCACTGCACCCTCCAGGTGCCGATGACGGCGGCCGCCCTCGGCACCGTGCTCGAGCTGGAGACGCTCGACGGGCTCCAGGAGATCGACCTGCGCCCCGGCACGCAGCCGAACCAGATCGTCACGCTGAAGAACCTCGGCGTCGGGCACCTGCACGGCAGCGGGCGCGGCGACCTCAACGTCCACATCGAGGTCCAGGTGCCCACTGCCCTCGACCCCGAGCAGGAGCAGCTCCTGCGCTCGCTCGCCGCGCTGCGCGGCGAGGAGCGGCCCGAGCCCCGGCTCGCCGCCGCGCACCCGGGCGTGTTCTCGCGCCTGCGCGACAAGCTCTCCGGCCGCTGAGCGGGGCGCGCGCATGAGTGCTCCGGTGTTCCTCGCCGAGACGGGGACCGACGGCGTCGCGCCCGGCGACCGCTACGTGCTCGACGGCGCGGAGGGCCGGCACGCGGGCGTCGTGCAGCGGCGCGGCGCAGGGGAGCGCGTCGACGTCGTCGACGGCGACGGGCTCCGGCTGCGGTGCGTCGTCGAGCACGCCGAGTCGGGCCGCGTGACGCTCCTCGTGCAGGAGGTGGACCGCGAGCCGGCGCCGGACGTCGTCGTGACGCTCGTCCAGGCGCTCGCCAAGGGTGACCGCGACGAGATGGCGATCGAGGCGGCGACGGAGATCGGCGTCGACGCGGTCGTGCCGTGGCAGGCGGAGCGCTCCGTCGTCGTGTGGCGCGGCGAGCGCGCGGCGAAGTCCCGCGCGCGGTGGCTCGCGACGGTCCGCACGGCGACCAAGCAGGCCCGGCGCGCGCGCCTGCCTCGCGTCGAGGTCGCGCTCGACTCGCGCGGCCTCGCGGCGCGGGTCGTCGACGTCGTCGCGGCAGGCGGTCGGGCGATCGTCCTGCACGAGGAGGCGACGACGCCGCTCGCCGACGTCGGGCTGCCCGCCGGTCCGGCCACGGACGGCGCGCCCGCACCCGAGGTGCTCGTCGTCGTCGGCCCGGAGGGCGGGATCTCCGACCGCGAGCTCGCCGACCTCACGGAGGCCGGCGCGGTCGCGGCGCGGCTGGGGCCCCACGTGCTGCGCACGTCGACCGCCGGACCGGTGGCCGTGGCGCTGCTCGCCGAGCGGCTCGGCCGCTGGGGCGTGGCCGGGACGCGTGGTCTAGCCTCGGGGTCATGACGAGCACCGACCTGCGCACCGACCCGGACTGCCTCTTCTGCCGCATCGTCGCGGGGGAGGTGCCGGCCGACGTCGTGGCGACCAGCGAGCGCTCGATCGCGTTCCGCGACATCGACCCGCAGGCGCCCGTGCACGTGCTCGTGGTGCCGCGCGACCACCACGGCGACATCGCCCAGCTCGCGGCGGCGGACCCGGAGCTGCTCGGCGACGTCGTCGCGCTGGCGGACGAGGTGGCGGGCGACCTGGCCGACGGCCAGTTCCGGCTCATCTTCAACTCGGGGCCGCGCGCCGGCCAGAGCGTGTTCCACGTGCACGGCCACGTCATCGCGGGCGCCGAGCTCGGCTGGTCGCCCGCCTGAGCCCTGCGCGAAAGCGCGTGTGACGCCCGGCCGCGCTCGGTACGATGGAAGCGATCTGCGGGGCGGTGGCCGTCCCGGACCCACTGCCCGACCGAAGGAGCGCAGCGGCGCAAGCCGGCTCATGACCTCTCTGTCCCGAGAACCCGACCCCTCGTCGCACCGGGTCGAGCACCGCATCGTCATCCCGAACCACGTGCCGATGGTGGCGCTCCTCGGTAGCCGCGACTCCGTGCTCCGGGCCGTCGAGGAGGGGTTCCCCGCCGTCGACGTGCACGTGCGGGGCAACGAGATCGCGGTCGCCGGCCCTCCGGGGGAGGTCGCGCTCGCCGCGCGCCTGCTCGACGAGCTCGTCGAGGTCGTCGAGGCCGGCACCCAGCTCACGGCCGACGTCGTGACGCGGTCCATCGCGATGCTCACCGCCGCGACGGCGTCGCGCCCGGCCGAGGTGCTGACGCTCAACATCCTGTCGAGCCGCGGCCGCACGATCCGGCCCAAGACCGTGGGGCAGAAGCGCTACGTCGAGGCCATCGACGCGAACACGATCACGTTCGGGATCGGCCCCGCGGGCACGGGCAAGACGTACCTCGCGATGGCGAAGGCCGTGCAGGCGCTGCAGTCGAAGCAGGTCAACCGCATCATCCTCACGCGCCCGGCCGTCGAGGCGGGGGAGCGGCTCGGGTTCCTGCCCGGCTCGCTGACGGAGAAGATCGACCCGTACCTGCGCCCGCTGTACGACGCGCTGCACGACATGATCGACCCGGACTCGATCCCCAAGCTCATCGAGGCCGGCACGATCGAGGTCGCGCCGCTCGCGTTCATGCGCGGGCGCAGCCTCAACGACTCGTTCATCATCCTCGACGAGGCGCAGAACACGACCACCGAGCAGATGAAGATGTTCCTCACGCGCCTGGGCTTCGGGTCGCGCATGGTCATCACGGGCGACGCGACGCAGGTCGACCTGCCGGGCGGCACGCAGTCCGGCCTGCGCGTCATCGAGGACGTCCTCACCGGCGTGGACGACGTCGAGTTCTGCCGGCTCACGTCGTCCGACGTGGTGCGGCACCGGCTGGTGAGCGACATCATCGACGCGTACGCGCGGTGGGACCTGGCGAGCGGCGGGGGCTCGGGGAGCTCCGGGTCGCGCCGCCGCGACGACGACCGCCGCGGACGCCCCGCGGCACGAGAACGACGGACGAGGGACGACGCGTGAGCATCGAGGTCAACAACGAGACCGAGGCCGAGGTCGACGAGGCCGAGTTCGCGGCGCTGGCACGGTACGTGCTCGACGCGATGCGCGTGCACCCGCAGAGCGAGCTGTCGATCCTCTTCGTCGACACGGACGTGATGAGCGAGCTGCACGTGCGCTGGATGGACGAGCCCGGCCCGACGGACGTGCTGTCGTTCCCCATGGACGAGCTGCGGCCCGGGCGCGACGGCGAGGTCGCCGGCCCCGGCCAGCTCGGCGACGTCGTGCTGTGCCCGGAGGTCGCCGCCCAGCAGGCGGTGACGGCGGGCCACTCGACGGCGGAGGAGATGCTGCTGCTCACGACGCACGGCATCCTGCACCTGCTCGGCTACGACCACGCCGAGCCGGAGGAGGAGAAGGAGATGTTCGCGCTGCAGCGCAAGCTGCTCCTGACCTTCCTCGCAGGCCGGTGAGCGGCGAACCCGTCGCGCTCCTGGCGGCCCTGACCGTCCTGACGGTCGTGCTCGCGGCCGCGCTGAGCGCGGGCGAGGCGGCGGTGCTGCGCGTGACGCGGGCGGCCGTCACGGAGGCCGCCCTGGGCGACGACCCGGCCGTGCCCGCCCGCCCGGAGGGGCGTCGGGCGCTGGCGCTGCTCGCCGACCCGGCGGCGACCGTGCGCTCCGTCGGCTTCGTGCGCGTCGTCGCAGAGGTCGCGGCGGTCACGTGCCTCACGCTGCTCGTCGCGGCGTGGCTGGAGCCGTGGTGGCAGGTCCTGCTCGTCGCGCTCGCGGTGAGCGTCGTCGTCGGGCTCCTCGTGGTGCGCGTGAGCCCGCGGTCCCTCGGCCGCCGCCACGCGGTGCGCGTCCTGCTGAGCCTGTCGCGCCTGCTCACGGTCGTCGTCGGGGCCACGCGCTGGCTCACGCGGCTCGCCCCGGCGCCCGACGAGGGAGCCCACCAGCGCGAGCTCCAGGACATGGTGGACCGCGTCAACGAGTCCGAGGTCATCGAGGAGGAGGAGCGCGAGCTCATCCGCTCCGTCTTCGAGCTCGGCAGCACCCTCACGCGCGAGGTCATGGTGCCCCGCACCGACATGGTGACGACGTCGCGCGACACGCCCCTGCGCAAGACCCTCTCGCTCTTCCTGCGCTCCGGCTTCTCCCGCATCCCGGTCACGGGCACGTCCGCGGACGACCTCGTGGGCGTCGCCTACTTCAAGGACGTCGTGCGCGTCCTGCAGGGCGGTCCCGGGACCGACGCGCGGCCCGTGGGCGAGGTCGCGCGCCCCGCGATCTTCGTGCCCGAGTCCAAGCCCGTGGACGACCTGCTGCGCGAGATGCAGGCGTCGTCCTCGCACATCGCGATGGTCGTCGACGAGTACGGCGGCGTCGCGGGACTGGTGACGATCGAGGACGCGCTCGAGGAGATCGTGGGCGAGCTCACGGACGAGCACGACCGGCCGGAGCCCGAGGTCGAGGACCTGGGCGAGGGCGTCCTGCGCGTGCCCGCCCGCCTCGGCGTCGACGAGCTCGGCGAGCTCTTCGGCCTCGGCCTGGACGACGACGACGTGGACACCGTGGGCGGCCTGCTCGCCAAGGCGCTCGGCAAGGTCCCGCTGCCCGGCTCCGTGGCCGAGGTCCACGGGCTGCGCCTCGAGGCCGACCGCGTCCAGGGCCGCCGCAAGCAGCTCGCGACCGTCCTCGTCTCCACGGCGACCTCGCCCGACGCTCCGGTCCCTGCGCCGGACGAGCCCGACCCCGCGGCCGACACCCGTCAGCCCCTCCCCACCGTGAAGGACACCCCGTGAGCACGACCACCCCCGAGCACCGCTCCGGCTTCGCCTGCCTCGTCGGGCGGCCCAACGCGGGCAAGTCGACCCTGACGAACGCGCTGGTCGGCCAGAAGGTGGCGATCACCTCCGGGCGCCCCCAGACGACGCGCCACACGATCCGCGGGATCGTGCACCGCCCCGACGCGCAGCTCGTCCTCGTCGACACCCCGGGGCTGCACCGCCCCCGCACGCTGCTCGGCGAGCGTCTCAACGACCTCGTGCGCGAGACCCTCACCGAGGTCGACGTCATCGCGTTCTGCCTGCCCGCCGACCAGAAGATCGGCCCGGGCGACCGCTTCATCGCGAACGAGCTCGCGGAGCTCAGGCGCGGGCGCCGTGGCACGCCCGTGGTCGCCGTCGTCACGAAGGCCGACCTCGTGGACCGCGGCACCCTCGCCGCGCACCTGCTGGCGGTCGACCGGCTGGGGGAGGCGACGGGCGGCTGGGCCGACATCGTCCCCGTCTCGGCCCAGGACGGCTACCAGGTCGACGTGCTCACCGACGTCCTCGTCTCCCACCTGCCCGAGGGCCCCGAGCTGTACCCCGGCGGCGAGCTCACGGACGAGCCGGAGGCCGTCATGGTCGCCGAGCTCGTGCGCGAGGCGGCGCTGGAGGGCGTGCGCGACGAGCTCCCGCACTCGCTCGCGGTCCAGGTCGAGGAGATCGTGCCCCGCGAGGGCAGCGGCGACGAGGCCACGGGCCGGCCGCCGCTGCTCGACGTGCGCGTCAACCTCTTCGTCGAGCGCGACTCGCAGAAGGCGATCGTCATCGGCCGCGGCGGCTCGCGCCTGCGCGAGGTCGGGACGCGCGCGCGGCACGGCATCGAGGCGCTGCTCGGCGCGCGCGTCTACCTCGACCTCCACGTGAAGGTCGCCAAGGACTGGCAGCGCGACCCCAAGCAGCTCCACCGGCTCGGGTTCTGACCCGGGGGGACGTCCCCCGTGCCGCCGTCGGGAGGGCACCAGGGACCGGCCGGCGGCCCGCGGCGTACGATTCCTCGGTGATCTTCCGGACCGCCGCGACGACGGCAGCCCTCGCGATCGTCCTCGCGATCGTCGGTGCGGTCACCGGGCCGCAGTGGGACCCGGTGCCCGTGACCGAGCACCTCGTCCCCGAGACGCCCGACACGACCGTCGGCGGGCAGCCGCCCGGCGGGGCCGCCCCGGTCGGCACCTACGACGTGCGCGAGACCGACGTGACCGTCCGGCTCGACGGCGCGACCGTCGGGGGCGTGCTGCGCGAGCCCGTCGACGCGGGCGACGACCTCCCGGGCATGGTGTTCGTGCACGGTGCGGGGACCGGCCTGGCGTCCGAGGCGTTCGTGGACGTCGCGACCGACCTCGCGAGCGCGGGCGTCGTGACCCTCGTCCCGGACAAGCGCCTCGACACCTACACGACGCGGCACCGCGACTACGAGGCGATGGCACGCGACTACGCGCACTCCGTCGCCCTCCTGCGGGCGCGTCCCGGCGTCGACCCGGAGCGCGTGGGGCTGTACGGGGAGTCCGAGGGCACGTGGATCGTGCCCGTGATGGCGGCCGACGACCCGACGATCGCCTTCACCGTCCTCGTGTCCGCGCCGGTCGTGCCGCCGCGCCAGCAGGCCGCGTTCGCGGTCGACAGCTACCTGCGCAACACCGACGTGCCCCACGGGGTGTTCCGGGCCATCCCGCGCGCCGTCGGGATGGCGATCCCCGGCGGCGGTTTCGAGTACGCCGACTTCGACGTGGAGCCGTTCCTCGAGCGGCTCACCCAGCCGGTGCTCGTCGTGTACGGCACCGCGGACCCGTCGATGCCCGTCGAGCAGGGGGCGCGGCAGATCCTCGACGCCACGGGGCCGTCGTCGCAGGTGCCGGGCGGGGCCGACGTCACCGTGCGGTACTACGCGGACGCGAACCACGGGATCAAGATCGACGACGTGCTCGTGCCCGACTTCCCGCGCGACGTGAGCTCTTGGGTGACGTCCCTGCCCGCGAGCGCGACCGCGCTGCCGCAGGTCGCGGGCGCCGAGCCCACGCAGCAGTACCTCGCCGGGCCGGTCCCGTCGCCGCGCTGGCTGGGCAACGGCGACCTGTTCGTCGGCCTCGTCCTCGCCGCCGTCGGGCTGCTCGTGCTCGGCCCGCTCGTCGGCCTCGTCGGGGGCCTCGTGCGCCGGCTGCGACGGGTCGCGGGCCGGTCCGGAGCGCCCGCCGGTCTCGCGCCCGGCTTCCGCGTGCCGCTGGTGGGGCTCGGGGTCGGCGCGTTCGCGACGACGGTCGCGCTCGTCGTCTACCTCGTGGCCACCGCGCGGCTCGCGCTCGACTACGAGAAGGACGCGTGGGTCGTGCAGGGCGGCTGGATCGGGGTGCGGCTCGTCGGGCTCGCGACGCTCGTCGCGGGAGCCCTGCTGGTCAACCGGGCCGCCGAGGTCCGCTCCGCGCGCCGTGCGCACGACGAGCGCCGGGGCACCGACGAGGTGGTCGCCGCGGACGAGGGCGGGAGCGTGCTGCAGGTCGCGCGGGGCGTGACCCCCCGCGTCATGCTGTGGTGCGTGATCGCGGGGTCCACCGTCCTGCTCGTCATCCTCGCGTACTGGGGCGTCTACCAGCTCGGCATCTGACCCTGCCGGTGCGCCGTCGTCCGGGCGTGGCGGTCCCGCCGCTCGCCCGGCGCGGCCCCACGGGCGTGCGTATCGTGGACGGGTGAGGCGCCGTCGGCTCGCGCAGGACCGGGCGGCTCGTGCCGGGCACGTCACCCACGAGCCGACGACGGACGGTGCCGGGACGGCGGTCGGCGGCTTCGAGATCCTGCCGCCCGAGCTGCGGTCCGACGACCGGTTCGACGCCGCCCTCGACGCCGCGCTCGCGGGTCCTGCCGAGGCGCCCGTCCGCCGTCCGCCCGACGGGCCGCGACCCCGGGACGAGGACGGCCCGCCCGCCGTCCGGGGCGGGCACCACGACCGGGCGGCCCGCGACGTGCTGCCCCTGTCGCGCCCGCAGGACGAGCGCCCGCCCACGGCCCGCGACACGCCCGGCCCGGCGCGGTCCGGCGCGCCCCGGCCGTCCCGGTCCGCCGGGGGCGGCGAGGCCCAGGTGCGTGCGGCCGGGCGTCGCTGGTTCCTGCACCCCGTCCCGTGGGTGGCGCTCGCGGTCGCCGTCGCGTTCGCCGGCTCCGTCGCCTTCACCGCGTCGATGGAGGACGCGCGGCCCGTCGACGTCACCGCGCTCGCCGGGGGCTGCGGCCGCTCGAGGACCCGCCCGAGCCGCGCTGGTCGGTCCCCGTCGAGCCCGGTACCGAGGTCGTCCCCGCGGTCGGTGCCGTCGTGACCGTCGACGGATCGCTCACGGCGTACTCCGTCGCGGACGGCTCGGTCCTCTGGCGGTCCGAGCGTCTCGGCGACCGCGCCACGTGCCTGCCGGCCTCGGGCGAGCCCGCGCGCGAGGTGGTGGTGTGCGCGGTGCCGACGGGGTGGCGCGAGCAGGCGGCCCGGCTCACGACCGTGCGGGCGACGACCGGGGAGGTCGTGGGGGAGCGCACGGCCGCGACGGCGGGGCGGCTGTCCGTCGTGCCGGTCGGCGCGACGGACGTCGTGCGGGCGTGGTGGCGCGGCGACGAGGTCGCGGTGGTGCGCGAGGACGCCGCGACCGGGGAGGTGCGGTGGGAGCGCACGCTCGCGCACGACGGCCTCGGGAGCGGCGGCGACGTCGTGCTCGACGTGCGCCGCGGCGTCGTCGACGTCCTTGCGCCGGGCGTCGCGGCGGCGCTCACGGAGGACGGCCTGTCGCTCGTCGAGGACGACGTGTGGACCATCGTCCGGCTCCAGGACGGGCGCTACGTCGGCAACGAGTACGGCCGCGGCACCGCCACGGTGTTCACCGCCGCGGGCGAGCCCGCGTTCCGGATCTCCGGCCGCGTGCTCGAGGCGCCCCTGTCGGACGGGTCCGCGCCGGGCGTCATCGTCACGAACACCTTCGGCAGCATCGTGGGCGTGGACGCCGCGACCGGGTCGGAGCTGTGGTCGTTGCCGGGCACGGGCATGCGCGCCGTCGCGCGGGTCGACGGCCGCGTCGTCGTCCAGACGGACTCGGCCTACCGCAGCGTCGACGCCCGCACGGGCGAGGAGGAGTGGGCCGTCACGCTCGAGGACGGCGGCCCCGGGCCGGTGCTCACCGACGGCCGGTCGCTGTTCGTCACGGAGCGGCAGCGCCGCCAGCCGGGGCTCGTGTCGATCGCGCTCGACGACGGGGCGGTCGAGTGGCGCTGGACGCTGCCGGAGGGCACCTACGACGTGCTCGCGGTCGAGGGCCGGCTCTTTCTCCTCGGGACCGGCGGGCTGACGGCGGTCTCGTGAGGTGCCGGGCGGGCGCGACGCCCTCCGGCGTCGCCTCCGGCACCGTCCGGATGGTGGCCCCGGGCCGCGTGGGCGCTTGAGCCGCACGTGATGAACCGGTAGAAACGGTCGGGGCCCCTCGGCCCGGCGTGCGTGCGACCGGCACCGCGCGACAGCGTAGGGAGTGCACGATGACCAACCAGACAGAGCCGGCCGAGGACCCGCAGCCCGGTGCTGCGGGCACCGGGCCGACCCCGGCGCCCCAGGGCGTCACGGCGGGTGATGGGGACTCCACGGCCGAGCGCGCACCGGACGGTGCGACGGGCTCGGCAGGGTCGGACCCGGACGCGGCGGGAGCCGCGGACACGGGCACGGAGAAGCACACGGGCTCCGCTCGCGAGACCGGCGGGACCCCGACGGCGACCGCCACCGCGTCGCCCTTCGCCGGGATCCCCGTGAGCGACTACGTGCGCGACGGTGTCGCCGCGCTGCTGCTCCTCGTCTCCCTCGCGCTGCCGTGGGACGTGTCGAGCCGCGCGTCGGACAAGATCGAGGTCGTCCTGCTGACGATCCTCTCGCTGCTGACGCTCGCGCTGCCGTACCTCGCGCGCACGGGCGTGCTCCCGACGACCTGGACCGTGCACACCACGCGCACGGTCCGTCTGCTGGCCAACGCGCCCTACGTGCTGCTCGTGCTCGTCTACCTCGTGGTCGACGTCGTGGGCGGCGGCGACCTCGCCGACGGGTGGGGCGGGGTCGGCTCCGCCGCCGCGCTCGGCCTCGCGGGCGCGCTCCTCGCGGCGCAGCCGCGCGAGAGCGAGCTCGGGCCGCAGGACCAGGACCGCGCGGTCACCGACCGTTGGCTCCAGGCGCTCCTCGCGCTCGCGGCGCTCCTCGCCCTCACCGTTCTGCTCACGGTGATCCTCACCGCCACCGGCACGCGCCTCGGCGGCGCCCTGTTCGTGCTGCTGGTGATCGTGGCCGCGGTGTTCGTCCTCGCGCTCGCCGGGCTGCCGACGTACGGCACGTGGCGCCGGTCCGAGGCCGCGCGCCTCACGCTCGTCGGGCTGGGCGTCATGCTCGCCGTCGGGTTCGTCCTCGGCTCGGGCAACAACGGGCTCGTGACGATCGAGAGCACGCACGGCGGCCGGTTCGGGCTCGTGCTCGTCCCGGCGCTCGCGGCCGTCGCCGCGGCGCCCGCCGTGCACCGCGCGATGGCCGCCGCGGACCCGGTGACCACCTGGGTGCGCGTGGCCGTCAACGCCCTCGACCTCGTGCTCGTCGTCGCGGGCTACGTCGCCGTGAGCGCCGTGCTCACCCTGGCCGACGGCGCACGCGGCGTCCCGGTCGTCCTCGCAGTGATCGTCGGTGTCCTCGCGGCCGCCGTCGCGTTCGTCGCGCGCCGCTCGCTCGCTCGCGACGCCGCCACCGGGCGCCCGCTCGCGCTCGGCGGCGCCGGGGTCGTGGCGCTGCTCGGCATCGTGCTGCTCGTCGTGACGTCGAACCGCGTCGTGCTCGGCGGCGGCGTGGAGCACGTGCTGCTCGCCTTCGGCCTCCCGCTGCTCGTCGTCGGGGCGCTCACCGTGCCGCGCGAGGTCCGTGCGTACTTCGCCGAGCACCGTCCGGTGCCCGCGGCCACCGGGGCGGAGGCGGCACGCGCCTACGTGTGGGAGCCGCCTGCACCGAAGCAACCCAAGCCGGCCCGGCCCGCGCCCGCTCCGGCGGGCCCGCCGACCGGCGCGCACCCGACGACCGAGCACTCGGGTGTCTACCCGGGCACGGGCGCCTACCCGGCCACGGGACCGACGGGCGGCTACCCGTCCACCGGGCCGACGAACGCCTACCCGCCCGCTGGGCACACGGGCCCCGTCCCGACGCAACAGGCGCCGGACCGGCGGTTCGCTGCCGGGTCCGACACGACCGAAGTGCTCCCGGTCCAGCCGGCGGAGCCGGAGCGCAGCGGGTACGCCGCGCGTCCCGGCCTCACGCCCGACGAGGGCCCGTCGACGGCGGTCCTGCCCGCCTACCAGGAGGAGCAGCCGGGCACCGGCCCGCAGCCGACCGCCCAGCAGCCCGGCCAGGGGTACCCCCAGCAGGGCTACGGCCAGCAGCAGGGCTACGCGTCCTCCGGGCCGGGGCAGCAGGGCTACGCGCCGCAGGGGTACGACCAGCAGGGGTACGCCCAGCAGCCCGCGGCGCAGCAGCCGTCGTACGCCCCGCCGGCCCAGCCGGCGGGCTTCACCGCTGCCCAGGCGCTCGACCCGGGCACGCCGCTCGAGGTCCTGGCGCAGATCGTCCAGGACGCCCCGCACCTGCGGCCCCAGGTCGCGGCGAACCCGTCGACGTACCCCGCGCTGCTCGAGTGGCTCGGCAACCTCGGCGACCCCGCGGTCGACGCGGCGCTGCGCTCGCGGCGCGGCTGACGCACCCCGGCGCCCGGCCGGCCCTCCGCGCGAGGGCCGGCCGGGCGCACCCACGCCGTGCCCGAGGAGCGGACGTCCCGGGCGCGCGGACGGCGGAGGAGTACAGTGGCGTCGTGCACCTGATGCGGCAGCTCCTCCTTCGTTGCCGCGGCGAGGCCCTGTAGCCGGTTCCTCGTCGCGGTGGTTGGTGTGCCGGCTGACACCGATCAGGACGACCCCGAAGGACCGACGATGAACGCCTCCGCCCCCACCTCGACGCCCACCGCCGCGGACCCGAACCCGCAGCAGCCGTCGGGCATGCCGATCCACAAGTACCTGCCGTTCCACCGGCAGATCGACGTCTCCCTGCCCGACCGCACGTGGCCGGACAAGCGCATCGAGACCGCGCCCCGCTGGTGCGCCGTCGACCTGCGCGACGGGAACCAGGCCCTCATCGAGCCCATGAACGCGGAGCGCAAGCTGCGCATGTTCGAGCTGCTCGTCGCGATGGGCTACAAGGAGATCGAGGTCGGCTTCCCCTCGGCCTCGCAGACCGACTTCGACTTCGTGCGGATGCTCATCGAGGAGGACCGCATCCCGGACGACGTCGTCATCCAGGTCCTCACGCAGTCCCGCGAGCACCTCATCGCCCGCACGTACGAGGCGATCAAGGGCGCGAAGCAGGCGATCGTGCACCTCTACAACTCGACGTCCGTCCTGCAGCGCGAGGTCGTGTTCCGCTCGGACGAGGACGGCATCATCGCGATCGCCGTCGACGGCGCGCGGCTGTGCAAGAAGTTCGAGGAGACCGTCCCGGAGACGACGGTCTACTACGAGTACTCGCCCGAGTCGTACACCGGCACGGAGCTCGAGTTCGCGGCCCGCATCTGCAACGAGGTGCTGGAGGTCTTCGAGCCCCGCCCCGACCGCAAGGTCATCATCAACCTGCCCGCCACGGTCGAGATGGCGACGCCGAACGTCTACGCCGACTCGATCGAGTGGATGAACCGGCACCTGCACCACCGCGAGAACGTCGTGCTGTCGCTGCACCCGCACAACGACCGCGGCACGGCGGTCGCGGCCGCCGAGCTCGGCTACCAGGCGGGCGCGGACCGCATCGAGGGCTGCCTGTTCGGCAACGGCGAGCGCACCGGCAACGTCTGCCTCGTCACGCTGGGCATGAATCTGTTCAGCCAGGGCGTGGACCCGCAGATCGACTTCTCCGACATCGACCACGTGCGCCGCACGGTGGAGTACTGCAACCAGCTCGGCGTCCCCGAGCGGCACCCCTACGCGGGCGACCTGGTCTTCACGGCGTTCTCCGGCTCGCACCAGGACGCCATCAAGAAGGGCTTCGACGCGATGGCCGTCCGTGCGGAGGCGGAGGGTGCCACGGTGGACGACATCACGTGGGCCGTCCCGTACCTGCCGATCGACCCCAAGGACGTCGGCCGCTCGTACGAGGCCGTGATCCGCGTCAACTCGCAGTCCGGCAAGGGCGGCATCTCCTACCTGCTGAAGTCGGAGCGCCACCTCGACCTGCCGCGCCGTCTGCAGATCGAGTTCTCGCAGTCCGTGCAGCAGCACACCGACGCGCACGGCACGGAGGTCACCGGCGAGGACATCTGGCGCCTCTTCTCGGACGAGTACCTGCCCGTCGAGCCCGGCTCCGGCCTGGAGCCGTGGGGCCGGCTGAAGCTGCGCTCCACGCGCGCGTCGTCGAGCGAGGACGGCCCCGACACCCTGAGCGTCGACGTCCTCGACCGCGGCGAGGAGCTGACGCTCGAGGGCACGGGCAACGGCCCGGTGGCGGCGTTCGTCGACGCGATCGCGCAGGTGGGGGTCGACGTCCGCGTCCTGGACTACGCGGAGCACGCGCTCTCGGAGGGCGGGGACGCCACGGCCGCGGCGTACGTGGAGTGCCAGGTGGGCGACGACGTCCTGTGGGGCGTGGGGATCGACCCGTCGATCACGACCGCCTCGCTCAAGGCCATCGTGTCCGCCGTGAACCGCGCGGAGCGTGCCCGGGACTGACCGCTCTCCCGCCGATCTCGCCGACGGCCCGGACGACCTCGTCGTCCGGGCCGTCGGCATTTTGTCGACACGGTGTTGGTAAGATGCCGACGCACTGTCGACAACTTTGGAAGGCTGCTCATGTTCCTCGCGTTGCGCGAGCTCGTCTTCGCGCGCACCCGCTTCCTGCTCATGGGCGGTGTCGTCGCGCTGGTCGCGGTCCTCGTCGTCCTCCTCTCCGGGCTGTCCGCCGGCCTCGTCAACGACGGCGTCTCCGGCCTCAAGCGCACGCCCGTGACCGACTTCGCCTTCGCCGAGGGCACCGGGACGGACGCCGCGTTCACGCGCTCCGTCATCGAGACGGACCAGGTCGGCACCATGGCCGAGCAGCCCGGCGTGCTCGAGGCCGCCCCGTACGGCCTGCTGCTGGCCAACGCGCACCAGGAGGACGGCTCGCCCGTCGACCTCACCCTCGTGGGCGTCGAGCCCGGCTCGTTCGTGGCCCCGGCCGCGATCGCGGAGGGCGACGCCGTCGGGGCAGCGGACGGCATCGTCGTCTCGGCGACCGCCGCCGAGGACGGCCTCTCCGTCGGCGACACCGTGGACCTCGCGCGCCCGGAGCGCACGCTCACGGTCGTGGGCGTCCTCGAGGACCAGCACACGTTCGGGCACGTCGACATCGCCTACCTCCCGCTCGGCACGTGGCAGGAGCTCCTTGCCGGGGCCGAGCAGCCGGGAGCCGACGTGCCGGACGTCGCGACCGCCGTCGCGCTGCGCACCGACCCCGGGTCGTTCGACCGCGAGGCCGCCGACGCGGCGTCGGGCACGGTGACGCGCACGCTCACCGAGTCCTTCGACGCCTCGCCCGGGTACACGGCCGAGACCGCGACCCTCCTGCTCATCCAGGTGTTCCTCTACGCCATCTCGGCGCTCGTCGTCGGGGCGTTCTTCACCGTGTGGGT
The DNA here is from genome assembly GCF_015327065.1 of Cellulosimicrobium sp. JZ28. Classification (NCBI taxonomy): domain Bacteria; kingdom Bacillati; phylum Actinomycetota; class Actinomycetes; order Micrococcales; family Promicromonosporaceae; genus Cellulosimicrobium; species Cellulosimicrobium sp. JZ28. The sequence continues at coordinate 2,277,318 of NZ_CP017660.1, read as the reverse complement.
CATCCAGCGCCGGCACGAGATCGCCGTGATGCGCGCCATGGGGGCACGGCGCCGCTTCCTGCTCGCCGACTCCCTCGGCCAGGCCGCCGTGCTCCTGCTCGCCTCGATCGGCGTGGGCTTCGCCCTCGGCGTCGCGGTGGGCGCGGGCCTCGGCGCGTCGCCGATGCCGTTCGCGCTCCAGGCCCCCGACCTCGTGCTGGCCGGCGTCCTGCTCTTCGTCCTCGGCATGGCCGGAGCGGCCGTCGCCGTCGCGCGCATCACCTCCGTCGACCCCCTGACCGCCCTGGGAGGGCAGCGATGAGCACCACCACCCCCGCCACGCCCGTGCTCGAGATCGACCGGGTCACCGTCCGCCACGGCGACGGCGACACCACGGTCGTCGCGCTCGACGAGGTCAGCCTGAGCGTCGCCGCGGGCGAGCTCGTCGGTGTCGTCGGGCCCTCGGGCTCGGGCAAGTCGAGCCTGCTCGCCGTCGCCGGCGCGCTCACGGCGCCGGACTCCGGGACCGTCCGTCTCGAAGGGGTCGACCTCGGCGCGACGAACGACCGCGAGCGGGCCCGGCTGCGGCGCGAGCGCATCGGCTTCGTCTTTCAGTCCGGCAACCTCCTCCCGGCGCTCACGAGCGTCGACCAGCTCCGGCTCGCGCTGCGGATCGCCGGGATCGACGAGCGCGACCCCCGCGCCCGCGACCCCCGCGAGCTGCTGGGCTCGGTGTCCATGAGCCACCGCGCCGACCGGCGCCCGGACCAGCTCTCGGGCGGCGAGCGGCAGCGCGTGGGGATCGCCCGCGCGCTCGTCGCGAGCCCCGCGCTGCTCCTCGTCGACGAGCCGACGGCGGCGCTCGACCGGGCCCGCAGCCACGAGGTCGTGAGCCTGCTGGCCCGCGAGGTCGAGGCATACGGTGCCGCGGCGCTCATGGTCACGCACGACCACGACGTGCTCGAGCACTGTCACCGGGTCGTCGAGATGGTCGACGGGCGGCTCGGGCTGCCCGCGGTGGCCGGCTGACGTCGGCGGGCGGCTCCGGGAGGCCGCTCCACCGCCCCGGTCGGGCATGATGGTCCGGCCGGGGGCCGTCGCGCTCCCGGGGGAGTGCTCCGCAGAGCGCTCCGGGAAGGAGGACCCTCGTGCCCAAGATCGCTGCCCCGACGGTGGCCGAGCACCGCGCGGCGCAGCTCCGGACCCTGCTCGACGCCGCCCGCGACCTCATCCGCGAGGACGGCAGCGGGCTCACGCTCGCGGCGGTCGCGGCGCGGGCCGGGCTCGCCCGGTCGAGCGTCTACCAGTACTTCCGGTCGCGGGAGGAGCTGCTCGACGCGGTCGTCGCCGACGTCGTGCCGCGGTGGTCCGCGCGCATCACCGCCGCGGTGGCCACCGCGGCGTCGCCGGAGGACGCGATCGTCGCCTACGCGCGCGAGAACCTGCTCCTCGTGGCCGAGGGCGAGCACGCCGTCGTCGCCGCGCTGCGCGCCGAGGCGGGCCGCGAGGCGCTCGCCCAGCAGAGCGCCGCGATGCACGCGACGATCCTCGTGCCGCTCGTCGAGGCCCTGGAGCAGCTCGGCGTCCCGGACGCCGCGCGCTCCGCGGAGCTCGTCAACGCCGTGGTGCTCGCCGCGGCCCGCCAGGTCGAGGCCGGCGAGGACGCGGCCACGACGCTGGCCCGGGTCCGCGCGGTCCTCGGCTGCCTCGCGCCCGCGTGACCACCGTCGGCGGGTGGTGCGCGCCGTGTCGGCGGCGTGACGGACAATAGGGGCGTGGTGCTGTACCGAGACGACGCGATCGTGCTGCGCGCCCAGAAGCTGGGCGAGGCGGACCGCATCGTCACCCTCCTGACGCGCGAGCACGGGAAGGTGCGCGCCGTCGGCAAGGGCGTGCGCCGCACGTCGTCCCGGTTCGGCGCGCGGCTCGAGCCGTTCATGCTCGTGGACGTCCAGCTCTACGCGGGCCGGTCGCTGGACACGGTGACCCAGGCGGAGACGATCGGCCCGTACGCGCGCCGGATCTGCGAGGACTACGGCCTCTACACGGCGGGCGCCGCGATGCTCGAGACCGCGGAGCGGCTCGTCGCCGACGAGCGCGAGCCCGCGGTGCAGCAGTACTGGCTGCTCGCGGGCGCGCTGCGGGCGCTCTCGGAGCACGCGCACGCGCCGGGGCTCGTGCTCGACTCCTACCTCCTGCGCGCGCTCGCCGTGGCGGGCTGGGCGCCGTCGTTCGTCGACTGCGCGCGGTGCGGCGAGCCGGGCCCGCACCACGCGTTCGCCGTCGCGCAGGGCGGGGCCGTGTGCTCGCGCTGCCGCCCGCCGGGCTCGACGGCGCCCGCGCCCCAGACCTTCGCCCTGCTCGCCGCGCTGCTCGCGGGGGAGTGGGACGCGGCCGACGCGTCGGACGCCCGGCACCGCAAGGAAGCGAGCGGCCTCGTGGCCGCGTACAGCCAATACCACCTGGAGAGAACGTTGCGATCACTGCGCATGGTGGAGCGGGACGCCCCCGCCCCGCACGTCCCCGCCGTCCCGCACGCCGACGAGGCCGCCGCCTCCGCGGACCCGCGCGCCGGCGCCGGGGCGGACGCCTGATGGCGCGGCGCACGTACCAGCCGCCGTTCCCGCACCCCAGCGGTGCGCGGCCCCCGGCGATCCCGGCGCAGTTCGTGCCGAACCACGTGGCCGTCGTCATGGACGGCAACGGCCGCTGGGCCAACGCGCGGGGGCTGCCGCGCACCGCGGGCCACGAGGCCGGCGAGGCGGCGCTGCTCGACGTCGTCGCGGGCGCCATCGAGATCGGCGTCAAGCACGTGTCGGCGTACGCGTTCTCGACCGAGAACTGGAAGCGCTCGCCCGACGAGGTCCGCTTCCTCATGGGCTTCAACCGCGACGTGATCCGGCGTCGCCGCGACGAGATGGACTCGTGGGGCGTGCGCGTGCGGTGGGCGGGGCGTCGTCCGCGGCTCTGGGCGTCCGTGATCAAGGAGCTCGAGGTCGCGGAGGAGCAGACGAAGCAGAACGACGTCTGCACGCTGACGATGTGCGTCAACTACGGGGGTCGCGCCGAGATCGCCGACGCCGCGGCCGCCATCGCGCGCGAGGTCGCCGCCGGGCGGCTCGACCCGCGCAAGGTCACGGAGCGGACCGTCCAGCAGCACCTCGACGAGCCCGACCTGCCGGACGTGGACCTGTTCCTGCGCAGCTCGGGCGAGCAGCGCACGTCGAACTTCATGCTGTGGCAGGCCGCGTACGCGGAGCTCGTGTTCCTCCCGGAGCCCTGGCCCGACGTGGACCGCCGCTCGCTGTGGCGCGCCGTCGAGGAGTACGCGCGTCGCGACCGCCGCTACGGCGGCGCGGTCGACGCGGTGGGCGGGACGGCGGACGGCACGGCCTGACGTCGTGCGCGGGGCGGCGCGCGCCCTGTCGCCGGGACGCCGTGGGAGGCGGCCGGTAGCGTGCGCGGCATGACTCTGAGCATCGGCATGGTGACCGTCGACTCCACCGACCCGCGGCCGCTCGCCCAGTGGTGGGCGCGCCGCCTCGGCGGGCGGCTCGTCGACGAGGCGGACGGGTGGTTCCTCGAGGTCGTGCCCGCCGAGGGGGTGACGGCTCCGGTCCTCGGGTTCCAGCGCGTCGAGGACCCGACGCCCGGCAAGAACCGGCTGCACCTGGACCTCGGCACGTCCGACCGCGAGGCCGACGTCGCGGCGCTCGTGGCGGACGGCGCGACGCTCGTCGGGGAGCACACCATCCCCGGGTACCGCTGGGCGGTGCTGGCCGACCCGCAGGGCAACCAGTTCTGCGTGGGCGCGCCCGAGGAACCGACGAGCGTCGGCTGAGGGGGCGGTCGTCCCGTCGGGGCGGCCCGTCAGCGGGCCAGCGCGTCGAGCCGGGCGGCGAGCTCGGCCGGGCGGCTGAGCGCCACGAGGTGGCCGCCCGGCATCGTCTCGACCTCCGCACCGAGCCGCTCGCGCGCGACGGCGCGCTGGAAGGGCGGCGGGAAGAGCCGGTCGTCGTCGCCCTGCAGCACGACCGTGGGCACGGCGGGCCACGCGCGGGCCGGCCACGGCTCGGCGAAGGACCGCTGGGACGGCTGCCGGTCGCTGCGCTGCACGACGGCCGCGACCGGCTCCGGCACGTCGTGGAAGAAGTCGTCCACGGGGTCGAACGGGCCCAGGCCCGTGGCGGCACGACGGGCGGCGTGGTCCGTCGCGCGCCACCAGTCGCCCCCGCTCTCGCCCGGTCGCGGGATCATCGGGTTGAGCAGCACGAGCAGGCGGACCGCCTCGCGCTCGCACACGAGCGGCCCGACGTACGCGCCCATGGACTGGGCGACCACCACGAGGTCGTCCCGCTCGGCGGGGGCCGTCGCCTGGTGCAGCGTCGTCACCGCGGCGTCGGTGAGGTCCGCCCAGCCGTGGCCCTCGTCGTGCTGGGGGAGGTCGACGGCGACCGGCCGGTGGCCGAGCCGGTCGAGCTCCGGGACGAGCAGGTCCCAGTAGGCGGGGTCGCCGCCGGCGCCGGGCAGCAGGAGGAACGTCGTCATGGGGGTTCGGACGGTCCGGGACCCGTCATCTCATCGGTCGGTGCGCGGCGCGTCCTCGTCGCGGGGGATCGTCGCCTGCCCGTCCAGCGCGGGGACGTCGCCGGCGGTCGTGCCGGCCGGCACGACCGCGGCGTCGGCGCCCGCCCGGGCGGCCCGACGGCGGACCATGAGGACCACCGCCACGGCGGCCACGACGATGATCGCGACGAGCACCGCGACGCCCGTGGGGGAGCCCGTCGCGGCGGCGAACGCGGCCGTCCACACCGCCCACCCGACGGTCGCGTAGATCGTCGCGTGCACCGCGCACCCGAGGATCATGGCCGCGAGGTAGCGCCCGAACGGCATGCGCACGACGCCCGCGGCGGCGTTGATCACGGTCTTCGTCCCGGTCGCGAGGAACGACGCGGGCACCGCGAGCACGCCCCACCGCCGCACGGTCTCGATCCCGCGTGCGGCCGACCGCCCGGACAGCCAGGCGTGGACGCGCGCGACCCACGGCTTGACGGGGCGCGTGCGGTCGAGGGTCCACGTCGTGACGAGGCGGGCGATCCAGTAGGTCGCCTGCGTCCGCACGAACGCGACCGCGAAGAAGAAGGCGAAGAGCGCGGCGAACGGGGCGCCGTCCAGCGCGTCGGGCACCGCTCAGTCCTGGACGGCGGTGGCCCGCGCGCAGCCCGCGCACGTGCCGAACAGCTCGATGGTGTGCTGGATGTCGACGAACCCGTGCGAGGTGCCGACCTGGTTGGCCCAGGCCTCGACCGTCGGGCCGTCGATCTCGACGGTCCGGCCGCACGCCCGGCACACGAGGTGGTGGTGGTGCTCGCGGCGCTCGCACCGACGGTAGAGGTTCTCGCCCTCCTCGGTGCGCAGCACGTCCACGTCGCCGCCGTCCGCGAGGCTCTGCAGCGTGCGGTAGACGGTGGCGAGCCCCACGTTGTCGCCGCGCGTGCGCAGGATCTCGTGGAGCTGCTGGGCGCTGCGGAAGTCCTCCAGGTCCTCCAGCGCGTCCGAGACGGCGGCGCGCTGGCGGGTCATGCGCTGCACGGGTCACCTCCGGTGGTGCGGTGGGTCGACCCCGAGGGTACGAGGTCGAGCTCGACGTCGTCGGGGATGTCCGGGTGCGGGTCCCGCGCGACGCGCGGCCGCCGGCGGACCCACAGGGGTCGCAGCGCGGCGACGACGAGGTACGTCGCGATCGCGAGGACCACGATCGTCGCACCCGGCGAGACGTTGTTCCAGTACGTGAAGGACAGCCCGACGACGCACACGACCACCCCGACGACCGACGCGACGAGCATCGTGCGGCGGAACGAGCGCGTGACGAGCTGGGCGACCGCGACGGGCACGATCATGAGGGCGCTGACGAGCAGCAGCCCGACGACCCGCATCGACACGGTCACGGTGAGCGCGGCGACGACGGCGACGGCGATGTTCAGCGTGCGCACGGGCAGGCCGGACGCGCGCGCGAACTCCTCGTCGTGGCTCACCGAGAACAGCGCGGCCCGCAGACCGACGCCGACGAGCAGGATCACCGCGCTGAGGACGACCGTGAGGACGAGGTCCGACGACGTCACCGTCGAGATCGAGCCGAACAGGTACTGCATGAGGCTGCCGGACGAACCGCCCGCGAGGCTGATGAGCAGGACACCGCCCGCGATGCCGCCGTAGAAGAGGAGCGCGAGCGCGAGGTCACCGCTCGTGCGGCCCCGCTCGCGCACGACCTCGATCGCGACCGCGCCGAGCACCGCCGCGACGACCGCGCCGGGGATCGCGAGCGCGTCGTTCGGCACGACGCCCATCGCCGCGCCCACGAGCCACCCGAGCGCGACGCCGGTGAGCGCGACGTGCCCGATGCCGTCGCCGAGCAGCGAGAGCTTGCGCTGCACGAGGTACGTGCCCACGACGGGGGCGCTGACGCCGACGAGCAGCGCCGCGAGGAGGGCGCGCTGCATGAGCGGGTCGGTGAGCAGCAGGGAGATCTCGGAGAACAGGGTGGTCATGAGGCCGTCCTGGGTGCGTGGCCTGCGGAGAGGTCGGGGTTCAGGGTGTCGGTGAGGCCCGTCTCCGGGCCCGCGGGGCGGTTGTCGCCGTCCACGGGCTCGTGCGGGTGCAGGTGCTGGTGCGTCGCGCCCGCGTGCGTGGACGACGCGCGGGGAGGGGCGCCGTCGTGCACGACCCGCCCGTGGCGCAGGACGACCGCGCGCTCGACGAGCGGGGCGAGCGCCCCGAGCTCGTGGAGCACCACGAGGACCGTGAGGCCGTCGCCCACGAGGCGCGTCATCGTCGCGGCGAACGCCTCCTGGCTCGGCTTGTCGACGCCCGCGACGGGCTCGTCGAGCACGAGCAGGTCGGGCCGGCGCACGAGGGCGCGCGCGATGAGCACGCGCTGCTGCTGCCCGCCCGAGAGCTCGGCCGTCGAGTCGTCGGCGCGGTCCGCGAGGCCCACGAGCTCGAGCGCCTCGACCGTGCGGTCGCGCCACCCGCGCGGGAGCCGGAGACGGCCGCCGCCGAGGAGCCCGGACGCGACGACCTCCGACGCGGTGGACGGCATGCCCGAGGGCGCGCTCACGCGTTGCGGCACGTAGCCGAGCCGCCGCCACGGCAGCCGCGGGCCGAGCGGCGCGCCGAACAGGTCGACGGAGCCGCGGGAGAGCGGCACGATCCCGACGAGCGCGCGGACCAGCGTCGACTTGCCCGACCCGTTCGCGCCGAGGAGCGAGACGACCTCGCCCGCGCGGACCGAGAGGTCGATGCCGCGCAGGATCTCGCTCCCGCCGAGGGTCACGTGGACCTCGCGCGCGGCGATCAGCTCCGGTGCGTCCGTCATGCGCACGCGAGGCCGGACGTGAGCGCCTCGAGGTTGGACTCCATGACCTCACGGTAGTCCGTCGCGCCCTCCGCGAGGCTCTCGAGCGGGTCGAGCAGCGCGGTCCGGACGCCGAGGTCGTCGGCGAGCGTCTGGGTCACCTTGGGGCTGACGAGCGTCTCGAAGAAGAGCGTGGTCACGCCGTTCTCGCGGACGACCTCGCCCACCTCGCGCAGGCGCGCGGGGGAGGGCTCCGCCTCGGGGTCGATCCCGGAGATCCCGACCTGGTGCAGGTCGTAGCGCTCGGCGAGGTAGCCGAAGGCCTCGTGGGAGGTGACGAGCGTCGCGCCCGCGCACGGGGCGAGCGCCTCGGCGAACTCGGCGTCCAGGTCGTCGAGGTCCGCGGTGAGGGCGGCGGCACCGGCCGCGTAGTCGTCGGCGTGGTCGGGGTCGAGCGCGGAGAGCTCGTCGGCGACGGCGTCGCCCACCGCGGCCAGACGGGTCGGGTCGAGCCAGAAGTGCGGGTCCGTGGGGCCGTGGTCGTGACCGTCGCCGGACTCGTCCGCGTGCTCGGCGTGCTCCTCCGCGGTCTCGTCGGCGTGCTCGCCCTCGCCGCCGGGGTGCTCCTCGAGCCCGGCCGACTCCGCGGCGTCGACCACGTGCTCGGGGGCGCGCTGCTCGATGCCCTCGTCGACCGCGGGCTGGAACCCCGAGAGGTAGACGACGAGGTCGGCGTCGCCGATCGAGCGGACCTGCGCGGGTGCGAGCTCGAGGTCGTGCGGCTCGGCCGCGGGCGGCGTGAGGTTCGCGACGTCGACGTGCTCCCCGCCGACCTGCTCGACGACGTACTGGAGCGGGTAGAACGACGCGAGCACCTGGAGCCGGCCGTCGTCGCCGCCTCCTCCCGAGCCGCCGTCCCCGGGGGAGTCGCCGGGGGAGCAGGACGCGACGAGCGCGGCCGTGGCGAGGACGGCGGTGGTGGCGAGGGCGCGACGGCGCCGGGCGGGGGAGCGGTGCATGACCACCAGTCTCCGCCTTCTTGAGAATGAATGTCAAAACCGTTCCCGGTGAGCCGGGTCACGGCCGGGTACGCTGGTCGGTCGGCGCCCGTGCGGGCGTCGCCCACCCGTCCAGCCCCCACGAGCCACGTGCGGGGCCGTGAGCACCAGGAGTGATGTCCGTGGCCGCAGCGCCCTCGCCCACCGCCCGTCTCGACGCCGTCGTCTCCCTCGCCAAGCGGCGCGGGTTCGTCTTCCCCTCGGGCGAGATCTACGGCGGCACCCGCTCCGCGTGGGACTACGGGCCCCTGGGCACCGAGCTCAAGGAGAACATCAAGAAGCAGTGGTGGCGCGCGATGGTCACGAGCCGCGACGACGTCGTGGGTCTCGACTCGTCCGTGATCCTGCCGCGCCAGGTGTGGGTCGCGTCGGGCCACGTGGGCGTCTTCACCGACCCGCTGACGGAGTGCCTGCACTGCCACAAGCGGTTCCGCGAGGACCAGATGATCGAGGAGTTCGAGGAGAAGAAGGGCCGCGCGCCCGAGGGCGGCCTCGCCGAGATCGTCTGCCCGAACTGCGGCACGCGCGGGCAGTGGACCGAGCCGCGCGACTTCAACATGATGCTCAAGACGTACCTCGGCCCCGTCGAGGACGAGTCGGGCCTGCACTACCTGCGCCCCGAGACGGCGCAGGGCATCTTCGTGAACTTCGCCAACGTCATGGGGGCGAGCCGCAAGAAGCCGCCGTTCGGCATCGGCCAGATCGGCAAGTCGTTCCGCAACGAGATCACGCCGGGCAACTTCATCTTCCGCACGCGCGAGTTCGAGCAGATGGAGATGGAGTTCTTCGTCGAGCCCGGCACGGACGCCGAGTGGCACCAGTACTGGATCGACACGCGCACCGACTGGTACGTGGACCTCGGCATCCAGCGCGACAACCTGCGCCTGTACGAGCACCCGCAGGAGAAGCTCTCGCACTACTCGACCCGCACGGTCGACATCGAGTACCGCTTCGGCTTCTCCGGCTCGGAGTGGGGCGAGCTCGAGGGCATCGCGAACCGCACCGACTTCGACCTCAAGACGCACGCCGAGCACTCCGGCAAGGACCTGTCGTACTTCGACCAGACGAAGAACGAGCGCTGGGTGCCCTACGTCATCGAGCCGGCCGCGGGTCTCACGCGTTCGCTCATGGCGTTCCTCGTCGAGGCGTACACCGAGGACGAGGCGCCGAACGCGAAGGGCGGCGTGGACACGCGCACGGTCCTGCGCCTCGACCACCGCCTCGCGCCGGTCAAGGCCGCCGTGCTCCCGCTGAGCCGCAACGAGCAGCTCTCGCCCAAGGCGAAGGACCTCGCGACGGAGCTCCGCAAGTACTGGAACGTCGACTTCGACGACGCCGGCGCCATCGGCCGCCGGTACCGCCGCCAGGACGAGATCGGCACGCCGTTCTGCATCACGGTCGACTTCGACACGCTCGACGACCAGGCCGTGACGATCCGCCACCGCGACTCGATGAGCCAGGAGCGCGTCGCGCTCGACAAGGTCACCGAGTACCTCGCCGGGCACCTGCTCGGCGCCTGACGCGTCACCGGCCCGGCGCACCGGCGCCGGGCACGCAGGAGGGGCGGGACCGTGCGGTCCCGCCCCTCCTGTCGCGTCTCGTCGGGACGCGTCGCCCCCAGCGGCCTCGCGCTAGCGGGCCGCCCCCTTAGCCCTGTTGAGCAGGCCGATCACCAGGCTCACGACGAGCACGATGATGCCGATCCAGATGAGGATCTTCGCGGCCTCGATGGCGACGCCGAGGATGAGGAGCACGGCGCCGACGATGACCAGGATGAGCCAGAGAGGCATGTCGTCCCTTTCGTCCGTGTCCGGCCTGGATTGCCGGACCTCCTCAACACTGCCACGACCGTGCGGTGCTCGCTCGTCGAAACGGGGCTCGTCGTGCAGCGGGAGCCGGGTGGGACAATGGAGCGCGTGACTGCACCCGCTCCTGCCCTCAGCACGACGATCGACCGCCCCGACCCGGGGACCGGTCCGCTCGTCGCGCCGCTGCGGATCGGCCCGATCGTCGTCCGGACGCCGGTGGTCCTCGCCCCGATGGCGGGCGTCACGAACCGCGCGTTCCGCACGCTGTGCCGCGAGGCCGGCGCGTCCGGCGGCGACGACCCCGGCCTCTACGTCGCCGAGATGGTCACGAGCCGCGCGCTCGTCGAGCGCAACCCCGAGGCGCTGCGCATCGTGACGTTCGGCGCCGACGAGACGCCGCGGTCCGCGCAGGTGTACGGCGTGGACCCCGCGACCGTCCGCGAGGCCGTGCGCATCATCGTCGCCGAGGACCGCGCCGACCACGTCGACCTGAACTTCGGCTGCCCGGTGCCCAAGGTCACGCGCAAGGGCGGGGGAGCGGCGCTGCCCTGGAAGCGCGACCTGTTCACCGCGATCGTGCAGGGCGCGGTCGAGGCCGCCCGCCCGTACGGGGTCCCCGTCACCGTGAAGATGCGCAAGGGCATCGACGACGACCACCTCACCTACCTCGAGGCAGGCCGCATCGCGGAGGGCCTGGGCGTCGCCGCCGTCGCGCTGCACGCGCGCACCGCCGCCGAGCACTACTCCGGCACGGCCGACTGGTCCGCGATCGCGCGTCTCAAGGAGGCCGTCACGAGCGTGCCGGTGCTCGGCAACGGCGACATCTGGTCGGCCGAGGACGCCGTGCGCATGGTGCGCGAGACCGGGTGCGACGGCGTCGTCGTCGGGCGCGGCTGCCAGGGCCGGCCGTGGCTGTTCGCCGACCTCGCCGCGGCGTTCGCGGGCCGCCCCGAGCGTGTGCGCCCCGGGCTGCGCGAGGTGGCGGGCACGATCTACCGCCACGGCGAGCTCATGATCGAGTACTTCGACGGCGACGAGGGCAAGGGCATGCGCGACCTGCGCAAGCACATGGCCTGGTACCTCAAGGGCTACGCGGTGGGCGGCGACGCGCGCCGCGCGCTCGCGATGGTCTCGACGCTCGCCGAGCTGCGCGCGCTGCTCGACGACCTCGACCAGGACGCGCCCTACCCCGGCGAGGCCGCCGAGGGTCAGCGCGGCCGGGCCGGGTCGCCCAAGACGCCGCACCTGCCGTACGGCTGGCTCGACTCGCGCGAGCTCGACGCCGAGCACGAGGAGCGCCTGCGCGAGGCCGAGCTGAGCGTCTCCGGCGGCTGAGCGCCGGCTCCTCGCCGACCGCCCCAGCGCGGCCCTGCGCCGACGGGACGAGAAGCGCGACGGCCGGGACCCCCGCGGGGTCCCGGCCGTCGCGCACGACGCGGCGGCGTCGGTCAGTGCGCGCGCAGCCAGACGGTCGTGTCCGACGGGACGCGGACCTGCGGGTCCGCGGAGCGGTCGCTCAGGACCGGGCCGGAGGCCACGAGGACCTCCGCGCCGTGCGGCAGCACCACGGGCTCGGCGCCCAGGTTGGCGAGCACGACGACGTCGCGGTTGCGGAAGGCGACGACGTCCGCTGAGCCGGCGAACTCCTCGACCCACGCGAGCGTGCCCGCGCCCAGACGCTCCGCGCGACGCGTGGCGAGGGCCGTGCGGTACGTCTCGTAGGTCGAGCCCTCGACGCCGCGCTGGACGTCCGCGGCGTAGCGGCCGTACGACTCCGGCTGGGGGAGCCAGGTCTTGCCGGACGGCCCGAACCCGAAGCCCTCGGCGTCGGCGCGCCAGGGAAGGGGGATGCGGCAGCCGTCGCGGCCCGCCTCGGCGCCCTGGGTGCGGAAGAACGCCGGGTCCTCACGGACCTCGTCGGGCAGGGCGGTGTGCTCGGGGAGGCCGAGCTCCTCGCCCTGGTAGAGGTACGACGACCCGGGCAGGCCGAGCATGAGCAGCGACGCGGCGCGTGCGCGGCGCAGGCCGAGCTCCTCGTCGGGCTGCGGGTCGTGGGCGAAGACGCCGTTGGGGCGCAGGCCCGGGTCGGCCAGGCCGAGGCGCGACGCGTGGCGCACGACGTCGTGGTTCGACAGGACCCACGTCGTGGGCGCGCCGACCTCGTCGTTCGCGTGCAGCGACGCCGCGATCACGGTGCGCAGCGGCGCGGCGTCCCAGCCGGTGGTGAGGAACGAGAAGTTGAACGCCTGGTGCATCTCGTCCGGGCGCACGTAGCGCGCGAGGCGCGAGAGCGGCTCGACCCACGCCTCGGCGACGAGCGCACGGTCGCCGTCGTACTCGGCGAGGACGCGGTGCCACGCGCGGTAGATCTCGTGGACGCCGTCCTGGTCGAACATCGGGCCGGAGTTCCCGGCGCCCGTCGAGCCGTCCTCGGGGGCGCCCGGGTCGGTGCCCTCCTCGCCGTCGGCGGCCTCGGTGCCCTCGACCATCGAGACGGTGCCGTCCCAGTCGGGCAGGCCGTCGGCCTTGATCATGCCGTGCGCGACGTCGACGCGGAACCCGTCGACGCCCTTGTCGAGCCAGAAGCGCAGGACCTGCTCGAACTCCTCGCGGACCTCCGGGTTGTCCCACGCGAGGTCGGGCTGGGTCGAGTCGAAGAGGTGCAGGTACCACTGCCCGGGCGTCTCGCCCTCGGCGCCGGTCACGGGGCGGGCGTTCGGACCGGCCGTGACGCGGGTCCACGCGGGGCCGCCGAAGATCGACTGCCAGTTGTTCGGGGGGAGCTCGCCGTGCTCGCCCTCGCCCTCGCGGAAGATGTAGCGTGCGCGCTCCGGCGAGCCCTCGGGCGACGCGAGCGCCGCCTGGAACCAGGCGTGCTGGTCCGACGTGTGGTTCGGGACGAGGTCGACGATGATCCGGATGCCGCGCGCGTGCGCCTGGGCGAGGAGCTCGTCGAAGTCCGCGAGCGTGCCGAACAGCGGGTCCACGTCGCGGTAGTCCGCGACGTCGTAGCCCGCGTCCTTCTGGGGCGAGCGGTAGAACGGGCTCAGCCAGACGGCGTCGACCCCGAGCTCGGCGAGGTGGTCGAGCTTCGAGGTGATGCCGGGCAGGTCGCCGACGCCGTCCCCGTCGCCGTCCGCGAAGGAGCGCGGGTACACCTGGTAGATGACGGCGTCGCGCCACCACTCGGGGGCCTCGCCCGGCCCGGTGTGCACGAGCGCCCCCGTGCTGAAGGGCGCCGGGGCGGTGGCCAGCCCGGTGCTGGTCGCGGCGGCGGTCGGCGTCGAATCGATACGAGTCATCGAGCTGTCGGTCCTCACGTACGTGGTGCTGGGGTTTTCAGGGGATCTTCCGGTGGTGGTCACTCGGCTGGCGGAGCGGGGTGTCGCCGACCCTCCGTCGAGTGTAAGCGCTTGCGGTGCGGTGCCGACGAGGGGTCGGCGGACGCCCGCAGCGAGGTGCGTGGACTTCCGGGCGCCGGTCTCAGGCGGTCGGCGAGCCCGCCGCGGCGACCGTGCTCGCGTCCGTCGCGGACGCCGCGCGGGCCGGGGCGGCCCCGGTCGAGTCGCGGACGATGAGCTCCGGCTGGAAGAGGAGCTCGGTCCGCGGTGCCCGCTCGCCCGCGATCTCCGTGAGGAGCGCGCTGACGGCGGCGTGCGCCATGGCGCTCACGGGCTGGCGCACGGTGGTGAGCGGCGGGTCGGTGAAGGCGATGAGGGGCGAGTCGTCGTAGCCGAGCACCGAGACGTCCTGCGGCACGCGCAGCCCGCGCGAGCGCGCCGCGCGGATGGCGCCGAGCGCCATGAGGTCGGAGCCGCAGACGATCGCGGTGTGGCCCGAGTCGATGAGCTCGCCGCCCGCGGCCTGGCCGCCCTCGACGGTGTAGAGCGTCACGACGACGTGCTGGGCAACCTCCGCCTCGTCGGCGACGAGACCGTGCCGCACGAGCGACTCGGCGAAGCTCGCGAGCTTGCGCTGCGCGGGGACGAAGCGGTCGGGGCCGATCGCGAGGCCGACGCTGCGGTGCCCGAGCGAGACGAGGTGGCGCACCGAGAGCTCGACGCTCGCGACGTCGTCGGGCGAGACGAACGGGGCGTCGATGCCCTCGGCGAAGCCGTTGACCAGGACGATCGGGATGCCCCGGCTGCGCAGCCGCTCGTAGCGCTCGTGGCTCGCCTGGGTGTCCGCGTGCAGGCCGGAGACGAAGACGATGCCGTCGACTGCGTGGTCCATGAGCATGTCGACGTAGTCGTCCTCCGTGGTCCCGCCCGGCGACTGCGTGCACAGCAGCGGCGTGTACCCGTGCTCGGACAGGAGCGACTCGATCGTCTGGGCGAACGCGGGGAAGACCGGGTTGGTCAGCTCCGGGACGACGAGGCCGACGAGGCCGGCGGAGCGGGTGCGCAGCGTCGACGGTCGCTCGTAGCCCAGCACGTCGAGCGCGGCGAGCACCGCCTGGCGGGTCTCGCTCGCGACGCCGGGCTTCCCGTTGAGGACGCGCGAGACCGTCGCCGTGGAGACGCCTGCCTGGGCGGCGAGATCACTGAGACGGGTACGCACATGGGGCAGCGTAGGGGACACCGGACCTCCTCGTCCTGGTCGTCCGGTCGGCGAGCCGCGATCCCCTGTGCGGAGGCGCGCGGACCCGTCGACCGGAGGAGGCGGGTGGGCGCCGGTCGACGCCCTGCAAAGCGTTGCATGAAAGTTACCGCAACGACTTGCACCTGTGCCACCTCCCGCTCTACCGTCGTGCCCATCAGGGTCCGGCGCCGGTGCCAACGCCGGAGCGGGCCGCCCATCACGACACGCTTGGAGTGACCACTGATGCGACGGAGCATCCTTCTTGCCGCCGCGCTGACCACGACGCTGGCGCTGACCGCCTGCTCGTCCGGCGGCTCGGGCGACGAGACCACCGACGAGCCGAGCGCCGAGGGTTCGTCCGCCGGTGGCTCGCTGACCGTCTGGGTCGACGAGACCCGTCAGGACGCCGTGACCGCGGCGGCCGAGTCGTTCGAGACCGAGACGGGCACGACGGTGGACGTCGTGCTCAAGAACTTCGAGGACATCCGGGCGGACTTCCTCGCCCAGGTCCCGACGGGCGAGGGCCCCGACATCACCGTCGGCGCCCACGACTGGCTGGGCGAGCTCACCACGAACGGCGTCGTGGCGCCGCTCGAGCTGGGCGACAAGGCGGCCGAGTTCGAGGACGTCTCCATCGAGGCGTTCACGCAGGACGGCCAGGTCTACGGCCTGCCCTACGCGATCGAGAACATCGCCCTCATCCGCAACACGGCGCTCGCGCCGACCGCCCCCGCCACGTGGGACGAGGCCGTGGCCGCGGGCCAGGCCGCCGGGACGCAGTTCCCGATCCTGGTCCAGTCGGACGGCGACAAGGGTGACCCGTACACCCACTACCCGTTCCAGACGTCGTTCGGCGCTCCCGTCTTCGCGCAGAACGAGGACGGCAGCTACTCGTCCGAGCTCGCGATGGGCGGCCCCGAGGGCCAGGCGTTCGCGCAGTGGCTCGGCGCCCAGGGTGCGGCCGGAGTGCTCAGCCAGGACACGACCTACGACATCGCCGTCGAGGCGTTCAAGAACGGCCAGTCGCCGTTCATCGTCGGCGGTCCGTGGATGATCGACTCGTTCGAGGGCCTCGACCTGTCGATCGACCCGATCCCCACCGCGGGCGGCCAGCCCGCGCAGCCGTTCGTCGGCGTCCAGGGCTTCTACCTGAGCGCGGAGAGCGACAACGCGATCGTCGCGAACGACTTCCTCGTGAACTTCCTGTCCACCGAGGACGCGCAGCTCGCGCTGTACGAGGCGGGCAACCGTCCGCCGGCGCTGACCGCCGCCGCCGACACCGCCGCCGCGGACGACCCGATCGTCGCGGGCTTCCGCGCCGTGGGTGCCGAGGCCGTGCCGATGCCGTCGATCCCCGAGATGGCTTCCGTGTGGAGCTTCTGGGGCGTCACCGAGGCGGCGATCGTCGCCGGTGCCGACCCGGTCTCGAGCTGGGACAAGATGATCGCCGACATCCAGGGCGCGATCGACTCCTGATCCGGGTGCAGCCCGCCGTCGCGGTGCGCAGGGCTCCTGCGCACCGCGACGGCGCGTCCCGACCTCCGGCCCGGAACGGGCCGCGACGCAGCACGACGACACTCCAGAAGACGCAGCACCCCGCGCGTCCGACGACCTCGGAGGCACCACGATGTCCGCCCCTCAGACCACGGCCGGCGACGAGCGCGTCGGCACCTCCGGAGCCGACGGCCCGCCGCCGCGCGGCGAGCGCCGCCTGCGGCCGCGCGACGCCTCGCACGCGCGCGACTACGGGCCCGGGTTCTTCGTCAAGCTCGCCCTCATGGCGGTCGTGGACGCGCTCGGCGTGTACGTGGTCTGGTCGGCGTGGACGGCGGGCTCGTACGGCATCCTCGCCGCGACGATCGCGCTGCTCGTCGCGGCGAACTGGGTGTACTTCTCGAAGCGGTCCCTGCCGCTCAAGTACATCCTGCCCGGCCTGATCTTCCTGCTCGTCTACCAGATCTTCGTCGTCGGGTACACGGGCTACGTGGCGTTCACCAACTACGGCACGGGCCACAACTCGACGAAGGAGCAGGCGGTCTCCGCGCTGCTCATCCAGAACGAGCGCCGGGTCGAGGGCTCGGCGTCGTCCGCGCTGACCGTCGTCGAGGACGGCGACGCGCTCGGGTTCGCGGTCGTCACCGACGACGGCGAGGTCGAGGCCGGCACGGCCGAGCGGCCGCTGTCGGTCGTCGACGGCGCGACCGTCGAGGACGGCCGCGCGACCGAGGTCCCCGGGTACACGGTCCTCCCGCGCGACCAGGTGCTGCAGCGCCAGGCCGAGGTGACCGAGCTGCGCGTCCCCGTCTCGGACGACCCCGAGGACGGCTCGATCCGCACCACCGACGCCCGCACCGGCTACGTGTACACGTCCGCCCTCGAGTGGGACGCGGCGGCGGACACGATGACCGACACCACGACGGGCACGGTCTACACGCCGAACGACGAGGGCCAGTTCGAGGCGCCCGACGGCTCGACCCTCGCGGTCGGGTGGCGCGTCCCGGTCGGGTTCGACAACTTCGTCACCGCGTTCTCGGACGCCCGCTACGCCCAGCCGTTCGTCAAGATCCTGGTGTGGACGTTCGTGTTCGCGATCGGCTCGGTCGCCACGACGTTCCTGCTCGGCCTGTTCCTCGCGATCGTCTTCAACGACACCCGGATGCGCGGGCGCAAGGTCTACCGGACGCTCATGATCCTGCCGTACGCGATCCCGGGCTTCCTCGCGGCGCTGCTGTGGTCGGGGCTGCTCAACACGCGGTTCGGGTTCATCAACGAGGTGATCCTGGGCGGCGCGCACATCCCGTGGCTCACCGACCCCTGGCTGGCGAAGCTGTCCGTGCTCGGGGTGAACCTGTGGCTGGGCTTCCCCTACATGTTCCTCATCTGCACGGGCGCCCTGCAGTCCCTGCCGTCCGACGTCATGGAGGCCGCGAAGATCGACGGCGCGGGCCGCTGGACCACGTGGCGCGCGATCACGCTGCCGCTGCTGCTCATCTCGACCGCGCCGCTGCTCATCTCGTCGTTCGCCTTCAACTTCAACAACTTCACCCTGATCTACATGCTCACCGGGGGCGGGCCACGCTTCGCCGACGCGTCGGTGCCGCTCGGCCACACGGACATCCTCATCTCGATGGTGTACTCGATCTCCGGCGTCGACGGCTCGGCGCAGAAGGACTTCGGGCTCGCGAGCGCCCTGTCGATCGTCATCTTCGTCATCGTGGGGACGATCTCGGCCATCGCCTTCCGCAGCACGCGCAAGTTCGAGGAGATCAGCTGACATGGCGACCACCCAGGCACCCCCCGTCGTCGGCGGCACCGCCGTCCCGGCGTCCCGGAACCGCATGCGCCCGGGGCGCTGGTTCTCCGAGCTGGGCTGGCGGCACGTCGTCGGCGTGATCGCCGTCGTCTACGCCGCGTTCCCGCTCGTGTACGTCCTGTCGGCGTCGCTGTCGGAGAACGGGACGCTCACCGGCTCCAACTCGCTGTTCTCCGACGTGAGCACCGCGAACTACGCCCAGCTCGGCACCACGATGTTCTGGACGTGGATGGGCAACACGCTCGTCATCGCGGTCGCGACGTCGGTCGGCACCGTGCTCATGGGCGCGGCGGCGGCGTACGCGTTCTCGCGGTTCCGCTTCAGCGGCCGGCGCGCCGGCCTCACGTCCCTGCTGATCATCCAGATGTTCCCGCAGATGCTCGCGTTCGTCGCGATCTTCCTGCTGCTCATCTCGCTCGGGAACGTCGTGCCGGTCCTCGGCCTCAACAGCAAGATCGCGCTCGTCGCGGTGTACCTCGGCGGGGCCCTGGGCGTGAACACGTTCCTCATGTACGGGTTCTTCAACACCGTGCCGCGCGAGCTCGACGAGGCCGCGAAGATCGACGGCGCGACCCACACGCAGATCTACTGGACGATCATCCTGCGCCTCGTCGCGCCGATCCTCGCCGTCGTCGCGCTGCTGTCGTTCATCAGCACGTTCGGCGAGTTCATCATCGCCCGCATCGTCCTGTCGTCCGAGAGCAACTGGACCCTCGCCGTCGGGCTGTACGGGTGGGTGTCGTCGCTCAAGGAGGCCAACTGGGGCCTCTTCACGGCCGGTGCCGTCATCTCGGCGCTGCCCGTGCTCGCCCTGTTCCTCTACCTGCAGAAGTACATCGTGGGCGGCCTCACGGCCGGCTCCGTGAAGGGCTGACCGCGTGCACGACGTCGCCACCCCCGTCCCGCACCACGACGGCTCGGCGCTGTACGTCCCCGAGGGCGTCCCCGCCCTCGGGACACGGTCCCCGTCCGCGTGCGCGTGCCCCGGTCCGCCGGCGTGCGCGACGTGTGGCTGCGCACCGTGCGCGACGGCGAGCCGCGCCTCGCCCCGGCGCGCCTCGACCGCTCGGACGAGCACGAGGACTGGTACGTCGCCGAGGTCCTCGTGCACAACCCGGTGACCGGCTACCGGTTCTTCCTCGACGAGGGCGAGGGCGGCTACCGCTGGCTCAACGGCCGGGGGGTGTGGGACCGCGACGTGCCCGACGCCGCGGACTTCCGCCTCACCGTCCACGAGGGCGCGCCCGCGTGGATGCGCGACGGCGTCGTGTACCAGGTCTTCCCCGACCGGTTCGCGCGCTCGGCCGGGGCCGACGGGCGTCCGCTGCCGAAGTGGGCCGTCCCCGCGGCCTGGGACGACGAGCCGCACGGCGCCGGCCCCGACGTCGGCACGCAGTACTACGGGGGCGACCTCGCCGGGGTCGAGGAGCAGCTCGACCACCTCGTGGCGCTCGGCGTCACGACGCTCTACACGACGCCCGTCTTCCCGGGGCGCTCCAACCACCGCTACGACGCGAGCACGTTCGACCACGTCGACCCGCTGCTCGGCGGCGACGCCGCGTACGCGTCGCTGATCCGCGCCGCCCACGCGCGCGGGCTGCGCGTCATGGGCGACCTCACGACGAACCACACGGGCGCCGGGCACGAGTGGTTCGCGCGGGCGCTCGCGGACCCGGGCGCGCCGGAGCGCGACTTCTACTACTGGACCGACGGCGAGCCCGGGTACGTGGGCTGGCTCGAGCACGCGTCGCTGCCGAAGCTGTCGTACGGCTCGGCCGAGCTCGGGGCGCGCATGATCGACGGGCCCGGGTCCGTCGTCGGGCGCTACCTGCGCGAGCCGTTCGGTCTCGACGGATGGCGCATCGACGTCGCCAACATGACGGGGCGCTTCGGCGCCGAGGACCGCACGCTCGACGTCGCGCGGCGCCTGCGCACGACGATGCGGGGCGTGAACCCGGAGGCCGCCCTCGTCGCCGAGCACTTCCACGACGCGTCCGGCGACCTCGCGGGCGACGGCTGGCACGCGAACATGAACTACTCGGCGTTCACGCGCCCGGCGTGGACCTGGCTGTCTCCCGCGCACTCGCCCGTGCCCTACCTCGGGCTGCCCGTGCGCACGCCGCGCCGGGCCGGGCCGGCGGTCGTCGAGACGATGCGCGAGTTCGACGCCGTGCTGCCGTGGCGCGTGACCGCGTCGCAGTGGAACATGCTCGGCTCGCACGACACCCCGCGGCTGCGCTCGATCGTCGGTTCGCGCGAGATGGTCGAGGTCGCGGCGACGCTCCTGCTCACCTACCCGGGCACGCCCGTCGTCTTCGCGGGCGACGAGGTCGGGCTCACGGGCCTCAACGGCGAGCACGCGCGCGCGACCATGCCGTGGGACGACGCGGACTCGGGCCACGGGCGCTGGGACGGCGCGACGTTCGACCTGTACCGGGCGCTCATCGCGGTGCGCCGCGGCTCCGACGCGCTGCGCCACGGCGGCCTGCGCTGGGTGCACGTCGCCGACGACGCGCTCGTCTACCTCCGGGAGACGCCTGAGGAGCGTGTCCTCGTCGCGCTCGCGCGCGCGCCGTGGGGCGGCGTCACGCTGCACCCCGCGCTCGTGGGGCGTGGGGAGCCCGAGCGGCTGCACGGCGCGCTGGACCTCGCCCCGCACGACGGCGGCGCCCGGCTCGCGGGCGACGGCCCGGCCGTCGGGGTGTGGCGGCTGCCCTAGCCGAACAGGTGCGCGACCGCGCGCACCGCGTCGTCGTACTGCGCGTGGTCGAACGTGAACGGCCCGAGCGCGGAGTAGTCCCACTCGGGACGGAACGGCTGCGTGAGGTCGCGCCACGTGACTGTGGTCGCGTCGGCGGCCACGGCCACCTCGAACGGCCAGCACCCCGCCTCGTGGCAGTCGCACGCGAGCACCCACGCGCGGCCGCCCGCGGGCACGCGACCCCGCCCGTACCACTGGTGCGCGGCGTCGCCGTAGCGGAAGAACGCGGGGACCAGCCCGCCGTACGCGCCCGCGGGGAGTACCCGCGCGCCGACTCGAACCGTCCGACGACGTCCACGAGCGACCGGCCGTCCACGTAGGGGACGACCTCGACCAGGCCGTCGACGGTGACGGCCCGCAGCTCGAGCGCACGCGCTGCACCCATACGGCGGAGAGTACGCCCACGGCGGCCCGCCCGCCGTCCGCCACGTGCCGACCGGCGTCGTTACGCTGGGGCCCGTGCAGACGTTCGAGCAGCAGGCGTTCGACCCCGCGGTCGTGGGGACCGGCCCGCGCCCGGCGCGCGGCGAGGAGGGCACGGCGTCGTACTCCGACGCCGACACCGAGCGGTGGTTCGTCGAGTCCCCGAAGTCCCGGGCCCGCACGCCGTTCGAGCGCGACCGCGCGCGCATCGTGCACTCGTCGGCGCTTCGCCGCCTCGGCGCCAAGACGCAGGTGCTCGGGCCGGGCAGCGACGACTTCGTCCGCACCCGGCTCACGCACACGCTCGAGGTCGCGCAGGTGGGCCGCGAGATCGGCAAGGCGCTCGGCTGCGACCCCGACATCGTCGACACCGCGTGCCTCGCGCACGATCTCGGGCACCCGCCGTTCGGGCACAACGGCGAGCGGGCGCTCGCGGACCTCGCGGTCGACGTCGGCGGGTTCGAGGGCAACGCGCAGACGCTGCGCCTCCTCACGCGGCTCGAGCCCAAGGTCGTGGAGGACGGCCGCTCGTACGGGCTCAACCTCACGCGCGCGAGCCTCGACGCGAGCGTCAAGTACCCGTGGGGCGCGGGCGAGGCGCCGCTGCGCGCGGACGGCCGGCCCACCCACAAGTTCGGCGTCTACGAGGACGACCGCCCGGTGTTCGACTGGCTGCGCGCCGGGGCGCCCGCGCAGGTGAAGTGCCTCGAGGCGCAGGTCATGGACCTCGCGGACGACGTGTCGTACTCCGTGCACGACGTCGAGGACGCCGTCGTTGGCGGGCGTATCGAGCTCGCCGTGCTCGACGACCCCGACGAGCGCGCGCGCGTCGTGCGCGCCGTCCACTCCTGGTACGGCACCGCGTACGACGAGGCGGCGCTCGACGCCGCGATCACCCGGCTCCAGGGCACCGGGCACCTGGTCACCGGGTTCGACGGGTCGCGCCGCGCGCTCGCCGCGCTCAAGGACGCCACGAGCCAGCTCATCGGCCGGTTCACGGGCGCGGCCCAGGACGCGACGCGCGCGCTGTTCGGGGACGGCCCGCTCACGCGCTACGCGGCGCGGCTCGTCGTGCCGGACGAGACGGTCGCCGAGATCCTCGTGCTCAAGGGCGTCGCGGTCGCGTACGTCATGGCGCCGCGCGAGCAGGAGCCGCTCTACCAGCGCCAGCGCGAGGTGATCGCCGACCTGGTGCACGTCCTGGGCGACCGCGCGCCCGTCGCGCTCGAGCCGTCGTTCGCGGCGGACTGGGAGGCGGCGCCCGACGACGCGGCCCGCCTGCGCGTGGTGATCGACCAGGTCGCGTCGCTCACCGACGTCTCCGCGATGCAGCTGCACGCGCGCCTCGTCCGCCCGCCCGCCTGACCGGCGGGCGCACGGGCCGGGTCAGCCGCGCTCGGCGACCCACGCGTCGCTCGCGCGCTGCACGTCCTCGGCCGTCACCGACTCCGCGACGGTCGCGAAGTACCAGCGGTGCCCGAACGGGTCGCGCACCGCCGCCTGGCGGAACCCCTCGAACCAGTCCGACGGCTCCGCGAGGCTCGACGCGCCGGCCGCGAGCGCCCGCGCGTACGCGGCGTCGGTGTCCTCGACCGGGACGGTGAACGACGCGTGCGTCGGGGCGCCGGGCTCGGGCGCGACCGAGTCCGGCGGGAACGCCTCCGCGACGGTGAACGTGCTGGTCCCCGCCGGGGAGACGAGCCGCAGGTCGGAGTGGATGACGGCGTCGCCCGCCGTGATCGTGTCGATCACCTCGGCGCCGAGCGCGGCCTCGTAGAACGCGATGGCCTCGCGCGCGCCGCTCACCGTGACGTTGGGGTGCAGTGCCGACATCTCCATGGTGTCCTCCTCCTCGTGGTTCCCGCCCACCCGGGGCGGGCCGTCCCCTCATGCTCGTGTCGGCGGGCCGTGCCAGTCTTGGAGGAATGCGACAGGTGTTCGAACCCGCCGGTGCCGGCGCCCCCGCGGGGCCCCGGCGCCCGACGACGTCCGTCCGCGGCCTCGTCGACCCCGCGGCCGCGCGGCGCGGCTTCGAGCTCGTGCGCGTCGAGCCCGCCCCCGACCTCGCGGACCTGGTGGAGCGGCACTGGGTCGTGCGGTGGGACCTGCCGCCCGGTGCGGAGTTCACCCAGGTCCTCGTGCCCCACCCGGTGGCGAACGTCGTGGCCGAGGAGTCGGGGTACGTCGCGCACGGGATCCCGCCGGGGCTGTTCGAGCGCACCCTGACCGGGTCGGGCGCCGTCGTCGGCACCAAGCTCCGGCCGGGCGCCTTCCGGGTGCTGCTCGGCCACCCGGACGCCGTGCGTCCGGGCGTGCAGGTCCCGGCCGCGCCGCTGCTCGGCCCGACGGCGGAGCGCACCGGCGCCGCCGCGCTCGCTCTGGCGGTCACCGGCCGCGACGAGGAGGCCGCGCGGACGGTCGAGCCCCTGCTGCGCGCCCGGGCCGAGCGGGTCCGCACCGCACGCGCGAGGCGCGACCTCGACCGGGTCGCGCGGGCGTTCGCGGCGCTCGTCGGCGGCGAGCTCGGGCCGGGGGCGGGCGTGGGGGACCTCGCGGACGTCGTCGGCACGTCCGCGCGCTCGCTGCAACGGCTGTTCGCCGCGTCCGTCGGCGTGAGCCCCAAGTGGGTGCTCCAGCGGCACCGCGTGCACCTCGCCGCGGACCTCCTGGCGGCGGATCCGGGCCAGGACCTCGCGGGGCTCGCTACCGCCGTCGGCTACTACGACCAGGCCCATCTCGGGGCGGACTTCGCGCGCGCGACGGGCGTCACCCCGGGCGCGTACGCGCGCCGCTGCGCGGCGTCGCGCGCGGCCCTCGTGGGGGCGGCGGCGGGGACCGGCGCCGGGGTGACGGACACCGCCACCGGGGCACCCACCGGGCCGGCCCGGGGCGCATAGACTCGCCTCGTGGCAGGCCTGATTCGACGCGAGGACGTGGAAGCCGTCCGCGACCGCGCGCGGATCGACGAGATCGTCTCCGCGCACGTCACGCTCAAGACCGCAGGCGTCGGCTCGCTCAAGGGCCTGTGCCCGTTCCACGACGAGCGCTCGCCGTCGTTCCACGTGCGTCCCGGCGTCGGGCGCTGGCACTGCTTCGGCTGCGGCGAGGGCGGCGACGTCATCTCGTTCGTGCAGAAGATCGACGGCCTGACGTTCGTCGAGGCCGTCGAGTACCTCGCGGACCGCATCGGCATCCAGCTCCGCTACGAGGACTCCGGCGGCCCGCAGCGCCCGCGCGAGGAGCCCGGCCGCCGCCAGCGCCTGCTCGAGGCGCACCGCGTCGCGGCCCAGTACTTCTCCGAGCAGCTCTTCGCCCCGGGCGCCCAGGCCGCGCGCGCGTTCCTCGCCGAGCGCAGCTTCGAGCGGGCCGACGCCGAGCACTTCGGCGTCGGGTACGCGCCGACCGGCTGGGACAACCTCCAGCGCCACCTCCAGGGCCGGGGCTTCACGCAGGCGGAGCTCGTCGCCTCCGGCCTCATGAGCCAGGGGCAGCGCGGCATCTACGACCGGTTCCGCGGCCGGCTCATGTGGCCCATCCGCGACGTGACCGGCGAGATCATCGGGTTCGGCGCGCGCCGCCTCTACGACGAGGACCAGGGCCCCAAGTACCTCAACACGCCCGAGACCACGCTCTACAAGAAGTCGCACGTGCTCTACGGCATCGACCTCGCCAAGCGCGAGATCGCGAAGCAGAAGCGCGTCGTCGTCGTCGAGGGGTACACGGACGTCATGGCTGCGCACCTGTCCGGCGTGACGACGGCCGTCGCGACGTGCGGCACCGCGTTCGGCTCGGACCACGCGCGCATCGTGCGGCGCCTCCTCGGCGACACGACCGCGGGCGGCGGCATGCAGCTCGCGTCGGGCGCGTCCGTCGGGGGAGAGGTCGTCTTCACGTTCGACGGCGACGCCGCGGGCCAGAAGGCCGCCGTGCGGGCGTTCGGCGAGGACCAACGCTTCTACGCCCAGACGTTCGTGGCCGTCGAGCCGAGCGGCATGGACCCCTGCGAGCTGCGCATGGCGCGCGGGCCGGACGCGGTGCGCGCGCTCGTCGACGGCCGCCAGCCGCTCTTCGAGTTCGTCATCCGCACGACGCTCGCCTCGTTCGACCTCGACACGGCCGAGGGGCGCGTCGGCGCCCTGCGCGCGGCCGCCCCCGTCGTCGCCGGCATCCGCGACACCGCGCTGCGGCCCGAGTACGCGCGCATGCTCGCCGGCTGGATCGGCACCGACGCGGAGCGCGTCCGGCGCGAGGTCGCCGCGGCCGCCAAGCGCGGCAGCGCACCCGGGCCCGTGCGGACCTCCCGGCCCGACGACGCCCGCCCCGGCGCCGAGGCCCGGCCGCCTGAGCCCGAGGTCCCCGCGCTGCCCCTGCCCGACCCGCGCGACCCCGTCGCGCGCCGGGAGCGACTCGCGCTCGCCGCCGTCCTCCAGTACCCCCAGCACGTGCCGCCGATGTTCGACGACCTCGGCGAGGAAGCGTTCGCCGTCCCCGCGTGGCGCGCCGTCCACGCCGCGATCCGCGCCGCGGGCGGCGTGCGCGAGGGCAGGTCGCTCGGCGCCGGGCACTGGGTCGAGGCGGTCGTCGAGCAGGCAGCCGAGCCCGTGCGCGGCCTCGTGACCGAGCTCGCCGTCGCGCCCCTGCCCGAGGACCGGGAGAACGTCGTCGGCGGCTACGTCGCGGGCGTCGTGCGCGGCCTCGTCGACCTGGGTCTCACGCGCCGCGTCGCCGACGCGAAGAGCCGGCTCCAGCGGCTCGACCCGTCGGTCGACCTCGCCGCGTACCAGGAGGCGTTCGCCGCGCTCCTCGCCGTCGAGGCCGAGCGCCGCACGCTGCGCGAGGGCGAGATCGCCTGACGCCGGCGGGTTTGGTCAGGCCGTGGCATCCAGCGCGGGCGGCGGCGTTAGCCGACGCCCAGCGCGCGCGAGCGGCACGGACACGTCACCGGCGCTCGGAGAGGTCGAACGCTCCCGCGCCGGAGGGACGTCCGTCCCGGGAACGCAAAAGGTTCGGCCCCGGACCGCTGTGCGATCCGGGGCCGAACCTGAGGGCTCCCGCGGTAGGACTTGAACCTACGACCGTCCGATTAACAGTCGGATGCTCTGCCAGCTGAGCTACGCGGGATCGACCATGGCTGTCACGGTGTTCACCGTGGCGACCGGGGAAAACTCTAGCAGGCTCAGAGGGGTAGTCCGGACGCCGACCGGACCCGCCCCTCTGCCGCGTCGACCCGTGCCTCGACCTCCGGGTCCGTCAGGTCCAGCCCGGGGTCGGCGACGACCTGCGAGAAGAGCTCGCCGTCCGCGTCGCGCCGCACGGCGACGCGCGCGGTGAGGCCTGCGGCGAACGTCACGGTCTCCGAGAGCACGACCGACGACTGCACCCGCTCCCGCAGCGTCTGCGCGAGCGACGTGCGGCGCGGGTCGGCGAGGCGCAGGGCCAGGGGAGGGGCGCCGTCGACCCACGAGACGGTGATCGTCGCGCTCTCCGGGTCGTACCCCGCCCGGTCGACGTCCGACCAGAGGCGCCGGACGACGGTCGTCCCGCCGGCGTCGCTCGTGAGGAGCCCGGCCCGCGTCGCGACGGCCCACGACCCGTCGGCGAGCTCCGCCGACGCGAGGACACGATCGGTGGCCGGGAGGTCGAGCGCACGGCGGGCAGGGTCGGGCAGCGCGGGACGGCGGAACCAGGACACGTCCCCACCGTAGCGGCTCTCCGACCGCCTGCCGCACGGGCGGTATGCTCGCCCGCGCGCCCCGTTAGCTCAGCTGGTCAGAGCAGGAGACTCATAATCTCTCGGTCGCGGGTTCAAGTCCTGCACGGGGCACCCTTCCGCGTCGCGCGTGCGGCGCGAGCGTCCGCGCGGTGTCATGGCCTCATGACGGTGCGGACCAAGCGCGTGTACGAGCCGGCCGAGGAGCAGGACGGGTTCCGCGTGCTCGTCGACCGCCTGTGGCCCCGCGGCGTGAGCAAGGAGGCGGCGCACGTCGACCTGTGGCTCCGGGACGTGGCGCCGTCGACGGACCTGCGGCGCTGGTTCCACCACGAGGAGCGGCTGTTCGACGAGTTCGCCGAACGGTACCGCGCCGAGCTCGACGCCCAGGGCGACGCGGTCGCGGAGCTGCGGGACGTCGTCGGGCAGCACCCCGTGGTGACGCTGGTGTACGGGGCGAGGGACGAGCAGCACAACCAGGCGGTGGTGCTGCGCGACTACCTCGCGGCGAGCGCCTCGTCCTGAGCGCCCCGGGACGCGGCGGCCCGGGTCGGGCGGTCGAGGTCGCGGCGCAGGTCGCGGTCGAGGGCGTGCCGCAGCCGGGGCCCGAGCGGCCGTTCGACGGCGCGGTGGATCACCCAGGCGAGGGCGAGGCACACCGCGACCGCCACCGCGAGGGTCGCGGCGCGCGAGAGGTACGGGTGCACGGACTCGATGACCCATCGTCCCCACGACGAGTGCACGAGGTAGAGCGGGTACGTGAGGGCGCCGAGCGCGGTGAGCCAGCCCCAGGAGACGCGGGCGAGCGGCGTGAGCGTCGCCACGGCGACGAGCGCGAAGCACACGACGATCGCGACCCACCACGCGGTGGGGGAGACGACGACGTCGGTGCTGTTCTCGATGCGGCCGGACTGGATCCGCCCGGAGAGCGCCGCCCCGAGGAGCACGTTCAGCGCGAGCGCGAGCCAGAGGACGGGGGAGCGGTGCTCGCGGGTCAGCAGGTAGAGCACCATGCCGCCCGCGAAGAGCGGGGCGTCGGGGGCGACGAGCACCGTCGCGGCCAGCTCGGAGCCGGTCTGGGTCGCGATCGCGCCGGCGACGGGCCACAGCACGACGAACGCGAGGACCCGCGCCCGCGTGAGGCCGACGGCGACGAGCACGCCGACGAGGACGTAGAACCGCAGCTCGGACCAGAGCGTCCAGTAGACGGCCTCGAGGTCGGGGATGCCGAACGCGCGCTGGACCATGGTGAGGTTGGCCGCCGCCTGCGGCAGGTCGACGTCGCGCCGGCCGGGGACGACGAGCACCAGCAGGACCACCGTGAGCAGCACGGAGGCCCAGTACGCGGGGAAGAGCCGCCCGGCGCGCGACGCGACGAAGCCGCGCACGTCGCGGCCCCAGGCCGTCATGAGGATGACGAAGCCGCTGACGACGAAGAAGAGCTGGACCCCGAAGGACCCGTAGGCGGTGACCGCCTGTGCGTCGGGGAGCGAGGCGCTCGTGCGCGCGCCCCACGCGTGGTGGTTGACGGCGACGAAGTGGTAGACGAGCACCGCGGCTGCTGCCGCGAACCGGAGTCCGTCGAGCACGGCGAGGCGAGGGTTCTGCGTGGGCATCCGCGGCACGTTACCGAATCGTGATCAACGCCGCCTGGGAACGGCGTCCGGCGTGCGCGGAGTGCGCAGTTCTGGCACCGTGTGCGGGCCGGAGAACCCGGCGGCGCGGTGGGGGCGGCGTCCCGACGACCGAGGAGGTCCTGTGGCACCGAGCATGAGCTCGACCGGCAAGGCGGCAGCACGCGGCGCACGCGGCAGCAAGACCCTGGAGCTCCTGGCCCGCGGGGGCTACGCGGTGAGCGGTCTGCTCCACCTGGTCGTCGGCGTCCTCGCCGTGCAGGTGGCGACGGGCTCGGCCTCGAGCGAGCAGGCCGACCAGACCGGTGCGCTCACCGCGATCGCGCAGACGCCGGGCGGCACCGCGCTGCTCTGGTTCGCCGTCGTGGCGTTCGCGGCGCTCGCCCTGTGGCAGGTCACGGTCGCGCTGAGCGGCGCGGCCGAGACGTCCGACCGGCTCAAGGCCGCGGGCAAGGCCGTCCTCTACCTGGCGCTCGGGGTGATCGCCCTCCAGGTCGTGACCGGGTCCGCCGCCGGCTCCGGCCAGGAGGAGAGCATGACTGCGACCCTCATGGAGAAGCCCGGCGGCGTGCTGCTCGTCGGCGCGGTCGGGGTGGGCATCGTCGCCGGTGGCGTCTACCACGTCGTCAAGGGGTGGCGGAAGAAGTTCCTCGAGGACCTCCAGGGCGGGACCAGCGGGCACCTGGGCCGCGCCGTGGTGACGCTCGGGCGCGTCGGGTACATCGCCAAGGGCATCGCGCTCGGCGTGCTGGGCGTGCTGTTCGTCGTGGCCGCGGTCCAGCACGACCCGCAGCAGGCGGGCGGCCTCGACAGCGCGTTCGCCACGCTCGCGGCGCAGCCGTTCGGGGTCGCGCTCCTCGTCGCCGTCGGTCTGGGCTTCGCGGCCTACGGGCTTTACTCGTTCGCGCGGGCGCGGTACGCGCGGATGTGACGCGCGCCCCGGTGCGAGGCCGGGGACGACGGCCGGACGTCGTCGTGCGCATGGAAGAATGGTGACCATGGCGATGAGAGAGATCCGGACCATCCCGGACCCCGTGCTCCGCACCCCCTGCGACGAGATCACCACCATCGACGACCGGGTGCGCTCTCTCGTCGCCGACCTCGTCGAGACGGTCGACCACGAGGGACGCGCGGGGCTCGCCGCCAACCAGATCGGCGTCAACCTCCGGGCGTTCTCGTGGAACATCGACGACGAGATCGGGTACGTGCTCAACCCGCGCATCGTCGAGCTGTCCGACGACTACCAGGACGGCGACGAGGGCTGCCTCTCCGTCCCCGACCTCTGGTACCCGACGCGCCGCGCCTGGTATGCGCGCGTGGTCGGCACCGACCTCGACGGCAACGAGGTCGTGGTCGAGGGGACCGAGCTCATGGCCCGGTGCCTCCAGCACGAGTGCGACCACCTCGACGGCATGCTCTACCTGGACCGGCTCGACCGCTCCGTGCGCAAGAAGGCGATGCGCGAGCTGCGCGAGCACCTCTGACGGGGTTGTGCCCGGTCGGTCCCGGGCACGCCCGCCCGATCTCTCGCGCGCACGCGCGATGTCGTGCAAGATGAGCACGAGACACGCCGCGACACCTGTGCGAGCGCTGTGGACCCGCCCTGGGTGAGGACGTTGGGGAAGACGAAACCTCGACCTAGGGAGGCAGACATGGCCGGTGCCATCACCCGCGGTGTTCTTTACGTGCACTCAGCACCGCGTGCTCTGTGCCCGCACATGGAGTGGGCCGCGGGCAACGTCCTCGGCGTGCGCGTGTCGCTCGACTGGACCGAGCAGCCCGCCGCGCGCGGCCTCTACCGGGCCGAGTACTCGTGGCAGGGGCCGCAGGGGACGGGCGCCAGGCTGGCCTCCGCGCTGCGCGGATGGTCCCACCTGCGGTACGAGGTGACCGAGGAGCCCAGCCACGGCGTCGACGGCGGTCGCTGGTCCCACACGCCCGACCTCGGCATCTTCTACGCCCAGACGGACGTGCACGGGAACATCGTCGTGCCCGAGGACCGGATCCGGGCCGCGCTCGAGCAGGTGAGCGAGCCCTGGGCCATGCGCGACGCCCTCCACCTCGCGCTCGGCAAGGCCTGGGACGACGAGCTCGAGCCGTTCCGCTACGCCGGCGCGGGCGCTCCGGTGCGCTGGCTGCACCGCGTCGGCTGACGCCCCCGCACGCCGCACTGCAGAGACTGTCCACGCACGCTCGTCCGCGAGGACCACGAAGGGCGCCTCCCCGAGATCGGGGAGGCGCCCTTCGCGTCGTCGTGGCGTGCGGTCAGACGCTGGCCACGGCGAGGGCGACGTTGTGGCCCCCGAAGCCGAACGAGTTGTTGATCGCGACGACGTCGCCGCTCGGCAGCGGCGCGGGCGTGTCGCGCACGAGCGGCACCTGGAGCTCCGGGTCGGGGTTCGTCACGTTGATCGTCGGGGGAGCGAGGCGCTCCGCGACGGCCTTGATCGTGAAGATCGACTCGAGCGCGCCGGCACCACCGAGGAGGTGTCCGGTCATCGACTTGGTGGCCGAGAGCAGCACGTGGTCGGCGTCGTCGCCCAGCAGCGAGCGGATGGAGCGGGTCTCGGTGAGGTCGCCCACCTTGGTCGAGGTCGCGTGCGCGTTGACGTGCACGACGTCCCGCCCGGTGACACCGGCCTCCTCGAGCGCACGGCGCATCGCCGCGACCTGGCCCCGGCCCTCCGGGTCGGGAGAGGTGATGTGGTAGGCGTCGGAGGACAGCCCGACGCCGGAGAGCCGCGCGTAGACGCGGGCGCCGCGGGCCGCGGCGTGCTCGGCGCTCTCGAGGACGACGACGCCCGAGCCCTCGCCGATGACGAAGCCGTCGCGGTCGACGTCGTACGGGCGCGACGCGCCCTGGGGGTCGTCGTTGCGCAGCGAGAGCGTGCGCGAGGCGGCGAAGGCCGCCATCGGCATGGGGTGGATCGTGGCCTCGGTGCCGCCGGCGACGACGACGTCCGCGCGGCCCGCGCGGATCATGTCGACGCCGTAGCCGATCGCCTCGGCGCCGGACGCGCACGCGGAGACGAGAGCGTGGGCGCCCGCCCGGGCACCGAGCTCGAGCGAGACGTACGCGGTGGGGGAGTTCGGCATGAGCATGGGCACGGTCATGGGCAGCATGCGGCGCGCGCCGCGCTCCCGCAGCGTGTCCCAGCCGTCGAGCGTGGTCCAGATGCCGCCGATGCCGGACGACACGACCGTGCCGAGCCGGTCGCCGTCGACCTCGGGGCTGCCCGCGTCCGCCCACGCCTCGCGCGCGGCGATGATCGCGTACTGCGTGGAGGGGTCCATGCGCTTGATCTCGGGGCGCGCGAGGACCTCGGCCGGGTCGACCTTGATCGTCGCGGCGAATGTCACCGGGATCTCGTAGCGCTCCGCCCAGTCGTTCTCGAGCGTGCGCGCGCCGGACTCGCCGGCCAGTGCCGCGGCCCAGGTGGAGGGCACGTCGCCGCCGAGCGGCGTGGTGGCGCCGAGGCCGGTGACGACGACTTCAGTAGCGGCAGACATGGTGCTCCTCGGGGGTTGCGGCGGGGGCGGGAGGACGAGCGGGCCGGCGTGGGTGACGCCGACCCGCCCGCAGGCCTGCGAGGCAGGCGGGGCGTGCTCAGGCCTGGGCGCCCGTGATGAAGGACACGGCGTCGCCGACCGTCGTGAGGTTCTTGACCTCGTCGTCCGGGATGCGGACCCCGAACTTGTCCTCGGCGTGGGTGACGATCGTCATCATCGACAGCGAGTCGATGTCGAGGTCGTCGGTGAAGGACTTCTCGAGCGCGACGGCGTCGGTCGGCAGACCCGTCTCCTCGGCGACGATCTCCGCGAGGCCGGCGAGGACTTCCTGCTCGGTGTAGGCCATGGTTTCTCCTTGTCGTGGGGCCGGCGGCGACCGGTCCCGGTGGCGGTGCCCGGTGGGTGTGCCGGGCGGTACTTCGTCAGACGGTGCGCGCGACGGACGGGTCCGCCGACGGCGTGGGCCCTCCCCGCGGGGAGGGCGGCCGTCCGTCCAGGGTGATTCTCCCCTACGGCAGCACGACCACCTGCGCCGCGTAGACGAGCCCGGCGCCGAACCCGATCTGGAGGGCGAGGTCGCCGGAGCGGACCTGCCCCTCGTCGAGCAGGCGCCGGGTCGCGAGGGGGATCGAGGCGGCCGACGTGTTGCCGGTCTCCGCGATGTCCCGGGCGACCGCGACGGACGCGGGGAGCTCGAGCTGCTTGATCATCTGGTCGATGATCCGCATGTTCGCCTGGTGCGGCACGAACGCGCCGATGTCGGCCGGGGCGACCCCGGCCTCGGCCATCGCCTTGGCGGCGACGGGGGCCATCTGGAACGCGGCCCACTTGAACACGCTCTGACCGTCCTGGCGCAGCGTGGGCCACCCGAGCGAGGGGTCCTCGCGCAGGTCCGACCACGCGTGCGTCTGGCGGATCGCCTGCGCCTTGCCGCCGTCGGAGCCCCACACCGTCGGGCCGATGCCCGGGGTGTCGGACGGCCCGACGATCGCGGCGCCGGCGCCGTCGCCCAGGAGGAACGAGATCGAGCGGTCGGTCGGGTCGATGAAGTCGCTCATCTTCTCCGCGCCGACCACGAGCACGTGCGTCGCGATGCCGGCGCGCACGAGGGCGTCGGCCTGCGCGATGGCGTAGGCGTAGCCCGCGCACGCGGCGGAGACGTCGAACGCGGCGGCGGGCGTCGCGCCGAGGCGCTCCGCGAGCACCGCCGCGGCGGCGGGGGTCTGGTGGAAGTACGTGACCGTGGAGACGATCACCGCGTCGACGTCGCCACCCTGCAGGCCAGCCCGGGCGAGTGCGTCGCGCGCCGCGGCCTCGGACAGGTCGAGGACGTCGACGTCGGCGCCCGCACGACGCCGCGTGACGATCCCGGTGCGCTGGCGGATCCACTCGTCGGAGGAGTCGATCGGGCCGGCGATGTCGTCGTTCGTCACGACGTTCTCGCCGCGCACCCCGCCGATCGCGAGGATGCGCGAGTGCGCCGGGCCCGTGGCCTGGCGCAGGGTCGCGCCGCTCACGCGTCGACGCCCGTGGCCGCGCCGGCCGCCACCGAGTGCCGGGCGACGAGGTCGCGCGCGGCCTCGACGTCGTCGGGCGACTTCACGGCCACGGCCTCGACGCCCTTGAGCGACCGGCGGGCGAGACCCGTGAGGACGCCTCCGGGCGCGAGCTCGAGCAGCGCGGTGACGCCGAGCTCCGCGAGGGTCTCCTGGCACAGGTCCCAGCGCACGGGCGCCGCGATCTGCGCGGTGAGGCGGCGGACGACGTCGCGCGCCTTGCCGTACGTGCTGCCCTCGATGTCGATGGTCCCGTAGGACTCGCCGTCGGCGTTGGACAGGAGCGGCAGGCGCGGGTCGGCGACGTCCCACGACGCGGCGACCGGCTCGAACTCCTCGAGCGCCGGCTGCATGAAGGGCGTGTGGAAGGCGCCCGCGACCTGGAGCGGGATGACGCGCGCCTTCGCGGGCGGGTTCTCCGCGAGGGCGGCGAGGTGGTCGAGGGCGCCGGCGGCGACGACCTGCCCGCCGCCGTTGACGTTCGCGGGCCACAGGTGGGCCGCCTCGATCGCGGCGAGGACCTCCTCCGGGTCGCCCCCGACGACGGCGCTCATGCCGGTGGGCGTCGCGGCAGCGGCCGCGGCCATGGCGCGCGCGCGGTGCGCGACCAGCCCGACGGCGCCGGTGTCCGTCAGCGCCCCCGCGACGGCCGCGGCGGCGAGCTCGCCGACCGAGTGCCCGGCGGTCACGTCGACGACGTCGGCGGTGTCGCGCCCGTCGAGGATCACGCGGAGCGCGACGAGCGACGACGCGACGATGAGCGGCTGCGCGACGGCCGTGTCACGGATCGTGTCGGCGTCCGACTCCGTCCCGTGCGCGCGCAGGTCGAGGCCCGCGGCCTCGCCGAACGCGGAGACCTGGTCGGCGACGCCGGGCAGCTCGAGCCAGGGGGCGAGCATTCCGGGGGACTGGGAGCCCTGTCCAGGGCACAAGACGGCGAGCACCCGTCAACTGTGCCAACGCGAGGGCCGTGCGCCACGTCACGACGCGCACCAACCTTGCGGAGGGTGGTTGTGCCGAACCTACAAGGCGCCGCGGGCGCGGAGCCCGCGGGACGTCGGGCGCGCCCGGCTCCTCAGCGGACCGTCGAGAGCTGCCCGAGCGCGAGCGCGACCTGCAGCACGAACGACTCGCGGGCGTCCAGCGGGTCCCAGCCGGTGATCTCCGAGACCTTGCGCAGGCGGTAGCGCACGGTGTTCGGGTGCACGTACAGGGACCGGGCCGCCGCCTCGAGCGACCGGCCCGTGCCGAGGTAGGCGGACAGCGTCTCGAGCACCGAGCCCGTCGCCTCGGCGAGCGGGCGGTAGGCCTGGGCGACGAGCGTGCGTCGCGCCGTGGTGTCGCCGGTGAGGACGCGCTCCGGGAGCAGGTCGTCGGCGAGCACCGGGCGCGGGGCCTGCGGCCAGGCGGGCGCGGCCCGCAGCCCCGCGAGCGCGGCCTGCGCCGAGCGCGCGGCCTCCTCCAGCCCGGGGACCGTCGGCCCGATGACGACCGGGCCGGGGCCGAAGCGGGGCAGGAGCGACGCCGCGGCGGCCTGGAGGTCCCCCTCGCCGCCGAGCACGAGGACCAGCCGGTCGCCGTGGATGCCCACGAGCGCGTCGCCCGCCGCGCGGCGCGTCGCGCGGCGCAGCTCCGCCGTCCGGACCTCGTCGAGCGTCGCGGCGATCGTGCCCGCCATGACGAGGGTCGAGCCGTGGCCGCCCCAGCCGAGCGCCGAGACGCGCGACCGCAGCGAGTCGTCGCCGTCGCCGCGGATGAGCGCGTCCACGACGAGGGCCTCCAGGCGCGCGTCCCACGCGCCGCGGACCTCCGCGGCGCGGGCGTAGACCTCCGCCGCGGAGAACGCCACCTCCCGGGAGTAGCGCAGCACGGCCTCGCGCAGGTCGCGCTCGCCGCCCGGTGCCGCGAGCTGGTCCGAGTACGCCTCGACGACCTCGACGACGATGCGGACGAGCTGGAGCGTGTTCTGGAGCGAGATCGAGCGCGTGAGCTCGGGCGGGGCCGCGGCGAAGATGTCGCTCACGCCGTGCGGCGGGGCCTGCGGGTCCGCGTACCACGTGACGAACGCCGTGATGCCGGACTGCGCGACGAGACCCACGTAGGAGCGGTCCTCGGCCGGGAGCTCGCGGTACCAGCGGATCTCGTCGTCGAGCCGGCGCAGCGCGGCGGACATGAGCAGGCCGCTGCCGTCGCGCAGGCGCTGGAGGTTGTCCGCGTTGCCGGCCGGGCCGGTCGGGGCCGGCGCGGTCGCCGGGGTCCTGGGGGTGGCCGTCACGCGCCGAGCATACGGCCGGGGTTGTGGACAGTCCACAAAGCGCGTGCCACGGCGGGCCCCGGGTCGCCGGGGGACCGGGTCGCTGGGTGAGCACCCGGACGACCCGCTAGGGTCGGGGAATGGCACTCATGCCCCGACTTCGACAGCTCATGCGTCGGCCGACGTCCGCGTCGACCGTCGGCACGCGCCGCCCACGGTCCGGGGAGAAGCGTGGCGACACGGTCCACGAGGACGCGCTGCGGGCGATGCTCGTCGACGACCCGAACGACGAGCGGGCCTTCCGCGCGCTCGCGGAGCTGGTCCGCCGTCGGGCCGCGGAGGGACCGGCCACGGACGACCC
The DNA here is from genome assembly GCF_015327065.1 of Cellulosimicrobium sp. JZ28. Taxonomy (NCBI): domain Bacteria; kingdom Bacillati; phylum Actinomycetota; class Actinomycetes; order Micrococcales; family Promicromonosporaceae; genus Cellulosimicrobium; species Cellulosimicrobium sp. JZ28. Next base: position 2,241,016 of record NZ_CP017660.1, on the reverse strand, counting down.
GCTCGCCGCCCCGGCGGACGAGACGGAGAAGCAGCGCGCCGCCGACCTCGCGGTCTGGGCGCTCGCCGAGGAGCTCGCCGGGCACCCGCGCGGGTGGTACCCGCTCGTGGAGCTCGGCCGCCTCTCCCTCGACGACGACCCGGAGGCGGCCCTGCGCCGCTTCGCGACGGCCGCGGAGCGCGACCCCTCGGGGCACGCGCTCGCGCAGTCCATGGAGGTGCTGCGCACGGCGGGACTGCCGGTCGAGGCGCTGGGCCTCGGCGTCGGCCACTGGCGCGCCCGCGAGCACGAGGCCGAGGTCGGGCGCCAGCTCGTCCTCGCGGCCATCGAGGCCGACCGGCCCCTCGACGCCCGCCACCACCTCGAGTCGCTCGTCGAGTACGGCGACCCCCGGGGCGTCGCGCCGCTGCGCGCGGACCTCGAGCGCGCCGTCGCGCAGGCCGAGCAGCACCGCGCCGGGACCTGACCCACGGCGTCCGGCACCTTCCGGAGACGACGACGGCCGGTCACCCCGCGGGGTGACCGGCCGTCGTCGTCTCAGGCGGTGAGCGTCAGGCCTCGCCGCCCGCGTTGCCGGACGTGCCGGCGGTGACGTCCATCAGGCGGTACTTCTCGATCGCGCGGGCCGACGCGTCCGCGGGGACCTTGCCCTGCTTGGCCAGCGCCTGGAGCGTGCGCACGACGACGGACGGGCCGTCGATCTTGAAGTGCCGGCGGGCCGCAGCGCGCGTGTCCGAGAACCCGAAGCCGTCGGCGCCGAGCACCTCGTAGTCGCCCGGGACCCACTTGCGGATCTGGTCGGGGACCAGGTGGTCGTAGTCGCTCGTCGCGACGAACGGCCCCTCGGCGCCGGAGAGCTTCTCCGTGACGAACGGGACGCGCGCCGGCGCGGCCGGGTCGAGGAACGCGGCCTGGTCGGCGGCGAGCGCGTCGCGCCGCAGCTCGTTCCAGCTCGTCACGCTCCACACGTCCGCCGCGACGCCCCAGTCCTCCCGCAGGAGCTGCTGCGCCTCGAGCGCCCACGGCACGCCGACGCCCGACGCGAGGATCTGGGCGCGCGGCCCGTCGCCCTCGCCCACGGAGATGCGGTGGATGCCCTTGAGGATGCCCTCGACGTCCACGTCCTCCGGCTCGGCCGGCTGGACCATCGGCTCGTTGTACACCGTGAGGTAGTACATGACGTTCTGGTCGCGGCCGTCCGCGCCCACGCCGTGCTCGCCCGGGCCGAACATGCGCTCGATGCCGTCGCGCACGATGTGCCGGATCTCGTAGCCGAACGCCGGGTCGTACTGGACGATCGCGGTGTTCGTGCCCGCGAGGAGCGGGGAGTGGCCGTCGGCGTGCTGCAGGCCCTCGCCCGTGAGCGTGGTGCGGCCCGCGGTCGCGCCGATGATGAAGCCGCGCGTGAGCTGGTCGCCCGCCGCCCAGAACTGGTCGCCGGTGCGCTGGAAGCCGAACATCGAGTAGAAGATGTAGAACGGCACCATGATCTCGCCCTGCGTGGCGTAGGACGTGCCGACCGACTGGAAGGCGGCCGCGGAGCCCGCCTCGTTGATGCCGGTGTGCATGATCTGCCCGGCCTCGGACTCCTTGTAGCTCAGCATGAGCTCACGGTCCACGGCGAGGTAGTGCTGGCCCTGGGTGTTGAAGATCTTCGCCGACGGGAAGATCGAGTCCAGGCCGAACGTGCGGGCCTCGTCGGGGATGATCGGCACGACGCGCTTGCCGAACTCCTTGTCCTTGATGAGGTCCTTGAGCAGGCGGACGAACGCCATCGTCGTGGCGATCTCCTGCTGGCCCGAGCCCTTCTTGAGGATCTCGTAGGACTTGTCGCCGGGCAGGGTGATCGGCTTCGGCGACGAGCGGCGCTCGGGCACGAACCCGCCGAGCTGCTGGCGACGGTTCAGCAGGTACTGGATCTCCGGTGCGTCGGGGCCCGGGTGGAAGTACGGGGGCTCGTACGGGTTGGCGTCCAGCTCCTCGTCCGTGATCGGGATGCGCAGGGAGTCGCGCAGCGCCTTGAGGTCGGCCAGGCCGACCTTCTTCATCTGGTGCGTCGCGTTGCGGCCCGCGAACGACGGCCCGAGCGCGTAGCCCTTGACCGTGTGCGCGAGGATCACGGTCGGCTGGCCCGTGTGGGCGCGCGCCGCCGCGTAGGCCGCGTAGATCTTGCGGTAGTCGTGGCCGCCGCGCTTGAGGTTCCAGATGTCGTCGTCGGTCATGTTCTCGACGAGCGCCTTCGTCCGCGGGTCGCGGCCGAAGAAGTGCTCGCGGATGAACGCGCCGGACTCCGCACGGTACGTCTGGTAGTCGCCGTCGGGCGTGACGTTCATGAGGTTGACCAGGGCGCGGTCCTTGTCCGCGTTGAGCAGGACGTCCCACTCGCGGCCCCAGATGACCTTGATGACGTTCCAGCCCGCACCGCGGAACTGCGCCTCGAGCTCCTGGATGATCTTGCCGTTGCCGCGCACCGGGCCGTCGAGGCGCTGCAGGTTGCAGTTCACGACGAACGTCAGGTTGTCGAGCTGCTGCTGCGCCGCGAGCTGGAGCATGCCGCGCGACTCGGGCTCGTCCATCTCGCCGTCGCCGAGGAACGCCCACACGTCCTGCTGCTCCGTGTCGCGGATCCCGCGGTTGTGCAGGTACTTGTCCGTCCACGCCTGGTAGATCGCGCTCGCCGGGCCGAGACCCATGGAGACGGTCGGGTACTCCCAGAAGTCGGGCATGAGCCGCGGGTGCGGGTACGACGGCAGGCCGCCGCCCGGGTGCGACTTCTCCTGGCGGAAACCGTCGAGCTGGTCCGCGGAGAGGCGGCCCTCCAGGAAGGCGCGCGCGTACACGCCGGGGGAGGCGTGGCCCTGGAAGTAGACCTGGTCGCCGCCGCCCGGGTGGTCCTTGCCGCGGAAGAAGTGGTTCAGGCCCACCTCGTACAGCGTCGCCACCGACGCGTAGGAGGAGATGTGGCCGCCGACGCCGATGCCGGGCCGCTGCGCCCGCGTCACCATGACGGCGGCGTTCCAGCGGATCCACGAGCGGTAGCGGCGCTCCAGCGCCTCGTCGCCGGGGAAGTAGGGCTCCTCGTGGACACCGATGGTGTTCACGTAGGGGGTGGTCAGGGAGGTCGGGACGGCGACGTTGCGCTCCCGGGCCCTCTTGAGCAGGTTCAGCAGGACGTAGCGGGCGCGCGGGCCCCCGCGGTCGTCGATCAGGCCGTCGAGGGCCTCGACCCACTCGCCGGTCTCGGCGGGGTCGAAGTCCGGAACCTGGCTGAGCAGACCGTTGATCAGCGGTCCGGTCTCGTCGTACGAAGCCACCAGCAACCTCATATCTCGTCGGATGCCGGGCGCTCGGCCGCGCGGTACACGGCCGACACCCGTCTCGGGCCCACTCCGGGCACGCGGCCGCGGCCGCTGGTGGCGACCGCGCCTCTTCACGAGACCAGGGTGGTCTACCCATTGTGTTCACAACGCGCGCGTAAGTCACACCATCGGGTGGTCAAGAGGGCGTGATTTCGGCGACACGGGCCGGACGGCGTGCGCGCCGCCGTCGTGCGGCCGCCCGGCGGTGCACGACCACGGCCGACGACCCGCGGGACGGCCGTCCGTGGGCGGTGCCTTGCCAAGCACCGCACCCTGCGGTGGGCTACCTTTGCCAGACACGGCAGGTCGTCGTGCGCGCGGGCGCCCGCCCGGGCGCGCGCGACGGCCCACCGCACGGACAGGACGAGGAAAGGAACGACACGACAGTGACCGACACCGTAGGGCCCAGCGGGGCGGACCGACTGGGGTTCGCGCCCGGCAACGTGGTCCAGGAGTTCGGCTGGGCGGACGACGTCGACGACGACCTGCGCGGGGAGCTCGAGGAGCTCGTCGGCGGCGAGCTCGTCGACGAGGACTACGACGACGTCACGGACGGCGTGGTCGTGTGGTTCCGCCAGGACGACGGCGACCTCACCGACCTGCTCGTGGACGTCCAGACCGTGCTCGACGACGGCGGCCTCATCTGGGTGCTCACCCCGAAGCCCGGCCGGCCGGGCCACGTGGGCCACAACGACATCCAGGAGGCCGCGACCACGGCCGGGCTGCACGCGACGAGCACGTTCGCCATCGCGCCCGACTGGTCCGCGACGAAGCTCGGGACCCGTGGCCGCGGTCGCTGACGACGCCGCGACGACCGGGCGCACGACGCCGCCCGGTCCGGGCGACCCGGCGCCCGACTTCACGCTGCCGGACACCCACGGCACGCCCGTCCACCTCGCGGACCTGCAGGGTGGGCCGGTGCTCCTCGTGTTCTACCCCTTCGCGTTCTCGGGATCTGCACGGGCGAGCTGTGCGAGCTGCGCGACAACCTCGAGGAGTTCGAGGCGGCCGGCGTCACCCTGCTCGGCATCTCGTGCGACTCGGTGTTCGCGCAGAAGGCGTGGACGGCGCAGGAGGGCTTCGAGTTCGACCTGCTCTCCGACTTCTGGCCGCACGGGGACGTCGCACGGGCCTACGGCGTCCTCGACGAGGACAACGGCCTCGCGCTGCGTGGCTCGTTCCTGCTCGACGCCGACGGGATCGTCCGGTGGTCGGTCGTCAACCCGCGCGGGCAGCGCCGCGACCTCGACGGTTACCGACGGGCGCTGGAGCAGCTCTGAGCCCTGGGAGCCGGGCGGTCGTGGCAGGTGGCGGGGTGCCGACCCGGTAGGCTGTGCTCCGCCGTTCCAGGGCCTGTAGCTCAGCTGGTTAGAGCGCCACGCTTACACCGTGGATGTCGGGGGTTCGAGTCCCTCCGGGCCCACCCACCACTCCCTTCCCGCCAGTCACGGTCGTGCCGTGCTGCGACGTGGCACCCGTCGCCCGTGCGAGCGCAGCGCGCCGTGTCGGCGGCCGCCCCTAGCATCGGGCCCACCAGCAGCGACGACGTGACGGTGAGGTAGAGGGTGCTCGAGAAGGTCAAGGGTCTGTTCCGGCGTGCCGAGGGGCAGACGGGAGGCGACCGCCCGAGCGCTCGGCTCGTCGACGCCCTGAAGGTGCTCGCGGTCGCGTCGCCGGAGCTCGCGGGCCGTGCGGTCGCGTACGTGCACCGGGGCGAGGGACCGGAGGTCCTGCTCGAGCTGGAGGCGCTGCGGGGCGGCGACGTCGAGGCGCTCCTCGGTCGTCCCGGCCAGTCCGGGGTCTACTCGTGGACGACCCCTGCCCAGGACGACCGGCTGAAGGCCGCCGTGCCGGGGTGGACGTCGGCGAAGGCGGTCACCGCGCGCTCCAACCTCTACACGCTCTCGGACTCCGTCACCGTCCCGGAGCTCGTGCGCCTCGGCCGCGTCCTCAGCGCGGTCTCGTCCGAGGTGGACCGCGAGCGGGCGTCGGACCCGCGCTGGCTCACCACGCTCGTCAACGACATGTCGCGGCGCGCGAACGAACGCCGGCACGGCCAGAAGGGCAAGGGCGCGCCCGACCGCTGGACGCCGGACCTGCTCGTGGCCCTCGCGGTGGAGGGCGGCGTGCCGGAGGCGGACGCACCGGCGGTGGTGCTGCGCGAGCTGTTCGAGCGGCCGGCGTCGGCCGGCTGGGCGTCGCGGCACCTGGGCCCGGCGCTGCTGGGCGACCCGGCGCGGGAGTTCGTCGTCGCGCACCTGGACGTCGCGACGCGGGTGCTGCCGGGGGTGAGCGCCGCGGGGCGCGGTGAGCTCGTGGCGCTCGTCGCGGCGGACCCGGCGGCGACCGAGACGCTCGCCCCGCTGCTCGCCGTGCTCGCCGCGGACACGAGCAAGGCGGTACGCGAGGCGGCGGTCGCCGCGCTCGTCCCGCTCCCCGCGGCGCGCCAGCGCGAGCTCCTCGCCCCTCTGCTCACGTCGCTCCCGGCCTCGCGGCTCGGCGCCGTGGTGACGCGCCTCGCCCAGGTCGACGGCGGTCTGGTCGCCCTGGAGGAGGCGGCCGAGCGGTCGACGGGCGCCCGGGCGACGCTCCTGCGCGACACCGTCGAGCGAGCGCGTGTCCTCGACGCCGCGCAGGAGGACGAGCCCGAGATCGACGTGCCGCCCTTCGAGCCGCTGCCGGAGACGGTGCTCGGCGACGAGTTCGTGCGGGCCGCGCGGGCCGCGATCGACACCGCCCTCGAGCGCGCCCGCGCCGACCACGCGGCGCACGCAGGGAAGAAGGACGACGGGTGGCCGCGGTGGCGCCGCCTGACCGTCGAGCAGGACCTCAAGGAGCTGCCCGGCATCACCGACGAGGACCTCCGGGTCTTCGCGGCGTTCCTGTCCGGGACGAGCACCCGGCGCCCCGGCGGCGTCGTCATGCGCCGACTGTCCGCGCCCGGCGTTTTCTCGCGCCTCCCCGGCATCACGCTCCTGCACCGGCTGCGGCTGCAGGGGAACGAGGGACGCGGGCGCAGCGAGCGGTTCGGCTGGTACCGGCTCCACGAGGGCGACCTGCTCGACGTCGACCTGCGCGTCCTCGACGAGGCGCTGCGGCGCGTCGGACGCGACGACGCCGGGGCGCTGGTCGACGAGCTGTACTTCTCGACCTGGTGGGCGACCGACACGGTGACGCCCGAGCACGCGTGGCCCTACTACGCGGGGCACCTCGACCGGCTCGCCGCCGCGCTCGACGACCGCGAGCGCACGTACGGCAGCGCCAAGCCGGCCCGGGCGCTCGCGGTGCTCGCCCAGCTGCCGCAGGTCCCGCGCCGGTTCCTGCCGCGCCTGACCGAGCTCGCACTGGGTGAGGGCCGCACCTATCGTGCGACGGCGCAGGCGGCCCTGAGCACGCACCCCGGGGTGCGCGGGCTGGCCGAGCAGGGCCTGGGGAACGGCCGGTCCGAGGTGCGCCGCAGCGCGGCGGAGTGGCTCGCCCGGCTCGGCGACGTCGACGCGGTGCCTGCGCTGCGCGCCGCGCTGGGCAAGGAGCGCAGCGAGGTCGTGCGCGCCGCGCTCCTCACGGCGCTCGAGGCGCTGGGCGAGGACATCTCGGCCGACCTCGCGCCCGAGGCGCTGCTCGCGGAGGCGACCAAGGGCCTGCGCGCGAAGAAGCCGGTCAGCATGGCGTGGTTCGACCTCGACGCGCTGCCCGCGGCCCGCTGGGCGGCGGACGGCTCGCCGGTGGACCCGACGGTCCTGCGCTGGTGGGTCGTGCTCGCGGTCAAGCTCAAGGACCCGAGCGGTGCCGGGCTGCTGGAGCGGTACCTGTCGCTGCTGCAGGAGGAGGACCGCGCACGGCTCGGCAGCCACGTGCTCGCGGCGTGGGTCGCGCAGGACACGCGCAACCCCTCGCCGCAGGAGAGCGACGCGTACGCGACGGCCGGTGCCCAGCTGCGGTACGACCAGTACCAGGCCTGGGCCAAACGCTCGCCCGAGCACTACTCGGTCGAGGCGTCCAAGACGCTCGAGGACCACCACCGCGACCTGTACCGCGAGCACCAGGCCACGTACGTCGGCTCGGCGGTCAAGGACAAGGGTCTGCTCGCGCTGACCGTCGCGATGCCCGGCGCCGAGCTCGCCGCGACGTTCCAGCGCTACGCGAAGGCGCACGTCGGGCGTCGCGCGCAGACCGAGGCGCTCGTGCACGCGCTCGCGGCGAACGGGCAGCCGGCCGCGATCCAGGAGCTCCTCGCCGTCTCGCGGCGGTTCCGCCAGGCCACGGTCCAGGAGACCGCGCAGCGCCTGGCGGCCGAGCTCGCGGAGCGGCGCGGCTGGACGGCGGACCAGCTCGCCGACCGCACCGTCCAGACCGCGGGCTTCGAGGACGACGGCCTGCTCCACCTCGACCTCGGCTCCCGGGAGTACGTCGGGCGCATCACCCCCGCCTTCACGCTCGAGCTCACGAGCGACGCCGGGAAGGTGGTCAAGGCGCTCCCGGCGCCCCGGGCGCAGGACGACCCCGAGCTCGTCGCGGCCGCCAAGAAGCAGCTCACCGCGAGCCGCAAGGAGCTCAAGGCCGCGGTCGCCCTGCAGACCCAGCGGCTCTACGAGGCGATGTGCGTGGGCCGCACGTGGACGGCGTCGGAGTGGCAGGAGTACCTCCTCGGTCACCCCGTGATGTCGCGCCTCGTCGAGCGGCTCGTCTGGGTCGAGAACCCCGGGACGGAGGGAGCCCGCCCGTTCCGGCCCGACGGCGGCGCGCTCGTCGACGCCGACGACGAGGACGTGGAGCTCGGGGCAGAGTCCACGGTCGGGCTCGCGCACGCGGTCCTGCTCGGCCCGGAGGCGACGGCGGCCTGGACGGCGCACCTGGCGGACTACGAGGTCGCCCCGCTCTTCGCGCAGCTCGACGTCACGACGCCCGACGTCCCCACGGGTGCGACCGCGATCGACGACCACAAGGGCTGGTTCTCCGACAGCTTCTCGGTCCGCGGGCGCGCCACGAAGCGGGGCTACTCCCGCTCGCAGGCCGAGGACGCCGGGTGGTTCAGCGCGTACACCAAGGCGTTCACGAGCGCGGGGATCGTCGTGCAGATCGAGTTCACGGGGTCGTTCGTCCCGGAGGAGAACATCCCGGCCGCGGTGACGGCGCTGACGTTCGAGCGGACGGGCCGCGGCTCCGGACGGGGGACCGCGCGGATCGCGGACCTGCCGCCCGTCCTCGTCGCGGAGGCCTACCGGGACTATGTGGCGGTGGCCGAGGCGGGGTCGTTCGACCCCGACTGGGAGCGGAAGAGCCAGTGGTGACCCGCCGGACGCTCCCGTGAGCGGCGGCGCCGCCCCGTGATCGTCGTCGCGACGCTCGCCTGGCTGCTCGTCGCCGTGCTCGCGCGCCGGTCGACGGCAGTCCGGTCCGCCGTGAGCACGGCGACGTCGACGCTGCTCGCCCTCGCGGGCGTCGGGGCGGTCGTCGTCGTGTTGGCCGTCGCCGCGGACGACGGCGGGACCCGGGCGCTCGGCGCCCTCGCGAGCGTGCCCGCCGCGGCCGGCGCGGTCGCCGCCGGGACGTGGTGCGCGCGAGCGGTGGTCCGCCCGTGGACGGCGCGGCGGCGCGAGCGCGCGGCGGGCCGGGTCGCGTGGCAGGACCGCGTGCTCGCCGCCGCGGCGCGCACCGGGCCGCGGGTGCGAGGCGTGCGCGTCGCCGACGTCGCCGCCCGATCGGCGTTCCGCGTCGCCGGTGTCCGCGTCACGGGCCTCGCCGCCGAGATGTCGTACTACGGCCTCATCTCGCTCATCCCGCTGACGACCGCGATCGGGTCGAGCCTCGGCTTCCTGCGCCCGCTCCTCGGCGACGACACCGTCGACTCGATCCGCTCGTCGATCGTCGGCGGGCTCACCACGGTGTTCGCCGAGCACGTGTCGACCTCGGTCGTCGCGCCGCTCGTCGACAGCCTCCTCGACGAGCAGCGCACCGGGTTCGCCGTCGGGTCGTTCCTCGTCGCGCTCTGGCTCGCGAGCCGTGTCTTCCGCGCCGCGGTCCGCGCCCTGGACGACGCGTACGGCGTCGAGCGGCGCCGCGGGGTCGTGGCGCAGTACGTCCTGGGGGTCGCGCTCGCCCTCGGCGCGATCGTCACGGCGGTGTCCGTCGTCGCGCTCGTCGTCGTCGGCCCGCTCCTGGGTGACGGCGCCGACCTGGCCGAGCGGCTCGGTCTCGACGCGGCCTTCCGGCAGACGTGGGACGTGCTGCGCTGGCCGACCGTCGTGCTCGTCTGTGGCGCGTACCTCACGCTGCTCTACCGCTACGCACCGAACGTCGACACGACGTGGCGGCGGTGCCTGCCCGGCGCGGCCGTCGGGACCGGTGGCGTCCTCCTCGTGTCCTGGGGGTTCGGTCTCTACGTCCGGCTCGCGGGACCGGCGGCGCCGGGCTCCGAGGCGGGGACGACGGCGGTCGTCCAGGCGGCCGGGCAGATGCTCGGCCTCGTCCTCGCCGGGGTCCTCTGGGGCTGGCTCACGAGCATCGTCGTGCTCGTCGGCGGCGTCGTGAACGCGGAGGCCGACCCGCACCGCGTGGTCCCGGCGGGACGCGCCACGGGCGCAGCCTGGGCCGGTGGGGAGAGCGCCCCCACGACGGGCACGCCCGCCGAAACCGTCGCCGACCGCTCCCGCGGCACCGGCGCCGGCCGTGTGGGACGCGGCTCCTACGCTGACCTGCAGGACCACGGGCACGGTGCCCGCGACCGGACCGAGGAGGAGCCCGGGTGACGAGCACGACGACCGGTGACGAGCAGGCGCCCCCGGCGCTCGCCGAGCTGCGACCGCCGGCGGAGGTCCGGTACGCCGACGAGCTCGCGGCGCTCGCCGAGGCCGACGCCCGGCGCGGGGCCGACGTCCCGCCGGGCTGGCGCCTGAGCCCGCGCGCCGTTCGGGCGTTCGTCGTGGGCGACCGGGAGCTGGGCGTGAGCCGCAAGTTCTTCGGTGACGACCCGCTCGTCGACCGCGCGGTCGTGTCGTTGCTCGGCCGGCAGGGCCTCATGCTCGTCGGTGAGCCCGGCACGGCCAAGTCCCTGCTGTCCGAGCTGCTCGCGGCGGCCGCGAGCGGCACGTCGACCCTCACGGTGCAGGGCACCGCGGGCACGAGCGAGGACCACGTGCGGTACTCGTGGAACTACGCGCTCCTCATCGCGGAGGGGCCGAGCGAGCGCTCGCTCGTGCCGTCGCCCGTCTACCGTGCGATGGAGAGCGGGCGCGTCGCGCGGTTCGAGGAGATCACGCGCTGCGCCCCGGAGATCCAGGACACGCTCGTCTCCGTGCTGTCCGAGAAGCAGCTCATGGTCCCTGAGCTCGGCGCCGACGCCCGCGTCGCGGCACGGCCCGGGTTCAACGTGCTCGCCACGGCGAACCTGCGCGACCGCGGGGTCCACGAGATGTCGGCCGCGCTCAAGCGGCGCTTCAACTTCGAGACGGTCGCGCCGATCCGCGACCGCGCGTTCGAGATCGAGCTCGTCGAGACGCGCCTCACCGCCGAGCTCGGGCCCGTCGAAGACCGACCGGTGCTCGACCGTGACGTGCTCGAGGTGCTCGTCACCGTGTTCCAGGACCTGCGCACCGGCACGACGGCGAGCGGCGCACCGGTCAAGCGCCCCGAGACCGTGATGTCGACGGCGGAGGCGGTGAACGTCGCGATCGCGGCGTCGCTCGAGGCGCGCTACCTCGGTGACGGCACGGTCACGGCCGGGCAGGTCGCGCGCCAGGTGGGCGGCGTCGCGCTCAAGGGCGACGAGGAGGACGCGCGGCGGCTGCGGCACTACGTGGACAACGTCGTGCGGGAGCGCGCGCGGTCGGACGCACGCTGGAAGGACTTCCTCACCGCGGCGGGCGACCTGTGGCGGTAGCCCTGCGCGCCGCGTGGGACGCCGCGCCGCCGCGGCTTCGCCAGGCGGCTCACGACCTCGCGCTGCTGCGCGAGCGCGACGGCGTGCACCTCGTCGGGGTGCGCCACCACAGTCCCGCCTGCGCGGTCGCGGTGGCCGCGCTGGTCGCCGAGATCCGGCCGTCCGTCGTGCTCGTCGAGGGGCCCGAGGAGTACACGCGCCTCCTGCCCGCGCTGCTCGACGAGCGGACGGTCCCGCCCGTCGCGGTCCTCAGCCTCGCCGGCGACCTCGCAGACGCCGCGGGAGGCGGCGTGCGCGCCGCGGGCTTCTACCCGCTCGCGCGGTACTCGCCCGAGTGGGTCGCCCTGCGCGCGGGGCACGCGGCGGGCGCGGAGCTCGCGTTCGTCGACTCCCCGTGGGGCGAGCGGGCGGCCGAGGAGGACGACGAGCGGGGAGCCGCCGCGCGGACCGTCCTCGCGGAGCGCCACCTCGCGCACTCGCGCACGGTCGCCCGGCTCGCGGAGCGGCTCGGGTGCCGCGACCACGACGAGCTGTGGGACCACCTCTTCGAGGCGCGCGAGACGTCGCGCCTGCACGACTGGCGCGAGCTCGTCGACGACGTGTTCGCCTGGGCGGCCCTCGCGCGGCTCGACTACGAGGACGAGGCGCTCGCCGCCGACGGCTCGCTCGACCGCGAGGCGCGCATGTCCGCGCGCGTCGCGGAGCACGCCGCGCGTGCGGACGGGCCGGTCGTCGTCGTCACGGGCGCGTTCCACACGCTCGCCCTCGTCGAGGCGCTCGTCGGGAGCGAGCACGGCGCGGCGGTCGTGGCGCGGCGCCCCGCGGACGGGTACGGCGACCTCGCCGACGCTCCCGCGTGGCTCGTCCGCTACGACGACGAGCGGCTCGACGCCCTGCGGGGGTACGGCGCGGGCATGCCCGCGCCGGGCTACTACGACCGGCTCTGGGCCGCGCACCACGACCCGGCCGGGCCCGCTGCCGCCGCGGCCGGGGTCCTGGTCGACGTCGGGCGCGGGGCGTCGGAGCGCGGGGCCCTCGTGAGCGTGGCGCAGTCCCAGGCCGCCGTCGAGCACGCGCACCGGCTCGCGGCCCTGCGGGAACGGCCCTGGCCGTGCCGCACCGACCTGCTCGACGCGATCACCTCGTGCTACGTGAAGGACCCGGACGACCTGGACGCCGCGGGCGACCGCCCGCTCGGTCTCGCGGTCGCCGAGATCTTCGCCGGGCGCGCGCTCGGCGACGTCGCCCCGGGCGGTGCGGCCCCGCCGCTCGTCGAGGAGGCGCGTGCCCGCGCCCGGGCGCTGCGCCTCGACGTGTCCGACGCCGTGCCGCGCACCGTGCGGCTCGACGCCCGCCGTCGTACCGCGCACCGCGACCGGCGTCGGTTCCTCGCGCTGTGCGCGTTCCTCGAGCTGGGCTTCGCTCGCCGGGTCTCGGGCCCCGACCACGTCGCGGGCCGCGGGCTGGGCCTCGTGCTGGAGGAGTGGACGTACGCGTGGACGCCGCTCGTCGAGGCGCGCCTCGTCGAGCTCTCCCACCGCGGGGCGACGCTCGAGGCGGTCGCGGTCGCGCTGCTCGACGACGCCCGTGAGCGGGCGCGCGAGGAGCGCTCGAGCGACGCCGTCGCGCGCCTCGTCGCGCAGTGCGTCGTCGTCGGCCTGCCGGAGCGGCTGCCCCCGCTCGTCGCGCTCGTGCGCTCCACGCTCGACGTGGACCCGTCGCTCGCGTCCGTTGTCGCGGGCATGCGACGGCTCGTCGCGCTGTGGCGGGCGCGCGTCGAGCTGGAGCTGGGCGACCACGCGCAGGCCCTGCTCGACCTCGCGGAGCAGGGGCTGGCCACGGCCGCGTACCTGGTCCCGGACCTCGCGGCGGCCGACGCGACGACGCAGGACGACGCCCTGGCGAGCCTCGTCGCGCTGCGGTCCCTCGTGCGCGACGTGCGCGGCGCAGGCCGGGACGGACCGGGCTCGGCGGCCGCGACGGTGGGGCAGGCGCTCGCGCGCGTCCGCGAGGACGCCGACGCGTCCCCGGCGGTGCGCGGGGCGCTCACCGCGTTCGCCGCCGTCGACGACGAGCTCGGCGACGAGCCCGGCGACCGCGGGCTCGTCGAGCGGGTGCGGGCCCAGCTCGCACCCGGCGCAGACCCCGTGGCGGCGACGGCGTTCCTCGGCGGGGTCCTGCGCGCGGCCCCGGACCTGCTGCTCCACACGCCGGAGATGTTCGACGCCGTCGACGAGGGCTTGCGTGGTCTCGACGAGGACGCGTTCCGAGCGGTCCTGCCGGACCTGCGGCGCGCGTTCACGTGGTTGCGGCCGACCGAGACACACCGGCTCGCCGAGCGAGTCGCCGCGCGCACCGGGACGCGCGCGGACGCGCTGGACCGGCGCGTGCACGTCTCGGAGGACGACCTGCGGGCCGCGCTGGTGGTGGAGCGCGAGCTCGTCGCCGTGCTCGAGCGGGATGGGCTGGGCGCGTGGGCTCGCGGGAGCGCCTCGTGACGGCGGGCGGCGGTCTCGGCGTGGCCGGGCGGGCGGACGACCAGGAGGCCGCGCGGCGCTGGCGGCTCGTGCTGGGCCGGTACGCGGGCGACACGCTGCCCGTGGCGCCACCGGACCAGGCGCTGGACCGCACGCTCGGGCACCTCTACGACCGCGAGTACACCGCGCGCGGCCACCGGCACGGCACCGGGGGAGACCCCGACGGCGACCGAGGCAGGGGCCGCGGAGGTGGCCGCGGAGGGTCGGTCGTCGAGGGGCTCGACTGGCTGGGGTCGGCGCGCGAGCTGTTCCCCCGCGAGACGTTCGAGCGCATGCAGGTCGAGGCGGTCGGTCGGTACGGCATGACGGAGCTGCTCGCGGACCCGGAGGCGGTCGAGGCCGTCGAGCCGAGCGCCGAGCTGGCGTCGGCGCTCCTGCGCGTGCGGGGCAGGCTCGGGCCGCAGGTGCAGGACGGGCTGCGACGGATCGTCGCGCGCGTCGTCGAGGACGTGGTGCGCCGCCTGCGCCCCCGCTTCGTGACGGCCGTCGACGGGCGCCGGGACCGGTTTCGCCGCTCGTTCGTGCGATCCAGCCGCACGTTCGACGCCGCCGCGACGGTCCGCGCGAACCTCGGCCGCTGGGACCCGGAGCGCGGGCGCCTCCTCGTCACGGACCTGCGATTCTCGGCGCGGCGGCGCCGGTCGCTGTCGTACGACGTCGTGCTGCTCGTCGACCAGTCGGGGTCCATGGCGGCCTCGGTGCTCTACAGCGCGGTGAGCGCGGGCATCCTCGCGGGGCTGCCGGGGATCACGGTCCGCCTCGTCCTGTTCGACACGGCGGTCGTCGACATGTCGCACCTCGCGCACGACCCGGTGACGGTGCTGCTCACCGCGCAGCTCGGCGGGGGACCGACATCGCGCGCGCCGTGCGGTACGCGGAGCAGCACGTGCGCGACCCGCGGCGCACGGTCGTCGCGCTCGTCAGCGACTTCGAGGAGGGCGGCTCGGTGTCGCAGCTGGTGTCCGCGGTGGGGCGTCTGCACGCGTCGGGCGTCCGGCTGCTCGGGCTCGCGGCCCTCGACGGGCAGGCGAACCCCGCGTACGACCGCGGCGTCGCGCGCCGGCTCGCCGAGCAGGGCATGGAGATCGCGGCGCTCACGCCGGAGCGGTTCGCCGAGTGGCTCGGCGAGGTGCTCCCGTGAGCGGGTCCGGCGCCGGGCCCGGTGCGTGGGCCGCGGTGTACGCGGGGTACGACGACGACGCCCTCGCCACGCTCGCGAGCCCGGGCCTCGTCCGGCGCGCCCGCAAGGACGTCACCGCCGGGCGGGTCGAGCCGGTCGAGGCGCGCCCCGACGGCGTCGTCGTGTCCGTGGGCGGGGTGCGGGTCGAGCTCGACGCACGCGGTCCCGCCGGGGCGCGGTGCGCGTGCCCGACGCCGGGCACGTGCCAGCACGTCGTGGCCGCGAGCCTGTGGGCACGGGGGACGGGTGCCGCACCCGCGGCAGCTCCCGCCGCGGCACGTGACGGCGCGACGCCGTCCGCTCCCGCCCCGGACCCGGTGGCGGAGATCCTGGCGCTCGACCCGCGCGCCGTGCACCGAGCCGCGGGCGCCGCCGTCGTGCGGGCGGTCGCCGAGACGGTGCCTGCTGATCCCGCGCAGGCGTCGGTCGACGGTCTCCCCGTGGAGGCGGCGGTCGGTGGGCCGCCCGTGGAGGTGGCGGTCGACGGCCCGCGCGCGGAGGTCTCGTGGCCCGGCGCGCCGCGCGTCACGTACGTCGCGGGGGCGGGGTTCCCGGGGATGCTCGTGGCCCGCGAGGGGGCGGCGTGGAGCGACGCTGACGAGCGCCGGTGGCGGCTGGAGGCGCTCGTGCACGTGTGGCGTGCGCACGGCCGGCCGTGGCCCTGGCCCGAGCGGGCCGCCGCGACGCCGCGTGCCACGGGCGTCCCCGACGCACGGGCGGTGGCCGACGAGGTCGTGCGCGCGGTCGAGCGGCTGCTCGACGTCGGGCTCTCGCACGTCGGCCACGACGACCTCGAGGAGCTGCGCGGCGCGGGCGTGGTGGCGCGGCTCGGCCGGCGGCCCGCGGTCCAGCGCCTCGTCACGTCCGCGGTCGGGCGGCTCGAGGCGCTCGCGGACCGCCGCGACGCGGTCGACGAGACGGACTGCCTCCTGGCCCTGGCCGAGCTGTGGGCGTACGTGCAGGCGGTGCCCCCGCCCGACGCCGGCACGCCCGACGAGCGCCCGACCGACCTGGCGCGGGTCGTGCCGCTCGGTGCGCGGTGGTGGGTCGCGGCGTCGGGCGCGCGCGGGGTGACCGTGCACCTGTGGGACGCGGACGCCGGGCGCGTGCGGTCGGTCACCACCGGCCGCCCGCCGGGCGCCGACCCGACCTTCCGGCGCTCGTGGGACCTCCCGCTCGTCTGGGGCCGCTCGGTCGAGGCGCTGTGCCGCGGCCCGTTCGCGCTCCGCGGCGCGACCGAGCGGGCGGACACGGGGCTGCGCGCGGGCGAGGGGCCCGCCGTCGAGCCGCTCGGGGCGCTCGACGCCGACGAGCTCCGCGACGTCGCGGCCCGCACCGCGACGACCCCGCCGCGGGCCGAGGCCGGGTTCGGCCGGACACCCGCCGCCGTGCGGGTCGTCATGGTGCGCGAGGCAGGGGCGATCGGCCTCGACGAGGTCGCCCAGGAGCTCACCTGGACGCTGGTCGCGGCGGATGGCGCGGAGACGGTCGTGCGCGTCGACGCCGCGGACGAGGCGGCGTGCGACACCCTGCTCGGGGTCGCGGCGGGGAACCGGCGCGTGGTCGCCGTCGCCGTCGAGCGCGACCTCGCGTCGCGGCGCGACGAGGCCGTCGGGCTGTTCGTCGACCGGCCGGGTGAAGGCCTCGACGTCGTCGTCCCCACGCTGACGCCGGCGTACGACCACCGGGCGTGGTCGACCCCGTGGACCAGGCTCCGCGCCCGGGTCCGGTCGCTGCGCGGGCGCGCCGGCACGCACGTGCGTGAGGTGGTCGTGCCCACGCCCGTCGAGGACGTGTGCGACACGCTGCTCGACACGGTCGTGGCGCTCGCCGCCACGGGGCGCCGGCACCTCACGCCGCACCAGGCGAGCGCCCTCGCGCGCGCCGCGCGCACCGCCGACGACCTCGGGGCGACGACGCTCGCCGCCACGGTCGGCCTCGTCGCGCACGAGCCGGACAGCCCCCGGCTACTGCGGGCCGGCTTCGTCGCGTCCCGGGGCCGGGCGCTCGCGCGCGCCGTGGCCGCCGCGCCCGACCCCGGGCCCCGAGCACGGGAGGCGAGCGCGTGAGCACCTACGCCGTCCACGTCGGCTCGCCGGGACGGGCCCGGGTCGAGCACGTCGTGGACGGTCCGCCGGACCCGGTCCGCGAGACCTGGGACGACACGAACCGGTGGTACCCGCCCCTGCTCACGGCCGGGCGGCGCGTGGAGCGGTCGCACGACCTGCGCCTGTCCCACGTGCTGCTACGACGCTCGCGGCTCGTCGCGGGCACGCCGTTCGCGCGGCGCGACCCCGGGCCGTGGGACGCGCTCGCCGCGGTGCCGGCCGGGCGCGACCCGTCCGCGCCGCGGCAGCCCGTCGGGCTCTTCGAGCTCGGTGCGCAGGACGGCCCGAGCGTGCGGCTGGACCCCGTCGCCGAGCTTCGCGACCAGCTCGCGACCGCCGCCGCCGCGGACGGGCCGGACGCCGCTGGGCGGCTGCGGCTCCTGCTGGCCGCCGAGTCCGCGGGCGCACTCGTCGCCGCCGAGATGCACCACGCGGGCGTGCCGTGGCGCGCCGACGTGCACGACGCGATCCTCAGCGGCGAGCTCGGACCACGGCCCCGGCCGGGCGAGCGGCCCGCGCGCATGGAAGAGCTCGTCGCGCGCATCCGCACGGCGCTCGACGCGCCGCCCACCCTCAACCCCGACTCCCATCCCGACCTGCTCAAGGCGCTGCAGTACGCGGGCGTCGGCGTGCGGTCCCTGCGCAAGGGCGAGCTCGAGCGCACGGATCACCCCGTCGTCGAGCCGCTGCTGGAGTACAAGAAGCTCGCACGGCTCCTCACGGCGAACGGCTGGGCGTGGCTCGACACCTGGGTGCACGACGGCCGGTTCCGTACCGAGTACGTCGTGGGCGGGGTCGTCACGGGCCGGTGGGCGTCGAGCGGCGGGGGAGCGCTGCAGCTCCCGAAACAGGTGCGGCGCGCCGTCGTCGCGGACCCGGGCTGGCGGCTCGTCGTGGCCGACGCCGCGCAGCTCGAGCCGCGCGTGCTCGCCGGGCTCGCGCACGACGAGCGCATGGCCGCCGCGGGTCGCGGCGGTGACATGTACGCGGGGATCGTCGCGTCGGGCGCCGTCGCGACCCGCGACCACGCCAAGGTGGGGATGCTCGGCGCGATGTACGGCGGCACGACCGGCGACAGCGCGCTCGTGCTCCCGCGGCTCGCGAAGGCGTTCCCCGACGCCATCGGCCTCGTGGAGCGCGCCGCCCAGGCGGGCGAGCGCGGGGAGATCGTCTCGACGCTCCTCGGCCGCAGCTCCCCGCGCCCCGGCGAGTCGTGGCACGCCGCGCAGGACGGGGCGTACGCGGTCGAGGACGCCGGTGCCACGGAGGACGCCGCGTCCGGGGCCGACGCGCAGGCGCGGGCCCGGTCGTACACGCGGGCCTGGGGCCGGTTCACGCGCAACTTCGTCGTGCAGGGCACCGCCGCCGAGTGGGCGCTGTGCTGGCTCGCGTCGATCCGGCGGCGGCTGTGGGACCTGCCCCTCGCCGCGACCCCCGGGGCGGCGCCCGCCCCGTTCGCCGACCGGGCGCACCTCGTCTTCTTCCTGCACGACGAGGTCGTCGTGCACGCGCCGGCCGAGCTCGCCGAGACGGTCGCGCACGAGGTCCGCGCCGCGGCGGCCGAGGCGGGGCGCCTCCTGTTCGGCGACTTCCCGGTCGACTTCCCGCTCACGGTCGCGGTCGTCGACCACTACGCCGAGGCGAAGTGAGACGCGGCGGGCAGGACGCCCGGCGTCGTCACCGCCGCGGCTCCCCGCGGTACGTGCCGAAGGACCAGAGGTTCCCCTCGGGGTCCCGGAGCACGAGCTCGCGGCTCCCGTAGTCCGTGTCCCGCAGCGGCACGACGACGCGACCGCTGGTACCCGGCACGCGCTCGCGCAGCCGGGCGTCGAGCGCCTCGATCGCGGCGTCGTCGGGCACGACGGCGTACGTGCCGCACGTCCCCGGCTCGCGCGACCACTCCCGCTCGGGGGAGTGGCTGCCGAGCATGATCCCGCCGCCGTGCGGCCAGTCGAGCTGGGCGTGCGCGACGTCGCGGTCGTCGCCCGCCATGACGGCCGTCGCGACGAACCCGACGACGTCGGTGAGGAACGCGACGAGCGCGCGGGCGTCGCGCGCCTGGAGGGTGGGCCAGACCTGGGGGCGCGGTGTCCCGGTCGGTGTCCCGGCCGCGTCGGCGGCGGGGGTGTGGTCAGCGGTGTCCCGGGTGCTCTCGTGGATGCTCATGGTCCCAGGCTGGGCCGTCGGTGTGGCCCCCGGCTTGGATGTTCCCGACCTCTTCCCGGACCCATCCGGTCGGGGTCGTGCCGGCGAACCGCCGGAAGTCGCGCACGAGGTGGGAGTGGTCGGCGTACCCGGCGCTCGCGGCGACGTCCGCGAGCGTGCGGGGCCCGCGGCCGAGGGCGAGGCGCTGCACCGCGCGACGGGCGGCGTCGAACCGCGCGAGCCCGCGCGCCGCGCGCGGCGAGACCCCGAGCTCCGCCCGGAACAGCGTCTCCAGGCGGCGCTCGCCCAGCGCCACGTGGCGGGCCACGTCCCGGACCCGGGCGCGCCCGTGCGTGCGCACCAGCACCCGCCACGCCTCCGCGACGTCGGGCCGCACGCCGTCGCGCCGGGCGACGGAGCCACCCGGCGCGACGCCCCCGGGCTGCGTGAGCACCGCCCGCACGACGTCGAACGCCGCGGGCCACGAGCCCGCCTCGGCCACCTGCTCGCGCAACCGTTCGGCGACGGGCCCGAGCACCGCGTCCGCGTCCTCGACGAGCCCGAGCTCGCCGGCCCGGACGCCGAGCAGCTCCCGGCACGCGAGGGGGTCGAGGGCGAGCTGCACGCCCGCCTGCTCGGGCGGCTGGTGGATGTACGCGGGCCGCGTGTGCAGACCGCCGACGAGCGAGGCGTAACCCACCGGGGCGTCGTCCGGCCCGACCGCCGTCGGCACGGCGCCCGCGGTGCTCACGACGAGCGTGAGCCACGGCGACGGCAGGCCGCGGTGGACGGACGGCGTGCCGTCCGTCGTCGCGGTCCGCAGGCGGTATCCGACCATCGACACGACGCCGGGCGGCAGCGCCCGCGGCAGGGCTCGCACGTACTCGTGCACGGCTCCAGGCTAGGCACTCACGTCGCGGGTCGCAGACCGCGCACCTGCGGGACGTCGGTGCCGGTGGCCGCGCGGCGCACGTGGGAGCGCGCGTGCTCGACGGCGTCGTCGAGCGTGTCGAACAGGTGGTTCTCGTGCCGGAGCTCGGCGAGCGCGCCGACGTTCGTGAGCAGCGCGCGGTGCCGGTCCTGGACGCCCTTGACGAGGACGGTCACCCCGCGCGCCTCGAGGCCCTCGATGAGCCCGCCGAGCGCCTTCGCCCCGGTCGCGTCGACCATGCGGAGCTGGGAGAGCCGCAGGACGACCACGGCGACGTCCTCGTGCGCCGAGGCGTCGGTCACCTCGGCGAGCACGCGGTCGGCGGCACCGAAGAACATGGACCCCTCGAGCCGGAAGAGCGCGACGTGCTCGTCGCCCGGCTCGGCGGGGCCGGGCAGCGGCTCGCGGTGGACCCCGGAGGCGCGGGCGACGGTCCGCAGCGCGAAGAACGCGGCGACGAGGATGCCGATCTCGATGGCCTGCACGAGGTCGAACGCGACGGTGACGACGGCAGTCACGGCGAAGGTCGCCGCGCTGG
This sequence comes from Cellulosimicrobium sp. JZ28, assembly GCF_015327065.1. Classification (NCBI taxonomy): domain Bacteria; kingdom Bacillati; phylum Actinomycetota; class Actinomycetes; order Micrococcales; family Promicromonosporaceae; genus Cellulosimicrobium; species Cellulosimicrobium sp. JZ28. Next base: position 2,220,339 of record NZ_CP017660.1, on the reverse strand, counting down.
AGCGCCCGGCCCCGACGACGGAGCGGATCGTGCGCCCGCCGATCATCCGGAAGCTCGTCACCATGAGGACGCCGGCGAGCGCGGCGAGCGGGATCCGCGAGACCGGGCCGGTGGCGAGGTACATGACCGCGAGGATCACGACCGCGTGCACGACGGCGGAGAGCCGCGTGCGGGCGCCGGAGCGCACGTTGACCGCGGTGCGGGCGATGGCCCCCGTGGCCGGCATGCCGCCGAAGAGGCCGCTGGCGACGGAGGCGACGCCCTGGCCGACGAGCTCTCGGTCGGGCTGGTAGACGGAACCGCCGCCCGGCCCGGACTGCACCATGGTCGCTGCGACGCGCGCGGACAGCAGGGACTCGATCGCGGCGAGCGCGGCGATGGCGAGCGCGGCGCCGCCGAGGTCGCGCAGCGCGCCGGGCGTGACCGACGGCAGGACGGGCGCGGGCAGCGACGACGGCAGCGCACCGATGCGCGGGACGGGCGCGCCGAGCACCTCGACGAGGACGGTGGCGAGCACGACCGCGACGAGCGACGCGGGGATCCCCGCGTGGAGCCGGGGGAGCAGCACCATGGTCGCGGCGACGAGCGCGACGCAGCCGAGCGTCCACAGCACCGGGGCGGCGGGGACGTCGGTGACGGCGGCGCGCACGGCCTCCACGGCGGACACGAGGGTGTTGTGGCCGGGCGCGACCTCGACGCCGACCGCGGCCGGGACCTGCTGGAGGAAGATGATGCACGCGATCCCGAGCGTGAACCCCTCGACGACCGGCCACGGGATGTACGTGACGACCCGGCCGAGCCGGGCGAGCCCGGCGACGAGGACCACGAGCCCGGCGAGGACGGTGACGAGCGCCACGGAGCCTGGGCCGTGCGCGACGACGACGGGCGCGAGCACGACCGCCATCGCCCCGGTCGGTCCGGACACCTGGTGGTTCGACCCGCCGAGGACCGCCGCGACGACGCCGGCGACGACGGCGGTGACGAGCCCGGCGGCGGCCCCGACGCCGGAGCTGACGCCGAACGCGAGCGCGAGCGGGAGCGCGACGACGCCCACGGTGACGCCGGCGAGGAGGTCGGCGCGCAGGGTCCGGGGGCGCAGGTCGTAGTCGGAGCGGCGGGGCAGCAGGTCGCGGACGGCGGCGAGGCGGTTCATGCCGAGGGGGACGACGCCGTGGTCGCGTCGAGCACCGCGCGCGCGGTCGCGCCGGGCAGGGCCGGGAGCCGCCGCGCGGCCTCGAGCTGGTCGGACGCGCCGGCGAGGTTCGACAGGAGGAACGCCCGCGCGACGACGAGCAGCTCGGCGACGAGCGGCTCGGCGAGGCGGTACTCGACGGCGTTCCCGCTGCGCGTCGAGGTGACGACGCCTGCCCGGCGCAGCACCGCGAGGTGCTGGGAGAGCTGGGACGCCTCGCACCCGGTGACGTCGAGCAGCACGGAGACGGGCGCGGTGTGGTCGGCGTCGGCGGCGAGGACCTCGAGCACCTGGATCCGCGTGGGGTGCGCGAGGCACCGGAAGAGCTCGGCCTTGATGCGGTAGAGGGGGGCGGTCTCGTCGGTGCCGGGGGCACCGTCGTCGGGTCGGGGTGGGCGGGGCACGGGTCCTCCGGGCTACGGAATGATGGCTTGCGCAATCCATCAAACCATGGCGAGCGGCGTCCGGCGGCCCGCCCGGGATAGCCTGCCGCCATGACCGCCGCGCCCGACCCGAGCACCGACACGCCTCCTGCGGACCCGGCGGCCGAGGGCGCGGGGCACCCGACGCTCGGCCGCGTCGTGCGGACGCTGGACGAGCTGTACCCGCCGTCGACGGCGGAGGACTGGGACGCCGTCGGCCTGGTCGCCGGCGACCCGGACGCGCCCGTGCGCAAGGTGCTGCTCGCCGTCGACCCCGTCGAGGAGGTCGCGGACGAGGCGCTGGCCTGGGGCGCCGACCTCCTCGTGACGCACCACCCGCTGTTCCTGCGGCCCGTGCACTCCGTCGCCGCGACGACCTTCAAGGGCTCGCTCGTGCACCGCCTCATCCGGGGCGGCTGCGCGCTCTACGTCGCGCACACCAACGCCGACGCTGCGCAGCGCGGGGTCGCGGACGCCCTCGCCGACGCGCTCGACCTCCTGCACCGCGTCCCCCTCGTGCCGCACCCCGCGCCGTCGCCGCACGAGGCGGCGCGCACCGGCACCGGCCGCGTGGGCCGGCTCGCGGAGCCGACGACGTTGCGCGCCTTCGCGGAGCGCGTCGCGCAGGTGCTGCCCCCGACGGTGCAGGGCGTGCGCGTGGCGGGCGACCTCGACGCGCGCGTCGAGTCGGTGGCGGTCGTGGGCGGGTCCGGCGACTCGCTGTTCGACGCCGTGCGCGCGAGCGGGGCCGACGTCTACCTCACCTCCGACCTGCGCCACCACCCCGTGTCCGAGCTGCGCGAGCGCGCGCGGCTCGGCGGCGGCGAGGCCGGGACGCCGTTCCTCGTCGACGTGCCGCACTACGCCTCGGAGTGGCCGTGGCTCCGCTACGCTGCCGAGGACCTCGTGCGCGTCCTCGCGCGCTCCGGCGCGGCCGTGGAGACGCGGGTCAGCACGCTCGTCACCGACCCGTGGACGGCGCGGTTCCCGTCCGCACCCGCCGACCCCGCAGCCGACGCCGGACCGCCCCGCGCCACCGCGCAGGGCTGACGCCCGCGGCGCGTCGACCCCCACCCGTCCCCACCGACCCGCACGCCGGCCCCCGCCCCGGGGCCCACGAAAGGAACCACCCGTGGCCACTGCACCGCCCGCCGACCAGCTCCGCCTGCTCGACGTCCAGGAGCTCGACACGCGTGCCCAGCAGCTCGCGCACCAGCGCAAGAACCTGCCGGAGCACGCGCGCATCGCCGAGCTCGACGCCCAGCTCGAGGACCTGCGCGGCAAGCTCGTGGAGTCGCGGACCGCGGTGAGCGACCTCCGGCGCGAGCTGACCAAGGCCGAGGGTGACGTCGAGCAGGTGCGGACGCGCGCCGCGCGCGACCAGTCCCGCCTGGACTCCGGCCAGGTCGGGGCGAAGGACGCTCAGGCGCTCGTCGCCGAGCTCGAGTCGCTCGCGCGCCGGCAGGGCGTCCTCGAGGAGGTCGAGCTCGACGTCATGGAGCGCCTCGAGGCGCACGAGGAGGCCCTCGCGAAGCTCGAGTCGGCGCACGCCGAGCTCGAGTCCGCCAAGGCCGAGGTCGTGGCCGCGCGCGACGCCCGGTACGCCGAGCTCGACGCCGAAGCCGCGCAGGTCGCGGGGCGGCGCACGGACGCCGTCGCCGGCCTCGACGCGGGCCTGCTCGCGCTCTACGAGCGCGTGCGCGACCAGAACGGCGGGCGTGGCGTCGTCGCGCTGCGCGGCCAGCACGTCGACGGGCTCAACGTCTCGCTGAGCCCGGCCGAGCTCGCGGCGATCACGTCGGCCGCGCCCGACCAGGTGGTGCGGCTCGAGGACTACGGCCACATCGTGGTGCGGCCGGAGGGCGCCGGCGCGTGAGCGGCACCAGCGGTCGGCAGCTCGTCGTCGAGGCCGACGGCGGCTCCCGCGGCAACCCGGGGCCCGCGGGCTTCGGGGCGCTCGTCCGCGACGCCGCGACCGGCCAGGTGCTCGCCGAGCGGGCCGCGTACCTCGGCACGACGACGAACAACGTCGCCGAGTACTCGGGCCTCGTCGCCGGTCTGCGCGCCGCCGCGGAGATCGACCCGGACGCGCGCGTGACCGTCCGGATGGACTCGCGGCTCGTCGTCGAGCAGATGTCGGGGCGCTGGCAGATCAAGCACGACGACATGCGCCGCCTGGCGGCCGAGGCCGCGGCGGTGCTGCCGGCCGCCCAGGTCACCTACGAGTGGGTGCCGCGCGCGCAGAACGCGGCGGCCGACGCCCTCGCCAACGAGGCGATGGACACCCGCGGGACGGTCGTGCGCGACCACGAGCCCGCGGACACGTCGGAGGTGCGGTCCGGCGCCGCGGCCGACCCCGCCACCGAGACCGCGCCCGTCTCCGTGGACGGGACGACCCTCCCCGCCGTCCCCGAGGGCGCGGCGCTCGACACGCCCGCTCGGCCGTCGGGCGCCACCGTCCGGTTCGACGACGCGCCCGCGCTCACGGTCGTGCTCGTGCGCCACGGCCAGACGCCGCTCACCGTCGCGGGCGCGTTCAGCGGCTCGTCGGTCCCGGGGCCGTCGCTCACCGCGCGCGGCCGGACGCAGGCCGCGCAGGCCGCGGACCTGGTGTTCCGGATCGGTCGCCAGGCGTGGCCCGACCTGCCGCGCCCGTCGGCCGTCGTCTCCTCGCCCATGGTCCGGGCCCAGGAGACCGCGCGCGCCGTCGGCCGCCGCCTCGGGGTGCCCGTGACGACGGACGACCGGTTCGCCGAGGTGGACTTCGGCGCGTGGGAAGGGCTCACGGCCGCGGAGGTCGACGCCGGGTGGCCCGGCCTCCTGCCCGCCTGGTACACGACCGGGACGACGCCGGCCCCGGGCGGCGAGTCCGCCGCCGACGTCGGCGTGCGCGTCCGGCAGGGGCTGCGTGACCTCGTCGACACCATGCTGCCGGGTGCCGGGCCCGCGGGCCGCACCGTCGTCGTCGTGGGTCACGCCGTCCAGGTGCGGGCCGCGATCGGGACGGCCGTGGGCGCGCCGCCCGAGCAGTGGTCGCGCATCCGCGTCCCTCCGGCGTCGGTGAGCATCCTGCGGTTGTGGGCCGACGGCACGAACGAGCTCACGGCCCAGGGCGTCCCGAGCGACCTCTGACCCGGCCGAGGTAGAGGCCTGGTAGCGCGAGGTAGAGGCATGGTCGTGACCAGGCCTCTACCTCGGCGGCCTCGGACGCGCGGTGCGGGCGATCTGGAGACCGGTCTCCACCCAGGCGTCGAGCTCGCGCGTGTCCGCCAGGCGTGGACCGTCGACGACGACCCACCCCGCCATCGTGCGGGTGCCCATCGTCATCGGCCGGGCGCCGCGCTCCAGGGCGGCGGTGCGTCCGCCCGTGCCGACCCGCACCATGAGGGCGTCCCCGGTGATCGCGACCGCCATGTGCCCGTCGACGAGGAACGCGAGGCCGCCGAACATCGTCCGCTCCTCGAACGGGGCGCGGGGCGCCAGCACCGCGCGGACGCGGTCGGCGAGGTCTTGGCTGACGGCCATGGGTCCACTGTGGACCCCTGCCCGTCCCGGCGCAGTGGCACGCGGCGCCGGCCCGGTCCGACAACCGCGCCGGACCGCTCAGGAGATCACGAGCTCGAGCGTGCGCGGGCCGCTGCGGGTCGTGGCGTCGTGCAGCGTGGCCTCGATCAGCCGGTAGGTGAGGCCCGAGCCGACCTCGGTCCCGATCACCGTGCCGACGAGCTCGCGCGCGGCGTCCAGCAGCCCGGCCGCGGACGACGGCGACGCCGCCTCCCGGCGCACGAGGTGCCCGGCGAGCACGCCGCGCGTGTGCTTGGCGTTGTGCGAGACGACGGTCCGCTTCCCGGCGTGCTCGCGCACGACCCGCACCGCGACCCACTCGGCCGCCCGCGGGCCCGACGTCCGCGGCTTCCACGCGCCCACGTACGTCGCGGACCGGCAGTCCACGACGACGTCGCCCGCGGCCCGCTCGTCGAGCACGGGGCCGAGGTGGGGCCGCCACGCGGTGGCGAGCTTCCCGACGCCCGGCAGGTCCACCGCCATGGAGAGCCGGTACGCCGGGACGCGGTCGGCAGGGGAGAGCGCGCCCCACAGCCCCGACACGACGCGCACGTCCTCGCGGGCCCGACGCGCGGGCTCCCCGCCCGCGGCGAGCGCCCCCGCGAGGTCCGCGGCGCCGTACAGCACGCCCGTGTACACGTCGGCTGCCGGACCGGCCGGGGCCGAGCGCAGCATGGTGTTGCGCCGCACCTCCTCGGCGAGCCCCGGCGTCGTGCCCAGGACCTCGTGGGCGTCCGGCCGGGCGCTCGCGGCGGCGAGCGCGTCGAGGACCGTCACGCGGTGCGCGGTGAGCGCGGGGGAGGTCAGGGTGTCGAGGTCGACGGGCGGGGCGCCGTCGGGCGCGGGGGTCTTGCCCTCGGACGGGGGAGCAGCACGAGCACCGGGTCACTCTACGAGCGCGCGCGACGTCCCCGCCGCGGCTGACCGGGGCCGACGGCGTGGGGTGCGTCACGGCTACGCTCGCCCGATGGCCCAGGTGAAGATCTACGGACGGCGCAGCGTGTGGGGCGCGCGGCGGAGGGAGGTGTCCGACGCGCTGCACGACGCGCTCGTGCGCGCGTGGCAGCTCCCGCCGGACAAGCGGTTCCACCGCTTCCTGCTCCTGGACGACGACGACCTGGTCGCCCCGCGCTCGGACGCGTACCTCGTCGTCGAGGTCGTCTGCTTCACGGGCCGCACGCGCGAGGCCAAGCGCGCGCTGGTCGCGGCGCTGTACGACGACGTCGTGCCCGCCCTCGGCCTGACGGTGGACGACGTGGAGCTCGTGATCCTCGAGAGCCCGCGCGAGAACTGGGGCATCCGCGGGGTCAGCGGCGACGAGCTCGCGCTGTCGTACCGCGTCGACGTCTGACACGGTCGTCCGCTGCCGGGGGCGGCGGGGGACGGTCCGAGCCCGGTGTGCGGCCGCTCACCCTGCCTCGGCGACGACGGCCAGCACCGCGTCGCCGTACCGGGCGAGCTTGTTCTCGCCGACGCCGCTCACCAGCGCGAGCCGCTCGAGCGAGCCGGGCCGGGCGGTCGCGATCCCGCGGAGCGTCGCATCCCCGAACACGATGTACGCGGGCACGCCCTGGGTCTTCGCCTCGCCCGCCCGCCAGGCGCGCAGCGCCTCGAAGAGCGGGACGTCCGCCTCGGCCAGCTCGGCGGCGGCCGCCGCCTTCCGTCCCTTCGCCGCACGCACCGGACGAGCCGGCTCGTGCCGCATCCGGACCTCGCGGCGCCGGGCCAGGACCTCCCCGCTCGCTACGGTGAGCACGAGCGTCCCGTGCGCGCCCTCGACGGTGAGCAGCCCCTGGGCGAGGAGCTGGCGCACCACGGCCCGCCACTCGTTCTCGGACAGGTCGTCCCCGACCCCGAACACCGACAGCTCCTGGTGCCGGAACCGTCGGACCTTCTCCGTGTCCCGGCCGAGGAGGATATCGACGACCTGCCCGACGCCGAAGCGCTGCCCGCGCTCGCGGTCCAGGCGGAACACCGTCGAGAGCACCTTCTGCGCGGCGACCGTCCCGTCCCAGGCCTCGGGCGGGGCGAGGCACGTGTCGCACGACCCGCAGGCCCCCGGGTGCTCCTGGCCGAAGTAGGCGAGGAGCTGGGCGCGGCGGCACTCCACGGTCTCGCAGAGGGCGAGCATCGCGTCCAGGTGCCGGCCCAGGTTGCGCCGGTGTGCGGCGTCGCCGTCGGACGTCTCGATGAGCTTGCGCTGCTGCACGACGTCGGCGAGGCCGTAGGCCAGCCAGGCGGTGGAGGGCAGCCCGTCGCGCCCGGCGCGCCCCGTCTCCTGGTAGTACCCCTCGACGGACTTGGGCAGGTCGAGGTGCGCGACGAACCGGACGTCGGGCTTGTCGATGCCCATGCCGAAGGCGATCGTCGCGACCATGACCAGGCCGTCCTCGCGCAGGAACCGGGACTGGTTCGCGGCGCGCACCGACGCGGGGAGGCCCGCGTGGTAGGGCAGCGCCTGGATCCCGTTCTCGACGAGCGTCGCGGCGGTCCTCTCGACCGACGCGCGCGAGAGGCAGTAGACGATCCCCGCCTCCCCGGCGTGCTCGGTGCGCAGCAGGTCGAGCAGCTGCTTCTCGGGCCGGTCCTTGGGCACGATCCGGTAGGTGATGTTGGGGCGGTCGAAGTTGGAGACGAAGTGCCGTGCGCCTTCCAGGTCGAGGCGCTGGGCGATCTCGGCCCGCGTCGCGGCCGTCGCCGTCGCGGTCAGCGCGATGCGCGGGACGGACGGCCAGCGCTGGTGCAGCACCGACAGCTCGAGGTAGTCCGGCCGGAAGTCGTGGCCCCACTGGGACACGCAGTGCGCCTCGTCGATCGCGAAGAGCGCGATCGGCGTCCTGTCGAGCAGGTCGAGGGTGGCGCGGCTGCGGAGCCCCTCCGGCGCCACGTAGAGCAGGTCGAGCTCACCCGCCACGAGCGCGCGCTCCACGGCGCGGCGGTCCTCCGAGGACAGCGTGGAGTTGAGGAACGCGGCGCGGACGCCGAGCGCCGCGAGGGCGTCCACCTGGTCCTGCATGAGGGCGATGAGCGGGGAGACCACGACGCCGGTCCCCGGACGGACCAGGGCGGGGATCTGGTAGCACAGCGACTTGCCCCCGCCGGTCGGCATGAGCACCAGGGCGTCGCCGCCGTTGACGACGGTGTCGATGACGGCCGCCTGCTCACCCCGGAACGCGTCGTACCCGAAGACTCGCCGGAGCACGTCGAGCGCGGGGTCGGTCGCAGTCGCTGTGGCCACCCGGGCACCCTACCGAGGAGTTCCGACACGACGGTCCCGGCGCGTCCGCCGCACCACGAGGCGCCCGTCACGGGCGGCGGAGCTCCGCGGGCAGGTCGTCCCGGTGGCGGACGGCGAGGGACGTCACCGCGCGGGTCAGGCAGACGTACAGCCGCCGCAGGCCCGTGACCCGGTCGGGCTCGCCCCGGACGACGCCCTCCGGGTCGTCCAGCACGACGTGGTCGAACTCCAAGCCCTTCGCGAGCGACGCGGGCACGAGGTCGAGGCGCGCGTCGAACTCGACCGCGCCGTCGTCGTCCGACGCGTCGCCGACGACCGCGAAGGCGAGGCCCGCCGCGGCGAGCGCCGCGCGCGCGGCGTCCGTGCCGGCGTCGGGCCGGGCGCAGCAGCTCCTGCTCGTCCGCGGTGAGGACGCCGTCGGCGCTCGCGGCGAGGAACGCGGGGTCGACGAGGAGCCGGTGCAGCAGCGCCGTCGGCGTGACCTTCGGCCACACCGCGGCGGTGTAGTCCCGGACCGGGCGCGTGCGTGCGAGCGCGTCCCAGGCCCGCTCGTCGAGCGCCTCCCCGGACTCCTCGATCTGCACGAGGATCCGGTGCGCGAGCGCGTGCCGCAGGTGGTCGCGACCGGCGTCGAAGCGCGGCTCCCGGCCGACCACCTGCGCCACGCACTCGCGTGCCTCGTGCGCGGCGACGCGCCAGCGGCGCGCACCGCGCGGCAGCACGAGCGCCTCGGACGGATCGACGAGGTGCGACCACACGGCGCGTCGGAGCACCTCGGCCAGGCGCCCGTCGCCCTTGAGCCGGGCGACCTCCGCGGGCTCCGTGCCGCGCAGGCGGCCGTGCGCCGCGACGATCTCCTCGACGGTGGTCTGGGTCGCGTCGACCTCGCCGAGGGCAGGCAGCACGTCGCGGATGTACCGCAGGAAGCTCGCGTTGGGCCCGACGACGGTCATCCCGGCGCGGCTCACCCGCTCCCGGTGGGAGTACAGCAGGTACGCGGCGCGGTGCAGCCCGACGGCGGTCTTGCCGGTGCCCGGCGCACCCTGCACGACGACGGTCCGGTCGATCCCGCTGCGCACGATGACGTCCTGCTCGGGCTGGATGGTGGCGACGATGTCGCGCATCGGCCCGGTACGGGGCCGCTCGATCTCGGCCTCGAGGATCGCGGAGGACTCCGCAGCGGGGCCCGGGGCGGTGAGCGACTCGTCCTCGAAGCCGGTGAGGGCGCCGCGCTGGAAGCCGTAGCGGCGGCGGACGGCGACCCCCATCGGCTCGGTGCGGGTGGCGCGGTAGAAGGGCGTGCTCACCGGGGCGCGCCAGTCGACGACGAGCGGGTCGCCCTCGGGGTCGGAGACGTGGCGGCGGCCGATGTGGAAGACCTCGGCGGGCCCGGGCCCGGGGCCGGTGCCGTCGAGGTCGATGCGTCCGAAGAAGAGCGGGACGTCGGGGTCGTCGGCGAGCTGGGCGAGCCGACGGGCGAGCGCCGCCTCGAGGTACTCGGCGCTGACCCGGTCTCCCGCGAGCGCGTCGAGCGACCCCGCCCGTTCGCGCATGCGGGCGAGCTGCCTGCGGGCGTCGGCGAGGAACTCCTGCTCCCGGGCGAGCTCGGCCGACGTGTCGGTGGCGGGTGCCGCGATCGGGGCGTCGGGGGCGGACGGTTCGGCGGTGGCGGGCACGACAGACCTCCGGGAGCAGGCTTCGAGGGGGGCGGGCCATCCTACGGGCCATGACCCGCCGGCGGGCCGGTCGCTGGTCCGCCGAGCCGCCCGGGAGCGGTAGCCTTGCTGGCGCGGACGAGTCGGTCGGACGGTCGCGTCGGGAGGCCTCGTGCCTCCCGCCGAGGAACGTCCGGGCTCCGAAGGGCAAGGTGGTGGGTAACGCCCACCCGGGGTGACCCGCGGGACAGTGCCACAGAGAACAGACCGCCGCGTCGGGAAGGGCTCCGGCCCCGACCGGTGCGGTAAGGGTGAAACGGTGGTGTAAGAGACCACCAGCGGACTGGGTGACCGGTCCGGCTCGGTAAACCCCACCTGGAGCAAGGTCAGACAGACTGTGTCTGAGGGCTGCCCGCCCGATTCTCCACGGAGAAGCACAGTCGGGTAGACCGCTCGAGCCCTGCGGCGACGCAGGGCCTAGATGGATGACCGTCGCCCGCGCGAGGGTGACCTCGCGCGGGAACAGAACCCGGCGTACAGACCGACTCGTCCGCATTTATGCCTCTGACCTGCGGTTATGCATTGGTCGGTAGCAAGAACATCACAAAAACATCACAGCGGGCCGTGCGCATCGGACAAACTGGAGGTTCGGTTGCGGTCTTTGGCGGTGTCACATCCTCCAGGCGGCCTGCAGGCCGGGTGCGGGTGCCGCGATGGAGTGGCTTCGGCAGGGAAGCTCACGTGCTCGTCGTCGGTTCGCTCGTGCTGTGGCGCGGGGGGCGAAAGCGGTGCACATTGGGCCTTGTAGAAGTCGTGAGGCGACGCGTGCTCCGGCCCACCGGTGGGCTTGGTCGTCGAGCCACACGAGCGGTCGCCCGCGGTAGATGCTCTTGAGGGCTCCAGTTTTTCATGCGGCACTGTCTCGGTCCCTGGCCTCGCCGAATCGAGGGCTGGTGCGGTTGTTGCCCCAGGCGGTGGCTACGGGTAGGGCGGGTATGGCGAGCAGGGGTGCGAGGTAGGTGTTCGCGGCGTGCTCCCGCGTGGTGGCCCAGACGAACTTCCGTCCCATGGTCGAGCAAATTCCCGCATGGCCACCTGGTGTGCACGACTGCTGCCTAGGACATGTCGGCGAGGGGGTCGACGCTGTTCGGTAGCCAGTTCTTTGCCGGGTGGACCGATCGCCAGTGACGCGCGATGTCGATGCGTCGCGCGACCCACACATCGGGGTGGCTGGCGACCAGGCCAAGGAAGCGCTTGAGGTCGGCTGCGCGCCCGGGCCGCCCCGAGATTCGCAGGTGGAGGCCGATGCTCATCATCTTGGGGCTATCGGCACCCTCTTCGAGAAGCTGCTCCAGGCCGCGGGTCAGGTATGCGGAGAAGGACTCGGACTGGAAGCCGTAGGTGTTGACGTACCGTCCGTCGTTGTTGTCGAGCGTGTACGGGACGACGAGCTGGGCGATGCCGTCGACGTCGACCCAGTAGGGCAGGTCGTCGCTGAACGAGTCGGAGTCGTAGAGGAATCCGCCGTGCTCGACGACCAGGCGGCGGGTGCTGTCGCTGTTGCGACCGGTGTACCACCCGGCGGGCGGCTCTCCAGCGACATCGGTGTGAGTGCGGACGGCCTGCGCGATGTGGTCGCGCTCGATGTCGGAGCTCACCTCGGCGTAGTTGATCCAGCGCAGCGAGTGCGACGCGATCTCCCAGCCGGACTCCTGCGCGGCCGCCACGAGGCCCGGGTTGCGCCGCATCGACTCGGCGATGCCGAAGACGGTGACGGGCAGCGAGTGCTCGGCGAACAGGCGCTGCAGGCGCCAGAAGCCAGCACGAGTCCCGTACTCGTACTGGGACTCGACGTTGAGATTGCGGCGCCCTGCCAGTGCCGTCGTCGGCTCCTCGGTCAGGAACGCCTCGGATGCAAGGTCGCCGTGCAGGACGTTGTTCTCCCCGCCCTCCTCAAGGTTGATGACGAACGAGACGGCGACCTTCGCCCCGCCCGGCCACCCAGCGTGCGGAGGGCGCCCGGCATAGCCGGCGAGGTCGCGCGGGTACGGCTGCTCGGTAGGGTGCGTCGTTGTCATCGCGTGTCTCTCCGTAGGGGTGCCGCCGGTCGCTGATGGCACCGACTAGAATGCGTGGTGTTCGTTAGTCATATCTGACCAACATCGGCCAACGATGGCCCTGACTTGCCATCCGCGTCAAGCGGACGGGCCGGGAGAGGACACACATGAACGATCGCGAAGGCGCGATGCTCGCACTGGCGCACGCCATCTCGACGTCGGACGCTCCCGTAGGCACGCGTAACGCTCAACGCGAGCTCGCGGCACGCGGGATGGTCCTCAGCGAGTCCTCCGTGTCTCGCCTCTTGCGCGAGATGGATCGGCGCGGGTGGACCGCCCCGGCGGGGACGAAGGGGCGCACTCTCTCGCCAGAGGGGCGGCGGCGCGCTGCGGAGGCAGTCCTGGCGGAGCGGACGTCGGATTCGCTGCAGCACGCGGTGCGCGATGTCCAGGATCTGCTCGACCTGCTGCGGGCGCGCCAGGCGGTCGAGAGCGCTGTGGCCGCCGACGCGGCCCGGAATCCCGGCGCGGAGGGGGTCGCCGAGCTTCGGCGGCTGTGCTCCGATCACGCCGACGCGGTCGGGAGCATGCCGATGATCGAGCAGCCTGGGCTTCAGTTCCACCGTGGCGTGGTGGACCTCGCGAGCAACAGGATGCTCAAGCTGGCCGCTGACATGATGCTCGCTCCGCACCTGGACCGGGTTGAAGCTGTGCTCGACGCCATCTTGTCCACCCGCCGCGACGAGGAGCGCGTCGTCGCCGAGCACAGGGACGTCCTCGACCGCATCGAGGCTCGCGACCCCGCGGGTGCACAGGCAGCGATGGAGGCGCACTTCGACGACATGATCGCCGCCGCGGAGAACGCCCTGGTGGGAAGCGGCGGCGCTCTCGTCGAGCGTTTCCTCGGCTGGGTCGAAGCCGTACCCGACACCGTCCGACGCTGACTTGGGGAGCGTTAGTCAGAATTGACAGACGCCTCCTCGGGTGTGCAGACTGCCGCCGTCGACGGAAACGACCGTCGGATCGACGACGCAACGACGGCAGGAGCAGATGGTGACCTCAGGCACGATGTCCCCAGCACGGGTGCTGATCAACCCGACCGAGGACCGGTTCCAGGACGAGCACCGCATGTGGCAGGGCATCCCCTCGATCGAGCGGACGGCCGGCGGACGTCTCTACGTGGACTGGTACACGGGGATGGAGACGGAGACCGGTGGCAACTTCGTCCTGGCAGTAACCAGCGACGACGAGGGCCGAACCTGGGATGGTCCTCGGTTCGTCGTCGAGCATCCCGATCCGCAGGTGCGCGTGTACGACCCGGCGCTGTGGCGCGACCCGGCCGACCGGCTGTGGATGTTCTGGAACCAGAGCCGCGACTTCTTCGACGGCCGGGTCGGGGTGTGGGCGTCGGTGAGCGAGAACCCTGACGACGACACGCCCTCCTGGTCGCCGCCGCGGCGAATCGCCAACGGCTTGCAGATGAACAAGCCGACGGTGCTGTCCGACGGCACCTGGCTCTTCCCGACCGCCATCTGGGCATGCCACGAGCCCACCGAGGACCACCACCTCGACGGTGAGCGGTTCTCGAACGTGTACGCCTCCACCGACCAGGGCGAGACCATCAGGTACAGGGGCAGCGCTGACGTCCCGAACCGCAGCTTCGACGAGCACATGGTCGTCGAGAAGCAGGACGGCACGCTGTGGATGCTGGTGCGCTGCTTCGACGGCGTGGGGGAGTCATTCTCCACCGATGGCGGACGCACGTGGTCGCCCGGCCGGCGCAGCCACGTGGACGGCCCCTGCTCGCGGTTCCACATCCGGCGGATGCCCTCTGGACGACTGCTCATGATCAACCACGTCGACTTCGGCGAGCGGCGCACCGTCGAGGAGCTCGAGCTGCAGGGCAACGTCAAGGAGTGGAAAGGGCGCACCAACCTCACTGCTCTCCTCAGCGACGACGACGGGGCCACCTGGCCGCACCGCCTGCTGCTCGACGACCGCGATGACGTGTCCTACCCCGACGCGGCGATCGGCCCCGACGGTCAGATCTACGTGACCTACGACCACGACCGGTTCGGCGACCGGGGGATCTACCTCGCCCGCATCACCGAGGACGACATCCTCGCCGGCACCCCGAGCAGCCCCGGCTCCGAGCTCGCCCTGCTCGTCAACCGCGCGCTCGCCCGAGTGCACTGACATAGACCTCCGGACACCGGCACGCGAGCCGGTGCCCGGCCCTGGCCGCAACGCGGCCCCGATCGCTCGTCGCCATGAACGCGCACGGGCGACCACCAGAAGGTGCTGTCAGCGACGACCGCACCATGACACGTCCCCGGAGGGACACCATGACTCGAGCTCAGCAGACCAAGACCCGCTGGACCGTCCTGCCCAACTGGAAGTTCCAGATCCTCCCGCGTGACACTCGCACGATCATCACGTGCGTGTTCCTCGGACTGACGATGGCTGTCATCCTGCAGATCACCGAGCGCATCGACCTCGCCCTGACCGGCGGGAGCATCCCAATCGTCTCGGCGATCGTCGTGTGCGCCATCTGGGTCCCGTCCGCCGCGTTCTACGGACTGACGGGCGCCCTGATCACGGCGTGGATCAACCCGATCATCTCCAACCTCACCGCATCCCAGCCGATGGCACCGTTCCTGTTCCTGACGAACGCTGCCCACACCATCCCGGTGGCTCTGCTGGTCTGGGCGCTCAAGCCGCGCGACCGAGGCCTCAAGCTCTGGCAGGTCGTGGTCATCGGCCAGATCGCCGGTCTGTGCGACGCCATGATGTTCGGCATCGGCAACCGCGTGATCCTGCACCTGCCCTGGGACTTCATCACCGTGCAGATCCTCATCGTCCAGCCGTGCTACCTCGTGGGCTCCTTCATCACCTACGGGATCATGCGCCGACTGGTGAACACGGGCCTGGTTCCCAAGGAGCGCGCGACCGCTGGGAGCCTCGATGCGGTATGACCTGACCATCTCGTCCGCGGGAGGAGCACGATGAGCGGCACGATGCTGTACCGCCCCGGCCGGTCCTTCCTGCACCGCGCCGACGCCCGGGCGAAGCTCGGAGTCATCCTCCTGGTCCTCGCCGTAGCGCTCAGCACGACCCGGCTCGACGTCCTCGTCGCCCTCACCGTCCTGGTCGTCATCGGGCTCGCCGCCCTCGCGCGCATCACCCCAGCCTCCTACTGGAAGGCGCTAGTCCTCATCGTTCCCCTGATCGCGCTGCTGACGCTCCTGCAGGCGCTGGTTCAGGGAGGCCCGGCGCTGATGCATATCGGCTCAGTCTCGCTGTCCCGCTCCGGGGTGCTCCTCGGGCTCGGGATCGGGATGCGGCTGTTCGCGATGGGCATCTGCTTCTACGGGTTCTCCGTCACCACGAGCCCTTCAGACATTGCCCTCGCGCTGGACAAGCTCGGTGTGCCGTACCGGTTCGCATATCTGACGAGCTTCGCGTTCCGATTCCTGCCGCTGCTGCAGGACGAGGCGCGCACCCTGCTGACCGCCATGGCCGTGCGCGGGTCCAGCGAGAGCGGCTCCAGCAACCCGTTCAGACGCGGACGAGCGATCGTGCGGATGCTGTTCCCCATGCTTGCCGGATCGATGAAGCGCAGCGGCGACATCGCCCTGTCGATGGAGCTGCGCGGATACGGGCTGCGCGGCACCCGCACGTACTACCGCTCGCCGGTCTTCCGCGCCACCGACGCCGCCCTGCTGCTGTGCACCCTTGCGCTCGCTGCCGCCCTCATCGGCGCCCAGTGGTGGGCCCCGACCCCGTTCCTGGGAGGAACGTGACATGACCACACCAGCCATCGAGGTCGCCGGCCTCAGCGTCCGGTACGACGGCGCCGACCGCCGTGCCCTCGACGAGATCGACCTGACCATCGGACAGGGCGAGATCGTCGGCATCCTCGGCCCGACCGGCGCAGGCAAGTCCACGCTCCTGCAGTGCCTGTCCGGCGTCATCCCCCTGCACGAGCACCACGCGAACCTGAAGGGAACCGTCCGCATACTCGGCCGCGAGCTCTCCGCGTACGACGGGCTGGCCCAGATCACCGAGGACGTCGGACTCGTCATGCAGGACCCAGAGGTCCAGCTCGTCAACACGGTCGTGCGCGAGGAACTCGTCTGGGGCATGGAGAACCGCGGCGTGCCCGTACCGGAGATCGAGCGGCGCCTTGCCCGAGCGGCGCACCTGTTCGACATCGAGCGGCTGCTCGACCGCTTCACCCACGCGCTCTCGGGCGGTGAGAAACAGCGCGTCGTGGTCGCCTCGATCTTCTGCCTCAGCCCGCGAATCATGCTGCTGGACGAGCCCACATCAGAGCTCGACCCAGCAGGAACCGAGAACGTCATGGACGCCATCCGCGTGCTCGCCGACGAGGGCGTGACCATCATCATCGTCGAGCACAAGGTCGAGGAGCTGGCGGTGTACGCCGACCGCCTCGTCGTCCTCGACGAAGGGCGCATCCGCGCTCTAGGCACCCCGCGAGACGTCCTTGAAGGGCCGACCGCACCCGAGCGCCCACAGGTCCTGGACGTCGCACTGCGGCTGCGCGAGCAGGGCCTGTGGCCAGGACAGCTGCCGCTGTCCGTCCAGGAGGCGGTCGACACGTGGCGCCGGGCTGACCTGGCCGAGCCGATGCTGCACGAGGGGAGACTGGCATGACGAGCACGGAGACGGTCATCGAGATCGACAACGTCGAGCACACCTACGGCGGAACGAAACGCGCGCTCGCAGGGGTGTCGCTGTCCATCGGCCAGGGCGAGTTCGTCGCAGTGATCGGGAAGAACGGCTCCGGCAAGACGACACTCGCCAAGCACTTCAACGGCCTCCTGCGACCGACCAACCCCGGCGGCAGCGTCCGGCTGCGCACGCGAGACGGCATCGTGGACACCCGGCGCACCAAGCTGCACCAGCTCGCCTCCACGGTCGGATACGTGTTCCAGAACCCTGACCGACAGATCTTTCACGACACGTGTCGAGAGGAGCTGGAGTACGGGCCGCGCAACCTCGGCGTCGAGGAGTCCGCACTCGAAGATCAGGTCACCCGCACCCTCGCCCTCGTAGGTCTCGCCGGGCGCCAGGACGCCAACCCCGTCCACCTGTCGCGTGGCGAGCGCCAGCGGCTTGCCATCGCCTCCACCCTCGTCATGGGATGCGAGGTCGCCGTCATCGACGAGCCGACCACCGGGCAGGACCGTGCCGAGTCCCGCAAGATCCTCGACGCCCTGGCCCACCATCACGCGCTGGGACGCACCGTGGTGATCATCTCCCACGACATGGCCCTCGTCGCCGAGTACGCGACGCGCGTCATCGCGATGCGCGAGGGAGCCGTCCTTGCCGACGGCACCCCAGCAGAGGTGTTCTCCCGCAGGGCAGTGCTCGAGGAGACCAATATCCGCCCACCGCAGGCCGCTGTCCTTGCCGCCGAGCTCGGCCTGCACGGCGTCCTGACCGTCGACGACGCGGTCCACGCGATGGCACGCGAGCGCGCCGCCGCCCCTGTTGCCGGCCGGCACCGACCGTAGGGAGAGCCCATGCACTACCTGATCACCGGAGCCAACGGCTTCGTCATGAGCGTCCTCGCGGCGAGAATCCTCGACTCCGAGCCGGACGCTCAGGTCACGGCGATCGACCTGCACGACCCCGACCAGGCAGCTCTCGACAACCTGGGGCCGCTGGCCCAGCGTGCCCACTTCCGCGCCGTCGACGTCACCAACGCCGACGCGGTAGTCCAGGCAGTCCGTGAGGCGAGCCCGGACGCGATCGTGCACGGCGCGACCGTCACACACGACGCCCGCAGCGAGGTCGAGAACCCCGCACGATTCACCGGGGTCAACGTCGAGGGGACGGTCAACCTGCTGGACGCCGCACGCCGCCTGCCGCAAGCTCCACGCATCGTCCTGGTCAGCAGCGGCGCGGTCTACGGGTCCTCGCCCGAGACGCTGCTGACCGAGGAGAGCACGCCCCGCCCCGACGAGCTCTACGGCATCAGCAAGTGGGCGAGCGAGCTCGTCGCCCACCGCTTCGCCGAGCTGCACGCCCTACCGACGACCATCACGCGCCTGACGAAGATGTTCGGGCCGATGGAGCGACCCACTAGTGGACGGGCGGTCATGTCGCTCCCGTTCCACCTCGCGGCCGCCGCAGTGTGGGGAGAACCGGCTCGATTGACGGCCCGGACTCTTGAGGCGTGTGGCGACTGGCTCAGCGCCGACAGCGCGACCGACGCGCTGCACAAGGCTGCCCGCCATGGGGGAGACCCCGGCACGACACGCACCCTCAACATCTCCTCCGGCCGACGCACCAGTGTGCGCGAGCTCGTCGCAGCGTTCGGCGTTGACGTGGTCGAGACGCCGCTCGACGTGGCCGAGGCCGACATGGACCCGCGCGACGATCACGGGAAGAACGGGGTCTACGTGTCCGAGCGCGCCCAGTCAGAGCTTGGCTGGTCGCCCGGCGACCTTCAGACGCAGGTGTCCCACTACCTCGACTGGGCGCACCGCCACGCGCAACTGCTTCAGCCCGGCGGGAGTTCAGTGTGAAGCCTGGCCTCGTCGCCTTGGACTGGGGCACGACAGCCTGCCGCGCCTACCTCCTCGACGACACCGGCACGGTGCTCGCACGACGAACGAGCCAGGACGGCGTGGCGGCGATCAGCCGGCGCGCGATCGTTGACGGCCACAGCCGGGAGCGTGCCTTCGAGGACGCCCTGGTGCTGCTGTGCGGCGACTGGCTGGCGCGCACCCCCGGGCTCCCCGTCATCGCCAGCGGCATGGTCGGCAGCGACCAAGGCTGGCAGCACACGCCCTACCTGCCGCTACCGATCGACCTCGCGCGCGACGACGTGCCACTGACCGCAGTGCGCACCCGGATCGCGGACGTGCACCTGCTGCCCGGGGTGACGTCGTCGCGTGAGTCCTTGACCGAGGTAGCCCGGGGAGAGGAGACCCAGGCGCTCGGGACCCTCCTGCAGATCCATCCCGCTGCCGACGAGGAGACCGTCCTAGTCCTTCCCGGGACGCACTCCAAATGGCTGCGAGCGCGAGGCACCCGACTGACCTCCTTAGCGACAGCCTTGACCGGCGAGCTGTACGCAGCCTTGCTCGCGCACACCGTCCTCGGTCACGGTGTGTGCGCGCCGCAGGCTCCGAGCTGGTCGGCGTTCGACCGCGGCCTGGACGTCGCCTGGGGCCATCAGGTCGAAGGCACCGTCCTCACGCTCTTCTCGGCGCGGGCCCTGGTCGTGACGGGCAAGATGCCCGCCGGCGACGCACCGGACTACCTCTCAGGCCTCCTCGTGGGCGCGGAGATCGCAGGCGTCGCAAGAGCCGAGCTCAGCTCGCCACATGTCCGGCCCGTCGTCGTGGGTGAGCCGCACCTGCAGGAGCGGTACGTCCGAGCGCTGACGCGGTACGGGACGCAGGCTCGCCTCGTCAATGACGACGTCGCCGCGGGCGGACTGCACCACGTCGCTGTGCGCGTCGGTCTTGTCTCTTCACCTACGCCCGCAGGAGCCCTCCCATGACCTCATCGGCGGATCCGGCACGCCTCGTCGCCATCCTGCGTGGACTGCCGTCCACCGAAGCGCCGACCGTGGGCACCGCCCTTTACAGCGCGGGAATCCGCACGCTGGAGGTACCGCTCACGACACCAGACTCCCTGCGCAGCATCACCGCGCTGCGCTCCTGCCTGCCCAAGGACGCTCAAGTCGGTGCCGGGACCGTCAGGACCATTGAGGACGTGGCTCGAGCGCATGAGGCAGGGGCCTCGCTCATCGTTTCCCCGCACGTCGACCCGGCCGTCATCCGCGCTGCACTTGCACGCTCGATGCGATGCCTGCCCGGAGTCGCGACCATCACCGAGGCTTTCACCGCCCTTGCCGCTGGATCTACCGAGCTCAAGGTCTTCCCAGCCGACCAGGTCGGCCCCAGCGGACTGCGCGCCTGGCGAACCGTCCTTCCCGACGGCATCGCCCTCTATCCCGTCGGAGGCGTGGACGCGACCAACCTTGCCAGCTGGGCCGCGGCCGGGGCGGACGGGTTCGGTGTCGGGGGCTCGCTGTACCAGCCCGGTATAGCCACCGGTGACCTGGTCGCGGGTGCGAAGGCACTTGTTGCCAGCCACCGCGCCAACCGCTGCTGACGGCGACAACCCCAATCAAGGGCATCGGAACCTGCTGCGTAGGTCGGCCATCGGGTTTCTCCCTGTATCGCGAGAGGCAAGCAGGACGTGTGTCGTACGTCCTTTGAAGGCCGACGTCCCTTGAAGGCAGGCTCGCGCAGGAGAGTGAGTGCTGCGCAGGCTGGGAGAACGGGCTGCGCTCGACGGGCGCAGGGCAGACCCATTCGCTCTCGACGCCCTGGACGCTGGACACACCGCCGCGGCACAGGCTCTCAGCGGGTCTTTGGTTGATTCCATCCTCACCGACTACTTCGGCGACGACCGCTACAAGTACACGCCGAACAAGGGCACGCGCACGAAGGACGCCTACGACGAGTTCACCTTCCGGCAGTTCGTCGCTTTCGCCCCGATGTGGCAGGCGTACCAGCAGTTCTATGTCACCGAAGGTGACAAGGTGCCCTCGACGTTCAGCCGCAACGCCACCGCCCACACCGTCAGCCCGCGTCAGTTCAACCGCCGCAACGCCGTTCAGGGCCTCATGTTCGTTTGCAGCCTCCACTACCGTCTGGACGAGGAAGCCGCGGCACTCAACCCGGCGGCCTGAGCGCCTGTTTCGAGCGGCGCGACGGAGCGTCCTTCCAAGTGTGCGACGGGCGATCTACGCCAATCGGTGACACGTACTGACCGGCCGGATGCTCTCGGTAGAGGCGTGGTCTGAGCCTCGCTGTTCGTGGCCATCTCAGGCGTGCCCTTCGCGGTCGGCTTCTCGAGCCGGGGCGAGCTCCGCGCGTCGCGGCGGGTTGGCCCCGGCGCGCGAGACGGTGACGGCGGCGACCGCGACGCAGCGGCGCAGCACGTCGCCGAGCACGGTGGCGTCGATCGCGCGCAGCGCCTCGCGCCGGTCCGCGCCGAGCAGGCCGGCCTCCCACAGCCCGTCGAGGAGCGCGCCCATGAACGAGTCGCCCGCGCCGACGGTGTCGACGACCTCGACGCGCGGGGCCCGGGCGCGCTGCTCGCCCGTCGCGGTGACGGCGACCGCGCCCTCGCCGCCGAACGTCACGACGACGAGCGCCGGCCCGAGCGCGAGCCACTCGCGCGCGACCGCGACCGGGTCCGCGCTCGGCACGAGCCACGCCACGTCCTCGTCGCTCACCTTGACCACGTCGGCGAGCGCGACGAGCGCCTCGATGCGGGTGCGCGCGTCGGCGGGGTCGCCCATGAGGGCGGGCCGGGCGTTGGGGTCGTAGGTGATCGTCGCGGTGTCGCGCGCTGCGGCGACGAGCGCGCGGACGTCGGACGCGCCGGGCTCCAGCACGGCGGCGATGGAGCCCGTGTGCACGGCGAGCGTGCCGGCGTCGGGAGCCGTGCCCGCGGGGACGCGCCACTCCAGGTCGAACTCGTACGTGGCCGCCCCGTGCGCGTCGAGGTGCGCGGTGGCGACGCTCGTCGTGGGGGCGTCGGTGCTGCCGGGCGTGAGGGTCACGGCGGAGTCGTCGAGCCACGCCCGCACCGCCTCGCCGTGCGCGTCGTGCCCCAGCCACGTGGCGAGCCGGGCGTCCCGCCCGAGCCGGCCGAGCGTGAGGGCGACGTTCGCGAGGCTGCCCCCGGGGTGCTCGGCGACGCTGCCGTCCGCGCGGTGCACGACGTCGACGAGCGCCTCACCGACGACGAGGACGTGTCGATTGTTCGGCGTCGTCTCGCCAGGTCTGTGTTCAGTGGGCGTCGTGGCGTGCATCGTCTAGATCACCTGGCCGAACTCGCGGATGACGATGCCGGTGAACTGCGCGGGGCCGCCGTCGGTGTAGAGCGAGATGCCTGTGTCGGTCTCGGCGAAGTGGACCTGCTGGGAGAGCACGGTGTGGCCGGCGTTGACGAAGACCTCGACGCTCTGGGTGTCGACGAGGATGCGCAGGTGCACGGATCGGGCGCCGGGGTCGATGGGGGCGGCGGCCCGGGAGTAGGGCGCGAGCGAGTAGCCGGCGAGGTCCGAGGGGCCTCGGTCGACGTACAGGTCTGCTCCGTACTTGCCGATGTTCGTGTGCCGGGTTCCGTCGGGGGAGCGGCCCACCGAGATGCCGACGTTCGTCGCGGTGTCCCAGGCGATGTCGAGCTCGATCTCGTATGCGCGTCCATTCCATGGCAGGACGGCGCTGCCGTCGACGGTCCGGTCGGGGAGTGTGGTGGTGGCGGTGACGTAGTTCGCCAGCGCTGCCACGGGTGTGCTCAGGAGGGTGTACCAGCCGCCAGGCTGTCGGGCGAGCCGCAGCTCGCGGACGATCGAGTTCTGCCCGTTGTAGCCGTCGGATGCGTCGGTGGGGACGTCGCGTGCGGCGTACTTCCAGTTGTTCATCCACGCGATGGCGAGGCGCTTCGTCTCGGGCGCGTCGATCGATGGCCAGGTGACGGCCGCGTACCAGTCCCAGCCCCAGTCGAGCCATTGCGGGGTGAGGTCGTCGGCGTGGAACTGCTCGCCGTCCCAGATGCCTGTCCAGTAGGCGTACGTCATGGGGAGGCCGATGCCGTAGGCGTCCATGCTGGCGGCGAGCACCCAGTGGCGTGTCCCGTCGTCTGCGGTGATCTCGAACAGGTCGGGGCACTCGATGCCGCCGAGGGCATGGTTCGGGTAGTCGAAGTTGCGGCGAAGTGTCCAGTCGCGCAGGTTCGGCGAGGTGTAGAACGCGGCGTACCGCAGTCGTCCGATGACGCAGACCCATTCCCCGCGGGCGGTGTCCCAGTGGATCTTGGGGTCGCGGCACCACTCGGCGTTCTCGATCTCGGCGGGCGTCGTCGCGGTTCGGCCATCGGTGTTGACGATGACGGGGTCGGGCAGGGAGATGAACGTGAACCCGCCGTCGGTCGACCAGTACAGGTACTGCTCCTGGTACTTGCGGATGCCGTCGGTCGGTTGCGTCGCGAGTGCGACGACCGTGCCGGCGCCGAAGCCTGCCGTGTTCTCGGTGTCGACGACGGCTGACCCGGACCAGACGGGGAAGTCGGGCTGGAGCGGCATCACGGTGCCGTGGTGGGTGAAGGCGACACCGTCGGTCGTGGTCGCGTGGTCCCAGCCGCCGGGGCCGTTGTTCTGGTCGGAGTGCAGGTAGTACAGCTGGTAGGCGCCGTGCGTGGTGACCGGGCGTTGCGGGTCGCAGAGCCAGCCGCTGGGCGGCGTCATGTGGTAGACGGCGCGGAGCGAACCCGGGGCGGATGCGCGGGCTGCGGGCGGCACAGCGCCGCCGAAGATCAGAGCGAGCGCTCCGGCGCCTGCTCCCTGGAGCACGGTGCGACGTGAGACGGACGGCGTCATTGCTGGTTCCTCTCGTGGACGGGTGGGCGCGACGAAGCGTCCACCCTGGTTCGGGCAGCGGTAGAAGGAGAGCTGTCGGGGTGGGGCGCTGGTCAGTCGAGCACGGCGGCCGGGACCAGAGCGTCGAGTCCGGTAGGCATTTCGATGTCCACTGCGGTGACGTGCAGGGTTCCTGGTCGTGCTGTCTTGATGCTCGCGGTGACACCCGTAGCGCCGAGGACGACCAGGTTCGACGCGGTCGCTTCGCCGGCGTTGACGAAAACCTCGAGGAGGGGCCCGTCGAGGCTGAGGAGCAGTCGCGCCGGGCGGTCCGCAGGTAGCGGCAGCGTGCTCGTCGACGGGAAGTCGCGGTGCACGGCCTGAGCAGCGGGACCTCCGCGGGTGACGTGGAGAGTTCCGGTGCGGGGATGGTGCGAGAGGTCGACGAAGGAGTCCGCCTCTCCGCGCAGCCGCAAGTCGAGCGAGCCGGTGGTCGAGGGGTCCCAGTGGATCTCGATCAGCGAGTGCCCGGAGAGCGTGAGCAGGGCGGGGACGTCCCCGACGGCGACCGTGGCCAGCGATGCGTGCTCGAGGAGCTTTCGGATGAAGGTCGGTGGTGATTGGACGAGGGTGGGCCGCCCCTGCATGGTGCGTAGCGCCAGGACACGCGGCAACGACATCGCCCCGCGCCACGGCGTCGAGGGGAACGCGTGCGCGTAGCGCCAGTTGCTCATCCATCCGATCGTCACGGCCTCTCCGCCCGGGGCGTCGTCGAACGTGACGGCCGCGTAGTAGTCGCGCCCGTGGTCGAGGCTGCGGAGTTCGGGGGAGTCCGGGTGGAACGCGGTGCCGTCGAAGTGCCCGACGACGTAGTGCATCGATGAGCCGGTGGGATCGGGGTTGTCGACGACCGGGTTGGTGCTGAGCAGCAAGACCCACCTGGGATTGTCGGCGTCGCCGTCCAGGGGCAGCCTGACCAGGTCGGGGCACTCCCATACGACACCGGTCGTCCCCAGGGGACCGAAGGTGCTCAGGTGCTCCCAGGACAGCAGGTCCTCTGAGGTGTAGAGCAGGACCTGTCGGTTGTCTGCTTCGACGGTGAGCATGACCCAGCGGGGGTCGCGGCCGTCGTCGTAGCGGATCACCTTGGGGTCGCGGAACGCGGTGGTGCCCCGGTCGAGGACCGGGTTGGAGGGGTCGGTCTCCCATGTGAAGCCGCCGTCGTGGCTGGTCGCACGCGACTGCGCTTGGCGTCCGTCGTCGTAGGCGCTGGTGTAGTACGCGGTGAGCACGTCGCCGCCGGCACGCGACGCCACGACGGAGCCGGAGAAGATCTGCTCGCCGGTGCGGTGCGGGAGCGCGACGGGGTGCTCGGTCCAGTGCTCGAGGTCGGGGCTCGTGGCGTGGCCCCAGCTCATGTTGCCCCAGTCAGAACCCTCCGGGTTGTGCTGGTAGTACAGATGCCAGAGGCCTTCGTGGTGCACGAGCCCGTTGGGGTCGTTCATCCAGTTTCGCCTGGGGGTGAAGTGGAATCGGGGGCGGGGGACTTCGGTGCTCGTCGGCGACACGGGATGGACTCCTCAGACCGAGTGCCGGCGTACGGGCGGGCAGGAGATGAGACGGGGCTTGTCGTCCGGAACGGGGTCGACGCCGAGGAGTATGCGCACGCCTGCGGCGCCGAGCTCATAGTGCGGCAGCGCCACGGTGGACAGGGTCGGGCGCAGGTGGGCGGCGATGACGTCCTGGTTGTCAAAGCCCATCACGGCGACATCGTCAGGGATGCGCAGCCCGCGCTCGCGCAGGCCGTCGTACAGGCCCATCGCGACGCGGTCGTTGTGGCAGAACACGGCGGTCGCACCGGAGGCGACGACGTGCGACGCCCCGGCGTAGCCGCCCTCCTGCTCGGGCGCCACGGACACGACGAGCCCGGGGTCGAACCCGACGCCTGCTGCCTCGAGCGCGGCGCGGTAGCCGGCCAGACGACCGGACTGCGCAGGGGATGGGGTGGTGGTGTTGAGGAAGGCGATACGCCGGTGACCGGCGGCGAGGAGCTCCTCGGTGGCGGTCCGCCCGCCCTGCTCCTCGTCGGGGACCACGGCAGGCAGCCCGCTGCCGTCGGCGTAGCAGTCGACCAGGATCGTGTCGGTCTGGTGCAGCGGCTCGGGGACGACGATCTCGCGGTGGTACCAGGTGGAGTAGAGGATCCCGCGGACCTGATGCTCGAGCATCATCGCGATGGCGTCGTTCTCTGCCGCCACGTTCCCGTCGGTGTTAGCGACGAGCAGGACGTAGCCGTGCTTCCACGCCTCGTCCTGTGCACCGTGGATGATCTGCCCGGCGAACGGGGTGGTGGCGATCTCGTCGGCGACGAGCCCGATAAAGGGTGAGGTGCCCCGCGAGAGGGTTTTCGCCAGGGCGTTGGGGCGGTAGCCGAGCTGCTCGACGGCCTCCTGCACCCGTCGCCGGGCGTCCTTGCCGATGCGCGCACCGGGCTTGTCGTTCACGACGTGCGAGACCGTGGCGACCGAGACGCCCGCGAGCTTCGCGACGTCGCGCATCGTGACGGTCGCTCCGTGCTTGCCGTTGCCTGTCGTGCTCATCCCTTGGTCGCCCCGCTCTCGAGTCCGTTGATCATCGCCTTGTTCAGGACGAGGAATACCAGCAGCAACGGCGTCACGGTGACACACACGGCCGCGAAGGTAGCCGTCCAGTCGGTGTTCCCCATGGCGCCGATGTAGTTCTGAAGGCCGAGTGGGATCGTCTTGAGCCCGTCGGACAGGACGAACGTGTTGGCGAAGATGAAGTCGTTCCAAATGAAGATGCTGTTCACGAGGACCACCGTGATGATGGTGTTCACCGACAGCGGGGTCGTGATGCGGGCAAAGATCCGGTACGGGCCCGCGCCGTCGAGTGACGCCGCTTCGTACATCTCTCGGGGAATGTACTCGTAGAACGAGGAGAACAGGTAGATCGCCATCGGCAGCGAGAACGCCGCGAGCGGGATGATCATCGAGGCGTACGTGTCGAGCAGCCCCACCTGCGCGTAGTCGACGAAGAGCGGGACGAGCGCGATCTGGACGGGCACGATGATGCCCAGCAGGAACAGGGCACGCACGAGCCCGCTGAACCGGAAGCCGAGCACCTGCAGGGCGAAGGCACCCATCATCCCGGCGATGACGATGAGCGCGCTCGCACCGAGGGTCACGACGAAGCTGTTGACGATGTTCATCCACAGGTTGCCGGTCGCGAACGCCCGCGCGTAGTTGTCGAGCGTGAGCTCGCCGGGGATCGCGAACGGGTTCCCGCCGGCAAAGTCTGCCGCGGTACGGAAGCTCGTGAGGAACAGCCAGGCGAGCGGGTAGACCTGGACGACGACGATCGCGACGATCGTGACGGTCAGCAGGGTGCGCTGGACGCGGAGCCGGGAGGAGCGCGACGAGTGCGCTCGGGCCGGCGGGCGCGGGGGGCGCGAGGTGTCGCCCGTGGATCGGGCCAGGACGGGCGTGGTCACGAGGCGTCCCTTCGACGGAGCAGGAGGAAGATGAGGCCGACCGCGACCAGGCACTCGACCACGATGAACACGGAGATCGCACTGGCGTAGCCGTAGTCGGTGTGCACGAACGCGGTCTTGTACATGTAGGTGGTCAGCAGCTCGGAGGCCTGGCCGGGGCCGCCGTTGGTCAGCAGGTACGGGATGTCGAACCCGCGCAGGGCGAAGGTCGTCGCCATGATCGTCGTCGTGATCCAGACGGGGCGGATGTAGGGGAAGCGGATCCGCCAGAACACCTGCCACCACGATGCGCCGTCGAGGCGTGCAGCCTCCTCGAGCTCGCGGGGCACGGCGATAAGCGCCGCGTAGACGATGAGCATGTACAGGCCGGTGAACCGCCACCCCTCAGGAATGGACACCGCGGCGAGCACGGTGTCCACGTTCGACAGCCACGCGGTCTGCAGGCTCTCCAGCCCCACCCATCCCAGGATCTGGTTGAGCAGGCCGACGGGCTCGAGGGAGTAGATGCGCTGGAACAGGAACGCGATCGCGACGGTCGAGATGACGGCCGGCAGCAGGTAGAGGGTTTTGACGAGCTCGCGTGCGCGAGGGAGCGCTGTCAGGAGCCCCGCGACGGCTAGTGCGCCGCCGAGCTGGAGCACCAGGCAGATAGCGAGGTAGCCGAGAGCGTTGCCGAACGCGGTCCAGAAGACGTCGTCGCGCGTGAACATCTTGATGTAGTTGTCCAGGCCGACGAAGTCCATGTCGCTGATCCCGTCCCACCGGAACAGGCTCAAGAACAGGGACTGCACGATCGGGAGCAGCACCGCCACGCCGTACAGGACGAGCGGTGGCACCAGGAAGACGAGGACTGCGATCCGCGACCGGCGCGGAAGCATCGACGACCTCAGCGGCGTGCGCCGTGTCTGCGGTCGACGTCGCGGTGGCGCCGCGACGTCGACGGTGGCGGTGTCAGCCATCGGTGTTCTCCCGCAGCGTCGCGTCCATGGTCGTCACGAACTCCTCCGGCGTGATGTCGCCCTGGACCAGCAGCGTCAGCTCCTGCTGGAGCCGGGTGTTGGTGGCCGGGTCGAGCTGGGTGTCCCAGGGCATCGCGATCTTCGGTCCGACCGTGTCCGCCTGCTCGACCGCGCGGGAGTACAGCGGGGTCGCGTCGGCGGGGATCGTGGTCTGCGCGGTCGTCGTGGGAGACAGCGCGCCCGTCGCCGCGTAGATCTCGGGGTACCGCTCGAGCGCGAACTTCAGGAAGTCCCGGACCAGCGGGTCGTACGTCTGGGCGTTGACGGCCATGCCGATCCCAGAAGGCGTGACGTACTCGTCGTCCGTGGTGACGGCACCGTCGATCGTGGGGAGGGTGAAGTAGTCCACGTCGTCGCGCACCCCCGGGTCGAGCGCTTCCGTGGCGAGATTGCCCAGCTCCCAGGTGCCGATGTTGTAGACGGCGGCCTTCCCCGAGGTGAACAGCGCCTGAGCGTCGGCGTAGCCGGTGGAGGAGAAGCCCTCCTGGAAGCACCCGGCCTCCCCGAGCGCGGACAGCCACTCGGCGGCGGCGACGCCGGCGGGGTCGGCAAACGCCGCGTCACCGTTCTTGAGGTCCTGGACGTACTCGGGCCCAGCCATGCGGAACGGGTAGTAGGCCATGTACCGCTCGAGCGGCCACTGGTCCTGCCCGTTGAGCGCGATCGGTGTGATGCCCTGGGCGCGCAGGTCCCGGCACAGCTGCGGGAAGTCGTCGAGCGTCGCGGGGACCGTGACTCCAGCCTCGTCGAACAGCGCGGTGTTGTACCAGAAGAACTCGAGCTGGAACTCGAACGGCACCATGTACAGCGAACCGTCGTCGAAACGCTGGTAGCCCAGCGCCGCTTCGCGGTAGTCCTCGGCGAGGCCGAGGTCGTCGAGCAGTACGTCGACGTCGATCATCCGGTCCTGGCTCGCGAGTTTCTGCGCGAAGGGCGTGGCGTCGGTGTCGAAGAGCTCGGGGAGCTTGTTCGCGGCCGCGAGGGTCTCGTACTTCTGGATGTACGACGGCCGGTCGGGAGTGGTGATGAGGTTCAACGAGAAGCCGGGGTGCTCGGCCGCGTACTCGTCCGCGATCTGCTCCATCGCGGTGATGACGCCGCCGTCGGCGGGCCGCGAGAGGAGCCAGGAGATCTCGCGGGGATCGATTTCGCCCTCGGGGTTGACGTCGGTGGGGTCGGAGCCGCTGGCCCCACCCGCGCACCCGGTGAGCGCGAGGGCGGTGGTCACGGCGGCGGCGAGGAGTGCTGCGTTGCGCTTCCTGAGAGCCATGGTGGAAATCTCCGTTGATCGGTGGGTGTGCGGTGAACTGGATTGGGGGCGGGTCAGGGATCGGGCTACGTCGCCGTGGCGAGCACGCCGTCGCCGAGGTCGGTGGCGTCGTCGAGCTCTCGTGCCGGGCGGCGGCTGGCCGGGGTGGCGAGCGCGAGGCGGGTCAGCGTGGCGGTGCCCTCCCCGACGAACGCTCCGACGCGGCCGTATGCCCGGTCGTACAGGCGCGTGCTCAGCA
The DNA here is from genome assembly GCF_015327065.1 of Cellulosimicrobium sp. JZ28. NCBI lineage: Bacteria > Bacillati > Actinomycetota > Actinomycetes > Micrococcales > Promicromonosporaceae > Cellulosimicrobium > Cellulosimicrobium sp. JZ28. The sequence goes on along the minus strand of NZ_CP017660.1, from coordinate 2,190,754 downwards.
CGGTCGCGTCATCGACGGTGGCGACGCACAGGTCGCCGTCCACGATCACCTCGAGCTCGTGCTCACCGGGTTCGATCGTGCACGGGCGTTCGAGCTCGACGGCGAACGGGACGTCCCCGGAGATCTGCCACTGCTCGGTGCCGGTCTGCTGGCGGGGCCACCGGTCGAGGACGAGGCGTTGGCGGTGCGGTTCGAGGCGCAGCACGTACCCCTCGTCGCCGTCGACGCTCGCGCGCAGCAGCAGACCGAGCTCACGGGTTCCCGCGCCGACGTCGAATCGGGCGGTGAGCCGGAACGCGTTCGGTGCGTCCTCGGGGGAGAGCACGCTCGCGTGCCCGTCGGGAGCGGTGAGCATCGTCCCGGCGGCGACGACTTCGACCGGATCGACGTATGTGTCGCGCTGCTCCTGTGTGGGATGGAAGGTGAGGGTGCCGTCGCCCCGCTGCTCAGCCTCGAGCACCGACATCGTGCCGGCCCACTGCCACGCTCCGTCGTCGGTCCCGCCCTCGCGAGAGGCGATCCAGCCGAAGAAGAACCGACGTCCGTCGCGTTCCGCGGACTTGGCGGCGTAGTACGCGCGCCCGTCGAGCGTGTCGTGCTCGGGCACGAGCCACGGGCCGTCCAGGCTGCGGGCCATCCGGTAGCGCGTGGTGAAGGCGTCGCTGAACTCGGAGTAGACGAGGTACCACCACTCACCCCACTGGAACACCTCGGGGCACTCGTGAGCGATGTATCGGCGCGGATCCCAGAACGGCGCGGCAGCCTCCCAGGTGGTGAGGTCGCGCGAGACGCACTGGGCGATGACGCCTCGCCGACGCTCCGGCCCGTGGTCATGACGGGCGGTGATCAGCATGCGCCATAGCTCGGCCTCGGCGTCCCAGAGCACGAACGGGTCGCGCCAGTCCCCAGTCTCGTACCCGGGCGTCGCGCCGAACGTCTCCTCGGGGCGGCCCTGCCAGGACCGCATGCCGTCGTGGCTCGTCGCGTGCATGACCACCTGGAGCGGTCGCCCGTCCGCGCCCATGTGGGCCGGGTTCTGCCCGGTGTAGAACGCGTGGTGGATTCCCTCACGGTCCAGGACGATGCTGCCCGTGTAGACGTTGAAGTCTGGTGCGGACGGTCCGCCCGAGGCGAGCGCCTCTCCGGCGTCGTGGAAGTCGACCAGGTTTTCGGTGGTGACCCGGTGCCACGGCATGCCGCTCTTCGGTGTGCGGCGCGTCTCGTGCAGGTAGAAGAGGTGGAAGACACCGTCCTCCTGCCAGGGGATGACGTCCCCCACCCAGGCGCCGTTCGGCTGGTAGAACCCTCGCTGGTCCATTGCTACCCATCGTCGTGGTTAAGCGGTTGCGCACACCGTAGCGGGCGTTCCTCGCGTTGGTCAACCGTTTGAGCATCGTTCTTCGCAGACGGTGTCGCTCGTGGCCCCGTTGATGCCGCCTAGCCCACGGAGCCGTAGATGCGTCCACGCGACGTACGCGTGCCCCGGTCCGTCTCTGGATCACAGGTACGCCGACGACCGGATCGAGCGAGGCGAAGTATGGGAGCCGGACCAAGAGAATGAGAGTCGTGCTCACACCTTCGCGGGCTCCCCTGGCCGGAGCTCCGCCTCATACGACGTGCTGGGAGTGTTCTCTCGGACCGACGTTCTGGTCAGCGAACCGGGCCACAACCCGTCGGGTGAGCAACAGAGGGACTGGTCACGCCCGGCACAGGCTTCGCGGTTCGAAAGCGACCTGGTGTGAGAGCGTGTGCGGCGTGCAGCTGTCATTGGCGTTGGCCCGGACTGTCATTGCAGACGTGTTCGCCGAGCTGTCCGAGTATGGGCGGCGACACCACGCCACGATCGCAAGGTATGACCTGGGCGGGGTCGGTGACCCACGGACGTTGACGGGCCAGGAGGTGGCCAGGACGCGGATCATCGCGAGCCGCATCTCAAACAGCCAGAGCGCTTGGTTCGTGGAGCGCGCCCGCACGGCCCCGTGGGGTGATGTGCCGACCGGTGCGAGCCTGGTCAACGCCGATCCGGATGAACGCGACGGACTGTACGACGCGGCTGTCGCCCTCCACGAGCACTTCCGTACCGGGGCTCCGGCGGGCGTTGCGGCCGCCAAGCTCCACAAGGTGCTGCACCTCAAACGGCCCGGGTTGTTCCCTATCCTCGACTCTCGTCTTCTAGCCACATACGCCACCGCGGCGTCCCTTGCGGCCAGCCAACACCCGACCTGTGGTGCGCGTCGCCTCTGCTGGGCGTCGATCCGTGAAGACCTCACCGACAAGCAGAACGCGGACGCGCTTGCTGACGCCCGTGCACGGTTGGCCGCCGATGGCGACCCCAAGGTGGCGGCGATGGCGCGGTTGACGGACCTGCGTCTGCTCGACGCGGTCGCCTGGCGGAGCTGACGGGCGCCGACCCTGCGATTCCAGACGTGCCTCACAACCGCTTGCGGCAGCCGACCTTCAAGACCACGATCGCTATCGGGACGGGCAGGGCGACATCCGAAGTCACAGCGGTTTCCGCCGACTCGTCCGGTGCACAGCGGTGAGTGGTAGTCCAGGACAGCACTTCCCGCGTGAAGGGGGGCGAGCGAGATCGAGGGCCAACAGCCGCCGACCAGCCACGTCGACGTCGCTGAGCGCATCGCGGGAGACGTCGCGCAGGCTCACGAGCGCTTCTTGGACGGTGCGCCGTGCCAGCCGTCCCACGGCGCTGCCACGCTCGAACTGGCTGGGAAAGGCACCGCGCAGTAGATAGGACCACGGGCCGCGGTCAGGGAGTGTGTCACCACCGTGGTGCGGGTCGTGCGGGCAACCGGCCATGCACGCCCGCGGGTGAGCGTGCGCAGTCATATCGTCAAGGCGGACTTTGCGGTGACGCCCAGCGTGCAACACGGGCCGAGCCGCGATGGACGGTACGACGGTGAGAGAGTCCGCCCCGACGTCGTTAGTAGGCCGCGCAAGTCGGGTGCCGTACTGCGCGCCAGGACGTGACGGGTTGAACAGCACGTCCGCCGACACCACACCTGCAACGATTGCGGCGCCGATCCGGGAGGGCAAAAACACCACAAGAACATCACAAGCCAGTTCGCATCGGGCAACCCAACCAACCTAGTGACAACTTGGAAACCGGGCATGGCCAGCGCATTTGACGCATCGTCGCAGGTCACACTAGCCCCCTCTTTTGGGGGCAGGCTCTTCCCGGCGTGCAGACCGACTCGTCCGCATCGCACCTCCCGACCTGCGGCTCCACGGGACCGCGCTGCATCGGTCCGCGTGAGGACCGCACGACATCCTGCGGTCGTTGGCGGGTCGTGCTGGAGCCGTCCCGGCACTGTGGGCGTGCCTTCGTCGCGTGGATGCTCACGCCCCGTAGGCCCAGGCGCGGACGGCGGCGCGGATCGCCTCCGACTCTGTCGACAGACCTTCTTGCGCGGCGCGCTCCCGGAGCGCGGTCAGGGTCTGCTCGTCGAGGCGGACCGTGACGGGCTTGCCCGGGCCGTGGCCGGCCGCGAGGCGGCCACGGCGACGCACGCGGAGGGCGGGCAGGTCGTATCCAGCCTCGGCCTCGTCGGCCCAGGCCGAGATCTGCGCGTCGGGGACTGGTGTTCCGCGGACGGTGCGCTGCTCCTGGTCCATCGGAACAACGTAGACGTCAAGGCGGGACGTAGTCGCTCCTCCGTGGGGCGATGGCGTTCCGGTCGTCGGCGCTCGACGCTCGATCCGCTGGACGAAGGACCGACGTACGGGCCGCCGCACCCGCCTCCCGCCCCTCTGCTGCGCCCGCCGTGCGGGGCGTCGTGACCGTGCGTAACGTCGCGCGTGGACCCACGACTCCCCTCGAGCGGAGAACGAGATGGGACGACGCACAGCCGCGCCGGACCGCCGTCGGTCGATCGTCGCGACGGCTCTCCTGTGGTGCCTGGTGGTGGCCCTCCTGGTGGTCCCGTCCGCGCCGAGCGCGACGGCCGCGCCCACGGTGCCGTTCACGGCGAAGTTCGCGACGAACGCGAACGGTGCCGTCGTCACGGTCGGGAACAACCTGCTGACGTGCGCGCCGTCGGCCTCGTGCACGCGCGCCCGGGCGGGCGCCGCCGCCGACAACAACGCGTTCACGATGGTCGAGCTCGACGCGGACGCGGACGCGTCGACGAGCAGCTCGACGATGTCGCGGCTCGACCTCCCGGCCGGGTCGACGGTGCTGTGGGCCGGCCTGTACTGGGGGGCGCGGCTCCAGGCGGGCGCGGGCGGCCAGGGCGGCTCGGCCGCGCAGGCCGACCAGATGCGGCTGCGGACGCCGGGCGCCGCGTCGTACCGGACGGTCGCGGCGAGCACCGCCGCGCGCGACCAGTTCGGCCCGAACCCCAGCAGCTACAACGCCTACCAGCGCTTCGCGGACGTCACGACGATCGTGCAGCAGGCGGGCGGCGGGGAGTACTGGGGCGCGGACGTGGAGGCGGCCACGGGCCAGGACCGCTACGCGGGCTGGGCCCTCACGGTCGTGTACGCGGCGCCGGGCCTGCCGCTGCGCAACCTCACGGTCTTCGACGGGTTCAACGCCGTCGGCTCGGGCAGCCCGCAGGACGTCACGGTCTCGGGGTTCCTCGCCCCGGAGGCGGGGACGGTCGACGCCCAGCTGACGATGGTGGCCTACGAGGGCGATCTCGCCCAGACCGGCGACTACACGCGGCTGGGCAGCACGCAGCTCGCCACCGCGCTCTCCCCGGGCTCGAACTTCTTCGACAGCGCCAACGGGGCGAACGGCCAGTCGGTGCAGACGCGCACCCCGGCCGACCGCAACATGCTGGGCTTCGACATCAAGAACCTCGGGGCGTCCGGGGCCATCCCCAACGGGGCGACGAGCGCCCGCTTCACGTTCTCCAGCAACGGTGACGTCTACTACCCGGGAGTCCTGGGGATGGCGATCAACCTCTACGCGCCGGAGTTCACGGCGTCGTCCAAGACCGTGACGAACCTCGCGGGCAACGACCCGGCCCGCCCGGGCGACACCCTCCAGTACACGCTCAACTACGCCAACACCGGGCAGGACCCGGCGGTCGAGGTGGTGTCCGAGGACGTGCTGCCACCGGGCACGACGTTCGTGCCGGGCTCGCTCGCCCTCGTCCCCTTCCCGGGCGCCACGCCCGTGCCGCTGACGGCGGGAGCGGGCGACGACGTCGGCGAGGTCGACGGGCGCACCGTCCGGGTCCGTCTGGGCGCGGGCGCCTCGGCGACCGCGGGCGGGACCATGGCGTGCTCAGGCGCCGGCTGCACCGACGACGGCACCTCCCGGTCGGCGTACACGTTCCAGGTCACGCTCGACGACGCGGCGGGCGGTACGACCGTCACGAACCTCGCCGACCTCGACTACCGGACGGCGACCACGGGCATCGCGGCGACGTACACGACCAACCCGGCGAGCACGGTGGTCACGACGCGGGCCGACGTGGCGGTGACGAAGGACGTCGCGCCCGACCCGGCGACGGCGGGCGGCGAGGTCGTCAGCACGGTCACCGTCTCCAACGCCGGGCCCAACCCGGCCCTGACCACGGAGCTGCGCGACCCCGCGCCGTCGGGCACGACCGTCGAGAGCGTCGACGCGCCGCCCGGGGTGTCCTGCACGCTGGAGGTGGTGTGCGCGGTCGGGCGGCTCGAGCCGGGCGCCTCGGTCGTCGTCGTGGTCCGCGGGCGCACCCCGGCGGGCAGCGCCCAGCAGAGCGTGACGAACGTCGCGAGCGTGAGCACGGCGTCGTTCGACCCCGACCTCACGAACAACACCGCGGCGGACACCGCGCCGCTCGTCCGGGCGGCCGACCTCGCGGTGACCAAGACTGCGACGCCCGCGACGGCGGCGCCGGGGACCACCGTCACCTCGACGCTCTCGGTGACGAACAAGGGGCCGTCCGACGCGCAGGACGTCGTCCTGGCCGACGCCGTCGACGACCCGGGCCAGCTCACCCTGACCGGTGTGACGGGGACGACCGGGGGAGCGGTGTGCGCGGCCGTGCAGGCGTCGGGGGTGCGGTGCGCCGTCGCCACCCTGCCCGCGGGCGCGACGGCGACGGTGACGGTCACGGGCGTGCTCGCGGCCACGCTCGACGGCGGGGTCGTCGTCGGGAACTCGGCGACCGCGACGGCGGCCACCGCCGACCCGGACGCGAGCGACAACCGCGCGACGGCGCAGGTGACCACGAGCGCGCCGCAGGCGGACGTGCGGCTCGGCAAGTCCGGCCCGACGGGCGTGGTGGCGGGGTCGACGATCACCTACGCCGTCGTCGCGAACAACTGGGGGCCGTCGGGCGCTCGCGGCACGGTCGTGACCGACGCGGTCCCGGCCGGCGTCACCGTGACGTCGGCCGTCACCGACCGCGGCACGTGCACCGTGCAGCAGGACACCCCGGCACCCGGGCGCCAGACCCTCTCGTGCGAGCTCGGGGACCTGCCCGCCGCGACGGGCGGCGGGACGCAGCCCGGGGCGACCGCGACGGTCACCGTCACGGGCACCGTCGACCCGGCGTTCGCGGGCGACGCGCTGACGAACACCGCGACCGTGCGGACGAGCACCGCGGACCCCGAGCCGGCGAACGACACCGCGACCGCGACGACTCCGGTGTCGCGGAGCCTCGACCTGTCCGTGTCCAAGCGGGCCAACCGGACCTCGCTGCCCGGCGCGGCTCCCCGCCCGGTGGACTACACGATCACCGTGCGCAACGCCGGGCCCTCCGCCGCGCGCGACGTCACCGTGACCGACCTCGTGCCGCTCGCCCTGCGGTTCGACGCCGTCGAGACGGACGCGGGGACGTGCGACACCTCCCAGGTCGCGACGCCGCAGCCGGGCGACCCGGACCACGGGCTCCTCACCTGCACCCTGCTCGGTCCCGTGCCCGCGGGGGCCACCGCGACCGTCACGGTCCGGACGACCGCCGAGGAGGTCCTCGAGGGCGGGCCGGACGTCACGGAGATGGTGACCGTGTCCGCGCCCGACGAGGGGCCGACCACGAACAACACGGCCACGTGGGTGCTGACCGGCGAGCCGTACATCGACCTCGGCATCACCAAGACGGCGCCCGCCACCGTCACGGCGGGGGGCACGGGGGTCTACACGCTCGCCGTGACCAACCACCCGCCCGACCCGGAGGAGGAGCAGCTCGTCGCGCCGGCACCGACCGTCCGCGACACGCTGCCCGACGGCGCGGTCTTCGTCGGCGCGACCATCCCCGGGTCTCCCGCGACCCCGGACTGCACGACCAGCGGTGACGTCGTCTCGTGCGTCCTGCCCGCCGACCTGGCGCCCGACGAGACGGTCGTCCTCGAGGTCGAGGTCTCCTTCGACCCGGGTCTGGCCGCAGGGACGCGGCTCGTGAACTCCGCCGAGGTGGTCAGCCAGGACACCAGCCCCGACCCGGTCGTCTCGAACAACACCGCCACGGCCGCCAGCACGGTCACGACGGAGGCGGACGTCCTCGTGACGGACGCGGCCATCACCCCGACCGACCCCGGCAGCACCGGGCCCGGGTCTCGCCGCACGGTGACGTTCACGCTGCGCAACGACGGCCCGTCCGTCGCCCGCGACGTCGTGTTCCGGCAGGCGGTCGACCTCGACGCCGCCGTGGTCGAGGAGTCGCTGCCCGCGGGCTGCTCGCTCGACAACGGCGAGCTCGTGTGCGCCGTCGGCGACCTCGCGCCCGGCCAGAGCGTGCCGGTGAGCCTCGAGGCCGTCGTCGCGGGGTACGAGGAGCCGGGGACGTACGAGGGCCGCACGCGCGTCTTCACCTCGACGCCCGAGACCGACCAGGGCAACAACCTCGCCGCCGCCACGACCGCCGTCACGCAGGAGCGCACCGACCTGCGGATCGCGAAGACGCCGGTGGGCACGACCCCCAACCCCGCGGACGGGCACCCGTCCTTCGTCGCGGGGCGCCCGTTCGCCTACCAGCTGACGGTGTCGTTGCCGGACGCGGCGGGCGGCGGCGTCGCCGACGCGGCGGGCGTCGTGCTCACGGACCCGATGCCCCCCGGGTTCGTCGCCACCGCCGCGAGCACGACGAACGGCACGTGCGTCGTCTCCCCGGGCGGCGTGACGTGCCGGCTCGGCACGCTCGCCGCGTGGCCCGCGGCCGGCGCCCCGGCCGTCGTGACGGTCTCCGGGTTCGTCGACGTCAGCGCGGAGGGCGAGCAGGTCACGAACGTCGCGACCGCGACGTCCACCACCCCGGACCTCCAGGGCGCACCGACGTCCGTGCAGGCCGCCGCGCCGGTCGACGTCGTCGAGCAGGCCGACCTGCGGCTCCTCAAGGTCGCGGACACCACCGTCATCGACCCCGACGGCGTCCCTGTCGCCCCCGTCGGAGGGTCCGTCGGGTTCACGCTCACCACGGTCAACGCCGGGCCGTCCGACGTCGAGCAGGCCGTCGTCGAGGACACGCTCCCGGTCGGGCTCGCGCTCGACCCCGCGTCGTCCCCCGGCTGCGCCGTCACCGGGACCGACGGGCAGGGACGCCAGCAGGTGCGCTGCTCGGTCGGCGCGATCGCCGTCGGCGGGTCGGTCGCGACGCGGGTCGTGGCCACCACGGCGTCGACCGACGTGGCCCGGGAGGTCGAGAACACGGCGACCGCGTCGTCCGGGGCGACGGATCCCGAGCCGGCGGACAACACCGCGACGGCGCGGGTGCGCCTCGCGCGCGTCGCGGACGTCGCCATCACCTCGACGGTCAGCACGACGACCCCCGCCGCGGGCGGCCAGCTCACCTACACCGGCTTCACGATCAACAACGGCCCCTCGGCCGCGTGGGACGTGACCGGCGTGACCACCTTCCCGCCCGGGCTCGTGCCGGTGAGCTGGGACGTCCCGTTCAACACGTGCACCTGGAACCGCCCGCCGCCCGCCGAGCCGCAGGCCGCGGCGTGGGAGGACTTCTCCTACGTGCTCTCCTGCGCGGCCACGGACCCCACCGGGCCGTTCCAGCCCGGCGTGGCCACGACGTCCGTCGTCGTCCTGCAGATCCCCGGGGACACGCCCGCGGGCGACTACCCCGCGCGCGTCGTCGTCGCGACGCCGACCCCGGAGACCGCCCTGGACAACAACGAGTCCGCCCAGACGGTCACCGTCCAGCACGTCTCCGACACGCGGGTCGTCAAGACCCTCGTCGAGCCGAACCCGATGCAGGCCGGGCGGCCCGCGACCTGGCGCCTCACGGCGACGAACGACGGCCCGTCCGTCGCCGAGAACGTCGTCGTCTCCGACAACGTGCCCGCCGGGATGTCGTACGTGTCGGCGGTGCGCGAGGCGGGAGGGGAGTGCCCGGCTCCGGAGCAGTACAGCACCGCGGACGGCGACACCGAGGAGATCGTGCGCTGCCCGCTCGAGACGCTCGATGTGGGGGAGTCGGCGTCCGTGCTCGTGACGTTCGGCGTGGACGCCGGCACGACGGGCCAGGAGCTCTGCAACACCGCGCTCGTCGGCTCGGGGTCGCTCGACCCGGTCGCGGACGACAACGACGACCGGGCGTGCGGGACCGTGACCGCGCCGCCGGCGACCGACGTGTCGGTGACGCTCTCCCCGCCGTCGGGCCAGGCGAGACCGGGCGAGCGCGTGCAGCTCGACGCCGTCGTGCGCAACGGCGGGCCGGCGGGCACGACCGGCACGGTGCTCACGCTCGAGGTGCCCGCGGGCCTGACCGACGCCGACGCGGTGCTCGTCGCGAGCTTCGACGGCGCGACCGCCGAGGTGCGCTGCACGCCTGCGGCCACGGCCGCCCTCGCCGTCGTGGCGGCGACGGTCCTCACGTGCGTCGTCGGCGACCTGCCGCCCGGCGCCGCGGTGACGTACCGCCTCACGGGCACCGCCACCGGAGCGCCGGGCACGGACCTCGTCGTCACGGCGCGGGTCGCGCACGACGCCCCGGACACCGTCCCGGAGAACGACGTCGCGGCCGCGGCGGTCCGTCTGCTGCTCGGAGCGACGCCTCCTCCCGGCCCCGGCCCCGGCCCCGGCCCCGGTCCCGGCCTCCCGCCGTCGGGCCCGGGGGAGGCGCCCGCCGGTGCGGTGCCGGGCTCGCACCCGGCCGCCCCGGGGCCGTCCGCGGGGCCCTCGTACGCCCTCGCCGTGACGGGCGCCACGACGGCCGGCCTGGCTGCGCTCGCCGCCCTCCTGCTCGGCCTCGGGACGCTGCTCGTGCGCGGGCACGGGAGGGCCGCGCGCGGCCCGGGCGGGCTCGGGCCGCGGCGGCCGCGAGGCGGCGGGACGGCGTGAGCGCCGCGGTGCGGCGTTAGGCTGTCGTGCCGCACCCGCCGCGGAGACGCCGGTCCGCCGGCGCGTCCGCCCGCCTCTCCCGGCACCACCGGGAGGACGGGCCCCGTCCTACTCGTGCCGAGGAGCACCATGTCGCACCACGACTCGCACACGCCTCCGCTCGCCTACGTCATCGCCGGTTCCGAGGCCACCGGCGGCGCCGGCATCCAGGCCGACCTGAAGACGTTCCAGGAGCTCGGCGCCTACGGCGTCGGCACGCTCACGTGCATCGTCTCGTTCGACCCGAAGAACGACTGGGGCCACCGCTTCGTCCCCGTGGACCCGCAGGTGATCGCCGACCAGTTCGAGGCGGCGACGGTCACGCACGAGCCCTCGGTCGTGAAGATCGGCATGCTCGGCACGCCCGCGACGATCGACGTCGTCGCCGAGTCGCTGCGCTCGCGCACGTGGGAGCACGTCGTGCTCGACCCGGTCCTCATCTGCAAGGGCCAGGAGCCCGGTGCCGCCCTCGACACCGACACGGCGCTGCGCGCGCAGGTCCTCCCGCTCGCGACCGTCGTCACGCCCAACCTCTTCGAGACGCGCACGCTCGCGGGCGTCGAGTCGATCGAGACGGTCGAGGAGCTCGTCGAGGCGGCGCGCAAGGTCCAGGCGCTCGGCCCGCGCGCCGTCGTCGCGAAGGGCGGCGTCGAGCTGCCCGGCCCCGACGCGGTCGACGTCCTGGTCGACGGCGACGAGGTGCACGTGCTGCGCACCCCGAAGATCGGCGAGGAGCGCGTGAGCGGGGCCGGCTGCACGTTCGCCGCCGCGATCACCGCGGAGCTCGCGAAGGGCGCCTCGGTGCTCGACGCCGCGCGCGTCGCCAAGGACGTCGTCACCGCCTCCATCGAGGACCGTGTGGCCTCGAACGCGCCGTTCGACGCGGTACGGGTCGGCGCGCGCCGCTGACCTTCCGCGGTGCGCCCGGGCTGCGCCTCACGACCCCGGGCCGACCCGTGCTCGACCAGCGATCACCCCTCGGACGTCTCGACGTCCCCTGACGGTCAAGGAATACTCTCGTCACCGTGAACGACCTCTCCCCTTCGGAACTGTCCCCGTCCCCGGGTGCTGCCGACGGCCCCGACCGGGTCTCCGCCGACGTCTCCGACCTCCCCGACGACACCGGTCACGCCGGGCGCGGCCTCGCGCGCCACGACGTCCCGGGCCCGCTGCGCGACGACGTCCGCCTGCTCGGCGGCCTGCTGGGCACCGTGCTGCGTGAGACGGGGGGCCAGGACCTGCTCGACGACGTCGAGCGGCTCCGCGAGCTCTCGATCCGCGCGTACGACGACCGGTCGGGCGCGGTGCTCGCCGAGGCCGAGGCGCTCGTCGAGGGCCTGTCCATGGCGCGCGCCGAGCAGGTGGCGCGGGCCTTCACGTGCTACTTCCACCTCGCGAACCTCGCGGAGGAGTACCACCGCGTGCGCGTCCTGCGCGAGCGCGAGGCCGAGTTCGCGACCCGCGCGACGACTCCCGACGACTCTCTGCCCGAGGCGTTCGAGCAGCTCGTCGGCGAGGTCGGGCGCGAGGAGGCGCTGCGCCGGCTGCGTCGCCTCGAGTTCCGCCCCGTGCTCACTGCGCACCCCACGGAGGCGCGCCGTCGTGCGGTCTCCGGCGCGGTGCGGCGCATCGCGACGCTCCTCGACGAGCGGGACGCGCAGCGCCTCGGCGGCACGTCGCTCGCGGAGAACGAGCGTCGTCTCCTCGCCGAGATCGACACGATGTGGCGCACCGCCCCCATCCGCGAGCACAAGCCGTCGGTCCTCGACGAGGTGAAGACGGCGCTCGGCGTGTTCGACGCGACGATGTTCGACACGTTCCCCACCGTCTACCGCCGCCTGGACGACTGGCTGCTGGGCGACGAGGCGGGGCGCGAGGAGCCGCTCGTGCGGCCGTTCGTCAGCCTGGGCACGTGGATCGGCGGCGACCGCGACGGCAACCCGAACGTCACGGCCGACGTCACGCGCCAGGCCGCGGCGATCGCCGCCGACCACGCGCTCGCGGCGCTCGAGCAGCAGGCGCGCGCCGTCGGGCGCAAGCTCACGCTCGACCAGGACGGCACGCCGCCGTCGGACGGCCTGCGCGCCCTGTGGGAGCGCCAGCGCCGGCTCTCGGAGGCGGTCACCGTCGCCGCGTCGGAGGCGTCGCCGCGCGAGCCGCACCGCGCGGTCCTGCTCGTCGTCGCGGACCGCATCGCCGCGACGCGGGCCCGCAACGCCGACCTCGCCTACCCGAACGCCGAGCAGCTCGAGTCCGACCTGCGGGTCGTCCAGGAGTCGCTCGTGGCGGCGGGCGCGCCCCGTGCGGCGTACGGGGACCTGCAGCAGCTCGTGTGGCAGGTCGAGACGTTCGGGTTCCACCTCGCGGAGCTCGAGGTGCGTCAGCACTCCCAGGTCCACGAGGGGGCGCTCGCCGAGATCGCGGAGAAGGGCCTGCACGGCGACCTCTCCGACCGCACGCGCGAGGTGCTCGACACGTTCCGCGCGCTCGGCGCGGTCCAGCAGCGCTACGGCATCCGGGCCGCACGCCGCTACATCGTGTCGTTCACGCAGAAGCCGGAGCACCTGGCGGCGGTGTACGAGCTCGCAGAGCTCGCGTTCGAGGGCTCCGACGAGGCGCCCGTGGTCGACGCGATCCCGCTGTTCGAGACCTTCGCCGACCTCCGGGCGAGCGTCGACATCCTCGAGTCCATGCTCACGCTGCCGCAGGTGCAGCGTCGGCTCGCCGAGAACGGGCGCCGCGTCGAGGTCATGCTCGGCTACTCGGACTCGTCGAAGGACGTCGGCCCGGTGTCCGCGACCCTCGCCCTGCACGACGCGCAGAGCCGCATCGCGCAGTGGGCCGAGCGCCACGACATCACGCTCACGCTGTTCCACGGCCGCGGCGGCGCCCTCGGCCGCGGCGGCGGCCCGGCGAACCGTGCCGTGCTCGCCCAGCCCCCGGGCTCGGTCGACGGCCGCTTCAAGCTCACCGAGCAGGGCGAGGTCATCCTCGCGCGCTACGGCGACCCGACGATCGCGTCGCGCCACATCGAGCAGGTCGCCGCGGCGACGCTGCTCGCGTCGGCGCCGTCGACGGAGAAGCGCAACGCCGAGGCGACCGAGCGCTACCGCGACCTCGCAGCCGCGCTCGACGAGTCGTCGCGCCGCCGGTTCCACGAGCTCGTGCGCGCGGACGGGTTCCCGCAGTGGTTCTCGCAGGTGACCCCGCTCGAGGAGGTCGGTCTCCTGCCGATCGGCTCCCGCCCGGCACGTCGCGGCCTGTCGGTCTCGTCCCTCGACGACCTGCGCGCGATCCCGTGGGTGTTCTCCTGGTCGCAGGCGCGCATCAACCTCGCGGGCTGGTACGGGCTCGGCACGGCGCTGCGCGACTTCGGCGACCTCGAGCTGCTGCGCGAGGCGCACCGCGAGTGGCCGCTCTTCGCGACGCTGCTGGACAACGTCGAGATGTCGCTCGCCAAGACGGACGAGCGCATCGCCGAGCGGTACCTCGCGCTCGGGGACCGCGACGACCTCGCGCAGGCGATCCTCGACGAGCTGCGCCTCACGCGCGAGCAGGTCCTCGCGGTGACGGAGAACGCGTGGCCGCTCGCCGGCCGGCGCGTGCTGGGCCGTGCGGTCCAGCTCCGCAGCCCGTACGTCGACGCGCTCTCGCTGCTCCAGGTCCGCGCGCTGCGCGGCCTGCGCTCCGGCGCGGAGGGCCCTGTCAAGGACGAGCTCCAGCACCTGCTGCTGCTCACCGTCAACGGGGTCGCGGCCGGCCTGCAGAACACCGGCTGAGGTCCGGCGCCCGCCACGACGGCCGTCACGTCGACCCGCGACCGGGTCCGTGGCGGCCGTCGTCGTCTGGACAGCCGTCCAGTTGTTGAATGAATCCTCAACCATCGCCCGGGTGAACGGCCTCTCACGGGGTTCTGGGTAAAGTCTTCGCCAGAGGCCTACCAGCCGCCGCTATCCGTGGGGTACTCTGGCGACGACCGACCACGCCGGAGTCCTGCTGTCGCCCGACGACGTACGAGAGCAGGGGCCGACAGGTCGGGGCGTCGGGCAGGAGGCGCGGCACTCGTCGGGGTGGGCGAGGCAAGGCGGGACGAAGGGCGGGGCAGTGTTGGTACAGGAGCTCGAACGCAGCGACACCGGGGCAGGGACGGGCGGCATCCGGCTGCTCGAAGAACGCGACGCGAGCGTCGTGGACATGTGGGGCGAGATCGACGTCGCCCTGCGCAGCGAGGCGAGCGCCGCGCTCGCCAACGCTCTCGAACGCGACGTACCCGTGGTCATCGACACGTCCAAGGTGACGTTCATGGACTCGACGGGCATCGCGTTCCTCGTGCAGTTCTACACGATCGGCTCCGAGGAGGGGCTGTCCGTGACGCTGCGCAACCCGCCGACGGTCGTCACCGACGTCCTGGAGATGCTCGGCGTCATCGAGATCTTCGGCACCGAGCACCACGAGGTCAGCCCGGCCTGAGGGCCCCGGCGAGCCCGGCCCCTCGGGACCGGGCTCGGACCCCGGGCACGATCGTCAGACGGCGTCGGCCGCGAGCGACGCGGCGCCCACGATGCCCGCTGCGTTGCGCAGCTGGGCGGGCACGATCGGCGCCCGCAGGTGCAGCAGCGGCAGGAAGTGCTCGTGCTTCTTGCTCACGCCGCCGCCCACGACGATGAGGTCGGGCGAGAACAGGTCCTCGACGACCCCGAAGTAGCGCTGGAGCCGCTCGGCCCACTGTGCCCAGTCGAGGTCCTCGCGGTCGCGCGCGGCGTCGGAGGCCCGGGTCTCGGCGTCGTACCCGTCGATCTCCAGGTGCCCGAGCTCCGTGTTGGGGAGCAGGCGGCCCTCGACGAGGATCGCGCTGCCGATGCCGGTGCCGAGCGTCGCGACGAGCACGACGCCGTCCGCGTCGCGCGCGGCGCCGTAGCGCACCTCGCCCACGCCCGCGGCGTCGGCGTCGTTGACGGCGACGACGTGCCGTCCCGTCTCGCGCGCGACGAGCGCCGGGAGGTCGACGCCCGTCCACGACTTGTCGAGGTTCGCGATGAACCGCACGACGCCGTGCTGGAGCGGGGCGGGGAACGCGACGCCGATCGGCACGTCCTGCGGGAGGTCGTAGGCGCCCACGAGCTCGGCGATCACCTCCGCGACGGCCTGCGGCGTCGACGGCTGGGGGGTGGGGATGCGGTGCCGCTCCTGCGCGAACTCGCCCGTGGCGAGGTCGACCGGGGCGCCCTTGATGCCGCTGCCGCCGACGTCGATGCCGAAGGCGGTGCGGGGGCGCGGACGGTCCGCGGGGGTGCGGCGTGCGAGTCCTGGTGGGCGTTCATGGCAGTGTGAGGATCTCCGCTCCGTCGTCGGTCACCAGCAGCGTGTGCTCGAACTGCGCGGTCCGCGAGGCGTCCGCGGTGACTACCGTCCACCCGTCGTCCCACATCCGCCACTCGGACGTGCCGAGCGTGAGCATGGGCTCGATGGTGAAGACCATCCCGGGCTCGATCACGGTCGCGTGGTCTGGCGCCGCGTCGTAGTGCGGCACGACGAGCCCCGAGTGGAACGCGCGCCCCACGCCGTGGCCCGTGTACTCGCGCACGACCCCGTACCCGAAGCGGGCGGCGTAGCGCTCGATGACGCGTCCGACGACGTTGATCTGGCGGCTGGGCGCGACGGCCTTGATGCCGCGCGCGAGCGCCTCGCGCGTGCGCTCGACGAGCAGCGCCGACTCCGGGTCCACCTCGCCGACGGTGAAGGTGGCGTTCGTGTCGCCGTGCACGCCGCCCACGTAGGCGGTGATGTCGACGTTGACGATGTCGCCCTCGACGAGGTCGGTGGAGTCCGGGATGCCGTGGCACACGACCTCGTTGAGGGAGGTGCACAGCGACTTGGGGAACCCGCGGTAGCCGAGCGTCGACGGGTAGGCGCCGTGGTCGAGGAGGAACTCGTGGCCCACGCGGTCGAGCTCGTCCGTCGTGACGCCGGGGGCGACGTGGCGCCCGACCTCGACGAGCGCCTGCGCCGCGACGCGCGAGGCCACCCGGATGCGCTCGACGGTCGCGGGGTCGTTGACCTCGCTCCCCTCGAAGGGCCGCGGTCCCGGCCGGCCCACGTACTCGGGGCGCTCGATCGTCGTCGGGACCTGCCGCTGGGGTCCCACGACGCCCGGCGTCAGGGGGCCACGGCGCCCGGGGCGTGGGGGAGCGGCGGCGTCGGGCGGGACGGGGGCGGTGCTCATGGCCGCCAGTCTACGAACGCGCGGGCGCCGTGGGCGGCCGGCCGGGCCGGGATGGGGGAGGATCGAGGCATGAGCACCGGATCACGCTTCAGCGACGACGGCGAGCCCGCGGCCACGGACGGGTACTACTACGACACGCGCACCGGCGAGGTGCACCGCGGCCCGAGCGCGTCGTGGTCGCACCGCATGGGGCCGTACCCCACGCGCGAGGCCGCCGAGAAGGCCCTGGAGACGGCGCGCGAGCGGACGGACGCCTGGGACGAGGAAGACCGCCGCGAGCGCGAGGAGTGACCCACGCCCCGCCGCCCGGCCCGCGCCGGGTGTGGTCGGGCCGTCTCGGCCTGCTCCTCGCCGGGCTGGCGGTGGGCGCGCTGACGCTCCTCGTCGCGCTGCAGGTCCGCGCCGTGTCGGGAGCCGGCCCGACGACGGTCACCCCCTCGGGCGGGGCCGTGCCCGCCGCGCCCGAGCCCGCGCCGTCGACGGCGTCGCCCGACCCGACGGCTACGGAGACCGGGCCGGCGCCCCCGCTCGCGGGCGTGACGGTCGCCGTCGACCCGGGGCACAACGGCGGGAACGGGGCGAACCCGCTCGTCGTGAACGCGCCCGTCCCCGACGGCCGGGGCGATACCAAGGCCTGCAACACGGTGGGGACGTCCACGGACTCGGGCTACCCGGAGCACGCGTTCACGTGGGACGTGGCGGGGCGGCTCGCGGCACGCCTGACCGAGCTGGGCGCCGTCGTCGTGCTCACGCGCCCCGACGACGCGGGCGTGGGCCCGTGCGTCGATGCGCGCGGTCGGTTCCCGCAGGAGAACGACGCGGACGTGCTCGTCTCGCTCCACGCCAACGGCACGGAGGACCGCCGCGCGCACGGGTTCTTCGCGATCGTGTCCGACCCGCCCGTGGACGAGGCCCAGGGGGAGCCGAGCGTCGCGCTCGCGCACGAGCTCGTGGCCGCGCTGACGGCGGCCGGGTTCGCGCCGTCGTCGTCGGTCGCGGCCGACGACGGCCCCGTCCAGCGGCGCGCCGACCTGGCGACGCTCAACCACGCCGAGCGGCCGGCCGTGATGCTCGAGCTGGGGGAGATGCGCAACCCCGAGGAGGCCGCGGTCATGGAGTCGGAGGAGGGGCGCCAGCGCTACGCGGACGCCGTCGCGAGCGGCGTCGCCGCGTGGGTCGCCGACGGCGGTGCGGGCGCAGGGTGACCCGGCGCCCGCACCGGGTGCTCAGCGGGCGAAGCTGTGCGCGTCGTCGGGGAAGGTCCCGCCGCGCACGTCGGCGGCGTAGTCGGCCGCCGCCTGGCCGAGCGCGGCGCCGATCTCGGCGTAGCGCTTGGCGAACCGGGGCGACCAGTCCGTCATCCCGGCCATGTCCGTCCAGACGAGCACCTGGCCGTCGCACGCGGCCCCCGCGCCGATGCCGATCGTGGGGATGCGCAGGATCTCGGTGACGCGCGCGGCCACCTCGACCGGCACCATCTCGAGCACGACCGCGACGGCGCCCGCCTCGGCCACGGCGAGCGCGTCCTCGCTGAGGCGCTCCGCGGCGTCGTCGCCCCGACCCTGGACGCGCGGGCCGCCGAGCAGGTTCTCGGACTGCGGCGTGAAGCCGAGGTGCCCGACGACGGGGATGCCCGCGTCCGTGAGCGCCTGGATCTGCGCCGCGACGCGGCGCCCGCCCTCGAGCTTGACCGCGCTCACGCCCGTCTCCTTGAGGAACCGGACGCCGGTGGCGAGCGCCTGCTCCGGGCCCGCCTCGTACGAGCCGAACGGCAGGTCCACGACGGTGAACGCGCGGCGCGCGGCGCGCGCGACGGCGCGGGCCGGGGGGATGAGGTCGTCGACCGTGACGGGCAGGGTCGACGCGTGCCCGTGCATCGTGTTGCCGATCGAGTCGCCGACGAGCAGCATGTCGATCCCCGCGTCGTCGAAGATGCGCGCGGTCACCGCGTCGTAGGCGGTGAGCATGGTGATCTTCTCGCCGCGCGTCTTGGCCTCGGCGAGGTGGTGCACGCGGACGCGGCGCGGTCCCGTGCCGCCGGTCGCGGCGGGCTCGGGGGCGGTGTGAGCAGACATGACGGCCTTTCCTGGGTGCGGGAGGGGGCGGACGGCGCGCGGGGTGCCGGCGTCGTCAGGCGAGCGGCTCGCGCCAGCGGTTCGTGATCGGCAGACGGCGGTCGCGGCCGAACGCGAGCGCCGTGACCTTCGGGCCCGGCGGGTACTGGCGGCGCTTCCACTCGGCGCGGTCGACGAGCGTGACGACCTTGTCGACGACCTCGGGGTCGAACCCGCGGGCGAGGAGCTCGGCGCGTCCCTCGGCGTGCTCGATGTAGGCGTCGAGGACCTCGTCGAGCAGGTCGTAGGGCGGCAGCGAGTCCTGGTCGGTCTGGCCGGGGCGCAGCTCCGCCGACGGCGGCTTGGTGATCGACGACTCCGGGATGGGCGGGATCTCGCCGCGGTCGAGCGCGGCGTTGTTGCGCCAGCGCGCGAGCTGCCACACGCGCGACTTGTCGACGTCCTTGAGCGGCGCGAACCCGCCGATGCTGCCCGCGTCGTAGATCGTGGCGTACCCGGTCGCGAGCTCGGACTTGTTGCCCGGCGCGATGACGAGGTGGCCCTCGCGGTTGGAGATCGCCATGAGGATCACGCCGCGCACGCGCGCCTGGAGGTTCTCCTCCGCGACGCCCTCGAGCTCGAGCTCGCCCTGGAACGCCTCGACCATGGGCGCGATCGGCTGGACGCGGTAGTCCGCGCCGAGCCGCTTCGCCAGGTCGGCCGCGTCGTCCTTGCTGTGGTCCGACGAGTACCGCGACGGCATCGACACGCCGACGACGTTCTCGCCCCCGATCGCGTCCGCGGCGACGGCGGCGGTGAGCGCCGAGTCGATGCCGCCCGAGACGCCGAGGACGACCGAGCGGAAGCCGTTCTTGCGCACGTAGCCCGCGAGGCCCGTCACGCACGCCCGGTACACCTCCTCGTCCGGGTGCAGCTCGGGCGCGCGCGGCCCGCGCGGCGAGCCGTCGGCGGGGAGCTCCCAGACGAGCAGGTCCTCCACGAACTGCGGCGACGAGGCGACCACCGTGCCCGCGGCGTCGGTGACGAACGAGCCGCCGTCGAACACGAGGTCGTCCTGGCCGCCCACGAGGTTCACGTACGCGACCGGGGCGCTCACCTCGCGCGCGCGGCGCGCGGCGAGGTCCGTGCGGACGTGCCCCTTGCCCTCCTCGTACGGCGACCCGTTGAGCACGAGCAGCAGGTCGAGCCCGTTGCCCGCCTCGTCGAGCGTCGCCATCTCCGCGACGGGGCCGCCGT
Source organism: Cellulosimicrobium sp. JZ28 (assembly GCF_015327065.1). Lineage (NCBI taxonomy): Bacteria > Bacillati > Actinomycetota > Actinomycetes > Micrococcales > Promicromonosporaceae > Cellulosimicrobium > Cellulosimicrobium sp. JZ28. The sequence continues at coordinate 2,170,935 of NZ_CP017660.1, read as the reverse complement.
CCTGCCAGATGTCCTCGCAGATCGCGATGCCGACGCGGCGCCCCTCGACCTCGACGACCGTCGTCGTCTCGCCGGGCGCGAAGATGCGGAACTCGTCGAACACGCCGTAGTTGGGCAGGTGGTGCTTGTCGTACGCGGCCTGCACGGCGCCGTCGCGCAGCACGACGGCGCGGTTGGTCGGCAGGTCGGCGGGGGAGCCCGAGGCCTCGCGCTCCGCGGCGCCCGCACCGCGCGGCGCGCCCGAGGTGCCCACGGTGCCGAGCACGACGGTGACCGCGCCCAGCCCCTCGGCGTCGAGCCGCGCCGCGATGTCCGCGGCGGCGTCCCACGCCGCGCGCCGGAACGACGCCCGCAGCGCGAGGTCCTCGATCGGGTAGCCGGTGAGGGTCATCTCCGGGAAGGCGACGAGCTGCGCGCCCGCGGCCGCGGCCTCCCGGGTGCGCTCGAGGACCAGGGCGGCGTTGCCGTCGAGGTCCCCCACGCACGTGTCGACCTGTGCCAGCGCGACGCGCAGATCAGCCATGCGTCCACCCTAGACGAGCAGGGCGGACGGCTCGTCCGGGGGCCCGCCCCGCGGCACGACGTCCAGGACACGACCGTGTCACCCGTTCGTCACACGGATCAGGCAGGATGTACCGCATGGACAGGCAGCAGGAGTTCGTGCTCCGCACGGTCGAGGAGCGCGACATCCGCTTCATCCGGCTCTGGTTCACCGACGTGCTCGGCATGCTCAAGTCGGTGGCGATCGCGCCGGCGGAGCTCGAGTCGGCGTTCGCCGAGGGGATCGGGTTCGACGGCAGCTCGATCGAGGGCCTCACGCGCGTGTACGAGGCCGACATGATCGCCAAGCCGGACCCGACCACGTTCCAGGTGCTGCCGTGGCGCGGCGAGCGGCACGGTACCGCCCGCATGTTCTGCGACATCCTCACACCAGACGGCGAGCCGTCCCTCGCGGACAGCCGCAACGTCCTCAAGCGTGCGCTCGCCCGGGCGAGCGACAAGGGGTTCACGTTCTACACGCACCCCGAGGTCGAGTTCTACCTCTTCAACCAGCCGGCCGACGCCGGGTCGCCGCTCGTCCCCGTCGACCAGGGCGGGTACTTCGACCACCTCGCGCGCGGGAGCACGCACGACTTCCGGCGCGCCGCGATCACGATGCTCGAGTCCATGGGCATCTCGGTCGAGTTCTCCCACCACGAGGCCGGGCCGGGGCAGAACGAGATCGACCTGCGCTACGCCGACGCGCTGACGACGGCCGACAACCTCATGACGTTCCGCACGGTCGTCAAGGAGGTCGCGCTCGAGCAGGGCGTGTTCGCGTCGTTCATGCCCAAGCCGATGGCCGACCACCCCGGCTCGGGCATGCACACGCACCTGTCGCTCTTCGAGGGCGACCGCAACGCGTTCCACGAGCCGGGCGCCCAGTTCGAGCTGTCCAAGACGGCGCGCCAGTTCATCGCGGGCCTGCTCGTCCACGCGGCGGAGATCACCGCGATCACGAACCAGTACGTGAACTCGTACAAGCGCCTGTGGGGCGGCGCCGAGGCCCCCAGCTACGTGTGCTGGGGCCACAACAACCGCTCCGCGCTCGTGCGCGTGCCCATGTACAAGCCGGGCAAGGGCAACTCGAGCCGCGTGGAGTACCGCGCGCTGGACTCGGCCACCAACCCGTACCTGGCGTTCGCCGTCATGCTGGCCGCCGGGCTCAAGGGCATCGAGGAGGGCTACGAGCTCCCCGAGGAGACCGAGGACGACGTCTGGGAGCTCACCGACGCGGAGCGTCGTGCGCTCGGCATCAAGCCGCTCCCGCAGTCGCTCGACGAGGCGATCCGCATCATGGAGGGCTCCGAGCTCGTCGCCGAGACCCTGGGCGAGCACGTGTTCGACTTCGTGCTGCGCAACAAGCGCCAGGAGTGGGACGCGTACCGCGCGCAGGTCACGCCGTTCGAGCTGAAGCGGTTCCTCCAGGTCCTGTGAGCGGGTCCACGACGACGTCCGGTCGGTCCGGCGGGTCCCGCCGGCCCACGCTCACGGGTCGGCTCGCGCGGTTCGGCTTCGCCGACATCACGCGCTCGGCCGGCCTGCTCACGGACCCGGACCTGGCGCTGCTGCTCGACCCGGGTGCCCGGTCCGTCGACGGTCCCGAGGCCGGCGCCGCCGACCCGGCGGGCGTCGTCGACGACGAGCTGCTCGCCGCGTTCGGCCAGGCCGCCGACCCGGACCTCGCGCTCCTGCAGGTCGTGCGGCTCGCGGGCGCGCTGCGCCCCGACGTCGAGGCGCGCGGTGCGCTCGCGGACCTCGCGCGCGGCACCCTGCGGCCCGGCCCGGCCCGCGACCGCCTCCTCGCGGTGCTCGGGGCGTCGGTCGCGCTCGGCGACGACGTCGTGCGGCGCCCCGCGCTGCTCGAGGTCGTCGCGGACCCGGCGCCGGGCACCGGGGTGGCCGCGGGCGACGTGCGGGCCGAGCTGCTGCGCGCCGTGGGCGCCGACCCGGACGCCGCCGTCCCGGTCGCGGCCGAGCCGGGGCCCGAGCGGGTCGACGCGCTGCGCCGCGCCTACCGCGAGCGGATCCTGCGCATCGCGGCGACCGACCTCACCGTCACCGACCCCCTGACGCGCATGCCCGCGGTCGGTGCGGCCCTGGCCGACCTCGCCGCCGCCGCGCTCGAGGGTGCGCTCGCCGTCGCGCGCGCGGAGCTCGACGACCACGGTGCGGGGGTGCGACTCGCGGTCATCGGCATGGGCAAGTGCGGGGCGCGCGAGCTCAACTACGTCTCCGACGTCGACGTGATCTACGTCGTCGAGCCCGCCGACGGCTACGACGAGGAGCACGCCACGACCGTGGGGGCGCGCCTCGCGACGAGCCTCGCGCGCGTGTGCTCCGGCACGTCCGGCGAGCCCGCCCTGTGGCAGGTCGACGCCGCGCTGCGCCCCGAGGGCAAGCAGGGCCCGCTCGTGCGCACGCTCGCGAGCCACGTCGCGTACTACGAGCGCTGGGCCAAGACGTGGGAGTTCCAGGCGCTGCTCAAGGCGCGGACCGTCGCGGGCGACCGCGAGCTCGGGCGCGCGTACGAGGAGGCGATCGCCCCGTTCGTGTGGTCGGCAGCGGGCCGCGAGAACTTCGTCGAGGACTCGCAGGCGATGCGCCGCCGCGTCGAGGCGCACGTGCCCGCGGCGGAGGCCGACCGCCAGGTCAAGCTCGGCAAGGGCGGCCTGCGCGACGTCGAGTTCACCGTGCAGCTGCTCCAGCTCGTGCACGGGCGGTCCGACGACTCGATCCGCAGCCGCAGCACCCTCACCGCGCTCGCCGAGCTCGCCGCCGCCGGGTACGTGGGGCGCGAGCACGCGGCCCGGCTCGGCGTCTGCTACCGGTTCCTGCGCTCGCTCGAGCACCGCATCCAGCTCTTCCGGCTCCGGCGCACGCACCTGCTCCCGACGGCCGACGACGAGCTGCGCCGTCTCGCCCGGTCGCTCGGCATGCGGACCGAGGGCTCGGCGGGCCTCACCGAGCGGTGGCGCGCGACGCGGCGCGAGGTGCGCGGCCTGCACGAGGAGATCTTCTACCGGCCGCTCCTGCCGGTCGTCGCGCAGCTCTCGCCGGACGAGGTGAGCCTGGCGCCGGAGGCCGCGAAGGCCCGCTTCGCCGCCATCGGCTACCGCGACCCGGCGGGCGCCATGCGGCACGTCACCGCGCTCATCGAGGGCGTGAGCCGTCGCGCCGCCATCCAGCGTCAGCTCCTGCCTGTGATGCTCGGCTGGTTCGCCGAGGGCGCGGACCCGGACGCCGGGCTGCTCGCGTTCCGCACGCTCTCCGAGACGCTCGGCACGACGCACTGGTACCTCCAGCTCCTGCGCGACTCCGGGTCCGCGGCCCAGCGGCTCGCGCACCTCCTGTCCAACTCGCGCTACATGGCCGACGCGCTGGGCCGGTCGCCCGAGTCCGTGCGCTGGCTCGCGGGCGACGCGGACCTCGTCCCGCGCGGCATCGAGCGCCTCGCATCGGAGACCGACGCGATCCTCACGCGCGCCGACGAGGTCGAGCCGGCCACGGTGAGCCTGCGCGCCGTGCGGCGGCGCGAGCTGGCCCGCACGGGCGCCGCCGAGCTGCTCGGGGTCGTCGACCCGGTCGACGCCGCGCGCAGCATCTCCGACGCGGCGGACGTGGTGCTCGCGGGCGCGCTCCGGGTCGCGGAGTTCGTGGCGCGCGACGAGCTCGGGTACGACGCGCCGGACCCGTCGTCCGCGCCGGCGCGCCTGCTCGTCGTCGCGATGGGGCGCCTGGGCGGCCGCGAGATGGGCTACGGCTCGGACGCCGACGTCATGTTCGTCCACGACCCGGCGCCCGGTGCGGCCGGCGACGCCGCCCAGGCGTACGCGCTCGCCGCGGCGACGCGGCTGCGGCAGCTGCTGTCCGCCGTCGGGCCGGAGCCTGCGCTGCCCGTGGACGCCGACCTGCGGCCCGAGGGGCGCAACGGCCCGCTCGTGCGCTCGCTCGCGTCGTACACCGAGTACTACGAGCGCTGGTCCAGCGTGTGGGAGGCGCAGGCGCTCCTGCGCGCGCGGCCCGTCGCGGGCGACGTCGCCGGGCTCGGCGAGGCGTTCACGCGCGTCGTGGACGCCCGGCGCTACCCGGCCGGGGGCCTCGACCTCGCGCACGTGCGCGAGGTCCGGCGCATCAAGGCCCGGGTCGAGGCGGAGCGGCTCCCGCGCGGGGTCGAGGCGTCGCGGCACCTCAAGCTCGGGCGCGGGGGAGTGTCCGACGTCGAGTGGACGGTCCAGCTCCTCCAGCTCCTGCACGCCCACGAGGTCCCCGCGCTGCGGACCACGTCCACGGTGGACGCGCTCGACGCCGCGGTCGACGTCGGGCTCGTCGACCCCGACGACGCCGCGACCCTCGGCGAGGCGTGGCACCTCGCGTCGCGCCTGCGCAGCGCGCTCGTGCTGTGGTCCGGGCGCACGACGGGCACGACGGTGGACGTGCTGCCGCACGACCGCTTCGCTCTCAACGGCCTCGCGCGCGTGCTCGACCTGCCGGGCGTGGACACGGGAGCCGAGCTGGAGGAGCACTACCTCCGCACGGCCCGCCGGGCCCGCACCGTCATGGAGCGCGTCTTCTACGGCGAGGACTGACCGCGGGCCGCGCGGGGCGGTCAGATCGTGCGCGGGGCGCGCGCGAGGTTGGCCCGCAGCTCGTCGGCGTCCTGGCGCGCGACGTACGCCGGGCGGTCGCGCTCGACGCGCCACGACTCCGCGAGCGGGCTCGTGTCGACGGTGTCGAAGCCGAGCTCGTCGTAGAACCGCTCGACCCACGCGGCGGCCTCGGGGAAGTCGCTCGACGTCGCCAGCGCGCGGCGCCCCGGCGTCCCGGCGGGCGTGCCGTCGGTCGTGATGTGCGCCGACTGGATGTGGTTGAACGCCTTCGCGACCTTGGACGACGGCAGGTGCTCCTGGAGCAGGCCCGACGACGTCGCCTCGCCGCGGTCGAGCGCGTCGACGTGGCCGTCGCGCTCCCAGTAGTAGTTGTTCGTGTCGAGCACGATCTTCCCCGCGAGCGGCTCGACCGGGACGTCGCGGTACGCGTGGAACGGCACCGCCACGACGGCCACGTCGGCGGCCCGCGCCGCCTCCTCCGCGGTCGCCGCGCGCGCCCGCGGACCGAGCTCGGCGACGAGGTCGTCGAGCGTGCGGGGGTCGCGCGAGTTCGCGATGACCACGTCGTACCCCTGCCCGACGGCGGCCCGCGCCACCTGGGAACCGATGTTGCCTGCGCCGATGATCCCGAGAGTCGTCATGGTCATCGACAACGCGTCGGCGGCGTCACTATTCCGCACGGCTCGCCGTCCGGGCCGTTGTGGCATCCTGACGTCCGAGAGGGGGCCCCATGATCGATCCGCTGGTCGCCACCTTCGCGATCCTGGCCCTCGCCGTCGTGGGCTTCATGACGAACCGCCTGCCGCTCGTCGTCGTCGCGCTCTTCGTGCCCGTCGCGCTGTGGGCGACGGGCGTGCTCCCGCTCGACGAGGCGCTGGGCGGCTTCAGCGACCCGATCGTGCTCTTCATCGCGTCGCTCTTCGTGCTCAGCGACGCGCTGGACTCCACCGGCGTCACGGCGTGGATCGGGCAGTGGCTCGAGCGGCGCGCGTCGCTCGGGCGCGCGGGCCTGCTCACGCTCATGGTGGGCGTCGCCGCGCTGCTCGCCGCGGTCATCAGCATCAACGGCGCCGTCGCGGCGCTGCTCCCCGTCGCGGTGGTCGCGGCGGCGCGCGCCGGGATCGTGCCGTCGCGCATGCTCGTCCCGCTCGCGTTCGCCGCCGGCGCGGGGTCTCTGCTCACCCTCACGGGCACGCCCGTGAACATCATCGTCTCCGAGGCGGCGGCCGAGGCCGGCGGCCGCGAGTTCGGCTACTTCGAGTTCGCGCTCGTCGGCGTCCCGCTCGTCCTGGCCACCGCGGTGCTCGTCGTGACCCTCGGCGACCGGCTGCTGCCCGAGCGCGTCCCCGAGCACCTCGCCGACACCGCGACCGACCCGCGCGAGCGCGTGCGCTCGTGGCGCGAGAGCTACACGCCCGACCTCGACACGGGCCGCCTGTTCACCGGCGGCACCGGGGTCGTGGAGGTGGTCATCGCACCCCGCTCGACGCTCGTCGGGCGCACCGTCAGCCCGGGCATGACGACGCGCGACGAAGGGCTCGTCGTGGTCGCCCTCCGGCGGGGCGAGGCGCACGCGTCGGCCTCCGATGCCGAGCGGGCCTCCGGGACGCTGACCCTCCAGCCGGGCGACGCCGTGCTCGTGCGCGGCCCGTGGGACGCGCTCCACCGGTACACGCAGTCGCCCGACGTGCTCGCGGTCGACTCGGCGCGCAGCCTGCAGCGCGGCGTCCCGCTGAGCCGCGGGTGGCGCCGCTGCCTCGCCGTGCTCGTCGTGACCATCGTGCTGCTCGCGACGGGCGTCGTGCCGCCCGTCATCGCCGGTCTGCTCGCCGCGGGCGCCCTGGTGGTCGGCGGGGTGGTCACCGTGCCGCAGGCGTTCCGCGCGATCTCGTGGGACACCGTCGTGCTCATCGCGGCGCTCATCCCGCTGTCCGCGGCGTTCGTCTCGTCCGGGGCGGCGGAGGCGATCGCCGGGCTCGTGCTCCGGCTCACGGGCGACGGGTCGCCGCGCCTCGCGCTGCTCGTGGTGTGCGTGCTCACGCTCGTGCTCGGGCAGTTCATCTCGAACGTCGCGACGGTGCTCGTCATGGCCCCCGTGGCGGTGTCGTTCGCGCAGACGCTCGACGTGAGCGTGCTGCCGTTCATGATGGCGCTCACGGTCGTGGGCGCGGCCGCGTTCCTCACCCCGATCGCGACCCCCGTCAACCTCATGGTGCTGCAGCCCGGCGGGTACCGGTTCGGCGACTACTGGCGCCTCGGCCTGCCGCTCGCCCTGGTCTTCCTCGCGGCCGCGGTCCTCTACGTGCCGCTCGTCTGGCCGTTCTGAGCCGCGGCCCCTGACCGTCCTGCGGTCGCCGTGGCACGACGTCGCAGGTCGTGGCACGGTATACCGCGTCGCGCGGGCACCGGGCCCGCGCCGACGTACCTGACACGGGGGAGTCGTCCATGGCGGAGACCACGAACGGCACGCTCTACGACGCGGTCGTCATCGGGGCGGGCTACTCGGGCCTGGCGATGCTGCACCACCTGCGCGAGATCGGCCTGTCCGTGCTCGTCGTCGACGCCGCGGACGGGATCGGCGGCACCTGGTGGGCCAACCGCTACCCGGGCGTGCGGACCGACTCCGAGTACCTCGCGTACGCGTACTCGTTCTCGCGCGAGGTGCGCGACGAGTGGGACTGGTCCGAGCGCTACCCGCGCGGTGAGGAGATCCGCGCCTACCTCGAGTTCGTCGCCGACCGGCTCGACCTGCGCCGCGACATCCGGCTCAGCGTCGCCGTCGAGCGGGCCGAGCACTCCGACGCGACGAACCTGTGGACCCTCACCCTCGCGGACGGCTCTCGGCTGCGCGCGACGTACGTCGTCTCCGCGACCGGCCTGCTCTCCCGGCCCCTGTACCCGGACCTGCCCGGGCTCGACACGTTCGCGGGGCCGGTCCACCACTCGGCACGCTGGCCGCACGACGGCGTCGACCTGGCGGGCAAGCGCGTGGGCCTGCTCGGGGTCGGTGCCTCGGGGATCCAGATGCTGCCCGAGCTCGCGGCCGTGGCGGAGCACGTCACCGTCTTCCAGCGCACCCCCAACTACGTGCTGGAGACGGCGAGCCCCGCCGTGACGGCCGACGAGCTCGCCGCACTGCGCGCCCGCTACGACGAGGTCTTCGAGCGCGCCGCGCGCCACCCCTTCGGCGTTCCCATGGAGATCCCCACGCGGTCCGCGCTCGAGGTCGACGCCGAGGAGCGCCGCCGGGTGTTCGAGTCCCGCTGGGAGGCGGGCGGCTTCCGGTTCGCCAACGAGTGCTTCACGGACCTCGTGTCCAGCCCCGAGGCGAGCGAGCTCGCGTCCGAGTTCCTGCGCGGCAAGATCCGCGAGGTCGTCGAGGACCCGCAGACGGCCCGCCTGCTCACCCCGACGACGTACCGCTTCATGGGCAAGCGGCCCCCGACGGGCCACGGCTACTACGCGGCGTACAACCGCGAGAACGTCGAGCTCGTCGACGTGCTGACCACGCCGGTCACGCGCGTGACGCCGCGCGGGATCGTCGTGGGGGAGGTCGAGCACGAGCTCGACGTGCTCGTGCTCGCCACCGGATTCGACGCCATGACCGGGGCGCTCACGGCGTTCGACGTCGTCGGGCGGGACGGCGTCACCCTGCGCGAGCGCTGGGAGCGCGACGGTCTGCGCACCTACCTCGGCATCTCCGTCCACGGCTTCCCGAACTTCTTCATGTCCCTCGGTCCGCAGACGCCGCTGTCCAACCTCACGGTGCCGGTCCAGCGCGGCGCGCAGTGGCTCCAGCGCGCGCTCGCGTACGCGCGCGAGCACGGCATCGACCGGCTCGAGGCCACGCCCGAGGCGGAGGAGTGGTGGCGCGCCGAGACGGAGCGCGCGGCCCGCGCGACCGTCATGTACGAGGAGGGCAAGAAGGCGGGCGCCTGGTTCGTGGGCGGGAACGTGCCCGGCAAGCGCGAGGAGATCGCCGTGTACCTCGGTGGCGGGCACGTCTACCAGGACGAGTGCGCCCGCGCCGCGGCCGAGCACTACGCCGGGTTCCGCCCTGGTGCGGGGCTGCCGTCGTCCCACGTCGTGCGGTCCGTGCCTGACCCGGAGCCTGTGCCCGACGTCGGTTCGGCGTCCGGGGCCGAGGACACGCCGCTGGCCGCCGGGGTCGGCGGCTGACCGGCGGGTGCGGTGCGCCCCCTGCGTGCACCGCACCCGCCGATCACGCCGCCGGACGTGCTGCGGCCGACCGGCCGCCCACGCCGCGGTCCGGACCGCTCAGCAGGTCAGTCCCGAGCCCGGGGCGACGCCCAGCACCTCGGTGATCCGCACGTAGCGGTCCACGCGCGACTGCACCGACGCCGGGTTGCCGCCGCCGCACTCGAGCGCCCCGTTGAGCGAGTTGATCGTCTGGCCGAAGCCGGCGCCGGACACCATCGCCTGGTGCGACGTCATCACGCCGGGCCCGTTCTGGGTGTTCCAGTACCAGAGCGCGGTCTGCCACGCGACGGACGGGTCCTCCTCGACGAGCCACGGGTCGTTGAGGAGGTCGATGCCCAGGGCGTCGCCGGCGGCCTTGTAGTTGAAGTTCCAGCTGAACATGATCGGCCCGCGCCCGTAGTAGGCCGTCTGGCCTGCCGGGCAGCCGAACGGCTGCTCGTCGTCGCACTTGATCCAGTAGTTCGCCTCGTTGATCTCCTTCACGTACCGGAGCCCGACCGACTCGAAGTCCGCGTGCGTGAGGAACGCCGCGGCCTCGCGCGTCCGCGTCTCGGGCGTCCCCGTGCTGGCGAACGCCGGGTACGCGCCCAGCGCGTCGACGAACCCGTCGTACGTGTAGAACGGGTGCCGCTTCGGGAAGATCGCGTCGAACTCCGCGCGGCTCACCACGAAGTCGTCCCCGCCGCCCGTGCACCGGCCCGCGTCCACCCAGACGCTCGTCGACCCCGGCGTCTCGCGCTGGGTCCACCACCGCGCCGTCCAGTTCCGCCCGTGGTGCGACGCCGTCTTCCCGGCCGAGTACGCGGTCGTCGGTGACCACGTCGCGGCGCACGCGGCGGCGCTCGCCGCCTGGTCGGCGCTCGCGGGGGAGAGGCCCGTTCCCGCGACCGCCGGGGCCGTGACGGACACGGCGAGGACCGCCGAGGTGAGGACGGAGACGACGGTGGTGAGGGCGCGCCGGAAGCGAGTGCTCATGAATCCCCCTGCTGTTGCGGGCGGCATCGTTACCGCCGCTCGCAAACCTAGCGCGAGGGTGCGACGGCGACAAGGGCATGCTCGTCGCACCACGCGGAACGGCGCCCGGCCGGCACCGAAGAGGTGCAGGACGGACGCCGTTCCGCTGTCATCCTGGGCAGGGCCGCGAGGCCCTCCGATCAGATGTCGTAGTAGAGCTCGAACTCGTGCGGGTGCGGGCGCAGCCGGATCGGGTCGATCTCGTTGGCACGCTTGTAGTCGATCCACGTCTGGATGAGGTCCGGCGTGAACACGTCGCCCTGCGTGAGGAACTCGTGGTCGGCCTCGAGGTTGTCCAGCGCCTCGGAGAGCGAGCCGGGGACCTGCTGGATCTGCGCGTGCTCCTCGGGCGGCAGCTCGTACAGGTCCTTGTCGATCGGCTCCGGCGGCTCGATGCGGTTCTTGATGCCGTCGATGCCGGCGAGGAGCTGCGCGGCGAACGCGAGGTACGGGTTGGCCGACGGGTCCGGCACGCGGAACTCGACGCGCTTCGCGGCGGCGGACGAGCCGGTCACCGGGATGCGGATGCAGGCGGAGCGGTTGCGGGCCGAGTAGACCAGGTTGACCGGGGCCTCGTAGCCGGGGACCAGGCGGTGGTAGGAGTTCACCGACGGGTTGGTGAACGCGAGCAGCGACGGCGCGTGCTTGAGCAGGCCGCCGATGTACCAGCGCGCGAGGTCGGAGAGACCGCCGTAGCCCTTCTCGTCGAAGAACAGCGGCTTGCCGTCCTTCCACAGGGACTGGTGCGAGTGCATGCCCGAGCCGTTGTCGCCGAAGATCGGCTTCGGCATGAACGTGACGGACTTGCCGGCCTCGAACGCCTCGTTGCGGATGACGTACTTGAACTTCATCAGGTCGTCGGCCGCGTGCAGCAGCGTGTTGAAGCGGTAGTTGATCTCCTGCTGGCCTGCGGTGCCCACCTCGTGGTGCGCGCGCTCGACCTCGAGGCCGACCTTCTCCAGCGTCGCGCACATCTCGTCGCGCAGGTCCGCGAAGCGGTCGGACGGGGAGACGGGGAAGTAGCCGCCCTTGTAGCGCGTCTTGTACGCGAGGTTGCCACCCTCCTCCTCGCGGCCCGTGTTCCACGCCGCCTCGACGGAGTCGAGGTAGTAGAAGCTCGAGTGCTGGTTCGTCGCGAAGCGCGCCTCGTCGAAGAGGTAGAACTCGGCCTCGGGCGCGAAGAACGCCGTGTCGGCGATGCCGGTGGAGCGCAGGTACGCCTCGGCCTTGGCCGCGATGTTGCGGGGGTCGCGCGAGTACGGCTCGCCCGTGAACGGGTCGACGATGGAGAAGTTCACGACGAGCGTCTTGCGCTTGCGGTACGGGTCCACGAACGCGGTCTTGACGTCCGGCACGAGCTTCATGTCCGACTCGTGGATCGCCTGGAAGCCGCGGATCGACGACCCGTCGAACATCAGGCCGTCCTCGAACGCCGACTCGTCGAACTGCGAGACGGGGATGTTGAAGTGCTGCATGATGCCGGGCAGGTCGCAGAACCGGACGTCGACGAACTCGACGCCTTCGTTCCGCGTGAAGGCGATTGCCTCCTCCGCGTTGTTGAACATCCGTTGCTCCTTGATCGGGTGATGCCGTCGGGCTGCGCGGCGGACGAGCCGCTGACGTGGCGCCCACGAACCTAGGCCGGGGCGGTTTCCCTGCGGTGTACCCCTTGTTTCGGTCGTGTTACGTCCCGCGTCCCCGTGTGACGATCGTGCGACACGAGGGCGCGCGGCAGCCGACGTGGGGTCGGTGTGCCGTTCGGCACGATACCGCCGTCCGACCGCCGGCGGGCGGTCCCGTCCACCGCGTGGCACGTACGCTGGTCCCGTGGTTTCACGCGAGGACATGGGTTCGTGGCTCGAGGGCGCCCCGGGCGGTCAGCACAGCGGTCGCGGTGCGCGGCTGGGACTCCCGCCGGACGGCCCCGGCTCCCTCGCGACGCTCGGGCGGCGCGTCGTCGCGCTGGTCATCGACTGGGTCCTCGCGACCCTGGTCGCGTTCCTCTTCTTCCGGCCCGCCGCCCCGGGGTTCTTCGAGGGCATCTCGGCGCTGCCCGTCTGGTCGCAGCCGCTGGTCTTCGCGATCGAGAACGTGCTGCTCGTGAGCACGCTCGGGTTCACCGTCGGCCACCGCGTCATGGGGATCCGCGTCCGGCGTCTCGCCGAGCCGGCCCGCATGGTCGGCCTCGGCCGCGGCGTGCTGCGCACGGTCCTGCTGTGCCTCGTCATCCCGGCGGTCGTGTGGGACGCCGACGGCCGCGGCCTGCACGACCGCGCCGCGGGCACGGTCCTCGTCCGCTCCTGACCCCGGGCGGCCGGGCGGCCGGGCGGCCGGATCCCCACCCCACGCACGACGACGCCCGGCCGGCAGAGGGAAGATCCTCGCCGACCGGGCGTCGGTCGTGGTGCAGGGGGTGCGCGTCAGCGCCCCTTGAGGCCCTTGCGGTCCGGGCGGGCCCGGGTCGGGTCGATCCCCTTGGGGATCGGCAGGCGCGAGACGCCGAGCGCGCGCAGGCGCTTGGAGACCTCCGCCGTCTCGGGCTTCGTGAGGGTCGGCTTGAGCTTCTGGACCGCGCGGGGGAGCTTGGGCAGCGCCACCTGGTCCTCGCCGTCGCCGACCTGGATCGTGGTGACCGGCACGTTCGGCAGCACGCGCGCGACGCGCTTGCGCTCGGCGTCGAGCAGACGCTTGGCGCGGTGCGGCGGGCCCTCGCTCACGAGCACGACGCCCGCGCGCCCGACGCCGCGGAACACGAGGTCCTGCGTGCGGGGGTCGATCGCGACGGGCTCCTCGTCGAACGTCCACCCGCGGCGGATCGTGCCGAGCGCGGCGCGCGCGGCGCCGGGCTGACCCTCGATCTGCTGGTAGGCGGCGCGCTCGGCGCGACGCGTGAGGACGAACATCGCGCCCAGCGCCGCGAACGGGATGCCGACGATGAGCGTGTAGACCCACTGGCCCCACCACAGGCCGATGCCCAGCGCGACGGCGAGGATGCCGACGAACACGCCGAGCATGACCCACGTGACCGCCGGGTCCTGCTTGCGGGTCATCTGGTAGGCGGCCCACACCTGGTGGTACCAGCGCTGCTTCTTGGGCTTCTTCTGCTTCGCGACCTGCTCGCCGGCGGCGGGCGCGCCGGTGCTGTCCGAGTTCTTGCGGGCCATGCCGGTCAGTCTAGTGGGGCGAGCGGGCCAGCAGGCTCGCGGCCTCCTGACGGGACGTCGTCGGCTCGGCGAGGTGCGCGAGCGCGGCGGGGATCTCCATGCCGCGGCGCGTCATGGCCTGGCCCCACAGCCGCCCGGCGCGGTACGACGACCGCACGAGCGGGCCGGACATGACGCCGAGGAAGCCGATCTCCTCCGCGGCGTCCGACAGCTCGACGAACTCCTCGGGCTTGACCCAGCGGTCCACCGGGTGGTGCCGCAGCGACGGGCGCAGGTACTGCGTGATCGTCACGAGGTCGCAGCCGGCGTCGTGCAGGTCCTGCAGCGCCTCCTTCGCCTCGTCGATCGTCTCGCCCATGCCGAGGATGATGTTCGACTTGGTGACGAGCCCCGCCTCGCGCGCCCGCGTGAGCACGGACAGCGAGCGCTCGTACCGGAATCCGGGACGGATCTGCTTGAAGATGCGCGGGACCGTCTCGAGGTTGTGCGCGAGCACCTCCGGTCGCGAGTCGTTCACCTCGTCGAGCAGCTCGGGGATCGCGTTGAAGTCCGGGATGAGCAGCTCGACGCCCGTGCCGGGGTTGAGCGCGTGGATCTGGCGGACGGTCTCTGCGTAGAGCCAGGCACCGCCGTCGGGCAGGTCGTCGCGCGCGACGCCCGTGATGGTCGAGTAGCGCAGGCCCATCGCCTGGACGGACTCCGCGACGCGGCGCGGCTCGTCCGCGTCGAAGTCGGCCGGCTTGCCCGTGTCGATCTGGCAGAAGTCGCACCGGCGCGTGCACTGGTCACCGCCGATGAGGAAGGTCGCCTCGCGGTCCTCCCAGCACTCGAAGATGTTGGGACAGCCCGCCTCCTCGCAGACCGTGTGCAGACCCTCGCGCTTCACGAGCCCCTTGAGCTCGGAGTACTCCGGGCCCATGGTCGCGCGGGTCTTGATCCACTCGGGCTTCTTCTCGATCGGCGTCGCGGCGTTGCGGGCCTCGACCCGCAGCATGCGCCGTCCTTCAGGTGCGATCGTCACGGGTGTCTCCCGGTCGTCGTGGCGAGTGAGCGCCGACGTCGCGCCGAGCAAGCGGGCGGGCGGCGCACCGTTCGGGTGCGCGCCCTGGTACGGCGCCGGACTCCGGTCAGACTACGCGCTCGCGCTCGTCGTCTCCCGCGCGTCGCTCACCCTGTGGACGTGCCGTCAACGACACCCCGGTCACCACGAGCAGGACCGCCGCGACGACCGGCAGCGCGAACGCGCTCGACGTCGACACGGTGTCGGCGAGCGCGCCGCCCCCGGACGCGCCGATCGCGACGCCGACGACGTTCGCGCTGGCCACGAGCGTCATGGCCGACGCCGTCCGCCCGGCCGGCGCGCGCTCGCCCGCGACGGTGAACACGGTGACCATGACGGGCCCGACGAACAGGCCGGTCGCTGCGACGGCGACGACGACGGCGGTCAGCGAGCCGCCCGCGGCCGCGAGCACGAGACCGGCCGTGCCGACCAGGAGCCCGGCCGCGAACGTGATCCAGCGGCTGCGCAGCCCCCAGCGGCGGGGGAGGGCGACCACGGAGAGCGCGGTGATCGCGGAGCCGACGCCCATGACGGCGTACACGAGCCCCGCGCTGCCGGGCACGCCCGCGTCGCGCGTGAGCGCGGTGAGCGCGGCCTGGGTCCCGCCGAACAGCAGCCCCATGGCGAGCATCCCGACGAGGACGACCGCCTCGCGACGCACCAGCGCGGCCGTCCCGCCGTCCGCCGCGCCGGCCGTCGTGGCGTGCGGGCCGGGGCCGTGCGGCGCGGTCGCGCGCGCCGTCGGGTGGAGCGCGAACGCGGCGCCGAACACGGCGATGCCGCCGGCCGCGGCGAGCACCGCGACCTGGGGCGAGCCCGCCGACGCGAGGACGCCCACGAGGGCGGGCCCCAGGACGAAGCTCACCTCGTCGGCCGTGCTCTCGTAGCTCATCGCGGCCTCGACGGTGCGCGGCTCGTCGGCCGCGAGACGCAGCCAGCGCACGCGGGCCAGCGGACCGACCTGGGGAGCGCTCGCGCCGGTCGCCGCCGCGGCGAGCAGCACCGCGGCCGTGGCGCCGGGCGCTGACGCCGAGAGGACGAGCGCCAGCACGGCGACGGTCGCGACCGGCACGCACACGAGCAGGACCCGGCGTTGGCCGACGCGGTCGGCGAGCGCGCCCTGGGTCGGGCCGCCGAGTGCCGTCCCGAGCGCCGTCGCGGCGGAGGCGAGGCCGCCGAGCGCGACCGACGACGTCGTCGACGACACGAGCAGCAACGTCCCGATGGTCAGCATGGAGAACGGCAGGCGCGCGAGGAACGCGACGGGGAGGAACGCGCGGCCCGCGAGCTGGGGGAGCCGGGCGTAGCTCGTGCGGACGGGAGCGCCGCCGGGCGGGGGAGGTGCGGGGGTACGGGGGCGCGACGTCGCGCGCGCGGGGGTGGTGGTCATGCGGTCCAGGTCCTCGGGGTACGTCCTACCGCGCGCCGACCCACCCGTACTCCGGCGCGCGAGGATTCCCTGGAGCCTCCAGCCTATCCCGCGAGCGCGGCCGGTGGGGCGTCCGGAGCGTCGGCTGCGAGCAGCGGGCCGAGCGCCGTCCCGAGCGCGTCGACGAGGAGCGGCGAGACCTCGGCGAGCGTGACCTCGCGGCCGAGCTCCGCCGTGAGCGACGTCACGTCGGCGTCCTCGATGCCGCACGGGACGATCCGCTCGAACCTCGACAGGTCGGGCACGCAGTTCAGCGCGAGGCCGTGCATCGTCACGCCGCGCGCGACCCGCACGCCGATCGCGCAGACCTTGCGCTCGCGACGGGACGCGTCGGCCGCGACCCAGACCCCGCTGCGGCCCTCGACGCGCATCGTCGCGAGCCCGAGGCGGGTGCAGACCGCCATGACGGCCTCCTCGAGCGCCCGGACGTACGCGACGACGTCCACGGGCTCGGCGAGCCGGACGATCGGGTAGATGACCTGCTGGCCGGGGCCGTGCCAGGTGATCTTCCCGCCGCGGTCGACGTCCACGACCGGGGTGCCGTCGTCGGGCCGGTCGGAGCGGTTCGTGCGCCGTCCGGCCGTGTAGACGTCGGGGTGCTCGACGAGGATGAGGGTGTCCGGCCGGTTGCCCGCCACGACGTCGTCGTGCACCGCGCGCTGCAGGTCCCAGGCCTCGTGGTAGTCCGTGATCCCCGGCAGCGCGAGCAGGTCCATCGGGTCAGGCTAACGCTCGTCGCCCGGTGTGCGGGGGAGGGTCTCGAGAAGCGTGAGGAGCGCCGCGCGCAGGGCGGCGATCTGCTCGTCGTCGAGGCCGCGCGTCGCGAGGTCCTCCGCGGGGCGGCGGCGAGCCGCCGCGAGCCCGGCCGCGCGCCCGGCGTCGGTGATGGCCACGGCCCGACGGCGACGGTCGGTGGGGTCGCCGGTGCGCGTCACGTAGCCGGCCCGCTCGAGCCGCGCGACGATCCGGCTCATGGTCTGCTCCGTGACGCCCGACTCGTCCGCGAGGACGCGCTGGGACCGCGGTCCGGACAGCAGGTGCATGAGCACGGGGAAACCGGCGTGGTTGAGGTCCCACTGCCCGAGGTGGGCGTTCCACTCCCGTTCGATCCGGCGCGCGACGGCGAAGAGGAGCCTGCCGGTGGCCCACTCCTGGGGATCGCTGGGGGCGGGGTCGCCGACGTCCGGGTCGACGTGCGGCCCGGTGCGGTCCCTCGGTGCAAGCTCCAACGTGCATTCCTCCCTCCACCATGGCACCATTCCTCAGCATGCTGAGCAATCGGACGGGCGGGTTCCTCCGCGGACTGATCATTGTCGCAGTCATCGGTCTCTGGATGGCCATCGGCGCACTGGGTGGTCAGGCGCAGGGTCGTCTGAGCAGCGTGCAGACCAACGACGCCGCGGCGTTCCTGCCCGCGAGTGCCGAGTCGACGCGCGCCGCCGAGGTCGCGCAGGAGTTCACCGACGCCGAGACGCTGCCCGCGCTCGTCGTCGCGACGACTGGTGAGGGGAGCGCGCTCACTCCCGACGACCTCACGGCGCTCGACGCCTACGCGCAAGCCGTCCCCGCCGCACCGCTCGAGGGGACCTCGGGCGACGAGCCCGCGACCGTGGGCGACGTCTCGATCGCCGACCCGGTCCTCGTGCCGTCCGAGGACGGGGAGGCCGCGCTCGTCGTCGTCTCGCTCGACGCGTCCGTCGCGTCCGACCGCATCGGGGCGGACGAGAGCAGCGTGAGCGAGCTCGCCGTCGGCGCGCTGCGTGACCTCGCCGCCGCGGACGCGGCCGACGGCGGCCTCGCCGGCACGTCGCTCGACGTGTGGGTCACCGGCCCCGCCGGGTTCGTCGCCGACCTCGTCACGGCCTTCGGCGGGATCGACACCGTGCTGCTGCTCGTCGCGCTCGGGGCGGTGCTCGTCATCCTCGCGGTCGTCTACCGCTCGCCGATCCTGCCGTTCATCGTCATCCTCACGGCCGTGCTCGCGCTGACGCTCGCCGGTCTCGTCGTCTACGAGCTCGCGGCGGCGGACGTCCTGACGCTCAACGGGCAGTCCCAGGGCATCCTCTCGATCCTCGTCGTCGGGGCCGCGGTCGACTACTCGTTGCTCGTGGTGGCCCGCTACCGCGAGGAGCTGCGCCTCGTGCGGTCGACGGCGACGGCGCTGCGCCGTGCCGTGCGGGCCTCGGTCGAGCCGATCGCGGCGAGCGCCGGCACCGTCATCGCGGGTCTGCTCTGCCTGCTCCTGTCCGACCTGTCGTCCAACCGCAGCCTCGGCCCCGTCGCGGCGATCGGCATCGCCGCGGCGTTCGTCGCCGCGCTCACGCTCCTGCCGGCGCTCCTGCTCGTCGCGGGGCAGCGGTCCCGCGCGCTGTTCTGGCCGCGCATGCCGCGGTACGACGCCGACCACGCGGCCCACGAGGCCGCCGTCGCCCAGGCGTCGCCCGAGGGCGAGAACAGCGTGAGCATCGAGGGGCACGGCGTGTGGTCGCGCGTCGCGAGCTTCGTCGGCCGCCACGACCGGCGCGTGTGGATCGTCACGGCGCTCGTCCTGGCCGCGTGCGCGGCGTTCGTGCCGACGCTCGACGCCGAGGGGACCGGCGACTCGGAGGTCTTCCTCGCGGACGTCGACTCCGTCGCGGGCGAGGAGGCGCTCACCGCGCACTTCGAGGGCGTGTCCGCGCAGCCGGCGACCGTCATCGCGCCCGAGGCGGACCTCGACGCGGTCGTCACGGCGGCCGAGGGCACGGACGGCGTCGCCGCGGCGACGCCCGTCACCGACCAGCCCGCCGTCGCTCCCGGGGCGCCCGCGCAGGGTGACCCGCTCGTCGTCGACGGGCAGGTGCGCGTCGACGTCACGACCGAGGCGCCGTCCGACAGCCAGGAGGCCGTGGAGACGGTCTCGGCGCTGCGCGACGCCGTGCACGAGGTCTCGCCCGAGGCCGTCGTCGGCGGTGCCGCGGCCGAGCGCCTGGACACCCAGCTCGCGGGGCAGCGCGACCTGCGGGTCATCGTGCCCGTCGTGCTGGTCGTGATCCTGCTGATCCTCGTCCTGCTGCTGCGGTCCGTGCTCGCGCCCGTGCTGCTCATGCTCGCGAACGTGCTGTCGTTCGGGGCCGCCCTCGGCGTCGCCGCGATCGTCTTCAACCACGTGCTCGACTTCCCCGGCGCGGACCCGGCCGTCCCGCTCTACGCGTTCTGCTTCCTCGTCGCGCTGGGTGTGGACTACTCGATCTTCCTCATGACCCGGGTGCGCGAGGAGAGCCTGCGCGTCGGCACACGGCGCGGCGTGCTGCGCGGGCTCGCGGTCACGGGGTCGGTCATCACGTCCGCGGGCGTCGTGCTCGCGGCCACGTTCGCCGCGCTCGGGATCATCCCGCTGCTCTTCCTCGCCCAGCTCGCGTTCATCGTCGCGTTCGGCGTCCTCGTCGACACCCTCGTGGTGCGGTCGCTCCTCGTGCCCGCCCTCGTGCACGACGTCGGCCGTCGCGCCTGGTGGCCGAGCGCCCTCGGGCGTCTGGACCGCGGACCGGGGGAGCCGGCTCAGCCCGCCGGGAGCGGCTCGGCGGGGCAGTCCGCCAGCACGCGCGCCATCGCCTCCGACTCCGACGGCGTGACCGAGAGCTCGTAGGCCGCCTTCACGGCGATCTGCCGGGCGACGTACGGACACCGGAACGCGTGGTTCGGGGGCAGCCACGCCGACGCGTCGCGCGCGCCCTTCGACTGGTTCGCCGGGCCGTCGGACGCGAGCAGGTTGAGGGGGTCGTTCGCGAACTGCCGACGCGTCTCGTCGTCCCAGGCGCGAGCGCCCTTGCGCCACGCGTCGAGCAGCGGCACGACGTGGTCGATCTGGACCGCCGCGCTCGTCGCGTTGCCGCGGCGGAAGTCGATCGTCTCGCCCGTGTACGGGTCGTCGAAGGTCCCGGTGCGGACCTCGCAGACGTCGCCGCGCGTCGAGAAGGTCAGGTCCGTGAGGTCGCGCGCGAGGATGTCGTTGCGGGTGTCGCACCCGTTGCCGTCGACGTCGGCCCACGCCGGGCCGAACAGCGCGCGCTCGTAGCCGGTGTCCGGCCCGGGGCCCTTGACCTCGAGGCCCGCGAGGGCCTCGAGCGCGCTCCCGGCGACCGGCTCCGGGTCGGTGTCCGCCGCGACGGACCGCTGGTTGATGACGTTCGCGACGACGATCGCGATCGCCAGGGCGATGAGGACGTAGCGCAGGACGCTCCGACGAGGGACCTGGCGGCTCGTGGTGCTCAAGGGACGACCTTCCCGAAACCGAATCTCGGCCCGACCCCCGCGAGACGGTACGCAGCGCTCCATATCGGACCAACGCGCACATTCTGCCAGGTCGCCCGGAGTGCTCCGGCCCGCGCCCGACGTGCCCCGTGCACCCCCGGGCGTCCGGCCACGACGCCGCTAGATTGGTCGACATGGACACCGCCGCACGCACGCTCAGGGTCGGGATCGTCGGGTACGGAGGGGCCGGCCGCGGCATCCACGCACGTCTCGTGCGGGAGGCGGGGCACACCGTCACGGCCGTCGTCGTGCGCTCGCCGGAGCGACGCGCCGCCGCCGCCGAGGACTGGCCCGGCGTGCACCTGCACGACGACGTCGAGGCCCTCCTCGCCGACCGCGCGGCCTACGACGTCGTGGTCGTGGCCAGCCCGTCCGCGCTCCACGCGGACCACGCGACCGCGCTCGTGCGCGCGGGCGTCCCCGTCGTGGTGGACAAGCCGCTCGCCCTGGGCGCCACGGCGTCGCGCGCCGTCGTCGACGCCGCCGAGGAGGCGGGGACCCCGCTCACCGTCTTCCAGAACCGCCGGTGGGACCCGGAGCAGCTCACGCTGCGGTCCGTGCTCGACCGCGGCGACCTCGGCCGGGTCCACACGTTCGAGCGCCGCTGGGAGCGCTGGCGTCCCGTGCCGCAGCAGCGCTGGAAGGAGAACGACCTCGTCGGGGGCGGCCTGCTCCTCGACCTCGGGCCGCACCTCGTCGACTCCGCCACGCAGCTCTTCGGTCCCGTCACCGGCGTGTGGGCCGAGCTCCGCTCGCACACGACCCCCACCGAGGACGACGTGTTCCTCGTGGTCCACCACGCCCCGGACGCCGACGGGAACGCCGTCGTGAGCCGCCTCTGGGCGGGGTCCGTCGTCGGCGCACCCGGCCCGCGCACGCGCGTGCTCGGCACGGGCGGTGCGTACGTCGTCACGACGTTCGAGAACGACGCGTCGCCCTTCGAGGTGTTCGACGACGCCGCGCCCGCAGGCACCCTCGGCTGGGTCACGCGCGGTCGCGAGCGCGAGCCCGTGCCGCAGGCCCCCGGCGGGCACGCGGACTTCTACCGCGCGGTCGCCGCGTGGCTGCTCGACGACGGCCCCGTGCCGGTCGACCCGCGCGACGCCGTCCGCACGGCCGAGGTGCTCGACGCCGCGCGCCGCAGCGCGCGGGAGGGTCGCCTGCTCGACGTGTGACGGCGTGCTGTTCGGTAGGCCCTGAACCGGACCAGATTCGTCCTGTGGACGACGGCTCGCGCGGGCGCGTCGTGCGGTGGGATGGGGGCATGCCGTCGTCGTCCCGCCGCCCGCGCCCGCCCGGGCCGTCCGTCGCCGACCTCGGGCCGGCGCTCGCGGCGGCGGGGTGGTCGCTGCACCGGGAGCCGGGCGCGGTCGGCGGGGTGGTCGCCCGCGACGCCGCCGGGACGGTGTGCGAGGTCGCGCTGCTCGCGGCGCCCGCGGACCCGGGGGCGCGGGCCGCGCTCGTCGAGCACCTGCGCGGGCTCGGCGGGGAGCACGACCACCTCGCGGCGGTGCGCGGCGTCGTGGCGGGGGACGGCTCGTCGCTCGCCGTCCTCGTCGACCACGTCGGCGGCCTGCGCCTCGACGAGCTCGCCGCCGCGCGCGAGCCGCTCCGCGCGGGGGAGGCGGTGACGGTCCTCGTCCCGGTCGCCCAGGCGCTGACGGCGCTCCACCGCGAGGGCCGCAGCCACGGCGCCCTGGACGCTACGTCGGTCGTCGTCGCCCCGGACGGTCGGACGGTGCTGCGCCCGCCGCTGGCGCCCACGACGGCGTCGAGCGCCGACGACGTCCGCGACCTCGCCCGCACGGTCCTCGGTCTCGTCCCTCCGCCCGCGTCGAGCCACCCCGCGCACGCGGCGCCGCCCGACCCCGACGAGGCGCGGGCTCTCGCCGCGCTGCACGCGGAGCTCGCCGTCGCGCTCCGCGACGAGCCGGCCGCCCGTCCCGCCGTCGGGACGTTCGCCGCGCGCTGCTACGACGCCGTCGAGCCGCAGCCGATCGTCATGCCGGACCCCGCGCGGCTCGTCGCCGGCGCCCTGGCGGGTCGGCGATCTCCCCGCCCGGCGGTGCCGGGGCGGCGAGCGGCCCGCGACGACGTGGCCGCGGCGTCCGGTCGTCGTGGGGTGCGCGGACCGCGCGGGGTCCCGGAGCGGTCGGCGCGGCGGTCCGGCCTCGGGCGCGGGGCGAGGGCCGGTGCGCACGCCCGCCGGCCGGACCGGCGGCGACTCCCGTGGTCCGGCCGCACGACGACGGCCCTCCTCGGCGGCGCGGGGCTCGTCGTGGCGGTGGTCGTCGCGCTCGCGGTCGGCACGCCGTGGTCCTCGCCCGTGCGCGACGACGGTCCCGCGACCACCCGCACGGCGTCGGCCGCGGATCCGGCGACCGACCCCACGCTCGACCGGGCCGACCCGCTCGGTGCGGCGCGCACCCTCACCGCGCGGCGGCTGGAGCTCCTCGCGGACGGTGCGGGGGACCTGTCCGCGGTGGTGGTCGACGGTTCGGCCGCCGAGGCGCGCGACGCCGAGCTGCTCGCCGCGCTCGACGGCGTCGACGTGGTCGGGGCACGGGCCGAGGTCTTCGACGCCCGGCACGTCGAGCCCCGGCCGCCGGATGCCGGCGAGGGGCACGGGGCCGAGGCTGCGACGGTGGCCGTGGACTACGCGGTGTCGGCCCACCACCAGCGCACGGCCGCGGGCGAGGTGGAGGTGCCCGCCACGCCGCGGACCACGGTCGTCCTGGTGCTGCGGTGGACGGACGCGGGGTGGCGCGTCGCCGAGGCGCGGTGACCTCGTCCGTACCGCAGGGCGAGCCGTCGTCGAGCGCGCCGGGTGCCGTCCGCTGCCCGGCCGTGAGGACCGCCGGTCAGCGGCTCTCGACGACCTCGCGCGCGGCGTCCTCCAGGACGGGGTCGGACCACGTGAACCCGCTCGCCTCGAGGACGGTGGGCAGGGCGCGCTGGGAGCCGAGGATGTCGGACGCGAGCTCGCCGAGCGCGACGTGCAGGGCGAACGACGGCACCGCGAGCACGGCAGGACGGTGCAGCGCCCGCGCGAGCGCCCGGGTGATCTCGGCGTTGGTCGCCGGGTGCGGGGCGGACAGGTTGACGGGGCCGTGCACGGGGGCGGTGAGGAGGTGCTGCAGCGCGGCGACCTCGTCGCGCAGCGTGATCCAGCTCCAGTACTGCGTCCCGGGGCCGAGGCGCCCGCCCACGCCGAGCCGCAGGAGGGGCAGCAGCCGGCCGAGCGCGCCGCCGTCGGGGGAGAGCACGATGCCGGTGCGGGCGTGCACGACGCGGACCCCCGCCTGCTCCGCGGGAGCGGTCGCGGCCTCCCACTCGCGGACCAGCCGCGCGAGGAAGCCGTCTCCCGACGCCGACGTCTCCGTGAGCACCTGGGAGCCCCGGTCGCCGTAGTACCCGATGGCGGAGCCCTGGAGCCAGACCGGCGGCGGCGAGTCGAGGCCGGCGATCGTGCGGGCGAGCAACCCGGTGGTGCGCGTGCGGGACGTGACGAGCGTCCGCTTGTACGCTGTCGTCCAGCGGTGGTCGCCGATGCCCGCTCCGGCGAGGTTGACGACGGCGTCCGCCCCCGCGAGCACGCCCGGGTCCAGCCGGCCGGAGTCGGGGTCCCACTCGTGCTCGTCCGAGGTCTGCGGTGCGCGGCGCACGAGGCGGCGCACGTGGTGACCGTCCGCCCGGAGACGTTCGAGCAGCTCGGTGCCGATGAGCCCGTGCGAGCCCGCCACGACGATGTCCATGGGAGACACGCTACGGGTCTGCGGCGGACTCGGCACGGTCCGCGGGACGGATCCGCGGCCGGGACGGAGGGACGAGCGAGGGCCCCGACCGGCGTGCGGTCGGGGCCCTCGTCAGCGTCGCGCCGGAGCAGGCCGGCGCCGTCCGCGGCGGGTGCCGCGGAGCGGGTCCGTCAGAGGCCGACCTCGGCCTCGAACGCGCCCTCCTCGATGCGGTTCTTGATGGTGGTGAGGAAGCGCGCGGCGTCCGCACCGTCGACCAGGCGGTGGTCGTAGGACAGGAAGATGAAGCACGTCGAACGGATGCCGATCGTGTCGTTCCCGTCCACGTCCGTCACGACGACGGGGCGCTTCGTGATCGTGCCCGTGCCGAGGATCGCGACCTGACCGACCGGGACGATCGGCGTGTCGAAGACGGCGCCGCCCGAGCCGGTGTTCGTGATCGTGAACGTCGCGCCCGCGAGCTCGTCCGGACCGACCTTGTTGGCACGCGTGCGCGCGCCGAGGTCGGCGATCTTGCGCGCGATGCCGGCGAGGTTGAGGTCGCCCGCGTCCTTGATCACGGGGACCACGAGGCCGCGCTCGGTGTCGACCGCGATGCCCACGTTCTCCTGGCCGTGGTAGGTGATCTCGTCCTCGGCGAAGGTCGCGTTGATCTTCGGGTAGGCCTTGAGCGCCTCGACCGCGGCGAGCGTGAAGAACGGCAGGAACGTGAGGTTCGCGCCCTCGCGTGCCTTGAAGTCCGCCTTGGCGCGGTTGCGCAGGGCGGCGACGCGCGTGACGTCGACCTCGACCGCCGTCGTGAGCTGGGCCTGCGTGCTCAGCGCCTCGACCATGCGGCTCGCGACCAGCTTGCGCAGGCGGCTCGTCTTCTCGGTCGTGCCGCGCAGCGGGGAGACCGCCGGGACCGACGCCTTCTTCGGGGCGCCACCACCGGCCGCGGGGGCGGCCGGTGCGGCAGCGGCGGGCGCCGCCTTGGCCTCCTCGGCCTTGCGGGCTGCCTCGAGCACGTCCTCCTTGCGGATGCGGCCGCCGACGCCCGTGCCCGTGAGGGACGAGAGGTCGACGCCCTTGTCCGCGGCGAGCTTGCGCACGAGCGGCGTGAGGTACGTGCCGCCGGCCTTGGCGGCCGGGGCCGGGGTCGCGCCAGGAGCCGACGGCGCGGCCGGCTTCTCCGCGGCGGGAGCGGGGGCGCTCGTCGCGGGGGCGGGCGTCTCCTCCTGCGCGGCCTGCGCGGGGACGTCCGCCTCGCTCGCCGGGGTGCGCGCCTCGGTCGACGCCTCCTCCTGCTTCGGAGCCTCCTGCTTCGGGGCCTCCTGCGCGGGCTGCTCGGCCGGAGCGGCGGGGGCCGCGGCCGGGGCGGCACCGGAGCCGACGATCGCGAGCACGGCGCCGACCTCGACCGTCTCGTCCTCCTGGACGAGGATCTGCTGGACGGTGCCTGCGACGGGCGACGGGACCTCGGTGTCGACCTTGTCGGTCGAGACCTCGAGCAGCGGCTCGTCGACCTCGACGGTGTCGCCGACCGACTTGAGCCACCGCGTGACGGTGCCCTCGGTGACGGACTCGCCGAGCGCCGGGAGCTTGATCTCCTCGCCGCCACCGGCGGAGTCGCCGGACGGCGCGGGCTGCTCGGCGGCCGCGGGGGCGGCGGGCGCCTCCTGGGCGGCCGGCTGCTCCGGCTCCGGCGCGGCCTGCGGGGCCGGAGCCTCGGTCTCGGCCTCGGCCTCGGCCTCGGCGGGGGCCGGCGTGGAGCCGCCACCGCCCGAGCCGTCGCCGATCACGGCGAGGTTCGCGCCGACCTCGACGGTCTCGTCCTCCTGGACGAGGATCTGCTCGAGCGTGCCCGCGACGGGCGACGGGATCTCGGTGTCGACCTTGTCGGTCGAGACCTCGAGCAGCGGCTCGTCGACGGCGACGGTGTCGCCGACCGACTTGAGCCAACGGGTGACGGTGCCTTCGGTGACGGACTCGCCGAGGGCCGGCATCTGCACGTTCTCAGACATGACCTGCCTGGTCTCCTTCGATCGTTGGGGTCAGTTGTGGGCGTGCAGAGGCTTGCCGGCCAGGGCCAGGTGCGCCTCTCCGAGTGCCTCGTTCTGGGTGGGGTGGGCGTGGACCAGGGCGGCGACGTCCTCGGGGTACGCCTCCCAGCCCACGATCAGCTGGCCCTCGCCGACGAGCTCGCCGACGCGGGCGCCGATCATGTGCACGCCGACGACGGGACCGTCCTTGCGGCGCACGAGCTTGACGAAGCCGCTCGTCCCGAGGATCTTGCTCTTGCCGTTGCCGGCGAGGTTGTACTCGAGGGACTCGACCTGGTCGGCCCCCCACGTCTCGGCGGCGTCGGCCTCGGTGACGCCGACGGACGCGACCTCGGGCTCGCAGTACGTGACCCGGGGGATCGACGACTCGACGATCGGCGTCGGGTCGAGGCCCGCGATCTGCTCCGCGAGGAAGATGCCCTGCGCGAAGCCGCGGTGGGCGAGCTGGAGTCCGGGGACGATGTCGCCCGCGGCCCAGATGTTGCCGACGCCCGTGTGCAGGCGCTCGTCGACGATCACGAAGCCGCGGTCGAGCGTGAGGCCCTGCTCCTCGAACCCGAGGTCCGCGGTGCGCGGGCCGCGCCCGACGGCGACGAGCAGCAGCTCGGCCTCGAACGTCTTGCCGGACTCGAGGGTCACGGTGACCCCGGAGTCGGTCTCCTTGACGCCGGCGAACCGGTCGCCGAGCGAGAACGCGATGCCCCGCTTGCGGAACGCGCGCTCGAGCGCCTTCGACAGCGCCACGTCCTCGTTCGGCACGAGGTGGGGCAGCGCCTCGACGATCTGGACGTCGGCGCCGAACGACTTCCACACGCTCGCGAACTCGACGCCGATGACGCCGCCGCCGAGCACGACGACCGACTTCGGCACGCGGTCGAGCCGCAGCGCCTGGTCGGACGTGACGACCCGGCCCCCGATCTCGAGACCGGGCAGCGACCGGGCGTACGAGCCGGTGGCGAGCACGACGTGGTGGCCGGTGTAGCGGGTGCCGTCGACCTCGACCGTGTCCTGCGCCACGAGGCGACCGTGGCCCTCGACGTACGTGATGCCGCGCGAGGAGACGAGTCCCTGGAGACCCTTGTACAGGCCGGCGACGACGCCGTCCTTGTACGCGTTGACCCCCGCCATGTCGATGCCCTCGAGCGTGCTGCGCACGCCGAACTTCGCGCCCTCGCGGGCGCCGTCGGCGAGCTCGGCCGCGTGGAGCAGCGCCTTGGTGGGGATGCACCCGTTGTGCAGGCAGGTGCCGCCGAGCCGGCCCGACTCGACGAGCGCGACGTCGAGACCGAGCTGGGCGGCACGCAGCGCGGTGGCGTAGCCGGCGCTGCCTCCGCCCAGGACGACGACGTCGAATGGTGTGCCGGGTTCGGCCACGTGCGACTCCTTCAGCGAGGGGAGAGCGAGAGCGGGCGTCCACGGCACGACGGCGGGCCGGACGGGAACCGCTGACCCACGGTGCGTGAACGTTCTCCGGGAGCCATCTTGGCACCTCGGGCACGGGCTCCCCAATCGAAACCTGGGCCGTACGGCTGTGACGATGGAGACAGCGTGCCCACCGTATGACCAGGGTCACGCTGTACCCTGCCGCTGTGCCCCGGCTGCCCAAGCTGTCCAGCCTGTTCTCCCGCCGTCCCGCGACGACCTCGTCGCCGGGCGGCGCCGCGGCCGCGCCGTCGGACGCCCGCCGCGCGACGCTCGCGCACCTGCAGGAGTTCGTGCGCACGCGCGTCGGCGTCGAGGCGTACGTCGAGCCGCCCACGCCGGACACGGGCGCGACGCTCCTGCTCATCGCGACGACGGGGGAGTGGACGCGGCGCCGCGTCCCGGACGAGAAGACGGCGTTCGACGTCGCCGGCTCGCTGGGCGTGCCCGTCTACAACGTCCGCTTCACCGGCTACCCGCAGCGCATGCGGGACTGGAACTCGCGCCAGCGCAGGAGCTCCTGACCGGGTCGTCCGCCGGGCGAGCAGGCGGTCCTGGTCCGTCGGGGCGACCGGACGGACCAGGACCGCCTGCTCGGCGGGGTCGGGTCAGCGGCGGGCGCGGCCCTCGACCAGGCTCAGCAGGGTGCGGACGGCGACGCCCGTGCCGCCGACCGGCGTGTACCCGTGCGCGGAGCCCTCGTTGAACGCGGGGCCGGCGATGTCGAGGTGGGCCCACGGCGTCTCGCCGACGAACTCCTGGAGGAACAGCCCGGCGACGAGCATCCCGCCGAACCGGTCGCCGATGTTGGCGAGGTCCGCGACCTTCGACTTCAGCGACGCGCCCAGCTCCTCGGGCAGCGGCATCGGCCAGAACTGCTCGCCCGCGGCGTCGGCCGCCGCGACGACCTCCGCGCGCACGTCGTCGGCGCCCATGACCGCCGAGACGCGGTTGCCGAGCGCGACCATCTGGGCGCCGGTGAGCGTCGCGACGTCGAGCACGACGTCGGGCTTCTCCTCGACCGCGGCGACGAGGCCGTCGGCCATGACGAGGCGGCCCTCGGCGTCGGTGTTGAGCACCTCGACCGTCTTGCCGCCCCGGATCGTGATGACGTCGGACGGGCGCTGCGCGGTGCCGGACGGCATGTTCTCCGCCAGGCACAGCCAGCCCGTGACCGCCACGGGCAGGCCCAGGCGCGCGGCGGCGACGACGGTCTGGAGCACCGCGGCGGCGCCGGCCATGTCGGACTTCATCGCCTCCATGCCCTTCGCGGGCTTGATGGAGATGCCGCCCGAGTCGAACGTGATGCCCTTGCCGACGAGCGCGACCTTCGCCGCAGGGCGCGACGGCGTGTAGGCGACCTTGACGAGGCGCGGCCCGCGCGCCGAGCCCTGGCCGACGCCGACCAGGCCGCCGTACCCGCCCGCGGCGAGCGCCTTGTCGTCGAGCACGGTGACCTTGAGGCCCTTGGCGCCGGACTCCTTGACGGCCTGCTTCGCGACGTCGGCGAACGCGGCCGGGTACAGGTCGTTCGGCGCCGCGTTCACGAGGTCGCGCGTCGCGTTGACGGCCGCGGCGACGACCGTCGCGCGCTCGACCGCGGCCTTCGCCGCGGCGCTGCGCGCGTTCGCCGCGAGGATCTCGACGGTCGCGGGCGGACGGCTCCCGGCCGACGTCGCGGCCTCGCCCGTGCGGTAGCGCGCGAACGTGTACGTGCCCAGGAGCGCGCCCTCGGCGACGGCGGCGAGCTGCGCGTCGTCCTCGACGGGCAGCGCGACGGCGACCGACGCGGTGCCGGCGAGCGCGCGCAGCGCGGCCCCCGCCGCACGGCGCAGCGCCTCGGCGCCGAACGTGCCGTCGGCCCGGCGGGCGCCGAGGCCCACGAGCACGAGCACGCCCGCCTTGAGGTCGGGACCGGCGGGGACCTTGCGGACCTCGTCGGCGGCGCCCGTGATGCCGAGCGCGGGTGCGAGGTCCTCGAGGGCGGCGACCACCGGACGGGGCAGGTCGCCCCCGACGATCGCGACGCCGTCGGACGTCGTGTGGGTGCCGACGACGAGCGCGTCGACCTTGGCACCGGCGGGATTCTTGCTGGAGACGGTCAGTTCAGCCACCCCGCGATGCTATCCCCGGCCGCCCGCGGGGTCCGCCGGGCCTGTGGACGATTCCCGCGCCGCCCACCGCCCCCGGTACGCTCGGCGGCGTGGTCCTCCCCCTCCTGCTCCTCGTGGTCGCGGCGTGCGTCGCGCTCGCCGCCTGGGCGGTCGTGTTCGTCGCGCGCGACCGCGCGGTGATCCTGCGCCAGCTGTGGGGCGCCGCGGTGATCGAGGGGCTGATCCTCGTGCAGGCGGTCGTGCTCGGTGTGCTCGGCGCGACCGGGACGGCGCCCACCGACCCGGTCCTGCTGTGGGGCTACCTCGTGACCGCACTCGTCATCCTGCCCGTCGCCGCGCTGTGGGCGTTCGCGGAGCGCTCGCGCTGGAGCTCCGTCGTGCTCGCGGTCGCCGCGCTCACGGTCGCGTTCCTCGAGTGGCGGCTGTGGCAGATCTGGAACGCCTGACCTGGAGGCCCTCGCCATGAGCGCACCTGCCGCCCCCGACGGGGCGGACCCGGCGGCGACGCCCGCAGCGGGCGGTCGCCCGGACCCCCGTTCGGGGCAGCGCCGCACCAACGGCGGCTTCGGCCGGGTGCTCGTCGCCGTCTACGGGATCTTCGCGCTCGCCGCCACCGCCCGTGCGGGGGTCCAGCTCCTGCGCGACTGGCACGAGGCGCCGCTCGCCTACGCGCTGTCGGCGCTCGCGGCGGCGGTCTACGTCGTCGCGACGATCGCCCTCGCGCGGGGCGGCCGCGTCGCGCGCCGCGTCGCGTGGCTCGCCGTGGGCGTCGAGCTCGTCGGCGTCCTGACCGTCGGCGCGTTCTCGCTCGCCGACCCCGAGGCCTTCCCGCGCGCGACCGTCTGGTCGGGCTTCGGCCAGGGCTACGGCTACGTCCCGCTCGTGCTGCCGTTCGTCGGGCTCTGGTGGCTCTGGCGCACCCGGCCCGCCGCGCCCGGCGCGACCACCCCGCCCCCCACCACCCCCACCACCCCCACCACCCCCGCCACCGACGCCCCGGAGGACGCCGCATGACCCGCCGCCGACCGCTCCTCTACGGCCTCCTCTTCGACACTGTGTTCCGCCGGATGGACCCGGAGCGGGCGCACCACGTGGCGTTCGACCTCATCGGGTTCGCCGGGCGCGTGCCCGTGCTGCGCGACGTCGTCCAGGGGGCGCTCGCGCCCTACCTGGGCCGCGCGGCGGGGGGCCGGGGGAGCGTCGAGGTGCTCGGCAAGGTCTTCCCGGCGCCGTTCGGGCTCGCGGGCGGCTTCGACAAGGACGCCCGGGCGGTGCGGGGGCTGACGATGCTCGGCTTCGCGTTCGTCGAGATCGGCACCGTGACGGCGCACGCCCAGCCCGGCAACGAGCGGCCGCGCCTGTGGCGCGAGCTCGACGTCCAGGGCGTGCGCAACCGCATGGGGTTCAACAACGAGGGCGCCGCGGCGGCCGCGCGCCGGCTCGCGGCCCTGCGCTCGACGCGAGGCGGGCGGGCCGCGCTCGTCGGGGCGAACATCGGCAAGACGAAGGTCACGCCCGCCGAGGAGGCGGCCGCGGACTACGCGACGAGCGCGGGCCTGCTCGCGCCGTACGCGGACTACCTCGTGGTGAACGTGTCGTCCCCGAACACACCGGGCCTGCGCGACCTCCAGGAGGTCGAGTCGCTGCGGCCGATCCTTGTGGCCGTGCGCGAGGCGGCCGACGCGGCCACGGCGGACGCGGGCGTCGACCGGGTGCCGCTGCTCGTCAAGATCGCCCCGGACCTCGCGGACGAGGACGTCGACGCCGTCGCCGAACTCGTGGACGAGCTCGACCTCGACGGCGTCGTCGCCGTGAACACGACGATCGCGCACGACCGCGGGCCCGGCGGCCTCTCGGGCCCGCCCGTCCGCGCGCGCGGCCTGGCCGTCGTCGCGCGCCTGCGCGAGCGGCTCGGGCCGCAGCGCGCGATCATCGGCGTCGGGGGGATCACCACCGCGCACGACGCGCGCGACTACCTGCACGCGGGCGCGGACCTCGTGCAGGGGTACACCGGGTTCCTCTACCAGGGCCCGCTGTGGGCGGCGCGGATCAACCGCTCCCTCGCGCGGCACCCCGAGCCCGGCGCGCACGTGCGGGGCGCCGACGCGAAGGAGGCACGATGATCCGGCCGCAGTGGGTCTGGGAGCTCGACGACGCCGAGGGGCGCGCGCTCGCCTCGCCGGTGAGCCCCGTCTTCACGACGCAGTACGACGCCGAGCAGTGGCTCGGCGAGACCTGGCGGAGCCTCGCCGCGGAGGGCGCTGCCGCCGCCCGGCTCCTGCACGACGGCAGCCAGGCGACCGCGACGGTGGAGCTGCGCGTCCCCTGACCGGGTCGCCCGCCTCCTGACCTGGACGCACGGCCGGCTGGTCCGGCCCGGGCGACGCGGGCAACGCGGGCGCGCGAGCCCGTCGCGCGCCGTCGCCCCGGAGGACCGTCAGCCCGCGACCCGGGCCCACGCGGCGGCGAGCCGTGCCACGGCGTGCTCGAGCTGCTCGGGCGGTCGGGAGAACGTCAGGCGCAGCCGGTCGGCCGCGCTGCCGTCGGGCGTGAAGGTCGGGCCGGCGTTGACGAGCACGCCCTCGGCCGCCGCGGCGGCGGCGAGCGCCTGCGCGACCGGCGCGCCCAGGTCGACCCACAGCGAGAGACCGCCCTCGGGCACGGCCACGCGCCACTGCGGCAGCGCCCGGGCGAGCAGGCCGCACAGGAGGTCGCGCTGCGCGCGGAGCGTCCGACGGCGCTCGGCGAGAACCGTGGGGGCGTCGTCGAGCAGCTCGACGACGGTGAGCTGCTCCAGCACCGCGGTGGCGATGTCCGCCGACTGCCGCGTGCGCGCGAGGCGGGCGACGAGGTCCGGGTGGGCGCGGACCCAGCCGACCCGCAGCCCGCCCCAGAACGACTTGGACGCCGAGCCGACCGTGACGACGTACGGCGAGGTGCCGTCTCCCGCGAGCGGCTCCAGGACCGGACCGGTGGCGTCCGGGTCGCCGTCGAGGTCGAGGTCGGTGAGCGTCTCGTCGCCGACCACGGTCACGCGGTGGCGCGCCGCGGCGTCGCGCACGCCCGCCCGCTCCTCGGGCGTGAGGGTGTAGGCGGTCGGGTTGTGGAAGTCGGGCACGAGGTAGACGAGCCGCGGCGCGACCTGCCGCAGCGTCGAGTCGAACAGGTCGACGTCGAACCCCGGCGCGTCGTGGTCGTGGCCGCCCCGCGCCCCGCGGTCGCCCCGGCCCACGGGGACGGGCACCAGCCGCGCGCCCGCCCGCCGCAGCGACTCCATCGCGTGGTAGTACGTGGGCGACTGCACGACGGCGCGGTCTCCCACCCGAGGAGGGTGTCGGCGAGCGTGGTGATGGCGTGCTGGGCACCTGTGGTGACGAGCACCTCGTCGGGCGTGGTGGGCGTGCCGCGGCGCGTGTGGTGGTCGGCGAGGGCCTCGCGGAGCACGCCGAGGCCGTACGGCTCGTAGCCGCCGCCGGACAGGTACTCGGGCAGCCGCTCCAGCGCGCGCGAGTAGGCGGCGTGCAGGCCGCTCGGGGCGGCGGAGGTCGCCTGGGACAGGTCGGCGAGGTCGATCGGCGCGGTGCGCGGCGCGGGCCCGGGCGGGGCGTCGCCGCCGGCCGCGCGGTCCGCGGGCCGGCGCGCGCTCGGGCGGGGCAGCACGACGACGGTCCCCGAGCCGGTGCGCGAGCGCGCGAACCCGAGCTCGCGCAGCCGCCCGTACGCGGCGGCGGTCGTGGTGCGCGAGACGCCGAGAGCGACGGCGAGGTCGCGCTCGGACGGCAGGCGCGTGTGCGGCGCGAGGGTTCCCGCGAGGACGGCGGCCCGCAGCGCGTCGGCGAGTGCGGTGTACGCGGGGCCGCCCGCGTGCCACCGGCCGAGCAGCCGGGCGGCGGCAGCGGTGGACAGGTGGCGGTGGACGTCGACCGTCCCGGCCGGGGCGAGGCTCATGGGGCCACTCTCTCGCGATTGGCTATGGATGTCGATGCCACTCGGCGGTCAGGATGACGCTCATGAGCCCCACCCGTCGCGCCGCCCAGCTCCTCCTCGGCCTGCTCGGCTACGCGCTGTCCATGGCGCTGCTGATCCACGCGGGCCAGGGCGGGATGCCGTGGGACGTGCTGCACCAGGGCGTCGTCCGCCGCACGGGGCTCCCGTTCGGCGTCGTCGTCGGGTCGCTGAGCGTGCTGGCCCTGCTGGCCTGGATACCGCTCCGGCAGCGGCCCGGGATCGGCACGGTTGCGAACGTCGTCATCATCACGCTGACGATCGACCCGGCCATCGCGCTCGTCACGCGCCTCGTGCCCGACCCGGGTGTCGCCGCGAGCGTGGCCCTGGCCCTCGGGGCATCGTGCTCAACGGCCTCGCGACGGCGGCCTACCTGGGAGTGCGGCTCGGCCCGGGGCCCCGGGACGGACTCATGACCGGCCTGGTGGCGCGCACCGGCTGGTCGGTGCGGCTCGTGCGGACCCTCCTCGAGGTCGTCGTCGTGACGCTGGGCTGGGCGCTCGGCGGCACGCTCGGCTGGGCGACGGTCGCCTACGCGCTCGCCGTCGGGCCGATCGTCCAGCTCACGGCGCGCTGGTTCGCGCCGCGCGGGCTCGTCGCCGCCGCGGCCTCCGAGGCGGCGGCGGACGTCGAGGGGGCGTCGGACGGCGAGCCCGCGTCGGACATCGAGACCGCGTCGCGGGAGCCCGTCCCCGCGACCGCAGGCCCCCGGCCGGACGAGGGAGGCATGCCCGCGTCCGGCCGGTGAGGAGACGACGACGGCCCCGGCGCGCCGCCGGGGCCGTCGTCGCGTGCGGTGGCGTCCGTCAGGCGACGCGGCCCTGGGGGGCGTTCTCCGCCGTCTTGCCCGGGTCGCGCTCGACGGCGCCCCCGAGGATCTCGTCGATGCGCGTCATGAGCTCGGCCGGGATCGTCACGCCCGACGCCTTGACGTTCTCCGCGACCTGCTCGGGGCGCGACGCCCCGACGAGCGCCGCGGCGACGTTGTCGTTCTGCAGCACCCACGCGATCGCGAGCTGCGCCATGCTCAGGCCCAGCTCGTCGGCGACGGGCCGGAGGTTCTGCACGCGCGTGAGCACGTCGTCGGTGAGGAAGCGCTGGATCATGCGCGCGCCGCCCTTGTCGTCGGTCGCGCGCGACCCTGCCGGCAGCGGCTTGCCGGGGAGGTACTTGCCGGACAGCACGCCCTGCGCCATGGGCGACCAGACGATCTGCGAGAGCCCGAGCTCGCGCGACGTCGGCACGACCTCGTCCTCGATGACGCGCCAGAGCATGGAGTACTGCGGCTGGGAGGAGATGAGCTGGAACCCGAGGTCTTGCGCGAGCGCGTGGCCCGCGCGGATCTGGTCCGCCGTCCACTCGGAGACGCCGATGTACAGGGCCTTGCCCTGGCGCACGATATCGGCGAACGCCTGCATCGTCTCCTCGAGCGGCGTCTCGGTGTCGTACCGGTGCGCCTGGTAGAGGTCGACGTAGTCGGTGCCGAGCCGCTTCAGGGAGCCGTTGATCGACTCCATGACGTGCTTGCGCGACAGGCCGGTGTCGTTGGGGCCGCCGGGGCCGGTCGGCCAGTAGACCTTCGTGAAGATCTCGAGCGACTCGCGTCGCTGGCCCTTGAGGGCGTCGCCGAGCACCTGCTCGGCCTTCGTGTTGGCGTAGACGTCCGCGGTGTCGAACGTCGAGATGCCGGCGTCGAGGGCTGCGTGCACGCACGCGGTCGCGACGTCGTTCTCGACCTGGGAGCCGTGGGTGAGCCAGTTGCCGTAGGTGATCTCGGAGATCTTGAGACCCGAGTTGCCGAGGTAGCGGTAGGTGGGCATGGACCCAACCTAGCCGCGGGCCCGGCCGCTCGCGGGGCCGGGCGCCGTCGTCACTCGGGGTAGACGCCGTGCTTCTTGTGCGTCGGCTTGGGCAGCCGCGCGCGGCGGAGCTGGAACGCCCGCATGACCGCGTACATGACCGTGCCCTTGGGGATGTCGCCGAACTTCGCGAGGAGGCGCTTGCGCAGGCGCCGCCACATGATGAAGCCGTCGACGACGGTGAGCAGGACGATGACGTACAGCGTCATGACCGTGAGGAACGCGAGCTCCTGGTTCTGCGCCGTGAGGAACGAGAACACGATGAAGACGAGGGCGACGGGCAGGAAGAACTCGCCGAGGTTCCAGCGGGCGTCGACGTACTCGCGCACGTAGCGCTTGACCGGGCCCTTGTCGCGCGGCGGCAGGTAGCGCTCGTCGCCGGTCTGCATGGCCTGGTACTGACGGTCGCGCATCTCGCGCTGCTTCTCCCGCGCGGACTTCGCGGCGGCGCGGCGGTCGTTCGGCACGAGGGGACGCTTGTTCGCGGCCTCGGAGACCTTGCGCTTGGGGTCGGGCGGCCCTTGCCGGCGCGCTCGATCTCGGCCGCCTCCTCGACGGGGTCGGGGGCGGCGGGGGTCGCGGCGGCCTTGTTGCGGGAGAACACCCCTCCAGGGTAGTCGAGCCGACGGGGTGCCTGGACGCGGGTCCGGGGCCGCACGGTGTCGTACCGTGCTGGTCGTGACGAACTCACCCGAACCCACCGCCCCCGCGCCCGGCACCGCCCTCGCGACCACGCTCCGCGAGACCGTCGCCCGGCTCTTCCCGGCGCTGCGCGCCGACCTGGAGTCGCTCGTGCGCGTGCCGAGCGTCTCGAACGCCGCGTTCGACCAGGCGCACGTCGCCGCCAGCGCCGACGCCGTGGCCGCGCTCCTGCGCGACGCCGGCCTGCCCGAGGTCCAGGTGCTGCGCGCCCGGGCCGAGGACGGCACCGAAGGCGCGCCCGCCGTCGTCGCGCGCCGCCCGGCGCCCGACGGCGCCCCGACCGTCCTGCTGTACGCGCACCACGACGTCCAGCCCCCGGGCGACGCCGGCACGTGGGAGACCGACCCGTTCGAGCCGACCGAGCGCGACGGTCGCCTCTACGGCCGCGGCGCGGCCGACGACAAGGCGGGCGTCGTGGCCCACCTCGGCGCCCTGCGTGCCCTCCTGGAGATCGGCGACCTCCCCGTCGGGGTGACGGTGTTCGTCGAGGGCGAGGAGGAGATCGGCTCGCCGACCTTCCTGCCGTTCCTCACGCAGCACCGCGACCTGCTCGCGGCCGACGTCATCGTCGTCGCCGACTCCTCGAACTGGAAGATCGGCGTGCCCGCGCTCACGACGTCGCTGCGCGGGCTCGTGGACTGCGAGGTCGAGGTCGCGGTGCTCGACCACGCGGTGCACTCGGGCATGTTCGGCGGCCCCGTGCTCGACGCCGTGACGCTGCTCGCGCGGCTGATCGCGACCCTGCACGACGACGCGGGCAACGTCGCCGTGCCCGGGCTCGCCACCGCGGACGAGCCGACCGTGGACTACGCCGAGGCCGACTTCCGCGCCGACTCCTCGCTCCTCGACGGCACCGTCCTCGCGGGGGAGGGCAGCATCGCCGGGCGGCTGTGGACCAAGCCGGCGATCGCCGTGATCGGGCTCGACGCGCCGAGCGTCGCGCACGCGTCGAACACCCTCACGCCCCGCGCGACCGCGAAGCTCTCGGTGCGGCTCGCGCCCGGCCAGGACCCGGCGGCCGCGATGGCGGCGCTGCGCACGCACCTCGAGTCGCACGCGCCGTTCGGCGCGCGCGTGACCGTGCGCGACGGCGAGCAGGGCAAGCCGTTCCTCGCCCCGGCGGACTCCGAGGCGATGCGGGCCGCGCGGTGGGCGTTCGCGACGTCGTGGGGCACGGACCCCGTCGACATCGGCATCGGCGGGTCGATCCCGTTCATCGCCGACCTGCTCGAGGTCTTCCCGGACGCGGCGATCCTCGTCACGGGCGTCGAGGACCCGGACTCGCGCGCGCACGGCGCGAACGAGTCGGTCCACCTCGGCGAGCTGGAGAAGGTCGTGCTCGCCGAGGCGCTCCTGCTCGCCCGGCTCGGCGGCGCGGTCGCCTGACCCGCGCCCGCCGGACCGCACGCGGCGACGCTCCCCGGTCGGCCGGGGAGCGTCGCCGTGCGGCGTCAGGCGTCAGGCACGGTGCGCGACGTCGACCGCCCGGGCCCACCGCGCGACGTCGTCCGGGAGCTCGGGGAGGTGACGTCGCCGCCCAGGAGCCCGACGACGTCGGGCGCGGCGATCCGGTCGCCGGACCCGCGCGCGAGGAAGCGCCCGGCGACGAGGCCGCGCGCGCAGAGGTCCCCGCGGCGCGTGAACACCTGCTCGAGGTACACGACGCGCTCGTCCCACCCGAGCACGCGCGTCGTGATCTCGAAGCGGTCCCCGAGCTGCAGGGAGCGGCGGTACTTCATGGTCGACGCCGCGACGACGGGGTACCAGCCCTTGTCCTTGAGCAGGGGGAACCCGCCGAGGTCGGCGATGAAGTTGCTGCGCGCGACGTCCATCATCTGCAGGTACACGCCGTTGTTCACGTGCAGGTAGAAGTCGAGGTCGCCCGGACGCACGCGCATGCGCGTGACGGACGGCTCGAGGACGCCGCGGCCCGGCACGGCCTTGCGCGGCATCGTGCTGGCGACGAGGAGCTGGATCTGGCGGGTCACCGGGGCAGGCTACTACCCCGCACCAGCGGTATCGGGTATCTGTAGTCGACGGCGGGCGATCCCCCTCCAGGTCGGTGTGCGAAGATGCGCGCCGTGACGACGACGAGCCCCGCCCCTCGCCCCACCGCCACCGCCGACACCGGGTCGCCCGCCGCGCACCCGTGGCAGGTCCGCGCGTTCCGCGCGGTCGCGATCGCCGAGGCGTTCTCCTGGGCCGGGCTGCTCGTCGGCATGTACCTCAAGTGGGTCGCCGGGACGACCGAGCGCGGCGTGGAGATCTTCGGGCCCGTCCACGGGGCGCTCGTGCTCGTGTACGTCGCGCTCGCCGTGCTCGTGGCCGTGCGCGTCCGCTGGTCGCTCTGGACGACCTTCCTCGCGCTCGCCGCGACCGTCCCGCCGTTCTGCACCGTCCTCTTCGACGTCTGGGCGCACCGCACCGGCCGCTACGCGCGCCGCTGACCGCTCGGGTCGGCTGACCCCAGGCCCGCCGACCGCTCGGCCCGATCAGACCGGCGGGTCGGGGTCGTACTGGATCCCGCGCCGTACGGCGCGCGCGACGTCGGCGCTCTCCAGGCGCGCGACGAGGTGCAGCGCCATGTCGATCCCCGCGGACACCCCGGCGGAGGTGACCACGTCGCCGTCGTCGACGTAGCGCGCCTCCGTGTCGACCACGACGCTCGGGTCGATCCGCGCGAGCTCGTCGTAGTGCGCCCAGTGCGTCGTCGCGGGCCGGCCCGCGAGGAGCCCCGCCGCGGCGAGGACGAGCGAGCCCGTGCAGACGCTCGCGATCACCGGGGTGCGCGCCCGCATCGCGCGCAGCCACTCGAGGTGCACGCGGTCGGCGAGCAGCGGGCGCGTCCCGCGACCGCCGGGGTACACGAGCAGGTGGAGGGGGCCGACGTCGTCCGCCGAGCGGTCGGGGAGCAGCCGGAGGCCCTTCGCGAGCCGCACGCCGCCGCCGTCCCACGAGAACGTCGACACCTGGGGCTTGAGCGCGGAGTGCTCGGCCCACGCCGACAGCACCTCGAACGGCCCGGCGACGTCGAGCTCCTCGGCCTCGTCGAAGACGAAGATCCCGACGTTCGTCCCGTTACCCGTTCCCATGGCCACCTCCGCGCGCCCCCGCGTCCCGAGGGCCTCGACCGCTCCTGCCCGCGCGCCTAGAGGCCGGGCAGGGCGAGCATCTGGTCGAGCGCGACGCGCGCCCAGTGCGCGTCGTCGGCGTCCACGACGATCCGGTTCACCACGCGTCCGGCGACGAGCGACTCCATCGCCCACACGAGGTGCGGCAGGTCGATCCGGTTCATCGTCGAGCAGAAGCACACCGTCGAGTCGAGATAGTGCACCTGCTTGTCCGGGTGCGCCCGCGCGACGCGGCGCACGAGGTTGAGCTCGGTCCCGATCGCCCACGCCGAGCCCGGCTCGGCGGCGTCGAGCATCTTGATGATGTACTCCGTCGACCCGACGAAGTCCGCCGCCGTGACGACCTCGTGCTTGCACTCGGGGTGCACCAGCACGTTGACGTCCGGGACGGCCGCGCGGACGTCGTCGACGTTCTTCGCCGAGAACCGCCCGTGGACCGAGCAGTGCCCGCGCCACAGGATCATGCGCGCGTCGCGCAGCTCGGCGTCGGTGAGGCCGCCGTTCGGCTTGCGCGGGTCGAACACGACGCAGTCGTCGAGCGACATCGCGAGCTTCAGGACCGCGGTGTTGCGGCCCAGGTGCTGGTCCGGGAGGAACAGGACCTTGCCCGTGCCGTCCACGCCGCCCACCTGGTCGAACGCCCAGCGCAGCGCGACCTCCGCGTTCGACGACGTGCACACCGTGCCGCCGTGGCGCCCCGTGAAGGCCTTGATCGCGGCCGAGGAGTTCATGTAGGTCACGGGGATCGTCGAGTCGGCGATGCCGACCTCCTGCAGCACGTCCCACGCGTCCTCGACCTGGTCGATCGCGGCCATGTCCGCCATCGAGCAGCCCGCCGCGAGGTCCGGCAGCACCACCTGCTGCGCGTCGGAGGTGAGGATGTCCGCGCTCTCGGCCATGAAGTGCACGCCGCAGAACAGGATGAACTCCGCCTCGGGGCGGGCGGCCGCCTCGCGCGCGAGCTTGAAGGAGTCGCCCGTGACGTCGGCGAAGTCGATGACCTCGTCGCGCTGGTAATGGTGGCCCAGGACGAACGCCCGCTCGCCCAGCGCGGCGCGCGCGACCCGGGCGCGCTCGACCAGGTCGGGGTCGCTCGGCGCGGGCAGGTCGCCCACGCACTCGACGCCCCGCTCGGACGCGAGGTCGCGGCCCTGCCCCAGCAGGAGCAGGGCGGACGGGCTGGGCTCGACGAAACCGCCCGGGCGTGCGGTGCTCTGACCGCCCACGGACGACAACAAGGTGCTCCCGGTGCTCACGGGACCATCGTCGCACAGCGCCGCGGAGACGGAGAGGGCCCTCCCACCGCGGATCGGCGCGCCCAGGCATGACCCGCCGGGCCGCGCCCGGGCTGGCACAATCCGGGCATGCGCGTGCTGCTCACCGGGTCCGCCGTCCCGCCCCCGCCCGACGGCGCGTGGCCGGGCCGCGACGTCGTGCCGACTACCGACGGACCGCGCCTCGCCGACGTCGCCTCGTGGTGGTCCGCGCACGGCGCCGTGGACACCGTGCCCCTCGCCGCGTCGGGGCCCGCGTTCCTCGACGCCCTCGCTCCCGTCGCGCCCGAGGTCCTCGCGGGCGTCGTGCCGGGCCCGGGCGGCGCGGAGGTCCCGGTCGCCGTGCGACGGCGTGCGTCCTCGCCGCACGAGGGCGCGCGGGCACGGACGGTCTTCGTCGACGTGTCCCAGGTCCCGGCCACCGGGGAGGCCGTCGTCGTCGACGCCGACGGGACGCCGACGACGGTGCCCGCCCGCTCGTCGGCGGCCGTGGGGCACCTGCTCGCGCTCGCGGTCGACGCCGCCCGGGCGGGTTCGGGCCCCGGCCGGGTCGTCCTCGCGACCGGGGGCAGCACGAGCCACGACGCGGGCCTCGGGGCGCTCCTCGCGCTCGCGGGCGAGCCGTGGGCGCCCGGCGTCGCGCCGGACGTCGCGCCCGCCGGGCTGGCCGACGTCGTGCGCGCCGCGCGCGCCGCGCTGGGCGGCACGCACCTCGTGGCGGCCGTCGCGTCCGACGTCACGCTCCTCGGGCTGCACGGGGCGAGCGCGACCCTCGACGCGCGCGGTGTCGACCCGCTGGTGGCCCAGCACCTCGAGCGCGCGCTCGGCGCGGTCGCGCACGACGTGGCCGCCGCCGTCGACCGCGCGGATGCCGCCGGGCCCGGGGAGCGCGGGATCGTCGGGCGCGACCTGCTCGCGGGCGCGACGGCGGGCCGCCGCCTCGCCGGGCTGCCGGGGGCGGGCAGCGGGGGAGGTCTGGGCTTCGCCGTCGCGGCGCTGGGCGGCCGGCTCGTGCCCGCGCTGCGGGTCGTGGCGGACGACGTCGGGCTCGACGCGCGGCTCGCGGCCGCGGACGTCGTCGTGGTGCTCGCGGACGAGCTCGGCGCGCACGAGCTCGGCGAGGGGACCGTCCGCGAGGTGGCCGGCCGGGCGGCGCGGCACGCGCTCCCCGTGGTGGTCGTCGCGCGCGCGGTCGTCGCGGGCCGCCGCGAGCAGGCGGCCGCGGGGCTCAGCGGTGCGTACGCGTGGGGCGACGGCGACCCGCGCGACCTCGTGGAGCGCGTCGCGCGCACGTGGTCGCGCGGCTGAGGCGCGCGTCGGCCGAGGTCGACGTCGCCGCCCGTGCGGCTCCTCCGTCGTCGTCCTCGCACCCCGTGCGGCGAGGCCCGTTCGACCTTCCTGCCGCGCGGGGTCGTAGACTCGGGAACACCACCGGCACGTGTGGTGTTGAGGACCTGACGGGATCTCTCTCGAGAGATCCGAGAAGCCGGCCACCACCGGGGCAGCACTGCCCCCGACAGCGCGGAGACGAGATGAGCGAGACCACCGACATTGCCACGCACGGCGTCAACCTGACCGACGAGGCCGCGGACAAGGTCCGCACGCTCCTCGAGCAGGAGGGTCGTGACGACCTGCGCCTGCGCGTCGCGGTGCAGCCCGGCGGCTGCTCCGGCCTGATCTACCAGCTCTACTTCGACGAGCGCGTGCTCGACGGCGACGCGCTGCGCGACTACGACGGCGTCGAGGTCGTGGTCGACAAGATGAGCGTCCCCTACCTCGAGGGCGCGACGATCGACTTCGCCGACACGATCGAGAAGCAGGGCTTCACGATCGACAACCCCAACGCGGGCAGCGCCTGCGCCTGCGGCGGCTCCTTCAGCTGAGCCGTCCGGCGTGCCGCGCGCACGCCACCGGACCGCACGAGCCCGGTCACCCGTCCGCGGGTGGCCGGGCTCGCGTCGTCCGCGGGTCGTGGCGCTCCGCTCGCGGCGGGGTCAGCCGCCGATCTCGACGGTGATCGTCCAGGCCTCAGCCTCTCCCTGACCGGGGAGCCGTTCCTCGCCCACGACCGCGTGCCCGCGCATCCGCGCCCATGCGGGGACGTCGA
Source organism: Cellulosimicrobium sp. JZ28 (assembly GCF_015327065.1). NCBI lineage: Bacteria > Bacillati > Actinomycetota > Actinomycetes > Micrococcales > Promicromonosporaceae > Cellulosimicrobium > Cellulosimicrobium sp. JZ28. Next base: position 2,128,193 of record NZ_CP017660.1, on the reverse strand, counting down.
GGCGGGCGGCCGGGTCGGTCGACCACACGGTGAGCCGGGCGCCCGGTGCGAGGTCGCGCGCTGCCGCCGCGAGCCGGATCACGGGCAGCGGGCAGCGCAGCCCGCGCGCGTCGACCACGTCGCCGGCCGCGCCCGCGTCGCCGGACGCGCCGGACGCCGGCAAGGGCGGGGGAGCGTCGGTCACAGGCCCTGCACCCCCAGCGCCGCGCGCACGCGGGCGACGGCGTCCGGCAGGGCGGCGAGCAGCCGCTCGACGTCGTCCTCCGTCGTCGAGCGGTCCAGGGCGACACGCACGTTGCCGTGCGTGAGCACGCCCATCGCCGCGAGGACGTGCGAGGGCTCGAGCGAGCTCGACGTGCAGGCCGACCCGGAGCCGACGGCGATGCCCTCGCGGTCCAGGTCGGTGAGCAGCGCCTCGCCGTCCACGTAGAGGAACGAGAAGGTCGCGACGTGGGGGAGCCGGTCTACCGGGTCGCCGACCACCTCGACGTCGGGGATATGGGCGACCTGTGCCCGCACGCGGTCGACGAGCGCCCGACGCCGCGCGTCCTGCGCGTCCCGGTCGGCCAGCACCGCCTGGAGCGACACGGCCGCGGCGAACGCCGCCGGGACGGACACCCCGCCGGGTGCCCACGGGTCCGCGTCCTCCGGGAACGGGCTGCGCCGTCGGACGCGGGAACGCACCGCGAGGACACCGATGCCGGGCCCGCCGCCCCAGTCCGCCGGGTCGGCGGCGAGCGCGTCCCAGCTCTCGGGGACGACGTCGTGCCCGAGCGCGGCCCCCGCGTCCACGAGCAGCGGGACCCCGGCCCGCCGCGCGGCCTCGTGGACGGCCGTGACCGGCTGACGCGTCCCCACCTCGCCGTTGGCGGCCTGGAGCGCGGCGAGCGCCACGCCCGAATGGCCGACGGCGTCGGTCATCTCCGCGGCGTCGACGCGGCCGGACCCGTCCACCGCGACGACCTCCCGCTCCAGGCCACCGTGCTCGGCGGCGTGCAGGACGGCGGCACGCTCGACGGCGCCGACGACGACCCGTCGCCCCGCGCGGTGACGCGCGCCGGCGAGCGCGGCGACGGCCGTGTGGAGGGACGCGGTGTGGTTGGCGGTGAAGACGACCTCCTCCGTGCGCGCGCCGAGCGCGGCGGCGACGGCCTCGCGGGCGCCGTCGAGCAGGGCCGCGGCACGCCTGCCCTCCGCGTGCAGACGTCGGGGGTCGGCCCAGCCGTCGTCGAGCGCGCGGTCGAAGGCCTCGCGCGCGAGCGGGTGCCAGGGGGCGCGCCCCCCGTTGTCGAGAAGCACCCGGCGATCGGGGGTGGTGTGTGTCACATGGCCTCCAGGGCGCGGGCGGGGCCGTCGCGGAGCAGGGGACGGCCGGGCTGAGAGTGCCCGAGCGGGCGCAGGGCGCCGGTCGGGGTCCGGCGCACGACGTCGGATCGTTGCGCTCGCGCGCCCCGCGACGAGGTGCCTCCGGGAGTCCGAAGGTCCCACCGGCACGCTACCGTGCTGCCCGGTGGGCCGACGGTGTGGCAAGGATCTGACAGACTCGGGACTGGTGTGTCGAACCCACCCCTGACCGGCCACGACGTGTGCCGCATCTCGCCCGTCCGCAGCGCGTTCCGGGCCACGAAGGGCGGAATCCCGCGCTAGGCTTCGTGTGTCGAGGACGAAGGTCCTGTGCTGGGCTCGTAAAGACGGGCACGGGCAGGACGTGACGTGAAAGGCCCCCCTTGCACTCGCAACCCCCTAGCCGCACACGGCGCACCATCCTGCGGGCGACGGCCCTCGCCGTCGCCGTCGCCGCGGTGGCGTCCGGCTGCGCCACCGACACCGTCCAGCGCGGGTTCCTGCCCGGTTACGAGGACGGGGAGGTGACCAACCAGACCGCCCGGATCACGTCGCTGTGGACCGGCTCCTGGATCGCGGCCCTCATCGTCGGCGTGATCACGTGGGGCCTGATGCTGTGGTGCGTCGCCGCGTACCGCAAGCGCAAGGACGACCACCAGCTCCCCGTGCAGACGCGCTACCACCTGCCGCTCGAGATCATGTACACGGCCGTGCCGATCCTCATGGTCCTCGTCCTCTTCTTCTACACGGACCGCGACATGAGCGCGATCGTGGACAAGGACGTCGAGTCCGACCTCACGGTCCAGGTCATCGGCAAGCAGTGGAGCTGGGACTTCAACTACGTGGACGACGACGTCTACGAGACGGGCCAGCACCTGGCGGACGTCGGCGACACCATGACCGACGACGCGACGATCGACGGTGCCCCGGGCACGGCGGCGGCGCTGCCGACGCTCTACCTGCCCGTCGGTGAGTCGGTGCGGTTCGAGCTGCAGTCGCGCGACGTCATCCACTCCTTCTGGATCCCCGCGTTCCTCTACAAGCTCGACATGATCCCGCACCGGACGAACGAGTTCGTGGTCACCCCGGAGCGCGAGGGCGTCTACGCCGGCAAGTGCGCCGAGCTCTGCGGCGAGCACCACTCCGGCATGCTGTTCAACGTCGAGGTCGTCGACCGCGCGGAGTACGACGCGCAGATGGAGGCGCTCCGCGAGAAGGGCCAGGAGGGTCAGATCCCGGTGGAGGGCTTCAGCCGTCTCCAGGACCCGAACCCTGTCACCGCTACCACGGAGGGTGAGAACTGATGGTCGCGCAGGCCGAAGTCATCCCCGGTCTCGCGCCGCGGCGTCAGACCCTCGGGCGGACCGTGATCAAGTGGGTCACGTCCACCGACCACAAGACGATCGGGTACATGTACCTGATCACGTCGTTCATCTTCTTCTGCATCGGCGGCCTCATGGCCCTCGTGATCCGTGCGGAGCTCTTCGAGCCCGGCATCCAGATCGTGCAGAGCAAGGAGCAGTACAACCAGCTCTTCACGATGCACGGCACGATCATGCTGCTGCTGTTCGCGACCCCGCTCTTCGCCGGGTTCGCGAACGTGATCATGCCGCTGCAGATCGGTGCGCCGGACGTCGCGTTCCCGCGACTGAACATGTTCGCGTACTGGCTCTACCTCTTCGGCGGTCTCATCGCCTCGGCCGGCTTCTTCACGCCGCAGGGCGCCGCCTCGTTCGGGTGGTTCGCGTACGCGCCGTTGTCGAACACGACGTTCAGTCCAGGGCTCGGGGGAGACCTCTGGGTGTTCGGGCTCGCGCTCGCCGGCTTCGGCACGATCCTCGGTGCGGTCAACTTCATCACGACGATCATCACGATGCGCGCGCCCGGCATGACGATGTTCCGCATGCCGATCTTCACGTGGAACACGCTCATCACGAGCCTCCTCGTGCTCATGGCGTTCCCGCCCCTGGCCGCCGCGCTCTTCGCGCTCGGTGCCGACCGGCGCCTCGGTGCCCAGATCTTCAACCCCGAGAACGGCGGCGCCATCCTGTGGCAGCACCTGTTCTGGTTCTTCGGGCACCCTGAGGTCTACATCATCGCGCTGCCGTTCTTCGGCATCGTGTCCGAGATCTTCCCGGTGTTCGCCCGCAAGCCGATCTTCGGCTACAAGGGCCTCGTCTACGCGACGATCGCGATCGCGGCGCTGTCCGTCACCGTGTGGGCCCACCACATGTACGTGACCGGCGCGGTCCTCCTGCCGTTCTTCGCCTTCATGACGATGCTCATCGCGGTGCCGACCGGCGTGAAGTTCTTCAACTGGATCGGGACCCTCTGGCGAGGGAAGCTGACGTTCGAGACACCGATGCTGTGGTCGATCGGGTTCCTCGTGACCTTCCTCTTCGGCGGCCTCACGGGCGTCATCCTGTCCAGCCCGGCGCTCGACTTCCACCTGTCCGACTCGTACTTCGTGGTGGCGCACTTCCACTACGTCGTGTTCGGCACCGTGGTGTTCGCGATGTTCGCCGGCTTCTACTTCTGGTGGCCCAAGTTCACCGGGCGCATGCTCAACGAGCGCCTCGGCAAGGTCCACTTCTGGCTGCTCTTCATCGGCTTCCACATGACGTTCCTCATCCAGCACTGGCTGGGCGTCGAGGGCATGCCGCGCCGCTACGCGGACTACGCGCCGTCCGACGGCTTCACGTGGGAGAACCAGGTCTCGACGGTCGGGGCGTTCATCCTCGCCGCGTCGACGCTGCCGTTCCTCTGGAACGTCTACACGACCTGGCGCAACGCGCCCAAGGTCCAGGTCGACGACCCGTGGGGCTACGGCCGCTCGCTCGAGTGGGCCACGTCCTGCCCGCCGCCGCGGCACAACTTCACGTCGCTGCCGCGCATCCGCTCCGAGTCGCCCGCGTTCGACCTGCACCACCCCGAGGTCGCCGCGATGGACCACGCGGAGCCGAACCCCAACGTCCTGGAGAAGGTCTACGGGGAGGCCGACCGCCGCGGTGAGAAGAGCGTCGCGCTCGACCGCCTCGGCGACAAGCAGGCAGGCAGCGACTCGACGTCGACGATCATCATCGACGAGCCGCGCACGGGTGACACGGACGAGGAGGCCGGCAAGTGAAGGTCGAGTACAAGCTGTTCATCTTCCTGACGCCTTTCTTCGCGCTCATCGGCGTGGTGTACGGGCTCTGGAGCGGCTGGGAGCCCGTCGGCAGCGCCGCGCTCCTCCTGACCGCGGGCCTCTCGGGCATGATCGGCGCCTACCTGGCGCTCACCGCCAAGCGGATCGACGCGCGACCCGAGGACGACCCGGACGGCCTCATCGAGCAGGGTGCCGGCGACCAGGGCGTGTACGCCCCGTGGAGCTGGTGGCCGCTCGCGATCGCAGGCTCGGCGGCGGTCGTCTTCCTCGGCCTCGCGGTCGGCTGGTGGCTTGTCTACGTGGGTATCGCGATGAGCGCGGTGGCCCTCGTCGGCTGGGTCTTCGAGTTCTCCCGCGGCCAGCACGCGCACTGACGCACCTCTTCCGGACGGCCCGATCCCCTCACGGGGGTCGGGCCGTCCTGCTGTCTGCGCGGGGGCGTGGGGCGTTCGTCGCGGCGGGGAGGCGTCCGAGTGCCGGAGCCGATCCTGTGGCGCACTGACGGCGTTCTAGTGTCCCAGGCCGGGCTGGGAGCGCCAACGTCTGGCCGGGAGCGCCCCCGTTCGTGAGGGAGCGCCCTCGCGCGGACGGTAGGGCACACGCGCGGACGGGAGCGCATACGCCGGGGCCGGGAGCGGGCAGGGCAGGGCAGGGCGGGGCAGGGCAGGGCTGCAGGTTCGCAGGGCGGCCTCACTTCGAGCGGGGAAGCCGTCACGACGACGGCGGCCCGGACGCGCCCCGGCTCGCTCGCTGAACGGCTGTGGCGTCTTCGTCCAGTGGTCCAGCGCGGGACGGTGCGTGGTCGCGGTGCGGGGCAGTGTGAGGGGCGGTGTGGGGCAGGCGACGGAGCGCGCCGGAACGTCGTGACGGCCGGAGACGCTGCCGGCGACGCCCCCCGTGGCCGACGCCACGACGCGGCACCTATTGGCGACCGCGGACTGACCGGGGTGGCCCTGGGCGGCCGCCGAGAACGAGGTTGGTCCCGCTATCCGGTGGATAGCGGGACCAACCTCGTTGTGGTGGGGGAGCGGGGTCGTGCTCGCCGACCGGGTGTCGTGCGGCGGGGTCGTCAGGGGACGATGAGCCCGGCGGTCTGGGTCTTGGCGCGCTGGAGGCGGGCCTCGGCGTCGGACCAGTTGACGAGGTTCCACCAGGCGGTGACGTAGTCGGCGCGCACGTTCTGGTAGTCGAGGTAGTAGGCGTGCTCCCAGACGTCGAGCAGGACGATGGGGGTCAGGCCGAGGGTGAGGTTGCCCTGCTGGTCGTAGAGCTGGACGGTGATGAGCTTCTGGCCGATGGAGTCCCAGGCGAGGATGGCCCAGCCGGAGCCCTGGACGCCGGCGGCGACGGCGGCGAACTGCTTCTTGAAGGCGTCGAAGGAGCCGAAGTGCTCGTCGATCGCGGCGCCGATCTCGCCGGTGGGCTCGCCGCCGCCCTCGGGGGAGAGGTTGGTCCAGAAGGCGGAGTGGTTGACGTGGCCGCCGAGGTTGAACGCGAGGTTCTTCTCGTGGAGGTTGATCGCGGCGAAGTCGCCGGACTCGCGGGCCTCGGCGAGCTTCTCCAGGGCGGTGTTCGCGCCGGTGACGTAGGCCTGGTGGTGCTTGGAGTGGTGCAGCTCCATGATCCGCCCGGAGATGTGCGGCTCGAGCGCACCGTAGTCGTAGGACAGCTCGGGCAGGGTGTAAGCGGGCATCCGGATGTACCTCCTGGTACGGACCGCCGGAGGTCGTCCGACGGTCCCTGGGCAGTGAACTGACGGTGTCCCTGCCGCCTTAAGCGGGCGCTGCCGCGCCCCGGGGGCAGAGACGACGATGACCCGCGACCTGCCCGCCTGGAAGAGGGGGTTGGTCGCGGGTCATCGTCCTACTGTGCAGGAACCCGGAGGTCAGCGCTCGTCGGCGCCCTTCTCCGGCTCCACGAGGTCCCGACCGCCGCCGACGGGGGCGGTCCCGGCCTCGATCTGCTCGTGGCTCGTGCTCTCGAGGGCGTCGTGCTCACCGTGCGAGTGGGCGGCGGCGAGCTCGGCCGGCGTCACGGGCTCGATGCGGTCCTCGTAGAAGAACCGCGACAGGCGCTGGAGACGCTTGTCCTTCTTGTAGCCCTTGCGACGTACGCCGCGGGAGTCCGTCGCCGGCTCGATCTCGAGCGGGGCGTGGGCGGAGTAGTTGACCCGCAGCCAGCGCTCCTGCTCGTCGAGCGGGCGGTGGACCTCGATGTACTCGCCGTGCGCGAACCGGACGATGCGGCCGGTCTCGTGGCCGTGCAGCACGAGCTCGCGGTCCTTGCGCTGCAGCCCGAGGCAGATGCGCTTGGTGACCCAGAACGCGAACCAGGGGCCGACGAAGATCAGGATCCGGAAGGCCCAGGTGATCGTGTTGATCGACATGTGGAAGTGCGTCGCGATGAGGTCGTTCGACCCGGCGAGCGCCAGGATGATGAACGCCGTGAGGAACGCGACGCCCAGGCCGGTGCGAACCGGCACGTTGCGCGGGCGGTCGAGGACGTGGTGCTCGCGCTTGTCCTTCGTCACCGCGGACTCGAGGAACGGGTAGACGAAGAGGAACGTGAACAGCAGGCCCGGCACGACGACCGCGGGGATGAGGACGTTCAGCGACAGGGTGTACCCGCCGATCACGAACTCCGTCTGCCCCGGCATGAGTCGCAAGGACCCTTCGAGGAACAGCATGTACCAGTCGGGCTGTGCTCCCGCGGAGACCGGTGACGGGTCGTAGGGGCCGTAGTTCCAGACGTTGTTGATCGCCATCGTGCCGCCCATGAGGGCGAGGATGCCGAACACGACGAAGAAGAAGCCGCCGGCCTTCGCGACGTACACCGGGAACAGCGGGAAGCCGACCACGTTGGTGTCCGTGCGGCCGCCACCCGGGTACTGCGTGTGCTTGTGGAGCACGACGAAGAACAGGTGGAGCGCGACGAGCGCGAGGATCAGGCCCGGCACCAGGAGGATGTGGACCGTGAACAGTCTCGGGATGATGTGCTCGCCCGGGAACTCGCCGCCGAAGATGAAGTACGACATGTACGAGCCGATGAGCGGGATCGCCTTGACGACGCCGTCGGTGATGCGCAGGCCGTTGCCCGACAGGACGTCGTCGGGCAGCGAGTAGCCGGAGAAGCCGGCGGCGAGGCCCATGATCATGAGCAGCATGCCGACGAGCCAGTTGACCTCACGGGGCTTGCGGAACGCGCCCGTGAAGAACACGCGCATCATGTGCGTGACGATCGACGCCATGAAGATCAGCGCGGCCCAGTGGTGGATCTGCCGCATGAGCAGACCGCCGCGGACCTCGAACGACATGTGCAGCGTCGACGCGAACGCGTCGGACATGAGCACGCCGTCCATGGAGGCGGGCTCGCCGTGGTAGGTCACCAGGGACATGCTCGGGACGAAGAACATCGTCAGGAAGATGCCGGTGAGGATCAGGACGACGAACGAGTAGAGCGCGATCTCGCCCAGGAGGAACGACCAGTGGTCGGGGAAGACCTTGCGCGCGAACTCCTTGACGGCGACACCGATGCCGGTGCGCTGGTCGAGGTAGTCCGCGGCCTTCCCGGCGGGGGTCGTCGGCGCGGCTGACTTCGGTGCGGCCGCCCGAGGTGCGGCGGTTCCGGTGCTGGTGGTCACTTCAGACGCTCCCAGAAGCTCGGGCCGATGGGCTCGTGGAAGTCGCTCTGCGCAACCAGGTAGCCCTCGTCATCAACGGTGATCGGCAGCTGCGGCAGGGGCCGCTTCGCGGGGCCGAAGACCACCTTGGCGCTGTCGGCCACGTCGAACGTCGACTGGTGGCACGGGCACAGCAGGTGGTGCGTCTGCTGCTCGTAGAGAGCGACGGGGCAGCCGACGTGCGTGCAGATCTTGGAGAACGCGACGATGCCGTCGTACGACCAGCTCTCCCCGGCGGGGGCCTGCTCGGACACGATGTCGCGCGGGTCGAGACGGACCAGGAGGACGACGGCCTTGGCCTTCTCCGTGATCCACTCGTGGGACTGCATCTCCTCCTGCGAGGCCTCGGGGATGACGTGGACCACCGAGCCGATGGTGACGTCGGCGGCCTTGATGGGCCGGCCCGAGGGGTCGATCGCGAGGCGCGTGCCGCGCTGCCAGAGGGTGTGCTTGAACTTGGAGACGTTCCAGTCGCCGCCGACGCTCCCGACGAGCGGGACCGCGATGGTGAGCGGGAAGAGCGCGAGGGCGGAGATGACCGCGCCCTTGAGGACGCCGCGGCGGGCGATGCCCGAGTCCTTGACGCCCGCGTCGAGCTCGGCGAGCGCGGCGGTGCGCGTCTCGGGGTCGCTCGCGATGGGGTGGCGCTCGTCCACCTTCTCGTGGTCGGACATGAGGACCTTGGCCCAGTGCACCGCGCCGAAGCCGATGCCGAGCAGGGCGAACGCGATGGCGACGCCGAGCGCCACCGTCGAGAGGCGGACGCCCGCGGTGGTCCCGTCCGGCGGGATCACGAAGTAGACGACGAGGGCCGCGATGGTGCCGATGACGGAGATCCCGAAGAGGGCGGCGACCTGACGCTCGGCGCGCTTCGACGCCTTCGGGTCGCGGTCGGCCATGCGGCTCTTGTGCTCCGGCAGACCGGGGTCCGGGAACGTGTCGAGGGTGCCGTGCTCCTCGCGGTGCCCGACCTCGCGCTGCGAGGACTCGGACGAGCGGGGGCTCTGGTAGTCGCTCACGAGGACTTCGCTCCGATCCACACTGCGGCCCCGATGAGGAGGCCCATTCCGACGATCCAGGCCCACAGGCCCTCGCTGACCGGACCGAGCGACCCGAGCGACAGGCCGCCGGCGGAACCGTCGCGCTGCTCGGCGAGGAACGCGATGACGTCCCGCTTCTCCTCGGGCGTCACGGTGGCGTCGTTGAAGACCGGCATCGACTGCGGGCCGGTGAGCATCGCCTGGTAGATGTTGCGCTCCGAGGTGTCCCACAGCGGGGGAGCGAACTTGCCCTCGGAGAGGGCACCGCCTGCACCGATCGCGTTGTGGCACATCGCGCAGTTGGTGCGGAAGACCGCGGCACCGTTGGCCGGGTCGCCCAGTGCTGCGTCGACCTGCTCGTCCGTGGGGATCGCGGGGCCGGCGCCGAGCGACGCGACGTAGGCGGCGAGCTGCGCCGTCTGCTCCTCGTCGAACTGGCGCGGCTTCTGGATGGCCTGCGGACCGTCCATCTGCATGGGCATGCGGCCGGTGGACACCTGGAAGTCGACCGACGCGGCGCCGACACCGACGAGCGAGGGCGCGGTGGCCGTGCCCTCGGCGTTCGGCCCGTGGCACGTGGCGCAGTTGGCCTGGAACAGCTTCTGGCCGGTCTCGATGTCCTCGGTGCTGGCGGTCTCGGCGTTGGCCGAAGTCGGGGCAAAGGCGGCGTAGACGCCACCGGTGACCAGCAGCGCCAGCAGCAGCAGCACGACCGGCGCGAAGCGGTGGTGTCTGCGGGCGGCGAGTGCCTTCACGAAATGATCCTCGTCTCGCAGGTGGGGGAGCAGGGGGCGGGTGGGCGGTCCGGGGCGGACCCCGGGCGCGACGTCAGCGCAAGATGTAGATCACGAAGAAGAGCGCGATCCACACGACGTCGACGAAGTGCCAGTAGTAGGACGTCACGATGGCCGTCGTGGCCTCGTGGTGCCCGAAGTTCTTGGCCGAGAACGAGCGGCCGAGAAGGAACAGGAAGGCGATCAGGCCGCCGACGACGTGGAGGCCGTGGAACCCGGTCGTGATGTAGAAGACGGAGCCGTAGGGCGTGGAGGAGATCGACACGCCGTGCTCGACGAGCTCGGCGTACTCGAAGATCTGACCGCCGATGAAGAACGCGCCCATGAGGAACGTCAGCGTCATCCACTCGTTCATCCCCCAGCGGTTCACCTGGAAGATCGAGCCGGTGCGGACGGGCTGGAAACGCTCGGCGGCCCACACGCCCATCTGGCACGTCACCGACGACAGCACCAGGACGGTCGTGTTGATCGCCGCGAAGGTCAGGTTGAGCTTGTCCGCCTCGAGGGCCCACTCGTCGGCGGGCATCACGGCGCGGACCGTGAAGTACATGGCGAAGAGGCCGGCGAAGAACATGAGCTCGCTGGCCAGCCACACGATCGTCCCGACCGAGACGGGGTTCGGTCGGTTGACGCTCACGTGCTGATGGGCGTGGGGGGCAGCCGTTGCGGTCGACACAGGAGCCATTATGGCCGACGAACCTCAGCTTCGCGGCACGCAGACGGCAGCCCGGAGGCGGTGAATCTCACAATGTCTCCAGAACTTCCCACGGAGACCTGCACTTGGTGACGGAAACCGTCCGAGTGCCATGAAACCCGGGCGTCCGGGGCGCGGGCCAGGGCCCTTGGTCCCCGGTCCGCCGCCGGTCGGCGCACGACCCGCCGCAGGGGTGCTGCGGAGCGCTCCGACGTGCCAAGATGCCAGTCGGGACGTGCGTCCGCCACACGCGGCGCCGCGCGCTCCCGGGCCCACCCGAGGGAACGACGAAGGCGACGGTGACGACGATGACGACGACCGTGACGACGACGCACGGGGACACGGACGTGACCCCGCGCGCGCCGCGCATCCTGCTCTACAGCGACGACGTGACCGTGCGCGAGCAGGTGCTGCTCGCCGTCGGGCGGCGGCTGGGCGCGGGGCAGCCGGAGATCGAGTGGCACGAGGTGGCCACCCCGGCGGCGGTCGTGGCGTCGGCGGACGCCGGCGGGTGGGACCTGCTGGTCCTGGACGGCGAGGCCGACAAGGCCGGGGGCATGGGTCTGTGCCGCCAGCTCAAGAACGAGATCTACGCGTGCCCGCCGGTCCTGGTCCTCACCGGCAGGCCGCAGGACGGTTGGCTAGCATCGTGGTCGCTCGCCGACGACGCGGTGCCCCGGCCGTTCGACGCGGTCGCCCTCCAGCGTGCCGTCGCCGACCTGCTGCGCGCCTCCGGCACGCGGTAGCCGACCAGGAGACCGACCAGCCGAAGGGCCACCCGTGACCGCCACCCCGCACCCTGCCGCCTCGACCACGAGCGACTCGACGGGTGCGGGGCTCACCTGGCCCGGTCTGCTCACCGAGCTCGTCGCGGGGAACGACCTCGACGCCGAGCGCACCGCGTGGGCCATGGATCAGGTCATGTCGGGCGAGGTCTCGCCCGTGAGGCTCGCGAGCTTCCTCGTCGCGCTGCGCGCGAAGGGCGAGACGGTCGCCGAGCTCACCGGTCTCGCCGACGCGATGCTCGCGCACGCGAGCCGCTTCTCCGTGGACGGGGCCGCCGTGGACATCGTCGGCACGGGCGGCGACCGCGCCCACACCGTGAACATCTCGACGATGGCGTCGCTCGTCATCGCGGGCGCGGGCGTGCGCGTCGTCAAGCACGGCAACCGCGCCGCGACGTCGTCGTCGGGGGCCGCGGACGTGCTCGAGGAGCTCGGGATCCGGCTCGACCACGGTCCCGACCGCGTGGCGCGCATCGTGCAGGAGGCGGGGATCACCTTCTGCTTCGCCATGGTGTTCCACCCGTCGATGCGGCACGCGGGCGTCGCGCGCAAGGAGCTCGGCATCCCGACGGCGTTCAACGTGCTCGGCCCCCTGACGAACCCCGCGCAGCCGCGCGCGGCCGCGATCGGCGTGGCCGACGCCCGGATGGCGCCGCTCATCGCCGGCGTGCTCGCCGGGCGCGGCACGTCGGCGCTCGTGTTCCGCGGCGACGACGGCCTCGACGAGCTCGCGGCGACCGGCGGCGCCACGGTGTGGGAGGTGCGCGACGGCGCCGTGACGGAGCACCGCCTCGACCCCGTCGCCGACCTCGCGCTGACGCCCGTCACCGTCGAGGACCTGCGGGGCGGGAACGCGGCGCACAACGCCGACGTCGCGCGGCGGTTCCTCGCGGGCGAGCCGGGCGCGGTGCGCGAGACCGTGCTGCTCAACGCGGCCGCGGGCCTCGTCGCCGACGGCACGCTGCCCGGTACCGCGGAGGGTTCGCTCGTCGAGCGGCTGCGCGCGGCCTACGACGTCGCGGCCCGGAGCGTCGACTCCGGTGCCGCGCGCGCGGCGCTCGCCCGCTGGGCGGAGGCCGCGGCGCGCGACTGACCGCCGGTCAGTCGTCGAGGCCGAGGGCGAACGCCTGCTCGAGGTCGACGTTCGAGTAGGCGCGGAACGCGATGAACGTCTCGGTGCGCACGACGCCCTGGACCTTGCTGATGCGGTCCGCGATGACGTCGGCGAGCTGGTCGTGCTCCTGGACCCGCACCATCGCGACGAGGTCCGCCTTGCCCGTCACCGAGTAGACCTCGCTGACGCCGCGCAGGTCCGCGACCTCCGACGCCACCTCGGGGATGCGTGCGGGGTCGGTGTCGATCAGGACGATGGCGGTGAGCATGGTTCCTCCGGGGACGGGTCGTCGTCAGGCGACCACTCTACGGTCGGCCCGGCCGACGCGTGGGCCAGGTCGGCGCCGTCAGCGTCCGCGTGGCGCGCGACGTGGCGGGCCGTGGTCGCGAGGTCCACGTGCGACCCGGCCGAGCGGACCGGGCACGTCCAGGGACCCGTGACGTCGACGATCCGCACCCCGGGTTCCTGGAGCCACGACAGCAGGATCTCGGCCTCGTGCGGATGGCTCGCGGGGGCCGGCGGCACGGGTGGTGTCACCGTCTCGCCCGTCGCGACGAGCGCGTGCACGAGCGGCCACGGGTCGGTGCCCGGGGCGCTGACGCCGGTCGCGGCGAGCCGCGCGTGCCGCACGACGACGACCTCCCACCCACCGGCGTCCGTCGGGCGCGCGGCGACGAGCTCGGCGCACGCGGCGAGCGGGGCGAGCCGCTGCGCACGCGCCGCGCCCGTGAGGAAGGCGCGCAGGCGCTGGGTGAGCTCGCCGGCCTGCTCGAAGCGCTCGTCGCGCGAGAGCGCCACGATGCGGCGCCCGAGCTCGGCGACCACGCGCGACGGGTCGCCCTCGAAGGCCTCGCGCGCACCCGCCGCGACGTCGCCGTAGCCCGCGTCGCGCTCGGTCGTCGTGCACGGGGCGGAGCAGCGGCCCATCTCGGCGAGCACGCACGCCGTCGCGCCGGGCGAGGCGACGACGGGGAGGCGCCGGGTGCACTGGCGCAGCGCGAAGGCGTCGTGCAGGGCGTCCACGGCGGCCTGGGCCTGGTGCCGCGAGGCGAACGGGCCGATGTGCGCCGCCGGTGCGCGGACGTCGCGGACCAGCGAGAGGCGCGGGTACGCCTCGTCGGTGAGCCGGACCCACGTCATGCGCTCCGGGTGCTGCGACCGGCGGTTGTACCGCGGCGCGTGCTCGGCGATCAGGCGCAGCTCGCGGACCTGCGCCTCGAGCGGCGTCGCACACACGACGGGCGTGACGGCGTGCGCGATGCGCACCATCTCGGTGATGCGCCCGCGCTTCTCCGAGCGCGTGAAGTACGACCGCACGCGGCGCCGGATCGACGTCGACGTGCCGACGTACAGCACCTCGTCGCCGGGGCCGCGGAAGAGGTAGACGCCGGGCGCGTCCGGCAGGCCGTCGGCGAGGTGGCGCTTGCGGCGCACGTCCTGCGGCACGGGGTCCGTCGCCCCGGCGAGGTCCTCCAGGTGCGTCACGCCGAGCGGGCCGAGGCGGCCGAGGAGCGCGTGCAGCACGTCGACGGTGGCGCGTGCGTCGGCGAGCGCGCGGTGGTCCGGCGTGACCGTGGCGCGGAAGAGGGCCGCGAGCGTCGCGAGCTTGTGGTTCGGCGCCTCGTCGCGCGTGACGACCCGCCGTGCGAGGGGCACGGTGTCGAGCACCTGGTTCCCGGGCCAGTCGTAGCCCGCGGTGCGGCACGCGGCCTTGAGGAACGAGATGTCGAACGGGGCGTTGTGCGCGACGAGCACGGCGCCGCGCGCGAACTCGAGGAAGCTGGGCAGCACGGCCTCGATGCGGGGCGCGGTGGCGACCATGGACGACGTGATGCCGGTGAGCCGGGCGACGAAGGCGGGCACGGGCACCCCGGGGTCGACGAGCGTCTGGAACTCGCCGAGCACCTCCCCACCGCGCACCTTTACCGCGCCGATCTCCGTGATCCCGGCGCCCGCGGGGGAGCCGCCGGTCGTCTCGAGGTCGACGACGACGAACGTCACCTCGTGCAGCGGCGTGCCCAGGTCCTCGAGCGTGGGCTGGACGGGGACGCCCTGCGGTGCGGACCCGGCGCGAGGGGCGGCGAGGGCGGGTCCGGACGACATGGCGGCGAGGCTAGCGAGGGCCACCGACACCGCCGCCGCGAGGTCCGTCGGCCGCCCGCCGACACGAAGTCCGGGAGCCGGGGCGCGCGTCCCCGGGCGGCATAGGGTGGGACCGAGAGAATCAGGACGATCAGGGACGAAGCGCCCGCGGCGACCCGCGGACGAGGTGCGGAGGAGGCGCGGCGCATGGTGGCCGACGGACCGGAGGACGCCCTGCCCGCGGAGCCGGACGTGCCGCCGTCGGTCCGCAGCCTCCTCGTGGCCGCCGCGGCGGAGGCGCTCGGCGCGCTCGACACGGCCCTGGTCCCGGTCGCGCTCCAGCGGGTGCGGGCCTTCGCGCCCCGGCGGCGGGCGACGGCCGGCGCGGCACCCCTGTGGCGGGCCCTGGTCGACGACGCGGGGTTCCGGCACGCGGTCGCCGCGGCCTGGTCCCGCGAGCACGACAGCGAGCCGGAGCCCGACGCCGCGCCCCCGGACGGCCTGTCCTCGGCGCAGGTGCGCGAGCGGGCGGCGGGTGCCTTCCTCCTGCGGCCCGACGGCTGGCAGGCGGAGGTGGAGCGCGCTCGCTCGCTCGACGACACCCTCCGGGCGGACCGGTCGGCCCGGGACGACGCGGCCCGCCTCCGCGGCGAGCGCGACCGGCTCGCGCGCCAGGTCGAGGAGCTCCAGGCGCGAGCCCGCGACGCCGACGCGCGCGCCGAGGCCGCGACGGCCGAGCTCGCCGCGGTACGCCGGACCGAGCGGCGGCTGCGCGCGGACGCGGACCGGGCGCGGGCCGAGGCGCGGGCCGCCGAGCGGGCGGCGCAGGGGGAGCGGGACGCCGCCGAGGCCGCGCTGCGGGACGCGCGCGAGGAACGTCGCGCGGCCGCCGTCGAGCTGGCCCGGGCGCGCGCGGAGCGGGACGAGGCGCGCCGGGCGCGGACGTCGTCGGCCGACCTCGCGACGGCCCGCGCGCGGCTCCTGCTGGACACGGTGGTCGACGCGGCGGCGGGGCTCCGGCGCGAGCTCGCGCTCGGCCCGTCGACGACGACGCCCGCCGACGACGTCGCCGCCGGGCTGCCGGACGCGGCGCGTCCCCGGCCGGGGTCGCGCGGCCGCGCGGCGGACGACCCGGCGCTCGTCGACGACCTGCTGTCGGTCCCGCGGACGCACCTGGTCGTCGACGGCTACAACGTGACGAAGACGGGCTACGGCGAGCTGTCGCTCGCGGACCAGCGCGACCGCCTCCTCGCCGGCCTGCTCCGCGTGGCCGCCGCCGGCACGGAGGTCACCGTGTGCTTCGACGGCGCCGACGGCGGCCCCCGGCCGGTGCACGCCCCGCGCGGCGTGCGCGTGCTGTTCTCGTCGGGGGAGATCGCGGACGACCTCATCCGGCGCCTGGTCGCCGCCGAGCCGCCCGGGCGCCCGGTCGTCGTCGTGACGAGCGACCGCGCCGTCGCCGACGACGTGCAGGCGATGGGCGCGGCGTGCGTCCCGGCCCACGCGCTCCTGGTGCGGCTCGCCCGCCGCTGACGACGCGGCCCTCCCCGGCGTGCTGCCGGGGAGGGCCGTGGTGCGCGGGGACGAGGGCCTCGGGCCGTGTCAGCGGACGGGCGCGGGCCCGTCCACGTAGATCGCCTCGACGTCGGCCGCGAAGTCCTTGAGCACCTCGCTGCGCTTCACCTTGAGCGACGGCGTGAGGTAGCCGTTCTCGACCGTGAAGTCCGTCGTGAGGACCGTGAACTTGCGGATCGACTCGGCGCGGGACACCGCCTGGTTCGCGCGCGTGACCGCGGCGTCGAGGGCGGCGAGGACGTCCGGGTCCTTGGCCGCCTGCTCGACGGTCAGCGGCTCCTTGCCGTGCATGCTCGCCCAGCCGGGCAGGCCCTCCGGGTCGAGCGTCACCAGGGCGCCGATGAACGGCTTCTGGTCGCCCACGACGACGCACTGCGAGACCAGCGCGTGCGCGCGGATCCGGTCCTCGAGGACGGCGGGTGCGACGTTCTTGCCGCCCGCGGTGACGATGATCTCCTTCTTGCGCCCGGTGATGCGCAGGAAGCCGTCCTCGTCGAGCGAGCCGAGGTCGCCGGTGCGGAACCAGCCGTCGACGAACGCGTCCGCGGTCGCCTGCTCGTTGTTGTGGTAGCCGCGGAAGATGTGGTCCCCGCGCAGGAGGATCTCGCCGTCCTCGGCGATCCGGGCGCCGCAGCCGGGGAGCTGCTCGCCGACGGTCCCGATCTTCGTGTTCCCGGGGCGGTTGACGCTCGTCGGCGCCGTCGACTCGGTGAGGCCGTAGCCCTCGAGGATCCGCACGCCGATGCCGCGGTAGAAGTGGCCGAGGCGCTCGCCGAGCGGCGCGCCGCCGGAGACCGCGTACTTCGCGCGCCCGCCGAGCGCGTGCCGGAGCTTCTTGAAGACGAGCGCGTCCGCGGCCTTGTGCTGCAGGCGCAGCCCGACGCCCGGCCCCGACGGCTCGTCGAGCGCGCGCGAGTACGCGATCGCGGTCGCGGCGGCCCAGTGGAAGATCTTCAGCTTGCCGCCCGCGGCCGCCTTCTGCTCCGAGGAGTTGTAGACCTTCTCGAAGACGCGCGGCACCGAGAGGATGTACGTCGGCTTGAACGTGCCGAGGTCCTCGAGCAGCGTCTTGGTGTCCGGCGTGTGGCCCAGCACCGTGCCGCCGGCCACGACGAGCACGCCGATGAACCGCGCGAACACGTGGGCGAGCGGCATGAACAGCAGCGTGCGGCCGCCCGGCTCCCCGAAGACCTCGGGCACGGCGGCCACGGCGTTGACCGTGAGGGAGTAGAAGTTCTGGTGCGTGAGCTCCGCGCCCTTGGGGCGGCCGGTGGTGCCGGACGTGTAGATGATCGTCGCGACGTCCGCGAGGTCGGCCAGGCCGCGCCGGCGCACGATCTCGGCGTCGTCCACGCCGGCGCCGTCGGCCGTGAGCGTGGCGATCGCGCCCGCGTCGATCGCCAGCACGTCCCCCAGGGCCGGGGCCTGGTCGCGCACCTCCTCGACCGTCGCCGCGTGCGCCTCGGTCTCCACGACGAGCAGGCGCACGTCCGCGTCCGAGAGGATCCACTGCACCTGCTCCGGGCTCGACGTCTCGTAGAGCGGCACGGGCACGGCGCCCGCCGCCCACGTCGCCCAGTCGAGCAGCGTCCACTCGTAGCGCGTGCGCGACATGATGCCCACGTGGTCGCCCGGCTGGATGCCGCGGGCGACGAGCCCCTTCGCGACGGCGACGACCTCGGCGTCGAACTCGCGCGCGCTGAGCGCCTGCCACGCACCGTCGGCACCCGTGCGGCGTTCGACCATCGGCGCGGCGGGGTCGGCCGCGACGCGGCTCGCGAGGAGGTCGTTGAGGTTCTTCGAGGGATCGACTTCGACGATCCGTGGGGCGCTGATCTCGTCCATTCTGGCTCCAGTGGCAGTAGTCGACGGTGGGAGAACCCTACCCAGTGGCGGCGTGTGCCCGAGACCTGCCGTTGTCGGTAGGCTTCAGGTGCTGTGCGCTGCTTGCGCAACGTTTCGCGCGGGCGCGGAGTTCCGGTGGCCCGACCCGTGGCGCGGGGTCGAGGCCCCGTCGTCGTGCGTGGTCCGTGAGCGGGCGAGCACCCGCAGCGAGACCTTGCAGTCAGCGGAACCGAGCGAGTAGAGGACGGGACATGCACGCCATCGGGGTGGACATCGGCGGGACGAAGATCGCGGCCGGGGTCGTCGACGAGAAAGGCGAGATCATCGTCCAGACGCGCCGCGACACCGAGCCCGACGACGTCGCGAGCATCGACCGCGCCATCGCCGACGTCTATGCCGAGCTCACCGCCGACCACGAGGTCGGCGCGATGGGCCTCGCGGCGGCCGGCTTCGTCAGCCCGGACCGCACCTCGGTGCTCTTCGCGCCGAACATCGCGTGGCGCGAGTACCCGCTGGCGCGCAACGTGCGCGAGCTCATCGGCGACGTCGACGTCCCGATCGTCGTGGAGAACGACGCGAACGCGGCGGGCTGGGCGGAGTTCCAGTTCGGCGTCGCGCGCGACGCGACCGACATGCTCATGCTCACGGTCGGCACGGGGCTCGGGGGCGCGATCGTCGTCGACCGCGAGCTCGTGCGCGGCAAGTGGGGCGTCGCGGCGGAGGTCGGCCACATGCGCGTCGTCCCGGGCGGGCACTACTGCGGCTGCGGCCACGAGGGCTGCTGGGAGCAGTACGCGTCCGGGCGCGCCCTCGTGCGCGACGGCCAGAACGCCCTCATCGCCCAGCCGGACCGCGCGACGCGCCTGCTCGAGATCTGCGGCGGCGACCCGGACAAGCTCAACGGCCCCCAGATCACCCAGGCCGCGCAGGAGGGCGACGACCTCGCGGTCGAGCTGCTCGCGAACCTCGGCCGCTGGATCGGCGAGGGCGCGGCGTCGGTCACGGCGCTGCTCGACCCCGAGCTCATCGTCATCGGCGGCGGCGTCGGTGCGGCGGGCGACCTCCTGCTCCAGCCGGTGCGGCGCGCGTTCGCCGACCAGCTCTCGGCGCGCGGGCACCGCCCGGAGGCGCGGATCGAGCTCGCCGAGCACGGCAACGAGGCGGGCATCGTCGGCGCCGCGGACCTCGCGCGCCGCTGACGGGCGGCGCGGGCGCGGTGCGGGGGAGGCGCGGGCGTCAGACGACGGCGCCCGGCCCCCGGTCGTCGTCGTCCCGCCGGTGCGGCATGCGCCAGAGCAGGATCGCGAGCCCCACGAGGAAGGCGCCGCCGCCCACCTGCGCGACGAGCACGGGGTACGGGCGCGCGACGACCAGCACGACGAGCAGCAGGATCGGCACGCCGACGACGAGCGCCCACGCCATCGTCAGGAGCGGGTCGCGCCCGAGGACGAGCGGCGGGTCCGGGGGCACGAAGTGGCTCTCGGCCTCCTCCAGGTCCTCGACCTCGGGCGTCGTGGGCCAGTCCCGCGGCCCCGTCGGGCGCACCCAGGGCGCCACGGGCACGGACCCGAGCACGTCGCGGCCGCTGCGCGGGGAGCCCTCGGGCGCCCCGGCCGCCGGGTCCTGCGCGGCCCGGGGGTCGTCGCCCGGCCGGGCGCCCGGGTCGGACCGGTCGAGCTCGGACAGGTCCGCGAGCTCGGCCACGATGCCGGCCCACCGGGCGTCGACGTCGAGCGCGGGCTCGGGCGCCTCGTCGCGCGGCGCCGTCGCCTCCCCGTCGTCGGCGGCAGGGTGGTCCGTGCCCGGCGCCGCGTCGTCGGGCGTGGGGTCGGGGACGTCGTCGGGCTGCGGGGAGTCCGGCTGGGCGTTCGGTGCGGCCATGGGAATCACTCTAGAGTCGGATGCACGTCCCGCGCCGGGACCCCGCGAGGAGGAACGTTGTTCTACTGGTTCATGAAGCAGGTGATGGTCGGCCCGATCCTGCGGCTCCTGTACCGTCCCTGGACGCGGGGCGTCGAGCACGTGCCGGACGAGGGCGGTGCCATCCTCGCGAGCAACCACCTCGCGGTGATCGACTCGTTCATCCTGCCGCTCGTCCTCGACCGCAAGGTCCAGTTCCTCGGCAAGTCCGACTACTTCACAGGCACGGGCGTCAAAGGCCGCCTGACCGCGGGCTTCATGCGCGGCGTCGGGACGATCCCCGTGGACCGCGCGGGCGGCAAGGCGAGCGAGGCCGCGCTCGAGACGGGCCTGCGCGTCCTGCGCGAGGGCGACCTGTTCGGCATCTACCCGGAGGGCACGCGCAGCCCGGACGGACGGCTGTACCGCGGCAAGACGGGCGTCGCGCGCCTCGCGCTCGAGTCGGGCGCCCCGGTGGTCCCGGTCGCGATGGTCGGGACGAACATCGCGCAGCCGATCGGCAAGGTCATCCCCACGCCCATGCGCATCGGGGTCGTCATCGGCGAGCCGCTCGACTTCTCGCGCTACCGCGGCATGGAGAACGACCGCTTCATCCTGCGCGCCGTCGCCGACGAGATCCAGTACGCGATCATGCGGCTGTCCGGGCAGGAGTACGTCGACATCTACGCGGCCACGGCCAAGGCGCGCCTCGCGGCGGGCCACACCGAGTCCGAGGTGGCGGGCGGAGCCCCCGGCGGGCGTCCCGCCCCGGACGTCCAGGTCCCGGAACCGCCGCCGGAGCCCGGCGCGTCGTCAGTAGACTGAGCGACGGCCGGTCGCGCCGGGCCCGTGCAGGGCCCGAGCCCCGTCGCCGCCACCCCGCCGGACCGCGTCCGTCCGGCCAGGATCCGTCCTACGAGAGGTTCTGAGTTCACATGTCGGTTCGTCGCGTCGCCCTCCTCACCGCGGGCGGTTTCGCCCCGTGCCTGTCCTCCGCGGTCGGGGGTCTCATCGAGCGGTACACGGAGCTCGACCCGGAGATCGAGATCATCGCCTACCAGTACGGCTACCACGGCCTGCTGACCGGCACGAAGATCGTCGTGGACTCCGAGGGGCGCAAGCAGGCGGGGATCCTGCACCGCTTCGGCGGCTCGCCGATCGGCAACTCGCGCGTCAAGCTCACCAACGCGGCCGACTGCGTCAAGCGCGGCCTCGTCCAGGAGGGCCAGGACCCGCTGCAGGTCGCCGCGGAGCAGCTCAAGGCGGACGGCGTCGACGTGCTGCACACGATCGGCGGCGACGACACGAACACGACCGCGGCCGACCTCGCCGCGTACCTCCACGAGAACGGCTACGAGCTCACGGTGGTGGGCCTGCCGAAGACGATCGACAACGACGTGATCCCGATCCGTCAGTCGCTCGGTGCGTGGACCGCCGCCGAGGAGGCCGCGGGCTTCGCCGCCAACGTCATCGGCGAGCACCGCTCGGGCCCGCGCATGCTCATCGTGCACGAGGTCATGGGGCGGCACTGCGGCTGGCTCACCGCGGCGTCCGCCGCCGAGTACCGCAAGTGGCTCGACGCGCAGGAGTGGGCCCCGGCCCTCGGTCTGACGCGCGAGCGCTGGGACGTCCACGCGGTGTTCCTGCCGGAGCTCGCGCTCGACATCGACGCCGAGGCCGAGCGCCTCAAGGCGATCATGGACGAGCAGGGCAACGTCAACATCTTCCTGTCCGAGGGCGCCGGCATGCACGAGATCGTGGCGCAGCTCGAGGCGGCGGGCGAGGAGGTCCAGCGCGACCCGTTCGGCCACGTCAAGCTCGACACGGTCAACCCCGGCCAGTGGTTCGCCAAGCAGTTCGCCGACAAGCTGGGCGCCGAGAAGGTCATGGTCCAGAAGTCCGGCTACTTCTCGCGCGCGGCCGCCGCGAACGCCGAGGACCTGCGCCTCATCAAGTCGATGACCGACCTCGCGGTCGAGTGCGCGCTGCGCGGCGAGTCGGGTGTCATCGGCCACGACGAGGAGAACGGCGACCGCCTGCGCGCCATCGAGTTCCCGCGCATCGCCGGCGGCAAGGCGTTCGACGTGTCGCAGCAGTGGTTCGGCGAGCTCCTCGAGGGCATCGGCCAGCCGCTCGTGCCCGCGGCGCCCGCGGCCCACTGACCGGCACCACCGCACCAGGAACCTCGTCAGGGGACGCCGTATGACCACCACGAGCGAGCCGGGGACCGACTCCGGGCTCGACCACTTCCGCACGCTCGTCGCGCTCCAGCAGCCGACGTGGCCGGACGAGGCGGCGCTCGACGCCGTCCGTGACCGGCTGGCGGCCTCCGCGCCGCTCGTGGTGCCGGCGGCTGCCGACACGCTGCGCTCCCGCCTGGCCGCGGCCGGGCGGGGCGAGGCGTTCCTCCTGCAGGGGGGCGACTGCGCCGAGACGTTCGCCGAGGCGAACGCCGACCGGATCCGCAACAAGATCCGCACCATCCTGCAGATGGCGGTCATCCTCACGCACGGCGCGAGCATGCCCGTCGTGAAGATGGGCCGCATGGCCGGGCAGTACGCCAAGCCGCGCAGCTCCGACTCGGAGACGCGCGACGGCGTGACCCTGCCCGCGTACCGGGGCGACATGATCAACGGGCACGCCTTCACGCCCGAGGCGCGCATCCCCGACCCGGAGCGCCTCGTCCAGGCGTACCAGATCTCCGCGGCGACGTGGAACGTCGTGCGCGCGTTCACGACCGGGGGCTTCGCGGACCTGCGCCAGGTCCACGAGTGGAACCGCGGCTTCATGCGCAACCCCGCCTACGCGCGGTACGAGCGGACGGCGTCCGAGATCGACCGCGCGATCCGCTTCATGGACGCGTGCGGCGCCGACTTCGACGCGCTGCGCACCGTCGAGTTCTTCGTCAGCCACGAGGCGCTCGTGCTGGACTACGAGCGCGCGCTCACGCGCCGGGACGCGCGCACGGGGGACGCGTACGACACGTCGGCCCACTTCCTGTGGATCGGGGAGCGCACGCGCCAGCTCGACGGCGCGCACGTCGACTTCCTCTCGCGCGTCGCGAACCCGATCGGGGTCAAGCTCGGCCCGACGACGACGCCCGACGTCGCGCTCGAGCTCGCCCGCCGTCTCAACCCCGACGACGTCGAGGGCCGCCTGACCTTCGTCACGCGCATGGGCGCGGGCAACGTGCGCGACGCGCTCCCGCCGCTGGTCGAGGCCGTCGCGCGCGCGGGCGTGCCCGTCACGTGGGTCACGGACCCCATGCACGGCAACACCATCACGTCCGCGAGCGGCTACAAGACGCGCCGGTTCGACGACGTCCTCGACGAGGTGCGCGGCTTCTTCGAGGTGCACCGCGCCGCGGGGACCGTGCCGGGCGGGCTGCACGTCGAGCTCACGGGCGACGACGTGACCGAGGTGCTGGGCGGGAGCGAGGAGATCGACGACGCGGGGCTCGCCCTGCGCTACGAGACCCTCGTCGACCCGCGCCTCAACCACCAGCAGTCGCTGGAGATGGCCTTCCAGGTCGCGGAGATGCTGCGCGGCTGAGGGCGTGGGGAGACGGCCGTCTCCCGTCGAGCGCAGGGCTGTGGCCCGTCCCGTGGTCGGGGCGGGCCACGGCCGTCTGCGCGGGTCGCGAGGTCAGAAGACGTTGAGGACGATGGTCGAGCCCTTGGGCGCGGTGCGCCCGTCACCGCCCGGGGGGTCCTGGGCGTAGACGATGTTGAGCGGGTGGATGCCCTGCGGGTAGCGGATCTCGACCTGGAAACCCGCGTCCTTCAGGGCCTTCTCGGCGTCGGCGACGTTGCGGGTGCTGACGTTCGGGACGTCGACGAGCGGGGGCCCGAGCGACACCACGACGTTCACGGTGTCCTTCCGGTGGGCGTCGGAGCCCTGCTCGGGGTCCTGGCGGATCACGAGCCCTGCGCCGACGGTCTCGGAGTACTCCTCGGTGACGGAGGGGACGAGGCCCTGCTCCTCGAGCGCGCCGACCGCGACGTCCTTCGCGGAGCCCGTGACCTGCGGCACGACGACGGGCGCGGGCCCGGACGAGACGGTGAGCACCACCGGCACGTCGTGCCGGATCGTGGCGCCCTCCTCGATGGCGTTGCCGTCGGGGTCCTGCACGGCCATGACCTGGCCCGACGGCACCTCGTCGTGCGGCGTGGCGACGGGGTCGCCCAGCGTCAGGTCGGCGCCCTCGATCGCGGCGGTCGCCTCCTCCTGCGTCGCGCCCACGAGGCCGGTCGGCACCGTGAGCATCCGCACGCCCTTCGACACGACGAGCCGCACGCTGCCGTCCTTGCGCACGTCCTCGCCGGACGCCGGGTCCGTCGCCACGACGGCGCCCTCGGGCACGGCGTCGTCGTAGCGCTCCTCGACCGTGTGGGAGAGGCCCGCGTCGTCGAGGAGCGCGACGGCCTCCGGGCGCGACGCCTCGACGAGGCCGTCCGGGACCTGGGTGTAGGCGCCCGGCCCGGACGAGAACCACCACGCGGCACCGCCGCCGACACCCGCGAGGACGAGGAGCACGACGAGCGACCAGACGACCACGCGGCCGTGGTCACGTCGCCGCGCCGGGGTCGGGGCAGCAGGGGGCGGCGGGCCGGGCCGCGTGGTCGGCGCGACGACGTGCCCGACGGCGAGCGGCTCGGTGAGGCCCGCGGCCTCGCGGTCGCGCAGGCTGAGCGCCGCGAGGGACGCGGTCGCGGCGGCGGACGGGTCGTCGGGCTCGGTCCGCGGGCCCGGACCCGGCGGGGGCGGCACGACGGCGGACCCCCCGGCGGGCGGGTCGACGCGCCGCTCGAGGTCGGCCGGGTCGAGCGCCGCGCGCGTCGAGCGCACGAGCGCGAGCGCGGCGCCGGCGTCGGCCGGGCGGTCGGCGGGGTCGCGCGCGGCGAGCGCGCACAGCAGGTCGTCGACCTCGGGCGGGATCCACGGGGCGACGTCCGACGGCGGCGGCACGTCGTTGTTCACGTGCTGGAACGCGACCTGGATCGGTGTCGTGCCGGTGTGCGGGACGGTGCCGAGCAGCATCTCGTACGCGAGGATGCCCGCCGCGTAGACGTCGGTGCGGGCGTCGCACGTGCCGGTCGCGATGAGCTCGGGGGAGAGGTAGGCGACGGTCCCGAGGATCGTGCCCGTCGTCGTCGCGGTCACCTCGTTCACGGCGCGCGCGAGACCGAAGTCGGTGACCTTGAGCCGGCCCTCGGTGTCGAGCAGGACGTTCTCGGGCTTGATGTCGCGGTGCACGAGCCCCGCGCGGTGGGCGGCGGCGAGCGCGTCGAGCACGTGGTCGAGCACGTCGAGCGTGCGACCCAGCGTCAAGGTGCGCTCGGTGAGCATGGTGCGGCGCAGGTTCGACCCCGCCACGTACTCCATCGTCAGGTAGCTCGTGTCGCCGTCGAGGCCCTGGTCGTACACGGCGACGAGGCCCGGGTGGGTGAGGCGGGCCGCGGCGCGCGCCTCACGGCGGAAGCGGGAGACGAAGTCGGCGCCGGACGCGCCCTCGGCGAGGTGGGGGTGCATGACCTTGAGCGCGACCTCGCGCTCGAGCCGACGGTCGATCGCGAGGTACACCGTCGCCATGCCGCCTCGCGCGATGCGCGAGACGACCTCGTACCGCCCGTCGACCAGGCGGCCGACGAGGGGATCGGTCGTCACGGTGGCCACGGGGAGAGTCTAGGTGGCCGGGTGTCACGATCCGGTGAGCACGGCGCGTACGGCGTGGGTGTCGTGTGGAGGCACGCCGTAGGCTTGCCCGGTGACCGATCGCGACACCAGCCCCCGCCCCACGCTCGACGACCTCGTCGGCGAGTGGCTGACCCTCCCCGACGTCGCCGAGGCGCTCGGCACCGACGTCGGCAAGGTGCGCCGTCTCGTGCAGGAGCGGCGCGTCGTGGGCGTGAAGCGCGGCGAGCGCACGACGTTCCAGGTCCCGGCGCGCTTCCTCGTGCCGCTGCACCTGGTCGACCCGGCGAACGCCGGCCGCCCGGACGAGAGCGGCCGCGTGGGTGTCCTGTCGAGCCTGCAGGGCACGATCGTCGTCCTCACCGACGCCGGCTTCGACGACGCCGAGATCCTCGAGTGGCTCTTCACCCCGCACGACGAGCTCGGCGAGGCCCCGTTCGACACGCTCCTCAGCGGGCACAAGGCGCGCGTGCGCCGCGTGGCGCAGTCCGAGCTCTGACGCGCTCCGCCCGCCGCCCCGATCGTCCGGGCCCGTGCCGGGCCGGAGCCGGGCCGACGGGCGGCGGTGCGGTCAGGCCGTGCGCTCGACGGCGGCGCGCGCGAGCAGGGCGAGCATCGTCGCGCCCGGCTCCGCGAGCCCGGCCCCGTCGAGGGCGGCCGCGGCGCGCTCGGTGAGCTCCGCGATGAGCGACTCGACGGCGTCGCGCGCGCCCGTCTCGACGAGGACGGCGCGCAGGTCCTCCACCGTGGCCGGGTCGAGGTCCGGGTCGCCCAGGTGCGTGAGCAGCAGCTCGCGCTGCGCGGGCGTGGCGGCAGCCAGCGCGCGCACGACGAGCACCGTCCGCTTGCCCTCGCGCAGGTCGTCGCCGGCCGGCTTGCCCGTGACCTGCGCGTCGCCGAAGACGCCGAGCACGTCGTCGCGGAGCTGGAACGCCTCGCCCACGGGCAGGCCGAACGCGCTCGTCGCGGTGACCGCGTCGTCGTCGGCCCCGGCGAGCGCGGCGCCGAGCGCGATGGGGTGCTCGACGCTGTAGCGCGCGGACTTCGAGCGGATGACGGCCCGGGCCCGCTCCTCGTCGGCCGCCGGGTCCTCGCCCCACGGCAGGACCTGCGCGTGCACGTCGAGGTACTGGCCGGCCGTGACCTCCGTCTGCATGCGGCCGAACACGCGTCGCGACCGCGTGGCGACCGCGGGCGCGAGGTCGTCGAGCGCGTCGCCGAGCTCGCGGTGGCTCGCGATGAGCGCGAGGTCGCCGAGCAGGATCGCGGCGTTCTCGCCGTACCGCGCGCCGTCGCCGGACCAGCCGAGGTCGCGGTGGCGCGCCGCGAAGGCGCGGTGCGCCGTCGGGCGGCCGCGCCGGGTGTCGGAGGAGTCCATGACGTCGTCGTGGAAGAGCGCCGCCGCCTGGAACAGCTCGAGCGCCGCGCCGGCGCGCAGCACCGTGGTGCGGTGCGGTCCCGCGGCGTCACCGCCGTGAGCGCGCCACGACCAGTAGCAGAACGCGGCGCGCAGGCGCTTGCCGCCCGCGAGCAGCTCCTGCGTCGCGTCGGCGAGCAGGTCCGTGTCCGGGTGGGTCCCGGCGAGCTCGGCGCGGAGCGCCGCGGTCGAGGCGTGCAGGGCGTCGTCGACGCCGGTGCGCACCCCCTCGCGGTCGACGAGCGCGGCGGGGCTCGGGTCGGTGAGGTCCTCGGACGCCTGGGCAGGGACGGAGGGCGAGGTCGGCAGCGACGGGTTCGGCACGGGGGCAGCCTATGCGGAGCGGGCGCCACCCTGCCCGCCCGGTCTGGTGGCGGTCGAGCGGCGCGGCACCTCAGCCGGGGGCGACCTGGCCGCTGATCGTCACGAGGCGTTCCGTCTCGTCGTCGAAGACGCCGACGGCGACCGACTCGGTCGGGCCCTCGGGCGTCGTCGTGCGGACGAACGTGGTGAGCGAGGTGAGCGCGCTCGGCACGGTCGACGGAGACACCTCGAACCCGGCCGGGCCCAGCGTGTCGGTGTAGTAGGCGGTGAGCGCCTCGACCGTGTCCGT
Source organism: Cellulosimicrobium sp. JZ28 (assembly GCF_015327065.1). Lineage (NCBI taxonomy): Bacteria > Bacillati > Actinomycetota > Actinomycetes > Micrococcales > Promicromonosporaceae > Cellulosimicrobium > Cellulosimicrobium sp. JZ28. The sequence goes on along the minus strand of NZ_CP017660.1, from coordinate 2,100,470 downwards.
CGAGCGCAGGTTCAGCGTGATGTCCACGAGCGCGCCGTCCTGCGACGGCCGCGCCGAGCTCGCGAGCACCTCGGCGCCCGGCGCCACCGGGACCAGCGCGGCGGGGAACCCCTCCACCAGGTCCCCGACCGCCGAGGCGGCGTCGTAGTCGGGCAGCGGCGTGCCCGGCGCGCCGGAGTCGGCGTCCGGCGCCGGCTGCGCCTCCCGGGGTGCCGCGGCGCCCTGCACGTCGCCCAGGTCCGCCTGGCACCCCGCGAGCGTCGAGCCCAGCACGGCCGCGACGAGGACGACGGCGGCCCGGCCGGCGGGGGAGAGCGCCGGGTGCGCGGCGGCGCGGGTTCGTGGTGGCACGCGCACACCGTAGTCACCCGCGCGTGCGCGAGCCACCACCGAGGTCGGGGGCCGACCACAGCCCCAGGTACGCGCCCCGCATCGTCCACAGCCGGGCGGCGGGCGCCCCGCACGCCGTCCCGACCGGCTGGGATGGGCGCATGACGACCCTCATCCGGGCCCAGGGCCCGCGCGAGCTCCTCGCCTACGTCCCCTTCCGGCTCGGCTACCGACCGCAGGACAGCGTCGTCCTCGTGGGGCTGCGGCCACCGCGCGGCCGCATCGGTCTCGTCGTGCGCGTCGACGTCGCCGACGCGGCGGACGTCGAGCACGGGCCGCAGCTCGCGCGGTCCGTCGTGGGGCACCTCGCGGCCGACGGCGCACGCCGCGTCGTGCTCGTCGTCTACTCCGACGCGCCGCTGCGCGCGTCGGGCGTCGCGGCCGCGCGGGTGCGGGCCGCCGTCGAGCACTGCCGCGAGGCCGCCGAGCCGCACCACGGGCCCGTCGAGGCGTGGGTCGTGTCGTCGACGGGCTGGTACGCGCTCGACTGCGCCGAGGACGACTGCTGCCCGCCGGAGGGAAGGTCGCTGCGCGAGCTCGAGTCGAGCGAGGTCGGCGCGCACATGGTGCTGTCCGGGGCAGCGCTCGCGGACTCGCGCGAGGAGGCGCTGCGGATCCCGCCCGCGGGCGCGGACGCGCGGCGCCGTGCCGCGCGCGCGGCACGGCGGGCGCGCGACCGCGCCCGGTCCGTGGCGGCCGGCGACGACGTCGCGTCCCGGGTCGCGGCCCGGGTGTCCGCCCTCGCGCTGTGGCGGACCGCGGTCGCGCAGGTCGCCGCGCGCGACCGCGCGCGGGACGGCGGGCGGGCCGACGGCGGGCCGGTCGGCGACGGCGCCGGTGCCGCGGTGCCCGCCGCGACGGTCCTCGGGCGCCTGGCGGCGGGCCTGGAGTCGGTCCCCGTGCGCGACGCCGTGCTCCTGTCCCTCGTGCCGGGGACCGACGACCTGCCGGACCGCACCGTGCGGGGCGGGGACGTGGACGCCGGGACGGGCCGCGCCATCGCGGCCGTCGTGGACCCGGGTGCAGGCCTCGCGCCCGACCCGGCGGTCACCGGACCGGCGAGGGCCGTGCTCGAGGCCGTCGTCGCCCACGCGCCGCGCGGGAGCACCGCACCCGCGCTGACGCTCCTGGCGCTCGTGGCCTGGTGGCACGGCGACGGCGGCCGGGCCCGTCGGCGGCTGGCCGAGGCCCTCGCGGAGGACCCGACGTACCGGCTCGCGCTGCTGCTCGCGAGCGCGCTCGACGCCGGGGTCCCGCCGGGCTGGGTCCGCGCCGACGCGTGCGCCGACACGCACGACGTCGGGTAGGTTCGAGGCAACACGACCTGCGGTCGCCCCCGCGGCCGGCCGCACCCACGAGCCGTCTCCGGAGGACACATGAGCGTCGTCGTCGCGCACCTGAGCACGCCCGAGGGTCGCGAGGCTCTCGACAGCGCGGCCACCGAGGCCGTCCGGCGCGGCACCGACCTCGTCGTCGTCGTGACCGAGGCTTCCATGTCGACCCCCGAGCTCGTCGCCGCGCACGAGGACGACCTGCGACGCGTGGAGGCGCGCCTCGAGGGGACGGGCACGACGCTGCGCCGCGAGCAGGGCTCGGCGGACCTCGCGGACGACCTCGTGGGCGCCGCGGAGCGGTCGTCGGCGGAGCTCATCGTCATCGGGCTGCGTCGGCGCAGCCCCGTGGGCAAGCTCATCCTCGGCTCGAACGCCCAGCGCATCCTGCTCGACGCGCCCTGCCCCGTGCTGGCCGTGAAGCCCGAGCGGCCCGCCGGCGTCTGACCCGGCCCGCGCGTCGGCGCAGACGGGGATCCCTGCGGTCCGGCGCGCGGAGCGCGCAGGGTGAGGGCAGCGCGGTCAGGGGAATCTTCCGGGGCCCCGGCCCGTTGTACACGTCACGAATCCGGGTGACGAACGTCGTGACGCCGTGGTGCGCCGGGCCGTCGGGAGACGGCCAGGTCCGACATCACCCCGTGTCGCGGCGTCCGGCGCACGGATCGCCGGTACAATATAGGTAGTCCGCCAGAGCCCGACGACTCACCGTGAGAGTCCAGAGCAGCCCGCACTTCACGGTTCACGTCCCCGCTCCGGCGGCCCTACCGCCCCCCATGATTGCCGAAAGGTCGGTTTGTGGCGCCCTCAACCCCGATTTCCGCACTCCCGCGAGAGTTCGAGCACCCCGCCCTGCAGGAGCTCCTGCGGCGCGGCAGCGCGAACGGTCGCGTCGACGCCGAGAGCTTCCGCACCGCGTGCGAGCAGGCTGCCGTCAACGACGCCAAGCGGCTGAAGGCGGTCTTCCGCGCGCTCGCGGGCGCCGGCGTCGAGGTCGACATCCCGACCACGACGAAGGTGGCCGCGGCGGCTTCCCCGCGCAGCACGACGACCGCGCGCACCAAGACCGCCGCGACGAAGTCTGCGTCGGCGACCAAGCGCACGACCACGACGAAGGCCGCCCCGGCGGCCGACGCCGAGGGTGCGGAGACCTCGTCGACCGGCCCCGCCAAGCCCGCCGCCCGCAAGACCGCGGCCAAGACCCCCGCCAAGTCCAAGGCGACGCCCGCGCGCGCCAAGAAGAAGGACGACGACGAGGACGACGCCGAGGTCGAGATCGAGGACCTCGAGATCGACGTGACCGAGGACGAGGAGGCCGCGGAGCCGGGCGCCAAGAAGGCTGCCGCCGCTGCGCCGAGCGACGAGCCCGAGGAGACCGGCTTCGTCGTCTCCGACGCGGACGAGGACGACGCCCCGGTCCAGCAGGTCGTGACCGCGGGCGCGACGGCCGACCCGGTCAAGGACTATCTCAAGCAGATCGGCAAGGTCGCGCTGCTGAACGCGGAGCAGGAGGTCGAGCTCGCGAAGCGGATCGAGGCCGGTCTGTTCGCGGAGGAGAAGCTCGCGGCCGAGGGCGACGACCTGGACCGCAAGCTCAAGCGTGAGCTGCAGTGGATCGCGCACGACGGCAAGCGGGCGAAGAACCACCTGCTGGAGGCGAACCTGCGTCTGGTGGTGTCGCTGGCCAAGCGGTACACGGGTCGCGGCATGCTGTTCCTGGACCTGATCCAGGAGGGCAACCTCGGTCTGATCCGTGCGGTCGAGAAGTTCGACTACACCAAGGGCTACAAGTTCTCGACGTACGCGACGTGGTGGATCCGCCAGGCGATCACGCGCGCGATGGCGGACCAGGCGCGCACCATCCGTATCCCGGTGCACATGGTCGAGGTCATCAACAAGCTCGCGCGCGTGCAGCGTCAGATGCTGCAGGACCTGGGCCGGGAGCCCACGCCCGAGGAGCTCGCCAAGGAGCTCGACATGACCCCGGAGAAGGTCGTCGAGGTCCAGAAGTACGGCCGCGAGCCCATCTCGCTGCACACGCCGCTCGGCGAGGACGGCGACTCCGAGTTCGGCGACCTCATCGAGGACTCCGAGGCCATCGTCCCGGCGGACGCGGTGAGCTTCACGCTCCTGCAGGAGCAGCTGCACCAGGTGCTCGACACGCTGAGCGAGCGCGAGGCGGGCGTCGTCTCGATGCGGTTCGGCCTCTCGGACGGCCAGCCCAAGACGCTCGACGAGATCGGCAAGGTCTACGGCGTGACGCGTGAGCGCATCCGCCAGATCGAGTCGAAGACCATGTCGAAGCTGCGCCACCCGAGCCGCTCGCAGGTCCTGCGCGACTACCTCGACTGACGCGTGGCGACGGGCGGCCGGTGCGCACCACCGGCCGCCCGCCGTCGTCGCACGACGAAGGCCCCGAGGAGATCTCCTCGGGGCCTTCGTCGTGTCTGAGGTCTGTCTCTGAGGTGGTCGTCGCGGGGGACCGGGCGGTGGAGCCGGTCCCCGCGGTCGTGCGCTCCTGGCGCGGGACTGTGGTCGGCGGACCGGCGGGTCAGCGCGCGCCGTGCTCCGCGAGCAGCTTGTCGGTCTCGTCCTGGATGGACGTCGCGAGGTCGGTGTAGGCATCCGCGTGCGCCCGCGCGTGGTGGCCGCAGAACAGCAGCTCGCCGCTCGGCAGGACCACACGGACGTACGCCTGGGCCCCGCAGCGGTCGCAGCGGTCGGCCGCGGTCAGCGGTTCGGTGGTGGTCGTCGTAGCAGTCACATGAACATCAAACCATCCCCTCCTGAGGTTTCGTCCCGGGGGAGCGCCGGGTTCGCTACCCGCGAAGCGCGCTCACCCGCGCCGTGGCCTCCCGCCGGCATCCCGCCGCATCCCGCCGGATCGCGCGGCGTCCGCGGCGGCGCGGCGGGGCAGCACCGCGCTGTGGGCGCCCTCGTCTAGGCTTGCCGCCGTGACGACCACCTCCGCTGAGTCCAGCTACACCGCTCGGCACCTGTCCGTGCTCGAGGGCCTCGAGGCCGTGCGCAAGCGACCGGGCATGTACATCGGCACGACCGACTCGCGCGGTCTCATGCACTGCCTCTGGGAGATCATCGACAACTCGGTCGACGAGGCGCTCGCGGGCAACTGCTCGAAGATCCGGGTCGTGCTGCACGCCGACACCTCCGTGACGGTCGAGGACGACGGCCGCGGCATCCCCGTGGACATCGAGCCCAAGACGGGCCTGTCCGGCGTCGAGGTCGTGTTCACCAAGCTCCACGCGGGAGGCAAGTTCGGCGGCGGGTCGTACACCGCGTCGGGCGGCCTGCACGGTGTCGGCGCGTCCGTCGTCAACGCGCTGTCCTCGCGTCTCGACGTCGAGGTCGACCGCGGCGGCAAGACGCACCGCATGACCTTCCACCGCGGCGAGCCCGGCGTGTTCAGCGACCCGAGGACGGGCCCGACGCCGGACGCCCCGTTCGAGCCGTTCGTCTCCGGGTCCGAGCTCGCGGTCGTCGGGAAGACGAAGCGCGGCGTCACCGGCACGCGCGTCCGCTACTGGGCGGACCGCCAGATCTTCCTCAAGACGGCCGTCTTCTCCTACGACGAGCTCGTCACGCGCGTGCGCCAGACGACGTTCCTCGTCCCCGGTCTCGAGATCACGGTGCGCGACGAGCGCGGCGTGCCCGGGACGCCGGGGGAGTCCGGGCCGCACGAGGAGACGTTCGTGCACACGGGCGGGTCGGTCGACTTCGTCGACTTCCTCGCGCCGGACACCCCCGTCACCGCGACGTGGCGCCTCACGGGCTCGGGCTCGTTCACGGAGACCGTCCCGGTGCTCGACGACCGCGGTCACATGACCCCGCAGGCGGTGCAGCGCGACTGCGAGGTCGACGTCGCGCTGCGCTGGGGCACCGGCTACGAGACCGAGGTCCGCAGCTTCGTCAACATCATCGCCACGCCGAAGGGCGGCTCCCACCTCGGCGGCTTCGAGCAGGGCCTGCTCAAGGTGCTGCGCAAGGCGGTCGAGACCAACGCGCGCCGCCTCAAGGTGTCGACCAAGGACGCGTCCGAGCGCATCGAGAAGGACGACGTCCTCGCCGGCCTGACGGCCGTCGTCACCGTGCGTCTCGCCGAGCCGCAGTTCGAGGGCCAGACGAAGGAGGTCCTCGGCACGGCACCGGTGCGCGGCATCGTGGCGCGCGTCGTCGAGAAGGAGCTGAACGCCCTCCTCACCTCCACCAAGCGCGACGAGAAGACGCAGGCCGCGCTGCTGCTCGACAAGGTCGTCGCCGAGATGCGCGCGCGCATCACCGCGCGCAAGCAGAAGGAGATCTCGCGGCGCAAGAACGCGCTCGAGACGTCGTCCCTCCCGGCCAAGCTCGTCGACTGCCGCAGCGACGACGTCGAGCGCAGCGAGCTGTTCATCGTCGAGGGCGACAGCGCGCTCGGCACCGCGCGCCTCGCGCGCAGCTCCGACTTCCAGGCGCTGCTGCCCATCCGCGGCAAGATCCTCAACGTGCAGAAGGCGTCCGTGAGCGACATGCTCCGCAACGCCGAGTGCACCGCGATCATCCAGGTGCTCGGCGCCGGGTCGGGGCGGTCGTTCGACCTCGAGGCCGCGCGCTACGGCAAGATCGTGCTCATGACGGACGCCGACGTCGACGGCGCCCACATCCGCACCCTCCTGCTCACGCTCTTCTACCGGTACATGAAGCCGCTCGTCGAGGCGGGGCGCGTCTTCGCGGCCGTGCCGCCGCTGCACCGCATCGAGGTCATCGGTGCCGGGCGCCGCAAGAACGAGTACATCTACACGTACTCCGAGGCCGAGCTCGCCGCGACGCTCAAGAAGCTCGACAAGGCGGGCCGCCGCTACAAGGACGACATCCAGCGGTACAAGGGCCTGGGAGAGATGGACGCCGACCAGCTCGCCGAGACGACGATGGACCCGCGCCACCGCACCCTGCGTCGCGTCACGGCCGAGCACGCCGAGGCGGCGGAGCGCGTGTTCGAGCTGCTCATGGGCAGCGACGTCGCGCCGCGCAAGGAGTTCATCGTCGCCGGCGCGGCCGAGCTGGACCACGCCCGCATCGACGTCTGACGATGTCCGCCCGGCAGGACGCGCCACGGGCGGGCCACCCTGACCTGGTCCGCCTGCTGCGGCGCACCGTCCTGCTGGTCGCGGGGCTCAACCTCGCGTACTTCGTCGTCGAGCTCACCGTCGCGCTCGCGGCGGGTTCGGTCTCGCTGCTCGCCGACAGCGTGGACTTCCTCGAGGACACCGCGATCAACCTGCTCATCGCCGTCGCGCTGGGCTTCCCGCTCGCGCGGCGCGCGGTCCTGGGCAAGGCGCTGGCGCTGCTCATCCTCGTCCCCGCGCTGTTCGCGGCGTGGGAGGTCGTGCGCCGGTTCGGCGACCCGCCTGCTCCCGAGGTGCTGCCGATCGTCCTCGCCTCGCTCGGCGCGGTCGTGGTCAACGGGGTGTGCGCGTGGCTCCTCGTCCGCGTCCGCTATCACGGCGGGTCGCTGAGCCGGGCCGCGTTCCTGTCGGCCCGCAACGACGTGCTCGTCAACGTCGCCGTCATCGCGATGGGGCTCGTGACCGCGTGGACCGGGTCCGGCTGGCCGGACCTCGTGCTGGGGTGCGGGATCATCCTCCTCGCGGGCCACTCCGCGTACGAGGTGTGGGAGGTCAGCGAGGAGGAGCGGCTGGCGGCCAAGGCCGTCGCGGGCGAGGAGATCGGGTGAGGGGCCGTCGTCCGACAGGCGGGCGACCCGGCGCGAGCCGGGCGGTGCTCCGTACGCTGACGACGTGACCCTCCGAACGCTCCGCGCCACGTCCGCGCGCCCGCTCACCGCCCTGACCGCCGTCCTGCTCACCGCGGGCCTGCTGGCCGGGTGCTCGTCCGCCGACGAGCCCGCCGCCGACACCACGTCGACCTCCACGGCGACCGCGGGCGAGGAGTCGAGCGCACCGGCCGAGGACGCGACGGACGAGGCGCCCGACGACGAGTCCGGCGACGGCGAGGACGCGCCGGAGCTCTCCTACGACGGGCGCGAGGGCGCGACGGCCCTCGACCTGCTCCTCGAGGCGGACCCGTCCGCCCAGGTGACCGGTGAGGGCGAGAACGCGTTCGTCACGGCGATCGACGGCGTCGCCGCCGACCCGGACAGCGAGTTCTGGGCCCTGTACGTGAACGGCGAGATGGCTACCGTGGGTGCAGGCTCCCTCGAGACGAAGGACGGGGACGAGATCACGTGGAAGCTCGAGACGTTCACCTCGTGACGCGCTCGGAGAGCACGGCGCTGCGCTGGTGGCGCCCGGCGCTCGTCGTCACGCTCGCGGCGCTCGCCGTCGTCTGGCGGCTCGTGCGCGCCGACCTCGGCGCACCCCCGAACCTCGAGCTCGTCACCGCGGCGACGTTCGCGGCGACCATCCTGCTGCGCTCGCGGTGGGCGTTCGTCGTGCCGCTCGCCGTGACGGTCGTGTCCGACGTCGTGCTCGGCAACACGACGATCGCGCTGTTCACGTGGAGCGCGTGGCTCGTCGTCGGGCTGGGCTCGCTGCTCGCGCGGGACACGACCGGCTGGCGCCGCGTCGGCGCGGGCGCGGCGTTCGGCGTCGCGGGCTCGCTGTGGTTCTTCGCGTGGACGAACTTCGGGGTCTGGCTGCAGGGTCGTGGCGTCTGGTACCCGGCGGGAGCGGACGGGCTCGTCGCGAGCTACGTCGCGGGTCTGCCGTTCCTGCGCACCATGCTGCTCGGCAACCTCGTGCTCGTGCCGCTGGTCGCGGCCGGGACGCTCCTCGTGGACCGGCTCGAGGCGTCGCACGGGATGGTCGGCGCCCGCACCGTCCCCGCCGCGCGGTAGCGTGGTTCGTGCCGGACGGCCGCACGCGCCGGGCCGGTGACGGGCGCAGCCGGGGCAGGAGGAGGCCATCCATGGCGGGACACCGGATCTTCGGGACGAGCTTCGCGAGCATCTACCCGCTCTACGTGACCAAGGTGGAGCGCAAGGGGCGCACGACGGACGAGCTCGACCAGGTCGTCGGCTGGCTCACCGGCTACGACGACGCCGGCCTCGCGCAGGCGATCGCCGACGAGATCACGCTCGAGGAGTTCTTCGACCGGGCGCCCGCGTGGAACCCGAACGCCTCGCTCATCACCGGGGTGATCTGCGGCGTCCGCGTCGAGGACATCGAGGACCCGCTGATGCAGAAGGTCCGCTACCTCGACAAGCTCGTCGACGAGGTCGCGCGCGGCAAGAAGATGTCGTCGATCCTGCGCGGCGAGGCGGCCACCGCCTCCTAGCGGCGCGCCTCACCCGAGCTCTTCCGCGAGCCCGACGATGATGCCGCCGGGTCCCCGCAGGTAGCAGAGCCGGTACGCGTCCTCGAAGTGCACGATCTCCCGCAGCACGGCCCCGCCGTGGCGGGCGAGGCGCTCGACCGTGTCGTCGAGGTCGTCCACGGCGAACATCACCCGGTGCAGGCCGAGCACGTTCGGCGGGGCGGTGCCGAGCCCCAGGTCGAGCGGCGCCGGCGCGTGGTACCGCGTGAGCTCCAGCCGCCCGGGGCCGCCGGGGACGCGCATCATCGCGATCTCCGAGCGGAGGTCGTCGAGGCCGACGACGCGCTCCGCCCACCGCCCCTCGATCGTCATCCGGTTCTCGAGCTCCATCCCGAGCTCGGCGAAGAACGCGATGGCCGCGTCGAGGTCGTCGACGACGACGGCCACGTTGTCGAGGCGCTGGATCGTCACGGGCGGGTCTCCTGAGTTCGGGATCGTGGGTGCGGACTCGTGGGATAGAGGTGCACGGCTCCGAACCGCCGGCGCCGACGGCTCTCGTGCCTGGTGGCGCTCTCGTGGATCAGGCGTCCTGCCCGACGCCGCGTCCCGGCTCGCTCATGTCGCCCGTCCGGGGTGTGCCGTCCGCGAGGCCGTAGCGCAGCAGGACCGTGCCCGTCGGGCTCGGTGCGGGAGGCTCGAGGAGGGCGAGGTTGGTGGGGACGGCGCCGCCGTCGAACACGGTCTTGCCCGCGCCGAGCACGATGGGGTGCACCCACAGGTCGAGGCGGTCGAACAGCCTCTCGCGCAGCAGCGTCTGCACCAGGTCGAGGCTGCCCACGACCTTGACGTGCTCGTGCCGGTCGCGCACCTCGCGCACCGCGGCGGGCAGGTCCGGGCCGAGCGGCGTCGACCCGGCCCACGGCAGGTCCGGTGTGCCGCGCGACGCCACGTACTTGGGGATGCGGTTGAACAGGGCCGCGAAGTCGTCGTCCTGCCCGCCCTCCTGGAACGGCCAGTACGCCGCGAAGATGTCGTACGTGCGGCGCCCGAGCAGCAGCGCGTCCGTGCCCTCGTACGCCGCGGCGATCTGCTCGCCCGCGACGTCGTCGAGCAGCGGCGCCTGCCAGCCGCCGAACGCGAATCCGCCCTCCGGGTCCTCCTCCGGCCCGCCGGGCGCCTGCCCGACGAGGTCGAGGGTCGTGAACAGCTCGATCTCGATGCTTCCCATGGCTCGGCTCCCGCGGCGTCGTGGTCTCGGTCACGGGTAAGACGTCGTCCGGTCGCCGAACTCATCGACGCGGCGGCCGGACGGGTCAGGTGTCGGGCGGTCCCGCGTCGTCGGGCTCGTCCGGGACCCACCGCAGGACGTCTCCGGGCTGGCACCCGAGGACGCGGCAGACGGCGTCCAGCGTCGAGAAGCGCACGGCCTTCGCACGCCCGTTCTTCAGGACGGCGACGTTCGCCGGCGTGATGCCGACCGCGGCGGCGAAGTCGCCGACGGACATCTGCCTCCGCGCCAGGAGGACGTCGAGGTCGATGACGATCGGCACCTAGATCACCGCGGCCAGCTCGCGGCGGTCGGCGGTCGCGGCGCGGAGCAGCGCGCGCAGCACCACGACGAGCAGGGCCAGCGCGCCCCCGCCCACGAGCGAGCCGAGGAGGCCGAGGAGCACGAGCGGCCCGCCGAGCTGCGCCCCGAAGGTCAGGTGACCGAACACCGTCGCGGCGAGGGTAGCGACCGTGACCACGCACCCGATCACCACGGTGACCGAGCGCAGCGCGCGCGGGTCGAACACCTCGTCACGGGCGGCGAGGCCGAGCAGGTGCCACACCACCACGAGGGCGACCTCGACCGCGAGCAACGCCAGCACGGCCAGCACGGAGTACGGGACCACGAGGCCGCGGACCTCCGGGTACTGGGCCCCGACCTCGGCCGCGAGGAGGGGGGCGAGGAACATCGACAGCGCGGTGCCGAGGGCCACGAGGACCAGGAGTGCTCGTGTGCACGCGACGAGGGCAGGTCTCATCTATCGATTGTCGATAGATGCGACGGCTCTGTCAACGACCGAGGCACGACCCGTGGCGCGAAGGGGGGAGCGCGCGGCCGGGCGGTATCCGCTGTACCCGTCCGCCGGCGGCGTCGGCCGCGGATGCTCTCTCGTCCGCGAAACGGTCGATGAGCCGAGCCACAGCGTGGCGTCCCGAGATCTTGCGGATCCTGGCCTGTGGATAACCGGGGCCCTCGCCGTCGTGGCGTCTAGCGTCCGGTCCAGGAGCCCACGACCAGGAGGATCGTCATGCGCGACCAGCACGAGCGCACGAGCCAGCACGAGCGAACGACCGCGGTCCCTCGCACGGGGCACCGTTCCCGTGCTCGCCTCGCCACGCGTCGGAGAGCCACCGTCGGTCGCGTGCTCTCCGGGCTCGGGGTCGCCGTCGTCCTCACGGTCGTCCCCGGCTGCGCGCTGCCCTTCGTCGAGACCGACGACGGCGCCACCCCTACGGCGGCGGTGACGCCCCAGAGCGAGGGGGAGCCGGCGACCCCCTCCGGGGCCGAGTACGCGATCGTCTCGGGCCAGCCGGTGCGGACGCCCTGCTGGTCCTACGAGGGCCCGGAGGCGTTCGTGAACAACGTCTCCTCGGACCAGGAGGAACACTGCCACGGTGCCCTCGAGCTCTGGGGCGAGGTCGTCGACGGGGTGGTGGTGCCCACGGGTGTCGGGGCGGTCTACGGGCAGGTCTCGGTCCAACCGGTGCGGGTCGCGACGTCCGAGGCGTGGGGGGTCGGGACCGATCTCGGGGGAGCGGTCGACCTCCTCGCGGACTCGTACTTCGCGGAGAACGGCAGCATCCTCAGACTGTACGAGGCGACCACCCTCGACGGCGTTCCGGCGAACATCACCCGGGTCGAGGGGAGCTTCGAGGAGACGCGGACGAAGGCCTTCATCACCGCCTTCGCACCCGAGCGGTTCGCGTCGGGCACGGACGAGGTCCAGTTCTTCGTGATCGCGATCGTCACCCCCTACGACAACGGCGACGAGCTCATCGAGCAGGTCACGGGCACGTGGACGTGGTCCTGACGCTGCTCCCCGCTCGCCCCGGCAGGACGCCCCGCGGCTGGCGATGGTCAGACGCTGAAGTACTTGGCCTCGGGGTGATGGAACACGAAGCAATCGGTCGACTGCTCGGGGTGGAGCTGGAGCTCCGCGGAGAGCTCGACACCCACGCGCTCGGGCCGCAGGAGCTCGACGACCTTCGTGCGGTCCTCCATGTCCGGGCACGCCGGGTAGCCGAGCGAGAAGCGGGCGCCGCGGTACTCGAGCTTGAACATGCCCTCGACCTCGGTGGGGTCCTCGTCGGCGAACCCGAGCTCGGCGCGCACGCGCGAGTGCCACATCTCGGCGAGCGCCTCGGTGAGCTGGACCGACAGGCCGTGCAGCTCCATGTACTCGCGGTAGTGGTTCCCCGCGAAGAGCTTCGCGGTGTGCTGGTCCACGCTCGCGCCCATGGTGACGAGCTGGACGGGCAGCACGTCGTACCGGCCCGTCTCCTCGACCCACGACCTCGGCTTGACGAAGTCGGCGAGGCACAGGTGCCGGTCGCGGCGCTGGCGCGGGAAGGTGAAGCGCAGCCGCTCGGTCCCCGGCTCGCCGCCCGAACCGCCGTCGGGCGCGCCGATCCCGGCCAGCCCGGCGCCGTGGTGCGCGACGACCACGTCGTCGCCCTCCGACCACACCGGGAAGTACCCGTACACGACCGACGGGTCGAGGACCCCCTCGGTGCGGATCCGCTCGTACCAGGCGTTGAGGCGCGGTCGGCCCTCGGTCTCGACGAGCTCTTCGTACGACGCACCGTCGTCGCCTCGGCCGGGCTTGAGCCCCCACTGGCCCATGAACGTCGCGCGCTCGTCGAGGAACGCCGCGTACTCGGCGAGCTGGACGCCCTTGACGAGGCGCGTGCCCCAGAACGGGGGAGCGGGCACCGGGTTGTCGGCCGCGACGTCGGACCGCGCGGGCAGGTCCTCGACGGGCGTCTCGGTCAGGGTGACCACGGCGTGCCGGCGCTTCTTCAGCGCGGGCAGCCCGACGGCGTCGGGCGACTCGCCGCGCGCGACGCGCACGAGCGGCTCCATGAGACGCAGGCCCTCGAACGCGTCGCGCGCGTACCGGACGACGCCCGGGAACTGGCCCGCGAGGTCGTCCTCGACGTAGGTGCGCGTGAGCGCCGCGCCACCGAGCAGGACCGGCCAGCGGCCGGCGAGCCCGCGCGACGTGAGCTCCGCGAGGTTCTCCTTCATCACGACGGTGGACTTCACGAGCAGCCCGGACATGCCGATGACGTCGGCGTCGTGCTCCTCGGCGGCCTCGATCATCGCGGAGATCGGCTGCTTGATACCGATGTTCACGACCGTGTAGCCGTTGTTGGTGAGGATGATGTCGACGAGGTTCTTGCCGATGTCGTGCACGTCGCCGCGCACGGTCGCGAGCACGATCGTGCCCTTGGACCCGCTCGAGCCCTCGATCTTCTCCATGTGCGGCTCGAGGTAGGCGACCGCGGTCTTCATGACCTCGGCGGACTGCAGCACGAACGGGAGCTGCATCTCGCCGCGGCCGAACAGGTCGCCCACGACCTTCATGCCCTCGAGCAGGTGGTCGTTGACGATCTCGAGTGCCTTGATCCCGGACGCCATCGCCGCGTCGAGGTCCTCCTCGAGACCCTTGCGCGCGCCGTCGACGATCCGCCGCTCCAGCCGCTCGCCGACGGGCAGCGCCGCGAGCTCCGCCGCGCGCTGGTCCTTGAGCGCCGCCGAGTCCACGCCGTCGAACAGCTCGAGCAGCCGGGCGAGCGGGTCGTGCACGAGGTTCCCCTCGTCGTCGTACCGCCGCCGGTCCCACACGAGGTCGAGCGCGGCCTCGCGCTGCTCGGCGGGGATCTGCGCGAGCGGCAGGATCTTCGCGGCGTGCACGATCGCGGAGTCCAGCCCCGCTTCGACCGCCTCGTGGAGAAAGACCGAGTTGAGCACGGTGCGCGCGGCGGGGTTGAGGCCGAAGGACACGTTCGACACCCCGAGCGTCGTGTGGATGCCGGGATAGCGGCGCGTGATCTCGCGGATCGCCTCGATGGTCTCGATCGCGTCGCGACGCGTCTCCTCCTGGCCGGTGGCGATGGGGAAGGTCAGGGCGTCGACGATGATGTCGTCGACCCGCAGGCCCCAGTCACGCGTGAGCGTCTCGACGAGCCGCGTGGCGATCTCCACCTTGCCCGACGCGGTCCGCGCCTGGCCCTCCTCGTCGATCGTCAGCGCGACGACGGCCGCCCCGTGCTCGACGACGTGGGGCATGATCCGCGCGAACCGCGAGGTCGGCCCGTCGCCGTCCTCGAAGTTCACCGAGTTCACGACGGCGCGCCCGCCCACGAGCTCGAGGCCCGCCGCGATGACCTCGGGCTCGGTCGAGTCGATGACGAGCGGAAGCGTCGAGGCGCTCGCGAGGCGGGAGACGACCTGCTGCACGTCCGCGACGCCGTCGCGCCCCACGTAGTCGATGCACACGTCGAGCAGGTGCGCGCCGTCGCGCGTCTGCGCCCGCGCGATCTCGACGCACTCGTCCCAGTTCTCCGCGAGCATCGCCTCGCGGAACGCCTTCGACCCGTTCGCGTTCGTGCGCTCGCCGATGGCGAGGAACGACGCGTCCTGGTGCAGGTCCGTGTGCGAGTACAGGCTCGCGACGCCGTTCTCGCGCTCCGGGTGGCGCTCGACGACCGGCCGCGCGCGCACCGCCTCGACGACGCGCCGCAGGTGGTCGGGCGTCGTGCCGCAGCAGCCGCCCACGAGGCCCAGGCCGAACTCGGTGACGAACTGGGTGTGCGCCGCCGCGAGCTCGTCCGGCGTCAGCGGGTACGTCGCCCCGTTCGGGCCGAGCACGGGCAGCCCCGCGTTGGGCATGCACGTCACGGGGATCTCCGCGTGCCGCGACAGGTGCCGCAGGTGCTCGCTCATCTCGGCCGGGCCGGTCGCGCAGTTGAGACCGATCGCGTCGACGCCGAGCGCTTGGAGCGTGGTCAGCGCGGCCCCGATCTCGGAGCCCATGAGCATCGTGCCCGTGGTCTCGACCGTCACCTGGACGATCACGGGCACCTCGCGCCCGACGTCGCGCATCGCGTTCCGCGACCCCGTCACCGCGGCCTTCGCCTGGAGCAGGTCCTGGCTCGTCTCGACGAGGATCGCGTCGACCCCGCCCTCCAGCAGACCCGCGGCCTGCTCGGCGAACGTGTCGCGCAGGTGCGCGTACGTCGTGTGCCCGAGGCTCGGCAGCTTGGTCCCGGGACCCATCGAACCGAGCACCCAGCGCGGGTGGTCGGCGGTCGCGTGGGCGTCCGCGCGCTCGCGCGCGATCCGCGCCCCGGCGGCGGCGAGCTCGCGGATCCGGTCGTCGATGTCGTAGTCCGACAGGTTGGACCAGTTGGCGCCGAACGTGTTCGTCTCGATCGCGTCCACCCCGACCTCGAGGTACGCGTCGTGCACCGCGGCGATGAT
Organism: Cellulosimicrobium sp. JZ28; assembly: GCF_015327065.1. Lineage (NCBI taxonomy): Bacteria > Bacillati > Actinomycetota > Actinomycetes > Micrococcales > Promicromonosporaceae > Cellulosimicrobium > Cellulosimicrobium sp. JZ28. The sequence continues at coordinate 2,084,945 of NZ_CP017660.1, read as the reverse complement.
GTCGGGTCGCGAGACGTTGAGGATCTCGTTGCAGCCCTCGAGCCCCTGGTAGTCCTCGAGCGTCGGGTCCTGCTCCTGGATCATCGTGCCCATCGCGCCGTCCGCGACGACGACGCGCGTGCGCAGCGCCTCCGCGAGGGCCCGGGAGCGGGCGTCGGCGAGGTCCTGAGGAGCGACGGTCGGCATGCTCGCAGCGTAGATCGCGTGCGGCACGGCACGGGGAGCCGTCTCAGCGGGCCGACGCGTCGCGCGGACGCCCTGGGAAAAGCACGTGCCCGACGGCGCGGGCCCCCCTACCGTGGTCGCCATGTCCTCTCCCTCGACGACCGACCGCGCCGAGGCGGCGCCCTCGACGCTCGCCCCGATCGCCGAGCGCGCCGCCGCCCCCTCGACCCTGCCGCCGGTGACCGCGGGCGGGCTCACGTGGCGCCCGGCCACGCCCGCCGACGCGCCGGCCCTGCTCACGCTGCGCAACGACATCGCGGAGGCGGACGACGAGCCGTACCGCGAGACGCTCGCGGAGATCGAGGAGATCTTCACCGCGCCGTGGCGCGACGTCGCGGCCGACTCGATCGTCGGCGTCGACACCGACGGGACGCTGCGCGCCTACGGGATGGTCGACACCAACCCGGGGGACGAGCGCACCGTGCGGGCGTTCCTCGGCGGCGGCGTCCACCCGACCCACCGGGGGCGCGGGATCGGACGCGAGGTGCTCGCCTGGCAGGTGGCACGCGCCCGGCAGGTGCTCGCCGCGAGCGGCAAGGAGCTGCCCGCGCGGCTCGCCGTCTTCGGGGAGGACACCGACCCGCCCGAGAAGGCGCGGCTCTACGCGCGGTTCGGGTTCGTCGCCCGCCGCTTCTACTCCGACCTGCGTCGCGACCTCGCGGCCCCCGTGCCCGACGTCCCGCTCGACGGTTCCCTGCGCGTCGTCCCGTGGTCCGCCGAGCTCGACGAGGCGACGCGCCTCGCGCACAACGACGCCTTCCGCGACCACTGGGGGAGCGAGCCCCGCACCGCCGAGGCGTGGACGCACGGGCGCAGCGAGTTCGCACCCCAGTGGTCGTTCCTCGTGGTCGACGACGCGCCCGACGCCGACGCGCTCCTCGCCGACCCGACCACCGACCCCGAGACCGCCGCCGCGCTGCGCGCCGGCGAGCCGCTCGTCGTCGGCTACGAGATGGCGGGCCGGTACGACGAGGACTTCCCCGTCCGGGGGTACACCTTCGGGTACACCGAGCTCCTCGGTGTCCGGCGCGCGTACCGGGGGCGCCGCGTCGCCGTCGCGGCGCTCGCGGCCGCGATGCGCGCGTTCGCGGCGGACGGCATGCAGTACGCCGCGCTCGACGTCGACACGGAGAACCCGTCCGGTGCGCACGGCCTGTACGCGAGCCTCGGCTACGAGAAGGTCACCGGCTCGCGCATGTACTCGATCGAGCTCTGAGCGTCCTCGGCGGGAGCGGTCACAGCGACGAGGCGGAGAGCGCGTCGCAGTCCTGGAGGGTGCCGCCCTCGTAGCCGGTCGTGAACCAGCGCTGGCGCTGCTCGCTCGACCCGTGGGTCCAGCCCTCGGGGTTCACCTGGCCGGTCGCGGCCTCCTGGATGCGGTCGTCGCCGACGGCGGACGCCGCGGACAGCGCGTCGTCCAGCTCCTGCTCGGTGATCGGTGCGAGGAACGTCACGCCGGTGTCCGGGTCGACGGTGGTCGCGGCATGGCCCGCCCACATGCCGGCGAGGCAGTCGGCCATGAGCTCGATGCGCACGGAGTCGGACTCCGGGCCCGTGCCCTGCCGGTCCGCCGCGTCCATGGCGCCGGTCAGCTGCTCGATGTGGTGCCCGAACTCGTGCGCGACGACGTACATCTCCGCGAGGCCGCCGTCGTTCGCGCCGAAGCGGTTCGTCAGGTCGTCGTAGAAGCCGAGGTCGATGTACACCGTCTGGTCGGGCGGGCAGTAGAACGGACCGACGGCGCTCGTCGCCGCGCCGCACCCCGTCGAGACCTGCCCGGTGAAGCTCACGACCTCGGGCAGCGCGTACTCGACGCCGGCCTGCTGGGGGAGGGCCTCGGTCCAGTAGGCGTCGAGCGACTGGACGGTGCCGTTGAGCCGGCACTCGCGCGTCGTGTTCGCCTGCTCGGCGGTGCACGTGTCGATGTACTCCTGCTGGCCGTCGCCGTACGCGCCGGAGTCCGACCCGTCGCCGCCGGTCAGCGCGCTGAGGTCGACGCCCGTCTGGTTGCCGACGAACGCGATGAGCAGCGCGACGAGCACCGCGCCGATCCCGCCGCCCGCGATCATCGGGCCGCGCCCGCGGCCGCCACCCTTGCGGACGCGTCCGCCCTCGAACGATCCGCCTTCCTGGAATGTCACAGGGGAACGCTACCCCCGGGCGCGGTCGCAGGCCTCAGAAGCGGACCAGCGCGCGCAGCACCCGCGCGAGCAGGTCGTGGTCGCCGCGGTGCTCGTGCCGCTCGGCGGGCCCGACGACAGGCGCCGGCGGCTCGCGACGCGGCAGCGTCCCGGGGTCGTCACCGGGTGCCTCGGCGACGGTCTCGGCCAGGTAGGTGTCGACGAAGTCGACGAGGAACCGCTCGACGCGACGGCCCGTGAGGGCGATGTTCCAGTCCGTCGGGCCCACGAGGATGACCGACAGGTCCTGCCCGAGCAGGTAGACGAAGACGCACGCCTCGGCGGTGTTGAGGATGCAGCGTGCCGAGCTGCCCGGGACGGCCGGGCCCTGGGTGAGGGCCGCGGCGACGGCCCGCGCCACCTCGACGACCGGGCCGGGGGAGGGCCCGGCGCTGCCGAGGACCCGGCCGCCGGGACCGAGCGCGAGCACGTGCGCCTCGTGGTCGAGGGCGTCGTCGATGCCCCGCAGCACGTCCACCACGCTGCGGGGGGCGACCCGCCCGCGCTGGTCGAGGGCGTCCGCGACCACGGGCGTCAGAGCGACAGCGACTCGTCGAGCTGGGCCAGGCCGCGGCGCGCGAGCGCGAGGTTCGCCCGTCCGCGCTCGAGCACGAGGTAGGAGAAGGTGCCCCGCAGGCTCTCGCGCTGCGACAGGCGGATGAGGTGGTACTGGCGGCCGAGCGTGATGAGGATGTCCTCGATGCCGTCCTCGAGCCCGAGCTGCTCGATCGCCCGGAGCTTCGCGCGGATGACCTCGGTGTTCGCCGCCGCGGCGAGCTCGAGGTCGAACGGGGCGGCCTGCTTCTGGACCAGGGCCAGGCCGCTGCTGTAGTCGACGACCGCGATCGCGATCGCCCCGTCCAGCTCGAGGACCTTGCTCAGTGCTGCTTCGGCGTTGCTCAACGTGCTCTCCTTGCTCGGGTCCCCCCGCCATCTCCTCGACGGTCCGGGACGTCCGGAGGCTAGCACGATGGGCTGATTGTCCCGTTCTGTTCCCTGTGCGTGGGACGACCGTGGGACGGTCCGGGAGGAAGTCGAGAGAAAGGCCGCGCGGGCGCGGGCCCGCGGCCCGTAGAATCGTCGGGCCCCGTCGATCGGATCGCCCCACCAGGCTGGATCCACCGGGGTCACCCTTCGGAGAGGACCTGCACGTGATCACCGCCCACGGCGTCGAGCTGCGCGTCGGCGCCCGCGTCCTGCTGCACGAGGCGACGTTCCAGATCGCCGCGGGCGACCGGATCGGCCTCGTCGGTCGCAACGGCGCCGGCAAGACGACCCTGACCAAGACCCTCGCGGGCGAGACCCAGCCCACGGCGGGCAAGATCACGCGCGGCAACGACATCGGCTACCTGCCCCAGGACCCGCGCACGGGCGACCTCGAGGTCATCGCGCTCGACCGGGTCCTCTCGGCGCGCAACCTCGACAGGATCGTGCGCCAGATGCGCGAGACCGAGGGCGCGATGGCGAGCGCGGACGCGGAGACGCACGAGGCCGCGATGGAGCGCTACCCCAAGCTCGAGGCGAGGTTCCTCGCGGCCGGAGGCTACGCGGCCGAGAGCGAGGCGCACCGCATCACGAGCAACCTCGGTCTCGACGACCGCGTGCTCGGCCAGCCGCTGAGCACGCTGTCCGGCGGGCAGCGCCGCCGCATCGAGCTCGCGCGCATCCTCTTCTCCGGCGTCGAGACGCTGCTCCTCGACGAGCCGACGAACCACCTCGACGCCGACTCGATCGTCTGGCTGCGCGACTACCTCAAGTCGTACAGCGGCGGCTTCGTCGTGATCTCGCACGACGTCGAGCTGCTGCGCGCGACGGTGAACAAGGTGTTCCACCTGGACGCCAACCGCGGCGAGCTCGACCAGTACAACCTCGGCTGGGACGCCTACCTCGCGCAGCGCGAGTCCGACGAGCGCCGTCGTCGTCGCGAGCGGCAGAACGCCGAGAAGAAGGCGGGCGCGCTCCTCGCGCAGGGCGAGAAGATGCGCGCCAAGGCCACCAAGGCCGTGGCCGCGCAGCAGATGATGCGCCGCGCCGAGAAGATGCTCGCGGGCATCGAGGGCGAGCGCCAGAGCGACAAGGTCGCGAAGCTGCGCTTCCCGAAGCCCGCGCCGTGCGGCCGCACGCCGCTCACCGCGAGCGGGCTGTCCAAGGCCTACGGCTCGCAGGAGGTCTTCGCGGGCGTCGACCTCGCGATCGACCGCGGCAGCCGCGTCGTCGTGCTCGGCCTCAACGGCGCCGGCAAGACGACGCTCCTGCGCATCCTCGGCGGCGTCGAGCAGCCGGACACGGGCGAGGTGCACCCGGGTCACGGCCTGAAGATCGGCTACTACGCCCAGGAGCACGACACGCTCGACATGGACGCGACCGTCGTCGAGAACCTGCGCCACGCGGCGCCCGACCTCACGGACACGCAGGTGCGCTCGGTGCTCGGGTCGTTCCTGTTCTCGGGCGACGACGCGGACAAGCCGACGAACGTGCTGTCCGGCGGGGAGAAGACGCGTCTGGCGCTCGCGACGCTCGTCGTCTCTGCGGCGAACGTGCTGCTGCTCGACGAGCCGACGAACAACCTCGACCCCGCGTCGCGCGCCGAGATCCTCGGGGCGCTCAAGACGTACGAGGGCGCGGTCGTCATGGTCACGCACGACGACGGCGCGGTCGAGGCGCTCGAGCCCGAGCGCGTCCTCCTGCTGCCCGACGGCGACGAGGACCTCTGGAGCGACGAGTACGCGGAGCTCGTCTCGCTGGCCTGACAGGCGTCAGGTCAGGAGGCGGCGGCGGTAGCCCTCGGCCACCGCGGCGGCGCGGTCCCGCACGCCGAGCTTGTCGTAGATGTGCTGGAGGTGGGTCTTGATGCTCGCCTCACCGATGAACAGCGTCGCCGCGGCCTCCCGGTTCGAGCTGCCGTTCGCGACGAGCTGCAGCACCTGCCTCTCTCGGTCGGTGAGCGTGCCGGCACCGGGGCGGCGCACCTGACCCATGAGGTGGTGGGTCACGGACGGCGCGAGCACCGGCTCTCCGCGGGCGGCCGCGTGCACGGCGCGGAGCAGGTCGTCCGGCAGCGCGTCCTTGAGGAGGTAGCCGATCGCCCCCGCCTCGATCGCGGGGAGGACGTCGCTCTCGCCGTCGAAGGTCGTCAGGACCAGCACCCGGGCGTCGGGGACCTGCGCGCGCAGGGCGGCCGTGGCGGCGACCCCGTCCATCCCGGGCATGCGCAGGTCCATCAGCACGACGTCCGCCGCCAGTGCTCGCGCGCGCTCGACGCCCTCGGCGCCGTCCCCGGCCTCTCCGACCACGACGACGTCCTCCGCCCCGGCGAAGGTGTCGCGCAGACCGCCCCGCACGACCGGGTGGTCGTCGACGACGACGAGCCGGATCATCGGTCCGTCCACCCCCTCTCGCTCACGCCCCCGAGGGCGATCGCCGGGACGCGTGCGCTGACGGAGGTGCCCTCGCCCGGCGTGCTCTGCACCACCACCTGGCCCCCGACCCCGCGGATGCGCTGGCGCATGCTCGTGAGCCCGAAACCGGTGCCGGCCCCGTCGGCGAAGCCGCGTCCGTCGTCCCGCACGTCGAGCAGCACCTCGGTGCCCGTGTACGACAGCGTGACACCGACGCGCGACGCGTCGGCGTGCTTCGCCACGTTGGTGAGCGACTCCTGCGCGACCCGGAAGAGCGACACCTCGATCGCCGGGCTCAACGGCTCCCGCGTGCCGGTGATCTCGACCTGGGTGCCGACCCCCTGGTCGCGCGACCAGCGCTCGGCCAGGGTGCGCAGCGCGTCGGGCAGGTGCGCCTGCCCGAGCTCCTGCGGCGCGAGCGCCCGGACGGAGCGTCGCGCTTCCGTCAGGCTGCTCCGTGCGAGACGGAGCGCCCGCGTGACGTGCTCGTCCGGCTCGCCCCGGGCACTCGCGGAGCGCTCCGCGAGCTGGAGCTGCGTGATGATCCCGGCGAGGCCCTGCGCGAGGGTGTCGTGGATCTCGCCGGCCAGCCGCTGCCGCTCGTCCTGCGCCCCCGACTCGCGAGCCTGGACGACGAGCTGCGCGTGGAGCCCGGCGTTCTCGTGCAGGGCCGCCTCGAGCCGGTCGACGAGCTCCTCCCGCCTGCGCTCCTCCGGCTCGCTCCGCGCCGTGAGGAGGATGCCGGCGCCGATCGCCGCGGTCTGGACGGTGACGATCACGAGGAACTCCGCGAGCACGTCCGTGCTCGGGCCGGCCCACACGTCCATCGCCGCCCCGTTGAGGGCCACGGAGGTCGCGAGCACCCCGAGCACGCCGACCTGCCACGGCCGGAGCAGGTAGGCCTGGAAGAAGCCGGCGACGGTGAGCACGAGGAAGACGTCGGAGATCGCCATGAGGGCGACGCACAGCGCCAGCAGCCCGACGAGGTAGAGGCCCGCCGGCACCGGTCGCAGCGCCCTTCTCCGCAGCGGCAGCGTCTGCCCGAACAGCACCCACAGCGCCGTGGCGACGATCAGCCCGAGCGTCGACGCGCCTTCCGGCCAGAAGTCGACCCCCGAGGGCGGCAGCGCCTGGGCGAGGTAGGCGACCGTCGAGACGGTCAGCAGCAGCCACGGCGCGAACAGCTGCAGCAGGTCCCAGACCCGCAGCTGCTCCTCCCTCCACGCCAGCCGGGAGCGGTGGGCTGCCCCCGTCTCGTCCGTGGCGCGCGGCGGGAGCATGTCGAGGCTCGGGTCCGGCCCCGCCGCGAGTTCCCGCATCATCGACCCCTACTCCCAGCGGAAGAGCTTCGCGGCGACCGCGCTCGCGACGACCGCGATGCCCGCCATTATGGCAACCTGCAGCCAGAAGGGCTGCCCGGCGCTGGTCGCGGTGACCTGGCCCGCCTCGGCGGACCAGGCCGAGGTGAGGGCCTGCAGCCCGGGCGGCACGTGCTCGCCGACGGCGCGCAGCGCGTCGGGCATGACGGCGCGGGGCAGGAAGGCCCCGCCGAAGAACATGAGCGCGACGAACAGGACCGTGCCGACCTGGTTGGCCGCGCTGCTCGTGCGGACCACGGCCGCGGAGACCAGGCCGACCCCGAGCAGCGCCGCGTAGCCGACGACGAAGGCCACGACGAACTCCAGCGGCCGCTCGGGCGGTGCGACGTCGAGCACCACCCAGGCAGCGAGGACGAGCAGCACGGCCGAGACGACCACCGACGCGGACGCGACGAGCATCTGTGCGAGCAGGACGCGCTGCGGCGGCAGGGGAGTGGTCGACAGCCTGCGCAGGATGCCGCGCTCGCGGTACGTCGCGACCACCGCCGGGACGTGTTGGACGGCGATCATCACCATCCCGAACACCAGCGCGGTCGGTGCCCAGACGTCGATCGCGCGCAGCCCGCCGGACTCCGGCGTCGGCTCGCGGAGCGCGGGGACCGCGCCCAGGCCGAGCAGGAGGGCTGTCGGGAACAGCACGCCGAAGACGACGGTGGTCGGGTCGCGGAGGAAGAGCCTCGTCTCTACGGACACCGTCCTGCGCAGAGCGCCCATCAGCCGGCCTTCCTCTCGGAGGCGTCCACGGAGCGCGGCGCACGTCCCGTGAGCGCCAGGAACGCGTCGTCGAGGTTGCGTCGGTCGACCCGGAGGTCCTCCGCGACGACCTGCGCCCGGGCGAGGGCCCCCGCGACGCTGCTCAGGACCTGCCCCCGCCCGGTGACCCTCCAGCGGTCGCCCACGACGTCCACCCCCGTCACGTCGGGCAGCACCGTCAGGACGCTCGCGTCGAGGCGCTGGCGCAGGCGGAAGCGGACCTGCTGCGGCGCGTCGACCCGCGCGACCAGGCCTGCGGGCGTGTCCACGGCCGCCACCCTGCCGTCGCTGATGACGGCGATCCGGTCGCCGAGGCGCTCCGCCTCGTCCATGAAGTGCGTGACGAGGACGACCGTGACGCCGCGGTCACGGACCCGCTCGACCACGCTCCACGTGTCGCGGCGTGCCTGCGGGTCGAGCCCGGTCGTGAGCTCGTCGAGGATCGCGATCCTCGGGTTGCCGACCAGGGCGAGCGCGATCGACAGCCGCTGCTTCTGCCCGCCGGACAAGGCCTTGTACCGGTTGCCGCGCTGGTCGCCGAGGTCGAGGAGCTCGACCAGCTCGCGCGGGTCGGCGGGGTCCCGGTAGAAGGAGGCGTAGAGGTCCAGGGCCTCGGCGACCGTGATCGCGTCGGGGAAGCTGCTCTCCTGCAGCTGGACGCCGAGCCGCCGACGCACCTCGGCCCGGTCCGCGACCGGGTCGAGCCCCAGCACCGAGACCGAGCCGGAGTCGGGCCTCCGGAGCCCGGCGATGCTCTCGACGGTCGTCGTCTTGCCGGCACCGTTGGGCCCGATGATGCCGAAGATCTCTCCCTCGTCGACGGAGAACGAGACGTCGTCGACGGCGACGTGCCGTCCGTAGCGCTTGTGCAGATGACGGACTTCCAGTGCGGTCATGCTGCGAGGCTAGGGACGCGCGTCGGCCCGGGGATCGACCGTCGCGTCGCTGCTCGGGTGGACCCGCGCCTCCACCGTTCGGTGGACCCGGGCTGTCGTGCGGACGAGGCGAGCGCGACCTAGCGCGGCGGGCGCTCGCTCGCGGGCTCGCTCGCGGCACCTGGTGCGGCGCCGAGCTGCGCGTCGATGAGGGCGTCCTCCTCGTCCTCGGCGCTCGGACGGCGTGAGCGCGGCTCCCGCCGGGCCCGCGCGGCGTCCGGGTCCTGGGCCGCGAGGAGGTCGCCGGCGGTGAGCGTCGTCTCCTCCCCGCGCGCGTCGCGCCGGTCGCGGCGCACGAGGAGCCAGAAGCCGGCGACGGCGCCCAGGGCGAACACCGCCCACTGGAACGCGTACGACAGGTGCGAGCCGGGGTCGGTGTCCGGCTTCGGCAGCGCCTCCAGGGTCTGCGCCGCGGGCGGCACCTCGGTGCGCAGCTGCCCGTAGGCGCCGACCGTGCGGCCCTCGGCCCAGCCGCCGCCGTCCGGGCCGGCGGCGAGGACCTGGTCCGTCGCGATGGCCTGTACCTGTCCCGCGGGCGCGTCCCGGCCCGACGGCGGCTCGTCGCCGCGCAGCGTCACGGTCGCCTCGACGTCGCCCGCGGGGGGCGGGGGCACGTCCCCGGGGGTGACGGCGTCGGTCCCCAGCGGCACGAACCCGCGGTCCACCACGACGACGAGCCCGTCCGGGGCGGACGGCGTGGGGTTCGTCACGAACGGGACGAGCACGTGGAAGCCGGCGCTGCCGCCCACCGGGCGGTTGCGCAGCAGGACCGTGGCGTCCGTCTCGTAGCGGCCCTCGAGGGTCACCGGCCGCCAGAGGTCGGCCTCGTCGAGCCCGGCGCCCGGGGCGGGCAGCACGTCGTCCACCGGGACCGGGTCCGACGTGTAGTTCGCCTCGATGCGCTCGATCTCGGCGTCGCGCGAGACGTAGCGGTTCCACTGCCAGCGGCCCGCGACGAGGCACAGCGCGACGAGGACGAGGACCCCGACCGCGAGCGTCGCCCACTGGCGCGGGGTACGCGGCTGGTGGGCGTCCGCGGTGGCGCGCTGCGGCGTCGGGCCCGCGGGGACCTGCGGTGGTGCGGCCTGCGTCACGGGGCCGCCCGGCGCTCGAGCTCGTCGACCGGCACCGTCGAGCGCCAGAACGAGCGGGCGCCGAGGAACGTCTCCAGGTGCTCCCGGTGCGCGTCGCACGCGAGCCACACCTTGCGCCGCTCGGGCGTGTGGATCTTGGGGTTGTTCCACAGCAGGCCCCACGCGGCGGCCTCGCGGCAGCCCTTGGCGCTGCACACCAGCTCGTCCTCGCCGACAGGGTCGGCGAGGCCCAGGACGTCGGTCACCGGCGGTCCTCCTCGTCGTCGTGCGGCTCGCGGGGCTCGGCGCCCGCGATGCCGTGGCTCCCGGGCGCACCCGCCGTGGGCAGCGCGCGGTGCTCCATGGGGGAGGTGTCGTAGTGCGCCTGGTCGCGGCCCGCGTTGGCGACGAGCACCGCGCTGTACGGCAGCACGACCGCACCGACGGCGAGGACCCAGGTCACCCAGCTGCCCTGCGCCAGGATGGCGCCAAAGATGCACACGAGGCGGATGCCCATCTGGATCAGGTACTTGCGCTCCCGGCGCGCCTGGTCCGCGGCGAGCGGTTCCGGTGCGGCGGTGATGCTCGGGACCGCCTCGGCCGACCTCCGGGCGGCGCGTCGTGTGGTCACCCGTCCAGTCTACGTTTGTCGGGACCCCACAAAGTGTGGGGGAGCGGTGTGACCTGGGCGCACCGCGCACCGCGGGGCCCGCGCACGGTACGGTCGGTGCGGCGCCGTCGCGCCGGGCCCGGCAGGGCCCACCCGGCACCGGCCGTGCGGGACCCGTCCCCGGCCGCCGACCCACCCGACCGTCCCGAGGAGCCGCACGTGTCCGAAGCCACCGCCCCCGCCCCGCGCACCGTCGTCGTCACCGGCGCGAACCGGGGCATCGGCCGTGCCATCGCCGAGCGCTTCGTCGCGAACGGCGACCGCGTCGCGACCGTCTACCGCGGCGGTGACCTGCCCGAGGGCGTCTTCGGCGCCGTGGCGGACATCACCGACACCGCCGCCGTCGACGCCGCGTTCTCCGAGATCGAGAAGGAGCTCGGCCCGGTCGAGGTGCTCGTCGCGAACGCGGGCGTCACGCACGACCAGCTCCTGCTGCGGATGACCGACGAGGACTTCGAGTCCGTGATCGACGTCAACCTCACGGGCACGTTCCGCTGCGTGCGCCGGGTGACGAAGGGCATGATCCGGCTGCGCCGCGGGCGCATCGTGCTCGTGTCGTCCGTGATCGGCCTCTACGGCGGCGCGGGCCAGGTCAACTACGCCGCCTCGAAGGCCGCGCTCGTGGGCATGGCGCGCTCGATCACGCGCGAGCTCGGGTCGCGCAACATCACGGCGAACGTCGTGGCGCCCGGGTTCATCGACACCGCGATGACCGCCGAGCTCCCCGAGGAGCGCCAGGCCGCGTACAAGTCCGCCATCCCCGCGGGCCGGTTCGCCCAGGCGGACGAGGTCGCCGGGGTCGTGCAGTTCCTCGCGTCCGACGACGCGGCGTACGTCTCGGGGGCCGTGATCCCCGTCGACGGCGGCCTCGGCATGGGCCACTGACCGCACCCCGCGGCGCCTCGCGCGCTCGTCCCGCGGAGCCGTCACCGACGCGCCCGCCCCGCCTCTCTTTCAGTACGCTCGCCTCAGCGCGCCCACAGCGGGCGCACGACGGAAGGAAACCGATGGGTCTGCTCGACGGCAAGAAGCTCCTCGTCACGGGAGTGCTCACCGACTCCTCGATCGCGTTCCACGCGGCGCGGCTCGCGCAGGAGGAGGGTGCCGAGGTCGTGCTCTCCTCGTTCGGCCGCCAGATGAAGCTCACGCAGGCCTTCGCGAAGCGCCTGCCGGTCGAGGCGCCCGTCGTGCAGCTCGACGTCACGAACGACGACGACCTCGCCGGTCTCGCGGACGCGGTGCGCGAGCACACGGACCGCCTCGACGGCGTCGTGCACTCCATCGGCTTCGCGCCGCAGAGCGTCATGGGCGGCAACTTCCTCTCCGGCACCTGGGAGGACGTGGCGACCGCGCTCCAGGTCTCGACGTTCTCCTACAAGTCGCTCGCGGTCGCGGCGAAGCCGCTCATGACCGACGGCGGCGCCGTCGTCGGCCTCACGTTCGACGCGCAGTTCGCCTGGCCGGTCTACGACTGGATGGGCGTCGCGAAGGCGGGCCTCGAGTCCGCGAACCGCTACCTCGCGCGCGACCTCGGCCCCGACGGCATCCGGGCCAACCTGGTCTCCGCGGGCCCGATCCGCACCACGGCGGCGAAGTCCATCCCGGGCTTCGCGCAGATGGAGGACGCCTGGCCGAACCGGGCGCCCCTCGGCTGGGACCAGACGACGGCGGAGCCCGCCGCGCGCGCGGTCGTCGCGCTCCTGTCCGACTGGTTCCCGGCGACGACCGGCGAGATCGTGCACGTCGACGGCGGCGTGCACGCCATGGGGCAGTGACCGCGGAGGAGCGCAACGGCGCGCAGACCCCCGACGGCGGCACGCGCCGCCTCGTCCTGCTGCGCCACGCGAAGGCCGAGCCCGGCGGCGGGAGCGTCGACGACGTGCTGCGCCCCCTCGCGCTGAACGGGCGCCGGCAGGCGGTGCGCGTCGGCGCGGCGCTGCGCGAGACGGGGCTCGTCCCCGAGCGCGTGCTGTGCTCCTCGGCGCTGCGCACGCGTCAGACGTGGGAGCTCCTGTCGGCGCACCTGGGCGACGTCGCGCCCGACGTGCTCGTGAGCGACGGTCTCTACGCGGCCGACGTCGCCGACGTCCTGGACCTCCTGCGGACCACGGACCCGCGGGTCCGCACGCTGCTCGTCGTCGGGCACGAGCCCACGATGGCGGCCACCGCGTCGTACCTGGCGGACCCGGCGTCCGACGGCGGCGCGCTCGCCCAGGTGCGTGTCGGCGTGCCGACCGCGACGTACTCGGTGCTGGAGTCCGGGGCGTCGTGGGACGCGTGGGAGCCGCAGGCCGCCCTGCTGACCTACGTGGGCCGCCCGTCCTGACCCGGTCCCGGCGCACCCGCACGACGGAGCCCTGGCACCCCACGGTGCCAGGGCTCTCGTGCGTCCGGGGTCAGCGCGCGGCGTCGACCTGGTCGACGACCGCGAGCACCGCGTCGAGACGGGGTCCGTCGACGCCGTAGGGTGCCTGCTCGCGCACGACGGGCTTGGCCGCGAAGGCGATGCCGACGCCCGCGGCGCCGATCATGTCGAGGTCGTTCGCGCCGTCGCCCACGGCGATCGTCGCGCTCATGGGCAGGTCGAGCTCGGCCGCGAACTCGCGCAGCGCGGCCTCCTTCGCCGCCCGGTCGACCACCGGCCCGGTCGTGCGGCCCGTGAGCCGCCCGCCGGACACCTCGAGCCGGTTCGCGCGGAAGCGCGTGATGCCGAGCTCGGCCGCGAGACCCGCCACGACCTCCTCGAAGCCGCCCGAGACGAGCGCGACCTCCCAGCCGCGGCGTCGGGCCTCGGCCACGAGCTCACGGACGCCGGGGGTGAAGGTCGCGCGCTCGCGGACGTCGTCGAACGCCTCGACGGGCACGCCCGCGAGGGTCGCGACGCGCTCGCGCAGCGAGGCGCCGAAGTCGATCTCGCCGCGCATCGCGCGCTCGGTCACCGCCGCGACCTCCCCGCGCGTGCCGGCGTGGTCGGCGAGGAGCTCGATGACCTCCTGCTCGATGAGCGTCGAGTCGACGTCCATGACGAGGAGCCGCACGGGGGCGCTCGGCGGGTCGGGGGTCACGCGAGGGCTCCTCGGGCTGGCGGTCGCGGGCGGGGCAGGGCTCGGCGCGGCGTCGGGCACGTGCACGACGCCGGTCGGGGAAGGCGTCACTCGACGACCGTCCCCTTGGGGACGACCGTGATCCCGGACTCGGTGACCGTGAAGCCGCGGGCGCGGTCCTGCTCCGGGTCGAGGCCGATGCGGGCCTGCTCCCCGACGACGACGTTCTTGTCGATGATCGCGCGGTGCACCTGCGCGTGGCGGTGCACCTGCACGCCGTCCATGAGCACGGAGTCCGAGACGGACGACCACGAGTGCAGGTAGGTGCCGGGCGACAGGACGGAGCCGACCGCCGTCGCGCCCGAGATGATCACGCCGGGGGAGACGATCGAGTCCGCGGCGTGGCCCAGGCGGCCGCGGCCCGCGTGCACGAACTTCGCGGGCGGCAGACCGGTGTAGCCGGTGTGCAGCGGCCACTCCTCGTTGTAGAGGTTGAAGACCGGCGTGACGGCGATGAGGTCCTTGTTCGCGTCGTAGTACGAGTCGATCGTCCCCACGTCGCGCCAGTAGTCGCGGTCGCGGTCGGTCGAGCCCGGCACGTCGTTGCGGATGAAGTCGTAGACCGCCGCGGTGCCCTTCTCGACGAAGGCGGGCACGATGTCGCCGCCCATGTCGTGGCGGGAGTCCGCGTTCGCGGCGTCGGACGTGACGGCCTCGATCAGCGCGTCGGTGTCGATGACGTAGTTGCCCATCGAGGCGAGCACCTCGTCCGGGGAGTCGGCGAGGCCCACCGGGTCCGACGGCTTCTCGCGGAACGCGGCGATCTTCGTCGGGTCCTTCGGATCGGTCTCGATGACGCCGAACTGGTCCGCCATCGAGATCGGCTGGCGGATGCCCGCGACGGTGAGCTGCGCGCCCGACTCGACGTGCGCGTCGACCATCTGGGAGAAGTCCATGCGGTACACGTGGTCCGCGCCCACGACCACGACGATGTCCGGACGCTCGTCGTCGATGATGTTGAGGCACTGGTAGATCGCGTCCGCGCTGCCGAGGTACCAGTGCTTGCCGACGCGCTGCTGCGCGGGCACCGGCGCGACGTAGTTGCCGAGCAGCGACGACATGCGCCACGTCTTCGTGATGTGCCGGTCGAGGCTGTGCGACTTGTACTGCGTGAGCACGATGATGTGCAGGTAGTGCGAGTTCACGAGGTTGGACAGCGCGAAGTCGACCAGGCGGTAGATGCCCCGAACGGCACCGCGGGCTTGGCCCGCGAGGCGGTGAGCGGCATGAGGCGCTTGCCCTCGCCCCCGGCGAGGACGATGGCGAGGACTCGGGGTGCGGCGGCCATGCCCAGACGGTAGCCCCTCGGGGCGGGACCACGCAGCAGGACCCGCATCCTGGGCGCGGGTCGCGTCGGCCCCGCCCACCGGGGGTCCGCGGCGGGCGACTCGGCTACGGTGTGGCGCGTGAGAGTCGACCTCCTGACCCGTGAGTACCCGCCGCACGTCTACGGCGGGGCCGGCGTGCACGTCGCCGAGCTGTCCGCGGTGCTGCGGCGCCACGTCGACGTGCGCGTGCGCTGCTTCGACGGCCCGCGCGGCGACGACGGCGTGACCGGGTACTCCGTGCCCGGCGTCCTGTCCGGGGCGAACGCCGCGCTCGGCACGTTCGGCGTCGACCTGCAGATGGCCGACGACGTCGCGGGCGCCGACCTCGTGCACTCGCACACCTGGTACGCGAACCTCGGGGGCCACCTCGCGGGGCTGCTGCACGGCGTCCCGCACGTGCTGTCCGCGCACTCGCTCGAGCCGCTGCGGCCGTGGAAGGCGGAGCAGCTCGGCGGCGGGTACGCGCTGTCGTCGTGGGCGGAGCGCACCGCCTACGAGGGCGCGGCGGGGATCGTCGCGGTCTCCGGCGGGATGCGCGACGACATCCTGCGCGTCTACCCGCAGGTCGACCCGGCGAAGGTGCACGTCGTGCACAACGGGATCGACCTCGACGGCTGGCGCCGCCCCGAGCCGGGCGTGCAGCAGGACGTCGCCGACCGCGTCGTGCGCGACCTGGGGATCGACCCCGGGCGACCCGCCGTGGTGTTCGTCGGGCGGATCACGCGCCAGAAGGGGCTGCCGTACCTGCTGCGGGCCGCGCGCTCGCTGCCCGACGACGTCCAGCTCGTCCTGTGCGCGGGCGCCCCGGACACCCCGGAGATCGCCGCGGAGGTGAGCGGCGCCGTCGCCGAGCTGCAGGCCGAGCGCAGCGGGGTCGTCTGGATCGAGCAGATGCTGCCGCGCGCCGAGCTCGTCGCGGTGCTCGCCGCGTCGACCGTCTTCGTCTGCCCGTCCGTGTACGAGCCGCTCGGCATCGTCAACCTCGAGGCGATGGCGGTCGGGCTGCCCGTCGTCGGGACCGCCACGGGCGGCATCCCCGAGGTCGTGGACGACGGCGTCACCGGCCTCCTCGTGCCGATCGACCAGGCGGACGACGGCACGGGCACGCCGCTCGACCCCGACCGCTTCGTCGCCGACCTCGCCGCCGCGCTCACGCAGGTCGTGAGCGACCCCGAGCGGGCCGCCGCGATGGGCCGCGCGGCGCGGCAGCGCGTCGAGGACCACTTCGCGTGGGACGCGATCGGCGAGCGCACGCTCGAGGTCTACCGGACGGTGCTGGGGCAGTCGTGAGCACCGCGGGGAGCGGCCGGGTCGACGAGGCGTCGCGCCTCGTCGCCGCCGCGCCCCGCGCCGTGTACCGCGCGCTCGTCGACCAGGACGCGCTCGCGGCCTGGCTCCCGCCCGACGGCATGACGGGGAGCTTCGAGCGCTTCGACCTGCGCCCCGGCGGCGGCTACCGCATGGTCCTCGCCTACGACGACCCGCAGGCCGACCCCGGGAAGACGGGCGAGGGGACCGACGTCGTCGACGTCGCGATCCTCGACCTCGTCCCGGGCCGGAGCGTCGTGCAGCAGGTCGCCTTCGCCGCGGACGACCCGGCGTTCGCCGGGACCATGACGATGACGTGGACCGTCGAGCCGGTCGGGGACGGCGCGCGCGTCACGGTCCGCGCGACGGGCGTGCCGCCGGGCATCTCCCCGGCGGACCACGCCGCCGGGATGGCCTCCTCGCTCGCCCACCTCGACGCGTACGTGACGTCGCGCGCCTGACGGCCGACGCCGCGCGGACCGGGCCAGGCGGTGGCGGTCCGCGGTCCGGGTCAGGCCGTGGCGGTCCAGAACGTGGCGGCGCCCACGGCGTGGCGGGACGCGCGGTCGACCTCGCGCAGCGCGGTCGAGCGCTGGTCGGCCTGCCAGAGGTTGACGGCCCCGCCGTCGTCGGCGGTCGCGAGGTCGACGATCGCGCGCAGGCGCACGGCCTGCACGAGGACCTGGACGGCGCGCGGCGGGACGCCGGGCGGGAGCTGCCAGGTCGGGGCGCCGCCCGCGCGCAGGTCGGCGATGGCGCCCGCGGCGTCGTCGCGCCACCGGGCGACGTCGAGCTCGTCGAGGGCGCGCGTGGCCAGCAGCAGCGCCGTGCGCAGGTCGCGCTCCGCCTCGGGGAGCGACCCGACCGCGCCGAGCACGCGGGCGCTCCACGGCCCGACCTGCGTGACGTGCCACGTGACGAGGTGGCCCGGCTCCAGGTCGCTGCCGAACTCCGTGACCTCGGGCACGAGTGCCCACGACCCGGACGACGTCGTGACCACGACGCACTCGCCCGCGTCCGTCGCGCGTGCGGCGGCCTCGGGCGGGACGCCCGACACGTCGCCGGGGACAGGTGCGAGAGCGACGACCTCGCGCGCGTCGCCGGCCCACGCGCCCGCGAGGTCCGCGAGCCGGACGTCGCCGAGCGCCCCGGACACCACGTGCGGCTCGTCGTCGCGCTCCACGGCGCGCACGAGGCGGGCCGTCCCGTCGTCGTCGCCGAGGCGCGCGGCGCGCAGCCAGAGCGCGAGCAGGGCGCTGCGGGGCAGGGCGCCCGCGCTCGACGCGGAGCCGGGGCCCGGGGCGGGCTGCGGGGCGTCGTGCGGACCCCCGGACGAGTGTGAGACCACGACGGCCAACCTATAGGGTCGGTGACCATGAGCGCGGTTCTCGACCTGAAGGGCGTCACCGTCCGACGCCACCCCAAGACCATCCTCGACGCGGTGGACTGGCAGGTGAACGAGGGCGAGCGGTGGGTCGTGCTGGGCCGCAACGGCGCCGGCAAGACGACGCTCCTGCAGATCGCGTCCGCGCGCATGCACCCCACGGCCGGCACGGCCGACGTCCTCGGCGAGCGGCTCGGCCGCGTCGACGTGTTCGAGCTGCGCCCGCGCGTCGGGCTCGCGTCCGCGGCCCTGGCCGACCGCATCCCCGGCGACGAGACCGTGCGCGACGTCGTGCTCACCGCCGCCTACGGCGTCACGGGCCGGTGGCGCGAGGAGTACGAGGAGTTCGACGCGCAGCGCGCGGACGACCTGCTCGCCGCGTTCGGCGTCGACCACCTCGCGGACCGCACCTTCGGCACGCTGTCCGAGGGGGAGCGCAAGCGCACGCAGATCGCGCGCGCCCTCATGACGGACCCGGAGCTCCTGCTGCTCGACGAGCCCGCCGCGGGCCTCGACCTCGGGGGCCGCGAGGAGCTCGTGGGCGCGCTCGCGGAGCTCGCCGGAGACCCGGCGTCGCCGGTCCTCGTGCTCGTCACGCACCACGTCGAGGAGATCCCGCCGGGCTTCACGCACGTCCTGCTGCTCAAGGACGGCGTCGTGCACACCGCCGGCCCGATCCGCGAGGTGCTCACCGCGGAGAACCTCAGCGACGCGTTCGGCGTGCCGCTGCTCGTCGCGCACGGGGGCGGCCGGTGGATGGCGCGCGCCGCGCGGGCGTGACTTTCGCGCGCGGCCGGCGCCTGGGCCGTGCACGGCGGGCGGAAATTCGGTAAAGTACACGTAAAGCGCGCACGTGGGAACGGGGGTCGAGATGGACTGGCTGTGGTGGGTCGGAGCGGCACTGCTCCTCGGTCTCGTGGAGATCATCTCGCTCGACCTCGTGCTCATCATGCTCGCCGGGGGATCGCTCGCCGCCGCCGGCGTCAACGCCGCCGGCGGGCCGCTCTGGCTCCAGATCGTCGCGTTCGCGGTCGTGAGCGTCATCCTGCTCCTCACGCTGCGCCCGTGGCTCCTGCGGCACCTGCGCTCGCGCGTCCCGCTCACGGAGACGAACGTCGCGGCGCACGTCGGCCGCACGGCGCTCGCCGTCGACCGCGTGAGCGAGTTCGGCGGCCGCGTGAAGCTCGTCGGCGAGGTCTGGACCGCGCGGACCGAGCCCGACGCGCCGCAGATCCCCGTGGGCACGGAGGTGCGCGTCGTCCGGATCGACGGCGCGACGGCCGTCGTCGCGCCGCTGCCCGCCCAGCACCCCACCGGGTCGTGACCAGCCGGCACACCCGCACCGCGCCGCCGGGCGACCGGTCGCGCGACCGACGACCAGGAGGCAGTCGATGAACGACCCCAGTCCCGGAACGATCCTCGCGTACGTCGTCCTCGCGCTGATCCTGATCTTCGTGATCGTCGCGCTCGTCAAGGCGGTGCGCATCGTGCCGCAGGCGGTCGCGATCATCGTCGAGCGCCTGGGCCGGTACTCGCGCACGCTCGAGCCGGGCCTGCACCTGCTGGTGCCGTTCATCGACCGCGTCCGCGCGTCCGTGGACCTGCGCGAGCAGGTCGTGTCGTTCCCGCCGCAGCCGGTCATCACGTCCGACAACCTCGTGGTGAGCATCGACACGGTGATCTACTTCCAGGTCACCGAGCCGAAGTCCGCGGTCTACGAGATCGCGAACTACATCACCGCGATCGAGCAGCTCACCGTCACGACCCTGCGCAACGTCATCGGCTCGATGGACCTCGAGCAGACGCTCACGAGCCGCGACCAGATCAACGGTCAGCTCCGCGGCGTCCTCGACGAGGCGACCGGTCGCTGGGGCATCCGCGTGAACCGCGTCGAGCTCAAGTCGATCGACCCGCCGCCCAGCGTGCAGGGCTCGATGGAGCAGCAGATGCGCGCCGAGCGTGACCGCCGCGCCGCGATCCTCACCGCGGAGGGTGTCAAGCAGTCGCAGATCCTCACGGCCGAGGGTGAGAAGCAGGCGGCGATCCTCCGGGCCGAGGGTGACGCGCAGTCCCAGATCCTCCGGGCCGAGGGCGAGGCGCGCGCGATCCTCCAGGTCTTCGACGCCATCCACGAGGGCGACGCGGACCCGAAGCTGCTCGCCTACCAGTACCTCCAGATGCTCCCGCAGATCGCGAACGGCACGGCGAGCAAGCTGTGGGTCGTGCCGACGGAGTTCACGGCGGCGCTCGGCTCGATCGCCAAGGGGTTCGGCGGCGTGCCGGGGATCGACGGCGGGGGAGTGCCGAGCGGGGGCCCTGCCGAGGACGCGGAGGCGGCCGAGGCGAGCGCCGAGGCGCGTCGCGAGCGCGACCGTGACCGTGTGAAGTTTGGCGTCCCGTCGCTGACCGACCCTGCCGAGGCCCTGGCCGAGGCGCGGCGTCAGGCGGAGGCCGCGACGGCGGACGCGACGAGCTCGGGCACGCGGTCGGGCCTGCCGTTCGACCCGCAGACCGAGCGGGGCCAGCACCCGGGCGGCCCCGGCGAGCACCACGCTGCCGCGCCGGAGCCCGGGACCGCCACGCCGCGTCCGCTGGGCGGGCCGTCGCAGTACGCGCCGCCGCCCCCGCAGCCGATCGTCGAGGACGCGCCGACCACGGACGAGCCCCCGCGCGACGAGCCGCCCGCCGGCGGGCCGCCGTCCTTCTCGCCGCGGCACTGACGGGGCGCCACCGCGCAGCCCGAGCGGCCGCGGTGGTCCCGGCCACGTACAACGACGCCCCTGCACCCACCCGGGTGCGGGGGCGTCGTCGTGCCGGCCGCGGGAGGTTCGCCGGGAGCGGACGACCTTGAGAGTGAGTGCTCACTCAGTTACCGTCGAGGCGTGGTTCCCGTCTCCGTGCCTTCCGACGCCCCGCCCGAAGCTCCTCTCGACGCGCCCTCGGGCGCGCGGTCCGAGGCGTCCGCTCCGGAGCGCACGCGCGCACGGCCGCTCTCGCGCGAGGAGCGCCGCGACGCGATCGCCGCCGCGACGATCCCGCTGCTCGTCCAGCACGGCGCCGCCGTGACGACGCGCCAGATCGCCGACGCCGCGGGCGTCGCGGAGGGCACGCTGTTCCGCGCGTTCGCGGACAAGGACGAGATCCTGCACGCCGCGGTCGTGCGCTCGCTCGACCCGGCGCCCGCCGTCGCCGCGATCGGCACGCTCCCGGAGGACGACGGGCTGCGCCCGCTCGTCGTGAGCATCGTCGAGTTCCTGCTCGAGGCGCAGCGCGTCGGGATGCGCATCTTCGCCGCGGCGCACCAGGTGCTCGACCCGCACCGCGCGACGGCGGACCGCGCCGAGGCCGTGCGCCGGATGCGGGCCGGGGACGGCCGGGACGCCCGTCGGGCCGGGTTCGACGCCCGGGAGCGCTCGGCGCGCGAGATCGTCGCGGCGATCGAGAGCAAGCTCGCGGCGCACCGGACGCAGCTGCGCGTGGACCCGGCGCTGGCCGCGCGGGCGCTGTTCTCGCTCGTCTTCGGAAACGCCTTGCCGCACCTCTCGGGCGGTGACAGGCTCGACGCCGTGCAGCTCGCCGACCTCATCCTCGGCGGCATCGGGGCGGACGTCACGACCGACCCGTCGCCCTGACCGGCGGCCCGTCCACGACGCGCGCGCACTCTCGCCCGGTGCCGCCCGCCCCGCGCACCCGCGACCCGCGGCTCGCGCCCTCGTCCCGCAGCCCCCACCCGGACAGGAAGCCCATGCTCGTCAGCCTCTTGCGGACGCGACTGCGTCCCTACCGGACGCCGATCGTCGTCCTCCTCGTGCTCCAGCTCCTCGCGACGCTCGCGTCGCTCTACCTGCCGAGCCTCAACGCCGACATCATCGACCAGGGCGTCACGCAGGGCGACACCGCCTACATCATGCGGACCGGCGGCCTCATGCTCCTCGTGAGCCTGGGCCAGGTCGTGTGCGCGGTCGCGGCCGTCTACTTCGGCGCGCGGGTCGCCATGTCGTTCGGCCGCGACGTGCGCGCCGGGCTGTTCACCAACGTGCAGCGCTTCTCGGCCCAGGAGATGGGCCAGTTCGGGGCGCCGTCCCTCATCACCCGCACGACGAACGACGTGCAGCAGGTGCAGATGCTCGTGCTGCTCTCGCTGACCATCATGGTCATGGCGCCGATCATGCTGGTCGGCGGCGTCGTCATGGCGCTGCAGGAGAACGTCGAGCTCTCCGGCCTGCTGCTCGTCATCGTGCCCGTCCTCGGGGTGAGCGTCGGGCTCATCATCTGGCGGATGGTGCCCTACTTCCGGCAGATGCAGAAGAAGATCGACGGCATCAACGCCGTGCTGCGCGAGCAGATCACCGGCATCCGCGTCATCCGGGCGTTCGTGCGCGAGCGCCGCGAGGCCGAGCGGTTCGACGTCGCGAACGACGCCCTGTTCGACGTCTCGCTCAAGGCGGGCAAGCTCATGGCGCTCATGTTCCCGACCGTCATGCTCGTCATGAACGCGTCGAGCATCGCGGTGCTGTGGTTCGGCGGGCGCCAGATCGACGCCGGCGACATGGAGGTCGGCGCGCTCACCGCGTTCCTGTCGTACCTCATGTACATCCTCATGGCCGTGATGATGTCGACGATGATGTTCATGATGGTGCCGCGCGCGGCCGTCTCCGCGGAGCGCATCACCGACGTCATGCAGACCCGCGCGACGGTCGTCGAGCCCGAGCGGCCGGTCGCCCTCACCACGCGGACGGGCCGCGTCGAGCTCGACGGCGTCGAGTTCCGCTACCCGGGGGCCGAGGAGCCCGTGCTCCACGACGTGTCGTTCGTCGCCGAGCCCGGGCGGACCACGGCGATCATCGGCTCGACCGGCTCCGGCAAGACGACGCTCCTCAACCTCGTCCCGCGGCTGTTCGACGTGACGGGCGGCGCCGTGCGGATCGACGGGACGGACGTCCGCAACCTCACCGGCGCGGACCTCGGCTCCCTCCTCGGCCTCGTGCCGCAGAAGGCCTACCTGTTCTCCGGGACGGTCGCCGACAACCTCCGCTACGGCCGGCCCGACGCCACCGAGGAGCAGATGTGGGAGGCCCTCGAGGTGGCGCAGGCGCGCGACTTCGTCGAGGCGCTCGACGGCGGACTCGACGCACCGGTCGCGCAGGGCGGCACGAACTTCTCGGGCGGGCAGCGCCAGCGGCTCGCGATCGCCCGCGCGATCGTGCGCGACCCGGCGGTCTACCTGTTCGACGACTCGTTCTCCGCGCTCGACTACGCGACGGACGCCCGCCTGCGCGCGGCGCTCGCGCCCCGCACGCGGCGCTCGACCGTGATCGTCGTGGCGCAGCGCGTCGCGACGATCCGGGGGGCCGACCAGATCCTCGTGCTCGACCACGGCCGCATCGTCGGTCGCGGCACGCACGCCGAGCTCCTCGAGTCCAACGAGACGTACCAGGAGATCGTCTACTCCCAGCTCTCGATCGAGGAGGCAGCATGAGCGGCGAGCAGGACGCCTCGCGCACGCCCGCGACGTCGGGCGACGGCGCTCCCGAGACCGGCGCACCCGCGGCGGCCGGCGGGCGCGACGTCGCCGCGACCCGGCTCGCGGGCCGACCCCGCGGTGGCGGCGGGCACGGCCCCATGGGCGGCATGGGCGTCCCCGGGGAGAAGGCGCTCGACTTCAAGGGCTCCCTGCGCCGGTTCGTAGCCTCGCTGCGCCCCGAGCGCGTGCCGATCGTCGCCGTCGTGATCCTCGGCGTGGTGTCCGTGGCGCTCGCGGTCGCCGGGCCGAAGCTCCTCGGCAACGCGACGAACATCATCTTCGCGGGCGTCGTCGGCTCGCAGCTCCCGGCCGGCGTCACCCAGCAGCAGGCCGTCGAGGCGCTGCGGGCGCAGGGCCAGGACCAGGTCGCCGACCTGGTCTCCGGCGTGCCGGGGCTCGTGCCGGGGGAGGGCATCGACTTCACCGCGCTCGCGACCGTGCTCGCGTGGGTGCTCGCCGTGTACGTCGGCTCGTTCCTCTTCGGCTGGCTCCAGGGGCGCATCACGGCGATCGTCGTGCAGCGCACGGTCTACCGGCTGCGGGGCGAGGTGCAGGCCAAGCTGGCGCGCCTGCCGCTGTCGTACTTCGACCGCAACGCGCGCGGCGAGATCCTCTCGCGCGTGACGAACGACATCGACAACATCTCCCAGACGCTCACGCAGACGCTGTCGCAGCTCGTGACGTCCGTGCTCACGGTGGTGGGCGTGCTGGGCGTGATGTTCTGGATCTCGCCGCTGCTCGCGGTCGTCGCGCTCGTCACCGTGCCGCTGTCCGTCCTGGTCACGGCGCAGATCGCGAAGCGCTCCCAGCCGCAGTTCATCCGGCAGTGGGCCGCGACGGGCCGCCTCAACGCGCACATCGAGGAGATGTACACCGGCCACACGCTCGTCAAGGTGTACGGCCACCAGCAGGCCGCGATCGACGACTTCGAGCGGGAGAACGCGGCGCTCTACGACGCGAGCTTCCGCGCGCAGTTCATCTCGGGCACCATCCAGCCCGCGATGGGCTTCCTCGCGAACCTCAACTACGTGATCGTCGCGGTCGTGGGCGGCCTGCGGGTCGCGTCGGGCACGATGACCCTCGGCGACGTGCAGGCGTTCATCCAGTACTCGCGGCAGTTCACGCAGCCCATCACCCAGATCGCGTCGATGATGAACCTGCTCCAGTCGGGCGTCGCGTCGGCGGAGCGCGTGTACGACCTGCTCGACGCACAGGAGCAGACGCCGGACCCGTCGCCCGCGAAGACGGTCGACCCGGTGCGTGGCCGCGTCGCGTTCGAGGACGTCTCGTTCTCCTACGACCCGGACGTCCCGCTCATCGAGCACCTCGACCTCGTGGTGGAGCCGGGGCAGACGATCGCGATCGTCGGGCCGACGGGCGCGGGCAAGACGACGCTCGTCAACCTGCTCATGCGGTTCTACGACGTGGACGGGGGCCGGATCACGCTCGACGGCGTGGACACGCGGGACATGACGCGCGACGACCTGCGCTCCGACATCGGGATGGTCCTGCAGGACACGTGGCTCTTCCAGGGCACGATCGAGGAGAACCTGCGCTACGGCGTCCGCGACGGCCGCACCGTGGACGACGAGGCGTTCCTCGCCGCGACGCGTGCGACGCACGTCGACCCGTTCGTGCGCACGCTGCCCGACGGGTACGCCACGGTGATCGACGACGAGGGCTCGAGCGTGAGCGCGGGGGAGAAGCAGCTCCTCACGATCGCGCGCGCGTTCCTCGCCGACCCCGCGATCCTCGTGCTCGACGAGGCGACGAGCTCCGTGGACACGCGCACGGAGGTGCTCGTGCAGCAGGCGATGAACGCGCTGCGCGAGGGGCGCACGTCGTTCGTCATCGCGCACCGCCTGTCGACGATCCGCGACGCGGACACGATCCTCGTCATGGAGCACGGCTCGATCGTCGAGCAGGGGTCGCACGACGAGCTGCTCGCAGCCGGCGGCGCCTACGCCCGGCTGTACGAGAGCCAGTTCGCGGCGCCGCTCGACGCCGAGGCGGAGGACCCGGAGGGCGTGGGCGCTCCCGCGGGCGGTCCCGCGGGACGCTGACACGCCGCGGCCCGCACCGCGCCCACCCCGAGGGGTGCGGCGAGGTGCGGGCCGCGTGCGTTCCGGCCGTCGCGCTCAGGCGAGCGAGAGGAAGAGCTTCTCGAGCTTCGCCACGTCGAGCGTCGGGTCCTCGCCGTCCTCGGTCGGCTCGGTGAGGCACTGGCGCATGCCGGACGCGATGATCGCGAACCCGGCCCGGTCCAGGGCGCGCGAGACGGCGGAGAGCTGCGTGACGACGTCCTCGCAGTCCCGCCCTTCGTCGAGCATGCGCACGACGGCCGCGAGCTGGCCCTGGGCGCGCTTGAGCCGGTTGGCGACCTTGCTCATGTCGGTGGGGTCGAGCTCCACGGTCGTCCTCCTGCGTTCGTCGGTGTTCTTGTCGGTTCTCGTCGTGGCGTGCCTGGTCAGGCGCAGGTGCAGCGCTGCTCGGGCGGCACCTCGGCCATGACCTCGTCGGCGTGCATGCCGCAGCCGGTCCAGGTGGTCTTGCCGCACGTGCGGCACAGGGCGGGACTGCACATGGTGGGTCTCCTCGGGTGTGGGGGTCGATCGGGGGTGCGGGGGTCGGGGCTCGGCGGGGCCGGGGGCGGCCCGTGCGTGGTGGCGCAGGATCAGCGTCGCACGGCTCCGCCCGCGGCCTGCCACGCGCCGAGCCCGCCGGACAGGCTCGTCGCGGCGTAGCCGAGCGAGCGGAGCTGGCGCGCCGCGGTGTGCGAGCGCATCCCCGACGCGCACACGACGACGACGGTCGCGCCGTCCTGCAGGCGCCGCGGCGCGGCCGACGGGACGTCGGCGAGCGGCACGTGCACGGCCTGGGGCGCGTGCCCGGCGCGCCACTCGTCGCGCTCGCGCACGTCGAGGAGCGTCGCGCCGTCGCGGACGAGCTGCACCGCGGTGGTGGCGTCGACGGTCGGGCGCACGCCGGCGTCGTCGGACGAGCGGGAGAACAGGCGGCGGAGGCGGTCGATCATGCGGGGACTCCTTCGAGGGTGCGCGCGGCGCGCGGCGTGGTGGTCAGGGTGAGCCAGCCGCCGGAGAGGTTGCGCGCGTCGAGCCCGGCGGCGAGCAGGACACGGGTGGCGAGGTAGGACCGCACGCCGCTCGCGCAGTGCACGGCGACGGGGCGCCCCGCCGCGGCGGCGCGCACCTCGTCGAGCCGTTCGCGCAGCTCGGTGTGCGGCACGTTGAGGGCGCCGTCGAGGTGGCCGCCGGCGTGCTCGGCGCGCGACCGGACGTCGAGCACGAGGGAGGTCGCGACGACCTCGTCGAGGTCGGCCGCGTGCCACTGCGGCATGGTGCCGTCGAGCACGTTCTGCGCGACGAAACCCAGCATGTTGACGACGTCCTTGGCGGCGCCGTAGGGCGGGGCGTACGCGAGCTCGAGCTCCGCGAGGTCGTCGGCCGTGAGCCCGGCGCGCAGCGCGGTCGCGAGCACGTCGATGCGCTTGTCCACCCCGCGCGGCCCACGGCCTGCGCGCCGAGCAGGCGGCCGTCGGGCGCGAAGCTCGCCGTCACGTGGACCGGCTCGGCGCCGGGGAACCAGCCCGCGTGGTGGGCCGCGTGGACGCGGACCTGCTCGTGCACGACGCCGGCCGCCGCCAAGGTTGCGTGGCTCGGCCCGGTCACGGCGGCGGTGAGGCCGAACACGCGCACGATCGCCGTCCCGAGCACGGGCGCCTGCGGTGTGGTGCGGTGCCCGGTCATCGCGTCCGCGGCGCGCCGGCCCTGGCGGTTGGCCGGGCCGGCGAGCGGGAAGGGGCCTGTCGCGCCGGTGACCGCGTGCACGACCTCGACGGCGTCGCCGACGGCCCACACGTGCGGGTCGGACGTGCGCTGGTCGGCGTCGACGCGGATCGCTCCGCGCTCGCCGAGCGCGAGCCCGGCCGCCGCCGCGAGGTCGCTCGCGGGCCGCACCCCGACGCTCACGAGCACGACGTCGGCGTCGAGGACGGTGCCGTCCGCGAGCTCGAGCGCGACGGCGTGGTCCGCGACCTCGGGCTGCGGCACGACGGCGCTCGCGGAGGTCCCGAGGTGGAGACCGACGCCGTGGTCGCGGAGCTCGTCCGCGAGCAGCGGCGCGAGGTCGGGCTCCAGCGGCGGGAGCACCTGGTCGGCGCGCTCGACGACGTCGACCGTTAGACCGCGGCCGACGAGCGCCTCCACGGCCTCGAGCCCGATGAAGCCCGCGCCGACGACGACGGCCCGCAGCGGGGCCGTGCGGCCCGCGGCGACCTCCGCCTCGAGCTGCGCGAGCCGGGCCGACAGGGCGTCGAGGTCTGCCATGGTCCGCAGCGTGTGCACGGCCGGGTGGTCGAGGCCCGCGACGGGCGGGAGGACGGTGGTCGCGCCGGGCGCGAGGAGGAGCGCGTCGTAACCGAGCTCGTACGTGCCGTCCTCGGCGGCGACGGTGACCGTGCGCGCCGCGCGGTCGACCGCGGTGACGCGGTGGCGCGTCCGCACGTCGAGGTCGAGGCTCGCGCGGAGCGAGGTGGGCGTGTGCAGAAGGAGGGCGTCGCGCTCCGCGATCTCGCCCGCCACCTGGTACGGCAGGCCGCAGCCCGCGAACGAGACGTGGTCGGACTGCTCGAGCACGATGACCGACGCGCGCTCGTCGAGGCGGCGGGCGCGCGCGGCGGCGCTCATGCCGCCCGCGACGCCGCCGACGACGACGATGCGGCGGGCGCCGTCGGGGTCGGACGGGTGGGTCGTCGAGCCGGGGGTCGAGGGGATCATGCTCCGACGATACCCCCCGGGGTATCGGTCGACGCAAGCCGACGGGCTGAGAGGTCGGTCACGGGACGCCCCGGGAGCCGCGCGGCCGCTCACAGCGGACGGACAGCGGTGGCATCCGGACAGCACACGCCCGCTCCGTAGACACGGCACATGAGCACTCCCGCCCCGCACCCCGCCCCTCCCGCCTCGTCCCCGCCGCCCGTGTCCCGACGCCGACGACGGTGGCGTGCCGCGATCGTCACGGCCCTCGCCGTGCTGCTTCCGCTGGGAGGCGCCACGGCGTGGGCGCTGGACCGGTTCGTCGTCGAGCACGTCGAGATCGACGACGTGTCGGCGTACGAGGCCTCGCAGGGTCTCGACGCGAGCGGGGCGTCGGGCCAGGGGTCGACGGTGGACGACGGCGCGGGCGCCTCGACCGGCACCTCGGCGGGCACCTCCGTGGGCACCGGGACGGTCGACGGCGACACGTACACGTCCGACAGCACGAGCATCACGGTCTCCCGGGTGACCACCGGGTCGGGGGACGACACCCTGACGTACTACGTGGCCGACGTCGTGCTCTCCGACATGACGGACCTGCGCTCCGCGTTCGCGCAGGACGCGTTCGGCACGAACATCACGGAGACGACGTCGGACATCGCTGCCGACAACGGCGCCGTCCTCGCGGTCAACGGCGACTACTACGGGTTCCGTGACACCGGCATCGTCATCCGCAACGGCGTCGTGTACCGGGACGAGGGTGCGCGCGAGGGCCTCGCGCTCTACCGCGACGGCCACGTCGAGGTCTACGACGAGACGACGACGGACGCGCAGAGCCTCGTCGACGCCGGGGTGTGGAACACGCTGTCGTTCGGGCCCGCGCTCGTCGAGGACGGCGAGGTCGTGGCCGGGATCGACGACGTCGAGGTCGACACGAACGTCGGGAACCACTCGATCCAGGGCGAGCAGCCGCGCACGGCGATCGGGGTCGTCGACGAGAACCACCTCGTCCTCGTCGTCGTGGACGGCCGTCAGGAGGGCTACTCGCGCGGCGCGACGACGACCGAGCTCGCCGGGATCCTGCAGGACCTCGGCGCGACGACCGCCTACAACATCGACGGCGGCGGGTCCTCGACACTCTGGTTCGACGGCGAGGTCGTCAACAGCCCGTCGCAGGGTCGTGAGCGTGGCACGTCCGACGTCCTCTACGTCGCGGACGGTGCCTGATGGCCGCCGCGACCACGCGCGAGCAGCCCGCGGACCCGGCGACGAGCGTCGCGCGGACCGCCGTCGTGGTGCCTGCGTACCAGCCCGACGCGCGGCTCGTCGCGCTCGTCGACGCGCTGCGGGCGGCCGTCCCCGAGTCGCCGGTCGTGGTGGTCGACGACGGCAGCGACCGGCGGTGCGGGGGAGTGTTCCGCGCGGTGCGGGCGCTGGGCGCCGTGGTGCTCACCGTCCCGGTGAACCGTGGGAAGGGCTACGCGCTGCGGACCGGGATCCGGTGGGTGCGCGACCGGCTGCCCGGCCACGGCGTGGTGTGCGCCGACGCGGACGGGCAGCACACCGTGGTCGACGTGCTGCGGGTCGCTGCGCGCTCGCAGGCCGAGCCCGAGTCCGTCGTGCTCGGCGCGCGGCGCTTCGCGGGCGACGTGCCGGTGCGCAGCCGCATCGGCAACGCCGCGACCCGCTGGGCGTTCGCCGCGATGACCGGCACGCGTGTCCGGGACACCCAGACCGGGCTGCGCGCCTACGGGCCGGGCCTGCTCGGCGATCTCCTCGCCGTGCGCGGGGACCGGTACGAGTACGAGCTGCGCGCGCTCCTCGAGGCGACCCGCGCGGGCCGCCGGATCGTCGAGGTGGACGTCGCGACGGTGTACCTCGACGACAACGCGTCCTCGCACTTCCGGCCCGTCGCCGACTCGCTGCGCGTGTGGGCGCCGCTGCTGCGGTTCGCGGCGTCGTCGCTCGGTTCGGCCGCGGTCGACGTCGTCGCGCTGCTCGCGCTGCACGCGGTCACCGGGTCGCTCCTCGCGGCCGTGGTGGGCGCGCGCCTGCTCAGCGCGGGCGTGAACTTCGCCGTGAACCGCCGCCTGGTGTTCCCGGGCGGGCGCGATCTCCCGCTGCGCGTCGCGGCGGCCCGGTACGTGGCGCTCGCGGCCGTGCTGCTCGCGGCGAGCTACGGGCTGCTCGCGCTGCTGACCGGGATCGGCCTGCCGCTCCTCGCGGCCAAGGTCGGCACCGACGCCGTGCTCGTCGCGACGAGCTACGAGGTGCAGCGGCGCGTGGTGTTCGCGCCTCTCAGCGCTGACCGGCGTCCCGCTCGACGAGGGCGGGCACGTGGTCGCGCGCCGTCCAGCGCCGGCCGACCCACTTGATGACCTCGACGAGCAGGAAGACGACGAGCGCGAGCCCGAGCGTCTTGCCCCACTCCGCGAGCGCGATGGGTGCCGAGTCGAACCACGAGTGCATGAACGGCGCGTAGACGAAGACGGCCTGCAGCGCGAGCAGCGTCGCCGCCGAGACCCAGACCACCCGGTTGCCGCGCAGCACGTCGAGCGTGAGGCTCGACCGGTCGAGGAACCGGCAGTTGAACAGGTAGGCGAGCTGGCCGAGCGCGAGCATCGTGACCGCCGTCGTCTGGGCCTCGGCGAGCGGGACGCCCTGCGCCCGCTCGACGTAGAACAGCAGGATGGTCGCGCCGCCGATGAGGAGCGACACGAGCAGGATGCGGCGCACGTACGCGCCGTCGAGGATCGACGCCTTCGGGTCGCGCGGGGCGCGGCGCATGACGTCGGGCTCCGCCTTCTCGTACGCGAGCGCGAGCGACAGCGTGACCGCGGTGATCATGTTGATCCACAGCACCTGGACCGGCTGGAGCGGCAGGGTGAGACCGAACAGGACCGCGACGAGGATGACGAGCGACTGCGCGCCGTTGGTCGGGAGCAGGAACAGGACGGACTTGCGGATGTTGTCGTAGATCCGCCGCCCCTCCTTCACGGCCCGCTCGATGGTCGCGAAGTTGTCGTCGGCGAGCACGACCTCGGCGGCCTCCTTGGTCGCCTCGGTGCCCTTGATGCCCATCGCGACGCCGACGTCCGCCTGGGTGAGCGCGGGGGCGTCGTTGACGCCGTCGCCCGTCATCGCGACGACCTCGCCGTGCGACTGGAGCGCGGACACGATCCGGATCTTGTGCTCGGGGCTCGTGCGCGCGTACACGTCGACGTCGCGCACCACCTGGCGCAGCTTCTCCGTGCTCATCTCCTCGAGCTCGGGGCCGGTGAGCACGGCCGGCGCGGACGAGCCGTCGTGGGCGTCGACGATGCCCATCTCGCGGCCGATCGCGAGCGCGGTGCCCGCGTGGTCGCCGGTGATCATCTTCACGCGGATGCCCGCGTCGCGGCACTCGGCGATGGCCTCGATCGCCTCGGGGCGCGGCGGGTCCACGATGCCGACGAGCCCGCACAGCTCCAGGCCGTCCGCGACGTCGGCGACGTCGAGCTCCGCCGTGCCGTCCGCGGCCGGGCGTCGCGCGGCTGCCAGCACGCGCAGACCTTGCCCGCCGAGCGCGTCGATCTGCGCGTCCCAGAACGCACGGTCGAGCGGCTCGCTGCCGCCGTCCGGGGCGACCTGGGTCGCGCAGCGGTCCAGGACGCGGTCGGGCGCGCCCTTGACGTGCACGTGCAGGCCGCCGTCGGGGTCTGCGTCGAGCGTCGCCATGAACTTGTTCTCGGACTCGAACGGCACGACGGCGACGCGCCGCCACCCCGTCGGGTCGACGCCGGCCTTCATGCCGAGCGTGCGCAGCGCGCCCTCCGTCGGCTCGCCGACGAGCCGCCAGCCGTCGGCGTCCTCGCCGTCGGGCACGATCCGCGCGTCGTTGCACAGCATCATGACCGTCGCGAGGGCCGCGAGGTCGCGGTCGTCGGCGAGGTCCGCGTGCCGGGTGCCCGACGCCGGTCCCTCGCCCCCGCCGTCCACCTCGCCGGGTGCGTCGGT
This sequence comes from Cellulosimicrobium sp. JZ28, assembly GCF_015327065.1. Taxonomy (NCBI): domain Bacteria; kingdom Bacillati; phylum Actinomycetota; class Actinomycetes; order Micrococcales; family Promicromonosporaceae; genus Cellulosimicrobium; species Cellulosimicrobium sp. JZ28. The sequence goes on along the minus strand of NZ_CP017660.1, from coordinate 2,052,913 downwards.
CGACCCGGGGCGGGGCGCGTCGTCGGGCACGGTCACGTCTCCTACGGGCGCGTACCCCGCGCCTGCGACCGTGAACGTGCGCCCGCTCGTGCGGACCGTGCGCGCCGTCATCTCGTTCTTGGTGAGCGTGCCGGTCTTGTCCGAGCAGATCGTGGTCACCGAGCCGAGCGTCTCGACCGCGGGGAGCTTGCGCGTGATCGCGCGGCGCCGGGCCATCTGCTGCACCCCGAGCGCGAGCGTGATCGTCACGAGCGCGGGCAGGCCCTCCGGCACCGCGGCGACGGCGAAGCCGATGGACGCCGAGATGAGGTCGGGCACCGAGAAGTCGTGCACGACCCGGCCGATGATGACCATGACGACGGCCATCGCGAGGATGAGCACCGCGAGCAGCTTGCCGAACCGGTCGAGCTGGCGCGTCAGCGGCGTCGCGAGGCTGCGGACCTCCGAGATCATCGTCTGGATCCGGCCGATCTCGGTCGCCGTCCCGGTCGCGGTGACGACGCCCACGCCCTGGCCCGCGGCCACGAGCGTGCTCGAGAAGAGCATGCTCGACCGGTCGCCCACGCCCGCGTCCGCCCCGACCGGGGCCACCGACTTTGCCGCCGCGACCGACTCGCCCGTGAGCGCCGACTCCTCGACGCGCAGGTTCGTCGCCTGGATCAGCCGGACGTCCGCGGGCACGCGGTCGCCCGAGCGCACGCGCACGACGTCGCCGGGCACCACGTCGTCGGCGTCCACGCGGGCCCACGCACCGTCGCGCCGCACTTCGGCGTTGACGGACAGCATGTTCCGGATGCCTTCGAGCGCGCTCTCCGCGCGCCCCTCCTGGATGAACCCGATCGCCGCGTTGATCACCGCGACCGCAAGGATCACCGTGAAGTCGACCCAGTCGCCGAGGATCGCCTTGAGCACCGCCGAGACGAGCAGGATGTAGATGAGGATGTCGTCGAAGTGGACGAGGATCCGCTTCCACAGCGGGTCGCGCTGCGGCGGCGGCAGCCGGTTGGGCCCCACCTCCGCGAGCCGCGTCGCGGCGTCGGCGCTGGAGAGGCCGCCCGCGCCCGTGCCGAGCTCGGCGAGGACGGCGTCGGGCGGGCGCGACCACGGCGCGTCGAGCGACCGTTCGGTCGTGCTCGCCGAGGTCGAGGAGGCCGCCGTGGCGGGGGTCGGTGCAGCGTCCGGCGCGGATCCCATGCCCCTATTCGACCCCCGATGCCCGGATCGCGCGAGGGGCGAAGGACCGTGACCCGCGACACGCCAGCGGCCGGCGGTCAGCGGTCAGGGTGAGGAGAACGGGTTGACGACGGGGACGCCGCTGTCGACGAAGTCCCGGGTGTTCCGTGTCGCCACCGTGAGCCCGTGGGCGAGCGCGGTCGCCGCGAGCAGGGAGTCGACGACGGGCAGCGGGCGCGCCGCGTGCACGGCCGGCCATCGCTGCGCGATCTCGAGCGTCACGGGGAGGATGCGGTCCCCGTACGTCTCCTCGAGACCGTGGACCCACGTCTCGAGCGCGGTCGCCCGCGCGGCGTCGCGGGGCACGAGGCGCTGGACTCCCGTGCGGATCTCGCCGACGGTCAGCACCGAGAGGTAGATCTGGTGCGTCCGCAGCCCGCGGAGCCAGGCGACGACCTGCTCGTCCGGTCGGGTTCGGACGAGCTCGGACACGACGTTCGTGTCGAGCAGGTACCTCACGCGTCGGCCCCGAGGTCGAGCTCGCGCAACGGAGTGCGGTCACGGGTGAGGTCGAGGTCGTCCGCCGTGGGTGCCTCGAGGAGATAGTCGGCGAGCTCCACCCGGACCCCGGCGAGCTCGTGGTAGAGGTCGATCCCGACGACGACGGCGATCTCCTTGCCGTGCCGGGTGATGACCTGGGGACCGTTCTCGGCCTCTCGCAAGACCTCGCTCAGGCGTTGCTTCGCGTCCTGCACCTGCCAGCTCATGCGACCCCCGCCCCTCGTCCTGTCTGGACAGACTAGACAGGACGAAGCCGGGGATCAAGGCGCGTGGCATGCCTGGGAGAATCGACGACGTGAGCGAGACCAGCACCCGAGCCGGCCTGCGGGTCGTGCACGTCACCGACCCCGCCGACGACCGCCTCGCGGACTACAACCGCCTGACCGACGTCGCGCTGCGGTCCAAGCACGAGCCGGAGAAGGGGCTGTACATCGCCGAGAGCTCGACGGTGATCCGGCGCGCGCTCGCCGCGGGACACCGCCCGCGGTCGTTCCTCATGGCCGAGCGCTGGCTCGACGACCTCGCCGACGACATCGCCGCGCTGCCGGTCGACGACGCCCCGGGCGGCACGGGCGAGCAGGTCCCGGTGTACGTCGGGGCGCCCGACGTGCTCGAGGCGATCACCGGGTTCCACCTGCACCGCGGGGCGCTCGCGGCGATGCACCGCCCGCCGCTGGTCCCCGTGCGCGACCTGCTCTCCGCGGCGCGCGGCGGGACGGGCGCGCGGCGGGTCGCGGTGCTGGAGGACATCGTGGACCACACGAACGTCGGGGCGATCTTCCGCTCGGCAGCCGCGCTCGGCGTGGACGCGGTGCTGGTCTCGCCGCGCTGTGCGGACCCGCTCTACCGCCGCTCCGTGCGCGTGAGCATGGGCACGGTGTTCCAGGTGCCGTGGACGCGGTTCGAGACGTGGCCGGGCGGGCTGGACCTGCTGCGCGACGAGGGGTTCACGGTCGCGGCGCTCGCCCTCGCCGACGACGCGGTGAGCCTCGACGACGTCGTGGCCGACCCGCCCGAGCGGCTCGCGCTCGTGCTCGGCACGGAGGGCGACGGCCTGTCGCGCGGCGCGATCGAGGCGGCGGACCGGGTCGTGACGATCCCCATGGCGGGGGGAGTGGACTCGCTCAACGTCGCCGCGGCGTCGGCTGTCGCGTTCTGGGCGACGCGCGTTCCCTGACTCGTCGGTCGCGGCGGGAGCGACGGGAACAACGGTGCTCCCCGACGCGTTGGGCCCGTGTCCGTACGTCGTACGAGAAGAGGTCCCGTGCCGGTCCAGCCCTCCCCGTCCCAGCGTGCCACCACCCGTCCCGACCGCCTGCGCGACGCCGCGGCGCATGCCGTCGCCGAGGAGCAGCAGCACCTCGACGCCGCGCTCGCCCGCCGCGCGGAGCTCCTCGCGGAGCTCGACGCGCAGCTCGCCGCCCCTGCCGACGACGTCGCCGACCGGGTCCCGGCCGCGGGCCCGCCCGGGGCCGAGGCCGTCGTCGAGCGCGCGCGGCGCGCCGGGCTGCGCCGCCGTCGCACGGAGCTCGAGCGCGCGGAGAGCGGGCTCGTCTTCGGCCGCGTCGACACCGTCGACGGGGTCACGCGCCACGTCGGGCGCGTCGGGATCACTGCGCCCGAGGACGACGCGGACCCGCTCGTGCTCGACTGGCGTGCTGACGGTGCACGCGCCTTCTACACCGCGACAGCGCGCGAACCGCAGGGTCTCGCGCGGCGTCGGCACGTGCGGACCGCGGGGGACCGGGTCACCGGCGTGGACGACGAGCCGCTCGACGGCTCGGCGACCGGGGCGGAGCAGGAGGGCGGCCTCGTCGGCGAGGGCGCGCTGCTCGCGGCGCTGTCGGAGCGCCGTACCGGGCGCATGGGCACCGCCGTCGCGACCCTCCAGACGGAGCAGGACGCGATCGTGCGCGCCCCGGCGGACCAGGTGCTCGTCGTGCAGGGCGGCCCGGGGACGGGCAAGACCGTCGTCGCGCTGCACCGCGTCGCGTACCTGCTGTTCACCCACCCGCACCTCGCGGAGCGGGGCGTCCTCCTGCTCGGGCCGTCGTCGCGCTTCCTCGAGTACGTGGCGCAGGTGCTGCCCGCGCTCGGGGAGACGGCGGTCGTCTCGGCGACGTGCGACACGCTCGTGCCCGGCGTCGCGCCGGAGCGTGACGAGGCGCGCGACGTCGCGGAGATCAAGGGGCGCGCGCTGTGGCAGGACGTCGTCGCCCGGTACGCGGACTCCCTCGTCCCGGATGCGCGAGAACTGACGGTCCGCCTCGACGGCGAGCCGCTCACGCTCGACGCGGCCCGCGTCGCCCAGGTCCTCCGTGCCTCTCGCGCGGGAGGTCGCAGCGTGCTGGCCGCGCGGGGCCGGGCCGTGGACCTGCTGCTCGACGCTCTCGTGGACGAGGCCGCGGCACGCCACGCCGAGCTGCTCGAACGGGTCGAGGAGGGGTTCGAGGACGTGCTCGGGAAGCTCGACGCCGGGCTCGCCGCGCGCGACGACCGCGCCCCCACGACCGGCGCGCGCGGCGGCGACGTCGACGGCGAGCTCACCGAGGAGGACCTCGACCGGCTCCGGGAGGACCTCGCGCGCGACGCCGGGTTCGCGGCCGCCGTCGACGCCTGGTGGCCCGTCACGGACGTCCGCACCGCGCTCGCGCACCTGCTGGGCGACGCCGCGCTCCTCGCGCGCCACGCGCCCGACCTGACGGCGGCCGAGGTGCGTCGCGTCACGAGCGGGCCGCCCGCGCTCGCACCGAGCGACGTGCCGCTGCTCGACGCGCTCGCCGACGCGCTGGGGGCTCCCGACGCGCCCGGCGAGCAGGGCGAGTTCCTCGCGCAGCGCGCGGCCGCGCGTCGCGACTGGGTCTACGGGCACGTCGTGGTCGACGAGGCGCAGGAGCTCTCGCCCATGCAGTGGCTCATGGTCCTGCGCCGCTGCCCGACGCGGTCCGTGACGGCCGTCGGGGACGTCGACCAGACCGAGGCGCCGCACCGTCACACGGACTGGGCGGACGCCGTCGGGCCGGTCCTCGGGGACCGCTGGCGGCGCGCGGACCTCACCATCTGCTACCGCACGCCGTGCGAGGTCATGGCGCTCGTCGGCCCGGTGCTGCGCGCGGCGGGCAGCCGGAACGACCCGCCGCGCGCGGTGCGGGACGCGGGCGTCGAGCCGCGGGACGTCGTCGTCCCGGGCGGTGCGCCGGGACGACTGGGTGAGACGGTCGCCGCCGAGGTCGCACGCCTCGCGGCCCGGTACGACGGCGGGACCGTGGGCGTCGTGGGGCCGGTCGCGCGCCTCGCGACGCTGCGCGCGGCGGTCGAGGGCGTGCCCGTCCTCGGGACGTCGGAGGCGAAGGGCCTCGAGTGGGACGCGGTCGTCGTCGTGGACCCCGACGGCGTCGCCGCCGAGCCGCGCGGGTGGAACGGGCTGTACGTGGCGATGACCCGGTGCACGCAGGAGCTCGTGCGCGTCGCGGTGGGCGAGCCCTCCGGCTCGGCCTGAGCGCCCCGCTCAGTCGCGGGAGGTCGACCGGGCGAACCGGTCGACCTCCCGCACCACGACCTCGACGAGTGCCGGGTCGCCGAGCGGGAGGAAGTGCCCGGCGAGCGGCAGCTCGACGTTCCGTCCGCCCTCGAGGCGGCCGGTCTCGGGGATGTGGGGGTCGAAGCGCGGGTAGACGGCCGTGATGCGCGCGTCGACCCCGCGCTCGGCGGCGAGCGCGACCAGCGCGGCGTCGCGCGGCGAGAACGCGCGCAGCGTGCGCCCGAGGAGGTACTGCGCGTAGCGCGAGCCACGGAACGGCGTCGCCACGGCGACCATGCCGGCGACGCGCGGCCCGGCGGCCGACAGCATGACGCGCTTGCCGACGAGGCCGCCCTTGCTGTGGGCGACGAGGACGACGTCGCGCAGGTCGGACCGCTCGAGGAACGCCGCCGTGCGATCGGCAGCCTCGGCGAACGGGCGCCGGTTGTAGCCGAGGCCGGGCACGGCGTGCACGGGGTGCCCGGCCCGGGCGAGGGCCGTCGCGACCGGCCCGAGGAGCTGCCACGTCTCGTAGACGCCGGGCAGGAGCACGACGGGGCTCGCGCCGCCGGGGCCGGTCGGGACGGGTCGGCGCGCGCGCAGGGCGCCCTGGACCTGGCGCGCGGCGACGTACGCGTAGTCCACCGCGCGGTCGCGCAGCCGCAGGGAGCGGGGCCAGCGGGGCGCCCTCACGGCAGGTCCCGGGGCAGGCCTTGGGGCAGGTCTCGCGGCAGTCCGCGCGGCAGTCCACCGGCATCACGCACGGCGGCGACGATCCCCTCCGGGTCGGCGTCCATCGCATGGTGGCGTCCCCGGACCTCGCGGAACATGCCGCGCGGCGCGGCGAGCGCGAGCTCGCGGCACCACCGGCGCGGCGCGATCGGGTCGTGCGCGCCCCGCACCACGACGAGACGCCCCGGCACGTGCGGCACGACGTCCTCGAGCCGGTGCGCCAGCATGTGCCGGACCTCGCGCGCGTAGTGCGGCAGCGAGCAGCGCAGCACGTAGTCGACGGCGAGCGTCGCGAGCGCGCGCGGCCGCTCGCCCACCGCGTCGCGCGCGAGCCGCAGCGCCTGGCGCGGCGCGCTGCGGGCGTGGCGGTCCGCCGTCGGCCCGACGAGCACCCCGGCGGGCGCCTCGCGGGGGTGGTCGGCCATGGCCTGGGCGACGACCTGCGCGCCCATCGAGTGGCCGACGAGCACGACGACGGGGCGCGGGGCGCCGTCGGGCAGGTCGAGCACGTGGCGGCGCACGTGCTCCGCGACGACGGCCGCGTGCTCCTCGATCGACACGTCGCGCGGCGCGCGGGGCGCCGCGCCGAAGCCGGGCAGGTCGATCGCGTGCACCGCGACCCGGTGGAGCGCGCCCGGCCGCAGGAGCGCGCGCCGCACCGGGTCGAACGCGCGCGCCGACGACCCGACGCCGTGCACGAGCACGACCACGACGTCGGGCGCGTCCGCCCCGGACACGTGCACGACGGCGGTGAGGTCGCCGACCGCGCAGCGCACCTCCGCGGTGCCTGCCGACGCTGCCGCCGAGGGCGTCGACGGCGCGGACGACGCGCCGGAGCGGGCCCGGGCGAACCGGACCCGCTCCGTGACGTGCTGGGTGTCGTCGCCGGCCGTGGCCGACGACGTGCTCCGGGTCGTCAGCTGACGTCTCCTCGCCACGCGCCCGTCTCGGCCCCGCGGGACTCGATGAACTCCTTGAACCGGGCGAGGTCGCCCTTGACGCGGCGCTCGTCGAGCTGGAGGACGTCGCCCACCTTCTCCACGACCCCCTCCGGCGTCCAGTCGAGCTGGACCGTGACGCGGGTCTGCGTGTCGTTCAGCCGGTGGAAGGTCACGACGCCCGCGTGGTCGGAGCCCGACGTGCTGTTCCACGCCACCCGCTCGTCGGGGTGCTGCTCGGTGATCTCCGCGTCGAACTCGCGCTCGACGCCGCCGATCTTCGTCTTCCAGTGCGTGTGCGTCGCGTCGAGCTGGCGGATCTCCTCGACGCCCTCCATGAAGCGGGGGAACTCCTCGAACTGGGTCCACTGGTCGTAGGCCGTGCGGACGGGGACGTCGACGTCGATCGACTGGGTGACCGTGCTCATCGGTGATACCTCCTGTGGTTGGCGGGCGGTACGACCACACCCTTCCCGGGGTCCGTCCCGCTCGCGCGGCGAACGGGGGTCGGCCTCACTCCAGCGCGCTCGACGGGTCCCCGGACGCCGGCTCGGCCGCGTCGGTGCGCGAGCCGAGGGAGTCGTCGCCCATGTCCTGCGCGTCCACGACGGCGAGCTCGTCGAGGAGGAACAGGAACGCGCGGGCGTACGGGTTGTCGTCCACGCGCTCCCGGACGTCGGACCAGTCGATCTGCTCGCGCATCGCCCGCGCGACCGGCAGGAGCCGCGAGAAGTCGCAGTAGTGCTCGCCGAGGACGCGCAGCTTCGACGCCATGATCTCGGTCGCGGACAGCACGGGCATGCGGACCGCGAGGACCTCGAGCTCGTCGGTGCGCGCGAGCAGGTCGTCGTCGATCGGCTCGCCGACCATCCGGTACAGGACGTCGATGAGCTCGCCCCCGTGGTACGCCTTGAAGAGCCAGTTCTCCGTCGGCTCCGTGATCTCGAGCCCCGCCTCGCGCAGCACCTCGCGCGCGCGGTCCACGTCCACCTCGCGGATCGCGAAGTCGGCGTCGTGGCTCGGCTCCGGCGCCCCGCGCGCCCACGCCGCGTAGCCGCCGACGAGCGCGTGCGGGATCTCGGCCTCGGCCAGCGCCGCGGCGGTCATCCGGAGGCCGTCGTGCAGTGCGTCCCTGTCGTCCACCATGCCCAGGGTCTACACCACCCCGGGGGTGCTGGCACGTCGCCACGAGGGAGCTGTCGCCCCGCGGAGCGCGTGCGGCGTCGGGCCGTGGTCCCCACAATCGGGAGGGTGCGCCTCGCGACGTTCAACATCCTGCACGGGCGGTCGCTCGTCGACGACCGCGTCGACGTCGACCGCTTCGCCGGTGCCGTCCGGGCCCTCGACGCGGACGTCCTCGCGCTCCAGGAGGTGGACCGGGACCAGCCCCGCTCGCACCGCGCCGACCTCACCGCGGTCGCGGCCGAGGCGGCGGGCGCCGTGGACCACCGGTTCGTCGCGACGCTCGTCGGCGAGCCGGGCGTGTGGACCGCGCCGACGGGGGAGCACCAGCCGGGGCGCGCCGCCTACGGGATCGCCGTCGTGAGCCGGTACCCGGTCACCGCGTGGCGCACCGTCCTGCTGCCCGCGCCGCGCACGCGCGTGCCCGTGCGCTTCCCCGGGCGCCGGCTGCCGACGCTCGTGCGCGACGAGCCGCGCGCGGCCCTCGTCGCGCGCGTCGAGGCGCCGGGCGGGCCGGTGACGGTCGTGTGCACGCACCTGACCTTCGTGCCGGGGCGCAACCTCACGCAGCTCGTGCGGCTCACCCGGGAGCTCGCCGCCGACGTGCCCGACGGCGAGCCCGTCGTCCTGCTCGGCGACCTCAACATCGAGGCGCCCCAGGCGGCGCGCACGAGCAGGTGGCGTCCGCTCGCCTCCGCGCCGACGTTCCCCGTCGGCGAGCCCGCGCGCCAGCTCGACCACGTGCTCGCCCACGGCCCGGTCCGGGCGACGGCGCCCGCCGTCGCGGTCGACACGGGGCTGTCGGACCACCGGGCGCTCGTCGTGCCCGTCGCGCTCGGCGGGGAGCGGCACGCGTCCCCGACGCGCGCGCACGCGGCGGACGAGGACCACGCGCCGCCCACCGCGGCTGCGGGAGAGCCCCGACGGCGGGCCGGCCGGGCCGCCGAGGGCTGACCACGACGCCGTTCGTGAGCCCCGTCACACGGACGTGAGGGGCTGGTTCCGGGCGGGCGACATAGATTAGCCTCACCTTTGTGAGTGGAACCTCAGCTGCCTCGGTCGCGCCGGGCCTGCCCGGCGCCCCGGCGCTCGCGGGTCACGACCTGCGGCTGTCCTACGACGACCGCACCGTGGTCCACGGCGCCGCGCTCGAGCTCGCCCCGGGGGCCGTCACGGCCCTCATCGGGCCCAACGGCTCGGGCAAGTCGACCCTCCTGCGCTCGCTCGCGCGCCTGCACCGGCCCGACGCCGGGACCGTCGCCCTGGACGACGTGCCCGACGCGCTCGCGCTCCACGCCAAGGACTTCGCGCGGCGCGTGACGCTCCTGTCGCAGAGCCGGCCCACGCCGTCGGGCGTGAGCGTGCGCGACGTCGTCGCCTACGGGCGCCACCCCTACCGCGGCCGGTTCCGCTCGAACGACCCCGACGGCCCGCGCGCGATCGCGCACGCCATGGACGTCACGGGCATCACCGCGATGGCCGACCGCGGCGTCGACGAGCTCTCCGGCGGCGAGCTGCAGCGCGTGTGGCTCGCGACGTGCCTCGCGCAGGACACGAAGGTGCTCCTGCTCGACGAGCCGACGACGTACCTCGACCTGCGCTACCAGGTCGAGCTGCTCGACCTGGTCCGCGACCTGGCGAGCGAGCACGGCGTGGCCGTGGGCGTCGTCCTGCACGACCTCAACCAGGCCGCCGCGGTGGCCGACCACGTCGTCCTGCTCCACGGCGGCGTCGTGCGCGCCACGGGCCGGGCCGAGGACGTGCTCACGACCGAGCTCCTCACCGAGGTCTACGGCATCCACGTCGACGTCTACACGCACCCCCTCACGGGGCGCACGTGCTGCGAGCCGCTCGGTCGGCACGCCGCCCGGCTGGACGCGGCCGTCCTCGTCTGACCGCGGCGTCCGCCGCCGGGCCGCGACTCTCCGCACCTCTTCGTACTCCTCCGCACCGTCTCCGCACCGAACCCGAAGGACACCCATGCGCTCGACCACCCGTTCCCTCGCCGTGGGCGCCGTCGCGCTCGCGACCGCGCTCGCGCTCACCGCGTGCGGCACGACCGAGGAGCCCGCGACCGACGGCACGTCCGACGGCGCGACGACCGACGCCGCGTCCGGCCCGGTCACCGTCACCGACGAGCGCGGCGAGGTCACCCTCGACGCCCCGGCCACCGACATCGTCTCGCTCGAGTGGGGCCTCACGGAGAACCTCGTGGCGCTGGGCGTCGAGCCCGTCGGCCAGGCGGACGTCGAGGGCTACAACACGTGGGACACCGTCGCGCCGATCGACGCGAGCACGCCCGACGTCGGCACGCGCGGCGAGCCGAGCCTCGACGCGATCTCGGCGCTCGAGCCGGACCTCGTGGTGACGACCACGGACCTGCCGGAGAACGTCATCGCGCAGATCGAGGAGGTCGCGCCGGTGCTCGCGCTGCGCGGCTCCGACGGCGAGGACCCCATCGGCTACATGCGCTCCACGGTCGAGACGCTCGGCACCGTGACGGGCCGCGAGGACGAGGCGGCCGCCGCGCTCGAGGAGTACGACGCGAAGATCGCCGAGGCCACCACCGCGCTCGACGAGGCGGGCCTCGCCGGGGCCGAGTTCACGATGGCCGACGGCTGGGTGACGAACGGCGCCGTCTCGATCCGCATGTACACGCCGGGCTCGTTCTTCGGCGCCATCGGCGAGGAGATCGGCCTCGTCAACGCCTGGACCGAGGGCGGCGACCCCGACTACGGCCTCGCGCAGACCGACGTCGAGGGCCTCACCCAGCTCGGCGACGTGCAGTTCCTCTACGTCGCGAGCGACTCCGAGGCGAACCCGTTCGAGGAGGGCCTCGCCGGCAACGCCGTGTGGGAGCAGCTCCCGTTCGTCACGGCCGGCGACGTGCACCGTCTGCCCGACGGCATCTGGATGTTCGGCGGCCCGCTGTCCGCCGCGGCCTACGCCGACGCGGTCGTCGAGGCTCTGACGGCCTGACGCGGAAGCCCCGGGCGCGCACCCCGCCAGGACGACGAGAAGGCTGACGAGACCCACTGTGAGCAGGCGAGAGCAGCGCACCGCGCCGGAGCCGGACACCCTCCTCCTGGAGGACCCGGCTCCGGCCGTCGTCCCCGGCGCGGACGGCCCGGAGGGCGGCGTCCCTCCGGGCGCCGGCACCGCCCCGGGCCCGACGGCGGCCGCCCCCCGCGCGCGGACGTCGCGCCTCGGGGTCGCGGGCGCGTTCCTCGCGGCGGTCGTCGTCGCGCTCCTGCTCGCCGCCGTGCACCTCACGCAGGGCACGGCCGACGTCGGCCCGCTCGACCTGCTGCGCCTCGCGACCGGGGGAGACGGGGTCGACCAGACGGTCGCCGTCCTCGTCGCGTCGCGCGTGCCGCGGCTCCTCGCCGGCCTGCTGCTGGGCGTCGCGCTCGGCGTCGCCGGCGCGGTGCTGCAGTCGGTCGCCCGCAACCCGCTCGCGTCGCCCGACACGCTCGCGGTCAACGCGGGCGCCTACCTCACGGTCGTCGTGGTCGCCGCGTTCGGCCTCTCCGTCCCGTTCTACCTCCAGGGCGGCCTCGCGTTCCTCGGCGGGCTCGCCGCGGCCGGGCTCGTGCTCGTCCTGGCGCGCGGCGGCGCCGACGGGCCGACCCGGCTCGTGCTCGCCGGCTCGGCCATCATGCTCGCGCTCCACTCGCTGACGACGGTCCTCCTCGTGCTGTTCGAGCAGGAGACGATGGGCCTGTTCGCGTGGGGGAGCGGCTCGATCGTCCAGTCGGGCACGCGCACGGTCACGCTGGCCACGCCCGTCGTCGTGGTCGGCGTCCTCGCCGCGCTCGTGCTCGCGCGCCGGCTCGACCTCCTCGGCCTCGGGGACGACGCCGCGACCGTCCTCGGCGTCGACGTGCGCCGCACGCGCGTCGCCTCCGTGCTCGTCGCCGTCCTGCTCGCCTCGATCGCCGTGACCGTCGCCGGGCCGGTCGGGTTCGTCGGTCTCGCCGCGCCCGTCGTGGCCCGCCTCGTCGCGCGTCGCGTGCCCGGGCTCGGGCGGCACCTGCTCCTCCTGCCCTTCGCGGCCCTCGTCGGCGTGGTCGTCGTGCTCGGCGCCGACGTCCTGCTCCGCCTCCTGCTGCCCGGGACGCTCTCGATCGCGGTGCCGACCGGCATCGTCACGACCGTCCTCGGCGCGATCCTGCTCGTGTGGCTCGCGCGCCGCCTGCGCGACTCGGGGCCCACGTCGTCGCGCGGCGGGCACGGTGCGCTGAGCCGGCCGCGCTCGCGGCGCGCGGTCGTCGTGGTCGTGGTCGTCCTGTCGCTCGCCGTCGCCGCGGCCGCCGTCGCGGGCCTCCTGCTCGGCGACCGGGTCGTGCTGCTGGGGGACGTCGCCAACTGGTGGGCCGGCGTCGCCGGCCGGCACGTGACGTTCGTGCTCGACCAGCGCGTCCCGCGCGTGCTCGCAGCCCTCCTCGCGGGCGCCGCGCTCGCGCTCGCCGGCACGATCGTGCAGGCCGTGTGCCGCAACCCGCTCGCGGAGCCGAGCCTGCTCGGCGTGACGTCGGGCGCCGGCCTCGGTGCCGTGACGATGATCCTGCTCGTCCCCGGCGTCGGGATCTGGCCGATGTCCGCCGCCGCCGCGGTCGGGGCCTTCGCCGTGTTCGGGCTCGTCTACGGGCTCTCCTACCGGGGCGGGCTGAGCTCCGACCGGCTCGTGCTCATCGGCATCGGCGCCCAGGCCGGGGTGATGGCGATCATCACGCTGCTCGTCGTCGTCGTCGCGCCGTGGGACGTGAACCTCGCGCTCACGTGGCTGTCGGGCTCCACGTACGGGCGCACGCTCGAGCAGCTGATCCCCGTCGCGCTCGCGCTGCTCGTGCTCACCCCGCTCACCGCGGTGTTCCGGCGCGACCTCGACGTCGTGGCGCTCGACGACGACACGCCGCGCGTCCTCGGCGTCGCGCTCGACCGCACGCGGCTGCTCCTGCTCGGCGTCGCCGCGCTGCTCACCGCCGCGGCCGTGTGCGCCATCGGGGCGCTCGCGTTCGTCGGCCTCGTCGCGCCGCACGCCGCCCGCGCGCTGGTCGGGTCGCGGCACTCCCGGGTCGTGCCCGTCGCGATGCTGCTCGGGGCCCTCCTCGTGTCCGTCGCGGACACGCTGGGCCGCGTCGTCATCGCGCCCGGGCAGATCCCCGCGGGTCTCGGCACCGCGCTGCTGGGCGCGCCGTACTTCGTCTACCTGCTCTGGCGCAGCCGCGGCCGCGGAGCGTGACGTGTCTCACCCCGCCGGGCGCAGGTCCGCGTCCCGGACGGGTTGACCCCGCCGTGGGCGCGTAGGTTAGCCTCACCTGTGTGAGCCAGACCGTCGTCGCACCCCGCACCCGCGCTCGTCGTCCCGTCGCCCGTGCGACCGCCCCCTGGCGCTTCTTCGACGTCGAGGTGGCGCGGGTCGAGCAGCTCTCGCCGAGCTTCCGCCGCTTCACCTTCACCGGCCCGGAGCTCGACCTCTTCGGCGACCCGGGGCTCGACGTCCGGATCAAGTTCGTGCTCCCCGCGCCCGACGGCGGCTACGCGCACCTCGTGCGCGACGCCGAGTCCTGGTACGCCGCGTGGCGCGACCAGCCCGAGGAGCGCCGCAACCCGCTGCGCACCTACACGACCGTCGCGGTGCGCCCCGAGGCGCGCGAGGTCGACGTCGACGTCGTGCTGCACGGCGACGCCGGCCCCGCGTCGCGCTGGGCGCTCGCCGCCGAGGTCGGCACGCCGCTCGTCCTGCTCGGCCCGGACGCCACGTTCGAGGGCCCGGCCGGCGGCATCGAGTTCCGCCCGCCCACCCGCCCGCACGCGCTCCTGCTCGCGGGCGACGAGACCGCGCTGCCTGCCATCGCAGCGATCTGCGAGGACCTGCCCGCCGACGCGTGGGGCGAGGTCTACGTCGAGGTCCCGCACGTGGGCGACGCGCGCGACCTCGTGACCCCGCCCGGGGTGCGCGTGACGTTCCTCGCGCGCGACGACGTCCCCGGCGGGCCGCACGACGCCCACGGCGCGCGTCTCGTGCCGGCCGTCAAGGAGGCCGCCGCCCGCATGCTCGGCGCGGGCGTCCTCGGGACGGACCCGCCCGTCCAGTGCCGCACCGCGGAGGACCTCGAGGACGTCGACGTCGACGCGTCGATCCTCTGGGAGGTCCCCGGGCTCCTCGACGAGGAGACCGTCCTCTACGCGTGGCTCGCGGGCGAGGCGAGCGCCATCAAGACGCTGCGCCGCCACCTCGTCGCCGACCTCGGCGTCGACCGCCGCGCCGTCGCGTTCATGGGCTACTGGCGCGAGGGCCGCGCCGAGAGCTGAGGCGTTCCCGGGATCCTGTCGAGGGTCCCGTCGAGACACGAGAAGTGGCCCCCACCGAGCACGGTAGGGGGCCACTTCTCGCATGTCGGCTGTGCGGCGCCGCGCAGACGCTGGGCGGTCGACGACCGGGCCGAGAGCGTCGGCACCGAGCGCACCGGCACGACGTCCGGCAACGAGAAAGGGAGGCTCGACCGGCCTCCCTCTCCAAGGTATAGCGCACCGGGGGTCTTGCGGCAAGGCCCCCTCGGGGGCGCAGAATCTCCGCTCGTGCGCGGGTCGTCGTGGCCCGTGCGTCCCTCCGCAGGACCCGGACCGGAGCTGATGACGTTGCCCGACGCCCCCGTGACCGCCACCACCGACCCGTCCCGCCGCCCGTCGACGCACTCCACTGCGGACCAGGACCCGCGGCCCGCGCCGTTCTTCGACCTGCCCGCGCGGCTGGCCGCGAAGGCCGACCCTGCGCTCGTCGACCCCGACGAGCGCCACTTCGCGGCGATCGCCGCGAGCCTCGAGCACTCCGTGACGGACCTCGCGCAGCGTCTCGACGCGGCCCGGCGCGCGCCGGGCGGGAGCGGCACCGAGGCGCTCGAGCGCGACCAGGAGATCCACCGCCTCAGCAGCCGGTTGCGGCTGCTCCAGCGCTACGGCGTCGACCTGTGCCTGGGTCGCATGACCTTCGCCGACGGCTCCGCGCCGGTGTACGTGGGCCGCGTGGGCCTCACCGACCCGGCGGGGGAGCGCCTGCTCGTCGACTGGCGCTCGCCCGCCGCCGAGCCGTACTTCGCGGCCACGCCCGCGCGACCGCTCGGCCTCGCGGCGCGGCGCCGGTACCGGTGGGCGCGCGGGCGCGTCACCGACTACTGGGACGAGGAGCTCGTGCCCGACGGCGCGGGGTCGAGCGCGGCGCTCGACGACCAGTCGGCGTTCGTCGCGAGCCTGGGCGCGAGCAGGTCGCCGCGGATGCGCGACGTGCTCGGCACGATCCAGGCCGACCAGGACGCGATCGTGCGCTCGGGCTCGCGCGGCGCGCTCGTCGTCGACGGCGGCCCCGGCACGGGCAAGACGGTCGTGGCGCTGCACCGCGCGGCCTACCTGCTGTACGCCGACCCGCAGGTGGGCGGCGGGCACGGGGGCCGACACGGTGGTGGGCGCGGCGGCGTGCTCGTCGTCGGGCCCAGCCGTCCCTACCTCGCGTACGTGGCCGACGTGCTGCCCGGCCTCGGCGAGGAGGGCGTGCAGACCTGCACGCTGCGCGACCTCGTCCCCGAGGGCGCGACGGCGCGCGCGGAGGCAGACCCCGAGGTGGCCCGGCTCAAGGCGTCCGCCGGGCTCGTCGCCGCGATCGAGCCCGCCGTGCGGTTCTCCGAACGCCCGCCCGACGAGGGCATGGAGGTCGAGACGCCGTGGGCCGACGTCTGGCTCTCCCCGGCCGACTGGGCCGAGGCGTTCGAGTCCGTCGACCCGGGCACCCCGCACAACGAGGCGCGCGACGACGTCTGGGCCGCGCTCGTCGAGATCCTCGTGGACAAGGCCTGCGGGGGAGCCGCGGAGGACGGCGTCGACGTCGAGGCCGACGACGTGCGCCGCGCCCTGCGCGGCCACCGCGGGCTCGGCGCCGCGTTCGACCGCGCGTGGCCCCTCGTGGAGCCGACGGACCTCGTGGCCGACCTGTGGTCCGTGCCCGCCTACCTGCGCCTGTGCGCGCCGTCGCTCACGCCCGAGCAGGTGCGCGCGCTCCAGCGCGAGGACGCGCACGCCTGGACGACGGCGGACCTCCCGCTGCTCGACGCCGCGCGCCGTCGGCTCGGGGACCCGGAGGCGTCGCGCCGACGCCGCCGCAACGAGGCTGCCGTGGCGGCGGAGCGCGCGCGCATGGACGACGTCGTCGACCACCTCGTGGCGACCGACGACAGCGAGCTCGGGGTCATGCAGATGCTCCGCGGCCAGGACCTGCGCGACGCGCTCGTGGACGACGGCGCGCTCGTCGTCGCGACGCCGGACCGCCTCGCGGGGCCCTTCGCGCACGTCGTCGTCGACGAGGCGCAGGAGCTCACCGACGCCGAGTGGCAGATGGTCCTCAGCCGCTGCCCGTCGCGCAGCGTCACGGTCGTCGGGGACCGGGCCCAGGCGCGCCACGGCTTCCCCGAGGGCTGGCGCGAGCGGCTCGCGCGCGTGGGCTTCGCCCGCGTCGAGGAGGCGTCGCTGAGCGTCAACTACCGCACGCCGCGGGAGATCATGGCCGAGGCGGAGCCCGTCGTCCGGGCCGCGATCCCGGACGCGAACGTCCCGACGTCGGTGCGCAGCACGGGCGTGCCCGTCGCCCACGGGGCGGTCGCGGACCTCGACGCGGTCCTCGGCGCGTGGCTCGCCGAGCACGCGGACGGCACGGCGTGCGTCATCGGTGCCACCGAGCCGTCCCGGCCGTCCGGGCCGTCCGGCGAGGAGTCGGACGGCAGGGTCGGCGACGTCGGTGGCGAGGGCGAGGGGTCCGCGCGGGTGCGGTGGCTCACGCCCGAGACGGCGAAGGGCCTCGAGTTCGACCTCGTGGTGCTCGTCGAGCCGCAAGCGTTCGGCGACGGCGTCGAGGGCGCCGTGGACCGCTACGTCGCGATGACGCGCGCGACGCAGCGGCTCGTCGTCCTGGATCGCTGACCGCCGGGCGTCGAGCACGACCTGGCGGTCGTCAGGCCGCCCGTGGCGACCGCCAGGGCGTGCTCGGCAGGGGGACGGGTCAGGCGACCGGGACGGCCAGGTCCTCGACGACCTCGACACCGGGCAGGCGGCCCAGCAGGTCGCCGGGGAGCAGCAGCTTCGAGCGCCGCACGCCGCTGCCGATCAGCGCGAGCGCGCCGTCGGTCACGACGCGGGAGTCGACGAGCACGCGCCACCCCTCGGGCAGCCCGACAGGCGTGATGCCGCCGTACTCCATCCCGGACTCGGCCGTCGCGCGGTCGGTCGGCAGGAACGACGCCTTGCGCACGTCGAGCAGCTTGCGGACGCGCGTGTTGACGTCGGCGCGCGTGTGGGCCCGCACGACGGCGGCGGCGACGCGCTCGTCGCCCGCCCGCGTGCCGCCCACGACGACGCAGTTCGCCGACGCCTCGACGGGCAGGTCGAACGCGGCGTTGAGCGTCGCGGTGTCGGCGAGGTCCGGGTCGATCTCCGTCACGGCGACGAGCGTCGCGACGTCCGGGTCGGCGTCGGCCCACCGGCGCAGCGCGTCGGCGGTCACGGGGGCGACGAGGTCGAGGTGGTCGAGCGCCGGCTCCCAGGTGAGCGAGCCGAGCGTGGGCAGGGTCGTGCGGGCGTCCATGGCGTCAGCCTGCCACCCCGGCGGGCCGCCGCGCGGGAGAGGCCGGATGCCGAACACACCCCCGGAGCCCCTCGAGCCAGCCGAGCATGCGGTCGCAGCCCGTGCCGCCCGCCGGACGGGCGACAGCCGCATGGTCGGCGGGGGAGGAGGGTCAGGTAGAGGTCGAGGGTTTCGGGCAAGTCTCCAGTGGGGGTCGAAGGTTGGGGTGGGCATCTCGGACGAAGCAGGCGCCTCCGACCTGCGGAGTTGACACCTCGGAGCGGCGGTCGTTCACTGGAAGTGTTCGAACGTGTGTTCGAACGCCCAGCGGGTGCAGCACACCGCCCGCAGCAGTCGACGCGCGGTGCGCGTCCCGTCCGAGCCGCATCCCGGGAGGCGAGATGACCCTTCTCGCCGACCCCGCCGAACGGGCGGGGGCACCAGGCCCGACGGCTGCGGCCGTCGACAAGGCCGAGCGCGCCCGTGCCGTCCTGCGCCGTGCGGAGGAGCGTACGGGCGTCCGCCGACACCGTCCCGTCGTCGCCCCCGCGGCCCCGGAACCGCTCACCGCCCCGGCGGCACCGACCGTCGTCCCGCGCACCGAGACCGCCCCGCGTGCCGACACCGTCCCGCGCGCCGGCACCGCACTCCTCGCCGAGGTCGCCCCGCTCGCGGACGCCGCCGCCTCGCCGGTCGTGCGGCCCGCCCCCGCGCCGTCCGACCCTCCGGCGCGCGCCCGCACCCGCCACGTCCGGACCTCGGGCGCGAGCCGGGACGCGGGCACGGACGAGCGGGTGTGGCCGGTGCACGACGCGCTCGCGCCGCTCCTCCCGATCGGCGCGCTGCAGCGCGGCACCGTGCTGGCGGTGCGCGGCTCGACGAGCCTCCTGCTCGCGCTCGTCGCGCGGCCGTCGCGGGCCGGGGCGTGGACCGCCGCCGTCGGGTTCCCCGCCGTCGGGCTGCTCGCGGCCGCCGACGCCGGCGCCGACCTCGACCGCGTCGTGCTCGTCCCGCGGCCCGGCCCGGACGCGGCGCTCGCGATCTCGGCGCTCGTCGACGGCCTGGACGTCGTGGTCGTCGGGCCCGACGCCGCCCTCACCGACCCCGACCGACGGCGCCTGGCCGCGCGGGCGCGCGAGCGCGGGGCGCTGCTCGTCGCCGCGGGGACGTGGCCGGGCGCGCACGTCGCGCTCACCGTGACGGGCGGCGGCTGGTCCGGGGCGGACCGCGGCGCGGGCTGGCTGCGCCGTCGCACCCTCGTCGTCGAGCGCGCGGGCCGCGGGGGAGCCGCGCGCCCCGCGCGGCTCGAGGTCGAGCTCCCGCTCGGCCACGAGGACTGGCCCGCGTTCCTCGCCGAGGACGCCCGCGGCCCCCGGCCCGCGGCCGGGACCGGCGCCGTCGCGGCCGGGACCGCCGAGACCGCCCACGAGACCGCCCGGGCCGACGACCCCGACCGGCCTTCCCGGCTCCGGCTCGTCGGATGACCACGAGCCCGACCCGCACGGCGGCCCTGTGGGTGCCGGACTGGCCGGTGCTCGCGGCGATGGCGGTGCGCGACGTCCCCGCGCACGTCCCCGCCGCGACGCACGACGGCCGCCGCGTCGTCGCCGTCTCCGCGACCGCGCGCGCCCACGGCGTGCGCCGGGGCATGCGCCGCCGTCGGGCCCGCGAGTGCTGCCCCGAGCTCGAGCTGCTCGACGTCGACGACGCGCGCGACGCCCGCGAGTTCGAGCCCGTCGCGCTCGCGGCCGAGACCGTCGTCGCGGGGCTGGAGATCACCCGGCCCGGCCTGCTGCTCCTGCCCGCCGCCGGGGCGAGCCGGTACCACGGGTCCGACGCCGCGCTCGCGGAGGCGCTCGTCGCGCGCGTCGCCGAGCGCACCGGCCACGAGAGCCAGGTGGGCGTCGCCGACGACATCCTCGCCGCCGTGCTCGCCGCGCGGGACGCCGCCGTCGTCCCGCCCGGCCGCTCCGCCGCGTTCCTCGCGCCGCGGCCCGCGCGCGACCTCGTGCACGTCACCGCCCGGCCGGACGCCGCCGTCGCGGTCGACGAGCTCGTGGACCTCCTGGGCCGGCTCGGCGTGCGCACCCTCGGGGCGCTCGCGGCCCTGCCGCCCGCGACCGTCGAGGGGCGTTTCGGCGACCTCGGCGCGTGGGCGCACCGGCTCGCGCGCGGCGAGGACCTGCGCCCGCCCGCGCGGCGCCGCGTCGAGCCCGACGTCGCGGTGAGCGCCGAGCTCGACCCGCCCGCCGAGCGCGTCGACGTCGCGACCTTCGCCGCGCGTCGGCTCTCCGAGGACCTGCACGACCAGCTCGTCGCGCGCTCGCTCGTCGCCGGGCGCCTGCGCATCACCGCACGGACCGTCGAGGGCGACGACCTCGAGCGCACCTGGCGGCTCGACGGGCCGGGCGCGATGAGCCCGGCGCGCCTCACGGACAAGGTCCGGTGGCAGCTCGAGGGCTGGCTCACCACCACGTCCGTCCGCGCCGGGCGCGCGGCCCGGGCCGGGCGTCGTGGCGGCGAGCACGGTTCGCCCGGCGGGGCCGACGTCGTCCCGGGCGTCGCGCCGCTGGCCCGCCTGTCCCTCACGGCCGAGGAGGTCGTGCCCGCGGGGGCGGAGCAGCCGCGCCTGTGGGGCGCGTCGAGCGGCGAGGACGCGCGGGCCCACCGCGCGCTCGGGCGCGTGCAGGGCATCCTCGGCGGCGACGCCGTCCTGCGCGTCCAGGTCCAGGGCGGCCGCGACGCGACCGACCGCGTGCACCTCGTGCCGTTCGGGGAGGACGTCGTGCGCCCGCGCGACCCGGCCCTGCCGTGGCCCGGCGCGCTGCCGAGCCCGGCCCCCGCGCTCGTGCCCGTCGAGCCGCAGGACGTCGTCGTGCTCGACGACGCCGGGCGGCCCGTCGTCGTCGACGCGCGCCTCGCGATGAGCGGCGAGCCCGCGACCGTGCGGTGGCCGGCCCCCGCGCCGGAGGAGGGCCCGCGCCGTGCGGTGCCGCCCCGGGACGAGACGGCGCTGCCCGGGCCCGGGTCCGCGCGCGCCGTCGTGGACTGGGCCGGGCCGTGGCCGCTCGCCGAGCGCTGGTGGACGCCCGCGCCCCGGCGCCGCGTGCACGTGCAGGTCCTGCTCGACGACGGCCGCGGCCTGCTCCTCGCGAGCGCGCGCGGGCGGTGGACCGTGGAGGGCCTGTATGACTGACCGGACCACCGGCCCGCGCTACGCCGAGCTCCACGCGCACTCCGCGTTCAGCTTCCTCGACGGCGCGTCCCACCCCGAGGAGCTCGCCGCCGAGGGCGCGCGGCTCGGGCTGTCGGCGCTCGCCGTCACCGACCACGACGGCCTGTACGGCGTCGTGCGCTTCGCCGAGGCTGCGCGCAAGGTCGGTCTCCCCACCGTCTTCGGGTCCGAGCTGCACCTGCCCGCGCCGACCGCGACCGGCGCGCCCGTGCTCGACCCGCCCACCGGCGTCCCTGACCCGCGCTCGACCCACCTGCTCGTGCTCGCGCGCGGCACGCAGGGCTACCGCAACCTGTCGCGCGCCATCGCGACCGCGCACCTCGCGACGGGCACCAAGGGCGCCGCCGACTACCGCCTCGAGCAGCTCGCGGCGGAGGCCGCCGGGCAGTGGCTCGTGCTCACCGGGTGCCGCAAGGGCGCGGTGCGGCGCGCGCTCGTCACGTCCGGGCGCGCCGCGGCCCGCCGCGAGCTCGACCGTCTCGTCGCCCTCTTCGGCGCCGACAACGTGGCCGTCGAGATCACCACGACCGACGACCCGCGCGACGCCGACCTCCACGCGGCGCTCGCCGACCTCGCCGCCGACGCCCGCCTGCCGCTCGTCGCGACGACCGCCGCGCACTACGCCCACCCGCGCGACGCCGACCTCGCGGGGGCGCTCGCGGCCGTGCGCGCGCGCTCGTCGCTCGACGACCTCGACGGCTGGCTGCCCGGTGCCCCGACGACCCACCTGCGCTCCGCGGCGGAGATGCTCGCGCGCCACCCCCGGCACCCGCAGGCCGTCGCGACGGCGGCGGCGCTGGGGGACGAGTGCGCGTTCGACCTGCACCTCGTCGCACCCGACCTGCCGCCCTACCCGGTGCCGGACGGGCACACCGAGGCGACCTGGCTGCGCGAGCTCGTGCGGCGCGGCGGCGAGGACCGGTACGGGCCGCGCGGCCAGGAGAAGATCACGGGCGCGTGGGCGCAGATCGACCACGAGCTGCGCGTCATCGAGGACCTGCACTTCCCGGGGTACTTCCTCGTGGTCTACGACCTCGTCGAGTTCTGCCGCAGGAACGGGATCCTCGCCCAGGGCCGCGGGTCGGCCGCGAACTCCGCGGTCTGCTACGCGCTCGGCATCACGGCCGTCGACGCGGTGAAGCACGGCCTGCTGTTCGAGCGCTTCCTCGCACCCGAGCGCGACGGCCCGCCGGACATCGACATCGACATCGAGTCGGCGCGGCGCGAGGAGGTCATCCAGCACGTCTACGCGACGTTCGGGCGCACGCACGCCGCGCAGGTCGCGAACGTCATCTCCTACCGGCCGAAGTCGGCGGTGCGCGACGCGGCCCGGGCGCTGGGGTACGACGTCGGGCAGGCCGACGCGTGGAGCAAGTCGATCGAGCGGTGGGGGTCGCTGCGCGGTCCCGACCCGTCGTCGCCCGCGGCCGACCGGGCGGCGAAGGAGCGGTCGATCGCGGCGAAGACCCCGGGGTCCGCCGGCCCGGCCGCCCCGCGGGTGACGACGCGCACCGCCCGGAAGGACGCCGCGACGTCGCGCCTGTGGGGGAGCCGGGACTGGTCGCCCGACCTCACCGGCCGGGGCGCGCGCGTCGTCGACCCGCTCGCCGTGGACGAGGGCGACGTCCTGCGCGCGGACGACACGCACGACGTCGTGCCCGCGCACCGGCCGCCGTCGGCCGCGCAGGAGGGCGAGATCCCGGACGCGGTGCTCGACCTCGCCGACCGGATGCTGCGCCTCCCGCGGCACCTGGGCATCCACTCGGGCGGGATGGTCATGTGCGACCGCCCCGTCATCGAGGTGTGCCCCGTGGAGTGGGCGCGCATGGAGGGCCGCACCGTCCTGCAGTGGGACAAGGAGGACTGCGCGGACGCGGGGCTCGTGAAGTTCGACCTCCTCGGCCTCGGGATGCTCACGGCGCTGCGCATCGGGTTCGACCTCGTGGAACGGCACGAGGGCGGGCCGCGCCTCGCGCTGCACACGCTGCCCGAGGACGACCCGGCGGTGTACGACCTGCTGTGCGCGGCCGACACCGTCGGCGTGTTCCAGGTCGAGTCGCGCGCGCAGATGGCGACGCTCCCGCGCCTGCGACCCCGGACGTTCTACGACATCGTCATCGAGGTCGCGCTCATCCGCCCGGGTCCCATCCAGGGCGGCTCCGTGCACCCGTACATCAACCGGGCGCGGGGCCGGGAGGAGGTGACGTTCCTGCACCCGCTGCTGGAGAAGTCGCTCGGCAAGACGAAGGGCGTGCCGCTGTTCCAGGAGCAGCTCATGCAGATGGCGATCGACGTCGCGGGCTTCTCCCCGAAGGAGTCCGACCAGCTCCGGCGTGCGATGGGGTCCAAGCGGTCGGTCGAGCGCATGGAGGAGCTGCGGGGGCGGCTCATGGACGGGATGCGGGAGAAGGGCGTCACCGACCCGGCCGTGCGCGAGGAGATCTACGACAAGCTCAAGGCGTTCGCCGACTTCGGGTTCCCCGAGTCGCACGCGTACTCGTTCGCGTTCCTCGTCTACGCGAGCTCGTGGCTCAAGGTGCACCATCCCGCCGCGTTCTACGCAGGGCTGCTCGCGGCGCAGCCCATGGGGTTCTACTCGCCGCAGTCTCTCGTGGCGGACGCGCGCCGCCACGGCGTCACCGTGCTGCGCCCCGACGTCAACGCGTCCGAGGTCGAGGCGACGGTCGAGCGGCTGCCCGCTGACCATGCGGCTGTGCCCGCCGAGCATGCGGGTGAGGACCGTCCTGGCGCCCGGACGGGCGACAGCCGCATGCTCGGC
The DNA here is from genome assembly GCF_015327065.1 of Cellulosimicrobium sp. JZ28. Classification (NCBI taxonomy): domain Bacteria; kingdom Bacillati; phylum Actinomycetota; class Actinomycetes; order Micrococcales; family Promicromonosporaceae; genus Cellulosimicrobium; species Cellulosimicrobium sp. JZ28. The sequence continues at coordinate 2,029,183 of NZ_CP017660.1, read as the reverse complement.
GGGAAGGTAGGGGTCGATACCCGCTACGGGCCGGCGCCCGACCTCGGGCTCGCGGTGCGGCTCGGGCTCGCGAGCGTGCGCGGGCTCGGGAAGGACGCGGCCGAGCGCGTCGTCGCGGCGCGCGGGGCACCGGGGGAGGGGCGGGCCTTCAGCGACCTGCGCGACCTCGTGCGGCGCGTCGACCTCACGACCGCCCAGCTCGAAGGGCTCGCGACCGCCGGCGCGACCGACGGCCTCGGCGTGACGCGACGCGAGGCGCTGTGGGCGGCCGGCGCGCTCGCGCAGGAGGGTCCGGGGACGCTGCCGGGTGTGAGCGTCGGCGTCGAGGCGCCGGCGCTGCCCGGCATGACCGACGTCGAGACCGCCGTCGCCGACGTCTGGGCCACGGGCGTGTCCACCGACTCCTACCCGACGCAGTACGTCCGCGACGGACTCACCGCGGCCGGGGTGCTCACCGTCGTCGGCGCCGTGGCGGTGTCGCGCGAGATCGAGCAGGTCGACGAGGCGGAGCGCGCGGCGGGCGAGGTGCCGGGCACGCGCCCGCACCCGCCGTCGCGCGTCGCCGTGGGCGGCGTCGTCACGCACCGGCAACGGCCCGGGACCGCCGGAGGTGTGACGTTCCTGTCGCTCGAGGACGAGACGGGCATCCTCAACGTCGTGTGCTCGCCCGGGCTGTGGCAGCGGTTCCGGAAGGTCGCGCGCGGGTCCGCGGCGCTCGTCGTGCGCGGGCGGCTCGAGCGGGCCGACGGCGCCACGAACCTCGTCGCGGAGCACCTCGCGCCGCTCTCGCTCCAGGTCGGCACGACCTCGCGCGACTTCCGCTGACGCGGGAGGCGGGGACCGCGGCGCCGCGGGCGGCGTGGTAGGAACGGACCGGGTGCCGTACGTCCGCCGACGTCGCGGCCCCGGACCGTCTCGCCGACGAGAGGAAGCCCGTGATGCCGCCCCGTCTCACCGCCCGCACGATGCTCTGGACCGGGCTCGGCCTGACCGTCGGGAGCGCGCTCGTCCAGAACATCGGGCTCACGAACGTCACCTACGCGTTCGTCGGCACCTGGTTCGTGGGCGTGCTGCTCACCGTGCTGCAGGTCGCGTTCACCGGGGGCGTCGTGCTCGCCGCGGGGTCGTTCGTCGTGCGGGCGCTCCAGCCCGACGACGTCACCCCGCCCGGGCGGTCGCCCGCCGCGTCGCCGTGGGAGGACCGGGACAACCGGCTGTCCTGACCCGGGCGCTCGCGGCCGGTCGGCGGGCGCGGTCGGCGCGGCCTACGGGCCGATCGGCACCGCGACGCACACCTCGAACGTGTCCCGCGCGCGGCGCAGCAGGTACCGCACCTCCTGCGCCTCCTGCTCGTTCGCGTACTCGTCGCGGCAGCTCCAGCGCGCGTGCGCCCAGACGAGCGCGTCGCCGACCTCCTCGACCCCGACGAGGTGCGCGACCACGCCGACGAGCCCGCGCTCGCGGAACCCCCGGGCGAGCTCGGCCGTCGACGCGCGCACGTCCTCGGGGTCGCCGAGGAGCACCGAGCCCGTCGTGCCGACGACGAGCGCCGGGAAGGCGTAGCTCTCGCCGATCGTGTCGAGGTCGCCCGTCGAGAGCGCGACGCCGTAGGTCGTGAGGAACGTGCGGACGTCGTCGGCGTCGAAGGACTCGGTGGAGGGCTCCATGGTCCCGTTCTACCCCGTCCGCCGCGCCCCGGCGCGGGCGGCGGGAGCTCCGGGGCCCGGGCTCAGGGCCGCAGGGCCGCCCCGACCTGCTCGAGGAGCGCGAGGTCGGCGAGGATCGTCGCGTGCTCGGCGGCGACCCGGCCCGCGTCGTCGGTGACCCGGCCCGCGTCGTCGGCGGGGTCCGCCGTCGTGCGCGCCGCGGCGGACGCGGTCGTGGCGGCACCGGGTGCGAGGACCGCGAGCCCGTGCTCGACCACCGGGGCGAGGTAGTCGGCGTCGAGCACGACCTCGGTGCGCTCGACGCCGCGGGGCGTGCGCACCGCGACCGCGAACCCCGCGGTGGGGTGGGTGTCCGGGTCCAGGAGGAGCAGGCGGACGTCGACACCGCCCAGCCGCGTCGTGACGATGATCCCGTCCGCCGAGCGCGCCACGGCGGGCAGCGACCACGCCGCCCCGGGCGGCGCACCGACCACGGCGCGCGCCGCCTCGACGACGTGGATGCCGAGGAAGAACAGCCCGTCGCGCTCGTCGTGCGGGTCCGCCGGGCCGGACACCTCGACGGCGGGCCCGGGCGGCGGCGCCGCTGGCCTGGGTGGCGACGCCGGTGCCGCGGCGACGCGCGGCGCGACGGAACCTCCGTCGGCGGTCGCGAGGGCGGCGTGCGCCGCCGCGACCTCGGGCGCGAACCGCAGCGCGGACGCCGTCGTCACGGCCGTGCCGTGCGCGCGCGCCACGTCGAGCGTCGCCCGCGCGTCGGCCACCGACGCGGCGAACGGCTTGTCCACGAGCACCGGGACGCCCGCCGCGAGGAGCGCGCGCGTCGCGGCGCCGTGCCGCCGCCCCGCGCGGTGGGCGACGATCGCGGCGTCGACGTGCCCGACGACGTCGGTCACGGTGGCGTCGCCCGCGTCCAGGAGCAGCCCGCCGGCCGCGGCGAGCTCCGCGCGGCGGCCGGGCTCCCCGTCGACGAGCGCCACGAGCCGCACGCCGGGCCAGCGCCGCTCGGCGGCCACGAGCCGCACGTAGTGGTCGGCGTGGGACGAGTCGAGACCGACGAGGGCGAGGCGCAGCACGCGGTCGATCGTCGCACGGACGGCCGAGCCGCCCGGACCGTCGGACGGTGACGTCGGGCGGCGCCGTCGACGGTCCGGGCGCGGTCGTCACCACGCCTGCGCGAGCAGCACCGCGAAGAGCTCGTCGGCGTCCGTCTCGAGCCCGCGCCCGGCGAACCACGCGGACATCGTGCGGCAGTCGCGCAGCAGGAGCTCGGTGCCGAACGGGTTCGCCACGAGGTCCACGACCTGCGGCAGGTCGATGACGACGATCCGCTCGCCGTCCGCCAGGACGTTGTACGGCGACAGGTCGCCGTGCGCGTAGCCGAGCCGGGCGAGCACGGCCATGGCGTCGCGGACCTGGTCCCACCACGACGCGAGGAGGTCGCGGTCGGGCCGCGTGCGCGCGAGCCGTGGCGCGGCCTCGTGCGAGACGCCGTCGGACGTGCCGACGAACTCCATGAGGATCTCGTCGCCGTCGATCTGGACGGGGTACGGGACGGGCGCACCGGCCGACCACAGCTCGCACAGCGCGGCGAACTCGGCGGCGGCCCACTGCCCGGCCGCGACCTGGCGGCCGTAGCGCGACTTGCGGTCGAGGGCGCGACGGTCACGCGTCCGGCGCACGCGGCGGTCCTCGGTGTAGACGGTGTCGCGGCGGAACGAGCGGTGGTCGAGGTCGCGGTAGCGCTTCGCGGCGAGCAGGCTGCGGCGCGCGGGGTCGCCGGGGACGGCCCGCTCCAGGAGGAAGACGTCCGCCTCCTTGCCGGTCTTGAGCAGGCCGAGCTCGGTGTCGAGGGCGGCATCGGCCGTCACGACCCAGTCGGGGCGCGGCTCCGGCCCGCGCTGTCCCTTCTCGACGGCGGACCACGTGGACCAGCGCTGGTCGTCGCCGAGCGCCGCGTCGAGGACGCCGGCCTCGGCCTCGGCGTCTGCCAGGTCGGCGAGGCGCCGCAGACGGCGCGGCGGGGGAGTGCGGGGGTCGCGCGCCAGGGCGGGCGGGAGGGAGAGGTCGGGGTACGGCAGGTCGTGCTCGGGCACGGGGGGCTCCTCGGGGGAGGGGAGCGCGCGTCGCCGCGGCCGCCGGGCGGCGGTCGGGGACGGTCGTCGCGAACGGTCGTGGACCGGTCAGCGGCGGTGGGTGCTCCCGGGGGTGGTGGACACGCGAGCGGGGGTCGTCCAGCTCATGGCGTTCCTCCTCTCCTCCGGTGCCCGACGACGCGGGCGACGTGCTGCGACCGTCTCATCGCCGCGCGGCCCGGCGCAACGGAATTACGGCGGATACGATCGCGCCCATGACGGCGCCGTCGACGAGGGCTGCGGGACTGACGTCACGGGACGTCGAAGAACGCGTCGCCGACGGCAGGGTCAACCGGTTGCCGCCCCGTTCGGGGCGCACGACCTGGGACATCGTCCGGGCCAACACCGCGACGCGGATCAACGCCCTGCTCGGGGTGCTTCTCGTCCTGGCGCTGAGCACGGGCTCGCTCATCAACAGCCTCTTCGGTCTCGCGATCCTCGCCAACGCCGGCATCGGGATCGTCCAGGAGCTGCGCGCGAAGCGCACCCTGGACGCGCTGGCGATCGTGGGGCGGGCGCCGGTGCGCGTGCGCCGCGACGGGGCGGTGACGGAGGTCGACCAGGCGGACGTCGTCGTCGACGACGTCGTCGAGCTCGGCGCCGGGGACCAGGTCGTGGTCGACGGTCCGGTGGTCGAGTCCGCCTCGCTCGAGGTCGACGAGTCCCTCCTCACGGGCGAGGCCGACCCCGTCGTGAAGAGGCCCGGGGACCGCCTCCTGTCCGGGAGCTTCGTGGTGGCCGGGTCGGGCGCCTACCGGGCGACGGACGTCGGCCCGGCCGCGTACGCCGCGCGGCTCGCGCACGAGGCGAGCGCGTTCACGCTCGTGCGCTCGGAGCTGCGGTCCGGCATCGACTCGATCCTGCGGGTCATCACGTGGCTGCTGGTGCCCGCGGGCGTCCTCACGGTGGTGAACCAGCTCGTCATCTCGCGGCAGGGGTTCCGGCAGTCCGTGCTCGGCATGGTCGCGGCCCTCGTGCCCATGGTCCCCGAGGGCCTGGTGCTCCTGACCTCCGTCGCCTTCGCGATCGGGGTGGTCCGGCTCGGCCGACGGCGGTGCCTCGTGCAGGAGCTGCCGGCCATCGAGGGGCTGGCGCGCGTCGACGTGGTGTGCGCGGACAAGACGGGCACGCTCACGGAGAACGGGATGCGCCTCGCCCGGGTGGACGTGCTCGACGGCCCCCGGGACGAGGTGGAGCGCGCCCTGGCGGCGCTCGCCGCCCTCGACCCGCGGCCCAACGCGTCCGTCGCCGCGGTCGCGGAGGCGTTCCCGGACGCACCGGCCTGGCGGGCGACCGCCGTCGTCCCGTTCTCGTCGGCCGCGAAGTGGTCCGGCATGGCGTTCGCGGACGCCGACGGCCCGCAGGGGAGCTGGGTGCTCGGCGCGGCGGACGTGCTGCTGGACCCCCGGTCCGACGTGGCCCGCCGGGCGACGGCGCTTGGCGCCGACGGCCTCCGGGTGCTGCTCGTCGCGTCGACCGACACCCCGGTCGACGCCGCCGCCCCGGACGGAGGTGCTCCGGGGCACCTCGTCCCGCGGGCGCTCGTCGCGCTCGAGCAGCGGGTGCGCGCGGACGCCCGGCAGACCCTGGACTACTTCGACGCCCAGGGCGTCACGGTGAAGGTCGTCTCGGGCGACAACCCGGTGTCCGTCGCCGCGGTCGCGCGGTCCCTCGGCCTGGGCGGCCCCGAGACGTCGGTCGACGCCCGGACCCTGCCCGCCGACCGGGAGGAGCTCGCGACGGTCGTCGAGGGCGCCACGACGTTCGGCCGGGTGCGACCGGACCAGAAGCGGGCCGTCGTCGGGGCGCTGCAGGCGCGCGGGCACACCGTCGCCATGACGGGGGACGGCGTGAACGACGTCCTCGCGCTCAAGGACGCGGACATCGGCGTGGCCATGGGGTCGGGGAGCCCGGCCGCGCGGTCCGTGGCGCAGATCGTCCTGCTGGACGACCGCTTCGCGACGCTGCCGTCCGTCGTCGGGGAAGGGCGCCGGGTGATCGGGAACATCGAACGGGTCGCGCACCTCTTCCTCACCAAGACCGTGTACGCGGTGGTGCTGGCCGTCCTCGTCGGCCTCGTCGGGGTCGGCGCGTGGCTCCTCGGGGCCGCGCCCGTCTCCTACCCGTTCCTGCCGATCCACGTGACCGTCGCGGCGTGGTTCACCATCGGGGTCCCCGCGTTCGTCATGTCCCTGGCGCCCAACGACGAGCGGGCGCGCCCGGGCTTCGTGCCCAGGGTGCTCCGGCTCGCGGTGCCCGCGGGCGTCTCGATCGGCGTCATGACCTTCCTGTGCTACCTCGTGGTGGACCCGGGCGCGGGCGGGGCGTCGCTGGGCGGCCCGACGGACACGCTCGCCCCGGCGGAGGTCCGCGCGTCCACCGCTGCGCTCGTCACCCTGCTCGTGGGCGCCCTGTGGGTGCTCGCCGTCGTGGCGCGCCCGTACACGGCGTGGAAGGTCGTCCTGGTCGGCTTCTGCGCGGTGTTCTACGTGGCGCTCTTCAGCGTCCCTGCGGCGAGGGAGCTCCTGTCGCTCGACGTCTCCGACCCCGCCGCGCTCGGCGTCGGCCTGGCGTGCGGCGCGCTCGCGATCCTCCTCACCGAGGCGCTGCGGTGGTCGACGGCGCGCGTCCCCCGCTTCCGCGCCGCCGGCTGAGGACGGGCTCAGGCCGCCCCGGACGCGAGGACCTGGATCGCCGCCACCACGCGCTCGTACGTGCCCAGGGTGTCGAAGCCCATCTGGTCGAGCGCCGACCACACGAACCCGACCGTCGCGTACATCCCGACGACCGTCGCGAGGATCCACTCGCGCACCGACCCCGTGGAGCCGAGCAGGGGGAGGGCGAAGCTCCCGCTCGGGCGCCACACGTCGTCGACGACGAGCGAGCGCCGCACCCAGTGCGGCGAGCGGATCTTCACCGGCCACAGCAGGGGGGCGCCGTTGGTCGTGAGCACGTCGCCGAGGATGTGGATCGCGACGCCGAGCCCGACCGCGACGGGGAGCCAGTTCCACTCCTCCGGGGAGAACAGGGCGACGAGCACGGCGACGGTGAGCGACGTCACCCACGGCACGAGCTTGCCGCGCCGCGTGAGCTTGAGCGCCTTGAGCGCGAGCGCGACGAGCAGCACGGCGAGCAGCCCGCCGCCGACGTAGACCGTGCCGAAGCTCGCCGTCTCGACCGTGACGAGGCCCGCGAGCCAGGCGAGCGTGGTGAACACCGCGATGCCGAGGAACGAGTGCGTGCCCTGGCGGTGCCCGCCCGCGACCGTCTCCACGGCGTCGGACACCCACTCGCTCACGGGCGGCAGCGAGTGCGCGAACGTGCCGTTGTGATGGTCGGCGTCGGGGAGGAGCGCGGCCCCGGCGCACACGACCGCACCCGTCATGACCCCGACCGACGACACGGGGTGCCAGCCGAGGGCGAACGGGGCCGTGGACGTCACGGCGATCCACGCCGCCGCACCGGTCGCGGCGTGGTTGGCACCCATCATGGCGGCGCATCTCCTGTCGTCGGGCCCGCGCGCGGTTCGTCGGCGTCGGGAGGTCTGTCCGGAACGTCCGGAACCCTACCGGGTGCCGCTGACAGTCCCGGTCGACCGCCCGGAAGGCCGGGAGCCAGGACCTCGGCCGAGAGAAAAGTGTGCCAAGCGCCGACGCGCCCGGCGCGGGTGCGAGCTCGTCCGCGGGCAGGAAAGGCCGCCCGTGGGGGCAGGAAAGACTGCCGGCCGGTGGGTGCTCCCGGCGGTGCGGCGGCCCTCGGTCGGAGAATTCCTCCACGAATTCGAGAAATGGGGTTGTGTCGACCAGGAAAGGCGCGTACGGTCTTCCTCGGTCGACCACATTCCGGTGCGTGGGCCACCCGACACGACCGAGAGGAGCAGTGCCGTGCGCGAACCCGTCCAGCAGGACCGGCGACGTCCCGTCCTGCCCTGCGAGCGGCCGCGCGTCGTGCTGCCCGTGGCGTATCTCCGCGTGTCCTCGTTCCTCGTCGGCGACCCCGGCGGTCCTGTCGTCTGACCACAGCGTCGTCACGACAGGCCGTCCCGGACATCGCCGGGGCGGCCTTTTTTCTTGTGCGGGAATGCACCCGGTCGGGGTGCATTTCTCGTGCTGTCTTTCTCTTCTCTCCGCCGTCGGCGCGCATTTGTCGTGCGCCTGCGGTGAAAAGCACTGCCTTCGTGGTCCAACGGACACGACGCCGCTCTACGGAAGCGGAGACGGGGGTTCGACTCCCTCCGAGGGCACCTGGACGCCTCGCGTCCCGTCTGCTCGACGTTAAGGAGCACCAGCGCGCGTAGCTCAGCGGACAGAGCGCCGGCTTCCGGAGCCGGGCGGCGGGGGTTCGAGTCCTCCCGCGCGCACCTCGCCGCCCCGCCGGGGCGGCGTCATGATCGTCAGGACGACCCGAGGAGGTCAGCATCGTGAGCACCGAGGCCCACGCGTTCCCCGTCCCGCTGTCGGGCGCGAAGGCACCCACTCTCATGTGGGCGCACGAGCACGCCGTCGAGCCGGCCGCGCTGCAGCAGCTGCGCAACATCGCCGCGCTGCCGTGGGTCGAGGGCGTGCGTGTCATGCCCGACGTCCACCTGGGCAAGGGTGCGACCGTCGGCTCGGTCATCGCGATGCGCGACGCCGTGTCGCCCAACGCCGTCGGCGTCGACATCGGGTGCGGGATGATCGGCGTCCGCACGTCCCTCACGGCGGAGGACCTGCCCGACGACCTCGGGCCGGTCCGCGCGCGCATCGAGGCCGCGATCCCCGTCGGCTTCCACGCGCACGACGAGCCGGTCGACCCGCACCGGCTGCGCTCGATCTCCGGTCGCGGCCCGGCCGAGATCGCGCGCGGCGCGGACGCGTTCTGGTCGCGGTTCTCCGGGCTGCACGGGCGCGTCTCGGACATCGAGGGCCGCGCGCGCCGTCAGCTCGGGACGCTGGGCGGGGGAAACCACTTCGTCGAGCTGTGCACGGACACCGACGGGCAGGTCTGGCTCCAGCTGCACTCGGGGTCGCGCAACATCGGCAAGACGCTCGCGGAGCAGCACGTCGCGGTCGCGAAGCGCCTGGAGCACAACCAGGGGCTCGTCGACCGCGAGCTCGCCGTGTTCCTCGGCGGCACGCCGGAGATGGACGCGTACCTCGCCGACCTGTGGTGGGCGCAGGAGTACGCGGCGCGCTCGCGAGCGGTCATGATGACGCTCGTCGTCGACGCCGTGCGTGCGTCGTTCCCCGGCCGCGAGATCGCGTTCGACGAGGCCGTGAACGTCCACCACAACTACGTCGCGGTCGAGCGCGTCGACGGCCAGGAGCTCGTCGTGACCCGCAAGGGCGCGATCCGGGCCGGGAAGGGCGACCTCGGGCTCATCCCGGGGTCCATGGGCACCGGCTCGTACATCGTGCGCGGGCTCGGGAACCCGGAGTCGTACTGGTCGGCGTCGCACGGCGCGGGCCGTCGCATGTCGCGCACGAAGGCGAAGAAGACCTTCACGCTCGACGACCTCGCCGCCCAGACGGCCGGCGTGGAGTGCCGCAAGGACGCCGGGGTGCTCGACGAGATCCCGGCCGCCTACAAGGACCTCGACGAGGTCGTCCGTGCCCAGTCCGACCTCGTCGAGGTCGTCGCCCGCCTCACGACGCTCCTCTGCGTCAAGGGCTGACCAGGCGGCCCCGGAGGGACGGTCAGGGGTGGTTTCGGGGGAGGCGGACCGCGACGGTGGTGCCGGTGGGGCCGGGCTCGTCCGCCGTCGCGGACGTCACGGTGATCGTGCCGCCGTGGGCGGTGACGATCGCGTCGACGATCGCGAGCCCGAGGCCCGTGGAGCCGCCGGTGCGGTTGCGGGCGTCGTCGCCGCGGGTGAAGCGGCGCAGGAGCGTCGGCCGCAGGGGCGCGGGGATGCCGGGCCCGTCGTCGGCGACGGCGAGCACGACGGCGTCGGCGTCCGCGGAGAGCCGGACGTCCACGTGCGTGCCGGGCGGGGTGTGCGTGCGGGCGTTGGCGAGGAGGTTGGCCAGCACCTGGCGCAGGCTGGCCTCGTCGCCGGTCACCTCGAGGTCGACGGCGTCGTCCGGCAGGTCGTCCGGGTCCGGGGCGCCGGACGCCGGGTCGACGTCGAGGTCGTCCGCGCCGGGCAGGTCGAGCGCCCAGTCGTGGTCGGGTCCCGCGGCGTGCGCGTCCGTGACGGCGTCCACGGCGAGCACGGCGAGGTCGACGGGCGCGCGGTCGAGCGGGCGTCCGGCGTCGAGCCGGGCGAGGAGCAGCAGGTCCTCGACGAGACCGGTCATGCGCACGGCCTCGGCCTCGATGCGGTCGAGCGAGCGCGCGGTCGCGGGCGGCACGTCGTCGGGGGAGCGGCGCACGAGCTCGGCGTACCCGCGGATGGAGGCGAGCGGCGTGCGCAGCTCGTGGCTCGCGTCGGCGACGAACCGCCGCACCTGGGTCTCGGAGTCGTGGCGCGCCTGGAGCGAGGTCTCGACGTTCTCGAGCATCCGGTTGAGCGCGGCGCCCACCTGGCCGACCTCCGTGCGCTCGTCGGTGAGGTCGTCCGGGACGCGCGGGATGGCGTCGATCTCGCCCTGCGCGAGCTCGAGCTCGGAGACGCGGCCCGCGGCGGCGGCGACGTCGTCGAGCGGGCGCAGCGAGCGCCGCACGAGCCAGGTGCCGAGGAGCACGGCCGCGAGGACTCCGGCCGCGCCGAGCGCGGCCTCGACGAGCACGTACCTCTCGACGGTCGCATCGACCTGGGCGGTGCTCGACGCGACGACGACGGGCTGCCCGTCCGCGGTGGTGCGGTGCACCGCGCGGAACGACCCGAGGTCGGGGAGGTCGACGTCGTGCGCTGCGCCGTCGGCGGGGACGGCCTCGAGCGCCGCGACCTGGGCGTCGTCGAGCGCCACGCGCTGGAGGTCCGGGGTGACGTACTCCGCGAGGACGAGCGCGCCGCCGTCGTACCGCAGCACGGCGCTGCCGGGGCCGGTGCCCGCGGGGAAGCGCGACGGGTCGTCGGGGCCGCCGGGCTCCGGCCCGGACGCGTCGCCGGTGCCGTCCGGGGGCTGCGCGGGGCCGTTGCCGCGGGCGAGCCGGTCGCTCGCCTGGCGCAGCTCGTGGTCGACCTGGGCGACGAGCTGGGTGCGCAGCACGACGGCGGACGCGACGGCGAGCCCGACGGTGACGAGCAGCACGACGGCCGCGAGCACGAGCACGAGGCGCCGGCGCAGCGCGGTGGGCCGCCGGTCCCTGCCGGTGGCCGTCGGGCGGGTCCCGCCGAGGTCAGGCACGGGCGCTCTCCGCGTCGGCGGCGGGCTTGAGCACGTACCCGACCCCGCGCAGCGTGTGGATCATGGGTGCGCGGCCCTTGTCGATCTTGCGGCGCAGGTAGGAGACGTAGAGCTCGACGATGTTGGCCTGGCCGCCGAAGTCGTAGTTCCAGACGCGGTCGAGGATCTGCGCCTTGGACAGCACGCGGCGCGGGTTGCGCATGAGGTACCGCAGGAGCTCGAACTCGGTCGCGGTGAGCCGGATCTCCTCGCCCCCGCGCCGCACCTCGTGCGCGTCCTCGTCGAGCTCGAGGTCGCCGACGACGAGCACCGACTCCTCGCGCTGGGCGGTCGCACCGCCGCGGCGCAGCAGCCCGCGCAGCCGGGCGACGACCTCTTCCAGGCTGAACGGCTTGGTCACGTAGTCGTCGCCGCCCGCGGTGAGCCCGGCGACGCGGTCCTCGACGGCGTCGCGCGCGGTGAGGAACAGCACGGGCACGTCGGCGTCGCGCTCGCGCAGGCGGCGCAGGACGGTGAGCCCGTCCATGTCGGGGAGCATGACGTCGAGCACCACGACGTCCGGCCCGGTCTCCCGCGCGGTGCGGATCGCGGTGTGCCCGTCGAGCGCGGTGGAGACGTCCCAGCCCTCGTACCGCAGCGCCGAGGTGAGCAGCTCGGCGAGGTTCGGCTCGTCGTCGACCACGAGGACGCGGACGGGGGAGCCGTCCGGGCGCGTGAGGCGCGGCTGGTCCGGGCGGCCGACGGGGGCGGGGGCTGCGGTCATGCTCCCAGGGTCGCGCGGGACGCGGAGGCGTGCCTGTGGTGACCCTGTGCGCTCGCTGTGCCCCGCGGCCGGCCCGGTCCCCGCCCGACGCGCGCCGCGAGCCGGGGTGAGAAACCGCAGTCGCGAGTCGTTGAAACCTTGACTTTTGTGCGCCTGCCGTCAAAACTCGCTGCATCGGCAGCAGCCGACGTCCACGCACGCAGGAGTGCGCGCGTCGCCCCGTGGGGTCGCCGTCGGCGACCCTCCGGCTCGCGCTCTCGACGACGAGGGAGAAGCACGCATGGATTTGTTCAGCGGCATGACGTTCCGGCGGGCGGTGGCTGCGGCCGCCGCGCTGCCGCTCGTGGGCGGTGCCACGCTCATGACCGCGGGCCCGGCGGCCGCCGACGAGGAGGACTACAAGATCCTCGTCGTCGGTGAGACGCTCGGCTTCCGCCACTCGCACATCGACGACACCACGCGCGCGCTCATCGAGCTCGGCGCCGACAACGGCTTCACGGTCGACGTGTGGGACCCGCCGAACAGCTCGGCGGGGTGGTGGGGCAGCGGCTCGCCCGGTCAGCCGGACCTGACGATGGACTCCTCGCCCTTCACGAGCGCCGAGGACCTCGCGCAGTACGCGACCATCGTCTTCGCGTCGCCGGTCGACAACACCAACTCCCTCAACCCGGCCACGCCGCGCCTCCTGGACGACGCCGAGCTCGCCGCGTTCCAGGGCTACATCCGGGGCGGCGGCGGGTTCGTGGGCCTGCACGCGGCGACGGACACGATGCACACCGTGCCCTGGTACAGCCAGCTCACGGGCGGCGGCGCGCGGTTCGTCAGCCACCCGCAGCAGCAGACGGCGACGATGCGCGTCGAGAGCCCGGGCCACCCCTCGACGGCGCACCTGCCCGCCGTCTGGGAGCGGTTCGACGAGTGGTACAACTACACGACCAACCCGCGCGAGGACGTCCACGTCCTCATCACGCTCGACGAGTCGACGTACAACCCGGGCAACAACGCGATGGGCGAGGACCACCCGATCGCGTGGTGCCAGAACTTCGAGGGCGGTCGCTCCTGGTACGAGGGCGCCGGGCACACCGACGCCTCGTGGACCGACCCGCTGTTCCTCGAGCACGTCCTCAAGGGCGTCGAGTGGACCGCGGGCGTCGTCGAGGGCGGCGGCAACTGCGTCACCTTCGGCGAGGTCGACGAGCTCGTGGCGGGCCTGAACACCTCCGCGGTCGGCGACGGCGTCATCGCGGGCGCGATCTCGTCCCTGCTCGGCAGCGCGCGCAGCGCGGCCGACGCGGACGACCCCGCGACGGCCGTCCAGGTGCTCGGCGGCGCGCGCTCGCTCGTCGACCACCTGTCGGCGGCGGCGGGCGACCGCGCGCTGCTCGGCACGAAGATCGACGACCTCGTCGACTGGCAGTCGGCCCTCGTCGACGACGGCCCCGCGCTCGACCTCTCGGCCGAGGCCGAGCTGCGCACCATGGGCGGCAAGCAGTACCTCGCGGTCCGGGTGGTCAACCAGGACGACACGGCCGTGGACCTCACGGTCACCACGCCGTACGGGACCAAGGAGTTCGCGGCCGTCGCGCCGACCAAGAACGCCTACCAGGCCTTCGCGACGCGCCTCGTCGAGGTGCCGGCGGGGCAGGTGACGGTCACCGCCACCGCCGAGCGTGACGGCGAGACGGTCACCGAGGAGCTCGTGGTCGACTTCGGCGGGACCGCCTGACGCCTCCCGGCCCAGCAGGCACGACGCCCGTCGCACCCCGGTGCGGCGGGCGTCGTCGTGCGCGGAGCGGGACGCCGCCGGGCGCGCCCGTCGCTCGTCAGGCGAGCTGGAGGGTCGTGAGGCAGGTGGGGTCGTCGTCGCGCGTCGAGACGGTCGTGGTGCCGACCCGACCGTCGTGTTCGACGCGCAGCTCTGCGTCGACGTCGCGCGGGAGCCAGTAGCCCACGAAGCCGTTGGCGCCGAGCGTCGTGTCCTCCTCGACGAGCACGTCGCCGGTGGCCGCGTCGACCACCGTCACCGAGACCGGCTCGCCGGCGAGCTCGCCCTGGCACGTGGTGAGCGAGTGGTAGAAGCACTCGTGCGTCTCGTCCACGAAAGGCGCGACGGAGAGGTAGAACGTGTCCTCGGGCAGCGGGACCGTGGTCTCGTACGACTCGTCGGCGAGCACGAGCTCCGCCGCGCGGACGGAGGCCACGAGGTCGGTCGGCCGGTCGGCGGTCTCGAGCCCTTCCAGGCGGTCGACGACCTCCTGGCCGCTGAGCCCGGTGAGGTCGTGGCGGTCGAGCAGGGCGTCCAGAGCGGAGGGCTCCGGGGACCCGCCGGAGCAGCCGGCGAGCACGAGGGCGGTGGCGGCCACGGCGGCCACGAGGGTCGGGAGGGCACGTCGTCTCATGCGCCGATCCTCTCAGAGCGCGACGCCGTGACCAGGGTCGGAGGTCCCGGGCGCGCCGACGGCCGGGACCCTGGCGGGCCCCGGCCGTGCGGGTGGCGGACGGCGTCGCGTCACGCGGTGAGCATCGCCACCGGGTTGTCGTGGGTGAGGCGCGCGAGCACGTCGCGCGGCACCCCGCGCGCGGCGAGCATCTCGGTGAACACCGTCGGGACGTAGGCGAACCCGTTGCCGCCGTGCTGCACCCACATCTGCTTGAGGAACACGTCGTGGCTGAGCAGCACCTGGCCCGCGTGACCGGCCTCGACGAGGCGCTGCACCGCGGTCGCGGTCGTGTGCGGGTCGGGGGACACGCCCTCCTTCGGGAAGGTGATGTCCATGCCGACCATGTCGAACTCGAGCCAGACGCCGCGCTCGGCCACGGACCGCTGGTAGCCCGGGTCGTCGGCGGACGGGTCCATGTGGCACAGCACGACCTTCTCCGGGCGCACGCCCACCTCGTCGAGCACGAGGTCGAGCACCTCGTGCGCGCGGCGCTGCCAGCCGGGCAGGTGCACCTGGAGCGCGACGTGCGGGTGCTCGCGCTGCGCGAGAGCCGCGGCGCGCAGCGACGCCGCCTCGCCCGGCGTGAACGACGGCGAGACGCCGATCTCGCCGATGATGCCGGGCCGCACGCCGGTCCCGCCGATCCCGTCGGCGAGCTCCGCGACGATCGCGGACGCCTGGGCGTCCACGGCCGCGGCGGCGATGCGGTCGCCCTCGAACTTCTCGAGGTACGCGCCGCAGCCCGCGACCACGTGCAGGCCCGTGCGGCGCGCGACCTCCGCGAGGCGCTCGGGGTTGCGCCCGATCGCGGCGCTCGACGTCGCGTCGACGATCGTGCGCCCGCCCAGCGCGGCGAAGCTCTCGAGCTCCGCCGCGACCGCGGCGACCGGCTTGTCGGCGATGTTGTCCGCGCAGCAGTACGGGTCCTGGCGCAGCGCCCACGCGACCGACGCAGAGACCGGGACCTCGACGACCGCCTCGGAGAAGCGGTAGCTCGGCGGGTCGAGCACCCCGGACAGGTCGTTGAAGAGGTGCTCGTGGGGGAGCGTGAGGCCGAGGTCCGCAGCCGCGGCGCGGCCGGTGACCGTCTGGACGTGGCCGGCGGGCGTGACGCTCATCGCGCGCTCGTCTCGCCAGCCTCGCCGCCCGCGACGGCTGCCGCGACGCCCGCGTCGGAGCCGTCCGGGCCGTCGGCGTGCGCGGCCTTGCCGGACGGGATCATGCCGATCCCGGCGGCGACGAGCGCGATGACCGTGCCGACGACGGTCGCGACGTGCACGGTGTGGCCGAGCGCGGGGATCGCGGCGTCGAGGACGAGCGAGCCGACGAGCTGGCCCGCGACCGAGGCGAGGCCGAGCAGGAGCAGGCCGAGGCCGCGCACGAGGAGCGCCATGAGCGCGATGGACAGCAGGCCGAGCGGGCCGCCCAGGTACATCCACCACTCGCTCGGGAGCTGGAAGTCGACGCCGCCCACGGCCGCGCGCACGAGGTAGGCGATCAGCAGGGCGGTGAAGCCGACGAGGAAGTTCCAGCCGATCGAGACGAGCATCGACCCGGTGACGTCGGCGACGGCCGCGTTGCCGGCAGGCTGCCAGCCCGCGAGCAGACCGCCCACGAACGGCATGATCGCGAGGACGATCGTGTGCGGCACGGAGAAGCTCGGCGAGATGACGACGACGGTCGCCGCGATGGCGAGCGCCGCGCCGAGCAGGCGCGTGGTGGTGAGCGGCTGCTTGACGGACGCCGTGACGCCGAGGCGGTCGCAGATGACGCCCGAGATGACGAGGCCGGAGATGAGAGAGATCTGGAACGTCGCGACGCCGAGGACGCCGACGGTCACGCCCTCGGACAGGACGATGACGGCCCCGCACAGGCCCGCGAGGTAGTTCCACCACGGGATGGTGCGCGAGCGGATCAGGCCGGGGATCGCGAGCGCCTCGCGTCGGGTCGCGGGGCGCGCGAACACGACGCCGAACATGAGGACCAGGCCGGTCCCGAACGAGATGAGGGCGGCGGCGTGCCCGTCGCCGATCGTCTTGCCCAGCTGGCCGTTGACGGCCGCCTGCATGGGGCCGAGGGCCCCGCGAGGACGGTCGCGACGACGAGCAGGGCGGTCGCGGTGTCCTTGACCCTGCTGCGGCGGGCTGACGGGCTCACAGCACCTCCCTGAGTGCCGGACGGGGAACCGGTGGTCGCCGGCGTGGTGTGCTTCATTGCGTGACCGTGCCTTCCTCCGACGGTACGTCGGACTTAGCTGTGGAGCGGAATCCTGGTGCCCTCGGGGGCCAGGTCGGTGGCGCGCGGCAGGGAGTCGACGGCGCCGTGGCGGGTGGTGGTGGAGGCGGCGACGTGCGCCGCCCAGCGGGCGGACTCGACGAGGTCGCCGCCGTGGAGGAGGCCGTCCGCGAGCGCCGCGCAGAACGAGTCGCCGGCGGCGGTCGTGTCGACGGCGTCGACGCGCTCCGCCGGGACGGTGACGGGTGCGCCTCCCGCGGGGACGACGAGCGCGCCGTCGGCCCCGAGGGTGACGACGACGTCCCCCGGGTGGTCGAGCGCGCGGACCATGGCAAGCACGGCGTCGGTGCCGACGGGCTCGTCGCTCGCGCCGACGAGGGTCGCGAGCTCGAACCGGTTGGGCACGAGCACGCGGAACGCGGCGCGCACGGGGGCGGGCAGCGGGACGGCGGGCGCCGGGTTGAGCACCGTGGTGCCCGTCGCGGTGGCGGCGACGGCGCGCAGGGCGCCGAGCGGCGTCTCGCACTGGCACAGGACGGCGGCCGCGTCGCGGACGAGGTCGGCGCGCTCCGTGACGAACGCCTCGTCGACGACGGCGTTCGCGCCGGGCTCGATGACGATCGTCGACTCGGGCTGCTCCCAGAGCACGACGGCGACGCCGGTGGGGCGGTCCGCCGTCGCGAGGCCGGCGAGGACGAGGCCCTCGACGGCGAGGCGGCGGCGGATCGCCCGGCCGTCGTCGTCGTCGCCGACGGCGCCGACCATGGCGACGCGGCGGCCGAGCCGGGCGGCGGCGACCGCCTGGTTGGCGCCCTTGCCGCCGGGGGAGCGGACGAGGCCCGTCGCGGAGACGGTCTCGCCCGAGCGGGGCAGGCGGTCGACGGTCAGCCTGAGGTCCATGTTCAGGCTGCCGACGACCACCACCTCGGGCGTCATCAGCCCGCGAGCCAGGTGACGGCCTGGCCGAACAGCGGGCCGTAGCCGGCCCAGTCCATGAACTCGCGCGGGGCCCAGTGCGGGGAGATGTCGGAGGCGAACGCGAGCGTGCGACCCTCGCCCTCGCTGCGGACGGCGACGAGCGGGCGGCCCTCGATGGTGGCGAGGACGGTCGCGTCGGCCTTGGCGGTGAGGCGCTGGTAGCCGAGGAGGATCGGCCACTCGCGGTCGAGGCCGGCGGTGACGGGGTGCTCGACGTCGGTCAGGGTGCCGCCGATGCCCTCGGGGGTCTCCTCGCGGTCGTCGTGCGGGAGGATGTCGACGGGCAGGACGGCCTCGACGGCGGTGCCGTGGTAGTTCGCCTTGGCCTGGAAGCCCTGGAAGCTGAGGTAGCCACCGGCCATCATGAGGCCGCCGCCGCGGCGGACCCACTCGGCGAGGAGCTTGAGCCGGTTCGGGAACGGGCGCCCCTGGGAGAACACGACCGGCGGGAGCAGGAGCGAGTTGGCGCCGATGTCCGACAGGATCACGACGTCGTAGGCGTCGAGCTCGTCGAGCGTGGAGGGGAAGTCCTCGGCGACGAGGTGCGAGGGCAGGTGCGTGACCTCGTGGCCCTCGGCGGCCAGCGCCTCGAGCAGGCGCGCGCACCCGATCTCGAGCTGGGCGTGGGGGAACGCGTCGTACCCCTTGTAGTCGGTGGTCGCGTTGATCCACGACTCCCCGGCGAGCAGAACCCGGCTCATCCCGGCCTCCTTGCGATCAGGTCGCGCGGCGACGTCCTCGACGACGTTGCGCAACGTTGTGTAGCGTTGCGCAAGACCGTAGGGGGCGAGCGGCGCGGCTGTCAACACCGTGCGCGGCCCGACGCTCCCGGTAGAGTGCAGGGGATCTGGGGGACCGCCCCGAGGAAGGGGAGCCATGACGCTCACGCGTGTTGCGCAACGTGCCGGCGTGTCGGCCTCGACGGCGTCGCGCTACCTGCGCGGGCAGCTCAACGTCCAGCCGGAGACGGCGGCGCGGATCGACGCCGCGGTGCGCGAGGTGGGGTACGTCGTCCCCGCGCCCGGTCCCGCCGCGCGCGACGACGAGCGTCGCACCGGGGTGGTCGCGCTCGTCGTGCCCGACTTCGTCAACCCGTTCTTCACCGCCCTCGCCGAGGAGGTCGCGCGCCTCGCGGGCGACCGCCGCGTCCCGCTCGTCGTCGCGCTGTCGACGCGGCACGGCGACGCCGAGTCCGGCCTGGGCCAGCTCCTCGCGAGCGACGGCTCGCTCGGCGGCGTCGTCTACGTGGGGATGTCGCGCACCGACGACCGGCTCGCGCGCGCCGTCGCGGACGGGCTGCCCGTCGTCGTCATCGACGAGGAGGTCGACCTCGACCTGCCCGTCGAGACGATCACCGTCGACAACTACGGCGGCGCCTACCAGGCCACGAGCTACCTCGTGCAGCAGGGGCACCGGCGCATCGCCCACGTCGCCGGGCCCGCGGAGCTGTCCACGACCCAGGACCGCCTGCGCGGCTACGTCGACGCGATGCACGACGCCGGCCTCGACGTCGACCCGGACCTCGTGCGCCACGGGCCGTACACCGAGCAGTTCGGCGCCTCGACGTTCCCCTACCTCACGCGGCCCGGGAACGCGCCGACGGCCGTGTTCGTCGGCAGCGACATCGTGGCCGTCGGGATGCTGGGCGCCGCCGAGCTGCACGGCATCTCCATCCCCGAGGACCTCTCGGTCGTCGGGTGCGACGGCATCCGTGTCGGCCAGTGGCTGCGCCCCAAGCTCACGACGCTCGAGCAGCCCGTCGCGGCGCTCGCGCTCGCCGCCATGGACGCGATCGAGCGCTCGATGACCGGCACCCCGCCCGCGGTCCCGCCCGCACGCACCGTGCTGCCGCTGCACCTCGTCGTGCGCGGCTCGGTCGCCCGGCCCGCGGACGCGTAGCGCGGCGGCTCGCGCACCGGCGGTCGCGAGCGGTCCCTACGCCGCGCGCGCGTCCGCGGCCCGGCGGGTCCAGCGCATCACGACGTACAGCACCGCGCCGACGGCGAGCAGGATGCCCGCGCGCAGCCACGTCACGGCGTCCTGCTGCGTCAGGAGCAGGACGCACGACGCCACGCCCAGCACCGGCACGACCGTCGCGACGCGGAAGTGCGGCGCGTCGACCGGGTCGCGGCGCAGTACGAGGACCGCGACGTTCGTCGAGGCGAACACGAGCAGCAGGAGCAGCACGACGGTCTCGGCGAGGCCCGCGACGTCGCCCGTGAACACGAGCCCCATCGCGACCACGGTCGTCACGACGATCGCGACCCACGGCGTGCGGCGCCGGGGGAGCACGCGCCCGAGCGTGGCCGGGAGCAGGCCCTGCTCGGCCATGCCGTACGCGAGCCGGCTCGCCATGATCATCGTGAGCAGCGCCCCGTTCGCGACGGCGATCAGCGCCACGAGGGAGAACACCCAGGCGGGCACCGACCCCTCCGCGTCGACGACCTCGAGCAGGGGCCCGGTCGACCCGGCGAGCGTCTCGGGGTCGACGACCGCGACCGCGGCGACGCCCACCGCGACGTACACGACGCCCGCGGTGACGAGCGCGCCGAACAGCGCGCGCGGGTAGGTGCGGCGCACGTCGCGGACCTCCTCGGCGAGGTTCGCCGACGTCTCGAACCCGACGAACGAGTAGTACGCGAGGATGGCGGCCGCGAGGACGGCGAGCGCCGGCGTCGTGCCCTCCGCGAACTGCGTGACGCGGCCCGGCGACCCCTCGCCGCGCCCCAGCACGACGGCGGCCAGCACGACGACGAGCACGAGCCCGGACAGCTCGATCGCGGTCATCGCGACGTTGGCGCGCAGCGACTCCTTGATGCCGCGCGCGTTGAGCGCCGCCACGACGGCGAGGAACAGCACGGCCACGAGTCGGTCGGGAGCGTCGACGAACGTCGCGAAGTAGTCGCCGGCGAAGGCCAGGGAGAGACCCGCGGCGCTCGTCACGCCCGCCGCGAGCATGGAGAACCCGACGAGGAACGACACGAGCGGGCTGCGGAACGCACGGTCCGCGAACACGGCCGCGCCGCCGGCCTGCGGGTACTTGGTCACGAGCTCGGCGTACGACCCGGCGGTCAGCAGGGCGAGGCCGAGGGCGACGAGGAGCGGCAGCCAGACGGCGCCGCCCACCTCGCCGGCCATCTCGCCGACGAGCGCGTAGACGCCCGCGCCGAGCACGTCGCCGAGGATGAAGAGGTACAGGAGCCGTCCCCCGACCGAGCGGGACAGCTTCGTGTCCGGGTCGGTGGCCTGCTGCTGGGGTGCGGTCGGTGCGCTCATCGCGTCACCGTGCCACGACCCCGGATCGCTCGCGCCCGGTGCCGGACCGTGCTCCCGCCACGTGCGCCCGTCCCGTGCGCCCGGACGAACCCGCGCGGGCACGGCGTGCGAGCCGCCGTGCGAGCCGCCAGGAGGCGTGTGAGCGTGGGAGCCCCGGGTCCAGCCACGAGCCCGTCCGCACGAGCGCGACCGGCGGGACGGAACGTCCCCGCGTGCCTGCGTCGCGCTCCGTCGCGAGGAGACGAGCATGAGCGACACCCCGGAGACCTCGAGCGCGGCCCGCACCGTGCGCCGCGCCGTCGTGCTGGGCGGTGCCGGGTTCGTGGGCAGCCACGTGTGCGAGGCGCTGGTGGGACAGGGCGTCGAGGTCGTGTGCGTCGACGACCTGTCGACCGGGCGGGTCCGCAACCTCGACGCGCTGCGCGACGAGCCGCGGTTCCGCTTCGTCGAGGGAGACGTCAGCGCCGGGATCGACGTGCCCGACCCCGAGCGGGTCGACCTCGTGCTGCACCTCGCGTCGCCCGCCTCGCCCGTGGACTACCTCCGGCTCCCGCTCGAGACCCTGCTCGTGGGCTCGGCGGGGACGCGCCACGGCCTCGAGCTGGCCGAGCGTGCCGGGGCGCGGTTCGTGCTCGCCTCGACGTCCGAGGTGTACGGCGACCCGGAGGTGCACCCGCAGCGCGAGGACTACTGGGGCCACGTGAACCCCGTCGGGCCGCGCAGCGTCTACGACGAGTCCAAGCGGTTCGCGGAGGCGACCACCGCCGCGTACCGCCGCAGCCGCGGCGTGGACACGGGGATCGTGCGGATCTTCAACACGTACGGGCCGCGGATGCGCGGGCACGACGGCCGCATGGTCCCGACGTTCGTGCGGCAGGCGCTCGCGGGCGAGCCGCTGACCGTCGCGGGCGACGGGTCGCAGACCCGGTCCGTGTGCTTCGTGGACGACCTCGTCGAGGGCATCCTCGCGTTCGCGCGCACCGACCACCCGGGCCCGGTGAACCTCGGCGACCCGACGGAGCTCACGGTGGAGCGCGTCGCGCGGGACGTGCTCGCGGCGACGGGGAGCGACGCCGGGATCGTGCACGTCGACCTGCCCGAGGACGACCCGCGCCGCCGTCGGCCGGACACGAGCCTCGCGGAGCGCACGCTCGGCTGGCGGGCCCGCACGCCGTGGGCCGAGGGCCTCGCCCGGACGGTCGAGTGGTTCCGCGCCGACGGCGGCGGCGAGACGCCCGTCGCGGTCGGTGCGGCGCACGGCGGCGCCGCCGACGAGGCGGGTGAGCCGGCATGAGGGTCTCCGTGCACGGCTGCGGCTACCTCGGGGCGGTCCACGCGGCGGCCCTCGCGCGCCTGGGGCACGAGGTCGTCGGCATCGACGTCGACCCGGCCCGCGTCGCGGCGCTCGCGGAGGGCCGCGCCCCGTTCTTCGAGCCGGGTCTCGCCGCGCTCCTCGCCGACCCGGGCGGAGCGGGCTCGCTCACGTTCTCGACCGACGTCGCGCACGCGGGCGTCGCCGACGTCCACTTCCTGTGCGTCGGCACGCCGCAGTCGGCGGGCAGCGGCGTCGCGGACCTGCAGCAGCTCGAGGCCGCGCTCGCGGCGCTGCGCCCCCACCTGCGCCCGGGGGCGGTGGTGGTCGGCAAGTCGACCGTCCCCGTCGGTACGGCGGCCCGGCTCGCGACGGACCTGCCCGACGGCGTCCGGCTCGCCTGGAACCCCGAGTTCCTGCGCGAGGGGCACGCGGTCGCGGACACGCTGCACCCGGACCGGCTCGTCTACGGCGTGCCCGACGACGGCGACGCGCTGGTCGAGCGCCTCGACGCCGTCTACGCGCGGCTGCTCGACGACGGCGTGCCCCGCCTCGTGACCGACCTCGCGACCGCGGAGCTCGCGAAGGTGGCCGCCAACGCGTTCCTCGCGACGAAGATCTCGTTCGCCAACGCGGTCGCGGAGGTGTGCGAGGCCGCGGGCGGCGACGCGGTCGCGCTCGTCGGCACCATGGCGCTCGACCGCCGGATCGGTGGCGAGTACCTGGGCGTGGGACTGGGGTTCGGCGGCGGGTGCCTGCCCAAGGACATCCGCGCGTTCGCGGCCCGGGCGCGCGAGCTCGGCGTCGGCCCGGCGGTGTCGTTCCTCGACGAGGTCGACGCCATCAACGACCGCTGCCGGGAGCGCGCCGTCGTGCTCGCGCGCACCGCGTGCGGCGGCTCCCTCGCGGGGCGACGCGTGGCGGTGCTCGGCGCCGCGTTCAAGCCGGACAGCGACGACGTGCGCAGCTCGCCCGCCCTCGCGCTGGCCCGGGCGCTCGCCGCGGAGGGGGCCGACGTCGTCGTCACCGACCCGCAGGCCCTCGCGCTCGCGCAGGCGGCCGCCCCCGAGCTCGGGTACGCCACGGACGTGCGCGAGGCGGCGACCGGCGCCGACGTCGTGGTCCTCGCGACCGAGTGGGACGAGTACCGCGACCTCGACCCCGACACCCTGGCCGACGTGGTGCGGTCGCCGCGCCTCGTGGACGCGCGCAACGCCGTCGACGGCGCGCGGTGGCGTGCTGCCGGGTGGGACGTGCGCTCGCTCGGGGTCGCCGCGCCGCGCGCGGCCCGGCCTCAGTCGAGCAGCCCCACGGCGTAGCCCACGAAGAACAGGGCCGTCACGACGGCGACCACGCCGACGACCCCGATCCAGACCCACGGCACGGCCCGGTGCGGGCCGTGCTCCTCGTGGCCCTGCGGCGCGCTCACCTGGTCCTCCGCGGGCGGGGTCTCGCCGGGCTGCACGTCGCCGCTCGCCGAGAAGTCGGCCGCGGACGAGCGGTGCGAGGCGTCCAGCGGGTCGGGATCGGGGGAGGCGGGTCCGGTCATGGTGCGGTCCTTCCGTCGGTGCGGTGGTGCTTGGTCGCTGCGGGTACGGTCGTCAGGGGCGGCGCGTCACGGGCGGCGCCAGTCGTCCGAGGTGAGGTGCGAGCCGGCCATCGGCCCCATGCGGAGCATGCCGCCGTCGACCGGCCAGGAGGCCCCGGTGACGTACGTCGCGGCCGGGCCGCACAGGAACGCGACGACGGCGGCGACCTCGCGCGCGTCCCCGGGCCGCCCGAGGGGGACGCCCGGGCGCGCCGTCGGGTGCGGGTCCTCGTCCTCCTGGCCGGTCATCGCCGTCGCGATCTCGCCGGGGGCGACGGCGTTCACCGTGATGCCGTGCTCCGCGAGCTCGAGCGCGGCGACCTGGGTCAGCAGCCCGAGCCCGCCCTTCGCCGCGCAGTACGGGGCGGCCCCGACGCGCGGCGCGTGCTCGTGCACGCTGGTCACGTTGACCACGCGGCCCCCGCGCCCGCCCGCGACCATGTGCCGCGCCGCGGCCTGGGTGAGCACGAACGGGCCGTCGAGGTCCGTCGTCAGCACCTCGCGCCACGTCCCGAGGTCGAGGTCGAGGAACGGCGTCGCGGTGCCCGTCCCGGCGACGTTGACGAGCGCGTCGACCCGCCCGAGCTCGGCCGCCAGGGCGTCCACGGCGGGGGCCAGCGCGTCGAGGTCGGTGACGTCGACGCGGCGCGTCACGGCCGTCGCGCCGCGCTCGTGGACCTGGCGCGCGGTCTCCTGCGCCTCCTCCTCGTCGGCGTACCAGCACAGGCCGAGGTCGAAGCCGTCGGCCGCCAGCGCGACGGCGGTGGCGCGTCCGATGCCGGACTCCGAGCCCGTGACGAGGGCGACGGGGCGCTCGTGCGCTCCCTCGCCCGTGGAGGTCGCGGACCGGGCGGTGCGGGGGTCGAGATCGGGAGAGGTCATGACTCGACCCTCCGGACCTCGTCGCCCGCACGCATCTCGGCAGGGTCCTGCGGCCCCGCGAGGAGCGACCGCGCGGCCGCGACGACCTCGGCGACGGTGATGCGGCCGAGCGCCGGGTCGAGGTCGGCGGCGTGCGGGTCACCCCGGTAGCCGCCCGCCGCGTCGTCGGGCGCGTGCGCCGGCCCCTGCTCCGTGTCGCCGTGCCAGAGCACCGCGTGCCGCTCCGGGTCCACGGCGGGGCCCCACGTGGCGGGCGGCGTCGGGCCGAACAGCACCACCGACGGGGTGCCGTACGCGGTCGCCAGGTGGGCCACGCCCGTGTCCCCGCAGACGACGAGCCGGGCCGTCGCGACCACGTCGGCGAGCGCGGGCAGGTCGAGCGTCCCGGCCGTGTCGGTCACGCTGCCGGTCCCGTCCGGCGCCCCCGCGGGGCCGCCGAGGGCGGCGTGCGCGTCGGCCACGACCCGCGCGCACAGGTCGCTCTCGTCGGGGCCGCCCGTGACGACGACGTCGTGACCGGCGGCCGCGAGGTCGCGCGCGACCGCGGCGAAGCGGTCCGCGGGCCAGCGGCGCGCGCCGGACGCCGCGCCGGGGTGCACGACGACGTGGCGCCCGCGCGACCCCGGCGGGTCGAGCCGCAGGTCCTCGCGCGAGCACGCGCCGCCCGCCGCGGTGACGAGCCGGCACCAGCGGTCGACCTCGTGCTCGTCCGGGTCCCAGTCCGGCCCGTCGACCCCCGCGTCGCCCGACGCGAACGCGACGACCCGCTCCGGGGCGGTGTCGAGCAGCACCCGGTGGCTCTCGGGACCGCTGCCGTGCAGGTTCACCGCCACGTGCCCGGGGTCAGCACCGGTGAGCGTCCGCGCCTCCTGCGCCCAGACGAGCGGCTCGAGGCCGCGCGTTGGCACGACGCCGTCGACGAGGCCGAGGTCGCGCAGCCAGCCGCCGACCTCCGCTGGCGCGGCGAGGAGCACGCGCCGGCCGGGCCACGCGCGCCGCACGCCCCGCAGCGCGGGCACGGCCGTCAGCGCGTCCCCGAGCCCGAGCGCGCGCAGCACGAGGACGGTCCCCTCGTCCTGCCCCGCGAGCCCCGGCAGGTCGGGCGCCAGCTCCGTCGCGCCCGCCGTCACGGCCACGACGTCTCGCCGGACGCCATGACGAGCATCTCGCGGATCTCGCAGCCCGCCGGCTGGCGCAGCGCCGTCACGACGGCGGCCGCGGTCGCGCGCGGGTCGTTGAGGTCGGCGTCCGGCCCGGGCTTGTACTGCTCGGTGCGGCCGTCGAAGAACGCGGTGCGCATCCCGCCGGGCACGAGGCACGTGACGCCGACGCGGCCCGCGAGCTCCGCGGCGAGCGCCTGGGAGAACCCGCGCACGGCGAACTTCGACGCGCAGTAGGCGGTCGCGTCCGAGACGCCCTTGAGGCCGAGCGTCGACGCCACCGTGACGACCGTGCCGCGGCGCTCCTCGAGGAACGGCAGCGCGGCGCGCACGACGGCGACCGTGCCGAAGAGGTTGACACGCACGACGCGCTCCCACGTCTCGACGTCGATCTCGTCGAGGCGCCCGCACGCGTCGGTGCCGGCGGCCGTGACGACGGCGTCGGGCGGCCCGACCTCGAGCGCGAGCCGCTCGACCGCGGCGGCCGCGGCGGCGGAGTCGGACAGGTCGACGACCGCGTGCGGCACGCCGTCGGCGGGCGCGACCCGGTCCAGGACGACCGGCTTGCCGCCCGCCGCCGTCACCGCCTCGACGAGCGCGGCCCCCAGGCCGCTCGCGCCCCCGGTGACGTAGACGGTGCCGAGCTCGCGGGGTACGGGGACGTCGGTCCGCTGGGCGGACGTGGTGGTGGTCATGCGGTGGTCTCCTCCGTCAGGGTGGGGACCCCGGGCGCGAACCGCCCGGAGCGTTCGAGGATCGAGGTCGTGGAGCGGCCGTCGACGTAGGGCAGGACGACGACCCGGCCGCCGTGGCGCCGGACCGTCTCCGCCTCGGGGAGCGTCTCCTCCGTGTAGTCGCCGCCCTTCGCCCAGACGTCGGGGCGCAGCCGGTCGAGCGCGGCGCGCGGGTCGTCCTCGTCGAACACGACGACGGCGGCCACGCAGTCGAGCGCGGCGAGGACCCGGGCCCGGTCGGCCTGCCCGACGACGGGGCGCTGCGGCCCCTTGAGCCGCCGCACGGACGCGTCGCCGTTGAGCAGGACGACGAGGTGGTCGCCCAGGCGCGCGGCCGCCTCGAGCGTCGCGACGTGCCCGGCGTGCAGGATGTCGAAGCAGCCGCCCGTGGCGACGACGGTGCCGCCCGCGGCACGCAGCCGGGCGGCCACGGCCTCGGGCCCGTCGGGGTCCGACGGCGGGGCGTCCTGCGCCGTGCCGGAGGGCGCCGGGTCGCCGGACGCGGGGTCCGGCACGTGCTCCCGGGCCGCGCCCGGCGTGCGGTCGGCGGGGGAGTCGGCGCGGCGCCGGTAGCCCTCCGCGCCGCCCGCCGCGACCCAGGCCGAGGCCGAGGCGACGGCGGCGACGACCGCCGGGACGAGCCCCTCGCCCCGGGCGAGCGCGACCGCGGCCGTCGAGGCGAAGCGGTCGCCCGCGCCGCACGGGTCGCCGTGCGCCACGGTCGCGGGCACGTACGCCGGCTCGCCGTCCGCGCGCGCGACGAACGCCCCGCGGTCGCCCGCCGTGACGCACACCGCCCCCACGTCCCACGCGGCCGCGAGCGACCGCGCGAGGCCCCCGGGGTCGTCGGGCGTCGCGTCCAGGCCGAGCGCCTCCGCGGCGTCGAGCGCCTCCGCGAGGTTGGGCGTCACGAGCGCGGTCCCGGGGACCGGGGCGCCGCCGCGCGGGTGCGGGTCCCACACGAGCGTCCCGGTGCGGGCCGCGTGCGCGAGCGCGTCGCGGACCGGCCCGGCGTGGGTCGTCCCCGCGCCGTAGTCGGACACGAGCACGACGTCCGCGCCCGCGAGCGCCGCCCGCGCCGCGCGCTCCGACAGGTCGCCGGGCCGGGCGGGGCCGCCGTCGTCGACGCGCACGACGGTCTGGCCGCCGGAGCGCACGCGGGTCTTGCGCCGCGTCGTGCCGACCTGCGGCAGCGCGACGACGTCGAGGTGCGGGCGCAGCAGGGCCCGCAGCTCGGAGCCCGCGTCGTCGTCCCCGAACGGCGCGACGAGGCGCACGCTCGCGCCGTCGGCCGCGAGGAGCGCGGTGAGCCCCGCGCCGCCCGGGCTGCGCCGGACGCCGAGCGTGTCGACGACGGGCACGGGGCCGTCGGGGGAGAAGCGGGTGACCTGGCCGTCGACGTCGCGGTCGAGGAGCACGTCCCCGACGACGACGACCTGCGGTCCGGTCGCCGCCGCGGAGGCCGGTGCGGGCGCCGAGGCCGGTCGGTCGTCGGCCGACCCGGCGCCCGGGAGACCGGCCGCGGCGCGCGCCTCGCGGTGGCGCACGTGCGCGTCGAGCGCGGCGCACAGCGCGTGCACGACGACGAGGTGCAGCTCCTGGACGGACGAGGTCGACGCGCCGCGCAGGGCGAGCACGTCGTCGCACGCGGCCGCGAGCGCGCAGTCCCGCGGGCCCGTGAGCGCCCACGTGGTGAGGCCGAGCTCGCGGGCCCGGCGGGCCGCGGCGACGACGTTCTCGCTCTCGCCGGAGGTCGACAGGAGCACGAGCACGTCGCCGGGGCGACCGTGCGCCGCGACCTGGCGCGCGTACATCTCGGCGATGCCGTAGTCGTTGACGATCGCCGTGAGGCTCGACGTCTCCGCGTGCAGGCTGATCGCGGACAGCGGGGTGCGCTCGCCGTCGAAGCGGCCCACGAGCTCGGCGGTGAGGTGCTGCGCCTCGGCGGCGCTGCCCCCGTTGCCCGCGACGAGCAGCCGCCCGCCCGCGAGCACCGTGTCGGCGAGCCGCGCGCCCCACGCGTCGATCCGGCCCGCCTCGGCGGTGAGCAGGTCCAGGCCGTCGTGCAGGTCGTCGGCGTGCGCGCGCAGCCAGCGGCGCGCGGCGTCGTGCGGGCCGTCGCCGGGCCCGGCACCGGGCGTGTCGCCGTAGGGCGTCCGGGGCGCGGTCACGGTGCGCTCACCGCCCGCAGCGCGGTGCGCCCGGCCGCCACCGGCCGGGCTCGGCCGCGCTCGGCCCGGCGGGCCGTGGTGACGCGCTCGTACGACTCGGCGGTGCGCTCGGCGACCGTGACCCAGCCGTACAGGTGCTCGGCGCGCAGCCGCGCGGCCGAGCCGAGGCGTTCCGCGAACGCCGGGTCGTCGGCGAGCCGGCGCAGCGCGACGGCGAGCGCCCCGGGGTCGCGCGGCGGGACGAGCAGGCCCGTGCGCCCGTCGACGACCGAGTCGAGCAGCCCGCCCACGGCCGCGCCCACGACGGGACGCCCGCACGCGGCGGCCTCGAGCGGGACGATCCCGAAGGGCTCGTACCAGGGGTCGCACACGACGGCGTCGGCGGCGTGCATGAGGTCGCGCACGTCGTCCTGCGTCACGCTGCCCACGAACCGCACGCGGTCCGCGACGCCGGAGGCGACCGCGACGGCGCGCAGCCGCAGGACCTCCGGGTCCTCGTCGAGCGCGCCCGGCGCGGGGCCGCCCGCGACGACGAGCTCCGCGCCCGGCAGCTCGGCGAGCGCCTCGATGACGGTGTCGACGCCCTTGCGCTCGACGAGCCGGCCCACCGAGAGCAGGCGCAGGCGGCCGGGCTCGCGGTGCAGGTGCTCGGTGCGGTCCGGGTCGGGCAGGAAGCGGCCGAGGTCCACGCCGCACGGCACGACGTCGATGCGGTCGGGGTCGGCGCCGAGCGCGACGAGCTCGGCGACCTCGTCGGCGCACGTCGCGACGATCCGGTCGACCGCGCGGCACAGCAGGCGCTCACGGGCCACGCGCTCGGCGGGGCTCGTGTCGTGCGCGCCCTGGTGGCGGCGCTTGACGGAGCCGAGCGCGTGGAAGGTCTGCACGAGCGGGACCCCGAGCGGGGGCGCGGACAGCAGGCCCGCGATCCCGGACATCCAGAAGTGGGCGTGCACGACGTCGGGCCGGGGCCCGGGCTCGATCCACCGCCGCAGGAGGTCGGCGCCGAACGCGTCCATGTGGGGCAGGAGGTCGTCCTTGGGCACGGGCACCGGCGGACCGGCGTCCACGTGCACGACCTCGACGCCGCGCGCGAGCGGGACGCGCTCCGGGAGGGACGCGTCGTCGCGGCGCGTGAACACCTCCACGCGGTGGCCCTGCGCGCCGAGCCGCGTGGCGAGCGACGCGACGTGCACGTTCTGCCCTCCGGCGTCGACGCCGCCGAGGGCGGCGAGGGGGCTGGCGTGCTCCGAGATCATCGCGATCTTCATGAGGTCACCTCCGTCAGGACCGTGTCCCAGCGCCGCAGGAACGCGGCGTGGGAGTAGTGCTCGAGCACGTGGGCGCGGGCCGCCCGGCCGTGCTCGCGGGCGTCGTCGGGGTCGGCGAGCCAGCGCCGCGCGGTCGCGGCGAGCTCGTCGGGACGGGCGCTGAGGAGCCCCGCGGCCGGGGGCACCGCGACGGGCGCCTCGGTGGTCGGCAGCGCGAGGACGGGCATCCCGAGGGCCATCGCCTCGAGCAGGGAGAGCCCGAGGCTCGTCCAGCGGTAGGGGTGCAGGTAGGCGCGCGACGTCGCGAGCCGCGCGTGCATCGCGGCCTGGGGGACGTCGTCGTGCAGGCCGTGCGGCAGGTCGTGCGGCAGGTCGTGCGGCAGATCGTGCGGCGCGCCGCCGGGCGCGGCGAGATGCTCGGCGAGCTTGCCGACGCCCATGCCGTAGACGTCGAGCGGCACGTGCCGCCCCAGCCCGACGAGCACGTCGGTCCCGGCGACGCGCCAGCGCCGCACGGGCTCGTTGACGACGGCCCCGACGCTCGCCCGCTCCCCGGTGTACAGCGGGCCGGGGTCGGGGATGCCGTGGTCGACGACGAGCGTGCGCGCGTCACCCGTGTCCCACATGAGCGCGTTGAACGCCGTGACGTGCACGATCGGCACGAGGCCCTCCTTGACGACGTCGAGGTCGGCGAGCGGGTGCCGGGTCGCGGCCGCGTGGCCGGTCGGGGCGTTGTGCTCGACGTAGACGGCCGGGACGTCGCGGCCGGGCACGAGCCCGGTCCAGCGCCGCAGCAGCTCGACCTCCTCGGGGCGCTGGAGCACCACGACGTCGATCGCACGGTCCGCCGCGAGGTCGGCGAGCTCGTCCGGCGCGACCTCGCGCGCCCCGGGCGGCCAGTCCCAGGTGCGCGCGCGGCCGCGGCCGTCGGGTCCACGGTCGGGGACGACCGGGACCAGGTACTCGTGGCCGCCGGCGACGAACGACGTCGCCCACGACCCGTGCACGTGCCACACGAGGATCCTCATCGGGTCACCCCCACGGTCCGGAGCGGTGTCGCGCGGGGCGCGGGCGTCCCCACGACGTGTGGGACGACGAGCCGGTCGACGGCCGCGACGAGGTCGTCCGGGTCGACGCCGAGGCACGGGTGGCCGGGCACCGGGCACACCCGGGCGCGCGTGCCGCGGCACGCGGCCTCCTGGTCGCCGAGCAGGACGGTCGGCACGCCCCACGGCGCCCAGCGCTCCGCGGGGACGACGGGGGCGAAGAGGGACACGACGGGCGTGCCCACCGCGGCGGCCAGGTGCGCGGGCCCCGTGTTGCCGACGACGACGCACCGGGCGCCCGCGAGCACCGCGGCCAGGCCCGTGAGGTCCGTGCGCCCCGACAGGTCCCGCGCGCGCCCGGCGGCGACGTGCGCCGCGAGGTCGGTCTCGCCGGGGCCGCCCGTGACGACCACCTCGTGGCCCGCGCGCACCAGCGCCGCGACGAGGTCGCGCGCGTGGTCGGGCGCCGGGGCCCGGGCGGGGACGGACGCGCCGGGGTGCACGACGACGTAGGGCCCCGCGGGCACGAGCGACGACACGTCGGGCAGCGGCCCGCGCACGCGCAGCCGGTCGCCGTCGGGCGGCGCGCCGAACCCTGCGGCGCGGGCGAGGTCGAGCGCGGCCTCGACCTCGTGCAGGCCGTCCGCGCGGGTGTGCCGCACGTCGAGGAGCGAGCCCGGGTAGTCCTCGCTCACGGCGGCGACGCGCCCGACGCCCGCGACCTTGAGCACCATCGCCGCGGGCAGCGGGCTCTGGTGGAACGAGGTGAAGACGACCGCGGCGGCGTAGCGCCTCTCGGCGAGGGTCGCGACGAGGTCGAGCACGCTCGCGCGGTCGACGGGCGGGGGTCGGTAGCCGGACCAGGGGGCGTCGAAGACGAGCACGTCGCGCACGTCCGGCAGGAGCTCTGCCGCCGCGCGCCCGGCCGGGGCCGCCAGGACGTCCACGCGGCCGCCGTCGCGCGCGGCCGCGTGCGCCATCGCCCGGACCGCGGGGCCCGTGAGCAGGACGTCGCCGTCGCTGTCGAGGCGCACGGCGAGCACGTCGGCGCTCATGCCGCACGCTCCTCGTCCGGCGCCGCCGCGGACGCGCCGGGAACCGACGCGTCGGGGGAGTGCTCCCGGGGCGAGCCGGGCAGGCGGTCGTCGAGCGCGCGGACCGCCGCGGCGAGGTCCGGCACGACGCACGGGGCGGCGGCGACCTCCTCGGCGCGCGTGACGGGCGTCGGCACGAGGACCGGGGTCGCGCCCGCGGCGAGCGCGGCGGCCACGTCGGCGCCGATGTCGCCCACGACGGCGCACCGCCACGGCTCGACGCCGAGGTCGGCCGCCGCGGCGAGCACGAGGCCGGGACCGGGCTTGCGGCACGCGCACGCGTCGTCCGGCGCGTGCGGGCACACCTGCCACGTGTCGAACGGGCCGAGCAGCTCCTCGACGCGCGCGTTCACGGCGTCGACCTGCGCGCGTGTGAGGAGCCCGCGCCCGACGCCGGACTGGTTGGACACCACGCCGAGCCGGACCCCGCGGGCGCGCAGGTCGTCGAGCACGGCGCGGGCGCCCTCGACGGGACGCACCGCCGCCGGGTCGCCGTTGTACGGGACGTCGTGCACGAGCGTGCCGTCGCGGTCGAGGAGCACGGCCGCGAGCGGCGGCGGCCACGGCTCGAGCCCGCGCCGGGCGGCGAGCGTGCCCGCGACGCGGTGCCGCACCGCGGCGAACGGGATGGCGGCGCTCGTCCACGCCATGCGCCGCAGCTCGGGCCCGAACGCGTCGTCGCCCGGTCGCGGCCCCGGCGCGAGGCGGCGCCCGAGGAACTGCGCGGTGAGGGCCGCCCACCCGAGCACGCCGAGCGCCGCGACGCGCGGGCGCCGCGCGACGAGCCCGCCGACGCCGACCGCGGCGGCCGCGACGGTCGCGACGTGCCACGCGAGGCGGCCGCGGCCGGTCTCGGCACGCTCGCGCCACCCCGTCCCGTGGAGGGCGCGGAACGTCGCGTCGTCGCGGGTCCCGGCCTGGACGCGCAGGCTCACGGCGTCGTCCGCGGGGCGCACGGGGTGCGTCGTCGTGCGCGTGCCGCGCACGAGCTCCCAGCCCGCCTCGCGCACCCGCAGCGCGAGGTCGGCGTCCTCGCGGTAGGCGCGGGGGAAGCGCTCGTCGAACCCGCCGACCTGCTCGAGCGCGGCGCGCCGGTACGCCATGTCGGCGGTCGCCCAGGCCGCGCGCTCGAGCCCGGCGGTCCCGCGCTCCCAGTCCGTCGGACGGCGGTGCGCGGGCAGCGGCACGTGCAGGCGGCCCTGCACGCCGCCGGTGCGGGGCGTCGCCGCCGCGAGGTCGTGCGCGAGGAGGCGCGCCCACCCGGCGGGGAGCTCGACGTCGTCGTCGAGGAGCACGACCCACGGCGCGGTCGTCGAGCGCCACCCGGCGTTGCGCGCGGCGGCCGGCCCCCGGCCCCCGGTGCGCACGACGCGCGCGCCGAGCGCACGGCCGGCGTCCCCGAGGTCGAGCGGGTCGGGCACCGGGTCGGCTGCGCCGGGCCGCGGCAGCCGGCGGTCGTCCGCGACGACGACCTCGGCCGGCCCGGGGGAGCCCGGGCCGTCGGCCTGGGCGACGAGGGTCTCCAGGAGCCGGTCGAGCGACGGGCGGCCGATCGAGGGCACGACGACGGCGTACGGCGCCGGGGGAGCGGGACGGCCCGCAGGCGCGCTCACGCCGTCGCCCCGGACGGAGCGGCGAACACGTCGGGCCGGCGCACCAGGTGCGGGCCGAGCACGAGCGCGTCCACGGGGGCGGACCCGAAGAGCTCGAGCGCGTCGCGCGGGTCGTCGACCATGGGGCGCCCCGCGGTGTTGAGGCTCGTGTTGACGACGACCGGCAGCCCGGTCAGCTCCTTGAACGCCCGGATCGTCGCCTGCAGGCGCGGGGTCGAGTCGTCGACGGTCTGGATGCGCGCGGTGCCGTCCACGTGCACGACGGCCGCGATCCGGTCGCGCCACGCGGGCGCCACCTCGTGCACGAAGAGCATGTACGGGCTCGGGACCGGGCCGCCGGAGAAGATCTCCGCGGCGTCCTCGAGCAGGACCATGGGCGCGACGGGCCGGAACTGCTCGCGGCCCTTCACGTCGTTCAGGCGCTCCAGGTTCTCCACCGGTCCCGGGTGCGCGAGCAGGGAGCGGTGCCCCAGCGCGCGCGGTCCGAGCTCGGCGCGGCCGTCGAACCACGCCACGACGCCGTTGTCGGCGAGGATGCGTCCGACCTCGGCGGGCAGGTCGTCGGGCGTCGTGAACGGCACCTGCGCGGTGCGCAGCCACCGGGCGAGCGCCTCGTCGCCCCACGCCCGGCCGAGCGCCGCCGAGCCCATCGGCTCGACGGTGTCGCCCGCCTCCGCGGCGAGCTGGAGGGCGGCGCCCAGCGCCGTGCCGGAGTCGCCCGCCGCGGGCTGGACCCAGACCTCCTCGAACGGCGACTCGCGCCAGACCCGCGAGTTCGCGACGCAGTTCAGCGCCGTGCCGCCCGCCATGGTCAGCACGCGGTCGCCCGTCTGCCCGTGGAGCCACGTCGCGAGGTCGACGAGCACCTCCTCGAGCCGCGCCTGCACCGACGCCGCGAGGTCGGCGTGCTCGGCCCGGCCGCCGTGCGCGGTGCCCCACGTGCCGTCGTCCGTGCGGCGCGGCGCCCAGCGCTCCCAGTCGGGAACCTCGGCGACGAAGCCGCCGTCGCCGGCCGCGTAGAGCACCTCGCGCAGGTCGTCGAGGAAGCGCGGCTCGCCGTACGACGCGAGCGCCATGACCTTGTACTCGTCGCTCGACCGCAGGAAGCCCAGGTGCTCGGTGAGCGACTCGTAGACCAGCCCGAGCGAGTGCGGCAGCTCCTGGCTCGCGAGCACCTCGAGGCGGCCGTGGTCGTACCGGCCCGCGAGGTGCGACGAGCGCTCCCCGCGGCCGTCGAGCGACAGGACGCTCGCGACCGGGAACGGCGACGCCAGCGCGGCCGACGCCGCGTGCGCGACCTCGTGCGGCACGAACCGCACCGTCGAGGGGGACAGGCCCGGCAGCGCGGTGGCGAGGAACTGCGGCGCGCGCTCGGCGTACTGCACGCGCAGCCAGTCCCACGGGTCCGGCAGGCCCATCTCCTCGGCGGGCTTGGCCAGCGCCGGGTCGAACGAGTACGCGACGGCGTCCAGGTCCTGGGGACGCAGCCCGCCCTCCTCGAGGCACCAGGCCATCGCCTTCTCGGGGAGCTCCCACGCCGCGAACGGCAGCGGTCGCTTGCCGTGCTTGCGCCGCGAGAAGCGTTCCTCCTCCGCGGCGGCGACCACCCGGCCGTCGACGACGAGGGCGGCGGACGGGTCGTGGAACAGGGCGTTGACTCCGAGGACGCGCATGGGCTGCGAGCCTTCCTCGTTCGGGTCAGGCTCGTGGTGCGCCTCGAGAAACCGGGGGCACTGGACCTGACGCGTGCGGGTCGGCTCTGCTGCAACCCGACTTCACCCTGACCCGGAGAAGCGGTTCTCGCACGCCGACGTCGCACCCATGGGTAGTTCTCTTCGTGTGATTCCCGGGAGGCCTGCATGACCACGACCACCGCAACCACCACCCACCCCGACCCGACCACGCCGGCCGCGGGCGAGCGCCGCCTCGACCGGACCGACCCGGCCACGGGTCAGCCCGCCGCCCCGGTCCGCTGCGCGGGCGCCGACGAGGTCGACGCCGCCGTGCGCGCCGCCGCGGCCGCCTGGCCCGCGTGGCGCGCGACCCCGCCGGGGGAGCGGGCCGGTGCCCTGCGCGCCGCCGCCCGCGCGGTGCGCGCCGCCGTCGACGAGCTCGGCGACCTGCTGTGCACGACCACCGGACGGCTGCGTGCCGAGGCGCGCGCGTCGGCCGAGGTCGCCGCCGACCTGCTCGACGAGGCCGCCGTCGCGGGTCTCGGCCGTGCAGGGCGTGTGCTCGCGGGCGACCCCGCGGCGCTGGACGTCGTGCGCCGCGAGCCGCGCGGCGTCGTCGCGGTGATCACGCCGTGGAACGACCCCTACCCGGCGGCCGCCGGGCTGCTCGCCGCGGCGCTCGTCACCGGCAACACCGTGGTGCACAAGCCGTCCGAGCGCAGCGACGCCCCCGGCGTGCGCCTCGCCGAGATCGTGGCGGGCGCGCTCCCGCCGGACGTCCTGCGCGTCGTCAGCGGCGACGGCGGGACGGGCGCGGCCGTCGTCGCGCACGACGACGTCGCCCTGGTCGCGCACGTCGGCTCCACGGCCGCGGGCCGGCGCATCGCCGCCGCCGCCGGCGCGCGCGGTGCGAAGGTGCTGCTCGAGAACGGCGGCAAGGACCCGCTCGTCGTGGACGCGGGCGTCGACCCGGTGCTCGCCGCGCGACAGATCGCGACCGGCGCGTTCACCAACGGCGGCCAGCTGTGCACCGCCGTCGAGCGGGCGTACGTCGTCGAGGAGGTCGCGGACGCGGTCGTCGCCGAGCTCGCGCGCCTCGCCGACGCCGTCGTGGTGGGCGACCCGGCCGACGACGCGACGACCATGGGACCGCTCGTCGACGACGCGCAGCTCGCCGTCGTCGAGGAGCACGTGCAGGGGGCGCTCGCGGCGGGTGCCGAGGTCGTGACCGGCGGCCGGCGGCTCGACCGGGCCGGGTCGTACTACGCGCCCACGGTCCTCGACCGGTGCCCGGACGACGTGGACCTGCTCACGACGGAGACGTTCGGCCCCGTCGCGCCGGTCGTGCGCGTCGCCGACTTCGACGAGGGCCTGCGACGCGCGTCCGCGTCGGCGTACGGGCTGGCGGCGACCGTGCTCACGCCGTCGCTCGCCCACGCGCTGCGCGCGGCGGACGTGCTCGACGTCGGCACGGTCAAGGTGAACGCGGTGTTCGGGGGCGCGCCGGGCGGGTCCGCCGACCCGCGGCGCGGCAGCGGCGGCGGGGCCGGGTACGGGCCGGACCTGCTCGACGAGATGACCGTGCGCAAGGCCGTCCACCTCGAAGCGCTGGGGGAGCCGTGAGCCGCCGCGCGAGCGCGACGCTCACGTTCGGCGGGACGGCGACGGCGCTCCTGCGGTTCGGGCGCTTCACCGTGCTCACCGACCCGAACTTCCTGCACCGCGGCCAGTGGGCCTACCTCGGCAAGGGTCTCGCGTCGCGGCGCCGCACCCAGCCCGCGCTCGGGCCGACGGGCCTCCCGCCGCTCGACGCGATCGTGCTGTCCCACCTGCACGGGGACCACTTCGACCGGGTCGCGCGGCGCGGCCTGACGCGACAGGTGCCGCTCCTCACCACGCCGTCCGCGGCGCGGCGCCTGGCGCGGTACCACTTCGCGACGGTCGGCATGCCGACCGGCACGATCGAGACGTTCCGCTCGGGGAAGGAGACGCTCGACGTGGAGTCGGTCCCGGCGATCCACGCGCGCGGCGTCATGCGCTCGCTGCTGCCGGAGGTCATGGGCACCGTCTACACGCACCGCGTGGACGGCGACCGCCAGACCCAGGTCTACGTCACGGGCGACACGCTCACGGGCGACCACGTGGACGTCGTCGCGGACGCGTTCCCGCACCTGGACTCGGTGGTCGCGCACCTGGGCGGGACGCGCATCCTCGGCCGGACCGTGACCATGGACGACGTGCAGGGAGCGGACCTCGTGCGGCGCGTCGGCGTGCCGCTCGTCGTCCCGATCCACTACGACGACTACGGCGTGTTCCGCAGCCCGATGCGCGACTTCCTCGCGCGGTCGCCGGAGCTGCCCGGGGTCGAGATCCGGCCCGTGGCGCGGGGCGCGACGGTCGACCTCCGGGTCGACTGACGGGCGGATGCCCACCGTGGGGGGCCGCCCGGCGACCCACCGGGAACAGCGACCCTGTGGTCGGTTTTCGTGAGGGGTCCGGCCCAACTTTTCGTCTCAATATTTCAACTTCTGACTTGGCATCAGCGAAAGTCGCGCTTAGGGTCGAACGCAGCGCGGGGCCAGGACGGCGCCGCGCAGGCCCCGGTCCCCGGGGCCGTCCACCCATCCGGGTCGACCGATCAGCGGCGATCGTCGAGCAGCGGCACCGAGCACAGGTGCCGCGCTGCTGGTCGGGGACCACGGGCTCCTCGATCCACGTCAAGGAGGACGTTGTGCACAGACCATCCACGAGCCGACGCAGGCTCGCCCGAGGCGCCGCGGCGGCGCTGTCCGCCGCGTTGCTCGTCCCGCTCGCGATGAGCGGGGCGAGCGCGCACCCCGGCCACGGCGGAGACGAGAGCGAGACCGCCGCCGAGGCCGCGCAGGACGACGGGGCACTCGACTGGAACAACTACGAGAAGGTCCTGCTGAGCAAGGACACCGGTGAGCCGATCGACCTCGCCGTGCTGCCCGACTCGCGGGTCCTGCACACCGCGCGCGACGGCGTCGTCCGTCTTACCGACACCGCGACCGGGCGGACGACGCAGATCGCGAAGCTCGACGTCTACGCGAACTCCGAGGACGGGCTGCAGGGCATCTCCCTGGACCCGGACTTCGAGGAGAACGGGTTCGTCTACCTCGTGTACGCGCCCCGCGTCATGGAGGGCACCTCGCCCACCGGGGTCGAGTACCCCGAGACGACGCCGCAGGGCAGCGCGCCGAACTCGCTCCCCGCGGGCGAGGACGAGAGCTACTGGGACCGGTGGCTGGGCTACAACCAGCTCTCGCGGTTCACGTGGGACGCGGAGAGCAGCACGCTCGACCTGGACAGCGAGCGCGCGATCCTCAAGGTCGACGCGCAGCGCGGCCAGTGCTGCCACGTCGGCGCCGACATGGCGTGGGACGCGGAGGGCAACCTCTTCCTGTCCACGGGTGACAACACCCCGGCCGGTGCCCCCGGCGCCGACGGGTACGCCCCGAACAACAACGCGCCCGGCATGAACCCCGGGTTCGACGACCGCCGCAGCGCGGGCAACACGAACGACCTGCGCGGCGCGATCCTGCGGATCAACCCGATCGAGGACATCGCCCCCGGCACCGAGGTCGGGCCCGGCACCACGTACACGATCCCCGAGGGCAACCTCTTCGACGACCCGCAGTACGAGGGCTCCGAGGACCTGGTGCGCGAGGAGATCTACGTGATGGGGGTGCGCAACCCCTTCCGGATCGACTACGACCTCGAGTCCGGCGCGCTCGTCTGGGGCGACTACGGCCCCGACGCGGCGAACGCCAACCCCGACCGCGGCCCCATGGGCTACGTCGAGTGGCAGCTCACGACCGAGCCGATGAACGGTGGCTGGCCCTACTGCCACGGCCCCAACGCGAACTACAACGAGTGGGACTTCGCGACGGGCACGCCCGGCGAGTGGTTCGACTGCGAGGCCGGCGCGAAGAACAACTCCACGTGGAACACCGGTCTGGACGTCGTCCCGCCGGCCACGGCGCCGCAGGTCTACTACGGCGACCGCCCCGGCGACCAGCCGGAGCTGCTCGACCCGCTGGTCGAGCTGGGCGGCGGCGGCCAGGCGCCCATGGGCGGCCCGATCTTCCGCTCCGCCGACTACCCCGACGCGCCGGGCAAGTTCCCCGCGTACTGGGACGGCAAGCCGTTCATGGCGGAGTTCTCCCAGGACTACGTCGTCGCGTTCACGCTCGACGAGCTCTCGTCGGCCGGTGAGGTCACCGCCGTCGAGGACTTCCTGCCCAACGCGCACCTGGAGACGGTGAACCAGCCGATCTGGGACAACGTCATGGACATGGAGTTCGGTCCGGACGGGTCCATGTACGTCCTGGAGTACGGTGACGGCTTCTTCCGCCAGAACCCGGACGCCGGGCTGTACCGCATCACCTACGGGTCGGAGAACAAGACCCCGCGCGCGGCGATCTCCGCCACCCCGGTGTCGGGCAGCGACGCACCGCTCGAGGTGACGTTCGACGCCTCGGCGACCACGGACGCGGAGACCCCGAACGAGGGCCTGACCTTCGACTGGGACTTCGACGCCGACGGCGAGTACGACGCCCAGGGCGAGACGGTGACGCACACGTTCACCGAGCGCGGCCGGTTCGCCGTGCAGCTGCGCGTCACGGACCCGGAGGGCAACTTCGGCCTCGCGATCCAGCAGGTCACCGTCGGCAACACCGCCCCGGAGATCACGCTGAGCCAGCCGGACGGCGCGGTCTTCGACTGGGGCGACGCCGTCCCGTACACCGTCGCCGTGCACGACGCCGAGGACGGCGACGAGCCGGTGTGCACCAACATCCAGTACACGTTCGGCCTCGGCCACAACGAGCACGCCCACCCCGAGGTGAGCGGGCGCGCCGCGGTCACCGAGGACGGCTGCGGCTTCACGATCCAGACGAGCCCCGACGCCGTCGAGCACGGCGAGGGCGAGAAGATCTTCGGCACGCTCGTCGTGACCTACACGGACAAGGCCCAGGGTGACGTCCCCGCCATCACCGGCGAGGCCACGCACATCCTCAAGCCGCAGGCGCAGCAGGCCGAGTGGTACGACGCGGCCGAGGGCGTCGAGGTCGTCGAGGACGCGGCGGCGAACGCCGGCCGCTACGTCACCTCGTTCGACGAGGGCGACTCGTTCACCTACCGGCCGCTCGCGCTCGTCCACGCCCCGACGGGCGAGGCCGTCGACGAGGTGACCGTCCGCGGCAGCGGCGAGGGCACCGTCACCCTGAGCTGGCAGGGTGCGGGGGCCGAGTCCTCCGAGCCGCTGGCCGACTTCGCCTTCACGGGCGAGGGCTGGCAGGACGTCACGCAGACGCTGAGCAGCGTGCCCGAGGGCACCGGCTCGGTCGTCGTGACGACCACCGGCGGCGTGGACGTCGACGCGGTGACGTTCGCCGTGGGCGAGGGCAGCACCGAGCCGGTCGTCGTGCCGGCCGAGCAGGTGTCCATCCAGATGTTCTCGCTCATCCCGTGGGTCAACGAGGCGGGCCTCCCGGCCGTCCTCGAGCGCCTGTCGGAGATCGGCTTCAAGAACATCGAGCCCTTCGGCGGCAACTTCTCCGGCTACACCGCCGAGGAGTTCCGTGCGCTGGCCGACTCCTACGGCCTGAGCGTGAAGTCGTCGCACTACAACGTCGACGAGGCCACGTTCGACGCGACCCTGGACTACGTGGGGACGCTCGGCCAGGAGTACGTCGGCTCGGGCGGCTGGCCCGCACCGGGGATCGGCACCTACGAGAACACGCTCGCGACGGCCGAGGCCATGAACCGGCTCGGGGAGCGGGCGGTCGACGCCGGCTTCACGAAGTTCTTCGGCCACAACCACGACGGCGAGTTCCGCACGACGTACGAGCACG
Organism: Cellulosimicrobium sp. JZ28; assembly: GCF_015327065.1. NCBI lineage: Bacteria > Bacillati > Actinomycetota > Actinomycetes > Micrococcales > Promicromonosporaceae > Cellulosimicrobium > Cellulosimicrobium sp. JZ28. The sequence goes on along the minus strand of NZ_CP017660.1, from coordinate 1,988,000 downwards.
AGGGGGAGACGCTCTCGGCCTGGGAGATCCTGGTCCGCGAGACGAACCCCGAGTACGTGACGTTCCAGCTCGACGTCGCGTGGGCCGCCCACGCGGGCGTCGACGTCCCGGCGCTCATCGAGCAGTACGGCGACCGGATCGAGCTGCTCCACGTCAAGGACGCCACGGGCCTGAACGCGGGCGGCCGCCCGTCGTTCACCAACCTGGGCGAGGGCGAGGTGCCGCTCCAGGAGATCCTCACGGCGGCGCAGGAGGCCGGCGTCGCGTACTACGTCCTCGAGTGGGACCAGGCGCCCGACGGCGAGGACTTCGCGGCCCACGGCTTCGAGTACCTCACCGGCGTCCCCGCCGGCGAGGCCGGGCCCGACGTCACGGCGACCGCGCAGGCGCGCTGCCTCGCGGGCAAGACCTACGTCGCGGTCCGTGCCCTCAACGAGGACGACGTGCCGCTCACCGTGACGCTCGAGACGCCGTACGGCACGAAGACGGTCGAGAACGTCGCCCCGGGCGCGAACGCCTACCAGTCGTTCGCGGTCCGCTCCGGCGAGGTCGAGGCCGGCTCCGCCACGGTCACCGCCACCGACGCCGAGGGGAGGACGGCCACGGTCACGGCCGAGCACGACGCGCTGTCGTGCGGCTGACACCGGCCTGACGCGCAGGAGCGCCGGGTGAGGCGGACGTCCGACGCCGCCTCACCCGGCGCTCGCGCGTCCGGGCACCGACCCGCTCCGGACGCACGGAGGCCCGGGTGACGCACGCGTCACCCGGGCCGCCGTCGTGCGGGCCTGTCAGCCCTCCTTCACCTGGTCGCGGACGTCCGCCGCGGCCTCCTTGCCGTGCTGCCCCACGGACTGCGCGGCGTCCTTCGCGGCGTCGCGGACGGCCTCGGCGCCCTCCTTCGCGGGCTCCTTGAGGTCCTGCACGACCTCCTGCGCCGTGGACTTCACGTCCTCGACGAGCGGGGCCGCCTTCTCCTTGACCCCGACGGCGGCGCGCTGCTCGGCGCGGCTCGACGGGAGGAGGGAGGCGACGACGAGGCCCACGCCGAAGGCCACGAGGCCGACGGCGAGCGGGTTGCCCTGCGTCTGCTCGCGCACCGCCCGCGGGGCGGAGCCCACGGTGTCGGCGACCGAGGACGCCGTGCTGCGCGCCGAGTCGGCGACCGAGGAGGCCGCCTCGCGCCCGCGCTCGGCGACGCCGTGCGACGTGTCCCGGGCCGAGTCGACCGTGTCGTGCGCGCTGCCCATGACGCGGTCCTTGACGCTCGTCACGCCCGACCGCACGCGGTCCACCTGGCGGCGCGCCACGTTGCCGGGCTTGACCTTCTCCCCGAGGGCGTCGACGTCGCGGCTCAGCTCGGTCCGCGTGCGCTCGATGTCCGCCCGGATCTCCTCCGGATCGCTGGTGCTCATGAGTTCTTCTCCTCGTGTCCTCGGACGGCGTTCGGGATCTTCTTGAGGGTGTCCGTGGTCTCGGGCATGCCCTCGACCGTGCGCAGCTCCTTGCGTCCGCGCGCCGCGAGCACCGCGGCGACGATCGCCCAGAGCACCGCGACGACGACGGCCGACCAGCCCCGGCCCATGACGGCGCCGAGCGCCCACCACAGCGCCACGGAGAGGAACAGCAGGACCATGTGGCCCGCCACCCCGGCGCCGGCGAGCATCCCGGCGCCCTTCCCGGCGCGCTGCGCGGACTGCTTGGCCTCCGCCTTGGCGAGCTCGACCTCCTGGCGCATGAGGGTCGACAGGTCGCGGCTCACCTCGGCGACGAGCTCGCCGAGGCTCTGCTGCTCGGCCTGCTGGTCCGCCGACGTCGGCACGGGCTGCGGCGTGGCCGCGAGACCCGGGTCGGGGCCGCTGCCCGTCGTGTGCCGACCGGTGCCCGCCGCGGCGAACGGGTCAGGGGTGTACGACATCGGGGCCACCTCCCGGCCGGGCGCCCGAGCCGGGCGTCGTGGGCGGGTACGACGGCGCCGGGGGAGCGCCCTCGGCCGACGTCGCGACGTCGGGGTCGTGCGCCAGGCGGTCGTTCGCGAGGCCCGGGTACGCGCCCGCCGTGCCGATGTCCGGCGCGCCCGTCGTGCCCGTGCCGCCGGTCGTGCCCGGCACGCCGGTGGTCCCGGTCGTGCCGGTCCCGCCGACGGTCCCGGTGGTCCCGGTCGTCGCGCCGGTGGTGGTGCCCGTGCCCGTGGTCGTGCCGAGCGGTGCGGCGTGCGCGCCGCGCGTCGCCGACGGCGTCGACCCGGTGCCGCCGCTCTGCTCGCGGTCGGAGCCGGTGTCCGGCGCGTCCTTCATCCCGCGCACGAGGCGCCCGACCAGCAGGCCGGCCCCGGCGGCGAGGAGGAGGAACGTCCCCGGGCGGCGCCGCGCGAAGTCCTCGACCTCGTGCAGCACCGACGCGGGCTCGCGGTCCTCGAACCACTGCGCCACCTGCCCGGTGGCGTCCCCGGCGCGCCGCACGAGGTCGGTCGCGTAGCCCGGGTCCTCGGTGCCGTCCGCCATCTGGCGGAGCTCGTCACCGAGGGACCGCAGCCCGCCCGCGAGGCGCTCCTGCTGCGTGCGCGCCTGGTCGCTGAGCTCCGTCCTCGTCTGGTCGACCAGGCCGCGGGCGCGGTCCGTGGCCTCGTGCGCGACGTCGCGCGCCTTCTCCTTCGCGTCCTGCGCGACCTCGCGGCCGGCGTCGCCCGCGTGGGACGCAGCCTCGCTCGCGCGCTGCTTCACCCCGGACGCGGCGCCGCCGCCGTCCCCGGTGCCCTGCGCCGTCCCGACACCCGGCGAACCGGGCCCCGAGCCGTACGGCACGTTCGTCTCGCTCATGGTCGGACTCCCGTCGTCGTCGCCGCTCGTGCGGCGTGACTGATGACGGAGCGGTAGCCGTGCCGGGCTCTCGCTCCGCCGGTACGGCCACCTCCTGGACCACCTCCCACGCTAGGCGCGGGCCGCGCGCACACAACTGGAACGGGGGTCGCCCCGCGGGTTGCGAGCGGACGGGGCCTTGCGACCGTGGGAGGAGGTCCAGCAACCGGCCGCCCCCGCCGGGCCCGGCCCGGCAGCACGACGGCGCCTCCGGGCGCAGGAGGTTTCGACCATGGCCACAGGAGAGACCGGGTTCGACGACGTCACGTTCGACCTCATCTCGGTGCAGTACCACTCGCTCAAGGCCGGGCACGACTACGGCCAGTACGTGCGCGACGCCCGGAACGCGGGCAAGGAGGAGATCGCCGCGTTCTTCGAGAAGGTGATGGCGGAGGACTCCGAGCGGGCCCAGCAGTGCCACCGCTTCCTCGCCGACCTGACCCAGGACGGCACGTCCGCGACGTCCCCGCAGGGCTCCCAGCAGGGCTGATGCACCGCCGGCCGCCCGCTCGGGAGCCGGTTCGGCTCGCGAGTCGGGCGGTCCGTGGGGAGCATGGCGGTGGCGTCGAGCAGGGGCGCCGTCCGCGCGAGCGTCAGGAACACGTGATGACCTCCACCGCCCTCCCCGCCCACGTCCCCACCGCCGGGTCGGCGACCACCACCGGCCCGGCGGACGAGCCCGCGCCCGGAGCCTCGCCGGCACCGGGGTCGGGCCGCCTGCCGCGGCCCCGTCCGCGGGGCCCGTTGAGCGCCGCGCTCCTCGCCGCGCTCGTCGAGCCCCCCGGTGCGGCCGACCGCCTGCGCCCGCTCGAGGACGCCGTCGGGCCGGCGCTCGACGCCGCGGCCGGGACGATCCTGCGCGACGAGGACGTCCAGCTCACCCTCACCCTCCTCTACGAGCTCCACTACCGCGGGGTCGAGGGCGTCGACGACGACTGGGAGTGGGACCCGGCGCTGCTCGCGGTGCGGGCACGTCTCGAGGCCCCGTTCGAGGCCGCGGTGCGTGAGCGCGCCGGCCGGCCGGCGTGCGACGCGACCGACGCGGCGGGCGTCGCGCGACGGCTGTTCGAGCTCGCGGCGGCCGACGACGGCCCGAGCCTGTCGCGGTACGTCGCCAAGCGCGCCGACGCGGGGCAGGCGCGCGAGCTCCTCGCGCTGAAGTCCCTCTACCAGCTCAAGGAGGCCGACCCGCACACGTGGGCGGTCCCGCGGCTCGCGGGCGTGCCGAAGGCGGCGCTCGTGGAGATCCAGGCGGACGAGTACGGCGGCGGTCGGCCCGGCCGCATGCACGCCGAGCTGTTCGCGCAGGCGATGCGCGGCGTCGGGCTCGACGACACGTACGGCCGCTACGTCGACGCCGTGCCCGCGGTCGTGCTCGCGGCCCTGAACACGATGTCGCTCTTCGGCCTGCACCGGCGCCTGCGGGGCGCGATCGTCGGCCACCTCGCCGCGTTCGAGATGACGTCGTCGGTGCCGAGCCGCCTGTACGGCAACGGCTTCCGCCGCCTCGGGCACGACGCGGACACCACCTGGTACTTCGACGAGCACGTCGAGGCGGACGCGGTGCACGAGCAGATCGCGGCGCGCGACCTCGCGGGGCGCCTCGTCGAGCAGGAGCCCGCGCTGCGCGACGACGTGCTGCTCGGCGCGGCCGCGTGCCTGGCCGTGGAGGGCGACGTGGCCGCCCACGCGCTCGAGCGCTGGCAGCAGGGCGCGTCGGCGCTGCGCGTGCCGCTCGCACCCGCCGTCGAGCCGCAGCAGGGCACCGGCCCCGCCGCGGCGCAGGAGGGCGACGCGCCGCGTGGCTGACGTGACCTACGTGCTGCCGCTGCGCCGCGAGCGGCCCGACGAGCCGGCGACGGCCGAGCTGTCCGCGTACCTGCACGACCTCGCGCGCCACGTCGAGGTCGTCGTGGCGGACGGGTCGCCCGGTCCCGTCCGCGACCGCCACGCCGCCGCGTGGGGCGGCGCGGCGCGCACCGTCGCCGTCGGCCCGCCGCCCCCGGGCTGCAACGGGAAGGTGGTGGGCGTCCTCGCCGCGCTGGCCGCGACGACCGCGCCGCGCGTCGTCGTGGCGGACGACGACGTGCGCTGGGACGCCGCGACGCTCGACCGGGCGCTCGCGGCGCTCGACGACGCCGACGCCGTCGTGCCGCAGAACGTGTTCGACCCGCTGCCGTGGCACGCGCGCTGGGACACCGCGCGCTCGCTCGTGAACCGCGCGCTCGGTCACGACTGGGCGGGCACGGTGGTGCTGCGGCGCGACGCGCTCGGCCCCGCCGGGTACGACGCCCGCGTGCTGTTCGAGAACCTCGAGCTGGAGCGCACCGTGCGCGCCCGCGGCGGGACGGTCGCGCACCGTCCCGACCTCCTCGTGGTCCGGCGCCCGCCGCCGACGCGGAAGTTCGTCGAGCAGCGCGTGCGCCAGGCGTACGACTCGTTCGCGCAGCCCGTGCGGCTCGCCGCGGAGCTCGCGCTCGGCCCGCTCCTCGGCGCGTGCGTCGCCGGTGCGGTGCGGCACCACGGGCCGGCGCGCGCCGCGTGGCTAGGGACCCTGGTGGGGCTGCTCGCGGGCGCCGTCGCGCTCGCCGAGGCGGGACGACGGCGTGCCGGGGGCAGCGCGGCGTGGCCCGCGTCGTCGGCGCTGTGGGCCCCCGCGTGGCTGGTCGAGCGGGCCGTGTGCGTGTGGGTCGCGGTCGTCTGGCGCGTCCGCGGCGGCGTGCCGTACGCCGGCACGCGGATCCGCCGGGCCGCGCACCCGACGGCCGCGCTGCGCGGCGCGACGACGCGGGCGGTGGCCGCATGACGGGCGCCGGGGGTGCGTCGCGCGAGGAGTCCCGGGCGGGGTCGCGGGCGGAGGAGGTCACCGTCACGGCGTGCCCGGACGGGCCGCTCCTCGTGCGTGGTCCCGCGCGGCTCGTCGACCAGCAGGGCCGCGAGATCGAGCGGCACCGCGCGACGGTCGCCCTGTGCCGCTGCGGCGGCACGGCCATCCCGCCGTGGTGCGACGGGACGCACAAGGTGAACGGCTACCGCAGCGGCGAGCCCGACGACGGTGCGCGCGGGACCGCCAGCGACGGCGGGACGGGCGCGTAGAACCAGCCGTGGAACGCGGCCCGCGCCGGCTGGGGCAGGACGCGGGCGACCGCCAGCATGGCCTTGCCCTGGACGCCGTGGACCACCTCGGGCCGGCCGTGGACGAGCGCGTCCACGGCCTGCCGCGCCACCGCGGCGGCGCTGGGCTTCGGCAGGCGCCCCACGTGCGTGCGCTCCATCCCGGCCTCCCGGAAGAACGGCGTCCGGGTGGGCCCGGGCAGGAGCGCGGTGACCGTCACGCCCGTGCCGGCGAGCTCGCCGCGCAACGACCACGCGAACGACCGCAGGAACGCCTTCGACGCCGCGTAGGTCGCGAAGTGCGGCGCCGGCATCTCGCCGGCGACGGACGCCGTGACGAGCAGCCGCCCGTGCCCCTCGGCGAGGAGGTCGGGCAGCAGCAGGTGCGTCAGGTGCGCGACCGAGCGCACGTTGAGGTCCACGAGCCGCAGCTGCGCCTCGAGCGGGGTGCGCGCGTACGCGCCGTGCACCCCGACGCCCGCGTTGAGGACGACGGTCGAGACGCCGAGCTCGCGCGCCCGCCGGGCGGTGGCCTCGACGCCGCGCGGTGTCGTGAGGTCGACCGTGAGGCCCTCGTGCGTCCCGCCGTGCCCCGCCAGCTCGCCCACGGTCGCGTCGACGTCGCGGTCGGCGACGACCAGGACGTCGTGCCCCCGCCGGGCGAGCTCGTGCGCGAGCGCGCGGCCGATGCCGCTCGTCGCGCCCGTCACGAGCGCGTTCGCGCGGTCCCGCACGACCGCCGGGGGCGGCGGCGTCACGGGAGGTCCGGGACGTCGTCGTCGCCGAGCGCGACCTCGGCGGGGGGCTCGCGCAGCGCCTGGGCCAGGTGGCCGCCGAGGAACGCGCTCGCCCCGGCGAGCCCGTAGGCGGCGAGCGACACCGCGACGCCCGACCGGCGCCGGCCGCCGCGGCGCAGCAGCCACGACGCGCCGTAGAGCAGCGAGACGCCGGAGTTGAGCGCGGCATGGACCGCGCCGACGCGGCGCGCGCGGCGGTCGACGTCGAGGTAGTCGGCGAGGCCCGTGAGCGCGGTCGGCGCGACCGCGAGCACGCCGAGCCCGACGAGACGCTGCGCCGCGGGCGCGCTGCGCTCGCCCCCGACGAGGTCGAGGACGGCTGCGCTCGTCCAGAGACCGACGGGCACGTCGGTGAGGGTCGCGTGCAGGGCGTGGCCGAGCGAGCGGCCGTGCAGCTCCTCGCGCAGCCGTCCGTGCGAGGGCACGAGGGCGAGCGCGACGCCGCGCACGGTGCCGGAGAGCCCGTCGAGCGCGGGGGAGTCCTCGAGCCGCCGGGCGAGGCGCAGGAGGACGGGGGAGTCGTCGTGGGCGGCGGTTCCGGGGGCGTCGGGCATGGTGGCTCCTCAGGTCTCGTCGAGCTCCCGTTCTCGAAGCTGCGTCGACCGTAGGCACGTTCGCGTGCGCTCGCGCGCGTGGGCCCGGACGCACGTCGCCCTCGTCCCGGCAGGCCCGGACGAGGGCGGTTCGCCGCGGGGCAGGCGTGCGGCGGTCTTCTTCACCGGCTGCCCCGCGACGGGAACCACGCTAGGGGCTCGGCTCCCGCGGCGGCGTTCCCCGCCGAGGGTGAAATCCGGCGTGTCGCGTCTCGGCCGCCCCCAGATGCGACCGGCGGCGGACGGCCACAGGGTGGGAGGACGCTCGACGCGTCGAGAACGGGGCGCGTGCCGTGGTCCTCCCGTGCACGCTCGTGCCCGGGAGGCGACCTCCCGAGGGAGAGACCATGTTCTTCCACCGTCAAGAGCTCCAGCACCAGGCCACGCCGGACCGCCCGGACGCCGTCTACGCCCGCAAGCTCCAGGAGGTGCTGGGCGGGCAGTACGGCGAGATCACCGTGGCCATGCAGTACGGCTTCCAGTCCTGGAACGCCCACATCCCCGGCAAGTACCGCGACCTGCTCTACGGCATCGGGGCCGAGGAGTTCGGGCACGTCGAGATGCTCGCGACGATGATCGCGCAGCTCCTCGAGAAGGCGCCCGTCGGCGCCGTCGAGGGAGCGGTCCAGAACGACCCGACCGTGGCCGCGATCATCGGCGGCACGGACCCGCAGCACGCGATCGTCGCGGGGGCCGGTGCACGGCCCGTCGACTCGAACGGCAACCCCTGGACGGCCGGGTACGTGACCGCGAGCGGGAACCTGCTCGCCGACTTCACGGCCAACGCCAACGCCGAGATGCAGGGCCGCGTGCAGGTGGCGCGGCTCTACCACATGACCGACGACGCCGGGGTGAAGGACCTCCTGGCGTTCCTGCTCGCGCGGGACACGATGCACCAGAACCAGTGGCTCGCGGCGGCGCAGGAGCTGCGCGACGAGGGCGTCGAGGAGCTCCCGGTGCCCAGCACGTTCCCGCTGTCGAAGGAGGACCGCGACGTGTCCTACCAGTACATCAACTTCTCCGACGGCGAGCACGCGTCCGAGGGGCGCTGGGCGAGCGGCCCGACCCCCGACGGCAAGGGCGAGTTCACGTACGTCGCCGAGCCGCCCGCGGGCGTCCCGATGCCGCCGCCCACGACGCCGGACGAGCGCTTCCACGGCACGACCGGGAAGCCCTCGACGCTCGAGAAGGCGAAGGGCGCCGTCAAGGACGCCCTGCACAAGGACTGAGAGGGGGAGACCGTCATGACCGCCGCATCCGCACCACGGGACGCCGCGCGGGCCGACCGCCCGGCGCGGGGCGTGCACCAGTACCTGGCGCTCGTCATCGGGATCGTCTACCTGCTGGTGGGCGTCGTCGGGTTCGCCGTCACGGGGTTCGACGGGTGGACCGTGCACGACCACTCGCAGACCCTGCTGGTCTTCGCGATCAACCCGCTGCACAACGTCGTCCACCTCGTCATCGGCCTCCTCGGCGTGCTGCTGTGGAGCCGGTCGTCGAGCGCCCGGACGTACGGCTGGATCCTCGCGATCGGCTACGGGGCCGCGTTCGTCTACGGGCTGGTCGTCGTGAACGACCCGGAGGCGAACGTCCTCAACATCAACGGCGCGGACAACGTGCTGCACGCGGTGAGCGCGGCCGCGGGCCTCGCCATCGCGCTGTGGCCGGCGCGCCGGGAGACCGGTCCCGCGACGCCGACCACGAGGACGGCCGCGTGACCGACACCCCGGTCGACCTGACGGCGAGCGAGACCGGGCGCGTCCTGCGGGACGTGCTCGGTCCGCTCGTCGCCCAGGGCGCCATCGTGCGGCGTCCCCGCGCGACCGCCTGGGCGGAGCGACGCCAGGTCGACCGCACGTCGCGCCGGGTCCTCGAGCGGCTGCGTGCCCGGTACGACGGCGCGCCGCTCGTCGTGCGCCTCGGGGGCCGGCGGCTCGTGGTCGCCACGCGGCCCGAGCACGTCGAGCGCGTCCTCGCGGGGTCGCCCGAGCCCTTCACGCCGGCGTCCTGGGAGAAGCGGGGCGCGCTCGCCCACTTCCAGCCGGACGGCGTGCTGATCTCGCCGCTCCCGGAGCGGCTGGTGCGCCGCCCGTACAACGAGGCGGTGCTCGACATGTCCGAGCCAGTGCACCGCGACGGGGACGCGTTCGTCGCCGCGGTCGAGCGCGAGACCCGCGCGCTCGTCGCGACCGTCGAGGCGTCGGGCCGGCTCGACTGGGACACGTTCGCCGCGTCGTGGTGGCGCACCGTGCGGACGGTCGTCCTCGGCCGGGCGGCGCGCGACGACGAGCGACTCGTCGCGATCCTCGACGCGCTGCGGCGCGACGGGAACTGGTCGTGGTTCCGACCGCGCCGGCCCTGGCTCCGCGCCGCCCTGGAACGACGGATCGCCGAGCACGTCGCGGTCGCCGAGCCGGGGACCCTCGCGGCGCGCGGCCGCGACACCGGCGGGGCGGACGCCGTGCGTCGGCAGATCCCGCACTGGCTCTTCGCGTTCGACGCGGCGGGCGCCGCGACGTTCCGCGCGCTCGCGGTCGCCGCCGCGCGGCCCGCCGTGCGCGACCGGCTGCTCGCGGAGCCGGCGACCGCAGGGGACGGTCCCGCCGTCCTCCCGTACGCCCGCGGGTGCGTGCTCGAGTCCGTCCGGCTGTGGCCGACGACCCTCGCCATCCTGCGCGACGCGACCGCCCCCGTGCGCTGGGGCGCGCGCACCTTCCCGGCGGGCACCGGGTTCGTCGTGCTCAGCGCGTTCTTCCACCGGGACGCGGACCGCCTGCCGTTCGCCGACGCGTTCACGCCCGAGGCGTGGCTCGACGGCCGGGCCGACGCCGACTGGGGCCTCGTCCCGTTCAGCGGCGGTCCCGTGTCGTGCCCCGGCCGCAACGTCGTGCTGCTCCTGGCGTCGCACACGCTCGTGCGCGTCGCGCGCCTCGACCTGGCCGTCGCGCGCGGCCGCTACCTCGCCCGGGACCCGCTCCCGCCGACGATGGACCACCTCGGCCTGCGGTTCGGGCTGCGCGGCGAGACGGCCCGCCGCGAGGGCGAGCTCGCCTCGAGCGCGGCCGCCTAGACACCGCCTGGACACTGCCCAGACAGCACGACGGCCCGGGTGCGACGCACCCGGGCCCTCGTGCTGCCGTGCGTCAGGCGTCGCCGGACGCCTCCCCGCCGGTGCGCGGGTTGACGTTCCCCGGCTCGGCGTCGGGGTCCGTGTCCTCCGACCCCGACCCGCTCGCCTGCCGCCCCTCGCGCGGGTTGAGCGACCGCGGGTCGGCGTCCGGGTCCTCGGCGGGGTCGTAGCCGCGCTCGTCGTTCTCGCTCATGTCGGCCTCCTCGGTCGGGCTCTCGTGCTGGTCTCGCGCCCCGCACGGGCGGCGCGTCCTGCCACCGTCGCACGACCTCCCGGCGCTCGCAGGCCTGGGGATGCCAGGCCGCCGACCCGCTCGTAGCCTGGGGACGGCGGACGTGACCGGCAGGTCCCGTCCGTCACGGAGAGTCGAGAAGGGGCCCCGCCGGCACGCAGCGACGCCAGTCCAGGAGGTCCCGATGCCCGACGCGCCCAGCATGCTCGACACGCTGCCCCGCCTGCGGACCCTCGCGGAGGTCGCCGGGCTCGTGGAGGTGGTGCGCCCCCTCTACGTGCGGTTCAGCGGCGGTCCGGAGCAGGACGCCGAGAGCGTGAGCCGCGACCACGAGAGCGGGTGCCTGCTGCCCGGTCTCAGCGTCAACCCGCTGACGCCCGAGCCGTGGTGGGACCGCCCGGTGGAGCACTGGGTGGCGCGCCAGCTCTACCAGTACGCGCACCTCATGACGCCGGAGCGCTTCCCGTGGCTCCTCACGGGCGAGGTCGCGGGGCGCGGCCCGGACAGCGAGCCGCTCCTCGTGGACGTCGTGTCGGCCGCGTCGCTCGACCCGCGGGTCGTCGAGGAGGCGGGCCGGCTCTACCGGGAGGCGTTCGACGCGGGCGACGACGGCACGTGAGGAGCGGCGCCGTCACGCGAGCCCGGGTCGCGTGCGGACGCGCGCGGCCGGGATCTCCCGGGGCCGCGTCGCCGTGTACCACCCGGCCACGAGGAGCACCATGAGCGTGACGTCCACGACGTCGCCCGCGTAGTACATGAGCTGCGCGCCCGTGCGCGCGTCGGCGGGGGAGACGCCCGCCGGCGGGTGGGCGTAGAGCCACTTCGCGAGCACGGAGTGCGCGGCGACGAAGGCGACGAGCACGCCCGCGCGCACCCGGAAGGACGCGCGGGACGGGTGCGGGTCCGGTCCGACGAGCGACGAGGTGAACAACCAGCCCGCGAGCAGGACGTGCGCGTGCACGACCACGCCCACGACGGCGGAGGAGTGGGCGAGGTGGAAGAGCCCTGTCGTGTACAGGAGCCAGAGCCCGCCCGCGTCGAGCAGCCCGGCCACCACGGGGTGGCCGACGACGCGCGGCACGGGGGAGCGCAGCACCGCGCTGACGCGACGCGCCCGGGCGGGCGGCAGGGCGCGCAGGAGCAGCGACACGGGCGCGGCGAGGACGAGGAGCAGCGGCGCCAGCATCCCCAGCAGGACGTGCCCGGCCATGTGGGCCGTGAAGCTCGACCGCGACGCCTCCGCGAGCGGCCCGACGGTCGCGACGCCCGCGCACGCGAGCCCCGCGTACCAGGACAGCGTGCGCCGCACGGGCCAGGGGCTGCGCGACCGGGCCGCCCGCAGCCCGGCGGCGTAGGCGGTGGCGCCCACGGCGAGCGCGACGACCGCGACGACCGTCAGCAGGGCAGGCCCGCCGGTCGCGACGTGATGGTGCGGGGGCATCACGCGGTCCCGGCGGCGCCCGCACGGGCGGGCCGCGCGCGGCGCAGGACGACCAGCCCGACGACGAGCGCGACGACCGCCGTCCCGATCCACACGACGTCGTACACCAGGAGGTCGACGCCGTACCGGATCTGGTGGATCCCGAGGATCTTGTGGTTGAGGACGCCGTCCAGGAGCTGGAAGCCCCCGACGCCGACGACCACGCCACCGACCCACCGCGACCACGACACCTCCGTGCGGCGGCGCACGTCCGCGAGCAGGAACAGCCCCCAGACGGTGACGAACCAGCCCACCGCGTGGAAGACGCCGTCGGCGGCGAGCGCCACCTGGGTCGTCGACAGGTCGTAGAAGTGGTGCCACTGCAGGCTCAGGTGGAACACGAACAGGTCGATGATCGACGCCGCGATCCCGGCGCCGAACAGGACGCCCGACAGGACGGTCCGGCGGTCGTGCGCGCGCGCCGCGTCGGCCGGACCGCTCACGAGCGGCCGGGGTCGTCGTCGGCGGGGTCCGGCGCGTCCTCGACGACGAGCGCGCGCAGGAGGGACTCCGCGACCTCGCGCGGGCTCACGTTCCGGTGCCGGGCCGCCGAGTCGACGATGCGGCGGGCCTCGTCGGCGGAGCACTGGTTCGTCTGCATGATCGCGCCGACGGCACGCTCCGTGGCGACGGCGTCGGACATGTCCCGGTAGAAGCCCGCGGTCGAGTCCTCGAGCGCCGCGAGCTCGAGCCGCAGCCCGACCGCGGACGCCACGAGCTGGGCGTACGCGTCGGCGGCGGTCAGGAGCTCCGGCGTCCACGGGTCGGGTGCGCGCGAGTACAGGTTGAGCGCGACGGCGACGTCCGCGGTGACGATCGCGGGGACGGCCACCGAGGAGACGAAGCCCTCCTCGGTGCACTGTCGTGCCCAGCGCTCCCAGCCGGCCGACTCCTCGACGGACGGCACGAGCCGGGAGCCGCCGTCCTCCATCGCGTCGATGCAGGGGCCGGCGTCGTCGAGCGCCTCGGCCTGGTCGCAGCGCGCCGCGGCGTCGGTGCTGCTGCCCGCGCGCACGCTCACGCCGGCCTGACGCACCGTGATGCTGACCTCGAGGCCGTGGCCGAGGATCGTCGCGGCCCGGTCCGCGAGCTCCTGCGGGAAGCTGGCGATGCCCATCGTGCCCTCCTGGGGGTCGGCGCCCGCGCTGTCGCGGGCAGGTCCTCACGCTATGGCGGGTGCCCCCCGCTCGCGCGCACTCGCGTCGGGGTGCCCGAGCGGTTGCCAGTGCGGGGCGCGCGACTAGCGTCGCCTCATGGTGACCGTCACTCGGGCCGTGCGATGCCCCTCCGACGCGGTGCTCGGCGTCCTCGCGGACGGCTGGTCGTACTCGACGTGGGTCGTCGGGACGGCACGCATCCGTGCCGTCGACGACACGTGGCCCGCGCCCGGGTCGCGGATCCTGCACTCGGTCGGGCTGTGGCCCGCGCTGCTCGACGACGAGACGGTCGTGCGCGCCTGGGACCCGGACCGGGGGATCGACCTGCAGGCGCGCGGCTGGCCCGCGGGCGAGGCGCGCGTGCGGATCGAGGTGCGCCCGACGGAGCAGGGCTGCACCGTGCGGATCACGGAGGACGCCGAGAAGGGGCCGGGCACGCTCGTGCCCCGACCGGTGCGCAGCGCGGTGATCGGCCCCCGGAACGTCGAGGCCCTGCGCCGGCTCGCGTACCTCGCGGAGCGCCGGACCCCGTAGCGCGGGAGCACCGTGCCCGCGGCGCCCCCGCGTCAGGGGTCGCGCAGCAGCCGTGCCCACGCGGTGCGCACGAGCGCGCGGCGCAGCGACCCGCGGGGTCCGGCGGCGGCGAGTGCGGCCCGCGCCGCGTTCCACCCGCACGCCCCGTGGACCCCGCCGCCGGGATGGGCGGACGCGCTCGCGAGGTAGAGCGACGCGACGGGCGTCTCGGGGCGGCCGAGGCCGGGCGTCGGGCGCAGGAAGAGCTCCTGGTGGACGGCCGACGTGCCGCCGTTGATCGCCCCGCCCGCGAGGTTCGCGTCGGCCGCCTCCAGGTCGGCCGGCGTCTGCACGAAGCGACCCACGACCGTGTCGGCGAAGCCGGGCGCGACCCGCTCGACCGCGTCCTCCACGCGGCGCACCTCGTCCGTGACGCGCTCGCGCGTCCACGGCACGCCGTGCGGCACGTGCGTGTAGGCCCACGCCGACTCGGTGCCCGCGGGCGACCGCGTGGGGTCCGACGTCGTCATCTGCCCGAGGACGAGGAAGGGCCGCTCGGGGACGTGGCCGCGCGAGAGCGAGGCCGCGACGTCGACGAACCCCGCGCGGTCGACGCCGAGGTGCACCGTGCCCGCACCGCGCGCCCCGGGCGCGGTCCACGGGACGGGCCGGTCGAGCGCCCAGCTCACCTTCACGGTCGGGTGGTCCCACTGGAACCGGCCGAGGTCGCGCACGAGCCGCGCCGGGAGCCGGTCGGCGCCGACGAGGTCGAGGTAGAGCGCGGGCGCGCTGACGTCGGCGAGCACGGCGTGGCGGGCGCGCACGTGCCGCCCGTCGGCCGTGCTCACGCCGACCGCGCGACCGCACACCACGTGCACGCGCTCGACCCGCGCGCCCGTGACGACGTCGCCCCCGCGGGCGCGCAGCCGCGAGACGAGCGCGTCGGGGAGCCGTCCGGCACCCCCGGTCGGGACGGGGAAGCCCACGTCCTGGCCGAGCATGGCGAGCAGCCAGCCGAACACGCCGCTGCCCGCGGCGTCGGGCGGGACGTCGGCGTGCATCGCGTTGCCGGTGAGCAGCAGGCCGCCCCCTCCCCGCGGAACGTCTCGTCGGCCAGGCGGCGCACGGGCAGGACGGCGAGCCGGGCGAGGTCGAGCGTGCCCGCCGCGCCGAGCCGGCGCAGCACGCGCAGCACCGGCCCGGCCGCCGGGAGCGGGCTGAACAGCGCGTCGAGGAGCGGGTCGCGCACGCGGTCCCAGCCCGCCACGAGCTCGAGCCACGCGTCGCCGTCGCCGGGCGCGACCTCGTCGAGCCCGGCGGCGGTGTCCTCGGCGCGGGCGCGCAGGACGGCGGCACCGCCGTCGTCGAGGGCGTGCGCGAGGACGTCCGGGGCGCGGGACCACGTGAGGCCGTGCTCCTCGAGGTGCAGGCCCCGGATCACGGGCGACCCCGCCGCGAGCGGATAGAACGCGCTGAAGAGGTCCGTCTCGTACCCCGGCGCCGCGACCTCGGCGGAGCGGACCGCGCCGCCGTACGTCTCCTGCGCCTCGAGGACGAGCACGTCCCACCCGGCGTCGGCGAGCGCGTTCGCGGCGACGAGGCCGTTGGGCCCCGCCCCGACCACGACGGCGTCGACGGTGGTCAGGCCCACGGGTCGAGCACGACCTTGATGCAGCCGTCCTCCTTGCGCTGGAACGTGCGGTACGCGTCGGGCGCCGACTCGAGCGGCAGCCGGTGCGTGCGCAGGTCCAGCACGCCGAGCGGGTCGGAGACGTCGGCGGCGAGGGGGAGGACGTCGTCGGTCCAGCGGCGCACGTTCGCCTGGCCCATGCGCAGCGTCACCTGCTTGTCGAAGAGCTGCATCATGGGCAGCGGGTCCTTCGCCCCGCCGTAGACGCCGGAGATCGAGATCGTGCCGCCGCGGCGGACGAGGTCGATCGCGGTGTAGAGGGCCGCGAGGCGGTCGGTCGCGGCGCGCTCGGTGAGGGGCGCGGCGAGCGCGTCGGGCAGGACGCCGACGACCTTCTGGGTGGCCTCGGCGACGGGGGAGCCGTGCGCCTCCATCCCGACGGCGTCGATGACGGAGTCCGCGCCGCGGCCCGACGTGAGGTCGCGCACCGCGCCGACGAGGTCGTCGACCGCCGACGGGTCGAGGGTCTCGACGCCGTGACGCTCGGCCATCGCGCGCCGCTCCGGCACGCGCTCGATCCCGACGACGCGGGACGCGCCGCGGTGCAGCGCGATCCGCGCGGACATCTGCCCGATCGGGCCGAGCCCCATCACCACGACCGTGCCGCCGGGCGGCACGTCGGCGTACTCGACGGCCTGCCACGCGGTGGGCGCGACGTCGGAGAGGTAGAGGTAGCGCTCGTCCGGGGAGCCGTCGTCGGGCACGACGACCGGCCCGTACTGGGCCTGCGGCACGCGCAGGTACTGGGCCTGCCCGCCGGGCACCTGGCCGTAGAGCTTCGTGTACCCGAAGAGCGCGGCGCCCTTGTCCTGCGACCGGACCTGCGTCGTCTCGCACTGGGTCTGCAGCCCGCGCTCGCACATCCAGCAGTGCCCGCACGCGATGTTGAACGGGACGACGACGCGGTCGCCGACCCGGAGGTTCCCCGCCTCGGGCCCGACCTCCTCGACGACGCCCATGGCCTCGTGGCCCAGGACGTCGCCGGAGTCGAGGAACATCCCGAGCACCCCGTACAGGTGCAGGTCGGAGCCGCAGATCGCGGTCGACGTGACGCGCACGATCGCGTCCGTGGGCTGCTCGATCCGGGGGTCGGGCACGTCCTCGACGCTCACCTTCTCGCGTCCCTGCCAGGTCAGTGCTCGCATGGTGCTGCCGTCCTTCCGTGGGTGGTGCGTGTGCGTGGTGCGTGGTGCGCGTGCGTGGTGCGGACCGCGGGCTCAGCCCTTGCTCCCCGTCGTCGCCACCCCCTCGACGAAGTGCCGCTGGCCGAGGAAGAAGAGGAGGATCATCGGGAGGGTCGTGATGACGGAGGCCGTGACGACGACCTCCCACTGCGACTCGCCGCCGGGGCCGAACTGGTCGATGAGCGCCTTGAGGCCGCGCGGGATGGTGAAGGTCGAGGAGTCCTGCAGGTAGATGAGCGGGCGCATGAGGTCCGTCCAGGCTGCCTGGGCCTCGAAGAGGAGCGTCAGGACGAGGGCGGGCCGGCACAGCGGCACCGCGATGCGCCAGAACATCTGCCAGTTGTTCGCGCCGTCGAGGCGGGCGGCCTCGAACGGCTCGCGCGGCAGGCCGAGGAAGAACTGCCGCAGCAGGAACACGTAGAACGCGCTCGCGAACAGGTTCCCCGCCCACAGCGGCACGTTCGTCCCCACGAGCCCGAGCTGGTTCCAGATGAGGAACGTGGGGATCATCGTCACGGCGCCGGGCAGCATCATGGTCGCGAGCACGAGCCCGAACAGGGCGCCGCGGCCGCGGAAGCGGAAGAACGCGAAGCCCCACGCGACGAGCGCGCTCGACACCGTGACGAGGCCCGCGGCGAGCACGGTGACGACGACGGTGTTCCCGAGCCACAGCGCGAGCGGTGCCTCCTGCCAGACGGTCACGTAGTTGTCGAGCGTGAACGTGCGCGGCACGAGCCGGTTGTCGAACACCTCGGCGCGCGGCTTGAACGACGCGGAGAGCAGCCACAGCAGCGGGTACACGAACGCGACCGTGGCGAGCACGAGCGCGGCGAGCACGACGGCGCGCAGCCACCGGCGGCGCGGCCCGCGCCCGGCGCCGCGCGTCCGGGCGGGGGGCGGCGGGCCCTGCGCCTCGGGCGCACCCGTGGCCGGGTCCGGCGCGGCGCCCGGGCCGCTCACGGCGGGGCGGGGGAACGAGGGTGCGGTGGTCATCGCTGCTCCCCCTCGTAGTAGACGAGCCGTCGGGACACGACGAGCTGGACGAGCGTGACGAGCATGATGACGACGAACAGCAGCCACGCGAGCGCCGACGCGTACCCCATGTGGAGCTCCTGGAACCCCTCCTGGAAGAGGTAGATCACGTAGAACAGCGCGGCGTCGTTGCGGTAGGTCGAGTTGCCGGCGCCGAAGTAGGCCGAGTACGCCTCGGTGAACATCTGGAACCCGGCGATCGTGTTGATGACGACGACGAAGAACAGCGCGCCGCTGATCATCGGCACCGTGACGGCGCGCGTGCGGCGCCAGAACCCTGCCCCGTCGACGCGCGCGGCGTCGTACAGGTCGTTCGGCACGTTGCGCAGGGCGGCGAGCAGGATGATCACGGCCGACCCGACGGTCCAGAGGCTGATGAGCACGAGTCCGGGCTTGATCCAGGCCTGGTCGGTCGTCCACGACGGTCCCTGGATGCCGAACCACGACAGCACCTGGTTGACGACGCCGTACTGGCCGTTGAACAGCAGCAGGAGCAGCACGCCGACGGCGACCGGCGGCGTCATCTTGGGGATGAAGAACGCGGTGCGGAAGAAGCCGGCCGACCGGCCCGCCTGGTTGAGGAGCAGCGCGAGCGCGAGCGCGACGACCGTGTAGAGGGGCACCTGGACCACCGTGTAGACGAGCGTGTTCCACAGCGACAGCGCGACCTTCGGGTCCTGCGCCATCTCCCGGTAGTTGTCGAGACCGACGAACGTCGGGTCGTTGATGACGTCGTAGTCCGTGAGCGACAGGTAGGCGCTGTAGAGGATCGGCCACGCCGTGAACACGAGGAACCCGACGATCCACGGGCTGATGAAGCGCAGCGCCGCGTTGCGCTCCCGCCGCGCGGACGCGCTCAGGCGCGGGCGGCGACCGCCCGAGGCCGTGCGCGGGCCGTCCGACGCCGGGGGAGGGGTCGGCAGGGTCGGCGCGACGTCGGCTGCCGCCACCTCAGTCCTCCTCGTCCCACCGCGCCCAGGCGTCGTCGAGCGCCTTCTGCGCCTCGTCCTGAGCCTGCGCGAGCGCCTCGGCCGGCTCCTGCTGGCCGTTGAGGACGCGGTTCACCGCGTCCTGCCAGGCGGTCTCGAACTCGTTGTCCGCGGGGTTCGCCGGGAGCGCGAAGGTCGCGTCGTTCGCCTCGTACATCGCGTCGATCGCGTCCTGCCACGGCTGGGGCGCGTCGTCGGGCACGAGGTCGTCGCGGATCTGCTGGTCCGCCTCCTCGTTGCCGGTGAGGACGCCCGTGAAGACCAGGCCGTCCTGCGCACGCGCGTCGGCGCGCGCCTGCGCCGCCTCGACCCAGGCGTCCTTCTCCGTCATGAGGCGCGCGAACCGGCACGCCGCCGCGGGGTTCTCGCTCCCGCGCGGGACGGCCCAGGCGGAGCCGGACGCGAACGCGATCGCGTCGCCGTCGGGCGTGCGCACGGCGTCGAACGCCATGGGGGCGTCCGGGGACGACTCGTTGAGCACGTTGATGTACCACTGCTCCATCGGCATCGCGCCGAGGGCGTCGGTCGCGAACTGGTTCCCGGCGCCGAAGAAGTCGGCGGAGTCGCGGAACGTCTTGACCGCCGGGAAGCCGCCCTGGGCGTCGTAGATCCCCACCGCCCACTCGAGCGACTCGACGACCTCGGGGGCGTCGAGCTGCGCGGTGCGGCCGTCCTCGGAGAGGAGGTCGGCGCCCACCGCCTTCGACCACAGCGGGAGGAACTCGGGCAGCTTCGAGTCGAACCCGATGACGCTCAGCGCCCCGCCGTCGGTGCGCAGGAGCGCCTCGTTCGCCGCCGTGACGGCCTCGCGGTCCGAGCCGTTGACGTCCTCGACGGTGAGCCCGGCCGCGGAGAGCAGGTCGGCGTTCGCCATCGTCACCTGGACCTGGTTGAACTCCGGGATCCCGTACACGCTGCCGTCGAACGTCACCTGGTCGACGGCGGTGTCCACGAACGCGTCCAGGTCGATCTCCTCGGCCGCGACGCACTCGTCGAGCGGGAGGATCGCGTCGCGCGACGCGAACGTGCCGATCTGGTCACGGTTCGCGTACACCACGTCCGGCGGGTTGCCCGACGCGACCGCCGAGAGGAAGGCCTGGATGTCGAGCTCGCCCTCCGAGAGGCGCACGTCGACGCCGTCGAGGCCCTCGACGGCGCGGTCGTAGCGGACCTCGCCGATCTCGTCGCCGGTCCCGAAGCCCATGACCGAGAGCTCGCCCGACGGTGACCCGTCGGCCGTGAAGTCGACGTCCGAGCCGTCGTCACCGGTGCCCTGCGCACAGCCCGTCAGGGCCAGGGCGGCGACCACCATGCTCGTTCCTGCGGCTGCCGCGCCGCGTCGGCGGACCATCATCTGCCTCCTCGTGGGAGCCACGGGGCGGACGGCAGGGGTGCGCGACGCCACCGTGGTGCTCGACGGCGTCGGCGTTTCTCTGCACCGACGCCGCCAGTGAAGCACCGGCTCTGCCCGCTCACACGTCGAACCGCTGCTCCCGCCCGGCGCCCGGCGCGTGCACGGCAGGCGCGCGTGCGGGCGCCCGCCGTGCGGGGCACCCTCGTCCCGTGGCACGAGACGAGAGCAGGACGGGACCGACCCCGCCCGCGGCCCGGGCACCCCGGGTGGTGGAGGCAGGGACACGGGCGCGCCGCGCGGTCACGGCCGCGCAGCGGCAGTGGGTGCGCCACCCTCGGTGGTCGCTGGCGGTCAAGGGCGCGCTCGCGGCGGCCGTCGCGTGGTACGTCGGGGTGCTCGCCCCAGCCCCGTTCTCCGAGTACCCCTACTACGCCCCGCTCGGCGCGGTCGTCGCGACGACGAGCACGCTCGCGCGCTCCGTCCGCGAGTCGACCCAGGCGATCCTCGCGATCCTCGTCGGCGCGGCGATCGCCCGGGGCGTCGACCTCGTCCTCGCCCCGAGCGCGCTGTCCGTGGCGGTCGTCGTGGGCCTCGCGCTCCTGTGCGCGGGGTGGCGGCGGTTCGGCGAGATGGGCACGTGGGCGGTCACGTCGGCCCTGTTCGTGCTCATCATCGGCAACGACGCGAAGGTCGAGTTCGTCGGCGCGTACGCCGGTCTCGTCGTCGTGGGTGCGGGCATCGGCGTCGTGATCAACCTGCTCGTGCCCCCGCTGCCCCTCACCCCGACCGAGGAGGCCCTCGACGGGCTGCGCGACACGCTCGTCGACCAGGTCGAGGCGCTCGGCGACGGTCTCGCGGGCGAGCGCCCGCCGTCGGCGGAGGAGTGGGAGGAGCGACGGCGCGAGGTGGAGCCGACGCTCACCCGCGCGCGCGACGCCGTCGCGCGGACCCGGGAGGCCGCGCGCGCCAACATCCGGCTGCGTCGCCACCGCGACTGGGCCGCGTCGCAGGTGCGGCGCGCGCAGGAGCTCGAGGGGTCGGCCGGCGTCGTCGGGTCGCTCGTGCGGCTGCTCGTCGAGTGGGAGCGCGAGGACCGCGACGACCTCGCGCTCGGCGCCCGCCTGCGGCCGCTCGCGGCCCGTGCTCTGGACGCCTACGCCGGTGCGCTGCGGTCCGTCGGCACGGAGCCCGCCGACGCGGACGCGCTGCGCGAGGTCTCCGCGCGGACGCAGGCGCTGCACGACGGCGTCCGGGCGGCGCGCCGCGAGGACGACCGGGACTACTTCGTCGCAGGCGCGGTCGTGCTCGCCCTGCGGCGCGGCGTGGCGGTGCTGACGGCCGTGTGACACCGGGCGCAGAGCCGCCCCGGTCCCGCAGGCTGGTCGGACGCAGCCGTGGGAGCCGGGGCGGCTCGGGTCGTCAGCTCAGGTGCTCAGGGGCGCGTCAGCCGCAGGCGTGCGCCGCGTGCTCGACCACCTCCTCGCTCGTCACCTCCTCGCCGTCGACCGTCGCCATGGCGGACACGGTGACGGCCCCTGCGTCGAGCGTCGTCGCGCGCGTGGCGAACGACTGGTAGGCCGCCGCCCCGGGCGCGACGCCCGCGACCGTGCGCGACCCGAACGCCGTCGTGAGCGTCACGTCCGCCACGACGTCGGACGCGTTCGTCGCCGCGACCGCGAGGTACGCCTTGCCCGCGAGGCACCGCGGCGTCACGACGACGTCGAGCGCCACGCCGGCCGGCTCCTGCGCCGGCGTGACGACGAGGTCGCGCAGGCTGCCGGTGTTGTCGAACGAGCCGAACCCGACGCGGCCCGTGCCGAACGTCGTGTCGTTCGCGGTGAGGAGCGGTGTGTCGAGCCCGTCGACGTAGACGGCGACGTCGCCGCTGTCCGCGCAGCGCACGACGCGCACGTCGTGCCACTCCTCGTCGGTGACCGCCGGGGGAGCCCCGACGGCGCCGTCCCACTGGTCGTCGATCCGCTCCCGGTCCTTGCCGTCGACCTTGAAGATGCCGTTGTGCGCGTAGATCGTGTTGTCCTGCGACAGGTGCGCGTAGTAGTACTGCGTGTCCGACTGCCAGCCGAACACCACGATCACGTCGCGGTTGTTCACGGACGCGGGGGCGTCGAGCCGCACCTCGGCGTCGAGCGCGAACGACCCGAGCTCGGGGCCCTCGGTGAGGACCGCGTACTCGAACGGACGGCGGATGCCGTCGTTCGGGTTGTCGCCCGCCTGCGCGAGCACGACCGCGTCGCCCGGGAACTGCCACTTCGACGGCGTGCGCGGCGCCCAGTGCTCGGCACCGAGGACGTCGGTGATCGGCTCGCCCGCCGGCGCGCACGACGGCGGCGTCGGAGGCTCGACCGGCTGGGCGCCGAACAGCGCGTACTGCGCGGCGACCTGCTCGGGCGTCGGGACGACGTCGAGGAACATGAGGTCGTCCATGCGGCCGTGGAACGGGTTCGCCTCGCGCGTGTCCTGCGGGAAGCTCCCGCCGATCTTGATCCCCGCGGGGTCGGTGGGCGACGTCGCGCCCGCGCCCCACGGGTTCGAGGCCGTGTACCGGCCCTCGAGCTCATCGCCGTTGCGGTACAGCTTCATCTCCCCGCCCGCGAAGTCGAACGTCGCGGCGAGGTGCACCCACTGGTTGCGCTGGAGGATCTGGTCCCACGGCAGGTCGGCCGCGAACGTCCACGAGCCGCCGCCGTCGAGGCGGCGCCCGAGCGCGACGAGCCGCAGCTCGCCGTCCACCGTGATGACCTCGAGCAGCGCGCGCACCGCGTGCCCGTCCGACGTCCCGGTCAGGACTCCGGCGAGCCCGATCGCGTTGTAGCGGTCGTCGGGGTTCGCCGTGCCCGAGTTGAGGGCGGGGTGCTCGCCGGTCGGCTTGAACCAGCCCATCACGGAGATCTCGTCCGCCCCGGCGAACGCACCGAGGGAGTCGACGCCGTCGGGGTCGTAGACGCCGGCCTTCCAGTCGTCGTTCGACGCCGTCCGGGGACTCATCTGCTGCGTCTGGAGCGCCTCGCCCGCACCGGGGTAGGCCCGGTCCGCCACGCGCATCTCGACGCCGCCGTTGACGAGCTCGATGTCGGTCCCCGACCAGCCCTGGTCCGCCTCCCACGTCGGCGCACCCGGGACGGGGTGGTCGAAGTCGTAGTGCGCGACGAGGTTCGGGGCGAGCTCGGGCAGCGCGACGGGGGAGGCGGCCGTCGCGCGCCGCGCGCCGGTCACCTGCCAGATCTTCCCGTTCGCCTTCGAGACGAGGTACAGCTCCCCGTCGGCGTCCGCGCCGAACCGCAGGTCGACCCGCTGGTCGCCGACGAGCTCCTGGAACGTCGTCTCCGCGCCGTCGGCGAACACGCGCAGGTGCTCGATCTCGGCGAGGTCGGCCGGGTCGCCGTCGTTCCGGACCATCTCGTCGGCCTCGGTGCCCAGGACCCACCCGCGCACGAGGTCGGTGAACAGGTAGCGGCCGCGCAGCTCCGGGATGTCCCCGCGGTACACGAAGCCGCCGTTGAGCGCGACGCCCGCGTCGCCGGTCTGGCCCGGGTCGCGGTTGTGGTCGTACGCGGCGACGGGGTAGGTGAAGCCGTGCTGCGCGTCGTCGGCGGGCAGGGGGAAGATCTGCCGGTTGTCCGCGAGGAACGGCCCCTCGCGCACGGACCAGCCGAAGTTGTCGCCCGGCTCGACGGCGTACACCGACTCGACCTGCCACTCGCCGATGTGCCCGAGGTACATCGTGTGGTCGCCCTCGGGGTCCCAGCTGATGCGGTGCGGGTCGCGCAGGCCGAGGGCGTAGATCTCGGGCAGCGCCCCGGGGGTGCCGACGAACGGGTTGTCCGCGGGGATCCCGTATCTCCCGTTGGCGCTGTCGTCGCCGAGCGGGTCGATGCGGAAGACCTTGCCCTGCGGCGTCGCGAGGTCCTGCGGGTTGCCGTTGCCGACGCCGTTGCCGCCGTCGCCCACGAGGACGTAGAGGTTTCCGTAGTCGGCGTCACCCTCGGTCACCGTGGGGTTGAACGCGATCTGCTGCACCGTGTGCACGCGGCCGGCGAACGGCACGCGCAGGACCTCGCGGCTCGTGCCCGCGAAGACCGGTGCGGACGGGTCGGTGGCCTTCCACTCCGTGACGACGCTGTGGAACTGCGTGTTGCCGTACGCCGGGTAGTCCGGCGTGTCCTGCGTCAGCGCGGTGCCGCCCTCGGTGTGCACCGTGTAGAACAGGCCGTTCTCGGCGAAGTCGGGGTGGAACTCGGCGGAGCCGAGTCCGGTCCCGAGGCCCGCGCTGTTGTGGAAGTTGTCGAGGAACTGCTGGCGCACGTCGAGGTACGCCACGTGCTCCCCGGTGTCCTTGTCGACCGTGTAGAGCACCGCGTTGTTGTCCGGCACCATGAGGCGGCCGGAGCCGTCCGGGATCTCGTCGAGGTGCGTGATCCGGTTGTGCCGCACGAGGCGCTGGTCCTGCGTCGCCGGCGTCGTCGACGACTCGGGGAGCTGGGCCAGCTCGGTCACCTCGATGCCGAGGGTCGACGGCGTCGGGTCCGGCAGCGGGTTGAGCAGCGGCTCGCTCGGCGCGGTGCCGCCCCCGGCGCAGTCGGCCGGGTTGCCGGTCGGGACGGCGAGGTTCTGCCCGGTCGTGTCGACCGCGACGTCGTCGAGCATGAGCCGGCCCGCGCTGCTCGCGCCGTTGATCCAGAAGAAGCGGTCGAGCGCGCCGCTCACGCCCTGCCGGAAGCCGAACTGCTGCTCGGTGCCCGCGGGCAGCCGCGTGACCTCCTCGTACGGGCCGCCCTGGCTGTACACGCTGACCTTGTCGGTCGCGTTGTCGGCGACGATCCAGACGCACTGCCACGTGTCGCGCGACCACATGCCCGCGGGCTTGAAGGCGCCGCCGTCGCGCACGAGCATGACGTCGTTGTTCTGGTTGTTCACGTAGGCGCGGCTGTGCGCGTAGTCGGACGGCGCGTCGTGGTCCGTGATCCCGAACGACGTGTCCACGCTCCCCGTGCGCAGGAAGCGGAAGAACACGGTCCCCGTCGTCCCGTCGGCGATGCCGGGGACGGCGCGGTGGGCGCGCTGGGTCCCCCGACCATCTCGAGCACCTGGTTGTTGCCGTTGAGCGGGTCGGCGATCACCCGGGCGGCGGAGGAGGCGGACCAGCCGTCCTGGCCGTTCAGGGCGGTCCGCTGGTAGGACTCGAAGCTGAGGACCTCGCTGAACTCGTCCGCGGCCTCCTCCGCGGCCGCCGGTGGTCCGAGGAGGGTCCCTCCCAGGACGGCCGCGAGGGACAGGGCGAGCGCCGCCCTGCCTCGTCGGCTCGCATGCGTAGACGTCATCGTCTGCTCCACTTCGTCGGATGGTGCTGGCACGACGCTGGTTAGCGCTGTCATGCGACCGACCCGCCGGGCGTCCGCCGCCGGGCCGGCCCTCCTGCACGCCGTCGGTCCTCGTCCCCGCGTCGTTGCGGCGAGGCCCGTCCGGGCCGGGCGCACGGTCGGTGACCTCGTCGGTCGCCGCGTCCTGCTCTCCCGTCCTGCTCTCGAGCGGCACGTCCGTGTGCGCGACTCTCGCAGCGTAGGGAAGCGCTTTCCGAGTGTCAAGAGATCCGTGCGCGCGGCGCCGAGGAGGCCGCAGGGACGACGACGGCGGGCAACCGGACGTGCCGGTCGCCCGCCGTCGGGGGCGTCGCGCGGACGGGTCAGGAGGCCTGCGCGAAGGTCTGGATGCGGTCGATCTGGAGCGGCGGCTTCTTCTCGCCCGCGGTCACCGCGACCGGCAGCCGGTTCTGCGCCGGGGCGAGCGGGCACGTGACGAAGTTCGTGAACGCGCACGGGAAGGAGAAGGCGCGGTTGAGGTCGACCACGGTGTCGCCGTCCCGCTCGGTGTCGGGGACGCGCACGAGCCGGCCGTTGCCGTAGGTCTCCTTGCCGCTCGTGGTGTCGGTGAAGTGCGCGTTGCCGCGCTCGATGCCCGTGTCGTCGTCCGGGCGCCCGGCGACGAGGAGCGTGTGCTCCGTCCCGTCCAGGGTGAACGTCACGGTGCCGATCACGCGCTGCTCCTCGAACACGCCGCGCTCGACCGTCGGGTAGTCCGACGCCTGCTCGGCCGTCCGCGTGAACCGCGCCGGGAGGATCCACCGCTCGTCGAGCGGGAACGTCTCGATGTCGTCGAGGCGCTTGCGGGCCGCCTCGCGCGGGTCGCGGACGCGCACGCCGAAGATCTGGCGGCCGGTCGCGTCGGTGCGGCGGATGGTCTCGACGCGCAGGTCGCCGTAGAACGCGGGCACGAGGGAGTACTTGTGGCCGGTCGACACGGGCGTCGGCGAGGTCACGGGGGCGCCGTCGAGCGTGACCGTCTCCCCGCTGCCGTCGGGCGTGTACACGACCTCGTCGTCCTGGACCGACCAGGTGCCGGGCACGCCCTCGACCTGCAGCGGCTCGTCGCCCGTCAGCCAGTCCTGGCTGACCATGGACATCCACCCGTACGGGCTCGTCAGCTCGTCGATCCGGGCACGGTGCCACCGCTCCCACTCCTGGCGGTACTCGGCGCTCACTGCGGACATGTCGGTCCTCTCGTCGATGGTTCGGGTCACGGGTCGGGTCACAGGTCTGGACAGGGTCCGGGGTGCAGGTCAGGGCACGCGCGTCGCGCGCTCCACGAACGCGCGCACCTGCGCGAACGAGTCGGCGTCGGCGAACGCGTTGCCCGCGGGGGTCCCGCCGACCGACAGCTCGATGCCGGAGACGGGGTGGCGCGTCGGGCCCTGCGCGACGGGGAGGTGCGGCAGGGCGATCGAGTGGCCCGCGTCGGGGTAGTCGAGCAGCAGCGTCTCGTGGGCGTGGCCCGCGGCGCGCAGCGTCTCGACGACCTGGCGCGCGTACATGCTCGAGGGCCACAGGCCGTCGGCCATGCCGGAGACGCACGCGACGGGGCCCGCGACGCGCTCGACGGGGATGCGCGACGCGGAGGCGAACCGGCGGTCGCGCAGGCCGTCGACGTAGACGTCGCGGTACCGGTCCGGGGGCGGCCCGCCGGTCCACGGCTGCCACGTCACGCCGGGGTTGTCCTGCCACAGGTGCGGGAGCGGCTCGCCGCCGAGCGTCCACGTGGGGGAGTCCCACCCCTGCGCGGGGTCCGCGGCGCCCTGCGAGCCGTGCACGTGGGCCCCGGGCACGTACGCGACGACGGCGCCCACCAGGTCGGGGTAAGTGGCGCCCAGCAGGAGCGCGAGCTCGCCGCCCCGCGACTGGCCGCTCACCACGACGACGCCGGCGCGCGGCGCGAGCTCGCGGTGCACGTGGCGCAGCGCGGTCTCGAAGTACTCCAGCGGCGTGCGGGTGATGTGGTCGGGCAGCCCGGGCACGCCGAAGTAGCCGAGCGCGAGCGCCTGCACGCCGCGCGACGCGTAGAGCGCGCCGCGCTGCTCGTTGATCCCGCCGCCGGAGCCGTTGAGCACGACGATCGTCGGGTGCGGACCGTCGCCCTGCGGCACGAAGAGCGTGCCGACGAGCCCGTCCTCGCGGACCTCGCGCCGTCGCACCCCCGGTCCGGTCCAGCGCTGCACGAGGTCGGCCGTCGCGCGCTGCGTGGCGTCGGACTCGTCCCACGCCTCGAGGCGCGTGCGCAGCGGGCGCGCGACGTCGGTCGCGGCCGGCCGACCGGGCGCCGTGCCGGTTGTCGGGTCGGGCCGCTGCGACGTGAGGAGCGCCATCCCGTCGACGCGCCCGTAGTCCCCGGACATCGGCGGGTCGCGGTCGAGCCGGACGGTGCCGGCCCGGTCCGCGCGGTAGGTCGCGCGGGCGGACCACGCGGTCCCCGCGCGGTCCGTCGTCGCGCGGACCGTGACGAGCGCGCCCGGTGCGGCGCCGCTCACCTCGATGCGGCGGGCGACGTCGAGCAGGTCGTCGGCGGGGCTGACGGCGAGCCGGAGCGTCACGGCGTGCCTCCCGTCGCCGGATCCAGCGCGTCCCAGACGTCGCGGTCGACGTCGAACGCCTCCGCGTCCGGCCGGGCGCCCGGGACATGGCCCCCGGCGCGCTCCCAGTCGTCGCCGAGGCGGTCGGCCCGGTCGGCGAGGTCCTCGGCGCCGAACGCGCGGGGGTCGAGCGCGAGCACCCAGAGCCCGCGCCCCACGGCGTCGCCGCGCGCCCCGGTCAGCAGCCCGGCGAGCGCCTCGACCGTGAGGCCGAGGAGGGATCCGAGCAGGCCTGCGGGGAGCAGCGCGCCGACGGCGCCCGCGTCCCGGGTGGGCTCGCCGCCGGGGCCGAGCGCCGCGCCGTCGGGCAGGGGCGTGCCCTGCCGGGCCCGGCGCCGCGCGTCGGCGAGCGTGACGGCGCTCGTCGCGGCGTCCACGACGAGCGCACGACCCTGCCCGGCCCGCGGCACCGCCACGGCGAGCGGGTTCGTGCCGACCACGGGCGCGGTCCCGCCGTAGGGGGCGACGGTCGCGGGGGACTGGGCGAGCGCGACCCCGACCAGCCCGTCCTGGCCGAGCGCGCGGACGTACGCGCCGACGCGCCCGGTCCCGCCCGCGTGGCGCACGGCGACCACGCCGACGCCGAGCCCGCGCGCGAGCCCCGCCGCCTGGCGGACCGCCCCGGCGAGCGCGACCGGCCCGGGGAGGTCGTACGCGTCCAGCGTCGCGGTCGCCCCGGTCACGACGGCGGACGGCGCCGCGGACCCGGCCCGCCCCGTCGTCGTCCGCTCGCGGGCGTCCCGCAGCTCGCGGACGAGGAGCGCGAGGCCGAACTCCGGCCACCCCGACGCGTCCCCCGAGACGACGGCGCGGGCAGCGAGGTCGGCGTCGGCGGGGTCGTGGGCGGCGAGCGCCGCGCGGGCCCGGGCGCGGGCTTCCGCGGCGTCGACGCGCACGGTGGGGGTGGCGGGCACGGCGGTCCTCTCGGGTGGTGGCGGTGGGTCGGGTCGTGCGAGCGGGGCGGGGCGGGACGTGCGGGTCGTCACGCGGGAGGGACGCTCAGTCGTCGCCGAAGAACGCCCCGGAGTCGATCGCGAGGCCCATGACGACGCTGCGACCGCGGCGGATGTGCTCGAGCTCGAGGCGGGCGGCACGCTCGCCGTCGCCCGCGCGGAGCGCCTCGATGAGGAGCCGGTGGTCGTCGAGCGGAGGTCCGGGCTCCAGGGGCTGGCGCCCGCAGAGCCGGAACGCCCGCTCCAGGTCCTCGAGCGCGAGCTCGGTGATCGCGTGCAGCCGGGGGTTGCGCGAGTACTTCGCGACCCGGCAGTGGAACAGGTGCGACGCCGACAGGATCGACTGCACGTCCTGCGCCTGCGGGTACGTGCCCTCGGCGATCGCCGCGAGCTCGTCGACCTCGGCCGGGCTCGCGTGGGCGGCCGCGAGGCGCGTCGCCATCGGTCCCGTCGCCTCGCGCACGTCGAGCACGTCGACGAGCGTCTTGAGGGTGACCGGGGCGACGCGGCACAGCGCGCGCGGGCGCACGTCCACGAGGCCGTCGTGGTCGAGGCGGTGCAGCGCGTCGCGCACCGGCGTGCGCGACGTCCCGAACTCGGACGCCGTCTCCGTGACGTCGATCTCCTCGCCGGGGCGCAGCTCGGTGAAGATGATCCGGCGCCGCAGCTCGTGGTAGATCCGGTCCGCGGCCGGGACGACGCTCATGCGCCGGCCCCGGGCACGCGGGACGGGTCGTGGTGGGGTGGGTTCATGCTGCCTCCTACTGACGGGACCAGGGCACGAGACGTCGTTCGAGCACCGTGACCAGGGTCGTGGAGAGGTAGCCCAGCACGGAGATGGTGACGATGCCCACGTACATCTTCGCGACGGCGAACGTCGTCCACGAGCTCCAGATGAGGTAGCCCAGGCCGTTGCGCGATCCGACGAACTCCGAGGCCGCGATGATGACGAACGCGCCGCCCACGGCGAGCTTGAGCCCGGTGAAGATGCTCGGCAGCGCGGCGGGCAGCGCGACCGTGCGCCAGCGCTGGAGCCGGCCCGCGCCGTTGGCGGTCGCCACGTCGAAGTAGATCTGCGGCGTCTGGAGCACGCCGCCCATCGCGTTGTAGAAGACGTAGAAGAACACGCCGATCGCGACGATCACGTACTTGCTCGCCTCGCCGAGGCCGAACACGAGGAGCAGCAGCGGGAAGATCGCGACCTTGGGCACGGGCAGCAGGCTCGCGAAGATCGGCCCGAGGAGCGTGCGCAGGGTCGTGACCGACCCGAGCGCGATCCCGAGGACCAGCCCGGGCACGGCGCCGAGCACGAACCCGATCGCGATGCGCGTGAGCGTGATGCCCGCGTGCTCGAAGAGCTCGCCGCTCCCGACGAGCTGCGCGAACGTCTCGGCGATCGACGACGGCGGCGGGAAGAACCGCGCGTCGAGCACGTTCGTCCGGCTCGCGAGCTCCCACACCGCGAGGAGCAGGAGCGGCGTGAAGGGCCCGACGACCCGCACGAGGCGACCCGTGCGCCGGCGGCGCAGCTCCTCGGTCAGCTCGCGCGTGATCTCGGCCGTGCGGTCGTCGGCGTCGTGAGGCGTGTCCGGGGCGCCGCCCGTCGCGGCGTGGCCGCCCGGGCGGACGGGGGCCTGCTCGTCGGTCGGGGTCGTCATGCGACCGCCTCCCGGACGCCCGCGGCGGAGCGCTCGTCCGCCCCCGCCGCGTCCTGCGCCTCCGCGTCCCGCAGCAGCCGCCACAGCTCGTACGTGATCTCGCCGTGGCGCGGGTCGCGGCGCAGCTCGAGGATGTCGCGCGGGCGGTCGAAGGGGACCCGCACGTCGGCGAGGATGCGCCCGGGCCGCGCGGACATGACGACGACGCGGTCCGCGAGCACGAGCGCCTCGTCGACGCTGTGCGTGATGAAGAGCACCGACCGCGAGGTCTGCGACCAGATCTTCAGCAGCTCCTGCTGCAGCACGACGCGCGTCTGCTCGTCGAGCGCGCCGAACGGCTCGTCCATGAGGAGGGTCGCGCCGTCGTCGGCCAGCGCCCGCGCGACCGACGTGCGCTGCCGCATGCCGCCCGAGAGCTGGTGCGGGTAGAAGCCGCGGAACTCCGTGAGGCCCACCATGTCCAGGAGCGGGGCCACGCGCTCGCGCCGGGCCGAGCGCCGCACGCCGCGCAGGCGCAGGGGGTACTCGACGTTCTGCTCGACCGTGAGCCACGGCAGCACGCCGTGGTCCTGGAAGACGACGGACGGACGCGCCGCCATCGTCACCGTGCCGCGGTCGGCCTCCTCCAGACCCGCGAGGATGCGCAGGAGGGTGCTCTTGCCGCACCCGGAGGGTCCGAGCACGCAGACGAACTCGTTGTCCTCGATGGTGAGCGACACGTCCTGGAGCGCGACGAGCACGTCGTCCCGGCGACGGTCGTGGAACCCCTTCCAGAGGCCCTCGACGGAGACGGCCGTCACGAGCCGAGCTCCGCGGCCCGCTCGCGCGCCTGCTCGAGGAGGTCGGCGCGGAAGATGCTCTCCACGTCCGCCTCGCCCTCGTACTCGAGCGTGCCGCGGTCGCGGAAGAACTGCTCCTGGGCGTGCACGTCCTCCCAGTCGATCTCGCCCGTCGGGTCCTGCTCCGTGAGCGCGAGCGACGTGAGCGTCTCGACCGGCAGCTCGGTGTACCGCGCGATGATCTCCTGGTTCGCCGGGTCGTCCCAGCCGCCCGCCTCGAGCTCCGCGGCGGCGCGCAGGTACGCGGCCGTGAACGCGACGACCGCGTCGGGGTGCTCGTCGACGTACTCGGTGCTGAACACCAGGGCGCCGAGCTCGGTGCCCGCGTGGTAGTCGATCGGTAGGATCTCGGACGCGATGCCCTCGCTCTCGAGGGACGACGAGATGGGCTCGATCGACCAGGCGGCGTCGACCGAGCCGCCCACGAGCGCGGGGCCCGTCTCCGGCGGGCCGACGTTGACGAGCTCGACGTCGTCGAGCGTGAGGCCGCCGGCCTCCAGCGCCTTGGCCACCGAGTAGATGCCGAAGCCGCCGTCGCCAGGGATGCCGACGCGGCTGCCGGCGACCTGCTCGATCGACGTGATGCCGGAGTCGGCCGCGACGACGAACGGGGCCGGGTTCGGCCCGCTCTCCGGCACGCGCGAGACGCTCGCGATGACCGAGAGCGACGCGCCGGCCTCGGTCGCGTTGAACAGGCCCGCGCCCCACGTCGCGCCACCGGCCGTGACGTTGTTCGTGCTGACGAGCTGGTAGGTCTCGCCCGACGTCCCGCCCTTGGCGAGGAGCTCGACGTCGACGCCCGCCTCCCCGAAGTACCCCTTGTCCTCCGCGAGGAAGAACGGCGCGTAGTCCGCGTAGGGGGAGTAGAGGAACGAGATCTGCGGCGCGGCGTCGTCCCCGCCGCCGGACGGGTCGCTCCCGCCCGCACAGCCCGCCAGGATCCCTGCCGCCGCGACGAGCGTGATGGTGACCGACGAGCGGCGTGAGATGGCCATGAGTCCTCCTGGGGTCTGACACACGAGCAAGCGCGCCGTGATGTGCTTGCCACTATGCGCTAGTGCATCAGTTGGCCCCAGCGTGGTCCCCATCGTCTCGCTGAGTGGGACGACGTAACGCGAAACAACGCCGCACGGGGCATCGGCCGGCCGTGCGCGGCCCGCCCGCCCGGTCTGCCGTCCTCAGGGCTCGAGGACGCGCGCCTTCTGCTCCGCGAGCTCGGCGTCGGTGAGAACGCCCCGGTCCCGCAGCGCGGCGAGGTCGCGCAGCTGCGCGATGCGCACGTCCATCGCGGACGCGCCCCCGGAGGCCGTCCCGCCGTGCCCGGGGTCGTGCGCCCCGCCGTGCGCCCCGACGTGCGCGCCGGACCGGTCGTCGTCGGGCAGCCCGGTCACGGCGCCGAGCACGCCGACGAGGTCGGTGTCCTGCACGCGGTACGTCGTGCTCGACGCCGGGTGGGCGCGCCCGACGTCGTCCAGCATCTGCTGCACGAGCGCGCCCACGGGGCCGCGGACGACGAGCTCGACGTCGGGCCGGTCGTCGGGCGCCGCCGTGCGCAGCTCGACGAGGTCGAGGCCCAGCGCCGCGAGCCGCTGGAGGAGCCCGTACAGCGCGGCCTGGTCGCGGACCCGCGCTTCCAGCCGCGTGCACTCCACGGACCGGCGCACGCCGAGCTCGGCGAGGTCGGGCTCGGGCAGCACCACCGGCCCCAGCACCGTCACCTCGACCAGCGTCGTGCGGTCCATGCGTCCTTCTCCCGGCTCGCCCACGTCGGTCCAGGATGCGCGGGCACGGACCCGGGCGGGATCACCCGGCGGGGGTGGCCCGCGGCGCCGGGCGGCCGACTACCCCCGACGGGTGAGCACGCGGACGCCGGGGCCGCTCCACAGTGGGAGCGTCACGGGACCGCCGTGACCCGACACGAGGGGTGCCCGATGGACGGATTCTGGGACTGGTTCTGGCTCATGGTGTGGTGGTTCTTCTTCATCGCCTACCTCGTCGTGCTGTTCCAGATCGTCGCGGACCTGTTCCGCGACAAGACGCTCAGCGGCTGGTGGAAGGCGCTGTGGATCGTCGCGCTGATCTTCGTCCCCTACCTGTCCGCGCTGATCTACGTCATCGCGCGCGGGCGGGGCATGGCGGAGCGGCACGCGGAGGAGCAGCAGGCGCGCCGGCAGGTCATGGACGACTACGTGCGGGCCACCGCCGGCACGGGCAGGTCGCCCGCGAGCGAGATCGCGGACGCCAAGGCGCTGTACGACGCCGGCACGATCGACGCCGACGAGTTCGCCCGGCTCAAGGCCCGAGCGCTCGCCTGAGGACGCGCGATGGCCGACGAGACCGCGCCGGGGCGCGAGGCGTCCGACGTCGCCGCGCGCCTCGCCGCGCTGGAGCGCGAGAACGCGGAGCTGCGGCGCCGGCTCGAGGAGCGGCCGGCCGCCGCGGCGCCCGCGGGCCCGGACGGCGACGCGACCCCGCCGGAGGCGGCGCGGCGGCCCCGGCGCGGGCTGCGCGCCGCCGCGTGCGCGGTCCTCATCACGCTCGGGGCGCTCCTCGCGCCGCTCGGCGCGGTGTCGGCGTGGGCGCAGCGCGAGCTCACGGACACCGACCGCTACGTCGCGACGGTCGGACCTCTCGCGGGCGACCCCGTCGTGCAGTCCGCCGTCGCCGGGCGGCTCACCGAGGTCGTCATGTCGCGCATCGACGTGGCCGCGCTCGTCGACGACCTCGTCGGCGGGCTCGAGGAGCGCGACGTCCCGCCGCGCGCGACCCGCGCGCTCGCCGCGCTGGAGGCGCCGCTCACGAGCGGCGTCGAGTCGCTCGTGCACGAGACGGCGACGCGGCTCGTGGAGAGCGACGCGTTCGAGGGCGCCTGGCTCCAGGCGAACCGGGTGGCGCACGAGCAGCTCGTCGCCGTGATGCGCGGCGAGGACGGCGACGTCCTGCAGGTGAGCGACGACGGCCGCCTGTCCATCCAGCTCTCCGGCCTGATCGACCTGCTCAAGGAACGTCTCGTGGACCGCGGCCTGGACGTCGCGGCCCGCATACCCTCGGTCGACGCGACGTTCACCGTCGCGCAGTCCGCCGAGCTCGTCATGCTCCAGAACCGGTACGCGCAGGTCGTGACGCTCACGACGTGGCTGCCGTGGGTCGTGCTCGGTCTGCTGGCCGCGGGCGTCCTCGTCGCGAACCACCGCTCGCGCGCGCTCGTCGTGGCCGGGCTCGCCCTCACGGGGGCGATGGTCGCGCTGGGCGTCGGGCTCGCCGTCGCGCGCGGCCTGTACCTCGGCGCGCTCTCGGGGCAGGTGCTGCGGCTCGACGCCGCGGAGGTCGTGTTCGACCAGGCCGTCGGCTACCTGCGTCTCACGCTGCGCACCGTGGGCGTGCTGGGCCTCGTGGTCGCGCTCGCCGCGTACGTGGGCGGGCCGAGCGCCTCGGCCCGCAGCCTGCGCGCGGGGCTCGGGCGCGCGGGCGCCGCCGCGCGCGGCTGGGGCGAGGGCCGGGGCGTCTCGACGGGTCCCGTCGGCGACTGGCTCGGCCGGCACAAGGCGTTCGTGCGCGTCGTCGTCGTGGCCGCCGCCGCGCTCGTCCTGCTGCTCGCGGGCACGCCTACGCCCGGCCTCGTCGTCGGGGTCGCGCTCGTCGCGGGCCTCGTGCTCGTCGTCGTCGAGGTCCTCGCCCGCCCGCCCGCCGTCGTCGCCCCGCCGCCCGGTCCCGGGCCGGCCTGAGGCGCGTGGCGAGCCCGCGCTCCGCTCGCCCTGCGGTCCGGGGGCCCCGGGAATACCCTGCCCCCATGGCCTCGGTCGAGCCGCGTGCCGAGCGGGAGGACGTGACGCACGCCACGGACGCCTCCGGGACCTCGCGCGCCCGCACCACCGTCCCCGAGCTGCCACCGTCCACGGTGGGCCGCCCGGAGGTCGAGGCGCTCGTCGCGGCGGCGGCCACGCGCCGCCTCACCCTCGTGTCGGCGGGCCCGGGCTGGGGGAAGACGACCGTCGCGGCGCGGTGGGCGCGCGGCGGCACCGGCCCGCGGGTCGCGTGGCTGACGCTCGAGCCGTTCGACGACAAGCCGGCGGCCTTCTGGGCCGACATGCTCGCGGCGCTGCGGGCGGCCGGGGCGGTGCCCGCGGGGCACCCGCTCGAGACCCTCGTCGTGCCGCCGCGCCTCACGCCCGCCCTCCTGCGCCGCGTGCTCGCCGCGATCGAGGCGCTGCCCGAGCCGGTGGTCCTCGTGCTCGACGACTTCCACCACGCCGCGTGCGCCGAGGTCGCGGCGACGGTGGACGACCTCCTGCGCTACCGGCTGCCCCTGCACCTCGTGGTCCTCACCCGCGTCGACCCGCTCCTGCGTCTGCAGCGCCTGCGCGCGCAGGGCGAGATGACGGAGGTCGGTGCCGCCGAGCTCGCGTTCGACGCCCCCGCGGTGGCGGCGCTGGCGACGGCGCAGGGACGCGACCTGGCGGCGGACGACGCCGGGCGCGTCGTCGGCGAGACCGGCGGCTGGGCCGTCGGGGTGCGGCTGCGCGTCGAGGAGCACGACGCGACGAGCCGGGCGCGCGCCGCCCGCTCGGCGGCGGAGTTCCTCCTCGCCGAGGTCCTCGACAGCCAGGGGCCCGAGGCCCGGCGCTTCCTCCTGCGCACGAGCGTGGCGTCGGCGGTGTGCCCCGACCTCGCGGCCGTCCTCGACCCGGGGGCGCCGACGGACCGGCTGCTCCCCGGCCTCGCCGCGGCGGACGGTTTCGTCATGACGTCGGGCGGCCGGCGCACCTGGTACCGCTACCACCCGCTGCTGCGCGAGATGCTCCTGCACCAGCTGCGCACCGAGGACGCGGCGGGGCTGCGCGAGGCGCACCAGGCCGCGGCCCGCTGGTTCGCGCAGGACGGGCAGGCGCTGCGCGCCCTGGAGCACGCGGCGGCCGCGGAGGACTGGCGGCTGCTCGGCGAGGTGTTCGTCGAGGGCGCGGCGGCGGAGCTCGCGGGGCCGCACCGCGAGACCGTCGCCCAGGTCCTGCGGCGCGTGCCGTACGCGACCCTGCGGCCCGATGCCCGCCTGCACCTGTGCGCGGGCGCGCTCGCGACCGTCGACGAGCGGTTCGACGCCGTCCGGCTCCACGTCGCGCGGGCGCGCGACCTCCTCGCCCCGGCCGCCGACCCGGTGGCCGACCCCGCCGCCGCCGTGCTCCTCGAGCTGCTCGCCGCGTCCGCCGCGCGGTCGACGGGCGACGTGCGGGCCCTTGCGACGGCCGCGGGCGCCGCGCTCGCCGCGGCGGACGCGGTGCCGTACCCGTTCCCCGCCCTCGAGACGTACCGGGGCCTCGCGCGGGCGCACCGCGCGGCGGGCCTCGCGTGGTGCGCGGTCGGCCCCGAGCCGGCGGGGGAGACGACGTCGGGGACGCTCGCCGCCCCTGGTGGCCGGTCGTGGCGCGCCCCGCAGCTCTACGTCCTCGGGGCGCGCGCCGCCGCGGCGCTCCTCGCCGTCGCGGCCGGTCGGCTCGACGTGGGGGACGCCGCCGCGCGCGAGGTGCTCGTCGAGGCGGAGCGCCGCGGCTGGGACGGGTACGCGCACGTGCGGCCCGCGCACGCGGCGCGCGCGTGGGTGCGGTATCTCCGGGCGTCGGACGACGGGCTCGACCGGCACCTCGCGCACGCCCTCGCGGCGGACGCCGGCGGGCGCGAGCCCGCGTCCGAGGCGGCCGTGCGGCTGTTGCAGGCGCTCGTCGCCGCGGACCGCGGGCACGCGCGCGCCGCGCGGCAGGCGCTCGTCGCCGCGGACCGCGCCCTGGGGCGGTCCGCGACGCCCCCCGTGCTCGCGGACCTGTGGGTGCGCGCCACGGCGGCCGCGCGTCTGGTCGACGACGGCACGGGCCCGGCGCTCGGGGCGCGCCTCGCGCGCGAACGCCTCGGGAGCGCCGCGGTCGTCGCGGTCTGCGGTGCGCGCGAGCTCCTCGCGGCGGGCCGCACCGGGGCGGCGGAGCGTGCCGTGGCCGGCCTCGGGGACGCGCCGGGGGTGGAGGCGGACGTCGTCGTGCGGGTGGAGGCGGCGCTCGTCGAGGCGTCCGCGCTCGCCCGGGCGGGCACGCGCCGCGTCGACGCCTCGCTCGGGCGAGCCCTCGACCTGGCCGCCGCGGAGCGGGTCGTCCGGCCGTTCCTCGCCGTCCGGGGCACCGAGCTCGACGAGCCGCTCGCGCGCGCGGTCGCGCGCCGCGACGACGCGCTCGCCGCGCTGCTGCGCACCCACCTGGACGCACCGGGCCGGGCACCGGAGCCGGTCCCGCTCGTCGAGCCGCTCACCGAGCGCGAGCTCGCGGTCCTCGCCGTCCTGCCGTCGATGGCGAGCAACGCCGAGGTGGCCGCCGACCTCTTCGTGTCGGTCAACACCGTCAAGGCGCACCTGAAGTCGGTCTACCGCAAGCTCGGCGTCGGCTCGCGGCGCGAGGCGGTGCGGCGCGGCCGCGAGCTCGGCGTCGTGCCTTGACGGGTCTTCCGAGGAGACGCGCTCAGGCGCGACGCCGGTCCATCGTGCGCAGCACGAGCTTCCCGAGCTCGACGAGGACGAGGAAGGCGAGCGCGACGAGCGCGCACACCCCCCACTGGCCTCCGTCGAGGTCGACGGTGCCGAAGATCCGCTGCAGCCCGTCGAGCGTCGTGACGAGGAACGTGAGCCCGAGCGACGCGAGCAGGAGCACGACGAAGCGGCCGTTCGCGAGCGTCTCGGACGACAGGATGCTCGCCCGCGGGTCGCGCCACTCGAGCGCGGCGACGACGTGCAGGAGCGACATCGCGGTGAGGCCCATCGTCGTCGCGACCGCGAGGTCGGCGTCGGCCTCGCCCCACGCGACGGCGACGAGCGTGCCGACGGCGATGAGCACGCCCCCGACGGCGAGCCGCACGCCGAGCGCGCGCCCGATGACCGGCTCCGTGGGTGGGCGGGGTCGACGCCGCATGAGGCCGGGCGTCGCGGCGTCGAAGCCGAGACCGACGGCGAGCAGCACGTCGATCGCGAAGTTGACCCACAGGATCTGCAGCGGCGTGAGCGGGGTGCCCCCGGCCACGGTAAAGATGCCCGCGCCGACGAACGTGAGGATGAACCCGACGAGGACGACCATCTGGAAGCGGATGTACTTCATGAGGTTGTCGTAGAGGCCGCGGCCGCCCTCGACCGCCGCCACGATCGTGGCGAAGTTGTCGTCAGTGAGGATCATCTCGGCGGCGTCCTTCGTCACCTCGGTGCCCGTGATCCCCATCGCGACGCCGATGTCCGCGCGCGTCAGGGCGGGGGCGTCGTTCACGCCGTCGCCCGTCATCGCGACCACGTCGCCCTTGCGCTTGAGCACGTCGACGAGCCGCACCTTGTCCTCCGGCGCCACGCGCGCGACCACGCCGATCTCGCCGACCTCCGCCTCGAGCTGCGCGTCGGACATCGCGGCGAACTCGGCGCCCGTGAGCGCGCGCCCCTCGATCCCGAGCTGCCCGGCGATCGCCGCGGCCGTGGTGACGTGGTCGCCCGTGATCATCCGCACGCGGATCCCGGCGTCGCGGCACTCGGCGATGGCGTCGCGCGCCTCGCGGCGCGGGGGGTCCACGATCCCGACGAGCGCGAGGAGCTCGAGGTCGCGCACCGCGTCGAGCAGGTCACCCGCGAGCTCGTCGCGCGCGACGGTGCGCCGTGCGACGGCCAGCACCCGCATGCCCTCGCCCGCGAGCGCGTCGTTCTCCGCGAGGACGCGCGCGCGGCCCGCGTCGTCGAGGGGCGCCGACCCTCCGTCGGCCGTGAGGTACCGGGCCGAGCGGGCGAGCAGCACGTCCGGGGCGCCCTTGACGAAGCACACGAGCTCGCCGTCGATCTCGTGGAACGTCGCCATGAGCTTGTACGCGGCGTCGAACGGGACCTCCGCGACGCGCGGGTGCTCGGCGCGCGTCTCCTCGACGTCGAGCCCGGCCTTCGCCGCGAGGACGACGACCGCGCCCTCCGTGGGGTCGCCGATGCACTCGCCGTCGCGCACGACGGCGTCGCTCGCGAGCGCCAGGGGGAGCGCGACGGGTTCGAGCGGGACGTCGGTCGACCCGGCCGCCGCGAGGATGCGGCCGGTCGTGGAGTAGCCCTCGCCGTCGACGGAGAACCGGCGCCCGGCGAGCACGAGCCGGCGCGC
The DNA here is from genome assembly GCF_015327065.1 of Cellulosimicrobium sp. JZ28. Classification (NCBI taxonomy): domain Bacteria; kingdom Bacillati; phylum Actinomycetota; class Actinomycetes; order Micrococcales; family Promicromonosporaceae; genus Cellulosimicrobium; species Cellulosimicrobium sp. JZ28. The sequence continues at coordinate 1,948,305 of NZ_CP017660.1, read as the reverse complement.
CGTCATCTGGTTGAGCGTGAGCGTCCCGGTCTTGTCGGAGCAGATCGCCGACGTCGACCCGAGCGTCTCGACGGACTTGAGCCGCTTGACGATCGCGCCCTCCTCGGCGAGGCGGCGCGTGCCGAGCGACAGGAGCATCGTCACGACGGCGGGCAGCCCCGTCGGGATCGCGGCGATCGCCAGGCTGATCCCGACCACGAAGAGGCTGTCGAAGTCCTCGCCGCGCACGAGCCCCAGCACGACGACCACGACGAGGGCGACCGCCGCCATGACCGTGATGATCACCGTGATGCGGTCGAGCTGGCGCGTGAGCGGCGACCTGTCCTGCTCGACCCCGCTGAGCATCCCGGAGATGCGGCCCACCTCGGTCGTCATGCCCGTCGCGGTGACGACCATCTCGCCGCGCCCGCGCGTGACCTGGGAGTTCATGTACGCCATGTCGGTGCGGTCGCCGAGCGGGGCGTCGTCCGCCGTGACCGCCGCGACGCCCTTCGCGACGGGCGTGCTCTCGCCCGTGAGCCCGGCCTCCTCGATCTCGAGCGAGGCGGCGACGAGCAGCCGCCCGTCCGCGGGGATCTTGCCGCCCGCCTCGAACCCGACGACGTCGCCCGGCACGAGCTCCTCGGCGGGAACCTGCTCCTGGCGCCCGTCGCGGCGCACGGTGGCCGTCATGACGAGCATCTGCTGGAGCGCGGCGACGCTCTGGGCCGCCTTGCCCTCCTGGTGCAGGCCCATGAGCGCGTTGAGGACGGTGAGGGCGAGCACGACGACGCCGGTCGTCACGTCCCCGAGCGCGATGATGCTCACGACGGCCGCGCCGACGAGGACGAGCTGCATGAGGTCGCGGTACTGGCGCAGGAACGCCTGCCACGGCCGTTCCTTGCGCTCCTGCGCGAGCGCGTTCGGCCCGTAGCGCGCGCGCCGCTCGGTGACCTGCGCGGACGTCAGCCCGACGGCCGGGTCGACGTCGAGCGCCGCGCACACCGCCTCGGGCGGTGCCGTGTGCCAGGGGCCCGTGGGGGCCGGTGCCTGCTGTCGGGGGATCGGTGCAGCCGTCATCCTCGGCTCCTCTCGGGCGCTCGTCCCACCGTCGCAGCGGGCTCGGGCGGGGTCCTCACCCGGCGGGGGTGAACGCCCCGCGGCGGCGCGGCACCGGTGCGCGACGTGCCGCCGACGCCCGCGCTCGACGCGCGTGCCGCCCGGGCCTCAGCCGCGCGACCCCACGAGCCCGCTCTCGTACGCGACGATCACGGCCTGCACCCGGTCGCGCACGCCCAGCTTGGCCAGCAGGTTGCCGACGTGCGTCTTCACGGTCGTCGCGGACAGCACGAGGCGGTCGGCGATCTCGGCGTTCGACATACCCTCGGCCACGCACCGCAGGACGTCGAGCTCGCGCGGCGTGAGGGAGCGCAGCCGGGGGTCGAGGCCGTCGTCGACGGCCGGCTGCTCGCCCGCGGGCAGGTGCGGCGCGAAGAGGTCGAGCATGCGGCGCAGCACGCGGGGCGCGACGACCGAGCTGCCTGCCGCGACGGTGCGGATCGCCTCGACGAGCTCGTGCGGGCGCGCGTTCTTCAGCAGGAACCCGCTCGCCCCGGCGCGCAGCGCCGCGAACGCGTACTCGTCCACGTCGAACGTCGTGAGCACGAGCACGCGCGTCCCGGGTTGCTCGGCGACGACGCGCCGGGTCGCCTCGATGCCGTCCATGCCGGGCATCCGGACGTCCATGACGACGACGTCGGGGGCGAGGGCCGCGACCTGGGCGAGCGCGACGCGTCCGTCGGAGGCCTCGCCCACCACCTCGAGGTCGGGCTCGGACTCGATGACGAGCCGGAAGCCCATCCGCAGCAGCGCCTGGTCGTCGACGAGCAGCACGGTCGTCACGGTCGTCCTCCCTCGTCGTCGTGCACGTCGCGGTGCGGGTGCTCCTGCTCGGGCGCGCTCCGGGCCCCGACCTCGCCCGGGTCGCAGGGCAGGACCACGTGCACCGCCCAGCCGCCGCCCGGTCGCGGCCCCGCCTCGACGACGCCGCCGAGCAGCGCGGCGCGCTCGCGCATGCCCACGATCCCGCGCCCGGTCCCGCCGCCGGCCGCCGGACGCGTTCCGCCCTCGTCCCGGACGTCGATCTCGACCGCGTGCGCGGTGCGCCGCACCTCGACCTCGGCCGCGGGCGTCCCGGGCGCGTGCCGCAGCACGTTGGTCAGGGCCTCCTGCACGATGCGCACGGCCCCGAGCCGCAGCGACGTGTCCGCAGGCAGCGCGACGTCGAGGCCGCTCGCGGCGACGGGCACGCCCGCCGCGCGGAACCGTGCGACGACGGCCGTGAGGTCCGTCCCGGTCGGCTCGACCGGGGTGCCCGCCCCGTCGCCGCCCTCCTCGGGGTCGAGCGCGCCGAGGACGCGCTGCATGTCGGCCAGCGCGTCCCGTCCCGTGCGGGACAGCTCGTGCAGGGCCTCGCGCGAGCGGTCCGGCGCCCGGTCGAGCGCCGCGCCCGCGCCGTCGGACAGCGCGACCATCACGGACACGCTGTGCGCGACGACGTCGTGCATCTCGCGCGCGATCCGCGCCCGCTCGGCGGCCCGGGCGAGCGCCGCGCTCTGGTCGCGGTCGCGCGCCATGGCGCGGTAGCGCGCGACGAGGTCCTCGTCGTGCAGCCGTCGTGCCCGTGCTCCCGATCCCGTCGCCATCCCCAGCAGCAGGAGCGCGAGCAGGAGGAGGACCGACACGGAGCGCCGGCCGGGGGAGAAGGGCGGCTGCGCGAGGTCGCGCACCGGGTCGCCGTCCGGCAGGACGATCGGGTCGCTCCACAGCAGCATCTCGGCGAGGCCGATGTCCTGCCACCACCACAGCGCCGCCACGACGACGGCGAGCACCGCCCCGCACACGATCCACGCCGTGCGGGGCGCGCGCTCGGCGGCCACGGTGTGCACCGCGCACGCGAGGCACACGCCGAGCACCCCGAGCACGCCCGCCGTCGCGAGCGACGCGACAGCCAGGACGGTGAGGGCCGCCGTCACGGTCAGCGGGCGCGACCGCCGGACCAGGAGCAGGCCCGCCCCGAGGGCGGCCCCGACGAGCCAGGCCGCGACGACCACCTGGGCGACGGGCTCGTCGGGGCGGAACAGCCCCAGCCCGGTGGACCCCTCGACCGTCGTGAGCGCGACCGCCGCGGTGACGAGCCCGAGCAGCGCGACCGCGCCCGCGAGCGCGAGGTCGGTCGCCCACGGGTGCCGCGCCAGGACGCGGCCGACGGCGCCGCGCCGCCGCACGTCGGGCTCGGCGCGCGGGCCGCCGTCGTGCGCCCCGGGTGCGGACGGGAGGGCGAGGGGCGACGAGGGCACGGGCCTACTCTCCCATCGGCCGTCGCGCGGTGCGTCAGACGACGTCATGGCGCCGCAACCGGTACGCCGCCGCCGCGAGCAGCGCGGCGGCCCACGCCGCGAGGACGAGACCCCCGCCCCACGTGCCGAGGTGCGGTCCCAGGGTCGTCGCGTCGAGGGCGGCGAGCCGGGCGTCGTCCTGCAGCAGGCGAGCGCCCGCTCCGGGCAGGAGGGCGCGCGCCGTGTCCGCGACGCGTCCCGGGTTCGTCGCGAGCACGTGGTCGAGCACGACGAGCAGCACGACCCCGCCGACGAGCGCCCCGTCCGGCCGCCGCACGAGCGCCCCCAGGCCCAGGCCCACGAGGGCGACCCCGGTCAGGTAGAGCACGAATCCCGCCAGCACGCGCAGCGTCTCGCCGTCCGCGAGGTCGAGCACGAGCGCGGCGTCCGCGCGCTGCCCGGCGGTCGCGGCGAGCGCCGCGCCCAGCGCGAGCACGGCGACGGCGAGCGCGGCCGCCGTCGTCACGAGCGCCTGCGCCGCGAGCACGGGCAGGCGGCGGGGGACCGCGGCGAACGTCACGCGCGCGGTGCCGGTCCGGAACTCGCCGGCGCCGACGCACGCGCCGAGCACGAGGAAGCCGAGCTGGGCGAGCACGGACCCTGCGACGGCGAGCGGCGCCCCGGAGGACCCGGCGTCGGGCCGGGCGAACGCGCCCAGCGCCCATGCCGTCCCCGCCGCCGCGGCGACGGTCGCGAGCGCGAGCCAGGCCGTCGAGCGCAGGCTCGTCAGCTTGTCCCACTCCGCCGCGAGCACCCGGGGCAGGCTCACCTGCGGCCGGTCGGGCGCGGGCGCGGTGCGGGTCGGCGCCGGGGTCGTCGGGGGGATCGTCGCGGCCACGTCAGACCACGTCCCGCGTGCGCAGGCGGGCGGCGGCCAGGGCGAGCGGGACGAGGACCCACGCCGCGAGGACGAGCCCTCCGCCGACGGCACCCAGGTCGGGTGCGCCCTCGACCGGGCCCTCGCCCGTGAGCAGGGACGCCGCCCCGGTGGGCAGGAACGTGACGACCGTGTTCACCGCCGCCTGCGCCGACGAGACGCCCGCGGGTGCCGCGAGCGGGTCGCCCGACAGGTCGGCCGCCAGCACGAGCGCGACCGGCAGCACGAGCACGACGAGCACCGCCGCGGTGAGCGCGGGGACGGGCCGCCGCACGAGCGCGCCGATCGCGAGGCCGAGCAGCGCCATGCCGGCGAGCAGGAGCGTCATCCCGACGAGGACCTGCGGCGTGCCGTCCCGGCCGAGGTCGAGCGCGAGGCCGCGCGCACGGGCCGACGGCAGCAGCGCGAGCACAGCCGCCCCGACCGCGAGCACCGCGGTGAGCAGTGCGAACGCGGCCGTCGCCGCCGTCTGCCCCACGAGCACGGGCCAGCGCCGCGGCTCGGCGACGAACGTCGTGCGGAACGTGCCCGTGCTGTACTCGCCCGTCCCGACGAGGACGCCCAGGACGAGCGGCGGCACCTGGGCCAGCAGGAGGCCCGACGTGAGGGAGCCGAGCGGGTCGAACCCCGGGTCCACGGACGACGCCTGGGCCGAGAGGTACGTCAGCACGGCCGAGACGACGACGGTGAGCGCGGCCGCCCACCACGACGAGCGCAGGCTCGTCAGCCTCGTCCACTCGGCGGCGACGGCGCGGGGGAGCGTGGGACCAGCGGCGCTCGCGGGCCGGGGTCCTGCCGGGTGCGCACGCCGCGACGACGCGGTCGGTGCGGTGGGGGCGGTCATCGGGCACCTCCGGCCGACGCCAGACCGGTCTCGCCCGCGGCACGGCCGCGGTACTGGACGGCGTCGGCGGTGAGCCGCAGGTAGGCCTCCTCGAGCGAGCCCGCCTCGCCCGCGAGCTCCTGCACCGGCGCGTCGGCGAGCAACCGGCCCTGGCCGATGACGACGACGCGGTCGGCGCACAGCGCGAGCTCGTGCATGAGGTGCGACGACAGCAGCACCGCGCGGCCCTCCGCCGCGAGACCGCGCACGAGCCCGCGCACCCACAGCACGCCGTCGGGGTCCAGGCCGTTGACGGGCTCGTCGAGGACGAGCGTCCCGGGGTCGCCGAGGAGCGCGCCCGCGATGCCGAGACGCTGGCCCATCCCGAGCGAGAACGTGCCCGCGCGTCGCCCCGCGACGCTCTCGAGGCCGGTCATCCCGATCACCTCGTCCACGCGCGCCCGCCCGATCCCGTGGGTGCGGGCGAGCGCCGTCAGGTGGCGGAACGCCGTGCGGCCCGGGTGCACGGAGCGCGCGTCGAGCATGACCCCGACCGCGCGCAGGGGCGCCGGCAGGTCCGCGTACCGGCGGCCGTCCACGGTCGCCGTGCCGGAGGTCGGGCGCTCCAGCCCGACGACGACGCGCATCGTCGTGGACTTCCCGGCACCGTTCGGGCCGAGGAAGCCCGTCACGGTCCCGGGCCGCGCCGTGAACGTCAGCCCGTCCACCGCCGTCGTGGGTCCGTAGCGCTTCGTCAGCGCCTCCACCTGGATCATCGGTCCTCCCGTCGTCCGCGGGCCCGGTCGTCGGGCACCGCCGTCGTCGACGCTACGGACGCCTGCGGGGCCCCGGCTCGGGCGGTCGGCCGAGATCCGCGACCCTCCCGCCTCCTCCTCGGGGAGGAGGAGGTCGTGCCGGGGTGGGACGAGCATGCCCAGGTGGGACGGTCCTGCCCGGGGGACGGGGCGCGGCGCGGGCGGGCACGACGACGGTCAGGCGGTGGCGGTCCTTGCGGCCATCCGGACGCCCGCGTCCCATCCCGGTGCGCGCCCGCCGCCCGGGGGGACGTGGTCGGTCGCGAGTCGTGCCCGGGCGAGGGACCACGCGACGAGCGAGTTCGAGTTCCACATCTCGCCCCCGCCGGGCGGCCGCCGACCCCACGTGAGCGGCGGGACGCCACGCACGGCCCGCAGGATCCGCACGACCGCGGCGGCGTCGCGCGTGACGACGACGGGTGGCCCGACGGCGTGCTCCCGGTCGGGGATGGCGCCGTGCGCCCAGCAGCGCACCTCGTACCGGAACCAGCGGGAGCGGCCCAGCGGCCGCAGACCCACGGGGCCGGTCACGACGACGCCCCGGTCGCACACCGGGCCGCCCCACGCGGGGGTCATCTCGACGACGTACGGCACCCCGTCGCAGCGCAGTCCCAGCGCCGCGTGGAACAGCGGGCGGGGACGCCGCCGCGCGAGCAGCGCGGCGGCGCGCTCCCACGCGGCGCTCGTGCGGCGGACGACGTGGCCCCCCGCCCCGACGGGCAGCCAGAGGAGCTCCGCCCGGTCGTCGCCGGGCGTGGTCGCGGTCACGCCCCGACGCTACGGCACCCGGGTCCGCGCGGGAGCGGTAGGCTCGGGGGCATGCTTCCGGCGTGAGAGCGCCGGCGGGATCCGAATGAGACAGCGGATCGAGAGGCCCCGTCGCTCCACACGACGGGGCCTCTCGCTGTCCCGGCGCGTCCTGCCGCCCGGCCGGGTGCCGTGCCTCACCGGACCGGGGAGGGCGCGGCGTCCGCTCCCGGCAGGAACGGGCCGAAGATGGCGGCGACCGCTGCGGCGGCGCCGGCGGCGTCCTGCCGCGCGACGGCCTCGACCAGCTCGTGGTGGTGGCGGTGCGCCGCCTCGTCGTCCTCGTTCTCCTCGTCGCGCATGTGCACGGTGAAGACGTCGAGCATGCTCGAGTAGAGCGTGACGTAGAGCGGGTTGTGCGTCGCGGCGACGATCGCGCGGTGCAGGTCGAGGTCGGCGCGCGCGCGGGCGTCGCGGTCGTCGGCCTCCCAGGCCGCCTCACGCCGGTCGCGGAGCTCGCGCAGGTGCTCGACGTCGTCGTCCGAGCGGCTCGCCGCGGCGAGCGAGGCGGCGGTGCTGTCGAGGGCGAGCCGGAGCTCGAGGTAGTGGCGGCGGCTGCCGCCTGCGAGCTGGCGCTCCAGGGTGCCGGTCAGCTCGGAGCTCGAGATGACGAACGTGCCGCGGCCCTGCTCGCGGCGCAGCAGCCCGGCGTGCACGAGAGACTGCAGCGCCTCGCGCACGGTGTTGCGCCCGACGCCGAACTCCGCCACGAGCGCGGCCTCCGTGGGGATCCGTTCGCCGACCGCCCAGCGACCCGAGACGATCTCGTCCCGGAAGCGCGCCGCGGCCTGGTCGATGAGGCCTACTCGACGCATCGGTCCGCCTGTGCCAGACTGCTCCAGATTCATCCCATGATCCCATCATCCGCCGACCTCAGTGTGGAGTGTAGCGTGACGACCCTCTCTCCCTCCCGGCCCCGCGTGCGCCCCGGACGCCTCACTCTCTGGGCGGGTCTCGCCGTCGCGCTGACGGCCCTCAACCTCCGGACGGCCGTGACCGGGTTCACCCCGCTGCTGGAGACGGTGGGCGCCGACCTCGGGTTCGGTGTCGCCGTCGCGGGCCTGCTCGGCACGGTCCCCGCGGCGTCGTTCGCCGTGTTCGGCTTCCTCGCGCCCGCGGTCACGCGGCGGTTCGGGCTCGAGCGCACGGCCACCGTGGCGCTGGGCCTCACCGCGCTGTCCCTCGTGCTGCGCGCGGCCTCCCCGACGACGACCGTGCTCGTCCTGTCGACGGTGCTCGCGCTCGCGGGCATCGGGGCGGCCAACGTCGTCATCGTGCCGCTGGTGAAGGCCTGGTTCTCCGACCGACTCGCGCTGTGGACCTCGCTCTACCTCCTCCTCATGCAGACGGGGCAGTTCGTCGCCCCGCTGCTCGCGGTGCCGGTCGCCGAGGCGAGCAGCTGGCGCCTGTCCGTGGGGCTCTGGGCCGGGCCCGCCGCCGTGGCCGCCGTCGTCTGGCTCCTGCTCGCGCTCCGGCTGCCCGCCGCCCACCACGCGCCCGCACCCGTCGCGGCGGCCGGCGCGCGCCTCCGGGTGGGCCGGTCGTCCACCGCGTGGGGCCTCGTCGGCCTCTTCGCCATGATGTCGCTGTCCAACTACGCGATCATCACGTGGGTGCCGGCCGTCCTCACCGACGCCGGTGGCAGCGCGGCGCTCGGTGGTTCCATGGTCGCGCTGTACTCGGCGTGGGGCGTGCTCGCGGCGCTGGTGGTGCCCCAGGTCGCCACCCGGATGACCAACCCGTTCGTCGTCGTGGTCGCGTGCTCGGTGGTGCTCGTCGCCGGGTACCTGGGCCTCCTGCTCTCCCCGCTCGACGGCACGGTGGTGTGGGTGTGCGCCCTCGGCATCGGGGTGAGCACCTTCCCCCTGTGCATGACGCTCATCAACCGGCGCACGCGGACGGCCCAGGCGGCGTCGGCCGTGTCCGGCTTCGTCCAGGGCATCGGGTACGGGATCGCCTGCTTCGGGCCCCTCGGGCTCGGCCTGCTGCGCGAGGCGACCGGCTCGTGGTCCGTCCCGCTCGTCGTGCTCGCCGCGACCGCCGTCCCCGGGGTCGTGGCCGGCTGGTTCGCCTGCCGTCCCCGCTTCGTCGACGACGCCGTCGTCATCGCCGACCGTCCGGCGGACGACGTGGAGGACCGCGCGGCCGGCGCGTGACGCCGCACGCGGGCTCGGGGCGGCGCCCGGCCGACGCGCCGCGGCCGGACCGGGCCCGTACGGTCGGACGATGACCGACCCGCGCGACCGGCCGTACGTGGCCGGCCTGCTCGTCCTGACCGTGGCGACGGGCGTCGTCGACGCGGTGAGCTACCTCGCGCTCGACCAGGTGTTCACCGGCAACATGACGGGCAACGTGCTCTTCGTCGGGTTCGCCGCCGCCGGTGCGGGCGGGATCCCGCTGCTCAACAACGTCGTCGCGCTCGTCGCCTTCGTCCTCGGCGCCGCCCTGTGCGGGGCGCTGCTCCGCGGGCGCGCCGACGACGCGCGGATGCCGCGGCGCGCGCTCGGCGTGCTCGCCGGGGGAGCGGTGCTCGTGGTCGCGGGCGGCGCGCTGTGGCTCGCCGTCGGGCGCCTGCCCACGCCCGCGGTCCTGGCCCTCACCGCCGCCCTCGCGCTCGTGATGGGCGCCCAGGCGGTCGCCGTGCGGGGCGCCCACGTCCAGGACGTCTCGACCGTCGTCGTCACCACGACGCTCGTGAACCTCGCCCTCAGCAGCCCGCTCGCGGGCGGTTCCGGAGAGGGCGCGGCCCGACGCGCGGGGGCCGTGCTCGCGATGGGCACGGGCGCGGCCGTCGGCGCCGTCGTCGTGCGGTCGTGGTCCGGTGCGGCCGGCCTGCTGCTGGCGGGCCTCCTCGTCGCGGTGGGCACGACGACGCTCGCCCTGGCCCGCCGCCACGACGCCGGGGCGCCACGCTGACGCGCCCGACGGGCTCCCCGGGCGCGTCAGCCGTGCTCCGGCTGCCAGCCCTCGGTCCCGCGGCTAGCCTCGCGGGACGGCACCCTCGGAGGGAGAGCGGGATGAGCCAGGGACGAGTGGTCGTGGTCACCGGCGCGGCGCGCGGGATCGGGCGCGCGACGGCGGTCGCGTTCGCGCGGGCGGGCTACCGGGTCGCCGGCCTCGACATCGCGGCCGTCGCGAGCCGCGCGCTCGAGTACGAGCCCGCGAGCCCGGCCGACCTCGCGCGGACCGGCGAGCTCGTGGAGGAGGCCGGGGCGTCGTGGCTGCCGCTGGTCGCCGACCAGCGCGACCTCGCTGCCGTGCGCGCGGCGCTCGGGGAGGTCGTCGAGCGGTTCGGCGGCCTCGACGTCGTGTTCGCCAACGCCGGGATCCAGGGCTTCGCCTCGGTCCTCGACATGAGCGACGAGCTCTGGCACGACACGATCGACGTCAACCTCACCGGCGCCGCGAACGTGCTGCGCGCCGCGGCGCCGCTGCTCGTCGAGCGCGGCGGCGGGCGGATCATCCTCACCTCGTCGACCCAGGGGCAGCACGGCACGCTCGAGGGCAGCGCGTACTCGGCCTCCAAGTGGGGGCTCATCGGGCTCATGAAGTCCGCGGCGCTCGACCTCGGCCCCCACGGGATCACCGTCAACGCCGTGATCCCCGGCCTGATCGACACCGCCCTGACGCGCCACGAGGAGCGGTACGCCCAGGCCCTGGAGTCGTCGGGGAAGGCGCCCACCGGCGACGTCGCCCGCGACGAGCGGGCGGCCGCCGCCGGGCTGGCGAGCAAGCTCCCCCTCGGGGTGCCGTGGCTCGCGCCGGAGGACGTCGCTCCGGCCGTCGTCTTCCTCGCCTCGCCGGAGGCGTCCATGATCAGCGGCACGAGCCTCGCGGTCACCGGCGGCGACAGCGCCAACGTCACGGCGTGAGCCGACGCGTGGGGCGCGGCCCCTCCGGTGCTCAGGCACCTCAGGCTCGGAGCACCCGGGGCTGAGGAGGTGCGGCGCGCGCTGAGGCCCCGGGGCGGGTCGGGACGGCGCGTTCGACCGATCCGGGACGGGGCGCCTCAGGACGAGCGTGAGCACCATGCCCGCCATCGACCCGCAGCTGCCCGTCCTCGTCCGCACGGCCCGTCTCGTCGGCACCTCGGTGCTGAGCATCGGCGTGGCGGTCGCCCTCGTCGCGTGCGCGGCGGCCACCGACCCCATCGACCCGTCCGTCGCGGACCGCACGTATCTCGGGCTGCCCGCCGAGGGCGGCGAGGTGCACCCGTGGTCCGACGCCGAGACCCCGGCCGTCGGCTACGCGCGCGGCGGCGAGCCGCAGACCGTGAACGTCGTGACGTTCGGGTCGAGCTCGTGCCCGCTCGTCCCGGTCGACTACACGTGGGACGCCGAGGAGCGCGCGCTGAGCTTCCGCCTCGGTCGCCGGGCGGGCACCGACGAGCGCCCCTGCACCCTCGACACCGCGCCGTCGACGAGCGTCGTCGTCGTGCCCGGCCTGCCTGCGGACGAGGCCGTGACGATCCTCACCTCGGGCGACGACGTCGTCCTCCCGCCGGGGCGCTGACACCACGTGCGCGCCAGGGGACTGGTGTGTGCCCCGGGGACGACGAAGGCCCCTGGTCTGCGTCTCCGCAGGCCAGGGGCCTCGATCATGGTGTCCGGAGGGGGACTTGAACCCCCACGCCCGATAAAGGGCACTAGCACCTCAAGCTAGCGCGTCTGCCATTCCGCCACCCGGACGAGTGGACCTTCCCGGCGTTTCCGCCGTTCGGGTGCGGGGAAAAACATAGCACGGTTCGGGGGTGGTCCTCACATCGCCGTCACGGCCCGGACCAGGGCCGCGACCTCGACCGCGACCTCGACCGCGACCTCGACGTGACCTCGGGCGAGGCCGTGCGCGGCGCCCGGCGTGCGGGGACGACCTGGGGCAGACTGGGCGGATGGTGGCCACGACGCGACGGAGGCACGCGTGACGGACGAGCAGCGACCCGCAGCAGGCCCGGCACCGACACCTCGGCCGGGCTCCGGCTCCGACCGCTCGGCGGCGTCGGTCAAGCACCTCGCCGGGGCGTCGAGCGCGGCGCGCAAGGTCGCCGGGGCGCGTCGCAACCCGTCGGTGGTGGGGTACGACGAGACGGTCCCCGCCTGGCTGCGCACGACGGCCGGCTGGTCGTGGCGCCTGCTCATGATCGTCGCGGCCGTCGCGCTCGTCTTCTTCGCGACCGCGCAGGTGCAGCTCGTGTTCGTGGCGGTCTTCCTCGCGCTCGTCATCACGTCCGTGCTGCGACCGGTGACCGACTTCTACAGCAGGATCATGCCGCGCGGCCTGGCCACGGGGCTCGCGATCCTCACGGCCCTGCTCTTCTTCGCGGGCCTGCTGACGTACGTCATCACGTCGGTCGCGGGCCAGTGGCAGAGCCTCGCGGAGCAGTTCGACCAGGGCATCGAGCAGATCTTCGACTTCCTCGAGAACGGCCCGCTGCCGGTCACGATCACCGCGGACGACGTCAACGGCTGGATCGACAACGGGCGCCAGTGGCTGACGGAGCACGGCGGCGACATCGCGAGCCAGGCCGCGGCGAGCGCGGGCTCGGTCTTCGAGGCGTTCGCGGCGATCGCGCTCGCGATCTTCTGCACGGTGTTCTTCCTCGCCCGCGGCAAGGACATGTGGACGTGGTTCCTCAACCAGCTCCCGTCGCGCTCGCGCGACAGCTGGAAGATCGCGGGCGGCGCCGGCTGGTACACCTTCTCCGGCTACGCGCGCGGCACGGTGATCATCGCGCTCGTCGACGGCATCCTCGCGGGGATCTTCCTCGCGATCCTCGGCGTGCCGCTCGCGGCCCCGCTCGCCGTCCTCGTGTTCATCGGGGCGTTCATCCCGATCATCGGCGCCCCGCTCGCGATGATCATCGCCGCGATCGTCGCGCTCGCGGCCAAGGGCTTCCTCATCGCGCTGATCGTGACGATCGGCATCGCGCTCATCGGGCAGTTCGAGGGCCACGTGCTGCAGCCGCTCGTCATGGGCAAGCAGGTGTCGCTCCACCCGGTGGTGGTCGCGATCGCCGTGACGGCGGGCACGCTGCTGGCCGGGATCCTCGGCGCGGTCGTGTCGGTGCCGCTCGTCGCGGTCGCGTGGTCGGTGTTCTCGCACCTGCGGCACAAGGACCCACCGATGGAGGACGAGCTGCCGACGGCGAAGGAGATCGCCCTCGGGGACGTCGGCCCGGGCGTCACGCCGCCCCCGGAGGGCGCGACGAGCTGACCTCGCGCCGTCCCTGCCCGGGCGGCCGGGAGGGATCACCGCGGGACGGCGGAGACCCCCGCGTCGAGCCGGACCGAGACGTGCACGGTGTCCCCGACGTCCTTGCCGGTCGCGGCTCGCACGGACCGGAGCACGGCGAGCAGGTGCGGGCCGCCGTAGGCGACGAGGGACGCGTGGTACGCCACGTCGTCGACCGCCGCGAGCACGGGGACCCGGCCGCGCGTCCCGAACAGGTCGAGGACGTCGACGGGGAGCGCGACGAACGCTCCCGACCGTGTCCCGGCGGCGACCACCACGGCGTCGAACTCCACCGGGCCGGGGTCCGTCCACGTGGGCATGGCGTCGACCGTAGCGGAGAGCGCGGACGCGGGGAACGGGCCGCCCGGGCGATTTCCGCGCGGCTCGGTCAGCCGGCCTCGGGCCCGGCCGACCGGCCGTCGGCTCGTGCGCGCCCGGCGCCGCGGCGGACGAGCGTCACCACGACCGCGGCCGCGGCGAGCAGCGCCGGCGCGACGAGCGACGCCCCCGCGAGGAGCAGCAGCACCGCCGTCAGGGCCGTCGCGACCGCGGCGAGCCACCACCCGGGAGAGCGTCGGGGGAGCAGGCGCAGCGCCGCCACCATGCCCAGCGCGTAGACGGCCACCATGCTGCTCGTGTGGACCCGGACGAACGGCTCGAGGTCAAGCCCCGTGGCGACGGGCACCGCGAGGTAGCCCGTCGCGAGCGCGAGCGTGACGGCCAGCGCGCGTCCCGGGCGAGCGCCTGCCCGAGGTTCGCGAACGCGGCAAGATACGCGGTGAGCACCCCGGACGTGACGACCGCGGCGACGACGCTCACGAGCACCGGACCCGCCCCGGGTGCGCCTACGCGCGCGAGGTCGAGGAGCGCGACCGTCCCCGTCCCCGCGTCCGTGCCGAGCACCCCGACCGTCGTGACCTGGAGCGTCAGGTACGCGACGCCGACCACGACGAGCGCCACGCCCGTCGCGGCGGGGATCGTGCGCCGCGGGTCGCGGAAGTCGGCCGAGACGTGCGTGCCGACCTCCCACCCCGCGAACGCCCACACGAACAGGCTCACGGCGGAGCCCACGCCGGACCACCCCTCGCTGAGGAACGGCGTGAAGCGCTCGGCGCTCGCCGCCGGCGCCGCCGCTGCGACGACCACGACGACGGCCGCGAGCAGAAGCGTCGTCAGGCCGAGCTGGACGGCGCCGGCCACACGCACGCCGAGCGCGACGGCGAGTGCCGGCACGACGACCAGCGCGACCGCCACGACCGGGACGACGGCGCGGTCCGCCCCGACGACGGCGACGACGTACTCGGCCCCGAGCACCGCGACGACGGGGACGCCCGCGCACACGCCGAGGAAGAACCAGTACCCGGTGGCGCGGGCCGCCGTCGGGCCGAGCGCCGCGCGCACGGCGCTCGCGACCCCGCCCCGGTCCGGGTGCCGTGCGGCGAGCGCGGCGAACGTCCCCGCGAGCGGCACGCTCGCCACGAGGACGAGCGCGACGGCGAGCACGGACGCAGGCCCGGCGACGCGCGTCGCGAGGCCCGGCAGGGCGAGGACGCCGGTCCCGAGGACGCTCGCGACGTACAGCGCGCTGCCGCGCGCGAGGCCCAGCGTGCCCGCCGGGGTCGGGGCCGGGGCCCGGTCGAGCGGGCTGGTGGGCAGATCCCGTCCGGAGCGGGAGGCCGCGCCGCGCGTCGGGGCGGGCCGGGCTGTCGTGCGGGAGGTCGTCGGGTCCACCCGCCCACCCTGGCAACGACGGCGGGGCCGGACGAGTGGCAGTCAAGACACGCAGGCACAAGATCCTGCCACCCTGCGCACGACGGCCGCCTGCGGCCACACTGGACCATGAGGATCGGGATACCCACCGAGGTCAAGAACCACGAGGACCGCGTCGCGCTCACCCCCGCCGGCGCGCACCACCTCGTGCGGGCCGGGCACGACGTGCTCGTCCAGTCCGGGGCCGGGACCGGCTCCCACCTGCCCGACGCAGAGTTCGAGAGCGCGGGGGCGCGCATCGTGCCGACCGCCGAGGAGGTCTGGGGCGAGGCGGAGCTCGTCTGCAAGGTCAAGGAGCCGGTCGCGAGCGAGCACCGCTTCCTGCGCGACGACCTGCTGCTCTTCGCCTACCTCCACCTCGCCGCCGACGCGGCGTGCACGCGCGCCCTGCTCGACGCCGGCACCACCGCCGTCGCCTACGAGACCGCCCAGGCCCCGGACGGCACCCTCCCGCTCCTGGCGCCCATGAGCGAGGTCGCCGGACGCATGGCGACCCAGGTCGGCGCGTGGCTCCTCCAGCGCCCGGCAGGCGGCCGCGGCGTCCTGCTCGGCGGCGTGCCCGGGACGCGACCCGGTCGGGTCGTCGTGCTCGGGGGCGGCACCGCGGGGCGCCACGCCGCCGAGATCGCCGTGGGCATGCGCGCCGAGGTCACGGTGGTCGACCTCGCGCTGCCCGTGCTGCGCGCCGTCGACCGAGAGTTCTCCGGGCACGTGCGCACCGTGGTGTCGAGCGCGTACGCGATCGAGCGCGAGGTGCTGGAGGCCGACCTCGTCGTCGGCGCCGTGCTCGTCGCGGGGGCGCGCGCCCCGCGCCTCGTCACCGACGACCTCGTCGCGCGGATGCGGCCCGGCGCCGTGCTCGTGGACGTCGCCGTGGACCAGGGCGGGTGCTTCGAGGGGTCGCGGCCCACGACCCACGACGACCCGACCTTCGCCGTCCACGGCACCACGTTCTACTGCGTCGCGAACATGCCCGGCGCGGTTCCCGTGACGAGCACGCTCGCGCTGACCAGCGCGACGCTCCCGTACCTCGCGGCGCTCGCGGACGGCGGGGTCGACGCGCTGCGGGAGGTCCCGCTCCTGCGGTCGGGGGCGTCCACCCACCGCGGCGCGCTGCTCAACGCGGCGGTGGCCGCCGCGCACGACCTGCCGTGGACGCCCGTGGAGGACGCCCTGCGCCGGTGACCCACGCGGGTCCGGGCACGGTCGAGAGCGGCCGTCGCTGCGATCACCCGGGCGGCGAGTCCGGGTGACGCCGCGCGGCACGGCGTGCCAGGCTCGGGCGGGTGCACCCCTTCGCCCTCGACGACGGCCGCGTCCACCTGTCCACCCCGACCCTCGACGACGTCGATGCGATCACGGCCGCGTGCCAGGACCCGGACGTCGCCGCGTGGACGGTGGTGCCGTCGCCGTACACGCGCGCGGACGCGGTGCAGTTCGTGCAGGAGTACGTCGGTCCCGGGTGGGAGCGCGGGGACGTCCTCACGTGGGGCGTGCGCGAGAGCGCGGGCCGCTCGGGCATCCCCGGCCCCGACGGCGTGAGCCCGCTCCTCGGCATGATCGGCCTCAGCCTCGACGACGCGCCCGAGGGACGGCGGTCGGCCGAGATCGGCTACTGGACCGCCCCCGGCGCCCGGGGCCGGGGCCTCATGACGGCCGCGGGCCGCCTCGTCGTCGACTGGGCGTTCGACCCGGAGGGGGCGGGTCTCGCGCGGCTCTTCTGGCAGGCGTACGTCGGCAACTGGCCCTCGCGCCGGACCGCGTGGCGCCTCGGGTTCCGGGTCGAGGGCACGGTGCGCGGCTTCGCGCTGCAGCGCGGCGAGCGACGCGACGCGTGGCTCGGCACGCTCCTGCCCGACGACCCGCGCGAGCCCGCGGAGCCGTGGCCGGGGGACGCGCCGTCGTCGGGCCGCGCGGCCTGACGCCCTACCGCCGCCGTGCTCCGGACGGCGGGGTGTCCGTTTCCGTCGCGCCTGCCCGCGGGGTCAAGATGGGCACCATGACCTCCGAGCCCACGACGCGCGCCGACGCGCCCGCGCCCACCACCGCGCCGGCCCTCCTCGACCTCGACCCCGCCAACCCGTTCGCGGCGCCGTCCGTGCTGCCGTACGAGCTGCCCGACTACGACGCGATCCGTGAGGAGCACTACCTCCCGGCGCTGCGGGCCGCGACGGCCGCGCAGCGCGCGGCGATCGAGACGATCGCGACCGACGACGCGCCGCCCACCGCCGCGAGCGTGCTCGAGGCGCTCGAGCGGTCGGGCCGCGACCTCGCGCGCGTGCTCAACGCGTTCTACAACCAGCTCTCGGCCGACGCGACGCCGGGCCTGGAGCAGATCGAGGAGGAGTTCGCGCCCGAGCTCGCGGCCCACCACGACGCGATCTACATGGACGCGCGCCTCTACGCCCGCGCCCGCGCGCTCCAGGACGCGGTGGACGCCGGCGAGCAGACCCTCGAGCCCGACGCCGCGTGGCTGCTCCGCACGCTGCTCGTCCGGTTCCGCCGCTCGGGCGTGGAGCTCGACGCCGAGCAGCAGGAGCGCCTGCGCACGCTCAACGGCCGCCTGACCACGCTCGAGGCCGCGTTCGGCCGCAAGCTGCTCGCGGGCGCGAACGCCGCGAGCGTGCTCGTCACCGACCGTGCGGAGCTCGACGGCCTGGCCGAGGACGCCGTCGCGGGCGCGGCGGCGGCCGCCGCCGCGCGCGGGCACGAGGGCGCGTGGCTGCTGGAGATGCAGCTCCCCACCCAGCAGGGCGTCCTCGCCTCGCTCGCGCGCCGCGACGTGCGCGAGCGCGTGCAGCAGGCGTCGGAGTCGCGCGGTGCGACCGGCGACGACCACGACACGCGCGAGATCGTGCTGGAGACCGTGCGCCTGCGCGCCGAGCGCGCGCGCCTGCTCGGCTACGAGCACCACGCCGCGTACGTCGCGGAGGACGCGACCGCCAAGACGACCGAGGCCGTGAACGCGATGCTCGCGCGGCTCGCTCCCGCCGCCGTCGCGAACGCGCGCCGCGAGGCGGCCGACCTCGAGACGGCGCTGCGGGCCGACGAGCCGGGCGCGACGCTGCGCGCGTCCGACTGGTCGTTCTACGCCGAGCGCGTGCGCAAGGACCGCTACGCGCTCGACGACGCGCTGCTGCGCCCGTACCTTGAGCTCGAGCGCGTCGTGCACGACGGCGTGTTCCTGGCCGCGAACCGCCTGTTCGGCATCTCCTTCGCCGAGCGCCACGACCTCGTCGGGTACCACCCGGACGTGCGCGTCTTCGAGGTGTTCGACGCCGAGACGCCGGGGGAGCCGGGCCAGGGCCTGGGGCTGTTCCTCGCCGACTGGTACACGCGCGAGTCCAAGCGCGGCGGCGCCTGGATGAACAACCTCGTCGACCAGAACCACCTGCTCGGGCAGAAGCCGGTCGTCGTCAACAACCTCAACATCGTCAAGCCGCCGGCAGGCCAGCCCACGCTGCTGGTGTGGGACGAGGTCATCACGCTCTTCCATGAGTTCGGGCACGCGCTGCACGGCCTGTTCTCCGACGTGCGCTACCCGTCGCAGTCCGGCACCGAGGTGCCGCGCGACTTCGTCGAGTACCCCTCGCAGGTCAACGAGATGTGGGCGTGGGAGCCGTCGGTCCTGCGCTCCTACGCGGTGCACCACGTCACGGGCGAGCCGATGCCCGCCGAGTGGGTCGACACGATGCTCGCCTCGCGCCAGTTCAACGAGGGCTTCGGCACGACCGAGTACCTCGCCGCGGCGCTGCTCGACCAGGCCTGGCACCAGGTCGGGCCCGACGGCGTCCCCGCGTCGGAGGCGGACGTCGTGCCGTTCGAGGCCGCCGCGCTCGAGGCGGCGGGCGTCGCTTTCGGGCCCGTCCCGCCGCGCTACCGCACGACGTACTACAACCACGTGTTCGGGGGCGGGTACGCGGCCGGGTACTACTCCTACATCTGGTCCGAGGTCCTCGACGCCGACACGGTCGAGTGGTACCGCGAGAACGGCGGCCTGTCGCGCGAGAACGGCGAGCGCTTCCGCCGCGTGCTGCTCGCGCGCGGCGGCTCGCAGGACCCGCTGCAGTCGTTCCGTGAGCTCCGCGGCCGCGACGCCGACATCGCGCCGCTCCTCGCGCGGCGCGGCCTCGACGCCTGAGCCGCCGGCCCGGGGAGGCCCCGAGCCTCCCCGGGCCCCGCCCAGGGTCCGCTCCGGGCGCGCGCACGCCGCCCGGCCGACGCCCGGCCCCGGGGACCGCGGGAGGCTGCCTCCGCCGGTTCGTGGGGCGACGACGTGTCCGGCATACGGGCGGTCGGGCGGGGCGGTCCGCACGCCCGACGGCGACGGGTAGCGTGTCGCTCATGACCGCTCCGCACCCGGACTCCCTGGCCAGCGCCCCCGCGGCGACCGACGCGACCCCCGGCGCGGTGCCCCGCGCCGAGGACGAGGTCGTGCGGATCTGCCGCGAGCTGCTGCGCATCGACACGTCGAACTTCGGCGACGGGTCGGGCCCGGGGGAGCGGGCCGCCGCGGAGTACGTCATGGGGCTGCTGCACGAGGTCGGGCTCGAGCCGGAGCTGTTCGAGTCGGAGCCCGGCCGGGCGAGCGTCGTCGTGCGGCTCGAGGGCGCGGACCCGACGCGACCGGCGCTCGTGCTCCACGGCCACCTCGACGTCGTCCCCGCGCAGGCGGAGGACTGGTCGGTGGACCCGTTCGCGGGCGAGGAGATCGACGGCCTGCTGTGGGGGCGCGGCGCCGTCGACATGAAGGACATGGACGCGATGATCCTCGCTGTCGTGCGCCAGATGGTGCGCGAGGGCCGCAAGCCCGCGCGCGACGTCGTCGTCGCGTTCTTCGCGGACGAGGAGGCGGGCGGCGCCTACGGGGCGCGCTACGCCGTCGACCACCGGCCCGAGCTGTTCGAGGGCGCGACCGAGGCGATCAGCGAGGTCGGCGGGTTCTCGGTCGAGGTCGGGGGACGGCGGGCCTACCTGCTCCAGACGGCGGAGAAGGGCATCGCCTGGCTGCGCCTCGTCGCGGAGGGCCGCGCCGGGCACGGGTCGCAGGTGAACGACGACAACGCGGTGACGCGGCTCGCCGAGGCGGTCGCGCGCATCGGGACGCACCACTGGCCGAACACGCTCACGCCGACGGTCGACAAGCTGCTGCGCGGCGTCGCGGACCTCACGGGCCTGCGGTACGACCCCGAGGACTCCCGGTCGATCGAGGCCCTCGTGGCCGCGCTGGGCCCGGCGTCGCGGTTCGTCGGCGCCACGGTGCGGCACACGTCGAACCCGACGCAGCTCTCCGCGGGCTACAAGGCGAACGTCATCCCCGGTCGCGCCGAGGCGGCGATCGACGCGCGCCTCCTGCCGGGCCACGAGGAGGACGGGTTCGCGACGCTCCGCGCGCTCGCGGGCGAGCACGTGCGGGTCGAGGAGATCCACCGCGACATCGCGCTCGAGGTGCCGTTCGCGGGCGACCTGGTGGACGCCATGGTGGACTCGCTGCTCGCGGAGGACCCGGAGGCGACGGTGCTGCCGTACACGCTGTCGGGCGGCACGGACAACAAGTCGCTCGCCCGGCTCGGGATCACGGGCTACGGCTTCGCGCCGCTGCGCCTGCCCGCCGACCTCGACTTCTCCGGCATGTTCCACGGCGTGGACGAGCGCGTGCCCGTCGACTCGCTGCGGTTCGGCGTGCGCGTCCTGGACCGGCTCCTGCGCACCTGCTGACCGGCGGGCGTCGCGCGGTCAGGTCTCGCCGAGCAGCGCCCGGACGGAGGAGCGCAGCTGCGCGCGGTACCCGCCGCCGAACAGCACCGCGTGCACCGCGACCGGGTACACCTGGTGCAGCGCGACGCGGTGGCGCCACCCGCGCGCGAGCGGGTGCGCGGCGTCGTACGCGGCGAGGATCTCGTCGAGGAACGGCGCGCCGAACAGCGCGAGCATCGCGAGGTCGGCCTCGCGGTGCCCGCCGTGCGCGGCCGGGTCGATGAGCACCGCCTCGACCGCGCCCGCCGTGCCGCCCGTGCGGTCGTCCGGCCCACCGCCCCCGCGTGGCGCCCACAGCACGTTGCCCGACCAGAGGTCGCCGTGCACGCGCGCCGGCGCGTCGTCGAGCGCGGGGCGGGCGAGGTCGGGCAGGCGCGCGGCGAGGCGGTCGAGGAGCCGCGCGTCCTCGGCGTCGAGCGCACCCCGGTCGCGGCCCTGCCGCGCGACCGGCAGGAGGCGCGCCTCGGCGTAGAAGGTCGGCCAGTCCGGCCACGCACCCGTGGGCAGCGGCAGCGGGTCGTCGAGCGGGCCGAAGAACGCCTCACCCGACCACCCGGGCGGGGCCGCGCCCCAGGCCGGCGCCCCGGCGTCGTGCACGACGGCGAGCGCCCGCCCGAACACGCGGGCCGCCTCGCGGGTCGGCGCGGTCGTCGGCACGCGCTCCAGGTCGAGGTGGTCGGGGCCGACGTCGAGCACGCGGGCGACGCGCGGCCCGCCCGGGACGGCGAGCCACGCCAGCCCGGCGGCCTCGCAGCGGAAGAACCCTGCCGGCGCCGCGGCGCGCGACTTCGTGAAGACGGCCGGCGCCGCCTCGTGCTCGCCGCTCACCGGGCCGCTCTCACCGGATCGTGCTCACAGCGTCGAGCTGACCCGGATGATCTTGCGCCGCAGCCAGACCCGGCGCTCGCCCCCGACGTACAGCCGGGTGCGGGCCAGCTCCCAGCGCCCGTACTCCGCCTCGTCGGTGAGGAGCCTGCTCGCGTCCGACCGGCTCGTGGAGCGGTCGATCGTCAGGACGCGGTACTCGTACTGCCCGCCGTGCGCGGCCCATCCGGACCTCCGGCGTGACGTCGGCCTCTCCTCCACGTGCCACCGTCCTCTCTCGCCTGTCTCGGTCGCGGGCCGGGTGGTGGGACCGACCCGGCCAACGAGTGCCATTGTGCCCCTCTCGGCGCTACGGTCAGGGTATGACCGCTGACCCGCGTGCCGCGCTCGACCGGTTCATCGCCGCGCTCGAAGCCCACTACAACGCCGTCGCCGCACGTCGCGGGGAGGACGACCCCGCGGTCGACGACGCCTACTACGTCCTCGGGGACGCCTTCGAGGTGTACGACGAGGCGCTGGGACAGGTGCACGGGGAGGCGACGCCGTTCTACCTCGCGGAGGAGGACGACGACGAGGACGACGAGGACGACGACGCGGAGGAGGACGACGACCTCGACGACACGCTCGACGACGACGTCCTCTCCGGCGAGCTCGAGACCGACGGCGCGCGCTGAGCCGCCCGAGGTCGCCGAGGGAGGGGCGGGGTCACCACCTCTCGGGGTAGCCGACGTCGAGCGCGCTCACGTCGTCGAGCGCCGCGCGCACGGCGTCGGGCAGCACGAGGTCGGTCGCGGCGAGCGACGTGCGCAGCTGCGCAGGGGTGCGCGCACCGACGACCGCGCTCGCGACGGCGGGGCGCCCCAGGAGCCAGGACAGCGCGACGTCGAGCGGCGCGCGGCCCAGGCCCTCCGCGGCGGTCACGACGGCCTCGACGATCCTTGACGACGCGTGGTCGAGGTACGGCTCGACGAACGCGGCGAGGTGCGGGGACGCGCCGCGCGAGTCGGCGGGGAGCGAGCGCCGGTACTTGCCGGTGAGGACGCCGCGACCGAGCGGGGACCACGCGAGCAGGCCCAGGCCCAGCGACCCGGCGGCCGGGACGACCTCGCGCTCGGCGCCGCGCTGGAGCAGCGAGTACTCGAGCTGGACGGCGGCGAGGCCGACGTCGTCGGTCCCGCCGAGCAGGGTCGCGGCCCGCGCCGTCGCCCATCCCGGGTGGTTGGACAGCCCGACGTAGCGCGCGCGCCCGGACGTCACCGCGTGGCGCAGCGCCGACAGCGTCTCGGTGAACGGCGTGCGCGGGTCGGGCGCGTGCACGAGGAACAGGTCGACGTGGTCGGTGCCCAGGCGCGCGAGCGAGTCGTCGAGCGAGTCGAGGAGCGCACCGCGGGACGCGTCGACCACGGGGCCCGACGGCGTGTGGCGCACCCCCGCCTTGGTGCACAGCAGGACGTCGCGCCGGTCGACCTTCGCCCCGAGGAGCGACCCCAGGAGCGACTCGGCGTCGCCGTCGGCGTAGGAGGCGGCCGTGTCCACGAGGGTGCCGCCGGCGTCCACGAAGTCCCGCAGCTGCTCGGCCGCGTCGAGCTCGTCCGTGTCCCGGGCCCACGTCATGGTGCCGAGCCCGAGCTCGGACACGCGCAGGCCGGTGCTGCCGAGGTGGCGGTTCTCCATGGTTGCCGAGGGTACCGGCGGGGGCCCGCGGGCGACCGTCGGGGCGCGCGGTCGGGGACCTGGTCGGGCCAGGTTCACCCGCTCGGCCTCGGGCCCGCACGTGCGCGGCTGCCGCGCCCCGAGCGGGTATCGTGACCGCTCGTGAACGCGTGGGAAGCCGTCCTCCTCGGCCTCGTCCAGGGCCTGACCGAGTTCCTCCCGATCTCGTCGAGCGCCCACCTGCGCATCGTCGGCGAGCTGATCGGGTCGCAGGACCCGGGTGCCGCCTTCACAGCGATCACGCAGATCGGGACCGAGACGGCGGTGCTGCTGTACTTCCGGCGGGACATCGCGCGCATCTGCGCCGCGTGGTGGCGCTCGGTGCGCGGCGACCACGGCACGGACTGGCGGGCGCGGCTCGGCCGGCACGACCACGACGCCGCGATGGCCTGGTACATCGCGCTCGGCTCGGTGCCCATCGTGCTGCTCGGCCTGCTGTTCCAGGACGCGATCGAGAACACGTTCCGGAACCTCTACCTGACGGCGCTCATGCTCGCGGTGTTCGCGCTCCTGCTCGGCTGGGCCGACCGCATCGGCGCCAAGCGCCGCACGCTGCGCGAGCTCTCGGCCGGGCAGGCGGTCGCGTTCGGCTTCGCGCAGGCGCTCGCGCTCGTCCCCGGTGTCTCGCGCTCGGGCGGCACGATCACCGCCGGCCTGCTCATGGGCTTCACGCGCGAGGCGGCGGCGCGCTACTCGTTCCTCCTCGCGATCCCGGCCGTCATGGGCTCGGGCTTCTACCAGCTCTTCAAGTCCGCGGACGAGCCGGCACCCGGGGCCCCCGGCGCCGGGGCGACCCTCATCGCGACGCTCGTCGCGTTCGTCGTCGGGTACTTCGTCATCATCGCGTTCCTCAAGATCGTCTCGACCTTCAGCTACACGCCGTTCGTGGTCTACCGCCTCGTGCTCGCGGCGCTCGTCGTGCTGCTCCTGCTCGTCGGCGTGCTGGAGCCGGGCGGGACGGCCGTCTCGACGCCGTGACCCTCTCGGGCCGCGGTCAGAGCCAGCCGACGCGCTTGAAGACGCGGTAGAGCACGACGCAGCCGCCCGCCATGAGGGCGAGCGCGAAGGGGTAGCCGAACGCCCAGTGCAGCTCCGGCATGTTGCGGAAGTTCATCCCGTACACGCCCGCGACGATCGTCGGGTACACGAGGATCGCCGCCCACGCCGAGATCTTGCGCATGTCCTCGTTCTGCCGCACCGAGACCTGGGTCATGTGGACCTGGAGCATGTCCGAGAGCAGGTCGTCGTGCGCGTCGAGGTGCCGGTCGATCCGTTCGACCGTCGTCACGACGCGCTCGAGCATGCGCCGGTTCACCCCGAGGTGGTCGGGGACGTCCGGGTCGAGGAGCTCGGGCAGCTCCGCCGTGACGGGCATGAGGGCGCGCCGCGCCTCGGTGATCTCGCGCTTGAGGTCGTAGATGCGCTCGACCGGGTCCTCTCGCTGCTGGTCGAACACCACGCGCTCGGTGTCGGCGACGGCGTCGCCCAGGCCCAGCTCGACCTGCGAGGCGCCGCCGACGATGGCGAGGACCGCGGCGGAGACGATCCGCTGGACCGGCGAGCCGTGGGGGTCGCCGGGCGCGGCGACCTTGTCGAGCATGATCGCGTGCACGTCCGCGTCGCCCTCCTCGGCGGTGAGGACGAGGCCCGGGCCGAGCAGCGCGGCGAACTGGCCCGTGTGCACCTGGCGGTCCGACTCGGTGAACCATGCCGTCGGGGTCACCAGGAGGAGCCAGTCCGCCGCGACCCGGCGCACGTGCGCCAAGGGGTGGCGGTTGTGCCGCGCGAGGTCCTGCCGCGTCGGGCCCACCCCGGTCGTGACCTGGGCCGCGGCGTCGAGCACGGCGTCGAGGTCCTCCAGACGCGCCCAGGTCACCGTGGCGCGGGCGGCGTGCCGGTCGCCGGGCGTGTCCAGGGTGCCGGGATCGGCCGGGTGCACGCCGTCGGCGCCGGGCTCGACCGTCCACGCCGCGACGGCGCGCACGGTCGGTCGTCGGGGCGCGGGGGCGGGCGCGCCGTCGGGCGGGGTGCCCGTTTGCGGCTCGGTGGGGTTCGTCACGTCCGCATTGTCCCGCGCCCCGCACGGACCTGCCCGGTCGCCGTCGGGCGCGGCTCCGCGCGTCGCTCGCGTGCCGGACGGCGGTCCGACGGCGGCGCCCCGGCGGCTAAGGTTGACGCGTGCACAGCTGGCCCGCCCCGCAGATCCCCGAGCTCCCCGGACGAGGCCTCCCGGTCCGGGTGCACGACTCGTCGACCCGTGAGCTCGTCGTCGCCGCCGCGGGCGAGGACGCCACCCTGTACGTGTGCGGCATCACGCCCTACGACGCGACGCACATCGGCCACGCGGCCACCTACGTCGCGTTCGACCTGCTCGTGCGCGCGTGGACGGACGCCGGGCACCGCGTGCGCTACGCGTCGAACGTCACCGACGTCGACGACCCGCTGCTGGAGCGTGCCGCCGCGACCGGCGTCGACTGGCGCGCGCTCGCCGTCGAGCAGACCGCGCTGTTCGCCGAGGACATGACGGCGCTCGGCGTCGTCCCGCCCGACGTCTACGAGGGCGCGGTGGAGACGATCCCCGCCGTCGTGGACGCGGTGACCCAGCTCCTCGACGCGGGCCTCGCGTACCGCGTCCCGGTCGAGCCCGGCGCCGGGGGTACGGACCCCGGGCTGGGCGACGTCTACGCCGACCTCTCGGCCGACCGCGCGTTCGGCTCGGTCTCACGCCTCGCGCGCGACGTCATGGAGCACCTCTTCGCCGAGCGCGGCGGCGACCCCGACCGCGAGGGCAAGAAGGACGCGCTCGACCCGCTGCTGTGGCGCCGCGAACGCCCGGGCGAGCCCGCGTGGGACGGCGGCGCGCTCGGCACCGGCCGCCCCGGCTGGCACGTGGAGTGCACGGTCATCTCCCGCGACGGGCTCGGCCTGCCGTTCGACGTGCAGGGCGGGGGAGCAGACCTCCTGTTCCCGCACCACGAGATGTCGTCCTCGCACGACCGCATGCTCACCGGCGGCGGTGCGCCTCGCGCGCACGTGCACGCCGGCCTCGTCGCGTACGAGGGCGAGAAGATGAGCAAGTCGCGCGGCAACCTCGTGCTCGTGTCGAACCTGCGGGCCATGGGCGTCGACCCGATGGCGATCCGCCTCGCGCTGCTCGCGCACCACTACGGCGGCGAGTGGGAGTGGACCGACGACGACCTGCCCGCGGGCGTACGACGTCTCGAGACGTGGCGCGACGCAGTGTCCGGCAACGGTGGCCCGGACGCGACCGCGACGCTCGCGGCCGTGCGCGCCGCGCTCGCCGACGACCTCGACGCCCCGACGGCGCTCGCCGCCGTGGACGCCTGGGCCGCGGAGTCGCTGCGCCCCGGTCGTGACACCTCGCGCGACGAGGAGGGCGCCCCGGGCGTCGTCGCGCGCGCGGTGAACGCCCTGCTGGGCGTCCGGCTCTGACGAGCCGCCCCGCGCTGACACCGCCGCCCGCGAGGCGGGCCGTGCGTCAGACGGTCGGGCCCTTGCCCGGGTTGCCGCGGTCGCGGCGGCGCAGGTAGCGCTCGAACTCGCGCGCGATGGCCTCGCCGCTCGCCTCGGGGAGCTCGGCCGTGTCCTTCGCCTCCTCGAGCTGCTGGACGTACTCCGCGATCTCCGCGTCCTCCGCGGCGAGCTCGTCGACGCCGTGCTGCCACGCCTCGGCGTCCTCCGGCAGGTCGCCCAGCGGGATCGGCTCGGACAGCAGCTCCTCGATGCGCGCGAGGATCGCGAGCGTCGCCTTGGGCGACGGCGGGTGCGCCACGTAGTGCGGCACGGCCGCCCAGAGCGACACCGACTGCATCCCGCGCTCGGCCGCGGCGTGCTGGAGGACGCCGACGATGCCCGTCGGGCCCTCGTACGTGCTCGGCTCGACGTCGAGCACGGCCTGCAGACCCACGCTCTCCGACGTCGCCGTCATGGGGATCGGCCGCGTGTGCGGCACGTCCGCGAGCAGCGCGCCGAGCGTGACGACCGTGCGCACGCCGTGCTCCTCCGCGACGTCGAGCAGCTCGCGGCAGTACCGGCGCCAGCGCATGGACGGCTCGATGCCGTGCACGAGCACCACGCGGCGACCCGTCGGCGACAGGACCGCCGACGCGATCGTCGTCGTGGGCCACGTGATCTCGCGGCGGCCGTCGTCGTCCGTCGTGACGACCGGGCGGTTCACCTGGAAGTCGTGGTACTCCTCCGGGTCCAGCTCGTCGACGTCCTCGGCGCCCCACACCTCGTGCAGGTGCTGGAGGGCGGCCGTGGCGGCGCTCCCGGCGTCGTTCCAGCCCTCGAACGCCGCGATCATCACGGTCTGGCGGGTGCCCTCGGTCGCGTTCTCGGTCATCACCCCAGCCTATGCGGCCGGGCCCGGCGGCGTCGGGGCGGGTTCGCGCCCGGCGTAGCCGCCTCAGCCGCAGTCGAGCGCCGGGTAGGCGACGTCGTCCGACGACGACCGCCCGTCTCCCGTGGCCGTCACCCGCGCGCTGCCCGCGTCGAGCGTGGCCGAGCGCGCCGAGAACGACTGGTACGCGGACGCGCCGGGTGCGACGCCCGCCACGGTGCGCTCGCCGAACGGCGTGCTCAGCGTGACGTCCGCGGGCACCGCGCCGTCGTTCGTCGCGCGGACCGCGACGTACGCCCGCCCGGCAAGGCACCGCGGGACGGCGGTCGCGGAGACGTCGGGGCCGTCGAGGGCGGCGGACAGCGCGAGGACGCCGAGCACGGCCGTGGTCGAGCGCACGACGTTCGCCGACGCGCCGGCGTCCTCGATCGCCGTGGAGCCGAGAGCGAGCGCCTCCTGGACCAGGGTCTGCGCCGCGTCCCAGTCACGCCGGTCCGCGGCCTCGAGCGCGCGCCGCATCCGGACCTGCACCTGCGCCCCGGCCTCCGGCTCGACCGTGCCCGCGGCGACGCGCTCGTCGACGAGGTCGACGACGTCGGTGTACCAGGAGGGGTCGGCCGCGACGTCGGCATCCACGAAGCCCGCCTCCACCGCGGCACGGGTCGACGCGACGACGGCGTCGCGGTAGTCCTCGGCGTCCGGGTACCAGGCCGCGAGCGTGGCGTCGTCCACCGGGCGCGAGCCGCCGTCGAGGAAGCAGAACCCGGGCCCGGCGTTGGCGCCGGAGTTGATCCGCGTCGGGACCTCCTGCTGCGCGAGCCGGACGCCGCCCAGGCCCAGGCCGCGCTCGTCGCGCACCACCTGGCGCGGCGCCTGGTCGGACAGCGTGATGGGGGCCGCCGACGGCGGGGTGGTCCCGTCCGCGACCCACGCGGCCACGTGGTCGTACACCGACGCCTGGACCAGGTGCTGGGGCACGCGGGAGCCGGACGGCTCCTCGCACGTCTGCGGCGTCCGGGGGTAACCGCCGGGCGCGGAGCCGACGTCGCGGATCCGCAGCCGCCCGTAGTCGGTGATGAGCTTCCAGTCGCCGTGCGACGCGCCCGCGACCTCCCACGTGCGCCGCACGTCGGTGTCGGGCTGGCGCTGCGCCGCCCCGAGGAGGTCGATCGCGACGTCGGTCTCGCTGTTGATCTTGAACACCGGCGTCTCGAGGCCGTCGCGCAGCAGCCCGCCCCCGCCGTGCAGCACGACGGCGTCGACGACCCCCGCGAGCGGGTCGACCGAGTTCACGTACGACCACAGCCGCCCCGCCGACTGCGAGTGCCCGGTCGCGACGACGCGCTCCGCCTCGAGCGGACCGAGCGGCGCCGTGCCCGCGGGATCGCGGACCGCGGCCACGGCCTGGCTGAAGACGTCCCACGAGAGGGTGTCGTCGGTCACGGTGCCGCCGTCGGTGAGGTCGAGCGTGCCGTAGCGCTCGGGGCTCCAGGCCCGCAGGCCGGTGGGCGAGTGCACGCCCGCCCGCTGCGCCGACACCCCGACCCACGCGTAGCCCTCGCGCACCAGGTGCTCGTGCGTCTGGAACCAGTCGACCTCCTGGTCCCACTGGTTCGAGACGTTGTACCACTCGGCGATCACCGTGCCGTTGAACGTCGCGGGGTCGACGGGCCGGCGCACCACGACGCGGGTGCGGAACGCGTGCCCGGTGCTGAGGACCGTCGCGTCCGTCACGCCGTCCGCCAGGTAGCGGGTCGCCTCGCCCTCGACGAAGAACTCCTCCTCGACGTAGCCGCGCGCGGCCAGGTCGTAGTCGGTCGCGAGGAAGGGGTACCCGTGGGCAGGGTCGCCGGGCGCCGTCGTCGTGGGCACGGGGCCGGTCACCACGGGATCGGGGACGGCGGCGTTCGCGGGGAGCGTGGTCCCGGCGAGCACGAGCACCCCGGCGAGGGCGAGCGCGAGCGGGCGGCGGACGGGGGGTGCGGACATGGCGACTCCTTCGTCGGGCCCGACGGCGGTGGCGGGCGCTCAGCAGCCTAGGGAAGCCGCACGCTTCTGTCGACCGGCGCGCGAGTTCGGGAGCGGTGTCGCCAGAAGCCGTCGCGCGCCACCGCACGCCGAGAACGGCGGCGCGCGCTCGCGGCGGAGCCGCCCGGTTAGGGTCGAGGGTGCAGGGGTTCGTCGCACGACCATTGATGGAGACCGCTTTGCCTTCTCGTCCTGACAGCACGTCCGCAGGTCAGCGCTCTGCCGAGCGTCCCGAGGTCCCCGCGTTGCCCGAGGCCGTCCTGTGGGACATGGACGGGACGCTCGTCGACACCGAGCCCTACTGGATCGCGGCGGAGCACGAGCTCGTCTCCGCGCACGGCGGCACGTGGACGCACGAGGACGCGATGTCGCTCGTCGGGAACCCGCTGCGCGAGTCGGCGCGCATCCTGCGCGAGCGCGGCGGCGTCGACCTGCCGGTGGACGAGATCGTCGCGTTCCTCATCGGGCGCGTGATCGAGCAGGTGCGGGTCGAGGTGCCGTGGCAGCCCGGCGCGCGCGAGCTCCTCACGGCGCTGCGCGAGGCGGGCGTGCCGTGCGCGCTCGTCACGATGTCCTACCGCGAGCTCGCCCAGCCCGTCGCCGAGATGGCGCCGCCGGACGCGTTCCAGGTGCTGGTCTGCGGCGACGAGGTCGAGCGCGGCAAGCCCGACCCGGAGCCCTACCTCCTCGCCGCGCAGCGCCTGGGCGTCGACGTCACGCGCTGCGTCGCGATCGAGGACTCGCCCGCGGGCATCGCCTCGGCCCGCGCCGCGGGGGCCGCGACGCTGGGCGTCGAGGCCGTGGTCCCGGTGCTCCCGGCGCCGGGCCTCAGCCGGACGCCGTCGCTCGAGCTCGTCGACGTCGCGCTCCTGTCGCGGCTCGTCGCGGGCGACGTCGTCGACCTCATGGAGGACGACGCCGCCTGAGGCGCCCGGACGGCCTGCCCGACGGTGCGCGGGCCGTCGGGACGGACCCGCCGAGCGCATAGGCTCTCAGGGTGGACGGACCCGAAACTCGAGCACCCCGCACGCCCGCACCGGCAGGCCCGCGCACGAAGGGCTGGGTGATCGGCCGCGTCGTCGGCGCACCGGTGATCCTCACGCCGTCGTGGTTCCTCGCCGCGGCGATCCTCACGGTCCTGTTCGCGCCGACGGTGCAGCGGCTCGCCCCGCACCTCGGCCCCGAGATCTACCTCGTGTCGTTCGCGTTCGTGCTGCTGCTGTTCGCGTCCGTCTTCCTGCACGAGGTCGCGCACGCGCTCGTCGCGCGCGCCCGGGGCCAGCACGTGACCGAGCTCGCGGTGACGCTCTGGGGCGGCCACACGGCGTACTCCGGGACGTCGGCGCGCCCGCTCGACGGCTTCCTCATCTCGGTCGTCGGCCCGCTGACCAACCTGGCGCTCGCGGTCGTGTTCTGGGTGACGTTCCAGGCGCAGCCGACCTTCTCCGTGCCCGCCCTCCTGCTGTACGCGGCCGCGTTCTCCAACGCGTTCGTCGGCTTCTTCAACCTCCTGCCCGGCCTCCCGCTCGACGGCGGCCAGATCCTCGAGTCCGCCGTGTGGGCCGCGACCGGGTCGCGGACGAAGGGCACGGTCGCAGCGGGATGGGTCGGGCGCGCGGTCGCCGTCGGGGTCGTCGCGTGGGCGCTCATCTGGCCGCTGACCTACGGCGGACGGCCGGACCTGTGGACCGTCGCCTGGGCGGCGCTCATCGGGGCGTTCCTGTGGAGCGGTGCGGGGCAGGCCATCACCGTCGGGCGCACCCGCGAGGCGGTGTCCGGGCTCACCGTCCGCAGCCTCGCGCGCCCCGCGGTCGCTGTGCCGTCCACGGCGACGGTCGGCGCGGTCGGGCGCTCGGTGGCGCTCGCGGGCGGTCCGCACGTGGTGGCCGTCCTGGTGGACGGCGCAGGCAGGCCCCTCGGGTACGTGGACCACGTCGCGGCGTCGGCCGTGCCGCCGGACGCCGCCGAGACGACCCCGGTCGGCGCCGTCGCCGTGCCGCTGCCTGGGACCGCGACGATCGACGCCCACAGCGCGGGGCAGGACATGCTCGCCGAGCTCTCGCGCGTCGGGCGGGACGCGGCGGTCGTCGTCGTGACCGACGGCGGCCGCATCGTCGGCGCGCTCGAGGTCGCCCGGGTCGTCGCGGCGCTGCGGGACGCCCGACGCGGGCGGTGACCGGCGCGCCGTCCGCGCGCGCGACCGACCGGCGTCGGGCGCGGGGCGGGCGGCCCGTAGGATGGTCGCCCGTGACCTCCGAGCCCGCCACCACGCCCGGCCACCCGACCCCGCAGCCCGGTGGGGACGGCGCAGCCGCCCCCGCGCACGGCACGTCCGACCGCCCCGGTGCGACGGGCGCGGACGAGCGCCGCGGCCCGCTCCGCGTGGGGGACAAGGTCCAGCTCACGGACCCGCGCGGTCGCCTGCACACCATCACGCTCGCGCCGGGCGCGACGTTCCACACGCACAAGGGCTACCTGCGGCACGACGACCTCATCGGCCGGCCCGAGGGCAGCGTCGTGCGCAACACCGCCGAGATCGAGTACCTCGCGATGCGCCCGCTCCTCGCGGACTACGTGCTCTCGATGCCCCGCGGCGCGGCGGTCGTCTACCCGAAGGACGCCGGCCAGATCGTCGCGATGGCGGACATCTTCCCGGGCGCGCGCGTCGTCGAGGCGGGCGTCGGGTCGGGCGCGCTGACGATGTCGCTGCTGCGCGCCGTCGGTGACGCGGGCGAGCTCCACTCGATCGAGCGGCGCGAGGACTTCGCCGCGATCGCGCGCGGCAACGTCGAGACGTTCTTCGGTGGCGAGCACCCGGCCTGGACCCTCTCTGTGGGCGACCTCGCCGACGTCCTACCGACCGTCGCCGAGGACGGCACGGTCGACCGCGTCGTGCTCGACATGCTCGCGCCCTGGGAGAACCTCGACGTCGTCGCGCGCGCGCTCGTGCCCGGCGGCGTCCTCGTGTGCTACGTCGCCACGACGACCCAGCTCTCGCGTCTCGCGGAGGACCTGCGGGCCGACGGCCGCTACGCGGAGCCCGTCGCGTGGGAGTCGATGGTGCGCGGCTGGCACCTCGAGGGTCTCGCGGTGCGGCCGCAGCACCGCATGATCGGGCACACCGGGTTCCTGCTCACCGCACGGCGCCTCGCGGACGGCGTCGCGCCGCCCGAGCGCAAGCGCCGCCCGGCCAAGGGCGCGTACCCGACCGACGCGGAGCAGTGGTCGCCCGAGGAGCTGGGCGAGCGCCCGGTCTCCGAGAAGAAGATCCGGCGCGTGCGGCGCGACGTCGGCCAGGGCCCCGAGCAGACGACCGGTCCGGGCGCCGAGCAGAGCACGGACCGTGGCGCGGAGCACGGCGTGCAGCAGGGCGCGGACGAGGCCGGCGGGGCGCCCGACGTGTCGGGCGCGTGACGGTCCGGTAACGATCGGGGCGCCGCCGTCTCACCCTGGGTGTCGTCCGTGTGCACGGGCGAGACTTGTGCCTAAGGTCTACACCCGACCGCCGGACGATGGTCGGCACGGGCGCCTCGCGAGGCCCGTCGTCCGCCGTCCACCCGTGGTCGGGCGAGCCGGCGGCGAGAGGGACACCCGATGAGCGAGACATTCGGCCGTAGCGACCAGGCCCCGCAGGACGGCGCGCGCGAGCTCGCGCTGCTGTCCGCGAAGAACGAGAGGCTCGCCGAGGCGCTGCGCGCGGCCCGGGACCAGATCCTCGACCTCAAGCGGCAGATCGACGACCTCGCCAAGCCCCCGGGGACGTACGCGGTGTTCCTCGCCGCGCACCCGGACGGGTCGGTCGACGTGTCCGCCGCCGGGCGCAAGATGCACGTCGGCGCGAGCCCCACCCTCGACGTCCAGCGCCTGCGCCCGGGGCAGGAGGTCAAGCTCAACGAGGCGATGACCGTCGTCGCCGCGGGCGGCTACGAGCGCACGGGCGAGATCGTCACGGTCAAGGAGATCCTCGACGCCGACCGCGTGCTCGTCGTCGGCCGGGCCGACGAGGAGCGGGTCGTGCGGCTCGCCGGGTCGGTGGCGCGCACGACGCTCCGCGTCGGCGACTCGCTCACCATCGACACGCGCAGCGGCTTCGTGTTCGAGGTCATCCCGAAGTCCGAGGTCGAGGAGCTCGTCCTCGAAGAGGTGCCGGACATCGAGTACGAGGACATCGGCGGTCTCGGGCCCCAGATCGAGCAGATCCGCGACGCCGTCGAGCTGCCGTTCACGCACCCCGACCTTTTCCGCGAGCACGGTCTGCACCCGCCTAAGGGCGTCCTGCTGTACGGGCCGCCCGGGTGCGGCAAGACGCTCATCGCCAAGGCCGTCGCCAACTCGCTCGCGCACACCGTGGCGCGGGCGCGCGGCGAGCAGGTGGAGGACGGCTCGGGCGCGGCGCGCAGCTACTTCCTCAACGTCAAGGGCCCCGAGCTGCTCAACAAGTACGTGGGCGAGACCGAGCGGCACATCCGGCTGATCTTCGCCCGCGCTCGGGAGAAGGCGTCGCAGGGGACGCCCGTCGTCGTGTTCTTCGACGAGATGGAGTCGCTGTTCCGCACCCGCGGGACGGGCCTGTCGTCGGACGTCGAGACGACGATCGTGCCCCAGCTCCTCGCCGAGATCGACGGCGTCGAGCGGCTGGACAACGTCATCGTCATCGGGGCGTCGAACCGCGAGGACATGATCGACCCTGCCATCCTGCGGCCCGGGCGCCTCGACGTGAAGATCAAGATCGAGCGGCCCGACGCCGAGGGCGCCAAGGAGATCTTCGCCAAGTACCTCACGGAGGACCTGCCGATCCACGCGGCCGACCTCGCCGAGCACGGCGGCAACCAGCGCGAGGCCCTCGACGCGATGATCCGCTCGGTCGTGGAGCGCATGTACTCCGAGGAGGAGGAGAACCAGTTCCTCGAGGTCACCTACGCCAGCGGCGACAAGGAGATCCTGTACTTCAAGGACTTCAACTCGGGCGCGATGATCCAGAACGTCGTGGACCGGGCGAAGAAGTCGGCGATCAAGGACCTCCTCGCCACGGGACAGCGCGGCATCCGCGTCGACCACCTGCTCGCCGCGTGCGTCGACGAGTTCAAGGAGAACGAGGACCTGCCGAACACCACCAACCCCGACGACTGGGCGCGCATCAGCGGGAAGAAGGGCGAGCGCATCGTCTTCATCCGCACGATCGTCCAGAAGAAGGGCGAGGGCGGCTCGCCGCGCACCATCGACACGGTCACCAACACCGGCCAGTACCTGTAGCGGGGCGCGGTCGCTCCGCCCCGTGGACGGCGCGGCGCGGCGTCGGAGGGCGGACATAGGGTGAGCGCGTGAGCGTACGACGGGTCATGGGGATCGAGACGGAGTACGGCGTCCTGCAGCCGGGGAAGCCGATGGCGAACCCGATGCTCATGTCGAGCCAGGTCGTCACCACGTACCGGGCGCTCGCCGCGCGCAGCGACGGCGCCCGGGGCCGGGCGCGCTGGGACTACGACGACGAGGACCCGCTGCAGGACGCGCGGGGGTTCCACGTGCCGCGCGCGTCGGCGCACCCGTCCCTCCTCACGGACGACCCGTCGCGCCCCGCGCCGTCGGGGCCGGTCGACCGGACGGCGGAGGGCGGCGCCGCCGGGGCCTCCCTCCAGGAGGTCGCGAGACCGACGACGGAGGAGTACGACGACCCGAGCGCGGCGAACGTCATCCTCACCAACGGCGCCCGGCTCTACGTCGACCACGCGCACCCCGAGTACTCCTCGCCCGAGGTCACGGTGCCGCACGACGTCGTGTGCTGGGACGTCGCGGGGGAGCGGGTCATGCTCGCCGCGTCGCGCGAGCTGGCCCAGGTGCCGGGCGGCGGCGTCGTGCTCTACAAGAACAACGTCGACGGCAAGGGCGCGAGCTACGGCACCCACGAGAACTTCCTCGTCGACCGCGAGGTGCCGTTCGGCGTCCTCGTGGAGATGCTCACGCCGTTCCTCGTGACCCGGCAGGTGTTCGCCGGCTCGGGGCGCGTGGGGCTCGGCCCGGCGGGGGAGGAGCACGGGTTCCAGATCTCCCAGCGCGCCGACTACGTCGAGGCGGAGGTCGGGCTGGAGACGACGCTGCGCCGCCCCATCGTCAACACGCGCGACGAGCCGCACGCGGACCGGCAGCGCTGGCGCCGGCTGCACCTCATCATCGGCGACGCGAACATGTTCGAGACCGCGACCTACCTCAAGACGGGCACGACGTCGCTCGTGCTCTTCGTCGTCGAGC
Source organism: Cellulosimicrobium sp. JZ28 (assembly GCF_015327065.1). Lineage (NCBI taxonomy): Bacteria > Bacillati > Actinomycetota > Actinomycetes > Micrococcales > Promicromonosporaceae > Cellulosimicrobium > Cellulosimicrobium sp. JZ28. Next base: position 1,912,676 of record NZ_CP017660.1, on the reverse strand, counting down.
ACCTGGAGAAGCTCGGCCCGGACGTGCGCGCCCGCCTGGCCGGGCTGCGCCTCGCGGACCCGGTCGCGGACGTCCAGCGCGTGAGCCGTGACCTCGAGCTGACGCGTCGCCTCGCCCTCGCCGACGGGCGCGAGCTGACGGCGCTCGAGGTCCAGCGCGAGTACCTGGAGGTCGCCGCCGACGCGGCGGAGCGCCTCGCGGGACCGGACGGGGTCGACGCCCCGACGCGCGACGTGCTCGCGCGGTGGCGCTCGGTGCTCGACCGCCTGGCGACCGACCGCGACGCGTGCGGGCGCGACGTCGAGTGGGTCGCGAAGCTCCGGCTCCTCGACCGCCTGCGCGAGCGCGACGGCCTCGACTGGGGCCACTCGCGCCTCGCGGCGATGGACCTCCAGTGGTCCGACGTGCGGCCCGAGCGCGGCATCTACCACCGCCTCCTCGCCGCCGACGCCGTGGACCGCGTGGTCACCGAGCGCGAGGTCGGCGCGGCGGTGCACCACGCGCCCGAGGACACGCGCGCGTTCTTCCGCGGCGAGGTCATGGCGCGCTACGGCGACGAGGTCTCCGCGGCGAGCTGGGACTCGGTGATCTTCGACGTGCCGGGCGCGCCGTCGCTCCAGCGCGTCCCGATGATGGACCCGCTGCGCGGGACGCGCGCCCACATCGGGGCGCTGCTCGACGCGAGCCCGGACGCCGCCGCGCTGCTGGCGGGTCTGGCAGGCCCGTCGTGACCGGCGGCGACTAGGCTGGACGCACGACGGCGCCCGCCCTCCGTGGGAGGGGCGCCGCGTGCGAGCAGGGCCGGGAAGGGCGCGAGCCCGGACGGGGTTGGAACGGACAGAGCGTCGGCGCGAGGCCGGCCGACGGACGAGGAGGCAGCCATGGCGGGTACCGAACGCACGCACGCGTCGCACGAGGACCGGCGTCCCGACGACGAGCCCGAGGCCCCGGCGACCCCGGTCGCGCCGCAGGCGCAGTCGCGCGACGCCGAGGTGGACGCGCTCCTCGAGGAGATCGACGAGGTCCTGGAGACGAACGCGGAGTCCTTCGTCCGGGGCTTCGTGCAGAAGGGCGGCGAGTAGGAAGGGTGACGGCAACCCGATGAGCACGGACCAGCCCGGGCGCCTGCCCGACGCGTTCACGACCCCTGGGTCGTCGTCCTTCCTGGACTTCCTGTCGGGGCACGCCCCCGACCTGCTGCCGTCGCACCGCGCGGCCGGGCACGCGGCGACCGGCACGGTGCCCGACGCTCCGCACGCCACGACGATCGTGGCGCTGACGTTCGGCGCCGAGGGCGTGGGCGCGGGCGTCGTGATGGCGGGGGACCGCCGCGCGACGATGGGCTCGATGATCGCGAACCGGGAGATCGAGAAGGTCTTCCCGGCCGACGAGTACTCGGCCGTGGGCATCGCCGGGACGGCGGGGATCGCCGTCGAGCTCGTGCGCCTGTTCCAGCTCGAGCTCGAGCACTACGAGAAGATCGAGGGCGCGCTGCTCTCGCTCGACGGCAAGGCGAACCGCCTGTCGACGATGATCCGGCAGAACCTCGGCCTCGCCATGCAGGGCCTCGCGGTCGTGCCGCTCTTCGCCGGGTTCGACCTCGACCGCGGTGCCGGCCGGATCTTCTCGTACGACGTCACGGGCGGGCGGTACGAGGAGCGGGCGTACCACTCGGTGGGATCGGGCTCGGTCTTCGCGCGCGGCTCCCTGAAGAAGCTGTGGCGCACCGGTCTCGACCGGGCGGCCTCCGTGCGCGTCGCGGTCGAGGCGCTCTACGACGCGGCGGACGACGACTCGGCCACCGGCGGCCCGGACCCGGTCCGCCGCATCTGGCCGGTGGTCGCGGTCGTCACGGCCGACGGCTACGAGCGCGTGCCGGACGACGAGCTCGCGGCGGTCGTCGAGCAGATCGTGGCGGAGCGCTCCGGGGCGGGCGTGGAGCGCGGGCGTCCCCCGGTGACCAACGCCGAGGCCGTCCCGCACGACCGCCCGCAGGACGGCCCGACCGGAGGTGACGACGCGTGAACATGCCTTTCTACGTCTCGCCCGAGCAGCTGATGAAGGACCGGGCGGACTTCGCGCGCAAGGGCATCGCGCGCGGCCGGTCCGTCGTGGTCCTCGCCTACGAGGACGGCATCGCGTTCGCGACGGAGAACCCGTCGCGGGCCCTGCACAAGATCTCGGAGATCTACGACCGCATCGCGTTCGCCGCGGTGGGCAAGTACAACGAGTTCGAGAACCTGCGCGTCGCCGGGGTGCGGTACGCGGACCTGCGCGGCTACTCCTACGACCGCACGGACGTCAACGCGCGCGGTCTCGCGAACGCGTACGCCCAGACGCTCGGCACGGTGTTCACCACGGAGTCGAAGCCGCTCGAGGTCGAGCTCGTCGTCGCGGAGGTCGGTCGCACGGCGGAGCAGGACCAGCTCTACCGCATCTCCTACGACGGCTCCGTCGCCGACGAGCAGGGCGTGGTCGTCATGGGCGGCCAGGCCGACCAGCTCGGTCGCGTGCTCCAGGACGCGTGGCGGCCCGGTCTCGGGCTCGCCGAGGTGCTGCGCCTGGCGGTGCACGCGCTCGCGTCCGGCGGCGAGGGGGACGACACCCGCACCATCCCGGCCGCGCAGCTCGAGGTGGCCGTCCTGGACCGCACCCGGCCCCGACGCGCGTTCCGCCGTCTCACGGGCTCCGTCCTCGAGGGCCTCCTCGCGGACGACGACGCGGCGACCACCACCGACGGGACCGCCGAGGGCGCGCCCGACGACACGACGGGCACCGGCCCGACGGACGAGGGGTAGCGCCGCATGGACCGCAGGATCTTCGGGCTGGAGACCGAGTACGGCGTGACGTGCGCGTCCGACGACGGCCGCGGCCTCTCGGCGGACGAGGTCGCGCGGTACCTGTTCCGCAAGGTGGTCGCCTGGGGCCGCTCGTCGAACGTGTTCCTGCGCAACGGCTCGCGGCTGTACCTGGACGTCGGCTCGCACCCCGAGTACGCGACGGCGGAGTGCGACGACGTCCGTCAGCTCGTCGCGTACGACCGCGGCGGCGAGCGGATCCTCGAGGGCCTCGTCGCGGACGCGCAGCAGCGGCTCGAGCACGAGGGACTGCCCGGCCGGATCCACCTGTTCAAGAACAACACGGACTCGGCGGGCAACTCGTACGGCTGCCACGAGAACTACCTCGTGCGACGCCAGGGCGACTTCGCGCGCCTCTCGGACGTCCTCGTGCCGTTCCTCATCACGCGCCAGGTGCTCACGGGCGCCGGCAAGGTCCTCGCGACGCCGCGCGGCGCCGTGTACTGCCTGTCCCAGCGCGCCGACCACATCTGGGAGGCGGTGTCGAGCGCGACGACCAGGTCGCGCCCGATCATCAACACGCGCGACGAGCCGCACGCCGACGCCGAGAGCTACCGGCGCCTGCACATCATCGTCGGCGACTCCTCGATGGCGGAGACGACGACCATGCTCAAGGTCGGCTCGACCGACCTCATCCTGCGCATGGTCGAGGCAGGGGTCCCCATGCGGGACCTGGCGCTCGAGAACCCCATCCGGTCGATCCGCGAGATCAGCCACGACATGACGGGCAAGCAGCCCGTCCAGCTCGCGAGCGGCCGGACGGTCACCGCGATCGACCTCCAGGGCGAGTACCTCCAGCGCGTGCGCGAGTTCGTCGAGCAGGACGTCGCGCCGACGCCCGTCGTCAAGCAGGTGCTCGACCTGTGGGAGCGCGGGCTGCGCGCCCTCGAGACGGGCGACCTCTCGCTCGTCGACCGCGAGCTGGACTGGGTCATCAAGTACCGCCTGATCCAGCGCTACCAGGCCAAGCACGGTCTCGAGCTCGACGACCCGCGGATCGCGCGCCTCGACCTCGCCTACCACGACATCTCGCGCACCGAGGGGCTGTACAACCTGCTCGCGGCGCGCGGCATGGTCGAGCGGGTCACCACAGACCTCGAGGTGTTCGAGTCGACGGCCGTGCCGCCGCAGACCACGCGCGCCAAGCTGCGCGGCGACTTCGTGCGCGCCGCGCAGGAGGCCCGCCGCGACTACACGGTGGACTGGGTGCACCTCAAGCTCAACGACCAGGCGCAGCGCACCGTGCTGTGCAAGGACCCGTTCCGGAACGTCGACGAGCGCGTGGAGCGCCTCATCGAGTCGATGTGATGCAGGACGTGATGTGACGAACCTGGCCCTCGCGGCCGGGCGCCCTCCGGGCGTCCGGCGCGCTCGTCGTGCGCCCGCGTCCCGGGCCGCGCTCGTGCTGCTCGTGGCGCTCCTCGCGGCGCTCGTGCTCGGTGCGTGCACGGAGCCGGAGGACGCGACGGAAACGCCGCTCAACACCGACCTCACGGTCGCCGGGTCGTCCGGCGCCCCGCCCGCGCTGGAGTACCGCGCGCCGCTCGACGTGCCGGACGCGCGGTCGGAGGTGGTGTGGCCGGGCGCCGGGGCGGAGCTCGTCGACGGCGGCCCGCTGCTGCTCAACCTCTACGCGGAGGACCTGCGCGACGGCACCGTCCTGCAGAACACGTACACGGACGCGCCGCGCTGGCGCACGCTGACCGACGAGTCCGTCGGCCGCGAGCTGCGCGACCTCCTGCGGGGGCAGCGCGTGGGGGCGCGCCTGCTGCGCCTCGAGGTGGACGACGGCGTTCCCGTCGCCCTGGTCGTCGACGTCCTGCCGACGCGCGCGTCCGGGGAGCCGGTGGAGCCGGTCGAGGGCCTGCCCACGGTGACGCTCGACGAGCAGGGCGCACCGAGCGTGACCGTCCCGTCGGAGACCGCGGCGCCAGCGGGCCTCGTGGTGCAGCCGCTCGTCCGCGGCGACGGGCGCCAGGTCGAGGTCGGTCAGGTGGTCACCGTCCGGTACTCGGGCGTGCGCTGGTCCGACGGCGAGGTCTTCGACTCGACGTGGACGGACGGCGCGGCGCCCCTGTCGGTGATGATCGGCATCGGCGAGGTCATCGAGGGGTGGGAGCAGGGGCTCCTCGAGCAGTCGGTAGGGAGCCAGGTGCTGCTCGTCGTGCCGCCCGACCTCGCCTACGGCGCCACCGCCAACCCGCTGGCCGGCGAGACGCTCGTCTACGTCGTCGACATCCTCGACGCCCAGTTCCCCGTGACCGAGGAGAGCGCGGGCGACACCGGCACGGCCGACGACACAGCCGGCACCGACACCGGCACCGACACTACCGGCACGGCCGGCACCGACACGACCGGCGGAGCGCCGGCCGACCGAGGAGACTCCCCATGACCGTCGCGATCCGCGTGATCCCTTGCCTCGACGTCGACGCGGGGCGCGTCGTCAAGGGCGTGAACTTCGAGAACCTGCGCGACGCGGGCGACCCCGTCGAGCTCGCCGCGCGCTACGACACCGAGGGCGCCGACGAGCTGACGTTCCTCGACGTCTCGGCGTCGTCCGGCAACCGGGAGACGACGTACGACGTCGTGCGGCGGACCGCCGAGCAGGTCTTCGTGCCGCTCACCGTCGGTGGCGGGGTCCGCTCGGCGGACGACGTGGACCGTCTCCTGCGCGCGGGCGCGGACAAGGTCGGCGTGAACACGGCGGCGATCGCCCGCCCGGAGCTCATCGCGGAGATCGCGGACCGTTTCGGCAGCCAGGTGCTCGTGCTCTCGGTGGACGCGCGCCGCACGACCGGCGACGTGCGGACGGAGTCCGGCTACGAGGTGACGACCCACGGCGGGCGTCGCGGCACGGGGATCGACGCCGTGGAGTGGGCGTCGCGCGCAGCGGGGCTGGGCGCGGGCGAGATCCTGCTCAACTCGATGGACGCGGACGGCACGACCGCCGGGTTCGACCTCGAGATGCTCGCCGCGGTGCGCTCCGAGGTGCGCGTGCCGCTGATCGCGAGCGGCGGGGCGGGCACGCCCGAGCACTTCGTGGCGGCGGCGCGCGCCGGGGCGGACGCGGTGCTCGCCGCGAGCGTCTTCCACTTCGGCGCCCTCACCGTCGGTCAGGTGAAGGACGCGATGCGGGCCGAGGGCGTGCAGGTGCGCTGACCGGCGCGGACGCCCGGCGGCGGTGTCGGGAGCCCGTGAGAGGATCGGGCCACCCCTGAACGAAAGACGAGGACCGTCCCGTGCCCGGCAGCAGGACGCGCCCCACCGGCGCCGACGCCCCGCCCGCCCCGACCGACCCGCCGGCCACCGCCGCCCGGCACGACCGCCCCCGCGACCGGCTCCCCGCCGAGCCGTCGGTGCGCCGACCGCACGCGCTCACCGGCTCCCGCGTCCGCCGCTCGCTCGCGCTCATGGGGCGCGGCATCCGCGACGAGCCGCGCACGTACGTGCTGGCGATCGGCTCGTCCGCGCTCTTCGGCGCGCTGACCGTCGCCGTGAGCGGCGCGGTCGGCCGGGTCACCGACGAGGTCGTGGTGCCCGCGCTCGCGGGCGATGAGGCTGCGCGCGGCCGCATCTGGGTCGCGGGCCTCGTGCTCGCCGGGATCGCGCTCTCGCTCGCGGTGAGCGTCGCCGCGCGGCGCATCTTCGCGGGCAACGGGTACGCCGCGCTGCAGGCACGCCACCGCACCGCGGTGACCCGCCAGTACCTGCGCCTGCCGATGTCGTGGCACCGCTCGCACCCGGCCGGGCAGCTCCTGTCGAACGCGAACTCCGACGTCGAGGCCGCGACGGGCGTCTTCAACCCGCTGCCGTTCGCGCTGGGCGTCGTCGTCATGATCGGCGTCGCCGCCGTGATGCTCTTCCGGGTGGACGTCTGGCTCGCGTGCGCGGCGCTCGTGGTCATCCCGGTCGCCGTCGCCGTGAACATCGTGTTCCAGCGCTACATGTCGCCCGCCATCACGCGGGCGCAGCAGCTGCGCGCCGAGGTGTCCGACGTCGCGCACGAGAGCTTCGAGGCCGCGCTCCTCGTCACGTCGCTCGGCACCGCGGACCGCGAGGAGCGCCGCTTCGCCGAGCGCACCGACGAGCTGCGCGCCGCGAACGTGCGGGTCGGCGTCGTGCGGGCGTTCTTCGACCCCGTCATCGAGCTCCTGCCGTCGCTCGGCACGCTCCTCGTGCTGGGCGTCGGGACCGTGCGCCTCACCGCGGGCGACGTCGCGCCCGGCGACATCATCACCGCCGCGTACCTCCTGACCGTGATGGCCGTGCCGGTCCGCGCGTTCGGCTGGGTCCTCGGCGAGCTCCCGCGCGCGCTCGTCGGGTACGAGCGCATCAGCCGCGTCGTCGACGCCGGGGGCGTGCTGCGTCCCGGGACGTCGGCCCTGAGCGGGACGGGTGCCGGGCTGGGCGTGCGGCTCGAGGGCGTCGGTGTCGATGTCCGGGCGGGCGGCCGCGAGCTCACGCTGCTCGACGGCGTGGACCTCACCGTGGCGCCGGGGACGACGGTCGCCGTCGTGGGTCCGACGGGCGCCGGCAAGACGACGCTCGTCTCGCTCCTCGCGCGGCTCTCGGACCCGTCGCGCGGGCGCGTGCTCCTCGACGGCACGGACGTGCGCGACGTGCGCGAGGCGGACCTCACGACGCAGGTCGCCCTCGTCGCGCAGCAGGCGTTCGTGTTCGAGGACACCGTGCGCGCGAACGTCACGCTCGTCGACGACGGCGATCCCGGCCCGGACGACGCGGAGGTCTGGGCGGCCCTGCGGCTCGCGCGCGTGGACGACGTCGTCGAGCGGCTCCCGGAGGGCCTCGACGCCCCGCTCGGGGAGCGGGGGGCCAACCTGTCCGGCGGCCAGCGCCAGCGTCTCGCGATCGCGCGCGCGCTCGTCCGGCGTCCGCGCCTGCTCGTCCTCGACGACGCGACGTCGGCCGTCGACCCGCGGGTCGAGCAGGAGATCCTCGCGGGCGTCGCGCGGGGCGGCGACGACCGCCCGACGGTCGTCATGGTCGCCTACCGCATGTCGAGCGTCGCGCTCGCGGACGTCGTCGTGCACGTGGAGTCGGGGCGGGTGGTGGACGTCGGGACGCACGACGAGCTGCTCGCCCGCGATCCCGGGTACCGCGAGCTCGCGACCGCGTACGCGCGCGAGGCGGAGCGCCGGGAGAACGAGCGCGCCGACGCGACGGACGACTCGGTGCGCGACGCGGGCGAGGACGACCAGGTCCGCGACGGTCGCCGGGACGACGACCTCGCGCGCCAGGAGGAGACGGAGGAGGACGACGTCGTGCGGCACGTCGAGACGGGGGCGCTGGAGGAATGACCCGGACCACGACCGAACGACCCGGGCGGTCGACCCGCCGGGGCACGGGCCCCGCCGTCGACGGCGGGGCCGCCGACGTCCGTACCGGCGACGCGCGCATCGCCTCGGCGAGCTCCCTGGGCGTCCTCGCGACGCTGCGTCGCGGCGTGCAGGTCTCGCCGCAGATCCTCGCCGGCATCTGGGTCACGCTCGGCCTCGCCGTCGCCGCGGCGCTGGGCCGGGTCGTCGTGCCCGTGACCGTGCAGCAGACCATCGACACGGGCGTGCTCGCCGACGGCGGTCCGGACACGACGCGCGTCGCGGTGCTCGTGGGCGTCGCCGCCGTGATCCTCGTCGTCGCCGGGCTGTGCTCGGCCCTCGTCAACGTGCGCCTGTTCCGGTCGACCGAGGCCGGCCTCGCCGCGCTGCGCGTACGCGCGTTCCGGCACGTGCACGACCTGTCGGTGCTCACCCAGAACTCCGAGCGGCGCGGGTCGCTCGTCTCGCGCGTCACGAGCGACGTCGACACGATCTCGCTGTTCGTGCAGTGGGGCGGCATCATGCTGCTCGTCTCGGTGCTGCAGATCGGCGTCGCGACGGCGCTCATGGCGGTGTACTCGTGGCAGCTCACGCTCGTGGTGTGGGCGTGCTTCGTGCCGCTGTTCCTCGTCCTGCGCCCCGCGCAGGCGCGGGTCAACGACGCGTACACCCAGGTCCGCGCGCGGGTCGGCGCGATGCTCGGCGCGATCTCGGAGTCCGTCGTCGGCGCGGAGACGATCCGCGCGTACGGCGCCGGGGCCCGGACGGCCCGTCGCGTCGACGCCGCGGTCGACGCGACCCGGCGCGCGATGGTCCGGGCGCAGAAGCTCGTCGCCGTCGTGTTCTCGAGCGGCGTGCTCGTCGCGAACCTGGTGCTCGCGGTCGTCGTGGTCGTCGGGTCGCTGCTCGGCGTGGCGGGCGACATCTCGGTGGGCCAGCTCCTCGCCTTCCTCTTCCTCGTCCAGCTCTTCACCGGCCCCGTCCAGATGGCGACGGAGATCCTCAACGAGCTGCAGAACGCCGTGGCGGGCTGGCGCCGCGTCCTCGCGGTCCTGGAGACGCCGGTCGAGGTCGTCGACAAGGGCCTCGACGGCGTGCGAAGCCCGCGCGGCCCGGCCCACGTGCGTCTGGAGGACGTCCGGTTCGCCTACCCCGACGGGCCCGAGGTGCTGCACGGCGTCGACCTCGACCTCCCGGCGCGTGCCTCGGTCGCCGTCGTCGGCGCGACCGGCTCGGGCAAGACGACGATCGCAAAGCTCGTCACGCGGCTCATGGACCCGACGGGCGGGCGCGTGCTCCTGGACGGCACGGACCTGCGCGACCTGTCCGTGGCGTCCCTGCGCGAGCGCGTCGTGCTCGTGCCCCAGGAGGGCTTCCTGTTCGACGGGACGCTCGCCGACAACGTCGCCTACGGGCTCCGGGGCGTCGCCGAGGAGGAGCCGGCTGCCGCGCGTCGCGCCCGGATCGAGGCGGCCGTCGAGCGGCTCGGCCTCACCGACTGGGTCGCGGACCTGCCGGACGGGCTCGACTCCTCGGTCGGCCAGCGGGGCGAGTCCCTCTCCGCGGGCGAGCGGCAGCTCGTCGCGCTCGTCCGGGCGTACCTGGCCGAGGCGGACCTGCTCGTCCTGGACGAGGCGACGTCCGCCGTCGACCCGGCCACCGAGGTCCGGATCGCACGGGCGCTCGCGTCGCTCACCGCGGGCCGGTCGACGCTGACGATCGCGCACCGCCTCTCCACGGCCGAGGCGGCCGACCTCGTCGTCGTCGTCGACGCCGGGCACGTCGTGGAGGTGGGCCACCACGACGACCTCGCCCGCGCGGGCGGGGTCTACGCCCGCATGCACGACGCCTGGGTCTCCCAGACCCGCTGACCTGCCCGATCGGGCGACCGACGTCACGCCGGGTCGGGCGAGACGGGGGACCGGCGGCGGCCCGGCGTCTGGCAGGATTCTCGGGTGCCCGACTCCACGACCGGCCCGCAGACCACGATCCCGTCCGCGCTCGACCCCGAGGTCGCCGCGCGGCTCAAGCGCGACGACGCCGGACTGGTCGCCGCGATCGTCCAGCAGCACGACACCGGCGAGGTGCTCATGCTCGGCTGGATGGACGACGAGGCGCTCCACCGCACCCTGACCACCGGGCGGGTGACGTTCTGGAGCCGGTCGCGCCAGGAGTACTGGCGCAAGGGCGACACGTCGGGCCACGTCCAGGTGGTGCGCTCGGTCGCGCTCGACTGCGACGGCGACGCGCTCCTCGTGCGCGTGCACCAGGTCGGCGCCGCGTGCCACACGGGCACCCGCACGTGCTTCGAGGCCGGCGGAGACCTGGGCGCCGTCGTCGGCGAGCTGCCGTCCGCGCCGGGTGCCCCGGACGCCGGGGCCGCGCCCGCCGTCGGACCGGACCCCGAGGAGGAGAACCAGTGAGCACGACCGTCGACCCGGCCGGCACCACCACCGTCCCCGCGGGCGGGCCCGCGTGGGGCACGACGTGGCCCGTGCTCGACGGCTTCCGCGCGCTCGCCCGCTCCCGCCGGGTCGTCCCGGTCGTGCGGCGCCTCCTGGCCGACGACGTCACGCCGGTCGGTCTCTACCGCACCCTGGCGCAGGGTCGGCCGGGCACCTTCGTGCTGGAGTCCGCGGAGTCGGACGGGCGCTGGGCCCGGTACTCGTTCGTCGGCGTCGCGTCCCGCGCGACCCTCACGGCGCGCGACGGCCGGGCGGTGTGGTCGGGCGACGTGCCCGCGGGCGTCCCGCGCGAGGGCGACGTGGTCGAGGTGCTGGAGGCGACGCTCGACGTGCTGCGCACGCCCGCGGTCGACGGCCTCCCGCCGCTGACTGGCGGGCTCGCCGGGGCGATCGGGTGGGACGTCATCCGGCACTGGGAGCCGACGCTGCCCGCGCACGCGCCCGACGAGCTGGGCGTCCCGGAGCTCACGCTGTGCCTCGCGACGGACCTCGCGGTCGTCGACCACGCGGAGGGCAGCGTGTGGCTCGTGGCGAACGCGATCAACTTCGACGACACGGACGAGCGGGTCGACGAGGCGTACGCCGACGCGGTGCGGCGCCTGGACGCGATGCAGGCGCGCCTCGTCGCCGGCGGTGCGCACGTCGCGTCGGTCGTGGCCGCCGACGCCGTCGAGCCGGAGCTCGAGTTCCGCTCGACGCGCGACGAGTTCGAGGCGTCCGTCGTGGCGGGCAAGGACGCGATCCGCGAGGGCGAGGTCTTCCAGGTCGTCCTCTCGCAGCGCCTGGACCTCGACTGCCCGGCGGACCCGCTGGACGTCTACCGGGCGCTGCGCACGATCAACCCGAGCCCGTACATGTACTACTTCCAGCTCACGGACGCGGACGGGCGCGACTTCGCGGTCGTCGGGTCGAGCCCGGAGACGCTGGTCAAGGTCGAGGACGGCCGGGTCACGACGTTCCCCATCGCGGGCTCGCGGCCGCGCGGCGCCACGCCCGAGGAGGACGTCGCGCTCGGGGAGGAGCTGCGCGAGGACCCCAAGGAGCTCGCGGAGCACATCATGCTCGTCGACCTCTCGCGCAACGACCTCGTCAAGGTCTGCGAGCCGACGTCGGTCGAGGTCGTGGAGTTCATGGCGACCAAGCGGTTCAGCCACATCATGCACCTGTGCTCGACGGTCGTCGGCACGCTGCGCGACGGCGCGACGGCGCTCGACGCCTTCCGGGCCACGTTCCCCGCGGGGACGCTCTCGGGCGCGCCCAAGCCGCGCGCGATCGCCCTCATCGACGAGCTCGAGCCCGCCTCGCGCGGGATCTACGGTGGGACGGCCGGGTACTTCGACTTCGACGGGAACATGGACATGGCGATCGCCATCCGCACGGCGCTGATCCGCGACGGGCGCGCGAGCGTCCAGGCCGGGGGCGGGATCGTCGCCGACTCCGTGCCGGCGCTCGAGTACGCGGAGTCGCGCAACAAGGCGGCCGCGGCGGTCCGTGCCGTGCAGGTCGCGGCGCGGCTGCGGGGGCTCGCGTGAGCCGCCCGGGCGGCCCGGCCCGCCGCACGGCCATCTGGGTCCTGCTGCTCCTCGGGGGCGCGACCCTCGCGGCGGCGGTGCCCACGTGGCTGCGCACGACGGGGGCCACCGCGCTCGACCCGCAGGTCGACGTCGCGGTGGCCGGCACGTCGGCCGCACCCGGCGTGAGCGCGGCCGCGCTCGTGCTCGTCGCGGCCGCGCTCGCGCTCGGCCTCGTGGGACGGGTCGGCCGGTGGGTCGTCCTGGCGGTCGCGGCGGCGAGCGGCGTCGTCGCGACGGTGTCGGCGCTGAGCGTCGCGATCGACCCGGAGCCGACCGCCCGGTCGGCGGTGGCCGAGGCGACGGGCGTGACGGAGCTGACCGCACCGGTCGAGCTCACCGCGGCGCCCTGGGTGGCGGCCGTGCTCGGCGTGCTCACCGTGCTCGTGGTGGTGTGGGTGGCGCTCGGCGCGCGGTCGTGGGCGAGCGCCTCGACGCGGCACGAGCGGGCCGGGGCGACGCCCGCGACGGCAGCCGGCACGCCCGCGGACGGGACCTCCGAGGTCGCGGGCGCGGCGGGCCCCGCCGACGCCGAGGACGTCTCCGACCACGACGCCTGGGACGCGCTCTCCCGCGGCGAGGACCCCACGGACCGCTGAGCAGCGCGGACGTGTCCCACGCGACGTCCGCCGACGTCCCGCGACGGGACGGGCCCCGGCCCGGTCCGATAGGCTCTGACCACATCTTGACGAAAGGCACGACCCTCATGGCCGAGAACCAGCAGACCACCGAGATCGCCTACCTGCCGCCCGCGGCACCGCCCACGAACCACGGCCACACCGTCGCCGCGTGGTTCACCATGATCGGCATCATGGTCGGCGCCCTCGTGGCCGCGATCGGTGTCGTGGTCGCCGCCGTCTGGCTGTTCTGGGTCGGCATGGGCGTCGTGGCCGTGGCGCTCGTCGGCGGCCTCGTGCTCCGCAACATGGGCTACGGGCAGAAGAAGCAGGACGCGCGGTGACGCAGCCGCCGGCACCGGGCCCGCACGACGGCACGCCCCCGCAGGACGGGTCGCAGGCGCCGTACGGCTCGTCGGTGCCCGGCGGCGCGCAGCACCCCGGCCCGCAGGGTCCTGACCAGGGCTACCCCGGTCAGCAGCAGCCCGGTCAGCCGTACCCGGGCCAGCAGCAGTACCCGGGCCAGCAGTACCCCGGTCAGCCGTACCCGGGCCAGCCGTACCCGGGCCAGCCGTACCCGGCAGGCGCCTACGCGCCGCCGCCGTACTACCCGAAGAACAACCTCGCGATCTGGTCTCTCGTCCTGGGCATCGCCGCGTTCGTGCTCAGCTGCGGCTTCTTCACGGGCATCCCCGCGGTCATCGTGGGCAACGCGGCGAAGCGTGCCGTCGCGGAGGGCCAGGCGGACAACGACGGCATGGCGACGGCGGGCATCATCCTCGGCTGGGTCGCGATCGGCCTGTCCGCGATCGGTCTGCTGCTCCTGCTGGTGTTCTTCCCCGCCGTCCTCGCCTGGGTCGGCACGATCCCCGACCAGTACTGACGGGGCGGTCACGTGACGTCCGAGGCGGTGCGCCGACGGCTGGTGCCGCGCGAGGCCGTGGCGCCGCTCGCCGTCGGTGCGCTCGTCGCCGCCGCGACGGCGTACGTGGGCGCGGTCGACCCGAACCGCCCGGGCCACTACGTCACGTGCCCGCTGCTCGCCCTGACGGACCTCGCGTGCCCCGGGTGCGGCGGCCTGCGGGCCACGCACGACCTCGTGCACCTCGACCTCGCCGCGGCCTGGTCCATGAACCCGCTCTGGGTCGTCGTCGCACCGCTGCTCGTCGTGCTGTGGGGCCTGTGGCTCGTCCGCGCCTGGCGCGGCCGCCCCGCGCCGCGCGTGCCCGCGGGGGTGGCGTGGACGTCGCTCGCCGTGCTCGTGCTCTTCGGGGTGCTGCGCAACGTGCCCGCCCTGGTCCCGTGGCTCGGCCCGGTGGCCGTCTGAGCCGGTGGCCGTGACCGCGACCGGCGGCGCCGCGCGCGTCTCGGGGCTGGGCCGTGGTCATCGTCACTCGGGGGCGGCTCTACGATGGCAGGTACCTCCCTGTCAACGGGTCGGCCCGAACCTGTGGGTGCACGCCGGCCGACCGGCCCGGCAGGGGGCGGGACGACACGGGGAGTGGTGGGACGATGACGGTGCTGGACGACATCGTCGCGGGTGTGCGCGAGGACCTCGCGGCACGCCAGGCGACGACCTCGCTCGACGAGCTCAAGGAACGAGCCGCCCGCGTCCCCGGTGCGCTCGAGTGCGTGAGCCGCCTCAAGGCGGACGACGCCGTGGCCGTCATCGCCGAGGTGAAGCGGTCGAGCCCCAGCAAGGGCGCGCTCGCGTCCATCTCCGACCCGGCCGAGCTCGCGGGGGAGTACGAGAAGGGCGGCGCGGCCGCGATCTCGGTGCTCACCGAGCAGCGGCGGTTCAACGGGAGCCTCGCCGACCTCGACGCCGTCCGGGCGCGGGTCGACGTCCCGGTGCTGCGCAAGGACTTCGTCGTGACGCCGTACCAGGTGTGGGAGGCGCGCGCGCACGGCGCGGACATCGTGCTCCTCATCGTCGCCGCGCTCGAGCAGACGGTGCTCACGTCGCTCGTCGAGCGCGTGCACTCGCTCGGCATGACCGCGCTCGTCGAGGTCCACACGCTCGACGAGGTGACGCGCGCGCTCGACGCCGGGGCGCGGGTCGTCGGCGTGAACTCGCGCGACCTCAAGACGCTCGACGTCGACCGCACGACCTTCGCGCGCCTCGCGCCCGCGATCCCCGACGAGGTCGTCCGCGTGGCCGAGTCCGGCGTGCGCGGGCCGCACGACGTCATGGACTACGCCCGCTCCGGCGCGCACGCCGTGCTGGTCGGCGAGGCGCTCGTGACCGACGACGCGCCGCGCTCGTCCGTCGCCGACCTCGTCGCGGCCGGGTCGCACCCGTCGCTGTGGTCCGTGCGGCCCTGAGGCACGACGGCACCGTCCGTCACGTCGCAGGCGCCGCGCCCCGGCCCAGCACACCCCACCACGCAGGAGGACCGGCCCCGTGCCCGACTCGACACCATCGACCACCCCTCCGAGCGGCGCGCACTCCGTCCGCGCCGACCTGACGCGCTCCCTCGCGACCCAGGAGGGTCCCTACTTCGGCGAGTTCGGCGGGCGCTTCGTGCCCGAGGCGCTCGTCGCCGCGCTCGACGAGCTGGAGACCGAGTACCGCAAGGCGCTCGACGACCCGGCGTTCGTCACCGAGCTCGCGCGCCTTCAGCGCGAGTACACCGGCCGCCCGAGCCCGCTCACCGAGGTGCCCCGCTTCGCGGAGCACGCCGGCGCCTCGCGCGTCTTCCTCAAGCGCGAGGACCTCAACCACACCGGCTCGCACAAGATCAACAACGTCCTCGGCCAGGCGCTGCTCGTCAAGCGCATGGGCAAGAAGCGCGTGATCGCCGAGACGGGCGCCGGCCAGCACGGCGTCGCGACGGCGACGGCCGCCGCCCTGCTCGACCTCGAGTGCGTCGTCTACATGGGCGAGGAGGACACGCGGCGCCAGGCGCTGAACGTCGCGCGCATGCGCCTCCTCGGCGCCGAGGTCGTCCCCGTGACGATCGGCCAGCGCACGCTCAAGGACGCGATCAACGAGGCGCTGCGCGACTGGGTCGCCAACGTCGACACGACGCACTACCTGCTCGGCACCGTGACCGGGCCCCACCCGTTCCCCGAGATGGTGCGCGAGTTCCACCGCGTCATCGGCGAGGAGGCGCGCACGCAGATCCTCGACCGCATCGGGCGCCTGCCCGACGCTCTCGCCGCGTGCGTGGGCGGCGGCTCGAACGCGCTCGGGCTCTTCAACGCCTTCCTCGACGACGAGGGCGTCGAGCTCTTCGGCTTCGAGGCGGGGGGCGAGGGCATCGAGACGGGCCGCCACGCGGCCCGCTTCAGCGGCGGCGCGCCGGGCGTCCTGCACGGCGCGCGCTCGTACCTCCTCCAGGACGAGGACGGCCAGACCCTGCCGAGCCACTCGGTGTCGGCGGGGCTCGACTACCCGAGCGTCGGGCCCGCCCACTCGTGGCTCCACGACCTCGGCCGCGCGACGTACCTGCCCGTGACCGACGCCGAGGCGATGGACGCGTTCCGGCTGCTGTGCCGCACCGAGGGGATCATCCCCGCGATCGAGTCGGCCCACGCCCTCGCGGGCGCGCTGCGGGTCGGGCGCGAGGCCGCGGCCGCGGGCCGCACCGACCACGTGATCCTCGTGAACCTCTCGGGGCGCGGGGACAAGGACGTGGCGACCGCCGCCCGGTGGTTCGACCTCGTGGACGACGACGCGATCGCCGAGACGGCGACGGGCACGGAGGGACAGCTGTGAGCGCCGCCCAGACCCAGGACGCACCCGGGGCGTCGACGCCGGGGACGGCGTCGGCCACCGCCCGCCGCCTGCTCGAGCTGCGCGCGGAGGGCCGCGCGGGGCTCGTCGGCTACCTGCCCGTCGGCTTCCCGACCGTCGAGCGCTCGGTCGAGGCGGCGCTCGCGCTCGTCGACGCGGGCGTGGACGTGCTCGAGCTCGGCATCCCGTACACGGACCCCGTCATGGACGGCCCGGTCATCCAGGCCGCAGCCCAGGCGGCGCTCGACGGCGGCGCGCGCGTCGCGGACGTCTTCCGCGTCGTCGCGGCCGTCACGGAGCGCACGGGCGGGCGCGTGCCGGTGCTCGTCATGACGTACTGGAACCCCGTGCTGCGCTACGGCGTCGACGCGTTCGCGCGCGACCTCGCGGCGGCCGGGGGAGCCGGGCTCATCACGGCCGACCTCGTCCCCGACGAGGGTCGCGCGTGGCTGGACGCCGCCGAGGCGCACGGTCTCGACCGCGTGTTCCTCGTCGCGCCGAGCTCGACGCCGGAGCGCCTCCGGCTCACCGCGCGCGCGTCGCGCGGCTTCGTCTACGCGGCCTCGACGATGGGCGTCACGGGCGTGCGCGCCGCCGTCGGGCCCCAGGCCGCGCGGCTCGTCGCCGACACGCGCGCGGCGGGCGCCGAGCTCGTCTGCGTCGGCCTCGGCGTGTCCACGGCCGAGCAGGCCGCGGAGGTCGCGCGCTACGCCGACGGCGTCATCGTCGGCTCGGCGTTCGTCCGGCCCCTGCTGGGCGACGCCCCGTGGGACGAGCGGCTCGCCGCGCTCCGCACGGTCGCCGCCTCGCTGGCCGCCGGGGTGCGGTCCGCCCGCCAGGAGCAGCCCGGCACGACGACGCCCGGCGGGGTGGTCGCATGAGCGCCGCGCTCGCCGTCGGGCAGCTCGCGGAGGCCGCGGGCGCCCTGCCCGCGGCGATCCCGAGCCCGCCCCAGCACACCTGGTACCTCGGGCCGTTCCCCCTCCGCGCCTACGCGCTCGCGATCCTCGCCGGGATCGGCGTCGCCCTGTGGCTCACGCGCCGCCGCTGGGTCAAGCGCGGGGGAGAGGCCGACGACGTCCTGGAGATCGCGTTCTGGGCGGTCCCGTTCGGGATCGTCGGCGGGCGGCTCTACCACGTCTTCTCGACGCCCGACCCGTACTGGGGCCCGAACGGGGACCCCGTCCGCGCGCTGTACGTGTGGGAGGGCGGCCTCGGCATCTGGGGCGCGGTCGCGCTCGGAGCGGTCGGCGCGTACATCGGGTGCCGGCGCCAGCGCGTGAGCTTCCCGGCGTTCGCGGACGCGCTCGCCCCGGGGCTGCTCCTCGCGCAGGCCGTCGGCCGCCTCGGCAACTGGTTCAACCAGGAGCTGTTCGGCTCGCCCACGACGCTGCCGTGGGGCCTGCGGGTCGACGACTCGGTCGCCGCCGCGGCCGGCTACCCGCCGGGCACGCTGTTCCACCCGACGTTCCTCTACGAGATGGTCTGGAACATCGCCGCTGCCCTGCTCCTGATCTACCTGGACCGTCGGTTCCGGCTCGGTCATGGTCGGGTATTCTGGCTCTACGTCTTCGTCTACACGCTCGGTCGGGTGTGGATCGAGATGCTGCGCATCGACGAGGCCGAGCTCGTCCTCGGTCTCCGGCTGAACGTCTGGACCTCGATCCTGGTCGGTGTCGGTGCGTTGGTAGCGTTTATCGTTGTCGGGCGTCGCCACCCCGGGCGCGAGGAGACGGTGTCCCTCGACGCGCCGGGCGAGGCGCCCGCCACGGAGCCCACGGAGCCGGTCGAGGAGTCGACCGACGCCGCGGACCCCGAGAAGACCGCGGACTCCGACGACTCGGAGGAGTCCGAGCAGGCAGATGCCGCGCGACCAGACCCCGGTCGCTGAGCCTCCGTCACTCAACGGCGAATCCGCCGGGCGACCGCCCGGTGGTTCCGTCATGTCCACCAGGGCCGACGACGTCCCGAACCCCCCAGCTGGAACCAGCCCGGCCGTCTCGGTCGGGCGCCTGTGAGGACGGTGTTGATGACCACGCCGCAGTATCGGGACGCGCACCGGGCACCCGCCCTGTCCGCCCCTCCCACGGCATCCGGTCTGTACGACCCCGCCGCCGAGCACGACGCGTGCGGCGTCGCCTTCGTGGCGACGCTCCGCGGCACGCCCGGACGCGACATCGTGGACGCGGGGCTCACGGCCCTGCTCAACCTGGACCACCGCGGCGCGGTCGGCGCCGAGGAGAACAGCGGCGACGGCGCGGGGATCCTCACGCAGATCCCCGACGCCTTCGTGCGCGACGTGGTCGACGCCGAGCTCCCGCCCGCCGGGCACTACGCCATCGGCATGGCGTTCCTCCCGCAGGACCCCGAGGCGGCCGCGACCACGGCCCGCGCGGTCGAGGCGATCGCCGCCGAGGAGAAGCTCGAGGTCCTCGCCTGGCGCGACGTCCCCGTGACGGCCGACCTCGTGGGCCCGAGCGCGCGCGCGTCGATGCCGCTGTTCCGTCAGGTCGTCGTGGCCGACCCGTCGCGCGAGCTGGCCGGCGTCGACCTCGACCGCCGGACGTACCGCCTGCGCAAGCGCGCGGAGAACGAGCTCGGTCTCTTCTTCGCGTCGCTGTCGGCGCGCACGCTCACCTACAAGGGCATGCTCACGACGGCGCAGCTCGAGCCGTTCTTCCCGGACCTGTCCGACCCGCGGTACGCGAGCGAGATCGCGCTCGTGCACTCGCGGTTCTCGACCAACACGTTCCCGTCCTGGCCGCTCGCGCAGCCGTTCCGGATGATCGCGCACAACGGCGAGATCAACACGGTGCGCGGCAACCGGAACTGGATGGCCGCGCGCGAGGGCACGCTCGCGAGCGACGCCCTCGGCGACCTCGCGCCGCTGCTCCCGGTCTGCTCGGACGGCTCGAGCGACTCGGCGAGCTTCGACGAGGTGCTGGAGCTCCTGCACCTGTCGGGCCGCTCGCTGCCGCACGCCGTGCTCATGATGGTCCCGGAGGCGTGGGAGAACCACGCCGAGATGGACCCGGACCTGCGCGCGTTCTATGAGTACCACTCGACGCTCATGGAGCCGTGGGACGGCCCCGCGTGCCTCAACTTCACCGACGGCACGCTCATCGGCGCGGTCCTCGACCGCAACGGCCTGCGCCCCGGGCGCTACTGGGTCACCGAGGACGGCCTCGTCGTGCTGGCGAGCGAGGCGGGCGTGCTCGACCTCGACCCCGCGACGATCGTCCGCAAGGGCCGTCTCGAGCCGGGCCGCATGTTCCTCGTCGACACCGGCCAGGGCCGGATCATCGAGGACGAGGAGATCAAGTCCCAGCTCGCGGCGCAGCGCCCGTACGCGCGGTGGGTCGCGGAGAACGCGGTCTACCTCGACCAGCTCCCCGAGCGCGAGCACGTCGCGCACAGCCCCGCGTCGGTCGAGCGCCGCCAGCGTGCCTTCGGGTACACGCAGGAGGAGCTCAAGGTCATCCTCACGCCGATGGCCAACACGGGCGCCGAGCCTCTCGGCGCCATGGGCACGGACACGCCCATCGCCGTCCTCGCGAAGCGCCCGCGCCTGCTGTTCGACTACTTCACGCAGATGTTCGCGCAGGTCACGAACCCGCCGCTGGACGCGATCCGCGAGGAGCTCGTCACGTCGATCGGCGGGGCGATCGGCCCCGAGCCGAACCTGCTCGTCGACACCCCGGAGCACGCGCGCAAGCTCATGCTGCCCTTCCCGGTGCTCGACAACGACCAGCTCGCGAAGATCATCCGCGTCGACAAGGACCCGAACCTCGCGGGCGTCTTCCGCGCCGTGACGATCAAGGGCCTGTACCGCGTCGCGGGCGGCGGCGAGTCGCTGCTCGCGCGGCTCGAGGAGATCTTCGCCGAGGTCGACGCGCACGTCGCCGCCGGCGCGAGCTTCATCGTGCTGTCGGACCGCGACTCGGACGCCGAGCACGCGCCGATCCCGTCGCTCCTGCTGTCGAGCGCGGTGCACCACCACCTCCTGCGGCGTCACACGCGCACGCAGGTGTCGCTCGTCGTCGAGGCGGGGGACGTGCGCGAGGTGCACCACGTCGCGCTCCTCATCGGCTACGGCGCCGCCGCGGTGAACCCCTACCTCGCCATGGAGACCGTCGAGGACCTCGCGCGCCGCGGCTACCTCGCGGTCGACCCGGCCAAGGCCGTCGCGAACCTCATCAAGGGCCTCGGCAAGGGCGTCCTCAAGGTCATGAGCAAGATGGGCATCTCGACCATCTCCTCCTACCGCGGCGCCCAGGTCTTCGAGGCCGTGGGTCTCTCGCACGACCTCGTGCAGGCGTTCTTCACGGGCACGACGTCGCGCCTCAGCGGCATCGGGCTCGACGTCGTCGCGGCCGAGGTCGCGGCGCGCCACGTGGACGCGTACCCGCGCTCCGGCAACCACCGCCCGCACGTCCGCCTGACCACGGGCGGCGAGTACCAGTGGCGCCGCGACAGCGAGGAGCACCTGTTCGACCCGGAGACGGTGTTCCGCCTCCAGCACTCGACGCGCGAGCGCCGGTTCGACATCTTCCGCGAGTACACGCACCGCGTGGACGAGCAGTCCTCGCGGCTCATGACGCTGCGCGGCCTCCTCGAGCTGCGCGAGGGCGAGCGCCCCGCGGTGCCGCTCGACGAGGTCGAGCCCGTGAGCGAGATCGTCAAGCGCTTCAACACCGGCGCGATGTCGTACGGCTCCATCTCGGCCGAGGCCCACGAGACCCTCGCGATCGCGATGAACCGCCTCGGCGGTCGGTCGAACACGGGCGAGGGCGGCGAGGACCCGGAGCGCCTGTACGACCCGGAGCGTCGCTCGAAGGTCAAGCAGATCGCGTCGGGCCGCTTCGGCGTCACGAGCGAGTACCTGACGAACGCCGACGACATCCAGATCAAGCTCGCCCAGGGCGCCAAGCCCGGCGAGGGCGGTCAGCTCCCGGGCCACAAGGTGTACCCGTGGGTCGCGAAGACCCGGCACTCCACGCCGGGCGTCGGCCTCATCTCGCCGCCGCCGCACCACGACATCTACTCGATCGAGGACCTCGCGCAGCTCATCCACGACGCGAAGAACGCGAACCCGGCGGCGCGCGTCCACGTCAAGCTCGTCTCCGAGTTCGGCGTCGGCACGGTCGCGACGGGCGTGTCCAAGGCGCACGCGGACGTCGTCCTCATCTCGGGCCACGACGGCGGCACGGGCGCCAGCCCGCTCACGTCGCTCAAGCACGCGGGCACGCCGTGGGAGATCGGCCTCGCCGAGACGCAGCAGACCCTCGTGCTCAACAACCTGCGCGACCGCATCGTCGTGCAGGTCGACGGGCAGATGAAGACCGGGCGCGACGTCGTCGTGGCCGCGCTGCTCGGGGCCGAGGAGTTCGGCTTCGCGACCGCGCCGATGGTCGTCTCGGGCTGCGTCATGATGCGCGTGTGCCACCTGGACACCTGCCCGGTGGGCGTCGCGACGCAGAACCCGGAGCTGCGGGCCCGCTTCACGGGCAAGCCGGAGTTCGTCGTGAACTTCTTCGAGTTCATCGCGGAGGAGGTGCGCGAGTACCTGGCGCGCCTCGGGTTCCGGAGCATCGAGGAGGCCATCGGCCACGTCGAGTACCTCGACACGCGCCAGGCGATCGACCACTGGAAGGCGCAGGGTCTCGACCTCGCGCCCATCCTCGAGAAGCCCGTCCCCGTCGAGGGCGCGTCGCTGCGGAACACGACGACGCAGGACCACGGGCTCGAGAAGGCGCTCGACAACCAGCTCGTCGCGCTGGCCGAGGACGCGCTGGAGCGGCGCGAGCCGGTGCGGATCTCGCTGCCGGTCCGCAACGTCAACCGCACGGTCGGCACGATGCTCGGCCACGAGGTGACCAAGCGCTTCCGCGGCGAGGGCCTGCCGGACGACACGATCGACGTCACCCTCACGGGGTCCGCCGGCCAGTCGCTCGGGGCCTTCCTCCCGCGCGGCGTCACGCTGCGCCTGTTCGGGGACGCGAACGACTACGTCGGCAAGGGCCTGTCGGGCGGGCGGATCGTCGTGCGGCCGGACCGCAACGCGGTCCTCACCGGGTCGAGCAACGTCGTCGCCGGGAACGTCATCGGCTACGGCGCGACGTCGGGCGAGATCTTCCTGCGCGGCCGCGTCGGGGAGCGCTTCGGCGTCCGCAACTCAGGCGCGACGCTCGTCGTCGAGGGCGTGGGCGACCACGGGTGCGAGTACATGACGGGCGGCACGGTCGTCGTGCTGGGCCCGACCGGACGCAACTTCGGCGCCGGCATGTCCGGCGGCACCGCCTACGTGCTCGACCTGCGCGAGAGCGCCGTGAACACGAGCGCGCTCGCGACCGGCGAGCTCGGGCTGAGCCCGCTCGAGGACGCCGAGGTCGCGCTCGTCGAGCGGCTCGTCCGCCGTCACCACGAGGAGACCGGATCGCCGCTCGCGGCCGAGCTGCTCGAGGACTTCGCCACGGCGGTGCAACGCTTCACGCGCGTCCTGCCGACCGACTTCGCCCGCATGCGCTCGGCGCTCGAGAAGGCCGAGTCGGCCGGTCTCGATCCGGCCGCGCCCGGCGTGTGGGACCAGATCTTGGAGGTGGCCCGTGGCTGACCCCCGCGGATTCCTGAAGGTGCGGGAGCGCGAGCTCCCGCCGAACCGCCCGGTGGCCGTGCGCCTGCGGGACTGGAAGGACGTGCACGCGCACCTCGAGGAGGGCCAGCCGTTCCTCAAGGAGCAGGCGGGCCGCTGCATGGACTGCGGCATCCCGTTCTGCCACCAGGGCTGCCCGCTCGGGAACCTCATCCCCGAGTGGAACGACCTCGTCTACCGCGAGCAGTGGGCCGACGCGATCGACCGCCTCCACGAGACGAACAACTTCCCGGAGTTCACCGGGCGCGTGTGCCCGGCGCCGTGCGAGTCGAGCTGCGTGCTCGGCATCAACCAGCCGCCCGTGACGATCAAGAACGTCGAGGTCTCGATCATCGACGAGGCGTTCGACCGCGGGTACGTCACGCCCCAGGTGCCGCAGCGGCTCACGGGCTTCACGGTCGCGGTCGTCGGGTCGGGTCCCGCCGGGCTCGCCGCCGCGCAGCAGCTCACGCGCGCCGGGCACACCGTCGCGGTGTACGAGCGCGACGACGCCGTCGGAGGCCTGCTGCGCTACGGCATCCCCGACTTCAAGCTCGAGAAGCACCACATCGACCGCCGCGTCGCGCAGATGGAGGCCGAGGGCACGCGGTTCCGCCCCGGCGTCGAGATCGGCGTCGACATCACGTGGGACGACCTGCGGGCGCGCTACGACGCCGTCGTGGTCGCGACGGGCGCGACGGTGCCGCGCGACCTGTCGGTGCCCGGGCGCGAGCTCGGCGGCATCCACTTCGCGATGGACTTCCTGCACCAGGCGAACGCGGTCGTGGCGGGGCACGAGGTGCCCGGCCAGATCACGGCCACGGGCAAGCACGTCATCGTCATCGGTGGCGGCGACACGGGCTCGGACTGCCTCGGCACCTCGCTGCGCCAGGGCGCGGCGAGCGTCACGACGCTCGCGATCGGCAAGCAGCCGCCGCTCGAGCGGTCCGCGACCCAGCCGTGGCCGACCGACCCGATCGTGTTCGAGGTGTCCTCGTCCCACGAGGAGGGCGGCGAGCGCGAGTTCCTCGCGTCGACCGTCGCGTTCCTCGGCGACGAGAACGGGGCCGTGCGCGCGCTGCGCGTCGCGGAGACCGAGTACCTGCCCGACGGCCGTCGCGTGCCCAAGGAGGGCACCGAGCGCGAGATCCCCGCGGACCTCGTGCTCGTCGCGATGGGCTTCACCGGACCGGAGACGGCTGCCCTCACGACCCAGACGGGCGCGGACCTCACGGGGCGCGGCCTCGTGGCGCGCGGCGACGACTTCGCGTCGTCGCTGCCCGGGGTCTTCGTGGCCGGCGACGCCGGTCGTGGGCAGTCGTTGATCGTGTGGGCGATCGCCGAGGGGCGGGCGGCGGCGGCATCCGTCGACGCCTACCTTCAGGGAGGGACCGAGCTGCCCGCGCCCGTGCGCGCGAACACCGTGTCCTTGCGCGCTTGACGTGCACCCCGACGTCGGATGTCCGGCGCCGGGACGATGAGCGGGGCATCCTAGGGAGGGGCACCCCGCGACGACCGGCTCCTGGCCGGTCGGAAGACTAGAGGCTGGAGATATGCGCAGAGCAAAGATCGTCTGCACCATCGGACCCGCGACCGAGTCGAAGGAGCAGCTCCGCGCGCTCGTCGACGCGGGCATGGACGTGGCGCGGATCAACCGCAGCCACGGCAGCGCCGAGGAGCACGCGGCCGTCTACCACGGCGTGCGCGAGGCCGCCGCCGAGTCGGGCCGCTCCGTGGCGGTCCTCGTCGACCTTCAGGGGCCGAAGATCCGTCTGGGCCGCTTCGCGGGCGACGAGAAGCACTGGCTCGAGGAGGGTGACACCTTCACGATCACGACCGAGGACGTCGTCGGCACCAAGGAGCTCGTCTCCACGACGCACAAGGGCCTGCCGGGCGACGCCCGCGTGGGCGACCCGATCCTCATCGACGACGGCAAGGTGCTCGTCCGCGTCACCGCCGTCGAGGGCCCGCGCGTCGTCACGCGCGTCGAGGTCGCCGGCCCGGTGTCGAACAACAAGGGCCTGAACCTCCCGGGTGTCGCGGTCTCCGTGCCGGCGCTCTCCGAGAAGGACCAGGACGACCTGCGCTGGGCCCTCGCGCTCGGCGCGGACATCATCGCGCTGTCGTTCGTGCGGTCCGCGAAGGACTTCGAGGACGTCAAGCGGATCATGGACGAGGAGGGCCGCACGGTCCCCGTCGTCGCGAAGATCGAGAAGCCGCAGGCCGTCGACAACCTCGCCGAGATCGTCGACGCGTTCGACGGCGTCATGGTCGCCCGCGGCGACCTCGCGGTCGAGCTCCCGCTGGAGCAGGTGCCGCTCGTCCAGAAGCGCATCGTCGAGCTCGCGCGTCGCAACGCGAAGCCCGTCATCGTCGCCACGCAGGTGCTCGAGTCCATGACGAACTCGCCGCGCCCGACGCGCGCCGAGGCGTCCGACTGCGCCAACGCCGTCCTCGACGGCGCCGACGCGGTCATGCTCTCGGGCGAGACGAGCGTGGGCGAGTACCCGATCCTCACGGTCCAGACGATGGCCCGGATCATCGAGGCGACGGAGGAGGCGGGCCGCGAGCGCATCGCGCCGCTCGGCTCGACGCCGCACACGCGCGGTGGCGCCATCACGCGCGCGGCGGCCGAGATCGGCGAGATCCTCGGTGCGAAGTACCTCGCGACGTTCACGCAGTCGGGCGACTCGGCGCGCCGCATGTCGCGCCTGCGCTCGTCCATCCCGCTGCTCGCGTTCACGCCGCGCGAGCACGTGCGCAACGTCCTGTCGCTCACGTGGGGCACCCAGACGTACCAGGTGCCCGAGGTGGAGAACACCGACGCGATGGTCGGCCAGGTCGACACGACCCTGCAGGCCAACGGCCTCGCCGAGGTCGGCGACCTCGTGGTCGTCGTCTCCGGCGCCCCCGTGGGCCAGCCGGGCACGACGAACTCGATCCTCGTGCACAAGATCGGCGACCACTCCGACACCCGGAACTGACGTCCGGAGCTCTCACCGGAGCTGACGCCGCGCGCCCGCCACGGGCGCTCGTGCTGCCCGACGGCGGCGCCCCCTGCGCGGGGGCGCCGCCGTCGGTCGTCCTACGGGTGCGGGAAAGCCCGCGACACGGCCCCCGGCGCGCCCCTACCCTCGCGGGATGCGAGCTGTGCCTGCGTCCCTGGACCCCGCGGTCGTGCGTCGGGTCGACGCGCGGCTGGACGCCGTCGTGCGCGACGAGGGCGTCGCGATCCCGCTCGCGGTGGAGAGCGGCAGCCGGGCGTGGGGGTTCCCGTCGCCGGACTCGGACTACGACTGCCGCTTCGTGTACGTGCGCCCGGAGGCCGACTACCTCGACCCCTGGCCGCGGCGCGACGTCGTCGAGACGCCGCTCGACGCGGTGCTGGACGTCAACGGGTGGGACCTCGTCAAGGCCGTGCGGCTGCTCGTGCGCGGGAACGCGACGCTGCTGGAGTGGCTGCGCTCGCCGATCGTCTACCGCGGCGACCCCGCGTTCCGCGCGGACCTGCTCGCGCTCGCCGAGCGGGTCGTCGACCGCGACGCCGTGCGGCGCCACTACCTGCACGTCGCGCTCGGCCAGCGGGAGCGGTGGTGGACGGCGGACGACGTGCCGCTCAAGAAGCTCTTCTACGTCCTGCGCCCGGCCGCGACGCTGCGCTGGCTGCGCGTGCGGCCGGACGCCGTCCCGCCCATGCGCCTCACGACGCTGCTCGACGAGGGCGAGGCACCGAGCGCGGTGGTGCAGGAGGCGTCCGGGCTCGTCGCGCTCAAGGCGGTCTCGCGCGAGATGGGTGCGGGCCCCGTCCCGGCCGTGCTCCGCCGGTTCGTCGACGACGAGCTCGCCGCCGCCTCGGCGGCCGCGACGGTGGCAGGGGCCGGGGCCGTGACGGCTCGCTCGGTGGCGGGGGATTTCTTCCGGTCGGCGGTCGCGCGGCACGGCCCGGCGGGGTCGCGTTCGACGACGGCTGCGGGCGCGCCGGGCGCCGCGTCGGGGGAGCGGCGGTGACCGACGGGCGCGCGCCTCGCTCGAGCGAGCACGGCGGGTCGGCCCTACCCTCGCGTGGGTGACCAGCGACCAGATCGAGGACGTCGACCAGGACCTCTACGCGGCGGCGAGCGACCCCGACGCCGACGGCGCGGCGGCCGCCGCGCGCGAGGCGACCTTCCGTGCGCTCGTCGCGCGCCGCGACGCGCGCGAGACCGCGGAGGCGGCCGCCACCGTGTGCGAGCAGGTCCATCAGGTGGCGGAGGCCGCCGAGCGCAGCGCGCAGGACGCGCTGAGATCCGCGACCGTCGCGCACGCCGCCGCTCTCCTCGGCGACGAGGCGATCGCCCGGCAGGCGGCGCGCGACGCGAGCGCCGCCGCCCGGGAGGCCGCGCGCGAGGCGGTCGTGCTGGACAGGGCGCGGCCCGAGCTCTAGACGGCGTCGGTCCGTGCGCGCGGGGCCCGTCGCCCGTCCGTCCCGTCCCGAGCCCCGCGGCGCCGCTCGTCCTCGCCCTCTACCCTGGGCCCAGCGCTCGGCGACCGCTCGGTGCTGACCATCCAGCCACCGGTCGACGGTGGGAGAGCGAGGTCCGTCGTGCCCCGAGCGCACCGGCGCGGGCGCTCCTCGGGGAGCACGGTCCTTCCGGCCCTCCAGGAGCGGTACGACCTGATCGACGGGGTGCGGGTGTACTCCGTCGTCGCGGAGCCGGACCGGGCGGACCGCCCGGAGGGCCGTGCCGTACCCGCGGACGTGGTCCTCGTGCACGGGCTCGCGCTGTCGACCCGGTACCTGGAGCCGGGCGTCCGCCGGCTCGGGACGGACCGCCGCACCGCCGCCCTGGACCTGCCGGGCGTCGGGCGCAGCGGTCGTCCGCCGCACCTGCCGTCGATGGCCGAGATGGCGGACGTCGTGGCCCGCTGGATGGACGGGCTCGGCATGACGGGCGCGGACGTCGTCGGGCACTCGTTGGGCTGCCAGATCGTCAGCCATCTCGCCGCGGAGCGGCCCGACCTGGTCCGGCGGGTCGTGCTCGTGGGCCCCTCCCGGGACCCGGAGCACCCCCGGTGGTGGCAGAGCGCGTGGCGCCTGCTCCTCGACGGCCCGCGCGAGAGGTGGTCGCTGCTGCCGATCGCCGTCGTGGACTACCTGCGTGCCGGTCCGGTCGCGGCGGTGCGGGCCCTGAAGCAGGCGCGCCGCGCCGAGGTCAGCCACCTGGTGCAGAGCATCACGCAGCCCGTCCTCGTGGTCGTCGGGGACCGCGACCCGCTCGTCTCGGGGACGTGGGCGCGCCGCCTCGTCGACGCGCTGCCCGACGGGCGGCTCGTCACCGTCCCGGGGGCTCCGCACGGGCTGCCGTACTCCAGCGTCGAGTCCTTCGTCACGACGACGCGGGACTTCCTCGACCGCGAGGAGCCGTGACGTCGAGCACCGTACGTCTGCCGAGATGAGGGGTGCCCCGGGTGGGATTCGAACCCACACTGGATCGGGTTTGAGCCGAACGCCTCTGCCGGTTGGGCTACCGGGGCCGCGCGCGGACGTGTCCAGCCGGGCTCCGCCGCGCGGGCACCATCGAACCACACGCGCGCGCCTTCACGAGAATCACACTCCTCGGAGGGTGAAACGCGGGGGCGGCACCCGGTGCGGCGCACTACGATGAGTCCCGTGAGTGACCAGACAGCGCAGCCCGAGGACAAGCAGCCGCTCGACCTGCCCCCGATGATCGAGCCCGAGCCCGCCGCCACCCCCGCCCCGTCGGGTCGCGCCGCGCGCCGCGCCGTCGTCGCGGAGGACGAGGCCCTGATCCGTCTCGACGTCGTCGAGACGCTGCGGGACGCCGGGTTCGACGTCGTCGGTGAGGCCGGCGACGGCGCGACGGCGGTGAAGCTGGCGCTCGAGCTCAAGCCCGACGTCGTGGTCATGGACGTGAAGATGCCCGAGCTCGACGGCATCTCCGCGGCGGAGCAGATCGGCAAGGCGCACGCCGCCCCGGTCGTCCTGCTCACGGCGTTCTCGCAGGCGGAGCTCGTCGAGCGGGCGCGCGACGCCGGCGCCATGGCGTACGTCGTCAAGCCGTTCACCCCGGCGGACCTGCTGCCTGCGGTCGAGATCGCGATCTCGCGCTACTCGCAGATCTCGGCCCTCGAGTCCGAGGTGGCCGACCTCGCGGAGCGCTTCGAGACGCGCAAGCGCGTCGACCGTGCGAAGGGCCTGCTCATGACGAAGATGGGCCTGTCGGAGCCGGAGTCGTTCCGCTGGATCCAGAAGACGTCGATGGACCGCCGCCTCACGATGCGCGAGGTCGCGGACGCCGTCATCGAGCAGGTCGGCGGCGCCTGAGCCGCCCGCCACGCCCGGTGCGCCGCGCGGGGGTCCTGATCAGGACCTTTGTCACGGGGCTCCGGGCGGGCTATCGTCTTGGACTGGCGTCCAGCAGTTCCGGGGCGGTGAACACGGTCGCCACGTAGTGCTCATGTCGACGGCCGACGGTGCTGTCCGAGCGACGTGGACCTTCTCACGCCCCACGTCCCTCGGTGCCGCCGCCGGTCCCACGGTGCGAACGAGGAGGAGCGCAGTGCGCCCAGCAGTGGAGGTCAGGCCCGCGGTCGGTGACGACCTGCCGGGGATCGCTGTGCTGTGCTCGGAGGCACGCCGCGAGTCGGCGTCCGGGGCGCAGATCTGCGCACCCGACGAGGACCGCCTGGTCCGGCACCTGTCGGTGCTGCTCACCCTGCCCGGCGGCAACGTGCTCGTCGCCCTGCACGACGGCCGCCCCGTCGGGTTCGTCCTGGCCCGCGTGCTCGACCCGCACCTGTTCGCGGACGAGCCGAGCCTGTACGTCGAGGCGGTGTACGTGGGGGAGGACGCCCGGCGCCGCGGCGTGGGCCACGCGCTCCTCAGCGCGACGGCCGAGCTCGCCGCGTCGTCCGGCGCGACGCACGTCTACTCCGTGCCCATCCCCGGTTCCCGCGGCGTGCAGCGCTTCCTCGCGCGACTGGGCTTCGGCCCCGTGGCCGGGCACCGCGTCGTCTCGACGGCGGTCCTGCAGCGCCGGCTCGCGGCCGACCTCACCCCGGCCCGCCGGGGCACCCGCTCTCTCGAGGACCTCATCGCGCGCCGTCGGCGCGCCCGCACCGAGACGATGTCGGGGCCGGTCGACCTGCGCGAGTTCCAGGCCGAGTACAACAGCCGCGCGGGCGTGGTGACGCCGGCCGACACCCGCGAGACCCTGCCCGGCTGAGCCGGGCTCGCGCGCTCTGCGGCCGGCGTCGCCCCGGTCAGCCCTGCGCGAGGATCATGCACGTGAGGCGCGCCGTGCACACGCGGCGACCCTCGTCGTCCGACACGACGATCTCGTAGCTCGCCGTCGTGCGCCCGCGGTGCACCGCCACCGCCTCGCCGTGCACCCAGCCGTCGCGCACCCCGCGGTGGTGCGTCGCGTTCACCTCGATGCCCACGGCCGCGCGGCCGGGTCCGCCGTGCAGCTGCGCGGCGATGGACCCCAGCGTCTCGGCGAGGACGACGGACGCGCCCCCGTGCAGCAGCCCCGCGGGCTGCGTGTTGCCCGCCACGGGCATGCGTGCGGTGACACGGTCGGCCCCTACCTCGCCCAGCTCGATGCCCATGCGCTCGATGAGCGTCCCCTCGGTGCGCAGGCCCATCGCCTCGTAGGCGTGACGCGGGGCGTCGGGTGTCGACGGGGTGGCGGGGGTCGGCGTCCCGGTCGGGGCGGCGTTCTGGTCGGAACCGTGCGTGTGGGTCATGGGCGATAGGTTGGCACCCGTGACGACCTCCGCGCGACCTCGCCTCCTGCTCATCGACGGACACTCCATGGCCTACCGCGCGTTCTTCGCGCTCCCGGCGGAGAACTTCTCGACGACCACGGGGCAGCACACGAACGCGGTCTACGGGTTCACCTCGATGCTCATCAACCTCCTGCGGGACGAGGAGCCCACGCACGTCGCCGTCGCGTTCGACGCCGGGCGCCAGTCCTTCCGCACCGAGATCCTGCCCAGCTACAAGGGCACGCGGGAGTCCACGCCCGAGCCGTTCCGGGGCCAGGTGCCGCTCATCAAGGAGATCCTGGAGACGCTGCACATCCCGACGCTCGAGCGCGAGGGCTACGAGGCCGACGACATCTTCGCGACCCTCGCGACGCAGGGCGCCGCCGCCGGGATGGAGGTGCTCGTCTGCTCGGGGGACCGGGACTCGTTCCAGCTCGTCGGCCCGGACGTCACGGTGCTCTACCCGAAGAAGGGCGTCTCGGAGCTCGCGCGCATGGACAGCGCCGCCGTCGTCGAGAAGTACGGCGTGCCGCCCGAGCGCTACCCGGACCTCGCCGCCCTCGTCGGCGAGACGTCCGACAACCTGCCGGGCATCCCCGGCGTCGGCCCCAAGACGGCCGCCAAGTGGATCACGGCGTACGGCGACCTCGACGGCCTGCTGGACCACGCGGACGAGATCAAGGGCAAGGCGGGGGAGAACCTGCGGGCGCACCTCGACCAGGTCCGCCTCAACCGGCAGCTCAACGCGCTCCTGCGCGACCTCGAGCTGCCCGTCGGCCCCGACGACCTCGCGACCCGTCCCTGGGACCGCGAGGCCGCCCACCGCGTCCTCGACGCCCTGGAGTTCCGCGCCCTGCGCGACCGGCTCTTCGCGATCGCCCCCGAGGGCGAGGTCGAGGCCGAGGCGGGGTTCGACGTCGCGCTCGCCGACGTCCTGCCGGGGGGCCTGGGCGCCTGGCTGGCCGAGCGCGGCACGCGCCCGCTGGGCGTCGAGGTGGCCGGCAAGGTCGTGCCGGGCGGCGGGGACGCGTGGGGCCTCGCGGTGTCCGACGACGCCGGGGCGGCCGTCGCGCTCGAGCTCGCCGACGTCGCGGGCGCCGACGACGAGGCGCTCGCCGCGTGGCTCGCCGACCCGGAGCGGCCCAAGGTCGTGCACGGCGCGAAGTCGGCCTGGCACGAGCTCGCGGCGCGCGGCTACGACCTCGCGGGCGTCACGTTCGACACCGAGCTCGCCGCGTACCTGTGCCACCCCGACCAGCGCGGCTACGACCTGGGCGACCTCGTCGTGCGCCACCTGCACCGCGAGCTCCGCCCGGACACGGAGGCGGGCAACGACGCGCAGGGCGCGCTCGACCTCTCGCTCGACGGCAGCGGCGAGCAGGAGCGCGACGCGGTGCGCGCGCTCGCCGTCGCCCAGCTCGGCGAGGTCCTCGCGGGCGAGCTCGAGGACCGGGGGGCCACGACGCTCCTCGCCGACCTCGAGCTGCCGTTGTCCCAGGTGCTCGCGCGCATGGAGCAGCGCGGCATCGCGGCGGACGTCACGTACCTGCGCGAGCTCGAGCAGCACTTCGGCGACCTCGTCGCGACCGCCGCGTCGGAGGCCTACGCCGTCATCGGGCGCGAGGTGAACCTCGGCTCCCCGAAGCAGCTCCAGGAGGTGCTGTTCGACCAGCTCGGGATGCCCAAGACGAAGAAGATCAAGACGGGCTACACGACCGACGCGTCGGCGCTCGCGGACCTCTTCGTCAAGACGCAGCACCCGTTCCTCGAGCACCTGCTCGCCCACCGCGACGCGTCGCGGCTGCGCCAGACGGTCGAGGGGCTGCTGAAGTCCGTCGCCGACGACGGCCGCATCCACACGACGTTCCAGCAGACGATCGCGGCGACGGGCCGGCTCAGCTCGACCGACCCGAACCTCCAGAACATCCCGATCCGCACCGAGGCGGGCCGACGCATCCGGCGCGCGTTCGTCGTCGGCGAGGGCTACGAGACGCTCATGACGGCCGACTACAGCCAGATCGAGATGCGCATCATGGCGCACCTCTCGGGTGACGAGGGCCTCATCGAGGCGTTCCGGTCCGGGGAGGACCTGCACTCCTACGTCGGGTCGCGCGTGTTCGAGGTCCCGGCGGCCGAGGTCACGCCCGCGATGCGCTCGAAGATCAAGGCGATGTCGTACGGCCTCGCGTACGGGCTGTCGGCGTTCGGGCTCTCGCAGCAGCTCACCATCGAGGTGGGCGAGGCCCAGAAGCTCATGGACGACTACTTCGAGCGCTTCGGCGGCGTGCGCGACTACCTCACGGGCGTCGTCGACGAGGCGCGGGCCACGGGCTACACGGCGACCATCCTCGGGCGCCGCCGGTACCTGCCCGACCTCACGAGCGACAACCGGCAGCGCCGCCAGATGGCGGAGCGCATGGCCCTCAACGCGCCGATCCAGGGCAGCGCGGCCGACATCATCAAGGTCGCGATGCTCAACGTGCAGCGCGCGATCGACGAGCGCGGGCTGCGCTCACGGCTGCTCCTCCAGGTGCACGACGAGCTCGTGGTCGAGGTGGCCCCGGGCGAGCGCGACGCCGTCGAGGAGGTGCTGCGCACGCAGATGGGTGCGGCGGCGGACCTCGACGTGCCGCTCGACGTCTCGGTCGGCGTCGGTGCCACGTGGCACGAGGCGGGTCACTGACCCAGGCGCGTCAGCCCGGGAGGCGCGTGCGGAAGATCGCCGTCCCGGGCAGGTAGGCGCCGCGCACCGGTCCCCAGCCGCCCCACATCTCGGTGTTGTCGGCGGGCCACTCGGGCTCGACGACGTCGCGCAGCTCCAGCCCGGCGGCGACCACCTCGCGCACGTGGTCGCCCAGGGTGCGGTGGTACTCGGCGTAGACGACACGGCCGGCGGCGTCGGTCTCGACGTAGGGCCGGCGGTCGAAGTAGGACCGGTTCGCGGTCAGCCCGTGCTCGCTCGGGTCGTCGGGGAACGCCCACCGGGTCGGGTGCGTGACCGAGAACGTCCACGTGCCGCCGGGCCGCAGCACGCGCGCGACCTCGCGGTGGACGGCCGCCGCGTCGGGCACGAACGGGATCGCGCCGAACGAGGTGAACGCGACGTCGAACGTGGCGTCGGCGAACGGGAGCCGGCGCGCGTCGGCCTGGACGGCCGGGACGCGCACGCCCGTCGCCCGGTCCAGCGCCGCCCCGGCGGCGAGCATGCCGCCGGACACGTCCGTCGCGACGACCTCCGCCCCCTGCGTCACGAGCCAGCGCGAGCACTGCGCCGCGCCCGCGCCGACCTCGAGCACCCGGCGTCCCGCGACGTCGCCGAGCAGCCGCGCGTCCCGCTCGCGCAGTCCCTCCGGGCACCAGCAGAAGTCCGCCGCGCCGAGGAAGGTCCCGTGCTCGTGGAGGTACTCCTGCGCGTTGGCGTCCCACCAGCCGCGGCCGGCGCGGCCGCCCTCGGTGGCGGGCACGTCGCGGTAGCCGGCGTCGGCGGTCGGACCGGGGGCCGCGCCGGAGGGCGCGACGACGGGCGGCTCGGGCGAGGAGGGCACGCTCATGCCTCCCATTCTCCCGGTCCCCGCCGCACGGCCCGTCCGGTCGGGACCTT
Source organism: Cellulosimicrobium sp. JZ28 (assembly GCF_015327065.1). NCBI lineage: Bacteria > Bacillati > Actinomycetota > Actinomycetes > Micrococcales > Promicromonosporaceae > Cellulosimicrobium > Cellulosimicrobium sp. JZ28. The sequence goes on along the minus strand of NZ_CP017660.1, from coordinate 1,878,088 downwards.
GGTCGTCGGCGTGCCCGCGGACCGGGACGGGCGGTGACCCGTCGCGCAGGGGTGGCTAGGGTTGAGGGCGACGCGGTGCCGCGGAGGTCGGCACCTCCGTCGACGCCCGGCATGCGCGCGAGGCCGCGCGACGCGACGACGAGACGGAGGAACAGGTGCGCATCGGACTTCTCACCGGCGGGGGCGACTGCCCCGGGCTGAACGCGGCGATCCGGGCCGTGGTCAAGCAGGGGACGGGGGAGTACGGGCACACCATCATCGGCTTCCGCAACGGCTGGCGCGGCGTCGTCGACGGCGACGTGCACCCGCTCGGCCGTCAGGACATCCGGAACGTCCTGCCCGTGGGCGGCACGCTGCTCGGCACGGCGCGGTTCCACCCGCGCGAGGAGGACGGCAGCATGGACGCCGTGCTCGCGACCGTCGAGGCCGAGCACCTCGACGCGCTGATCTGCATCGGCGGCGACGGCACGCTGCACGCGGCGAGCCGCGTCGCGGAGGCGGGCGTGAAGATCGTCGCGATCCCCAAGACGATCGACAACGACGTCGAGGGAACGGACCTGTCGATCGGGTTCCACACCGCCGTGAACATCGCGACGGAGGCGCTCGACCGCGTGCACACGACGGCGGAGAGCCACAACCGCGTCATGGTGGTCGAGGTGATGGGCCGCCACGCCGGCTGGATCGCGGTCAACGCGGGCATCGCCGGCGGCGCCGAGGTCGTGCTCGCGCCGGAGCAGCCGTTCGACATCGACCAGGTCGTGAAGTTCCTCCGCCACCGGCACCGCGCGCACGCGAACTTCTCGATCGTCGTCGTGGCCGAGGGCGCCGTGCCGCGCGAGGGGTCGTCGATGGAGTTCACGCAGCAGCTCGGTCGGTTCGGCGAGATCGTCGCCGGCTCGATCGGGGAGCGCGTGAGCGCCGAGATCGCGGAGCGCACCGGGTTCGACACCCGGCTCACGGTGCTCGGCCACGTGCAGCGCGGGGGCGAGCCCACGCCGACCGACCGGATCCTCGGCAGCCGCTTCGGCGTCGCGGCCGTGGACGCCGTGAGCGCGGGGACGTCGGGCGTCATGACGGCGCTGCGGGGCGAGCGGGTCGAGCTCGTGCCGCTCGCGGAGGTCGCGGGCCGGCCGAAGCGGGTCCCGGAGGAGCTGCTGCGGGTCGCCCGCGTGCTCGCGTGACGCGGATCCGGTAGTCGGGCCGCCCCGGCGGGGCGCGCGAGACGCGTTGACCGCCGGGGTGACACCCGGATAAGGTGGACGGCGGTGCGCTGCGCCTGCCTTCATCCCGAGCCACGACGTCGACCACGACGCCGGAGCGTCCGGGGGCGTCGGCGGGAGACGCGCCGAAAACCCTACCCGCTCGACTACACCTGTCCGCATCGGAGCATCGAACTCAATGACCATCTCTACCCCGCGAAGTCCGCACCCCAGGTTGCCGTCAACGACATCGGCACCGAGGAGGACTTCCTCGCCGCCGTTGACGCGACCATCAAGTACTTCAACGACGGCGACATCGTCGAAGGCACGATCGTCAAGGTGGACCGCGACGAGGTCCTCCTCGACATCGGCTACAAGACCGAGGGCGTCATCCCCTCCCGCGAGCTGTCCATCAAGCACGACGTGGACCCCGGTGAGGTCGTCAACGTCGGCGACGCGGTCGAGGCCCTCGTCCTCCAGAAGGAGGACAAGGAAGGCCGTCTGATCCTGTCCAAGAAGCGCGCCCAGTACGAGCGCGCCTGGGGCACGATCGAGAAGATCAAGGAGGAGGACGGCGTCGTCACCGGCACCGTCATCGAGGTCGTCAAGGGTGGTCTCATCCTCGACATCGGCCTCCGTGGCTTCCTCCCGGCCTCCCTGGTGGAGATGCGTCGCGTCCGCGACCTCCAGCCGTACGTCGGCAAGGAGATCGAGGCGAAGATCATCGAGCTCGACAAGAACCGCAACAACGTCGTCCTCTCGCGCCGTGCCTGGCTCGAGCAGACGCAGTCCGAGGTCCGCTCCACCTTCCTGCAGACCCTGCAGAAGGGCCAGGTGCGCCCCGGTGTCGTCTCCTCGATCGTCAACTTCGGTGCGTTCGTGGACCTCGGCGGCGTCGACGGCCTCGTGCACGTCTCCGAGCTGTCCTGGAAGCACATCGACCACCCGTCCGAGGTCGTCGAGGTCGGCCAGGAGGTCACGGTCGAGGTCCTGGACGTCGACTTCGACCGCGAGCGCGTCTCGCTGTCGCTGAAGGCGACGCAGGAGGACCCGTGGCAGACGTTCGCCCGGACCCACGCGATCGGTCAGGTCGTCCCGGGCAAGGTCACCAAGCTCGTCCCGTTCGGTGCGTTCGTGCGCGTCGAGGACGGCATCGAGGGTCTCGTGCACATCTCGGAGCTGGCCGTGCGCCACGTCGAGCTGCCGGAGCAGGTTGTCAACGTCGGTGACGAGGTCTTCGTCAAGGTCATCGACATCGACCTCGAGCGCCGCCGCATCTCGCTGTCGCTCAAGCAGGCCAACGAGGGCGTGGACCCGGAGTCGGACGACTTCGACCCCGCGCTCTACGGCATGGCCGCCGAGTACGACGAGCAGGGGAACTACAAGTACCCCGAGGGCTTCGACCCGGAGACCAACGAGTGGCTCGAGGGCTTCGAGGCGCAGCGCGAGGCGTGGGAGGCGGAGTACGCCAAGGCGCACGAGCGCTGGGAGGCGCACCGCAAGCAGGTCGCCGAGGCGGTCAAGGCCGACTACGACGCCGCGTCGGGCGAGACCACGAGCTCTTCGAGCTCGTCGTCCTCCAGCACGTCCTACTCGTCGGCCCCGGCCGCCGAGGCGACGGGCACGCTCGCGTCGGACGAGGCGCTCGCCGCGCTCCGCGAGAAGCTCACGGGCAACTGAGCCGGCCGGCGGCCCCGCGCGGGACGCCACGCTGAGCAGACGAAGGCCCGCCACCCCTCGGGATGGCGGGCCTTCGCCATGTCCGGCACGTGCCGGGGCACTCACGGCGCCGACCAGGTGGTCCTGGTCCGTCAGCGGCCGCGGACGAGCCGGAACCGCCTGGTCGACGTCTCGGGGCCGCCCGCTCGGCGGTCGGGCCGTCAGGCGGTCGCGGGCGTCGGCTCGGGGGCAGTGGCAGCGGCCGGGTCGGTGCCCGACGACGCGGGCGAGTCGGCGAACTGCGTCCGGTAGAGCGTGGCGTAGCGCCCGCCACGTGCCAGGAGCTCGGTGTGCGTGCCCGTCTCGACGACGCGGCCGGCGTCGAGCACGACGATGAGGTCGGCCTCGCGGACGGTGGAGAGCCGGTGCGCGATGACGAGCGACGTCCGCCCGCGCAGCGCCTCGGCGAGCGCGGCCTGGACCGCCGCCTCGGAGTCCGAGTCGAGGTGCGCCGTCGCCTCGTCGAGGACGACGAGCTGAGGGGCCTTGAGGAACACCCGGGCGATCGCGAGGCGCTGCCGCTCGCCGCCGGACATCCGGTAGCCGCGGTCGCCCACGACGGTGTCCATGCCGGACGGCAGGGCAGCCACGACGTCCCACACGTGCGCGCGCCGCAGCGCGGACTCGAGCTCGGCGTCGGTCGCCTCCGGCTTGGCGTACCGCAGGTTCTCCGCGATCGAGTCGTGGAACAGGTGCGCCTCCTGCGTGACCACGCCGACGGCGTCGTGCAGGCTCTCCTGCGTGACGTCGCGCAGGTCGCGACCGGCGATCCGGACGTGGCCGGCGCTCGGGTCGTACATGCGCGTCACGAGCTGCGACACGGTGGTCTTGCCCGCGCCGGACGACCCGACGAGCGCGACCATCGCGCCCGCGGGCACGGAGAACGAGACGTCGTGGAGCGTGTCGGTGGTCGGGTCGGTGCCCTCGACGGCCACGGACTCGAGCGACGCGAGGGAGACCTCGGCCGCGCTCGGGTAGCGGAAGGTCACGCCGTCGAGCTCGAGGCTCGCGCCCTCGCGCGCGACGTCCGCGGCGAGGTCGTCGGCGTCGGGGGCGTCCGTGACGGTGGGCTCGAGGTCGAGCACCTCGAGCACGCGCTCGAAGCTGACGAGGGCCGTCATGACGTCGACCTGGACGTTCGACATCGCCGTCAGCGGGCCGTAGAGACGGCCCAGGTAGGCGGTGAGCGCGACGACCGTGCCGACGGTCAGCGAGCCCGAGATGGCCATGACGCCACCGAGGCCGTAGACGATCGCGACGGCGACGGACGCGACGACCGTGAGCCCGACGCGGAACACTGTCCCGTACATGGCCTGGCGGACCCCGATGTCGCGGACGCGGCGCGCCTGGGCGGCGAACCGCGACGACTCGCGGTCCGGGTCGCCGAACACCTTGACGAGGTGGGCGCCCGCCACGTTGAAGCGCTCGTTCATCGTCTGCGCCGCCTCGGCGTTGAGCTCGTAGCTCTCCCGCGTGATCGCAGCGAGGCGCTTGCCGACCCAGCGGGCGGGCAGGACGAACGCGGGCAGGAGGGTGAGCGCGAGGAGCGTGAGCTGCCACGACATCGAGAGCATCGCGGCGAGCACGAACACGACGGTGAGCAGGTTGGAGAACACGTTCGACAGGGTCGACGTGAACGCCTGCTGGGCGCCGAGGACGTCGCCGTTGAGGCGCTGGACGAGCGCACCGGTGCGCGTCCGGCTGAAGAAGGCGAGCGGCATGCGCTGGACGTGGTCGAAGACCGCGGTGCGCAGGTCGACGATGAGCCCCTCGCCGATGCGGGAGGAGAACCAGCGCTGCGCGACGCCGAGCGCGCCGGAGAGCACGGCGAGGCCGGCGGCGACCGCCGAGAGCGCGACGACGAGGCCGACGTCGCCGGCGGTGATGCCGTCGTCGATGATGCGCTGGAAGAGGAGCGGGGTGACGGCACCGGCGGCGGCGTCGACGGAGATGAGCACGAGGAACGCGGCGAGCTGGCGCCGGTAGGGCCGGGCGAACGTGAGCACCCGGCGGATCGTGCCGCGGTGCAGCCGTCGGGAGGTGACGGAGGCGTCCTGGCGGAACGAGCGCATGCCGCGCCCGCCGCCGGCGCCGGGGAGGGATGAGGGGAAGGACATGGGGCCTCCTGGGTGGGGGAGGGGCGCGTCGTCCGCGGCGGCGGTGGCCGTCCGGCGGGCGCGGTCCGAGGATCGCTCGCGCGACAACGATAGTGAGTCTAACTCACAATGAGCCGATACCACAAGTGGGCCCGGTCCCGGTACGCTCGGCCTCGTGACGACCGACGCGAGCCAGCCTGCCACGCCGGGCGCAGCCCCGGGTGGCCGAGCCACCTCCACCGACGAGGCGGGGGAGTTCCTCGCGCTCCTGCACGCCGCGCTGCGCAGCGTGCGCCGCGAGGCGAGCGAGCGGCTCGAGCCCGCGGGCACGACGCCCGGCCAGTTCCGGATGCTGCGCTTCCTCTCCCGCTGCGACGGCCCGTGCCGGCTCGGCGCGGTGGCGTCGGCGCTCGACGTCGCGCCGCGCTCGGTCACCTCGAAGGTCGACGACGCCGAGCAGGCCGGTCTCGTGCGCCGCACTCCCGATCCGCAGGACCGTCGCGCCACGCTCGTCGAGCTGACGCCGCGCGGGCGCGAGGTCGTCGAGCAGGTCGGGGCGGAGAGGTCGTCGAGCGCGGGCACCCTGCTGGCCCGCCTGGACGCGCGCGAGCGCGCCGAGCTGCTCCGGCTGCTGCGCGCGGTCGCGGGCGAGCGGCCCGACGACGGCGAAGCGGCCGAGGGCTCCCCGGGGGCGATCTCCTCCCGCTGAGCGCCGGCTGGTCGAGGGGCGCCCCGCGCCCCGACGCGGGGCGGTGCGCCGACTGGCAGGATGGGACGCATGTTTCGCATCGGCCTGACCGGAGGAATAGCGGCGGGGAAGTCCGTCGCGCTCGCCCGCTTCGCCGAGCTGGGCGCGGTGGTCGTCGACTACGACGCCCTCGCGCGCGACGCCGTCGCGCCCGGCACCGTCGGCCTCGACGAGGTCGTCGAGGCCTTCGGCCCCGGGGTGCTCGGGGAGGACGGCGCGCTCGACCGGCCCGCGCTCGGACGCGTGGTGTTCGGGGACGACGTCGCGCGCGAGCGGCTCAACGCGATCGTCCACCCCGAGGTGCGCCGGCTCGCCGCAGAGCGCGAGGCCGCGGCCGGTGCGGCCGACCCGCGGGCCGTCGTCGTGCACGACATCCCGCTCCTCGTCGAGACGGGCGACCCGGCGCGGTTCCACTGCGTCGTGGTCGTGCACACGCCCGAGGACGTCCGGGTGGACCGCCTCGTGACGTCGCGGGGGCTGAGCGAGGACGAGGCGCGCGCGCGGCTCGCCGCGCAGGCCGACGACGCGGCGCGCCTCGCGGCGGCGGACGTCACCCTCGACGGCTCGGGCGAGCCCGACGCGCTGCGCGCGCAGGTCGACGCGCTCTGGGCGCGCGTGCGCGCGGAGGTCGACGCGGAGGCGCTCGCGGAGCTCGAGGAGCGCGAGGCGTGACGGTCGTGGTGAGCGGCTTCGAGCCCTTCGGCGGCGACGCGACGAACCCCTCGTGGGAGACCGCCCAGCTCCTCGCGGAGCGCGCCGAGGAGCTCGTGGGGGACCGCGTGGTCGCCGTCCGGCTCCCCGTGACGTTCGCCGGGGCGTGGCCCGCGCTCGACGCCGTCGTCCGGGAGCACGACCCGGAGGTCGTCGTGGCGCTGGGGCTCGCGGGCGGCGCCGAGCGCGTGCGCCTCGAGCGCGTGGCCGTCAACGTGCGCGACGCCCGGATCCCCGACAACGCCGGGGCGCAGCCGGTCGACGTGCCCGTCGTGCCGGGGGCGCCCGTCGGCCACTGGTCCACGCTCCCGCTCAAGGCGTCGCTCGTCGCCGTCCGGGAGGCCGGTGTCCCCGTGGAGGTGTCCGGGACGGCCGGCACGTACGTGTGCAACGACGTGTTCTACGCCCTCATGCACCACTGGGGCTCCGTGCCGGGCCGCCGTGCGGGCTTCGTGCACGTGCCCGACGCCGGCGCGGTGCCCGTCGAGGACCAGGTGACCGCCGTCGCGGCCGTCGTGCGGGAGGCGCTCCGTGGCGCCCCCGAGCCACGGGTCGCCGCGGGCAGCGAGAGCTGAGCGGGCGCCGGGGGCCGGCAGGTCGCCCCGCCGGCCCCGGCGCCGCAGACCGTCAGCTCGCCGCGCGCCGGCGGGCGACGACCACGAGCAGCGTCGCGCCTCCGGCGAGCAGGAGCGCCGCCACCACGGCGAGCACGACGACCGAGGAACCGGTCGAGGCCAGCCCGCCCTCCGGCGTGGACTCGCTGCTGGGAGCCGCCGACGGCGTCGGGTCCGTGCTCGCGACGGGCGTCGTCTCCGGAGCGGGCGTGCTCTCCGCGGCGGGCTCGCCCGGCACCTCGGCGCCGGGGGTCTCGGTGGTCGTCGGGGGCGTGGTCGTCTCGGTGCCGCCCGGGGTCGGGGCCTCGGGTGACGGCTCCGGCTCGGGCTCCGTGACGACCGGGACCGGCTCGCACGGGCCCGCGAACGGGTAGTTGTGGTGCTCGATGCCGGCCCCGCCGGTGTACGCGACCGCGCCGTTCGCCAGGACGCGCCCGTTCGTCGACGTGGACACCGTGAGCGTCGCGTCGGCGCGCGGGACGACGATCGTGCCGGGGAACTGGTCGTTCGTGCCGAGCGCGACCTGCGTCGCGTCCGGGAACGCCCAGAGGAAGTGGGACGACAGGTACTGCGTCGCCTGGTAGAGGCGCACTCCGTCGTACGCGACGTACTGAAGGGACGGGATGCGCACCGTGGACCCGCTGACGCTGAGCAGCACCGGTCCGGTGCCGGTGACGTGCAGCTCGCGGAGCGACGCGGCACCCTCCGCCGTGAGCGCGTACCGCGCGCCCGCCTCGACGGTCAGGACACCGTTCTCGGGGGCGACCTGCTCGGCGCCGTCGGTCGCGTCGGCGGCGATGGCGGCGACGAGCGCGGGGAGCTCGTCGTAGGGCGCGAGCGCCGCGTCCCGGCCGACGCCCTGGCGCACGGACCCGTGCGTGCCGAGCGCGTTCGCGCTCTCGGTCCTCGGGGCCGGGCCCGTGATCGTGCCTCCGACGACGACGTTGCCGCCGCGCGACGCGTGGAACCCGACCTGCGTGTTCCGGGCGGTGGCGAGGTCGCCGCCGACGACGAGCATGTCGGTCCCGCCCGCAGGGGTGATCCCTGACCCGCCGCCGCCCGCGGTCCCGACGTTGAGGGAGCCGGCTCCCGCGAGGTCGGCGTCCCCGCCGACCACGACGCGGCCCTCGAGCTCGGTCGCGGTCGTGACGGTGAGCCCGCCGCCGGCCCAGATGCCGACGCCCGCGTCCTCCACCGCGGTGAGCTCGTAGACGCCGACGGGACGGGTCGTGGCGTCCGCGGAGCAGACGTCGTCGGCGCCGACGGCGGGCGTCGCGCTCGCCGGCGCGACGAAGCCGGCCGACAGGGCCAGGGTGGTGAGGGCGATCAGGGGGATTCCGCGGGGGCGCGCGGGGTGCAGGCGCATGAGGGCTCCAGGTCGAGGGGTCGTTGGCCGTGCTGACGAGAGCTGCGCGCGGGCCTCCACGCCCGTGGCCGGCCGGTCGCCGGAGCTCCACGGGCGTCGGGGAGCGGGCAGGACGAGGGAACCCTAGGGGTTCGGCACCACGCCTTCCAAATTGCGCGCGGGTGAAGTCGGGTGTATGGGGCGCGCGGCCCGTCGAGGTGCTCCCGCGAACGATGTGGGTGGCTGGACGTACCGTGGACACATGCGTCCCGTGACCGATCTCCAGCGTGCCACCGCTCCGTTCGAGGTCATCTCCGAGTACCAGCCGTCGGGCGACCAGCCCACGGCCATCGCGGACCTCTCGCAGCGCGTCCGCGCGGGCGAGAAGGACGTCGTGCTGCTCGGTGCCACCGGTACCGGGAAGTCCGCGACGACGGCCTGGCTGATCGAGGAGCTGCAGCGCCCGACGCTCGTCATGGCCCCCAACAAGACGCTCGCCGCGCAGCTCGCCACGGAGTTCCGCGAGCTGCTGCCGAACAACGCGGTCGAGTACTTCGTCTCGTACTACGACTACTACCAGCCCGAGGCGTACATCGCGCAGACGGACACCTACATCGAGAAGGACTCGTCCATCAACGACGAGGTGGAGCGGCTGCGCCACTCCGCGACGAGCTCGCTGCTCACGCGCCGGGACGTCGTCGTCGTGGCGTCCGTGTCGTGCATCTACGGCCTCGGCACCCCGCAGGAGTACGTCGACCGGATGGTGCGCCTCGACGTCGGGATGCAGGTGGAGCGCGACGATCTGCTGCGGCAGTTCGTCACGATGCAGTACACGCGCAACGACATGGCGTTCACGCGCGGCACGTTCCGCGTGCGCGGCGACACGGTCGAGATCATCCCGGTCTACGAGGAGCTCGCGGTCCGCATCGAGTTCTTCGGCGACGAGATCGAGAGCATCCAGACGCTGCACCCGCTCACGGGCGAGGTCATCCGCTCCGAGCCGAGCATCCACGTGTTCCCCGCGACGCACTACGTCGCCGGGCCGGAGCGCATGGAGCGCGCGATCTCCTCGATCGAGGCCGAGCTCACGGAGCGGCTCGACGAGCTCGAGCGGCAGAACAAGCTGCTCGAGGCGCAGCGCCTGCGCATGCGCACCACCTACGACATCGAGATGATGCGCCAGATCGGCACGTGCTCCGGGATCGAGAACTACTCCCGGCACATCGACGGCCGCGAGGCGGGGTCGCCCCCGAACACCCTGCTCGACTACTTCCCGGAGGACTTCCTCCTCGTCATCGACGAGTCGCACGTGACCGTGCCGCAGATCGGCGCGATGTTCGAGGGTGACATGTCGCGCAAGCGCAGCCTGGTGGACCACGGGTTCCGCCTGCCGAGCGCGATGGACAACCGCCCGCTGCGGTGGGAGGAGTTCGTCGAGCGCATCGGCCAGACCGTGTACCTGTCGGCCACGCCGGGCGACTACGAGCTCTCGATGGCGGACGGCGTGGTCGAGCAGATCATCCGCCCCACGGGCCTCGTGGACCCCGAGGTGATCGTCAAGCCGACCACCGGCCAGATCGACGACCTCCTGCACGAGATCCGCGAGCGGGTCGACCGCGACGAGCGCGTGCTGGTCACGACGCTCACCAAGAAGATGGCCGAGGACCTCACGGACTACCTGCTCGAGAAGGACGTGCGGGTCCGCTACCTCCACTCCGAGGTCGACACGCTGCGCCGCGTCGAGCTGCTGCGCGAGCTGCGCCTCGGCGAGTACGACGTCCTCGTCGGCATCAACCTGCTGCGCGAGGGCCTCGACCTGCCCGAGGTCTCGCTCGTCGCGATCCTCGACGCCGACAAGGAGGGCTTCCTGCGCTCGCCCAAGTCGCTCATCCAGACGATCGGGCGCGCGGCCCGCAACGTGTCCGGCCAGGTGCACATGTACGCGGACCGGATCACGCCGGCGATGGCCGCGGCGATCGAGGAGACCGAGCGTCGCCGCGAGAAGCAGATCGCGTACAACACCGAGCACGGCGTCGACCCGACGCCGCTGCGCAAGCGCATCTCCGACGTGACCGACATGCTCGCGCGCGAGGACGTGGACACCGCCGAGCTCCTGGCCGGTGGCTACCGCCAGCCGGGCAAGGGCGCGAAGGGCAAGGCCCCGGTGCCGGGCGGTCCGAAGGAGGGTGCGTCGTCGGGGAACCGGCTCGCGGGCGCGGCGGCGAGCGACCTCGCGGAGCTCATCCAGGAGCTGAGCGACCAGATGCACGCGGCCGCGGGCGAGCTCCAGTTCGAGCTCGCGGCCCGGCTGCGCGACGAGATCTCGGGGCTCAAGAAGGAGCTGCGCCAGATGCACGCCGCGACAGCCTGACCGGTCCTGGGGGACCGGCCGGGCGTCGCCGCGGGCGTGCCCGCGGAACAGTCCACGGTGGCGTGGTGTTGTCACGCGAGCAGGAGCGATGGCCTATGCTGGCTCCTCGTTGAAGGGGAGTATTCCTCCGCGGTGATGTCGTCATCACGGTCGGCGCAGTCGTCGGCCCGGTGTCACCGGTCCCGCAACCACCAGCCCGCGTCTCGGACACGCGCGTATGGCGGTGCGTGGCGGAAGAGACCTTCGGTACTCAGTGCTACGTACCGGAGGTTTCTGCATGGACGTCCCCGTCTGGGCCTGGCTCGTCACCATCGGCGTGATCCTCGCGATGCTCGCCGTCGACTACGTCGGCCACGTGCGCACGCCGCACGCCCCGAGCCTGCGCGAGGCCAGCTGGTGGTCCGCGGGCTACGTCGCCGTCGCGGTGCTGTTCGGAGGCATCGTCTGGGCCGTCTGGGGCTCGACGTACGGCGGCGAGTACTTCGCCGGCTACATCACCGAGAAGAGCCTGTCGGTCGACAACCTCTTCGTCTTCGTGCTCATCATGACGAGCTTCCGCGTCCCGCGGCTGTACCAGCAGAAGGTCCTGCTGATCGGCATCACGATCGCGCTCGTCCTGCGGACGATCTTCATCCTCCTGGGCGCCGCGCTCATCGAGAACTTCAGCTGGATCTTCTACGTCTTCGGCGCGTTCCTGCTGTACACCGCGTGGACGCAGGTGAAGGCGGGCTCCGGTCACGACGAGGAGTTCCACGAGAACGGCGCGCTCAGGCTGACCCGCCGCCTGTTCCCGACGACGGAGACGTACGTCGAGGACAAGATGACGACCAAGATCGACGGGAAGCGCTTCATCACCCCGATGCTCATCGTGATGATCGCGATCGGCAGCGCCGACCTGCTGTTCGCCGTCGACTCGATCCCCGCGATCTTCGGCCTCACGCAGGAGACGTACCTCGTGTTCGCGGCGAACGCGTTCTCGCTGCTCGGCCTGCGCCAGCTCTACTTCCTCATCGACGGCCTGCTGGACCGCCTCGTCTACCTCGCCTACGGCCTCGCCGCGATCCTCGGCTTCATCGGCGTGAAGCTGCTCATCCACGCGCTGCACAAGAATGAGGTGCCGTTCATCAACGGCGGTGAGCACATCACCGTCATCCCGGAGATCCCGACCGCCCTGTCCCTCGGGTTCATCGTCGTCGTGCTCACGATCACCACGGTCGCGAGCCTCGCCAAGGACCGCGCCGACCGTCGACGCGAGGCCGAGATCTCGGAGGGCTAGCCACCGATGGTTCACGAACTTCCCGTCTGGTTCGAGTGGGCGTCGCTCTCGGCGCTCGCCGTCCTGCTCCTCGTCGACCTGTTCGTCGTCGGGCGCCGGCCGCACGTCCCGTCCATGCGCGAGAGCGCGCTGTGGGTCGGGTTCTACGTCGCGCTCGCGCTCGTCTTCGGGGCGGTCGTCGGAGCGGTGGGGGGCGCGGCACCGGCCGGGGAGTTCTACGCCGGGTGGCTCACCGAGTACAGCCTCTCGGTGGACAACCTGTTCGTGTTCGTCATCATCATGGCGCGCTTCGCGGTCCCGCGGGAGCAGCAGCAGCGCGTCCTCATGGTCGGGATCATCGTCGCGCTCGTCCTGCGAGGAGCGTTCATCCTGGCGGGCGCGGCGATCATCTCGCAGTTCGTCTGGGTGTTCTACCTGTTCGGCGCGTTCCTCGTGTACACGGCGATCAAGCTCGTGGCGGGCGGCGACGAGCCCGAGGAGTACCACGAGAACCGCGCCGTCCGGGCGCTGCGCCGGGTCCTGCCGCTCGGCACCCGCTACGACGGCGGCCGGCTGCGCACGGTCGAGGACGGCAAGCGGGTCTTCACGCCGCTCGTCGTCGTGTTCCTCGCGATCGGCAGCACCGACCTGCTGTTCGCGTTCGACTCCATCCCGGCCATCTTCGGGCTCACGCAGGACCCGTTCATCGTCTTCACGACGAACGTCTTCGCCCTCATGGGGCTGCGCCAGCTCTACTTCCTGCTGGGCGGTCTGCTCGAGCGGCTGGTCTACCTGCCGATCGGCCTGGCCGTCATCCTCGGGTTCATCGGCGTCAAGCTCATCCTCGAGGCGCTGCACGAGAACACGCTGCCGTTCATCAACGGGGGCGAGCACCTCGAGGCGGTGCCGACGGTCCCCATCTGGCTCTCGCTCGTGGTGATCGTCGGGGCGCTCGCGGTCACGACCGTCGCGAGCCTGCTGCGCACCCGCGCGCTGCACGCACGGAGCGAGCCGGCGGACGGCGAGGAGCCCGGGCCCGCCGCGTCGTCGTCCACGGAGGACGCCACGGAGGACGCCACGGAGACCGTGACCGACGAGGCGCCCGCCGCGGGGGAGACCCCGCCGCAGGGCGGCGGGGTCCCTCGCGGTGGTGCCGTGCGCTAGTGCGCCGCCCGGCTCAGACGCGGTCCGCCCAGTCGCCGATCACCGGCGACCACGGGCGGACCGCGCGCTGTGCGACCAGCCCGGCGCGCGCGAAGGGGTCCTCGTCGAGGACCGCGGCGACGGCGTCGGGCGTCTCCCCGTCGAGGACGAGCAGCGCTCCGGCGGGCGCGCCGTCGTGGGCGGGGAGCGGACCGGAGGCGAGCAGCGTGCCTCGGGTGTGGAGGTCGGCGAGGAACGCGCGGTGCTCGGGTCGCAGGGCGTCGAGCTCGGCGCTGCGGTCGGCGTAGACGTAGGTGACGGCGTGGATCGGCATGGAGCCAGTGAACCAGGCCGTCCCGACGGCGTGCGGTCCGGTCCGCGCCTCGGCCGCGCCCCGTGCTCCCTGCCGCCCCCTACCGGCCGCACGCCACCGGCCGCCCGCTACCAGACCCGCGCTACCAGCCCCGCTCGCGCCACTCGGCGAGGTGCGGCCGCTCGGCACCGAGCGTCGTGTCGGCGCCGTGACCGGGATAGACCCACGTGGCGTCGTCGAACCGGTCGAAGACCCGCTCGACGACGTCGGACAGCAGGCTCGCGAACCGCGCCGGGTCGCGGTCGGTGTTCCCGACCCCGCCGGGGAAGAGCGAGTCCCCGGTGAACAGGTGCACCCGGCCAGGCACGGTCTCGGGCTCGGCGACGTCGTCCGGCTCGCGGTAGGCGAGCGCGACGGAGCCCGGCGTGTGCCCGCGCAGCGCCACGACCTCGAGGTCGATCGCGCCCACCCGCAGCACGTCCCCGTGCTGCAGGCGGCGGGCGACGGGCACGCCGGACGCCGCGGCGACCGCGTCCGCGTCGGGCTCGCCGGCAGCCGACGACGCGCCCGTCGCGGCGACGACCGGCGCGAGCGCCCGAAGATGGTCGGCGTGCCGGTGCGTCGTGACGACGCCGTCGAGCCGTCCTGACGGCGAGCCCGCCCGCACGAGGCTGAGCACGTCGTCGGGCGCGTCGGCGGCGTCGACGAGGAGCTGGGCACCGGTGCGCCGGCACGTGAGGAGGTAGACGTCGTTCGCGAGCGGCCCGACGGCGAGCTTGCGGATCTCGACCTCGTCGAGGCGTCGCAGGTCGTGCGGGCCGCCCACGGCGACCTGTCCGGTGTACGTCATGAGCCCAGTGTGCCGTCCGCTCGCGGCGGGCAGCGCGCCGCGACCCCGGGCCGCGGTGACCCGGGTCACGGCGGAGAGCCCGGACGTGGGGCGCTCGTGTGCGTTCGCCGGGTGCCGTGCGGAGGTGACGTCGAACACCTGTGCGAGTGTGGGTGGTCCGCCGTACGATGCTGCGGTGAGCAATCGCCTCGTCATCTCCGGTGCCCGCGAGCACAACCTGCGCAACGTCGACCTCGACCTCCCGCGCGACAAGCTCATCGTCTTCACGGGGCTCTCCGGCTCGGGCAAGTCGTCGCTCGCCTTCGACACCATCTTCGCGGAGGGGCAGCGCCGGTACGTCGAGTCGCTGTCCGCGTACGCGCGCCAGTTCCTCGGCCAGATGGACAAGCCGGACGTCGACTTCATCGAGGGCCTGTCGCCCGCGGTCTCGATCGACCAGAAGTCCACGAACCGCAACCCGCGCTCGACCGTCGGCACCATCACCGAGGTCTACGACTACCTGCGCCTGCTGTTCTCGCGCGCCGGGACGCAGCACTGCCCGGTGTGCGGCGAGCGCGTCACCGCGCAGACCCCGCAGCAGATCGTCGACCGCCTCCTCGAGCTCCCCGAGGGCACGCGCTACCAGGTCCTCGCCCCGGTCGTGCGCGGCCGCAAGGGGGAGTACTCCGAGCTCTTCAAGGAGCTCCAGACCAAGGGCTTCGCCCGCGCCCGCGTCGACGGCGAGGTGCGCACCCTCACGGACGTCCCGGCGCTCGAGAAGAAGCTCAAGCACGACATCGAGGTGGTCGTCGACCGCCTCGTCGCGCGCGAGGGCGTCCAGCGCCGGCTCACCGACTCCGTCGAGACGGCCCTCGGGCTCGCGGGCGGGCTCGTCGTCGTCGAGCTCGTCGACGCGGACGCGGACGACCCGGCCCGGGAGCGCCGTTTCTCGGAGAAGCGCGCGTGCCCGAACGACCACGAGCTCGCGCTCGACGAGATCGAGCCGCGCACGTTCTCCTTCAACGCCCCGTACGGCGCGTGCCCGGAGTGCACGGGCATCGGGTTCCGACTCGAGGTGGACCCGGACCTCGTGGTTCCGGACGACGAGAAGTCGCTGCGCGAGGGCGCGGTCGCGCCGTGGGCGCAGATCTCGTCGGAGTACTTCGAGCGCGTCCTCACGGCGCTCGCGGACGACCTGGGCTTCTCCATGGACACGCCGTGGCGCGCGCTGCCCGAGCGCGCGAAGAAGGCCGTGCTCCACGGCCAGAACCACCAGGTCCACGTGCGGTACAAGAACCGCTGGGGCCGTGAGCGGCAGTACTCGACCGGGTTCGAGGGCGTCATCACCTTCCTCGAGCGCCGGCACACCGAGACCGAGTCGGACTGGTCGAAGGAGAAGTACGAGGCCTTCATGCGCGAGGTCCCGTGCCCCGTGTGCCAGGGGGCCCGCCTCAAGCCGGAGGTGCTCGCGGTCAAGGTCGGCGGCAGGTCCATCTGGGACGTGTGCCGCCTGCCCCTGCGCGAGGCCGCGGCGTTCCTCGGCTCGCTCGAGCTCGGCGCGCGCGAGCGCGCCATCGCGACCGAGGTCCTCAAGGAGATCGACGCGCGCCTCGGGTTCCTGCTCGACGTCGGCCTCGACTACCTCTCGCTCGAGCGACCGGCCGCGACGCTCTCCGGCGGCGAGGCGCAGCGCATCCGGCTCGCGACGCAGATCGGCTCGGGCCTGGTCGGCGTGCTCTACGTGCTGGACGAGCCGAGCATCGGCCTGCACCAGCGAGACAACCGCCGGCTCATCGAGACGCTCACGCGCCTGCGCGACCTCGGGAACACGCTCATCGTCGTCGAGCACGACGAGGACACCATCCGCACCGCGGACTGGGTCGTCGACATCGGCCCGGGCGCGGGGGAGCACGGGGGGCGGGTCGTGCACTCGGGCGACTACGCGGGCCTGCTCGAGGCGCCGGAGTCCGTCACGGGCGCGTACCTGTCGGGGCGGCGCAGCATCCCGCTGCCGGCGCAGCGGCGACCGACGGACCCGGGCCGTCAGATCAAGGTCGTCGGCGCCCGCGAGCACAACCTCACGGGCATCGACGTGAGCTTCCCGCTCGGCACGTTCACCGCGGTCACGGGCGTCTCCGGCTCCGGCAAGTCGACCCTCGTGAACTCGATCCTGTACACCGTGCTCGCCAACGAGCTCAACGGGGCCCGGCAGGTCGCGGGCCGCCACACGCGCGTCACCGGTCTCGAGCACCTCGACAAGGTCGTGCACGTGGACCAGGGCCCGATCGGGCGCACGCCGCGGTCGAACCCCGCGACGTACACCGGCGTGTGGGACCACGTGCGCAAGCTGTTCGCGGAGACGACCGAGGCCAAGGTGCGCGGGTACACGCCGGGCCGGTTCTCGTTCAACGTCAAGGGCGGCCGCTGCGAGGCGTGCTCGGGCGACGGCACGCTGAAGATCGAGATGAACTTCCTCCCGGACGTCTACGTGCCGTGCGAGGTGTGCCACGGCGCGCGCTACAACCGCGAGACGCTCGAGGTGCACTTCAAGGGCAAGACCGTCGCGGACGTGCTCGACATGCCGATCGAGGAGGCGTCCGAGTTCTTCGCGGCCGTGCCCGCGATCTCGCGGCACCTCAAGACGCTCGTCGAGGTCGGGCTGGGCTACGTCCGGCTCGGGCAGCCGGCCCCGACGCTCTCGGGCGGCGAGGCGCAGCGCGTCAAGCTCGCGAGCGAGCTGCAGAAGCGCTCGACGGGCCGCACGATCTACGTGCTCGACGAGCCGACGACGGGCCTGCACTTCGAGGACATCCGCAAGCTGCTCGGCGTGCTCCAGTCGCTGGTCGACAAGGGCAACAGCGTCCTCGTCATCGAGCACAACCTCGACGTCATCAAGAGCGCGGACTGGGTCGTCGACATGGGCCCCGAGGGCGGCTCCGGCGGCGGCAAGGTCGTCGCGCAGGGGACGCCCGAGCAGGTCGCGCGCGTAGAGGCGAGCCACACCGGGCGCTTCCTCGCGGAGATCCTCGAGGGGCACGACCCCGTGCCCGTCGGGCCCGCGCCGTCGGCGTCCTCCGGGGCGTCGGCGCCTGCGGCGAAGGCCGGCAAGTCGACGAAGGGCCGGTCTGCGGCGGCCCGCCGGGCGACCGACGAGAAGCCGAAGACGGGGCGCCGGAAGGCGTCCGCGGCCTAGCCACGGTACGGCGTGGGCGCGGGTCGACCAGGCCCGCGCCCGCGCGGCGTGCTCGGTGCTCGCCGCGTCGGGCCCGGGTGCTCGCCGCGCCCGGCGTCAGGCGGCGGCGCGCCGGGCGGGCGCCGGCTCGACGAGCACGCGGAAGTTCACCGAGCGCGCGATGAAGCAGTGGTCGTGCGCGCGCTGGTGGAGGGTCGCCAGCGCCGCCTCGTCCGTGCCGGGTCCGTCGTCGACCACCACGCGCGGGTGCAGCGTGACGTCCGTGAACTGGCCCTCGCCCCCGGACTCGACGCGCATGGTGCCGGTCGCGTCGTCGACGTACTCGCGCACGACGACGCCCGCCGCGGCCGCGAGGTGGAGGAACCACAGCATGTGGCACTGCGACAGGCTCGCGAGGAACAGCTCCTCGGGGCTGTACCGGTTCGGGTCGCCGCGGAACGCCGGGTCCGCGGAGCCGGGCAGCGGCGCCCTCCCGTCGAGGAGCACCTCGTGGTCGCGGCTGTAGGCGGTGTAGGACGCGGTGCCGCGGTCGCCCGCGCCGGTCCAGCGGGTCGTCGCGGCGTAGCCGTGCTGTGCGCTCATGGCCGCCACCCTAACGGCCGGTGACGCGCGTCACACGGTGTCGTCGCCGCGTCGCCGCGTCGCCGCGTCGCCGCGTCGCCGCGTCGCCGCGTCGCCGCGTCGCCGCGTCCACGCGTCCCGTCTTCCCCGCGTCCCCGCGTCGCCCCGCACCCGAGCCACCGGCGTCGGTGGCCTGACCTAGGCTGGAGAACATGGCAGATCCCGCGACGTACCGCCCTGCGCCGGGGGAGATCCCCACCTCGCCGGGCGTCTACCGGTTCCGCGACGAGCACGGCCGTGTGATCTACGTCGGCAAGGCCAAGAACCTGCGCGCGCGCCTGTCGAACTACTTCCAGGACGTCGCGAACCTGCACCACCGCACCCAGACGATGGTCACGACGGCCGCGTCGGTCGAGTGGACGGTCGTCGGCACCGAGGTCGAGGCGCTCGCGCTCGAGTACACGTGGATCAAGGAGTTCGACCCGCGGTTCAACGTCAAGTACCGCGACGACAAGTCGTACCCGTACCTCGCGGTGACCATGGGCGAGGAGTTCCCGCGCGCCCAGGTGATGCGCGGCGCGAAGCGGCCCGGCACGCGGTACTTCGGGCCCTACGGCCACGCGTGGGCGATCCGCGAGACGCTCGACCTCCTGCTGCGGGTGTTCCCCGTGCGCACGTGCTCGGCGGGGGTCTTCAAGCGCGCCCACCAGACGGGTCGGCCGTGCCTGCTCGGCTACATCGACAAGTGCTCGGCGCCGTGCGTCGGGCGCATCACGCCCGAGGACCACAAGGCGCTCGCGGAGGACTTCTGCGACTTCATGGCGGGCGACACGCAGCGGTTCGTGCGCCGGCTCGAGCGCAAGATGAACGAGGCCGCCGCCGCGATGGAGTACGAGGCCGCGGCACGGCTGCGCGACGACATCGCCGCGCTCCAGCGCGCGACGGAGAAGAACGCGGTCGTCCTCGGCGACGGCACCGACGCGGACGTGTTCGCGCTCGTGGGCGACGAGCTCGAGGCGGCCGTCCAGGTGTTCCACGTGCGCGGCGGTCGCATCCGGGGTCAGCGCGGCTGGATCGTCGAGAAGGTCGAGGACGTCACGGACGCCGAGCTCGTCGAGCACCTGCTCCAGCAGGTGTACGGCGCGGCGGAGGAGGCCGTGGCGGCGGACGCCGGGACGCGCGCCGGGCGCGACCTCGCGCGCGACGCCGTGCCGCGCGAGGTCCTCGTGCCCGTCCTGCCGCCGGACACCGACCAGGTCACCACGTGGCTCTCGGGGCTGCGGGGCGCACGGGTCGACGTCCGGGTGCCGCAGCGCGGCGACAAGAAGGAGCTCGCCGCGACGGTCCGCGCCAACGCGGAGCACGCGCTCGCGCTGCACCGCACGCGGCGCGCGGGCGACCTCACGACCCGCAGCCAGGCGCTGCGCGAGATCCAGGAGGCGCTCGAGCTCGAGACGGCGCCGCTGCGCATCGAGTGCTACGACGTCTCGCACAACCAGGGCACGTACCAGGTCGCCTCGATGGTGGTCTTCGAGGACGGGCTCGCGCGCAAGAGCGAGTACCGGCACTTCACGGTCCGCGGCCCGGACGGAGACGGCGCGGCCGACGACACGGCGGCGATGTACGAGGTGATCTCGCGCCGCTTCAAGCGCTACCTGTCCGACCGCTCGCGCTCGGGCGAGGTCGAGCTGGACCTCGAGGCCGACGACGTCGCCGACGGGTCCGACGCCGCAGCGCGCCGGGCGGAGCGTGCCGCGGAGGCGGCGGGCTACGTGCCGCGCAGCGGCGAGGTCGACCCCGACGCCCCCGTGGACCGGCGCGCGCGCTTCGCGTACCCGCCGAACCTCGTCGTCGTCGACGGCGGCCCGCCGCAGGTCGCCGCCGCGGCGCGCGCCCTGGCCGACCTCGGCATCGACGACGTCGCGCTGTGCGGCCTCGCCAAGCGGCTCGAGGAGGTCTGGCTGCCGGGGGAGGAGTACCCCGTCATCCTCCAGCGTTCCTCCGAGGGCCTGTACCTGCTCCAACGCGTCCGCGACGAGGCGCACCGCTTCGCGATCGCCCAGCACCGCAGGCAGCGCAGCAAGGGCATGACGGCCTCGGCGCTCGACGACGTCCCCGGCCTCGGCCCGGCGCGGCGCACCGCGCTCCTCAAGCACTTCGGCTCTCTCAAGCGGCTGCGCGCCGCGAGCGTCGAGGAGATCGCGAGCGTCCGCGGCATGGGCGAGCGGACGGCGCAGGCCGTCGTCGCGGCGCTCGGCGGCGGGACCACGGACGACCGGACCTCGCAGGACACTCCGGCGCAGGACGAGGCCGCGGCCCGCGCGTGACGGCTGGCATGCTGGGGGCATGACCTCGGAGCCGACCCCGGACCTCAGCCCGCAGGGCCAGCCTGCCCGCGTGCCGGAGCCCTCCCCGACCACCGTCCCCAGCGGCATCCCCGCGATCGAGGCCGCGACCCACGCCCCCGAGCCGAGCGAGGCCGAGGTGCTCATCATCACGGGCATGTCGGGTGCCGGCCGCACCCGGGCCGCCGCCGTGCTGGAGGACCTCGACTGGTACGTCGTCGACAACCTGCCGCCGCGCATGATCGTCCCGCTCGTGGACCTCATGACGCGGTCCGGCTCGACGCTCGAGCGCATCGCGGCCGTCGTCGACGTGCGCGGGCGCGAGTTCTTCACCGACCTCGTCGAGGTGCTCGACCACCTGCGCCAGAGCGGCGTGTTCTACCGCATCCTGTTCCTCGACGCGTCCGACGAGGTGCTCGTGCGGCGCTACGAGCAGGTCCGGCGCCCGCACCCGCTGCAGGGGGAGGGGCGCATCCTCGACGGTCTCGCCGAGGAGCGCCGTCTGCTCGCGAGCCTGGAGGAGCGGTCCGACGTCGTCATCGACACCTCCGAGCTCACCGTGCACGACCTCGCGCGCGAGGTGCGCGCCGCCGTCGCCGACGGCACCCCCGAGACGCTGCGCATCAACGTCGTCTCGTTCGGGTTCAAGTACGGGCTGCCGCTCGACGCGGACCACGTGGTCGACGTGCGGTTCCTCGCCAACCCCTACTGGATCACCGAGCTGCGCCACCTCACCGGCCGGGACACGCCCGTTCGCGACTACGTGCTCGGGCGCCCCGGCGCGCTCGAGTTCGTCGACCGGTACGTGACCGCGCTCGAGCCGGTGCTGGCCGGGTACCTGGGGGAGGAGAAGCGGTACGTGACGATCGCCGTCGG
The DNA here is from genome assembly GCF_015327065.1 of Cellulosimicrobium sp. JZ28. NCBI lineage: Bacteria > Bacillati > Actinomycetota > Actinomycetes > Micrococcales > Promicromonosporaceae > Cellulosimicrobium > Cellulosimicrobium sp. JZ28. The sequence continues at coordinate 1,856,770 of NZ_CP017660.1, read as the reverse complement.
CTGCACGGGCGGCAAGCACCGGTCCGTCGCGATCAGCGAGGCGATCGCCGCACGCCTGCGCGCCCAGGGGCAGCGCGTCATCGTCACGGCCCGCGACCTCGGCAAGGAGTGACCGGCGCCGTGGTCAGCCTGCGCAACCCCGCCGTCGTCGCCCTGGGCGGCGGCCACGGGCTCTCCGCGAGCCTGTCGGCGCTGAGGCTCATGTCCGACCGCCTCACGGCGGTCGTCACCGTCGCCGACGACGGCGGCTCCTCGGGACGCCTGCGCGAGGAGCTCGGCGTCCTGCCGCCGGGAGACCTGCGCATGGCGCTCGCGGCCCTGTGCGACGACTCCGAGTGGGGCCGCACGTGGAGCGCGCTCCTGCAGCACCGGTTCACGTCGCAGGGCGACCTCGACAACCACGCGGTGGGCAACCTGCTCATCGTCGCGCTGTGGGAGCTGCTCGACGACCCGGTGGCCGGTCTCGACTGGGTGGGCAAGCTCCTCGGGGCGCGGGGCCGCGTGCTCCCCATGGCGGCCGTGCCGCTGCGGATCGAGGCGGACGTCTGGGCGCAGGGCCGGCTCGAGACGGTCGTCGGGCAGAGCCGCGTCGCGGTCACCTACGACCGCATCGAGCAGCTCCGGCTCGTACCCGCCGACCCGCCCGCGTGCCCGGAGGCGGTGCGTGCCGTGGAGGAGGCGGACTGGGTCGTGCTCGGTCCCGGGTCGTGGTTCTCGTCGGTGATGCCGCACCTGCTCGTCCCCGAGCTCGCACGCGCGCTGCACGAGACCTCGGCGCGCCGGTGCGTCACGCTCAACCTGTCGAGCGAGACGGGGGAGACGTTCGGGCTCACCGCGACGGAGCACCTGGAGGTGCTGCACAAGCACGCTCCGGAGCTGCGGATCGACGCCGTCGTGGCCGACCCGTCCGCCGTCGAGGACACCGAGCAGCTCGCGGAGGCCGCGGCGCGCATGGGCGCCCGGCTCCTGCTGCGCCAGGTCCGCCGGGGCGACGGCACGCCGCGGCACGACGCGCTGCGGCTCGCGGCCGCCTACCGCGACGTCTTCGACGACGTCCTCGGGGACGTCGGCTCGCCCGCCCGCTGAGCCCTCGCCGCCTCCAGCGCCCGTCGTGGACAGGCGCGCGAGGGGGCCGGGCCCGGGTGCGCGCCGGACACCGCGACGGCCGCCCCCGCGCTCCGGGACGCCGCCGCGACACGCTCCCATCGGTGGCAGGATGTCCCGCATGGCGCTCACGGCACAGGTGAAGGACGAGCTGGCACGACTGCGGGTGGACAAGACCTCGTGCCGCAAGGCGGAGGTGTCCGCGATGCTCCGCTTCTCGGGCGGCCTGCACCTCATCTCGGGTCGTGTGGTCATCGAGGCCGAGCTCGACACGGCCATCGCCGCGCGGCGCCTGCGCGAGACCATCGCCGACGTCTACGGCCACACGAGCGAGCTGATCGTGGTGTCTGCCGGGGGGCTGCGCAAGAGCAGCCGGTACGTCGTGCGGGTCGTGCGCGACGGCGAGTCCTTGGCCCGCCAGACGGGCCTCCTCGACCAGCGCGGCCGGCCCGTGCGCGGGCTGCCCCCGCAGGTCGTCTCCGGCGGGGTGGAGGAGGCCGAGGCCGCGTGGCGCGGCGCCTTCCTCGCCCACGGGTCCCTCACGGAGCCCGGGCGCTCGTCGGCCCTCGAGATCACGTGCCCCGGCCCGGAGGCGGCCCTCGCGCTCGTCGGCGCGGCCCGGCGCCTCGGGGTGTCCGCCAAGTCGCGCGAGGTCCGCGGGATCGACCGCGTGGTGATCCGCGACGGCGACGCGATCAGCGCGCTGCTCACGCGCCTCGGCGCGCACGAGGCGGTCCTCGTCTGGGAGGAGCGTCGCGCGCGTCGTGAGGTGCGCGGCACGGCGAACCGGCTCGCCAACTTCGACGACGCCAACCTGCGCCGCTCGGCGCGCGCCGCCGTCGCGGCGGGCGCCCGGGTCGAGCGGGCGTTCGAGATCCTGGGCCCCGACCTGCCGGAGCACCTCCGCGAGGCGGGCGAGCTGCGCCTCGCGCACAAGCAGGCGTCGCTGGAGGAGCTCGGTCAGCTCGCGGACCCGCCGCTCACCAAGGACGCCGTCGCGGGGCGCATCCGGCGCCTGCTCTCGACGGCGGACAAGCGCGCCGCCGAGCTCGGCATCCCGGACACCGAGGCGGGGCTGAGCCCGGAGTTGCTCGACCTCTGAGGAGCGCGGCCCTCCGCCCGCGACCGTCGCGCCGTCCGGCCGCCGCCGTGGCGCCCGTCCCCTGGACGTCACGCACCGGCGGGACGATGGTCCCGAAGCATGGGATTCAGGTCACATGACGGAGTGGTGTTGGTATAGGCTCGTCAGTGTCAGGTGACAACGACGTGCTCCTTCGCTGACACCCCTCGTGGGCGTGGGTGGTCCCGGCTGTCGCCGTGACGGTCCACGAGCACGGAGGGTGCTGTGCCGGGATCCGGGCAGCGGGGCACGGGCGCGATCACCACCTGCGTACGACGGCGTACGTGATCGTTCGGCATCAACCGTGTGCGTCGGGACAACCGGCGCGCCCTGAGGAGGGCATTGTGACCATCCGCGTCGGTATCAACGGCTTCGGTCGTATCGGACGGAACTTCTACCGCGCCATCGTCGAGTCGGGCGCCGACATCGAGATCGTCGGCGTGAACGACCTCACGGACAACAAGACGCTCGCGCACCTGCTCAAGTACGACACGGTCCTCGGCCGTTTCCCGCTGAGCGTCGACTTCGACGACGACAACATCATCGTCGACGGCAAGAAGATCCGTGCGCTCGCGGAGCGCGACCCGGCGAACCTCCCCTGGGGCGAGCTCGGCGCCGACATCGTCATCGAGTCGACCGGCTTCTTCACCGACGCGACCAAGGCGAAGGCGCACATCGACGCCGGCGCCAAGAAGGTCATCATCTCGGCCCCGGCCAAGAACGAGGACGCCACGTTCGTCATGGGCGTGAACTCGGACCAGTACGACCCGGCCGCGCACCACATCATCTCGAACGCGTCGTGCACCACGAACTGCCTCGCCCCGCTGGCGAAGGCGCTCAACGACTCGATCGGCATCGAGCGTGGTCTCATGACCACGATCCACGCCTACACGGGTGACCAGAACCTCCAGGACGGCCCGCACCGCGACCTGCGTCGCGCCCGCGCCGCCGCGCAGAACATCGTCCCGACCTCGACGGGTGCGGCCAAGGCCGTGTCGCTCGTCCTGCCTGAGCTCAAGGGCAAGCTGGACGGCTACGCGCTGCGCGTCCCGGTCATCACGGGCTCGGCGACGGACCTCACCTTCACCGCCTCGCGCGAGGTCACGGTGGACGAGGTCAACGCCGCGCTCAAGGCGGCGGCCGAGGGCCCGCTCAAGGGCATCCTCGAGTACGTCGACGACGAGATCGTGTCGAGCGACATCGTCACCAACCCGCACCAGAGCATCTTCGACTCGAAGCTCACGAAGGTGATCGGCGACCAGGTCAAGGTCGTCTCCTGGTACGACAACGAGTGGGGCTACTCGAACAGCCTCGTCGCGCTGACCGCCCTGGTCGGCGAGAAGCTCTGAGCCACCTGCTGACGCAGCACATCCCTGCGTAGCACCATGCGTCCGCGTGCGCGTCCCGGCACCGCCCGGTGACGCGCACGCGGACGTCCTCATGTGCGGGCCGAGCCGGCTGCCGGCAGGCGTCCCGCACGACGGCGACAGAACCGTAGGAGACCGCATGAAGACCATCGACTCCCTGGGCGACCTGCGCGGCAAGCGCGTCCTCGTCCGCTCCGACTTCAACGTCCCGCTCGACGGGACGACCATCACGGACGACGGGCGCATCCGCGCCGCGCTCCCGACGCTGAAGAAGCTGACGGACGCGGGCGCGAAGGTGATCGTCACCGCGCACCTCGGCCGCCCCAAGGGCGAGCCGGACCCGAAGTACTCCCTCGCGCCCGTCGCGGCCCGCCTGGGCGAGCTGCTCGGCGTGCCGGTGCACCTGGCGCAGGACGTCGTCGGCGACTCGGCGCGCGAGACGGTCGCCGCGCTCGGCGACGGCGAGGTCGCGCTGCTGGAGAACATCCGGTTCGACCCGCGCGAGACGTCGAAGGACGACGCGGAGCGCCAGGCGCTCGCCCGCGACCTCGCGCAGCTCGCGGACGTCTTCGTCTCCGACGGCTTCGGCGTCGTGCACCGCAAGCAGGCGTCGGTCTACGACGTCGCGCAGGTGCTCCCGTCCGCGGTGGGCGAGCTCGTCCTCAAGGAGGTCGACTCGCTGCGCAAGGCGACGGAGGACCCGCAGCGCCCCTACGCGGTCGTGCTCGGCGGCTCGAAGGTCTCCGACAAGCTGGGCGTCATCGCGAACCTGCTCACCAAGGCGGACCGCCTGCTCATCGGCGGCGGCATGGTGTTCACGTTCCTCGCGGCGAAGGGCTACGGCGTCGGGAAGTCCCTCCTCGAGGAGGACCAGATCGACACGGTCAAGGGCTACCTCGCGGACGCGGAGAAGAACGGCGTCGAGATCGTCCTGCCGACGGACATCGTGGTGGCCGACGCGTTCGCCGCGGACTCGCCGCACGAGGTCGTCGCCGCGGACGCGATCCCGGCCGACAAGATCGGCCTCGACATCGGCCCCGAGTCGGCCAAGCTCTTCGCGAGCAAGATCGTCGACGCGAGGACCGTCGTCTGGAACGGCCCCGCCGGCGTGTTCGAGTTCGAGGCGTTCTCGGGCGGGACGCGCGCCGTGGCCCAGGCCCTGGTCGACGCGACGGCGAACGGCGCGTTCACCATCGTCGGCGGTGGCGACTCGGCCGCCGCGGTCCGCATCCTCGGCTTCGACGAGGCGGGCTTCAGCCACATCTCGACCGGTGGCGGCGCGAGCCTCGAGTTCCTCGAGGGCAAGGACCTGCCGGGGATCTCCGTCCTCGAGGGCTGACCGCCCCCGTACCCCTCCGCGCCGCCCGCTCCCGCGGGCGGCGCGGGCCCCCACAGAGAGAAGAAGGACCCGTGGCGAACACCCGCACCCCGCTCATGGCGGGCAACTGGAAGATGAACCTGGACCACCACCAGGCGACCCACACCGTGCAGAAGCTCGCGTGGACCCTGAAGGACGCGAAGCACGACTACGCGGCCGTCGAGGTCGCCGTGCTGCCGCCGTTCACCGACCTCCGGTCGGTGCAGACGCTCGTGGACGCGGACAAGCTCGAGCTCAAGTACGGCGCGCAGGACGTCTCGGCGCACGCCGAGGGCGCGTACACGGGCGAGATCTCGGCGTCGATGCTGGCCAAGCTCGGCGTGAGCTACGTCGCCATCGGGCACTCGGAGCGCCGCCAGTACCACGGCGAGACCGACGCGCTGGTGAACGAGAAGATCGTCGCCGCCGTGGGTCAGGGCATCGCCCCGATCCTGTGCGTGGGCGAGGGCCTGGACGTGCGCAAGGCCGGCGAGCAGATCGCCTACACGCTCGCCCAGGTCGAGGGCGCCCTCGCGGGCATCCCCGCCCCCCAGCTCGCGACGCTCGTCATCGCGTACGAGCCCGTGTGGGCCATCGGCACGGGCGAGGTCGCGACGCCCGAGGACGCCCAGGAGGTCTGCGGTGCGATCCGCGGCGCCCTCGGCGACCTGTACGACGCGGACCTCGCGAACGCGACGCGCGTCCTGTACGGCGGCTCGGTGAAGTCGTCGAACGTGGCCGCGATCATGGCGCAGCCCGACGTCGACGGTGCGCTCGTCGGCGGCGCGAGCCTCGACCCCGAGGAGTTCGCGAAGATCGCGCGCTACCAGTCGCACGCGACCGGCGCCTGACCTCCGCCTCGCACCCCGCACCGACGGCCCCGGGACCGCGTCCCGGGGCCGTCGGCCGCCGTCCGGGGACGACGGCGGACGGGGTTGGCCGCGGCGGCCTCGCGTCGCCTACTCTTGTCCCCTGTGCCGCGGGTCACGCCCGTGCACGACAACCGTGCGGTCGGTCCCGACATCGGTCGGGCCGGCCCTGAGCCTCAAGGACGTACTCGTGGACGTGCTGCGCATCATCCTCCAGATCCTGCTGGTGCTGACCAGCGCCTTCCTCACCCTGCTCGTGCTCATGCACAAGGGGAAGGGCGGCGGCCTCTCCGACATGTTCGGCGGCGGGATCTCGAGCTCCGTGGGCAGCTCCGGCGTCGCCGAGCGCAACCTCAACCGCATCACCGTGGCGTTCGCCCTCGTCTGGGCCGTCGTCATCGTGCTCCTGGGTCTCCTCCAGAAGGTCGTCTGACCGCACGCGCCCACCGGGGCGTCGTCGGGACGGCAGGAGAGTCCGCAGTCGGCAGGGGGCAAGCCGCGCACGGTCGCGCGGTCCGGGCAGGAACGAGTGCCGACGGCGGCACGGACGGGGGAGAGAGCACGTGGCAGGTGGTAACGCGATCCGAGGGTCGCGCGTCGGGGCGGGACCGCTCGGGGAGTCCGAGCGCGGCGAGATCGCGCCGCGCTTCTGGGTGTCGTACTGGTGCGCCAACGGCCACGAGACGCGACCCAGCTTCTCGTCGGAGGCGGGCATCGAGGCGCCGGAGACCTGGGACTGCCCGCGGTGCGGGTTCCCGGCCGGTCAGGACCAGGAGCACCCGCCGACGCCGTCGCGCAACGAGCCCTACAAGACGCACCTCGCGTACGTGAAGGAGCGGCGCAGCGACGAGGACGGCGTCGCCATCCTCGACGAGGCGCTCGCCGCGCTGCGCGCCCGCCGCGGCCGCTGAACCCGGCCCGGGCGGTCCGGGTAGCAGCTCAGCCGCGCACGCGCGCGAGCACGAAGCCGTCGTAGCCCTTGGACCCGACGGTCTGCACGGCCGTGGCGTCGAGGCGCGGGTCCGCGACGACGCGGTCCGTCATCTCCCGCACGCCGAGCACGTTCGGGTCGGTGCTCGCCGCGTCCGCGACGGCCCCGCCGCGGACGGTGTTGTCCACGACGAGGAGCGTCCCGGGGCGCGAGAGCCGCAGCGCGAGGTCGAGGTAGACCGGGTTCGAGGGCTTGTCCGCGTCGACGAACACGAGGTCGAACGGCTCGGCGCCGTCCGCGACGAGCCCTCGCAGCGTGTCCGCGGCCGGGCCGACGACGACGTCGACCGTCCCGGAGAGCCCGGCCGAGGCCAGCGATTCGCGCGCGACGGCGGCGTGGGCCGGGTCGATCTCGCACGTGACGAGCGTGCCGTCGGCGGGCAGGGCCCGGGCGAGCCAGATCGTCGAGTAGCCGCCCAGGGTGCCGACCTCGAGGATCCGCCGCGCGCCCGACGCGAGCGCGAGGAGCTGCAGCAGCCGGCCCTGGGCGGGGGAGACCTGGATCTCCGGGAGCCCGGCGTCCCGGGCGCGCGCCGACGCGGCGGCGAGCACGTCGTCCTCGGCCACCAGGGGCGCGAAGTACGCGTCGACGGCGTCCCACGTGGCCGCGGGGTCCGCCGGGTGCTCGCCGCCGGTCGTCACGCGCGCCCCTCGTCCGTCTCGGTCGGGGTCCCGGTGCCGGCCGCGGCGACGTCGACGAGCCACAGCGTGGCCTCCGTCCCGCGACCGCGGCGGCCGGGGTCTCGCGCGGCGGCGCGCCGGCGAGCGCCGACGCGACCGCGGGGGCCTTCTCGGCGCCTGCCGCGACGACCCACACCTGACGGGCCCGCGCGATCGCCTCGAACGTCAGCGTGACGCGCTCGGGCGGCGGTTTGGGGGAGCCGTGGACGCCTACCGTCGGGGCGCCCGTGACGTCGAGCCCGGGGTGGTCGGGGAAGAGCGACGCGACGTGGCCGTCGGGGCCCATGCCGAGCAGCAGGACGTCGAAGGCCGGGACCTGCTCGCCGTCCGGCGCGTGCTCCGCGAGCGTCGCCGCATACGCGGTCGCCGACTCCTCGGGGGTCGCGGCCGCGTCCGCGGCCGGCATCGGGTGCACGTTCTCGGGCGGGAGGTGCGGCAGGTGGTCGAGCAGCGCCTCGCGCGCCTGCGTCTCGTTGCGCTCGCCGTCGCCGGACGCGAGGAAGCGCTCGTCGCCCCACCACACGTGCACGCCCGACCAGTCGACGGCGTCGCGCGCGGGGTGGCGCGCGAGCGCGGCCAGGCTCGCGATCCCGACGGTCCCACCCGTCAGCACGACGTGCACGGGCCGGCGGACCGACTGCACGTCGAGCAGGCGGGTCACGAGCCGCGACGCCACCGCCTCGGCGAGCACGCCGGCGTCGGGGTGCACGACGACGAGGCGCGCCGGGGTGCCCGGCCCCGCGGCGGTCACGCGCCCACCTTCTGCAGGCCCTTGGTGAGCACCTCGCCGTAGATCTCGTCGGGGTCCAGACGGCGCAGCTCCTCGATGAGGGCCTCGCTGAGCGTCCGGATGGGCAGCGCGACGCGGCGGTCGGGCTTGCCCGGCTGGCTGATCGTCACCGTGCGGCCGTCGGGGCGGTCGAGGACGATCGGCCCGCTCTTGCGCTCGAGGGTCACGCGCGTGATCGCCTCGGCACCGCGCCGTCGCACCACCTGCGCCGGGCAGCGTAGCCGCGAGCCCAGCCACGCGGCGAGCAGGTCGAGCGACGTGTGCTTCGCCTGGCCCTCGACGACGACGCTCGTCACCGGCTCGTAGGGCGGCTGGTCGAGCGCCGCGGCGATGAGGCCGCGCCACAGCGTCACGCGGGCCCACGCGAGGTCGGAGTCGCCCGGGCCGTACGTCTGCGCGAGCTGCGCGAGCGTGGCCTCGGGATCCTTCGCTGTGATCGAGTCGGTGATGCGCCGCTGCGCCATGGCGCCGACCGGGTCGTCGTCGGGGGACGCGGGCGGCTGGCCCGGCCACCACACGACGATGGGCGCGTCGGGCAGGAGGAGCGGCATGACGAGCGTGTCCGCGTGCTCGAGCAGCGGACCGGCGGTGCGGAGCACGACCACCTCGGACGCGCCCGCGTCGCCGCCGACGCGGATCTGCGCGTCGAGGTGCGGCGTCGCGCTGCGCCCAGACGGCGCGACGACGATGACGCGGCACGGGTGCTCGCGGCTCGCGTCGTTCGCGGCCTCGATCGACGTCTCGACGTCGGACTCGCGCGCGATGACGACGAGCGTGAGGACGCGGCCCAGCGCGATCGCGCCGCCCTCGTCGCGCAGGCGCACGAGGCGCTTGTTCACCGCGTTCGTCGTCGTGTCGGGCAGGTCGATGATCATCGCGGGGTCCTCGCCGGTCGGAGGGTCGTGCCGCGTACCGGCGCACGACGGGGTCGGGGGGTCTCTCGGGTGCGCGCGGCCCGCTCGGCGGGCGCCGGGGCGGTCACGGGCGCCGCCAGGCGCGGCCGTCGCGCGCGAGCATCGCGTCGGCGGACTCCGGCCCCCACGTGCCCGACCGGTACGGCTCGGGCTTGCCCTTCGCGGCCCAGTGCGCGGTGATCGGGTCGAGGATCTTCCACGAGAGCTCGACCTCCTCGCGCGTGGGGAACAGCGGCGGGTCGCCGAGCAGGACGTCGAGGATGAGGCGCTCGTACGCCTCCGGCGACGACTCCGTGAACGCGTGCCCGTAGCCGAAGTCCATCGTCACGTCGCGGACCTCCATCGCGGTGCCCGGGACCTTGGCGCCGAAGCGCATCGTCACGCCCTCGTCCGGCTGGACGCGGATCACGAGCGCGTTGTTCCCGAGGTCCGACGCCTGCGAGCTCTCGAACGGCAGGTGCGGCGCCTTCTTGAACACGACGGCGACCTCGGTCACGCGACGCCCGAGGCGCTTGCCCGTGCGCAGGTAGAACGGGACGCCCGCCCAGCGGCGGTTGTCGATGTCGACGCGGACCGCCGCGTACGTCTCCGTGGTGGAGGTGTCGGGGATGCCGTCCTCCTCGAGGAAGCCGATGACCTCCTCGCCGCCCTGCCAGCCGGCGGCGTACTGCCCGCGGGCGGTGTGCCGGGACAGCTCGCGCGGCAGGCGCACGGCGGAGAGCGCCTTGATCTTCTCGGCCCGCAGGGAGGGCGCGTCGAACGACACCGGCTCCTCCATCGCGACGAGCGCGAGGAGCTGGAGCAGGTGGTTCTGGATGACGTCGCGCGCGGCGCCGATGCCGTCGTAGTAGCCGGCGCGGCCCCCGATGCCGATGTCCTCGGCCATCGTGATCTGCACGTGGTCGACGTAGTTCGCGTTCCAGATGGGCTCGAACATCTGGTTGGCGAAGCGCAGGGCGAGGAGGTTCTGGACCGTCTCCTTGCCGAGGTAGTGGTCGATGCGGAAGACCGAGTCGGGCGGGAAGACCTCCGACACGACGGCGTCGAGCTCGCGCGCGCTCGCGAGGTCGTGGCCGAACGGCTTCTCGATGACCACGCGGCGCCACGCGTCCTCCGCCGAGCGGGACAGCCCCGACTCGGCGAGCTGGCGGCACACGACGGGGAACGCGCTCGGCGGGACCGACAGGTAGAACGCGTGGTTGCCGCCCGTGCCGCGCTCGGCGTCGAGCGTCTCGACCGTCTCGCGCAGGCGCTCGAACGCCTCGTCGTCGTCGAACGAGCCCTGGACGAACCGGATGCCCTCGGAGAGCTGGCGCCACGTCGCCTCGCGGAACGGCGTGCGCGCGTGCTCCTTGACGGCGTCGTGCACGACCTGCGCGAAGTCCTGGTCCTCCCAGTCGCGGCGCGCGAAGCCCGTGAGCGCGAAGCCCGGGGGAGCAGACCGCGGTTGGCGAGGTCGTAGACCGCGGGCATGAGCTTCTTGCGGGCGAGGTCGCCCGTGACGCCGAAGATGACGAGCCCGCACGGGCCCGCGATCCGGGGCAGGCGCAGGTCGAGGGGGTCGCGCAGAGGGTTGTGCTCTGGCGTGATCTTGGCCGGTCTCACCTGGTGGCACCGTTCCGTTCGGGGAGGGGTCGGAGGACTGCAGAAGGACTGGGGCGTCTGCGGATCATAGGGGCGTCGCGACGGGGTGCGCCGCCGTTCCCGCAGGTCGGACGCGCGGCCGGGACGCCGGCCGCGCGCCGGAGGTCAGGAGGAGGCGAGGCGGCGGAGGTTGTCGCGCGTCGTGGCGAGGAGCTCGGTCCAGCTGTCCTCGAACTTGCGCACGCCCTCGGCCTCGAGGCGGTCGGTGACCTCGACGAGGGAGACGCCGAACGACTCGACGGTCTCGATCGTGCGCCGCGACGCGGTCGCCGTGCCGGTGACCGTGTCGCCCGTCACGACGCCGTGGTCCGCGAACGCCTGGAGCGTCGCCTCGGGCATGGTGTTCACGACGCCGTCCGTGACGAGCTCGTCGACGTACATCGTGTCGCGGTACTCGGGGTTCTTCACGCCCGTCGAGGCCCACAGGGGGCGCTGGGGCTGCGCGCCGGACGCGACGAGCGAGCGCCAGCGGTCCGTCTGGCGGAACTCCTCGTAGGCCTCGAACGCGAGGCGCGCGTTCGCGACGGCGGTCTGCCCGCGCAGGTCGAGCGCCTCGGGCGTCCCGACCTTCTCGAGCGCGGCGTCCACCGCGGTGTCGACGCGCGAGACGAAGAACGAGGCGACGGAGCCCACGGGCGCGAGGTCCACGCCGTCGGCGCGCGCCTGCTCCAGCCCGATCGCGAACGCCTCCATGACGGCGCGGTAGCGCGCGAGGGAGAAGATGAGGGTCACGTTGACGCTGATGCCCTGCGCGAGCGTGCGCGTGATCGCGTCGAGGCCCGCGACCGTCGCCGGGATCTTGATGTAGCCGTTCGGTCGGTCGATCGTGCGCCACAGGCGCTCCGCCGTGACGACCGTCGCGTCGGCGTCGTGGGCGAGGCGCGGGTCGACCTCGATCGAGACGCGCCCGTCGACGCCGTCGGTGGCGTCGTAGACGGGGCGCAGGAGGTCGGCGGCGGCGCGCACGTCGTCCGTCGTGATGCGCTCGACGGCGGCCTCCACGGCAGCGTCGTCGGTGCCCGCGGCCGCGAGGTCGGCGAGCTGGGCGTCGTAGGCGTCGCCCTTCGCGAGCGCCGACGCGAAGATCGTGGGGTTCGTGGTCACGCCGACGACGCCGCGCGTCGCCACCAGGTCGGCGAGGTTTCCGGTGCGCAGCCGTTCTCGGGAGAGGTCGTCGAGCCAGATCGACACGCCCGCTCCCGTGAGCTGCTCGATGGGGCCGGGGACGGTGGTGGGCTGCGTCATCGGACTTCCTCTCGTGGTGCTCTCGCTGCGGGCGTGCGCCCGGGTCGCCGCTCGTGACGGTCGTCCGGGGCGTCCCGAGGTGGGGCCGCGTGCACGGCCCCACCTCGGAATCTACGAAGGGTCAGCGCAGGTCGCCAGTGCCGCCCTCCGAGGGGGTGGGCTCGGCGCCCGGGGCGTCGCCGCCGCGCGCCGCGGCGATCGACTCGCGCGCCGCCGTCGCGACGGCCTCGGACGTGATACCGAACTCGCGGTACAGCACCTGGTAGTCCGCGGACGCGCCGTAGTGCTCGAGGCTCACGGAGCGGCCGGCGTCGCCGACGAGCTCGCGCCAGCCCTGCGCGACGCCCGCCTCGACCGAGACGCGCGCGCGGACGGCGGACGGCAGGACCGACTCGCGGTAGGCGTCGTCCTGGCCGTCGAACCACTCGCGGCTCGGCAGGGACACGACGCGCGCCTGCACGCCCTCGGCCGCGAGGATCTCGCGCGCCTCGACGGCGAGCTGCACCTCGGAGCCGGTGCCGATGAGGATGACGTCCGGCGTGCCCTCGGTGTCGAGCAGCACGTAGCCGCCGCGCGCCGTGCCGGACGCGTCGGCGTAGCCGTCGGTCCCGCGCGGGAACGTCGGCACGTTCTGGCGCGTGAGGATGAGGCCTGCCGGCCGCTCGGTGTTCTCGAGCACGGTGCGCCACGCCCACGCGGTCTCGTTCGCGTCGGCCGGGCGCACGACGTCGAGGCCCGGGATCGCGCGCAGCGCCGCGAGGTGCTCGACGGGCTGGTGCGTCGGGCCGTCCTCGCCGAGGCCGATCGAGTCGTGCGTCCACACGAACGTCGTCGGGATCTCCATGAGGGCGGCGAGCCGCACGGCGGGACGCATGTAGTCGCTGAACTGGAGGAACGTGCCGCCGTAGGCGCGCGTGCCGCCGTGCAGGACGATGCCGTTGAGGATCGCGCCCATGGCGTGCTCGCGGATGCCGAAGTGCAGCGTGCGGCCGTACTCGTGGCCCGGGAACTTCTTCGTCGCGTGCTCGGCCGGCACGAACGACGGCTCGCCGTCCATCGTCGTGTTGTTCGAGCCCGCGAGGTCGGCGGAGCCGCCCCAGAGCTCGGGCAGCACGTCCTTGAGCGCGGTGAGGACCTTGCCGGACGCGGAGCGCGTCGCGACGGCCTTGCCCGCCTCGAACGTGGGCAGCGCGTCCTCCCAGCCGGCCGGGAGCTCGCGGCGCGAGAGGCGGTCGAGCAGCTCCGCGCCGGACGGGTTCGCCGTCTTCCACGCCTCGAACGCCCGGTCCCAGGCGGCGCGGGCGTCGGCCTGGCGCTCGCCGACGGCGCGCGTGTACGCGAGCACCTCGTCGTCGATCGCGAAGCTCGCCTCGGGGTCGAGGCCGAGCTCGACCTTGAGGCCCTTGATCTCGTCGGCGCCCATGGCGGACCCGTGGATGCCGCCGGTGTTCTGCTTCGTCGGCGACGGGTACCCGATGATCGTGCGCAGCGCGATGATCGACGGCTTGCCCGTCTCGGCCTTGGCGGCCTCGATCGCGGCGTGCAGCGCGTCGACGTCCTCCGCGTAACCGGTGCCCCCGTTGGTCCAGTCGACGCGCTGGGTGTGCCAGCCGTACGCGGCGTAGCGCGCGAGGACGTCCTCGGTGAACGCGATGTCCGTGTCGTCCTCGATCGAGATCTTGTTGTCGTCCCAGATCACGACGAGGTTGCCGAGCTGCTGGTGGCCCGCGAGCGAGGAGGCCTCGCTCGTCACGCCCTCCTGCAGGTCGCCGTCGGAGGCGATGACGTAGACGTGGTGGTCGAACGGCGACTCGCCCGGCGTGGTCGACGGGTCGAGCAGGCCGCGCTCGCGGCGCGCCGCGAACGCCATGCCGACCGACGACGCGAGGCCCTGGCCGAGCGGGCCGGTCGTGATCTCGACACCGCGGGTGTGCTTGTACTCGGGGTGGCCGGGGGTCTTGGAGCCCCACGTGCGCAGCGCCTCGATGTCCTCCATCTCCAGGCCGTACCCGGCGAGGAAGAGCTGGAGGTAGATCGTCAGCGACGAGTGGCCCGCGGAGAGCACGAACCGGTCGCGACCGTCCCAGTGGTCGTCGGACGGGTCGTGGCGCATGACCTTCTGGAACAGCAGGTACGCGGCGGGGGCCAGCGAGATCGCGGTGCCCGGGTGGCCGTTGCCCACCTTCTCCACGGCGTCGGCGGCGAGCGCCTTGATCGTCTTGACGGCCCGGTCGTCCAGGTCCGTCCAGTCCAGGGGCGTGTGAGCAGGGGACAACGCGTTCACCGAACCTCATTCCCGTCCGGAGCGCGCGCCCCGGATCCTCGCGACAACTCGAAGCAACCGTTGAACATTTCCCGGCCTCGCGCCTCAGGGGGCGGGGCGGCCCGGTGCCCGTCGCGCGGCCCGGAGGCCACGTCCGTGGCGGGCGGTCCGACGCGGGACGGTCGCGGGCACCAGCCTATACGCGCGCGCCGTTCCCGGCCGGGCGGTGCCCACGTGCTGGATTTCGGTCGGATGTCACACAATCGCCCGGCCCGTCCGGTCGGCCCCCGCGCAGGCGGGGACGTACGATGAGCGAGGACGACCGGCGGTCCGTCCCAGCTCGCCCCCCACCTCAGAACGGAACACCGAAGCGCGTGCACACCACGAGCCAGGCACCGATCGACGGGACCGGAAGCCCGTCGAGCGCCGCGTCGACCCAGCAGCCGTCCTCTCCGACGGCCCCCGCGACCCCCGTCGCCCCGACGGCCGAGGTCGCCAGCGCGACCCGCGCGCTGCGCGAGCGGGTCGGCGCCTACGTCGCCCTCACCAAGCCGCGCATCATCGAGCTCCTCCTCGTCACGACGGTCCCGACGATGTTCCTGGCGCAGGGCGGGCTGCCCGGGCTGGGCCTCATCCTCGCGACGCTCGTCGGCGGCACGCTCGCCGCGGCCTCCGCGAACGTCTACAACTGCTACCTCGACCGCGACATCGACGAGGTCATGAACCGCACCAAGCGGCGCCCGCTCGTCACGGGCGAGATCACCCCGCGCGCGGCGCTCGTGTTCGCGACCGTCCTCGGCGTGGTGTCGCTGGTCTGGTTCGCGCTGCTGGTCAACGTCGTCTCCGCGTGGCTGACGTTCGCGGCGATCGCGATCTACGTCGTCGGCTACACGATGATCCTCAAGCGCCGCACCCCGCAGAACATCGTGTGGGGCGGCATCGCGGGCTGCATGCCGGTGCTCATCGGCTGGTCGGCGGTCACGGGCTCGCTGAGCTGGGCGGCGCTCGCGCTGTTCCTCGTCATCTTCTTCTGGACCCCGCCGCACTACTGGCCGCTGTCGATGAAGTTCAAGCGCGACTACGCGAACGCGGGCGTCCCGATGCTCCCCGTCGTCGCGGACGACAGCCGGGTCGCGCGCGAGATGATCCTCTACGGCGTCGCGATGGTCGCCTCGTCGCTCGCGCTGTGGCCGCTCGCCGGCATGACCTGGGTCTACGGCGTCGTCGCCACGGCCCTGGGCGCGTGGTTCCTGTCGTCGTGCGTGACGATGCTGCGCCGGGCGCGCGACAAGGCCGACGGCAAGGGCGGCAAGGTGGGGGAGATGAAGGTCTTCCACGCGTCCATCACGTACCTGACCCTGCTCTTCGTCGCGGTGGCGGTCGACGTCTTCCTGCCGCTGTGAGCCCGGTCGTCCCGGGCGGGCAGTGACGCCATGAGCCCCGGCGAGGCCCACGTGCCCGAGGCGCTGGACCGCGCCGCGCGCGAGTACCTGGCGCACCTCGCCGTCGAGCGCGGGCTGTCCGCCAACACGGTCGCGGCCTACCGCCGCGACCTCGCGCGCTACGTCGCGTTCCTCGCGTCGCGCGGGAACCACGCCGTGCGCGACGTCGAGGCGGACGACGTCGCCGACTACGTCACCGCGCTGCGCACCGGGGCCGACGGCGGCGCGCCCCTGTCGCCGTCGTCGACCGCCCGGTCGGTCGCGGCCGTGCGCGGCTGGCACCGCTTCTGCGCGGCCGAGGGCCTGGCCGACGCCGACGCGTCGGCCGACGTCCGCCCGCCCGCCCAGGGCAGGCGGCTGCCGAAGGCCATCTCGACCGACGAGGTCGCACGCATCCTCGAGGCGTCCGGCGCCGGGGACGGGCCCGGCCCCCTGCGCGACCGCGCGCTCCTGGAGCTCGTGTACTCGACCGGCGCGCGCATCACCGAGGCGGTGAGCCTCGACGTCGACGACCTGGACCTCGACAGCGGCGCCGTGCGCCTCCTGGGCAAGGGCGGCAAGGAGCGCGTGGTGCCCGTCGGGTCGTTCGCGCGCCGCGCCCTCGACGCCTACCTCGTGCGCGGGCGCGCCGCGCTCGCCGCGAACGGGCGGGGGACGCCCGCGGTGTTCCTCAACACGCGCGGCGCGCGCCTGTCCCGGCAGAGCGCGTGGGCCGTGCTGCGCACCGCGGCCGAGCGCGCCGGGATCGAGCACCCCGAACGCATCTCGCCGCACACGCTGCGGCACTCGTTCGCGACCCACCTGCTCGCCGGCGGCGCGGACGTGCGCGTCGTGCAGGAGCTGCTGGGCCACGCGTCGGTCACCACGACCCAGATCTACACGCTCGTGACGCCCGACACGCTGCGCGAGGTCTACGCGGCGGCGCACCCCCGCGCGCTGGGCTGATCCCGCGCCGCGACGGGCCATAGCGCCCCCCGGCACCGCCGCAGCACCGCCGCCAGTACCGCCGCGCCGCGTCGTCCCGGAACGCGGCGCGCGGGCGCGTACGCACGGGACCGGGCGAGGTCCTGCGATACCGTGGCGGACGTGAGCAGCCAGGCCGAGACCCAGCCCGAGACGCGCGGCGCGCACGGCTCGCACGGCGACGCCGTCCGTCCGGTCGTCCCGCAGACCTCCGCCGAGGGGGACGCGGCGCCTCCCGCCGACCGCCCCGTCGAGCAGCCCGCCGACCGCCCCGTCGAGCAGCCCGCGGACCGTGCCGCCGCCGAGCCGCGCGTCGACGTCGTCGGCCGCACCCTGCCGGAGTTCCCCGTCCCGGCCTCGCTCGCCGCGCACGGCCCGGGCCGCATCATCGCCATGTGCAACCAGAAGGGCGGCGTCGGCAAGACGACGACCACCATCAACCTGGGCGCTGCGCTCGCCGAGTACGGGCGCAAGGTCCTGCTCGTCGACTTCGACCCGCAGGGCGCCGCGTCCGTCGGCCTCGGCGTCAACCCGCACGAGCTCGACCGCACGGTCTACAACCTGCTCATGGAGCGCGGCGCGGACATCCACGACGTGCTCGTG
Source organism: Cellulosimicrobium sp. JZ28 (assembly GCF_015327065.1). Classification (NCBI taxonomy): domain Bacteria; kingdom Bacillati; phylum Actinomycetota; class Actinomycetes; order Micrococcales; family Promicromonosporaceae; genus Cellulosimicrobium; species Cellulosimicrobium sp. JZ28. The sequence continues at coordinate 1,839,418 of NZ_CP017660.1, read as the reverse complement.
AGCACCGACGTCGAGAACCTCGACCTGCTGCCCGCGAACATCGACCTCTCGGCCGCCGAGGTGCAGCTCGTGGGGGAGGTCGCCCGCGAGTCCGTCCTGTCGCGCGTCCTGCGCCCGGTCGTGGACGACTACGACGTGATCCTCGTCGACTGCCAGCCCTCGCTCGGCCTGCTCACCGTGAACGCGCTCACCGCCGCGCACGGCGTGCTCATCCCGCTCGAGTGCGAGTTCTTCGCGCTGCGCGGCGTCGCGCTGCTCGTCGAGACGATCGAGAAGGTGCGCGACCGGCTCAACCCGCGCCTCGACGTCGACGGCATCCTCGCCACGATGTTCGACTCGCGGACGCTGCACTCGCGCGAGGTCGTGGCGCGCGTGCACGAGGCGTTCGGCGACAAGCTGCTCCACACCGTGATCGGGCGCACCGTGAAGTTCCCGGACGCGTCCGTCGCGGCCGAGCCCATCACCGTGTACGCGCCGAACCACCCGGGCGCCGTCGCGTACCGGCAGCTCGCCCGGGAGCTGGTCGCCCGTGGCGACGCCGCCTGAGCCGCCACCACCGACGGAGCCGCCCGCGCGGGCCGGGTTCGAGGTCCGGCTCGACAACTTCAGCGGGCCCTTCGACCTGCTGCTGTCGCTCATCACGAAGCACAAGCTCGACATCACCGAGGTCGCGCTCGCGCGCGTGACGGACGACTTCATCGCGTACATCCGCGCGGCCGAGCGCGCCGCCGCCGTCGCGCGGGCCGCGGGGGAGGACCACCCCGGCTGGGACCTCGGCACCGCGAGCGAGTTCCTCGTCGTCGCCGCGACGCTGCTCGACCTCAAGGCGGCCCGGCTGCTGCCGACGGGCAGCGTCGAGGACGACGAGGACCTGGCGCTGCTGGAGGCCCGCGACCTGCTCTTCGCCCGGCTGCTGCAGTACCGCGCGTACAAGGACGTGTCGGGCCTGCTCGCCGAGCGGTTCGAGAGCGCCGGGCGCCGGTTCCCGCGCGTCGTGCAGCTCGAGCCGCACCTCGCCGCCCTGCTGCCCGAGCTCGTGTGGACCATGGGGCCGGACCAGCTCGCCGTGCTCGCGGCCCGCGCGCTCGCCCCCAAGGCGCCTCCGCCCGGCGTCTCGCTCGACCACCTGCACGCCCCCGCCGTCAGCGTGCGCGAGCAGGCAGGGATCGTCGTCGACCGCGTGCGCAGCCACGGCACGACGACGTTCCGCGCCCTCGTCGCCGACGCGGGGGAGACCGCCGTGGTCGTGGCGCGGTTCCTCGCGCTCCTCGAGCTGTTCCGCCAGGCGCTCGTCGCGTTCGACCAGGTGACGCCGCTCGGCGAGCTCACCGTGCGGTGGTCGGGCGACGACGACGGGGCCGAGCCGCCGCTCGCCGACGTCGGCAGCGAGTTCGACGAGAGCGACGAGCCCGACCCGGCGGCCGCCCTCGCCGCCACCGACCAGGAGGTCCCCGCGTGACGCAGCCCGACGACGGCCCGGCCCCCGACGACACCCGCCCGCCGGCCGTGCACGACCTCCCGGGCGGTCTGCCGTCCGCGCTCGAGGCCGTGCTCATGGTCGCGGACGAGCCGATCCCGCCGGTCGAGCTCGCGGCGGCGCTCGCGGTCCCGGTCGACGAGGTGCTGGACGCGCTGCACGAGCTCGCGGCCGAGTACCGCGGCGACGACGGTGGTCGGCCCCGCGGGTTCGAGCTGCGCGCGGCGGGCGGCGGGTGGCGTGTGTACTCCGCGCCCGCGCACGCCGAGGTCGTGGGCCGGTTCGTGCAGGGCGGGCAGACGGCCCGGCTCACGCAGGCGGCGTTGGAGACTCTGGCCGTGATCGCGTACCGTCAACCGGTCAGCCGCGGCCAGGTGTCGGCGGTGCGAGGGGTCAACGTGGACGGCGTGGTGCGCACGCTCGTGGCGCGCGGGCTCGTGGCCGAGGTCGGCCAGGACCCGCACACCGGCGCCGGCCTCTTCGGCACCACGGGGTACTTCCTCGAGCGCATGGGCTTCACGTCGCTCGACGAGCTCCCCCCGCTCGCGCCGCACCTGCCGGACATGGACGACCTCGAGGGCCTCGACGGGCTCGCCGACCTGCGCGCTCCCGCGCGTCCGACGGGCGTCGCGGCGCCGACGGACGCTCCCGACGTCGCGGCTGACGACACGGACGGCGCACCGGCGCCGACCGCCACGACACCCGGCGTGACGCACGACGTCACGCACGGACCGACGGACGAAGGACACGCATGAGCTCGAAGGACGGACGCCGCTCCGGCGACGGAGGGCGCGGGCGCACGCCCCGCGACGGGGCGGGCGACGCACGCCGCGGCGGGAACGGCGACGCGCGTCGTGGCGGCCCGCGGGGCGGCGACAGCGCACGCGCGGGCGGCGCGCCCCGGCGCGGCGGCTCGCCCGCGCAGGGCTCGTCCGCGGGCCGCGGCGCGGGCGACGGCCGGGAGCAGGGCGCCGGTCGTGGCCAGGCCGGTCGGGCGACCGGCGCGGGCCGCGGCGCGGCCGCCGGGCGGGGTCGCCCTGCCGCGGGTCGCGGCACGTCGGCACCCCGCGCCGGCCAGGCGGCGGCCCGGCCGCGCCGTCCCGTGCGCGGGCAGCCCAGCGAGCCCCAGCGCGACGTCCACGTCGAGGACGGCGTGCGCCTGCAGAAGGTGCTCGCGTCGGCCGGGCTCGGGTCGCGCCGCGCGTGCGAGGACCTCATCGCGCAGGGCCGCGTCGAGGTGGACGGCGTGCGGGTCACCGAGCTGGGCGTGCGGGTCGACCCGGCGCGCGCCGTCGTGCACGTGGACGGGATGCGCCTGCAGCTCGACTCCTCGCGCGTGACGCTCGCCCTCAACAAGCCGCGCGGCGTCGTGTCGACGATGCACGACCCGGACGGTCGCCCGTCCATCGCCGAGCTCGTCGCCGACCGGCCCGAGCGCCTGTTCCACGTGGGCCGCCTCGACGCGGACAGCGAGGGCCTGCTGCTGCTCACGAACGACGGCGAGCTCGCGAACCACCTCGCGCACCCCTCGCACGAGGTCGCCAAGACCTACCTCGTCACGGTGCGCGGCAAGGTCGCGGGCAACGTCGCGAACAAGTTCCTGCACGGGATCGAGCTCGAGGACGGGGTCGTGCGGGCGGACGCGTACCGCGTCGTCGACCAGGTCGCCGACCAGACGATGATCGAGGTCGTGCTGCACTCGGGCCGCAACCGGGTCGTGCGGCGCATGTTCGAGGAGGTCGGCTACCCCGTGACGCGCCTCGTGCGCACGCGCATCGGGCCGATCGCGCTCGGCAACCTGCGCCCCGGCACGACGCGCGTCCTCGGGCGCACCGAGCTCGGCACGCTCATGGCGGGCGTCGGGCTCTAGGTCCGCGCGTCCCGCACCACCACCCCGACGGACCGCCGCGAGGCGGGCCGTCCCGCACGAAGGAGCACCATCCATGCCGGTCCGGGCGATCCGGGGCGCGACCCAGCTCGACGCCGACGAGCGCGAGCACCTGTTCGCGCGCACGCGCGAGCTCGTCCAGGAGGTGCTCGACGCGAACGCCGTCGACACCGGCGCGCTCATCTCGATCCTCTTCACGTGCACCCCCGACCTGGTGGCCGACTTCCCGGCCGCCGCGGCGCGCGAGATGGGCCTCGGCGACGTGCCGCTCATGTGCGCGACGGAGATCGCGGTGCCCGGCGCGCTGCCGCGCGTGGTGCGCCTCATGGCGCACGCCGAGCTCGACGTCGACCGCGCGGCGGTCCAGCACGTGTACCTGCACGGGGCGACGGCGCTGCGCAAGGACCTGGCCCAGTGAGCGCGGGGACGCCGGGCGCGGGGGAGGGTCGCGCCGACGGCGCGCTGACGGTCGCGATCGACGGGCCGTCAGGTTCCGGCAAGTCGAGCGTGTCCAAGGGCGTCGCGCGCCGCCTCGGCCTCGCCTACCTCGACACGGGCGCGATGTACCGCGCCGCCACCTGGTGGTGCCTGCACCGCGGCGAGGACCTCGCCGACCAGGACGCCGTCGCGCACGCCGTGCGCGTCATGCCGCTCGTCATGGGCCTCGACCCGTCCGGTCCGACCGTCCACGTGGACGGGACGGACGTCGGCGAGGCGATCCGCTCGACCGAGATCTCGACGGCCGTGAGCGCCGTCGCGACCAACCTCGCGGTGCGCGCGGAGCTGCGGCGTCTCCAGCGCGCGGTCATCGAGGCCGAGCGCACGCCCGCGGGTTTCGCCAGCGGCCGCGGCGTCGTGGCGGAGGGCCGGGACATCACGACGGTCGTCGCCCCCGACGCCGACGTGCGCGTGCTCCTCACCGCGAGCGAGGAGGCCCGCCTCGCGCGCCGCTCGCTCGACGTGCACGGGACGGCCGACGCGGCCGCCGTCGAGGCGACGAAGGACCAGGTGCTGCGGCGCGACCGCGACGACGCGACGGTCTCGCAGTTCCAGGTCGCGGCCGACGGCGTCGTGACCGTCGACTCGTCGGACCTCGACCTGGAGCAGACGATCGACGCGGTGCTCTCCGTGGTCGAGCAGGTCACCGGGCGGGTGGTCGGCCCGCGCCAGGGCTCGTGAGCCGCGGCACGGGAGACGGCGTCCCGTCGCCCGCCGGGCCGGCGTGGTCGCGCTGGGTGGGTCGCTTCCTCGCGCGCGTCGTGTGGGCGACCGAGGTCGTCGGCGCGGAGCACGTCCCGGCCGACGGCCCCGTCGTGCTCGCCGCGAACCACACCGGCGTCGTCGACGGGCCGCTCGTCCTCGGGGTCGCGCCGCGCCCGCTGCACGTCCTCGTCAAGGAGGAGATGTTCACCGGGCCGGTCGGCTGGGTGCTGCGCGCGGCCGGGCAGATCCCCGTCGACCGCACCGGCGGGCGCCCCGCGCTCGCGGCCGGGCTCGGCGTGCTGCGGCGCGGCGGCGCGGTCGGCGTCTTCCCCGAGGGCGCCCGCGGGCGCGGCGACGCCACCTCCGCGCGTGCCGGGGCCGCGTGGCTCGCGCTCAACGGCCACGCGCAGGTGGTGCCCGTCGCCGTCCTCGGCACGCGCCGCGCGGGCGAGGGCGTCAACCGGATCCCCGGGCTGCGCCGTCGGCTCGTCGTCCGCTTCGGGGAGCCGCTCACCGTCGAGCGCGCGCCCGGGGTGAGTGGCAAGCAGGCGCTCGAGGACGCGAACGAGCGCATCCGCACCGCGCTCGCCGAGCTGGTCGCCGACACGGTCGCTCTGACCGGCGTGGCGCTGCCGCTGGACGACCCGCGCGGGGACCGGCCGACGCCGTGAGGGCGGACCGCCCGGTGGCGCACGTGGTGGGCGACCGCCCGGGCACGGGGCTGTTCGTCGGGCTCGCGTCGGCCCTCGCGTTCGGCGCGAGCGGCCCGTTCGTCAAGCCGCTCCTCGAGGCGGGCTGGACGCCGGGCGCCGCCGTCTTCGCGCGCGCCCTGTGCTCGGCGCTCGTCCTCGCCCCGGTCGCGGCCGTCGCCCTGCGCGGCAGCCACCGCCTCCTGCGCGAGGAGTGGCGGCTCGTCCTCGGGTTCGGCCTCGTCGCCGTCGCGGGGACCCAGCTGTGCTACTTCGCGGCCGTCGCGCGCATGCCCGTCGGCATCGCGCTGCTCGTCGAGTACCTCGCGCCCGTGCTCCTCGTCGGCCTCGCCTGGGCCCGCACGCGCCACGTGCCGCCCCGGCTCACGCTCGCGGGCTGCGCCGTCGCGGTCCTCGGGCTCGTGCTCGTCGTCGACCCGGGCGGCGCCCGCCCCGACCTCCTCGGCGTCCTCCTCGCGCTCGGCGCGGCGGTAGGGCTGGGCGCCTACTTCGTGCTGTCCGCGCGCCCGACGCGCCTGCCGCCCGTCGCGCTCGCCGCGAGCGGGCTCGGCGTCGGGGCGCTCGCGCTCGGCGCGGCGGCGCTCGCGGGCGTGCTGCCCTTCGCCGCCCCGCTCGTCGACGTCACGCTCCTCGGTTCGCCCGCGCCCTGGTACGTCCCGCTCGCGGTCGTCGTGCTCGTCGCGACGGCCTTCGCGTACGTGTCCGGCGTCGCCGCGACCGTGCGCATGGGCGAGCGCCTCGCGTCGTTCGTCGGGCTGTCCGAGGTGCTGTTCGCCGTCGCCATCGCGTGGCTCCTGCTCGGCGAGGTGCCGAGCCTCGTGCAGGCCGCGGGCTGCGTGCTCGTCGTCGCCGGGGTCGTGCTCGTGCGCCTCGCGGGCACGCCCGCCGCGCGGTAGGTTCGCGCTCAGGCGCCGACGCCCCGTCGCAGGGCCGGGCAGGCGCCGCCCGCGGGGGAGGGAGCACGCATGGCCGAGCCGCCCGGCAAGCCCACGACCGTCGACGAGTACCTCGCGACGCTCGCCCCGGACGCGCGCGAGGTCGTCGCGCACCTGCGCGCCGTGGTGCACGACACGGTGCCCGGCCTGGGCGAGCGCATCAGCTACGGCATCCCGACCTTCACGCGCGACGGCCGGTACGTCGTCTACCTCGCGGGCTGGGCCCACCACGTCTCGCTCTACCCCGTGCCCGAGGTCGACGACGCGCTCGCGCGCCGCATCGCGCGCTACCAGGACGGCAAGGGCACGCTGCGGTTCCCGCTGGCGGAGCCCGTGCCCGACGACGTCGTGCGGGCCGTCGTCGCGCGGCTCGCCGCCCGCCGGGACGGTGCCGCGGGCTGACGCCGGGCGCGCCGGACGGGCACCCGCACGACGCGCCCACGGCCCGGTTCGGAGCCTGGCCCGCGGCCTGGGAGAATGGACCCCATGACCACACCCGACCCCGCCCAGCCCGGCACGCCCGGACGGACCGACGCCGTCGGTCAGGCCGAGGAGCCCCTGGCGCCCGCGGACGCCGCGGACGACGAGGCGCGCGAGCGCGCGCTGCGCGCCGGACTCGACGACTACGAGCTCGAGGACGCCGACCTCGCGCTGCTCGACGCCGACGAGGACGCGCTCGACGGCGCGGCGCCCGAGGCGCCCCTGCCCGTGCTCGCCGTGGTCGGGCGCCCGAACGTCGGCAAGTCGACGCTCGTCAACCGCATCCTCGGCCGCCGCGAGGCCGTCGTCGAGGACAAGCCGGGCGTCACGCGCGACCGCGTGAGCTACCCGGCCGACTGGGCCGGGCGCCGCTTCACGCTCGTGGACACCGGCGGCTGGGAGGTCGACGTCGCGGGCATCGAGTCCAAGGTCGCCGAGCAGGCCGAGGTCGCGATCTCCCTCGCCGACGCGGTGCTCTTCGTCGTCGACGCGACCGTCGGCGCGACCGCGACGGACGAGCGCGTCGTGCGCCTCCTGCGCGAGTCGGGCAAGCCCGTCGTGCTGTGCGCCAACAAGGTCGACGGGCAGTCGGGCGAGGCGGACGCCGCGTACCTGTGGAGCCTCGGCCTCGGCGAGCCGCACCCCGTGTCCGCGCTGCACGGCCGCGGGACGGGCGACCTGCTCGACGCCGCGATGGCGGCGCTGCCCACGGAGTCCGAGCACGGCCAGGTGCGGCCGACCGGGCCGCGGCGCGTCGCGCTCGTCGGGCGCCCGAACGTCGGCAAGTCCTCGCTGCTGAACAAGCTCGCGGGCGCCGACCGCGTCGTCGTCGACGAGATCGCTGGCACGACGCGCGACCCGGTCGACGAGCTCGTGACGATCAAGGACGTCCCGTACGTCCTCGTCGACACCGCCGGCATCCGGCGCCGGGTGCACCAGACGAAGGGCGCCGACTTCTACGCGTCCCTGCGCACGCAGGCCGCGATCGAGAAGGCGGAGCTCGCCGTCGTGCTCGTGGACGCGTCCGTGCCGCTCACCGAGCAGGACACGCGCGTCATCTCCCAGGTCGTGGACGCGGGCCGCGCGCTCGTCATCGCGTACAACAAGTGGGACCTCATGGACGACGACCGTCGCCCGTACCTCGAGCGCGAGATCGAGAAGGACCTCGTCCAGGTGCAGTGGGCGCCGCGCGTCAACGTGTCGGCCCGCACCGGCTGGCACACCGACCGCCTCGCCCCGGCGATGGAGCGCGCGCTCGACTCCTGGGACACGCGCATCCCGACGGGCCGCCTCAACGCGTTCCTCGGCGAGCTCGTGGCCGCCCACCCGCACCCGCTGCGCGGCGGCAAGCAGCCCCGCATCCTCTTCGCGACGCAGGCTTCGACGCGCCCGCCGCGGTTCGTGGTGTTCGCGACCGGGTTCCTCGAGGCGGGCTACCGCCGGTTCATCGAGCGCCGCCTGCGCGAGACGTTCGGGTTCGAGGGATCGCCCATCGAGATCAGCGTCCGCGTGCGGGAGAAGCGCAAGCGGTGAGCACGGGCACGGGGCGCGCCTCCGCCGGGACCTCCCGGCGGAGCCGCGCCCTGCGCCTCGGCGCAGCCCGGGACACCGCGGCCGTGCGGCACGTCGTGACGTTCCTCGTGGTCGCGGTCGCGACGGTGCTCGTGACGCGGTTCTTCCTCGCGGCGTCGGGGTACCCGCAGGTCGGCGGGGGAGACCTGCACGTCGCGCACGTGCTGTGGGGCGGGCTCGGCATGGCGCTCGCCCTCGTGCTGCTGCTGTCCTTCGTGGGCCCCGCGTTGCGCTCGCTCGGCGCGTTCGTGGGCGGGATCGGCTTCGGGCTGTTCGTCGACGAGATCGGCAAGTTCGTCACCGCGGACAACGACTACTTCTACGAGCCGACGGCGGCGCTCATCTACGCGACGGTCGTCGTGCTCGTCCTCGTCGTCGAGGCGCTGCACGGGTGGCGGCGCCACCACCCGGCCGAGTACCTGGCCGTCGCCACCGACCGCGCCGTCGCGGGCGTCGCCGGCGGGTTCACCGACGACGCGCGCGAGGAGGCCCGCGCGCTCGTCGCGCTGGGCCGCGGCGAGCCGACGGCCGACGAGGTCGCGGCGCTCGTCGAGGCCGTTCCGCGCGACGACGTGGACGTGCCCGACCCGGTGCGCGCCCTCGTGCGGCGCTCGTCGGCCTGGTTCGCGCAGACGCTCCAGCGACGCTGGGCCGCCGTCGTCGTGGTCGTGCTCGTGCTCGGGACGGCGCTGGGCTCGCTGCTCGCGGGGCTGCGCGTGCTGGTCGGCGACGTCGACGTGCCCACCTGGGTCGGGGCCGGCATCGCCGCGGGCGTCGCCGCGACGGCCGCGTGCGTCGTCGTGGGCGTCGTGGTGTCCCGCCGCGGGCGGCCCGAGGACCGCCGGGCCGGCGCCGTGTGGGTCCGGCGCGGCGTGCTCGTCTCGCTCCTGCTCACCCAGCTCCTCGTGTTCCGCGCGCTGCAGTGGGTCGGCGTCGCGGGTCTCGTGGTGGACCTGCTCGTGCTCGCGGCGCTCGGTGCCGCGCTCGGCGGCGACGACGAGCGCCGTCGGACACCGCGCCGCTGACGCGTCGTCGCCGCGGTGGGCAACCTCTCCTGACCGACGACGGCGGCCGCCTCCGGGAGGGGACGGCCGCCGTCGGCGCTGGTGGTGGGCCGCTCAGCCGAGCGGGCCGTACAGCGCGGGGGAGGTGCGGGCCTGCGTGGCCTGCTCGAGCGCGTACGCGAGGCCGAGCAGCGGGCCCTCGTCGAAGTCGCGGCCGAGCAGCTCGAGGTTGACGCCGCCGCCGGTGACGGTGCCGTCGGTCGCGACCGCCTGCCCGACCGGGACGGTCACCGCGGGCAGCCCGGTGTTCGGGCTGAGCCGCAGGTTGGTGCCGATCGTCCCGTACGGGTTGGCGCTCGGGTAGACGAGCGCGTCGAGGTCGGCGTCGTCGAGCATCGCGGTGACGAGGACCTTGCCCTCGGCGAGGACCTTGGTGTGCGACCCCTCGGGGCCCGCCCACGCCTGGTACGTCTCCTCGGTGACCGCGTCGCGCGAGACGTACGTGCTGCGGCGGGACGGCACGTAGCGGCCCGAGTCCACGATCTCCTGGAGCGTGCGGGCCTCGACCTGCGGGGCGAGGTGGGTCGCGACGTACGCGTCGAGGTCGTGCTTGAACTCGTTGGTCGAGCCCGACCCCTCGGAGAGGACGCTCGCGAAGCCGTTCGGCAGGACCGGCGACCACGTGGTCGGCGGCGTGACCTCGACGACGGTCGCGCCGAGCGACTCGAGCGTCGCGCGGGTCTGCGCCCACAGGCGGAGCGTCGCCGCGTTGCTGCCGAGCATGGACGGCACGTAGCCGATGCGGGCGCCGTCGAGCGCCCCCTCGTCCAGGTACTGCGTGTACGACGCCGGGACCTCGCCCTCCTGGCGCGACGTCACCGGGTCGGCGGCGTCGACCCCCGCGACGGCGTCGAGCGCGACGGCCGCGTCGAGGACGGTGCGCGCCATCGGCCCGCCCGTGTCCTGGCTCAGCGCGAGCGGGATGATGCCGTCGCGGCTCGCGAGGCCGACCGTCGGGCGCACGCCGACGAGCTGGTTGTACGACGACGGGACGCGGATCGACCCGCCTGTGTCCGTGCCGAGGCCGAGCCCGGCGAGGTTCGCCGCGACGGCCGCCCCCGTGCCGCCGCTGGACCCGCCTGCCGTGCGGCTCGTGACGTACGGGCTCGCGACGAGCGTGCTCGTCCCGGCGTCCTGGAAGGACGAGAACTCCGACGCGAACCCGAACGCGAACTCGTCCAGGCTGGCCTTCGCGAGGATCACCGCGCCGTCGGCGCGCAGGCCCTCGACCATCGTCGCGTCGGTCGTCGTCCGGTTGTCGTCCCAGCAGCCGCAGCCGCCCGTGGTGGGCATGTCCTTCGTGTCGTAGTTGTCCTTGACCGCGACGGGCACGCCGAGCAGCAGGCTCGTCATGCCGTCCGTCGCGCGGACCGCGTCGGCGCGCGCGGCGGCCTCCAGCGCGACGTCGCTCGTGCTGATGATCGAGCGCAGCGGCCGCCCGCCCGCGCCCGTGTCGACGAGCGTCGTGTCGTACGCGTCGATCCGGTCGAGGTACTCCTGGGTGATCGCGACCGACGTCGTCGTGCCCGCGTTCATCGCGGCCTGCATGTCGAGCACGGACGCCTCGACGATCTCGAACGGGCCGTCGTCGTACACGATGCGCTGCGAGACGGCGGCGAGGTCGGTCACCGTGATCGTGCCGTCCCCGTCCGTGTCGGCGGGCGCGACGTCGTCCCACACCGCGTCCGCCGACGTCGCGCCGAGGGCCGCGGCGACGACCGCGAGGTCGTCCGTCGTGACCTGCTGGTCGCCCGTGAGGTCGAGCGCGGTCCAGTAGGGGGCGAGGAGCGGCGCGGGCTCCGCGCCGGGCGCACCGGTCGCGGCGGGCGCCGTCGTGACGCCGAGGACGAGGCCGCCGATCGTCAGGGCGGCGAGCCCGCCGGTGGCGGCGCGCCGGTGGGTCGTGGTCACGGACGGCTCCTTCGAGGGGACGGGCGCGCGGCGCGCGGGCGAGAGGTCGGGGCGGGGCAGCGGGCCGGTCATCGCGTGGCCGCCCGACGCCGCGCGAGCAGGATGCCCGTGCCGACGGCGACCGCGAGGAGCGCGGCGCCGACGAACCACGCGACGCTCGCCCCGGTCGACGCCAGCGCGCCGCCGGAGGCGGACCCGGACGGGGACGACGACGAGTCGGACGCGCCGTCGTCCCCGGGGGGTGTGGTGCCGCCGTCGTCGACGGGCGGCGTGGCGGTCCCGTCCGTCGGCTCCGCCGTGGGCGGGACGTCGGCCGCGGTGACGGTCGTCGTGGCGCTCGCGGCGTCGGTGAGCGTCGCCGTCCCGGCGTCGGCGCCCACGAGCGTGGCGGTCGGGACGGCGAAGGCCGCCGCGCCGTCGGACACGGCGGTGAACGTCAGGGTCGCGAGGGTGACGTCGCCCTCGAGGCCGGGCGAGGTGCCGAGCCGCGTGTGCGTGACGACGACCGTCCCGGCTGCGTCGTCGGTCGCGTCGGCGAACCCGCCGTCCGGGGTCACGACGGAGTCGTCCACGAGCTCGACGAGGTCGGGGTCGTAGGCGACGGCGAGGTCGTAGGCGTAGAGGTCGACGGCACCGGACGCGGCGACCGTGACGGTGATCTCCGCGCCGACCTCGACCGACGCGGGCGCCGAGAGGGAGACCTGGGCGACGGACGGTGCGGCGTGCGCGGGGGCGGCGAGGGCCGCCGCGGCGCACGCGAGACCGCCGACGAGGGCGGCGCGGACGCGGAGCCGTCTGCGGGGGACGGGACGGGTCATGGGCGAGCGGTCCTTCCTCCGGGCGCGCGGAGGTACGGCGCGACCGGCGGTCGTGTGGTGGGGCCCCCTGCCGTCAGCGATGCTCACAAGTCGCTGTTTCCCGGGCGTTTCGCGACGGTTAGCACGAGCAACGAACAGGGTCTCGGTCCGGTCACGATCCCGACGACGCGGGTCAGCCGAGGACCGGCGGCTCGCCCTCGCGCACCTCGGGGTCCGGCAGGCGGCGCATGCGCAGCGCCGCGACGACGCCGAGGAGCCCCGCGACGAGCGGCACGAGGAGCGCGACCTGCAGCGCCCGCGCCCGCACGTCGTCGTTGATGGCCACGACCTCCGCCCGCACCGCAGGTGGCTCGTCGGCGAGGAGCTCGACGAGCTGGGCGTCGCTCATGATCTCGGCGTCGTCCTCGAGCACCCGGGCGACCTGCTCCTTGTCGTCCGGGGGCAGCACGTCGCTCGCCTCCGCCCGCGCCGTGAACCCCGCCGCGAGCGACGCCAGCATGACCGCGCCCGCGACGGCGAGGCCGAGCGAGAGGCCGAACGACCCGGCAGCCGAGCTCACGCCCGCGGCCTCGCTCGCGCGCTCCTCCGGCACGGGGGAGAGCGTGTACGCGTTGAGCTGGGAGACCAGGAGCCCCAGCCCGGCGCCCGCCACGACGAGCGGCAGCGCGAGCCACCAGCCCGACGACGCCCTCGGCACCACCGCGACGAGCGCCACCACGCCCACGACGAGCAGGAGGAAGCCCGCGAGCACGCGGGAGGCCGGCCGCCGTCGGCCCGGGCGCTTGCCCGCGACGAGCGCGGCGGCGAACATCGTCAGCGACAGCGGGGCGAGCGAGAGGCCCGCGAGCAGCGCGTCGTACCCGAGCGCCATCTGCAGGAAGATCGGCAGCGCGATCATCGCGCCGCCCAGCGCGACCTGCTGCAGGAGCTGCTGCGACACCCCGATCCGGAACGCGGGCGAGCGGAACAGCCCGGGGTCGACGAGCGTCGTCCGCCCGGCCCGCGCGCGGCGCACGAGCCACCACGCGAGGCCCACCAGGCCCAGCGCTCCGACGAGGACGAGCGCCCCGACCGCCTCGCCGCCCTCCTGCCACACGAGCACGCCCAGCACGACCCCGCCCATGCCGACGACGGACAGGACCGTCCCGACGACGTCCACCGCGCGGTCGCCCGTGTACGGGACGTCGCGCACGAGGCGCACGCCCACGAGGACGACGACGATCACCACGGCCTCGAGCCCGAACGCCACGCGCCACGACAGCGTCGTCGTGATGACGCCGCCGAGCAGCGGCCCGACCGCCGCCGCGATCGACGCCGCCGCGCCCACGAGCGCGTACGCCGCCTTGCGCGCGGTGCCCTCGAAGTTGCCGTGCACGAGCGACTGCATCGCCGGCAGCAGCAGCGCGGCCCCGAGCCCGCCGATGACCGACCAGAAGACCACGACCGCCACGAGGCTCTGCGCGAGCGTCATCGCCACCGCGCCCGCCCCGTACGCGAGCAGCCCGACGACGTACGCGCGCCGCCGGCCCACGAGGTCGCCGACCTTGCTGCCCACGAGGATGAACGACGCCGACACGAGCGCCTCGAGCGCGATCGCCGTCTGGACGCCGCTCACGGTCGTGCCCAGGTCGCGCACGACGGCCGAGATCGACACGTTCATGAACGACGTGTCGACCACGAGCACGAACATCGCGGCGGCCAGGAGCAGCGCGAGGCGCCGGTCGGCCGCCGTCGGCCGACCCGCGGTGCGACCCGTGCTCTGCTCCACGTCGACCCCCGTCCGGCGTCCATGCTCGCCGCCCGGGTCGTCCCGGCGCCTCACCCGTCGCGGGTGCTCCGCCGCCCGCGCCGCCGAGGTCGGCGCGGGGGACTGGGAGGATCGCGGTATGGCCGCAGAGGGGTGGACGTCGCGCCACGTCACCGTCGAGGGCCGCGAGGTCTTCGTGCGCTCCGGCCCCGAGGTCGCGGGCGCCGTGCCGATCGTGCACGTGCACGGCTTCGCCATCTCCGGCACGTATCTCCTCCCGACGGCCGAGCGTCTCGCCCACCGCGCGACCGCCGTCGTGCCGGACCTGCCCGGGTACGGGCGCAGCGAGGAGTGGGGCCACCCGCTCGGTATCCCCGCCCTCGCGTGGGCGCTCCTGTCGACGCTCGACGCCCTCGGGCTCGACCGGGTCGTCCTGCTGGGCAACTCCATGGGCGGGCCCGTCAGCCTCGAGGTCGCGCACGCCGCACCGGACCGGGTCGCCGGCGTGGTGCTCGCCTCGCCGGCCGGGGGCGTGCACAACCAGCCGTTCGGGCGCGCCCTCACCCAGCTCGCGCGCGACGCCGTGCGCGAGAGCCCGCGCATGGCGCGCGTCGCCGTACCCGACTACGTGCGGTTCGGGCCGGTCAACGCGCTCCAGCTCTTCGCCGAGCTCGCCCGGTTCCCCTCGCTCGAACGCGTGCTGCGCGTCCCCGTGCCGACGCTCGCCGTCCTCGGCACCCGCGACCCGCTCATGCCGCCGCCGTGGCGCGTGCGGGAGGTGGGTGCGCTCGCGCCCCCGCACGTGACCGTCGCGGCGATCGAGGGCGCTCCGCACGCCATGAACTTCAGCCACCCCGGCGAGCTCGCGCACGTCGTCGGGTGCTGGCTCGACGGGCGCGACATCACCGACGACCCCGACGAGCCCGGCGTCGCGCGGGTGTTCCAGGTCGCGCGCGGCGCCGGGCCGGTCGTGTGAGCCGTCGTGTGAACCGCGGGCCGGGTCGTGGGTCGGGACGTGAGGGTGCCCGGCTCGGTACGGTGCTCGGTGGGGCGTTCCGCGTCCCGGCGCGGACGGAGAGCGCGAGAGCGAGGAGCGAGCGGTGACGACGACGGCGGCTGCGGTCGAGCTGAGCATCGAGGACCTGCGGGCGGTCACCGGGTACGCGGCCCGGTGCGCGGAGCCGGCGCTGGAGCTCGTCGAGGCGGTCCGGCCCGACGACGCACGCCCCCGCGAGGCGGTCGACGCGGCCCGCGCGTTCGCCGACGGCGGCGCGCGCGGCAAGGCGCTGCGCGACACCGCCTGGGCGGCCCTGCGCGCGGCGAAGGAGGCGGGCGACCCCGCCGCCGCCGAGGCCGCCCGGGCCGCGATGGCGGCGGCCGGCGCCGCGTACCTGCACCCGATCGCCGACGCCCACCAGGTCAAGCACGTCCTCGGCTCCGCCGCCCACGCGGCGCACGCCGCCGCGCTCGCCGCGGGCGGGGACGGGTCCGACGAGAGCGTCGAGAGCAGGTGGCTCGACACCGCGCGGGCGCTCGCGACGCCCGAGGTCATCGCCGTGCTGCGTCGCTACCCGCCCGCGCCGGGCGGCGGCGGTCGCGTCGGCGAGCTGGTCCGACGGCTCGACGCGGCGCTGCGGGACGGCACGGGGCCGTCGGAGGGCCTCGGGACGGACGAGCTGACGTAGTCGGCACCCGCCGGGACCTCCAGGCGTCGTCAGCTGCGCCGGATCCGCTGGGCGAACAGGTCGAGGACGGCGAGGATCCCCTCGTGCTGCCAGACCCGGTTGCGACGGAGGCCGCTGCGCTCGCGGAGGACACCCGCATCGGCGAGCTGGCTCAGCGCTCGCTGGGCGGTGACGTCACTGAACCCGAGGTGGTCGCGGAGGAACGCCGCGTTGATCACCGGATGGGCCACGAGGTGCGGCACGACGCTCCAGGCGGAGGCCTGGGGCCGCAGCCCGGAAAGCTGTTCCCGCGCTGTGGCGACCTGTCCTGCGAGGTCGTCGACGAGCCGCGCTCCGGCCGTCGCGGCGAACCGGCTCGCGCGGGAGAGCTGCTCGACGATCGGCCAGGCGTCACCGGCGCGGAACGCGGTGAGCGCGTCGAAGTAGGCCTCGGTGTCGATGAGGAGGCCCGCGGAGACCGGGGCGATGGTGTTCCGCGTGAGGCCCTTCGAGCGCAGCATGGCGTGCACGAGGGCCCGGCCGGTGCGACCGTTGCCGTCCGTGAACGGGTGGATCGTCTCGAGCTGCGCGTGCGCGACGGCGGTCTGGACGAGGACGGGAAGGTCCTCCCGGCGGACGAAGGCCATCAGGTCCGCCATCGCTCCAGGGACGAGCTCGGGCTGGGGCCCGACGTGGGTCGCGCCTCTCGGGCTGATGCTCGACGAGCCGACCCAGACCAGAGTGCCTCGGTAGCGCCCCGCGTGCTCCTCCCATCCGGGCTGCCCGGCGAGGAGCTCGCGGTGCATCGTGAGGATCGAGGCCTCGTCGAGCCGGTCGGCGAGGTTGATGGCGGCTTGCATGGCCCGGACGTTCGCGACGACGGTGCGTGCGTTGGTGCTCGTCGTCTGGTCGATCTCGGCGAGCGCGAGCTGCTTGGCGCCGACCGTGAGGTTCTCGATCTGCGACGAGGAAGCGGACTCGGTGCGCAGCAGGATCGAGGACATCGGACCCAGGGTGGGGTTGTCCGGCCCGAGCGTCGCGCTGGCGTACGAGTCGAAGCGTGCGAGAGCGGCGGCTGCTTCCTCGGCGTCGGCGGACTGCTGCGGCGTCAGTACGGGGGAGTAGTCCGCGATGGCGGTCGGGATGGTGGACTCGTAGGGTCCCGAGCCAGCCGCCACCTGCGCACGCGTCGAGAGGCCGTCGTTCTCTGCTGTCCAGTAGTGGCTCACGTGAGCTACCGCTGGGACAGCGAGCGCCTGAACTGCTTCCATGACGTCACCTTACTTACAGTTTCGCCGAAACTGTAAGTAACGGGCGGCGTCAACTATCACTTGAGGGTTCCGCGCTCGGTGTGTCGAACCGCACGGCCCCGGAGAGCGGTTGCGGTCGATGTCGTGCACACGATAGATGCATCATGTATCTATGCCACGCACCACCAGCGCTTCTGCCACGGAACAGGCGTACCGGCACGTGAAGTCCATCGTCCTCGACGGGAGGCTGCCCGGCGGGTCCATGACGAGCGAGGGCGAGATCGCCGAACAGCTCGGCGTGAGCCGCACGCCGGTCCGGGAGGCGTTCCTGCGCCTGGAGGCCGAGGGCCTGCTCCGGCTCTACCCGAAGCGCGGCGCGCTCGTCGTGCCGGTCGCGCCCGGCGAGGCCGACGACGTCCTCGACGCCCGCCTGCTCGTCGAGACGCACGCCGCCCAGTCCGTCGTCCGCCTGCCCGACACCGAGCTCGCCACCCTCGTCGCGCTCCTGCGCGACCTCGTCACGGCTCAGGAGGCCGCCGTCGCTGACGGGGACGTCGCGGAGTACGCGACGCTCGACGCGCGGTTCCACCAGGAGATCGTCGCGGCCGGGGGCAACGCGCTGCTCACCACGTTCTTCGTGAGCCTGCGCGAGCGTCAGCAACGGATGGTCGCGCACAGCGTCCGGTGGGACCCGGGCCGTGCGACGACGTTCGTCGCCGGGCACCGTGCGCTCGTCGACGCGCTCGAGGTGCGCGACACCCGCACCTACAAGCGCCGCGTCCAGCGCCACCTCGAGGACGCGAGGGCCGGCCTGTGAGCGCGGCTGCCTCGGACCCCACGAGCGAGGCCTCCGCGCCGGGGGCGAGCGCCGCCGTCGGACCGCGGGCGTGGCTCGCCGTCGCGGCGGTGATGTTCGCCGTCGCGTGGGGCGGCAACGAGTTCACGCCCCTGCTCGTCATGTACCGGGAGGTCGGGCACTTCTCCGCGGTGACCGTCGACGCGCTGCTCGCCGCCTACGTGCTCGGGATCGTCCCCGCGCTCCTGCTCGGCGGGCCGCTCTCCGACCGGTACGGGCGCCGCCCGCTGCTCCTGCCCGCGGCGCCGATCGCGCTGGCCGGGTCGCTCGTGCTCGCGGCGGGGGAGTCGTCCGCCGCGCTGCTCGCGACAGGGCGCGTCCTGTGCGGCGTCGCGCTGGGCCTCGTCATGGCCGTCGGCACCACCTGGGTCAAGGAGCTCAGCGACGCGACCGCCCGTGCGTCCGGCGTGCCCGACGGCGGCTCCGGCGCCCGCCGCGCCGGCCTCGCCCTCACGCTGGGCTTCCTCGTCGGGGCCGGCGTCGCGGCGGTGCTCGCGCAGTGGGCGCCGTGGCCCACGCACACCGCCTACCTGCTGCACGCGGCGCTCGCCGTCGCGACCGGCGTCTGGCTGCTGGGCGTCCCGGAGACGCGCGTCGTGCCCGACGGCGGGACCAGGGGCCGGCTGCGCGACGACCTGCGCGTGCCGGCGGTCGCGCACCGGCGGTTCCTGCGCGTCGTCGTGCCCGTGGCGCCCTGGGTGTTCGGGTGCGCCGGCAGCGCCTACGCCGTGCTGCCCGGCCTCGTGTCCGCCAGCGCGGGCAGCGCGCCCATCGCGTTCTCCGGGCTCATGACCGTGCTCGGCCTCGGCTGCGGGGTCGGCATCCAGGTGCTCGGCCGCCTCATCGACACCCGGCACAGCGCGCGGGCGTCCGTCGTGGCGATGTCCATCGTCGTCGTCGGCATGGGCTTCGGCGCCTACGCCTCAGCGCGGCTCGACCTCCCGACGGCGCTCGTCGCCGCCATGGTCCTCGGGGCCGGCTACGGGCTCGCACTCGTCGCCGGGCTCAGCGAGATCCAGCGCATCGCGACGCCCGACGACCTCGCCGGCCTGACGGCCGTCTACTACTCGCTCACGTACATCGGTTTCTGCGTACCCGTGGCGCTCGCCGCGCTGTCCGTGCGGTGGACGTACGCGCAGATGTTCCTCGGCGGCCTGGTCATCGCCGCGGTCTGCCTGGTGATCGTGGCGAGCGCGTGGCGCGCGCACCTGCCGACGGGGGAGCGGGACGCCGCAGCGACCTCCGGCGAGACCGACCGCACAGCCCCGACCGGGGCAAACGGTGCGCTGGAGGCGTCACGGATGGGGTAGAGTATCCGAGGCTTCACGGGGTCCGATCCGGTCGGATCTGGCTCGGTGATCCAGCCACGGGCTGTGGCGCAGCTTGGTAGCGCACTTGACTGGGGGTCAAGGGGTCGCAGGTTCAAATCCTGTCAGCCCGACACACGAAGAGGGACCGGCACCTGCCGGTCCCTCTTCTCGTCGTGCCGTGACCGGACGCGATGGCCGCTTGCTATGGTGGCGGCGACATGCACCTCATGGCCGCACTCCGTTCGCTGCTCGCCGGGCGCCGGCGAGGGCTTTCGGGTGCCCTGCTGATCGCTGCGCTGCTCCTGGGCGTCGTGACGATGCACGCGATGAGCGGGTCGTCGACGGCCCACGTCGGGCCTGCGGCGGTCATCGCCGAGACGAGCCACCCTACGAACACTCCGGTGGCCGACGACGGCCCCGGGCACCACGAGCAGGGCGGCTGCCTCGACTGCGGCGGGCACGAGATGGCGTCGGCCATGTGCCTCATGGTGCTGGTCGTGCTGCTCGCCCTCGTGCGCCCCGGGCGCGGCCTCCTGGCACGCCTCACCCCCGTCTGGTCCCGCCTCGTCGAACCGGGGCGCGCTCAGCCCTTCGTCGGCCTCGCGCCGTCGCTGCACCTTCTCGGCATCTCTCGGACGTAGGAGCCGCACGCCGTCGACGCGCCCTGCGTCGACCGATACGCCCCGCACCGGGGCGCGTGTGGTTCCTGAGTACCGAGACGAGAGGTCTGTCCCATGAAGTTCAAGAGTGTGCTGGTGCCGGCGATCGCGCTGGTGACCGTCGCGAGCCTGGCGGCGTGCTCGACCGACGACGAGCCCGGGAGCGGGGCGGCGCCGTCGTCCGTCACGACCGGGGCCGAGGAGCAGGACGGCACGGCGGAGGGCGGCACGTTCAACGACCAGGACGTGATGTTCGCCCAGATGATGATCCCGCACCACGAGCAGGCGATCGAGATGTCCGACGTCATCCTGGCCAAGGAGGGCGTCGACCCTGAGGTCACGGACCTGGCGAACCAGATCAAGGACGCCCAGGGTCCGGAGATCGAGCAGCTGACCACGTGGCTCGAGGAGTGGGGCTCCCCGATGGAGGAGTCCGGCGCGATGGACCACGAGGCGATGGGCCACGGGTCCATGGACGGGATGATGAGCGAGGAGGACATGCAGGCCCTGGACGCCGCGCAGGGCGCGGAGGCGGGGCAGCTGTTCCTCGAGCAGATGATCGTCCACCACGAGGGTGCCGTCGAGATGGCGCAGACCCAGGTCGACGAGGGCGAGAACGCGGACGCGGTCGCGATGGCGCAGGAGATCGTCGAGACCCAGCAGACCGAGATCTCCACCATGGAAGACCTGCTCGCGTCGAGCTGATCCCGCCCCGCGGGGCGTGCGCGCTGTCGCACGCGTCTGACGTGCGCGCGCCCCGCGGGCCCAGGCCGAAGGACCTCACACCGTGCTCAACCCTGCCCTCACGAGGCGGGTGACCGGGTGGGCCGCAGCGGGATCCGTGCTGCTGCTGGCCGCCTGCACCCCGACTCCACCACCGACACCCGACGCGACGACGCTCGCGTCCCAGGGCCTGCCCGACTTCGGGCACGTGCACGACGTCCAGGTCGTGGGCGACGACCACTCCGTCCTCATCGCCACCCACACCGGGGTCTGGACCCTCGGCGACCCGTTCGAGGACGACCCCGGGCCGGTCGAGCGGGTCGGCACGGGCCGCCAGGACACGATGGGCATGACCCTCGCCGTCGACGGCACCGTGTACGCCTCGGGCCACCCTGCGCCCGGGGAGCAGCCGGAGCTCGAGAAGCCCAACCTCGGGCTGATCCGCAGCACCGACGGCGCCGCGACGTGGGATCCCGTCTCCCTCACCGGGGAGGTCGACTTCCACGCCCTGAGCACCGCGAGCACCGGCGACGGCACCGTCCGCGTCGTCGGGCTGGACTCGGGGACCTCGACCGTGCTGGTCAGCGACGACTCGGGCGAGACGTGGTCGCGGGGCGCGACCGTGGAGGCCCGCGACCTGCACCTCCTGGACGCGGACCCGGACACGGTCGTCGCGACCACGCCCACCGGTCTGCAGCTCAGCCGCGACGGCGGCCGGAGCTTCGCCCCCGACCGGGCGGCGCCCGCCCTCGTGCTCGTCGACGACGAGCGGGGCGGAGCGCTGATCGGGCTCGATGCCAGGGGGGTCGTCTGGACCGGCACGCCCGGTACCGAGAGCTGGGACAGCCACGGCACCGCGCCCGAGGGCGTGCAGGCCATGACCTACGTGCCCGACGACAGCCCTGGCAACCAGCCGTGGATCCTCGTCGCCACGGAGACCGGCCTGTTCACCAGCCGCGACCTCGGTGCGAGCTGGGACGCGGCGCTCGGCGCCGACCGCGGGTGAGACGTCGCCCGCAGCCTCATGCTCCTCGCGGAACGGTCCGCGAGGGATCCCGGAGGGTGCCGAGCCCTGTCAGCTCCGGGAGCACGCCATCGACCACCACGACAGCGGCGGGGGAACCTCACGCGAGCACCGCGGTGCTCTGGGGTGAAGCCGGGCCGCAACCACCGGTCCGACCGGGTCACTCTCCGACCCGAACCCGACAGCTCACCCCGTAGGCACGAAGGAGACCACCATGAACGCAAGAAACCCGGGACGCCACCGTGCGTCCCACCGACCGATCACGCCGCTGACCTCGATAGCCCGCACGGCGCAGGAGGGGACGGCGAACGCCGCCCGTAAGGGTGTCCTCCTGGCCGCCGGGTCGGGGCTGCTGGTCTCGGGGTTCGCGGCACCTGCCAGCGCCGCGCCGAGCACGGAGCCCCAGGCCGTGTCCGGGGTCGATCTCAGCGCGCTGACCGAGCAGGCCCGCCAGGCGCTCAGCGCCGCACCGGCGGTGACCGTCTCGGCCGACGCGTCGTTCGCGATCGAGCAGGCACCGGTGACAGTCACCCCCGCACCGGAGCCGGAGCCGGAGCCGGAACCCGAGCCGGAGCCGGAACGCCAGGAGCATCCGTCCCGCAGCGAGGAACGGACGAGCACCTCGGCGGAGCAGGGTGCCACGGAGGAGGCCTCGGCTCCCGTCGCGGTGCCGTCGTCGGCGGCGGGCTCGGCCGTGGTCAGCATCGCGGCGCGCTACCTCGGCGTGCCGTACCTCTGGGGCGGGACGACCCCGGACGGGTTCGACTGCTCCGGCTTCACGTCCTACGTCTACGCCCAGGTCGGCATCGACCTGCCCCGGACCTCGTCGCAGCAGCGGTACGCGGGGACGGTGATCTCCCGAGACCATGCGCAACCCGGTGACCTGATCTGGAGCCCGGGGCACATCGGCATCTACGTCGGGGACAACCAGCAGATCGAGGCTCCGTCGCCGGGCAAGACCGTCCGGTACGGGGAGATCTGGCAGTCCAACCCCACCTTCATCCGGGTGGGCTGACCGCAGGAGGGCCCCACCCGGCGGGTGGGGCCCTCCCTCGGCCGATATACCCTTGTGGGGTATGGCTCGCGGGCGTCGGTCCCGTCGGCACGACAGGAAGAAGGACAGGCATGGCGTCCCGGGGACATCGCGGCGAGCACGGACCGACGGCGGTCCGCCACCAGGCCCGCCACCAGGTGCGGCACCAGGGCATCGACGCGTGACGGCGACGACCTCGACCGACGAGACGACCCCCACCGACGAGCGGGGACGTCGTCCCCGCCCAGGGCGCACGGTGCCCGGCATCACGGCGTGCGGGCTGTGCGCGGGGGAGACGCTGGCCGCGACCGACACCCGTCCGGGCGGGCAGCTCGAGCGTCTGCGCCGGATCGCCGAGAGCGGGGACGCGCGCCTGACGGTCGTGGACTGCCTCGACGCGTGCGAGCGCGGGGACGTCGTCGTGGTGCGGCCGGTGCCCGCCGCGCGTGCCGCCGGCCCCGCCTGGTTCGAGCAGCTGGCGGGCGACGAGCTCACCGCCGCCCTGCACTCGTGGATCCGCGCGGGCGGGCCGGGCCTGGCGCCCCTGCCCGACCAGCTGGCCCCGCGGGTGATCTCGACCCAGGCCGAGGTACCACCGCCCCCGGACGTCGCCGCCGCGGGCTGAGCGTCGGTCACCTACGCTCGGGGCATGCCGACCGTCCTGCTCGTCCGTCATGGCCGCACCACCGCGAACGCGAGCGGCATCCTCGCCGGGCGGGCCGACGGCGTCGCGCTGGACGCCGTCGGGCGCGACCAGGCGGCCCGGGCGGCCGAGCGCGTCGCGGGCGTGCCGCTCGCGCGGGTCGTCACCAGCCCGCTGGAGCGGTGCCGGCAGACCGCGCGAGCCCTGCTCGATCACCAGGCGGACGACCCGGAGTCGTTGACCGAGCACGGGATCACCGAGTGCGACTACGGGCAGTGGCAGGGGCGTGCGCTGAAGGACCTCGCCCAGGAGCCGCTGTGGTCGGTCGTGCAGGCGCAGCCGTCGGCGGCCGTCTTCCCGGGCGGCGAGTCGATGGCCGCGATGCAGGCCCGGGGCGTCGAGGCGGTCCGGCGGCACGACGCTGAGGTCGCCGCCCGCCACGGTGCGGACGCGGTGTGGGCGGCGGTCTCGCACGGCGACGTCATCAAGTCCGTGCTCGCCGACGCGCTCGGGGTGCACCTGGACCTCTTCCAGCGCATCGTCGTCGGCCCGGCGTCGATCTCCGTCGTCCGGTACGGGCCGCACCGCCCGGAGGTCGTCGCCATGAACACCGACGCGGGCGACCTCTCCTGGCTGCGCAGCGCCGCGCCTGCCGGTGACGCGCCGGTGGGCGGGGGCGCCGGGCCGGGCCAGGCCGACGCCGCGCGGTAGCCGGGCCGACGTCCGACCCGTGGCCGTCCCGTGCGGACGGGCCGTGCGCTCGTAGAGTGAGGTCATGCCCACTCTCGTCCACGAGTACGACTGGCCGGACCGCGTCGTCGTGGGGACCGTCGGGTCGCCCGGCTCCCGCACGTTCTACCTGCAGGCGCGCGAAGGCACGCGGACGACGAGCGTGGCGCTCGAGAAGGAGCAGTCCGCGGTCCTGGCGGACACGATCCAGCGCCTGCTGGACGAGCTCATGGAGGAGCCCGACAACCGGTACAGCGTCCCCGCCGACGTCCCGGCCGAGCTCGTCGACGACGACCCCCTGGACCTCCCGGTCGAGGAGGAGTTCCGCACGGGCGCGATGCGCCTGACCTGGGACCCGCGCACGGCGCAGGTCATCGTCGAGGCGTTCCCGCTCGTGGACGACGACGACCTCGATCCCGAGGCGGACGAGCCGGAGCCCGCCGAGTCGCTCCTCGTCAAGATGCCCGTGGGGACGGCCCGCGCGTTCGCGCAGCGCACGCGCGCCGTCGTGAGCGCGGGCCGCCCCCCGTGCCCGCTGTGCGGCCGGCCGGTCGACCCCGACGGGCACGAGTGCGCGCTGCCCGGCGAGGCGTGACGACCCCGCACGACGACGCCTTCACCGAGGCGCCGCTCGACGTCGTCGGGCGGATCCGTGTCGCGTCGAACGCGACGTTCCTCGCGCGGCTGGGCGACGTCTCGGTCGTGTACAAGCCGGTCGCGGGCGAGAAGCCGCTGTGGGACTTCCCGGACGGCACGCTCGCGGGCCGCGAGGTCGCCGCGTACCTCGTCTCGGAGGTGTTCGGCGGGGGAGTCGTGCCGCGCACGTGGCTCCGCGACGGGCCGCTCGGCCCGGGCATGGTGCAGCTCTGGCAGAACGTCGACGCGGCGCAGTCGCCGGTCGACGTCGTGCCCACCGACGAGGTGCCGCGTGACGGCGTGCGGACGGTGCTGGAGGGCGTCGACGAGGACGACCGCCCGGTGAGCGTCGTGCACGAGGACTCGCCGGCGCTGCGGCGCATTGCGGTGCTCGACGCCGTCGTCAACAACGCCGACCGCAAGGGCGGGCACGTGCTGCCGCTGGCGGACGGGCGGCGCCTCGGCGTCGACCACGGCGTCACCTTCCACGTCGAGCCCAAGCTCCGCACCGTGCTCTGGGGCTGGCTCGGCGAGCCCCTCGCCGACGACGAGCTCGCGGGCGTCGAGCGCGTGCGCGCGGGCCTCGACGGCGACCTCGCCCACCGCCTGCGCGGTCTCCTCGCGCCCGACGAGGTGGCCGCCCTCGCGGAGCGCTGCGACCGGCTGCTGCGCACGGCACGGTTCCCCGCACCGGAGGGCGACATGCCCGCCGTCCCGTGGCCGCTCTTCTGACGCGTCGCCGCCGCTGACCCGTCGACGGCGCCGCGCCCGACGGCCGCCCGTGCCGACCCCGTGCATAGACTCGCGCGATGAGCCTTCTTGCCGCCGAGCACGCTCTCCAGGCCGCCCAGCGCGCGGGCGACGTCGCCGCGCTCCACGCCCTGCTGCACCCGCGGTGCGTCGGCGCCGGTCCGGACGGGTCGGTCTTCTCCAAGGAGGACGACCTCGCGAGCCACCGCTCGGGCGCGCTGCGGATCACGCGGCTCGAGGAGGAGTCGCTCGTCGTCCAGGAGGACGGCCCGAGCGGGACGACCCGGCTCGTCGCCGCCGTGGACGCGGTCCAGGACGGGGCCGCGCTGTCCGCGCGCCTGGTCTACACGCGTCTGTGGGTGCGTGCGGACGGCGCGTGGCAGGTCCTGGCCGCGACCCTCGCCCCGGCCCCCGAGCCTGCCTGACCGAGCCCCCTGCGCCGACCCCGCCCGACCGAAGCCCCCTGTGCCGAGCCCGCCCGACCGCGGCGGCCGCACCGGCCCGGCCGGCTCAGCGACCGTGCGGGTCGGACGCGTTGAGGGTGCGCACGACGTCGTCGTAGTCGCCGCGCGCCTCGCCGTACCGGAGGAATTTCACGCGCTCCACGAGGATCTCGTGCGCGTCGGGCTGCGCGCGCAGCAGGTCGACGACCTCGGTGACGAACTCGTCCAGCGGCATGGCGATCGCGCTCTCGCGCTGACCCGGCATGAGATCCGTCGCCACGGACGGCGGGACGAGCTCGACGACGTCGACGCTCGTGTCGGCGAGCTGGAGCCGCAGCGCCTCGCTGAGCATGTGGATCGCGGCCTTCGAGGCGTCGTACGTCGGCGTGGCCGCGAGCGGCGCGAACGCCAGCCCGGACGACACGGTGACGATCGTCGCGCGCGGCCGGGTCTGCAGGTGCTCGACGAACGCGCCGACGAGCCGGATCGGGCCGAGCACGTTGGTCGTGACGATCTGCTCCGCGATGTCGAGGAAGCCCTCGGGGTGGTGCCAGTCCTCGGTGCGCATGATCCCGGCCATGGTGACGAGCGTGTCGAGGTCGGGGTGGCGGTCGAGGACCTCCTTCGCGGCCGTGGCGATGCTCTCGGGGTCCGTGGTGTCGATGCGTACGGTGTCGAGGCCGGGGTGCTCGACGGCGATCCGCTCCAGGAGGTCGGTGCGGCGCCCGCCGACGACGACGGTGCTGCCCTGCTCGTGCAGCGCGACCGCGAGCGCCAGCCCGATGCCGCTCGTCGCGCCGGGGATGAAGACGGTGCTGCTCGTGATGTCCATGCCTCGATCCTGGGCGCCGTGCGCGCGGCGCGGCAGAGTCCGCTGGACGGGGGACCGGCGATCCCTGGCACGGGCGCCGCGCACCCCGGACCATGGGCGCATGGACCGCGCCGCGCTCGCCGACTTCCTCCGCCGTCGCCGGGAGGCGCTGCAGCCGGGCGACGTGGGGCTCCCGGCCGGGCTGCGCCGTCGGGCACCGGGCCTGCGCCGCGAGGAGGTGGCGCAGCTCGCGCTCATGTCGACGGACTACTACACGCGCCTCGAGCAGCAGCGCGGGCCGCAGCCGAGCACGCAGATGCTCGCGTCGATCGCGCGAGCCCTGCGCCTGTCCGACGACGAGCGCGACTACCTCTACCGGGTCGCCGGGCACGGGGTGCCCGACCGGGCGACCGATCCCGGGCGCGTGGCTCCCGCGCTGCAGCGGGTGCTCGACCGCCTGGACGACACCCCGGCGCTGATCCTCGACCCGCTCGCGCAGACGCTCGCGCAGAACGACCTGGCGCGCGCGCTCTACGGCGACGCGTCGGCGTACGCGGGGTGGGACCGCAGCGAGATCTACCGGTGGTTCGCCCACCCGGCGACGGCGCGGGCGATCTACCCGGCGGACGACCGGGACCGGCAGGGCCGCGCGCTCGTCGCGAGCCTGCGCTCGGCCGTGGCGGTGCTGGGCGCGTCGTCGCGCGCGGGCGAGCTCGTGCGGGTGCTGTCGCGCACGAGCCCGGAGTTCGTCGCGCTGTGGGACCGGCAGGAGGTGGCGCGCCGCTTCGTGGACCACAAGACGCTCGTGCACCCGGTGGTGGGGGAGATCGAGGTGGACTGCCAGGCGCTCACCACGGAGGACCAGCTCCAGGTGCTCCTCGTGCTCACGGCGGCGCCGGGCACGGAGGCGGCGGACCGGATCCGGCTGCTCGGGGTCGTGGGCACGCAGGACCTCGCCGTGCCGTCACCCCCGCAGCCCTCCTGACGGCTCAGGGTTCGAGGCGCCGGCGCAGCAGGCAGAACACGTTCCCCTCGGGGTCGGCGAGGACGTGCCACGGCTCGTCGCCCGTCTGGCCGACGTCGGCGGGCCGCGCGCCGAGGGCGAGGAGCCGCTCGAGCTCGGCGTCCTGGTCGCGGTCGGTGGGGTTGACGTCGAGGTGCAGCGGGAGCTTGCCGGAGCGTGGGTCGGTGCTCGGGCTGAGGATGAGGGTCGGCTGCGGGCCGCCGAACCCGACGTCAGCAGGGCCGATCTCGATCGACCCGTCCTCGCGGTCGAGCTCGACGTAGCCGAGGACGTCGCACCAGAACCGGGCGAGCAGCTCCGGGTCGGTGCAGTCGAGGACCAGCTCGCTGATGCGGGACGCCATGCCTGCACCCTACGGGGCGCCCGGTCCCGGCACCCGGCGGGTGACGCCCGATCGTGGCACCCTGGCCGTCACACGTGCGGCGAGAGAGGGAGCGGGATGGGTCTGGGCAGACGGCGGTCGGGCAAGCGGGCGGACGAGCGCGCCGAGGAGGCTCCCGCCGCGGAGCGGGTCGCCGTCGCGGAGCGTACCCCTGCCGGGGAGACGGACACCGCCGCGAACCGGGCCGACGTCGTCGAGCCCGCGCGCCCGGCGGGAGCGTCCGCGCTCTGGTCGGACGGACTCGGTCGCGCGGGCACGCGCTCGGTGCAGGTGCTCGCCCTGGTCGCCCTCGTCGCCGTCGCGGTGTTCGCGGTGACGCGGCTGACGCTCATCGTCATCCCGGTCCTCATCGCGCTCGTGCTCGCCGCGGCGATCTCGCCTCTCGTCGGGCTGCTCCGGCGCAAGGGCGTGCCGTCGTTCCTCGCGACGGTCGTCGCGCTGCTCGCGCTCGTCGTCGTGCTCGGCGTGGTGGTGTGGCTCGTCGCGGCGGCGGTCGTCAAGCAGTGGCCGGAGCTGCGCGACCAGGCCGTCGAGGGCTTCGACGAGCTCCAGACCTACGTGCAGAACCTGCCGTTCGACATCACCGAGGAGCAGATCGCGTCGGTGCGCGACTCGCTCGTCGGCCTGCTCCAGTCCGACGCGGTCGGCGCCGGGGCGCTCGCGGGCGCCTCCCAGACGGTCGACTTCGTCGCCGGGTTCTTCGTGATGATCGTCGTGCTGTTCTTCTTCCTCAAGGACGGCCCGGCGATCTGGGAGTTCCTGCTGCGGCCGTTCGAGGGCGCCCGGTACGCGCGCGGGCAGCGCATCGGCGAGACGACGGTCCGCACGCTCGGTGGCTACGTGCGCGGGACGGCGATCGTCGCCGCGGTCGACGCCGTCGCGATCGGCATCGGCCTCGCGATCGTCGGGGTGCCGCTCGTCCTCCCGCTGTCCGTGCTCGTGTTCCTGCTCGCGTTCATCCCGCTCGTGGGGGCCACGCTCGCGGGCGTCCTGTGCGCGCTCGTCGCGCTCGTCGCCGTCGGGCCGGTCGAGGCGCTCATCGTGGTCGCGATCGTCATCGCGGTGAACCAGCTCGAGGGCGACCTGCTCCAGCCCGTCGTCATGGGCCGCACGCTGCGCCTCCACCCGCTCGTCATCCTCGTCGCCCTCACCGCGGGCACCGTGCTCGCGGGCCTCACGGGCGCCGTGCTCGCCGTGCCCATCGCGGCGTCCATCTGGCGCGCGATCCAGGTCTGGGACGGCCCCGACCTGCCCGCGCGGTTCGCGCGACAGAAGCGGCACGAGACCGTGGACGGCGCGCCGGCGTCGTCGTCCTGACGGCGGGCGCTGGGCGGGCTCACGCCCTGGCGGTCCCCGCGCGCGCCCAGAGGGCGGCGAACTCCGCCGCGTCGATCGGGTGGACGTCGCCGGTCCCGGCGAGGTCGTCGTCGCCGAACGGCTGGTCCGTGAGGAACCCCGCGTCGTCCTCGACGACCTCGTCGTACGCGTACCGGCGCCAGGACCCGTCCTCCAGTCCCACGACCTGTCGGACGGCGACCACCTCGCCCGCGAGCGGCACGCACGCCCACGCATAGGCCCGCCCGTCGAGCTCGCGCCCGCTCGCGAGGTACCACCAGCGGTCCGCGTGGTCGGCCGCGCGACGGAGCGTCGCGACGCTCCGGGCGAGCGCGTGCGCCGCGGCGTCCTGGTCGGTCTCGATGTCGCCGCGCTGCACGGGGACCAGTGTGTCACCGCGGGGGCGGTACGACGGGCGTCGTCCCGCGCCGCGCGCGAGGATCGGGACGACGGTCCCGCCCGGACGACCGAGGAGCGACGCATGGCCGACCCTGACGCCCCGCAGCAGGTGCGCGCGCCGTCCGGCACGCTCGACGACCTCGCGCGCGGCACGACGACGGCCGGGGCGCTCGCGTTCTTCGACGGCCTCGCGCCCGTCGACGGCGAGTCGCTCCCGGGGCTCTGGTGGGGGTCGGGGCTGCCGACGGGGCACATGCTCGACGGCGCGCTCGAGGCGCTGGGCTGGGCGGGCAAGCGGTTCGAGCCCGGCGGCGACGCGCACCCCCTCCTGTTCGACGGCGCGGGCGGCGGCCTCGTGGACGTCAACCCCGCGTTTCTGCCGCTCCCGCTCGTGCTGCGGGCGGCCCCGGCGCTGCGCCGCCCGCCGGTCGCCCGGCTGCTCCGGGCGCTCCTGCCGCTCACCCGGACGCGTGCGCCCCGGGCGCGGGTGCGCGCCGTCGTGCACCGGGGCGTGGTGACCGCGGCGATGACCTACGACGCGCTCCCGGTCGAGGACGCGCTGCGCGCCGTCGACGACGACACGCTCGTCGGGTGCATGGAGGCGCGCGGCATGGGCCGCCCGTTCTTCTTCGTGCTGCGGCGTGCCGCGGGTCAGGACACCTTGCCCTGGAGCAGCCGCCGCCAGTAGATCGTGGGCTGCAGGTAGCGGTCGAACAGCAGCAGGCTGCGGCGCGGGCGCGCGAGGTCGACGACGCCGAAGCCCGGGTCGGGCCGCCGGTCCCGGTCGAACTCCGCGAGGAGGAGCCGGTCGCGCGACGTCGTGACGGGCGCGACCGAGTAGCCGTCGTAGCGCTGCATCGGGGTGCCGCGCCGTCGGGCCTGGATGTTGCGCGCCACGACGGGCACCTGCCGGCGCAGGGCGCCGCCCGACGGCATCGCGTCGACCGCCGCGACGTCGCCGAGCCCCCAGACGCGCGGGTGCGCGACGTGCTGGAGCGTCTCGGGGTCCACCGCGACGAATCCGTCGCTCTCCGAGGTCGCGAGCCCGCTCGCGGCGACCCACGCCGGAGCGCGGTGCGGCGGTGCGACGTAGAGCGCGTCGTAGGAGACCTCGTCGGTCCCGTGCGGCCCGCGGAGCCGGACGGTGCGGTGGGTCGCGTCGACGGACACGAGCGACGTCGCGGTGCGCACCCGCACGCCGTAGCGCCGGGCGGCGGCGCGCAGCGCGGGCTCCGCGCGCGGGTCGTCGACGAGGCGCGGCGACTCGACCGCGAGCTCGATCCGGATCGCGTCGAGGACGCCGGTGCGGCGCCAGTGGTCGGCGGCGACGAACAGCGGCTTGAGGCCCACGGGGAAGCACGGCACGTGCCGCGCCGAGATCGCGAACACCACCGTGCCGGAGGTGAGCGACGACAGCAGCTCCCACGTCTTCGGCGCGAGGTCGGGCAGGTAGCTCGTCGCGGCGGACGGCGTGCCCATCGCCTGCTCGGCGCCGGGCACCGCGTCCCAGTCGACCTCCGACCCCGGGCAGACCGCGAGGTCCCCGTAGCCGAGGGTGCGCCCGCCCGCGAGGTGCACGAGCGAGCGCTCGGGGTCGACGCCGACGACGCGGTCGGGGTAGACGCGCACGCCGTCGGGCACGACGTCCTCCTGCGGCCTGGTGAGGTCGTCGAGGGTCGCCATGCCCGACGCGACGTAGGAGAGCAGCGGCCGGTACTGGTGCGTGGTCCGCGGGTCGACAACGGCGACGTCGGGGCAGCCGTCGCGGCGCAGGCGCCCGGCGAGCGAGAGCCCGGCGTTGCCGCCGCCGAGGACGAGCACGTCGTGGCGTGCCGGTGCGGTCATGGCGGGTCCGATCTGCCGGGGGCGGGTCGCTCCACGCTACGGCGGGGGCCGCCCGCACGCCCTGTCAGCCGGATGCAACCAGGGGGTTGCGCTGAACCTCGGCGAAGTGCAACCCTGAGGTTGCATCATGAGCGCCGGTCGCGGGTCGCGCCGGCGGGGTCGAGACCCGTTCGACGGGACGCACCGGGAGGGCGACATGACCAGACTGCTGGAGGACAGGGTCGCCGTGGTCTACGGCGGCGGAGGCGCGATCGGCGGGGCCGTGGCCCGGACCTTCGCGCGGGAGGGCGCGCGCGTCTTCCTCGCGGGCCGCACGCAGGACCACCTCGATGCCGTCGCGCGCGACATCGCCGCGGCGGGCGGTCGTGCTGAGACGGCGCGGCTCGACGTGCTCGACGAGCGGGCGGTCGAGGCCCACGCCGCGGCCGTCGCCGCGGCCGCGGGCGGGATCGACGTCGTGCTCGACGCGGTGAGCGTCCCCCACGACCAGGGCACCCTGCTCGGGGACCTCTCGTTCGAGGAGTTCTGGCGCCCGGTCGAGGGTTTCCTGCGCGGCCTGTTCCTCACGAGCCGGGCCGTGGCCCCCTACCTCGCGCGCGACCGGCCCGGCGTGCTCCTCACCCTGTCCGAGCCGGGCGCGCGGCTCGTCGTACCGGGCATCCTCGGGCACGGCGTGAGCGCCGCGGGCAAGGAGACGCTCACCCGGCTCCTCGCGGCGGAGCTCGCCCCGGCCGGCGTGCGCGTCGTCGGGCTGCGGCCCCACGCGGTCGTCGACGGGCCGGCCCACGGCTCGTACACGCGCGAGCTGTTCGCGCCCGCCGCGGCCGCGGCCGGGCAGACCGTCCAGGAGCTGCTCGACGACGGCCCCCTCGCCGCGGGGACGCTGCGGGGACGGCTCCCGACCGTCCAGGAGGTGGCCGACGCCGCCGCCTTTCTCGCGTCCGACCGCGCCGCGGCGATGACGGGGACTATCGTCAACCTCACCGGTGGCGCCGTGCCCGACTGACCGTCACGACGCGGCGACCGCGCCGAGGCGCCGGGCGACGGCGCCGCACGCGGCGACGAGCTCGGCCGGGCCCGCGGCGAGCACGTCGGCGTCGAAGGCCGCGACGCGCGCCGCGAGCGCCACCCACGACCACGACCCGAGCCGGACCCGGCAGCGCTCCGGGCCCGCGGCCTCGACCGCGTCGTCCTCGACGAACGGTGCGACCACGCGCGCCGGGGCGGCGAGCTCGACCCAGCCCTCGCACGGCCACCCCGGAGCCGGGGTCCCCGGGGCCCGCGCCGCCCCCGAGCCGCGGGGCGCCGCGCTACCGGCGTCCCGGAGGGTCTGCGGACCTGCGCCCGGGTCGGTGCTCGGGAGAGCGCCGACGAAGCGCGCGGCGACGAACGCGGCGACGTCCCCGCCCGGCACCTCGCGTGCCGCGAACCGCGGTCCCGTCGGGGTGCGCGGCGTCATCCGATCGAGCCGGAAGGTCCGCCAGTCGTCGCGGTCGAGGTCCCACGCGACCGCGTACCAGCAGCCGCCCCGCACGACGACGTGGTGCACCTCCGCGCGGCGCGGCGGCAGGGCGGTGCGCGGGTCGTCGGGGAGCGCGGTGCCGGGTGGGGCGTCGGGCGGCGTTCCCGGCGCCGCGGGCGCGTAGTCGAAGCGCAGCACCTCCCGGCGGCGGGCCGCCGCGCTCACGGCGAGCAGGACGTCGAGGTCGACCTGCGCGGCGGGGTGCCCGGGTGCCGCGGCGACGGTCGTGACGTCCACCGCGTCGACGCGGTGCCGCAGCCGCGCGGGGAGCACCTGCCGCACGGTCGTGAGCGCGCGGACGGCGGCCTCCGCGAGGTCGTCGCCGACGCCGCTCGCGGTGATCGTGCGCAGCGCGACCGTGAGGGCCACGACCTGCTCGTCGTCGAGCAGCAACGGCGGGAGCTCGGCGCCCGCGTCGAGACGGTAGCCGCCCACGCGTCCCCGCGTCGCGACGACGTGGTAGCCCATCTCGCGCAGCCGGTCGACGTCGCGCCGCACCGTGCGGGCGTCGACGCCGAGGCGCGCGGCGAGCTCGGGCCCCGTGCGGTCCGGGCGCGCCTGGAGCAGCGCGAGCAGCAGGAGGGTGCGGCGCGACGTCTCGGTCATGGCTCCATGCTCCCGAAGAATGCGGACACCATCCGTCCTGATGGAGCGCGAGAGTCGTGGGGTGCGCACGGGTCGTCGGCCCGGCGCACGGCCCCCGGCGACCGTCGCGGGCCACGAGCCTCCCGAGGAGAGCCCATGTCCGTCCAGACCACCCCGCACCTCAACTTCCGCGGCGACGCCCGTGCCGCGCTCGAGCTCTACCGGTCCGTGTTCGGGGGCGAGCTCGTCGTCACGACGTACGGCGACCTCGGCCAGACGGCCGACCCGGCGGCCGCCGACCTCGTCGTCTGGGGCCAGGTCAGCGCGCCGAGCGGGTTCCGCGTCATGGCCTACGACGTCCCCGCCGACCGGCCGTGGAGCCCGGGCGAGGCGCCGTTCTTCGTGTCCGTGCGCGGCGACGACGTCGAGGAGGTCCGCGGCTACTGGGACGCGCTCGTCGACGGCTCGACCGTCGTCGCGCCGCTCGCGTCGTCCGACTGGGCGCCCGCGTACGGCATGCTCACCGACCGCTTCGGCGTGACCTGGGTCCTGGACGTCGCAGCGCCCCGCTGACCTGACACCTCCTGCACCGCCGAAGTACCTACCGGCGAGCACGGGACGGGCGACCGGATCTCCCCGGATCCGGTCGCCGGTCCCGTGCTCGGGCGCGAGAAAGGCACGGTGTACGTGCCGGGGCGCAGGGGCCTCCCTCCAGGTGCAGGGGGACCGAACCGAGGGGGAACCCATGCCCGGAAGCAAGAAGTCGGCACCGCGGAAGCCGAGCCGGCGCGAGGTGCCGCAGACGCCCGACACCGTCGACGCGCTCTACCCGCCGCTGCCCGAACGCATCCCGTTGACGCTCGAGTCCATCGCGGGCGACGAGCCCACGTACGCGGAGATGCTCGAGTCCATCTGCGGCGCGACCGACGACTCCCAGCCCGTCGAGCAGTACGACGGCACGCTCGGCGTCACGCGCGCGTACGTGGACGCCCACCAGAAGCAGGCCGTGCAGGTCCAGTGGAACGCGGGGCTCGGCGGCGTCTTCACCAACCCCGGCAACGTCGACGGCGTGCGCTGGGGGAGCGGGACCCTGATCGCGCCCGACCTCGTCCTCACGTGCGGCCACCTGTTCGACCAGAGCGCCGACGGCTGGGTCCTGCCCCGGCAGAACGGGTCGATGCAGGTCCTCACGCCGCAGCAGATCGCGACGAGCATGCACATCAACGTGCTCTTCCAGGTGGACCCGTCCGGCGTCCTGCGCACCGAGCAGAGCTTCCCGATCGTCGCGCTCGTGGAGTACCGGCTCGGCGGCCTCGACATGGCCGTCGTGCGTGTGGGCGGCACCCCGGGGAACACCTACGGGTTCACGGCCGTGGCCACGGCCAACCCGACGGTGGGCGACATGCTGGCGATCATCGGCCACCCCGCCGGGATGCCCAAGCGCGTCGAAGCGGGCCCGGCGACGGTCGTCACGACGAACCAGATCCGGTACGACGACATCGACACGCTCGGCGGCAACTCCGGGTCCGGGATCCTCGGACCCGCGGGCGAACTCGTCGGCGTCCACACGAACGGCGGCTGCAACGCGGCCGGGACCGGGTCGAACTTCGGCACGGCGATCGCGGGCATCCGTGCCGTGTCGCCGACGCTCCAGGCCCTGCCCCACGGGGCACGCACCGCGACCGCCGACGACGGTTTCACGTCCCTCGCGCAGGACGTCATCGCGACCGTCAAGGCCGCCGACCAGGTCGGCACGCTCCTGGGCGCCGACACCGCGCGCGCCGTCGACGTGCTGACGATCCGGCAGGCCGACTCGCACACGGTCGCCGACCAGATCGGGACGTCGTTCCTCCGGGACCACGGCGGGACGCCGCGCGCCCTCGACTCGGTCTTCCAGGGCGACACCCGCTTCGCCGCGGACAACCCCGTCGGCACCGGGATCGCGGGCGACGTCGGCTCCGGACCCGGCGACACGCTCCAGGAGGGGATCTTCGACCCCGGCGACGTCTTCGACCCCGTGGTCAACCCCGCGATCGGGCGGCTCGTGCAGGCCGGCGTGCTCGCCGGGGCGCGGCCGTTCGTCCAGGGCGCGGAGTCGCTCGTGGACGAGGACGGTCCGGGCGAGGCGGACGACGTCGTCGGCGCCCTCGTCGAGGCCGTCGCCGAGGCGCGCGCGACCCTCGAGGCCGTCGAAGCGACGCTCGCCACCCTCCAGGCCGGGCAGTGACCCGGGCGACCTCGCCCACGGACCGGACCGGGAGCCCGCGATGATCGGCATCGTGTCGCACGCGGACGACCTCCACACCACGGAGGTCGTCCGCCACCTGGACGCGCTCGGCGCGCCCCACGCGCTCCTCGACACGGGGCACGCGCCCCGCGACGTGGCGCTGACCTCGACCCAGGACGCCGCCGGGTGGCGCGCCGACTGGGTCGACACGAGCGCCGAGGGCGTGAGCGCGGTGGACACCACCACGCTGCGCGCCGTGTGGTGGCGCCGACCGCAGCCGTTCGCGCTGCACGACGACCTGCGCTCCGCCCAGGACCGCGGCTTCGCCCACGGGGAGGTCGCCGCGGCGGTCTCCGGGCTGTGGTCGTGCCTGCCCGCCACCTGGGTCAACGACCCGGACCGCGACGAGGCTGGCTCCCGCAAGATGTGGCAGCTCCAGGTCGCCGCGCGTCTCGGGCTGCGCGTGCCGCGCACGTGCATGACGAACGACCCGGCCCGCGCCCGGGAGTTCCTGCACCGGGAACCGGGTCGCGTGATCTTCAAGCCGTTCAGCGGCACGCCCGCGACGTGGCGCGAGACCCGCCCCGTGCGGGACTCGGACCTCGCGCTCATCGAGAGCGTGCGGTACGCGCCGGTCATCTTCCAGGAGGCCGTCGCGGGGTCGGACGTGCGCGTGACGATCGTCGGCACGCAGCTGTTCGCGGCCGAGCTGCGCACCGAGGAGTCGGCGTACGCGTACGACTTCCGCGTCGACACCCACCACTGCCCGACGTCCGTGCACGACCTCCCCGAGCACGTCGCCACCGCGCTCCTGCGGCTCATGGAGGTGCTCGGTCTCTGGTACGGCGCGGTCGACCTGCGCCGCACGCCCGAGGGCGACTACGTGTTCCTCGAGATCAACCCGGCCGGGCAGTGGCTGTTCGTCGAGTACGCGACCGGGCAGCCGATCGCCGCGGCGCTCGCGGCGCTGCTGGCCCGTCTCGACCGCGAGGAGGCACCGGGCGCGACGCGGCGGCGCACCTGGCGCGGCAGCGCGGACTGAGCGCTCGGCCTGTCGCCGGCTCGTCGTCGGCCCGTCGCCGGGCCGTCGCCGCCTGGCACAGGCGGGGCGGTGTCCGTGCGCGTCAGCGCCAGCGGTCGCGCCACCGCTCCCACGGTGGTGCGACCGCCCAGTTGACGCGGAGCGTGCGCCACGCGCGGTCCATACGGCGACGTCGCTGGCGCCGGCCGCGCAGCGAGCGCGCCGACACCCCGACGCGCCACGACCGGTCGAGCACCGTGCGCCGGCCCGGGCCGAGGCGGAACGACAGGTCGAGGTCGTCGTGCACCTCCGGGTCGTCGCGCGCGACGGCGTCGCGCACGGCGGTCCACGCCGAGCGGCGCAGGGCCATGCACGAGCCCCAGAGCGCGGTGTGGCCGAGCGCGAGGTGGCACAGCACGTAGTACGCGCCGAGGTAGGCGATCGCCACGGCGGCGCGCGCCCCGCGCGGCAGGTCGTCGAACGTGCCCGTGCCGGTCATCGCGTCGAGCGTCGGGTCGGCGGCCATGCGGTCGACGACGCGCTGCACCCACCCCGGGTCGGGGAGCGAGTCGGCGTCGAGCCGCGCGATGACGTCGCCGCGCGCGGCGTCGTACCCGGTCGCGGCGGCCGCCGGGATGCCGACGCGCTCCTCGCGCACCACGACGGCGCCCCAGCGGCGCGCGACGAGCGCGGAGTCGTCGCGCGACGCGTTGTCGACGACCACGACCTCGAGCGGTGCGACGGTCTGCCGCGCGATGCGCGCCAGGCAGCGGTCGAGCGCGGCGGCGTCGTCGCGGACCGGGACGACCACCGACACGGTCGGGGCGGTGCGGGGCGTCACGGCCGGTCCTGGCGGACCGCGGTGCCGCGCGCGAGGAGGGCCCCGGCGACCACGGAGCCGAGCAGCCCGGTCGCGAGGTCGGTGACGGTGTCGCCGTAGCCGACGCCGATCCGGTCGTCGAGGAACGTGTGCCCGGCCCACTCGCCCAGCTCCCACAGGATCGCGAGGACCGCCCCGAGGCCCGTGGTCATCACGACGACGCCCGTGCGCCACGGTCGGTCGTCGGCGTGCGGGGAGGGCAGCGCCCCGACGCGGACGAGCGTCACCGTCGCGAGCGCCGCGATCAGACCGGTGCACACGGCGTGCACGGGTAGGTCGAGCCAGGGCACCGCGCGGTACCACTCGAGCTGGGCGGCCCACGCGGAGGCGAGCAGCGCGGCCCCGTAGCCGACGTCGAGCACGCCGGTGACCCCGAGGGCGCGCGGCACCATCGTCCCGCCGAGCACGAGCAGGAACAGCGCGACGCCGACGCCGTCGAGCGTCGCGCCGGCTACGACGACGCTGAGCGCGGCACCGGCCCGGACCGCGTCGCCCGCGAGGATCGCGCCGCGTGCCGGGGCGGCGAGGGAGGGGCCCGCCATGGGGGCGGGGGTGGCGGGCATGTGGTGCTCCTGGGAGGGTGGTGCGGCGGCGGGGATCACAGCCTCACACCCTGGTGTCGCGCTCGCACGCCCGTCCGCCGGGAGCGCTCGTGGTCGCGCCTCCCGCCGCGCTCGTCGTCGCGCCCCCCGACGTGGCCGTCGCGCGCGTCCGTCCGCCGTGCCCCTGCGGCACGGCGCAGGGGGTCAGTCCCAGGTCGCGGTCGCCGGGTCCACGCCGTGCGAGCGCGCGTTCGCCTCGGCCGCGGCGCACAGCCACGCGGCCAGGCCCGGGGCGAGGCCGTCGTAGTGGGCACGGAACCCGGCGTCGTCGACGAACCGCCGCGCGAGGCACACGTGCCGCGCCGGCGGGCAGTCGAAGTGCGCGCCCATCGAGGCACGGTGCCGCTCGGCGAGGGCGGCCGCCCGCGGCGACGCGGGGTCGACGCCCGCGCGGCACGCCGCCGCGAGGTCGGTCTCCAGGGCTGCGACGTCGTCGGCCAGGCGCTGCCAGTCCTCGGGCGTGCGCTCCGCCGACCGCTCGGCGTACTGCGCCCACTGCGCGGTGTCGCCCCAGAGCTCGCGCGCCTGCCCGGGCCACGCCGGGTCCCAGCCCTCGCCGAACAGCGCGACCTGCTCGGTGGGCGTGAGCAGGAGCCCGCGCTCGCGCGCCGTGACGAGGCGGTCCAGCGCGCGGGCGGTGCGCTCCATCCGGGCGATCCGCTCGCCGAGCAGCGCCCGGTGCCTGCGCAGCGCGTCCACCGCCTGGTCGCCGGTCGCATCGAGGAGCGCCGCGACGTCCTCGACCGCCACGCCCAGCTCCCGGTACGCCACCACCCGCCGCAGCCGTGCGACGTCGGCCGCCGCGTAGAGCCGGTAGCCCGCCGGCGTCCGTGCCGAGGGGCGCACGAGCCCGACCGCGTCCCAGTGGTGCAGGGTGCGGACGGTGACGCCCGCCGCCGCGGCCGCGTCGCCGACCGTCAGCGGGTCGGCGCCGCGGCCGGGCGTCGGGTCGGTGGTCACGTGACCCAGTGTCCACCGCGGAGCCGCGGTGCTCACGGGGCGGGCGCCTCGATCCCGATGCCCTCCAGGAACCGGGCGGGGTCGCTCCCGGCGACGAACGGGCGCGCCGCCGTCATGACGACGCGCGCGTTCTCCGGCGTGCGGACCTCGACCTCGACGGACCCCCACGGCATCTCGCGCGGGCCCGTCGTGCAGCCGGGCGTCACGGCCTCGCACGCGGCGACGATCGCGTCGACCTGCGACAGCACGCACGAGAAGCTCACCGTCAGGGCCGGCAGGTCGGGCGCGGGGGTGCCCGGGACGAGGAGCACGTGCTGGAACGCCCATCGCCGCAGGTGCACCATGCCGCCCGGCACGGAGAACAGGTCGAAGAACCCGAGCCCGTGCGTCCAGAGCTCGACGGACGCCGCGAGGTCGTCCGTCGGGACGGTCACGAACTGCGGCATCCCGTAGATGCCGCGGAACGGCTCCGGGGCGACGGCGTCAGGCCCCGGGGCGGGGACGGGGGAGAGGTCGAAGGCGGGGAACGTGTCGGTCATGCGGGCAGCCTGCGCCCTGACGTCGCGTCAGGGTCAAGCGCCCGCGCGCGCCTCGTCGGCCAGCAGCGCGTACACGACGCCGTCGACCCAGCCCAGGTCCCGGTGCAAGGAGTCGCGCACCCCCACGCCCTCGCGCCGCATCCCCACGCGCTCCATGAGCCGCCACGACGGCTCGTTCGCGAGGAACGCGCTCGCCACGACGCGCCGCAGCCCCAGATCCTCGAAGCACACCCGCAGCAGTGCGCGCACAGCCTCGGTCGCGTAGCCCAGCCCCTGGTGCGCCGGGTCGAGCACCCAGCCGATCTCAGCCTCGTCGTCGTGCGAGCGGTCGACGACGTCGCGCTGCGCCCAGCCGTCGCGCACCGCGAGGTAGAGGTCCCCGACCACGGCACCTTCGCGCTCCACGACGAGCGTCGTCGCGAGCCGGCCCGGCTCGACGTGGTGCTCGCGCCACTCCTCGACCGCCGTGAACCGCTGCGTGAGCCACCGGTCCACCTCGGGCAGGCCGCGGTAGGCGAACAGCGCGTCCGCGTCGTCCGGCCGGGCGCGCCGCAGCGTCAGGCGAGCGGTCCGCACGGGCCACGCGACCCGCTCCAGGGTGTCGGGGCGCTCGTCGGTGGCGTCGGTCATGCGCCCACCCTGGCACGTCCGGGGCCTGCGTATCGAGGGGATTCCCGCGGCGCGGCACCGCCGTCGCGCGCCTCCGCCCCGACGACGGGCGCGTGCGACGGCACGCCCCGCGCCGGTCTAGGGTCGCCCCCATGACGCTGTTCCTCGACGACCCCGACGAGGGTCTGTCGCCCGCGACGAGCCACCCCGCCTTCGTGTCCCTCGCGCCGGAGCCGTTCTACGACGAGGGCGCGGACTTCGCCCCGTTCGGCAACGACTCCGGGCACGACGCGCTGCGCGACCTCGAGGAGTGGTACGCCGCCGACGGGCGCGACGACGCGCTGCCCGCCTTCGTCGACGGCCTCCTGGCGGCGTGGGACCTCGGCGTCCCCGAGGACGTCTGGGCGTCCGGGCGGCAGGGCGCCGCGGACCGGCTCCGGGGCGGCGACGTCGACGAGGCGGCGCTCGCGGCGGAAGCCCGCGCGCAGATCGCGATCGTGCTCGGCCAGCTGAAGATCCGCGGCGGGCTCACGCCTCACGCGCGGGCCCTGGGCGTCGCGGTGCTCGACGTGCTCGCCGCCCTCAACGACCACGCGCGGGCCGTGAGCCCGGGCTGGCGGCACGCCGACGCCGACGCCGCGGCGACCGCCGCGATGGTCGCCGTCGTGCGGGCCGCGCCGGACCTGCCCTGACGACCCCGGCCTACGCCGACGGCGGGTCGTCGTCGGCGCGGCCGCCGACGAGGTTCCGCACGCGCTCCCTGCGCGCCCGGTAGCGCGCCCCGAAGCGCTCCTGCGCGCGGGCGAGCCGGCGCGGCCGGCGACCGTACCGACGTCGGGCCCAGAACGACGACGGCTTTGCCACCCGCACCGCGCCCACGAGCGCGACGACCGGGACCACCACGCCGACCAGGCCCGTCGCGAGCTTGCCCTTGAGGACGCACACGAACGCGAGCGCGAGGTGCACGACGACCGTCACGGTGTAGGCGAGCCAGCCGCCGGACGCGTCGTCGGACGTGACACCGATGGGTGACGCGGACAGGAGCAGCGCCGCGCCGAGGGCCCCGCCGACGAGGATCGCGTCGATCGAGCGCTGGCCCTCCTCGGCCCAGTAGACGTCGTCGACGTAGAGCCACAGCGCGAACTCGTCGAGCGCGAGCGCGGCGCCCGCGCCGAACAGCAGCGCGAGCACCTCCGACCACGGGTGCCCGGGAGAGTAGCGGAACTCGAGCATGCCGGTCAGCAGCACGAGCAGGATGCCCCACACCTGGTGGTGCACGTGGACGCCCCCGATCGACACGTCCCCGAGGAGGGACCGCCGCGACGGCGGCCGGCCGTCGTCCGCGGGCTCGTGCCCTGGCGCCCGCGTGGTCGTCGCCGCGGCGGCCTCGGTGCGGGCGCGGATGCGGCGCGTGATCGACCGCACGACGACGAACGTCACGACGAACCCGACGAGCGCGAACAGCGCCGGGGCGCGGCCCGTGTCGACGACGTGCTCGGTGTACCAGCCCACGGTCCCCTCCCGGCCGGTGGTCCTGGGTCCATCGTCCGAGGTCCGGGGCGACCCGTCGAGCGGGCCGCCCCGGACCGGCGCTCAGCGGGCGGGTTGCTCCGCGCCCGGCGCCACCTCGTGGAGCCCGCCGTCCCGGTCGAGCTCGAGCCGCACGTCGACCCCGAGGCGGGCGAGGAACCCGTCGTCGTGGCTCACCACGAGCAGCGCGCCCGCGTAGCCCGACAGCGCCTCGACGAGCCGTTCGACGCTGCGCACGTCGAGGTCGTTCGTCGGCTCGTCGAGCACGAGGAGCTGCGCGGGCGGGTCGGCGAGCAGGAGCCGCGCGAGCGCGACGCGGAACCGCTCGCCGCCCGACAGGGTGCCCACCGGGCGGTCGACGGCCGACCCGCGCAAGAGCAGGCGCGCGAGGTGGTTGCGGACCGTGCCCGGCGCCACGCCCGGGGCGCCGTCGCGGACGGTGTCGAGCGCGCTGCGTGCGTCGTCGAGGCCGTCGCGCCGCTGCGGGAGGTAGCCGACGCGGTCGGTGAGGAGCGTCCCGCCGGCGCGTCCCGGCTCGGGCGCGCGCCCGGCGAGCAGGTTCTCCAGGAGCGTCGTCTTGCCGGTGCCGTTGGCCCCGACGAGCGCGACGCGCTCGGGCCCCTGGACGACGACCGTGCGGTTCGTCCCGTGCAGCTCGGCGAGCCGACGCCCGCGCGGGACGTCCGGGTCCGGCAGCACGAGGTGCACGTGCTCGTCGTCGCGCACCCGGGCCGCCGCCGCGTCGAGCGCCTGCTGGGCGGCCTGGACCTTGGCGTCCAGGCCCTGGCGCATCGAGCCCGCCGAGACCTGGGCCGCGGACGCGCGCAGCCCCATGGAGATGCGTGACCCGGTGCGGTTCGCCTGGGCGGTCCGCGCCGTCCGCTCGCGGCGCGCGAGCTTCGTCTCGGCCTCGACGCGCTGGCGCTTCTCGGCGCGCAGGGTCTGCTCGGCGCTCCGCGCGGCCTGCGCCGCCGCGGCCTGGTCGACCTCCAGCTGCGCGCGCCACGCGCTGTACGGGCCGCCGAACGTGGTCAGCGCGCCCGCGTGCAGCTCGGCGGTCTCGTCGACGTGCTCGAGCAGCTCCAGGTCGTGGCTCACGACGACGAGAGCCCCGGGCCAGTCGTCGACGAGCACGGCGAGCCGGGCCCGGGTGGCACGGTCGAGGTTGTTCGTCGGCTCGTCGAGCAGCGTGATCGCGCCGCGCCGCACGCGCAGGCCGCTGATCGCGACGAGCATCGCCTCGCCGCCGGACAGCTCGCCGACGCGCCGGTCGAGGCCGACGCCGTCGAGCCCGATCTCGGCGAGCGCCTGGGCGGCGCGCGCCTCGACGTCCCAGTCGTCGCCGACGGCGTCGAAGTGCCGCTCGTCGACGTCGCCGGACTCGATCGCGCGCAGGGCGTCGAGCGTCGCGTCGATGCCGAGCAGGCGCGCGACGCTCGCGTCGCGGCCGAGCGTGAGCGTCTGGGGGAGGTAGGCGACGTCGCCGGTGGTCGTCACGCGCCCGGAGGTGGGCGTGAGCAGGCCGGCGACGAGGCGCAGGAGCGTCGACTTGCCGGCGCCGTTGTCGCCGACGAGGCCCGTGCGGCCGGTGCCGAACGTGCCGGAGAGGTGGGAGAGCGCGACGGTGCCGTCGGGCCACTCGAACGTGAGGTCGGTCAGCGTCACCGCGGACCGGTGCAGGGTGGACATGGGGGTGCTCCTCGGCCCGCGGTGCCGCGGGCGTGGTCGTGCCGGGAAGGTCGGGCGGCTGTCGTCGCGCGGGCGCGCGGACGGGCCGCCGGTGGCGGGAGCGGTGGGGCGTCGTCCAGGCACGCCGAGGCCGCGGCACGAGCCGGGCAGGGGTCGCCGACGAGGGCTCCGACGGGGCGGAGCGGGGCGAGGGGTGCGCTGGGACGGGCCGCCGACGGCTCGGCGGCTAGAGTCTGTCGACCTCGATGAGCACGCGCCGATGCTAGCAGCGCGGCCCGGCGGGGTCTGCGGGCGCAGGGTCCGCGGGCGCGGGGGCCCGTCACCCCGCCGGAGCCTGCTCCCGACCCGTGGCGAGCGAGGCGACGAGCGAGGCGACGAGCGCCGCGGCGGCCGCGCCCGGGTGCGGCCGCGTCACGAGCCCGAGGGACCACGCCTCCGGCGCGTCGAGCGGCACCGCGACCGCGCCCGGCGCGGGCTCGTACATGTCCGCGGGGACCACCGCGACGCCGAACCCGGCGGCGACGAACGCGGGCAGGTCGCCGACGTCGGCCACCTCCGTGTCCGCGCGCGGCGCGACGCCCGCGTGCGCGAACGCGCGCTCGGCGACCACCCGGTTGCCGAACCCGCGCGGCGTCGTCACGACGTGCTCGTCGGCCAGGTCGCCGGGCGCCACCGACCGCGCCCCGGCGAGCGGGTGGCCCGCGGGCAGCACCGCGACGAACGTCGACGACGTGAGGCGCGTGTACCGCAGACCGGGGTGGTCCTCGGGCCCGAGCCCGGTGAACGCGACGTCCACGACACCGCGCCGCACGTCCTCCCCGAGGCCCGTCGACCCGGCGGGCGACGGGGTGAGGCGCAGCACCACGCCGGGGTGGCGGTCCCGGAACGCGGCGAGGGTGCGCGGCAGGCCGAGGTACCCGAGGTTCGTGAACACCCCGAGCCGCACCGTGCCGCGCACGTGGTGCGGCCCGGGCGCGACGGCGGCACGGGCCTGGTCGACGGCGTCGAGCACCGCCCGGGCCCGGGGGAGCAGCGCCTCGCC
Organism: Cellulosimicrobium sp. JZ28; assembly: GCF_015327065.1. Taxonomy (NCBI): domain Bacteria; kingdom Bacillati; phylum Actinomycetota; class Actinomycetes; order Micrococcales; family Promicromonosporaceae; genus Cellulosimicrobium; species Cellulosimicrobium sp. JZ28. The sequence goes on along the minus strand of NZ_CP017660.1, from coordinate 1,794,891 downwards.
CTGCGAGGTCAGCGCGACCGAGCGCCGCGTGCGCTCGAACAGGCGGGCGCCGAGCTCGGCCTCCAGGGCGCGCACGCCCGCCGAGACGCTCGACTGCACGGCGAAGACGCGCGCGGCGGCGCGCGTGAAGCTCAGCTCCTCGGCCACGGCGACGAAGTACTCGAGCTGGCGCGTCTCCATGCCGCTCACCCTACGACGTCCTATCGCTGACATCGATCAAGAGGATCGGTACAAGTCGTTGGACACGATCAGGAGCACAGGCGCACGGTGGACGCATGGCGACGACCTCGGCACCTCCGACCCGCCCCGCACCCGCGCGACCGGACGACGCGCAGCGGTCCTCCCGGCCGCCGCGTGCGCGGCGCACGCGGCCGCTCGTCTCGCACCGGTCCGGGTTCCTCGTGGTGGCGCTCGCGTTCGCGACGGCCATGGCGTTCTCGACGGTCCCGACGCCGCTCTACCCGCTGTACCAGGCGCGCGACGGCCTGCCGACCGTCGCCGTGACCGTCGTCTTCGCCGCGTACGCCGTCGGGGTCGCCGCGAGCCTGTACCTCGTCGGGCACCTCAGCGACCGGTTCGGGCGCCGCCGCGTCCTGGTCCTCGGCCTCGTCGCCGAGCTCGTCGCGGCCGTGCTGTTCCTGCTGCTGGACGGTCTGGGCGGCCTCGTCGTCGCGAGGCTCGTCTCGGGCGTGGGGATCGGGGCCGTCACCGCGACGGCGACCGCGCACCTCGCCGAGCTCCGCGCGGCAGCCCGGCCCGGCGGCCCGACGGACACGAACGCCGTCGCGGGCCTGGCGAACATCGGCGGCCTCGCGCTCGGACCGCTCGTCGGCGGGCTGCTCGCCCAGGCCGCGCCCGCGCCGCTCACGACGCCGTACGTCGCCTTCGCCGTCCTGCTCGCCGCGGCGGTCCTCGCCGCCGCGCTCGTGCCCGAGACCGTGCCGCCTGCCGCCGCCCCGTACCGCTACCGCCCGCAGCGCGTCGCCGTGCCGCGCGGCGGGCGCGGCACCTTCGTCGCCGCGGCGGCCGCCGCGTTCGCGGGCTTCGCGGTCTTCGGCCTCTTCACGTCCCTCACCCCGAGCGTGCTCGCGACCGTGATGCACGAGGAGTCGCGCCTCGTCGCCGGGCTCGTCTCGGCCGCGGTCTTCGCCGCGGCCGCCGTCGCGCAGCTCGCCACGGGCCGGCTCGCCCGCCGGCGCCAGGTCGCGCTCGCCGTCACGCTGACGCTCACCGGGCTCGCCGTGCTCGCCGTCTCCGTCGGCACCGCGAGCCTGCCCGGGTTCGTGGCGAGCGCCGTCGTCGCGGGCGCGGGCGTGGGCATCCTCTTCCGGGGCGCGCTCGCGACGGCGGGGGCCCTGGCGGAGCCCGGCCGCCGGGGCGAGGTCCTTGCGGGGGTCTTCCTCGTCGCGTACCTGGGGCTCGCCGTCCCCGTGCTGCTCCTGGGGGTCTCGCTCACGGTCGAGCCGCTGCGCCTCATGGTCGTCGTGTTCGCGGCGGCCACCGCGCTGCTCGTCGCGGCGGCCGCGCCGAGCCTGGCACGCCGGTCCTGAGCGGTGGGGCGGACCGCGGCGCGGTCCGCCCCGCCGTGCCGCGGGTCAACGGGCGAGCTCGACCCGCGCGACGCCCCAGCCGAGGGCGTCGTGCCCGACGACGCGCCACCCGGCGCGCGCCGCGAGCCGCGCCACGTCGTCGGGCGTGCGCGGTCCGGACCCCGTCGTCGCGAGGGACAGCAGCGCGTGCTCGTGCGCGTGCGGGCTCAGGCCGTCCGGCGTGAGGTCCTCGACGAGCACGGCCCGACGCGCGGACGCCCCCATCGCGGCGAGGAGCGCGACCACCTCGTCGTCGGTGCGGTGCCCGGTCCCGAGCGCGCACACCGCGAGGTCGGCGCCGGGCCAGGAGCCGGACGTGGCGTGGGGCGAGCCCGTGCCGGCCTGCTCGCGCAGGACGGCGAGCGGCACGGCGTCCTCGACGAGCGTCGTCGTGCGGTCACCGGGCACGTCCGCGAGCAGGTCGGCCACGACGAGCGCCCCCGGCCCTCCGACGGCCACCGACCGCGCGCCCGACCACACGGACCACGTCGGGAGGCCGGTGAGCACGTAGGGCAGGACGTCGGCGCCCTCGACGACCTCCGCGGCGAGGTCGGCGTCGGCCTCGACCTCTGCGCGCAGGGTCCGGCCGCGCGAGCGCGCCCACGCCGGGGCGTCCTCGCGCAGCGCCGGGGCGAGCGCGGCGAGCGCGAGGACCGCGTCGGCCTCCAGGCCCTCGTACTCCTCGCGCGCGTGCTCGTCGTCGAGGAGATCCTCGCCGGCGTCGGCCAGGCCCACCTTGTCACCGTCGGGGGTCACCACCCCCGACGCCGCGAGGACGTCCACGAGGACCCGGACCGCCGCGGGCGCGACGCGGGCCGCGTCGGCGAGCGCCGCGACGTCGCGCGGGCCGTCGCCGAGCGCGTCGAGCAGCCCGAGCTGCAGCGCGGCGCGCGTCGCGAACCACGGCACGGGGGACGGCACGCCCGCGGGCTGTGCCGTGGGGACGGTGCCGGTCGCGGTGCTGCCGGGCACGTCGCTCGCGGTGCTGCCCGGGGCGCCGCCCGAGGTGTCGCCGACGGTGCTGCCCGCGGTGTCGCCCGGCCTCGCGCCCGAGGGCGCCGGCCGCGCGTGCCAGTACCCGGTGACGTCGACGTGCGTGCGGGGCACGCCGCGCTCGCGCGTGAGGAGGCGGCGCACCGGCAGCAGGGCGCGGCTCTCGCTCGCGGCCCACGCGTAGACGCGCCCGGGCCACCACGTGATCGCGCGCACCGCCTCGCCGAGCGCGACGCGATCGCCCTCGGGCGCGACGACCCAGCGGACGGTGTCGCCGTCGCGCAGCGCGAGGTCCTGGCGCGCGGACGCGTCGCCGACCGTCACGACGACCTGCACGGGCACGTCGACGGGGCGCTCGTCGAGGAAGCGGCCGATCGCGGGCAGCGCGGTCTCGTCGCCCGCGAGCAGGGCCCAGTCGACGTCGTCGGGCCACACGGTGGAGGCCTTGGGGCCGACGAACCACAGGGCGTCACCGGGGCGCGCCGCCCCGGCCCACGCGGCGGCGGGCCCGTCGCCGTGCAGCACGAGGTCGAGGTCGAGCTCGCCCGCCACCGGGTCCCAGCGGCGCGGCGTGTAGTCCCGACCCTGCCGGTTCGGCGCGGGCGGCCAGTCGATGCCGTGCGCGCGCTGCACGGGCAGCGCGGACGCGACGTCGCCGTCGGACGCGAGGACGAGCTTCACGTGGTCGTCGAACCCCGGGGCGTCGAACGCCGGCATCGGCAGGCCGTCGCGCTCGAACGCGCCGAGCTCCGGCCCGACGAGCGTCACGCGGCGCATGCGGGGCGTGACGTCGACGACGCGCGCGACCTCGACGCGCCGCAGGACGAGGGGGTGGGTGCGCAGGCGGTGCTGGGCCATCAGGAGAACTGCTCCTCGACGACGTCGAGCAGGGCCATCGCCTCGTGGTAGTCGCTGCGGATCGTCCACGTGGGCAGCTCGTGCGCGGTCCCGGCGGCGAACGACGGCAGCGCGGCGAACACCGGGTCGGCGGCGAGCGCGTCGAGGTCGACCTCCGCGCCGTTGAAGCCGATGACGAACACGTTCGGCGCGGTGACCACCGACGTCACCTGCTCGGCCGACACCTCGAACATGTCACCGCCCGGCGTGTACGGCTCGGCGCCGGTCTGCTCCTGGATCGGCTGGACCGCGAACCCGAGCCGCTCGAAGATCGCGGGCAGCCCCTCGCCCTCCTGGAGGGCGTACGTGGTGCCCTCCGCCGTGCGGGCGAGGAACGCCGTCTCGCCCGCGGGCACGGTGATCGCGTCGCGCACCTCCGCGAGCCGGTCCTCGTACCCGGCGGCGAGCTCCTCGTACGTCGCCGCGTCGTCGAACACGTCCTCCGCGAGGAACGCGAGCTGCTCCTGCCAGGTCGTGTACGTGCCGCTCACGAGGACGGTCGGGGCGATCTGGCTCAGTCCGTCGTAGACGTCCGTCGCCTGCTTGAGCGGGAAGCCCCACCCGCCACCGACGATGAGGTCGGGCTCGAGCGCGAGGATCGCCTCGAGGTTGAAGCCGTCGGCGCTCCACTCCAGGAGCTCCGTGCCGTCGGCCTCGGCCTCCTGCGCCCAGAGCGGGGAGAAGGCCGGCTCGGGGTCGTCGGTCACCTCGGGCACGGTGGCGAGGACCGGGACGTCGAGCGCGTAGAGGTACCCGGCGAGCGCGTGGTTGAGCACGACGACGCGCTGCGGGTCCGTCGGGACGGTGACGTCGCCCTGGTCCGTGGCGACGACGCGCTCCGCCGCGGGCGAGCCGGTGGGCTCTCCGGAGCCCTCGGCCCCGGCGTCGGACGTGGTGGTGCCGCCGGAGCACGCGGAGAGCGCGAGCGTCGCGGCGGCGACGAGCGCGGCCAGCGCGGTGAGGGGGCGGCGGGTGGGACGGCGGGACGGCAGCATGGGACCTCGCACTCGGGAGCAGGGACGCGGGGGCCGCACGGCGTCACCGGGGCGCACCTCGCGAGGTTAGGCTAACCACACCTACGCGCCGTGCCGTGCCCGGACATGACACGGACGCTCCCGGACGCGACACGACCGGGCGCGCGACGTCCGCACGGTGCGCCGCGGGATACGTCCGAGGTCGTCCCGCAGGACGGCCGGACCGGAGGGTCCGGCCGAGGAGAGGAGCGCCGCATGACCCCGACCGCGCTGGGCGCCGTCGTCCCCGAGAACGCCGTCCGCTTCCTCGGCCACGACACCCACGCGCACGACGAGCCGCACCTGGTCCACGTCGTCGCGGGCACCGCGGAGCTCGTGGCCGACGGCGCGCCCCTGACCCTGCGCACGCACGAGAGCGTGTGGCTCGCCCCCGGCGTGCCGCACTCCGTGCGTCTGCCGGGCGGGGCGATGGCCCTCGGACCGGTGCTCTCGCCGGGCGTCGAGCCCCCCGTCCGGGTGCACCGGCTCGGCGTCGTGCCGGCCGTCACGGACGTCCTGACCGCCGTGCTCTGCGCGGGACCGGCGACCCCGGAGCAGGTCGCGCCGTTCCGCGCGGCCCTCGAGGAGGTGCTCCGCGGGGTCGCGGGCGACCACTTCGTGCTGACGCTCCCGTCGCACCCGGTCGCGCGCGCCGTGGCCGAGGACGCCCGACGCGGGGGTGCGACGCTCGAGGAGCTCGCCGACCGACGGCACGCGAGCGCGCGCCACGTCCAGCGGCTCTTCGTCGAGGAGACGGGGCTCCCGTTCGGGCGCTGGCGAACGCGCGCCCACCTCAACGTCGCGATCGCGCGGCTGCGCGGCGGCTCGCAGCTGGACGCGGCGGCGCGCGCCGCCGGCTACGCCACGCGGGCCGGCCTGCTGCGCGCCCTCAGCCGGGAGACCGGGCAGCCGGTCGCCGACCTCGCGCGGGATCCCCTGGCGGTCCTCGACCGCGCGCCGCGGGACGCGGGACGCGGGACCCGGGCGGCTCGCCCCGCCGAGCGGCTGAGCGCCTGAGCCGGATCAGCGGTCGCGCACGACCCGGTAGCGCAGCGCGGTGCGAACGCCCACCTCGTCGACGCTCACCTTCTCCAGGGTGGCGGGGACGCCGCCGTCGAACAGCCGGACGCCGCCGCCGAGCAGCACCGGCATGACGTCGACGGCGAGCTCGTCGACGAGGTCCGCCGCCAGGAGCTGGCAGAAGAGGTCCGCGCCGCCCACGAACGTCACGTCACGGTCGCCAGCGGCCTCGACGGCGCGGCGCACCGCCTCCTCGACACCGTCGGTGACGAACTCGATCCAGAGCCGCTCGTTGCGGCGCGGCGCGACGGGCAGCGGGTGGTGCGTCACGACGAAGATCGGTGCCTGGAACTCGTAGTCCTCCGCGTAGCTGTCGGGGTCCTCGGCGCCGTCGAACGTGCGTCGCCCCATGAGCACGGCGCCGGTCTCGTCCTGGAGCCGGCGCATGTAGTCGCTGCCCACGAGCGTGTCGAAGTCCGCGTAGAGCGCGGCGCTGCTCCCGGCGGCGTCCTGCACGAACCCGTCGAGCGACACCGTCGCCCCGGCGATCACCTTGGCCATGGATCCTCCTCGTCCCTGTTGCGCGGTCGAGGGGGAGACCCGGGGCGGTGCGCGGACTCATCGGTCGGCGGGCGGCCTCCGGGTCGGCCCGCTCCCGGACGGCGCCCGCCGTCGGGCCGTTCGGCAGTTCTCATTATCGTGTTGACCCTGGTCACGGGCCGTCGTGAGAGTGGCTGCCGTCCCACCCGCTCTCTCACCGTGGAGGCAGCATGCCGGACGACCCTCGCCCACCCGTCCCTCGTCCCCTGACCCGTCGCGCGCTCCTGCGCGGTGCCGTCGTGCTCGGCGCGGCGACCGCGACCGGCACGCTCGCCAGCACCGTGGGCGGCATCGCCGCCCCGGCGCCCGCGCACGCGGCGGTGCCCGGCTTCCCGACGTTCCGCTACCTCGGGCAGCCGCTCGACCGGAGCACGTTGCGGTACAACCCGACGAACGAGCTGATCTTCCCCTCGGTCCGGTACGTCGCCGGGCGCGTCGAGAACCCGCTCGGCCGCTGGTACATGTACTACGCCCCGCACGACGCCCCGGGCGGCATCTGCCTGGCCTACGCGGACTCCGTCACCGGCCCGTGGCGCGAGCACCCCGCCAACCCGATCATCCCGCGCACGTGGGCGGGCTTCGACGTGAGCCACGTGTCGAGCCCCGACGCGTTCTGGAACCCGGCGGACCGCCGGATCTACCTGTTCTTCCACGGCGAGAACCACACGACCCGGGTCGCGAGCTCCGCCGACGGCCGCAGCTTCACGTACCACAACCGGGTCGTGGGCACGTACATGCTCCCGGGCGTGAGCGAGACGTCGTACGCGCGCGTCTTCCCGCACCCGACGCAGTCGGGGGTCTACGTCATGCTGCTGATGGGCAACCACGGCGGGACGCGGAAGATCTACGTCGGCTGGTCGCAGTCGCTGACGTCCGGCTGGCAGGTCAAGCCGGAGCCGCTCATCACGCCTGCGGCCGGGGAGGGCGGGCAGGTCTCCGGGGCGCACTACTGGTCGCGCAACGGCGGGGGCCACGTCGTCTACCACGCGGGCTCGGGCAACATCCACGTCGCGCGCGTGGGGACGGGCTTCGACCGCGAGGACCACCTCGGGGTCCTGTACGACTCGGGGTCCGCCGCACCGGACCACGGGCGCGCCGCGGCGCCGTCGTTCGTGGAGGTCGACGGCCGCCTGCACATGTTCTACGAGGCCGGCCAGCGCGGCTCCACGACGATCGCCCTCGCCCGCGCGGACTGACGCCCCGGCCGGGCGCCCACCGCCCCGGGCGCCCGGCCGGGCCCGTCACGCGAGGTCGACGTCGGCCCACAGGGCGGCGTGGTCGGACGCCGCGTGCACGGGCGACGTCATCGTGTCGTAGTGCGGGAACAGGGTCCCGTCCTTCCCGCCCCACACGCCCCGGCGGAAGACCGACCCGCCGACGGTGCGCTCGAACAGCGCGGGGGAGAGCAGGACGTAGTCGATCTTCTGGCTCGCGGTCCCGTTGCCGTACGTCCCGGGACGCCCGTCGCCCCGGAAGTCCGGGTGCACGCTCACGTCGCGCAGGTCGGTCCCCTCGAGGAGCGGGCGCAGCGGCACCGACCCCGGTGTGTCGTTGAGGTCGCCGACGACCACGACGTGCTCCTCGCCGCGGGCGCGCAGACCCGCGTAGATCGCCGCGGTGCGGGTCGCCTGGCGGCGCCGGGTCGCGTCCGACTCGGCCTGCGTCCCGTACCCCTTGGACTTGAAGTGGTTGACGAGCACGGTGAGCGTGCCGCCGCCCTGCAGCGCGACGACGTACTCGGGGCAGTCACGACCGAAGACGAGGCGTCCGCGCGAGTCCCGGTCGTCGACGTGGGAGCGCACCGTCCCGATCTCGTAGGGCCGCCGCGTGAGCAGCCCGACGTCGATCCCGCGGTCGTCGTTGCCGTCGATGACCATGACGTGCGGGTAGAGCGCGCGCCCGGAGCGGGTGACGCCCGCGTCGGTGAACCGCTTGAGCGCGACGCGGCTCTCCGCCTCGACGACGGCGAGGACGTCGGCACCGACGTCGGCCACGACGCGCGCCGTGTGGGCCATCGCGAGCTCGTCGACCCGGTCCTTGACGAGGTCGACCCAGCCGACCCAGTCGCCCCGCCCGGTCGCGACCACCTCGGTGCGGGCCGTCCCGGCGGCCTGCGAGCCGGTGCGACGCACGAGCCGCCCGCGCACCTGGCGCAGCACCGCGAGCGCGGCGGCGTCGGCGCGCAGCAGGCCGAGCGTCTCCAGGTGCTCCAGGATCTCGGCGCGGACGTCGGGGCCGTACCGCTCCTCGGCGATCAGGGCGTTGACCCGGGCGTGCGCCGCCAGGACCGCGTTCCCCGCGGTCAGCGGGCCCGCCATCGCGCGCGGCCGCTCGAACAGGTTCTCGACGTTGAACGTCCCGATCCGGACCGTCGCCATCGTGGGCTCCCTCGCGCGGCCCGGGACCCGAGGTGGGTGCGCGGCGCGGACCGGCTCCACCTGGAGGGAGGGGCGCGGCCGGTGTCCCGGACCTCGCCCCGCGCTGTCGCAGGACCGCACGACGCGGCCGGCCCGGCCGGTGTCACCGCCACCGGCCGGGCCGCCCGTGACCGGCCGGGCGCGCCGGCCGGTGACCCGTCAGCGTCTGCGCGGGGCGGGCGCCGACGGGTAGATGTCGCGGAACGCGGGCTCGAACGGTTCGGACAGGAGCGACAGACCCGCCTGCTCGGGGGTGCGCCCGCCCTTGGCCGCGTTGCACGGCTCGCACGCGGCGACGGCGTTGAGCCACGTCGTCGTGCCGCCCTGGCACCGCGGGACGACGTGGTCCATCGTCGTCGCGGTCCCGCCGCAGTACGCGCAGCGGTAGCGGTCGCGGCGCAGGAGCGCGGCGCGCGAGTACGGCACGCGGCCCTGGCGCTCGTACACCCAGCGCGCGTGCACGTACCGCACGAGCGCGACCGACCGGGGCCGCTGGTAGGGCCCGAACGTCTCGCCCTCGACGGCCTCCAGCACCTCGGCGACCTGCCGGTGCAGCATGCGGATCGCGTGGCCCAACGACACGCGGCCGAGCACCTGGCTGCCGCCGAGGTTGTAGATGACCACCTCGCTCATCGTCGCTCCTCCTGTCGTGCGTTCGCGTGCCGTGCCCCGGGACGACGAGAGCCGCCCCAGGACGGTGCCCCAGGACGGCTCTGCAGGTGGACGACGCACGTCGTCTACCTGAGGAGCGCCCTTCGGGACGGGTCGACGGACCGCTCGTGCGTCACGCGGGTCCACCTGCCCTTCACCGGTCGTCATGGTCGAGCGTCCGGGCGGGTCTCGACCGGACGCCATGAGGCTATGCCCGCGAGCGCGCGACGTCCACGGTTTTGCGCCCGGGCGGCGTCAGGTGTCGTCCCGCGCGCCCGTGTCCGACGCCGCCGCGCCCGGCTCGGCGCCCGGCCCCGTGCCGAGGTGCGTGCCCGCCGCGTCGCCCGACGTCGGCCGGTGCGCGCGGCCGGCACCGGAGAGCTGGACGAGCAGCGCGCCCGACAGGACCCACACGAGCCCGGCGGCCGAGACCGACCCGCCCGCGAACGCGGCGACCGCTCCCGCGGCCACGACGGGCACGGCGAGGACCAGCGCGGTCCGGACGTCGCGCAGCACGGCGTGCACGCCCGCGGACACCAGGCCGTGGACGGCGAACGCCCCGACGAGCAGCGCGAGCTCGGCCGGCTCGAGGGCGCGCGCCGGGCGGTCCAGCACGCCGCCGAGCGCGCCCGCGAGCGTGGCGAGGGCCCCCGTCGTCACGAGGTGCAGGAACCACGCGACCCGGGGCGGCACGCCGGCCGGGCGCAGGAGCGCCACGCCCGCGTACCCGGAGCGCACCGTGAGCGCCCACAGCCCGACCAGCAGGGTGAACGCCCCCGCGCCCGCCACGAGCAGGGTGCGGTCCCACTCGGCCTCGCTCGCGGCGTCGATCGCCTGGATGAGGCCCTCGCCGAGCACGATGATGACGAACAGCCCGAGCCGCTCGCCGAGGTGGGGCACGTCGCTCGCGGCGGCGTCGACCGTCGTCGGGACCTCCAGGTCGCGCCGTCGCCCGCGGTCCGGCGCGCCCGGTCGTGCACGACGACCGCCGAGCGCACGACCCCGGCCCCGGCGCTCGCGGACCTCGTCGAGGCGTTCCTGCGCGCGCCGCACGAGCCGCTCGCCCGAGAGCGTGAGGAGCAGCACCAGGTCGATCGCGAGGCCGACGCCCCACAGCACGTAGCGGGTCTGGCCGTCGGCCCACCACGACACGACCCACGGCACGACGCCGGCGAGCGCCTGCACGACGGGCAGGTCCACGACGACGGTCGTGCGCCGCCACGGGCGTGCGGCCACGAGGCGGCCCACGACGTAGGCGACGGCGAACGCCCGGGCGTGCTCGTCGTGGATGCCGGGGACGGCGGCGATCATCACGGCGAGCGCGGCCATCCCGGCGAGGATCGGCAGGGACCGCGCGCCCTCTCCCGCGACGTTGCCGTACGTCGTGAAGCACGCCCACACGAGCCAGAAGGCCGTGTACGCCACGACGTACAGCGCGAGCCCGCCGCCGTCGTGGTCCTCCTGGAGGAGGTGGGCGAGCATGCCGATGCCCGCGACGACGACGAGGTCGAAGAACAGCTCGAGCCAGGAGGCGTGGCGCTCCTCGCCGACGGGCGAGGTCCCCGCCGCGGGGGCGGCTGTCACGGGCGGCCGTCGGGCGCGTCGGGCGCGTCGGTCGAGCTGGGTGAGGTGGGCGAGGTGGGGACGGGCGCGGGTTCGAGCGGGAGCCGCACGACGAACCGCGTGTCGCCCGGCACGGACGTCACGGCGAGGTCGCCGTGGTGCTTGTTGACGACGATGCGCCACGAGATGTCGAGGCCGAGCCCGGTGCCCTGGCCGACGGGCTTCGTCGTGAAGAACGGCTCGAAGATGCGCGGGCGCACGTCGTCGGGGATCCCGGGGCCGGTGTCGGCGACCTCGACCTCGGCGTGGTCGTCGACGCGCCGGGTGGTGACGGTGAGGGTGCCGGTGCCGGCCATGGCCTGGGCGGCGTTCTCGACGAGGTTGGTCCACACCTGGTTGAGCTCGGCGGCGTACACGGGCACGGGGGGCAGGTCGGGGTCGTAGCGGCGCACGACGTCGACGCCGTCGAGGGTGTGGTCGAGCATCGTCAGGGTGGAGTCGAGCAGCTCGCGCAGGTCCACGGGCCGGAACGGCGCCCGGTCGAGCTGGGAGTACTGGCGGGCGGCGCCGACGAGGGAGGAGATGCGCACGGTGGCGTCCTCGATCTCGGCCATGAGCTGCTCGGTCTCGATGGTGTACGCGAGCCAGCTCACCGCGCCGGTGAGCGCGCCGGCGTCGACCCGTCCGGCGACGCGGTCGAGCCACGGCTCGTCGATGCCGGCCTGGACGAGCGCGGGGGAGACCCGCCACCCCTCGGGCAGGCCGTGGTCGTCCAGCCAGTCCGTGAGGCGGTCCTCGAGGTCGGAGGTCTCCAGGGCGCCGACGGCGTCCGCGGTGCGCGTGTCCGCGTACCGCTCGAGCGCCTCCTCCTGGAGCCGGATCAGCTCGGCGAGCGTGGCGCGGTCGTAGGGGCCGTCGGCGATGAGCGCGAGCTTGTGCCGCATGGCCGCGACGCGCTCGCGCAGGGTCCCGGTGGCGCGCACGGCGGCCGCGGCGGGGTTGTTGAGCTCGTGGGTGAGGCCCGCGGACAGGGACCCGAGCGCGAGCAGCCGCTCGCGCTGCCCGACGAGCTGCTGCGCGTCGCGCGTGCCCCAGAACACGCCCTCGAGCAGGTGCACCGCCATGGGGAACCACTCGGTCATGAGCTTGGCGAAGTCGGGTGCCGCGAGCACGAAGAAGCGCGAGGGCTCGAGCGCGCGCGCCGAGTGCAGGTAGGTCTGGGGCAGCCGGTCGCCGAGGTAGGCGTTCCAGGCGCCGAGGTAGACCCCGACCTGGCGGGTGCGCGAGACCTCGACCTCGTCCTCGCCGACGCGCCGGTAGAGCGCGACGCCGCCGTCGAGCAGGACGTAGAACGCCTCGGCGGACGCGCCCTCGTGCAGCAGCCAGCCCGCGTCGTGCCGCTCGACGTGGCCGGTCGCGCACAGCCAGGCGAGCTGGTCGTCGGTGAGGTGCTCGAACAGGAACGTGGCGCGCAGCTCGTCGACGTCGCACGGCAGCCAGCCGCGCGCGGCGGCGGCCGCGGCGGTGGTGGGCGCGGTGGTGCCGGGCGCGGTGCTTGCGCCGCCCACGGGCGGGGTCGTGGTGGGGTCCTCGGTGCTGGTCACGGTGTCGCCTCCGGGTCGGTCGGGGCTGTGTCGTCGGGGCTGTGTCGTCGGTGCTGAGTCGGCGGGAGCGTGGTGGGACGGGGTCAGAGCTGTTCGAGGTAGCGGTGGACGAGCATGACGGCCATGGCCCCCTCCCCGACGGCGGACGCGACGCGCTTGGCCGACTCCGCGCGCACGTCCCCGGCGGCGAACACGCCGGGCACGGACGTCTCCAGGTGGTAGGGCGGGCGGTCGAGCGTCCACCCGGCGGGCGGGGCGCCGTCGCGCAGGAGGTCGGGTCCCGCGAGCACGAACCCGCGGGGGTCGCGCGCGACGACGCCGTCGAGCCAGTCGGTGCGGGGCGCGGCGCCGATGAACACGAACGCCCACCCGCACTCGACGCGCGACGTCGCGCCGGCGTCGAGGTCGCGCAGCTCGAGGTGCTCCAGGTGGTCGTCGCCCGACGCCGCGACCACCTCCGTGCGGGTGAGGACCCGCACGCGCGGGTGGGCCTCGACCTGCTCGACGAGGTAGGACGACATGGACCGGGCGAGCGAGTCGCCGCGGACGACGAGCGTCACCTGCTTGGCCTCGCGCGCGAGGTAGAGAGCCGCCTGCCCGGCGGAGTTCGCGCCCCCGACGACGTACACCTCCTGGTCCTGGCACGCGGACGCCTCGGTGAGCGCCGAGCCGTAGAAGACGCCGCGGCCCACGAGGTCGGCGAGGCCCGGGCCGTCGAGCAGCCGGTAGGAGACGCCTGAGGCGAGGATGACGGTGTGCGCGTCGATCGACGTGCCGTCGGGGAACCGCACCGAGCGGGCCGGGCCGTCGACGTCGAGCTCGACGGCGTCGCGCGTCGTGACGATCTCGGCACCGAACCGCACGGCCTGGCGGCGCGCGCGCTCGGCGAGCTGGGCGCCCGAGATCCCGTCGGGGAAGCCGAGGTAGTTGTCGATGCGCGAGCTCTGGCCGGCCTGGCCGCCGGTCGCGGTGCGCTCGACGAGCACCGTGCGCAGCCCCTCCGACGCCCCGTACAGTGCCGCGCTGAGCCCCGCGGGTCCGCCGCCCACGACGACGAGGTCGTAGAAGTCGGCCGCGGGGCGCGTGGCGAGCCCGACCCGCTCGGCGAGCGTCGCGTCGTCGGGCGCGACGAGGGGCTCGCCCTCGGGCATGACGACGAGGGGGAGGGTCTCGCCGTCGGCCTGCGCGGCGGTGAGCAGGCGCGCTCCCTCGGCGGACTCGGACGGGTACCACCGGTAGGGGACGCGGTTGCGCGCGAGGAACTCGCGCACCTGCGACGAGCGTGCCGACCACCGGTGCCCGACGACGACGGTCTCGGCGGGCCGGCGGCGGTCGGTCGCGGACCACGCCTCGAGCTGGGCGTCCACGACGGGGTAGAGCTTCTCCTCGGGCGGGTCCCACGGCTTGAGCAGGTAGTAGTCGAGGTCGACGACGTTGATCGCCTCGATCGCTGCCTCCGTGTCCGCGTAGGCGGTGAGCAGGACGCGGCGCGCCGCGGGGAAGAGGTCCATCGCCTGCTCGAGGAGCTCGACGCCCGTCATACCGGGCATGCGGTGGTCGGCGAGGACGACGGCCACGTCCTCGCCCCGCAGCGCGAGCTCGCGCAGCGCGGCGAGCGTCTCCGCACCGGACTCGGCGCGCACGATCCGGTACCGGTCGCCGTAGCGGCGGCGCAGGTCGCGCGCGACCGCGCGCGAGACCCCGGGGTCGTCGTCCACGGTGACGAGGGCGGGGCGGGTCGTCGCGACGGTGGGTTCCACACGGCCTCCTCGGGCACCAGGACGGGCGACTGCCATCCTCTCCCCGCCGTGGCCGCGCGTCCACGGCGGACGTGGCGCAGGTCACTCTTGACGCGAGACCGCGCTGCGCTAGGTTAGGCAAGGCAAACCTCAGGTTGCCCCGCCGCGGTCCGTGGCGGTCCTCTCCCCGTCCTGGAGCCTCGCATGCTCTCAGCACGATCCAGCGCGCCCGCGCACGGTACCCCGACCGCCCCCGCGCTGCTCACCGGCGCGACCGCGGGCGCCTACGCGAGCACCCTGCACGCCGTGGTGGACGACGTCGCCGCGCGCATGGCCGCCGTCGACCAGCCCTGGTCCGGCGCGAGCCGCACGCACCTGGCCGCGCTCGTCGACGCCGCCGACCTCGACGGCCCCGGCGTCGGGACCGACGCCGCGCTGCGCGAGGCCGCCGACCTCTACGCGACCCACGCCGTGTGGTTCCACCACCCCGCCTACGCCGCGCACCTCAACTGCCCGGTCGCGCTGCCCGCCGTCGGCGCGGAGGCGCTGCTCGCCGCGATCAACACGTCCGTCGACACCTACGACCAGTCGACCGTCGCGACCCTCATGGAGCGCCGCCTCGTCGCCTGGACCGCGGGCCGCGTCGGCTACGCCGCAGGCGACGGCGTCCTCACGTCGGGCGGCACCCAGTCCAACCTCCACGCGCTCTTCCTCGCCCGGGAGCGCGCCGTCGAGCGCGCGGCCCGCGACGGGCTCGGACGCTCGGCCGTCCTGCCGCGCCTGCGCGTCCTGGCCGCAGGGTCCAGCCACTTCAGCGTCGCGCGCTCGGCCCTGCTGCTCGGCCTCGCCGACGACGCGGTCGTGCGGGTCGAGGCCGACGCCGACGGCCGGGTCGTGCCCGCGGCGCTCGCGGCCGCCGTCGCCGCGGTGCACGCCGCGGGCGAGGTCGTCATGGCGGTCGTCGCGACCGCCGGCACGACCGACCGCGGCTGCGTCGACCCGCTCGCCGCGGTCGCGGACGTGTGCGACGCGGCCGACGTGTGGCTGCACGTCGACGCCGCCTACGGGTGCGGCCTCCTCGTGTCCGCGACGCGCCGGCACCTGCTCGACGGCATCGAGCGCTCGCGGTCGGTGACCGTCGACTACCACAAGGCGTTCTTCCAGCCGGTGTCCGCGAGCGCGCTGCTCGTGCGCGAGCGCGCCGACCTGGAGCGCGTCGCGCACCACGCGGACTACCTCAACCCGCGCGAGAACGCCGAGCCGAACCAGGTCGACGTGTCGCTCCAGACGACGCGCCGTTTCGACGCGCTCAAGCTCTGGACGACGCTGCGCGCGCTCGGCCCCGGCGGGGTCGGCGCGATGGTCGACGCCGTGTGCGACCTCGCCGCGCAGGTGCACGCCGACCTCGCGGACGACCCCGAGCTGCGCGTGCTCGGCCGCACGGACCTGTCCACGGTCCTGTTCCGCTACGAGCCGCCGGAGCTGTCCGCGGCGCACGCGGACCGCCTCGTGCCGCTCGTGCGGCGCGTGCTGTTCGAGTCCGGTCGCGCGGTGGTCGCCAAGACCGTGCTCGACGGCGTCCCGTGCCTCAAGCTCACGCTGCTCAACCCGACCGTGACGCTCGCGGACGTGCGCCACGTGCTCGACCTCGTGCGCACGACCGCCCAGGCGCTCGTCGAGCGCGACGAGCTGCTGCACGACGACGACGTCGCGACGCACGCCGCGGACCTCGTGGCGTCCCTCGCGACCGCCGGGGCGGTGACCCGATGACCACGACTGCCCCCACGGCGAGCGGCCCCGCCCGAGCGCCCCACGACCCGGCGCGCGTGCGCGACGTCGTCGGCGTGGGGATCGGGCCGTTCAACCTCGGCCTCGCGGCGCTGTCCGCGCCCCTCGACGACGTCGACGCCGTGTTCCTCGACGCCGCCCCCGAGTTCCGCTGGCACCCCGGCATGATGATCGAGGGCGCCACGATCCAGGTCCCGTTCCTCGCCGACCTCGTCACGATGGCGGACCCGACGTCGCCGTACTCGTTCCTCGCGTTCCTCAAGGCCACGGGTCGGCTCTACCCGTTCTACATCCGGGAGTCGTTCTACCCGCTGCGCGCCGAGTACGACGCGTACTGCCGCTGGGTCGCGGCCCGACTGGGCTCGCTGCGCTGGTCGCGGCGCGTCGTCGCCGTCGAGCACGACCCGGCCGCCGACGCGTTCGTCGTGCGCGCCGAGACGCTCGCGCCCGACGGGAGCGTCACCGGCACCGAGGAGCACCGGGGTCGCCACCTGGTGCTCGGCGTCGGCACCTCGCCGGTGCTGCCGCCCGCGCTGCGGGCGCTCGCGGACGAGGTCGCGCGCGGCGAGCACCCGGGTGCCGGGCCGCTCGTGCACAGCGCGCAGTACCTGCCGCACCGCGACGCGCTCGCGGCCGCGGGCTCGGTCACGGTCGTGGGCAGCGGCCAGTCGGCCGCCGAGGTCTACCGCGACCTGCTCGACGGCGTGCACGGCGACGCGCGGCGCCCCGGCTATCGGCTCGACTGGGTGACGCGCTCGCCGCGCTTCTTCCCCATGGAGTACACGAAGCTCACGCTCGAGATGACGTCGCCGGAGTACACCGACCACTTCCACGCGCTGCCGCTCGAGCTGCGCCAGCTCCTCGGCCGCGAGCAGCGGAGCCTGTACAAGGGGATCAGCGGCGACCTCGTGGACGAGATCTACGACGCGCTGTACCGCCTGAGCCTCGACCGTCCGGTGCCGACGACGCTGCTCACCGACACCGAGGTCGTCGCCGCGCGGTACGAGCCGGCCGCCCGCGGGGGTGACGGGGCGAACGCTGCCGGGCAGCCCGACGCGGCGGGGTCGGCCGGGGAGTACGTGCTGCGGCTGCGGCACGCGCAGCTCGGGCGGGAGGTCGAGCGCCGCACGCGCGCGCTCGTCGTCGCGACGGGCTACGCCGCCTCGGTCCCGGCGTTCCTCGACCCGGTGCGCCACCTGCTCCGGTTCGACGAGCTCGGGCGGTTCGACGTCGCGCGCGACTACACGGTCGACGACGCGCGCCGCGTCCACGTGCTCAACGGCGAGGAGCACACGCACGGCATCACCGCGCCGGACCTCGGGTTCGCCGCGTGGCGCAACGCCGTCGTGCTGCGCACGGTCACGGGCCGCGAGGTGTACCCGGTGGAGGAGCGCATCGCGTTCCAGACGTTCGGCCTGCCCGACGACGAGGCTCCTTCGGGTTCCCCGTCCCCGGCCACCACTCCCGCGACGACCCCCGCCACGTCGGACGCCGCGGCGCGCGTCGCGGCGGGCGAGCGCACGGGAGGTGAGGCTCGATGAGCGCCACCACCACGGCGACGACGGCGTCGGCCGTGCCGTCGCCGGGCCCGACGGCGTCAGTCGCTGCGGCGTCGGACGACGCGGCGTCGAGCGCGAGCCCGGGCGCCGCCTTCGCGGTGCGGGTCCGGCTCGGCGACGGCCGCGCGGACCTCTCGTTCGAGCCCGCCGACCCGGTGCGCGACGCCGCGCTCGTGCAGGGCTGGCTCGCGCACCCCCGCTCGGCGTTCTGGCAACTGGGCCACCTCGACGTCGACGGCGTGCGGGACTACCTCGCCGGGGTTCGCGCCGACCCGCACCAGGACGCGTGGCTCGGCCGGGTCGACGGCGTGCCGGCGTTCCTCGTGGAGACGTACGACCCGGCGCGCATCACGCTCGCCGACGTCCCCGCGGCCGTCGCCCTGCTGGAGCCCGGCGACGTCGGGATGCACCTGCTCGTCGCGCCCCCGACCGGGCCCGCACGCGGCGGGTTCACCTCGGCGGTGATGGGCGCCGTCGTGCGGTTCTGCCTCGACCCCGCGGGCCGGGGCGCCCGTCGCATCGTCGTCGAGCCGGACGTGCGCAACGCCGCGATCGCGGCGAAGAACGCCGCGGCCGGGTTCCGCGTGCTGCGCGAGGTGGAGCTCCCCGGCAAGACGGCGCACCTCGCCGTCGCGACGCGCGCCGACCTCGACGCGAGCCCGCTGGGCGACGGCGTCGACCACGCCCCGCACCTGCGCCCCGACCTCGCCGAGCGCGCGCACCGCCACCTCGTCGCGAAGACGATCGCCGAGCTCACCCACGAGCGGCTGCTCGCGCCGCGCGCGGAGGCCTGGCCGGTCGAGGCCGACGGGCCGGGCGAGTACGTGCTGCCCGTCGCGGACGGCTCGGTGGAGTACCGGTTCGTCGCGCGGCGGTACGCGCTCGAGCACTGGGTGCTCGACGAGGCGTCGATCCGGCGCACCACGACGGCCGGGCACGGCACGGCGGGCCGGGCGGGCGACGCGGGCGACCCCGCGGGTGCGGACGGCACGGACGCGCGGCGTGAGCTGTCGGTCGACGCGCTCGACCTCGTCGTCGAGCTCCAGCCCGACCTGCGCATCCCCGACGACCTGCTCGCCACCTACCTCGAGGAGGTGTCGTCCACGCTCGCGAGCGCGACGGCCAAGCTCGAGCGGTACGAGCGCACCGGCGGGCCGAGCGCCACCGACCTCCTCGGCGCGTCCTTCCAGGAGGTCGAGGCGGCCATGACGGAGGGGCACCCGGGGTTCGTCGCGAACAACGGGCGCATCGGGTTCGGCCTCGCGGAGTACCGCGCGTACGCGCCCGAGAACGGGGGCCGCGTGCGGCTGCTGTGGCTCGCCGCGCGGCGCGAGCACACCCACCTCGCGCTCGGCGCCGGGCTCGACGAGGAGACGCACTACGGGGCCGAGCTCACGCCCGACGAGCGCGCCGCGTTCGCCGAGCGGCTCGCCGCGCGCGGCCTCGACCCGGCCGACTACCTCTACCTGCCCGTGCACCCGTGGCAGTGGGAGCACCGCGTGCCCATCACGTTCGCGGCCGACGTCGCGCGCGGCGAGCTCGTCCCGCTCGGGCCGGGCGCCGACGAGTACCAGCCGCAGCAGTCGATCCGCACCCTGTCCAACCTCACCCGGCCCGGCCGCCACTACGTCAAGGTGGCGCTCGCGATCCAGAACATGGGGTTCCTGCGCGGGCTGTCGCCCGCCTACATGCGCGACACGCCCGCGATCAACGACTGGGTCGCGGACCTCGTCGCCGCCGACCCGGAGCTCGGCGGCCGCGGGTTCACCGTGCTGCGCGAGCTCGCCTCGATCGGGTACACCGGCGACGTCTACCACCGCACCGCCACGCCGTCCCCGCACCGCAAGATGCTCGCCGCCCTGTGGCGCGAGAGTCCCGTGCCGCGCACCGCGCCCGGGGAGCGCCTCGCCACCATGGCCGCGCTCCTGCACCGCGACCCCGACGGCGCCGCGCACGCGACCGCGCTCGTGCGCGCCTCCGGGCTCGACCCCGCCGACTGGGTGCGCGCCTACCTCGACGCCTACCTGCGCCCGCTCGCCCACGCGCTCCTCGCGCACGACCTCGCGTTCATGCCGCACGGCGAGAACCTCATCCTCGTGCTCCGCGACCACGTCGTGGTCCGTGCGGTCATGAAGGACGTGGGCGAGGAGATCGCCGTCCTCGGCGACGCGCCGCTCCCGCCCGGCGTCGAGCGTGTGCGCGCCGTCGTCGACGACGAGGAGAAGGCGCTCGCGATCTTCACCGA
Source organism: Cellulosimicrobium sp. JZ28 (assembly GCF_015327065.1). NCBI lineage: Bacteria > Bacillati > Actinomycetota > Actinomycetes > Micrococcales > Promicromonosporaceae > Cellulosimicrobium > Cellulosimicrobium sp. JZ28. The sequence goes on along the minus strand of NZ_CP017660.1, from coordinate 1,775,213 downwards.
CGTGTTCGACGGCGTCCTGCGCCACCTCGCCGCGATCCTCGCCGGCGACGGCGTGCTGCCCGAGGACCGGTTCTGGCGCCTCGTCGCCGAGTGCCTCGACGCCCACCGCGCCGACCACCCCGACCTGCGCGGCGGCGTCGACCTGCGCGCGCCGCGGTTCGCGCACTCGTGCCTCAACCGCCTCCAGCTGCGCAACACGCTCCAGATGGTCGACCTCGCCGACCAGTCCGCGTCCCTGCTGTACGCGGGCACCCTCGCCAACCCCGTCGCGCGGGAGGGCTGACGTGACGGCGAGCCCCGGCGGGTTCTCCGTGCACCGCGACGCGTGGGGCGTCCCGCACGTGCGCGCCACGGACGAGCTCGCGCTCGCGCGCGGCCAGGGCTACGTCACCGCGCTCGACCGCGGCTGGCAGATCGAGGTCGACCGGTGGCGCGCCGAGGGGCGGCTCGCCGAGCGCCTGGGCGAGCCGGGCCTCGCGTGGGACCGGTTCGCCCACCGCGTCCGCCTCGCCGACACCGCCCGTCGCGCCTACGCGGCGCTCGCGGACGACGACCGCGCCTGGGTCGACGCGTACACCGCGGGCGTGAACGACGGTCTCGAGCGCGGGCGCGACGTGCCCGAGATGCACGCCCTCGCCGACCCGGCCTGGCCCGGCGGGGGCGACCTGCCGCCGCACGAGCCGTGGCCCGCGTGGGCGCCGCTCGGCGTGTTCCTCGTCGCCCACGTCCTGTTCTCCGGCTTCCCGCACGTGCTGTGGCGCGACCACGTCGCGCGCACGCTCGGGGCCGCCGTCGCGCGCTCCCGGCCCGACGTTCCCCTCACCGCGGTGCTCGACCTGCTCGCCGTCGACGGCGGCCCCGGCTCGGGGTCGAACGCGTGGGCGCTCGCGGGCGCCCGCACGCGCGGCGGGGCGCCGCTGCTCGCGGGCGACCCGCACCGCCTCCTGGAGCTGCCGGGCGTCTACCAGCAGGTGCGCCTGGCGTGCGACGCGTACGACGTCGTCGGCCTCGCGTTCCCGGGCGTCCCGGGGGTCCCGCACTTCGGGCACGCGGGCGCGGCGGCGTGGGGCGTGACGAACGCGATGGCGCACCACGTCGACGTCGTCGCGGAGCGGCTGCACCGCACCGCGGACGGCGGTGTCGTCGCGGAGGGCCCCGACGGTCCGGAGCCGGCGGACGTCGTCGTCGCCACGGTCCGCGTGCGCGCGCCGGGCGGACCGGTCGAGCACCGCGTGGAGACGATCGAGACGGCGCGCGGCGTCGTCGTCTCCGGTGGGCCCGACGACCCGGGCCGGACGTTCGCGGTGCGCCTGCCCGCACGCGTGGACGCCGACCTCGGGGTCGCCGCGTGGCGACGGCTCCTGCGGGCCGGGTCGGCGCGCGACGTCACGGACGCGTTCGCGACCTGGGTCGACCCGGTCGACCGCGTCCTGGCGGCGGACCGTGCGAGCGTGCTGTCGGTGACGGCGGGGCGCGTGCCCCGCCGCGACCCGACCGAGCGCACGCTGCCCGTGCCGGGGTGGGCCGACGCCGGGCGCGTCCGCCCGTGGGTCGTGCCGCCCCCGCCCGTGGTCGTCGACGACGTCGCGGTCGACGCGAACGAGCGGCCCGCGCGGCCCGACCTCGACCTGGGCCGCACGTATGCCCCGCCGCACCGCGCTCGCCGGATCCGGGCGCTCCTCGCGGCCGCGGGCGACGACGCGACCGCGGCGGACCAGTCGCGCGTCCACGCGGACACGCTGCTCGGCGGCGCGGACGACCTGCTCGGGTGGCTCGACCGCGACGGTCGCGCCCCGGGCGCGGCCGGGGCCGAGGGCAGCACGGCCGCGCGTCCCGACCCCGCGACGGTCCGCGCGGCGGCGCGGCTGCGCGCGTGGGACCGCCGCATGGACGCGGACAGCGCCGACGCGGCGCTCTTCGCGGCCTGGCGCGGTGCGCTGGTCGGCCGGGTCGCGGCGCACCCCGCGCTCGCGCCGCTGCACGCGCCCCACGGCCTCGACCCGGTCTTCGCGCCGTGGCTGTCGGTCCCCGCGCGCGTCGCCGACGCGCTGCCCGCGCTGCTCGGGGCCGCGTGGCTCGGGATCGACGGCGCCGCGCTCGCGTGGGCCGCGCTCGCCGACGTCGTGCGGGCGCGGGACGACGAGCCGGGCCCGGCGCCGGTGTGGGGCGACACCCACCGCGTGCTCGGGCTGCACGTGCTCCTCGACGTGCCGGGCGCTCCGGTCCCGCGTGTGCCGGACCTGCCGCTCGGGGGCGACACGGACACCGTGCGCTGCACCGCGAGCGTGCCGGGGGTCAGCGACGTGTGCGTGCGCGGGTCGGTCGCGCGCTGGGTGTGGGACCTCGCCGACCGGGGCGCGAGCCGCTGGGGCGTGCCGTTCGGCGCGAGCGGCGACCCGCGCTCGCCCCACTTCGCCGACCGGCTCGCCGCGTGGGCCGACGCCGAGACCGTGCCCGTCGTGACCGACTGGGCCCTGCTGCGCCACGAGGAGACCCGATGACCACGACCGACCTGCCCGCCCCCGGCCGCCTGCGCACCGGCGCTCCCGGGGAGCTGCTCCTCGCGCACCGCGCGCCGGGCGGCGGCCGCCTGACGCTGCGCGTCCTCGACCCGGACGCGGACCTCGACGTCCTGCACGCCTGGGTGACCCGGCCATGGGCACGGTTCTGGGGACTCGGAGACCTGTCCCGGACGGAGCTGCGCGACATGTACGCCTACGTCGGCTCGCTGCCGACGCACCACGCCTTCCTCGTGCGGTGGGACGACGCCCCGGTCGCGCTCCTGCAGACCTACGAGCCGGAGCACGACCCGGTCGGCGAGGCGTACGCGGTGGCGCCGGGCGACGTCGGGCTGCACTTCCTGCTCGGCGGGCGCGGTCCGCGCGGGGCGGACCTGTGGGCCGCCGTCGGTCCGCTGGTCGTCGCGTTCTGCCTCGCCGACCCGCGGGTGGACCGGATCGTCGTCGAGCCGGACGCGGCGAACGAGCGGGCGCACGCCCGGATGCGGGCCCTCGGCTTCGAGGTGGCGGAGCGGGTGCGCGTGGGGGACAAGGACGCGCTCCTCGCGTTCCTGCCGCGCGACCGCGCGCGCGACCTGCTCGACCGGGCGGAGAAGGCGGCGGCGCGGGGGTGACCGGCTGCGCCGCCGAGCGCGGTGGCGCGGGCCCCGAGCGCGGTGGCGCGGGGGCCGGGCGTCGGGTCAGCCGCCGGTGAACGGGGCGATCGTCAGCGGAGCACCGAGCGCCTCGCACGCGTCGCCGAGGTCTGCCTGGGCCTGCGCCCACTCCGGGGAGCCCACGCCGGTCGACTCGGCGAACGTCCCGACCGCGACGGCCGGCGCGGCCGCCTGGAGGTCGCCGACCGCCGTCTGCACGGCGCTGTCCCCGCCGGACGGCAGGCGGCCGAGCACGCGGGTGGCGAGCCTGTACCAGCCGTCCCGCTCCTGCTCCGCCATGCGGCCGTCGGCGAGGCCGAGGTCGGCGTTCTCCACGATCGTCATGACGTCGCTGTAGGCGACGCAGGTCGCGGCGTCGTCCGGGGCGCCGTCCTGCGCCGGGGCATCCGTGGCGGGCGACGGCGCAGCGCTGCTCGCCGCCTCCGGTTCCTCGGTCCCGTCCGCCGGGCCCCCACCGCCGGACCCGCACCCGACCAGGACCGCCGTGCTCAGCACCACGGCTGCTGCCGCCACCCACCCTCGCGCTCGCATCCGCGCATGCTACCGGTGCAGGGACCGCGTACGACGACGGGCGGCGACCCGGGGTCACCGAGGCGCGGCGACCGCGTGACCGGCGTCGCGCAGCACCCGGGTGGCCTGCTCGAGCCGCACCTCCGGGACCAGCACGAGGTCCGCGTGGAACGTGGACGCGACGAACACCGGCACGCCCGCCTCGCCCAGCGGCCCGACGACGGACGCGAGCACGCCCGACGTCTCCAGCCCGTGGGCCGAGCCGTAGAAGCCCGCCCACCGCTCGGCGTCGTCGAACGGGGACGCGTGCCGCACGACCGTCAGCCCTTCGGGGGCACGCACGAGCGCGACCCACTCGTCGTCCTCGGGGAACGTGGCGCCCGGCACGTGGCCGAGCAGGAAGCGGTCGGGGACGACGTGCAGGTCGAGCGAGGTCATGGCCGCACGGTAGCGGTGGGCGCCCACACCGGGGCGTGGAGACGGGCCGCTCGCCGGACGAGGGCAGCGGGCGGGTACCGCGACCGGCACGGAGCCGCCCGTCAGCGGGCCAGGCGCTCCACGACCGCCCCGTACAGCCACGGCGCGGCGCTCGCGGCGGGCACGATCGCGCGGCGGGCGGGGCTGCCCGCCCAGGCGAGCAGGCCGGAGGTGAGGACGCGGTAGTCGCGCGTGGCGCGGGACCAGGCGCGCTCGTACGCGGCCGGGTCGTCGAGGTGGCGCACGGCGGCCTCGGCCTGGGCGAGCCCGACGCGCACGCCCTCGCCGGTGAGCGCGTCGACGTACCCGGACGCGTCGCCCACGAGGCGCACGTGCCCGGCGGTGCGGCGTCGGGCCCGCTGGCGCAGCGGTCCCGCGCCGCGGACGCGCCCGAGCACGGGGGCGTCGCGCACGCGGTCCGCGAGCTCGCCGAACGCGTCGAGCCCGTGGTGCCCGGCCTGGGGCGTGCCGCGGGCGCCGTCGCGGTGGGTGAGGACGGCGACGCCGACGACGTCGGGCGCGACCGGGGTGACGTACGCCTCGGCGTGCGGTGCCCAGTGCACCTCGACGAGGTCGCTCCACGGGGCGAGCCGGTAGTGGGTGCGCAGGCCGAACCGGGCGCGCCCGTGCGGCGGGGCTTCGAGCCCGGTCAGACGGCGCACGGTGGAGTGCAGCCCGTCGCAGCCGAGCACGCGGGCGGCCCGCACGACCTCGTCCGCGCCGCCGTCCGGCCCGGGTGCCTCCCCGGCGGGCGCTCGCGCCGCGCCGAGCACGACGTCGACCCCGCGGGCGTCCTGGCGCAGCGCCCGGAGCGTGGCGTGCTCGATCGTGACGCCCTCGGCGAGCGCGCGCTCGCGCAGGGCGGCGTGCAGCGCGGTGCGCCGCACGCCGCGGCCCGGGCCGGCGGCGAACGGGTGGTCGGCGTGGCGGGTGGCGTCGCGGTAGCTGATGCCGGCGAGCGGGTGGCCCGGCGGGTCGACGCCGAGGGCGAGGACCGCGGCGAGCGCGCCGGGGAGCAGCCCCTCGCCGCACGCCTTGTCGATGACGCCCGGGCGGCGGTCGACCACGAGGACGTCGTGCCCGGCGCGGCGGGCGTGCAGGGCGGCGGCGAGCCCGACGGGCCCGCCGCCGACGACCAGCACGTCGACGTCGCGGTCGGTCGTGCGGCGGTCGGTCGACCGGGGAGGGGTCACGGCACGGCCGGGTGCGCGGCGGCGCCGCCCGCGGTCGCGCGGGCGAGGGCGCGCTCCTCGGCAGGGATGCGGAAGCGGGCGAGCAGCACGGCGTTGAGCAGCGTGAACGCGACGGCCGTGATCCAGCACGAGTGCACGAGCGGCAGCGCGACGCCCTCGACCACGACGGCGACGTAGTTGGGGTGGCGCAGCCACCGGTAGGGGCCGCGTGCGACGAGCGGCAGGCCCGGCACGACGATGACGCGCGTGTTCCACCGCGGCCCGAGGGTCGCGATGCACCACCAGCGGAGGCCCTGGCTCGCGAGCACGAGGACGAGCATGGGCCAGCCGAGCCACGGCAGGAACGGGCGGTCGGCGAGCCACGCCTCGGCCACGCACGCGAGCAGCAGACCCGTGTGCAGGGCGACCATCGCGGGGAAGTGGCCGCGGCCCGACTCGACGCCGCCCCGGGCGAACGACCAGCGGGCGTTGCGGGCCGAGACGACGAGCTCGGCGAGCCGCTCGACGGCGGTGGCGCCGACGAGCACCACGTACCAGGCGAGGCTCATCCCTGGACCCCCTCGGCTCGCGCGACCGCGTGCTCGCCCGCGTGACCGGGCCCGTGCGCCCGGCGGGGGCCGCGGCCGTCGAGCCGCAGCAGGACGAGCTCGGTGCTCATCCCGGGCCCGAACGCCATGAGGACGGCCGGTGCGCCGGGCGGCACGTCCGTGCGGGCCAGGGTCGCGCCGAGCACGTGCAGCACCGACGCCGACGACAGGTTCCCCACGTCGCGCAGGGACGCCCGGCTGAGCGCGAGCTCCTCCTCGGCGAGTCCCAGGGTGTCGCGCACGGCGTCCAGGACGCGGGGGCCGCCCGCGTGCACGACCCACGCCCCGACGTCGCCCGGCTCGAGGTCGTGCTCGGCGAGCAGGGCCTTGACGTCGCCCAGCAGGTGCGCCCCGATGAGCTCGGGCAGGCGTGCCGACAGCACGATCTCGAACCCCGTGTCGCCGACGCGCCACCCCAGGTCGCCCGTCGTGCCCGCGTGCAGGTGCGAGCGCGAGTCGACGACGCGCACGCCCCGGGCGCGCACGCCCGCGCCCGCCCGCCCGTACGGGCCCGGGCGTCGGGCGAGGCGGTGCTCGTCCCCGACGAGGACGGCCGCCCCCGCGCCGTCGCCGAACAGGCCCGACGCCACGATGTTCGCCGTCGACGGGTCGGTGCGCTGCAGCGTCAGGGAGCACAGCTCGACGGCGACGAGGAGCGCGACGTCCCGCGGGCGCCCTCGCAGCAGGTCGTCCGCCCGCGCGAGGCCCGCCGCGCCCCCGGCGCAGCCCCACCCGAACGACGGCGTGCGGCGCACGTCCGGTCGCAGGCCGAGCCGGGCCGCGACGAGCACGTCGAGCGTCGGCGCGCCCACGCCCGTGACGGTGGTGAGGACCACGTGGTCGACCTCGTCCGGGCGCAGACCCGCGTCGTCGAGCGCCGCGCGGCACGCCTGCTCCGCGAGGTCGGTCCCGAGCGCGAGGAAGGCGTCGTTGGCCGAGCCGAACGACAGCCCGCCGTAGTCCTCCAGGGGCAGCGCGAGATGACGGGTCTCGACGCCCGCGTGGGCGTGCAGCCGGCGCGTGAGCGCGCGGCGCACCGGGTCGTCGGTGAGCAGCTCGCTCGTGACCCGGGAGATCTCGTCCTGGCGGTACGCATGCGCGGGAAGCGAGGTCCCGACGGCGACGACGCGCGACATGCCCGCATCGTCCCACCGGCCCGGTCCGCCCGCGCGGGGGGAGGGGTGCGCCGCGGCGACCGGCCCGGGCGCCGGGCGCGCGGCCCGGCGGCGGGCTAGGTTGCCGCCATGGTGACCGGTCGCTCGCGAGGGCTCGTGCGCGGCCTCGTGGTCGCGAGTCACTTCCCGCCCACCGTGATGGTCACCGCGTTCGCCCTCGCGCTCTCCGCGGGCATCGGCGCCGGCGCCCGCACCACGACGCTCGTCGCGCTCGCCGTCCTCACCGGCCAGCTCTCCGTCGGCTGGTCCAACGACTGGCTCGACGCGCGCCGCGACGTCGCCGTCGGCCGCTCCGACAAGCCCGTGGTGACGGGCCTCGTCACGGCGGCCACCCTGCGTGCCGCGGCGCTCGTGGCGTTCGGCGCGTGCGTCGTGCTGTCCCTCGCGACCGGGCCGCTGCCCGGGGTGGTGCACGTCGTCGCCGTCGGGGTCGCGTGGTCGTACAACGCGCTGCTCAAGGCGACGTGGTGGTCCTGGGCCCCGTACGCCGTCTCCTTCGGGCTGCTCGCCGTGTTCGTCGTGCTCGCCGTCCCCGGGGAGGGCCGCCCCGCCCTGTGCGCCGTCGCGGCCGCCGCGCTGCTCGGCGTCGGCGCGCACGTCGCGAACACGCTGCCCGACCTCGAGGACGACGCAGCCACGGGCGTGCGCGGCCTGCCGCACCGGCTCGGGCGCCGCGCGAGCTCCGTGCTCGCCCCCGTGCTGCTCGCCGCGGCGTCCCTGCTCGTCCTGGTCGCACCCCCGACACCCCCCGGCCCGGTGACGTGGGCCCTCGGCGCAGTCGCGCTCGTGCTCGCCCTCGCGGCCGGCGCCGTCGGGGTCGTGCGCCCGCGCAGCCGCGCCCCGTTCGCGCTCTCCATGGCCGTCGCGGGCGTGTGCGTCGTGCTGCTCGTCCTCGCGGCGCCCGCCGTCGTCGTGCCCGGCTGACCGGCGTCAGTCCGCCGCGCGCACCAGACCCTCCACCACCGCCGCCGCACCCGGGGACGGACGCTCCCCGTACGTGACCGCGAGCACGCGCCGCGCCGCCCCCGGCAGCGCCCGCACCGTCACCCGGGGGTCCCGGTGCGCCCGCAGCGCCAGCGCAGGCAGCAGCGACACCCCCACGCCCGACGCCACGAGCGCCTGCACCGCGACGTAGTCGTCCGTCTCGAACGCGACGCGCGGCGTGAACCCCGCCCGCTCGCACCGCCCCACCAGGTCCGCCCGGCACCGCTCGCAGCCCGCGATCCACGCCGCGTCCGCGAGCGGCGCGAGGTCCACCTCCCCTGACGACGCCGCGGCCTCGTCCGTGGCGGAGTCCCTCCCGGGGTCCGTGCGCGGCTGCGGACCGGACCCCGCCCGCACGAGGAACAGCTCCTCCGCGAGCACCGGCACCACGCGCAGCCCCTCCACGTCCAGCGGCGACCGGTCGTGCTCGAACACCAGCGCCACGTCCACCGCACCGCGCCGCACCGCGTCCAGAGCCTCCGGCGGCTCCGCCTCCACGAGCCCCACGCCCAGACCCGGGTGCTCGCGCGCCAGGCGACCCACGACGTCGGGCACCAGCGTCGCCAACGCCGACGGGAACGCCGCCAGACGCACCCGACCCGCCGACAACGACACCAGGGCGTCCAGCTCCTCGCGCGCCGCGCCCACGCGCCCCAGGATCTCCTCCGCCCGCGCCGCGAGCAGCCGACCCGCCGCCGTCAGCCGCACGCCCCGGCCGTGCCGCTCCGTCAGCGGCACCCCCACCTCCGCCTCCAGGCGCGCCAGATGATGGCTCACCGACGGCTGCGCATAGTGCAGCGCACGCGCCGCCCCCGTCACCGAGCCCTCGCGCGCCACCGCCGCCAGCACTCGCAACCGCGTCAGGTCCACGTCCACACCCTCCTGCGCGAAGCATAGATCCCGTCGATCGGTCGCCACAGAACAGGCATTGGACCGATGAGACGCCTCGCGGCACCGTGGACCCATGCCCCCCGCAGACCTCGCCCCGCCCACGATGCGCGACGTCCTCGACGCCCGCCGCCTCCTCGCCACCCACCTCCAGCCCACCCCCACCCGCAGCTACCCCGCGCTCGACCGCGCCACCGGCACCCACGTCGTCGTCAAGCACGAGAACCACCAGCCCACCGGAGCCTTCAAGGTCCGCGGCGCCCTCAACCTCCTCCTGCGCCTCACCCCCGACGAACGCACCCACGGCGTCACCGCCTTCTCCACCGGCAACCACGCCCAGGCCGTCGCCCACGCAGCCCGCACCACCGCCACCCCCTGCACCATCGTCATGCCCACCCACCCCAACCCCACCAAGGCCGACGCCGTCCGCGACCTCGGCGCCCGCCTCGTCCTCACCGGCACCACCTTCGACGACGCCCGCGAGCACGCCACGGCGCTCGCGGCCGAGGACGGGTCCCGGCTCGTCAGCGCGGCGAACGAGCCGCTCCTCATCGCGGGGGTCGCGACGGCGTACCTCGAGCTCCTCGCCGACGCGCCGGACCTCGACGTGCTCGTCGTCCCCGTGGGCGGGGGGAGCGGCGCGGCCGCGGCCTGCCTCGTCGCCCAGGCGCTCGCCCCCGGGCTCGAGGTGGTCGCCGTGCAGTCCGCCGCGTCGCCCGCCGCGCACGACTCGTGGCGCGCGCGCGACCTCGTCGCCCGGCCCAACACCTCGCGCGCCGAGGGCCTCGCCACCGGCACCGGCTTCGCGCTCACCCAGGCCGTCCTGCGCGAGCACCTCGACGACTTCGTCCTCGTCGACGACGACACGATCGACCGCGCCGCCGCGCTCTACCTCACCGCGGCGCGGAGCGTCGCCGAGGGCGCGGGCGCGGCCGCCCTCGCCGCCGTCCTCGCCGACCCCGCCCGGTTCGCCGGGCGCCGCGTCGGCGTCGTCTGCTCGGGCGGGAACGCGAGCCCGGCGGAGCTGCGCCGCGTCTTCGCGCACCTGCCCCGGTAGCCGCCTCGGGCCGGGGCGTGCGACGACGGCGGTCCCGGCGGCCGGACCGCGGCCCCGGGCCTAGGCTCGCCCCATGGCCCGCTACCTCGACGTGCACCCCGACAACCCGCAGCCGCGCGCGATCGCGCAGGTCGTCGCCCTCCTCGAGGACGGCGGCCTCGTGGCCTACCCGACCGACTCCGGCTACGCGCTCGGCTGCCGCATGGACGACCGCGAGGGCGCCGACCGCATCCGCCGCATCCGCCACCTCGACGACCGGCACCACTTCACGCTCGTGTGCGCCGACTTCGCCCAGCTCGGCCACTTCGTCATGGTCGACAACGCGGCGTTCCGGTCGATCAAGGCCGCCACCCCGGGCCCGTACACGTTCATCCTGCGCGCGACGTCCGAGGTCCCGCGCCGCCTCGCGCACCCGAAGAAGAAGACCGTGGGCGTCCGCATCCCCGAGGACACCGTCGCCCAGGCCATCGTCGCCGCGCTCGGGGAGCCGATCCTGTCGAGCTCGCTCATCCTCCCGGGCTCGACCGAGGCGCTCACCGACGGCTGGGCCATCAAGGAGGAGCTCGACCACGTCGTCGACGCGGTCGTGGACGGCGGCGAGCGGGGCAGCGCGCCGACGACGGTCGTCGACTTCTCCGACGGCGCCCCCGAGGTCGTGCGCGTCGGCGCGGGCGACCCGTCCCGCTTCGAGTAGGACCCTGCCGGGCGTCCACGGGCGACGCGCGCGGGGTCCGGCCGCGCCACCAGTTGCTCACGCCCGCGGGCCCAGGAGCAGCCGCAGCCGCTCGCGGTCGACCGGGTCGACGAGCGCCCCGCGCTCCTCGCGCACCCACCAGTCGCCGGTGCGTCGCCGCTCGGCGCGCGTCGTGTACCGGTAACGGAAGACGCGGGCCCGCACCCAGCGCGGGGCGGGGCCGTCGGGATCGTCGGCGAACGGGTCCGCCGCGAGCAGGCGCAGGGTCGGGCGGTCGGCCTCCAGGAGCCGGAGCAGCAGCACCTCGAACCACCGCGTGCCGGGCGACCCGAGCGCGAGGAACCACATCTGCCAGTCCAGCCGCAGGTGGTAGGGCGCGACCTGCGGCGGACGGCGGGCCACGTCGCCCGGCTTGCCGCGGAACGCGTACTCGACCCAGTCGTCGGGACCGGGGGAGCGGGCCGTCGTCCCCTCCACGACGACCTCGTCGCGGCGCCGCGAGACCGAGCCGAACGCGCCGTACGCGTTGACGAGGCGGAACGGCTCGAAGCTCGCGTTCATGAGCTGCCGGCGCGCGACGAGGTTCCGCGCCGGGCGCACGCCGAGGTCGAGCAGGAGCGCCGACACCGCGAGCACGGCCACGACGAGGGTGACCGGGCCGCCCAGGGCGGCGGCGCCGTCGGGCACCGGATCCTCGCCGCGGCCGAGCGCGGGCACGAGCCACGACCCGACGGCGGCCCACGCGCCGTCGCTCACGACGCCGAGCCCGAGCACGATCGTCAGCCAGTTCAGCCACGCGAAGTTCCCCGTCACGAGCAGCCACGCCTGCGTGAGCACCACGACCCCGCCCGCGACGCTCGCGACCGGCTGCGGCGCGAAGAGCGCGAACGGCACGACGAGCTGCGTCACGTGGTTGCCCGCCACCTCGACGCGGTGCCACCACCGCGGCAGGTGGTGCGCGTGCCACGAGAACGGGCCGGGGAGGGGCTGCGTCTCGTGGTGGTATTCCAGGGCCGTGAGGTCGCGCCACGCGCGGTCCCCGCGGAGCTTGATGAGTCCCGCGCCGAGCTCGACCCGGAACAGGCACCAGCGGGCGAGGAGCAGGACGAGCAGCGGGGGAGGGGCGCCCTCGCCGGACGAGCCCAGCCACCCCACGAGGAACGTCAGCTCGCACAGGAGCGACTCCCAGCCGAACCCGTAGAACCGCTGCCCGACGTTCACCACCGACAGGTAGACGGCCCACAGCACGAGGAAGGCGAGCGTCGTCAGCCACCACGGCCCGCGCTGCGGGACCCCCACGACGAGGAGCGCCGCCAGCCCCGCCCCGCCCCACGCGAGCGCGATCACGAACCGGTCCGAGCACCGCCACCGGAGCACGCTCGGGGCGTCGCGCCACGTCGTGCGCGCCACGAACGTCGCGGCGGGCAGCAGCCCACGCTCGCCCAGCAGCGGGCGCCACTGCCGCACGACGACGAGGAACGCGACGACGAGGACCGCCGCCGTGCCGCGCTGCAGCACCTCGCGCGCGACGTCGTAGCCGGGCGCCCAGAACCACGACCCGAGCCAGGTCGCCACGTCGTCGGGCAGGACGTCCGCCATGTGCCCACGGTAGGGCTGTGAGCCCTGTCTCACCCGTGGTCCGGCCGTCCCCGCGCCGGGCCACGACCGCGTCGCGCCCCTACCATCGGGGCATGAGCAGCCAGGGCCTGAGCCAGTCCACCGACCGCATGCGCGACGCGGGCGTCGCGCCCGCCGCCATCGACGTCTTCGCCCGGTTCTACCGGCTCCTCGAGTCCGGCGCGACCGGCATGATCCCCGAGGCCGACGTCGAGCCGCTCACCGACGTCACGCACCGCGACGAGCTCGAGGTGCCTGAGGACGCCGCCCGCGAGGCGCTGCGCCGCACGGCGGTCATCAAGCTCAACGGCGGCCTCGGGACGTCGATGGGCATGGACCGCGCCAAGTCGCTCCTCACCGTGCGCGACGCCGACCCCCAGCACCCCGACGGCGGGCCGCTGACCTTCCTCGACGTCATCGTCGCGCAGGTGCGCGCCGCGCGGCGCGCGACCGGGGCGCCGCTGCCGCTGCTGCTCATGAACTCGTTCCGCACACAGGCCGACACGCTCGCCGCGCTCGCCCCGCACGACGACCTCGCCGTCGGCGACCTCCCGCTCGACTTCCTGCAGAACCGCGAGCCCAAGCTCCTCGCGAGCGACCTCACGCCCGTCGACTGGCCCGCCGACCCGGAGCTGGAGTGGTGCCCGCCCGGCCACGGCGACCTGTACACCGCCCTCTACGCGTCCGGCGCGCTGCGCGCGCTGCTCGACGCCGGGTACCGCTACGCGAGCGTCTCGAACTCCGACAACCTCGGCGCCGCGCCCGACGCCGCGATGGCCGGGTGGTTCGCCGCGAGCGGGGCGCCGTTCGCCGCCGAGGTCGCACGCCGCACTCCCGCGGACCGCAAGGGCGGCCACCTCGTCGTGCGCCGCAGCGACGGGCGCCTCGTCCTGCGCGAGACGGCGCAGACCCCGGCCGACGACCAGGACGCCGCCGCCGACATCGGCCGGCACCGGTACTTCAACACCAACAACCTGTGGTTCGACCTCGAGGCGCTGTCGGCCGAGCTCGACCGCACCGGCGGGGTGCTCGAGCTCCCGCTCATCAAGAACACCAAGACCGTCGACCCGACCGACCCGTCGTCGCCCGAGGTCGTGCAGATCGAGTCCGCCATGGGAGCCGCGGTCGAGGTGTTCGACGGCGCCGTCGCGATCGAGGTCGGCCGCGACCGGTTCCTGCCGGTGAAGACGACGAACGACCTCCTCGTGCTCCGCTCCGACGTCTACGACCTCGACGACGCCTACCGGTTCGTCGCGCGCACCGACGCGCCGTTCGTGGACCTCGACCCGGCCCGCTACAAGACCATCGCCGCGTTCGACGCCCGGTTCGACGACGGCACCCCGTCCCTGCGCGCGGCCCGCTCGCTCACGGTGCGCGGGGACTGGACCTTCGGCTCCGGCGTCACGGTCACCGGCGAGGCCGAGCTCGCCGACCCGGGCGGCTCCGCCCGCGTTCCCGACGGCGCCGTCGTCGGCCCGGACGGCGTCAGCGCCTGACGCGGAGGCAGAGCCCGGGTCGGCCGAGGGAGAGCCCGGGTCGGCCGAGGTAGAGGCGTGGTCCGCCGGGGCAGAGGCGTAGTCGGCCGAAGTAGAGGCCTGGTCCGGCGGGGTAGAGGCGTAGTCGGCCGAGGTAGAGGCCTGGTCCGCCGGGGCAGAGGCGTGGTCGGCCGGGCACTGCAGGCGCCGGGCGGGTGCGCTGCCCTCGCCTCGCCTCTCGGCCCGACGGCGGTGGCGGCCCGGCTTGTCGTGGTCGCCTGCACCGACGGGTCGAGCGAGCAAGCATCGACCTGCGAGCAGCTCTGCGTCACGCGACGACGGCTCTCCTTCGCGTGTCCGGGCCTCTACTTCGTGCGACCACGGCTCTACCTCGCGCGACTACGGCTCTACCTCGCGGTGTGCGGGGTTCCTGTGCGGGCGCGGTCAGGCGGGGACGTCGACGACGCGGCTGTCGCCCCGGCGCGCGACGAGGGCGCCGGACGACGCGGCGGCGAGGTCGGCGTCGAACCGGTCGAGCTCGGCCGGGGGGACGAGGACGGTGAACGCGGCCGTCGTGCCGTAGTCGACGCCCTCGAGCGTGCCGTCGTGGTGGTCGCACCAGTCGCGCAGGACGCCGTGGAGCCGCCCGGCGTCGGCGTGGGGGACGTCGACGTGCACCGCGGTGAGCACGGCGCGGCGCACGGGTCGCGCGAGGTCGAGCGCCTCGCTCACCGCGCTCGAGTAGGCGCGCACGAGGCCGCCCGCGCCGAGCAGGACGCCGCCGAAGTACCGCGTGACGACGGCGACGACGTCGGTCACGTGCCGGTGCCGCAGCACCTCGAGCATGGGGATGCCCGCGGTGCCGGAGGGCTCGCCGTCGTCGGTGGAGCGCTGCTGGTCGGCGTGCGGGCCGACGACGAGCGCGACGCAGTGGTGGCGCGCGTCCCAGTGCTCCTTGCGCACGCGCGCGACGACGGCGTCGGCTGCGGCGACGGACGGGACGGGGGAGAGGTGCGCGAGGAAGCGGGACTTCTTGACGACCAGCTCGTGGTCGACGGGTCCGGCGATCGTCCCCCACAGCTCCCCGGTGCCCGCGCTCACCCTGCGAGCCTAGCCGCGACGGCGCCCGGGTCGGTCGTCGACCCGGGCGCCGTCGACGGGCGTCGTTGCGGTCAGTCCGTGCCGGACTCCATCGCGGCGCGGTCGAGGAGCGCGTCGTCGCCCTCGGCCATGCCGCGCGACGCGATGACCTCGGCGCCGCCCTCGGGCATCGCGCCGATGAGCTCGGTGGAGGCCTGCACGGCGCCGATGAGCGCGGCGTGCGTGGTGCCGACGATCCCGATGCCGGCGTACTGCTCGAGCTTGGCCCGCGAGTCGGCGATGTCGAGGTTGCGCATGGTGAGCTGGCCGATCCGGTCCATCGGGCCGAACGCGGAGTCCTCGGTGCGCTCCATCGACAGCTTGTCCGGGTGGTAGCTGAAAGCAGGCCCGGTGGTGTCGAGGATCGAGTAGTCCTCGCCGCGGCGCAGGCGCAGCGTGACCTCGCCGGTGACGGCCGTGCTGACCCAGCGCTGGAGCGACTCGCGGATCATGAGCGCCTGCGGGTCGAGCCACCGGCCCTCGTACATGAGGCGGCCGAGGCGGCGGCCCTCCGTGTGGTACTGCGCGAGGGTGTCCTCGTTGTGGATCGCGTTGACCAGGCGCTCGTACGCGGCGTGCAGGAGCGCCATGCCGGGGGCCTCGTAGATGCCGCGGCTCTTGGCCTCGATGATGCGGTTCTCGATCTGGTCGGACATGCCGAGCCCGTGACGGCCGCCGATCGCGTTGGCCTCCTGGACCAGCGCGACGGCCGACTCGAACTCCTCCCCGTTGATCGTCACCGGACGGCCCTGGACGAAGCCGATCGTCACGTCCTCGGTCGCGATCTCGACCGCCGGGTCCCAGAACCGCACGCCCATGATCGGGTCGACGGTCTCGATGCCGGTGTCGAGGTGCTCGAGCGTCTTCGCCTCGTGCGTCGCGCCCCAGATGTTCGCGTCCGTGGAGTACGCCTTCTCGGTGCTGTCCCGGTACGGCAGGTCGTGGGCCAGCAGCCACTCGGACATCTCCTTGCGCCCGCCGAGCTCCGCGACGAAGTCCGCGTCGAGCCACGGCTTGTAGATGCGCAGGTGCGGGTTGGCGAGCAGCCCGTAGCGGTAGAACCGCTCGATGTCGTTGCCCTTGAAGGTCGACCCGTCGCCCCAGATCTGGACGTCGTCCTCCTGCATCGCGCGGACGAGGAGCGTGCCCGTGACCGCGCGGCCCAGGGGAGTGGTGTTGAAGTACGCGCGTCCGCCGGAGCGGATGTGGAACGCGCCGCACGCGAGCGCGGCCAGACCCTCCTCGACGAGCGCGGCGCGGCAGTCCACGAGGCGCGCGATCTCGGCGCCGTAGGCGGTCGCGCGACCGGGCACGGAGCCGATGTCGGGCTCGTCGTACTGGCCGATGTCGGCGGTGTAGGTGCACGGCACCGCGCCCTTGTCGCGCATCCACGCGACGGCGACAGACGTGTCGAGGCCCCCGGAGAACGCGATCCCGACGCGCTCTCCCACGGGCAGGGAGGTGAGAACCTTGGACATGGGCACGAGTATGCAGCATTCTGCATACGTATTCAATTCGGTGGTCAGGGAGCCCGGCAGGCCTGGCGGCGACACGCCCGCCAGTCGCTCTCGACGCAAAAAGTGTGCCAAGCGGTAGGGTCCACCCATGCCCGACGACGCCACGTCACCCACCAGCCCGGACACGGCGGGCCGCGCGACCGCCGACGCCAGCACCGGCACCGGCGCCGCGTCCCGATACCCGCGCCCCACCGTCACGCTCGACGAGGCCGAGTGGGTGTGGCGCCTGCTGGCGACGGAGGCGATGGTCGAGGCCGCGAAGCCGGAGACCGTGCGCCTCGCGGTGATCGCCGGCCTCACGCGCGCCACGGGCGCGCGCTACGGCGACCTGCTGCGCTGCACCGTCGACGCGATCGACCTCGGCCCGGCGACGGAGCGCGCGGGGGAGGGGAGGGTCGTGCTCACGCACGGCAAGCACCGCACGGTGCGCGAGCACGTGCTGAGCGCGAGCGTCGTCGTCGTGCTGCGTCGCTGGATGGCGGTGCGGGAGGTGCTCGCGGCGGACCTCGAGGGGTCGGTGCCGCGTGCGCTGCTGCTCACGGTCCACCACACGCACGACAACGGCGTCACGGTGTCCAGCGGCCTGCCCATCACGAAGCAGGGCCTCGTGCTGTCGTGGCGGCGGTTCGTGCACCGCACGAACGCGCGCTACGGGGCCGTGCGGGCGCCGCTCCCGACGCGCTTCGAGCAGGTCCGGCGGGCGTGGGTCGAGGCGTCAGCCCCGGCGGGGAGCGGGATCGTCGCCGGGCCCGGTCTCGGCGACGACGCCGGGCGGGACGCCCTCCTCGCCGCCGAGCTCCTGGAACAGCGTGAGGTGGAGGCCGGCGGGGGCGTCGAGGCGTGAGTTGAGCGAGCCCCAGGGCGTGAGCGTCGGCGGGGCGACGAGCGACGCCCCGGCGCCGACGGCCCGGTCGGTCGCGCCCTCGGCGTCGTCCACCTCGAGCGCGACGCGGAGGTGCCCCGCGACGCGACGCCCGACCTCCAGGTCGTCGATCGCCCGCACGTGCCCGGGGGAGGCGATCTCGAGCGTCGCGCGCCCGACGTCGAGGATCGCCACCCGGTCGTCCTCGCCGTCCGCGTAGGCGATCTGCTGGGGGAGGCCCAGGACGTCGCGGTAGAACGCGAGGGCGGCGTCGTAGTCCTCCGCCTCGACGACGAGCCGGAGCTGGCGGACGGGCGGCGGTGCGGCGTGCGGATCGGTCATGCCGAGACCCTACGCTCCTCTCGAAATAAATAGTGTGCCAAGCGCACGCATACCATCCACACCCCGAGCGGAAACCTCACCAACCGGCCCCGAAAAGCAAGGGCCCCGCCACGACTCGCGTGGCGGGGCCCGGTCGCCGTCGGGACGACGGCGGTGGAGGGGAGCGGAGTCAGGGCTGACCGGCCGCTGCCTCCTCGGCCTTGCGCGCGGCGCCGGCCTCGGTGCGCGCGCCCTCGGTGGAGAGGTCGCCGCCCGTCGACTCGAGGTGCGCGCGGACGAACCAGTGGAAGAGCTCGAGGTCGTGCAGGTGCCCGATGAGCAGGTCGTTCGTGACGTCGTCGAGCTCCTCGGTCGCGGCCGCCGCCTCGCGGTGGGCCGTGATGACGCCGACGTACACCTCGTCGAGGGCGCCGAGGTGCGCGATCGTCGAGGCGCGGCCCAGGGAGTAGTCCTCCCAGGTGCGGGCGGCGACGAGCGCGCCGGGCGTGCCCTGCGGGGAGACGCCGAGGGTCGCGATGCGCTCGGCGGTCGCGTCGACCATCGCGCGGACGGCGTCGACCTGCGGGTCGATCATCTCGTGGACCGCGATGAAGTGCGGGCCGACGACGTTCCAGTGGATGTGCTTGAGCGTGAGCTGCAGGTCGTTGAGCGCGTGCAGCCGCTCCTGGAGGATCCCGGCGACCTGGGCCCCTTCCTCAGGGGTGAGCGACGGGACCGTGTACTTCGGCAGGTCGGAACGAGCAGCCATGGGTTGCCTCCTCGGGGTCGGTGACGCGCGCCGGGACGGGCGGCGGGTCGACGGCGCGGGTGCCGTCTGCGTCCATCGTGGTGCCGGGGCGCGGTCCTCGCAGGACGAGTGCTCAGTCCCGCGGTCGCACGAGCAGGACGACGCCGAGCACGGCGAGGCCGCCGAGCGCCGCCGCGACCGCGGACGAGACGTCGGCCAGCGCGACCGACCGCACGGCGAGCGCGACGACGAGCAGCGCGGCCTGGAGCACGACGACGCGGCGCAGGTCGGGCGCGAGGGCGCGCAGCTCGGCGCGCGCTCCGGGCGGTACGTGATCGCTCCACCATGCGGCGCGGAGCACGAGGTGCCCGAGCGGGAGGAGGGCGAGGACGGCGGGGTCGAAGGGCCCGGTGCCGTCCACGAGGAGCACGACGCCGCCGACGAGGACGAGGAGGTGGGGCACGGGCGGGGCGGGAAGGTACGCGGTGAGGATGCCGAGGCCGACGGCGACGCCCCACACCAAGGACGGGGCGAGCCCGGTCGTCTGGAGGGCGGCGGCCGCGAACCCGGTCGCGAGGAGGAGCAGGGCGGCGCGCGCCGTCCACGCGGGGAACGTGGGGCCCGTCTCGACGACGAGCCCGGGCGGCGGCCCGGCGGTGACGGTCTCGCGGCGTGCGGGCATCCTCATGGTCGACCGCCCGGGGTCGCGCCCGCGGGGTGCCGGTCGAGGCGTCGTGCGGCGAGCTCGAGCGCGCTGCGGGCGCCGTCGGCGTCGGGGGTGCCGTCGTACCAGCGGACGACGGTGACGCCCCTCCTGCGCAGCTCGTGGATGCGGGCGTCGCGCTCGTGGCGGGTGATGCGCCAGGCGACGGCGACGTGCTCGTCGACGTCGGCGGCGTTCACGGGCGGGAGGACGTCGACGACGACGACCACGTGGCCCGTGTCGTGCCACTGGTGGGCGAGCCGGGGCGCTTCGTCGTCGAGGAGGGTGGAGAAGAGGTAGACGGCGGCGCCGGCCGCGACCTGGGGCGGCCGGTGGCGCGCGGTGGGGTCGCCGACGGGCCGGGCGAGGGCGAGCCCGTGGAGGATGCGGCGCAGGTGGCGTCGTCCGCCGCCGGCGCGGACGGGTCGGGCGAGGCGACCGAGGTCGTCCAGGGCGACTCGGTCGCCGTCGGCGAGGACGGCGTGCGCGACGGACGCGGCGGCGTGCCGTGCGAGGTCGAGGGACGTGGGCTCGTCGGGGCGCTGCTCGCCGACGCCGTTCCAGGTGGCGAGGTCGGGGGCGACGTCGTCCCGGGAGTCGACGACGAGGACGACGGTGGCCTCGGCGGTGCCGTAGGTGCGGCGGACGTACAGGGTGTCGAGGTCGGGTGCGCGACGGGCCGTGGCGCGCCAGTCGATGCGGCGCAGGCGGTCGCCGGGGCGGTACGCGTCGACGTCGCGGAGCTCGGTGCCGTCTCCGGGCCGGCGGGAGGTGCGGGGGCCGGAGAGCCCGCGCAGGCGGGAGGACAGGGGCGTGCGGCCGAGCGGCGTGGCGCGGGGCAGGACGAGGCGCCGCGGTCCGGCGGCGACGTGCGGAGGCTGCTCCTCGACGCCGTCGGGCCCGTAGGCGGCGAGGTCGACGCGCAGGGTGTCGGTCGGGCCGGTGCGGACCGACGGGGCGTGCCAGGCGAGGTCGCGCGAGCCGCGCGTGACGTCGACGAGGCGTTCGGTGACGAGGCCGCCGGGGGCGACGCCGCGCAGGCGCAGCAGCTCGACGCCCGGAGGGACGTGGGCGTGCGTGCGCGCGGTGACGGTGCCGGGAACCGCGGCGGGGTCGAGGGCGACGCGGAGCGTGACCGGCCCTCGCGGCCGGTGGGTCCAGCCCCAGACCGCGGCGAGGAGGGGCGCGACGCCGAGGAGCGCCACGTCGGGTCGGCGCGTGAGGACGCCGAGCGCGAGGAGCGTGGTGCCCAGGAGGAGGCCGGCACCGAGGTGGACGGTGGTGCGCCACGGCGGAGGCGCGTCGGGGTCCGGCGTCCCGGGGCCGGTCATGCGGCCCGGCCGACGGTGGCGGGTCCGGGGACGGTGCGCAGGAGGTCGTCGACGAGCGCCTCGGGGCGCAGGTCGGCGGCCCAGGCGCCGGGCGTGAGGGTGAGGCGGTGCGCGAGGACGGGGACGGCGACGCGCTTGACGTCCTCGGGGAGCACGACGTCGCGCCCGTCGAGCACGGCGACGCCGCGCGCGAGGAGCGCGAGGTTCTGGGAACCGCGGGGCGACGCGCCGACCTCGAGGTCGCGGTGGGTGCGGGTCGCGGCGGCGAGGTCGACGCAGTAGGCGAGGACGTCGGGGTGGACGTCGACCTGCTCGACGGCGGCCTGCATGGCGAGGACGGTGTCGCGGTCGACCACCTGGCGCACGACGGGGTCGTCGTGCCGGCGTGCGATGCGGCGAGCGAGGACCTCGCGCTCCTCGTCGCGGCCCGGGTACCCGACGGACAGCCGGACCATGAAGCGGTCGAGCTGGGCCTCCGGGAGCGGGTAGGTGCCCTCGTGCTCGACGGGGTTCGACGTCGCGACGACGTGGAAGGGCCGGGGCAGCGGGTAGGTGGTGCCCTCGACGGTGACCTGATGCTCGGCCATGGACTCGAGCAGCGCGGACTGGGTCTTGGGCGCGGTGCGGTTGATCTCGTCGGCGAGCAGGAGCCCGGTGAACACGGGCCCGGGCCGGAACTCGAAGGTCCGGGTCGCGGGGTCGTACATGGAGGAGCCGGTGACGTCCGAGGGCAGCAGGTCGGGCGTGCACTGCAGGCGCGTGAAGTCGAGACCGAGGGCGCGCGCGAGGCTGCGTGCGGCGAGGGTCTTGCCGAGCCCCGGCACGTCCTCGAACAGGACGTGGCCCCCGGCGAGGACGGCCGCGAGCGCCAGGGTGAGGGGTTCGCGGGCTCCGACGACGGCGGTGGCGACCTCGTCGAGGACGGCGTGGCCGTGCGCGGCGACGGTGGGGACGTCGAGGGTCGCGGGCGGCGTGGTGCCGGGGTGGCTGGTCATCGGGGTGTCCCTTCGTCGGGGCGGTCCGCGGTGGTGGGCAGGCGGTCGAGGGCGGTGAGCCAGGCGCGCAGCTCGGCGGGGGTGGGGAGGCGTCCGGTGGTGGTGAGGTCGTGGGTGGTGCGGGCGACGCGGGGGCCGAGGAGGCGGGCGATGTCGGGTGCTGCCGTGGGGTCGTGGAGGGGTCCGGTGCCGTGTCGGTCGAGGGTCTGGTCGGTGAGGTGGCGCATGCGGCGTGCTGCGGAGGGGGTGACGCGTCCGTCGCGTCCGAGGACGGACCAGCCGAGGTCGGAGACGTCGCGTCGGTTGCCGTCGCGTCGGAGGGTGGGGAGGTGGGGCCAGACGGTGTCGCCGGCGTAGCCGGTGCGGTGCCGGAGCAGGGTGGCGGCGATGCCGAGGGCGGTGAGGGTGAGGGTGTGGGCGGGGGAGGCGCCGAGGGTGGTGAGGAGGATGCCGAGCCCGACGACGGTGGCGGCGGTGCGCAGGGTGGTCCGGTCGGTGGGGCGGAGGCGGGTCCGGTGTGCGCGGGGGTTCACGGTCGTGCTCGGTGGTCGGTGGGGGCGGCGGTGTCGGGTGGGGCGCCGAGGTCGGTCGCGATGCGGGTGAGGGCGTGGCGGGCGGCGTCGAGGTCGGTGGTGCCGAGGGGGTTCTCGCCGAAGCGTGCGCGGTGGTAGAGGCGGCGCAGGGTGGCGACGGCGTGGGGGTCGGCGGGTGTGCTGGTGAGGACGGCGGTGGTGAACTCGGTGGGGGTCTGGGCGGGGTCGCGTCGGGTGCCGGCGCGGGCGGCGGCGTGCTCGAGGGCGACCCAGGCGGCGACGACGGCGTCGTGGGGGTCGGCGTCGGGGGTTCGCAGGTGGGCGCGGACGCGGTCGACGGCGTCGCGGAGCTCGGGGACGCCCTGGTCCTGCGCGAGGAGCGCGGTGTCGCCGGGTGGGGCGAGGAGGAGGTCGCGGTGGCGTCGTCGGACGAGGAGCCGTGGGAGGTGGCGGCGTGCGAGGACGGCGAGGACCACGAGGACGACGGCGCCGAGGAGCCACAGGAGGTAGGTGTCGAAGGACATGCCGGTCGCGTCGAGGGGGATCTCGAGCTCTTGCGGTGCGGTGGGTGCTTCCTGGGGCACGTTCTCGGGCGGCGGGCCGGTGGGGTCGCGGGCGAGGTCGCTGAGCCAGGTGGGTGCGTCCCAGCTCCAGGGGGCGCTGGTCGCGGCGGCGAGGACGGCCGCGAGCGCCAGGGCGGTGACGGCGGTGAAGCGGGCCGGGCCGGGCCGGCGGTGGTCGTGGTCCCCCTGCGTGGTGGTCATGCGGGTCTGAGGGACTCGGCGTGGGCGCCGGCGACGGCGGCGGTGAGGAAGGCGGCGGGGTCGGTGTCGAGTCCGCGGCCCATGGTGGACAGGCGGACGGGGGTGTCGTGCAGGGCGTGGAGGAGGTCGGGTCCGGCGGGGACGTGGACGGGGTGGTGGCGGCCGGTGGGGGCGGCGAGCGCGTGGGCCTGGTGGGTGATGCGGGCGGTGAGGTCGGGGCCCCAGCCGGGGAGGTTCTCGATGTCGGGGGTGGGGACGGGCAGGGGGAGGTCGCTGGGGGCGAGGGCGACGCGGCCGTAGGCGGTGAGGGAGTGGTGGGAGATGCCGAGGTGGCGGTCTCGGGGGTCGGCGCCGGAGACGCGCAGGGAGGCGACGGGTCGGCCGCGGAGGGTGGCGACGGCGTTGAGGGCTTCTCCGGCGGCGACGCCGGAGAAGCCCCAGCGGGTGCCGGTGCCGAGGTTGCCGGGTCCTTGGGCGACGACGACGAGGTCGGC
Organism: Cellulosimicrobium sp. JZ28; assembly: GCF_015327065.1. NCBI lineage: Bacteria > Bacillati > Actinomycetota > Actinomycetes > Micrococcales > Promicromonosporaceae > Cellulosimicrobium > Cellulosimicrobium sp. JZ28. The sequence continues at coordinate 1,751,973 of NZ_CP017660.1, read as the reverse complement.
GCCGGTGACGTGGTGGGCGGCGAGGAGGCCGGTGTGGACGGTGACGGCTTCGAGGTCGCCGCCGAAGGCTTGGCCGACGGTGATGCAGGTGTCGATCCAGCCGGTGTCGCGCAGGGTGGCGATGGTGCGGGAGAACGCGGCGGGCAGGGCGCCGCCGTCGGTCATGACGTAGGCGATGCGGGGGGTGGGGCGGCCTGCGAGCGCCGCGGCGTGGCGGGCGCCGGCGACGACGGCGGGCAGGGCGGAGTGGAGGTCGGCGACGACGACGGGGGTGTCGGCGAGGTCGTCGGCGTCGCGCAGGGTGTCGTGGTGGGGGGACTCCTGCTCGTCGACGCCGAGGACGAGGGCTTGCAGGGAGGTGTAGCGGGCCTTGACGAGGTGGCCGGGGCCGGGTGTGGGGTCGGGCGGGAGGGGGGTGGCGGGCTGGGCGGGGCCGACGACGAGGGCGTAGCCGCCGGTGCCGAGGCCGCGGGCGAGGGCGGAGACGTTGAGGAGGACGTGGTCGCCGGGGTGGGGGGTGCCGACGAGCTGGGTGTAGGCGAGGGCGCGCACGGTGGCGTGGGGGTCGTCGGGCCGTCCGGGCAGGGGTGTGTGGAGCTTGACGTTGAGCTCTTGGGCTCCGGTCCAGGCCTTCGCGTGCGACACCACGGTCGCGGTCCGCCACGTGATCACGCGGCACACCCTATCGACCGACTAGCGTGGTGCCGATGTCCGAGCCCACTGCTGCCTCCGCGCCCTCCGTCGCGTCGTCGTCGGGGGGTTCGTCGACGAACCCTGCGGCGCGTCTGCTGAACCTGGTGATCGCGTTGGTGAACACGAACGCGTCGATGACGAAGCAGCAGATCCGGTCGAGCGTGGCGGGGTACGGGGACGCCCCCTCGCCCGACGCGTTCGAACGGATGTTCGAGCGGGACAAGGACACGTTGCGCGACCTCGGTATCCCGATCGTCACGGTGGACGCGGGCGGGCACGCGGACGAGGTGGGGTACCGGATCGACCAGGACGCGTACGCGCTGCCTGCGGTGGACCTGACGCCGGCGGAGCTGGGTGTGCTGGCGCTGGCGGCGCAGTTCTGGCAGGACAAGACGCTGCGGACGGACATCTCCCGGGCGCTGACGAAGCTGCGGGCGGCCGGGGCGGGGGAGACCGCGATGGACGTCGTGGCGGGTCTGGCGCCGCGGGTGCGGGCGGTGGGGGACGCGTACGCGACGCTCATGGACGCGATCTCGGCGCGGCGCGTGGTGTCGTTCACGTACCGGGCGGCGAGCACGGGCGAGGTGCGGCCGCGCCGGGTGCAGCCGTGGCGCATCGCGGCGCGGCGCGGCGGCTGGTACCTGGTGGGCCTGGACCTGGACCGGGGCGCGCCGCGGTCGTACCGGCTGAGCCGGGTGGAGGGTCGGGTGCGGGCGTCGGGGCCGCGCGACGCGTTCGAGGTGCCGGCGCACGTGGACGTGGACGCGGCGCTCGGCACGCGCGACGCGGGCGGGCTGGCGCGCCTCGCGGTGGTGCCCGAGCGTGCGGGGGCGCTGCGGGCGCGCGGCACGGTCGTGGGCTCGGTGCCCGACGCGCGCGCGGGCGACGGCGCGGGCCGCGACGTGATCGAGGTGGCGTACGACGTGCGGTACGCGATGGCGGACGAGGTCGTGGGGTACGGGGACGCGGTGCTGGTGCTGGGCCCGCCGGACCTGCGCGAGGCGGTCGTGCGGCGGCTGCGCGACGCGGCGGGACTGGCGACGGGCCCCGCCGACGGCGGCGGACAGGCGGAGGTGGAGCGTGGCTGAGCGCGCGGACGACCGGCTGGTGCGCCTGCTGGGCATCGTGGCGTACCTCGACGGGGCGGGCCCGGTGCCGGTGGGCGAGCTCGCAAGGCACTTCGGCGTCAGCGAGCGCCAGGTCCTGGACGACGTCGACGCCCTGTGGGTGTCGGGCACGCCCGGGTACTGGCCCGACGACCTCATCGACTTCGACGCGGACTCGATCGAGCGCGGCGTGGTGCGCCTCACCGAGGCCCGCGGCATGACCCGTCCGCTGCGGCTCGGCACACGCGAGGCGGTCGCGCTCATCGCGGCGCTGCGCGCGATGCGCGAGACGGCGGCGGTGCAGGCCGACCCGGAGCGTGCAGGCGTCGTGGAGTCGGTGCTGCGCAAGCTGACCGACGCGACGGGCGAGGCCGCGGCGGCGCTCGACGTGCAGCTCGCACCCGAGGGCGACCCGCGCGTGGTCGCGGCGATCACGAGCGCGCTCGTCGCGGGCCACCGGCTGCGCATCCGGTACGTCACGGCCGCGGACGAGGAGTCCGAGCGCGAGGTCGACCCCGTGTCCCTGCACACGCAGGACGAGCACGCGTACCTGCTCGCGTGGTGCCACCGCGCCCAGGGGCGGCGCACGTTCCGCGTCGACCGCATCCTCACCGCGACCGAGCTCGACCAGGCCGTCGAGGGGCACGACGTCGACCCCGACGTGGACTTCACGCCCACCGGCGACGCGCCCCTCGCGACCATCACGTTCGCCAGCCCCGCGCGCGCCGTGGCCGAGCAGGTCCCTGTGGAGTCGGTGCGCAACCTGCCGGGCGGCGCGTTCGAGGTGCGGCTGCGCGTCACCAACCCGGTGTGGCTGCGCCAGCTCCTCACCGAGCGTGCCCGTCACGTCCTGGCCGTCGAGCCGGCCGCCGTCGCGCAGGACGTGCGCGAGGCCGCGAGCGCCGCCCTGGCCGCGTACGCCCACCTGCCCGCCGACGTCCCGGGTGGCGACCCGTCGGGCCACGACCGCGCTGCTGGTTAGGGTGGGCGGCATGTGGTTCTGGGTCTGGACGCTGCTCGTCGTGGGCACGCTCGTGGGCGCGTTCTTTCTCGCGCGGCGCCTGTGGCGCTCCGTCAAGGGCCTGGGGCGCGAGCTGTCGCGCGCGTCGCAGGTCGCGGCGGACCTCGGTGCGCGGGCGGACGAGCTGGCGCGCGCCCAGCAGGAGGCGCAGCCCTCGACCGCGCCGACGCTGTTCGACGACCCGGTCGAGCTGCGCGCCCGGGTGGACGTGCTGCGCGCGGACCGCGAGGAGCGGCGCGTGCAGCGCCGCCGCCGCGACGAGCAGGTGTGGTCCCGCTGGCGGCGGTTCAACGCCTGACGCGCACCCGTCGCGACCGTGCGCGGCGCGGTCGGACGACGCCTCGGGGCGCAGGGACCGTGACCTATGATGGCGCGAAGAGCAACGTCGCCCCTGGCCGCCCACGAGTAGGTAGTAGGTTCCCGCCGTGAACATCCTTCGTCACCCCGCGACGATCGTCGTCCTCATCCTCCTGGTCCTGCTGCTCTTCGGGTCGAAGCGGCTCCCCGACATGGCGCGCTCCGTCGGCCAGTCGCTGAAGATCTTCAAGAAGGAGGTCAAGGACCTGCGCGAGGACGACGACACGACGACGACCACGACGCCGTCGGGCACCACCGCGACGACGAGCACCGGCACCACCACCGGCGCGACGGGCACGGGTGCGACGAGCGTGACGGGGGGCACGGCGTCGTCCACGCAGGACGACACCCCCAAGGCGTAGTCGGTGTCCCGCACTCCCCGCGACCCCGAGGGGCGCATGCCCCTGCGCGAGCATCTCGTCGAGATCCGCAAGCGCCTCTTCCTCGCCGCGATCGGCATCGTCCTGGGTGCCGTCGTCGGGTGGATCGTGTACGAGCCGGTGCTGCAGGCCCTGCAGCAGCCGCTCGTCGACGCAGCCGAGCGCCGCGACGTCCTGACGGGACTGAACTTCGAGGGCGTCGCCACGGCCATCGACATGAAGGTCAAGGTCTCCCTGTTCCTCGGCGTCCTGCTGTCGAGCCCGTGGTGGCTGTACCAGCTCTTCGCGTTCATCACGCCCGGCCTGACGTCCAAGGAGAAGCGGTACGCGTTCGGGTTCATCGGCGCCGCCGTCCCGCTGTTCCTCGCCGGCGTCGCGCTCGCGTGGGTGATGCTGCCGCGCGCGGTCGCGCTCCTTAACGAGTTCGTGCCCGACGGCAGCGCGAACCTCATCAACGCCCAGATGTACCTCGGGTTCGTCATGCGCCTCATGCTCGCGTTCGGCATCGCTTTCCTCGTGCCCGTGATCATGGTCGCGCTTAACACGATGGGCGTGGTGCGCGCCGCGACGTGGCTCGCGGGGTGGCGCTGGGCCGTGCTGATCTCGTTCCTGTTCGCCGCGATCATGACGCCCACGCCCGACGTGCTGACCATGTTCTGCGTCGCGCTGCCCATCTGCGCCCTGTACTTCCTCGCCTACGGGATCTCCGTCCTGCACGACCGGCGCGTCGACCAGCGCGACGCCGCACGGCTCGCCCTGTGAGCACCACGCCCCGGCCGCGCCCCACCGGGCGCGGGGGCCGCGCGTGAGCACGGTCGCGCTCGTCGTCAACCCGACGGCCGGGCGCGGGCGGGGCCGCACCGCAGGCGCACGCACCGCCGAGGCGCTCACCGCGGCCGGGCGCGACGTCCTCGACCTCAGCGCCCCCAGCCTGCCCCTCGCGCAGGAGTCCGCCGACGCCGCCGTCCGCGGCACCGGCGCGACACCGGGCGTGGACGCGCTCGTCGTCGTCGGCGGCGACGGCATGGTGCACCTCGGCGTCAACGCCACCGCGGGCACCGGCGTGCCGCTCGGCATCGTCGCCGTGGGGACCGGCAACGACTTCGCCCACGCCCTCGACCTGCCCACCGGCCGCCCCGACCGCTGCGTCGACGCCCTCCTGGGCGCGCTCGGGCCCGCCGCGAGCGCCGGGGCGCGCGTGCGCGTGGTCGACGCCGCCCGGGTCGCGGGCGAGCACGTGCCCGTCGCGCGCTGGTACGCGGGCGTGCTGTCCGCCGGGATCGACGCCGCGGTGAACGCGCACGCCAACGCGGCGACCTGGCCGCGCGGACGGTCCCGGTACGCGCGCTCCGCCCTGACCGAGATCACCCGCTACCGGCCCTACGGGTACCGCGTCACGGTGCGCGGCGTGCCCGCGGGCGACGACGTGCCGGACGTCCTCGCCGGGGCGCCCCTGCTGCCCGCGCCCGACGCCGCGCAGCACCCCGACGCGGCCGACGGCCCGGACGGGCGGGCGTTCGTGTGGGAGTCGCCGGGCGCGCTCGTCGCCGTCGCGAACAGCCCCCGCTTCGGCGGCGGTGTCCGCGTCGCGCCCGACGCCACGCCCGACGACGGCCTGCTGGACGTCGTCGTCGCGGGCCCGCTCGGGCGGTGGGGCGCCGCGCGCGTCTTCCCCGGCATGTACGCGGGGCGCCACCTCGCCCACCGCGCGGTCGGGACCGTGCGCGCGACGTCGGTCACGGTCGAGCCGACCACAGCAGGCGCCGTGCCGCCGCACGCGTTCGCCGACGGGGAGCACCTCGGCCCGCTGCCGCTGCGCGTCGACGTCGTCCCCGGCGCGCTGCGCGTGCTCGACGACGCCGCCCGCTGAGCAGGGGGCTCTCGACCGGCGAGGTGGGCGGCGGACCGTAGGCTGACGGCATGACGGCCGACGAATCGCCCGCCGCCCGCTACGCCGCGTCCCGGGCCCGCCAGGCGGCGTCCCGCACGCGGCTCGCGGACTTCCGGCAGGTGCTCGACTTCCCCCTCGACGACTTCCAGGTGCGCGCGTGCGAGGCGCTCGAGGAGGGCCGCGGCGTGCTCGTCGCCGCACCCACGGGCGCCGGGAAGACGGTCGTGGGCGAGTTCGCGGTCCACCTCGCCCTCGCGAGCGGGCGCAAGGCGTTCTACACCACCCCCATCAAGGCGCTGTCCAACCAGAAGTACGCCGACCTCGTGCGCCGCCACGGCGCCGACGCCGTGGGCCTGCTCACCGGTGACACGACGATCAACGGGGAGGCGCCCGTCGTCGTCATGACGACCGAGGTGCTGCGCAACATGCTCTACGCGGGGTCGCGCACCCTGGACGGGCTCGCGTACGTCGTCATGGACGAGGTGCACTACCTCGCCGACCGGTTCCGCGGGCCCGTGTGGGAAGAAGTGATCATCCACCTGCCCGACGACGTGCAGCTCGTGTCCCTGTCCGCGACCGTGTCCAACGCGGAGGAGTTCGGCGACTGGCTGGAGATGGTGCGCGGCGACACGACCGTCGTCGTCAGCGAGCGCCGACCCGTGCCGCTGTGGCAGCACGTCCTCGTCGCGTCCGCGAACCCCACGGCCGGGGTCGCGCACGCGGGCGGCGGGCGCGCGCCCGGCGCGGACCTGCTCGACCTGTACGCCGGGACGGTGGACCCCACCGACCCGGGCGTGAACCCGCCCATCAACCCCGACCTGCTCGCCGCGTTCCGCACCGCGCCCCGCACCGGCGGGCCCGGGCCGGGCGGACGGCGAGGGTCCGGCGACCGCGGGTACCGCGGCCGCGGCGGGCGTCGCCCGGGCCCGGACCGGTCCGTCGTCGGGCGACGCACCCCCGCCCGGTTCGCCGTCGTGGACGCGCTCGACGCGGACGGGCTGCTGCCCGCGATCTACTTCATCTTCTCCCGCGCCGGGTGCGAGGGCGCCGTGCAGCAGTGCCTCACCGCCGGCCTGCGCCTGACGTCACCCGCGGAGGAGGCCGAGATCCGGCGCGTCGCGGAGGAACGCACCGCGACCATCCCCACCGAGGACCTGGAGGTCCTCGGGTACTGGACGTGGACGGAGTCCCTCGCGCGCGGCATCGCGGCCCACCACGCGGGCCTGCTGCCCGTGTTCAAGGAGACGGTCGAGGAGCTGTTCAGCCGCGGCCTCATCAAGGTCGTGTTCGCCACCGAGACCCTCGCGCTCGGCATCAACATGCCCGCCCGGTCCGTCGCGCTGGAGAAGCTCGTCAAGTGGGACGGCACCGCGCACGTCGACGTCACCCCGGGGGAGTACACCCAGCTCACCGGGCGCGCCGGGCGGCGCGGCATCGACGTCGAAGGGCACGCCGTCGTCGTCGACCACGCGGGCCTGGACCCGGTGCACCTCGCGGGCCTGGCGTCCAAGCGCCTGTACCCGCTGCGCTCGAGCTTCCGGCCCACGTACAACATGGCGGTCAACCTCGTCGCGCAGGTCGGGCGCGACCGGGCGCGCGAGGTCCTGGAGACGTCGTTCGCGCAGTTCCAGGCCGACCGGGGCGTCGTCGGCCTGGCCAAGCAGGCGCAGGCGCACGCCGAGGCCCTCGACGGGTACGCGCAGGCGATGACGTGCGACCGCGGCGACTTCGCCGAGTACGCGGCGCTGAGGCGGCGCATCACCGCGCGCGAGGGCGACCTGTCGCGCGCCGCGAGCCGGTCGCGCCGCGCCGAGGTCGTCGCCGCGTTCGAGCGCCTGCGGCCCGGGGACGTCGTCGAGGTGCCGTCCGGGCGGCGCGCGGGCTACGTCGTCGTGCTCGACCCGGGGGAGGGCGCCGGGTTCGACGGCCCGCGCCCCACCGTCCTGACGCAGGACCGCCAGGTCAAGAAGCTCACCGTCGCCGACGCACCCGGCGGGATCCGCACCGTCGCGCGCGTGCGCATCCCCAAGACGTTCAACGCGCGCGTGCCCGCCCAGCGGCGCGACCTCGCGTCCACCCTGCGCAACGCACTCGGCGCGCTCGACGAGCCGGGCACGCGCCCCGGCCGCACCACCCGCACCCGGTCCGGCGCGACCGACGACGCCCAGCTCGCGCGCCTGCGCGCCCAGCTGCGCGCCCACCCGTGCCACGACTGCCCCGACCGGGAGGACCACGCCCGCTGGGCCGAGCGGTGGGCGCGGCTGAAGAAGGAGCACGACCAGCTCGTACGGCGCGTCGAGGGCCGCACCGGCTCCATCGCGCGCGTCTTCGACCGCATCTGCGACGTCCTCGTCACGCTCGGCTACCTCGCGCCCACCGAGCCCGCGCAGGACCCGGCCGCACCGCTCGAGGACGCCCTCGACGAGGAGGAGACCCCCGGCGGCCCGCCCACCGGTCGCGCCGCCCGCGAGGCCGCGCGCACCGGGCTGCAGGTCACGCCCGACGGGCAGTGGCTGCGCCGCCTCTACGCCGAGAACGACCTGCTCCTGGCCGAGTGCCTGCGCCGCGGCGTGTGGGAGGACCTCGACGCCCCCGCCCTGGCCGCCGTCGTGTCCACATGCGTCTACGCCGGGCGCCGCGAGGACCACGGCGAGCCCGACGTCCCCGGCGGCCCCCAGGGCAGGCTGGCGCGCGCGCTCGAGGCCACCACACGCGTGTGGTCCGAGGTCGACGACCTCGAGGACGAGCACGACATCGACGCGACCGGCCCGCTCGACGAGGGCCTCGTCACCGCCGTGCACCGCTGGGCCGTCGGGCGCAGCCTCGACGCCGTGCTGCGCGGCTCCGAGATCGCGGCCGGCGACTTCGTGCGCTGGTGCAAGCAGGTCATCGACGTCCTCGACCAGGTCGCGGGCGCCGCCCCCACCCCCGAGGTCCGCCGCACCGCACGCCAGGCGATCGACCGCCTGCGCCGCGGCGTCGTCGCCTACTCCAGCGTCTGAGCGCCCCCGCCCCGGCGGCACCCCCGTCCGCCGGGGCGCGGGGTCGGCTCAGAGGCTGGCTCAGAGAGTCGGCGCAGGGACCGGCCGGCGTGACGTGCACGACACGCGCCCCGACCTGCGCCGACGCCGCCACCGGGCGGTGAAGCACAACGGGTTGTGGCGGTATCGTGAAGGACTGTGGCCTCAACCCTGTACCGCGGCGGCGTGATCCACTCCCCGGCCGACCCGTTCGCGGAAGCGCTCCTCGTCGACGACGGCGTCATCGCCTGGATCGGCGCCGACGACACGGCCGACGGGCTCGCCGCCCGCGCCGACCGCGTCATCGACCTCGACGGGGCGCTCGTCGCCCCCGGGTTCGTCGACGCCCACGTCCACCTGTTCGAGGTCGGACTCGCCCTCGCGGGCGTCGACCTGTCCGCGAGCGCCGGCGTGACGTCGCTCGCGGCAGCGCTCGACGCCGTCGCGAAGGCCGCGGCCGGCGCGCACGAGGACGACGTCGTGCTCGCGTTCGGGTGGGACGAGCGGTCCTGGCCCGAGGGGCGGCCCCCGACGCGCGAGGAGCTCGACTCCGCGGCGGGCGGCCGTGCGGTGTACGCGGCGCGGGTCGACGTGCACTCCGCAGTGGTGTCCACGACGCTCGCGCGCCGCTGCGCGCTCGAGACGCGGCCCGGGTGGGACGAGTCGGGCTGGGTCGCGGGGGAGGCGCACCACGTCGCGCGCGACGTCGCCCGGGCGGTGTCCCCGGCGCGGCGCACGGACCTGTACCGCACGGCGCTGCGGGCCGCGGCCGAGCAGGGCGTGGTGTCGGTGCACGAGATGAGCGCCCCGCACATCGACACGCGCGCCGGGCTGCGGGAGATCCTCGCCCTCACGGCGGACGCGTCGTCGGGCCTGCCGCACGTCGTGGGGTACCGGGGCGAGCTGTGCGCCACGGCCGACGACGCCCGCGCGCTCCTCGCGGACGTGCCCAGCCTCGCGGGCATCGCGGGCGACCTCAACGTCGACGGGTCGATCGGGTCCCGCACCGCGGCGATGCGGCTGCCCTACCAGGACGGGCCGGACCGTGGCGACCGCGGGAACCTGTACCTCACGGCGGAGCAGATCGCGGACCACCTGTCCGCGGTCGCGGCGGCCGGCACGCAGGGCGGGTTCCACGTCATCGGGGACCGTGCGATGGACGAGCTCGTGCGCGGGCTCGGCCTCGCGGCCGAGGCGCACGGGCAGAGCGCGGTGCGTGCGGCGCGGCACCGGGTCGAGCACGCGCTGTTCGTCGACGCGACCGCGCTCGCCACGCTCCTGCTGTACGGGGTGAGCCTGAGCATCCAGCCCGCGTTCGACGCCGCGTGGGGCGGCCCCGACGGCATGTACGCCGCGCGCGTGGGGGCGATGCGGGCGCAGGGCCTGAGCCCCTTCGCCGACCTCGCGGGTGCGGGCGTGCCGCTGGCGTTCGGGTCGGACGCGCCGGTGACGCGGATCGACCCGTGGGCGGGCGTGCTCGCCGCGATGTCGCACGTCGACCCGGACCAGCAGATCTCGGCCCGTGCCGCGTTCCGTGCGCACACGCGCGGCGGGTGGCGCATCGCCGGGCTCGACCACACCGGCGCCGGGCAGCTGCGCGTGGGGGCGCCCGCGCACCTCGCGGTGTGGCGCGGCGAGCACCTCGTGGTGCAGGGCGCGCTGGGCCGCACGACGTCGTCGTGGAGCACGGACGCGCGCGCGGGGCAGCCGCTGTTGCCCGAGCTCGGGCCGGACGTGCCGCGACCGCGGTGCCTGCAGACCGTGCGGGCCGGAGTGCCCCTGTTCGACACCTTCGTCTGATCGCTCCCGCTTGACAGGGCGGTGAGCCGGAGTAGTTTCGACAGGGTGTTCCGGCCCCCGTGGCCGCAGGGGGATCAGCCACCGACGACGACCCCTCGGCGTGCCGCGCCGGGTACCTGGCCGGGCTCGCGCGCTCAGTAGAAAACGTGCTCCGCCGGTGGCGGCGTCGTACGGGCCGAAGGGCGCGCGAGCCCGCACACACTCCCTTCCCACCCCCGCCGACCTTCCGCGGACGGCGGCGGCCCGCCAGGTCTTCGTGCAGGTCCGTGGCGTAGGGTGCACCCGTGCACGCCCCCGAGCCCCCGGCCGCTCCCGCCGGGCGATCCCGCCCCGCAGGCACGGCCGCCCGTGCGCCCGAGACCGGCACGCCTCACGACCGGCAGCCCGACGCTGGACCGGACGCCGGGCGGGACGCACGGCCCGACGGCCGACCCGAGCGCGAGGTCCCCGCGGGTTCGTCGACCGCCGTCCCGTCGCGGCCCCTGACGCTCCTGCTCGCCCTCGCGGGCGGCCTGCTCACCGACACCGCGTTCCCCGGCCGCGGGTGGTGGCCGCTCGCGTTCGTCGGCGTGGCCGCCCTGTTCTGGGCGCTGCGCCGCGACGGCGCGCGCTGGGGCTTCCTCGTGGGCCTGGTGTGGGGCCTGGCGTTCTTCCTGCCGCACCTGTGGTGGGCGAACTACGCGACCGAGACCGTGCCGTGGCTCGCGCTGTCCGTCATGGAGGCGTGCTTCGTCGGGCTGCTCGGTGCCGCGTGGGTCTGGGCGCGCCGCTGGTCGTGGCTCACGGGGCACCCCGGGCGACAGGCCGTCGCGTTCGCGGTGCTGTTCGTCGGGGCCGAGCAGGCACGCACCGAGGTGCCGTTCGGCGGGTTCCCCTGGGGCCGGCTCGCGTTCTCCCAGGCGGACTCCCCGCTGGGTCGCGCGGCGTGGCTCGGGGGAGAGGTCCTCGTGTCGCTGCTCGTCGCGCTCGCCGGGTCGCTGCTCGCGGTCGCCGTGCTCGCCGTGGTGCGCCGTCGTGACATCGCGACCAGCGACGTCGTGACCGGCGCCGTCGTCCCCGTGGCCGTCGCGGCCGCGCTCGTGGTCGCACCGCTGCTCGTGCCGCTCGACACGCGCGCCGAGGCGGGCACGCTCGCCGTCGGGGCCGTGCAGGGCAACGTGGGCGAGCCCGGCCTCGGGTCGTTCGCGAACCGGGCCGAGGTGCTGAACAACCACCTGCAGGGCACGCTCGCCCTCCTCGACGACGTCGAGCCGGGCGACCTCGACGTCGTGCTGTGGCCCGAGAACGGGTCCGACCTCGACCCGCAGACCACGCCCGAGGTGGCGCGCGCCATCGACGACGTCGCGCAGGAGGTCGGCGCGCCGATCCTCGTCGGCGCGCAGGAGTACCCCGAGACCGGCGGCCGGTACAACGTGTCGCTCCTGTGGGAGCCGGGCACCGGCGTCGTCGACCGCTACGCCAAGCAGCACCCGGCGCCGTTCGGCGAGTACATCCCGCTGCGCTCCCTGCTGCGCGTGTTCTCCGACCAGGTCGACCGCGTGAGCATCGACATGATCGCGGGCACCGAGACCGGCGTCGTCGACCTCGACGCGCCCCGCCTGGGGCGCACGGTGCCGCTCGGCGTCGTCATCTGCTTCGAGGTCGCCTACGACGGCCTCGTCAACGACGCGGTCGACGCGGGCGCCGAGCTGCTCGTCGTGCCGACCAACAACGCCTCGTTCGGGTACACCGCCGAGTCGACGCAGCAGCTCGCGATGTCGCGGCTGCGCGCCGTGTCGACGGGCCGCGCGACCGTGCAGGTCTCGACCGTCGGCGTGAGCGGCGTCATCGCCCCCGACGGCACGCTCCTGCAGAGCACGGGCCTGTTCACCGCCGACCAGATGGTCGCCGACCTGCCCCTGCGCACGAGCCTCACGCCCGCCGTGCGGGCCGGGGACTGGCCGGGCCGCGTCGTCGAGCTCCTCGCCCTCGGGCTCCTCGCCGCGGGGGTCGTCACCGTCGTCCGCGAGCGCCGCACCCGAACCGCCCCGGTCCCGGCCGGGGACGAGGCGCCGTGAGCGGGCGCGCGGGGGAGGGCGTCCCGGGCGGGCGCGTGCTCGTCGTCGTGCCCACGTACGACGAGGCGCTGACACTGCCGAGCACGCTCGCGCGCCTGCGCGCCGCGGTCCCGGACGCTGACGTGCTCGTCGTGGACGACGCGAGCCCGGACGGGACGGGCGACCTCGCCGACGCCGCGGCCGCCGTCGACCCGGGCGTGCACGTGCTGCACCGGGCCGGGAAGGAGGGCCTGGGCGCCGCGTACGTCGCGGGGTTCGGGTGGGGCCTGGGCGCCGGGTACGACGTGCTCGTGGAGATGGACGCCGACGGCTCCCACCAGCCGGAGCAGCTGCCGTCCCTGCTCGCCGCCCTCGGCCCGGCCACGGCGGACGGCGCGCACGACGGCGCGGACCTCGTCATCGGGTCGCGCTGGGTACCGGGCGGGCGCGTGGAGAACTGGCCGCGGCACCGCGAGGTGCTCTCGCGCGCGGGCAACGCGTACGTGCGCCTCGCGCTGGGGTTGCACCTGGGCGACGCGACGGCGGGCTACCGCGCCTACCGCGCGTCCGCGCTGCGCGCCGTCGACCTCGCGAGCGTGGAGTCGCACGGGTACTGCTTCCAGGTCGACATGGCGTGGCGGGTCGTGCGGACGGGTGGCCGCGCGACGGAGGTGCCGATCACGTTCGTCGAGCGCACGGCGGGGCGGTCGAAGATGAGCCGCGCGATCGTCACCGAGGCGCTGTGGAAGGTCACGGTCTGGGGTGCCCGACGGCGCGCGGCCCAGCTCGCGAGCCTCGCGCGGTCGGTCGCGGGGCGGAGCGGCACGCGCTGAGACGTCCCCGCGGTGAGACGTCCCCGCGGTGATCCCCGCGACGCAGAGAGGCCCGGACCCCCTCGCGGGGGTCCGGGCCTCTCGTGACGGGTGCGGCGAGGCGTCAGGCGCTGCGGCGCAGCTTGCCGGCGCGCAGCAGGCCGAGGCGCTCGTCGAGGAGCTCCTCGAGCTCGGAGATGGTGCGGCGCTCGAGCAGCATGTCCCAGTGGGTGCGGGCAGGCTTGCCGGCCTTGGGCTCGGGGCGCTCCGCGTCGCGCAGCAGCGCCTCGGCGCCGCAGCGGCACTCCCAGACCGGGGGGACCTCGGCGTCGGTCGAGAACGGCAGGATGATGGTGTGCCCGTTGGGGCAGTCGTAGTGCGCCTGGAAGCGGGGGGCGAAGTCGACGCCCTCGTCCGACTCCATGCTCTTCGCACCGATGCTCATCCCGCGCAGCGAACGGTCGGCCATGGTGTCCTCCTGAGGGGTCTTCGGGGGTGGGTGGGCGCGCCCGGTGGGGGTGCGGGCAGCGGCCCGGTCTACGAGAGGCAACGCCTCACGTGCGGTCGGTGTTCCGACACGCCGTGAAGGTCCGGTGAACGTCGCGGGGCCTCACGACCTGGTGGCCCCCGCGGTGCGTCGTGCCGGCCCGCCTCGGCGCGCCGTCCCAGGCTCCCGGGTTTCGATGCCCCGCGCAACTCCGCGGCCCCCGCCCGGCCCCGGACGTGTGCACGCTCACACCTCGCGGCCCGGGGTGCGGGAACAAACCCGGGGGGAGCCGGGTTGAGCGGCATGTACATGCAAACGCATCGACCTAGGACTCACGGGAGCACACCATGCAGTTCGGCATCTTCACCGTCGGCGACGTCACGACGGACCCCACGACGGGCCGGACCCCCGACGACACCGAGCGCGTGCGGTCCATGCTGACGATCGCGAAGCACGCGGACGAGGCGGGGCTGGACGTCTTCGCCACGGGGGAGCACCACAACCCGCCGTTCGTCCCGTCCTCGCCGACGACCATGCTCGGCTACCTGACGGGCGTGACGAAGAACATCGTCCTGTCGACCTCGACCACGCTCATCACGACGAACGACCCGGTGCGCCTCGCGGAGGAGTACGCGATGCTCCAGGTCATCTCCGACGGCCGCATGGACCTCATGATGGGCCGCGGCAACACCGGCCCGGTGTACCCGTGGTTCGGGCAGGACATCCGGCAGGGCATCCCGCTCGCGATCGAGAACTACGCGCTGCTGCGCCGGCTGTGGACCGAGGACGTCGTGGACTGGGAGGGCAAGTTCCGCACCCCGCTCCAGGGCTTCACCTCGACGCCGCGGCCGCTGGACGGCGTCCCGCCGTTCGTGTGGCACGGGTCGATCCGCAGCCCCGAGATCGCCGAGCAGGCCGCGTACTACGGTGACGGGTTCTTCCACAACAACATCTTCTGGCCCATGAGCCACACCAAGCAGATGGTGCAGTTCTACCGTCAGCGCTGGGAGCACCACGGCCACGGGCCCGCGGACACCGCGATCGTCGGGCTCGGCGGCCAGGTGTTCATGCGCAAGGACTCCCAGAAGGCGTGGGACGAGTTCCGCCCCTACTTCGACAACGCGCCCGTCTACGGGCACGGGCCCTCGATGGAGGACTTCACGCGCGAGACGCCGCTCACCGTCGGCTCGCCGCAGCAGGTCATCGACCGGTACGCCGCGATGCGCGACCACGTGGGCGACTACCAGCGCCAGCTGTTCCTCGTCGACCACGCGGGCCTGCCGCTCAAGACCGTGCTCGAGCAGATCGACCTCCTCGCGGGCGAGGTCGTGCCCGTGCTGCGCAAGGAGATGGAGGCCGTCCGCCCCGCGCACGTGCCGGCGAACCCGCCGAGCCACGCCGAGCGCGTCGCGGCCGCCCGCGCGGCCGGGACCGAGGGCGCCGCGCACGTCGGCGGCACCGAGGACCTGTGGACCGGGCGCACCGCCGAGGACGACACCCGCACCGCCACCGCCGGTGCCGCGTTCGGCCTGTGACACCGGCGACACCCGCGCCGTGACCACCCGCCCGACGGCGTACGGTCGAGGAGTGCCCCGCACCCGCGACCGGCCGCCGTCGGGCACGGCAGCACCCGGCCCGCGACGGGCCGCACCCCGCACCGCACGTCAGCACCCCAGGAGCACCGCATGACCGCCAGCACCCCCGCCCCGGACCGCCGCCTCGTCGTGGTGTCCGCCGGGCTGTCCAAGCCGTCCTCCACGCGCCTGCTCGCCGACCGGCTCGGCGAGGCCACGGTGCGCGAGCTGCAGGGCCTCGGCGTGAGCGCCGAGATCGAGACCGTCGAGCTGCGCGACCACGCGCACGCCGTCGTCGACGCCATGCTCACCGGCTTCCCGACCGGCGACCTCGCGGGCGTGCTCGAGCGCCTCACCGCCGCCGACGGGATCGTCGTGACCACCCCGCTGTTCACCACCACGTACTCCGGGCTGCTCAAGTCGTTCGTCGACGTCCTCGACAAGGACTCGCTCACCGGCACGCCCGTCCTGCTCGGCGCGACCGGCGGCACCGCCCGCCACTCGCTCGCGCTCGAGTACTCGCTGCGCCCCCTGTTCACCTACCTGCGGGCCGACGTCGCCACGACGTCCGTGTTCGCCGCCACCGACGACTGGGCGGCCGCCGAGGGCGACTCCGGGGGCGGCCTGCCCGCTCGCATCGCCCGCGCGGGCCGCGAGCTCGCGGAGAAGGTCGCGCTGCGCAAGAACACCGGCCCCGCCGACCCGTTCGCCGGGACGCCCGACTTCACGGCCCTGCTCGGCGGCCTGTGACCTCCTGACCGCGCGCCCCGGCCACCGGTGCTCCGGCCGGGGCGCGCACCCCTGCCCGACCTGCGACGACACCCCGCCCGCACCGCGACCCGCCTTGCCCCCGGCAGGCCCGTCGCGGCAGGATCGGGGGACCGACGACGACGGGGGAGCACCATGAGCCGCAGCACCACCGAGGACCAGGCCGCGCGACCCGGCGTCCCGGAACCGGCCACGCGCCCCGCCGCCCCGCAGACCCTCGCCGTCCCCGTCGTCGAGGCCCTCGCCGACCACGCGCCCCGCCCCGACCAGGACGTCGCGGCCCCACCCCGGCGCCGCCCCGTCGGCATCGTCCGGGCACCGCAGCCCACCCCCGACGCCGCCCGGTTCACCGCCGCACCCCGGTACCCCGCCATGTTCCACGTCGCCGGGGGTCGCCTCGTGTGGGACGGCACCCGCCTGCGCCTCGTGCGCGGCGACGACACCGTCCTGCAACCCGCCGGGCGGCCCGTCGTCACCGTCACCGGCGACGGCCCCACCGTGGCCGTCACCTGGCGCGACGACCAGCACCCCACCGCCCGCGCCACGCGCGCCGTCCTCCTCGAGGGCTCCTCCGCACGGTTCGCGCGCTTCGCCCGCTCGCTCGCCGCCACCCGCCCCGGCGCCATCGAGCTCGACGACCGCACCGTGCCCTCCGCCCGCGTCCCGCACCTGCGCCCCGACCACGCCGGGACCACCCGCCGACCCGGCGTGTTCACCCGCGCCCTGTGGCGCGTCGTCGGGCGCGCCACTACCGACCCGGCACCCACCGGCAGGGGAGCGGACCTCGTCACCCGGCTCGAACGCCTCGCCGCCCTCCACCGCGCCGGAGACCTCACCGACACCGAGTACGCCCGCGCCAAGCAGGCCCTTCTCGACTGACCGGCCCGACCCGACGGGGGACTACGTCAGTCCCCGGCCAGGCCCCACCCGGACACGTCGACCTCCGTCATCACCGACCGGCCGTCACGGAAGTCTCCGTACCGCGCCCAGGCCAGGGTCACCCGCAGCAGCACGATGCCGTCGTCCAGCAACGACCCCGCGAACTGCGGGTACGCCGCCGCGTACGCCGCGGCGCAGCGCCGCCGGTCCGCACCGGACGGGACGTCCGCGACGCCCTCGCACTGCACGGTCGTCCCGTCCGTCCCGCCGACCGTCACGGCGACGCGCGGGTCCCGGGCCACGTTCGCCACCTTGCGGGACGACGCGCGCGCGTCGAACACCAGCTCACCCGCGTCCGTCGCCGCCACCGCGAGGAACGCCGCCTGCGGGCCACCGTCGTGACCGAGGGACGCCACGACCCCCCACCCCTGAGAACGGACGAAGCCGACGAACGCCGCACGATCCATGCCGACACCGTAGCGCCCGGTATCGCCCGAGCAGAGACACCGAGGACACCGAAGACCCCACGACCCGAAATCGCTGGACCGCCGGGCACAGCGCCTGACACCGTCGCACGATGACGGACTCCCGCACCGACCACGCCGGCACCGACCAGGAACGCCTCTGGGACGCCGACGCCGCCGCGCGGTACGACACCCCCGGCGAGGGCATGTTCGCCCCCGACACCCTCGACCCCGCCGTGGACCGGCTCGCGGCGCTCGCGGGCCAGGGGAGCGCGGTCGAGCTCGCGGTCGGCACGGGCCGGGTCGCGATCCCGCTCGCCGCGCGCGGCGTGCCCGTGACCGGCATCGAGATCTCCCGGCACATGGTCGCCCGGCTGCGCGAGAAGGCCGACGAGACGACCCTCCCCGTCGTCGTCGGCGACATGGCCACCGCGAGGGTGCCGGGGGAGCACACGCTCGTCTACCTCGTGGACAACACGATCTCCAACCTGCTCACCCAGGACGCCCAGGTCGAGTGCTTCCGCAACGCCGCACGTCATCTCGCCCCAGGAGGTCGGTTCGTCGTCGAGCTCTGGGTACGTGTCCGTGTACCGGCGCCCACCCCGACCAGCCCTCGCGACGTGATATCCATCCTCGATGGACCTGTCCCGCCGCCGGACCCGACCCGTGCTCCTCGTCGGCGCCGCGCTCCTGGCCCTCGCCGCCTGCTCCGGGCCCGTGACACCCCAGGACCTCGTCACCCGCCTCGCCGACCCAGCCACCCCCGACGACGCCCTCGTCGACACGATGACGCCCGACGAGATGGACCCCACCTCCGCGCGACGCCTCGGCGAGCTCGACGGCGCCACCTTCTACGCCGGGTCGGGCACCCGCGACGGGCAGGACGTCGTCTGCCTCGTCACCCTCGTCCACGGCGACACCCCGGACGACGACGCCGGAGCCTCCACCTGCGGCCTCGTCACCGACCTCGACGACGGCCACCTCCGCCTGGAGTACGGCGACGCCCAGACCCTCGTCACCGCCACCCTCGTCCCCGACGGGCTCTCCACCGACCCCGACCTCACCCGGCTCACCCCCAACCTCGCCGCCCAGGTGACACGCACCACCTGACCCCACGCACCACAGCCGGAACGCCCGCGCTCACCCCGCCAACGACGCCTCGACCACAGCCAGGTCCCGCACCGCGAACCGGTGGTGCTCCCACTCCTCCTCCAGGATCACGTGCACGCACGACAACGTCGTCTCCGGATACTCCGGCGACCACGGGTTGCGACGCACCACCCCCAACGACTCCGGCGTCACCCCCGCCAGGAAGTCCCGCACCATCGCCACCCGGCCCGCCCGCGCCTCCAGCACGTCGCCGAACGACGGCGTCCCCACAGCGAACAGCGACAGGTCCAACCCGTCCTCCGCCGCCTGCGGGCCCGGCTGCCCCAGAGGATGGAACGGCTGCTCCACCCCCAGCACCGCGCGCCCCAGCCACGCGTCCGTCGCCAGCACCAGGTGCCGCACCGTCTGCGCGAACGACCACTCACCGTCCACCGACACGTCCACGGCGCTCGCGGGCAACGCCGCCACCCGCTCCAGCGTCGTCGCCCACGTGGACTCCAGCGCCGCCCACGCCACCCGCAGACCCTCCGGATCCGCCGCCCGCCGCAGCTCCCGGCCCGGGAAGCGCCGGTCCAGCTCCGCCTCCACGAACCCCCGCACGTCCACCCCGTTCACCAGCACCGGAGCATCGCCGTCCGACAACCACGGCGCGTCGACGTCCAGACCCTCCACCTGCGCACCCCGCACCACGACCCCGGACAGGTCCGGCTCCACGAACCGCGCACCCCGCAGGTCCACACCCTCGAACGTCGCACCCCGCAGATCGTCAGAACGGGTGAACCGGACCATGAGCGCCTCCTCGCGAACGGCCCGCCCGCCACGACCCGCCAGACCCGGGGGAGAGGACCCGTCGCGCCGACGACACGGCACGAGGGTCCCGGCCCGGGGGAGAGGCGCCAGCACCTCCCGGACGGACGACGAACGGGGACGTTCGCACCGTACGCCGCCCGACCCGCGGCCCACCAGAGCGACTCCGGCCACCGGCCCCACGACCTGGCCCACGCGCCCCCAGGGCTGGTGCCCCGACACCGGGCCGGGGGAGCATCGCACCATGCCGATCCTGCCCACCGAACGAGACCCCCGCCTCGTCACGATCCGACGCGGAGGCACCCTCACCGACGAGCACCACCACCAGATCGCCCGGTGGGCCGTCGACTGCGCCGAGCACGTCCTGCCGATCTTCGAACGCGCACGACCCGACGACACCCGACCCCGGGACGCCCTCGACGTCGCCCGCGCCTGGATCCGCGGCGACGTCCCCATGAAGACCGCCCACACCACCGCCTTCATCGCCAACGCCGCCGGCCGCGACCAGGCCGCACCCGTCAAGTACGCGGCGCTCGCGGCCGGCCAGGCCGTCGCCGTGGCGCACGTCGCCGCCCACGGGCTGGGCGCGGCGGCGTACGCGATCCGCGCGGCCGCCGCGGACGCCGCAGCACGGGGGGAGGACGCCGAGGCGGCGCGCCTCGCGGAACGGGATCGGCAGCGCGATCGCATCCCGGCCGGGCTGCGCGAGCTCGTGCTCGACGACCAGCGGCGTCGCAGCGCGATCTGCTGGCACGTGTTCGACGACTGACCCCGGGCCCGGCTCGGACGGGGCGACCAACGAGCGCCCGGGCGCCTCAGCCCAGGAGGTCCTCGTACGCGACGAGGGGGATGCGACCATCCGCCGCGGCGGCGACCTGCTCGTCACCGGCCACGAGGACGTCGGCCTGGAGCGTCGCGACGGCGACGTACTCGGCGACGGCCGTGTCGTCGGCGTCGAGCTCGCGCGCGAGGCGGAACGCCGTCGCGCGCGAGACGCGGTCACCGAGCAGGCGGATCCGCAGGGAGGCGACACCCTCGAGACGCTCGCGCGCCGTCTTCTCGTCGAGGGCGCCGCGGCGCACGTCCTGGTACAGCATCGAGAGCGCGTGGCTGCGCAGGACGGACGGCCCGACGAGCGGGCGGCGCGTCCCGAGGGTCACGTCGTCGAGCACGAGACGCAGCGCGGTGACCGCGTCGATCGCGCAGCGGGTGGACGGTTCGAGGCCGGCGGATCCCATGGGGCCAGTACACACCCGAAAACCCGCAGGACGCCGTCGAAAGGTCGCGGTGCTCGGGGCTCTCGGCCGCACCTCTGCTCGACGAGGGCGCCGGGGGAGTAGTTGGCACCGTCGCGCCTCACGTGCCTGTTGCGTCCCGTGGAACGACCCTCGGCGACCTGCTCGTCTAGGTCAGCAGCGTGCCAAGGCCAGGGAAAGTCGTTCGTGAGGTCCTGGAACCGCCCGGCAACGCGATGGGCTAAACGGATGTCCGGGCGCGCGCGTGAGGCAACGTGTCTTCATTCGTGCGTCGCAGCAGCGCGCAGGGCATCGTCGACGACCGCCCACCCGTTGGGAGGTGTGGTCCTGCGGTCGGCATCGTTGCGGTAGTACGCGTCTGAGCTCTCGAGCCAGCGCGCGAGCGCCTCGAGGTACTCGTGGAGGGAACGGTTGCTCCAAGGCTCGTCGGCAGCTGCGGCGGTCGCCAAGGCTCGGGCCGTCGCGATGACCGTCCGCCGGCCGGAGCCGTTCGCCTCAGAGGGGCAGCCAGCCAGTCCGCAGCTTTCGTCGACGTCAAAGTCCTGGTGCTCGAACTCGTAGTGGAAGCAGACGTAGTGCATCCGCTCGAACGTCTCGTACTCGGCCGCGCCGACGCGCACGCTTCGATGGCACCGGCGGCACACGAACTCCATGCGGCGATGATGTCAGAGGAAACCGTCGACAGGCTCCGGACCGTGCTGGCAGGAGCCTGTCGATCCATGGATAACACTCACCATCACGGCGCCGATAATGTACATTATGTCATTTCACGGGAAGGAAGCGTCCTCCAGCGCATCACGAGGCGCCCTGGTGGGCTCCCCTTCGTCATGAGCACGACGACGTACGCACCGCAGCTTCTCGCCCCGGCCGCCCACAACGCCGACCGCCGAGCGGCTCGCCGCGCCGTGCGATCCCTGCATCGTGCGTCGCGGTCCGGTATCGGCGCGTCCGTCGCACCGGCGCCCCCGAAATCCGTCGCGGCATCTTCGGGCGCGCCGACCTCGGTGTTCACGGCCGCCGCACCGGACGCCCGTCGGTCTGGACGCGTCCTGACGACGTGCGCGACGCTCGCCTGGCTGCCGGTGCTCGTGCTGACCGTCCTGGCGTTCCTGCTGGTCGGCGCCATCGGCGGCCTCGCGGCGGCCGGCGTGTGGACCTGGCGCACGGTGTCCCCCGTGCAGGCCCGGCCCACGAACGATGCCGACCAGCGTGCCGACCGGCCGTCGTCCGCGAGCTCGCCACAACCCGTCGCAGCGCCGGGCAGCCGCCGGGTGGTTCGGGACCGCACCATCGGCTACGATGCCTAGAATCGGACATAGACCCCAAACCATTGTGTTTAGGTCAACACCATGGTGACGCACAAGTGCCCGCGGTGACCGCGCATCAGGTCGTCCGCCGCTTCCCGGGTCGCTCTCCGGCTGTCGGGTGCGCCGGGAGCCATTGGTCCCCCGCTCCAGGCGAGGCTCCCCGTGCGCCGCGGTGCACACCGTCCACCACGACGCTCCCC
Source organism: Cellulosimicrobium sp. JZ28 (assembly GCF_015327065.1). Lineage (NCBI taxonomy): Bacteria > Bacillati > Actinomycetota > Actinomycetes > Micrococcales > Promicromonosporaceae > Cellulosimicrobium > Cellulosimicrobium sp. JZ28. Next base: position 1,730,005 of record NZ_CP017660.1, on the reverse strand, counting down.
TCGCCACCGCCGTCCTGCCGGCCGTGTGTGCCACCCTGTCCCGGTGCCCGACGCTCCCCGACCGCTCCTCGCTCCCCCGCTGCCCGACCTCGTCGGTGTGCGCGAACGCACCGTGCACGTCGTGACGCACCCGGAGGCGACGCACCACGTCGACGGACTCGTCGGCGGCCAGCACGACTCCGACCTCACGCCCGCCGGGCAACGGCAGGCGCACCTCGTCGCGGCGGCGCTGCGCGCGCGTGTCCCGGCCGGTGGGAGCACGGACGTCGTCACGTCCGACCTCCTGCGCACGCGCCGCACCGCGACCGCGGTCGCCGACGCGCTCGGCGCGGCGGTGCGCCTCGACCCGCGGCTGCGCGAGGCGTCCTACGGCGAGGCCGGCGGTCGCCCCCAGGCGTGGCTCGACGCACGGTTCGTCCCGCCGCCCGCCACGGGCGACCGCCTGCGGCACGACGTCGGTGTCGCCGGCGCCGAGACCCGCCTCGACGTCGCGCTGCGCGTGTACGCGGCGACGACGGACCTCCTGCGGCGGGACGTGGACCACCAGGTCGTCGTGACGCACGGGTTCGCCGCCACGTTCGTCGTCGCGGCCTGGATCGGCATGCCCGTCGACGCCGCGGGGCACGTCGCCTTCCCGGTGCCCTCGGGCAGCATCACGACGCTGCGCGAGGACGGCTACTTCCACAACCGCGCCGTCGTCGCCCTGGGCGACGTCGCGCACCTCGCCCCGGGCACCGGGGCGCGCGGCTGACGACGACGAGCACGTCCGCGCAGGTCAGAGCGCCGCGAGCGGGCAGTGCTGTGGGTGGCGCGTCCTAGGCTGACGGCGACCCGTCCCCCAGGAGGCCCGCACCATGGTCGCCCCGCCCCGCCTCGAGCGGATCACCGTCGCCGAGGCAGCCGACCGCTACCTCGCGTCCGTCGCCGCGCAGACCCTGCGCGGCATCCTGTCCCCCACGACGCGCCGCAGCTACGAGCGGGACGTCGCGGAGTTCGCGCGCCTCGCGGGACCCGCGCGCGTCCTGGACGACGTCACGGGCGAGGACGTCGACGACGTGCTGCTGCGTTACCAGACCACGCCCGACGGCCGGTACGCCGACGCGTCGCGCAAGCCGGGCAGCACGGGCCGCTCGGCAGCGACGGTGAACCGGTTCCGGCAGTCGGTGACGCGCTTCTTCGCGCATGCCACGCGCGAGGGCTGGGTGCAGGCCGACCCGATGCAGTGGGCCGCTCCCCCGGCCCGCCTGCGCGACGGGCTGCGCGTCGCGCGCACCGCGCTGTCCGCGGGCTCGGCGGCGTCGCTGCTCGAGGTGTCCGCCGCCCGCGCACCCGGGGAGCCCGCCGTCTCGCGCCGCGACCAGGACCTCCAGCTCCGTGACCGCCTCGTCGTCGCGCTCCTCCTCGTCCTCGGCCCGCGCGTGTCCGAGCTCGAGCGCGCGAACCTCGACGACTTCTCCCGCGAACCGGACCAGACGCGATGGCGCATCCAGGGCAAGGGTGGCCACGTCCGCACCGTCACGCTGTCTCCCCCGCTCGCGGACGCGCTCGAGGAGTACCTCGCGCGCCTGCGCCCGACGCTCCTCGCCCGCCGGCCCGACGACCCGGACGCCCAGCGCGCGCTCCTGCTGTCGTGGCGGGGCCGCCGGATCGACGCCCAGGCCGTGCGCGGGCTGCTGCGGCGCTGCGTCGAACGCATGCCCGCGCAGTACCGTCGCGAGGCGACCCCGCACGCGCTGCGCCACACGACCGCGACGCTGCTCGCCGCGGAGGGCTGGGACGTCAAGGTCGTCGCGGAGCTCCTCGGCCACGCGTCCATCGCGACCACCGGCGTCTACCTCGACCGCATCGAGGGCGAGCTGGCGGCCGCGATCCGGGCCCACCCGCTCTCCGCGGCGCTCGAACCCAGCGAGGCCTGACCGGCCCACCACGCAGGCGGCGACCTCGGGGGCGCTGACACCCGGCCGGGCGGGGCGTAGCGTCGCAGGCATGGCCCCGCTCCACCGGGTGGAGCTCGTCCCCGACGACGAGCCCGCGCCGGGCGGGCGCGGCACACCCGCGGAGGGGGCACCCGGGCGCGCGGCCCCTGCCCGACGACGCACCCTCCTCGCGCGCGTCGGAGCGCCCCTGCTCGCGCTCGCCGTCGCGCTCGGCGCCATCGGCTCGTGGCGCGCCTCGACGGCGGAGCAGGCCCGCCTCTCCCACCCCGGCGCCGTCCGCTCGCTCGCCGTGCCCCCGACCCCCGCCTGGTCCGCGGACGCCGCCGCCCCGCGCGTCGCCGTCGTCGACGACGTGGTCGTCACGGTCACCGCCGCCGGGGTCGAGGGGCGCGACGCCGCCTCGGGCGCCCGGCGCTGGCTCGCTCTCGACGCCACCGCCACGTGCGGACCGACCCCCGACGAGTCGGCGGGACCGGTGACCGAGGCGCTCGTGTGCGTGACGGGACCCGCGCTCGCCCCGGTCGCGCACGTCGTCGGCCCGGACGGCCCAGTGACCGGCCCGGTGCCGCTGGGCGACACGCTCGGCCGCGCGGTCCCCGCGCCCGACGGGACCGTGCTGCGGTGGGCCCGCACCGGAGGGGTCGTGCACCTCGCGCTCCAGGACGCCCGCACGGCGCGCGTGCGCTGGCGGCACGACGTACCGCCCGACGACGCGGAACGCACCCCGATGTGCCGGCCCCAGGTCGCCGGGCAGGCCGCCGCCACCGTCGAGGACGGCCTGCTCGTCGTGCGGGGATGTCGCGTCAGCGCCGTCCTCACCGCCGCGGGTACCCGCATCGACGCCCCCGGCCCGGCCGTCACGACCGACGTCGTCCCGCTGCCCGACGGGACGTTCCTGCGCACCCGCGTGCTGCCGCCCGGGCGCGAGGCGACGACCGAGCTCGTCGCCCCGGACGCGGCGGTGCTCGCCGCCGTCGACGGTCGGCTCCTGCGGCCGCTCGTCGGCCCCGAGGACGACGCTGCCCCCTGGCTGGTCGCCACCGCCGACGGTGTGCGCGCCCTCGCGGCCGCGGACGGCTCCGGCGACGGGCTGCGCGAGCGGTGGCGGCTCGCGCAGCCCGTCGCCCAGGTCGTCGCGCTCGCCGCCGACCGCGCCGTCGTCGTCACCGGTGAGCGCGTCGTCGCCCTGGACGCGCGCTCGGGCGAGCCCGTGTGGTCGTGGCCGCGCAGCTCCCCCGCCGGTCGCCCTGCCGCGCCGGGCGTCGGCACGGCGCCCGCGGGCACCGCCACGACGGCGGACGACGGCCCGGGCACCACGGGCGCCCGGGTCGATCTCACCCGTGGCGTCGCGGCCGCGTTCACCGACGGCGCCACGCTCGCCCTGGTCGTCCCCGACGGCTCGTCACGGCGCTCGCGGACGGTCGCCCTCTCGCTCGAGGACGGGGACGTGCGCTGGGACGTCGTCGGCGACGGCGACCCGTCGGGGTTCACCGCCCTGGCGGGGTACGTGGGGCACGTGGACGCAGGGTCGTCGCGCGTCGTCGTGCTGGAGCGTCGTCCGCGCGGGAGGACTCGTCCGCGTGCGAGACCGTGCCGGCGGCGAGAGCCTGTCGGGAGACCGGCGCTGCCGTCCGGGCCGCCGGACCGAGGTGAAGGAGGCCGTCGTGCCGAAGCGTGACCCGGGTCCGAGCGTGAAGGACCCCGACCTGTACGAGAAGCTGCGGGACGAGGGCGACTCGAAGGAGAAGGCGGCCCGCATCGCGAACGCCGCGGCGGGCTCGTCGCGCTCGAGCGTGGGCCGCAAGGGCGGCAAGGCCGGCGACTACGAGGACTGGACCGTCGAGAAGCTGCGCAAGCGCGCCGCCGAGATCGGCATCGAGGGCCGGTCCTCCATGCGCAAGGCGGAGCTGGTCCGCGCGCTGCGCTCGCACTGAGGACGCGCCGAGGACGGGCCGAGGACGGGCCGGGACGCGCCGGGGACGGGCCCGTGCGGGATCTCACCCGCGGCGCGACCGTCTTCCGGTCGCGCCCGGGGTGCCGCCCGCTACGGTGAGTGCGTGCACCTGTCCGCCGACTCCGCCCTGCGCACCGCCCGCCGTCTGCTCTCCCGTGCGCTCGTGGTCGCCGTCGCGGCACCCGTGACGGTCGCGGGCGTGCTCGTCACCGCGGACGCGATCCGCAAGCGCCGCAACGCCACCGAGGCCTCGTTCCCGCGCTCGGCCCCCGCCGACGTCGAGGTCGCGGGCACCACGACGACCGTCTTCACGTACGGCGAGGACGTGTACCGGGAGATGCTCGGCGCGATCCGCGGCGCACGGCGCCGCATCCTGCTCGAGACGTACATCTGGAAGGCCGACGCGCTCGGCGAGGAGTTCAAGCAGGCGCTCGTCGAGGCGAGCGAGCGCGGCGTCGAGGTGTTCGTCGTGTACGACGGCTTCGCGAACCTCGTCGTCCCCCAGGCGTTCTTCGACCTGCCCGAGCCGATCCACGTCATCCGGTACCCGGTGTTCCGCCCGGGCGTGCTCATGCTCAACGTGCGCAAGTCCGGCCGCGACCACCGCAAGATCCTCGTCGTCGACGACGAGATCGCGTTCGTCGGCGGGTACAACATCGGCGCCCTGTACGCGACGCAGTGGCGCGACACGCACGTGCGCCTCGTGGGGCCGAGCGCGTGGGAGCTGCGCAACGCGTTCGTCGACTTCTGGAACGCGAACCGCGCTTCGGACCAGCCGCTGCTCGCCGACCCGGGATCGGTGCACTGGGAGCCGCGGCTGCGCGCGGCCCGCAACGCGCCGGCGCACCTGGTGTTCCCGATCCGCGGGATCTACCTCGACGCGATCGACCGCGCGAGCTCGCACGTCTACATCACGCAGGCGTACTTCATCCCCGACCGGGAGATCCTGGCCGCGCTGCTCGCGGCCGCGGCGCGCGGCGTCGACGTGCGGGTCCTCGTGCCCGAGCGCTCGAACCACGTGCTCGCGGACTGGCTGTCGCGCGGTCTGTACACGGCTCTGCTCAAGGGCGGGGTCCGCATCCACCTGTACCGCAACGCCATGGTGCACGCGAAGACCGCGACCATCGACGGCGCGTGGACCACGATCGGCACGGCGAACATCGACCGGCTTTCCCTCACGGGGAACTACGAGGTGAACCTCGAGATCACGGACCCGGGGGTGGCCGAGCAGATGGAGAAGGTCTTCGAGGTCGACCTGTCGAACTCGCGCGAGCTGACGCTCGACGAGTGGGACTCGCGCTCGGTGGCGGCGAAGCTCAGCGAGGTCGTCCTCACTCCCCTGCGCCCGCTGCTGTAGCAGCGCCGCCGTCGTCGCCGTCCTTCGGGCGACGACGACGGCGGGCGGGTCCGCGGCTCAGCGGGCCGGGTCGGAGCGCAGCACGTCGGCCGCCTCCTCCTCCGGTCGCGGCGGCACGGTCTCGTCGGTCTCGAGCAGCGCGACCTCCCCGAACTCGGGGTGCTCGTCGCGCAGCTCGCGCGCGACGGCGTCCGCCGCGCCGTCCAGGGCGCCCGCGGCGACGTCGATCGACTCCCCGGTCGTCAACGGCCGGTACTCGTACGTCCCGCCGGTGCGCTGCTCGCCCAGGAGCCGGTTCACGAGGCCGTGCCCGACGTCCGACAGCAGCGCGTCGTGCACCGGGACCACGACCCGCGGGTCGAGCGCGCGCACGAAGTCGATCGTCTCGGCGAGCTTGAGCCACGGCGCCGAGACGGGCGCGAGCAGCACGTCGAGCCGCCGTCCGCCCAGCACGCCCGCGTCCGGGGCGTCGAACGAGTCGCCCGGGTGCAGGAGCGTCGCTCCGTCCCCGCGCACGAGGTACGTGACGTTCGCGATCCGCGGGACGTCCGGGTGGATCACCGCGTGCCGGCCGCCGCCCACCACGACCTCGAGACCGCCCAGGTCCAGGCCGTCCCCCGGCGCGACGACGTGCACGCGCGACGCCGCGCCGTCGGGCAGCGCGGGACGCACCGCGGCGGCCACCTCCTCGGGCGCCCACACCGTGAGCTCCGGCCGGGCCGCGAGGGCGTCACCGAGGGCGCCGGTGTCCACGTGGTCGGGGTGCTGGTGGGTGAGGAGCACCGTGCCGGCGTCCGCCAGCGCGGCCGCGGCGTCGCTGAACGTGCCGGGGTCGATGGCGACGACCTGACCGCCGTGGCGCACCGTGACGCACGCGTGCCCGTGGAACGTGACCTGCATGGAACCTCCTCGAGTCGTCCTTGCCCGCCCCGCCCGTGCGGGACCGGCCCCTCAGCCCACCACGAGGACGAGGTCGCCGCCCTCCAGCTGCTGCACCGCGCCGATCGCGACCCGCTGGACCGTGCCCGCGACGGGCGTCGTGATCGCCGCCTCCATCTTCATCGCCTCGACGGTCGCGACCGTCTGCCCTGCCTCGACGACGTCGCCCACGACGACGACCGGCGTCACGGCACCCGCGAACGGCGCCGCGACCTGGCCGGGCTGGGTCGGGTCCGCCTTCTCGGCGGTGCGCGCGTCCACGTCCACCGCGCGGTCGCGCACCTGGATCGGGCGCAGCTGGCCGTTGAGGGTGAACATCACCGTGCGCATCCCGCGCTCGTCGGGCGTGCCGATCGCCTCGAGGCCCACGAGCAGGCGCACGCCCTTGCCGAGCGCGACCGCGACCTCCTGGCCCGGCTCCAGCCCGTACAGGTACGTGGGGGTGTCGAGCACCGACACGTCCCCGTACGCCTGCCGCACCTGCTCGAACTCCCTCGTCGGCCCCGCGAAGAGCAGGTGGTTGAGCCGACGACGGCGCACCTCGCCCTCCTGCGCGAGCTCCGCCTCGTCCTCGGCCGAGAGCGGCGTGACCCCGGCGCGCGCCGCACGGCCGGCGAGCGCGCGCGACCGGAACGGCTCCGGCCAGCCACCGGGCGGGTCGCCCAGCTCGCCGCCCAGGAACCCGACCACGGAGTCCGGGATGTCGAACGACTGCGGGTCCGCCGCGAACTCCGCCGGGTCCGCGCCCGCCGCCACGAGGTGCAGCGCGAGGTCGCCCACGACCTTCGACGACGGCGTCACCTTCACCAGCCGCCCCAGGATCCGGTCCGCGGCCGCGTACATCGCCTCGATCTGCTCGAACCGGTCCCCCAGGCCCAGCGCGATCGCCTGCTGACGCAGGTTCGACAGCTGACCGCCCGGGATCTCGTGCTCGTACACGCGCCCCGTCGGCCCGGGCAGGCCCGACTCGAACGGCGCGTACACGCGGCGCACCGCCTCCCAGTACGGCTCGAGGTCCGCGACCGCCGCCAGCGACAGCCCGGTGTCGCGCTCGGTATGCTCCAGCGCGGCGACCAGCGCCGACAGCGGCGGCTGGCTCGTCGTCCCCGCCATCGCGGCGCTCGCGGCGTCGACCGCGTCGACGCCCGCCGCGGCGGCGGCGAGCAGCGTGGCCATCTGCCCGCCGGACGTGTCGTGGGTGTGCAGGTGCACCGGCAGGTCGAACCGTTCGCGCAGCGCGGTCACGAGCCGGCTCGCGGCGGCGGGGCGCAGCAGCCCGGCCATGTCCTTGATCGCGAGGACGTGCGCACCGGCGTCGACGATGCGGTCCGCGAGGCGCAGGTAGTAGTCGAGCGTGTACAGGTCCTCGGCCGGGTCGAGCAGGTTGCCCGTGTAGCACAGCGCGACCTCCGCGACCGTCGTGCCGGTCGCGCGCACGGCCTCGATCGCGGGACGCATCTGGTCGACGTCGTTGAGCGCGTCGAAGATGCGGAACACGTCGATGCCCGTCGCCGCGGCCTCCTCGACGAACGCCTCGGTGACGCGCGTCGGGTACGGCGTGTACCCGACCGTGTTGCGCCCGCGCAGCAGCATCTGGATCGCGAGGTTCGGCATCGCGGCACGCAGGGTCGCGAGCCGCTCCCACGGGTCCTCCCCGAGGAAGCGCAGCGCGACGTCGTACGTCGCCCCGCCCCACGCCTCGACCGACCACAGCTGCGGCGTCGCCCGCGCCACGTACGGCGCGACGGCCGCCAGGTCGTGCGTGCGCACGCGCGTCGCGAGCAGCGACTGGTGCGCGTCGCGGAACGTCGTGTCCGTGACACGCAGCCGCTGCTCGCCCCGCAGCGCCCGCGCGAAGCCCTCCGGGCCGAGCTCGAGGAGCTGCTGGCGCGACCCGGGCGGGGGCGCGACCGTCAGGTCGAACGGCGGCAGCTTCGCCGCCGGGTCGCTCGTGACCCGCGGCTCCCCGTGCGGCCGGTTGACGGTGGTGTCCCCCACGTACGCGAGCAGGCGCGTGCCCCGGTCCGCGCTCTCGCGCGCGGCGAGCAGCTCGGGCCGCTCGTCGATGAACGACGTCGCCACGTTGCCCGCGACGAACTCCGGGTCGGCGAGCACCGCCTGCAGGAACGGGATGTTCGTCCGGATCCCGCGGATGCGGAACTCCGCCAGCGCACGACGCGCGCGCCGCACCGCCGTCGGGAAGTCCCGCCCCCGGCACGTGAGCTTCACCAGCATCGAGTCGAAGTGGCCCGACACGACCGACCCCGCCGTCGCCGTCGCCCCGTCGAGCCGGACGCCCGCCCCGCCCGGGGACCGATAGGCGATGATCCGGCCCGTGTCGGGACGGAACCCGTTCGCCGGGTCCTCCGTCGTGATCCGGGTCTGCAGGGCCGCGCCGTTGACGCGCACGTCCTCCTGCCGGATGCCCAGGTCGTCCAGCGTCTCGCCCGCCGCGATCCGCATCTGCGCGGACACGAGGTCGACGTCCGTGACCTCCTCGGTCACCGTGTGCTCCACCTGGATGCGCGGGTTCATCTCGATGAACACGTGCTGCCCCGCACGCTCGCCCACCGTGTCGACGAGGAACTCGACCGTACCCGCGTTCTGGTAGCCGATGTGCCGCGCGAACCGCACCGCGTCCGCGCACAGCGCGTCCCGGACCGCCGGGTCGAGGTTCGGCGCCGGCGCGATCTCGATGACCTTCTGGTGACGACGCTGCAACGAGCAGTCCCGCTCGTACAGGTGCACGACGTTCCCCGCGCCGTCCGCCAGGATCTGCACCTCGATGTGCCGCGGCCGCAGCACCGCCTGCTCCAGGAACACCGTCGGGTCCCCGAACGCGCCGTCCGCCTCGCGCATCGCCGCCGCCAGCGCCTCGGGCAGGTCCTCGCGCACGTCGACGCGCCGCATCCCGCGACCGCCACCGCCCGCGACGGCCTTGACGAACACCGGGAACCCGATCTCGTCCGCGGCCGCGACGAGCTCGTCGACGTCCGCCGACGGCTCGCTCGACGCGAGCACCGGCAGGCCCGCCTCACGCGCCGCCTTGAGCGCCCGCACCTTGTTGCCCGCGAGCTCGAGCACCTCCGGCGGCGGCCCGACGAACGTCAGCCCCGCCTCCGCGCACGCCCGCGCCAGGTCGGGGTTCTCCGAGAGAAACCCGTACCCCGGGTAGACGGCGTCCGCGCCCGCCTCCCGGGCGACGCGCACGATCTCCTCGATGTCCAGGTACGCCCGCACCGGGTGGCCGGGCTCCCCGATGAGGTACGCCTCGTCGGCCTTGAGCCGGTGCTCGGAGTTGCGGTCCTCCTGCGGGAACACCGCGACGGTGCGGGCCCCCAGCTCGTAGGCGGCGCGGAACGCCCTGACGGCGATCTCCGCGCGGTTGGCGACCAGGACCTTCGAGAACACCGGCACTCCATCCGTCGAGCGTGGCGGCGTCGTCGGGCCGGGGAGGGCGCCACGCACCGCGTACCGGGCGATCCTCCCACGGCGTCGCCGGACGGGTCACCGCACCCGCTGTGACGAGGTCCACACGCCTCGCGGGGGTGCGCCGGCGCTCGCGGACGGTCCGCCCGCGGTCCGCCCGGGCGTGGGGTCAGCCCGCTGTGCGGGCCTGACGGCGCTGGGCGAGCTCGTCCTGCGGGCTCGTCGCGGTGCCGTCCTCGTCCTCGAGGGACTCGGTCGGCAGCTCGGCGAGCGTGCCCTCGACCTCGCGCCACACGCGCCCGACGGCGATCCCGAACACGCCCTGGCCGCCCTGGACGAGGTCCACGACCTCGTCGGGCGAGGTGCACTCGTAGACGCTCGCGCCGTCGCTCATGAGGGTGATCTGCGCCAGGTCGTCCACGCCGCGCTCGCGCAGGTGCTCGACGGCCGTGCGGATCTGCTGGAGCGACACCCCGGTGTCGAGCAGGCGCTTGACGACCTTGAGCACGAGGATGTCGCGGAAGCTGTACAGGCGGTGCGAGCCCGACCCGGACGCCGGGCGGACGGTGGGCTCGACGAGACCGGTGCGGGCCCAGTAGTCGAGCTGGCGGTACGTGATGCCTGCCGCGCGGCACGCCGTCGGGCCGCGGTAGCCGGTCGTGGTGTCCTGCTCGGTGATGTCCTCCCCGAAGAGGAGGCCCTGCGCGCCCTGCGGAACTGCCGCGCCGACACCGACGCTCGCCTCACCGCTGCTGTTCACTGTCGCCTCCTGGGGTGATGTCACGACCAAACTATGGGCGTCGTCGGGGGCCGTCAACGACCGACGCCTCGGCGTGCGGGCGTGTCGCGCCCGCCACGTCGTCGCGTCGACCGCTGAACCCTCGACCTGAGGTCGAAGGTCTGTCTTGTCCGGTGTGTCCAGAAGCTTCGACCGCGACCCGAGGGTCGGGCCGCCACGCACCGGGACCGCTCCTACTCGTCCACCGAGAAGTCCTCGGGCTGGACGTGGTCGAGGAAGTCGCGGAACTTCTCGACCTCCTCCTGCTGCGCGACGTCGACGACCTCGACGCCCGCCGTCGCCACGACCTCCGCCGAGCACAGCACCGGGCTCCCGGTGCGCACCGCGACGGCGATCGCGTCCGACGCGCGCGAGTCGAGCCGCACGCCGTTGCTGAGCACGAGCTCGGCGAAGAAGATGCCGCCGTCGAGGGCGACGATCTCCGCCCGCTCGAGCCGCACGCCCACCGCGTCGAGCAGGTCCCGCAGCAGGTCGTGCGTCATGGGCCGCGGCGTGGGCAGCCCTGCCTGCGCCATGGCGATCGCGCTCGCCTCCCGCGGGCCGATGACGATCGGCACCACGAGCTCGGACGCGTCGTCGAGCAGCAGCACCACGATCTCCTGGTCGCGCTGCTGCTGACGGACCCCCAGCACCTCCACCGGGACCATCGGGACGTCGTCGCTCACTCCACCACCGTACGACTCCGCCCGGCATCCGGCAGGGGGTGCGCACCGGGCGTGGGCGCGACACGCGGAGGGCGTCGCGGGAGGTGCGGCGGGATGGGTGCGGGCGTCAGCGCGTGAGGTCGTCGACGCCCTGGCGCACGAACACGGTGTGCAGCTGCGCGCACAGCTCGCCGACCTCGGACGCGACGGTGCCGGCGTGGGCGCGCGCGGACGGGCTCTGCTGGCCGCGCCACGGCGAGACGACCTGCTGCACGAGGCTCACGTGGCGGTCGGCGGCGGTGCGCAGGGAGCGCAGGTGGCGGGGCTCGATGCCGTAGTCCGCGAGGCCGGCGGCGAGCACGACGACGTCGAGCGAGCGCGCGTCGAGCTGCCCGCCCGGCGCCTGGCGGAGCACGCCGGCCTCGATGAGGCCCTCGACGAGCTCGCGCTCGACCCCGGCGGCGGAGACGAGCGCGTCGACGGTGTAGCGCTGGCGGACGGCGGCCGACCCGGGCTCGCCGTCGGTGGTCGCGAGGCGGGGGGCGAGCGTCTCGGCGTCGGTCCCGGCGTCGAGCGCGGCGAGGCGGTCCTTGATGACCTTCAGCGGCAGGTAGCGGTCCCGCTGCTCGACGAGCACGAAGCGCAGGCGCTCGACGTCGGCGGGGCTGTACTGGCGGTAGCCCGACGCGGTCCGCACCGGCTCGATGAGGCCCTGCTCCTCAAGGAAGCGCAGCTTGGAGTGGCTGACGTGGGGGAACTCGGCCCGCAGCGCGCGCAGCACGTCGGAGATGCGCATGGTCGCGCGGCGCGAGATCCCCTGGGGCCACGGTTCGGGTCCCTCCGTGGGCTCCGGGGCCGTGGCGTGCGCGGCGCCGGTCGGCATGTTCACGACGGGGAGGCCGCGCCGCCCGCCGACGCCGCCGCGTGCGGGCTGGCGTGGAACGTGAGCCGGTACTTGCCGATCTGGACCTCGTCGCCCGTGCCGAGCGCGACCGCGTCGATCCGGCTGCGGTTCACGTAGGTGCCGTTGAGGGACCCGACGTCGCGCACGACGAAGTGCTCGCCCTCGCGCACGAACTCGGCGTGCTTGCGCGACACGGTGACGTCGTCGAGGAAGATGTCGGCGTGCTCGGAGCGCCCGGCGACGGTGCGTTCGGCGTCGAGGAGGAAGCGCGAGCCCTGGCCGGGGCCGCGCTGCATGATGAGCAGGGCCGAGTGGCGGGGCAGGGCGGCGACGGCGGCGTGCTCCTCGGGGCTCAGGCCCCCGGGCTGCACGCCCTCCTCGATCGGGGCCTCGATCCGGCCGAAGCTGACCGTCGTGTCGCTGGTCGCCCGGTTCGGCACCTCAGGACCGCCTGGGACACTCATCACGCCTCCTCGGGGCTCACGCACGTCGTGCTCGAGCTCGGAAACCGCACCGAGGGACGAGCCCCCGGGGTGCGGGAAACTGGTGCTCGAAAACTACTACACCTGCAGGTCACGCGGTGCGTGCGACCCTCGGTCGTCCCAACCTACCCCGGCCCGTGGGCCTGCGGGAAGCCGGTTCACTCGTCGGCGGGGACGGGGGTCGCGTACCGGGGTGCGCGGGGCTCGACGGTCGCGGTGACCTCGGCCCGGTCCTGCTGGGTGACGGTGGTGCGCGCGCCGTCGGCCCGCAGCGACGCCATGGCGCCGCCCGGGATCTCGAGCGCGGTCTCGAGCGTCGACGGGTCGCCGATCGCGGTCCACCGGTACGGGGACGAGATCACCTGCCCGTCGACGACGACGCCGTCGGAGGTGTCCTCGAAGTAGCTGCTCGCGACGAGTCGGACGCCGTTGACCTCCATGGCCTCGGCGCCCGCGTTGCGCAGCTCCTCCAGCACGTTGAACAGCCCGAACGCCTTGAGCGGTTCGGCACCCTCGACGACCTCGATCTCGACGCCCGGGCCCTCGGCGGGGAGCCGGCCCGAGAGGATGCCGAGCGTCTCGGCCTGCTGCTCGGCGAGCTCGAGCGCGGCGCGCTCGCGGCCGGAGCCGGACTGCAGCTCGTCGCGGGTGGCCTCGAGCGAGGACACCTGCTCCTCGAGCTCGCCGGAGCGCTGGGTGACGTCGTCGAGCAGGCGCACGAGGTCGCTCTGGCGCAGGGAGGACAGCTGGTCCTCCTGCGTCTGGCTCACCTGGACGACGAGCGCGAAGCCGAGCAGCGCGCACAGGACGCCGACCATGACCTGGGAGCGCGACGCGCGCGGGCGCATCGCCCGACCGAGGCCGCGCAGCCCGCGCGGCTCGGGCTGGGTGGGGGTGCCGTGGCGCCCGACGGCGGCCGTCGCCCCGGTGACCGGGTCCGGCTCGGCGGTGAGCGCGGTCTCGGCGTCCTGCTCGCGCGCCGCGGCTTCCGGGGTGGTCGTCGCGTCCGACGTCGCGTCGGTCGTCGCGCCCGGCGTCGGGAGGTCCGGCGCAGTGGGGGCGGGACGCGCGTCGCCGGGCTGGTCGGTGCGGTCGTCGGGTGCGGGGCGCTCCCCCGCTGCTGCGGCGTCGCCCGGGACGACGGGGTCGCTCGGCTCGGTCGTGCTCGGGGCGCTGGTGTCCGGGTCGCTCGGCGCGGGCGTGTCGGTCGGTGCGGCACCGGTCGGGGTCGTGCGGGCCGCGGTGGTGCCGTCGTCCTCGGGGTGGCCGGTGGTGACCGTGGTCTCGTCGCCGGCGGCCGGCGCGTCGCTCGGCGTCGTGGGGTCGCCGGGGACCGCTGCGGGGTCGTCCGGGTCGTCGTGGGGCGCGCCGGACGGCGCACCCGGGCCCGGGCCGGTCTCGACGGGGGTGGTGGCGTCCTCGTCGGAGTCGTCGGTGCGGGGCGGGACGTGCTCCGTGTCGCGCGCGTCGTCGTCGGTCCCGGGCTCGGTGCCGGGGACGGCGGGGGTGCCGACGGCGGCGTCGTCACCGTCCGCGGGCGTGGTGGGGTGCTCGGGCCGGTCGCCCGGAGCCTGGTCGCGGGGGTCGCGGCTCATGCTCACGCCTTGAAGATGTGGCGCCGGATCGCGGCGGCGTTGGAGAAGATGCGGATGCCGAGGACGACGACGACGGCGGTCGAGAGCTGGCTGCCGACCCCGAGCTGGTCGCCGAGGAACACGATGAGGGCGGCGACGACGACGTTCGACAGGAACGACACGAGGAAGACCTTGTCGTCGAACAGGCCGTCGAGCCGGGCGCGCAGGCCGCCGAACAGGGCGTCGAGGGCGGCGACGACGGCGATGGGCAGGTAGGGCTGCAGCGACACGGGCACGGTGGGTTGCAGGACGAGGCCCGCGACGATGCCCACCACCAGTCCGACGACTGCGATCATTCGACGATCTCCTGCCCTGTCTCGTGCGGTGCGGATGGGGTCCCGGACCCGTCGGTCGTGCCCGGCGCGGGGCCGGTCTCCTCGGCGGGTGCGTCGGAGTCTACGGTCGTCTCCGGGGCGTGCGCGAAGAACAGCGTGGGCGCGGACCGGCCGGGCAGGTCGAGGCGGCTCTGCGTCGTCACGCCGGAGCGGATGCCGTACTGGGTGCCGAGGAGCTGGAGGAAGTCGGACGTGCCGGACCGCAGGAGCGAGGTGCGCATCGCGTCGGGGTCGCCGATCGCCTCGACGCGGTAGGGGCCGACGAGGGGCTGCAGGTCGACGAGCACGGCGTCGCCGGCGCTGCGGATCGCGGACAGGCCGGTCAGGCGCTGGTCGTTGATCGCGACGGCCTCGGCGCCGCCGGCCCACAGGGCGTTGACGACGCGCTGCAGGTCGGAGTCGTGCACGAGCGAGCTCGCGTCGGTGGCCCCGGAGGACAGGCCTCCGCCGGTGTCGTCGAGGGTGACGACGACGCCCTGGCCCTCGACGGGCTGCGTCCCGGTGAGCGCGCCCTCCTCCTGGAGGCTGTCGAGCACGTCGGCGCTCGCGCCGCTCAGGGCCGCGCCCTGGAGCTGCTCGATCTCGCCGGACAGCTCTGCGCCGCGCGCGGAGAGCTCCTCGGCGGTGGTTTGGCGTTCGAGGATCTCCTGCTCGAGGGTCTCGCGTGCGGCGATGACGCCGGGCTGGGGGGCGCGCAGCTGCACGGCGGCGGCGGTGGTGACGACGCCGAGGACGACGGCGAGGGTGACGAGCGCGACGGTGCCGGTGCGCCCGCGGTGCGGGGTCTGGCCGGCGGCGCGGCGCGCGGCCGCGGCGGCGTACCCGGGGTCGAGGGGGCGGTGCATGACCTCGTTGAGGAGGGTCATGGACGCGTCCACGGGTGCGCGGCGCGCGGCGGCGGGCTGGTCCGGTCGCGTGTCGGTCACGGCGTCTCCTTCGTCGCGGTCCCGGGCCGGTCGGTGCGGGCGGCGCGGTCGCGCAGGACGAGCGCCCGGGTCTGCAGCACGTACTGCGCGCCCGCGAGCCAGTACAGGCCCACGCCCCACCAGGTGAACGCCCACCCGGTGACGGCGGCGACGTCGCCGAGCCAGCCCGGCATCTCCGCGAGGAGCAGCAGCGGGAACGCGTACAGCAGGGCGAACGTGCCGGCCTTGCCCGAGAAGCTCACGGGCAGCGGCCCGTAGCCGTGGCGGGCGAGCAGCGGCAGCAGTCCCGCGAGCAGGACGTCGCGCGCGACGATCGCGACGACGAGCCACACGGGCACGACGTCGCGCCACGCGAGCCCGAGGAGGGTGACGAGGATGAAGAGGCGGTCGGCGGCGGGGTCGAGCATCTGCCCGAGGCGGCTCACCTGGTCCAGGCGGCGTGCGAGCACGCCGTCGAGCCAGTCCGACGCCCCGGACACCGCGAGGACGACCAGGGCCCACACGTCGTCGCCGCGCACGATGAGGACCGCGAACACGGGCACGAGGAGCAGCCGCAGGAGGCTGATGACGTTCGGGACGGTCAGGACGCGCGAGCTGACCTGCTGCCCTGCCGTCACACCCACCGCCCCGTGCTCGCGTCGCGCCGTCGCGGCGACCTGCCGCGCGCGACCATCCTACGTACCGGCCCCGGTGACCTGGGCCCTCATTTCGCGGCGCGGCGCCCCGCAGGGCCCGAAATCACCCGCTTCGCCCGGTGTCCGGGGCGGGCCGGGCACCGGCGGGGCGGGTGCGGGTGAGGGACGTCACCGGGCCCGGCCCCGCGGCCCGCCCGCGCCCTCCGGTACGATGGGTGGACCTTTGGAGTTCGTCGCTCGTCCCGCGTGTGTCCGTGAGAGTGGCCGACCCCCCTGATCTCCCCGATCGTGGCGGTGGCCGGCCTGGTGTGTTCGGGAGTGCGACCTGCGAGAACCGACCCGGTGACCGCACGCCACTCCACACCCCGAAACGAACGGTCCTCACCCTTTCATGACTGCTGACGTCGTCGCGCCCTCGCACGCCCTCGACCACTCCACCGACACCTCCCCCGCCGTCGCGGAGCAGACCGCTCCCACCGGCCCCGTGTTCTCCGACCTCGGCCTGCCCGCGCCCCTCGAGCGCGCCGTCGCCGACCTCGGGTTCGTCACCCCGTCCGCGATCCAGGCCGAGGCCATCCCCGCGCTCCTCGCGGGCCGCGACATCACCGGCGTCGCGCAGACCGGCACCGGCAAGACCGCCGCGTTCGGCCTCCCGCTGCTCGCCGCGATCGACCCCACGCTGCGGCGCGTGCAGGCCGTCGTCCTCACCCCGACGCGCGAGCTCGCGATGCAGGTCGCCGACGCCGTCGAGTCGTTCGCGGCGCACCTGCCCAAGGTCGACGTCGTCGCCGTGTACGGCGGCTCCCCCTACCAGCCGCAGCAGCGGGCGCTCGCGGCCGGGGCGCAGGTCGTCGTCGGCACGCCGGGGCGCGTCATCGACCACATCGAGCGCGGCACCCTCGTGCTCGACGACGTGCGCTTCCTCGTGCTCGACGAGGCCGACGAGATGCTGCGCATGGGCTTCGCGGAGGACGTCGACACGATCTTCTCCCGCGCGCCGCGCGAGCGTCAGGTCGCGCTGTTCTCCGCGACGATGCCCGCCCCGATCCGCCGCGTCGCGAACGAGCACCTCACCGACCCGGTCGAGATCGCCGTCGCCCGCCAGTCCTCCACGGTGACGAGCGTGCGCCAGACGTACGCCGTCGTGCCGTTCCGCCACAAGACCGGCTCCCTCGTGCGCGTCCTGGCCACGTCCGACGCCGAGGCCGCGATCGTGTTCACCCGCACGCGCGGCGCCGCGGAGGAGGTCGGGTCCGCGCTCGTCGAGCGCGGCATCTCGGCCGCGACCATCTCGGGCGACGTCGCGCAGAAGGAGCGCGAGCGGATCGTGGAGCGCCTGCGCTCCGGGGCGCTCGACGTCCTCGTCGCGACCGACGTCGCCGCGCGCGGCCTCGACGTGGACCGCATCGGTCTCGTCGTGAACTTCGACCTGCCGGGCGAGCCCGAGGCGTACGTGCACCGCATCGGCCGCACCGGGCGCGCGGGCCGCACCGGCGAGGCTCTGAGCTTCGTCACCCCGCACGAGCGCGGGCGCCTGCGCGCGATCGAGCGCACGACCCGCACCCCGCTGCAGGAGATCGAGATCCCCTCCCCCGCGGACGTGTCCGCGCACAAGGTGCGGGCGCTGCTCGGGCAGGTCCCCGCCCGCCAGGAGGCGGGCCGTCTGTCGATGTACGCCGACATGGTGCGCACCTTCCTCGCCGAGCACGACGTCGACCCGGTCGACCTCGCCGCGGCCATGGCGGCGCTCGCGGTCGGTGACGACGGTCCGCGTGCCCGTGAGGAGCAGGAGCGGTTCGAGGCGGAGCGGGCCGCGGCGCGCGAGCAGTCGAAGGCGCGTCGTACGGAGCGCGCGGCCGAGCGTCCGTCGCGCGGTGACCGTGCGTCGGGCCGGCGCGAGGGCGACGGGACGCGCGGTATCCGCCGCGACGCCGTCGGGACGCGCTACCGCCTGTCGGTGGGGCACAAGGACGGCGTGATGCCGGGCGGGATCGTGGGCGCGCTGACGAACGAGGCGGGTCTGGCCGGGTCGGACGTCGGCAAGATCGACATCTTCCCGTCGTTCTCGCTCGTGGACATCACCGCCCCGCTCGACGCGGACACGATGGACCGCATCTCGCGGGCGCGGGTCGCGGGCAAGGCGCTGCGCATCCGTCTCGACGAGGGCGCGCCCGCGTCCCGGGGCCCGCGTGCCGGGCACGGCCCGTCGGGTCGTCGTGACGAGCGTCGTGACCGGTTCGACCGTGCCGACGACCGGGGCGAGCGCAAGCCGCGCCACCGCGCCGCGTTCTGACCCGCGCCGCGTTCTGACCGCTCCGTCGGCGGCAGCCCCCGCCGGCGCACGACGACGGCCCCCGGATCTTCTCGATCCGGGGGCCGTCGTCGTCAGTACGGGGTGACGGGGGCGCGGGCACGGGGGCCGCCAGCCTGCGGTTCTTACTCGTCGGCCTCGCCGTGCGCCTTCACCAGGGCGGCGAGGCGACGCGCCTCCGCCTCGCCCCGGGCGCCGTCGGCCCGTTGGATGCCCATGACGGCGAGGGTGGACCCGTCCGCGAGGTCGAGACGCACCCACGCGTCTCCGGAGCCGAAGCGGACCGACACGATCTGGGGCCAGGCGAGGCGGCGCGTGTAGATGACGTTGCGCACCCGCAGGCCCTCGCGCGTCGGGACGGCGTGCACGCCGCCCAGGCGCCACAGCAGCCACGCCGCGAACAGCGCGAACGCCGCGATGGACAGCCGGTTCACCCACGACGTGCCGAGCGGCCCCGTCGCGGACAGCCCCACCACGACGCACCCGCCGACGACGACCACGCCCGTCGCCCAGGCCGACACCAGGCCGAACCGGGGCCGGAACGTGCGGTACGGGTCGTCGTCGCGGTCGCCCGGCAGGCCGGGATCGGGGAACGGGTCGGTGCTCATGCCGCCACCGTCTCACACCCGCCGACCACCCACCGGCGGCACGAGGTCAGAGGCGCGAGGCGTGGATCCGGGTCACGAGGATCGCGCGCGCACCCACGTCGTACAGGGCGTCCATGACCTGGTTCGTGCGGTCGCGGCGCACCATCGCCCGCACCGCCGCCCAGTCCCGGTCGTGCAGCGGGGACACCGTGGGCGACTCCAGGCCCGGCGTGATCGCGACCGCACGGTCCACGAGCGACACCGGCACGTCGTAGTCCATGAGGACGTACTCGTGCGCCGTCAGCACCCCCTGCAGGCGACGGGACAGCACCTCCACCCCCGCCGGGACGTCCGCCTCCGCAACCTTGCGCGGCCGGATCAGCACCGCCTCCGACACCAGGATCGGGTCGCCGAACACCTCCAGGCCGGCGCCCCGCAGCGTCGTGCCCGTCGAGACCACGTCCGCGACCACGTCCGCCACCCCGAGCTGCACCGCCGACTCGACCGCACCGTCCAGGTGCACCACCGTCGCGTCCACCCCGTGCGCCCGCAGGTGCCCCTCCACGAGGACCTCGTACGACGTCGCGACCCGCAGCCCCTGCACCTGCTCCAACGACGTGATCGTCCCCGCCGGCGCCGCGTACCGGAACGTCGACCCCCCGAACCCGAGCTGCATGTGCTCCACCGCGTCCGCGCCCGAGTCCAGCAGCAGGTCCCGACCCGTCACCCCGACGTCGACCGTGCCCGACCCCACGTACACCGCGATGTCGCGCGGGCGCAGGAAGAAGAACTCGGCATCGTTGTCCGGGTCCGCCAGCACCAGCTCGCGCGGGTCACGGCGCTGGCGGTACCCCGCCTCGCGCAGCATCTCGACGGCGGGCTCGGACAGGGACCCCTTGTTGGGGACGGCGATACGCAGCATGACAGGACCTTCGTTCAGGGGATCGGGCAGGAAGAGGGGAACAGCAGGGACGAGCGAGGGGCGAGCGGCGCTCGCGGCCGGGAGCGGGGACGCTCACCGGCGCGGCCGCTCACAGATGCTCGTACACGTCCTGCAGGCTCAGACCCTTCGCCAGCATGAGGACCTGCAGGTGGTAGAGGAGCTGGGAGATCTCCTCCGCCGTCTTCACGTCGCCCTCGTACTCGGCGGCCATCCACACCTCGGCGGCCTCCTCGACCACCTTCTTCCCGATCGCGTGCACGCCGGCGTCCAGCTCCGCGACCGTGCCGGAACCGGCAGGTCGCGTCGTGGCCTTCTCGGACAGCTCCGCGAACAGGGACTCGAACGTCTTCACGGGCTCCAGGGTATCCGCCACCCGGACCCGGCCGGGGCGTGTCCGCCCAGCGGGCACGCCCCGACCGCCCCCGTCACAGGTCGCGCAGCGCCACGACCGTCGCGACCGCCGCCTCCGCGGCCTCCGCACCCTTGTCCTCCCGCGACCCCTCCAGGCCCGCCCGGTCCAGGGCCTGCTGCTCGTCGTCGCACGTCAGCACACCGAACCCCACCGGCACCCCCGTGCGCACGCTCACGTCCGTCAGACCCGACGTCGCCGCCTGGCACACGTACTCGAAGTGCGGCGTCCCCCCACGGATCACCACCCCCAGCGCCACCACCGCGTCCGCGCCGTGCTCCACCGCGCGTGCCGCCGCCACCGGCAGCTCGAACGACCCCGGCACCCGCACCACGCTCACGTGCGACACGTTCGCCGCCGCCAACGCCCGCCGCGCGCCCGCCAGCAACCCGTCCATCACCTCCGTGTGCCAGCTCGCCGCGACCACCGTCACCCGCAGCCCCGACCCGTCCACGCTCACCGTCGGCGCACCTGCCCCGCTCATCCCTCGTCCTCCTTCGTCTCCGTACCCGGCTCGTCGCCCGGCTCCACCAGGACAGCCCCGTCCGGGACCGCCACCGTGTCCAGCAGATGACCCATCGCCACCTTCTTCGTCACCAGGTACGCCCGGTTGTGCTCACCGTGACCCACCTCGATCCGCTCCGCCCCCACCACGTCGATGCCCGACGCCACCAGACCCGTCACCTTCGCCGGGTTGTTCGTCAGCAACCGCACCCGCGACAACCCGAGGTCCGCCAGGATCGCCGCCGCCGCCCCGTACTCCCGACGGTCCACCGGCCACCCCAGCTCCAGGTTCGCCTGCACCGTGTCCAGACCAGCGTCCTGCAGCTCGTACGCCCCGATCTTCGCCAGCAGCCCGATGCCGCGACCCTCGTGCCCCCGCAGGTACACCACCGCACCCCCCTCCGCCGCGACCCGCCCCAACGCCGCCTGCAGCTGCGGACCGCAGTCGCACCGCAACGACCCGAACGCGTCCCCCGTCAAGCACTCCGAGTGCACCCGCACCACCGGCACCACCTCCGTCCCGACGGCGCTCGCGGCCTCCGCACCAGCCTCACCCCGACCCGAGGCACCAGCAGGGGCGACCGCAGGGACCAGGGCCACGTGCTCCGCCCCCGTACGCAGGTCCCGGTATCCCACCACCCGGAACCGGCCGTGCGCCGTCGGGAGCTCCGCCGACGACGTGCGGTGCACCCGCCGCGCCACCGCCTCCCGATCCGGCACCTCGGCGGCCACCGCGGGCGCCGGGTCGTGCACCCGCCGCCACGCCACCAGGTCCGCGATCGTGATCAGCACCAGCCCGTCACGCTCCGCCAACGCCGCCGCGTCCCCCAGACGCATCATCGTCCCGTCGTCGTGCACCAGCTCCGCGATACCCCCGACCTCACCCCTCCCCGCCAGACGCACCAGGTCCACCGCAGCCTCCGTGTGCCCCGCACGATGCAGCACACCCCCCGGCACCGCCCGCAACGGCAGCACATGACCCGGCCGGATCAGATCTCCCGCACCCGACGCCGGGTCCGCCAGCACCCGCAACGTCCGCGCCCGGTCCCCCGCCGAGATCCCCGTCGACACCCCCGTCGCCGCGTCCACCGTCACCGTGTACGCCGTCCGCCGCGGATCCTGACTGTGCGGCACCATCAACGGCAGCTCCAACGCGTCCGCCCGCGCCGCCGGCATCGGCGCGCACAGGTACCCCGACGAGTGCCGGATCGTCCACGCCACCCACTCCGCCGACACCCCCTGCGCCGCGAACACCACGTCCGCCTCGTTCTCCCGGTCCGGCGAGTCCGCCACCAGCACCGGACGCCCCGCCCGGATCGCCGCCAACGCCTCCTCGACCGACCCCAGCCGCACGCCCCCCGACCCCTCCGGCACCGCGGCGCTCGCGGACCCCGCGCCCGTCACGACGCGCTCCCGGGGACCACGCCGGACACCAGCAGGCGTTCGACGTACTTCGCGAGCACGTCCACCTCGAGGTTCACCCGGTCGCCCGGCACCAGTCGCCCGAGGATCGTCGCCTCGAGCGTCGTCGGGATCAGCGAGACGCCGAACGTCTCGTCGTCCACGTGCGTCACCGTCAACGACACCCCGCTCACCGCGATCGAGCCCTTCTCCGCCACGTACCGCGTCAGACCCCCAGGCGCGGAGAGCACCAGGTCGTCCCACCGCTCCCCCGGCGCGCGGCTCACGAGAACGCCCACACCGTCCACGTGGCCCTGCACCACATGACCGCCCAGCCGCGCGTCCGCCCGGACGGCCCGCTCCAGGTTCACCGGCGACCCCGCCACGAGGTCACCCAGCGCAGTCCGACGCAACGACTCCGGCATCACGTCCGCCGTGAACGACCCGTCGCCCCCGAGGCTCGTGACCGTCAGGCACACCCCGTTCACCGCGATCGAGTCACCGAGCGCCGCGTCCGACGCCGCGAGCGGCCCCTCGACCGTGAGCACCGCGTCCTCCCCCGCGCCCCCCGGGAACCCGATCCCCCGGACCCTGCCGATCTCCTCCACGATCCCCGTGAACATCAACCCACCCGTCCTTCCGTGCTCTTCCTGGACACCACCAGCGCGTCGTCCCCGACACGCCTCACCTCCACCGTGCGAAACCGGTGCGCGTCGGCGATCGTCGCCACACCCAACCCGTCCACCGCTCGCCGCCCGCCCCCCAGCAGCACCGGGGCCACGTACGCGTGCAGCTCGTCCACCGCGCCCGCGGCCAGGAACGCCGTCGCCAGCGTCGGACCGCCCTCCACCAGCACGTGCCGCACCTCGCGCTCCGCGAGCCGCTCCAGCACCTCACCGACGTCCCGCGTCAGCACGTGCACCAGCTCGCCACCCTCCCCGTGGACCCGCGCCGTCGGCGGGACACCCCGCAACCCCACGACCACCCGCAACGGCTGGTGCTCCGCCAGACGCGCGGCGCTCGCGGCGTCGTGCGCAGCGACGTGGGAGGGGCCGTGACCGCGCACCCGCGCGGTGAGCTCGGGGTCGTCGGCCAGGAGCGTGCCCGTGCCGACGACGATCGCGTCCACCTCCGCCCGCACGCGGTGCGCGTGCTCGCGCGCCGCCGGCCCGGTGATCCACCGGCTCGTCCCGTCCTCCGCGGCGACGTAGCCGTCGAGCGTCGTGGCCGTCTTGAGCGTCACGTACGGCGTGCCGCGCCGGACGGCCGCGAGCCACACCCGCAGGAGCTCCTCGCCCTCGGCGGCGCGCAGGCCGCGCACGACGCGGACCCCCGCGGCCCGCAGCCGGTGCGCGCCGCCCGTGGCGACGGGGTTCGGGTCGTCGACGGCGAGCACGACCTCCGCCACGCCCGCGGCGACGAGGGCGTCGGCGCACGGGCCGGTGCGACCGGTGTGGGCGCACGGCTCGAGCGTCACGACCGCCGTCGCTCCGGCGACGTCGACGCCGCGCGCCCGGGCGTCCGCGAGGGCCGCCGCCTCGGCGTGCGGCGTCCCCGCGCCACGGTGCCACCCCTCGGCGAGCACGGGCCGCGGGTGCGGGTCGAGCGAGCCGGGCGCGGCGCCGTCGGGCAGGGTCGCGCCGGGCGGAGGGCCCAGCAGGACGCACCCGACGCGCGGGTTCGGCCCGTGTGCCGGCCCTCGGGCCGCCAGCTCGAGCGCGCGCGTCATCGCGGCGTCGACCGTCAGGGTGCGGGGGTGCTCGCCCATCGTCCTCCTCCCGGGCACGGGCGCTCCGGGGTGAGGGCGGGCGGCGGGTCGAGCCACGAGGGCTCGACGGCGTCGCTCACCACGGCGAGACCGTCACCGTCCCGGACGGGTGCGCCGGCGGGTCGCCGGAGCACCACGCGCGGAGGCGTGGCCACGCCGCACGTGCTTCCTCCCATCCGGACTTTCACCGTCGGTCCTGGAGTTCCACCAGGTCAACCGCGCGTGGGCGCGGGTCGCGGACTGTCACCGCCGGCTCGGAATTGCACCGACCCCGGAGCACGTTCGTGCGTACTGCGTACTGCAACCGCCGATGTTACTCCGGGTGCGCCCCGCGCGGGTGCGACCGGCGGTCCGGCGCGACCTCGCCCGCTCCCGTCGAGGTCGCCGCTCGGGAGCACCGCCTCCCCCCGAGGCGTCGAGCTTCGCCGTCCGACGGCTGGCCCCGACCCCCTTCTCCGTGCTTGGTGGTGAGGTTCTCGCGGTCCCGTCGAGGAAAGATGTGCGCTTGGCACACTATTTTATGTGAAACGAAGAAGGGGCCCGAAGAGGGCCCCTTCCCGCCCTGACGTCAGTGGGCGTGCGCCGACGCCTCCGCCAGCTCGCGCAGCGCCTGGATCTCCTCGGGCACGTTCTCCGCCCCGTAGACCGCCGACCCGGCGACGAAGACGTTCGCCCCCGCGTCCGCGGCTCGCTCGATCGTCGAGCGGGACACTCCCCCGTCGACCTGGATCCACACGTCGAGGCCCGACTCGCTCACGGCTTCGCGCGCCCGCCGGATCTTCGGCAGCGTCCCCTCGATGAAGGACTGCCCGCCGAAGCCCGGCTCGACCGTCATGACGAGGATCATGTCCACCTCGGTCAGCAGGTCCAGGAAGGGCTCCACCGGCGTCGCAGGGCGCAGCGCGACGCCTGCGCGGGCTCCCAGGCGGCGGAGCTCGCGAGCGAGCCGCACAGGGGCAGCAGCGGCCTCGGCGTGGAACGTGACCGACGCCGCGCCCGCCTCCGCGTAGGCCGGCGCCCAGCGGTCAGGGTCCTCGATCATGAGGTGGGCGTCGATCGGGACGGGCGACACCTGCGCCAGGCGCTCGAACACCGGCAGCCCGAGCGTGAGGTTCGGCACGAAGTGGTTGTCCATGACGTCGACGTGCGCGTAGTCCGCCGTGGCGATCGCGTTCAGGTCGCGCTCGAGGTTCGCGAAGTCGGCGGACAGGATGCTCGGTGCGATGAGGGCTGCCATGGGCCCAGCCTAGGGGCGCGTGCCGGAGCCCGGTGCTCGTACCCTCGTCGCGTGAGCGACCTCTCCTCCCCCTCCCCCGGCTCGCCCCCTTCCTCCGTTTGCGGCACGCCGCACCGCCCCGGGCACCCGCACGCCTCCGCGCCCGCCGTGACGGTGCGCCCGGCCACGGTGCACGACCTGCCGCGGGTCGCGGAGATCGCCGCCCCGTTCGTGCGCGACACGTGCGTGACGTTCGAGGAGGAGGTCTGGGACGTCCCGGCGTGGCACCGCAAGCTCGACGACGTCACCGCGCGCGGCCTGCCGTTCCTCGTCGCCGAGGTCGACGCCCCGGGCGGGCCGGGCTCCCCGACCGGCGCCGTCGTCGCGGGCTACGCGTACGCGTCGGCCTGGCGCCCCAAGCCCGCCTACCGGCACACCGCCGAGGACACGATCTACCTCGACCCGGAGCACGCCGGGCGCGGGGTGGGCACCGCGCTGCTCGCCGCGCTCCTGGAGGCGCTCGCCGCCGCGGGGGTCCGCCAGGTCGTCTCCGTCGTCGCCGACGTCCCCGAGGCCGCCGGGTCGCTCCCGCTGCACCGCCGCTTCGGCTTCGTCGAGGCCGGCCGCCTCACCGCCGTCGGGTTCAAGCACGGCCGCTGGGTCGACACGATCCTGCTCCAGCGCACCCTCTGAGCACCCTGGGGCGCCCCGACCCGGCGGGGCGAGCAGGCGGCCCCGGTGGTTGAGGGCGCCCGGACCCGCCACGACCACCTGCTCGGCGTGAGAAGGGGACCGTTAGACGACCAGGCCGCGGCGGAGGTCGGTGGTACGGCGCTCGACCGTGCGCCAGGCGTGACGGCTCACGCCGGGGTGGGCGTCGCGGTCGATGTCCGCGAGCGCCGCGAGGAGTCCGTCGAGGGTCTGGGCGACGGCGCGCTGGGCGCGTCGGCGGGGCAGTCCCCAGGTGGTGCCCTCGGTGACGAGGTGGTCGGCGGTGAGGCGGTCCATGTCGCGTTCGCCGGCGACGTCCATGGCGAAGACGCGGGAGGCGTGGTCGTGGTGGAGGTGCATGGCGATGTCGTAGGCGGGGGCGAGGCGGACGGTGCCGTCGGCGTGGCGCAGGACGGAGATGTTCTTGGCGTGGGCGTCGGTGTTGCCGAGGGCGAGGTTGAGGGTGGTGAGGGCGAGGAGGGGGTCGGGGCGGGTGCCGTCGTCGCGCAGGGTGCGGGCGATGGCGGCGAGGGAGGGGAAGCGGCGGCCGTGCTGGAACTTGCGTTCGGGGTCGCGGGTGTTGATGCCGAGGGCCTGGGCGGCGTCCTCCTGGTGGAGGCGTGCGGTGCCGGTGGGGTCGGTGGGGTCGGGGACGCGGTCGTAGCGGGTGACGACGATGGCGCGTTCGCCGTCGAGCTCGGTGACGTGGGCGTCGACGGTGGTGAGGCCGATGCGGCGGGCGAGGTCGAGGGCGGCGGCCTCGGTGTTGACGAGGTCGGCGGTGGGTGAGTCGGAGGGGCGGGCGACCTTGAGGATGTGGGTGGTCGGTGCGGTGCCGTGGGGTCGGGCCCAGCCGTGCTCGTCGTGGAGGAGGGTGATCTTGGGTTCCATGCCGGGCAGGGAGCTGGTGAGGTGGTCGGCGCGGCCTTCTCCCCCGCTGCGTGCGACGGCGGCGCGCAGGAGTCGTGCGACGGCGGCGTCGTCGAGGCGTTCGGGGGTGCGGGGGGTGGGGAGGGGTCGTCCTTCGGGTGCGAGGAGGACGGCGCCGGCGGTGTCGTGGCCGTAGTGGACAAGGAAGGCGAGGGCGTCGTCGGGGTCGATGCCGGCGTCGATGGCCATGGCGTCGCGGGTGCGGCCCTCGGGGAGGAGTCCGTCGAGCCAGGCGGCGACGCGCGCGGGGTGGGGCGGGGGTTCGTCGGGTGGGGTGATGGGGAGCAGGTGGGACAGGACGCGGGCGTCGTGCCCCCAGCGGTCGAGGGCGTCGGTGGTCCAGGTGAGGGTGACGCGGGGTGTGCCGTCGGTGGTGCGCAGGCCGGTGGGTGCGAGGGTGGCGACGGGGGTGCCGTAGAGCCAGGCGGTGAGGGTGGTCATCGGCGTTCCTGGAGTCGCAGGTCGACGTCGAGGGTGTCGAGGAGCTCGAAGAGTCGTTGGACCCAGAGGTTCTCGACGCCGTTCTCGAGCTCGGAGAGGTACTGGCGGGTGATGCCGAGCTCGTCGGCGACCTGGGCCTGGGTGAGTCCGCGGGTTCGGCGGACGCGGCTGAGGTAGGCGCCGAGGTCGCGGGGGCTGCGGGGGGTGGTCCAGGTGTCGGCCATGCTCGCTCTCCTGCCGTGGGGTGCCCTGACGTGCTGCCGCGTCGGGATTCCCTGACACGACACGGTGTCAGGTTACTCTGACACCCCCGCGTTGTCGAGATATGACGACATCGCGACGCGGGGCGCGGCGCTCACACCGTGCGGCGCAAGAGCGTGAGGTGCATGGCGTCGGTGCCGTGGACGTGCGGCCAGAGCTGGACGTCCTGACGGTCCCCGAGCTCGACGGTGTCGCGCACCTCGGGGCGCACGACGTCGCGCACGACGGCCGGGGCGTCGAGGACCTCGACGTCGTCGCGACGGCGCAGCACGTCGGCGACGACGACCTGGGTCTCGGCGAGGTGGGGCGAGCACGTGACGTACCCGACCACTCCCCCGGGCCGGACGGCGTCGAGCGCGGAGTCGAGGAGCTCGCGCTGGAGCCCGGTGAGGGTCGCGAGGTCCGCCGGGGTGCGGCGCCACCGCGACTCGGGCCGACGGCGCAGGGCCCCGAGGCCCGTGCAGGGGGCGTCGAGGAGCACGCGGTCGTACGCGCCCGGCTCGTCCTGCCCGACGGCGCGCCCGCAACCCGTGCGCACGGCCTCCACGGCGTCCGCGGGCACGGCGGCGAGCGCCTTCTCCACGAGGCGTGCGCGGTGCGGCTGGACCTCGTTGGCGACGAGGCGCGCCCCGCGCTCGGCCGCGAGCGCCGCGAGGAGCGCGGCCTTGCCGCCGGGTCCGGCGCACAGGTCGAGCCAGCGCGCGTCGTCGCCGGTGGAGCCGGGCTGCGGTCCGGTGAGCGGTGCGGCGGCGAGCGCGAGGGCGACGAGCTGGCTGCCCTCGTCCTGGACGCCGGCGCGGCCGTCGCGCACGGCGCCGAACGCGGCGGGGTCGCCGCCGTCGAGGGTGAGCGCGGTGGGTGCCCAGCGGGCGGGGGTGACGCGGCCGTCGCCGTCGGCGAGCTCGTGGGGGTCGGCGAGGCCGGGGCGCGCGACGAGCGTGACGCGGGGGGCGTCGTTGTCGGCGGCGAGGAGGGCGTCGAGCTCGTCGACGGGGCGTCCGTTGCCGGCGAGGGCGTCGCGCAGGGCGCGGGCGATCCAGACGGGGTGGCTCTGGGTGGCCGCGAGCGCCGCGAGGGGGTCGGGGGCGTCGTCGGCGAGGGTCGTGAGCCAGTCGTCGAGGGGGGTGCGGGCGACGCGGCGCAGGACGGCGTTGACGAGCTGGGCGCTGCCGGCGCCGGTGCGCTCGCGGGCGAGGCCGACGGTCTCGGAGACGGCGGCGTGCTGCGGGACGCGCATGGCGAGGAGCTGGTGGGTGCCGAGGCGCAGGACGTCGAGCACGGGCGGGTCGAGGCGGTCGAGGGGGCGGTCGAGGCAGTGCGCGAGGATCGCGTCGTAGCGGCCGCGCAGGCGCAGGGTGCCGTAGGCGAGCTCGGTCGCGAAGCCGGCGTCGCGTCCGCGGATGCCGCGCTCGCGCAGCAGGGGCGGCAGGACGAGGTTGGCGTAGGCGTCGGAGCCGTCGACCTGGCGCAGGACGTCGTACGCGACGGCCCGTGCGGGGTCGGTGCCCTTGCGGCGCTGGGAGGGTGCTGCGGAGCCGCGGTGCACCTCTCCGCGGGAGCGGGCGGCGCCGCGCTGGCGCCCTCGGGCGTCGCGGCGCTCGTCTCCCCCGCCGGCCGGCGCGGCACCAACATTCGAACGTGCGTTCGAGTTGTCGGCCCCACCCGGGGCGCCATCGCTCGAATGCCTGTTCGACGCGGCGCCCTCCCGGCGCTGCGGTCGCCCGCTCCTGTTCGAACGTGCGTTCGAACCGTCGCGGTCGCGGCGCTCGGCGCTCATCGGGCGGTCTCCGCACCGAGGACCGTGGCGTCGTCGAGCCGGGCGCCGCGCGCCCAGTCCGCGGCGGCCATGTGCTTCTTGCCCACGGGCGCCACCTCCCCCAGCTGGACGGCGTGGGTCGCGGTCCCGACGAGCACCTCCTTCTTCCCGGCGCGCACGCGCCCGGGGGCGAGGTCGACGACGTCGGGTCGCAGGGTGACCGGGCCGAGCCCCAGGCGCGTGGGCGTGCCGTCGGCGCCGGGCAGGGTCGTCCACGCCCCGGGTGCCGGGGTGCAGCCACGCACGAGACGGTCGACCGCGAGCGCCGGGTGGTCCCAGCGGACCTCCGCGTCGGCGGTCGTGAGCTTGGCGGCGTGCGAGACGCCGTCGGCGGGCTGGGGCTGCGGGCGCAGGGTGCCGTCCTCGAGGGCGTCGAGGGTGGCGACGAGGAGGCCCGCACCGGAGACGGCGAGACGGCCGAGGAGGTCGCCCGCGGTGTCCCGGGGCCGGATCGTCTCCGTCGCGGTGCCGAGCGTGGGCCCCGAGTCCAGCCCTTCCTCGATGAGGAACGTCGTCGCCCCGGTCACCTCGTCGCCCGCGATGATCGCGCGCTGCACGGGCGCCGCGCCGCGCCAGGCGGGCAGGACGGAGAAGTGCAGGTTGACCCACCCGTGCCGCGGCACGGCGAGCACGTCGGGGCGCAGGATCTCCCCGTACGCGACGACGGGCGCCGCGTCGACGTCGAGCGCGGCGAGGCGCGCGAGGAACTCCTCGCCACGGGGCCGGTCCGTGAGGACGGGGATCCCCGCCTCCTCGGCACGCACGCGGACGGGGCTGGGGGTCAGGCGCCGTCCGCGGCCCGACGGCGCGTCGGCGCGCGTGAGCACGGCGACCACCTCGTGGCGGGAGTCGAGGAGGGCGTCGAGGGACGGGACCGCGGTATCCGGGGTCCCCGCGAACAGCAGGCGCATGGGCCCGATTCTAGGTGGCCGGGCAGGGCGGCAGACCCGGGAGCGTCCCCGTGCACGGGTCGGTCGCCCGGTATGCGCAGGCGCCCGGTACGGGCCCGGAGGTCAGGTCGCCAGCGTGGCGACCGGCGGGAAGGCGGGGAACGCCTCGTCGTCCACGGGAGCGAGCTCGAGGCAGCTCAGCCGGTCGTCGTCGACGAACAGCAGCAGGAGGAAGCGGTCCGTGCCCGCCTCCAGCACGACGCGCGGGCCCTGCGCGGGGACGGGACCGTCGTCGCCGCCCAGGTCGATCGTCGGGCAGGACCCGCACGCGCACCCGCCGCGCACGCGCACCGCGTCGACCTGGGCGAGCCAGCGCCGACGGTCGGCCGCGTCCCGGTCGGGCGCGACCGCCTCGCCGCGGCACCCGTGGCGGAGCATCCAGACGAGCACGTCGCGCTCGAGGGCCGTGAGCGCGCGCGGCACCCCGGCACCCGTCACGACGCGGCGCCCGTCACGACCCAGCGCCCATCACGACCCGGCGCCCTCGGGGCCGACCGGCACGCCCAGGTCGCGCAGCGCCGCGCGCAGGCCCGCCGTGCCCTCGAACAGGTGGGTGCGCAGCCCGAGGCGTCTCGCGGCGTCGACGTTGGCGGGGCTGTCGTCGGTGAACAGCGTCCGGGCCGGGTCGAGACCGAACCGCTCGACCGCGAGCGCGAAGATCGCCGGGTCGGGCTTGGCCAGGCCCTCGCGACCGGAGACCAGCACGTCCTCCATGAGGGCCGTGGCCGGAGCGGCCGGCGCGGCGTGCGCGAAGAGCTCCGCGGACCAGTTCGTCAGCCCGTACAGCCGCAGGCCCAGGTCCCGCAGCTCGCGCACGAGCTCCTCGGAGCCCTCGACCGGGCCGGTGAGCGTCGCGGGGAACCGCTCGACGTACCGGTCCAGGAGCGCGACGTGGTGCGGGTGGGTCGCCGCCACGCGGTCGCGCGCGTCCTGCCACGTCGCACCGGCGTCCCGCTCGTGGTTGAGCACCCGGAAGTCCACGTCGGCGAAGAACGCGTCCACGTCCCGCCGGTCGACGCCGTCGTACGCACCGTACGGGTCCCAGCCCACCAGGACGTTGCCGAAGTCGTACAGCACGGCGTCGATCTCGCGGGCGGCGGGTGCCAGGTCGCGGTCGGGGGTCTCGTCGGCGGACGCCTCGGTGACGGGGGCGACGGTCGGGACGGCGGGCACGGGGCGGTGCGTCACAGGGCGGTGCGTCACAGGATCTCCTTCGGGTCGAGCTCCACCCGCACGCTACCCGGCTCCCGCCGCGCGGACCGGACCGCGACGGACGCACCGAGCTCGCGCGCCAGCCGGCGGCCGTCGCGCACCGGGACCCGCACCACCGCCCGCACGGGCGGGGCGTCCACCAGCCCGGGCGCCGCGCCGTCCGCCCCGTCGGCACCCCGCCCGCGCGGCGACGCCGCCACCTCCACCGGACCCAGCACCGTCTCCGGGCCCGCGAGCGCCACCCGGCCCAGCACCGCCGCCACCGCGGGACGGTCGCCCGTCACCGCCGCCACCCGGACCGCCGGCGGCAGCGACAGCTCCACCCGCTCGTCCAGCTCCCGGTCCGCGAGGAGCGCCGGGTCCCAGCGCACGAGGGCGTTCGTCGGCGCGGGCGCGGCGTCGCCCACGAGCAGCACCTGCCCGCCCGCCGTCGCGGGCCGCACGAGCGCCGCCGCGGCGAGCCAGCGCGCCAGCGCGTCCTGCGCCACGTCCAGCCCGACGTGCGCCGTGCTCACCGCCGCGTCCAGCAGCAGCGCCGCCGCGTACCCGCCCTCGGCGACCGGCTCGGCGCCCGGCGTCGCGACCACGAGCGCAGGACGCGCGGACACCGCCCCCAGCACCCCGCCCGCCGCCGCGGCACCCGACACCTGCACCGGGACCCCCGCGAACGCACGGCCCAGCTCCTCCGCGGTGCGCTGGGACCCCACGCGCACCGACCGCAGCCCCGTCCAGTGGCACTCCGCGCACGACCACCCGCCCGCGAGCGCCCCGCACCACGCGCACTGGGGCGTCGCCTGGGGGCCGGACAGCGCGAGCGGCCCGTGGCACACCGTGCAGCGCGCGGGCGTGCGGCACCGGCCGCACGCCACGACCGGCACGTACCCCGACCGCGGCACCTGCACCAGCACCGGCCCTTGCTCCAGCGCCGCGCGCGCCGTGCGCCACGCGGCCGTCGGGATGCGCGCCGC
This sequence comes from Cellulosimicrobium sp. JZ28, assembly GCF_015327065.1. NCBI lineage: Bacteria > Bacillati > Actinomycetota > Actinomycetes > Micrococcales > Promicromonosporaceae > Cellulosimicrobium > Cellulosimicrobium sp. JZ28. The sequence continues at coordinate 1,697,602 of NZ_CP017660.1, read as the reverse complement.
GGCGCCCGGTCCCTCCGCCGCCAGCTCGACCGAGGTCAGCGCCCGCACGCGCGGCGCCCGGGCCCGCACGACGTCGCGCGGCGCCGCGAGCTCGTGCGCCCAGCCCCGTACGACGAGCGCGTGCGCCGCGACCGTGCGCCCGTGCGACCCCAGCAGGAACGCCGCGCCCTCCTGGTCGCTGCGCAGCGCGAGCACCTCGCGCGCGTGCGGGTACGGGGCGCGCGGTTCCGCGAGCGTGTCCTCGCCGTCGTTCCAGCAGACCACCAGCCCGAGGTCGACCACGGGTGCGAACGCCGCCGCACGGGTCCCCACGACGACGCGCGCGTCACCGTGCAGGACGGCGAGGAACGCGCGGTAGCGCGGCGCGGGCCCCTCGTCGGCCGTCAGCCGCACCACCTCGCCCCCGGTCGCCGCGTCCCACGCGGGCAGCCCGGCGGCCGCGAGCGCGGCGCACACCTGGTCGACGTCGCGCGCGTCCGGCACGACGACGAGCGCGCCCCGCCCGCCCGAGCGGGCCGCGCGCACCGCCTCGGCGACCGCGGCCGCCCAGTGCGTGACGGGCAGCGCGTCGGGCTCCTTGCGGGAGCGGCCCGCGCCGCGCCGACCCTCGGGGACCGTCTCGGGTGCCGGGGGCGCGAGACCGGGGAGCGCGGTCCACACGGCCCGGGGCGCCCCGCCGCCCGCGACGTGCGCGAGGAACGCGGCGCCGGCCCGGTACGGGGCCCACACGGACTCCTGGTGCGGCGCCCGCGCCGGGGCGGGCAGCGACCCGGGAACGGGCTCGGCAGGCGCGGGAACGGGCTCGTCGACGGGAGGACCCGCAGGAGCCGCCTCGGCGGCGACGGCGCCCTCGCTCGAGGCGACCGGGGCGTCCCCGGCCGGGGACGATCCCGGCGCGGGCACCGCGCCGGGGGCGGACCGTGCCGCGAAGGACTGCTCGGCGCGCGCGTGCCGCGGCGGCACGGCGAGGCGCAGCACGTCCGAGAGCGTGCCCGCGTAGTGGTCGGCGACCGTGCGCGCGAGCCGGGCGACGGCGGGTGCGAGCACGGGCTCGGCCGACACGACGCGCCGCAGCGGCAGCAGGCGCCCGTCGTGGTCCGAGCGGTCGACGCGCTCCAGCACGTACCCGTCGACGTCCCGGCCCGCGAACCGCACCTTGACCCGCACCCCCGGGCGCGCGTCGTCGGACATCGTGGCGGGCACGAGGTAGTCGAAGGGGCGGTCCAGGTGCGGGGGCGCGAGGTCGAGCGCGAGGCGCGCCACCGGCAGGTGCGCGGCGATCTGGTGCGACGCCGGCGGCGCGGGCCCCCGGCGCGGCGCGGCGGGCGCGACGGTGAGCAGGGTGTCCTGCACCGCCCGCGACGTGTCCTCCGGCTCGCTCACGACGCCATCGAACCACGCGCCGCCGTCACGACCGGCGCGCTCACGACCTCGCTCACGACGGTGCGCCGGGCAGTGCGCCCGGCACCCGCGGTGCCGTGCCGCCCGGGTACGCGGCCGTCGCCCGCGACCGGCGCGACGACGCTCCTCACACCTGGGACTGCAGGTCCGCGACGCGGTCCGTGCGCTCCCACGTGAACTGCTCGAGCTCGCGCCCGAAGTGCCCGTAGGCCGCCGTCGGGGCGTAGATGGGACGCAGCAGGTCCAGGTCGCGGATGATCGCCGCCGGGCGCAGGTCGAACACCTCGCGGATCGCGGCCGTGATGCGCTCGACCGGGACCTTCTCCGTGCCGAACGTCTCCACGTACAGGCCGACGGGGTGCGCCTTGCCGATCGCGTACGCGACCTGCACCTCGCAGCGCCGCGCCAGACCCGCGGCGACGACGTTCTTCGCGACCCAGCGCGTCGCGTACGCGGCCGAGCGGTCCACCTTCGACGGGTCCTTGCCGGAGAACGCGCCCCCGCCGTGGCGGGCCATGCCGCCGTACGTGTCGACGATGATCTTGCGGCCCGTCAGGCCCGCGTCGCCCTGCGGGCCGCCCACGACGAACGTGCCGGTGGGGTTGACGAACAGGCGCGTCGCGCGCACGTCGAGGTCGAGGCCCGCGGCGTCCAGCACGGGGGCCACGACCTGCGCCGCGACCTGCCGGTGCAGCTCGTCCTGACGGACGTCCGGGTCGTGCTGCGTCGAGAGGACCACCGTGTCGAGGCTGACCGCGCGGTCGCCGTCGTACCCGACGGTGACCTGCGTCTTGCCGTCCGGGCGCAGGCCCGGCACCGTGCCGTCCCGGCGCACCGCCGCCAGGCGCTCGGCGAGACGGTGCGCGAGCCACACCGGCAGGGGCATGAGGCTCGGCGTGTCGTCGCTCGCGTACCCGAACATCAGGCCCTGGTCGCCCGCGCCCTGCGCGTCGAGGGGGTCGTGGTCGCCCTGGTCGTCGCGCTCCTCGAGGCTCTTGTCGACGCCCTGCGCGATGTCCGGCGACTGCTGGCCGATCGACACCGAGATGCCGCACGAGTCCGCGTCGAAGCCGATCACCGACGACGTGTACCCGATCCGGCGCACGACGTCGCGCACGATCTGCGGGATCTCGACGTACGCGTCGGTCGTCACCTCGCCGGCGACGTGCACCAGGCCCGTGGTGACCATCGTCTCCACCGCCACGCGGGACGTCGGGTCCTGCGCGAGGAGCGCGTCGAGGATCGCGTCGGAGATCTGGTCGCAGACCTTGTCCGGGTGCCCCTCGGTGACGGACTCGGACGTGAAGAGACGCAGCTCAGCCATGGCGCACAGCCTACTGTCCCGAAAGGTGGGCGAGCATATCCGGCAGGCGAGACGAGACGCGGGTCACTCGTCGGCCCCGGCCCGCTCGTCCGACGGCGCCACGCGCGGCACGACGACGTCCCACACCGCGTCCGCGACCTCGCCCTTCGACCCGCTCGCCGTCGCGACGACGTCCCCCGCGCCGTCGACCACGGTCACGTCGTTCGCGTCGACCGCGAACCCGCGACCCTCGCCCACGGCGTTGACCACGAGCAGGTCCGCGCCCTTGCGCCGCGCCTTGGCCCGGCCGTGGTCGAGCACGGACCCGTGCGCGTCACCGGTCTCCGCCGCGAAGCCGACCACCACCTGGCCCGGGCGCAGCCGGTCGCGGGCGAGCTCGGCGAGCACGTCCGGGTTCTCCACGAGCGCGATCGGCTCGGGCCCCTGGCCCGGCACCTTCTTGATCTTCGCGTCGGGCGCATGGGCCGGGCGGAAGTCCGCGACGGCCGCCGCCATGACCACGACGTCCGCCCCGGCCGCCGCCGACCGCACCGCGTCGCGCAGCTGCGCCGTCGTCTCGACCTCCACCACGGCGTCGGGCACGCCCCCGGGCACGCGCACGAGCGCCGCCACGTCCGGGGAGAGGTTCGCCGCCACGAGCGTGACGTGCGCGCCGCGCGCCGCCGCCGCACGCGCGAGCTCGACGCCCTGACGCCCGCTCGACCGGTTGCCGATGAACCGCACCGGGTCGATGGGCTCGCGCGTGCCGCCCGCCGACACCACGACGCGCCGGCCCGCGAGATCCTGCGCGGGCCCGCTGCCGGGCCCGTGGCCGGGCTCCGCGCCCGCGTCGGCGGCGTTCGCGCGGGACGCGTCCTCCACGACGGCGAGCGCGACGCGCGCGATCTCGTCCGGCTCGGGCAGGCGCCCCGGCCCGGTGTCCGCCCCCGTGAGGCGGCCGGACGCCGGCTCGATCACGTGCACGCCCCGCGCCCGCAGCGTCGCCACGTTCGCGACCGTCGCCGGGTGCTCCCACATCTCCGTGTGCATCGCGGGCGCCATGACCACCGGGCAGCGCGCGGTGAGCAGCGTCGAGGTCAGCAGGTCGTCCGCGCGCCCGGCCGCCGCGCGCGCGAGCAGGTCCGCCGTGGCGGGCGCCACGACCACGAGGTCGGCGCCCTGCCCCAGGGCGACGTGCGGCACGTGCTCGACGTCCTCGAACACCTGGTCCGTGGCCGGCTCGCCCGACAGCGCCTCCCACGTGGGCGCGCCCACGAAGCGCAGGGCGGACGCCGTCGGCACCACCCGCACCCGATGGCCCTGCTCCCGCAGCAGCCGCAGCAGCAGCACGGCCTTGTACGCCGCGACCCCGCCGCTCACGCCGAGCACGATCCGCATGTCGTTCCTCCTGGAGGTCCGGCTCAGACCCGTCGCCGAACGCGGCGGGACAGGGGGCCCGCGCACCCGGGCGCGGACGCACGAACGCCGCGCCCTCCGGTGGAGGTGCGCGGCGTGCGGGCTCAGGCCTCGGGGGCCTCGTCGGGCTCGGCCTCGATCGTCAGCAGGCCCGCGTTGATCTCGCGCATCGCGATCGAGAGCGGCTTCTCCTGGTTGCGCGTCTCGAGCAGCGGCCCGACGTTCTCCAGCAGGCCCTCGCTGAGCTGCGAGTAGTACGCGTTGATCTGGCGCGCGCGCTTGGCCGAGTAGATGACCAGCGCGTACTTCGAGTCGACGTGCTCGAGCAGGTCGTCGATGGGCGGGTCGGTGATGCCCTCGGGGGCGGCGACGGTTCCGGACACAGTTCGCTCCGTGGGTTCAAGGGTCTGCAGCGGGCGCTGCAGCTGGTCGATGGCGGCGGCGCGCACGGCGCCCCCGTCCGGGACCGGGCGGCCGCGGCACCACGTCGCAGGACGGGCCGCCGACCGGGCCTCGGGCCCACGGGGGAACGCCCGCGCACGGGCACCGCAGGACAGTCTACTCGCTGTGCCCCTCGCCGTGCCCGGACGGCACGGGGGACGACGCCGGGGACGAGCCCTCCGCCGGGACGGGACGGGGCTCGAGCCCCATGACGCGCACCAGCTCGTCCGTCGCGCGGTGCACCTCGTCGTTGACGATGACGTGGTCGAACTCCGACTCCGCCGCGAGCTCGACCCGGGCCGTCGTCAGCCGGCGCTCCCGCTCCTCCGCGTCCTCCGTGCCGCGGCCGACCAGGCGACGCACGAGCTCGTCCCAGCTCGGCGGCGCCAGGAACACGAACCGGGCCTCGGGCATCGACGCCCGGACCTGCCGCGCACCCTGGAGGTCGATCTCCAGGAGCGCCGGCACGCCCGCGGCGAGCTTCTCCTCGACCGCGCGCCGGGGCGTGCCGTAGCTGTTGCGCCCGTGCACGACGGCCCACTCCAGCAGCTCACGGTCCGCGACCATGCGCGCGAACTCGTCCGGGCCGACGAACAGGTAGTGCACGCCGTCCACCTCGCCCGGCCGCGGGTCGCGCGTCGTCGCCGACACGGACAGCCACACCTCTGGGTAGCGGGCCCGGATGTCGGCCGACACCGTGCCCTTCCCGACGGCGGTCGGGCCGGCCAGGACGGTCAGGCGGGCGGGGCCGGGGACGACGGGCGGCGACGCCGACTCCGTGGTCTCCCCGGCGGGGACGGACGGCGTCGGCTCGGACGGGTGCGCGGAAATGTCAGCCAAACCTCTCGATGAGGGCCGCGGACTGGTGGGGGCCGAGGCCGCGGACACGACGTGTCTCGGCGATCCCGATCTCGTCCATGATCGCCCGAGCCTTCACCTTACCCACGCCGGGCAGGGACTCCAGCAACGAGACGACCTTGAGCTTGCCGATCATGTCGTCCGTCTGGCCGCGCTCGATGACCTCCTTCAGGGAGCCCTGGGAGTACTTGAGCCGGTTCTTCACCTCGGCGCGCACGCGTCGTGCCTCCGCGGCCTTCTCGAGCGCCGCCGCGCGCTGTTCTGGGGTCAGGGGTGGAAGTGCCACGCAAGTCACCTACTCGTCGTCAGGCGGATGGGCCCACTCAGTCGTCCCGGCGTGCCCGCAGGTGGAGCCCCGCCCGGGTGGATCACCCGGGCGACCTGCGCCGACGCACGGAGCCGACCCCTCGAAAGTAGCGAGCCTCGGGCGATCGGGCAACGACTGGGCATGGCGCGTCGTCCGCGGCCGTACCGGGTCGGTCTCCGTCACGGCCCCGGCAGCGGGCCGGGAACGACGGCGGAAACGAGGGCGGGACGCGGATCGGGGGCGGCTCAGGACGCCACGAGGCGCGCCACGAGCGCGTCGCGCACCGCCGTCGTCACGCCGCACGCCACGAGGTAGTCGTCGATGCTCCCGTGCTCGCGCACCGCCAGCTCCCACGCGCCCTCCAGGTACGCGGGCTCGACGGTGAGGACCGGCGCCAGCGCCTCGGGCGACAGCCCCGGCAGCGGGGGCACGAGCGCGGCGAGCCCCTCGGCCACGGCCGCGCTCGCGAGGTACTCGGCCATGCGCTCCTCCTCCGGGACCCCCGCGACGTACTGCACGAGCGCCACGACCCAGCCCGTGCGGTCCTTGCCCGCCGAGCAGTGCACGACGCTCGCGCCGTCGGCCGCGGCGACGTCCGCCAGGACACGGCCGACCGTCTCCCGGATGCCCGGGTCCGTGACGAACGTCGCGTACACGCCGTGCATGAGGCGCCGCGCGACCGCGGCCGGGTCGTCGGCCGCGAGCAGGCCCGCGACGAGCTCCGCCGGGTCCGCCGAGGCGCCCGCGCCCGCTCCCCCGTCGACCAGGCCCGGCGTCGGGTCCATGCCCCGGCGCAGCACGCGCACGCCGCCCGGGACGGCGTCCGCGCCGTCGCGCGCGAGCTCGTCCCCGCCGCGCAGGTCGACGACCGTCCGGACGTCCAGGTCGACGAGCGCGGCCTGGCCCGCGGGGGTGAGCCGGGACAGGCTCGCCGTGCGCAGCAGCACGCCCGTCCGCAGCGGCTCGTCGTGACCGGCCGGCACCGCCCGACCGCCCACGTCGCGCGCGTTCCACGTGCCCGGCACGTCCAGGGCGCCCGGCACGGCGCCCGGCGGGGGCAGCTCCGGAGGCGTACCGGCAGCGGTCGGGGCGGGGTCGGTCGTCTCGTCGCGGGAGGTCATGGGCGCAGTCTGGCACGGGACCGCGGGGCACGACGGCGACCGGGCCAGCACCCGCGAGGGTGCCGGCCCGGTCCCGCGAGGTGGGGGTCTCAACCGCGCAGGGCCTGCGCCGCCTCGTCCGTGGCGGCGCGGGCCGCCGCGCGCAGCGCGTCCGCGTCCGGCCCGGCGCGCAGCACCCCGCGCGACGACGACGCGAGCACCTGGCGCCGCGCGTCGCCGAAGACGGCGGCGAGCTCGGCCGCGCCCGCGCCCTGCGCGCCCACGCCGGGCGCGAGGAGCGGCCCGCGCACGGCCGCGAGGTCGGTCCCCGTGCGCGCCGCGGCGTCCGCGATCGTCGCGCCCACCACGAGCCCGACCGGCCCGAGCGCGTCGCCCGCGGCGACGACCGGGGCGTTCACCTGCGCCGCCTCGCGCGCGACGTGCGCCGCGACGGACTCCACGCCCGCCCCGGCGCCCCGGCGCGCGTGCTGCACCTCGGCGCCCTCGGGGTTCGACGTCAGACACAGCACGAACAGGCCGCGCCCCGTCTCCAGCGCCGCGTCCACCGCGGGCTGCAGCGACCCGAACCCCAGGTACGGGGACACGGTCAGCGCGTCCGCCGCGAGCGGCGACCCGTCGCGCAGGTACGCGTCGGCGTACGCGGCCATGGTCGAGCCGATGTCGCCGCGCTTGGCGTCCATGATCGTCAGCGTCCCGGCGGCGCGGGCCGCCGCGAGGACCTCCTCCAGCGCTGCGACGCCGCGCGACCCGTGGCGCTCGAAGAACGCCGACTGCGGCTTGACCGCGGCGACGCGGCCCCCGACCGCCTCGACGACCCGCAGGCCGAACTCGCGCAGCCCGGAGGCGTCGTCGGGCAGGCCCCAGTCCGCGAGCAGGCCCGGGTGCGGGTCGATGCCCACGCACAGCGGCCCGTGGTCCGCCGTCGCCGCCGCGAGGCGCGCGCCGAAGCCCGCGCTCACGCGCCCACCCGCTCCGCGGCGGGAGCGGGCAGCTCGACGCCGTCGGTCAGGCCCTCGCCCGCCATGTGCTCCTGGAGGCTCGCGACCGCGAACGGCCCGGCGAGGACGGCCTCGATGCCCTGCACCGCGGCGGCGAGCTGGTCGACCGTCGTCGCGATCGGCTTGTCGGCCGCCGTCGTGGCCGCGCGGATCTCGTAGCCGTCGGCCCGCGCGCCCTGCCCGGACGGCGTGTTGATGACCATGTCCACCTCGCCGGCCGTGATGAGGTCGACGATCGTCGGCTCGCCGTCCGCCCCGCGGCCCGCGGAGAACTTGCGCACCACGCGCGACGCGATGCCGTTGCGGCGCAGCACGCTCGACGTGCCGTCCGTCGCGAGGATCTCGAAGCCGAGCTCCGCGAGGCGCTTGACCGGGAAGACGATCGAGCGCTTGTCGCGGTCCGCGACCGAGACGAACACGCGGCCCGACGTCGGCAGCCCGCCGAACGCGGCGGCCTGCGACTTGGCGAACGCGTGCGGGAAGTCGCGGTCGAAGCCCATGACCTCGCCCGTCGAGCGCATCTCGGGGCCGAGCACCGTGTCGACCACGACGCCGTCCGCGGTGCGGAAGCGCTTGAACGGCAGGACCGCCTCCTTGACCGCGATCGGCGCGTCGAGCGGGAGCGTGCCGCCGTCGCCCTCGGCGGGCAGCACGCCCGCGGCGCGCAGCTCCGCGATCGACTCGCCCGCCATGACGCGCGCCGCGGCCTTCGCGAGCGACGTGCCCGTCGCCTTCGAGACGAACGGCACCGTGCGCGACGCGCGGGGGTTGGCCTCCAGGACGTAGAGCACGTCGGAGACGAGCGCGTACTGCACGTTGAGCAGGCCGCGCACGCCGACGCCCTTCGCGATGGCCTCGGTCGAGCGGCGGATGCGCTCGATCTCCTGCTCCGAGAGCGACACGGGCGGCAGGACGCACGCCGAGTCGCCCGAGTGGATGCCCGCCTCCTCGATGTGCTCCATCACGCCGCCGAGGAAGAGCTCGGTGCCGTCGTAGAGCGCGTCGACGTCGATCTCCATGGCGTCGTCCAGGAACCGGTCGATGAGCAGCGGCGCGGGCAGCGTCCCGGCCGTGCGGTCCTCCGCCGCGGCCGCCACGAGGGCGCGCTCGACGTAGCCCGTGAGCTGCTCGGCCGAGTACACGATCTCCATGCCGCGCCCGCCGAGCACGTAGGACGGGCGCACGAGCACCGGGTACCCGATGCCGGCCGCGACGTCCTTCGCCTCGTCCAGCGAGCGCGCCGTGCCGAACGCCGGGGCGGGCAGGCCCGCCTCGACGAGCACGCGGCCGAACTCGCCGCGGTCCTCCGCGGCGTCGATCGCCTCGGGGCTCGTGCCGAGGATCGGCAGGCCCGCGTCGGCGAGGCGCTGCGCGAGCGCGAGCGGGGTCTGGCCGCCGAGCTGGACGATGATGCCCTTGACCGGTCCCGCGGCGAGCTCCGCCTGGTAGACCTCGAGCACGTCCTCGAACGTCAGCGGCTCGAAGTAGAGGCGGTCGGACGTGTCGTAGTCGGTCGAGACCGTCTCCGGGTTGCAGTTGACCATGACCGTCTCGTAGCGCTCGCGCAGCGTGAGGGCCGCGTGCACGCACGAGTAGTCGAACTCGATGCCCTGGCCGATGCGGTTCGGGCCCGAGCCGAGGATGATCACGGCCTCGCGCTCGCGCGGGGCGACCTCGGTCTCGAGGTCGTACGACGAGTAGTGGTACGGCGTGCGGGCGGCGAACTCGGCCGCGCACGTGTCGACCGTCTTGTAGACGGGCCGGACGCCGAGCGCGTAGCGGACCTCGCGCACGGTCGCCTCGCCCGCCGGGCCCATGCCGCGCAGGCGCGCGACCTGCGCGTCGGACAGGCCGTGCTTCTTCGCCTCGCGCAGCACGTCCTCCGTGAGCGCGGGCGCGTCGGCGACGGCCGCCGCGACCTCGTTGACCAGCTGGATCTGGTCGAGGTACCACGGGTCGATCTTCGTGGCCTCGAACACCTGCTCCACGCTCGCCCCGGCGCGCAGCGCCTGCTGGACGCCGATGATCCGGTTCTCCGTGGGGCGCGCGATGCGCACGAGCAGCTCGTCGAGCTCCGCGCCGGAGACGGGCTCGCCGTCCCAGTGGAAGACCGAGCCGCCCTTGTCGATCGAGCGCAGCGCCTTGCCGAGCGCCTCGGTGAAGTTGCGCCCGAGCGCCATCGCCTCGCCGACCGACTTCATGGTCGTCGTGAGCGTCGGGTCCGCGGCCGGGAACTTCTCGAACGCGAACCGCGGCACCTTGACGACCACGTAGTCGAGCGTCGGCTCGAACGAGGCCGGCGTGACCTGCGTGATGTCGTTGGGGATCTCGTCGAGCGTGTAGCCGACGGCGAGCTTCGCCGCGATCTTCGCGATGGGGAACCCGGTCGCCTTGGACGCGAGCGCGGACGACCGCGAGACGCGCGGGTTCATCTCGATGACGATGACGCGGCCCGTGTCCGGGTCGACGGCGAACTGGATGTTGCAGCCGCCCGTGTCGACGCCGACCTCGCGGATGACGGCGATGCCGATGTCGCGCAGCTTCTGGTACTCGCGGTCGGTGAGCGTGAGCGCGGGCGCGACCGTGATCGAGTCGCCCGTGTGCACGCCGACGGGGTCGACGTTCTCGATCGAGCACACGACCACGACGTTGTCGTTCTTGTCGCGCATGAGCTCGAGCTCGTACTCCTTCCAGCCGAGGATCGACTCCTCGAGGAGCACCTCCGTCACCGGGGAGTAGTGCAGGCCCTGGCCGACGATGCGGCGCAGCTCGTCCTCGTCGTACGCGAAGCCCGAGCCGAGGCCGCCCATCGTGAACGACGGGCGCACGACCATCGGGTAGCCGAGGTCGCCCGCGGCCGCGATCGCCTCGTCGACCGTGTGGACGATGACGGAGCGCGCGGACTTGCCGCCGCACGTCTCGACGACGTCCTTGAACTGCTGACGGTCCTCGCCCTTCTGGATCGCCGCGATGTTCGCGCCGATGAGCTCGACGCCGTACTCGGCGAGGACGCCCGCCTCGTCGAGCGCGATCGCCGCGTTGAGCGCCGTCTGACCGCCGAGCGTCGGCAGCAGCGCGTCGGGGCGCTCCTTGGCGATGATCGACGTGAGGACCTCGGTCGTGATCGGCTCGACGTAGGTCGCGTCGGCGAACTCGGGGTCGGTCATGATCGTCGCCGGGTTCGAGTTCACGAGGACGACCCGCAGGCCCTCCTCCTTGAGCACGCGGCACGCCTGGGTGCCGGAGTAGTCGAACTCGCACGCCTGGCCGATGACGATCGGGCCGGACCCGATGACCAGGACGCTGGAGATGTCGGTTCTGCGAGGCACGGTCAGCTCTCCTTGGTGGTCTGCTCGACGGCGTCGGAGCCCGCGCCCGCCGCGCCGGCGGCGCGACGCGACGTCATGAGCTCGACGAAGCGGTCGAAGAGGTACGCGGCGTCGTGGGGGCCGGCCGCGGCCTCGGGGTGGTACTGGACGGAGAAGGCGGGCAGGTCGAGGCACTCGAGCCCCTCGACCACCTGGTCGTTGAGCCCGACGTGGGACACGACGACACGCCCGTAGCGGCCGCGGTCGTGCGGGGCGACGGACTCGCCGTCGAGCGGCGCGTCGACCGCGAACCCGTGGTTGTGCGCCGTGACCTCCACCTTGCCGGTGCGGCGGTCCATGACGGGCTGGTTGATGCCGCGGTGGCCGTACGCGAGCTTGTACGTGCCGTAGCCGAGCGCGCGCCCGAGGATCTGGTTGCCGAAGCAGATGCCGAAGAACGGCGTGCCGCGGTCGAGGACGCCGCGCAGCAGCTCGACCTCGTGGGTCGCGGCGCTCGGGTCGCCCGGGCCGTTCGAGAAGAACACGCCGTCGGGCGAGTACGCCTCGATGTCCGCGATCGTCGAGGCCGCGGGCACCACGTGCACGCGCACGCCGCGCTGGGCGAGGCGCTGGGGCGTCATCGACTTGATGCCGAGGTCCACGGCGACGACGGTGGCGACGGGCTCGCCGTCCGGCGTCGTGCCCTCGAAGGGCTCGACGACGTACGCCGTGTCCGTGCTCACCTCGCGGGCGAGGTCGGCGCCGGCCATCGCGGGCGCCGCCTTCACCTCGGCCACGAGGTCCTCCACGGTGCGCGGGTAGCCGTCGCGCACGAGCGCGTCGCCGGAGAAGATGCCCGCGCGCATCACGCCGAGCTCGCGCAGGTGGCGCGTGAGGGCGCGCGTGTCGACGTCGCTGATGCCGACGACGCCCTGGGCCGCGAGCTCCTCGTCGAGGGTGCGCTGCGCGCGCCAGCTCGACGCGCGACGGGCCGCGTCGCGCACGACGTACCCGGCGACCCAGATCTTGCCGGACTCCGGGTCCTCGTCGTTGACGCCCGTGTTCCCGATGTGGGGGGCCGTCATGACGACGATCTGCCGGTGGTAGGAGGGGTCGGTGAGGGTCTCCTGGTAGCCGGTCATGCCGGTGTTGAAGACGATCTCGCCGACGGTCGTGCCGCGCGCGCCGTACGCGCGGCCGGGCTGCACCGTGCCGTCCTCGAGGACGATCAGGGCCCGGTCGGGGGCGGGTGCGCCGGTCACCGAGGTGACTGCGGTCGGTGAGCTCACTGCGTTCGCTGAGGCGGTCAAGGTGCTTCCTCGTCGTTCTCGTCGGTGCCGGGTGCCGCGCTCTCGCGCGTCGGCGCCGGGCCGTCCTGGTCGGTGGGTGCGTCGGTGGCGCTGCTCGGCGCCCCGGTTCGTCGTTCGCGGGTGCCGTCGGCGCCCGCGTCCCGGGGGCGGCCGGCGAGGTCGCGCACGGCCTCCAGGAGACGCGGGACGTCGTGGTCGTGGCGCGGCATGAGGCCGGTGTCCAGCCGGACCTCGGGGTGCGCCGGGACCTCGGGGGCGTCGGCGGGGACCGGCTCGGCCGGGACGGACCACGTCACGACGACGATGGCTTCCTTCCCGACGAACTTCCCCGCCATGCCCGGGGTGAGGGCGACGTCCTCGACGGCCGCCGCGGGGACCCACACGTCGTCGGCGCCGCGGCGCGCGACGTGCAGGCCGGCGTCGTACACGGTGACCTGGGCCTGCGCCCGGTCGCCGAGGCCGTGGGCGCCGACGCGCGCGAGCCAGTCGCCCGCGAGCGTGCTCGACACGTACAGCGCGTCGAGCGGGCCGAGCACGACGCCGCCGCGCGCGGCCTCCGCCGGCACGACGGGCGGCGTCGGGACGAAGCCCGCGGAGCGGCGCACGAGCCGGCGACGGCCGACGAGCACGAGCGTCAGCAGGACGACGCCGAGCACGATCCAGATCCCGGCCGCGACGGGCTGCGGCAGGTTCACGCCCCCACCCCCGACCGGCCGCGACCGCCTCGACGGGCGCGCCGTCGAGCACGGTGGCCCGGCCCCGCAGGAACGTCGCGACGACCGCACCGGGCAGCTCGCGGCCCTGGAAGGGCGTGTTGGTGCTCGCGGTGGCCTGCCCTGCGCCGTCGACCACGCGCCGCGCGGCCGGGTCGACGAGCGTGACGTTCGCGGGCTCGCCGACCTCGAGCGGGCGGCCCTGGGCGCGCTCCCCCGAGTCGATGCGGCCGATGCGCGCGGGCGCGCTCGACAGCACGCGCGCGACGTCGGCCCACGTCATGCGACCCGTGTCGACCATGGTCTGCTGCACGACGCTCAGCGCCGTCTCGAGGCCCGTCATGCCGAACGCGGCCGCGGCCCACTCGCAGTCCTTGTCCTCGCGCGCGTGCGGCGCGTGGTCGGTCGCGACGATGTCGATCGTGCCGTCGGCGAGGCCCTCGCGCACCGCCTCGACGTCCGCGGCCGTGCGCAGCGGCGGGTTGACCTTGAACGTCGGGTCGTAGCCGCGCGCCAGGTCGTCGGTGAGCACGAGGTGGTGCGGCGTGACCTCGGCCGTGACGTCGATCCCGCGGCCCTTGGCCCAGCGGACGATCTCGACCGAGCCGGCGGTCGAGAGGTGGCACACGTGCAGGCGCGAGCCCACGTGCTCCGCGAGGAGCACGTCGCGCGCGATGATCGCCTCCTCGGCGACCGCGGGCCAGCCCGCCAGGCCGAGCTCCGCCGACACGACGCCCTCGTTCATCTGGGCGCCCTCGGTGAGGCGAGGCTCCTGCGCGTGCTGGGCGACGACGCCGTCGAACGCCTTGACGTACTCGAGGGCGCGGCGCATGAGGATCGGGTCGTCGACGCACTTCCCGTCGTCCGAGAACACCCGCACGCGGGCCGCGGAGTCGGCCATCGCGCCGAGCTCGGCGAGCTGCTCGCCCGCGAGCCCGACGGAGACGGCGCCCACGGGGTGCACGTCGACCCAGCCCGCGTCGCGCCCGAGACGCCACACCTGCTCGACGACGCCCGCGGTGTCCGCGACCGGGGTCGTGTTCGCCATCGCGTGCACGGCCGTGAAGCCGCCCGCCGCCGCGGCGCGGGTGCCGGACGCGATCGTCTCGGCGTCCTCGCGCCCCGGCTCGCGCAGGTGGGTGTGCAGGTCGACCAGCCCGGGCAGGGCGACGAGGCCCGTCGCGTCGACGACGACGGTGCCGTCGTCGTCCGCGGCGCGCGCGGCGCCGACCGGGGCGAGCTCGGCGACCACGCCGTCCGCGAGGACGAGGTCGACGGGGTCGCCGCCCAGCGGGCGCGCGCCGCGCAGGACGTACGTGGTGGTTGCGGCGCTGCTCACGAGGCGGAGACCCTTTCGACGGCGGGGACGGGCTGGGCGGAGGGCAGGGCCGCGGCCGACGCCGCGGCGTCGGCCTCGTCGCTGCCCGCGAGGAGGAGGTAGAGCACGGCCATGCGCACGGCGACGCCGTTCGCGACCTGCTCGACGATCACCGCGCGCGGCGAGTCCGCCGCCTGCGCGGAGATCTCGAGGCCGCGGTTCATGGGGCCGGGGTGCAGGACGACGGCGTGCTCGGCGAGGAGCCCGAGGCGCCGGGCGTCGAGCCCGTACTTGCGGCTGTACTCGAGCGGGTTCGGGAAGAAGGCCCCGCCCCCCGCGCCGGCGCCGCTCATGCGCTCGCGCTGCACGCGCAGCATCATCACGGCGTCGGGGCCGCCGTGCGCCGTGTCTCCAGCGAGGGCCGCGTCCAGGTCGTAGGAGACCTCGCACGGCCACGTCTGGACGCCGACCGGCAGGAGCGTGGGCGGCGCGACGAGCGTCACGCGGGCCCCGAGCGTGTGCAGCAGGTGGACGTTCGAGCGCGCGACCCGCGAGTGCAGCACGTCGCCGACGATCGCGACGTGGCGCCCGTCGAGGCCCGCGCCGCGCGCCGCGGCGTCGTCGGGACCGCTCGCCCCCGGCGACGTCAGTCCCGTCCCGGTGAGGTGGCGGCGCAGCGTGTACGCGTCGAGGAGCGCCTGCGTCGGGTGCTGGTGCATGCCGTCGCCCGCGTTGACCACGGCCGCGTCGAGCCAGCCCGCGTGCGCGAGCAGGTGCGGGGCGCCCGACGCCTGGTGCCGCACGACGACCGCGTCCGCGCCCATCGCCTGGAGCGTCAGCGCGGTGTCCTTGAGCGACTCGCCCTTGGACACGCTCGACCCCTTGGCCGAGAAGTTGATGACGTCCGCGGACAGCCGCTTCGCGGCGGTCTCGAAGGAGATGCGCGTGCGGGTGGAGTCCTCGTAGAAGAGGTTGACGACCGTGCGACCGCGCAGCGTCGGGAGCTTCTTGATCTCGCGGGACTGCGTCGCGGCCATCTGGGCGGACGTGTCGAGGATGCGGATCGCGTCGGCACGCCCGAGGTCCTGGGTCGAGAGCAGGTGCCTCATGCGCGGGCCTCCCCGTCCTCGGAGGAGCCCGGCTGTGCAGCAGCGGGCCGGATGACCACCGCGTCGGCGGACGCGTCGCCCGCCGCGGGAGCGCCGTCGATCTCGGCGAGGCGCACGCTCACGCGCTCGGACGTCGACGTGGGCAGGTTCTTGCCCACGAAGTCGGGGCGGATCGGCAGCTCCCGGTGGCCGCGGTCGACGAGCGCCGCGAGCTGCACCGCGCGCGGGCGGCCGAGGTCGCTGATCGCGTCGAGCGCGGCCCGGATCGTGCGGCCGGAGTACAGGACGTCGTCGACGAGGACCACGACCTTGCCGTCGATCCCCGACGCGGGAAGGCGCGTCGCGCCGATCGTGCGCGTCGGGTGGCGGTGCAGGTCGTCGCGGTACATCGTCACGTCGAGCTCGCCGACGATCGCGTGCGGGTCGGGCGCGCCGTCTGCCTCGATCGCGGCGAGGCGCTCGGCGAGCCGGGCCGCGAGCGGGACGCCGCGCGTCGGGATGCCGAGGAGGACGAGGTCGTGGGCTCCCTTGTTGCGCTCCACGATCTCGTGGGCGATGCGCGTCAGCGCGCGGGAGATGTCCGCCGCCGTGAGGACGACGGTCCCGGCGGTCGGCCCCGTCTCGGGGTCGGACCCCGGCCGAGGTACGGATGGTGTGGGCACAGCAGCGCCAGAGCTCATGTCCGGCGACCTCCTTCCCCGCCTCACAGGACGGGCCTTAAAGGATGTCTGACGGTCACCCACCCTACCGCCGGTGGTCCGGCGGCCGGGTGCGCGTCCCGCCCGGTGGGACGCGGCGTCGGTCACACCCGTGACCGACGCCGCGCGAGGCGTCGTCCCGGCCGGGGCCGGGCGCCGCGGTCAGGCCGTGATCGTCGGCTTCATCTCGACGATGCGCGCGAGCAGCCCGTTGACGAACGACGGCGAGTCGTCGGTCGACAGGGAGCGCGCGAGGTCGACGGCCTCGTCGATCGCGACGACGTCGGGGACGTCGTCGTTGAAGAGGATCTCCCAGCCGCCGATGCGCAGCAGCGCCCGGTCGACGGCGGGCATGCGCTCGAGCGTCCACCCGTGGGAGTACGTCTCGAGCAGCTCGTCGATGCGCTCGCGGTGGGCGAGCACACCCTCGACGATGTCGACCGCGTACTGCGGCAGCGCGGTCTGCGCCGTCCCGGGGTCGGCGACGCGCTCCGCGAGGAGGGTCGTCGGGTCCACGTGACGCTGCTCCGCCTCGAAGAGGACGTCGAGCGCGCGCTTGCGCGCCTTGGTGCGTGCGGCCATGTCAGTCCGTCGTCTGTCCGTCGGTGCCGGCGGTCAGTCGTTCACGCGGCCGAGGTACGACCCGTCACGCGTGTCGACCTTGACCTTGGTGCCCTGCTCGAGGAAGAGCGGGACCTGGATCTGCGCGCCCGTCTCGAGCGTCGCGGGCTTGGTGCCGCCCGTCGAGCGGTCGCCCTGCAGGCCCGGCTCGGTGTACGTGATCTCGAGGACGACCGAGGCGGGCAGCTCGATGTAGAGCGGCTGGCCGTCGTTCGACGCGATGAGCACGTTCTGGTTCTCGAGCATGTAGTCCTTGGCGTCGCCCACGATCTCGGCACCTACCGTGATCTGGTCGTACGTCGAGGTGTCCATGAACACGTAGTCCGCGCCGTCCTGGTACAGGTACTGGAAGTCACGGCGGTCGACGTTGGCGGTCTCGATCTTGAGGCCGGCGTTGAACGTCTTGTCGATCGTCTTGCCCGTCATGACGTTCTTGATCTTGGTGCGGACGAACGCGCCACCCTTGCCGGGCTTGACGTGCTGGAACTCGATCACGGTCCACAGCTGGCCGTCGAGTCGCAGCACGGTGCCGTTCTTGATGTCGTTGGTGGTCGCCACGTTCGTCTTCCTGTCGGAGGGTCAGCGGTCCCGTCGACGCGCTGCCGCGTGCCGGGACGGCACGACGGGGCCACGAGAGCGGGATGCGGAAATGGGCCTTGACGATCTTACCGGAGCGCGGCGAGGACCGCGTTCGCCACGACGCCCAGGGTCGCCGCCCAGCACATCGAGGCGAGCGTCCCGATGACGAAGCGCTCCGACGCGACGGGGTGCTCGCGCAGCTCGGGGTAGCGGCCGAGGCCCTTGATCGCGACGACGAAGGCGATGCCGCCCGGCTCGCCCGCGAGGAGGCAGCCCGTGATCGCGAACCGCTCGAGGATCCCGATCCACGTCCCGCCGCGCAGGGCCTTGACGGCCTCCGTCCCGATCGGCCCCGTCGTCGGAGGGGGCGGCGGGGGCACCGGGACGGCCGCCGGGTCCGCCGGGGCACCGCGCCGCGGCCGGCCGGCGCGACCCGGGGCGGCGGAGCCGCCCGCGCGCGCCGCCGCGCGCAGGACCCCTGGGTCACGGGGCCGCCGCCGAGGACGCTCGCGGCGAGCGCGACCACCCAGACGAGCACCACGAGCACGACCGTCACCGGGTCCGTCACGCCTTCTCCTCCTGCCGATCCACCGGCGGCCCCTCGTGGAGCTCGCCCAGCAGCCTCGCGACCACGGGCCGCGCCGCCGCCTCCTCGGGCCACAGCGCGGTGCGCAGCCGCTGGCTGACCGCCTGCTCGGACACGCCGAGCGCGCGAGCCACATCCTTCTGGGTACCTCCCACACGCGCCAGCGCGTCGACGGCCTCCCACCCGGGCGCGGTGCGCCGGTCCACGACCGCCGCGAGGAGGCGCAGGAGCGCCTCGACCTCCGCGGCGCGCGCCGCGGGCTCCCCACGGACGGCCACGGGCGCGGTCGCCGCGCGCGACTTCGCCTGCTCGACCGCCTCGCGGGCGCGCACGAACGCCGTGCCCGACGCCTCGCGCGAGACCGCGGGCAGCGGCTCGTCGACCGGCCCGACGCCGAGGCCGACGCTCCAGCCGCCGTCGCGCAGGAGGTCGAGCACGACCTCGACGACGGCCTCCGGGTCGTCGAGGACGCCCTGGACCTCGTCGCCGACCGTTCGGGCGAACGGGACGACGACGCCGCCGCGGCCCGCCAGCATCTCGTCGAGCCGCGCGAGCACCTCGGGGACGCGGTCGGGACGACCGGTGCTCCCCCGCTGGTCGACGGTCAGCACGTACATGACATCAAGGCTAGACCCTTGTTTGTCGACCATCAATCCCTCAGGCTTGATCAGGGCAGATCAAGCCCGGGTCCCGCGCAGGCGCGCGGCGACGGCCTCGAGCGCGAGCCGGTAGGAGTCGAAGCCGAAGCCCGCGACCGTGCCGGTCGCGACCGCCCCCACGACGGAGTGGCTGCGGAACGCCTCGCGCGCCGCCGGGTTGCTGAGGTGGACCTCGACCAGCAGCAGGCCGGACGTCGTGACCTGCGCGGCGGCGTCGCGCACCGCGTAGGAGTAGTGCGTGAACGCGGCCGGGTTGAGCACCACGTGGGCCCGCGCGTCGACGGCCTCGTGCAGCCAGCCGACGAGCTCGGACTCGTCGTCGGTCTGCCGCACGTCGACCGCGAGGTCGAGCGCGCTCCCCCACGTCGTCGCCGACTCGCGGAGGTCCGCCATCGAGGCCGAGCCGTAGATCTCCGGCTCGCGCACGCCGAGCCGGCCGAGGTTGGGTCCGTTGAGGACGAGCACGCGTTCCATGGCGCCCGAGCCTAGCCGTGCCGGAGCGAGCGACGGCGACACGTCCGGGGCCGCTCCCGACGGGCGACGGACCACGGCCTCGGGCAGGCTGGCGGGGTGACCCTCAGCGCTGCCCGTCCCCGACCTCCGGCACGGCACCCGCACCTGCGCTCCGCGCCCGTCCCCGCATCGTCCGGCGCGCGTCCGCGGACAGCAGCATGAGCGCGACGCGCTACCTCGACGCCCCGTTCGCGGCGCTCGCGCACCGCGGCTTCTCGCGCGACGGTCTCGAGAACTCGATGGCGGCGTTCGCGGCGGCCCGCGAGCTGGGGCTCCGGTACGTCGAGACGGACGCCCACGCGACGTCGGACGGCGTCGCCGTGGCGCTCCACGACGCCTCGCTGGACCGGACGACCGACGCGCGCGGCCTGGTGGCCGACCTCCCGTGGCGCACGGTGCGCACCGCCCGGATCGGCGGCCGGGAGCCGGTGCCGTCGCTGGAGGACGTCCTCGGGACGTGGCCGGACCTCCGCGTGAACGTCGACGTCAAGTCGGCCGCGGCGGCCGAGCCCGTCGCGCGCGCGATCGAGCGCACGCGCGCGCACGACCGCGTGTGCGTCGCGTCGTTCGCCGCGTCGCGGCGGGAGGCGACCGTGGCGCGGCTCTCGCGCCCCGTGACCGTGTCCGGCGCGCGAGGCGCGGTGGTGGGCATGCTGCTCGCGGGGCGGGCGCGGGCGGACGCGCTCGCCCGCCTCGCGGCCCGCTCGGTCGACTGCCTCCAGGTCCCGGTGCGCGAGGGCTGGGTCCGGGTCGTGGACTCGGCGTTCGTGCGGGCCGCGCACCGGGCCGGCGTCGCGGTGCACGCCTGGACGGTCAACGACGCGCCGACGATGCACCGGCTGCTCGACCTCGGGGTCGACGGCATCGTCACCGACCGCTCGGACGTGCTGCGCGACGTGCTCCGCGGACGAGGGCTCTGGGCCTGACCCTGCCGGGGATCCGTCAGAGGGCGATCGGCCCGCGGCCCACCGGGGCGTCCGCCGCGATCTCGGCGTAGGCCGCGGCGAGGAGCGTCGGGTCCGGGCCCTCGAGGCGCGTCGGGCGGGCGACGTCGTCGAGCACCACGAAGCGCAGGAGGTCGCCGCGCGACTTCTTGTCGCGGCGCATGGCGGACAGCAGCTGCTCCCACCGGTCGCCCCGGTAGGTGAGGGGCAGCCCGAGCGAGCCGAGGATCGCGCGGTGGCGGTCGACGACGGCGTCGTCCAGCTTCCCGGCGAGGCGCGAGAGCTCGGCGGCGAACACCATGCCGACGGAGACGGCCGCTCCGTGGCGCCACTGGTAGCGCTCGGTGAGCTCGACGGCGTGGCCCAGCGTGTGGCCGTAGTTGAGGATCTCGCGCAGCCCGGCCTCCTTGAGGTCCTCCCCCACGACGCGCGCCTTGACCGCGACCGAGCGCTCGACGAGCTCGGCGACGACGGCCCAGGTCTCGTCCGTCGTCGGCCGGGTGCCCCACGCGGCGAGCGCGTCGGCGTGCGCCTCGACGAGCTCGAGGATGCGCTCGTCCGCGATGAACCCCGTCTTGACGACCTCCGCGAGCCCCGCGACGAAGTCCCAGCGCCCGAGCGACTCCAGGGCCGCGAGGTCGCACAGGACGCCGGCCGGCGGGTGGAACGCGCCGACGAGGTTCTTGCCCTCGGCGGTGTTGATGCCGGTCTTGCCCCCGACCGCAGCGTCGACCATCGCGAGGAGCGTCGTCGGCACGTGCACCACGCGGATGCCGCGCAGCCAGGTCGCGGCGACGAAGCCGCCGAGGTCCGTCGTCGCGCCGCCGCCGACCGTGACGACCGCGTCCGTGCGCGTGAAGTCCAGCTGCCCGAGCACGCCCCACAGGAATGCGGCGACCTGAGCGGTCTTGGCCTCCTCGGCGTCCGGCACCTCCGCGACGTACGCCTCGTAGCCCGACGCCTTGAGGTCCTCGTGGACGACCTCGGCCGTCGCGGCGAGGGCCGCGGGGTGCACGACGAGCACCCGGCGCACCGAGCCGCCGAGCATCGCGGGCAGCTCGCCGAGCAGGTGGCGCCCCACGACGACGTCGTACGGCTGCTCGCCCGCGACCCGCACGCGCGTCGGCGCGGCGGCGGCCGGGTCCTGGGCGGGGGTGGTGGCGTCGGGGGTCACGCGTTCTCCTGTTCGACCGGGGTGCCGGCGGGGTCGGCCGGCGCGGGTGCGGGCGTCGTGCGCCCCGGGGTGCCGGGCGCGACGTCGCCCGCGAGGTGCCCGCGGATCTCGCGCGCGACCTGGGCGGGCGTGCGCGCGTCGGTGACGACGTGCAGCGTCGAGACCCGCTCGTAGACGGGGCGACGCGCCTCCATGAGGGCGGCCCAGCGCGCCCGCGGGTTGCCGAGCAGGAGCGGGCGCGCCTGGTTGAGGCCGACGCGCGGCGCGGCGTGCGCGAGGCTCACGTCGAGGAACACGACCGTCCCGCCCGCGGCGACGTACGCCGCGAGCGCGGTCTGCGTGTGCTCGTCGAGCACCGCGCCGCCGCCCAGGGCGAGGACGCCGTCGTGCGTGGCGAGCGCGGTCGTCACCGCCTCGCGCTCGAGCTCGCGGAAGTGCGGCTCGCCGTGGTCGACGAAGATGTCCGCGACCGGCTTCCCGGCCGTGGTCTCGACGTCGACGTCCGTGTCGCGCTGCGCGAGGCCGAGCAGCTCGGCCAGGTGGCGCGCGACGGTCGACTTCCCGCTGCCGGGCGGGCCGACCAGCACGACGACCGGGCGGGTCCCCGGGGCGACGGGCGTCATCAGCGCTGCAGCTCGGGGATCGCGGCGAGGTACGCCTCGGCGTTCCGGCGGACCTCCGCGACGGAGTCGCCGCCGAACTTCTCGAGCGCCTGCTCGGCGAGCACGAGCGCGACCATCGCCTCGGCGACGACCGCCGCGGGCGGGACCGCGCACACGTCGGAGCGCTGGTGCTGGGCCTTGGCGACGTCGCCGGTGACGACGTCGACCGTCGCGAGCGCGCGCGGCACCGTCGAGATCGGCTTCATGGCGGCGCGCACGCGCACCACCTCGCCGTTCGACATGCCGCCCTCGACGCCGCCGGCGCGGTTGCTGCGACGGTGGATGCGGCCGTCGGCGCCGCGCTCGATCTCGTCGTGCGCGGCGGACCCGCGGCGGCGCGCGGTGCGGAAGCCGTCGCCGACCTCGACGCCCTTGATCGCCTGGATCCCCATCAGGACGGCGGCGAGGCGCGCGTCGAGGCGACGGTCGCTCTGCGCGTAGGTGCCCAGGCCGGAGGGGACCCCGTACGCGAGCACCTCGACGACGCCGCCGAGGGTGTCGCCCGCCTTCTGGCACTCGTCGATCTCCGCGACCATGGCCGCGGAGGCGTCCGGGTCGAAGCAGCGCACCGGGTCCGCGTCGAGCGCCGTGACGTCGTCGGGGCCGGGCACCGGCGCGTCCTCGGGGACCTCGACCGGCCCGATGGCGACGACGTGCGACACGAGCCGGACGCCGAGCGCCTGCTCGAGGAACTTCGCCGCGGCCGTGCCGAGCGCGACGCGCGTCGCCGTCTCGCGTGCCGAGGCGCGCTCGAGCACGGGGCGCGCGTCCTCGAAGCCGTACTTTCGCATGCCGACGAGGTCGGCGTGCCCCGGGCGGGGCCGGGTGAGCGGGCGGTTGCGCGCGATCTCCCGGACGTCGCCCGTCCCGGCGTCGACGAGCAGGGCCTCGGGCGGCACCGGGTCCGACGACATGACGTCGACCCACTTGGGCCACTCGGAGTTCGCGATCTCGATGGCCAGCGGCCCGCCCTGGGTCACCCCGTGGCGCAGGCCGCCGAGGACGCGCAGCTCGTCCTGCTCGAACTTCTGCCGCGAACCGCGGCCGTACCCGAGGCGGCGGCGCGCGAGCGCGGCGCGCACGTCGTCCGTCGTGAGCTCGACGCCCGCGGGCAGCCCGTCGAGGATCCCGACCAGCGCCTCGCCGTGCGACTCACCCGATGTCAACCAACGCAGCATGATCGCCATCCTCCCACGTCGGCGCGCCCGTCCCGGTGGGCGCCCGCAGTACGGACCGACGGCGCGCGACGACGGGTCGAGGGGTCCTGAGGGGACGCCGCGGGCCGCGCCGTGCCCGCCGACGTGGCGGTCTGTGGACGACGACGTCCCACGCCACCGCGGGCGCGCTACGGTGCCGCGCATGGTCCAGCAGGGGGACGGGACGAGGCACGCCGCAGCATCGCTCCGCGGGTCGGGTGACGACGAACCGGACGAGGCACGGAGGGCCGTGGTCACCGCGGGCGCGCCGAGGTCGTGGGGACGACGCCGTGGCGCCGACCTCGCCCGGGAGCTCCGGGTCGCGGGCCGGGCGGGTGGGGCGCTCGCGCTGCTCGCGGCGCTGGCCGCGGCGTGGTGGTCGGGCCCGTCGTGGGCGACGCCCGCCGTCGTGGTCGTCGCCGCGGCCGGTGCGCTGCTCGCCGTGGTCGACGCGCGCACCCACCGCCTGCCGGACGTGATCGTGCTCCCGACGGGGGTCGCGGTCGTCGTGCTGCTCGTGCTCGCGTCGCTCGCGGCGGGCGACGGGGAGTTGCTCGCCCGCGCGCTCGCCGGGGGCGCCGCGGGCTTCTGCTCCTACGCCGCGCTGCGGCTCGTGCACCCGCCCGGGCTGGGGTTCGGCGACGTGAAGCTCGCCGGCACGCTCGGCACCCCGCTCGCGTGGCTGGGGTGGGGAGAGCTCGTCGCCGGGCTCCTCCTGCCGTTCCTGCTCGGCGGGGCGTGGGCGCTCGGCCTGGTGGTCTCACGGCGAGCACGCCGTGGCACCGCGATAGCCTTCGGCCCGTTCATGGTGCTCGGCGCGGTATTGGCGTGCACCGATGTGACGCGGATCGGTGGGTAGAGAGACCATTTCCGTCAGCATGCGACGAGTTCCGCACCGCTACCTCAGGGTTGGCACGTCTTCCTCGACACCACGGGGCAACGCGGCGTGACTCGAGCGGACTCGGGCCACGCCGCGCCGGCGTTGCTGGTCAGTACGAGTGGCAGGACGGTCAGTACGAGTGGCAGGACGGCCGGGGCGTTCCGTTGCTCCAGAACACCCACTTGATCGCGTTGCGCGTCTGAGGCCCGTAGACGGCATCGGCCTCCAGACCGCGGTCTTTCTGGAACTTCAGAACCGCGGCCTGCGTAGCCCGACCGTAAGAGCCATCGAGGACAAGATTGAAGCCGTGGCATTCGTTCAGCGAGTCCTGAAGCGCACGCACCCCGGCACCAGTGTTGAGATACCGCAGGTTGCACGTATAGGTCCCCGCGGCTGAGGCGTAGGGAGTGGCGATGCCGTTGCGAATGCCGATCGTGTTGCACGTCGGGTAAGCGGCAGCGGCAGACGTGGCGGTGAGGACGCCGCCACTGACGAGCAGTCCGGCAGTCATCGTCACAGCGAGCAGTCGTCGTACGATTCTCATAAATCCCCCCTAAACAGACAACAGTGTCGCGGGCGAACATAGACCAGGGCCCATCGCCGCGCAACTATGCAGGCAACGAGGACGCGTCAGGCGGGGACACCCAGCGCGGACGCCAGCGCCTGATCCATCGCGGGGAGCGGGGCTGCCTTGCCCGTCATGAGCCGCACCTGCTCGGCCGCCTGGTGCAGGAGCATGCGCTCGCCGCCGACGACGGTGCCGCCGCCCGCGGTCCAGGCGACGGACAGCGCGGTGGGCCGGGGGTCGTAGACGACGTCGAGGAGGACCCCGCCGGGCGTCGCCCCGGCCCGGGACAGCGCGTCCGCCACCGGGTCGGCGGCACGCGACGGCAGGGTGGCCACGACGGCGTCCGTGCGCGCGAGGCGGTCGACGAGCGCGGGCGACGCCGGGTCCAGCACCTCGAACCGCGGCTCGACGCCCATCCGGTGCGCGGCGCGCTGGAGGCTGCCCGTGCGCCCGAGCGAGCGCACGAGGACGGTCGGCGCCGCGCAGCCCAGCTGCGCGAGCGCGGCGAGCGTCGAGGCGGCGGTCGCCCCGGCGCCCAGCACGACGGCGGAGCGCACCTCCCGCTCCCCCAGCCCTTCGCGAAGCGCCGCCACGAGGCCGTGCACGTCGGTGTTCGTCCCGACGAACGTCGGTCGCGTCCCGCCCGTGGGCTGCACCACGAGCGTGTTGACCGCCCCGACGACGTTCGCGAGCGGGTCGACATGGTCCAGCAGAGAGATCACCGCGTGCTTGAGCGGCATGGTGAGGCTCAGACCCGCCCACGAGGCGTCGAGGCCGTTGACGAAGGCCGGGAGCTCCTCCTCGGTGGTGTCGATCGCCTCGTACGACCACCCGTCCAGCCCGAGCGCGTCGTACGCGGCACGGTGCAGCACCGGGGACAGCGAGTGCGCGACGGGGTGGCCGAGGACGGCCGCACGTCGCGGCGGGCGCTTGGTGCTCACCCGCCGTTCTCCGCCTGCCACCGACGCAGCTCGGCCACGTTCTTCTGGTGCTCGTCCCACGTCACCGCGAACTTGGTCTCGCCAGTCTCCAGGTTGACCGCGGTCCAGAAGATCCAGTCGCCTGGTTCCGGACTCACCACGGCCGCCAGCGAGTCGGCGCCTGGGCTCGCGATCGGAGTCGGGGGCAGACCCTTGTGGGCGTAGGTGTTGAACGGGTTGTCGGGGTTCCGGGTGTCCTCGCGCGTGAGCTCGGTACCCGGCTTGTCGAGGCCGTAGGCGACCGCCGCGTCGATCTCGAGCGCCATGTTGATGGCCAGGCGGTTCTCGATCGCGCGGGCCATCTTTGGTCGGTCGGGGGCGTACTTCGCCTCCCGCTCGATCAGAGAGGCCTTGTTCAGGACGGTCTCCCGATCCTCAGGGGCAACCCCCAGCTCGTCCAGCTTCATCACGGTCTGCGAGACCATCTGCTGGATCACTGACTGCGGGCTCACGTCACCCGGCTCGAGGACGTACGTCGTCGGGTAGAGCCAGCCCTCGTAGTTGCCGTTCGCCTCAGCGGGCAGGCCCGTGGCGGCGGTGTCGGCCATGGCCGCCTCGAACTCCGCGACAGGGATCCCGGTGACGGAGGACGACCGCTCGAGGATCTGCTTGACGGTGTAGCCCTCGGGGATCGTGATCTTCGTCTCGACTCGCGAGTCGTTCGCCACGAGACGCGCGACGGCGTCCTTCGCCGACATGCCGAGCAGCAGCGTGTGCGTGCCCGGCTGGATCTTGCCGGCGTTCGGGTTCTCCTCGAACGCGTTCGCGAACGCCGCTGAGCTCGCGACGACGCCCGCCTCGGTGAGCACGGCCCCCATGTCGCGGCCCGTGGACCCCGGCTCGATCACGACGTCGACGGGCTCGGTCCCCGGGCCGTCGAAGTCCTTCGCCTCGAGCGGGTTCGCGAACCCGAACAGGTCGGAGGCGTTGTTGAGCAGGAGATAGCCCGCTCCGCCCACCACGAGGAGCGAGACGAGCAGGACCACGAGGGCCCGGCGGCGGCGGCGCTGGCGTCGCTTCTTCGCGGCCCGGCGCGCGCGCTGCTCGGCGCGCGAGGAGCGCGCGGGCTGCTGCTCGCCCTGGACTGCGGGCCGTTCGAACAGGTCGGTCACGGTCGGTGGTCTCCTGTCGGGTCTACAGGTTCTCCGGCGCGCACCCCCGCGCCCCGCTCGGCCTCGAGAGCGGATTGCAGAATGATAACGGCGGCGGCCTGGTCGACGACGCTCCGGTGCTTGCGACCGGCGCGTCCCGACGCGTGCAGCGCCTGGTGGGCGCTGACGGTCGTCATCCGCTCGTCGACGAGGTGCACCGGCACCGGTGCGACGACGCGAGCCACCGCACCAGCGTACGCCCGCGCGCCCTGGGCGGCGGCGCCCTCCCCGCCCGAGAGGTGACGCGGCAGGCCCACGTACACGACCTGGGCGTTGCGCTCCTCGACCTCGGCCGCGATGCGGGCGACGTCGGCGGGGACCGCCGCGCCGCCGCGGGTGTCGCGCGCGAGGGTCTCGACGGGGGTCGCGACGAGCCCGTCGGGGTCGCTCGCAGCCAGGCCGACGCGGACGCTGCCCACGTCGACGCCGAGGCGCGCCCCCCGCGGGAGGGGGGCGCGCCCGTCGTCGGCGGGCTGCACGGGCAGGCCGGTCACGCGCCCGCCGCGGCGCCGTCGCGCACGCCCCGGAGGGCGGCGGGCAGGGCGGACACGTCCGTGCCGCCGCCCTGGGCCATGTCGTCCTTGCCGCCACCACCGCCACCGAGCGTCTGGGCCGCGGCCTTGGCGAGCACGCCGGCGCGCAGCCCGGCCGCGCGCGCGGAGGCGTTCGTCACGACGACGACCTGCGGGCGGCCCTTGGAGACGCCGCCGACGGCGACGACCGCAGGCTCCGCCTCGCCGATCCGGCCGCGCACGTCGAGCGCCAGCGCGCGCAGGTCGTCCGCCGACGCGACCTCGCCGGCGTCGTGCACGACGACGCGCGTGCCGCCCACGAGCTCCGCCCCGGCGGCGAGCGTGCCGGCCGCCGCGAGGAGCTGCGCCTGCCGAAGCTGGGCGAGCTCCTTCTCGGCGTCGCGCAGGCGCGACACGAGCGTGCTCACCCGGTCGGGCAGCTCCTCCGTGCGCACGTTGAGCAGACCCGTGAGCTGGCCCACGAGCGCGTGCTCCTTCGCCTGGAACCCGTACGCGCCGTTCCCGACGAGCGCGTCGACGCGCCGCACGCCCGAGCCGATCGACGACTCGCCGAGCAGCGTGACGAGACCGAGCTGGCCCGTGCGCTGCACGTGCGTCCCGGCGCAGAGCTCGCGCGACCAGTCGCCGCCGATGGAGACGACGCGCACGGTGTCGCCGTACTTCTCGCCGAACAGCGCCATCGCCCCCAGGGCGCGCGCCTCGGTGATCGGCATGAGCTGGTCCGTGACCTCGAGGTTCTCCTGGAGCTGCGTGTTGACCCGCTCCTCGATCTCCGAGAGCGCGCCCGAGGGCACGGCGGACGAGCGGCGGAAGTCGAAGCGGATGCGGCTGGGCGCGTTCTCCGACCCGGCCTGCGTCGCGTCCTTGCCGAGCGACTCCTGGAGCGCCTTGTGGATCATGTGCGTCGCCGAGTGGGCACGGCTGATCGCCTTGCGGCGGTCGCGGTCGATCGTCGCGGTGCCCGGGTCGCCGAGCGCCGCGGTGCCCTCGACCAGGCGGCCGCGGTGCACCGACAGGCCCTTGATCGGGCGCTGCACGTCGTCGACCTCGATGGTCGCGCCGCCGTCGAGCACGATCGTGCCGTGGTCGGCGAGCTGGCCACCGGCCTCCGCGTAGAACGGGGTGCGGTCGAGCACGACCTCGACGTCCGCCGGGGCCGTCGCGGCCGGGGCGGGGACGCCGTCGACCAGCAGGCCGGCGACGCGCACCGCCGCGGACGACTCGGTGTACCCGAGGAACTCCACGGGTGCCGCGAGCTCGGACGCGAGCGACTCGTACGCGGCCGTGTCGACGCCGCCGGAGCGCTTCGCGAGCGCGTCGGCGCGCGCGCGCTGGCGCTGCTCGGTCATGAGCGCGCGGAACGCCTTCTCGTCGACCTGGACGCCCTGCTCGGCGGCCATCTCGAGCGTGAGGTCGATCGGGAAGCCGTACGTGTCGTGCAGCGCGAACGCCTGGTCGCCGCCGAGCAGCGGCGTCCCGCCCGAGCCGGCCGCGGCCTTCGCCCGCGACACGGCGGTGTCGAGGATCGTCGTGCCGGCCGTGAGCGTGCGACGGAACGCGTCCTCCTCGGTGTACGCGACGTCGGAGATGCGCGCGAAGTCCGTCGCGACCTCCGGGTACGACGGCGCCATCGCGTCGCGGCTCACCGGGAGCAGCGCGGGCATGGCGCGGTCCTCGACGCCGAGCAGGCGCATCGCGCGCACCGAGCGGCGCAGCAGACGGCGCAGCACGTAGCCGCGGCCCTCGTTGGACGGGCGCACGCCGTCGCTCATGATCATGAGGGCCGAACGGACGTGGTCGGCCACGACGCGCATGCGGACGTCGTCCTCGTGGTTCGCGCCGTAGCGCTTGCCCGAGAGCGCCTCGGCCGCGGTGATGACGGGGAACACCTCGTCGATCTCGTAGAGGTTGTCCTTGCCCTGGAGCAGGTAGGCGACGCGCTCCAGGCCCATGCCCGTGTCGATGTTCTTGCGCGCGAGCTCCGAGACGATCCGGAACTCCTCCTTGGACTTCACGTCGTCGATCGCGTACTGCATGAAGACGAGGTTCCAGATCTCCAGGTAGCGGTCCTCGTCGACGACGGGGCCACCCTCCTGGCCGAACTCCGGACCGCGGTCGATGTAGATCTCCGAGCACGGGCCCGCGGGGCCGGGCTGGCCCGTGGACCAGTAGTTGTCCTTCTTGCCGCGGGCCTGGATGCGCTCGTCCGGCAGGCCGGCGATGCGCTTCCAGAGCTGCCGCGCCTCGTCGTCGTCGTGGTAGACGGTGACCCAGACGGTCTCCGGGTCGAACCCGTACTTGCCCTCGTCGCGCGAGCCCGTGACCAGGTCCCAGGCGTAGGTGATCGCGCCTTCCTTGAAGTAGTCCCCGAACGAGAAGTTGCCGTTCATCTGGAAGAACGTGCCGTGGCGCGTCGTCTTGCCGACCTCGTCGATGTCGAGGGTGCGCACGCACTTCTGGACGCTCGTCGCGCGGTCCCACGGCGGGGTCTGCTCCCCCGTCATGTACGGGATGAACGGGACCATGCCCGCGATGGTGAACAGCGTGGACGGGTCCGGGGAGACGAGCGACGCCGACGGCACGACGGTGTGGTCGCGGTCGGCGAAGTAGTCGAGCCAGCGCTTGCGGATCTCGGCGGTGCGCATGATGTCCTTCGGAAAGAGGTCGGTGGTCGTGCGGGGTGGTGCGGTGGGCGCCGCGGGCTCGGCGTCCTAGAAGGAGTAACCGAGCAGGTCCTCGACGTCGTCCGCGTCGTCGAAGGCGTCACGGTCGGCGCCGGCGGGGCGCGCGTGGCGTCCGGCCGCGCGACGCGCGCGGACGGCGTCCGGGTCCTCCTGGCCCTCGGCGAGCAGCGCCGCCATGAGCTCCTGCTCGCGCGCGTCGCGCGCGAGCGCGAACTCCGTGCGGAAGTCGCGGGCGATCTCGACGACCTTCTCGCCGAGGCCGTTCACCTGCTCCGTCGCCTGGTCCACGAGCGACGCCGGCGCGTAACGCGCGAGGACCTTCTTGCCGCGCACGACGACCACGACCGTGATCGCGACCCCGACGCCGATCCAGAAGACCCGGCGCATCAGCGCGACCCCTCGGCGCGGCTCGCGGAGCTGCCCGACGACCGCCGGCCGCCGAACGAGCGCGCGGCAGCCTGGCGCACGCCGTACGTGAACGCCGCGACCTTGACCAGCGGCGCACCGAACGTGGCGGCGTACAGGCCCGTGAGCGCGGAGACGTTCTCGCTCACCTGGGCGGCCGACGTGGTGATGGTGTCGACCTTGACGAGCTGGCTGTTCGTCGTGGCGACGGTCGTCGCGGCCTCGTCAAGGATCGGCACCGAGTGGTCGGTGACCTCCTTGATGCTCGCGCGCGCCTCGTCGAGCACGCGGCCGAGCTTGAGGAGCGGCACCGCGAGCAGGCCGACGAGCAGCACGAACGCGACGGCTGCGATGAGGCCGGCCACATCTCCCAGGGACATTCTTCCTCCAGTGCCAGTCACGGTGCCGCAGGCGCGGCACCCGCGCGCCGTGCGCGCGGGACGGTCGTCGCCGCGGGCTCCTCGCGGACGTACCCACGGCTCCGCGAAACACTACCCGCACCAGGGCGGGGACCGTCGTCGGGCACGGCGCGACGGCGCCCTCGCGGGGACGGGCCGACGCACCGGCCCGGACGCACGAACGCCCCGCTCGCCGACGAAGCGGTGAGCGAGGCGTCCGGGGCAGAAATCAGCGAGCGTAGTACTCGACGACGAGCTGGACCTCGCACTGCACGGGGACCTCGGCGCGCTTCGGGCGACGCGTGAGCACCGCGCTGAGCTTCTCGAGCTGGACGTCCAGGTAGCCCGGGACGGCCGGCAGCACGTCGCGGTGCGCACCCGCGGCCGCGACCTGGAACGGCGTCGTCGCCTGGCTCTTCGGCTTGACCTGGAGGGTCTGGCCGGGCTTCACGCGGAACGACGGGCGGTCCACGATCTTGCCGTCGACGAGGATGTGGCGGTGCGTGACCGCCTGGCGCGCCTGCAGGATGGTGCGGGCGAAGCCGGCGCGGAGCACGAGGGCGTCGAGACGCATCTCGAGGTTCTCGACGAGCGCCTCACCGGTCAGGCCCTTGTCCTTGCGGGCGTCCTCGTACGCACGCGCGAGCTGCTTCTCGCGGAGCATGTACTGGGCGCGCAGACGCTGCTTCTCGCGGAGACGGACCGCGTAGTCCGACTCGGTGCGGCGGCGGGCGCGGCCGTGCTCACCCGGGGGGTACGGGCGCTTCTCGAAGTGCTTGACGGCCTTCGGGGTGAGGGCGATGCCCAGGGCGCGGCTCAGGCGGACCTGGCGGCGCGAGCGCTTGACAGACGTCACAGCGGTATCTCATTCCTGTCGTTCGGGTTCTGACGTCACACCTGGTCCCGAGAACCGGGTCCGGGTGCGGGACCAGCCGATGGACCGCACGCTCCACCGCGAGGAGGAGCGAGGGGTCGGGGCCGAGGTCCCAGGTGGTCGCCGCGAAGGCAACCTGAGCAGTCTACCGCACGCGGGGCGCCGTGGTCCCCGCCCCGTCAGCGCGCGGGGCCGTCCTGGTCGAGGATGTCGCGGATGCGCCCGAGGCGCTCCGTGACCTGCCGCTCGTACCCGCGGTCCGTCGGCGTGTAGTACCGCGACCCCACGAGAGAATCCGGCAGGTACTGCTGCGCCGCGACACCGTGCGGCGCGTCGTGCGCGTACCGGTAGCCCGCGCCGTGCCCCAGCTGCTTGGCGCCCGGGTAGTGCGCGTCACGCAGGTGCGGCGGGACGGACCCCGCCCGACCGGCCCGCACGTCCGCGAGCGCTGCGTCGATCCCGAGGTAGGCGGCGTTCGACTTGGGCGCGGTCGCGAGGTGCACGACGGCCTCGGCGAGGACGATGCGTCCCTCGGGCATGCCGATGAGCTGGACGGCCTGGGCGGCGGCGACGGCGGTCTGGAGCGCCGAGGGGTCGGCCATGCCGACGTCCTCCGCGGCGGCGATGACGATGCGGCGGGCGATGAAGCGCGGGTCCTCCCCTGCCGCGATCATGCGGGCGAGGTAGTGCAGCGAGGCGTCGACGTCGGAGCCGCGCATCGACTTGATGAACGCGGACACGACGTCGTAGTGCTGGTCGCCGTCGCGGTCGTACCGCACGGCGGCGACGTCGACGGCGCGCTCGACCGCGTCGAGGTCGACGGGCACCGGCGGGAGGCCGGCGTCGGGCGTTCCGCTCCCCGCACCCTCCGGGAGCGCGGCGTCGTCGCCGGCCGGGACGGCCGTCGCGGGCACGGGCACCGGGGCGTCGGACAGCGCGGCGCCCGCGGCGGCCTCGAGCACGGTAAGCGCCTTGCGCGCGTCGCCGCCCGCGAGGCGCACGAGGTGGTCCTCGGCCTCGTCGGTGAGCGCGACGAGGCCGCCCAGCCCTCGCTCGTCGGCGACGGCGCGCCGCACGAGGGCGCGGACGTCGTCGTCCCCGAGAGGCTGGAGCGTGAGCAGGAGCGAGCGGGAGAGCAGGGGTGAGTTCACGGAGAAGCTCGGGTTCTCCGTGGTCGCCGCGACGAGCGTGACCCAACGGTTCTCGACGCTGGGCAGGAGCGCGTCCTGCTGGGACTTGGAGAAGCGGTGCACCTCGTCGATGAAGAGGACGGTCTCCTCGCCGCCGGTGGCGAGGCGGCGCCGGGCGTCCTCGACGACGGTGCGCACGTCCTTGACGCCCGCGGTGACGGCGGAGAGCTCGACGAAGCGGCGGCCGGAGGCGGTCGCGATGAGGTAGGCGAGCGTCGTCTTCCCGGTGCCGGGCGGGCCCCAGAGGATGACGGAGCCGGGCGCGGCGCGGCCGCCGGACGCGTCGCTCTCGCTGCCGGACCGGATGAGCCGCCGCAGGGGCGAGCCGGGCACGAGGAGGTGGGACTGGCCCGCGACCTCGTCGAGGGTGGCGGGGCGCATGCGCACGGCGAGCGGGGCCCCCGGTCCGGGTCGCGGCGTGCCCTGCGCGCCGGACGTGGCGGCACCGAAGAGGTCGCCGCCGAAGAGATCACCGGTGGACATGGCTCGAGCCTACGCACCGCCGCCCACGCGGCGGTGCCGGGTCGAGGAGGTCGGGTGAACGTCCGGCCCCGGGGCGCGGGGGATCTGACACGCGGCGCGGGCGGGTGGGATGCTGGCGCTCGTGTTCTCGAGCCTCGGTCGTCGTGTCGCCCGCCACCCGCGTCTCACCGTCGTCGTGTGGGTCCTGCTGACAGCGCTCGGCTTCGCGCTGGCGCTGTTCGGCGTCCACGGGGAGAGCGTGTTCGACCGTGTGACGACGGGCGCGCCGACGATCCCGGGCTCGGACAGCGAGCGGGCGTCGCAGGTCCTCGCGGAGAACGACGAGGGCGGGACGGAGATCACGCTCCTGGTGTCCGGCGTCGACCCGGCGGACCCGCAGGTCGTGGAGGCGATGACGGGGGTCGATGCCGACCTCGTCGCCGTCGAGGGCGTGGACACGGTCATCGACCCGTACGTGATCCCGGGCGGCGTGGAGGACCCGGCGGCGCAGTCGCTCGTCGCGCAGGACGGGCGCGGCTTCCTCTCGGTCGTGACGCTGCGCACCGACCTCGACGCCGAGCGCACCGACGCGGTCGCGGACCGCGTCGTCGAGCAGCTCGAGGCCGTGCCGGGCGTGCTCGCGGACGCCGCCCCGGAGGCGGCGGGCGACGCGACAGGCCTCGTGGGGTCGAACGGGCTCATCGTCGAGGCGATCACGAGCCAGGTGAAGGAGGACCTCACGACGGGAGAGGCCGTCGCCCTCCCCGTGGCGCTGCTCATCATGGTGCTCGTCTTCGGCGGCTTCCTCGCCGCGGCCATGCCGATGGCCGGGGCCGTCGCGTCGATCGGTGCCGGTCTCGGGGTGCTGCTGGGCCTGACGTACGTGCTCGACGTCGACGCCTCCATCGTCAACGTCGTCACCCTGCTCGGCCTGGGCCTGTCCATCGACTACGGGCTGCTCGTGGTGTCGCGGTTCCGGGAGGAGCTGCACCGGCTGATCGAGGCGGGCGACGACCCGTCGCTGCGCCGGCGGCGCGGCGACGGCGTGGTGCACGCGGCGCTCGTGCGCACCATGGAGACCGCGGGCCGCACGGTCGCGTTCTCGGCGCTGACGGTCGCGATCTCCATCGCGGGGCTCATGGTGTTCCGCCCGGACATCCTGCGCGCGGTCGGGGCGGCCGGGCTCGGCGTCGTGCTCGTGGCCGTCGCGACGGCGCTCACCCTCGTCCCGGCGCTGCTCGCGTACTCGGGCCGCCGCCTCGCCCGCCCGGGGCTGCTCGGCCGGGTCCCGGGCCTGCGCCGCGTCCTCGCCCGGACCGCGGACGTGCAGTCGAACGAGGGCGCGTTCTCCCGTCTCGCCGGGCGCGTCCAGCGGCACCCGCTGTGGGTGCTGCTCACCACCGCGGCGCTCCTCGTGGTCCTCGCGCTGCCGGTGCTCGGGCTGCAGCTGCGGAACTCCGGGATCGAGCTGCTCCCCCAGGGCTCTCCCCAGCGCGAGTTCGTGGACGAGCTCGCCGCGCAGTACCCGTCCAGTGCGGGCGCCCAGGTCGTCGCCGTCCTGGACGCGAGCGTCGAGGACGCCCAGGCGTGGGCCGACGACGTGGCGGCGCTCGACGGGGTCGAGAGCGTCGACCCGGCGGCCCCGCTGGGGTCGTACGCCGTCGTGGGCGTGCACGTCGACACCGACGACGCCGGTGGCCCGGAGGCCGTGTCGGTCGTGCGGGAGGTCCGTGCGACGGACCCGGGCTTCGACGTGTGGGTCACCGGTCAGGCGGCGGGACAGGTCGACTTCCTCGATGCGCTCGGCGAGCGCGTGTGGTGGGCCGTGGGGATCGTCGTCGGCGCGACGCTCGTGCTGCTGTTCCTCATGACCGGCTCCGTCGTCGTGCCGGTGAAGGCGCTCCTGACGAACGCGCTGTCGCTCGCCGCCTCGCTCGGGGTCCTTGTGTGGGCCTTCCAGGACGGCCACCTCGAAGGGCTCCTGAACTTCTCGTCCGTGGGCGGGATCGAGACGTACGTCGTCGCGCTCGTCGTCGCGTTCGCGTTCGGTCTCGCCATGGACTACGAGGTGTTCCTGCTCGCGCGCATCAAGGAGCTGTACGACGCCGGGCTCTCCAACGACGAGGCGGTCCGCCTCGGCCTGCAGCGCTCCGGGCGGATCATCACGTCGGCGGCGGCGATCATCGTCGTCGTGTTCGCGGGCTTCGTCTTCGGCGACCTGCTCGTCATCAAGGAGGTCGGGTTCGCGCTCGCCGTCGCCGTCCTCATCGACGCGACGATCGTGCGCCTCCTGCTGGTCCCCGCGACGATGACGCTGCTCGGGCGGTACAACTGGTGGGCACCCGGGCCGCTGCGCCGGGTGCACCGTCGGCTCGCGATCACCCACTGAGACGCTCCGGCCGGCGAGGACGGTTCGTGCGCGGGCACTCCCGCGGGCGGCTACGGTAGGCGGCAGACTCAGTCGCACGGGGGGAGACGGATGGCGGACAACACACGCACCGCAGTCATCGTCGAGGACGACGCGGAGATCCGTGATCTCCTGCAGACGGTGCTCGGTCAGGCAGGCTTCGTCACCGAGGCGGCCGCGACCGGCGTCGAGGGCGTGGAGCTCGTCCGGCGGACCGACCCGGTCGTGACGACCCTCGACGTGAGCCTGCCCGACATCGACGGGTTCGAGGTGTGCCGGCGCATCCGTCAGATCTCCGACACCTACATCGTGATGCTCACCGCGCGCACCGACGAGATCGACACCCTCATGGGCCTGGACGCCGGTGCCGACGACTACCAGACGAAGCCGTTCCGTCCGCGCGAGCTGCGCGCCCGCATCGAGGCTCTCCTGCGGCGCCCGCGACGCGGCCTGCCGTCGGACGGCGCCGACGCCGCCCGGCCCGCCCCGGCGGACCACGAGCCGACCCTCGTGGGGTCGGACGGGCTCCTGCTGGACGTCCCGCGCCGCACCGCCACGGTCGACGGCGAGGCCGTCCACCTCACGCGCAGCGAGTACGACCTCCTGGGAGCGCTCGTCGAGGCAGCGGGTCGCGTCGTCAGCCGCAACGAGCTCGTCCGCGTCCTGTGGGGCGAGGAGTACGACGCCGGCACGTATGTCACGGACGCGGACCGGCGCAGCGTGGAGGTGCACATCGCGAACCTGCGCCGCAAGCTCGGCGACGGTCCGTCGTCGCCCCGGTGGATCCGCACCGTGCGCGGCGTCGGCTACCGGTTCGACCCCACGGGCTGACCGGCGGCGGGCGGCGGGTCGCCGAGCAGCAGCGCCACCTCGTCGCACGCGCTGCGCGCGACGGCCCGCAGCGTCCCGAGCGCGCGCGCCTCGTCCGCGGTCGTACGGTGCGAGGCGAAATGCCGGTCGAGCAGCGCGGAGGCGGCGTCCCCGACCTCCGCGGCCCCGACCATGAGCGACGTCGACCGCACGGTGAGCAGCGTGCTGCGCGCCTCCTCGTCGTCGCCCCGGGCGAGCGCGACCGCCGCCGCGTCGACGCGTGGGACGACGAGGTCCCGGTACGCGACGAAGAAGCGCCGGACGGCCTGCACGTCACCGTCCAGGTCGTCCTCGAGCGCCGTCCACGCCCGGCGCAGGTCCTCTCTCACGCGCGGAGGCCGTGGTGGCGGCGCACGAGCCGGCGCAGCATGAAGAACGTCTGGAGGATCGTCACCACGCCGAGCACCGGCCACCCGAGGGACAGGACGGCGGACTGGGCTCCCGGCGTCATCGTCGTCCATGCCCACACCACGGCGGCGAGAGCGACCAGAGCGACGAGGAGCGGGCTGAGGTAGGCCCATCCGGTGCCCCGCTCGGCCTTGGCCTGCGCAGCCCAGTTGTCGGTGCGCGAGCGGGAGAGGAACTTGGACCACGCGCGCACGAAGTGCCCGATGCGGATCCACATGTAGGCCTCGGCCGGGACGAGGGTCGCGGCGAAGAGCACGTCGCGCCAGGTACGGCTCTTGATGGAGAGCGCCGTCCGGAGGTTGAGCGCGACCGCGACGGCGGGCGGCACGAGCCAGACGGGCGAGAAGCGGAACGCGTGAAGGCTCAGCGCGCCGGCGACGAGCAGCCCGAACAGGATGCGCGTGGCGGCGTTGACGAGCATGCTCACGTTCTCCATCCAGCGCAGCCGTAGGTTGGGGTGGAACGGCTGGCCTCGCGTGTCACCACGCTGACCCGGCCACATGAGGTCGATCGCACCGTAGTTCCACTTGACCTGCTGGCCGTCGAGCGCACGCAGCGTCGTCATGCCGCCGACCGTCGCGCGCGCGGTCGCGGAGATCTTGGTCGAGTAGCCGAGCGACTTGATCTGCAGGCTGAGGAGGGAGTCCTCGACCTCGGAGTCGGAGACCCACGGGTCGCGCTGGTGGTGCGCGAGCATGACGGCCTCGAGCGCCGACATCCGGAACAGCGAGGCCTGGCCGCCGAGGACGGCCATGTTCCGCCCGCGCAGGAGGTTCTGCATGTTGAACGCGGCGAACTGGGCGCGCTGGCCGGTGAGGAGGAACCCGCCGAGGGGTCCGCGCGGGGAGCCGTTGTCGACCGTGTAGATCGCGGAGATCCCGCCGATGCGCGGGTCGGACGACATCTCGGCCTCGAGCCGCTCCACGGCGTCCTTGGCCAGCACGGTGTCGCCGTCCACGCCGAGGAGGTAGTCGGCGCCGCGCACAAGGCGGTACCCGTAGTTGAGCGCGCCGACCTTCTTGTCCGCGAGGGCGCCCAGGTCGTGGACGTACACGCGCGTGGTCTGCTCGACGCCGCGGCGGCGCGTCGTGTGCTCGCCGGCGAGCTTGGACGCCTTGGCGAACGTGCGGTCGCTGGTGTTGTTGACCACGACGTGCACGACGTCCGGCAGGCGGGTCTGCCGCAAGATGCCCTTGAGCACGGACTTGATCGTCGAGCCCTCGTTGTAGGCAGGGATGATCGCGCCGATCGTCGCACGACGGGCGGGTTCCTGGACCACGACCTCGTCGGGCGTGAACTGGTAGCGGTCGAGCTCCGTACCGAAGGGCGCGGGCTCGTCGACGTCGACCGGGTCGCGGTCGGTGAGCAGGGCGGTCATGAGTGCCTCGTTCGTCGTGGGGTTCAACGAGCACGATCCTGCGCGACCCGGCGCGAGGCACCCGCCGAGTCGGCGCAGCGAAACCTCAGGATCTGCTCAAGATCCGGGCGCGGGACGTGCTCAGGCCTTCGTCCTCGCCGGGTCCGGGCCTCGTGCCGCACCGCGGCAGCGGTCCCCGTGGCCCGGACGCGCGGAGGGCGCGCCACCCGGCGGGGTGGCGCGCCCTCGGCGTCGAGCGTGCTGGGGTCAGGCGTCCGTGCGCCCGCTCTCGCCGTCCGCGCCGCCCTCGGTGCCGCCGTCGCGCGACGGGGCGGCGGGCTTCGCGTCGACGCCCGCCTCCTTGCGCTGCTCGGGCGTGATCGGGGCGGGTGCCTGCGTCAGCGGGTCGTACCCGCCGCCCGACTTGGGGAACGCGATGACGTCGCGGATGGAGTCCGACTTCGTCAGCAGCGCGACGATGCGGTCCCAGCCGAACGCGATCCCGCCGTGCGGGGGCGCGCCGAACTTGAAGGCGTCGAGCAGGAAGCCGAACTTCTCCTGTGCCTCCTCGGGCCCGATCCCCATGACGTCGAAGACGCGCTCCTGCACGTCGCGACGGTGGATACGGATGGACCCGCCGCCGATCTCGTTGCCGTTGCACACGATGTCGTAGGCGTAGGCGAGCGCCTCGCCCGGGTTCTGCTCGAACGTGTCGACCCAGTCGGGCGTGGGCGACGTGAACGCGTGGTGCACGGCGGTCCAGGCCGAGTGGCCCAGGTCGACGTCGTCGTCCTCGCCGGTCGGCTTGAACAGCGGCGCGTCGACGATCCAGACGAACTCCCACGCGTCCTCGTCGATCTGACCCGTCCGCTTCGCGATCTCCTGGCGCGCGGCGCCGAGCAGGGCACGCGAGTCCGACGTCTTGCCCGCGGCGAAGAACACGGCGTCCCCCGGCTGCGCGCCGGTCGCGTCGCGCAGGCCCTCGCGCTCGGCGTCGGACAGGTTCTTGGCCACGGGGCCGCCGAGCGTGCCGTCCTCGCCGAACGTCACGTACGCGAGGCCGCGAGCGCCGCGCTGCTTGGCCCACTCCTGCCACGCGTCGAACTGGCGGCGCGGCTGCGAGGCCCCGCCCGCCATGACGACGGCGCCGACGTACTCGGCCTGGAACACGCGGAACGGGGTGTCCCGGAAGTAGTCCGTGAGCTCCACGAGGGGGTTGCCGAACCGCAGGTCGGGCTTGTCGGACCCGTAGAGCCGCATGGCGTCGTGGAAGGTCATGCGCGGGATGGGCGTCGGGATCGTGTACCCGATGAGCTCCCACAGCGCGACGAGGATCTTCTCGGCGAGCGCGATGACGTCGTCCTGCTCGACGAAGCTCATCTCGACGTCGAGCTGCGTGAACTCCGGCTGGCGGTCCGCACGGAAGTCCTCGTCGCGGTAGCAGCGCGCGATCTGGTAGTAGCGCTCCATGCCCGCGACCATGAGGAGCTGCTTGAACAGCTGGGGCGACTGCGGCAGCGCGTACCAGGAGCCGGGCGCGAGGCGCGCGGGCACGAGGAAGTCGCGCGCACCCTCGGGCGTCGAGCGGGTGAGCGTCGGCGTCTCGATCTCGACGAACTCCTCGGCGTCGAGCACGCGGCGTGCGGCCTGGTTCGCCTTGGCGCGCAGGCGCAGGGCGTGCGCGGGGGCGGGCCGGCGCAGGTCGAGGTAGCGGTGCTTGAGGCGCGCCTCCTCACCGATCGTCTCGGTGTCCGCGAGCGCCGTCGACACCTGGAACGGCAGGGCCTCGGAGGTGTTGAGCACGACGACGTCGGTCGCGACGACCTCGATCTCGCCCGTGGGCAGCGACGGGTTCTCGTTCCCGTCGGGGCGGCGCGAGACCTCGCCCGTGACCTGGAGGACGAACTCGTTGCGCAGCGGGTGCGCGACGGCCTCGTCGCGGATGACGACCTGGGCGATGCCGGAGGCGTCGCGCAGGTCGATGAAGGCGACGCCGCCGTGATCGCGCCGACGGTCGACCCAGCCCGTGAGGGTGACGGTCTGACCGGTGTGCTCGGCCCGCAGTGAGCCGGCCGTTCGGGTGCGCAGCACGGAGGGTTCCTTCCAGGTGGGCGGTGGGGGGTCGCGCTCCCGGAGCGGGGGCGCGTCCACTGAAGTCTAGTGCGGGCGGGCGGGCGGCTCGACCGGATACCTCCGACCGGAGGCGGTCGACGGTCCGCTCTCGACCGGCGGGGCGACCGGATACCGTGGCGGTGCCGCCGCGACGTCCCGTGGCGGCACCGCCGGGACCGGCGCCGCGCCCGCGGGCGCACGGGCCGACCGGCCGCGGCAGGGCCGTCCGGCCCGCCGCCCGCACGAAGGAGGGTCACCCGTGGCACGCACCATCGCGACGAACCGGCGCGTCGAGCGCGACGAGCTCGAGGAGTTCCTGCGCTCCCGGCACGACGGCGTCCTCGTCACCACCCGCGCCGACGGCCGTCCCCAGCTCAGCCCGGTCACGTACGGGGTCGACGACGCAGGTCGGGTCGTCGTGTCGACGTACCCGGAGCGCGCCAAGGCGGTCAACGTGCGCCGCGACCCGCGCGCGTCGCTGCTGTCCCTGGGCGAGCGGTTCTCCGACCCGTGGGTGCAGGTCGATGGCGAGGCGGAGGTGATCGACCTGCCCGAGTCGGTCGAGCCGCTCGTCGACTACTACCGCGCCGTCGGCGGCGAGCACCCGGACTGGGACGAGTACCGCGCGGCGATGGTCACCCAGGGCAAGTCGCTCGTGCGGCTGACGATCACGCGCTGGGGACCGGTGGCGACGGGCGGCTTCCCGGCGCGCCTCGCCGACGCCTGAGACAGGTCAGAACAGGACCTGCTCCACTCCCCCGCCGACGACGTCGAGCCCGCCGCCGTCCACCGGCATGCCCGCGAGCGCCCCGCCGTGGATGTCGCGCGCGTCCTGCGGCGTCGGGTCGACGGCGAGGCTGCCGGCCGGGTAGGCGCCGTCCGTCGGCGGCCCTGGCCGGCGGTGCCGGTCGCCGGGCTCGCCGCGGCGGAACCGGCCCTCGACGCCCGCGGGGCCGCGGTGGCCCGCGACCCCGAACCCGCGTGCCTCGAGCATCGGCCGCACCCGGTCCCACAGCCAGGACCGGTACGCCGTCGAGGCGTACGTGCCGCGGGCGTACACGCGCTCGTACCCGGGGACGAGGCGCGGGTGCTCGCGCGCGAGCCAGCCCATGTACCACTCGCGAGTGCCGGGCTTGAGGTGCAGCGGCAGCACCGTGACGCCCGTCGCGCCCGCGTCCTTGACGGCGTCGAGCAGCTCGGTGAGCGCGCGGGTCGAGTCGGTGAGCCACGGCAGCACGGGGGCGACCATGACGCCGCACGGTAGACCGGCCTCCCGGACCGTGCGGACGAGGTCGAGCCGCGCGCGCGGCGAGGGTGTACCCGGCTCGACGCTCGCCTGGAGCTCGGGGTCCAGAAGCGCGAGGGACACGCCGATCCCGACCTCGACGCGCGAGGCCGCGTCGACGAGCAGGGGCAGGTCGCGGCGCAGGAGCGTGCCCTTGGTCAGCACGGACAGCGGCGTGCCCGACCCTGCGAGCGCGTCGATGATGCCGGGCATGAGGCGGTAGCGCCCCTCGGCGCGCTGGTACGGGTCGGTGTTGGTGCCGAGCGCGACGGCCTCGCGCGCCCAGGACGGGCGGGCGAGCTCGGCCCGCAGCACGTCGTCGACGTTGACCTTGACCACGACCTCCCGGTCGAAGTCCTCGCCCGCGTCGAGGTCGAGGTACTGGTGCGTGGGGCGGGCGAAGCAGTTGTGGCTCACGACCCCCGCGGCGACGAAGTCGCGCGTGCCGGTCGTGATGTCGACCAGCTCCGTCGTCTCCCCCGGCCCGTCGAGTGCTTCCAGCGAGTCGACGCGCAGCGCCTCGCCGCCGGTGACGTCCTGGCCGTCGAGGACGGGCCGCCCGTCCGCGAGCGCCGCGGCGCCCGGCCCGACGAGCACGTCGCCGAGCGCCAGGCGGGCACGGTGCCCGGCACCGCCGACGACGTGCCGCCACCCGCGCTCGGTGAGGAACCGGTGGTCGCCGCTCGCCACGAGGCGCGTGCCGTCGGCGAGGGTCACGCGGTAGGCGCGCTTGCGGGTGGTCCAGCGGTCGAGCACCCGGGTGCGCACGTAGCGCCGGTACGCGCCGTGCGGGGCGGTGCCGACGATCTCGTCGCCGACACGCAGCTCGCCGATCGGCCGTTGCGTGCCGTCGGCCAGCAGCACCGGGGTGGCGGGCGCGAGGCAGTAGGAGCACGCGTGGCTGCACCCGCGGTAGGGGTTGACGGTCCACCGGAACGGCATGCGCGACATCGCCGGCACCTTGGACAGCGCGCTCTTGGCGGTGACCTCGTGGAACGTGATGCCCGCGAACTCGGGCGTGCGCACGCTGCGGACGAGGCCGACCCGCTCCAGCCCGGGGAGCGCGCCGTCGTCCGCGCCGAGCGCCTGTCCGTCCCACCGCATCGCGCTATTCGAACAAACGTTCGAACGAGCTGTCAAGGGCGGGTCATTCGTCGGCGGACCACGCCTTGAGCAGCGCCAGGTTCCCGAGGGGGATGTGGTGGCCGATGCGCGGATGGTCCAGCGCGACACCGACGACCCCGGCCGCGCCGAAGGACGCGACGTAGTCGATCGCCGCCGGCACGGGTACCCCGAGCAACGGCACGGCGCCTGTCTCGTCGTCCGCCAGACCGAGCGCCCGGGCCGCCTCGTCCGCGCGCGCGGCGCTGCTGTAGAGGCAGATCATGGGCCCCTGGTCCGCAGCGACGGCGTACGGACGCGGCTGGTCCTCGGACCCCCGCGCGATGAAGAACCACGTGCCGAGGTGCACCGTCTGCCGCCACAGCGCGATCTGGGCCGACGTGTCGCCCGCGGGCGCGCTCCGCACGGCCTCGTCGAGGCGGTCCAGCTCGGCGACCGCGGCGGGGTCGTTGTCTCGGGTCATGCGCACTGCCTCGTTCCTCGTAGTCGGAGCCCGTACCCGGGTCCGCGCGGGCGCCTCGTCGCCGTCACCTTCTCACGGCGGCCGGGCGTCCCG
Organism: Cellulosimicrobium sp. JZ28; assembly: GCF_015327065.1. Lineage (NCBI taxonomy): Bacteria > Bacillati > Actinomycetota > Actinomycetes > Micrococcales > Promicromonosporaceae > Cellulosimicrobium > Cellulosimicrobium sp. JZ28. The sequence goes on along the minus strand of NZ_CP017660.1, from coordinate 1,654,125 downwards.
GTGGGTGAGACGCCGGGATTGTCCGGCGGGCGTCCAGGCCCTAGGGTCGGGCCGAACGCCCCCGGGGAGCGCACGAGCGCTGAGAGTGCAGGCCGGACACCCGTCCCTCCTGCAGACCCGTGGAACCTGATCTGGTTCGTACCAGCGAAGGGAGCAGGGCGGACGTCACCGTCCCCTGCGCGCTCGTGCCCGTGCCCCGCGCGTGCCGTCCGCGCGGGGGCGGCGGTGGCGCGCCGTCGTGCACCCCTCGCCCCGGGGGCCCGACGGAGGGAAGCGCATGACCGAGCCCCGCACCACGCCGCCCCGGGCGACCCCGCCCACCGCCACGCCCGACGACCGACCCGACGGCGTGGGTCCCACGCCCGCCCCTCGGGACCGCGCCGTCGCCACTCCCCCGAGCCGTGCCCGACGCCGCGGCCTCACCCTCCACGAGACCGTCCTCGTCGCCGTGCTGGGGGTCGTGTTCGGGTTCGTCTACTGGGCGTTCGTGCAGCTCTGGGCCCCGCTCCAGCTCGCCATGGGACCGCTCGCGGACCTCGCCGCCAACGTGCTCGCGGGCGCGTGGATCGTCGTCGGCCCGCTCGCGACGTACATCGTGCGCAAGCCGGGCGTCGGCGTCCTCACCGAGACGCTCGCGGCGCTCGTCGAGGTGGTCTTCCTCGCGTCGCCCGCCGGCCCGCTGCTCGTCCTCGTGGGGCTCGTCCAGGGCGTGGGCGCCGAGATCCCCTTCGCCCTCACCCGATACCGCCGCTACGGCTGGTGGGTCTTCGTCGCGTCGGGCGTGAGCGCGGCGCTCTTCACGTACGCGTTCAACGCGGTCCGCTTCGGCTGGATCGGGCAGGACTACGCGATGCTCCGGCTCGGCGTGCAGGTCGTCTCGTGCGTCGTGCTGTGCGGGATCGCGGCGCGCCTCCTCGGCGACGCGCTCGCCCGCACCGGCGCGCTCGACGCCTTCGCGATCGGGGCCGACCGCCGTGGCTGAGGCACCGACCGCAGCACCGGAGGTCACGCCGGACGCCGTGCCCGGCGACGTGCCCGACGCCGTCGCCGCCGCCGGCCTGACCGTCACCGTGGGCCACGACGGCACGCGCGTGCTCGACGACCTCACCCTCACCGTCCCCGCGAGCACCGGGCTGCTCGTGCTGGGCCCCTCGGGCTGCGGGAAGTCCACGCTGCTGCGCGCGCTCGTCGGCGTCGTGCCCCACACGCTGCCGGGCTCCGTCGCGGGGGACCTGCGCGTGACGGGCGTCGACCCGCGCGACACGACCCCGGCGGCGCTCGCCGCGCGCGTCGGCCTCGTCCAGCAGCGGCCGGGCGACCAGCTCTGTCTCGCCCGCGTCGACGACGAGTTGCGGTTCGCGCTCGAGAACCGGGCGGCGGACCCGCGCACGATGGACGCCCGCGCGACCGCCGCGCTCGCCGCCGTCGGCGCGGACCACCTGCACGACCGGCCGACCCACGCGCTGTCGGGGGGCGAGGCGCAGCGCGTCGCCCTCGCGGCGGCGCTCGTCGCCGACCCCGAGCTCGTGGTCCTCGACGAGCCGACGGCGTTCCTCGACCCGGCCGCGGCGCACGAGGTCGGGACGCTCGTGGGCAGGCTCGTCCGGGCGCCCGGACAGGACACGCCCGACACCCCCGGCCGGTCGGTCGTGCTCGTCGAGCACCGCCTCGACAACGTCGGGACCCTCCCGACCGCGACGCTCGTGCTCGACGACACCGGTCGCGTCGTCGCGCACGGCCCCACGACCGCCGTCCTGCGCGCGCACGCCGCCACGCTCGCCGCGCTCGGGTGCTGGCTGCCGCTCGACATCCGGCTGGAGCGTGCCGGAGCCCCGGGCCCGCTCGGCGCGCCCGCGACCGACGCCTGGCTCGTCGACCTCGCGCGCGCCGACCCCCGCGCCGCGGACCCCCGTGACGCAGACACCGGCCCGGCGGCGCTCGCCCCTGACCGCCCGGTCGTCCTCCGCGCCCGTCGCCTCGCGGTGCATCGCGCCGCGGCAGGCCGCCGGCGGCGCGGGCGGGACGAGACGCCGGTGGTGCGCGACGTCGACCTCGACGTGCGCGCGGGCGAGGTGCTCGCGGTGGTGGGGCCGAACGGCGGCGGCAAGTCGACCCTCCTGCGCGGGCTGGCGGGACTCGAACGGACCACGGGCGAGGTCACGACGGCGCCCGGCGCGCCCGTCGCGATGGTGTTCCAGGACCCGGAGCACCAGCTCCTCGCGCGCACGGTCCGCGACGAGATCGCCTGGTCGGCCCGGCTCGCGCGGCTCGACGACGTCGACGGACGCGTCGCGCGCACCCTCGACGCGTTCGCCCTCACGCACCTCGCCGACGCGAACCCGTACCGGCTCTCCGGCGGCGAGCAGCGGCGACTGTCCCTCGCGACGGCGACGGTGCTCGACCCGCCCGTCCTCCTCGCCGACGAGCCCACGTCGGGGCTCGACCGCGCCCAGGCGGACGCCGTCGCCCACGCGCTGCGCGAGCGCGCCGACGCGGGCGGCGCGGTGGTCGTCGTCACGCACGACCTCGCGCTCGTCGCGGCCCTCGCCGACCGTGTCGCCGTCGTCGTCGGCGGCCGGCTCGTGGCGCTCGGGCCGCCCGCCACCGTGCTGGCCGACGACGCGCTGTGCCGGCGCGCCCGCCTGCGCCGTCCTCCCCTGCTCGCGTGGTGGGCCCGCACGGGCCGCCGGCACGGCGTGGACCCGGGCGCGCTCGTCCGGGCGCTCGACGCCGCCTCGGGCACCGCCGTCGCGGCCGAACCCCCAGAGACCGCGCCCGCAGCCCTCGCGGAGGTCGCCCCGTGAGCGCTCCGCACAGCACGCCCCTCGGGCGCTGGAACCCGACGGTCAAGCTGGCGACCGTCCTCGTCGTGTCGACGGGTGCGCTGCTCGTCACCGACCCGTACACCCCCGCGATCGGGTGGGTGCTCTCGGTCGCGGCGCTGCTGGTCGCGGGACGCGTCCCGGTCCGCACGCTCGCCCTCGCGCACGTGCCCTTCCTGGTGTTCGCGACCAGCCTGCTGGTCGTCAACGTCGCCACCCGGCCCGGCGGCGACCCGGTAGACCTGGGCCCGGTCACCGTCGGCTCCGACGGCCTGACGATCGGCGCCGGGCTCGCCGTGCGCACGCTGCTCGTCGGCGCCCTCTCGCTCACGGTCGCGGTGACGACCGACCCGGTGCGCCTCATGACGAGCCTCCACCAGCACGGGCGGCTGCCCCTGACGTGGACGTACGCGGTGCTCGCGGCCCACCGGCTGCTCGTCGAGCTGCCCGACGCCTGGCACACGATCCGCTGCGCCCAGGCCGTGCGCGACCCGCGGCGGCGCCCCGGCACGCTCCCCCGGTCCCCCGCGCGCTCGGCAGCGCCGCGTTCGCCCTCCTCGTCGGCGCCGTGCGCCGGTCCGAGCGCCTGACCGTGGCGCTCGAGTCGCGCGGCCTGGGCTCCGGTCCGCGCACCACGGCGCGGCCCGTCCCGCTCGGCGTGCCCGACGTCGTCGCCGCGGTCGCCGTGCTGGCCGTCGCCGCGGCGGTGGTCGTCGTCGGGGTCCGTGCGGGCTGGGTCACGGGGCTGGGCGCGCTCACGGCGTGAGGCTTGCCGGACCGCGGTCACGCAGGCTCGACGACCGCGCCCTCCGCCGGGACGCCGAGGTCCACGACGCGCGACGAGCCGTCGCGGGACCGCTCGCGGAAGCCCCGGAAGACGAGCGGTAGCCCGCGGGCGGCGAGCGCGTCCGGCGCGTCCATGGCCTGCACGTGCACGTGCGGCTGCGTCGAGTTCCCCGAGCTCCCGCACCGGCCCAGCTCGTCGCCCGCCTCGACCCGTCGGCCGGGCACGACGGCCACGGACCCGGCGCGCAGGTGCGCGAGGACGACGTACGTGCCGGGCGGGTCGAGGGCGAGCACCACGTGGTTGCCCGCGAGCGCCGCGGCACCGCCGCGCGCCCGCGCCGCCTGCGTGAGCGCGTAGCCGAGCAGCGCGGTGGGCGACCGGCGGGCCTCGTGGTCGGGCTCGCCGTCGTGCACCGCGACGACGGTGCCCGCCGCCGGGGCGAGCACGGGCCGCCCGAACGCGACGAACCGTTCGGGCGGCTCGGTGCTCAGCGCGGTGCGCCAGTCGCGCACGGCGGCGGTGCGCCGCCCTCGGACGGCGACGAAGTCGATCGCGTACGTCGTCGCGAAGAGGTCGGTGCCGTGGCTCGGCACGCGGCGCGCCGGGCTGTTGCGCACGAGCCACGTCCCCTGGAAGGGCAGGGCGAGCTCGACCGGTCGCGTCACGGCGCCCTCCCCTCCCCGGTGCGGCGGGGTCAGCCCTCCGCGGGCACGACGCGCGGGAAGCGGTCCTCGGCGGGCGGCTCCCACGTCGCCGCGTCGGCGTCGACCTGCTCCCCCGAGCGGATGTCCTTCACCTGGTCGGGCGAGCGCGTGCCGTCGTCCTCGACGCGCCCGGGGAACCAGACGAACGGGATGCCGCGCCGGTCGGCGTAGCGGATCTGCTTGCCGAACTTCGCGGCCGCGGGTGCGACCTCGACCGGCACCCCGCGGGCGCGCAGCGCGTGCGCGACCGCGTCGGAGGCGTCGCGCGTCTCCTCGCTCGTGACGGCCACGACGACGGCGCTCGGCACCGACCGCGTCGCGCGCACGAGGCCGGCGGAGAGCAGGCGCGACACGAGCCGGGACACGCCGATCGACAGGCCGACGCCGGGGTAGGTGTTCGCGCCGTCGGACGCGAGCGTGTCGTAGCGCCCGCCCGAGCAGATCGAGCCGAGCTGCTCGTGGCCCACGAGCACGGTCTCGTAGACGGACCCGGTGTAGTAGTCGAGGCCACGCGCGATCTTGAGGTCGGCGACGACGACGCCCGGGGCGCGCACGCTCGCGGCCTCGATCAGCGCGCCGAGCTCGCCGAGCCCGGTCTCCAGCAGCTCGCTCTCCACGCCGTGCTCGGCCGCGAGCGCCCGCACGCGGTCGACCACGCCGGAGTCGCTCCCGCTGATACCCGCGAGCGCGAGGCACGCCTGCGCCTGCTCGGGCGTCGTGCCGGCCTCGGACTCGAGCAGCGCGGCGACCCTCTCGGGGCCGACCTTGTCGAGCTTGTCGATCTGGCGCAGGACGTCGTCGACCGCGTCGATGCCGAGTCCGCGGTAGAACCCCTCGGCGACCCGGCGGTTGTTCACGAGGACGCGGACCTCGGGCACGCCGATGTCGCGCAGCGCGCCCAGGGCCTCGGCCATGACGAGCGGCAGCTCGACCTCGTAGTGGTAGGGCAGCTCGCCCGCGCCGACGACGTCGACGTCGGCCTGGGTGAACTCGCGGAAGCGCCCGTCCTGGGGGCGCTCGCCGCGCCACACCTTCTGGATCTGGTAGCGCTTGAAGGGGAACGCGAGGTGCCCGGCGTTCTCGAGCACGTAGCGCGCGAAGGGGACGGTCAGGTCGAAGTGCAGGCCGAGCTGCTTGTCGCCCTTCGCGGCCGACCCGGCCGCGGCGTCGTCCTGCGGCTCCTCCTGGAGCCTGCGCAGGACGTAGACCTCCTTCGACGTCTCGCCCTTGCGCAGGAGCTGGTCGAGCGGCTCGACCGCGCGCGTCTCGATCCCGGCGAACCCGTGCAGCTCGAACACCCGGCGCAGGGTGTCGAGGACGTGCTGCTCGACGATGCGACCGTCGGGGAGCCATTCGGGGAAACCGGAGAGGGGTGTGGGCCTGGCCATGGGTCAGATCTTCCCAGACGCCGGCAGCCGCGACCGCATCGTCCGGCCCCCGGACCCGCGCTCAGCGGGCGAGGAAGGGGTTCGTCGCCAGCTCGCGCGCGACCGTCGTCGCCGGCCCGTGCCCCGGGAGCACGTCCCAGGCCGGGTCCAGGTGCGCGACGACGTCGCGCAGGGTGCGGGCCATCGTCGCGCCGTCCCCGCCCGGCAGGTCGGTACGGCCGACGGAGCCCGCGAAGAGGACGTCGCCGCTGAGCACGAGGCCCGATCCCGGCTCGCCGACCACGTAGAGCGTGGAGCCCTCGGTGTGCCCGGGCGCGCCCACCGCGCGCAGCGCGACGCCGCCCCAGCGCAGCTCCCGCTCGCCGCCCGCGGGCACGTCGAACGTCTCGACGCGGCCCGGCTCGCGGTAGTCCTGCGGCCCGGCGCCTGCCGCCGCGAGCGCCGCGCCGAGCGGGCCGGACACGACGGCGCCCGGCCGGCTCGCGGCGGACCCGCCGTGCTCCAGGCTCCCGAACGGGTCCGCGAGCCGGTACGCGTCGGCCGCGTGCAGCACGACGGGCACCCCGAAGCGGTCGGCGAGCGCCGCGGCGTCCCACGTGTGGTCGACGTGGCCGTGCGTCGCGAGGACGGCGCGGGGCACGAGGCCCGCGGAGCGGACGTGCCCGACGACGGCGTCCGCGACCCCCGCCCCCGCGTCGACCACGACGCAGTCGCCGCCCGGGGCGCTCACGACCGTGCAGTTCGTGCCGAAGACGGGCGCCACCACCACGTGCACGGCCGGTCCGGGCGGGGTCGGGCCGTGCTCGGCAGAGGGAGTCGGCGTCGTGCCACGAGGTCGGTCCACGAGGGCGAGGGTAGCCCGCGGCACGGGCGGCGGGGCGGCTCCGGGCGAGCGCAGGACGGGTTTCGGGCGGCGGCGTCGATACCGGACCGTGACCTGCGCGCGGCAAATCCACCCGCCACCAGGGTTCTCGGTGCCTAGACTGTCCCGTACCGACCACGGCCGCACCGGGGTCGACCGTGCGCGCCGTCGCGGCGCCGGACGAAGGAGCTGGGGTGTCGACGAAGAGTCGCGAGCGCGAGCAGGCGCGTCGTCGTGAGGAGAAGTGGGACCGTCACGTGGCCCAGCTCCGGGCGAAGCGCCAGCGCACGTGGTCGATCGTGGGCGTCGTCGTCGCGCTCGTCGTGATCGGCGTCGCCGTCTGGTGGGCGCTCGCCGCCACCCAGGATCCCGGCACCGACCCGGGCGGAGGCACGGGCGCGGCGCCGTCGGGCGAGCACACCCTGCCGCCCGCGTCCGCCGCCGAGGGCCGTGACTGGACCACGACGCTCACCACGAGCGCGGGCGACCTCACGCTCACGCTCGACGGCGCGGCCGCCCCGCAGGCGGTCGCGAGCTTCGTGTCCCTCGCCGAGTCCGGGTACTTCGACGGCACGTCGTGCCACCGCCTCACGACGTCGGGCATCTACGTGCTCCAGTGCGGCGACCCGACGGGCACCGGCACGGGTGACCCGGGCTACAAGTTCGGCCCCGTCGAGAACGCCCCCACCGACGACGTCTACCCCGCGGGGACCGTCGCGATGGCCCGCCAGGGCGGGGACGGCGACTCGATGGGCTCGCAGTTCTTCCTCGTCTACGAGGACTCGACCATCCCGTCCGACGCGGCGGGTGGTTACACGGTGTTCGGCACCATCACGTCCGGCCTGGACGTCGTCCAGGCAGTCGCTGACGCGGGGACGCAGGACGGATCCGGCGACGGGTCCCCCGCCACCCCGGTCACCATCGAAGGAGTTGAGACCCAGTGAGCGATCCCGCCCAGAACCAGGCGAGCGCACCGGCACCGGAGCCCGCGGAGGCGAGCGAGACCGGACGGGTCGACGCGACAGACGTGGAGCCGACGCCGGAGGCCACCTCGGCCACCTCGGCCACCGAGGCCACCGAGGCCACCGAGGCCACCGAGGCCACCGAGGCCACCGAGGCCACCGAGGCCACCGAGGCCACCGACGAGGGTCCCGCCTCCGCCGCGGCCGAGGTCGCCGCCCCGGCCGAGCAGGTGGAGGCCACGCCTGCCGCCGAGGCCGAGGCGACCGACGCACCGGCAGCGGAGGCCGAGACCGCCCCCGAGGCCGAGCAGACCGGGGCCCCCGCGGCCGACGACGCTCCCGCCGCCGAGGCCGAGACCGACACGCCCGCTGCCGCGGCAGCGGAGGCGCCTGCCGCCGACGCAGCCGACGACGCAGCTCCCACCACCGGGGCGACGGCACCCGCTGAGACGACGGCACCCGCCGGGGCGGCACCCCGGCCCGCCGCCCCGCGTCCCGGGCCGCGGCCCAAGCCGTCGGCGCTCCCGCACCCACCGCGCAAGCCGGCCGCCCCGGCCGCGGGCGCTCCCGCCGCAGCGGCCGTCGTGCCGGAGGTCCCGGCCGTCCCGGCGCTGGCCGACGACTCGGCTGCCGCCAAGGCCGCCGCCGCGTTCGGTCGGGTCGACGAGGACGGCACGGTGTACGTCCGCGAGAGCGCGGGCGAGCGCTCCGTCGGGCAGTTCCCGGGCGTCGGCGCCGACGAGGCCCTCACGCTGTACGTGCGCCGCTACCTCGACCTCCAGGCGAAGGTCGCGCTGTTCGAGGCGCGGCTGACGAGCACGGACCTGTCGGTCAAGGAGATCGACCAGACGATCGCCCGGCTCACCGAGGAGACCGCGGAGCCCTCCGCGGTCGGCGACCTCGACGGGCTCCGGGCGCAGGTCGAGTCGCTGCGCGGCGCCGCTGCCGAGCGTCGCGCACAGCTCGAGGCGGAGCGCGCCGCGGCGAAGGCCGCGGCTCTCGAGGCCCGCACGGAGATCATCGAGGCTGCGGAGAAGATCGCCGCGACCGACCCGAGCCGCATGCAGTGGCGGCCCGCGGGCGAGGAGCTGCGCGGGCTGCTGGAGCGCTGGAAGGAGGCCCAGCGCTCGGGACCGCGCATCGACCGCGCGAGCGAGGAGGCGCTGTGGAAGCGGTTCAGCCACGCGCGCACCGCGTTCGACCGCGAGCGCCGGCACTACTTCGCCGAGCTCGAGCAGCGCAACGCCTCCGCCAAGGCCGCGAAGGAGAAGCTGGTCGCGGAGGCCGAGGCGCTGTCGTCGAGCACCGACTGGGGCCCGACGGCGGGCGCGTACCGCGACCTCATGGCGCGCTGGAAGGCCGCGGGCCGGGCGAGCCGCAAGGACGACGACGCGCTGTGGGCCCGCTTCCGCGCCGCCCAGGACACGTTCTTCCAGGCGCGCGACGCGGTGAACTCCGCGACGGACGCCGAGTACGCGGCGAACCTCGAGGTCAAGGAGGCGCTGCTCACCGAGGCGGAGGCGCTCGTGCCCGTCAAGGACCTCGCCGCAGCCAAGGCGGCGCTGCGCGACCTCCAGGAGCGCTGGGAGGAGGCCGGCCGCGTGCCGCGCGGCGACCTGCAGCGCGTCGAGGGCCGCCTGCGTGCCGTCGAGAACGCGGTCCGCGACGCCGAGCAGGCGCAGTGGACGCGGAGCAACCCCGAGACGCGCGCCCGCGCGGAGGGTGCGGCGGCACAGCTCGAGGCCGCGATCGAGGCGCTCGAGGCCGACCTCGCCGCCGCGCAGAGCCGCGGGGACGCGCGCGCGGTCAAGGAGGCCGAGACGGCGCTCGCCGCGCGGCGCTCCTGGCTCGAGCAGGTCGTCCGCGCGGCGGAGGACTCGCGGGGCTGACGCACTCCCGCTCGGTCGCAGGGCCGGCGCTCGTCCACAGACGAGCGCCGGCCCTTCCGTGTCCCCACGGCCGTGCGGCACGGTAGGGCCGTGCCCGCAGCCACGACCGCGCCCGACCACGCCGTACCCGCCCGCGCCACGGGGCACGTCCCCGCCGCCGCGCTCGCGCACCTGCTCGCGCCGCCGGGACCGGAGGTCGGCCTCCTCGTCGTCCCGGAGGAGGTCGGCGGGCCGGCGGCCTTCCAGGAGCTCGTCCGCGCGGGCGCCCTGCGTCGGCTGTGGGGCGACGTCGCCGCTCCGGTGAGCGTCCCCGTCACCCCCACGCTGCGGGCGCTCGCCGTCCGCGACCAGGTGCCGCGCGGCACGGTGCTCGCGGGCGCGGCCGCCGCGTGGGTGCTGTGCGGCTCCGCGCCGCCCCGGGTGCTCGACGTCGTCCACCCGCCCGGGCGTCATCGCCCGCCGCCGCGGCGGGGCCGGGCGGCGCGGCAGGCGCACGTGCTGCGCGACGAGACGAACCTCGTCGCGGGCGTCCTCGTCACGTCGGTGCTGCGGACCGCGCTCGACGTCGCCACCCGGTGCGAGCCGGTGCAGGCGCTGAGCACCCTGCGCCGGCTGGAGGCGGTGTGCGGGCTCGACGCTCGTACGGCGGCGCGGTCGCTCGAGCTGCGCCACCGGTGGGCCGGCCGCGCGCAGGCGCGGCGCACCCTCGCGCTCCTGCTCGCCGGGACCGACGACCCGGTCTAGGTTGGTCGGCATGGCCGCAGCCACGACTCCCCCCGTGGAGCTCGACGTCCGAGGACGGACCGTGCGCGTCACGAGCCCGGACCGCGTCGTCTTCCCCGCGCGCGGGCTCACCAAGCTCGACGTCGTGCAGTACTTCCTCGACGTGGGCGACGGCATCCTCGGCGCCCTGGTCGACCGCCCGACGACGCTCGAGCGCTGGCCCAAGGGCGTGTTCGAGGGCGCCCGCATGAGCACGCGCACGGACAACACCGGCGACGCGTTCTACCAGAAGCGCATCCCGAAGGGCGCACCGGAGTGGGTGCAGACCGCGCGCATCGCGTTCCCGAGCGGGCGCACGGCCGACGAGGTGTGCCCCACGGAGCTCGCCGTCGTCGCCTGGGCGGCCAACCTCGGCACGCTGACGTTCCACCCGTGGCCCGTGCGCGGCGGGGACGTCGAGGCGGTGGACCAGCTCCGCATCGACCTCGACCCGCAGCCGGGCACCGACTTCGACGACGCGGTGCGCGTCGCACCGCACCTGCGCGAGGTCCTCGACGAGCTCGGCCTCCCCGGCTACCCCAAGACGTCGGGCGGCCGCGGGATCCACGTGTTCGTCCCGGTCGCGCCCGAGTGGGACTTCGTGGCCGCGCGCCGCGCGACGATCGCGATCGGTCGTGAGCTCGAACGCCGCCTCCCGGACCAGGTCACCACGAAGTGGTGGAAGGAGGAGCGCGGCGCCAAGATCTTCGTCGACTACAACCAGATGGCGCGCGACCGCACGATCGCGTCGGCCTACTCGATCCGCTCCAACCAGCGCGCGACGGTGTCCGCTCCCCTGCGCTGGGAGGAGCTCGGCGACGTCCACCCGGACGACTTCGACGTGCTGTCGATGCCCGCGCGCCTCGCCGCGGTCGGCGACCTCTTCGCACCCCTGCGCGCCGACCGGGAGGACCCGGGCGCGTCGCTCGAGCCCGCCCTGGAGCTGTCCCGCCGCGACGAGGCCGAGCACGGGCTCGGGGACCTCCCCTACCCGCCCGAGTACCCGAAGATGCCCGGCGAGCCCAAGCGCGTCCAGCCGAGCAAGGACCGGGACCGCGCCCGGGACTGACGTGCCGCGACCACGCGGGTGCGGGCGGCGTCAGTCGACGCCGGGTGCCCCGGGCAGGATGCCCGTGAGGTCGTAGCGCACCGGCTCCTCGAGCTGCTCGTAGGTGCACGACTCCGGGTCACGGTCGTCGCGCCAGCGCCGGAACTGCGCGGTGTGCCGGAACCGGGAGCCCTCCATGTGGTCGTAGGCGACCTCGAGCACGCGCTCCGGGCGCAGCGGCGTGAACGACAGGTCCTTGCCCGAGCTCCAGCGCGACACCGCACCCGGCATCCGCTCGCCGGCGGGGTTCTCCCACCCGGACCACGGGTGCGCGTCCGCGTCCGGCGTGCCCGGCTCGACGACGAGCGGCGCGAGCTCCTCGACCAGCGCGGCGCGCCGCGCCGTCGGGAACGACGCGGCGACGCCGACGAACTGGAGCTGGCCCGCGTCGTCGTACAGGCCGAGCAGGAGCGAGCCGAGGAGCGGCTTCGCGGGGGTCGACGTCTTGTGCAGGCGGTACCCCGCGAGCACGACGTCCGCCTCGCGGCCGTGCTTGATCTTGAGCATCGCGCGCTTGTTCGGCTGGTAGGTGCCGTCGAGCGGCTTGGCGACGACGCCGTCGAGGCCCGCCCCCTCAAACGTGTCGAACCACTCCCGCGCCACGGCGACGTCGCGCGTGCGGGGCGTGGCGTGCACGGACGGGCCGTCGAGGCCCAGGGAGTCGAGCACCTCCTGACGCCGCGCGAGCGGCGCGCGCGTGAGGTCCTCGTCCCCGAGCGCGAGCACGTCGAACACGACGAGGGCCGCGGGGGTCTGCTCCGCGAGCAGGCGCACGCGCGACGCCGCCGGGTGGATGCGCTGCTGGAGCACCTCGAACTCGAGGCGACCGTCCCGCGCGACGACGATCTCGCCGTCGACCACGCACCGGGGCGGCAGCGCGGCCCGCACCGCTTCGACGACCTCGGGGAAGTAGCGGTCCATGGGCCGCGCGTTCCTGCTGTCGAGCCGCACCTCGTCGCCGTCGCGGTACACGATCGCGCGGAAGCCGTCCCACTTCGGCTCGTACACGTACCCGCCGTCGACGGCGTCGGGCTCGGGCACGGCGGGCACGGACTTCGCGAGCATGGGCAGCACGGGGGGCATGACGGGCAGGTCCATGTGCCGATGCTGCCACCGGGTCTGCCGCCCTGCGCGGCGTGGTGGCCTCGGTCAGCGTGCCGCCCGCGGGCTCAGGCGGGGAGCTGCGCCGTCTCGGCGGCCTTCGTCCCCGTGATGCGGTAGACGTCGAACACGCCGTCGACCTTGCGGACCGCGCTGAGGACCTGCGCGAGGTGCGCGGGCTCCGCCATCTCGAAGACGAAGCGCGACATCGCCACGCGGTCGTTCGAGGTCGAGACGGTCGCCGAGAGGATGTTCACGTGGTTGTCCGACAGGACGCGCGTCACGTCGGAGAGCAGGCGCGCACGGTCGAGCGCCTCGACCTGGATCTGCACGAGGAACATCGCGTTGCTCCCCGTGGTCCACGAGACGTCGACGATCCGCTCGGGCTGGTTGCGCAGCCCGACGACGTTCGCGCAGTCCGCGCGGTGCACGCTCACGCCCTGCCCGCGCGTGACGAAGCCGATGATCTCGTCGCCCGGGACCGGGGTGCAGCACTTCGCGAGCTTGACCCAGATGTCGTCGACGCCCTTGACCATGACGCCCGGGTCGCCCGTGCGCACGCGGCGCGCGGTGTTCCCGGGGCGCGCGGTCTCGGCGACGTCCTCGACCGTGCCCTCCTCGCCCCCCATCGCCTGGACGAGCTTGGAGACGACGTTCGCCGCCGACACCTGGCCCTCGCCGATCGCCGCGTACAGCGCGGTGACGTCCGCGAAGCGGAGCTCGTTGGCGAGCGCGACGAGCGACTCGTGCGACAGCAGGCGCTGGATCGGCAGGTTCTGCTTGCGCATCGCCTTGGCGATCGCGTCCTTGCCGTGCTCGACGGCCTCCTCGCGGCGCTCCTTGGAGAACCACTGCCGGATCTTGTTGCGCGCCCGCGGGCTCTTGACGAAGGCGAGCCAGTCACGGCTCGGACCCGCGTTCTCGGACTTCGAGGTGAGGACGTCGACCGAGTCGCCGTTCTCGAGCGTCGAGTCGAGCGGGACGAGCCGCCCGTTGACGCGCGCGCCCATGGTCCGGTGCCCGACCTCGGTGTGCACCGCGTAGGCGAAGTCGACCGGCGTCGAGCCCGCCGGCAGCGCCATGACGTCGCCCTTGGGGGTGAAGACGTAGACCTCCGCGCCGCCGATCTCGAAGCGCAGCGAGTCGAGGAACTCGGCCGGGTCGGCCGTCTCGCGCTGCCAGTCCACGAGCTGGCGCAGCCACCGCATGTCGTTGGCCGCGGCGTCGTCCTTCGCCGTCTTGCCGCCCGACTTCGCGGTCTCCTTGTACTTCCAGTGCGCCGCGACGCCGTACTCCGCGCGCCGGTGCATCTCGTGCGTGCGGATCTGGATCTCGACCGGCTTCCCGCCCGGCCCGATGACCGTCGTGTGCAGCGACTGGTACATGTTGAACTTCGGCATCGCGATGTAGTCCTTGAACCGCCCCGGCACGGGGTTCCACCGCGCGTGCAGCGCACCGAGCGCCGCGTAGCAGTCCCGGACGCTGTCCACCAGGACGCGCGCGCCGACGAGGTCGTAGATCTCCGCGAAGTCGTGGCCGCGCACGATCATCTTCTGGTAGATCGAGTAGTAGTGCTTCGGCCGGCCGGTGACGGTGGCCTTGATCTTCGCGCTGCGCAGGTCGGCCGTGACCTGCTCGCGCACGACGGCCAGGTACTCCTCGCGCGCCGGCGCGCGCTCGGCGACGAGGTGGACGATCTCGTCGTACACCTTGGGGTACAGGGCCTGGAACGACAGGTCCTCGAGCTCCCACTTGATCGTGTTCATGCCGAGGCGGTGGGCGAGCGGCGCGTAGATCTCGAGGGTCTCGCGCGCCTTGCGACCCGCCGACGACGACGACACGTACTTCCAGGTGCGCGCGTTGTGCAGGCGGTCGGCGAGCTTGATGACGAGCACGCGGATGTCCCGTGCCATGGCGACGACCATCTTGCGCACCGTCTCGGCCTGCGCCGCGTCGCCGTACGTGACCTTGTCGAGCTTGGTCACGCCGTCGACGAGCATGGCGATCTCCTCGCCGTACTCCTCGGTGAGCTGCGCGAGCGAGTAGTCGGTGTCCTCGACCGTGTCGTGCAGCAGCGCGGCGGCGAGCGTCGACCCGTCGAACCCGAGCTCGGCGAGGATCGTCGCGACCGCGACGGGGTGCGTGATGTACGGGTCGCCGCTCTTGCGCAGCTGGCCGCGGTGGGCGCGCTCGGCGGTCTCGTACGCGCGCTCGATGACGCTCAGGTCCGTGCGCGGGTGGTTGGTGCGGACGGCCTGGAGCACCGGCTCGAGCGCCGGGCTGCCCGCGTTGGGGCGCGCGCCGAAGCGGACGAGGCGCGAGCGCACACCGCGCCCGCCCGATCCGCCGGTGCCGGAGGTCGGGGCGCCCGCGCGCTCAGGAGCGCGCGACGTCCGGGTGTTCTCGCTCATGCGCGCCTCCTTCCGCAGGGCGGCGGCCACCGGCACGATGCCGGCGACCAGCCGAGACGACCGGAGTGGCAATCCTACGACTCGACGTGGACCAGCGTGGCCACCTCGCGGCCCGCGAGCCGCTCGCGGCCGCCCAGACCCTCGAGCTCGAGGAGGAACGCCAGGCCCACCACGACGCCTCCCCCGCGCTCGACGAGCTCGGCGCCCGCGGCCGCCGTGCCCCCGGTCGCGAGCACGTCGTCCACCACGAGAACACGCGCACCCGGGGGCAGTGTTCCCGACCGGAGCTCGATGGTCGCGGTGCCGTACTCGAGGTCGTACGTGACGGTGTCCGTGGGCGGCGGGAGCTTGCCCGCCTTGCGCAGCGGCACGAACCCGACGCCGAGGTGCGTCGCGAGCGGCGCCCCGATGAGGAAGCCCCGCGCCTCCATGCCCGCGACGAGGTCGACCCCGCCCGCGGCGCGCGCGACGTCGCCGAGCGCCTCGACCACGTGGCCGAAGGCGTCGCCGTCTGCCAGCAGGCCGGTGATGTCCCGGAAGACGATCCCTGGTCCCGGGTAGTCCGGCACGGCACGGACGAGCTCGAGCACGCGCGAGGCGCGCTCCGGGCCGAGCCCGGCGAGGTGGACGGCGCGCAGGCCGCCCGCCTCGCCGGCCGGCACGTGACCGGGTGCCGTCATCGGGGACGACGGCGGCGCGGCTGCGCCTTGTTGCCCTGGTGCGCGCCCGGCTGGAGCTGGCGGTGCCCCGCCCCGACGCCGGCCGCCGCGAGCGCGGCGTCCTCCTCGTCGCCCGCGACCTCGGCCCGCTCCGCGCGCAGCGCGAGGACCTTGGCCGTGTGCTCCTGGATCGGCTTCTCGCGCTCGCGCAGCGCGACCTCGAGCGGCGTCGCGAGGTACACCGACGAGTACGCGCCGACGGCCATGCCGACGAAGAGCGCGAGCGCGATGTCGCGCAGCGTGCCCGCGCCCAGCAGGAACGCCCCGATGAAGAGGATGCCCGCGACGGGGAGCAGCGCGACGACGGACGTGTTGATCGAGCGCACGAGCGTCTGGTTGATCGCGAGGTTGGCCCGCTCGGCGTAGGTGCTGCGCGTCTGGTCGAGGACGCCCGCGGTGTTCTCGCGGACCTTGTCGAAGACCACGACCGTGTCGTAGATCGAGTACGCGAGGATCGTCAGGAGGCCGATCACCGTCGCCGGCGTGATCTCCCAGCCGATCGCCGCGTAGATGCCCACCGTGACGATGAGGTCGTGGAACAGCGCGATGACCGCGGCGAGCGCCATGCGCCAGTTCCGGAAGTAGATCGTCATGACCAGGCTCACGAGGAGCAGGAAGACGACGAGGCCGACGATCGCCTTCTGGGAGACGTCCTTGCCCCAGGTGGGGCCGATGTACGAGCTCGTCACCTCCCCCTCGGACACGTCGTACGCGCTCGCGAGCTCGACGGCGACCTGCTCGACCTGCGCGTTGCTGAGCTCCGCCGTCTGCACCCGCACGGTGCTGGAGCCCACCGAGGTGACGCGCGGCACCTCCTCGGGGGCGACCGCCGCGACGGCGTCGAGCGCCGGCTGCTGCGAGGTGTCCGAGACGCCCGAGACGGTGAACTCCGACCCGCCGCGGAACTCGATGCCGAGGTTGAGCCCGTCACCGGCGATCCGGACCCCGATGATGCCGAGGGACAGGACGACCAGGACGAGCGCCACCACGAAGTAGGCGCGCCGCTTGGCGACGATGGCGTAGGACCGGCGGCCCGTGTACAGGTCGTTGCCCCACTGGGCGAAACCGCTGGCCATCAGTGCTTCTCCTCGTTCTCGTCGCCCGCCGCGTCAGCGGCCGGGGACCCCTCGTCGCCGTCCGCGGAGGCGGCGGCCCGCCGCTCGGCGGCACGGCGCTCGGCGATGGTCATGCGCGGGCCGTCGGACCGGCCGACGCCGGCACCGACCGTCTCCCGGACGGGCGCCGTGCGCTCGTGCGCCGGGGCGTCCTGCACCGGCGCGTCCTGGACGACGTCGCCGCCGTCCGCGGGTGCCGTCGAGGTCGCCCCGACGACGCGGCCGCGACCTGCGTACCGCGTGCCGCGCACCCCGAGGCGCCGCGGGTCGAGGCCCGACGCCGGGTGGCCGTTCGCGAAGAACTTGGTCCGGGCGAGGAGCTGCATGAGCGGGTGCGTGAAGAGGAACACCACGATCAGGTCGACCAGGGTGGTCAGGCCCAGCGTGAACGCGAAGCCGCGCACGCCGCCGACCGCCAGGTAGTACAGGACCACCGCGGCGACGAAGTTCACCGCGTCCGAGGCGAGGATCGTGCGGCGGGCGCGCTGCCAGCCCTTCTCCACCGCGGAGTTCAGCGTCCGGCCGTCGCGCAGCTCGTCGCGGATGCGCTCGAAGTACACGATGAACGAGTCCGCGGTGATACCGATCGCGACGATGAGCCCCGCGACGCCGGCGAGCGACAGGCGGTACCCGATCGTCCACGAGAGCACCGAGATCACGCCGAACGTCACGACGGCCGCGATGCCGAGCGACGCGACGGTGACCAGGCCGAGCACGCGGTACTGGAAGAGCGAGTAGATGACGACCAGCAGCAGGCCGATCGCGCCCGCGAGCAGACCCTTCTCGAGCTGCTCGGAGCCGAGCGTCGCGGAGATCTGCTCCTGGCTCTGCACCTCGAACGTCAGGGGCAGCGAGCCGAAGTTGAGCTGGTTCGCGAGCGTCGCCGCGCTGTCGCGCGTGAAGCTGCCCGAGATCTCGGCCTTGCCGTCGGGGATCGCGACCTGCGAGACGGGTGCCGAGATGACGAGGCCGTCGAGGACCATCGCGAACTGGTTCTGCGGCGACGGCAGCGTCGTGAGACGCGTCGTGACCTCACGGAAGGCCTTGGTGCCCTCGGAGTCGAACTCGATGTTGACGACCCACTCGTTGGTGACGACGCCGTTCTGCCCGACGCGCAGGCCGGAGCTCGCGTTCGAGATGTCGGTGCCCTCGATCTCGACCGGGCCGAGGATGTACTTGGCCGTGCCGTCGTCGGCGCACGAGACGAACGCGCTGTCGGTCGGGCCGCTGTCGCCGCCCACGAGGTTCTCGGGGAGCGTGCAGTCGAGCGCGTCGAACTGCGCCTGCAGCTCCGGCGTGATCTGCGCGAGGTCGCTCGGGTTCTCCGGGCGGGTCGTCTCCGGCGCCGGGTCCGTCGTGGCGTCGTCCGCCGGGGCGTCCGTCGCTGCGTCGGCCGCCGGGTCCGTGCCGTCCTCGGCCGCGGGGTCCGTCGCGCCGTCGGTGGCCGCGTCCGCGGACTCCGTCGCGTCCGGGGCGTCCTCGGCCGCGGCGTCGTCGCCCGCAGCCGGGTCGGTGGACTCGTCGGCGGGCGTCGCCGTCGGCATGCCCACGGAGAGCACGGGGCGGAAGCGCATCTGGGCCGAGGTGCTGACGAGGTCGATGGTCTCCTGGGACGGCTGCCCCGGGATGCCGACGACGATGTTGTTGCGGCCCTGGCTCGTGATCTCGGCCTCGGAGACACCCTGCGCGTCGATGCGCTGGCGGATGACGTTGATCGCCTGGTTGATGTCCTCGGCCGTCGGCTGCGAGCCGTCGGTGGTGACGGGCTCCAGGATGATCTGCGTGCCACCCTCGAGATCGAGCGCGAGGCCCGGGGTGAGGCTCGCCCCGCCCGGGTTGTCCTCGGTCTTCGGGTCGAGCTTCGTGCCCGCGAAGAGGGACCCGAAGAGGACGACGATGAGGATTCCCAGGGTGACGAGGGTCCGTACGGGCCTCGCTCGTGTGCTGCTGGTGGCCAACTGTCCGTCTCTTCTCGTGCGTGTGCGGTGGGCCTCGCGGCCCACCGCGTCAGGCCGGTCGCGGCAGCGACCGGCATAGGGTCACTTGATGTCGGTGCCGTCGTCCCGGCGTCCGCGGTCCTTCTCCGACCGGTCGTCGGTCAGACCGGAGAGGTCGTCGGGCACGACGAGGTCGTCGACGTCGCCCTTCGTGGTGCTCCCGGCGTCGGCATTAGCGGTGCCGTACTCGGCCGCGCCCTCCGACGCGTCGTCCGCCGTCGTCTCCTCGGTCTCCTCGACCGGGGGCTCGACGAGCTTGGCGATCGCGGCGCGCAGCCACCGGGACTGGTTGCCCGGCGTCGACTCGATGGTGATGACGTCGGCCTCGTCGTCGACGTCGACGACCGTGCCGAACATGCCCGAGCCCGTCATCACCTCCTGCCCGGGGGCGAGGGTCGCCCGGAAGTTCTGGGCCTCGCGCTGCTGCTTGCGGGTGCGGCTGGTCATGAGGAACATCGCACCCGCCGCGAGGGCGAGGATGAGGATGAAGCTGATATCCATGACGGAGTCTCGTGTCCTGTTCTGTGCGGGATCTGCGCGCAGTCTAGGCGTGCGCGCACGGTTCACCAACGAGCCGTCTCGCCGCGGAGTTCCGCCCGCCCGGGTCCCGACCATTCTAGGACCACCCGCGGAGCGCCTGTGACCGCCGTCACCGGAGCGTCCTCGCGGGCTCGTGACCTCCGGCGTCGCCTCAGGCGTCGAAGAGCGTCCCGCCCTCGCGCGGCGGGGTGAGCCCGAGGTGCGCCCAGGCGGCCGGGGTCGCGACGCGGCCCCGCGGCGTCCGCCCGATCAGCCCCTCGCGCACGAGGTACGGCTCGGCGACGGTCTCGACCGTCTCCGCCTCCTCGCCCACCGTCACCGCGAGCGTCGTCAGGCCCACGGGACCGCCGTTGAAGCGCGTGCACAGCGCGGTGAGCACCGCCCGGTCGAGCCGGTCGAGGCCGATCGGGTCCACCTCGTAGACCTCGAGGGCCGCGCGCGCGGCCGCGAGGTCCATGGTCCCGTCGCCGCGCACCTGCGCCCAGTCACGCACACGCCGCAGGAGGCGGTTCGCGATGCGGGGCGTGCCGCGGGAACGCCCCGCGATCTCGCGGGCGGCCTGGGGGTCGAGCGCGACGCCCAGCAGGCCGGCCGAGCGCGTCAGCACGCGCTCGAGCTCGTCGCCCGAGTAGAAGTCCAGGTGCCCGGTGAAGCCGAACCTGTCGCGCAGCGGCGCGGGCAGGAGCCCGGCGCGCGTCGTCGCGCCGACCGCCGTGAAGGGCGGCAGCGAGAGCGGGATGGCGCTCGCCCCGGCCCCCTTGCCCACGACGACGTCGACGCGGAAGTCCTCCATCGCCATGTACAGGAGCTCCTCGGCCGGTCGCGCGAGCCGGTGGATCTCGTCGATGAACAGGACCTCGCCCTCCTCGAGCGAGGACAGCACCGCCGCGAGGTCGCCGGCGTGCTGGATCGCGGGCCCGGACGTCACGCGCAGCGACGTGCCGAGCTCCGCGGCGATGATCATGGCGAGCGTCGTCTTGCCGAGCCCGGGCGGACCCGACAGGAGCACGTGGTCCGGCGCGCTCCCCCGCGCGAGCGCGGCCTGGAGCACGAGCGACAGCTGGTCGCGCACGACGGCCTGGCCGACGAACTCCTCCAGCCGGCGCGGCCGGAGCGCGGCCTCGGCCGCGCGTTCGAGGTCGTCCGCGCCCGCCGCGACGATGCGCTCGGACGAGAACGTGCCGTCTCCGCCGAGGTCGTCGAGTCCCACCTGGTCGAAGGTCGCCACCGTCAGCTCCTCGGCCCGCCGAGCACCCGCAGCGCGGCACGCAGCGCGCCCGCCACGTCGGGTGCCTCGACGACGTCGACGCCCGCCTCGGCGAGCACGGTGGACACCGCGTCGTCCGCGGCCTTGAGGTTCCAGCCGAGCCCGACGAGCGCCTCGACCACCTGGTCGCGCCGGTCCTCCGGACGCGGCGCCGACGCCGAGGCGGTCGATCCCGCCTCGGGGGCGTCGGCGCCCGTGGGCGGGCCGAGCTTGTCGCCGAGCTCGAGCGCGATCCGCTGCGCGCCCTTGTTGCCGATGCCCGGGACGCGCACGAGCGCGGCGATGTCGGCACCCGCGACCGCACGACGCAGGCCGTCGGGCGTGTGCACGGCGAGCATCGCGAGCGCGAGGCGCGGACCGACGCCGCTCACGGTCTGGACGGTCTCGAAGACGGCGCGCTCGTCGTCGTCGGCGAAGCCGTAGAGCGTGAACGAGTCCTCGCGCACGACGAGGCTCGTCGCGAGGCGCGCCGTCTCCCCCACGCGCAGGCCGGCGAGCGTGGCGGGCGTGGCGTGGACGAGGTAGCCCACTCCTCCGACCTCGAGCACGGCGCGGTCGAGCTGGACGCTCGCCACGACACCGCTCAGGGACGCGATCACGCAGGCTCCTCTCCCGGCCGGCAGCACCGACCTGGTCCGATGGTCCGCCGGCCCCGAGGACCGCCGTCGGGCCGCGCGCCGAGGGGCGCGTCGAACACCCGTACGACCGCGGTCACTCTAGCAAGGGCCGCCCACCCGCCGACCGACCGACACGGACCGCCGGCACCCCCACCGGCACGACCGGCGGAACCGGCGCCGCTAGCGCGGCGCGCGCCGTCCCTTCGCCGCGTGCTCGGCGGCCGCCCACGCGCGCTGCGCGGCCGTGAGCTCGTGCCGCTCGCCGCCCTGCAGGGCGCCAGCGGGGCGCCAGAGGTGGCAGATCGCGAGCGCGAGCGCGTCGGCCGCGTCCGCGGGCTTCGGCGGCTCCGCGAGGCCGAGGATCCCCGCGACCATGCGCTGGACCTGCTCCTTGCCGGCGCGTCCGCTCCCCGTGACCGCGGCCTTGACCTCCGACGGCGTGTGCAGCGCGACGGGGACGCCCCGCTTCGCCGCCCCGACCATCGCGATGCCCGCGGCCTGCGCGGTGCCCATGACCGTCCCGACGTTGTGCTGCGCGAACACGCGCTCGACCGCCACGACGTCGGGCACGTGCTCGTCGAACCACGCGTCCAGCCGCTCCGCGATCCGCAGCAGCCGCAGGTCCACGCTCAGCTCCGGGTCCGTCCGGATCACCCCGACCGCGACGAGCTCCGCCCGCCGCCCCCGCGCGGAGTCCACCACCCCGACACCGCACCGGGTCAGCCCAGGATCCACTCCGAGAACGCGCACCCCTCGACCCTTTCACGTGAACGGCACGGACAGGCCGTGCCACGCGGTCCGGCGACGGACCAGCCAGCGGGGGCCGGGAGGTCGGCGCGCGGTCGTGGCGGGCCTGGCGGGAGCGGCGCGAGGCGCGAGCGCCGCGGATGGTAGACCGCGCGCCGATCTCCCGGCCGCGCCGCGACCCGACCATCCGGGACGCGACCCGAACCGGGTCAGTCGTCGTTCTCGAGCTCCGCCATGACCTCGTCCGACGCGTCGAAGTTGGCGTAGACGTTCTGCACGTCGTCGCTGTCCTCGAGCGCGTCGATGAGGCGCAGGATCTTGCGCGCGCCCTCGGCGTCGACCTCGACCTCCATGGACGGGTGCCAGATCGAGTCGGCGGAGTCGTACTCGATCCCCGCCTCCTGGATCGCGGTGCGCACGGCAACGAGGTCGCTCGCCTCGGACAGCACCTCGATGACGTCGCCGGAGTCGGTGACCTCCTCGGCCCCCGCCTCGAGCGCGGCGAGCATGACGTCGTCCTCGGTCACGCCCTCCGCCTTCGGCACGACGACGAGGCCCTTGCGCGCGAAGAGGTAGGACACGGAGCCCGGGTCGGCGAGGTTGCCGCCGTTGCGGCTGAACGCGAGGCGCACCTCGGAGGCCGCACGGTTCTTGTTGTCGGTGAGGCACTCGACCAGGACGGCGATGCCGTTGGGGCCGTAGCCCTCGTACATGATCGTCTGGTAGTCGACGGCGTCGGCGCCGGTGCCCGAGCCGCGCTTGACGGCGCGGTCGATGTTGTCGTTGGGGACCGACGACTTCTTCGCCTTCTGGATGGCGTCGAACAGCGTCGGGTTGCCCGCGGGGTCACCGCCGCCCGTGCGCGCCGCGACCTCGATGTTCTTGATGAGCTTCGCGAAGAGCTTGCCGCGCTTGGCGTCGATGGCCGCCTTCTTGTGCTTGGTCGTGGCCCACTTGGAGTGCCCTGACATGCGTTCCTACCCCTTCGCGATTCTGACGAACAGCTCGTGCACGCGCGCGTCCCCGGAGATCTCCGGGTGGAACGAGGTGGCGAGCAGCGATCCCTGCTGGACTGCGACGATCCTACCGGCGGCAGCCGCCGGGATGCCGGGTGCGCCGTGCTCGGGGATCCGGGCGAGCACCTCGACCCCGGGCCCGGCCTCCTCGACCCAGGGCGCCCGGATGAACACGGCGTGCACCGCGTCCCCGTCCCGGCCCGGTCTCGGTGCGTCGTCGCGCCCGTCGTCCGCCGGCGCCAGGCCGGCGAACGCGAGGTCGGTCTCGAACGAGTCGACCTGGCGGCCGAACGCGTTGCGGCGGACCGTCACGTCGAGCCCGCCGATGGTGCGCTGGTCGGCGGTGCCGCCCAGGATGCGGTCGGCGAGCAGGATCATGCCGGCGCACGAGCCGTAGACGGGCAGACCCTCGGCGATGCGCGCGCGGAGCGGCTCGTCGAGCTCGAAGATGCGCAGGAGCTTGTCGATGGTCGTCGACTCGCCGCCCGGGAGCACGAGCCCGTCGACCGCGGCGAGCTCCTCGGGGCGGCGGACGCCGACCGTGCGGGCGCCCGCGGCCTCGAGCGCGGCGCGGTGCTCGCGCACGTCGCCCTGGAGGGCCAGGACACCGATCGTGATCGTCACGAAGGGGAATGATACGTCGGCGGCCCCGCCGCCCGTCCCGCGGCGGGCCTCCGGCCGCGCCCACGGTTGCTAGCCTCGCCGTCGTGACGTACCCGCCCGCCCCCGGCCAGCCCTATCCCGCGCCCGGTCCGGCGCCGTACCCCGGGGCGGCGCCGCGGCCCCCGCGCAGCACGCGCGGCGCCACGACGATGATCGTGGTCGGCGCCGTCGTGCTCGTGCTCGCGCTCGTGGCGGGGATCCTCGGCGTCACGACGTTCGTCCGGGCGCTGCCGACCGGCGTGATCGACGGCGCGGGCCGGCCCGGGTCGGCGGCGCTCGCGTCGGGCGACGTGCCGGGCGAGGCGGAGCTCGAGGTCACGGGCGGCCAGCCGTACAGCATCTGGGCGGTGGGCCGCGCGGGGTCCTCGGACGGCGCGGGCCTCGACGTCGAGGACGTGACCGTGACCTGCGCCGACGGCGACCTCACGGTGAGCGCCCCGTCGGTGTCCGGCAGCTCCGGCCTGAGCTCCTCCCAGGCGACGACGGTGGCCGAGGCGACGCCGCCGGCGTCCGGGACGTGCACGGTGACCGTCGCGCAGGGTGCAGCGCCCGCGGGCACGACGTTCGTCGTCACCGAGGGCTGGCGCTTCGGCACGTTCTTCGCGACGCTCGGCGGCACGATCGTGCTGTGGTTCGTCGCGATCGGCGGCGGGCTGCTGGGCGCGGGGCTGCTCGTCGGCGGGATCGTGTGGCGGGTGATCGCCCGCCGGGCGTAGCGCCGGTCAGTCCGCGCGCGCCGTGCCGAGGTGCCGCGTCACGCCGTCCCACCCGTGCAGCAGCGGTGCGACGAGGTCGGGCAGCCCCTCGGGGAAGACCTCGATCTGGACGCCGCGCAGGTCGTCGAGCGTCCACCAGCGCATCTCGTCGACGACGTCGAGCTCGACGTCGGTCCACCCGTCGCGGCTCAGCCCGCCGTCGCCGTCCGCCCCGGTGACGCGCGCGAGGAACAGCACCTCGTCCTGGCGGCAGTGCTGCCGGTAGAAGTCGAAGATCGCGCTGCGCGTGTACACCGGACCGACGAGCGCGCCCGGGTCGAGGAGCAGGCCCGTCTCCTCGTGGACCTCGCGCAGCGCGGCGTCGACGTCGCTCTCGCCCGGGTCCACTCCCCCGCCGATCGTGAACCACCACGAGCGCTCGGGCTGGTCGACGTCGTGCCCGCGTGCCAGGAGGATGCGGTCCGCGTCGTCGAGGAGCAGCACGCGCGCGCCGCGGCGGAAGTACAGGCCGTCGTCCCCGAGCACCCAGTCGGGGCCCAGGGACGACGGCGCTCCGGCGGCCTCGGCCACGACGGCTCAGCCGTCCGTCGTCGGCACGACGACGGACGGCTGCGACGCGCGGCGGTCGGTCACCAGCCGCGCTCGGCCAGACGGTGCGGGACGGGGATGTCGTCGACGTTGATGCCGACCATCGCCTCGCCGAGCCCGCGGGAGACCTTGGCGATCACGTCGGGGTCGTCGTAGAACGTCGTGGCCTTGACGATGGCGGCCGCGCGCTGGGCGGGGTTGCCGGACTTGAAGATGCCCGATCCCACGAACACGCCCTCGGCGCCGAGCTGCATCATCATCGCGGCGTCGGCCGGGGTCGCGATCCCGCCGGCGGTGAACATGACGACCGGGAGCTTGCCGGTCGCGGCGACCTCCTTGACGAGCTCGTACGGCGCCTGGAGCTCCTTCGCGGCGACGAACAGCTCGTCCTCGGGGAGCGACGTGAGGCGGCGGATCTCCCCGCGGATGGTGCGCATGTGCGTGGTCGCGTTGGAGACGTCGCCCGTGCCGGCCTCGCCCTTGGAGCGGATCATCGCGGCGCCCTCGGTGATGCGGCGCAGCGCCTCGCCGAGGTTGGTCGCCCCGCACACGAACGGGACGGTGAACTGCCACTTGTCGATGTGGTTGGCGTAGTCCGCGGGCGTGAGGACCTCGGACTCGTCGACGTAGTCCACGCCGAGCGACTGCAGCACCTGCGCCTCGACGAAGTGGCCGATGCGCGCCTTGGCCATCACGGGGATGGAGACGGCCTCGATGATCCCGTCGATCATGTCCGGGTCGGACATGCGCGAGACGCCGCCCTGGGCGCGGATGTCGGCGGGCACGCGCTCCAGCGCCATGACCGCCACGGCCCCGGCGTCCTCGGCGATCTTCGCCTGCTCGGGCGTGACGACGTCCATGATGACGCCGCCCTTGAGCATCTCCGCCATCCCCCGCTTGACCTTCGCGGTGCCGACCGCGCCGGCACCCTCCGTGGTCGCGGCGCCAGGGGCGCTCTCGGCAGGGACGTTCTGGTCGGCCACGTTGGTCACCGGTACCTCACACCTTCAGGTCAGGGGAACGTCGCGCGCTCGCGCGCGGACGCCGTCGAACAGGCTCGACGGCACATGCTCCCACGCGCTCCCCATCCTATCGCCGGGCCGTCCACGGCCCCGGTCCCCGGGCCGGCCGGGAGAGGACCGCCGGGCCCGGTACGACCCGCGAGAGCCGCCCCTCAGTCGGGGGTGGCCGCGCTGGCGACAGGGCGCACGAGCGCGTCGGGCGCGGCGTCGTCGAGCTCGACCGTCACGGGCATCGGCGCGTGGCCCGCGAGGTGGAACAGACGCACCCACCACTTGCTGCGCACGCGCAGCGCCTGGGCGACGGCCTCGTTGTGGAAGCGGCGCGCGAGCTGGGCGCGGTACCACGCGGCGGACAGCGTCGCGAGCAGCTCGTCGCCCGCGGGGACCGACCGCACCTCGGCGAGGTCGTCCGCGTCCTCCAGCGCGGAGCGCAGGGTCGCGGTGAGGTCGCTCTCCGCGAGCGCGCGCGACTCCGCCATGCCGCCCAGGAGGCGCCGGGGCCGCGGGCCGTTCGCCGGCACGAGGCCGGGCACCTGCTCGCGGAGCCGGCGCGCGTCGGCGTCGTCGTCGAGGACGGCGTGCGCGGCCTCGGCGACGAGGACGGAGCTCGCGGGGTCGAGCTCGCCGGACGCCGCGAGGTCCACGGCGGCCGACGCGCGGCGCACGAGCTGGGCGTCCAGCGCCAGCCGCGACGCCATGACCTTGCGGTGGAGGCGGTCGAGCCGCGACGCGGCGACCCACAGCAGCCACGCGGCCAGGGCCGCGACGACGAGGACGAGAACGGCGGTCTCGGACCAGGTCACGGGCGACCCACCTCCTCCTCGCGGACGCGGCCCAGCAGCCGCCCGCCGCGGCGCGAGCGCGGGTCCTCGTGCACGGGGATGACCGCCTCGGACGCCGCGAGCACCATGTCGTACACCGCGGAGACCTGGTCGGTCACCGCGGACCAGTCGAACCGTCGCACGAACTCGGCCGCGCGCGCGCGGTGCGCGGAGCGGGCGTCGGGGTCCGCGAGGACGTCGACCACCGCGCGGGCCAGCGCCTCGGGGTCGCCGACGGGGAACAGCACGCCCGCGGCGCCGTCGTCGAGCACCCGGCGGAACGCGCCGAGGTCGCTCGCGACGACGCACGCCCCGGCGCTCATGGCCTCCACGAGGACGATCCCGAAGCTCTCGCCCCCGGTCTGCGGCGCGATGTAGAGGTCCACCGACGCGAGCAGGCTCGCCTTGTCCTCGTCGCTCACGCCACCGAGGAACTCGACGGACGACGCGTGCGCGCCGAGCGCCTCGATCGCGGCGTCCCGGCCGTCGTCGCCGCGCCCGGCGACGAGGAACCGTGCGCCGGGGAGCTGCGCGAGGATCCGCGGGATCGCGGCCGTCAGGACGGGCAGGCCCTTGCGCGGCTCGTCGAGGCGCCCGAGGAACGCGATCGTCGGCGCCTCGGGCGTGCCCTGCCAGGCCGGGCTGGGCACGGCGTCGGCGAACGTGTCGACGTACACGCCGTTGGGGATGACGACGGCGTCGCCGCCCAGATGGTCCACCAGCGTGCGCCGCGCGTCCTCCGAGACCGCGATGCGCGCGTCGATCTTCTCCAGGCTCTGCCGCACGAGGGGGTAGGCGACCTGGAGCGCGCGCGAGCGCACGAGCGACGTGTGGAACGTCGCGACGATCGGGCCCTGTGCGATCCAGAGCGCGAGCATGCTCAGCGAGGGCGTCACGGGCTCGTGCAGGTGCAGCACGTCGAACCGTCCGGCGTCGAGCCACCGGCGCACGCGGCCCGCCGTGCGCGGGCCGAACGTGAGCCGCGCGACCGAGCCGTTGTAGCGCACCGGCACCGCACCGCCGGCGGAGGTGAGGTAGTCCGGGACGGGCGTGTCGTCGTCGGCCGGGGCGAGGACGGAGACCTCGTGGCCTCGCGCCATGAGCGCCTCGGCGAGGTCGCGCACGTGGAACTGCACGCCGCCGGGGGCGTCGAACGAGTAGGGGCACACGATGCCCACGCGCAGGCTCATGCGGCACGCTCCGCGTCCGGGGACGGCTCGCCCGCCGCGGCGCGCGTGCGCGCGTAGCGCTCGGGGTCGAGGTCGTCGACGAACACCTTCTGGAGCATGTGCCAGTCCTGCGGGTGCTCGCGGATCGCGACGCTCAGCGCGTCGACCCAGGACTGCGTCGCCGCGGCCACCCGCTGGGCGCGCGGGACGTCCGTCGCGATCTCGACGCGCGGGAAGAAGCGGATGACCAGGCCCCAGGGCGAGCCCGCGGCCCGGCGCCGCTCCCCGCGCAGCCGCTCGTAGTGGATGCCGGCCGGCACGAGCGGCGCGCCCGTGCTCACGGCGAGCGCCGCGGGCCCGGCGGCGACCCGCGCCCGCTCGCCGAAGAGGTCGACCTCGACGCCGCGGTGGGTGAGGTCGCGGTCGGCGAGCAGCGGGATGATCTTCCCCGGCCGGCTCGCGCCGCGCACCAGGTCGCGGAAGACGTCGCCGTCGCCGAGCGCGAGGATCTCGAGCCCGAGCCCGGTGCGGAACGCGAGGAACTCCTCGAACAGCTCGTCGGGCTTCAGCCGCTCCGCGACCGTGAGCACGGGCGCGATGTGCGGGGTCGCGTACGCGCCCGCGAGGTCCCAGTTGCCCTGGTGGGACAGCGCGAGCACCGGGCTCCGGTCGCCGCCGAGGTGCTCGGCCAGGTTCTCGTACCCGACGAGCCGCACGCGCGCCTCGACCTGCTCCGGCGTCCAGGCGGGGAGCGTGAAGGCCTCCCGGTAGTACCGCATGTACGACCGCATCCCCGCGCGCGACAGCCGGCGCAGGGCGCGCGGCGAGAGCCCGGGCCGGACGCGCGCGAGGTTGCGCTCGAGCTGGCGCACTCCCCCGCCGTGCACGAGCCACGTCGCGTCGGCGATCGCGTCGAAGAGCCCGCGCAGCAGCGGGTCAGGCACCTTGCGCGCGTTGCGCCAGGCGAACGTGAACGCCTTGCCGGCGTCGAGGGCCATCAGCGACCGTCCTCCGTGTCGTCGGTCCGGGAGGCGCTCGCGGAGAGGGCGAGCGCCTGGCGGCGCACCGTCGCGACGCGCTGCACGACCGTCACCGCGCTCGCGAGCGCGAGCAGGCCGAGCACCGCGACGAGCACGACGGGCGGCAGGCCGAGGCCGACGAGCCCGGCGGCGACGAGGGCCGCGACGAGGCGGTCGGCACGCTCGGCGATCCCGACCTGCGCGGTCATGCCGACGCTCTCGGCGCGAGCCCGCGCGTACGGCACGACGGCGCCGAGCGCGAGGCACGCGAGAGCGACGACGGTCCCCCACGCGGCGAGGTCGGGCGTGAGGCGCGGGTCGTCGGCGCGGACGAACCACAGCGTGAGCCCGACGAACACGGCGGCGTCCGCGAGCCGGTCGAGCGTCGAGTCGAGGAACGCACCCCAGGGACCCGACCGGCCGGCGCGGCGCGCCATGACGCCGTCGAGCACGTCGGCGAAGGCGCAGACCATGACGACCATGACCCCGGCGAACAGGTGGCCCGTGGGGAAGAGCCACAGCGCGCCGACGACGACGCCGAGCGTCCCCGTGACCGTCACCGCGTCCGGGCTCACCCCGACGCGCAGGAGGAACGCGGCGAGCGGCGTGAACAGGCGCGTGGTGAGCGCGCGCAGGCGACCGAACATCAGGCGTCGTCCCCCTCGCCGGTGGTCGGCCAGGCGGCCGCGAGCCGCGCCCGCGTGTCGGCGAGCAGCTCCGGCACGGCCTTCGTCTGCGCGACGATCGGCAGGAAGTTGGCGTCCCCCGCCCAGCGCGGCACGACGTGCTGGTGCAGGTGCGCGGCGATGCCCGCACCCGCGACCGCGCCCTGGTTCATGCCGAGGTTGAAGCCGTCGGGCGCGGACACCGCACGCACGACCCGCATGGCCGTCTGCGTGAGGTGCGCGACCTCGACCGTCTCGGCCTCCGTGAGGTCCGTGTAGTCGGACACGTGCCGGTACGGCACGACCATGAGGTGGCCCGGGTTGTACGGGTAGAGGTT
Source organism: Cellulosimicrobium sp. JZ28 (assembly GCF_015327065.1). Taxonomy (NCBI): domain Bacteria; kingdom Bacillati; phylum Actinomycetota; class Actinomycetes; order Micrococcales; family Promicromonosporaceae; genus Cellulosimicrobium; species Cellulosimicrobium sp. JZ28. The sequence continues at coordinate 1,624,310 of NZ_CP017660.1, read as the reverse complement.
GAGCACGACGTACGCGGTCCGGCCGCGCGCGACGATCAGCCCGTCCTCGTCCGTGCGGTCCGGCACGCGGCAGAACGGGCACTGGCCGCGCGAGTCGTCCGCGGGCTTGTCCTGCCCTCCGATGTACACCATGCGGTGCGGCGTCCAGAGCCGGTCCAGGCCGTCGTCGAACCGTGGGTGCGCGTCCGGCGTCTCGACCGTCGCACCGGTCGCGGGGTCGGGTGCGGCGCCCGGCGCGGCCTCGTCGGCCGCGCCGGGCGCCCCCGTGCGCTCGTCGCTCACGCGCCGTCAGACCTGGACGCGGTCGCGCACGGCGGAGACGATCCGCTCGACGGCCTCGGCGACGGGCACGCCGTTGTCCTGGCGGCCGTCGCGGTAGCGGAACGACACGGCGCCCGCCTCGGCGTCCTCGCCGCCCGCGATGAGGACGAACGGGACCTTGCGCGTGCTGGCGTTGCGGATCTTCTTGCCGAACCGGTCGTCGGAGTAGTCGACCTCCGCGCGGATCCCCTGCGCCCTGAGCTGCGCGACGACGTCGGCCACGTAGTCGTTGAACGGCTCCGCGACGGGGACCGCCACGACCTGGACGGGCGCGAGCCACGCGGGGAACGCGCCGGCGTAGTGCTCGACGAGGATCCCGAAGAACCGCTCGATCGAGCCGAACAGCGCGCGGTGGATCATCACGGGACGCTGGCGCGTGCCGTCGGACGCCGTGTACTCGAGCTCGAACAGCTCCGGCTCGAAGAAGTCGAGCTGGATCGTCGAGAGCTGCCACGTGCGGCCGATCGCGTCCTTCGCCTGGACCGAGATCTTGGGGCCGTAGAACGCCGCGCCGCCCGGGTCGGCGACGAGCTCGAGGCCCGACTCCGTCGCGACCTGGCGCAGGACCTCGGTCGCCTCCTCCCACGTGGCGTCGTCGCCCACCGACTTCTCCGGGTCGCGCGTCGACAGCTCGAGGTAGAAGTCGTCGAGCCCGTAGTCGCGCAGGAGGTCCAGCACGAACGAGAGCAGCGAGCCCAGCTCGTCGCGCATCTGCTCGCGCGTGGTGTAGATGTGCGCGTCGTCCTGCGTGAAGCCGCGCGCCCGCGTCAGCCCGTGCACGACGCCCGACTTCTCGTAGCGGTACACCGTGCCGAACTCGAACAGCCGCAGCGGCAGCTCGCGGTACGACCGCCCGCGCGAGCGGTACACGAGGTTGTGCATCGGGCAGTTCATCGGCTTGAGGTAGTAGTCCTGGCCGGCCCGCTTGACGTTGCCGTCGTCGTCGAGCTCCTCGTCCAGGTGCATCGGCGGGTACATGCCGTCGGCGTACCAGTCGAGGTGGCGCGACGTCTGGAACAGGTTCGCCTTGGTGATGTGCGGCGTGCTGACGAACGAGTAGCCGGCCTCGACGTGCCGCTTGCGCGAGTACTCCTCCATCTCCATGCGGATCGTCGCGCCGTTGGGGTGGAACACCGGCAGGCCCGAGCCGATCTCCTCCGGGAAGGAGAACAGGTCGAGCTCGTTGCCGAGCCGGCGGTGGTCGCGCCGCTCCGCCTCCGCGAGCCGCTCGAGGTACGCCTTGAGCTCGTCCTTCGTCGGCCACGCCGTGCCGTAGATGCGCTGGAGCTGCGGGTTCTTCTCGCTGCCGCGCCAGTAGGCCGCGGCCGAGCGCATGAGCTGGTAGCCGTTGCCGATCAGGCGCGTGCTCGGCAGGTGCGGGCCACGGCACAGGTCCTTCCAGACCACCGTCTCGCTCTCGCGCCCGGCGCCGCGCACGTTGTCGTAGATCGTCAGCTCGCCGCCGCCGACCTCGACGTTCGCGCCCTCGGTGTCGTCCTCGGTGCCGGCGCCCTTGAGCCCGATGAGCTCGAGCTTGTACGGCTCGTGCGCGAGCTCGGCGCGTGCCTCGTCCTCGGTGACCACACGGCGGCGGAAGGTCTGGCCCTCCTTGATGATGCGCGACATCGCCTTGTCGAGGGCCTTGAGGTCCTCGGGGGTGAACGGCGTCTCGACGTCGAAGTCGTAGTAGAACCCGTCCGTGATCGGCGGGCCGATGCCCAGCTTCGCGTCCGGGTTGACCTGCTGGACGGCCTGCGCGAGCACGTGCGCGGCCGAGTGCCGCAGCACCGCGAGGCCGTCCGGCGAGTCGATCGTCACGCCCTCGACGACGTCGCCGTCCGCGACCGGTGTGTCGAGGTCCTTGAGCTCCCCGTTCACGCGGATCACGACGACGTCGCGACGCGACGCGAACAGGTCCGTGCCCGTCGTGCCCGTCGTCACCGTGGTCTCCTCCGCGTCGAGGGTGATGGTGAGTGGTGACGAGACGACGTCAGACACGTCCGTGCTCCGTTCTGTGGCGGGAGGCGCGCGCGGCGCCCGGTCAGGTCCCCCGGCGCCGGGGCGTCCCCGACAGCACGAAGGGCGCCGTCGTGGACGGCGCCCCTCGATCGTACCGACCCGCAGGTCAGTCGTTGGCCTTCTTCGCCTTCTCGGCGAGGGTGTCGACGTGCCGGTCGACGGAGTCCGGGGCGACCGACTTGATCTTTCCCGCGACCTCGTCGATGCGCTCGTCGGTCATGAACTCCTTGGCCTTGTCGATGCGCTCCTCGGTCATGAACCCCTTGGCCTTGCCGAGAAGGTCGCCGAGTCCGCCCCGGTCCTTCGGTGTCTGCTCGCTCATACCGGCTCCCTCGGGGGTCGTGGTGCGCGCGTCCCGCGCCGGGCGGCGGCCGTCCCGCGCCCGCACGAAACGCTACCCGGCGGCACCACGCCGCGCGACGGGGCACCGGCAGCGGCCACGACCCGCGTGACCCGCCGGCCCGGACCGGCGCACGCACGGTCCGGGCCTGCCAGAATCGGCCCATGGACGACGACGTGGCACCCGGGGAGCGCACCGCGCGCGTCTTCCGGCACCGGCTCAACGAGCTCTTCGCGCGCGGCCGCGGCGGGCGTCCCGTGACCAACAGGGAGGCCGCCCACTGGATGACGGAGCGCGGATACTCCATCAACGAGGCGTACCTCAGCGCCCTGCGCGGCGGGCACCGCTCGTCGCCCAGCCTGCGCGTCGTCGAGGGCATCGCTGCCTTCTTCAACGTGAGCACGGGCAGCCTCGTCGACCCCGAGGAGAGCCCCGACGACCGCCTGCGCGCCGCGCTCGCCGACGAGGGCGTGGAGCAGTTCGCGCTGCGCGCCCAGGGGCTGTCCCCCGAGAACGTCCGCGCCATCATCGAGATCGTCGACCGCGTACGCAGCCTCGAGCACCTCCCTCCCGTGGCACCGCCGGGCACGTCCCACGGGCACCCTCCTGCCCCGGAGGCCGACCATGGATGACCTCCTGCGCGCCGCAGGGCTCGACCGCGCCCGCAGCATCGAGGAGGCGTGCCGCCTCGTCGCCGCGGCCCGCGGCAAGCCGCTCGAGGTCGTCGAGGGCGACCTCGGCCCCGGCGTCACCGGCCTCTGGCTCGCGTTCCCCGAGCGCGACCTCGTCCTCGTCGACGCCCGCCAGACGCTCCCCGGACCGCACCGCGACCACGTCGTCGCGCACGAGCTCGTGCACGTCCTCGACGCGATCCGCCCCGGCCCCGCGCCGGGCCCGGTCCCCACCGGGTGCCGCGACGTGCACGACGACCCCGCCGAGCAGCGCGTCGAGCGCCTCGCGAGCGAGCTGATGATCTCCATCGCGTCGCACGGGAGCTCGGCCGCACGCCTCACGTCCCTCGAGCTCTACCGATGAGCCACGTGCTCGACCTCCTCGCCACGGCCCTGTTCGTCACCGCCGCCACATGGACGGCGCTGCGCGCCCGCACGGGCACCGACGCGGCTCTCCCGCTCGGCCTCGCGTTCGTCGCGGTGGCGTCCGCGCTGCGGGTCCCGGCCGTCGCCGAGCTCCTCAAGACGCACGCCCCCGGCGGCACGCACGAGGTCGCCAAGCACGTCGCGCTCGTCGCCGGGTGCCTCTTCGTCGGCGTGTGGGCGTACAGCACGACGACCGGGCACGCGCCACGGACGCGGCACGTGGCGCTCGCGGCCGGTCTCGTCGGCGGGGCGATGGTCGCGCTCGCGGTCGCGAGCGGGCCGTGGACGACCCTCGACCTCGACGCCCAGAGCTCCGGCCGACCGCTCATGTGGGTGTACCGCGCGCTGTACTACGGCGCGTTCGTGGCGTCGACCGCGACGTTCGCCGTGTCGTGCGTCCGCACGCGCTCGCGGCGGCCCGTGCGGCTGCGGTGGGGCATGGACGTCGCGGCGGCCGGGGCGGTCGTCGCCATGGTGTGGGCCGTCGTCAGCTTCGTGGCCGCGCTGCTGCACGAGCCCGGCAGCGCCGAGCCGTACCTCGTCCTCGGCGTGCGCACCCGGTACCTCGTGCTCGCGGCGAGCGTCCTGCTGACGGTCGGCATCGTGGGCCAGCTCGCGTCGTCGGCGGCGTTCGCCCGCGAGCGCCGTCGCGATCTCGGGCACCTGCACGCCTTCGTCGTGGCGACCGTGGGCGGCGGGGGCATCCCCGGGTCCAGCGCGGCGGTGGACGAGTACCACCGCACCATCGAGATCTTCGACGGCCTCGCCGCGCTCGCGCTGCACTCGCGTCGGGACGACGTCGACCACGTGCGCGTCGCCGTCCCCGGCAGCCCGCGCGAGGTGATCCTCGCCTACCAGCTCCAGCTCGCGGCGACGCGGCGGGCCCGGGGTGACGCCCCGAGCGTCGACCCGGACGACTGGTCCGACCTGCTCGCGGACGACGACGCGCTGCGTCGGCTGGGCCGCGCGCTGCGCGACCGGACGAGCAGGGAGGGGACGGCCCGCGTCCTCGCGGGCGTCTGAGCCCGCCGGGCCCGACGCCAAGCTCCCCCTGCGCGCTTGCCCCCGCGCCGGGCCTCGGCGGGCGGGCTCAACCTACAGACAGACGCACGGGGGCGCAACGTGCCTCACAGTTGAAATATCAACGGTTCAGCGCCGTCAACCGAGGAACACCTGCGCGCACACGACCTCCGCCGGCCCGGCGCCGGGGTCGGCGGCGCACGCGATGCCGACCGAGGTCAGCGTCGGATCGAGCAGGTTCGCCCGGTGCCCGCGCGACGCCATCCACGCGTCCACCACCTCGGCGGGGTCTGCGGCCGTGCGGCTGAGGTTCTCCGCCGCGCTCCCCGCCGGCGGGTCGCACGCGGCGAGGACCTCGTCGAGCGGCGCGTGCTCCAGCGGCGCACCGACGAGCGCTGCGGCGCGCGAACGAGCCGCGGAGATCGCGCACGCGCTCTCGTCGAGCGGGGGCAGCCCCTCGTCCCGGCGTACCTCCTGCGTCCCCCGCAGCAGGCCCGCGGCATACTCGTCGAGGTCCGCCGCCCCCGACGCACCGGACGACGGAGGCAGCGCGCCGGGCGCGGCCTGGGCGGGCGCCTCCGTCGCCGGGTGGTCGGACGCCGGACCACCGCTCTCCCGGTGGTCGGCGTCGCCGTCCGGCGAGCACGCCGCCAGAGGTCCGAGCGTCACCAACAGGACGAGGACGGTGGCCCCCCGCGCGGTGCGCAGCCACGGGCGCCGCCGGGGACGCCGCGCGGCGCTCACTGCCGCCCGAGCGCGCGGTACGTCCAGCCGGCGGCGCGCCACGCCCTCGCGTCGAGCGCGTTGCGCCCGTCGACGACGCGCGGAGCCGCGACGAGGCCGAACAGCTTTCCCGGGTCCAGCTCGCGGTACTCGCGCCACTCGGTGAGGACGAGCACGGCGTCCACGCCGTCCACCGCCTCCTCGACGGTCTCCGCGAAGCCCAGGGCGGGCGCCTTGGCCCGCGCGTTCGCGAGCGCGCGGGGGTCCGTGACGACGACGCGCGCGCTGCGCTGGTGGAGCCGTTCCGCCACGTCGAGCGCGGGCGAGTCCCGCACGTCGTCGCTGTCGGGCTTGAACGCCGCGCCCAGCACCGCGATGCGCGCGCCCGCGAGCGGGCGGCCGTCGAGGACGCCGACCGTGAGGTCGACCATCCGTTCGCGACGCCGGAGGTTGATCGAGTCGACCTCGCGCAGGAAGCTCACCGCCGGGTCGGCGTGGAGCTCCTCGGCGCGCGCCATGAACGCCCGGATGTCCTTCGGCAGGCAGCCCCCGCCGAAGCCGAGGCCCGCGTTGAGGAACCGGCGGCCGATGCGCTCGTCGAGCCCGATCGCGTCGGCGAGGAGGGTGACGTCTCCCCCGGCGACCTCGCAGAGCTCCGCCATCGCGTTGATGAACGAGATCTTCGTGGCGAGGAACGAGTTCGCCGCGACCTTGACGAGCTCCGCCGTCGCGCGGTCCACCACGAGACGCGGCGTGCCGTCCGCGAGCGCCGCGGCGTACACGGCGTCGAGCACCTCGGCGGCCCGGGCGCCCGCTGCGTCCTCGGGGACGCCGTACACGAGCCGGTCCGGCCGCAGCGTGTCCTGGACGGCGAAGCCCTCGCGCAGGAACTCCGGGTTCCAGACGAGCGTCGCGCCCGGCGCCGCCGCGGCGAGGTCCGCCGCCAGGCGCGTCGCGGTGCCGACGGGCACCGTGGACTTGCCCACCACGACCGCGTCTGCGGCCAGGTGCGGCAGCAGCGCGCGGAACGCGGTGTCGACGTACGACAGGTCGGCGGCGTAGGAGTCGGCCCGCTGCGGTGTCCCGACGCACACGAAGTGCACCTCCGCGTCCGTGGCCTCGGCCACGTCGGTCGTGAAGGTCAGGCGCCCTGACGCGCGCGCCTCCGCGAGCAGCTCGTCGAGCGCGGGCTCGTAGAACGGCGCCCGCCCCTCGCGCAGCGACGCGACCTTCCGCGCGTCGACGTCCACCCCCACCACGTCGTGCCCCAGCCGGGCCATGCAGGCGGCGTGCACCGCGCCCAGGTACCCGCAACCGATCACCGAGATCCTCATGCCGTCCCCCCTGCTCGTCCCGCCGATGGCCGCGCGCGTCCGTCCCGCCGCCGGGCGACCGGGCCACGGCCCACGGCCTGCACCCTCACCGCCGCTCGCGCGGCAGCACCACCTCGTCGAAGGTCCCCGTCGCCGGGCGCGACCCGACCGCCACCGCCGCCTCGCTCCCGGGGCGCCCCGGGCCGAGGTCGGCCTCCGCGCCGTCGACGGCGGTCGCGACGCCCGTCGGCGGGGGCGCGGGCACCGCACCGCGCGTTGCCTCCGCGGCCGGAGCCCCGCCGGCCGGACCCTCCGAGGTGACGGGTGCCCACGGCCCCGTGCCGGTCGCGGGAGCCGCCTGCCGTGCCGCGCCGCGAGCGTGCCGGCTTCCGCGCACGGCCGACCGCCGCGCGGAGCGGCCCTGCGAGGCCTCCGCCGCGGCGTCCGCCGTGTACTCGTAGTAGCCGTACTCGTACGGGCCCGCGCCCGGCCCCTTGACCGGCACGCGGTTCACCACGATGCCCAGCGGCCGCACGCCCACCGTGCCGAGTGCCGACAGCGCCGTCTCGAGCTGGTTCCGGTGCACCGTGCCCGCGCCGACGACGACGATCGCTCCCCCGACCCCCTTCGCGAGGATGGCCGCGTCCGTGACCGGGAGAAGAGGGGGCGTGTCGACGACGATCACGTCGTACTCCGTCCGGAGCCGCTCCAGGAGCTGCGCCATGGAGTCGCCACCGAGCAGCTCGCTCGGGTTCGGCGGGATCTGGCCCGACGCGATGACGTCGAGGTTCCCGTTGCCCCACGGCTGGACCGCGTCCTCCACGGCGACCTTGCCGATGAGGATCGTCGTGAGCCCGACCGACCCCTCGATGCCCAGGTACCGGGCGACCGCGGGACGGCGCAGGTCGGCGTCGACGAGCACGACGCGCTGGCCGGCGTCCGCGAGGGTGATCGCGAGGTTGACGCTCGTGGTGGTCTTGCCCTCGCCGGGCAGCGCGGACGTCATGACGTACGTGCGCGCCGCCGGTCCGAGCTCGAGGAACTGCAGGTTGGTACGCAGCCGTCGGAACGCCTCGGCACGTACCGCCTGCGGCGACTCTTGCACGATGAGCGGGTGCTCCGGCGCGTCGGCCTCGTACCCGATGACGCCGAGCACCGGCGCGTCCGTCACGTCCTCGACGTCGGCGGTGGACCGGACGCGCGTGTCGAGCAGCTCGCGGACCACGGCCACCGCGACCCCGACCGCGAGGCCGATCACGAGCCCCAGCACGAGGTTGAGCCGCAGGTTCGGCGACGCGGGCGCCGTCGGCACGGACGCCGCCCTGACCGTGCTGATCTGCACCGGCGAGTCCCCGCCGCCGACCGGCGTCTCGAGCTCGGCGACGACCGAGGCGAGCGAGCGCGCGGTCGCGTTCGCGATCTCGGCCGCGAGCTGGGGCGACTCGTCGGTCGCGGTGACGTTGACGAGCGCCGTGTCGAGCGGCGAGTCCGCCTGCACGCGCTGGGCGAGGGACGCCGCGTCGTCCGCGAGCCCCAGCTCGTCGACGACGGGGTCCAGGACGCGCGGGCTCGTCACGAGCTCGATGTACGACTTCACCTGGCGCACCGTGAAGTTCGAGCCCTGGAGGAGGTCCGTCGTCGAGTCGGAGCCCTGCACGGACACGTAGACCTGGGACCGCGCGGAGTACGTCGGTGTGCTCAGCAACGAGTAGGCACCCGCGAGCACCAGTCCGAGCGCCGCCGCGACGGCGACCGTGACCCACCGCCTGCGCAGCAGGAGCAGGTAGTCCTTGAGCTCCATCGTCGTCCCCCTCACCGGCCCGCTCCCCCTGAGCGTCGACCCACGACCGCCCCAATCTCGCACAGCCCCTCGCCCGTCGCGAGCCTGGGCGCACCCGCGCCGGCGCGGGTCATCCGCGCACCAGCCCGGCCCGCTCGCGGTACCACGCCACGGTCCGTTCGAGACCCTCGCGCAGCCCGGTGCGCGCCTCCCAGCCGGTCGCGCGCAGGCGCGACACGTCGAGCAGCTTCTGCGGCGTGCCGTCCGGCTTCGACGTGTCCCACCGGGTCTCGCCGTCGTAGCCGACGACGTCCGCGACCGCTTCCGCGATCTCTCGGATCGTCACGTCGTGGCCGGTACCCACGTTGACGTGCTCGGCGCCGTCGTAGTGCTCGAGGAGGTGCAGGCACGCGTCGGCCAGGTCGTCGCTGTGCAGGAGCTCGCGCCGGGGCGTCCCCGTCCCCCAGTTCGTCACCACGCGCGAGCCGCTGCGCACCGCCTCGTCGTAGCGCCGGATCAGCGCGGGCAGCACGTGGGAGCCCTGCGGGGAGAAGTTGTCACCCGGCCCGTAGAGGTTCGTCGGCATCGCGGAGATCCAGGGCAGGCCGTCCTGGCGGCGCACCGCCTGCACGTGCAGGATGCCCGCGATCTTCGCGATCGCGTACGCGTCGTTCGTCGGCTCGAGGTGCCCCGTGAGCAGCGACTCCTCGACGATCGGCTGGGGCGCGAGGCGCGGGTAGATGCACGACGACCCGAGGAAGAGCAGCCGCTCCACCCCGACCGCGCGCGCGGCGTCCAGGACGTTGACCTGGATGCGGACGTTCTCGGAGAGGAAGTCCACCGGGTGCGTCGCGTTCGCGAGGATCCCGCCCACCTTCGCCGCCGCGAGCACGACGTAGCGCGGCCGCTCGGCGCGGAAGAGCGCGAAGACGGCGTCGCGGTCGGTGAGGTCCAGCTCCGCCGACGTGCGGCCCACGAGCCGACCGAACCCCGCCGCCTCGAGGCGGCGCCAGACGGCGGAGCCGACGAGCCCACGGTGGCCCGCGACGTAGAAGACCGCGTCGCGGTCGAGCGGTCCGGGCTCGAAGGCCACCGGGTCCTGCGCGCTCACGCGGCGTCCCACGTCGCGAGCGCCACCTCGTCGATCCACGGCGAGCCTGCGTGGTCGAGCGCCTGCAGGTCGGCGTCCACCATGATCCGGGCGAGCTCGCGGCCGTCGACCGTGGCCTTCCACCCGAGGTCGGCGTGAGCCTTGCTCGGGTCGCCGACGAGCGCGTCGACCTCCGCCGGACGGAGGTAGCGCTCGTCGAACCGCACGTGCTGCTCCCAGTCGAGACCCGCGTGCGAGAACGACTCCTCGAGGAAGTCGCGCACCGTGAGGCCCGTCCCCGTGGCGAGCACGTAGTCGTCCGGCGTCTCGGCCTGCAGCATGCGCCACATGCCCTCGACGTACTCGGCCGCGTACCCCCAGTCGCGGACCGCGTCCAGGTTGCCCAGGTACAGGTGCTGCTGCCGGCCGGCCTTGATCGCGGCGACCGCGCGAGTGATCTTGCGCGTCACGAACGTCTCGCCGCGACGCGGGGACTCGTGGTTGAACAGGATCCCGTTGACCGCGAACATGCCGTACGCCTCGCGGTAGTTCTTCGTGATCCAGTAGGCGTAGAGCTTGGCCGCCGCGTACGGCGACCGCGGGTGGAACGGCGTCGTCTCGCCCTGCGGCGGCGGGGTGGACCCGAACAGCTCGGACGACGACGCCTGGTAGTAGCGCGTGTCCACGCCCGCGAGCCGCACCGCCTCGAGCAGCCGGATCGCGCCCGTCCCGGTCGTGTCCGCGGTGTGCTCGGGCTCGTCGAACGACACCCGCACGTGCGACTGCGCCGCGAGGTTGTAGACCTCGTCGGGACAGATCTGCGAGAGGAGCGTGACGAGCCGGGCGCCGTCGGACAGGTCCGCGTAGTGCAGGAAGAGGCGCGCGTCCTCCTCGTGCGGGTCCTGGTAGAGGTGGTCGATCCGTGCCGTGTTGAACGTCGAGGCGCGGCGGATCAGGCCGTGCACCTCGTAGCCCTTGCGGAGCAGGAGCTCCGCCAGGTAGGAGCCGTCCTGTCCGGTGATGCCCGAGATGAGTGCTTTCTTCATGGTTCCCCCCGTGTGGTGTGCGGCGGCGCGGCGGCCGATGGCTACGTGCGGGCGACGTCCGGGGCACGAGGAGCGCCGTCGGCCGCCCGTGCGGTGGCGCGAGCCCCGGTGCCCGCGGTCGCGGTGGTCGTCGCGGTGGCGAGGGCAGCGGTGGCCGTCGCGTCCGTCGCGACCGCGCTCGTGCGCGGCTTCGGGACCGGGCGGCGGGCGGTCGCGGCGAGGACCGCCGCGAACGCGTCGACCGCCGCGCCCTCCGTGAGCCTCTCGTCGCGGTATCGACGACCCGCGGCCCCGAGACGGTCCCGCCGTCCTGGGTCGGCCGCGAGCACGAGCGCCGCGTCGAGGAGCGCCTGCGGGTCCTCCGGGTCGACCCGGACGCCCCCGCCGGACGCGCGCAGCTCCACCGCGGTCGTCGAACGCTCGGACGACGCGGCGAGCACGGGTCGCGCCGCGTGGAAGTAGGACGTGAGCTTGCTCGGTACGGACATCTCCGCGAGCCCGGCGAGCTCGTTGACCAGCAGCACGTCCGCAGCACGGAGCGCGGCACGGAACTGCGTGTCGGGCAGGGGGTCGAGGAACTGCAGGCTGCGGACACCTGCCCCGGCGGCCTCGAGGGCGGCCCGCCGGCTCCCGTCCCCCAGGAGCACGAAACGCACCGCAGCCCCCTGCGCGTCGGCGCGGCGCGCCGCCTCGACCACGTTCTCGAGCCCCTGCTTCACCCCCTGGTTGCCCGCGTGCAGCACGACGGTCTCGTCCTGGGCCCACCCGTGGGCCGCGCGCACGGCCGGGCGCTCCGCAGGCTCCACGTCGTCCGCGAGGTGGGTCCAGTTGCGCACGACGCGCAGGGCAGCGGCGTCGACACCGAGCGACTCGCGGAGGTGGCGCGCGAAGCTCTCGTGGATGGCGACCACACCGTCCGCACCGCGGGCGGTGAACCGCTCGACGGCGCCCACCGCCCGCGCAGCGAGACCCGACGCCGTACCGGTCTCCGCGACGCCGAGCGAGTAGAGGTCCTGGGTCCACAGGACGACCCCCGGGAGCGCCGTCCTTTGCGCGCGGCGGGGGGCCAGGGCACGGCCGGCCCGCAGGCGCAGCATCGCGACGGCCGCCGCGAACAGCGAGGGGGAGACGAGCAGGACGACGTCGGCGTCGGGCCAGCGGACCGCGGCAGACCGCACCCCGAAGCTCAGCTCGGCGAGCAGACGGCGCGCCGAGGTCGGCGACCGCGGGACGTAGTGCCGCAGGCGCAGCACGTCGACGCCGTCGATGCGCTCTCGGCGCGCCCACCCTCGATCACCCTCGCGCACGCGCCACTGCGGGTAGTGGGGGTAGGTCGTCACGACGCGCACCCGAGCGCCGCGCGCGACGAGCGCACGGCTCAGCGCCGACGTGTAGGGCGCATTTCCGGTAGGTTCAGGGGCATAGTTGGCGCCGATCACCAGGATGCGCGTTCCCGAGATGCTCACGCACTCACGATAACGACGTTCGGGCACATTCGCTGGGGGCAGATGACAGCACAGGAAGAACGCGACGGAATTCGGGTCGTACCGCTCTCGGAGGCACCCGGGGAAAAGACGTCCTGGGGTCGCCCGGGCGCGCTCGTGTATCTCTGGGGTGCGGCCGAGCTGCTGTTCGTCTCGAACCCGTGGCAGATCAGCTCGCGCCTGCGCGTCGCGGTGCTGCGCGCCTTCGGTGCCCACATCGGCGAGGGGGTCGTCTTCCGCCCTCGTACGCGCGTGCGATTCCCATGGAAGATTCACGTCGGAGCAAATTGTTGGATCGGTGAAGGTGTCTGGATCCACAACCAGGACGACGTCTGGATCGGGCACGACGCCGTGCTGTCCCAGGACACCCTCGTCACCACCGGCAGCCACCGGCACAGGACGGACATGGGGCTGGTCACGGCCCCGGTGCACGTCGGTCCGGGCGCGTGGGTCACGGCGCGGTGCGTCGTCCTCGGAGGCACGCGGATCGGGCGCTCCGCGCTCGTCACACCGGGGTCCGTCGTCCGTGGCGAGGTGCCCGACGGCGGGGTCTGGGACGGGCGGTCGCTCTCCGACCGCACACGGTTCTGACGTGCCGCCCCGCCTGCGCGTCCTGCACGTCGCCACGCTCCTGACGCCCGACGGCGCCTACGGCGGCCCGGTCCGCGTCGCGACGAACCAGGTCCGCTCCCTGCGCGCGCGGGGCCACGACGCGATCCTGGTCGCCGCGGCGTCCGGCTTCGACCGCCTCCCGACCACGTGGGACGGCGTGCCCGTCGTCACCTTCCCCGCGGTGCGGGCCGTCCCGGGCACCGGCTTCGCGGGGATCGCCGCTCCGGCGATGGTGCGATGGATCCGCACCCACGGTGCGCGCGCCGACGTCGCCCACGTCCATCTCGCCCGCGACCTCGTCACCCTGCCGGCGGCCGCCGCCTGGAGCCGCTCGGGCAAGCCGTTCGTGACGCAGACGCACGGCATGGTCATGCCGTCCGGGCACCCGTTCGCCGCACCCCTCGACGCCGTCCTCACCCGGCGCGTCGTCGCCCGGGCGTCCACGAGCTTCGCGCTCACCCCCGTCGAGGAAGCCGGCCTGCGCACGCTCTTCGGCCGCGCGGCGACCGTGCGCCGCCTCGTCAACGGAGTGCCTCTGCCCGCCGAGGGGGCGCCGCTCGCGGACCCGCGCCACCCGGAGGTCCTGTTCCTCGCGCGGCTGCACGCGCGCAAGCGCCCTCTGGCCTTCGTGGAGGCCGCGGCTCGCCTCGCACCCCGCTTTCCCACGGCGCGGTTCACCCTCGTCGGGCCCGACGAGGGCCAGGCCGCGGCGGTGCGCGAGCGGATCGCCGACCTGCCCGGCGACGCTCGCGCCCGGGTGACGTGGGAGGGCGCGCTGCCCCCCGAGCGGACGGCGCGACGCCTCGCCCGGTCCGCGCTGTACGTCCTGCCGTCGGTCGACGAGCCGTTCCCCATGAGCGTGCTCGAGGCGATGTCGTGCGGGGTCCCGGTCGTCGTCACGCGGTCGTGCGGTCTGGCGGCGCCCGTCGAGCGTGCGGGCGCCGGGGCGGTCGTCGGCGAAGACGTCGACGACCTCGTCGCCGCGGTGGCGGCGTTCCTCGAGGACCCGGCCCACCGCCGGGCGACGGGCGTGCGGGCCCGCGAGCTCGTCCGGGAGGACTACTCGATGGAGACCGTGGCCGAGGAGCTGGAGCAGGCCTACACGCGGTGAGCCTCGCGACCCGGGCGGACCTCCGGCGCGAGCACGGCAGCCGCAGCGACGAGCGCGACCGGGACCCACAGGTAGCGGTTGTACAGGCTGGGGGCCGTGGCGCTGAAGACGAGCGCCGTGACCCCCACCGCGAGGACCCGGACCTGGATCGGCGTCCGAGGCACGGCCCGCACGGCCCTGACGACCGCGACGACGAGGCAGCCGAGCAGTCCGAGGGCGAAGACCGCGCCGCCCTGGTAAAACGCCGCGACCGGCAGGCTGTGCACGCCGAGCGTCTCGACCACCAGGGAGGACCGCGCGTCCAGGCCCGCTCCGGTGAACGGGTCCTCCAGGAAGCCGCGCCAACCGAGCACGATGGTGTCCCACCGCGACGCGGACGTGTTGAGCGACGCATCCCCGCCGGAGAGCCCGAGCACCTGCTTGACACGCTCGGCGGGGCGCAGCGCACCCTGCGTCTCCCCGAGGACGCCACCCGCCAACCACAGCGCCGCGCCCGCGACGACCGCAGCGACGGCGACCCGTCCGAGCGGGATCCCGCGCAGGACGAGGAGCGTCGCGCTCCCGAGGACGGCCGCCAGCATGCCGCTCACGCTGCCGCTGAGGACGAGCCCGACGATCCCCGAGAGCGCCACGCCCACGAGCAGGAGCCGTTGCAGGCGCCCCAGGCCGCGCGTCAGCCCGGACAGGCCGATCACCACGGCGAGCGACGCGACGGCACCCGTGTCGCTCACGTGCCCGGTGAACCCCGTGTAGCGCCCGGCCGTCGTGACGACGCCGCCCGGGATCGCCCCGGGCCCGAGCGCGTACTGCACGAGCGTGCCGAGCGAGCAGAGAGCGGCTCCGACGCCGAACGCGACGAGCCCGCGACGCAGGCGGCGCTCGTCGTCGAGCAGGACCGCGAGCTGCCACGGGAGCGCCAGGGCGACGTAGAGCACCCGCAGCAGGCTGACGAGGCTCTCCACGGGCGCCGGCGAGCCCGCGGTCGCGAGGCAGCCCCCGACGACGAGCAGGAGGCACGCGGGCAGCGCCCACGCGCCGTACGGATGAGGCGTCGGCGGCCGCCCCACCGCCGCGAGGCACAGCGCGAGGCTCGCGAGCAGGACGACGTCCCCCGCCGTGACTCCGACGCCCACCCGCAGGACCAGCAGGGAGACGAGGACGAGCCCGCAGTACAGCAGCCCCCGTGCCAGCGCCAGCACGGGGTCGCGCGAGCCCCCACGGCTCTCCGCCCCGCTGCCGCCGGGGCGCCCGGATCCGCCCGTCTGCCCGGAGGAGCCCCGGCCGCCGGCGCGGTCCTCGACGCGACCAGGCCGCACCGCGGCTCCTTGCGGCCGGACAGCGCGAGCCATCGAACGGTCATGCACAGTCCATCACCTGTCCTCGTGTCACGTCCCGCACCGGCCCCGCCGAGCGCCCCACGAAGCGGCCGCGGGCGACCTCTCCTGCGTGCGGACGGCGTACCGTCCCGCTCTCGGGAACACGTCCCGTGACCTCGCGCTCCGCACCCGCGCGAGAATGCGTCGAAGCGCTTCTTAAGCATTTCCGCCGCCGGGCCGGCAAATACCTGCGCATCGACTTCCCGCCACCCCCTGGAACGCGCTTCACACCGCCACCCCGCGGTACGTCCGGACCGCGGCGGGAAGGAAGAACGCGACGTATCCCGCGCCGCCGAGGACAAATCCGAGGGCGAGGCTCGAGAAAGGCCCTCCGGCCAGGTATCCGACCACGAACCCGCACCATGTCACGGCCACCATCCCCATCCGTGCCCGGGTCACGACGGACTGCGCCTTGAAGATCCGCATGACCACGAGGTGCGGTCCGACGAGGCCGCCGCAGGCCGCGAAGCAACCCACCGCAGCGAGCGCGACGGCCAGCTCCCCGCGCTCGATGCCCGACGGGTGCACCGCCCCGGCTGCGGCGACGACGACCAGCGCGACTCCGAGCACCGTCGCGCCCCCCGCGGAGAGCAGGCCGAGACGTCGTGCGCGCCGGACGAGCGTGGCGTCGTCGGGCCGGTCGGCCGTGCCGACCGCGTCCGAGAGCAGGTTCAGCGCGACCGCGGCGAAGAGGACGTTCACGGGACCGTAGAGCGTCTGGCTGAGCCGGAACGCACCGATGCTCGCGCTCACGGAGAGCGCCCCGAGCACCAGGAGCGGCACCGTCGTCGCGAGCTGCGCGACGAGGAACTCGTACGCCTGGGAGCGCGCCCGGGCCCCGTACCCCGCGTACCGCGAGTACCGGTCCACGCGTCGGGCGGCCAGCGCGAGCGGGACGGCCGCGACGGCGTAGCCCGCGCACCACACCGCGTAGAAGGCCACGAGCGGCTGCGAGGAGCCGCTGACGAGGAGGACCGCGGGCACGAGCAGGAGGCGGACCCCGTCCGAGAGCGCGACCGCGCCGTTGCGGCCCTGACCGATGCACCGGAACCGCAGCCAGTCCTGCACGACGGGCGCGACGCTGAGGGACCCCAGCGCGACCGCTCCGCCAGCACCGAGCGCGGTCACGGCGAGGTCCGCCGCGGCGACCAGGACCGCGACCGCCCCCGCCGCGACGACGACGTAGCGGGCCGGGACCACGGCGTGCGGGTCCGTGCGCCGCTCGATGAGCGCGGGCTGGAAGAGACCGCTGCGTACCAGGCCCGTGCCGACGTTCAGCACCAGCAGCGCGAGGCTGAAGCTCGCGAACTCGGCGGGCTCCATGTGCCACGCGCCCAGGAGCACGACGAACGCGCCCGCGGCGCTGGCCGCCGCCTGGGAGAGGACGAGCGGGCGGGTCAGGGCCGTCGCCGGGGCCGCGAGCGAGCGGCGCAGCACGTCAGGAGGGGTCATGCGTCAGCCTCACGAGCCTGCTCCCCGCGAGGAGCGCGCCGAGGCGCGGCGCGAGCGGGGCCCCGCGCCGCCAGTACACGACGCCGATCCCGGTGTTGAGGACGGTCCGCCGCCACCGCCAGGGCATGACGAGCCGCCCGAGCCGAGCCGCGGCGTCGGAGCGGCGGTCCGTGACGCTGAACCGCAGGTGCGTGGCCACGGGGTCCAGGCCCGCGGCCACCGCGTCGTGCCACCCCTGCTCGTCGGTGACGAGCACGTAGTCGGCGGCACGGTCCGCGCGTGCGGCGGCGTGCCCGGGGGCGGACAGCACGGCCGTCGCCTCCGGCCGACGCCCCGTCACGACCCGATCCCCATCGTGCACGCCAGGAGTCGACGGCGTCCCGTGGCACGTCGATGCGGACCACCTCGCCCGACCGCAGGTCCTCCCGGTAGCGCCGCGCCGCGTTCCGCGACGGCGCGCGCAGCCCGACGGACCGCGCGATCTCCCGTGCGCGGTTGTCGATGGACAGGACGAGCGTGGGCACGCCCCGCTGCATCGCCCGGATACCGCCATGGAGCCGCAGGCCCACGTACGCGGTCCCCGGCTCGTCGAGCACCGCGTCGAAGTCCTCGAGGCGGGGGCCGAGCATCGTGCCCGTCCCGCGACGGACGCCGTCCACGTACTCGCGGTCGCCCGGGCCCTGCGGCCAGAAGAGGAGCTCGTCGAACCGCTCGGCGAGCGCGTGCACCAGCCTCCCGTCCGCCAGCGGGTCCTGGCTGTAGTCGGTGAACGTGACCACGACCCGCCGCTCGTCGGACGGGAGCGTCTGCTTCTCCACGCCCCAGAGCGTCGGACAGCTCGTGTGGACGGCCGGCACGCGCGCGCGGCGGAGCCGGGCGAGCGAGTACTCGTCGCGCACCGCCCACGGCACGTCGCCGACGAGCGAGCGCAGCCACGCGGCCGAGACCGGGTCGATCCCGGCCCGCTGGTACTGCCACCAGCCGACGCCGAGGAACGTCAGCCGACCTCGGCACAGGTCGACGTCGTCGGCCGGCCAGTGCCACGCGCGGCGGAACCGCATGTGGTCGGAGAGGAGGTTCGTCCCGCACGCGATCACGGAGCGCGCGTGCCGCAGGGCGGCCCGGTGCGCCGTGGTCAGCCGCCCGTGCATGGGCACGAGCTCGACCTCGTGGCCCTGCTCGCGCAGCGGCGTCACGAGCTCGGCGTCGACCGCCTCCGAGATGATCTGGTCGCCGACGTTCGTCGACGCCGCTCCCGGGTCCACCACCACGATCATCGGACCGCTCCCTCCTCGACCCTGCTCAGCCAGTCGCCGTACCGAGCACCGACGCGGTCCCACGTCGCCGCGCGCTCGGTCCACTCCCGGGCGCGGCGGCCGAGGTCCCGGTTCTCGTCGACCTCCCGGAGCGGGCCCAGCAGGCCCCCCGGACGGTCGACGTGGGCGACGACGGCCACGCCCGCAGCGCGCAAGGGCTCGGCCGCGTGGATCGTCGACGAGACCACGACGGGCACCCCCGCGGCGAGCATCTCGAGCACCGTGATGCTGCACGACTCCCAGCGCGACGGATGCAGGTACGCACGGCAGCCCGTGACGAGGAGCCACTTCTCCTCGCCCCGCGCGTTCCCGCGCAGCTCCACGCAGTCACCGAGCCCGAGGTCGCGGACCAGTCGAGCGGTCCGCTCACGACCGCCCCGGAAGTCGGGGCCCGCGAGCACGAGGCGCGGGCGCGGCGCGGGCAGCTCGGCCCAGCGGCGCAGGAGGTTGTCGATCCCCTTGTGGTCGGGGTCGTACCGTCCCATCCAGAAGAAGTAGTCGCCCCCGCCCACCCACCGGGGCACCTCGGCCGGGGACGGTGCGCCGTTGGGCAGCACGAGCGTGTCCCCGGACCGGCCGCCCGCCACGCCGTCCGCGAGCGGACCCTCGGACGCGTAGAAGACGTGCAGCCAGTCGGCCCGACGCACGACGGAGGCCTCCGCGGCCCGTCGCGCGCCGGCGAGGTCGCGCAGGCGCGTCGTGACGCCCGGCTCGTAGACGCCGTGCGGCATGAGCACGACGACGGCGCCGCGCGCCCGGGCGCTGCGCGCCGCCGCGACGTTGCTCAGGACCCAGCCCTCGTGGAGGTAGAGGACGTCCCCCTCGCCGACCTCGCCGGCGAGGCCGGTCGGCACCCAGCTCGTGCGTCCGCGCCCCACGTGGGAGACGGTCCGGACGCACCCCCGCAGGTCGGTGGGCAGCTCGCGCGGGTCGGGGACGCTCGCGCACAGGACCACGGCCTCCCGGCCCGCCCGGTGGGCCTGCCGTACCCAGTTCTCGATCGACTCGGTCACGCCCGACGGGTGGGCCAGGAACCTGGCGTAGTAGTGCACGACCCTCATGCCGCCTCCATCACGACCGCGTGCACCGCGCGGACGATCCGCTCGGCCGCCGCCTCCGTCGACGGCACCTCGCCGTCGGTGCGCGGGCGACGGTCCTGTGCCGTGAGACGCAGCCAGGCGTCCGCGAGGTCGGTGGGCGTCGCGGGGACCGTGAAGAGGTCGGAGCCCTCGGTGAGGTACTCGATCTCCGGTGCGTGCCGCCCGGCGTCGCTCGTGATCACCGGCAGGCCCAGCACCAGGGCGTCGACCGCGACGAGCCCGACCCGTCCCGGGTTGAGCAGCACCCGCGACACGGCCGCCGCGCGCGCCGTCCCCCGCGCGTCGACCTGCCCCAGCAGGACGACGCGTCCGGTCTCGGCGGCCAGGCCCTCGAACAGGCCCCGGGCGGGCCCGTCGCCGGCCACGAGCAGCCAGGCTGCCGGGTCGCGCCGGAGCACGGTCCGGGCGGTCTCGACGACCAGCTCCGGCAGCTTGTGCTCGTTCAGCGCACCGAGCAGGAGCGCGGCGCGCGCGTCCGCCGGCAGACCCAGGGCCGCCCGGTACGCGTCGACCGCTCCCGCGTCGAGCGCGTCCCGCTCGCGGCGGAGGGTCCGGGTGTCCGTGCTGTTCCCGAACGAGGTCACCCGGTCGGCCGGCACGCGGGCCGTCTCGACGACGTGCCGCCTGCCCGCGTCGGTGTAGGTGAGCACGTGCCGCGCCCGGCGGTTCAGCCACGCCTCCCAGCGCTCCGCGAGGCCCACCTCGTCCGCCGTGTAGGACGCGCCGTGGCCCCACGTCACGTACGGCCTCCCGCGGAGCGCCGCCGAGAGCGCGTCCAGGTTGCCCGCCTGCATCTCGGTGACGAGCACGGCGTCGCGCCACCCCGGCGGGACGACACGGCGGAGCAGATGCCGGCCGCCTCTCCCGACCCGCACGGTGCGCACCGGCACCTCCGTCGCCCAGGGTGGCTCGACCAGGTCGCCGCGCTCTCGACGGCGCCGCATCTGCTCGACGTCGCCGCCGTAGAAGACGTGCGTGTCCACCCGGACCTCGGCGAGGCCCTCGACCACGAGGCCGAGCAGCCTCTCGCGGTAGGCGGGGACGTACGGCTGCGTGATGACGACCCGTCGGCTAGTAGGCGCCGTCACGACCCACCACCGCTCGCAGCGTCCGCAGCAGGATGAGCAGGTCTCCCGTCACCGTCCAGTTCTCCACGTAGTAGAGATCGAGCCGGACGCTCTCCTCCAGCGTGAGGTTGTTGCGCCCCGACACCTGCCACAGACCCGTGAGCCCCGGCTTGACCAGCAGCCGACGGCCGATCTCGTCGTCGTACTGGTCGACCTCGAGCGCGATCTGCGGGCGCGGTCCGACGAGGCTCATGGACCCGCCCAGCACGTTGAAGAGCTGCGGGAGCTCGTCGATCGAGTAGCGGCGGATGAACGCGCCGACCCGGGTCACGCGCGGGTCCTGCCTGGGCTTGTAGAACACCCCGACCGTGTCGGCCCCGAGGACGTCCCCGAGGTGCTCCTCGGCGTCGACGACCATCGAGCGGAACTTGAGCACCGTGAAGGGCTCGCCGCGCAGCCCGACCCGCTCCTGGGTGAACAGCACCGGGCCGCGGCTCGTGAGCCGGACCGCGACCGCCGTGAGGAGCAGCGGCACGGAGAACAGCACGATGAGGCAGAGCGCCCCGACCACGTCGAAAGCACGCTTGAGCACGTGCTGCGGACCGGAGTATCCGGGCGCCTCGACGTGGAGCAGCGGAAGCCCCGCCACGGGGCGCGTCCGGATGCGCGGGCCTGCGACGTCCGTGAGCGCGGGGGCGAGCACGAGGTCGGCACCCCAGGGCTCGAGGTCCCACGCGAGGCGCTTGACGGTCCGGGGCGTGACGAGGTCGGACCCGGTGACCATGACCGTGTCGGCCCGGAGCGGCTCGACGAGACGGGCAGTGTCGGACACCTCTCCGACGACGGGCACGCCCGCCACCCTCTCGTGCGGCTCGACGGGTCCGCCGGGTACGCAGGCGCCGACGACCTCGTACCCGCTGTCCGCGGCCTCGCGCAGCCGCTCGACGAGGTGCGCGGCGCCGTCGCGGCCACCGACCACGAGGCTCCGGGAGCGGCAGCGGCCACGCCGACGCAGGCTCACGAGCCGGCGCCGTACCGCCCAGCGGCCCAGCACGAGGAGCACCAGGCCGACGGGGAGCGCGATCGCGACGTAGCCCCGAGCGAGGTCGTAGCGCAACAGGTAGGCCGCGATCGCGACGACTCCGAACACGGCGACGGTCGTGTTGACGACGCGCGCGTACTCCGGCGCCCCCGAGCCCAGGCTGCGGCTGTCCCGGGAGAACGCCGCCCGCAGCGCGCACCACCAGCCGACCAGCAGGCCGACCGAGATGGCGAGGTACTGGAGGTCCAGCACCGTCCCGTCGATCCCGTCGAACCGGACGAGATAGGCGGTCGCGATCGCCGCCGAGATGGCGAGCGCGTCGACCGCCGCCACGCGGCGAGACAGCCGCGCCTTCCAGCCCGGGCGTCGGTACGCGCCCAGGGCGATCCGGACGAGCTGCCCGGTGTCGAACGCCGGCACGTCTGCGGGCGTGCCCGCACCCTCCCGCTCGACCGTGCCGATCTCGTGGTCCTTCTCCAACGTCATGGTGCCCCCTGCGACGTCCTGGCGGCGCACGCGAGGTCCGACGGCGCGGCTGCCCGGGGGCGCGCTCGCGCCACCGTCCAAGCGGTGGCCTGGCGAGTGTCTCCGTCGCGGACCGGGACGTCTTCGTCACGGCGACGGCCGGTCGTCGGACGACCGGGGTGGTCCGAGGGAGTGCCCGCCGGAGCGGGCACCCCCGTCAGGCCTGGGTGCCGGTGGACCGGCGGCGGTTCCGCGCGACGACGACCGCGGTCGCGCCGCCGGCGACGAGGAGCGCTGCTCCGCCGAGGAGCAGCACGTCGTCGGAGCCGGTCTGCGCGAGCCCGCCGCCCCCCGAGGTGGAGCCGCTGCCCGCGGAGCCACCGGCCGCGCCGGAGCCCGAGCCGCTCCCGCTGCCGGCGCCGTCCGCCGGGACGGCGACGATCTGCTGGCTGGAGAGCACCGTGCCGTCCGCGTCGGTCGCCACGAGGGAGTAGGTGCCCGGCTGCGACAGAGTGACCTCGAAGGAGGCGAACCCGTCGGTGGTGCTCTTCGTGAGCGCCTTCGTGCCCGCGATGGTGATCGCGCCGTCCGGGACGTCGGGCGACGAGATCGTCAGCGTGATCGTCGGGTTACCGGCCGGGCCGCCCACCGTGACGGTGAACGACTCCCCGACGGCGGGTGTGGTGGTGGAGACGCCCACCTCGTACTCGTCGGCCTCGTAGGCGTTGGCGACGGCCGGAGCCGCGGCGAGCGCGGCGGCGAGGACGAGCGTGGTCGCGGCGTATCGGATCTTCATGTCAGAGGCCCCCTGCCCTTTCGACTGGTGCGGGAGCCTGACGTGGACGTCGTCACCGCGCCGTCCGTGCGCACGGGCCCCCGCCGTGTGCCTCTCCAGAAGAACACACCTCACGGGCACCCGGTAGCGGAGAGGGCAGTTGTCTCATGGCTGGCACCAGGAGTTTTCCTCACGGAAACATCACCGCGCTGGTTCCGACCGCTCACGACCTCGTACGCGTAGGTCGCCGACCCCCCGGGGGCGAGCGCGACGGTCCGGCCTCCGACCACGAGGCCGTCGTGCACCTGGGCGAAGAGCCCGGGGTCGCCGTCGGCGCCGGACGACCCGCGGATCCCTCCGCCGGCCGGCGCGTAGACGAGGAGGTTGGTGCGGATCGTCCCGTCGCCGCCCGCGCCCAGGACGTACGCCGGGAGCTCGGCCGCCGCGTCCGCGGAGAGGGTCGACGTGAGCGTGACGCGGAGCGTGAACGCCTGGGAGCCGTCGGGCCGGCAGGTCACGTCGTCGAGCGCGACGCTCGAGTCGAGGTAGTACCCGGTCTTCGACGCCGTCGTCGCGTTGAGGTAGACGCCCACCACCGGGGAGGTCGGCTCGCCGCCGGCCGCGGGGCGCCGGCCCAGCAGCTCGCCGGAGAGCACCGTCCCCGAGAGACGCTCCTGCTCCGGGCTGCGCGCGGACCAGACGAGCAGCCGACCCTCCCTGGCCGACTGCGCGAGCGTCTCGACGACCCGCGCGGGGTCTGCGGTGCCCGCGGTGAGCGCGGCGAACACCTGGCGCGCCACGAGCCCCAGCACCTGGTCCTGCTCTGCCGGGTCCTCGTAGTCCCGGTAGACGCCGTTGAGGAGGTAGCCCGCGGCGTCGTCCCCCGTGAGGCGCAGCTCCTCTCCCCCCGGCGTCGTGACGACGACGGGCCCGACCGCGCCCAGCACCCCGGCGAGCGCGACGGGGTCGACGGCCAGCACGCCGTCGACGTCCTCACCGGTGTGGCGGGCCCACGCCTCGCGTGCGACGCGCGCCGCGCGGGGGTAGTCGGGCGTCGAGGTGACGTTGAGCATGTACCGGCCGAGGTCGTCTCCGAACAGGGCCGCCTCCGCGCCGCTCAGCTCGACGACGCTCTGGTCCGTACCGAGGTCGCTCCCCGCACGGACGTCCACGAGCTCGACGCCGCCCGACTCCGCACGGAGGTGGAGCACCGAGCCCGCGATCCCGCCGGTCGCGCGCGGTTCCGCGTTGTTCTGCACGAGCACGAGATAGTCACGGGTGCCGTCAGCCCCGAGCATCGGCGGGACGAGCTCGACCGCGCGCGCGGCGGTCGCCGTCTGCGAGGCGACGTCCCCGAGCTCGTCGCGGAGGTCGTCCACGGCCGACGCGAGCGGGCCCACGAGCGTCGACGTGTCGATGCTCGCGACGCTCGCGAACGACGCCGCGACCGCCCGGTCGGCCGCCACGACGCCGTCGCGCGCCTCGACGAGCGGGGCGAGGTCGACGGCACCGCCCGACGGCGCGACGACCGCAGGCGACGCGATCGCCACGGCGTCGGCGAGCCGCGGCAGCGCGTCCTGCGCGACCCGGTCGACGGCGCTCGTCACGTCCCCCAGGGCGCGCGCGTCGTCGCCGACGAACGGCAGGGCGCGCGCCACCACCCAGGGTGGGCCGTGCGTCGCGGCGGCCGCGACGGCCGCGGACCGACGCACCTCGTCGACGGACCGGCCGACGTCCTCCCCGGCGCGCACCTGCTCCTGGAGACCCGGGAGCCGGGCCGCGACGTCCTCGAGCGCGGCACGGGCGCGCAGCACGTCCGCGACGAGCCAGGCGAGCCAGACGAGGACCAGCACCACCACGAGCGCCACGACCGCGGCCACCCGTCGTCGGGTCCGCCGGGACGGCCGTCGCCCGGTCGACGCCCGCCGCGCGGGTCGTCCGCGCTCGGCCACCGGGGCCTCGTCGGACGCGACCACCGTCGCCGCCCCGGACCATCCCGGGCCCCACCCGTCGTGCACCATGCCGCCCCCCGCGACTCGCCCCCGATGACACGACCCCGTCACGGGGCCGTCGCCCGCGCTACATTACCCAGACCCTCGACCGCAGGAAGGATGAACGGTGCTCTCGGTCCTCGTCGTCTGCACCGGCAACATCTGCCGGTCTCCCGCGGCCCAGCTCCTGCTTACCGCTGCGCTCGACGGCTCCGTCGACGTCGCCAGCGCCGGCACCGCCGCGGTCGTCGGTGCCCCAGTCGCCCCTCCCGTGGCGCGCCTGTTGGAGGACCGTGGCCTGGATCCCTCGGGGTTCGTGGCCCGCCCCCTCGACGCCGCGCTGGTGGCGTCCGCGGACGTGGTGCTCGCGATGACCCGCCGTCACCGGGCCGCCGTGCTCGAGGTGGCGCCGTCGGCGTTGCGCAGGTCCCTGCTGTTCACGGAGCTCTCGGCGCTCGCGGAGCGCGTGGGCCCGTGGCCCGGCCGGGCGGACGACGCCGAGCGGCTCACGGAGGTGCTCGGCGTCGCGCCGCGCGCACGAGCGGGAGTCGACCTCACGCGAGAGGCGCCCGACGTGGAAGACCCGTACGGGCGCCCCGAGGAGGTCCACCGACGGGTCGTGGACCGCATCGGCGCAGACATCGCCCGGCTCGTCGCCGCGCTGCGGCGGTGACCGGTCCTCCTCCTTGCCCCCTGCGCACGGAGGAGGACCGTCCGTCCTCACGGTCTCCGGAGCACCGTGAGCACGACCGCCACGACCGTTCCTCGCCGACCGCGGCCGAGGCGGTCCGGGCGCTGCCGGCGAGGACATCGTCGCTGCTGCGGGGACGCCTGCGGGCCGCTGCCCGCACCGGGTCCCGCGAGCACTGTGCACCGCTGCGGAGATCGGTGCAGGCTGGACGCTCGACCAGGATCCGGCGGCTTGCGCGGTTCGGACGGGGATGCGTGCTTTTCGAGCACCCTTCGTCCGGTTTCATCCGATGCACGTCTGCCATGGGAACGCTCACATAGTGAGATCGGGCAGGGCTTCACCCGCCCCTCGTGTCGTCCCGCACGGGCTCGGTGGCGTGCGCGAGGTCCCGCGCCGCGGGCCCGATCCGGTACCGGCGGTCCTCACCCTGCACGAGCCACCGGTGGGCGACCAAGGTCTGGGCGATGCGGAACGCGCCCGGACGGCTCACCCCGAGAGACGCGGCCAGCTCGGCGAGGCGCAGCGCGCCCGCCGCGGCGACCAGCTCGACGGTGCGCACCGTACGCGACACGGAGGCCAGGACGTACGTTCCCCTGCTCGACATGCCTCGAACCCTAGGAGGCATCGTCCCGGCTCGCACCGGGCGAGGGACCTCGACGTCGGCGCTACCGTGCTGGCCCGCGAACGCGAACCGGTCGAGGATGGGCCCGGACCCGCACGTGCACGCCGGAGGACGAACACCGTGGACCTCTCACCCGCGAACCGAGGACGACGCCCCACCGCGCGACGGCGCCCCGCGCCGACGCTCGCGGCCCTCGGCCTGGCGACGACGTGGCTCCTCGCCGGGTGCTCCTCCGGCCGGGACGTCTGGGCGGAGGCGATGGAGGACGTCGACGGCGTCGTGTCGGTGGAGTACCTGTCCCGGGACAACCAGCTCGTCGGACCCGACGACCACGAGATGACCGTCCGGCTCGAGGACGACCTCGACGCGGAGCAGGTGCGCCGGATCGCCGAGGCGAGCTGCGCACGCGACGCACCTCTCACGCGCCTCACGCTCACCACAGCACCGGGCACGGACGAGGCCGGGTCGGTGACCCTCCGGAGCGCGGTCCCGTACGGCAGCGCGTGCCTCGCCGAGGAGACGGTGGCCGGGTTCGCCGCCGCGAGCGCCGCGATGGGTCGTCTGCTGCCGGGGTACGACGGCGACTTCGACGCCCCGGGGTTCACCGCGGGAGCGGCGCCCTCCCCCGACGACCCCGACCGCGCGCTCGTCGTCGTGACGACGTCCGCCGAGCGCGCCCGCCTGCTCGACGCGCTCCGCGCGCTCCACGACGAGAGCACGGCGCTGCCGCTCCGTTACGTCGGGTGGTGGGACGAGGACCGCGACCCGGGCACTCCGGCGACGAGACCTCTGGTGGCACATCTCTCGCCCGACGCGGACATGGCGGTCCTGGCACCGTTGATCAGCGGGGCGTTCGAGCTCGGCATGGACGACGTCGAGGTCACGGACCGCACGATCACCGTCACCCCGCCGCCCGGCGCCGTCCCGGACGCCGCCGCGTGGCAGCACCTGGCCGACCAGGCCGCGGGAGCCGGCGTCGGGCTGGAGGTCGGGACGCCGAGCGAGCCGGACGCCACGACCGGCTGACTCCCGACGAGCGACGCCGGCCTGGGACCCGCGAGGGCTCAGCACCCGGTAAACCTCTCGAGGCGCTGCACGGCAGGGCGGGGGCGAACAGGTCCCGACGCGGATCCTCGGGCCGCCGGCGCACCGTGACACGAAAGAGGCCGCCTCCGCGGGTGCGGGGACGGCCTCTGCTCGGTGGGCGATACTGGGTTCGAACCAGTGACCTCTTCGGTGTGAACGAAGCGCGCTACCACTGCGCCAATCGCCCGAGTGCGTGGTCGATACTAGCCTGAAACGGACCGGATCGAAAAACCGGCCGCCCTCAGGGGTCGAGACGCTCGCGGCGACGCCGCTCGAACAGGTCCCGCGCCGCCACGGAGAGCTCCCCCGCAGCCACGTCCGCGCCGTCGAGCCAGGTCACCGGCTGGACGTTGCGCACGGAGCCCGTGAGCAGCAGCGCCGACTCCCCCGCGGTCACCTCGTCGAGCACGGCGAACGAGAGCTCGCCGGGACGCGCCTCGCGCGCGGGCAGGCCGTCCTCCGCGGCCCACTCGAGCAGCAGCTCGCGCGTGATGCCCGCGAGGCAGCCCGAGGACAGGGGCGGGGTGACGAGCTCGCCCCCGCGCTCGACGAAGACGTTCGCCCCGGTGCCCTCGCACAGGTCGCCGGCCGTGTTCGCGAGGAGCGCCTCGTCGCCGCCCTTGGCCACGGCGTCGGCGAGCGCCACGACGTTCTCCGCGTACGACGTCGTCTTGAGCCCGGCGACGGCGGAGCGCTCGTTCCGGGTCCAGGGCGACCGCACCGCACGGCCGGCGGGACGGATGACCGCCGGGCCGACCGCGACGACGACGGTCTGCTCGCCGGGGGTGCGCCCGGACCCGAGCGGCCCGACGCCGGCCGTCACCGTGATGCGCAGCCGGCCCACCGGCCCGGCGCCGGCACGCGTGCGCGCGTCCGCCTCGGCGAGCACGGCCTCGACGCCGTCGAGCACGCGGCGCTCGTCCGGCGCGTCGAGGCCGAGCCCGGCGGCGGACCGCGCGAGCCGGCGCAGGTGGCGCGTGAGTGCGAAGGCCCGGCCGTCGAACACGGCGCACGTCTCGAACACGCCGTCCCCGACGGTCACGCCGTGGTCGACCGCGCTGAGCGCGACCTCGCCGGGCGCCACGAGGCGCCCGTCGGCCCAGATCACGAGGTTCTCGGTCGTGCTCGCGGACGTCGGTGTCGTGGCGGCAGGGGTGCTCATGGCTCCAGTGTGCCCGAGGCGAGGCCGACGAGGCGGCGCGCCTTGAGCTCGGTCTCCTCCCACTCGCGCGCGGGGTCGCTCCCCCAGGTGATCCCGGCGCCCGTGCCGAAGCGCAGGACGCCGTCGGACCACCAGAAGGTGCGGATCCCGACGGCGAGCACGGCCTCGTCGCCGTCGACCCAGCCGACGGCGCCGCAGTAGGGGCCGCGCGGCACGGGCTCCAGCGCGTCGATGATCCGCAGCGCGGACGACTTGGGCGCCCCGGAGACCGACGCCGGCGGGAAGGTGGCCTCGAGCAGCGCGGGCCACAGCGCGGCCGACCCTGCGAGCCCGGCGCGCAGGCGTCCCGTCACCGTGCTCACGAGGTGGACCAGACCGGGGTGCTGCTCGACCGCGAGCAGGTCGGTGACCTCGACGGTCCCCGGGGCGCACACGCGCTGGAGGTCGTTGCGCACGAGGTCGGTGATCATCACGTTCTCCGCCCGGTCCTTGGCGGTGAGCCCCGCGGGGGTGGGCGCGGTGCCCTTGATGGGTCCGGACGTCACCGTGCCCCCCGCGACCCGGAGGTACAGCTCGGGCGAGGCGCTGACGACCCACACCGGGTCGACGCCGGACCCCGCCGGCACGTGCAGGACGCCCCCGTACGGAGCGGGGTTGCCCCGGGCGAGACGACGCGCGAGGGCCCGGGCGTCGGGCTCGCCGCCACCCGGGCCGACGAGCGGGGCCGCCAGCACACGGCAGACGTTCGCCTGATAGACCTCGCCCTCCCGGACCTCGTCGCGCACGTGCGCGACGGCGGCCTCGTAGCCGGCCCGGTCCAGGGAGCTGCGCCACGCGGTCGGGTCGGGCCCGCGCCACGGGTCGGCCTCTGCTCCCGCGGGCGTGACGGCGTCCAGGTCCGACGGGGCGAGCCGCTCGGCGAACCGCCACGCGCGTGCCCGGCCGCCGCGGGCGGGGTCGTCGAAGTCGGCGACCACGAACCACGGCCCGTCGTCGGCCAGCCGCTCCGGCTCGCGCCGGAGGTCGACGCACTCGAGCACGCCGCTCGCGGCGCGCCCGGCGAAGCGAGCGAACCCCGGTGTGGGTGTTCTCCCAGGTCCTGGCACGGGACCACGCTACCCACGGCGCACCCTCCGCCCGGACCCCGGCCCCCGAGCACCGATCGCGGGCTCGGCGGGGCCGGTTGGACGCCGGACGCGAACGTGGACTAATGTCTGGGACGCGCCGGAACGCCGGAGGGCCGGGGGAAACGCTCCCCGAAGCTCCAAGGTCCGGCCGCGCGGATGTGGCTCAGTTGGTAGAGCATCACCTTGCCAAGGTGAGGGTCGCGGGTTCGAGTCCCGTCATCCGCTCGGAGGCCCACCCTCCTGCCGCCCTCGTGGTGGCGGAGGGCAGGTCGCGGTGGAGTGGCCGAGAGGCGAGGCAGCGGCCTGCAAAGCCGTATACGTGGGTTCGAATCCCATCTCCACCTCGCAACAGCACCACCCCTCTGGGGCGATTGGCGCAGCGGTAGCGCGCTTCCCTGACACGGAAGAGGTCACTGGTTCGATCCCAGTATCGCCCACGAGCACGACGAGAGAGGCCGCCCCGGCACCGTCCGGAGCGGCCTCTCTCGCGCCGACCATCACCTGGACCGGATGCACGGGTCCGGGCGGAAGTCGGCTAGTATGTGCTTCGCGCCGATCACCACGGGGCTCGTGAGAGCCCTCGACGGACCGGCTGCGCGGATGTGGCTCAGTTGGTAGAGCATCACCTTGCCAAGGTGAGGGTCGCGGGTTCGAGTCCCGTCATCCGCTCGGAGGCCCACTCTCTGGCCCGCTCCCCCGGGAGCATGAGAGGACGCGTCTCAAGGTGGAGTGGCCGAGAGGCGAGGCAGCGGCCTGCAAAGCCGTATACGTGGGTTCGAATCCCATCTCCACCTCGTATGCAGCACCCGGGCGATTGGCGCAGCGGTAGCGCGCTTCCCTGACACGGAAGAGGTCACTGGTTCGATCCCAGTATCGCCCACCACTCGAAGGCCGTCCCGGCGCCGGGGCGGCCTTCGTCGTCTACTCTCGGCCCATGCCCGACCAGCGCCCCGCCCACGACGTCCTGCCGCTCGGCGCGGCCCCGCGTCCCACGACCGCCCCCGAGCTGCTCGCACGCCTGCGGCCGGCCGTCCTCGACACGCTGGGCCCCGAGGTCGAGGGCACGGCGGCCGTCCGGCTCGACGCCGACCTCGAGGGCGCGGACGTCTCTCGCCTCGACGTCGACCTCACGGGTGTCCGGGTCCGCGTGGGGGCGGACCGCCCCGCCTCCTCGTCCGGGCGCAGCACCTCCCCGACGGTCGACGTCGAGCACGTCCTTTCGCGCGAGGACGCGGTGGTGCGCCGGCTCCGGGTCGACGCGCACCCGCTCCTGGTCGACGACGTCCCCGTGGAGGTCACGGCCGAGATCGCGGGGCTGCGCTTCCGCTGGGTCGAGGGCGCCGACGGGTCTCTCGCCGTCGAGGGCGTGGAGCCCGACGACGCCGCACCCCTCGGCGGGCACGTCCGCGTCTCGGCCCCGCGCGAGGCGGTCCTCGCCACCGCCCGGAGGATCGTCGCCACCGAGCTGCAGAACATCGGTCTCACGCTGGCCTCGCTCGACGTCGACCTCGTCGCGACGGGGCCGCGCACGGTGTCGCTCCAGGCGTTCGCCCGCGTGCGCAAGGGGCTGCTCTCGGCGAGCGTGCGCGCGACCGGCACCGCCGAGGTCGACGCACGCATGGTGCTCACCGTCCGCGACCTCGAGCTCTCGAGCCGCAACCCCGTCGTCGCGGCGTTGCTCGTGGTGGCCCGCGGAGAGCTGGCGAAGGTCGAGGGGCGCCACGTCGACCTCGCGGCCGACCTGCCGCCGGGCGTGCGCGTGGCGGACGTGCGGGTCGAGGCGGGCGAGCACCTCGCGGTGACGGCCCGCCTCGCCTGACCCCGGCCGCTCTTGTGGCGCTCCTCACACGCACGTAGCGTCGAGGCATGTGCCGGAACATCACGACCCTGCGCGGCCTCGAACCGCCCGCGACCGACGAGGAGATCGAGGCGGCCGCGCGCCAGTTCGTCCGGAAGGTCA
The DNA here is from genome assembly GCF_015327065.1 of Cellulosimicrobium sp. JZ28. Lineage (NCBI taxonomy): Bacteria > Bacillati > Actinomycetota > Actinomycetes > Micrococcales > Promicromonosporaceae > Cellulosimicrobium > Cellulosimicrobium sp. JZ28. Next base: position 1,593,122 of record NZ_CP017660.1, on the reverse strand, counting down.
CGGGCATCCAGCGCACGAGCGCCGCGACCGAGGAGCCGTTCGAGCGCGCGGTCGACGAGGTGACCGCGATCGTCGCGCGCCTGCTCGACGAGCTGCCCGAGCGCCGCAACCCGCCGACGACGGTCCCGCCCCTGCGGCGCGAGGAGGTCCGGGCGCGCATCGCCGCCCGCGAGGCCGCCGAGCGCGAGCACGAGCGGGCGCACGAGCTCGGGATCGCGCACACACACTGAGACGGGCCGCGACGGCGGGTGCGGCGAGGTCCCGGCGGCGTCTAGGCTCGGAACCCGTGAACGACGCACCCGCCTCGCCCCCGCCCCAGGCCGACCGGCCCGAGCCCGTGAGCGCGACCATGCGCCGCGCCAAGGCGGACGCGCGGTCGGAGCACGTGACGATCGGGCAGGTCCGCGAGGACGCCGCCGGGCGGGTCACCATCGACTGCTCGTGCGGCATGCCGCTCACCAACGGTCCCGACTGGACCGTCGACGAGCACATCCGCCTGCACCGGGCCGAGGCGCGCTACCTCGCCCTCAGCGCCGTCGCCCCCGCGGGGATGCCGCGGCTCATCGCGGTCGACGCCGACCGCCTGCCGCGCGTCGACTGAGGGGCCGGGCGCGAAGTTCCTACAGCTCGTCCGGGTCGTCCCAGGACGTGCCCGACGACGCGCCGTCGATGGGCCGGCGCTCGTTCTCCGAGAGCGACTGCGGGGCCTTCGTCGCGTCCCCCCCGGTGAGCACGTCGCCGGACCCCTCTCCCTCGTCCTCGCGGCGCGGGGACAGCCGGGCGGACGCGATGTCGGACTGGTTGAGGTCGTCGCGGTGGTGTGCGTGGGTGCTCATGGCACGGGTCTACCAGGTCCGACCCCGCGATGCACGACCGTCCGCCTCCGGGCGGGTCGGTGCGTCGCACGGGCGGGGCGACCATCAGCGCGATCGCCGCTTGGCACACTATTCCTGTCCTGGTCGCGGGGGGAGACCCCGGTCGAGATCGATCGCGTCACCGAGGGGCCTCCTGCGACGACAGCGAACAGGACCCCGTGACATCCTCAGGGACATGCAGACCTGGCCAGGCCACCCCTACCCCCTCGGCGCCACGTACGACGGCACGGGGACCAACTTCGCGCTCTTCTCCGAGATCGCCGAGCGCGTCGAGCTCTGCCTCTTCGACGACGACGGGAACGAGACCCGCGTCGACGTCGAGGAGATCGACGCGCACGTCTGGCACGTCTACCTCCCGGGCAAGGGCCCCGGCACGCGCTACGGCTACCGCGTGCACGGCCCCTACGACCCCGCGAACGGCCACCGCTGCAACCCGGCGAAGCTCCTGCTCGACCCGTACGCGAAGGCGATCGAGGGGCAGATCGACGGCGACGAGTCGCTGTTCTCCTACCGCTTCGCCGACGCGGACGAGGTCGCGCAGGCCGGCGAGCCCGCCGAGGGCGAGGAGGACGACGCGCCCCCGCCCGCTCCCCCGCTCAACGACGACGACTCGGCCGGGCACACGATGATGTCGGTCGTCATCAACCCGTTCTTCGACTGGGGCCACGACCGCCCGCCGAACCGGGACTACCACGACAGCGTCATCTACGAGGCGCACGTCAAGGGCATGACGATGCTCCACCCGGACGTCCCCGACGAGCTGCGCGGCACCTACGCGGGCATGGCGCACCCGGCCGTCGTCGAGCACCTCGTGACCCTGGGCGTCACGGCGGTCGAGCTCATGCCGGTGCACCAGTTCGTCAACGACCCCACGCTCGTCGAGAAGGGGCTGTCGAACTACTGGGGCTACAACACCATCGGGTTCTTCGCGCCCCACAACGGGTACGCGGCCCACGGGACGCGCGGGCAGCAGGTCATGGAGTTCAAGACCATGGTCAAGGCCCTGCACGAGGCCGGCATCGAGGTCATCCTCGACGTGGTCTACAACCACACCGCCGAGGGCAACCACCTCGGCCCGACGCTGAGCTTCCGCGGTATCGACAACAAGGCCTACTACCGGCTCGTGGACGGCGACGAGGCGCACTACTTCGACACGACCGGCACGGGCAACTCGCTGCTCATGCGCTCGCCGCACGTGCTCCAGCTCATCATGGACTCGCTGCGGTACTGGGTGACCGAGATGCACGTGGACGGGTTCCGCTTCGACCTCGCGGCCACGCTCGCGCGCCAGTTCCACGAGGTCGACCGCCTCTCGGCGTTCTTCGACATCGTGCAGCAGGACCCGGTCATCTCCCAGGTCAAGCTCATCGCCGAGCCGTGGGACCTCGGCGACGGCGGCTACCAGGTGGGCGGCTTCCCGCCCCTGTGGACCGAGTGGAACGGGCGCTACCGCGACACGGTGCGCGACTTCTGGCGCGGCGAGCCCTCGACGCTGCCCGAGCTCGCGAGCCGGCTCACGGGCTCGTCCGACCTCTACGAGCACGGCGGGCGCAAGCCCATCGCGTCGATCAACTTCGTCACCGCGCACGACGGCTTCACGCTCAACGACCTCGTGTCCTACAACGAGAAGCACAACGAGGCGAACGGCGAGGACAACAACGACGGCGAGAGCCACAACCGGTCCTGGAACTGCGGGGTCGAGGGCCCGACGGACGACCCCGACGTGCGGTCGCTGCGGGCGCGCCAGCGCCGGAACTTCTTCGCCACCCTCCTGCTCTCGCAGGGCGTGCCCATGCTCGCGCACGGCGACGAGATCGCGCGCACCCAGCGCGGCAACAACAACGGCTACTGCCAGGACAACGAGATCACCTGGATGGACTGGGGCGGCGAGGAGGGCCTCGACGACGAGCGGGCCGCGCTCCTCGACTTCGCGCGCCGCGTCGTGTGGCTGCGCCGCGACCACCCCGTGCTGCACCGGCGGCGCTTCTTCGTGGGCCGGCAGGACGGCGCGGAGCCGGGCGCGCCCGAGGGTCCCGACGACCTCCCGGACATCGAGTGGCTCGACATCACCGGCTCGCGCATGGACCAGCAGGACTGGGACCACGCCTACGCGCGCACCGTCATGGTGTTCCTCAACGGCGACGCGATCCCCGAGCAGGACCGGCGCGGCGAGCCGATCGTCGACGACTCGTTCCTGCTGCTGCTCAACGCGCACTCCGAGGACCTGGACTTCACCGTGCCGCCGGCCGCGTACGGGGAGAGCTGGGACGTCGTGCTGGACACCGACGGCACGGTCGACGTCGGCGAGGTGCTGCAGCCCGGGGAGACCGTGTCCGTGACGGGCCGCAGCGTCATCGTCCTGACCCGCCCGCCGCTGCGATGACCGCCGTCTCCCCCGTCGGCACGCCGGGCGCGCCGCCCCGCGTCCCGGTCTCGACGTACCGGCTCCAGCTCGGTCCCGACCTCACGTTCGACGACGCCGCGCGCCAGGTGCCGTACCTCGCGACCCTCGGCGTCACGCACCTCTACCTCTCGCCGGTGCTCCAGGCGGCACCCGGGTCGACGCACGGGTACGACGTCGTCGACCACACGCGGATCAGCGCCGAGCTCGGCGGCCGCGAGGGCCTCGGCCGGCTCGCGGCCGCGGCGCGCGACGCGGGCCTGGGCATGGTGCTCGACGTCGTCCCGAACCACATGGCGGTCCCCACTCCCGCGTGGCACAACCGCGCCCTGTGGTCGGTCCTGGAGGAGGGCTCCGACTCCCCGTACGCCCGGTGGTTCGACGTCGACTGGTCGGCGGGCGAGGGCGCGGTCCTCATGCCCGTCCTCGGCGCGCGCCTCGGCGACGTGCTCGCGGCGGGCGAGCTCGTGCTGGACGAGGTCGAGGTCCCGGGCACGCCCGGGCCCCGGCGCGTGCTGCGCTACTACGACCACGTGTTCCCGGTGCGGGCCGGGACGGAGGACCTGCCGCTCGCGGAGCTCGTCGAGCGCCAGCACTACCGGCTGGCCTACTGGCGCGTGGGCGACGAGGAGCTCAACTACCGCCGGTTCTTCGACGTCGGCTCCCTCGTCGCGGTCCGGGTCGAGGACGAGGAGGTGTTCGACGCGACGCACGCGCTCGTGCTCGACCTGGTCACGTCCGGGGTCGTCGACGGCCTGCGCATCGACCACCCCGACGGCCTCGCGGACCCGGCACAGTACCTCCAGCGCCTCGCCGACCGCACCGACGGCGCGTGGGTCGTCGTCGAGAAGATCCTCGCGGGCGAGGAGCAGGTGCCGCCCGACTGGGCGACGGTCGGGACGACCGGCTACGACGTCGCGTGGCGCCTGCAGCAGCTCTTCGTCGACCCGGGCGGCCGGTCGGGCCTCGACGCGGTGATGACGCGCCTCACGGGCGCGCCTCCCGGCGGCCTCGGCGCGCTCGTCGAGGAGGCGAAGCGCGAGGTCGTCGCCGGGCCGCTCTACGCGGAGGTGCACCGGCTCACGGACCTGGCGGCCGCCGTCTGCCACGACGACCCGCGCCTGCGCGACCACACGTGGCGCGGCCTGTACCAGTGCCTGCGCGAGCTGCTCGTCGCGTTCGACCGCTACCGGGCGTACGTGGTGCCGGGCACCCCGCCGCGGCACGAGGCGGTCCGGGCCGTCGAGGAGGCGGCCGAGCGCGCCCGCGCGCACCTCGACCCGCAGCGCGCGGAGACGCTCGCCGTCGTCGTGGACCTCGTGCTCGGCCGCGAGGTCGGCAGCGCGGGGCGACGGCGCGAGGCGCGCCGCGACGAGCTCGTCGTGCGCTTCCAGCAGGTCTGCGGCGCCGTGACGGCGAAGGGCGTCGAGGACACGGCGTTCTACCGCTGGACCGAGCTCGTGAGCCTGTGCGAGGTCGGGGGCGAGCCGGACCGGTTCAGCATCGGCGTGCACGACTGGCACGCGTTCGCGCAGCGGTTCGCCGCGCTCACCCCGCACGCCCTCACGGCCGGGTCGACGCACGACACCAAGCGCGGCGAGGACACGCGCGCGGCCCTCGGCGTGCTGTCCGAGGACGCGGGCGCGTGGTCGCGGCTCGTCGACGAGGTGCGCGCGGCGACCGCCCCCTACCGCGGGGTCCTCGTCGACGGTCTCGCCGAGAACCTGCTGTGGCAGACCGTGGCCGGGACCTGGCTCCCCGACGCGGCCACGCCGGACGACGCGCCCGACGGCACGTCCGAGGCCGCGATCGCTCCCGACCGGCTCGTCGACTACCTGCGCAAGGCGCTGCGCGAGGCGAAGGTCGCGACGTCGTGGACGAGCCCGGACGAGGCGTACGAGGAGGCCGTGGCCGAGCTCGCCCGCCGCGCGCTCGCCGACCCCGCCGTGACCGGGGCGTTCGCCCGGTGGGCGCGCGAGCACCGCGAGGAGCTGCGCGCCGCGAGCCTCGGGATCACGCTCACGCGGCTCACGGCCCCGGGCGTCGCGGACGTCTACCAGGGCGCCGAGTCGTACGCGCCCACGCTCGTCGACCCGGACAACCGCCGCCCCGTGGACGTCGACGACCTCACCGACCGCCTCGCCCGGCTCGACGGCGGGGCGCCCGCGCGCACGCTCGCGGACGAGAAGCTGCTCGTCACGGCGCGCGCCCTGCGCGTGCGCCGCGCCCTCGCCGCCGCGTTCGTCGGCGACGGCGCCGGGTACGCGCCCGTCGCGTCGTCGACGCCGTGCGCGCTCGCGTTCGCGCGCACGGCCCCGGCCGCCGCCCCCGCCGGGACGCCCGCGACCGCCGACGCGTCCGGTGACGACCGCACGGACGACGCGGCCGTCGCGCACGTCGTCACGGTAGCGACCCGCCTCGCCGGGACGGTCGACCGCCTCGGCGGGTGGCGCGACCACGTCGTCGCGCTCCCCGCAGGCACGGGCATGTGGGTCGACGTGCTCACCGGGCGCGAGCACCCGGCCGGGACCGTCCGCGTCGCGGACCTGCTCGCCGACCTGCCGGTCGCGCTGCTCGTCGCGCCGGGCTCCGCCGCGAGCGCCGCGGCGACGGGCGAGGGCGCCGCCGCGACGGGCGAGGGTGCACCGTGACGGCGGGCACCCCGGTCCCGCCCCCGCGCGTCCCCGCACCCCAGGCCACGCCCCTGCTCGCCGTGCCGGGGCCGCGGCCCGTGGTGTGGGCGCCGACGGCGCGCAGCGTCGAGCTCCTGCTTCCGGAGCAGGGCTCGGGCACGTTCGAGGGCGCCGAGCGCCTCCCGCTGCGCCTCGTGGGGGCGCACGTGCCGGGCTGGTGGGGGTACGACCACGAGCTGCCGTGGGGCACGGACTACGGGTACTCCGTCGACGGCGGTCCGGGCCGGCCGGACCCGCGCAGCCCGTGGCAGCCGTACGGGGTGCACGGGCCGAGCCGCACGTTCGACCCGGCGTTCGCCTGGACGGACGCCGCGTGGCCGGGCCGCGACGTGCGCGGCGAGGTGCTCTACGAGCTGCACGTCGGGACGTTCACGCCGCAGGGCACGCTCGACGCGGCGATCGACCGGCTCGACCACCTGGTGGCGCTGGGCGTCGGCGCGGTCGAGCTCCTGCCGGTCGCGGCGTTCGGCGGCGAGCGGGGCTGGGGCTACGACGGCGTGCACCTGTACGCGGTGCACGAGCCGTACGGCGGCCCGCGCGCGCTCCAGCGGTTCGTGGACGCCGCGCACGCCCGGGGGCTCGCGGTGGTGCTCGACGTCGTCTACAACCACCTCGGCCCGTCGGGGAACTACCTGCCGGAGTTCGGCCCGTACTTCACGGACGCGCACACGACCCCGTGGGGCTCGGCCGTGAACCTCGACCGCCCGGGCAGCCGGGAGGTGCGCGAGTGGGTGATCGACAACGCCGAGCGGTGGTTCGTCGAGTTCCACGTGGACGCGCTGCGGCTCGACGCGGTGCACGCCCTCGTCGACGACTCCCCCACGCACCTCCTCGCGGAGCTCGCGCGGCGCGTGGACCGCGTGGAGCAGGAGCTCGGGCGGCCGCTGACGCTCGTCGCCGAGTCGGACGAGAACGACCCGGCGACCGTGACGGGCGTGGAGCAGGGCGGGCGCGGGATGCGCGCGCAGTGGGCGGACGACGTCCACCACGCCGTGCACGCGCTGCTCACCGGGGAGCGCCAGGGCTACTACGTCGACTTCGGCTCGGTCGCGGTGCTGCGCAAGGCGCTCACGGGCGTGTTCGTGCACGACGGCACGTTCTCGACGTTCCGCGGGCGCGACTGGGGTCACCCGGTCCCCGCCGGGACCGACGGCCACGCGTTCGTCGTGAGCTCGCAGAACCACGACCAGGTCGGCAACCGCGCGCACGGCGACCGGACGTCGGCGACGCTCGACGGCGGCGGCCTCGCGACGGCCGCGGCGCTCGTGCTCGTGTCGCCGTTCACGCCGATGCTGTTCATGGGCGAGGAGTGGGGCGCGTCCACCCCGTGGCAGTTCTTCACGGACCACGCCGAGCCGGAGCTCGCGGAGGCGGTCCGCGCGGGCCGGGCGGCCGAGTTCGCCGACCACGGGTGGGGCGGCGGCGACCCCGTGCCCGACCCGCAGGCCCGCTCGACGCGGGACGCGAGCGTCCTCGACTGGTCCGAGCGGGAGCGCGGCGAGCACGCGCGCCTGCTCGCCTGGTACCGGGACCTCGTGGCGCTGCGGTCGCGGCCCGACGTGCGCTCGGGCGACCTCTCGCTCGTGCGCGTCCACGGCCCGGGCGGCCCGGACGACGACGCGGCGGGCGAGGAGCCGACGACGGGCGCCGCCCCGCACGGCGGGCCCGCGTTCGTCGTGGACCGGCGCACCGTCGCGATCGCGGTGAACCTGGGGGACGCCCCGCGGCGCGTGCGGCTCGCGCTCGGCGGCACGCCGCGCGTGCTCGCCGCCTGGGACCCGGCGACCCGGGCGGGCCGGCACCACGTCGACCTGCCCGCGCGTTCGGTCGCCGTCCTGGCGCGCGGGTGACTACGCTCGCGCCCATGGCGACGACGACGAAGACGAAGGCCACGCACGGCGGCGGCGCGGAGGGCGCCTGGGAGGCCCCGCCGGAGCAGGCGCTGCGGGTGCCGGAGGGCTTCGACCTCGCGGCGTTCGACCGCGCGTCGACCCCGGGGTTCACGGGCGACAAGGCCGCCGGGAAGGCCCTCGTCGCGCAGCACGCGGACGAGCTGTCCGAGCTGCAGGAGCGGCTGTTCGCCGAGGGCCGCTCGGGCGGGTCCCGGTCGGTGCTCCTCGTGCTGCAGGGCATGGACACCGCGGGCAAGGGCGGGATCGTGCGGCACGTCGTGGGGCTCGTCGACCCGCAGGGCGTCGCGCACCGGTCGTTCGGGGTGCCCACGCCCGAGGAGCGGCGGCACGACTACCTGTGGCGGATCCGCCGCGCGCTGCCCGAGCCCGGGTACATCGGCGTCTTCGACCGGTCGCACTACGAGGACGTGCTCGTCGCGCGCGTCGACGCGCTCGTGCCGCCCGAGGTCTGGGAGGCGCGCTACGACGAGATCAACCGCTTCGAGGCCGAGGTCGCCGCGGCGGGGACGACGATCGTCAAGGTCGCCCTGCTCGTCTCCTACGAGGAGCAGCGCGCGCGGCTCATGGAGCGGCTCGAGCGCCCGGACAAGTTCTGGAAGTACAACCCGAACGACGTCGACTCGCGCCAGAAGTGGCCTGCGTACCAGGAGGCGTACCAGGCCGTCCTCGACCGGACGAGCACCGACGTCGCGCCGTGGCACGTGGTCCCGGCCGACCGGAAGTGGTTCGCGCGCCTCGCGGTGAGCGAGCTCCTGCTCGACGCGCTGCGCGGCCTCGACCTCGGGTGGCCCCCGGCCGACTTCGACGTCGCGGTCGAGAAGGCGCGCCTCGCCGCGACGTGATGCTCAGGCCGCGCCGCGCGCGACCGTGCGGCCGTCCTCCGCGAGCGCGCCGAGGCGCGAGAGCGCGCGGTAGTACTTCTTGCGGTACCCGCCGCGCAGCATCTCCTCGGTGAACAGGCTCCGCTCCCCCGTGTACGCGTCGGTCCCGGCGAGGAGCACGGGCACGTCGCGGTCGTAGAGGCGGTCGACGAGCACGACGAGGCGCAGCGCCGCGGACTGCTCGGTGACGGGGTGCACGCCCGTGAGCGCGACGACCTCGACGCCGTCGAGCAGCGCCCGGTATCGGCTGGGGTGGACCTGCGACAGGTGCGCGAGCAGGTCGTCGAACACGTCGAGGGTCGCGCCGGGCCGGCCGGTGACGGCCGCCCGCACGTCGGCCTCGGGCAGCGGCGCGGAGTCCGTGACGACCGCGCGGTGCCGGTAGTCCTCGCCGTCGACGCGCAGCACCTCGAACCGGGCCGCGAGCGCCTGGATCTCGCGCAGGAAGTCCTCGGCGGCGAAGCGGCCCTCGCCGAGCGCCTCGGGGAGCGTGTTCGACGTCGCGGCCAGCGCCACGCCGCGGTCCGCGAGCTCGCGCAGGAGCCGGGACATGAGGACGGTGTCGCCCGGGTCGTCGAGCTCGAACTCGTCGATGCACACGAGCTTCTTCGTGGCGAGCGCGTCCACCGTGGCCCGGAACCCGAGCGCGCCGACGAGGTTCGTGTACTCCACGAACGTGCCGTACGCGCTGACGTCGAGGCCCACCGCGTGCGCGAGGGACGTGAGCAGGTGGGTCTTGCCGACGCCGAACCCACCGTCCATGTACACCGCGGGCGCCGTCTGCTTCCGGGCGCCGAACAGCCCCTTGCGCGCGGGCTTCACGACGGCGGCCGCGACCTCCTCGAGCCGCGCGACGGTGCGCGCCTGGCTGGGGTAGGCGGCGTTGGCGCGGTACGTCGAGAACCGCGCGTCGGCGAAGTGCCGCGGCGGCACGAGGTCGGCGAGGAGCCGGGCGGGAGGTACCGAGGGCCGGACGTCGGCGAGGGCGCGGACGGGCCCGCCGGGGGTCGGCGAGGGGGCCGACGCGCGGGCGGTGCCGGGGAGGGCTGCCGGGGCCGAGGAACCACCGGAGGCGGGCGCAGTCACGAGGATCCAGCCTACGCCTGCGGCTAGCCTGGCCGCTGTGACCTCGACCACCACCCCGCCCGACGGGCCGGTGGCGCCCGGCGGGCGCGCCGACCTCCCCGCGCTCGACGTGCTCCTGCCCGCCGCGGAGCACCTCGCGCCCGACCCGCGCGAGGACCGGCTCGCCGCGCTCTACGCCTACGGGTCCCCGGTGCGCGGGGCGAGCGTCGTGCGCGCGAACATGGTCGCGAGCGTCGACGGGGCGGCGTGGGGCCCCGACGAGCGCTCGGGATCGATCAACGACGACGCGGACTGGCGCGTGTTCCGCGTCCTGCGGGCGCTGGCGGACGTGGTGCTCGTCGGGGCGGGCACGGCGCGCGCCGAGGGCTACACCCCGCTCGGCCGGCCGCGCGGGCTGCGGCACCTGCACGACGCCCCGCTCGAGCTCGCCGTCGTCAGCCGCAGCGGCCGCGTGCCCCCGGCGCTCGCCGGGACGGACCGCCCGCCGTTCGTGCTGACCGGCCCGGCCGGGGCCGCCACCGCCCGGGGCGACGTGCCCGCGGACCGGGTGCTCGTCGTCGGGCAGGACGCGGCGGACGACGCGCTCGACCTCGCCACGGGACTCGCCGCGCTCGCCGGGCGGGGCCTCACGCGCGTGCTCACCGAGGGTGGCCCGTCGCTGCTGGCGGACCTCCTCGCCGCGGACCTCGTCGACGAGCTGTGCGTGACGACCACCCCGACGCTCGTAGGGCCCGGACCGGGACGGATCGTGGGCGGCGCCCCGGCTCCGGGGACGACCACGGCCCTCCCCCGCGGGGCACGCCTCGCCCACCTGCTGCACGCCCCCGAGGACCGGCCCGGGTCGCCCGCCGGTACGACCGCCGCGCGCTGGCTCCTCCCGCTAGGCTGACCCGCGTGACCGACACGATCCTCGTCCTGACCGAAGACACGCTCAACCCGGCCGACGTGCAGCACATCCTGTCGCTGCACGAGGACGAGCAGCTCGCCTACCGGGTGCTGGTCCCGGCGGACACGGAGCGCAACGTCATCTCGGGGATCATCGACCACCTCAGCGTGGGCGAGCTCAAGGAGGCGTGGGACGAGGTCCTGGGCCGCGAGCCCTCGCCCACGACGGCGAAGGCGGAGGCGAGCGAGCAGCTCGAGCGCAGCGTGGCCGAGCTCCGCGCGGCGGGCCGCGAGGCGGACGGCGTCGTCGTCGACGACGACCCGCTGCCGGCGCTGCGCACGGCCGTCGCGTCCGGCGGGGCGCGCGAGATCGTCGTCGTGACGTACCCGCACGCGGTCGAGGACACGTTCCACACCGACTGGGCCTCCCGCGCGCGCGAGGAGCTGCACGTCCCCGTGCTGCACCTCTACTCGGGCACGAGCGAGCTGGGCTGACCCTCCCGGCGTCCGGCCGGCGAGGACGCCTGCCGGTCCGGCGGTCGGCGGACCCGCGGGGTCACGCCCCGCGGACGCGGTGCCCGGCGCGGCGGATCGTCGCGCGGGCGAGCTGGTCGGTCGAGTCGAGGTAGAGCGGGTCGGCGAGCAGGTCGTGGTCGACGGCGACCACGGACAGTTCCGTGCAGCCCAGCACGATGACCTGGGCCCCGCGCTCGACGAGCCGCCCCGCGACGGCCCGGAACGTCTCGATGTCGACTGGCCGCCCCGCCTTCACCTGCTCGTAGATGATCTGCGACACGAGCGCCTGGTCGGCGTCGTCGGGCACGAGCGCCTCGACCCCGTGGCGCGCGAACGCGTCCTGGTACACGCCCGACGCCGCGGTCCCCGCCGTCGCGAGCAGGCCCACCGCGTGCAGGTCGTCGACCCGCGCCCGCGCCGCGTCGACCGTCGTGTCGATGATGGACACGAACGGGACGCTGATCGCGTCGAGCACCTGCTGCGTGAAGTAGTGCGCGGTGTTGCACGGCATGACGAGGAAGTCCGCGCCGAAGCGCTCGAGCCGCTCCGCGTCGCGCGCGAGCACCGGGCCCGGGTCCGCGTCCGACCGCCCGAGGATGAAGTCCGTGCGGTCGGGGATCGTCGCGTGGTTGAGCACGACGGCGTCGACGTGGTCCTGGTCGCGCTCGGCCTCCGTGAGCGCGACGAGGAGCTGCAGGAAGTAGGCCGTGGCGAGCGGCCCGACACCTCCGAGCACTCCGACGAGGGGCTGGGCGTGGTCCTGGTCCGGTCGCGACGTCACCCGTGGATCCTACGGCGCCCGCGTCCCGGGGAGCGGGCCGCGCGGACCGTAGGATGGCGGACGCCCGCCGACCCGACAGAGAAACGGACGACCCTCCGCGATGACGTACGGCAACGCCGAGTTCCTCCCCATCGTCCTGGGGACCAACCTCAACACCTACAACATCGCGAGGTCGTTGCACGAGGCGTACGGCGTCCGCACGCTGGCCCTGGGCCGCTTCCCCCTGCGCGAGACGGCGGACTCCCGCATCGTCGACGTGCGCACCTACCGCGACTTCGACGACCCGGAGCGCATCGTCGCCGTCCTGCGCGAGCTCGCCGAGGAGTTCCCGGGCCGCAAGCGCCTGCTCATCGCGAACATCGAGTTCTACACGAACGTCGTCGTCGCCCACCGGGCCGAGCTCGAGGACCTCTACGTCATCCCGCTCGTCGGCGAGGACCTGGCCGCGCGCCTCATGAACAAGACGGACTTCGCGCGCACGTGCGCGGAGCTCGGCGTGCCGCACCCGGAGACGGTGGTCGCCACGGCGGCCGACGTCGACGCCCCCGGCTTCGGCGAGGACCTGCCCTTCCCGTACCCGCTCATCCTCAAGCCGGCCGACACCGACACCTACCCGCGCCTGCGGTTCGAGGGCAAGAAGAAGGTGTACCTCGTCCAGGACGCGGCCGAGCTGCGCGACGTCGGCCGCCGCATCTACGCCGCCGGCTACACCGACGACCTCATCGTCCAGGAGTACCTCGCGGGCGACGAGTCGGTCATGCGCGTGGTCAACACGTACTCCGACCGCCACGGCCGCCTGCGGTTCCTGTCCGCGGCCCAGATCGTGCTCGGCGAGTACGACCCGAAGCTCGTCGGGAACTACAACGCCGTCGTGACGATGAAGGACGACCGGCTCACGGAGTCCGTCCGGCACCTGCTCGACAGCCTCGGCTACGTCGGCGCCGCGAACCTGGACGTCATGTACGACCGCCGCACCGGCACGAGCAAGATCCTCGAGGTCAACCTGCGCCAGGGCGCGGCGAGCTTCTACACGATGGCCGCGGGCGGCAACCTCGCGCGCTGCTACGTCGAGGACCTCGTGTACGGGCGCGAGCTGCCCGAGCAGGTGACGTCGGACGCGCGCCTGTGGGTCAACGTGCCCTACCCCGTCGTCCGGGCGCTCGTCCCGGTCTCGCTGCGCCACCGCGTGAAGAAGGCCCGCAAGCACGGCGTGTGGCACACCCTGCGCTACGCCCCCGACCGCAGCCTGCGCCGCCGCCTCGACGTGTGGCGCGTGGACCTGCGCCACACGCTCGACTACGTGAAGTTCGCGCGCTCGCGCCCGTCGGCGTAACCGCGGGAGGCGCGGCGCCGACCAGGTGGTCCTGGCCCGTCCGGTGTCGCGGACGCGTGGGGACGACCTGGTCGGCCGTCACGGACCGCCTGGTCGTGGCGCTCAGGCGCCCAGGGCGGACCGGACGGCCTCGACGAGGCGGCGCGCCGTCGCGACGCCCACCGTGGTCGGGAGGTTGACGACGCGCGCGACGAGGTCCTCCGTCGTCGCGAGCGCGGGGTCGCCCGGGGTGTACCCGTAGACCGCGGGGTCGTCCGGACCGGGGAACAGCGCCGGCCGGTACCACTTGCCGACGTAGAACCCGGCGGCCGTGAGCTCGGCGACCAGGCGGTCGGCGGTCGCGGCGTCGGACGCGAAGAACGGGAACCGCACGAGCGGCGCGCGCTCCCCGATCCCGGCCGGGACCTCGACGACGCCCGACAGCCCCCGCACGTACTCCGCGACCGTGTCGGCGCGGTGCGCCTCGGTGTCGCCGCTGGACCGCAGCGCGTCGACCATGCGGTCCACGATCCACGCGGACGGGCGCTGTGGCGGGTGCGCGAGCCCGCCCCGGTTCTCCACGGGAGCGATCGCCGGCTCGTACGCCCCGACGGCCGTGAGCGCGCCACGCACCTTGCCCGCCGCCGCGCCGGGGAGGCGGTTGAGCACGCGCACCTGGGTGCGGAAGCTGCGCGCGGCGAGGTCGAGCCGCGGCCCGACGACGGGCAGCGCGTCGAGCGCCGCGACCGTCGCGGCGCGCAGCGCCGGGTCGAGCGCGGGGCTCACCCACACCGCCCCGCCGAACCGCGTGGGCAGCAGCTTCTCGACGCCGAACGAGTGGAACGAGACGTCGGCGACGGGCGTGCCGTCGGCGTCCCGCGCGAGGCGCCCCACGCAGTGCGCGCTGTCCTCGACGAGCAGCGCCCCGACGGAGCGCGCGGCGTCGCGCAGGCGCCGCGCGGCCGCCTCGTCGACGATCCCGAACGTGTTCTGGAGCACGACCGCCCGCGTGTCCGGGCCGACGGCGAGCCGGTCGGGGTCGATCGCGACAGTCGCCGGGGACACCTCGGCGTAGACCGGCCGCAGCCCGGCCACGAGCACCGGGTCGACCGCCGTCGAGCACGTGAACACCTGCGTGACCACGTCGCCCGGACCCCGGGCCTCGGCGAGCGCGCGGAACACGACCTCCATCCCGTAGCGGGCCTTGAAGACGAGGAACCAGTCGGCCGGGTCGGTGCCCGTCCGGTCGGCGAGCATCCTCGTCGCGGTCGCGTCCTGCGGGTGGCGGCTCATCGTTCTCCGTGTCGTCCGTCGTCAGGGGTCGGGGCCGACGCAGCGGCCCGCGCGCCTAGCCTGCCACGTCGGCGGGCCGACCGGGCCGAGCCGCTCGTCACGCACGGGGGACCAGCCGAGCGACAGGACGTGCGGGCGACACGACGTGCGGGCCGGGACGCGCGACGGCGGCCGCCGCGCCGGAGCGCGACGACCGCCGTCGGGACGTCGGGGAGGGACGTCAGGCGTCGGACTCGGTGCGGTCGCCCGACCACTCGGTGTGGAAGACGCCCGGCTTGTCGACGCGGCGGTAGGTGTGCGCGCCGAAGAAGTCGCGCTGCGCCTGGATGAGCGCGGCGGGCAGGCGCTCGGCCCGCACGCCGTCGTAGTAGGCGAGCGACGACGAGAACGCGGGCGTCGGCACGCCGTTGAGGGCGGCCTGCGCCACCACGCGACGCCACGCCGCGAGGCCGTTGCCGACCGCGCCGGTGAAGTACTCGTCGGCGAGGAGCAGCGGGAGCTGCGCGTCGCGCTCGTACGCCTCGGTGATGCGGTTGAGGAAGCGCGCGCGGATGATGCAGCCGCCGCGCCAGATGCGGGCCATCGCGCCGCGGTCGATGTCCCAGCCGTACTCGGCCGACGCGGCCGCGATCTGGTCGAAGCCCTGGGAGTACGCGACGACCTTCGACGCGTAGAGCGCGAGGCGCACGTCCTCGACGAACGCGTCGCGGTCCTGCACGTCCCACGCCGCGGCGTCGGCGGGCAGCGCGGCGCGACCGGCCTCGCGCTGCGGGACCGAGCCGGACAGCGCGCGCGCGAACGTCGCCTCGGCGATGCCCGTGATCGGCACGCCGAGGTCGAGGCCGTTCTGCACCGTCCAGCGGCCGGTGCCCTTCTGCTCCGCCTGGTCGAGAACGACGTCGACGAACGCCTTGCCGGTCTCCGCGTCGACGTGCTGGAGCACGTCCGCGGTGATCTCGATGAGGAACGACTCGAGGTCGCCCGTGTTCCACTGCGCGAAGATCTCGCCGATCTCCTGCGCGGACGCGCCGAGCCCCTGCTTGAGCAGGTCGTACGCCTCGGCGATGAGCTGCATGTCGGCGTACTCGATGCCGTTGTGCACCATCTTGACGAAGTGGCCGGCGCCGTCGGGCCCGACGTAGGTGCAGCAGGGCACGCCGTCGACCTTCGCCGAGATGTCCTCGAGGATCGGGCCGAGGCTCTGGTACGACTCGCGCGTGCCGCCCGGCATGATCGACGGACCGTTGAGCGCGCCCTCCTCGCCGCCCGAGACGCCCGTGCCGACGAAGTGCAGGCCCAGCGCCGCGAGCGCCTTCTCCCGGCGGATCGTGTCGGGGAAGTGCGCGTTGCCGGCGTCGACGACGATGTCGCCCTCCTCCAGCAGCGGCACGAGCTCGTCGATGACGGCGTCGGTCGCCGCGCCCGCCTTGACCATGATGACGACCTTGCGCGGGCGCTCGAGCGAGGCCACGAAGTCCGCCATCGACTCCGACGGCACGAAGTCACCCTCGGTGCCCGCCTCGGCGATCAGGGACTCGGTCTTGGCGTACGAGCGGTTGTGCACCGCGACCGTGTAGCCGTGCCGGGCGAAGTTGCGGGCCAGGTTGCGACCCATGACGGCGAGTCCGGTCACACCGATCTGTGCGCGTGCTGACATCTGCTTCCCTGCTCCTCGAGGGTCGGTCCCGGCGCACGACGGCTGCGCGCGGGAGGGCGCGGAACCGGGCCGGGCGCGGGCGCGCGGCCGGGTGCACCGGGGATGGATACGCTGCCAGCCTAGTCCTCGGGCGCCGTCGCGCCCCGGCGGTGCCACGATCCGGTCACCCGCAGGGATCGTGACGAAGTCGGGATCACGATTCGATGACACCCGCGCGGCGTGCGTCCGTCCCGCCCCTCGCGCTCGTACTGTGCCGGGGTGACCACCCCTCACGGGACCGACGCTCCCCCGGAGTTCCGTGCCGTCCTCGACGCCCTGGGCGCGCGCCGGCTGCGGCCCGAGGTGACGCTGCGCGAAGTCCCCGCCCCGCGCCGGATCGCGCCGTGGTCGGTCGCGCTCACGGGCGAGGTCGAGGCGGCGCGCTCCGACGACCCCGAGCTCGCGTCGGGGCGCTTCATCGTCCTCTACGACCCGGCAGGCCAGGAGGCGTGGGAGGGCCGGTTCCGCGTCGTCACGCTCGTGCGCGCGACTTTGGAGCCGGAGATGGCGGCGGAGGACGTGCTCGCCGAGGTCGCGTGGACGTGGCTCGAGGACGCCCTGCACGACACGGGCGCCGTCGTGCGCGCGGAGGGCGGCACGGTCACGCGCGTGCTGTCCCAGAGCTTCGGGGCGCTGGCCGGCAAGCACAACGACGTCGAGCTCGAGATGCGCGCGTCGTGGACGCCCGTCGCGCCGGGCCCGGGCACGGCCGACCTCGGGGACCACCTCGCCGCGTGGGCGCAGCTCCTGTGCACGGCCGCCGGGCTGCCGCCGCTGCCCGAGGGCGTGACCCCCCTCGGTGCTCGACCCCCCGCGCGACGCAATACCGTGGGCTCATGAGCTCGACCGCAGCACCCGCTCCCCCTCCGCTCGACCCCGCACCCGGGGCGGAGCGCGCCCCGACCGTCGTGACCCCGCTGACGGAGCCGTCCGACGGCGTCGGCCCCGTCGTCGACACGCCCGCCGCGTTCGCGCGCGTCGTCGAGGCGTTCGCCGCCGCGAGCGGCCCCGTGGCCGCCGACGCCGAGCGCGCCTCCGGCTACCGGTACGGCCAGCGCACCTATCTCGTGCAGGTGCGCCGCGAGGGCGCGGGCACCGCGCTCGTCGACCCCGTCGCCGTGCCCGACCTGTCGCCGCTGCGCGAGGCGGTCGGGGACGCCGAGTGGGTGCTGCACGCGGCGTCCCAGGACCTGCCCGGGCTCGCGGAGCACGGGATCGTCCCGGCCCGCGTGTTCGACACCGAGCTCGCCGCCCGCCTGCTGGGGATGGAGCGCGTCGGCCTCGCGGCGGTGGTCGCCGAGGTCCTCGGGCTCGGCCTCGCCAAGGAGCACTCGGCGGTGGACTGGTCGACGCGGCCCCTGCCCGAGGACTGGCTGCGGTACGCGGCGCTCGACGTCGAGGTGCTCGTCCCGCTGCGCCGCGCGCTCGGGGAGCGGCTCGACGAGGCGGGCAAGGCGGACTGGGCGGCGCAGGAGTTCGAGGCCGTGCGCACCGCGGGACCGCCCGCCCCGCGGCCCGAGCCGTGGCGCCGGACGTCCGGCACGCACACGCTGCGCGACCCGCGGCGGCTGGCCGTGGTCCGCAGCCTGTGGGAGGCCCGCGACGCGACCGCCCGGGCGCGGGACATCGCTCCCGGGCGCGTCCTGCCCGACCGCGCGATCGTCGCCGCGGCGGAGGCGCTGCCGCGCACGGCCGGCCAGCTCGTGGAGCTGCCGCCGTTCGCGGGCAAGGGCACGCGCCGTCGCGCGGCGTACTGGCAGCGGGCCGTCGACGCGGCGCTCGCGCTGCCCGCGAGCGCGCTGCCGACCACGCGCGGGCCGCGCACGGACGCCCCGCCCCCGCCGCGCGCGTGGGCGGACCGCGACCCGGGCGCCGCGGCACGGCTCGACGCGGCGCGCGGCGTCGTGCAGGAGCTCGCCGAGCGGTACGCGCTGCCCGTCGAGAACGTGCTCCAGCCCGACGCCCTGCGGCGCCTGTGCTGGACGCCGCCGGAGCCCGCCGACGCGGCGGGGATCGCCGCGTTCCTGCGCGGCCGTGGGGCGCGCGAGTGGCAGGTGGGGCTCGTCGCGGAGCCCCTCGCGGACGCGTTCGAGCGCGCCGGCGAGCGGTAGCGGGAGGGTAGGGTCGTCCGCGTGCACGACGCGAACCTGACGATCCGGACAGTCACCGACCGAGCCTCCTGGGACGCCCGGGTGAACGAGCTCGGCGGCCACCCCCTGCAGCTGTGGGGCTGGGGCGAGGTCAAGGCCACGGGCGCCTGGACCCCGCACCGCGTGGAGGCGGTGGACGGCGACGGCCGCGTCCGCGGCCTGGCGCAGGTTCTCGTGCGGTCCCTCCCGGCGCAGTTCAAGGCGCTGTGCCACGTGCCCCGTGGGCCCGTGATCGCGCCGGCGGGAGACGGCTGGGGCGCCGGCCCGGGCGTGGGCGACGACGCGACGCGCGACGCCGTGACCCGTGCGGTCGTCGCGTGGTGCAAGACGACGGTGGGCGGCGTCGGCGTCACGATCGAGCCTGACTGGCCGGTCGGGACGCACCTCGCGCTGCCCGACGCCCGCCCCGCGGCGAACCCGATCCTCTACCCGGTGACCCTGATCCTCGATCTCACGAAGTCCGAGGACGAGCTGACGAAGGCCATGGGCAAGTCGACGCGGTACGACATCCGCAAGGCGGCGCGCACCGGCCTCGAGGTGCGGCGCGTGACGGACGAGGCCGAGGTGCGCCAGGTGCTCGACGTCTACCACGAGACCGCCGAGCGAGCGGGCTTCGCGCTGCACGACGACGAGTACTACCTCGCGATCCACCGCGAGCTCGGCGAGCACTCGGTGCTCGTCGCCGCGTTCTCCGAGGGCGCCCCGGTGTCGTTCGTGTGGTGCGTGTCGTCGGCGACGACGTCGTTCGAGCTCTACGGCGGCATCAACGACGCGGGCCGCAAGCTCCGCGCGAACGCGCCGGTGAAGTGGCACGCGATCACCCTCGCGCAGCAGGCCGGTCTGGTCCGGTACGACATGAACGGTCTGCTCAACGACGGGATCAGCGAGTTCAAGCGCAGCTTCGCCCAGCACGACGACGAGCTCGTGCACAGCGTCGACGTGCCGTTCTCGATGTGGTACTCCGCGTGGAACAAGGGCCTGCCGACCGCGAAGAAGGTCGTGCGCAAGCTCCGCGGGAGCCGCTGACGCGGGCTCCCGACCACCCCGAACCTCGGAGAGACCCGGTATCGCGCGATGCGATACCGGGTCTCTTCATGTCGTAGCATCGGTCTCGTGCTTTCCCGATACCCGCGGTAGCGTGTATCGCAGTACGACCCCCGAGCGGTGCCGCTCCGGACACCGCCGTCCCGACCATCTGCATCGGATGGAGATGCCATGACCGTGGCCAACGAGGCCCCCTCTCCCACCTCGGCACCCACCCAGGCGGCTACCCAGCGCTCGCGCCGACGCCCCGTGCGCGACGTCGTCTTCGTCGAGGGCGTCCGCAGCCCGTTCGGCAAGGCACGCCCCGACGGGATCTACGCCGAGACCCGCGCGGACGACCTCGCCGTGAAGACGGTCCGCGAGCTCCTGCGCCGCCGCCCCGAGCTGCCCGTGGAGCGGATCGACGAGCTCGCGCTCGCCGCGACGACGCAGACCGGCGACCAGGGCCTCACCCTCGGCCGCAGCGTCGCCGTGCTGGCCGGGCTGCCCAAGTCGGTGCCCGGCTTCGCGATCGACCGCATGTGCGCGGGCGCGATGACCGCGGTCACGACCACCGCGGCGAACGTCGCCGTGGGCGCGCAGGACGTCGTCGTCGCGGGCGGCGTCGAGCACATGGGCCACCACCCCATGGGCGAGGGGTCGGACCCGAACCCGCGGTTCGTCGCCGAGCGCCTCGTCGACTCCTCCGCGCTCGTCATGGGCGCGACGGCCGAGAACCTGCACGACCGGTACCCGCACCTCACCAAGGAGCGTGCCGACGCGTACGCCGTCGCGAGCCAGGCCAAGTACGCCAAGGCCCTCGCGAACGGCGACATCTCCCCCGACCTCGTGCCGGTCGCGACCCGGTCGACCGAGCTCGGGTGGGGCCTGGCCACGGCCGACGAGCTCCCCCGCCCCGGCACCACGGTCGACTCGATCCGCGACCTCAAGACCCCGTTCCGCCCCGGCGGGAAGGTCACCGCGGGCAACGCCTCGCCGCTGACCGACGGCGCGACGGCGTGCCTGCTCGCCGCGGGCGACGTCGCCGACGAGCTCGGGCTCCCGGCGCGCATGCGCCTCGTCGCGTACGCGTACGCGGGCGTCGACCCGGAGGTCATGGGCATCGGGCCGGTCCCCGCGACCGAGCGCGCGCTCGCGTCCGCGGGCCTGACGATCGACGACATCGGCCTGTTCGAGATCAACGAGGCGTTCGCGGTCCAGGTGCTCGCGTTCCTCGACCACTTCGGCATCGCGGACGACGACGAGCGCGTCAACCAGTACGGCGGCGCCATCGCCATGGGCCACCCGCTCGCGTCGTCGGGCGTGCGCCTCATGACGCAGCTCGCGCGCCAGTTCGAGCAGCACCCCGAGGTGCGCTACGGCCTGACGACCATGTGCGTCGGCCTCGGCATGGGCGGGACCGTCATCTGGGAGAACCCGCACCACGCCGACTACTCCGGCCACACCTTCGAGACCGCGGAGAACTGACGATGAGCGCACCGACCGACACCACGCCCACCACCTCCGCGGACGCGACGAAGGACGCCGCGCGCGGGGAACGCGTCACGCACTCGCTCGTGCGCGACGTCGCGCTCCCCGGCGGGACGGGCACGCTCGCCCTCGTCACGCTCGACAACGGGCTCGACCACACCAAGCCGACGACGCTCGGCCCCGAGGGCCTCGCGGAGCTGCACGCGGCCCTCGAGACGCTGCGGCGCCGGGCCGCGGACGGCGAGATCGTCGCCGTCGCGATCACGGGCAAGCCGTACTTCCTCGCCGCCGGCGCGGACCTCACGCAGGCCGCGGCCGTCCAGGTGCGCGACGACGCGCTCGCCCTCGGGCGCGCCGGGCACGCCGCGTACACGCTGCTCCAGGACATGGGCGTGCCGACGTTCGCGTTCGTCAACGGCGTCGCGCTCGGCGGCGGCCTCGAGGTCGCGCTGAACTGCACGTACCGCACCGTCGCGTCCGACGCCGGTGCGCTCGCGCTGCCCGAGGTCGGCCTGGGCCTGGTCCCCGGCTGGGGCGGCGCCTACCTCGTGCCGCGCCTGCTCGGCGTCGAGAAGGCGATGGACGTCATCCTCGCCCGCCCGGCCGCGAACAAGCCGTTCAAGGCGAAGGAGGCGTACGAGATCGGGCTCGTCGACGCGCTCTTCGAGGCGCCGGACTTCCTCGAGTCCTCGCTGCGCTGGGCCGAGGCCGTGCTGCGCGGCGAGATCGTCGTCGAGCGGCGCGAGCTCGACCCGCAGCCCGTGTGGGACGCCGTCGTCGCCGGGACGCGTCAGCGCCTCGACGCCGTGGTCGCGGGCTCGCGCCCCGCCCCGTACCGCGCGCTCGACCTCGTGGCCGCCGCCCGCACCGCGTCGCGCGAGGAGGCGTTCGCCGCCGAGGACGAGGCCCTCGCGGACCTCATCATGAGCGACGAGATGCGCGCGAGCGTCTACGCGTTCCAGCTCGTCTCGAAGGGCAAGCGGCCCCAGGGTGCGCCCGACGCGAAGCTCGCCCGCCCCGTCACCCGCGTCGGGATCGTGGGCGCGGGGCTCATGGCCGCGCAGATCGCGCTGCTGTTCGCCCAGCGCCTCCAGGTGCCGGTCGTCATGCGCGACCTCGACCAGGAGCGCGTCGGCAAGGGCCTCGGCTACGTCCGCTCCACCGTCGAGAAGCTCGTGCGCTCGGGCCGCATGTCCGCGGACACCGGCGCGCGCATCGTCGGCTCCGTGCACGGCACGACCGAGCTCGGCGACTTCGCGGGCTGCGACGTCGTCATCGAGGCGGTCACGGAGATCCTCGGGCTCAAGAAGAAGGTCTTCGCCGAGCTCGAGGGCGTCCTGTCGCCCGAGGCCGTGCTGCTCACCAACACGTCCGCGCTGTCGATCACCGAGATGGCGGCCGACCTGCAGCACCCCGAGCGCGTCGTCGGGATGCACTTCTTCAACCCCGTCGCCCAGATGCCCCTCGTCGAGATCATCCAGGCGGCGAAGACCGACGACGCCGCCCTCGCGACGGCGTTCGCCATGACGAAGAAGCTCCGCAAGACGGCCGTGCTCGTCGCCGACCGCCCCGGGTTCGTCGTCAACCGCCTGCTCATCCTGCTCATGGGCAAGATCGTCGAGGCGGTCGAGAACGGCACGTCGGTCGAGGTCGCGGACCGCGCCGTCGCACCGCTCGGCCTGCCGATGCCGCCGTTCGCGCTGTTCGACCTCGTCGGACCGGCCGTCGGCCTGCACGTCCTCACGTCGCTGCGCGAGGACCTGGGCGACCGGTTCCCCGAGTCGCCCGGCCTGCAGCGCATCGTGGACGAGCAGATCCCCGTCGTCCTCGACGCGCCGAAGGGCCTGCCCAAGCCCGTCGACCCGGCGATCCAGCGGGTCTTCGGCACGGGTGAGGCGGGCGGCGACGGGGCGCTGGACGAGGCCGGCGTCCTCGACTCCGTGCTCACGGCGCTCACGCAGGAGATCGGGCTCATGCTCGACGAGGGCGTGGTCGCGAGCCCGTCGCAGATCGACCTGTGCATGATCCTCGGGGCCGGGTGGGGCTTCCACCTGGGCGGCATCACGCCGTACCTCGACCGCACGGGCTACAGCGAGAAGGTCCTGGGCCGCCGGTTCCTGCCCGACGGCGTCGCCAACGTCCCGGCGGCGTCACTCGTCTGACCACCCCTGCTCCGCCGAGCATGGGGTCGTGGCCCGTCCCCGCTTCTAGACGGGCCACAGCCGCATGCTCGGCGGCCAGCCGAGGGGGTGAGTCAGTCCTCTCCGTTCATAGGCAGGACCTCGAAGGCTACGGCGTGCTCCACGCCCATCCGCTCGCCCGTCGGGGCGCTCATCGACGCGAGGAACGCCGCCGGGTCGAAGTCCTCCCAGCCGAGGCCGTCGAGGTAGGCGGCGTGCGCGCGCAGGGACGCCACGCCCGCGTCGAAGGTCGCGCTGACGTCCACGCCGTGCCGGGCGTCGGGCGACGCGGCGACCCACACCTGGCGCACGCCGCCCCACGGCTCGATCCCGTCCGACTCGACCTGCTCGCGGAACACCCACCGGTTCCCCGCGTCGCGCACGGCGTCCACGACGGCCCGCCCCGTCGCGACGTGGTCCGCCTGGTTGAGCATCCCGCCGGGAACGTCTCGCGGTAGTTCCCGGCGATCGCGACGTCGGGCCGGTGACGGCGGATCGCCCCCGCGATCGCGCGCCGCAGCGGGAGGCCGTACTCGAGCACGCCGTCGGGCAGCCCGAGGAACTCGACCTCGTCGACGCCGACGATCCGTGCCGACTCGACCTCCTCCGCCTCCCGCACGCGGCGCGCCTCGTCCGGGTCCATCCCGTCGATCCCCGCCTCGCCGCTCGTGACCATGCAGTACACGACCCGCTTGCCCTGCGCGGTCCACCGCGCGACGGCGGCGGCCGCGCCGAACTCCATGTCGTCCGGGTGCGCGACGACCGCGAGCGCCGTCGACCAGTCCTCTCGCAGCGGGGTGAGCGGGGGCAAGGTTTCCGTCTCGGTCATGACGCCACGCTATGCCGCGTCCCGGCGCCGAGCGCGACGACGGCGCGGACCCGGGCCCCGTCAGCGCTCGGCGGGCGCGTCCTCGACCGACGTCACGGCCGGGTCGACGAACAGCCGGGCGCGCTCGGCGTCGACCACCGCGCGCGCGAGCGACGCCTCGGACACGTCGACCGCGCCCGCGACCTCCTCGGCGAGCGCGCTGCGGCGTGCGTAGGCGTCGAAGAGCCGGGCCTTCGTGCCGAGGAGCCGCACGAGGTGCTCGTCGACGCTGTCGACGGTGAGCAGGCGGTGCACCTGGACGGTCTCGACCTGCCCCATGCGGTGGGCGCGCGCGACGGCCTGCGCCTCGGTCGTGGGCTTGGTCTGCGGCTCGCACAGGACCACCACGGACGCCGCCTGGAGGTTGAGGCCCACTCCCCCGACGTCGATCTGGCTGACGAGCACGCGCGGGACCTCCGCCGCGGTGAAGTCGTCGACGATCGTCTGGCGCGTGCGGGCGGGCACGGAGCCGGTGAGGGGCGGGAGCGCGAGGTCGCCGAGCGCGCGCACGGCCACGTCCACGACGTCCCGGAAGTACGAGAACACCACGACCTTGCGCCCGTTCTCGGCCGCCTCGCGCGCGATCTCGACGAGCCGGCGCAGCTTCGCCGAGTCCTCGGGGTGCTCGACGGCGAACGCCGCCCGCCGCATGGCCATGAACGACCCCGCCGCGACCGCCTCCCGGTACGCGGCGCCGTCGACCGTGCCGAGCCGCTCCCACTCGTCGACCTGCACGAGCTCGGGCAGCTCCTCGAGCACGTCCTCGGCGTTGCGGCGCAGGTAGGCGGGCGCGACGGCGTGCCGGAACGCGTCGGGGCCGGCGGCGCCGTGCGCGGCGTCGAGGCGTGCCGCGAGCTCGGGCTGGAGGTAGCCCAGGAGGGTGCGGAACTCCTCGACCCGGTTCTCCATGGGTGTGCCGGTGAGCAGGAGCACGTGCTCGGTCGTCCGCGCGAGGGCCGCGACGGCCACGGACCGCTTCGCGAGCGGGTTCTTCACGTAGTGCGCCTCGTCCACGACGAGCACCGCCGGCGCCGCTGTCGCGAACGCCTCGGTCCCCGCACGCCGCAGGCCCGCGAAGGTCACGACCGCGACGCCGCCCGCGGCGCGCCACGCCGCGGCCGCCTCCTCCCGGTCCTCGCCGTGGACGGCGTGCACCGGGAGGTCCGCGTGCGCGCGCAGCTCGCGCACCCAGTTCTCCAGCACGCTCGCCGGGCACACGACCAGCGCGTGGGTCGCACCGCCGGCGACCAGGTGCGCGACGACGGCGACGGCCTGCACCGTCTTGCCCAGGCCCATCTCGTCGCCCAGGACGACGCGGCGCTGGGCGAGCGCGAAGCGGGCCCCGAACGCCTGGTACCCGCGCAGCGAGACGGTCAGCAGCGACTCGTCGAGCGCCTGCGTCTGCACGCGGTCCACGAGCTCGGCGGGCAGGTGCCCGGCCGCGGCGGCGACGTCGCGGCCCGTGGGGGCGACGCCGTCGAGCAGCGCGTAGTACGCCGCGGACCGCCGCCGGAAGTCCTCCCAGACGTCGTACGGGCGCTCGGGCTCGGCGAGCAGCCCGACGACGCGCCGCGCCTCCTCGGCGAGCCCGGTGGCCCGCGCCCGCTCGGCGACCGCGGCGAGCACCGTGATCGCGGCTGAGGCCCGACGCCGCCGCTCGCCCCACGCGAGCAGGCGGCGCGGTCCGCTCGCGGCGACCAGCGCGGCGGCGCGCACGCGCTCGTGCTCCGCGAGCGCGGCTCGCACCTGGTCGCCGTAGCGCGCGACGGCGGCGTCGGCCTGGTCGAGCGTGTGCAGCGCCTGGACGAGCGCGGTCGCGACCGGGTCCGTCGGCGTGAGGTCGATCCGGAAGCGCAGGCTCTCGCGCACGGCGCGCGCCACCTGCTCGGCGGCGGCGAGCAGGTGCGTCGCCGTCTGCGGGCCGATCTCGGGGAGCTTCTCCAGCCCGTCGCGCCCGAGCCGCGCGACCTCGCCGACCGTCCGCACGCCCGCGTCCGCGAGCGCCCCGAGCCGCAGGCGCTCGCGCGTGACGTCACGCAGCGACGCGACGTCGACGGTGTCGAGGCGCGCCAGGACCTTCTCCTCGCGGCTGTCGCCGAACGCGGCGCGCACCTGCTCGCGCGCCGTCCCGGGCGCGGCGGAGAGGGTCGCGAGCAGCGCGGCGAGGGCGTCCGCATCCGCGACGACCGCCCGAGCGGTGGCGACGTCGGGCAGCGCGCCGCTCGCGGCGATCACGACTCGCGGCGCACGACGTGCTCCGCGAGCTTCTGCGCCACGGTCTCGACGTCGTCGATCTCGCCGGCTGCGACACCGACGACGAGCGCGTACGCAGTGTCCTGCGGCATGACGAGCCGCACCCCGTTGAG
Organism: Cellulosimicrobium sp. JZ28; assembly: GCF_015327065.1. Lineage (NCBI taxonomy): Bacteria > Bacillati > Actinomycetota > Actinomycetes > Micrococcales > Promicromonosporaceae > Cellulosimicrobium > Cellulosimicrobium sp. JZ28. Next base: position 1,566,712 of record NZ_CP017660.1, on the reverse strand, counting down.
CGCGTAGAAGAGTCTCACCGCGACCCAGCCCAGTCGCTTGTTCCCGTCGATCAGCGCGTGGTTCTTCGTGACGGAGAGGAGCAGCGCCGCTGCCTTCTCGTCGAGGGTGGGGTAGGCCTCGACGCCGTACATCGACGCGGCCGGACGCGCCAGTGCGGACGACAGGAGCCCGAAGTCGCGGACGGCGGGCGGGTGCCCGAGGAACGCCGTGGCGGCGGCGACGAGGTCGTCCTCGTCGAGGTGCACGACCACGGCTACTGCGCGAGCCGGTCGAGCAGCTCCTGGTCCTCCGCCACGATGTCGGCGAGCAGCCGGTCACGCATCTCGCGCCGCTTCGCGTCGTACTCCACGACCGCGCGCGCGACGGCGGTGTTCGCGGAGACGCCCTCGCGGCGGGCGATACGCTCCAGCGCCGCCTGCGCGTCGTCGTCGAGCCGCAAGGTCATAGCCACGTGAGCTCCTCTCGTTTGGTACCACCACGGTATCAGTGCGCGGGCGGCGCCGTGCAGGGATCAGGCGGGAGCGTTCGCGCGCCCGGCGAGCCAGCGCTCCATCCGGGCCTGCGCCGCGTCGAGGAACGCCGTCTTGTCGCGCGTGTAGTCGTCGTAGTCGTCGGCGTCCGCGTGGCGCGCCGCGAGGTCGCGCTTCGTCGCCTCGTACGCCGCGGCCTCGGCGGGGACGGCACGCAGCCAGTCGCGGAACGCGGCGACGTACGCCGCGAACGGCGAGTCGAGGCGCCGGACGTGCAGGATCACGGGCGGCTCGTCCTCGTCGCCGGGGCGGGTGAGCAGTCGCTTGGCGTAGAGCTCGGGGGCGGGGTCGGCGCCCGGACGCGGGACGTCCCGGTACACGCCGGGCGAGTCCGGGCGCGCGCCGCGCTCGATCGAGAACCCGAGCGGCCCGAGCGCGGCGTCGAGCTCCGCCTCGGAGGGCAGCGGCGCGACGCGCACCTGGAGGTCGATGATCGGCTTCGCCGCGAGCCCGGGGACCGCCGTCGACCCGATGTGCTCGACCACGACCGGGCTCGTGCCGTCAGGGCTCGCGAGGTCGGCGAGCGCGGCGGCGACGCGTTCCGTCCACCGCCTCCCGGCGTCGGTCCATCGGGGGTCGTGGGCGTCGACGGTCGCTGCAGGCACCCGCGCACCCTACGACCCGACCCCGCCCCGGGGAGCGCGCACCCGCCGAGACGGGAGAAGTGGCCCCTGGAGCACGGCGGTCCGGGGCCACTTCTCACGTCTCGGCGAGCGGGCGCTCGTCGGCGGGTCGGGTCAGTACGTCGTCAGGCCGTGGGCGCGGAACTGGCCGCGCACGCGCTCGGTGAGCTCGGCCGACGGCGCAGGCGTGTCGTCGAGCTCGTAGGTGCGCCCGAGCGCGTCCCACTTGTCACGGCCCATCTGGTGGAAGGGCAGCACCTCGACGCGCGTCACCGTGCCGGGCCGGATCGCGTTGAGCGACGCCGCGTACGCGGCGACCTTCTCGACGTTGTCCGGGTCGTCGGTGAGGCCCGGGACGAGCACGAAGCGCACCCAGACCTCGGGCGCGTGGCCGGTGAGCCCGCGCTCGGCGATCCGTCGCCCGAACCGCAGGGTCGGCTCGAGGTCGCGGCTCGTGACCTTCGTGTAGGTCTCCGGGTCGCCGGACTTCACGTCGAGCAGCACGAGGTCGGTGTCGTCGAGCATCGCGTCGGTCGCGTTCGCGCCGAGGAAGCCGGACGTGTCGAGCGCGGTGTGCACGCCCATCGCCTTCGCACCGCGCAGGACGCGCGCCGCGAACGCGGGCTGCATGAGCACCTCGCCGCCCGAGAGCGTGAGCCCTCCGTGGGTGGCCCGGAAGACGGGCAGGTAGCGCCGGACGCGCCCGAGGAGCTCGTCCGCCGTGACGGGCCTGCCGTCCTTCATCGCGAACGTGTCGGGGTTGTGGCAGTACAGGCACCGCAGCGGGCACCCGTTGAGGAACACGGTGAGCCGGGTCCCCGGCCCGTCCACGGCGGTGACGAGCTCCCAGGAGTGGACCGAGCCGAGCTCGCCCGCGCGCATCGCCGCGAGCTTGTCGGCCCGGTCCACGTCCGCGACCGTCAGCCCGTCCAGGCCCGCGCCGGCCCGGCGCGCGTGGCCCACAGGCGTGCCCGACGCCGCGGGCTCGGCCGCGGAGGTCGGGACGCCCGGGACCTCGAGGCGCGTGGCGTCGTCGGGCAGGGTGCCCCCGGCGACGCCGCACCCGCGCGACGGGCGGACGGCGGGGCCGGGAAGGGTGACGGTCATGGCTGGCTCCTCAGCGCTCGTCAGAGCGCTCCGTGGAAGGTGCGCGAGAGCACGTCCAGCTGCTGCTCGCGCGTGAGGCGGACGAAGTTCACCGCGTACCCGGACACGCGGATCGTCAGCTGCGGGTAGTTCTCCGGGTGGTCCATGGCGTCCAGGAGCGTCTCGCGGTTCAGCACGTTGACGTTCATGTGGTACCCCTCGGACCCGATGTAGGCGTCCAGGAGGCCGGCGAGGTTGGTGACCTGCTCCTCCTTGGTGCGCCCGAGGCCGCTCGGCACGACCGTGTTGGTCAGCGAGATGCCGTCCTGCGCCTCGTCGTACGGCAGCTTGGCCACCGACAGCGCCGAGGCGAGCATGCCGTGCGTGTCGCGCCCGTTCATCGGGTTGGCACCCGGGGCGAACGGCTCGCCGGCGCGGCGGCCGTCAGGCGTGTTGCCCGTCGCCTTCCCGTACACGACGTTCGACGTGATCGTCAGGACCGACTGCGTGGGCACCGCGTCACGGTACGTCGGGTGCGTGCGGACCTTCGCCATGAACCGCTCGACGAGGTCGACGGCGATCGCGTCGGCCCGGTCGTCGTCGTTGCCGAACGTCGGGTACTCGCCCTCGGTGACGTAGTCGACGACGAGGCCGCGCTCGTCGCGGACGACGGAGACCTTCGCGTGCTTGATCGCCGACAGCGAGTCCGCCGCGACGGACAGGCCCGCGATGCCGCACGCCATGGTCCGCAGCACGTCCTTGTCGTGCAGCGCCATCTCGATGCGCTCGTACGCGTACTTGTCGTGCGACCAGTGGATGCAGTTGAGCGCCTCGACGTACGTCGCGGCCAGCCAGTCCATCGTCGCGTCGAACTTCGCCATGACGTCGTCGAAGTCGAGCACGTCGCCCTCGACGGGCGCCGCCACGGGCGAGACCTGCTTGCCGGAGATCTCGTCGCGGCCGCCGTTGATCGCGTAGAGCAGCGTCTTGGCGAGGTTCACGCGAGCGCCGAAGAACTGCATCTGCTTGCCGACCCGCATCGGGGACACGCAGCACGCGATCGCCGCGTCGTCGCCCCAGTGCTGGCGGATGAGCTCGTCCGACTCGTACTGCACGGCCGAGGTGTCGATCGAGACCTGCGCGCAGTAGTCCTTGAAGCCCTGCGGCAGGTCCGGGCTCCAGAAGACCGTCATGTTCGGCTCGGGGGCCGGCCCGAGGTTGTAGAGCGTCTGGAGGAACCGGAACGAGTTCTTCGTGACGAGCGGGCGCCCGTCCTCGCCCATGCCGCCGATCGTCTCGGTGACCCACGTCGGGTCGCCGGAGAACAGGGCGTCGTACTCGGGCGTGCGCAGGAACCGCACGATGCGGAGCTTGATGACGAAGTCGTCGATGATCTCCTGCGCCTCGGACTCCGTGATGCGGCCGGCCTCGAGGTCGCGGTCGATGAACACGTCTAGGAACGTCGACGTGCGGCCGAGGGACATCGCGGCGCCGTTCTGCTCCTTCACCGCGGCGAGGTAGGCGAAGTAGAGCCACTGCACGGCCTCGCGGGCCGTCGTCGCCGGGCCGGAGATGTCGTAGCCGTACGAGGCCGCCATCTCCTTGAGCTCGCCCAGCGCGCGGATCTGCTCCGCGTGCTCCTCGCGCTCGCGCACGACCTTCTCGCTGAAGGGCTGCGTGTCGAGACCGAGCTTGTCGAGCTTCTTCGCGGCGATCAGCGCGTCGACGCCGTAGAGCGCGACGCGGCGGTAGTCGCCGATGATCCGGCCGCGGCCGTAGGCGTCGGGCAGGCCCGTGATGATGTGCGAGCTGCGGGCCGCGCGCACGTTCGGCGGGTAGACGTCGAACACGCCCTGGTTGTGCGTCTTGCGGTACTCGGTGAAGACCTTCCGCAGGGTCTCGTCGACCTCGTAGCCGTACGTCTCCAGCGCGCCCTCGACCATGCGCCAGCCGCCGTTCGGCATGATCGCGCGCTTCAGCGGGGCGTCGGTCTGCAGACCGACGATCACCTCGTGCGCCTTGTCGATGTAGCCCGGCGCGTGCGCCGTGATGCCGGCGGGCGTGTGGGTGTCCACGTCGTAGATCCCCATCTCCCGCTCCTCCGGGAACATGGCGGACAGCGTGCTCCAGATGCCCGTCGTGCGCTCCGTGGGGCCGGCGAGGAACGACGCGTCGCCCGTGTACGGGCGGTAGTTGCGCTGGATGAAGTCACGCACGTCGACCGTGTCGCGCCACGGGCCGTCGGTGAAGCCCTCCCACGCAGGGACGTGCGCGGTGTCGCGCTGCGGGTCGACGGCGCCCGCCCCCGTCGCGCGGCCGCCGCTCGTCGTGCCGGTTGCCTCGGAAACGCTGGTCATCTGGACCTCCCTCGTGCCTGACGCGCGGGTCCGCGCGCCGGCCGGACCCGCCGGCCTCGCGAGGTCCCGGGTGGGGCCCTCGGCCGAGGTTCCGACGGGCTCCTTCGCCACCTCCAGGCTAGGTTCCCGGAGCCCGCCGCGGAGGCGTTCGGGACCGCCTGGGGACCTAGGTCCCGAGGCGGGCGGGACCCGGCAGGAACGGCAGGATTCCGGGGTTCCTCGCCCCCGCGACACCCCTGCCGAGGAGGTCTTGTGATGACCTTCACAAGCCCTCCGGCCCTCCCCCTGGGGACCCCGCGCCGCCGTCGTGACGCACGACACGGGCGCGCGTCACACGCTCGCCGGACGTGCCGCGCGCATCCGTGTGAGACTGCCCGGGTGAAACGCACCGTAGGGGTCGAGGAAGAGTTCCTGCTCGTCGGCGACGACGGGCAGCCCGTCGCCCGCGCGGCCGAGGCCCTCGAGGCCTCCGGCACGGACGACAAGGGCGGGGGCACCGGCTCGCTGGAGTCGGAGTTCATGGAGGAGCAGCTCGAGACGGCGACGCACCCGCGCCGCGAGATCGACGAGCTCGCGACCGAGATCCGCGAGGGCCGGCGTCGCGCCCAGGAGGCCGCGGACCGCGTCGGGGCCCGCGTCGCCGCGCTCTCGACGTCTCCCCTGCCGTTCGAGGGCACGACCGTGTCGCGCCTGCGCTACCTCGAGGCGCGCGCCGCGTTCGGCCTCACGGCGCGCGAGCAGCTGACGAGCGGCTGTCACGTGCACGTCGCCGTCGCGGACGACACCGAGGGCGTCGCCGTGCTCGACCGGATCGGGCCGTGGCTCGCGACGCTCCTCGCGCTGAGCACGAACTCGCCCTTCTGGCAGGGCCAGGACAGCGGGTACGCGAGCTTCCGGTCGCAGGTCTGGTCGCGCTGGCCCACCTCCGGCCCGACGCGCGCGTTCGGCTCGCCCGAGGCGTACCGCGCGGCGGTCGACGGCCTCGTCGCGACCGGGACGATCCTCGACGAGAACATGGTCTACTTCGACGCCCGCCTGTCGTCGCGCTACCCCACGGTCGAGATCCGCGTCGCGGACGTGTGCCTCGACCCGGACACCGCGACGCTGCTCGCGGCGCTCGCCCGCGGTCTCGTCGAGACGGCGGCCCGCGAGTCCGCCGACGGCGCGCCCGCGCCCGAGCTGCGGCCCGAGATCCTGCGCACCGCGTCCTGGCGCGCCGGCCGTTCGGGCCTCGAGGAGGACCTCGTCTCGCCCCTCACCTGGCGCCCGGCCCCCGCGCACGACGTCGTGGGCCAGCTCGTCGCGCACGTGCGCGACGCGCTCGTCGACGCCGGGGACCTGGACGCGGTGACCGAGCTGCTCGGGCGCCTGTGGTCCGGGGGCAACGGCGCCGCCCGGCAGCGCGCGTGGCACGCGGCGTCCGGCGGCGACCTGCGCGCCGTCGTCGAGCACGCGGTCGAGGTCACCCACTCCTGACCGACGCGACGGCCCGCGGCGCACCTGCGCCGCGGGCCGTCCTCGTGTCCGGGGCCGCGTACCCGGGGCCGGGTGCGCGGCAGGGGTCGTCAGCCGCGTGCGAGCGCCGCGAGCGCGTCCAGCACGTCGCGCGCGACGTCCGCCCCAGTGAGGCGGTACGCGGACACGACCTGATCGCGCGTGGCGTGGTCGAGGAACTGCGCCGGGAGACCGATCGGGTGCACGGGCGTGCGCACGCCCGACTCCAGCGCCCGCTGGGCCAGCAGCGCACCGACCCCGCCGTCCACGACGCCGTCCTCCACCGTCACCACGAGGTCGTGCTCCCCGGCGAGCTTGACGAGCGCGCTCGGCAGCGGGAGCACCCACGTGGGCGACGCGACCGTGACGTCGACGCCGTGCGCGGTGAGCGACTCCCCGGCGTCGAGCGCGACGCGGGCCATCGAGCCCAGGCCGACGAGCAGGACGCGGCGCGGACCACCCGGCGCCGCCGCGGCGGGGGCAGCCTCGTCGCCCGCGCCCGCAGGCACCGCGAGCAGGTCCACGCCGTCGACGGACTCGACGGCGGGCAGGGCGTCCGAGAGCGCGCCCTTCGGGTACCGCACGACCGTCGGGGCGTCGTCGACGTCCACGGCCTCGCGCAGCGCGGTCCGCAGGGTCTCCTCGTCGCGCGGCGCGGCCAGGCGCAGGCCCGGCACGATGCGCAGCATCGCCATGTCCCACATGCCGTTGTGGCTCGCGCCGTCGTCGCCCGTGATGCCCGCGCGGTCGAGCACGAACGTCACGCCGGCCTTGTGCAGCGCGACGTCCATGAGCACCTGGTCGAACGCGCGGTTGAGGAACGTCGCGTACACCGCGACCACCGGGTGCAGCCCGGCGAACGCCATGCCGGCCGCCGACGTCGCGGCGTGCTGCTCCGCGATCCCGACGTCGAACGTGCGCTCGGGGAACGCCTGCGAGAACGGCTTGAGACCGACCGGCTCGAGCATCGCCGCGGTGATCGCGACGACGTCGGACCGCCGGCGCCCGATCTGGACGATCTCGTCGGCGAAGACGCTCGTCCAGCCGAAGCGCGAGGGCGCGACCGGGAGCCCGGTCTCCGGGTGGATCTTGCCCACGGCGTGGAAGCGGTCGGCGACGTCCTGCTCGGCGGGCGTGTAGCCGCGGCCCTTCTCGGTGAGCGCGTGCACGATCACGGGCGCGCCGTACGCCTTCGCGCGGCGCAGCGCGTGCTCCATGGCCTCGACGTCGTGGCCGTCGACCGGCCCGACGTACTTGATGCCGAGGTCCTCGAACATGCCCTGGGGCGCGACGACGTCCTTGAGGCCCTTCTTCAGGCCGTGCAGCCACTCGTACGCGAACCGCCCGGGCGCCCCGGACCGGTTGAGGGTGCGCTTGCCCCACTGCAGGAAGCTCTCGTAGCCGTGCGTGGTGCGCAGCGTCGACAGGTGGTGCGCGAGGCCGCCGATCGTGGGCGAGTACGAGCGCCCGTTGTCGTTGACGACGACCACGAGCCGGCGGTCCTGGCTCTCCGCGATGTTGTTGAGCGCCTCCCAGGCCATGCCGCCGGTGAGCGCGCCGTCGCCGATGACCGCCACGACGTGCCGGTCGGTGAGACCGCGCACGACGTTCGCCTTCGCGATGCCGTCGCCCCACGACAGCGCGGTGGACGCGTGCGAGTTCTCGACGACGTCGTGCTCGGACTCGGCGCGCGACGGGTACCCGGACAGCCCGCCCTGCTTGCGCAGCGCGGAGAAGTCCTGGCGCCCCGTGAGGAGCTTGTGCACGTAGGACTGGTGGCCCGTGTCGAACACGAAGGTGTCCGTGGGCGAGGAGAACACGCGGTGCATCGCGATGGTCAGCTCCACGACCCCGAGGTTCGGGCCGAGGTGGCCGCCCGTGCGGGAGACGGAGTCGACGAGGAACGCCCGGATCTCCGCGGCGAGCTCGCGCGCCTGCCCCGGGGTCAGCCGTTGCACGTCCTCGGGCGAGGTGATCGTGCCAAGCAGGCTCATGCAGATGCTCCGTTCCGTTCCCGTGCGACCAGCCCGACAACTCTAGGCCGTCCGGGCCGATGACCTGCGCCGCGGTGCGCCGGGCGACGGGACCTTCACGTCATTGACGCACACTCGCGCCGCGGACGCACGGACGCGGCGTTCGTGGAACTCTCCTTCCGCACTGCGGACAACGATGGGGTGCGACCTCGTAGGATGGAGCCATGCGCTTCCTGCCCGGACAGTCCCCCGCGACCGACCTCACCTACGGCGACGTGTTCCTCGTCCCGTCGCGCTCCGAGGTCGCGTCGCGCTTCGACGTCGACCTCTCCTCCGCCGACGGCACGGGCACGACGATCCCCGTCGTCGTCGCCAACATGACGGCCGTCGCGGGGCGCCGCATGGCGGAGACCGTGTCGCGGCGCGGCGGCATCGCGATCATCCCGCAGGACGTCCCGACCGACGTCGTGGCGGACGTCGTCGCGGACGTGAAGTCCAAGGACCCCGTCATCGAGACGCCCGTCGTCGTCGGCCCGCACGACACCGTCCACACCGCCCTCACGCTCATCGGCAAGCGCGCGCACGGCGCCGCGGTCGTCGTGGACGGCGGGCGACCGGTCGGCGTGGTCACGGAGGCCGACTGCGCCGACGTCGACCGCTTCACCCAGGTCCACCAGGTGATGACCGACCACCCCCTCGTCCTCGACGCCTCCGTGCTCGACGGCGGTCGTGCCGGGCTCGAGGCGGCCTACGAGCAGCTCCACACCGCGCGCCTCAAGGTCGCGCCCGTGACGCGCGACGGCGCGCTCGTCGGCGTCCTCACGCGCAAGGGCGCGCTGCGCTCGTCGGTCTACGCGCCCGCGCTCGACGACGCCGGCCGCCTGCGCGTCGGCGCCGCCGTCGGGATCAACGGCGACGTCGCGGCGAAGGCGAAGGAGCTCCTCGCGGCCGGCGTGGACGTGCTCGTCGTGGACACGGCGCACGGCCACCAGGCCAAGATGCTCCAGGCGCTCGACGCGGTGCGCTCGGTGGGCCCGGACGTCCCCGTCGTGGCGGGCAACGTCGTCACGGCCGACGGCGTGCGCGACCTCGTCGCCGCGGGCGCGGACATCGTCAAGGTGGGCGTGGGGCCGGGCGCCATGTGCACCACGCGCATGATGACGGCCGTCGGCCGCCCGCAGTTCTCCGCGGTGCTGGAGTGCGCCGCCGCGGCGCGCGAGCTCGGCAAGCACGTGTGGGCCGACGGCGGCGTGCGCCACCCGCGCGACGTCGCCCTCGCGCTCGCCGCGGGCGCCTCGCAGGTGATGATCGGCTCGTGGTTCGCGGGCACCTACGAGTCCCCGGGCGACCTGCACGACGACGGCACCGGCCGCCTGTACAAGGAGAGCTTCGGCATGGCGTCGGCGCGCGCCGTCGCCGCCCGTACCGCGGGCGGCTCGCCGTTCGACCGCGCGCGCAAGGCGCTTTACGAGGAGGGCATCAGCTCGAGCCGCATGTTCCTCGACCCGCAGCGGCCCGGCGTCGAGGACCTGCTCGACCAGATCACGTCCGGGCTGCGCAGCTCCGCGACCTACGCCGGGGCGTCGAGCCTCGCCGAGTTCGCGGACCGCGCCGTCGTGGGCGTGCAGTCGGCCGCGGGCTACGAGGAGGGCCGCCCGCTCCCGGTGAGCTGGTGACGACCCCGCCCGAGGCTGCGCGCGAGTCGGCGCGCGCGCAGCTCGCGACCCTCGCCCGGGACGGCGGTGCCTGGCCCGAGCCGTGGCGCCACGCCGTCGGCACGCTGCGCCCGGACGCGCGCGACGCCGCCGTGCTGCTGCTCTTCGGCGTCCTCGACGGGGTGCCCGCGGAGCACCCGGCCGCGGCCGTCCCCGCCGACCTCGACGTGCTCCTGCTCGCGCGCGCGACGACGCTCGGCCACCACCCGGGCCAGGTCGCGTTCCCGGGCGGCCGGCTCGAGCCCGACGACGACGGCCCGGTGGGCGGCGCGCTGCGCGAGGCCGAGGAGGAGACGGGCCTCGACCCGGGCGGCGTCGAGGTGCTCGGCACGCTCGGTCGGCTGCCCGTGCCGGTGAGCAACCACGTCGTCACGCCCGTGCTCGGGTGGTGGGCCCGGCCCACCCCGGTCCGCGCCGTCGACGCCGCCGAGTCGGCCCACGTGTTCCGGGTCCCCGTGGCCGACCTGCTCGACCCCGGCCGGCGCCGCACGGTGACGGTCCGCCGTGACCGCCGGGTGCACAAGAGCCCCGGCTTCCTCGTGGAGGCCGACGGGCGCGAGCACCTCGTCTGGGGCTTCACCGGCGGCATCCTCGACGCGCTGTTCGACCGGCTCGGCTGGACCGAGCCGTGGGACCGGACGCGCACGCTCGACGCCCCGCTCTGACGGCCCGCCCGCCCCTCGGTGCCCGTACCCCGCGTCAGCCGGACGCGAGCGCGCGGGCGAGCAGGTCGACCAGCGCGCGGGCCGTCGTCGACCCGCCGTGGTCCGGGTTGAACTCGACCAGCGTGACCGCGACGAGGTCCGGGTCGGAGACGATCTCGCGCACGACGCGCTCCAGCTCGGCGGGGACGAGCCCGCGCCCGAAGACGGGCACGTCGGCGGCGGGCAGCGCGAAGAAGTCGAGGACGTCCACGTCCACGTGGAGCACGAACGGCCCGCCGCCCACGCCGTCCACGGCACGACGGGCCGCCGCCTCGGGACCTGCGGAGACCTCGGCGGCGGGGACCCGGGTCGCGGCGACGCGGCCGTCCTCGTCCTCCTCGGCGTCGGAGAAGCCGAGGAACGCGAGCCGTCGCGCGTCCAGGAGCGGTCGTCGCGCCCCGACGGCGCTCAGCTCCGGGCTCGCGCCCGGGAGGTCGAGGAGGTGGGCGACGCCCGTCGCGTCGGCGATGGGCTCCTCGGGGTGCGACGCGACCGTGAAGAGGTCCTGCCCGCCGTCGACGTAGACCAGCCCGCAGTCGTCGTGCACGTCCACCACCGCGGCGACGACCCCGAGCGTCACGGTGCACTCGCCGCCGAGCACGAGCGGCACACGACCCGCTCGGAGCTCGCGCCCCACCGCCTCGCGGACGCGACCGACGCCCGCGGCGACCCGCTCGACGTCGTTCAGGCGACCGGGCTCGTGGCGCGCGCGCCAGCGGGCCATCTCGACGTCGCCCTGGTCGACGACCGCGAGCCCGCGCCCCCGCAGCGCGTCCACGAGACCGGCCGCGCGCAGCGCCGCGGGCGCCTTCTCGAGACCGGGGCCGTGGGCCGCCGCGCTCGACGGGACGCCCAGGACCGACCACGACCGCTGTGTCATGCGACCGACGCTACGCCGGACCCCCGACACCGCCCCACGCAGGGCCTTGCCGGAGAACGGCGACGGCGCGCCCACCCCGGCCGGGGTGGACGCGCCGTCGGGACGCGCGTGCGTGTCAGGCGACGAGCGAGCGCAGCACGTACTGCAGGATGCCGCCGTTGCGGTAGTAGTCCGCCTCGCCCGGGGTGTCGATGCGCACGACGGCGTCGAACTCGACGCTCGTGCCGTCGGGCTTGGTGGCCGTGACCTTGACGGTCGACGGCGTGGTGCCGTCGTTGAGCGCGGTGATGCCCTCGATGTCGAAGGTCTCCGTGCCCGCGAGGCCGAGCGACTCGGCGTTCTCGCCCGCCGGGAACTGCAGCGGGAGGACACCCATGCCGATGAGGTTCGAGCGGTGGATGCGCTCGAAGCTCTCCGTGATGACGGCCTTGACGCCCAGGAGCGCGGTGCCCTTGGCCGCCCAGTCGCGCGACGAGCCGGAGCCGTACTCCTTGCCGCCGAGGATGACGAGCGGGGTGCCCTGCGCGGCGTAGTCCTGCGCGGCGTCGTAGATCGTGTCCTGCGAGTCCTTCACGAAGTTGAAGGTGTAGCCGCCCTCGACGTTGTCGAGGAGCTGGTTGCGCAGGCGGATGTTCGCGAACGTGCCGCGGATCATGACCTCGTGGTTCCCGCGGCGCGAGCCGTAGGAGTTGAAGTCGCGGCGAGCGACGCCGTGCTCCGCGAGGTACTTGCCGGCCGGCGAGTCCACCTTGATGGCACCGGCGGGGCTGATGTGGTCGGTCGTCACCGAGTCGCCGAGCTTCGCGAGCACCCGCGCGCCGGAGATGTCCGTGACGGGCGACGGCTCCATGCCCATGCCGTCGAAGTACGGGGGCTTGCGCACGTAGGTCGACTCGGTGTCCCACGCGAACGTGTCGCCCTCGGGCGTCTCGAGCGCGCGCCAGCGGTCGTCACCCGTGAAGACGTCCGCGTAGTCCTTCGTGAACATGTCGCGGTCGATCGACGCGTCGATCGTCGCCTGGACCTCCTCCGGGGAGGGCCAGATGTCCTTGAGGAAGACCGGCTCGCCGTGCGGGTCGGTGCCCAGGGGCTCGCCGTCGAAGTCGAAGTCCATCGTGCCGGCCAGCGCGTAGGCGATGACGAGGGGCGGCGACGCGAGGTAGTTCATCTTCACGTCGGGGTTGATGCGACCCTCGAAGTTCCGGTTGCCCGAGAGGACCGAGACGACCGAGAGGTCGTGCTCGTTGACCGTCGCCGAGATCTCGTCGGCGAGCGGGCCCGAGTTGCCGATGCACGTGGCGCAGCCGTAGCCGACCAGGTGGAAGCCGAGCTTCTCGAGGTACGGCCACAGGCCGGCCTTCTCGTAGTAGTTCGTCACGACCTGCGAGCCGGGCGCCATGGACGTCTTGACCCACGGCTTCGACGCGAGGCCGCGGTCGACCGCCTTCTTCGCGAGCAGGGCCGCCGCGAGCATGACCGACGGGTTCGACGTGTTGGTGCACGACGTGATCGACGCGATGACGACGTGCCCGTGGTCGAGCTCGGTCGTCGTGCCGTCCTCGAGCGTGACCGGGACGACCTTGTGCGGGCGCTTCGCGCTGTCGGCGTGGCCCGGCGCGACCGGCTGGTCGGACGGGTCGTCGTGCGCGGCGGCGGCGATGGGGTCGGACGCCGGGAACGTCTCCTCGACGGACTCGTCGAGACCCGTGAACGGCGCCGCCTCCTGGGCGTCGACGTAGTCGAGGATCGCGGACGCGAACGACTCCTTCGCCTCGCCGAGCTCGATGCGGTCCTGCGGGCGCTTCGGGCCGGCGATCGACGGGACGACCGTCGAGAGGTCCAGCTCGAGGTACTCCGAGAAGACGGGCTCGACGTAGCCGTCGGCCTCGGGGTCGAGCCACAGGCCCTGCTCCTTGGCGTACGCCTCGACGAGCGCGAGCTGCTCGTCGCTGCGGCCCGTGAGGCGCAGGTAGTCGATCGTCACGCCGTCGATCGGGAAGATCGCGGCGGTCGAGCCGAACTCGGGGCTCATGTTGCCGATGGTCGCGCGGTTCGCGAGCGGCACCTGGGCCACGCCCGCGCCGTAGAACTCGACGAACTTCCCGACGACGCCGTGCTGGCGCAGCATCTGCGTGATGGTGAGCACGACGTCCGTCGCGGTCACGCCCGCCGGGATGGAGCCGTTGAGCTTGAAGCCCACGACGCGCGGGATGAGCATCGAGACGGGCTGGCCGAGCATGGCCGCCTCGGCCTCGATGCCGCCGACGCCCCAGCCGAGCACGCCGAGGCCGTTGACCATCGTCGTGTGCGAGTCGGTGCCGACGCACGTGTCCGGGTAGGCGCGGAGCACGCCGCCGACCTCACGGGTCATGACGGTGCGCGCGAGATACTCGATGTTGACCTGGTGCACGATGCCGGTGCCCGGGGGGACGACCTTGAAGTCGTCGAAGGCCGTCTGGCCCCAGCGCAGGAACTGGTAGCGCTCGTGGTTGCGCTGATACTCGAACTCGACGTTGCGCTCGAACGCGTCCGAGCGGCCCGCAACGTCGATCTGGACCGAGTGGTCGATGACCATCTCGGCCGGCGCCAGCGGGTTGATGCGCGACGGGTCGCCGCCGAGCTCCGCGACGGCCTCGCGCATCGTCGCGAGGTCCACGACGCACGGCACACCGGTGAAGTCCTGCATGATCACGCGCGCCGGCGTGAACTGGATCTCGGTGTCCGGCTGCGCGTCGGGGTCCCAGGACGCGAGCGCGCGGACGTGGTCCGCGGTGATGTTGGCGCCGTCCTCCGTGCGCAGGAGGTTCTCGGCGAGGATCTTCAGGCTGTACGGGAGGCGCTCGACACCCTCGACGGCGGAGAGGCGGAAGATCTCGTACGAGTTCTCACCGACCTCCAGCGTTCCCTTCGACCCGAACGTGTCGACGCTGCTCACTCGTAGCTCCTTCGTGGCGAGACGGTGGCACGGATGCCATGGTTCAGGGGGCTTCGCCCAGACTACGCCGGGCCGGTGCGCCGCTCCGGCCGCGTCCTGGAGGACGGGCGGGGCGGTGGCCGGCGGCTCGTCCACGACCCGCTGCGACCTGCACCGCGACCAGCATACCCCATATATCTTGACGTCAAGATATATGGGGTCGGCGACGGCTCAGAGGTCGCAGTCGCACAGGACGTTGAGCTCGACGACCTGCTCCCCCTCCTCGGGCCGCGCCCACGCCTCCGCCTCGGCGCGCGACGCGAAGCCGCGGCCCGCGAGACGCCCGTTCGGCATCAGGACGCCCACGCCGACGACGTCCCGGACGTCGTCCGGCTCGCCGCCGGGCCCGTCCTGGCTCGCCGCCCGGACGTCCGCCCGGGTCCCCGTCGCCGCCGTGCTCGTCATGCGCGCCTCACCGTCCGTGCTCGTAGGGGTCTCCCCCTCATCATGTGCCCGTGGCGGCGCGCCCGCGCCGCCACGCGGTCAGCGCGTGAGGACCGCCACCGCCTCCAGGTGGTGGGTCATGGGGAAGAGGTCGAACGCGCGCAGCGACGTGAGCCCGTAGCCGTGCTCCGCGAGGTACGACACGTCGCGCGCGAGCGCGGCCGGGTCGCACGCGACGTAGACGACGCGCGACGGCTCGCGGCCCGCGACGGCCTCGACGACGGCGCGCCCGGCACCGACGCGGGGCGGGTCGAGCACGACGACGTCCGCGCCGCTCCCGTCCTGGGCGAGCACCTGCTCGACCGGCCCGTGCCGCAGCTCGACCCGGTCGAGCCCGTGCGCGTTGCGCCGAGCGTCGCGCACGGCGCGCTCGTCGCCCTCGACCGCGAGCACGGTGCCCGCGTCCCCGACGGCGGCCGCGAGCGGCGACGTGAACAGCCCGGCGCCCGAGTAGAGGTCGAGCACGCGCGCGCCGTCGACGTCACCGACGCCGTCGAGCACCGCGCGCGTCAGGGCGGCGGGCGCCTCGCGATGGACCTGCCAGAACCCGTCCGCGGCAACCCGGTACGTGTGCTCGCGGTCGCCGAGCACGACGCGCTCGGTGACGCTGCGCCGCGCGTTGGGCCGGTGGTCGAGAGACCCCCCGCGCCAGGGCTCGCCGTCGACGAGCAGGACCGGCGCGGACCCGACAGGCGCGACGAGCTCGATCCGGGTGCCCGGGCGCCACGAGCGGGTGAAGACCTTCTCGTGCGCCGCGAGGTCGGCGACGTCCTCGCTCGCGAGCGGCATCGCGTCGAGCGGGAGGACGGTGTGCGAGCGGAAGCGGTGCATGCCGGCGCGGCCGCCGCCGTCGGCCACGAGGTCCACGCGCGTGCGGTAGGCGAGGCCGCCGCGCTCGTCGTCCCCCGGCAGACCCTCGACCTCTACCTGAGGGTGAAGCGCGTCGAGGTCGACGTGCGCGAGGCGGCGCAGCTGCTCGGCCAGGACGTCGCGCTTCCACCGCCGCTGCGCGCCGAGCGCGACGTGCGCGAGCTCCCCGCCGCCCACGCCGCCCGGGCCCGCCTCGGGCCATGCGGACGGCACGCGGTCGGGCGACGCCTCGAGGACCTCGACCGCGTCGGCGCGCCAGAACTTCGCCGCGTCGCCGCCCTCGGTGACGCGGGCGCGCACGCGCTCGCCCGGCAGGGCGTGCCGCACGAAGACGACCCGGCCCTCGTGCCGTGCCACGCAGTGACCGCCGTGCGCCACCGGGCCGACCTCGAGCTCGACCTCGACCTCAGGTCGAGGGAGCACGCGCGGCGACTGCCGGGTCTGCCGGCCGGGTCGGCGGCCGGACCGGCGCGGCGCGCGCTCGGGACGACCCGCGCCGGGGTCGGACGGTCGGTCGGAGGGCACGGCAGGACCACGCGAGGAGGACGGCATGCCCCCAGTATCCCGGACTCTCCCGCGCGCTCCCCCCGCACTCTCCCCCGGACTCCCGCCGGCCCCCGCCGCGGACGCGCGCGAAGGCCCGGCCCCGACGTCGGGACCGGGCCTCCTCCGGGAGTCGCGCCGGCGCGATCAGTACCCGGTGAAGCGCTGGCGGAAGCCCTCGCCCTCGAGCCCGGTCTGCCCCTCCGTCGACGAGAGCTGCCACGGCACCGACGCCACCACGACACCCGGCGTGAAGAGGAGCCGGCCCTTGAGGCGCAGCGCGCTCTGGTTGTGCAACAGCTGCTCCCACCAGTGCCCGACGACGTACTCCGGGATGTAGACGACCACGAGGTCGCGCGGGGACTCGCGGCGGACCGACCGCACGTACGACAGCACGGGGCGCGTGATCTCGCGGAACGGCGAGTCCAGCACGCGCAGCGGCACCGGGAGGTCGAGAGCCTCCCACTGCCGCATGAGGTCCTCGACGTCCTCGGCGTCGACGCCGACGGTGACGGCCTCGAGCACCGACGGCCGCGACGCCCGCGCGTACGCGAGCGCCCGCATCGTCGGGCGGTGGATCTTCGAGACGAGCACGATCGCGTGCACGCGGCTCGGCAGCGCGCGGGCGGCCGCGGCGTCGTCGCCGAGCGCGAGCTCGTCGCGCACCGTGTCGTAGTGCTTGCGGATCGACTTCATGAGCACGAAGACGATCGCCATCGCGAGGATCGCGATCCACGCGCCGTGCGTGAACTTCGTGAGGAGCACGATGACGAGCACCGTGCCCGTCATGCCGAGGCCCACGGTGTTCACGACGCGCGAGCGGCGCATGCGGGACCGCTCGCGCGGCTGGTGCTCGGTGCGCAGCGCGCGGGTCCAGTGCCGCACCATGCCCAGCTGGGACAGCGTGAAGGACACGAACACGCCCACGATGTAGAGCTGGATCAGGCGCGTCACCTCGGCGTCGAAGGCCCAGATGAGCACGATCGCCGCGACCGCGAGCGTGATGATCCCGTTCGAGAACGCGAGGCGGTCGCCGCGCGTGTGGAGCTGGCGCGGGAGGTAGCCGTCCTTGGCGAGGATCGAGCCGAGCACCGGGAACCCGTTGAACGCGGTGTTGGCCGCGAGCACGAGGATGAGCCCCGTCACGGCGGACACGACATAGAACAGGATCGGGGCGCCGCTGAACACCGTCTCCGCGAGCTGCCCGATCACGGGGTGCTGCACGTAGTCGACCGGGAGCGGCTCGCCGTTCAGCGAGAGCTGCGCGTGCGGGTCCTCCGCGTAGTGCACGCCCGTCGCCCGGGCGAGGAAGAGGATGGAGAGCATCATCGCCGCCGAGATGCCGCCCAGGAGGGCGAGCGTCGTGGCCGCGTTGCGCGACTTGGGCTTGCGGAACGCGGGCACGCCGTTGCTGATGGCCTCGACGCCCGTGAGGGCGGCGCACCCGGACGCGAACGCGCGCGCCACGAGGAACGCGCCCGCGATGCCCATGAGCCCCTGGTCGAACCCGCTCTCCGCCGTGAGCTCGAACTCCGCGCTCTCCGCCGGGCCGAGGTTGCCGGTGACGTACTGGAAGAAGCCGACGACCGCCGTCGTGCCGATCGCGAGCATGAAGAGGTAGACGGGGATCGCGAAGAAGGTGCCCGACTCCTTCACCCCGCGCAGGTTGACGAGCGTGAGCAGCACGACGAGCCCGATCGCGAACGGCGCCTCGTGGTCGCGCAGCGCGGGGATCGCGCTCGCGGCGTACTGGGCGCCCGAGGAGATCGACACCGCGACCGTGAGCACGTAGTCGACCATGAGGGCCGAGGCGACGCCGACGCCCGCCGTCGGGCCGAGGTTGACCGTCGCGACCTCGTAGTCGCCGCCGCCCGACGGGTACGCCCGCACGTTCTGGCGGTACGACGCGACGACCGTGAGCAGCACGACCACGACCGCGAGACCGACCCACGGCGAGATCATCGTCGCGCTGAGGCCCGCGAGCGCGAGCGTCAGGAGGATCTCGTCCGGGGCGTACGCGACGGACGAGAGCGCGTCGGACGCGAACACGGGCAGCGCGACGCGCTTGGGGAGCAGCGTGTGCCCCAGGTGCTCGGAACGGACAGGCCGTCCGAGCAGCAGCCGCTTCGCGGCATCAGCGATCTCCGACACGAGGCCACATGCTATGCCCGACGGCGCCCGGTCGCGCTGGTGCGCGCTCGCGGGCCCTGCGGGCGGTAGCGTTCGGTGCGTGCACTTCGTGATCATGGGCTGCGGGCGCGTCGGTGCGACGCTCGCCCAGTCCCTCGAGTCGAGCGGCCACTCGGTCGCCGTCGTCGACCAGAACCCCGACGCGTTCCGGCGCCTGCCCGCGGAGTTCACGGGCAAGAAGGTGACCGGCGTCGGCTTCGACCGCGACACGCTCGTGCAGGCCGGGATCGAGGACGCGTACGCGTTCGCCGCCGTCTCCGACGGCGACAACTCGAACATCCTGTCCGCGCGCGTGGTCCGCGAGACGTTCGGCGTCGAGAAGGTCGTCGCGCGCATCTACGACCCGCAGCGCGCCGAGATCTACCAGCGGCTCGGCATCCCGACCGTGGCGACCGTGCGCTGGACCTCCGACCAGGTGCTGCGCCGCATGCTCCCGTTCGGCGCGACCGACGAGTACCGCGACCCGTCCGGGCGCGTGCGGCTCGCCCAGGTCGACTTCCACCCCGGCTGGATCGGCCGCACCGTGCGCGCCATCGAGGACGCGACCGAGGCGCGCGTCGCGTTCGTCAGCCGCTTCGGCGACGGCGTCCTCGTCACCGACCGCACCGTCCTGCAGGAGAACGACGTGCTGCACGTGCTCATGGACGACGAGCGGGCCGCCGTCGTCGAACGCAAGCTCACCCACGCACCGAAGGTCGAGGCCGAGTGATGCGCGTCGTCATCGCCGGGGCGGGCTCCGTCGGCCGCTCGATCGCCCGCGAGCTCCTCAGCCACGACCACGAGGTCATGCTCGTCGACAAGCAGCCCGCGGCGATGCGCGTCGCGCAGGTCGCGGACGCCGACTGGCTGCTCGCCGACGCGTGCGAGCTGTCGTCGCTCGCCGAGGCGAAGGTCGACGAGTGCGACGTCATCGTCGCCGCGACCGGCGACGACAAGGTGAACCTCGTCGTGTCGCTCCTCGCCAAGACCGAGTTCGGCGTGCCGCGCACGGTCGCGCGCGTCAACAACCCGAAGAACGAGTGGATGTTCGACGAGTCGTGGGGCGTCGACGTCGCCGTGTCCACGCCGCGCATCATGACGGCGATGGTCGAGGAGGCCGTCGCCGTGGGCGACCTCGTGCGCATCTTCACGTTCCACCAGTCCGGCGCGGACATCCTCGAGGTGACGCTGCCCCCGTCGTCACCGCTCCTCGGCCGACGCGTGGGCGAGGTGCGCTGGCCGGCGGACACCGTGCTCGCGGCGATCGTGCGCGGCACGCGCCCCATCGCGCCGAGCGCGGACGACACGCTCGAGGTCGGGGACGAGCTCCTGCTCGTCACGGGGAACGAGGCGGACGAGGGCGCGCTCGCGCGGCTGCTCGCCGGCGAGGACGAGGACGGCCCGACGGCGCCGGACGCGCCCGTCGAGGCTCCCGAGCTCGGCGGCGACCTGCTCTGACGGCGCGGCCCGCGCGACGGTGCGGCCTGGGCGACGGGGCGGCTACGCCGCGGGGCGCGGGCCGGCGGTCGCGGGGCGGCGCACCAGGATCCACGTGAGCCACAGCACGAGGGCCCACAGCGGGATCCCCATGACGAGGCGCGCGGTGCCGAGCCAGCCGACGTCGCCGTCGAGGTAGAGCGGCACCTGGACCGCGAGACGCGCCCCGAAGAGCCCGATCCACAGCCACGTCGCGGCGGTGTAGCGGCGCACGAGCGCGCGGTCCGACCGCCACGCCCGCGCCCAGCGGGCGAACGCGCCGGGCTCTCCCGCGCTCCCGGCGGCCGGCTCGGCGGGCTGCGGCGCGGGAACGTCCGCACCGTCGCGGGGCTCGCCGTCGGTCGCGTCCGCCGTCGTGCCGCCGGACGCCGTCCCCACGCCGAAGCCGCTGCGGAAGCCCTCCACGACGAGCCCGACGAGCGGCCAGCGGACCACCACGGACACGAGGAGCGCGACGAGGTACGCGGCGTTGGTCCACAGGCCCCACGCGAAGTAGTCCTGCGCCTCCCCCGAGCGCCACGCCCACAGGACGCCGATGCCGACCCCCAGCAGGCCGCCGAACGCCTGCGTCACGGGCGTGCGCTGGACGAGGCGCGCGGCGACGGCCACGAGGGCGGCCGCGACGGACGTGACGAGCGCCCAGCGCAGGTTGGTCGTCGCGACGTAGACGACCACGAACACGAGCCCGGGCGCGACGGACTCCACGAGCCCGCGCACGCCGCCGATCGCGTCGGCCACCGAGAAGTCCTCGCTCGCCAGCGCGCGCACGCCCCGGGCGCGGCCGTCCTCGGGCGCCGCGACGTCGTCGACGACCGTCTCGACCACCTCGGCGTCGTGCGCGACGGGCTCGGGCCCGCGTCCCGGGTCGGGGCGCCCGCCCACGGGGCCGCCGGTCGCGTCGCTGCTGCTCGTCATGTCGTGGCGTCCTCGGGGCTCGGGTGGGCGGCGCCGGCGGGAGGGCCGGTGCGGCCGGGTCGGGTGCGCAGGATCGTACGGCACGGCCGTCCACGACGGCCGCCGGGCTCACTCCCCCGGCTTGGCCAGCAGCTCGTAGCGCGGGTTGAAGATGGTGCGGCGGCCGTCGACGTCGCACACGAGCCCCTCGACGAGCGCGCGGCGCCCGGGCTCGATGCCCGCGATCCGGCGGCGCCCGAGCCAGACGAGGTCGACGACGCCGGACCCGTCGAAGAGCTCGACCTCGACGGTCGGCACGCCCTCGCGCGGGCGGAGCACGACGGACCGCAGGACGCCGGAGATCTTCGCGCGGCGGCGGTTCGGCAGCTCGGCGACGGCACGGCAGCCCTTCTGCCGGGCCGCCTCGGTGCGCTCCTCGTCGGCCGCGAGCTCCTCCTGGGAGGCGAGCGCGGTGCGCCAGGCGTCACGCAGGGTGGGGACCATGTCAGCGGATCTCCGTGATCTCCGGCCCACGGGTCAGCGGGTCGAACGACGGCGTCTCGGGGGCACCGGCCGGGGTCGGCGCCGGGGCGGCCTCCGGACCCTTGCCCGGCAGGTGCAGGGTGAGCAGGTCGCGCGGCGGGCGCGGGTTCTGGTCGCGCACGACGACGATGTTCGCGAACACGGTCTCGAGCAGGCGCGCCTCGGCCGGGTCGACCGCGGCCTTGCCGGTGAGCACGCCGCGCAGGAACCAGCGGGGGCCGTCGACGCCCACGAAGCGCGCGGGCCGCACGCCCGGGCGGCCGTCCGGCGTCTGCGCGGGGATGCGCGCGAGCAGCTCGCGCCCGAACGGGCCCGGCAGGTCGTCGACCGTGCCGCCCTGCTTGGTGACGGACGCCGCGATCTCGCCGCGGATCTCGTCCCAGATGCCCTCCGTGCGCGGCGCGGCGAACGCCTGCACCTGGAGCCCGGAGCCGCCGACCGCGCACGCCACGCCCGTGATGCGCTGCGTCTTCTTGTCGACCTCCATGCGCAGCTCCATGCCCGGCACGCCGGGGAGCCACACCGCGCCGAGGTCGAGGCGCGGGCCGCGCTCGGGCACCTGGGCGGAGTCGTACGGGCCGCGCGCGGGGGCCTCGGCGGCCGCCTCCGGGGCGGGCGCGCCGTCGCCGACCTGCTCGGACGTCGTGCCCGACGGCTCGGGCGACTCGGTCGGCTCGGACGACCTGGAGCGACGGAACAGACCCACGGACGAACTCCTTCACCTGCCCGACACTCGGCCGGGTCTCCTCACGGGGCGCTCGCCCCGCACTGATTCCACACTAGCCCGCGCAGCGGCGGGCCGGGTGCGCCGGTCAGAGCGCGGGCGTCCAGCCGCCGCTCGACCCGAACCCGCCCTCGCCGCGGTGCGAGCCGGGCAGGCGCTCGGCCTGCACGAACCGCGCCCGCTCGACCTTCTGGACGACGAGCTGCGCGACCCGGTCGCCGCGCCGCAGCACGACGGGCTCGCGCGCGTCGGTGTTGAGCAGCGTCACCTTGATCTCGCCGCGGTACCCGGCGTCCACGGTCCCCGGCGCGTTGACGACCGTGAGGCCGTGCTTGGCCGCGAGACCCGAGCGCGGGTGCACGAACGCCGCGTAGCCGTCGGGCAGCGCGATCGACACGCCCGTCGGGACCACGGCGCGCTCCCCCGGCGCCAGCTCGACGTCGACGGTCGTCACGAGGTCCGCACCCGCGTCGCCCGGGTGGGCGTAGGCGGGCAGGGGGACGTCGTCGAGGAGCGTGATGAGGACGTCGACGTCGCCGGTCGGGGGCTGCTGGTGGTTCGGCACCCGCAGAGCCTAGTGCGCGCGGCGCGCTGCGAGCACGTCGGCCGCGGTGCGCGGGGCTGGGATGATGGACCCATGACCGACGCCGCCGACCGCAGCACCCCGTCCTCGACCCGCGGAGCCGCCGGGACGCCCGGCACCGCGGGCACGGCCTCCTACCGCGAGCGCCTCGTCCCGGGCGTCGGCGGCTGGGCCGCGGCGCTCGGCTTCGCGCTCGTCCTCGGGATCGCCCTGTGGCCGGCGAGCCACGCCGTCGCCCTCGGGGTCGGCGGCCTGGCCGCCGTCGCGGGCGTCGTCGCGCTGTGGTGGACGTCGCCGGTCGTCGAGGTCGCCGACGGCGAGCTGCGCGCGGGGCGGGCCCACGTCCCGGCGTCGCTGCTCGGCCAGGTGACGACGCTCGACGCCGACGCGATGCGCGTCCAGCTCGGCCCCCGCCTCGACGCGCGCGCCTACGTGTGCCTGCGCGCGTGGGCGCGCACCGGGGTCCACGTGGTGCTCGAGGACCCGCAGGACCCGACGCCGTACTGGCTCGTCTCGACCCGGCACCCGCAGCGCCTGGCGGACGCGGTCCGCGCCGCGCACGCCGCCTGAGCGCGGGCGCACGCACGCGGCGGCGGGTCGTCCGCTCACCGCGCGCCCGCGTCCCGCTCGGCCTACGGGCCCCGCGGACGACGACGGCCGCCGCCCCGGGGAGGGGGCGGCGGCCGTCGGCCGTGGTGCGCGGCGGGTCAGGCGGCGCACTCCGAGCAGATCTGCTGGCCGTTCTTCTCGTAGGCGAGCTGGCTGCGGTGGTGCACGAGGAAACAGCTCGCGCACGTGAACTCGTCCGCCTGACGGGGAAGGACCCGGACGGAGAGCTCCTCGCCGGACAGGTCGGCACCGGGCAGCTCGAAGCCTTCGGCCGCCTCGGTCTCGTCCTCGTCAACGACGCCCGAGCTCTTGTCGGAGCGACGAGCCTGGAGCTCCTGGAGCGAGTCCTCGCTGAGCTCCTCTTCACTCTTGCGGGGGGCGTCGTAGTCTGTTGCCATCTGTGGGGTCACTCTCCGGAATATCGTCGATCGCGACTGTGCGCGTCCGGACCACCGGCGACGGCCGGTCGTGCCGGGCGGCACGGGTGCGGGGTGCGGGGGCACCCCGTGACGTGACGTGCCCCGAGGGGGTTCGTGGCACTGCACGCTCATCAATGCGCGGCGCACCGGAATTGTTCCCGGTGGGCCCCCGGATTCTGCACCATTTCCCTGAGTGATGCACCCTGTGGCCGGGCACCCGCCCGGGTGTCGTTGGTCACGGGTGCGCGGCACCCCGTACAGCACCCCGTCAGGAGTCGGAGTCCGCTCCCGCGTCCTCGAGGATCCGGACGAGCCGGGCGACCGCGTCGGGCGGTCCCGCGACCGTCATCTCGCGGTCCGCGGCGCGGCCCCGCAGGCCCGTCACGAGCGCCCCGGCCTCGTGCGCGACGAGCGCTCCCGCGGCCATGTCCCACGGGTTGAGACCGCGCTCGTAGTAGAGGTCGAGCTCGCCCGTGGCGACGAGGCACAGGTCGATCGCGGCCGAGCCGAGGCGGCGGATGTCGCGGACCTGCGGCAGCACGTCGAGCAGCACGCGGGCCTGCGCGCGGCGCCGGTCGGCGTCGTACCCGAAGCCCGTGCCGACGAGGCACTGGCCGAGGTCGGTCTCGGCGTTGACGTGCACGGGCCGGCCGTCGAGGGTCGCCCCCGCTCCCAGCCCCGCCGTCCACGTGCGGTCGTCGACGACGGAGTGCACCGCCCCGGCGAGCACCGTCCACTCCAGCGGGTCCGGCGGGCCGACCACCGCGGCGACCGACACCGCGTACGAGGCGACGCCGTAGAGGTAGTTCACCGTGCCGTCGACCGGGTCGATGACCCAGGTGACGCCCGACGTCCCGGCCGACGAGCCCTCCTCCTCGCCGAGGATCGCGTCGTCGGGGCGGGCGGCGGCGATGCCACGGCGCAGCAGCGCCTCGGAGTCGGCGTCCATCCGCGTCACGACGTCGGTCGCGGTCGACTTCGTCGCGGCCACCTCGACGCGGTCGGGGCGGCCGGAGCGGACCAGCTCGCCGGCCTCGCGCGCGAGGCGCTCGGCCAGGTCGCGCAGGTCGGCCACGGTGACGTCGTCGGGCTGCCGGGGGTCGTCGATGAAGAGGCGCACGGCTCACATCCTGCCCGACCCGCGGCGTGCCCGGCGACCTTCCCACGGGCCGGGCGCGGACCAGCCGAGGCGCAACGAGACGAGGCGGAAGCCGAACACGAGCGCGAGGACCGCCGCCTGCGAGAACGGCCCGAGCAGGTCCGCCTCGGCGAGCGCCGCGGTGAGCGCGGCCCCCGCGAGCGCCGGGATGGCGTAGAGCTGCTTGTCCTGGAACAGCAGCGGCACCTCGTTGGTCAGCAGGTCGCGCAGGATGCCGCCCCCCACGCCCGTGAGCACGCCCGCGAAGACCGCGGCGAGCGGGCCGACGCCGTACTCCAGGGCCTTCATGGTCCCGGACAGCACGAAGAGCGCGAGGGCCCCGGCGTCGAGCACGATGATGCTGCGCCGCAGCCGCTCGAGCCGCGGGTGCCAGAAGAACGTGACGACGCCCGCGAGCGCGGCGACGGCCACGAGCCGCCAGTCCGAGATGCCGACGGGCGGGATCGCCCCGATGAGGACGTCGCGCAGGAGCCCGCCGCCCAGTCCCGCGGCCCACGCGAGCACGAGGACGCCGACGAGGTCGAACCGCTTGCGCACCGCGGCGAGCCCGCCGGACAGCGCCGCGAAGAACACGCCGCCGAGCTCGAGGGCGTCGCCGGGCACGAGGTCGAGGATCACCCCCGCATCATCCCAGCCACGGCCCGCTGGGGCCGGGCCGGGACCGGGCCGGGCCGGTGCGAATGGGCGGCACACCGCGCGTGCTGCGCCGCTCGGGGATGGGACGATGGCACCCTCGAGGGAGCGGTGGCGCGGGCGTCGCGGTCCACGGCGCACGGCGGTCCGGCACGCGGCCGGCCCCGGGCGACTGGGACGGCACACGAGCGGCACACGAGCGGCACCGCGAGCGCCACCGGGCGCGGCGACACGGGAGGGTCCATGGACGAGCTGGAGCTGGTGAGACTGCACGAGGACGGGGAGCACCTCGTCCTGCGCGCGACGGGTGGCGCGCAGTTCGTGCTGCCCATCACCGAGGCGCTGCGCGCGGCCGTACGGCGCGACCGCCCGCACCTGGAGCACCTGCGCGCGGAGGGCGAGCGCAACCTCGCCCCGCGCGAGATCCAGGCCCGGCTGCGCGCCGGGGACTCCGTGGAGGCGGTCGCCGAGGCCGCGGGGCTCGGGGTCGAGCACGTGCGCCGGTTCGCCGGCCCGGTCGTCGCCGAGCAGGAGTACGTCGTCGAGCGCGTGCGCGGGCTGCGCCCGGGGCACGACGAGGACTCCCCGACGGTGGGCGAGCTCGTCGCGCAGCGGCTCGCCGCGCGCGACGTCGACGCCGCAGCGGTCGCGTGGACCGCGGCGCGCGCGCACGGCTCCCCGTGGGTCGTGACGGCGACGTTCGAGGCCGGCACCGGCGAGCGGACGGCCCGCTGGACCTACGACCCGGCGACGCGCGCGCTGCAGGCGCTCGACGACGAGGCCCGCTGGCTCTCCGGGACGGACGCCCCGCGCGACCCGGCGCCGGGGGCCGTGGCGGTGTTCGACGTGGACGCGACCGCGCGCGGCGCCCGCGGCCTGCGGGCCGCACCGCCCGCCGACGACGGGACGGCCGAGCTGCTCGACGACCTGAGCCAGCGGCGCGGCGTGCGCCCGCGCAAGGACCCGGCGCCCGCGGGCGACGCCGTCGGGCAGGAGCCGTTCGAGGGCTTCGGTCCGCTCGCCCCCGGCAACCGTGAGCAGGACGAGGACGACGGCGGGTTCTCCGGCAGCCTGCCCGCGGGCGCGACCGTGGTGCACCTGCCGACCATCCGGCCCCCGCAGGGCCTGGTCGCCGCCGCCGACGCGTCCGAGGACGGCCCCGACGAGCCCGGGCGCCCGCAGACCGCGCCGTCCGGGGAGGCGGGCGCGGACGACGACGCCCCGTCGGCGTCCGACGCCGACGGCGCCTCGAGCACGGTGCGGCCCCCGGCCGCGCGCGAGGCCCGCAAGGGCAAGAACCGGTCGCGCGCGAAGGTCCCGAGCTGGGACGAGATCGTGTTCGGGGCCCGCCCCGAGTGACGCGAGCGGCGCGTCAGCGCGGCAGGTCGAGCGGCAGGCCGTCCTCCGTCGCGTGCCGGCGAGCGACCGCCGTCGTCATGCGCCGCATGTGGTGGCGCCGGCAGAGCACCTCGTAGCCGATCTCCCCCGAGCCGGCCCGGACGTCCCCGACGACGACCTGGTCGCCCTCGACGACCATGCGCCCGTCCACCGTGCGCGCGTTGTGCGTGGCGCGCCGCCCGCACCAGCACAGCGACTCGACCTGGAGGACCTCGACCCGGTCCGCGAGCTCGATGAGGCGTGCGGAGCCCGGGAACAGGCGCGTGCGGAAGTCGGCCGTGATGCCGAACGCGAAGACGTCGATCTCCGTCTCGTCGACGAGGCGCGCGAGCTGCTCGACCTGCGCCGGGGAGTAGAACTGCGCCTCGTCGCACACCAGGTAGTCCACGGGCACCGGCTCGGCGGTGACGAGCGACCAGAAGTCGGTGTCGTCGTGGACCTCGCGCGCGACGACCTCGAGACCGAGGCGCGAGGAGAGGCGGTCAGACCCGGCGCGGTCGTCGCGCGAGAAGATCAGCCCGCGGCGGCCGCGCGCGGCGTGGTTGTGGTCGAGCTGGAGCGCCAGGGTGGACTTGCCGCAGTCCATGGTCCCGGAGAAGAAGACGAGCTCTGCCATCGGCGGTCCTCCGCGAGGTCGGTCGGTGCGTCCGCGCCGGGTGGCTCCGGCGCGACGGGACGCGGTCGGGTCAGGTGGCCGCGACGAGCAGCGGCACGCGCATCTCGCGCTCGGTGAGCGAGCCGTGCACGCCCACGAGCGTGAGCGACGCGGGCGTCTGGGTGCGCGAGTCGACGACGGTCGCCCGCCCCCGCAGCGCGACCATCACGTCACCGGCGGAGGCGACGGCCTCGGGCCGAGGGTCGGGCCCGAGGAATCCCCGGGCGAGCATCTCGTCCCGCTCCAGCACGAGCGCGTCGTCGCCGAGGACGTCGCGCCAGCGCGCGGCGACGGCCGCCGTCTGGCCGGGCTCGGTGTACACGTGGACCGCGCGCGGCTCGCCGCCGACGAGCTCGACGCCGCGGGCGAGCGCGGGGTCGGTCGCGACGTCGCGGCGCAGCGCCGGGTCGACGTCGACCATGCCGTGGTCCGCGGTGACGAGCACGAGCGTGCCGCGCGGCACCGACCGCACGAGGCGCGCGAGCTCGCGGTCGAGCGCCTCGAGCTCGTCGCCCCACTGCCACGACGCGCTGCCGTGGTGGTGGCCCGCCTTGTCCACCTCGCCCCAGTAGAGGTAGACGAGACCGGGCCGGGACAGCGCGCGGACGGCCGCGTCGACGCGCCCCGCCAGCGGCTCGGCGGCCGCGTACGTGCCGCCCCGCAGCGCGGCGACCGTCATGCCCGACCCGGCGAACCGGGCGGGGCCGGTGGACGTCACCGCGACGCCCGCCCCGGCCAGGCGCGCGAGCACCGGCTCCTCGCGCTGGAGCTCGGCGGGCGCGGGCGCGCCCTCCCACGACACCATGTTGGCGAGGCCGCGCGTCACCGGGTTGCGCTGCGTGTACCCGAGCATGCCCGTGCGGCCCGGCGCGGTGCCCGTGCCGAACGCGCCGATCGCGGCGGCGGTCGTGCTGGGGAACGTCGAGGTGAGGGGCCGCGCGTCGGGCAGGAGCGAGCGTAGGAACGGGGCGTGCCCCGCGCGCTCGGCGAGGTTGAGGTGGCCGAGGCCGTCGACCAGCACGACGCACACGCGCTCGGCGCGCGGCAGGTCGAACGCGCCGCGCGCCGTCTCGCTCACGAGCCCCGTGGCGGTGGTCAGGCCGACGCCGAGCGCGCCCGCGGCGGCGGGCAGGACGGCCGCGAGGCCGCCTGTCCCGTGCTCCGGCGCGAGCAGGCCCGGAGGGAGCGCCGGGTCGGCGACCGGGGCCGGCGCGCCCGCGGGTGCCTCGCTCACCGGGCGCTGTGCCGCGTGGTCGAGCGCGACAGGGCCCGCGCGAAGTCCACCGCGGCCCGGACGGCGTCGCGGCCCTCCGCCTCGGCGCTCACGCGGACGACGACGTCGTCGGGCGTGATCTGGCCGGTGAGCCCGTGATCGGCGTCGCACGCGGGGTCGGGGCAGCCGGCGGGCTCGAGGTCGACGCGCGAGACCGCGCCCCAGCCGAGCGCGAGCGTGACCTCGAGCGGCGCGGCGCCCGCACGGTGCTCGTGCGGCTCGGCCACGACGTGCGTGAGCGAGACGGACCGCACCTCGGACAGGGGCACGGCCTCGGTCGTGGCGGCGGCGGAGGCCGACGGGTTCTCGCTGTCCGCCGGGTGGTCGTCGACGTGCGCCGTGACGAGCCGCGTGGGCGTGAGGACGAGCACCGTGAGGTGGCGGCGCACCTCGGTCGCGTCGAACGTCGTCTCCGGGAGCACGAGGTGCGAGACGATCTCCTCCCCCGCGACCGCGAGGTCGAGGACGTCCGCGACGAGCTCCGGGTAGTAGCCGGCGCGGTGGAGCTGGGTCGTCAGGTCGGTCCAGGCGTTGGAGGTAGCAGAGGGCACCCGCGCATTGTCCCATCCGGCGCCGGGCCGGGGCCACCCGCCGTCGGGGGCCCGGGCGGGTCGCGGTCGGCCCGTCAGCCCGGCAGGGCCCGCCGGAGCGCGTCGGCCCGCTGGGCGTCGGCGAGCGTGACGCGCGCGCTGAGGACCGCGGCCCCGTGCTCCGAGACGACGACGGGGTACAGCTCGAGGCTGCGGACCTCGGGCAGGTCGTCCGCGAGCACGGACACGCGCGCCAGGACGTCCTCGAGCGCGGCGGTGGCCACCACGTGCGTGCCCATGTAGCCGAACAGGCGCGGCGCGGCCCGCACCGAGCGGACCATCGCCGCGACGTCGACGTCGGTCAGGGGCGGCACGCCGTACGCGACGTCGCCGAGGAGGTCGACGGCGTCGCCCGCGAGCCCGAACGAGACGACGGGCCCGAAGAGCTGGTCCTCGGTCGAGCGGACCACGCACGCGACCCCGGCGTCGGCCATCGCCTGGACCTCGAACGGCTCGTCCGCGGCGCCCGGCAGCACGGCCGCGAGCGCCTCGCGCATCTGCGCGAAGTCCGTGCGCAGCTCGGTCTCGTCCGCGATGTCCAGCCGCACGCCGCCGAGGTCGGCCCGGTGCCGCAGGCCTGCCGCGGTGCTCTTGAGCACCACGGGCCAGCCGACCTCGCGCGCCGCCTCGACCGCCTCGTCGGCGGTGCGCACCCGGCGCGCGGGCCAGACCCGCACGCCGTAGCACGCGAGCAGCTCCGCCGTCGTCGTCGGGTCGAGGTCGACGGCGTCCTGACCGGCGAGCGCCTCCTCGACGAGCGCGCGCGCCCGCACCGGGTCGACGCCGGCCGGCCGCACGGGCGTGCCGTGGTCGGCCTCGCGCCAGCGCGCGTAGCGCACGACCGCGCCGAGCGCGGCGACGGCGTCCTCCGGCGTCGAGTAGGCGGGGACGCGCACGGGGGCCGCCCCGCTCTCCGCCCCCGGAGCTTGGGCCGAGAGCTCGTCGGTGAGGCCGTGCAGGCCGAGCATGCTCGCCACGGTCGTGCGGCCCGTGCGAGCGGCCGCGTCCGCGACGGCGAGCGAGACGTCCGCGCGGCGGGGCCCGACGACCGGGACCTGCACCACGACGACGACGTCGCACGCGTCGGGCGCGTAGAGCGCGTCGACCGTGGCGGCGAGCTCGTCGGCGGACGCGTCCTCGGGCAGGAAGTCCGAGCGCGCGACGACGAGACCCGCCGAGGAGGACGCCTCGGCGACGAGCGCGGCGAGCGACGCGGAGCTCGCGAGGATGCCGACGCGGCGCCCGGCCGGGAGCGGCTGGTGCGCGAGGAGCTGGGCGATGTCGATCATGTGGTGCGTGTTCTCGGCGCGGATGACGCCGGACTGCCGCAGCATCTCCTCGAGCGTCCGCCGCGGCGCTCGCGTCGAGCGGACCGCGTGCCCCGGCGGCACGACGTGCCCCGAGCGCCCGGCCGTGACCACGACGACGGGCTTGACCGACGCGAGGCGGCGCGCGATGCGCGAGAACTTGCGCGGGTTGCCGATGGACTCGAGGTAGAGGCACACGACCTGCGTCGTGGCGTCGTCCTGCCAGTACTGCATGAGGTCGTTGCCCGAGACGTCCGCGCGGTGCCCGGCGGACAGGAACGACGACACGCCCAGGCCGCGCCGCGCCGTCGTCGCGAGGAGCGTCACGGCCATGGGCGCGGACTGGCTGAACAGGCCCACCACGCCGGGGGCCGGCAGGTCGTGGGCGAGGGTCGCGGCGAGCGCCGGGCGGTCGGGCGCGTCGCCCGTGCGCAGCAGCCCGTAGCTCGCGGGCCCGACGACGCGCAGGCCCGCCGTGTGCGCGACGCGCAGGAGCTCGCGCTGCAGCGCGAGCCCGTCCGGGCCCGTCTCGGCGAAGCCGGCCGACAGCACGACGACGCCGCGCACCTCGAGGCGCGCGAGCCGGCGGACGGCGTCGATCGCCGCGGGCGGGGGCAGCGCGACGACGGCGAGGTCGACGGGACCGGGCACGTCGGCGAGGGTCGCGGACCGCCGCTCCTCCCCCGGGCCGCGCGCGGCACCCACGACGTGGACCGTCACGTCGCTGCGCTCGAGCGCGGCGAGCGCGCGCTGCGCGAGCAGGCGGTCGAGGGCCTCGCCGTCGTGCTCCGCGCGCGCGTCGGCCGGGGCGTCGGGACCGACGAGCACGACGCTCGTGGCGCCCAGCAGCCCCTGCATGCTCCGGGCCTCCGCGCGGTGCTCGCGGTCGGCCATGACGGCCCGGGACCGCTCCGTGGGGTCGAGGTCGACGCTGACCTGGACGAAGCCGTCGTCCATCTGCTGGCGCACGTCGTACCCCGCCTCGCGGAACACCGCGAGCATCTTGCCGTTCTGGGGCAGCACCTCGGCCGTGAAGCGGCGCACGCCGCGCTCGCGCGCCGCCGCGGCGACGTGCTCCAGCAGCACGGAGCCCAGGCCCCGGCCCTGCGCGGAGTCGGCGATGTTGAAGGCGACCTCCGCCTCGGCGGGGCCGGTGCGGTCGAACCGCGCGACCCCGATGATGTCCTCGCCGCCGTCCCCGGGGGCGCCGTCGCGCGGGCGCACCGCGACGAGCGCGACGCGGTCCACGTGGTCGACGCGCGTGAAGCGCTCGAGGTCGCGCTCGGACAGCCGCTCCATGGGCGCGAAGAACCGCAGGTAGGTGGAGCGCTCGGACTGGCCGACGTGGAAGCGCTGGAGCGCGTCGGCGTCCTCGGGGCGGATGGGGCGCACGTGCGTGGTGGTCCCGTCGCGCAGCACGACGTCGGCCTCCCACTCCACCGGGTACCGGTCCGGGTCCCGCCCCGGCGCGTCGTCGTCCACGACCCCAGGCTATGCGGTCGCGCGCGCGGTGCGCCTGCGCCACCCCGGCCCGAGCCGGGAGGACAATGGTCCCGGCAGGTGGTCCCGGCACGTGCCGTGGCAGGCGCCGTGGCGCCGCGTGTCGGACCCGTGGCGTACCCTCGCGTGCGGCACGAACCCGCAGCACCCCGGCCGGCCCAGCACCGGCCACGACGGCACAGACCCCGCGCCACCGCGGCGCACCGAACGGCAGGAGCCCGCAGGCCCATGGCGCGCAAGTCCTCGACCCCCTCGATCGACCCGGCCGAGGTGAACGAGAAGATCGTCGACGTCGACGTCCAGGCGGAGATGGAGACGTCGTTCCTCGAGTACGCCTACTCCGTCATCTACTCGCGCGCCCTGCCCGACGCGCGGGACGGCCTCAAGCCCGTCCAGCGCCGCATCCTCTACATGATGGCCGACATGGGGCTGCGCCCCGACCGCGCCCACGTGAAGTCGGCGCGCGTCGTCGGCGAGGTCATGGGCAAGCTGCACCCGCACGGCGACGCCGCGATCTACGACGCGCTCGTGCGCCTCTCCCAGGACTTCTCGCTCCGGCTGCCGCTGGTCGACGGGCACGGTAACTTCGGCACGCTCGACGACGGCCCCGCCGCCTCCCGGTACACCGAGGCGCGTCTCGCGCCGCCGTCGCTCGCGATGACGGCAGGGCTCGACGAGGACGTCGTCGACTTCGTGCCGAACTACGACAACAAGCTCCAGCAGCCCGAGGTCCTGCCCGCCGCGATCCCCAACCTGCTGGTCAACGGCGCGTCGGGCATCGCGGTCGGCATGGCGACCAACATGGCGCCGCACAACCTCGTCGAGGTCGTCGCCGCGGCACGCCACCTCGTCGCGCACCCGGACGCCGACCTCGAGGCGCTCATGCGGTTCGTGCCCGGCCCGGACCTGCCGACGGGCGGCAAGATCGTCGGCCTCGACGGCGTCCGCGACGCCTACCGCACGGGCCGCGGGACGTTCCGCACGCGCGCCACGGCACGCGTCGAGAACCTCACGCCGCGCCGCAAGGGCATCGTCATCACCGAGCTGCCCTACCTCGTCGGCCCGGAGAAGGTGATCGAGAAGATCGCCGAGGGCGTCAAGACGAAGAAGATCCAGGGCATCACGGCCGCGACCGACCTCACGGACCGCGAGCACGGGCTGCGCATCGTCGTCGAGGTGAAGACGGGCTTCAACCCCGAGGCGGTGCTGGAGCAGCTCTACAAGTTCACGCCGCTCGAGGACTCGTTCGGCATGAACAACGTCGCGCTCGTCGACGGCCAGCCGCGCACGCTCGGCCTGCGGGAGATGCTGTCGGTGTGGGTCGACCACCGGATCGACGTGGTCCGCCGTCGCTCGGCCTACCGCCTGCGCAAGCGGTCCGAGCGGCTGCACCTCGTGGACGGCCTGCTCGTCGCCATCGTCGACATCGACGAGGTCATCCAGGTGATCCGCTCGTCCGACGACACCGCGACCGCCCGCGGGCGCCTGCAGACGGTGTTCGACCTGTCCGAGCCGCAGGCGGAGTACATCCTCGAGCTCCAGCTGCGCCGCCTCACCAAGTTCTCGCGCATCGAGCTCGAGAAGGAGCAGGAGACGCTGCGCCGCGAGATCGAGGAGCTCCAGGAGATCCTCGGCAGCGACGCACGGCTGCGCGCCGTGGTGTCGGGCGAGATGGCCGACGTCGCGAAGACGTACGGCACCCCGCGCCGCACGATCCTGCTGGAGTCCGCGGGCGCGGCACCGACGACGACCGCGGCGGTCCCGCTCGAGGTCGCCGACACCACGTGCTGGGCGTTGTTCTCCGCGACCGGGCTCCTCGCGCGCACGAGCGACGAGACGGAGCCCGCGCGCTCGGGGCCGCGCGCCGCGCACGACGTGCTGCGCGCCGCCGTCCGCACGACCGCGCGCGGCGAGGTCGGCCTCGTCACGAGCCGGGGCCGCATGCTGCGCGTGTCCGTGCTCGACCTGCCCGCCCTCCCGCCGACGGACAACGCGCCGAGCCTGTCCGGCGGCGTCCCGCTCAGCGAGGTCGTCGCGCTCGAGCCGGGCGAGGAGGCGGTGACCATCACGTCGCTCGACCCCGACGCTCCCCCGCTCGCGCTCGGCACCGCGCAGGGCGTCGTCAAGCGCGTCACGCCGGGCGACGTGCCGGGCAACCGCGACGAGTGGGAGGTCATCGGGCTCAAGGACGGCGACACCGTCGTGGGCGCGGCGCCCGCGACGGACGCCGACGAGCTCGTCTTCGTCTCCAGCGACGCGTCCCTGCTGCACTTCGACGCGTCGGCCGTGCGGCCCCAGGGCCGCCCGGCCGGCGGCATGGCCGGCATCCGGCTCGCCGACGGCCAGCGGGTCGCGTTCTTCGGCGTCGTCCCGGCCGACGTGCGCGACCTCGGCGTCGTCGTCACCGTCGCCGGGTCGTCCGACGCGCTCCCCGGGACCCAGACCGGCGCCGGCAAGGTGACCCCGTACGAGCTCTACCCCGGCAAGGGCCGCGGGACCGGCGGCGTCCGCGCGCACCGGTTCCTCAAGGGCGAGGACGCGCTCATCCTCGCGTGGGTCGGGCAGGGTCCGGCGCGCGCGACGGGGTCGGGCGGGCAGTCGGTCGACCTGCCCCCGGTCGACCAGCGCCGCGACGGGTCGGGCACGCCGCTCGCGTCCCCGGTCACGGCCGTCGGGTAGCGCTCGACCCTCGCGCCCGGTCCGCGTCGTGCGCCGGCGGGATGCCCCACGCGCGCCCGCCCTTGCGAGTGCACGGGATCGGGGCAGGCTCGAGGTGTGGCAGAGAACGAAGGGGGCGGCGTCCGCACGCCCTCGGACGTGGACGGGGCCGCCGGCCCCGTCGACTACCACGCCGTCTTCTCGGTCCTCACGGCGCCCAAGGCGGTCCTCGCGCCCGACCTGACCATCCTCGACGCCAACGAGTCCCTCCTGCGCACCATCGGCGCGCCCGCGAGCGCCGTCGTCGGGCGCCACTACCTCGACGTCTTCCCCGTCCAGGGGCCGGACGGGAGTGCCGTCGACCGGGTCGTGCTGTCGCTCGAGCGCGTCGCGCGGACGGGACGTCTCGAGATGATCGGCCCGCACCGGTACGACCTGCGCGGTCCCGGCGGCGGGTGGTCCGAGCGCTGGTGGCTCACGACGAACCTCCCCGTGCTCGACGCCGCGGGCCGGGTCACGGCCGTCGTCCACCGCGCGGAGGACGTGACGTCCGTCGTGCAGGCCGGCGGGACGACGGCGCCCGAGCCCCCGTCCGGCCCCGCGGACCCCACCGCGCTCTCGGTCGTCGACCAGGCCCTGCTGCTCGGGTCGTCCGTCGACCGGTACGCGGACGTGATCACGCGCGAGCGCAGCGCGTCGCTCGCCCTCCAGGACTCCGTGCTCACGCCTCCCCCGCGCATCCCCGGCCTGACGATCGACGTGCGGTACCGGCCGGCGGTGCCGGAGGTCCACGTCGGCGGCGACTGGTACGACGCGTTCGTCCACCCCGACGGCGAGGCGACCGTCGTCGTGGGCGACGTGACGGGGCACGACGTCGCCGCCGCCGCCCACATGGCCCACCTGCGCGGCGTGCTGCGCTCGGTCGCGTTCGCGACGGACGCCGGGCCAGCCGAGGCGCTCGACGCCGCCGAGCGCACCGCGGAAGGGCTCGGGCTCCAGGCGCTGTCCACCGTCGCCGTCGCGCGCATCGGCACCCCTGGCCTGACGGGGCGGCGCGCCGTGTGCTGGGCGAGCGCCGGGCACGTCCCGCCCGTCGTGCGTCGCGCCGACGGGACCGCGCACCTGCTCACCGCACGCCCCTCGCCGATGCTCGGCGTCGGGCTCGGCGGCCCGCGCGCCGAGCACGAGACGTCGCTCGACCCGGGCGACACGCTCCTGCTCTACACCGACGGGCTCGTCGAGCGGCGGGACCGTTCGCTGCGGGACGTGCTCGACGAGCTGCCGGCCCGCGTCGAGGCGCTCGGCGCTGTGCCGCCCGACGCGCTCCTCGACGCCCTCCTCGCCGAGCTCGTGCCGCTCGGCTCCCAGGACGACGTCGCGCTCGTCATGGTGCACGTCGACGACGAGCGCACGGCAGCGGGCGCCTAACCAGGTACTGCCAGAACCCTGCTGGAGCGGGACTCCCTCAGGCCCCGGGGTGCGGTGTCGAATGGTGAGCGCACCCCACAGCGAGGAGAGCTCCATGAAGGCCACCATCATCTACGGCGCGGGCGACGTCCGGGTCGAGACCCGTCCCGACCCGACGATCCTCGAGCCGACCGACGCGATCGTCCGCGCGGTGCGCGCGTGCGTCTGCGGCTCGGACCTGCACCCCTACCGCTCGATGGGACGCAGCGACGAGGGCGTCCCGATCGGCCACGAGCTCCTCGGCGTCGTGGAGGAGACCGGGTCCGCCGTCGCGACGGTCCGTCCGGGTGACCTGGTGATCGCGCCGTTCGCCTGGTCGGACAACACGTGCGCCGTGTGCCGCGACGGGTTTCAGACCGCGTGCCCCCACGGGGGCTTCTACGGCAACCCCGGCGACGTCGGCGGCCAGCAGGCCGAGCTCGCGCGCATCCCGCTCGCGGACGGCAGCCTCGTCGCCGTGCCGGACGTCGACGAGACGAGCCCTCTGCTGCCGTCCCTGCTCACGCTCTCAGACGTCTACCTCACGGGCTACCACGCCGCGCACATGGCGCGCGTGTCGCCGGGCCAGACCGTCACCGTCGTCGGCGACGGCGCGGTCGGGCTGTCCGCCGTGCTCGCCGCACGCCTCATGGGCGCCGAGCGCATCATCCTCATGGGCCGTCACGAGGCCCGGACCGACCTGGGGCGCGAGTGGGGCGCGACCGACGTCGTCGCCGAGCGCGGCGCCGAGGGCGTGCAGCGGGTCCTCGACCTCACGGACGGCCTGGGCAGCCACGTCGTCGTGGAGGCCGTCGGGCACCTGCCCGCCTACGAGCAGTCCTACGGCGTCGTGCGCGCGGGTGGCGTGATCAGTCGCGTCGGCGTGCCGCAGTACGACGACGCCCCCGTCGGCTTCGCCTCGCTGTTCGGCCGCAACATCACGCTCACCGGCGGGCCCGCCCCCGTCCGCGCGTACCTCGAGGACGCGATCCCGCAGGTGCTGAGCGGCGCGATCGACCCCGGCCGCGTGTTCGACCAGGCCGTCGCGCTCGACGACATCGCCGAGGGCTACGCCGCGATGGACCGCCGCGAGTCCCTCAAGACGATCGTCACGTTCTGACCGGCGGGACGCTCGGACCGGAGCCGCGCCGCGTGGACGGGTGCACCGCTCGCGCGTCGCGCCGTCGTCCCGCACTACCGTGAAGGACGTGGAGGCCATGGACAACCGTTCCGAGGTGCGCGAGTTCCTCATGAGCCGCCGCGCCCGGGTGACGCCCGAGCAGGCGGGCATCGAGACGTACGGCGGCCGTCGGCGCGTCGACGGGCTGCGCCGCGACGAGGTCGCCCGCCTCGCCGGGGTGAGCGTCGACTACTACACGCGGCTCGAGCGGGGGAACCTGCGGGGCGTGTCCGACGCCGTGCTCGAGTCCGTCGCGCGGGCCCTCCTCCTCGACGCGGCCGAGCGCGAGCACCTGCTCGACCTCGCGCGCACCGCCAACCCCGTCGGCGCACGCCCGCAGCGTGGCCACGGCGACACCCCGGTGCGACCCGAGCTGCAGTACCTGCTCGACGCGATCACCACCGCGCCGGCGTTCATCCAGAACAACCGCATGGACCTCGTCGCCGCCAACGCGCTCGGGTCCGCGATGTACGCGCCCATGATCGCGGGCTCCGCGGGAGCGGCGAACTTCTCGCGGCACATCTTCCTCGACCCGGCGTCCCGCGACTTCTACCCCGACTGGGACCGAGCGGCGTGGACGAACGTCACGATCCTGCGGCGCGAGGCCGGCCGCAGCCCGCACGACCGGCGGCTCCAGGCGCTCGTGGGCGAGCTGTCGACGCGCAGCGAACGGTTCCGCGAGCTGTGGGCGTCCCACGACGTGCGCCGGCACTACGCCGGGCAGAAGACGTTCCGCCACCCCGTGGTCGGGGAGCTCGAGCTGCACTACCAGACGCTCGAGCTCCACGGCGACCCCGGGCTCGGCATGACCGTGTACACCGCGACGCCCGGCTCCCCGAGCGAGGAGTCGCTGCGCCTGCTCGCGTCGTGGGCGGCGTCCGAGGACGCCGCTCGCACGCCGGCACCCACCGACTGAGAGGAACCCATGGACCTGGACGACCTGCTCGCGGAGCTCGACGCCGGGCGGACGATCCCCGGCGGCTCGCCGCTGCACGACGTCATGCACCGCACGAGCCAGGAGGCGCTGCGCATCGCCGGCGAGCTCAACGGCGCGTACCGCTCGCCCGAGCGCGTCCGCGAGCTGCTCGCGGAGCTGACGGGCAGGCCCGTGCACGAGTCCGTGAACCTCTTCCCGCCCTTCACGGCCGACTTCGGCAAGAACATCACCCTCGGGCGGGACGTCTTCATCAACTCCGGCTGCCGGTTCCAGGACCAGGGCGGCATCGTCGTCGGGGACGGCTGCCTCATCGGGCACAACGCCGTCCTCACGACCCTCAACCACGACCTCGACCCGGCCCGCCGCGCCGACATGCACCCGGCGCGCGTCGTCCTCGGCCGCAACGTCTGGCTGGGGGCGAACGTGACCGTCCTCCCGGGCGTGACGATCGGGGACGACGCCGTCGTGGGGGCCGGTTCCGTCGTCACCCGGGACGTGCCGCCGCGCACGGTCGTCGTCGGCTCACCCGCTCGCGTCGTCCGCTCGCTCGACGCCTGAGGCACCGGCCGGCACACGCCCTCTGGCCGACGCCGGGAACCCGTCCGCCGCGCGCGGCGTCCTCGAGGCGGCCGTCACGACGGGGAGCGCAGCCGCGCGCTCTCGCCGGAGCACGCCGAGCACGAGCAGCACCTGGCCGACGACGTAGGTGAGCATGACCCAGAAGCCGTGCCCGGGCAGGTCGTACCACGGGGCGAAGGCGTTCAGCGCGATGAGCGCGTCGGACAGGAGGAAGACCGCACCGCCGACCGCGGCGAGCCGGTCGACGCCCGTCGCGACCACGGCCATCGTCACGAGGCACACGCCGTAGACGACGACGGGGACGAGCAGCGACCCCGCGTCGGGCGCGCACGCGACGACGAGGGCGAGCAGAGCGAGACCGTACGGCACGAGCGCGAGCGGGCGGCGCAGGACGGAGCCCGCACGGTAGGGCCAGAACGCGATCGTGTACGTGACCTGGGCGCAGAGGAAGAATCCGACCATGACCAGGAAGGCGGTGTCGCCGTCAGCGAGGTCGGGCGCGGTGTCGCCGAGCCACGAGAAGCCCAGCGCCACGAGCGTGAGCCGGACGAGCCGCGAGCGCCGACCCGGGCCGGCGGCGGCGTGGCGCCGCGTGGCGAGCCACAGGCAGCCCGCCAGGACCGGCATGAGGAACCACTGCGACGTGTCGGCGAGGGTCTCGGCACCGAGGAGGTGGGCGGCGAGATGGACGAGGGTGAGCAGGGCGAGCGTGCCCCACGCGACGATCATGGGCGAGGAGACTCCTTCGGTCGTGCACCGGCGTCCTTGCCGGCGGTGGCCGATCCTAGCGCGTGGGACCGGGGCGAATGATCTTGTGGGGCACCCCGGTGCGCGCGACCATGGGGCGATGACCGAGCCCGTGCGGTGGACCCGCGCAGCCGTCTACCCGGACATGTGGGTGGACCCGGACGAGGACCCGCGCAACACCGACGGCGTGAGCCCGGACGGCGAGCTCGCGACGCTGCTCGACTACACGGCGAGCTACCGGACGACGCTGCTCATGAAGTGCGAGGGCCTCGACCCCGAGCAGCTCGCACGGCGCTCCGTGCCGCCGTCGACGATGTCGTTGCTCGGCCTCGTCCGTCATCTCGCGGAGGTGGAGCGGGAGTGGCGGGGGTGGGTCTCCGACGACGACGGCGAGCCGGCGCTGTACGGGGGGCACGACGCGGACTTCGACGGCGCGGTCGCCGACCAGGGCGTGGTGGACGAGGCGTACGCGAACCTGGCGCGCGAGCAGGCCGCGACCGACGCGGTGCTGACGCGGCACCCGGACCTCGGGGAGCGGCTCGGCGTGGACCGGGTCGCGGTCCGCGAGGTCCTGGTCCACCGGATCGAGGAGTACGCCCGGCACTGCGGGCACGCCGACCTCCTGCGCGAGCGGATCGACGGCAGGACCGGACAGTAGGGCCTCAGCCGACGACGCCCCTGTCGCTCACGTCGTCGCGCGTCCCGCCGTCCCCGGTGTCGAGGTCGCGGCGTCGGCGACGAGGACGCGCCCGTCGCGCACCTCGGCCGCGAAGACCGCCAGCGGCCTGCGGTCCTTGCCCCCGGCGTCGAGCACCTCGCCGGTGTCGACGTCCCAGACCTGCTTGAGCATCGGGGTGGTCACGGTGTCGACGTCGCGCTCCGTGCCGTCGTCGAGCGTGACGCGGTGCGTGCCGACGAGGCCGCGCGACATCACGTTGGCGCCGGAGTACGGGTCCCGCTGCTGGACGGCGCGCACGGTGCCGTCGGCGAGCCGGAAGACGGCGATCTGGGTCCCGCCCAGGAGGGCCCCGACCCCGCGCTCGGGCTCGAGGTCGTCGAGCGCGCAGATGTCGACGAACGTGCTCATCGGGCGTCCTCCAGCTCGGTGCGGGCGGCGACGAGCGCGACGTCGCGCGCTGCGCGGGGGTCCGGGTAGGCGACGGCGTCGGTCTCGTCGGCGGGACGGACCTGCCCGCGTTCGGGGACGAACGCGAGGTCGCCGTCGACCGCCTCCGGCGCGTTGACGAACGGAGTGAACTTGCGCAGCTTCGCCGGGTCCGCGAGCGTCGCGCTCCACTCGTCCTCGTAGTCGCGCACGTGCTCGGCCATCGCCGCCTCGAGCTCCTCGGCGATCCCGAGCGAGTCCTCGACGACGACGCGGCGCAGCTCCTCGAGCCCGCCCGCGCGCTCCGCGACCCAGGGCGCCGTGCGCTGGAGACGGTCGGCCTCCTGGACGTAGAGCATGAGGAACCGGTCGACGTAGCGGACCAGGGTCTCGTCGTCGAGGTCCTCGGCGAGGAGCTGGGCGTGGGCCGGCTGGGCTCCGCCGTTCCCGCCGACGTAGAGGTTCCACCCCTTGTGGGTCGCGATGATGCCGACGTCCTTGCCACGAGCCTCGGCGCACTCGCGCGCGCACCCGGAGACGCCGAACTTGATCTTGTGCGGCGAGCGCAGGCCGCGGTAGCGCAGCTCGAGCCGCACCGCCATGGCCGACGAGTCCTGCACGCCGAACCGGCACCACGTACGCCCGACGCACGTCTTCACGGTGCGCAGCGACTTCCCGTACGCGTGCCCGGACTCGAACCCCACGGCCGTCAGGCGCCGCCAGATCTCCGGGAGCTGGTCGAGGCGCGCGCCGAACATCGCCAGCCGCTGTCCTCCGGTCACGCGCACGTAGAGCCCGAACTCGTCGGCGACCTTCGCGAACTCCAGGAGCTGGTCCGCACGCACCTCGCCCCCGGGCATCCGCGGGATCACCGAGTAGGTGCCGTTCTTCTGCAGGTTCGCCATGACGTGGTCGTTGGTGTCCTGGAGCGCGGCCTGCTCGCCCTCGAGGACGTGCCCGCGGCGCAGCGTCGAGAGGATCGACGCGACCGTCGGGCGGCAGACGGCGCAGCCGCGGCCCGTCCCGTGCGCCGCGACGATCTCGGAGAA
Organism: Cellulosimicrobium sp. JZ28; assembly: GCF_015327065.1. NCBI lineage: Bacteria > Bacillati > Actinomycetota > Actinomycetes > Micrococcales > Promicromonosporaceae > Cellulosimicrobium > Cellulosimicrobium sp. JZ28. The sequence goes on along the minus strand of NZ_CP017660.1, from coordinate 1,524,864 downwards.
CGTGCGCAGCCCTTCCTCCCGCACGATGCGGTACAACGCCGCCCGGGACATCGCGAAGTGCTCGCACAGCGCGTCCGAGACGGTGACGCCCGCCCGGGACAGCTCGCCGTTCAACAGCTTGGTGAGCGCCGGGACGCACGACCCGCACACCGTGCCCGCCGTCGTGCAGTCCTTGACCTGCCCGATCGTCCGGCAACCGTGCTCGGTCACCGCAGCCCGGACCGTCCCGGCGTCGACGTTGTTGCACGAGCACACGACGGCCTCGTCGGGCAGCTCGGTCTCGGCCAGGCCCTCGCCGTCGGGCGCGATCACAGCCGCGGGGTCGGCGCCGAGCGGACGGCCCAGGAGCGGACGCAGCGCCGAGTAGAGCCCGATGTCGCCGACGAACACGCCGCCCAGCAGCGTCGTCGCGTCGTCCGAGAGCACGAGCTTGCGGTACCGGCGGTGGATCGGGTCGACGAACGACACCTCGAGCGCGCCCGCGCTCACCGCGTTGACGTCGCCGAACGACGCTGCCTCGACGCCCACGCCCTTGAGCTTGGTGCCGTCGTCGGTGCGCCGGTGCACGCGCTCGCCGCCGAGGAAGCGGTCGACGACGACGTCGGCCATGTCGTTCCCGGGCGCGACCAGCCCCGCGCACGCGCCGTCGACCGACGCGCACTCGCCGATCGCCCACACGCCCGGGTCGGAGGTCTGGCACGCCTCGCCGACGACGACGCCGCCGCGTTCGCCGATCGCCAGGCCCGCCTCGCGCGCCACCCTGTCGCGCGGCCGGATGCCCACGGAGAAGACGACGACGTCGGTCGCCAGCTCGGAGCCGTCCGTGAGCTCGACCGAGCCCACGGACCCGTCGCCCGCGGGCAGGAACCGGTGCGCGCCCGCACCCGTGCGGACCGTGACGCCGAGGTCCTCGATGAGCAGGCGCAGCATCTCGCCGCCGCCCTGGTCGAGCTGGACGCTCATGAGCCGGTCGGCGAACTCCACGACCGTGGCCTCCGCGCCCAGCCGCTGGAGCGCTGCCGCCGCCTCGAGGCCCAGCACGCCACCGCCCACGACGACGCCGCGCACCGCCCGACCCAGCGCCCGCTCGCGCAGGCGCACCCACTCGGCGAGCCGCTCGACGTCGTCCAGCGTGCGGTAGGTGAACAGGCCCGGCAGGTCCGTGCCCTCCGCGCGCGGCGTCCACGCCCACGAGCCCGTCGCGAGCACGGCGCGGTCGTAATGGACCTGGCGCCCCGACCGTGTCGTCACGACGCTCGCCGTGCGGTCGAGCGACGCGACCGCGTCCCCGGTGACGAGCGTGACGCGCGGGTCGTCCCACACCGCGCGGTCCAGGGCGAGGGCGTCCACGTCGCGGGCGTCGAACCACTCGGACAGGTGCACGCGGTCGTACGGCTCGTGCGGCTCGTCACCGATCACGGTGACGGACCAGGCGCCCTCGGGGTCGCGCGAGCGCAGGCCCGCGACGAGGCGGTGGGCCGTCATGCCGGCGCCGACGACGACGATCCGGTCGCCGTCCAGAGGGCCGTCGTGGGGCGAGGGCTGAGAGAGGGAGGCCACGGGGAGCACTTTCAAGAGGCGGGGCTGCGTCGAGGCCCCGACCCGGGTGCGACCGGTGCCTGCCCCGACCCTAGGCGACGCGGTCCGACCACAGCCGCCCCGGGACCAAGGTCCTCGGTACCCACGGCGAAAGCCACCCGCCGGCCATGCGTGCGGTGGGGACGGCACGACGCCACGCCCCGGACGGGACGCGGCGTCGTGACGCCGATCGTCCGGCGGGAGCTCAGGCGTTCGCGAGCTCGCGGGCCTCGTCGGCCAGCTGGTCCTCGTAACGACGCACGACGCGGCTCACGGTCGACCGCGACGCCGAGACCCGCTGGGCGATCTCGCGCTGGTTGAGGCCCTCGCGCACGAGCTCGACGATGCGCCGGTCGCGCTCGGCGGTCGGGTCCTCACCGAGCGTCGTCTCGACGTCGTCCGCCGTGGTCGCCTCCACGTCCTGCGGCCGAGGGAGGTCGAAGACCTCCACGCGCCGCGTGTGGCCCGTCACGGCCGGGGGCTCGGGGGCCGACGTCGTCTCCGCCTCCTCGGGGACGGGCTGCTCCCACGGGAGGGGCCGCGTGCGCCCGAAGATCTCCTTCACCCGCGCCTCGAGGTCCGGCAGGGCCTCGAACGCGGGCTCGGCGGCGCGCGCCTCCTGCGCGGTCTCCGCGTCGGAGACCTCGGCAGCCGCCTCGGCGGCGAGGAGCTCGCGGGTCACCTCGCGCACCGGCAGGTCGGACGACGGCGCGGCGTCCGACGCGACGTCGTCGGACACGTCGGCGGCGGGCACGTCGACGGCGGGCGTCACGGCGTCGGGCGTCACGGCGTCTGCCGGCTCGACCGCCGGGAGAGCCTCGACCGCATCGGACTCGTCACCGCTCGCGGGCCGGGAGGCGAGCGGAGCCGGGCCGCTCGTCGCTGCGGACACTGCCGCCCCGACGGCCACGACCGCGGGTGCCTCGGCGGGCGCGGGCACCTCGGACGCCGCAGCGCCGGCCCTGCCCCGCGCGGTGCCGCGCTTCGCGGAGCTCGCTCCGATGAGGTCGAGCCGGTTGCCGTGCCGCTCCGCGGCCTCCAGGCGGTCGACCCAGACCTGCATGCGACGCTCGAAGTCCTCGACGGTCAGCAGCTTGAGCGCGGCGTCACGGGCGGCGCGCTGGCGCTCGTGCGCGGCGCGGACCTTGCGCAGGTCCGCCGGCGAGCCAGCGCTGTCGGCGCGCGCGTCGCGCCACTGCTCCAGGGCGGACACGTACCCGTGGACGCGCAGCTCACGACGGCGCTCCTCGAGCGTGTGGCCCGTGACCATGTGCCGCTCCCCCACGAGGGCGAGGTGCCACATGAGCGCGGCGACCAGCGGCGGCACGAACCGGAACACCACCATGTACGGGGTGCTCGCCGTCGGGACGGCGATCTCGTGGAGAGCGGCGAACAGGCCCGACGTCCCCGAGAGCACCCACGTGAGCGCGAGGAGCACGCCGTAGGGCCGCCCCTCCAGCGCGGCGTTGCGTGCCATGAGCGCCACGGCGACGAGGCTGATCTCGAGGAAGCCCGCGAGCCCGTACGCCTCGAGCGGCGACATGTGCGCCACCTCGAGACCGAACAGGACCATGCCGCTGTACGCCAGGGCGGTGGCGATCGTCGCCGCGATGACCACCGCCACCATCGGGAGGTGCCGGCCGCGATAGCGCACCTGCCGCGGGGAACCGCCCGCGCCGGTCTGGTCCTGCTGTGTCACGTCGTCCTCCGAAAAGTGGTGTGGGCGCACATATCCCAACACTCAGGACGATCCGCGTCAACGTACCGGAAGGGGCGAACCGCGGCCGGGCGCGAACGGCACCGCACGACCTGCCGGGAACAGCACGACGCCGCGCCCCCGGACGGGGACGCGGCGTCGGTCGCAGCGGTGGTCTCAGACGTTGAAGCCGAGCGCGCGGAGCTGCTCCTTGCCGTCGTCGGTGATCTTCTCCGGGCCCCACGGCGGCATCCAGACCCAGTTGACGCGGAAGCCGTCGACGAGGCCTTCGAGCGCCTGCGCGGACTGGTCCTCGATGACGTCCGTCAGCGGGCACGCCGCGGACGTGAGGGTCATGTCGATGACGGCGTGGTTGTTCTGGTCGATCTGGATGCCGTAGACGAGGCCGAGGTCGACGACGTTGATGCCGAGCTCGGGGTCGATGACGTCGCGCATCGCCTCCTCGACGTCCGCGACGTTCGGCGGGCTCGGCGTGGCGCCCTCGACGGGCGCGCCGGTCTCGGTGGTCATCGGTTCTCCTCCGTCGTTCCCCGCGCGGCGAGCGCCGCGTCGGAAGCCAGTGCGGTCGATGCGTCGCCGAGCGCGCTCAGGGCGCCCGAGGTGACGAGCGAGTCGCGCAGCGCGGCCCAGCCGAGCAGGGCGCACTTGATCCGTGCAGGGTAGCGCGAGACGCCCGTGAACACCGTGGCGTCACCGAGCTCGTCCTCCGCGGCCTCGTCGAGGCCCTTCCCGCGCGAGCCCATGAGCTCGCGGAAGACGTCGCCGAGGTGCTCGGCCTCCGTTGCCGGGCGGCCCGTCACGAGGTCGGTGAGGACGGACAGGGACGCCTGCGAGATGCTGCAGCCCTGCCCCTCCCAGCTCACCCGGTCGATGGTGCCGCCGGCGAGCTCGACGCGCAGCGTCACCTCGTCGCCGCACGTGGGGTTCACCTGGTGCGACTGGCCGCTCGCCGCGCCGTCCGCCACCTCGACCAGGCCCCGGCCGTGCGGGGTCTTCGCGTGGTCGAGGATGACCTGCTGGTACATCTGCTCGATCGAGCTCATCGGGTCCTCTCTCAGTCCACCGAGAAGAACGCGCGGACCCCGGCCAATGCTTCCCGGAACGCGTCGACGTCCTCGCGCGTGGTGTACACCGACGCCGACGCGCGCGCGGTCGCGGCGATCCCGAAGCGGCGGTGCAGGGGCTGGGCGCAGTGGTGACCGACGCGCACGGCGATGCCTGCGTCGTCGAGCACCTGGCCGACGTCGTGCGCGTGCACGCCGTCCACGACGAACGACACGACGGCGAGGCGGTCGGCCGGCTCGCGCGGGCCGATGATGCGCACGCCGGGGATCTCCCCGATGCGCAGCAGCTCCGCGGCGAGCTCGTACTCGTGCGCGGCGACGCCGTCCATGCCGAGCTCGTGCAGGTACTTCGCCGCGGCGCCGAACCCGACGACCTGCGCGACGGGCTGCGTGCCCGCCTCGAACCGCTGCGGCGGCGCCATGTACGACGACTCGGTCATCGTGACGACCTCGATCATCGACCCGCCGGTCGTCACGGGCGGCAGCGCCTCGAGCAGCTCGCGCCGCCCGTACAGCACGCCCACGCCCGTGGGGCCGAGCATCTTGTGCGCCGAGAACGCGGCGAAGTCGACGCCGAGCGCGGGCAGGTCGACCGGCAGGTGCGGCACGGACTGGCACGCGTCGAGCACCGTGAGCGCCCCGACCTCGCGCGCCCGGGCCACGATCGGCTCGACCGGGGTGACCGCGCCCGTCACGTTCGACACGTGCGTGAAGGCCACGACGCGCGTGCGCTCGGTGATGACGGTCGCCGCGTCCTCGACGCGCACGCGACCGTCGTCGTCCACCTCGAACCAGCGCAGGACGGCCCCGGTGCGGGCCGCGAGCTCCTGCCACGGCACGATGTTCGCGTGGTGCTCGGCCTCCGTGATGACGATCTCGTCGCCCGGCGCGAGCGCGAAGCGGCGGGCCGCCTCTCCCCCGCGGCCGAGCGTCGCGTTCGAGATCCCGTACGCGACGAGGTTGATCGCGGCCGTCGCTCCCGACGTCCAGACGATCTCGCCCGGGCGCGCACCGACGAACGCCGCGACGTCGGCCCGGGCGTCCTCGAACGCCTCCGTCGCCTCCTCGGCGAGCTGGTGCGCGCCGCGGTGCACGGCCGCGTTGCGCTCCTCGTAGAAGTCGACCTCGGTGTCGAGGACGACCTGCGGCTTCTGCGCGGTGGCCGCGGAGTCGAGGTAGACGAGCGGACGACCACCGCGCACGGTGCGCTCGAGCAGCGGGAAGTCCGCCCGCACGGCGGCGAGCTCGACGTCGGTCAGGCGCGCCGGACCGGCGTGCTGCCCTGCGGGGTGCGCGGTGGTCGTCATGGTCGTCTCCTCAGGTGGTGCGAGCGCTCAGGCCGAGGCGGCCGAGGCGGACTCGACGGCGCCACCGAGGTAGCGGTCGTAGCCCTCCTCCTCCAGGCGCTCGGCGAGCTCCGGGCCGCCCTCCTCCGCGACCTTGCCGTCGACGAAGACGTGGACGAAGTCCGGCTTGATGTAGCGCAGGATGCGCGTGTAGTGCGTGATGAGCAGGACGCCCGCCTGGGTCGCCTCGTGGACGCGGTTCACGCCCTCGGAGACGATGCGCAGCGCGTCGACGTCGAGGCCCGAGTCGGTCTCGTCGAGGACGGCGAACTTCGGCTGGAGGAGCTCCATCTGGAGGATCTCGTGGCGCTTCTTCTCACCGCCGGAGAAGCCCTCGTTGACCGAGCGCTCGGCGAAGGAGTCGTCCATGCGCAGGCGCTCCATGGCGCCCTTGACGTCCTTGACCCAGTGGCGCAGCGCGGGGGCCTCGCCGTCGATCGCGGTCTTCGCGGTGCGCAGGAAGTTGGACACGGAGACGCCGGGGACCTCGACCGGGTACTGCATGGCGAGGAACAGGCCCGCGCGGGCGCGCTCGTCGACGCTCATGGCGAGGACGTCCTCGCCGTCGAGCGTCACGGTGCCGCCGGTGACCTGGTACTTGGGGTGGCCGGCGATCGAGTAGGCGAGCGTGGACTTGCCCGAGCCGTTCGGGCCCATGATGGCGTGGACCTCGCCGCTGGCGATCGTCAGGTCGACGCCGCGCAGGATCGGCTTCGGCCCTTCCTTGGTCTCGACGCTGACGTGCAGGTCGCGGATCTCGAGAGTGGACATCAGTGGTTCTCCAAGAGGTTCTTGAGCTGGGGGGCGCGCGCGGCGCGCCGGGTCAGAGGAGGTCGGGTCAGGTGGGAGCGACGACGCGGTCGACGTCGACGAGCACCTGCTCGCCGTCGACCGTCACCGGGTAGACCGGCACGGGCCGCATCGCGGGCAGCGCGGTCGGCATGCCGGTCCGCAGGTCGAACTGCGAGCCGTGCAGCCAGCACTCGACGAAGCAGCCCTCGACCTCCCCGTCGGACAGGGACACGGCCCCGTGCGAGCAGATGTCGGAGATCGCGTGCCACCCGCCGTCGCCGTCGCGCACGACCGCGACCTCGACGACGCGCCCGTCCTCGGCCGGGAGCTCGACGCGCAGCGCCTCCTCCGGGCCGAGGTCGGACGTCGTGCAGGCAGGCTGTGCGGTCACGCCGTCGCCTCGGCGGGCTCGGCGCTCCCGTCGATGATCGACATGGACTTGCTCAGCTCGCGCTCGATCGCCTCGAGCAGGCGCTCCTCGACCGACGCGACGCCGATCTCCTGGATGAGCTCGGCGAAGAAGCCGCGGACGACGAGACGGCGCGCCTCGACCTCCGGGATGCCGCGAGCCTGCAGGTAGAAGAGCTGCTCGTCGTCGAAGCGTCCGGTCGCGGACGCGTGCCCCGCGCCCTCGATCTCGCCCGTCTCGATCTCGAGGTTCGGCACCGAGTCCGCGCGCGCGCCGTCCGTGAGGACGAGGTTGCGGTTGAGCTCGTACGTGTCGGTGCCCTCGGCCTCGGCCCGGATGAGCACGTCCCCGACCCACACGGCGTGCGCGCCCTCGCCCTGCAGCGCGCCCTTGTACGTCACGCGGGACTTGCAGCGCGGGACGGCGTGGTCGACGAACAGGCGGTGCTCCTGGTGCTGGTCAGCGTCCGCGAAGTAGAGGCCCACCATCTCGACCTCGCCGCCCTCGGCCGTGAACTCCGCGTCCGGGGTGACGCGCACGACGTCGCCGCCGAGCGTGACGACCACGTGCTTGAGGCGCGCGTCGCGCCCGATCCGCGCGCGGTGCGACGACGCGTGCACGGCGCCGTCGGCCCAGTCCTGGACGGACACGACGGTGAGGTGCGCGCCGTCCTCGACGACGATCTCGACCGTCTCGTTGAGCGTCGCGGCGCCCACGTGGTCGAGCACGACGACGGCCTCGGAGTGCCGCTCGGCGCGCACGAGGACGTGGCTCGCCGTCGGCGTGGAGCCGTGGCCCTCGATGCGGACCGAGGTGACGTCGGAGGCGACGGCCTCCTTCGGCACCGTGACGACGGTGGCCTGCTCGAAGGCGTTCCACGCCGTCACGGCCGTGCGGTCGCCGGGCTCGCCGGCGGTGCCGAGGCGCTCGTCGCCGCGGCCGACGATCGTGACCTCGACCTCGGGCGCCTCGACGACCGTGACGCGCACGTCGCCGCCGCCGCTCTGCCCGACGATCGTGTCGTCGAACAGGGGCGCGAGGCGCGCCACGGGCGAGAAGCGCCACTCCTCCTCGCGCCCGGAGGGCACGGGGATGTCGGCGAGGTCGAACGACGTGAGCCGCTCGGCGCGCGAGCCCTGGGGCACGACGACGCCGTGGGAGTGCGCCCCGTCGGCCTGCGCGCGCGAGTGGTCGGTGGTCAGACCGGCCTCTTCGGGAACGGTGGTGGTGGTCATATCAGCCGACGGACCCTTCCATCTGCAGCTCGATGAGGCGGTTGAGCTCGAGCGCGTACTCCATGGGCAGCTCGCGCGCGATGGGCTCGACGAACCCGCGCACGATCATGGCCATCGCCTCGGTCTCCTCCATGCCTCGGGACATGAGGTAGAACAGCTGGTCCTCGCTCACCCGCGAGACCGTCGCCTCGTGCCCCATGGACACGTCGTCCTCGCGGACGTCGACGTACGGGTAGGTGTCGGACCGGGAGATCTGGTCGACGAGCAGCGCGTCGCACAGCACGGTCGAGGCCGAGTGCGAGGCGCCCTCGAGCACCTGGACCAGGCCGCGGTAGGACGTGCGGCCACCGCCGCGCGCGACCGACTTCGAGACGATCGACGACGACGTGTGGGGCGCCGCGTGGACCATCTTGGCCCCGGCGTCCTGGTGCTGGCCCTCGCCCGCGAACGCGATCGACAGCGTCTCGCCGCGCGCGTGCTCGCCGAGCAGGTAGATCGCCGGGTACTTCATGGTGACCTTGGAGCCGATGTTGCCGTCGACCCACTCCATCGTCGCGCCCTCGGCCGCGGTCGCCCGCTTGGTCACGAGGTTGTAGACGTTGTTCGACCAGTTCTGGATCGTCGTGTAGCGCACGCGGGCGTTCTTCTTCACGACGATCTCGACGACCGCGGAGTGCAGCGAGTCCGACGAGTAGATCGGCGCGGTGCAGCCCTCGACGTAGTGCACGTACGAGCCCTCGTCCGCGATGATCAGCGTCCGCTCGAACTGGCCCATGTTCTCCGTGTTGATGCGGAAGTAGGCCTGCAGCGGGATCTCGACGTGCACGCCCGGCGGCACGTAGACGAAGGACCCGCCCGACCACACGGCCGAGTTGAGCGCGGCGAACTTGTTGTCGCCCGACGGGATGACGGTGCCGAAGTACTCCTGGAAGATCTCCGGGTGCTCGCGCAGCGCGGTGTCCGTGTCGAGGAAGATGACGCCCTGGCGCTCGAGCTCCTCGTTGATCTGGTGGTAGACCACCTCGGACTCGTACTGCGCGGCGACGCCCGCGACGAGGCGCTGCTTCTCCGCCTCGGGGATGCCGAGCTTGTCGTACGTCTCCTTGATGTCCTCGGGCAGGTCGTCCCACGTGGCGGCCTGCTTCTCCGTGGAGCGCACGAAGTACTTGATGTTGTCGAAGTCGATGCCGGTGAGGTCGGAGCCCCAGCTCGGCATGGGCTTCTTGCCGAACAGGCGCAGCGCCTTGAGGCGCTGGTTCAGCATCCACTCGGGCTCGTTCTTGAGCCGGGAGATGTTGCGCACGACGTCCTCGTCGAGGCCGCGCTGCGCGATCTGGCCCGCCTCGTCGGAGTCGTGCCAGCCGTACTCGTAGGCGCCGATCGAGGCGATGATCTCGTCGTCGGTCTGCTTCTCACCGGTCGGCAGAGCCGTGCCGGCGGCGTCCTGGGTGGGAGCGCTCATGGTCGTCCTTCCACTGTCCGTCGTTGCGGGCGGGGGCAGTCGGTACAGGTTCTTCGGGGGAGGTCGTGCGGGCGGGGCGGGGCGCCCCTCGGGGTCAGGTCTCGCCCGACGACGGGCGCCCCCGCGCCCGGACGTCGTGGGCCAGGGCGGCTCGCGCCACCCGCGGTGCGGGGGCCGGGACGGAGATCCCGACCGGCACGTTCGTGGTGCACGCGTGCGCGCCCGTCGCGAGGGTCGCGAGGCGCTGCACGTGCGAGCCGAGCAGCTTGGCGAAGACCTGGGCCTCCGCCTCGCACAGCTGCGGGAACTCCTCGGCGACATGCTGCACCGGGCAGTGCCCCTGGCACAGCTGGACGGCGGAGGTGCCCGGCACGGGGCGCACGCTCGCGGCGTAGCCGTCGTCGGCGAGCGCGGCGGCGAGCTGGGCCGCGCGGCCCTCGACGTCCGGCGCGTCGAGCCGGTCCGCGTAGCGGTCGGCGAGCTCGGACAGCCGGTCCTGGGCGAAGCGCTCGACGGCGCCCGGTCCCGCGACGTCGCGCAGGTAGCGCAGCGCCTGCGCGGCGAGGTCGGCGTAGGTGCCGCTGAGCTCGCCCTGGCCGGCCGACGTCGTCACGTACCGCCGCGCGGGGCGGCCGCGCATCCCGGTGGGGTGCCCGGCGTCGTGCACGGCGACGAGGTCGTCCTCCTCGAGGAGGGCGAGGTGGCGGCGCACCGCGGCGGGCGTGAGGCCCAGCGTCGCGGCGAGGTCGGCCGCGCTGACGGGGCCCGCGCTCGCGACGAGCTCGAGCACGCGCTCGCGCGTGCGCCGGTCGACGTCGGCAGCGGGCGCGCCGGAGGGGGCGACGGTACGCAGCGCGTCCGGTCGGACCGCTCCTGCTCCCATGCTCACCTCCGTGGTCGGTCGGGGGCACGCCTGCGCGCGCAGCGCCCTCGATATAGACAACATGGTTGTTCCCTAATTGTTCCGGCGCAAGCAAGGCGACCCTCAGACGGGGCCCTGACGCGGTGGATGTGGCGTACGCGACACCCCGCGCGACCTGGGCGGGCGCGGGTCGGCGGGCGCGCGCGCTCCGCCTAGAATCGGCCGGGTGCCCGCCCCCGCCGTGCTCGTGCACGACCTCGTCAAGCGCTACGACGGTCGTGCCGTCGTCGACGGCGTGTCCCTCACCGCCGAGCGCGGCGCGATCACCGCGGTGCTCGGCCCCAACGGCGCCGGCAAGACGACGACCGTCGAGTGCTGCGAGGGCCTGCGCTCCCCCGACGCCGGGCGCGTCGAGGTGCTCGGGCTGCACCCGCTGACCGACGCGCGCGAGCTGCGTCCCCGCGTGGGCGTCATGCTCCAGGACGGCGGGCTGCCGACGGGCGTGCGCGCGCTGGAGATGCTGCGGCACGTCGCGTCGATGTACGCCCGGCCGCGCGACGTCGGCGAGCTCACCGAGCGCCTCGGGCTGGAGAGCTTCGCGCGCACGACCGTCCGGCGCCTGTCCGGCGGCCAGCGGCAGCGCCTCGCGCTCGCCGCGGCGATCGTCGGGCGGCCCGAGGTCGTCTTCCTCGACGAGCCGAGCGCGGGCATGGACCCGCAGAGCCGGCACGCCGTGTGGGAGCTCGTGCGCGAGCTGCGCTCCGAGGGCGTCGGGATCGTCCTCACGACGCACCTCATGGACGAGGCGGAGGACCTCGCGGACCAGGTGTACGTCGTCGACCACGGGAAGGTGATCGCGGCGGGCGCGACGCGCGAGCTCCTCGAGTCCGGGGACGACGGGGAGACGGACCGCACGGTCCGCGTCGAGGCGACGGCCGGCCTCGATCTCGGCGGCCTGCGCGACGCGCTCGCCGCGCCCGACGGCGCCCCCGGCCCCGCGTCGTGGACCGTCGCCGAGCCGCAGCCCGGCTCGTACACCCTCACCGGCCCCGCCGACCCGGCGACGCTCGTCGCGCTGACGACGTGGCTCGCCGCGCGCGGCGTCCTCGCGTCGCGCGTCACGGTGGGCCGCCGCACGCTCGAGGACGTGTTCCTCGACCTCACGGGACGGCACCTGCGATGACCGCGAACGAGACGCCGTCGGCCACCGCCGCGGCCCGAGGACCGGCCGGGACCGAGCTCGCCGCGCCCGCGTGGCGCCGCGTCGCCGCCCAGACGGCGTTCGAGACCCGGATGATCCTGCGCAACGGCGAGCAGCTGCTCGTGACGATCATCCTGCCCGTCATGCTCCTGCTCGGCCTCGTGCTCACGTCCTTCGTGGACCTCGACACCGGCGGTGCGTCGCGCGTCGACTTCGTGACGCCGGGCGTGCTCGCGCTCGCCGTGATGTCGACGGCGTTCACGTCCCAGGCCATCGCGACGGCGTTCGACCGCCGCAACGGCGTGCTGCGCCTCATGTCGACGACCCCCCTCGGCCGGGGCGGCCTGCTCGCGGGCAAGGTGCTGGGCGTGCTCGCGGTCGAGGTCGTGCAGGTCGTCGTCATCACCGCCGTCGCGCTCGCGCTCGGCTGGCAGCCCGACGTCGCGGGGATCCCGGCCGCGCTCCTCGCCGTCCTGCTCGGCACGGCGGCGTTCACGTCGCTCGCGATGCTGCTCGCGGGCACGCTGCGCGCCGAGGGCGTGCTCGCGGTCGCGAACCTCGTGCTCGTGCTCCTCACGGTCGGCGGCGGTGTGCTCGTCCCGGCGGACCAGCTGCCCGGGCCGCTCGCGCACGTCGCCCTGCTGCTGCCGTCGGGCGCGCTCGGCGAGGCGATGCGCGGCGCCCTGCTCGACGGCTCCGTCCCGCCGTTCTCGGTCGTCGTGCTGCTGGGCTGGACCGCCGCGCTCGGCTGGGGCGCGGGCAAGCTCTTCCGCTGGACCTGACCCTCCCCGGGCACATCTCACACCCGCAGGATTCCGGGGCTGCGCGCGCGTCCCGATACCGTGGGACCGTGAGCACCCCGCCCCCCGCGCTCGACCCCGGCACGACCGACCGCCCCGTCGGCAACGGCGTCGCCCGACCGGACCGGCTCGCGCCGCTGCGCCGCTGGACCCGGCCGGTGCTCGTCGCCAACCTCGTGGCGCAGATCGGCATCATCGTCACCGGCGGCGCCGTCCGGCTGACCGGCTCGGGCCTCGGGTGCTCCACGTGGCCGCAGTGCGAGCCCGGGCAGTTCGCGGCGCGCTTCCACCCGGAGACGACGTACCACCAGTTCGTCGAGTACGGGAACCGCACGCTCACCGGGGTGCTGAGCGTGATCGCGATCGCGGCCCTCGTGCTCGTGTGGACCGACCGCTCGCGCGTCCTGTCCTACCGGCTCCTGGGCGCCGTGCCGCTCCTCGGCGTGGCCGCGCAGGCGGTCATCGGCGGCGTCATCGTCCTGCTGCACCTGCACCCGGGCTGGGTCTCGCTCCACTTCGTGGTCTCGGCGGCGCTCGTGTCCGTCTCGCTGCTGCTGCTGCACCGTTCCGGGGAGGGCGACGGTCCGCCCGTCCCGACGGTCGCGCCGCGCTCGCGCACGCTCGCGTGGGCGCTGTACGGGCTCACCGCGGTCGTCGTGGTCCTCGGCGTGATCGTCACGGGCGCGGGCCCGCACAGCGGTGACGAGGAGGTCGGGTACCGGTTCGCCGTCGACCCGGCGCTCATGAGCAAGGTCCACGCGTGGGCCGTGTGGGTCTTCGTCGCCGTCCTCGTCACGTACCTCGTGAGCGTCCGCCGCGGGCCGCAGGAGGTGCGTCGCGCCGGGTGGATCCTGCTCGCCATCACGCTCGCCCAGGGCGCGATCGGCTACGTCCAGTACTTCACGGGCCTGCCCGCGCTGCTCGTGGGCCTGCACATGCTCGGCTCGGCGCTGCTCGTCGCCGGGTCCACGCGCGTCGTCCTCACGACCCGCACGCGCACCTGACCCGGGGTCCGGCGCATCGACGGACGACGCGCCGGACCGGGCCCGCGCTCAGCGCCAGAGGCGCGCGACGCGGTCGGCGGCCTCCACGCCCTGGGCGTGGCCCGCGCGGGCGGCGGACGGGCGCAGCGTCAGGTCCATCGCCCGCGGTCCCACGAGCCCCTCGGCGGACCCGTCGGGGACGAGCGTCTCGACCGCGCTGCCCTGCGCGCGCAGCTCCGCGACCTGCGCGTCGAGCTGCATGCCCCACTCCCGCGGCGTGCGCGTCCTGCCGCCCAGCGGTGACAGCACGAGCACGCGGCGGTACCCCGCCGCGACGTCGGCGTTCTCGTTGCGGCGGTACCCGCCGTCGATGAACCGGTCCGGCCCGACGCCGTACGCGAACCCGCCCGCGCAGCTCGCCGCGACCGCGTCCACCAGGTCGACCCCGCTGTGCGCGCCGAGGACGACCGGTGCGCCGGTCCGCGCGTCGACCGCGGTGACGAGCAGCGCGCGGCGCGGCCACGCCGTGCTCGGCAGGCGCGCCGCGACCGTCGCCCGCCAGCGCGCCTGCGCGGACGCGTCCGAGGCCGCCGGGAGGTCGAGCGCCGCGGCGCCGAGCCGGCGCCGCATGTCCGCCGCGTCGCGCGCCGCGGCGATGAGCGCGGCCGTGCGCGCCATCTGGTCCGCCGCCTGGCGCGTGCGCTCCCGGCGGTCGTCCCGCCCGGGACCCGGTGCGCGCCGCGGCGGGGCTCCGGCGACGACGGCGGCGTAGAGCTCGGCGGGCGTCGCGCCGGCGAGCTGCGCCGCGGTGGTGGCGCCGGCCGACGTCCCGACCGTGAGGTCGGCCGTCGTGACGTCGACCCCGGCGTCGGCGAGACCGGCGACGACGCCGATCAGCCACGCGTTGCCGGTGGACCCGCCGCCCCCGAGCACGAGGGCGCGCTCGGCCGTCGTCGGGGTCGGGGCCGGGGCGGGGACCGGGACGGACGCTGCCGCCGGGCCGAGGACCGCGGCGTCTGAGGGGGTCGGTGCAGAAGAAGGTGTGGTGGTGCGCATGGGAGTCGCCTCTCGCGATGGTGCGGCGAGCGCTCCCGGGGACGGCTACGGCCGTCGCGCGATCGTGGGCAGCGAGGGAGCGCCCGGTACGGACACAGCGTTCACGGGGCTCACCTCCTCGGCTCGGTTCACGACCGCCGTCGACGCTAGCACGCGCCGCCGAGGACGACGGCTGCGCCTCGGCGTGACAGCGGCGTGACAGCGGGCCGCGCTCCCGTGACAGCGCGGTGCGAGGCCACCCGTCCAGCCTGGTCGTGAACCCACCGACCAGGAGGACACATGACCATCCCCGCGATCGAGGCCGAGGGCCTCGTGAAGGTCTTCGGCGCGCACCGCGCCGTCGACGGCGTGGACCTCACCGTGCGCACGGGCACCGTCTACGGGGTCCTCGGGCCCAACGGCGCCGGCAAGACGACGACCATCAGCATGCTCGCCACGCTCCTGCGTCCCGACGCCGGGCAGGCCCGCGTGTTCGGGCACGACGTCGTCGCGCACCCCCACCGGGTGCGCCAGCTCATCGGCGTGACGGGTCAGTACGCGTCCGTCGACGAGACGCTCAGCGCGACGGAGAACCTCGTGATCTTCGGGCGGCTGCTGGGGCTCTCGCGCGGGCAGGCGCGGCGCAAGGCCGTGGAGCTGCTCGACGCGTTCGGGCTCTCCGAGGCGGCGTCGCGACCGTTGAAGAACTTCTCGGGCGGCATGCGCCGCCGGCTGGACCTCGCCGCGAGCCTCATCGCCCAGCCGCCCCTCATCTTCCTCGACGAGCCGACGACGGGCCTCGACCCGCGTACGCGCGCCCAGATGTGGGGCACGATCCGCGACCTCGTCGCGAGCGGCTCGACGGTCCTGCTGACGACGCAGTACCTCGACGAGGCGGACCAGCTCGCGGACCGCATCGCGGTGATCGACCGCGGGCGCGTCGTGGCGGAGGGCACCGCGGACGACCTCAAGGACGCCGTCGGCGACCAGTCGCTGCAGCTCTCGCTCGCCCACGGCGACGACGTGGGGCCCGCGCTGGAGATCGTCGAGCGCACCCTCGGCCTCACCGCGACCGTCTCCCCCGAGGCCCGACGGCTCACCGTCCCCGTGCCCGGACCGGGCTCGGTGACCGACCTCCTCGTGCGCCTGCGCGAGGCCCGGATCGAGGTCGGCTCGCTGAGCATGGACAAGCCCAGCCTCGACGAGGTCTTCCTCACGCTCACGGGGCACGGCACCGCGGCGGACACCCCGGCCGACGACGACCCCGGCCCGACGGACCCCGGCCCCCGCCCGCGCGGCGACCGCGCGGCCACGACACGAGAGGCGGCGCTGCGATGAGCACCACCACCACGACCACCGCACCGGCCGTCCCGACGGCACGACGCCCGATCGAGGCGGGCGCCGACCGCGTCCTCGCGGACCGGCCGTCGCTCCGCGCGACCGCCGAGCACACCCTGACGATGGCCTACCGCGGTCTGCTGAAGATCAAGCGCACGCCGGAGCAGCTGTTCGACGTGACGCTCCAGCCGATCCTCTTCACGCTGATGTTCACGTACATCTTCGGCGGGGCGATCGCGGGCGACGTCGGGAGCTACCTCCCGACGATCATCCCCGGCATCCTCGTGCAGACCGTCATCACGACGTCGGTCGTCACGGGCACCCAGCTCCGCGAGGACATGGACAAGGGCGTGTTCGACCGGTTCCGGTCGCTGCCCATCGCCCGGATCGCGCCGCTGTCCGGCGCGCTGCTCGCCGACACCGTCCGGTACCTCATCGCGACGACGCTCACGTTCACGATGGGCTACGTCATGGGCTACCGGCCCGGCGGCGGGCTCGGGGCGGTCGTGCTCGCGGGCCTGCTCGTCATCGTCTGCTCGTGGGCGGTGAGCTGGATCTTCGCGTTCTTCGGCGTCGTCGCGCGGACCGCGTCGAGCGTGCAGGGCATCTCGATGATCGTCCTGTTCCCCCTGACGTTCCTGTCGAACGCGTTCGTGCAGCCCGACACGATGCCGGGCTGGCTGCAGGGCTTCGTCGCCGTGAACCCGGTGTCGCACCTCGTCACCGCGGTCCGCGAGCTCGCGAACACCGGCAGCCTGGGCTCGGACGCCGTGGTCTCGCTCGTCGGGGCCGCCGTCATCGTGGCGGTCTTCGCACCGCTCACCGTGCGGGCCTACATGCGCAAGGCCTGACGCGGTACGGCCGAGCCGTCGTCAGGCGGGGTCGGCGCCCCGACGGGCGCCGGCCCCGTCGTCGTCCGGGCCGCCCGCGGCGGTCGGGTCGTCGACCGCGTTCGCGGCGGCGAGCAGCGCGAAGCCCTGCCGGGCGAGGTCCGCGCGGGACAGCTCGCGAGCCCTCGTCCGGGCGCGCTCCGCCGCGTCCGCGCCCGCCGCTCCGGCGACCTGGGCCCACGCGCTCTCGTGCCGCAGCGCGGGCTGGTCCTGGCGCGAGCCCATCCGCTCGGCGAGCGCGACGAGGAGGGCTCCCTCCCCCGTTCCCGGCCCCGGGTGCCGGCCGGCGTCGAGCACCGCGGCGACACCGAGCGCGAGGAACGCCGTCCCGGCGACGGGGTAGTCGACGAAGTGCGGCCGGGCCCGGTGCATCGCGAGCACGACCTCGCGGAGCTCCGCGGCGACGTCCGCGGCCCGCGCCCGGGCCGCGGACGCCCCTGGTCCGGCACCGGCGCCGGTCCCGGCGAGACGCACCAGCCACGACGACACGAGGAGCACGTACCAGGGCGACCAGCGCGCGTCGCCGTCGAACGACGCCGCGGCCTGCCCGTAGAGCTCGAGGGCGGCGGCGTCGTCACCGTACAGCGCCGCGACCTCCGCGCGCGCCATCGCGACGACGGACCGCACGTCCGCCGGGACGTCCGGGCCCACGGGACCGTGCTCGACCGCGCCCGCGAGCGCCGCGAGCTTCCGCTCGGCACGCTCCGTCTCCCCGAGCGTCACCGCGGCCGACATCTCGACCCAGTCGAGCTGCTGCAGCGTCGCCGTCGCGCCGAGGGCCCGCAGGTGGCCGCGCGCGGCGCGCGCCCAGCGCCCGACGTCCACGGCGTCCCCCGCCTCGCTCGCGCACGACGCGAGGAACATCGCCGTGGTGGCGCGGGCCGCGACGTCACCGCGGGCCACCGCGCGGTCGTGCGCGCGCTCGCCCCAGCGCCGGGCCTCGGCGAGCCGACCCTCGTTCTCCGCGGTCTGCGCCGTCGTGAACTCGGCGAGCATCGCCACGAACGCGTCGTCGGACGCGCGGAGCCCGGCGAGCGTCGCCTCCATCTCCTCCTGGCTGCGGACGGTGAGCAGGCGGGCGAGGGCACGGGTCCGCGGCCCTGCCTCGGGGCGTCGCAGCAGCCGGCGCAGGCGACCGAGGGCGCGGGCCGTCAGCTCGGGCCGGGCGAACGCGCTCGCCCCCGCGACGGCGGCGAGCGCGAGCGCGGCGGGCTGGACGTCGCCGGGCGGCACGTCCCACCCGACGACCGAGTCGAGGACCACCTCCACGAGGCCGGTGGCCTGGTCCTCGACGCCGAGCAGGAGCCAGGACCCGGTGAGCGCGGTGAACACGCGCACGACGACGTCGGGGCGCTCGTCCCGCACCGCCTCGCGGAGCGCGAAGACGAGGTTCTCCTGCTCGCGGCGCAGGTCCGTCGCCGCGGCGGCCTGGTCCCCGCCCACGAGCGCGTCGGCGCACCGCGTCGCGAGGCGGGCCGCCCAGCGCTGCACGGCCTCGCGCGCCGGGCCCGTCGTCCCGGTCGCCTCGAGCCGGAGGGCGCCGAACTCGCGCACCGTCTCGAGCATCCGGTAGCGCACGACGCCGTCGTCCTCGGTGACGCGCAGCAGCGACTGCGCGACGAGCCCGTCGAGCGCGTCGAGGACCTCCCAGGCCGGCGCCCGCGACGGCGCCCGGCTCCCGGCGTCGGACACGGCCTGCGCCGCCTCGGCGGAGAAGCCGTCCGGGAAGACGGCGACGCGGCACAGCAGGTCCTGCTCGGCCGGGCCCAGCAGGTTCCAGCTCCACTCGATCACCGCCTCGAGCGTGCGGTGCCGGTCCGGGGCGGTCCGGTCCCCGGAGCGCAGGAGCGCGAAGCGCTCGTCGAGGTGACGTTCCACCTCCTCGACGCTCAGGGTCCGCACGCGCGCCGCGGCGAGCTCGATGGCGAGCGGCAGCCCGTCGAGGCGGTCGCACAGCCGCGCGACGACGGCGGGCGGCAGGCTCGCACCCGGCCGGACCGCGTGCGCACGCTCGACGAAGAGGCGCACGGCGGGACCGTCGCCCGCGGTCGCACCGAGCGGCTCGAGCGGGTAGACGAGCTCGGCGGCGAGCCGGAGCGGCGACCTGCTCGTCGTGAGCACCACGAGCCCGGGCGCCGCGCCGAGCAGGTCGGCGGCCCAGCGCGCGGAGCCGTCGAGGACGTGCTCGCAGTTGTCCAGCACGAGCAGCGCCGCGCGCCCGCGTACCCGGTCGAGCACCTGCTCGCGCAGCTCGGGCGCCGCGAGGCGGTCGGCGAGCCGCCCGGTGCGGGCCGGCGGCGAGATGCCCAGGCCGTCGGCCAGCGCCACGACGACGTCCGCGTCCGAGCGCACGCCCGCGAGCTCGACGACGACCACCAGGTCGACCGAGCCGGTCACCGCCGTGCGCCGCGCGACCTCCTGCGCGAGGCGCGTCTTGCCGAGACCGCCGGGGCCGAGGACGGTCACGAGCCGGGCCCGCGCGAGCGCGTCCCGGACGGCGTCGACGTCCTCGTCCCGGCCGACGAGCGCGTCCGGCGCCGCCCGCAGGCCACGCACGGACGTGGCGCGACCGACCGGCTCGACCGGGTGCTCGCCGCCGGAGCGGGGTGCCTCGCCGTCCCCCGGACCGCCGCGCTCGGCCGGAGGACCGGGCACGGGGACGTTCACGGGGGCAGACACGCGGGTGGGCACCGCGTCGGGCGCGGACGACGACCTGCCGAGCAGGTTCGCGGCGAGCTGCTGGAGGTCCGGGGCCGGGTCGGTGCCGAGCTCGCGGACGAGCGCGTGCCGCAGGCGCGCGTAGGCGGCGAGGGCCTCGCCCTCCCGGCCCGACGCCGCGAGGCTCGTCACGAGGTCGCGCGCGGCGTCCTCGTCGGTCGCGTCCTCGTCGAGCGCCGCGGACGCCAGCGCCGTCACGGTCACGTGGTCCCCGGCGGCAGCGGCGGCCGACCGCAGGGCGGCCGTCAGTCCGGCCCGGAGCCGCGCGGCCTCGGTGCGCAGCGCCTGGGCGACGGGACCGGGCACGCCCGTGCCGGGCTCCTCGTCGCTCCACGAGGCGAGCGCGGCGCGCAGGTCGGCGACGACCGCGGCGGCGCCGTCGGTGTCCCGGCCGCCCTCCCGGGCCCGGGCGAGCGCGCCGCGCGCGCGGGCGAGCGCGCCAAGTGCGAGGTCGAGGTCGCTCGGCGCGCCGAGCGCGTAGCCCCCGGAGCGCGACAGCACGGTCCCCGACGCCGCGTCGCGCCGCAGGCGCGAGACGAGGCTCTGCAGCGCGGCGCGCGGGTCCTGGGGCGCGTCCGGGCCCCACAGGTCCTCGACGAGCGAGGCCACGCCGAGCGTCCGACCGCCCGCGAGCGCGAGCGCGACCACGAGCGCCGCCGCACGCGGTCCGCGCGGGGCGACCGCCCGACCGTCGGGCCCGGGCACGCGGACCGGCCCGAGGACGCGCACGAGCACCTCGGGCGGTGCCGGGAGGTCGTCGTGGTGGCGCACGACGCAGAACACTAGTCCTCGGTGCCGACGCCGTCCCGCCCGCGAGGGCGCGTCAGCCCCCGCGGCGCTCGGGCCACGGCGCGTCGGCGGGGCGCAGGGAGGCCCAGCCGCCCGCGCGCGACGTGGCGGCCGCAAGGATCCCGACGACCGCCGACGGGTTGTGCAGCGCACCCCCGAGGACGGCGGACACCGCCTCGTCGAGCGGGACCCAGCGCAGCTCCATGTCGAGCTCCTCCGCCTCGCGCGCGAACCGCTCCTCGTCCGGCACGGGCGACAGGTCGCGCGCCAGGAACACCCGCAGCGCCTCGTTGGACCCGCCGGGCGTCGTGAAGTAGTCCACGAGCACGTCCCACCGGGCCGCCCGCAGGTCCGCCTCCTCGGCGAGCTCGCGGGCCGCGGCGACGCGGCCGTCCTCGCCCACGACGTCGAGCAGGCCCGCGGGCACCTCCCACAGCTCGCGCCGCACCGGGTGGCGGTACTGGCGCAGCAGCAGGACGCGCTCGTCCGCGTCGAGGGCGACGATCGCGACCGCACCGGGGTGGTCGAGGTACTCGCGCGTGACGCGGCCGCCGTCGCCGAGGTCGACGACGTCGGACCGCAGGTCGAACACGCGACCCTCGTGCACGAGCGTCGTCTCGACGACCGGCCGGGGCGCGAGCGCGTCCACGACCGGGTGCTCGCCGGCCACTCAGTCCGCCTGGTTCTCGAGCGCGGCGCGGACGAGGCCGCTGAACAGCGGGTGCGAGCGCGTGGGGCGCGACTTGAACTCCGGGTGCGCCTGCGTGCTCACGTAGTACGGGTGGACGTCCGCGGGGAGCTCGACGAACTCGACGAGCGACGAGTCGGGCGACGTCCCGCTGATGACGAGCCCCGCCTCCTCGAGCTGCTTGCGGTAGGTGTTGTTCACCTCGTAGCGGTGGCGGTGGCGCTCCGTGACGCGCTCCGCGCCGTAGGTCTTCGCGACGACCGAGCCCGGGGTGAGCGCGGCCTCGTAGGAGCCGAGGCGCATCGTGCCGCCGAGGTCGCCGTCGCCGCCGACGATCGCGAGCTGCTCCTCCATGGTCGCGATGACGGGGTGGGACGTGCCCGGGTCGAACTCGGTCGAGGACGCGTCGTCGATGCCGAGCACGTTGCGCGCGTACTCGATGACCATCGACTGCAGGCCGAGGCAGATGCCGAGGGTCGGCACCTTGTGCTCGCGCGCCCAGCGCAGCGCACCGAGCTTGCCCTCGATGCCCCGCACGCCGAACCCGCCGGGCACGAGGACGGCGTCCACGCCGTGCAGCGCGTCGTCCGCGCCCTCGGGCGTCTGGCACTCGTCGGACGCGACCCAGCGGATCGTGACCTTGGCGTCGTTCGCGAACCCGCCGGCGCGCAGAGCCTCCGTGACGGAGAGGTAGGCGTCCGGGAGGTCGATGTACTTGCCGACGAGCGCGACCTCGACGCGGTGGGCGGGCTGGTGCACGCGCTCGAGGAGCTGGCTCCAGCCGTCCCAGTCGACGTCGTGGAACGGCAGGCCGAGGCGGCGCACGACGTAGGCGTCGAGGCCCTCCGCGTGCAGCACGCGCGGGATGTCGTAGATGCTCGGCGCGTCGATCGCGTTGACGACCGCCTCGTTGTCGACGTCGCACATGAGGGCGATCTTGCGCTTCACCGGCTCGGGCACCACGCGGTCCGCGCGCAGCACGATCGCGTCGGGCTGGATGCCGATGGACCGCAGCGCCGCGACCGAGTGCTGCGTGGGCTTCGTCTTGAGCTCGCCCGACGGACCGATGTACGGCACGAGCGACACGTGGAGGAAGAAGACGTCGTCCCGGCCGAGCTCGTGGCGCACCTGGCGGGCAGCCTCGAGGAAGGGCTGCGACTCGATGTCGCCGACGGTGCCGCCGATCTCGGTGATGATGACGTCGACGTCCTCACCGGCCTGGGCGCGCATGCGCGTCTTGATCTCGTCGGTGATGTGCGGGATGACCTGGACCGTGTCGCCCAGGTACTCGCCGCGCCGCTCGCGCGCGATGACCTGGGAGTAGACCTGACCGGTCGTGACGTTCGCGGACGCCTCGAGGTCGACGTCGAGGAAGCGCTCGTAGTGGCCGATGTCGAGGTCCGTCTCGGCGCCGTCCTCGGTGACGAACACCTCGCCGTGCTGGAACGGGTTCATCGTCCCGGGATCGACGTTGAGGTACGGGTCGAGCTTCTGCATGGTGACGCGCAGGCCGCGCGAGCGGAGCAGACGACCGAGGCTGGACGCCGTGAGGCCCTTGCCGAGCGAGGAGGCGACGCCGCCGGTGACGAAGACGTGCGCGGTGCGGTGCTCGGTACGAGCGCCCGAGGCGTTGAGGCGGGAGGAGGGCCGGTTCAGGTGATCTGCCACGGAACTCCATCCTAACAGCGTGCCCGACGACGGCACGCGGGCCCGAGGGTCGGCCCGCTCACACCGGGCGGCACGGCGAGGTCTCCCTCGCCTCGACGCGCGACCCGGCGCGCGTCACGGGCGCGTCACCTCGGCGACGTGTCGCCGGGTACCTCCGTCGTGGGTTCGTCCCCCGCAGGCGCGTCCGTCGTGGGCCCGACGGCGTCGCCCGCCCCGGGAGCGGCCGGGTCGCCGGTGCTCGGCGCCCCGCGCCGCAGGACGCCCAGGAGGGCCGCGCGGTCGCCGACGAGCGAGACGCCGACCACGACCGTGCCCGCGACCAGGGCCGCGAGGGCGCCGACGCCGACGGCGGGCAGCCAGCCCGCGTCGTCGGGCAGCAGGACGCTCGACAGCGCCGAGCCCGCGAGCGCGCCCAGCGCCACGCCGACCGCGACGACGACGAGCGTGCGCGGGACGCCGCGCGTCGCGTCCGGGCCGGCGTGGCGCCGCGTCGCGAGGAGCAGTCCCGCGCCCGCGACCGACATCCCGACCGCGGTCGCGAGGCCGAGCTGCAGGAGCACCCCGGCCTGGTCGCGGGCACCCGTGAGGGCGGGGAGCACGTACGCGGTCGCCGCGACGACGAGCCAGCCCGCGGCCGTCACGACGACCGCGACCCGCTGGCGGTCGATCGTGTACAGCGCGCGCGACAGGTGCAGGATCAGCGAGAACCCGACGATGCCCACCGCCATCGCGGCGACCGCTCCCCCGAGCCCGTCGACGGAGCCCGTCGCGATGCGGGCGAAGACCGCCTCGACCGCCGCCGACGCGGCGATCAGCGCCGCGACGCCGAGCCCCGCGACGACGAGCAGCGTGCGCGTCGTGGTCGCGAGCAGGCGCCGGTAGGCGTCGTGCCGGGCGTGCGCGACGTGCTCCGCGAGGCGCGGGAACGTGCTCGTCGCGAGCGGGAAGGCCAGCACCGCGTACGGGAGCAGGTAGACCTGCTGGGCGTACCAGTAGGTCGGGAAGGTCTGCTCCGGTCCGAACCGGTAGGCGGCGCCCATGATCGCGAGCACCGAGAGCTGCTGCGCGACGAGCGCCCCGACGCCCGCGAACGCGAGGTTGCGCGCCCGGACCGCCTCGCCGCCCGGGAAGCGCAGCGTGGGCCGCAGGCGGACGCCCAGCCGGTGCACGGGGAGCACGAGGGGCAGCGCGAGGACGGCGACGCCCGCCGTCGTGCCCCAGCCGAGCCACGCGATGGCCTGGCCCGACAACGCGGCGACGTCCTTCTGGTCGCCCCCCGCCAGACCCGCGAACACGAGGAAGACGACGATGACCGCCAGGCTCGACAGGAGCGGCGAGAACGCCTGCCAGAAGAACCGCTTGTGCGCCTGGAGGATGCTCCCGAGCACGACCGCCAGCCCGTAGAGCGGCACCTGGAGGGCGAACACGCGCACGAACGTCGCCGTGACGTCGACGAGCTCGGGATGCTTCGGCAGCATGAGGAGGGACGCGATCGGCTGCGCGAGGAGCGCGAGCAGCGCCCCGAGCGGGACGAGCACGACGAGCGTCCACCCGAGCAGCGCCGAGGCGATGCGCGAGACCTCGCCCCCCGCGCGCCGGGCGATGGGCCCGGCGAGGAGCGGGACCACCGAGCCGGCGAGCGCGCCGCCCGCGGCGACCTCGAACAGCACGTTCGGCAGGAGGTTCGCGGCCGTGAACGCCGACCCGACGCCCTCGGTGCCGACGGCGGCGGACTGCACGAGCGACCGTGCGAACCCGACGAGGCGGCTCGCGATCGTCACGAGCGTGATCATCGCGGCGGCGCCCGCCAGGGTGCCCGTGGCGGCGCGCAGCCGCCCCGCCCGCGCGCTCACGCCGGGCGCCGGCCCCACGCGTCCACGCGCCGCAGCGCGTCGTTGCCCTCGATGACCTTCGAGAAGCTCACCTTCTCGCTCGCGAGGGTGAGCCCCACGACGCCCGCGAGCGCGAGCCAGCGCACCGGGCGGGGCGCCGTGAACGCGACCTGGGAGCCCAGCGCGGCACCGAGCGCGTTCGCGCCGCAGTCGCCGAGCATGTCGCGCTCGCCGAGGTCCCCCGGGGCCGCGGCGACGGCGGCACCCAGGACGGCGCCCGTCGTCGGCGCGGCAGCGGTGCCGAGGTACGGGAGCGACGCCGCGCCGGCGGCCTTGAGGGCGCGCCCCGGCCGCAGGTCGAGGAGGTTGAGCAGGTTCGCGGTGCCGGCCATGAGCGCGCCGTTCACGCCCACGTCCACGAGGTGCCCGAAGGCACCGCCCGTGCGTCGCGTGCCGATCGCCGCCGCGACGAGCGAGACGCCGCTGATCCCGAGGATCTTCAGCGCACCCGTCGTGACCCGACCCCGCGCGAGCGCGCCGAGGTGGCCGCGCAGCCCCTTGGTGCGGCTCGTCGTGTCCTCCGCGAGGTCGTCGACGAGGCCGAACGTGCCCGCGCTCGCCGTCGCGAGGGCGACCGCCGCGCGCGTGCGGGCGTCGCCTCCCGCCGCGAGCGTGCCGGCGACGAGGCCGGCGGCCACGGCCGGGCCCTCGAGCAGGCTGATCGGCTCGCCCCGGTGGTTGGTGCGGGTCCAGCGCTCCGCGCCCCCGGGCGCACGCGACCCGGCCGTGCGGCGTGCCGCGGCCGTCACCGTCGCGGCGACGCCGGCGGCCGCGAGCGTGTGCAGCGCGCGCCCCACGTCAGCCCTCCCCCGCGCCGTCGCCGGCCTGCTCGACGTCGGCCCCGTCACCGGCCGGTTCGCCCGTGGTGTCGTCCGCCGCGGCGTCCTGCGCGCCGGCGGGGGACGCCGTCGTGCGCGTCACCGCCGGGAGCTCGACCGCGGGCGGGAGGACGGCCGTCGCGCTCTCCTCGAACCCGAACTGCCCCACCTGGTCCGCGAGCCGCGCGGCGAGCGCGAGCGGGACGTTGATCCGGCCCGGCTCGGCCTCGATGCCGCTGACGGTCGAGACGGTCGAGGCAAGGTCCTCGTTCGCGCGGATCGTCGAGACGACGTCGCCCGAGACCGCCGTCGGGCCGGCGACCAGCGCGGCTCCGGCGACCTCCTGCGCGGCGACGGCCACCTGGACCTCGATGTCGACCGCGTAGGTGTCGGGTGCGGGCGGCTCCTCGCCCTCCGCGGCGGGGGTTGCCGGCGAGGGCGCGGAGCCCCCGAGCAGCAGGACCACGTCCGCCGGCAGCGTCTGCTCGGAGACCACGTCGACGAGCGCGAAGCGCTCGAGCAGCGCCTCGAGCTCGACCGCCTCGGGGCTGCGCTCCTCCGTGCTCGACGGTGCCGCCCCGGTGAGCGACAGCGCGAGCGCGCGCGACAGGCGCTGCTCGGGGGTCGCGTCCTGCGGGACGTCGCCCAGCTTGTCGCCGAGACCCTCGGCCACCGTCTGCCGCGCGCTCTCCTCGTCCTGGCTCGTCCACGAGTCCGTGAGGCGCACGTGCCCGACGACGGACGCACCCGCCGTCTCGAGCTGCGCGGCGATCGCGTCGTCGCGCTCGTCGTCCGCCCCGTCCAGGTCGACGACGGCCACGCGACGGTCCTGGAGGGATCCTGCGACGAGCTGCGGGCCCGCGGCCTCGATGTACCGTGCGTCGTCGCCGAGCGTCACGTTCGCCTGGTCGAGCTGGTCGCGCAGCTCGTTGCGCTCGGTGCGCAGCTGCTCCACCTGCCCGGTGAGCTGGTCGCCGATCGCGCCCTGGAGCGGGCCCGCGCCGAGGATGATCCCCACGGCGAGCGCCAGGAAGACCGAGATCAACGAGACGATGTGGTACCTGAAGTCGATCACTGTGCGGTGGTGTCCTTCGGTTCGAGCTGCTGCGTGCTGGCAAGGGTCAGGGTCGGCGCTGGCCGCCGGAGGGCACGGGCCGCAGGCACGTGCACGGGCCGTCGACCACGACGGCCCGGCGGGATCAGCCGCCGCCCGAGAAGAGCGTCCCGATCCACGACCAGAGGTCGTCGAACCGGGCGCCCACGATCCCGAAGAACGTCTGGCCCGCCGCCGTCGACCACAGCGCCGCGACGACGGCGAGGAGCCCGGCGATCGACAGGAGCCAGAGCTGGAGGTTGGAGATCCGGTGCCGGTACAGGCGCGAGACGCCCTTGGCGTCGACGAGCTTGCCGCCGACCCGGAGCCGGGTGAGGAACGTGCTCGCCATGCCCGCACGGCCCTTGTCGAGGAACTCGACGAGCGTCGCGTGCGTGCCGACGGCCACGATCACCTCGGCGCCCTTGTCGTCGGCGAGGAGCATCGCGATGTCCTCGCTCGTGCCGGTCGCCGGGAAGACGACGGGCTCGACGCCGAGCTCCTGCACGCGCTCGAGGCCGGGCGCCTTGCCGTCGCGGTAGGCGTGCACGACGATCTCCGCGCCGCTGCTCAGCGCGCGGTCGGAGACCGAGTCCATGTCGCCGACGATCATGTCGGGCTTCCACCCCGCGTCGAGGATCGCGTCCGCGCCGCCGTCCACGCCGATGAGCACCGGGCGGTACTCGGTGATGTAGGGGCGCAGCGTCGCGAGGTCCTCGCGGTAGTGGTAGCCGCGCACGACGATGAGGACCTGACGCCCCTCGATGGACGTGCGGATGTCCGGGACGCCGACGCCGTCGAGCAGGAGGTCCCGCTCGCGGCGCAGGTAGTTCATCGTGTTCTCGGCGAACGACTCGATCTCGACCGAGAGGTTGGCGCGCGCCTCCTCGAGGCTGCGCGCGACCGTCTCCTCGCTCTGCAGCACGCCCTCGGCGACGAGGTCGTCGCCCAGGTAGACCTTGCCGCCGTCGAGCCGCACCACGCGTCCTTCGGGGATCGCCATGATCGCGGGGCCGAGGTCGTCGACGAGCACGATGCCGGCCTCGACGAGGACGTCGGGGCCGAGGTTCGGGTAGCGGCCCGACACCGACTTGGCCGCGTTGAGCACGGCGGACGGCTTCGCGGCGACGAGCGCGTCGGCGGCGACCCGGTCGATGTCGACGTGGTCGATCACCGCGACGTCGCCCGGGTTGAGCCGCTTCGTGAGCGCCTTCGTGCGCGCGTCGACCTTGGCCGGGCCGAGCGTGCCGGACCCGGCCTCCGGCAGGGAGGCTTTGCGCAGAGTGAGTCTCATCGTGCCCTATCGTCCCACGACCGACGACTCCAGAAGCTCCACCGCGTGGCGGCGGGCCGCGTCGGAGTCCTCCTGGCCCGAGAGCATCCGCGCGAGCTCGCGGACGCGCTCCTCGCCCGTGACCTCGCGCACACCGGTGACCGTGACCGCGGTCGACGGGTCGCCCTCGCCCGACGCCTTGGTCACGACGAGTTGCACGTCCGCGAACGCGGCGACCTGCGCGAGGTGGGTGACGACGACGACCTGGGTGCGCCGCGCGAGCGACGCGAGCCGCCGCCCTACCTCCACGGCCGCCTTGCCCCCGACCCCCGCGTCGACCTCGTCGAACACGAACGTGGGCAGCACCTGGCCGGTGCCGTCGACGGCGGCCGTCGCGAGCGCGACCTCGATCGCGAGCATGACGCGCGACAGCTCGCCGCCCGACGCCCCCTTGCCCAGCGGCCGCGCGGGCGCGCCCGCGTGCGCGACGAGCGAGAACGTCACCGCGTCGACGCCCCACGGGCCGGGCTCCTCGGCCCGCTCGACGTCCACGACGAGGCTCGCCCCGCCCATCGCGAGCCCGCGCAGCTCGTCGGTCACGGCCGCGGCGAGCTCGGCGGCGGCCCGCTCGCGCGAGGCCGTGATCGCCGTGCCGAGCCGGTCCAGCTCCGCGTCCAGCTCGTCGCGGCGCGCCGTCGCGGCCTGGAGCCGCTCGCCGCCGTCGTCCAGGTCCAGGAGCCGCAGCCCCGCGTCGCTCGCCCAGGCGAGGACGTCGTCGACCGTCTCCCCGTAGCTGCGCGTGAGCGTCCCCAGCTCGGCGAGGCGCGCGTGCGCGGACTCGAGACCCGCCGGGTCCGCCGCCAGGTCCTCGACGTAGCCCGAGATCTCCGTGGCCACGTCGGCCAGCACGTACCCCACCTCGGCGAGCCGCTCGGCGAGGCGGGCGAGCGCCGGGTCCGTCCCGGCCACCGACTCGAGCGCGCGGCGCGCGCGGTCGACCGACACGACGGCGTTCTCCTGCGGCTCCGCGGCCTCGTCCCCCGCGACGGCGTCGTGCGCCAGCTGCGCGGCGACCCGGAGCTCCTCGACGTTCCCGAGCCGCGCGACGAGCGCGGTGAGCTCGACGTCCTCGCCCGGCTGGGGCGCGACCCGCTCGACCTCGGCGAGCCCGAGGCGCAGCAGCTCCGCCTCACGGGCGCGCTCGCCCGCGCGCGTCTCGATGTCGTCGATCTGCGCCTGCAGCGCCGACCGCTCGGCCCACGCCTCGCGGTACTGCCCGAGGAGCTCGGCATGCTGCGGCCCGGCGAACGCGTCGAGGGCCGTGCGCTGTCGGCTCGCGGTCCGCAGCCGGAGCTGGTCGGACTGGCCGTGCACCGTGACGAGGTCGTCGGCGATCTCGGCGAGGACACCCTGCGGGACGCTGCGCCCGCCGAGGTGCGCGCGCGAGCGGCCCTCCGCGGCGACCGTGCGCAGGATGACGACCGAGCCGTCGTCGTCGACCTGCCCGCCCGCGTCGTCGACACGCTGCGCGACCGCCGGGCGGTCCGCGACGCGCACCCGGCCCTCCACGACGGCGCTCGCCGCGCCCGGGCGCACCGTCGCCGGGTCCGCCTTCCCGCCCATGAGCAGGCCGAGGCCGGTGAGGACCATCGTCTTGCCGGCACCCGTCTCGCCCGTGATCACCGTCAGCCCGGCGCCGACCGGGACGCGCGCCGACCGGATGACCCCGAGGTTCTCGATCGCGATCTCCTCGAGCACGCTCACTCCTCCTCGTCCGTGGTGCCCCCGTCGCCCGGGAGCCTGGCCGTCTCGCCCGCGCCGCCCGGCGCGGCGGCGGCGCGCTCCGCGGTGGTGCCCGCCGTCGCGGCGACGCTCGCCGCGCGCTCGCGCCACCCGACCACCGGCAGCGAGAACTTCGACACCAGCCGGTCCGTGAACGGCGCCGTGCTCAGGCGCGCGAGACGCAGCGGCGTGTCCGAGCGCCGCACCTCGACGCGCGAGCCGTTCGGCAGGTCGATGCGGCGGCGGCCGTCGCACGTGAGGACGCCCGACGACGCCGAGTCCGGCAGCACGTCGACCGTGATCGTCGAGCGAGGACCGACGACGAGCGGGCGCGCGAACAGTGCGTGCGCCGCGAGCGGCACGACGAGCACCGCGTCGACCTCGGGCCACATCACGGGCCCGCCGGCCGAGAACGCGTGCGCCGTCGACCCCGTCGCGGTGGCCGTGATGACGCCGTCGCACCCGAACGACGAGAGCGGGCGGCCGTCGACGCCGAGCACGACCTCGATCATGCGCTCGCGCTGCGCCTTCTCCACCGTCGCCTCGTTGAGGGCCCAGCCGACGAGCGGCTCCGGCTCGCCCGGCAGGTAGGCACGCACCTCGACGATCGTGCGCTCCTCGACCGTGTAGTCGAACGCCGCGAGACGGCCCACCGCGGCGCGCAGGTCCTCGCGCTCGCTCTCCGCGAGGAACCCGACGTGGCCGAGGTTCACGCCCAGCAGCGGCACGCCCGTGCCGTGGGTGAGCTCCGCGGCCCGCAGGATCGTGCCGTCACCGCCGAGCACGATGACGACCTCGGACTCCGCGACGCCCTCGCGCGCCCGCGTGCGTGCCATGTGGTCGCCGAACGACTCCGCGAGGTCGTCGTCGTGCAGCGTCACCTCGAACCCGGCGCGCTCGAGCTCGCTCACCGCCTCGTGCAGCGCGACGACCGCCTCGGGGCGGCCGCCGTGGGTGACGATCAGGACGCGTCGCGTCACGCTGCTCCTCCGGTCAGGGGTCGGTCGGTGGTCTCGGTCGCACCCGGTGCGGCGTGCGGTGCCGGTGGCGGGACGGCCCCGGCGGGAGGTCGGGCGGACGTCTCGGCGGGCGGTTCGGCGGGCGGTTCGACGGACAGCTCGGCGGACGCAGCCGCGGCGCGGGCGACCGCGACGACCGGGGGCGGGCCGCCGTCGGGCCCCGGCTGCCACGCGACGGCCTGCGCCGCGGCGCCCTCGAGCGCCTCGTCCTCGAACGCCGCGCCGTCGGCCCGGCCCGGGTCGCCCGCGCGCAGCCACCAGAAGTACTCGCGGTTGCCGCTCGGACCGGGGAGCGGGCTCGGCACGACGGCGAGCGGCCGCAGGCCGACCAGCGCGGCGTGCCGCGCGACCGCGGCGACGACCTCGACGTGCAGCGCCGGGTCGCGCACGACCCCGCCGCTGCCGAGCCGCTCGCGGCCGACCTCGAACTGGGGCTTCACGAGCAGCAGGAGGTCCGTCCCGGGCCCGACGACGCCGGCCACCGCGGGCAGGACCATCGCCAGCGAGATGAACGAGAGGTCGCCGACCACGACGTCGGGCACGACCCCCACGTGCGCGGGCGACAGGTCGCGCACGTTGAGCCCTTCGTGCACGACGACGCGCGGGTCGGCGCGCAGCGCGGGCACGAGCTGGTCGTGGCCCACGTCGACCGCGACGACCTCGCGCGCGCCGCGCCGCAGCAGCACGTCGGTGAAACCCCCGGTCGACGCACCGAGGTCGAGGCACCGCGCGCCGTCGACCACCGGGCCGCGGGGCAGCGCCCCCGACTCCGCCGAGCTCTCGCCCGCGACCGCGTCGAGCGCGTCGAGGACGCCCGCGAGCTTGAACGCGGCCCGGGACGCGTAGCCCGGGTCGTGCGGGTCGGGGGCCACCTCGACGACGTCCTCCGGGCGGACGCCGGTCGACGGCTTGGTGAGCACCGTCCCGGCACGCGTCACGCGGCCCGCCGCGACGAGCTCCGCCGCGTGCCGACGCGACCGTGCCAGCCCGCGCCGGACGAGCTCGCCGTCCAGCCGGGCGTCGTCCCGCTCCCCCACGCTCAGTCCTCCGCGCGGGCCAGCTCGGCGACCAGCGCGTCGTGCACGGCCTCCAGCACCCCCACGTGGTCGGTGGTCGCGAGGCCGTCCAGCTCGGCGAGGCGAGAGAGCACGGGTTCGAGCGACCCCTCGGCGTCGCCGACGCCCGGGTCGGCCGCGCGGCCCGGAGGCGGACCGGGCACGGGTCGCTGCGGACCGTCCGTCATGTCCTGCCTCCTGTCTGGTCGCTCGTCGCCCGGGGCGTCGCCCCGGGACCGCGGACCACGCTACCGGTAGCGTCCCACGGACGACCGCGCGCGGTGCCGGAAGCACGCCGCGCGCCGCGCGCCGCCGCCGTGGTCCGCCCCGCGTGCCGTCAGTGCGTCCCCACCGGGAGGTCGGGGACGCTCGCCGGGTCGACGGGCAGGCCCTCGTCGACCGCCGCCCAGGCGGCCGACGCCGCGGCACGCACCGTGTCGATCGTCGCCGCGCCGCGCACGTCCAGCCGGAGTGCGCCGTCGTCGACGCGCGCCGCGCTGTCACCGCACGTCCACCAGCCCTCGGCGCCGCGCTCGGGCGCGGGGTGCGGCTCCAGGAGGCTGCGCAGGTCCGCGCCCACGTAGTGCGGCCGCAGCCCGGGCTCCGCGAGGATCGCGTTCCGCGCGGTGCTCACGCCCGTGAGCACGTGCAGACCGGGGTAGCCCCCGGCACGCGCTCCGGCGAGGTCGGTGTCCAGCCGGTCGCCGACGACCAGCGGCGCCCGCGCGCCCGCCCGGTCGATCGCGAGGCCGTACATCGTGGGCGACGGCTTGCCGGCGCTGTCGGGCGTCACGCCCGTGGCGGCCCGCACCGCCCCGACGAGCGACCCGTTGCCCGGTGCGAACCCGCGGGCCGTCGGGAGGGACAGGTCGAGGTTGCTCGCCACGTGCCAGGCACCGCGCTGGACGGCGTAGGCGGCCTCGGCGAGCTGGGTCCAGCCGAGCTCGGGCGCGAACCCCTGCGCGACGGCGTCCGGCTCGTCGTCCGCGCTCGCCACGACGACGAAGCCCGCCTCGCGCACCGCCGTCAGCAGACCCGCGCCACCGACGACGAGGACGCGCGCACCCGGCTCGAGCCGGGTCCGCAGGAGGGCCGCTGCGGCCTGCGCCGCGGTCATCACCTCGTCCGGCGTGGTCGGGATGTCGAGACCGGTGAGCTGCTCCGCGACCGACTCGGGCTCGCGGGACGCGTTGTTCGTCACGAAGACGAGCCGCATCCCGCGCCCCCGCGCGGCCGTGAGGCCCTCGGACGCGTGCTCGATCGGCTCGTGCCCGCGGTACGCGACCCCGTCGAGGTCGACCAGCGCGAGGTCGTAGCGGTCCGCGAGTGCGACGTCGCTCGCGAGCAGGCCCGCGCTCACCGGTCGCCCCCGTCCGTCTCGCCCTCGTCCGTCTCGCCCTCGTCCGTCTCGCGCTCGTCCGTCTCGCGCTCGTCCGTCTCGCGCTCGTCCGAGCCGGACGACGCCGACCCGGCCTCGTCCGCGTCAGGAGCACCGCCGGGCTCGTCGGTCGTGGCGTCGGGCTCTACCGAGCCGTCCGCATCCTCGTCCGCCTCCTCGAGCTCCTCGCTCAGGTCGTAGACGACGACGTCCTCGTCCTCCTCGCCGAGCGCGGCCGCCAGCAGGCGCGCGTCGATGCCGGCGAGGATCTCGGCGGCCTCCTCCGTGCGGCCGGCGAGCTCCAGGACGGACGCGCGCGCCTGGAGCACGCGGGCGCCGAGCTCGCCGCCGCGGCCGACCGGCGGCACGTTGTCGAGCGCCGCGAGCGCGGCGTCGAGCTCGCCGAGATCGACGCGCGCGCCGCTCACGACGATCGCCAGCTCGGTCCGGCCGACGTCGTCCAAGGTCGCGGCCTCGTCCGACGACGCGAGGGCGAGCGCGCGCTCCGGCCGCCCCAGGCCGCGCTCGCAGTCGGCCATGATCGGCAGGTGCTCCGACGACCCGTTGAGACGGCGCACCGTGCGCAGCTCGCGCAGGGCCTCGGCGTACCGTCCTGTCCGGTAGGCCGTCAGGCCCGCGGCCTCGCGCGCCACGTCGACGCGACCCGCCCGACGCACCGCCGCCTGGGCGTGTTCGTACGCGAGCTCCGGGTCGGTGTCGATGAGACGGCCGGCCATGACGAGGTGGCGCCCGACGACCTCGGCGGTGTCCTTGCTCAGCGTCCGCAGCCTGCCGCGCGCGGCGCGGTCGAGCTGGGAGATCTGCACGTCCTCGGGCAGGTCCGGGCCGGCAGGGTGTCGGGGCTCGGGACGGCGGTCGAAGCCCTCGCGGTCGCGACCCGCTCCGGCGCGCGGGGCGTGACCCCGGCGCTCACCGCCGGGACGGTCGCCACCGCGGCGATCGTCGCGCGGTCCGCCCGGTCCCCGGCGCCCGCCAGCGGAGTCGCGGTCGAAGCGCCCCCGACCGGCGTCGCCACCCCGTGCCGGACGGTCCGCACCGCCACGCCACGGACGCGGCCCGGTGTCAGCGTCACGAGAACGTGACCGGTCGTCGCGGGCTGCCCCGTACTCACGCCGGGGACCGCGCGACGCGTCGCCACGCT
The DNA here is from genome assembly GCF_015327065.1 of Cellulosimicrobium sp. JZ28. Taxonomy (NCBI): domain Bacteria; kingdom Bacillati; phylum Actinomycetota; class Actinomycetes; order Micrococcales; family Promicromonosporaceae; genus Cellulosimicrobium; species Cellulosimicrobium sp. JZ28. The sequence continues at coordinate 1,490,817 of NZ_CP017660.1, read as the reverse complement.
CGCCCCAGGCACCTCGACGCTCGGAGCGGTCGCCGCCCCGGGTGTCACCGGTGCCGCGAGACCCGTCGCGACGGTCGCGGTCCGGGCGTCCGCCGGTACCGCGGCTCGCCCCGTCCCGTGCGGGCCGGTCACCGCCCGGGCGGCCACGGTCGTCGTCGCGCCGACCACGGTATCCGCCCTCGCCGCCGCCCCGCTGGTCCGCGGCGCCTCGGCCCGCTCCCCGGGCGGGCCCGCCGCGGCGGTCGCCCGACGGCGCGCCGCCCTGCCGGCCACGTCCCTCACGGGGAGGATCCTGCCGGCCGTCACGGTCGCGGCGACCGCCGCGGTCGTCGCCCGAGGACGGACGATCCGGCTCGGGCTCACGGGGGGTGTCGTTCACCGGGGTTCCCTCTCGTTCTGGAGTTTGCGCAAGCCATCCTCCCACGACGGGACGACGAGGCTCGTGCCGTGTCACCGGCGACCTGCTCACGATGCGGCAGCCTGGCTTCGCACCCGACGGCGGACGCGCGGTGGCGTCCGGTCCGGTCGGCGACTCTCGCACGCGCTCTGCACGGCGTGCTGCGGCACCAGCGAGTCGGCGTGCTGGGCGCGGAAATGCCGAAGGCCCACCCCGTGTGGGGTGGGCCTTCGGTGAAGGGTTGTCCGGCGGCGTCCTACTCTCCCACCCCGTCTCCAGGGCAGTACCATCGGCGCTGAAGGGCTTAGCTTCCGGGTTCGGTATGGGACCGGGCGTTTCCCCTTCGCTGTGACCGCCGTAACTCTGTTGAACCGTGTCAACACCTGGGGCACCCCGTGCGGGGGTGTGGTGTTGGTGGTTCGGGAACCGCACAGTGGACGCGTAGCAAAGTGTTTGGTGTTGAAGTTGTCGGCTGATTAGTACCGGTCAGCTGCACGGGTCTTTCGTCCCCGCTTCCACGTCCGGCCTATCGACCCAGTGTTCTGCTGGGTGCCTCTCACCCCGTAGGGTATGGAAACCTCATCTTGAAGCAGGCTTCCCGCTTAGATGCTTTCAGCGGTTATCCCTTCCGAACGTAGCCAACCAGCGGTGCTCCTGGCGGAACAACTGGCACACCAGAGGTTCGTCCGTCCCGGTCCTCTCGTACTAGGGACAGCCCTTCTCAAGTTTCCTGCGCGCGCAGCGGATAGGGACCGAACTGTCTCACGACGTTCTAAACCCAGCTCGCGTACCGCTTTAATGGGCGAACAGCCCAACCCTTGGGACCTACTCCAGCCCCAGGATGCGACGAGCCGACATCGAGGTGCCAAACCATGCCGTCGATATGGACTCTTGGGCAAGATCAGCCTGTTATCCCCGGGGTACCTTTTATCCGTTGAGCGACGGCGCTTCCACAAGCCACCGCCGGATCACTAGTTCCGACTTTCGTCCCTGCTCGACCTGTCAGTCTCACAGTCAAGCTCCCTTGTGCACTTGCACTCGACACCTGATTGCCAACCAGGCTGAGGGAACCTTTGAGCGCCTCCGTTACATTTTAGGAGGCAACCGCCCCAGTTAAACTACCCACCAGGCACTGTCCCTGGTCCGGATCACGGACCGAGGTTAGACATCCGAAGCGGCCAGAGTGGTATTTCAACGTTGACTCCACCCGCACTGGCGTACGGGCTTCACGGTCTCCCACCTATCCTACACAAGCCGCACCGAACACCAATACCAAGCTATAGTAAAGGTCCCGGGGTCTTTCCGTCCTGCTGCGCGTAACGAGCATCTTTACTCGTAGTGCAATTTCGCCGAGTTCGCGGTTGAGACAGCGGAGAAGTCGTTACGCCATTCGTGCAGGTCGGAACTTACCCGACAAGGAATTTCGCTACCTTAGGATGGTTATAGTTACCACCGCCGTTTACTGGGGCTTAAATTCTGAGCTTCACCCCGAAGGGTTGACCCGTCCTCTTAACCTTCCAGCACCGGGCAGGCGTCAGTCCGTATACATCGTCTTGCGACTTCGCACGGACCTGTGTTTTTAGTAAACAGTCGCTTCTCCCTGGTCTCTGCGGCCGTCCACGCTCCCACCGCGAGGGTGTTCACGCTTCGGGCCCCCTTCTCCCGAAGTTACGGGGGCATTTTGCCGAGTTCCTTAACCACGATTCTCTCGATCGCCTTAGTATTCTCTACCTGACCACCTGAGTCGGTTTGGGGTACGGGCGGCTAGAACCTCGCGCCGAGGCTTTTCTTGGCAGCATAGGATCACCCAGTTCGCGCTTGTGCGCTCACCGTCAGCTCTCAACCTGTGTGTCGGGCGGATTTGCCTACCCGACGGCCTACAGCCTTGGACGTGGTCTACCATCGCCACGCCGGGCTACCTTCCTGCGTCACCCCTGTTAATACGCTTACCTACTACCGGATTGGGTCCCGCGCGCCCCTGCCCGGTGACCCCGAAGGGTCGATGGGCAGGTTTGGGCGGTCAGCATCACCGGGCTCGGTATGGGCGGTTCTTCGCCGGTAGGAGAATATCAACTCCTTGTCCATCGACTACGCCTGTCGGCCTCGCCTTAGGTCCCGACTTACCCAGGGCGGATTAACCTGGCCCTGGAACCCTTGGTCATTCGGCGGACGGGTTTCTCACCCGTCTTTCGCTACTCATGCCTGCATTCTCACTCGTGTGGGCTCCACCGCTGGGTTCCCCCGCGGCTTCACCGCCCACACGACGCTCCCCTACCCACCTGCGCCTCTGGACCACGAAGGCCTGAGTTGAGCGCAGATGCCACGGCTTCGGCGGTGTACTTGAGCCCCGCTACATTGTCGGCGCGGAATCACTTGACCAGTGAGCTATTACGCACTCTTTCAAGGGTGGCTGCTTCTAAGCCAACCTCCTGGTTGTCTGTGCAACTCCACATCCTTTCCCACTTAGCACACGCTTAGGGGCCTTAGCCGGTGGTCTGGGCTGTTTCCCTCTCGACTACGGAGCTTATCCCCCGCAGTCTCACTGCCACGCTTTCACTTACCGGCATTCGGAGTTTGGCTGACGTCAGTAACCTTGTAGGGCCCATCGGCCATCCAGTAGCTCTACCTCCGGCAAGAAACACGTGACGCTGCACCTAAATGCATTTCGGGGAGAACCAGCTATCACGAAGTTTGATTGGCCTTTCACCCCTAACCACAGGTCATCCCCCAGGTTTTCAACCCTGGTGGGTTCGGTCCTCCACGCGGTCTTACCCGCGCTTCAACCTGCCCATGGCTAGATCACTTCGCTTCGGGTCTAGACCCAGCGACTATGGGCGCCCTGTTCGGACTCGCTTTCGCTACGGCTTCCCCACACGGGTTAACCTCGCCACTGAGCACTAACTCGCAGGCTCATTCTTCAAAAGGCACGCTGTCACCCCAGCCAAGGAGGCTCCAACGGATTGTAGGCACACGGTTTCAGGTACTATTTCACTCCCCTCCCGGGGTACTTTTCACCTTTCCCTCACGGTACTGGTCCGCTATCGGTCACTAGGTAGTATTTAGGCTTAGCAAGTGGTCTTGCCAGATTCACACGAGATTTCTCGGGCCCCGTGCTACTTGGGATCCCCTTCGGGAGGCCGCACCATTTCGTCTACCGGACTCGCACCGTCTGTGGTCCGCCTTTCAATGCGGTTCGACTATGACACGGCTTTCTTACTCCCCGGTGGACTGTCAGATCCACCAGAAGGGTCCCACAACCCCGAACACGCAACGCCTGACAGCTTGAACACGCGCCCGGTTTGGCCTCATCCGCTTTCGCTCGCCACTACTCACGGAATATCTCTTCCTGTCGGTACTGAGATGTTTCACTTCCCGACGTTCCCTCCACACACCCTATATATTCAGGTGCGGGTCACACGACATGACTCGTGCGGGGTTCCCCCATTCGGAAACCCTCGGATCACAGCTCGTTTGCCAGCTCCCCGAGGCTTATCGCAGGCTACCACGTCCTTCTTCGGCTCCTAGTGCCAAGGCATCCACCCTGTGCCCTTAAAAACTTCAACAAAAACAACAAAACTGCAGAGAACCAAGAACCACACCCCAAAGGGTGCGTCTTGATCTTTACAAAGATGCTCGCGTCCACTGTGCAGTTCTCAAACAACCAACGACCCCGACCCCACCAGACCCGCCTACCCCACCCACACCCTCAGACAAGAGCGCAGACGAAGCGGTTCGTGGTCCAAGGACCGGCCCGTACCAGGCACCCCACCAACCGGTGGCCGGTGACCTGAGGACCCAACAGTGTGCTCGACAAGCCCCCCAGGTCCCACCCGCGATGTTCCACCACCACCCACACCAACCCCCGAAGAGGCACGTGCGAGCCGGCAGGTACTGACACCAGCAAGACCAAGAAAGCTCTTTCGTCAATGTTCCACCCATGAGCAACCACCCACCACACGGACGGCGATGGCGTGGCACCTGAACCACCCACCCACCAGCAAACACCAGCGGACGAGGGTTGGTAGCTCCTTAGAAAGGAGGTGATCCAGCCGCACCTTCCGGTACGGCTACCTTGTTACGACTTAGTCCCAATCGCCAGTCCCACCTTCGACCACTCCCCCGCGAACGGTTGGGCCATGGGCTTCGGGTGTTACCGACTTTCGTGACTTGACGGGCGGTGTGTACAAGGCCCGGGAACGTATTCACCGCAGCGTTGCTGATCTGCGATTACTAGCGACTCCGACTTCATGGGGTCGAGTTGCAGACCCCAATCCGAACTGAGACCGGCTTTTTGGGATTCGCTCCACCTTACGGTATCGCAGCCCTTTGTACCGGCCATTGTAGCATGCGTGAAGCCCAAGACATAAGGGGCATGATGATTTGACGTCATCCCCACCTTCCTCCGAGTTGACCCCGGCAGTCTCCCATGAGTCCCCGGCATAACCCGCTGGCAACATGGGACGAGGGTTGCGCTCGTTGCGGGACTTAACCCAACATCTCACGACACGAGCTGACGACAACCATGCACCACCTGTGCACGAGTGTCCAAAGAGACCACCATCTCTGGTGGCTTCTCGTGCATGTCAAGCCTTGGTAAGGTTCTTCGCGTTGCATCGAATTAATCCGCATGCTCCGCCGCTTGTGCGGGCCCCCGTCAATTCCTTTGAGTTTTAGCCTTGCGGCCGTACTCCCCAGGCGGGGCACTTAATGCGTTTGCTGCGGCACGGAACTCGTGGAATGAGCCCCACACCTAGTGCCCAACGTTTACGGCATGGACTACCAGGGTATCTAATCCTGTTCGCTCCCCATGCTTTCGCTCCTCAGCGTCAGTTGCGGCCCAGAGACCTGCCTTCGCCATCGGTGTTCCTCCTGATATCTGCGCATTCCACCGCTACACCAGGAATTCCAGTCTCCCCTACCGCACTCTAGTCTGCCCGTACCCGATGCAAGCTCGAGGTTGAGCCTCGAGTTTTCACACCAGACGCGACAAACCGCCTACGAGCTCTTTACGCCCAATAATTCCGGACAACGCTTGCGCCCTACGTATTACCGCGGCTGCTGGCACGTAGTTAGCCGGCGCTTCTTCTGCAGGTACCGTCACTTGCGCTTCTTCCCTGCTGAAAGAGGTTTACAACCCGAAGGCCTTCATCCCTCACGCGGCGTCGCTGCATCAGGCTTTCGCCCATTGTGCAATATTCCCCACTGCTGCCTCCCGTAGGAGTCTGGGCCGTGTCTCAGTCCCAGTGTGGCCGGTCGCCCTCTCAGGCCGGCTACCCGTCGTCGCCTTGGTAGGCCATCACCCCACCAACAAGCTGATAGGCCGCGAGCCCATCCCTGACCGAAAAACTTTCCAACCACCCCCATGCGAAGGCGGCTCATATCCGGTATTAGCCCCGGTTTCCCGGAGTTATCCCGAAGTCAAGGGCAGGTTACTCACGTGTTACTCACCCGTTCGCCACTAATCCGCCCAGCAAGCTGGGCATCATCGTTCGACTTGCATGTGTTAAGCACGCCGCCAGCGTTCGTCCTGAGCCAGGATCAAACTCTCCGTAAATGAACAACGCCCACCACCAGGACAAACCCCGGCAGTGAACAATCCATACGAAGCGAACCCCAACAGGGTTCACAAAACTGGCATCAACACGAAAGATGACATCATCTTCCGAAATCAACCAAAGGAATCCCAGACACAACCAACCCAACCACCCGACGGGCAACCAGGCCAGCCATGCCACAGGGACAAAAAATTTGGCATTGACTAACAAGCACACTGTTGAGTTCTCAAACAACCGACACACACCAACTCAGCACCACCCGACCGGGCAGAACCTCGCTTGGGGCAACTTCTCTAATCTACCAGATCCTCGGTGTCCCTTCCAACTCGGTGTTCCGAGCTCGGAGGGCCGGCCGTAGAGCCAGCAGCCTCGAACATCCTCAGGGCGCGCGAAGCACCCTGTCGATCTTCGAGGGGACCGCCCGGGGGACCAGCCACCGTCTCGGATGATCGAGACCCGGTGTCCGTTCCTCCCTGCCGGGCGAACGTCGAGAACACTACACGCGCTCCGCGGGAGTGCCAAATCCGCTCCGTGCCGCCCTCGCGGGACCCGACGCAGGAGGGGCCGGCACCGCTCGACGCGGCCCGGCCCCTCCTGTCCCTCGCCCTCCGGATCAGGCGGCGACGGCGACCCCGAGCGTCTTCTTGCCCCGGCGCAGCAGCGCGAACCGTCCGTGCAGCAGGTCGTCCGCCCCGAGCGTCGCGTCCTCACCGTTGACCTTGACGTTGTTGACGTACGCGCCGCCCTCCGCGACCGCCCGGCGCGCCGCCCCCTTCGACGCGACGAGGCCCGACGCCACGAGGAGGTCGACGACCGGGTCGCCGACCTGCGCCGTCGCGCGCGGCAGCTCGGCGACCGCCGCCTCGAGCGTGCGCTCGTCGAGGGCGTCGAGCTCGCCCCGCCCGAAGAGCGCCTGGCTCGCCGCGATGACCGCGTCGGTCGCCGCCGCCCCGTGCACGAGCGTCGTCACGTCGGCGGCGAGCGTGCGCTGCGCCTCCCGTGCCCCCGGCCGCTCCCGGACCGCGGCCTCGAGCTCCGCGATCTCCTCGCGCGAGCGGAAGGTGAAGATCTTCAGGAACCGCACGACGTCGTCGTCCGCCGCGTTGAGCCAGAACTGGTAGAACGCGTACGGGCTCATCATGTCGGCGTCGAGCCAGACCGCGCCGCCCTCGGTCTTGCCGAACTTCGTGCCGTCGGCCTTCGTGATGAGCGGCGTCGTCATGACGTGCACCGACGCGCCCTCCGTCCGACGGATGAGGTCGACGCCCGAGAGCAGGTTGCCCCACTGGTCGTTCCCGCCCGTCTGCAGCGTGACCCCGTGGCGCAGGTACAGCTCGTGGAAGTCGATGCCCTGGAGGATCTGGTAGCTGAACTCCGTGAAGCTGATGCCCTCGTCCGAGCTCAGGCGGCGCGCCACCGTGTCCTTGGCGAGCATCGTGCCGAGGCGGTAGTGCTTGCCCACGTCGCGCAGGAAGTCGATCGCCGACATCTCCGAGATCCAGTCGAGGTTGTTGACGACGCGCGCCGCGTTCTCCCCCTCGAAGTCCAGGAAGCGCGAGACCTGGCCGCGCAGACGCTCGGTCCAGTCGGCGACCGTCTCCTTCGAGTTGAGCACCCGCTCCCCCGACTGGCGCGGGTCGCCGATCATGCCCGTCGCGCCGCCCACGAGCGCGATCGGCCGGTGGCCGGCGAGCTGGAGGTGGCGCAGCAGGAGGAGCTGGACCAGGTGACCGTGGTGCAGGCTCGGCGCCGTCGGGTCGAAGCCGCAGTAATAGGTGATCGGGCCCTCGGCCAGCGCGGCGCGCAGCGCGGCCTCGTCGGTGGACTGCGCCACCAGGCCCCGCCATTGCAGCTCGTCGAGAACGTCGCTCACTTCTGCTCCTTCGTCGAGTGCCCGCCGTGCGGGCACGAGGGTGCGGCCCCGTCCGGGCCGCGGGTCCTAGTCTGCCGTGCCGGACGCCGTCGCCCGGCCACCGCCCACCTCGCGGGCGGCGCCGGACCGTGGTGCCGCGGGTCGACCGCCCCGGCTCAGCGGGAGCGCGCGCTCACGCGGCGGTATGCGGACACCGTCGGGTCCCCCGCGAGCCAGTAGCGCCAGGGGAACAGCTCGCCGTCCCCGCCGTCGCCCGACACGCCCACGCGCGGTCCCGTGGCGATCGGCGGCCGGTGCGGCCCGTCCGTCGCCCGGTGCAGCACGAGCTCGCCGTCCGGGTCCGTCAGCTCCGCGCCGTAGTGGCGCAGGTCGAGGTCGAGCGCGACCGCGAGACGCGCCGGGCCGCGCGCGATCTGACGGTCCGAGTCGCACCGGCCCGCGGCGACCCGGCGGGACCGGGCGAGCCCGACGCCGTCGGTCACCTCCCCGGCCCTCAGCAGGACGGCGGACGCGCGGCCCACCGGCCCGCACACGACGTTGACGCAGTGGTGCAGACCCAGGTGGCGGTAGACGTAGAGGCGGCCCGGCTCGCCGAACATGGCGCGGTTGCGCTCCGTGCGCCCGCGGAACGCGTGGGAGCCCGGGTCGCGCTCGCCGTCGTACGCCTCGACCTCGGTGATCCGCAGCGTGACGTCGCCGTCGGCGCTGCGCCGCGTGAGCAGGGCGCCCAGGAGGTCGCGCGCGACCTCGTGCACGTCGCGCGCGTACCAGCCGCGCGCCGGGGCGTCCCACGGCCCGACGACGCGCGCGCCCCCGGCCTCGCTCGTCCCCGTCGGCGCATCCGCCGCAGCGTCCGTCTCAGTGCTCGTCACCATGTCTGCCGCACTGTCCGTCCAGGCCTCCGCCGGCATGCCACCACCTCCCGTCCCGGGCAATCTACGCCTCGCCGCCCACGCCCGTGCGGGGCGCGATCGGGTCCGGGCCGGGCGCCGTCCGCCCGGTGCGCACGAGCCGACCCCACCCGTCGAGGACGACGTCCGCGCGCTCGCGCGTGGCGTTGCGGCGGTAGTGCTCGCGCTCCGCGGCCATCCACGCGAGCCAGTGGTCGCGCTGGTCCTCGCCGTCCCGGTCGAGACCGCGCCGGAGCCGGACGTCGTCCGGCGCCTCGACCCACACGCGCAGCGCCGCGACCTCGTCGGCCTCGCGCCGCCCCGCCCCGCAGCCCTCGACCACGAGGTACGGCGCGGCCGGGACGTCGTGCCACTCGGCGAAGCGGTCGAGGTGCCAGTCGTACCGGCGGTACCGCCCGGCACGGCCCGCGGCGAGCGGCGTCAGCACCCACGCGTCGAGCCGCGCCCAGGCGGGCTCGAGCCCGCGCCAGCCCTCGTAGAGGTCGTCCATGTGGAGCACCTGGGCGGGCAGCGCGTCCCCGAGCTGGGCGGCGAGCGTCGTCTTGCCCGAGCCCGCGGGCCCGTCCACCACGACGAGGCACGTGCCCGACGCCGTCCGCTCCCCCGCGGCGACCGCGTCCGGGCCGGGCGGACCGAGGCGCGGGACGGCGTCGCGCACCCGGCGGACGAGCTCGGCGAGGACGTCCGGACCGACGCTCACGCCCGCGCCGCCGGGCACGCGTGCCGCACCGCGAGCCGGGGCACCGTCAGTCCTGGGCCCAGAAGCGGTACTCGGCCGAGCGCTCCTTCGCGGCCTCGAGCTGCTCGGCGACCCGCACCGGGGCGGTGCCGCCCACGGCGTCGCGCGACGCGAGCGAGCCCTCGACGCTCAGCACGTCGCGCACGCCCGGCGTGAGGTGCTCGGAGATGGACGCGAGGTCGTCGTCCGAGAGGTCCCACAGCTCGATGCCGCGCTCCTCGCACGCGCGCACGCACGCCCCCGCGACCTCGTGCGCGACGCGGAACGGCACGCCCTCGCGCACGAGCCACTCGGCGACGTCCGTCGCGAGCGAGAACCCCTGCGGCGCGAGCGACGCCATCCGGTCGGTGTCGAACTCGAGGGTCGCGACCATGCCGGAGAACGCGGGCAGGAGCACCTCGAGCGTGTCGACCTGGTCGAACACCGGCTCCTTGTCCTCCTGGAGGTCGCGGTTGTACGCGAGCGGCAGGCCCTTGAGCGTCGCGAGCAGGCCCGTCAGGTCGCCGATGAGGCGGCCCGCCTTGCCGCGCGCGAGCTCGGCGACGTCGGGGTTCTTCTTCTGCGGCATGATGCTCGACCCCGTGGAGTAGGAGTCGTGCAGGCGCACGAAGCCGAACTCCTTCGTCGCCCAGAGGACGACCTCCTCCGCGAGGCGCGAGAGGTCGACCCCGAGCATCGCGGCGACGAACGCGAACTCGGCGACGACGTCGCGCGACGCGGTGCCGTCGATCGAGTTCTCGACCGGGCCGTCGAACCCGAGCTCGGCGGCGACCGCCGCCGGGTCCAGGCCCAGCGACGAGCCCGCGAGCGCCCCCGACCCGTACGGCGAGCGCGCGGCGCGCACGTCCCAGTCGATGAGCCGGTCGACGTCGCGCAGCAGCGGCCACGCGTGGGCGAGCAGGTGGTGCGCGAGGAGCACCGGCTGGGCGTGCTGGAGGTGCGTGCGGCCGGGCATGGCCGCGCCCGGGTGCGCGGCGGCCTGCTCGATCAGCGCGTCGACGACGTCGAGCACGAGGCGCGCGATCGTGCGCGCCTCGTCGCGCAGGTACATGCGCGTGAGCGTCGCGATCTGGTCGTTGCGCGACCGGCCCGCGCGGAGCTTGCCCCCGAGCTCGGGCCCGGCCCGCTCGATGAGCCCGCGCTCCAGCGCGGTGTGCACGTCCTCGTCGTCGTCGGCCGCGACGAACGCGCCCGACGCGACGTCCTCGCGCAGGCGCTCGAGCGCGGCGAGCATGCCGTCGAGCTCGTCGTCGTCGAGCAGGCCGGCCGCGTGCAGGACCTTCGCGTGGGCCTTCGAGCCCGCGACGTCCTGGCCCGCGAGGCGCCAGTCGAAGTGCGTGGACTTGCTCAGCGCGGCGAGCGCGTCGGCGGGGCCGCCCGCGAACCGGCCGCCCCACAGGCTGACGCGCGCCGTCTCGGTCGGCTCGACGGCGGTGCCGTCCTGGTCGTCGTGCGTGCTCACAGCGCTCCCGTCCCGAGGTCCACACCGTTGCCGAACTTCTCGTCGCGCGCGGCGGCGAGCTTCGCGGTGAGACCGTAGATCTCGATGAATCCCTTGGCCTGCGACTGGTCGAACGAGTCGCCCTCGTCGTACGTCGCGAGGTTGAAGTCGTAGAGGCTCGCGTCCGAGCGCCGGCCCGTGACGGTCGCGCGCCCGCCGTGCAGCACGAGGCGCACGTCGCCGGACACGTAGCGCTGGGTGTCGTCGACGAACACGTCGAGCGAGCGCTTGAGCGGGCTGAACCACATGCCGTCGTAGACGAGCTCGGTCCAGCGCTGCTCGACGCCGCGCTTGAAGCGGGCCTGCTCGCGCTCGAGCGTGACGTTCTCGAGCTCCTGGTGCGCGGCGATGAGGGCGATCGCGCCCGGCGCCTCGTAGACCTCGCGCGACTTGATGCCCACGAGGCGGTCCTCGACGATGTCGATCCGCCCCACGCCCTGGGCGCCTGCGCGGCGGTTCATCTCCTGGATCGCCTGCAGCGGGGTCACCGCGACGCCGTCGAGCGCGACCGGGACGCCCTGCTCGAACGTCACGACGACCTCGTCCGCGACGGGCGGGAACGTGGGGTCGTCGGTGTAGTTGTAGACGTCCTTGGTCGGCGCGTTCCAGATGTCCTCGAGGAAGCCGGTCTCGACCGCGCGCCCCCACACGTTCTGGTCGATGGAGAACGGGTTGTGCTTCGTCGTGGCGATGGGCAGCGCGTGCTTCTCCGCGTACTCGATGGCCTTCTCGCGCGTCAGCGCGAGGTCGCGCACGGGGGCGATGGTCTTGAGCTCGGGCGCGAGGGACGTCGTCGCGACCTCGAAGCGCACCTGGTCGTTGCCCTTGCCCGTGCAGCCGTGCGCGACGGTCGTCGCGCCGAACTGGCGCGCCGCGCGCACGAGGTGCTTGACGATGACCGGGCGCGACAGCGCCGAGACGAGCGGGTACCGGTCGAGGTACAGGGCGTTCGCGCGCAGCGCGGGCATGCAGTACTCCGCCGCGAACTCGTCGCGCGCGTCGGCGACGTACGCCTCGACGGCGCCGCAGTCCAGGGCACGCTGCCGGATGACCTCGAGGTCCTCCCCGCCCTGGCCGACGTCGACCGCGACGGCGACGACCTCGGCGCCCGTGGCCTCGGCGATCCAGCCGATGGCCACCGACGTGTCCAGGCCGCCCGAGTAGGCGAGCACGACGCGTTCAGTCATGACGGTCTCTTTCTGTGACGTGCGGGTGGGGTCCGGGGTCCAGTCTCGCAGGGCGCTTCGGCCGCGCGGGGCGTGGGCCGACGGCGGTCAGTCCGGCGTGCCGGGGACGGGCCCGCCGTGGGGTCCGGAGAGCTCGAGGAAGCGCCGGGCGAGGTCCGCGCCGCCGTCGGGGTCGCGCGCGATGACGAGGATCGTGTCGTCGCCCGCGATGCAGCCGAGCACGTGCGGGAGCACGGAGTGGTCGATCGCCGACGCGAGGTAGTTCGCGGCACCGGGAGGCGTGCGCAGCACGACGAGGTTCGCGGACGCCTCGGCGGACACGAGCATCTCCGAGCACAGGCGCGCGAGCCGGGCCGCGAGGTACTCGGGCGACTCCGCGGTCTGCACGCTGCGGTCCCCGCCCTCCCCCGGCACCGCGTACACGAGCGCGCCCGAGGCGCCGCGCACCTTCTCCGCGCGCAGCTCGATGAGGTCGCGCGAGAGCGTCGCCTGCGTCACCGACAGGCCCTCGCGCTCGAGCTCGCGCGCGAGCTCCGCCTGCGAGTGGATCTCGGTGCGACGCACGATCTCGGCGATGCGCGCGTGGCGCGCCGTCTTCGTCGTCGCCGTGCGGGCCTCGGTCACGACCGCTCCAGGAGGAACGTGAGCAGCGCCTTCTGCGCGTGCAGCCGGTTCTCCGCCTCGTCCCACACCGCCGAGCGGGGGCCGTCGATCACCTCGGCGGTGATCTCCTTGCCCCGGTAGGCGGGCAGGCAGTGCAGCACGATCGCGTCGGGCTTGGCGTGCGCGAGGAGCTCGTCGTTCACCTGGTACGGCACGAACGGCAGTGCGCGGTCCTCGGCCTCCGCCTCGTCGCCCATGGACACCCACGTGTCGGTCGCGACGACGTCCGCCCCCGCGACGGCCTCGACCGGGTCGGACGTGACGAGCACCGAGCCGCCGGTCTCGGCCGCGATCCGCTCGGCGTCGGCCACGAAGACCGGGTGCGGCGGGTACCCGTCCGGCGTGCCGACCCGCACGTGCAGGCCCGCGGTCGCGCCGCCGAGCAGGTAGGAGTGCGCCATGTTGTTCGCGCCGTCGCCGACGTACGCGAGCGTCTGGCCCGCGAGCGCCCCCGTCCCGCCGCGGAGCTGGGCGATCGTCAGGAGGTCCGCGAGGATCTGGCACGGGTGGAAGTCGTCGGTGAGCGCGTTGACGACCGGGACCCGGCTGATCGCCGCCATCTCCTCGATCCGGTCCTGGCCGAACGTGCGCCACACGATGGCGGACGCCTGCCGGTCGAGGACGCGCGTGACGTCCGCGACGGACTCGCGCACCCCGACCTGGGCGAGCCGGCCGTCCACGACGACCGGGAAGCCGCCGAGCTCGGCGATGCCCGTCGCGAACGAGAGCTGCGTGCGCAGCGTCGGCTTGTCGAACAGGACGGCCACGCCCTGCGGTCCGGCGAGCGGCTGGCGGAACGTGCGGTCGTCGCGGAACGCGAGGCCGATCTCGAGGACCTGACGCTGCTCGGCGGGCGTGAGGTCGTCGTCGCGCAGGAAGTGCCGGGGGGCCATCAGGAGCTCCTCGTCGTGGGGTCGGTCGTGGGGGCTGACGCGGTGCCCGCCGCGGGGACGGTGGGTACGCCGGCCGGGTCGTCGGGGACCGCGACCGCGGCGAAGAACGCAACGACGTCGCGCGCCTGGTCGGGTGTGAGGACGAGAGGCGGCGCGAGCCGGATCGCGTCGGGCGCGACGGCGTTGACGACGAAACCCGCGTCGAGCGCCGTGCGCGCGACGTCGGCCGCGACGGGCCGCGTGAGCTGGACGGCGAGCAGGAGCCCGCGGCCCCGCACGCCCGCGACGAGCGGGTTCCCCGCACCGGCGATGCCGTCGCGCAGGAGCGCCCCGACGGTCCGCACGTTCTCGAGGAGCCCGTCGCGCTCGATCACCCCGAGCGTCGCGAGCGCCGCCGCGGCCGCGACAGGGTTGCCGCCGAACGTCGTCCCGTGCTGACCGCGGCCGAGCAGCGTCGCCGCCCGCTCGCCGTACGCGACCACCGCGCCGACGGGGAACCCACCGCCGAGGCCCTTGGCGAGCGTGACGACGTCGGGCACGACGCCGCCGCCCACCTCCGGCTGCTGGTAGGCGAACCACGAGCCGGTGCGCCCGACGCCGGTCTGCACCTCGTCGAGGACGAGCAGCGCGCCGTGGCGCGCGGTGAGCTCGCGCGCGGCGACGAGGTAGCCCGGCGAGAGCGCGCGCACGCCGGCCTCGCCCTGCACGGGCTCGACGACGAGCGCCGCGACCTCGCCGCGGGCCGCGACGGCCGCGGGCGAGAAGGCCTCCTCGAGCGCGGCGACGTCGTCGAACGCGACGAACTCGACGCCGCCGGGGAGCGGCTCGAACGGCTCGCGGTACGCGGACTTCGACGTCAGCGCGAGCGCGCCCATCGTCCGCCCGTGGAAGCCGCCCTGGAGCGCGAGGACCCGCGTGCGGCCCGTGCGGCGCGTCATCTTGAACGCCGCCTCGTTCGCCTCCGTGCCCGAGTTCGTGAAGAACACGCGCGACCCCTCGGGCGCCTCCGCGAGCGCGAGCAGGCGCTCGGCGAGCGCGATCTGCGTCGGGGTGCCGAAGAAGTTCGAGACGTGCCCGAGCGTGCCGAGCTGGGCCGAGACCGCCGCCGTGAGCGTCGGGTGCGCGTGGCCGAGCGCGTTGACCGCGATGCCCGCGAGCAGGTCGAGGTACCGCTTCCCGTCGGCGTCCCACACGTACGCGCCCTCGCCGCGCACGAGGACGCGCTGCGGCGGGCCGAACGTGTCCATGACCGCGTGGGTGTAGCGGTCGGTCCACTGCGCGACGGAGCCGTCGGCCGGGGCCGTCACGGTGGTCGTCGGTGCGGGCGCGGGCGCGCCCGTCGGGTGGTCGAGCGCGTTCACGCGGCCCCTCCGGCGGTCGTGGTGAGCGCGGGCGCCGGCGCGCCCGCGGCGTCGGGGACGACCATCGTCCCGTTGCCCTGGGTGGTGAAGACCTCGAGCAGCGTCGAGTGCGGCACGCGGCCGTCGATGACCGTCGCCGCGGGGACCCCGCCCTCGACGGCGCGCAGGCACGCCTCCATCTTGGGGACCATGCCCGCCGAGAGCGACGGCAGGAGCGCCGCGAGCTCCGAGCGCGTGATCTGCGCGACGAGCGAGCCCCGGTCCGGCCACGACGTGTACAGGCCCTCGACGTCGGTCAGGACGACGAGCTTCTTCGCGCCGAGCGCGACCGCGAGCGCCGCGGCGGCGGTGTCCGCGTTGACGTTGAGCACCTGGGTCGGGTCCTCGAGGTCGGGGGCGATGGTCGACACGACGGGGATGCGCCCGGCGTCGAGCAGGTCCTGGACCGCGGACGGGTGCACCTCGACGACGTCGCCGACGAGACCGACGTCGACCGGCTCGCCGTCGACGGTCGCGTGCCGGCGCTGGGCCTGCAGCAGGCCGCCGTCCTCGCCCGAGAGCCCGACGGCGTACGGGCCGTGCGCGTTGATGAGACCGACGAGCTCGCGCGACACCTGGCCGGTGAGGACCATGCGGACGACGTCCATCGCCTCCGGCGTCGTCACGCGCAGGCCCCCGCGGAACTCGGACTCGATGCCGAGCCGGTCGAGCATCGCGGAGATCTGCGGGCCCCCGCCGTGCACGACGACCGGGCGCAGCCCGACGCGGCGCAGGAACACCATGTCCTCGGCGAACGCGGCCTTGAGCGTGTCGTCGACCATGGCGTTGCCGCCGTACTTGACGACGACGAGCGCGCCGGCGAACTCCTCGAGCCAGGGCAGGGCCTCGACGAGCACCTCGGCCTTCTGCTCGGGGCGCAGGTCGGTGCGGGTGTCGAACGCGGCGTCGTCCGGGTGGGGCGTGGGCGTGGTGGGGTCGCTCATGAGGAGTACGCGCTGTTCTCGTGGACGTAGTCGTGCGTGAGGTCGTTGGTCCAGACGGTCGCGCTCGCGGAGCCGGCGTGCAGGTCGATCTCGACGCGCACCTCGCGCTCGGCCGCGAGGTCGACGAGCTCGCGGGGCTCGCCCACTCCCCCGGCCCGGCAGACCTGGACGCCGTTGACCGACACGTCGAGCAGGAGCGCGTCGAACGGCGCGACGTCCTCGGGGACGGTCCCGACGGCGGACACGATGCGGCCCCAGTTCGGGTCGTTGCCGAAGATCGCGGCCTTGAACAGGTTGGACCGCGTCACGGCGCGCGCGACGGCGACCGCGGCGTCCTCGCTGGCCGCGTTGACAACTGTGACGGCGACGTCGTGGCTCGCGCCCTCGGCGTCGGCGACGAGCTGGCGCGCGAGCGACCCGCACGCCTCGGTGACGGCGTCGGTGAGCGCGTCGAGACCGACCTCGACCCCCGACGCGCCCGAGGCGAGCAGGATCACGGTGTCGTTCGTCGACATGCAGCCGTCGGAGTCGACGCGGTCGAACGTCGTGCGGGTCGCGGCCCGCAGCGCGGCGTCGGCCGTCGCGGCGTCGACGACGGCGTCCGTCGTCAGCACGCAGAGCATGGTCGCGAGGCCCGGCGCGAGCATGCCCGCGCCCTTCGCCATGCCGCCCACGGACCACGTCGCGGCGCCGTCCGTCGCGGTGGCGTCGGTGACCTCGCGGACCACCGCCACCGTCTTCGGCACGGTGTCCGTCGTCATGATCGCGAGCGCGGCGTCGCCGCCGCCGTCGACCGCGGCGACCGGGTCCGCGAGCGCCGCCGCGGCGGCGTCGACGCCCGCGAGGAGCGTGTCCATGGGCAGCCGCACGCCGATGAGGCCCGTCGAGCAGACGAGCACGTCGCCCGCCGACGTCGCGAGGACGTCGGCGACGTGCTCCGCCGTGCGGTGCGTGTCGGCGAAGCCCTCCGGCCCGGTGCACGCGTTCGCGCCGCCCGAGTTGAGCACGACGGCCGTCGCGCGCCCGTCGCCCACGGCCTGGCGCGTCCAGGCGACCGGCGCCGCGAACACGCGGTTCGTCGTGAGGACGGCCGCGGCGACGTCGAGCGGCCCGTCGTTGACGACGAGCGCGACGTCGCGCGCGCCCGTGGACTTGAGCCCGGCGGCGACGCCGGCGGCCCGGAAGCCCTGCGGGGTGGTGACGGTCACGGGGCGACCCCCTCGGTCGTGAGGCCCGCCGTCTGCGGCAGGCCGAGCGCGATGTTCATGGACTGCACCGCGGCGCCCGCGGTGCCCTTGACGAGGTTGTCGATCGCCGTGACGGTGACGACGCGGCCCGCCGCGTGGTCGACCGCGACCTGGACGAGCGCGATGTTCGCGCCGAGGGTCATCGCCGTCGTCGGCCACTGGCCCGCAGGCAGCACGCGGACGAACGGCTCGCCGACGTACGCGTCCTCCCAGGCCTGGCGGACGCGCGCGTCGAGCGCCGCGGGATCGAGGCGCGCGGCGTCGTCGGTCAGGCGCGCCGTCACCGTGGCGAGGATGCCGCGCGACATGGGCACGAGCGTCGGCGTGAACGAGATGCTCACGGCCGGGGCCCCGGCGGCCCGCAGGTTCTGCGCGATCTCCGGGATGTGCCGGTGCGACCCGCCGACGGCGTACGGCTGCGCCGACCCGAGCGCCTCGGACGCGAGCAGGTGCGGCTTGAGCGACTTCCCCGCGCCCGAGTACCCGTTGGCGAGCACCGCGACGAGGTCCGTGCCCTCGACGAGCCCGGCGGCGACGCCCGGCTGGATGCCGAGCGTGACAGCCGTGACGTTGCACCCGGGGACGGCCACGCGCCGCGCACCGGCGAGCCGCTCACGCTGCCGGGTCTCGGTCGCCGCGGCACCCGGCACGTTCGTCAGCAGGAGCTCCGGCAGCCCGTACGGCCACGTGCCCGCGTGCTCGGAGCCGTAGAACGCCGACCAGTCCGCCGCGGACTCGAGCCGGTGGTCCGCGCCGAGGTCGAGCACGAGCACGTCGTCGGGGAGCTGCGCCGCGATCTCACCCGAGGCACCATGCGGCAGCGCGAGCACGACGACGTCGTGCCCCACGAGGTGCTCGACCGCCGTCGGCAGGAGCACGCGGTCGGCCAGGGATCGCAGGTGCGGCTGGTGCTCGCCGAGGAGCGTGCCCGCGTTGCTGTGCGCCGTCACGGCGCCGATCTCCACCTCGGGGTGCCCGGCGAGCAGGCGGAGCGTCTCCCCGCCCGCGTACCCGGACGCACCCGCGACCGCGACTCTGATCGTCATATGCATCACTATACATACTTATGCAACGGTCGGGCCCGAGGTCCTGCCCCACGGTACGCGGGGTCCGGTCGGTGGGGTCAACGGTCCGCGGGTCACGTCCGCGCTTCGGCATCGACCTACGGCCCCGCGGCCGGTCCGCCGGACTCGTCCGCGCCAACATGCGGTGACGAGAAGAGACAAGTGGTCCCGCGAGCGGGGCTCGGAGGGGCCACTTCTCGCTTCTCAGCGGAACGTCCGGGACCGAGGCGACGGGCCGAGCCTGACCGAACCGCCGGGCCTGACCTCGGTCGTGCGGTGCGGGACAGGACGAGCGGTGGGGTCGGACCGTGCGCGAAGGACGTCAAGGCGCACTCCTTCGACCTCCGCCCGGAAGACCAGGGCGACGGTGCGCCAGTCCGAGCGCACGGTCCGACCCCACCGCGGACCCGGCCCTGCGGGCCGTAGATCCCTGCAGACCCGCGGAGCCGGCCCCGCGGGCCGTAGACCGATGCAGACCTGCGGACCCGACCCCGCGGGCCGTAGACCGATGCAGACCCGCGAACCCGGCCTCAGTCCGCCGCCGCGCAGACCGCGCGGACGGCCGCTCCCAGGACGGACGCGTCACGGCCCACGGTCCAGCGCGGGGTGCCGTCGGGGCCGCGGTGCTCAAGGTAGGTCACCGCGGTCGCGCCGCTCCCGCTGCCGACGGACTGCTGGGTGAGCGAGAGGACCTCCACCGGGCGGCCGAGGCGGGCCAGCGCGTCGACGAGGGCGTCGACCGCGCCGGTGCCCGTCCCGGACGTGGCGACGCGCTCGCCGTCGACCGTGACCTCGAGGTCGAGGTGCTCCGTCCCGTCGTCGGCGCGCCGGCTCGTCCACACGACGGGCGCGACGGCGCCCGGGCGCGCGTAGGCCGTGTCGAACAGCGTGAGGAGGACGTCGGGCGTCACCTCGGCACCGGTGGCGTCGGCGTGCTCCTGGACACGGCGCGCGAGGTCCACCTGGAGGCCCCGGGGCAGGTCCAGGCCGTGGACGGACTGCAGCACGTACGCGACGCCGCCCTTCCCGGACTGGCTGTTCACGCGCACGAGGGCCTCGTACGACCTCCCGAGGTCCGCGGGGTCGACCGGCAGGTACGGCACGCGCCAGGGCGCGACCGCGGGGTCGAGGCCGGCCGCCGCGGCGTCGGCCCGGTGCCGCGCCATCCCCTTGCGGATCGCGTCCTGGTGCGTGCCGGAGTACGCGGTGTGCACCAGCTCGCCCACGTACGGATGGCGCGGGTGGACGTCGATCCGGTTGCACGCCACGACGACGTCGCGGATCGCGTCGAGGTCGGAGAAGTCGACCATCGGGTCGACGCCCTGCGCGTGCAGGTTGAGGCCCAGCGTCACGAGGTCGACGTTCCCGGTGCGCTCGCCGTTGCCGAACAGGCACCCCTCGACGCGCTGCGCGCCCGCGAGGACCGCGAGCTCGGCGCACGCGACGCCGGTGCCCCGGTCGTTGTGCGGGTGGACCGAGAGGATCACGCCCTCGCGCCGCGCGAGGTTCCGGTCCATGTACTCGATCTGGTCGGCGTAGACGTTGGGCGTCGCGACCTCGACCGTGGCGGGGAGGTTGAGGACGACGGGCCGCTCGGGCGTCGCGTCCCAGAGCGTCGTCATGCGGTCGCACACGTCGAGCACGTAGTCGGGCTCGGTGAGGTTGAACACCTCGGGCGAGAACTCGAACCGGACGCGCGGGTCGTCGCTGGCGTGGCGCAGCACCTCGGTCCCGGCGTCGGTGATCAGCCGGGCGAGCTCCTCGCGATCGCGGCCGAGCACCACGTCCCGCCAGGCGGGCGCCGTCGCGGTGTACACGTGGACGACGACCGGGTTGCGCAGCCCGCGCACGGACTCGACCGTGCGCGCGATCAGGTCGGCGCGCGCGGCGGTGAACACGACGACGGTCAGGTGCTCGGGCGCGAGGTCGGTCTCGGCGAGCAGGCGCACGAAGTCGAAGTCGGTCTGCGACGCCGACGGGTAGCCCACCTCGATCTCGGTGTACCCCATCGCGACGAGCAGCTCGAAGAAGCGGCGCTTGCGCGCCGGGTCCATCGGTTCCGCGAGCGCCTGGTTGCCGTCGCGGAGGTCGACAGGGACCCACAGCGGCGCCTGGGTGAGCCGGCGGTTCGGCCAGCGGCGGTCGGGCAGGTCGGGCACGTCGACACGGGCGTGGACGTCGGCGTAGCGGGACGACGGCATGGGCGACGGGCGCTGCCGGTTCCACGGCGGCGTCGTCGTGGCGGCGGGGCGGTCCGTGCGGGCGGGGGTGGCGGAGACGGTCATGGCGGTCCTTCGGCTGGAGCCCCGAGGTGGCGGGGCGCGGGACGACCGGCGCACGACGGACCCCCACGGCGGGGGGCCGGTCCGGTCAGACCCCGCCGTGGCGTCGAAGGAGGAGCGCCGTCCAGGACATGCGGGGTACGCTAGCGTCGATCAAGTCCTCAGACAACCTGAGAGGTTTCCATGACCGCGCTGCAGCGACGCCCGCTGGCCGACCAGGCGGCCGAGCTCCTGCTCGAGCGCGTGCGCTCCGGTGCCTGGCCCCTCGACCACCGGCTGCCCGGGGAGCAGGCGCTCGCCGCCGAGCTCGGCGTCGGCCGATCGACCGTCCGCGAGGCGATCCGCCAGCTCGCGGGCCGCGGCGTCCTCGACAGCAGGCAGGGCTCGGGCGTGTACGTCGTCTCGACGGACACCGCCGACGACTGGGACGAGGTGCTGCGCCGCGGCGAGATCGTCGACGTGCTCGAGGTGCGCGCGGCGCTGGAGGCGGAGGCCGCGGGGCTCGCCGCCGCGCGCCGCACGCCCGCGGACCTGCGCACCATGACGACGGCGCTCGCCCGCCGCGGGCAGGTCGCGGCGACGTCGTCGCCCGCCGACTACGTGGACGCGGACCTCGCGTTCCACCGGGCGGTCGTCGACGCCGCGCACAACGCCGTGCTGGCCGAGCTCTTCGCGACCTTCGTCCCTCGCCTGCGCCGCGCGATGGTCGCGATGGTCGCCCTCGACCGGGCGGGCGAGGCGCACCGGCACGACCAGGACGCGCACGAGGCGATCCTCAAGGCGGTCCGCGACCGCGACGCCGTGCGCGCGTCCGGGGCGGCGCGCGAGCACCTCGCAGCCGTCCACGCGAAGGTCGCCGGGCGCGGCCCTCGCGCGGCGGGTGGTGACCGGTGAGCGCCGAGGTCTTGTCCTTGCGCGGCGTCGACCTGGTGCGCGACGGCCGCGCGATCCTCGACGGCGTCGACCTCACCGTCCGGGCCGGCGAGCACTGGGCGCTCCTGGGACCCAACGGCGCCGGGAAGAGCACGATCCTCGGGATCTGCGGGGCGCGGCGGCACCCGACGCGGGGCACGGTGCACGTGCTCGGCGAGCGCCTGGGCCGGGTCGACACGCAGACCCTCCACCGCCGCATCGGCCACGTGGACCCCCGGCACGACCTGCGCTCGCCGCTCACCGTGCTCGAGGTGACCCTCACCGGTCTGACCGGGACCGTGGACTGGCGCCCGCGCTGGCGCCCGACGCCCGACGAGGTCGACCTGGCCCGAGGGCTCGTCGCCGACCTGGGGCTCGCCCACCGTGCGCACGACCCCTGGCCGACGCTGTCGCAGGGCGAGCGCGGCCGGGCCCTCGTGGCGCGCGCCCTGCTGCCCGACCCCGCGCTCCTGCTCCTCGACGAGCCGTCCACCGGGCTCGACGTCGCGGCGCGCGAGCAGCTCCTGGAGACGCTGGACGCCGTGCGCGCGACCCGCCCGCGGGTCGCGTCGGTGCTGGTGACGCACCACCTCGAGGAGCTGCCCACGACGACGAGCCACGCCGTCCTCCTCGCGCACGGCCGCGTCGTCGTCGCGGGACCCGCCGCGGACGTGCTCGTCACGGAGCACGTCACGCGCTGCTTCGCGCACCCGGTGCACGTGGAGCGCCGGTTCGGCCGGTGGCACGCATCGGCGGGGCACGCGCGCCCGCCCCGGCTGGTGGGCGACGACCCGGCCGCCGCGACGGCGGCGCCCGGCACGGGACCGACGGCGACACCCGCGACGGCGCGGACGACGGCCGGGGCCGCGGGACGACCCTAGGCTGAGGTCATGCACGCGATCGTGGCCCGCGCGGCGGGCGGTCCCGAGGTCCTCGAGTACACCGAGCTGCCCGACCCGTCGCCGGGCCCGGGGCAGCTTCTCGTCCGCTCCGCGGTGGCGGGCGTGAACTTCATCGACACGTACAAGCGCTCCGGCGTGTACGCGATGGACTACCCGCACGTCGTCGGGAGCGAGGGGGCCGGGGTCGTCGCCGAGGTGGGCGAGGGGGTCGAGGGGTTCGCGGTCGGGGACCGCGTCGTGTGGACCGAGGCGCCGGGGTCGTACGCGGAGCTCGTCGTGGTGGACGCCGGGCAGGCGCTGCACGTGCCCGACGCCGTCTCGCTCGAGGACGCGACCGCCGTGGCGCTCCAGGGGCTCACGGCGCACTACCTGTGCACGTCGTCGTACCCCGTCCGCCCGGGCGACCGCGTGCTCGTGCACGCGGGCGCGGGCGGCGTCGGGCTGCTCCTGACGCAGATGCTCGTGGCGCGGGGCGCGCACGTGATCTCCACGGTCTCGACCCCCGAGAAGGCGGAGCTGTCCCGCGGCGCGGGCGCCGAGCACGCGATCCAGTACACGGCGTTCGCCGACCTCACGGCCGAGCTGCCCGAGGTCGTGCGGGGGCTCACGGGCGGCGAGGGCGTCGCGGCGGTGTACGACTCGGTCGGCAAGGACACGTTCGACGCGTCGCTCGCGTCGCTGCGCCGCCGCGGCACGCTCGTCCTCTACGGCGGCTCGTCGGGGCAGGTCCCCCGTTCGACCCGCAGCGCCTCAACGCGGGCGGCTCGCTGTTCCTCACGCGGCCCAAGCTCGCCGACCACACGGCGACGCGCGCCGAGCTCGTCGAGCGCGCGACCGAGGTGCTCGGCGCCGTCGCGGGCGGCACGCTGCACGTGCGCGTCGGCGCGACGTTCCCGCTCGCCGACGCCGCCGACGCCCACCGCGCGCTCGAGGGACGGGCGACCACCGGCAAGGTGCTGCTCCGGCCCGCCGGGGCGGACGACGCTCCCGCCACCACGACCGGCACGACGACCGGCACCGCGTGAGCTGGGACTGGGTGCCGCCGCGTCCCGGCGAGGAGGACGGCTCCGACGGCGGCCCCTCCCCCGCGCTGCGCCGCACCGTGACCGTGCTCGCCGTGCTGCTCACCGCGGTGTTCGTCGTCTACTACGTGACCGTGGCGGTGCGCCAGCAGGCGGACGCGTGCGTCGCCGACCGGCCCGCGGGCGTCGCGGTGCAGGACGTCGAGGCACGGTGGCGCTGGGTCCCGCCGGGCTACGCGTGCGAGTACGCCACCGCCGACCAGGACGTCGCCCGCGCCTGACGCGTGAGGCACCCCCACCACGACCGACGAGGACCGATGACCGACCTGCACGACCGCCCCCTGACCCTGCTCGGTGCCTACGCCCTCGCGGGCGTCCCCGACCCGGGCGGCTGGTACGCCGCCCTCGACGAGGACGGCCTCGGCGGCCTCGAGCACCCCGTCGACCCGGACGACCCGGGCGCGCTCGCGACGACCGCGGCCGCGCTGCCGGCGCACTGGGCGCTGCTGCCGACGACGGTCGCCGCGACGGCCCGCCGCGCCGGGGCCGACCGCTCCTACGGCCTCGCGTCCGACGACGAGGAGGGTCGGCGCGAGGCGGTCGACGGCGTCGCACGCGTCCTCGCGGCCGTGACCCGGCTCGCCGAGGCGGAGGGTCGACGGCGCGTCGTCGCGGTCGAGCTCCAGTCCGCGCCCGGTCCGGGCCGCGGCTCCGGCGCGGCGCTCGCGCGCAGCCTCACCGAGCTCGCCGCCGTCGCGCCCGCCGGGCTGCCGCTCGTGGTGGAGCACTGCGACGCACCACGCCCGTGGGGCGTCGCGGAGAAGGGCTTCCTCGCGCTCGACGACGAGATCGCCGCCGTCGCGCGCGCGGCCCGGGACACCGGCCACCCCCTGCACGTCGGGCTCAACTGGGGCCGGTCCGCCATCGAGGGGCGCAGCGCCGCGACGCCCGTCGAGCACGCGCGGGCGGCCGCGGGCGCGGGCCTCCTCGCGAGCGCGATGCTCTCCGGTGCCGCGGGCCGGCCCGGCCGGTGGGGCGCGCCGTGGGCGGACGCGCACGTGCCGCCTCACGGTCCGGACCCCGCGCTCCCCGGCCCGGACGAGTCGATGCTCGGCCCGGCCGAGGTGCGCGAGTTCCTCGCCGCGGCCGGGCCCGTCCCGCTCGTCGGCGCGAAGGTGACGACGCGGCCCGCGGACGCCCCGCCCGCGCAGCGCCTCGCCGTCGCGCGCGCGACGCTCGCCGTGCTCCGCGACGCGCTGGCCGACCTCGACACCGACCGCGGAGCCGACCGCAGGGCCGCCCACGCACCGAGCCGCCCCACGGCCTGAGCGCGTCCCGCGGGCCGGGCGCAGGCACGTCACGGCAGCCCGGGCTCGCCCGGTCGGCCCGGTCGGCCTGGGCTCAGCCCGGCCGCACGGGCGCCGAGCGGTGCAGGTGGTCCACGGGCCCCCGGCCCGTCCCCACCCGCAGCGCGGCGCCGGCACGCAGCGCGCCCGTGAGCCACTCCTTCGCCTCGCGGGCCGCTTCCTCCCAGCTCGCGCGCTGCGGTCGCAGCGCCGCGAGCGCCGCCGAGAGCGAGCACCCCGTGCCGTGGGTGTGGGGCGTGTCGACGCGCTCGGCGTCGAACGTCGTGACGGTGGCCGCCCCCGGCGCGCGGCCCGTCGTCGGCCCGGGCGCGGGGACGACGAGCGCGTCGGGCGACGTGCGTCCGGTGAGGTGACCGCCCTTGAGCAGCACGACGGCGTCGCTCGCGGTCGCGTACGCCGTCGCCTGGCGCAGGGCGTCGTCCCACGTCGTCGCGGGCTCCTGCCCGCCGAGGACGGCGAGCTCGGGCAGGTTCGGCGTGACGACGTCGGCGCGCGCGGCGAGGTCGCGCACGGCCTGCTCGGCGCCCGCGTCGAGCAGGCGGTGGCCGGACGTGGCGACCATCACCGGGTCCAGGACGACCCAGGGCCGCGGACCGCCCGCGGCGGCGCGCGCCGCGGCGAGGTCGTCGAGCCACTCCCCGACGGTGCGGGCGTTCGCCTCGTCCGCGACCATGCCGATCTTCACGGCGTCGACCTCGACGTCGTCGGACACGGCGTCGAGCTGCGCGCGCAGGAACGCCGGCCCGGGGACGTGCACCGACCGCACGCCGTGGGTGTTCTGCGCGACGAGCGCCGTGGTGACGGCCATGCCGTAGGCGCCGTGCGCGCAGAACGCCTTGAGGTCGGCCTGGATCCCGGCGCCGCCGGTCGGGTCGGTCCCCGCGACGGAGAGGACGCGGGGGCGGGACGGTGCCGGGTCGGGCCGACGGCCCGGGTCGGGCCGGCGGTCACGGTCCGCGGGAGCGGAGGCCGGGTCGGAGGTGTGCCGAGGCAGGGCGAGCGTCATCGCGCGGACATCCCTTCGCTGGTACGAGCCAGATCAGGTTCGACGGGTCTCATCTCAGCCCCGGTGCGGGGCACCCCGTGTCGCGGGCCATGCTACGCGGCGACCCGTCGCTTTTCACCCGCCCCGACGCGTGAGACGACGCGCGTGCGCGCGTCTTTCCGGGTATGACGCAGCACGTCGCCCCCGCGACCCGCCCCTTCCTGCCGGACGCGCCCGTCCCGGTCCAGGTGCCCGCCCTCTGCACCACGTACGACCGCGACGGCCGGCGGGTCGTGCTCACGGGCGTCGTCACGCACGACGCGGGTGGCCTCGTGGCGTTCGAGTACGAGCACCCCGAGCGGGGCCTGTGGCACGTGTGGGTCGACCGGGACGCGTGCGTCCCGCTGTGACCCGGTGCCCGGACGCACGGACGCCGCCCGACCGGGGGGTCGGGCGGCGTCGGCCGTACGGGGCGCGTGCGCTCAGCGGGCGGGGAGCTCCCCCGGCATCGGGTCGTCGGAGCCCCAGCGCGTGACGCGCAGCCGACGGCCGTCGGGACCGGGCAGCGCGACGCCCGCGCGGGCGGCCTCCTGGGCGGCCGCGCGGAGCGACCCGGGCGAGTCGTGCGTCACGCGCACGAACGACCCCGAGAACGCGTCGAGCTCGCCGCGGGCGATCGCGACGACCATCTCGACCGTGCGCTCGACGGGCGTCCACTCCGTGCGGCCCTCGTGCATGACCATGGACGCCGTCATGTCGGTCTGCACGACGCCCGGCGACACCTCGAAGGTCCGCAGCCCGAGCGCGTGGCCCGAGCGGTGGAGGTTCGCCCCGAGACGCAGGAGCGCCGTCTTGCTCGCGTTGTACGCGCTCGCGCCCTCCATGTCGTGCGAGCCCGCGCCGCTGTTGAGGTCGACGACGCGGCCGCCGCCGCGCGCGAGCATCCCGGGGACGACGGCGCGCGCGAGCAGGAACGGCCCGCGCACGTTGGTCTCCAGGACGGCCCACCACTCGTCGGGGTCCGCCTCCCAGAGCGGCACCTCGGCGTCGACCCGGCCCGCGTTGTTGACGAGCAGGTCCACGCTCCCGAGCGCGGCCTCGGCCTCGCGGACGGCCGCGGCCACCGCCGCCGCGTCGGTCACGTCCGCCGTGACGACGACGGCCCGGCCCGCGCCGTCGAGCGCGGCGATTTCGTCGGCCACCCCGGCGAGCCGGCCCGCGTCGCGCGCGAGGAGCGCGACGTCGAGGCCGGACGCGGCGAGCCCGACGGCGACCGCCCGGCCGATGCCGCGCGACGCCCCGGTGACGAGCGCGGTCCGTGCGGGCGCCACGTCCGGCGTCGTGCCCTCCCCCGGTGCGCCGCTCATGCGCGCAGCTCCGCCCCGACGCGCTCGCGCGCGGCGGCCACGGCGCCCTCCCGGACCCGCGCGACGTCGTCGGCGGTGAGGGTGCGGTCCGCGGCGCGCAGCCGCAGCGAGAACGCGAGCGACTTGCGCCCGGCGCCCACCTGCTCGCCCGTGAAGACGTCGAACAGCACGACCTCCTCCGCGAGCTCGCCGGCGCCCTCGACGACCGCGGCGCGCAGCGCCTCGGCCGGCACGTCGGCGGCGACGACGAACGCGAGGTCCTCCTTCGCCGCCGGGAACCCGGAGACCGGGGTCGCCTGGACGGGCTCGTCGGACGCACCCGCGACGAGCGCCGACAGGTCGAGCTCGAACGCCACGGAGCGGGCGGGCAGGCCGACGTTCTCGAGCACCTTGGGGTGCAGCTCGCCCGCGTGCCCGACGACCGTCCCGTCGGCGAGCTCGAGGCGCGCGCAGCGGCCCGGGTGGAACGGGGCCCGCGCGGTGTCGGCGACCACGCGCACGGCGTCGTCCCCCCGCAGACCGGCGCGGTCCGCGACCAGGCGCGCCGCGTCGAGCGCGTCCGTCCAGTCCGCCGGCCGGCCGGAGCCCCACCAGCCCGCCCGCTCGCGACGACCGACCAGGACGCCCGCGACGTGGCGCGGCTGCGCCGGAAGGGCGGCCTCGATCGCGGCGAGGTCGTCGTCGGAGGGACGCACCCCGCCGGGCAGCGACGGCGCGGCCGGGGCGCCCGGGCGCGGGTGCGTCACGAGCCCGACCTCGAAAACGGCGACGTCCCCGAGCCCGCGGCCCACGTTGCGGCGCGTGGTCTCCAGGAGCGTGCTCAGCACGTCCGTGCGCATCAGGGGACGGTCGTCGGCCAGCGGGTTGAGCAGGCGCAGCGCCCGGCGGCGCTCGTCGTCCGCGGGGATCCGCAGCGCGTCGAGCTCGCTCTCGCCGACGAACGGGTAGCTCAGCGTCTCGACGAAGCCGTGCTCAGCGAGCGCGCGGGCGACCGAGCGGCGCACGCGCTGCTCGCGCGTGAGCCCGCGGCCGCCGGGCGCCGCGGGGAGCACCGACGGGATCTCGTCGTACCCGACGAGGCGCGCGACCTCCTCGACCAGCTCGGCCGGCTCGGTGAGGTCGGGGCGCCACGACGGCGGGGTCACGACGACGACGCCCGTCGCGGCGGCGTCGTCCGCGTCGACCGTGCACCCGATCGCCCCGAGCGTCCCGACGACCTGCTCGAGCGTGTAGGGCACGCCGACGAGGCGCTCGGCCTCGCCGACGGGCAGGTGGATCGGGGCGGGCGCGGTCACGCGGTCGAGGTCGCTGACGGCCGGGTCGGCGGTCCCGCCGCCCAGCTCGACGAGCAGGTCGACGACGCGCTGCGCCGCGACCGCGGGCAGCAGCGGGTCCACGCCGCGCTCGAACCGCTTCGCGGCCTCGCTCGACAGCTTGTGGCGGCGCGACGTGCGCGCGACCGTCACGGGGTCGAAGTGGGCGGCCTCGACGAGCACCGCCGTCGTCTCCGGCCCGACCTCCGACGAGGCACCGCCCATGACGCCGGCGAGACCCAGGACGCGCGCGCCGCGCGCACCGTCGGGGCTGTCGGTGATGAGCAGGTCCTCCGGGTCGAGCGCGCGGTCCACGTCGTCGAGCGTCGTGAGCCGCTCGCCCGGGGCGGCGCGCCGCACCACGACGGGGGCCGCGACCTTCTCGAGGTCGTACGCGTGCAGCGGCTGCCCGAGGTCGAGCATGACGTAGTTCGTCACGTCGACCGCGAGCGAGATGGGCCGCATGCCCGACGCCGTGAGGCGGCGCTGCATCCACGCGGGCGTCTGCGCCGCGGGGTCGAGCCCGCGCACGACGCGCGTGACGAACCGGTCGCACCCGACGACGCCGTGGACCGGCGCCGCGTCGTCGACCTCGACGGGGAAGCCGTCGGGCGTCGCCGCGGGCGGGGGCGTGGGCAGGGAGCCGGGCAGGCCCGGGTCCGTGAAGCGCGCGCCCGTCGAGTGCGAGAACTCGCGCGCGACACCGCGGTAGGAGAACGCGTACCCGCGGTCGGGCGTCACGTTGATCTCGAGCACCTCGTCGCCGAGCCCGAGCAGCGCGACCGCGTCCTGCCCCGGGGTGAGGTCCTCGGCCGCGTACCCGAGCCGCGGCAGCACGATGATGCCGTCGTGGTCCTCGCCGAGGCCGAGCTCGCGCTGCGAGCAGATCATGCCGTCGGACACGTGCCCGTACGTCTTGCGGCTCGCGATGGGGAACGGACCGGGCAGGACGGAGCCCGGCAGCGCGACGACGACGAGGTCGCCCGGCGCGAAGTTGTGCGCGCCGCACACGATGCCGCGCGCACCGCCCGCCGGCACGTCGGCCGGCTCGACGCCCTTGATCTCGGCGGCGTTGTGCTCCGGCCCGACGTCGACCAGGCACCAGTTGATCGTCTTGCCGTTCTTCTGCGGCTCGGGCGTCATCTCCAGGACGCGCCCGACGACGAGGGGACCCGTCACGGCCGCGCCGTGGATCGCCTCCTCCTCCAGGCCGACGCGGACGAGGTCGGCGGCGAGCCGCTCCGCGGTGAGCCCTGCGGGCAGCTCGACGTGGTCGCCCAGCCAGTCGATGGCGACGTACGGCATCAGATCTCCGTTCCGAACTGGGCGGAGAAGCGCACGTCGCCCTCCACCATGTCGTGCATGTCCGCGATCCCGTGGCGCAGCATGAGCGTGCGCTCGATGCCCATGCCGAACGCGAAGCCGGAGTACTCGTCGGGGTCCACCCCGACGGACCGCAGCACGTTCGGGTTGACCATGCCGCAGCCGCCCCACTCGATCCAGCCCGGTCCGCCCTTCTTCTGGGGGAACCACAGGTCCATCTCGGCGCTCGGCTCGGTGAACGGGAAGTACGCGGGCCGCAGGCGCGTGCGCGCGTCGGGTCCGAACATCGCGCGCGCGAACGCGTCGAGCGTGCCGAGCAGGTGCGCCATGGTCAGGCCCTTGTCGATCGCCAGGCCCTCGACCTGGTGGAAGACGGGCGTGTGCGTCGCGTCGAGCGCGTCCGTGCGGAACGTCTTGCCCGGGCACGCCACGTACAGCGGTACGCCGCGCTCGAGCAGCGAGCGGGCCTGGACGGGCGACGTGTGGGTGCGCAGCACGAGGTTCGACGGCTCCGCGCCGTCCTCGCCGTCCGGGCCGGCGACGTAGAACGTGTCCTGCATCTGGCGCGCGGGGTGGTCCACGCCGAAGTTCAGGGCGTCGAAGTTGAACCACTCCGCCTCGACCTCGGGGCCCTCCGCGATCTCCCAGCCCATGCCGACGAAGAAGTCCGCGACGCGCTCCTGCAGCGTCTCGAGCGGGTGCCGCGCGCCCGCGGGGACGCGGTCCACGGGCAGCGTGACGTCCACGGCCTCCTCGACGAGGACGCGCTCGTCGCGCTCGGCCTCGAGCTCGGCCTGGCGCGCGGCGAGGGCCTGGTTGAGCCGGCCGCGCAGCGGGCCGAGGAGCTTGCCCGCGGTCTTCTTGTCCGCGGGGGCGAGCGACCCGATCTGGCGGTTCGCGAGCGCGAGCGGGCTGCGGTCGCCCGCGTGCTCGGTGCGCACGCGCTTGAGCGCGTCGAGGTCGCCCGCAGCGGCGACGGCGGCGAGCGCGGCGTCGAGCGCGCGCTGCAGCGCGTCGGCGTCGAGCGGGGAGGGTGCGGTGGTGGTGTCCGGTCCGCCGTCGCCCGCGTGGGGGGTGACGACGTCGGCGTCAGGGCTGGACATGCGTGCCTTCCTGGCGAGGGCGGGACTGCGGGGAGCGGACGACGGCCGGCGTCGACCCGCGGCACGCGCCGCTCGGGGCGGGGCGTGCGGGGCGCGCACGTGCGCGCGTCGCCGTCATTCTAGGGCGCCCGTCCGGGCCAGGACCCGTCCCGCCACGAGGCGGGCGGGGAGCACGCGTCAGTCGCGCGGGCCCGTGACGGGCCCGGGAAATCGACGACCACCGCGCAGGCTCATGCGCCCCATCCTCGCACAGGCCGGTCCGGGCGGACCTGGACGACGGCGGCGCTCACCGCGCGGCGGGTCCGAGCGGCAGGGTCCGCAGCGTCCGGTGCACCGGGTGCCCGGACGCGTCGCCGAGGTCGGACTCGACGAGGTGCAGGGCGTCGGCCGTCCACCCCGGGCCGGCGTACACGGCGAGGGCCGCGGCGGGCGCGGCGAGCGGGTCGCCCGCGGTGCGGTCGGGACGGGTCGCGCCGCGACCGCGCGCCCGGCGGTTCGCCTGGCGCGCCCCGGCCGCGGCCCGCGCGACGGTGAGGTGCGCACGCTGCCGGGGACGGCGGTCCACCCGGACGCCCGCGTCGCCCGCCGCCTCGGCGACCGCGGCGCTCAGCGCCCGCAGGGCGTCGGCGCCGTCCCCGCCGACGCCGACCCACAGGACGCGGCGGTCGAACACGCCCGCGCCCCGGAGCCGGAGGTCGAGCGGTGCGGCGTCGTGCGCGACCGGCTCGAGCGCCGCCGCGAGGTCGGGGACGGCCCCCTCGGGCACGTCGCCGAAGAACGACACCGTGAGGTGCCACAGTTCGGGGGACGTCCAGCGGACGAGCGGTGCGCCGTCGGGCCGGCGGGCCTCCTGGGCGTGCGCGTCCGCGAGGGCGAGCGCGAGGTGGTCGAGCGCCGCGGCGCTCGGGTAGAGCGCGGCGAACAGTCTCACGCGCCGCCCTCCGGGTCGGCGCCCGGGCCTCGGGCGGGCCGGTGCGCGCGGCTGGAGGCGTAGAGGCAGACCGTCGCCGCCGTCGCGAGGTTCAGGGACTCGGCCCGGCCGCGGATCGGCACGCGCACGACGGCGTCGGCCAGCGCGCGGTCCTCCGGGGGCAGCCCCCACGCCTCGTTCCCGAAGACCCAGGCGGTCGGCGCGGCGAGGTCGACCGGGCGCTCCGTACCGGCGCCCGCGGCGCCGGCCACGTCGAGCAGGTCGTCGAGGTCGAGGTCCCCCGCGCCGTCGGCGGCGAGGACCGCGAGCCCCGCGCCGCGCAGCGCGGCGACGGCCTCGGCCAGGCTCACGCCCGTGACGACCGGGAGGTGGAAGAGCGACCCGGCCGTCGAGCGCACGACCTTCGGGTTGTGCACGTCGACGCTCTCGCCGGCGAGCACGACGGCGTCGGCCCCGGCGGCGTCCGCCGCGCGGACCACGGTCCCCGCGTTGCCCGGGTCCCGGACCGTCGCGAGCACCGCGACGAGCGCCGGGCGGTCGCGCCGCGCGAGCGTCGCGACGACGTCCTCCAGCCGCGGCGCGTCCGCACGCACGACGGCGAGCACGCCCTGCGCGTCGGCGCTCATCGCCGCCAGCACCTCGGGCGTCGCGCCGTGCACGTGCAGCCCGGCCGCGCGCGCGTCGGCGACGATCTCCGGGTGCCGCTCCGCCGCAGCGGGCGTGACGTAGACGTCACGGACCTGGTCGGGGGCGTGCCGGACCGCCTCGCGGACGCCCTGCGGGCCCTCCACGAGGAGCTGTCCGTGCCGTGAACGCGCCGGACGCCCGGCCAGCGCACGGACCGCCTTGACCCGGTCGCTGCGAGGATTCGTCAGCGTGGGGTCGAGCGGGCCGGGCGCCGGACGGGCGTCCGTGGCCGACGGGCGGCCGAGCGAGGCGCTGGTCAGGCTGCGGCCTTGGGCGCGTTGACGTCCTCGGGGAGCGCGTCCTTCGCGACCTGGACGAGCGCGTTGAACGCCGCCACGTCGTTGACCGCGAGCTCCGCGAGCAGGCGACGGTCGACCTCGACACCCGCGGCCTTGAGGCCCTGGATGAGGCGGTTGTACGTCAGGCCCTGGGCGCGCGACGCAGCGTTGATGCGCTGGATCCACAGCTTGCGGAAGTCGCCCTTGCGCGCCTTGCGGTCACGGTAGGAGTAGACGAGGGAGTGGGTGACCTGCTCCTTCGCCTTGCGGTAGAGGCGCGAGCGCTGGCCGCGGTAGCCGCTGGCGCGCTCGAGGGTCGTACGGCGCTTCTTCTGGGCGTTGACCGCCCGCTTCACGCGTGCCACGTGATGCTCCTTGCAGTTCGGGGCTCAGGGGTGAGCCGGTCGGTGGCGGGTCCCGCCACCTGCCGGGTCACTTGCCGAGCAGCTTCTTGATGGACTTGACGTCGGCGGGCGAGACCACCTGGTCGGCAGCGAGGCGGCGCTTGCGCTTGGTCGCCTTGTGCTCGAGGTAGTGACGGGCGTTGGTCTGCTCGCGCATGACCTTCCCGGAACCCGTGATGCGGAAGCGCTTCTTGGCACCCGAGTGCGTCTTGTTCTTCGGCATGACTGCCGTCTCTCCTTGTGTCCGGTCAGCCACCTCGCGGTGGCCGACGTGTTCGGGTCCGGGCCGGTGGGCCCGGACCCCGAGCAGGGTCCGTCCGTGGTGCCGGTGTCAGCCCGCCTTGCCGCGCGGCGTCGGCTTGGGTGCCGGCTTGGGCGCGGGGCGCGGGGCGCCCGGCTTCGGCGCGGCGGGCCGGGGTGCTGCGGGCTTCGCGCCGTCCGACGACGCGGGCGAGGCCGCGGGCGTCGGGCGCGGCGCCGCCGGCTTCGAGTCCGCCGCCGGCCGAGCCGCCGGACGCGGGGCAGGCGCCGACCGCGGAGCCGGAGCCGACCGCGGGGCAGGCGCCGACCGCGGGGCCGGAGCGGAGCGCGGGGCCGGAGCGGCCTGCGCCGGCGCCTCGGCCGGGGCGGGCTCCTCGGCCGGGGCGGCAGCCTCGACCGCGCCCGTGGACTCCGTCGCCTCGACCGCGTCGGTGGCCTCGACAGTCTGCGTCTCGACCGCCTCGGTCTCGTCGGTCACGTCCGCGTCGTCGCCCGAGCGCGCCGCGGCGCGCTGAGCGGACTTGGTGAGACGCGGCTCGGCCTCCTGCGCGCGCTTGCGCTGCTCGCTCTTGGCGTCGGCCTTCTTCTTCACCGGGCCGAGCACCATGGTCATGTTGCGCCCGTCCTGCTTCGGCATGGACTCCACGAAGCCGAGCTCCGCGACGTCGTCCGCGAGGCGCTGGAGCAGGCGGACACCCATCTCGGGGCGCGACTGCTCACGGCCGCGGAACATGATCATGACCTTGACCTTGTCGCCCGCCGCGAGGAAGCGCTCGACGTGGCCCTTCTTGGTGCCGTAGTCGTGCGGGTCGATCTTCAGGCGGAAACGGATCTCCTTGAGGACCGTGTTCGCCTGGTTGCGCCGCGCCTCACGCGCCTTCATGTCGGACTCGTACTTGAACTTGCCGAAGTCCATGAGCTTGGCGACGGGGGCCGGGCGTCCGGGGCGACCTCGACGAGGTCGAGGTCCGCGTCCTGGGCAAGGCTCAGGGCAACCTCGGTGCGGACGACGCCGACCTGCTCCCCGCCGGGACCGATGAGTCGGACCTCGGGGACGCGGATCCGATCGTTGATGCGAGGCTCGCTGATGTGATGCTCCTAGGAAGTCGTCGGTAGACCGCCCGGACACGAAGAAGGCCTCCGTCCCTGGCGCAGGGCGGAGGCCATCAGGTCGGGACGTCACGCGAACGCGACGACCACGGCGGAACGGGTCCCCGAAGGGCCCGCTCCGGACCAGGACCCGGCCTCTGTCGCGACGTGAGTCGACGGTCGAGACCCGGGTGGGATGTCATCCACTTGCGCACCCGCACGCCTTCCCCACCACCCGGAACCGGGCGGTGCGGACACGAACAGGTCGGTCAGCTGTCAAGGATAGCAGAGCGGCCGTGCAGGTCGAGCCGACCGCACGCGCAGAATCTGATCCGCTCCATCAATGGAACTCTTCCAGAATAGGGGGGTAGAGTGGGAGCCATGACCACAGGAGCGACGTCGACCGCGGGCACCGGCCTCGAGGACGGGCCCCGCCGCGCACGCCACGAGAGCGAGCTGCGCGACCACGGCCTGCGCGTCACCGCCGCACGCCTCGCCGTGCTCGACGCCGTCGAGGTGCAGCAGCACGCGGACGCCGACGACGTGCTGCGCGCCGCGCGCACGGCGCTGGGCTCCGTCTCCGTCCAGGCCGTCTACGACGTCCTGCACACGCTCACCGACAAGGGGCTCGTGCGCCGCATCGAGCCGGCCGGGCACCCGGCCCGCTACGAGCGCCGGCTCGGCGACAACCACCACCACGTGGTGTGCCGGGGCTGCGGCGCCGTCGCCGACGTGGACTGCACCGTGGGCCACGCCCCGTGCCTCACCCCCAGCAGCACCGCGGGTTTCCGGATCGACACCGCCGAGGTGACGTTCTGGGGACTCTGCCCCGACTGCGCCGACTGACCCCGCACCACCCGCTCCGGAGCCTCGTGCACCCGGAGCGCGTCCGTTTCCTCACGGATGCACTGTTTGAGAACGCCACACGAGCCGTACCCGCGGCTCACGGAAGGAGACCCATGACCGCCCCCTTCACCACGACGAACGCCGGCGCGCCCGTCGCCTCGGACGCCCACTCGCAGTCCGTCGGCGCCGACGGCCCGATCGTCCTGCACGACCACTACCTCGTCGAGAAGCTCGCCCAGTTCAACCGCGAGCGCGTCCCGGAGCGCGTCGTGCACGCCAAGGGCGGCGGTGCGTTCGGCACGTTCACCGTGACCCAGGACGTCAGCGCGTACACCCGCGCGGCGCTGTTCCAGCCCGGCACGACGACCGAGATGCTCGCGCGCTTCTCCTCCGTCGCCGGCGAGCAGGGCTCGCCCGACACCTGGCGCGACCCTCGCGGCTTCGCGCTGAAGTTCTACACGACCGAGGGCAACTACGACCTCGTCGGCAACAACACGCCCGTGTTCTTCCTGCGCGACGGCATCAAGTTCCCCGACTTCATCCGGTCGCAGAAGCGCCTGCCGGGCTCGAACCTGCGCGACAACGACATGCAGTGGGACTTCTGGTCCCTCTCCCCCGAGTCGGCGCACCAGGTGACCTGGCTCATGGGTGACCGCGGCCTCCCGTCGAGCTGGCGCCACATGGACGGGTTCGGCTCGCACACCTACCAGTGGATCAACGCGGCGGGCGAGCGGTTCTGGGTCAAGTACCACTTCAAGACGCAGCAGGGCATCAAGAACCTCACCGCGGACGAGGCCTCGCAGCTCGCCGGGTCGGACTCGGACCACCACATCCGCGACCTGTACGAGCACATCGAGGGGGGCGACTTCCCGCGCTGGACGCTCTCGGTCCAGGTCATGCCGTACGAGGACGCCAAGACCTACCGGTTCAACCCGTTCGACCTCACGAAGGTGTGGCCGCACGCCGACTACCCGCTGATCGAGGTGGGCGTCATGGAGCTGAACCGCAACCCGGAGAACTACTTCGCGCAGATCGAGCAGGCGACGTTCGCGCCGAGCAACTTCGTCCCGGGCATCGCGACGAGCCCGGACAAGATGCTCCTCGCGCGCATCTTCTCCTACGCCGACGCCCACCGGTACCGCGTGGGCACGAACCACGCCCAGCTCCCGGTGAACGCGCCGCACGCCGCGGCCGAGGCCGGTCACTCGTACGCGAAGGACGGGTCGATGCGCTACTCGTTCTCGTCGGCGACCACGCCGGTGTACGCGCCGAACAGCCGGGGCGGCGCGCACGCCGACCCGACCCGCGCGGCGGAGTCCGCCGGCTGGGAGGCCGACGGCGAGCTGACGCGCAGCGCCGCGACGCTGCACCCGGAGGACGACGACTTCGGCCAGGCGGGCACGCTCTACCGCGAGGTCTTCGACGACGCCGCCCGCGCGCGCTTCCTCGAGACGATCACGGGCCACGTCGGCGCCGTGCGCAGCGAGGACATCCGCGAGCGCGCCGTGCAGTACTGGACGTACGTCGACGCGAACCTCGGTCGCGACCTGCGCGCGGCCCTCGCCGCCGCGGACGCCCCGCTCGAGGGCGGCCAGCCCGGGACGGCCGCGGAGCCGGTCCGCGTCTGACCCGTCGTGGTCGCCCTGCGGGGCGGTCGCACCCCGTCGGCCGTCGCCCCTCGCCGGGGCGGCGGCCGACGTCGTCCCCGGCCCGGGGCGCGTCGGCCGTCCTTCCCGCGCACCGGACCACCGCTCCCCCCGCCGGATGGAAAGATGGTCGCCATGAGTACCGAGAACGCCGCCGTGCCCGATCCCACCACCGACGCGGTGCGCGACATCGCCGACGTGGCCGCCGTGGAGATCATCACGTCCGCGGCCGTCCACCTCATGAGCGCCGCCGCCGTCAAGTGCGGGCTCGCGGAGGACGCGCAGGAGCAGGGCCACCTCGACCTGGACGAGGCGCGCAAGCTCATCAACGCGCTCGCCGCGCTCGTCACGGCGAGCGCCCCCGACATCGGCAACCAGCACGCCCGCTCGCTCCGCGACGGGCTGCGCTCGCTCCAGCTGGCCTTCCGCGAGGCGTCGGTCTACCCGGACGCCCCGGGCGAGGGGCCGGGCGAGAAGTACACGGGCGCCGTGAGTTGAGCACGCCCCCGGTCCCGCCCCCGCACGGCGGTCCCGTGGGCCCACCGCAGCCGCCCGAGAGCGTGCCGCGGGGCACCCCGGCCGACGCGGTCCCGACGGCCCGACCGGGCGCCGTCGGGCCGCCGTCGTTCGCGCCCGCGGCGGCCGGCCCCGGGGGTGCCGCACCCGGGGCGGCGCCCGCCACGGCGACCGCGCCGGGCCACGGCGCGCCGTCGAGCGACGTCGCCGCGGCGTCCCGGCCTCGACGGCGTCGCGGGGCCGTGGTCGCGATCGTCGTGCTCGCGCTGGCCCTCGCCGCGGCGCTGGGCGTCGGCGCGTACCTGTGGCTCACCACGACGCGCTGGCAGGAGACGAGCGCCGGCTGGGAGGCGCAGGCGCGCGGGCTCGGGCAGGACGTCGCGCAGCTGCGCACCGAGCTCGACGGCGCGAACGCGGAGCTCGAGTCCGCGCGCACCCAGCTCACCGCCGCCCAGGACCGCATCAGCGACCTCGCCAACGAGAAGGCCCAGCTGGGCGACGAGAACGAGGCGTCCCAGCAGTACCTGGACTACCAGAGCCGGGTCTCGGACGCCGCGGGCAAGGTCGCGGCCGCGCTCGGGCAGTGCACGACGGCGCAGACGCAGCTTATCGGGTACCTCAACAACCGGGACGCCTACGACCCCGCCGACATCGACCGGTTCGCGGACCAGGTCGGGGTGCTCTGCCAGGAGGCCACCGACGCGAACGCCCAGCTCCAGCAGGAGCTCGCCGGATGACGCGCCGCCCGTCCCGGCGCGCGGCGGTGCGCGTCCTCGGCTCGCTGCTCGGGCTGTCGCTCGCGGGCGGCTCGCTCGGCGCGTGCGGCGTCCTCCCGGAGCTCCCCGAGCCGGTGCCGGGCTCGGTCGTGCCGTCGCTCGTGGCGCCCGACGACCCGGCCGGCTCGGAGAACCTCTCCCCCGACGGGTTCGACGCCGTCCAGCGCATGGCCGTGCGCATCCGCAACGTGCGGTGCGACGGCCTGTCCACCGGGTCGGGGTTCGCCGTCGACTCCCGGACCCTCATCACCAACAAGCACGTGGTCGACTCGTCGCGCTCGCTCCAGCTCCTCACCTACGACGGGCGCGACATCGCCGCCCAGACGGCGAGCGTGGCCGGCCTGGCGGACCTCGCGATCGTCCGGACCGCGGAGGACCTCCCGTCCGCCCCGACCCTGGCCGCCGCCGACCCGGCGCCCGGCGACGCGGTGACGGTCGTCGGGTACCCCGAGGGCGGGCGGCTCACCGTGACGCAGGGGTCGGTCATCGGCACGACGACGGACCCGCTGCACGAGAACCTCGGCGAGGTGCTCGTCACCGACGCCCCCGTCGAGCCCGGCAGCTCCGGGTCCGCCGCGCTCAACGAGGCGGGCGAGGTGATCGGCGTGGTCTACGCGAAGACGTCGACGGAGAAGTCGCTCCTCGTGCCCGTGAGCACCCTCCAGACGATGCTCGGCGACGAGTCCGCGTTCACGGCCCTCCCGGAGTGCGACGCCTGACCCGTCCCGGCGTCCGCGCACCGACGACCTCGACGGCGAGGCGGTGCGCGCGGTTCGCGCGCACACCGGGGGCCCCAGGTCTACCCTTCGTGCCATGAGCACACACGCGAGCTCGGACACGCCCCCCGTCGACCCGGCGCACATCACCCACGCGGCACGCGACACGCTCACCGTGCGTCGCGTCTTCGGGGAGTCGTACGAGCGGGACGGCACGCTCGTCATCCCCGTCGCGACGGTCTGGGGCGGCACGGGTTCGGGCTGGGGGTCCGGCACCGGCGAGCTCTCCGGCAAGGGCGCAGCGGACTGGCGGCGTCGCGTCGGTGCGGCGGCGCGCGGGGCAGACGCCGGTCCCGACGACGGCACCGCGGACGGCGGCTCGGCGTCCGACCCGGGCTCCGGCAACGCCGGGGGCGAGGCGGGCGGCGAGGGCTCGGGCGGTGGCGGCGGGTTCGGGGTGCGCGTCGTCGCGAAGGGCGTCTACGTCGTCGACGACGCGGGCGTGCGCTGGCAGCCCGCCCTCGACCTCAACCGCGTGATCCTGGGCGGCCAGGCCCTGGGCGCGGTCGTGGCGTTCTCGGCCGCGCTCGCGTGGGGCCTCAGCCGCCTGCGCCGGCGCTGAGCCCGGACCGCGCTGCCCGCCGACCGGTACGGCCGACGCGTCCGCGCGGGCCGGACCGGGCGGACGACCGCCTCAGTCGGCCCGGCCGACGCGGAGCTCGAGCCCGTCGACGCGCTCGGACACCACGGCGTCCGTGGCGAGCGCGGCGTTGACCTGCCCGAGCACGGCGTCGAGACCGGCGCGGTCGAGACCGGCGTCGATGCGCAGGACCACCGCGACCTCGGCCCGGCGGCCCGGCTCGGCCCAGACGCGCGCGACGTGCGGCACGCCCGCGAGCGACCCCTGCACGGCGGCGAGCACCTCCGGCACCACGACTCCGTCGACGACCGCAGGTGACCACTCCTTGCCCTGCGCGAGCGCCCACACGGCCGGGCGCGGCACGAGCGCCGTGACCGGTCCTGCCGGGTCGAGCACGAGCAGCGACCAGTCCTCGCTCACGGCGGACAGCGCCGCGCGGCGCGCGTCCACCGGCACCGGCCGCGCGCTGGCGCGCCAGGCCGCCATCGCCGCGACGGACGTGAACACGGGCAGCGCGCGGCGCCCGTCCGGCGCCTCGATGGCGACGACCCCGGCCGACGCCTCCTTGTCGACCGTGTGCCCGTGCTCGCCCTCGCCCGCGCTCTCGAGCTCGGCGAGGATCGGCACGAGCACGCGCGTCTCGCCCAGACGCGCGACGACGTCGGACAGCGGGGCCGAGCCCGCGGCGTACGCGTCGAGGAGCCCCGCGAGCGCCGGGTCCGCCGACCCGTCGTCGCCCGCGAAGCCGGACGACGGCGGGAGCGCCTTGCCCGGGCCCGCGGGCTCGTGGTCGGTCGTCACGGCCGGCCCGCGACGTCGAGCGCCTGCGGGAGCGTGAACGCGCCCGCGTAGAGGGCCTTGCCCACGATCGCGCCCTCGACGCCGGCCGGCACGAGCGAGCGCAGCGCCTCGAGGTCCTCGAGGCTGGAGATGCCGCCGGACGCGACGACGGGCGCGTCGGTGCGCGCCGCGACGTCGCGCAGCAGGTCGAGGTTCGGGCCGCGCAGCGTCCCGTCCTTGGTCACGTCCGTGACGACGTACCGCGCGCACCCGGCGGCCTCCAGGCGGTCGAGGACCTCCCACAGGTCGCCGCCCTCCTGCGTCCACCCGCGCGCGGCGAGCGTGGTGCCGCGCACGTCGAGCCCGACGGCGATCGCGTCGCCGTGCTCCGCGATGACCTTCGCCGTCCACTCGGGGTTCTCGAGCGCCGCGGTGCCGAGGTTGACGCGGCGCGCCCCGGTGGCGAGCGCGCGCTCGAGCGACGCGTCGTCGCGGATGCCCCCGGACAGCTCGACCTGCACGTCGAGGCGCGCGACGACGTCGGCGAGCAGCTCCGCGTTGGAGCCGCGGCCGAACGCGGCGTCGAGGTCCACGAGGTGGATCCACTCCGCGCCGCCGGACTGCCAGTCGAGCGCGGCGGCGAGCGGGTCGCCGTACGAGGTCTCGGAGCCCGCCTCGCCCTGGACGAGGCGGACGGCCTGGCCGTCGGCGACGTCGACGGCGGGGAGCAGCACGAGGCGGTCGGTCACGAGGGTCTCCATCGGTGTAGGCGGTGGCGCGTCGCTCGCGCCGGGTGGTGCGCGCCGGGCGTGTGCCTCGGCGCGCGGACGGTCAGAGCGAGCGGACCCAGTTCTCGAGCAGGGTCGCGCCGGCGTCGCCCGACTTCTCGGGGTGGAACTGCGTCGCGGACAGCGGGCCGTTCTCGACGGCCGCGACGAAGCGGCCACCGTGCTCGGACCACGTGACGAGCGGTCGGCGGACGGGCGAGTCCGCCGGGAGGTCCTGGCCGGTCGTGAACGACCGGGCCGCGTAGGAGTGCACGAAGTAGAAGCGCTCGTGCTCGACCCCGCGGAACAGCACGCTGCCCTCGGGCACGTCGACGGTGTCCCAGCCCATGTGCGGCACGACGTCGGCCTCGAGACGGTCGACGAGGCCCGCCCACTCCCCGAGCCCGTCGGTGAGCGTCCCGTGCTCGTCGCCCTGCTCGAACATGACCTGCATGCCCACGCAGATCCCGAGGACGGGCCGCCCGCCGGCGAGCCGCCGGCCGACGATCTCGTCGCCCCGCACGCCGCGCAGACCGGTCATGACCGCGGCGAACGCGCCGACGCCCGGGACGACGAGCCCGTCCGCGTCCTGCGCGCGCGCCCGGTCCGCCGTCAGCTCGACGTCCGCGCCGACGCGCTCGAGCGCGCGCACGGCCGAGCGGACGTTGCCGAACCCGTAGTCGAGCACGACGACGGACGGGCGGCGGGCGGCGGGCGTCGCCGCGGCGGGCTCGGTCATGCGCCGTCCTTCCGTGCGCGCCGCGCCGCCGACGTGAGCAGGCGCATCGCCTTCCAGCGGGAGATCGACGAGCTCGCCACGACGCCGTCCTGGTCGGCGAGCGTCGTCGTGCCGGTGAGCAGGTCCTCGAGCGACTCGGGCGCCCCGCCGAGCACGAGGCCCGGCGCGAGGGTGTCGCCCTGCACGCCGTCCGCCCAGCGCGTCATCGTGAGCTGCTCGCCGCTGCGCTCGACGAGCACGAGCGGCACGCCCTTGACGAGGGTCGTCAGGGCGGCGGCCGCGTGCGCGGGTGCGTCGCCCGCGGGGTCGCGCAGCACCGCCACGGCACCGACGTCGGTCGGGACGACGTCCGCCTCGACCTGCGCGAGCGAGCACGCCGCCGCGAGCGGCTCCGCGCCCGCGATCTGCGTGATGAGCGCCACGAGGTCGGGGACCGCCGAGGCCGTCAGCGACGAGAGGTCGTCGGGGATCTCGACGCCGTCCAGGGCGTCGTCGTCGTGCGTGCTCACAGGGCTCCCTTCGTGGACGGGACGCCCTCGACGCGCGGGTCCGGCGCGACGGCGGCGCGCAGCGCCCGGGCGAGCGCCTTGAACTGCGCCTCGACGATGTGGTGCGGGTCGCGGCCCGCGAGGACGCGCACGTGGATGCAGATCCCCGCGTGGTGCGCGATCGACTCGAGCACGTGCCGCGTGAGCGACCCGGTGAAGTGCCCGCCGATGAGGTGGTACTCCTGCCCCTCCGGCTCGCCCGAGTGCACGAGGTACGGCCGCCCGGACACGTCGACGACGGCGAGCGCGAGGGCCTCGTCCAGCGGGACCGTCGCGTCGCCGAAGCGCCCGATGCCCACCTTGTCGCCGAGCGCGACGCGCAGCGCCTCGCCGATCGTGATCGCGACGTCCTCCACCGTGTGGTGGGCGTCGATGTGGGTGTCCCCCGTCGCGACGACCTTGAGGTCGATGAGCGAGTGCTTGCCCAGCGCCGTGAGCATGTGGTCGTAGAACGGGACGGTCGTCGAGATCTCGGTCCGTCCGGTCCCGTCGAGGTCGAGCTCGACGAGCACGCTCGACTCGGACGTCGCGCGCTCGATGCGCGCGGTGCGCTTCACAGTCCTGCCACCTCCACGAGGGCCTGTCGGAAGGCCCTCATCTCGTCGCCGGTGCCGATCGACACCCGCAGCCAGCCGTCGGGACCAGTCTCCCGGATGAGCACGCCCCGCTCCAACAACGCCGCCCAGACCGCGTGCCGGTCCGCGAACGTGCCGAACAGGACGAAGTTGGCGTCGGACTCCGCGACCTCGAACGGACGACCGTCCGGGTGCCGCAGCGAGCGCAGCCACGCGACGGTCTCGTCGCGGCGCTCGCGCAGCGCGGAGACCTGCGCGAGCAGCTCGCCCGAGTGCGCGAGGGCCGCGCGCGCGACCGCCTGCGTCACGGCCGACAGGTGGTACGGCAGGCGCACGACGCGCAGCGCGTCGACGAGCTCGCGCGACGCCGCGAGGTACCCGACGCGGGCGCCCGCGAGCGCGAACGCCTTCGACATCGTGCGCGTCACCGCGAGGTTCGGGTAGCGCTCGAGCAGCTCGAGCGCCGACGGCGTCCCCGCGCGCCGGAACTCGCCGTACGCCTCGTCGACGACGACGGCGGCGGGCGCCTCCTGCCCCCCGGGGAGCGGGACGCGCACCGCGAGCGCCGCCTCGCACACCGCCTCGACGGTCGCGGCGGGCAGCGCCGTGCCGGTCGGGTTGTTCGGGCTCGCGAGCAGGACGACGGACGGCTGCTCGCGCGCGATCACCTCGCGGGCGTGCTCCGGGTCGAGCGTGAAGTCCTCCGCGCGGCGCCCGACGACCCAGTCCGTGTGGGTGTCGCGCGCGTACTCCGGGTACATCGAGTACGTCGGGGCGAAGGAGACGGCCGTGCGCCCCGGGCCGCCGAAGGCCTGCAGCACGTGGAGCATGATCTCGTTCGAGCCGTTCGCCGCCCAGAGCTGCTCCGCCCCCAGCGCGACGCCCGCCTCCGTCCCGAGGTAGGCGGCGAGGTCGGTGCGCAGGCCGAGGAAGTCGCGGTCGGGGTACCGGTTCAGCCCGGTGGCGGCGTCGTGCACCGCGCGCGTGATGGTCGCGACGACGGCCTCGCTCGGCGCGTGCGGGTTCTCGTTGACGTTGAGCAGGACCGGGACGTCGAGCTGCGGCGCGCCGTACGGCTCGACGCCGGCGAGCTCGGGGCGCAGCGGGAGCAGGGGTCGTCCCGCGACGGAGGGTGGGGTCACTCCCCCAGTCTACGAAGCGTGGGCGCGCGGCCGCCCGTGACGTCCGGCACGCGGGCACCCGGGACGACCGGCACGCGGCGGTCCCCCAGGACGGTCGGCGCGCGGTCGGCCGGGACGGTCGGCCTCGCCGGCGAGAGGCGGAGGTCCCGACCTGGGCGGACGTCGGTCGCCGGTCCGGCCGTCCGGGGCGCCGGAGCGGCGTCGCGCGCGTAG
Organism: Cellulosimicrobium sp. JZ28; assembly: GCF_015327065.1. Classification (NCBI taxonomy): domain Bacteria; kingdom Bacillati; phylum Actinomycetota; class Actinomycetes; order Micrococcales; family Promicromonosporaceae; genus Cellulosimicrobium; species Cellulosimicrobium sp. JZ28. The sequence continues at coordinate 1,446,313 of NZ_CP017660.1, read as the reverse complement.
CGTCGAGAGGGAAGGGAGGACCGTCGGCAGGGTCCTCCTGGCCCTCTCCCCGAGAAAACGAGGTGATCCCCGTGTCCGCCATGCGTGCCGCCGTCGTCCGCTCGTTCACCGACCCGCTGGTCGTCGAGGAGCTCGACGTCCCGTCGCCCGGGCCCCACGAGGCCCTGGTCAAGGTCGACTACACCGGCGTGTGCCACACGGACCTGCACGCCGCGCACGGCGACTGGCCGGTCAAGCCCGCTCCCCCGTTCGTGCCGGGCCACGAGGGCGTCGGCACGGTCGTCGCGGTCGGCGACCAGGTCACGCGCGTGCGCGTGGGCGACACGGTCGGCAACGCCTGGCTGTGGAGCGCGTGCGGCGAGTGCGGGTACTGCGAGACGGGCTGGGAGACGCTGTGCCCGCAGCAGAAGAACGGCGGCTACTCGGTCGACGGCTCGTTCGGCCAGTACATGCTCGTCGACTCGCGGTACTGCCCGGTGATCCCCGACGGGGTCGACCTCTCCGCCGTCGGGCCGATCCTGTGCGCCGGCGTCACCGTCTACAAGGGGCTCAAGGTCACGGACACCCGGCCCGGCGAGTGGGTGCTGGTCTCCGGGATCGGCGGCCTCGGGCACATCGCGGTGCAGTACGCGGTCGCGATGGGCCGCCGCGTCGCCGCGGTGGACGTCGACGACGAGAAGCTCGCGCTCGCGCGCAAGCACGGCGCGGAGGTGACGGTGAACGCGGCGACGTCGCCCGACGCGGCGGCCGAGATCCGCGAGAAGACGGGCGGCGGCGTCCACGGCGCGCTCGTCACCGCCGTCAACGCGCACGCGTTCCCGCAGGCCGTGGGGGCGCTGCGCCGCGGTGGCACGGTCTCGCTCGTCGGCCTGCCGCCGGAGAAGTTCCCGCTCGACATCTTCACGACCGTCCTCTTCGGCCTGACCGTGCGCGGGTCGATCGTCGGGACGCGCAAGGACATGGCGGAGGCGCTCGACTTCTTCGCGCGCGGCAAGATCAGCCCGACGTACACCGTGCGTCCGCTCGACGACATCAACGCGATCTTCGCCGAGATGGAGGAGGGCCGGATCGACGGGCGCGTCGTCATGGACATGCGCTCCTGACGTCGCGCCGCTGCCGCTCGCGTCGTCCCGGCCCGTGACCCCGACCGGGTCGCGGGCCGGGGCTGTGCACGACGGCCCGAGGGTCGGCGGGTGCGCCTACGATCGTGCGGGTGAGCCCCACCGACCCGTACGCCGACCTGCCCTTCGACCCGGCCGACGAGCCGCCGCTCGACGAGCCCGCCGACCCGTTCGGCGACCCGTGGGCGGGCGCGGCGCCGCAGGCACCGGCCGGCGCGGCTCCCGCCGCGCGCACGGCCGGCGGCGAGGTCCCGGGCACGGGCGCTCGGGGCGGCGACCCCACGCCCGACCCCACGCCCGTTCCTGCGGCCGACGGCGGCGAGGCCGCCAAGCGCGCCAAGCTCGCCATGCTGCGCGGCCTCCTCGACGGGCAGTCGCTGCGCGAGGACGCCGAGACCGCGCTGCGCGCCCTCGTGGGGCGCGACGACGCGACGCTGCGCGAGGACCAGTGGCGCGCGATCGAGGCGCTCGTGGCGTTCCGCCGTCGTGCGCTCGTCGTGCAGCGCACCGGGTGGGGCAAGTCGGCCGTGTACTTCGTGGCGACCCGGCTGCTGCGGGACCGCGGCGCCGGCCCGACGGTGATCGTGTCCCCGCTCCTCGCGCTCATGCGCGACCAGATCTCGACCGCCGCACGCGCCGGGATCAAGGCGGTGACGATCAACTCTGCGAACGTCACCGAGTGGGACGACGTCCACCGCGCGATCGCGGACGGCGAGGTGGACGTCCTCCTGTGCTCGCCGGAGCGGCTCAACAACCCCGGCTTCCGCGACGAGGTCCTCCCCCGGCTCGCGGCCGACGCGGGCCTCGTCGTCATCGACGAGGCGCACTGCATCTCGGACTGGGGCCACGACTTCCGGCCGGACTACCGGCGCATCCGCACCCTGCTCGCCGACCTGCCGCCCGGCATCCCGGTGCTCGCGACGACCGCGACGGCGAACGAGCGCGTGACCGCCGACGTCGCGGAGCAGCTCGGCGTCACGGCGGCGCACGCCGCGGGCGGGGCCGTCGGCGACGCCGCGGGCGGTGCGGCCCACGAGGACGTCCTGGTCCTGCGCGGCGGCCTGGACCGCGAGTCGCTGCACCTCGCCGTGCTGCGCCTGCCCGACCAGCCGACGCGCGTCGCGTGGCTCGTCGAGGCGCTCCAGGACGTCGACGGCTCGGGGATCGTGTACTGCCTCACCGTCTCCGCCGCCGAGCAGGTCGCGAGCCAGCTCCGCGCCGCCGGTCTCGCCGTGGCGTCGTACACGGGCCAGACGGACCCCGCCGAGCGCGAGCGGCTCGAGGAGGACCTCAAGGAGAACCGCGTCAAGGCGCTCGTCGCGACCTCCGCGCTCGGGATGGGCTTCGACAAGCCGGACCTGGCCTTCGTCGTCCACCTCGGGGCGCCGAGCTCGCCCATCGCGTACTACCAGCAGGTCGGGCGCGCGGGCCGTGGCGTGGACTCGGCCGTCGTGGTGCTCCTGCCGGGCGAGGAGGACCGCCGCATCTGGGAGTGGTTCGCGTCCACCGCGTTCCCGCCCCAGGACCAGGTGCGGGCGACCCTCGACGCCCTCGGCGCGGGCGGCACGCAGTCCGTCGCGCAGCTCGAGACGCAGGTCGACCTCAAGCGGTCACGCCTCGAGGGCATGCTCAAGGTGCTCGACGTCGACGGCGCGGTCCGGCGCGTCAAGGGCGGCTGGGAGGCGACGGGCGAGCCCTGGACGTACGACGCCGAGCGCTATGCGCGCGTCGACGCCACGCGCTCGGCCGAGCAGCAGGCGATGCTCGACTACGAGGCCACCGACGGGTGCCGCATGGCGTTCCTGCGCGCCGCGCTCGACGACCCGGAGCTCGAGGACGGGTGGCGGTGCGGCCGTTGCGACACGTGCGGCGGCGTGACGCTGCCCGCGCTCCCCGACGCGGAGGCCGTCGCCGCCGCGCGCGCCGACATGGACCGCCCCGGCGTCGAGGTCGTGGCCCGTCGGCAGTGGCCGAGCGGTATGGACCGCCTGGGGCTCGACCTGCGCGGGCGCCTGGGTGCGGACGAGCTCGCGGAGACCGGGCGCGCGGTCGCGCGCCTCGACGGGCTCGGCTGGTCCGCGCCGCTGCGCGAGCTCTTCGCGGCCACGACGCCCGACGGCGACACCCCCGTCGCGCTCCGGCGCGCCGCCGCGCGCGTCCTCGACGACTGGGCGGAGCTCTACGAGTCCGCCCCGCAGCCGGACCTGGGGACCGGGGCCGACGACGACACCCCCGACGGCACCGCGCCGGCCGAGCGGCGGCTCCTCGTGGACGGCGTCGTCGCGGTCCGCTCCGCGACGCGTCCGCGGCTCACGTTCCACCTGGCGAACGGGCTCGCGAGCTACCTCGGCAAGCCGCTCATCGGCGCGGTCGGGCCGGCCCCGGGCCGCGAGGAGCCGGGCCGGCACGACGTGAACTCCGCGACGCGCCTCGCGGGCGTCGCGGGCCGCCTCCAGCTCGAGCTGTCGGACGCGGCGCGCGCGGGTCTCGCCGGTCGCCGCGTGCTGCTCGTCGACGACTACACCGAGTCGGGCTGGACCCTCACGGTCGCGGCGCGCCTGCTGCGCCGCGCCGGGGCGGCGGCGGTGCACCCGTTCGTGCTCGGGGTGCGCTGACGCGGACGCGCCAGACACCGGGCCGCGTCACCAGCGCAGGCGCAGCTCGGTGTACGTCGTGTCCACGAAGCCGAGCGAGCGGTAGAGCGGCTCGCCCTCCGGCGTCGCGTGCAGGGACACGGAGTCCGCGCCCGCCGTGCGGGCCCAGTCGAGCGCCGCTCCGACGCACGCGCGCCCGAACCCCCGGCCGCGGTCGGCCGGGTGCGTGCAGACGTTCGACAGGTGCGCCGTCGTGCCGCGCGGGTTGCGCGCCGACGGCGCGGACCGGTGCAGCTCGACGAGCGCGCACGCCGCGAGGCGTCCCGGTGCGTCGACGACGAACGCGACGACGTCGGGAGTCCCCAGACCCGCGGCGAACCACGCGCGCGCCCGGCCCTGCCACGTCGGGTCCTCCGCGCCGGGCTCGCCCATCGCGCGCATGAGGTGCACACGCAACGACACGAGGTCGGCCGCGTCGCGCGGGACGGCACGCCGCACCCGCACGACGGCGTCCCGCGCGGAGACGCCGTGCGGAGCGCCGGCGAGCGGTGCCTGGTCGCGCGAGGCGCCGCCGTGCGGGGCCTCGTCGTGCGGGCCGCCGTCGTGCCGCCGTGCTTGGTCGTGCGGGCCGCCGTCGTGCGGCGCGCCGGACCGACCGGCGGTCACAGGAACCGCGCCCGCACCGCCTCGCCGTGCGCCGGGAGGTCCTCGTCGTTCGCCACGGCGACGATCCGGTCCGCGAGGTCCTCGAGGGCGTCGCGGTCGTACTCGACCACCTGGACGGCCTTGACGTAGCTGTGCACGCCGAGCCCGCTGGAGAAGTGCGCGCAGCCGCCCGTCGGCAGGACGTGGTTCGAGCCGGCCATGTAGTCGCCGAGCGAGACCGGCGACCAGGGCCCGACGAAGATCGCCCCCGCGCTCGTGACGCGCTCGGCGAGCTCGGCCGCCCCCGCGGCCTGGATCTCCAGGTGCTCCGCGCCGTAGGCGTCCACCACCTGCAGCCCGTGCTCGAGGTCGTCGACGAGCACGATCGCGGACTGCGGGCCCGCGAGCGACTGCGCGACGCGCTGCGCGTGCTTCGTCGCGGTCACGAGGTCCGCGAGGCGCGCCTCGACCGCGGCGGCGAGCTCGACCGACGGGGTGACGAGCACCGCGGCGGCCAGCGGGTCGTGCTCCGCCTGGCTGATGAGGTCGGCCGCGACGTGCCCCGGGTCCGCCGAGGCGTCGGCGAGGACCGCGATCTCGGTGGGGCCCGCCTCCGCGTCGATGCCCACGACGCCTCGCACGAGCCGCTTGGCCGCCGCGACGAAGACGTTGCCGGGGCCGGTCACCACGTCGACCGGCTCGCACAGCACGTCGCCGTCCTGCGGCTCGCTGCCGGCCGCGCCGTACGCGAACATCGCGACCGCCTGCGCCCCGCCGACGGCGTACACCTCGTCGACGCCGAGCAGCGCGCACGCGGCGAGGATCGTCGGGTGCGGCAGGCCGCCGCTGTCCCGCTGCGGCGGCGACGCGACGGCGAGGCTCGGCACGCCCGCCTCCTGCGCCGCGACGACGTTCATCACGACGGACGACGGGTAGACGGCCAGGCCACCGGGCGCGTAGAGCCCGACGCGGCGCACGGGCACCCACCGCTGCCGGACCTGGGCGCCCGGCGCGACCTGGACCGTGAAGTCCTGCGGGCGCTGTGCCGCGTGCACGAGCCGGACCCGGCGGATCGACTCCTCGAGCCCTGCCCGGACCTGCGGGTCGAGCGCCGCGAGCGCCGCGGCGATCTCGTCGGCCGGGACCCGCAGGTGCTCCGGCCGCACGCCGTCGAAGCGCTCGGCGTACTCGCGCAGGGCCTCGGCCCCGCGCGTCCGCACCGCCTCGAGGATCGGCGCGACCCGATGCGCCGCGTCCTCCACGCCGACCTCTGCGCGCGGCAGGGCCTCGGCGAGCTCGCGTGCGGACAGGGAACGCCCTCGGAGATCGATGCGGGAGATCATGCGACGAGTCTAGGAGCCCGGGAGGTCCGCGACGAGCGCGTTTCGCCCACCGGTCGTCCTGGCGGCCGCCCTGCGCCGGCGCGTTCTCGTCGGGAGTCGTGTCGTCGCGGCACGCGGCGCCGGGGAGAATGGCGTCATGAACGCCTCCGACGACGCCCGCCCGGTCGAGATCTCCGACGACGTCATCCGCCTCGGCCAGTTCCTCAAGCTCGCCGGGCTCGCCGAGTCCGGCGCGGAGGCGCGCGAGCTCGTCACCGAGGGCGAGGTGCGCGTGAACGGCGAGGTGGACACGCGCCGAGGCCGCCAGCTGCACCGCGGCGACGTCGTCACGGTGGACCGGCCGCAGGGCGGGGAGAGCGCGACCGTCGCCTGAGCGGCGGGTACGACTCGTCGGGCGAGGTCAGGCCATGTACGTCGAGGCCATCACCTTGTCCGGCGTGAGGCGCAGCACCACGCGCTCCGGCTTGGGCGTCAGCGGGCGGTAGCGGCGGGCGTAGCGCGCGACGGCGTCCGCCACCTCCTCCGCGTCCTCGACGACCTCGATCGTCCCCTCGAGCGTGAGCCACCGTCCGCCGTCGACCTGGCACACCGCGGCGCGCGGGTGCGCCCCGTCCGGGCCGGCCCGGCGGGCGTTGCGCGCCTTCACCGACCCGCGGTTCGTCGTGATCCGCACGACGCCCGCGTCCGGGTCCCAGGTGAACGCCACCGGGACGACGTGCGGGCTCCCGTCCTCGCGCAGGGTCGTGAGCGTGGCCAGGTGCCGCTCGGTGACGAAGACGCGCTGCTCGGGGTTGAGTCGGATCACGCTCGCGAGTCTAGGCGCGGCCCGCCCGGCACCGGCCGGAGCCGTCTCGTGCCGGTCGTCACACGACGCCGCCGACGAGCCGCCGTGGGTGCGCCGTCCTGGGTGCGTCGCAGCGTGGGCAGGACGGCACCGCCCGGGCGGTGGCACCGTCTGCACGGCGGGACCGTGCGCAGTGCCGGACCGACGGCGTCGGCGTGTCAGAGCAGGCAGGACGGCCCGAGCAGCGCCTTGAGGTCGCCGAACAGCGCCGGCGACTTCTCGACCCGCAACCCGTCGCCCGCGCGGACGACCGTGGTCTTGCCGGGCTCGAGGACCTGGACATGCACCTCGGCCGAGCCGGGGTGCGTCGCGAGGACCTCGCGGAGGCGCAGGATGATCGGCTCGACGCAGCGCGTGTGCGAGACCTTCACGGCGAGCGGCGACTCGGCGCCCACGGTGATGTCCGGGAGCGAGACCTCCATCGCCTGGAGCTGCATCGTGTCGTCGCGCCGACGCACGCGCCCGCGCAGGACCACGACCTGGTCCTCGGCGAGGACGGTCGAGTACGCGAGATACGTCTCGCCGAAGAACATGACCTCGACGGCGCCCTCGAGGTCCTCGATGGTCACCGCGGCCCACGGGTTGCCGTTCTTGCTCATCTTGCGCTGGAGCGACGTCACGAGGCCGGCGATCGTCACGGTGGAGCCGTCGGGCCGGCCCTCGTCGGCGAGGAGGTTCGCGATCCCGGTGTCCGCCGCACGCGTCAGCACGTGCTCGAGACCGGACAGCGGGTGGTCGGACACGTACAGGCCGAGCATCTCGCGCTCGAACGCGAGGCGCTGCTTCTTGTCCCAGTCCGGGAGGTCCGGCACGTCGACGGAGAACGACATGCCGTCCTCGGCGTCCGCGCCCCCGAAGTCGGCGAAGAGGTCGAACTGCCCCTCGGCCTCCTTGCGCTTGACGCTGATGACCGAGTCGACGGCCTGCTCGTGCACGACGAGCAGGGCGCGCCGCGCGTGGCCGAGCGAGTCGAACGCGCCTGCCTTGATGAGCGACTCGATGGTGCGCTTGTTGCACACCACGGCCGGTACCTTGTCGAGGAAGTCGGTGAACGACGTGAACGCGCCCTTCTCCTCGCGCGTGCGGATGATCGCGTCGACGACGTTCGCGCCGACGTTGCGCACGCCCGTGAGACCGAAGCGGATGTCGCCGCCCACCGCGGTGAACTTCGCCGCCGAGTCGTTCACGTCCGGCGGGAGCACGGTGATGTGCATGCGCCGGCACTCGTTGAGGTAGAGGGCCAGCTTGTCCTTGTCGTCGCGCACGCTCTGCAGGAGCGCCGCCATGTACTCCGTCGGGTAGTTCGCCTTGAGGAACGCCGTCCAGTACGCCACGAGGCCGTACCCGGCGGAGTGCGCCTTGTTGAAGGCGTAGCCCGCGAACGGGACCAGCGTGTCCCAGACCGCCTGGATCGCGGCGTCGGAGTACCCGCGCTCCCGGCAGCCCGCCTGGAACGGCACGAACTCCTTGTCGAGGATCTCCTTCTTCTTCTTGCCCATCGCGCGCCGCAGCAGGTCGGCCTGTCCGAGCGAGTAGCCGGCGAGGATCTGCGCGGCCCTCTGGACCTGCTCCTGATAGACGATGAGGCCGTAGGTCTCGTCGAGGATCTCCGCGAGGGGCTGCTCGAGCTCCGGGTGGATGGGCTCGATCTTCTGCAGCCCGTTCTTGCGCAGCGCGTAGTTCGTGTGCGAGTTCATGCCCATCGGGCCCGGGCGGTACAGCGCGATGACGGCCGAGAGGTCGTCGAACTTGTCCGGCTTCATCTGGCGCAGGAGAGCACGCATGGGGCCGCCGTCGAGCTGGAACACGCCCAGCGTGTCACCGCGCGCGAGCAGCTCGTACGACGCCTTGTCGTCGAGCGTGAGCGACTCGATCTCGATCGGCTCCTTGCCGTTCATCTCGATGTTCTCGAGCGCGTCGTCGAGGATCGTGAGGTTCCGCAGCCCGAGGAAGTCCATCTTGATGAGGCCGAGGCCCTCGGACGTCGGGTAGTCGAACTGCGTGATGACCGCGCCGTCCTGGGGACGGCGCATGATCGGGATGATGTCGATGAGCGGGTCGCTCGACATGATGACGCCCGCGGCGTGCACGCCCCACTGCCGCTTCAGCCCCTCGATACCCCGCGCGAGCTCGACGACGCGCTGCGCCTCCGGGTCGGTGTCGTGGAGCTGGCGGAACTCCGCCGCCTCGGAGTACCGCTCGTGCTTGGGGTCGAAGATCCCCGACAGGGGGATGTCCTTGCCCATCACGGCCGGCGGCATCGCCTTGGTGAGCTTCTCCCCCATCGCGAAGGGGAAGCCGAGGAGCCGCGCCGAGTCCTTGAGCGCCTGCTTGGCCTTGATGGTGCCGTAGGTGACGATCTGGGCGACGCGGTCGTCGCCGTACTTCTCCGTGACGTACCGGATGACCTCCCCGCGCCGACGCTCGTCGAAGTCGACGTCGACGTCGGGCATCGAGACGCGCTCGGGGTTGAGGAACCGCTCGAAGATCAGCCCGTGCTCCAGCGGGTCGAGCTCGGTGATGCCCATGAGGTACGACGCCATCGAGCCTGCGGCGGACCCACGGCCGGGGCCGACGCGGATGCCCTGGTCCTTGGCCCAGTTGATGAAGTCGGCGACCACGAGGAAGTACCCCGGGAAGCCCATCTGGATGATGACCTCGGTCTCGTACTGCGCCTGCTTGCGCGCCGCGTCCGGGATGCCGTTCGGGTAGCGGCGGTGCAGCCCGCGCTCGACCTCCTTGACGAACCAGCTCGTCTCGTCCTCGCCCTCGGGGACGGGGAACCGCGGCATGTAGTTCGCCTTCGTGTCGAACGACACCTCGCACTGCTCGGCGATGAGCAGCGTGTTGTCGCACGCCTCGGGGAGCTCCGCGAAGACCCGGCGCATCTCGGCCGCCGACTTCACGTAGTAGCCGGTGCCGTCGAACTTGAACCGGTCCGGGTCGTCGAGCGTCGAGCCGGAGTTGATCGCGAGCAGCGCCTCCTGGCTGGAAGCGTCCTCCTCGCGCACGTAGTGGAGGTCGTTCGTCGCGACGAGGCGCGCCCCGATGGTCTCCGCGAGGCGCAGGAGGTCCTTCGTGACCCGTGTCTCGATGTCGATCCCGTGGTCCATGAGCTCGACGAAGAAGTTCTCGCGGCCGAAGATGTCCTGGAGCTCGCCCGCCGTCCGCACCGCCTCGTCCCACTGGCCGAGGCGCAGGCGCGTCTGGATCTCGCCCGACGGGCACCCGCTCGTCGCGACGAGGCCCTTGCCGTAGCGCTGGAGGAGGTCGCGGTCCATGCGCGGCCACTTGCCCATCTGCCCCTCGAGCGACGCGAGCGACGACGCCCGGAACAGGTTGTGCAGACCCTCGTTGTCCTTCGCGAGCAGCGTCATGTGCGTGTACGCACCGCGCGCCGACACGTCGTCGGACTCCTGCCCCTGCTGCCCGAACCGCACGCGGGTCTGGTCGAACCGGCTCGTGCCCGGCGTGACGTACGCCTCGACGCCGATGATCGGCTTGATGCCCTTCGCCTGCGCCCGCGACCAGAACTCGAACGCCCCGAACACGTAGCCGTGGTCCGTCGTCGCGATGGCCTTCTGGCCCAGGCGCTCGACCTCGTCGAACAGGTCCCCGATCCGGGCCGCACCGTCCAGCATCGAGTACTCGGTGTGGACGTGGAGGTGGACGAAGTCCTCGGTCGCGGTGGGCATGCACCGATCTTAGGCGTGCCCCACCCACACCCGGGCGAGGTCGCGGCGGGTCGTGCGGCACGTCACGCGAACGGCGCGCGGTGCCCCGCCGAGAGGGGTCAGACGTCCGTCGTCAGGGTCTTGGCGGCGTCGCGGTGGTCGATGCCCGCGTCGAGGTAGACCGGTCCGGACACGGCGTACCCGAGCCGCTCGTAGAAGCCGATCGCCTGGACCTGGGCGGAGAGGAGGACGCGCACGGTGCGGCGTCCGTCCGGCCCTGGGACCGCGTGCTCGGCGAGCGCGACCTCCTCCAGCGCGCGCATCACCGCGACTCCCGCGCCGGTGCCGCGCGCGACCGCGGCGACCGCGACCCGGCCGACGTGCACCTCTCCCGGGTGCGCGGGGTCCGTGAGGAGCCGGCCCGTGCCGACGACGTCCCCGCCCCGGTCGCGGTCCCGGACGAGCACGTGCGTGGTCGTCTCCGCGGTGTCTAGGTCGTCGATCTCCTCCTCGACCGGCACCCCCTGCTCGTCGACGAACACCGCGAGCCGCAGCGCGTGCGCGGCGGCCAGCCCGGCGTCGTCGGCCACGCGCTCCACGGCGAGCCGGGCGTCGCCCGGCCCCGAGGCGGCGACGGTCACGCGTACGCCCCGCGCAGCACCTCGAGCGCGTGCGCGAGGTCGTCCGGGTACTCGCTCGTCAGCTCGAGCCACTGCCCGGTCGTGGGGTGCTCGAACCCGAGGCGCATCGCGTGCAGCCACTGGCGCGTCAGGGACACGCGCGAGGCCAGCACCGGGTCGGCACCGTACGTGAGGTCGCCGACGCACGGGTGCCGCAGCGCGGAGAAGTGCACCCGGATCTGGTGCGTGCGACCCGTCTCGAGGTGCACCTCGACGAGGGACGCGGCGGGCAGCATCTCGAGCACCTCGTAGTGCGTGACCGAGGGCTTGCCCTCCGCCGTGACCGCGAACTTCCAGTCCGCGCTGGGGTGCCGCCCGATCGGCGCGTCGATGGTCCCGGTGGTGGGCTCGGGATGGCCCTGGACGAGCGCGTGGTAGACCTTCTCGACCGTGCGCTCCTTGAAGGCGCGCTTGAGCGCGGTGTACGCGACCTCGCTCTTCGCGACGACCATGAGTCCCGACGTCCCGGCGTCGAGGCGGTGCACGATGCCCTGGCGCTCCGCGGCGCCCGACGTCGAGATCCGGTACCCCGCGGCCGCGAGGGCGCCGACGACGGTCGGGCCCGTCCAGCCCGGCGACGGGTGGGCCGCGACCCCGACGGGCTTGTCGACGACCACCAGGTCGTCGTCGTCGTGCACGATGCCCATGCCCGGCACGGGTTCCGCGACGACCTCGACGGCGGGCGCCGCGTCGGGCACGTCGACCTCGAGCCACCCGCCCGGGACGAGCCGGTCGGACTTGCCGACCTCGCGCCCGTCGAGGCGGACGGCGCCGCCCGCGGCCAGCTCTGCAGCCCGCGTCCGCGAGAGGCCGAGGAGCCGGGACAGCCCGGCGTCGACCCGCTCGCCGGCGAGGCCGTCGGGCACCGGGAGCGACCGGAGGCTCACCGCGCCCCCTCGTCGTCGGTCCGCGTGGCGGTCGGCTCGGGTGCGGGCCCGGACGTCGGCTCGACGGCGTCGTCGGCGCTCGTCCCGGGGTCCGCGTCGTCGCCGCCGTGGCGCGTCCCGTCCAGCCCGATGCCGAGCACCGACAGGACGGCGATCATCACGGCCGCGGCCACGATCGCGATGTCCGCGACGTTGCCCACGAACCAGTTCGCGTAGGCGATGAAGTCGACGACGTGCCCGCGCGCGAAGCCGGGCTCGCGGAAGAAGCGGTCGACGAGGTTGCCGAGCGCGCCGCCCAGCAGGAGGCCCAGCGCGACGGCCCACGCGCGCGAGCCGATGCGGCTCACCATGCGCACGATGACGACCACCACCGCGACCACGACGATGGTCAGGAGCCACGTCATGCCCGTCGCGATGGAGAGCGCCGCGCCCGGGTTGTAGATGAGCCGCAGGCCGAGCAGCGACCCCACGAGCGGGATCGTGTCGTCGCCCAGCGTGAGGCTCGACTCCGCCCACCACTTGGTGAGCTGGTCGAGCACGAGGACGAGGACGGCGAGGACGACGGTCCACACGACCAGGACGCGCCGCGGACCGCGCCGGACGGCTCCTGCGGAGGGGTCGGCGGTCGCCTGCGGGGAGGCGTCGGCGGGGTCGGTGGGCTCGGGGCGCGCAGAGGTGGACATCGGCGGCAAGTCTGCCACGTCGTCGCCCCGCTCGACGCGGCCCCACGACGGCCCGGTGCTCAGCGCCGCTCGGCGCGCTGCTTGGCCTCGACGGAGAGGTTCGCGCGCGGGAACGCCTGCAGGCGCGCCTTGCCGATCGGCAGCCCGGTCTCCTCGCACGTCGCGTACGTGCCGGCCGCGATGCGGTCGAGCGCGTGCGACGTCTGCGCGAGGAGGTCGCGCACGTTGTTGACGAGCGTCAGCTCCTGCTCGCGCTCGAGGGCGCTGGACCCGGAGTCGGCCTGGTCGTCGCCGGCGCCGTCACCGGAGTGTCGCAGGAGGTTCGACAGCTCCTCGTCCGCGACGGCGAGCTCCCCCTCCAGCCGCTCCTTCTCGGCGAGCAGCTCCGCGGCGAGCTCCTCGGCCTCCCGCAGGGTCCAGGGCTCCTCCCCGTCGCGCACGGGGAAGGACTTGACGTCCTTCGCGAGGTTCGGGAAACGGTCGCGCACGGCCGAACGGGCCGCCGTGGTGAGCTTGGTCATGTCGCCCCTCCAAGTTCGAGTCACGCGAGAGTAGACGCAGCGGCCGGTACGCACAACACACCACGCCGGTCCGCCGAGGCGGGAGTGAAGGCGCAGGTGCGAGGCGTACCGGCCGCTGCCGGACGGTCGACGCAGGTGCTAGATGCCGGGAGCCAGGTCGCTCGTGCGGCTCGCCCCGCCGACGTTGCTGCGCGGCGGGAGGGCGCTGCCCCGGTTGTCCAGGTCGCCCAGCAGGTTCTGCAGGTAGCTCTTGAGACGCGTGCGGTAGTCGCGCTCGAAGATCCGCAGCTCGTCGATCTTGCGCTCGAGGAGCGAACGCTCCTGCTCGAGCTGCGAGAGCGTACGGTGCGAGGTCTCCTCGGCCTCGCGCACGATGCGCGAGCCCTCCTCCTTGGCCTCCGCGATGAGGCGGTCGCCCTCCTCCTGGCCGGAGCGCACGTAGTCGTCGTGCAGCTTCTGGGCCAGCTGGAGCATGCCCGTCGCCGACTCGGGCTCCGCCGCGTTCTTCGTGACGACGGCCTGCGAGATCGGGGCGGGGCGCACGGGCTCCGGCTCCGGCTCGGGCGCCTTCGGCGTCTCGACGACGGGGGGCTGCACCGCAGCGCTGGACGCGTCGGCCCGGCTGAGCTCGGCGAGACGACGCTCTGCCGCAGCGAGCTTCGCCTTGAGGTCCTCGTTCTCCTCCTGCACGGAGTTGAGGGTCCTCACCACCTCGTCCAAGAAGTCGTCGACCTCTTCGACGTCGTAGCCCTCGCGGAACTTCGTCGCCGAGAACTTCTTGTTCAGGATGTCCTCTGCAGTGAGCAGTGCCATCGGTTCACCTCATAGCGTTTGCGTGTCGGTCCGGGCGACCTCGCGATCACCAGACTCCAAAGTAGCGGACATTGCCCTCAGGGGCGGGTGCAGCCGCGCCGTCGCGCGCCGTCGGAACCGTGCCGACGGCGTGCAGCGTGCGCGGGCGTGCGGTGGGGGTCGGGGCGAACCGGACGTAGCGGCCCGGTCCGGGCCGTCCGGACACCCCGATCGGGTGACGTGCGTCTCAGAGCGAGGACACGATCTGCGCCGCGATCGTCACCGCAAAGAACAGGATGATGAACGCGAGGTCGAGGCGCACCTGACCCAGCGAGAGCGGCGGGATGAGTCGGCGCAGCGCGCGCAGGGGCGGGTCCGTCGCCGAGTAGATCACCTCGGCGAGCACCAGCAGGACCCCCCGGGGCCTCCAGTCGCGCGCGAAGAACTGCACCCAGTCGAACACGAGCCGACCGATGAGCAGCAGCAGGTAGAGCCAGAGCAGGAATCCGACGATGCCTGTGATGAGGTCCCAGATCACGGGTCAACTGTGCCAGACGCACCGCCCCCGGCCCCGCCGGGGACACGCGCTACGCCCAGGGCGGACGCGCAGGAGGGACGGGCGCGTCACCGCGTCCGTCCCTCCGCGTGCGTGCGGCGCGTGCTCGGCGGGCGCACCGCGCCGCGCGCACGCTCAGCTCTGGTTGTAGAAGCCCGCGCGACCGGGGGCCGGCGCGGCGGCCTGCTCCTCGCCGGTGATCTCGACGTGCTCGGGCGAGAGCAGGAACACCTTGTTGGTGACGCGCTCGATGGCCCCGTGCAGCCCGAAGATGAGCCCAGCGGAGAAGTCGACGAGGCGCTTCGCGTCCGCGTCGTCCATGTCCGAGAGGTTCATGATCACGGGGGTGCCGCCGCGGAACGCCTCGCCGATCACGCGCGCGTCGTTGTACGACCGCGGGTGCACCGTCGTGATCCGCCGCAGCTCGGCCGCCGACATGCTCGTCTGCGGCACCTCGCGCGGCCCGAGCGCGCGGTGCAGCGGCGTCACCGGTGCCTGGTAGTCGTGCGCCACGTCCGCCCCCGTCTCGTCGAGCTCGTCGACGTACTCGTCCTGCTCGTCCTCGCCGCGATCATCAGCGAGGCCCAGATACAGCATGGTCTTGCGCAGCGCTCCCGCCATGGGCCTTGCTCCGTCCTCGATCGATCCTCGGTCCACCGGCCGTGGGACCGGTGCGTTCACGCTAACCGAGGGTGCGCGGCGAGCCCCGGACGACACGCCCGGCGTGCGCAACCTCGTGCGGAGGTCGGACCGAGCCCGCTCAGGTGCCGGTGAGCGCCACGAGCCCGGCGAACCGACCGGTCGTCGTGCCGCGGCGCGCCGCCCGACGGTGCGAGAAGAACCGCTCGTCCTCGATCGTGCACGCCGGGACGCGCACGACGTCCGCCACGCCCGCCGCGACGAGGTCGGCGACGACCCCGGCGGGCAGGTCGAGCGCCGGCGTCCCCCAGGACGTCGTCGACCACGTGGCCGGACGCGCGAGCGCGACGTCGTCGCGCATCCACGCGGGCACCTCGTAGCACCGCCCGCACGCGCTCGGCCCGACGGCGGCCCGCACCCGGTCGACCCGCGCGCCGGCGGCGACGAGGGCGGCCAGCGCCGCGTCGACCACCCCGTGCGCGAGGCCGCGGCGCCCGGCGTGCGCGACGCCGACGACGCCCGCCTCGGCGTCCGCGAGGAGGACGGGCACGCAGTCGGCCACGAGGACGCCCAGGCCCGTGCCGCGGGACGGGGCGACGAGGGCGTCCGCCTCCCCCACCGTGTCGACGGGGTCCGCACCGCGCGCGACCGGCTCCACCGTCGCGACGCGGGTGCCGTGCACCTGCGTCGCGAAGGACGCCGGGACGCCGAGCCACGCGGCCGCGCGTGCACGGTTGGCGCGCACCCGGTCGGCGTCGTCGGTCACGTTCAGGCCGAGGTTGAGCGTGTCCCACGGCGCCGGCGAGAGCCCGCCGTCACGCGTCGTGAAGCCGGCGCGCGCCCCCGGCCCGAGGTCCACCTCGAGCACGACGGGAGGGGCGGCGCCGTCGGCACCACCCCTCCCGTCCTGCACGGTCCCGGCGCTCACACGGCCCCGCACCGCGCCACGCGGTCGCGCACCGTCACTTGAGGAAGTCGGGCACGTCGAGCTCCTCGACCTTGCGGCGCGGGGGCTCCTCGTCGAAGATCCGCGGGGGCACGTCGACGCCCTCGTTCTGACCGCCCGGCACGGCCTCCGCGTTGTGGTTCCCGGCGTCGCCGGAACCGACCACGGTGAACGGCGCGGGGGCGACCGGCTGCACCGGCACCGGGCCGTGACCGCCGTCGAGCGTGACGGGGACGTCGTCGGCCTCCGGCTGGATCGGCACGACCGGCCGCGGCAGCGTGTGCGCGCCCGTCGTCGGCGCCGGCGGCACGGCCCGCGCGGCGGGCACGACCGGGATCGCGCTCGTAGCGGGACGCTGCGCGCCGGCCACCTGGCCGAGCGCCCGCGCGTCGCCCCGCACCTGCGGGGCGCCGCCGTCGAAGCCGGCCGCGATGACGGTGACACGGACCTCGTCGCCCAGCGCGTCGTCGATCACGGCGCCGAAGATGATGTTCGCCTCGGTGTGCGCTGCCTCGTGGACCAGGCGCGCCGCCTCGTTGATCTCGAACAGGCCGAGGTCGGAACCACCCTGGATGGAGAGCAGCACGCCGTGGGCGCCGTCGATGCTCGCCTCGAGGAGCGGCGACGAGATCGCCATCTCGGCGGCCTGGACCGCGCGGTCGTCGCCCCGCGCGTTGCCGATGCCCATGAGGGCGCTGCCCGCGCCCTGCATGACGGACTTGACGTCCGCGAAGTCGAGGTTGATGAGACCGGGGGTCGTGATGAGGTCGGTGATGCCCTGGACACCGGACAGCAGCACCTGGTCGGCCTGGTGGAACGCCTGCAGCGCGCTGACGTTGCGGTCCGACATCGACAGGAGGCGGTCGTTCGGGATGACGATGAGGGTGTCGACCTCGTTGCGCAGGTTCTCGATGCCCTGGTCCGCCTGGACCGAGCGGCGGCGGCCCTCGAACGTGAAGGGCCGCGTCACCACGCCGACGGTCAGCGCGCCGAGCGAGCGCGCGATGCGGGCGACGACCGGTGCGCCGCCCGTGCCGGTGCCGCCGCCCTCGCCTGCCGTGACGAAGACCATGTCCGCGCCGCGCAGCACGTCCTCGATCTCCTCGGCGTGGTCCTCGGCCGCCTTCTTGCCGACCTCCGGGTCGGCGCCGGCGCCGAGACCGCGCGTGAGCTCGCGGCCGACGTCGAGCTTGACGTCCGCGTCGGACATGAGGAGCGCCTGGGCGTCCGTGTTGATGGCGATGAACTCGACACCCTTGAGGCCGACCTCGATCATCCGGTTGACGGCGTTCACGCCCCCACCGCCGATGCCGACCACCTTGATCACTGCTAGGTAGTTCTGCGGAGTTGCCACGTCAATGCCTCTCGATCGGTCAGCCCTGAACCTTCACCCTCAAGTAGAGGGTTATAGTTATGTCAGGTCGTTCATGGGTCGACCGTAGGTGTCGACGTGCCCATCATCAACGACCGTCTCGCGCGTGTCGGGGATCGCCACGCGCGCATTCACCGCGTCACCGGGAGCCGGGGGGCCGAGACGTCGTACACGGTGACCCCCGCGTTCTCCGGGACGGCCCGGAGCGTCTGCAGGACGCGCACCTTCAGCGCCGCCTCCTCGGAGCTCCCCCACTCGACGACGACGCCGTCCCGCAGCGTCATGCGGACCGCGTCGCGCGTCGGCGCCGAGACCTCCGCGACCTGCGCGTGGAGGTCCGCCGGGAGCGCGTTGAGCAGCACGAGCGCGGCGTCGAGCGCCCGCGCCCCCTGGTCGTCGAGCGGCGCGTCGATCTCCGGCAGCCCCTCGGGCACGACCGGGTCCGTGCGCACGTGGACGCCGTCGGCGTCGAGCAGCGCGAAGCCGTCGTCCACGGGCACCGCCACGACGGGCTCGCGCGACTCGAGGAGCACGGCGAGCCCCGAGGGCCATGCACGCCGGATCTCGACGTCGCGCACGCCGTTGAGATCGAGCACCTGCTCGCGCAGCGCGACCGTGTCGAGCCGCGGCAGCGGCACGCCGTCCGCGGCGGCGACCACGTCGCGGACCTGCTGCGGGTCGATCACCGTGCCCTCGCCGGAGACCGTGACCTTGTCGAGGTCGAGGCCGAGCACGGGCGAGAAGAACGCCACCCACGCGAGACCGGCGACGACGAGGAGCGCCGCGACCCAGCCGAGGACGCGCGTGCGGACCCGGTGGCGGCGCATCGCGTCGCGCTCCGCGAGCCGCTCGGCCATGCCGTGCGAGACGACCCCGATCGGGGCGGCCGACGCGCCGCGCGGGACCGACGCCGTCGTGCCCGTGGCCCGGCTGCCGCCACCGCGCGCGGCCGGAGGACGACCGGTGCCGGGTCGGTCGCCCGACGAGCGCACGAGCTCAGAGCCCGGCGCCGCGACGCGGCGCACCGGTCGCGTCGGCGTGTCCTCGACCGGCGTACGCCGGGCGCCCGCGGGCGGCGCCGGCTTCGCGGAGCTCGGGGCCGGCTTCGCGGGGCCCGGGGCCGCGGGCCGTCCGGCCCGTTCGCCCGCGCCCGACCGGCCCGGCCGCGGCGCGGCGGGACGAGGCTGGGGCGGCGGACGCATCAGGCCTCGCCTCCTCCGGGCGCCGGGGCACCGTCGCGACGCGCGCCGAGGCGCTCGAGGACGACGGCGCCCAGCTCCGTGACGTCCCCCGCCCCGACGGTGAGCACGAGGTCGCCCGGGCGGGCAGCGTCCGCGACGCGGTGGGCCGCCTCGACGCGGTCCTCGACCGCGGCGACGACCACGCCGGGAGCGTCGACCAGGTCGGTGATCGTGCGCGCGCTCACGGCCGGGTCCGGCTCCTCGCGCGCCGCGTAGACGCCCGTGACCACGACCTCGTCCGCGCCGGCGAGCGCGTCCGCGAACTCGCGCGCGAAGGTCGCGGTGCGCGAGTACAGGTGCGGCTGGAACAGCACGAGCACCCGGCCGCCGGCCGCGACGGGCCGGGCGGCGGCGAGCAGCGCGGCCACCTCGGTCGGGTGGTGCGCGTAGTCGTCGACGACGCGCACGCCGCCCGCCTCGCCGCGAGCCTCGAAACGGCGGCCGGTGCCGAGGAAGCCGTGCGCGGCCGCGACCGCCGCCGCCGGGTCGACGCCGAGCACGACCGCCGTCACGACGGCCGCGGTCGCGTTGAGCGCGTTGTGGTGCCCCGGCACGCGCAGCAGCAGCTCGAGCCCGTCGAGGCGCGCCGCACCGACCGTGCCCGTGAGCGCCGCCCGCACCCCGGGTCGGCCCGCCTCGCCGGTGGGGGCCACGTCCGCGACGCGCACGTCGGCGTCCGCGGACGTGCCGTACGTGACCACCGCTCCCCCGGCCCGGGCGTGCGACGACGCGAGCGCGCGCGCCCCCGCGTCGTCGGCGCACGCGACGAGCGTCCCGCCCGGGACGATCCGCGCGGCGAAGTCGACGAACGCCTGCTCGAACGCGGCACGGGACCCGTAGTGGTCGAGGTGGTCCGGCTCCACGTTGGTGACGACGGCGACGTCGGGGGCGTAGTTGAGGAACGACCCGTCCGACTCGTCGGCCTCGGCGACGAGGACGTCCGACCCGAGGTGGCCGCCCGCGACGGGGCCGTCCTCGGTGAGCACCGTGCCGCCGATCGCGAACGACGGGTCGAGGCCCGCGCCGCGCAGGACGGTCGCGATCATCGCGGACGTCGTGGTCTTGCCGTGCGCGCCCGCCACGGCGACCGACCGGCCGCGCGCCATGAGCGAGGCCAGCGCCTGCGAGCGGTGCAGCACGCGCAGCCCGGCCGCGCGCGCCGCCGCGAGCTCGGGGTTCGTCTCGCGCACCGCGCTCGACACCACGACGGTGTCCGCGCCGGCGACGTGCGCGGCGTCGTGGCCCACCCACACCCGGACGCCGTCGGAGCGCAGGGCGGCGAGCGCGTCGCCCTCGCGCGCGTCCGAGCCCTGGACGGGGACGCCGTGCGCGGCGAGGAGACGGGCGACGACGGACATCCCCGCGCCGCCGACACCGACGAGGTGGACCGTGCCGAGCGCCTCGAGCGCGAGCGGGCCCTCGCCCGACGCCGCCGTCACGCCCGTGCCCCCGACGCACCGGCGACGGCCTCCGCGACGAGGTCCGCGACCCGCGCGGCGCCGTCGCGCACGCCCGCGCCCGCGGCGGCCGCCGCCATCGCGTCGAGCCGGCCCCGGTCACCGAGCAGCGCCGGGACCTCGCGCGCGACCCACGCCGCGTCGAGCTGCGCGTCGTCGACGAGCAGGCCGCCACCCGCGGCGACGACGGGGCCGGCGTTGAGCCGCTGCTCCCCGTTGCCGATGGGCAGCGGCACGTAGACGGCCGGGATGCCCAGCGCCGCGAGCTCGCTCACCGTGCCCGCGCCCGCGCGGCACACGACGAGGTCCGCGACCGCGAGCGCGAGCTGCATCTCGGCGAGGTACTCGCGCACGTCGTAGCGCGCGCCGGGGTGGCCCGCGACGGCGCCGGCCGCCGCCTCGCGCACCGCACCGTCCTTGCCCTTGCCGGTCAGGTGGAGGATCTGCGTGCCCGCCCCCAGGAGCGCGCCGGCGGCACCGGAGACCGCCTCGTTGAGGCTCTGCGCCCCCAGCGAGCCGCCGGTGACGACGAGCGTGCGCGCGCGGGGGTCGAGGCCGAGGCGCGCTGCGGCGTCCGCGCGCACCTCGGCGGCGTCCGCCGCCCGCGCGGCCACGAGGTCCTGGATCTCGCGGCGCAGCGGCAGCCCGGTGACGACGCCGCCCTTGAGCGGCGTGCCCTCGAACGTCACGCCGACGCGCGCGGCCCACCGGGCACCGAGGCGGTTCGCCAGGCCGGGGCGCGCGTTCTGCTCGTGGATCACGACCGGGACGTCGCGACGGCGCGCGGCGAGGTACGCGGGCGTGGCGACGTAGCCCCCGAAGCCGACGACGACGCGCGCGCCGGTCTCGTCGATGACGGCGCCCGCCGCGTCCACGGCGGACTTGAGGCGTCCCGGGAGGTTGACCCACTCCGCGCTGGGGCGGCGCGGGAGCGGGACGCGCGGCACGTGCCGCAGCGGGTAGCCCCGGGCGGGGACCAGGTCGTCCTCGAGGCCGCCCGCGACCCCGAGCGCGGTCACCACCACGCCGGGCTCACGCGCCCGGAGCTCGTCCGCCACCGCGAGGAGCGGGTTCACGTGCCCCGCCGTCCCGCCGCCTGCGAGCACCACCGAACCGATCGTCGTCACGTACCTCGTCGTCCTTCCCTGCGGCAGGTGCCGCGTCCTGTCCGTCGTGCGGAGGTCTGTCGTGCGGGGCGCGGGGCGCCCCACGGGTCCGGCGTCGCGCCCGGAGCGGCCGCGACGGCCGGGGAGGTCATCGCCCGGTCCGGCGCCGGGGGCGTGCCGCCCGGCCGACGACGGCGAGCGAGCGCCGCACGACGCTCCCCCGCGCGGCGAGCGCCTCGGCCGCGCCCGGTTCCGAGCGCGCGAACGAGATGAGCACGCCGAGCGCGGCCATCGTCATGATGAGCGCGGAGCCGCCCGCCGAGACGAGCGGCAGCGGGACGCCGATCACGGGCAGGAGCCCGATGACGACCCCGATGTTGATGAACGCCTGGCCGACGATCCAGCACGCGATCCCGGCCGTCGTGATCTTCACGAAGGGGTCGGGGTGGCGGCGCACGATCCGGCTCGTGGCGACTCCGACGATGACGAACAGCCCCAGCACCAGGAGCGTGCCGAGCAGCCCGAGCTCCTCGCCGATCACGGCGAAGATGAAGTCGTTGTGCGCCTCCGGCAGGTACGACCACTTCTCGCGGCTCGCCCCGAGTCCGACGCCCGTGAGCCCGCCCGTGCCGAGCGCGTAGAGGCCGTGCATCGACTGGTAGCACTCGCCGAGGGTGTCGGTGCACTCGCGGTACGTCGCCATGATGCGCGAGAGCCGGTCGCCGCCCGACTGGTTGAGGATGAAGACGTACCCGACGACGAACGCGGCACCGCCCGCCCCGAGTGCGAGCAGGCGCCCGTCGGCCCCCGAGACGAAGAACGCCCCCGCGATGATCGCCATGACGACGAGCGCCGTGCCGAGGTCGTGACCCGCGAGCACGAGGCCAACGACCGCGACCGCGACGGGGACCGCGGGGATCAGCACGTGCCGCCACTGCCCGAGCATCCGCTGCTTGCGCCCGAGCACGACACCGAGCCACAGCGCGAGCGCGAGCTTCGCGACCTCGGCCGGCTGGAACGTGAAGAGCCCGAGGTCGATCCAGCCCGTGTTGCCGTTGACGTTCTTCGCGAGCGGCGTGAACACGAGCATCTGCAGCCCGAGAGCCACGAAGAGCGCGGGCCACGCGAGCCGCTTGTACCAGTCGACCGGCACGCGCGTGGCGACGAGCAGGACGGGCAGGCCCATGAGGGCGAACTTCGCCTGGTCGAGGAACGCCCCGAACGGCGACTTGCCCGCGGCGATCTGCGTGACCGCCGAGCTGGAGAACACCATGACGAGACCGATGATCGCGAGCAGCGCCGTCGCGCCGACGAGCAGGTAGTAGCTCGTCACCGTGCTGTTCCACTGGCCGAGCCACGGGCGCTCGGCGGGCTCGGGCCGCGGGCGTCGCGGCTCGCGGGTCGTCGCCCGGCCCCGCGGCACCGTCCGGCTCGTGCCGGCCCGGGGGACGGTGCGCGTCGAGGGCGCGCCTCGCCCGTTCGCGGTCTGGGTCATGGGCTTCCCGGCCTACCCGTGGTCGGGGCGCAGGGCGCGCGCCGCCTCGGCGAACGCGTCGCCGCGGGCGGCGTACGAGCGGAACTGGTCCATCGACGCGCCGGCGGGCGCGAGCAGCACCGTGTCGCCGGCCTGCGCGAGGCGGCGGGCGGAGTCGACGGCGCGGGGCATCACGGTCCCAGTGTCGCCAGGATCCACGCGCACGACGGGGATATCGGGCGCGTGTCGGGCGAGCGCACCGGAGAACGGCTCCGCGTCGACGCCGATGAGCACGACGGCACGCAGCCGGTCGGCGCGCGCGGCGACGAGCTCGTCGAACGACGCCCCCTTCGCGAGGCCGCCCGCGACCCACACGACGGTCCCGGGCGCGAACGCGGCGAGGGACGCGGACGCGGCGTGCGCGTTGGTCGCCTTGGAGTCGTCGACGTAGGCGACGCCGTCGACCGAGGCGACCTGCTCGATGCGGTGCGACCCCGTGCGGAACGCGCGCAGCCCGTCGCGGACGGCGACGGCCGG
This sequence comes from Cellulosimicrobium sp. JZ28, assembly GCF_015327065.1. NCBI lineage: Bacteria > Bacillati > Actinomycetota > Actinomycetes > Micrococcales > Promicromonosporaceae > Cellulosimicrobium > Cellulosimicrobium sp. JZ28. Next base: position 1,423,201 of record NZ_CP017660.1, on the reverse strand, counting down.
GACGCCGTGCGCCCGTGCGAGGGCGGCCGCGGCGAGCGCGTTCGCCACGACGTGGGCGGGCACGACGCCGTCGGCGCCCGCGAGGTGCGCCAGGTCGCCGAGCGTCGCGAGCTCGGCGGCGTGCGTGTGCCGGTCCGGCGCGTCCGCGGGCGCGTGGAACGCGCGGTCGACGAGCACGTCCTCGATGACGCCGAGCTGGCCGCGCGCCGGGGCGCCGAGCGTGAAGCCGACGGCCCGGGCCCCCTCGACGACGTCCGCCTCGCGCACGAGCGCCTCGGTGCGAGGGTCCGCGACGTTGTAGACGCACGCGACCCGGGCGTCCTCGAAGACGCGGCCCTTGTCGGCCGCGTAGGCGTCGATCCCGCCGTGCCAGTCGAGGTGGTCGGGGGCGACGTTGAGGACGGCGCCCGCCTCGGGGGACGTGGTGTGCGTGAAGTGGAGCTGGAAGCTCGACAGCTCGACCGCGAGCACCTCGAGCGTCGGGTCGAGCGCGGCCTCGACGACGGGCGTCCCGACGTTGCCGACCGCCGCCGTCCGCAGGCCCGCGGTCCGCAGGATCGTCTCGAGCATCTCGACGGTCGTCGTCTTGCCGTTCGTCCCGGTGACGGCGAGCCAGGGCGCGGGCCGCCCCGACGGGCCGGCGACGCGCAGGCGCCACGCGAGCTCGACCTCGCTCCACACCGGCACGCCGCGCTCCGCGGCGGCCACGAGCAGCGGGTGGCTCGGGCGCCAGCCCGGCGAGACGACGACGAGGTCCGTCGCCGCGAGGTCCACGTCCGCCGCGTCGTGCAGGTCGGCGTCGGCAGCGCCGTCGTCGAGCGTGACGACCGACGCCGCGCGCGGGCGGAGCGCCGCCGCGGCGGCACGCCCGGACACCCCGAGACCGGCGACGACGACGCGCGCACGCTCGAGCGGGACGGCGAGGTCGTGGGGGTCGCGTGCCACTAGCCGACCACCCACTCGGCGTAGAAGATCCCGATGCCCAGCGCCGCGAACAGCCCGGCGATGAGCCAGAAGCGGATGACGATCGTGACCTCGCCCCACCCGGACAGCTCGAAGTGGTGGTGCAGCGGCGCCATCTTGAACACGCGCCGCCCGGTCATCTTGAAGAACCCGATCTGGATGACGTCGGAGAGCACGATGATGACGAAGAGGCCGCCGATGATGAGCGCGAGGAACTCGGTGCGCGTGAGGATCGACAGGCCGGCGAGCGCACCGCCGAGCGCGAGCGAGCCCGTGTCGCCCATGAAGATCTTCGCGGGGCTCGCGTTCCACCACAGGAACCCGAAGCACGCGCCCACGATCGCGGCGGCCACGATCGCGAGGTCCTGCGGGTCGCGCGTCTCGTAGCAGCTCGGCCCGGCCGACGCGAGGCGCTGGCAGGTCTGGTTGAGCTGCCAGATGCCCACGAGCACGTACGAGCCGAACACGATGAGCGAGACGCCCGTCGCGAGCCCGTCGAGACCGTCGGTGAGGTTGACCGCGTTCGACCACGCGGTGATGAGGAAGTTGGCCCAGAGCACGAACAGGATCAGCCCGACCGTGACGCCCGCGAACGCGAGGTCGAGGTTCGTGTCGCGCAGGAAGGAGATGCGCGTCGACGCCGGCGTGCGGCCGTGCTCGTTGGGGAACTGCAGCGCGAGCACCGCGAACGCGATCCCGACCGCGCCCTGGCCGATGATCTTCGCGCGGGCCGTGAGCCCGAGGCTGCGCTGCTTGCGGATCTTCGTGAAGTCGTCGAGGAAGCCGACGATCCCGAGCCCCGTCATGAGGAACAGGACGAGCAGGGCGGACACGCTCGGGAACCGCCCCGAGACGACGTACGACATCGCCCAGCCGAGCAGCGTGGCGCCGATGATGACGACCCCGCCCATCGTGGGCGTCCCGCGCTTGGTGAAGTGCGCCGTCGGGCCGTCCTGGCGGACGAACTGCCCGTAGTTGCGGTGCACGAGGAACCGGATGAACAGCGGCGTCCCGAAGAGCGCGACGAGCAGGGAGACGCCCGCCGCGACGATGATCGCGATCACGCGCGTTCACCTCCTGCCGCACCGGCGCCCGCGGCCGCCAGCTCGTCGCCGAGCCGCCACAGCCCGGACCCGTTCGAGGCCTTCACGAGCACGACGTCCCCCTCCTGCAGCTCGTCGCGCAGCAGCGCGGACGCCGCCTCGACGTCGGGGACGAAGCGCGTCTCGTCGCCCCACGACCCCTCCTGGGTCGCACCGTCGTGGATCCCGCCGGCACCCTCGCCGACCACGACGAGCAGCTTGACGTTCAATCGGACCACGAGCCGGCCGATGTCGTCGTGCGCGACGCGCGAGTCCTCGCCGAGCTCCAGCATCTCGCCGAGCACGGCGACGGACCGCCGGTCGCGCCCCGCCATGACGGCGAGCGCCTTGAGCGCGGCGCGCATCGAGTCCGGGTTGGCGTTGTAGGAGTCGTCGATCACCGTGATGCCGTCGGGACGCTCGGTGACCTGCATCCGGTGCGGGCTCAGGGCACGCGCGTCCGACAGCCGGGCCACGACGTCGGGCAGCGCGACGCCGAGGCGCAGCGCGGCCGTCGCGGCCGCAAGCGCGTTCGTCACGTGGTGCTCGCCGACGAGGCCGAGGGTCACGCGCGCGCTCGTGCCCTCGCCGCGCGTCGCGTCGCCCGACGCGCCGGGGCGCACGCGCAGCGTGAAGGACGCCCGGCCCGTGCGGTCGATGCCCAGGTCCTCCGCGCGCACGTCCGCCGCGGGGATCGTCCCGAACGTGACGACCTCCCCCGGCGCGACGTCGGCCATCGCCGCGACCCGCAGGTCGTCGGCGTTGAGCACGGCGACGCCGCCGGGCGCGAGGCCCGTGACGATCTCGGACTTGGCGCGCGCCACGGCCTCGATCCCGCCGAACTCGCCCAGGTGGGCGCTGCCCACCACGAGCACGACCGAGACGTCCGGGGGCGCGATGCGCGTGAGGTAGGTGAGATGACCCACGCCGCTCGCGCCCATCTCGAGCACGAGGAAGCGCGTGGACTCGTCGGCCTCCAGCACCGTGAGCGGCAGGCCGATCTCGTTGTTGAACGACCCGCGCGGCACCACGGTGGGGCCCTCGGGACGCAGGAGCTGGCCGAGCAGGTCCTTCGTCGTGGTCTTGCCCACGGAGCCCGTGACGCCGACCACGCGCAGGTCGCCGCGCTCGCGCAGCGTCGCGAGCACGTGGCGGGCCAGCTCGCCGAGCGCGGCCTGGACGTCGTCCACGACGACGCACGGCACGTCGAGCTCGCGCGCGGCGAGGACGAGCGTCGCGCCCGCCTCGACGGCGCCGGCGGCGTAGTCGTGACCGTCGACGTGCTCGCCCGGCAGCGCCACGAAGAGCGACCCCGGCGCGACCCGGCGCGAGTCGACGACGACGGGCCCCCCGACCCGGACCTCCGGGTCGGCGGACAGGCGTCCGCCGGTCGCTGCGGCCACCTGCGCCGCAGTGAGCTCGATCATGCGTGGTGCTCCTTCAGGTCGGGGGTGTCGTGGGGCGGCGTCGTCGCGGGGCGCTCCTCGAGCGCGGCGCGCGCCTCGACGCGGTCGTCCAGGGGGTGGTCGACGCCGGCGATCTCCTGCCACACCTCGTGGCCGCGGCCCGCGACGAGCACCGTGTCGTCCGGGCCCGCGGCGAGGATCGCCTCGCGGATCGCCCGGGCGCGGGGCGCGACCTCGAGCACGACGACGTCGCGCGGCTCGGGTGCGGCGGCCGCGGCCTCGCGCGCCGCGTGGGCGCCGGGCAGCACCTCCGCGCGGATCGCGGCCGGGTCCTCGCCGTGCGGGTCGTCGTCGGTCACGACCACGACGTCGGCGCCCTCGACCGCGACGCCGCCCATCGTGGGCCGCTTGCCGCGGTCCCGGTCGCCGGTCGCGCCGAACACGACCACGAGCCGACCCGTCGTGGTGGGCCGCAGCGCGTCGAGCGCGAGGGCGAGAGCGTCCGGGTTGTGGGCGAAGTCGACGACGACGCGCGGCCGGTGGGGTGGCTCCGAGACGACCTCCATGCGGCCCGGGACCGCCGGGTCGAGCCCGCCGGCCGCCGCGAGGGCCGTCTCGAGGTCGCGCGCGTCCGTGCCCGCCTCGAGCACGAGGGCCAGGGCGAGGGCGGCGTTGGCGACGTTGAAGTGCCCGGGCAACGACGTCGTCGTGCGCACGCTGCGGCCGTCGCGGTGCCGCAGCGTGAACGCCGAGCCACCAGCCTCCGACGGCTCGACGTCGTGCACGGTCCAGTCCGCCGCGGGCTGCTCGTCGCCCGCCGCGGTCGGGCTCACGCGCAGCGTCGCGACCGGGACGCGCGCGGCCGAGACCATGCGCTCGCCCCACGCGTCGTCGACCACGACGACGCCGCGGCGTGCGTGCTCGGGCGTGAACAGCAGCGCCTTGGCCTCGAAGTACTCCTGGAGGTCGCCGTGGAAGTCGAGGTGGTCCTGGCTGAGGTTCGTGAAGCCCACGACGTCGTAGACGAGCCCGTCGACGCGGTGGAGCGCGAGCGCGTGCGACGAGACCTCCATCGCGAGCGTGCGCACGCCGTCCTCGCGCATCGCCGCGAGCAGAGCCTGGAGGTCGGCCGCCTCCGGGGTCGTGAGGCGGCTCGGCAGCACCCGGTCGCCGGAGCGCATCTCCACGGTGCCGATGAGGCCGCCCGTCCAGCCGAGCGCGCGCAGCGCGTGGTCGACGAGGTACGTCGTCGTCGTCTTGCCGTTCGTGCCCGTCACGCCGAACGTCGTGAGGTCCTGCGCGGGGGCGCCGTACACCCAGGCCGCGACGGGGCCGAGGAGCGCGCGGGGGTCGGGGGCGACGAGCACCGGCACGTCGAGGCCGGCGTCCGCGAGCAGGTCGGCGCCCTCGGCGTCCGTGAGGACGGCCCGGGCGCCGCGGCCCACGGCGGCGGGCGCGAACCGCGCCCCGTGCGCGCGGGCGCCGGGCAGCGCCACGAAGAGGTCGCCCGCGTCGGCGGCGCGGTCGTCCGACGCCACCGACCACACCTCGGCGGAGCCCGGTGCGGCGGCCGCGCCACCCGCACGGACGTCGAGCCCGAACCGTGCTGCCAGGTCCGCCACCGACCGACGGGTGGTCGTGGCAGGGCGAAGACGGTCGATCGGGGATGTCACGTGTAGAACCTACCGTGCCGGGACGGGCCGCCCCGCAAGTCCGCGGGGCGCTGCACCCGGGCGGGAGCGCGCTTCACGGGACCTTCACCGGGGACCGGGAGAGGGGCGGTGAGGTTCACCACGTCGTCGGGAGCGCCACGTAGGGCTCGGTGCTCGGCTGGACGCCCTCGTGCTCGAGGGTGAAGCCCATGATCTCGCTGAACACCGGGGCCGCGACGACGCCGCCGAAGATCGACGAGTGCGGGTTCTTGAGGAAGACCGACACGGTGAACCGGGGGTCGTCCGCGGGCGCGACGCCGATGAACGACGCCATGATCCCGGACAGCCGCCCGTCGTCGCCCGCCGCCTCCGCGGTGCCGGTCTTGCCCGCGACGCGGTAGCCGGGCACCGAGGCGCTCGAGCCGGTGCCCTCCTCCACGACGGACTCCATCATGTGCAGCACCGTGTCGGCCGTCTCCTGGGACACGACGCGCTCCGGCGCCGGACGCTCCGCGGGCACGAGCTCGCCGCGCTCGTCCGTCGTCCCGGCGACGATGCTCGGCGTCGCGCGGACCCCGCCGTTCGCGATCGTCGAGAAGACGCTCGTCGCCTGGATCGCGTTGACCGACACGCTCTGGCCGAAGAGCACGGCGTACTCCGTGCGGCCGTCCCACGAGTCCGCCGGGTGCAGGATGCCCGCCGACTCGCCGGGCAGCCCGAGGCCGGACTTCTGACCGAAGCCGAACTTGCGCAGGTAGTCGTAGCGGACCTGCTTGGGGATCTTCTCGCCGACCTGGACCGTGCCCGTGTTCGACGACTCCGCGAGGATGCCCGCGAGCGTCAGGCGCTCGACGGGGTGGTCGTGCGAGTCCTTGAACGTCTGACCGTTCGGGGTCGTGTAGCGGTCGGGCACCTCGAACCGCGACCCGGCGTCCGCGTGGCCGCCCTCGATGGCCGCCGCCATCGTGATGACCTTGCCCGTCGACCCGGGGTCGAACACGTTCGCGACGGCGCGGCTCGGGCGGGCGACGGCGTCCGTCGAGCGGTCGTTCGGGTTCACCGTGCCCGAGTCCGCGAGCGCGAGCACCTCGCCCGTGCGGACGTCCTGCACGACGGCGATCGCGTACTCCGCCCCCGTCTCGCTCACCGCCCGGTCGATCGCGTCCTGCGCCTTCCACTGCACGTCGCGCACGGTCGTGAGGCGCACGTTCAGGCCGGGCACCGCCTCGACGACGTCGCACCGACCCGTCGGGATGAGCTGTCCGCCGAGCCCTGCCTCGCACCGGCGCGAGCCCGGCGTCCCGGCCAGGACGTCGTCGTACGACGCCTCGATGCCGCCGCCGCCCGTCTGCTCGTCGTTGACGAAGCCCACGAGGTTGCCGGCGACCGTGCCCGCCGGGTACGTGCGCTCGCTCGTCATCGTCGTGCTGACGAACGCGGACAGCCGCAGGTCGGCGATCTGGCGCTGCACCTCGGGCGTGACGTCCTTCTCCAGGACGAGGTACCGCGACGTGCCGACGAGGTCGGCCGCCAGTTCGACCGCGGACCGGTCGAGGATCGGGGCGAGCAGCTTCGCGACGCCCACCGCCCCGCCCTCCTCGAGCGGCTCGCCGTTGACCAGGTCGCCGGCACGGGGCTCGAAGCGCGCGATCGCCTGGAGGTCGGCCGCGACGGTGTACCGGTCCACGGAGGTCGCGAGCACCACGCCGTCGGCGTCCGTGATGTCGCCGCGGTGCGCGATCGTCGTCGAGCTGCGCGTGCGGTCGTTCTGGGCCTCGGCCGCGAGCGCGGGCCCGCGGAGCACCTGGACGTTGACGAGCTGCGCGATGAACACCGCGGTGATCACGCCCGCGACGACGATGAGCCAGCGCTGCCGACGCTCGGGCCGGCCGGGCTCGCGGGTCCCTCGGGCCGGACGGGCCGGCGGGCGGCCGGCCCCGCGCGGCGCCCGCGACACCGGGGCACGCCCCGACGTGCTGCGCGTGGTCGGCACGCGACCGGACGTGGTGCGCGCCGTCGAGGCGCGACCGGACGCGGCGCGCGCCGAGGCGGTGCCCGTCGAGGCGGTGCGCGCGGGCACGGGACCTCCGGAGCGAGCACCCGCGGCCCGACCGGTGGACGCAGGACGGCCTCCCGAGGAGGCCCGGGAGGCCGCGGTGGCGGGACGGGGGCGCGGGGCGCCCGCCGCCGGTCGTGACCGGCCGGTGCGCCCGGCACCCGTGCCCTGCGTCACTCCCCCGCCCCCTCCTGCGCCACGCCGAGCACCGTGCCGTCGGACAGGCGGACCATCGCCGGGTCCTGCGCCTCGACCATGCCGAGCCCGCGCGCGGTCTCCGGCAGCGCCGTCCTCTGCTCGGCGACCTGCAGCTGCAGGCTCTGCGTGTCCTGGGCCACGCGACTCACCTCCCGGCGCAGCTCCGACATCTCGTAGGAGTTGCGCGCCATCGTCGTGTTCACCAGGAGAGCACACAGGAGCGCGGCGCCGAGGATCGACATGCAGACGACGAGGAACGGGACCTTGGACCGCGCCTGCAGCGGCGCCCGGACGAGCTCGAGACGCGAGCGCAGCGCCCGCTCGGACGCGCCGCCCGGCAGGGCGGTCAGCGACGGGCGCGGTGCGGGCGCCGGCCGGGCCGGGCGCGGGAGCGGGCGGGCGGCGGTCGACCTCTGTGCGCTCATCGTGTCGTCTCCCCCGGGTCGTGCGGTCGGTCGGTCGGTCGGTGGCCGGGCGCCGGCGAGCGGCGAACGGCGGACGGGCGGCGGTGCGGCGGTGTCGGGCGGGTGCGCTCGGCGGCTCGCAGGCGCACGGACGCGGACCGCGGGTTCGTCTCGCGCTCCCCGGCCGGCGCCTCCTCGGCCCCCCGGGTCAGCAGGCGCAGGTACGGCTCGTCCTGCTCGGGCACGACCGGCAGGCCGGCGGGCGCGCTGATCGTCGCGCCGGCGGCGAGCACGCGCTTGACGATGCGGTCCTCGAGCGAGTGGTACGACTCGACGACGATGCGCCCGCCCACGGCGAGCACGTCCACCGCGGCGGGGACCGCGCGCTCGAGGACCTCGAGCTCGCCGTTCACCTCGATGCGCAGCGCCTGGAACGTGCGCTTGGCGGGGTTGCCGCCCGTCGTGCGGGTGGCCGCCGGGATCGACGCGCGGACGAGGTCGACGAGGTCCGCGCTGCGCTCCCACGGCTGCTGCTCGCGCCGGCGCACCACGGCCCGCGCGATCCGCTGCGCGAACCGCTCCTCGCCGTAGTCGCGCAGGATCCGGGTGAGCGCGCGCTCGTCGTACGTGTTGAGCACGTCCGCGGCCGTGAGGCCCACGGTCGGGTCCATGCGCATGTCGAGCGGTGCGTCGTGCGCGTAGGAGAACCCGCGCTCCGTCTCGTCGATCTGGAGCGAGGAGACGCCGAGGTCCATGAGCACGCCCTGGACCGGTGCGCCGACCACGTCCGCGACGACGTCCTCGATCTCGTCGTACACGGCGTGCACGGCGCGGAAGCGGTCGCCGAACCGGGCGAGCCGGCGCGACGCGCGGTCGATCGCCTCGGGGTCGCGGTCGATGCCGACCACGCGCGCCGTCGGCACCTGCTCCAGGACGGCCTCCGTGTGGCCGCCCATGCCGAGCGTGCAGTCGACGAGCACGGAGCCCGGCTCGCCGAGCGCGGGCGCGAGCAGGTCGACGCAGCGCTGGAGGAGGACCGGGACGTGCCGCTCGGCGGCGTCGTCGGGGGTGCTCGTCACGTCCTCCTCCTCTCCGTGCTGGTCGTCGTGCTCCGGTGCTGCTGCTGGTCGTGCTGTGCTGCGGGCCCCGTACGGTCAGGTCTCCCTCCGCGTCCTTTCTGGCGCCGGGGAAGTGCGCCAGACCGGGCGGGAGGAGGCCTCACCGTGCGGAGCCGGTGGTGCTCGGCCCTAGAAGCGCAGGTCCGGGAACACCTCCTCCGCGGTGTCGGAGTACGCCGACTCCTGCTCCGCGAGGTACGTCTCCCACGCCTGCGCGTCCCAGATCTCGACGCGCGTGCCGGCGCCGATCACGGCGACGTCGCGGTCGAGCCCCGCGTACGCCCGCAGGGGCGCGGGGATCGAGACACGTCCCTGCTTGTCCGGGATCTCGTCGCTCGCCCCCGAGAGGAAGACGCGCAGGTAGTCCCGGGCCTGCTTGCTCGTCACCGGCGCCTGCCGGATCTGGTCGTACATGCGCCGGAACTCGTCCATTGGCAGCAGGAACAGACAGCGCTCCTGCCCCCGCGTCATGACGAGACCCGGTGCGAGCCGCGACCGGAACTTCGCGGGGAGGATGAGCCTCCCCTTGTCGTCCAGACGCGGCGTGAAGGTGCCCAGGAGCAGGCCGGAGGAACCGCCGAGCACGTCGTCCACGAAGCCGGACATGCACCTGGCACCTCCCCTCCTGCTCCCTTCTGCTCCACGGTACTCCACTTCCCTCCACCGCTCTCGGCGAAAGTCCCAGGTTTCACCCGTCTTCGCAGGATCTCCGCAGGTCAGACGGGCTGGAGCGCGGTGGAGGGGAGGACTCCCCAGGGCGCGTCGCGGCCGCGTCCGGCGGGACCGTCGTCGGGGGCGACCGCTTCCAGGAGCCGTCCGACGGGTCCTGGGCGGCGGCGCCCGGCGCCCGTGGAGGGAGAGGGAGGGGCACGGGTCCGCCGACCCCGGACCGCGCGCCCCCTGGCCGGGGTCGGCGGACCTCCCACCGTCTACTAGGCTCTTCCCACCCGCGGTCTCGCCGGTCCGCGGCCCTGCGCCACCGACGACGGAGGTCCCCGTGCTCCCCGACATCGCCCCTGTCGCGCCCTCCGACGAGCCCGGGTCAGGACGCCTCGCCGGTCTCGACGAGCTGGTCGAGACCACCGGACGGATCCGCTCCGGCATCGAGTCGGTAGTCACCGGGCGACCGGACCTCGTGACCGTCACCGTCGCCGTCCTCCTGGCACAGGGGCACCTTCTCGTCGAGGACGTCCCCGGCGTCGGCAAGACGACGCTCGCCAAGGCGCTGGCGCGCACGATCGACTGCAAGGTCGGCCGCATCCAGTTCACGCCCGACCTCCTGCCGAGCGACCTCACCGGCGTCAACATCTACCGCGCCGCGAACCACGAGTTCGAGTTCCGGCCCGGCCCGGTCTTCTCCAACATCGTCATCGGCGACGAGATCAACCGCGCCTCCCCCAAGACGCAGTCGGCGCTCCTGGAGTGCATGGAGGAGGGCCAGACGACGGTCGACGGCACGACCCACATGCTCCCGAGCCCGTTCCTCGTCGTCGCCACCCAGAACCCGGTCGAGATGGAGGGCACCTACCCGCTCCCCGAGGCCCAGCGCGACCGCTTCATGGCACGGCTGACCGTGGGGTACCCCGACGTCGACGCCGAGCTGCGGATGCTCGACCGCCAGGAGGCGGACAACCCGCTCGCGCACCTGCGGCCCGTGACCACCGGGGCGGACGTGCTGCGGTTCGCCGAGGTCGCGCGCTCGGTCCACGCGTCCACGGCCGTCAAGCGCTACGTCCTGGCGCTCGTCACCGGGACGCGCGAGCACCCGGGCCTGCGCCTCGGCGCCTCCCCCCGCACGACGCTCCAGCTCCTGCGCGCGGCGAAGGCCCTGGCCGCGATGGCGGGGCGCGACCACGTCCTCCCCGACGACGTGCAGTACCTCGCGGTGCCCGTGCTCGCGCACCGGCTCGTCGTCACCACCGAGGCACGGCTCTCGGGCCAGGACGCCGAGGCCGTCGTCGCGTCCCTCGTGGCGCAGACGCCGATCCCCGCGCTGGACGCGACCGAGCGACGCTGACGTGCGCGGCCCGTCGTTCCTCGCGCGGCTCCGGCGCAGGACCAGGAGCCTCGCCAGCGCGCGCCCGACCCGCCGCGGCACCGTGGTCCTCGGTGCGGGCGCCGCGCTCGTGGTGCTCGGCGTGACGCTCGGCCTGCCGGACCTCGTCGGGCTCGGCACGGCGGGGCTCCTCGCCGTGGGGGCCGCGTGGTGCTGGATGGCGGCCCGGCGCATCGACCGGGGGCGCGGCGCGCTGCACGTGACGCGCCGGGTGCAGCCCAACCCCGCCGTGCGCGGCCAGCTCACGACCGCGCGCCTGACCGTCGCGGCGGCGCGCACGACGTCGTCGACGGCCTCCACGCTCGCGCGCCTGCGCATCAGCGAGCAGGCCGCGCACGAGCTGTCCGACCAGGGCTCGCTGCGCGCGCAGGTCGCGACGGTCGGCGACCACATCGCCGTGCGGTACCGCCTGCGGCCGCTGCGACGCGGCCGGTGGCCGCTCGGCCCGCTCCTCACGACGCGGACCGACCTGTTCGGCCTCGTCAGCGCGACGCAGGAGCTCGGCGACCCGACGGCCGTGGCCGTCTGGCCGCGCACCGTCGAGCTGCCCGTGCGCGGGAGCCGCGCGTTCGGCGAGCACGAGCGCTCGGCCTCCGGCGCCCGGCTCGCGTCGAGCGACGACTCGGTCCTGCGCGACTACGTCGCCGGTGACGACCCCCGCCGCGTGCACTGGGTCAGCGCCGCGCGCCGCGGCCAGCTCATGGTGCGCTCCGACGAGAGCGCGGGCCTGCCGCCCGTGACGGTGCTCCTCGACCGCGGCCTCCTGCCCCACCCGGAGCTCGCCGCGTCGAGCCCGCGGGCGCTGGCCGACGGCGAGTGGGCCGTCGAGTGCGCGGCGTCGATCGGGGTGTCCCTGCTCCAGGCGGGGCACCCCGTCCGCCTCGTCCCCACGTCGCTCGCCGCGGTGGTCCCCGGCACCGGCTTCCGGGTCAACCGGTCCGGCGAGGGCCCGGCCGACCTGCTCGACGCCACGGTCGACCTGCACGGGCACCAGGTCGCGGCGGACGCCGACCGCTCCGTCGTCACGACCTGCGAGACGCTGCGACGCGACCGCCGCCCGGGCGAGATCACCGTCGCCGTGCTCGGCCCGCTCGGTTCCGTCGCGCGGCACACCGTCGCCGCGATGGCCGGGGACGGCGTCCACCGCGCGCTCGTGGTGAGCACCCGCCCGTGGGCTCCCGAGCACGCGGACGCCGTCGAGACGGTCGCCGCGCTCCGCTCGACGGGGTGGCACGCCGCGCTCGTCGACCCGTCCGCGTCGCTCGAGCACGCCTGGACCCTGCTCGCGGAGGGCTCACGATGACCGCACCCCGACCGGGAACCTCGGACTCCGCGGGCCTGCGCGTGCTCGCGACGAGCGCGCTCGTCGCCACCGCGGTCGTCGCGTCGGCGTACGCGCTGGGGAGCGTCGTCGGGCCGGGTGGCTGGACGGGCACGGTCGTGCGCGTCGTCGTCGTCCTCGCGCTCGTCACCGGCCTCAGCCGCTGGGCGCTCGAGCGGAGCCACGCGGCGCGCGGCGAGGTGCTCGCACCGCCGGCGGCGCTCCTGCCGTCGCTCGCGGGGCTCGTCGTCGGGCTGTGGGCCCTGCTCGGGCTGTACGGCGGGCCGACGGACCGGTTCTCGCTCCTCATCGGCCTGTCCAACGTGGACCGCGTGCTGTCCCGCCTGGGCACCGCGCGCGACCTCACGCTCGCGGAGGTCGCCCCGATCGACCCCAGCCTGCCCATCGCGCTCCTGGCGGTCGGCGGCGCGGTCGTGGTGTTCGTCGTCGCCGACCTCATGGCCGGCGGGCTGCGGCTCGGCGCGGGAGTCGCGCTGCCGCTCCTCGCCCTGTGGGTGCCCGGGCTCGTCATCGTCGGCGAGATCCCGCCGCTCGCGTTCGTCGTGACGGTCGCCGCCCTCGTGCTCCTCCTCGCCGTGGACAACCCGCACCGCGCGGTCCGCCGCGGGGCGTCCGCGCGACGCCCGGAGGACCGCGCCGCCGGAGGCCTGCGTGCCGCGGGCGCGCTCGTCGTGGCGGTCGCCGTGGCGGTCACCGCGCTCGGCCTCGGGTCGGCGAGCGCCTCGCTCCCCGAGGTGGCGTCGGCGTCGTGGTCGCGCCTGTTCTCCTCGACCGGCCAGACGGTCCGGCTCTCCGACGACCTGGACATGCGGCGCGACCTCGCCGAGCGCTCGGGCGAGGTGGTCCTGCGCTACCGGACCGACGGCGAGGGGGTCGGCCCCCTGCGGGTCTTCACGCTCACCGGCTTCGACGGCACCAACTGGCGCCGTGGCGCGGACCGCGACGGCACCCCCATCGACGGCGGCGAGCAGGTCCTGTGGCCCGACGACCCGGGCGCCACCGGGGACCCGACGTCGCTGCGCGTCACGCTCGAGTCGCTGCGCGACACCAAGCTGCCGCTCCCGACCGAGCCGCGCGCCGTCGGCATCGACGGCGACTGGGCGTACGACGACGTGCGCGACGAGGTGCTCGGCGAGCAGCCGACGGGCGCGGGCACGTCCTACGAGGTCACGGTCTTCCCGCGGCCGCTCGACGCCGACGCGTTGCGCGGCGCCAGCGGCGCGGACCCGGACGACCCCAACTACCTCGACGTGCCCGCGACGGAGCACGAGCAGGACATCCGCGACCTCGCGACGTCCGTCGTCGACGGCGCGACGACGCGCTACGACCAGGCGCTCGCGCTGCAGACCTACTTCCGCGACATCTCGCAGTTCACGTACTCCACCGAGGTGCCCCCGGGCACCTCGGGCGACGCCGTCTGGGACTTCCTCCAGGACCGGACGGGCTACTGCGTCCAGTTCGCGACGTCGATGACGATGATGGCCCGCACGCTCGGCATCCCCGCGCGGCTGGGCGTCGGGTTCCTGCCGGGCGAGCGGGTCGACGAGTCGAGCTACCAGGTCACGGGTCGCGACTCCCACGCGTGGCCCGAGCTGTACTTCCCGGGCCAGGGCTGGGTGCGCTTCGAGCCGACGCCCGCCCAGCAGACCGGTCCGACGCCGACGTGGGCCACCCCGGTCGCCGTCACGCCCGGCGGCCCGGCCGACCCGGGGAACGTCCCGACGCCGGGCGCCACCACGGCCGCGCCGTCAGCGCCGGCGACCCCGACCCCCACCGCCCCGGGGGCGGCGGCACGACGGACGGCACGCAGGAGGACTCCACCTCGTGGCCGCTCGTCGTGGGCGCGGCGCTGCTCGTCGCGGCGGTGCTCGCCGCAGGGCTGTGGTTCGTGCTGCGCCGACGCACCGAGGCGGAGAGCCTGCGGGACGCCGAGGACGCGTGGGCCGAGCTCGTCGCACGGCTGGGTGCGCTGGACGTGCGCTGGCCGTCGTCCACGACGCCGCGCCGCGTGCCCGCCGTCGTCGTCGCGGCCCTGCAGACACGGCGCGGGGCGGATGCCGGGGACGAGGACCTGGCCGAGACGCTCACGGCCCTCGCGTCGGCGCTCGAGGCGGAGCGCTACGCCCCGCGTCCGCGCGAGACGGTCAGCCCGGAGCGCCTCCAGGCGCTCGTCGACGCTGCCGTCGAGGGGATCGAGAGGTCGCTCAGCGACCGTCCTGCTCGCGCCGACGGTCCCAGCGCTCTTCGAGTCGGCTGAGGAACGGCTTCCGCGAGGTCCTGCTCGCTGCGGCCGGCCGGACGGTGCCGTCGGCCTCGACGGTGCCGACCGGTCCCTTGCGGGAGGCGCGCGGTGCCTGGAAGACCAGCACGACGCCGGCGAACATGAGGACGAAGCCGATGACGCCGAGCCAGGTCTGCGAGAGCGCGGCGCCCAGCACCAGCAGGAGCAGCCCTCCCACGACGCCGACACCGGCCAGGACGTAGCGCAGCGCAGAGCGACGTCGAGGGGCCTGGAGCGTGTTCGCCAACCGCGGATCGTCCGAGGTGAGCGCGCGCTCCATCTGCTCCAAGACCCGCTGCTCGTACTCAGACAGAGGCATGAGCACCCCGATTCTCCACGGTGGTCGTGTGACACCCTCAGGATAGATCGACATCCGCGGGGTGGTAGTCGAGCGGGCCCGGGCGGGCCCCATCGCGATGGATCTCACCCCGAAACGGCCGCGGACGGCGTCGACGGCCTCCTCCGCGCGCCGTCGGACGGCGTTCGTCTCCACCACGGCCTCCTCGAGCGTGGGCTGGACGACGGCCTCCGCGCGCGGCTCGAGACCTTCCGCACGCACCCCCACGAGCCGGACCGCGAGCCCTCGCAGGTCCACCCCCGCGACGAGTTCGCGCGCGACGAGGTAGATCTCGCGCGCGACGTCCGTCGGGGCGCCGAGCGTGCGGGCGCGCGTGACGGTCCGGAAGTCGCTCGTGCGGACCTTCACGCTCACCGTGCGGGCGACGAGGCCCTGGTGCCGGAGCCGCCCGGCGCACCGGTCGGCGAGCTCGAGCACGCGCGCCTGCACGGCGGCGAGGTCGCGCAGGTCGTGCTCGAACGTCGTCTCCGCGCCGATGCTCCGCTCCGAGCGCTCCGGCTGGACGGGACGCGGGTCGCGACCCCACGCGAGGTCGTGCAGGTGCGCCCCGGACACCTTGCCGACCGCCGTCTGCAGGGACGCCACGTCGGTGTCGGCGAGCTCGGCGACCGTCCGGATGCCCCACTGCGCGAGGACCGCCTCCGTGCGCTCGCCCACGCCCCACAGCGCCCCGACCGGCAGAGTGCGCAGGAACGGCACCGTCGCCGCGGCGGGCACGAGCAGCATGCCGTCGGGCTTGGCGTGCGTGGACGCGAGCTTCGCGACGAACTTCGTGGTCGCGATCCCGACCGAGCACGTGATCCCGTGGTCCGCCTGGACCCGACGCCGCAGCGCGGCCGCGATCCGCGTGGGCGGCCCGAGACGGCGCCGCGCGCCGCTGACGTCCAGGAAAGCCTCGTCGACGCTCACCTGCTCCACGAGCGCGGTGATCTCGCCGAGCGCGGCCATGACCGACCGCGAGACCTCGTGGTACCGCGCGTGGTCCGGCGGCACGACGACCGCCTGCGGGCACAGCCGGCGCGCGGTCGTCATGGGCATCGCCGAGTGGACGCCGAACGCGCGCGCCTCGTAGGTGGCGGCCAGGACGACGCCCCGCTCGGCACCGCCGACGATGACCGGTCGCCCGACGAGCTGGGGGCGCCGCGCGAGCTCGACCGAGGCGAAGAACGCGTCCATGTCGACGTGCAGGATCGAGCAGC
This sequence comes from Cellulosimicrobium sp. JZ28, assembly GCF_015327065.1. Lineage (NCBI taxonomy): Bacteria > Bacillati > Actinomycetota > Actinomycetes > Micrococcales > Promicromonosporaceae > Cellulosimicrobium > Cellulosimicrobium sp. JZ28. Next base: position 1,407,086 of record NZ_CP017660.1, on the reverse strand, counting down.
CGCTCTCGTCGTCCCCCCAGTCCCGGCGGACGACGGCACGAGGACCCCGGCTCATCGGGTGCTCACCGTGCCCGCGGGCCGACCGGCCGGGTCGTCACGACGCCACCGTGCGCAGCCCGGGCAGCCTGACGAAGCCAGCGTCCGGGTCGACGAGCATCGCGACCTCGTCGCGGAAGTCCTCGGCGCACGCGACGAGCTCGTCGGCGCGACGCGGGTCGACCTCGTCGAACCGCCCGGCGTCCACGGCGGCACGGACGCGCGCGCCGCTCGCGAAGTACACCGACCACGCGGCGAGCGCGGGCTCGGCGTCCGCGAGCTGCTCCCACACCGAGCGGGCGCGCCCACGGCGCACGGGGCGCGCACGGAGCGCGACGACCGCGGCGGCTGCCCGCAGCGCGCCGAGGTGGGCGTGGACGAACCGCTCCCCCGCGTCCTGCGCGAGCGCCGCCGCGACGAGCTCCGCGTCCGCGCGGGCGAGCAGCCGCCGGACCTCGGCGGGAACCGCGACCTGCGCCCTCGCGCCTGCTTCGTTCGACATCGCGCACCTCCTGCTCCACTATCGAACACCTGTTCGATCCTGTCAACGTGCCGGGTCCCGGCAGACCGTACGGTGGACACATGGCTCGCCGCACCTCCCGACGCCCTCCAGGGTCCTCCGCACCACCCACACCGCCCCGGCGTCGGGGCCCTGCGCGCGGTGCGCCCACGGCGTCCGACCTCCCGGACGAGCCCGTCGCGACCACGACGGGCACCGCGCGCGTCGAGCGCGACCCCGACCGCCCGTCCGCGGTCACCCTCTACGTCAACGGGGTGCCGAGCTCGTACCTCGACCTGGACGACCCCGGGATGCTCGCGTTCGAGTACATGCAGCAGATGGCCGCGGTGGTCGACGAGCTGCACCCCGGACCCGTGCGTGCGCTGCACCTCGGCGCCGCCGGGTGCAGCCTGCCGCGCTGGGTCGCGCACACCCGGCCCGGCTCGACGCAGCTCGGCGTCGACCTCGACGCACGCCTCCTGGAGCTCGTGCGCGCCTGGTTCGACCTGCCGCGCTCCCCGCGGCTGCGGCTGCGGCCCGACGACGCCCGGCACGCCGTGGAGGGGCTCGCCGACGCGTCGTTCGACGTCGTGGTCCGGGACGTCTTTCACGGCGACCGCACGCCCGACCACCTCGTGACCCTCGGCATGGCCGAGGAGGTGCGGCGCGTCCTGCGACCGGGCGGCGTCTACCTGGTCAACTGCGCGGACCGACCGCCCCTCGCGTCGGTGCGGCGCGAGCTCGCGACGCTCGCCGCCGCGTTCGCGGGCGGCGCGGGCGACGGCGCCGTGGACGAGGGGCGCGTCGCGGCGATCGCCGAGCCCGCACAGCTCAAGGGCCGCCGGTACGGGAACGTGGTGCTCGCCGCGGTCGCGCCGGGCGGTGCCGGGACCGCCCTGACCGGCCCGGGCCTCGCCCGCGCCGTGCGCTCGCTGGCCGTGCCGGCGCGCGTCCTCGTGGGGAGCGAGCTGCGGACCTTCGTCGGCCCGGCGGCGCCCCTCCCGGACCCCGCGCCCACGGACCCCGCGCCCACGGACCCCGGGTCCGCGGACCCCGCCTCCGAGGGGCCCGCTCCCGGGGTCACCACGCCCGCGCGGCCGGCGCCCGACGAGCACGCTGGGGCGACGGGCGAGGGCTGACACGCCAGGAGCCGCGCCCCGGAGGGGACGCGGCTCCTGCGCTGCTGCTACGACCGGGTGACCCGACCGCAGGACGTCGTGGACGTCAGAGCGGGCGGACCTTCTCCGCCTGCGGGCCCTTCGGCCCCTGGGTGATCTCGAACTCGACCCGCTGCGCCTCGTCGAGCGTGCGGTACCCGTTCGTCTCGATCGCCGAGTAGTGCACGAAGACGTCGGCACCGCCGCCGTCCTGCGCGATGAAGCCGAAGCCCTTCTCGGCGTTGAACCACTTCACAGAACCCTGCGCCATGCTGTTCCTCTGACCTTCTGTCCATCCGGGGACATCAGCAGGCGGACCCTTCGTCCACCCCCGTGCGCCGCAATGCCATGTCCCACGTCCTTCGCCGGCGCCCCGGCCGTGTGCGGCCGGCAGGCCCGACGCCGGACCGCCCCGCCGGGCGGACCCACGTACCGGCCGTGCACCGGGTCGTGCGCAAGTACGTCACTGCAACAGGCCACAGTGTGGCATGGACCACGTCAGGTCCGCCACGGAGAACGGGCCCTCTCGTGCTGATTTTTCGGCACATACTCCCCGGGAGCGGAGGGGGCCGTCACTCCCCCGACTGCTGCGCGAGGAAGCGCTCGAACTCCGCGCCGAGCTCGTCGGCCGTGGGGATCGGCGCCGACTCGGCGAGCAGGCTCGTGCGTCCGACCGAGCGGGCGAAGGCGTCGTACTGCTCCTCGAGCGCCCGGACCACCGCCGCGACCTCCTCGGAGTCGCGCACCTGGCGCTCGACCTCGGTCTTCGCGTCCTGGACCGCGTCCGCGAGGCCGCCGGTGGCGAGGTCGAGGCCCGTCACGCGCTGGACGTGCTCGAGCGCGACGACCGCCGCGGGCGGGTACGACGACTGGGCGAGGTAGTGCGGCACGTGCACCGTGTAGCCGACGGCGTCGTGGCCGGCGCGCCCGAGCCGCAGCTCGAGCAGCGCGGCGAGGCTGGCCGGGACCTTGACCGTCCCGAACCACGACGTGTGCTCGCCGAGCAGCTCGGGGCGCGTGGCGTGCGCCGTCACCGAGAGCGGCCGCGTGTGCGGGATGCCCATCGGGATGCCGTGGAAGCCCACGACGAGCGAGACGCCCAGGCGCTCGACGACGTCGCGCACCGCGGCGACCACGCGCTCCCACTGGACGTCCGGCTCGGCGCCGTGCAGCAGCAGGAAGCCGGTGCCCTCGGCGTCGCGCACGTGGTCGACGACGAGGTAGGGCTCGTCGTAGTCGGACCAGCGGTCCGTGCTGAAGGTCATCGTGGCCCGCTTCGAGCGGTAGTCGATGAGCTGGTCGGCGTCGAACGTCACCAGGCGGGTGACCTCGCCGATCTCCAGCAGGTGGTCGACGGCCACCTCTCCCGCGCTGCCCGCGTCGACGAACCCCGCGACCGCGTGCAGCAGCACCGGCCCGGAGCCCGCCTCGGGCGGCGTGGGCCACAGGCGCGCCACGGCCTGCTCGTCGAGCTCGTAGATCCCGCGAGGGTCCAGCATGCATCCTCCTCGTCACGTCCTTCGCCCGTGCGCCGCCGGTGGCGCGCTACGGGCCTGACGAGGTAACGCGCCCCGGGCCGGGGATCATTCCCGGCCGGGCGGTGGCGGCGGTCAGCGACCGGGGAGGCGCACCACGGAGACGAAGAAGTCGTCGATCTGCCGCACGACGTCGATGAAGCGGTCGAAGTCGACCGGCTTGGTGACGTAGGCGTTGGCGTGCAGCGAGTAGCTGCGCACCACGTCCTCCTCGGCCTCCGACGTCGTGAGCACGACGACGGGGATCTTGCGCAGCGCGTCGTCGGCCTTGAGCTCGGCCAGGACCTCGCGCCCGTCCATCCGTGGCAGGTTGAGGTCGAGGAGGATGAGGTCCGGCGTCGGGGCGCCCGCGTGCTCGCCCTCCTTGCGCAGGAACTGCAGCGCGCTCACGCCGTCGGACACCACCGAGAGGCGGTTGGTGACCTTGTGGTCCTCGAACGCCTCGCGGGTCATGAGCACGTCGCCCGGGTCGTCCTCCACCAGGAGGACGTCGATCGGCTTGCTGCCGTGGCTCATGCGGGGCTCTCCTCGTCGTCGGGGCGTGCGGGGGCCGGAGCGTCCGGACCGGCGCCGCCGGGGTCGGAGCGAGCGTAGCCGACCTGGGCCTGCACGTAGGCGTGGGCGAGCGTGAAGCGGATGGTCGTCCCGCCCTCGCGCGGCTCGATCCAGATGCGCCCGCCGTGGTACTCGACGATGCGCTTGCACAGCGCGAGGCCGATGCCCGTGCCCTCGTACACGTCCTTGGCGTGCAGGCGCTGGAAGATCACGAACACGCGGTCGGCGTACTGCGGGTCGATGCCGATCCCGTTGTCCTCGACCGACAGCTCCCAGTGGGTGTCGCGGGCGAGCACGCCGACGTGCACGACGGGCGCCCGGTCCGGGTGGCGGAACTTCAGCGCGTTGCCGACCAGGTTCGCGAGGAGCTGGTGCAGGAGCGCCTGCTCCCCACGACGACGGGGAGCGGGTCGTGCGTGACGCGCGCCCCGGACTCCGCGATCTTGTCGGAGAAGTCCTCGAGCACGCCCCGGAGCTCGTCCTCGAGGTCGACGTCGACGCGCTCGGTGCCCGTCCGGCCGACGCGGGAGAACCCGAGCAGGTCCTGGATGAGGCGCTGCATGCGCTTCGCGCCGTCGACCGCGAAGTCGATGTACTGGTCGGCGCGGTCGTCGAGCTCGCCCCCGTAGCGCTTCTTGAGGAGCTGCGTGAAGCTCGCGACCTTGCGCAGCGGCTCCTGGAGGTCGTGCGAGGCGACGTACGCGAACTGCTCCAGGTCGCGGTTCGAGCGCTCCAGCTCGCGCGCCTGCTCGGCGAGCAGCTCGTGCGAGCGCGCCGCGTCCTCGTGCGACGCCTTGATCTCCGCGACCTGGCTGACGAGCTCGACGCGCATGTGCTCGACGTCCTGCGCGAGGTCCGCGATCTCGGCGGGCCCGGACGTGACGACCGGCTCGTCGAGGCTCCCGGAGCTCACGCGCCGCACGCGGTGCGCGAGCTCGGCCATGGGTTCGGTGACCCAGCGCTTGAGGCAGACCCACAGGATGATGCCGACCGCGAGCGCCGAGCCGACGAGGACGAGGACGCTCCCGAACAGGGCGCGGCTCCACCGGTCGAGCGCGTCGAGGCGTTCGACGCGCTCGTCGCGCAGCTGGTCGACGTACTGCGCGGTGTCGGCGCGCGCCGCCGCGAAGAGCTCGGCGCCGCGCGCCTGGTCGACGGCGCGCACGCGCCCGGGACCCTGCGCCTCGGTGGTGGCGATGGCGGGCTCGGCCGCGTCGGAGACCCAGGCGCGCACCGAGGACTCGGCCTGGGTGAGCGTCCCGGCGAGCTCGTCGTCGAGGCCGAGACGGTCGACGAGCGCGGCGTCGGGGACGACGCCCTCGGCGTCGACGCCCACCGCGCGCGTGTAGGCCTCGAGCGCCGTCGCGTCGCCCGTGGCGACGTACGCGCGCACCGCGACCTCGGCGTCGAGCAGGCCGACGTACGCGCCGTCCGCCTCGCTCACCGCGTCGAAGAACGGCCCGGTCACGTCGGTCTGGAGGGTGAGGACGCGCGACAGCGCGATCGCGGACGTCGCCAGCACGCCGAGGAGGATCACCCCGGCGACGACGAGCGCCCAGCCGAGCCGCCGACGCAGCGTCGGGGCACGACGCTCGCCCGCGCGCCTGCGGTCGCCGGCGGCGCTCACCGGGCCCACTCGTCCGAGTCCGCGAGGGTCGCCGACCGCTCGCCCGGGGAGGTGCCCTCGCCGTCCCACCCGAGCACGAGGAGAGCAGCGTCGTCCGCGAGGGGGCCGCCGTGGAGGTCGCGCACACGACGGAAGACCCGCTCGACGACGCCCTCGACGCCCTGCTCCAGCGCGCTGTCGACGGCGCGGCGCAGGCCGTCGACCCCGACGCGCTCGGGGCGGGTCCGCGCGTCGCCCGCCCCGGCTCCCGCGACGGTCGCCTCGACGAGGCCGTCGGTGTAGAGCATGAGGGCCCAGCGCTCGCCGAGCTCGACCGGCTGCGACGTCCAGCCGCCCGCGACCGGGATGCCCAGGGCGCGGCCGCGCGACGTCGGCGTGATCTCCGACGCCGTGTCGCGCAGCAGCAGCGGCGCGAGGTGGCCCGCGAGGTAGACCTCGGCGCTGCGGCGGTCCGCGGAGACGACGACCTGGCAGAGCGTGACGAACACCTCCGGGCGCGCGCGCTCGGGGACGAGCACGCGCTCGAGCAGCGGCAGGATGGCCTCCGGCTGGGTCTCGCTGAGGACGATGGTGCGCCAGGCCGTGCGCAGCGTCGCGCCGAGCGCCGCCTCGTCCGGGCCGTGCCCCGCGACGTCCCCGATGACGCACAGGACCGTCCCGTCCGGGCGCTCGACCGCGTCGAAGAAGTCGCCGCCCAGCAGGCCGTTGCCGCCCGGCACGTAGCCGACCATGACGTCGAGGCGGTCGTCCTGCACGAGCGGGGTCGGCAGGAGCGCGCGCTCGAGGCGAGCGGTCTCGGCCGCGCGGACCTCGCTGCGGTACAGCGCGCGCTGCTGCTCGACGGACATGCGGCGCTGGACCGCGTAGCGCACGGACCGCCCGAGCAGGTCGCCGTCGACCTCCCCCTTGACGAGGTAGTCGTCGGCACCCGCGGCGACCGCCTGCACGCCGAGGTCGATGCCCGAGTGGCCGGTCAGGACGACGAGCGCCGGCGGCCGCGACCCCGCGCGCACGCGCTCGACGGCGGACAGGCCCACCGAGTCGGGCAGGCCCAGGTCCAGCAGCACGCAGTCGACGTCGTGGGAGACGACCATCTCGAGGGCAGCGTCCAGGGTCGTCGCGCGGTGCAGCTCGACCTTGAGGTTGCCGTCGGCCAGCAGCTCCTCGACGAGGATCGCGTCCCCGTCGTCGTCCTCCACGAGCAGGATCCGGAGCTCGTCCGTCGGGGCCAGCACGGCGCGCCCCGGGTGCGCCTGGTCCGGTCCGGCGGCGTCGTCGCCGCGCGCGGAGGGTCGGCCCGGGGCCCGACGCTCGCTCCCGGTCACGACGCCCGCTCCCCTCTGGTCGCCATGGGCCACGATCCTAGCCTCAGGCGCGCGTCCGGCCCGGTCACGGCGCCGGGACGCGCCGGTCGCCGGTCCCCGGGACGGCCGTCGTACGCCATAATGGACGGCCGCGCGGGCGGCGCGGCGCCGGTCGAGGAAGGGACAGCGTGGGACGCAACGACGAGCTCCGGCTCGAGCAGGAGGTCGTGGACACCCTCTACGCGCGCCTCGACGAGCTGCGGGCGGCCGCCCGGGCACGCCTCGACGAGGTCCGACGGTCCGGCCCGTCGGGCTCGCCGCAGAACCGCAGCGAGCGCGACGCGTTCGCGACGCTGTACGAGGACCGTGTCGCGCAGCTCGACGCGGTCGAGGACCGCCTCGCGTTCGGCCGCCTCGACCTCGACGACGGCACCCTGCGCTACGTCGGGCGCATCGGCCTCACCGACGAAGAGCACTCGAGCCTCCTCACGGACTGGCGCGCGCCCGCCGCCCAGGCGTTCTACCGCGCGACGGCGGCCCACCCGGACGGCGTCGTGCGCCGCCGGCACCTCGTGACGCGCGGTCGTGCCGTGACGGGGCTCGAGGACGAGCTCCTCGACCTCGACGCCCCGGAGGCCGTGACCGGCACGACGCTCTCGGGCGAGGGCGCGCTGCTCGCCGCGATGGCCGCGGGCCGCACAGGACGCATGGGCGACATCGTCGCCACGATCCAGTCGGAGCAGGACACGATCATCCGCTCCGAGCTCGCGGGGGCGCTCGTCGTCCAGGGCGGGCCCGGCACGGGCAAGACGGCGGTCGCGCTGCACCGCGCGGCCTACCTGCTGTACGCGCACCGGCGGCTGCTGGAGCGCTCGGGCGTGCTGCTCGTCGGTCCCAGCCTCTCGTTCCTGCGCTACATCGACCAGGTGCTGCCGTCGCTCGGCGAGACCGGCGTCGTGAGCACGACCATCGCCGACCTCCTGCCCGGCGTCGTCGCCGACGGCGAGGAGGACCCGCGCGTCGCGCGCGTCAAGGGTCGGGCGGTCATGGCCCGTGCGGTACGCCGGGCCGTGCGCGCACGCGAGCGCGTGCCCGCGGCCGACGTGCCGGTCCGGCTCGACGGCCACGACCTCGTCATCCGCCGCCGCGACGTGCGCGACGCCATCACGAAGGCGCGGCGCACCCACAAGCCGCACAACCTCGCGCGCGTCACGTTCGTCCGCGAGATGCTCTCGCGCCTCGTCGAGCAGTACGGGCGCCAGCTCGGCGAGCCGCTCGTCGGCGAGGACCGCGCGCTCGCGCTGGAGGACCTGCGCTCCCACCGCGACGTGCGCGTCGCGCTCAACCTGGCCTGGCTGCCGCTCACGCCCGAGCGCCTCGTCGAGGACCTGTGGACCAAGCCGCACCGGCTCGCCGAGGCCGCGCCCGAGCTCTCCCCGAGGACCGACGGCTCCTCAAGCGGGCGAAGGGTGCGCCGTGGACCCCCGCGGACGTGCCGCTCCTCGACGAGGCGGCAGAGCTCCTCGGCGAGGACGACCAGGCGGAGCGGGCCGAGGCCGCTGCGCGCGCGGCGCAGCGCGCGCAGGACCTCGAGTACGCGCGGCAGGTGCTCGAGTCGTCCGGTGCGGGCGGCGGGATCGTCGGCGCCGACGTGCTCGCCGAGCGGTTCGCCGCGAGCGGCCCGCGCCTGACCACCGCCGAGCGCGCCGCGCAGGACCGCACGTGGACCTACGGCCACGTCGTGGTCGACGAGGCGCAGGAGCTGTCCGCCATGGCGTGGCGCATGCTCGTGCGCCGGTGCCCGACACGGTCGTTCACGGTGGTCGGCGACGTCGCCCAGACGTCCTCGCTCGCGGGCGCCCGGTCGTGGAAGGGCATGCTCGACCCGGTCTTCCGCGACGCGTGGCGGCTCGCCGAGCTCACGGTCAACTACCGCACCCCGGCCTCCGTCGCGGACGCGGCCCGACGCGCGGCCGTCGCGGCCGGCCTCCCGGTCTCGCCGCTCACGTCCGCGCGCGACGTCGAGGACGCCCTGCGCGTGGTCGAGGTGGCACCGGGCGCGCTGGAGGCACGCGTCCGGGCCGAGGCCGAGGCCGCGCGCGCCGAGTTCGTCGCCGCGGAGTCCGGCCGCGTCGCCGTCGTCGCGGCCGCGCCCGCGGTCCCCGCGCTGCGGGCCGCGCTCGGGCTCGCCGACGCGGGCGGCGAGGACCCGGTCGTCGTGCTCGACCCGGTGCAGGTCAAGGGGCTGGAGTTCGACGCCGTCGTGCTGGTCGAGCCCGCCGACGTCGCGACCGGGCCCTCGGGCCCGTCCGACCTGTACGTCGCCATGACGCGGCCGACCCAGCGCCTCGTCGTCGTGCACGCGCGCCCGCTGCCCGCCGGGGTCGCCCCCGGGCCGTCGGACGACGCACGGGGCGCCGGCGCCTGAGAGCGGTCGGGTCCGGGCGCGGGGTCACCTCGTCCCGAGGGTCAAGACCCGTTTGGTCCGGACCGCGGGACGGGCGCACCATGGGGGCGTGCTACGCGCCCTCCTCCTCGAAAACCTGCACCCCCTCGCCGCCTCGAACCTCGAGGCCGCGGGCATCGACGTCACCGTCCGCACCGGGGCCCTCGACGAGTCCGAGCTGATCGAGGCGCTCGACGGCGTCCACCTGCTCGGCATCCGGTCCAAGACGAACGTCACGGCGAACGTGCTCGAGAACGCCCCCGACCTGGTGGCGCTCGGCGCGTTCTGCATCGGCACGAACCAGATCGACCTGCGCTCGGCCGCGACGCAGGGCGTCGCCGTGTTCAACGCGCCGTTCCAGAACACGCGCTCCGTCGTCGAGCTCGCGCTCGCCGAGATCATCGCGCTCACGCGCCGCCTCACCGAGCGCGACCGCGCGCTGCACGAGGGCCGCTGGGACAAGTCGGCGGAGGGTGCGCACGAGGTCCGTGGCCGCACGCTCGGCATCGTCGGCTACGGCAACATCGGCACGCAGCTCTCCGTGGTCGCCGAAAACCTCGGCATGTCGGTCGTCTTCTACGACACGGCGGAGAAGCTCGCGCTCGGCAACGCGCGCCGCATGGACACGCTCGACGAGCTGCTCGAGCAGGCCGACGTCGTCACGCTCCACGTCGACGGGCGCCAGGGCAACGCCGGGCTCTTCGGCGCCAAGCAGTTCGCCCGCATGCGCCCGGGCTCGATCTTCCTCAACCTGTCGCGCGGCTTCGTGGTGGACTACGGCGCGCTGCGCGAGGCGATCGTCGAGGGCCGCGTGGCCGGCGCCGCGGTCGACGTCTTCCCGCACGAGCCCAAGCGCAAGGGCGACGCGTTCGACTCCGAGCTGCGCGGCCTGCCGAACGTCATCCTCACGCCGCACATCGGCGGCTCGACGGAGGAGGCGCAGGAGGCGATCGGGCAGTTCGTGTCCGCGAAGCTGCGCGACTACCTCACCACCGGCTCCACGACGCTCAGCGTCAACGTGCCGAACCTCGCGCTCGAGCAGACGACGGGCATCACGCGCATCACGCACCTGCACCGCAACACCCCCGGTGTCCTCGCCGCCGTCAACGCGACCCTCGCCGAGCACGGGACGAACATCGAGGGCCAGCTCCTCGCCACCCGCGGCGAGATCGGCTACGTCGTCACCGACGTCGGCTCGCGCGTGGAGCCCGCCGTCATCGAGGCGCTGGCCGCGATGGAGCAGACGATCGCCCTGCGCATCCTCGACTGACGCAGCCCCGCACCCCGGGACCCTTCGCCGCGCGCGGCCCGTCCGCACGCGGCGAAGGTCCTCGGCGGCCGTGACCTTCGCCGCTGAGCGCCTCTCGCGCGCCGGTGCCACGATGAGGCATGACCGGATACACGCACGACGCGCCGCAGATCCTCGACGCCGACGCGTCGTGGGACCTCGTGGAGGGGACCCACGTCGCACGCCTCGCCGTGAGCGTGCGGGGCGAGCCGGACATCTACCCCGTCACCGTGCGGGCGCACGAGCGCACGCTCGCGTTCCGCACGGTCCCCGGCACGAAGCTCGCGACGCTCGCGATCAACGAGCGGGTCGCCCTGGAGTGGGACCACGTCGACGACGACGGGGCGTGGAGCGTCGTCGCGCGCGGCACCGCCCACCGTCTGCGCACCGAGCACGAGGTGGATCCCGTCCGGGAGGGTGCGGACCCGCTCGTCCCGACCGTCGACGTCCCGACCGAGGAGTGGGTCGTGGTCGCGGCCCACGAGCTCACCGGACGACGCTTCGCGCGCGCGGAGCCGTAGACCCCCGGACGCGCGACGTCCGGCCGCCCCGCAGGGGACGACCGGACGTCGGGGGTGCTGCTCAGCCGGACTTGCGGCGGAAGGTGCGCTGGACCGGGCCGACGGTCTCCGAGCCGTGCACGGAGCCCGTGTTCGACTCGCCGTCCGCCGTGCGGTGGCGCGCGGCGTTCTTCCGGTCGAGCGCCTCCCGGAACTTCGCCTTGGCCTCCTCGGTCGGTGCGGTCTCTGCAGCGGGTCGCTGCTGGTCGGACGCCATGGCGGTCTCCTCGTCGACGGGGAACTCGGTGGGGGCACTGCGGTCGGCCCGACGCTGCGGGCACCCCGCCAGCCTCCCCCACCGGGCGGCCCGACGCCACCTGATTTGTCCGCTCGGCCCGGCCGTCCCGGCCTTGCGGGCGGGTGACGCTGGCGACCGCGCCGGGAGCGCCGACGACCGCGCGGCGAAGGCCGTCGGGTAGCGTCGGGACGTGTCGCCCGATCCCACGCCGCAGGCCTCCCCCGCTGCTCCCCACGCCACAGGCGGTCCCGCGCCGGCGCGTGCCGCGCTCCCGCACCGCGCGCTCGGCCGGAGCGGCCTGCGCCTGCCGGAGGTCGCGCTCGGGCTCTGGCAGAACTTCGGCGTCGCCGACCCCTTCTCGACGCAGCGCGAGATCGTGCTGCACGCCGTCGACCGTGGCGTGACGCACCTCGACCTCGCGAACAACTACGGGCCGCCCGGCGGTGCCGCGGAGGAGTCGCTGGGCCGGCTGCTCGCGCGCGAGCTCCGACCCGTGCGCGACGAGCTCGTCGTGACCACCAAGGCGGGCTACCGCATGGGACCCGGCCCCTACGGCGAGGGCGGGTCCCGGAAGTACCTGCTCTCGTCCCTCGACGCGTCGCTGCGCCGGCTCGGGCTCGACCACGTCGACATCTTCTACTCGCACCGCTACGACCCGTCCACCCCGCTCGAGGAGACCATCGGTGGGCTGGCGACGGCGGTCCGGTCTGGGCGCGCCCGCTACGCCGGCATCTCGTCGTACTCCGCCCGGCGCACGCGCGAGGCCCTGCGGGTCGCGGCCGACGTCGGGGTCGAGCTCGTCGTCACGCAGGTCTCCTACTCCATGCTCAACCGGTGGATCGAGGCGCCCGACCCGCACGACGAGGCGGGGGCCACCGTGCTCGACGTCGCGGGCGACGAAGGTCTCGGCGTCGTCGCGTTCTCCCCGCTCGCCCAGGGCATGCTCACGGACCGCTACCTCCACGGGGTCCCGGACGGGTCGCGCGCGGCGCGCGGCGGGCCGCTGCGCCCGGCGTTCCTCTCTGAGGAGAACCTCGACCGCGTGCGCCACCTCGACGAGCTCGCGCGCGCCCACGGGCGGACGCTCGCGTCCACGGCGATCCGCTGGGCGCTGCGCGACGAGCGCGTCACGTCGGTCCTGCTCGGCGCGAGCTCGACGCGCCAGCTCGACGACAACCTCGCGGCCCTCGACGCCCCCGACCTCTCCCCGAGGAGCTCGAGGCCGTCGACGCCCTCCCCGTGGACACGGGAATCAACATCTGGGCGTCCCGGTCCAGCGACCTGTAGCGCTGCGGCCGCGCGCAGCCGTGTCCGGCTGTGCGGACCGAACCTCGGACCGGAGGCGCGAGGCGCGGGACCGTCGCGTGACCGTCAGGGCTGGGGTGCCGCCTCGCGGTCGGTCGCGGCGTCGTCGGTGGCCTCGGCCGCCGCACGGCCCGCCGCCGCCTCGCGCTCCTCCCGGTCGACACGCAGCGACGTGATGGCGCTCTCGAAGTCCTCGAGCGAGTCGAACGCCTGGTAGACGCTCGCGAAGCGCAGGTAGGCGACCTCGTCGAGCTCACGCAGCGGCCCGAGGATCGCGAGACCGATCTCGTAGGCGTCGAGCTCGGCGCTCCCGCTCGCGCGGATGGTCTCCTCGACGCGCTGCGCGAGGACGGCGAGGTCGTCCTCGTTCACCGGGCGCCCCTGGCAGGCCTTGCGGACGCCGTTGACGATCTTCTCGCGCGAGAAGGGCTCGGTCACGCCGGACCGCTTGACCACGGACAGGCTGGCGGTCTCGATCGTGGTGAAGCGACGGTTGCACTCCGGGCACTGGCGTCGCCGGCGGATGGAGGCACCGTCGTCGGACGTGCGGGAGTCGACGACGCGGGAGTCCGCGTGACGGCAGAACGGGCAGTGCATGGCGGGCTCCTCCGCGGGTCGCGCCGACAGGTCGGCGCGACGAACGTATGTCGTCGCGGGCGCGCGGTGCAACACGCCGACGACGCGCCCGGCCGCGGACAGCAGAACGGGGGCGGTCGAAGTCGACCGCCCCCGTCGGGACGCCCCCGTCCCCATCTCGCGCGCGACTCGCCTCGCGCGCGGCGACGTGCACAGGAGTCGCGGTGGTCCGCACACTCCTCGCCTCGTCCGCCCAGCCCCCAGCCGGCGTGTGAGGTGACACTAACTTAGGCGGACCTAAGGCCTCGGCGCAACCCTCGGCCGCAGCCTGTCGCACGTCAGCACCGTGTGCTGTGTCACAGGACCAGGAGTGCGATCGCGCTGCGTCACCGCTCGGCGACCGGGAGCAGGATGGTCTGGCCGGCCTGCACGCCGGACGACGACAGGCCGTTCAGCTCCACGAGCCCGCTGACCACCTCACGAAGGTCCTCCCCCGGGTTCGCGACGCCCTGGGCGAGCTCCCACAGCGTCTCCCCCGCGCTTACGACGTGGACGCGGACCTCGACCGGCTCCCCTGGCCCGCTCGCGACGGCCAGCCCGACCCTCGCCGCGAGGACGAGCACGACGGCCACGAGGAGCACGAGGACCGCACGGCCGCGTCGCGTGAGCCGCAGCGGCGCCTCCGGGCGCGCATCTCGCCCCGCTGCGCCGTCCCGCCCGAGCGCGGACGGCGCTGCCGTCGCCATCGCCACCGTGTCCATGTCCCCTCCGTCCCGGCCCGCGAGCCCGATCGCCTTCCCCGGTCGATCGGACCCGCGCGCCCGTCTCATCTCCGCGCCGACCGTTGCGGTCGAACACCTGTACGTAGAACATCTGTACGAAGGTCTATCACGAACGACCGACAGAGTCGAGACATGCTCGAACAGGTGTTTGATTCGTGTCGCATCCTCCCCTAGCCTGGGGTCAGGTCGGTTCGCCGGACATGTCCGCTCGGACCCGGAGGAGCGACCGAGGTCCCGGGGCGCACGCCCCCGGGGAGGGGAGGCCGCAGGCCCGGCTGGCGCCGGCGGCACGCGACGGACGAGGGCGGAGCGACCATGGCGGGACGAGGCACGGACAGGGCACGGGGGCTCGCCGAGGTGCGCGAGCTGCCGGACGGGTCGGCAGGGGGTGACGGGCTCACCCCGCGCCAGCGGCTCGTGCTCGAGACCATCCGCGCGTGCGTCGAGCAGCGCGGCTACCCGCCGAGCATGCGCGAGATCGGCGAGGCCGTCGGGCTCACGAGCCCGTCCTCCGTCAAGCACCAGCTCACCACGCTGGAGCGCAAGGGGTTCCTGCGGCGCGACCCGAACCGTCCGCGCGCCATCGAGGTGGTCCAGCCCGACGACGCCCGCCGTGCCACCCCGCTCGCGCCGGCAGGAACGGCCCCCGAGCCCGCGTACGACGAGGCCCACCCCGCGCCGTCGTACGTCCCCGTCGTCGGCCGCATCGCCGCCGGTGGCCCCATCCTCGCGGAGCAGGTCGTGGAGGACGTCTTCCCGCTGCCGCGCCAGCTCGTCGGCGAGGGAGAGCTCTTCCTCCTGCGCGTGCAGGGCGACTCGATGATCGACGCCGCGATCTGCGACGGCGACTGGGTCGTCGTGCGGCGCCAGCCGGTCGCGGAGAACGGCGAGATCGTGGCCGCCATGATCGACGGCGAGGCCACCGTGAAGAGCCTGCGGCGCGCCGACGGCCACGTGTGGCTCATGCCGCACAACGCCGCGTACGACCCGATCCCCGGCGACGATGCCCAGGTGCTGGGGCGCGTCGTCTCCGTCCTGCGCAGCCTCTGAACGGTCCCCGAGCGTCTCCGGGCGCCCCTGCGGGCAGGCTCGGGACAGCACGAGAGCCGGGCGGTCCCTCGACCGCCCGGCTCTCGTCGTGCCGGGCCCGACGGGCCCGTGGGCTCAGAGCCCGAAGCGTCGCGCGACCGCGCGCAGCGACTCCGCGGACGAGCGCAGGCCCGCGAGCTCGTCGTCCGCCAGCGGGACCTCGACACGCTCCGTCGCGCCCCGGCGGTCGACGAGCGTCGGGAGCGACAGGCACACGTCCTCGAGCCCGTAGATGCCGTCGAGGAGCGTCGACACGGGCAGCACCCGGTGCTCGTCGGCGAGCACCGCCTCGATGATCCGGGTGCCCGCGAGCCCGACCGCGTAGTTGGTCGCGCCCTTGCCCTCGATGATCCGGTAGGCCGACTGCACGACCTCGCGCGCGATCTCGTCGCGCACGTCGCCCGTGAGCGGTCCCCGACCGCCGATGCCCTGCCACTCGAGCAGCGGCGCGCCGCCGATCGTCGCGGAGCTCCAGAGCGGGATCTCGCTGTCGCCGTGCTCCCCCGCGATGTACGCGTGCACGTTCTGCACCGCGACGCCGCAGTGCTGCGCCACGAGGAACCGCAGCCGCGAGGAGTCGAGCACGGTGCCGCTGCCGAAGAGCTGCGTCGGGGGCAGCCCCGAGAACTTGAGCGCCGCGTACGTGACGATGTCGACGGGGTTGGTCACCATGACGTAGACGGCGTCCGGGGCCACCTCCACGAGGCCCGGCAGGATCGTCCGCATGAGCCCGATCGTGCCCTCGGCGAGGTCGAGGCGCGTCTGGCCCGGCTTCTGCTTGGCGCCGGCCGTGACCACGACGACGTCGGCCCCCGCGCACACCGCGACGTCGTCGGACCCCTCGACGCGCGCCATGGGCATGAACTGGATGCCGTGCTGGAGGTCGAGGACCTCGGCCTCGACCTTCGCGCGGTTGACGTCGAGGAGCGCCACCGTGCGCGCCGCGCCCCGCATGAGCGCGGCGTAGGCCAGCGTCGAGCCGACGGCACCGGCGCCGACGATCGCGAGCTTCGTCGTCCGCGCTCCCCCTCCCGGACCGCCCGTGGTCGCGTCGCCGGTGCCCTGCGGTGACGTGCTCGTCATGTCGCCTCCGTGAAGTCGCTGGAAAGGGCTCAGCCTAGGGCGGCGAGGCGGCGGAGCGCAGCGGTGGCCACGTCGCGGTCGGTCGTCTGCCAGAACCCCGGCATGGACCGCGTGAGGAACGACCCGTAGCGCGCCGTCACGAGCCGCGGGTCCAGGACCGCGACGACCCCGCGGTCGGCCGTGGACCGCACGAGCCGCCCGGCACCCTGGGCGAGCAGGAGGGCCGCGTGCGTCGCGGAGACCTGCATGAACCCGTTGCCGCCCGCGGCCTCGACGGCGCGAGCCCGCGCCGACCTCACCGGGTCGTCCGGGCGCGGGAACGGGATGCGGTCGATGAGCACGAGCTGGCACGACGGCCCGGGCACGTCCACGCCCTGCCACAGCGACAGCGTGCCGAACAGGCACGTCGCCGGGTCCTCGGCGAACTCCCGCACGAGCGTCGGCAGCTGGTCGTCGCCCTGGCACAGGACCGGCACGTCCAGCCGCTCGCGCATCGCCTCCGCCGCGGCCACCGCGGCGCGCCGCGAGGAGAACAGGCCGAGGGTCCGACCACCGGCGGCCTCGACGAGCGCCGCGATCTCGTCGAGCTGGTGCTCGGTCGACGCCTCGCGGCCGGGCGTCGGCAGGCGCTTCGCGACGTAGAGGATGCCCTGGCGCGGGTAGTCGAACGGGCTCCCGACGTCGAGCCCGCGCCAGCGCGGCGCGTCGCCGTCGCCCGCGTCCGCGGCTCCGCCCGTCGCCGCGGGGCCGAGCCCGAAGGTGCGCGCGACGGCGTCGAAGCTCCCGCCGAGCGCGAGCGTCGCGGACGTGAAGACGCCCGTGCGCTCCGCGAGCAGGTGGGTGCGGATGAGGCCCGCCACGCCGAGCGGGGCGGCGTGCAGGCGGCTCGCGCCGTCGCCGAAGCGGTCTCCGGACCAGCCGCCCTCCCCGGGCCGCGAGCACCACAGCACGTCGTGGCCCGTGGGGTCGGCCGCCATGCGCTCGGCGACCTCGAAGAGCTGCAGCATCGTCGACTGCGCCATCTTCAGGCCCGTGTCCGGCTGGGCCGGCTTGGTCACGCCGGTCTCGGGCTTGAGCGTGGAGAGCACCTCGCGCGCGGCGTCCCGCACCGCCGCGACGGCCGAGCGCGCGGCGTCGGGCAGGCCGTCGGGGAAGCGCTCGGCGGGCAGCGACCCGACGACCGTGCCGAACGCCGCGGACGCGGCGTCGAGCGCGTCCGTCGTGACCCCGCCGTGGCGGCGCGCGAGGCGCGCCGCGCTCTCGATCGCCGGGACCGACAGGTCCACCGTCGCGGCGGCCGTGACGCGGTCCGCGAGCTCGTGCGCCTCGTCGACGACGAGGACGTCGTGCTCGGGCAGCACCCCGGGCGACCCCATGGCCGCGATGCCGAGCATCGCGTGGTTCGTCACGACGACGTCGGCCTCGCGTGCCGCGGCGCGCGCCCGCTCGGGGAAGCACTCGGCGAGCAGCGGGCAGCGCTGGCCCAGGCACTCGAGCGCCGTGACGGAGACCTGCCGCCACGCCTTGTCGCTCACGCCGGGGACGAGGTCGTCCCGGTCGCCCGTGGGCGTCTCGTCGGCCCACTCCCGCAGGCGCACGACCTGCTCGCCGAGGGCCGCCATGCTCGTCCCTCCGCGCGCGGCGGGGTGGTCGGCGGCGCCCGCCGCCTCGCCGGGGAGGTCGAAGAGCGTGGGCTCGTCCGCGGGGTAGCCGCCCGCGATCTTGTGCACGCACACGTAGTTGTGCCAGCCCTTGAGGAGCGCGATCGACGCGGGCCGCGGGAGGCGGTCCGCGACGGCGTCGGCCACGAGCGGGAGGTCCCGCGTGATGACCTGGCGCTGGAGGGCGAGGGTCGCCGTCGAGACGACGACGCGCTCGTCGGTCGCGACCGCGTGGCGCACGGCCGGCACGAGGTACCCGAGCGACTTCCCCGTCCCGGTCCCGGCCTGGACCACGAGGTGCTCGGAACCCTCGATGGCGTCCGTGACGGCACGCGCCATGGTCCGCTGGCCGTCGCGCCGCGCGCCGCCCAGGCGCGTGACCGCGAGGTCGAGGAGCTCCTCGACGGCGGGCACGTCACCGGCCGCATGCCCGGGCGCCTCCGTGTCCGGACGGTCGGGCACGGGAGCGGTACGGGTGGAGGGGGGCACCTGCCGATTCTACGGTCGGGCACCCACGCGGCGGGGGCCCTGTGGACCGGCCCGGGACGCACGCGACCCCGCGCAGCCGTGGCTGCGCGGGGTCGTGCGTGGGGCCCACGCCGGGTCCGGCGCGGGGCGGGCCCGCCGCGCCGCGCCGGCGGGAGGCTCGGGGGCGGATCAGCTCACGGCGGAGGCGCCCACGAGCTCCGTCGCGAGGGCCTGGGCGACACGGCCGCGCAGGAGCGTGCCCTCGGGCGTGTGCTCCTCGTGGTCGATCTCGCCCTCGGTGTGCACGCGGTGCACGAGGTCGCCCCGGTGGTACGGCACGACGACGTCGATCTCGACGTCCGGGCGCGGGAGCTCGTGCGCGATGAGCTCGCGCAGGTGCTCGATCCCCTCGCCCGTGTGCGCCGACACGACGACCGTGCGGCGCTCGCGCAGCCGGATGCGCGCGATCGTCTCCGGGTCGGCGAGGTCCGCCTTGTTGAGCACGATCACCTCGGGCACGTCCTCCACGCCCGGGATGTCGGCCAGGACGTGGCGCACCGCCGCGATCTGGCCCTCCGGGTCCGGGTGCGAGGCGTCCACCACGTGCAGCAGCAGGTCGGCGTCGCCGACCTCCTCGAGCGTCGAGCGGAACGCCTCGACGAGCTGGTGCGGCAGCGCGCGCACGAACCCGACGGTGTCGGCGAGCGTGTAGACCCGGCCGTCCTCGGTGCGCGTGCGGCGCACCGTGGGGTCGAGCGTCGCGAACAGCGCGTTCTCGACGAGCACGCCCGCGCCGGTGATGGCGTTGAGCAGGCTCGACTTGCCCGCGTTCGTGTAGCCCGCGATCGCGACGGACGGCACGGCGTGCCGCTTGCGCGACGCGCGCTTCGTCTCGCGCCCCGGGGCCATCGCCTGGATCTCGCGGCGCAGCTTGGCCATGCGGTTGCGGATGCGCCGGCGGTCCAGCTCGATCTTCGTCTCACCGGGACCGCGCGACCCCATGCCCGCGCCGGCGCCGCCGACCTGGCCACCGGCCTGGCGGGACATCGACTCGCCCCAGCCGCGCAGGCGCGGGAGGAGGTACTCGAGCTGGGCGAGCTCGACCTGGGCCTTGCCCTCCCGCGACTTGGCGTGCTGGGCGAAGATGTCGAGGATCAGCGCGGTCCGGTCGATGACCTTGACCTTGACGATGTCCTCGAGCGCGCGCCGCTGGGAGGGCGCGAGCTCGCCGTCGATCACGACCGTGTCCGCGCCGCTGGCGGCGACGACGTCGGCGAGCTGCGCGGCCTTGCCGGAGCCCAGGTACGTGCCGGGGTCAGGCTTCGCGCGGCGCTGGATCACGCCGTCGAGCACCTGCGAGCCCGCGGTCTCCGCGAGGGCGGCGAGCTCGCGCAGCGAGATCTCGGCCTCCTCGGCGGACGTGGGCGCGCCGTCCTCGCGCGGGTCGGAGCCGGGGCTCCAGAGCCCGACGAGCACGACCTTCTCGAGGCGCAGCTGCCGGTACTCGACCTCGGTGACGTCCTCGAGCTCGGTCGACAGGCCGACGACGCGGCGCAGCGCGCTGCGCTCCTCGAGCTCGAGCTGCTCGCCGTCGTGCTCCGTGTGGACCGTGCCGCCCTCGGCGCGTGCCGTCCCGGCCCGAGCGAGCACCCGCGCCACGACGTCGCTCGCGATGTCCCGCGTCGCGCCGGTCGGCTCGTCCTGAGCCGAGGTGGGGTTCGGAGTGTTCGCAGGGGTTGGGCTCATGTGCCGCCTTCCGTCGGTGGTGGGCGCTCGTGCGTCCGGGTGTGACAACAAGCGTGGCACGCGAAATCGTCCCGAGGCCAGTGGTTAAGCCCACGACGAGCGGCCCGGTGCGCCGTACCGCCTCCTGACGTGGGCGCGCCCGCGTAGGATCGGCCGACGTGACCGAGGACCAGGACCCCGCCGTCGACGCCGCGCCCGACGGCGCCGCGGACCACTACTTCACCGCCCGGCCCGCGTCCGCCGCCGAGCGCCGCACGATCTCCGTGCGGCTCGCGGGCCGCGACGTCGAGGTCGAGGTCGCCTCGGGCGTCTTCTCCCCCGGCCGGCTGGACCTCGGCACGCAGGTGCTCCTGCGCACCACCCCGCCGCTCGACGACGTCCTCGCGGCCCGGCCCGACGACGGCCCCGCCCACGTCCTCGACCTCGGCTGCGGCTGGGGCCCGGTCGCCCTGACGATGGCCCTGGAGGCGCCGGAGGCGACCGTGTGGGCCGTCGACGTCAACGAGCGCGCGCTCGACCTCGTGCGCCGCAACGCGCAGCGTCTCGGGCTGGACAACGTCCGGGCCGTCCTCCCGGACGACGTGCCCGACCACGTCGCGCTCGCCGCGCTGTGGTCGAACCCGCCGATCCGGGTCGGCAAGGACGTCCTGCACGGGATGCTCCTGCACTGGCTGCCCCGGCTCGCGCCGGGCGCGAGCGCGCACCTCGTGGTGCAGCGCAACCTGGGCTCGGACTCGCTCCAGCGCTGGCTCGCCGAGGCGCTGCCCCCGCTCCTGCCGGGCGCGGTCGTCGAGCGCGCCGCGAGCGCGAAGGGGTTCCGCGTCCTCGAGGTCGTCGCGCCCCGCTGAGCCGGCGGTCAGACCGGCGCGCGGTCGCCCTCGGACGCCGCCGCGACCGGCTCGGCGGGCTGGGCGGTCACGAGGCCGTCCGCGCCCTGGTGCGCGTCGTCCTCCGGCGGGACCGGCGTCCCCGGGACGAGCGCGGCGAGGTCGATCTCCCCCGCGTGGACGAGCACCGCGGGACCGGCGAGCTCGACGCGGCCGCCCGGGAGCGCCCGCACGCGCACCGTGCCGCCCGGGACGTCGACGAGGTAGGTGTCCGGCGCGTCGGGGCCGCCCCACACGCGGACCGCGAGCGCCGCCGCGCACGCGCCCGTGCCGCACGACGGCGTCTCCCCGACGCCGCGCTCGTGCACGCGCATGCGCACGTGCCCGACGACGGTGCCGTCGTCCGCGGTCGTCTCGCCGAGGGGCACCACGAGCTCGACGTTCGTCCCGTGGGACGGGTGCGGCTCGACGACGGGCGCCTCGGTGAGGTCGGCGCGCTCGAGCACGTCCTCGCGCGCGACGGCGAGGACGGTGTGAGGGTTGCCGAGGTCGACGCTGAGCGCCGGGCGCGGGACCTCCCAGCCCCGCACGACGACTGTCGCGTCGTAGCCGTCCTGGAGCGCGGGGCGCCCGCCGGGGAGGAACCACGGGCCCATGTCGACGGCGAACCAGCCGTCGTCCTCCTTGCGCACGCGCTTGACGCCCGCGCGCGTGCCGACCGGGACCTCGGTGCCGCCCGCGAAGCTCACGAGCCCGAGGCGCTCGGCGAAGGCCGCGAAGACGCGGACCCCGTTGCCGCACATCTCGGCGACCGAGCCGTCGGCGTTGCGGTAGTCCATGAACCAGATGGCGTGCGGGTCCTCCGCGAGCACGTCGCGCGACTCCGGGACGAGCGCGGTCGGCACGAGGCGGATGACGCCGTCCCCCCCGACGCCGCCGCGGCGGTCGGCGAGCGCACGCACGAGCTCGGGCGTGAGGTCGAGCTCGCCCTTCGTGTCGGCGAGGAGCACGAAGTCGTTGCGGGTCCCGTGGCCCTTGGTGAAGCGGGTGCGCGTCATGAGCCCAGACTACGGCGCACGGGCGCGCTGCTGTCCGCCTCGTCCGGCCCGACGGCGGTGCCCGGCACGGTCGCGGGGTCGGGCCCGTCCGTGCCCTGCGCGGCAGCGCGCTCGTCCGCCGCGGCGACGAGCGCGAGAGCGTCCTCGACGCGCGCCGGCGACTGCGCGTCGAGCCACCCGACGCGCGGGTCCCGGCCGAACCAGCCCATCTGCTTGCGTGCGAGGCGCCGCGTGTTCGCGGTGACGGCCTCGCGCGCGGCGTCCTGCGTGGTCTCGCCGTGGAGCGCGGCGAGCACCTCCGCATAGCCGACGGCGCGCCGGGCCGTGCGGCCCATGCCGTGCGCCTCGACGCGGCGCACCTCGGCCACGAGGCCCTGCTCCCACATCCGCTCGACGCGGCCGGCGACCCGCGCGTCGAGCACGGCCCGGTCGCAGTCGAGGCCGATCTGCACGGTCGGGCGGACGTAGACCTGGCGCGGGAGGTTCGCCGTGAACGGCTCGCCGGTGAGCTCCATGACCTCGAGCGCCCGGACGAGCCGGCGGGTGTTGGCCGGGCCGATGCTCGCGGCGGCCGCGGGGTCGCGCCGGAGGAGCTCGTCGTGCAGCGCGCGCGGGCCCTGCTCGTCGGCGCGCGCCTCGAGCGCCGCCCGCACGGCGGGGTCCGTGCCCGGGAACCGCATGTCGTCGAGGAGGGCGCGGACGTACAGCCCGCTGCCGCCCACGACGACGGCGCGCGCCCCCCGGGCGGCGATCTCGTCGAGCACGCGGCGGGCCTCGCTCTGGTAGCGGGCCACGGACGCGTCCTCGGCGGGGTCGAGCACGTCCAGGAGGTGGTGGCGCACGCCGCGGCGCTCGGCGACGGGGACCTTCGCGGTCCCGACGTCCATGCCGCGGTAGAGCTGGTAGGCGTCGGCGTTGACGATCTCCGCGGGCGCCCCGGGGACGGACAGGCGCTCGGCGAGGTCGAGGGCGAGGTCGGACTTCCCCGTGGCCGTCGGGCCGACGACGGCGACGACGCCCGGGCCTGCGGGGTCGTGCTCGGTCTTCACCCGCGCAACGGTACCGCCCGGGCGGTCGGCGGCCCGAGGCGTGTGGGCGAGGATGCGTAGGGTGTCCGTGGTCGGTCCGCCCGCGCGCACCGACGCGTACGACCTCAGCACGACGACCTCGCACGACCTCTCAGACGACAAGGACTCGAGAACATGGGTTTCTTCACCAAGCCGGACGCCGCACCGACGAGCCAGAACGCGCCGCTGACGCGCGAGCGCGTCGAGGCGTTCCTCACGAGCCGCGAGTGGCGGTACTTCGTCGACTCGGACGGGGACCTGGGCGGCAACTGGGACGGCAAGGTGTTCTTCTTCTTCCTCATGGGCGAGAAGCAGGAGATCCTGCAGGTCCGCGGCCGGTGGAACCGGACGCTCCCGGCGTCGGCCGAGGCGCAGGTCGCGCTCGTCGCCAACGAGTTCAACCGCGACAAGATCTGGCCGAAGGTCTACGCGCGCGTCGAGGACGACCAGCTCGCGGTCTACACCGAGGTCGCGACGGACCTGGAGTTCGGCGTCGCGGACGACCAGCTCGGCCAGCTCATCGAGTGCGGCCTGTTCACGGGCCTGCAGTTCTTCGACGCGCTCGACGCCCGCTTCCCCGACACGGCCGCGCAGACCGTGGCCGAGGGCGGCGCCGACGTCGACGCGCGGTGACCGGCACGCACGAGACCACCGCGGGCCGCACCGCTCCGGACGGCGCCCCGGGCGAGGAGGCGACGACGGCCTTCCAGGTCGACCTGCGGGGCGTCGTCGACCTCCTGGCCCGGCACCTGTACTCGAGCCCGCGCGTCTACCTGCGCGAGCTGCTGCAGAACGGCGTCGACGCGATCACCGCGCGCGCCGGGCTCGAGGGACCGCAGGCCCCGGCGCGGATCCTGCTCCGCCCGCTGCCCGACGGTGGCCTGGAGGTGCACGACTCGGGTGTCGGCCTCACGCGGGACGAGGCGCAGGAGCTGCTCGCGACCATCGGGCGCAGCTCCAAGCGCGACGTCGAGCTCGGGACCGGTCGCGAGGAGTTCCTCGGCCAGTTCGGCATCGGGCTCCTGTCCGCGTTCATGGTCGCCGACGAGATCGAGCTCGTCTCGCGCTCCGCTCGCCGCACGGCGGCGGGCGGAGCGCCCGTCCCCGTGCGCTGGCGCGGCCGTGCCGACGGCCGGTACGAGCTCGTCGAGCTCGCGCCGGACGACCCGGCGGCACCCGCCGAGCCCGGGAGCGTCGTCCGGCTGCACCCGCGGCGGGACACCGAGCACTGGCTCGCCCCGGAGTCGGTGGTCGCGCTCGCCCAGGACTTCGGCTCGCTCCTGCCGGTCGAGCTGCTCGTCGAGACGCGTCTCGACGGCGGCCCCGGCGAGGACCGTGACGGCGGCGCCGGCGGCGACGCCCCGGTCGCGGTGCGCCGGCTCAGCGGGGAGGACCTGCCGTGGCGCGCTGCGCACCCGACGCCCGCGGCCCGCGACGCCGCGCTCGCCGGCTACGCCGAGCGCACGCTCGGCTTCACCCCGCTCGCACGGATCGACCTCGACCTGCCGCTCGCCGGCCTGACGGGCGTCGCGTACGTGCTCCCGGCCGCGGTCGCGCCGACCACGACGTCGCGGCACCGGGTCTACCTCAAGCGGATGCTCCTGGGCAGCGCGGTCGACGACCTGCTGCCCCCGTGGGCGTTCTTCGTGCGGTGCGTCCTCGACGCGTCCGTGCTGCGCCCGACGGCGTCGCGCGAGGGGCTGTACGAGGACGAGGTCCTGCTCGCGACCCGCGACGCGCTCGGGGCGCAGGTGCGCCGGTGGCTGCTCGAGACGCTCGCGACGGACTCGGTCCTCGCGCGGCGCTTCCTCGAGACCCACCACCTCGCCGTGCGCGCGCTCGCGCTCACCGACGACGAGATGCTCGACGTCGCCGCGCGCGTGCTGCCCTTCGAGACGACGGCCGGGTCCACGACCCTGGCGGACCTCGCGACGGACCACCCCGACGGGCGCCTGCTGTACACGGCGAGCGTCGAGGAGTTCCGGCGCATCGCGCCCGTCGCGGCGGCGCAGGGGCTCGCGGTCGTCAACGGCGGCTACGTCTACGACGCCGACCTGCTCGAGCGCGTCGCGGCGCGGTTCCCGCAGTGGCGGCTGTCGCCCGTCTCGGCCGCGGACGTCGCGCACGTCCTCACGGAGGTCGAGCCGCTGCGCGAGCTCGAGGTCGCCGACGCGCTCGCGTCGCTCGACGCCGCGCTCGCCGAGCAGGACTGCGACGTCGTGCTGCGCCGGTACGAGCCGGACGCCCTCCCGGCCATGCTCCTGCACGACCGCGAGGGCGACCACGCGCGCGAGGCCGCACGCGTCGCGGAGACGGACGACCTCTGGGGCGAGATCCTCGCGGGCCTCAGCGCCCCGGCCCGCCCCCGCCGCCTGGTCCTCAACGACGCCAACGCCACGGTGCGCGACCTGCTCGCGAGCCCCGACGCGCAGGTGCGCGCCGCGGGTGCCCGCTCCCTCTACGTCACGGCGGTGCTCGCGTCCGGCAAGGCGCTCCAGCCCGTCGAGGCGACCCTCATGAACGACTCCCTGTCGCTCCTGCTCGCCCGCGCCCTCGCGGCCGGGCAGGACCCCGCCACGGAACCCGACCCCCCTGCCGACGAGGAGAACCGATGACCCGGTCCGTGGACCAGGTGAACGCCGCCCTGTACGACGTCCGCCGCATGCCCTACGGCCTCGCGCGCTCCACGGCCGCCGCGGCCGAGCTCGAGCGCGTCGAGGCCGAGGGCCCCGACGCCGCGCGCGCCTACGCGCAGTTCGTCCTCGTCGAGTCGTACGTGTGGGGCGGCGAGGTGACCAAGGCGTACCTGCCGTTCACCAAGATGCTGCGCTGGTGGGACGAGCACCCCGAGCAGTTCGACGCCGAGGACACGCACTCGCTGTTCTGGTCGTTCAAGTGGATGGTCGGGCACCTCATGGAGTTCCCCGACGTCCCCGCCGCGCAGATCGAGCGCACGCTCGACGACATGGCGCGCCGGTACGCGCTCGCGGGCAACGGCACCAACGCGGTCGCCCTGGAGCGCTTCGAGTGGGCGCGCGAGCGTGGCGGCGCGGACGTCGAGGACGCGTACCGCGCGTGGGTCGCGACCCCGCGCGACGACTACTCGCAGTGCGAGGCGTGCGAGCCGGGCGACCGCGCGGCGTACCTCTTCGAGACGGGCCGGCACGACGAGGGCATCCGGCTGCTCGAGGGCGTGCTCCAGGGATCGCCGTCGTGCGCCACCGAGCCGGGCGACATGCTGTCCCACCTCCAGCTCGCGTACGTGGAGGTCGGCGACGCCGAGGCGGCGGCCCGCACGCACCGCCGCGGGCTGCGCCACCTCGACATCGGGGTGACGATGACGGGCCCGAAGGGTCGTCACGTGGAGTTCCTCGCCCGGACGGGCAACGCGTCGCGCGCGCTGCGCCTGCTCGTGGAGCACCAGGCGTTCCTCACGGAGGCGGACTCGCCGGGCGACCGGCTCGGCTTCCTCACGAGCGTGAGCGTCGCGACAGGCGTCCTGCGGGCCGACCACGGCGACACCGCGCTCGCGCTGCGAGACGTGCCCGCCACGACGCTCGCCGAGCTCGACGCGTGGGTGCGCGGCGAGGCGGCCGCACTCGCGCAGTCCTTCGACGCGCGCAACGGCACGACGGCGGCGTCCGAGCGGCTGCGCGCCGCGTGGGAGCGCGGCGCGCGCACGCTCCCCGTCGACCTGGCGGTGCTCTCCCTGGACACCCCGTCGGCGTCGCCGCGGCCCGTCGCCGTGGCCGAGGGCGCGACGAGCGGTCCGTCGGACCTCCCCGCCGGGCTCGCGCCGGAGGAGTCCGCGGTCACCGGCGGAGCCCCGGCGGAGGGCACCGACGAGCCCACCGACGCCGACGGCCTGCTCGCGCTCGCCGACGACGTCGCGGGTGACGACCCGGTCCGGGCGGCACGCCTCCTGCGTCGCGCGTCGTCGCACCTGGAGAGCTCCGGCCACCTCGACCGCGCCGGCTTCGCGCTCGCCGAGGCGGCGCAGCTCGCCGCGCTCGAGGGCGACGACGAGGGCGCCGCGCCCGCCTTCCTGCACGCGCTCGCGCTCCTGCGCGCCGGTGGTGTCGCGCCCCGGTTCGTCGGGCAGGTCGTGCGTGCCTACGCGCGGCTCGAGGCCGGGCGGGGCGACGTGACCGCCGCCCTGGCCCAGGTCGAGCGCACGCTCGACGACCTGGCCGCAGCGGGCGAGGGCACCGACGTCGCGCCGGCGCCGCGGGCCGCCGAGCTCGTCGAGCGCGACGCCGCGGCCGACGCGCGCGAGCGCCGCGACCTCGACGACACGCGCGCCCGTCTGCTCGCCACCGCGGGCGAGCTCGACGCGGCGGCGACGCTCGCGGAGTCCGTCGCCGAGGAGTTCGCCCGCGCCGGGGACGTCCGCGACGCGGCGCACGCCTTCTGGCTCGCCGGGCGCTCGCGCTGCGCGGCGGGGAAGGACACGGACGCGGTGGAGCTGCTCGAGTCGGCCATGGAGGGCTTCGCGATCGTCCACGACGCGGAGTCGCGCGCGATGGTGGGCAACGAGATGGTCGCGGCGCTGCGCCGGCTCGGGCGCGACGACGAGGCGGCCGCCGTCGGGACGGGCCTCAGCGGCTGACGACGGGCCCGGCCGGGCGGGCGGCGGGCCCCGCCGGGCGGTCGGCGGCTGCGGGGGCGCGGACCTCGTACCGCCGGACCGCCGCGGCGGGGTCCGGCTCGTCGGCCGGCGCGACCGGCGCGGCCTCGGCGCCCGCCGCGGCGACGAACCCGTCGAGCACGGCCTCCGGCAGGGGCGCACGCGGGTCGTGCACGACGACGAGCCGCGCCCCCTCCCGGGCGAGCTCCGCACCGAGTTCTCGAGCGGCGTCCAGGACGGTCTCCGTCGCCGCACCCGCCTCCGTGCTCGTCTCCGTGTCCGCCTCCGAACTCGTCCCCGAGCTCGTCTCCAAGCTTGTTTCCGCGCTCATTCCTGCTGCCGTCCGCGTCGCCGCGCCACCGAGCTCGACGACGTCGACGGGACCGGTCCAGCCCGCACCGGCGAGCGCGAGGAGCGCCACGGAGGCGGCCGTCCCGGCGACCGGCCGGTCGAACGGTCGCGTGGCGGCGGCCCATGCGGGGTCGATCCACCGGTCGGCGACGCCCGCCGCGGCGAGCGAGGCCCGCGCAGGGCCACGCGTTCCTTCCACGCCCGGGGCGACCACGACGACGGCCGTCGCACCCGCCTCATCGGGTGGGCCCGCCACGAGGTCGGCGAGCGCCGCGAGCGCGGCGTCGCGCACCGGCCCGAGGACCGAGGCGGCACCGGCCGCCCCCGGGACGAGCAGGGCGGTTCCGGGGAGCACGACGGCGCGGACGGTCACCGTCCCACCGTAGTGGTGCCCGCTCCACCACCCTCGCCGCGCCTCCCCGGACGGCCCGCGATGCGGCGTCCGCGGGCGCGCGCGAGTACGGTAGGGAGGTGAGGTTCTTCGGGGCGCGGGACGACGACGACCGGCGGGACGGGAATCCCGGCGGAGCGCAGGACGGGGGCCGGTCCGGCGCGGCCCGGCCGGCGGACGACCTGCAGTCGCAGGTCGAGGACCTGCTGGCACGCGAGCTGGGTCAGGTCGCGACCGACGTCCTGCGGCCTCCCACACCGCTCACGCTCTCGCGGGTCGTCGAGTGGATCACCGACAGCGGGTACAGCTACTTCGTCGACTCCGACGGCGACGTCGGCGGGCTGTGGCACGGCCGCCTGTTCTACTTCCTGCTCTTCGGCAACGACGACGAGATCCTCCAGGTGCGCGGCCAGTGGAACCGCGACCTCGCGCTCGAGCGCCTCGAGGAGATCCTCGAGTTCTGCAACGAGTGGAACGCCGACCGGATCTGGCCCAAGACCTACACGCGCGTCCGCGACAACGGGATGATCCAGGTCTTCACCGAGGTCACGGTCGACCTCGAGCACGGCGTGACGGACGACCAGCTCGACCAGCTCCTCCAGTGCGGTCTGAGCACGGGGTCGATGTTCTTCGACGCGCTCGACGAGTTCTACCCGGACCCCGCGAGGCAGGCGCCATGACGCAGGCCCGCACCAACTGGTTCACGCGCCTGTTCGGCAACCGCCGGCCCAAGGCGCCGGACTCGCTGCCCCGCGAGGAGGAACTGCCGCGCGCGCTGTCGATGGCGCGCATCGGCGACCACCTGACGCGCCGCGGGTACCACTTCCGCGTCGACGACGACGGCGACATCACGGGTACGTGGGACGGGCACCGCTTCTGGTTCCTGCTGCTCGGCGACCGGTCGGAGATCCTCCAGGTCCGCGGCCGCTGGTCGACGACGCTCCCCGTCGAGTCGCGCCTCGTCACGCTCCAGACCGTCAACGACTGGAACCGCGAGCGCATCTGGCCCAAGGTCTACGTGCGGGAGGAGGGCGGCCGGCTCGCGCTCTACGCCGAGGTCTCCGTCGACCTCGAGCACGGCGCGACCGACGACCAGCTCGCCCAGACCGTCTCGTGCGGGCTCGGCACGGCCGTGCAGCTCTTCCACGCCATCGGCGCCCAGCTCCCGCCGGGGACCCTGGACGACTGACGTCCTGGCGCCGTCGTGCGCGCCCGCCGTCGGGGTCCTGGACCCCGCCGCTCAGGCGCGGAGCGTCGGGAGCCCCAGGACGACCGGGCCGGACGGCGCGCCGCCGCCGTGCCCGTGGCCGTGGTCGTCCTCGCCCCCGCCCAGACGGGCGCGCTCACGCCGCGCCCACGCGTCACCTGAGCGGGTCCGGCGGACGGCGAACGCGCCGCCCGCGAGCGCCGAGTCCGCGATGAGGTGGTGCGGCGCGGAGCGGGTGACCTCGACGGTGACGACGTCGCCGGGACGCGGCAGGCGGACGTCGAGGTCGTCCGCGAGGCGCGGGTCGACGGACCCGGGCGTGCCGGTCCCGTCGGAGGGGGCGTCGTCGGGCGCCCCGGCCACGACGGCCGCG
Source organism: Cellulosimicrobium sp. JZ28 (assembly GCF_015327065.1). Taxonomy (NCBI): domain Bacteria; kingdom Bacillati; phylum Actinomycetota; class Actinomycetes; order Micrococcales; family Promicromonosporaceae; genus Cellulosimicrobium; species Cellulosimicrobium sp. JZ28. The sequence goes on along the minus strand of NZ_CP017660.1, from coordinate 1,377,230 downwards.
GGGAGCGCGAGGTGCACGAGGCGGTTGTCGGGGGCGCGGCCCGTCACGCGGTGCGTCGCGCCGTCCTTGCGCCCTGCGCCCTCGCCGACGAGGACGTCGATCGTCCGGCCCACCTGGCGTGCGGACTCCTCGCCGGCGATCAACTCCTGGAGCGCCTGGAGCCGCTCGAAGCGCTCCTGCACTACCTCCTTGGCGAGCTGGCCGTCCATCGTCGCGGCCGGCGTCCCGGGGCGCGGCGAGTACTGGAAGATGAACGCGGAGGAGAAGCGCGACGCCTCGACGACCCGCATCGTCTCCGCGAAGTCCTCCTCGGTCTCGCCGGGGAAGCCCACGATGATGTCGGTGGTGATCGCGGCGTCGGGCATGACGGCCCGGACACGGTCGAGGATCCCGAGGAACCGCTCGGAGCGGTAGGAGCGGCGCATCGCGCGCAGCACGCGGTCGGAGCCCGACTGGAGCGGCATGTGGAGCTGGGGCATGACGTTCGGCGTCTCGGCCATGGCCGCGATGACGTCGTCGGTGAACGCGGCCGGGTGCGGCGACGTGAACCGCACGCGCTCGAGCCCGTCGATCGTCCCGCACGCGCGCAGGAGCTTGGCGAACGCACCCCGGTCGCCGAACTCGACGCCGTAGCTGTTGACGTTCTGACCGAGCAGCGTCACCTCGATGGCACCGGCCTCGACGAGCGCGCCCACCTCGGCGAGGACCTCGCCCGGACGGCGGTCGCGCTCCTTGCCGCGCAGGTGCGGCACGATGCAGAACGTGCACGTGTTGTTGCAGCCGACGCTGATGGACACCCACCCCGCGTAGACCGACTCGCGCTTCGTCGGCAGCGTCGAGGGGAACACCTGCAGCGACTCGGCGATCTCGACCTGCGCCGCCTCGTTGTGGCGCGCACGCTCGAGCAGGACGGGCAGGGCGTCGAGGTTGTGGGTGCCGAACACGACGTCGACCCAGGGGGCCTTCTCGACGATGGTGCCGCGGTCCTTCTGCGCGAGGCAGCCGCCGACGGCGATCTGCATGCCGGGTCGCGCGGCCTTCACCGAGGCGAGCTGGCCGAGGTTGCCGTACAGGCGCGTCGCGGCGTTCTCGCGCACGGCGCACGTGTTGATGACGACGACGTCCGCGCGGTTCGCGGCCTCGTCCTGCGCGCTCGCACGCGTGTAGCCCGCCTGCTCGAGCATCCCCGCCATGTGCTCGGAGTCGTGGACGTTCATCTGGCACCCGAGGGTGCGCACGACGTAGGTGCGGGGGTGCGCGTCGTCGGCCGGCGCAGCGGCGGTGGCGTGCGGTGCGGGGGCGGCCGGGACGGGGGCGGGGGCGATCGTGGACATCACCGTCCAGGGTACGGCTCCGGGTGCCGTGTTACTGAACTGTTGCCCGGTTGTTGCCGGGTGAGGTGGCACCGTGCAACAGAAGGGACATAGTGTCCAGGAATGGCCGACGAAACCCCTTCGCCGTCCGACGCGCAGCGCAGCGCTCAGGACGCTCAGCCCCTCCCCGCCGAGCAGGTCCTCGGTGAGCCGCTCGTCGAGCTGCGCGACGTGAACAAGCACTTCGGCGAGCTCCACGTGCTGCGCGACATCAACCTCACGGTCCGGCGCGGCGAGGTGCTCGTCGTCATCGGGCCCTCCGGCTCGGGCAAGTCGACCCTGTGCCGGGCGATCAACCGGCTCGAGACGATCGACTCGGGCGAGATCCTCGTCGACGGCGAACCGCTTCCGCAGGAGGGCAAGGCGCTCGCGCGGCTGCGCTCCGACGTCGGCATGGTCTTCCAGTCCTTCAACCTCTTCGCGCACAAGACGATCCTCGACAACGTGACGCTCGGGCCCGTCAAGGTGCGGCGCGAGCGGAGCAAGGACGCGAAGGAGCGCGCCCTCGCCCTCCTCGACCGGGTCGGCGTGAAGAACCAGGCGCAGAAGATGCCGGCCCAGCTCTCGGGCGGCCAGCAGCAGCGCGTCGCCATCGCCCGGGCCCTCGCGATGAAGCCCAAGGTCATGCTGTTCGACGAGCCCACGTCGGCGCTCGACCCCGAGATGATCAACGAGGTCCTGGACGTCATGGTCTCGCTCGCCAAGGAGGGCATGACCATGATCGTCGTCACCCACGAGATGGGCTTCGCCCGGAAGGCCGCGAACCGCGTGGTCTTCATGGCGGACGGCCAGATCGTCGAGGAGGCGCACCCCGAAGAGTTCTTCACCGCGCCGAAGAGCGAGCGGGCCAAGGACTTCCTCTCCAAGATCCTCACGCACTGAGGTCCCCCGCCCTCACCACGCACCGACCACCACGGACCGGGCCGCCAGGCCCCCACACCCGGCCGACCGACGAGGCACACCGTCGTCGGACGACCACCACTCACGAAGGGTAGGAACGATGCGCACACGACACGCAGGTGCTGCCGTGCTGGCCGCTCTCACCGCGCTCACGCTCGCAGCGTGCAGCAGCGGCGACGTCGGCGACGACAGCACGACCACGGACCCCGAGCAGTCCGCCGGAGGCAGCGGCGACGGCGGCGGCGAGACGGTCAAGATCGGCATCAAGTTCGACCAGCCCGGCCTGGGGTTCCAGGACGGGTCGACCTACACGGGGTTCGACGTCGACGTCGCCACCTACGTGGCGGGCGAGCTCGGCTTCTCCGAGGACCAGATCGAGTGGGTCGAGGCGCCGTCCGCGCAGCGCGAGACGATGCTGCAGACCGGGCAGGTCGACATGATCTTCGCGACGTACTCCATCACGGACACGCGCAAGGAGACCGTCGCGTTCGCCGGGCCGTACTTCGTCGCCGGGCAGGACCTGCTCGTCGCCGAGGACAACACCGACATCACCGGCCCGGAGTCGCTCGAGGGCAAGAACCTCTGCTCCGTCACGGGCTCGACGTCGGCGCAGCGCATCAAGGACGAGTACGCCGCGGGCGTGCAGCTCCTCGAGCGCCCCGGGTACGCCGAGTGCGTGACCGCGCTCACGGCCGGCCAGGTCGACGCCGTCACGACCGACGACATCATCCTCGCGGGCCTCGCGGCGCAGCCGCAGAACCAGGGCAAGGTGAAGGTGGTCGGGGCGCCGTTCTCGACCGAGCGCTACGGCGTCGGCCTGCCCCAGGACAACGACGTCTGCGAGGACGTCAACGCCGCGATCGAGAAGATGATCGAGGACGGCTCCTGGGAGGAGTTCGTCAGCAAGAACACCGAGGGCACCGGGTACACGCCGAACGCGAGCGAGAACCCGCCGACGGTCGACCCCTGCGCCTGACCTCTCTGCCGGGGAGCGGAGCGCGGCGCGCCGCGCTCCGCTCCCCGGCCTCGTCCGGTCGGTCCACGACCACACCCTCCCGGAGGATGACCAACCGTGGGTGACTACCTCTCCCAGTTCACCGAGCTCCTCAGCACCTACGACGTGCTCGGCGCGTTCTGGGTGAACATCCAGCTGACGTTCTGGGCTGCGATCTTCTCCCTGATCCTCGGCACGGCGCTCGCGCTCATGCGGATCTCCCCCGTCTCGAGCCTGCGGTGGGCCGGCTCGACCTACGTGAACCTCCTGCGCAACACGCCGCTGACGATCATCATGACGTTCATGGTCCTCGCGGTGTGGACCCAGCTGCAGATCAGCCTGTCCCCCGACTTCCCGACGAACTTCTTCCGGTTCGCGGTCATCGGCCTGACCGTCTACCACGCCGCCTTCGTGTGCGAGGCGATCCGCTCGGGCGTCAACACGGTGCCGATCGGCCAGGCCGAGGCGGCGCGGGCGATCGGCCTCTCCTTCGCTCCCGCCGCGCGCCTCGTCATCCTCCCGCAGGCGTTCCGCGGCGCGATCGCCCCCCTCGGCAACACCCTCATCGCGCTGCTGAAGAACTCCACCGTCGCGGCCGCCGCGAGCGTCACGACGGAGACGTCGAGCCTCATGCGCACGATGATCGAGTTCAACTCGAACTACATCTACGCGATCTTCCTCACCTTCGCGATCGGCTACGTGATCCTCGTCATCCCGATCGGCCTGCTCACCACCTCGCTCTCGACCCGATTGGCGGTCCGCCGATGAGCGCCCCGCGTCAGTCCGTCCTCTTCGACGCCCCCGGGCCCCGGGCCCGGCGCGCGATCGCCGTCGGCAACGTGATCGGCGCCGTGATCGTGATCGGGATCGCCGTGCTCGTGGTGCTGGAGCTCGGACGCAAGGGCCAGCTCTCGTGGGAGCAGTGGGGTCCCGTCTTCACCGCCAACGCGTGGGAGAACTTCTTCCTGCCGGGCCTCCAGAACACGCTGCGCGCCGCCGGGTTCGCGATCGTCGGTGCCGTGATCTTCGGGCTGGTCTTCGGCTCCGGCCGGCTGTCGCACGTGCGCGCGCTGCGCTGGGCGTGCGGTGTCGTCGTCGAGTTCTTCCGCGCCGTGCCGGTGCTCCTCATGATGATCTTCTTCTGGCTCCTGCTGGGGCTGCAGAAGGTCCCGGACGCCCCGTTCCTCGCGGTCGTGATCTCCCTCGTGCTCTACAACGGCTCGGTGATCGCCGAGCTCGTCCGGTCCGGCGTCGGCAACCTGCCGAAGGGCCAGGGAGAGGCCGGCGTGGCGATCGGCCTGACGCGCGGGCAGACCCTGCGGTCGATCCAGCTCCCGCAGGCGCTCATCGCGATGCTGCCCGCGCTCGTGTCGCAGCTCGTCGTCGTGCTCAAGGACACCGCGCTCGGGCAGATCATCACGTACCCCGAGCTGCTGCGGGCCGCGCAGATCCTCGGCACGGCCTTCGGCAACACCCTGCAGACCCTCACGGTCGCCGCGGTCATCTTCATCGTCATCAACTACGCCCTGACCGCCCTGGCCCAGTGGCTCTCACGCTTCCTCAGCGGGCGCACCGCGGGCGCCACGGCTGCGGGACCGGGCATCGGCAACCCGACGGCGGTCGCGGGCGGCCCCACGGAGGACGCCCCGGCCACCTCTACTGTGCGCTGACGCACCCGTCGCCCGCCCGTGCTCGGGCGGGCGACGGGCCGCTCTGCCGCGGGGGCCGCCCGCGCTCGTCCGGGCCGGTCGAGCGTCACTCCTCCGCGTCGAGCTCGCGCTGCACGATCTCGAACGCCAGCCCGGGGCTGTAGCCCTTGCGGGCGAGCGCGCCGACCGTCCGACGCACGCGCACGTCGCGGTCGAGACCGCGGGTCCTGGCGAGACGTGCCCGCGCGAGGGCCAGGGCGGCGTCCGCCTCGGAGTCGTCGTCGACCTGCTCGAGCGCGGCCGCGCCGACCTCGCCGTCGATCCCCCGCCGGCGCAGCTCGGTCGAGATCGCGCGGCGGGACAGCCCGCGCTCGGCGTGCCGCGTGCGGACGATCATCTCCGCGTACTGCGCGTCGTCGACGAGCCCGACCTCCTCGAAGCGGTCGAGGATGGGCAGCACGACGTGCTCGGGGTAGCCCTTGCGCGCGAGCGACTGCGTGAGCTCCGCGCGGCTCTTCGGTGCCGCGGTGAGGATGCGCAGGACGGTCTCGCGGGCGCGCTCGGCGAGGTCGGCGTCGCTGATCTCGCCGCGCTCCACGAGCTCGTGCAGCGACGGGCGCGGGCGCCGCCCGGCCTTGCGGCCGGAGCGGCGCCCGTCGTCCTCCGCGGACGGGTCGACGGGCTCGGCGCCCTCGACCCCGTCCTGCTCGCCGATCAGAACGGCGACTTCTTCCCCTTGCCGGCCGCGGCGGTCGCCTTGGCCGGAGCGGCCACGGCGGCGTCGGCCGCGACGGTCACGCCGGCGGCCGGGTCGGCCGGTGCGTCGACCTTGGCCCCGACGCCGAGCTTCTCCTTGATCTTCTTCTCGAGCTCGTTCGCGAGGTCGGGGTTGTCGCGCAGGAACGAGCGCGCGTTCTCCTTGCCCTGCCCGAGCTGGTCGCCGCCGTAGGTGAACCACGACCCGGACTTGCGCACGAACCCGTGCTCCACGCCCATGTCGATGAGACCACCCTCGCGAGAGATGCCGACCCCGTAGAGGATGTCGAACTCGGCCTGCTTGAACGGCGGCGCCATCTTGTTCTTGACGACCTTCACGCGGGTCCGGTTGCCGACCGCGTCGGTGCCCTCCTTGAGGGTCTCGATGCGGCGGATGTCGAGACGGACCGAGGCGTAGAACTTCAGCGCCTTGCCACCGGTCGTCGTCTCGGGAGAGCCGAAGAACACGCCGATCTTCTCGCGGAGCTGGTTGATGAAGATCGCGGTCGTGCCGGACGCGCTGAGCGCACCGGTGATCTTGCGCAGCGCCTGCGACATGAGGCGGGCCTGGAGGCCGACGTGGCTGTCGCCCATCTCGCCCTCGATCTCCGCCTTGGGCACGAGGGCCGCGACGGAGTCGATGACGATGATGTCGAGCGCGCCCGAGCGGATCAGCATGTCCGTGATCTCGAGCGCCTGCTCCCCCGTGTCCGGCTGGGAGACGAGCAGGGCGTCGGTGTCGACGCCGAGCTTCTTGGCGTACTCCGGGTCGAGGGCGTGCTCGGCGTCGATGAACGCCGCGATGCCGCCGGCGCGCTGGGCGCTGGCCACGGCGTGCAGCGCCACGGTCGTCTTTCCGGAGGACTCCGGGCCGTACACCTCGATGACGCGCCCGCGCGGCAGGCCGCCGATGCCGAGCGCGATGTCCAGCGCGATGGAGCCCGTGGGGATGACCTCGACGGGGGCGCGGCCCTCCTCGCCGAGGCGCATGACGGAGCCCTTGCCGAAGCTCCGGTCGATCTGGGCGAGGGCTGCCTCGAGCGCCTTCTCGCGGTCTGCGGGTGCGGGCATGTCAGTCCACCTTCGGTTCGACGTCCATCTGTTCGTTGTGGCCCGACGTTACGGGCAGCCACCGACACGCGGTTCCGACGAGCCCCGGACCTGGGGACCGTCGTGCCGGACCGGCGTCCCGGGCCCGCCGGAGCGCGCCCTGTGCACAACTCTAGCCGAACACGTGTTCGATCACGGAACCCGCCCCGGCGTGTCCGCGACTCGCGGGCTCACCCGTCGTCGTCCGCGGACCACGACTCGCCGGGCCGCAGCACGACCACCCGCGTCCCGGGCGCCTCGCGCTGCGCGGCCGCCTCGAACGCCGCGCCCGCGTGGTCCATCCAGCCGCGCGGCAGGTGCTGGCCGCCCGGCGCGTGCAGCGTCCCCCAGTGCACCGGCACCGCGACCCGCACCCCGACCTCGGCGCACACCCGCGCGGCCTGCACCGGGCCCAGGTGCCCGCCCGAGAGCCGCGGCCCCCACCCGCCGACCGGCACGAGGGCCACGTCCACCGGGCCGCCCGCGAGCGCCGGGAGGTGCGCCATCCCGGGGTGGTGCTCGGTGTCGCCCGCCACCCACACGCGCAGGCCGTCGGGACCGGAGGTCCGCACGAGGTGACCGTTCGCGGCGTTGGGCCGGTGCGGCATCGGCCGGTGCCCGTGCACCGCGGTGACGAGCCGCGTCTCGACCCCGGCCCCCGCCGGCCCCACGGCGTGCCACTCGTCGCCCAGCCCGACGCCGCGCAGCCCCTTGCCACGCAGCCACCGCGCGTTGGCGGGTGCCGTGAGGACCGGCACGTCGCCGAGGAGCCGCAGCGACCGCAGCTCGGCGTGGTCGTGGTGGAGGTGGGACAGCAGGACGGCGTCCCCGTCCCGCCACACCGGGGCCGGCTGCTCGCCGCGCCGGCGGAGCATCCCCGCGTGCCGGTGCAGGAGCGGGTCGGTCACGAGCCGCACCGTCGGCCCGCCGGGGGTCGCGGCGAGGTCGAGGACCGCGCTCGAGTGGCCGAGCCACGTCACGGTGACGCTCACGCGCCGCTCCCCCGGCCCGGCGCGTCCTCGGCCACCGGCGGCCGTACCCCCAGGTCGGTGAGCCACGCGACGAGCCGGCGGTGCACCGCCTCCGCCCCGACGAGCATCGGCGTGCCGTCGACGTCCTCGAGCTCGTCGTCGGGCACCGCGAGGTGCGCGGGGTGCAGCAGCACCGCCTGGTTCTGCGCCCCGCCGAGGCCGCCGTGCGACCCGACCAGGCCCTCGAACGCGTGCACCATCCCGACCTCGTCGACGCTCGAGACGAGCACGAGGTCCCCGGCGTCCTCCAGCCCGGCGACGCGCACGAGGTCCGCCGCCGCACGCGACCCGAACGACGCGAGCGGGTCGGCGCCCACGACCTCGCCCGTCAGCAGGTCGCGCGAGCCACCCCGGCCGTGCGCCCGGACCTCCCCGCGCGGGCCTCGTTCGACGACGACGCCGACCGCGGGGTTCGCGACGAGCCCCGGGAGCAGCGCGGGCCACCGGGCGCGGACCTCGTCGCCCGTGAGGCGCCGCGGTTCGCGCGGGAACCACACCATCCCGAGGTTGCCCGACCCGACGACCGCGACCTCGGGCAGCTCGGGCAGCGCGGGTGCGGCGTCGGCGCGGCGCTCGGAGCGGTCCGGGCCCACGAGCATGCGGCCCGCCTGCGCGTCCGGCTGCCCGGGACGCAGCGCGTTGAGGGCCGTGTTGGCAGGGCCCCACGCCTCGCTGTCCGGGGCCGTCGCCCGACGCCGGCCCTCGCCCCGGGCGGACCCGGCGCCGTCCCGCGCGCGGCCGTCGTCGTCCGCACGAGCGCCGTCGCCAGGCGGGTCGAGCGCCATGAGGCGTCGCACCTCGTCGAGGAAGGACCGCCCGGTGACCTGCTCGAACGTCGGGCCGAGCGACTGCCCGTGGTCCGAGAGCACGACGACGTCGTAGCGCCGGGGCGCGACGGCCGCGACCTGCTCCCAGAGCCCGACGACGCGGTCCAGGCCCTCGAGCGCGCGCAGCGACTCGGGCCGCAGCGGCCCGGCGTGGTGCGCGATCTCGTCGTAGTCCACGAGGTCGACGCACACGACGGGCGCCCCGCGCACGAGCTGCTCCGCGACGAGCGTCGTGTTGAGGTCGCGCAGCACGACGTTCGTCACGGCGCGCAGCACCGGGTACCAGCCGAGGCGCGAGACGCGCGGCTCGACGCCGCGCACGGCCTGCTGCCAGCCCTGGTAGAGCTCCTTGAGCAGCTCGCCGAGCGCGACGACCACGGCGCGCACGAGGACGAACGGGCTCGCGAAGAAGTGCACGAACATCTGTCCGGGCCCCAGGCCCTCGCGCGCCCGGCTCATGACGAGCAGGCTCGTCGCCGCGTCCCCGGAGAACATCGTCGAGACGGCGACGCCGCCGCCCGCGAGCAGACCCGCGCCGTCGCTCGTGCGCGCCTCGACCGCCGCCGCGTCCGCGGGCCGGTTCGTCACGACGAGCCGCCCCAGCGCGCGCGACCACCACCGGAAGGCGGGGACGTGCTCGGTCGACCCGTGCAGGAGCCCGACGGTCGAGGCCGGCGTCGTCGCGGGCACGCGGGCCCACCACGTCGTGAGGTGGTGGCTGCCGTCGCCGAGCCACCGCGCGAGCGTCGGGGTCAGGCCGGCCTGGAGGGCGTAGTCGAGCGTGGGGCGCGCGACGCCGTCGAGCAGGACGACGAGCAGGCCCGCCGGGCGCTCCGCGGCGGCGCCCGCGGCGGCTCCCCGGGGCACGCCCGCCTGGCGTCGCGCGCGCCGGAGCAGGTCCCCGATCACGTACTCGTTGTCGCTCGCCCCGACGACCCAGCGCCCGAGCGCCATGAGCACGGCCGCGATGACGAGGACGGCGAGGACGTCGGTCCACGCCCCGCTGCGGAACCCCGGGAGGTAGGTGAGCGCCGCCCACGCGACCGCGACCTGGGCGACCACGCCCGAGACGAGCGCGCCGACCACGCCGGACCGGCGCGCGACCCCGCGCAGCACCGGGCGCAGCAGCGCGTCGCCCACCGCCACCGCGAGCGCCGCGAGGACGAGCGACCAGGGGTTGGTCACCTCGACCCCGGGGACGACCCAGATCGCGAGCCCCAGCCCGGCCGCCGTCGAGACGAGCGACCAGGCCGCGCCGCGCACGTCGGCGGCGGTGAGGCGCGGCGCGGCGAGCCGACCGCGGGCGGGAACGCTCATGCCGCCATCATCGCGGGACGCGGCAGGGTGCGCCCCTCGGGCGTCCCCGGGTTCCGGGCAGGTCGGGGCAGGTTTGGGCCGCGCAGGTCGGGGCCGGGCCGGTCAGCGGCGCGGCGGCGCCTGGCGGTGGTCGTCGTTCCCCCAGCGCCGCGCGTCGGGCACGTCGAGCGCGTCGCACAGCGCGTGCCAGACGACGCGCGGCTCGACCCCGTCCTCGAGCGCCTGGGCGGCGGTCCGGTCGTCGAGCGCGGACAGCACCTGCTCGCGCACGTAGGCGCGGCCCAGGGCCGCACCGAACACCTCGTCGACCAGCTCGGAGAACTCGCGGTAGCGCACGGACCAAGCCTTGCACGGATCCGCGGCCGCCCGGTCGCGCGCCGGGACGCGCGGGCCGCACCGCGTCGCCCGGGTTCGCACCCGGTCACCGAGGCGCACGGGCGGGCCGCCGGGGCGCCGGCACGCTGCGGCGGGCGCGTGTGGGTGGGCACCCCCAGAATGGGCGCGTGACCTCGGACCCGCTCGCCCGCTTCGCCGCGCCCACGCGCGCGTGGTTCTCGGGCGCGTTCGACGCGCCGACCGCCGCCCAGGCCGGTGCGTGGGAGGCCGTGTCGAGCGACCGGCACGCGCTCGTGGTCGCCCCGACCGGTTCGGGCAAGACGCTCGCCGCGTTCCTCTGGTCGCTCGACCGGATCCTCGCCGCGCCCCCGGAGGAGGCCCCGGCACGCGAGGCGCGCTGCCGCGTCGTCTACGTCTCGCCGCTCAAGGCGCTCGCCGCGGACGTCGAGCGGAACCTGCGCTCGCCGCTCGCGGGCATCCGCCAGGCCGCGGTGCGGCTCGGGCTCGACGTGCCGGACGTCGTCGTCGGCACCCGCACCGGGGACACCCCCACGAGCGAGCGCCGCCGGCTCGCCACGCACCCGCCGGACATCCTCATCACGACGCCCGAGTCGCTGTTCCTCGTGCTGACGTCGCAGGCGCGCGCGGGGCTCGTGGGCGTCGAGACGGTGATCGTCGACGAGATCCACGCGGTGGCGGGCACCAAGCGGGGCGCTCACCTGGCCGTGTCGCTCGAGCGCCTGGACGCGCTGCTCGAGGCGCACGAGCGGCCCCCGGCGCAGCGCGTCGGGCTCTCGGCCACGGTCCGCCCCGTCGAGGCGGTCGCGACCTTCCTGGGCGGGCACCGGCCCGAGGCCGAGGGCGGGCGCGAGGTCGTCGTCGTGCAGCCGCCGTCGAGCAAGCGCATCGAGGTCGACGTCGTCGTGCCCGTCCCGGACCTCTCGGACCTCGGGACGGCGGCGCTCGTGCCGGACGCCGGGTCGCGGTCGGACGGCGGCCTGCCGCCCCTGCCGCCCGGCGAGCGCGACCTCACAGGCCCGGCGACGTCGCGCCCGACGGGCGCGCCCGACGTCCGGCCGCCGCGCCCGTCGGTCTGGCCGCACGTCGAGGAGCGGGTCGTCGACCTCGTCACCGACCACCGCTCCACGCTGGTCTTCACGAACTCGCGCCGTGGGGCGGAGCGCCTCACGGCGCGCATGAACGAGCTGTGGGCCGAGCGCCAGGGCGAGGACGTGCTCGACCCGGGCACGGTCACCGCGGCGCAGGTGCAGGCGCAGTCGGGCGCGAGCTCGGGCGTCGAGCCCGTCATCGCCCGCGCGCACCACGGGTCGATGAGCCGGGCCGAGCGCACGCGCACGGAGACCGAGCTCAAGGACGGCCGGCTGCCCGCGGTGGTCGCGACGTCGAGCCTCGAGCTCGGTATCGACATGGGCGCGGTGGACCTCGTCGTCCAGGTCGGGGCGCCGCCCTCGGTCGCGTCGGGCCTGCAGCGGATCGGGCGCGCGGGCCACCAGGTGGGGGCCGTGTCGCACGGCGTGGTGTTCCCCACGCACCGGGGCGACCTCGTGCCGTCGGCGGTCGTCGCCGAGCGCATGCGCTCCGGAGGCATCGAGGAGCTCCACGTGCTCGCCAACCCGCTCGACGTCCTCGCCCAGCAGGTCGTCGCGATGGTCGCGGTCGACGAGTGGACGGTCGCGGAGCTCGCGACGCTCGTGCGGCGCAGCGAGCCCTACGCGCACCTCGGTGACGCGTCGCTGCACGCCGTCCTCGACATGCTCGCGGGCCGCTACCCGAGCGAGGACTTCGGCGAGCTGCGCGCGCGGATCGTGTGGGACCGCGCGTCGGGCCGGCTGACCGGGCGGCCGGGCGCGCTGCGGCTCGCCGCGACGAGCGGCGGCACGATCCCCGACCGCGGGATGTACGGCGTGTTCCTCGCGACGGACGCCGGGACCGGGACCGTCGCGGGCGACCCGGACACCGCGGGCGGCCGCGCCCCGCGCGGCGGCAAGCGCGTCGGCGAGCTCGACGAGGAGATGGTCTACGAGTCGCGCGTCGGCGACACGTTCACGCTCGGGTCGAGCACGTGGCGCATCGAGGACATCACGCCCGACCGCGTGCTCGTCACGCCCGCGCCGGGCATCCCGGGGCGGCTGCCGTTCTGGAAGGGCGACTCCCCCGGCCGACCCGCCGAGCTCGGCCGTGCGCTCGGCGCGTGGGTGCGCGAGACGGACGCGCTCGCCGCCACCGACCCCGACGCCGCGACAGACCGGCTCCGCACGGCAGGCCTCGACGCGTGGGCGAGCGACAACCTGCTGGCCTACCTGCGCGAGCAGCGCGACGCGACCGGGCGCGTCCCGGACGACCGCACGGTCGTCGTCGAGCGCTTCCGCGACGAGCTCGGCGACTGGCGCGTCGTCGTGCACTCGCCGTACGGCGCGAAGGTGCACGCGCCGTGGGCGCTCGTGCTCGCCGCGCGCCTGCGCGAGCGTTACGGGGTCGACGCCGCCGCGATGCACGCCGACGACGGCATCGTCCTGCGGCTCCCGGACACCGGGGACTCGTGGCTCGAGGGAGCGGCCGACGGCTCGGGCGGCCTCGGCGGGGACGCGCCCGTCGTCGGCGTCGAGGACCTGCTCCTCGACCCGGACGACGTGCTCGACGCGGTGCGCGACGAGCTCGGCGGGTCGGTGATGTTCGCGTCGCGGTTCCGCGAGGCCGCCGCCCGCGCGCTCCTGCTGCCCCGGCGTCGTCCGGACCGGCGCCAGCCGCTGTGGCAGCAGCGGCAGCGCTCGGCGCAGCTCCTGTCGGTGGCGTCGGAGTACCCGGAGTTCCCGATCGTGCTCGAGGCCGCCCGCGAGTGCCTGCAGGACGACTTCGACGTCGCGGCGCTCACCGACCTCATGCGCGACCTCGCCGCCGGGCGCGTGCGCCTCGTCGAGGTGACGACCCCGACGCCGTCGCCCTTCGCGCAGTCGCTCCTCTTCGGGTACACCGCCCAGTTCCTCTACGACGGCGACGCCCCGCTCGCGGAGCGCCGCGCCGCCGCGCTGTCGCTCGACCCCACGCTCCTCGCCGAGCTCCTGGGCGGCAACGGTGTCGCGGCCCAGCTCGCCGACCTGCTCGACCCCGCCCAGATCGAGCGGACCGAGGCCGAGCTCGGCGCGCTCGCGCCCGAGCGGCAGGCGCGGCACGCCGAGGACGTGTGGGACGTGCTGCGCCGGCTGGGCCCGCTCACCGAGGCCGAGGTCGCGGCGCGGACCCGCGAGGACGTGCGCGCCGACGTCGCGGCCTGGCTGCGCGAGCTCGAGGCCGCGCGCCGCATCATGCCCGTGCGACTTGCGGGGGTCGCGCCCGAGCGTGCGCAGCAGTGGGCGGTCGTGGAGGACGCCGGCCGCCTGCGCGACGCGCTCGGCGTCGCGCTGCCCGTCGGCATCCCCGAGGTGTTCACCGAGCCCGTCCCCGACCCGCTCGGCGACCTCGTGCGCCGCCACGCCCGCACGCACGGCCCGTTTACCGCCGCCGACCTCGCCGCACGCCTCGGGCTGGGCGTCGCCGTCGTCGTGCAGACGCTCGAGCGGCTCGAGGCGGCCCGGCTCGTCGTGCGCGGGCGGCTGCGGCCGGAGGCGATCGGCGGCACGGGCGACGACTGGTGCGACGCCGAGGTGCTGCGCGTCCTGCGCCGGCGCTCGCTCGCCGCGCTGCGCGCCGAGGTGGAGCCCGTCCCCGCCGAGACGCTGGGCGTCTTCCTCCCGCGTTGGCAGGGGCTCGGCGCGCTGCGCGGCGTCGACGGGCTGCTGCGCGTCGTCGAGCAGCTCTCCGGCGCGGCCGTCCCCGCCTCGGCGCTCGAGACCCTCGTGCTCCCGGCGCGCGTCAGCGACTACACCCCGACGATGCTCGACGAGCTGACGACGACCGGCGAGGTCGTGTGGTGCGGGCACGCCCCGCTGCCCGGCTCGGGCGGCGGCGACGGGCTCGTCAGCCTGCACCTCGCGGAGTGGGCGCCGCTCACGCTGCCCGACCCGGGCCCGGCGCCCGAGACCGGCCTCCATGCCACGCTGCTCGACCTGCTGGAGGGCTCGGGCGGGTACTTCCTCCCGCGGCTGGCCGAGCGCGCCGGCGCGGAGACCGTCCCGACGCTCGAGGCGCTGTGGGACCTCGTGTGGTCGGGCCACGTGACGAACGACGGCCTCGGCTCGCTCCGCGCACGGCTCGGCGCCGCCGGGGGGACCCACCGCGCGCCGCGCGCCCCGGCGCGGGCCCGGCCGCTCGCGCGCGGCCGGTTCGCGGGCCTGCGACCGCCGACGTCGCCCGAGACGGCCCTGCGCGGCGGCGCCGGGCGGTGGTCGGCGCTGCCCCCGCGCGAGCCCGACCCCACCCGCCGGGCGCACGCGCTCGCCCGCGTCCTGCTCGACCGCCACGGCGTGCTCACGCGCGCCGTCGCGCCCGCCGAGGGCGTCGCGGGGTCGTTCCGCGCGGTGTACCGCGTGCTGAGCGAGCTGGAGGCCACGGGGGCGGCGCGGCGCGGGTACTTCGTCGAGCACCTCGGCGGCTCGCAGTTCGCGCTCCCCGGCGCGGTCGACCAGCTCCGGACCGACGCGCAGAACCGTGAGCGCGCGCTCGAGGCCGACGCCGCGGCGGCAGCGTCCGACCCGTTCGCCCCGCTCCCCGACGCGCGGACGTCGCGCGGCGGTCCGCGTCCCGGCGCCGTGCTGCTCGCCGCGACGGACCCGGCGAACCCCTACGGCGCGGCGCTGCCGTGGCCCGCCCGCCCGTCGACCGGACCGGGCGCACCCGGCGCGCCCGGCACGGACGGCACGACCGGCGAGGGCTCGCGCGGCCACCGCCCGGGCCGCAAGGCCGGCGCCGTCGTCGTGCTGAGCGACGGCGACCTCGCGCTCTACGTCGAGCGCGGCGGGCGGTCCGTGCTGTCCTTCGTGGACGGCCCGCGGCTCGCCGAGGCGAGCGCGGCGCTGGTCCGCGCCGTACGGGCGGGCACGCTCGGGAAGATCGTGGTGCAGCGCGTCGACGGCGTCGAGGCCCTGGCGGGTGCCGGCACGGCCCGGACCCCGGCGGACGACGCGGTGCGCGCGCTGCTCGACGCCGGCTTCCGCGCGACGCCGCGCGGCCTGCGGGCGGCCTGACGTGCGGCGGTCGTCGCGCGCGCCCGACCACGGAGGGCGGTCGCGTGCCCGAGGGTGACATCCTGCGTCTCGTCTCGGCCCGCCTCGACGAGGCGCTCAAGGACCGGGTGCTGGTCCGCTCGGACCTGCGGTGGCCGAGCGCCGCGGAGATCGACCTGGTCGGGCGGACGGTCGTCGGGAACCAGGCCTACGGGAAGCACCTGTTCACGCGGTTCGACGACGGCCGGTCCCTGCACACGCACCTGCGCATGGAGGGGTCGTGGCGGCTCGCCCGGACGGGCACGCACGACGCGCGCGGGGCGGAGCCGAACGTGCGCGTGGTCCTCGCGAACGAGTGGTGGACGGCGGTCGGGAACCGGATCGGCATGCTGCACGTGCTGCGCACCGCGGACGAGCGCGTGATCGTCGGGCCGCTGGGTCCCGACGTGCTCGGCGACGACTTCCCGGAGACCGGGCTGCCCGAGGCGGCCGCGCGGATGCGGGCCGACGACGCGGCGGGCGGGAGCGGCCCCCGGTACCGGCCGGAGCGTGCCGCGACGGGCGTGCCCGTCGCGGAGGCCCTGCTCGACCAGCACCTCGTCGCCGGCATCGGCACGATCTACACGGCCGAGTCGCTCTTCGCCGAGCACGTCTACCCGTGGACGCCCGTCCGCGACGTCGAGGACCTCGAGGGCCTCCTGCGCACGGCGCGCACGCTCATGCAGCGCACGGTGCGGCACGGGTTCGACCCGCGCGCCGGCGTCGTGCGGCACGTGCACGGGCGCACACGAAAGGCGTGCCACGTGTGCGGCACGCCTGTCGCGGAAGGTACGGCGAACGAGCCCCCGTACGACCGTCCGATCTTCTGGTGTCCGACCTGCCAGGCACCGCCCGCAGCAGGATGACGGCCGGCGTCGCTGCCCCCGCTCCCGGTGCGGCCGGTGCCGGCCCGACCGTCAGCCGACGGGCTGCAGGTCCTCGCGGCGTGCCGTGCCCTCGGGATGCTGGCGACCCAGCACGGCCGTCGCGAAGTCGGCCGGGATGGTGTCGGGGATCAGCAGACCCTCGGCGACGGCGACCCGGTCGCTGACCTCGCGCAGCACCAACGACATCGGGATGTCGAGCGCCTCGCAGATCGAGCCGAGGAGCTCCGACGACGCTTCCTTCTGACCGCGCTCGACCTCGCTGAGGTAGCCCAGCGAGACCCGTGCGGCGGAGGACACCTCTCGCAGGGTGCGCCCCTGTCGCTGGCGAGCGTCTCGCAGCACGTCCCCGATCTCTCGTCGAAGAACAATCATCTGGCGACCCCCTTCCGTGTCCCGTGCGCCCCCGGGAGCCGGAGAGGCCCCCACCCGGGTGCGCGAACTGCTCGTGCCGGTCTTCCTGTTCACTGCCCCGCGTGACGGGGTCGTCCTACCGTACCCCGCCCGCGGGCCGCTCACGTCGCCGGTGCCCCGTGCGGGACGGGGCGCGGGCGCGTTGTCCGTGCGTCCCACCGGTCGGTTGACGGTCCTGTTGGCGATCACGTGCTGTGCAACGTCGCGACGTGGGGTGTTGTTCCCGCGCCGGGCCTCCCGGCCGCTCCCCCGCGGCACGTTCACGACGTCTCCACGACGCCTCCGGCCCGGTCCACGCCCGGCCGGGCGGCCGACGCTCCCGCCGACGATTTCACCCGGCAGGGGGCATCGTCACGCCGTCGGCGGCCGGGGTCCGAACGCCGCGCGCGCGAGCGCCACCGCGGCGGCCACGGTGGCGGCGCGGACGGCCGCGCGGTCGCCCGCCAGGTGCAGCTCTCGCACCTCCGCGCCCCCCGGTCCGCTCGCGGCGACGAAGACGGTGCCCGGATCCTGGCCGTCCTGCGGGTCGGGACCCGCGACGCCCGTGGTCGCGATCCCGACGTCGGCCCCCAGCACGCCGCGCACGCGCTCGGCCATCTGGCGCGCGACCTCCGGGTGCACGGCCCCGTGCGCGGCGAGCAGGCCGCCGTCGACGCCGAGGACCGACTCCTTGACGTCGGTCGCGTACGCGACGACGGCGCCCCGGAGCACGCGCGAGGCGCCGGGCACGTCGACGATCGTCGCGCTGAGCAGGCCGCCCGTGAGCGACTCGGCCGTCGCGAGGGTCCACCCGCGCGCCTCCAGAGCGCCGAGCAGCTCGACGACGTCGGACCGGACGTCCGGGCCGGTGACCGACGAGCTCCCCGGCGAGACCGGAGCGGCGGTCACGAGACGGGGGCGCCGTCCGCGCTCGGGCCGCGCTCGACGACCCGGGCCGCGCGCACCGCGTCGCGACGCAGCCGCCAGCCCTGGTACGCGTACTCGAGTCCGGTCACGACGGTGACGAGGATGGCCGCGGCGAGCACGATCCACGCGACGACGCCGACGAACGCCGGCAGGTGCGCGAGCGGGAGCACGAAGAGCGTGATCGCGACGGTCTGCAGGACGGTCTTGAGCTTCCCGCCGCGAGACGCGGGCATGACCGCGTACTTGAGGACGGCGAACCGCAGGAGCGTGACGCCCAGCTCGCGCGCGAGCACGACGACGGGGACCCACCAGGGCAGCTCGCCGAGCGGCCACGCGAGCAGCACGAGGGCGGTGCCCACGAGCAGCTTGTCGGCGATGGGGTCGAGGAGCTTGCCCAGGTCCGTGACGAGGTCGTAGCGCCGCGCGAGGTAGCCGTCGAGGCGGTCCGACGTGGCGGCGAGGACGAAGATGCCCGTCGCGACGAGGCGCCACGTGACGGACTCCCCGCCGTCGACGAGGAGCGCCCACGCGAAGAACGGGACGAGCAGGATCCTCGCCATGGTGACGAGGTTCGCGGAGTTCCACGGCGAGGGGACGGCGTTGACCACGTCACCAGCCTAGGGGGTCGTCCGGGGTGCGCCGACCGTCGGCGGCACCACCGGGTGCCCGGGTCACCGCCAGCCCGACTCCACGTCGGCGCCGTCGTGGTACTCCGTCGCGACCGGGGGCATGTGCCCGTCGGTGCCCTCGCCGTAGTCGTGGCCGCCCCCTGCGGCCGACGGCGCGGGGGCCGCTGCGGGCGCCTGGCCGTCGAAGACGTCCTGCGCGGGCTCGCCCCGGATGAGGGCGAGCGCCGACGGCAGCTCCTCGGGCGTCACGAGCACCTCGCGGGCCTTGGACCCCTCGGACGGGCCGACGATCTCGCGCGACTCCAGGAGGTCCATGAGGCGACCCGCCTTGGCGAACCCGACGCGCAGCTTGCGCTGGAGCATCGACGTCGAGCCGAACTGCGACGTCACGACAAGCTCGGCCGCCTGGAGCAGCAGGTCGAGGTCGTCGCCGATGTCCTCGTCGATCTGCTTCTTCGTGGCCGCCTGCGTGACGTCCTCGCGATAGACGGGCTTGAGCTGGCTCTTCACGTGCTCGACGACGGCGTGCACCTCGGACTCCGAGACCCACGCGCCCTGCACGCGCATGGGCTTGGCCGCACCCATGGGCAGGAACAGGGCGTCACCCTGGCCGATGAGCTTCTCCGCGCCGGGCTGGTCGAGCACGACGCGCGAGTCCGCGAGGGACGACGTCGCGAACGCGAGCCGCGACGGCACGTTCGCCTTGATGAGGCCCGTCACGACGTCGACCGACGGTCGCTGCGTCGCGAGCACCAGGTGGATGCCTGCCGCACGCGCGAGCTGCGTGATGCGCTGGATCGAGGCCTCGACGTCGCGCGGGGCGACCATCATGAGGTCGGCGAGCTCGTCGACGACGACCAGCAGGTACGGGTACGTCGCGATCTTGCGCTCGGAGCCGGGCAGCGGCTTGACCTTGCCGGCGCGGACGGCGGCGTTGAAGTCGTCGATGTGCTTGAACCCGAACGCGGCGAGGTCGTCGTAGCGGGCGTCCATCTCGCGGACGACCCAGTCGAGCGCCTCGGCGGCCTTCTTCGGGTTCGTGATGATGGGCGTGATGAGGTGCGGGATGCCCTCGTAGATCGTCAGCTCGACGCGCTTGGGGTCCACGAGCACGAGCCGCACCTGCTCCGGCGTCGAGCGCATGAGGATCGACGTGATCATGGAGTTGATGAAGCTCGACTTGCCCGCGCCCGTCGCGCCCGCGACGAGGATGTGGGGCATCTTCGCGAGGTTCGCGACGACGTAGCCGCCCTCGACGTCCTTGCCGACGCCCATGACCATGGGGTGCTCGGTGCGCCGCGCGGCCGACGACCGCAGGACGTCGCCGAGCACGACCGTCTCGCGGTCCGTGTTGGGGATCTCGATGCCGATGGCCGACTTGCCGGGGATCGGCGCGAGGATGCGCACGTCGGCGCTGGCCACCGCGTACGCGATGTTGTTGGACAGCGACGTGATGCGCTCGACCTTGACCTTGGGCCCGACCTCGACCTCGTAGCGCGTGACCGTCGGGCCGCGCGTGAACCCGGTGACCTTCGCGTCGACCTCGAACTGCTCGAACGTCTGCGTGAGCGCCTCGACCACGCGGTCGTTCGCGGCGGAGCGCACCTTGTGCGGCGCGCCCTTGACGAGCGCGTCCTCGTCGGGGAGCAGGTAGACCGTGTCGCCCTCGAGCATGGGCTGCACGCCCCGCGGCATCGGGGCGGGCGGGGGCGGCGGCACGCTGCCGGCGCCGTCCTCCGGGGAGGGCGCGACCGCGCCCATCGCGGCCGCCGCCGTGTCCTGAGCGGTCCCCTGCCCGACGGCGGGGACCACCTCCGTGGCAGCGGTACCGGCGGCCGGCTCCTCCGCGCGACGCTTCTTCCCCCGACCGCGCGGCACGTCGTCCTCGTAGTCGAGGAACGCGGCCGTCTCGAAGGCCTCGTCGCCCGAGAAACCGCCCTCGGGCTTCTCGATCTCGGCCGCCTCCGCCGCGCGCTGCGCCTTGGTGCGCCGCGGCTTGCGCGGTCGGCGACCCGTCGGCGGCTCGCTGCCGTCGTGGCGCGAGACGCCCTCCGCGAGCGGGAGCCCGTCGTCGTCGAGCGCGTCGTCCTCGGTGCGGTGGTTGCCGGTGAGCACGTCGTAGAGGCCGCGCAGCCGGCTCGGGATGCGGTGCACGGGCGTCGCGGTGACGACGAGCAGCCCGAAGAACCCGAGCAGCAGGAAGATCGGCACGGCGAACCACGGTGTCAGCCCGGCGGTCACGGGCGTGGCCGCCAGGTAGCCGACGATGCCCCCCGCGTCCTGCACCGCCGCGAAGCCGTCGCGCGGCGCGGGCAGGTCCTCCGAGATGTGCACGAGGGAGCACACGGACACGACGATGAGCGTGAGCCCGATCGCGACGCGCGAGTTCGCCTGGGCGCGCTCGGGGTGCCGCATGATGCGCACCGCGAGCCAGAGCAGCAGGACCGGGACCGCGACGCCGGCGAGACCGAACGTCCCCGCGACGACGCCGTGGACGACCTTGCCGAACGTGCCCTGGATGCCCCACCACTCGCGGGCCGCGACGACGACCGCGAGGGCGATGAGGGTGAACGCGACGCCGTCGCGCCGGTGTGCCGGGTCCAGCTCTCTTGCTCCTCTTCCGATGGTGCGCACGAGCGATCCCACGCCGTGCGCGGCGCCGAGCCACACCCCCCGCACCGCCCGGACGGGCCACGGCGGCCCTGCCGCCGGGCGACGCGCCGGGCGGCGCGCGCTGGAGGAGGAGGACCGTCCGCGACCGGTTCCGGCGCGCGACGTGCCGCGGGCCGTGGACGAACCGCCGCGCGCCGCGGTGCGGGGCGCTGGTGTGCGGTTGCTCGCGGTCCGACGTGCCTGCGGGGACGTGCGGGTCGCCATAGTGGTCCTAACCTACCTGCGAGGGACGACGGCGCCCGGGACCCCGGGGCGCGTGTCCCCCGCGGACCGGGGTTCGGGCACGTGCCCGCGACCCGGTCCCGCGAGGACGAGCGGAGGACCGATGGACGAGCACGCGGGCGTGCGGCGCAGCACCGCCGACGCGACCACGGACGGCGAGCAGGCGCACGCGCGCGACCTCGTGGAGGTCCGCCCGGGGGTCTGGGTGGCCACCGCGACGATCTGGACGACGACGTCGACGGTCGTGGTCGCGCCCGACGGGGAGGCGCTCGTCGTCGACCCCGCGGTCACGGTCGAGGAGGTCGAGGCGCTGGCCGCCGCCGTGCGCGGCCACGGCTGGCGCGTGACGGCCGGGTTCGCGACCCACCCGCACTGGGACCACGTGCTGTGGTCCCGTTCCCTGGGCGACGCACCGCGGTACGCCACGGTCCGCGGCACCGACGCAGCCCGGGCGCGGGGAGCGGACCTGGTCGCCGCGGCCGACGCCGCCGCGCCGGGCCACGACCCGACGCTCGTCGGCGCGCTCACGCAACTCCCCCGCGGTGCACGACGACTGCCCTGGCCGACCGGCAGGACGGCCGACGGAGGGCCCGCCACACAGGCCGACGAGCAGCCCCGCGAGCCGACCGGCGCCGCCGTGGTCGAGCACGACGCCCACGCGCCGGGGCACGCGGCGCTCGTCGTGCGCGGCGTGCTGCTCGCGGGCGACATGCTCTCGGACGTGGAGGTGCCGCTCGTCGACAGGGGGTCGCGCGACCCGGTGCGCACGTACCGCGGCGCGCTCGACGCGCTCGAGCTCGCGGCGCGCGACGTCGACGCCCTCGTCCCGGGCCACGGGAGCCCGGCGGTCGGCCGTGCCGCCGTCGCCGCGCGCTTCGCGGCCGACCGCGCCTACCTCGACGCGCTGGAGCACGCGGTCGTGCACACGGACGCCGTGGTGGCCGACGACCGGCTCACCGGCTACGTCGCGACGTGGCACGACGAGCAGCTCGCCGCGCTGCGCGCGCGCTGAGGCCGCCCGAGCGGTCGTGCCCGGATCGCGGAGCCGCGGTCCGACGACACGAGGCCTCCTGGACCCGCCGCGCTCCGCGCTCAGTCGTCGAGCCCGAGCTCGACCGACCGGGCGAGCGCCGCGTCGAGGGCCTGCTCGTCGGTGACGAGGCGGTGCAGGTGCCGCGCCGCGACGTGCAGGGCGTCGAGGTCGGAGCCGTAGACGCTCACCATGCCGCCCTCGGGGTCGAACCCGACGGCGCCCAGCACGTCGGGCTCGTGATCGGTCAGCGTGGCCTGGAGCGCGCCGGAGAAGTCGTAGCCCGAACCCTCGACGTCGTGCCGCTCGAGCGCACCCTTGTGGAGGTGCCACTCCGGCCCGCCGGGCGAGTAGATGATGCTCCACCCCTGCGCCAGCGTGACGAGACGGACAGGGTCGAGCGGGACGAAGTCCTCGGCGGTGGTCATGCCGGAACCGTAGCGAGAGCCACCCACGTCCGGCTCCCGGGGTCGGTCAGCCGAGGAAGAGGCCGACGGCGAGCGTCACGACGCCCGCCGCGAGGACGACGGCCCCCGCGGGGAGCAGCACGACGGCTCGGTTCGGCGTCTCGCGCCCCGGGCCCACGGCCGACAGGAAGAAGCCGGCCGGGAGCAGGATCGCCGCGACGAGCACGCCGGTCGCCGCGAGCCAGCGCCAGGGGCCGGCGAGGCCCGTGGCCTCCGTGAGCAGCAGGCAGACGAGGCCGAGGATCACGAGCACCCCCGCGTGCGCGTGCCCGGCACGGAAGAACGACGTCTGGAACCCGGTGGCCGGGACCCTCCGCGTCACCACACGCACGAGGAACGCCCCGCCGGACTCGATGCCGACGACGGTGAGGAGGACGATGCCGGCGGTGAGGCGGGCGGCGTCGGTGAGCTCGAGCACGGGGACCTCCAGGGGGCGGCGCGAGAGCTCGCGCACCGGTTTGCGAACACTGTTATAGAACATCGTTCGCGAACACTCGTCAAGACCCCTAGACTCGGCGCGTGGCACGACCTCGACTGCACGACGACGCCCTGCGCGACCGCCTGCTCGACGTGGCGTCGCGCGCCGTCTCCACGCACGGGGAGGCCGCGGTGACGGTCCGGTCGGTCGCGACCGAGGCCGGGACGAGCGCATCAGCCGTCTACGCGCTCTTCGGCAGCCGCGACGAGCTCGTCGCCGCCGTCTCCGCGGAGGGCTTCCGGCGCTTCGCCGCACACCTCGCCACGGTCCCCCGCACCGACGACCCCGCTGCCGACCTGGCGGCCCTCGGCCGCGCGTACCGCGACTTCGCGCTGGCCGACCCGCACTTCTACGCCGTGATGTTCGCGCGCGGCGTCCGGCCGGGGCCGGACCGGCCCGAGGCGGTCGAGGAGCCCACGTTCCGCGTGCTCCGCGACGCCGTCGCACGCCTCGTCCCCGAGGACGCGGGTGCCGCCGACGTCGCGCTCGGCCTGTGGGGGCTCGTGCACGGCCTCGTCTCGCTCGAGCTCGCGGGCCTCGTGCCCGGCGGGGACGACGCCCGGGCGGCGCGCTACGCCGCGACGCTCGCCGCCGTCGGTCCGGGGCTCGTGCGGCGCGGCGCGGCGACGTAGCCCCGGGAAAGCCGGACCGCGCGTCCGTCCCCGGCGAGCGCCCGCGTGGTCACCGGGCGTCGGCACCCACCGCAGCACGCTGGCCCGCGGTGATCTCGCGGACGGTGCGCACCCACAGGACGAGCGCGAGGACGACGCCCGCGGTGCCCACCGTCTCCGCGACGGGCAGCAGCGCGAAGGTCCCGGCCGCACCGGCCGAGGAGAGCGTCGTCAGCTGCGTGGCGACGTTCGTCGCGACGCTCCACAGGAGCCACCCGGCCCACCACCACCCGAGGCCGCGGCGCGGGGCGACGACGGTCGCGGCGCGCACGTCGCGCACGACCTGGTACGGGAACCAGAACGCGACGACCGGCACGATCCACCCGAGCCAGACCCACACCCGGCTGCGCGCGTGCCCGCGCGCGGGCGACACGGCCTCGGCGAGCACGCGGCTCTGCCACAGCCACAGGCACGTCACGATCGCCGCGGCGAGCTGGACGGGAAGGAGCAGCAGGCCCACGGCGTCGTACCCGGTGAGGACCTCGGCGCTCGGGGTGCCAGCTCGGGCGGCGCGCTCGAACTCCTCGGCCGCGCCGAACGACGTGACCCAGGCCAGCACCTGCACGGCGGTGACCGCGACCGCGAGCGCGATCGTCCCCGTCGCGAGGCCGCCGGGGACGGGCGGTCGCGGGACGTAGCCGTACCCGCCGCCGTACGCGCCGTACACCGGGGCCGTCGGCTGCCCGTACACGGGTGCCGAGGGCGGCGTCAGCGCGGAGGGACCCGCGGACGGGGGCGCCGCCTGCCCGTACGCGGGGACGGACGCGGTGCCGTACGCGCCATACTGCGGTACCGGCCGGCCGGGCGCCGAAGGTTGTCCGGGGACGGGGCCGCCGGGCTGTCCGTAGGGCGGGACCCCGGAGGGGTCGTGGTGCGTCAAAGGGTGCCTCCTGCGCTGGTCGGGGCGCCAGCATACTGGCGCCCCGACCTGGGCGGAGACCGGTCCGACGCCGGTCGCGGAGGCTACGCCTCGACGACGACCGGGACGATCATCGGACGACGGCGCAGGCGGTTGGAGACCCACCGGCCGATGACGCGGCGCATGACCTGCTGGAGCTGGTGCGTGTCCGTCGCGCCGCCGGCGATCGCGTCCTCGAGCGCCTTGACGACCTCGGGCTGGATGTCCTGGAACACCTTGTCGTCCTCGGCGAACCCGCGCGCGAGGATCTGCGGCCCCGCGAGGACCTTGCCCGTCGCGGAGTCGACGACGGCGAACACGGAGACGAAGCCCTCCTCGCCGAGGATGCGGCGGTCCTTGAGCTCGGCGTCCGTGATCTCGCCGACGCTCGACCCGTCGACGTACACGTACCCGCACGGCACGGCACCCACGACGGACGCGCGCCCGTCGACGAGGTCGACGACGACGCCGTCCTCGGCGAGCACGACGCGGTCGGCCGGCACGCCCGTGCGGACCGCGAGCGCCCCGTTGGCGACGAGGTGGCGGACCTCGCCGTGCACCGGCATGACGTTCTTGGGCTTGAGCACGTTGTAGCAGTAGAGGAGCTCGCCCGCGCTCGCGTGGCCGGACACGTGCACCTTGGCGTTACCGCCGTGCACGACGCGCGCGCCGAGGCGCGTGAGGCCGTTGATGATGCGGAAGACGGCGTTCTCGTTGCCCGGGATGAGCGACGACGCGAGGATGACGGTGTCGCCGTGGCCGACCTGGACCTTGTGGTCCCCGTTCGCCATGCGCGACAGGGCGGCCATGGGCTCGCCCTGCGACCCCGTGCACATGAGCACGATCTCGTCGTCGCGCAGCGAGTCGACCTTCTTGAGGTCGATGAGGACGCCCTCGGGCACGTGGAGGTACCCGAGCTCGGACGCGATCGTCATGTTGCGGACCATCGAGCGCCCGACGAGCGCGACGCGGCGGCCGTGGTGGTGCGCGGCGTTGAGGACCTGCTGCACGCGGTGCACGTGCGACGAGAACGACGCGACGATGATGCGCTTCTCGGAGGCGGCGAAGACGTTGTCGAGCACCGGGCCGATCTCGACCTCGGGCGTGACGAACCCGGGCACCTCGGCGTTGGTCGAGTCGACCATGAACAGGTCGACGCCCTGCTCGCCCAGGCGCGCGAACGCGCGCAGGTCGGTGATGCGCCCGTCGAGCGGGAGCTGGTCCATCTTGAAGTCGCCCGTGTGCAGCACGGTCCCGGCGCCGGTCGTCACCGCGACCGCGAGCGCGTCGGGGATCGAGTGGTTCACGGCGACGAACTCGCAGCGGAACACGCCGAGCTGCTCGACCTGCCCCTCCTTGACCGCGAGGGTCACGGGCGAGATGCGGTGCTCCTTAAGCTTCGCCTCGACGAACGCGAGCGTGAGCTGCGACCCGACGAGCGGGATGTCGCGGCGCAGACGCAGCAGGTACGGCACGGCGCCGATGTGGTCCTCGTGGCCGTGCGTGAGGACGATCGCCTCGATGTCGTCCAGCCGGTCCGCGATGTAGTCGAAGTCCGGGAGGATGAGGTCGACGCCGGGCTGGTTGTCCTCGGGGAAGAGGACGCCGCAGTCGATGACGAGCAGGCGCCCGTCGTACTCGAGGACGGCCATGTTGCGGCCGACCTCACCGAGACCGCCGAGGGCGACGATGCGCAGCCCTCCGGCGGGGAGCTCGGGAGGCAGGGAGAGTTCGGGGTGGGGATGGCTCACGGGGCCTCCTGTCGTGGCTGAGCCGGGGGTTTCGAGGGCTCCTGCCCTCGCTAGTTCGTGGGTGCGGCAGCGTCTGCCGCGGTGGTCGCGCCCGCGAGCACGCCCGCGGCGGCGAGGGCGTCGCGCACGAGCGCGACGTCGTCCTCGGTCGCCGCGACGTTCGGCAGTCGCAGGAAACGGTTGTCGGTGACGCCGAGCAGCTCGACGGCGGCCTTGGCCATGACGGCCTGGAAGCCGGCACCGTTGAGCGCGTCGATGACGGGCGTCGTGGTGAGGAAGACCTCGAGCGCGCCCGCCGGGTCGCCGGCGTCGAAGCGGCGCACGACCTCCGCGAACTGCGGCGCGACGGCGTGCGCCGACACGGAGACGATACCCGCGGCGCCGTGCGCGAGGAACGGGAGCAGCAGCCCGTCGTCGCCGCTGTAGAAGGCGAGGCCCGTCGATGCCGCGAGCTTCGCGGCGGCGTACACGTCGCCCGTCGCGTCCTTGGTCGCCACGACCCGCTCGTGCGCCGCGAGGCGCGCGTACGTGTCGGGGGCGATGCGCACCCCGGTGCGGCCGGGGACGTCGTACAGCATGACCGGGAGGTCGGCCGCCTCGGCGATCGCGACGACGTGGCGGTAGACGCCCTCCTGGCCGGGGCGCGAGTAGTACGGGGTGACGACGAGGAGCCCGTCCGCCCCCGCCTCGGCGGCCTGCTCGGCCATGCGCAGCGCGTGGTCGGTGTCGTTGGACCCGGCGCCCGCGAGGACCGCCGCGCGGTCGCCGACCGCCTCGACGACGGCGCGCACGAGGTCCTGCTTCTCGGGAGCGTGGGTCGTGGGCGACTCGCCCGTCGTGCCGCTCAGCACGAGGCCGTCGTTCCCGTCGTCCACCAGGCGCTTCGCGAGCCGGGCCGCCGCCTCGAGGTCGACGGCGCCGTCGGGCGTCATCGGGGTGACCATGGCCGTGAGGACGGCACCGAACGGGCGCGCGGGGGTGGCGGGAAGGACCATGTGCACAAACTACCGTGCGGCGGGTCGTCGCACCGCGCCCGTCCGGCAGCGACCGGGCGGCGCCCGGGGCACGGGCACGGCGTCCCGCACCGCTCGCCCGGGTGCGTCCCCGCGACCCCCAGGGCGATACTCGGAGCATGTCCCGCCCCGCCTCGACGTCGAACCTCTCCCCCGCGCTCGTCGCCCACGTGCCCACCGGGCTGCTCGTGGACGGCCACTGGGGTCCTGCCGAGGGTGGGCGGACCTTCGAGGTCGAGGACCCGGCGACCGAGGAGTCGCTGTTCGACGTCGCGGACGCGAGCCCGGCGGACGCGCTGCGCGCGCTCGACGCCGCGCACCGTGCGGCGCCCGCGTGGCGCGCGACGCCCCCACGCGAGCGGGGCGAGGTGCTGCGCGCCGTCTACGACCGGGTCGTCGCGCGGGCCGACGACGTGGCCGCGCTCATCACGGCCGAGTGCGGCAAGCCGCTCGCCGAGGCGCGCGCCGAGGTGCTCTACGGCGCCGACTTCCTGCGCTGGTACGCGGAGCAGGCGGTCCGCGCCGACGGGCTCGCGCGGACCGCGCCCGCGGGCGGCAACCGCCAGCTCGTCTTCCGCCGGCCCGTGGGGCCCGCGCTGCTCGTCACGCCGTGGAACTTCCCGATCGCCATGGCGACGCGCAAGATCGGCCCGGCGCTGGCCGCCGGGTGCACGGTCGTCGTCAAGCCGGCGCGGCTCACCCCGCTCACGACGGCGCTCGTGGCCGAGGTGATCCGCTCCGAGCTCGCCGACCGCGGGCTGCCGACGGGCGTCGTCAACGTCGTCCCGTCGTCGCGCGCCGCCGACGTCACCGAGCCGCTCCTCGCGGACGAGCGCCTGCGCAAGCTGTCGTTCACCGGCTCGACGCCCGTCGGGCGCACGCTGCTCGAGAAGGCGTCCGCCCAGGTGCTGCGCACCTCGATGGAGCTCGGCGGCAACGCCCCGTTCCTCGTCTTCGCGGACGCCGACCTCGACGCGGCGGTCGAGGGCGCCGTCGTCGCGAAGCTCCGCAACGCGGGGCAGTCCTGCGTGGCGGCGAACCGCTTCCTCGTGCACGACGCCGTCGCGCGGGAGTTCTCCCAGCGCCTCGCCGCCGCGTTCGCGGACCTGCGGGTCGGGCCGGGCGCCCAGGACGGGACGCAGGTCGGGCCGCTCATCGAGGCGAAGGCCGTCGACAAGGTCGCCGAGCTCGTCGACGCGGCCGTCGACGGCGGGGCCCAGGTGCTCACCGGCGCGGAGCGGCCCCGCTCCCCCGGGTACTTCTACTCCCCCACCGTCCTGTCGGGCGTCGACCCGGACGCGCGCGTCGTCACCGAGGAGATCTTCGGCCCGG
The DNA here is from genome assembly GCF_015327065.1 of Cellulosimicrobium sp. JZ28. Classification (NCBI taxonomy): domain Bacteria; kingdom Bacillati; phylum Actinomycetota; class Actinomycetes; order Micrococcales; family Promicromonosporaceae; genus Cellulosimicrobium; species Cellulosimicrobium sp. JZ28. Next base: position 1,348,431 of record NZ_CP017660.1, on the reverse strand, counting down.
TGGCCCCCGTCGTCGCGTTCGGCGACGACGACGAGGGCATCGCGCTCGCGAACGCGACCGAGTACGGGCTCGCCGCCTACGCGTACACGACGTCGCTCGACCGGGCCGTGCGCGTCTCCGAGGAGGTCGAGGCCGGCATGATCGGCGTCAACCGCGGCCTCGTCTCCGACGCGAGCGCCCCGTTCGGCGGGCTCAAGCAGTCCGGCCTCGGCCGCGAGGGCGGCGAGGCCGGCCTGGAGGAGTACCTGGAGACGGTCTACGTCGCCCTCTGACGTCGCCCCCCCTTCTCCCCCCGGTCGCCGACCACGGGGTCACGGACCGGGATCCGACGATCCCGGTCGCCGTCCCCGTGCTCGACGGGCGGGTGGGCCGTCCTCGTCACCGGCAGGGCGGGCGAGCCTGCGGGGCCCTCACGCGGCGTTGGTACCCTGACGCCCCGGTGACGACCGGTGACCGGTGCCCCGCGCGCCGGACGGTCGTCGCCGTCCGCCGTCACCGACTCCCGGAGAGCCCACGCCCGTGCCCTCGACGCCCGCGTTGACCACCAGCCCGAACGTCCCCTCGCCCAGCGCCCGCGTCACCACCGTCGGGTACATGATCTTCGCGTCGCGCTGGCTCCAGGCGCCGCTGTACTTCGGCCTCATCGTGGCCCAGGTGGTCTACGTGTGGCAGTTCCTCAAGGAGCTGTGGCTGCTCGTCGTGGGCGGCTTCACGGGCCGCGCGACAGATCACGCGACGCACGAGGTGGTCAGCTTCGGCGCCGAGGAGATCATGCTCGCGGTGCTCGGGCTCGTGGACGTCGTCATGATCTCCAACCTGCTCATCATGGTCATCGTGGGCGGCTACGAGACGTTCGTCTCGCGCATCCGGCTCGAGGGCCACCCCGACCAGCCCGAGTGGCTGAGCCACGTCAACGCGAACGTGCTCAAGACGAAGCTCGCGATGTCCATCGTCGGCATCTCGTCGATCCACCTGCTGCGCACGTTCATCGACAGCAGCCGGTACACGCCGACGCAGCTCATGTGGCAGACGCTCATCCACCTCGCGTTCGTCCTCTCGGCGCTCGCCCTCGCGCTCATCGACCGCATGTCCCTCACCGCGCACCAGCGCGCGGCGAACGCCGCCGCCGCGGGCGAGGGCCCGGCCGACCCGCACGCATGAGCCGGCCAGACGACGTCCCCCGCCCCCGCGCCGACCCCGCGCCCGAGGTGGCGCGGGCGAACGCCGCGGACGTGCCGGACGTCGTCGGCGTGCCGGACGTCGAAGAGGTGCCGGACGTCGTCGAGCACGTGGCCGAGCAGGCCGTCGAGGACGAGGTCCGCGCCGCGGTCCGCCAGGCCGTGTCCGTCTCCGTCGCGACGGGCCTGTACGGCATCTCGTTCGGCGCGCTGTCGGTCGTCGCGGGCCTCGACGTCGCGCAGACCATCGCGCTGAGCCTGCTCATGTTCTCGGGCGGCTCGCAGTTCGCGCTCATCGGCGTGGTGGGCGCCGGGGGCGCGCCGGTCGCCGCGATCACCACGGCGGGCTTCCTCGGCGTCCGCAACGCGCTCTACGGCGCGCAGCTCGGCCCGCTGCTCGCGCTGCGCTCGTGGCACAAGGTCGTCGCCGCCCAGTTCACGATCGACGAGTCGACCGCCGTCGCGACCGCGCAACGGTCCCGACGCGCCGTCCGGGCCGGGTTCTGGTGGACGGGCGTCGGCATCTTCGTCCTCTGGAACGCGATGACGCTCGTCGGGGCGCTCGCGGGCGACGCGCTGGGCGACCCGCGCGCGTGGGGGCTCGACGCCGCCGCGGCGGCCGCGTTCCTCGGCCTGCTGTGGCCGCGGCTCGCGACGCGCGCGATGCAGCTCACCGCGGCCGCGGCGGTGGTCGTCGCGGCGGCGCTCGTCCCGGTCGCACCGGGCGGCGTGCCTGTGCTCGCGGCGGCCGCGGTCGCCGTCGTCATCGGTCAGGTCGACGCGCGGCGCCGACGGGCCGCCGACCGTGCGGGGACCGCTGCCGGTCCCCGCGGAGAGGAGCCCTCGTGACCTCAGCGACCGTCTGGGTCGTCGTGCTCACCGCGTCCGCGGTGTGCTTCGCGCTCAAGCTCGCCGGCCACCTCGTGCCCGAGCACTGGCTCGCCGACGAGCGCGTCGCGCGCACCGCCGCGCTCGTCACCGCCGCGCTCCTCGCGGCGCTCGTCACGGTGCAGACCGTCGGCGACGGGCAGGCCCTCGTCGTCGACGCGCGCCTGCCCGCGCTGGGCGTCGCGGCCGTCGCGCTCGCGCTGCGGGCGCCGTTCATCGTCGTCGTGGTCCTCGCCGCGGTCACGGCCGCGGGCCTGCGCGCGCTCGGCTGGGGCTGAGGCCGTCCCGGCGCCCGGCCGGGTCTCGTAGGGTGAACCCGTGAGCCTCTTCCGCGAGACCGCCGACGTCTCCGTCCGCCCTGCCGTGCCCGGCGACGACGTCGCGATGACCGCGATCCAGGTCGGGGCGTGGCGCTCCTCGCACGCCGACGTGCTCGGCGACGACGTGCTCGACGCGCTCGACACCGTGCGGATGCGCGAGCAGTGGGCCGCCGCGATCTCCTCGCCGCCCGGTCCCGGCTTCGGGGTACTCGTCGCGTGCGCGGGGGCCGACGTCGTGGGGTTCGCCGCGGTCGCGCCCGGTCAGGTCCTCGCGCTCGAGGTCGAGCCGCGCCACCAGCGCGGCGGGCACGGGTCGCGCCTGCTGGCAGCGGCCGTCGACCGGCTGCGGCGCGACGGCGCGGACGAGGTCGTCACGTGGGTCCTCGACGGCGACGCCGCGCGCGAGGCGTTCCTCGCCGGGTCCGGGCTCGGTCCCGACGGGCGCACCCGGACGCTCGCGACCGGGCTCCGGGACGTCGTCGAGCGGCGCTGGACGGCCGAGATCTGACGACCGCGGGACCCCGCGTCACGCAGCCGTGACACGCCCGTGACCCGCCCGTCCCCGTGACCTGCGAGGATCGTCCGCCATGGGCATCCTCACCGACTACTTCGCCGCGCCGGACGACGCCCGGGCCGCGCTCGCCGCGCAGGCAGGACCGGCCTCCCCCGACCCGCTGACCACGCAGCCGGGCTTCGCGACCGTGGAGCTCCGGGGCATCGACCCGTTCGTCGTCCTCGGCACCCTGGCGAGCCTGCTCACCGACCGCCCCTACGCCGAGGTCACGGCGGACGCCCGTCACGGCTCGCTCGTCGCGACCGGGGGTGACGAGGGGCCGTGGGTGGTCTCCGTGACGGACGTGCTCGTGGGGGCGCTCGCCTCCGCGACGCCCGCCGCGCTCGACGAGGTCGCCGTGCGGTGGGCGGCGACGGAGGAGCTCGACGGGTCGGACCCCGCGGGCCTCGCCGACGCGCTGCACCGGCTCGCGGCGCTGTGCGTCCGCGCCGACGACGCGGGGCACCGGCTCTACTGCTGGACGAGCCTGTGACGCGCGTGCCCGGGGGCCGTCAGGCCCGACGACGCGCGCGGTAGAGCGCCGCGGCCTTGCGCAGCGCCTCCCGGGCCCGACGGCGGTCGCGCGCCGCGTCGTAGGCGAACGCGAGGTGGTACCACGCCTCCCAGCTCGTCGGGTCGGCGTCGACCGCGTCCCGGTACGGGCCGAAGGCCGCGTCGGCGGCGACCCGGTCGATCCGGCCGCCCGGCGAGCGCGGCAGGTCGTCGACGGGCAGGCGGCCGCGGTCCGCGAGGTCGTCGGCCATGCGCTGCACGGTGCCGGCGAGCAGGAACTCGCGCCCGACGAGGCCGACGACGAGCAGCGGCAGCACGAGCACGCCGGCCCCGATCGCCATGGCCACGGGCTCGCCCGTGCGGATCAGGGCCGCGGACCGTCCCGCGACCTGCCACACGTAGAGCGCGAGCAGGAGCGTGACGAGGACCGCCCCGACGATCGCCTTCCACGGGCGCCCGGCGCGCGACCGTGCGCGCGAGCCGCCGTCCCCGGGTCCGGAGGCGTCCGGGCCGGTGGACCCGCCGGACACGCTCACGCCAGGTCCAGCACGTTCTCGAGGCCGACGGTCAGCCCGGGCCGGCCCACGACCTCGCGCACCGCGAGCAGGACGCCCGGCATGAACGAGACCCGGTCGAACGAGTCCTGCCGGATGACGAGCTGCTCGCCCGTGTTGCCGAACAGGATCTCCTCGTGCGCGACGAGGCCGCGCAGACGGACGGCGTGCACGCGCACGCCGTCGACGTCGGCCCCGCGCGCCTCCCAGCCCGTCTCGGTCGCGTCCGGGCCGGTCCCGAGACCGGCGTCGGCGCGCGCGGCGGCGATCGCCGCGGCGGTGTGCCGCGCGGTGCCGGACGGCGCGTCGACCTTGTCCGGGTGGTGGAGCTCGATCACCTCGGCCGACTCGAAGTACCGCGCGGCCTTGGCGGCGAACGTCATCGCGAGGACGGCGGACAGCCCGAAGTTCGGTGCGATGAGCACGCCGAGCCCCGGTGCGCCGGCCGCGGCGGCACGACCGAGGTGCGCGACGACGCGACCGCGGCTCTCCTCCGTCCAGCCCGTGGTCCCGACGACGGCGTGCACGCCCGCGTCGATCAGCGCGTGGACGTTCGCCTCGGTGGCGGCAGGGACCGTGAAGTCGACGGCGACGTCCGCGCCGCCGAGCGTCGCGGCGGCGACCTCGTCGCCCGCGTCGAGGCGCGCGACGAGCTCGAGGTCCGCGGCGCCCTCGACGGCGGCGCAGACGGTCGCGCCCATGCGCCCGGCGGCGCCCAGGACGGCGACCCGCAGCGGGCGACCGGGTTCCCTGCCGGGGGCGGTCGGTGCGGGATCGGGCGCGGGGGTGCTCTGCTCGCTCACGCCCGTCACCCTATCGCCGCAGCGCGCGCCGACCGGTGCCGCGTCCGCCGCACCGGGCAGTGGGTCTGCCCACAGCACGACGGCGGCCGCCCTCCGCGAGGAGGACGGCCGCCGCGAGACGCGTGGAGGCGGGCTCAGTCGCCGAACGGCCCGACGCGCACGACGGAGCGCGGGCGCGACGCGAGGTCGTCGGCGAGCTTCTGCACGTCGTCGGCCGTGACGGAGCGGATCGCGTCGAGCGACTCCTCGACGCTCAGGAGCTCGCCGTAGACGAGCTCGGCCTTGCCGAGCCGGCTCATGCGCGAGCCGGAGTCCTCGAGGCCGAGGACCATGCCGCCCGAGAGCTGGCCGATGCTGCGGTCGAGCTCCGCGCCGGTGATGCCGTCGGCCGCGAGGCGGTCGAGCTCGCTGTGCAGCAGCCCGGTCACCTCGTCGACCTTCGACGGCGCGCACCCGGCGTAGAGGCCGAACGTGCCGATGCCGCCGTGGCCGGACGCGAACGAGTAGGTCGAGTACGCGAGGCCGCGCCGCTCGCGGATCTCCTGGAAGAGCCGCGAGCTCATGCCGCCGCCGAGGACGGCGCTGAGCACGGAGAGCGTGAAGCGGCGGTCGTCCGTCGCGGCGAGACCGGTGCCGCCGATGACGACGTTGGCCTGCTCGACCGCGCGGTGGACCGACAGCTCGACGCTCGCGGCCCCGACGCCCGCCAGAGCAGGGTCCGCGGGGTCGCGCCGCGCGCGGGGTGCGCCCGACGCGTCGAGCGTCCAGCCGCCGTCGCGCAGCGCCGTGCCCACCTGGTCGACCAGCGTGTCGTGGTCGACGCCGCCCGCCGCCGCGACGACGAGCGTCTCGGGGCGGTAGTGCCAGCGGTAGTGCTCCCACACGGCGTCCCGGGGCACGGCGTTGATCGTGTCCGGGGTTCCGCCGATGGGCCGCCCGAGCGGGTGGCCGGCGAGGACCGCCGCGGCGAACTCCTCGTGCACGACGTCCGAGGGGTCGTCGTCGTTCATCGCGAGCTCTTCGAGGATCACGCCGCGCTCGGTCTCGAGCTCGTCGGGGTCCAGGCGCGCGGACGTCACCATGTCGCTGATGACGTCGACCGCCATGGGGAGGTCGGCGTCGAGCACGCGCGCGTAGTAGCACGTGTGCTCCTTGCCCGTCGCCGCGTTGGCCTCGCCGCCGACGGCGTCGAACGCCTCGGCGATGTCCATCGCGGAGCGGCGGGCCGTGCCCTTGAACAGCAGGTGCTCGAGGAAGTGCGTCGACCCGAAGTGGCCGTCGGTCTCGTCGCGCGAGCCGACGCCGACCCACGCGCCCACGGTCGCCGAGCGCAGGCCCGGCATCGACTCGGTGAGCACGCGGACCCCGCCGGGCAGGACGGAGCGACGGATCGTCGCGCCGTCCTGCCCGGCGGTCAGCTCGGCCCCGGCGTCACCCGCCGGGACGAGCGGGAGGTCCCACGACACGTCAGGCGTCCGCGTCCTCGGTCGCGGGAGCGTCGGCCGGAGCCTCGTCCTCGACCACGGCGTGCAGCGAGAGCTTGCCGCGCGGGTCGATCTCGCCGATCTCGACCTGGACCTTCTGGCCGATGGACAGCACGTCCTCGACGTTCTCGACGCGCTTGCCGCCCACGAGCTTGCGGATCTGGCTGATGTGCAGCAGACCGTCCTTGCCCGGGGAGAGCGAGATGAACGCACCGAACGACGTCGTCTTGACGACCGTGCCGACGAAGCGCTCGCCGATCTCGGGGACGTGCGGGTTGGCGATCGCGTTGATCGCCGCGCGGGCGGCCTCGGCCGACGGGCCGTCGACGGCGCCGATGTACACGGTGCCGTCGTCCTCGATGGAGATGTCCGCGCCCGTCTCCTCCTGGATCTGGTTGATCATCTTGCCCTTGGGGCCGATGACCTCGCCGATCTTGTCGACCGGCACCTTCACGGAGATGACGCGCGGGGCGTTCGGGGACATCTCGTCGGGCACGTCGATGGCCTCGGCGAGCACGTCGAGGATCGTCAGGCGCGCGTCGCGCGCCTGGGTCAGCGCACCGGCGAGCACCGAGGCGGGGATGCCGTCGAGCTTGGTGTCGAGCTGGATGGCCGTGACGAACTCGCGCGTGCCGGCGACCTTGAAGTCCATGTCGCCGAACGCGTCCTCGGCACCGAGGATGTCGGTGAGCGCCGCGTAGCGGGTCTCACCGTCCACCGTGTCGGAGATGAGGCCCATCGCGATGCCCGCGACGGGGGCGCGCAGCGGCACGCCCGCGTTGAGGAGCGAGAGCGTCGAGGCGCACACGGAGCCCATGGACGTCGAGCCGTTGGAGCCGAGAGCCTCGGACACCTGGCGGATCGCGTAGGGGAACTCCTCGCGGCTCGGCAGCACCGGCACGAGCGCACGCTCGGCGAGCGCGCCGTGGCCGATCTCGCGGCGCTTCGGGCTGCCCACGCGGCCGGTCTCGCCGGTCGAGTAGGGCGGGAAGTTGTAGTTGTGCATGTAGCGCTTGCGCGTCTCCGGACCGAGCGAGTCGATCTGCTGCTCCATGCGGAGCATGTTCAGCGTGGTGACGCCCATGATCTGGGTCTCGCCACGCTCGAAGAGCGCGGAGCCGTGCACGCGCGGCAGCACCTCGACCTCGGCCGAGAGGGTGCGGATGTCCGCGAGCCCACGACCGTCGATGCGCACGCCGTCGGTGAGCACGCGCTGGCGCACGAGCTTCTTCTGGAGCGCGCGGTACGCGGCGGAGAGCTCCTTCTCGCGGCCGTCGAACCCGGCCTGGAGCTTGCCCACCATCTCGTTCTTGATCTCGTCGAGACGGTTCTCGCGGTCCTGCTTGTCCGCGATGGCGAGCGCCTCGCGCAGGTCCGTCGCGACCTCGGCCTCGACCGCGGCGAACGCGTCGTCCTGGTAGTCCAGGAAGACCGGGTACTCCTTGACGGGCTTCGCGGCCTGCGCGGCGAGCGCCGACTGCGCGTCGCACAGCGCCTTGATGAACGGCTTGGCCGCCTCGATGCCCTCGGCGACGACCTCCTCGGTCGGCGCGGCCACACCCTCGTCCTTGACGAGGCCCCAGGCGCCGTCGGTCGCCTCGGCCTCGATCATCGCGATCGCGACGTCGTCGCCGACGACGCGACCGGCCACGACCATGTCGAAGACCGCGCGCTCCTTGTCGGAGTACTTGGGGAACGCGACCCACTGGCCGTCGACCAGCGCGATGCGGACCGCGCCGACCGGGCCGGAGAACGGCAGGCCGGAGATCTGGGTCGACGCCGACGCGGCGTTGATCGCGAGCGTGTCGTACGCGTCGTCCGGGTGGAGCGCGAGGACCGTGATGACGACCTGGACCTCGTTGCGCAGGCCCTTGACGAAGAGCGGGCGCAGCGGGCGGTCGATGAGGCGGCACGCGAGGATCGCGTCCGTCGAGGGGCGGCCCTCGCGGCGGAAGAACGAGCCGGGGATGCGGCCCGCGGCGTACATGCGCTCCTCGACGTCCACCGTCAGCGGGAAGAAGTCGAACTGCTCCTTGGGGTGCTTGCCGGCCGTCGTGGCCGACAGGAGCATGGTCTCGTCGTCGAGGTACGCGGCGACGGAGCCGGCGGCCTGACGGGCGAGGCGCCCGGTCTCGAACCGGACGGTGCGGGTGCCGAAGCGACCGTTGTCGATCGTGGCCTCGGCGAACTGGATCTCGGGACCCTCCACGGGTGCCCTCCCTTTCTCGAAGCGCCGCCCGGGTAGCCCTGTCGAGGGTTCCGGTCCGTGCCCCGGCGCGTGGCGCAGGGGCTCCGGTCGCACTCGACGCTCGGCGGTCTTCGATCGAGGTCCACGGCGGTTCCCGCACCGGTCCGTCCGAGGACGGTGCCGTGGGGGTCCGTGAGCCACTACCGAGGACCGAACGAGAGGCCGGCGGCGCGGTGGGTGGTGTGCGGCTGGGTGGTGCTCAGCCGGGGTGTGACGGGTACATCACACCAGACCAGCCCGGTCCCTGCAGGGACCGGGCTGGCGGTGTCGTGTCAGCGACGCAGACCGAGGCGCTCGATGAGGCTCCGGTAGCGGTTGATGTCGACCTTCTGCAGGTAGCCGAGCAGGCGACGGCGCTGGCCGACGAGGAGGAGCAGACCACGACGGCTGTGGTGGTCGTGCTTGTGCTCCTTGAGGTGCTCGGTGAGGTCCTTGATGCGCTGCGTGAGGAGCGCGACCTGGACCTCGGGCGAACCGGTGTCGCCCTCGCTCGTCGCGTACTCGGTCATGATGCGCTGCTTCGTGGCAGTGTCGAGCGGCACGGTTCTCCTTCGGGTTCGTTGCGCGGTGCGCCGGGACGGATCTCCCGGGCTCTCTCTGTCCGCGGCCGGTCAGACGGCGCATCCATCTTACCAGGTGGACGCGCCGTCGCCCGCCGCGGCCCCGTCGTCCCGGCCGGACCGCGCGTCGTGCCTCAGGGGGCGCCGTCGTGCCCGGCCGTGCCGTCACCGCGGAACCGGCCCGCGGCGTCGGGCAGCACCCCGGCGAACCGGAGCAGGTCCGGCAGCGTGAGGACGAGCGACCCGTCCTCGAAGTGCACGCCCTGCGCGGGCGTCCAGTGGTTGCTCGTGCGCACGTACGACGTGTCGTCCTGCCGCAGCAGGTACACGAACGTCTCCGCGAGCACGCGGCTGCCGACCTCGCCGAGGAAGCTGCCGTCGCCCTGGAGCTCGGCCTCCTTGAGGACGTAGTACCACAGCGGGGTGCCGCCGTGGTCGCCGTCCCGCAGGGCCGCGAGCGCCTGCTTCACGTCGTCGCTCGCCCGGTCCTCGAGCTGGGCCGGGGTGAGCGGGACGACGCCGAAGGCCGCCGCGACGGCCTCGCCCGTGGGCAGCGCGAGCATGTAGCCGCGCAGCAGGTTGCGCTGCGCGAGCTGCTTCTGGAGCGCGCTCGCGACGAGCTGGGCCGGCGTGTGCGCGGGCGGCTCGGGCGGCAGGTTCCCCTCCTTGACCATCGTGCCCAGGCTCGGCGCGAGGAACGTGTCGATCTTCTCCGCCGCGCGGAACGTCCGCGGGTCGCCCTTGTCGACGAACCGGGCCCACTCGATCGGCCAGTTGGACGGCAGGACCGGGGTGCCCTGCGGTCCCGGACGCAGGCTGCCGCCGTTCCCCGTGAACTGGAAGAGCTGCGTCAGGCTCGCGTTCGCGGGCGGCGGGCCCGTGAAGTTGACGTTGAAGTCGTAGGAGTCGCGGATCATCGAGTGCCCGAACCGGAACGCCGCGACCGCGAACTCGAGCGGCATGGAGATCGGGTACCGGGGCCGGAAGAACGACGTGTCGCGCAGGAGCGTCGCGTCGAGCACGCCCGGCTTGGTGAGGGTGCGCAGGTAGTCGTTGACCACGAGCCACTGGTAGTGCCACCGCACGAGCTGGCTCGCGCGCTCGAACACGCCGCGCTCCCCGCCCGTGAGCCGGGTCCAGGGCTCGACGTCGTCCACCCAGTCCACGACGGCGTTGTGGAACCGGATCATCGCGAGGTGGAGCTGGGCGACCACGAGGTTCTCGTCGTTGCGCCCGTCCGGGATCAGCGGCGCGCCGCCGTCGTCGCGCGGCAGGTCGCGCTGCGCGTCGTCGCCGGGCGCCACGAGCGAGAACGACGGACCGCCCGGGATGACGAGCGGCTCGGTCGAGATGCGGCCGAGCCGCAGCTTCGCCGAGCCCGGCACGTACGACGCCTCGCTGCGCGTCGTGCGGTACCCGCGCTCGCCCTCGAACCGCGGCCCGCTGCCGTACAGGGAGTCGAGGTTGAGCGCCGGGTGGCGCCCGTTGTGGAGCGAACGGACCACGACCCACGGCGCGAAGACCTGGAAGGGCACCGCGTCGACGTCGCCGAGCGCCTGGTCCCCGTCCCGGCCCGTCGTCGTGTCGGGGCCGTTGGTGTTGAGCGTGATGTCGTGGTCGATGAACTGGCCCCAGTACGTGTACACGGCCGGCACGTGGGAATCGAGGCTGCGCGGCGGCTGCCCGGGCGGGGTGACGGGCCGGTCGACCATCGCCGCCCCGAGCGTCTTCAGCGCGACGACGGTCGCGGCCGTCGCGCCGTTCCCGACCGGGAGGTGGAACCGCGGGAAGCGCTCCGCGAGCTGCGGGAACAGGTAGTCGAACGCGGTCGTGGAGTCGTACCGGTGGTGCTCGAGGTCGCGCGCCACCGCGGCCTCGGCCGCGGGCAGGAGCGGTGCGTCCGACTCCGCCGGGTCCACGTCCGCGTCGGTCGCGACCTCGTCGGGGACGACGGCCGACCCGTGCCCGACGCTGCGGACGGTCCGGCCGACCGGGGTGGACGCCTGGTCGACGGCGTCGGGTGCGACGTCGTCGACGACGGTCTCGGCGACGGGAGCCGCCGGTTGCTGCTGAGCCTCCATGGCTCTGCCCTCTCTGTCGGAGGTCTTCGTGCGGCCCGCGCGGCGGGCCGCCGGCGCCCCCGCGGGCGTGCGCGCGCGGGGACGGGTGCGACCGCCCCCGGGCCGCAGCCCGAGGACCGCGCGGCCGCCTGGGCGCCGTGCACGACGGCGCCGCTCACCCGGAGGGAGGGCCTGGCGCCGGTGTCGTGACACGGCCGGGCAGCGCCCGCAGGACGGTGCGGTGACGGTCTCGAGGACGGTCCCGACGACGCCCGCACGACGGCTCGGGCGAGGACCCCGCGGACACGCCGCGACGGCCCGGCCGGGCTCAGCCCCGCAGGAGGCCGCGGCGCCGGGCCTCGGCGACGGCGGCCGTGCGCGACGGCGCGCCGAGCTTGTCGTAGACGTGCACGAGGTGCGTCTTCACGGTCGCGCGCGAGAGGAACAGCTCGTGCGCGATCTCGTCGTTCGTGCGCCCCTCGGCGACGAGCGCGAGCACCTCGAGCTCGCGCGCCGTGAGCGCCGTGCCCGGGCTGCGCAGCCGGCCGAGCAGCCGCCGCTGCACCGCCGGGCCGAGGGCGACCTCGCCCGCCGCGGCCGCGCGCACGGCGGCGACGAGCTCGTGGGTCGGCGCGTCCTTGAGCAGGTAGCCGCGAGCGCCCGCCTCGACCGCGGCGAGGATGTCGGCGTCCGCGTCGTAGGTCGTGACGACGAGCACGGGCGGACCGTCCGTCGCGACGATCTCGCGGACCGCGTCCACGCCCCCGAGGCGGCCGGGGCCGAACTGCAGGTCGAGCAGCACGACGTCGGCCCGCAGCCCGGCGCGCAGCCGGGCGAGCAGCTCCTCGGCGGAGCCGACCTCGGCGACGACCCGCACGTCCGGCTCGGCCTCCAGGACGGCGCGCAGGCCGGTCCGCACGACGGGGTGGTCGTCCGCGAGGACGACGTCCACGGCGGGCCCGGTCATCGCTCCTCCTCGGTGCCGGCGTCGGTCTCGGTCCGGGGGTCGGCCGTCCCGTCGGCAGGGCCGTCGCCGTCCGCGCCCGACCGGGTCCCGGTGGTCGCCGCGAGCGGCACCCACGCGGCCACCGCCGTGCCCGCCCCCGGCGCGGACTCCACGGACAGCGTGCCCCCGAGGTCCGCGACCCGCGCGCGCATGGCGCCGAGGCCGAAGCCGCCGGGCCGGTCCGCCGCCGGCGCGGGGACGGCGTCCGGGTCGAAGCCGCGCCCGTCGTCGACCACGTCGAGCGCGACCGCGTCGTCCCCCGGCCCGGTGCCCGCGAGGAAGCTCACGGTGACGGCGGCCCGCGTCGCACCGGCGTGCCGCTCGACGTTGGCGAGCGCGGACTGCGCCACGCGCAGCAGGGCGGCCTCGACCTCGGTCGGCAGCGGGACGGGCTCGCCGCTCACCCGCACGACGACGCGCGGCCCGCCCTCGGCGGCCCGGGCGGACGCGCGGTCCGCGACGCGGCGCAGGGCCCCGACGAGGTTCGACGACGCGAGGTCGGCCGGCGCCAGCGCGCGCACGACGCGGCGCGCCTCGGCGAGGTTGTGTCGGGCGACCTCGCGCGTCTGCTCGACGTACCCGCGCGCGGTCTCCGCATCGCCGGCGTCGAGCGCGGTCCGGGCCGCGCGCAGGAGCAGCTCGGCGGACGAGAACCCCTGGGCGAGCGTGTCGTGGATCTCGCGCGCCAGGCGCTCGCGCTCGGCCGCCACCGCCCGCTCCCGCTCCGACGCCGCGAGCTCGTCCCGGGTGCGCACGAGCTCGTCGAGCGTGCGCTGGCGCTCCTGGGACTCCCGCACGACCGCCTCCAGCGCGAGGACGACGACGACCGCGACGGCCCCGCCGATGGCCGGCCCGAGCACGAACGGCAGCGCGACGCGCGCGGTCCACGCGGCCATGACGCCCACGACGAGCACGACGACCACCGCGACAGCGACCGGGCCCCGGCGCGGGCCGAGGACGTGCATCGCCACGAACATCAGGGGGAACGCGACCCAGACGGCGGTCGTCGTGACGAGCGACAGCCCGACCCAGAGGGCCACGAGACCGGTCACCCACGCCCCCGCGGGCCACCACGCACCGCGCGGCGCGCGCACGTCGACGGGCACGGGGACGCGACGACGGCCCACCACGTACAGCGCGAGCAGGGCCGCGCCGAGCAGCACGGCGCCCACGCCCCGCGCCGTCGACGTGACGAGCGCGCCCGCGACCGCGAGCACGACCAGCCCGACGAGCAGCACGTCCAGACCACGCCGCAGCCACCGCGTCGCGGTCGGCACGACCGGCGCGACGCGACCGGCCACCGACATCGCGGGGGCTACCGATGCATGGCCCGACGACGCACGGCCCGACGGCGCAGCACGGCCCGCGAGCGCGGCAGGCTCGGCGGGCTCGGGTCCGGGCGGGGTCACGCCGTCACCCTAGCCACGGCGCCGCGGCCCGGCATCGTCCGAACGGTCGATCCCGGGATCGTCCCTGCGTCGCCCCAGGACCGGTCGGACCGGTGATCCGCGGCGCGCCCCGACGCGGGACGGTGGACGGGACGTCGGGACGGGTCCTGCGGCGCACGACCGCTCGTGCTCGCCGGACCGTGTCCGCGCCCCCGCACTCTGTCCCGCTCCCTGCCCCTCGGACCCCGGAGGTCTCCCCGTGTTCCTCGCCCTGCGCGACCTGCGCCACGCGCGCGGTCGCTTCGCGCTCATGACGGTCGTCGTCGCGCTCATCACGTTCCTCGTCGCCTTCCTCGCGGCGCTCACCGCAGGCCTCGGCCGCGCGAGCACCTCCGCGGTGACCGACCTGCCGGTCGACCGCGTCGCCTTCGCGCCCCAGGCCGAGGGCGCCTCCCCCACCTTCACGGAGTCCGAGGTGACCGCCGCGCAGACGGACGCCTGGGCCGCCGTCCCCGGTGTCGACGCCACGGAGCCGCTCGGCGTCGCGACCGTGCGTGCTTCCGGCGACACGACGGCCGCCGTCACCGCGTTCGGGGTGCGGCCCGGTGCGGGGCTCGTGCCCGGCACCGACGACGGCGGCGCCGACGTCTCCCCCGGCACCGCCGTGCTCTCCCGCGGCGCGGCCGACGCGCTCGGCGCCGACGTGGGCGACCCGGTGGACGCCGGGCCGCTCGACCTGACGGTCTCCGCCGTCGCGGACGTCGAGGCGGACTACGCGCACACACCGGTCGTCTGGGTGTCCCTCGACGACTGGCAGGCCGTCGGCAGCCCTGCCGACAGCGCCTCGACCGACGACGCCGCGGGCGGGCAGGTGGCCACCGTCGTCACCCTGCGGTTCGGCGACGACCCGCCGACCGCGGACGCGCTCGCCGCCACGGACGCCCACGTCGGGACCGTCACCGCGACGCCGCGCGAGGCGCGCTCGGCCATCTCGTCGTTCACCGCCGAGAACCTCTCCCTGACCCTCATGCAGGTCTTCCTGCTCGCGATCTCGGCGCTCGTCGTCGGCGCGTTCTTCACCGTCTGGACCATCCAGCGAGCGGGCGACGTCGCGGTCCTGCGCGCGCTCGGCGCCTCGACGCGCTACCTGCTGCGCGACGCGATCGGCCAGGTCGGCGTCGTGCTGGGCGTGGGCGTCGGGGTCGGCACGGCGCTCGCGGCCGGCGCCGGACTGCTCGCGTCCCAGGTCATGCCGGTCGTCGTCGACCTCTCGACGACCCTCGTGCCCGCCGTCGTGCTCGTCGTGCTCGGCGGCCTCGGCGCGGTCCTCGCCGTGACGCGCGTCGCGCGCGTCGACCCGCACGCGGCGCTCGCGGCCCGCTGACCTTGGCCCGCTGACCTTCTCCCTCTCGTCCGTAGCGACCCTCAGGAGCTCCCCGTGGACCTCGTCCTCGACCGTGTCCGACTCACCTACCCCGACGGCGACGGCGTCCTCGTCGCCGTCGACGACGTCTCCCTCACCGTGCCCTCGGGCACCACGACGGCGCTGCTCGGCCCGTCCGGCGCCGGCAAGTCCAGCCTGCTCGCCGTCGCGGCGACGCTCACGCCGCCGACGGCGGGCGTCGTGCGGGTGGGTCCCGACGTCGTCAGCGCACCGCTCGACGCCGACCCCGGCACCGAGCCCGGGGACGCGGCCGGACGGCGCGGCCGGCGGCGCGCGCGGCGTGCGGCCGACCGGGCGGCGGCGCTGCGCCGCGAGCGCATCGGGCTCGTGTTCCAGCAGCCGCAGCTCGTCGCGTCGCTCACCGTGCTCGAGCAGCTCGAGCTCATGAGCCACCTCCGGGGCCGCTCCCCCGCGTCGCGCCGTGCGCACGCCCTCGCGCTGCTCGACGCCGTCGGTGTCGCCGACCGCGCGGGCCGCCGGCCCGAGCACCTCTCGGGCGGGCAGCGCCAGCGCGTCGCGATCGCCCGCGCGCTCATGAACGACCCCGAGGTGCTGCTCGTGGACGAGCCGACGTCGGCGCTCGACCACGAGCGGGGCGTGCAGGTGGTGGAGCTGGTCGTGCGGCTCGCGCGCGAGCTCGACGCGGCGACGCTGCTCGTCTCGCACGACGAGGCGACGCTCGACCCGGTCGACGCGCGGGTCCACCTCGCGGACGGCCGCCTCGTCCCGGCGCCCGCGGCGGCCTGACGACGCACGGCGCGCTCGGGCCGCCGTCGGGTCAGCGGACCGCGCGCACGTGGGTCGCGACCGCGACCGCCACGACGGCGGCCAGCGCCTGGGCCACCACGACGCCCCACCCGGGCGTACCGACGAGCAGGGCGACCCCGAGCGGGACCGCGCCGAGCACCGCGACGTCGGGCCCCTTGCGCAGCACGGCCGCGGCGCCCGTCGGCAGACCGCCCGAGGGCGTCGCGAGCAGCGGCCCGCCCCAGTCCGGCGGCTCGCGGTACGCGCTGCGCACGGCGGCGGCGCCCTGGACGACCGCAGCGAGCACCGCGACCCCGAGCCAGCGCGCGTCCCCCGTCCCGAGCGCGAGCGGGGCCGTGCCCGCGACGAGGCAGGCCGTCGCCGTGAGCGTCGGGACGACGCCGCGCGCGAGCCGCGTCCAGCGCGCGCGGAGGGGCACGAGCGCGTCGACGACCGGGGCCATCTCGGCCGTGCGCGCCCCCTCCGCGCCGAGCACCGCCGCCCCGAGGCCCGCCGCGACGAGCAGGGCGAAGAGACCGAAGCCGGAGCCCAGGCCGGGCACCTGCTGCGCGACGACCGTGAGGGCGGCGAGACCGACGAGCTGGGCGAGCGCCGACGGGCTGCGACCCAGCAGCACGAGGTCGGCCGCGACCACCGCGCCGACGGGACCGTGCACCGCGGCGAACCGGTGGGGCCGGCGGACCCGGACCCGGGCGGCGCCGGCCCGGCGCAGGGCCCGGCCGAGGTCCCGCGTGTCGAAGGACAGCACGGCGCCACCCACCTGGTCCGCGACCGCGCTCTGCGCGCGCAGCACCGTCGCGCCGAGGGACTCCAGCCCGCGCCACCACCGCAGCACGAGCAGCGCCGCGACGGCGAGCAGACCGAGCACGACGACGAGCGGCGCACCGAGCGGCGGGAGACCCGGTCGTCGGGCGACGACGAGCGCGAGACCCACGACCGGCACGGCCGCGACCGCGACGTCGCTCGCCCGCGCGAGCAGCCCGGCGGCGCGGGCCGACGGCTGGGCGAGTCCCGCGACCGCGACGAGGAGCAGGCCGAGGGCGCCGCCGGTCGCGCCGGCCCGCAGCGCGGGCACCGCGTCCAGGCCCGCCGCGACCGCGACGACGGCGCTCCCCAGCGCTCCGAGCCCGGCACCCAGCACGACGGCGCGCGCGAACGACGGCGACACGAGCCCTCGCCGGTCCGCGGGCGTCGGCACCCACCACCGCACCCCGCCCCCGCCGGCGCCGACCGGCCCCAGGCGCACGGCCGTGCCCGTGAGGAACGCGAGCAGCGCCGTCGTGCCGAGCGCCTGGACGGCCCCCGGTCCCAGCACGGGGGGCCCGCCCGCCGGCGCGGCGGTCGCGAGCGTCGAGCGCAGCATCGAGGCGAGCCCGACGACCCAGCCCGTCGCCAGCGCGACGGACACCACGGCGTAGGCGACGTCGACGACGATCTCGCCCGGCCCGGCGTCGGCCCGCGCGGCCGCGGCACGGGCGGTGAGACGGCGCAGCTCGCGGCCCGTCAGCAGCTCGTCCGGGTCGGAGCGCAGCGCGCTCGCTCCGTGCGGCACGGTCAGCGCACCGCCAGGAGCGCCGCGTGGACGTCGGCCGGGGCGAGCGGGACGCACCGGTCGTCGCCGACGAGCAGGCCGCGCGCGCCCGTGCGCTCGACGAGCTCGGGGTCGTGGGTGGCGAGGACCACGGCCACGCCGCTGCGCGCGTCCTCGACGAGCAGCGCTGCGAGGCGCTCCCGCATCCCCGGGTCGAGCCGCTGCTCGGGCTCGTCGAGGACGAGCAGCTCACGGGGCCGCACGAAGCCCGAGGCGAGCAGGAAGCGTCGGCGCTGGCCGGAGGAGAGCGCCGACGGGAGCGACCGACCCTGCTCCGCGATCCCGAACCGGTCGAGCAGCTCGTCCACGACGGCCCCGGCCCCCGGCACGCCGTGCCCCCGCGCGACCAGGACGAGGTGCTCGCGGACCGTGAGCGCCGGGAAGAACGCGTCGTCGTCGAGCACGCCCGCGACGCGCGCCCGGAAGTCGCGCTCGCGCTCGTCCACGTCGCGCCCGAACGCGCGCACCGCGCCGCCGAGCGGCGCCTGGAGACCGAGCAGCGTGCGCAGGAGCGTCGACTTGCCGCTCCCGTTGGCGCCGATCACCACGACCAGCTCGCCCGGCACCACGGCGAGGTCGACGGGCGCGCACACCGCGACGTCCGCGTAGCCGACGCGCAGCGCGCGCGCCTCGAGCACGGGTGCCGGGGCGGCCACGGTCAGGCGCCCGGCGTCGTCGCGGCCGGCTCCCCGCCCGGGGCGGCGAGGATCTCCCGGGCGCGCGCGACGTCGTCGTGCATCTGCGCCACGAGCGGCTCGATGCCGTCGAAGCGCAGCGTCGGGCGCAGCCGCTCGACCAGCTCCAGGACCACGTCCTCGTCGTACAGGTCGAGGTCCGCGCGGTCCAGGACGTACGCCTCGACCCGGCGCTCGACGCCGTCGAACGTCGGGTTGGTGCCGATCGAGATCGCCGCCGGCAGGCGCACGTCCGCGTGGCGAGGATCGGCGCCCGCGAGCTGCGGTCGCTCGAGCCAGCCCGCGTAGACGCCGTCGGCCGGGACCATGCCGCTGATCGAGCCGAGGTTGGCCGTCGGGAAGCCGAGCTCACGCCCCCGCGCGTCGCCGTGCACGACGGTGCCGCGCACGCGGTGGGACCGGCCGAGGATGCGGGCCGCCTCGCGCACGTCGCCCGCCGCGAGCAGCGCGCGCACGCCCGTCGAGGACCAGCGCACCTGCGAGTCGCCCGGCGTCTCCTCGTCGGTGACCGGCACGCCCTGGTGCTGGCCGACGTCGTCGATCGCCACCACGTCGAAGCCGTACCGCGCGCCGAGCGCGACCATCGTCTCCATGGTGCCCGCGTTGTCGCGGCCGAAGCGGACGTCGTGCCCGACGACGACCGCGCCCGCGTGCAGGCCGTCGACGAGGTAGGCGCGCACGAACTCCTCCGGCGTCTGCCGCGCGAACTCGAGCGTGTACTCCACGAGCAGGACCGCGTCCAGGCCCGTCGCGGCGAGCAGCTCGACCCGGTCCGCGATGCCCGTGATGAGCTCGGGCGCGCTCTGGGGGCGGTGCACGGCCGACGGGTGCGGGTGGAACGTCACGGCCACGGCGCGCGCGTCGCGCTCGCGCGCCAGGTCGACGATGCGGCCGAGCACCTGGGCGTGCCCGCGGTGGACGCCGTCGAAGTTGCCGATCGTCACGACCGACGGGCCGAAACCCGGGGGAACCTGGCTCAGGTCCGTCCACAGGTGCACGCGAGAACTCCTCAGGTGAGCAGGAAGGCCGCGGGTGCCGCCCGGGGCGGCCGCCCGTGCCGACGGGGGGCGGCGGACCGGACGGGGAGGCACCGGGACCGCGCTGGACAAGACTGCCACGCCCCGGGCACGACGCCGAACCGGACGCGTCAGGCGGGAGCGAGCACGAGGACCGGCCGGGCGAGGTCCTTGCCGCCGCGGCGGGTGTCCTCCACGAGCGCCACGAGCTCGCCCGCCGGGGACATCGCCGCCGTCGTGCCGGGCGTCCCGGTCGCGTCGACCCACTGCCCGTACGACAGCGCGGTCGCCTGCTCCGGGGTCAGCTCGCGCACGGGGAACGTCGCACGGGCCGCCTGCGCGAGCGGCAGGGTCGCGAGCACGCCGTCGCGGTCCGCCTGGGCCTCGAGCTCCTCGAGCGTCGAGGCGACGTCGAGCCCGTACCCGCCCACCCGCGTGCGCCGCAGCGCCGTGAGGTGGCCGCCGACGCCGAGCGCCGACCCGAGGTCGCGCGCGAGCGCGCGCACGTACGTCCCGGACGACACCGTCACGGTGACGTCGACGTCGAGCGCGGGCGGCGCGTCGTCGGGGACGCCCTGCTCCCCCGGCGCCACGGGCCGCACCGCGAGCACGTCGAAGCGCGAGACGACGACGGGCCGCGCCGCCAGCGCGACCTCCTCGCCCGCGCGGGCCCGCGCGTACGCGCGCTGCCCGTCGACCTTGATCGCGCTCACCGTGCTCGGCACCTGGAGGATCTCGCCGGTGAGGCCGGCGACCCCCGCGTCGAGGTCGGCCCGCACGACGGCGGACGCGTCCGCCCGCGAGAGCACCTCGCCCTCCGCGTCGTCGGTCGTGGTCGCCTCGCCGAGGCGGATCGTCGCGTCGTAGTCCTTGTCGGCGCCGACGACGTACGTCAGCAGCTTCGTCGCGCGCCCGACGCCGAGCACGAGCACGCCCGTGGCCATGGGGTCGAGCGTGCCCGCGTGGCCGACCTTGCGCGTGCCGGCGAGGCGTCGGCCACGGCCGACGACGTCGTGGCTCGTCCAGCCGGCGGGCTTGTCGACGACGACGAGACCGTCGGGAGCGACGGGGCGTCGCTCCCGACGGTCGGTCGCGGACGGGCGTGCGCCCACGCGGTCAGGCCCGGTCGTCGTCGGCGACGGCGTCCGCGTCCTCCGACGTGCGGTACGGGTCGGCGTCCCCGGCGAAGGGCTTGCCCTCGCGCAGGGCGGCGAGCTCGGCGTCGCGCCGGCGGGCCTCGACGAGCGCGGCGTCGAGGTGCGCCGCCGTCTCGGGCACCGCGTCGAGGTGGAACTCGATCGCCGGAGTGAGGCGGATGCCGGTCTGCTTGCCGACCTCCGACCGGATGAGGCCCTTCGCGCTCTCCAGCGCGGCGGCCGTCCCGGCCCGCTCCTCGTCCGTCCCGTAGACGGTGTAGAACACCGAGGCGTTCTGCAGGTCACCGGTGACACGGACGTCCGTGACCGTGACGAACCCGAGGCGCGGGTCCTTGATCCGCGTGTCGAGCATCTGCGCGACGATCTCCTTGATGCGGTCGGCGAGCTTCCTCGCCCGGGGGTGGTCGACCATGTCTTCTTCCTTTCGTGCCGAGCCTTCCGGCGACGGTCCCGACGACCGTACGTCGAACGGCGCCCACCGGCCGGGTGGGTGACCGCGGTGGGGTGCTGACTGACGACTGCGGGTGATGACGACCGCGGGGTGACGAACGCCCGGGGGCGGCCACGATGACCGTGACCGCCCCCGGGCGTGACGAGCGTCAGGAGCGCGGCTTCTCGCGCATCTCGAACGTCTCGATGGTGTCGCCGACCTGGAGGTCGTTGAACGAGCCCAGACCGATACCGCACTCGAAGCCCTCGCGGACCTCGGTGGCGTCGTCCTTGAACCGCTTGAGCGACTCGACCGTGAGGTTGTCCCCCACGACCTTGCCGTCGCGCAGGACGCGCGCCTTGGCGTTGCGGCGGATCTCGCCCGACCGGACGATCGAGCCGGCGATGTTGCCGAACTTGGAGGAGCGGAAGATCTCGCGGATCTCCGCCGTGCCCAGCTGGGCCTCCTCGTACTCCGGCTTGAGCATGCCCTTGAGCGCGGCCTCCACGTCCTCGATCGCCTGGTAGATGATCGAGTAGAAGCGGACGTCGACACCCTCGCGCTCGGCCAGGTCCTCGACGCGCTCGCCGTACTTCACGTTGAAGCCGATGATGATCGCGTTGTCGACCGTCGCGAGGTTGACGTCGTTCTGCGTGATCGCACCGACACCGCGGTGGATGACGCGCAGCTCGACCTCGTCGCCCACGTCGATCTTGAGCAGCGCGTCCTCGAGGGCCTCGACGGCACCGGACACGTCGCCCTTGAGGACGAGGTTGAGGGTCTCGACCTTGCCCTGCTGGAGAGCCTGCGTGAAGTCCTCGAGGCTGATGCGCTTGCGGCGCTTGGCCAGGAGGGCGGCGCGCTCGGCAGCCTCGCGCTTCTCGGCGATCTGGCGGGCCGTGCGCTCGTCGGGCGCCACGAGGAACGTGTCGCCCGCGCTCGGCACGGACGCGAGACCCAGCACGAGGACCGGACGGGCGGGGCCCGCCTCGGTCACGGCGTTGCCGTGCTCGTCGAACATCGCCCGGACACGGCCGTGGGCCGTGCCGGCGACGATCGCGTCACCGACGTGCAGCGTGCCGGACTGGACGAGGACGGTCGCGACGGCGCCGCGGCCCTTGTCCAGGTTCGCCTCGATGGCGACGCCGCGCGCGTCCTTGTCGGGGTTCGCACGCAGGTCGAGCGAGGCGTCGGCCGTGAGCAGGACGGCCTCGAGGAGGTCGTCGATGCCCATGTTCTGCTTCGCGGACACGTCGACGAACATCGTGTCGCCGCCGTACTCCTCGGCCACCAGGTTGTACTCGGTGAGCTGCTGGCGGATCTTGGCCGGGTTCGCCGACTCCTTGTCCACCTTGTTCACCGCGACCACGATCGGCACGTTCGCCGCCTGGGCGTGGTTGAGCGCCTCGATGGTCTGCGGCATCACGCCGTCGTCCGCGGCCACGACGAGGATCGCGATGTCCGTCACCTGGGCACCACGGGCACGCATGGCGGTGAACGCCTCGTGACCCGGGGTGTCGATGAAGGTGATGGCGCGGTCGACGCCCTCGTGCTCGTGGCGCACCTGGTACGCACCGATGTGCTGGGTGATGCCGCCGGCCTCGCCCGCGACGACGTCCGTCTGGCGGATGGCGTCGAGGAGCTTGGTCTTTCCGTGGTCGACGTGACCCATGACGGTGACGACCGGCGGGCGGGCGGCGAGCTCGTCGTCGCCCTCGGCCTCGAGCTCCGCGTCCAGGTCGATGTCGAACGACCCGAGCAGCTCGCGGTCCTCCTCCTCGGCCGAGACCATCTCGATGACGTAGCCGAGCTCGGACGCGAGGGCACCGAACGTGTCCTCGTCGAGCGACTGCGTCGCCGTGGCCATCTCACCGAGGTGGAACAGCACGGTCACGAGGCTCGCGGGGTTCGCGTCGATCTTGTCGGCGAAGTCGTTGAGCGACGAGCCGTGACGCAGCCGCACGACGGTCGAGCCGTTCCCGCGGGGAACCTGCACGCCGCCGAGCGACGGCGCCTGCATCTGCTCGAACTCCTGGCGCTTCGCGCGCTTCGACTTCCGCCCACGGACCGGACGACCGCCGGCGCGCCCGAAGGCGCCCTGCGTCGAGCCACGACCGGCGCCACCGCGGCCACCGCCACCGGGACGGCCGGCGAAGCCGCCGCCACCGCCGGGAGCGCCGCCACCACCGGGACGACCGCCGAAGCCGCCGCCACGACCGCCGCCACCGCCACCGGGACGACCACCGGGAGCAGGACGCTCACCGGGACGGCCGATCGAGGTGCGGCCGGGCATCATGCCCGGGTTGGGGCGCGGGCCGCCGGGACGCGGCGCCGGACGCGGGCCGCCCGGGCGAGGACCGCCCGAGCGCTCGCCGGACGCCGCCGCCGCACCCTCGGTGCGCTCGGGGCGCGACCCGGGCCGGGGCATGCCCTGGCTCGGGGCGAACGGGTTGTTGCCCGGGCGCGGGGCGCCCGGACGCGGGCCACCCTGCCGGGGCATGCCCTGGCTGGTCGCGAACGGGTTGTTCCCCGGACGCGGTGCGCCGGGACGTCCGCCCGAGCCACCGGGGCGCGGGGCGGGCGCGTTCGTGCCGCCGCCCGGCTTGGGCGAGGCGGTGGGCTTCTGCGCGGGCGCGGGCGTCGGACGCTGCGCCGCGGGAGCCTGGGGTGCCGGAGCCTTCGGGGCCGGCGCCGCGGGCGCGGCGGGTGCCGGAGCCTTCGGGGCCGGCGCGGCCGGCTCGGCGGGGGCCGCGGCCTGCGGGGCCTGCGGAGCCGGCGCGGCCGGCTCGGCCTTGACCTCCGGCTTCGGGGCCGGCTTCGGCGCGGCCGGACGCGCGGCGGGTGCCGCGGGCTTGCTCGCGCCGCCACCCCCGGCGGGGAAGGCGTCGCGCAGCTTGCGGACCACCGGTGGCTCGATGGTCGAGGATGCCGAGCGGACGAACTCACCGAGCTCCGTCAGCTTGGTCATGATGGTCTTGCTTTCCACCCCGAGCTCCTTCGCGAGCTCGTAGACGCGGACCTTTGCCACAACTCTCCTGTCTCGGCCCGCCCCGGACAGGGAGGACCGTCGTTAGTGCTGGGTGCTCATCGCTGGGTACTCATCGGGTGCCCATCGGCTTCTAACCCGCTTCCTTGTCGACGTGTCGTGCTGGCGGCCCCGTACGGACGGGGCCGTGACGCATGGCTCAGAGGTGCTCTCCCGGACGGGCCTCGATCACGGCGCGGACCGCGGCGAGGTCGAGGGGCCCGGCGACATGCAGGGCCCGCGGGACGGCCCGCCGGCGTTCCGCCGTCTCGAGGCACCGGGTCGACGCGTGGAGCCACGCACCGCGACCCGGCAGCGACCGCCCGGCGTCCACCACGAGCCGTGGCTCGTCGGTGCCCGCGCCGGACCGGTCGAGGACCAGACGGAGAAGAGCTGACCGCAGGTCGCGCTGCCTGCACCCGACGCACGTGCGGACCGGACCCGATCCCGTCGGAACGGGAAGGGTCGTGGAGTCCGGGGGCATGGTCGAGGTGCGGGCTCGCGGCCCGGTCGATGACAGTCTACCGCGCCGGTCCGTCATCCGTGACCGTCCCACGCTCCGCGGCTACCGGTCGGCAGCGCGAGGACCTGCGGGAGCGGCACCGTCCGACCCCTCGGCCGGGGCGCCGCCCTCGTCCGAGCGGATGTCGATGCGCCACCCCGTGAGCTTCGCGGCCAGGCGGGCGTTCTGCCCCTCCTTGCCGATCGCGAGGGAGAGCTGGAAGTCCGGGACGACGACGCGCGCGGCGCGCGCCACCTCGTCGACCACCGTGACCGACGACACACGCGCCGGGGACAGCGCGTTGGCCACGAACTGGGCCGGGTCGTCGCTGTGGTCGACGATGTCGATCTTCTCGCCGTGGAGCTCCGCCATGACCGCGCGCACGCGCGAGCCCATGGGCCCGATGCACGCGCCCTTGGCTCCGAGCCCCGGGACGCGCGAGCGGACGGCGACCTTGGTGCGGTGCCCCGCCTCGCGCGCGATGGCCGTGATCTCGACCGAGCCGTCGGCGACCTCGGGGACCTCGAGCTCGAAGAGCTTGCGGACGAGGTTCGGGTGCGTGCGGCTCAACGTGATCTGCGCGCCCTTCATTCCCCGGGCGACCTCGAGCACGTAGGCGCGCAGGCGCTCGCCGTGCACGTACTCCTCCGTGGGGACCTGCTCGTGCGGCGGGAGCACGGCCTCCGTGCCGCCCACGTCCACGAGCACGACGCGCGGGTCGCGGCCCTGCTGGATGACGCCCGCGAGGACCTCGCCCTCCTTGCCGCGGAACGTGCCGAGGATCTGGTCGTCCTCCGCGTCGCGCAGGCGCTGGACGATGACCTGGCGCGCGGTCGAGGTCGCGATGCGCCCGAAGTCGGCGGGCGTGTGGTCGAACTCGGGACCGTACTCCACGGGGCCGCGCGGGGCGTCCTCGTCGTCGGTCTCGGGAGCCGGCAGCTCCTCGCGCGCCCACACCGTCACGTGGCCCGTCTTGCGGTCGAGCTCGACGCGCGCACGGGTGTACGCGTCGGGGGTGCGGTGGTACGCCGAGAGCAGGGCCTGCTCGATCGCCGCGACGAGCACGTCGAGGCTGATGTCCCGCTCGCGCTCCAGCAGGCGCAGCGCGCTCATGTCCACGTCCATCGTCAGGCCTCCTCGTCGTGGTCGGTCGTCTCGTCGGCGGAGCCGTCGAGCTCGGGCAGGTCCGCCTCGAGGGCGCGCTTGAGCTCGACCTGCACCTCGCCGCGCACGACGTCGGCGAGCGGCACCACGCGCTCCGTCACCGCGCCGCGCGCGCCGGGGACGTCCAGGACCAGCTCGGTCTCGACAGCCGAACCGGAGCGCAGCCGGCCCTCGAGCGTGCCGCCGTCGGTCAGGACGAGCCGCACGAGGCGGCCGCGGGCGCGCCGGAAGTGGCGCGGCTCGGTGAGCGGACGGTCCGTGCCCGGTGTCGAGACCTCGAGCGTGTACGCGCCGTGGAGCGGGTCCACCGTGTCCAGCGCCGCGGAGATCGGGCGCGTGGCCTCGGCCACCGCGTCCAGGTCGAGGCTGCCCTCGACGTCGTCGGGGAGGTCCAGCACGACGCGCACCACCGAACG
Organism: Cellulosimicrobium sp. JZ28; assembly: GCF_015327065.1. NCBI lineage: Bacteria > Bacillati > Actinomycetota > Actinomycetes > Micrococcales > Promicromonosporaceae > Cellulosimicrobium > Cellulosimicrobium sp. JZ28. Next base: position 1,322,668 of record NZ_CP017660.1, on the reverse strand, counting down.
GGCACCCGCACGCGACACCGTGACGTCCTCGAGGTGGAGCCCGGCGTCGCGGACCGCGGGCTCGACCGCCTCGCGGACGCTCTCCCGGAGCGCGTGCGCCGCCGCGTCGCCTCCGGACCCTCTGCCGGACTGACCGCCCGCCTGCCCTGCCATGACTCAGCTCCTGTCCGTGTCCCACGCCGGGTACGCCAGACGACCGGTGTGTTGTTGTCTCGGGTGCTCCGAGCCCCGCTCGCGGGACGTCGGAACGGGGACCAGCCTAACGACTCGCGGGCCCCGGACGTGACATCATCGCCCCCGATGACTCCCCACGCGACCGCGGCCGACGCCGCCCACCGAGCCCGGCGAACCCGTCCCGCGGCCCGTGCCGGCCGTCTGCTCGCGGTCGTCACGGTGCTCGCGACGGGCGTCCTGGCGGCCGGGTGCGGCGTCAGGCTGGACACGCCGCCGCCCACGGAGCCCTCCCCCGACACGGTCGAGGTGCTCCGCTCCGGGGCCGTCGACGACGCGCTCGCGGTCGCCGCGCTGGTGGCGGACGTCACGCCCCGCGTGACCGACCCGACCGCGCTCGCGGTGCTCGGCGAGGCCGCCGCGTTCGCCGAGCAGCACGTCGACGCGCTCGGCGGGGTCTACGACTCGGGCCTCGAGGACCCTGCGGAGCCCGAGGGCGACGTCGCGGGCGACGCCGGGACCGGCACCGCGGGGACCGACGTCGCGGGCGACGCCGGGACCGGCACCGCCGCCCCCGGCACGCCCGCCCCCGGCACCGCGACGACGGACGACGTCGTCACCGCGCTCGTGGGCGCGGCCGAGCGCACGGGCGCGGCGGCGGACGCCTCGCCGGACGCCCGGCTCGCGCGGCTCCTCGCGTCGGTCGCCGCCTCGGAGCACGTCTCGGCGCAGCGGCTCGCCGCGGCCACGGGCTCGACGGCCGCGGCAGGCCTCGCCGATCCGCTGCCCGTCGACGAGGCGCCCGGCGGGGTCGGCGCCGCGGACCTCGCGACGCTCGTCGAGGCGGAGGACGCGGCCGGGTACGGCTACGAGGTGCGCGCCGCGCAGTCGGAGGGCGACGTGCGCACCGCCGCGGTCGCGCGCGCCGCCCAGCACCGCGCCCGCGCGCAGGGCTGGGCCCTCGCCGCGGGCACCGACGGGACGCCGCAGGACCCGCGTCGCGTCGCCTACGCGCTGCCCGACGGCACGGACGCGGCCGCGCTCGCGCGCCAGGTCGAGTCGGGGCTCGCGCAGACGTACGCGAGCCTCGTCGCCGCGGCGGCGCCGACGTCCCGGGCCGAGGCCGTCGCGCTCCTCGCGGACGCGTGGGCGAGCGCCGTCGCGTGGGGCGAGGCGCCCGTCGCGTTCCCGGGCCTGCCGGAGCAGACGGCAGGCTGAACGCGCCCGGCTCGCACGCACGGGCGCGACGCCGACTCCCGCGGGCGCCCTGGTGCACCGACGACCCCGCGCAGCGCGCACCCGGAGCGCCACGCCGCACGGCCGTGAGCGCAGCAGAGCGCCCCGGCCCGGAGGTCCGGACCGGGGCGCCCCGAGGCTGCGCGGACGGTCAGCCGAGGAGCTCGGCGACCCGGCCCGCGACGTGCTCGACGGCGTCCTCGACGGCGACCTGCGCCGCCTCGCCCGCGCGCGGGCGGACCTCGACGACGCCGTCGGCCAGGCCGCGGCCCACGACGAGCAGGAGGGGCACGCCGAGGAGCTCGGCGTCCTTGAACTTCACGCCGGGCGAGACCTTGGGCCGGTCGTCGTAGATCACCTCGACGCCGCGGCCGGCGAGCTCGGTCGCGAGGCGCTCGGCCTCCTCGAACACGCTCGCGTCCTTGCCCGTGGCGACGACGTGCACCTGCGCGGGCGCGACGTGCGCGGGCCACGCGAGCCCCGCGTCGTCGTGGTTCGCCTCCGCGAGCGCCGCGAGGACGCGCGTGACGCCGATCCCGTAGGAGCCCATCGTCACGACGACCTGCTTGCCGTTCTCGTCGAGCACCGTGAGGCCGAGGGCCTGGGCGTACTTGCGGCCGAGCGCGAAGATGTGGCCGATCTCGATGCCGCGCGCGAGCTCGAGCGGGCCCGAGCCGTCGGGCGCGAGGTCGCCCGCGCGCACCTCCGCGGCCTCGACCGTGCCGTCGGCGGCGAAGTCGCGCTCGGCGACGAGGTCGAACACGTGGCGGCCGGGCGCGTTCGCGCCGGTGATCCAGCGCGTGCCGGCGACGACGCGCGGGTCGAGCAGGTAGCGCACCGAGTGCCGCTCGGGGTCTCCCCCGCCGACGCGTCGGACGCGTCGCCGTCCGCGGGTGCCTCGCGGCGCGCGTTCGGGCCGAGCACCTGCGGGCCGATGTAGCCCTTGACGAGCTCGGGGTGGGCGGCGAAGTCGGCGTCCGTGGCCGGCTCGACCTCGGCGGGCTCGAACGCCGCGCCCACGCGCTTGAGGTCGACCTCGCGGTCGCCCGGCAGCCCGACGACGACGACCTCGCGGCGGCCGTCCGGGTGCGTCAGGGCGAGCACGACGTTCTTCAGCGTGTCGGCCGCCGTCCACGCGCGGTCCTCGCGGGGGTAGCGCGCGTTCGCGAGCTCGACGAGCGAGGCGATGGTGGGGGTGTCGGGCGTGTCCTCGACGTGCGCGGCCGGGGCGTCGGCGTAGTCGACCGCCTCGGGCACCGGCGTGACGACGGCCTCGACGTTCGCGGCGTAGCCCCCGGGCGAGCGCACGAACGTGTCCTCGCCGATCGCGGTCGGGGTGAGGAACTCCTCGGAGCGCGACCCGCCCATCGCGCCGGACGTGGCGGCGACGATGACGTACTCGAGCCCGAGCCGGTCGAAGATGCGCCGGTAGGCCGCGCGCTGCGCCTCGTACGAGCGCTCGAGGCCCTCGTCCGTCGTGTCGAACGAGTACGCGTCCTTCATGACGAACTCGCGCCCGCGGATGAGGCCCGCGCGGGGACGCGCCTCGTCGCGGTACTTCGTCTGGATCTGGTAGATCGTCAGCGGCAGGTCCTTGTACGACGAGTACAGGTCCTTGACGAGGAGCGTGAACATCTCCTCGTGGGTGGGCGCGAGGAGGTAGTCCCCGTCCTTGCGGTCCTTGAGACGGAAGATGTTCGGCCCGTACTCCGTCCAGCGGCCCGTCGCCTCGTACGGCTCCTTGGGCAGCAGCGCCGGGAAGTGCACCTCCTGCGCGCCCGCGGCCGCCATCTCCTCGCGGACCACGTCCTCGACCTTGCGCAGCACGCGCAGGCCGAGCGGGAGCCAGGTGTAGATGCCGGGGGCGGCGCGACGGATGTAGCCCGCCCGCACGAGGAGCCGGTGGCTCGCGACCTCGGCGTCGGCCGGGTCCTCGCGCAGCGTCCGGACGAACAGGGTGGACAGGCGCAGGAGGTCGGCGCCCCGGACGCGGGTGGAGGCCGCGGCGGGCGCGCCGGACGTGACGGAAGACATGCGCCCCACCCTACCGGCGGGGAGGATGTCCCCATGCCCGAGCTGCCCGAGGTCGAGGCCCTCGTCCGGTTCCTCGACGACCGCGCGACCGGTCGCACCGTCGTGGCCGCGGACGTCGCGCAGATCGCCGCGCTCAAGACGTTCGACCCGCCGGTCTCGGCCCTGGTGGGGCGGGTCGTCACGGGCGCCCGCCGGCACGGCAAGTGGCTCGACCTCGTGCTCGCCGAGACCGGCGACGGGACCGGTGCGCCCGGGCCCGACGCCGAGGTCCACCTCGTGTTCCACCTCGCCCGGGGCGGGTGGCTGCGCTGGTCCGAGAAGTCGCCGACGACACCCGTCCGCCCGCGCCTCGGCGGCAGCGGCGGCGGGAAGGCCGCGGTGCTCGCGCTGCGCGTGCGGTTCGACGACGGTTCCGGGTTCGACCTCACGGAGGCCGGGACGCGCAAGCGGCTCGCGGTGCACGTCGTGCGCCACCCGGAGGAGGTCCGGGCGATCGAGACGCTGGGCGTGGAGCCGCTCGACCCGGCCTTCACGCCCGAGGCGCTCGGGGCGCTCATGGCGGCGCGCAACCAGCAGGTGAAGGGGCTGCTGCGCGACCAGTCGTCGATCGCCGGGATCGGGAACGCCTACTCCGACGACATCCTGCACGCGGCGCGCACGAGCCCGTTCAAGCTCACGCGCTCGTTCACGCCCGACGAGGTCGCGCGCGTGCACGCCGCCGTGGGCGAGGTGCTCGCCGAGGCCGTGGCGGCGGCGTCGGGCAAGCCGGCCGCCGAGCTCAAGGACGCGAAGCGCGCGGGGATGCGCGTGCACGGACGCACGGGCCTGCCCTGTCCCGTGTGCGGCGACACCGTGCGCGAGGTCAGCTTCGCCGACCGCAGCCTCCAGTACTGCCCGACGTGCCAGACCGGGGGCCAGGTCCTCGCCGACCGGCGGATGTCGCGCCTGCTCAAGTGAGGACCCGCCGGGCGGGGCGCGCCCTGCGGGGCGGCGCCGTCAGAACAGCACGGTCGCGTAGGTCCCGACCTGCTCGAACCCGACCCGGCGGTACGTCGCGAGCGCGGCCGCGTTGTAGTCGTTGACGTACAGCGAGACCACGGGAGGCGCCGCACCGCGCGCCGCGTCCGCGGGCCCGGCTTCGCGCGCGAGGCGCACGACGGCGGCCATCCCCGGAGCGGCGAGCCCCTGCCCGCGGTACCGCGGGTCGACCCACACGCCCTGCACCTGCGCGACGCGCGGCGTCACCGCGCCGAGCTCCGCCTTGAAGACGACGTGCGGCGAGCGGCCGGGCTCCGCGGCCATGCGGACGAAGGACCGTCCCGCGAGCACGAGCGAGCGGACGCGCTCCTCGTACGCGCGGCCCCCGCCCTCGACCGGCGAGTAGCCGACCTCCTCGGTGAACATGCGCACGCACGCGGGCAGCACCACGGGGACCTCCGCCGGGACGGAGCGGCGCACGTGCGGGTCGGGCTCGACGTCCGGGTCGCGGTCGATCGCGAGCGACGGCTGGTTCGCCCGGATCTCGCGCGGCGCCGGCCAGTGCGGGGCGAGCAGGTCCCACAGCGCCAGGACGGCGTCGCGCTCGCCCACGACCGACGACGACCGCCGCCCCGCGTGCCGCGCGAGCGCGGCGAACGCGGCGACCGCCGTGCGGGCGCGGTCGGCGTCGAGCGACGCCGGGACGACCGGCACGAGGTTCGCCCCGGCCCAGCACACCGCCTCGAGCGGGCCGACGGCGGGAAAGCCCCACGCCTGGCCGCCCGCGGCGTGCAGGCCGGCGTGCTGCGCGACGGCGAGCCGCGCCGCCGCGAGCGTCGACGCGACCGGGTCGCCCGCGCACACCGCGAGCGCCTCGGGGACGTCCGCGTCGGACAGGACGCGGGCCCGCTCGGCAGCGTCGTCGCCCGACCCGGCGCGCGCCCGTGGCCGCAGTGCCGGGACGGACGGGCGCCAGCGGCTCACGAGGGCGTCAGCCGACCGTGACGACCGGCGGACCGGCCTGCGCGTCGTTCTCCGGCGTCATGGTCTCCGCGATGCGCAGCGCCTCCTCGATGAGGGTCTCGACGATGAGCGACTCGGGGACCGTCTTGACGACCTCGCCCTTGACGAAGATCTGCCCCTTGCCGTTGCCCGACGCGACGCCGAGGTCCGCCTCGCGCGCCTCGCCCGGGCCGTTGACGACGCAGCCCATGACGGCGACGCGCAGGGGCACCTCCATGCCCTCGAGCCCGGCCGTGACCTTCTCCGCGAGCGTGTACACGTCCACCTGGGCGCGGCCGCACGACGGGCAGGAGACGATCTCGAGCTTGCGGGGGCGCAGGTTGAGCGCCTGGAGGATCTGGTTGCCGACCTTGATCTCCTCGACCGGGGGCGCGGACAGCGAGACGCGGATCGTGTCGCCGATGCCCTTGCTCAGCAGCGCGCCGAACGCCGTGGCCGACTTGATCGTGCCCTGGAACGCGGGGCCGGCCTCGGTCACGCCGAGGTGCAGCGGCCAGTCCCCCGCCTCCGCGAGCAGCTCGTACGCGCGCACCATGACGACCGGGTCGTTGTGCTTCACCGAGATCTTGAAGTCGTGGAAGCCGTGCTCCTCGAACAGCGACGCCTCCCACACGGCCGACTCGACCAGCGCCTCGGGCGTCGCCTTGCCGTACTTCGCGAGCAGGCGCGGGTCGAGGGAGCCGGCGTTCACGCCGATGCGCAGGGACACGCCCGCGTCGGACGCCGCCTTCGCGATCTCCTTGACCTGGTCGTCGAACTTGCGGATGTTGCCCGGGTTGACGCGCACCGCGGCGCAGCCCGCGTCGATCGCGGCGAACACGTACTTGGGCTGGAAGTGGATGTCGGCGATCACCGGGATCTGCGACTTCTTCGCGATCGCCGGCAGCGCGAGCGCGTCGTCCGCGCTCGGCACCGCGACGCGCACGATGTCGCAGCCCGACGCCGTGAGCTCCGCGATCTGCTGGAGGGTGGCGTTGATGTCCGTCGTCGGCGTCGTCGTCATGGACTGGACGCTGATCGGCGCGTCGCCGCCGACGTCCACCTTGCCGACCTTGATCTTGCGGCTCTTGCGGCGCGGCGCGAGGACCGGCGGCGGCGCGGCAGGCATTCCGAGACTGATGGGTACGCTCACGCCCCTAGTATCCCCCGGCGAGCGTCGAACGGGGCACCGCCGGGTGTCCGGGACGTCACCTTCCCGCGCGGTCCCGCACATCTTCGCGGCACCTCCACGCACGCCTCCCGGTGGAGCAGAGGCCTCGGGCGACGCGCCGGGCTACGTGAGGCGGACGGGGTCGATGATGTCGGCGAGGATCAGCAGGGCGCCGACGCCGACGAGGACCACGAACATCACGTACGCGACCGGCATCATGCGCGCCAGGTCGGCCGGTCCCGGGCGCGGGCGACCGCGGACGCGCGCGACGGTGCGCTTGGCTCCCTCGTAGAGCGCGTTGACCACGTGCCCGCCGTCGAGCGGCAGGAGTGGGATGAGGTTGAAGACGAACAGCGCGACGTTCAGCGCGGCGAGCAGCAGGAGCATGGTCACCACGCGGTCGAGCACCGGGCTCTCCGCGCCCGCGACGTCCACCGCGACGCGGCCGACCCCGACGACGCTCATCACGGAGTCCTGCCCGCGGGGCGCGTCGGTGAACGCGGCCTGGGCGGCCTCGTAGACCTTGACCGGGAGCGTGACGATGATGCCCGCCGTGCCGCTCACCTGCTGCCACGTGGCCTCCGCGGCCACGCCGATCCCGGCGGGCGTGCGCTCGACGGTCGGCGCGAACCCGACGAACCCGGCGGGCTTCGTGACCGGCTCGCCGTCGTCGTCGACGACGGGCGTGCCGTCCTCGGCGACGACCTGGCGCTCCACGTCGACCGGCGTGATGGTGAGGTCGACCTGCTCGCCGTCGCGCTCGACGACGACCGGCGTGGCCTGCCGGGCGGCGCCACGGATCATGCCGGAGAGCTGGTCCCACGAGGTGACGTCCTCGCCGTCGAACGCCACGATCGTGTCGCCCGGCTGGAGCCCCGCGGCGGCGGCCGGCGAGGGGTCGGCGTCGGCGGCGCACTCCTGCTCCTCGTCCGTCACCGCGGACGGGACGCACGCGTTCACCGAACCGACCGTGGTGGTGACCGCAGGCAGGCCGATGCCGACGCACACGATCGCCATGAGGACGAACGCGATGAGGAGGTTCATGAAGGGGCCGCCGAGCATGACGACGACCTTCTTGGGCGCGGAGAGGTTGTAGAACGCGCGGTGCTCCTCGCCCGGCCGGATCTCCTCCGTGCTGGCGTCCCGCGCGTCGGCCACGACCTGGGAGAAGAACCCGCCGCCGCGGGGACGGGCGCCCGCGGGCGCGGGCGGGTACATGCCCACGAGGCGCACGTAGCCGCCGAGCGGGATCGCCTTGAGGCCGTACTCGGTCTCGCCCTTGGTGCGCGACCACAGGGTCGGGCCGAAGCCGACCATGTACTGGCTCACGCGGACGCCGAACTTCTTCGCGGGCACCATGTGCCCCACCTCGTGCAGCGCGATCGAGACGACGATCCCGACCACGATCACCAGGATGCCGATCAGCGTGGCCATCGTTCCCTCTGCTCCCTCTCGACGTCCAGGGCGGTCGTCCCGCCCCGACGGTTGCTCGTCACCGGCGGTCCAGCAGCTCGTGGGCTCGCGCGCGCGCCCAGGTCTCCGCCTCCGCCACGTGCTCCAACGTCAGCGCGTCCGCGGGGGTTCCGTCGTGCGCCGCGAGCACGCGCTCGACCGTCGCCACGATGTCACCGAAACCTGCGCGTCCGCTGAGGAACGCCGCGACGGCCTCCTCGTTCGCCGCGTTGTACACCGCCGGGTGCGTGGCGCTCGCCGCCACGGCCGCACGCGCGAGGTTCACCGCGGGGAACGCCGCGTCGTCGAGCGGCTCGAACGTCCACGACGTCGCGGCGGACCAGTCGCACGGCGGCGTCACGGGGTCGAGCCGGTCGGGCCACGACAGCCCGAGCGCGATGGGCAGGCGCATGTCCGGCGGCGACGCCTGCGCGATCGTCGAGCCGTCGACGAACTCGACCATCGAGTGCACGACGGACTGCGGGTGCACGACGACCGTGATGTCGTCGGCCGGGACGTCGAAGAGCAGGTGCGCCTCGATGAGCTCGAGGCCCTTGTTCATGAGGCTCGCGGAGTTCACGGTGACGACCGGGCCCATGGCCCAGGTGGGGTGCGCGAGCGCCTGGTCGACGGTCGCGGCCTTGACCGCGTCGGCCTCCCAGCCGCGGAACGGGCCGCCCGAGGCGGTGAGGATCAGCCGGCGCACCTCCGGTCGCGTCCCCGACCTCAGGCACTGGGCGATGGCCGAGTGCTCGGAGTCCACCGGGACGATCTGGTCCGGGCGCTGCTGGGCCGCGCGGACGAGCGCTCCCCCGGCGACGAGCGACTCCTTGTTCGCGAGGGCGAGCGTCGACCCGGCGCGCAGCGCGGCGAGCGTCGGGCCGAGGCCCACCGACCCCGTGACCCCGTTGAGGACGACGTCGCTCCCCCGCGCCGCGAGCTCGGCCGCGGCATCGGGTCCGGCGAGCACCTCGGGGACCTCCTCGCGACCGGCGCAGGCCGTCGACAGCGCCTCGGCCAGGTCCGCCGCGCGGGTCGCGTCCGCCACGCCGACCGCGCGCACGCCCAGGTCGGCGGCCTGGCGCGCCAGCAGGTCCACGTCGCTCCCGCCCGCCGAGAGCGCCTCGACCCGGAACCGGTCGGGGTGGGCCCGGACGACGTCGATCGCCTGCGTGCCGATCGACCCGGTCGAGCCGAGGATCGTCACGGTGCGCGGGGTGGGTGCAGGTCCGTCGGGCATGGTTCCCATCCTTCCAGGCCGCGGGCGGTGCGTGGCACCGCACCGGCTCGTCGTCCGGTCAGCGCGGCGCCGTCCACTCGAGCGTGCACCGGAAGAACAGCCGACGACGCACGCGCGCGCCCGGCAGCAGCGCCCGGGCCGTGCGGGCGACCTCGTCCACGGTGTGCCGCGGGTCCCGGACGGGCATGCCCGGCGCGTCGGACCCGGGGTCCTCGGGCCGGGCGCGGCGGGGGTGCTTCAGGAGGCCCACGAGCGGGTTGAGCAGCGCGGACGCGACGTCGACGGCGAGGTCCCGGGCCGTGGCGACCCGGGCGAGCCCCACGACCAGCAGACGGCCTCCCGGTGCGAGGAGATCCCGCGCGTGCCGGAGCGCCTCGTCGAGCTCGAGGTGGTGCAGCACCGCGACCATCGTCACCGCGTCGTACCCGCGGTGCCCCGGGGAACCGGGCCCCGGCCCGGGCGTCCCGCCCGGCGAGCGGACGTCGTCGGGCGAGCGGACGTCGTCGGGCGAGCGGACGTCGTCGAACCGGAGCCGGCGCACCGTCACGGCGGGGTCCGCAGCGTGCCGCGCCCGGGCCTGGGCGACCATGCCCGCGTCGGCGTCGATCCCGTGCACCTCGGCGACCTGGGCCCGCAGCCGGCCCAGGAGCACGCCGGCGCCGCAGCCGACGTCGAGCACGACGCGGGCGTCGTGCGGCACGCGCCGCACGACCCAGCCGTGGAAGTGCTCGTTGTGGTTCCAGGGGTGGCGGGCGTTGAACGCCGCGAGCGACGCGACCGCGCGCCGCAGCGGACGGATCGGCGTCGCCCGGGGATCGAGGCTCACGCGCGGCGGGGCGTCGTCACTCGACGCCGAGCAGCACCTCGATGGCGCGCGCGAAGAACGCGTCGACCGGACCCTCCGCGTAGCCGTCGCGACCGCGCGCCCGGCCGAACGTCGCGGACCGGATCTCGGCCGCCGTGATCGGGACCTGGCGGTCGAAGTAGGCGACGAGCCGGTCGCACAGGTCGTCGACGTCGTCGATGTCGTAGGCCGGCTTGCCGCGCTCCGCGAGCGCGAACTTCTCGCCGTCGGGACGACCGAGGCGCCCGTAGAGCGTCCGCGCGCGCTCGGCGAGCGCGTTCATCCACGCCTGCTGCCCGTGCGCCGCGACGTACTCGGCCCGCTGGCGCGCGATGAACGCGCCCTCGAGCCGGTCGAGGGCGGCGTCGACCTCGTGCGTGTCGTAGCCGCCACGGACCAGGTCGAAGACCGACGCCTGGATCTCGGTGCTCGTGAGCCGCTCCGACACCCGGCCCTCGTAGACGTCACGAGCGTGCTCGAAGAAGTCGTCGACCTCCTCGGGGTCGTACCCGTTCCGGGTCTTCGACACCGTGGTGAACAGCGAACTCACTCGTCCTCCTCTGCAGCGAGCTGCCCGCAGGCGCCGTCGATGTCGCTGCCGCGGGTGTCACGGATCGTCGTCGGGATCCCGTGACCGCGCAATCGTGCCACGAACTCCGCCTCGACGGCAGGGTCGCTGGCCGTCCAGATCGATCCGGGCGTCGGGTTGAGCGGGATCGGGTTGACGTGGACCCAGCCGCGGCCGCGCGCGTTGAGCTTCTCGCCCAGGAGGTCGGCGCGCCACGCGTGGTCGTTCATGTCCTTGATGAGCGCGTACTCGATGCTCACGCGGCGGCCCGTGACCTCGAAGTAGTGCCGGGCCGCGTCGAGCGTCTCGTCGACGCTCCACCGGGTGTTGATCGGCACGAGCTCGCTGCGCAGGTCGTCGTCCGGGGCGTGCAGCGACAGCGCGAGGGTCACCGGGATCCCCTCGTCGGCGAGCTTGCGCATCGCGGGCACGAGCCCGACCGTCGACACCGTGATGTTGCGGGCGGACATCCCGAGCCCGTCGGGCGCGGGGGCGACCAGACGGCGCACCGTGCCCATGACGGCCTTGTAGTTCGCGAGCGGCTCGCCCATGCCCATGAACACGAGGTTGTTGAGGCGCGTCGGGCCGCCGGGGATCTCGCCGTCCGCGAGCGACCGGGCCGCGGAGCGCACCTGCTCGACGATCTCCGCGACCGAGAGGTTGCGCGTCAGGCCGAGCTGCCCCGTCGCGCAGAACGGGCACGCCATGCCGCAGCCCGCCTGGCTCGACACGCACAGGGTCGAGCGCTGCGGGTAGCGCATGAGGACCGACTCGACCTTCGCGCCGTCGAAGAGGTGCCACAGCGTCTTCACGGTCGTGCCGCCGTCGGCCTCCATGCGCCGCGCCGCCGTGAGCAGCGGCGGGAAGAGCGCCTCGGCGAGCACGTCGCGGGTCGCCTTCGGCAGGTCCGTCATCGCCTCGGGGTCACGCGTGAGGTGCGCGTAGTAGTGCGTCGCGAGCTGCTTGGCGCGGAACGGCTTCTCGCCGAGCTCGACGACGACGTCCCGCACCTCCTCGGGCGCGAGGTCGGCGAAGTGGCGCGGCGGCTTGCCGCGGCGCGGGGCCGACATGACGAGCGGCAGCGGCTTCGACTCCGCGGACGGGCGGACGGAACGGACGGTCATGAGGAGGTCCAAGCGTGGGGGGCGGTGCGGACGGGTGCGCCGCGCCGTGAGCCGGGCCGTCAGACGGCCAGGGCGAGCAGCACGTACACGAACGGGGCGGTGAGGAGCATGGAGTCGAGCCGGTCGAGGATGCCTCCGTGGCCGGGCAGGAGCGACCCCATGTCCTTCAATTCTAGGTCCCGCTTGATCATGGACTCGGCGAGGTCGCCGATCGTCGCCGTGAGCGGGGCCAGGACGCCCAGCGCGACGCCGAGCAGCGGGCTCGCGCCGAGGCCCACCACCGCGCCGACGACCCCGACGGCGGTCGCCAGGACGAACGACCCGGCGAGCCCCTCCCACGACTTCTTGGGGCTGACGGACGGGGCGAGCGGGTGCCGCCCGAACAGGACGCCCGCGACGTACCCGCCGACGTCGTTCGCCACCGCGAGCAGGATGAAGAGCAGGACCCGCACCCGACCGTCCGGCGCGGCGAGCATGAGCATGACGAAGCCCGCCATGAACGGCAGGTACGCCGCCGCGAAGGTCGCTGCGGCGGCGTCGCGCACGGCGGCCGTGCCCGACCCGTCGATCACGCGCCACACCACCGCCCCCGCCACGGTGAGCATGAAGGAGACCAGCAACGCCTCGGGCCCCGAGTAGTACGAGGAGACGAGGATGCCGACCGTGCCCACGAGGAGCGGGAGCAGCGGGAGGTGCAGGTCGCGGCGCCGGAACGCCTGGGCGAGCTCCCACAGCGCCGCGCCCACCGCAACGGTTGCGAGCAGCACGAAGAGCTCGGGCCGGAAGGCGAGGCTGACCGCGACGAGCGCGAGCAGGCCGAGGCCCACCGCGATCGCCACGGGGAGGTTGCGGCCCGCCTGGGGTGCGCGCGCCGCGGTCGTGCCTTCGCCTGCGGCCGTCGAGGAGGTATCGGTCATCGGTGCGTGGAGGAGCTCGCCGGACGAGGTGCTCAGACCTCGAGCAGCTCGCTCTCCTTGCCCGCGAGCAGCGCGTCGACCTGGTCGACGTGCGCCTTCGTGAGGACCTCGAGCTCCTTCTCGGCGCGCGCGACCTCGTCCTCGCCGGCCTCGCCGTCGCGCGCGATGCGGTCCAGCTCCTCCTTCGCCCGACGGCGGACGTTGCGGATCGCGACGCGCGAGTCCTCCGCCTTCGACTTCGCGAGCTTCACGAAGTCACGACGGCGCTCTTCCGTGAGGGCGGGCAGCACGACCCGGACGACGTTGCCGTCGTTCGAGGGGTTCACCCCGAGGTCGGAGTCGCGCAGCGCCTTCTCGACCGCGGTCATCGAGCTCTTGTCGAACGGCGAGACGAGGATCGTGCGCGCCTCGGTCACCGTGAACGACGCGAGCTGCTGCAGCGGGGTCGGGGCGCCGTAGTAGTCGACCGTGATCTTGTTGAACATCGCGGCGTTCGCACGGCCCGTGCGGATCGCGGCGAAGTCCTCCTTGGCCACCTCGACGGCCTTGTCCATCTTCTCCTCGGCCTCGAGGAGGGTCTCGTCGATCACCAGTGCTCCTTCGTCGTTCGTCGTGGGTCGGTTCGTGCGGTCGTGGCCGGGGTCACCGGCCTGGTCGCACCGGTGTCAGTCGGTCGTGACCAGTGTGCCAATATTCTCGCCGACCAGGGCGCGCGTGACGTTCCCCGGCTCGCTCATGCCGAACACGCGCATGCGCACGTCGTTGTCCCGGCACAGGCTCAGCGCCGTCGCGTCCATGACGCCGAGGTCGTTGACGAGCGCGTCGGTGTACGTGAGGTGGTCGAGCTTCGTGGCCGAGGGGTCCGTGCGCGGGTCCGCCGTGTAGACGCCGTCCACGCCGTTCTTGCCCATGAGGACCTCCTGGCAGTGCGTCTCGAGGGCGCGCTGCACGGAGACCGTGTCGGTCGAGAAGTACGGCATCCCGGCGCCGGCGCCGAAGATGACGACGCGGCCCTTCTCCAGGTGCCGGATCGCGCGCAGCGGGATGTACGGCTCGGCGACCTGGCCCATCGCGATGGCGGTCTGCACGCGCGTCTTCACCCCCGCCTGCTCGAGGAAGTCCTGGAGCGCGAGGCAGTTCATGACCGTGCCCAGCATGCCCATGTAGTCGGCACGCGCGCGGTCGAGCCCGCGCTGGGAGAGCTCCGCCCCGCGGAAGAAGTTGCCGCCACCGACCACGATGGCGACCTGGACGCCCTGCGCGACAGCGGCCGCGATCTCCTGGGCGACGCGCTGGACGACGTCGGGCGCGAGGCCGATCTGCCCGCCGCCGAACGTCTCGCCCGACAGCTTGAGGAGCACCCGCCGGTGCTCGGTCCCCGTCCGGGGCTCGGTCTGCTCGCCTGCCGTCACTGTCGACACCTGTCCTTCGTCCTGGCCCGGTGGGGCGGGGTGGTCCTGCTCCGCCGTCGTCCACCTGATGGTGCGGCACGTCGGCGGTCGTCGCGCGCCCGGGCCGGGCCCGGGTGCGCGGTCGGCCCGGACCCGCCGTCCACGAGACGACGGGGCCGGGCCGACGGGGGCGTCAGGCGCCGACGCGGTAGCGCACGAACTCCGTGATGGTGCCGCCGGCCTCGGAGACGACCTGGCCGACCGTCTTCTTCGGGTCCTTCGCGAGCGGCTGGTCGACGAGGACGACGTCCTTGAAGAAGCCGTTGAGGCGACCCTCGACGATCTTCGGCAGCGCGGCCTCGGGCTTGCCCTCGTTGCGCGAGGTCTCCTCGGCGATACGGCGCTCGTTCTCGACCGTCTCGGCCGGGACCTCGTCGCGCGAGAGGTACGTCGGGGACATCGCGGCGACGTGCTGCGCGACGTCCTTCGCGACGGCCTCGCCCGCGGCGTCCGTGGCGACGACGACGCCGATCGACGGCGGCAGGTCGCGCGCGGTGCGGTGGAGGTACGCGGTGACGCGCTCGCCCGCGACGCGGGTCACGCGGCGCAGGACGATCTTCTCGCCGAGCGTCGCGGCCTGGTTGTCGATGACCTGCTGGACGGTCTCGCCGTCCGCGTCCGCGGCGAGCGCCGCGTCCGCGTCGCGCGCGCCGGCCTCGGCCGCGGCCTTGAGCACGCGGTCCGCGAGGGAGATGAACGTGTCGTTCTTCGCGACGAAGTCCGTCTCGGAGTTGAGCTCGATGAGGGTCGCGACCTGGCCACCCTCGGTGTCGCGAATGTCGACGGCGACGAGGCCCTCGGAGGTCGAGCGGCCCTCGCGCTTGGCGACGCCCTTCAGACCCTTCACACGGATGATCTCGAGCGCCTTGTCCGCGTCGCCGCCCGCCTCGTCGAGAGCCTTCTTGACGTCGAGCATGCCGGCGCCGGTGCGCTCGCGCAGGGCCTTGATGTCAGCGGCGGTGTAGTTCGCCATGGTGGTTCCTCACTCGTGGTTCGTCACGGGTACTTCGTCACAAGCGACGTGCTGGCGGCACCGCGTGGGTGCCCGGTACGCCGGTGGTACGGCACGGGGTGCGCGACGGTCGCCCGTCGCGCACCCCGGGACGTCACTTGGTCTCGTCGGCCTCGGCGTCGGCGACCACGGCCTCGGCGTCCGCGACGACGGCAGCCTCGGCGGCGGCCTCCTCGACGACCTCGGCGGTGGCGTCACCCGGCTCCTCGGCGGCGACCTCGGCGGCAGCCTCGGCCACGCCCTCGGCCGCGGCGGCCTCGACGTTCGCCTCGGCGGCCTTCTCGTCCGCCTCGAGCTGCTGCTCGGCGCCGGCGAGGAGCTCGCGCTCCCACTCGGCCAGCGGCTCGGCGGAGGCGCCCGCCTCGGCCTCGGCGCCCGAACGGCCCGAGTGACGCTGGAGCAGACCCTCGGCGACGGCGTCCGCGATGACCCGCGTGAGCAGCGTCACGGAGCGGATCGCGTCGTCGTTGCCCGGGATCTTGTAGTCCACGACGTCCGGGTCGCAGTTCGTGTCGAGGATCGCGACGATCGGGATGTGGAGCTTGCGCGCCTCGTCGACCGCGAGGTGCTCCTTGTTCGTGTCGACGATCCACACGGCGGAGGGGACCTTCGCCATGTCGCGGATGCCGCCGAGCGTGCGGGCGAGCTTGTCCTTCTCGCGACGCAGGACGAGGAGCTCCTTCTTCGTGAGCGCCGAGCCGGCGACGTCGTCGAAGTCGATCTCCTCGAGCTCCTTGAGGCGCTGGAGACGCTTGTGCACCGTGGTGAAGTTGGTGAGCATGCCGCCGAGCCAGCGGTGGTTCACGTAGGGCATCCCGACGCGCGCGGCCTGCTCGGCCACGGGCTCCTGGGCCTGCTTCTTGGTGCCGACGAAGAGGATGGAGCCGCCGTGCGCGACGGTCTCCTTGACGAACTCGTACGCGCGGTCGATGTACGACAGCGACTGCTGGAGGTCGACGATGTAGATGCCGTTGCGCTCGGTGAAGATGAAGCGCTTCATCTTCGGGTTCCAACGGCGGGTCTGGTGCCCGAAGTGGACACCGCTCTCGAGGAGCTGGCGCATGGTCACGACGGCCATGACACGTCCTTTCGCCGTGCGGCCCGGGATCCACCCGGTGCGCGCACGCTTCTGGCGGCCCCTCCCGTGGGACGGACCGCGGTGCGGTTGTCGGTGACGACCCTGGTGGTCGCACCCCTGGCGCCACCCGTGCCGACGCCTGCGACGCACCGTGGACGGTGCGAGCAGGACCGACGCCGGACGCGGCCCCACCCCGACCCGGACGGACCGGGAGACGAGGGCGAGGACGTGACGCGCGAAGTCGACCGGCTCCGTCCTCGGCCGAGGTGGTCCCTCGGGCCGGGCACGGCGAACGCGCCGGTCGCAGCGGCAAGTCTACCCGACGGCAGGGCCGACCACAGCCGCCGTCGTGCGCCGTCGCGCGGACCGCTCGTCCACAGCCGGGCCTGCCGCGGACGCGCCCGCTCGCGCCCCTCCGGCACGCTGGCGCCGTGACCTCGCACCGCGCCCGCCTCCCGTCCGCCCGCCTCCCGTCCGCCTGCCCGTCCGGCCGCCGGGCGGTCCGCCCCGCCGACCGCACGCGCGGCCGCGCGGTCTCGCGACGTGCCCGGCTCCGCGGCGCCGCCCTGGTGCTCGGCGCGGTCGTCGTGCTCGGCGCGCCCGTGGCCGGGGCGGCGACGCCCCCCGACGCCGGGCAGGGAGCCGCGACGGGCGGGTGGGTCCCCCCGCTCGACCGGAGCCTCGACCGGCTGGGCGTGCTGGCGCCGTTCGACCCGCCGGAGCACGACTGGCTGCCCGGGCACCGGGGCGTCGACCTCGCGGCCGCCCCTGCGGAGACCGTCCGCTCCCCCGCCCCCGGCGTGGTGTCGTTCACCGGGCCCGTCGCGGGGCGCGGCGTGGTCGTCGTCCTGCACGACGACGGTCTGCGCACCTCGCTCGAGCCGGTGACGGCGTCGGTCGAGCGCGGCGAGCGCGTGACGTCCGGGTCCGTGCTCGGCACGGTGCAGGCCGCGGAGAGCGCCGCGGGGAGCCACTGCGCCGCCACGTGCGTGCACTGGGGCGTGCGGCGCGGCGAGCGCTACCTCGACCCGCTGGCTCTCCTCGGCGACCGGCCGCCGATCGTGCTGCTTCCCCTCGGGGAGGGCTGACCGCGCGGGCCGCGGCGGGTCACGGCGGATCACGGCGGACCACGGCGGACCACGGCCAGCGTCAGGCGCGCGGGAACGCCTGCTCGAACGAGGTGCGCAGCCGCTCCGCGGTCACGTGCGTGTAGCGCTGCGTCGTCGCGAGCGAGGAGTGCCCGAGGATCTCCTGCACGCTGCGCAGGTCCGAGCCCCCGGCGAGGAGGTGCGTCGCGGCGCTGTGCCGCAGGTCGTGAGGGGCGACGTCGTCGACGCCCGCCGCCGCGGCGAGGCGGTGCACCGCCTCGCGGACCTGCCGCTGCCCCCAGCGTCCCCCGCGGTCGCCCAGCAGGAGCGCGGGGCCCGAGCGCGCGGTGACGAGGGCGGGCCGGCCCACGTCGAGCCAGCGGGTCACCGCGCGCGCCGCCGGCACGCCGAACGGCACGACGCGCTCCTTGTCGCCCTTCCCGAGCACCCGGACCACGCGCTGCGCGAGGTCCACGTCGTCGACGTCGACCCCAGCGAGCTCGCCGACGCGGATCCCGGCCCCGTAGAGGAGCTCGACGGCGGCCCACTCGCGCAACCGGGCCGGCTCACCCTCGACGGCGGCCTCGCGTGCGTCGTCGAGCAGGCGCGCCGCCGCGTCGACCGCGAGGACGGTCGGCAGGGTGCGGGGCACGCGCGGGCTCGCGAGCCGCGCCGCCGGGTCGGAGTCGACACGCCCCGTGCGCCGCGCCCAGTCGAAGAACGCGCGCGCCGCCGCGCCGCGTCGGGCGAGGGTCGCCCGGGCCAGCCCGCGCTCCGACTGCGTCGTGAGCCACGCACGCAGCGCGGCGAGGTCGACGTCGCGCGGGGCCGCCGCGCCGTGGCGGACGGCGTGCCGCAGCAACGACTCGACGTCGCCGGTGTAGGCGCGGACCGTGTGCGCCGACGTCCCCTGTGCCACCTCGAGGTGCACCGCGAAGTCCGCGAGCGCCGCACGCATCGCCTCGGGCAGCGCGACGGCGGGTTCCGCGACGCGCTCGTCCGCGGGGTGCTCCTCGGAGGTTTCTGCTCGTGTCACGCCCCCAGTCTCGCGCGCGGCGAGCCCTGGCCCGGGGAGGCGCTCCGCTCTGCTCGCCGCTCAGTGCCCACGCACGCTCAGCGCACCTCGCACGGCCCATGACTCATGGCTCACGCACGCGCCGCCAGCCGACGGGCGACCGCTCGGCGAGCCCCCGGGCCTCGAGCCTCCCTAGCGCACCGACCACGTCCGCCACGGCAAGACCCGCGGCGCGGGCCATCGCCTCGGTCGAGGCTCCCGCACGCAGCGGGAGCGCGTCCCACGTGCGCGTCTCGACGGGGTCCAGGTCGTCGTACGGGGCGTCGTGGGGTGCTCGCCACGAGGTCGCGGCGGGCGCGGCGGGCGCCGCGTCGCGCGCGAGGTCGCCCGCGAGCTCGACGACCTCGTCCGCGTCGGTGACGCACACCGCCACGCCGTCGCGCAGCAGCCGGTGGCACCCGGTCGACGCCATCGACGTCACGGGGCCCGGCACGGCACCGACCGGACGGGAGAGCTCCGCGGCGCGCGACGCCGTGCTCAGCGAGCCCGAGCGCCAGGCCGCCTCCACGACGACCGTCGCCCGCGCGAACGCCGCGATGAGCCGGTTGCGCAGCAGGAACCGCACCCGGCTCGGGACGGACCCGGGCGGGACCTCCGAGACGACCGCGCCGCCCGACTCGACGACCGAGCGGAGCAGCTCGACGTTCCCGGCCGGGTAGAACCGGTCCACGCCCCCCGCGAGGAACGCGACCGTCGGTCCACCCGAGAGGATCGCCGCCCGGTGCGCCGCCGCGTCGATCCCGTACGCGCCTCCGGACACGACGGTGAACCCTCGCGCCGCGAGGCCCGCCGCGATCTCGCCCGTCACGTGGCGGCCGTAGTCGGTGCAGGCGCGGGCGCCGACCACCGCGACCGAGCGCGCCGCGAGGTCCTGCACCGCTGCGCTCCCCCGCACCCACAGCGCGAGCGGGCGGACGGGCCCGAGGTCGTCGAGGCCGGACGGCCACCGGTCGTCGCCCGGCACGACGAGCGTGCCGCCGAGGCGCTCGAGCACGCGCAGCTCACGGCGCGGGTCGAGCCCGTCGAGGCGGGGAGCCCAGCGCCCGACGGCCCGCAGGAGCCGCGCCACCGACCGGGCGCGCGGGTCGTGGTCCGTCACGCGTGCGTCGGTCGACCGTCCCGCCCCGTCGCGCTCGGCCACGCGCCGGCCGGTCGACCGTGCCGCCGGGTCGGGCGCGTCCTCGCGGGCGCCGGGAGCGGGACCGAGCACGGGGACGCCCGTCGGCCCTTCGCATGCCGGAGAGGCACCGCCCGGCGCGCCGTCGTCGGCGAGCCGGACCAGCGCGCGGCGCGCGCCGGCCGGGTCACGAGCCGCCTCGTGGAGCCACTCGAGCGCCGGACCGGCGCCGAGCTGGTCGACGAGCGCGACCGCGACCTGGTCCCCCGGTTCCGCGACGCGCGACCACGCCGCGCGCGCGAGGCGCTCGTCGAGGACGTCGAACACCGGTCGTCCGTCCCCGGCCCCGCGGTCAGGCACGGTAGCCCCGAGTGCGCAGCGCGAGCCCGGTCCCGACGTCCGCCCGGGTGGGCGCGGCGCGCCCGGCGAGGTCCGCGACGGTCCAGGCCAGGCGCAGGACGCGGTCCGCGCCGCGCAGGCTGAGCGTGCCGCGGTCGAGCGCGCGGTCCACGTCGGTCAGGAGGCCCGCGTCGGCGCCGAGCTGCTCGCGCAGCCACGTGCCGGGCACCTCACCGTTCGTGCGCCAGGGCGTGCCGTCAAGCCGGGACGCGGCCGCCTCCCGGGCCGCGGCCACGCGCGCCGCGACGACCGCGCTCGGCTCCGGGGCGGCGGCTCGCGCGCGCTCGACCCGCGTCACCGGCCGGACCTCGACCTGCACGTCCACGCGGTCGAGGAGCGGGCCGGAGAGCCGACCGAAGTACCGTCGCTGCGCCACGGACGAGCACGTGCACTCGAGCCCCTTGCCGACGCCCTGGCCGCACGGGCACGGGTTGGCGGCGAGCACGAGCTGGAAACGGGCGGGGTAGCGCGCCGTCCCGCCCGCCCGGTGGATGACGAGCTCGCCGTGCTCGAGCGGCTGGCGCAACGTCTGGAGCACGCGTGCGCCGAACTCGGGCGCCTCGTCGAGGAAGAGCACGCCCCGGTGCGCCCGCGACGCGGCCCCGGGTCGGGGCTGACCGCTGCCCCCGCCGACGATGGCGGCGGGCGTCGCGGTGTGGTGCGGGTCCTCGTAGGGCGGGCGGTGGACCAGTCCCGCGCCCGGGTCGAACACCCCGGCCACGGAGTGGACGGCGGTGACCTCCACCGCCTCGCTCTCCGTGAGGTCTGGCAGGATCCCGGGAAGCCGCGACGCGAGCATCGTCTTGCCTGCGCCCGGCGCCCCGACGAGGAGCAGGTGGTGGCCGCCCGCGGCCGCCACCTCGAGCGCGTGCCGCGCCTCGTCCTGGCCGACGACCTCCGAGAGGTCTCCCGGACGGGCCGCCGGCACGACGGGGCGCGGGACCACGACCGGCGCGGCCGCCTCGTCTGCGCCCTCGAGCGACGCGCCGTGGAGCCGCGCGACGTCCGCGAGGCTCGCCGCCCCGACCACCCGGGCCCCGGGCACGAGGCGCGCCTCCGCCACGTCGGCCGCCGGCACCACGACGTCCGGGAACCCGGCCGCGACCGCGGCCGCCACGGCGGGCAGGACGCCGCGCACGGGCTGGAGCCGACCGTCGAGGCCCAGCTCGCCCAGGTGTACGACGCCGTCCGCCGCGCCCGCGGGCAGCACCTGGGCACCGGCGAGCAGCGCGACGGCGATCGCGACGTCGAAGCCCGTCCCGGACTTCGGCAGCGCCGCCGGCGAGAGGTTGATCGTGACCTTGCGCTGGGGCCACGCGATGCCCGACGACGTCACGGCCGCGCGCACGCGGTCGCGCGACTCGCTGAGCGCGGTGTCCGGCAGCCCGACGAGGACGAAGCCGGGGACGGACGCCGCGAGGTGGGCCTGCACCTCGACGACGTGACCGGAGAGCCCGACGAGCGCGACCGCGCGCGTGGTCCCGAGCCCCATCAGGCGCTCACCCCGACGAGATGCTCGACCCGTGCCGCGCCGGCGCGCGCCACGAGGACCGCGACGACGTCGATCCGGACCGACCGGGCGCGGACGTCGTGCGTCGCGAGCCACTCCCCCGTGAGCCGGCGCAGACGGCCGAGCTTCGCGGGCGTGACGGCCTGCGCCGGGTGCCCGAACCCCGTGCCGCGCCGGGTCTTGACCTCGACGGCCACGAGCACGTCGCCGTCGAGCGCGACGACGTCGAGCTCGCCGCGCGTCCCGCGCCAGTTGCGGTCGAGGAGCGTCCAGCCCGCCTCGACCAGGTGGGCCGCGGCCACCTTCTCCCCGTACCGCCCGACGGCGTCGTTCGCTCCCATGGGCTCACCTCCGCGGCCCACCGTGGGGCACGGCGCGGGAGCGGCGCCAGGTGCGCCGGGGGGCCTGTGGGACCGCCGTCAGACAGTGGTCCTGTGCACGGCCACGAAGGGCGTCAGAGCTGGAGCTCGGCCTTCGCGAGCTCCTCGACGTTGACGTCCTTGAACGTCACGACGCGCACCGACTTCACGAACCGCGCGGAGCGGTACACGTCCCATACCCACGCGTCGGCGAGCCGCAGCTCGAAGTAGACCTCACCCGCGGCGGAACGCACCTGCAGGTCGACCTGGTTCGCCAGGTAGAAGCGGCGTTCGGTCTCCACCACGTACGAGAACAGGCCCACCACGTCGCGGTACTCGCGGTACAGCGCGAGCTCCATCTCGGTCTCGTAGTTCTCCAGGTCTTCGGCGCTCACGGCTCCATCATGGACCATCGGCGGCCGCCGGACCGGACGGGGGACCCCGGTCAGCTCGTCGGCAGACCGGCCTCGGGGTCGAGCTCGAGCACGTCGACCGGGTCGCCGTACGCCGGGACGCCGATGCCCTCGTCACCGCGCTCGGGCAGGCGCCACGACCGCCGGTGCTGCGGCGTCGGGCCGTGCTCGCGCAGGGCCTCGACGTGCGCCGCCGCCCCGTAGCCCTTGTTCTGGTCCCACCCGAAGGCGGGGTACTGGCGCGCCAGGCTCGTCATGAGGCCGTCGCGCTCCGTCTTCGCGAGCACGCTCGCGGCGGCGACCGACGCGCACTGCAGGTCCGCCTTGACGAGCGTGCGCACGCGCGGGTCGACGAGCCGGACGTCGTCGTGCGGGTCGAGGTCGAACGCCTCGAAGAGGTCCACCGCCGAGGGGCGGCTCAGCCAGTCGTGCTTGCCGTCGAGCAGGACCGCGTCGACGTCGCCGACCGTCCGGCGCACCTGGGCGAGCGCACGGCGGCCCGCGAGCCGCAGCGCGCCCACGATCCCGTGCGCGTCGATCTCGGCCGGGCCGGCGTGGCCCACCGCCCACGCGACGCACCACGAGCGCGCGAGGGGCACGAGCGCCTCGCGCGCCGCCGCGGTGAGGAGCTTGGAGTCCGTGAGCCCGGGCGGGCACGGCTTCGTCGCGAGGTCGACGACCACGACCCCGACCGACACCGGCCCGGCGAGCGCGCCGCGACCGACCTCGTCCATCCCGGCGACGAGCCGGGCGCCGTCGCGCAGCATGGCGCGCTCCTGGCGCAGGTCGGGCCGACGACGTGCGGGTGCCCGGCGCGCCGGTGCCCGCGCGGGCTCCGGACGCGCGACGGCGTCGAGCGTCACGGCTCCACCTCGGGGACGTCGGCGAACACGTCGCCGGGGTTGCGCAGCAGACCGACGTGCGACAGCGGCCACACCTTGACGAACGCCGTCCCCACGACGTTGCTCATCGGCACGAACCCGCCTCCGGGCTTGCCCTGGTTGTAGCGAGAGTCCGCGGAGTTCTGCCGGTTGTCGCCCATGACGAACAGCATGTCGGCGGGGACCGTGCGGTCGAACGCGTCCTGGCTGGGGATCGACCCCGGCTTGATGTACGTCTCGTCGATCGGCACGCCGTTGACGCTCACGCGGCCCTCCGCGTCGCAGCACACGACGTGGTCGCCCGGCACGCCGATGACGCGCTTGATGAGGTGCTCCCCCGTGTCCTGCGGCAGCAGGCCGACGAACGTCAGCGCCGCACGGACGGCCTCGGACACCGGGCTCTCGTCCTGGGGCTCCTGCGGCGGCAGCCAGCCGCCCGGGTCCTTGAACACGACGATGTCGCCCCGGTGCACGTCGAACGCGCCGGGCACGAGACGGGACACCATCACGCGGTCGCCTTCGACGAGCGTGTCCTCCATCGAGGCGCTCGGGATGAAGAACGCCTGGACGAGGAACGTCTTGATGAGCAGGGACAGCACGAGCGCGCTGACCACGATGATCGCGGTCTCGCGCAGGAGCGACGACCTGCGCGGGCGCTCGCGCGGAGCGACCTCGTCCCCTTCGGCCGCGAGGTGCTGGCCGTGCGGGGGGCGCCCGTCGTCCTCGGGGCCGAGCGCCGCGCGCTCGGTGCCGGCGTCGGGGTGCGGGCCGCGGGGCGGGGCGCTGTCGGTCACGCGTTCACAATGCCACCTCGGGAGGCGATCCGGGAAACGGAACCGGCCCGCGGACAGCGGCCCCGGGGTACGCCGACGGCGGCCGCCCCGGGAGGGACGGCCGCCGTCGGAACGAGCGGAGCGGCGGTGTCGCCGACAGCCGATCAGCGGTTGGGCGCGGTCTCGCGCTTCTCCTTGATCTTCGCCTTCTTGCCGCGCAGCGCGCGCAGGTAGTACAGCTTGGCGCGACGCACGTCACCGCGCGTCACGACCTCGACGGACTCGATGGAGGGCGAGTGCACGGGGAACGTGCGCTCGACACCCACGCCGAAGCTGATCTTGCGGACCGTGAACGTCTCGCGGACGCCGCTGCCCTGACGGGCGATGACGACACCCTGGAACGCCTGGACGCGGGAGCGGGTGCCCTCGACGACCTTGACGTTGACCTTGAGCGTGTCACCGGGGCGGAACTCCGGGACGTCGCTGCGCAGCGATGCTGCGTCGACGCTGTCCAGCGTGTGCATGGTGCTTCTCCTCGCCCGCCACAGGTCGGACGCGTGCTCGTGGCCCGGGCAGACCGGGCCGTCGTCGTATCGGTGGGGTGTGCCGTGCTGCGCGTGGACGGTCGTCGACCTCGCGGTCGTCGGGTCCGTCGTGCCAGTCCGCCCGAGGATCGGGCGCGGGCTCCCCTGTGGCAGAGGTCCGGGGCGGCACACACCGATCGACCATTCTGCCACACCCGTCGGCCCGGGCGGCAGTCCTCGCGGGTCACGGGCGCGCGCCGGGAGGGTACCCGCTCAGCCGTCGGCAGGGGCGGTGCGCTCCAGGTGGCCGTCGACGACGCCCCAGCCGGCCCCCGCGAGGACCTCCAGGTCGTACCGGTCGAGGGCGGCGACGTCGAGCGCGCGCACCATGTCCGGGCGGCGGCGGGCGGTACGACGCAGGGCCTGGTCCCTGCGCCAGCGCCGGATCCGGGCGTGGTGCCCGGACAGCAGGACGTCGGGCACCTCGAGGCCGTCCCACACGGGCGGCTTCGTGTAGACCGGGTACTCCAGGAGCCCCGCGGCCCCGTGCGACTCCTCGACCAGCGACTCCGGGTTGCCCACGACGCCCGGCAGCAGCCGCCCGACGGCCTCGATCATCACCAGTGCCGCGACCTCGCCGCCGTTGAGCACGTAGTCGCCGATCGAGAGCTCGCTGACGCGCATCCCGGCGGCACGGTAGTGCTCGGCCACGCGCGCGTCGATGCCCTCGTAGCGTCCGCAGGCGACGACGAGGTGCTCCTCCGTCGCGAGCTCCTCGGCGGTGCGCTGGGTGAAGGTCGCGCCCGACGGCGTCGGCACGACCAGGTGCACCGCGCTCGCCTCTCCCGCGACCGCGTCGGTCGACAGACCGGACACGTCGTCGATCGCCCGCCCCCACACGTCGGGGCGCATGACCATGCCCGCGCCGCCGCCGAACGGCGTGTCGTCGACCGTGCGGTGCCGGTCCGTCGTCCAGTCGCGCAGGTCGTGGACGCGCAGGTCGAGGATCCCGGCCGTGCGGGCCTTGCCGACGAGCGACAGGTCCAGCGCGGCGAGGTAGTCGGGGAAGATCGTGACGACGTCGATCCGCACGTCAGGCCTCGCCGTCGGTGGAGGCGTCCTGCAGCCCGGGCCCGCCCGCCGCGTCGCCGGCGCTCGGCGCCGCGACCTCCAGGTGCTCCGCGTCCGACGCGAGCAGCCCGCCGGGCGGGTCGAGCACGACCCGGCCGCCGGCCACGTCGACGACCGGCACGATCTGCCGGACGAAGGGCACGAGCGTGCGGGCGCCGTCCGGCTCGCGCAGCACGAGGACGTCGTGCGCGGGCAGGTGCTCGAGGCCCTCGACGCGGCCCAGCACGCGGCCGTCCGTCCCCTCGGCGCGCAGCCCGGCGAGCTCGTGCGGGTACCACGCGTCCTCCTCGTCGGACGCCTCGGCCTCGACGACGAGCTCGACGCCGCGCAGCGCCTCGGCGCCCGTGCGGTCGCGCACGCCCTCGAACCCGACGAGCCAGCGGCCCTGGTGGACGCGCACGGTGGCGACGGTCAGGGGGCCGGCGTCGGCGGGCCGCGTCTCCAGACGCTCACCCACCGCGAGGCGTTCCTCGGGGTCGTCGGTGCGCAGGTCGAGGGCTACCTCGCCCCGCAGCCCGTGCGCCTTGCCGACGCGCGCGACGGTCAGCTCCATCGTCGTGACTCCTCGTGTGGTGCTGGATGGGACGGTGCACGCCGGTCCTCCGGCGACGGACGCAGGAAGGCCCGGCCCGCCGGTGGCGGGCCGGGCCTTGCCCGTCGCCCCTGGCGGGGCGTCGTCGGTGCGGGCCTCAGCGGCGGTCGACGTCCACGACGTCGACACGGACCGGCCCGTCGGTCGCGAGCGCGCCGACGACCGTGCGCAGAGCACGGGCGGTGCGCCCGCCGCGACCGATGACGCGGCCGAGGTCCTCCGGGTGCACCCGGACCTCGAGCAGGTCACCGCGACGCAGCGTCTTCGTGGCCACGCGGACGTCGTCCGGGTTGTCCACGATGCCGCGCACGAGGTGCTCGAGGGCCTCGGCGATCATCAGGCCTGCTCGTCGGCAGCGGCCTCGTCGGCCGCGTCGGCGGTCTCCTCGGCCGGAGCCTCGGTCTTCTTCTCGGCAGCCTTGGCCTTGACCTTCTCGGCGTCGGCGGCGGCGGCCTCGATGGCGGCGGTCGGGTCGACCTTCTCGCCCTTGACCTTGAGCGTGCCCTCGGCGCCGGGCAGGCCCTTGAACTTCTGCCAGTCGCCGGTGACCTTGAGGAGCGCGAGCACCTGCTCCGTCGGCTGCGCGCCGACGCCGAGCCAGTACTGGGCGCGGTCCGAGGTGATCTCGATGAACGAGGGCTCCTCGGTGGGGTGGTACTTGCCGATCTCCTCGATCACACGACCGTCGCGCTTGGTGCGCGAGTCGGCGACGACGACACGGTAGTACGGCGCACGGATCTTGCCGAGACGCTTCAGACGAATCTTGACGGCCACAGTGGTGGTCTCTCCTGGTTCTGTTTCGGGCGAACCCGCGATCGTCCCGTGGGGACAGGACGAGGAAGGGGTTCAGGACACGGCACGCGCCGGAGAGAGGGGCCGGGGCACGCCGAGTACCGGGACATTGTGCCAGACGGCGAGGGCATCGACCAACCTGCGGGCGGCGCCGGACCGCGTCAGGCGGCGGGCGCGACGATCTCGCCGCGCAGCACGACGGCGGTCGGTGCGCGCAGGACGCCGACGTCCTGGCGCGGGTCCTGCGGGTAGACGACGAAGTCGGCCGACGCGCCCTCGACGAGCGACGTGTAGCCGAGGTACTCGCGGCCCTGCCAGCTCGCGGCCGCGACGACGGCGGCGTCGGGGATGCCCGCTGCGACGAGCTCGGCGCACTCGTCGGCGAGGCGGCCGTGCCCGATCGTCCCGCCCGCGTCGGTGCCGACGAGGATCTGGATGCCGGACTCGTACAGCGCCCGGGCCTGCTCGTACCGGCGCTCGTGCAGGCGCCGCATGCGCGCCGCGAACACCGGGTAGCGGGCGTCCGCCTGGCGCGCGATGTTCTCGAACTGCCCGATCTGCAGCAGCGTCGGGGTGACCGCGACGCCGCGCTCGGAGATCTCGTACATGAGGTCGGGGTGGATACCCGTCCCGTGCTCGATGCCGTCGACGCCCGCGGCGAGCAGCGACGGGATCACCTCGTCGGAGAACGCGTGAACGGTCACACGGGCGGCCTCGGCGTGCGCGGCCGCGACCGCCTCGGCGAGGACGTCGTCGGGCCACAGCGGCCGCAGGTCGCCCTGGGCACCGAGGTCGCGGTCGATCCAGTCCCCCACGATCTTGACCCACCCGTCGCCCTGGCGCGCCTCGCGGCGCACGGCCTCGGGGAGCTGGGCGACGTCGTCGAGCTCGAGCCCGTAGTGGCGCAGGTAGCGCTTGGGCCGGGCGAGGTGGCGCCCCGCCCGGACGAGGCGCGGCAGGTCGCGACGGCCGTGCACCCACCGGGTGTCGAGCGGCGAGCCGGCGTCGCGCACCAGGAGCACCCCGCTGTCCCGGTCCGTCAGCGCCTGCTCCTGCGCGGTCGTCGCGTCGACGGCGCCCTGGGCGCCCAGCCCGACGTGACAGTGCACGTCGACGAGGCCGGGCAGGGCCCAGCCCTCGAGCTCGACCATGTTGGTGCCCTGCGCCGACGGCCGGGTGAGGCTGATCCGCCCGTCCTTGACCCACAGGTCGCCCACCTCGCGGTCGTCGCCGACGATGACGTGGCCGCGGACGTGCAGCGTGGGGCCTTCCAGCGCGGACATGCGGCTCCTGGGTGAGGACGGACGGGACGGGGAGACGGCCCGGTCGGGGGCGCGGTGCGGCACCGGGCGGTGCCACGGACATAACCTAGCGCCCGGGCGGCTGCGGGTCGCACCCGGGCTCGAGGACGGCCGTCCGGGACGGCCGCGGTTCAGCGGCCGCCGAGCAGCTTCTCGAAGCCGGGCGGGAGCTGGAGGTCGTCCGGCGTCGGGGTGGACGGCGCGTCCGTGCCCCCCACGCCGAACGCGGAGCCCGACGGCGCCGCGGGACCGGTGAGCTCCCCCGCCGCGCGCGCGGCGGCCGCGCGCTCCTGCGCGGCCCGCTTCGCCGGGTTGCCCGACTTGCCCTTGACCTTGCGCTGGGGCGCCTGGCGGCCCCGCGCCTTCTTGCCGCCCATGCCCGGGAGGCTGCCCATGCCCGGCATCCCCGGCATGCCGCCGCCGCGGCTCATCTGCCGCATCATCTTCTGCGCGCCCGCGAAGCGCTCGAGGAGCTGGTTCACGTCGCTCGTCGTCACACCGGAGCCGCGGGCGATGCGCGCACGCCGCGAGCCGTTGATGATCTTCGGGTTGTCCCGCTCCGCGGGGGTCATCGACCGGATGATCGCCTCGATGCGGTCGACCTCGCGCTCGTCGAAGTTCTCGATGGCCTCGCGCATCTGGCCCATGCCCGGCAGCATGCCGAGCATCTTCTTCATCGAGCCCATGTTCTTCATCTGCTGCATCTGCACCAGGAAGTCCGCGAGCGTGAAGTCCTGCCCCGTGGCGACCTTCTCGGCCATCTTCGCGGCCTGCTCGGCGTCGAACGCCTTCTCGGCCTGCTCGATGAGCGTGAGGACGTCACCCATGTCGAGGATGCGCGACGCCATGCGGTCCGGGTGGAACGCCTCGAAGTCGGTGAGCTTCTCGCCCGTGGACGCGAAGAGGATCGGGCGACCGGTGACCCCGCGAACGGAGAGCGCGGCACCGCCGCGCGCGTCGCCGTCGAGCTTGGTGAGCACGACGCCGGTGAAGTCGACGCCCTCCTCGAAGGCCTTCGCGGTCGCGACGGCGTCCTGACCGATCATCGCGTCGATGACGAACAGGACCTCGTCGGGCTGCACGGCGTCGCGGATGTCCGACGCCTGCTGCATGAGGACGGCGTCCAGGCCGAGGCGGCCCGCGGTGTCGACGATGACGACGTCGTGCTGGCGCTGCCGCGCCGTCTCCACGCCCTCGCGCGCGACGGCGACCGGGTCGCCGATCACGTCGTCGACCTCGACGCCGCTCTGGTTGCCGGGATGCGGCGCGAACACGGGGACGCCGGCGCGCTCCGCGACGACCGAGAGCTGGGTGACGGCGTTCGGGCGCTGGAGGTCGGCGGCGACGAGGAGCGGCGTGTGCCCCTGCTCGCGCAGGTGCAGGGCGAGCTTGCCCGCGAGCGTCGTCTTGCCCGCGCCCTGGAGGCCCGCGAGCATGATGACGGTCGGGGGCGTCTTGGAGAAGCGCAGCCCGCGGCTCTCGCCGCCGAGGATGCCGACGAGCTCCTCGTTGACGATCTTGACGACCTGCTGCGCCGGGTTGAGCGCCCCCGAGACCTCGGCCGAGAGCGCGCGCTCGCGCACGGTCGCGCTGAACTCGCGCACGACGGGCACCGCGACGTCGGCGTCGAGCAGCGCGCGCCGGATCTCCCGGATCGTCGCGTCGATGTCCGCCTCGGACAGCCGGCCCTTCGCACGCAGGTTCTTGAAGGTCGAAGTCAGTCGGTCCGACAGCGTGTTGAACACCGCGTCATCCTCACCAGTCGTCGGAAGTCTCGTGCGCGTCGGCCCTCCGTCGTCCCCGCTCCCCGGCAGACGTGGAGCGGGCACGGGACGGGCCGTCCGCGAGGGTCCAGCCTACCCGGCGGCGCCCGGTCCCCCCGGCACGGCGCCCAGCGCACGGAGCGTCTCGCCCACGAGGTCGTCCACGAGGCGCGCGCGCCATGCCGTCCACGCGCTCGGGCCGAGCGACGACGCGTCCGCCTCCGTGAGCGCGCGCAGCACCACGAGCAGGTCGGCGCGGTGGTCGACGGCGTCCGCGAGCTCCGCGACCGTCGCCGGGTCGTCGGGGTCCTCGCTCACGGCGAGGCGCGAGAGGGTGAGGTGGTGGCGCACGAGGCGCTCGACGTCGGCCACGACGTCCGGCTCGAAGCCCATGCGGCCGAGGATCGCGGGCACGAGCCGTGCGCCCTCGACGGAGTGGTCGGCGGCGCCGGCCCGCTTGCCGATGTCGTGCAGCACCGCGGAGAGCAGCAGCAGGTCGCTGCGCTCGACCTCCTTGCGGGCGCGCGCGGCGCGCGCCACGACCTCGACGAGGTGCCGGTCGACGGTGTGCCGGTGCACGGCCGCGCGCTGCGGCCGGTTGCGCACGCCCGCCCACTCGGGGATCCACGTCGTGACGACGCCCGCGAGGTCGAGCGCCTCCCACACCGCGACCTGCGCCTGGCCGGACCCGAGCAGGGCGAGGAACGCGGCCCGCGCGGCGCGCGGCCACGGCTCCGGCAGGGCGGGGCAGCGCGCGAGGCTGGCGACGGACACGGGCGAGAGCGTCAGGCCCGTGCGCGCCGCGGTCGCCGCGGCGCGCAGCGACAGGAGCGGGTCCGACTCGGGGTGGGCGTCCACGGCGAGCACGAGCTCGCCGTCGTGCTCGACGAGGCCGTCGCCGACCGGCCGCAGCCGTGGCGCCGCGCGGCGTCCCCGCACGAGCACCGGGCGCCGGGCGACCGACGGCCGCTGGAGCGCCTGGCGGGCCCGACGGACCGTGGTGTCGAGCGCGTAGGAGATCTCCCGGCCCGCCGCGGCGAGGCTCGCGAGCAGCTCGTCGGGGTCGTCGTACCCGGACAGCGCGGCGACCTCGTCGAGGTCGGCGAGCAGGAGGCGGCTCGTGTGCCGGCCCGTGACGACCTGGAGCGTGTCGCGGACGTCGAGCAGGTGCGCGTGCGCGCGGTCGACCGACCCGTGCGGGCGGTCGGTGAGCCAGGTCGCCGCGAGCGCCGAGAGCACGACCGCGTCCCGGATGCCGCCGCGCGACTCCTTGAGGTCGGGCTCGATGAGGTAGGCGAGCTCGCCGGACCGCTCGGCGCGCTCGCGCGTCGAGGAGAGCAGGTCGGGCAGGCGGCGGCGCGACGCGGAGCGCCAGTCGGTGAGCACCGCAGAGGAGGCGCGGTGCACGACGAGCGCGTCCCCCGCGACCGCGCGCACGTCGAGCCACCCGACGGCGGCGGGGACGTCCTTCGACGCCACCTGGCGGCACTGCGACAGGGAGCGCACCGCGTGGTCGAGGTCGACGCCCGCGTCCCACAGCGGGTACCAGAGCCGCTCGGCGACGCGCGCGACGTCGTCGGCGGTGTGGGTGCGGCCGTCGTGGACGAGGACGAGGTCGAGGTCGCTCGCCGGGCCCATGTCGCCCCGCCCGAGGCTGCCGACGGCGGCGAGCGCGAGCCCCTCGGGCGCGACGCCGTCGGTCGCGTCGAGCCAGAGGCCCGCGAGCGAGGAGGTGACGAGGTCGACGACGGCGGCGCGGCGCGCGACCCCGCTGCGGCCCGGTCCGCTCATGGACCGCGCGACGTCGAGCATCCGCGCACGCAGGTCCCGCACCCCGTCGGGGTGCGGGACCTGCGTGCCGTGCTCTCCCGGCCCTGCCGGGCGCCCCGCCGATCCCCCTGCGACCCCGCCCGTGGTCGGGGTGTCGGCGTGGTGGGTCATCCGAGGGTCCGTCTCCTCACAGGGCGCCGGGGCCGTGCTCGCCCGTGCGCACCCGGGCGACGTCGTCCACGGTCACCGTCCAGACCTTGCCGTCGCCGATCTTGCCGGTCTGCGCCGCCTTGACGATCACCTCGGTGACCGCGGTGGCGTCGGCGTCGTCGACGAGGACCTCGATGCGGACCTTGGGGACCAGGTCCACCGTGTACTCGGCGCCCCGGTAGACCTCGGTGTGGCCCTTCTGGCGGCCGTACCCGCTGGCCTCGCTGACCGTCATGCCCCGCACGCCCGCGGCCTCGAGCGCCGACTTCACGTCGTCGAGCCGGTGCGGCTGGATGATTCCCGTGACGAGCTTCATGCCCGCACCTCCCTGATGACGCTGCCCTGCTGGATGGACTCGTACGCCGTCTCGCCGTGGACCGCGAGGTCGATGCCGCCGACCTCCGCGTCCTCGCTCACGCGCCAGCCCATCGTGACCTTGAGGATCAGGCCGATGACCGTCGTCGTGATCGCGGTGAAGACGATCGCGACCAGCGCGATGAGCACCTGGACGACGAGCTGCTGCGCGCCGCCCCCGAAGAAGAGGCCCGTGTCGGTCGCGAGGAAGCCGATCGCGACGGTACCCCAGAGGCCGGAGACGAGGTGGACGCCGACGACGTCGAGCGAGTCGTCGTAGCCGAAGCGGTACTTCAGGCCGACCGCGAGCGCGGAGAGCGCGCCGGCGACGAGGCCCAGGACGATCGACGTGACCGGGTTGAGCGCGCCGGCGGCGGGCGTGATCGCCACGAGGCCCGCGACGACGCCGGACGCGGCGCCGAGCGACGTGGCGTGACCGTCGCGGATCTTCTCCGTGACGAGCCAGCCGATGATGCCGGCCGCCGTGGCGCTCGTGGTGTTGATCCAGGCGAGGCCGGCCGTCTCGTTCGCGCCGAACGCGGAGCCCGCGTTGAAGCCGAACCAGCCGAACCACAGCAGCGCCGCGCCCAGCATGACGAACGGCAGGTTGTGCGGGCGCATCGGCTCGGTGCCGAAGCCCTTGCGCTTGCCGATGAGGAGCGCGAGCACGAGCGCCGCGACACCGGCGTTGATGTGGACGACGGTGCCGCCCGCGAAGTCGATCGGCGCGACCGTGGCGGCGCCGTCGGTCACCCCGAACACCTTCGCGGCGAGACCGTTCTCGTTGGCCGAGAGGAAGCCGCCGCCCCACACCATGTGGGCGAGCGGGAAGTACGTGACCGTGACCCAGATCGCCGTGAACGTCAGCCACGTGCCGAACTTGACGCGGTCGGCGAGCGCACCCGAGATGAGCGCGACCGTGATGATCGCGAACGTCACCTGGAACGCGATGTCGACCACGTTCGGGTAGTTGCCGAGCGTGCTCGCGACGGCGCTGCCGTCGGCGTCCGTGATCGCCCCCGAGAGACCGAACTGCGCGAACGGGTTGGCGAACAGGCCACCCGTGCCGGCCTCGCCGTAGGACATGGACCAGCCCCACAGCACGTAGACGACGCCCACGACGGCCATCGCGCCGAAGGACATCATCATCATGTTCAGCACGGACTTGGCGCGGACCATGCCGCCGTAGAAGAACGCCAGTCCGGGCGTCATCAGGAGCACGAGGGATGCTGAGGTCAGCATCCACGCGGTCGCCCCGGTGTCCCACTCCATCGGATCATCTCCCCTCGCCGGCCGGGCGGCCGGTCGGGGACTACGGTGGTGCGGGCGGGTTTCCCCGGCGGTGTCGCCGCGTTACGCCGGCGTGACAAGGGCGGCCCGGACGTAAACGTTCGGTTTCGCCGCACCGCGCGGGCGCCCGGAGCCCGGCGCCGCGACCGGGCCGTGATCGCGCCGTGACACGACCGTGACCCGCCGGGCGACCCGGACCGGCACCCGGCCGGGCACTATGGCCGGGCGTTGAGGCCGGGCGTCGCGCCCGGCCGCGCCCGCGCCTCAGGCGCCGAGGAGCCCGTCGACGAACTGCTCCGGGTCGAACGGGGCGAGGTCGTCGGGCCCCTCTCCCAGGCCGACGAGCTTGACGGGCACGCCCAGCTCGCGCTGGACCGCGACGACGATGCCGCCGCGCGCGGTGCCGTCGAGCTTCGTCAGGACGATGCCCGTGACGCCCGCGACCTCGCCGAAGACGCGTGCCTGGTTGAGGCCGTTCTGCCCCGTCGTCGCGTCGAGCACGAGGAGCACCTCCGACAGCGGGGCCTCCTTGGTGATGACGCGCCGGATCTTGCCCAGCTCGTCCATGAGGCCCTGCTTGTTCTGCAGGCGCCCGGCGGTGTCGACGAGCACGACGTCCGCGCCCTCGGTGCGGCCGCGGCGCACCGCGTCGAACGCGACGGCCGCCGGGTCGGCGCCGTCGCGGTCGGACCGCACGGTCGGGACCCCGACGCGCGAGCCCCAGGTCTCGAGCTGGTCGGCGGCCGCGGCGCGGAACGTGTCGGCAGCGCCCAGCACGACGCTGCGGTCCTCGGCGACGAGCACGCGCGCGAGTTTGCCGACGGTCGTCGTCTTGCCGGTGCCGTTCACGCCGACGACCAGCACGACGGCGGGCACCGTGGACCCGTCCTCGGCGGTGCGCGGGGACGTCGCGAGCGAGCGGTCGAGCGTCGGGTCGACGAGCGCGACGAGCTCGGTGCGCAGGAGGTCGCGCACGCTCGCGGCGTCGCGCACCCCGAGGACGCGGACCTTGGTGCGCAGCGCGTCGATGAGCTCGCCGGCCGGCCCGGCGCCGACGTCCGCGAGGAGGAGGGTCTCCTCGAGCTCGTCCCAGTCGTCCTCGGTGAGGTGGTCCCGCGAGAGGACGGACAGCAGGCGGGCGCCGAGCGGCGACCCGGAGCGCGCGAGGCGCTCGCGCAGCCGGACGAGCCGACCACCGACCGGCTCCGGGCGCTCGAGCGCGGGCGGGGCGGCGACGTCGGGCTCCGGCGGCGCCTCCACGGTCGCCGTGCCGGGCGGTGCCTCCACGGCGTCCGGCGCGGTCGCGGGAGGCGCGGCAGGGGCCGTGGGCGGGGGTTCGACGAGGTCGCGGCGACCGCGGCGACGGACCGACACGGTCCCGGCGGTGACGAGGCCGACGACCAGGAGGACGCCGAGGACGATCCAGAGCGGGAGGAGGTCGTTCACCCCGGAAGTCTCTCAGACCGACGCGGTGCTCACGCCTCGGGAGGGCGCTCCCCCGGGTGCAGCGGGCGCACGCGCTCGCGCGCGCGGTGCAGGACGTCGGTGAGCTCCTCGGCGTCGACGTACGCGTTGGACGACACCTGCGTGGCCGTGAAGAAGTCGTCGATGCTCGTGTCCACCGGCCGCGGCATGCGCACGGTCGCGACGTGCTGGCCCGGGTTGTCGCCGCGGCGGCGACGCCGCCGCAGCCCCGAGCGGAAGTCGCGCCAGAAGGCGCGCATCCCCTGCTCGCCGTCCCGTCGGTCACCCGCCGCACCGGTCGACTGCGCCTCGGCGCGCGCGACGACGCTCGCGAACAGGAACACGACGGCGGCGACGCCGAGCGTGAGCCCCAGCCACACGAACATCCAGACCATGCCCTCCAGTATCCGGGCGCCCGAACGCGTCGCGACCGCAGCCACGCCGGGGCTCGGCGATCAGCACCACATCTTCACAAGGCCCGGAATTGCAACGATCCTGGAGGTTCCGCCCAGGTCCGGACGAGGCGGACGGACCGCCCCGCGCGCTTTACGCGGGGACCTCCTCGCGCGCCTCGGACATGCGCTGGCTGATGACCGTCGTGACGCCGTCGCCGCGCATCGTCACGCCGTAGAGCGCGTCGGCGATCTCCATGGTGCGCTTCTGGTGCGTGATGACGATGAGCTGCGAGTCCTCCTGGAGCTCGCGGAAGATCTCGAGCAGGCGGCCGAGGTTCACGTCGTCCAGGGCGGCCTCGACCTCGTCCATGACGTAGAACGGCGAGGGCCGCGCCTTGAAGATCGCGACGAGGATCGCGACCGCCGTGAGCGAGCGCTCGCCGCCGGACAGCAGGGACAGGCGCTTGACCTTCTTCCCCGCGGGACGGGCCTCGACCTCGATGCCCGTGGTCAGCATGTCGTCCGGGTCGGTGAGGACCAGGCGCCCCTCGCCGCCCGGGAACATGCGGGCGAACACGCGCTCGAACTGCTCGGCGGTGTCGCGGTACGCGTCCGAGAACACCCGCTCGACGCGCTCGTCGATCTCCTTGACGATCTCCAGCAGGTCGGCGCGCGACTTCTTGAGGTCGGCCAGCTGGTCGGCGAGGAACTTGTGCCGCTCCTCGAGCGCGGCGAACTCCTCGAGCGCGAGCGGGTTCACCTTGCCGAGGCGGCCGAGGTCGCGCTCCGCGGCGCGCAGGCGCTTCTCCTGCTGGGCGCGGTCGTACGGGACCGTGCGGGGCTCGCCGTCGTCGGAGGGGACGGGGACCTCGCGGTGCGGGCCGAGCTCCTCGACCAGGACGGCCGGGTCGAGCCCGAGCTCGTCGACGCTGCGTGCCTGGAGCTGCTCGATGCGCAGCTGCTGCTGCGCGCGCGCCACCTCGTCGCGGTGCGCGACGTCGGTGAGCTCGCGCAGGCGCGCCGCCAGGTCGTCGACCTCGCGGCGCGCGGCGGTCACCGCGGTGTCGCGCTCGGCCCGTGCCGCCTCTGCGGCGTCCCGCTCCGCGCCCGCCCGGGCCAGCGACCGGTCGATCGCGGCGAGGGCGAGCGTCGCGCCGTCGCGCACCGCGGACGCGCGGCCCGCCTGCCGCACCCGCGCCGCCTCGCGCCGCGCGGCCCGCTCGCGCGCGTCGCGCTCCGCGGCGGCCGCCCGGGCC
Source organism: Cellulosimicrobium sp. JZ28 (assembly GCF_015327065.1). Lineage (NCBI taxonomy): Bacteria > Bacillati > Actinomycetota > Actinomycetes > Micrococcales > Promicromonosporaceae > Cellulosimicrobium > Cellulosimicrobium sp. JZ28. Next base: position 1,285,933 of record NZ_CP017660.1, on the reverse strand, counting down.
AGCGACTGGGCCCGGCCCGCGACCGCCCGCGAGCGCTCCTCGCTCGTGCGCAGGGCGAGCCGTGCCTCGGTCTCGGCCGTGCGCGCGGTCGAGGCGCGCGCGAGGAGGCGGTCGCGCTCGGCGCTCGCCTCCGCCACCGCGTCCTCGGACTGCTCCGGCGCCGCCTCCGCGACCTCGAGCCGCTCGACGAGCCCGGCGAGCGTCTCGCGCGCGTCGTCGAGACCCTGGGACGCCCGCTCCAGCGACGCGCGCACGCGCTCGGCCTCCGCGGCGGCCGAGCGCGCGGTCGCCCCCAGGTGCCCGAGCTGCTCCGCGACCGCGGCGAGCTGCGCGTCGGACTCGTTGAGCCGGTCGAGCGTGTCCTCGTACCGGGCGCGCGCCTCCTGCGCCGCCTCGCGCGCGCCCACGAGCGCGAACCGGGCCCGCTCGGCGCGGGCCGTCGCGTCGGCGTGCGCGGTGCGCGCCTCGTCGAGCGCCGACTGCAGGTGCAGCACGCTCGGCGCCGACGCCGACCCGCCCCACGCGCGCGTCGTCGCGAGGAGGTCACCGCCCCGCGTCACGACGGCGACGTCCGGATGCCGCGCCACGAGCGCGCGCGCCTGGCCCAGGTCGTCGACGACGGCCACGCCCGCCAGCAGGGACCGCACCGCCTGGCCGACGCCCCCGGCGGCGGTGACGACGTCGACGGCCCAGCGCGCGCCGTCGGGCAGGTCGACGGCGGCGGGGCCCGGGCCGGGCTCCGCGGTCGCCACGACGAGGCCCGCGCGCCCGGCGTCCTCCGTGCGCAGGTAGCGCAGCGCGTCGACCGCGGCGTCGACCGACTCGACCGCGACCGCGTCGGCGGCCGGGCCCAGCGCCGCGGCCACCGCGTCCTCGTAGCCCGCCTCGACGCCGAGCAGGGCCGCGAGCGACCCCACGACGCCGACGCCGTCCGCCGCGAGCAGCGCGCCCGCGCCGTCCTTGCGGTCGAGGCTCAGCTCGAGCGCCTCGATGCGCGCGCTCCAGGTCGCGCGCTCCTGGTCCGCGGCGGACGCGTCCGCCTCCAGGCCCGTCACGGCGGCGGTCGTGCGCTCGACCGCGTCCACCGCGGCCTCGTGCTCGGCGTCGAGACCTTCCTCGCCCTCCTCGGCGCCGACCACCTGGGTCTCGAGCACCGCGAACTCGGTGCGCGCCTGCGTGCCCCGGTGCTCGGCCTCCGCGAGCGACTCGCGCAGCCGTCCGATCTCGGCCTCCGCCGCCTCGACGCGCGTGCGCTGCGCCGCGACCTGCCCGGCGAGCCGCGCGAGACCCTCGCGGCGGTCCGCGGCACCGCGGAGCAGCGTCGCGACGGCCCGCTCCGCCTCCCCCGCGGTCTGCTCGGCGTCCTCCCGGTCGGTGACCGCGGCGGCGAGCGCGTCGCGCGCGCGGGCGACCTCCGCCTCGAGCTCCGCCTCGGTCGCGCGCACGCGCTCGGCCTGCGCCTCGAGCTCGTCCGGGTCCTGCCCGCGGGATGCCGCCTCGGGGCGCCCGAGGAGGCGCACGCGCTCCTCGGCGAGCGTGCGCGTGCCGCGCAGCCGCTCGCGCAGCGACGAGAGCCGGAACCAGACGTCGGTCGCGGCCCCGAGGGCGGGCGCGGCCTCCGCGGCCTCGCGCTCGAGCCGGCCGAGCGTGTCGCGCGCCGTCGCGAGCGCGCGCTCGACCTCCGCCTGCTGCGTGCGCAGGGCCGCCTCGTCGGCCATCTCCTGCTCGAGCGTCGCGGTGAGCTGGGCGAGGTCGTCGGCGAGGAGCCGGGCCCGCGCGTCGCGCAGGTCGGCCTGGATCGTGGCGGCCTTGCGCGCGATCTCCGCCTGCCGCCCCAGCGGGCCGAGCTGGCGCCGGATCTCCGTCGTGAGGTCCGCGAGCCGCGTGAGGTTGGCCTGCATCGCGTCGAGCTTGCGGAGCGCCTTCTCCTTGCGCTTCCGGTGCTTGAGGACGCCCGCGGCCTCCTCGACGAAGCCGCGGCGGTCCTCGGGCGTCGCGCGCAGGACGGCGTCGAGCTGCCCCTGGCCGACGATCACGTGCATCTCCCGGCCGAGGCCCGAGTCGGAGAGGAGGTCCTGGATGTCGAGCAGGCGGCACGCGCTGCCGTTGATCGCGTACTCGGACCCGCCGCTGCGGAACAGCGTGCGGGAGATCGTCACCTCGGTGTAGTCGATCGGCAGCGCGCCGTCGGTGTTGTCGATCGTCAGGGACACCTCGGCGCGCCCGAGCGGGGGCCGGCCGGAGGTGCCGGCGAAGATGACGTCCTCCATCTTGCCGCCGCGCAGGGTCTTGGCGCCCTGCTCCCCCATCACCCACGCGAGCGCGTCGACGACGTTCGACTTGCCCGAGCCGTTCGGCCCGACGACGCACGTCACGCCGGGCTCGAAGCTCAGCGTCGTCGCGGACGCGAACGACTTGAAGCCGCGCAGCGTCAGGGTCTTGAGGTGCACGGACCCGAGCCTAGTGCGGCGCTCCCACGATCCTGCGGACGTCCGCGACCGGCCGTGGCGGACCGCGCACACCGCGGCGGGCACGCGAACGCCCCGCCCCGGAGGCCCGGGACGGGGCGGACGTGCGCGTGCGGGTCAGCCGAGCTCGGGGAACCAGAGCGCGATCTCGCGCGCGGCGGACTCGGGCGAGTCCGACCCGTGCACGAGGTTCTGCTGGACCTTGAGGCCCCAGTCGCGGCCGAGGTCGCCGCGGATCGTGCCGGGCAGCGCCTCGGTCGGGTTGGTCGCGCCGGCGAGCGAGCGGAAGCCGGGGACGACGCCCTGGCCCTCGGCCACGACCGCGAGGATCTTGCCCGAGAGCATGAAGTCGACGAGCGGCTGGAAGAACGGCTTGCCCTCGTGCTCGGCGTAGTGGGCGGCGAGCAGCTGGGGCGTCGCGTCGAGCAGGCGCACGGCGGCGAGCGTGTAGCCCTTGGCCTCGACGCGCCGGAGGATCTCGCCGGACAGGCCGCGGCGGACGCCGTCGGGCTTGACGAGGATGAGGGTGCGCTCGATGGTCTCGGTCAGTGCGGGTGCGACGTCGGTCATGGTCGCCGAGCCTACCGGCCGTCGGGCCGTGCGCCGCGCCCGGCGGGCGGCCGCCCGGCCGCGTGCGCGCCGCGCCGTCATCCGGCGTTGGGCGCGGTCTCGGGGTGCTCGGCGTCGTAGGCCGCGCGCTCGCGGTCGATGCGCCCGCCGAGGCGGATCGAGACGATCCACAGGACGACGAAGAGGCCGCCCACGAGGAACATCATCGGCACCACCAGCCCGAGCGCGAGCACGGGCACCTGGACCACGGACCCGGCGACGTACCCGCCGGGCGTGCCCACCATGCGCGACAGCACCACGAGCACGACGGCGAGCACCCCGCCCACGACCCAGATCGACGTCGCGGAGGGCAGCTCGAGCGGGCCGCGCGAGTAGGGCACGTCGCGCAGGCCGTAGGCCACGAGCGTCGCGAACACGACGAGGAACGCCTCGAGCAGGAGCGTGGTCGACGCGAACTGGACCTTCGCGGGCTTCTTGGGCTTGATGCGGTCGCCCGGGGACGGGCGCACCGGACCCGCCGCGCGGCCGTGGCGGGACGGCTGCGCGGCGGGCTGCGACGGCGAGGTGCTCACCCGGTCAGGATACCGGCGCGCCGTCGCGCTCCCGGATCCCGGGGCGCTCGTCGTCCGGTCCACCGCCGCCCGCGGGCACGACGACCGCGGCCCCGTCGGCCTCGCCCGTCACGGGGGCGTCCTCGCGCAGGTCGCCGTGGTCGGCGACGGCCTCGCCGCGCGCGACCATCCCGGCGACGTCGGAGAGCTTGACCTCGCGCAGGAACAGCGCGAGCACGAACCCGACGAGGACGAGCGGGACCAGGTACCAGAACGCGGGGGCGAGCGCGTCGGTGAACGCGTCGACGACGCCCGTGTGGATCGGCTCCGGGAGCTGCTGCACCATCTCGGGCGTGAGCGAGGAGCCCTCCGCGCCGGCGGGGGCCGCACCCCCGGGCACGCCCGCGAACACGCCCTCGAGGTTGTCGGCGAGCCGCGACGTGAAGATGGTGCTGAACAGCGCCGTCCCGACGGCCGCGCCGATCTCGCGGAAGAAGTTGTTCGCGCTCGTCGCCGTCCCGATCTCGTGCGGGTCGACCGAGTTCTGCACGGCGAGCACGATCGTCTGCATGACGAGGCCCATCCCGGCGCCCATGACGAAGATCATCGCGCCGAAGAGCCACATCGACATGTCGCCCGTGATCCGCGTGAGCCAGACCATCCCGGCCGCGGTGATCGCGAGACCCACCACCGGGTAGATCTTGTACCGCCCGGTCTTGGTGATGGCGAGACCGGACCCGATGGCCGTGATCATGACGCCGACCATCATCGGGAGCATGAGGAACCCGGACTCGGTGACCCCGGCACCCGTGGACATCTGCAGGAACGTCGGCAGGAACGCGAGCGCCGAGAACATGCCCATGCCGAGCACGAGGCCGATGAGCGTCGCGATGGTGAAGGTCCGGTTCTTGAACAGGTGCAGCGGGAGCAGCGGCTCCTCGGCGCGGTTCTCGACGAGGACGAACGCGACGACCGACACCACGACGGCCGCGACGAGGCCGAGCAGCCACGGGTCGGACCAGTCGTAGCCGGACGACGTCGTCAGCGACTCCCAGCTCGTGACCAGGACGATGCCGGACGTCGCGACGACGAGGAAGAAGATGCCCGCGACGTCGATCTTGCGGCCCGCGCGGTGCGAGGGGAGCTTGAGCGCGACCCACGCCACGACGAACGCGGCGACGCCGATGGGCACGTTGATCCAGAACGCCCAGCGCCAGCCCGGGCCCTCGGTGAACCAGCCGCCGAGGAGCGGCCCGATGACCGCGGCGATGCCGAAGAGCGCGCCCATGGGGCCCATGTACTTGCCGCGGTCCTTGGCGGGGACGATGTCGGCGATGATCGCCTGCGACAGGATCATGAGGCCGCCGCCGCCGAGGCCCTGCACGCCGCGCCAGGCGACGAGCTCGGGGAACGACTGCGCGAACCCGGCGCCGGCCGACGCCACCGTGAAGAGGCCGATCGCGACGAGGAACGGCCAGCGGCGGCCCCAGAGGTCGCCGAACTTGCCGTAGAGCGGCATGACGATGGCGATCGCCAGGATGTAGGCCGTGATGACCCAGCCCTGGTGCTCGACGCCGTGGAGCTCGCCGACGATCGTCGGCATCGCGGTGCCGACGATCGACTGGTCGAGCGAGGACAGGAACATCGACGCCATGAGCGCGCCGAAGATCACCCACACGGTGCGCGGGGTGAGCACGACGAGCGGCTTGCCGCCGTCGACGGGCGGTGCTGCGGTGGAGGAGGCCATGAGGATCCGGTTCGGTCGGGACGGGCGGGCGCGCGCCGACGGGCGCGGCCCGTCGTCGGGTGGGGGCTGGAGGTGCGGCCGGTCGGGTGGGAGGCCCGAGCCGGTGGAGTCCTCGCGCGGGGCGAGGGGTGCGGTCAGGTGGCCGCGGGATCGGGGGCGCGCGTGTCGCGGAGCAGCGCGCGGAGCTGGTCGACGACGCCCGGCAGGTGGTCCACCGGCTCGCCCTCGCGGCCCCGCTGCTGCCACTCGACCGTGCTCGCCCGCAGGAGGCTCATGACGACGAGCGCCAGGAGCTCGGGGTCCGGGACGAACGGCCGGACCGCGCGACGCGCGACGAGCATCTCGACGAGCTCCGCGCGGTGGCCCTCGACCCACGCGACGTGACGCGCGACGAGGTGCGGCTCGCGCTGCACGAGCTCGAGCGTGCGCGCCATGCGCTCGGGGGTGACGACCTCGTGCGCGAGCACGTCGGCCACGACGACCTCGAGGTCGTCGAGGAGCGCGCCCGTCGGGCCGCCGGCGACGAAGGCCGCGACGACGTCCGGTCGGACCGAGAAGTCCTCGAGGCCGAGCACGGCGTCGTCCTTCGCGGGGAAGTAGTTGAAGAACGTGCGGGGCGAGACGCCGACGGCCGCGCAGATGTCCTCGACCGTCACGGCGTCGAGGCCGCGGTCGAGGACGAGGGTCTGCGCGGCGTCGACGAGGGCCTCGCGGCGCGCGCGCTTCTTGCGCTCGCGCAGCCCGCCGGGCGACGGCGCGACGCACGCCGCGGCCCGGTCGGCCACGGAGGGGCGAGCGGGCACGTCAGGCGGAGTCGTCGGCACGAGGACCATTCTTGCATCCTCTGCAATTTTGCATCAACTGCAAGCCGGCGTGACGGAGGTCACACCGTCGCGGCGTCAGACCTCGCCGAACCCGCCCTCCACGGCCTCGACCACCGCGCGCACCGCGTCCGCGGCCTGCGGGCCCTCCCCCGTGACCGTGAGCTCCTGCCCGCCGGTCGCGCCGAGCTTCATGAGCTCGAGGACGCTCGCCCCGTTGACGCCGTCGATCGCGACGCTCGCGTCGAACCCCGCGACCAGGCGCGCGAGCACCGCGGCGGGCCGGGCGTGCAGGCCGAGCGGGTTGCGCAGCGTCACGACGGCGCGGGCCTCCCCCGCCGGCGGGGCGCCGTCCGCAGGGTTCTCCTCCCCCGCCTCCGGTGCCGCGGCGGGGACTGCGAACGTGCCGCCCGCGTGCTCCGCGGACGCGAGGACCTCGGCCACGTCGCCGCCGCCGTGCGCGGTGACGGCCGCCGCGACGGCACCCTCGACGAACGGCGCGTCCGCGAGCAGCACACGCCCGTCGAAGCCGTCCTCCAGGTCCAGCACCGACTCGACCGTCATCACGGCCGAGCCCAGGTCCGCGAGCACGACGACACCGTCCGCGACGCGCAGCGCCTCCTCGATCGCCCCGGAGACGCGGTCGTAGCTCGTGCCGAGACCGCCGTCGTCCGTCCCGCCCGCCGCGAGCAGCAGGACGCCGGGCGCCATCTGCGCGGACAGCTCGACGGCCCCCTGCGCGAGGCGCTGCGAGTGCGAGACGAGGACGAGCGCGACCCGGGCCCGCGTGCCGACCGGTCCGGCCACGCCGCTCACGCCGCCGCCGCGTCGCGCGCGGCCTCGAGCAGGATCGCTGTCGACGTCGCGCCCGGGTCCTGGTGGCCCGCGCTGCGCTCGCCGAGGTAGCTCGCCCGGCCCTTCGTCGCCACGAGCGGCACGGTCGCCTCGGCGCCCTCGCGCGCGGCCCGGGCGGCGGCCGCGAGGACGTCGGCCGTCGAGCCGCCCGCGTCGGCCGCGGCCTCCGCCGCGTCGACCGCGGGCTGCCAGGCGTCGACCATCGTCTTCTCGCCGACCTGCGCCTTGCCGCGCGCGGAGATGCCCTCGAGCGCTCCCTCGAGCAGCGCGACGACACCGTGCGCGTCGAGCTCCGCGAGGCCGGTCACCTTCGCGGCGCGCAGGTACGCGGTCCCGTAGAGCGGGCCCGAGGCGCCGCCGACGGACGACATGAGCGTCGTGGCCACGAGCTTGAGCACGTCGCCGATCTGACCGGGCGGCTGCTCCCCGGCGGCCGCCCCGTCGAGCTTGGCGACCACCGCGCGGAAACCCCGGTCGAGGTTCTCGCCGTGGTCGCCGTCACCGATCTGGCGGTCCAGCTCCGTCAGCTCGTCCCGTGCCGCCGCGATCCGCTCCGCGCTCAGCCGGGTCCATCGCTCGGCCCAGGCCACGTCCAGCGTCATGCCCCACCTCTCCTCGCCGTCGAGCCGGCGGTGCGCCGGCTCCCGGAGACTGCACGAAAGGGCACCCGCTCACCAGCGCAGCGCGGCCGTGTGGACGGGAGCGTCCCACAGGGCGGTGAGCTCGTCGTCCAGGCGCAGCACGGTGACCGACGCACCCTGCATCTCCAGCGACGTGACGTAGTTGCCGACGAGCGAGCGCGTCACGCGTACGCCGCGCCCTTCGAGCAGCCTCCTCGCCTGACGATAGACGACGTACAGCTCGGACAGCGGGGTACCGCCCATTCCGTTAACGAACAGCAACACGTCCTCGCCGTCGGCGAGGCCCAGGTCGTCGGCCACGGGATCGACCAGCCGCTGCGTGATCTCGTCCGCCGACGCGAGCGGGATCCGGTGCCGCCCGGGCTCGCCGTGGATCCCGATGCCGATCTCGACCTCGTCGTCGCCGAGGTCGAAGCTCGGCCTGCCCACGTGCGGCACGGTGCACGCCGTGAGGGCGACGCCCATCGAGCGCACGTTCGCCACGACGCGCCCGGCGATCTCCGTCACGGTGCCGAGGTCGTCGCCGCGCTCGGCCGCCGCGCCCGCGATCTTCTCGACCGCGACCGTCCCCGCCACGCCGCGCCGGCCCGCGGTGTAGAGCGAGTCCTCGACCGCGACGTCGTCGTTGACGAGGATGCTCGTGACCTGGGTGCCCTCGGCCTCGACGAGCTCGACCGCCGTCTCGAAGTTCAGCACGTCGCCCGTGTAGTTCTTGACGATCGCGAGCACGCCGGCGCCCGAGTCGGCGCCGAGGATCGCCGGGACGATCTGGTCGGGCGTCGGCGAGGTGAACACGGCGCCCGGCACCGCGGCGTCGAGCATCCCCGGCCCGACGAAGCCCGCGTGCAGCGGCTCGTGGCCCGAGCCGCCGCCCGAGACCAGCCCGACCTTGCCGGCCACCGCGCCGCCGGCGCGCGACACGTACGGGGGCGCGAGGTGCACCTGCACGAGGTCGGCGTGCGCCTGGCCGAAGCCCTCGAGGGACTCCGTCACCGCGTCCTGGGGATCGTTGAGCAGCTTCTTCACCGGTCATCCCTCCATCGGTCCGTGCGCCCGGTGCTCCGGGCGCCGACAGCCCCCGCGACGTCGGCAGGCCGCGCCCGGCGCGCCCGCCGCCGTCGTCGCCTCCATCAAACACCCGGCCGCCGCGCGCCGCGCGGCGTCCGGGCGTCAGCCGCGACCGAGCAGGACGCGCGCGTCCGCCACCGTCACGACCGAGCCCGTGACCAGGACGCCCGTGCCCGTGCCGACGCCCACGGCGTCGTCGCGCTCGACGAGGTCGACCGCCACCTGGAGCGCCTCGTCGAGGCGCTCGGTGCTGTGCACGCGGTCCTCGCCGAAGACGTCGGCGGCGAGCTCGGCGAGCTCCGTCGGGTCGGCCGAGCGCTCCGAGCTGTTGCGCGTCACGACGATCTCCGCGAGCACCGGCTCGAGCGCCGCGAGGAGCGGCTCGGCGTCCTTGTCGGCCATGATCGCGACGACGCCGACGAGGTGGCGCAGGTCGAACGCCTCGCCGAGCGCCGTCGCGAGCGCCTCGGCCCCCGCGGCGTTGTGCGCCGCGTCGACGAGGACGGTCGGGCTGGACCGCACGACCTCGAGCCGGCCCGGCGACGTGACGTCCGCGAACGCCGCCTCGACGAGCGTGCCGTCGAGCGCCCGGCCGCCGAGGAACGCCTCCACCGCGCCGAGCGCGAGCAGCGCGTTGTGCGCCTGGTGCTCGCCGTGCAGCGGGAGGAACACCTCGGTGTAGAGCGCCGCGGGCGTGCGCAGGTCGAGGAGCTGGCCGCCGACCGCGACCTGGCGCGCGGCGACGTCGAGGTCGACGCCCTCGCGCAGCAGGCGCGCGCCGACGCGCTCCGCCCGGGCACGCAGCACCTCCTCGACCTCGGGGCGCTGCGCCGCCGAGACGGCGGTCGCGCCCTCCTTGACGATGCCCGACTTGACCGTCGCGATCTCCTCGAGCGTGCTCCCGAGCCACCGCTCGTGGTCGAGCGCGACGGGCGTCACGACGGCGACCTCCGCGTCGACCACGTTGGTCGAGTCCCACTCGCCGCCCATGCCGACCTCGACGATCGCGACGTCGACGGGCGTGTCCGCGAACGCGGCGAACGCCACGCCCGTGAGGACCTCGAAGAAGCTGAGCTGCGACTGCCCGGTCTCCGCGAGCTCCGCGTCGACGACCTGCACGTAGGGGTAGACGTCCTCCCACACCTCGACGAACCGGCGCGGCGAGAGCGGCTCGCCGTCGACGACGATCCGCTCGGTGACGCTCGTCAGGTGCGGGCTCGTGAACAGGCCGGTGCGCAGGCCGTGCTCGCGCACGAGGCGCTCGGCGACGCGCGCGGTGCTCGTCTTGCCGTTGGTCCCGGTGAGGTGGATCGTCCGGAACGCGTGCTGCGGGTCGCCCAGCAGCTCGAACAGGCGCCGCACCCGGTCGATCGTCGGGTCGAAGTCGTGCTCGGGGGCACGGGACACGATGTGCTGGTAGACGCGCTCGAGGTCCGCCTGCGCGGCGGCGTCCTCCGCCGCCGCGCGGGCGTCCTTCGCGCTCTGCCGTCGTGCGGCACCGGGGTCCTTGCGCGGGGCGCTCACAGGATCACCGCCGTGTCCGGGACGGTGCCGTCGGCCTTCTCGACGCGCACGGAGCGCACGTCGGTCGGCGACGTCTCGACGACGACCTCGACCGCGAGCGTCTCGCGCGCGACGAGGTCGCGGTGCTCCTCGACCGCCACGAGCCACTCGCCCGGCACGTCGAGCGAGAGCCGGATGCGGTCGGCGACGTCGAGCCCGGCGGCCTTGCGCGCGTCCTGCACGTCGCGGATCACGTCGCGCGCGTAGCCCTCGGCGAGCAGCGCGTCGTCGAGCGCGAGGTCGAGGACGGCGAACCCGCCGCTCGCGAGCACCGCGGCAGCGACGCTCGGCGCCTCGCCCTCGGCGACGCCGCGGTCGGCGACCACGGTCGTCAGCTCGTACTCCGCGGGCAGGAGCGCGACGTCGCCGTCGTCCGTCGTCACGACGACCTCCCCGGCCTCGTCCACGCGCCACGCACCGGCCTTCGCCGCCTTGATGACGGCCTGGACCCCGCGGCCCAGGCGCGGGCCCGCGGCGCGGGCGTTGACCGCGAGGCGCTGCGTGATGCCGAAGCGCTCCGCGGCGTCCGAGTCGGTCGACTCGAGCTCGACGGCCTTGACGTTGAGCTCGCGCGCCAGCAGGTCCGTGTACGGCGCGAGCGCCCCCGGGTCGTCCACGACGACCGTGAGCCGCGCGAGCGGCTGGCGCACCCGGAGCTGGTGCGCCTTGCGCAGGCCGAGCGCGGCCGACGCGACGGCGCGGACCTCGTCCATCGCGGCGACGAGCGCCGGGTCGGCGACGAGGGACGCGTCCGGGACGTGACGCACGGCCACGGCGGACGAGCCGTCCTCGCCGACGAACCGCTCGCCGACCTCCTCGGTGGACGCCGGCCAGTCGGTGAGGTGGACCGAGCGCCCGCCGGTCAGGCCGCGCCACACCTCCTCCGCGAGCAGCGGGGCGAGCGGCGCCATGACGCGCGTGAGCGTCTCGAGCGCCGTGTACAGCGTGTCGAACGCGTCGGCGTCCTCCGCCCAGAACCGGTCGCGCTGGGTGCGCACGTACCAGTTGGTCAGGACGTCGAGGTGCTCGCGCACGGTCTCGCACGCGCCGGCGATGTCGTACGCGTCGAGCTGCCCCGTGACGCGCACGACGAGGTCGTGGGTCCGGGCGAGCAGGTAGCGGTCGAGGGCCGGGAGCCCGGCCACGCGCTCGGGCGCGACCTTCTGCGCGACGTACCCGGCGGGCTCGACGGGCTCGCCCGCGCGCGCCTGCGCCTTCGACGTGTTGGCGTACAGCGTGAAGAAGTAGTACGTGCTCCACAGCGGGAGCAGCACCTGGCGCACCGCGTCGCGGATCCCGTCCTCGGTGACGACGAGGTTGCCGCCGCGCAGGATGGGCGAGCTCATGAGGAACCAGCGCATCGCGTCGGAGCCGTCGCGGTCGAAGACCTCGTTGACGTCCGGGTAGTTGCGCAGCGACTTGCTCATCTTGCGGCCGTCGGAGCCCAGCACTATGCCGTGCGAGACCGCCGAGCGGAACGCCGGACGGTCGAACAGCGCGGTCGCGAGCACGTGCAGCGTGTAGAACCAGCCGCGCGTCTGGCCGATGTACTCGACGATGAAGTCGCCGGGGTTGTGGTGCTCGAACCAGTCGGTGTTCTCGAACGGGTAGTGCACCTGCGCGTAGGGCATGGAGCCCGAGTCGAACCAGACGTCCATGACGTCCTCGACGCGGCGCATGGTCGAGCGGCCCGTCGGGTCGTCCGGGTTGGGGCGCGTGAGGCGGTCGACGAACGGCCGGTGCAGGTCCGGCTCTCCCTTCTCGTTGCGCGGGAGGGTGCCGAAGTCCCGCTCGATCTCGGCGAACGAGCCGTACACGTCGACGCGCGGGTACTGCGGGTCGTCCGAGCGCCACACCGGCACTGGGCTCCCCCAGAACCGGTTGCGCGTGATCGACCAGTCGCGCGCGTTCTCCAGCCACTTGCCGAACTGGCCGTGCTGGATGTGGTCGGGGGTCCAGGAGATCTGCTCGTTGAGCTCGACCATGCGGTCCTTGAACTTCGACACCGCGACGAACCACGACGACACGCCCATGTAGATGAGCGGCTTGCGGCAGCGCCAGCAGTGCGGGTAGGAGTGCGCGTACGACTCGCGGCGCAGCAGCACCGTGCCGGGGCTCGTCGCGCCGAGCGGGAGGTCCGGCGTCTCCTCCCCCTGTGCGGCCGCGGCGTCGTGGCGCGTGCGGCCCTTGAGGTGGTCGATGATGAGCGCGTTCGCGTCGAAGACCTGGAGGCTCTCGTAGTCGACGACGGGGAAGACGAACTTGCCGTCGGACGCGACCGGCAGCACCGGCTCGACGCCCTCGCGGTCGGAGACGACCTTGTCCTCCTCGCCGAACGCGCCGGCGTTGTGCACGAGCCCGGTGCCGTCCGTGGTCGTGACGAAGTCGGCCTCGACGACCCGGTGCGCACCGGCGTGCCCGGCGAAGTACGAGAACGGCGGCGTGTACGACCGCCCGACGAGGTCGGCGCCCGTGAGCCGCTCGACGACCTGCGTCGTCACGTCCTCGACGCCCTCGTCGGCGAGCTCGCGCGCGTACGCCTCGAGGCGCTCCGCGGCGATCACGTAGCGCTCCTTGACGCCCGTGAACGACGACTCCACGACGACGTACTCGACGTCGGGGCCAGCCATGACGAACAGGTTGGACGGCAGCGTCCAGGGCGTCGTCGTCCAGATGAGCGCGAGCTCGCCCGTCTCGAGCCGGAAGCCGACGGTGACCGCCGGGTCCTGGCGGACCTGGTACACGTCCTCGTCCATGCGCAGCTCGTGGTTCGACAGCGGCGTCTGGTCGTTCCAGCAGTAGGGCAGCACGCGGAAGCCCTCGTAGACGAGGCCCTTGTCGTAGAGCTGCTTGAACGCCCACAGGACCGACTCCATGAACGTCGGGTCGAGCGTCTTGTAGTCGTGCTCGAAGTCGACCCAGCGCGCCTGGCGGGTCACGTAGTCCTGCCACTCGCTCGTGTACTTGAGCACCGACGCGCGGCACGCGTCGTTGAACCGCTCGATCCCCAGCTCGAGGATCTCCTCCTTGGTCTTGATCCCGAGCTGGTCCATCGCCTCGAGCTCGGCGGGCAGGCCGTGCGTGTCCCAGCCGAAGCGACGCTCGACGTGCTTGCCGCGCATCGTCTGGTAGCGCGGCACGACGTCCTTCGCGTAGCCCGTGAGCAGGTGCCCGTAGTGGGGCAGGCCGTTGGCGAACGGCGGGCCGTCGTAGAAGACGAACTCGTTGCTGCCGTTCTCCCCGGCGGGGTTGCGCTCGACCGAGGCGCGGAACGTGTCGTCCGCCTCCCAGTAGGCGAGGACCTCGCGCTCGATCGCGGGCAGGTCCGGGGAGGCGGGGACGCCGAACGCGGCTCCGGGGTGCGCGGCGGCGGCGGACGAGGGTGCGCGGTGCAGCGGGTAGGCCATGGTCTCGAGGACTCCGGTGAGGTAGCGGTCGGCGGGGTGTCCGCCGTGGTGGTACGGGTCGGTCGTGCTCTCCTGCGAGGACGACTCCCCCACCTGGGGCGGGCTCGCCGCGGTACCACCTCGCTTGCCGGCGCCGTGCCCGCAGGCGCCCGACGCCGTCGGGCACCACGGGCGGTCGCCGACCGCTCGTCGCAGGCTGTGACGGGCCCACCCGTCCGGGTCTAGTGAGGACCTGCCGCGGGCCGTCAGGCCTGCCCCGCGGCGGGGTTCCCGTTCTTCCGGAGGCTCGCCGGTGATGGCCGGGTCGACGCCTGTGCCTCCATGGTAGCCGCCGCCCGGCGGCGCGCGGTGTAGGCGTCGATGTCGCGCGCGACGAGCCACTCGAGCGTGAGCGGCGGCGCGTCCGCGGGCGGCGCGGCGAGGACGGGCGCCGGGGACGGCACCGTGGTCGGGCGGTAGCGGGGGAAGTGCGGGGGAACGTACATGGTGGTCTCGCGTCCTGTGCTCGGCTGGCGTCCGTGGGTGCAGACCCGGTCGTGGCGTCGGACTCATCGCTGAGCCGTGGCGCGGGACCGGCGACCGTCACGCCCCGTCGCAGGGAGGGAGGGGCGGGAGGCTGCTCGCGGACACCAGGTCGAGGCTGCGCAGGGCGCCGCGAGCCCTCAACAACAGGTGGCGGTGAGGACCAGCGGGCGCGCGAGGACGAGCGTGCTGCTCGTGGGGCGCGCGGAGGTCACCCGCACATGGTGCCAGCACGCCCGTCGCGGGACAACCTCCGGTCCAGGACCCGGGCCTCTCGCCTGCCCCTCGCCTGCTCCCCTGTTCCAGGCACGGGCCGGGCCGGTCACCGGACGCGGACGGCGACCTCGTGCCAGCCCGATGCGCCGTCGGGCGCGGGCGGGGCGACGTCGGCCGTCTGGGTGCGCCCGTCCGCGTCGGTCGCGCGGACCGTCAGCCGGTGCTCCCCCGGCGTCGCGTCCCACGCGTACGACCACTGCCGCCACGTGTCCGGGCCGACCGTGGCGGCGAGCGTCGCGGCGCGCCACGGGCCGTCGTCCACGCGCACCTCGACGCCCTCGACGCCCGTGTGCTGGGCCCACGCCACGCCCGCGACGACGACCTCCCCCGCCTCCACGGCCGCGCCGTCGCGCGGGGTGTCGACGCGCGACGCGAGCTTGATCGGTCCCCGCTCCGACCACCCGCGCGTGGACCAGTAGGCGACGTCGTCGGCGAAGGTCGTGACCTTGAGCTCGGTGACCCACTTCGTCGCGGACACGTAGCCGTACAGCCCGGGCACGACGAGCCGGGCGGGGAACCCGTGCTCGGCCGGCAGCGCCTCGCCGTTCATCCCGACGGCGAGCAGGCTCGCCCGGTCGGGGTCGGTGAGGGCGTCGAGCGGCGTGCTCGCCGTCCACCCGTCGGCGCTCGTCGAGAGCACCATGTCGGCGCCGTCCTGCACTCCCGCGCGCGCGAGCAGCTCGCGCACCGGGTACCCGAGCCACCGCGCGTTGCCCACGAGGTCCCCGCCGACCTCGTTGGACACGCACGTGAGCGTGAGGTGGTGCTCGACGAGCGGGAGCGCGAGCAGCTCGTCGAGCGTGATCTCGAACGGGTCGTCGACGAGTCCCGAGACGCGCAGCGTCCACGACGCCGGGTCCACCTGCGGCACGCGCAGCGCCGTGTCGATGCGGTAGAAGTCCGCGTTCGGGGTGACGTACGGCGCGAGCCCGGGGACGCGCAGGTCCGCCCCGGCGGGCACGGCGGGGGCCGGGGTCGCGGGGGCGGGCAGCCGCAGCGCGTCGCGCGCGGCCGTCACGGCTCGCGAGCCGGCGGACACCGCGCGCGACGTCGCGAGCGCGACGACGCCCGCCGCCGCCGCCAGGCCCGTGACGAGGAGGAACCGGCGGCGGTCGAGGCCGCCGGACGTCGTCGTCGCGTCGTCGGAGCCGGAGGGCGCGGCAGGGCCGCGCAGCGTCCGGAGCGTCGCGCGCAGCAGCAGCACGGCGACCCCCACGCCGACCAGGCTGGGCAGCGCCCAGGCCACGTCCCCGCCCGGCCGGGTGGCGGCGACGACCGCCCCGACCACCCCGACGGCGGCGAGGAGCAGCGCGCCGGACGGCGGGCGGCGGAGCTCGAGCCAGCCGCTGAGGGCCGCGCCCGCGGCGAGCACGACGCCCATGACGCCGAGCAGCACCGCCTTGTCCGCGGTGCCGAAGGTCGCGACGGCCCAGTCCTTGAGGGGCCCCGGCACCGCGTCGACGACGCCCGCCCCGGCGGCGAACAACGGGCTCGACCCGGGCGCGACGACGGCCGCGACGAGCTCGGCGACGGCGAACCCGACGGCCGCCGCGACGACGCCCGCGAGCGCCGCCCGTCCGCCCGCCTGCCCGGCTGCCTGCCGCTGCCCCGTCATGCGCGTCCTCCCGTGGTCCAGTAGACGCCGGGCCGGCCCCGGGCGCCATCCTCGGTTCGGAGCGGCGCCGCTCCCGGACGGGTCGGGGTCAGCGGGCGGACGCGTCGGCGTCGGGCGTGGGCTCCACGCCCTTCGGGACGAGCGGCGCGCGCCACAGGGAGTAGGTGGAGGCCTGCGCGACGGGCCGCAGGATCAGCGAGTCGATGTTCACGTGGTGCGGGCGCGTGACGGCGAACGTCACGACGTCGGCGACGTCGTCGGCGGTGAGCGGGTCCACGACACCCTCGTAGACGGCGTCGGCCCCGGCCTGGTCCCCGTGGTAGCGGTTGAGCGAGAACTCGGGCGTGTGCACGAGGCCCGGCGCGATCTCGATGACGCGGATCGGCTCGCCCACGAGCTCGAGGCGGAGCGTCTTCGCGACGCCGAGCAGCGCGTGCTTGGACGCGACGTAGCCGGAGCCGCCGACGTACGTGTCGTGGCCCGCGGTCGACGTCATGAGCACGATGTCGCCGCGGCGCGACGCGCGCAGGAGCGGCAGGAACGCCTGGGTCACGCGCACGGTGCCGAGCACGTTCGTCTCGTACATCGCGCGCCACTCGTCGATCTTGGCCTCGTCGACCGGGTCGACGCCGAGGCCGAAGCCCGCGATGTTGAGCAGCGCGTGCACGGGCCCGCGGGCGCCCGCCTCGGCGACGAGGCGCGCGACGTCGTCGTCGGAGGTCACGTCGCCCACCACGGGGTGGGCGCCCGTGCGCTCCGCGACCTCGGCGAGCCGGTCCGCACGGCGCGCGAACGCCACGACGTCCCAGCCGCGGGCCCGCAGGAACCGCACGCACGCCTCCCCGATGCCCGACGACGCACCGGTCACCACGGCGCGCAGGGGCGGGGTCGCAGGAGCGGGGGCGGGCGGGTTCGACGTCTCGGTCACGACGCACACTCTGTCACGGTCGCGTGTGTAGGCTGGACGACGGACCGCGAACCCCTCGATCGTTCGCCGGAGCGACCTCGTCCTTGGGTCGCGGGTCCGCCCGACGCGAGATGGCGCGTCCGACCCTGGAGAGCCCGCGTCCCCGCCCGGGGACCGCCGTCCGGCTCTCTCCCCGCCTCGCACCCGGAGCAGCTCCGTGCCCTCGCGCCTCACGCCGTCCCTCGTCTCCCGCCGACCCGTCCGCACCGCCGTCGGCGCGTCGGCGCTCGCCCTCGTGCTCGCCGCCTGCTCGTCCGGCACGACGCCCGGGGGCGACCCGACCTCTGCGGGCGGCGCGACGTCGTCGAGCACGCCCGGGAGCACCGCGTACCCGCTCACGCTCGACGACTGCGGGTTCGAGGTGACGTTCGACGCTGCGCCCGAGCGCGTCGTGACGATCAAGTCGAGCACCACGGAGATGCTCCTGGCCCTCGGGCTCGGCGACCGGATCGTCGCGAGCGCGTTCGCCGACGGGCCGGTGCCCGAGTCGCTGGCCGACGCCGCCGCGGACGTCCCCGCCGTCGTGGAGCCGCTCTCGGACCAGGTCCCGGGTGCCGAGGCGGTCCTGGAGACCGAGCCCGACCTCGTCTACGCGGGCTGGGAGTCCAACCTCACGGCCGACGGCGCCGGCGACCGCGAGACGCTCGCGCAGCTCGGCGTCGCGACCTACGTCTCCCCCGCCGCGTGCAAGGCGCCGGAGTACATGCCGGACCCGCTGACGTTCGACGACGTGTTCGCCGAGATCACCGAGGTGGGCACGATCTTCGACGCGCAGGACGCCGCGGCGGACCTCGTCGCGGAGCAGCGCGCGACGCTCGACGGCGTCGTCCGCGACGACCGCGGCCTGACCGCCCTGTGGTACTCGTCGGGCGACGACATCCCGTACGTCGGGGCGGGCATCGGCGCGCCGCAGATGATCATGGACGCCGTCGGGCTCGAGAACGTCGCGGGCGACGTGCACGACACCTGGACGTCGTACGCGTGGGAGGAGGCGGTCGCCGCCGACCCGGACGTGCTCGTCCTCGTCGACGCCGCCTGGAACACCGCCGAGGCGAAGATCGAGCGGCTCGAGTCCAACCCGGCCACGGCCGAGATGACGGCCGTCCGCGAGGGCCGCTACCTGACGATCCCGTTCCCGGCGACCGAGGCGGGCGTGCGCAACGTCGACGCCGTCGTCGACCTCGCCGCGCAGCTGGAGGCGCTCGACCTGTGACGACCCTGCGCACCCGGCCCGCGCCCGCCGCGGCCGACCGTCGCCCGGACGGCACCGGCCCGGCCGGTCGCGCGCGGCGCGGCGCGGCCTGGTGGGTGCCGGCCGGCGTCGTCGCGCTCGTCGCGACGGTGCTCGTCACGGTGACGATCGGGCCGGCCGACCTCGCCGTCGGCGAGGTCTGGCGCTCGGTCGCGACGCACCTCGGGCTCGGCGGGCTGCTGGGCCTGGAGCCGCTCGGCGCCCTGCAGGACGGCATGGTGTGGCAGCTGCGGCTCCCCCGCGTGCTCACCGCCGCGGCCGTGGGGGCCGGTCTCGCCGTGTGCGGCGTCGTCATGCAGTCGCTCACGCGCAACCCGCTCGCCGACCCGTACCTGCTCGGGCTGTCGTCCGGCGCGTCGCTCGGCGCCGTGCTCGTGCTGGTCGCGGGCTGGACGGTCCTGCTCCCCGTCGCGGCCTTCGGCGGCGCGGTGCTCGCACTCGTCGCCGCGCTCGGGCTCGCGGGCGCGCTCGGGGCGCTCACGCCCACGCGGACGGTGCTCGCCGGGCTCGCGGTGAGCCAGCTCGCGGCGGCCGCGACGAGCTTCGTCATCTTCTGGTCCGCGACCGGCGACTCGTACCGCGAGATCCTGTCGTGGCTCATGGGGTCCGTCGCGGGCGCGACGTGGACCTCCGTCGCGGTCGCGGGCGGCGCGACGCTCGTGCTCGGGACGTTGCTCGCGTCGACCGGCTCGGTGCTCGACGCCTTCACCTTCGGCGACACGGCGGCCTCCGCGCTCGGGGTCGACGTCGCGCGCGTGCGCTGGACGCTCCTCGTGGGCGTCGCGCTGCTCACCGGCGCGCTCGTGTCCCAGTCGGGGTCCATCGGGTTCGTCGGCCTGATCCTGCCGCACGCGGTCCGGCTCCTCACCGGCGCGCGCCACCGGCTGCTCCTCCCGCTCTCCGCGCTGTTCGGCGCGACGTTCCTCGTCTGGGCCGACACGCTCGCGCGCACGGTCTTCGCGCCGCGCGAGCTGCCCGTCGGCATCGTCACCGCCGCGATCGGCGCTCCGGTGTTCGCCCTGCTGCTGTGGCGCGGACGGAGGACCGCGTGAGCGCCCCCGCCGTCGTGGGCACGACCGGGCTCGACGCGGAGCGCGTGTCGTGGTCGGTCGACGGTCGCCTCGTCCTCGACGGCGTCGACTGCACCGCGCCCGCGGGGGCGGTGAGCGGGCTGCTCGGCCCGAACGGCTCCGGGAAGTCCACGCTCCTGCGCGTGCTCGCGGGCGTCCGGGCGCCGTCGGCGGACCCGGGCCGGGACGGCGCCCGCGTGCGGTTCGACGGCGCCGACCTGCTCGCGCTGCCGCGCCGGCAGCGGGCGCGGGTGCTCGCGCTCGTCGAGCAGGACGCGACGACCGACCTCCCGCTCTCCGTGCTCGACGCCGTGCTGCTCGGCCGCATCCCGCACCGCTCGCTCCTCGCGTGTGACTCCGCGACCGACCGCGACCTCGCCCGCGCAGCGCTCGCCCGCGTCGGGATGGCGGGGTTCGCGGACCGTGAGGTCGCGACGCTCTCCGGCGGCGAGCGCCAGCGCGTGCACCTCGCGCGCGCCCTCGCGCAGGAGCCCGCGCTCCTGCTGCTCGACGAGCCGACCAACCACCTCGACATCGCCGCGCAGCTCGACACGATGCGCGTCCTGCGCGACCTCGCGGACGACGGCGTCACCGTGCTCGCCGCGCTCCACGACCTCAACCTCGCGGCCCAGACGTGCGACCACGTCGTCGTGCTGGCGGACGGCCGCGTCGTGGCGGCGGGCGACGTCCACGACGTGCTCGTGCCCGACGTGCTGGACCCCGTCTACGGCGTGCGGTGCGAGGTCCTCAGGCACCCGCGCACCGGCAGGCCGGTGCTGACGTTCGAGCCCCCGGCCTGAGGAACGCTCAAAAGCCGCGCAGCCGTTCGAGGCGCACGCGCAACGTCACGGCGTAGTCGTCGTGGAAGCCGTCGGGCGTCGTGCCGAGGCCGCGGATGCCGTCGTCGTACTTCGCGTCGTACGCCGCGCGCTCCGCGGCCGAGAGACCGTCGTCGTCGACCGACGCCGTGCCGGTGAGCACGACGACGTCGCCGCCCGACGGGGTGCTGTTGAGGTGCACCGCGACACGCGGGTTCGCGCGGACGTTGCGCAGCTTGGCCGTGCGCGGCTGGGACTTCACGACGATCTCGTCGGCACCGTCCCAGCGGAACCAGACCGGCGTCGGCTGCGGCGTGCCGTGCGGGTCCACGGTGACGAGCCACACGACCTGCTCGTCGGCGAGCCGCGCCGCAGCGCGTGAGCCGAGGCGCGTCGTGGTGTCGACCGCGGGCACGGTCAGGCCTCCTCGGCCGCGGCGAGGCGCGGCAGCTCGATCGCGGGGCAGCGGTCCATGACCATGTCGAGGCCCGCGTCGCGCACGCGCCGCGCGGCGTCCTCGTCGATCACGTCGAGCTGGAACCACACCGCCTTCGCGCCGATCGCGATCGCCTGGTCGGCCACGTCGCCCGCGAGCTCGGACCGCACGAACACGTCGACGACGTCGACGGGGAACGGGACGTCCGCGAGGCTCGCGTACCCCTGCTCGCCGTGGACGGTCTCCGCCGACGGGTGCACGGGCACGACCCGCTTGCCGTGCTGCTGCAGCACGCGCGCGACCCCGTACGCGGCGCGCGCGGTGTTGTTCGACAGGCCGACGACGGCCCAGGTCTCGGTGCCCTCCAGGACCCGACGGACGGTGTCCTGCTCGTCGGCCGGCACGGCCGCTGTGACGTCGCTCATGTCGTGCGCAACCGGGTCCCGGCCGCGGCTATTCCGCGGCGGGACCCGGCGCGGGCACCCGCGCACCTCAGACCAGCGCGAGGGCGAGCAGCACGCTCGACGCCGCGCCGGCCACCGTCCGCACGTGGTTCCACGCGAGCCAGCGCGGCAGGAACGCCGTCCACGCCGCCGCCAGGTCGCCCTCGCGCGCCGCGGCGTCGAGCCGCTCGTTGAGCGGGACGTTGCCCACGGCCGTCACGCCGAGCACCCCGACGACCGCCACCACCGCGCCCGCGAGCGCCCACCCCGCCCCGGCCGCGCCGGCGACGAGCCCGACGACGGCCGCCGCCGCGGGGAGCAGGACGCTCGCGGCGAGCAGGAGCATCAGCGGCGGCCGGAGCGCGTCGCGGTTGATCGCGACCATCGCGGCTCCGCCCTCGCCCGGCGGGAGGCGGCGCAGCCCGCCCATCACGAACGTCGAGAACGCGAAGAGCACGCCGCCCGCGAGCCCCGTCGCGACGGTGGCCGCCACGACGAGGGTCGCGAACGCGGTCATGGCGTGGTCTCCACCGTGCGGGTGCCGGCACCGGCGGCCCACGCGCCCGCCTCGCGCGCCGCGTACTCGCGGAAGTCCCGCGGCTCGCGGCCGAGCGCGACGCGGACGCCGTCGGCCACGGGGGTCCCCCGCCCGTCGAGCACCTCGGTGAAGAGGTACCGCATGAGGTCGACGACGTCGTCGGTCAGCCCGGCCGCGGCGAGGCCCGCGACGAACGCCTCCATGGCGACGGGCTCGTAGCGGACGTCGCGCCCGCTCGCGGCGGCGATCTCCGCGACCGCTTCGTGGAACGTCAGCGCGCGCGGCCCGGTGAGCTCGAGGACGCGTCCCGCGAGGGCATCGTCCGTGAGGGCCGCGACCGCGACGTCGGCCACGTCCTCGAGGTCGACGAACGGCTCCGCGACGTCGTCGACCGGGAGCGCGAGGACGCCGTCGAGCACGGGCTCGAGGAGGAAGCTCTCGCTGAAGTTCTGGTCGAAGAACGCGCACCGCACGACCGTGCGCGCCGGGAACGCCGCGCCGACGAGCTCCTCCGCGCGCTGCGCCTCGTCCTCGCCGCGCCCCGAGAGCAGCACGAGGCGGCGCGCACCGGCGTCGTGCGCGCGGGCCGCGAGCCGGGCCACGGTCTCCGGGGCGCCGGGGACCGCGAGGTCGGGCGCGTACGCGACGTACACGGCCGTGGCGCCCGCGAGCGCGGGCCCCCAGGTGGCGTCGTCGTCCCAGTCGAAGCGCACGTCGCCGGAGCGCGACGCCCGGCGCACGGGGACGCCGGCCGCGTCGAGCCGGTCGGCGACGCGGCGGCCGGTCTTGCCGGTCGCGCCGAGCACCAGCACGGTGCCGGGCGCAGGTGCCGGTACCGCCGTGGGTGCCGACGTGCGGGCGGGTGCCGCCGACGGGGCGGCGGCGGTGGGCGGGGTCGAGGCAGGCATGGTGTCTCCCGAGGTGCGGCGGGTGGAGCGGTACGGGTCCCACCCAACCCCCGCGCCGCGAGACGTTCCATGGCCGACCGGCTCGCGCGCATACGCGATCGTCTCGCCGCGCGCGGCGTACGCTGGCGCGATGGACGTCGTCGCCGGGCTGCTCGACGGGCCGCGCGCCCGCGGCGCCTTCCTCCTGCGGAGCCACCTGCGTGCGCCGTGGGGCATGCGCATCGAGGACGAGGCACCGCTGACGATCGTGCCCGTCCTGCGGGGGTCCGGGTGGGTCGGCCCCGGGGCCGGCGGCACGTCGTCCGACCCGGGCGAGCACGTCGCCGCGGGCGACGTCGTGCTCCTGCGCGGCCCGGACCACTACGTCGTCGCCGACGCGCCGTCCACGGCACCCCAGGTCGTCGTCGGCCCGGCGTCCGACATGTGCCGGGCGGTCGACGGCGGCCCCTCCCCCATGACCGTGCTCGGTGTGCGGTCGTGGGGCAACGACCCGGACGGCGAGACCGTCATCGTCACGGGCACGTACCCGCTCGACGGCGAGGTCGGGCGCCGGGTGCTGCGCGTGCTGCCCCAGCGCGTGATCCTGCGCCGCGGGGACGTGGACGGGACGCTCGTCGAGATGCTCGCCCGGGAGGTCGTGCAGGACCTCCCCGGCCAGGAGGCGGTGCTCGACCGCCTCCTCGACCTCCTCCTCATCTCGTGCCTGCGCACGTGGCTCTCGCGCGACGACGCGCCCGGCTGGTACCGCGCCGATGCCGACCCCGTCGTAGGGGCCGCGCTGCGGCTCATCCACCACGACCCGGCGCGTGCCTGGACCCTCGACGCGCTCGCGCGGGAGGTGGGGCTGTCGCGCGCGGCGTTCTCGCGCCGCTTCACGGCGCTCGTCGGCGAGCCGCCGATGGGCTACCTCACCGGCTGGCGGCTCGACCTGGCCGCCGACCTCCTCCTCGAGCCGGACGCGACGCTCTCCGCGGTCGCGCGCGCCGTCGGGTACGCGACGCCGTTCGCGCTGAGCGCCGCGTTCAAGCGCGTGCGCGGCGTGAGCCCGGCGGAGCACCGGGCGCGCGCCGGCGCGGCGTGAGCACTCAGCGCGGGACGGGCACGAGCTCGACGTCCCGCAGCGCGCCGTCGTCGACGACAGCCGTGAGGAACGTCCCGACCGGCTGCCGACGGCGGTCCGTCGGCGATCCGGGGTTGAGCAGGCGCAGGCCGCCCGGCGACGTCGTGTCCCAGGGGATGTGGCTGTGCCCGAACACGAGCACGTCCACGTCGGGGAACGCGGCGTCGGCGCGACGCTCACGCCCGTCCTTCCCGCCCGTCTCGTGCACGACGGCGAGCCGCAGCCCCTCGACCGTGGTGCGCGCCACCTCGGGCAGGCGTGCGTGCAGGTCGGGGCCGTCGTTGTTCCCCGCGACCCCGACGAGGCGTGCCGCGCGGGCCTCGAGCGCGTCGAGCAGGTCGGCGCTCACCCAGTCGCCCGCGTGCACGACGACGTCCGCGTCGTCGACCGCGCGCCACACCTGGTCCGGGAGCGCCCGGGCGCGGACCGGGACGTGCGTGTCGCTGAGCAGGAGGAGTCGGGTGGGCACGCCGCCACGATAGGTCGCGGTCCGGGGGCACGCCGGGTGACGATGGGCCCATGCCGATCCCGCGCTGGGTGACCCGCAGCAACAGGCGCTTCCTCAACCCCGTCATGCTCCGCGTCGCGACGGGCGTCGGGCCGATGGCCGTCGTCCGCCACGTCGGGCGGCGCAGCGGGCGGGAGTACCGCACCCCGGTCTTCGCGTTCGCCTACCGCGACGACCCGACCGGTCCGGTCCGCGTCGCGTTCGCCCTCACGTACGGCCCCGACGTGGACTGGGTCCGCAACGTCGAGGCGGCCGGGGAGTTCGTCCTCGAGCGGCGCGGCGTGGGGTACGTCGTCGACGACGTGCGTCGCGTGACCGGCGCGGACGGCCTGCGGCTCCTGCCCGGCTGGACGAGCGCGATCCTCCGGCGCGCGGGCGTCGACGAGTTCCGGACCGGACG
The DNA here is from genome assembly GCF_015327065.1 of Cellulosimicrobium sp. JZ28. NCBI lineage: Bacteria > Bacillati > Actinomycetota > Actinomycetes > Micrococcales > Promicromonosporaceae > Cellulosimicrobium > Cellulosimicrobium sp. JZ28. The sequence goes on along the minus strand of NZ_CP017660.1, from coordinate 1,261,369 downwards.
GCTGCGCCGGGCACCCGGGCAGCCGGCTGCCATGATGGGGGCATGACCGACCAGCTCTGGATCACCGGCGACCCCGACGCGGACGCGCTGCTCAGCGACGACGCGTTCGCGCTCCTCGTGGGGATGCTGCTCGACCAGCAGTACCCGATGGAGCACGCGTTCGCCGGGCCCCGCAAGATCCGCGACCGCCTCGGCTCGATCGACCCGCGCACCGTGGCGGACACCGACCCCGACGCGTTCGTCACGCTCGCCACGACGCCGCCCGCGATCCACCGCTACGGGCGGTCGATGGCGGGCCGGGTGCAGGAGCTCGCGCGCGTCGTCGTCGACGAGTACGACGGCGATGCGACCCGGATCTGGACCGCGCCGGGCGCGGACGGCGAGCCGACGGGCGCGGAGGTGCTTGCGCGCCTGCGGGCGCTGCCCGGGTTCGGCGACCAGAAGGCGCGCATCTTCCTCGCGCTCCTGGGCAAGCAGCGGGGCGTGCGGCCCGCGGGGTGGCGCGAGGCCGCCGGCCACTACGGGGACGAGGGCTCGCGCCGGTCCATCGCCGACGTCACGAGCCCCGAGTCGCTCGCTGAGGTCCGCACGTTCAAGAAGGCCCAGAAGGCCGCCGCCAAGGCCGCGAAGGGCTGACCGCCGCGCCGCGCGCGGACGCCCGGGTGCGCGACGCACCCCGGCGGCTATCGTCGGCGCGTGACCACGACGACGCCTCCCGCCCCGGGGCTCCCTCCCGCCACGCGCACACTCCTGGCCCTCGCCGCCGGCGTCGTGGTTCTCGCCGGTGTCCACGCCGCCCGCGAGGTCCTCGCCCCGATGTTCCTCGCGGCGGTCATCGTCATCATCTGCCACCCCGTGCGCTTCCCCCTGGAGCGCCGGGGCTGGCCGCGGTGGGCCGCGACGTCCGCCGTCGTCACGGTCGCGTACCTCATCCTCGCGGCGCTCGTCGCGATGCTCGCGTTCGCGGGCGTCCGGTTCGTGGACCTCGTCCGCGAGTACCTCCCGGCCCTCGTGCGCGCGGTCGACGACGTCGTGGACCAGCTCGCCGCGGTCGGCATCGACACGGACATCGCCGAGGCGGCCACGTCGTGGCTCGACCCGGGACGCGTCGTCAGCCTCGCGGGCAACGTGTCCGGCATGGCCCTGGGCATCGCGACCGCGTTCTTCTTCGTGCTCGCCTACGCGATCTTCATGGCCGCCGACGCCGCGCGGTACTCCACCGCCGGCTCGGTGTTCGGCGCCGAGCGCGCCGCGACGGTCGACCGGGCGACCCGGTTCAGCGGCGGGGTGCGCCGCTACTTCGTGGTCAACGCGTCGTTCGGCGCCGTCGTCGCCGTGATCGACGGCGTCGCCCTGTGGCTCCTGTCGGTCCCGGCCCCGACCGTGTGGGCGATCCTCGCGTTCGTCACGAACTTCATCCCGAACATCGGCTTCGTCCTGGGGCTCGTGCCGCCCGTCGTCATGGCGTTCGTGGTCGGGGGCTGGCAGCTCGCGCTCGCCGTCGTCGCGGTCTACTGCGTGGTGAACGTCGTGCTCCAGGTCCTCGTCCAGCCGAAGTTCGTCGCCGACGCGGTGAACCTCAGCCTCACGTTGAGCTTCGTCTCCGTCGTCTTCTGGACGTTCGTCATCGGGCCGCTCGGGGCGATCCTCGCGATCCCGCTCACGCTGCTCGTCCGGGCGCTCGTGCTGGAGCCCGACCCGGGCTCGGGCTGGCTGCGGTGGCTCTCCGGCGACGACGCGCCGCGGCCCGCCGAGGACCCGCGCGGCGCGGGCTCCCCTCCCGCCGCCGACGCCGTGCCGGACAAGGACGACGCCGCCCCGGCGGAGCGCGCGGACCCCGGACCCGACCCTCAGGTGGAGCCTGAGGGTTCCGCCGCCGAGCGCTCCCCCGCGCCGGACGAGCGCTGACCCCCGTCGCACGGTCCGCCCAGGGCCCTGGTGCGCGCGGCACCGCCGTCCCTAGGCTGGTGCTCGGCGGGTGTCCGCCCGTCACCGGCACGGGGAGGAACCATGGCGCACGGAGACATCACGCACATCGACATCCCGGTGAGCGACAACGGCAGGGCCACGCAGTTCTACGGCGAGCTCTTCGGCTGGGAGATCGCGGAGGTGCCCGGCTTCGAGGGCTACCCCATGTGGCAGGCCCCGAACAAGATCAGCGGCGGCGGCCTCGCCCCGCGGTCCGAGGGGTTCACGAGCCCGCGCAGCTACGTCGAGGTCGACTCGATCGAGGAGACGCTCGCCAAGGTCCGTGAGCTCGGCGGGCGCGTCGTGCTGGAGAAGTCGCAGATCAGCCCCACCTCGTGGTGGGCCGCGTTCGAGGACGCCGACGGGAACCAGATCGGTCTCTACGAGGGCACGACGGACGCGGGCTGACCGCGCGCGGCGCGCAGCCGCACGGCCGTCAGGGTCGGGGCGACAGCACGCGGCCGTCCGGGTCGTCGGGCCGGCGCGGCCGCAGCGTGGGCGGGGGCGGCCACGGGAGGTCGTAGCGCTCGACGGGGACGTCGATCGCCCCGAAGTCGTCCGTCTGCACGACGACGCCGTCCGGCGTGACCTCGACGAGCCGGACCCGCAGCGGCGGCGCGTCGTCCTGCTCGAGCACCCAGACGTCGGCGAGCCACGCGAGGCTGCTCGCGTCGAGCGCCTCCTCCGCCTCGAGCCAGTCGACCGGGCCGGTGAGCTCGTGCCCGAGCAGCGACACGGCCACCCAGGCGTCGCCCTCGGGGCGGATCCAGCCCACGTGCTCGCGGTCGTCGGGGCGGCGGTGCGCGATCCAGTCGGAGGGGAGCATCCGGGCAGGCTAGCGGCGACGACGGGGCGCACGCCAGGGGTTTCGCCGCCGCGGGCGCGCCCCGCCTCAGTCCTCGACCGGCTCGTTCCCGGAGCCCTCGCGGTACCCCTCGGCGAACCCGGCGCGGTAGCCGTCGGCGTACGCGGCCTCCCGCGCGGCGTCGTCCCCCTGCTCGCGGCGCGCGTCGGCCTGCCCGCGGGCGTACGCCTCGGCGCTGCCCTCGCGGAACAGGTCGTCGCCCGAGCCGCGCACGAGCACGCGGGCGCCCGGACCGTCCTCGCTCCCGACGTACCGGCCGAGCCCGCGCACCACGGCGACGGGCCGCCCCGCCGCCTTGCCGCGCACGAGCTCGCTCGCGGCCGCCACCTCGTCGACGACGGCGGTCACGGTCACCGACAGCGGCCGCCCGTGGGAGTCCACGCCGCCGCGCAGGTCCTCCGCGACGACGACCCCCGCTGCCCCGATGCCGATGTCGACGAGGCCGTCGCGCCACGCCCGGCCGGAGGTGTCCGTCACGACGACGCCCAGCCGGTCGAGGCCGAACCGCTCGCGGAGCGCGCCCCGCAGCGCCCGCGCGGAGGCGTCGGGGTCGAGCGGGAGCAGCAGGACCGTGCCCTCCGGGGTGTTCGAGGCGTCGACACCCGCCGCGGCCATGACGAGGCCGAGCCGGTTCTCGACGATGCGCAGCGGCGGCTGGCCGGGACGCTCGCGCGTCGCGACGACGCGCACCGTCTCGTCCGTGATCGCCTGCTCGCGGTCCGCCGCGGCCACGACGCGTCCCTCGGCCTTCGAGACGATCTTGCTCGTCACTACGACGACGTCGCCGTCCGCGAGCGCCTCCCCCGCCAGCAGGTCGCCCACGAGCGCGGCGAGGTCGTCGCCCGGCCGGACCTCGCCGAGGCCCTCGGGCGCCCACACCGTGAGGCGCGCGGACCGGCCGGGGCCCGCGCCGCCGTCGGGCCCGCCGGGTGCGGCATGCTCGCTCATCGCGCGAGCTTCGGGAGCACCTCGCGACCGAAGACCTCGATCCACTCGCGCTGGTTGCGGCCGACGTTGTGCAGGTAGATGCGGTCGAACCCGAGGTCGACGAACTTCTGGATGTACGCGCGGTGCTCGTCCGGGTCGGCGGAGATCACCATGCGACCCTCGAAGTCCTCCGGGCGCACGAGCTTGGCCATCTGCTCGAAGTCGTGCGGAGAGCGGATGTCCGCCTTGGGGAACTTCATGCCGCCGTTGGGCCACTCGGTCATCGCGTTCGCGAGCGCCTCCTCGTCGGTCGCGGCCCAGGAGAGGTGGAGCTGGAGCACCTTGGGCATCGCCTCGGGGTCGCGGCCGGACTCGCGCACGCCGTCGTCGAACTTGCCGAACAGCATGGAGATCTTCTCGAGCGGCGCCCCCACGGTGATGAGTCCGTCGGCGTGGCGGCCCGCGCGCTTCGCGGTCACGGGGCCGGCGGTCGCGACGAGGATCTCGGGCGCGACCTCGGGCATGGTCCACAGCCGCGTGGACTCCATCTTGTAGAACTGCCCGGAGTGCTTGACGTCCTTGTTGTCGAGCCCGGACTGGAACAGCTTCTTGATGACGTCGATCGCCTCGAACATGCGGTTGATGCGCTCGGGCGCCTCTGGCCAGTAGCCCGCGACGACGTGCTCGTTGAGCGCCTCGCCCGAGCCGAGCCCGAGCCAGTGCCGGCCGGGGTACATCGCGGCGAGCGTCGCCGACGCCTGGGCGACCATCGCGGGGTGCCAGCGGAACGTCGGCGCGGTGACCCCGGGGCCCAGGTCGCCCCGGGTCCGCTCGCCGAGCGCCGTGAGCACGTTCCACACGAACGACGACTCGCCCTGCGCCGGGACCCACGGCTGGAAGTGGTCGGCCGCCATGGTCCCGGAGAAGCCGTGCTCCTCCGCGTAGGCCGAGAGCGCGACGGCCTCGGTCGGGTGGAACTGCTCGAGCATGGCGGCGTAGCCGATCGTCAGACCCATGGGCCGACCTTAACCCTCCGCGGACCGTCCTGGGCGAGCGGACGCCGGCGCCCGTCCCGCACCGGTCCGGTCCTCGCCGGGCGAGGACCGGACCGGGCGCGTCAGACGTACAGCGGCGTCAGGTCCGCGTACTCCTCGACCGAGCCGCCGCGCAGGCAGACCTCGATGATCCGGCGACCCAGCGGGTCGAGGTCGTCGCTGAGGAACTGCCGGAGCTCGCTCGCGAAGAAGTCGGTGATGATCCGCGCCCCGGCGTCGTAGGCCTCGACCCCCACCTGGGACTGCAGCTCGGGCCGCAGGAAGGTCGGGCGCACGAGCTGGCCGTCGATCTTCATCTCCGTGAGCGTGTAGCCGAACAGGGGGCAGCGGGCGGGCGTGAGCTCGTCCGGCCGCAGCCGGCCCCCGCCGCGGCGCGCGAGGTACTCGCGCGTGAGCCACTCGGCCGCGAAGTCCACGCGGTAGGCGCCGATGTGCTGGTTGGGGGTGAGCACGTAGCGCGTCCGGTCCGTCTCCACGAGCTGGCGCAGCAGGAGGTTCGCCGCCGCGACCTTCGTCCCCGTCGCGAACGGCCAGTACGACCCGACGCCCTCGGCGACCATGCCGCCGTGGGCGAGCGCCTCCGTCGCCGTGCGGGACTCGCCGATCGACGGGTTCTTGTCGCCGCGCGGCGCGACGAGCCGCCAGATCCAGGCGAGCGCCGCGGGCACCACGTGGGTCATGCCCATGATCCCGTAGGTGGGGTGGTCGCGCGTGCAGGCGGGCATCCGGGCGCCGAACGTGCGCACGTCGACCTCGGCCGGCCCGGCGACGTCGGTGAGCAGGTGCCGCGGCACCACGACGCGCGGGTTGGGGCACCGCCGGCCGTCGGCGTCGAGCGAGTGCTCCCAGGGCAGCACGGTCGCGTCGGGGACGCCGTCGATGTTGAAGAACACGAGCGGCACGTCGGGGTGGATGCACGCGCGCTCGAGGTGCGCGTCCTGCCCGTACCCGGTGAGGTTGTCGACGCGCACGAACCAGCCCTCCTCGGCGTCGGTCACCACGAGGCGGCCGTCGCCGGTCTGGAGCGCGGCGTGGCACAGGGTCATGTCGTCGGTGACCGGGGCGAGCGCGCTCGTCTCCCCCAGCGTGATGACGTACGGCTCGCGCGTGACGACGTTCGTGCCGAGCAGGATCCTGCCGTCCTCCTGGCGGCGCAGGTCCTGGCACATCTCCGACTTGCCGCCGCCCGAGGCGCCCTCGTGCATGATCACGGTCTCGTTCTCGTACGGCGTGGTGACCCGGACCGACGACGCGTGCGCCGTGACCCAGCCCTCCTGCTCGCCGACGTCGAGCAGGACCGAGAACACGCCCTTCTTGGCGCTCGGCCCGGGGTAGAGGTTGTAGGCGAACACCTCGTGGAGCGTCTCGGAGCGGTCGTGCACGACGACCTGGCGCCCGCCGAACCGGGTGTGGCGCAGCGGCGGCGCGACGTAGAGGATCGAGCGCGGCGCGAACGGGCCGAGCTCGTCGAACGTGGCCCAGCCCTGGAGGTCGACGAGGGCGAGCGCGAAGAACGCCGCGTTGACGGGGCAGACGGCGAGCGACGGGTAGCCGTGCGTGCGCCCGCCGGCGCGGAACGGCACGACGACGAGCTCCTGCGCCGCGAGCCACGCGAGCGTCTCGTCCTTGACCGGGCCGAACTCCGCACCGAAGACGTCCCGGTAGCGCGGCTTGTCGGTCGGCAGGTCGTCGGCGATCCGCATGCAGTCCGGGTCCCGGCGGCGCATGTAGTCCTCGGGGTAGTTCACCGCGATCCCGTTGCGGCACCGCACGACCTCCGCCTCGACGACGCGCTCGCCCCCGGCGTCGTACTCGACGGCGAACCGCGGGCCGCCGTCGGGCCCGAGCGCGAGGCGGTACAGCTCCTCGCGCGAGGCGGGGACGACGAGGCGCGGGCACGCCGCGAGCGCGGCGGCGAGGGCGGGCGGCAGGACGACGCCGGGCGGGATCGCCCCGTCGGCGCGCGTGCGGTCGGTGGTCGTGGCGGTCATGGGTGCTCCAGGGGTCGGCGCGGGGATCGGGTCGAGGTGCGCCCACGAGCACCTGTCGCTTTGCGTGCAGATTACGACTCGATGACCATTCGACCCAGGGACCTTCGGCCCGTCTCGGTCCGCACGCCGCGGACGGCCCTCGCCGACGCCGCCGAACCCCGAGACGGCGTCCGGCACGGCCCCGGGATCTGGGAGAATGGGCGACCATGAGCGACTTCCCGACGAACGCGCCGACGGGCGCGGCCGAACCCGCTGCAGCAACGACCTCCTCCGCCGGGCACGTAGCCGGTGACGTCGTCCGCGCGGTGGTCGCGGGAGTACCCGACCGGGTGAGCCTCGACGGGCTCGAGGACACCTACGACGCGCGCTGGGCCGAGCAGGGGACGTACGCGTTCGACCGCTCGAAGACCCGCGAGCAGGTCTTCTCCATCGACACCCCGCCGCCGACCGTCTCGGGCTCGCTGCACGTGGGCCACGTGTTCTCCTACACGCACACCGACGTCGTCGCGCGGTTCCAGCGCATGCGCGGCCTCGAGGTGTTCTACCCGATGGGCTGGGACGACAACGGCCTGCCCACCGAGCGGCGCGTCCAGAACTACTACGGCGTCCGCTGCGACCCCACGCTCCCCTACGTCGAGGGCTTCGAGCCCCCGCACGAGGGCGGCGAGGGCAAGTCCGTCAAGGCCGCCGACCAGGTACCGGTGAGCCGCCGCAACTTCATCGAGCTGTGCGAGCGGCTCACGGCCGAGGACGAGAAGCAGTTCGAGGCGCTGTGGCGCCGGCTCGGACTCTCGGTCGACTGGGCGCAGCACTACCAGACGATCGACGCGCGGTCCCGCACCGCGGCGCAGCGCGCGTTCCTGCGCAACCTCGCGCGCGGCGAGGCGTACCAGGCCGAGGCCCCCGGGCTGTGGGACGTGACGTTCCAGACCGCCGTCGCGCAGGCCGAGCTCGAGGCGCGCGACTACCCGGGCCACTTCCACAAGGTCGCGTTCCACCGCGTCGCGCCGGGCACCCCGGACGACGGCGCACCCGTCCTCATCGAGACCACGCGCCCCGAGCTGCTCGCGGCGTGCGTGGCGCTCGTCGCGCACCCCGACGACGAGCGGTACCAGCACCTGTTCGGCACCTCGGTGCGCTCGCCGCTGTTCGACGTCGAGCTGCCCGTCCTCGCCCACCCCGCCGCCGAGCGCGACAAGGGCGCGGGGATCGCGATGTGCTGCACGTTCGGCGACCTCACCGACGTGCAGTGGTGGCGCGAGCTGCAGCTCCCGACGCGCTCGATCATCACGCGCGACGGCCGGATCGTGCGCGAGACGCCGGACTGGATCACCTCGCACGCCGGCCAGGGCGTGTTCGCCGAGCTCGCGGGCAAGACGACGTTCTCGGCGCGCCAGGTCGTCGTCGACGCGCTGCGCGACGCGGGCGACCTCGACGGCGAGCCCGTGCCGACCCAGCGCAAGGCGAACTTCTTCGAGAAGGGCGACAAGCCCCTCGAGATCGTCACGTCGCGCCAGTGGTACATCCGCAACGGCGGCCGCGACTGGACGACGGCCGACGGCACGACCCGCGACCTGCGCCAGGAGCTGCTGAACCGCGGCAAGGAGCTCGCGTTCCACCCCGACTTCATGCGCGTGCGCTACGAGAACTGGGTCGGCGGCCTCAACGGCGACTGGCTCATCTCGCGCCAGCGCTTCTTCGGCGTCGCGATCCCGCTGTGGTACCCCGTGCTCGAGTCGGGCGAGATCGACCACGACCACCCGATCGTCCCGTCCGAGGACGCGCTGCCCGTCGACCCGTCGTCCGACGTACCGGCCGGGTACACCGAGGACCAGCGCGGCGTGCCGGGCGGGTTCGTCGGCGAGAACGACATCATGGACACGTGGGCGACGTCGTCGCTCACGCCGCAGATCGCGGGCGGCTGGGAGGTCGACCCCGACCTGTTCGAGCGCGTCTTCCCCATGGACCTGCGACCGCAGGGCCAGGACATCATCCGCACGTGGCTCTTCTCCACGGTCGTGCGCTCGCACCTCGAGTTCGGCTCGCTGCCGTGGAAGAACGCCGCGATCTCCGGCTGGATCCTCGACCCCGACCGCAAGAAGATGTCGAAGTCCAAGGGCAACGTCGTCACGCCCATGGGCCTGCTCGAGGAGCACGGGTCGGACGCCGTGCGGTACTGGGCCGCGTCGGCCCGCCTCGGCACGGACGCGGCGTTCGAGGTCGGGCAGATGAAGATCGGCCGTCGCCTCGCGATCAAGATCCTCAATGCGTCGAAGTTCGCGCTGTCGTTCGGGGTCGACGCCGAGACCGGGACCGGCGAGATCGTCCTCGACCCGGCGCTCGTCACCGAGACGCTCGACCGCGCGATGCTCGCGGGCCTCGCGGCCGTCGTCGAGAAGGCGACCGAGGCGTTCGAGGCGTACGACCACACGCGCGCGCTCGAGGTCACCGAGACGTTCTTCTGGACGTTCTGCGACGACTACCTCGAGCTCGTCAAGGACCGCGCGTACGGCGCCGGGGCCGCGGCCTCCGACGTCTCCCCCGAGACCCGGTCCGCGCGCGTCGCGCTCGCGATCGCGCTCGACACGCTCCTGCGCCTGTTCGCCCCGTTCGTGCCGTTCGCGACGGAGGAGGTGTGGTCCTGGTGGCGCGCCTCGGAGGGCTCGATCCACCGCGCGCCGTGGCCCACGCCCGACGTCGCGCGCTCGGCCGCGGGCGACGCCGACCCGGCCGTCCTCACCGCGGCGGGCCACGCGCTCGCGGCGCTGCGCAAGGTCAAGTCGGAGGCGAAGGTGTCGATGCGCACCCCGATCCTCGCGGCGCAGGTCGCGGTGCCGGCGGCGTCGCTCCCCGGCGTCGAGGCGTCGGTCGTCGACGTCCGCAACGGCGGGCGCGTCACCGGCACGCTCGACCTCGTCGCGGCGGCCGAGGGCCAGGGCGACCCGGCCGTCCAGGGCGGGATCGTCGTCGTCTCCTCGGAGCTCGGCGAGCCCGAGGCCCGCAAGAAGGGCTGACCCCGCACGACGACAGCACGACGACGCCCTCCCCGGCCGCGGCCGGGGAGGGCGTCGTCGTCGGTGGCGGCGGGCCTAGATGATCTCGCCGCGCAGCCGCGAGTCGTCGCCGGACATCGTCGCCGCGACCTCGCGCGGCGTCCCCTCGTCCGCCCAGCGGAGCGTCGCGCCCACGCCCTCGATGAGCTCGACGCTGCCCTCGGGCGCGAACGTCAGCCCGGCGTCCTGCCCGACGGCGGCCCGCACGAGCGCGACCGTGGCGGGCAGCTTCTCCAGGCCGTCGGTCACGCCGAGCGACTCGATCTCCTCGCGGGTCGCCGCGATGTGCAGCGGGCTGGGCCCGATCCACAGCGAGCGTCCGTCGAGCGCGCCGTCCTGCCCGTACTCGTCGGCCAGCACGAGCTCCTTGACCTGGCCGCGCGCGAGCACCGCGACGACGTCCTCCACGGACGTCACCGCCCCGGACTCACGGCCCTGCTCTTGGCGGAACTCGGCGAGGACCTTCTCGCGGCGACGCTCCCGGTAGCTGTCGAGCGCGTCGGCCACGTTCGCCTCGAACGAGGCCTCGTTGATCCCCGCGCCCCGGCCGCCGCCCGGGACCTCGACCACGAGCTCGGAGATCGCGTGCCCGAGCGCGCCCCGCACGAGCGGCACGGCACGCACGTCACCGGTGAGCAGCACGAGCTCGGGCCGGTACTCGGCCGCCTGGCGCTCCAGCTCCGCGGCGACCGCCTCGGCGTTGCGCTCCCAGGAGTCCTCCGCGCGGGACTCGATGCGCTTGTGCGAGAGCCCGCCCGTGCGGACCTTGTTGATGACGTCGTGGCCGCCCTCGACCGTCTCCGGCTCCGCGTAGGGCAGGTGGCCGCCTGCGACGGACCACGTGAGGTCCGCGCCCTGCCGGTCGACGACGACGCGCACGTAGTCGACCGACTCGTCCGCCGCGCGGGCCGCCTGCAGCAGCGCGGGCACGGGCCCCCAGGAGCCCTTCGTGAGCGCCGGCGGGTCCTTGACGACCCGGTCGACGAGCACGCCCGTGTCGTCGGCGATCAGCACGCGCCCGTGGGTGCCCCCGACCCGCGTCGGCCGCAGCACCACCTCCTCGAGGTCGTCGAGGACCGCGTCCGGCGCGCCCTCCTGGTGCAGCTGTCGCCGCACTCCCTTCCAGCGGTTCTCGACCTCGCGGTCCCCGGCCTCGTTGGCGCGCGTCGCGTCGATGTACACCGTCGCGAAGGGGCCAGGATGGCCGAGGAGGGGCTTGAGCCAATCGATCTTCATGCGAACACCTCATGACGTCCGTCGGCGTGGCGGGAGGGCCGCCCGACGCGGCGGTGCCGACGCCCGGGGCCCGCCCTGGGTCCCCACCAGGGTCCGTCAGATCGACGGGGGTCGCCACCGCGCGTCGGGCCCGGGGGGCACCTCGCGTCGGCCTTTCGACCCTCGCCCGGCCCGCTCCCGGGCCGTCAGGAATAGGTGTCGAGGACCGGGGTCCCCTCGCCCGCGGCCGCGTGCTCGGCGGCGATGCGCTCGTGGTGGCGGATGACCTCGTGGACGATGAACGCGCGGAACTGCTCGGCGAACTCCGGGTCGAGACCGGCCGAGCTCGCGATGCCCGTGAGCCGGGCGATCTGCTGGCGGTCCCGGTCCGGGTCCGCGGGCGGCAGCCCGCCCTGCGCCTTGAGCTCGCCCACGCGGCGCGTGAACTTGAACCGCTCCGCGAGCAGGTGCATGAGCGCCGCGTCGATGTTGTCGATGCTGTCGCGCAGGCGGAGGATCTCGTCGGGGACGGCGGGCTGCCCGGGGTCGTTCGTCACCCACCGATCCTAGGGGTGCCCGTCGGGCGTCGAGGAACTCGATACTCGGAGTACGGAGTAAAGTGGCTCGCCGTCCCTCCCTACCGTCCCACTCAGCGGAGAGTTTCATGACGGAACACACGTCGCCGAGCCTCGTCGAGGTCTCCCCCACGGCGACCATCAGCACCCTCCTCACCGACCGTGTCGCGCGCGACCCCCGGGCGACGCTCGTCGAGCGCCGCACCACCGCCGACGGTCCGTGGGAGCGCGTCACCGCGCAGGAGTTCGAGGACGACGTCGTCGCGGTCGCCCGCGGCCTCCTCGCACGCGGCATCGAGCCCGGCGACCACGTCGCGATCATGTCCCGCACCCGCTACGAGTGGACCCTCCTCGACTTCGCCGCCTGGGCCGTGGGTGCCGTGCCCGTCCCCGTCTACGAGACGTCGTCCGCCGAGCAGGTGCACTGGATCCTGTCGGACGCGGGCGTCCGGCTCGCCGTCGTCGAGACGGCGGCCCACGCGGCCGAGGTCGCGACCGTGCGCGACCGCCTGCCCGGCCTGGAGGACGTCCTCGTCGTCGAGGACGGCGCCGTCGACGCACTGCGCGCCGCCGGGGCCGACGTCCCGGCCGCGGAGGTCGAGCGCCGTCGGGCCGCGCAGCGCGTCGACGACCTCGCGACGGTCATCTACACGTCCGGGTCGACGGGGCGCCCCAAGGGCGTCGAGCTCACCCACCGCAACTTCGTGCACCTCGCCCTCAACGGCCGGGCCGGCCTCGCCGAGATCCTCGACGCCGACGGCGCACGCACCCTGCTCTTCCTGCCGCTCGCGCACGTGTTCGCCCGGTTCATCCAGGTCGTCGTCGTCGCGTCGAACGCGGTCCTCGCGCACTCCTGGGACACGAAGAACCTCGTCGCGGACCTCGGCTCGTTCCACCCGACGTTCCTGCTCGCCGTGCCGCGCGTGTTCGAGAAGGTCTACAACACCGCCGAGCAGAAGACCGGGACCGGCGCCAAGCGCAAGATCTTCCACTGGGCGGCCAAGGTCGCCATCACCTGGTCCCGGGCGCTCGACGCCCCGGGCGGCCCCGCGCTCGGGCTGCGCCTCCAGCACGCCGTCGCGGACCGGCTCGTCTACTCGACGCTGCGCGCCGCCATGGGTGGCCGGCTCACGTACTCCATCTCCGGCGGCGCGCCGCTCGGCGAGCGGCTCGGCCACTTCTACCGCGGGGTCGGGCTGCGCATCCTCGAGGGCTACGGCCTCACCGAGACCACGGCTCCCACGGCTGTGAACCTGCCCGGCCTGACGAAGATCGGGACGGTCGGGCCCGCGTTCCCCGGCACGTCGCTGCGCATCGACGCGGACGGCGAGCTCCTGGTCAAGGGCGACCACATCTTCCGCGGCTACCGCAACCAGCCCGACCTCACCGCCGAGGCGCTCCAGGACGGCTGGTTCCGCACCGGCGACCTCGGCGCGTTCGACGACGACGGCTACCTGCGCATCACGGGCCGCAAGAAGGAGATCATCGTGACCGCCGGCGGCAAGAACGTCGCGCCGGCCGTGCTCGAGGACCGGCTGCGCGCGCACCCGCTCGTGAGCCAGGTCGTCGTCGTGGGCGACCAGCGGCCCTTCATCGGCGCGCTCGTCACGCTCGACGCCGAGATGCTGCCGGGCTGGCTCGCGACGCACGGCCTGCGTCCGATGGACGTCGAGACGGCCGCGCACGACGCCGACGTGCTCGCCGCGCTCGACCGCGCCGTCGCGCACGCCAACGAGGCCGTCTCCCGGGCCGAGTCGATCCGCAAGATCACCGTGCTCACGACGGACTTCACCGAGCAGAACGGCTACCTCACGCCGTCGCTCAAGGTGAAGCGCCGCCTGGTCATCGACGACTTCGCCGACACGATCGACACGCTCTACGGCTCGAAGGTCGGCGCCGACGCCTGACCCATCGCCGGACCGGCACGGGCCGAGCAGGTGGTCCTGGTGCGTCCGGGTGCCGGACGGACCAGGACCACCTGCTCGGCCGAGCTACATCGCCTGGTCGACGGTCGTCGGGGTCAGGCGGACTTCTCGCGCGGGGTGCGTGCGCGCGCGGTCGTGGTGCGCGGCACGATCGTGGGATTGACGTTGTCCAGCACGACCTCGCGCGTGATCACGACCCGCTCCACGTCATCACGCGACGGCACGTCGAACATCACCTGCTGCAACACCTCCTCCATGATCGCGCGCAACCCCCGCGCCCCCGTCCCGCGCAACAACGCCTGCTCCGCGACCGCCTCGACCGCACCCTCGGTGAACTCCAGCTCCACCCCGTCGATCGCGAACATCCGCTGATACTGCTTCACCAACGCATTCCGCGGCTGGGTCAGGATCCGCACCAACGCCTCACGATCCAACGCCGCCACCGACGCGATCACCGGAAGGCGCCCGATGAACTCCGGGATCAACCCGAACCGGTGCAGATCCTCGGGCCGCACCTGCGCGAACAGGTCCTCCCCCGCACCCGTCTCGATCGGCGCACCAAACCCCACACCCCGCTTGCGCGCCCGCGCCGCCACGATGTCGTCCAACCCCGCAAAAGCCCCCGCCACGATGAACAGCACGTTCGAGGTGTCCACCTGGATGAACTCCTGGTGCGGATGCTTACGACCACCCTGCGGCGGCACCGACGCCGACGTGCCCTCGATGATCTTCAACAACGCCTGCTGCACACCCTCACCCGACACGTCCCGCGTGATCGAGGGGTTCTCCGCCTTGCGCGCCACCTTGTCGATCTCATCGATGTAGATGATGCCCGTCTCAGCCTTCTTCACATCGAAGTCCGCCGCCTGCACCAGCTTCAGCAGAATGTTCTCCACGTCCTCACCGACATACCCCGCCTCGGTGAGCGCCGTCGCGTCCGCGATCGCAAAAGGCACGTTCAACATCCGCGCCAACGTCTGCGCCAGATACGTCTTGCCCGTCCCCGTCGGACCGATCAACAAGATGTTCGACTTCGCCAGCTCCACGTAGTCCGCGTCGTCCGGGTTCGAGGGCTTGGCCTGCTCGCCCGCCTGCACGCGCTTGTAGTGGTTGTAGACGGCGACGGCCAGGGCCCGCTTCGCGGCGTCCTGGCCGATGACGTACTGCTCGAGGAACTCGAAGATCTCCTTGGGCTTGGGCAGCTCCGTGAGGCCGATCTCCGTCGCCTCGGCGAGCTCCTCCTCGATGATCTCGTTGCAGAGGTCGATGCACTCGTCGCAGATGTACACGCCGGGGCCCGCGATGAGCTTCTTGACCTGCTTCTGCGACTTGCCGCAGAACGAGCACTTCAGCAGGTCGGCACCGTCTGAGATACGAGCCACTACGCGTCTCCTTGTCCCGGTGACCGGTCCTCCGCCCGTCGGGTTCGACGGCGCGGGGCCCGGGCACGGCCGAGCGGGTCCTGCTCCCCATTCCACACCACGGGGCCCCCGTTGTCAGGTGGGCTCTCCGCACGGGGCGCAACGTGTCGCGCCGCCGACCCCGGCGGGGACGGCGGCGCGGCGCGTGGTCAGGCGGACCGGGTCACGGCTTGTTGACCGCGACGGCCTTGCGGCTCTCGAGGACCTGGTCCACGAGGCCGTACTCCTTCGCCTGCTCGGCGGTGAGGATCTTGTCGCGCTCGATGTCCTGGCGGACCTGCTCGACCGACTTGCCCGAGTGCAGCGCGAGGGTGTCCTCGAGCCACTCGCGCATGCGGATGAGCTCGTTCGCGTGGATCTCGATGTCGGACGCCTGCGCGTAGCCGCCACCCTCCATCGCGGGCTGGTGGATGAGCACGCGCGCGTTGGGCAGCGCGAGACGCTTGCCCGGCTGGCCCGCAGCGAGGAGCACGGCCGCGGCGGAGGCCGCCTGGCCGAGGCAGACCGTCTGGATCTGGGGCTTGATGTACTGCATCGTGTCGTAGAGCGCGGTCATCGCGGTGAACGACCCGCCCGGCGAGTTGATGTAGAGGATGACGTCGCGGTCCGGGTCCTGGCTCTCGAGCACGAGGAGCTGGGCCATGACGTCGTCCGCCGACGCGTCGTCGACCTGGACGCCCAGGAAGATGATGCGGTCCTCGAACAGCTTGGTGTAGGGGTCCTGGCGCTTGAAGCCGTAGGCGGTGCGCTCCTCGAACTGCGGGAGCACGTAGCGGGCGGACGGCGCACCGCCCGGCAGGGCGATGCCGCCGGGGCGGGCCGCGGGGCCGGCGAGGCGCTGGGCGGTGGACAGGTACTGGGACTCGGCGCTGAAGCTCACGGGTTCTCCTCGGTGAAGTCTGGTGTCCGGTGCGGGGTCAGGAACCCGTGGTGCCGCCGCCGCCGGTCACGGACGACGCGTTGGTGACGACGTGGTCGATGAAGCCGTACTCCAGCGCCTCCTGCGCGGTGAACCAGCTGTCCCGGTCGTTGTCCTTGAGGATCTGCTCGAGCGGCTTGCCGGTCTGCTCGGCCGTCAGCTCGGAGAGCACCTGCTTCATGTGCATGATCAGCTGCGCGTTGATGCGCACGTCGGTCGCCGTTCCGCCGATGCCGCCGGACGGCTGGTGCATCATGACGCGCGCGTGCGGCGTCGCGTACCGCTTGCCCTTGGTGCCGGACGACAGCAGGAACTGCCCCATCGACGCCGCCATGCCCATGGCGATCGTCGCGACGTCGGGCTGGATGTACTGCATCGTGTCGTAGATCGCCATGCCGGCCGTGATCGAGCCGCCGGGCGAGTTGATGTAGAGCCAGATGTCCTTGTCCGGGTCCTCCGCGGCGAGCAGCATCATCTGGGCGCAGATGGCGTTCGCGTTCTCGTCGCGCACCTCCGAGCCGAGCCAGATGATGCGCTCCTTGAGGAGCCGGTTGTAGATGGAGTCGTTGAGTCCGAGGCCCGGACCCTCGGCGCGGTTCACCGGGGCCGTCGCGTCGGACGGCAGGTACAGCTCGTTCACATCCATCTCCTTCGTCGCTCCCGCGGGTCGCCCCCGCCTGCGCTGCCCTGGCCGGCCGGGACGGCGTCCCGGTCCAGCCGTGCTGCAGTGACCCTAACGCGGTCCGTGCCCGCCGTTCGTCCCGGCAGGCCGCGTTTTCGCTGACGGCGCACCAGGTACCACGCCCCTCCCCGACGACGACGGCCCGCACCCTCGCGCGGAGGGTGCGGGCCGTCGTGGGGACCGTCCGGCCGGGGGCCGGCGACGCGTCAGGCCTTCGTCGCGTCCTTCTCGTCGTCCTCGACCGGCGCGTCGGCGGCGGGGGCGGCCGAGTCGTCCACGAGCGCCTCCTCGACCGGCTCGCCCGCGACGTCCTCGAGGGACTCGTCCGCGGCGGCGTCCTCGTCGTCCGAGCCGATGAACTCGGTCAGGTCGACGACGTTGCCGGCGGTGTCCTTGACCTCGATCTGGCGCAGCGCGACGGCGAGCGACTTGGAGCGCGCGACCTCGCCGACCATCGCGGGGATCTGCCCGCCCTGGTCGAGCGACTGGATGAACTGGTTCGGGTCCATCCCGTACTGGCGCGAGGCGCTCACGAGGTACTCGAGGAGCTCGTTCTGCGCGACCTTGATCTCGAGCTGCTCGGCGAGGGTGTCGAGCAGGATCTGGTTGCGCAGGGCGTCGGTCGCCTCGACCGTGACCTCGGCGCGGTGCGTGTCGTCCTCCAGACGGCCCTCGGACTCGAGGTGGCGGTGCACCTCGGCCTCGACGGCGCCCGCGGGGACGGGGATCTCGACGGCGTCGTTGAGCGCCTTGAGCAGCTCGTCGCGCGCGGCGACGGCCTGGTTCGACGTCTTGATGCTCGCGACCTGCTCGCGCAGGTCCGCCGTGAGCTCCTCGAGCGTGTCGAACTCGGAGGCGAGCTGGGCGAAGTCGTCGTCGGCCTCGGGGAGGTCGCGCTGCTTCACGGAGGTGGCGGTGACGGTGACCGCGGCCTCCTTGCCCTCGTGCTCGCCGCCGGCCAGCGGCGCGTTGAACGTGGTCGTCTCGTCGGCCGAGAGGCCGGTGAGCGCCTCGTCCAGGCCCTCGAGCATGTTGCCCGAGCCGATCTGGTAGCTCACGCCGGAGACGGAGTCGACCTCCTCGCCGTCGATCTCGGCCTTCAGGTCGAGCACGACGAAGTCGCCCTCGGCCGCGGGGCGGTCGACGCCGACGAGGGTGCCGAAGCGCTCGCGCAGCGCGTCGAGGCGCTCGGTGACGTCCTCGTCCGTGACCTCGGCGGGCTCGACGGTGATGGCGAGCGAGTCGAGCGCGGGCAGCGTGATCTCGGGGCGGACCTCGACCTCGGCGGTGAAGACCAGCTGGCCCTCGCCGGCCTTCGCCGGGATCTCGGTGACCTCGACCTCGGGCTGGCCGAGGGGCGCAGGTTCTCCTCGCTCGCGGCCTGGCGGTAGAAGCCGGAGAGCGCGTCGTTGACGGCGTGCTCGATCACGGCGCCCCAGCCGACGCGCTGGTCGATGACGCGGGGCGGGACCTTGCCCTTGCGGAAGCCGGGGATGTTCACCTGCTCCGCGATGTGCTTGTAGGCGTGGTCGATGCTCGGCTTGAGCTCGTCGTACTCCACCTCGACGGTCAGCTTGACCTTGGTGGGGTCCAGGGTCTCGACGGCGCTCTTCACTTCGATGATCTCCAACTGATCGGGGCGGGCCGCGGGCGGCCGGGGACGGCACCGCACGCGGGCGTACGGGCAACCGTCCCATCGTACGCGAGCGGTCAAGCGCGCCCGACGCGCGGACCCGACCTCGATCCCGACCTCGATCCCGACCTCGAACCTGACCCCGATCCGGGCCGTGGTCCCGGCCGGGGCACGACGAGCAGCACCGCGAGCGCGACGACCGCGGTCGCGACGACGGTCGGCCAGCGCAGCCCCACCACGCCGAGCACGTCGAGCAGGACCGCCATGACCATCTGGCCCCCGACGACGGTCAGCGTGAGGACGAACGTGCCGAGGTGGCGCACGGCGAACGCGGCCGCGACGGTGACGACCGTCCCGAGCGGCCCGCCCAGGTAGAGCCACCACTGCGGGGGCAGCACGACGCCGTCGAGCACGCCGAACGGGACGCCGAGCGCGCACACGAGCGTGATCCCCGCGAGCCCGCCCGTGACCGAGGTGAGGGTCGCCACGACCGGGTCGCCCGTGAGCTGCGTGACGCGGCCGTTGCCCGCCTGCTGCCCGCACAGCACCGCGCCGCCCACGAAGAGCGCCGCACCGGCCGCGACGACCGCCCACCCGGGACCGCCCGCGCTGCTCCCGAGCACCGCGATGCCCAGACCGGCGAGCGCCGCGAGGCCGGCGCCCGCACGACGCGGTGTGAGCCGCAGCGGCGCGGGCAGCCCGACGCCCCGCGCGTCGAGCGCGAGCCCGGCGACGGTCTGGCCGGCGACGGAGCAGACGGACGCGACCGCTACCCCGACGAGGGGGATCCCGGCGGCCATCGCGACGACGATCGGCACGCTGCACAGCCCGACGGCGAACCACCACCACGAGGCGGACGAGCGCACGACGGCGAGCGTGGACCGGACGCGGCGGCGGGCGACCACCACGAGCACGGTCGCGAGGAGGGTGCCCACGTAGGAGAGCCACGCGGCGAGGACGGGCCCCGTGCCCGCCGCCCCGAGGTCGCCGTTGAGGCGTCCCTGGAGCGAGAGGACCGCACCGCTGCCCGCGGCGACGAGCGCGGCGAGGGTCACGCGGGCTGCCGGACCGGCGGTCGCGGAGGACGGGGTCAACGGGCACCTCCCGGGACGGGACCGCCACGGCGGTCCGGACGTCGACGACGTCCCGCGACGCCCCGCAGGGCGCCGCGCGAAGGTCGGGGTGACAGGATTTGAACCTGCGACCTTCCGCTCCCAAAGCGGACGCGCTACCAACCTGCGCCACACCCCGTCGTCCGCCACGGCGGGCGGACCAGGGGCAAGTGTACTGGCGGGACGGCGCGCGACCGACGGGCCGCCGCGTGGGGAACGCCGTGGCACGGGCGGCCCGCCGACGTTTGCTAGGGTGGCGGCCGCAGGTCGGTGGCACGCCGTCCCGGGCGGCTGCACAGGCCGACCGTCGAGCGAGCCGAGGCCCGCGCGGGCGTAGCTCAATGGTAGAGCCCCAGTCTTCCAAACTGGCTACGCGGGTTCGATTCCCGTCGCCCGCTCCGTTCGTCCCACGACCCCACGGGCGCCCCGCCTCCCCGGCGAGGCGCCCGACGTCGTTCCCGGGCGCCGCGGACGGCGTTGCAGGCCCGCGCCGCGGACCGATAGCCTCGGGGCACGCGCGCCGTCGGCCCGCTCGGAGCTCCGGGCGACCCCCCGGCGCGACCGACCAGGAGGAGCGAGGAATGACCGCGACGACCGCGCGTCCTGCATCGCTGCACCGCGCCGCGCCGCGCACCTCCTGTTGTCGCTGTCTCGGCTGCCGCTGACGACGGCCGTCCCCGCGTGCCCCGGCACGCCCGCGCACGCCCCTCGTCCCGCCCGAGCCCGTCCGTCGCCCGCGCGCGCCCGCGCCGCCCCCGCGAGACGCTGGACCCCGGCCACCGGGCGCGCCCCGCTCCCCATCGGTACCCCCACCCGGCTCACCCCGAGCCGTCGACAGAAGAGGAAGACATGGCACGCATCTACGACGACGTCACGCAGCTCGTCGGCAACACCCCGCTGGTCCGGCTCAACAAGCTCACCGAGGGGCTCGGCGCCACCGTGGTGGGCAAGCTCGAGTTCTACAACCCCGCCAACTCGGTCAAGGACCGCATCGGCGTCGCGATCATCGACGCCGCCGAGGCGACCGGCGAGCTGAAGCCGGGCGGGACGATCGTCGAGGCGACGTCCGGCAACACCGGCATCGCGCTCGCGATGGTGGGTGCGGCGCGCGGGTACGACGTCGTGCTGACCATGCCGGAGACGATGTCGAAGGAGCGCCGCGCGCTGCTGCGCGCGTTCGGTGCCGAGCTCATCCTCACGCCGGGCTCCGAGGGCATGAAGGGCGCGGTCAGCCGCGCGGACGAGATCGTCGCCGAGCGCGAGGGCGCGATCCTCGCCCGCCAGTTCGCGAACGAGGCGAACCCGGAGATCCACCGCCGCACGACGGCCGAGGAGATCTGGGCCGACACCGACGGCGCGGTCGACATCGTCGTCGCGGGCATCGGCACGGGCGGCACCATCACGGGCGTCGGCCAGGTGCTCAAGGAGCGCAAGCCCGGCGTGCAGATCGTCGCCGTCGAGCCCGAGGAGTCGGCCATCCTCAACGGCGGCCAGCCCGGCCCGCACAAGATCCAGGGCATCGGCGCGAACTTCGTGCCGGAGATCCTCGACACCTCGGTCTACGACGAGGTCATCGACGTCAACGCCGAGACCGCCGTCGAGTACGCACGCCGCGCCGCCAAGGAGGAGGGCCTGCTCGTCGGGATCTCCTCGGGCGCCGCGATCGCCGCCGCGCTGCAGCTCGCCGCGCGTCCCGAGAACGCGGGCAAGCTCATCGTGACGATCATCCCGTCGTTCGGCGAGCGCTACCTGTCCTCCGTCCTCTACGCCGACCTGCTGGACTGACGTGACCGACCCCTACCCCCGCGCACGGACGGCCGGCCACCGGCTGCGCCGGTTCGTGCGCGTGCTCGGCGAGGACCTCGAGGCGGCCCGACGGCGGGACCCCGCCGCGCGCAGCCGCCTCGAGGTCGCTCTCGCGTACCCCGGCGTGCACGCCGTGTGGGCCTACCGGCTCGCGCACCGCATGTGGCGCGAGCCGCTGCTGCGCCTGCCGGCGCGGCTCGTGTCGCAGGCGGCGCGCGCGCTCACCGGCGTGGAGATCCACCCCGGTGCGCGCATCGGCCGACGGCTGTTCATCGACCACGGGATGGGCGTCGTCGTGGGCGAGACGGCCGTGGTCGGCGACGACGTCGTGCTGTTCCACACGTCGACGCTCGGCGGGCGCTCGATGAAGCGGGGCAAGCGGCACCCCACGCTCGGCGACCGGGTCGTCGTCGGCGCCGGGGCGAAGATCCTCGGGCCGGTGTGGGTCGGCGACGACGTCCAGGTCGGGGCCAACGCCGTCGTCGTCAAGGACGTGCCCGCGGGCGCGGTCGCCGTCGGCGTGCCGGCCACCGTCCGGATGCCGACGGGCACGCCCGCCGCGCGCGAGGCCGTCGAGGACCCGTCGCTCCTCATCGAGTACGTCATCTGAGGGGCCGCGACGGCGCGCCCGGATCGGCTAGTGTGGTCGTGGGCGGTACCTGAGACCGTGCGTACCGGATACCCCCTGCCCGGTGCGCCCTCGGGTACCGCCCGCTCACCGCCGGCCGCAGCCGCCCGTCCGTGGCCGCCGGTCCCGGCACCACGACCCTCGACGAGGAGGAGCGCGCATGCGCCTCGGCATCCACACCGGCTACTGGTCCGCCGGTCCCCCCGACGGCATCCAGGACGCGGTCGTCGCGGCCGACCGCCTCGGCGTCGACTCCGTCTGGACCGCGGAGGCCTACGGCTCCGACGCGTTCACGCCGCTGGCGTGGTGGGGCTCGCGCACGACCCGCATCCGCCTCGGGACCGCCGTCGCGCAGGTCTCCGCGCGCACCCCGACCGCGACGGCGATGGCCGCGCTGACGATGGACCACCTCTCGGGCGGCCGGTTCGTCCTCGGCCTCGGCGTCTCCGGGCCGCAGGTGGTCGAGGGCTGGTACGGCCAGCCGTACGCGAGGCCGCTCGCACGGACCCGCGAGTACGTGCAGGTCGTGCGCGACGTCCTGCGCCGGGAGGCGCCCGTGACGTCGTCCGGCCCGCACTACCCCCTCCCCCTGCCCGACGGCGTCGGGACGGGGCTGGGCAAGCCCCTGCGCTCGACCGTCCACCCGCTGCGCGCCGACCTCCCGATCCACCTGGCGGCCGAGGGGCCGAAGAACATCGCGCTCGCCGCCGAGATCGCGGACGGCTGGCTCCCGCTGTTCTACTCGCCGCGCATGGACGCGACGTTCCGCGAGCTCCTCGCGGACGGCTTCGCGCGCCGCGCGCCCGAGCGCTCGCCCGAGGCCGCGTTCGAGGTGAGCGCCACCGTCCCCGTCGTCGTGCGCGAGCACGTCGAGCAGGCCGCGGACCAGGTGCGCCCGTTCCTCGCGCTGTACGTCGGCGGGATGGGCGCCAAGGGGGCGAACTTCCACCGCGACGCGCTCGACCGCCTCGGGTACGCCGAGGCGTGCGACGAGATCCAGGCGCACTACCTCGCGGGACGCAAGGACCTCGCGGCCGCCGCCGTCCCGACGGCGATGGTCGAGGACGTCGCGCTCGTCGGCCCGCCCGAGAAGATCGCGCGCGACCTCGCGGCATGGCGCGAGACGGCGGTGACGACGCTCCTCGTCCAGGGCGACGCGACGGCCGTGCAGACGCTCGCCCCGCTCCTCGCGGCCCCGACCCCGGGCTGACCGGCCCCGCCGTCCGCGGTGGTCAGCCGTCGGCGCCGGGGAACCACACGGCCCGGCGCAGGTCCACGCGACGCCCGTCGCGCGACAGCGGGCACCCCTCGGCGCGGAGCTCCGCGAGCGCCGCGTCGAGGTGGTGCGCGGGCGGCGACCCCGCCGCGTTGACGATCCGCCACCACGGCACGGGGGCGCCGTCGTCGTCCACCCCGGACGACCCGGCGAGCACCTGCCCGACCTGGCGCGGGCCGCCCCGCCCCAGCGACTCCGCGACGATCTCCGCGACGAGCCCGTAGGTCATGGCCCGCCCGGGCGGGACGCGCCGCACGAGGTCGAGCACCGCGGTCGCGTACTCCTGCGCGAGGGCGCGAGGATCGGCGCGGTCGTCGTCGCCGCGTCCGGGGGTGCGTCGTGCCATGGCGCCCGACCCTAGCCGTCGCGAATGTCCTGGCGCGAGCACGGCCCGGGACAGGAGGATCGGGGGCATGAGCGACCACCGACCCGCACGCCTCCCCGACGGCTACGAGCTCGTCCCCCTCACGTCCGCCGACCTGCGCGACGTGCTCGACCTCGACACCACCACGTTCCCCTCTCCGGTCGAGGTCGACGAGCTCGTCGACCTCCCGTTCCCGCTCACGTGGGAGCGCGCGCTCGGCGTCACGGTCGAGCGCGAGGACGCGGACACGCCGCCCGTCGACGGCGCGCGCCCCGTGCGGCGCGAGCTCGTGGGGATGCACGCGTCGTACCCGTTCGCGCGCTTCCCGGTCCCCGGCGCGACCGCGCCGGTCGCGGGCCTCACCTGGGTGGGCGTCCACCCCGCGCACCGGCGGCGCGGCATCCTCAGCGCGATGATCGACACGCACCTCGCCCGGTGCCGCGAGCGGGGCGAGCCGGTCTCGGCGCTCTTCGCGGCGGAGGCCGCGATCTACGGCCGGTTCGGGTACGGCAAGGCGGCCGACGACGTGCGCCTCACCGTCCCGCGCGGCGTCGCGCTGCGCGACGTCCCGGGCGCGGAGCGGCACACCGTCCGGATCGAGCGCGCGGACCGCGCGCGGCACGGCGAGCTCGTCGCGACGATCCACGAGCGCGCGGGCGCCGACCCGACGGGCCAGGGCGCGGGCATCAACCGTCCGGGGTGGGCGACGCGCGAGACCCCCGAGCTCCAGGCGACGTTCTGGGACGACGCCAAGGTCTGGCGCAAGGACCGCGAGCCCACGCGCATCGCGATCGTCGAGCTCGACGGCGAGCCGCGCGGGTACGCGCGCTTCCACCGCAAGCTCTCCTGGGAGGCGACGGGCCCGCGCGGCCCGGTGAGCACGGGCGAGGTCGTCGCGCTCGACGCCGCGGCCGCCCGCGCGCTGTGGGGCGTGCTCACCGACCTCGACCTCACGCACGAGGTGACGCCCTTCATGCTGCCGGTGGACGACGTCGTCACGAGCCTGCTCGTGGACCCGCGCTCCGCGTCGCCTCGCCTCGCGGACAACCTCTGGGTGCGGGTCGTGGACGTGCCCGGCGCGCTCGCCGCGCGCCGGTACGCGGCGGACGTCGACGTCGTGCTGCACGTGACCGACGAGCGCCTGCCCGACAACGCGGGGCGCTGGCGGCTGCGGGCGGAGGCCTTCGGCCCGGCGACGGCCGAGCGGACCGACGACGCGGCGGACGTCTCCCTCGACGTGCGCGAGCTCGGCGCGGCCTACCTGGGCGGGACGTCGCTCGCGGCCCTCGGCGCGGCAGGTCTCGTCACCGAGCACTCCCCCGGCGCGCTGGCGCGCACGAGCGCGGCCCTCGGCTGGCCCGTCGCCCCGGTGTGCAGCTGGGTGTTCTGACCGGTCGGGCGCACCCGGGTCCCGGGTGCGCCCGCCGTCACGTCTGGCAGACGCCGCACCAGAAGAGGTTGCGCCCCGCGAGCTCCTTGAGGAGCACCGGCGTGCCGCACACTCGGCACGGCATCCCGTCGCGGTGGTACACGTAGAACGCCTCGTCCGCGGGCACGGCGCCCGGCGCGGCGTCCGTGTTCTGCCGCACGCGCCGTCGTCCCGTCCCCGCCTCGTCGGGGGCCTCGCCCGCGCCGTCGTCGCGGTGCTCGGGGCGCGTCGTGACGATCGCGCCCGTGCGCGCGCCGTCGCGCATGAGCACGACGAGGTCGTCCCACAACGTCCGCAGGTCCTCCGCGGGCACGTCGCGACCGGGGCGCATCGGATCGAGCCCGGCCCGGAACAGGGCCTCCGCGCGGTAGATGTTCCCCACGCCCGCGACGACGTCCTGGTTCATGAGGAGCAGCCCGACGGGGCTGCGCGAGCGCCGCACCGCGGCGACGAACGCGTCGCGCGGGTCGGGCTCGCCCGGGCCCGGGTCGCGGATCGGGTCCGGCCCGAGCCGGTCCTCGACCGCACGCTTCTCGTCGTCCGTGACGACCTCGCACGCCGTCGGGCCCGTGAGGTCCGCGACCGCGTGCGCGCCGACGAGCCGGACGCGCACGGCGCCGCGCGGCGGCGGGGGCGACCATGCGTCGTCGGGCCCCTGCGACGGCGTACCACCCGGGGCCGCCGGGACGGTCTCGCGCTCGCCGATCCGGCGTCGGGGCGCGCCGATCGCGTGCACGACGGCGGTGCTGCCGTCGCCCGCGAACGTCCACGCCCCGTAGAGGCCGAGGTGCACGCGGAGCCAGCGGACGTCGTCGGACGCGCCGCCCGGCCCGGCGAAGCCGAGGAACATCTGCTTGCCCCACGCCTCGCTCGCGACGAGCACGCGGCCGTCGAGCAGGGCGGCTCCCGCGGCGAACCGACCCTGCGGGCTGCTCACCGCGAGCGGCTCGCCCGTGAACAGCTCGCCGAAGGCGCGCGCCAGGCGGTGGACGGTGTGGCCCTCGGGCACGTCAGGCCGAGGTGCCGCGCGCCGCCTCGTACGCCGCGAGCTGGTCGATGCGGCGCTGGTGGCGCGGGTCGCCGCTGAACGGCTCCGCGAGGAACGCGTCGACGAGCGCGACCGCCTCGTCCACCGAGTGCTGGCGCGCGCCCACCGCGACCACGTTCGCGTCGTTGTGCTGGCGCCCGAGGCGCGCGGTCTCCAGGTTCCAGGCGAGCGCCGCGCGCACGCCGACGACCTTGTTCGCCGCGATCTGCTCGCCGTTGCCCGAGCCGCCGATGACGACGCCCAGCGAGCCGGGCTCCGCCGCCACCGCCTCGCCCGCCGCGAAGCAGAACGACGGGTAGTCGTCCTGCGCGTCGTAGGTGTGGGCACCGTGGTCGACGACGTCGTGACCCGCCGCCCCCAGGTGCTCGACGAGATGGGTCTTGAGCTCGTAGCCGGCGTGGTCCGCGGCGATGTGAACGCGCATGGGCTCATCATGCCCCAGCGGGCCCCCTCGCCGCCGGGGTGAGGCCGTAGCCTGAGACGCATGACACAGACCTCCCCGACGTCCACGCCTCCGTCCTCGTCCGGCCCGGCCGACGCGGCGCGCTCCGGCATCGACCTCGACGCGCTGGACCCCGCGGTCCGCCCGCAGGACGACCTGTACCGCCACGTCAACGGCCGCTGGCTCGCGACGCACGAGATCCCCGCCGACCGCGCGATGGACGGCGCGTTCCGGGCGCTCTACGACCAGGCCGAGGTGCACGTCCGCGAGATCATCACGGACCTCGGGGAGCAGGTCGCGGCGGGCGGCGCGGACGTCGGGCCGGACGCGGCGAAGGTCGGGGCCCTCTACGCGAGCTTCATGGACACCGAGCGGATCGAGGCGCTCGGCACCACGCCGCTGCAGCCCGACCTCGCGCTCATCGCGTCCGCCACGACGCAGGCCGAGCTCACCGGGGCGCTCGGCGCCCTCCAGCGCACGGGCGGCGCGGGCGCCGTCGGCTTCTGGGTCGACAACGACGCGAAGGACCCCGAGCGCTACGTCGCCTACCTCTACCAGTCCGGGCTCGGCCTGCCGGACGAGGCGTACTACCGCGAGGACCAGTACGCGCCCGTGCGCGAGAAGTACGTGCCGCACGTCGCGCGCATGCTCGCGCTCGCGGGCGTCACGTCCGAGACGTGGGGCGCGTCGCCCGAGGACGCCGCCGAGCGGATCGTGGCGCTCGAGACGAGGCTCGCCGCGAAGCACTGGGACGTCGTGCGCGACCGCGACGCCGACCTCACGTACAACCCGCGGACGCTCGCCGCGCTCGTCGAGGAGGCGCCCGGGTTCGACTGGCGCGCGTGGGTCCTCGCGCTCGGCGCGCCGCAGGGCTCGCTCGACGACGTCGTGGTCCGCGAGCCGGACTTCGCGGCCGGGTTCGCCGAGCTCTGGGCGAGCGAGCCGCTCGAGGACTGGAAGCTGTGGATGGTGTACCACCTCGTCACCGCCCGGGCGCCGTACCTCTCCGACGACCTCGTCGAGGCGAACTTCGACTTCTACGGGCGCACCCTGTCGGGCGCGCAGGAGGTGCGCGAGCGCTGGAAGCGCGCCGTCTCCGTCGTCGAGGGCGCGCTCGGCGAGGCCGTCGGCGCGCAGTACGTCGCGCGGCACTTCCCGCCCGCGCACAAGGCGCGCATGGAGGAGCTCGTCGCCACCCTCGTGGCCGCCTACCGCGAGTCGATCACGACGCTCGACTGGATGACGGACGAGACGAAGGAGAAGGCGCTCGCCAAGCTCGACGCCTTCACGCCGAAGATCGGCTACCCCGTGCGGTGGCGCGACTACTCGGCGCTCGTCGTCGACGCGCACGACCTCGTGGGCAACGTGCGCCGCGCCCACGCGTTCGAGCAGGACCGCGAGCTCGGCAAGATCGGGCGCCCGCTCGACCGCGACGAGTGGTTCATGACGCCGCAGACGGTCAACGCCTACTACAACCCGGGCATGAACGAGATCGTCTTCCCCGCCGCGATCCTGCAGCCCCCGTTCTTCGACCCCGAGGCCGACGACGCCGTGAACTACGGCGGCATCGGCGCGGTCATCGGCCACGAGATCGGTCACGGCTTCGACGACCAGGGCTCCAAGTACGACGGCGCGGGCCGCCTCGAGGACTGGTGGACGGCGCGCGACCGCGAGGAGTTCGAGAAGCGCACGACGGCGCTCGTCGCCCAGTACGACGCGTACCGCCCCGCCCAGCTCGGCGAGGACGGCCCGCACGTCAACGGCGCGCTGACCATCGGCGAGAACATCGGCGACCTGGGTGGCCTGTCGATCGCGCTCAAGGCCTACCGCCTCGCGCTCGGCCGTCCGCTGGAGGAGGCGCCCGTCGTCGACGGGCTCACGGGCATCGAGCGCGTGTTCCTCGGCTGGGCCCAGGTGTGGCAGTCGAAGGGCCGGGACGCGGAGGTCGTGCGCCGCATCGCGACGGACCCGCACTCGCCCAACGAGTTCCGCTGCAACGGGGTCGTGCGCAACGTGGACGAGTTCTACGGCGCCTACGACGTGCAGCCGGGCGACGCGCTCTACCTCGCTCCCGAGGAGCGCGTGCGCATCTGGTGACCCCGGACGCACGAAGGGCCCGCGGCGGGTCGTCCCGCCGCGGGCCCTCCTGCGTGGTGGTCGGGCCGGTCAGAGCGTCCGGATGCCCGCGCGCGCGATCGTGAAGCCCTTGCCCGTGGCGTCGTCGCGGCACGTCATGCCGGTCTCGGCGCTGTCGCACGTGAATGGGCCGACCGTCTTGGAGGTGCCGTAGTCGAGGATCGCGGTGTCCCCCGGCGCGGGCTGCGGCTGCTCGGCCGCGGGCACGCACGGCTGGTCGACGCTGCCGTCGGCGTCCAGGACGACCTTGTAGCCGACCGTGCCGTCGCACCCGTCGACCGGGGCGGGCTGCGTGCCGAGCTGGGCGATCACGCACGTCGCGCTGACGTCGGTCACCTCGCACGTGATGTTCCGCGACTCCGACGCGAACGTCTCGGACACCGTGGGCTCGGCCGGCGCCGGCTCCTCGGCGCCGTCCGTGGCGGTCGCCGCCGGGGACGTCGACGCCCCGCCGAGCGGTTCCTCGTCGCCCCCGCCGAGCAGCGAGATCGCGAAGACGATCGCCCCGAGGACGAGCAGCGCGTCGACGACGATGAACGCGATCCACCCCGCGCCCAGCCGGTTCGAGCCGCGACCGCCGCCGTCCCCGCTGCGCCCGTCGCGCCGGCCGGTCGACGGGCCGGACGGGGCGCCCGTCCCTCCCGACGAGGCGCGCGGGGCGGCGGCCGGGGCCGCCGAGGCCGGCGGGTGGTAGGCGGGCTGCTGCGCGGGCGGCGTGGCGGCCGCGTAGGCGGGCTGGGCGGTCGGCTCGTACGCCGCGGTCCCGCCCGCGTACGGACCGGCCGCGGCGTGACCGGCCGCCATGTCGCCCGGCGCGTAGCCGGGGCGGCCCGCGGCCGTCCCCACCGGGGCCGCGACGCCGAACCCGTTCTGCTCGGTCGCGTAGCGCACGCGCTGCGGCGGCACCGGTGACGGCGAGGGCGCCGGGACCGCGGGCTGCGCGGCCGTCGGGAGCTGGGTGATCGGCGTCACGTGCTGGACCGTCGTCGCCTGGAAGGACGCCGCCGACGCGACGACGGTCGGCTGGCCGTCCGCGGGCGTCGCGCGCGGCGCCTGGGCCGTCGGGCCGCTCGTCGGGGCGAACGAGGGCGGCCCCGAGGTCGCGTGCGCGGGCACGGGGGCGAACGCCGTGGTCGGCTGGGCGTCGTCACGACCGACCGCGGCCCCCGGGACGCCGCCGGGGGGCGGCGGCGGCGGTGGCACGGGTGCGTTCGGGGACATGCTCGGCTCCTCGCGGGCTTCCTCGGCGGTCTCGCCCGGCGCGACCGGGCGGCGGGCGCTCCTGGAACCGCCCGCGAACTGACGAAGCATGGCACGAGCCACCCGCACCGGTCGAACCCCGGGAGCCCCGCGACGCCCTCGCCCCCGGGGTCTGCACGACGTCCGCACGACGGCGGCGCCGCGCCCGACCTCAGTCGAAGACCGGACCCTGGGTGCGCGTGCGCTTGAGCTCGAAGAAGCCCGGCGTGCTCGCGACCAGGACGCACCCGTCCCACAGCCGCCCGGCGGCCTCGCCCTTCGGCGCGGGCGTCACCACGGGGCCGAAGAACGCCGTCCCGCCGAACGCGACGACGGGCGTCCCGACGTCCTCACCGACGCGGCCGATGCCCTCGGCGTGCGACGCGCGCAGCTGCTCGTCGTAGGCGTCGGAGCCCGCGGCGTCGGCGAGCGACGCGGGCAGGCCCACCTCCGCGAGCGCCTCGAGCAGCACCGCGTCGTAGTCCGTGCGGCCGCCCGGGTGCAGGCGCGTCCCGATCGCGTCGTAGAGGGGCTTGACGACGTCCTCGCCGTGCTCGACGCGCGCGGCGGTGACCACGCGCACCGGGCCCCACGCCTTGGCCATGAGCTCGCGGTACTCCTCCGGCAGGTCCCGGCCCTCGTTGAGCACCGCGAGGCTCATCACGTGCCAGCGGACGGTGACGTCGCGCACCTGCTCGACCTCGCCGATCCAGCGGCTCGTCATCCACGCCCACGGGCACACGGGGTCGAACCAGAAGTCGGCGACGCGCAGGTCGTCCTCGGTCGCGGTGGGGTCGGTCGTCGCGGTGAGCGTCACGGGGCGGTCTCCTTCGTCGTCGGGCGCGCCCGGGGTCCGGGTCGCCGGGGCGCGGCGGCCGGGCCGACGGCGTCCCCACCCCGTTCCGACACCGCGCGACCGCAGCGTATTCCCGGGAGCGGGCGCGGGCACGCGTGGGATGATCGTCCGTGGCCCACAGGCCGCCGTCGAGGCCGACCGGCCCGACCACGAGACCGAGGAGATGCAGTGCCCGGAGAGAACCTCACCCGCGCCGAGGCGAGCGAGCGCGCGGCGATCGTCGACGTCCAGTCCTACGAGGTCGACCTCGACCTCACGACGGGGGCGACGACGTTCGCGTCGACGACCGTGGTGCGGTTCACCGCGACCCAGGGCGCGAGCACGTTCGTCGACCTCGTCGCGCCGACCGTGCGCGAGGTCGTGCTCAACGGCCGTGCGCTCGACCCGGCGCAGGTGTTCGCCGACTCGCGCATCGCGCTCGACGGCCTCGCAGCGGACAACGAGCTGCGCGTCGTCGCCGACTGCGCGTACACCAACACGGGCGAGGGCCTGCACCGGTTCGTCGACCCGGTCGACGGCGAGGTCTACCTCTACACGCAGTTCGAGGTCCCGGACTCGCGGCGCGTGTTCGCCGTCTTCGAGCAGCCCGACCTCAAGGCGACGTTCGCGTTCACGGTCACCGCGCCCGCGGCGTGGGAGGTCGTGAGCAACCAGCCGACGCCCGCGCCCGAGGCGCTCGGCACGAAGGCCGACCCGACCGGCACGGGCGCCGGCGACGTCGAGGTCGCACGCTGGACGTTCGAGCCGACGCCGCGCATCTCGTCCTACATCACCGCGCTCGTCGCAGGGCCGTACGTCGTGGAGCGCAGCGAGCTCACGTCGTCCGACGGCCGCACGATCCCGCTCGGGGTCTTCTGCCGCGCGTCGCTCGCCGACCACATGGACGCCGACTACGTGTTCGACAAGACGCGCGAGGGCTTCGCGTTCTTCGAGTCCGCGTTCGAGCACCCGTACCCGTTCGACAAGTACGACCAGCTCTTCGTGCCCGAGTACAACATGGGCGCGATGGAGAACGCCGGGTGCGTGACGTTCACCGAGACGTACGTCTTCCGGTCCAAGGTCACCGACGCGGTCAAGGAGCGTCGCGTCGTGACGATCCTCCACGAGCTCGCGCACATGTGGTTCGGCGACCTCGTGACCATGAAGTGGTGGAACGACCTGTGGCTCAACGAGTCGTTCGCGGAGTACGCGTCGACGCTCGCGACCGCCGAGGCGACCGAGTGGCGCGAGGCGTGGACGACGTTCGCCGCGATGGAGAAGTCCTGGGCCTACCGCCAGGACCAGCTGCCCTCCACGCACCCCATCGTCGCGACGATCAACGACCTCGAGGACGTGTTCGTCAACTTCGACGGCATCACCTACGCCAAGGGCGCGTCGGTGCTCAAGCAGCTCGTCGCGTGGGTCGGCAAGGAGCAGTTCCTCGCCGGCGTCGCGGCGTACTTCCGCAAGCACGCGTGGGGCAACACCGAGCTTCGCGACCTGCTCGTCGAGCTCGAGGCCACGAGCGGCCGCGACCTCACCGAGTGGTCCGCGCTGTGGCTCGAGACCGCGGGCGTGAACACCCTGCGGCCCGAGTTCGACCTCGACGCCCACGGCCGCTTCACCACGTTCTCCGTGGTGCAGACGGCGGCGGCCGACCACCCGACGCTGCGCCCGCACCGGCTCGGGATCGGCTTCTACGATCTCGTCGACGGCGTGCTGACCCGCGTGCACCGCACGGAGGTCGACGTCGCCGGCCCGCGGACCGAGATCCCCGAGCTGCTCGGCCTCGACCGCCCGCAGCTCGTCCTGCTCAACGACGACGACCTCGCGTACGCGAAGATCCGCCTCGACCCCGCGTCGCTCCAGGTCGCGACCGAGCACCTCGCGGACCTCGCCGACCCGCTGGCCCGCTCGCTCGTCTGGGGCTCCGCGTGGGACGCGACGCGCGACGGCGAGACGCCGGCGAGCGACTACGTGCGCCTCGTGCTGGGCAACATCGCCCACGAGACCGAGTCGACGACGATCCGCACGACGCTCAACCAGCTCGCGCTCGCCGCGAAGACGTACGTGGCCCCGGAGCGCCGCGAGGAGACGCTCGCGCACGTCGGCGACGTGCTGTGGTCGCTCGCGCAGGACGCGGCCCCCGGCTCCGACCTGCAGTTCCAGCTCGTGAAGTTCTTCGCGCACCTCGCGTCGACGCCCGCGCACGGGGAGGCTCTGCGGTCGCTGCTCGACGGCTCCGCTGCCCTCGACGGGCTCGAGATCGACACCGACCTGCGCTGGGAGATCCTCGAGGGGCTCGTCCTGCTCGACCTCGCGGACGACGCCGAGATCGAGGCGACGCTCGACGCCGACTCGACCGCGACGGGTCAGCAGTCCGCCGCGCGGGCCCGCGCGACGGTGCCCACCGCCGCGGCGAAGCGCGCCGCGTTCGACCGCCTCGTCGGCTCGGACGACGCCCCCAACGCGATCGTCCGCGCCACCACGCTCGGGTTCCAGCACGTCAACGACCCCGAGTCGCTCGCCCCGCTCGTCGGCGCGTACTTCGACGCGCTGCTCCCCCTGTGGGACCAGCGGTCGTACCACATCGCCGAGGCGCTCGTCACGGGCCTCTACCCGGCCCCGCTCGCGAGCACGGTGCTGCGCGACGCGACGCAGGAGTGGCTCGACGCCAACGCCGACGCCGCCCCGGCGCTGCGCCGGCTCGTGGTGGAGAACCTCGCCGGCGTCGAGCGCGCCCTCGCGGCCCAGGCCGCCGACGCCTGACCCCTCGGGTCAGCACCCCTCACGACCGCGCGCCGGGTCGCTCCGCACGACGGGGCGGCCCGGCGCTCGTCGTCCCGCGCGGGTCCGCGACCAGGCGGTACCGGCGCGGCGAGCAGGCGATCCCGGCGCGTGCGGCGAGCAGGACGGACCAGAACGGCCTGCTCAGCGGTCAGAGGGAGTCGTTCATCGCCTTCGCGAGCGAGCGCAGGCGTGCGGAGTCGAACAGGTCCTCGAGCAGGACGAGGTTGCCCGACGAGTCGCCGAGCGGCACCTTCCAGTTCGGGTACTCCTGGTCCGTGCCCGGCTGGTTCTGCGAGCGGCGCTCCCCCACGGCGTCGGCCAGCGAGACGCCGAGCAGCACGGCCGGGGTGCTGCGGACGAGGCGGTGCAGGGCCTCGACGAGCTCGCGCTCGGACGGGTCCTCGCCCACGAGCGAGCGCTCGCGCAGGAACGCGATCATCGCGTCCCGCTCGGCGCGCGCGGCCCGCCGCACGTCGGCGACGTCCTCCGTGAGCACGCCCAGACGGTCCCGCAGCTCGACGTGCTCGCCCGCGAGGTACCCGGCCGTGGGCGGCAGGTCGTGCGTCGTGACGGTCGCGAGCGCGAGGCGCCGGTAGTCCTCCGGGGGCAGCGGACGGCCGTCGTCGGTCTTCTCGAACCACAGGACGGACGTGCCGAGGACGCCGCGGTCCGCGAGGTAGTCACGCACCCAGGGCTCGAACACGCCGAGGTCCTCGCCGATGACCATCGCGCCCGCGCGGTGCGCTTCGAGGCACAGGATGCCGACGAGGGCCTCGTGGTCGTAGCGGACGTACGCGCCCGCGTCGGCGCGCGCGCCGCCCGGGATCCACCACAGCCGGAACAGGCCGATGACGTGGTCGATCCGGATCGCGCCCGCGTGCCGCAGGACGGTGCGCAGCATGTCGCGGTACGGAGCGTACCCGGCCCGCGCGAGCGCGCGCGGGTGCCACGGGGGCTGGGACCAGTTCTGCCCCTGCTGGTTGTACATGTCCGGCGGCGCGCCGACGGACACCCCGGTGGCGAGCACGCCACGGTGCGACCAGACGTCGGCGCCCTCGGGGTGCACCCCGACCGCGAGGTCGTGCATGATCCCCACCGACATCCCCGCCTCGCGCGCGGTGCGCTGCGCGACGCGGAGCTGCTCGTCGGCGACCCACTGGAGCCAGCAGTAGAACTCGACGCGGTCGGCGAGCTGCTCGCGCAGCGCCGCGACGGTCGGGCCGTTCGGGTCGGACGCGCCGGGCGGCCAGTCCCGGTCGCCGTAGTGGTCGGCGAGCGCGCACCACGTGGCGAAGTCCTCGAGCCCCTTGCCCTGCTCGGCGCGGAACGCGTCGAGCGACGCCTGGCGGGCGGTGGACCGGGGCGCGGTGAACACGACCTCCAGCGCCGCCTTCTTGGCCTCCCACGCGGCGTCGCGGTCGATGGGACCGGGGTCGGTGTCGAGGTCGCGCACCGGGTCGAACGCCCACTCGACGAGCGAGCGGTCGGCCGCGGACAGGTACCCCGTCTCGCGGATGTCCTCGACCCTGATGTACAGCGGGTTGACGAAGCGGCGGCTCGTCGGGAGGTAAGG
The DNA here is from genome assembly GCF_015327065.1 of Cellulosimicrobium sp. JZ28. Classification (NCBI taxonomy): domain Bacteria; kingdom Bacillati; phylum Actinomycetota; class Actinomycetes; order Micrococcales; family Promicromonosporaceae; genus Cellulosimicrobium; species Cellulosimicrobium sp. JZ28. The sequence continues at coordinate 1,226,462 of NZ_CP017660.1, read as the reverse complement.
CGAGGGCGTCATCGGCGTGCGCGGCTCGGCGGCGTGCAGCGGGTTGACGAGGACGAAGTCCGCGCCGGCCTCGTGCGCGGCGAGCCAGGCGAGGTCGGCGAGGTCGGCCAGGTCGCCGACGCCCCACGACGCGCGCGAGCGCACCGAGTACAGCTGGGCCATGAAGCCCCACGCGCGCCGCTCCGCGACGGCGACGGGCAGCTCGAGCCGCTGCGGCGTCACGACGAGCGTCGCGCGCGCGTGGGCGCCGTCGCTCTCGGCGTGCAGGTCGTGCCACCCGAGGGGCAGGTCGGCCGGGATCTCGAACGTCGCGCGGCCGACGCGCCGGCCGTCGACGGTGCGCGGCTCGACGAACACGTCGAGCTGGCCGAGGTCGCGGCGCTCCCGGGGGGCGCGCGCGGCGTGGTGCCCGGCGACGCCGGAGCGGCCCTGCTCCGCCTCGAGCTCGACCCACACGTCGACGGCAGCGCCGTCCTGCACGTGCACGGGGACCGGCACGGCGTCACCCTGCCGCACGACGACGGTCGGGGGCAGCATCTGCCGCCACGCGTCGTCGCGCGAGTGCTCGAGGCTGACGGCGACCTTCTCCGGGGACGACGCGGGGACGCCGAGGGCCTCCAGCACGGCGACGAGGGTCGAGGCCCGGACCTGGCGGCGCGTCCCGTCGAAGTCCCAGAAGTCGGACGCGACGCCGTGGGCGTCGGCCAGCTGCACCAACGGCTCGGGCAGGTCCGTCTGCGGGGGTTCGCTCACGCCTGCATCCTGCCAGACCAGGGCCTTGCGAGCAGGACGATCGCCCGGCGTGCCCGGGGCGCTCTCATGTGCCCCGGGTACCCTGCCCGCATGTCCCTCCCCCTTCTCGCTCCTGCCGTGCGCGTGCCCGCGGAGGTCCCGGAAGAGCTGAGCAACGGCTTCGACCCGAGCAATCCCGACGACTGGTTCGAGTGGTTCGTCGGCCTCCCGCTGCGCGTGCTGCTCATCGTCGTGATCGGGGCGCTCGTCCTCGCGGTCGTGCGCCGGCTCATCCGCCGCGTCTCCGAGCACATCGCCGAGGGCACGCCCACGCTCCGCGGCAAGCGGCTCAAGGGCCTCGGCGGCTCCGAGGTCGGCAGCGTGCTGCTGCGCGCGAACCCGCTCGCGAGCGCCCGCCGGGCCCAGCGGGCGCGGACCGTGGGCTCGGTGCTGCGCTCGACCGCGAACATCGTCATCGGCGCGACGATCGTGCTCATGGTGCTCACCGAGCTCGGCGTGAACATCGCGCCGTTCCTCGCGTCGGCCGGCATCGCGGGCGTCGCGCTGGGCTTCGGCGCGCAGAGCCTCGTGAAGGACTTCCTCTCGGGCACGTTCATGCTCCTCGAGGACCAGTACGGCGTCGGGGACACGGTCGACTTCGGCGAGGTCACGGGCACCGTCGAGGAGGTCGCGCTGCGCGTGACGAAGGTCCGCGACGGCAACGGCACGCTGTGGTTCGTCCGCAACGGCGAGATCCTGCGGACGGGCAACAAGACCCAGGAGTGGGGTCGCGCGGTGGTGGACGTGCGCGTCGCGTACTGGGCCGACGTCGAGGCCGTGCGCGCGGCGCTGCTCGCGGCCGCGGAGGACGTCGGGAGCGACCCGGTGCTCGGCACGTACTTCCTCGAGCCGCCCGAGGTCACGGGCATCGAGGCCATGACGGCCGAGGCGCTGCAGCTCAAGGTGCAGGTGAAGACCCAGGCCGCGATGCAGTGGGAGGTGGCGCGGGCGCTGCGGTCGCGCGTCCGGCAGGCGCTGTCCGACGCGCGCATCCCGCTCGCCGGAGCGCAGCAGGTGGTCGTCCTCGACCACTCCCCGTCGCTGCCCGACGACCGAACCGACGCGCGGTCCGGCGCAGGGCCCGACGACCGGCCCGACGACACGGGCGACCGGTCCGCGCAGGCGGCCCGCGACAGGCGCGGCGCCGCCGCGGCGACCGTGGTGCAGGACGCGGCGGGCGGCCCGGCGTCCTGAGCCGCGCGGCGCCGTCGGGCACGACCACGACGGCGCCGGTCCCTCCGTGCGGAGGGACCCGGTGGGGACTCAGCGCAGGCCGTCGAGCTCCGCGGCGAGGTTGTCGGCCTCCGGGCCGACGATGACCTGGACGACGCGGCCCGAGCGCACGACGCCGAACGCGCCCGTCGCCTTGAGGCGCGCCTCGTCGACGAGCTGCGGGTCCGTGACCTCGACGCGCAGGCGCGTGATGCACGGCTCGAGGTCGACCACGTTGCCCTGACCCCCGAGGGCGTCGAGGATGTTCTGTGCCTTCTGGTCCGAGGGGGTGCTCATCGAAAGTGTCTCCTGAGGCGAGTCGCGGGTGGGGATCCGCGCGGGGGATCCGGGGTGTCGGGGTGCCGAGCACCTGGGAACAGCCTAGTCTCCTGGCGAGGTTGTCACCGGATCGACGCGGCCCCGCAACGCCCCCGCAACAGGGACGTGCACGGCGGCCTGGCGGTCGGACCGTGACGGGCACGCGTGCGCACCGGCCCGGGCACCCGGGTCGCACGCCCGAGGCGGACGAGGAGCGAGGGTCGTGACGGGCGGAACCGAGGACGAGGCACGGCAGGTCATCACGGGCATCGGCGTGTGCCCCGGCACGGTCGTCGGGCCGGTGGTGCTCATGCCGGAGGCCATCGACGAGCCGGCGCCCGGGCTGCGCATGGGCCCGCGCGAGGACCACGAGGCACAGGCGCGGCGCGTCGACGCCGCGGCGGAGCAGGTCGCGGGCGACCTCCAGCGCGCCGCGGACGCCGCCGACGGCGACGCGCGCGACGTCCTCGAGGCGACGGCGGCGATGGCGGCCGACCCCACGCTCGCGGCCGACGCGCGGCGCCGCGTGCTCGACGAGCACCTCGTGCCCGAGCGCGCGGTGTGGGAGGCCGCGGAGGAGGTCGTGCGGCAGTTCACCGAGCTCGGCGGGTACTTCGCCGAGCGCGCCCGCGACGTCGCGGACGTCCGCGACCGGCTCGTCGCGGCCCTCACCGACCGCCCCGCGCCCGGCGTGCCCGAGCACACCGAGCCGTTCGTCCTCGTCGCGTACGACCTCGCGCCGTCGGCCACGGCCGCGCTCGACCCCGCGCGCGTGCTGGCGATCGTCACCGACGGCGCCGGGCCGACGTCGCACACCGCGATCGTCGCGAACGCCAAGGGCATCCCCGCGGTCGTCGCGGCCACGGGGGCGAGCGCCGCGCTCGCCCCGGAGGACGTCGTCCTGGTCGACGGCGCGGCCGGGACGGTCGTCGTGCACCCGTCGCCCGAGCAGGTGGCCGCGGCGCGGGCCCGCTCGCAGCAGGTGCGCACGTTCGACGGCACGGGCCGCACGCGCGACGGGCACCGCGTGCAGCTCCTCGCGAACGTCGGCGACCCGGCGGGCGCCGCGGCGGCGGCCGCGTCCGGCGCGGAGGGCGTCGGGCTGTTCCGCTCCGAGTTCTGCTTCCTCGACCGCGAGCAGCCGCCGACCGTCGCGGAGCAGGTCGCCGCCTACCGCACCGTCTTCCACGAGTTCGGCGGGCGCAAGGTCGTGATCCGCACCCTCGACTCCGGCGCGGACAAGCCGCTGCACTTCCTCACCGTCGACGACGAGGAGAACCCGGCGCTCGGCGTGCGCGGGCTGCGCACCGCCGCGCGCTGGCCGGAGCTGCTCGAGCAACAGCTCGACGCGATCGCGCAGGCCGCCGCGGCCGAGGAGGCCGAGGTGTGGGTCATGGCGCCCATGGTCTCGACCGTCGGGGAGACCGAGTGGTTCGTCGAGCGCTGCCGCGCGCACGGCCTCGACGTGGCGGGCGTCATGGTCGAGGTCCCGAGCGCCGCCCTGCTCTCCGGGCCGATCCTCGCGCGCGCGGCGTTCGCGTCGATCGGCACCAACGACCTCACGCAGTACACGATGGCCGCGGACCGGCTCCTCGGGTCGCTCGCGGAGCTGAGCGACCCGTGGCAGCCCGCCGTGCTCCGGCTCGTCGAGGCGACGTGCGCGGGCGGGGCCCAGCAGGGCCGGCCCGTGGGCGTGTGCGGCGAGGCGGCGTCCCAGCCGGTGCTCGCCGTCGTGCTCGTCGGGCTCGGGGTGTCGTCGCTGTCCATGACGGCGCGCGCCATCCCCGACGTCGCGGCGCTCCTGCGCGAGGTCGACGTCGACGAGTGCCGACGGCTCGCGCGCCTCGCGGTCGAGGCGGAGAGCGCGGCCGAGGCGCGCGCCGTCGTGCGCGAGAACCTGCCGGTGCTCGCCGAGCTCGGGCTGTGACGTGCGCCCGGACCGCCCCGGGCGGCGGCTCCGGGCTCGGGAGCGCGGCGCCGCCGGTGCGATGATGGGCCGGTGACGACCGAGCCCACCCCCCGCCCGACGCTGCCCGTCGCCGGACTGTCGAACGGCGCGCCGGCCGGCCCCCCGGGCGCGACCGCGCCGGTCCGCCCGAGCCGCACGTTCTACGACGAGGTCGGCGGGCACGAGACGTTCGTGCGTCTCGTCGACGCGTTCTACGAGGGCGTCGCGGACGACCCGGTCATGCGGCCCATGTACCCCGAGGAGGACCTCGGTCCGGCACGCTGGCGGCTCACCGCGTTCCTCGAGCAGTACTGGGGCGGCCCGACGACGTACAGCGAGCAGCGCGGCCACCCGCGCCTGCGCATGCGGCACGCGCCCTTCAAGGTCAACCCCGACGCGCGCGACCGCTGGCTCGCGCACATGCGCGCCGCCGTCGACACCCTGGACCTGCCGCCGATCCAGGAGGCGACGCTGTGGGACTATCTGGAGCGCGCGGCGCACTCCCTCCTCAACACCTTCGAGGACTGACCGACCCGCCGCCCGAGCGAAGGAGCCCCCACCCGTGACCCCCGAGCCCACCCCGCCGTCGACCTCCTCGGCCTCCCCCGGCCCGACGTCGGACGCCGCCCCGCGCGAGCAGGTCCCGAACCCGCTGCACCACCTCCTCGACGTGCTGCGCCTCGAGCGGGTCGGCGACGGCGACGGGTCGGCCGCCGACCCGGAGCACTTCCGCGGGGTCTCCGTGCACCAGCCGACGGGCCGCGTCTACGGCGGGCAGGTGCTCGCGCAGGCGGTCCTCGCCGCGGGCCGCACGGTCCCCGAGGGCCGGCTCCCCCACTCCCTGCACGGGTACTTCCTGCGACCCGGCGGCCTCGACGTGCCCATCGACTTCGCGGTCGAGCGGCTGCGCGACGGGCGCTCGTTCAGCGCCCGCCGGACGCACGCGATCCAGCACGGCAAGCCGATCCTGTCGATGATCTCCTCGTTCCAGGAGGAGCAGGGCGGCATCGAGCACGCGTCCGAGATGCCCGCCGCCCCGCCCCCGAGGAGGTGCCGTCCGCGCTCGACGTGCTCGGCGGCATCGACCACCCCATCGCGCGGTTCTGGTCGCACCACTCGGCGTTCGAGCTGCGGCACGTGGGCGGGTCGCTCTACCTGCACCCGGACCACGAGCCCAAGGACCACCAGATGGTGTGGACGCGGGCGCGCGGCGACGTCGGCGAAGACCAGCTGCTGCACCGTGCGCTCATGGCGTACGCGTGCGACCAGGTCATGCTCGAGCCGATCCTGCGCCAGGCGGGCACGAGCTGGGTCACGCCCGACATGTCGATCGCGAGCCTCGACCACGCGATGTGGTGGCACCGCGACGTGCGCGTGGACGAGTGGCTGCTCTACGTGCAGTCCGCCCCGAGCGCCCAGGGCGGACGCGGGCTCGGCGCCGCGCGGGTGTTCGCGCAGGACGGCACCCTCGTCGCGTCGATCGCCCAGGAGGGCATGGTCCGCCTCCCCGCGCTCTGACGGGCGACGGACGCGCGTCGGCCCGACACTGTCCTGGTGCGACTGCGCCGCGTGACCGTGACCTCGCCGGGGTACACCCGCCGCCCGAAGGGCGACGCGTGGGTGTTCCTCGACGTCGAGGGCCTGCCCCTGGCCGACGAGGAGGAGGTCGCGCGGTGCGAGCGCCTCGCCGTCCCGCCCGCGTGGTCCGACGTCTGGATCTGCCGGTACCCCGACGGGCACATCCAGGCGTTCGGCCGGGACGTCGCCGGGCGCGGCCAGTACCTCTACCACGAGCAGTGGCAGGTGCGGCGGGCCCGCCGCAAGCACGACCACGTGCTCGACGTCGGCCGTCGCCTGCCCGCCGCCCGGCGCCGGGTCGCGCGCGAGCTCGAGCTCCCCGGCATGCCGCGCGACAAGGTGCTGGCGCTCGCGTTCCGGCTGCTCGACCTCGCGTACTTCCGGGCGGGCGGCGAGATCTACGCGAAGCAGAACAACAGCTACGGCCTCGCCACGATCCGCAAGGAGCACGCGCGCGTCCGCCGCGACGGGAGCGTGCACTTCCACTACCCGGCGAAGTCGGGCCAGGTGCGTGACGTGATCGTCGACGACCCGGTGGTCGCCGAGCTCGTGACGACGCTCAAGCGGCGCCGGGGCGGCGTCGAGCTGCTCGCGTGGCGCGACGTGGACGCGACCGGCAGCGCGGTGTGGCACGACGTCACGAGCGCCGACGTCCAGGCCGGCATCAAGGAGCGCCTGGGCGACGACGCGACGCCCAAGGACTTCCGCACGTGGCACGCGACGGTGCTCGCGGCGCGCGCCCTGGCCGACGCCGGCACGGCGCCCGCGTCCGAGCGCGCCCGGCGCCGGGTCGTCACGGGGATCGTCAAGGACGTCGCGGAGGAGCTCGGGAACACGCCCGCCGTGGCGCGCTCGTCGTACATCGACCCGCGGCTGTTCGACCTGTGGGAGCGGGGCGAGACCATCGGGTCGACGCGCTCGCAGACGCGCGCCGAGCGCGAGGTCCTGGAGCTCCTCGGATGAGGGCCGCGGTCACCGGGGTCACCGGGTACGTCGGCGGGCGGCTCGTGCCCGAGCTGCTCCGCGCCGGCTTCGAGGTCCGTGCGCTCGCCCGCCACCCCGAGCGGCTCGCGGGCCGCGAGTGGGCGGACGACGTCGAGCTCGTCGAGGCGGACGCGAGCGACCTGGACCAGATCCGGGCGGCGCTCGAGGGCGCCGACGTGGCGTACTACCTCGTGCACTCGCTCGGCACCGGGCGCACGTTCGAGGTCCGCGACCGGCGCACCGCGCTGACGTTCGCGCGCGCGGCGCGCGAGGCCGGCGTGGGGCGCATCGTCTACCTCGGCGGGCTGTTCCCCGACGTGCCGGAGGGCGAGCTGTCGCCGCACCTCGCGTCGCGCAAGGAGGTCGGGGAGATCCTGCTCGCGTCGGGCGTCCCGACGACCGTCCTGCGCGCCGCGGTCATCCTCGGCTCGGGCTCCGCGTCGTTCGAGATGATGCGCTACCTCACCGAGCGGCTCCCGGCCATGACGACCCCGAAGTGGGTCGACAACCGCATCCAGCCGATCGCGGTTCGCGACGTGCTGCGCTACCTCGTCGGCTCGGCCTCGATGCCCGACGACGTGTCGCGCGGCTTCGACATCGGCGGCCCCGACGTGCTCACCTACCGCGACATGATGCAGCGGTACGCGCGCGTGGCGAACCTCCCCCGGCGGCGCATCGTCAGCGTGCCGGTGCTCACGCCCCGGCTGTCGTCGCACTGGGTCGGGCTCGTCACGCCCGTGCCGAGCGGCATCGCCCGACCCCTCGTCGAGTCGCTCCAGCACGAGGTCGTGTGCCACGAGCACGACATCGCGCAGTACGTGCCCGACCCGCCCGAAGGGCTCATCGGGTTCGACCGGGCCGTCGAGCTCGCGCTCGAGCGCATCCACGACGGCGAGGTCACGACGCGCTGGTCGTCCGCGTCGGTGCCCGGGGCGCCGTCGGACCCGCTGCCGAGCGACCCCGACTGGGCGGGCGGCTCGCTCTACGTGGACGAGCGCCGCACCGTCGTGGACGCGCCGCGCGAGGTGCTCTGGCGCGTGATCGAGGAGATCGGCGGGCAGGGCGGCTGGTACTCGTGGTCGCTCGCGTGGCGCGTGCGCGGCCTCATGGACCGGGTCGTCGGCGGGCCGGGCCTGCGCCGCGGCCGGCGCGACGAGCGCTACCTCCGCGTCGACGACGAGCTCGACTGGTGGCGCGTCGAGGCGATCGAGCCCGGGCGTCGGCTCCTGCTGCGCGCCGAGATGCGGCTCCCGGGCCTCGCGTGGCTCGAGCTGCGCGTCGACGAGGCGGCGGCCGAGCTCCCCGACGCGACGGACCCCGATGCCCCGGGGCCCTCGCCGGAGGACGCCAGCGGGCCGGGCCGGACCTACTTCGCGCAGCGCGCGCTGTTCCACCCGCACGGGCTCGCGGGCCAGCTCTACTGGTGGGCCGTCAAGCCGTTCCACGGCGTGGTGTTCGGCGGGATGCAGCGCAACGTCGCCGAGGCCGCCGAGCGCGCCGCGCGCAGCGGTCGCCCCTCCGCGGACCGGCCGCGGGACGACCGAGAGGCGGGCTGACCGGAGCGGCGACGCACGCCGCCGCTCCGAGGGCTCAGCGGCGCCGGCGGAACGTCACCGGCTCCTCGACGAACGGCTCCCACGCCGCGCGCTCGGCGTCGCTGATGCGTCGGGGCGAGCCCGTCGCGGCGTCGACCACGACGATCGTCGTCGCGGCCTTCGCGTACGGGGCGCCGCCCGAGGTGGGGCCGGTGCGCTCGAAGCGCGCGGCGCCGTCGTGCACCTCGTAGCAGACCTCGAGGCTGGCCCCGCCGAGGTGCCCGATCCACAGCTCGACGCGGACGGGCGTGCGCGTGAAGCCGAGCGGGCGCAGGTACTCGATCTCCTGCCGGGCGACGAGCGTGTGGCTCGTCGCGTGCGGGCCGGTCTCCAGGACGGCCGTCGGCCAGGCGTCCTCGCCCGCGTCCGGGTGGGTCCAGAACGCGGTGATGCGGGCGTCCTCCAGCAGGCGGAACATCTCGACGTTGTTGACGTGCGCGTACGCGTCGAGGTCCGACCACCGCAGGGAGACGGGGACGTGCAGACGGGTCATGGAGGGTCCTCTCGCTCGACGGTGCGGCCCGGCGCGACCGGCGGGACAGGTGCCCCGGTCACCGGACCGGGTCCATTCTCCACCGGCCCGCCGACCACGAGGCTCCTCCGCGCCGAGCACGAGGTTGCCGTCGTCCTGGCGCCCAGGACGACAGCAACCTCGTGCTCGGCGACTGGAGGTCGGACGGTCAGGACGCGGCGACGAGGGCCGCGGCGCGGCAGCTCGCGAGCGCGGAGAGCTCCTCGCCCACGGGGAGCCGCACGAGTCGGTCGGCCACCTGGCCGACGGCGTCGCGCAGCCGCCGTCGGGCGCGCGCCGCCCGCCGTCGTCCGCCCACCGCGGCCGCGGCGCGGGACACGAGCGCGACGAGCACACCCACGACGATCCCGCCGAGCGCGAGCAGCGTCGGCCACGGCAGCTCCGGGGCGCCCGGGCCGCCGAGCGTGAGGACCGGCGTCGGCGGCTCGGGCAGGCGCAGGTACGTGAACCCCCACAGCGCGGCGAGCCACAGCAGGCCCACGACGAGCGCCGCGAGCACGAGCCACTGGAACGCGCCGACGACGCGCCACCACACCGGACGGCGGGCCGCCTCGAGCTCGGTCCCCGCGACGGCCTGGTCGAGCGCGTCGGCGAGGTCCGCCGCACCCTCGGCCGCCCGACGGCGCACGGCGAGCGCCCAGTCGTCCGGCACGCCCGCGGTGGCCTCGGCCGCGTAGTCGCGCACCGCCGTCTGGGCGCCGGCCCGCAGCGCGGCGCCGACCGCCGGGAGCGAGGTCCGTGCGAGCTCGGGCCGGCTCGCGGTCTCGGCCGTGCCCAGCTCCTTCGCCGCCCGCGCGCGCGCCGAGCCCGGCGCAGGGCCGGTGCGCAGCCCGATGCGGCGCAGCGGGTCGGGCCGGAACCGGCCGACCCAGCGCGTCACGGGCCAGCCCGTCGCGGCGCGCGCGTCCCGCACGGCCGAGCCGCGCACGGCGGCGACGACCGTCGGGACGCCCGCCGCGGCCTCCAGGGCGTCGACGAGGCCGTCGCGTGCGCGGCGCGCCGCGCGCTCCGGGACGGGCTCCCCGCACGCCGCGGCGACGCGGCGCGCGACCGCGCGCACGTCGGCCGCGAGCCGGTCGTTCGACGCGCGACGCCGGGCCGCGGCGTCCGCGAGCAGCCCCCGCAGCTCGTCCAGGCCCTGGCCGGTGCGGGCCGAGACACCGAGCACGCGCGCGTCGGCGAGCCCGTCCTCGGCCGCGAGCCGGCGCAGGTCGGCGAGGCAGGCGTCGGCGTCGGCGGGCGTGAGCCGGTCCACCTGGTTGAGCACGAGGACGACGACCGACCCGTGCCCCGCGAGCGGACGCAGGTAGCGCTCGTGCAGCGCGGCGTCCGCGTACTTCTGCGGGTCGACGACCCACACGAGCAGGTCTGCCCGCTCGACGAGGCGTTCCGCGCGCACGCGGTGCTCGACGACGACCGAGTCGTGGTCGGGCAGGTCGAGCAGCACGAGGCCGCTCGTCAGCTCACCCGCGCGGCGCCCGCGCAGGAGCGCGCGCAGGCCGCCGCCCGCGCGCGCGTCGCCCGGGTCGCCGGACGTGAGCGGGGTGCCCATCTCGTGCCGCCGCCGCACCTCGAGCCAGTCGAGGAGGGCGGCCGGTCCCGCCGGGCCCGCGGCGGGTCCCGACGCGCCCCACACCGCGGCGAGCGGGTGGGACGTCGTGGGCCGCTGCACCCCGACCGTCGCGAGCTCGGTGCCCGCGAGCGCGTTGAACACCGACGACTTGCCGGAGCCGGTCGCGCCCGCGAGCGCGACGACGGTGTGGTCGGCCGAGAGCCCGGCCCGCTCGCGCGCGCGGGCGACGACGGTCCGCGCGTCGGCGAGCAGGTCGGCGTCGACGCGCCCCTCCCCCGCGCGCACGGCGGTCTCCAGCGCGGTCGTGCGCGCCGCGAGGTCGATCGTCATGCCTGCTCACCCCCCAGCAGGCGGCGCCAGAACCCGGGTCGCCGGGCCGGCTCGGCCGCCTCGTCCCCCGGCGCGACCGCGGGCTCGTCCGGAGGCGGCGGGGTCCACCCCGCGCCGCGCAGGAGGCGCGCGGCGTGCCGGCCCACGGCGGTCCGGCCGCCGTCCGCACCGGCCGCGACGGCAGGGCGTGCGGACCGCTCGACCCGCGCCGCGGCCTCGACCGCGCGCGCCGCCTCGAGGACCGAGCGGGCGGTCTCGTCGGCGTCGGCCGTCCCGAGCGCGTCGAGCTGCGCGGTGTAGCGCAGGGCCTCGTCGTCGAGCACCACGCGCACCCGCTCCGCGAGCCGCTCGCGCGCGGTCCGCGTCAGACGCCGTACGGCGTCGTCGCCGAACACGGCCTCCAGGAGCTTCTGCGCGAGGATCGCCGTCCCGCCCGCGATCCCGACCTCGGCGCCCGTCAGACCGCCGGTCGAGGCGAACACGACGACCATGAGGCTCAGCCCCAGCCCGTTGATGCCGAAGGACAACGCCCGCGCGGCGCCGCGCTTGCCCGCGCCCTGCTCGCGCACGAGGTCGAGCACGTCGGACTGCCAGCCCCGGATCTCCTCCGCGACGCGCGCCCGCACGCCCGCGGACGACCGCGCGAGGTCGAGGCCGTCGAGCAGGGCCGACCCCGCGGGGTCCGCGCGCCACCCGCCGTAGGCGCGCTCGGCCGCGACGTCCGTCGCGTCCAGGACCACCGCCTCCAGGCCGTGCGCGATCGCCTGCTCGACCTGCGGCGCCTGCGCCGGACGCCCGCGGAAGAACGCCGCGAGCGCGTCGCGGACCCGGCCGACGCCCTGCTCGACGGAGCGGAACAGCTCGCTCGTGCCCACGAAGTCCTGCCAGCGCGCGAGCACCTCGCCGCGCAGCAGCGCCCCGTCGCTCGTCGCCGCGTCCACGGTCGTCGCCGCCTCGTCGTACGCGCGCTCGACGACGCCGCGCAGGCGCGCGTCCGACGCCGCCTGCGCGTCGGCCGCACCCGCCACGAGGACCGACCGGCGCACGAGGTCGTCCACGACCCCGTCGCGCGTCGCGGTCGCGACGCGGTCCCGCTCGTCGCCGTCCGCCCCGAGCGCGGACAGCCACGACGCCACCGCGGCGACCGCCCGCTCGGGGAGGAAGCCGTCGACGAGCTCGGACTCCCCCACGACGAAGAGCGTCGCGGCGTCGAGGCCGTTCTCGTCCATCATCCGGCGCAGGTCGTCCGCCACGGCCTCGGTGCCCGGGTCGACCCGGTCGAGGACCATCGCCACCTGCGCGCGGCGCTCGGCGGCACGGTGCAGGAGGTCCCACGGGACGGCGTCGGCGTAGCGGGCGGCCGTCGTGACGAACAGCCACAGGTCGGCCGCGGCGAGGAGCTGCGCGGCGAGCTCGCGGTTCGCCGTCTCCACGGAGTCGACGTCGGGCGCGTCCACGAGCGCGAGGCCCTGCGGCAGCGCGTCGCTCGCCACGAGGCGCAGCGTGCGCGTCGGGTCGGGCGGCGTGGCGGGCTCGCCGGGCCTGGTCCCGGTACCGGGACCGGTCTGGGTGCCGGTCGGGGTGCCGGGGGCGGCGGACCGGGTGCCGTGCTCGCTCACGCGCGCGAGCCCGGGCAGCACGCGGTCGGTCGAGAACCAGCGCTCGTCGAGCGGGTGGTGGACGAGGACGGGAGCCCGTGTCGTCGGGCGCAGCACGCCGGGTGCCGAGACGTGCTCGCCGAGGAGCGAGTTCACGAGCGTCGACTTCCCCGCTCCGGTCGACCCGCCGACGACGACGAGCAGCGGCGCCGCGTGCGAGCGCAGCCGGGGCAGCAGGTAGTCGTCGAGCTGGTGGACCGCGAGGCCGAGGTCCTCGCGCGCGAGCGCCGCGCCGGGCAGGTCGAGCGGGAGCCGCGTGGCGGCGAGCCGCCCCCGCAGGATCTCCAGCGCTTCGACGAGCCCCGTGGTCGCCGAGGCGCTCGCCGCGACCCCGCCGGCGCGCGGTCCGTCGGGGCGCGTGCCGTCGGGGCGCGTGCCGTCGGGGCGCGTGCCGTCGGGGGTCGGCGCGTCCGGACGGACCGCGTCGTCTCCGGAGTCACCGCTGGCCGTCATCCCGTCAGTCTGCCGGAATGCCGCTGGCCAGGCCCGATGGGACACGAGAGGACCGTCCCCGCACCCCCCGACATCGACGCGCAAGGGTCGAGACCGCCCCTGCGAGGGTCGACCGCGACCGCACGAGCCGGTCTCGCGGAGGGTCACTCCCCCAGGCGGTGCCGGAGCCACGCGACCCCGACCTCGGCCTGCGCCCGCTGGAACGCGCGCAGGTGCGGGATGCCCGGCGGCGCCGGGTCGAGCGAGGACTTGAGGAAGTAGCCGGTCAGCGCGGCGAGGTAGGAGGTCACGGCGTCGGGCTCGACGTCGCGCGGCAGAGGGTGACGCCCCAGCACCTCCTCGGGCGGCGGCCAGGACGGGCCCGGACGCGCCGACGCCGGGCGGGAACGGGTCCCGCCCGGCGTCGTGGCCGAGCCGTGCGACGACGGTGGTCAGTCGCGCGTGAGCTTGCGGTACGTCACGCGGTGCGGACGGGCCGCCTCCGCGCCGAGACGCTCCACCTTGTTCTCCTCGTAGGAGGCGAAGTTGCCCTCGAACCAGTACCAGCTCGCCGGGTTCTCCTCGGTGCCCTCGTACGCGAGGATGTGGGTCGCCACGCGGTCGAGGAACCACCGGTCGTGGGACACCACGACGGCGCAGCCGGGGAACTCGAGCAGCGCGTTCTCGAGCGAGCCCAGGGTCTCGACGTCGAGGTCGTTCGTCGGCTCGTCGAGCAGCAGGAGGTTGCCGCCCTGCTTGAGCGTCAGCGCGAGGTTGAGGCGGTTGCGCTCACCACCGGACAGGACGCCCGCGGGCTTCTGCTGGTCCGGGCCCTTGAACCCGAACGACGCGACGTACGCGCGCGACGGGATCTCGACGTTGCCGACCTTGATGAAGTCGAGGCCGTCGGACACGACCTCCCACAGCGTCTTCTTCGGGTCGATGCCGCCGCGCGACTGGTCGACGTAGGAGATCGACACGGTCTCGCCGACCTTGAGCTCGCCGCCGTCCAGCGGCTCGAGCCCGACGATCGTCTTGAACAGCGTCGTCTTGCCGACGCCGTTCGGGCCGATGACGCCGACGATGCCGTTGCGCGGCAGCGTGAAGCTGAGGCCGTCGATGAGCTGGCGGCCGTCGAAGCCCTTCTGGAGGTTCGACGCCTCGAGGACCAGGTTGCCCAGGCGCGGGCCCGGCGGGATCTGGATCTCCTCGAAGTCGAGCTTCCTCGTGCGCTCGGCCTCAGCAGCCATCTCCTCGTAGCGGGCGAGACGCGCCTTCGACTTGGTCTGGCGGCCCTTCGCGTTCGAGCGGACCCACTCGAGCTCGTCCTTCAGGCGCTTGGCGAGCTTGGCGTCCTTCTTGCCCTGGACCTGCAGACGCTCCTGCTTCTTCTCCAGGTACGTCGAGTAGTTGCCCTCGTACGGGTAGAGGCGCCCGCGGTCGACCTCGCAGATCCACTCCGCGACGTGGTCGAGGAAGTAGCGGTCGTGCGTGACGGCGAGGATCGCGCCCGGGTACGTCGCGAGGTGCTGCTCGAGCCAGAGCACGGACTCGGCGTCCAGGTGGTTCGTGGGCTCGTCGAGCAGCAGCAGGTCCGGCTTCTCGAGCAGGAGCTTGCACAGCGCGACGCGGCGTCGCTCACCACCGGAGAGCACCGACACGTCGGCGTCCGGCGGCGGGCAGCGCAGCGCGTCCATCGCCTGCTCGAGCTGCGAGTCGAGATCCCACGCGTCGGCGGCGTCGATCGCCTCCTGGAGCGTGCCCATCTCGGCGAGGAGCGCGTCGAAGTCCGCGTCGGGCTCCGCCATGAGCGCGGAGATCTCGTCGAAGCGCTGCTTCTTGGCGAGGATGTCGGCCACGGCCTCCTGGACGTTGCCGAGCACCGTCTTCTCCTCGTTGAGCGGCGGCTCCTGGAGCAGGATGCCGACGCTGTACCCCGGGGAGAGCCGCGCCTCACCGTTCGACGGCGTGTCCAGGCCGGCCATGATCTTGAGGATCGTGGACTTCCCGGCGCCGTTGGGGCCCACGACGCCGATCTTGGCGCCGGGCAGGAAGTTCAGGGAGACGTCGTCGAGGATGACCTTGTCTCCGTGCGCCTTGCGCGCCTTGTACATGGAGTAGATGAACTCAGCCACAGCCTGTCGTTCCACCGTTTCGGTCGGGAGAGGTACGGGATTCGTCGACCACTCAGCCTACGCGGTCGGGCCGCCGGGACGCGCCCGACGGCGCCGCGACCGGTCGAAGGTCACGACGCCGCCCCGTCCCACGGCTCAGGCGGCCGCCGTCGCGCTCCCCTTCCGGGCGGTGCGAGCACGCGGCGCACGGGCGCCCGACGCGTCGGGCTCCCCGCCCAGCGCCGCCGCGACGTCCGCCGTCGCCCAGGGGTCGTCGGCCGGGGGCTCCTCGCGCACGGGATCACCCGGATCGAGCTCACCGCCGCCGGCGCCCGAGCCCGCGCCCGCGTCGCCCCCGCCTGCGGCGTCAGGCCCGCCGGTCGGGTCGAGCGTGCCGGCCGGGGCGGGCGGGTCGCCGTCGGCCACGTCGGCGGGGCCACCCTCGGTGCGGCGCGTGGCGTCGTCGTCGCGGCGGTGCACCGTGCGCGTGAACCGCGCCTCGCCGAGCGTGAGGTCCGGGCCGAGCGCCGTCGCCTCGACGACGAGGCTCGTGCGCGGGCCGTCCGGGCCGTCCCACTCGTCGAGCGAGAGCCGGCCCGTGACGACGACCGGGTCGCCCTTGTGGAGCGAGAGCGCGACGTTGCGCGCGGTGTTCTTCCACGCCTTGACCGTGAACCACAGCGTGCGCCCGTCGACCCACTCGCCACGCTCGCGGTCGAGGTAGCGCCGGGTCTGGGCGATCCGGAAGCTCGTGAAGTCGTTGCCCGACTGCGAGCGGAACAGCGTGGGCGTGGTCGCGACGAAGCCGGACAGCGTGACCGTGACGTCACCGGGCATGGTTCCTCCTGAGGTCGACGGCCGGGCTGGTCCCGGCCACCGCCTCAGGGTGCGGTGGGAGCGGCGGGGGCGTCCGGCGTCGGGCCCTCGCCTGTGGACGAGCCTGCGCCGTCCATGCCTGGGGGTAGCCGTAGCGCCCCGGTGAGCGGTGCGGCGGGGGTCTTGTCCCGCGCGGACTGCGCCAGCTCGCGCACCTGCCGGTGCAGGTCGAGGAGCTCCTGGGTGGGCCGGCCCATCGCGTCCTGCACGACGCGCTCGATCGCGCCCCGCCCGGAGGCGAGGACCTGCTGCTCCCGGCGTCGGGCGAGCGTGCGCCGCACCTGGAGCGCGACGAGGAACGCGACCACGGCGCCCAGGACGGCGACCGCCGCCACGACCGCGCACACCGTGACGAGCGTGCGCCCGAGGTCGAGCACGCGCAGCGACCCGAGCACCGCCAGGACCCCCGCCACGACCCCGACCGCGAGCGCCGACCAGGCCGCGCGCCGCGTGGGGCGCGAGGACGACGGCCCGCGCGTGTCGAGGGGGATCTTCGCGAGCGCGGACCGCGTCGCCTCGGCGACGCGCGGAGACGGCGCGACGGCCTCGTCGAGGGCCTTCTGCCAGCCGGACCGCAGCGAGCGCCCGGCGCGCGCGAGCCAGCGCGAGCGCGACAGGGCGACGGCGTCGGGCTGCGGCGGCGAGAACTCGGGCCGCCCGTACCCGTTGCGCACGGCCGCGCCGACCTGGCCCGCGACCGCGGCGAGGCCCGTCGCGTCGGCGAGCGCGTCGACCTCCTCCTCGACGGCCGTGCTCATCGTCCACGGGACGTCGCCCGGGAGCTGCTCCAGGAGGAGCGCCCCGGCGCGGTCGAGCTCGCCCGCGACGCGGCTCGCGGCGACGCTGCGTCGCGCGACCGCCTGCTCGAGCAGCGACCGCAGCTCGTCCAGGCCCTCGCCGGTGCGCGCGGAGACGGTGGTGACGTAGACGCCGTCGAGCCCGTCCTCCTGCAGGAGGCGGTCCATGTCCTCGACGAGCGACGCGCGGCGCGCCTCGGGGACGGTGTCGATCTGGTTGAGCGCGACGACCATGGAGCCCTCGAGCCCCGTCGACTTCTGCAGGTAGCCCGAGTGCAGCGCGTCGTCGGCGTACTTCTGCGGATCGACGACCCACACGAGCAGGTCGACGAGCGGCAGCACCCGGTCCACGACGGCGCGGTGGGCGGGCTCGATCGAGTCGTGGTCCGGGAGGTCGAGCAGGACGAGGCCGCCGAGCGCCGACTCGTCCTCGGCGTCGAGCTCGCCGTCGCGCGTGATACGACGCTCGGGGTCGACGTCGAGCCAGTCGAGCAGCGCCGTCGCGGCGTCGCTCCACGAGCACGCCGTGACCCGGGCCGTCGTGGGCCGCTTGACCCCGACGTCCGCGAAGTCGAGGCGCGACACCCGGTTGAAGAGGCTCGACTTGCCCGACCCGGTGCCGCCCGCGAGCGCGACGACGGTGTGGTCGACGCCGAGCGCGAGACGTTCGCGCACGCCGCCGATCGCGTCGCGCACCTGTGCCGCGACGGCGGGGTCGAGGCGGTCGCCCGCGAGGTCCACCGCGCGCGCGAGGTCGTCGACCCGGGCGCGCAGCTGGGCGTCGTGGGACGTCACATGAGCCTCCTCAGCTCGGCGAGTCGTAGGCGCAGGCCGACGGCGGCGTCCGCGGCGAGCGCGGGGTCGGCGAGCGTCGTGAGGACGGGCTCCGCCTCCCGCTCGACCATGGTCGCGGCCCGGTCGGCGAGGTCGTCGCGCAGCGCGGCGACCGCCTCGTCGCCCTCGTCGGCGAGCACGGTCCGCACGAGCCGGGCGGCGTCGTCGTTCCCTGCCGCGCCGGCGAGGAGCAGCGCCGCGACGCCCGTCTCCCCGAACGCCTTCACCGCGGCACGGCCCGCCTCCGACGCCGACGGCGCCCCGAGCGCGGCCACCACGTGCTCGGCGCGCGTCGCCCACTGCTGCACCTGGGTCGTCGCCGACGCCTCCCGGCGCGCGGCGGCGGCGTCCTCGGCGGGCAGGACGTCGGCCCCGCCGGGCAGCGGGCGGTCGCCGTCGAGCGCCGCCCGCAGCGCCTCGTACGCGAGCACCCCGTCTGCGGCGAGCGTGCGGCGCGCCGCGTCGCGCGTCTCGTCGAGCAGCGGGGCGAGCACCAGGTCGCGCGCGCGGCCCCGGCGGCGCGACGACCGCACGACGCCGCCCCGCACCTTGACGCGGTCGACGCGCCCGGCACCCGTCACCTGGGCCCAGCGCGCCTCGAGCGACCCGTGCGCGACGGCGCCGTCCAGCGCGGTGCGGCGCACGGCGTCCTGCACCGGCGGCAGCGCCCGCTCGACGGCGGAGCGCAGGTCCGCCGCGGCCTCGACCTGCTCCTCCACCGCGTCCGAGACGCCGGTGACCCAGTCGGGCAGGGCCGCGAGCGACCCCTTGAGCGTGCGCACGATCACCGCGCGGGAGCGGTCCGGGCCCGCGAGCATCGTCAGCCAGCGCGCGACCGGCGCGACGACCGAGCGGTCGAGCAGACCCTCGTGCGGGCCGACGTCGGGCACGACGAACAGCGGCACGCCGTCCATGCCGTGGTCGCGCAGCCGCTGGAGCAGGTCGCCGCGGATCGTCGTGAGCGTCTCGCGCGGAACGCGGTTGAGGACCATCGCGACGCTCGCGCCGCGCTCCTTCGCGCGCGACAGCGCCTGCCACGGCAGCGCGTCGCCGTAGCGCGACGCCGTCGTGACGAACAGCCACAGGTCCGCCGCCTCGAGGAGCAGGCTGGCCGTGTCGCGGTTCTCCGACAGCAGCGAGTCGAGGTCCGGGGCGTCGAGCAGGCCCGTGCCGCGCGGCACGCCGTCGTGGTCGATCACACGCGCCACGCGGGTCACCGGGCCCTCGACGATGACGTCCGCGTCGAGCGGGTTGAACGCGAGCACCGGCTCGCGCGTCGTGGGCCGAAGCACCCCGGCCTGCGACACCTCCTCGCCGAGCAGCGAGTTGTACAGCGTCGACTTGCCCGCCCCCGTCGACCCCGCGATGACCACGATCGCGGGCGACGACAGCTCCCGCAGCCGCGGCAGCAGGTGCTCGTCGAGCTGGGTCAGCAGACGGCGGCGCGAGGCGTCGGCCTCGGTCGCGCCGTCGATCGCGAGCGGGAGGCGCACGTCCGCCACGTCGCGGCGCAGGTCGCGCGCGACGTCGAAGACCGTGACACCGAGCTCCTCGGTCGCCTGAGCGGGGCGCCACGAGCCCGGCGACCGGCCGGCCGAGGTGGCGCTCGCGTCGCTCGTGGCGGCGTCTGGGGTTCTCACTGGTTCATAGTGACCGCTGTCGAGGGCCCCGCCAAACGCACGCGCCGGACGACGCACGACCACCCGACCTGCGGCTCCACCACCGCGGCCCCACCTCCCGAGCACGCCCGGCTCCCACTACGATGGGCGCGCGCCTCGATAGCTCAATGGATAGAGCAACGGCCTTCTAATCCGTAGGTTGCAGGTTCGAGTCCTGCTCGGGGCACCACGCGCGACCCCCGCGCGACGCGCGTCACGCCCGGGCGAGCCTGGAAGCGCCTGCGGCGCGACGGTCCCCACACGCTCGTACCGCCCGAGGCAGCTCTCTTCCTCACCCGGGTATCAGGACCGGCGCACGTCCCTCTCTCCGGTACGTGAGTCGCTGGGGGCACGCTCGCCGTCGCGCGCTCTGCGCTGCCCTCCTCCTGGCCGTCCCGGCCACGCTCGTCGGCTCGACCGCGAGCGCCGACCTGCCCGCGACCGCCCCGTCCCCGCGCTTCGCCGCCTACTCCCCCGTGACGCCCGGGACGTCGTGCGTGCCCGACGACGTCCCGGGAGTCGTCAACGCGATCGCGTGGGAGGAGATCGAGCGGCTCGGGGCGCGCGGGCTGCCGGTGTGCGACGTGCGGTGGCGGTTCGTCCCGGGCGGCGTCGGGTGGTGGGGCTTCGCCGACGCGATCGTGCGGCCCGGGGAGGCGCCGCGGGTCTGGCTCGTCGAGGACGTCGCCGCCTACGGTGACGACGGCGACGCCGTCGATGGGGAGCTCCTCGAGCAGCACGTCCGCACCACGGTGCGGCACGAGCTCGGGCACGTGCTCGACGCGCTGCTGGGCCTCTCGGAGGACGACCTCCGGGACCTCGTCGTCGTCGAGCTCGACCGCGAGCGGCCGACCCTCCGTCCAGCGCGGGAGGCGTTCGCGGAGGCGGTGACCGTCGCGCTCACCCCCGACGGTGAGGGCCGCACCTGGTTCTACGACGAGCACGTGCCCGAGGAGAACGTGCGCGGGGCGGAGCTCGTGATCGAGGCCTTCACGTCCGACCGGCAGGAGCGGGAGCCTCGTGCCGTCGACGGAGCGCAAGGACCAGATCGCCGGCCCTGAGCGACCGACGGGCGCAGGTAGGCCGCGACCAGGCCTCGTCAGCCGTCCGAGTCCCGCTCACGTCCGGCACAGCCGGGCGTCCCCGGACCGTGCCCGCGCGAGCCGACGGCGGAACTCGCCGGCGGCCCGGACGTTGGTCTGACATGGGGAGTTCTCACCCTCCCGATCCCCGGAAAGGGTAAAGATCCGGCCACCGGTCGTAGATATACTCGCCCGACCGGCGCAGGCCGGTTCCACCCGGTTCGCCCGGGTCGAGGGGGAGCCCGCGAGGGCGTCCTCCACCCGCCACCGACGGCGTCCGACGGCACGCACGAGCGAAGGACCGACATGACCGAGGCAGCACCGCTCCAGCCCCCCGCCCCGACGGAGACGCTCACGCTCAGCGCCCCGGAGCCCGTCAAGCCCGTCGCGGCGACCCAGGCACCGGCGCTCGCGCCGCGCATCGACGAGGCGGCCATCCCGGGTCTCGAGTCGAAGGTGTCGTCCTACCTCGACCAGCTCCTGACCACGGACACCCGCTCCCCCGAGTTCGGCGCGAAGGCGGACGACGTCCGCAAGATGGGCGACAAGGACATCCGCGCCGCGGCCGACGTCTCCAATCGCATGCTGGAGATGCCGGTCAAGGAGCTGCGCGAGGGCGGCGTGTCCGACAGCTCGAAGGTGAGCAAGTCGCTGCTCGAGCTGCGCCGCACCGTGGAGGACCTCGACCCGAGCGAGGCGAGCGTCGGCAAGAAGTTCCTGGGCCTCATCCCGTTCGGCGGGAAGCTCCAGGACTACTTCCGCCGCTACGAGAGCTCGCAGAAGCAGCTCAACGCGATCGTCCAGTCGCTCTACAACGGTCAGGACGAGCTCCGCAAGGACAACGCGGCGCTCAACCTGGAGAAGCAGAACCTCTGGGACACGATGGCGCGGCTCAACCAGTACATCTTCATCGCCGAGCGCCTCGACACCGAGCTGTCCACGAAGATCGCGGAGATCGAGGCGAGCGACCCGGAGCGGGCCCAGGCGCTGCGCGAGGACGTGCTGTTCTACGTGCGCCAGAAGCACCAGGACCTGCTCACGCAGCTCGCGGTGTCCATCCAGGGCTACCTCGCGATGGACATCATCATGAAGAACAACCTCGAGCTCATCAAGGGCGTCGACCGCGCGACGACGACGACGATCTCGGCGCTGCGCACCGCCGTCATCGTGGCGCAGGCGCTCGCGAACCAGAAGCTCGTGCTCGACCAGATCACGGCGCTCAACACGACGACGTCGAACATGATCGCGTCGACCTCGAAGATGCTGGCGGACCAGTCGGCCAGCATCCAGCAGCAGGCCGCGAGCGCGACCGTCGGCCTCCCGCAGCTCCAGCAGGCGTTCGCGAACATCTACGCGACGCTCGACTCGATCTCGACGTTCAAGACGCAGGCGCTCGACTCCATGGCGCAGACGATCGGCGTCCTGGAGACCGAGACGACGAAGGCGAACGAGTACCTGGACCGCGCGCGCCGCTCCGACCAGTCGCAGGCGGGCAGCGGCTCGCTCGACATCGGCCGGCTGTGACGCGCCGTCCCCCGACCACCCCTCCCCGCACCACAGATCGGACCCCGAGCTAGATGGGCTGGTTCTCCGACGTGATCGGCCGCCTCGGCGGCCGGTCCTCCGCGCCCGAGCCCGAGCACGAGCTGCCGGCCCCGCCCACGTCGACCGACATCCTGGCGTCGGTCGAGCGGGTCGAGCAGCAGATCGAGGGGCGCGTGCCGCCCGCCGTGACGGCGCGCGTGCACCGCATCACCGGCACGGTCGAGGAGATGGTCCCGCGCCTCGACCGCCTCGGCGGCGGGTCGCAGCAGGCGCACACGGTCGTCGCGACGGCGACGAGCTACCTGCCCGAGGCCGTCGGCGCGTACCTGCGCCTGCCGCGCGACTTCGCCGACCGGCGGGTCGTCGCGCAGGGCAAGACGTCGCTCATGCTGCTGTGCGACCAGCTCGACCTGCTCGGCGTGACGCTCGACAAGATCTCCGACGCCGTCTCCCGGGCCGACGCCGCGGCCCTCGTCGCGCACGGCGCGTTCCTCGCGGAGAAGTTCCGCGACTCGTCGATCGCGCTCGACCCCGGCGCGGGCCGGGGCACGCCGCAGCCGGGCCCGCCGTCGGAGCCCGGACGACTGGAGGCACCGTGACCACCCCGGACACCCCGACCCTCGCGGCGGCGCTCGACGCGCTGGACGCCGCCGCGCGTGCCGCGGGCGTCGACGAGGAGGCCGCCCGCGACGAGGGCGCGCGCCTCGCCGCGGCCGTCGCCGAGTCCTCCCCCGGCGCCCCGGCGGCCTGGCTCGCCGCGCTAGGCCACGACCCGGCGGCCACGGGCGCGTTCTTCACCGCGGCGTCGAGCGCCCGGCGCTGGCGCACGTCCCCGACCGACGTCCTCGCCGCCCTCGGGGCAGCGCGCTCGAAGCACGCGACCGCGTACGGGCAGGCGCTCGCCGACGTCGCCCGCGCGGCTGCGCGCCTCGGCTCCCCCGGCCCGCACGTCGCCGGGGCCGCCGCCTCGACCGCCGCGGTCCAGCAGGCCGGAGCCGGCCCGGTGTCCGCCCCTGCTGCGACCCACGCGCCAGCAGGCCCGACGCCCGCCGCGGGCGGCCCGCTCACCGCGCCCCGTACGACGGGCGGCGCGGACCCGTTCGACCTCGGCGACCTGCTCGCCGCGCAGGGCTCGCTCGACGCGCTGCGCCGCCCGGCCCCCGAGATCCCGTCCGTCGCGTCGATCCTCGACGCGCTCGGCGCGCGCGGGACCGGGGGCGGAGCCGCGCCGTCCGGCACGACGCACGCCCCGGCGTCGGGCACGACGGCGGACGCGACCGCCGGGAGCGCGGAGACGGCCATGGAGACCGCCCCGGAGGCGGCGGTCGAGGAGGAGCCCGCGCGCTCGATCGAGGAGCTGCTCGCCGAGCTCGACGCGCTCACGGGCCTCACGCGCGTCAAGGACGAGATCCACCGCCAGACCGAGCTGCTGCGCGTCGAGAAGCTGCGCACCGAGGCGGGCCTGACCCGCCCCACGCTCACACGGCACCTCGTGTTCCTCGGCAACCCGGGCACGGGCAAGACGACGGTCGCGCGGCTCGTCGCGGGCATCTACCGCGCGCTCGGGCTGCTCGAGAAGGGCCACCTCGTCGAGGTCGACCGCTCGGAGCTCGTCGCGGGCTACCTCGGGCAGACGGCCGTGAAGACGTCGGAGGTCGTCGCGACCGCGCTCGGCGGCGTCCTGTTCGTCGACGAGGCCTACGGGCTCGCGGAGGACCAGTACGGCGCCGAGGCGATCAACACCCTCGTCAAGGACATGGAGGACCACCGCGACGAGCTCGTGGTCATCGTCGCGGGCTACCCCGGCCCGATGGCCGACTTCCTCGCGACGAACCCCGGCCTCGAGTCGCGGTTCTCCACGACCATCACGTTCGAGGACTACGCCGACGCCGAGCTGCGCGACATCTTCGCGAGCATGGCCTCCCGGGCGGACTTCGAGCCGACCCCCGAGGCGCTCGACGTCTTCGCCCGGCTCGCCGCGGCGCAGCCGCGCACCGAGGGGTTCGGCAACGCGCGCTGGGCCCGCAACGTGCTCGACGCCGCGATCGCGCGCCACGCGTGGCGGCTCAAGGACGTCGACGCCCCGACGATCGACGAGCTGCGCCTGCTCCTGCCCGTCGACCTCGTGGACGGCGAGGGCGCGCCCGCGCTCCTCGCGACGCTCGAGCCGCCCGCACCCGAGGACGCGCCGGCCGAGTCCCCTGCCCCCGAGAGCACCGAGACCACCGACGGCACCGACGGCACCGACGACACGGACGACGCACCCGACACCGCACGCTCCAGCGCCGAGGAGAACGCATGACGACCACCCCGGTCCGCCCGGCGGGCCAGCAGATCGTCCCGGCCGGCGGACCCGCGCCGGGCGGTGCCCTGACCGCCCCGGGCGGGGGCGCCGTCGTCCCGCAGGGGTCGCAGGGCGCCGCCGTGTCCCGCGCGCGCGGCGCGCTGCGACGGACGCCCGGCAAGCTGCGCCTCGTCATGGCGCTGTGCGTGCTCGCCGCGCTCGCGCTCGGCGTCCTCGGGTTCCAGGCCGGCAGCCTCCAGTCGCGCGCGCTCGCCGCGGCGAGCGAGGACGCGGCCCAGCTCGTGGGGGTCCAGGAGGTCCGCAACGCACTCGTCGCCGCGGACGCGACCGCGACCGGGGCGTTCCTCGTCGGGGGCCTCGAGCCCGCCGACCAGCGCGCGCGGTACGACGAGCTCGTCGACCAGGCCGCGAACCGCCTCGCCACGCTCTCGGGCAGCAACGAGGCGGACGCCGCGCTGCTGGGCCAGGTGGCCGCCGACCTCACGGTCTACACGGGCCTCGTCGAGCAGGCGCGCGCCACCAACCGGCAGGGCTTCCCCGTCGGGTCCGCGTACCTCGACCAGGCCTCGACGATCCTGCGCGAGCAGATGCTCCCCGCGCTCGACGAGGTCGTGCTCGACGACGCCGACCGCGTCGCCGCGGACTTCTCGGGCGTGCGCAACGCGCTGTGGGTGCTCGCGGCCGGCCTGCTGGGCCTCGCCGTGCTCCTCGCGAGCCAGGTCTGGCTCGCGCGGCGCACGCACCGCGTGCTCAACGTGGGGCTCACCGTCGCCACGGCCGTGCTGCTCGTCGTCGGCGTCGTCTCGACGGTCCTGCTGTCCCAGGCGAGCGCCCGCGCGCACGACGTGCGGACCGGCCCGTACGCCGCGACGCTCGCCGCGTCGCAGGCGTACTCGCTCGCGAACGACGCGAAGTCCATGGAGGCGTTCACGCTCATCAAGCGCGGGTCGGGCCAGACGTACGAGGAATCGTTCGTCGCGGCCACGGACGACGCGGCGGCACGCCTCGACACCGCGGCGGCCGAGGGCAACCTCGACGGGACGACGGCGCAGGCGCTCGACGCCTGGGTCGCGCGGCACGCCGAGATCCGCGCGCTCGACGACGCGGGCCAGTGGGACGACGCGGTCGCCCTCGCGACCGCGACCGACCCCGAGAGCCCCAACGCCGCGTTCGACGCGTTCTCGGCCGCGGCGCGCGACGACATCGAGACCCACGCCGCCGCGACGAGCGACCGCCTCGACAGCGCGGCGACCACGGCCACCGTCGCGGGCTGGCTGCTGCTCGCGGCAGGGCTCGTCGCGGCGCTGCTCGCGTGGCGCGGCGTGACGGCACGACTGGAGGAGTACCGGTGACCACGACGCCCGCCCCCCACGCCCGGCCCGCCGGGACCCGCCGCACCGGCACGCGCGCGCGCCGCGCCGGCGTCGTCACGACCGGGCTGGCCTCGGCGCTCGTCGCGCTGCTGACGCTCGGCGCGTGCTCCGGGCCGTCCGGCGCGGAGGACCTGCGCCTGACGACCACCCCGCAGGACGAGTCGGCCACGGAGTCCCCCGCGGCGCCCGCCGCACCGGCCGAGTGCGCCGACCCGCTCGCCTCGTACGCGCCCGAGGGCGCGCTGCCCGGCCCGGACGCCCTGCCCGGCGGCAGCACCATGGCCGCGATCCGCGACCGCGGCACGCTCGTCGTCGGCGTCTCGGCGGACACGCTGCTCATGGGCGCGCGCAACCCGCTGTCCGGCCAGATCGAGGGCTTCGACATCGACGTGCTGCACGAGGTGTCGCGCGCGATCTTCGGCGACCCCGACCGGCTGCAGTTCCGCGTCATCACCTCGGGGCAGCGGCTCGAGGTGCTCGAGAACGGCGAGGTCGACCTCGTCGCGCGCGCGTTCACCATCAACTGCGAGCGCTGGGAGTCCATCGCGTTCTCCGCGGAGTACTACCACGCGGGGCAGAAGGTGCTCGTCACGCGCGACTCGACCGCGAACGGGATCGCGGACCTCGAGGGTCAGCGCGTGTGCGCGCCCGAGGGCACGACGACGCTCACGCGCCTCGAGCAGTTCTCCGGCATCGAGCCCGTCCCCGCGACCACGCACACGCAGTGCCTCGTGCTGTTCCAGCAGGGCAAGGTCGACGCGATCACCGGTGACGACACGATCCTCGCGGGCTTCGCGGCCCAGGACCCGTACGCGAAGGTCGTCGGCGAGGCGATCAGCGACGAGCCCTACGGCATCGGCGTCCCGGCGCAGAACGTCGACATGGTGCGGTTCGTCAACGGCGTGCTGGAGCAGATGAAGGCCGACGGGCGCTGGGCCGCGATCTACGGCGAGTGGCTCGGCGGCCTCGGCCCGGCCCCGACCCCGCCGACCGCGGTGTACGGCCGCACGCCGTGACGCGCTCCCCCGCACCCGAGGCGCCGGGACGGCTCGGCGAGGCGATCCCCGCCGCCGACCTCCTGGCGTACCTCGGCGCGCTCGAGACCTGGCTCGACGAGCGCCGCACCGAGCTCGACCGGCTCGACGCCGCCGCGCAGGCCGCCGCGACGCCCGACGCCTACACCGCCGACCTCGTGCTCGCCCTGTCGCTGTGGCAGGCGATCCGCTCGCGCGCCGACGAGATCCGGCCCGTGTGGGACTCGGGCCGGGCCGACGCCGTCGCGCGAGAGAAGATCTCCCAGCTCCTGTGGGGCCGGCTCGACTCGGGCTCGGGCGCCGCGCTCGTCTCGCTCGTCGAGGCGGTCAAGCTGTGCGACGCGCTCGTCGTGCAGCTGCGCACGCGCCTGTCCTTCGACCCGCACACGGCCGACCAGGTCGCGCGGCTGCGCGGCGTGCGCGCCGAGCTCGTGCGCTGCGAGGACCTCGCGGGCTCGGACGCCGACGCGCGCGGGCGCGTCGAGACCCTCCGCGGGCGCCTCGACCACCTCGTCGCGCAGGCCGCGCGCGGCGCCGACGTGTCGGGCCCGCTCGCGGAGCTCGAGACCGAGGTCGCGCGCGCCGAGCGCGACCTCATCGTCGCGTCCGCGCAGCGTCGCGAGCTGCGCCGCGACCGCGCCCGCACCGAGGAGCAGCGCGCCGCGCTCGAGGCGCGCGAGCCCGCCCTGCGCGAGCTCGTCGCGCGCTGCCGCCGCGAGATCGCGCACCCGCCGCGGCTCGCCGTCCCGGACGTCTCGCGCCTCGGCCCCGTGCCCGACTCGCGGTTCGAGCTCGACGCCTACGCGGCCCGGCTCGCGACCGTGGCCCGCGCCGTCGAGACCGTCGAGGACGCCTACACCCGTCCCCTGCGCGCCCGCGCCGAGCTGCGGTACAGCCTGGAGCGGCTCGCCGCGCGGGCCGACGCCAACGGCCGCTCGGCGTCCCCCACGGTGCGCTCGGGCCTCGCCGAGGCGCGCGAGGCCGTCGAGACGACGCCGTGCGACGTGACGCTCGCGCGGTTCCTCGTCGAGCAGTACCAGTTCCTCACCCGCGACCTGCCCACCCCGGAAGGAGCGTCGTCGTGACGACCACCGCGACCGTCCCGTGCTCGGAGCCCGGCTGCCCGGGCACCATCGAGGACGGCTACTGCAACGTCTGCGGCGCGCCCGCGGGCGGCTCCGGCACCACGCCGACGCCCGCCGCGAGCGGCACCACCGGCGTGCCCGCGCCCGGGAGCGCGGCCGCCGCCTCGCCGTCCGCCATGCTCGGCACCGGGTTCGTGGAGGGCCGCCCGGGCACCGCCGGGGCGGGCGACCCCGACGCCGAGCGCTCCACGCGCACCGGCCGCACGAGCTCGAGCCGCCTCGCGTCGACCGCCCTCGGCTCCGCGCGCACCGCCGCGACCGGCTCCAAGGCGACCCGTCGCGTCGGGACCTCCTCGACGCGCCTGCGCGGGCGTGGCCTCGGCGCGGGCCTCACGACGGTCCCGTCGGTGCCCGTCCGGGACCCGCTGCAGTCCGTCATGGCCGTGCCCGAGGTCGCCGAGCGCAAGCGCTTCTGCCCCGCGTGCGGCGAGAAGGTCGGCCGCGGGCGCGACGGCCAGCCCGGCCGCACCTCCGGGTTCTGCCCCCACTGCGGCAACCGCTTCGACTTCACCCCGCAGCTGAAGCCCGGCGACCTCGTGGGCGGCCAGTACGAGGTCGTGGGCTGCCTCGCGCACGGCGGCCTCGGCTGGATCTACCTCGCGCGCGACCAGAACGTGTCCGGCCGGTGGGTCGTGCTCAAGGGCCTGCTCAACTCCGGCGACCCCGACGCCTACGCGGCGGCGATCTCGGAGCGCCAGTTCCTCGCGGAGGTCGAGCACCCGCTCATCGTCGAGATCTACAACTTCGCCATGCACGACGGCGCCGGCTACACCGTCATGGAGTACGTCGGCGGCGAGTCGCTCAAGGAGATCCTCCAGCAGCGCCGCGAGGACAACAACGGGGTCATCGACCCGATGCCCGTGGACCAGGCCCTCGCGTACGTGCTGGCGATCCTGCCCGCGTTCGCGTACCTGCACGACCACAACCTGCTGTTCTGCGACTTCAAGCCGGAGAACGTCATCCAGCAGGGCGACGGCGTGAAGCTCATCGACCTCGGCGGCGTGCGCCGCACCGACGACCTCACCTCCGCGATCTTCGGCACCGTCGGCTACCAGGCGCCCGAGGTCGCGGAGGTCGGGCCGTCGGTCGCGTCCGACATCTACACGATCGGCCGCACCCTCGCGACGCTCGTCCTCGACTTCCGCGGGAACACGACGACGTACGTCGCGTCCCTCCCGCCCGTCGCGGACACCCCGGTGTTCCAGCAGTACGACTCGTTCTACCGCCTGCTCGCCAAGGCGTGCGCGCTCGACCCGGCCGACCGGTTCGCGACCGCGGACGAGATGCGCACCCAGCTCCTCGGCGTCCTGCGCGAGGTCGTGGCGGCGGACGCCGGCCCGGGCAACCCGGCGCTGCACTCGGCGGCCTCGGTCCTGTTCGAGGCGCCGGTCGCGGACGTCGCGTCCCGCCCGCTCGCCTGGGACGAGCTGCCGACGCTGCGGCGCGACGACCACGACCCCATGGCGAGCTGGCTCGCCGGGGTCAACGTCGTGGACCCGGACGCGCGCCTCGCCGCGCTCGCCGACGCGCCCGAGGACACGGTCGAGGTGCGCCTCGCCCGGGCGCGCGCCGCGATCGAGGCGGAGCGGTTCGACGTGCTGCGCGACACGATCGCGACCATCCTCGCGGACGACCCGTGGGAGTGGCGCGCCGCGTGGATCGGGGGCCTCGGCGAGCTCGCGCAGGGCGACCCGGTCGCGGCGCGCGCGTCGTTCAACGCCGTGTACGGGCAGGTGCCGGGCGAGCTCGCGCCCAAGCTCGCGCTCGCCGCGGCCTGCGAGCTGAGCGGCGAGCCCGACATCGCCGAGTCGCTCTACGTGATCTGCGCGCGCACCGACGCGAACTACACCGCGCCGGCCGCGTTCGGGCTCATGCGCGTGCGCGAGGCGCGCGGCGACCTCGACGGCGCGCTGCACGCGCTCGACCTCGTCGGCCCGACGCGCGGGTCGTACGTCGAGTCCCGCACGCTCCGCGCGCACCTGCTCGCCGCCTCGGGCCGCGGGCTGCCCGCGCTCGCCGACGCCATGGCGAGCGTCTCGACCGTCGCGATCGCGCCGCGCGAGCGGGCCGAGCTCGCGGTGGGCGTCCTACGCTCCGCGCTCGACACCGTGACCACCTCCGGCCCGGAGCCGACCACGCGCATCGCGGGCGTGCCCGCCGACGAGCCCGCGCTGCGCGACGCGCTCGAGGGCGCATACCGCGAGCTCGCGTCGCTCACCGACTCGCGGGACGAGCGCATCACGCTCGTGGACCGCGCGAACGAGGTGCGCCGGTGGACGATCCGATGAGCGACTCCCCCGCGCCCGCGCCCGCACCGGTGCCCGGCGGCACGGTCGCGGAGCCGAGCGGCGTGCTCGCCTGCCCGGCGTGCGGGGAACCGTCGCCCGAGGGCGCCCGGTTCTGCGAGGCGTGCGGCACCCCGCTCGCCCCGCTCCCGACCGCGACGGGCTCGGACGCCGGGACCGGAGCTGCCGCGGACCTCACGACCGACGCCGCGACGGACCCCGCAGCAGCCGGGACCGGGGACGGCGGGCCCGGGTCCGACGACGGGACCGCCGCCGGGACCACCGAGCCGTCGGGCGAGGCCTCCGCCGAGACCGACGGCGACGGCACCGAGAGCGGCGCGCGCCCCTGCGTGCGCTGCGGCGGCCGGGTCGCCGAGGACGGGTACTGCACCGAGTGCGGCGAGCCCGCGGCGTCGGAGCGCGACCACTGGGCCGAGCGGCCCGCGAGCTGGGTCGCCGGCGTGTGCGACCGAGGTGTGCGGCACTCGCGCAACGAGGACGCGATGGCCCTGGCGGCGAGCCCGTCCGCGACCGCCGAGCGGGCGTTCGCGGCGCTCGTCGTGTGCGACGGCGTGTCCTCCGCCCCCGACTCCGACGTCGCGAGCCTCGCCGCGGCGCGCGCCGCGCGCGACGTGCTCGCGGCGCGCGGCCCCGACGGGCCCGACCCTGTGACCGGCGAGGCCTCGGCGCGCATGGGCGCGTGGTCCGCGCTCCTCGGCGACGCGTCGCGCGCCGCGCAGGACGCGATCCTCGCGACCGTCGGCACGATGGCCGACCGCGAGAACCCGCCGTCGTGCACGTTCGTCGCGGCCGTCCTCGACGGGCCGCTCGTCGTGGCGGGCTGGGTGGGCGACTCGCGCGCCTACTGGATCCCGGACGACGGCGACGCGCACCAGCTCAGTGTGGACGACTCGTGGGCGCAGGAGATGATCGCGCAGGGCGTGCCGCGCGCCCAGGCGGAGACGTCGCCGCAGGCGCACGCCATCACGCGCTGGCTCGGCCCCGACGCCCCCGACCCGGTGGCCCGCACGGCCGCGACCCTGCCCGACCGCGACGGCTGGCTGCTCGTGTGCTCGGACGGCCTGTGGAACTACTGCTCCCCCGCGGCCGACCTGGCGGCCCTCGTGCGCAGCACGCAGGACCGCGTCGGCGACGACCCGCAGGTGCTCGCGGGCGCGCTCGTCGACTGGGCGAACGCCCAGGGCGGCCGGGACAACATCACGGCGACGCTCGCCCGGTTCTCCCGGGCGTCGTCCGCGACCCCGCCGCCGCCCCCGGCGGACCCCGCCACCGCCTGACGCGCACCGCGCGTCGGGCCCCGACGACCCGATAGCCTGCACGAACACCCGCACCACCGAAGGAGCCCCCATGGCCGAGTTCGCCGCCGAGGTCTACCAGAACGAGTTCCTGTCCGAGGGCGCGACGGACGTCCACGCGATCGTCACCGTGACGTGCCGCGGCGCCGGGAGCGCGGGGAGCGCCGGCGGCGCGGGCGGGGTGGCCGAGATCATCATGGTCGACACGTCGGGGTCGATGTCGGGGCGCAACATCGAGGCCGCGAAGCACGCCGCCCAGGTCGCGGTCGACCAGATCCTCGACGGCACGTGGTTCGCGATCGTCGGCGGCAGCCACGTCGCGAACCGTGCGTTCCCCTACCCGAACGCCCGCATGGCCATGGTGCAGATGGAGCCGGGCGCGCGGGCCGAGGCGAAGCGCGCGATCTCGATGCTCACGCCCGGCGGCGGCACGGCGATGAGCACGTGGCTGCGCCTCGCGGACCAGCTCTTCGCCACGGTGCCGCAGGCGACGCAGCGGCACGCGATCCTGCTCACCGACGGCAAGAACGAGTCGGAGCCCCGCGCCAACCTCTCGGCCGCGGTCCGGGACGTCACGGGCCACTTCCAGTGCGACGCGCGCGGCGTCGGCTCGCGCTGGCAGGTCGACGAGCTGCGCGAGATCTCCACCGCGCTGCTCGGCACGGTGGACCTCATCGCGGACCCGAACGAGATCGCCGCCGACTTCGAGAAGCTCATGCAGGCGTCGATGGCGCGCGGCGTCGCCTCGGCCGACCTGCGCGTGTGGGCCCCGCAGGGCTCGCAGGTGCTGTTCGTACGCCAGGTCGCCCCGACCGTCGAGGACCTCACGCACCGCCGGGCCGAGGTCAACCCGCTCACGGGCGCGTACCCGACCGGGTCGTGGGGCGACGAGTCGCGCGACTACCACGTCGCGGTGCGCGTGGCCTCGAAGCCCGTCGGCTCCGAGCAGCTCGCGGCGCGCGTCCAGCTCGCCGTGAACGGCGAGGTCGTGTCCTCGGGCCTGGTCAAGGCGAAGTGGTCCGACGACGAGTCGCTCACCACGCGCATCAACCCCGAGGTCGCGCACTACACCGGCCAGACCGAGCTCGCCGCGGCGATCCAGGAGGGCCTCGCGGCCAAGGCGTCGGGCGACGAGGCGACGGCGACCGTCAAGCTCGGCCGCGCCGTCCAGCTCGCGCAGCAGACCGGGAACGAGGAGGCGACGTCGCGCCTGCGCAAGGTCGTCGAGATCGACGACGAGGAGCACGGCACCGTGCGGCTCAAGCGCAACACCTCGACGCTCGACGAGATGGCGCTCGACACCGCCTCGACGAAGACGACGCGGGTGCGTCGGTGAGCGCCGTCGTCTGCCCCAACGGGCACCCCTCGGAGTCGACCGACTACTGCGACGTGTGCGGCGAGCCCATCGCCGCGGCGTCGGCACCCGCGACGCCCGCAGCGGGCGCGGCGTCTCCTGCTCCGGGCGGGGCCTCCGCACCGGCGCAGGCCCTCGAGTGCCCGAACTGCGGCTCGCCCGCTCCTGCCGGCGCGCTGTTCTGCGAGAACTGCGGCTACGACTTCACCACCGGCGCCCTGCCCGACCCGGTGGAGCCTGCGTCGGCGCTCTCGCTCGACCCGCCGTCGCGCCCCACGCCGGCCACCCCGGCCGCACCCGCCGCTGCCCCGGCCGCACCCGCCGCTGCCCCGGCCGCACCGGGGGCGGGCCTCGCGTCGGGCGTGACGCCGCCCCCGCTCCCGGCTCCGGCCGCGTCCCCCGCGTCCGCGGCCACCCCGCCGCCGGGCGCCTCCGCACCGCTCGAGGCTCCGGCGTCGACCCCGGTCACCGGGACCGCCGCGGGTGCGCAGCCCACCGGTGCGCCCGCGGACCCGGCAGCGCCGTCGGGCGCGCACCTGCCGACGCCGCCCGTGCCCGGGCCGGACCAGTGGGTCGTCGAGATCTGGATCGACCCGGACTGGTACGCAGCCCAGCAGCCCGAGGACCCCATGCCGTCGGCGGGCCTGCCGGGGCTCGTCGTGCTGCGCGAGCGCAGCGTGCTCGTGGGGCGCCCGTCGGTCTCGCGCGGCATCCACCCGCAGGTCGACTGCGGCGCGGACACCGGCGTCTCGCGACGGCACTGCCAGCTCAGCACGGACGGGCAGCGCTGGTGGGTCGAGGACCTGCAGTCCTCGAACGGCACCTACGTGAGCCCCGCGGGGGAACCGCTCCCGACGGACCCGATCCCCGCCGGCCAGCGACGCGAGCTGGCCGACGGGGACCGCGTGTACCTCGGGGCGTGGACGCGCCTCGTCGTCCGCAAGGCGCTCCCGGGCGAGGCGTGAGCCCGGCTCAGCCCTCCGACGTCTGAGGCTCGGCCTCGGCCGTGATCTGGGTCGCCGCGCCGCCCGCGCGGTGCGCGACCTCGATCCGGCGGGGCCGGGCCTCCTCGGCCACCGGGATCGTCAGCGTCAGCACGCCGTCCTCGTACGACGCCGTGATCTTGTCGAGCGCCAGGCCGCGCCCCACCGTGAGCTGGCGCGCGTACGTGCCGGACGGCCGCTCGCGGGCGAGCCACTGGACGTCCGGGTCGGTCCGGGGGCTGCGCTCGGCGCGGATGGTCAGCGTGCGGTCCTCGACGGACACGTCGATCGTGCCTGGGTCGACGCCCGGGAGGTCCATCGTCAGCACGTAGTGGTCCCCGGCGCGGAACAGGTCGAGCGGCATGCCGCCCGAGGCCGCCGAGGCAGCGGTCGCGCGGGCGCCGGACGCGAGCTGGCCGACGAGACGGTCCATCGCGTCGAAGGTGCTCGTGAAGGGGTCGGTCATCGCAGCCACACCTCTCACCTCCTCGTCGCACGGTCCCGGACGGTCCGGGACCGGTCGGTGCTCCCGCGAGGCAGGCACCCCGCGGGCGGCTACAGCTCCTGTTTTAGCACTCTCACCTCGAGAGTGCCAAGAGGTGCGACGAGCCGTGTCGCCCGGCCGGACAGGCCGGGTTGTGCTGCTCCCACACCGATCCCGCGCCCGCGCCCCGGCGCGGTTGGAGGATCCCTCCAACGCCTTGTGCGATCCGTGCACGGCGGGCCGCGGAGGTGGTCGCGAGCGCCGTCGCCCGACGACCGCCGTCCCGGCCAGAGTGGACACGCCCGACCACCGACAGCAGGGAGCCCGCGATGACCGACGCCCGCACGGAGACGCCCGCCGCCACCCCGTCCGCCACGGCGCCCACCGCCCCGGAGGTGCTGCGCGACGCACCCCCGGACGCGCTCGACCATCGCCGCGGCCGGTTCGCGCTCGACGCCGGCGACGCCGCGCGGGTCGCGACGTTCGCCGCGCTCCTGGCCGCGCTCGGCCTGCCCGGCTCGATCGCGCTGTTCGGCAACGCGGTGCCCGTGACGCTCCAGACGCTCGGCGTCATGCTCGCGGGGGCGATCCTCGGCGCGTGGCGCGGCTCGCTCGCCGTCGCGACGTTCCTCGCGCTCGCCGCGGCCGGGCTCCCCGTCCTCGCGGGCGGGCGCGGCGGGCTCGGGGCGTTCGTCGGGCCGTCCGCGGGCTACCTCGTCGGGTTCCTCGCCGGCGCGGCCGTCGTGGGCCTGCTCGTCGACCGGCTCCGGCGCGTCACGTTCGCGCCCGTGCTCCTCGCGTGCGTCGTCGGCGGGATCGCGGTCGTCTACGCCGTCGGCATCCCGGTGCAGGCGCTCGTCACGGGCGTGCCGCTGCCCACGACCGCGCAGCTCTCGCTCGCGTTCCTGCCCGGCGACCTGCTCAAGGCGCTCGCTGCCGCCGCGATCACGGTGGGCGTCGTGCGGGCCTACCCCGCGGCCCGTCCGGTCGGGCGCACCGGACGCGTCGACCGTGCCGCGGCCGACGGCCGCCCCGCCTCCTGAACACCTGCGAGAGTGTCCGCGTGCCCGTCGCCCACCAGGTCCTGACGCACGCCGCCGACCCGGCGGTGCGCGACCGTCCCGCCCTGCGCACGCCCGAGCGGTCGCGCACCTACGCCGCGCTCGCCGCGGACGTGCGCGCGGGTGCGACGCACCTGCGCGCGTCGGGCACGCGACCGGGCGACCTCGTCGCCGTGTCGCTGCCGGACCCGCTCGACCTGCTCACGGCGATGCTGGCCGTCGACCACCTGGGCGCGACGCCGCTCGTGTGCGACGCCGCCTGGCCGCGCGCCCACCGCGCCGAGGTGCTGCGCACGCTCGCGCCGCGCACGTTCGTCGAGGTGCCGCTGCCGCGCGGGACCGGCACCGCCGACGGCGCGGAGCCCGCGCCGTCGCACGTCCCCGGCCCCGACGACCTCGCGTGGGCCGGGTTCTCGTCCGGGAGCACCGGCCGCCCGCGCGCGGTCGTGCGCACGCGCGCGTCGTGGGCGGGGTCGTTCGACGCGGTCACGCGGCTCCTCGGGCTGCGGCCCACCGACGCCGTCCTCGTCCCCGGCCCGCTCGCGTCGTCGCTGTACTGCTTCGCCGCCGTGCACACGCTCGCCGTCGGGGCGTGCGCCGTCCTCACGCGCAGCCCGGCCGCGACGACGGCGGCGCTCGCGACGAGCGACGTCGTGCACCTCGTGCCGCAGGTCCTCGACGACGTGCTCGACGCCGTCGCCGCGGGCGCGCCGTCCCGGCTGCGGCACGCGGTCGTCGGCGGGGCGTCGCTCGCGCCCGGGGCGCGGGAGCGGGCGCGGGGCCTCGGCGTCGACGTGCTCGCGTACTACGGCGCCGTCGAGCTGTCGTTCGTCGCCTACGACCCCGACGGGTCCGGGATGCGCGCGTTCCCCGGCGTGGACCTGGCGGTCCGTCCGCTGCCGTCGGCGAGCGTCGGCGAGGTGTGGGTGCGCTCGCCGTGGGTGTCGCGCGGCTACCTCGCGCGCGCCACGGGACCGCTGCGGCGCGACGGCGCGTGGCACACCGTCGGGGACCTCGCCGACCCGGGGCCGGAGCCTCTCGTGCTGCGCGGCCGGGGCGACGGCGCGATCCTCTCGGGCGGCTCGACGGTCGTGCCCGAGGACGTCGAGGTCGTGCTGCGGGCCGTGCCCGGGGTGCGCGACGTCGTCGTGCTCGGCACGGCGCACCGGCGCCTCGGGGCGGTCGTGACCGCCGTCGTGGAGTGCGACGACCGGTCGGGGCTGCGTGCGCACCTCGAGCGGGTCGCCCGTGCGGCGCTCGCGCCGGCCCAGCGACCGCGGCGCTGGTACGGCACGCGCGCGCTGCCGCGGACGCCGTCGGGCAAGCCCGCGCGCGGCGCAGTGAGCGAGGCCCTCGGCGGGACGGACCTCGCGCGGTCGGGCCTGGAGCCGCTGCGGTGAGCCGGCGGATGTTCGGGGCGACGAACGGCGCGCCCGACGCGACGCCCGTGGTGGTCGCTGCGCGCCGCACGTGGGTCGGCACGGCGGGCCACGGGCACCGGGCGCTCACCGAGGTGGACCTCGCGGCCGCTGTCCTGCGCGCGACCCTCGACGACGCGCGGGCGCACGGCGTCGACGGTGACGTCGCGGACGTCGTGCTCGGGTGCTGCACAGGCCCCGGCGGGGACGTCGCGCGCGTCGCGGCGCTCGCCGCGGGAGCGGGCGTCGGCGTGCCCGGCCTCACGGTCGACCGGCAGTGCGCGTCGGGCCTCGCGGCCGTGCTCGTCGCGGCGCAGCAGGTCCGCGCGGGCGAGGCGGCGCTCGTCCTCGCGGGCGGCACCGAGAGTGCGACGCGCTCGCCCGCGCGGGCCCACCGCACGCCCTGGGGCGACGTCCCGTACGCGCGCGCGGCGTTCGCGCCCGTGCCGTGGGCCGACCCGGGGATGGGCGCGGCGGCCGACGAGCTCGCGCGGCGCCGCGGCGTGACCCGCGAGCGCCAGGAGGCGTACGCGGTGCGCAGCCACGCGCGCGCCCGCGCGGCGCACGACGCCGGCCGGTTCGCCGCCGAGACCGTGCGCGTCGGCCCGCCGGGCCGTGCCCTGGAGCGCGACGAGCGCGCGCGCCGCCTCGACCCGGCCGTCGTCGCACGGCTCTCCCCCGCGTTCACCCCCGACGGGACCGTCACGGCGGCGACGTCGAGCCCGGTGAGCGACGGCGCCGCGGTCGTCGCGGTGGTTCCCGAGGCGGTGCGCCGCGACCTGGGCCTCGCGGGCCTGCGGGTCGTCGCGTCGGCCACCGTGGGCTGCGACCCGGCGCTGCCCGGGTGGGGCCCGGTGCCCGCGGTGCGCGCCGTGCTCGACCGCGCCGGCGCGCGACTCGACGACCTCGCGGCGGTCGAGGTCGTCGAGGCGTTCGCAGCCCAGGTGCTCGCGGTCACCGGCGCGCTCGGCCTCGACCCGCTGGGCGACCCGGTGGACGACGCCCGGGTGTGCGCCGACGGCGGCGCCCTCGCGCTGGGCCACCCGTGGGGCGCGAGCGGCGCGGTGGCCGTGGTCCGGCTGTTCTCCCGGCTCGTGCGCGGGGGCGCGCGCGCCGGGACGCTCGGGCTCGCGACGGCGGCCGTCGGCGGCGGCCAGGGCGTCGCGGTGCTCGTGGAGGTGACACGGTGATCGCGCGCACGGCGCGCGCCGTGCGGGGGCGACGACGGGACCGCCCGGCCGACGCCGCGCCGCCCGCACCGGAGGCCCCCATCGAGCACGACGCCGGGGGGTGCGTGGTGCGGCTCGAGGACGTGCACGTGCGGCTCGGCGAGCGCGACGTCCTGCGCGGCGTGAGCCTCGAGCTGCGCGAGCACCGGGTCGGCGTGGTCGGGGCGAACGGCTCGGGCAAGAGCACCCTGGCCCGCCTGCTCAACGGGCTCGTCGTGCCCACGGCGGGGCGCGTGCTCGTCGACGGCCTCGACACACGCCGCCAGGGCGCGGCGGTGCGACGGCGCGTGGGGTTCGTGTTCACCGACCCGGACGCGCAGATCGTCATGCCGACCGTGGCGGAGGACGTCGCGTACTCGCTGCGCGGCGTCCCCGCGGACGAGCGCGCCGCG
Organism: Cellulosimicrobium sp. JZ28; assembly: GCF_015327065.1. NCBI lineage: Bacteria > Bacillati > Actinomycetota > Actinomycetes > Micrococcales > Promicromonosporaceae > Cellulosimicrobium > Cellulosimicrobium sp. JZ28. Next base: position 1,188,225 of record NZ_CP017660.1, on the reverse strand, counting down.
GTCGTGCGGCGCGCCCTCGCCGCGCGCGGCCTCGCCGAGCACGCGGACCATCCCGCGCACCTGCTCTCGGGCGGCCAGAAGCAGCTCCTCGCGCTCACCTCCGTGCTCGCGGCGGGACCGCGCCTCGTCGTGGCCGACGAGCCGACCACGCTCCTCGACCTGCGCAACACGCGCCGCGTCGCCGCGGAGCTCGCGTCCCTCTCCCAGCAGGTCGTGCTCGTCTCGCACGACCTCGCGCTCATGGACGCGATGGACCGCGTGCTCGTGGTCGACGGCGGGCGGGTCGTCGCGGACGACGCGCCGGGCCCGGCCGTCGCGCACTACCGGCGCCTGGTCGACGCGGGGCCGGGATGACGGCGGGCGGCTACCGCCCGGGGACCTCGGTGCTGCACCGCCTCCCGGCCGGGGCGAAGCTCGTCGGCCTCGCGACGGCGTCGGGCGCGGTGCTGCTCGTGTCGTCACCGGTCGCGGTGGGGGTCGTGGTCGTCGTGGTCGCGGCGCTCTACGCGCTCGCGGGGGTGGGGGCCCGCGCGGCGTGGGAGCAGGTCCGACCGCTGCGGCTCGTCGTGCCGGTGCTCCTCGCGGTGCAGTGGTTCGCGCTCGGTCCCGCCGCCGCGGTGGTCCTCACGACCCGCCTCGTGGCGCTCGTCGCGCTCGCGGGCCTCGTGCTGCTCACGACCCGCACGGCCGCGGTGCTCGCGGCGATCGAGCGCGGGCTGCGCCCGCTCGGCCGCGTGGGGGTCGACGTCGGCCGGTTCGCGCTCGTCCTCTCGCTCGCCGTGCGCTCCGTCCCGGTGGTCGCGGCGCTCGCGCAGCGCGTGCGGGACGCGTGCCGCGCGCGCGGCCGGGAGCACGACGTCCGGGCCTTCGCCGTCCCGCTCGTCGTGGGCGCCCTGCGCCAGGCGGACGCGCTCGGCGACGCGCTGCGCGCCCGCGGCCTCGACGACTGAGGCCGCCCCGGCGTCGTCTCGCCGGTGGTCCCGGTGCTGCGCCTCGCCGGTGTTCCCCGCCGTTGCGCTCCCGCCGCTGTGCCCGCCGGTCCGTCCCGCTAGCGTGCGCCGACGACGACGCGACGGCCGCGCAGGGCGAGCGCCGCGGCGACGGCGATGCCCGCCACGGTCACGACGAGCAGCGCCCGGTAGTCCACGACCCCGACGAGCGCGGCCCCCACCACGGTGAGCAGGAGCTGGGGCACGTTGAGCAGCATGGTGCTCGCCGCGGCCACCCGGCCCTGGAGCGCGGGCGGCGTGCGGAGCTGGCGCTCGGTGACGAACCCGACGATCGCCCACGTGACGCCGAGGCCGACGCCGCCCAGCCCGACGACGACCGCCACCACGCTCGTACCGGTCGCCGGGACGATGCCGAGCGCGAGCACGACCAGCCCCAGCGCGACGAGGCGCTGCGCACCCCACCGGGCCGCGAGCCGGGCGGCGGTGAGGCCGGCCACGATCGCGGTCACGGCCTGGACGGACGAGACCGGGCCGAGCAGCGCGGCGGGCAGACCGAGGCCGTCCTCGACGATCGCGAGGCTCACGGCGTTGAGCAGGCCCACCGCGCCGAACGCGACGACGAGCGCGACGGTGAGGACGCCGAGCGGGGCCGTCCGTGCGAGGTGCCGGAAGCCCGCCGTCACCTCGGCGAGGTACGGCTCGCGCTCGTCGGACGGCGGCGTCTCGCGCACCCGCACGCGCGCCACCACCGCGGCCGCGACGACGAACGCGCCCGACGCGGCCAGGACGAGCGGCCACACGCCCGCCATCGCGTAGGCGCCCGCGCCGACGACGGGCATGAGCAGGCGGAACACCTGGTCGATCGTCGTGAGGCGGCCGTTCGCGGCGGCGAGCGCGTCGTCGGGCAGCATGTCGCGCACGAGCCCGGACTGCGCCGCGGACGTCGCGAACCCGACCCCCGAGTACACGACCGTCACGAGGAGCACGAGCCACACCTGTCCCGGGCCGCGGACGAGGAGGAGCGCGAGCAGCACGGCCGCGCCGACGAGGTACGTCGCGACGAGCATCCGGCGGCGGGACACCCGGTCGGCGAGCTGGCCGAGGAACGGCGACGCGAGCGCGGGCAGGCCCAGCGCGGCGAACACGAGCCCGGCCGCACCGTTCGATCCCGTGAGGTCCTTGACCCACACGGCGAGGATGATCGCGAGCACCGAGTCGGCGAAGTTGGTGAAGCCCCACGCGACGGAGAGCAGCCGGAAGGGGCGCCCGCGGAGCGCCGCCCGTGCGTCCGGTCCCGGCGTCGTGCTCTCGCGCTGCGGCGCGGACGCCCCGGTCGCACTCTCCCCGGTCGCCGTCGGCGCGGCGGTCGACGTCGGCGCCGCGGCCTGGTCCGTGGCCGCCGGCTCGGACGGCGCGGTCACCGGGGGTCCGCGGGCGGGTCGGCGTTGACGACGGCGAACAGCCGCGCCGGTCGCGCGCCCTCGGGGCGCAGCGCCGGGTCCTCCCAGCGCCCGGCGAACCGGTCGGTGAGCGCCTCGACCTCGCGCGCGAGCGCGTCGAGCTCCTCGCGCGTCGCGTAGAACGACGACGAGCTGAGCGTGGAGGCGAGCAGCCACCGCGGGTCCTCCGCCGCGGCGCCGGCGAGCCACGCCCGCACGCGCGCCGCCTCCTGGCCGAGCACGAGGTCCGCCACGGCGCTCGCCGCGGGCAGCGACTCGGGCACGTCGGGGTCGAAGCGGGTCTGGCGGCCGCGCCCGACCGTCCGCCACGGGCGCTCCTTGCCGCGCCGCTCGGCGGCCTCGACGTAGCCGTACTTCGCGAGCATGCGCAGGTGGAACGAGCAGCTCGCGACCGACTCGCCCGTGACCTCGGCGCAGCGCGTGGCCGTGACCTCGCCCTCGTCGTCGAGCAGCGCGAGGATCCGCAGGCGCAGGGGGTGCGCGAGGGCGCGGATGCTCGCCGGGTCGGTCGCGACGACCGGCTCCGGCGGGGTCGTGCCCTCGGGGGCGCCCGGCGCGGGGCGGTCGGCAGCGGTCGTCATGGCGACGACGCTACGTCACGAAAGATATCTTGCGCAAGAGTTCTTTTCTAAGCATCGTCGGGTGCCGTCTCGACGGGTCGCGGCGGCGCCTCCGGTCGGGCCCGGAGGTCGTGCACCCGGCTGACCGCGACCACGACGCCGAGCACGGCCACGGCCAGGCAGAGCCCGGCGAGGACGTCCGTGAGGAAGTGGTACCCGAGGTAGAGGCGGCTCAGCGCCACGGTCCCGACGACGAGCACCGACGCCACGACCCAGACCGTGAGCACGCGCGCGTCGCGGTGGCGATGCCACACGAGGTAGCCCCCGACGAGCACGAGCGTCGCCGCGCCGATCGTGTGGCCCGACGGGAACGAGAACGACCGCTCCACCCCGGCCACGACCATCGAGACGTCCGGGGGGCGCGGGCGCGCGATCACGGCCTTGAGCACGCTCGAGACGAGGGTCGCGAGCACCATCGCCCCGGCGAGCAGACCCGGCTCCCACCACGTCCCCGAGCGGCGCGCCCACACGATGCACCCCACCGCCACGAGGACGGGCAGCACGAACGGGCCGAACACGTTCGTCACGACCGTCAGCACCCCCGTCGCGACGGGAGTCCGGTGCGCGACCATCCAGGCCAGCAGCGGCTCGTCGAACCGCCAGAGGTCGTCCCGCTCCCGGACCGAGTCCAGCAGTCCGGCGAAGCCCAGGACGCCGACCAGGACCAGGAGCACCCCCGGCCAGACGCTCACGAGCACCGCCCGCGGCGACGTGCCCTCCTTCGACCCGCTCGTCGTCGCTCCCATCCCCGGAGGCTACGGAACGGTGGCCGACGACGCAGGGCGGCACGGTCCCGGAGGCCCCGACGGACCCCCGGGAGGTCCCGCGGGCGGTCCCCGTCGAAAAACCCGTGCATCCCCGGAGGCCGCCGTGGTCGTATGGAGCACACACCGCGGTGGCGTCCGTCCGGTCCGTACCGGGCGGTGGAGGGTCCGGCCAGACCCACGAACCCAGCGTCACGAGAGCAGCACCATGCATCCCTTGATCACGTACGACGTGGCGGCCCTCAGCCGTCGCGAGCAGCTGCAGGAGCAGACCCTGCGCCGGTCGCAGCTGCGCCGCACCACGACCCGCGTCCCGGCGCACACCCGGCAGGCCCGCCTGTCGCGCCGCACCGCATGACGCGCACCGAGCGCTCGTCACGCCGGGGGCACACCCCGCCGGGCGAGAGCGCGACCCGTCGAAGGCCTCGGCCGTCCGGACCCTCCGTGGACCGGACCGCCGGGGCCTTCCTCGTGCGCGACTAGGCTGTGGGCGTGAGCCCTGTGAACGCGAACGAACGCATCGTCTGGATCGACTGCGAGATGACCGGGCTCGACCTGGGCGCCGACGCCCTCGTCGAGGTCGCCGCGGTCGTCACCGACTCCGAGCTCAACGTGCTCGGCGACGGGGTCGACGTCCTGGTCCGCCCCCGGCCGAGGCGCTCGAGCAGATGGGCGACTTCGTGCGCCAGATGCACACGACGTCCGGCCTCCTGGACGAGCTCGACGAGGGCCTGACGCTGGCCGAGGCCGAGCAGCGCGTCCTGGACTACGTCCGCACCTGGGTGCCGGAGCCCGGGAAGGCGCCCCTCGCCGGGAACTCCGTCGGGACCGACAAGGCGTTCCTCGACCGCGACATGCCGGCCCTCATGAGCCACCTGCACTACCGGATCATCGACGTCTCCTCCGTCAAGGAGCTCTCGCGCCGCTGGTACCCGCGCGCCTACTTCTCCTCTCCCGAGAAGCACGGCGGGCACCGCGCGCTCGCCGACATCCTCGAGAGCATCGACGAGCTGCGCTACTACCGCGCCGCCGTCTTCGTGCCCGCGCCGGGCCCGGACTCGGCGACCGCGCGCAAGATCGCGGAGCAGGTCGTCACGACGAGCGTGACCCGGGGGCGCACGCGCCCCGCGGAGGGCACGGACGCCACCGACGACCCGGCCGTGGCGACCGTCACAGGAGCCGGCGAGGCCTGACGCGAGAAAGGCGTCCAGGAGCACCCCGCGGACCGGGTACACTTTTCGACGGCCGGTGCTCCAGGCGCCGGTCCGTGAGCACGGCTCACATGGTGGGTATAGCTCAGCTGGTAGAGCACCTGGTTGTGGTCCAGGGGGTCGCGGGTTCAAGTCCCGTTACTCACCCCAGACGGCGAGGGCCGGTCTCCGTACGGAGACCGGCCCTCGTCACGTCCCGGGCCCGACGAGCCCTCCGTCGGCGCGCCCCGGGCCGCTCAGGGCGCGCGGTGCGACGCGACGGCCAGGACGCCGCCGAGGCCGATCATCATCCCGCCCCCCGCAGCCCGCACCGTGCCGAGGCGCCGGGGCGAGGACGCGAACCACGAGCGGGCCGCGCCCGCCGCCAGCGCCCAGACGCTGTCGCACACGAACGCGATGACGGTGAAGACGAGCCCGAGCACCATCATCTGCCCGGGCACGCAGCCCGCGTGGAAGTCGGTGAACTGCGGCAGCACCGCGACGAAGAACACGATCGTCTTGGGGTTGGTCACCCCGACGACGTAGCCCTGCCGCACCACGCGCCACCAGGGCTCGCGCACGGGGGCGGCGTCGACGGCGATGGTCCCGTCCCGCCGGTGACGGATCGCCTGGACGCCGAGCCACGCGAGGTACGCGGCCCCGACGAGCTTGACGACGGTGAAGATCGCGACCGACGTCGCGACGACCGTCCCGACCCCGAGCGCCACCGCGACCACGAGCGTGAGCGCGCCCAGCTCGTTGCCGAGCACGCTGAGCACGCCGCCGCGGTGGCCCAGCGTGAGCGAGCGGCCGACGACGAAGAGCACGCTCGGGCCCGGGATCACGACGAGCACGAGGGAGGCGAGCGCGAAGGCGAGGAGGGCGTCGAGGTGCGGCACACCGCCACGATAGGACGCGGCGTGACGCACGTCACGGGCGAATCCGCGCGGCCCGCCGGACGCACCGCGGCGACCGCCGCACCCGTGCGGAGGCCGCCCGCGCGGTCCGGGTGCGGCGTGTCGGTGGTTCGACGTACGGTCTGGGAGACGCGCGGCATTGCGCTTGACGAGCCGAACCGCGGTCGTGGTTGGGTGGAGGCCGTTCACCGACTGTCGGGAGGCAGCGCCCCATGATCGAGTTCCGATCGGTCACGAAGACGTACCCCGACGGCACGGCGGCGGTCGCCGACTTCGACCTCGTCATCCCGCCGCACCGCACGACGGTGCTCGTCGGCTCGTCCGGGAGCGGCAAGACGACGCTCCTGCGCATGATCAACCGGATGGTCGAGCCCACGTCGGGCACGATCGAGATCGACGGCAGCTCCGTCCTCGACCGCGACCCGGTGAAGCTGCGGCGCAGCATCGGGTACGTCCTGCAGAACGGCGGCCTGCTCCCCCACTACAAGGTCGTCGACAACGTCACGACGGTCCTGCGCCTGGAGGGCACTCCCCGGAGGCAGGCGCGCGAGCGCGCCCTCGAGCTCCTCGACACGGTCGGCCTCGACCGGGGGCTCGCGGACCGCTACCCGAGCCAGCTCTCGGGGGCCAGCAGCAGCGCGTGGGCGTCGCTCGCGCGCTCGCCGCGGACCCGAACATCCTGCTCATGGACGAGCCGTTCGGTGCGGTCGACCCGATCGTGCGGGCCGAGCTCCAGACGGAGACCATCCGGCTGCAGCGGGAGCTGGAGAAGACGGTCGTCTTCGTCACGCACGACGTCGACGAGGCCTTCCTGCTCGGCGACCAGGTCGTGATCCTCGAGAAGGGGGCGCAGATCGCGCAGATCGGGTCCCCGAGCGAGATCCTCGAGAACCCCGCGAGCGAGTTCGTCGCGAGCTTCATCGGTGCCGAGCGCGGCCGTCGTGCGCTGCGCACGAAGCGGACGGACCACGGCACGGTCCTCGTCGACGGCGCGGGCCGGACCCAGGGCGTGCTCGTCGGCGACGCCCCCGAGGACGGCGCATGACCTGGGTCCTGGACAACCTCGACCTCATCGGCCGCCTGACCGTCGAGCACCTGCGCCAGTGCGTCGTGCCGATCGTGCTGGGGTTCGTCGTCTCGATCCCGCTGGGCTGGCTCGCGTTCCGGTTCCGCCTCACGCGGGGGCTCGTGCTCACGCTCGTCGGGCTGCTCTACACGATCCCGTCGCTCGCGCTCTTCGCGCTGCTTCCGCCGCTCCTCGGCATCAGCTTCCTGTCCGAGGTCAACCTGGTCGTCGCGCTGACGATCTACGCGGTCGCGATCATGACGCGGTTCGTCGCCGACGCCCTGGCGTCGGTCGACCCGACGGTCCGGCAGGCGGCCCTCGCCGTCGGGTACGGGCCGTGGCGACGCTTCTGGCAGGTCGACCTCCCGCTCGCCGGCCCGGTGGTGCTCGCCGGGCTGCGCGTCACGGCCGTCTCGACCATCTCGCTCGCGACGGTCGGCATCCTCATCGGGATCGACAACCTCGGTTACCTGTTCACCAACGGCTACCAGCGGCAGATCGTCCCCGAGATCCTGGCCGGAGTCGTCGCGGTCGTCGTCATCGCCCTGCTCGTCGACCTGCTGCTCGTGCTCGCCGGGCGAGCGGTCATGCCCTGGTCCCGGAAGGTGCGCGCATGAACGTCTTCTCCGACGCGGTCGCCTGGATCTTCTCCCCCGACCGGCTCACCGGCGCGCTCCCGCTGCCCGAGGCGATCTGGACCCACCTCGCGTTCACGTTCGTGGCGGTGCTGATCGCCGCGGCGATCGCTATCCCCGTAGGCTGGGCGATCGGCCACACCGGGCGCGGGCGGGAGGTCGCGGTCGCCCTCTCGGGCGCGGCGCGCGCCGTGCCCTCGTTCGGGCTCGTCCTGCTGCTCGTGCTCGTGCTCGGGGTGACCCACAAGGTCGCCGCGTCGGTCACGGCGTTCGTCCTCCTCGCGATCCCGCCCATCCTCGCGGGGGCGTACGCCGGTATCGAGGCCGTCGAGCGGCGCGTGGTCGACGGCGCACGGTCCGTCGGCATGACCGGTCGCCAGGTCCTTCTCAAGGCCGAGGTGCCTCTCGGGCTGCCGCTGCTCATCGGCGGGCTGCGGTCCGCGACGCTCCAGGTCGTCGCCACCGTGACGCTCGCCGGCTACGTCGGCAACTGGGGTCTCGGCTTCTACATCGTCCAGGGCATCCAGATCCGCGACTTCTCCCAGATCCTCGGCGCGGCCCTCGTCATCGTGGTGCTGGCCGTCGTGCTCGACGCGCTGTTCGCGATCCTCCAACGGGTCGTCGTGCCGCGCGGCGTCACGGCGGGACGGTCCGCGGAGGACTCCCCGTCCCGGCGGCGCCGCCGCGCCCCCGAACCCACCACCGCCTGACGCGGACGGCGCTCCCCCGCCGCACGCGCCGAACCGACCCCTCCCGGTCCCCGGGACGGCCCTCAGAAAGGCAGACACATGCGCACCATCCGACGCACCGCCGCCCTCGTCGCCACCGCGGCGACCGCCGTCCTCGCCCTCACCGCCTGCGGCGGCGGGTCCGACCCGCTCGCCGAGGACACCACGAGCTCCGACGGCGGCGGCAGCGCCTCGTCCGACACGATCGTCGTCGGCTCGCAGGCCTACTACTCGAACGAGATCATCGCGGAGATCTACGCGCAGGCGCTCGAAGCGGAGGGCTTCACGGTCGAGCGCAACTTCTCGATCGGCCAGCGCGACGCGTACATGCCGGCGCTCGAGAGCGGCGAGGTGCAGCTCTTCCCGGAGTACACGGGCAACCTGCTGCAGTTCTTCGACCCGGAGACCACGGCGACGTCGCCCGACGACGTGTACGCGGCGCTCCAGGAGGCCCTGCCCGACGGCCTCACGGTCCTCGACCAGTCGACCGCCACGGACCAGGACTCCTACAACGTCACCGAGGCGTTCGCCACGGAGAACGACCTCACGAGCCTGTCCGACCTCGCGGGCCTCGACGTGCCGCTCACGCTCGGCGGCCCCGCGGAGCTCGAGCAGCGCCCGTACGGCCCGCAGGGGCTCAAGGACGTCTACGGGGTCGACGTGTCGTTCGTCGCGACGGGCGACACGACCGTCCAGGACCTCGTCGCCGGGACCGTGAACATCGCCAACGTGTTCAGCGCGGACCCGCGCATCCAGACGGAGAAGCTCGTCACGCTCGAGGACCCGGAGGGCCTGTTCCTCGCCTCGAACGTCGTGCCGCTGGTCAACGCGGACATCGCCGACGAGATCGCGGACGTCATCAACCCGGTGAGCGAGGCGCTCACCCCCGAGGGCCTCGTCGCCCTCAACGTGGAGTCCACGGTCGACCAGCGCTCGCCCGAGGACATCGCCGCGGACTGGCTGTCGGAGAACGGCCTCGCCTGACCGCACGACCACGGCGGCCCGTCCCGGGATCGGGACGGGCCGCCGTCGTCGTGGGCGGGTCGGTGCGGGTCAGCCCGCGACGCGCGCGGCGATCGCGTCGGCGAACCGGTCGAGCGAGCCCGGGGAGAGCGCGAGGAACAGCGACGGCTCGGTGAGCTCGAGCTCGATGACCACGACGCCGCCGTCGTCGTTGCCCGTGACGACGTCCACACGCGCGTAGAGGAAGCTCGCCGGGTCACCGCCGCCGACGGCGTCGGCCGCCACGGCCAGCGCCCGCCGCGCGACGTCGAGCTGCTCGTCGGACGCGGTGAACGGGCTCATCTCCTCCTGCTGGTACAGGCCGCGCGTCGGGCGGTGCGGGCCGGTGAGCAGCGCGTTCTTGCGCACGGCGTGCGAGAACTCGCCGTCGACGAAGACGAGGCCCGTCTCCCCCGCGGTGTCGACGCTCGTCACGTAGGGCTGCACCATGACCTCGCGCCCGGAGACGAGCAGGTTCTTGGCGTGCTGGATCGCGAGGCCGCGCGAGTGCGCCTCGCCCGCCTGGTACCGGCCCGTGTCCTTCGCGCCCGCGCTGACCACGGGCTTGATGACGAAGTCGCCCTGGGCGGGCAGCCGCGTGTGGATCGCGCGCGAGGAGAGGTTGCGCGCCGGGTCGAGCCACAGCGTCGGGATGACGGGGATGCCCGCGCCCTCGAGCTCGCGCAGGTACCCCTTGTCGGTGTTCCAGCGCAGCACCTGCTCCGCGTTGAGGATGCGCGGGACCCGGCCCGCCCACGCGACGAACTCGTCGCGCCGGGCGGAGTAGTCCCACGTGGAGCGCACGACGACGGCGTCGAACGCGGACCAGTCGACGTCAGGGTCGTCCCAGACGGCCGGCTGCGCCGCGACGCCCCGGGCGTCGAGCGCCCGCACGAGCGGCGCGTCGTCGGGGTCGAGCTGCGGGAGGACGGAGCACGTCGCGAGGGCGACGCGCGGGGCGGAGTTCTCGGTCGTCACGCTCCGAGCCTAGGGCCTGGCACGGGCCGTCGGCCCCCGGAGGTGGGCGCGCGCGGTGCTCAGGGCTCCGGGCGCACGGACTGGCGGAGGAACTCGAGCACCGCGGCCACGCGGTGGTTGGCGCCGGCCGGCAGGTCGAGCAGCCGGTAGATCACGGTGAGCTGCGCCTCGACGGCCTTGGGCGTGATCCCCAGCTCGGTCGCGACGGCGCCGTTCGCGCGGCCCTCGGCCACGAGCTGGAGCACGCGGAACTGCGCGACGGACAGCCCCGCGAGGAGCGTGTCGGTCCGCGGCACCGAGCGCCGCACGAGCGCGGGGTCGATGACGACCCGGCCCTTCGCGACGTCACCGAGCGCGCGGACGAGCTGACCCGGTTGTGCCGAGGACCGCTTGGACAGGTAGCTCCACGGCGTCGGTGCGCTCGCGCTGATCGAGCGCACGAGGGCGAGCAGGTTGTGGCTCGACACGAGCAGGATCCGCAGGCGCGGGTCGCGCTCCTGGAGCGCCCGGCCCAGGGCGATCCCGTTCCCGTCCTCGAGCTCGATGTCGAGGACCGCGACGTCGACCTCGCCCGGCGCGATGGCGGCGAGCGCCGCGGTCTGGCCGGCGGCGTCGGCCACGACCTCCATGCCCGGCTGCGCGCGCAGGAGCGCCAGGACCAGCCCCCGCACCATCGCCTCGTCCTCGACGACGGCCACGCGCAGACGGCGGGCGGTGCTCACGCCCGCTCCTCGGCCTCGGCCACGGGGCTGAGGACGGGGATCCGCGCGGCGAGCCGGGCCCCGCCCATCGGCGAGGGGCCCAGCACGAGGTCCCCGCCCCGGCCGCGGACGCGCGCCTGGAGACGGGCGACGCCCGAGAGGTGCGGCTCGCCCGCGAGGCCGGAGCCGTCGTCGTCCACCACGACGTGCGCGAGGCTCCGGCGCTCCGCGAGGGGCTCGCCGCGCAGGACGACGCTGACCACGTCGGCCCGGCCGTGCAGCATCGCGTTGTTGACGCCCTCCTCGACGATCGCGAAGAGCAGGACCCGGTCGGCGGGCGGCAAGGAGTACCCGGCCAGCACGGCGTCGGCCACGCCCTCGTACCGGACGTCCATGCGCACGGAGGGCGGCAGCCGGTCCGCGAGCAGGAGCAGCGCCGTCGACAGCGAGAAGTCGCCGGCGAGCGGGTAGAGGGTGTGCGCCACCGCGCGGACCTCCGACTCGCGGAGCCGGTCGAGGCGCTCGGACACCGCCTCGAGCGAGTGGGCGGCCTGCTCCTGGCCCCCGTGCTCGAGGTCGTCGCGGATCGCGTCGACCTCGCGGATCGCGAGGACGAGGCGCTGCTGGAGCCCGCCGTGGAGCTGGCGCGACACGTCGCGCCGGACGCGCAGCTCCTCCTCCTCGGCCTCCAGCCGCGCGCGCTCCGCGCGCTGCGTCTCCACGAGGCGTCGGCGCTCCTCCGCGCGGATGCGACGCCGCGAGCCGACGTAGAAGAGCGCGACGGAGATGGCGAAGCAGGCCTCGAGGGTGCCGAGGGTGACCTGCGCGGCGACGAACGGTCCCGGCGCCCCGCGCGGGAGCGTGAGGTACAGCGCGCCCGCGCGCACGGCACCGATGCCGAGGCTCAGCCCGAGCACGAGGGCCACCTGCCGCCGCAGCGGCCACGCGAGGACGTGCAGCCGCACGAGGACGGCGGCCGCGACCGCGCTCGCCGCGGCGACCGCGAGGACGAGCACGAGGGCGACGGACGCGACGCGCTGCAGCTCGGCCCCGGCGAGCATCGGCTCGCCGCCGGGGGCGACGGGACCGAAGTCCTCGATGGCCCACAGCACGAGCTCGATCGCCGGGACGGCAGCGATGAGCACCACACCGGCCATCGCGATCAGCGCGACGGCGCGGCGCTCGGCACGATCCGCGTCCCGCACCACGTCCTCATGCTGACAGAGGCCCGCGCACGTCACCCGTTCAGCGGCGCACCGCGTGGACCACGACGTTCTCCCGTGCGGCCCCGGTCGCCCCCGACCGCTGCAGGCACGTGAGCACGACGAGGCGCCGCTCGCCGTCGGGGAGGCGGCCCCAGATCTCTGGGGAGGCGGCCGCCGCGTCCTTGGTGAGGACCTCCGTGCGCTCGACGACGTACGCGACCCCGTCCACGCGCAGCGGGTCGCCGGGGGCGACCGTCACGGCCGGGTCGGGCGCGCCCGGCTCGAAGAACACGTTGCCGGGCGCGCGGCCGTCGCGCACGGCGTGCATCGCGACGACGAGCGGCCGCACCCCGGAGGCGGACGTGCGGTCCGGGTCGGCGAGCACGAACGCCTCGGTGAACGTCGGCGGGTCGAGCACGGACCGCGCGCCGGGCATCGCGGTGAGCGGCACGTCGAGGCCCTGGGCGGGCGCCTCGAACCGGCCCCCGGTGGGTCGCAGATCGGCGGCGGCGGCCGACGGCGGCGCGTCGAGTACGACGCACCGCCCGTCGAGGTCGCGGAGCGCCGCGTCGCACCGGTCGCCGCCGCCGAGGACCGTCGCCGTGAGCACCACGGCCCCGGCGAGCGCGAGCGCGACGACGGCCCCGAGCAGCGCCCGCACCGCCCGGCTCATCCCCCGGCCCGGCGGGTCGGGGCCGGACGGCGCAGCGCCCGCGCGGCGGACCCGGCGACGACGACGAGCGCCGCACCGGCGAGGAGCAGCCACGGGCGCCGGTCCGGGGGGAGGACGCCGCCGGTGCGGGTCAGCGGACCCCCGACCCGTTCTACCGTGGCGGTCGTGCCCGTGCCGCCGCGGCCGGTCGTCCCGGGGACGATGGCCGGGGTCGGGTCGGCCGGGGTCGGGTCGGGCGTCGTGCCGGTGCCGCCCGGCGTGTCCCCCGCGATGACGAGCAGGAGGTCGAAGGAGAACCGGCGCTCCCCGACGGCGGCCGTGTTGCCGGTCGTCGCCTCGACGGGGAGGTCGTAGGTCAGCGGCACGTCGACCGTGGCGCCCCGCGCGAGCGGGACCTCCTGGATCCGGGTGCGCCGCCCCTCGAGCTGCGACGCCGGGACGCCGTTGACGGTGAGGTCGTCGTAGAAGGCGTCGGGTGTCCAGGTATCGTCGTCGGTCTTCCGCAGCGCCTCGGCGTCGACGATGCTCACCGTGAGGGTGCCCGCGGTCGGTCCGTCGTTCCGGACGCGCAGCAGCGCGCTGCCCGCGTCGCCGGGGACGACCCGGACCTCGCCGAGGCCCGCGCCGTCGACCCGCAGGGCCTGCGTCGCGGTCGACGTGGGCGTCACGGCGACCAGGGGCGTGCCGTCGACGTCGCTCCCGGGGACGACGGGCGTCCCCGCCTCTGTCGGCAGGGCCGCGACGGTCGCCTGCGCCGCGGCGGTCTTCGCCGTGGCGCTCGTCGCCGTGGCGGCCGGCGCGGCGCTCGTCGCGGTGGCGGCTGCCGCGGCCGGTGCGCCCGTGGTGGGCGCGACGAGCGCGGCGGCGACGACGGCGGTGGCCGCCGCGAGGCCGAGACGGCGTGCCGGGGCGACGGGTCGGTGGGTGGTCATGTCGGGACCTCCTGCTCGCGCGGCGGGTCGGTGGGACGGCCGCGGCCGGGGCGCACGAGCGCCACCGCGGCGTAGACGAGGAGGGCGACCGCGAGGACGGTCACCGCGGTGGGGCCCCACGACACGTTCGTCGCGTGGCCAACGAGGGGCACGGAGTAGGCGACGCGGCCCATGACCTGGTCGGGCACGAGCGGAGCGTCGGCCGCGCCGTTCGCGTCGCCGCGCGTGACGAGACCGGTGACGTCCGTGCCGTCACGGTCGACCTGCACGACGCGGTGGGTCACGAGCGTCGGGTCGCCCGAGACGGGCTGCACGGTGACGACGTCGCCCGTCCGCAGCTCGCCCGGGTCGACGGGCCGCACCACGACGACGTCCCCCGGCGAGAGCGCGGGCTCCATCGAGCCGCTCAGCACCGTGAGCGGTGTCGCGCCGAGCACGCGCGGGACGACGACGACCGCCCCGGCGAGCACGACCAGCGCCACCATGACGACGCCGAGCACGACGGACGCGACCCTCTCCAGCGGGCCAGGCCCGCGCCGACGACCTGCGCGCGCCCTGGCAGCCGCTGGCGACGCGGTGCCTGCCGCTGCAGTGGCCTGCGTCCCGGCGGTCATGGCCTCTGCTCCCGGAGCCAGGCGACCACGTCGGCCGTCGGCACGGAACGGTCCGCGGCCCACTGCTCGACCTCGACGGGCAGCCGGTCGAGGTCGAGGACGGCCGGGTCGAGCGTCGCGGGGTCGAGGCCCAGGTCCTCGAGCAGCGTGCGGAGCTCGGTGGCCCACGGCGGGTCGTCCGCCGCCACGGCGGGCCCGTCGGGGGCTGCGCCGGGCGCGACGGGCGCGACGGGCGCGACGGGCGCGACGGGCGCGACGGGCGTCGGCCCGCCGCTGGTCGGTGCGTCGCCCGTGGGCGGGTCGCCCGCCGGGGCCCCCGTCGTCGGCGGGACCTCGGGCGTGGTGGTGACGACGTCGGGAGCGGGCACCGCGGTGTCGGGCGCAGGGACCGTCTCGGTCGCCGCAGCCGTCTGCGGGCCCGTCACGATCGACGGCGCGGAGGCGCCCTGCGTGTCGCGCCACAGCCGAGCGTCGTCGAACGCGTCGTCGTCCGTCCGGACCTGCCAGAGGTCGGCGACGAGGTCGCCGTCAGGCAGCGCGGTCTGCCAGTGCCCGCTCACGTCCCAGTCCATCTGGACGGCGAGCGTCACGTCGAGCGTGATCGTCCCCGTCACGAGGTCGACGGGCACGTCCGGCGAACCTCCGAACAGGACCTGGCCCTGGGCGTCGAGGGTGCCGGTGGCCACTTCCGCACCCTCGCGCCGCAGCTCGAGGGTGACGTCCACGTAGTCGAGGAGCGGGACGTCGCGCCATGTGGGGAGCCCGAGGCGCAGGCGCGCGTCGAGATTGTCCCCACCCAGCGTCGCGGCGAGCCGGTAGTCCACCGTGACCCGCCCGTCGGGCACGAGCAGGACGGGGGCCGTCTCGCCCTGCGGCTCCAGCTCCACGTCGAGCGAGCCCGAGCGGACGACCGCTGCTGTGGTGAGCGCCTCGTCGCGCCACAGGGCGTGCGTCGTCCCGGACGCTCCTGCGAGGAGCAACGCAGCGACCGCGGCGGTGGTGCCCAGACCGGTTGCGCACCTCATGGCGCGCTCCTTTCCGTGTCGAAGCGTGCGCCGCGACCCGTCCCGGACCGGCCGGTGCCGGTCCGGGACAGCCACGACGCGCGGCGTGCGGTCAGCGGACCTGGTCGAGCGTCACGTGGAGACCGTCCAGGTAGGCCTGGGTGGTCATGAGGTCCTGGGCCTGGATCTCGTGCGGGAAGGCCGCGATCACGAACACCTGCAGCTCCTGGCCACCCGACCCCTCGAACGCCAGGTCGAAGGGCTCGCCCACGTCACGCGCCTCCCCCAGCACGGTGCCGTCGACGTCCGCGACGACGTACTTGAGGCCGAGACCCTGCGCGAGCTCGCCGCTCTGCACGCCGGCACCGTGCACGGCGAGGTGTGCGCGCATGTTGTCGCCCTCGGTCTTGGCGGTCACGCGCGTCTGGCCCAGCAGGTAGTCGCCGGGCACGGCCTGCCACGTCCCGAGGTCGTCGATGACGTGACCGACGACGGCGTCCGTGCCGGTCCCTGCCCCGTCCGTGTCGAGCCGCTGGAACTCGGTCGGGACGCCGCTCCACACGGTCCGCTCCTCGCCGAGCCAGTTGACGTCCCACCGCAGTCCCGGACCGACCTCGCCCGCGAGGTCGGCCGCGTCGGGCCGGTCGGGCGAGACGTCGAACCACCGGGCCTCCTGGGCCTCGACGTCGAGGAGACCGCTGCGGATCTCCCCGCCCGCGACGCCCGCGTCGTCGTGCCACAGCGCGAACGTGCCGCCCGCGCCGAGGAGCAGCGCGCCCCCGGCGACGCCGGCGACGATTCCCTTGGTCTTCGTGTTCATGGTGAGCGTTCCCCTTCTGCGTCGCGTTGCGCGTCCCGCGAGGGTGCTCGCCACCGGAGGTTGCTCCGTCTCGACGACTCGCCGCCGCAACGGTCCCCAGTCTTCGGCGGCCCGGCAGGCCGCCACGGCCAGGGGTAGGGGAAACCCCAACGGCCCGGCGTCGCGGGGTCGCTACTGGGCGCTCCCGGGGCGCTGCCCGGGCGCTACCGGGGTGCGACGGGGGCTACAGCCCGTACTCCTCGAGCAGCCGCAGCCAGACCTCGCTCACGGTCGGGTACGACGGCACGGCGTGCCACAGCCGGCGCAGCGGCAGCTCGCCCACGACGGCGATCGTCGCGGCGTGCAGCATCTCGGCCGCGTCCGGGCCGACGAACGTGGCGCCGACGACCACCTCGCGCGCGGCGTCGACGACGAGCTGCGCGCTGCCCGCGTAGTCCGTGGAGCGCACCGAGGAGCCCGCGACGTTCGCGAGGTCGTAGCGCACGACGCGCACGTCGAGGCCCGCGTCGCGCGCGGACGCCTCGGTGTGCCCGACGGCCGCCACCTCGGGACGGGTGAACACGACCTGGGGCGAGGCCACGGCGTCGGCCGTCGCGGCGAACCGTGACCACGGCTCGGGCCGGGCACCGACGGCGGGCGGCCGCTCGCCCGCGGTGGGGGCGCCGTCGGCGTCGGGGTCGCCGAAGCGCGCGGCGACGACGTCGCCCGCGACGCGGCCCTGGTACTTGCCCTGGTGGGTCGTCGCGACGCGACCGGTGACGTCGCCGGCCGCGTACAGCCACCCGGTGCCGGCGTCCGACCCGAGCCCCTGGACGAGCATCGTGTCGTCGACCTCCAGCGCGCGGCCGGGCGCGAGCCCGACGGAGTCGACGCCGAGGTCCTGCGTGCGCGGCACGCGGCCCGTCGCGACGAGCACGCGCTCGGCGGTGACGGGCGACAGGTCCGGTGCGTCCCCGCCGTCCGCGGGACCGGCGGCCGCGAGGACGAGCCGCACGCCGCCGTCGGGCAGGGGCTCGACGGCCTCCGTCGACACGCCGAGCCGCACGTCGACCCCCAGCTCCCGCAGCGACGCGGCGACCGCCTCGCCGGCCCACGGCTCGGTGCGCCCGAGCAGGCCGCCGCGCGAGAGCACGGTCACGCGCGCCCCGAGGTCGGCGAACGCGACCGCCATCTCGGTGGCGACCACTCCCCCGCCGACGATCGCGAGCGACTCGGGCACGTCCTCGACCGCGGTCGCCTCGCGGCTCGTCCACGGGTTCGCGTCAGCCAGCCCGGGGACGTCGGGCAGGACGGGCACGCTGCCGGTCGCCACGATCACCGCGTGGCGGGCCGCGAGCCGCCGGGTGCGCGGGAGGTCGTCCGGGTCGGCGTCGGGCTCCTCGGCGACGACCTCCACGAGCCGCGGGCCGACGATCCGCCCGAGCCCGCGCACGAGCGTGAGCCCCGCGCTCTCGACCCAGGAGACCTGGCCGGAGTCGTCCCAGTCGGAGACCATCTGGTCGCGGCGCGCGAGGACGGCGGCGACGTCGAGGTCGTCCCCCACGGTGACGCCCGGGACGCCCCGCGCCTCGGCCCGCACGGCCCCCGGGCGCAGGAGCGTCTTGGACGGCATGCACGCCCAGTACGAGCACTCGCCGCCCACGAGCTCGGCCTCGACGAGCGCCACGCTCAGGCCGGTGCGCGACGCGCGGTCGGCGGCGTTCTCGCCGACGGGCCCGCCGCCGATCACGATCACGTCGTACGTCTCGTCAGGGGTGGTCTCGGGCTGCGCGTCGGACGTCATGGGCCCATCCTCGCCCGACGGCCCGGTCGCCGCCCGGCGGTGTGGCCGCGGGTCAGGCGACGCGGGCCTCGTCGAGCCGGTCGAGCACGTGCCGCACGGTCTGCGCGACGGTCCACCCGGTCGTGTCGACGTGCAGCCCGCCGGGCGTCGAGCGGGCCGCGACGGCGAACTCCTCCGGGGTCCAGGCGCCGTACGCCTGCTTGTGGCGGCCGGCGTCGCGCGCGGCGAGCGTCGCGGCGTCCGGCGTCAGCACGACGGCGTAGCACGGCCGGGTGCGCACGCGCGCCGTGAACCGCGCGAGGTCGGGACCGAGCAGGATGTCCTGGACCACGGCCGTGACGCCTGCGGCCGCGTACGTGTCGGCCGCCTGCGCCGCGAGCGCCTGCCGCAGGTCGAGCTGGGCCCGGGCCGCGGCGGACAGGGGCGGCGCCGTCGACGCCTGGCCGCTGACCACGAACCGCCGGAACTGGTCCCCGCGCACGTGCGCGGCGAGCGGGAACGTGCGGGCGAGCGCGTCGGCGACCGTGGACTTCCCCGAGGCCATCGCCCCGGTGACGACGAGGACCGGCGTCTCCCCGCCCGGGGCGGCGGGGGCTGGGGTCGCTGGGGTCGCTGAGGTCACGGCGCGACCGTACGGCGTCGTCGACGTGCCGCGCGACGGAAATTGCCGCGCACGGACGCCCCCGGTCGAGGCCGGGGGCGTCCTGCACGCTCCGCGGGGGCCGCCGTCGGGCTAGTGCACCGTCGCCTTCTCGGCGCCTGCCCCGGTGAGCGAGCGCACCTCCATCTCGGCGAACTTCTCGGGGTGCGGCTTCTCCCTGCTGAGGAGCGTCCCGACGATCCCGAGGAGGAACGCGAGCGGGATCGACACGATCCCGGGGTTGCTCAGGGGGAAGATCGCGAAGTCGATGTCCGTGTTCTTGATCATCGACAGGCTCGCGCCCGTCACCGGGTCGACCTTCCCGGACACGACGGGCGAGAACGCGATGAGCACGACGCACGAGATCAGGCCGCCGTACATGCTCCACAGCGCGCCCGCGGTGTTGAACCGCTTCCAGAACAGCGAGTAGAGGATGGTCGGGAGGTTCGCGCTCGCCGCGACGGCGAACGCGAGCGCCACGAGGAACGCGACGTTCTGGCCCTGCGCGAAGATGCCGCCAAGGATCGCGAGGATCCCGATGACGACGACGGTGATGCGCGCGACCTTGACCTCGCCGTCGGGCTTGACCTCGCCGCGCTTGATGACGTTGGCGTAGATGTCGTGCGCGAAGCTCGCCGCCGCGGTGATGGTGAGCCCGGCGACGACGGCGAGGATGGTCGCGAACGCGACGGCGGAGATGAAGCCGAGGAGGATCTCGCCGCCGAGCGCGAACGCGAGCAGGGGTGCCGCGGAGTTCACGCCCCCTGGAGCGGAGCTGATCGTCTCCGGCCCCACGAGCGCGCCCGCCCCGTACCCGAGCACGAGCGTGAACAGGTAGAAGATGCCGATGAGCCAGATCGCCCACACGACCGACCGGCGGGCCTCCTTGGCGGAGGGCACGGTGTAGAAGCGCATGAGGACGTGCGGCAGGCCGGCGGTGCCGAGCACGAGCGCGAGGGCGAGCGACAGGAAGTCGAGCTTCGTGGTGCCGGTGGCGCCGTACTGCTTGCCGGGCTCGATGAGCGCCTCCCCGCCCGGGCCCGCCTTGTCGATCGCGCCCTGGAGCAGGTCGGACAGGTTGAAGCCGAACTTCGCGAGGACCCACACGGTCATGACGGCGGCGCCCGCGATGAGCAGCACGGCCTTGATGATCTGGACCCAGGTGGTGCCCTTCATCCCGCCGACCAGCACGTAGAGGATCATCAGCGCGCCGACGACCGCGACGACGACGCTCTGGCCCGCCGTGGAGTCCACGCCGAGCAGCAGCGCCACGAGCCCGCCGGCCCCGGCCATCTGCGCGAGCAGGTAGAAGAACACGACGGCGAGGGTCGCGAGCGCGGCCGCCATGCGCACAGGCCGCTGCTTGAGCCGGAAGGACAGCACGTCGGCCATCGTGAACTTGCCGGTGTTGCGCAGGAGCTCGGCGACGAGCAGCAGCGCGACGAGCCACGCGACGAGGAAGCCGATCGAGTAGAGGAACCCGTCGTAGCCGTTGATCGCGATGGCGCCGCAGATCCCGAGAAAGCTCGCGGCGGACAGGTAGTCGCCCGCGATGGCGGTCCCGTTCTGCGGCCCGGTGAACGACCGTCCGCCCGCGTAGTAGTCCGCGGCGGACTTGTTCTGCCGGGACGCGCGCAGCACGATGACGAGGGTCACGGCGACGAACACGGCGAAGATCGCGACGTTGACGACGGGGTTCCCGACGTCCGTGGCCTCGGCGGCCAGGAGGTGCGCGCTCACAGCTCGTCCTCCTCGATCTCCCGGCGGAGCTCGTCCGCCTGGGCGTCGAAGCGCTTGTTGGCCCAGCGCGCGTAGATCATGGTGATCGCGAACGTGGACACGAACTGGCCGAGCCCGAGGAGCAGCCCGACGGTGACGTTCCCCCACACCCGGACGCTCATGAGGTCGTGCGCGTAGTTCGCCAGCAGCACGTAGACGAAGTACCACACGAGGAACAGCGCGGTCATCGGGAACACGAAGTTCCGGAAGCGTCGGCGCAGGTCCTGGAACTCGGGCGAGCGTTGCACCCGCTGGTAGTCGGTCTCTTCGGCGGGCCCCGGTCCGGGGGCGGCCGTCACGTCGGTCATGACGCCTCCGTTGGCTCATTCCGTGGACAGACAGAGAGCCCGCACCCCGCGGACGGTCGCCTGTCGACGCGACCGCACGCGACGCTGCGTGCCCGGGGCGACCTTCCACCCCCGGCACAATGTGCCGTAGATCACTGTTGTCCGCAAGGACCGCGCGCGGCCGGTCGCGAGGCCGGTCGCGAGGCCGTGCCGAGCGTCAGACGCGCGCGTACTCCAGGTCCGTGATGACGCGCCCCGCGGCCTCGCCCTTGCGCTCGAACCCCGTGAGCACCCGGCCCTCGAAGCGCGGCGCGGCGTTCCCCGGGCCGTGCACGTTGCGCAGCCCCGGCGCGGCGTCCAGCACCTCGAGCATCTGCTCCGCGTACTCGGCCCAGTCGGTCGCGAGCCGCAGCGTCCCGCCGGGGCGGCCGTCGTCGCCCTCCCCCGGCGCGCGCAGGACGCGCTCGGCGAGCGCCGCGAACGACGGCGTCACCAGGCGGCGCTTGTGGTGGCGGGACTTGTGCCAGGGGTCGGGGAAGAACACCCAGAGCTCGTCGACGCTCCCCGCGGGCAGCGTGGTGGCGAGGACCTCGGCCGCGTTCGCCTGGACGAGCCGCACGTTCGTCAGGTCGCGCTGCGACGCACGCAGCACGGTCTGGGCCAGCCCGGGCGCGTAGACCTCGACGGCGAGGAAGTCCGTGCCCGGCTCGCGCTCGGCGGCGGCGACGACGGCCTCGCCCTGGCCCGAGCCGATCTCGACGACGAGGCGCGCGTCACGCCCGAAGGTGGCCGCGACGTCGAGCACGTGGTCCGGGTCCACCGAGGTCCGTGCGACGTCGCGCGGGACGTCGACGAGGTAGCGGTCGCGGTACGCGTCCCACGCGCGCTGCTGGCGCGGCGCGAGGCGGCCGCTGCGCCGCACGAACGACACGGGCTGGGTGCGGTAGCGCGGTCGGGCGTCGCCGGTCCCCGGGGTCGCGGAGGGGGCGCCGGTCACGGGCTCGTCGAGGGTCTCGGGGGTCGGTTCGGGCACCGCACCAGGGTACGGGCGCCTCGCGGGGGTCGTGCCGCGCGAGGCGCCCGTCCCGTCAGACGTACGCCGCGTACGCGGGCAGGTCGAGCACCCCGTTGCCCGACAGCCCGAGGACGATCACCTCGGGCTCCGTCGCCGCGCGCGCGTGCGCGACCGCCGCCGCCACGGCGTGCGTCGACTCCGGCGCGGGGATGATGCCCTCGCTGCGCGCGAACAGCGTCCCGGCCGTGAACGCCTCGTCCTGGTCGACGGCGACGGCGTCCATCAGCCCGAGGTGCACCGCGTGCGACACCATCGGCGACATGCCGTGGTACCGCAGACCGCCCGCGTGGATCGCCGGCGGGACGAAGTCCTTGCCGAGCGTGTGCATCTTGAGCAGCGGCGTGAGGCCCGCGACGTCCCCGAAGTCGTAGCGGTACTCGCCCTGCGTGAGCGAGGGGCACGCAGCCGGCTCGCACGCGACGAGCCGCGTCGTCGTGCCCTCACGCAGGTTGCGGCCGAGGAACGGGAACGTCAGGCCCGCGAGGTTCGACCCGCCGCCCGCGCAGCCGAACACCACGTCCGGCGCGCCCTCGCCCGCCTCGTCGAGCTGGACGAGCGCCTCCTGGCCGATGACGCTCTGGTGCAGCATGACGTGGTTGAGCACGCTGCCCAGCGCGTAGTGCGCCGCGGGGTCCTTCGCGGCCGTCTCGACGGCCTCGCTGATCGCCATGCCGAGCGAGCCGGTCGTCTCCGGGTCCGCGGCGAGCATCGCGCGCCCCGCCTCCGTGAGGTCCGACGGCGACGGGTGGCAGATCCCGCCGTAGACCTCCATCTGCGCGCGCCGGTACGGCTTGGAGTCGTACGACGCGCGCACCTGCCACACCTCGACGTCGAGCCCGAGCAGCGCGCCCGCGAACGACAGCGACGCGCCCCACTGGCCCGCGCCCGTCTCGGTCGTCAGCCTCGTGGTGCCCTCGAGCGCGTTGTAGTACGCCTGCGCGACGGCGGTGTTCGGCTTGTGCGAGCCGACCGGGCTCACGCCCTCGTACTTGTAGTAGATGCGGGCCGGCGTGCCCAGGGCCCGCTCGAGGCGTCGCGCGCGCACGAGCGGCGACGGCCGCCACAGCGCGTAGATCTCGCGGATCGTCTGCGGGATCTCGACGTAGCGCTCCGTCGTCACCTCCTGCTGGACGAGCGCGAGCGGGAACAACGGCGCGAGGTCGTCCGGCGTGAGGGGCTCGCGCGTGCCCGGGTGCAGGTGCGGGGGCACGGGCTCGGGGAGGTCGGCCGCGAGGTTGTACCAGTGCGTCGGGACGGTCGAGGGCACCTCGGCGCCCGTCGGCTCGAGGGACCGGACGGGCAGGGCCGTCGGCGGGGTCTGCGGTGTCGTCATGCTCGGCTCCAGCTCAGGGGGACGGCCGCTGGGCCGACGACGGGCGCACCGGGTTCACCGAGGCCGCCCACGTCGTCGGGGCACGGCCGGATGAGGTCACCGGCCGTCAGGCGGCCGGCCACCAGGGGGTCACGGACGGGTGCGTCACGACGCCGACCCTACCCCCGCCCGCACGCTCGGGACCACCGGCGCCCAGGTGAGGACGATCGGCTCTCGCGCGCGCGGGCGCGCGGGCGCTGGGATGGGAGCAGACGCCGGTCGACGGCAGTGCCGGCGCGGACGGAAGGAGCCGTCATGGTCAGCAACCACGTCCCGGGCAGGTTCGAGGGCCGCACGGCGATCGTCACCGGCGCGGGCGCCGGCATCGGCCGCGCGACGGTCGAGCGGCTGCTCGCGGAGGGCGCACGCGTCGTCGCCACCGACGTCCGGGAGGACCGCCTCGACAAGCTCGTCGCCGACGTCGGCACGGACGCTCTCGTCACCGTGGCGGGCGACGTGAGCGCGCAGACCACGGTCGACGCGGTGGTCGCCGCCGCGGGCGGCCGGGTGGACGCCCTCGCCAACGTCGCCGGGATCATGGACGGCTTCCTGCCGACCGCCGAGCTCGACGACGCGACGTGGGACCTCGTCATGACCGTCAACGTCACCGCGGTCATGCGCCTCACGCGTGCGGTCCTGCCCCTCATGCTCGAGGCGGGGAAGGGCTCGATCGTCAACGTCGGCTCGGAGGCGGGCTCGCGCGCGTCGGCGTCGGGCACCGCGTACGCGACGTCGAAGCACGCGATCGTCGGCTTCACGAAGAGCACGGCGTTCTTCTACACGCCCCGGGGCGTGCGGGCGAACGTCGTCGCCCCCGGGGCCGTCGCGACGAGCATCGAGGCGCCCTTCCGCTCGCCGTACGCGGGCGAGCGGCTCGGCCCGGTCATGGCGACGACCGTCCCGCCGGCCGCGAGCGCCGACGAGCTGGCCGCGGCGATCACGTGGCTCCTGTCGGACGACTCGGCAAACGTCTCGGGCGCCATCCTGCACAGCGACGGCGGGTGGGCCGCCGTCTGACCGTCCCGCTCCCCGACCCGGCGGGCGACGCAGCGGCCCCGGACCGTCCGGTCCGGGGGCCGCCGTCGTGCCGTCGGCGCCGCGTCAGCGGCGCGACGCCGGCGGATCAGCGCGGTGTCAGCCGCACGCGAGCGCGTCGTACGCGACGTCGGCGGCGAACGACCGGCCGTCCCCGCTCGCGGCGACGTGCGCGGTGCCCGCCGCGACGTCGGACGCCCGGACGGAGAACGCCTGGTAGGCCGACGCGCCGGGTCGCACGCCCGTGACGGTGCGCTCGCCGAACGGCGTGCTGAGCGTGACGTCCATCGGGACGGTGTCCGCGTTGCGGGCCCGGACGGCGACGTAGGCCGTGCCGCCGAGGCACTGTGTGCGCGCCGTCGTCTCGACGACGAGGCCGTCCTCGGCGGGCGCGGTGGTGAACGTGCTCACCGGCGAGACGGCGGTGCCGCCGCCCGCGCTGGTGGCCGTGACGGTCCACGCGTGCGCGGCGCCGGGCTCGAGCCCGTCCCACGTGACGGTCGCGACCTCGCCCGAGGGCACGGTCACGCTGCCGACCTCCTCGCCCGAGGCGTAGAGCGACACGGCGTCGGTCGACAGGCTCGTGACGCGCGAGGTGAGGTCGACGGGGACGGTGAAGTCGTCCTCGCGGCCGTCGTAGCGCTGCTCGTCGTCGTACTCGGTGGCGCCGAAGTTCTCGAGCCACGGCGAGTAGGTGTCGACGATCATCTCGGAGCGGTCGACGTCGAACTGGAGCAGGCGCAGGAAGCTCGCGCCGAGCCGCAGGCCCTCGTCGGGCGCGTAGCCGCCGATCTCGGTGAGGCCCGCCTCCTCGGCCGTGACCTCGTAGAACTGGTAGTCGGCCAGCAGCTCGACGACGCCGCTGCCCGGCGTGCCGACGTCCTGGCGCACGTTGATGCCCACGCCGTGCCGGTGCCCCGCGAGGACGAGGAAGACGTTCGGGTTGGGCTCGACGACCTTGGCGTGCACGAGGCGGCCGTCGGGCGTCGAGATCTCGGAGTCACGACCGTCGGGGTTCGAGCTCGGCACGAGGTAGTCGTGCGTGAGCACGACCGCGTTGCGGTCGGGGAACTGCTTGAGGACGCCGTCCGCCCACGCGGCCTCCTCGTCCGTCACCCCGTACGACAGGTAGACAGCGACGAAGTCGAGCCCGCCCGCGCTGAACAGGTCGTAGTGGTTCTGGTTGTCGCCCTCGCGCCACGGGCCGCCGTAGGACGCGTTCTCCCACCCCGCGGAAAGCGCCTCGTAGCGCTCGGGGCCGTAGAACTCGTTGAACAGCGCCCCGGGCCCGTTGTCCTGGCCCGTGAGGTTGTCGTGGTTGCCGGCGAGGACTCCGTTCGGGATGTTCGCGTCGTCGAGGATCTGCTGCGCGGACGAGGAGAACGCGTACTCGCCCCGGATCTGGGCGGCCATCGCGTCGTCGGCGGGCAGGCGCGTGTAGTTCTCGTTCACGTCGCCCGTGTGGCCGACGTACGCGATCCCGCGCTCCTCGGCGTTGTCCACGACCCACTGCGTGAGGTCCGTGTAGGCCTGCGCCCACACCGCGCGCTCCTCGGCAGTCTCCTGCTCGACCGCTCCCTCGGTGAGGTACTGCGTGTCGGTCAGGTGGACCAGGGAGAAGTCGTAGTCCTCGCGGGGTGCGAAGTCGGTCTCGTCGCGCGACCCGCCCGCGGCGATGTCGTCGGCGAAGGGGTCGGTGCCCGTCACGAGGACGTGCACGGTCCCGTCGGTGGCGGCGCCGTCGCGGAGCACGGTGCTCAGGGACGTCGTGCCCTCGACCGCGCCGCGCGCGGACGCGAGCGGCTCCCACCGCTCCCCGTCCCACACGTGCAGCGTCGCGAGCCGCTGCGGGTCGACGACGCCCTCCCAGCGCACGACCTGGCCGGCGGTCGAGCCCTCGGCGGGCAGCTCGAAGCGCTGGTAGGTGACGTCGCGGCTCTGGGGCGAGTCGAGCGTCAGGTCGTCGCCCGGTGCGAGCGCGTCCGCCGCGGCGGGCTGCTCGCCCTCGACCGGGAGCGTCGTCGGGACCTCGGCCGACTCGCCCTGCGCGACGAGCGCGGGGGCGGTGACGTCGGCGCGGGAGAACGTCGCGGTGACGTCGCCGCCGCCGGGCGCCGCGACGCGCGCGGACAGGTCGACGCTCCCCGCGACGTCGCGCGTGCCGTGCGCGGGCGCGAGGTCGGTCGGGACGTCCGGCACGCCGAGGCTCGTGAACGCGATCTCGTGCGTGCTCGCGTTGCCGAGCACGTCCGTCGCGGTGACGACGAGCGTGTGCGCACCCGGGGCGAGCCCCGGGCCGACGGGCGCGCCGAGCTCGAGCGGCTCGCCGTCGAGCGTGGCGTCGGGGCCGGACAGGACGCCGGACGCGTCCGCGAGCTCGACCGCGAGGCTCGTCGCGCTCGCGAGCTCCGCCCCCGCCGCCGGCGTGCTGGACACGATCGCGGGACCGGTGTTGTCGGTGGTCACCGTCCGGCGCGCGGCCGCACCCGCGGCGGTCGCCGACGTGATCGTGTGCTCGCCGTCGGCGAGCGTCGTCGTGTCGACGTCGGCCCGCAGGCCGGTCGCGGGCGCGTCGGCGTCGCGCGTCACGTCGAACGCGAGGTCGACCTCGCGCGGCTTCGTCGTGCTCGTACCGCAGTCGCCGTCGCCCATCGAGTACGACGGCGCGATGCCCACGCCGGTCGCCGTGCCGTCGGTCACGTCGAGCGCGATCCCGGAGATCGCGAAGTCGTCGCGGTTGTCGCCGCACGCCGTCGGGTACGTGCCCGTGACGAAGCGCACCACGTTGCGGCCCGGGGACAGGAAGGCGTTCGGGACGTCGATCCGCACCGTCTCGCTCACGTAGTCGCGGTCCACGAGGTCGATGCGCTGCCCGTTGACGAGCAGGTGGTTGGTGTAGCGGGCCTCGATCGAGTTCGAGCCCACGGTGAAGACGAACCGCGACGAGCCGGTGCCGAGCGTCGCGACAGTGGTCAGCGGGGCGCCGTCCAGCTCGATGCCGACGGGCGGCTCGCCCCCGGCGGGCGGCGTGGCGAGCACGGTCTGCGGGCCGTGCAGCAGCGCGCCGTCCGCCGGGAGGATCACGGGCGCCCCCGGGGCGCCGTTGTTCACGGTGACCGCGCTCGTCGTGGTCGCGCCCGACGCGGTCGTCGCGGTGAGCGTGTGCGCGCCGTTCTCGAGCGTCGTGGTGTCGAGCTCCGCGGCGAGGCCGGTCGTGGCGGCCGGGTCCTGGTCGAGGTCGAACGTGAGGTCCGCCGAGAGGACGCGCGACGTGTTCGTGCCGCACGAGCCGTCGCCGAACGCGTAGGAGAAGCTGTTGGCGGAGCCGTCGGCCGTCTCGCCCAGGAGCTCGAGCGACACGTCCGTGAGGTCGTAGTCGTCGTAGTTCGTGCCGCACGACGTCGTGACCGCACCGACGACGAACCGCACCCGGTTCTCGCCCGGCACGAGCCACCGCGCGGGCACGTCGAGCGCGACGCGCTCGGACACCATGTCCCGGTCGAGCTCGAGGCGCTCGCCGTTGACGAGCACGTGGCTGCCGTACCGCTTCTCGATCGAGTTGCTGCCGACGTCGAACAGCAGGCGCGCCGTCGCGGGCGTCGGGGAGGCGTCGACGGCGGTGCCGTCGACCGCGAGCGCCGTGACGGCGTCGCCCGCGCGGACCGGGTCGGCCGCGACGCGCACCGTGCCGTCGAGGAACGTGCCGGTCGTCGGGCTCAGCACCGGCCGCGTCTCCGGGCCGGCCCCGGTGGACCGGGCGGCCGTCCGGTCGAGGGTCGGGGAGGCTCCCGGGGCGGTCGCGGCGGCGGCGCCGGGCGCGAGCAGGCCGGCGACCAGCACCGCCCCGAGCGCCCCGGCGACCGCGGCGCGGCGCCGCGCCCCGCCGTCGGTCCGTCTCTGGGTGCGTCTCTCGGTGCGTCCCGAAGTCCTGTGCGTGGGCACGGACGTGTCCATCGTGGTTCCCTTCCGTGGCGAACGGGTCGACGGGCGACGCTGCCGAGCGGCGACGACGCCCGCACCGGACCCTTCCCGGCGGGGGTGAACGGGAGGTCGGTGCCGGGCGAACTCCGGCGAAACGGACGGCGACGGTTGCGGCGGGCGACCGGCACGGGTGGAGCGGGAGGGCGGATCGCCCGGGCGGCGGACGACGAAGGCCGCCCACCCGGAGGTGGACGGCCTGGTCAGGAAGGGTGCGCCATCAGGGACTCGAACCCCGAACCCGCTGATTAAGAGTCAGCTGCTCTGCCAATTGAGCTAATGGCGCGCGAGAGGGAACACTACCAGCGGCCAGGACCGCCGATCTCCGCGAGGAGACCGGGCCCGCCCGCCGCGCCGGCTCTCGACCGGCACGGCTCGGGCCGCCCGCCATGCGGACGGCCCGATCGGTGGTGGTGCGCCATCAGGGACTCGAACCCCGAACCCGCTGATTAAGAGTCAGCTGCTCTGCCAATTGAGCTAATGGCGCGCGAGAGAAAACACTAGCAGCCGCGGGCGCGCCGGGAAAATCCGTTCCGCCCGCCCTCGTGTGACGTCGGCGACACGGCCCGGCGAGCCCGCGCAGCGGCCTCGGCTAGAGGTACAGCCCCGTCGGGCCGTCCTCCTCGACCTCCTGCGAGACGGCGTGCACGTCACGCTCGCGCAGCAGCACGAGGTCCTTGCCGCCGAGCTCGACCTCGGCGCGCTCGTCCGGGTCGAACAGCACGCGGTCCCCCACCGCGACCTGTCGCACGTGCTCACCGGCCGCGACGACGACGGCCCACGCGAGCCGCTTCGGGCCCACCGCCGTCGCGGGGATGACGAGCCCCGCCGAGCTCTGCCGCTCGCTCGCGTCGACCTCCGGGTCCACGAGCAGGCGGTCGTGCAGCATCCGGATCGGGAGGTCGCGCGCCGCCGTCCGGGACGGCGACGGGCGGGACGAGGCGGTGGCGGGGGCGGACGTCGTCTTGCTCACAGCGACAACGCTACCGGTGCCGCCCACCCTCACCTACGCTCGAACCACACCTTGGCCGGACCGAAGGAGATCCATGTCCACGCGCCTCACCGTCGGCGACACCGCTCCCGACTTCTCCCTGCCCGCCGCCGACGGCAGCACCGTCACGCTCTCCGACCTGCGCGGCAAGCACGTCGTCGTCTACTTTTACCCCGCCGCCGGCACGCCCGGCTGCACGACGGAGGCCTGCGACTTCCGCGACAACCTCGCCTCGCTCCAGGGCGCGGGGTACTCGGTCGTCGGCGTCTCCCCCGACCCGGTCGACAAGATCGCCGCGTTCGTCGAGGCCGAGCACCTGACCTTCCCGCTCGTGTCGGACGAGGACAGGTCCGTCCTCGAGGCGTACGGCGCGTGGGGCGAGAAGAAGCTCTACGGCAAGACGGTCGTGGGCGTCATCCGCTCGACGGTCGTCGTCGACCCGGAGGGCAAGGTCGAGCTCGCGCAGTACAACGTCAAGGCCACGGGCCACGTCGCGAAGCTCCGTCGCGACCTCGGCATCGACCCGAAGTAGCGCGCCCGGGCGGCGCGGTCCTGGCCCGGTGCGCGTCGAGCGACGCGCACCGGCCGCCGGGGCGGCGCCGCCCGCGCCGTAGACTGACCACCGCGCGCGAGTGGCGTAACTGGCAGCCGCGCCAGGTTTAGGTCCTGGTGTCCTCGGACGTGCGGGTTCGAGTCCCGCCTCGCGCACCGTTCCCGCCCTGCCGGAGTCCCTGTCGTGACGGCGCGGCAGCCGTCGCTGGATTCACCCGCACCCCATCTGGACGACCGTCCAGTTCGGTGTCTACCGTGGTGGCAGAGCCGGTGCCCGCACCACTTGCCCCCTGCCGGTACGGGCACCGGCTCCACACCTGCCACGCGGCGCCTGCGCGCGTGACGGCCTGCGACAGAGACGACGACGGCCCGGCACCCTCCGAGGGTGCCGGGCCGTCGTGGTGTCGTGCAGGCTCAGGCGTCCTGCGCCGGGGAGCCGTCGCTCGCCGCGGCGATCTGACGACGCACGTCCTCCATGTCGAGGCCCTTCACGGCGTCGACGACCTGCTTGAGCGCCGGGGCCGGGAGCGCGCCGGGCTGGGAGAACACGAGGATGCCCTCGCGGAACGCCATGAGCGTCGGGATCGACGTGATGTTGGCGGCGGCGGCCAGGCCGCGCTCGGCCTCCGTGTCGATCTTGCCGTGCACGACGTCCGGGTTCTCCTCCGACGACGCCTCGAAGACGGGCGCGAACATCTTGCACGGACCGCACCAGTCGGCCCAGAAGTCGACCAGGACGATGTCGTTCTCCTTGATCGTCTGCTCGAACGTGGACTCGGTGAGCGTCTGCGTGGCCATGGATGTTCCTCCTGGGGGCTTGGGGGTCTGCTACGTAGAGCACACACCTTGCCCGGAGTATTCCCCGCGCACGACCGCGCAGGCCCGGCCCGCGCACCCTCTACTCTGCCCCTGTGACGCACGACACCACCGCGCACCGGCTCTCGCGCACCACGATCGCGGGCTACGCCGCCGGGTCCGTCGGCACCGGCGGGTTCGGCACCCTCCC
This sequence comes from Cellulosimicrobium sp. JZ28, assembly GCF_015327065.1. NCBI lineage: Bacteria > Bacillati > Actinomycetota > Actinomycetes > Micrococcales > Promicromonosporaceae > Cellulosimicrobium > Cellulosimicrobium sp. JZ28. The sequence goes on along the minus strand of NZ_CP017660.1, from coordinate 1,157,468 downwards.
CGGCCTGGTCCTGCTCGTGTACCTCACCGACGCGCTCGCGGTGCCCGCGGCGGTCGCCGGGCTCATCGTCACGGGCGCCAAGGTGTGGGACGTCGTCGTCGACCCGTTCATCGGCTACGGGTCGGACCGCGACCTGGCCCGCACCGGGTCGCGCCGTCGCTTCATGACCCTCGGCGCTCTGACGCTGCCCGTCCTCTTCGCGCTGACGTTCGCCGTCCCGGCGGCCGCGGGGCCGACCGCCGCCGCGATCTGGGTGCTCGTCGCGTTCCTGCTCGCCGCGACGGCGTTCTCGCTGTTCCAGGTGCCGTACATCGCGCTCCCCGCGGAGCTCGACCCCACGTACGACGGCCGCACCCGACTGCTCGCGTGGCGCGTCGCGACGCTCGCGTTCGCGATCCTCCTGTTCGGCGCGGGCGGACCGGCGCTGCGCGGAGGCGGGGACTCGACGTCGGGGTACCTCGTCATGGGCGTCGTGTCGGGTGTCGTCATCGGCGCCGGGATGCTCGTGGCCGCGCGGGTCGCGCCGCGCGCACCCCGCGGTGCCGGCACGCCCGCTCCCCCGGCGGGCGCGACCACCGCCTCGGCCGGAGCGACCACCGCCTCACCCGACACCACCACGGGCTCGACGGCGCCGGCCTCGGCGTCGCGCGCCTGGACCCTCGCCGTGCGCGAGGCGGTCGACGCCCTGCGCCGCTCGCACCCGTTCCGCACGCTGCTCGCCGCGTTCGTGCTCCAGGCCGTCGCGACGGGGCTCATGCTCGCCGGGGCGGCGTACGTCGCGCGGTACGTGCTGCGCGACGAGGCGGCCGTCAGCTACCTCTTCGCGGCGCTCGTCGCGCCCGCGCTGCTCTGCATGCCGCTGTGGACCCGGCTCGCGCGCCGCGACGGCAAGGAGCGCGGGTTCGTCGTCGCGACCGTGCTCTTCGCGGTCGCCGCGCTCGGGATGGTCCCGCTCGTGTGGGCGCCGGGCGCGTGGGTCTACGTCCCCACCGCGCTCGCCGGCGTCGCGTACGCGGGCATGCAGGCGCTGCCGCTCGCGATGCTCCCCGACGCCATCGCGCACGACGCGCGGACGCACGGCGAGGGCCGCGGCGGCGCCTTCGGCGGCGTGTGGACGGCGGGCGAGACGACGGGCATGGCGCTCGGCGCCGCGGTGCTCTCGCTCGTCCTGGGGATCACCGGGTACGTGTCCACGCGGGCGGGCGAGACGGTCGCGCAGCCGGCCGCCGCGGTGAACGGGATCGCGCTCTCCTTCTCGGTCGTGCCCGCCGCGCTCGTCCTGCTGAGCCTCGTCCCGCTCGTGCGATACGGTCTGCGCAGGGGGGACATCGACGACACAGCACCGGAGCTGCCGCGTGACCACGCCCCGACCGACCGAGCCCGTGACTGACGCGGGATCGACCGCCCCCGGCGCCCTGCCGCGGCCCGCCGACGCGGTGCCGCTGCGCACCGACGGGATCCTGGACCGGCTCGCCTCGCTCCGGGCGGCCGACGCCCCGACGCACGGCGGACGCGTCCTGTCCTACGTCTACGACCCCGGTCTCGCCGAGCTCGACGAGCTCGCCGCCGCCGCCGCGCGGGCCGTCCAGCCGGTCAACGGGCTCGACCCCACGACGTTCACGTCGGTCGCCGTCATGGAGGGCGAGCTCCTCGGGTTCGCGCGCACGATGCTGCACGGCCCGGCCGACGGGCCCGACGCCGTCGTGGGCTCGGTGACGTCCGGCGGGACGGAGAGCTGCCTGCTCGCGGTGAAGATCGCGCGCGAGGGGTTCCGCGCCGAGCACCCGGACGTGCGGCCCCGCGTCGTGGCCCCCGTGAGCGTGCACGCGGCGTTCCGCAAGGCCGCGCAGCACCTCGACGTGGACCTCACGCTCGTCCCTGTCGACCCGGCCACGGGGACGCCCGCCGCCGCCGACCTCGTCGCGGCGCTCGACGCCGACGACGTCGCGCTCGTCGTCGTGTCCGCGCCGTCGTACCCGCACGGCGTCGTCGACCCGGTCTCCGAGGTGGCCGCGGCCGCCGCCGCGCGCGGCGTGCCCGTGCACGTGGACGCGTGCGTCGGCGGCTGGGTGCTGCCGTTCTGGGCCGCGGCCGGGGGCGAGGACGTGCCGCCGTTCGACTTCTCGGTGCCGGGCGTGACGAGCATCTCGGCGGACGTGCACAAGTACGGCTACGCGCCCAAGGGCGCGTCCGTCCTGCTCGTCCGCGGGCGCGACCGCCAGCGCCGGCAGTTCTTCGCGACGACGGGCTGGCCGGGGTACCCGGTCGTCAACCCCACGCTGTCCGGGTCGCGCTCCGCCGCGCCCCTCGCCGCCGCGTGGGCCGTGAGCCAGGCCCTCGGCACCGCGGGATACACGGCGCTCACCGCGCGGTGCGTGCGCGCGACGTACGCCCTGCGCGCGGCGGTGGACGCGATCGACGGGCTCCGCGTCGTCGGCCGCCCCACCGGCCCGCTCGTCGCCGTCGCGACCGACGAGTCCGTGCCGCCCGAGCGGCGCGTCGACCCGCACCTGTGGGCGGACGCCGTCCGGTCCCTCGGGTGGGTGCTCCAGCCGCAGCCCGGGCTCGTCCAGGACGACGGCACGCGCCTGCCGCACACGACCCACCTCACCGTCACGCCTGTCACCGAAGCCGGTCTCGACGGCCTCGTCGCGGCGCTCGGCGCGGGCGCCGACGCCGTCCGCGGCGCCGGGCGCCCCGACGTGAGCGGGGTGCTCGCCGCGCTCGCCGGTGCGTTCGCGCCGGGAGCCGCCCCCACCGCCGACGAGATGTGGGGCGCGCTCGTCGGGGTACTCGCCGCGGAAGACCGCGGGCCCGCGGCCGAGGACGCGCCGAGCCCGCGCGGCTCGGTCCTCCCCGACCGCCTCGCCCCGCTCATGGCCCTCATGGAGGCGCTGCCCGGACCGGTCGCGGAGCAGGCGCTCGTCGAGATCGTGGCGCGCGTCTCCGAGCCGCACGCCGAGGCGCCCGGCACCGCGTGACGGTCGCACGACCGGGCAGCGGCGCCCGGGGCGGACTCGCCCCGCCGCACCGCTCGGGGTAGAACAGTCGCGTGACCGACACCGCCGACTTCCCGCCCGACGACTTCTCCCACGACAACCCGCGACCCGCGGGCTGGCTCAGCGCCGAGGAGATCGCGGTCGCGCGCGCCCAGCTCCCGCTCGTCTACGTCGACGCCGTCCCCGTGCGGGTCGACGACTCGGGCGACGTCGTCGCGGTCGGCCTCCTGCTGCGCGTGACGCCCGAGGGCATGATGACGCGGGCCCTCGTCTCCGGGCGGGTCATGTTCCACGAGCGCATCCGCGACGCGCTGCTGCGCCACATCGAGAAGGACCTCGGCCCGGTCGCGCTGCCGCAGGTTCCCGCGTCCCCGCAGCCCTTCACGGTCGCCGAGTACTTCCCGACGCCGGGCATCACGTCCTACCACGACCCCCGCCAGCACGCGGTCTCGCTCGCGTACGTCGTGCCGGTGACGGGCGACTGCCGGCCGCAGCAGAACGCCCTCGAGCTCGCGTGGCTCACGCCCGAGCAGGCGTGCAGCGACGAGGTCCAGCTCGAGATGCGCGGCGGCCAGGGGGTGCTGCTGCGCCAGGCGATGGCGTACGTCGGTCGCCTCCCGTGACCGACGCGCCGCGCGTCCGGACCGACGCGGGCCGGCACGTCGTGGCCCGCACCCTGCACGCGCTCGTCGCCGTCGCGGCGCTCACGGGCGTCGTCCTGGAGGTCGCGATCGCGCTCGTCGACGGTCCCGGCACGGCCCCGAGCCAGGCCGAGCGCCTCGTGCGCCTGTTCTCCTACTTCACGATCCAGTCGAACCTGCTCGTCGGGGTCGTCTCCGTCCTGCTCGCGGCGCGACCCGCGCGCGACGGGACCGTCTTCCGCGTCGCGCGCCTCGACGCGCTGCTGTGCATCGCGGTGACCGGGATCGTCTACAACACGGTGCTGCGCGGTCTGCAGGACCTGACGAGCGCCGGCCAGGTCTCGAACCTCCTGCTGCACCTCGTCGCACCGCTGCTCGCGGTAGCCGCGTGGGGACTCGTGGGCCCGCGCCCGCGGGTCGACGCCGCGACGGTCTGGTGGTCCGTCGCGTACCCGCTCGCGTGGATCGCGTACACGTTCGTCCGGGGCGCCGTCGTCGGCTGGTACCCCTACCCGTTCCTCGACGTGGGCGAGCTCGGCCTCGGCCGGGCGCTCCTCAACACCGCCGTCGTGGCCGTCGTCTTCCTCGCCCTCGCGTGGCTCGTGCGCCTCGTCGACTCCCGCCTGCGCCCCGCACCCTGACCCTGTCGCGCTCCGGCCGGGCGCCCGGGACCAAGGGCCCGCACGCTCGTTCCCGTCGGCCCTGGGCGCCGCGCCCTCGGAGCCGGACGCTGGAGGGAGGGGACCCGTCCGGTCCGGACGGGCGGTCGACGAAGGGGTGAGCGCGATGGACGCCGCAGTGGTCTACGAGTCGATGTACGGCAACAGCGAGCGCGTCGCGCAGGCCATCGCGGAGGGTCTGTGCGAGACGGTGCGCGTCGAGGTCGTCGACGTGACCGACCCGGCCGCCCACCCGGACGCCCTGCGCCACGTGCAGCTGGTGGTCGCCGGCGGCCCGACCCACGCCCTGGGCATGACGCGCCCCGCGACCCGCGCCGAGGCGGTGCAGCGCGCGACGGGCCCGGTCTCCGACCGGGCGACCGGGCTGCGCGAGTGGGTGGAGTCCCTCCCGCCGCAGGACGAGGAGCGGCTCGCCGCGACGTTCGACACGCGCGCGACGAAGGTCCGCTCGCTCCCGGGCTCGGCGGCCCGCGGCGCCGCCAGGGCGATGCGCCGCGCGGGGTTCCGGCTCGTCGTCCCGTCCGCGTCGTTCTACGTCGGCGACGTCGAGGGACCCCTGGACGACGGCGAGCTCGACCGGGCGCGCGCGTGGGGTCGCGCGCTGGGCAAGGTGCTCGTCCCGGCGGAGAGCCCGGCCGAGGGCCGCTGACCAGCCGGGCCCGCCCGCCCCCTGGCCACGACGCTCCGGCCGGTCCGGCGCTGAGGGCGCTGCGGGTCAGCCGAGCTCGAGCCGGGGCCAGTCGTCGAGGTCCTCGCGCATGCGGCGGTCGTGCGTCGCCACGACGACCGCCGCGGGCGTGACGCGCAGCGCCTGGGTGAGCTCGTCGACGAGGTCGATCGACAGGTGGTTGGTCGGCTCGTCGAGCACGAGCACGTGCGGCGCCGCGAGGAGCGCGCGGGCGAGGTCGAACCGCCGGCGCTGCCCCGCGGACAGCTCGCGCAGCGGCCGCTCCAGGTCCTCCTCCGTGAGCAGGCCCAGGAACGCGACGGGGACGAGGTGCTCCGGGTCGAGGCGGCCCGCGTCGAGCAGGTCGAGCGCCTCGCGCGCGTACTCGTCGAACCCGGTGCGGTCCTCCGCCTCCGGGGGAAGCGCCGGGCCCTCCTGTGCGACGACGCCCAGGCGCGCGCCGTCGACCACGGACCGCGTGCCGCGGTCGAGGGGCACCAGGCCCGCGAGCGCGGCGAGGAACGTCGACTTGCCGCTGCCGTTCGGCCCGGTCACGAGCAGGCGCCCCGAGGGCGGGAGCGCGACCCGGGTCCCCGGCAGGTCGAGGCGCGCGCCGCCGTCGGGCCCGACGCGCGGGCTGCGCAGCTCGAGCACCGGGTCGCCCGGCTCCCAGCCCGGCGACATCGCGGGGAGCTCGGGGAACACGAGCTGGAGCGGCGGCACGGGCACCTCGACGGCCTCGGCCTCGAGCTGCTGGAGGCGCCGGTCCGCGGCCTTGACGTGGATCCGGGCGCGCGTCGCGCGGCGGTGCTTCTGGCTGCCCTTGGGCGGGCGCCACTCGTCGGACAGCCCCTCGTACGACGCGTCGAGGACCGCCGCGAGCTTCTCCGCGCGCTTCTGCTCCGCCCGGAACCGCTGCCGCCAGCGGTGCAGCGCCTGGTTCTTCGCGAACCGGTAGGAGAGGTAGCCCGGCTGCCCGTACAGCACCGGCTTCCCGTCCATCGCCGGGTCGAGGTCGAGGATCTCGGTCGCGACGTCGTCGAGCAGCTGGCGGTCGTGCGTGACCATCACCACGCCGCCGCGCCACGCGACGAGCTCGCCGGTGAGGAAGTCGATCCCGCCGGTGTCGAGGTGGTTGGTCGGCTCGTCGAGGAGGAGCAGGTCGGCGCGTTCGGCCAGCCGGCACGCGAGCCGCACGCGGTAGCGCTCGCCGACGGACAGGGTCGCGAGCTCGCGGTCCCGGTCGCGGCACGCGCCGAGGCGCGAGAGCGCGACGTCGACCCGGCGGTCCGCGTCCCACACGGCGAGGTGCTCGGCGCGGGCGAGGATCTCCGTGAGCTCGGCGAGGTCGCCCGCCTCGTGGTCGAAGTCCCGGGCCGCCGCCTCGAGCTCGGCGGCGACCGCCCGCAGCCCGCTCAGCGTCGCGGCGACGAGCGTGCCGACCGTCTGGCCCGGCGCGATGGCGAGCTCCTGCTCGACGAGCGCGAGCGAGCCCGCGCGGCGCACCTCCCCGCGGGCGGGCGCGAGGTCGCCGGAGAGCACGTGCAGGAGCGTCGACTTGCCCGTGCCGTTCTCCCCCACGACCCCGAGCCGCGTCCCCGCGGCGACGCGCAGCCCGACCCCGTCGAGGACGGGGCGTCCGGGGTAGGCGAAGGCGAGGTCGTCGGCGGCGAGGTGCACGGGGACCACCCTATGTTCCAGGGGAGCGACCTTCCGCGTCCCGGGATCGGCCCCGCGCGTCCCCGGACCGCCCCCCTGGTACCGGTCCGGGCCGTGCGGGGACGGTCTCGCGGGCGGGGTACCGTCGGGAGCATGACCGACCTCGCGCCTACCGGACCGCGCCCTCGTCGCCCCGGGCTCGTCGTGCTCGCCGCGCTGGCCGACGTCGCGTGCGTCCTCGCGCTCGCGACCGGCGGCCTCGCGACGCACTCCGCCGACGAGGGCCTGACGCGGCTGCTCGTCGTGGCGTGGCCGTTCGCCGCGGGCGCCGCGCTGGGCTGGCTCGTCACGCGCGCGTGGCGCCGCCCGTGGGCCCTGTGGCCGACGGGCGTCGTGGTCTGGGGCTGCACGTGGGCGCTGGGCGTCCTGCTGCGCGTGCTCACCGACCAGGGCGTGGCCCCGGCGTTCCAGCTCGTGTCGTTCGGGTTCCTCGCGGTGACGATGCTCGGCTGGCGCGGCGTGGTCGCGCTCGTCGGCGTCCTGCGGCCGGGCGACCGCCGACGCCGCGAGCGCGAGCTCGCCGGCCGCCCCCTACCGCGCTGAGAGCGCCGCGACGACGTCCGGCGCGAGAGCGCGGAACGCCTTGCCGCGGTGGCTGATCGCGTTCTTCTCCGCCGGGCTCAGCTCGGCCGCGGAGCGGGCCGTCCCCGCACCGGGCTGCTCGTCCGGCAGGAGGATCGGGTCGTAGCCGAACCCGTTCGCGCCGCGCGGCGCGGTGAGCAGGGTCCCGCGCATCTCCCCCGTCCGCACGACCTCGGTGCCGTCGGGCGTGACGAGCGCCGCCGCGCACACGAAACCGGCCGCGCGGTGCTCGGCACGCACGTCGCCGAGCTGCGCGAGCAGGAGCTCGAGGTTGGCGACGTCGTCGCCGTGCCGCCCGGCCCAGCGCGCCGAGAAGATCCCGGGTGCGCCGCCCAGCACGTCGACGGCGAGACCGGAGTCGTCCGCGACGGCCGGCAGCCCGGTGGCCGCGACAAGGGCGCGCGCCTTGATGAGCGCGTTCTCGGCGAACGTCACGCCGTCCTCGACGGGCTCGGGCGCGCCGACGTCGCCCGCGCCGACGATCGCCTCGGGCGCGAGCTCGAGCCCCGGGTGCGCGTCGAGCTCGGCCGCGAGGATCGCGCGCAGCTCGGCGATCTTGCCCGGGTTGTGCGTCGCGAGGACGAGTCGCGCGCCGTCGGGCACGACGACGCCGGTCGCCTCGGGCGTGCCGCTCACCGCGGGTCCGCCGCGAGCGCCGCGCGCTGGATCGCCGTGAGGTCGGCGGTGCCGGCCACCGCGAGGTCGAGCAGCGCGTCGAGCTCGGCGCGGTCGAACGGGGCGTGCTCCGCGGTGCCCTGCACCTCGACGAACGTCCCGGAGCCCGTGACGACGACGTTCATGTCCGTCTCGGCACGGACGTCCTCGACGTACGGGAGGTCGAGCATGGGCGTGCCGTCGATGATCCCGACGCTCACGGCCGCGACGGAGTCGGTCAGCACGGGCTTGCCGCCCTTGATGTGGCCGTGCCGCTGGCCCCACGCGACGGCGTCGGCGAGCGCGACGTAGGCGCCCGTGATCGCGGCGGTGCGCGTGCCGCCGTCGGCCTGGAGGACGTCGCAGTCGAGCACGATCGTGTTCTCGCCGAGCGCGGAGACGTCGATGATGGCGCGCAGGGACCGGCCGATGAGGCGGGAGATCTCGTGCGTGCGCCCGCCGATCTTGCCCTTGACCGACTCGCGCTGGCTGCGCTCGTTCGTCGCGCGCGGCAGCATCGCGTACTCGGCGGTGACCCAGCCCTCGCCCGACCCCTTGCGCCAGCGCGGCACGCCCTCGGTGAACGACGCCGCGCACAGCACGCGCGTGCGGCCGAACTCGACGAGCACGCTGCCCTCGGCCTGGTCGAGCCAGTGGCGGGTGATGGTCACGGGGCGGAGCTGGTCGGGCGTGCGGCCGTCGGCGCGGAGGGGCGCGGCCGTGCCCGGAGACGAGGAGGGGATGGTCATGCCGCCACCCTACCGACCCCCGGCCCACCGCTGAGCGCGGTGGATGGTCGCATCTTCCGGGGCGGCCGACGGCGGCTCGTCCCCGCGCTCAGCGGTCAGAGGTCGAAGACCGCGCCCGTCGTGGCGACGTCGACCGGGCCGGTGTACGTCTCGCGCGCCTCGGCGCGCGAGCGCTCGGGGTCGTTCCACGCGGGCAGGTGCGTGAGCACGAGCCGGCGCGCGCGGGCCGCGGTCGCGACCTCGCCCGCGCGCCGCCCCGTGAGGTGGATGCCCCGCTCCACGCCGTCGTCGCGGCCCTCGTGGAACGCCGCCTCCGACAGGAGCAGGTCGGCGTCGCGCGCGAGCTCGACCACGCCGTCGCACGCGTCCGTGTCCCCCGTGTACGCGAGGACGGCGCTCTCCCCCGGGCGCAGCGTCGACGGCCCGGTGACGCGCACCCCGTACGCCTCGACCGGGTGGAACACGCGGTACGGCTCGAGGACGAGCGGGCCGACCCGGACCGGCGCGCCCGGCTCCCACGCGCGCACCTCGAGCTCCTCCGTCACGCCGTCACCCGGCTCCGCGCCGTACGCCGCCTCGATGCGGGCGGCCGTGCCCGCCGGGCCCAGCACCGTGAGCCGGCTCGGCACGCCCGTGCGGGTCGAGCCGCGCACCGGGTGGTAGCGCAGGTAGACGTACAGTCCGCACACGTCGACGAAGTGGTCGGGGTGCAGGTGGGACAGGCCGACGGCGTCGACGTCGAGCGGGTCGACGAACCGCTGCAGCGCACCCAGCGACCCGTTGCCCAGGTCCAGCACGACGTTCCAGTCGCGCGCCTCGAACCCCGCGGCCGCGGCCTCCGCGGCCGGGACCTGGACGAGGTACGACGACGCGGGCGACGCCGGGCCGGCGAACGACCCCGAGCACCCGACCGTGACGAGACGCATCAGGCCGCCTCCACGCTCAGCACCTCGGGGCCGAGGAACCGGCGCGCGAGGTGCTCGAACGGCTCCGCGCTCCCCGTCGCGAGGAACCGGTGCCGCGGCGGCCCCGCGTCGCGCGAGCGCTCGAGGTCGTGCGCGACGAGCGTGCGGTACACGTCCTTCGCGGTCTCCTCCGCGCTCGACACGAGCGTGACCTCGTCGCCCATGACGTACGAGATCGCGCCCGTCAGCAGCGGGTAGTGCGTGCACCCGAGCACGAGCGTGTCCACGCCCGCGGCCTTCACCGGGTCCAGGTAGCGGTGCGCGACCTCCAGCACCTCGGGGCCCGACGTCACGCCCTGCTCGACCAGCGGCACGAACTCGGGGCACGCCTGCGTCGTCAGGGTCAGGCCCGGGGTCACGGCGAACGCGTCCTCGTACGAGCGCGACGTGATCGTGGCCCGCGTCCCGATGACGCCGATGCGGCCCGACCGCGTCGCGGCCACGGCCCGGCGTGCCGCCGGGAGGATCACCTCGACGACCGGGAGCCCGTGGCGCTGCGTGTACCGCTCGCGCGCGTCGCGCAGCACCGCGGACGACGCGGAGTTGCACGCGATGACGAGCATCTTCACGCCGTCGTCGACGAGCTGGTCCATGATCGCCAGCGCCATCGCCCGGACCGCCGCGAGCGGCTTCGGCCCGTACGGGCTGTTCGCGGTGTCCCCGATGTAGAGGAGGGCCTCGTTGGGGAGCTGGTCGAGGATCGAGCGTGCCACGGTCAGGCCACCCACGCCCGAGTCGAAGATCCCGATGGGAGCGTCGTTCACCCGGCCGAGCCTACTGTCGCCGCCCCGCGCCAGGCGCCCCGAACCACGCGCACGCCGCTGTGGCAGCGCCCACAGGTCCCCGCCACGCTCAGCCCCGCGGCCCGGGGCGCGGACCGCCCCGCCCCGCCCGCAGGTCCGCGAGCATGCCGTCGACGAGCGACTCCTGGAGCAGCCCCGTGAGGAGGAACACGCTCACGAGGAAGCGGCGCGGCGCACCCCCGACCTCGCCGTCGTCCGGGCCGTCGTCGCCCTCCCGGTCCAGCTCGTCGTACAGGCCCTCGACCTGCTCGTCCGTGCGCAGGTCCAGGCGCTCGGCCAGGACGAGGCGCACGTCGGTCAGGGCGCCCGCGACGTCCTGCGCCTCCTCGCGCCCGACGACGAACGGCGCCGCCTCGGCCGGCTCGGAGTCCACGAGCATCCGGCCGAGCAGCACCAGCCGGCCCACCTTGCGCGCCGCGAGGTCGTCCTGCGTGAAGCGTCGGAACTCGTGCGCCACCTCGACGTCGTCCGACGCGTCCGGGAGCAGACGGCGCACGGCCGGGTCCGGCGGCGGCGTCGCGTCCGACCCGCCCCCACCGGGCGTCGGGCCCGTCCAGCCCGGGGGCGACCACGCGTCGTCGGGCGCGGACCGGCCCGGCGCGTCCGACGCCCGCCCGGGGACGCCCTCCTGGAGCATCTGCGCGACGTCGCCCGCGAGCTGCGCCAGCACGATCCGCTCCGACGGCTCGAGCTCGGCGACGTACCCGTGCGCCTCCGCGCGGAACGGCCTCACTGCTCGCCGTCCTTCTGGAGCGTCGCCCACAGCCCGAACGAGTGCATCGCCTGCACGTCGACCTCCATGCGCTCGCGGTCGCCCGTGGACACGACGGCCCGCCCCTCCTGGTGCACCTGCATCATCAGCTCGTGGGCGCGCGCGGTGGAGTACCCGAAGTACGACTCGAACACGTACGCGACGTAGCTCATGAGGTTGACCGGGTCGTTCCACACGAGGGTGACCCACGGGCTGTCGAGCCGGGTCGCCTCCTCGGTGCGGACCGCCTCCTCGGGCACGGTCAGGGAGGCCCGCGCGGCAGCGGGGCGGGTGAAGATCGGGTGGGGTCTCACGTCACCACTCTATTCGCGGGCCTGTCGGCGCCCACCGCGGCGGTCGCTGCCCTACGGTATTCCGCATGAGCCTCGCCGACCCGGGCAGCGTCGCCCTCCCCGCGACCGACAGCGCTGCCCCCTCCGCCTCGCCGACGCAGCGGCCGTCGTACCAGCCGACGTACCAGCCCGGTGCGTCGACCGCGCTCCTCACCGACCGCTACGAGCTGACGATGCTCCAGGCGGCGCTCGCCGACGGCACCGCGGGGCGGCACTGCCTCTTCGAGGTCTTCACGCGCCGCCTCCCGCCGGGTCGGCGGTACGGCGTCCTCGCCGGGACCGGGCGGGTCCTGGAGGCGCTGTCGTCGTTCCGCTTCTCCGCCGCCGAGCTCGACTGGCTGCACGCGCAGTCCGTCGTCGACGACCGCACCCTCGAGTTCCTCGCCGGCTACCGCTTCACCGGGACGATCACCGGGTACCCCGAGGGCGAGGTCTTCTTCCCCCAGTCGCCGGTGATGACGGTCGAGGGCACGTTCGCCGAGGCGGTGCTGCTCGAGACCCTCGTCCTGTCGATCCTCAACTACGACTCGGCCGTCGCGTCCGCCGCGTCCCGCATGACGAGCGCCGCCGTCGAGCGCCCGTGCCTCGAGATGGGGGCGCGGCGCGCGCACGAGCAGGCGGCCGTCGCCGCGGCGCGGGCCGCCGTCGTCGGCGGGTTCGCCGGGACGTCGAACCTCGAGGCGGGCCGCCGGTACGGCCTCGAGACCATCGGCACCGCCGCGCACGCCTTCACGCTCCTGCACGACGACGAGAAGTCCGCCTTCGCGTCGCAGGTCGCGTCCCTCGGACCCGGCACCACGCTGCTCGTCGACACCTACGACGTGCGCCGCGGCGTCGAGAACGCCGTCGAGGCGGCCGGCGGCCGCCTCGGCGCCGTGCGGCTCGACTCCGGCGACCTCGGCGTCCTCGCCGTCGAGGTGCGCCGCCAGCTCGACGCCCTCGGCGCGCACGACACGAAGATCACCGTGACCTCCGACCTCGACGAGTACGCCATCGCGTCGCTCGCCGCCGCGCCCGTCGACTCCTACGGCGTCGGCACGTCCCTGGTCACCGGCTCCGGCGCCCCCACGTGCGGCATGGTCTACAAGCTCGTCGCCCGCGCCGACTCCAGCGGCGTGCTCCAGCCCGTCGCGAAGGCGTCCACCGCCAAGACGAGCACGGGCGGCCGCAAGTGCGCCGCCCGCCGCTACGACGCCGACGGACGCGCGGTCGAGGAGGTCGTCGTCACGGGTGCCGACCTCGCCGTGCAGGAGTGGGAGCCCGACGACGGCGACCTGCGCCGGCTCCAGGTGCCCCTCGTCGTGGACGGCGCCGTCGACTCGCGCTGGGTCGGGTCGTACGGCGTGGAGAACGCCGCGCACCGCCACCGCGAGGCCCGCGCCGAGCTGCCCCGCGGCGCGCGCCGCCTCTCCGCCGGCGACCCGGCGATCCCGACGGTCGTGCACACGCTGTCCTGACTCCCCTGACCGGGCCGCGACCCGGTCGCGGCCGGGCGTGCGCGCCCGGCCGCCGGGGCCGCGCGGGCTACCGCTTCCCGACGAACCAGCCGCGCACCGTCGCGACCCGGGCGTCGAGCTGCTCGACCGTCGCGAGCGGGACCTCGGGCCCGCCGCAGCGGCGCCGGAGCTCGGTGTGCACCGACCCGTGCGGCTGCCCGCTGCGGCGCGACCACGCCGAGACGAGCTGCTGGAGCTCCTTGCGGAGCTCCGCGGCGCGCCGGTGGTCCATCTCGGCCCGCTCGCGCTCCGCAGACTGCGTGGTGCGCGAGCGCGCGCTCATCTGGTCGGCCTGCCGCTGGCGCAGCAGGGTCGTGACCTGGTCCGCGTCGAGCAGACCGGGCAGCCCGAGGAAGTCGAGCTCCTCGTCGGAGCCGACGTCCGCGCCCGTGCCGAACTCGCCGCCGTCGAACAGCACGCGGTCGAACGACGCCTGGGCCTCGAGCGCCTCGAACGAGCCCTGGACGAGCTCGCCCGACGCCTTGTCCTCGCGGTTCGCCTCGGCGAGCAGCGCGTCCTCGGGGTTGAACCCCTCCCCCTGCTCCTCCGCCGTGAGCGGCCGGTCCAGCGCGTGGTCGCGCTCGATCTCGAGCCCGTTCGCGAGCTCGAGCAGGTGCGGCACGCTGGGCAGGAACACCGACGCCGTCTCGCCGCGCTTGCGGGCACGCACGAACCGTCCGACGGCCTGCGCGAAGAACAGCGGCGTCGCGGTCGAGGTCGCGTACACGCCCACCGCGAGCCGCGGGACGTCGACGCCCTCCGACACCATGCGGACGGCGACCATCCAGCGCGCGTCGCCGTCGGAGAACTCCTCGATGCGGCTGCTCGCGCCGTCGTCGTCCGAGAGGACGACCGTCGGCGACTTCCCGGTGATGCGCGCGAGGTGGCCCGCGTACGCACGCGCGTCCGTCTGGTCGGTCGCGATGACGAGGCCGCCCGCGTCGGGGATCGCCCGCCGGACCTCGGTCAGCCGCTTGTCCGCGGCCGCGAGGACCGACGGGATCCACTCGCCGTTCGGGTCCAGCGCGGTGCGCCACGCCTGGCCCGTCATGTCCTTGGTGAGCGCCTCGCCGAGACGCGCGCTCACCTCGTCGCCGGCCTTCGTGCGCCAGCGCATGTTGCCCGAGTAGGACAGGAACAGCACCGGCCGCACGACGTGGTCGCGCAGCGCGTCGCCGTACCCGTACGTGTAGTCGGCGCGCGACCGCCGGATGCCGTCGGGGCCGCGCTCGTACTCGACGAACGGGATGGCCGCGGTGTCCGAGCGGAAGGGCGTGCCCGTGAGCGCGAGGCGCCGGGTCGCGTCCTCGAACGCCTCGCGCACCGCATCGCCCCACGACAGCGCGTCGCCGCCGTGGTGCACCTCGTCGAGGATGACGAGCGTGCGGTCGGCCGTCGTGCGCGCCGCGTGCAGCGCCGGCTTGGCGGCGATCTGCGCGTAGGTGAGCGCGACGCCGTCGTAGTGCGCGCCGTGCCGGCCCTGGCTGTTGCGGAAGTTCGGGTCGATCCGGATGCCGACGCGCGCCGCGGCGTCGGCCCACTGGTGCTTGAGGTGCTCGGTGGGGGCGACGACGGTCACGCGCCGCACCACGCCCTGCTCCAGGAGCTCGGTCGCGACACGGAGCGCGAACGTCGTCTTGCCCGCGCCGGGCGTCGCGACGGCGAGGAAGTCGCGCGGCGAGCGCGTGCGGTACAGCTCGAGCGCCTCTGCCTGCCAGGCGCGCAGCTTGGACGCCGAGCCCCACGGGGCGCGCCGCGGGAACGCCGGCGAGAGGTGCGACGCCGCCGCGGACGACGGGCTCTGAGGCGCCGGCGGCGAGGTCCTGCTACGGGAGTCGGGGGCGGAGTGACCGGTGGACGTCGTGTGGTGCTCCGCGCTCACTTGCCGGAGTCACCCTCGCCGTCCTGCGGGTCTCGCAGTCCCTCGTAGATCTCCTTGCACGTGGGGCACACAGGGAACTTGTTCGGGTCACGGCCGGGAACCCAGACCTTGCCGCACAGCGCGATCACCGGCTTGCCGGAGAGCGCCGACTGCATGATCTTCTCCTTGCGCACGTAGTGCGCGAAGCGTTCGTGGTCGCCGGGCTCGGTCTGCTCGCGCGTCTCCTCGCGCTCGAGCACCCCGGTCGACGTGCCGGTCGTCGGCTCGGTCGCAGGAGTCCGGAACGGGTCCTCGGGACCCCCGGGTGGCGTGCTCGCGCGGAGTTCGATCATGGAGTGAAGTCTACGTCGCGACGCCCACACGTCGGGCGGCCGTCGCCGCGGCCGGTCCGCGCGCCGTGCGACACCCGCCGCGCGGACCACGGGCCGCGGGGACGGGAGACGACGAAGCCCGCCGACGCACGGTCCAGGGGCGTGGACCGCGCGCCGACGGGCGGCTCGGTGTCGCGGGAGCTCCCGCGAGGTGTCGTCGACCCGTCGGGTCAGAGGCCCTGCCAGTCGGGCTTGGACGCGTACGTCTGGCGGTAGTAGTCGCCCAGCTGCAGGCGCGAGGCCGCCGCGTCGTCGACCAGGACCGTGGCGTGCGGGTGCATCTGCATGATCGTCGCGGGCCACATCGCGCTCACCGGACCCTCCACGAGCTGGTGCACCGCCTCCGCCTTGCCCTTGCCCGTGGCCAGCAGCACCAGGTGCCGCGCCGACATGATCGTCGCCAGACCCTGCGTCAGACAGTGCCGCGGCACCCGCTCCACGTCGTCACCGAAGAACCGCGCGTTGTCCTCGCGCGTCTGCGCCGTCAACGTCTTGATCCGCGTCCGCGACGCCAGGCTCGACCCCGGCTCGTTGAACGCGATGTGCCCGTCCGTCCCGATCCCCAGGATCTGCAGGTCCACACCCCCCGCCCCCGCGATCGACTCCTCGTACGCCGCGCACGCCGCCACCAGGTCCTCCGCGTTGCCGTCCGGACCCTGCACCGCACCCGGAGCGAAGTCCACCCGCGAGGCGATCTCCGTCTCGATCACGTTGCGGTACCGCTCCGGATGATCGACCGGCAACCCCACGTACTCGTCCAGCATGAACGCCCGCACCCCCGCGAACGACAACCCCTCCTGCACATGACGCCGCACCAGCTCGTCGTACACCTTCAACGGCGACGACCCCGTCGCCAACCCCAGTACCGCCCCGGACCCGACCGCACCACCGCCTCCACGGCATCCGCAGCCAGCACCGCCAACCGCTCCGCCGGAGCGATCACGACCTCCATCACAACACCTTTCGACGGCCGACGAGAGCAGCGCCCACGGCGGCGACCGGGACGTCCGACGGAGCGAGGGAGACCCGCTCCGACAGACGCAACGAGGACAGGAAGGGGGACGTGCTCGACTGCGCGTCGAGCGCGTCGCGGACCGCGTCCAGCAGCGGCTGGCCCAGCGCGGACACGCCGCCGCCGAGCACCACGTGGCGCACGTCCACCGTCAGCTCGAGGATCCGGACGGCGGAGGCGACGGCGGACGCGAACTCGTCCTTGATCCGGATCGCGTCCGGGTCGCCCGCGGCCGCGGCCTCGAAGAGCTCGGCAGGGGCCGGCCGGCCGTGGCGGGACGGCCAGCGCGCCGACACGGCGGAGCCCGACGCGTAGACCTCCACGCACCCGCGCTGCCCGCACGCGCACTCGGGGCCGCGCGGGTCGATCGGGATGTGCCCGATCTCCCCCGCCGCGCCGCTCACGCCCCGGCGCAGCTCGCCGCCGAGCACGATGCCCGCCGCGAGCCCGGTGCCGAGCGCGAGGAACGCGAGGTCCTCCCCCTCCGCGCCGCGCAGGTGCGAGGCACCGAGGGCGGCCACGTTGAGGTCGTTGTCGACCTGGACCGGGACGCCGCCGAGTTCCGCGGACAGCGCCTCGGCGAGGGCGAAGCGTCCGCCCTCGATGCCGAGGTTCACCGCGTGCACGACGGAGCCGTCGGCGGGGTCCACCAGCCCGGGGACCCCGACGCCGACGCCGTCGACGTCCGCGAGGTCACCGCAGGCGCGGCGGACCACCTCGCGGACCGCGCGCGCCGCGCTGGACACGACGCCCTCCGGTCCGCGCACCGTCGGCAGGCGCAGCGTCTCGCGCGCGACCCCGTCGGGGCCGAGGAAGGCCGCGAGCACCTTGGTGCCGCCGATGTCGAGGCCCACCGCGCTGCCCGGACCCACGGGACCGCGTCGTGACGCGGTCCCGGGGCCGGGGCGTCCGGCCAGGGCTGCGGCCGCCTCGCCGTCGAGCGAGGCAGCCGTGCTCAGGTCGCTCACGTCAGCCCTTCACCGCACCCGAGACGAGGCCACCGGTCATCCGACCCTGGACGATGAGGAAGAACACCACGGCCGGGATGGCGATGAGCACCGAGCCGGCCATGAGCGCGCCCCAGTTGGTCGCCTGGGTCGCCTGCTGGAAGGTCCGCAGCCAGACCGGCAGCGTCATGGCCTCCGGGCGCTGCATGATGATCAGCGCCATGACGAACTCGTTCCACGCCTGGATGAACGCGAAGACACCCGTCGCGACCAGCCCGGGGGCCAGGAGCGGGAAGGTGATCTTCCAGAACGCCTTGCCCCGCGAGCACCCGTCGATCATGGCGGCCTCCTCGAGGTCTGCCGGGACGCCGTTGACGAACCCGCGCAGCGTCCAGATCGTGAAGGGCAGCACGCCGGATACGTAGACGATCCCGAGCCCGACGATCGTGTTGAGCATCTGCCAGTTGTCGATGATCCGGAAGATCGAGATCATCATCGCCTCGCCCGGGATCATCTGGACCACGAGGATCGCGAGGATGAACGTCCGGCGACCCTTGAACCGGAAGCGCGTCACCGCGAGCGACGCGAGGAAGCCGAGCACCATGGCGATGACAAGGGTGAAGAACGTCACCGTGAGCGAGTTGCCCATGGCCGGGATGAACGGGGCCCGCGTCTCGTCCGTGATCGCCGTGACGTAGTTGTTGAGCGTGAAGACGTCGGGCGTCGGGAAGAACTTCAGCTCCGTCCCGCGCACGAGGCTCGACGGCAGGAACGACGTGTTGATCATCCAGTAGACGGGGAAGACCGACGAGACGAAGACGATGATCGCCAGGATCGCGTAGCCGACGTTCGCGAGCTTCTTGCGCTGCTTCTCGCGGCTCACGCGAGGGGCGGTGCCCGCCGCCGGGGAAGCGTGCCGGACCGCGGCGCGGGGGGTGGTCTGGACGGTGCTCACAGTTCTTCCTCCCGGACCGTCTGGCGCACGTAGTAGAACGAGATGCCGAGCATGATGAACACGAAGATCACCGAGATGGCGCCGGCGAGACCGTAGTGCCCCTGGGCCATGCCCATCTGGTAGATGTACACGCCGATCGTGTTCGTCTTGTCGCGGTCGCCACCGACGCCCTGGAGGGCGTAGATCTGCGTGAAGACGCGCAGGTCCCAGATGATCGACAGCACGATGAGCACCGTGATGATGCTGCGGACGTACGGGACCATGATGAGCCGAAAGCGCTGCACCGGGGTGGCGCCGTCGAGCTGGGCCGCCTCCAGGACCTCGCCGGGGATCTGCGTCAGTCCCGCGTACATCGTGAAGGCGACGAACGGCACGGCGCCCCACACGATGACGATCGTCGCGATGAGGAAGAACTGGAGCGGGTTGAGGAGCCACGAGTGGCCCATCCAGTTGTCGCCCGTGATCGCGGTCAGCAGGTTGTTGATGACGCCGTACTGGGTGTCGAAGATCCAGCCCCAGACGATGGTCGCGGCGAGCGCCGGCATCGCCCACGCCAGCAGCAGCCCGACCGAGACCAGCAGGCGGAATCCCTTGCCGAGACGCATCATGAGCAGCGCGATGAGCGTGCCGAGCACCATGGTCAGGACGACGCACGCCACCATGAACAGGAAGCTGCGCAGGAGCACGGTCCAGAAGCCGTCGACGTCGGTGAGGACCTGGACGTAGTTGTCGAAGCCGACCCACTCGGCGGGCTGACCCATGAGCTGGGCCCGCTCGTACTCCTGGAACGACATGATGACGAGCCGCACGAGCGGGTATCCGACGAGGATGCCGAGCACGACGAGGCTGGGGACGAGGAGCGTCCACGGCAGGATCGGTGGGCGCCGCTTCTTGGGTGGCCGCACGGGCGCGCCGGAGCGCTCGGTGCGGGGTTCGAGGGTGGTTGAGCTCATTTCCTCACTCCGTCAGGGATTGCGCGGTGGTGCGCAGGCGACGTGCCTCCGGGGCTCGTCATGGGAAGGGGTGGGGGCTCCGGCGAAGGAGTCCCCACCCCTGACGGCTCGAGCCTCCGACGGTGCCCGGCGGTCACCGGGCACCGTCGGACCGGCTCAGCTGTTGAGGATCGACTCGATCTTCGCGTCGAGCTCCTCGGCGACCGTCTGCACGTCGTCGCCGTTGGCGAGCTTCGTGAAGGCGCTCTGGAGCACGTTCTGCGCCTCGACGTCGGCCCACTTCGGGGACGCCGGGGTGAGTCGAGCGTTCTGTGCCGCCTCGACGCCCGCCTGGGCGATCGGGTCGTCCTGCGGCACCTCGCTCGCGAGGGACTTCTTCGCCGGGATCATGTTCGCCTGGGCGAGGATCGTCTGGTACTCGTCGCTCATCATGATCTCGAACGCCTTGTACGCGAGGTCCGGGTTGTTGGACTTCGCCGCGACGGCGATGTTCGAGCCACCGGCGAACACGGCCGCCGGCTCACCCGCGGTCTTGCCGGGCAGCGGGAACGCCGCGAGGTCGGAGCCGTAGGTCTCGAGGCACCCGGGGGTGGTCTTGGGGTCCTCGGGCGTGGCCGAGGTCTTGATGGTGCCGGCGATCCACGTCGGGGCCGACACGTAGGCCACCTGGCCCTCGCAGAACGGCACCTGGAGGTCGGTCTCCTGACCGTCCTTCGGCGCGAGCGACGCGTTCGTCATGAGGTCCTGGACCTGCTCGAGGCCGGCGAGGCCGCCCTCCGAGGAGAACCCGGCCTCCCACTCGCCGTCGTCGTTCTGCTCGGCGATGAAGCCGCCGTTCTCCCAGACGAAGGGAAGGGCGTTGTACCAGTCCTGGCCGGGCCAGTAGACGCCGGAGACCGTGTCCGTCTTGAGCGACTTCGCGGTCTCGACGTACTCGTCGAGCGTCGTCGGGACCGGTGTGGAGCCGGTGACCTGCGGGGTGTAGAACACGGCGCGCGAGCCCGCGTAGTACGGCAGGGCGTAGTGCTTGCCCTCCCAGTCGCCGGCCTCGACGAAGCCGCCGAGCAGGTCGTCGCCGCCGAGGGACTGGAACTCGTCCTCGGTGATCTCACGGAAGAAGCCTGCGGACGTGAAGGCCGGGGACTGCGTGTTGCCGACCTCGACGATGTCCGGGCTGTCGGAGCCGGAGAGCGACGTGGTGAGCTTGTCGACGAGGCCGGTCCAGGACTGCTCCTCGATCGTGAGGGTGCTGCCCGGGTTCTCCTCCTCGAACGTGGTCTTGAGGTAGTCGCGCGCGGCGTCGGGCGTGTCCGACCCGTTGAGCCAGACGCGGATGTCGCCGGAGGCGGACTCGCCGTCGCCGGAGCCGTTGTCGTCGCTCCCGCCGCCGGTGCTGCAGGCGGTCAGCGCGAGCGCCAGGGTGATCGTCGACGCCACGGAGGCGGCGACGAGACGGTTCCTCTTCACTGGGTGCTTCCTCTCGGTGATTCTTGGTGGTGGCGGCGATGCCCCCACCGGAGGTGTGGCAGGAGTCCTGCGTAATCGAGCGTGTGCAGGGGCGCTGCTGTGTTATTGCGTTCCTGGGGGTGCTGCACTGGGGGTCCCAGGAGGTCGTGAGGGGCGGGTCGTGGCCCGCGCCCCGGTCGGGCAGGGCGGGTCAGGCGGAGCGTCGTCGGCTCACGAGACCCCCAGCTGTCCGGAGAGGACGAGGACGGCGGCCCCAGCGAGGACGACGTCTTCGTCGAGCGTGGCCATCCGCACCTGCAGCCCGCTGCCGATGACCGGCATGGTGCGGGAGCGGATGGTCTCGAACGCCGACTCGCGCAGGGGGCCGTCGAGCAGGTCCGCAGGACCGCTCACGAGCACCTCTGCGAGGTTGAGCGCACTGACGACAGGGGCCAGGGCGATGCCCAGCGTCCTGCCCACCGACGCCAGCACGGCGTCGGAAGCCTCGGTGTCGAGCCCGTCCACCGCGCGGCGCAGCGCCGGCACGGACAGGACGGTCTCCAGGCAGCCGCGGCGCCCGCAGGCGCACGGCTCGCCGTCCTCGACCACGGTCACGTGGCCGAGCTCGCCGGCGGCGTCGGCGTGCCCGTGCACGCGCGCGCCGTCGACCATGATGCCGGCGCCCACGCCCTCGCCCACCGTGAGGACGAGCAGGCCGTCCCCGGCCGCTCCCCCGAACGTGAACTCACCGAGCGCGGCGATGTTGGCGTCGTTGGCGACGTGGACCGCGAGCCCGAGCCGCTCCGTGAGCTGGGCCGCGAGCGGGACGTCGTACCAGCGGCGGTTCGGCGCCTCGATGACGCGGCCCTCGGCGTCGACGACGCCGGGCGACCCGATCCCCACGCCGATGACCGGCTGGGTCGCGGACGCGATGAGGCCGCGGCAGAAGCGCATGAGGAGGTCGACGAGCTCGGTGCCGGTGCGGCCGTCCACCGCGAGGCTCTGCCGCACGACGAAGTCGCCCGTGAGCGTGACGACGGCGCCGCGCAGGACCTCGTCGTCGGTGAGGTCGACAGAAACGATCTGGTACGCGCTCGTGCGCATGCCGACGAGGATCGCGGGCTTGCCCACGCGCTGCCCCGGGCGGACGCCGAGCTCCTCGACCAGGCCCTCGGCGATGAGCACGGAGACGAGGTCGGAGATGGTCACGCGGGTGAGGGAGGTGGCGCGCGCGAGGTCGGCGCGCGACGTGGGGCCCTCGTGGAACAGGTGCTGCAGCACGAGCGACCGGTTGTGGGCCCGAGCGTGCTCGGGGAGCACCTTGGAGGTCGGCCTGAGCCCTGTGCTCAGTCGCCTCCTCGGTGCGCCGGTGCCGGTGACTGCCGTTGTCATGTTTGTTAGTAGACTGCCTTTACTAAGTGGCTGTCAACTCTCTCCCGGCTTCGTGACCGAAATGTAGCCGAGGAGGCCGCGACCCGGGACCTTGGTCCCATGGCCCCCGCGCGTCACGACGTCGCGGCGATCCAGCCCCGCGCGCCGGCGTGCTCGACCGAGCGGGACGCGACCAGCACGGCGTCCTCCAGCGCCGCGCGCCACGGCGACCCGCGCGCCGCCGCCGCGGCGAACGCGCCGTGGACCACGTCGCCCGCGCCCAGGGTGTCGACCACGCGGCCTGGCCGCGGGACCGCGACCTCGTACCTCTCCCCCGCGTCGAGCACCTCGACGGGCCGCGGACCGCGGGTCCGCGCGACGAACCGGGGGCCCAGCGCGGCGACGGCGTCGAGCACGTCGTCCGTCGCGACGCCGGGCGGCCGGAAGTCCGCCGACACGACGACGGCGTCGCACAGCCCGATCATCGCGGGCGCGTCGGGCTTCCAGGAGCCCCCGTCCAGCACGACGGCGCACCCGCGCTCCCGCGCGCGGCGCGCGACCCGGAGCGCGAGCCCCGGGTGGTGACCGTCGAGCAGCAGCACGTCCCCGGGGCCGAGCTCGTCCAGCAGGTCCGCCGTGCGACCCGGCCCCACCAGCCGCGCGTCGGCGAGGTCGCCGAAGCCGGACGCGTTGGTGCTCACGACCGCGCGCTCGCCGGTCGCGCGCGTGACCAGCACCGTCGAGACCGCGGGCTGGGCCGGCCCGGCAACCTCGGCCGCGCCGGCCACCGCGTCGACGAGCGCGACGCCCGCGGACTCGAGCTCGGACCGCACGACCGCAGCGAGGGGCCCGTGGCCCACGGCGGTCACGAGGGTCGTCGGGACGCCGAGCGCGACGGCGGTGGCCGCGGCGTTCGCGGCCGGGCCGCCGAACGTCGCGGCGAGGGACCGCGCGACGACCTTCTCGTCGGGTCCGGGCAGGGCGTCGACGACCTGGACGACGTCGAGGGTCACGAGTCCGCAGCACACGAGCACGCGCCCATCCTCGCGCGCGGACCGGCACGTCCGCACGGCGCCGGGCGACGGTCGGATCACGGACAGTTCACAAGACGGTCACGATGTGGGTGCGGCTGTCCGGTTCGCGCGGTTGGCCCCCTACCCTCGCAGCATGCGGACCACTCGCCCTCTCGCCGTCGTCGCCGCGCTGGTGCTCGGCGGCGCGCTCCTGGCCGGCTGCTCCGCGACGCCGGGCGCCGGCGACGCCGCCCTCGACTCCGGCGCGGGGTCCGAGGCGGCGGTGGTCGACGGCACCGACGCCTCGTCCGGCGCCCCGGCCGGGATCACGACCGGCGACGAGGACGCCGTGGTCGAGGCAGACCGCGAGATCGTCACGACCGGCTCGGTGACCGTCGTCGCGAAGGACCCGTCGGCGGCCGCCGAGCAGGTCGCCGAGCTCGCGGAGAGCGCGGGCGGGCGGGTCGAGAGCCGGCGGCAGTCCGAGCCCGAGGGCGACGCGCGGCCCACGGCCGAGCTGACCGTGCGCGTGCCGGCGGCCCAGACGACCGCGACCGTGGACGCGCTCGGTCAGGTCGGTGAGGTGCGCGACCTCGCGATCGAGGCGGTCGACGTGACCGGCACCGCGCGCGACCTCGACGCCCGCGTCGCGGCGCTCACCACGTCGGTCGAGCGCCTGCGGACGCTCATGGGCGACGCCGCGACGACCGCGGACCTGCTCGCCGCCGAGCAGGAGCTCACGACGCGCCAGGCGGAGCTCGAGTCGCTCCAGTCGCAGCGCGCCGCGCTCACGGACCAGGTCTCGATGTCGACGCTGCACGTCACGGTCGTGCAGGTGGTGCCGGCCGAGCAGCTCGCTCCCGGCGGCTTCCTCGGCGGTCTGCAGAACGGCTGGAACGCTCTGCTGAGCACGCTCAACGGCCTGGTCGTCGTCCTCGGCGCGCTGCTCCCGTGGCTGGTCGTCGCCGGTCTCGTGCTGCTCGTCGTGCGCTGGGTGCTGCGCCGGGTGCGCCGTCGTGCGCAGGACGGCGGCGCTCCCCCGGCCGACGACGGCGGCACGGGGCCGGACGACGACCCGCGGGCGCCGTCGTCGGGACGGGCTCCGCTCGTCGGGGCGTCCGCCCGTGACTGAGCCCGTCGCCCCGGAGGGCACCGGTCGCGTCGCGCGCCTGTGGGCCGACGACGAGGGCACGGCCCGGCTCGCCGGTCACCTCGTGACGCGCGTGTGCACGCACTGGGACACCGTCGGGCCGCAGACGTTCCCCCGGCACGTCAACCCGGAGCCGCGCGTGCAGTGGCGAGCCCACCTCGACGGCACGGACGGCGACGAGGACCTGTACAGCGACGATCCCGGCGCGCCCCCGCTCCCCCGTGACGACGACGCCCGGCTCGAGGTACGGGGGCGGCGGCTGCGGCTCGAGTGGCTCGAGGGCGACGAGGCGGCGAAGGCCTGGGAGCGCCACGGCTGGTGACGCGAACGAGCCCCGGCACGACGACGGCCCGCACCCCGAGAGGGGTGCGGGCCGTCGCCGCAGGGGTGGAGGTGCGGGGAATCGAACCCCGGTCCGGTGACGCCGATCGAGGACTTCTCCGGGCGCAGTCTGCTGTCGTTTTTCTCGGCCCCCGCACTCACGCAGACAAGATGCGGACGGGCTCAGTCACCTGAAAGTCCCCGCAGCCCCGGTGACGAGGACTACGAGCAGTGGCTCTCTAGATGACGCCAGGATCCGAGTCGAGAGCTAGCTCGGGCTGACGGACTTCGGGGCTCGCTCAGGCGGCGAGGGCGAAGTCGGTGCGCTTGTTATCGGCACCTGTGTTTTGCAGACATCGTTTACGAGATAAGCCTGCATCCTCGGCCCGCTTCTCCTCGAAGCACGACCACCGTCGAAACCGATCACCCCCTGTGCAGTTGTCAAGCACTGCGCGGCGCCCGGGCGGACCCGGACCTCGTGCAGCAGGTCCAGCCTACGCGATCAACGCCGTGCCCCGCACGGATATTTCCGCGCGGCCGGGTCCCGGCGGTCGTGCGCCGCCGGTACCCGCGTCGCGGCTACTTCTTCCGGCTCAGCGAGTCGACGAGCAGCCCGCCGGCGATCCCGAGGAGGAACACGTCCTTCGCGAGCCCGGTCCCCTGCTCGGTGGGTCGCACCCCGTCCTCGCGCGTCATGCCCGGCGTCTTGAGGTACATGCCGACGAGGCCGGCCGAGAAGACGCCGAGCCCGACGGCGACGAGACCGGTCGGGACGAAGGGCGCCACGAGGGCCGCGCCGAGCGCGATCTCAGCGGTCGACAGGGTCTTGGTGAACTGCTTCGGCTCGACGTCCCCGAGGAACGAGTACGTGCCGGCGGCCATCCCGTGCAGTCCCTGCGCGGTCTCCTCGTCGGCACCGCGCTTGCTCAGGCCGGAGTTGAGGATGTACGCCCCCGCCGCGAGGCGCGGGATGTACTGGCGGAGCTTGACCATGGGGCCTCCTGGTTCGCGGTCGTCGTCTCGCCCTCGACCGTACGTCGAGGGCGACGGCGTCACCAGCGGGTGGGGCCGGCGTCGGGCACGGGACCGCGTGCGGGACGCCCCGCGCGGCGTCAGCGCAGCTCGCGCTGCCGCATGGCGCGCTGCGCCTCGCGGTTGTCCTGCTTCTCGCGGAGCGCCTGGCGCTTGTCGTACTCCTTCTTGCCGCGCGCGAGCGCGATCTCGACCTTGGCGCGGCCGTCGAGGAAGTACAGCGCGAGGGGCACGATCGTGTGCCCCTTCTCGCGCGTCTTGGACTCCAGGCGCAGGATCTCCTCCTTGTGCAGGAGCAGCTTGCGCTTGCGGCGCGGGGCGTGGTTGTTCCACGTGCCCTCGGTGTACTCGGGGATGTGGACGTTCTCGAGCCAGGCCTCGCCGCGGTCGACCGCGACGTAGCCGTCGACGAGCGACGCCCTGCCCATCCGCAGCGCCTTGACCTCGGTCCCGGACAGGACGATCCCCGCCTCGTACACGTCCTCGATCACGTAGTCGTGGCGTGCCTTGCGGTTGCTGGCGACGACCTTGCGGCCGCTGTCCTTCGCCATCCGTGTCCTACCGTCCTTCTCTGCTGTCGGTGCTGTCGCCCGGGGTGCTCGTCCGGGGCACCGTCCGTGCGTCGGCCCCGAGCCGTGCGGGCGCCCCAGCGTACGGGTGCCCGACGGCGCCCGGTACCGATTATCCCCCGGGTGCGGTCGCGCGGGGGCCGGGGCGGGTCGGGCGCGACGCCCGGAGCGCGACCCGGCCCGGTCAGCGCAGCACGGACATCGGGTCGATCGTCGACCCGTTGACGTACACCTCGAAGTGCAGGTGGCACGCCCCCGAGAGGCCGGTGTTGCCCGAGTAGCCGATGACGTCACCCTTGTTGACGGTCCGGCCGGACGACACCGCGAAGCGCGTGAGGTGGTTGTAGCTCGTCATGAGGTTCTTGCCGCCCACCGTGCCGTGGTTGACGAGCACCTGGTTGCCGAAGCCGTTGCGCCACTGGGCGTGGACGACCGTCCCGGGCCCGGCCGCCATGATCGGCGTGCCGCAGTAGGCGCGCAGGTCCGTCCCCGCGTGCAGGCGGTAGTAGCCGAGGATGGGGTGCAGGCGCATCCCGTAGCTCGAGGTCACGTAGGGCACCGCCGTCGGGTACGACAGGAAGCTCGAGATGCTGCCGCGGTCGCCGCCGGAGGACGAACCGCCACCTCCGCCGCCGCCACCGCCGGAGGACGACCCGCCGCCGCCACCGCCACCGCCGCCGCCGGACTGCTGGCTCTGCTGCTGGCGGCGTGCCTCCTCCTCGGCGGCCTTGCGGTCACGCTCGGCCTGCTCCGCGATGATGCCCTTGATCTCGCTCTGCAGGGACTGCTGTGCGGCCTCGTTCTCGGCGACCTTGGCCTCGGCCGCGGACTTGCGCTCCTCGATCGTCGCCTTCTTGGCCTGCTGGTCGACGATGAGCTGCTCGACCTCGGCCTTGCGGTCGGCCGCGGCCGTGCGCGCCGCCTCGGCGGCGACGAGGTTCTCGTCCGCCTGCTGCTTGAGGTCGGTGACCGTCTCGCGCACCGCCTGGAGGCGCGCCTCGCGGTTGCGCGACACCGACTCGGCCTCGAGCAGCTCCTGGAGCGAGCGGGACTGGCTGCGCGCCGCCGTCGAGGAGACGGCGTACTCCGCGATGAACTCCTCGGTGCTCTGCGCACCCGTGACGATGCCGAGGCTCGAGACGTCGCCCTGGCCGCGGTACGCCTGGCGCGCCATCTCGGCGATGCTCGACTTGGCGTCGGCCACCTCGGTCGCGCCGCGCTCGATCTCGGCGCTGATCGCGGCCTCCTGGCCCAGCGCGTCCTCGAGCCGCTGCGCGAGCAGCTCCGCCTCGCGCTGCGTCCGCTCGACCTCGGCCTGGGCCGCGTCGAGCTCGGCCTGGGCGACGGGCAGCCGCGCCTCGATGGCCTGGAGGTCGACGACGGCCTGCGCGAGCGCCGCGTCCGTGTCCTCGAGCTCGGACTGCAGCTGCTCGCGGTTGCCGAGGATCTCGGACTGGCGACGCTCCGCCGCGGCACGGCGGTCGTCGATGTCGTCGGCGGACGCCGAGGCGACACCCCCCACGAGGAGCAGGGTCGTGGCGATCAGAGCCGCTGTCGCGCGGCGGAGGTCCCGGGTCATCTCACACCCTCGTGTGGCGGTTGAGCGTGACGACCGAGGACACGGCCGCCAGCAGGAAAGCGATCCCGACGAGCACGGGTGCGATGCGCAGCACGTCCGCCTCGTCGACGTAGGCCACCCACGTCACGGACTGGGACAGCCAGTCCGTGACGAGGTACTTCACGCCGACCCAGAGCCCGCCGACCGCCAGGACCGCGCCGAGCACGGCGGCGATCGCGCCCTCGAGGAGGAACGGGAGCTGGATGAACAGGTTCGACGCCCCGACGAGCCGCATGATGCCCGTCTCGCGCCGTCGGCTCAGCGCGGAGAGGCGGATCGTCGTCGTGATGAGCAGCACGGCCGCGAGCAGCATGACCGCCGCGAGACCGGCCGCGAGCAGGGACGCGCGGTTGAGCGCGAGGAACAGCGAGTCGAAGATGCGGCGCTGGTCCTCGACCACCTCGACGCCCGGCCGCCCCGTCACGACGTCGTTGACGACCTCGTAGTTCTCGGGGTTGGTGAGCTTGAGGCGGAAGGACGCCTGCATGTCGTCGACCGTGAGCTGCGTGCCCAGGTACCCGTCGGGGTAGCGCTCGGTGAACGCCGCGAACGCGTCGTCCTTGGACTCGAAGTAGACCGTCTGGATCTCGTCGCCGAGCTCGGTGTCGAACAGGTCCTCGATCGCCGCGATCTGGTCGGGCGTGGCCTCGCCGGCCGCGCACGTGGGCGACGGCGACCCGGCCGGGCAGAGGAAGACGGACACCTCGACCTTGTCGTACCAGTCGTCCTTGAGCTTGCCGATCTGCGCCTGGAGCAGCAGCGACGACCCGACGAACGTGAGCGAGACGAAGGTGACGAGCACGACGGAGACGGCCATGGAGACGTTGCGCCGCAGGCCCTGGCCGAGCTCCGCGAGGATGAACTGGAGTCGCACGCCGCTCACTCCCCCGCCGTCGCGTCGACGTGGCGACGCGTCGAGCGTCGCCGGGGCAGCGGTGGCCGGCCCGACGCGTCGACCGCGGGCGTCGCGCCGGTCGCCGGCGTCCGGTCCGGCGCCTCGGCCGGGTCCTGCGTCGAGGACGACGCCGGGTCGGGCGCCGCGGACGGGCGTGCGGTCCGGCGCACGACGGCGGTCGGCGCCGACTCGGGCGCCGGGCCGGTCGTCGGGCCAGGGATGACCTGACCACGGGCGCCGTACGAGCCGTGCGCCTGGTCGCGCACGAGCGTGCCGGTGTCGAGCTCGACGACGCGGCGGCGCATCTGGTTGACGATCTCCTCGTCGTGCGTCGCCATGACGACGGTCGTGCCGGTGCGGTTGATGCGGTCGAGCAGGCGCATGATCCCGAGGGACGTCGTGGGGTCGAGGTTCCCGGTCGGCTCGTCGGCGAGCAGGATCGGCGGGCGGTTGACCATGGCGCGCGCGATGGCGACGCGCTGCTGCTCACCGCCGGAGAGCTCGTGCGGGCGACGCTTCTCCTTGCCCGCGAGGCCCACCATCTCGAGCGTCTCGGGCACCGTGATCGCGATGGTGTGACGCGGCTTGCCGATCACCTGGAGCGCGAACGCGACGTTCTCGAACACGGTCTTGTTGGGCAGCAGGCGGAAGTCCTGGAAGACCACCCCGATCTGGCGGCGGAGCTTCGGGACGTTCCAGCTCGACATCGACCCGAGGTCGCGGCCCGCGACGAAGACCTTGCCCTTCGTCGGGCGCTCCTCACGCAGGACGAGGTGCAGGCACGTCGACTTGCCGGAGCCGGACGCGCCGACGAGGAAGACGAACTCGCCGCGCCGGACCTCCAACGACACGTCGTCGACGGCCGGCCTCGCGCCGCGCGCGTAGACCTTGGTGACGTTCTCGAAGCGGATCACAGCGGCACGTTCCTCGGGTCGGGGGTCGATCCGTGGACGAACGGGGTTCGTCGCACGATCCCGAGGGTAGGCATGCGTCTGCGGCCCGGCGGGGCGGACACGCCGCGCCCGGGTGCATCGATCCGTTGCTCGGATCAATCGGCCCGGGGCGGCCGCGGAGGGTCAGGCCTCCTTCTGCACCCCGCGGCGCCAGCGGATCCCGGCCTCGATGAAGTCGTCGATGTCGCCGTCGAACACCGCCGAGGGGTTGCCCACCTCGTGCTCGGTGCGCAGGTCCTTGACCATCTGGTACGGCTGCAGCACGTAGGAGCGCATCTGGTCGCCCCAGCTCGCCTTGATGTCGCCCGCGAGCTCCTTCTTCTTCGCGTTCTCCTCCTCCTGGCGCACGAGCAGCAGGCGGGACTGGAGCACGCGGAGAGCCGCGGCGCGGTTCTGGATCTGCGACTTCTCGTTCTGCATCGAGACGACGATGCCCGTCGGGATGTGCGTCATGCGCACCGCGGAGTCCGTGGTGTTGACCGACTGCCCGCCCGGGCCCGAGGACCGGAACACGTCGACCTTGATCTCCGACTCCGGGATCTCGATCGAGTCCGTCTGCTCGATGAGCGGGATCACCTCGACCGCCGCGAACGACGTCTGGCGGCGGCCCTGGTTGTCGAACGGCGAGATGCGCACGAGGCGGTGGGTGCCCGCCTCGACCGACAGGTGGCCGAACGCGTAGGGCGCCTTCACCTCGAACGTCGCAGACTTGAGCCCCGCCTCCTCCGCGTACGACGTGTCGAGGACAGTCGTCGGGTAGCCGTGGCGCTCCGCCCAGCGCAGGTACATGCGCAGCAGCATCTCCGCGAAGTCGGCCGCGTCGACGCCACCGGCGCCCGCGCGGATCGTCACGACGGCCTCGCGCGCGTCGTACTCGCCGGCGAGCAGGGTGCGGACCTCGAGCTGGTCGAGATCCTTGCGGATGGCGGCGACCTCGTTCTCGGCCTCGACGAGGGTGTCCTCGTCCTCCATCTCCTGGCCCATCTCGACCAGGGTCTCGACGTCGGCGATGCGCTGCCCGAGCTTCTTCACCCGGTCCAGCTCCGACTGCGCGGCGGAGAGCGCCGACGTCACCTTCTGCGCCGCGTCGGGGTCGTCCCACAGGTCGGGCGCCGACGCCTTCTCCGAGAGGTTCGCGATCGTCGCGCGCAGCTCCTCCGGGTCGCTCACGCTCTCGATGGACTCGAGCGTGCTCCGCAGCGCCTTGATCTCGGACGGGAAGTCGATGGTGGCCACGAGGTTCAAGGTTACGCGACCCCGCGCGCGGTCGGCGCCGTCGCGCGAGGCCACGGCGAGGGGACCGCGCGCGGGGTCCGCGCGCGGGCCGCCGCGGGGGTTCGGTGCCACCGGGCGAGGGCCGCCCGACGGCGCGTCGCCGTCAGTCCTTCGTGCCGCCCTGGGGGGCGGACCGGCCCGCGGTCGACGGCGCCGGCTCGGCGGTCGTCGCCTGCTGGCGGCCCTCGTCGCGCGCCTTCGCGAGCATCGCCTCGAGGCGTTGGCGCCGGCGTCGGCGGTCGTCCCGGACGCCCACGATCACGACCACGACGATCGCGAGGAGCAGGAGCTGCGGCCACGGGACCGCCCACGTGGTGACGGTGACCGTCACCGGGTCGAGCGGCGCGTCCACCTGGTCGTCGCCGACGACGGTCGGCGTCACGGTGATCGTCGTGCTGACCGGTCCGAGCGGCCAGACGTCGGCGAACGCGACCTTGCTCCGCAGGGATCCGCCCGGCAGGACCTCCCCGAGCGGCTCCGCCGTCGCCTCGTCCGTCACGGCGCCGAAGAGGGAGGACGTCGCGACCTGACCCTCGGCGCCGAGGCGCACGTTGCCGTCGTTGGCGACGTCGTAGGAGACGGTGAGGTCGCCCGCGGCGAACGGGTTCCACGACGGCGCGTAGGACGCCTTGACGTCCTCGACGGCGAGCGCGGGCTGGATGTCGCCGGTGACGCGCGTCGTGACGCGGAACCCGACACGGCTCTCGACGCCGACGCTCGTACCGCCCTCGCCGCCGCCCGTGCTCGTGACCGACGCGGCGATGCCCGCCGGGTGGTCGCCCGGGGTCGCGTTCTCGGGGACCGTGATCGTGTACGGGACGACCACCGTCTCCTTCGGTCCCACCTCGACGCTCTCCTGGACGGTGAACCACGTCCCCGCGTCGGTGGACTCCTGGTCCGAGGAGAGCATGTTGAAGCGCCCGTTGGCGGTGAGGTAGCCGTCCGCGGCCTTGAGCGCGAACGTGGCCGGCACGTCGCTGAAGTTCGAGACGGCGATGTGCTCCTCGACCGTCGTGCCCGGGTCGGCGACGAGGTCGACGCCGCGACGCCCGTCGGGACCGTTCGCGTCCGCGGGCTTGGCGCCCCACGTGATGCGGTCCTCGGTGTCGAGGGGCAGCGCCGTCGGCAGAGCGCTCGCGACGCCGGCGTGCGCGCTCGCGGCGGCGGTCGTCGCGGACGCGGCGACGGCGAGCGGGGTCGCTGGCAGGAGGCCGAGGGCGAGGGCGGTCGCGGCGAGGACGAGACGACGCCCGCGACGGCGGGACGGGGACCCGGTGCGGGCGGGGTGCGTTGGTGCGGGGATCACGCAGGGGCTTCTCTCCGTACGACGACGGGTCGCCCGCCCGGCACGACCGTGGTCGTGCGGGACGGTGCGACCCGTCGTGTGACTACTCGGTCGGTGCCCGGCCGGAACCGGTCACCGGGACGTCGGGACGGCTCAGTCCTCGAACAGGGACAGCGTGATGGTCGAGTTGTACGCGCCCGGCGCGACGTCCTCACCCGTGCGCAGCGTGAGGTTCGCGCCGGCGGTCCAGGAACCCTCGGGGTTGACCTCGGCCGAGTCGAACGTCGAGACCAGGAGCTCCTGGTCGACGAGACCCGGGCCGTCCTCGAGGGAGGGCTCGACCGGCTCGCCCTCGGAGACCAGGCCGGTGTCGCCACCGTCGACGAGGGTCGGGGCCCAGCCGAGGTTGTCGGCACCGATCTCGCCCGCGTCGCCCGTGAAGGCCGACGCGCTGCCCAGCACGTACCAGTAGGCGCCCTCGGGCACCTCGGTCCGCGTGTCGGTGACGGTGACCTCCGGGAGGGCACCGTTGAACTCGCGCGTGCCCTCGACCGACGACTCGTCGGCCTCGGTCAGCGTGGTCGAGTTCGCGGCGACGGTGAGGGCGAGGTTGCCCGGCTCCACGTTGGACTCGATCTCGACGGAGACGTCGACGTTCGTGTCGTCGCCCACCTGGTCGGCGGAGGCAGCGGACGCGAGGGCGACCGTGCCGATGAGCATCGCGCCGAGGGCACCCCCGGCGACGAGCTTCTTCGTTGCTCGTGCGTTCATGTTGTAGCTCTCCATCGTTGGAGTTGTTGTCGGACCGGATCACCATAGCGGCGAACCTGGGGTTTTGACAGGGCCCAACCAGAAGTGGCCATCCAAAGTTAAGAAAGTGAACAAAGGCGCGAGAGCGCGCTCACGCGACGTTGCGGTATTCCTTTCCCTGGGACGTTCTTCGTCGAACAGCAACAGGTGCTCACCACGCTCTGGCACGTGACTCTGCACGCACGATGATGCCATCACTCCACGCCCCGGTCACCCAGCTGATCATCGCGGGTCGCGCCCGCGCGGCGAGGCCGACCGACGCCGTGCGCCCGTCGCCGGTCGACGCGTCGGTCACCACGACCTCGCTCAGACCGGCGAGCGCCGCGGGGTTCCGGGCGAGATAGTCGTCGACGTCCGCGCGGATCCCGGCGTCGGTCAGCGTGAGGACGGCATCCTCGACCGGCGGCGCGGCGCCGCCGGAGTAGAACGTCTCAGGGGTCGTCGAGTCGGCCGCCGTGAGGGCGAGCGCATCCGCGAGCGCGTAGAGCCGCTTGCGTTCGAGGTACACCTCCGTGGCGCTCACCACGACCGTCACGAGGAGCAGCGCGAACGCGACGAACGCGCTCGTGAGCAGCAGGATGCGGCCGTCCTCCTCCCGCTCGTCCGAGCCCCGGAGCCGCGCGACGAGCGCCGCCGACCCGCGCACGACCGCGCCGGACCGCCGCCCGGGACCGCGTCCGGGTGCGCCCCCGGGTGTCGCGGTGCCCCGAGGTGCCGCCGTGCTCAGAGGTGTCGAGGTGCCCGCGGGCGTCAGGGCGCCTACGGGTGCCGGCGTGCCTACGGGTACCGGCGCGCCTCCGCGTGTCGTGGCGCCCAGGGGCGACGGGGTGCTCATGGGTGTCGGGGCGCTCATGGGCGACGCCGCGCTCGCGGGCGACGGGGCGCTCACGGCCGCCGCGCCGCGTACGCGTCGACGGACGCGACGTGCCGCGCCTCCACGTGGACCGCGAGAGGGACGACCTCCCGCACGAGCTCGGGCACGAGCGGGAGCGGCACGTCGAGCCGGACGTGCGCCGTCACCTCGCCGCCCGGCTCCAGGCAGACCTGTGACGAGCAGGCGATCGTCAGACCGCCCGCGCTGGGGGCGAACCCCTGGTCGCCGAGCGCCAGGGCCACGGCCGCCGTGGCGAGCCGGGCGCCGTCGTCGCTCGACGGTGCCGTGACGAACGCGCGCGCCGCCTCGCGGGAGGCGCCCTCCACGGCGAACGTCGCGGCCTGCACCCGACCCACCGTGAGCACGAGGTAGAGGACCGGCAGGAGGAGGACGAGGGCGACGCCGAGGAACTCGACGACCGCGCTCCCCCGGTCCGAGCGCTGCCCCGTCAGCCTCGCGCGGAGCCGAGCGAGCAGGCGCGTCACGGGGCCTCCTCCAGCGCGTGACCGCGGACCGTGAGTGCTCCGGCCGGGCCGAGCAGCCCGACGACCGGGAGCGGCGCGGTCACCGTGACCTCGACGACGGGCAGACCGTCCACGACGGTCTGGCGCGCGACGACGTCCTGCGCGTACCGCGCCGAGAGCGCGGACACGACGAGGTCGCGCGTGCGGGCAGCGCCGTCGTGCGGGCCACGGTCGGCACGACCTGCGACGCGGGCGCCCTCCGCCGCGCAGTCCACCAGCGTCGCGCGCACGTGGACGGCGAGCGCGACCTGGACGACCCCGAGGAACAGCGCGAGCACGAGGACGGAGACGAGGGTGAACTCGACGACGGCGGAGCCCCGCTCCGGGTCCTCGACGCCGACTCCCGGGCCACCGCGACGCACCACCTCAGGGGGCGCCGACGCTCGAGATGGCGTTGCTGAAGGCCTGCGTCAGCGCCGGCCCGGCGACGGCCCACAGGGCGATCACCAACCCGGCCGTCATCAGGGTGATGAGCACCCAGCCTGGCACGTCACCGCGTTCCGGGTCCTGACCGGTCAGCCGCCCGAGCGCGCCGCGCGCTGCGGCGCGCACGGCCTGGTTCCCTCGACTCCACCCCTGCATGCTTCTCCTTCGTCGTCGTTTCGATCGGTCGTGCCGGACGGTCGTGCCGGATGTTCGTGGGCCGCTGCTCAGAAGCCGAGCCGCAGGGTCGCGAGCGACGGGAAGACGGCGTAGACCACCGTCACGGGAAGGATGAGGAAGACGACGGGGACCATCATCACGACCTCTTTCCTCCCGCCCGCCTCCATGAGCGCGCGGCGTCCCGACTCGCGCACGTCCTGCGCCTGCGCCCGCAGCACGTCGGCGAGCGGGGTCCCCCGTTCCACGGCCACCGCGACCCCCTCCGCGAATCGGGTGAGGCTCGGCAGCCCGGTGCGGTCGGCGAGCTGCTCGAGCGCCCGGGCGAGCGGGGTCCCGGCACGCACGGTCGCGAGGGTCGTGCGCAGCTCGCCGGAGAGCTCGCCGTGCGCGGTGGTCGCGACGCGCTCGAGCGCGGCGACCGGCCCCTCGCCCGCGTTCACCGCGAGCGCGAGGAGCTCGGCGACCGTGGGGAACTCGGCGAGCATGCGCTCCTCCCGACGTCGCACGGCGCGGGTCAGCGCGTGGTCGCACGCGAGCACCCCGCCGACGCCGCACAGCAGCACGAGGATCACCAGGGCGGCGACGGACGACCCCCGCGTCGCCGCGAGCAGCACGGCGAGCGCCGTCCCGCCGCCGAGCCCGACGACGCCCCACACGAGCTGCCGTGCGCGGAACTGCTCGACGCTGCGTCCGCGGCCGGCACGGTCGAGGCGGCGCCGGACGTCGGACGCCGTCGAGCCGAACCTCTCCAGCGCGCGTCCCGCGTCGGCGAGCAGCGGCGCGAGGAGTCGTTCGAGGGTCGGGAAGGGTGATCGCACAGGGTGGTCGCGCAGCAGGACGGACGTGCGGTCGTGGGTGCGCAGGTAGGGCGCGAGCCGCTCGTCGAGGCGGATCGACCGCCCCCGGAGCCCGGCGACCACGAGGAGGACACCGAGCCCGCCGAGCGCGCCGAGCGCGGCACCGGTCCAGGACACGTCGACGACGCTCATCGCAGCACCCGCTCTTCCTCGGGCAGCCGCCCGATCCGCAGCATCAGCTGGTACGCCGCCGCGGAGCACGCCGCGCCGGCGGCGAGGACGGCCGCACCCGCCATGGAGTTGTACGCGGCCGCCGTCTCCGGGCGTGTCGCGAGGAAGCCGAGCACGACCCACGGGCCGGCGACCGCGAGTCGCGCCCCGTTCACGGTCCACGACTGGCGGGCCTCGAGCTCACCGCGCGTGCGGGCGTCCTCGCGCAGGAAGGTCGACAGGGTGCGCAGGAGGCGTCCCAGGTCGGTGCCGCCGACGTCCCGCGTGATCCGGAGCGCCTCGACGATGCGGTCGGCGACCGGGTCCGCGAGCCGGTCCTTGAGCAGGTCGAGGCACTCCCCGAACCGGCCGGACGCGCGGTAGTCCCGCGCGAACTGGGTGAACGGCTCGCGCAGCTCGACCGGACCGCGCTCGCCGAGCTGGCCGACGGCCTCGGGCAGCGACAGCCCCGCGCGCACGCCCGAGGACAGGTGGTCCAGCACCTCGGGCCACACCTCCCGCAGCCGTGCACGCCGCCGCCGGGCGCGGGACCGCACGAGGAGGGAGGGCGCACCCGCGGCGATCACGGCGAAGCAGGCCGCGATGGTCCACGAGCGCGCGAGGACCGTCCCGACCACGAGGACGACGAGCCCGACGCCGACGCTCGCGACCACCAGGGCACCGGGTGTCACCGCCGGTGCACCGGCCTGGACGAGCAGGTCCTGCGTGCGCGCCGCCCACCCGTCGGCGCGACGCACGCGCGGGGGCCCGGGCGCCCAGAACGACCACCAGACGCAGAACAGCCCCGCGCCGAGGAGGAGGCCCACCGCCACGCCCACGGTCAGCCCACCCTCGTCGGCGCGGCGCCGTCGAGCACGTCGGCACTGGCCGGGCCCGCCCGCAGGACCGCTGCCAGGTCGATGCCCGCGCGCGCGAAGCGCTCCGCGCGCGGCGGGAAGCCTCCCGCCCGCACCAGCCGGTCGCCCGAACGCACGAAGATCTCCGCGGCCTCCACGACGCCCTGCTCGACGCGGCCCGTCACACCGAGGATCTCGCGCACGCCGCGACGCCCGTCTGCGTCGACGCCCAGGTGCACGACGAGGTCGATCGCGGACGCGACCGTCGGCACCACGAAGCGGTCCGAGACGTTCTCGCCCGCGAGCAGGGGCAGCGTGCACATCTTGGTGATCGCCTCCCGGGCGGAGTTCGCGTGGATCGTGCACATCCCCGGAACTCCGGCGTTCAGCGCGACGAGCAGGTCGAGGCTCTCCGCCTCGCGGACCTCGCCGATGACGATGCGGTCCGGGCGCATGCGCAGCGCCTCCTTCACCAGGCGCCGCAGGGGGATCTCCCCCGTGCCCTCGAGGCTCGGCTGCCGGCACTGGAGCGACACGACGTCGCGCACGGCGAAGCGCAGCACGTACATCGCTAGAGTGCACATATGAGAGCCGCCATCTACACCCGCGTGAGCCTCGACCGCACCGGCGAAGGCGCCGCCGTCAGCCGCCAACTCGACGACGCGCGCGACCTCGCCGCGCTCCGCGGCTGGACCGTGGTCACCGAGCGGAGCGACAACGACACGTCGGCGTCCGGCAAGGCGCACCGCCCCGGGTTCGACGCCCTCCTCGACGACATGCGCGCGGGCGCGGTCGACGCCGTCATCGCGTGGAACCTCGACCGGCTCACCCGCAACCGCCGCGACACCGTGCGCCTCATCGAGACGGCGCAGGCCGCGTCCACGACGGTCGCACTCGTCCGCGGGACCGACCTCGACATGACGACGCCATCCGGGCGGCTTGTGGCGGACCTCCTCGCGTCCGTCGCTCGCGCGGAGATCGAGACCAAGGGCGACAGGCAGCGCCGCGCGAACGACCAGCGCGCCGCCGCGGGCAAGCCGCCGTCCGGACCCCGCGCATTCGGGTACACCGTGGACGGGCTCGACCTCGTCGAGGACGAGGCCGCGCTCGTGCGCGACGGGTACTCGACCATCCTCGCGGGCGGGTCCCTGCGATCCGTGGCTCGCGCGTGGAACACGGCGGGGGCGACGACGTCGCGCGGCAACCCATGGGACGCGACGACAACGCGTCGCGTGCTGACCAACCCGAGGAACGCCGCCCTGCGGTCGCACCGCGGCGAGATCGTCGGCCCGGGGTCGTGGCCCGCGCTCGTGCCCGAGCAGACGTACCGTGCGGCGCTGCACGTGCTCGCCGATCCGGCCCGGTCGACCGTCAAGGACCGCAGCGTGAAGTTCCTCCTGACGTCGATCGCCGAGTGCGGCCGGTGCGACGACGGCGCGAAGGTCGCGACCGCCCGCACGAGCCGGGGGAAGCGCACCTACAAATGCAAGGAGAGGGGCGACGTCGCGCGTGGCGCCGACACGCTCGACCGGTTCGTCGAGGAGGTCATCGTCGCGCGCCTCGCCCGTCCGGACGCCGCCGCGCTCCTCACACGGGACTCGCGCCACGACGTCGCGGCCCTGCGCGACGAGGCGACCGCGCTCCGCACGCGCCGCGACGAGGCCGCGGCGCTGTTCGCTGCGGGGACGATCCGCGCGTCACAGCTGACGACGATCACGCGCGACATCGAGACCCGTTTGGCGGAGGTCTCTGCGACGCTCGCCGACGCTGGACGCGAGGACGCGCTCGCCGGGCTCGTCGGTGCCGACGACGTCCGCGCCGCATGGGACGCGC
Organism: Cellulosimicrobium sp. JZ28; assembly: GCF_015327065.1. NCBI lineage: Bacteria > Bacillati > Actinomycetota > Actinomycetes > Micrococcales > Promicromonosporaceae > Cellulosimicrobium > Cellulosimicrobium sp. JZ28. The sequence continues at coordinate 1,118,853 of NZ_CP017660.1, read as the reverse complement.
TCGACATCTCCCGTCAGCGCGCCGTCGTCCGCGTGCTGTTCGACCGGGTCGTGATTGACCCGGTCGCACGTGGCACGAAGCGGTTCGACCCGGCGTCGGTGCGCCTCGTGTGGAGGTCCTGACAGGTGACGTGTTGAACCCGTCACCTGCGGCGATACACCAGAACCGCCTTCCTGAACGCGGTGTAAACCCGTAGAATCGGGGGTGTCGTCGGACGAGAGTCCGATTGCAAGACACCGCGCGCAGCGCACATTCCAGCCGGGCTTGCTCGACATGTCCCCCGGAGACCGGTGCCGGGACCGAGTCGCAGAGATGCGACGGACGTCCTGGAGCACCCATGCCCGCACGGCAGCACCCGACACCACCGCCGCCCGGCGCCGATCCGACCGGCGCGTACCTCACGCTCGACGACGCCGCCGAGCGGCTGTGCGTCACGCGCCGGACCCTCGATAACTACATCGCCGACGGGGCCCTCCAGGCGTACCGGTTCGGCCCTCGCCTCGTCCGCGTGCGGTGGGTAGACGTCGAGGCCCTGCTCGTCCCGATCGAGGCGACGAAGTGACCGCCCCCACCGCGACCGCGTCGCCCGCCCGCCGGACGAGCGCCCGGGTCGTCGACCTCGATGCCGCCGTCGCAGCGATCGTCGCGCAGGCGCCGCCCCTGACGCCCGAGCAGGCTGACGCGCTCGGCGCGATCTTCCGCGGCGGCGCCCGATGACCCGCCCGCCCGCTGACGGGCTCGACGATGCCCTCCGGGCCGACCTCGCCCACGTGATCCGCGACCTCCGCGCGCCGCGTCCGACCCTCACGACCGACAACCGCGTCGAGCAGGCCGAAGCGACGCTCCTCGCCCTCGGACGCCTCGTGATCCAGGTCGACGACCGCCTGACCGGCGTCGAGCGCGACATCGCCGAGATGCGTGCCGCCGTCGGGGCGTCGATCGCCGCCAGCGACGCCGCCATCGCGGCGAGCGAGGCCGCGCTGGCCGCGTCCCGGGCAGCCCGGGAAGCCGCCGCCGCGCTCCTCGCCGCCGTCGAGCACACCGGCGGTACGTCGTGAACCGCCGTGACCGTCGCCGGTGGCTGCGCGCCGTGCGCGCTTCCGGGGTCGAGCCCGGCGCTGTCGTGACCGCGAAGGCGCTGGCGCGGTACGTCGAGCGTGACGGAGTCGTCCGGCTCCGCGACGAGCGCACCGGACGCGTGACGCAGGAGGTCCGCCTGACATGGCCGCGATGACGCAGCGCTTCGAGTGGGAACGAGCCCTGCTCGCGTCCGATCTGCCGGGCCCGGCCCGGCTGGTGGGCCTGGTGCTCGCCACCATGACCGACGCGGACCTGAGCATCCCCGATCGGTTCTCACCGTCGCTCACAACCCTGGCGGCGAGGTGCGGCCAGTCACGGAGCACGACCGCCAACTACCTCAACCGGCTGGAGGCAGCAGGCTGGGTGAACCGGGCCCGCCCCACTGTCGAAGCCGCGCGCACGGAGCACGCGCGCACTGGATACCGCCTCCGTCTCCCCGTCCCGCGACCACCGGCTAGTCCGGGAGGCGGACCAGGCCTAGTGCAAGAGCCGGACCGGCCTAGTCCGGGAGCCGGACACAACCAGCACCACCCATCACGTTGTCCATCACAGGATTCCGACGCTGACGCGTCGGCGTCGCCGGGCGACGCGGACGGACGCGACACGTCGTGGTCCGCGTGGGCACGAGACCGCGGACTCGACCCCGAGGCCCGTACCTTCTACGACGTCGAGGCCTGGCTGGGCTCGACCGGCGCCGACACCGGCGACCCGCTCGTCATGGGCGCCGTCGAAGCGATGCTCACCCGCGGGGAGCACCCCCACGCGGTGAGGAACTACGCGCTCGCGGAGGCTGTCCGGTGACCGCCGCGACGCTGACCCGCCCGGCTACACCTGCACGGTCCTCCGCGACACCGTGGACGTCCTCACGCTCGCTCGCGCAACTCCGGGGCCGCCCCGCCGCTCCGCGCGTCGTGGATGGCCGCGAGATGCCTCGCGGCTCCGACCCCACGACCGCTACCCGGTGCACGTACGCCGCTGCGCACGAACGCGTACGGCGCCTCCGCGGAGCCCCGACGGCGTACCCGTGCGAGTTCTGCGGCGACACGGCCGCGGAATGGGCGTTGCTCGACCTCGCGTCGCCGTTCGTGGTCATCGGCACCCGACCCGGACGCGAGCGCCCCGCGACGTGGTCGCTCTTCGCGTTCGACTACGGCGCCGCCTGCCGCCCCTGCCACCGCGCCCTCGACGCGACCCGCCGCGCCGACTCCTGACCCATCACCGAGAGGACCCCCGTGCCCGCCACGTTGAACGACTCCCAGCGCGACCGGCTCGCCGCCGTCGCCGCCCGCACCGCCGACCTCACCTCTACGGAGCGAGCGGGGTGGAGGCGGCTCCGCGACGCCTATCAGGGCGACGACCGCGCGCTCATCGCGACTGCGCTCGGCGAGACCGCCGCCGCGCCCTCGTCCTCGATCAGCCCGACCGTGCTCGCGCAGTTGCAGCAGCGCTTCCCCACCCACTTCCCCGCATGATTCCCGAGAGGACGCCGACCATGACCAGCGCGACTACTACCCCCACCCCTGCGCCCGTCCCGTGGCGCACCGCGAGCGTCCTCCAGGGCCTCAGTGGACTCGTCCCCCTCGACCTGTTCGACCGCCACGAGGTGTTCGCCGACGCGCGCACACGGCTCGCGCACGTCGCCGCCGCCGAGGCCGGCTACCGGGCCCGCGAGGCCACGCGGGCACGTGAGCACGAGCGCACAGTGGCCGTGTGGCAGGAGGCGACGACCGCTGCCGCACTCCGCGGGGAGGAGGGCCCGCAGGCTCCCCCGTCGTTCATCGCGGGGCCGGGCGTCGGCGCGTTCGAGTCGGCGCGGCACGAGGTGCTGGCAGAGGTCCGGCGGACCTGGGACGAGTGCGGCGCCCGCGTCATCGCGGAAGAGGTCGCGGCGCTCGACGACGAGGGCGAGGCCGACGACGCGGAGGCCGCCCGACTCAGCGCGGCGCTGCGTGAGGTCGAGCAGCGGATCAACGCCCGATCGACCCGCCGTGAGGCGCTGCGTCGCGCCGGTTCCCGCTTCACACCGCCCGCGGGCCCGCCCACCGTCGATGACCGACGACTGAACACGATCCAGCACGAGCCCTCGGACGCGCCCCGGCACGGGCCGCTCGCGGACCTTCAGCGCGCTGCGCGCGACGCGACAACTGGCGTCCGCCGCGGCGCCGGGCTCTTCCGCGCACGATGACCGACGACCGGCCGCTCCCGGGTGAGTCGGCGAAGGCCCACGAGGCGTTCCGGCTGTACTGCGCGCAGGGTGCCGCGCGCAGTACAGCGCGGGTCGCGCAGGAGTTGGGCAAGACGAAGACCCTCGTCGACCGATGGTCGTCACGGTGGCAGTGGGTGGCACGCGCCGCGGAGCACGACGCCGCGCTCCACCGCGAGGAGGACGCGGCCATGCGGGAGCGGGCCCGCACCATGGGCCGACGTCACGCGGACGCCGCCGCGGCCCTGATGGTTCGCGCGCTGCGCGCCCTGCAAGCCGTCACGCCGCAGGAGATCGCGCCACGCGACGCCGTGCGCATGTTCGACGTCGCAACGAGGGTCGAGCGCGACGCCCTCGGGATCGCTGGGGCGCCGCAGCTGCTCGAACTGGCGATCGGTCCCGTGGACGGCCTCGACCCCGAGGCGAACCGCGAACGGATGGCCCGACTCGTCGCGGAAGCCCGCAAGCGTGCCGACCAGGGGACGTCGTGACGGCCCGCCGGATCGACCCTCCCCGCGACTTCGCACGGGTGGCACAGGTCGCCGATGCGGCCCGGCGTGCGTTCCTCGGCGGGCGCTCTGGGGACGCCGCCCGACTCGCTGAGGAGGCCGCGCACTTCCTGGCCCGCGCGACCAGCGACGTGCACTCGTGGACGAACGGCATGTCGTTGACCGAGGTCGCCGACCTCCACCTGGTCCCCGTCGACACGGTGCGCGCCGCCCTGGGTACCGACCTTGCGGTGCTCGTATACCGCGGGCACGGGCGCATCGACGAAGGGTCAGCCGTCGCATTCCGACCACGCCAGCCCCTACCGCCCGACGTGCACGAGCGGGCGGCGACCGTCGCCGAGTTCGTGACGCACCGCGGGACAGCGCGACCGGTCGACGTCGCAGCCGCGTTCGGGTGCGCCGAGCGCACCGCGTCCACCGCCCTGCGGGCAGCCGTCGCCGACGGGCTCCTCATCCGCGAGCACGGCGGCGCGTACACCGACCCCACCACGCCCCCGGAGGCCGTCGCGTGAGACCACAGACCGTGTATCGGATGATCGAGCAGCGCACGCCGCCCCAGCCGCGCATGGGCGTGGTGACCGCGTTCGACGCTTCCACGGTCACCGTGGACTTCGGGGGCGGCCCCACCCCCGGCCTGCTCCGCGACGTCGCGTACTCCCCGATCGTCGGCGACCGCGTCCTCGTCATGCCTACGGACTCCTCGTGGGTCGTCGTCGCTCCGGTCGGCACGAGGGGCGACCTTCCCGCGCCGACCCGACCGCCCGAGGACGTGACCGTCACCGTGCGAACGGTGAACCGGTGGCGAAAGTCGCGCCGCGCGAACTACGGAGACCGGCGCTGGTACTACCTGTCGAGCGGCTTCCAGGACTACAGGCAAGGCTGGGGACCCGTCGCGTACCCGACCGCAGAGGACACGCCGGACCGGATCGACGAGCACGCGACCCTGCTGCACTACGGCCCCCTCGCGTCGCACATCCCGTCCGGGGCGACCATCCTCAGCGTCGCGCTCGACCTCGTGCGTGCGCCCGGCGGGTCTCCGCTGATCGCCCCCACCGTGTGGGGCCACGGATACAGCGCAGCGAACCCGCCGACCGCGGGCGACCCGCCCGTGTGGGTCGCGGGGTTCGGCCCGGTCCACTACCCGCGCGTGGCCGCGGACGAGACCATCCGTCTCACGCTTCCGTCAGCGTTCGTCAGGGCCTGGCTCGCCGGTCAGATCACCGGCATCGGCCTGTTCCCGACCGTCGTCATCGACTACGCCGAGTTCACCGGCCCCGCCCCTGGCCTCGGCGACCTGCACGTGACGTACACCCCGCCCGCGTGACGACTACGCCGCCCCGGTCCCGGCCGGGGCGGCGAAGAACGGGCCCGGGACGGCCCGTGTGCGGTCGACATCGCACCGACGAGACTACGGCGAGCCGCCGACCACGTAGCCCGCAGTTGCGTGAGTATCGGCGCATGGACTCAGCACTGGCGACCATCGCGCCGGTCCTCGCGGTCATCGCCTCTGCCGTCGGCCTGTTGGTCGCCTTTGACCAACTCACACAGCGGTCACGCATGCGTCGGGTCGCGGAGTGGACGAAACAACTCGCCGACGGGGAAACCAACGCCGCAAGGATCGAGGCGCTCCAGCAACTCCGCGCGATGGCAGCAGCGCACATGGTCGCGAGCGTGATGGTTCCAGCGCGCTTGTACGTCGAGACCGTCGCAGTCGTCGTCGCAGTCCCCTACCTGGTGTTTCGGCTGCAACCCGACGTCGATGGCGTCATCGTTGCCCTGTTTGCGGTCAGCTTCTCGTGGTTCACGCTGCGGCGAGGGATCCGCATCTACATCGAGCGATACCGCGTCGCAGCGGAGTACTGGAGAGGCGAGGAGGTCAGGCCCGCGGAACTCGCCCTACTGCACCAGATCGAGGGCGGCTCTCGGCGTGAGTTTTTCTGGGCTCTGCTCCTTGCGGTGGGCCTCACTCTCGCGTCGATCAGCGTCGGGATCATCGTCGATGACGCTTCCAACTTTGGCGGCCTCGCCCTCCTGACCGTCGGCGTAGGGCTCCTAGGCCTTGGGGCCGGTGCAGTGCGCGCGAAGACCCCACCGCTCCTTCACTCGTAGGCACCAGCAGTCGGAACTGCGGGATGTAGGCGGTGGACCCTGCCCACACTCCGGGGGTCAAGGAAACGCAAAATCGGCAAAGTGTGCGGTCGAGTCGCGTGCGGCAGCTCGAACACCTCCTCGCACGTGACGACGCGCTGCGCGGGCGGGACCGACCCGGCGAGGGCGTTGAGCATCGTCGTCTTGCCCGCCTGCGTGGCTCCCGCGACGAGGATGTTCAGCCCGGCCCGCACGGACGCGTCCAGGAACGCGGCGGCCTGGGGCGGGAGCGCGCCGAGCCGGACCAGGTCGTCCAGGTGCGACGCCCGGACGACGTGCTTGCGGATGTTCACCGCCCACTCGCTGCGCGTGACGTCCGTTAAGCATCGTGGGACATAGGTTCCCACACCGGTACGACGTGCGCCGTTCGGTTCTCGTAGTCGACGACGACGGTCCGGACGAGCTGCCGCAGGGTCGCGCGCTTCGTCTCGATCGGGAGCGTGTCCCAGTCAGCGAGGGCCTCGCGCGCGATCGCCGACGGGTCGTCCGGCACGTGAAGCACGAGCCGCTCCGCCTCGGCGAGTCCGCGCTCGAGCTCGGCACGTCGAGCGAGGATCTCGTCGCGCGTCGAGACGTACGCGGACTCGGGTACGAGCCCGGACGCGAGGTGGACGGTGAGGGCGGTGAGCTGAGCGTCGAGCGCGGTGATCTCGCGCGAGAGCCGCTGGGCCTCGCGGTGCGCGTCGTCGCGCCGGGCCGCGGCGCGCGGCACCTTGTTCTCGACGTCTGTGGCGACCTGGTGCAGCCAGTCCATGACGACGGGCTCCACGGCGCGCAGCGTGATGTTCCAGGGCCCGTGCCCCTCGGGCTTGCCGAGACTGCTGCACCGGTAGCACGACCATGGCGACCGGGTGCGTCCCGTGCGGGGCCGACCCTCCTTGTCCTGCGTGAACCCGAGCATCGGCTCCCCGCACGGACAGTGCGCGATCCCTGAGAGCAGGTAGCGACGCTTGACCTGCCGCTCCCCCGCGCGTCGCTCGCGCTCGCGCCGGTACGCCTCCCAGGTGGCGACGTCGATGATGCCGTCGTGCGCGCCCGGGAGCGTCTGACCGTGGTAGGCGATGAGGCCGGCGTGGATCGGCGAGTCCAGGCACTGCGTGATCGTCGAGAAGTACCACTCCTTCGCGTGCATCGGGCGCACGCCGGACCCGTTGAACCAGTCGGCGAGGTCTCGATTCCCGGCGCCGGCGAGGTACCGCCGGTAGGCCTCGACGATGTACGGGGCCGTCTCCGGGTCGGGCGTGACCGCACCGTCGACCCACCGCCACCCCCAGGGCAGTTTCCCGCCCGGCGGGAGGCCGCGCGCGACCCGGGAGGTGTGGACCTCCTTCCACTGCTCGCTGATCCGCTCGGACTCGAACGCGGCGAGCTCGGTCATGACGCCGCGCGCGAACCGCCCCGCGGCGGTCGCGGTGTCGTTCGGTTCGGTGGCGGACTCGATGCGGCCGCCGGCGACGTCGACGCGGTCGGCGGCGATCGCCCAGTCCTTGCGGTTGCGGGACAGGCGAGACCAGCGCCACAGGACGATGACGTCGGCGTCGCCGCTCTCGATCATCTCCATGACGCGCTGCACGGCGGGCCGGGCCCAGGTGCGGCCGGAGACGCCGGGGTCGGACTCGACGGCGACGACCTGGTACCCGTGCCGGGCCGCGTAGTCGCGGCACGCGGTCTCCTGCAGCTCGAGGCTGATGGACTCCTCGCGGTACGTGGACTGGCGCAAGTAGGCGACCGCGCGGGGCGGGGTGTCGGGGACGGGTGCGAGCGCGCGACGACGGGCCATGGTGGGCATCCTGCCTGACCGCGCCTACACGACGCGCAGGTGCCGGCGCACGGACGGCTGCCTGTAGGTGGCGCGCCAGAGCTCGACGTACCGGGCCGGTACGCCGAGCTCCTTCGCGATCGCGCCGGGGTGCTCGCCGACGATGCGCTCGGCGTACGCGTAGTCGTCGACCTTGATGAGCAGGTGGGCGGCGATGACGTCGGCCTCGCGCTCCTGGCGCTCGTGGACGACGGGGTCGTCGGTCCACGGGTGGTCGTGGTGTGCGTGCCCGATCTCGTGCGCGAGCGTGAGCCGCTGCCGGTACGGGGACTTGCGCGGGTTCACCTTGATGAGCCCGTTCGAGTACTCGCCGTTGCGACGGCCGAGGTCGACGAGCTTGATGCCCCACCCGTGCCTCATCGCGTAGTCGATCAGGTCCTGCACGCCACCACCCCCGCGCCTGTTACGGCTCTTGCTGCTGCGCTTCGATCTCTTCGTCGAGCGCGGGGTCGTCCTCGAAGGCGACGGCGCGCTCGTCGCTGACCGTAGCGCGATCTTCGAACGTTTGTTCGACCGGCGCGCCGTTGTCGCGCTTCATCGGGATGACGACGCCGGGCTCGTCGGGCGCCTGACGGTCGCGCGCGCCGCGCTCGAAGCGGCGCGCGATCTCGGCGAGCAGCTCGCCGTCGGAGGCGCTCGCGAGGCGCGGCCCCTCGGTGTCGCCGCGGTCGAGCCACTGGGCGAGCGCTGACTCGACAGCGCTCGCTCGGTTCATGGGGACAGTGTCGCCACGCTCCCAGTTCCCGACGGTTCGAAGGCTCACTCCCACACGCTGCGCGAGGTCGCCCTGGGTCATGCCTGCGCGCTCCCGAGCCGCGCGAATCTCTCTTCCGTTGATCACGGCTGCACTCTCCTAGGCAATTTTGGGCAACGCAAGGAAGCGTAAACCGCCGCACGGACCCAAATCCAGGGCAAGACGCGCGCGGATCGCTGCCCATCGTGGCTGGTCAGAGGGCAATTTCCGATCGTTGCCCATCCCTGCTTGACGTCGTTGCCTGTTGTTGCCTATGGTCTTCCCATGCACCAGCGATTCACCCACGGCCCGGCAGTCCGGGCGATCCGAGAGGCCCTCGGGATCAAGCACGGGGTGTTCGCGCAGGACGTCGGCATCAGCGCCGGCTACCTCACGAACATCGAGAAGGGCGCGAAGCAGCCCTCCGCCACCGTGCGGGTCGCGATCGCCAAGCGCCTCGGCGTCAACGTCGACGACATCACGTACGTCGTCACCGCTGAGGCCACGAGCACGAGGGCGGCGTGATGGACGGCGTCGTCGTGCCGCGCGAGGAGGCCCTCACGAGGGCCGCGGCCTGCATCGCGGAGGGGCGGCGGGTCCGCGACTCGCTCCCCGTCGCCGAGGCCGCACGCCGCGCGCACCACGCGGGCGGCCCGTCCATCACCCAGCTCGAGGAGCTCATCCGCGCGCAGCGCGCGCACTCCCTTCCGCGGGTCGCCTGACCCCGGACACAGCGAAGGCCGGCCCCGCGCCAACGAGTACCGGCCTTCACCTTCAACGAACAGGAGCAGTGTCCCATGAAGCACCCCATCACCTCCCGTGGCCGGCACGTCGCCGTCGTGCCCGCCGCGCCGCGCCCGACCGGTCGCCCGCGCCTGGCGGACTACGACCGGGCCGGTGTGGTCGACCTCGCGTCGTACTACGTCGACCTCGACGCGTGGTACGCGACCGAGCTGGCGATCGCCTGATGGCCGCCACGTACGTCCCGCGCCACCGCTCCGACGCGCCGCTCGCGAGCCAGCAGGTGGCGCGCGAGACCGTCGCCGAGATTCGGCTCCGCAACGGCCAGCCGAACGTGGTCCGCGCCCGTCGCGGCGCGTACGGCGTCCGCTTCGTCGGCCGCGTCGCGGTCGCGCACCCGGACGACCGGCTCCCGCTCGGCCTCGCCGCGACGACCGGGCAGGAGGCCGCGTGATGACGACGCGGCCGACCCACCGTCCCGCTGTCGCGCCCGTGCCGGACCTCGTGTTCGCAGAGAACGGCGCGACCGCGATCGCCCCGCCGCCGCAGGCCCGTCGCGGCTTCTCCCAGGCCGGCCTCATGTCCGTCCAGCTCGACCCCGCGCTGCGCGCCGAGTTCGGCGCCGGTGCGCGACGGGCGGACACCGCCGAGAACGCGGCCCGCGCGCTGGCCGCGTACGTCCGTGCCGTCGAGCTCGGCCAGGACATCAACAGCCACTACGAGGCCGCGGTCGCCGCGGCGCACGCCTGGACGGAGGTCGACCAGTGACCGACCAGCATGCCCGCGTGACGGGCACCCTCCCCGCCATCGTCGCCGCCGCGACGGCCGTCGTAGAGGCGGGTCGTGGCACGCCGGGCGCGATGGCCCGACGCCAGCGCCTCGAGGATGAGCTCACCGCCGTCGGCGCGGGGCACCAGCCTGGCCTGGCAGTCGTCATCGCGGCCGCGCGCTGGACCGACCGCTACGGCCGCGCGGGTGCGGGCGACGCGGCGTTCGCGCTCGAGCACGCCGTGCGTGGGCTGTCGAACGGCGGCGCATCGTGAGGGGCGGGATGAGCGGCTACTCGCTCGGGCTCGCGCAGGACCGCCACGATGAGCGGCTTTGCGAGCGGTGCGGCGACACCGTCGACTACCTGTCCTCGCGCGGGTTCTGCGACGGGTGCGAGGAGGAGCTCGACCACGAGCCCACCGACGGCGCGCCGACCCCGGGCGGGGTCGCCGTCGTGCTCGCCACCGTCGTCGCCCTCGTCGTCGCCGGCGTGCTCGTGGCGTGGCAGGCGCGCCCGTTCGACGGCGCCCACCTCATCCTCGCGCCCGGGCTGATCGTCGCCGGGGCCGGCCTGCTGGCCCGGTTCGTGTGGGTGCAGCACCACCGCGAGGAGGTGCGCCGTGGCTGACCGCCCCTGCACCCACGGGTGGCCCCGCTGCGGGCGCACCCCGACGCGCCGGTACATGAACGCGCACCTGTGCGCCGAGCACGCCCCGCGCGTGCCGCGCCCGCCGGTCGGCACGACGGCGGCGGAGCTGCGCGCGACCCCGAGGCGGGCCGCCTGATGGGCGCCGTCGACCTCGACGAGTACCTGCACCTCACCAAGGGCGGCGTCTGGCCCCCTCTCGCGGCGCGCCGCCTCGGCGTGACGCTCTCCGGCGTCGAGAAGGCCGCACGCCGCCAGGGGCGGGACGACCTCGCACGCGAGGTCACCGCCATCATCAGCCACGAGCGCCGCCAGTCCGGGTACTGGACCGCGCAGACCCAGCGAAGGAACGCAGCATGACCGACACGACGAAGGACGACCTCGACGTCGTCCAGCTGGAGCAGCTCGTGCTCGAGGACACGAAGCTCGCCGAGGACGAGGAGCGCATCAAGGCGCGCCGCGCCACCATCCGCTCCGTCCTCGCCCGCCACCTCGACGCCGGCACGACCGACCTCGCCGACCACAAGGTCATCGTGTCGACGCCGTCGCGCCTGGACGCGAAGGCGCTCGGCGAGGCGTTCCCGGTCGCGCAGCACCCGGAGCTGTACAAGCCGGCGCTCGACACGACGGCGGTGCGGCACCACCTGTCCCCCGCGGTGCTCGAGCAGTACACGCGGTCCGGGTCGACGACGGTCACGATCCGATGACGCCGACGACGTGCGGTGACTGCGGGGTCAGCATGGTCCCGCGCCGCCCCGGGCAGGTGCTGCCGGACGGGAAGCGCACCCACATGGCCCGCGGGCTGTGCACGGTCTGCTACTTCCAGCGGAAGAAGGCGGGCACCCTCAGCGCGCTCCCGCGCATGAGGTCCGCCGCCCCCACCGTCACGGCGGGGTCGTGCCGGGCGTGCGGGAAGGCCACCTACCCGCGCGGCACGGCACCCGCGGCCCGTCCGGCCGGCGCCGTGCAGGCGGGCGCCCGCGGGATGTGCGGGGCGTGCTACCAGCGCGCCGGGGCGAACGGGACGCTCGCGACCTTCCCCGTCGACGGCGTGCTCGCCGGCATGGACCAGGCGCAGCGCACCGCGGAGTCCCTCGCGCTCCTCCCGCTCGACGGCCCGACCCGCCGGAGCGCGGCCTTGCAGGTGTGCGGGCGCGCGACCGGCGTCGACGACGCGCGCGACCTGCTGACGCAGCTGGGCCTGCTCGACGTGCCCGCGCTGCTCCGGGAGGCGTCGTGACGGCGCTCGTCGCGCTCGAACGCGGCTACGTGTTCCAGACGCTCGTCGCCGCGGTCCGCCTCGAGCACGACGGCGTCGACGAGCACGACGTCGAGCCGGATGCCCCGGAGCCGGGCGGCGACCCCGGGCCCATGCCCACCCCCACCGACCACGAGGAGACGCACGTGAGCGACGAGCGCACGGCGGAGCACGACCCCTGCGAGGCCGAGGCCCTGGCCCTGCTCACCCCGACGCTGGCCGGGTGGCGCGAGGCGTTCGGACGCTTCCTCGTCCGGCACGACGTCGACGACCCGGACGCCCTGCTGGCCGAGTTCGACCGGGTGATCGCGAAGCACGACGCCGAGGAGCGCGAGCGCATCGCCACGGCCATCGAGGGCCTCCCGACCACGTGGCCCAACGGCGTCAAGCACAGCGCCGCCTGGATGCGCCTGGAGGCCGCCGACGTCGCCCGCGAGGGAGCGCCGTCGTGAGCGCCCCGGCCCCGATCGCGCCCGTGGCCCACGACCCGTCCGCGTTCGAGTACTCCACGCTCCCGCCCCGCACGCAGGCGTTCGACGGCACCCCCGTCGACGTCGCCGCCGGGCAGCTGCGCGGCGTCATCGAGCACGCCATCACCCACTCCCCCCGGTCGTTGCAGAAGCGCATCGGGCCGTCCGAGATCGGCACCCCCTGCGACCACTGCCTCGCCGCGAAGCTCGCCGGCTGGGACCAGACCGACGACGGGGTCGCGTGGCTGCCGTTCGTCGGCACCGCAGTGCACGCCGAGCTCGAGCGACTCCTCACCGACCACGAGATCTCGCGGAACGCGCTGCACACCACCGGGACGCGGTGGCTGTGCGAGCACCGCGTCACCGTCGGGCAGATCGGCGGCGTCGACATCACCGGGTCCACGGACCTGTTCGACACCGCCGCCGGCGCGACGTTCGACTGGAAGGTCGTCGGCGAGTCCACGCTCCGCAAGGCGCGCACACACGGGCCGTCCGCGACGTACCGGGTGCAGGCGCACCTGTACGGCCGCGGGTGGGTCGCCGCCGGCCACGACGTGCGCACGGTCGCGATCTGGTACCTGCCCCGGAACGACGCAAACGGCATCGACCGCGGGCACCTGTGGTCCGAGCCGTACGACGAGCAGATCGCCGTCGACGGCCTCGACCGCGCAAATCGCCTCCACGCGAACCTCACCGCGCTCGAGTCCATCTCGACGCAGGCCCGGGACGCGTGGATCACGCAGCTCCCCCGCGCCACCGGCTGCTGGGACTGCGCGCGCTACCCCGACGGGCACGGGCTCACGAAGCCCGGGCACCGGCCCCCGGCGGACACCCTCGCCGGCCTCATCCCCTGACCACCCACCCACGCCACCACGGCACGACACACCAGGAGAACACGATGACCACGACCCCGAACGCGAACGACGTCCTCATGGGCGGCGGCGGCGCGCCCGCCGTGAAGTTCGCCAACCCCGGCGACACCGTCACCGGCCGCATCGTCGCACCGCCGCAGGCCTACCAGGCCCGCAAGTACGACCCGAACAACCCCGGCGGCGGCGAGCTGCTCTACTACCCGTCCGGCGACCCGATCATGGCGATCAGCGTCGACCTCCAGACCGACCTGCGCGACCCGTCCATCCAGGACGACGACGGCGTGCGCCGCCTCTACATCGAGGGCCGCTACCTCAAGGAGGACGTGCGCAACGCCGTGCGCGCCGCGGGCGCCCCGGGGCTCGAGGTCGGCGGCACGATCACCCTGTCGTTCACGCACCGCGAGGACCCGCAGGACAAGCGGTCCCGGAAGTTCTGGCAGGCGAAGTACGTGCCCGCCGGGAACGCCGCGCTCATGGCCCCGGAGGTCGGCGGGCAGCCCACCGCCCCGGCCACGCCCCCGCCGTCCGCTCCTGCGGCGCAGCCGGCCTCCGCACCCGCCCCGGCCCCGGCGGCGCCGTCAGGTGAGGACGCCGCGGCGAAGGCCCGGCAGCTCATCGCGCTCGGCATCGACGACGCCACGATCGCGGGCGCCACCGGCCTCGGCGCCGACGTCGTCGCGATCCTGCGCAACGCCGCCTGACGCGGCACCCCGCCCACGCAGGCGTGCAGCCCGTTCAAGCCGGGCGCGGGGACCACACCACTCAGCACCACGACCACGCTTCGGAGGCATCGGTGACCAGGAACCCCCTAGATCGGCAGCTCATCCGGCTGCCCAGGCCCGTGATACAGGGGCTCCTGCCCGAGCTTCCGCCGCTTGGCGGCGATGTGCTGGCGGTACTGGAGGTAGAGCTCCTTGCCACCCGGCGAGGGCACCGGACGCCAATAGATCGGCACCCATTCCGCAATCCGCTCCGCGAGCTTCTCGGCCTGACGGGTCTGGTACTCGCGGGGACTCCTACCTCCCTCCGAGACGATCCAGACCGCCGTCGACCCGTCATGACGGAGGCTCCAGCGCAGGTACCCCGCGGACTCCAGGTAGTCGAGGAACTCACCGAGGTGCTGCTGACGGGCGATCTTGTACGGCCGTCGAATCCAGCCGTCGAACGGCATGGCCCCTCCACTTCTCGCGCTGGACGAACGAACGGCCCACACCTTCCCGCGGCCCACCGTGGGACCGCAACCCGCATGCCGGAGGCAGCGTGACCACGCCTCCCATCCTCGTCGCCGCGCTCGAGCTCCACGCCGCCGGCTACTCCGTCCTCCCGATCCGCGCCGACGGCTCCAAGGCCCCCGCCGTCACGTGGAAGCCGTACATCACCGAGCGCGCGGACGAAGCGCAGGTGCGCGCCTGGTTCGACGGGACCGACCACGGGCTCGCCGTCGTGCAGGGCGCTGTCTCCGGTCGCGCCGAGCTCGTCGAGCTCGAGGGCCGCGCCGTCGACCACCTGCCCGACCTCGCCGCCCTCGCGCGCGACACCGGCCTCGGCGACCTGTGGGCCCGGCTCGGCGCCGGGTGGGTCGAACGCTCCCCCTCCGGCGGCTTCCACTGGCACTACCGCCTCACCGACGACGACACCGTCCCCGGCAACACAAAGCTCGCACGCCGCCCGAGCACGCCCGACGAGCTCGCCGAGTGGAAGGCCGCCGAGACCGCGAAAGCCGCCGAGCTCGACGAGCCGCACCGCGACCGCCGCCTCGAGAAGATCGCCACCACCACTGAGCGCGACGTCGTCCAGGTGCTCGCCGAGACCCGCGGCGAGGGCGGGTACGTCGTCGTCGCGCCGACGCCCGGCACCCACCACCCCTCCGGGCAGCCGTGGGTGCGGCTCGTCGGCGGCCCCGCCACCGCGCCCGTACTCACCCGCGACGAGCGCGACGCCTTCCACGCCCTCCTGCGCACCCTCGACGCCCAAGACCCGGCCGCCGAGACCACGGCGAGCGCACCCGTCGCCCACCACGACCCCACCGCCGGCATCACCCCCGGCGACGACTACGAGAACCGCACCGACTGGGCCGACCTCCTCACCCCCCACGGCTGGACGCTCTCCCACACCCACGGGCGCACCCGATACTGGATCCGGCCCGGGAAGAAGCGCGGCCAGGGCCTGTCCGCGACCACCGGGCACGCCGACGACCGCGACCGCCTCTACGTCTTCACCTCCAGCACCGAGTTCGAGCCCGAGGTCCCGTACACGAAGCTCGGCGCCCTCGCCGTCCTCGAGCACGGCGGAGACCACACCGCCGCCGCCAGGGCCCTGCGCGCGGCCGGGTTCGGGCAGATCGCCACCGCGCTCACCCCCGCACCCGACGGACCCCCGCCCGGGGGCGACCTCGCTGGCCTCATCGCACCCACCGACGGCGCCACCGCCCTCGCACCCCAGACCGCGTCCGCGGCGCCCGCACTGCGCGTCGTCCGCGACGACGAGCGCGCCACCGAACCGGAGCCGCGGCGCGCCGAACCGATCCAGGACAACACCGCCCTCCTGTTCGTCGACGACCACCTCCACGACGTCCGGTACGCCGCCGGGCGCGGCCGCTGGCTCACCTGGGCCGGGCACCGGTGGAACATCGACGAGCGCGAGCTCGTGCGCGAGCACGCCCGCACCCTCGCACGCCGGCTCCCCGGCGGCGACGGGTGGGACCGGTACCGCCGGTCCGCGCTCACCGCCAAGGGCGTCACCGACGTCCTGCGCCTCGCCCAGTCCGACCAGCGCATCGTCGTGCCCGCCGACCAGCTCGACGCCCGCCCCTACGACCTCAACACCCCCGCCGGCATCGTCGACCTGCGCACCGGCACGCTCTCCCCGTCCGACCCGGCCGCCATGCACACCCGGTCCACCACGGTCGCGCCCGACTTCGACGCCCCCCACCCCCGGTGGGACAAGTTCCTCGCCGACACGTTCGCCGGCGACCCCGACATGATCGCCTTCGTCGCCCGCGCCGCCGGCATGAGCATCGTCGGCGCCGTCCTCGACCAGGTGTTCTTCTTCGCCCACGGCGCCGGCGCCAACGGCAAGTCCACCTTCCTGTCCACCCTGCAGAAGATCGTCGGCCTCGGCGCCGGCGGCTACTCCGGACAGGCCCCCGCCGAGATGCTCCTCGCCACGAAGAACCACGGGCACCCCACCGAGCTCGCACGCCTCCAAGGACAGCGCCTCACCGTCACCTCCGAGATCAACGAGGGCCAGACCTTCGACGAGGCCCGCATCAAGCTCCTCACCGGCAAGGACACGATCAGCGCCCGGTTCATGCGCGAGGACCTGTTCGACTTCAGCCCGACCCACACCCTGTGGGTCCTGTCCAACCACGAGCCCGAGGTCCGCGTCGGCGGCCTCGCGTTCTGGCGGCGCGTCGTCATGGTCCCGTTCGTCCACACCATGCCCGAAGAACTGCGCGTCAAGGACCTCGAGGAGCGCCTCATCGAGGACGAGGGCCCCGCGATCCTCGCGTGGGTCATCCGGGGCGCCGCCGACTACTTCGCCCGCGGCCTCGACGCACCCGCCGCCGTCACCGCCGCGACGAAGGCGTACGAGACCGAGCAGGACACCGTCGGCGGGTTCGTCGCCGACTGCTGCGTCGTCGGCGAGCCCAACCGGCAGGACCTGCGCGTGCGCACCGCCGAGCTGCGTGCCGCGTACGAACGGTGGTGCACCGACGCGGGCGCCACCCCCATGAGCGCGAAGGGCTTCACGCTCGCGCTCCGGTCCAAGTACGGGGTGCGCACCGAGCGGTCCGCGTCGGCCCGGTTCCTCGCCGGCATTCGCCTCGACGACATCACGCACGGCGGGGAGGACACGTCATCAGATGCGTCACGGGACGCGTCATCACGAGGAGAGCTCGACGGCCTCCTCAGCAACGAGGACGGGTGGTGAGCCCCGTGGATGACGCGTTCACCCTCTTCGATGACACGTCGCTCGACCACGTGTCACACGGTCTGACCAGCCACGATGACGCGAATGACGCGATGACACGTTTTCTTGGAAACCAGCCCATACACGCGCGCATGCGCACACGCGATCAGCGTCATAGTCCACCCGGCGTCATCGCGTCATCGACCCCGGTCTGGCTCGACGCCTACACCACCCGGTCCGGGGACGACCCCCGCCTCGTTGGCACCCGTGCGATCCCCCGCACCTGCCTGTGCGGACGCCTCGTCCTCGTCGGGTACGACGCCCCCGTGATCGCCGGCCTCGCCACCGTCGACCCCTACCAGGCCACCCCGCAGCTCGAAGCCGCCGCCGTCATCCTCGCCACCGCGACGTACCAGCTGTGGGGCGACCCCGGCCGCTACGAGCTCACCCCCCGCCACGTACCTGGTCTGCGCGCGCTCGGCACGAAGCGTCCCGCCGGCGACGTCCTCGTCGTCCTCGCCCACACCTGCCACCGGCCACCCCTGGCCACCACACCCCTGCCCGCACCCGCCCGGCCCGCCCGCCCGGGCGACGTCGTCCCGTTCTGAGAGGACCCACAGCATGGTCAACCGCCCTAAGCAGATCGGCACCGCCGCCGAGACCGCCGTCGTCCGCGCCGCACGCACCCGCGGCTTCCCCCACGCCGACCGACTCACCCTCACCGGCAACAAGGACCGCGGCGACATCAGCCTCTGCCCCGGCGTCATCCTCGAGATCAAGGGCGGCGAGAAAGCCCGCGCCGCATCCGACCTCGACATCGAACGCTGGCTCGACGAGACCAACCGCGAAGCCCTCCACGCGAACGCCGACGTCGCCTTCCTCGTCACCCAGCGCCGCGGCGTCGGCGCCCCCAACGCCCACCGCTGGTGGGCCTGGTGGCGCCTCAGCTGGCTCGACAACGTCCGCGACGCACGCAACGTCGACACCGAGCCCGACATCGTCGTCCGCATGCTCCTCGACGACGCCCTCACCCTCATCCGCACCGCCGGCTACGGCCAGCCCACCGACCAGGAGCACGCCGCATGACCCTCACCCGCCAGAACCTCGACGAACTCCCCCGCGGCACCATCGTTCGCGCCACCGACCTCCGCGGCCTCCCCGTCGCCGCCGTCAAGATCGGCGACCACCAGACCACCGGCGCACACACCTGGTCCATCACCGGCCCCACCATCGTCGAGTCCTTCCAGCTCGCCCAACGCGACGCCGTCCTCCTCACCGAAGCCATCAACACCACCACCACGCCGGAAGCGGAAGCGCTTGCTTCGGTGCCCGTGTGCGCGCGCGGGGGCGACGAGTCGGTGGAGTTGGCGTGCGCGTGGTCGGACTTCCGGAAGGACTACGGCGTGCGTGGGGATGCCGATGAGTACCGGGCGTTCGTGGCGGGGTGGCAGGCCGCGCGCGGGACGCTCGACGCGGGTGGGCCGTTGCGATGACGGCGATCCCGGTTGACCAGATCCACCCCAACCCAGCGAACGTGCGCACCGACCTCGGCGATCTCGATGAGCTCGCGGCGTCGCTGCGCGCCGTCGGGCTCCTGCAGCCCCTCGTCGTGAAGAAGCGCGCGTCCGGTGGCTGGACGATCGTCGACGGGCACCGCCGCTACCAGGCCGCCCTGCGGGCCGGTGTGCGCGCGCTGCCGTGCGTCGCCCGGCGCGACGACGACGGCGAAACCGCGGTCATGCTCGCCGCCGCCATGCACAAGCAGCTGTCCCCGCTCGAGCAGGCCGACGCGTTCGCCCGCCTGCGCCGCCGCGGCATGTCCCCCGCGACGATCGCGGCGCGTACCGGGTACTCCGCGGCGACGGTGCGGGCCCGGCTCGCGCTGCTCGACCTGCCGGCGGAGGCGCGCGCCATGGTGGAGTCGGGCGAGCTGTCGACGACGGACGCGACCGCGCTCGCCCGCCAGGTCCGCCGCACGGGCACCGGCACGGCGAGGACCGTGCAGCGGCGCGCCGGGTGGCTCACCACGACGCACCCGCTCGCCGACGCCGTCCGGACCGCATGCACGCACGCTGAGGGGCGCGTCGTCGTGGGCGGGGTCGGGTGCGGGCAGTGCTGGGAGGACGCGATCCGCGGGGACGAGCTGACCCGGCGCGCGGTCGGGCGGGCCGGGGACGGCGAGACCGCGTGAAGCAGCCCTACGACAGGCTGGTGTCGAGCTCGATGCTTGACTGCATGCGGTCGCTGAGGTTGCGACTCCACGCGAACCGCCATGGGTTGTGCAGCCATCCGTGGCACGTCGCCATCTGCGCCGCAGCCGCTCGCATCACCGGCGCGAGCTCCTCGAGAACTCGGTCGTACTCCTCCTCTGTCTTGACCTTCGGCCACTTCTTCCCGATCACGAGCTTCAATTCCGTCACCCACACGCCGTCGAGGGCGGACAACGTCTTGCGCAGCCCGTCGCGCGCTGGTGCCACGAATCGAGCTGGGATGCCCAGAACGCGTCGTGCCGAGAGAGCGCCGGCCCGGAGTTGGGCGATCCCAACGCGGTTGGTGACAACCGCGAGCTCCATCTCATCCCACCCACGCGCGGGCATTCGCTGGACCGCCTGCCAGAACTGGTTCTGCGCATCGCTGAGTTCCAGCAGTGCGTCGTCGAGCTGCCGTCGTCGGTGCTGCCGCGTCTCCCACCAGGCCGTGAAGCCGAGCGTCACCGCTGCGGCGATGAGACCTCCGATCCATCCCTCGAACCAGCCCGACGTCGCGCTCTCGCTCGCTGCGGCCCAGAGATTCATGGCCGGATGCTCCCACGGGCCGGTGACACGGCCGCGCCGCCGTCCGCCGCCGGGGGACGTGTCGGGATCCTCCGACATCCGCCCCGAGCCGGATATCCCGACATCAAGCCTCTGACCTGGACGAACATGCATCAAGGGAGACCCGCCGTGACCCACCCCGACAGCTGCGCCCACGAATGGGTCGAGACCACCACCCACGACGACGCCCACCCCGTCTACCTCTGCACCAGCTGCAGCGCCACGACGACCGCGTGCCGCGACTGCGCACAGCCCCTCGACGGCACCGCGCTCGCGATCTGCGACCGGTGCCTCACCCGCGCCCGCCAACTCCTCGACGACATCGCCACCCTCCTCGACGAGCTCCCCCGCGGCCGCGCCACCTCCGTCGGGCTGCGCGCGATCCGGTACGACCTCACCGGCACCCCGTCGACGAACGACCCGGGCAGGCTCCCCCACGGCCTCGACGCCGTGTACCGCGAGGACGCCCCGGTCGCCGGCGTGCGGTCGGTGCGCACCGGGCGGGGCGCGCTGGTCGTGCTCGAGGCGTGGGCGGCCGACTGGGCCGGGCGCGTCGACGCCGCACGCGGGTACAGCCGCGACACGGGCACGCTCGCGTTCCTCCACGAGCACACCCTCTGGGCGGCGCAGAACCACCCCGGCTGGCACGACTACCTCGCAGAGGTCCGCGCCGTCCGGGCGACCCTGCGCCGCCTCGCCGGGCTCGCACCGGAGCGCGCCGGGTCGTGCCCGCACTGCGGCGGCCGCGTCGTGTGCGACCGCGACGTCGTGGCCGGCCTCTCCGACGTCGCACGCTGCACCGGGTGCCACACGACCTGGGACGACCGGCCGCAGCTCGACCGCGAGGTCGCATGGCACGTGCGCGCCATGCCGCGCGAGCACCCCGACGCGCTCGTCACCGCCGAACAGGTGCGCACGATCTGGCCCCACCTGAACGGCGCGACGTGGCGGTCCTGGCTCCACCGCGGCGTCATCACCCCAGCCGGGCGGGACGATCGGGGGCGTGACGTGTTCGAGCTCGGTGCGGTCGCGGCCCGCGCGGACGCCGTCGCGGTGCCCGCATGACCTGCCACAACTTGCCTCTCGAATGTGCTCATCCTTGCCAGTGGTGCGCTACGATTCGGGTGCAACGCTTCCCGAGGTGACGCACGCCCTCGCACGGAAGCCCCGCGGGCCCGCCGCTCACGAACCCCTGCACGTGAGCGGCGGGCCCGTCCCTGTTCTCCCTGCCGCGTCGACGAGCCCGCGACCCCTCACACTCGAGCGCGGTGAGCCCGACCCGGCAGGGGCCCACGTCCCCGGTACGCTCCCGCTCATGGATCCGTTCCCGATCGAGGTCGTCATTGCACCGAACGACCCGAACGTGTGGGACATCCTGACGGCAATCGGCACGGTCGGCGCAGTCGTAGTTGCGATCGCCCTTGGCTGGGTCGAGGGACGGCGACGGAACCGCGCTCAGAAGCAAGAGCTCATGCGTCTCGAGCAAGACCGAGTAGATGCTGTCGCAGAACGGTTGGCCGCCGACGCAGCGCGCGACCGCGCGGAAGGGCGTGAAGCCCTGCTGCGTCATCAGGCGCAGGCGCGGCGTGTCGCGATCTGGCGACAGGACGAGGCATCGTGGGCACCCGAGATCCCCGGCACGCAGGCTGTGGTGGGCAACTTCTCGGACGAGCCGATCTTCAACATCAGCACACGGGTGGTGAACGCTGACGACTCGGAGATGTTCGGCCGCACGTGGTATCGGCTCCTTCCCGGACAGCAGGGGTTCGTCTTCGACACGAGCAGATTCGAGACGCACGACTTGTGGAAGATGGAGATTCAAGACGCGAGCGTCCGGTTCCGTGACATGGCCGGTCAGGAGTGGATTCGCTACCTCGATGGCCGCCTGGACGAGATCGAAGCGCCCGACGACCCGTACACCTGCACGCTGCAGTAGTTGAGGCGTCGCGGCGAGATTCCGCGAGGGCAGGTGAAACTCCACGTGCCCGCACCCCGCTACACGCCTGACGAAGACGCGCTCCTGCGCGAACGTCTCACCGCCGGCGTCTCCCAGCGGGCCGTCGCGGAGGAGCTCGGGCGCACGGCCGGGTCGGTGGCGTCGCGGGCGCACAAGCTCGGGATCCGGTCCGACCGCACCCAGACCGTCGCGGCGACGCAGGCCGTCATCGTGGACGCGAAGGCGCGGCGGGCCGGGCTCGAGGTCAAGCTGCTCGAGGACGCGGAACGGCTGCGCGCGCAGCTGTGGCAGCCGCACACGTACTTCGACTGGGGCGGCAAGGACCACGACTTCGACGAGCACACGACGCCGGAGCCGACGCCGTCGGACAAGCTGAAGCTGGTGCAGGCCGCGGGCGCGGCGATCGACCGGGCGCTCAAGCTCGCGCTCCACGATGGCGACGGTGGGCACGCGGAGGCGGTGGGGATGCTGGACGGGATCGCCGCCGCGATCGCTGCCGCGGCGGACCGGATGCCGGCGCAGGACGAGTCGTGACCGCCGTCGTCGTCACCAAGGCCGTCATCGCCGCCGTCCTTGCCGGCCTCTCGCCGAGGCAGGTGTGGTCGATCGCCCGGGCGTCCGCGCGCGTGAACCTGTGGACCGGGTCGATCCGGTCCGGGAAGACGATCGCCAGCCTGCTCGCGTGGCTGATCTTCGTGGCGCACGCGCCGCGCGGCGGCGAGCTCGTCGTCGTCGGCCGCACCCGCGAGTCGATCGCACGCAACGTGTTCGGCCCGCTCAAGGACCCGTCGCTGTTCGGGCTGCTCGCCCGGCACGTGTCGTACACGGCCGGCGCCCCGACCGCGGTCATCCTCGGCCGCACCGTGCACGTCCTCGGCGCGTCCGACTCGCGCGCCGAAGCCGTGCTCCGCGGCCTGACCGTCGCCGGGGCGTACGTGGACGAGGCGACGCTGGTCGCGGAGGCGTTCTGGACGCAGCTCATCGGCCGCATGAGCGTGCCCGGGGCGCGGTTGTTCGCGACGACGAACCCGGACGGGCCCGCGCACTGGCTGCGGAAGCAGGTCATCCTGCGCGCGACCGAGCTCGGGTACAAGGTCTTCCGGTTCCGCCTCGCCGACAACACACACCTCGACCCCGCGTACGTCGCGCAGATCACCCGCGAGTACGTCGGCCTCTGGTACCGCCGCTTCATCCTCGGCGACTGGGTCCAGGCCGCCGGGGCCGTGTACGAGCAGTGGGACCCGGACCGACACGTCATGCCCGCCGTCGAGCTGCCGGCCATGGACCGGGTGCTCGCGCTCGGTGTCGACTACGGCGACGTGCACGCCTCGCGCGGGTACCTGCTCGGCATCGGCCCGGACACGCGCCCCGGGCACGTCGGCGAGGACCGGCTGTACGTGCTGGATGAGTGGCGGCCGGGGCACATGACCGTCGGCGAGCACTCGACGGACCTGCGCACGTGGCTTGCGGCCCGCCCGGTGGCGGCGTGGCGCACGCCGGAGTGGGTGCCCGTCGACTCGGCCGCGGCGTCGTTCCGGCACCAGCTGTTCCACGACGGCGTGCCCGGCGTGACGAACGCGCACAAGGCCGTCCTGCCCGGTATCCAGACGGTCGCGTCCCTCCTCGCGGTGGACCGGCTCGTCGTGTCCGACGCGTGCACCGAGCTGGTCGACAAGATCCCCGGGTACGTGTGGGACGACAAGGCGACGAAGCGCGGCGAGACGGCCCCGATGAAGGCGGACGACGACGAGGTCGACGCGCTGCGGTACGCGATCTACACGACCCGCCTGTCCTGGCGGGAGACCATCCCGATCGCCCCCGCCATGGACGGCGCGCCCGGCGACGACACCGATTAGACCTAGTGCTCCACTCCGTCTTCCGGCATCCCTTGAGTCTCAATCACTTCCAGGCCCGCATCGCTGAGTTCGTGACCCGCTTCGATCACCCGACCGGCAATCTCATGAGTCCGCCGAGCTCTGTCCCGTTCGGCAAGGAACTGCGCAGCCTCTTCGCGGGCACGAAGCCGATCGGTTCGGGCTCTGGTCGACGCCGCCATGCCGCTGTTCCAGCCCTCAAGGATCGATGGAAGGAACTGGCCGATCGCGCCCGGGTTCTTGAGTGCGAATCGGAAGAACGCGACGGTGGTCGCACCGATACCCGTCGGTAGGAGGTAGGTCTCCACGAGCTCCACGATCAGCGGCGAACGCATCGAGATGTATGTCGGCGATGGTCGTGGCACGTCGAAGCGTGGACCGGATCCTGTCTGAGCGTTCTCCCACCACATCGTCGAAAGCTCGAGTTCATCAGACGAGCCTCGTCGTAGATACAGGGTCTCGTCTTCGAGCCCGAACCCCGATCCCTCGGTTGCAAGGAGCACGGCTAGGTCGTAACTGCCGACCCACAGTGAGTCGACTGCGGAGAGGGCGGACGTGACATCGAGCAGATTGCGCATCGGGCGATGGAATCTAAGTCGGGTTTGGAACGGCTGGTCTACGGACGGCTCCGTCATCTGGACTCCCATTCGGCTCACGGCTGGCGGGAAAGCCTAGCGGCGAACCTATTCGCGAGCGACCACAACAGAAAGTAGGAGGTACGTCGTGCCGCTGCCCACGCCCGGCCAGGCCTGGCCCCCGAAGGCCCTCGCCGACATCACGCCGGTCCTGGGCCAGTGGTCCGCCTGGTACGAGGGCACCCCGGCCGCGCTGCGGGGCGCATACCAGCACGACGGGCAGCGGCAGCAGCTCGACCGGCCGTCGCAGTACCGCGGCGGCGTCGTCGGCTGGGCCGCGCGCACCTGGTGGGGCCGGCCCGTCGGGGACCTGACCGTCGGGCAGCGCGGACAACTGCACATCCCGCTCGCCGCCGACATCGCTCGCGGGTCCGCGGACCTGCTGTACGCCGAGCCGCCCACGCTGCTCCTGGCCGACAAGGTGGCGCGCACGTCGGGCGAGAAGGCGTCGGTGACGCAGGAGCGGCTCAACGCGTACGTCGACGACGGCTTCCACTCCGTGCTCGCCACCGGTGCGGAGGTCGGTGCCGCGCTCGGCGGCCGGTACCAGCGCGTCACGTGGGACGTTGCCGCGTCGAGCAAGCCGTTCCTGGTGACGGTCGACGCGGACGCGGCGTGGCCCGAGTTTCGGTGGGGCCGGCTCGTCGCGGTCACGTTCTGGCGCGTCGTCGACGAGCAGGGGCAGATCGTGCGCCGGCACGTCGAGCGGCACGAGCTCGACCGCGAGGGGAACGGTCTCGTGCTCCACGCCCTGTACGAGGGCACGGCCACGAACCTCGGGCGGCCCGTCCCGCTCGCCGAGCACCCGTCGACTGAGACGCTAGCGGCTCAGGTCGACGACCAGGGCGCGCTCGTGGCCGGCCGCACGCCGGGCCTGTGCGTGGAGTACATCCCGAACCAGCTGCCGCAGCGGCGGTGGCGCCAGGACCCGGTCGGGCACAACCTCGGGCGGTCCGACTTCGACGGCGTCGAGCAGCTCATGGACGCGCTCGACGAGACGTACTCGTCGCTGATGCGCGACATCCGGCTCGCGAAGGCCCGCATCATCGTGCCGTCGTACATGCTCGAGGCAGGTGCGCCCGGCACGGGTGCGTCGTTCGACCTGGACCGTGAGGTGTACGAGGCTGTGAAGGCCGCACCGCCGGAGGACGGGCACCTGGACATCACGCCGCAGCAGTTCGAGATCCGGGTTGAGGAGCACCTGCGCGCGTGCGAGGACATCGCGCTGCGGGCGGTGCAGGGCGCGGGGTACTCGACGCAGACGTTCGCGGAGCGCACTGACGGAGGGCAGATGACCGCGACGGAGGTGCACTCGCGCGAGCGGCGGTCGTACCTGACGCGGGACCGGAAGATCCGCAACGAGCGGCCCGCGGTCGCGCGTCTGGCGCAGAAGATGCTGACGATCGACCGGGCCGTGTTCTCGACGCCGGGCCTCGAGCCGGGCGAGGTGACGGTGGACTTCGGGGACACGGTGCAGGACGCGATCATCACGCTCGCGCAGACCGGGCAGGCGCTGTACGTCGCGCGTGCGGCGTCGACGGCGACCCGGGTGCAGATGGTGCACCCGGACTGGACCGAGCAGCAGGTGTCGGACGAGGTCGCAGCGATCCTGCGCGAGGACGCCGGCGAGGTCCTCGCCGACCCCGACGACGTCCCGCCCGACGCGCGGGCGACGGATCCGGCGGCGGTCAAGGCTCAGGCCGACGCGATGGGCGTCCTGATCCGCGCCGGCGTAGACCCCCTCGACGCCGCGCAGCAGGCCGGGTTGACCGGTCTGCGGTTCACGGGCGCGGTGCCGACGTCGCTGCGCCTGCCGGAGGGCGACGCCGCCGCGCTCGAGCAGGCGTAGGCCGGTGGGTCTGACCTGGGAGGCTGGTTCGCGTGCCGATCGACCCCGGGTTCGGTGAGCGCCTCGCGCGCCGCGTCGCCGAGCTGTTCGCCGAGGCGGAGCTCGCCGTGCTGCGCCGGCTCGCGTCCGCGCTCGCTCGCGGCGTCGACGAGCCGACGTGGGCGACGTCGCGTCTCGCCGAGCTGGAGTGGGTGCGCGCGCAGATCGCGCGCGACCTCGCGAGCCTCGACGAGCAGGCCGCGACCGTCGTCGGGCAGGTGATCGGGCAGGCGTACACGGCCGGGCGCGCGCTCGCCGTGCGCGACCTGGACGCGCTCGGGCTCGAAGTCGTGATGCCGCCGGCGACGCTGCGTGCGGTGGAGTCGATCGCCGCCGAGACCGTGCAGCGCGTCGGGCCGTGGGCGCCGCGCATCCTCCGCGCCGCCCAGGACGTCTACCAGCGCACCGTCGCGGACGCGTCAGCAACCGTGCTGCTCGGGACACAGACCCGGCGCGAGGCGGCACAACAGGTCCTGGACCGGCTGACCGAGCGCGGGGTCGGAACGTTCCGGGACCGGTCGGGGCGCCGCTGGGCGGTGGAGTCGTACGTCGAGATGGCCGTGCGCACCGGGGCGGGGAAGGCCGCGGTGGACGGGCACACGACGCAGCTCGTCGCCGCCGGCGTCGACCTCGTCGTCGTATCGGACGCGCCGCGCGAGTGCCCGCTGTGCCGCCCGTGGGAGGGCAAGGTTCTGTCGATCACGGGCGGCGTCACCGGCGCCGTCGACGTCCCGTCCTCGACCGGCGACGGCACGGTGTCCGTGCGGGTCGCGGGGACGGTGGACGAGGCGCGCGCGGCGGGGTTCCAGCACCCGAACTGCCGGCACTCCCTGTCCGCGTACCTGCCCGGCGCGACGCGCGTCCCTGCGGCGAGGAGCGAGCGGGCTGGGTACGAGGATCAGCAGCGGCAGCGCGCGATCGAGCGCGGGATCCGGAAGTGGAAGCTGCGCGAGGCCGCGGCCCTGGACGACGAGGCCGCAGCCCGCGCGCGGACGAAGGTCCGGGAGTGGCAGGGCGCGATGCGCGAGCACCTCGCGGAGCATCCGGCGTTGAAGCGGCAGACGGCTCGGGAGCAGGTCGGCCGCGCCCGTTAGTCCTGCTGGATCTTCCTCTTGACGTACTCCGTGCCGTCCACCCACACCCACGCGCCATAGCGGCGCAACACCTTTCCGTTGCCATTCACACGGATGAACAGGATCCCGTTGTCGGCAACGTGGAAGCCCACCCCACGCTCCATCATTCGGGAGCCAAAGATCCAGTGAGACTCGCCGTTGGGGAGGCCCACAACGATCTCTCCTCGACCGGAGGCGCTGCTCTCATCCCAGCGGTTGTAATCGCTAGGGATCAGCAGGTCAGACGCATCCGTCTCGACCTCGTAGTAGTGCTGCTGCGCCATCGCGCCCTCCTTAGCTTCCGTCGCGCCGGGTGCGCGCCGGTACGCCGCGAACCGTAGCGGCATCCACCCACACGACCAGGACCCAGGAGGCCCAGTCATGTCCACGAAGGCACAGCACGTCCACCCCATCCTGTCCCGCACGCCCGGCATGCCGGCCCGGTTCGAGCGCCTGCGCTTCATGACCGCGGACGCGGGCGCCGCGGGCACCCCGGGAGCGCCCGCGGGCGGCACTGGCGACGGCGCCACGGCGGGCGACCAGGGCGCGAACAGCGGTCAGGGCGACCAGACGGCCACGGCCGCCGGGAACGGCGCTCAGAACGGCCGCAGCGCGGCCAGCGCCGCCGCGACGACGGCCGACGCGGCCGGTCCGGGCGGGGACAACCTGCCCGACGACCCCGCCGTCCTCAAGGGCATGATCGCCGACCTGCGCCGCGAGAACGGGTCCGCCCGGACGAACGCGAAGGCGCAGGCCGCCGACGAGGCGCGCACCGCGCTCGTGCAGGAGCTCGGCAAGGCCCTCGGCCTCGTCAAGGACGGCGAGCAGGCGCCGAAGCCGGAAGAGCTCACCGCGCAGGTCCAGGCCGCCCAGCACGCCGCGCGCGCCGCGCAGGTCGAGCTCGCCGTGCACCGCGCCGCCTCCACCCACAGGGCCGACCCGTCGGCCCTCCTCGACTCCCGCGCCTTCCTGGCGAAGGTCGTGGACCTCGACCCCACCGCCAACGACTTCGGCGAGAAGGTCACGGCCGCCATCAAGCAGGCGGTCACCGACAACCCCAAGCTCCTCGCGGCCCAGGCGGCCGGGGCGAGCAGCGTCGACCACGCCGGCGGGTCCGGCGAGGCGCGCACCCGCACACCCAAGCCGCTCGCTGACGCCGTCGCCGGCCACTACGGCACGGCCTGAACCCAAGGAGCACCCTCATGCCCGTCACCCTCGCCCAGGCGCAGCAGAACGCCGTCGACGACGTCGACGTCAGCGTCATCGACGAGTTCCGCACCAACGAGATCCTCGACCTGATCACCTTCGCCGACGTGGTCAACCCCGTCGGCGGCGGCGGGACCCTCACCCACACGTACCGGCGCAAGGCGTCGCTCGGCACGGCCGCGTTCCGCGCGATCAACGCCGAGTACGCGCCCACCGAGTCCACGACCACGAAGCACAGCGTGGACCTCAAGCCGCTCGGCGGGTCGTTCCAGATCGACCGTGTCCTGGGCCGCATCGGCCCGGCCGCGTCCGGTGAGGTCGCGCTTCAGATGAGCGACAAGATCCGCGCGACGCAGGCCGAGTTCGGCAACGCCGTCATCAACGGCGACAGCTCGGCGGACGAGGACTCGTTCGACGGCCTGTCCAAGGCCCTCGCCGGGTCCACGACCGAGGTCACCACCGCGATCGACTGGTCGGGCACGATGAACGAGGACAACTCGTTCGCGCTGCTCGAGGCCGTCGACGACGTCCTCGGCCTGCTCGACGGCGAGGCCGGTGCGATCCTGACGAACAAGCGCGCGATCGCGAAGATCGCGTCCGCGGCCCGCCGAGCGAACATGTACGTCGAGCAGGTCGGCCCGCGCGAGACGCGCCTGCGCTCGTACGGCACGATCCGCCTCATCGACGCCGGCAAGCGCGCCGGGTCGAACGCCGACGTCATCCCGATCCGCTCGGGCGGCCTGACCGAGCTGTACGCGGTCCGGTTCGGCCTCGACGCGTTCCACGGCGTCTCCATGGCCGGTGCGCCGCTCGTGCAGACGTGGCTGCCGGACTTCACGAAGGCCGGCGCCGTCAAGACCGGTGAGGTCGAGATGGGCCCGGTCGCGGTCGCGCTCAAGAAGACCAAGGCGGCCGCCGTCGCGCGGAACGTCAAGGTCGCGGCCTGACGGTCCCCGGACCAGCGCGGGCCCGGCACGCCCCGGGCCCGCGCTCCGATGCACGGGAAGGACGATCATGACCACGAAGATCACGAGCCCCATCCAGGGGCACACGGACCGGTCCACGTTCGGGCCGGTCACCCTCGAGTTCCGCGACGGCGTCGCCGAGACGTCCGAGAAGCTCCCGGCTGGGCTGCTCGCGTACCTCGAGGGCCGCGGCTACAAGGTCGAGGTCGAGACCGAGGTACCGCAGGGTGCTCCGACCGAGTCCTGGACGGTCCCGCAGCTGACGGCGTGGGCGAAGGCGCACGACGTCGACCTCGGTGGGGCGAAGACGAAGGCGGACATCGTTGCCGTCGTCGTGCCGGCCAAGGACCCCGGCCCGTCGGACCAGTTCGACCCGGGGCAGCACAGCGTTGACGACGTCCGGGCGTACCTCGACGGGCTCGACGCCAGCGACCCCGAGAAGCGCGACGCGGAGCTCCAGCGCGTCGTCGGGGCCGAGAAGGCCGGCAAGAACCGGCCGACCCTGCTCGAGGGCATCGAGGGCACGCCGACCGGGGGTGAGGCGAAGTGAGCATCGTCGACCCCCGCGACGTCAACGACGTCCAGATCGGCACGCGCCTGCGTGACGCGGCCGTCGACCCTCGCCCGGACGACTTCCTCCCGCCCACGAACGCGGGCGAGCCGGGCGAGGTCGGGAACCCGCACGGCCCGACGGTGGTCTCCCCGGAGCTCCACGCCTCGCAGGGTGTGCGGCCGGTCCGGCCGGCCGAGGTGTCGTCCGTCGCTGCGACGCAGTCCGCGCAGGAGACGGCGCACGCGCAGGCGTGGCAGGACACGACCGGCACGACGACGGTCGCGCCGGCCACGGCGAGTGTCGCCGTCGGTGCCACGCGGGCGCTCGCCGCGGCAGGCGGCCCGGACTCGACGGTCACGTCGTGGGCGTCGTCCAGCGTCGCCGTCGCGACCGTGAACGGGTCCGGCGTCGTGACCGGCGTCGCCGCGGGGACCGCGACGATCACCGCGACGCTGTCGGACGGCTCGACGGCGTCCGCAACGATCACGGTCACCGGAGCCTGATCGTGCTGGGCGGGGGCTCGCTGTCGCCCCCGTCCAGCACCCCACGTACCCGTGGTGGGTGCGTCAACACGGGCCCGGCGACGGCCACCCGCACCGTGCTACGACCGTGAAGGCCGTTCGGGGCCGCCGACGCCGGGTGCCTCCGGCCCTGCCATGAACGCGTCCTGCGCGCCCACCACACCCCCAGGAGGTGCCTCGTGCTCATCTACGCCACCAGCGCCGACCTCGTCGACCCACCATGGTCGCTGTCGACCCTGCCCGCGAACGTCGACCAGCTGCTCGCCGCGGCGTCGCTGCTCGTCCTCGGCGCGACCCGCTCGGCCGTCTACCGCACCGACGCAGACGGATACCCCCTCGACCCGGTGGTCCGGGCCGCGTTCCGGGACGCGACGTGCTCGCAGGTGACGACGTGGATCGCGCTCGGCATCGACCCGGCGACCGCGGGCGCGGACGCTGCGACGTCGTCGGGGCGCGTGGCCGCGTCGAAGAGCTTCGGGCCCGCGTCGGTGTCGTACGTCGGCGTGGAGGGCGCCGTCGCCACTCGTGCACGGCTCGCGACGGGCCTCTCGGACGCCGCGGCGCTGATCCTCACGACCGCGGGCCTGGACACCCGGGTGCGGGTGACGGGGTGAGCACCGCGGACGAGTTCGACGACTTCCTCGTGCACACCGTCACCGTCGTCCCGCTGATCGGGTCGGGCGGTATGGGCGATGTCCACGGGCCCCCGGTCGCGGGCGTGCCGTGCCTGGTGGACGAGACGACGCGCATGGTGCGTGATCGGACCGGGGCGCAGGTCGTGTCGTCCGCGACCGTGTACGCGCGCACGACCGCGCCGGCCGCTCCCCCGGGGTCGCTGCTCACGCTGCCGTCCGGCCGGACCGCGATCGTGCTCGCCGAAGCGCGGCGAACGTCCGGTCCTCTGGACCTCCCCGACCACGTCGAGTGGGCGGTCGAGTGACACGTCAGTGACGGGTCCGTGACACATCGAGCGACGGTGTTTCCGCAGGTCATGACACGTTGTGACAGGTGTGACACGTTTTCTCGGGTTCCCCCTATACGCGCGCACGCGCATGCGCACGCACGCGCCCATGGCGCTCGAACCCCGCAGAACCTGTCACGCGTCACCACCTGCGGAAACGCACCCGACGATCCGTCACAAGGGGGTAGACGCCGTGCCGATCCTCCCCCTCGCCCAGATCACCGCGAAGCTCCGCACCGGAGAGACCCGTGGCGCTGTCCTCGCCGCCGAGCAGGTCCTCACGACCGCGCGCCAGCGTGTCCCCCACGAGGAGGGCACGCTCGAGCGCACCGGAGCCGTGTCCGCGCCCCACGAGACCGGAGACGGCGTCGTCGTGGGGATCAGCTTCAACACCCCATACGCAGTGCGCCAGCACGAGGAACTCGACTGGCGGCACGACGACGGCCGGCAGGCGAAGTACCTCGAGACCGCGAAGGCCGACGACGCCGACACCGCGAAGCAGCTGATCGCGCAGGCGATCCGCGGCGCGCTCACCTGAGGAGGCACCCGTGGGATGGACCACCGACCTGCTCGTCGGGCTCGCCCAGCACCTCGCCGCCGTCGTGCCCGACCTCGCCTGGAGGCCGTCCGGGCCCGCGTACACGCAAGCCGAGGTCGGTGTCGTCCTCGGCGCGATGCCGGCCGACCCGGACCGCGTCGTCGTGCTCACCGCGTACCCGGTGTCCGGGTCGGGCCTGTCCGACGTCGTGCAGGGCGTGCAGGTGCGGTGCCGCGGCGCCCGCAGCTCCCCCACCTCCCCGAGCGACCTCGACGACGCCGTGTACGCCGTCCTCCACGGGGTGGAGAACCTGCGCCTGGGCGGCGTCCTCGTCGCTCACACGCGACGCGCCAGCGCCGCACATCTCGGGCCCGACGCGAACCGCCGGCACGAGACCACGTCGAACTACTACCTGACGACGGCGCACCCCTCCGCGCACGTCACCGACTGACCGACGCACCCGGAAGGACACCCCCATGACCGCCGAGACCCTCAACCCGACCGTCAACAGCATCTGGCGCCTGGACGTCGACCTGGCCGCCACGGAGACCCCCAACTGGGCGCAGGTCCGCGCGACCCAGAACTTCGTGCCCGGCATCAACTCCACCGTGCAGGACTCCTCGGACTACGACGCCGAGGGGTGGGGCTCGGACGCCGTCACGCTCCGCAAGGCCCAGCCCACCGCGACGCTCCTGCGCAAGGAGAACCCGACCACGGGCGCGTACGACCCGGGCCAGGAGAAGCTGCGCCAGTGCTCGGAGGACCTCGAGCTCGCGCACATCCGCTGGTACGAGCGCAAGGCCGGCGGGCAGGCGTGGGAGGGGTACGCGCTCGTGCAGTGGGCCCCGCAGGGCGGCGGCGTCGAGGGCCTCCAGGCCGTGAACGTCACCCTGCTCGTGCAGGGCAAGCCGGAGAAGATCGCGAACCCGACGGCCGCGACCACCGTGCCCGTCCTGACGACCGCGCTCCCCTCGGGCGCGGCCGCCGGGTCGCAGGTCACGATCAAGGGCGCCGGATTCACTGGCGTGGCCGGTGCCGCGGGCGTGAAGTTCGGCGCCGCGAACGCGACGACGTACACCGTCGTCGACAACTCGACGATCGTCGCGACCGTGCCCGCTGGGTCGGCCGGGCCCGCGAACATCGTCGTCACGAACGGCGTCGGCGCCTCGGCCCCGCTGTCGTACACGCGCGGCGCCTGATGCCTGAGCTCGAGGACCTCGGCGACCTGCTGTCACCGACCCTCGACCTGCCCGTGGCGGGGAAGGTCTACCGCGTGCCTTCCCCGCCCGCGCTGGTCGGGCTCCGACTGCAGGCGTCCTGGGCCGTCACGCACGCACGCCGCGCCGGCGCCACTCCGAAGTCGCGGTACCTGCAGCTCCTGACCGACGACGACGGCGCGACGACGCTAGAGCAGGACGCGCTCGGCCCGGTGCACGACGAGATGCTCGCCGACGGCGTGTCCGTCGACGTGCTGAACCACGCCGGTTTCACCGCGTACCTGTGGGTCGTCGCCGGCGAGCAGGCCGCCCGCGCGTACTGGGCGGCCCCGCTGGGAAAAGCCCTGACGCGTCCGCTGCCGTCGACATCGACCAGTACGGGCGCGGCGAGTACGACCCGGTCACGGGCCTCTTCGAGTGGTACGAGGTCCCGCCGGAGCAGCAAGCGCGGATCGAAGCCACCGGCGAACGGGTGACCTGGGGTCGCCTGCTCGACCTGTGGGGCCTCGTCGAAGCCGACCTGCAAGACCGCGGCATCGACGTCGACGACCCCGCCCTGATGGGCGCGCGGTCGTGGCGGTGGCTGCGGACCCGGATCCGGGGCCTGCTCTCGACGGACTCGCGCACCGCCCGCGCCCTGGCACCACGACGGAGGTGACCCGTGACCGTTCTCGACCTCGGACCGCTGCGCGCGACCGTCGAGCTCGACGACCGTGCGTTCACGAAGAAGTACGGCGAGGTCGAGAAGCTCGCGAACCAGCTTGACAAGCTCGACCCGACCGTGCACGTGGACGCCGACACGGCGACCGCGGAGCGGAAGGTCGAGCAGGTCGAGAACCGGCTCGAGCGGATCGTCGACGCGGACACCGTCGCGCAGGTCGACGCCGCGATCGGGAAGGCCGAGCAGAACCTCGCCCGGATCGAGGCCGACCTCGACGCGCTCGAGGCGATGGACCCGACCCCTGAGGTCGACGCGGACATCTCCAAGGCCCGGGCCGCGCTCGACCGGGCGGGGTCCGCGCTCGACGAGCTGCGTGGTGCGCGCGCCGAGATGGTCGTCGACGCGGACACGTCCGAGGCCGAGGACGCGATCGGGGACCTGCCCGGCGAAGGCGACAAGGCCGGCGCCGAGGCGGGCGGGCGGCTGTCGGGGAAGATCATCGCCGCGCTCGCCACGATCCCCGTGGCGGGCGCGATCGTCGGGATCGGTGCCGCGATCGGTGAGGCCCTCATGTCCGGGCTGGAGAACGAGGTCCGGGAGGACCGGTTCGCCGCCCAGACCGGGCTGGACGTCGCGACGACGGCGAAGATCGGGCGCGCGGCCGGTGAGGCGTACGCGAACAACTTCGGCGAGTCCATCGCGTCGAACATCGACGTCGCGCGGACCGCGATCCAGGCTGGGCTGCTCGACCCGAACGCGACCCGCCGCGACGCGCAGCAGGTCATCCAGTCCCTGACCGGGGTCGCGGACGTTCTCGAGGAGGACGTCGGCGCGACCGCGCGCACGGTCGGCGTCATGCTGCGCACCGGGGTCGCCCAGGACGCGCAGGCCGCGTTCGACGTGCTCGTGCGGGGCGCGCAGACCGGCGCGAACGCGTCCGAGGACCTGCTCGACACGTTCACCGAGTACCCGGCCCTGTTCCAGCGGCTCGGGCTCGACGGACAGACCGCGCTCGGGCTCATCAACCAGGGCCTCGAGGGCGGCGCACGCAACAGCGACCTCGTCGCGGACGCGCTCAAGGAGTTCCAGATCCGGGCGACCGACGCCTCGGAGGCGTCCGCCGCCGGGTTTCAGGCCATCGGCCTGAACGCCGAGGCGATGACGGCGAAGATCGCCGCCGGCGGCGAGGGCGCCCGCGAGGGACTGGACCAGGTCCTCGACGGGCTGCGCGCCATGGAGGACCCCGTCGCGCGCAACGCCGCCGGCGTCGCGCTCTTCGGCACGCAGTGGGAGGACCTCGGGGACGCGATCCTCAACCTCGACGTCACGACCGCGGTCGACAAGCTCGGCCAGGTCGAGGGCGCCGCCCAGTCCGCGCTCGACACGCTCGGCGACAACAGCGCCGGGAAGATCGAGTCCGCGAAGCGGAACATCGAGGTCGCGGCCGACGGCATCAAGGGCGCGCTCGCCACCGCGTTCTCCCCCCAGATCGAGGGGTTCGCGACCTTCGTCACCCAGAACCGGACCGCCGTGTTGACGTTCCTGTTCGACGCCGCGAACGGGGCGCTCGACTTCGGTCGCGCCATCGTCGAAGGGACGGCGTCCGCGACGGAGGCCGTCGGCGACTTCCTCGGCGGTCCGGCCGCGGACCTGATCGACGCCCTCGCGGACATCGCGATGGCCGTCGACAAGGCGACCCCGGGCGACCAGGGGGCGCTGGGCTTCCGCGAGTGGGCTGACGGCGCGATCGCAGGCCTCAAGGCGACGGACGACCAGCTCGAGGGCGTCGCGGACACGATCCGGACGAACGTCATCGAGAACGGGCTCGACCCGGCGCAGGCGAAACTGAACGAGCTCGCGATCCCGATGCTCGCGGAGGCGCAGCTGAACGACACCACGACCCGTCTCGCAACGGGGATCGAGGGCGTCGGGTACGCGGCGGACGGGTCGAAGCTGGCCCTGTCCGAGATGAACGGCATGGTCGACACGTCGACACTGGCCGGCCAGCAGCTCGACGCCCAGATCCAGGCGGTCGTCGGGTCGCTCGACGAGCAGATCGTCGCGGCGGCCGGTGCCGGGGAGTCGCAAGACGACCTGCGTGGACGGGTCGAGAACGCGCGCACGGCGTTCATCAACCAGATGACGGCACTTGGCCTGACCAGTGAGGCTGCACAGGCGCTGGCGGACAAGTACGGGCTGATCCCGGACCGGGTCGACACCGTCGTCACGGCCAACACCGCGGCCGCGGCAGCCGACATCGACGAGTTCATCCGTGTCGCCTCGCAGAAGACGATCCGCATCCAGGCCCGCGTCGACGACGACCCGTCCTACAACCCGGCCTCGTCCCCGTACTCGATCCGCCGCTCCGGCGGCGGGTGGGTGCCGGGGATGCCGTCGCCGTACGACTCCGTGCCCGCGCTCCTCGCCCCCGGGGAGTTCGTCGTCAAGACGGAGGAGGCGCAGAAGAACCCGGGCCTGCTCGAGGCGATCAACGCCGGCCAGCTAGCCGGGTACGCCGACGGAGGGTTCGTCGGGACGGTGGCCTCACCCGCACCGCCCCCGGTCGTGGTCCAGGCGCCCGCGCCCGTGCCGGCACCGGAGCGGCGCGGGCCGTACGTGCAGATCGACCAGTACAACGCAGGCTCCGCGTCGGCCCAGGAGGTCGCGGAGGAGCTGGCGTGGAAGGTGAGGGGCGCGTGAGCGTGAAGGCCGTCACGACGTCCGCACCGGTCCTGCCGTACCCGTGGTCCGCCACGATCGACGGCCTGCCCGTCGGGCGCGGCACACCGTTCTCGTGGACGTACCGCGACGGGTTCCACGAGCTGCCCCCGATGCAGAGCGCGGACGTGCCGCGGCCGAACGGTCACGGGACGTTCGGGTCTCGTGACTGGGCGCAGGGCCGGTTCCTGACAGCCCGGTTCCAGGTGCACCGGCCCGTAGGGGTCGGCTTCGACGAGGCCGTGGAGGCGGCACGCCGGGTCCTGGTCCCGTCGGAGAGCACGGTCCCGGTGTGGGTGAACATGCCAGGGCGTGGACCGGTGCGGTGGGACGCGAAGGTGCGGCGCGCGCGGGTCGTGACGGACGAGGCGTACAACGCGGGCCTCGCACGGATCGACGTGCAGCTGTTCGCGCCGGACCCAGTGGGGTACGGGCCGGAGCAGGTGGCGGGCGCGTCGTTCCCGGAGCTGGTGGGCGGGCTCGAGTTCGACCTGTTCACCGACGGCAGCGTCGACACGGGGTTCCTCGAGTTCGGGGAACGGGGCGAGACCGGCCGGGTCCGCCTGACCAACGGTGGCACCGCAGACGCCTACTCGATCTTCCACGTCGAGGGCCCTGCCGCGGACGGGTTCGAGCTCGTCGCCGTCGGGGTCGGCCGACGGATCCGGTGGGAGGGACGCTTGTTCGCCGGCGACCTGCTCACCGTGAACCCTGCGCGCGGCACCGCACTCCTCAACGGCACCGCCGACCGGTCAGGCCTGTTCACGCGCCGCGAGTGGTTCGCGGTCCCGCCCGGGGAGGAGCTCGAGGTGCAGTTCCTCCCCGTGGGCGCGTCGGTCGGGGCTCGCGTGTCCGTCGAGTCGTCGTCGGCGTGGTGGTGAGCCGTGGTCGAGATCATCTGCGGCGAGCTGCGCACCGGCCGACGGCTCGCGACCGTGCCGACGTCAGGTGCGAAGTGGTCAATCACGCACCGCGCGGCGGGCGTGGTCGAGGCGAGCACGCCGCTCGAGATCGAGGAGTACCGCAAGGCGTTCCTGTCCGTGGACGGCATGTTCCCCGCGCTGGACCTGTTCCCGGCTGCGGACCTGTTCCCTGTGCGGGCGACGGTCACGTCGTCCCCGTCGTCGGAGTACCGCACGGACGGGCTCGCGGGCCTAGACCCGGCACGGTGCTTCCTCGCCGCCGTCGAGGGCGACCGGGTGCTCGAGGCCGGTCCCATCTGGTCGCACTCGTACAACGACGACACGCGCGTGCTGACGGTGCGCGCGGCCGGGCTGCGGTCGCTGTGGGACCACCGCGTCGTGATGAAGGTCCTCGCCGTGGGCGAGGACCCGGCGGAGTCGTCGCTGTCCTGGTCGGGTCTGTCGCTCGCGACGATCGCGAAGCGGCTCATCCAGGCCGCGATGGCGCACGCCGGCGGGTCCCTCCCGCTCGACCTGCCGGCGGACGTCGCCGGCACGGCCGAGCGCACCTACCCGGGGTACGAGCTGGGCAACCTCGGGCAGCGCCTCGACGAGCTCGAGGGCGTGCTTGACGGCCCGGACCTCGCGTTCCGCCCGTACCTCGCCGACGACCGACTGGGGATCCGGTGGCGCATGCTCACCGGCGACCCGATGCTGACGCAAACCGGCGCGGACTGGTCGTGGGACACGTCCGCCGCGCAGGGTTCGACGACGGGCCTGTCGGTGGACCGGGATGCGAGCGGGCTCGCGGCGCGTGCGTGGACGTCCGGGGACGGCGTGGAGCAGGCGATGCCGATCGAGCTCGTCGCGTCGTCTGAGCTCACGGACGCCGGCTTCCCGCTCCTCGAGGTGACCGAGGCGCGGTCCTCGGCGACGGACCGGGCGACGCTGCGCTCCTGGGGACAGGCCAACCTGACGCGCGCGGCCCGCCCGTGGATGACGTGGAAGTTCGCCGCGCGCCGCGACGCCTACCCGCTGCTCGGGCAGTACCAGCCCGGCGACTGGGCGCGGATCTACGTCCCCGGGAATCACCCGTACCTGCGGGGCCTGCTGCCCGAGGGGCACTACCGGACGCGGATCCTCGCGGTCGGTGGCGACCTGGGCGACTGGGTCGAGATCACGTGCGCCCCGACCCCCGAGAACAGGTGAGGAGGGCACGTGGCCGACGACTACAGCGCCCCCGGGGAAGCACAGCAGTACCGGACCCCCCGGGCCGGGTTCGACGTCCTGGCGGCCGAGCTCGCGTCCCAGCGGCGACGGCTGTCCGACCAGGAGCGGGCCAAGACTCTCGGGTCCGCAGCGATCTCCGACGGCGGCCTCGTCGTCAAGGACGGCGGGTCGGTCACGATCCGTGACGGCGGCGGCGTCGCAGTCGAGGGCGGCGGGTCCCTCGCCGTGGCCGACGGCGGCGGCGTCGACATCACCGGTGGCGGGTCCGTCGCCGTGCGCGACGGCGGCGGTCTGCGCGTCGAGGGCGGCGGCGACGTCGTCGTCGCCGGCGGGGACGTCGACATCACCGCAGGCGGCTCGTTGAGCGTCCGCGCCGGCGGCCGTATGCGGGGCTACCACCCCGACGGATCGCTCGGGGCCCAGTTCGGCCCTCTCGTGCATGACGGGACCGGCGACTTCGCCGGGGTCGGACTGCTCATCCAGGGGCCCGCGTCCGACGGTGCCCCCGACGTGCTCAAGGCGAAGACCGACGAAACCGGGGCCCGGACGATCGAGATCGGTCAGCCCGACGCGCCGATCCAGGACGTCTGGGGGCGCTCGCAGAGGTGGTGGCTGCGCGCGGCGCAGTCGAGCGGGACTGGGATCGAGGCGCCCATGCGCCTCACGTGCGCGGGCGAGATCGGGATCTACTCCGAGACCGGACGGCTGCGCGTCCCGTGGACGAACGCTTCCTCGGCCGCAAACGTCGCGCTCGACCCTGACGGCATCATCCTGCGCGTCTCCTCGGCCCTGAAGTACAAGCAGGACGTCGAGGACTACGACGCCGACCCGGACGCCGTGCTCGCGCTGCGACCGCGATCCTGGCGCGACCGGGGCGAGGTCGAGCGCGACCCCGACACCTCGAACCGGTACGTCGGGTTCATCGCCGAGGAGGTCCACGCCGCGGGCCTGACGAACCTCGTCGTGTACGACGCCGACGGCCACCCCGACGCCCTCTCCTACGACCGGTTCTCCGCGGCACTGCTCGCCGTGATCCGTCGCCAGCAGACCCAGATCGACACCATGCGCGCCGAGCTCGACGAGCTGCTCCGCGCACGATTGCCCGAGGAGGCACCATGACGATGCAGCGCGGCATGTTCGTCCGCAAGGACGACGTGCGCGGCACGACCCCCGTCGAGGCCCGCAACGCCCTCGCCGGGCTCCTGGCGCCCCTCAGCGTCGGCGGTGTCCTCACGGGCATGACCGTGGTCGGCACCGACGGGTGGGCCTACCAGGTCGGCGCCGGGGCGTGCACCTTCGTGCGCGGCGCCGGCGACGGCGTCGTCGTCGCCGCCAACGACTCCGCGGCGAGCGTGCCGTGCGCTCCGGCCCCGGCAACCGGAGCACGCTGGGACCTCGTGTGGGCGCTGCACCACGACGTCGACAACGGTGACCTCGACTCCGCCGCCTCCCTCGGCGTCACCTCCGGCACCGCGGCTGGCACCCCGTCCAAGCCGTACCTCGCCGTCCCCGCCGGCGCGACCGTGATCGCCGAGTGCCTCCTCGACTCCGACGACCTCACGACCCAGAGCGCCGCGATCACCCAAGTCGCTCCCCGAACCGGTGGCCGTGGGGGCATCGTGCCCGTGCAGAACACGACCCGCCGTGCCGCACTCGCCGCAGTCGCGGCCCCGAGCGCACGTGACCCGCTCGTCGTCTACCGCGAGGACGCCGCCGCGTTCCTCGAACTCGAGTACACGACCGACGGGACGACGTGGCGCACGCTCGCCGCCGCGTCCGAGTCCGCGGTCATCACCCCGGGCGCAGGGTGGGACGTCATCGGCGGAGAGAGCCCGAACACGGGCTGGGCCGCGCGCGTCAGCCGCGTCGGAGACTGGGCCTTCACGACCGGTGGCTTCGCCCGGAGCACCGGATCGACGGGCAGCATCGGCATCGTCCCCCCGCCATTCCGGCCTGTCAGCAACACCACCCGCCCGATCGGCACGACGTTCACGAACAACGGGACCTCCGGCGCGCTCTTCCTCTCCACCGGGGTGATCCAGGCCGCGGCCGGGTTCGGGAACCTGTCCGGCTCCGGGTCGTTCCTCCTGCCCATCGCCGGCTGCATGTGGCCGCTGCGGTGACCCGGGCCGACACGACGATGACGAAGGGGTGCTGACATGGGGAAGGTCTGGCAGGACGGACCCGGCGGCGGGACGCCGATCGACGCCGCAGCGCTGAACGAGCTCGTTCAGAAGGTCGACCTCGACGGGCTCGTCGCCGACGAGCTCGGCAAACCCGCGTCCCAGACGTCGCAGTCGCTCGCGGACCTGCTGGCCGTGCTCGCCCCCGGCCTGGGCGTGTCCACGCCGGATGCGGCGACGCTCGTGCGCCGGAACGATCACGGGCGCACGCAGTTCGCTGACCCCGTCGCTGCGGCGGACGCGGCGACGAAGGGTTACGCGGACTCGGGGCGGGTGCGCGGCGCGGACGGGCGCCTGTACCGGGTCGTGGCGGGGGTGATCCGCAACGACGGCTCCGGGTGGGCGGTCCTCAACGACTCCGGGCACCAGCCGACGAACATCGCGTCCGTGTCCGCGAACGCCGACGCGATCACGATCGGGTACGGGTTCACCGGCACGAAGGTCGCCGCGCTTCTCGTAGTGCCCGACGAGACCTTCGCCCAAGAGGGATACCTCGCGGGCGCATCGGTCGGTCTCTCGTCCGCGGCGATCCGTGTCTCGCGCATGGGGAAGTCCGTCAGCGACTACGTCAGCTACAACGCGACGGCGGGCGCCTGGACGTCGCTCGGCGGGGTGTTCACCGGCCTCGCCTGGTCCGCCGGCACGCTCACCCTCACGCACGAGACCGTCACCGGCGCTGCCGGGTCGGTTGCGGGACGCGGCGGGGTCTACCAGCCACAACTCGGGTCGATGTCGGGCACGACGACGGACGTCGAGTTCTTCGACTGGGCCGGGACGAAGGTCACGACCCCGAACGCGAACTGCCGCGCGTTCGTCACCCGCAACGCGAACCGCGTCATCGCACCCGTCAACCCGACCCTTCTCGCGAACGCGGCCGGGAACTTCTGGATCTTCGGCCTCATCGAGGTGGCGCCGTGAGCGATGCCGTCATCATCCAGCTCGTCTCCACGGCGGGCCTGATCGTCGTGGCGATCCTCGGGAACAGGAAGCTGAACCGGATCGGCGCGGACGCGAAGGCGTCACGCCAGCAGACGGAGAACGAACACGCAGAGGCCGAGTTCCCGAACCTGCGCGACGAGCTCACCGCGACCCGCGGCGAGGTGAAGGGCATGGCCCGGCACATCGCACACCTCGCACGGTGGATGCGCGACCTCGCAACGGCGGACACCGACCTCGAGGCAGCCGCGGACCGGGCTGCGCGCAAGGCGGCGAGGGATCTCGCCACCGCTGTCCAGGACCGCGACGAGAAGCTCGACGAGCTGCGCAGGGAGATCCCGAAGGTGATCCGCGCCGAACTCGAGCAGCACGTCGCTGACTGCCCGCTGCGCAACCCGCCTCCCGCCAGCGCCTGACCCACCTCACCCGCAGCCCCGGCCGCTTCATGGCGACCGGGGCCTCGTCATGCCCGAAGGAGGACCCGTGGCCCGGTACTCGTGCGCCGAGTGGGCGCCGATCGCGTGGATGAACGCGTTGCGGCACACCCGCAAGACCCAGCTCACGTTCCACATCACCGCCGGCGAGGGCGACCCCCGCACGATCGCGACCTGGCGCAACGGCACGGCGGGGTCGAACTTCGTCGTGTTCCGCGACGGCCGAATCGTGCAGATCGCCGACAGCGCGTGCAAGTCCGCCGCGGACTACGGCGCGACTCACACGATCAGCGTCGAGTTCGTCGGCAAGGGCGGCCCGCTCACCGACGCCCAGGTCGCCGCGGCGATCCGCCTCGCCCGCGAGGCGCACGAGCGCGACGGCGTCCCGCTGCGCCTGGCCGCGACGTCGTCCGATGCCGGGATCGGCTGGCACCGCCTCGGCGTGGACGGCAACTTCCCCCACGGCCGCCTCGCCGGACGCCTGCAGCGCTCCCCGCTCGGCGTCAAGACCTCCGGCGCGCGCGGCAAGGCGTGCCCGACCGACTCCGTCATCGACCAGATCCACGACGCGATCCTGCCCGCGCTCACCAAGTCGCGACCCGCAACACCCGCCCTGCCACCGGTCCCGGTGGCACCCCCGCCCGACGACCTGGAGGTTCTCATGGGCTACCCGTTCATCATCCGCGGCACCGACCAGGACGCCTGGACCCTCGTCCTGTCGCCCACCAAGCAGGTCCCCATCTCGTCCACCGACGCCAAGGCGAACCGCGTCGAGATCATCGCCGCGTTCGGCGAGCCCCGCACGGTCGGCAAGGCACTCGCGGCAAGCATCCGCGCGGAGATCGGCTGATGCGCACACGGCGCGCCGCCGTCGCCGCGGCGCGCCGGCTCCCCGCCGTCCTCGCCCTCGGCGCCGTCGCGCTCACCCTCGGCGTCCTCGGCCTGGTGGCGGTCCTGCACCTCGCCCTCGTCGAGCCCCTGCGGGTGCTCGCCCACCTGATCGGAGCCACCCCGTGAACACCCTCACCACCGCCCGCCCGCGCGTCCTGACGGCCGCGTTCTGGCAGGCCGCCGGGGCCCGCGCGCTGCGCACCGTGCTCGTCGCCGCGCTGCCGTTCCTCGCCCCGCTCGTCGGCGGGGACTGGACGGCCGTCGGGCAGGCCGGGCTCGCGTTCGCGTTCGCCGCGGTCGCGTCCCTGGCGACGTCGCTCGCGTCTCTGCCCGAGCTCGGCACCACTCGCTCCCGGTGGGCCGCGCTGCTCGACCGCTCGCTGCGCACCTTCGGGCAGACCCTGGCCGCGTCCATCGGGTCCGCGCTCGTGTGGTCCGACGTCGACTGGCGCCTCGCGCTCGCCCAGGCCGCGACGGCGGCCGTCACGACCGCGGTCCTCGCCATCGTCGAGCAGCTCCCCGAGACCGTCCCCGTCGTCGAGGTCACGGCGCGCCCCGACGGCGTCCGTGACATCGCGCCCCTGGGCGGCGCACCCGCGCCGACTGTTGGGCGCTTCGTGCGGTACACGTCCCGGCTGGGTGACGGTGTCGAAAGCCCGGCGGTCGTCCTTCGCACGCGCGCGTCTACCGTCCCGGGCGTCATCGACCGCTGGGGCCCGACGCCGGACGGCACCCTCTCGGGTGCGGGCCGCCCCGCGGGGCTCGTGAGCGAGCTCTCCGACGACCTCACCGTGGACCTCCTCGTCCACGGTCTCGGCGGCGACTACCGCGAGTACGCCGTGCCGCACTCGAGCGACGGCGAGCCCGGCACGTGGGCCTGGCCGCCGCGAGCCTGACCCACCCCGCACGCGACTGCGCCCCCGCTCGGCCTCACGGCCGGGCGGGGGCGCTTCGTCGTGTCTATCGGCGGACGTCGCGGCGCATCGCGTAGGCGAGGTCGTCCCGACTCGTCCGCAGGGCGTCGAGGGAGTCGGAGAGAGCGGGCAGGGCACCCGAGATCTGATCGTCGTCGGCCCCCGCGCGGAGGGTGGCCAGTGACCAATCCAGTTCTCGGATGGTCGCAACAACGATCGCCGCGTGTTCCCGAACGCCCTTGGGCGCGATGAGCTCGAGCGCGCTGGCCGCGGCGGTGGCGGCGCTTTCGTCGATCGGCTCCATGTGGCGGAAGCTCGTGTAGTCGTGGGTGCTCGCCATGAAGCAGGACGACCCGAGTTCCCCCGTGGCGCTGTCGACGGCCTCGAGCAGCGCCGTGTACGCGTGTCGTCGCTCCTCGAGCCATCTGGTGCCCTCTGCGCGTCTGCGCTCCTGGTAGCTCTGCCACATCTGCGTGAA
Source organism: Cellulosimicrobium sp. JZ28 (assembly GCF_015327065.1). Taxonomy (NCBI): domain Bacteria; kingdom Bacillati; phylum Actinomycetota; class Actinomycetes; order Micrococcales; family Promicromonosporaceae; genus Cellulosimicrobium; species Cellulosimicrobium sp. JZ28. The sequence goes on along the minus strand of NZ_CP017660.1, from coordinate 1,074,107 downwards.
GACTGTTCCGAGGAGTCCAGCAACGATCGCCACGATCGCGATCCAGTCCGATGGAGCCATGGTCGGGAATGCTACGGCGCTCGCGCCGTCCGCGCCGAGAACCGATCGTCGGGCGCCGAGCGCCGAAACTGAACTCGAACGCACGTTCGAACGAGTGCGACACTGGACTGGTGGAAGAGGTGCGGTGGCCGGGGTGGGTCGAGATCGGCCGGGGCCGGTGGCTCAAGGTGCCGCCGCGGCGTTGTCCGGCGTGCACGTCCGCGTGGGGCGTCGTCCGGGATCGTCCAGGCGAGCGGTTCGTCCGGTGCGGGTGCGGACAGCCGTTCTGGCACACGCTCTGGCGGTGTCCGGTGTGCGGAGCGCTCGCCGCGGAGGGGTGCGCTGACGTCCGCCGGTGGCAGTCCCACACGACGCCCATCGGCGCGCCCCTCGCGCGGCGCTGGTCCGTCCGTCCTCGGGCGGGCAGCTAGCGGCGGACGGCTCGAGTGAGCGCGGCGAGGAGCCGGGCGAGGACCGGCCCGTCGGGGCGGTGGCAGGCGCATGAGCACGGGAGCGGCTCGTCCCACATGTCGTCGATGTAGTACGCGGGGCAGGCGGCGTGGACGCAGTCGGGCGCGTCTCCCACCTGCGGTTTCACGGGACCGAGTGTGCCATCGTCAGGCCCCGGGGGCGGAATCACGGCGCGCCGCCGGCCTGCTCAAGCAGGCACCGAGCCGCGTCGACGTACTCGGCGTCGACGTGCTCGTCGTAGAACCACGTCCGCGCCTGGCCGGGTGGTGTGAGGGCCTGCGCTATCGCCTCGGCGGACGCCTCGAACCCGAGGCTGGTGTCCGCGTCGAGGTGCTCGCCCGCGAGCTCGGCGTCGAACGTCGCGCGCAGCGACGCGTCGTCGAACCCGAGCATGTACGTCAGAGCATGCCCGAACTCGTGCCGCACCGTGGTGCGCACGTCCTGCTCGAGGTCCTCGCCGTACGCGCCCGGGTCGGGGTCGATGACGACGAGGATCCGGTCGTCGACGTCGGTCGTCGAGTACGCGAGGCCCCACAGCCCGTCAGGGAGAGCACCGAACGACCAGACGAAGTCGCAGGCGGGCAGTCCGAGGCCGCGCAGTCGGGCGACCTCGTCCCAGACCACGGCCTGGACCTCGTCGTAGGGCAGCGGGTGCGCGCACGGCGCCGCCGGCCACGCCTTCACGACTGCGGGAGCCGCGGCGACCAGCTCGACGGTCGCCCGAGCGCCTGGTGGGCAGGCAGCCGCCGTCGTCGGGACGGCGACGAGAGCCGCCGAGAGCAGGGTCCGACCTATGCGCAGCGAGGGAGAACGTCGGGGATGACGACGTGCAGCCGCTCCCCTCCCGGGAGGCACGCGTCGACGAACGGGCTCGACAGGTCGAGCCGACGCCCGGACGATCGCAGCATCTGCTCCACGAGGTCGCGCACCTGCTGCGACGTGAGGATCGTCGTCGTCAGCTCCGACGAGCCGCCGCGCGCCACGAACACCTGGGACGGCGCGTTGATCCAGATCTCCTCGATCTCCGGGTCGTCGAGGTACGGCTGGAGCGGCCCGAGCCCGGCGACGGCGTCGACGACCGCGCGACCGGCGGCGGCGGGGTCGGCGAGCGGCGCGACGGCCCCGAGCGCGCTGCGCGTCTCGTAGTCCGCGACGACGTCGCGCACGAGCTGGTCGACGGCCGCGCGGTCGCGCGCGGGGTCCACCCCGCGCCGTCGGACGAGTTCGCGCACCTCGCCCTCGAGCACGCCGACGGCGTGCGTGTCCGTAGACATGTCGAGCATTCCCCCTGCTCCGTCGGCCGGCTGCCCCGCCGGTCGTCAACGATCTGCGCCAGAGAGTAGGGCATGGAGGCGCCCCCGTGAACCGCCCCTGTGGACAAGGTCGCGGGCGCCCCGGAATCCCGCGCCGTCGAGAGGGGACCCCCTCCCGGCGTCCCACATCGTGGTCGTCGCGACGGCTAGGGTCGGGCCATGACGGACCTCCCGCCCGGCCGCTGGCAGGCCGCCGCGCGCGCCACGGGCCTCCTGGGCGCCGACGGCGCGGTCGCGGCGACGATCTTCGCCGAGATGACGGCGCTCGCGCAGCGCACCGGGGCGATCAACCTCGGGCAAGGCTTCCCGGACGTCGACGGCCCGACCGCGGTGAAGCACGCCGCGGTGCGCGCGATCGAGGACGGCCACAACCAGTACCCGCCGGGCCCGGGCATCCTCGAGCTGCGCAACGCCGTCGCGAGCCACCAGCTCCGCCACTACGGCCTGGACCCGGACCCGGAGACCGAGGTGCTCGTGACGACGGGCGCGACCGAGGCGCTCGCGGCGACGATCCTCGCGCTCGCCGGGCCGGGCGACGACGTCGTGACGCTGGAGCCGTTCTACGACTCCCACGCCGCGTGCATCGCGCTCGCCGGCGCGCGGCACGTCACGGTCCCCCTGCTCCCCGGCCTCGACCGCTTCCGGCTCGACGTGGACGCGCTGCGCGCCGCCGTCACCGACCGGACGCGCCTGATCGTCGTGAACTCGCCGCACAACCCGACGGGCACGGTCCTCGACCTCGACGAGCTCGACGCGATCGCCGCCGTCGCGCGCCGGCACGACGTCGTGGTCGTCACGGACGAGGTGTACGAGCACCTGACGTTCGACGACGCCCGGCACGTGCCGATCGCGACGCTGCCGGGGATGCGGCAGCGGACGATCACCATCTCCTCGGCCGGCAAGACGTTCTCGTTCACGGGGTGGAAGGTGGGGTGGCTGCACGGGCCCGCGCCGCTCGTGACGGCGGTCCGCACGGTGAAGCAGTTCCTCACCTACACGTCGGGCGCGCCGTTCCAGCCCGCGATCGCCGACGCGCTCGCGGACGACGAGACCCCGCGCGCGCTCGCCGACTCGCTCGCCGCACGCCGTGACCTGCTGTGCGAGGGCCTGGTCCGCGCGGGGTTCGACGTCGTCGTGCCGCAGGGCACGTACTTCGTCATCGCCGACGGCGCCGCGCTCGGATTCGAGGACGGCACCGCGCTGTGCCGCGAGCTGCCCGCCCTCGCGGGAGTCGTGGCCGTCCCCGTGAGCGCGTTCTGCACCCCGGGGTCGACGACGGCGCGCGCGCTCGCGTCCCGCGTCCGGTTCACGTTCGTCAAGCGCGAGGACGTCCTGCACGAGGCCGTGCGGCGCCTGGCCGCGCTCGGCGCGTCGCGGCCCTGAGCGAGGTCAGGCGCACACGCCGTCGCGTGGCTCCTCCGTCTCACCGGCTCCCGGGTCGGTCCCGGCACCGGGGTCCGTCGCGCCCGTGCCGGGGTCGACGGCACCGGTGCCGGGGTCGACGGTGCCCGGGTCCGTCCCCGCTCCGGGGTCGGTCGCGCCGTCCGCGGGGGCCGTGGCGTCGTCGCGCGGGTCCGTGACGGGCTCGTGGCCGGGCGGGGGCGCGTCGTCGATCAGCCGCTGCCAGATCGCGTCGGCCTCCGCCGTCCACTCGACGCGGTTGCGGTCGCTCGCCGCGTCCACGACGGGGACCTGGGTGAAGACGACCTCGGAGGGCTTGATGGCCCGCAGGCTGAACGCGAGCCCGGCGAGCGCCGTCGGGTCCGCGATCGTCGGGTCCGCGCTGATGGAGCCGAGCACGGCCTCGATGACCCCGTAGAGCTGGGGCGAGTTGGTGATGATGTTCTGCGAGAGGAGCTCGCGCACCGCCGAGTCGATGAACGCCTGCTGCCGGGCGATGCGGGTGAGGTCGGAGCCCACCTCGAGGCCCATGCCCGTCCCATGGCGCGCACGGAGGAAGCCGATCGCCTCGTGACCGTTGAGCGTGTACTGACCGGCGGGGAGGTTCAGCGTGCCGTACTTCGGGTTCTCGACGATGGGCTCCGGGAAGCACATGGTCACGCCGTCGATCGCGTCGACCACGCCGATGACCCCGGTCATCTTGACCACGACGTGGTTGGTGATGGGCACGCCCGTGAGGCTGTAGACCGACGAGATCGTGCAGCCGGCGGCCGCCTCCATGTCGTCGACGCCGCCCGACCCGATCTGGAAAGCCTCGTTGAACATGGTGTTGCGCCGGGGCGAGGACATCGACCCGTCGGGGAGCTTGCACGCGGGCAGGTCGACGAGCGAGTCGCGCGGGATCGACACGACCTCCATGCGCGTGCGGTCGCCGGACACGTGCACGATGAACGTGGTGTCGGACCGCATTCCCTCCTCCTCGCCCGCGAGCGCGGCGTTCTCGGCGTCGCGGTAGTCCGTGCCCATGACGAGGATGTTGAGCGCCTTGCCCGCGAACGGGTCGGAGGGGTCCTTCGGCGGTTCCTCGGTCGGCATGCCGACCACGTACTCGGACACGTCGCTCACGGTGATCTTCGACTTGAGGTCGAGGTACACGGCTCCGGCGCCGACGGCCAGGAAGACGAACGCGCCGGTGAGGACGAGCCCGATCGCCCGGGCGACGCGGTGCGAGCGGAGCGCGCGGGCGTGGTGCGGGCCCCCGGCGGGCTTGTCCGTCGCCCCCTTGCGGGAGCGTGTCTCCTGCGTCGCGCGGGACCTCGCGCGTGCGGGCGGCGAGGCGGGGGCGGTCTTCGGCACGGTCCGAGAGTAGAGGGTCGTGCGCGAATGCGTGCGCCGGACCAGCGGGAGGACGTGTGAAAGGGCGGCGAAGACCGGGTCAGACGGGCGTGTGCCAGCCCCCGCGGCGGAACGCGGGCGTGGCGAGCGTGAGCACGAGGATCGACGCGACGACCGCCCCGAGCATGACGGTGGACATCGCGACGGCGTCACCGCCGAGGACGCCGACGAGCGGGCTCACGAGCCCGGCGACGCCGGCCTGGAACGCGCCGATGACCGCGGCGGCGGTGCCGGCGATCTCGCCGTGCCGGGTGAGCGCGAGCGCGGAGGCGTTCGCGGGGATGAGGCCCTGCATGGACAGGACGAGGAACAGCGCGGCGACGATCCCGACGATGCCGCCCGCCCCCGTCAGGGCGACCACGAGGAGGCCGACGGCGAACACGCCCTGCACCACGAGCGCCGTCCGGAGCAGCCGCACGGGCGCGACGCGGCGGACGAGCGCGGCGTTCGCCTGCGCCGACAGCACGAGCCCGATGCCGTTCACGGCGAACAGGAGCGCGAACTGCCCGTGGCTGAGCCCGTACCCCTCCTGCAGGACGAAGGGTGAGCCGACGACGTAGCTCATGAGCACGGCCTGCCCGAGACCGGGGAGCACGGCGAGCGCGACGAAGTGCCGGTCGCGCAGGAGTCCCGCGTACCCGCGCAGGACGGTGCGGGCGCCGGCGGGGCGGCGACGCTCGAGCGGCAGGGACTCGGGCATGAAGAACAGGACGATCGCGCCGAGCACGACGCCGCCGAGCGCGAGGACCCAGAAGACCGCCCGCCAGGTGGCGTGCGCGCCGATGAACGACCCGATGGAGGGCGCGAGGAGCGGCGCGAGCCCGATGACGAGCATGAGCCGCGACAGGACGCGCGCGGCGTCGGACCCGGTGAACCGGTCGCGGATGGCGGCGATCGCGACGACGGACGCGGACGCGTTGAAGAACCCCTGGAGCACGCGCAGGCCGACGAGGATGCCGATGTTGGGCGCGAACGCGCACAGGAGCGACGTGACGACGTGCAGCGAGAGCCCGACGAGCACGGGCAGACGACGGCCGTAGCGGTCGGAGAGCGGCCCGATGACGAGCTGCCCGACGGCGCCGCCGAGGAGCATGCCGGACAGCGTGAGCTGCGCGAGGGAGTCGGGCGCACCGAGCTCGGCGCCCACCTCGGGCAGGAGCGGGAGGTACATGTCCACCGTGAGCGCGGGCAGCGTGGCGAGCGCTCCGAGGAGCAGGACCCAGCGGGCGGACGATCTCGGTCGGGGCACGGCGGGGTCGACCGAGGAGGGTGGCATGACTCCCATCGTAACGATTCGATCGCGTGCGGACCGGGCTCACGGGCGTGACCCTGCTCTCCCCCGGCGCAGGCCCGCGCGTCGCGCGCCCAGCCCGGCGGCCCTTCCCGTGCGCCCGCCCGCCGGCCCGACGCGAGCGTGGGTGGCGTGCGGCACCCTGGAGGCATGTGCGGACGCTATGCCTCCTTCCGGGACGCCCAGGACCTCGCGGACGAGTTCGCGATCGCCGACGTGGCCGACGACGCGCGCCTCCTCCCGCCGTCGTGGAACCTCGCGCCGACTGACCCGGTGCGGATCGTCGTCGAGCGCGCCGCGAAGGACACGGGCGAGGTGCGCCGCTCGCTGCGGCTCGCACGCTGGGGCCTCGTCCCGTCGTGGTCGAAGGACCCGAAGGGCGGCGCGCGCATGATCAACGCGCGCGCGGAGTCGATCCTCGACAAGCCGGCGTTCGCCAAGCCGTTCGGCGTGCGGCGGTGCCTCGTGCCCGCCGACGGCTACTACGAGTGGCGCGTCCTGCCCGACGGCGCGTCCCCCGCCGGGTCCGCGGGCGCGCCGGCGCGCCGGGGCAAGGTCCCCAAGCAGCCGTACTGGATCGCGCCCGGCGACGGGCGCAGCGCCGCGTTCGCGGGGCTCTACGAGTTCTGGCGCGACCGCACCAAGGCGGACGACGACCCGGACCGCTGGCTCGTCTCGACGACCATCATCACGACCGACGCGGCGCCCTACCTCGCCGAGATCCACGACCGCATGCCGCTCGCCCTGCCGTCCGACGCCTGGGACGCGTGGCTCGACCCGGCGGTCGACGCGCGGGGCGCCGCAGACCTCCTCGGGCTCGGCGGCCCGCACGACGACGTCCCCATGGTCGCGCGCGAGATCTCGACCCTGGTCAACTCGGTGACGAACGACGGCCCGGGGCTCCTCGAGGCGGTCTGACCGGCCCGGGTCCTGGCGCGCGGACGTCGGCGACCGCGCGCCCGGCGCAGCCGGTCAGCCGCGGTAGGCCCACTGGAGGCGCACGGGCTCGATCGTCCCGAGGCCCTGCACCTCCGTCTCGGGCTGCGCCGTGAGCGCGAACCGCTGGTCGCCGGCGAGCAGACCCGCGGTCTCGCGGTCGACGAGAACGGTCGTCGGGTCGGCGATGTCGACGAGGCGCGCCGCGAGGTTGACGCTCGGGCCGAACACGTCGCCGAACCGGGACAGCACGCGGCCCCACACGAGGCTCACGCGCACGGGCGGCACGTCGACGTCCTCCTCGCGGCCGCCCGCCGCGGCCAGGCCGAGCGCGACGCGCGCGCCGGTCGCGACGTCGTCGGCCACGTAGAGCACCGCGTCGCCGATCGTCTTGACGACGCGCCCGCCCGCCGCGGTGATGACGTCGCGCGCGCTCGTCTCGAAGAGCTGCACGAACTCGGCGAGCTCGCTCGAGCCGAGGCCGCGCGTGCGCTGCGTGAAGGACACGATGTCCGCGAACCCGACCGCGCGCGGCAGCGGGAGCTCGTGCTCGTCGACGGCCGTCGCACGGGCGTCGGAGAACTCGACCGCGAACCTGCCGGCGACGGCCGCGAGCTGGCGCCGCCACGCGTGCAGGAGCTGCTCCTCGAGGACGGGCGCGAGCTCGGGCAGCCGGTCGAGCACGAGCAGGCGCGCGCTCGTGTCGTCGAGGTCGAACCGCCGCGTGAGGTGCTCGACGAGCGCCTCGACCTGCCACAGCACGAGGCGCTCGGTCGTGTGCCCCGTCGAGCGGATGAGCGTCGTGAGCGCGCGCTGGTCGAGCTGCTCCTGCTCGGCGAACGCGAACACGTCCGCGAGGGCCTGCGCGTCGCGCTCGGTGAAGGCGTGCTCCTCGCCCTCGGTGAGCGGGAGGCCGAGCGCCTGCCAGTAGGCGCGGACGCGGTCCTCGTCGACGCCGGCCCGCTCGGCGAGCCGTTCGACGGTCAGGGTGCGGGGTCCGCCGAGGAGCGCCTCGTCGAGCACCGCCTCGGTCGCCTCGGCCTCGGTGGTCGGCGCGCCGTCCTCCGCGGTCGTCGCGGACGGTGCGGGGGCGAGCTCGTTCTCCGGGTCCACTGGCACCCGGCGATCCTATTCCTCGGCCGGGCTCGTCGACGTCGGCGGGCGCACGCGAGATCGGCACGCACGACCGCCGATCCGGCCGCGGACCGCCGATCTCGGGTCAGGCGTGGGCCGGTCAGTCGTGGGGGCGCAGGTGGTGCACGTCGCCGCTGTGGTGGACGGTCGTCGTGCCGTCGTCGAGGCGGACCTCGAGGCCGCCGTCGGGGGCGAGCCCGGTCGCGAGCCCGACGACGTCCCCGCCCGCGACGCGCTCGACGCGCACGCGCGTGCCGAGCGTGGCGCTGACCTCGGCGCAGTCGGCGTCGAGCCCGGCGGCGTGGGCGTCGCCCCCGGCGTCCTGCCAGCGCGCGAGGACCTCGCCGAAGGCCTCGTGCAGCGCGACGAGCACGACCTCCCGGTCGGTGGTCGCGGCCCCGACGAGGGCGAGGGAGGTGGCGGTCGGGACGGGCAGCTCGTCGCGCCGCTGCGCGACGTTGAGGCCGACGCCGACGACGACCCCGCCGTCGGGCAGCACCTCGGCGAGGATGCCGGCGACCTTGCGCAGCGGTGCGGGCTCGCCCGCGCCGGGGTCGGGGACGAGGACGTCGTTGGGCCACTTGACGACGGCCTCGACGCCAGCGGTGGCGCGCAGCGCGCGGGCGGTCGCGAGCCCGGCGAGCAGCGGGAGCCAGCTGAGGGCCTCGCGCGGCACGCCGGGCCGCAGCAGGAGGGAGCCGAGCAGGGCGGTGCGGGGCGGCGTCGTCCACGAGCGGCCGAGCCGGCCGCGGCCCCCGGGCTGGTGCTCGGCGACGAGGAGCGCGGGAGCGGGCCACGCCGCCGGGTCGTGCGCGACGGCGGCCGCGAGCTCCGCGTTGGTGGACGCGGACTCGGGCACGACCTCGAGCCGGGCGAGCGGCCCGGCGGGCGCCACGAGCAGCTCGCGCAGGAAGTCGGCCCGCAGCGGGGGTCGCTCGTCGCCGGACGGGGTCTCGGGGTCGTGCGCGGTCGCCATGCCCGCCATCCTCGCGCACGGCGCGGGCGCCGCACGAGGCAGGGACCGGCCGACCTGCGACCGGCCGAGTTGTGGGGACCCACCAACCATGGCCCCCGCGGTGCTGGCGGCGGCCGCATCGAGTGGGTGCGATCCTCCAACTAGGCTCGGGTGCGTGACGGACTCTGCGACGACCTCGCCCGCGACGACCGAGAGCGCCGACGCGCCCCGCCTCACCGGGACCGCGGCGAAGCTCGCCGACCTCGACCGCCGTCGCGCGGAGGCGGTCGGGCTGCCCGAGGAGGCGGCGCGGACCAAGCAGCACGCGCGCGGCAAGAAGACGGCCAGGGAGCGCATCGACGCGCTCCTCGACGAGGGGAGCTTCGTCGAACTCGACGCGTTCGCGAAGCACCGCTCCCACAACTTCGGCCTGGAGAAGAAGCGGCTGGCGGGCGACGGCGTCGTCGTCGGGCACGGCACGATCGACGGCCGCCAGGTGTGCGTGTACTCGCAGGACTTCACGGTGTTCGGCGGCAGCCTCGGCGAGGTCCACGGGCAGAAGATCACCAAGGTGCAGGACCTCGCGCTGCGCACCGGGGTGCCGCTCATCGGCATCTCCGACGGCGGCGGGGCGCGCATCCAGGAGGGCGTCGCGGCGCTCACGCAGTTCGCGGAGATCTTCCGCCGCAACGTCGCGTCGTCGGGCGTGATCCCGCAGATCTCGCTCATCCTCGGCCCGAGCGCGGGCGGCGCGGTGTACTCCCCCGCCCTCACGGACTTCATCGTCATGGCCGACAAGACGTCGAACATGTTCATCACCGGGCCGGACGTGATCCGCGCGGTGACGGGCGAGGACGTGGGCTTCGAGGAGCTCGGCGGCGGCCTGACGCACAACGAGAAGTCCGGTGTCGCGCACTACCTGGGCAGCGACGAGGACGACGCGATCGACTACGTGCGCCACCTCGTGTCGTACCTGCCGCAGAACAACCTGTCGGACGCGCCGTCGTTCCTGCCCGACGACGTCGAGCTCGCGGTCACGGAGGAGGACGAGGAGCTCGACGCGCTCGTCCCGGACTCGGACTCGCAGCCGTACGACATGCGCACGGTGATCGAGCACGTGCTCGACGAGGGCGCGTTCCTCGAGGTCCAGCCGCTGTTCGCGAAGAACGTGCTGGTCGGGTTCGGGCACGTGGAGGGCCAGTCGGTCGGCGTCGTCGCGAACCAGCCCCTCGCGATGGCGGGCACGCTCGACATCGACGCGGCCGAGAAGGCGGCGCGGTTCGTGCGCACGTGCGACGCGTTCAACATCCCCGTGCTCACGCTCGTGGACGTCCCGGGCTTCCTGCCGGGCGTCGACCAGGAGCACCAGGGCATCATCCGCCGCGGCGCGAAGCTCATCTACGCCTACGCGGAGGCCACGGTCCCGCTCGTCACGGTGATCACGCGCAAGGCGTACGGCGGCGCCTACATCGTCATGGGGTCCAAGCAGCTCGGCGCGGACGTCAACCTCGCGTGGCCGACGGCGCAGGTCGCGGTCATGGGTGCGGGCGGCGCGGTGAACATCCTGCAGCGCGCGGCGCTCAAGCGGACGGCCGACGCGGGCGACGACGTCGAGGCGGAGCGCGCACGCCTCGTCGCGGAGTACGAGGACGCGATCGTCAACCCGTGGGACGCCGCGGAGCGCGGCTACGTCGACGCGGTGATCCGACCGTCCGAGACGCGCGTGCAGGTGGTGCGCGCGCTGCGGGCGCTGCGGACCAAGCGCGCGAGCCTGCCGCCCAAGAAGCACGGCAACATCCCCCTGTGAGCGCCGCGGACCGCACGAACCCGACGACCCGCCGCGCGAGCGGCCCGAGAGAAGGACGGTCATGAGCCACGAGGACGCCACGCACGGCCCTGCGCCGCTCGGCGCGGTCGACCCGGCACCGATGCACGCCGCCGTCGACGCGCTCGCCGCGGCGCTGCACGAGTACGTCGGCACCGCCGTGGGGGTGCGCGCCGAGTTCGGGGCGTCGGAGGCGGACGAGGACCCGCGCGTCCTCGCGCTCGAGGCGCGCGTCGGCGCGCTCAACGCCCAGCTCTTCGACGTGCTGCACGAGGCGCTCGGCATCCACCCCGACCTCACGTCGTCCGTGTGGGAGCCGACGGAGGGCGAGGAGGCCGACGACGCGGACGCCTCCCCCGCGGACCTGGAGGACGACACGTTCACCCTGGAGTACGTCGTCGTCTCGCGCCCCGGCGGGCCGGACCTGGACGACGTCGTCGGGCTGCTGGACTCGTGGGGCCACGAGGCGCACGCGCGCCTCACCGAGGCGGGCTACGACGTCCCGGAGTGGGGCGTGGGCCGCGGCACGGACGAGCACGAGGACGACGCGTGAGCGAGCAGCAGCCGGTGGGCACCACCCCGAGCGTGCGCGTCGTGCGCGGCGCCCCGGACGAGCTCGAGGTCGCCGCGCTCGTGGCCGGGCTCGCGGCGGCGGCCGCGGCCGGCGACGAGCCCGACGACGTCGCGCCCGTGGACGAGTGGACCAACCGCGCGCGCGTGCTGCGCGGGACGGGCGACGGTGCGACGGCGAAGAGCTTCGGCGGGCGCTCGGGGCGGCACAACGCCGACTCCTGGCGCTGGAGCCTGCGCTCGTGACGACGCCCGGCCCCTCCCCGCGCGTGCGGCGGCTGCCCGAGCGGGCGGTGCTCGTGGAGCAGGCTCCGACGGCCGACGCCGTCGAGGCCGACCCGACGGCGCTGCCGCCGGTCGCGCCCGTCGCCGCGTGGCGACGCTGGGCCTGGGCGGTCGCCTTCGTGCCGACGGTCGCGCTCCTCGTCTACCAGCGCGCGGGCGCGTCGCGCGGCTGGCCCGTGCCGGAGGCGCTCGTCGTCGTCGCGACCCTCGGCCTGCTGCTGACGGCCGTGCTCGCGCTCGTGCGCTACCAGGACGACCGCGCCGCCGCGCGCCTCGCGCGCGGTCGCGACGCGCTGCTCGCCGCCCCCGTCCGGGCCACGGGCACGCTCACCGTGCCCGCACCGGCCACCGACGCCCCGCAGCCGGGTGCGCACGGCGCGCGCGGGACGCTCGTCGTCACGACGGGATCGGGCGTGGCGACGGCACGGCCGGTGCGCGTCGTCGTGCCCGCGGGCACGGCGGCCCCGCGCCCGGGTGACCCGGTCGCCGTCTGGCACGCGGCCGACGACGAGGACGCGACCGGCGTGCTGCTCGTCCGCTACCAGCGCGACTGGGCCGACGACCTGCTCGCCGCGCTGCGCGGGGGCGGCCCGGCCGCGGACGACGGGCCACACCCGGGCGGGCCGGACGAGCCGGAAGATCGCACGGAGCCCCCGGCCCGCGCCGAGTAGTCTCGTCCGGGTGAGCGACACCACCACCACCCCCGCCGGCGCCTCCGCCGGGACCCCCGACCGCACCCCCACGCCGATCGACGCCGTCGCCGAGGCGTACGTCACGCGGGTCGCCGAGCTCGACCCGCTGGCCGCCACCTCGATGGGCCTGTCCGGCTACGACCACCTCGTCACCGACCTGTCCCCCGCCGGGCACGAGGCGCGCGCCGCGGCCGACCGCGCGGTGCTGCGCGAGCTCGACGGCCTCGAGCCGGTCGACGACGTCGACCGCGTCACCCTCGCGGCGATGCGCGAGCGCATCGGCCTGCAGCTCGAGCTGCACGAGGCCGGCGAGCCGCTCGCGAGCCTCAACAACATCGCGTCGCCCGTGCAGGAGCTGCGCGACGTCTTCGACATCATGCCGACGGGCACCGTCGAGGCGTGGGAGAACATCGCGGCCCGCCTCAACGGCCTTCCCGGTGCGATCGACGGCTACATGGCGTCGCTCGCGGAGGCGGCCTCGCGCGGCAACGTCGCGGCGATCCGCCAGGTGCGGATCGGCGTGGCGCAGTCGCGCGAGCTCGCCGACCCGCAGGGCTCCTTCTTCACGTCCTTCGTCTCGGGCCCCGAGGCCGACGCCGTCCTCGACGACTCCTCGGCGTGCTCGCTCGTGCGCAAGGAGCTCGAGCACGGCGCCGCCGCCGCGCGCGAGGCGTACGGCCGGCTCGCGGACTTCCTCGAGACGACCCTCGCCCCGCAGGCCCGCACCGAGGACGCCGTCGGCCGCGAGCGCTACGCCCTCTTCTCGCGCACGTTCCTCGGTGCCGAGGTCGACCTCGACGAGACGTACGCGTGGGGTCTGGAGGAGCTCGCGCGCGTCGTCGCGGAGCAGGAGGAGATCGCGCGCCGCATCGCCGGTCCCGGCGCGAGCGTCGAGGACGCGGTCGCGGCGCTGGACGCCGACCCGAGCCGCAAGCTGCTCGGCAAGGACGCCCTCAAGGCCTGGATGCAGGAGACGTCGGACGCCGCGGTCACCGCGCTGAACGGCGTCCACTTCGACATCCCCGCGCCGGTGCTCGACCTCGAGTGCATGATCGCGCCGACGCAGACCGGCGGGATCTACTACACCCCGCCGAGCGACGACTTCTCCCGCCCGGGCCGCATGTGGTGGTCCGTCCCCGCGGACGTCACCGAGTTCAACACGTGGCGCGAGAAGACGACCGTCTACCACGAGGGCGTCCCCGGCCACCACCTGCAGTGCGGCCAGGCCGTGTACGCGCGCGCGACGCTCAACACGTGGCGCCGCCTCGCGTGCTGGGTCTCGGGCCACGGCGAGGGCTGGGCCCTGTACGCGGAGCGCCTCATGGCGGACCTCGGGTTCCTCGACGACGACGGCGACCGCCTCGGCATGCTCGACGCGCAGCGCATGCGTGCCGCGCGCGTCGTGCTCGACATCGGCGTGCACCTCGGGCTCCCCGCGCCGCAGGAGTGGGGCGGCGGCACGTGGGACGCCGACAAGGCGCTCGCGTTCCTGCGCGCCAACGTCAACATGCCCGACTCGTTCGTGCGGTTCGAGCTCGACCGCTACCTCGGCTGGCCGGGGCAGGCGCCGTCGTACAAGGTCGGGCAGCGCCTGTGGGAGGCCACGCGCGACGACGCACGCGCCGCGGCGCAGTCGCGCGGCGAGCAGTTCGACGCGAAGGCGTTCCACGAGCGTGCGCTCAACCTCGGCTCGGTGGGCCTCGACGTGCTGCGCGACGCGCTCTCGTCGTGACCCCCGCGCACGACCGGCCCGGGACGGCGGCGCGCCGTCCCGGGCCGGCCGGCGTCCGGGCGTCCTGACCCGTGGGCGCCGTCCTCACCGGCTTCGCCGTCATCGCCGTCGTCGTGGCCGCCGGGTACGTCACCGCGCGCCTGGGCATCGGGGGTCCCGACGCGCGGACCGCGCTCAACCGCGTCGGGTTCTTCGTCGCGAGCCCGGCCCTGCTGTTCACCGTCCTCGCCCGGGCCGACGTCGCCGCGCTGTTCCAGGCGCCCCTCGCGGTCGCCGCGACGTCCGCCGTCGTGACGGCCGGCGTGTTCGTGGTCGTCGACCGGCTCTGGCTGCGGCTGCCCGCCCCCGAGGCGACGGTCGGCGCCGTCGGCTCCGGCTACGTGAACGCGAACAACATCGGCCTGCCCGTCGCGGTCTACGTGCTGGGCGACGCGACGGCCGTCGTGCCGGTGATCCTGCTCCAGCTCCTCGTGCTCGCGCCCGTCACGCTGCTCGTGCTCGACGTGACGACGAGCGGACGGGCGTCGTGGCGGCTCGTGCTCGCCCAGCCCGTGCGCAACCCGATCATCCTCGGGTCGCTCGCGGGCGCCGTCGTCTCCGTGAGCGGCTGGACGCCGCCGGTCGCGGTCATGGCCCCGCTCGACATCCTCGGCGGGGCCGCGATCCCCATGATCCTGCTCGCGTTCGGCATGTCGCTGCACGGCACGCGACCGCTGCGGCGCGGCGAGCCGCGCGCGGCCGTGGGCGTCGCGAGCGCCGCCAAGCTCGTCGTCATGCCGGTGGTCGCGTTCGTCGTCGCCCGGCTCGTGCTCGGGCTCGACGACGCGGCCGTCGCCTCGGCGGTGACGCTCGCCGCGCTGCCCACCGCGCAGAACGTCTACAACTACGCGGCGCGGTTCGGGCGCGGCGAGATCCTCGCGCGCGACGCGATCCTCGTCACGACGGTCGGCTCGCCCGTCGTGCTCCTCGTCGCCGCGCTGCTCCTCGCGTAGCCAGGGCGGCGAGCCGCGCCGGGTAGTCTGCGCGGGTGCTCCGACTGCTCCTCGCCTCCCGCTCCCCCGCCCGCCTCGCGACGCTCCGCGCGGCCGGCGTCGACCCGCTCGTGCGCGTGTCCGGGGTCGACGAGGACGCCGTGCTGCGCGACGCCGCCGCGGAGCGCGGCGGGCTCGCGCCCGTCGACGCCGTGCTCGTGCTCGCGCGCGCCAAGGCGGAGGAGGTCGTGCGCACGCTCGACCCGGCCGCAGCAGGGACGCCGGAGGACGACGCCGCGCTGCTGGTCGGGTGCGACTCGATGCTCGAGCTCGACGGCGAGGTGCTCGGCAAGCCCGCCGACGCGGACGACGCGCGTGCCCGCTGGCGCGCCATGCGCGGCCGTGCCGGCGTCCTGCACACCGGGCACTGGCTCGTGGACCTGCGCCCGGCCGACGCCGGGGGCACGGGCGCCGCCGTCGGCGCGACGAGCTCGACCGTCGTGCACTTCACCGACCTCGCCGACGACGAGATCGACGCGTACGTCGCCACCGGCGAGCCGCTCCACGTGGCCGGCGCCTTCACGGTCGACGGCCTCGGCGGGCCGTACGTCGAGCGGATCGAGGGCGACCACCACGGCGTCGTCGGGATCAGCCTGCCGCTCGTGCGGTCGCTCCTGCGCGAGGTCGGCGTGGCCTGGCACGCGCTGCGCGCCTGACGCGCTGCGCGGCGCCCGTTGTCGAGGCCGGACAACGCGGCGCACCTCACGGAGCCCAGGGACGGGCCGCTATGGAGGTTTCCGACAACCGCCCTCGGCGCGGCTTGGCTTGTTCTCCAATCTTGTCCGGTACCGCGCGCAGGAGCGTGAACCGCGCCGTGCGCACGCGTTACCGTGAGCCGTGCCCGCGAACCCCACCCGCCCCCTGAGCAAGGTCCTCGTCGCCAACCGTGGCGAGATCGCCGTCCGTATCGTGCGCGCGTGCGCCGACGCCGGCATCGCGTCCGTCGCGGTCTACGCCGACCCCGACCGCCAGGCCCTGCACGTGCACCTCGCCGACGAGGCGTTCGCGCTCGGCGGCACGCGCGCGGCCGAGACCTACCTCGACATCGCGAAGCTGCTCGACGTCGCGCGCCGCTCCGGTGCCGACGCCGTGCACCCCGGGTACGGCTTCCTCGCCGAGAACGCCGAGTTCGCGCAGGCCGTGCTCGACGCCGGGCTCGTCTGGATCGGCCCGCCGCCCGCCGCCATCGACGCGCTCGGCGACAAGGTCAGCGCCCGCCACATCGCGCACCGTGCGGGCGCCCCCCTCGTGCCCGGCACGCCCGACCCGGTCGCCGACGCGAGCGAGGTCCACGCGTTCGCGGCCGAGCACGGGCTGCCCATCGCGATCAAGGCAGCGTTCGGCGGCGGAGGCCGCGGCCTCAAGGTCGCCCGCACCACCGACGAGATCGACGAGCTCTACGAGTCGGCCGTCCGCGAGGCGACCGCGGCGTTCGGGCGCGGCGAGTGCTTCGTCGAGCGGTACCTCGACACCCCCCGGCACGTCGAGACCCAGTGCCTCGCCGACGAGCACGGCACGGTCGTCGTCGTCTCCACGCGCGACTGCTCGCTCCAGCGCCGCCACCAGAAGCTCGTCGAGGAGGCGCCCGCGCCGTTCCTCAGCGCCGCCCAGGAGGCCGAGCTGTACAAGGCGTCCGAGGCCATCCTCCGGGAGGCCGGGTACGTGGGCGCCGGGACGTGCGAGTTCCTCGTCGGCGCCGACGGCACCATCTCCTTCCTCGAGGTCAACACCCGCCTGCAGGTCGAGCACCCCGTCTCCGAGGAGGTCACCGGCATCGACCTCGTGCGCGAGCAGCTGCGCATCGCCGCCGGGGAGCCGCTCGGGTACACCTCCACGCAGGTGCGCGGCCACTCGATCGAGTTCCGCATCAACGGCGAGGACCCGGCGGCCAACTTCCTCCCCGCCCCGGGGCGCATCACGCGCCTGCGCTTCCCGTCCGGGCCGGGCGTGCGCGTCGACTCCGGCGTCGTCGAGGGCGACACCATCTCCGGTGCGTTCGACTCGATGATCGCCAAGCTCGTGGTCACCGGCGCCACGCGCGAGCAGGCCGTCCAGCGCGCCCGCCGCGCCCTGCGCGAGCTCGAGGTCGAGGGCATCCCGACCGTCGTCCCGTTCCACCGGGCCGTGCTCGACGCCGCGGCGTTCGTCCCCACCGACGACGAGCCGTTCCGCGTGCACACCCGGTGGATCGAGACCGAGTTCGCCGACCGGCTCGCCACGCTCGCGCCCGCTCCCGCGGCGCCCGCGGACGAGGACGACGAGCCGCTCGCGACCGAGCGCGTCGTCGTCGAGGTCGGCGGCAAGCGGCTCGAGGTCGTGCTGCCCGCCGGGCTCGGCATGGCCGCCGGGCGTGCCCGCACCGCGAACGCCGCCCGCCGCCCCGCGCGTCGCAGCGCCGCGAAGTCCAACGGCGGCGGGTCGGGCACGACGCTCGCGTCGCCCATGCAGGGCACCATCGTCAAGGTCGCCGTGGCCGACGGCACCCAGGTCGCCGAGGGCGACCTCGTCGTCGTGCTCGAGGCGATGAAGATGGAGCAGCCCCTCCTCGCCCACCGCGCCGGCACCGTCCGTTCGCTCTCGGCGACCGCGGGCGCGAGCGTCAGCTCGGGCACCGCCATCTGCGAGATCGTCGACTGACCTGCGCGTCCCGCCCCGGTGACCGACCGGGGTCGGCACGAGCGTCCCGAGATCGGCACCTCCGACCGAGCTCGGCACCCGAGGTCGAGCTCGGTAGCACCGACTGCCGATCCCGACCGCGAGTGCCGAGCTCGCTGCCTGCCGTCAGCCGGGCTGGGCGGCGGCGCGCATCGCCCGCCGTCCCGAGGGCAGCGCGACGGCGACGGTCACGACGACGAACATGAGGACGCCGGAGACCACGAGCAGCGACTCGACGGAGAAGCGGTCCGCGAGCGGGCCGAACACGACCATGCCGAGCGGCATCGAGACCGCCATGACGATGCCGACGAACCCGAACACCCGGCCCTGGCGCTCCGGCTCGACGGTCTCCTGGAGCACGGTCATCGACGTCGTGGAGAAGGGCGGCACGGAGAGCCCGAGCAGGAACATGAAGACGAAGAACACCCACATGTTCGTCGAGACGCCCATGGCGACCGACAGCAGGCCGAAGACGAACGTCGAGCCGACGATCATCGCGATCCGGTTCTTGAGCCCGCCCCACGTCGCGAGCAGCACGCCCCCGAGGAGCATCCCGACGGAGAACGCGACCTCGTTGACGGTGAGCTTCCAGACCTCCTCGCCGAAGGTGCGCGCGACCATGAGCGGCGTGAGGTACGACGGCGCGACGATGAGCAGGAACACGACGGCGTAGAGGCCCAGCACCCACCGGACGAACGGGTGCGACCCGAGGTAGCGGAACCCTTCGACGAGGTCGTCGAAGTACCCGGCGCGCTCACCCGCGGCGGCGCGCGCGAGGGTCGGGACGGGCACGAGCAGGAGGAGCCCGATCCCGATCACGGCGGTGACGACGTCGACGAAGAACACCGCGACCAGGGACAGGCTCGCGTACAGGGCGGCGGCGACCGCGGGCGCGAGGAGCATCATCGCGGACTGGATCGACTGGTTGATGCCGTTGACCCGCAGGAGCCTGCTCGTGGGCACGATCTGCGGGAGCAGCGCCGCGACGGCCGGGGTCTGGACGCCGGCGCCCGTCGAGCGGACGGCCAACGCGGCGTAGATGAGCCAGAGGTCGTCGGCCCCGCCGAGCATCAGGAGCGCGAGCGCCAGCGTCGTCACGGCGATCGTGGCGTCGGCGGCGATGACGAGCACCTTGCGGTTCACCCGGTCCGCCCACACGCCGCCGAAGATGGAGACGACGGCCTGCGGCAGGAACCCGAACAGCGTGCTCAGCGCGAGCACCGAGCCGGACTTGGTCTCGATCGTCAGGTGCCACATGACGGCGTACTGGACGAGCATCGAGCCGAACAGGGACACCGTCTGCCCCGACAGGAACACCGCCGTGTCCCGGCGCCACCGGGGCCGGGCGAGCGTGTCGTCCTGGGCGGGACGGTCGACGGCGTCCGCGGGCGCGGCGTCGGTGTTCTCGTACGGCGTATGGCTCACCCGGACATCGTGCCGGGCGCCACCCACACGGTCCACGGAATTCGCCGACGGCGCACCGCCGCGCGCGGCGGGGCACGGCACCGGGCTGGCAGCATGGGGCTCGTGACGATCCCGACCGCCCCCCGCGACCCCGACGAGCCGCCGACCCGGCTCCCCCGCCACCTCCAGCCCGGCGACGGCTGGGTCGAGTGCGCGTGCGGACGCCGGCACTGGGGGCTGTTCGGGGCGGCCGGGCTCCTGCTCGCCCGGCGCGACGGCGCCGGGCGGCCGACCGACGTCGTGCTCCAGCACCGGGCCCCGTGGTCGGACCAGGGCGGGACGTGGGGCGTGCCGGGGGGCGCCGTCGGGCCGGACGAGACCGCCGCGCAGGGAGCCCTGCGCGAGGCGGAGGAGGAGGCGGGGATCGACCCCGCGGCCGTGCGCGTCGTGGGCGAGCGCGTGCTCGACCACGGCCCGTGGCGGTACACGACGGTCCTCGCGGAGGTCGTGGACGGTACGCCGGTCGAGCCGCACGCGACCGACGCCGAGAGCATCGAGGTCCGGTGGGTCCCCGTCGACGACGTCGCGGGCCTCGACCTCCTCCCGGCCTTCGCGGACGCCTGGCCGGGGCTGCGCGCCCTGCTGGAGGGCCCGCCCGAGGACTGAGGGCCCGGGCGCCGTCCCGAGCACCGACCCCGCCCGCCCGGACGCCTGCCGCCCTGTGCCGCGCGCGCCCGGGGCGGTAGCGTCACACCTCGTGAACCCCGCGCCGGCCCCCGTCGTCCCGCGCGACCGCGCCGACCTCGCCCTCCTGCTCCTCGTCGTCACCGTCACGGCGACGGTGGTCGAGCTCGTGCGGTCGAGCGGCCCGCTGCTCGACCACGCGTTCTCCGCGGGGGTCGTCACCGTGGCCCTGACGGCCCTCGCGACGTACGCGGCGCCGGGGCTGCTCGTCGCGATGATCGCCGCGCGGCTCGAGCTCACCGGCCGCGTCGTGCTGCTCGCCGTCTCCGCGCTCGTCGTGGCGCGGCTCGTGCTCCAGGGGCTCGGCACGGCGATCGCCTCGGGCGCGGACCTCGGGCTCGTCCGGTACGGCGTGGGCCTGGCGACCGTCGCGCTCGGGATCGGCGTGCTCGTCCTCGTGGCGGGGTTCGCGAGCGGCGTCCGCGCGGGCGCTGCCGACAGCCTCGCACGGGGCCGCCTCGTGGCCCTGGGCGTCGTGCTCGGCGCCCTCCTCGCCGCGGCGCTGAGCGCGGTCCTGGGCACGTGGGACGCCTACTGGCGGGCCGACGTCGGCGCGTGGGTCGTGACGGTCGCCGTCACGGGGGCGGCGCTCGCCTGCGCGTGGGTGCTGCGCGGGCGCGACGCCCTGCCGGGGCCGCGCGGGCTGTGGGTGCTCGGCCCGTTCGTCGCGCTTGCCGTGCAGGTGCTGGTCAACCCGGCGTTCGCGTCGGCGCAGACGGGCGTCGCGCTCCCGTTCGCGGTCGCCGGGCTCGCCGTCGCCGCGCTGCTCACGGCCTGGGCCGTCCCGCGCCCCGCGCGGTCCGGTCCCGGTGCGGTGTGGCTCCCGCCCGCGGTGCTCGTGGTGGGCGTCGCCGTCGTCCTGCTCGCGGTCCCCCGCCTCGACGGGCCGGGCGCGTGGGGCTGGGTGCTCCTCGCCCTGCTCGTGCTGCTGGTCCCGGTCGCGGGGCGCTCGCTCGCCCTCGCACTGACCCGCCCGGCCCTCCCGCTCACGTGGCTCCGGCTCGCCGGCGCCGCGAGCGCCGCGGGTCTCGGCGTCGCGGTCCCGCTGCTGGGCTACCAGCTCGAGTACGACGTGCCGCTGCCGTTCCCCCACACCCTGCTGCCCGTCGCGGCCGCGCTCGCCGTGGCCGTCCCCGCCGTGGTCGCGGGAAGGCGTGCGCACCGCGCCGCGCCGACCCCGGACGACGAGCGGCCCGTCCCTCGGCAGCGCGGGCCGCTCGCGCTCGCCCTCGGGGGCGCGGTCGCGCTGCTCGCGCTCGTCGGCGTCTCCCAGGTCCACGTGCCGACGACGACGTCCGCCGTCGCCGACTACCCGGTGGGCGACCTCCGGCTGCTGGACTGGAACCTGCACTACGGCGTGAGCGCCGACCCGTCGGTCCGGCTCGACGAGATGGCGGCGACGATCACGGAGTCCGGGGCCGACGTCGTGACCCTCCAGGAGGTGTCCCGCGGCTGGGTGCTCGGCGGCGGCGCCGACATGGCGACGTACCTCGCGCGCGCCACGGGCATGCGGGTCGTCTTCGCGCCCGCGGCCGACCGCCAGTTCGGCAACGCGATCCTCTGGGACCCGCTGCGGGGCGACCTCACCGACGTCGTGCGCCACGCCCTCCCCTACGGCGCCGGCCCCCAGGAGCGCTCGGCCGTCTCCGCGACGGTCGACGCCGCGGGCGTCCCGGTGCGCGTCACGTCGGTGCACGTGCAGCACCGGGAGGAGAACACCCCGACCCGCCTCGACCAGCTCGACGCTCTCCTCGCCGCGGAGCCGGTCGAGGACGCGTACGTCCTGGCGGGCGACCTCAACGCGGAACCCGGCTGGGACGAGATCGCCCTCCTCGAGGACGCCGGTCTCGAGAGCGGGCAGGACGTCGCGGGCGACCCCGTGGCGCTCACGTCGCCCGCCGTGGCCCCGGCGCACCGCATCGACTGGGTCCTCGGCTCCCCCGCGGTGACGTTCCGGTCGGTCGAGGTCCTCGACGTCACGACGTCCGACCACCGCCCGCTGCTCGCCGAGCTCCGCGCGCAGGACTGAGACCCGTCCCGGCCACCTCGGCCCGGGATCCCGGCCCCCGCGGCCCGACCCGGGCGCGGGGCGGCGGGTTAGGGTCGACGGGTGCGCATCGAGCTGACCGTGACCGAGGCCGTCGAGATCGCCCGCGCGA
This sequence comes from Cellulosimicrobium sp. JZ28, assembly GCF_015327065.1. Lineage (NCBI taxonomy): Bacteria > Bacillati > Actinomycetota > Actinomycetes > Micrococcales > Promicromonosporaceae > Cellulosimicrobium > Cellulosimicrobium sp. JZ28. Next base: position 1,052,075 of record NZ_CP017660.1, on the reverse strand, counting down.
CGGGCGGTCTGCCGCCGTACGTGCGGTCGGTCGCGAGCGAGGGCGACGACGTGCGGGTCGTCGTCGACCTGCGCGAGGTGCCCGACCCGCCGTCGGCCCTCAGGCTCGCGGCCCGGCTCGTCCCGGTCGTCCGTGCGACGCTGCGCGTGGAGTCCGTCGTCGCGGGCACTGCGGTGCTCGCGGTCGAGGCGAGCGCGGCCGGCCTGCCCGCCCACAAGCTCCTCGGCTTCGTCGAGGCGCCGCTGCAGGGCGCGCTGCGCTCGCACGGCCTGCCGCCCGAGGCCGTGCGCGTGCTGCCCGAGGCGCGCGTCGCGGTCGACGTGCAGGCGCTCCTGGGCGGCGTGCTCGAGCACACGTTCCCCGGCTTCCAGCTCACCGAGCTCGCCTGGGCGGACGGGAGCCTGCGTCTCGACGGACGGCTCTGACGTGCCGGGTGCTCGTCCCCCGGCGCCGGTCCTCGTCCTGCTCGGTCCCGCGGCGACCGGCAAGTCGACGCTCGGCGCGCTCGTCGCGCAGCGGCTCGGGGTGCCGTTCGTCGACCTCGACGCCGTGGCCGACCGCTACTACCCCGAGGTCGGCTGGAGCGTCGAGCGCCTCGTCGAGCGCGTCGGCGTGCTGGGCCGCGTGGCGGCCGAGCGCGAGTGGGAGCCGGCCCGCGCGCACGCGACGGAGCGCGCGGTCGCGGAGCACCCGGGCTCGGTGCTGGCGCTCGGCGCGGGGCACGCGTCGTACACCGACCCCGCGCAGCTCGCCCGCGTCCGCGCCGCGCTCGCGTCCGTCCCCCACGTCGTCCTCGTGCTGCCGAGCACCGACCGCGAGCACGCGCTCGGCGTGCTGCGCGCCCGTTCCCTCGCCGCCAAGGGCACCGACTGGCGACCCGCGGGGCACGACTTCCTCGCCGAGTGGTTCGACGACCCGGGGACGCGGAGCCTCGCGCACCGCACGCTCGTCACGGGCACCGAGGACCCGGCCGCGAGCGCCCGCCGGCTGGCCGCCGCGCTCGGCTGACGCGCCGCGCCCGCCGAGACCACCGAGTGCTCAGTCCTCCCGGTGGTGCAGCATGCGCGCCACCTCGGCGATCGAGCCGCTGAGCGACGGGTAGACGGTGAAGGCCGACGCGACGTCGTCGACCGTGAGGCGGTGCGAGACCGCGAGCGTGATGGGGAACACGAGCTCGCTCGCGCGCGGCGCGACGACCACGCCGCCCAGCACGACCCCCGCCTCCGGGTGGGCGAACAGCTTGACGAATCCGTCGCGCATGCCGAGCATCTTGGCGCGCGGGTTGCGGGCGAGCGGCAGGACGGTCGTGACGTACTTGCTGCTCTGCGCCTTGAGCTGCTCCTCGCTGTACCCGACGGTCGCGATCTCGGGCGCGGTGAAGATGTTCGCCGCGACGGTGCGCAGCTTGATCGGCACGACGGCGTCGCCGAGCGCGTGCGACATCGCGACGCGGCCCTGCATCGCCGCGACGGACGCGAGCGGCAGCACGCCGGTGCAGTCGCCCGCGGCGTAGATCCCGCGCACCGACGTGCGCGACACCTTGTCGACCTCGACGTGCCCGCTGGGCGTGAGCCGGACCCCGGCCTCCTCGAGGCCGATGCCGCTCGTCGAGGGGATCGCGCCGACGGCAATGAGCACGTGCGAGCCCTCGACGACGCGGCCGTCGGAGAGCGTGACGCGCACGCCGTCCTCGGTGCGCTCGGCGGACTCGGCACGCGAGCGGGACATGACCGTCATGCCGCGCGAGCGGAACACCCCCTCGAGCAGTTCGGCGGCGTCGGCGTCCTCGCCGGGGAGCACGCGGTCGCGGCTCGACACGAGCACGACGTCCGAGCCCAGCGCGTTGTACGCGCCCGCGAACTCGGCGCCGGTGACGCCCGACCCCACGACGACGAGCCGCTCCGGGAGCTCGGAGAGGTGGTAGAGCTGCGTCCACGTGAGGATGCGCTCGCCGTCGGGCTGCGCGGTGGGCAGCACGCGCGGCGTCGCGCCGAGCGCGAGCAGGATGACGTCGGCGTCGAGCACGAGCGGGCCGTCGGTGCCGTCGGGCGCGTCGACCACGACGCGCTCGGGGCCGTCGAGCCGGCCCTCGCCGATGACGACGCGCACGCCCTCGCGCTCGAGCCGGGCGTGGATGTCGGCGGACTGCGCCGCCGCGAGCGCCATGACGCGCGTGTTGACGGCCTCGAGGTCGACGATGTGCCGCCGCATCGCGGGGTGCTGCGCCTTGGCCGTGTCGACGGGGAGGCGGATGCCGAGCTCGGCGGCGCGCTCGGCGATCGTCATCCAGTCGGCGGTGGCGATGAGCGTCTTCGAGGGGACGACGTCCGTCAGGACGGCCGCGCCACCGAGCCCGTGGCGCTCGACGACGGTGACGTCGGCGCCGAGGCGACGGGCGACGAGGGCGGCCTCGTAGCCGCCGGGCCCACCCCCCACGACGACGATGCGGGTGCTGTCCGGGGAAGTCGAGGAGTCCATGCTCACGTGCGTCACGCCGGACATTCTGTCAGGCCGTCGCGTCCCTCGGTGTCAGCATGCGAGACGTCCCGGCAGGTCCGGCGTGCCGCGCGGGACGGCGGTGCTCGTCAGGTCGCGGGCCCGGGGACGGACTAGCCTTGCGACCATGACGACGACGCCTCCGAGCACACCCCCGCTCGACGATCCCGCGACCGACCCCTTCCTCGTGGCCCGGGCCGCCGCCGACCACATCGCGCAGGCCACCGGGGTCGAGGGCCACGACATGGCCCTCGTGCTCGGGTCGGGCTGGGGCGGCGCCGCGGAGCTGCTCGGTGAGGTCGTCGCGGAGGTCCCGACGCACGAGATCCCCGGCTTCTCCGCGCCCGCGGTCGCGGGGCACCTCTCGGTGACGCGGTCCATCCGGGTCGAGCGCGCCGACGGCTCGGTGCGGCACGCCCTCGTGCTCGGCTCGCGCACGCACCTGTACGAGGGCAAGGGGGTGCGCGCCGTCGTGCACGGCGTGCGCACGGCCGCCGCGACGGGCGCGGAGACGCTCATCCTCACGAACGGCTGCGGCGGGCTCAACCAGGAGTGGGGCGCGGGCACTCCCGTCCTCCTCTCCGACCACATCAACCTCACGGCCCGCAGCCCGCTGGAGGGGCCGACGTTCGTCGACCTCACCGACGTGTACTCGCCGCGCCTGCGCGAGCTCGCGCACCGCGTCGACCCGACGCTGCCCGAGGGCGTGTACGCCCAGTTCCCCGGGCCGCACTACGAGACGCCCGCCGAGGTGCGGATGGCCGGGGTTCTCGGCGCCGACCTCGTCGGCATGTCCACGACGCTCGAGGCCATCGCGGCCCGGCACTGCGGCCTGGAGGTGCTCGGCGTCTCGCTCGTGACGAACCTCGCCGCCGGGATCAGCCCGACGCCGCTCTCCCACGCCGAGGTCATCGAGGCCGGCCAGGCCGCGGGACCCCGGATCAGCGCCCTCCTGGCCGACATCGCGAAGCTGGTGTGACATGACGGACCGCACTGCGGGGCACCGGGCCGACCCGGCCGACGACCCGACCTTCGACCCGGGGACCGACCACGCGGCGTTCCTCGCGCGCGTCACGGCGTGGATCGACGACGACGTCGACGCGGGCGACCAGGACGAGCTGCGCCGCCTGCTCGAGCTCGTCGACTCCCCCGACCCGCGCAAGCACGACGTGCGCGTGCGCGCGCTCGCCGACCTGCAGGACCGCTTCTCCGGCCCGCTCGAGTTCGGCACGGCGGGCCTGCGCGGGCGCATGGAGGCGGGGCCGCACCGCATGAACCGCGCGGTCGTGATCCGCGCGGCCGCGGGCCTGGGCGCCTACCTCCTCGACACCCTGGGCCCGGCAGGCGCGGGTGGCGCGGCGCGACCGCGCGTCGTCGTCGGGTTCGACGCGCGGCACCGGTCCCGCACGTTCGCGGTGGACAGCGCGGCCGTGCTCACCGCGGCGGGCCTCGACGTGCTCGTCCTGCCATCCGCGCTGCCGACGCCCGTCCTCGCCTTCGCGGTGCGCCACCTCGGCGCCGACGCGGGCGTCATGGTGACCGCGAGCCACAACCCGCCCGCCGACAACGGGTACAAGGTCTACCTCGGCGGCCGCGTCGTCACCGACTCGGGCCAGGGCGCCCAGATCGTCCCGCCGTACGACGCGCACATCGCCGCCGCGATCGCGGCCGTCGGGCCGGCGCGGTCCGTCCCGCGCGCGTCGTCCGGGTGGACCGTGCTGGACCGCGAGGTCGTCGTCGCCTACGAGCGGTCGGTCCTCGCGCTGTCCGACGGCGCACGGCGCGACCTCAAGGTCGTCACCACGGCGCTGCACGGCGTGGGCGGCGAGACGGTCGCGCACGTCCTGCGCGACGCGGGCTTCACGACGGTCGTGCCGGTCGAGGAGCAGCTCGACCCGAACCCCGACTTCCCGTCCGTCGCGTTCCCCAACCCGGAGGAGCCGGGCGCGATGGACCTCGCGCTCGCCGTCGCGCAGGACGCGGCGGCCGACGTCGTCCTCGCCAACGACCCCGACGCCGACCGGTGCGCCGTCGCGGTGCTCGACCCGCGCGTCGGGACCTACCAGGGCGCGGAGACGGCCCGGTCGAACGGCTGGCGCATGCTGCACGGCGACGAGGTCGGCGCGCTCCTGGGCGACGACGTCGCGCGCCGCGTCGCCGCGTCAGGCGCGCCGGGAGGCGTGCTCGCCTGCTCGATCGTGTCGTCGCGGCTGCTGGGCAAGATCGCGGCCGCGCACGGGCTCGCCTTCGCGACGACGCTCACCGGGTTCAAGTGGATCTCGCGCGTCGACGGCCTCGTGTTCGGCTACGAGGAGGCGCTCGGCTACTGCGTCGACCCGGCCCACGTCCGGGACAAGGACGGCATCAGCGCGGCGCTGCTCGTCGCGCAGCTCGCGAACCGCCTCAAGGCCGAGGGGCGCTCGATCGTCGACGCGCTCGACGACCTGGCGCGCGCCCACGGCCTGCACGTGAGCGACCAGCTCTCCGCCCGGTTCGAGGACCTCGACCGCATCGGCGAGACGATGGCCCACCTGCGGGCCGCTCCCCCGCGCACCCTCGCGGGCGCCGGCGTCTCCGACGTCACCGACCTCTCCGCGGGCCTGGACGGGCTCCCGCCGACGGACGGCGTGCGGATCCTCACCGCGGACGGCACGCGCGTCATCGTGCGCCCGAGCGGCACGGAGCCGAAGGTCAAGTGCTACCTGGAGGTCGTGGTCCCGGTCGCCCCGGACGCCTCGCACGACGATCTCACCGCGGCCCGGACCTTCGCCCGCGACCGCCTCGACCGCGTCAAGGCCGACATGACGCGCGCACTCGGCCTCTGAGCCACCACGAGCCGGGGTCCCCGGTCGCCGGAACGTCCCGGCGACCGGGGACCCCGGCTCGTCAGCCCTCCGCGACGACGGTCACCGCCGCCGTCACGACGCTCAGTAGCCCGTGTCCCCCGCGGAGGGGGCGTCCGCGCCGTCGAACCCCGCGAGGACGGCGGCCGTGCCGGACAGCCCGAGGCGCGTGGCGCCGTGCTCGATCATCGCGAGGGCGTCGGCGAGCGTGCGGACGCCGCCCGACGCCTTGACGCCGAGGCGACCGCCGACGGTCTCGGCCATGATCGAGACGGCGTGCGTCGACGCACCGCCCGCGGGATGGAACCCGGTCGAGGTCTTGACGAAGTCCGCGCCCGCCGCCTCGGACGCGCGGCACGCCTCGACGATCTCGTGGTCCGTGAGCGCGGCGGACTCGATGATGACCTTGAGAACCCTGTCCGCAGGGACGGCGGCGCGGACGGCCGCGACGTCGTCGCGCACCGCGTCCCACGCGCCGGCCTTGGCCGCGCCGACGTCGATGACCATGTCGACCTCGTCGGCGCCGTCGCGGACGGACCGGGCGGCCTCGAACGCCTTGACGTCGCTGTGGTGCTTGCCCGACGGGAAGCCGCACACCGTCGCGACGAGCAGCCCGCGCTCGCGCGTGGTCGCCGGGTCCAGGGGCAGCATCGACGGGGAGACGCACACGGAGTAGACGCCCAGGCGGACGCCCTCCTCGACGAGCGCCGCGACGTCCGCGGGGGTGGCCTCGGGCTTGAGCAGCGTGTGGTCGACGAAGCGGGCCAGGCCCGCCGCGTCCAGGGGCTGCGTGCCGGTCGCGTCGCTCACAGCTGCGCTCCCTCGATCTGCTGGTAGCCGGGGAGGATCACGTCGTCGACGAGCGCACGACGCTCGTCGTGGTGCACGAACGCGCTCCACGCGGCGGTCATCGTGACGTCCGCGAGGTCGTCGATGGTCCAGCCGGCGTGCTCGACGAGGAGCGCCATCTCCTGGGTCATCGTCGTGCGCGACATGAGCCGGTTGTCGGTGTTGAGCGTGACCGCGAAGTCGAGCTCCTTGAGGCGGGTGATCGGGTGGTCGGCGATCGACGTCGCCGCCCCGGTCTGCACGTTCGACGACGGGCACAGCTCGAGCGGGATCTGGTGGTCGCGCACCCAGTGCGCGAGGAGGCCGAGCGCGGCCGTGCCGGGCTCGCCCTCGGCGCTGTGCGGGAACTCCGGGTCGAACGCGATGTCCTCGACGATGCGGACGCCGTGGCCGATGCGGCTCGCCTGGCCGAGGTGCACGGCCTCGGCGATCGACTGCGGGCCCGCCGCCTCGCCCGCGTGGATCGTCACGGGGAAGTTCTGCTCGGCCAGGTAGCGCCAGATCTCGACGTGGCGCGAGGGCGGGAAGCCGTCCTCCGCGCCCGCGATGTCGAACCCGACGACGCCGTTCCCGCGGTTCGCGACCGCGAGCTCAGCGATCTCGGACCAGCGGTCGGCGTGCCGCATCGCGGTGACGAGCTGCCCGACGCGGATGGTCCGCCCCTCCGCGGCCGCCTCGGCGACGCCCTGCTCGATGCCGGACTGCACGGCGTCGACCGTCTCCTGGAGGGTGAGGCCGCGCTGGAGGTGCTGCTCGGGCGCCCAGCGCTGCTCGGCGTACACGACGCCGTCGCGCGCGAGGTCGAGCACCGCCTCGCGCGCCACGCGGGCGAGGGCGTCGCGCGTCTGCATGACGGCGATCGTGTGGTCGAACGTCTCGAGGTAGCGCACGAGCGACCCGGAGTCCGCGGACTCCGCGAACCAGGCGCCGAGCGCCTCGGCGTCGTCCGCGGGGAGCTGGTGCCCCACGTCGGCGGCGAGCTCGAGGATCGTGGCGGGGCGGAGCCCGCCGTCGAGATGGTCGTGCAGCACGACCTTGGGCAGCGCGCGGATGACGTCGACCGTCAGCGGGGCGTTCTCGGTGGTCATGCGCTCACGGTACCGGCCGGTACGCCCGGCCTCGCGCCGAGCGCACCGGCCGGGTGCGGAGGGTCAGGCGTAGTCGTCGTCGCTGCCGGGCACGGCGGACGCCTGCTCGACGACGTCGGCCTCGGCGGCCTCGCCCTCCAGGTCGGGGCGCGGGGTCCGCGGCTGGTACTCGTCGACCTCGTGCACGGGGTCCTCGACCCCGGGGTCGTCGTCCTCGACCTCTTCCACCAGGCTGACGGCGTCCTCGCCCTGCTCGTCCAGACCGGCGTCCCGCCATGCGTCGTTCCCGGGCACGGTGCTCATCGCGACTCCTCCTCGACGATCGGCGTGCTCACCACGGTCGTGGCGGCTGCGCCCATCCTGCCGCCGGGCGCGCGGCCTCGCCAGCGCGGCCGTCGGGCAGGAGCGCCCAGCACACGTGCGGCCAGCCCCGAGCGCGCGGCGCACGGCGGGCACCCGGGCACCGTCGAGGAGCGCACCCGCGGCGACGGTGCGGAGCGTGCCCGACGACGGCTCGTAGACCCGGCACCACCCCGCCACGGCGTCGGCGTCGGTGAGGAGCACGACGTGGCGCGGGACGGCGGTCGCGAGCCCGAGCGCGAGGTCTCCGCCGGTGAAGAGCGGCACGGGCACGCCGCGCGCCGCCGCAGCGAGCGCGGCGCGCACGACGCGCTCCGCGCCCGGCCCCGCGACGACCCGGTCCACGAACCGCACGTCCGCGTGGCGTGCGGTCCGGGCGGCGCCCCAGGGCGGCGTCCCGAGCGCCGCGGGCCACGGCAGCGGCCCGAGCGCGCGCCGGTTCGTGCGGCGCTTGAGCGCCTGCTGGAGCGTCCGGAACCGCTCGACGCCGCCCCGTGCGCGAGCGTCCGCCCGGTCGTGCCGCGCGGCGTCCCCCGGGCGCAGCCCGGTGGCGAGCCACAGGGCGAGCACCGGGTCGCCGGCTGCGGCGAGGAGGCCCAGCACGGCCGAGCCGCACGTCGTCCCGTCGGTCTGGCGGGCGGGCGCGCCCGCGATCTCCAGCGTCCGGACCGCGAGCCCCTCGTCGGGCCGGTCGAGCCGGCGCAGGGGGTCGACAACGGCACGCCGGTCCGCGGGCCGCAGCCCGTCGAGGGTCGTCGCGAGCGCGCGCACGCGGTGCTCGGGGTGCCCCGCGCGGCGCGCGAGGTCGAGCACGTGGGAGGTCGCGGCGTCGGGCGCGTAGGCGCCGGACGGCGGGGACGGCGGCAGGGTGCGCGCCGGGAGGAGGCGTGCGAGGTCGGTCGCCCGCAGCGCCCCCGGCCCGCGCCTCACGCGGCACCGCCGAGGACCCGGCCGAACGCCCAGGCCGCGCCCACGAGGGCGAGCGCGACGACGAGGCCGCCGACGCGCACGAGGAACGACCACGAGCGGAGCCGCCCGTCGCGGGGGAGGCCTCCCGTCGGCGTCCGCAGCACGGCGAGGACGAGCGCGAGCACGGCGATCGCGACCGCCGCGCACACCGTGACCACGGAACCGGAGCGCAGCCCGGCGGCGGCGAGCACGAGCGCCCCCACCACGACGCCGAGCACCGTGCGCTGCCACGCGAGCGCCGTGCGCTCGGGCTGCAGGCCCTCGTCCCGGGGCGGCACGGCGCCGGGCTCCCCCGACGGCACGCTCACCCTCCGGTCGCCGCCCCGACGGCGTAGCCCGCGAGCAGCAGGGCCAGCACGACGACGCCGACGACGAGCACCGGCAGGCCGCTCGGCGCCGGGAGGCGCCACCGCAGCCGTAGGGCCCGCTCGTTGCGGCGCCACGACACGAGCGCGTAGCCCGCGAACCCGGCGCCGGCGAGGCACGCGACGCCCGCGACGACGTCGAGCAGGCCCGCCATGCCCGCGAACGTCGCGAACGACGTCAGCGCGACGCCGCCCGCGACCAGGCCCAGCCCGGTGCGCACCCACGCGAGCGCGGTGCGCTCGTTGGCGAGGCTGAACCGCGCGTCGGGCTCGGTCCCCACGCCGTAGACCGACCGCGGCCGGCGCGTGTCGGCCGGCTCGGGCGGGTCCTGCTGGTCGGCCGACACGCTCAGTCGACGCGGTCCAGGACGACCGAGCCGCGCTCGACCACGGTGCCGGGCTCCGCGACGGACCACGCGCCGTCGAGAGCCTGCACCGCGCGCTCGAAGCGCTCCGGGGTGTCGGTGTGCAGGGTCATGAGGTGCTGACCCTTGCGGACGGTGTCGCCGGGCTTGGCGAAGAGCTCGACGCCCGCGCCCGCCTGCACCGGGTCCTCCTTGCGGGCCCGGCCCGCCCCGAGGCGCCACGCGGCGACCCCGACGGCGTACGCGTCGAGCCGATCGAGCACCCCGTCGCGGTCGGCCACGACGTGCTCGCGCTCGCGCGCGACGGGCAGCGGGGCGCGCGAGTCGCCGCCCTGCTCGGCGATCATCTCGCGCCACTTGTCGAGCGCGCGCCCGCCCAGGAGGGCGTGGCGCACGTCGTCCTCGTCCTGCGGGCGGCCCGCCCCGGCGAGCATCTCGAGCGCGAGCGCGACCGTGAGGTCGACGACGTCCTGCGGCCCCTCGCCCTTCATCACCTCGACGGACTCGCGCACCTCGAGCGCGTTGCCCGCGGTGAGGCCGAGCGGGGTCGACATGTCGGTGAGCAGCGCGACCGTGCGCACGCCGGCGTCGGTCCCGAGGTCGACCATCGTGCGCGCGAGCTCGCGCGCCGAGCCGAGCTCCTTCATGAACGCGCCCGAGCCGACCTTCACGTCGAGCACGAGCGCGCCCGTGCCCTCCGCGATCTTCTTGCTCATGATCGAGCTCGCGATGAGCGGGATCGACTCGACCGTCCCCGTGACGTCGCGCAGCGCGTACAGGAGGCGGTCGGCGGGCGCGAGGCCTGAGCCCGCCTGGCAGATCACGGCGCCGACGTGCTCGAGCGCGTTCATCATCTGCGCGTTGGTCAGCGCCGCGCGCCACCCCGGGATCGCCTCGAGCTTGTCGAGCGTGCCGCCCGTGTGGCCCAGGCCGCGGCCGGAGAGCTGCGGCACCGCGACGCCGTACACCGCGACGAGCGGCGCGAGGGGCAGCGTGATCTTGTCGCCGACTCCCCCGGTCGAGTGCTTGTCCGCCGTCGGGCGCGAGAGCCCCGAGAAGTCCATGCGCTCGCCCGACGCGATCATCGCCTGCGTCCAGCGGCCGATCTCGGCGCGGTCCATGCCGTTGAGGTAGATCGCCATCGCGAGGGCGGCCATCTGCTCCTCGGCCACGACGCCGCGCGTGTACGCGTCGATCACCCAGTCGATCTGCTCGGGCGTGAGCCGCGCCCCGTCGCGCTTGGTCCGGATGACGTCGACCGTGTCGAACGCCTCCGGCGCGGGCCCCTCGGTGCCGCGGTCCTCGCCGTCGTCCTCGATGCCGTCCTGCGTGGCCACGTCGTCGCTGGTCACGAGCGCTCCTCCAGATCCTCGGGCCCGAAGGCGTCGGGCAGCACGTCCCTCATCGTCTTGATACCACGCACCGTCTCGACGAGCAGGTCGGGCCCTCCGTGCTCCCACAGGAGCTGGCGGCACCGGCCACACGGCATGAGCGGCGCGCCGTGCCGGTCGACGCACGCGAACGCCACGAGACGGCCGCCGCCCGAGCCGACGAGCGAGCTCACGAGCGAGCACTCCGCGCACAGCGTCACGCCGTACGCGGCGTTCTCCACGTTGCAGCCGACGACGACGCGGCCGTCGTCCACGAGCGCGGCCGCACCCACGGGGAAGCCCGAGTACGGCGCGTAGGCGCGGGTCATGATGTCGCGCGCCGCGGTGCGCAGCGCGTCCCAGTCGACGGCCGGCCCGGCGGCGGACCCGTCGGGGTCCGTCCCCCGCCCGGCCGGGTACCGCCGTCGTGCACGTCCGTCATGCCGTCCTCACTTGACGTAGGGGATGCCCTCGGCGGCCGGCGGGCGCACGCGCCCGACGAGGCCGGCGACGGCGAAGATCGTCACGACGTACGGCGTCATGAGCATGATCTGGCTCGGGATCGGCGTCCCGACGATGCCGAGCACCGTCTGGAGGTTGTCCGAGAACCCGAACAGGAGCGCCGCGACGAGCGCGCCGACCGGGTTCCAGCGCCCGAGGATCATGGCGGCGAGCGCGATGAAGCCCTTGCCGCCCGTCATCTCCTTGCCGAAGGCGAGCCCCGCGGCGACGGTGAAGAACGCGCCGCCGAGGCCGGCGACCGCGCCGCCGAGGATCGTGTTTCGCACGCGCGTCGCGTTGACCTTGATGCCGACGGTGTCGGCGGCCTTCGGGTGCTCGCCGACCGCGCGCAGGCGCAGGCCCCAGCGGCTGCGGAACAGGAAGACCTGCAGCAGGATCACGACCACGTACATGAGGTACACGAGGAGGGTCTGGCGGAACAGCACCGGCCCGACGACCGGGATCTGCGACAGCACCGGGATCTCGATGACGGGCAGCGGGTTGCGCGAGTTCCACGTCGCCGGGTCCGCGCTGAGGACCGTCGAGTAGAGGTAGCTCGTCACGCCGACGACCAGCACGTTGAGCACGACGCCGACGATGATCTGGTTCACCCAGTACTTCACGGAGAAGATCACGAGCAGCACGCCCACGAGCGCGCCCGCGATCGGCGCGGCGATGAGGCCGGCGTACGCCGACGACGTGAGCGAGGCGACGACCGCGGCGAGGAAGGCCCCCGCGAGGAGCTGGCCCTCGATCGCGATGTTGATGATGCCGACGCGCTCGCACAGCACGCCGGAGAGCGCGCCGAACACGAGCGGGACCGCGAGGAAGAGCGAGCCCTGGAGCAGGCCCGTCAGCGGGATCGCCGACTTCCCGGCCCCGGCCCAGGAGAGGAACGCGAAGACGACCGCGACGCCGTACACGATCGGCAGCCACACGCCGACCTTGCGCCGGTCGCGCGCGGCCCAGAACGACAGGCCGGCGAGCAGCAGCGCGAGGATCGACAGGAACAGCGCCGCCCCGGTGGAGCTCACCGTGATCGGCTCGATCTGGAAGAAGTCCTTCGCCGTCGAGAGGCGGAACGTCGTCTGCTGGCCGCCCGCGGGGAGGAGCGCGAAGAAGACGAGGGCCAGCAGCCCGATGACCCCGTACGCGACCGGGGCCTTCCAGCTGATGGGCGGCAGCGGCTTGGCCGCGCGCTCCGGCGCGGCGGCCGGTGCCGGGGTGGTGGTCGCGGTGCTCATGCTCCGGCCTCCTGGGTGGTCGTCGTGGTCGGGACGGCCTTCGCGCGGCGGCGGGCGGCCTGCCGTTCGGCGCGCGTCGGGCCGCCCGGGGTCGGGAGGCGGAAGATCGCCCGCACGAGCGGCGGCGCGGCGATGAAGAGCACGATCAGCGACTGCACGACGAGGACGATGTCGATCGGCGTGCCCGTGCGGGCCTGCATGACGAACCCGCCCGCGCGCAGCGCGCCGAACAGCAGGCCGGCGAGCACCGTCCCGAGCGGACGGGACCTCCCGAGCAGCGCCACCGTGATCGCGTCGAACCCGAAGCTCGCCGCGACGCCGGCCGTGAGGACGTGCTCCGTGCCGAGCACCTGCGCGCTGCCCGCGAGGCCCGCGAGCGCGCCCGCGATGGCCATGACCCACACCGTCGTCCACGGGACCGACATGCCCGCGGTCCTGGCCGCGTGCGGGTTCTCGCCGACGGCGCGAAAGCGGAAGCCGAGCGTCGAGCGCTCCATGAGCCACCACACGCCGACCGCGACGAGCAGCGCGAGGACGAACCCCGCGTGGAGGCGGAAGCCCTCGCCCAGCAGCAGCGGGAACTGCGCGTTCCCCGGGATGCGCGGGCTGATCGGGTTGGAGCTGCCCGGCGCCTGGAACGGCTTCGTCGTGAGCAGGTACGCGACGAGGTAGATCGCGATGTTGTTGAGCATGATCGTGACGATCACCTCGTGGGCGCCCGTGCGGGCCTTGAGCACGCCCGCGATGCTCGCCCACAGCGCCCCGCCGAGCGCGGCGCCCAGCACGGCGAGCAGGAGGTGCAGCCCCGGCGGGAGCGCGAACGTCCAGCCGACGAACCCGGCGAAGATGCCGCCGAGGATGATCTGGCCCTGCGCACCGATGTTGAACAGGCCCGCGCGGAAGCCGATGCCGAGCCCGAGGCCCGCCAGGATGAGCGGCGTCGCGACCGTCATCGTCTCGGTGAGGGGGCGCAGCGCCCGCGAGACGTCGGGCGCGTCGACGTTGAGGACCGCGCCCTGGAAGAGCGCGGCGTACGCGCCGAACACCGCGTCCCAGACGGCTTGGAAGAAGTCCGATGGGCGCGCGAAGAAGTAGGACGCCGCCTCCTGGACCGCGGGGTCGGCCGCCGCGATGAGGACGCCGCCGAGGATCAGCGCGGCGACGATCGCGAGCAGCGAGACGAGCCAGCTGCTCTCGAGCATCTCGCGCAGGACGCCCTGCCCGGCCGGCGCCTCCGGCTTCTGGGGGTCGCTCGGCGGTGCGGCCGTCGGCGGGAGCGCCGACGCGTCGTCGGGCGTGGCCTGCTGGGTCACTGGATCTCCTCCTCGCGGGCGGCGGCCGCGTCCTGCGCGGCGCCCGACGGCGCGTCCTCGGCGACGGCGTCCGCCTCGCCGAGGGTCGTGTGGTGCTCGGCGGCCTGCACGACGGCCTCCTCGAGCGGGACCCCGGCCATCATGAGGCCGAGGACGTCGCGGTCGGTGTCGCCGGGCACGACCCCGACGACGCGGCCGCGGTACATGACGGCGATCCGGTCGGCGAGGGCGAGCACCTCGTCGAGCTCCGTCGACACGATGATCACGGGGGTGCCGTTGTCGCGCTCCTGCACGATGCGCCGGTGCACGAACTCGATCGAGCCGACGTCGAGGCCGCGCGTCGGCTGCGACGCGATGAACAGGCGCAGCGGGCGCGACATCTCGCGCGCGAGGACGACCTTCTGCTGGTTGCCGCCGGAGAGCGTGCCCGCCGGGGTCTCGACCGACTGGGTGCGCACGTCGAACTCGCCGATGCGCTGCTCGGCGTTCGCGCGGATCGTGCCGCGCGCGAGCGCGCCGCCGCGCGAGTAGGGCGCGGACGTCACGAGGTCGAGCACGAGGTTCTCCTCGACGGAGAACGTCCCGATGATCCCGTCGGTGCTGCGGTCCTCGGGCACGTAGCCCACGCCCGCCTCCAGCACCTGGGACACGCTGCGCCCCACGAGCTCCTTGCCGTCGAGCAGGATCGAGCCCGCGACCGGCTTGCGCAGCCCGACGATCGTCTCCGTGAGCTCGGTCTGGCCGTTGCCCTGGACCCCCGCGACGACGAGGATCTCGCCGCGCGCCACCTCCAGGCTCACGCGGTCGACGACGGCCGTGCCGGCGTCGTCCATGACCGTGAGCTCGTCGACGTGGAACGTGGTGTCACCGTTCTCCGCAGGCGCCTTGTCGACCCCGAGGGAGACGGAGCGCCCGACCATGAGGGACGCGAGCTCGGTCTCGCTCGCGCTCGGGTCGGCGGTGCCGACGACCTTGCCGCGGCGGATGACCGTGATGCGGTCGGCGACGGCGCGCACCTCGCGCAGCTTGTGCGTGATGAAGACGATCGACGTCCCCGCGGCCTTGAGCTCGCGCATGATCGCGATGAGCTCGTCCGTCTCCTGCGGCGTGAGGACCGCGGTCGGCTCGTCGAGGATGAGGACGCGCGCGTCGCGCGACAGGGCCTTGATGATCTCGACGCGCTGCTGCACCCCGACGGGGATGTCCTCGACCATCGCGTCCGGGTTCACCTCGAACCCGAACCGGTCCGAGATCTCCTGGACGAGGCGGCGCGCGCGGCGCGCGTCGATGAGACCCGCGCCCTTCACGGGCTCGTGCCCCAGCGCGACGTTCTCGGCGACGGTGAACACCGGGACGAGCATGAAGTGCTGGTGCACCATGCCGATACCGGCGGCCATCGCGTCGCCCGGGCCCGCGAACTGCACGGGCACGTCGTCGACGAGGATCTGCCCGTCGTCCGGGTCGTACAGCCCGTACAGCACGTTCATGAGCGTGCTCTTGCCCGCCCCGTTCTCCCCGAGCAGGGCATGGATCTCGCCGGGCTCGATGACCAGGTCGATGTGGTCGTTGGCGACCAGGGACCCGAAGACCTTCGTGATCCCTCGCAGCTCCAGCTTCACCGGTCTGCCTCTCCTCGTGCTTCGCAGTCGTACCGCGGTGTCGACCTCGATCCCGTCGAGGTACTCCATCGAACCGCACCCGCGGGAGCGCGGCGCGTCGTCGCGGCCCCGACGACACCGTCGTCGTCATGACGGTGGCCCGGGCGCTGGGCCCGGGCCACCGGTGCCGGTCGCCCGTGGGCGGCCGGCGGGTTCAGCGTCGCGTCACGGCGCGTTCGGCGACTCGACGACGAGGTCGCCCGCGATGATCTGCTCCTGGTACTGGGCGAGCTGGTCCTGCAGCTCGGCCGGGACCGCGTCCTCGAAGTCGTGGAACGGCGCCAGGCCGACGCCCTCGTTCTCGAGCGTGCCGACGTACGGCTCGCTCGTGAAGTTGCCGTCCGCCGACTCGCTCACCGTGTCGAAGACCGCCGGGCCGATCTGCTTCATCACGGACGTGAGGATGATGCTCCCGTAGTCCGTCGTGAGGAAGCCGTCCGAGTCGACCCAGATGATCTTCGCGCCGCCGCTCTCGGCCGCCGCGGCGGCACCGAGGCCGACCGGGCCGGCGACGGGCATGATGATGTCCGCGCCCTGGTCGATGAAGCCCTGCGTGACGTTCTGGCCGTTCGCCTGGTTGTCGAAGTCGCCGGTGAACGTGCCGGTCTGCGCTTCCTTGTCCCAGCCGAGGACCTTGACGTCGGTGCCGTTGTCCTCGTTGTACTTCGCGACGCCGTCGACGTAGCCGTCCATGAAGATGGCGACCGACGGGATCTGGATGCCGCCGAACGTGGCGACCGTGCCCGTCTCCGTCATGCCCGCCGCGAGGTAGCCGGCGAGGAACGCCGCCTCCGCGGTGTTGAAGAGGATCGGCTTCGCGTTGTCGATCTCGACCGGCTCCGGCGGGTCGTCCGCCGTGGCGCCCGGGTTGCTGAACGCCGAGTCGATGAGGGCGAAGTGCACGTCCGTGTTCGCCTCGGCCGCCGACTGGATCGGGTCCTCGAGGAGGAAGCCGACGCCGATGATGAGGTTGCAGCCCTGCTGGACGAGGCTGTCGATGTTCGGGCCGTAGTCGGTGTCCGCCTGGGACTCGACCTCGTGCGTCGTGATGCCGAGCTCCGTCTTGGCCTTCTCGAGGCCCTCGTAGCCCGACTGGTTGAAGGACTGGTCGTCGAACCCGCCGGCGTCGGAGACCATGCACGCGGAGAAGTCGGAGTTGCCGCCCGCGGTGCTGTCGCCGCCGCCGCTCGTCTCGTCGTCCTCGGGCGCGGCGCCGCACGCGGCCAGCGCGAGCGCGGCGACCGCCGCGAGGGCGGTGACCTGAGTCGCTCTCTTCACCTGATAGCTCCTGTCGTTCTCGTAGCAGTGCCGCGCAGGGAAGGACCCCTGGGCCCTCCCGAGCACCGTTGCACGGGAGGACCGGTCCGTCGGCCTCTATAGGACCGAAGACTAATCAGCCCGAGGGGTCCAGCACGTTACTTGCCGGTAACGCGGGCGCTTCGTTATGCAAGCGTCACTTTGCGTCTGAGGCGTGACACACCCCTGTCCACGGGTCGGGACCGGTTCACCCGTCCTGGCCCGCGGCGACGCGCGCGAGGAGCCGCATGCCCAGGCCGATCGCGCGCTCGTCCACCTGGAGGTCGCCCTGATGGATGTCGTAGCTGCGTCCGCCCGGCGTCCGCGTGCCGAGGCGGGCCATCGCCCCGGGCACCTTCGTCAGGTACCAGGCGAAGTCCTCGCCCCGAGCGACTGCTCGGTGAGCACGACGCTTTCCGGGCCCAGGACGTCGCGCGCGGCAGCCTCGAGCAGGCCGGTGCAGCGCTCGTCGTTCTCGACGGGCGGGACGCCCCGCGTGTGGTGCACGGTCACCTCGACCTCGTACGGCGCGACGACCTGCTCCACCGCGTCGTGCAGCACCTGCCCCGCGAACTCCCACGCGCGCACGTCGAGGCAGCGCAGGGTGCCGCGGACCGTGCCGGTGCTCGGGATGGCGTTGTGCGCGGAACCCGCGTGGACGGCGCCCCACGTGAGGTTGACGCCCGAGCGCGGGTCCAGCCGACGACCGAGCACCGCGGGGACCTGCGTGATGACCTGGCCCAGCGCGTACACCACGTCGCCGGTCAGGTGCGGTCGCGACGTGTGGCCGCCCGGGGAGGCGATCGTCACGGAGACCTCGTCGGACGCCGACGTGATCGGGCCGATCCGCGTGCCGATGCGACCCACGTCGACCTTCGGGTCGCAGTGCACGGCGTAGATCTCGTCGACCCCGTCCATCGCCCCGGCCGCGAGGACGTCGAGCGACCCGCCCGGCTGGACCTCCTCGGCGGGCTGGAGCACGAGCCGCACGCCGCGGCGCAGCTCGCCCTGCGCGTGGAGGTCCGCGAGCACCAGCCCGGCACCGAGCACGACGGCCGTGTGCACGTCGTGGCCGCACGCGTGCGCGACGCCCGGCACGGTCGACGCCCACGGGAGGCCGCAGCGGTCCTGGAGCGGCAGCGCGTCGATGTCCGCACGCAGGGCGACGCGGCCCTCCGGGGCGGCCGGGCCGTCGGGCACGCCCGCGGCGGTCGTGCCCGGCTCCGGGCCGACGTCGCACACGAGCCCCGTGCCCGGCAGGAGCCGCGGCTCGAGGCCCGCGGCGCGCAGGCGGTCGGCGAGCAGCGCCGTGGTGCGCGTCTCGGCGCGCGAGACCTCGGGGTGGGCGTGGATGTCGCGGCGGATCGCCACGACCTCGTCCACGTGGCGCGCGACGGCGGCCCCGATGCGGGCGGCGAGGGTCACGTCGGCGCTCACAGGAGCTCGTCCATCCCGAGCTCGCGCACCGTGTCGACCATCGACTTCACCTGCTGCGCGCGCGCCCGCGTCGTGACGAGGAGTGCGTCGGGGGTGTCGACCACGACCACGTCGTCGAGACCGAGGACCGTCACGACGCGGTCGCTCGCGGGCACGACGACCGAGCCCGCGCTCTCGCGTCGCACGACGCGCCCCGTGTCGCCGAGCACCTTGGAGCCCGCCCCGTCGACGGACGGGAGGAGGGCGGCGAGGGAGTTGAAGTCGCCCACGTCGTCCCACCCGAACGTGCCGGGGACGACGGCGACGCCCCCGACCGCGGCGACCGGCTCGGCCACCGCGTGGTCGATCGCGATCCGCTCGAGCGCCGGCCACCGCTCCGCGAGCACGCGGTCGCGGTCGGGGCCGTCCCACGCGGCCGCGATCGCGCGCAGACCGTCGTGCAGCTCGGGGCGCTGGTCCGCGAGGTGCCCGAGGAGCACGGACGAGCGCACGATGAACATGCCGGCGTTCCACCGGTACTCCCCGGACGCGAGGTAGCGCTGCGCGGTCGCGGCGTCCGGCTTCTCCGTGAAGCCGCGCACGTGCTGCGCGCTCGGTGCCCCCGCGACGCCGAGCGGGGCGCCGCTGTGCACGTACCCGAACGCCGTCGACGGCCGCGACGCCGCGATGCCGATCGTCACGACGTACCCGGCGCGCGCCGCCTCCACCGCCTCGCGCACCGAGGACTCGAAGGCGGCACGACCCGTGATCACCTGGTCCGCGGCGAACGAGCCGACGACGACGTCGCCGTGCCGCTCCTCGAGCACCGCCGCGGCGAGCCCGATGGCCGCCATCGAGTCCCGGGGCGACGGCTCCGCCAGCACGTTCTCGGCCGGCAGGCCCGGGAGCTGCGTGCGCGCCGCCGCGACGTGCCGGTCTCCCGTGACGAGCACGACGCCCTGCTCCCCCGCGAGCGGCACGAGCCGGTCGACCGTCGCCTGGAGCAGGGAGCGCCCCGAGCCGGTGAGGTCGAGCAGGAACTTCGGGGAGCCCGCCCGCGAGAGCGGCCACAGCCGGGTGCCGGCGCCTCCCGCGGGGACGACGGCGAAGAAGCCGGGGATCGGCGACCCGGACGGGCCGGAGGAGTCGTGCGGCGAAGAGGCCATGAGGGCCAGCATAGTGAGGGCCACAGTTCCCCGCGGGCTGTGGGATCAGTCACAAACCCACGGCACGGGGCCGTTCCGCCGCCCCCGGCGGTCCGCATCATGACGTCGATGTCACTATGGTGGAAGCCCTGAGACCGATGCCGACGACGGTCCCGGGGTCCGGACTGAGGGAGTTCCGGACCACGGCCGGAACGTGACATCTCCCCCTGATCTCGCCACAGGAGGCCCCCAAAGTGCCCAGTGCACCAGCCGGCACGCTCTACCGCGGCCGCGAAGGCATGTGGTCGTGGGTCGCGCACCGCGTGACCGGCGTGCTCATCTTCTTCTTCCTGCTCGTGCACGTGCTCGACACGGCGCTCGTGCGGGTCTCGCCCGAGGCGTACAACGCCGTCATCGGGACGTACCAGACGCCGATCATGGGTATCGGTGAGGCGGGCCTGGTCGCGGCCATCGTCTTCCACGCCTTCAACGGCATCCGCATCATCCTGGTCGACTTCTGGTCCAAGGGCCCGCGGTACCAGCGCACGATGCTCTGGGTCGTCGTCGGCCTGTTCGTCGTGACGATGGCCGGGTTCCTGCCGCGCCACCTGATGAACGTCTTCGGAGGGGGCACTGATGGCCGCCGCACCCACGGTCGAGGTCGCGAGCCCGCGCGACCCGTACAAGCGCCGCAAGGCCACGCGCAGCAACTACGAGCTGTACAGCTGGATCTTCATGCGCGCCTCCGGCGTCGTGCTGATCGTCCTCATCTTCGGGCACCTGTTCGTCAACCTCATGGTCGGCGAGGGCGTGCACGCGATCGACTTCGGCTTCGTCGCCGGCAAGTGGGCCTCGCCGTTCTGGCAGATCTGGGACCTGCTCATGCTGTGGCTCGCCATGTTCCACGGCACCAACGGCGTCCGCACGATCATCAACGACTACGCCGAGCGTGACGGCACTCGCCTCGTCCTCAAGCTCGCGCTGTACCTCGCCTTCACGATCGTCACGGTCCTCGGCACGCTCGTGATCTTCACGTTCGAGCCCTGCCCCGCGAACGCCCCGGCCGAGCTGCTCGCGTCGTTCTGCACGGCCTGAGCACCGCACCACCGCACGCCCCCGTCTTCCTCTCGCTCCACCCGGCTCTCTCCCAGGAGGCATCGACCCCGATGCAAACCCATCAGTACGACGTCGTCATCGTCGGCGCAGGCGGCGCCGGGATGCGCGCGGCGCTGGAGTCGTCCGGCAAGGTCCGGACGGCCGTCATCTCCAAGCTCTACCCCACGCGCTCGCACACGGGCGCCGCGCAGGGCGGCATGTGCGCCGCGCTCGCGAACGTGGAGGAGGACAACTGGGAGTGGCACACGTTCGACACGGTCAAGGGCGGCGACTACCTCGTCGACCAGGACGCCGCGGAGATCATGGCCAAGGAGGCCATCGACGCCGTCCTCGACCTCGAGCGCATGGGCCTGCCGTTCAACCGCACGCCCGAGGGCCGCATCGACCAGCGCCGGTTCGGCGGGCACACGCGCAACCACGGCGAGGCCGCGGTGCGCCGCTCGTGCTACGCCGCGGACCGCACCGGCCACATGATCCTCCAGACGCTCTACCAGCAGTGCGTCAAGCAGGACGTCGAGTTCTTCAACGAGTTCTACGTCCTCGACCTCATCACCGACCACGACCTCTCCGCGGGCGAGATCCCCGACGACGAGACGGTCACCGCGACCGGCGTCGTCGCCTACGACCTCGCGTCCGGCGAGATCCACGTCTTCCAGGCGAAGGCGATCATCTTCGCCACCGGTGGCGCGGGCAAGATCTTCAAGACGACGTCCAACGCGCACACGCTCACGGGCGACGGCATGGCCCTGGCCTACCGCCGCGGCCTGCCGCTCGAGGACATGGAGTTCTTCCAGTTCCACCCGACCGGCCTCGCGGGCCTCGGCATCCTCCTGTCGGAGGCCGCCCGCGGCGAGGGCGGCATCCTGCGCAACGCGGACGGCGAGCGCTTCATGGAGCGCTACGCCCCCACCATCAAGGACCTCGCGCCGCGCGACATCGTCGCTCGGTCCATGGCGAACGAGGTCCGCGAGGGCCGCGGCGCCGGGCCGAACAAGGACTACGTCCTGCTCGACCTCACGCACCTCGAGCCGGCGCACATCGACGCCAAGCTCCCTGACATCACCGAGTTCGCGCGGACGTACCTCGGGATCGAGCCGTACACCGAGCCCGTGCCCGTGTACCCCACGGCGCACTACGCGATGGGCGGCATCCCGACGAACGTCGACGCCGAGGTGCTGCGCGACAGCCACAACGTCGTCAAGGGCCTCTACGCCGCCGGTGAGGTCGCGTGCGTCAGCGTGCACGGCTCCAACCGTCTCGGCACCAACTCGCTGCTCGACATCAACGTCTTCGGCAAGCGCGCCGGCCGCACGGCCGCCGCCTACGCCGCGACCGCGTCGTACAGCGAGCTCCCGGAGAACCCCGCCGCGGCCGTCGTCGCGCAGCTCGAGGAGATGCGCAACCGTCCCGACGGCGAGCGCGTCGCCGACGTCCGCAAGGCGCTCCAGGAGACCATGGACGCCAACGCCCAGGTGTTCCGCACGGGCGAGTCGCTCAACCAGGCCCTCGCGGACATCCGCGACCTGCAGAAGCGCTACAAGAACGTGTCCGTGCAGGACAAGGGCCGCCTGTTCAACACCGACCTCCTCGAGGCGATCGAGCTCGGGTTCCTCCTCGACATCGCCGAGGTCACCGTGGTCGCGGCGATCAACCGCAAGGAGTCCCGCGGCGGCCACTACCGCGAGGACTTCCCGGACCGCGACGACGCCAACTACATGCTGCACACGATGGCCTACCGCCGTCCGACGTCCGCCAGCGACGTCGCCGACGGGCACGTCGCGGGCTACTTCGACCACGTCGAGCAGTTCGACGGCTACAAGGTCGCCCTGGGCTCCAAGCCCGTCACCCAGACCCGGTACGAGCCCATGGAGCGGAAGTACTGATGACTGCCACACTCGAGAGTCCGGCCACCGAGCCCAAGGCCGGGGAGATCCCCTCGTTCGAGGTCACGCTCCGCGTCCGTCGCTACTCCCCCGAGTCGGAGCACGGCGAGGAGGCGTACTGGGACGAGTTCACCGTCCAGGCGCACGGCACCGACCGCGTGCTCGACGCCCTGCACAAGATCAAGTGGGAGCACGACGGCTCCCTGACGTTCCGCCGCTCGTGCGCGCACGGCGTGTGCGGCTCGGACGCGATGCGCATCAACGGCCGCAACCGGCTCGCGTGCAAGACGCTCCTCAAGGACGTCAACCCCGACAAGCCGATCACGGTCGAGCCCATCAAGGGCCTGCCCGTGGTCAAGGACCTCGTCGTGGACATGGAGCCGTTCTTCGCGTCGTACCGCGAGATCATGCCGTTCCTCATCACGTCCGGGAACGAGCCGAGCAAGGAGCGCCTCCAGTCCGCCGCGCAGCGCGAGCGCTTCGACGACACCACCAAGTGCATCCTGTGCGCCGCGTGCACGTCGTCCTGCCCGGTGTTCTGGACCGACGGCCAGTACTTCGGCCCCGCCGCCATCGTCAACGCGCACCGGTTCATCTTCGACAGCCGCGACGAGGGCGCCACGCAGCGCCTGGAGATCCTCAACGACAAGGAGGGCGTGTGGCGCTGCCGCACGACCTTCAACTGCACCGAGGCCTGCCCGCGCGGCATCGAGGTCACGAAGGCGATCCAGGAGGTCAAGCGCGCGATGATCACCCGCGCGTTCTGACACCCCCCGCACCGCCCCGAAGGGCGCCGACCGGACGGTCGGCGCCCTTCGTCGTCCCCCGGTCACGCCGCGGCCTCCTCGACGAACGCCTCCGTGACCGACCACCACGACCGCGATCGGCGTTCGCGACCGAGATCGGCGTCTGGGGCTGAGATCGGTAGCCGCCCGTGCCGATCTCGGCAGCGCGTGCCGATCTCGGCAGCGGTCTCGACAGCGCGTGCCGATCTCGCCCCGCCGCCCGAGCGCAGCGGTCACGTCCCCCGCGGCAGACGGGCCCGGCGGACTCCGCGGACCACGGGGCTCCACGGGCGGTGCGATCCGTGGCCGGCGCGGACGTGCTCCTCGGTGGACGGCTCGACGTCGTCGCGCGGGCTCTCGACGGCGTGGCGGGGCGCCCGGAGGTGGCGGCCGTCGGCCCGGGGGTCGCCGTCGAGCACGGGCAGCTCGGGACGGCCGTCGCGCGCGTGCCGGGCGCCGTCGGGCACCGGGTCGGGCGGGCGCGGCGGGTTCGCCATCCACGCGCACACGGCCAGGAGGATGCGCGCGGTGAAGTTGACGAGGAGCAGCAGCGTCACGAGGACGGCGAACGACGCCAGGAGGGCGTTCCGCGTGGCGCTGCTCTCGACGAACGACGACCCGAGGTAGCGGAGCACGCCGAACCCGACGGCGGCGGTGAGCGAGCCGACGAGGAGGTCGCGGCGTCGGACCCGCACCCCCGCGAGGAGCCGCACGACGACGACCACGACGAGCGCGTCCAGCAGGACGCTCACGACGAGGCCCGCACCGGTGACGAGGACGGCGGGCCCGCCGGAGAGCCCGATCGCTTCGAGGATCTGGTTGCCGAGGGACGTGACGGCGATGCCGGCGACGGCGGAGACGAGGAGGAACAGCGCGAGGAGGAAGAACCCGAGCAGGGCGCGCGCCCGGGCGAGCACGGGGCTCTGGCCGACGTCGCTCACGCCGAACATGGTCCGCACGGCGCCACGCAGGTGGTACATGAACGACACGACGGAGAAGAGCAGCACCACGCCCGCGACGACGCTCGTGACGCTGAGCCCGGAGTCCAGCAGGAGCTGGTCGGGCCGGATGGCACCCGGTTGGCCGTCGAGGGCGATGAGGCCGGGCACGAGCTCGTTGATCTCGCCGAAGACGACGTCCATGAGCTCCTGGCGGCCGCCCAGGACCCGCATGAAGACGGTGTAGCCGATCGTCAGCGCGGCGAACAGCGAGAACAGCGCGGAGTACGCGATGCCGCCGCAGAGGAGCGCGCCGCGCGCGTACAGGTAGCGGTAGGTCGCGCGGCCGGGCCGGCTGTCCTTCCAGCGCTCGACGAGGGCGTCCACCCGCGCGCGCGTGCGGATGACGGCGCGCGGGGCGGCAGGGCGGGGCGACGTCACGCCCCGAACCCTACGAGGCGGTCGCTCCCGCGGCATCCGCGCCGAGGGGGAACACCTGCTCGGGGCGCCAGACGCCGTCGTCCCCGTGCTCGTAGAGCGAGAACCCGGGGACGTCGAACTGCGCGTCGTAGGTCGCCATCTGGTCGAACGCCGCGTCGAGCGCAGCCTCGGGCACCTCGTGCGCGACGGTCACGTGCGGGTGGTAGTTGAACCGCAGGTCCTGGGCGAGCGGGCCGGTGCGGATCGCGCTCTCGAGGTGCTCGCACTCCGCGATGCCCTCGACCACCTGGACGAACACCACGGGCGAGACGGGCCGGAACGTCGCGCTCCCCCGCAGGTGGAGGCGGAACGGCGCCGCGGTCGACGCGACCTCGGCCAGGTGCGCGCGCGCCGTGTCGAGCGCGGTGCGGTCCAGGACCGTCGGGCCGAGGAGCGTCACGTGCGGCGGGATCGACCGCGCGAGCGGGTCGCCGAACCGTGCGCGCGCGTCCTGGAGCTGCGTCGCGAACGGCTCGGGCACCTCGATCGCGATGCCGATCCGCACCTGGTGGGGCTCGCGCTCCGGGAGGTTCACGCGGTCGTCCCGCCCACGGGCAGCAGACCGACGCGGTCGTAGACGCGGGCGAGCGTGCCGGCCGCGATCTCGCGGGCCTTCTGCGCGCCGCGCGCGAGCACCGCGTCGAGCTCGGCCGGGTCCGCCAGGTAGGTGTTCGCACGCTCCTGGAACGGCACGAGGAAGTCGACGACGACGTCCGCCAGGTCCACCTTGAGGCGCCCGTAGCCCTGGCCGTCGTACTCGCCGGCGATCGCCTCGACGTCCCGCCCCGTGAGCGCCGAGTAGATGGTCAGCAGGTTCGACACGCCGGGCTTGGCGACCGGGTCGTAGCGGATCTCCGTGCCGGAGTCGGTCGCGGCCGACCGGATCCGCTTGGCGGCGACCTTCGGGTCGTCGAGCAGCCAGATGACGCCCTTGCCGTTGGACGAGGACTTGCTCATCTTCGCCGTAGGCTCCTGGAGGTCGTAGATCTTCGCGACCGACCGGACGATGTGGGCCTCCGGCACGACGGCGGTCCCGTCGCCGAAGCGGGCGTTGAGCCGCTCCGCGAGGTCGCGGGTGAGCTCGAGGTGCTGGCGCTGGTCCTCGCCGACCGGCACGAGCGCCGCGTCGTAGAGCAGGATGTCGGCCGCCATGAGCACGGGGTACGTGAACAGCCCGACGGTCGTGCCGTCGGCGCCCTGCTTCGCGGACTTGTCCTTGAACTGGGTCATGCGGCCCGCCTCGCCGAAGCCCGTCTGGCACGACAGCACCCACGACAGCTCGGCGTGCTGCGGCACGTGCGACTGGACGAACAGCGCCGAGCGGTCCGGGTCCACGCCGCCGGCGAGGTACTGGGCGGCCGTACGGCGGGTGCGCTCGCGGAGCCGCTCCGGGTCGGGGTTGACCGTCAGCGCGTGGAGGTCGACGACGCAGTACAGGGCGTCGTACGCGTCCTGGAGGGAGACCCACTGGCGCAGCGCACCGATGTAGTTCCCGAGCTGCAGCGAGTCCTCCGTGGGCTGCATGCCCGAGAGGATCCGTGGCCGGGTGCCCGTCGGGCTCCCGGGCTCCTGCGTGGTCTCCGGGACCGGTGCCGGACCGATGTGCGTCGCCTCGATGGACATTGCCCCATTCTGACAGGTGCTCGGGCGCCGGAACGAATCGCCGTCGTGCCGCGGTCGGACGACCGGGTCAGGTGGCCTCGTCGTCGAACGGTGCCGGGCCCTGCGGCGCGACGGGGGCGGGCGGCGGGGGCGGGGAGACGCGCTCGGGCAGGGGGTCGTCGTCCAGGAGTGCCTCGCGGACGATCCGGCGCGGGTCGTACTGGCGCGGGTCGAGCTTGGCCCAGTCGACGTCCGACAGCTCCTCGCCGAGCTCCGCGTCCACGCGCGACTTCGCGTCGCGCAGGTAGCCCCGCGCGGACCGCACGAACGCCCCGAGCTGCTCCGCGTAGCGCGGCAGGCGCTCGGGACCGATGACGACGACCGCCACGATGAGGAGCACGACGAACTCGGCTCCGTTGATCCCGAACACGCCGACAGACTACTCGCTCGTGGCCTCGTCGAGGACGACGCGCACGTCGCGCTCCTGGTCGCCGGTCCGCACGCGCAGGGTCACCGCGTCCCCCGGCGCCTTCGCCCGGATCGCGACGATGAGCTCGTCCGACTCGGTGACGGGCCGGCCGTCGATGGACAGGATCACGTCTCCCGGCCGGATCCCGGCGGCGTCCGCCGGGCCGTCGGGCGTCACCGCGGGCGTCCCGGACTGCGCGTCGGTCGAGACCTGCACGCCCTCGCCCTGGTAGCGCTGGTCGAGGAGCACGCCGATCACGGGGTACGTCGCGACGCCGTCGGCGATGAGCTGCTCGGCGGTCCGGCGGGCCTGGTTCGACGGGATGGCGAACCCGAGCCCGATGCTGCCCGTGGCCTCGCCGCTCCCCGGCGGCTGCGCGATGGCCGAGTTGATGCCGACCACCTGGCCCCGGCCGTCGACGAGCGGGCCGCCGGAGTTGCCGGGGTTGATCGCGGCGTCCGTCTGGATCGCGTTGATGAACGCCGTCTCCGCCGCGGCGCCCGCCTGGACCGGGCGGTTGAGCGCGCTGATGATCCCCGTGGTCACGGTCCCGTTGAGCCCGAGCGGCGCGCCGATGGCCACCACCGGGTCCCCGACGACCACCTCGTCGGAGTCACCGAGCGCGAGCGGCGTGAGGCCGGAGTCCTCGACCTTGACGACCGCGAGGTCGTAGTCGACCGTCCGCCCGACGAGCTCGGCCGGGCTCTCGTGCCCGTCGGAGAAGAGCACGACGATGTCGCCGCCGTCGGCGGCCGACGCGACGACGTGGTTGTTCGTGAGGATGAAGCCGTCCTCCCGCAGCACGAAGCCCGAGCCGGTCGCGACGCCGTCGGCCCCGCGGACCTGGAGCGAGACGACGCTGGGCAGCACGGTCGCGGCGATGTCCGCCACCGAGCCGTCGGGGCGGTCCGCGCCGGGCTCGACGCTCGCGGGTGGCAGCGCCGAGACCGAGGAGCCGGAGGGCTGCGGGTCGGTGAGGCGGTCGGCCGCGACGCCGCCGACGGCGCCCGCGACGAGCGCGAGCACCGCGACGCCCGCCACGGCGGCCGGGCGCAGGCCGCGTCGCGGCGCGGTGCCGACGGCGCCGCGGGGCACGCCCACGAGCGTCGGGTCGACGGACCCGCCCGGGCGCGTCGGCGCCTCGGGCTGGCCGAAGGCGCTCAGCCGCTCCCAGGGGTCCGTGGGCCCGGAGCCCGAGGGTTCCGCGGGCGCTGCGGGCGGCGGCGGGACCGGTCCCGGACCGTGCGGGGGCGCGACGTGCCCCGACGCAGCGCCCTCGGCGGGCCGCGGGGCTTCCGTGGGCCGTGGCGCCTCGGCGGACGGCGGGACGGGCACGCTGCGGTAGGCCGACGGCGGCGCGAACGGGTTCGGCGCGGCGTCGCGCGGACCGGGCTGCTCCGGTCCGGTCTGGGGGTCGGTCATGAGGTGCCGAGCGCTCCTGTCATGGTCGTCCAGCCCCGGGAGATGCGCGCCGGGACCCCGGCATCGTAGTCACGGGCCGGGAACGCCGCCACGAGGGCGGCGACCGTCTCCTGCTCGGTGTCGGCGACGACGTCGATCACCGTGTCGCCCGACTGCCACACGACGTGCCACGGCGCCTCGGACAGCACGTGCACGCGGCGACCGTCGACGTCCCACGTCTCGCCGCCCGCGAGCGCCGACGTGTCCAGCAGGCCGGTCTGCTCGCGCACGACCGCCTCCCCGCCCGGCGCCTCGAGGTCGATCTCCAGCACGCCGCGCCGCGCGTCGTCGCGCACGTCGGCCACGCGGAAGCCCTCGGGGAGCGGCGTCGGGCAGGTCCAGCCCTGCGCGGCGAGCGCCGCGAGGGCGGACGCGCCGCCGTCGGCGACCGTCCCCCCGCCCGACCCGCCGTCCGGACCGTCGGTCCGCGCGCCGCCGACGACGAGCGCGCCCGTGGCCCGGGGCGCGGCCTGCGCGAGCACGGTGAGCGGGTCGCTGCGGTGCAGGTCCGGCGTGACGAGCGGGCTCTCCCCCAGCGCGAAGAGGCCGACCGCCGCGACGCCGACGCCGCCGACGACGAGACCGACGACCCGCCGCCGGAGCGAGCCGCGGCGCACCTCGCCGCTCCACGCGCCGCGCGGGAGCGTCGCGGTCTCCGCCCAGGGGTCGCTCGGCGCGGGCGCCGCGCGCAGCGGGTCGCCGTCCGTCGGCGGGATCTGGGCGGACAGCGCGAGCAGGCGCGCGGCGAGGTCCGGCGCCGGCTCCACCGGCCCGGCCGCGCTCAGCGCGCGCCGGGCCGCCCGGGCCGCGGAGAGCTCTGCCGCGCACCGCGGGCAGCAGGCCACGTGCTCCAGGGCGCGCTCCGCCTCCGCGGGCGACAGCTGCCCGTCGACGAGCGCGGAGAGCCGCGAGCCGAGATGGGTCACGCCGCCCCCCGGGCGCCCACGGCGGTCGGAGCGCCGTCCGACGCCGGACGCTCCGCGGGGTCGCGGTGCGGCAGGGCGGCGCGGAGCTGGGAGCGCGCGCGATGGATCCGCGAGCGGACCGTGCCGAGCTTGATGCCGAGCGTGACGGCGATCTCCTCGTAGGAGAGGCCCTCGATGTCGCACAGCACGACGGCGGCCCGGTACTCGGGCGAGAGCGCGTCGAGCGCGCGCTGCACGTCGTGGTCGAGGTTCGCGTGCTCGAACCCGCGCT
The DNA here is from genome assembly GCF_015327065.1 of Cellulosimicrobium sp. JZ28. Taxonomy (NCBI): domain Bacteria; kingdom Bacillati; phylum Actinomycetota; class Actinomycetes; order Micrococcales; family Promicromonosporaceae; genus Cellulosimicrobium; species Cellulosimicrobium sp. JZ28. Next base: position 1,022,866 of record NZ_CP017660.1, on the reverse strand, counting down.
CCGGCTGGGCCTCGGCGCGTGCCGGGTAGTGCCCGTCGTCGTCGCCCATGGCCTCCATCCGGATGCGCTGCTTGCGCCGCACCTGGTCGAGGAACAGGTTCGTCGTGATCCGGTGGAGCCAGCCCTCGAACGTGCCCGGGGTGTAGCTCGACAGCGAGCGGAACACCCGGACGAACGTCTCCTGCGTGAGGTCCTCCGCGTCCTGGCGGTTGCCGGTGAGGCGGTAGGCGAGCCGATAGACCCGCGCCGAGTGCTCGCGCACGATCGAGTCCCACGACGGCGGCACCCACGTGCCCGCGTCCTGCTGGCCGTGCGTGCTGGTCCTCGGTCGTGCGTCGTCCACGTGGTCCATCGTCCCAGAAGAACGTCCCGCCCCCGGCGCGTGTTCCCGGCTCCCGCGGGACGTGCGCGCGACGTCCACGGCCCGTGCACACGCGCGCGGCGCGGGAACGGGCCGGCGTGGGAGGGGGCGGGTACGATCCGAGACAGTGCCGGCCCGGCCCCGGGGCCGGACGAGGGACCACCAGGAGGACCTGATCACCAGCGACGTCGGCACCCACCGCAGCGCCAAGGCGGCGAGCTGGGTGTACAGCGAGGAGTTCGTCCCCGAGGACGAGGTCCTCCTGCGGGCGCGCGACCGCGCGGCCGAGCTCGGCTGCCCCGCGGTCCTCCCGGGCGTCGGGGCCGTGCTCCAGGTCCTGGCCGCGTCCCTCGCGGCCCGCGCGGTCGTCGAGATCGGCACCGGCACGGGCGTCGCCTCGATCTGGCTCCTGCGCGGCATGCCCGCCGACGGCGTGCTGACGACCATCGACGTCGAGGTCGAGCACCAGCGCGCGGCGAAGGCGGCGTTTGCGGAGGAGGGCGTGCCCGCGTCCCGCACGCGCACGATCCCGGGCCGCGCGAGCGACGTGCTCCCCCGCCTCACCGACGGCGCCTACGACCTCGTCCTCGTCGGGGCCGACAAGCACAGCTACCCCGAGTACGTGGAGCAGGGGCTGCGCCTCCTGCGGCCGGGCGGCGTGCTGGCGGTCGACGGCGCGCTCTCGCACGACCGCGTCGCCGACCCCGCGCGGCGCGACGAGGTCACGACGATCGTGCGCGAGGTCGGCCGGTCGCTCCGGTCCGATGAGCGCGTGCTGCCGGCGCTGCTGCCCAGCGGCGACGGTCTCCTGCTCGCCGTCCGGCGCTGACCGGCCAGGTCAGAGCCGGTCGAGCGCCTCGAGCAGCAGCCGGGCGCCGAAGCCCGTCGCCCCGGCCACGACCTCGTGCCGGTCGGCCGTCGCGCGCGCCGGTCCCGCGACGTCGAGGTGGGCCCAGGGCACGTCGCCCACGAACTCCCGGAGGAACAGCGCGGCCGTGATGGCCCCGCCGCCGGGGCTCTCGACCGGGACGTGCCGCAGGTCGGCGACGTCGGAGCGCAGGGCACCCGCGTAGTCCTCGACGAGGGGCATGCGCCACACCCGCTCGCCCGTCGTGCGGGCGGCGTCCTCGAGCGCGTCGGCGACAGCGTCGTCGGTCGCGAACAACGCGCCGTGACCACGACCCAGGCCCACGCTGGCCGCGCCGGTGAGCGTCGCGACGTCGACGAGCACGTCCGGGGCGAGCTCCTGCACCGCGTACCCGACGGCGTCGGCCAGGACGAGGCGGCCTTCGGCGTCCGTGTTCGCGACCTCGACCGTGCGCCCCGACCACGTGCGCAGCACGTCACCGGGCCGGTACGACGCCGCGCCGACGTGGTTCTCCGCGAGCGGCAGCACCGCGGTGACGCGCCGGTCCGACCGCGCCCGGGCGGCCCCGAGCACGACGGCGAGCGCGACGGCGGCGCCCGCCATGTCGGTCTTCATGGGCACCATCGCCTCGCGCGGCTTGATGGACAGGCCGCCCGTGTCGTAGGTGATGCCCTTGCCGACGACGACCACGTGCCGCGGCGCGGAGCGGTCCGTCGGCGGGGTGACGCCGTGGTCCGCGGGGTCGTACGTGACCGTGACGAGCCGGGGCCCGCGCGCCGAGCCGGCGCCCACGGCGAGGAGCGCGCCGAAGCCCTCCCCAGCGAGCTCGGCGGGGCCGCGGACGGTGGTGTCGAGGCCGAGCGCGTCGGCCAGCCCGAGGGCGCGGTCGGCGAACCAGGCCGGGTCCTTGACGTCGGACGGCGTGTTCGCGAGGTCGCGCACGAGCCACGTGGCGGCGGCCGCGCGGGTCGCCGCCTCGATCGGTGCCGCCACGTCGGGACGGTCGGGCGGCGTGAGCAGCACGAGCTGCGCGGCGGCGTCCTGCGCGCCGGCGGACGCGTCGCCGCGGCGCGGCTGGGCGTACGCGGCGAGCAGGTAGCCCTCGACGTAGGCGCGGACCTCGACCGCCCCGGCGTCGGCGGTCACGGCGCTCACGACCCGCTCGAGGCCCCGGGACGCACGGGCCAGCGCAGCCCCGGCGCGGCGCAGGTCCGTCGCGGTGCCTGCGCCCACGCCGAGCAGCAGGAGGCGGGGCGGCAGGCCCGCCCACGGGAGCCGGGTCGTGGACCCGACGTGCGCGCGCGGCAGGTCCACGCGCACGACCTCGCCGGCCGCGCCGCGGAAGCCCGGGCCACCCGCGCGCTCGGCCAGCTCGGCGAGGTCGACCCCGTACCGCAGGGTCGCGTCGACCGTGCCGGCGCGCGGCTGCAGCCCGTCCTCCGCCTCGCGCGGCGGCGCGACGGCGACCACGACCGCGTCGGCCTGTGCCTCGTCGACGAGCGGGGCGTCGCTCAGCGCGCCCCGTGCACCGACCACCTCCGGCAGCGCGCGCGGGATCTCCGAGGTTCCGGAGACCCGGCGCTCACGTGCGGGCAATCAGCCCACCACGGCCTGGAGCGCCTCACCCAGCTCGCTGGCCTCGGTCGCGTTGAGCTCGACCACCAGACGCCCGCCACCCTCGAGCGGGACCCGCATGACGATGCCTCGCCCTTCCTTGGTGACCTCCAGCGGTCCGTCACCCGTCCGCGGCTTCATCGCAGCCATCGATGGCACTCCATTTCCGTTTGTCCCGAGTCCACCCCGCACGCGCGAGGAGGGGCGTCCGACCTCGGACGACGCCCGGGGGACAGTCTAGTTCACGCGTGCCGACATCCCGGGCGTCCCGGTCACGGCGGCCAGCCCGACGGCGGGACCAGCCGCCACAGCGACCAGACCCACCACACCTGACCCACGACGCACGCGACGGTCACCGCCGCGAGCCACGCCCGCGACCGCGTCCACCCGGCCGTCACCGCGCCGAGCGGGAACGCGAGCAGGAGGAAGCGCACGAGCGACGTGCCCGGCTGGACGGTCGCCACGAGGTACGCCAGGTACGCCCCGGACCACGCGTGCATCTCCGGGCCGAGACGCGCCGCCACCGGGTTGAGCACGAGCGCGGCGGCCACCACGAGCACGAGCGCGAGGAGCCACGGGCCGGCGTCGCCCGCGAGCCACCGCGAGACGTCCACCCACGGCACGAACGGCACGACCTCCGCGCCGCCGCGCCAGGCCTCCTGGGTGCGGAAGTACGCCTGGTGCACGCCCGTCACCGCGCCGCACAGCCAGGGCCACACGAGCCCGCTCCCGAGGGCGACGACCAGCAGCCCGCCCAGCCGGGCGGCGTCGGGCCCGCGCAGGTCCCCCCGGCGCCACCGCGCGAACCCGTGCCACAGCACGACCGCCGCCATCGGCAGCGCGACCGCGCGGCAGAAGCCGAGGAGCACGACGAGGAGCGCCGCCCCGGCGTAGCGGCGCCGCGCGAGCAGGAGCAGCGCACCGGCCACGAGGAGCACGGCGAGCGACTCGGTGTAGGCGACCTGGAGGACCGGGCTGGAGGGGAAGACGCTCACGAGCAGCACCGTCGCGAGCGGGAGGCCCGGGCGGCGCTCGACGGCGGCCGCCCCGGCCGTCGCGACGAGCCGATGGACGACGAGCCCCGCGCCCGCCCCGCACGCGAGCGCGACGGTCGGTGCGAGCACCTCCCAGCCGAGCCCGGTGACCGCGTCGAGCGCGCGGACGAGCGCGGGGAAGAGCGGGAAGAAGGCCCACACGTTCTGCTGCACGGCGCCGTCGGGGCCCACGGGGAGCGTGTCCGGGTAGCCGGAGGCGTAGATCTGCTCGTACCAGCTCGCGTCCCACATCCGGCCGACGTAGGCGAGGTACGAGGGCGCGGCGTCGGTCCACAGGTTGTGCTCCTGGGACCGCGCGGCGACGAGCAGGACGACGGCGCTCACCGCCCGGGCCAGGGCGTAGACCACGAGCACCTGCACCCACCACCGCCAGGTGGCGGGCCGCAGCAGCCGCGCCCGCGCCGCGGGGAGGGCGGCCGTGCGCGGCGTCGTCACGCCAGGCCCCGCAGGGCCGCTGCCGGGGCCGTCTCGTCGCGGACGGCGGAGACCAGGTCGAGGACGCGGCGCGTCGCCGCGACGTCGTGCGCGCGGAAGACGCGCGCGCCGAGCCACGCGGCGACGGCCGTCGCCGCGAGCGTGCCCTCGAGTCGCTCGTCGACCGGGAGGTCGAGCGTCTCCCCCACGAAGTCCTTGCGCGACAGGGCCATGAGGAGCGGGAAGCCGAGACCCGCGAGCACCTCGGTGCGGCGGAGCAGGTGCAGCGAGTGCCACGTGTTCTTGCCGAAGTCGTGGGTCGGGTCGACGAGCACCGACGCGCGCGGGACGCCGCACGACACCGCCCGCTCGGCCGCGGCCCGCAGCGTCGTCACGACGCCCTGCACGACGCCGTCGCGCGGGTCGGCCGCTCCGGGGCGGGCCGGGTAGTCGACGCGGACGGGGTCCGTGCGCGGCCGCGCTCCCCCGGTGTGGGAGCACACCACCCCGATCCCGTGCTGCCCGGCCACCTCGACGAGCCGCGGGTCGTGCCCGGCCCACGTGTCGTTGACGAGGTCCGCGCCCGCGAGCGCCGCCTCGTGCGCGACGTCGGCCCGCCACGTGTCCACGCTGACCAGGAGCTCCGGGAACTCCGACCGCACGCGGGCGACGAACGGGACGACGCGGCGGATCTCCTCCGCCGGGGTGACCTCCGGGCCGACCCCGGCGCGCACGCCGCCCACGTCGAGGATCTCGGCGCCCTCGCGGACCGCGCGCTCGACGGCGGCGAGCGCCTGGCGGTCGTCGAGCTGGCGCGCGCCGGCGTAGAACGAGTCGTCGGTGCGGTTGACGATGGCCATCACGGCGGGCCGGTCGAGCTCGCGCCCGCGCAGCACGAGCGACGTGCCGCGCGGCGGCACCCCGAGCGGCGGCAGCGGGACGGGCGCGCCCTCGGACGGGCGCGTCCCCGGCTCGCCCGCACCGGAGCCGGGCGCGCCGGGACCTGCGGTCATCGTGCCGCGCCCGTCAGCTCGCGTCGCTGGCCTGCGCCCGGGCGAGCTCCTCGGTCGCCTCGCGCTCCTCCGCGCGCAGCTCGGCGCCGCGGTCGCACACGTACTCGACGGCCTCGGCCGGGTCGTCGCACAGGTGGACGAGGTCGAGGTCGTGCTCGCTGATCATGCCGCGCCCCACGACGGCGGTCCGCGCCCAGTCGAGCAGGCCGGTCCAGTAGTCTGTCCCGACGAGCGCGACGGGGAACTCGGTGATCTTGTGCGTCTGGACGAGCGTGAGCGCCTCGAACAGCTCGTCGAACGTGCCGAACCCGCCCGGCAGCACGACGAAGCCCTGCGCGTACTTGACGAACATCGTCTTGCGGGCGAAGAAGTAGCGGAAGTTCACGCCGAGGTTGACGTAGCGGTTCATCCCCTGCTCGAACGGCAGCTCGATGCCGAGCCCGATCGACAGGCCGCCGGCGTCGGACGCGCCCTTGTTCGCCGCCTCCATGATGCCGGGGCCGCCACCGGTGATGACGGCGAAGCCCTCGTCGACGAGGAGGCGCCCGACCTCCTCGGCGAGCGCGTAGTCCGGGTGGTCCGGCTTGGTGCGCGCCGAGCCGAACACGGAGACGGCCGGGCCGACCTCCGCGAGCGCCCCGAAGCCCTCGACGAACTCGCTCTGGATCCGCATCACGCGCCACGGGTCGGAGTGCACCCAGTCCGCGCTCCCCCGCGAGTCGAGGAGGCGCTGGTCCGTCGTCTGGCCCGGGATCTGGTCCCCGCGCAGCAGCACCGGCCCCTTGCGGTACCCGCTGCCCGTCTGGGGCACACCGTCGTCGGAACCTGGCTGGTCACGCACCGTGTCGCTCATGGTCACGAGCCTATGCCGCAGGGGCGGCCGTCAGCCACGCACGGAGCGCGTCGCGGCACAGCGCGAGCTGCCCGACGGGGCACCGCTCGTCGTCCTTGTGCGCGAGCAGCGGGTCCCCGGGGCCGAAGTTCACCGCCGGGACGCCGAGCTCGGCGAAGCGCGCGACATCGGTCCAGCCGTACTTCGGGGCCGGCGCCCCGCCGGTCACGCCGAGGACGGCCGCCGCGAAGTCCGCCGCGAGCGCGTCGTCGAGGCCGGGTCGCGCGCCCGGCGCCGCGTCGGTGAGCGTGACCGCGAACCCGGTGAAGAGGTCGCGGACGTGCTGCTCGGCCTCGGCCACGCTGCGGGAGGGGGCGAACCGGAAGTTCACCGTGACGACGCACTCGTCGGGCACGACGTTGCCCGCGATGCCCCCCGTGATGCCGACGGCGTTCATCCCCTCCCGGTACACGAGGCCGTCGACCTCGATCTCCTGGGGGACGTACGCGGCCAGGCGGTCCAGCACCTCGTGCGCGGCGTGGATCGCGTTGGTCCCCGTCCAGGAGCGCGCGGAGTGGGCCGCGACGCCCGGCACGCGCACCTCGGCGCGCAGCGTCCCGTTGCACCCGCCCTCGAGGCCGGCGGACGTGGGCTCCCCGAGCACCGCGAAGTCCGCCTCCAGCAGGTCCGGGCGGTTGCGCGCGAGGCGCCCGAGCCCGTTGAGGTCCGCCGCGACCTCCTCGTTGTCGTAGAAGACCCACGTGACGTCCTGCTCCGGGGCGTCGAGCTCCGCGGCGAGCGCGAGCGCGACGGCGACGCCGCCCTTCATGTCGACCGTGCCGCGGCCCCAGACCTCGGCGTGCGCGCCCTCGCCGACGACGCGCGTCGGCAGGTTCGGCGGGACCGTGAGCGGCACCGTGTCGAGGTGGCCCGCGACCACGACGCGCCGCTCCCGGCCGAGCACCGTGCGCGCGACGACCGTGTCGCCGTCGCGGACGACCTCCAGGTGCGCGACCGTGCGCAACGCGGCCTCGACCGCGTCCGCGAGCGCGCGCTCGTCCCCGCTCACGGACGGCACGTCGCACACCGCGCGGAACAGGGCGACGAGGTCGCCGTGGAGGTCGAGCACGGGTCCGGTGCCAGGGGTGGGAGAGGTCACGCCAGCACCCTACCGGCGCCGGATAGGGTGGGGCGCATGACTTCTGCGACCCCCGCGCCCGCCCCCTCGGCGGGCGCGTCCGAGCCGCGTACGGCGTGGGGCTACGGCCTGGCGACCGTCACCGACGACGGCACGACCCTCGACGTCTGGTACCCCGCGCCGGAGCTCGGCGCCGCCCCGGCGGACGCCGCCGTCCCCGCGTCCCTCGACGCGCTCGCCGAGCGCGACGAGCTGCGCGGCGTGGACGTCGTCGTGGTGCGGACCGAGATCGACCTCGACGCCGCCCCTGCCGACACCGCCGACGCCTACCTGCGCCTGCACCTGCTCTCCCACCGCCTCGTCGTCCCGCACGGCCTGAACCTCGACGGCCTCTTCGGCGTGCTGACGAACGTCGTGTGGACGAACCACGGCCCGTGCGCCGTCGACGGCTTCGAGGAGACGCGCCTGCGCCTGCGCGCGACCGGCCAGCCCGTGACCGTGCTCGGCGTCGACAAGTTCCCCCGCATGGTGGACTACGTCGTCCCGTCGGGCGTCCGGATCGCCGACGCGGACCGCGTGCGCCTCGGGGCGCACCTCGCGGCCGGCACGACCGTGATGCACGAGGGCTTCGTGAACTTCAACGCGGGCACGCTCGGCACGTCGATGGTCGAGGGTCGCATCTCGGCGGGCGTCGTCGTGGGCGACGGCTCCGACGTGGGCGGCGGCGCGTCGATCATGGGCACGCTGTCCGGCGGCGGCCGCGAGGTCATCTCGGTCGGGCAGCGTTCCCTGCTCGGCGCGAACGCGGGCCTCGGCATCCCGCTCGGCGACGACTGCGTCGTGGAGTCCGGCCTGTACGTCACCGCCGGGACCAAGGTGACGGTCGTCGGGCAGCAGGACGCCTCGGGCGAGCCGCTCGTCGTCAAGGCGCGCGACCTCGCCCGCCGGTCCGGCATCCTCTTCCGGCGCAACTCGCTGACCGGCGGGGTCGAGGCGGTCTCGCGGACCGGCGCGGGCGTCGAGCTCAACGCCGCGCTGCACGCGAACTGACCGGCCCCTCCCGAGCACGCCCCGCCTCGACGATGACGACGACGCCGCCCCCGCGCTCCCCGAACGCCCCGGCGCCGGGGCGCGTCCGGTCGCGCCGACGCCCCCTGCGCACCGCGGTCACCCTCGTCACGGTGGCCGCGGTGGGGGTCGGCGCGGTCGTGGTCGCGCTCAACCGGCTCGACGACGCGACGCCCGTCGCGGAGCGCTGCGCCGCGACCGCCGACGGCCGCACGTGGTACCTCTCCGTGACGCAGGCCGACAACGCGGCACTGATCACCGGGGCCACCGTGCGGCGCGGGCTGCCCGCCCGCGCCGCCACCATCGGGCTCGCGACCGCGCTGCAGGAGTCGCGGCTCGTCAACATCGACTACGGCGACCGCGACTCCGTCGGCCTCTTCCAGCAGCGCCCCTCGCAGGGGTGGGGCACCGTCGCGGAGATCATGGACCCGGTCTACTCGACCAACACGTTCTACGACGCGCTCGAGACGGTCGAGGGGTACGAGGGCATGGAGGTCACCGTCGCCGCGCAGACCGTCCAGCGGTCCGCGTTCCCCGACGCGTACGCGCAGCACGAACCCCGCTCGCGCGCGTGGGCGTCCGCGCTGACCGGCTGGTCGCCCGCGTCGCTCACGTGCGACCTCGCGGCGGTCCCGGCGGAGGAGGTCCCGGCCGACGGCGACCCGGCCGAGCCGTTCCGGGAGCGCGTCGCGCGCGACCTCGGCGACGCCGTCCGCGTCGCGCCGTCGGACGGCGGGGACGGGGGCCTGGTCGTGGTCGACGCGTCCGCGCTCCCCGCCGCCGCGGAGGACGGCGGCGTCGAGCGGTCGGCGTGGGCCGTCGCCCAGTGGGCCGTCGCGACGGCGGACGCCACGAACGTCGTCGCCGTCGAGGTCGGCGACCGCCGCTGGTCGCGCGACGGCGCGACGTGGACCACCCCCGACCCGGCCGACCTCGCCCCGCTCGACCCGGGCACCCTGCGCGTCCACGTCGCCGTCCCCGACGCGTCCTGACCGACCGCCGTCGGCTCGCGCCGGCGCGGTGTCGCGGTCAGTGCCTCGCCGAGACGGGAGAAGCGGCCCTCACGCACCCCGCGTCGGGGCCATGTCTCGCGTCTCGTCCCGGGGGTAGCCGCCGGGCGCACGACGAGACGCCGCCCCGCTCACCGTGGGGTGAGCGGCGCGGCGTCTCGGTGAACGGGCGTCAGCGGTCGGAGACGGCGACGTAGTCGCGCTCGGTCTCGCCGACGTAGACCTGGCGCGGGCGGCCGATCTTGGTCTGCGGGTCCTTCATCATCTCGCGCCACTGCGCGATCCAGCCGGGCATGCGGCCCAGCGCGAAGAGCGGCGTGAACATGGCGGGCGAGAAGCCCATGGCCTTGTAGATGAGGCCCGTGTAGAAGTCCACGTTGGGGTAGAGCTTGCGCTCGATGAAGTAGTCGTCGTTGAGCGCGATCTCCTCGAGGCCCATGGCGATGTCGAGGAGCTGGTCCTTCTTGCCGAGGGTGGAGAGCACGGCGTCGGCCGACTTCTTGACGATCGCCGCGCGCGGGTCGTAGTTCTTGTAGACCCGGTGGCCGAAGCCCATGAGGCGGACGCCGTCCTCCTTGTTCTTCACCTTCTTCATGAAGGTGTCGACGTCGTACTCCGCGCCCGCGATCTTGTCGAGCATGGTGAGCACCGACTCGTTCGCGCCACCGTGCAGCGGGCCCGAGAGCGCGTTGACCCCGGCCGCGACGGACGCGTAGAGGTTCGCGTGCGAGGACCCGACGACGCGGACCGTCGAGGTCGAGCAGTTCTGCTCGTGGTCGGCGTGCAGGATGAGCAGCTTGTCGAGCGCGTCGACCACGACCGGGTCGGCCTCGTACTGCTGGTACGGCGTCGCGAACGTCATGCGCAGGAAGTCGTCGACGTACCCGCGCGAGTAGTCCGGGTAGAGCAGCGGCTCACCGACGCGGCGGCGGTGCAGGTACGACGTGATGGTGCGCGACTTCGCGAGGAGCAGGACCGTCGCGAGCTCGACCGTCTCGTCGTCGAACGGGTCGAGCGACTCGGGGTAGAACGTGGACAGCGCGTTGATCGCGGACGACAGCACCGCCATGGGGTGCGCGTTGCGCGGGAACGTGCCCATGAACGTGCGGAAGTCCTCGTGCACGAGCGTGTGCCGGTTGACGCGCTCGACGAACGCGTCGAGGGTCGCGGCGTCGGGGAGCTCGCCGTGGATGAGGAGGTAGGCGACCTCGAGGAAGCTCGACCGCTCGGCGAGCTGCTCGATCGGGTAGCCGCGGTACCGGAGGATGCCGGCCTCGCCGTCGATGTACGTGATGCTCGACTCGCACGACGCGGTGTTCATGAAGCCGGGGTCGACGGTCACGAGGCCGGTCGACTTGAGCAAGGAGGACACGACGATGCCGTCGTTGCCCTCGGTCGCCGCGACCACGGGCAGGTCCTGCGCCTGGTCGTCGACGAGGAGGCGGACCTTCGCCTGCTGAGTGGTGGTCATGGTTCCCTTCCTGCTGCTGCTCGCGCCGTTGCCGCGCGGTCGACCGTACCCCGCCTCACCCGCACGTGACCAATCAGGAACCGTCACGAGAACACCACACCCGCTGTGATCCAGGTCACGCCAGCGGGAGGCCTCCGGAGAGTCGAGCCGCGGCCTCGTGGACCCGCTCGTCGGTCGCGGTGAGGGCGACGCGCACGTGCCCCGCGCCGTCCGTCCCGTAGAACGCCCCGGGCCCGACGAGGATGCCCCGGTCCGCGAGGGCGGAGACCGTCAGCCAGCAGTCGCCGGCCGCCTCGTCGGCGGGCCGCGTCCACAGGTACAGGCCCGCCTCGGAGTGGTCGATCACGAGGCCCGCGCCGGTGAGGGCGTCGACGAGCACCTCGCGGCGGCGCGCGTAGACGTCCCGCTGCGCGGCGACGTGCGCGTCGTCGGACAGGGCCGCGACCATCGCTGCCTGGACCGGCGCGGGGACGATCATGCCGAGGTGCTTGCGCGTCGCGAGCAGGTCCGCGACGAGCGCCGCGTCACCTGCGACGAACGCCGCGCGGTAGCCCGCCATGCTCGACTGCTTGGAGAGCGAGTAGGTGACGAGCAGGCCGTCGTGCGACCCGCCGCACACCGCCGGGTCGAGCAGGCTCGGGACACCGGTCGTCGTGAAGGGCCCGGTCCACGCGAGCTCCGCGTAGCACTCGTCGCTCGCGACGACCGCGCCGATCTCGCGGGCCGCGGCGACGACGCGCGCGAGGTGCGCGGCATCGAGCACCCGGCCCGTCGGGTTGCTCGGCGAGTTGACCCAGACCAGCCGCACGTCGTCGCGCCCGGCCCACGCGTCGACGTCGTCCGTCGCGAGGGGCGTCGCGCCCGCGAGGCGGGCGCCGACGTCGTAGGTGGGGTACGCCGTCCGCGGGTGCACGACGACGTCGCCCGGCCCGAGCCGCAGGAGCGAGGGCAGCAGCCCGACGAGCTCCTTGCTGCCGACCGTGGGGAGCACGGCGTCGGGGTCGAGGCCGGGGACGCCGCGACGGCGGGCGAACCATGCGGAGACCGCCTCGCGCAGGGCGGGCGTCCCGTGCGTCGTCGGGTAGCCGTGCGCGTCGGACGCGGCGGCGAGCGCGTCGCGCACCACGGCGGGGGTCGGGTCCACCGGCGTGCCGATGGAGAGGTCGACCACGCCGCGGGGGTGCGCTCGCGCGCGCTCCGCGTACGGGGTCAGCGTGTCCCAGGGATAGGCGAGACCCGAGAGGTCGGCGAGTCCCACGAGCGCCGGCGCCGAGGGCTCAGGCCTGCGGCGGCAGGGCGGCGATCATCGGGTCGTCCTTCTCGATGAGACCCATCTTCGCGGCGCCGCCGGGCGAGCCGAGGTCGTCGAAGAACTCGACGTTGGCGCGGTAGTAGTCGCTCCACTCCGTCGGCACGTCGTCCTCGTAGTAGATCGCCTCGACGGGGCAGACCGGCTCGCACGCGCCGCAGTCGACGCACTCGTCCGGGTGGATGTAGAGCGACCGCTTGCCCTCGTAGATGCAGTCGACAGGACATTCCTCGATGCACGCCTTGTCCTTGACGTCCACGCACGGCTGGGCGATCACGTAAGTCACGACCGAGTACCTTTCTGGGTTCGTCCGGACCCGGCCCGGCGAGGGGCGAGGTCATGACAGGGACATGCACGACTAGTATCGCTCAGGTCGGGCGGTGCCCGACCCTCTCTGACCAGCCCGTGGACGAACGTCACACGACCCGAGGAGCCGCCGCGTGCCCGACTCGCCCTGGACGACGTGGGCGCCGGGGACGCGGGTCGTCGTCCGCCGCAGGCTCTCGCCCGACGACGCGGCCGCCGCGGGCAAGCCTCTCACCGACGTGATCGGGGTGGTCGTGGAGACCACCGCGACCACGCTCGTGCTGCGCGAGGACGCGGGCGGCAGCGCCCCGCCCCACCGCGGCCACGGCCCGCGCGACGACGCCCCTCCCCTGGTCTCCGTGCCGCTCGACGCGATCGTGGCCGGCAAGCCGGTCCCGCCGCGGCCACCGCGACGGCCCGCGTCGCGCCCGGACTGACGACCGGGGCCGACGGACGACCGGTCGACGGGGACTCGCGACGGGGCCCGGCGACGACGTGACCCGCCCCGGGCGACGCCGGGGCCGCGGTCGCACCTCAGGCGACGACGACCGCCCGGTCCTCGACGTCCACGACGACGGCGCCGCGGGCCCCTGCGGCGGTGAGCGTCTCGCGCCAGGTGCCCGCGTCGTCGAGGTCGACGCGCACGGGCTCGCCGGTGCCGCCCGTCGCGGCGCGCACCGGGTCGGGCCTGTCGAAGAACTCCCCCACGGGCGCGTTGGTCTCCAGCGCGCGCACGAGCTGCTCGAGGTCGCGCACGACGACGCGCAGCGCGGACGCCACCCACGCGGCGTTGTCCGTGACCATGGCCTCGGTCCGGCGCGGGTCGGTGCGCCCCACGCGCGTCGCGTCGCGGAAGCTGCCCGCGGCGAGGCCCAGCGCGACGTCGCGCACGGGCGCGTCGGCGAGGACACCCAGGAGCTCGGTGGCCAGGACGTGCGGGACGTGGCTGACCAGCGCGGTGGACTCGTCGTGGACGTCGTCGGTGAGCACGTGCACCGCGCCGCCGAGCGGGCCCGTGACGAGCCGCAGCACGGTCGTGAACGCGTCCGGTCGCGTGGTCGCGTCCACCGTCACGGCCCAGCGCGCGCCCGCGAGCATCGCGGGGTCCGACGCCTCGAAGCCCGAGTGCTCGGTCCCGGCCATGGGGTGCGCCCCGACGTACCGGGCGTCGAGCCCGGCGGACCGGACGGCGTCGCGCACCGCGCCCTTGACGCTCCCGACGTCCGTCACGACCGTCGCGCCCCGCACGTGCCGGGCGACGTCGGCCGCCACCGCCCGCATGGCGCGCAGCGGCACGGCGAGCACGAGGGCGTCCGGCTCGTCGGCGCAGACCTCCGCGACGTCGCCGACCACGCGCAGACCGGCGGCGCGCGCCGCCGCGCGCGTGGTCGCCGTGGCGTCGTAGCCGGTCACCTCGACGCCTCGCTCGTGCAGGAGCCGTGCGACCGAGCCGCCGACGAGACCGAGGCCGACGACGCCGACCCGGACCACCGCGCGGGGCGCGCCCGGTTCCGGCGTGGCGCCCGCGGCGGTCACCACAGCAGCCCCGACGCGAGGCCCGCCGCGCCGGTCGACGCGTCGACGCTCCCGACCGGGACGTGCGCGGCGTCGACGTCGGCGCGCACCGCCCCGTCGAGCTCGCCGCGCGCCGGGACGACCCCGAGCGTCTTGAGCGCGTCCCCGGCCCCGACGAGGTCCTCCAGAACCGCGCGCACCGGCGCGTCCCAGGGCGCGCCGTCGACCACGAGGACGAACGCGTAGGTGCCCGCGACGGCCTTGAGCGGCCGGGTGATGAGGCTCGACAGGTTGACGCGCCGTGCGCCGAAGGACTGGGTGATGCGGGCGAGCACCCCGGGGCCTGTGACGACGGGCGTCACCGCGAGCATCGTGCGCCACGTCGTCTCGCCGGTGCTGCGCGCCCGGCCCAGCGCCGCAGCAGCCTCCGCGCGCGGCGCCAGCACGAGGAACCGGGTGCGCGCGCCCGCGAAGTCCTCGACCGCGCGCTCGACCGTCTCCAGGCCGTAGAGCTCACCGCAGATCGTCGGGCCGAGGGCGACCTGGTGCGGCCCGGCGTCGCGGCACGCCGCGGCGTTCGACGACGCCGCGACCGGGACGAGGCCCGTCCGGCGCACGAAGCCCTGGCACTGCGCGAGGCCGTGCGGGTGCGCCGTCACCTCGGTGAGGTCGCCGTGGCCCGGGCGCGCGAACGCGTCGAACGAGATGTCGAGCACGACCTCGTCGACCGCGACGACGCTCGCGCTCCCGACGATCGCGTCGAGCGAGGGCACGACGTACCCCTCGACCGTGTTCTCGATCGCGACGACGCCCCGCTCGTGCTCGCCCGCGGCCACGCCCGCGAAGACGTCCGCGACGGTCTCGCGGGCCGCGAGCCCGGCACCCACCGGGCCGTGCTCGGCCGACCACGCGGCCGCCGCCTGGTGGGTGAACGACCCCTCGGGGCCGAGGTACCCGACGCTCACGCGTGGACGGGGTCGGGGGCGGTCGCCCAGCGCGGCTCGAGCGCGTCCGGGCCGGGCACGAACTCCTGACCGGGCAGGACCGCGAGCACCCGGTGCGCGACGCCCCGCTCCCCGAACCCCGTGACGAGGCCGTCGAGCGTCGTCGCGTCGGGGCACGAGAACGCGCAGAAGAAGATGTGCGGGCCCGCCTGCGAGCGGTGGCTGCGCAGGTGCTGCAGGTCGATCCCGGCGGCGGCGACGAGCGCGAGCGTCTCCTGGAGCGAGCCGCGGTGGTCGTCCCGGGGCCCGAACGCGAGCCACACCTGGGCGACGCCCTCCGCCCGCGGCGCCGCGTCGCGGCTCTCCAGCAGCCCGTACCAGACGGGCGCGCCCTCGCCGAGGAGCTCGCTCCCCGGGAGCTCGGCGTAGCCGAGCGCGGCGAGCGGCCCGTGGGCCACCGAGCGCTCCACGACGAGGCTGCCGTCGGCGCCGGCGAGCGCGACCCGCTCCTCGAGCGTGGTGCGGGTCGGGACGAGCGACGGGCTGACGCCCATCGTGCGCAGCACGTGGCGCCGGTCGCGCATACCCGCCTCGTCGACCACCACGTGCCCCGTCAGGTCGCGGGCCGCCGTCGACCGGCCGACCCAGACCCACTGCGACGGCACCGCCGACGCGCCGGTCAGCACGAGCGACGGCGGCGCCGCGAGCAGCGCGCGCTCGAGCTCGTGCGACGGCTGTGCCGGGTGGCCCAGGTGCACGACGGCGGCCAGCGCGTCGATGCTCGCGACGGTCGACAGCGTCGCCGTCGTCGACCCGAGGTCGAGCAGCGCCTCCGTCGGGTCGCCGTCGACCCATCCCGCCGCCGTGGCCGCGAGCAGCGCCTGCGCTCCCGACTCCCGTTCGCTGCGTCCGAGCATGGGACCTCCGTGGTTCGTGGGTGGACCGGGTCTACTCGCAGACGACCGCGTTGTCCGGCTTGTAGGTCCACCGGTAGGACTCGTCCTTGACGAGCTCGCCCTCGCGATAGACCTTGCGGTAGTTCGTGATGGAGAAGCCGGGGCTGCCCGCGGGCGTCGGGGCGCAGTCGGCGCCCGAGTGCGTGACGGTCGTCGGCTGGACCACGTTCGACTTGCCGCTCGACGACGTCTCGACGTCGTAGTACTTGGTGCTCCAGACCGCGACGTGCAGCTGTCCGCCGCCGACCCAGGACTGCATGAGGACGCCGTACGGGGTGTCGTTCTTGAACTTCATGTCGATCGAGCCCACGAAGATCGTCGCCTCGCGGCCCGCGGGGTAGCGCTCGAACCAGTAGCTGTGCGGGCGGTGCTCGACGTCCTCGAGCCCCGCGAAGAAGCCCGCGTTGTACGTGGTCGTGGCCATCTGCGACAGGCCGCCGCCGACGCCCTCGGTGTGGCGCCCGCTCTCGACGATGCCGGCCGCGTAGTAGCCGCCCTCGAGCGTGATGGGCGAGAGCGTGTCGACGAGCGAGAAGGTCTCCCCCGGCTTGACGAGCGTCCCGTTCACCTTCTCCGCCCCGCGCTGCAGGTTCGCGGTGCGGACGGGGACGTTGGGGACGGGCGTCGAGAACTCCGACACCTTCTCCTTGATCCCCAGCGCCTCGAGCGCCGCGACCGACTGCTCCGGGTCCGACTCGACGAGCTCGACCGTCGCCGTGCGCTCGTCGCCCGAGGCGGCCGTCGTGACGGCCGTCGCGATGGCCGCCGGGTCGATCGTCGTGCCGGGCTGGCCGCCCTCGATCACCGGCGCGCCGTCCCGGAAGACGAAGTGCGCGTCGTCGGCCGCGGTGAGCAGGTCGTTCGTCCGGTCGACCACGGACTGCACGAGCGCCGGGCCGTCGAAGGTCAGCGTGAGGACGCCGTCCGTCGCCGCGAAGGAGGCAGCCGCTGCGAGCGCCTCGGGGGGCAGCTCCGGCGACTGGCCGCCGACGGAGACGACGACGGGCGCGGACACGACCTTCTCCGCCAGGGCGAGCGCGGCGTCCGTCTCGTCCTGCGTGATCGTGGGCTCGACGGGCTCGGTGGGCAGCTCGACCGGCCCGTCGGTGACGAGCCAGCTCTCCGTGATGGTGGCGGGCACCTCGTCCGTGACGAGCGCCGAGCCGTCCGCGGCAGGCGTGCTCGTGGGCGCACCGTCGACGAACTGCACGGCCCCGTCCACGGGCTCGATCTCCAGGCTGCCGCGCAGCGCCTCGACCTGGGCGTCGAGGGCCGCGTCGTCGACCGTGACCAGCGGCTCCGCGTCCTTGCCGCCGAACAGGTGCTGCCACAGGCGCGCCGGGTTCATCGAGAACGACGTGAGCTCCTCGGCCGTGCCCGCGGCGTCGAAGGTCAGGCCCGCCGTCGCCGGGTCGAGCGTCGTGCTCGCCTCGCCCGCGGCGAGCGTGATCGGCTCGGCCGCGCGCGGCCCGAGCTCCGACTCGAGCCGGTCCTCGGCCGCCGTCCGGGACAGGCCACCGACGTCGACGCCGGCGACGCTCGTCCCGCTCGGGACCTTGTCGGAGTAGAACCACTGGGCGCCGGTGTACAGGCCGCCCAGGACCAGGACGGCGATCCCCGTCCACAGCAGCCCGCGGGCCCAGCCGCGCCGCGGCCCGTCCTCGTCGAAGCCCTCGAAGGGCGAGGCCTCGCGCGAGTCGTCGGGCGGGACCGGCGTGAACGCGCTCGGTGCGGCGGTCCCCGCGGCAGCCGTCGGCGCCGTCGCACCGGAGCCCTCGGCCGGGGCCCCTGCGGTGGCCTCCGCCGGAACGCTCGCGCTAGCAGCGTCCGGCGCCGGGCTCGCCGGCTCGTCGGGGGACGCGGGCGACAGGATCGACGTGCGCACGACGGGCGCGGGCCGCGACCACGGGTCGACGGGCGGGATCACCTGCGTCGCGTCGGGCGCGGCGTCGCTCTCCTCGCCCGCGGGACGAGCCGGGCCGTCCGCCGGCGTCGGCACCACGGGCCCGACGGCGGTCCGCTCGGCCGCGCGCTCGTCGGCCGGGTCTCCCCCGGTCGCGGCGGCGGGCCGGTCGGCCGACGTCGGGTCGTCCGGTGTCGCGCTGCTCGCGGACGGGGCGTCCGCGGCCGTCGCGACGGAGGCCGTGTCGTCCGAGCCCGTGTCGTTCGAGGTCGTGGGGTCCGGGATGACCGAGGTGTGGGCCACGGGTGCCGGGGCCTCCCGGTCGGCGGTGCCCGCGGCCGGGGCGGCCGGGGAGTCAGCCTGGGCACCCGGGGCGGGGACGAGCACCGCCGGGACGTCCGGGTCGAACGCGAACACGCGCGGGACGTACGGCTCCTCGTCGCCCTCGTCTGCGTTGCTCCCGACGGGAACGCCGACCGTCCGCGGGCTGCTCTCGGCCGTGGTGCCGCCGTCCGCGGTGCCGACAGGGGCCGGGCTTGCGGCAGCGCCGGCGACCGGCGCGTCGGGGGTGGTCGACGTCGGCTCGCCGCTCGCCTCGGTCGGGTCGGCCGTCGACCCGCCCGGCGCGGACGCGTCCGCGACGGGCGACTCCGCGACGGACGCGTCGGGACCGCTCTCGACCGGGGCGTCCTGGGCGTCGGGCTCGAGGGCGGCGCTCGCCGGAGCACCGGCGTCCGCGTCCGTCCCGGTCGTCGTGCGGGTCTCGGCGGGTGCCTCGTCCGCCGGAGCTGCGGGCGTGGCGTGGGTGGCCGGGCTCGCGTCCGCGGCGTCCGACGACGCGGCGGGTGCCGGGCTCGCGTCGTCCGGCACCGCGGAGCCCTGCTCCGGGACGGCGGTGGGCTGCGCGGCCGTCTGTTCGGGGGTCGCGGCCGTCTGCTCGGGGACCGCGACAGACTCCGAGGTGACGAGCTGCTCCGCGGAGGTGAGCGGCTCCGCAGCGGAGACCGGCTCCGAGGCGGCGACCTCCGGGCGGCTCTCCGCGGCGGGAGAGCCGGCCTCGGGCGCGTCGGCGGTGGCTGTACCGGTGGCCGAGGCGTCGGCCGACGGCTCCACGGAGGTCGGCGCGTCGCCCGCCGGGGTCGCGCCGGGTGCGGGGCCGGGCTCGGCCGAGCCGGCACCCTCGGGACCGGGGTCCGCAGGCGCGGCGGGGGCGGGGCCGTCCGGGGCGGTGTCCGTCGGCGCGCCCGTCGGTTCGTCCGTCGACGCGCTCGTGGACTCGTCCGTCGGCGTGGGAGCGCCCGGGCCGACGTCGCCGGAAGCGTCGGCACGCTGCGCGTCGGGGCCGGAGGCCGTCTCGGGAGCCGCGGGCTCGACCGTCTCGGCGGGCTCCGGCACGGCGTCCTGAGGGGAGTCGAGATCGGCGTCTCGGTCGGTCGGCTGACCCATCCACTGTCTCCGTGACGAAAGGCGCGCGGCGGTCCGCGCGACGACGAGGGGTGTGCGGGGATCCGCACGGCGAATACTAGCGGGACGCGAGGGGGTTCTCGGGTCCGTCGTGCCTGGTGGGACGCCCGTGCTGGGCCGTGCGGACCGGGCGGTCGCTGAACCACGACCGGGGCAGGAAGGCCGCCGCGGCGACCACGAGCATGCCGCCGTAGATCCAGACGTACCCGACGGCCTCGCTCGGGACGAGCACGTCGCCCCCCGGCCCCTCGAGCGAGAGGAGCTGCACGACGACGACCCACCCGATGCCGAAGCCCAGGAGACCCGCCATCCCGCCCCAGGCGCGGGCCAGGGTGGCCGCCGCGAGGACGGTGAGCAGGGCGAGCACGATGCCGAGCCCGGCCCCGCCCGGGAGGTCGACGCCCAGGAGGTGCGCCCGGTGCGCGACCGTGCCGACGAGCCCGACGAGCGCGCCCACGAGCGCGCACGCCACCCCGCGGCCCACGAGCCGCCCCATACCGGTCTCCACGGGCCCAGGCTAACGCGTGGGTCCGGGCGGGACCTGGTCGCCCGGGAGAGCAGGGCCGGAGGGAGCGTAGAACTCGTGTGAAGGGACGGGCGCCAGCACGTCGTTGCTCAGGGCGTACCACCCGAGCAGCACCGGCTCGCCCCCCGCGGCGACCGTCACGTGCTGCACCTGCGTCGCGTGCGCGCGCATCGCGCCGAGCACGTCGTCGAGCACGGGACCCACCGGCACGCTCACGAGCGCGGGCAGCGACGCGTCGGGACGCGCGAGCGGGGGCAGCGCCTCGTCCGGGTCCGGGAGCGTGAGCCGCGCGTCGGCCGCGAGCAGCTCGCGCGCGCCGGGGTGCTCGGCGAGGGCGCGGCGTGCCGCGCGCACCGTGGTCTCGGGGGCGACGACCTGCCACAGCGCGGGCAGCGGCTCACCGTCCGCGGCGAGGAGCTCGAGCGCGCGGACCGTGACGTCGTGGGCCCGGACGTGGTCGGGGTGGCCGTAGCCGCCGCCCGCCTCGTACGTCGCCACGACGGCGGGACGCCGGTCCCGGACCACCGCCGCCAGGCGGGCGGCGGCCTCGTCGAGCGGGACGCCGACGAACGCGCGCGGCGGGAGCTGCTCGGTCGCGACCCCGCCGGCCACGCCCGGCGCGACCCAGGCCATGCCCGAGTCCTCGAACCGCACGGTCGCGCCGCCGTCGGACGGCTCGACCGGGCTCGTGACGGTGTCGAGGAAGACGTGGTCCCGCACACCCAGCGCGGCGAGCGCGCGGGCGAGCTCGGTCTCGCGGAACGCCGCGAGCGCGGGCCCGTCGCCCTCGAGGTGCCCGACGCCCGTCGGGTGCCCAGGGGTGTCGATCACCTCGCCCCGCTCGCCCCGCGTGCACGTCACGACGGTGACCGGCTCCCCCGCGCGGGCCCAGGTCGCGAGCAGCGCGCCCGTCGCCAGGGTCTCGTCGTCGGGGTGGGCGTGGACGGCCAGCAGGCCGCCGTCGGGCACGACGGCGGCCTGCTGGCTCTGCGGGACGGTCACCCCGGGGGTGGCGTCAGGCGCGCTTCGCGCGCGAGACCGCGCGGGCGCGCTCGGTCTGGTCGAGGACGACCTTGCGGATGCGGACGACCTCGGGGTGACCTCGACGCACTCGTCCTCGCGCGCGAACTCCAGCGACTCCTCGAGCGTGAGGTGGCGCGGCGGCACGAGGTTCTCGAAGTTGTCGGCCGTCGAGGACCGCATGTTCGTGAGCTTCTTCTCCTTGGTGATGTTCACGTCCATGTCCTCGTTGCGCGAGTTCTCGCCGACGATCATGCCCTCGTACACCTCCTGCGTGGGGTCGACGAAGAACGAGCCGCGCTCCTGGAGGTTGATCATCGCGAACGGCGTCACCTTGCCCGCGCGGTCGGCGACGAGCGAGCCCGTGGTGCGGGTCTCGATCGCGCCGGCCCACGGCTCGTAGCCCTCGGAGATCGACGACGCGATGCCGGTGCCGCGCGTCTCGGTGAGGAACCGCGTGCGGAACCCGATGAGGCCGCGCGCCGGGACCATGAACTCCATGCGGATCCAGCCCGTGCCGTGGTTCGACATGGTCTCCATGCGGCCCTTGCGCTGGGCGAGGAGCTGGGTGACCGCGCCGAGGTACTCCTCGGGGACGTCGATGGTCATGCGCTCCATCGGCTCGTGCGTCTTGCCGTCGATCGTGCGCGTGACGACCTGCGGCTTGCCGACCGTGAGCTCGAAGCCCTCGCGGCGCATCTGCTCGACGAGGATCGCCAGCGCGAGCTCGCCGCGGCCCTGGACCTCCCACGCGTCGGGGCGGTCGGTCGGGAGCACGCGCAGCGACACGTTGCCCACGAGCTCGGCGTCGAGGCGGTCCTTGACCTGGCGGGCCGTGACCTTGTGGCCCTTGCCGCCCTTGCCCGCGAGCGGCGAGGTGTTGATGCCGATGGTCATCGAGATGGCCGGGTCGTCGACCGTGATGAGCGGCAGGGGGCGCGGGTCGTCGGGGTCGGTGAGCGTCTCGCCGATCGTGATGTCCGCGATGCCCGCGACGGCGACGATGTCGCCGGGCCGGGCCTTGTCCGTGGGGACGCGGTCGAGCGCCTTCGTCTCCAGCAGCTCGGTGATCTTCACGCTCTGGAGCGTGCCGTCGTGGCGCGCCCACGCGACGACCTGGCCCTTGCGGAGCTCGCCGTTGAAGATGCGCAGCAGCGCGAGGCGGCCGAGGAACGGCGACGCGTCGAGGTTCGTCACGTGCGCCTGGAGCGGCGCGCCCTCGTCGTACGTCGGCGCGGGGATCTTCTCGAGGATCGTCGTGAACAGCGGCTCGAGGTCCTCGTTCGAGGGGAGCTGGCCGTCCAGCGGCTGGTCGAGCGACGCGCGGCCGGCCTTCGCGGACGCGTAGACGACCGGGACGTCGAGGATCGCGTCGAGGTCGAGGTCCGGCACGTCGTCCGCGAGGTCGGACGCGAGGCCCAGCAGCAGGTCCGTCGCCTCGGCGACGACCTCGGTGATGCGCGAGTCGGGCCGGTCGACCTTGTTGACGACGATGATCACCGGGAGCTTCGCGGCGAGCGCCTTGCGGAGCACGAACCGGGTCTGCGGGAGCGGGCCCTCGCTCGCGTCCACGAGCAGCACGACGCCGTCGACCATGGACAGGCCGCGCTCGACCTCGCCGCCGAAGTCGGCGTGGCCCGGGGTGTCGATGACGTTGATCGTGATGCCGTCGGGCTCGCCCACCGCGGCGGCCGCCGGGCCGGCGTACCGCACCGCGGTGTTCTTCGCGAGGATGGTGATGCCCTTCTCGCGCTCGAGGTCACCGGAGTCCATGACGCGCTCGTCCACGTGCTGGTGCGCGGAGAAGGCGCCGGACTGGCGCAGCATCGCGTCGACGAGCGTGGTCTTGCCGTGGTCGACGTGGGCGACGATCGCCACGTTGCGCAGGTCGGAGCGCACAGACATCTACGGTTCTCATTTCGTGGGGTACGAGGGGCGACGACGGCCGGCCACCTCAGCGCGCACGACGGCGGGCTCGGCCCGCCGCAGCATCACGGAGCACGGGCCGTCACCCGGGCCCGGCTATCCTACCGGGTCCGCGCTCGGGACACCATGCCCGCCGTCGTGCACCGTTCGGAGGCGCCTCCTCAGGAGGTGCCTCCCCCGGAGGGTGTCTTGCGCCGCGGCCGACGGACGAGCGCGCGCCATCGGTCCGGGCGGTCGGGGTAGAGCTCCTCCCACTGCTCGGAGATCGACTCCGAGACGCGCGTCGTCACGTGCTCCGTGAGCGCGGCGCGCGCGGCGCGCCGCTCGGCGCGCAGGATCGCGGCGTGCTCGACCCGGAGCGCACGCACCGTGGAGACGGCCATCCCGATCATCACCACGGAGAACGGAAGCGCGATGAGGATCGCCGCCGTCTGCAGCGCCTGGAGACCGCCCGCGAGCAGGAGCGCGATGGCCAGCAGGCCGGAGGTGCCCGCCCAGAAGATGCGGCTCCAGGTCGGCGGGTTCGGGTTCCCCCGCTCGCGAGCATGTCGACGACGAGCGAGCCGGAGTCCGACGACGTCACGAAGAAGATGACGATGAGCACGATCCCCACCACGGCGAGGACGTTCCCGAGCGGCAGGCCGTCGAACAGCTGGAAGAGCGCGGTGTCCGTGTCGACCTCGCCGTCCACGAGCATGCTCCCGGGCTCCATGAGCTCGCGGTACAGCGCCGACCCACCGAACACGGAGAACCAGAGCGTCGTGACGATCGTCGGGACGAGCAGGGTGCCGAGGACGAACTCGCGGACCGTGCGACCGCGCGAGATCCGGGCGATGAACACCCCGACGAAGGGGGCCCAGGAGATCCACCAGCCCCAGTAGAAGATCGTCCACTGCGACTGCCACTCGAGGCCGGCCTGGCCCTGGAAGGCGGTGGTGTCGAACGTGAGGCGCACGACGTTCTGCAGGTAGTAGCCGAGCGACTGGACCCACTCGCGCAGGAGGAACAGCGTGGGGCCGAGGACCAGCACGAGCGCCAGGACCACACCGGCCAGGATCATGTTGCCGTTCGACAGCCACTTGATGCCCTTGCCCAGACCGGACACGACCGAGAGCGTCGCGAGCGCCGAGATCGCCACGATGAGCCCGATCTGCAGCGCGGTGCTCGGCTCGACCACGTCGAGGTAGCCGAGCCCGGCGGAGATCTGGAGCACGCCGAACCCGAGGGACGTCGCGACGCCGAAGACGGTGCCGATGATCGCGACGATGTCGATGACGTCACCGAGGCGCCCCTTCACGCGCTCGCCGAACAACGGCTCGAGCGCCCACCGGATCGAGACGGGGCGGCCCTTGCGGTGGATCGCGTACGCGAGCGCGAGCCCGGCGACGACGTAGATCGCCCACGCATGGATGCCCCAGTGCAGGTAGCTCTGTCCCATCGCGGCCTGCGCGAGCGACGCGTCGCTCCCCTCGACGCCGGGCTTGGGGCTCACGTAGTGCGAGAGCGGCTCGGCGACGCCCCAGTAGACGAGGCCGATGCCCATCCCGGTGGCGAACAGCATCGCGAACCACACGGGCAGCCGGAAGAGCGGCGTCTCCTCGTCCTTGCCGAGCACGATGTCGCCGAACCGGCTCAGACCCATCCACAGCGAGAAGACCACGAAGCCCGCGACGACGATCACGTAGTACCAGCCGAAGGCGCCGATGACGTCGGTCTGGAGCGTGTCCAGCACCGCCGTGACGGTGTCCGTGAAGAGCACCGTGAGCAGGACAAAGACCAGGATGATCCCCGCCGCCGGGTAGAAGACGCGCGGGTCCGGCCGGCCCGTCCGCGGGGCGTCCGGATCGTGCGAGGACACGACCGGCGCGGAGCCGGTGCCCGGCCCGACGGCGTCCGTCGCCACGGCGTCGGTCGTCGCGGCCTCGGTCGTCGCGGCGTCGGTCGTCACGGCGCCCTCGTCGCGGGGCGCCTCGGCCCCTCCCCCGTCGGGCGCCGGTGCGGCCTCCTCGTCACGTGCTGGCTCGCGGGGCGTCTCGTGGTGCGGGGCGTTCATGGCCTCAAGGCTTGTCGGACGCGCGGGCCCCGGCAACCGGAACGCCCGCCCGGGCAGCCGGTACACCCGTCATGACAGCCGGGACGCCCCGGGGGCGGCCGCGTGCGCGGCCGCCCCCGGGGCGTCGTGACGGCTCAGCGAGCCGTGGAGCGTGCGGTCAGAAGCCGGCGCCGGCGGTGGGCGGGGCGCTGCGCTCGTGGTCCACGTCCTCGCGCGCCGCCGCGAGCGCGCGCTCCTCGTCAGCCAGCGAGGACACCTCGTCGTTCGCGATGTCGCGGGCGGCGGCCTCGAGGAGGGCGTCGCGCGCGGCGCGGCGCTCGCGCTGCGCGGCCGGGTCCGGGACGGGGACGGCGGCGAGCAGGCGCTGCGTGTACGCGTGCTTCGGCTCGTGCACGATCTGCGACGTGTCGCCCACCTCGACGAGCTTGCCCTTGTGCATCACGGCGATGCGGTCGGACAGCAGCTCCACGACCGCGAGGTCGTGCGAGATGAACAGGCACGCGAACCCGTGCTCGCGCTGCAGGTCGGTGAACAGGTCGAGGACCCTCGCCTGGACCGACACGTCGAGGGCCGACGTCGGCTCGTCCGCGACGAGCAGCTTCGGCTCGAGCGAGAGCGCCCGCGCGATGCCGACGCGCTGGCGCTGACCGCCGGAGAGCTCGTGCGGGTAGCGGTTGCGCATCGCCCGGGGAAGCTCGACCTGGTCGAGCAGGCGCTCGACCTCACGGCTGAGCTCCTTGCCCTTGACGCCCTTGTGCAGCATGAGCGGCTCGCCGATCGACTCGCCGATGGGCAGACGCGGGTTGAGCGACGACCCCGGGTCCTGGAACACGATGCCGACCTCGGTGCGCAGCGGCCTGAGGTCCTTGGGCCGGGCACCCACCATGTCCGTCCCGACGATCTTCAGCGAGCCGCCCGTGACGGGCAGCAGCCCGACGGCCGCGCGGCCGATCGTCGTCTTGCCGGAGCCGGACTCGCCGACCAGGCCGACGACCTCGCCCTGGTGGATCTGGAGCGAGACCTCGTCGACCGCCCGGAACGCCGCCTGCCGGCCGCGGCCCGGGTACTCGATGACCATGTCCTGCGCGTCGAGCACGAGCGGCCGCTCCGGGACCGGGGCGCCCGCGGGCACGCGGTCCGTGGCGGTCGTCGTGCCGCGCTTGGAGCCGAGGTGCGGCACGGCCTCGAGGAGGCGCACCGTGTACGGGTGCTGCGGGTTGCCGAAGATCTCGGCCGACGTGCCGCGCTCGACGACCTGGCCGTCCTTCATGACCATGATCGAGTCCGCCATGTCGGCGACCACACCCATGTCGTGCGTGATGAGGATGATCGCCGCGTCGACGCGGTAGCGCAGGTCGCGCAGGAGCTTGAGGATCTCCGCCTGGACCGTGACGTCGAGCGCCGTGGTGGGCTCGTCGGCGACGAGGAGCTTCGGGTCGCACGCGAGGGCCTGCGCGATCATCGCGCGCTGGCGCTGCCCGCCGGAGAGCTGGTGCGGGTACGCGTCGAACCGGCGCTCGGGCTCGGGGATCTCGACGAGCCGCAGGAGCTCGATCGCGCGCTTCTTCGCGTCGGCGGGGCCGACGTTGAAGTGCGTCCGAATGGTCTCGACGATCTGGAAGCCCACCGTGTAGACGGGGTTCAGCGCCGTCATCGGCTCCTGGAAGATCATGGAGATCTCCTTGCCGCGGACGTGCCGCAGCGAACCGTGCGACATGCCGATGAGCTCGCGGTCGCCGAGCTTCGCCGAGCCGCTGGCGCGGCCGTTCGGCGGGAGCAGGCCCAGCAGCGCGAGCGACGACTGGGACTTGCCCGAGCCGGACTCGCCGACGATCGCGAGGACCTCACCGGAGTGGAGGTCGTAGCTCACGTCCGCGGCCGCGGGGTACCAGGCCTTGTCGACGTAGAAGTCCACGCCGAGGTTGCGCACGGTCAGCACGGGGCTGCCCTGGCGCGCGGCCGGGGCCGCGGGAGACGTCTCGATGGCCACGCTGATCAGTGTCCTTCCTGCTGGAGCCGGCGCTCGTGGCGCCGCGACTCTGCGAGCATGGGCGCATGGGTCCCACGCTGGTCTTCCGTTCGACGTACGGCCGAGTTCTCACGGTGGCGACGGGCGTCGTCGCCGTCGCCCTGGGTGTGAGCACGGCCCTGACGGGGGACGTCGGCGCGGTCGTCGGCGCACTGGTGCCCGCCGCGCTCGTGACGTACCTCGTCTGGATGCTGTTCTGGCGTCCCGCCGTCGAGGTGTCCGACGGCGGGGTCGAGGTCCGCAACGTCACGCGCACCGTGCACGTGCCGTGGACGGCGTACGAGGGCGTCGACACCCGCTACTCGCTCGAGGTGCGCTACGCCGGCGGACGCGTGGCCGCGTGGTCCGCGCCCCGCTCGAGCGGCACGGCGCGCTGGCTGCGCAGCTCGCGACGGCGCGCCGTCGGCCAGGACCAGGTGGTCACCGGCGCGAGCGCCGAGGCCGTGGCCGACGCCGTGACGCAGCGCCACGCGATGCTCGCGGCGGCCGGCCACCTCGACCGGGCGGTCCAGGGCGCCCCCGGTGCCCGCACGACGTGGCACGTCATGCAGCTCGCCGTGCTGGGCGCGCTCGCGGTGGGGACGGTCGTGGCGCTCACCGCCTGACCGCGGCGCGCCGCGCCGCCCGAGAGGTCCACGACCTCCCGGGCGGACGGCGACGACGGCGGTCATCAGCTGGCCCCGGCCTCGCCGGTCGCGCTCGGCGCCGTGGCGGCCGTCGGGCGGGCGACGCGCTTCGCGCGGGCCATCTTACGCTCGGAGGGGATGCGCTTCTGACGGGGGTCGAACGCGTCGCGCAGGCCGTCACCGATGAAGTTGACGCACAGCGCGATGGCGACGATGAACAGACCCGGCCACCAGAACAGCCACGGACGCGTCGCGAACGCCTCCTGGTAGTCGCTGATGAGCTTGCCGAGCGAGGTCGCCGGCGCCTGGATGCCGACGCCGAGGTAGCTCAGCGCGGTCTCCAGCAGGATCGCCGAGCTCATGAGCAGCGTGACGTTGACGATGATCACGCCGACCGCGTTCGGCAGCATGTGCTTGAAGATGATCCGCGTGTCGCTCGCGCCCGCGACCCGGGCGGCGTCGACGAACTCGCGCTCGCGCAGCGAGAGGAACTCGCCGCGCACGAGGCGCGCGAGCGGCGGCCACAGCACGAGCCCGAGGAACGCCCCGAGGATGAGCGCGTTGCTGCCGCCCGAGAGCAGGGCCAGCACCGCACCGATGACGATGACCGGCATCGTGATGATGAGGTCCGTGAACCGCATCAGCCACGAGTCGGTACGACCGCGGTAGTACCCGGAGAGCGCCCCGACGAGGACGCCCGCGATCGTCGCGATGACGCCGACGGAGAGCACGACGAGCAACGAGGTCTGGGTGCCCTGCATGACGCGGGCGAACACGTCACGGCCCGCCTCGTCCTGGCCGAAGATGTGCGCCTCGGACGGTGCACCGCCGTTGACCAGGGGGTACGTGGACCCCTGCCCGGACGGCTTGTAGGCGTACCAGCCCTGCCAGCCGCCGATGCCGATCGAGGTGATCGCGAGCGCGACGATGCCGATCAGCACGACGAGCGCGACCACGGCGCCCTTGTGGTGGAAGAAGCGACGGCGGACGATCTGGCCCTGGGACAGGCCCTCGACCTCGCGCAGCTCGATCTGGTTCTCGACCGCGCCGCTCTGCGACGCGTCGTTCGGTGTGTTGGTCATGCGTTCACCCGGATCCGCGGGTCGAGGGCTGCGTAGATGAGGTCAGCCACGATGTTGGCGATGATGGCGAGGGCCGCGACGATGACGAGGTACGCCATGACGGGGTCGATCTCGCCGCGTTGCAGCGCGTTGAGGAAGAGCAGGCCCATGCCGGGCCGGGCGAACACCTTCTCGGTGATGATCGCGCCGCCCAGGAGCGTGATGACGTCGATCGGGACGATCGTCGCGAGCGGGATCAGCGTGTTGCGGAACCCGTGGCGCATGACGACGGTCCGCTCCGGCAGACCCTTCGCCCGAGCCGTGCGGATGTAGTCCTGGCTCATCACCTCGAGCATGCTCGCGCGCGAGTAGCGGGTGTACCCGGCGAACTGGATGAGCACGAGCGCGATCGTCGGGAGCAGCAGGTGGGTGTACTGGTCGAGGACCTGCACCCAGAAGTTGCCGCCGAGGTTCGGGGTGCTGTTGCCGATCGTCGGGATGGGCCGACCGTTGATCGCCGGTGCGCCGAAGTACGCGGGCCAGACCGACATCACCTTGTCGACGAAGACCATGGACCCGACGAGGAACGCGGTGATGGCCGCAGCACGCGCGGACACGCCCTTGTCGGGACCGCCCCACGCGTACCCAACTCCGATGCCGACGCCGACGGTGACCACGGCGAGCACCAGCACGATCCACCAGTTGTCGACCTGCTTGAGGACCGACTGGATCGGGAAGTAGACGACGACCCCGATCAGGACGGTGGTGAGCGACGCGTACAGGGCGCGGCGGTTCTTCAGGCCCGAGACGAGCGCGGTGATGGCGAATGCCAGCGCGGCGCCCGTGACGACGATGATGACCGGGCCGAGGTTCGGCTTCTCCCACCAGCCGGAGAGCTGCAGGTAGAGCAGCGCGAGCGTGCTCGCCGCGAAGCCCAGGCCGAAGACCGTGAGCCGCCGCCGCGCGGTCCCGCCGAAGGCGAGGGACCACAGCAGGCCGGAGATCGCGCCGATGCCGACGATCACGAGGATCGAGAGGTTCGGGTCGCGGAGGAAGTCGTTGAAGCCGATCGCGCCCCACTGCTTGAGCAGGACGGCGACCCAGAAGGCCGGGAGGGAGTAGAGCACGAACGAGACGAAGATCGTCAGGTAGTCGAAGGTGCTGTACTGCCGCAGGGCGCTGACGATGCCGACCATGACGCCGAAGACCACGGCGAGGACGGTCGCGGCGGCGACGAGCTGGATCGTCGAGATGACCGCGCCCTGGAGCAGGGTCGAGACGGACTGGCCACTCTGCCAGGCCGTGCCGAGGTCACCGGTCACAAAGTCGCCGAGCCACTTGAAGTAGCGGATCACCGACGGGGTGTCGAGATCGAGGTCGGCGGTGCGCTGGGCGATCAGCTGGGCCTTGTTGGGCTTCGTGCTCGACTCGAGATCCGCGAAGATGTACGGCCGGATCGCGGCGTCGACGAGCAGGTACATCGCGAACGTGGACACGAGGAGGGTCGCCAACCCTGCCAGCACACGCCGCGAGATGAAGGAGAACATCGGAGGTCTTACCTCGCTGGTCGGTAGGGACCCCGGGTCAGGGGCCGGTCGATTCTACGCGCGGGTCTCGCGTGGTCGTGAACCGAGGGCCCGGGACGCCGCGGGTCTGGGCGTCGGGGCGGGTGCACGCGAGGACCGGGGGCCCCGGGCGGACAGCCGCCGGAACCCCCGGTCTCACACCTGGACGGCCCTGCCACCGCACGGGGCGGCGGCAGGGCGCGTCAGGGACTCAGGGCACTCAGCCCTCGAACGTCCAGTTCCAGAACCCGTGGAAGATCGTCGGGCTGATCGTGATCGACTCGACGCCCTTCAGGTTCTCGTCCCAGCCCTGGATGGCGGGGAACTGGAAGATCGTCACGCCGAAGCCGTCGGCCCAGAGGTTCTTCTCGACCTCGAGCTGGAGCTGGAACTGCTCCTCCGGGTCGGTCGAGACCTGGAGCTTGTCGAGCGCGGCGTCCACGGCGGGGTTGTTGTACTTGCCGTAGTTGTTGACGCCCGGGTTCGGCGCCCAGCGGAAGTTCGCGTCCGACTCGGTGACCGCGGTCGAGGTCGACTGCCAGCCGAACAGCGACGCGTCGTACTGGTCCTGACCGGAGGCGAGGAGCGTGCCCCACTCCGCGGCCGGGCGGCCCGTGTCCTCGATCGTGAAACCGGCCTGCAACGCGGTGTCCGTGATGAGCGCGACCTCGTTCACGCGACGCGTGTTCTCGTTGTTGTACGCGAAGCGGACCTTGACCGGGGTTTCGACCCCGGCGTCGGCGAGCAGCTGCTTCGCCTTCTCCAGGTTCTCGGCCGCCTTGGAGGCGTCGTAGAAGTCGGAGCCGTTCTCGGCGACCATCTCGTCGTAGTTCGGCGAGCCCGGGAGCAGGATGTTCGAGTTGCGCACCTCCGCGTCCGGGTTCAGCGGCTTGATGAGGTTGTCGACGATCGTCTGGCGCGGGATCGTCAGCAGGAACGCCTGGCGCACGGCCTTGGCCTTCTCGGCGTCGCCGCCGTACGTGGCCGGGTCGAACGGGCCGCCGTTCTGGAAGACCAGGTCGACGTGCTCGTACGTGCCCTCGATGCCCGAGTGGGTCTCGACGCCGTCGAGGCCCTCGAGCGCCGTGCGGACGTCCGCGGAGGCCTGCGGACCGATGAGGTCGACCTCACCGTTCTCGAGCGCCTGGACCTGGGCCATCGGGTCGTCGATGTACCGAACCGTGATGGTCTCGACCGAGCCCTTGTTCTTGCCCTTGAAGTCAGGGTTCGCCTTGAGCGTGAGGTACTGGTTCTCCTTGTACTCCTCGAGCGTGTATGCGCCGTTGGAGACGTAGAGCGAGGGGTCCTCGGGGAGCGAGGTGAACTCGAAGCCCTCGTTCCAGAACTTCGAGATCTTCGCCAGCGCCGCGGTGTCGTTGTTGAGGATCGCGTCGCGGACGGCGGCCTTGGCCTCCTCCGGGTCCTCGATCTCGAGCGCCTTCTGGCCCACGACGTGCGCCGGGACGAACTCGTTCGTCCAGCTGAGCTCCCAGTCGCCGAACGGCTTGTCGTACACGACGGTGATCGACTTGTTGTCGTCCGAGATCTCGGGGTTCTGCGAGATGAGCGCGACGCCCGGGTCCGAGCCGTCGAAGTAGACACCCGCGTCCACCTCGGCCTGGTTCGTGACGTTGCCCTCTTCGTCCGTCTGGGCCTCGACCGTGTTGAACTTGCCGGACTGACCGGCCCAGTCCAGCAGGATCTCCGTCGCGTCGACCGGCGTGCCGTCCGACCACTTGGTGTCGTCGCCGAACGTGTACTTCACCGTCAGCGGGTCGTCCGAGATCTTCTCGTACGTGCCGAACGACTCGTCCTTGACGATGTTCAGGTCGGCGTCGTAGTAGCTGAAGCCCGAGTTGAGCATGTAGTTGATGACGGCGTTCTGCGTCGCGTTGCCGTTCTGCGAGCTCAGGTTGAGCTCGTTGAGCGGAGCCTCCCACGCGACCGTGACAGCGGTCGCGGTGTTGATGCCCGCGTCGTCGCCGCCGTCGGTCTCGCCCTCACCCGACGTGCCGCTGCACGCCGAGAACAGCAGCGCCCCCGTGACCGTCACGGCCAGGGCGGCACTCGTGCGCCTGATCTTCAATGTTCCTCCTCCAAGGGATGGTGGGCGCGGACGAGCGGACGTCGATCGCCCCTCGGCCGCCCCGTCCGTCGCACGCTCGCCCTGCGGCCGGCGCGCGTGGACGGGCATGCCCACCACGGTTTGGGCCCACGCTACCCAGCAAGTTGCGAAGGATCTCCCCCTTGCCCGGTTGCGGCAGGTGATCGTTACCGAGTTGATACTGGCCGGTACGGGCGCGTTTCCGGGCCGCGACGGCCGGGAAACACGCGCGAAACGTCCGGCCCCGGACGCACGGACGCCCGCCGCGTCTCACGATGCGGCAGGCGCCCAGGGCTGTGACCTGCGTCTCAGACGTTGAAGCGGAACTCCACCACGTCGCCGTCGGCCATGACGTAGTCCTTGCCCTCGACGCGCGCCTTGCCCGCGGCGCGCGCCGCGGCCACGGAGCCGGTCTCGACGAGGTCCTCGAACGAGACGACCTCCGCCTTGATGAAGCCGCGCTCGAAGTCGGTGTGGATGACCCCGGCCGCCTGGGGCGCAGTCCACCCCTTGCGGATGGTCCACGCGCGCGCCTCCTTGGGCCCGGCGGTGAGGTACGTCTGCAGACCGAGCGTGTCGAACCCGACGCGCGCGAGCTGGTCGAGGCCGGCCTCCGCCTGCCCCGACTCCGCGAGCATCTCCTTCGCCTCGTCGGGCTCGAGCTCGACGAGCTCGGACTCGAACTTCGCGTCGAGGAAGATCGCCTGGGCGGGCGCGACGAGCGCGCGCAGCCGCGCCTGGAGGTCCTCGTCGGCGAGGCCCGCGTCGTCGGTGTTGAAGACGTAGATGAACGGCTTCGCCGTGAGGAGCTGCAGGCTCGCGACGTCGGCGAGATCGAGACCCGCGGCGGCCGCGCCCTGGAAGAGGGTCGTGCCGGCCTCGAGGACCGCCTGGGCCTTCTGGGCCGCGTCGAGGAGGGCGGCGTCGCCCTTCTTGATCCGGACCTCCTTCTCGAGGCGCGGGACCGTCTTCTCGAGCGTCTGGAGGTCGGCGAGGATCAGCTCGGTGCTGATGGTCTCGATGTCGCCCTCGGCGTCCGTCGAGCCCTCGACGCGGACGACGTCCGGGTCGGAGAACGCGCGCGTCACCTGGCAGATGGCGTCGGCCTCGCGGATGTTCGCGAGGAACTTGTTGCCGAGCCCCTCCCCCTCGCTCGCGCCCTTGACGATGCCCGCGATGTCGACGAACGACACCGTGGCGGGCAGGACGCGCTGGCTGCCGAAGATCTCGGCGAGCTTGTCGAGGCGCGGGTCCGGGAGGGACACGACGCCGACGTTCGGGTCGATCGTCGCGAACGGGTAGTTCGCGGCGAGTACCTGGTTGCGCGTCAGGGCGTTGAAGAGGGTGGACTTGCCGACGTTGGGCAGGCCGACGATGCCGATAGTGAGTGCCACGTCGGCCGAGTCTACGGGCCGGGACCGCAGCGCGCGGTCCCGGCCCGCGCGTCAGGCGTACGACAGCACGCGCTGGAGCAGCTCGGGCGCCCGGCGGTCGTAGGTGCGGGCACCCCACCGCACGCCGAGCACGAGCACCACGGCACCCACGACCACGCCGACCGCGAGGGTGACCCACCCGAGGACGGGCAGGTCGGCGACGATCGCGATGACGCCCGGGACGAGGAACGGGAGCGACAGCGCCAGGACGAGGAGCATCGCGACCGTCTGGGCGACGAGGGTCGCCATCGCGGCGCCCTGCGGCTGCTTGAACGGGCTGTCGCCCGGCTTGGGCACCGGGTAGAGCAGGCGCGCCGACGTCGCGCTCGAGATGCCCGTCGAGGTGAGCAGCACGCCTGCGGTGAGCCCGAGCAGCGGGGGCAGCGCGTCCCAGCGCCCGGCCACCGCGACGGAGACCACGGCGAACAGCAAGGACACGGCGCCGCCGGCGACGAGCACGGGGAGCGCCCGGCCCCAGCGGTCCGCCCGCCCCGGGACGCCCGACGACACGTGGAGCGCGAACGCGGTGTGGTCGTAGGCGATGTCCGCCGAGATGGAGAAGCCGAGGATCCACGCCGTGAAGGGAGCGAGCGCGAGGAAGATCTCCGAGCCGGTGCCGCCGCCGACGACGAGCAGCACGACGGGGATGAGCGGCACGACCGCGATCGACCCGGAGTAGCGCGGGTCGCGCAGCCAGTAGGTGGCGGTGCGCGCGGCAACGGCGCCCGTGGGCGTCGCCGGGAAGCGCGAGAAGAAGCCGAGGCCCTTGGCGCGGCCGCCCCCGCCGGAGGTGGGCGGCGTGACGAGGGCGCGGGCGAGCGCCTTGTCCCACACGACCCACGCGACCGCGAGGGTCGCCAGCGCCACGACGAGCCGCGCGAGCGCGAGGCCCCACGCGCCGTCGTGCACCGCGGCGCCGAGGCCCCACGGCGCGCCGAACGGCGTCCAGGCCGCGACGTCGGCGAGGCGCGTCACCATGCCGCGCACCGCGTCGCCGTCGACCGGGCCCCCGCCCAGCTGGGACCCCAGCCACGCGAACGCGGGCCCGATGAGGACGAGCGGCACGAACGCGGCGATCGTCACGACCTCGCGGTAGCGCCGCGACTCGAGCAGGGGCGCGAGCGCCGTCGTCGTCGCGCGCGAGCCGACGACGCACAGCGCGACCGCGACGACGGCGCCCACGAGCGCGGCGAGGACCGCGAGGGGCGTGCGCCACCACGCGAACGACGCGCCGAGCGCCGCGAGGGCCGTGACGATGCCCGGGATCGAGACGACGCCGGCGACGGCGAGGCCGGCGAGCAGCCGACGCTGCGGGATGCCGAACAGCACGAAGCGCTGCGGGTCGAGGGTCGCGTCCACGCCGAACGCGAAGAGCGGGATCACCCACCACCCGAGGACGGCGAGCGCCCCGGCGAGGATCGTGATCGAGCCCGCGAGCGCGGCGTCCTCGGTGCCGAGGACGACCATCCCGACGACGAGCATCCCGACGACGAACAGCCCGTAGAGGACGCCGACGACGAAGCCGATGGTCTGCCACACGCTCCGGCGGAACGCGTTCCCCATGAGCGTGAGCTTGAGCCTTACGAACTGCGCAACCACGCGAGGCCCTCCGTGCTCTGCCGACCGCCCACGAGCTCGACGAACCGGTCCTCCAGGCTCTGGTCGCCGCGCACCGCGTCCACGGTGCCCGCGGCGAGCACGTGCCCGCCCGCGACGACCGCCACGTGGTCGCACATGCGCTGGACGAGGTCCATGACGTGCGACGACACCACGACCGTCCCGCCGCTGGCGACGTAGCCGGCGAGGATGTCGCGGATGTTGGCCGCGGAGACCGGGTCGACGGCCTCGAACGGCTCGTCGAGCACGAGCGTGCGCGGCGCGTGGATGAGCGCGGTCGCGAGCGCGATCTTCTTCGTCATGCCCGCGGAGTAGTCGACGACGAACGTGTTGGCGTCCTTCGCGAGGTCGAGGGCCGCGAGCAGCTCCGTGGTGCGCTCCGCCACGGTGTCGCGGTCCATGCCGCGCAGCAGGCCCGCGTAGGTCACGAGCTGGGCGCCGGTGAGGCGGTCGAAGAGGCGGACGCCGTCGGGCAGGACGCCGAGCTGGCGCTTGCCCGCGACCGGGTCGGCCCACAGGTCCGTCCCGTGGACGTGCGCGGAGCCGGCGTCGGGCCGCAGGAGGCCCGTCGCCATGGAGAGCGTCGTCGTCTTGCCGGCGCCGTTGGGGCCCACGAGCCCGTAGAACGAGCCTGCCGGCACGTCGAGGTCGATGCCGGCGACCGCGATCTTCTCCCCGAAGCGCTTCCACAGGGCGCGCAGGGACAGCGCGGCGGTGGGGTCCGGGGGCGCGGGCTGTCCCGGCGGAGCCGTGGGCCGGGGGTCGGGCGCGACGCCCGGCACGCTGCCGGGGGCGGGCGCGCCGGCGGGCGCGACAGGTGGGGCGGGGTGGGGATCGACCATGGCGCCAAGGTAGCCGAGCCCTCGGCCGCGGGGCGGTGCCTTTTGTCACGACCTGCGCGACGGCGCCCGCCCCGCGCGCCGACCGACGGTGCTGTCGGTGCCCCGTGGGAGGGTGCGGCCATGGACTCCTCGGGATGGTTGCTCTTCGCCGTCGGACTCGTGCTGGGGCTGGTGGCCGGCGCCGCGCTCGTGCTCGCGGTGCGGCGCGCCTCGCCCGACGCCGCGGGCGCGGAGGTCCGCCGTCTCACCCAGCTCCTGGGCCAGGCGCAGCAGGACGCGGCGCGCGGCGCGGGCCTCGCCGAACGGCTCGAGGCGGAGCGCGAGGGCTTCGCGCGCCAGCTCGGCGCGGCCCAGCGCAGCGCGGACGAGCGGCTCGACCTCGCCCGGGCCACCCACGAGCAGCAGCTCGCGGAGCTGCGGGCCGCGGCCGAGCGCCGCGTCGCGGAGATCCAGGGCGACCACCGACGGCTCGAGGCCCAGTTCGAGGCGCTCTCGCGCAAGGTGCTCGCCGCGGGCACGGAGCAGTTCCTCGTGCAGGCGGAGGAGCGCATGCGGCGCAGCCAGGAGCAGGGGGCGGCCGAGCTCGCGCGCCGCGAGGAGGCCGTGCGCCACCTGGTCGAGCCGCTCGCCGGTGCGCTGGAGAAGGTGCGTGCGGAGGTCGCCGAGGCCGAGCGGGCCCGCCTCGCCGCGCACGGGAGCCTCGCGGAGCAGGTGCGCGGGGTGCGCGACGCCTCCGAGCTGCTGCGCGCCGAGACGTCGCAGCTCGTGACGGCCCTGCGCTCGTCGCAGGTGCGGGGCGCGTGGGGCGAGCTCCAGCTCCGGCGCGTCGTCGAGGCGGCGGGCATGCTCCCCCACGTCGACTTCGTCGAGCAGGACCAGGTCGCGACCGACGACGGCGCGCTGCGCCCGGACATGGTCGTGCGGCTCGCGGGCGGCAAGCAGGTCGTGGTCGACGCGAAGGTCGCGTTCCTCGGCTACCTCGACGCGCAGGGCGCCACCGACCCGGCCGTGCGCGCGGACCGCCTGGCCGCCCACGCCCGCCACATGCGCAAGCACGTCGACGACCTCGGCGCCAAGCGCTACTGGAACCAGTTCGGCCCGGCACCGGAGTTCGTCGTCATGTTCGTCCCGGCGGAGTCGTTCCTCTCGGCCGCCGTCGAGCAGGACCCGTCGCTCCTCGAGCACGCGGTGTCCAAGAACGTCGTCATCGCGACGCCCATGACGATGGTCGCGATGCTGCGGACGATCGCGTACGCGTGGCGGCAGGACGCCCTGGCCACGAACGCGCAGCAGGTCCTCACGCTCGGCAAGGAGCTCCACGGGCGGCTCGCGGTCATGGGGTCGCACCTGGCGAAGCTCGGGCGCCAGCTCCAGAGCGCCGCGGACTCCTACAACCGGACGGTCGGCTCGCTCGAGACGCGCGTGCTCGTCAGCGCGCGCCGGTTCGCGGACCTGCACGTCGTCGACGACGAGCTGACGACGCCCCCGACGGTGAACCCGCAGCTCAGCGCGGTGAGCGCACCCGAGCTGCTCGCGTCCGTCAACGAGTCCGTGGTCGCGATCGACGAGCGCCCGGACGACCGCGACGAGCCCCGGCGGGAGCCGTCGGCCGGCGGGGCGAGCGCCTGACCGCTCCCCCGGGGCCGACGGCCGCGGAGGGCTCCGGCGCGGGCGTCAGACGGGCTGGACGG
Source organism: Cellulosimicrobium sp. JZ28 (assembly GCF_015327065.1). Taxonomy (NCBI): domain Bacteria; kingdom Bacillati; phylum Actinomycetota; class Actinomycetes; order Micrococcales; family Promicromonosporaceae; genus Cellulosimicrobium; species Cellulosimicrobium sp. JZ28. The sequence continues at coordinate 985,132 of NZ_CP017660.1, read as the reverse complement.
AGAGCGAGGTGCGGCCGCCGCGGGTGGGGCGCCCGCCGTCGGCCGTCGAGCCCTTGAGGTCGGCGCGCAGCTCGCGCGGCAGCGAGAACATGAGGTCCTCCGTCGCCGTGCGGACCTCCTCGACCGCGCCGAACCCGCGCTCCGCGAGGTAGGCGAGCACGTCGTCCACGAGGATCTCCGGCACGGACGCGCCCGAGGTCACGCCCACGGTCGTCGCGCCGTCGAGCCAGGCCGGGTCGATCTCCTTCGCGTGGTCGACGCGGTACGACGCCCCGGCCCCCGCCTGGAGCGCGACCTCGACGAGGCGCACGGAGTTGGACGAGTTCGCCGAGCCGACGACGATGACCACGTCCGCGTCGGGAGCGAGCTTCTTCACCGCGACCTGGCGGTTCTGCGTCGCGTAGCAGATGTCGTCGCTCGGCGGGTCCTGGAGGGTCGGGAACTTCTCCCGCAGCCTGCGGACCGTCTCCATCGTCTCGTCGACGGAGAGCGTCGTCTGGGAGATCCACACGACCTTGTCCGGGTCGCGGACCACGACGTCGTCCACGTGGTCGGGCGAGTCGACGACCTGCACGTGGTCGGGGGCCTCCCCCGCGGTGCCCTCGACCTCCTCGTGGCCCGTGTGGCCGATGAGCAGGATGTCGTAGTCGTCCTTCGCGAAGCGCACGGCCTCCTTGTGCACCTTCGTCACGAGCGGGCACGTGGCGTCGATCGTGTCGAGGTTGCGCGCGGCCGCGGCCGCCTTCACGGCGGGTGACACGCCGTGGGCGGAGAACACGACGCGCGCACCCTCGGGCACCTCGTCGGTCTCGTCGACGAAGATCGCGCCGCGCTCGCTGAGCGTCTCGACGACGTACTTGTTGTGCACGATCTCCTTGCGCACGTAGACCGGCGCGCCGTAGTGCTCGAGCGCCTTCTCGACCGCGACGACGGCGCGGTCGACGCCCGCGCAGTAGCCGCGCGGTGCCGCCAGCAGGACGCGCTTGCGGGTCCCGTCGACGGCAGGGGTCGCGACGGGGCGGTCGGTCGGGGACGCGGACGAGCCGGCGGGGAGGACGCTCACGCTCCCGAGTCTAGGCGAGCGGCGGTCTCCCGACCCCGGTGAGCCCGCTCACCCACCGCCCGGGCCCGACGTCGTCACGACCCGCACGCGAGGAGCACACAGACCCTCCGCAGGCGCGGCGTGCGGCACGCGTGTCGCACCCGTCCGCCGGGCGCGCCGGGTCGACGTCCGCCCCGCCGCCCCCCAAGATCGAGGGCATGAGCGACGACCCGGGCGGCACGACGTCACCCGTGCCCGACGCGCCCCGACGGCGCCGCCGCGTGTGGTGGTGGCTCGTCCCGCTGCTGCTCGTCGTCGTCACGGCGGCGGTCGTGGTCGTCGGGACGCTGGAGCACCGCGCGTGGGTCGCCGCCGTCGAGCGCTACGACGCCGAGGTCGCGCGCGTGACGCAGGACGCGACGGACGGCCGCGCGCAGGCCGAGGCGGCGTACCTCACGCGGCTCGTCCCGACGACCGCGGCGGAGGTCGCGGGCGCGGCGCTGCTCGCCGCGAGCGAGGGCCAGGTGGACGCCCCGGCGGTCCGCGAGCCCCTGGCCGCGGCGCTCCAGGAGGCCACCGCGCTCCGCACGACCCCGCTGACCTACCCGGAGGAGGACCGCACCGTGGACGCCTTGTCCCGCCCGAACCCGCTGCACCCGGGCTCGCGCCCCGCCGTCCACGTCGAGGTCGTGACCGGCTCCGAGCCCACGGCGGACGCCCTGGACGAGGCCGCCACCGCCGTCGTCGAGGCGGCGGAGCCCGTCGCGACCGCGCAGCGGCAGTGGGCGTACGACGGTCTCGAGGCGGCGGCGACCGAGGGCCGGCCCGTCCTCGTGGAGTCGGCAGGCCTCGTCGCGGACGAGGGCACGCGCACGACCCTCGACGGGCTGCTCACGCAGGCGACGACGACGCTGGACGCCGGCCCGGGCGGCGCCCCGGTGGCCGAGACCGTGGCGCTGCGCGACGCGGTGCTCGCGGCGACGGAGGCCGTCTGGTCGGACCGTCTGGCGCTCCAGCTCGCCCAGCGGCGCGACCAGGCGCGAGCGACGGGCGTGGACTGCGCGGTCGAGCGGTGCGTGGCGCTCACGTTCGACGACGGGCCCGGGCCCGACACCGAGCGGCTCCTGCAGGTGCTCGCGGAGAAGCACGTCTCCGCCACGTTCTTCCTCGTCGGGAGCAACGTGGAGAAGCGGCCCGACGTCGTGCGCGACACGGCGGCCGCCGGCCACCTGCTCGCGAACCACACCTGGGACCACCCGCAGCTCACGACGCTCGACGACGACGCCGTCCGCGACGAGCTCGCGCGCACCCAGGCGGCGATCGAGAGCGCCGCGGGGGTCACCCCGACGCTCCTGCGGCCCCCGTACGGGGACGTCGACGACCGCGTGCGGTCGGTCGCGCTCCGCTCCGGGCTCCAGGTGGTGCTGTGGAACCTCGACACGCTCGACTGGAAGACGCGCGACGCCGCGGAGACGCGTCGCCGCGCGGTGGAGGGCGCGCGACCGGGCAGCGTGGTGCTCATGCACGACATCCACGCCTCGACCGTCGACGCCGTGCCCGGGATCGTCGACGACCTGCGCGCGCAGGGCTACCGCCTCGTCACCGTCGACCTGCTCGCGCCCTGAGCGCTCGACCGGCGCGCCGGTCGGCGCGCTCCGTACCGCGGGCGCGTTGGGTGGGCGTGGGTGGGGTGCGGCAGGCTGGTCCCGTGACCGCCTCCCTCCCGCTGCCCGACGACGCCCCGCGTCCGGGTGCCGCGCCCGCCGGTCCGGCGGCCCGCGGCCCCCTGCCGGCGCGCGCGCTCGAGACGAGCGCGGAGCACCCGTGGCCGGTCCGGCTCCTGTCGCGCAAGATCGAGCAGTACGTCGAGCGGATGGCGCCGGTCTGGGTCGAGGGCCAGGTCGTCCAGCTCAACCGGCGCCCGGGCACGTCGACGGCGTTCCTCACGCTGCGCGACACGGACCTCGACATGTCGCTCCCGGTGTCGGCCGCGTCCCGCGTGCTCCAGGGCACGCCGGTGGAGGAGGGCGCGCACGTCGTCGTGCACGCGAAGCCGGTGTTCTGGACGCGGCGCGGCACGCTCCAGCTCCAGGCGCGCGAGATCCGTCCCGTCGGCGTGGGCGAGCTGCTCGCGCGGATCGAGCACCTCAAGCGCGTGCTCGCGGCGGAGGGCCTGTTCGACGCCGACCGCAAGCGGCCGCTGCCGTTCCTCCCGGCCGTCGTCGGGCTCGTGTGCGGGCGCGAGTCCAAGGCGGAGCACGACGTCGTGGTCAACGCGCGCGCCCGCTGGCCCCAGGTCCGGTTCGAGATCCGCGAGGTGGCCGTCCAGGGCGCGCACGCGGTGCAGCAGGTGGGCGACGCGATCCGCGCGCTCGACGCCGACCCGGAGGTGGAGGTCATCGTCGTCGCGCGCGGCGGGGGCGCCGTCGAGGACCTCCTGCCCTTCTCGAACGAGGCGCTGGTGCGCGTCGCGGCGGCGTGCCGCACGCCGCTCGTGAGCGCGATCGGCCACGAGACCGACTGCCCGCTGCTCGACCTGGTCGCGGACTACCGCGCCTCGACCCCGACGGCGGCGGCCAAGCGCGTGGTGCCCGACGTGACGGAGGAGCGCGCCCGCGTGGCGCAGGGCCGTCAGCGCCTGCGCAGCGCTATCGCGGGGCGCGTGTCCCGCGAGCAGGCAGGGCTCGACGCGCTGCGGTCCCGGCCCGCGCTCGCCGACCCCGGGCGGATGCTCACCGATCGGCAGGAGCGGGTCGGGGCGCTGCGGGACCGGGCACGCCGGGCGCTCGACGCGCGGCTCGTGCGCGCGGCGGGCGACGTCGGCCGGCTCGAGGCCCAGGTGCGGGCCCTGTCCCCGGCCTCGACGCTCGAGCGGGGGTACGCCGTCGTGCAGCGGGCCGACGGGCACGTGGTCCGCTCCCCCGGCGACGTCGCGACGGGGGACGCCGTCCTCGTGCGTCTCGCGCGCGGCGCGCTGGACGCGGCGGTCACCGGCACGCACGACGACGGACCCGCTCCCGGCCGGGAGGCGTCGTGACGCGCCCGCGCCGGTTCTGGACCGCCCGCCCGACGACCGGTCGGGCTACGACGCACAGATGGGGTTGAATACTGCCGTGACTTCCTTTGACAACGCTGTCACGTCCGACGTGTCGACGCTCTCCTACGAGCAGGCGCGCGACGAGCTCGTGCAGGTCGTCGCCCGGCTGGAGGCCGGGGGCGAGCCCCTCGAGGACTCGCTCGCGCTCTGGGAGCGCGGCGAGGCGCTCGCCGCGCGCTGCCAGGAGTGGCTCGACGGCGCGCGCGCCCGCCTCGACGCGGCACGCTCGCAGGACGACGCGACGGCACGCGGCACGACCGACCCCGACGACCCGACCGGAGACGACGCATGAGCACGAGCACGGACCCCGCCCAGCCCGCCGCCGCGCCCACCGGGCACGTCCTCGTCGTCGGTGAGGCGCTCGTCGACGTCGTGCACCGCGCGGACGGCAGCGTCGCCGAGCACCCCGGGGGCAGCCTCGCGAACGTCGCGCTCACGCTCGGCCGCCTCGGGCGGGACGCCCGGCTCGCCACGTGGCTCGGGCACGACGCGCACGGCGAGGCGGTACGGGCGTGGCTCGACGACTCCGCCGTGACCCTCACGCCCGGCAGCACCGACGCCCCCACGACGAGCGTCGCCACCGCGCACCTCGACGCGCACGGGGCGGCCACGTACGAGTTCGACCTGGAGTGGCGCGTCCCCGCGGGCACGGCTCCCGCCGCCGGCACGCTCGCCGTGCACACGGGCTCCATCGCCGCCGTGCTGGAGCCCGGCGCGTCCGACGTCCGCGCGCTCGTCGCCGCGGCGCGCGACACCGCGACGATCACCTACGACCCCAACGCCCGGCCCGCCCTCATGGGCGACCCCGCCGACGCGCGCACCCGCATCGAGGCGCTCGTCGCGCTCGCCGACGTCGTCAAGGTGAGCGACGAGGACGTGGCGTGGCTCGTGCCGGGCGCGGACCCGGTCGCCGTCGCGCGCGACTGGCTCGCGCTCGGGCCGGCGCTCGTCGTCGTGACGTTCGGCGGCGAGGGCGCGGTTGCCGTCACCGCGGCGGGCGAGCAGCGCGTCACGGCCCCGCGCGTCGAGGTCGTCGACACCGTCGGCGCGGGCGACTCGTTCATGGGCGCGCTCCTCGACGGCCTGTGGGAGGCCGGCCTGCTCGGTGCGGACCGGCGCGAGGCGCTGCGCGCGATCGACGCCACCGTGCTCGCCAACGTGCTGCGCCGCTGCGTCGCGGTCGCCGCCGTCACCGTCTCGCGCGCCGGGGCCAACCCGCCGCGGCGCGCGGAGCTCGCCCCCGCCTGAGCCCGGTCACGGCTCCGAGGCCGCGCCCGCGAGCCCGGCCACGAGCGCGGCCATGAGGCTGGGCACGAGCGCGGCCACGAGGCTGGGCACGCCTCGGCCGCCCGGGCACGAGCCCGGGCGGCCGAGACCTGCGTCAGACCTGCGCGTCCTGCTTCTGCGCCCGCTCCAGCGAGCGCTTGCGGTCCTCGACGTTCTCCTGCTCGATGCGCTCGGCCTCCGCGGTGTCGCGCGTGAGGTTCTCGCTCGTCTCCGGGTCGAAGATCATCATCTTCGTCGGGTCGAACCACAGGTCGGTCACGTCGCCGTCCCGCGCGCGCGACGCCGAGTCGAGCGCCACGACGAACTGCGTGCGCACGCCCTCGCCGTCGAGCTCGCGGTCCAGCTCGTCGAGCTGCCCCTTCACGGACTCGTGCATCTCGAACGGGACGTAGGCGTAGAGCTCCGCGCCGAGCCACTCGGTGACGTCGATCTGCGCCTCGAACGTGTGGCCCCGGTCCTTCTTCGCCGGGTCGACGAGCCGCGCGTCCTCGAAGTGCTCGGGCCGCAGGCCGACGATCACCAGGCCGCGGTCGCCGACGGCCGTCGCGATGCTCTCCGGCATGTCGAACTCGCCGAACGGCAGCGTGATCCTCCCGCCCGAGACCTCGCCGGGCAGGAAGTTCATGGGCGGCGTGCCGATGAAGCCCGCGACGAACAGGTTGACCGGCTGCTCGTAGAGGCCGCGCGGGCTCGCGACCTGCTGGAGCACGCCACGGCGCAGGACGGCGACGCGGTCGCCGAGCGTCATGGCCTCGGTCTGGTCGTGCGTGACGTAGACGGTCGTCGTGCCGAGCCGGCGCTGGAGGCGCGCGATCTCGGTGCGGGTCTGCCCGCGCAGCTTGGCGTCGAGGTTCGACAGCGGCTCGTCGAAGAGGAACGCCTTCGCGTCCCGCACGATCGCCCGGCCCATCGCGACGCGCTGCCGCTGACCCCCCGAGAGGTTCGCCGGCTTGCGGTCGAGGTGCTCGCGCAGGTCGAGCATGTCGGCCGCGCGCTCGACCTTCTCCCGGATCTCCTCCTCGCTGTGCTTGCCCTTCGCGAGGCGCAGCGGGAACGCGATGTTCTCCGCGACCGTGAGGTGCGGGTAGAGCGCGTAGTTCTGGAACACCATCGCGAGGTCGCGCTCGCGCGGCGCCTTCTCGTTGACGCGCACGCCGTCGATCTCGAGCTCGCCCGCCGTGATGTCCTCGAGCCCGACGATCATGCGCAGGACCGTCGACTTCCCCGAGCCGGACGGCCCGACGAGGATGACGAACTCGCCGTCCGCGATGTCGAGGTTGACGTTGTCCACGGCGAGGAAGCCGTCGCCGTAGCGCTTGACGATGTCCTTGAGGGTGATCGACGCCATCAGCTCTCTCCTCGGGTTCGGCGTGCGGCACGGTGCCCGGCGGACCGGGAGGGCGTGCGGTGGTGGACGGGGCGGGCCGGGGACGCGGTGCTCATCCCTTCACCGCCCCCTGGGTCAGGCCCGAGACGATCTGGCGCTGGAACAGCACGACGAGGATGACCACGGGGATGGTCACGACGACCGCGGCCGCGGAGATCGCGCCCGTCGGCTCCTCGAAGTACGACGCCCCGGTGAAGAACGCGAGCGCCGCCGGGACCGGTCGGGCCGCGCTCGTCGACGTGAGCGAGATGCCGTAGACGAAGTCGTTCCACGCGATGAAGAACGCGATGAGCGCGGTGGTGAACACGCCCGGCGCGGCGAGCGGGACGATCGCCTTCCGGAACGCCTGCCACGGCGTCGCGCCGTCGACCTGCGCGGCCTGCTCGAGCTCCCACGGGATCTGGCGGAAGAACGCCGCGAGCGTCCAGATGGAGATCGGGAGGGTGAGCGACAGGTACGGGATGATCAGGCCGAGCCAGGTGTCGTAGAGGCCGATGTTGCGCCAGAGGTTGAACAGCGGCGTGACGATCGACACGACGGGGAAGATCGACACGCCGAGCGCCGTGGTGAGGATGAGGCGCTTGCCCGGGAAGCTCAGGCGCGCGATCGCGTAGGCGCACAGCGTGGCGAGCACGACGGCGATGACCGTCGCGATGAGCGAGATGCCGATCGAGTTGCGCAGCGCGGACAGGAACAGCTCCTGCGCGGACCCGCCGGACGCGAGGATCTGCTCGTAGTTGGCGGTGCTCCACTGCGGGGGCAGGAACGTCCCGGAGTTGATGTCGCTGGGCCCCTTGAAGCTCGTCATGAAGATCGAGAGCACGGGGAACAGCGCCCCGACGAGCACGACGACCGTGATCACGGCCCACCAGATCTTGGCCTTGGTGCTGAGGACGCTGCCCATCACTTCTCCCCCCTCGCGCCGGCGAGATCCACCTTGAAGAGCTTGATCGCGATGAAGCAGATGAGCACGACGCACAGGAACAGCAGCACCGAGATCGCCGAGCCCATGCCGATCTGGAGCTGGCCGATCGACGTGCGGTAGGCCAGCAGCGACAGCACCTCGGTGCCGTTGGCGCCGTTCGTCATGATGAAGACGTTGTCGAAGATGCGGAACGCGTCGAGCGCGCGGAACAGGACGGCCACCATGATCGCGGCCTTCATGTTCGGCACGATGACGCGGGTGAACCGCTGCCACGCGGTCGCGCCGTCGACCTTCGCGGCCTCCTCCAGGTCGCCCGGCACCTGCGCGAGGCCGGCGAGGAGCAGGAGCGAGATGAACGGCGTCGTCTTCCAGACCTCGGACGCGATGATGACGAACAGGCTCGTGCCCTGCTGCGCGAACCAGTTGAGGTCGGGCCCGACGCCCGGCACCCAGTCGAACCAGTGGTTGACGTACCCGGACGTGATGTCGAACGCGTAGAACCACGCGAACGCCGAGACGACCGTGATGATGCCGTAGGGCACGAGGATCGCGGTGCGCAGGAGGCCGCGCAGGCGCTTGATCGCGCGGTGCATGACGAGCGCGAGGGCGAAGCCGAGGATCAGCTCGATGACGACCGTGACGACCGTGATGAAGAGCGTGACCCCGAGGTCCCGCCACCACACGGAGTCCGTGAGGATCACGACGTAGTTGTTGAGCCCGACGAACGACCGGTCGTCCGGCGCGGTGAGCTTGTAGTTGAAGAGCGAGTCGTAGACGGCCTGGAGGATCGGGTACAGCGTCACGGCGAGCATGACGACGAACGCCGGTCCGGCGAGGTACCAGCCGAGGCGGGCCTCGGCCCGCGAGCGGTCGCTGCGCGCGGCCTTGGCGGCGGCGTCCGGCGCGCCGCGCGACCCCGACCGGGGAGCGGCCCCGCCGCGCGGCGGGGCGTCGTCGGCCGCCGTCGACGGCGTGGTGGCGTGCCGGCCGCGGGGTGCGGGCTCGGTCGGGGGTCCGGCGTTCACAGGAGTCGCTCCCCTCGCAGGACGGCGGTGATGAACTCGGTGGACTCCTGCGGCGTCGTGTCGGGATCGACCGACGCGGGCGGGTACCACGTCTGCTGGAGGCCCGTGGAGACCTCGTTGTAGAACGGCGTCTGGGGCCGCGGCGCCGCCTGGTCGAGCGAGTCGCGGATGACGTCGTACATGGGGAACGCCTTCTGGACGTCCGGGTCGTCGTAGGCCTTGATGCTCGCGGCCGGGTTGCCGTTGGTGACGAAGTACTCGGCCTGGTTCTCGGGGCTCACGATGCACTGGGCCGCCTCGTAGGCGAGGTCGGTGTGCTTGCCGAACGCGCCGATGCCGAGCGAGATGCCGCCGTAGGGCGGCCGGGCGTCCTCGCCCTCCGTCGTGCGCGGGTACAGCGCCCAGCCGATGTCGTCGAGGAGCGCCTGGTCGAGCGACCCGGCCTCGACGGCGCTCTGGGTGGACGACCAGACGAACGGCCAGTTCACCATGAACGACCCGCGGTCACCCTGGAACTTGGTGAGCGACGCGGGCTCGTCCTCGCTCGGCAGCCCCGGCCCGCCGACGCCCGAGGTGCCGATGCCGCCGATGATCTCCGCGGCGGCCTTGCCCGCGTCCGTGTCCAGACCGAGCTTCACCTCGTCGGCCGGGGCCTCGGGGTTGTCGATGATGTGGCCGCCCGCGCCCTCGACGAGCGCGTTGATCCACACCGTGAGCGACTCGGCCTTGGCGCCCTGGACGGCCAGGAGCTTGTCCTGGTCCTGGGCCGCCTGCATGATCTGCTCCCACGTGACGGGCTGCGACATGTCGAGCCCGGCGGCCTCGGCCACGGACTTGCGGTACCAGAGGAGCTGCGTGTTCGCCCAGAACGGGATGGCGACCAGCTCGTCCTTCCACGTCGAGGCGTCGATCGCGCCCTGCACCACGTCCTGCGTCGTCGCCTGCGCGACGTCGTCGGGCACGGGTGCCAGGAAGTCCGCCTCGGCGAACTCGGCGATGAACACCGGGTCGAGGCTCATGATGTCGATCGACGAGTCCTTCGCCGCGAGGCGGCGGGCGAGCTGCTCGCGCTGCGACGCGGCGTCGCGCGGCAGCAGCTCGGTCGTGATGCGGTACGCGCCCCCGGCGGCCTCGGTGCAGGCCGCCGCGATGTCGGCCTGGCCCCCGTTGTCCGGGTTGATGTACCACGTGAGCTCCGGCGTCCCGTCGTCGCCCGGGCCGCACGCGGCGAGCGGCGCCACGAGCCCCGCGGCGACCAGGACGGCGAGCGCTCGGGTGCGTCGGCGCACGTCAGCTCCCCTCGGTCGCGCTTCCCCGAGTACCGGGGGTGTCACCCTCCATGGATACCGCCCCCCGGCGCGGCCCGCCATGCGAACGGGCACGCGGGGCACGCCCCGACCTGCGCGATGATGGGAGCCATGACCTCTCCCGCCCCCGCACAGCCGGTCCGTTCGCTCACCCCCGCCGAGGCGTGGGCGACGCTGCGGACCGGGAACGACCGCTTCGTCGCCGACGCCCCGCTGCACCCGTCGCAGGGCGCGGACCGACGGCGTGAGACGTCGGCCGCGCAGCACCCGCACACGGTCCTGTTCGGCTGCTCCGACTCCCGCGTCGCGGCGGAGATCATCTTCGACCAGGGCCTGGGCGACATGTTCGTCGTCCGCACGGCGGGGCACGTGGTGGACACCACGGTGCTCGGCTCGATCGAGTACGGCGTCGAGGTGCTGTCCGCGCCGCTCGTCGTGGTGCTCGGGCACGACTCGTGCGGTGCCGTGGGCGCGGCGGTCGAGACCCTGCGGACGGGCGCGCAGGCGAACGGGTTCGTCCGGGCCGTCGTCGACCGCGTCATCCCCTCCGTGGCGAAGATCACCGGCGCCGGGAACGGCACGCTGGAGAACCTCGACCCCGCCGTGCTGCGCCGCGAGCACGTGCGCAACACGGTCGACATGCTGCACTCCTACTCGGCCGGCCTCGCCGCGGCCGTCGCCGAGGGCCGCTGCGCGATCGTCGGCGTCGAGTACGACTTCGCCGAGGGGCGCGCGCACCTGGTCGACGTCGTGGGCGACGTCGGCGAGCAGCCCCGCGCCGACGCCTGATCCCACGGCCGGGGCTGGCCCGGCGGTCCCGGCGCGGTCGACCCCGGGCGGCGCCCGCCGACCCGCGCGCGACCCTCCCCGCAGCCCGCGTGACCTCGCTCACGCGGGTTGCGGGGGCCGGCGCGCGGTGCGGCAGGATGGCCCCATGACTGCATCTCCCGAGGCTCCCGGCGCCGCCGCCGGCGCGGCCGCACCGACGACCGAGTACCGCATCGAGCACGACACCATGGGCGAGGTGCGCGTGCCCGCGCAGGCCCTCTACCGCGCGCAGACGCAGCGCGCGGTGGAGAACTTCCCCATCTCGGGCACCCCGCTCGAGCGCGGCCACATCGAGGCGCTCGCCCGCGTGAAGAAGGCCGCGGCCCGCGCGAACGCGGAGCTCGGCGTGCTCGACGAGGACGTCGCCGCCGCCATCGTCGCCGCGGCCGACGAGGTCGCGTCGGGCGCGCACGACGCGCACTTCCCGGTGGACGTCTACCAGACGGGGTCCGGGACGTCGTCGAACATGAACACGAACGAGGTCCTCGCGACGCTCGCGACGCGCTCGCTCGGACGCGACGTGCACCCGAACGACCACGTCAACGCGTCGCAGTCGTCGAACGACGTGTTCCCCACGTCGGTGCACGTCGCCGCGACGGCCGGGGTCGTGCGCGACCTGGTGCCCGCGCTGGGCCACCTCGCCGACGCGCTCGAGGCGAAGTCCGCCGAGTTCGCCACGGTCGTGAAGTCGGGCCGCACGCACCTCATGGACGCCACGCCCGTGACGCTCGGCCAGGAGTTCGGCGGGTACGCCGCCGCGATCCGCTACGGCGTCGAGCGCCTGGAGTCGGCGCTCCCCCGCGCCGCGGAGGTCCCGCTCGGCGGCACCGCCGTCGGCACCGGCATCAACACGCCCGCCGGGTTCCCCCAGCGCGTCATCGCGCTGCTGGTCGAGGACACGGGCCTGCCCCTCACGGAGGCTCGCGACCACTTCGAGGCGCAGTCCTCGCGCGACGGCCTCGTCGAGCTCTCGGGCGCGCTGCGCACGATCGCCGTCTCGCTCACCAAGATCTGCAACGACCTGCGCTGGATGGGCTCGGGCCCGAACACGGGTCTCGGCGAGATCTTCATCCCGGACCTGCAGCCGGGCAGCTCGATCATGCCGGGCAAGGTCAACCCAGTCGTGCCCGAGGCCGTGCTCATGGTCGCCGCGCGCGTGATCGGCAACGACGCGACCGTCGCGTGGGCCGGCGCGTCGGGCTCGTTCGAGCTCAACGTGCAGATCCCTGTGATCGCCCAGGGCGTCCTCGAGTCGATCCGCCTCCTCGCGAACGCATCGCGCGTCCTCGCGGACAAGACCGTCGCGGGCATCACGGCGAACGTCGAGCGGGCCCTCGCGCTGGCCGAGTCGTCGCCGTCGATCGTCACGCCGCTCAACCGCGTCATCGGCTACGAGGCGGCGGCGAAGGTCGCGAAGCACTCCGTCAAGGAGGGCCTCACGGTCCGCCAGGCCGTGATCGACCTGGGCTTCGTCGAGCGCGGCGAGGTCACCGAGGCGCAGCTCGACGAGGCGCTCGACGTCCTGTCGATGACGCGCCCGCCGCAGGCCTGAGCGTCCGCGACCCGGGTCCACGGAGGCCGGGCGGAGCGGGACGACCCGCTCCGCCCGGCCTTCGTCGTGCCACCGCCGCCCGCCCGTGGTCCGCGGCCGGGTGGGCGTTCAGCCGAGGTGGACGGCGACCTCGCCGCCCGCGGGCAGCAGCCGCCACTTCGGGCCGCGCACCAGGACGAACGCGAGGACCGCGCCCAGGAGCATGGTGACCGCGGCGGCGACGAAGACCGCGGAGTAGCCGTCCACGAGATCGGCGGTCGTGGGCGCTCCGCCGGCGGGCAGGGCGTTCGCGTAGACCGTCGTGAAGACGGACAGGCCGACCGAGCCGCCCACCTGCATCGCCGCGTTGACGGTCGCGCTCGCCGCTCCGGCGTCGTGCGGTGCGACGCCGGCCAGCGCCACGTTCTGCAGCGGCACGAGGACGAGAGCGAGGCCCACGCCGAGCACGACCTGCGACGGGAGGATCTCGGCGGCGTACGAGCCGTCGACCGTGACGCGGCTCAGGAGCAGCAGGCCGACGGCCGCGACCACGGGCCCGGCGACCATGAGCGGCCGCGGCCCGACCCGGGGCAGGAGCTTCGTGACGACCGGCGCGAGCACGAGGATGACGAGCGTCATCGGCACCGAGCCCAGCCCTGCCCGCAGGGGCGGCAGCCCCATGACGACCTGCAGGTGGAACGACAGGTACAGCAGCGCCCCGATCATCAGCGTGCCCACCACGGCCTGGAGCAGGAACGCGCCGGCGCGGACCCGGTCCCGCACGATCCGCAGCGGGAGCAGCGGCTGCGCCGTGCGGGACTCCACGACGACGAACGCGACGAGCAGGGCGACCCCTACCGCGAGGCAGGCGAGCGTGCCGGGCGCCGTCCAGCTGTGCTCGGCGAGGGTCAGCCCGTAGACGAGAGCACCGAGACCGAGCACGACGAGCACCGCACCGAGGACGTCGTAGCGGTTGTCGCCGTCGGCGCGGCTCTCGCGCAGCAGGAGGCTGCCCGCGACGAGACCGACGACGACGACGGGCACGTTGACCCACAGGCACCAGCGCCAGTCGGCGAGCTCGGTGAGGAGCCCGCCGAGGACGAGGCCGAAGGCCGCGCCGACACCCGCGATCGACCCGAAGACGGCGAACGCGGTGTTGCGCTCACGGCCGGCGGGGAAGGTGACGGTCAGCAGCGCGAGCGCCGCCGGGGCGAGCAGCGCCGCGAAGACGCCCTGGAGGCCGCGCGCCGCGACGAGCTCACCGCCGTCGCGCGCGAAGCCCGCGAGCAGCGAGGCGACCCCGAAGCCGGCCATCCCGACGAGGAACGTCCGCTTGCGCCCCGCATAGTCGGCGATCCGTCCGCCGAGCAGCAGGAGCGCGCCGAACGCGAGGGCGTACGCGGTGACGACCCACTGGCGCTGCACGTCGGAGAGCCCGAGCTCCGCCTGGGCCTGCGGGAGGGCGATGCTCACGATCGTGCCGTCGAGCACCACGAGGAGCTGGGTGAGGGCGAGGACGACGAGCACCCACCAGCGACGGGCAGACGGCGCACGCTTCGCAGCGGCCCCCGGTGCGGGGTCGGTCGGGGCGGCGTGGACGGGTGCGACGTCGGTGGAGGGCGGGGAGAGACGTGCAGGCATGGGCGACCTTCTGCGCGGGAGGGGATCGTGGGGTTTCCAGCCCGGACCGGTCACGCTCGGCGAGACCCGGCCGCTCCAACCGCGGGGTCGGACAGACGGACCACCTTAGCCCGACGGCGGCGGCGCCCGCCGCGCCCGAGAGCGGTGACGTCGGTCACCGCGCCACGCCCTCAGTAGTCGACGGGGTCGAGGCGGCGCAGCACGACGGCGAGCAGGCGCGCGAGCTCGGCGCGCTCGGCCTCGTCGAGGTCGACGAGCGCCGCGCGCTCGCGGTCGAGCTGCTGCGGGAAGACCTCGTCGACGAGCGCCGTCCCGGCGTCGGTGAGCGCGACGAGGACGCCGCGCCGGTCGCGCTCGGCGACGGTGCGCTCGACAAGGCCGGCGCGCTCGAGCCGGTCGAGGCGCTTGGTGATCGACGCGCCGGGGGCGCCGGTCATCGTCGTGACCTCGCCCGCACGCAGCGGCCGCCCGGCGCGGCGCAGCGCCGCGAGCACGTCGAACTCCGCGCGCGAGACGTCGTGCCGTGCCGCGGAGCGCTCCAGCGCCGCCTCGAGCAGCGCCGCGACGCGACGCAGCCGCGCCCCGACCGCCGACGTCGCGGTGTCGAGGTCCGGCCGCTGCTCAGCCCACTCCGCGCGCACGCGGTCGACGTAGTCCACGGATCCAGGATAGGGCGCGCCTCACACTCTTCCACTGGTGAAACACCGAGGAATCACCGCTAGGCTGGTCCGTCGATGCCCCTCTCCTCCCCCGCCCGCCCGGCGCGCGCGCCCGTGCGCGCCGCCGCCCAGGACGTCCTCGACCCCGCCCACCTCCGCGCCGCCCTGCGCGTGAGCCCCGCCGACGCGACGGTCGCCGCCGCGCTGCGCTGCGGCGCCGCGGTCGCGCTCGCGATCGCCGTCCCGGGCCTGCTCGGGCGCCCCGACCTCGCGGCGTTCGCGTCACTCGGCGCGCTCACGTCGCTCTACGGCCGGTACGACCCGTACCGGCGTCGGGCCGCGCTCCTCGCGACCGTCGGCACGCTCATGACCGGCACGATCGCGGCCTTCACGCTCCTCGCCGCGGCGGGCGCGCCCGCGCTCGTCACGACCGCCGCCGTCGCGCTCCTCGCCGCCGGGGCCACGGCCTTCTGCCTCCTCGTCCGCACGGGCCCGCCCGGCGCGACGATCGTCGTCTTCGCCGCGGGCGCGGGCCTCGCGGGCGCACCGACGCTCGCCGACGTCGCCCCGCGCGCGCTCGCGGCCGCGTTCGGCGCGCTCCTCGCGGGGCTCGTGTGCACGGCCGGCGTGCTCGTCCGCCCGACGGCGCCCGCGCGCCTCGCCGTCCGCCGCGCCGCCGACGCCGTGCGCGCCGCCGAACGACCCGGGGCCCCGGAGAACGCCGCGCATGCTGCCCGCGGCGCCGTCGCCCGGGCGCGCGACGTCCTCGCGGACGACGCCTCCTGGTGGCGGACCCGGGACGCGGTCCCCGCGCTCGCCGCGGAGCTCGACGCCGTCGAGGAGGCGCTCGACGCGAGCGGCGCGCCGCGCGGCGACACCGGCCCGGCGGTCCGCACGACCCTGCGCGCCCAGGCACGGTCCCGGGCCGCAGGACCCTGGCGGCTCCCGACCGTGCGCGTCGGCGTCGCCGGGCTCGTCGCCGGTGCGGTCGCCGCCGTCGCCGGCCTCGGGCACGCGGCGTGGGCGACCATGGGCTCGACCGCGGTGCTCCAGGGCGAGTCGACGCGCCACGCCGTCGTGCGGGCGCTGCAGCGCGGGGCCGGCACGGTCGCGGGCGCGCTCCTCGCCTGGCCGCTGCTCGCCGCGCCGCTCGGGTTCTGGGGGACGGCCGCCGTCGTCGTCGTGCTCCAGACCGTCACCGAGACGATCGTGGGGCGCCACTACGGGCTCGCGATGCTCACCATCACGCCCATGGCGCTGCTCATGACCTCGCTCGCGCACCCCGCCGACCCGTCGGCGCTCGCGCTCGACCGCGCGCTCGACACGGTCCTGGGCGCCGTCGTCGGCGTCCTCGCGGTGGTCCTCGTCCACCCGCGGACCCGCCTCCGCGCGAGCGAGACCCCCGGTCCGCCGAGGTAGAGGCCTGGCACCGCGAGGTAGAGGCCTGGTCATGACCAGGCCTCTACCTCGGCGGCAGGTCAGACCTCGATCGACTCGAGCATCTCCGTGACGAGCGCCGCCACGGGCGAGCGCTCGGAGCGCGTGAGCGTGACGTGCGCGAACAGCGGGTGGCCCTTGAGCGCCTCGATGACCGCGGCGACGCCGTCGTGCCGGCCCACGCGCAGGTTGTCGCGCTGCGCGACGTCGTGCGTGAGGACGACGCGCGACGACTGCCCGATGCGGGACAGCACCGTGAGCAGGACGTTGCGCTCGAGCGACTGCGCCTCGTCGACGATGACGAACGCGTCGTGCAGCGAGCGCCCGCGGATGTGCGTGAGCGGAAGCACCTCGAGCATCTCGCGGTCGATGACCTCGTCGAGCACCTGCGGCGAGACGAGCGCCCCGAGGGTGTCGTAGACGGCCTGCGCCCACGGGTTCATCTTCTCGGCCTCGGAGCCGGGCAGGTAGCCGAGCTCCTGGCCCCCGACGGCGTAGAGCGGCCGGAACACCATGACCTTGCGGTGCTGCCGGCGCTCCATGACGGCCTCCAGGCCGGCGCACAGCGCGAGGGCCGACTTGCCGGTCCCGGCCCGCCCGCCGAGCGAGACGATCCCCACGCTCTCGTCGAGCAGCAGGTCGATCGCGACGCGCTGCTCCGCGGACCGCCCGTGCAGCCCGAACACCTCGCGGTCGCCGCGCACGAGCTGCACGTGCTTGTCCGCGGTGACGCGCCCGAGGGCGGACCCGCGCGGCGAGTGCACGACGAGACCCGTGTGGCAGTGGAGCGGGCCGGCCGCCTCGACGACCGCCGGGTCCAGGCTCGTGAGCTCGACCGACTCGTGCTCCCAGAGCGCCGCCGCCTCCGCGTCGGTGAACGAGATCTCGCCCATGCCGGTCCAGCCCGAGTCGACGGCGAGCTCGTGCCGGTACTCCTCGGCCCGCAGGCCCACGGCCGACGCCTTGACCCGCATCGGCAGGTCCTTCGACACGACCGTGACGTCGTGGCCCTCGGCCGCGAGGTTCGCCGCGACGGAGAGGATCCGGGTGTCGTCGTCCCCCAGCCGGAACCCGGCCGGCAGCACGCCCGGGTCGGTGTGGTTGAGCTCCACGCGCAACGTCCCGCCGACGTCGCCGACGGGGATCGGGGCGTCGAGCCGGCCGTGCTTGACCCGCAAGTCGTCGAGCATGCGCAGCGCGCTGCGCGCGAAGTACCCGAGCTCGGCGTGGTGGCGCTTGGCCTCCAGCTCGGTGATGACGACGACCGGGAGGACCACGTCGTGCTCGGCGAACCGCCCGATGGCGCGCGGGTCGCTCAGCAGGACCGACGTGTCGACGACGAACGTCCGGCGCGCGCCGTCCGGTGCGCCGTCCTGCGGTGTGGGTGAGGTACCGGGGGTGGGTGAGGAATGGACCACGAGGGCTCCCCTCCGGCGCACGCGCGCCGTTCTCTCTCTGGGCGAGGCGGGCGACCGGCCGTCGGGCCGTGGGTGCCACGGCTCAGCAGCGCCGGTGCCGGCCCTCCTGAGCGGAGCGTGAACCCCATCGGCTGGCCTCCCGGAGGACGGCGAAGGTGCCGTCCGTCTCCTCGAAACTACGCCCGTGTGATTCGGGTCACCACCCCCGACACGCCTCCGCGCGAGGTTTAACCCCCCGTTCACGCGGAGGCCGCACCCGCGGGCCGCGCGAGATCGACCCGAGCGTCCGAGACCGGCCCTCCGGGGGCCGGCGTCGTGACGGTCGGGTCGATCCCGGACAGGTCAGTGCTCGACGTGCTTCGGCGCCATCGCGATCGCGGCGACGAACCCGAGCACGAGCACCACGGCCGTGACCGCGAGCGTCTGCCCGACGGCGGTCGCGAAGCCCTGGTGGAACGCGGTGGTCGCGGCGTCCGTGACCTGGCGCGCGACGTCGTCGGGCACCCCCGGCGGGAGGTCGAACGACCCGCCCTGGCCCCCCTGGAGCGACCCCGCGTTCGCGAACCCGTCGACGAACTGCTGGCGGAACTGCTCGGGGAGCGAGGCCGCCGCGTCCCGCGCGGCCGCCGGGAGGGTCACCGCGAGGCGCGCGGTGAGCGTCGCGACGATCGCCGCCGACCCGATCACGCCGCCCACCTGGCGCGTCGTGTTGAAGGCGCCCGCGCCCGCCCCGGCGGTGCGGTGGTCGAGGCCCGACGTCGCGAGGTTCGCGAGCGGCGAGAAGACGCACCCGGTGCCGATGCCGAACAGCGTCATGGGGAGCACGATCGTCACCACCGACACGCCCGGCCCGACGACCGCCGCGAGCCAGCCGATCGCGCCCGCGAGGACGCCGAACCCCGTCGCGACGACCCACTTCGCGGGCACGCGATCGGACAGGCGGCCGGCGAGCGGCGCGACGATCCCCGACACGAGCGAGCCCGGCAGGTTGACCAGCGCGGCGTGCAGCGGCGACAGGCCGAGGATCGACTGGAGGAAGATCGTCAGCGGGAAGAAGATGCCGATCATCGCGAAGGACACGGACATGCCCGCGACGTTCGCGAGCGAGAAGTTGCGCGAGCGGAAGAGCCGCAGCGGCAGCAGCGCGTCGTCGCCGAGCCGGCGCTGCCACAGCACGAACGCGGCCAGCACGAGCAGGCCGACGCCGATCACGCCCCACACCGTGACCGGCCCGGTGATCGTGCCCCAGTCGTACGTCTGGCCCTCCTGGAGCCCGAAGACGACCGCGAAGAGCCCGACGACGGACAGCACGACGCCGACCACGTCGAACGAGCGCTTGTTCGTCGCGAGCCGCGGGAGCCGCACCAGGGCGAGCCAGAGCGCCACGACCCCGACCGGGACGTTGACGAAGAAGATCCACTCCCAGCCCCACGACTCGACGAACAGCCCGCCGAGCAGCGGGCCGGCGATCGTCGCGACGCCCGCCGTCGCACCCCACAGCCCCATCGCGGCGCCGCGCTGCCGCGGCGGGAACACGCGCGTGATCATGGCCATCGTCTGCGGCGTCATGAGCGCCGCGCCGACGCCCTGGACCACGCGGGCGGCGATGAGCATCCCGATCGAGCCCGACAGCCCGCACCACGCGGACGCGAGCGTGAACACCGCCAGGCCGACGACGAACACCGGCTTGGGCCCGTACCTGTCGCCCAGGCGACCCGCGAGCAGGAGCAGCACCGCGTACGAGAGCAGGTAGGCGCTGTTGACCCAGCCGACCGCGACCAGCGACGCGTCGAGCTCGCGCTGGAGCGTGGGGACCGCGATGTTCACGATCGTGGTGTCCACCATGATCATGAAGAAGCCGAGGATGAGCGGCGGCAGGATGCTCCAGGCGCTGCGGCCGTGGAGGTCGACGAGGGGCACGACGCGCGAGCCGGCCTCGGCGGGTGCCGGGGCCGGGCCGGTGCCCGGGGCGGGAGTGGTCACGAGGACTCCTGAGGTGAGGTCGTGCGGGAGTGGCGGAACGCGGGCCCGGGCTCCTCGGTCCAGCTCAGCACGCCGGACGTGACGTCCGCGACGGTCGCGTCGAGCCAGGCGATCTCGGCCCGGGTCTGGTGGAGCTCGAAGTGGGCGTCGAGCAGGTAGCGGCGGGGCAGGCCGCGCGCGACCACGTCGTCGAGGCGCTCGCGCACCCCGTCGATCGCGGCCGCGAGCGCCGCGCGACGCTCGCGGAGCAGCGCGAGGGCGTCCTCGCGCGGGAGGTCGTGCACGAGCGCGAGCCCGACAGGGAAGGCGGGGTACTCGCGCGGCGTCTCGCGGACGAGGTCGCGCGTGCGGGCGTCGTGCGCGGCCACGCCGGCCGGGGTGATGGCGTAGAGCGTGCGCTCGGGGCGGTTGCCGTCCCGGTCGACGCCCGCGCGCTCGACGAGGCCGTCCCGCTCGAGGCGGTCCACCGCGTGGTAGACGGCGCCGGGGTTGAGCCGCACGAGGCGGTCGTCGCGCCGCTTGCGCAGGCGCACGAGCATCTCGTACGGGTGCATGGGCTGCTCGAGCAGCACGGCGAGCACGAGGGTCGCCGTGGGGCTGAGGCGCGGGGAGGTCACGGTGGTCTCCGGGACGGGGTGGGGGGTAGCAGGCCGGCGGGTGGGGAGCTCGCGCCCGGCTGGAATATTCCGCTTGGAATATACGCCTCCCGCTCGACCGGTGTCGACCGCCGGGCTCCATGCGGGCGGAGGTCACGCGCGCGGAGATCGCGCGCGCGGAGATCGCGCGCGCGGAGATCGCGCGCGCGGTCGCGCGGGTGCGACGGCGCGCGTAGGTTCACGAGCCATGAGCGCCCCCGAGCTCCTCGATCTCGACGCCACCGCGCTCGCCGGTGCCCTGCGCGCCGGCGACGTCTCCCCCGTCGAGGTCCTCGACGCGACGCTCGACGCCGCCGCCGGGGTCGGTGCCGCCGTCGGCGCCTTCACCGTGCTGACCCCGGACCTGGCGCGCACGCAGGCCCTCGCCGCGCAGGACGCGCTCGCAGCGGCGCGGCGCGACGGCCGCGCCGGTCCCCACGACGGCCTCCCGCCGTTCCTCGGCGTCCCCTGCCCAGTCAAGGACCTCACGATGGTCGAGGGCGTGCCGATGCGCGCGGGCTCGGCCGCGATCGACCCGTTCCCCGCCCCGTACGACGACGGCGTCGTGACGCTCCTGCGGCGCGCCGGCACGGTGATGGTCGGCAAGACCTCGACCCCGGAGCTCGGCCTCCCCTGCTACACGGAGCCCGACGTCGGCCCGACCGCCCGCACCCCGTGGGACCTCGCGCGGTCCGCGGGCGGGTCGAGCGGGGGTGCGGCCGCCGGGGTCGCGGCGCGCGTCGTCCCCGTCGCGCACGGGAGCGACGGCGGCGGCTCGCTGCGCATCCCCGCGAGCGCGTGCGGGCTCGTCGGGCTCAAGCCGTCGCGCGGGCTCGTGAGCCCGGGCCCGTACGGGGTCGACGGCGCGGGGCTCGCGACGCACGGCGTCCTCACCCGGTCGGTCCGCGACACCGCCGCGTTCCTCGACGTGCTCGCGCGCCCCTGGCCCGGCGACACCTTCACCGCGCGGCTCGGCGCCCCGCCGGACGGGCGACGGCTCCGCGTCGGGCTGCTGCTGGAGCCCGTGATCGCCGCCGACGCCCCCGTGCACCCGGCGTGCGCCGACGCCGCCCGCGCAGCGGCGGAGCTCCTCGTCCGGCTCGGGCACGACGTCGTCGAGATCCCGCCCCCGTTCGGGGCCGAGCGCTGGGACGCGTTCGCGGCGCTGTGGTCCGTCGGGGCGCTCCAGGCACCCGTCCCGCCGGAGCGCGAGCACCTGCTCGTGCCGCTCACGCGGTGGCTGCGCGAGCGCGGGCGCGCGGTGAGCGGGCTCGCGTACGCGACGGCGCTCGCGGGCGTGCAGCAGCTCACGCGCGAGGTCGCCGCCGCGTGGTCGGGCGTCGACGTCGTGCTCTCCCCCACGCTCGCGCAGCCGCCCGCGCTCGTCGGCAGCCAGCGCGTCGACGACGACCCGGCCGCCGACTTCGCGGCGCAGACGGCGTTCACGCCCTGGACGAGCGTCTGGAACCTCACGGGGCGGCCCGCCGTCTCCCTCCCGCTCGGCGAGGCGCGCGTCACCGACCCCGACGGGTCGGCGGCGACCGTCCCCGTCGGGGTCATGCTCGGCGCGGACCACGGCGACGACGCCCTGCTGCTGGCCCTCGCGGCGCGGCTCGAGGAGGCCGCGCCGTGGTCCCACCGTCGCCCGGGGACGTCGTCGTGACGGCGTACGCCTGCCTGCTCTTCGCCGTGAACGTGGGCGGGCGGAAGGTCCCGTCGACCGCGCTGCGGGACCTCGCGGGCGAGCTCGGCCTCGCGCACGCCCGCACGGTCGTGAACAGCGGGAACCTCGTCGTCGGGCCGGGGTCGTCCGGCGCGTCGTCGCCCGCGGACGTCGCGCGCCTCGTGCACGACGGCGTCGCCGAACGGTTCGGCGTCGACGCCGCCGTGGCCGTCCTCACGACCGAGCGCCTCCGGAAGATCGTGCGCGGGAACCCGCTGCCCGACGACGCCGCCGAGCGCCCGGCCGGGCTGCTGGTCCACGTGGGCGAGGAGCCCGTCGACCCGGACGCCGCCGCCACGCTCGGGCCGCGCCTGACGACCGAGCGCGCCGTCGTCGCGAACGGCGTCCTCTACGTCGCCTACCCCGACGGCGTCGGTCGGTCGAGGCTGACGGCGGCCGTCCTCGCGAAGGCGGCCGGGACCCCGGTGACGGGCCGGAACTGGAGAACGACGACGCGCCTCCTCGCGCTCGCCGAGGACACCCCGCCCTGACGCGCGCGGCGGGACGAGCGCCAGGAGACTGGACCGCGAGCCGGACACGTCGACCGCGAGGGGTGCGCCGCCCCGTAGGATCGTGGGCGGTGTGCCGGGAAGTCTGGTCGGCCACGGTCCGCGACGCGGCCGTGCGACACGACAGCGACCCCGGGAGCACGATGACCCACGCCGCCCTGCCCTCCGGCCCCTCGGCCACCCCGCCGACCGACCGCCCCTCCCCCGGTGCACGCCTGCGTCGCTGGGTCGGGCGCGAGACGACGGGCGGCGCCCTGCTCATCGGTGCGGCGCTGCTCGCGCTGGTCTGGGCCAACTCGCCCTGGCGCGAGTCCTACCTCACGCTGTCGAGCACCGTCGTCGGCCCGTCCTCCCCGCTGCACCTCGACCTGACGCTGTCGACGTGGGCGGCCGACGGCCTGCTCGCGATCTTCTTCTTCGTGGTCGGCGTCGAGCTCAAGCAGGAGTTCGTCGCGGGCAGCCTGCGCAACCCGAGGCAGGCGGGCGTCCCGGTGCTCGCGGCGATGGGCGGCATGACGGTGCCGGCCCTGATCTTCGTCGCCGTCCTGCTGACCACGGGCGACCCGGGCGCGCTGCACGGGTGGGCGATCCCCACGGCGACGGACATCGCGTTCGCGCTCGGCGTGCTCGCCGTCTTCGGCCGCGGGCTCCCCGTCGCGATCCGCACGTTCCTGCTCACGCTCGCGGTCGTCGACGACCTGCTCGCGATCGTCGTCATCGCGATCTTCTACACGGCGGAGCTGCGGTGGGGCTACCTCGGCCTCGCGCTGCTCGCCGTCGCGCTCTACGCCGTCCTCGTGCGCGCTCGCCGCACCCGCTGGTGGCTCCTGCTGCCCGTCGCGGTGGTCGCCTGGGCCTTCATGCACGAGTCGGGCGTCCACGCCACGATCGCCGGCGTCCTGCTCGGCTTCACCGTCCCCGCGCTGGCCGTGCACGGGGAGCGCGAGTCGCGCACGCAGCGCTTCGAGCACACGGTGCGCCCGCTCTCGCAGGGTGTCGCGCTGCCGGTGTTCGCGTTCTTCGCGGCCGGCGTCTCGATCGTGGGCGGCGAGACGCCCGTCGGGGAGGTGCTGACGCAGCCCGTCGTGCTCGCCATCGTCCTCGGCCTCGTCGTCGGCAAGCTCGTGGGCGTGCTCGGGGTCACCGCGCTCGTCACGCGCTTCACGCCGCTGCGGCTCGCGGCCGGCATCGGGGTGCGCGACCTCCTGCCGGTCGGGTTCCTCGCGGGCATCGGCTTCACCGTCTCTCTCCTCATCGCGGAGCTGTCGTTCCCCGACGCCGAGCACACCGACGGCGCGAAGATCGCGATCCTCGCGGCGTCCACGATCGCGGCGGTGCTGGCCGCGCTCGCGCTGCGCTGGGACGCCCGCCGGGCCCGCTCGAACGACATGAACCGCGACGACCTCCCGGACGACGTCACCGACTTCATCGGTGACCCGAAGGACCGCCTGGAGCACTAGCCCGAGCGGGCCCGCCCTGCTCAGCAGGCGGCGGCGACCTCGAACCGGCCGGGCGCGGCCTCGCGCAGCGTCGTGACCGTCGCGTCGCCCTGGCCGAGGTACGCGAGCGAGCCGACCGCGTAGTACGGGTTGTAGGGGTTCACGCCGTAGGAGATCGCGCGCCCCGCGGCCCGGTGCTGCGCGTTCGTCGCGGTGCCGCACCACGGCCCGGTCGGCGCCTGCACCGTCACCGCGACCTGCGCGGTCGACGCGTTCCCCGCCGCGTCGACCGCGCGGGCCGTGAGCACGTGGGAGCCGGCCGCGAGCGCCGTCGTGTCCCAGTCGAACCCGTACGGCGCGGTGCGCAGGGTCGCGAGCATCGCGCCGTCGACGCTCAGCTCGACACGGTCGACCGCGCGGTCGTCGGACGCCGCGACCTCCACGCGGACCGTCCCCGAGACGGCGGCGCCCGCGGAAGGCGCGGTGATCGCGACCGTCGGCGCCGTGACGTCCGGGTCCGGGCCCGGGTCGCGGTCGACGCGCCGGTTGTTCGCGAACAGGAAGTCGGTGAGGTAGGCCGGGTAGTCGATGCTGTTCGTCGACACGTAGGACCCTCCGGGGCCGCCGCCCGCGGGCCACGCGTGCGCGAGACCGGTGTTCTGGACCAGCGAGACGCGCGGGCCGGCGGCGTCGGACCACCGCGATCCGGTGCCCGCGCGGTTCGTGCCCGCGAGCCCGGCGAGCGAGAACGACGACGTGGTCCCGGCCCCGTAGAGGTCGGCCATGACCTGGGCGTTGAGCGTCCCGTACCCGGTCGCGACCGTCGTGTCGGCGCTGCCGAAGACGACGGACGTCACCTGCGAGCCGAATTCCGCCGCGTGCGTCCCCGCGAAGGTCCGGCACGTCGTGCGCGCCTGCGCGAGCGTCGTCGCGACGCTCCCGATCTGGCCCGACGTCGTCCCGACCGTCGGCCCCGCCGCGATCCCCACGCCCGCGAACACGTCGGGCGCGAGGCAGCCCATGACCATCGCCTGGCCGCCGCCGGACGACAGGCCGCTCACGTAGACCTGGTCCGGGTCGATGCCGAGCGAGGCGTCTGCCAGCAGGGTCGAGACGAGGTCGAGCAGGTTGTCGTCGTGCCGCGCGGGGTTCGTGCGGCTGTGGTTGGTGTCGTAGTAGTCCCAGCAGCCGAGCAGGACACCGCCGTTCGGCGCGGCGGGGACCGCGACGACCATGCCGTGCTCGTCGGCGGTCGCGGTCCAGTTGCCGCCGGTCTTGAGCACCTGCGACGTCTGGACGCACCCGTGCAGGGAGACCATGAGCGCCCGACCGCCGGGGAGCGCGGGCGCCGTCGACGGCCGGTAGAGCTCGACCGTCATCCCGCCGGCGGTGCGCTGGGACCACGACCCGGCGGCCGTGGCCGGTGCGGTGACGAGCGGGGCGAGCACGACCGCGAGCGCCGCGCCGAGGGCGAGCGCGACGGCGCTCCGGCGGGCGCGGGCGCGCTGGCTGAGGGAGTGCCTGACCATCTGAACCTCCACGTCGAGGTCGGGTCGCCGTCGGCGCTTCGCGCACCGTGGCGCGCACCGTCGCGCGCCGGACCCGGGCGAGCCGGACGCTACGTGTGACCTGAATCACCTGTCAATATCGGGATGCCCCCACCGGCTGGCTCACAGCACCGGGCGCGCGACGGTCCCGCTCGCCGCGGGTTGACACCGCGCCGCCCGGGGATCCATGATTCCCGCAACCTGAATCGCCTCTCATGTTTGAGCGGCGCTCCCCCTCAGGACCACCCAACGAAGGGCGAAGTCATGCGGACGAAGAAGTCCCAGCGGCCGGCGCTCGCCGTCGCCGCGCTCGCGGCCGCGAGCCTCGCGCTCGCCGCCTGCGCGCCGACCGACGCGAGCGGCGGCGGCAGCACCGGAGGCGAGACCAGCACGAGCGCCGACCCGGTCGACGTCGGCATCATCTACTCCAAGACCGGGCCGCTCGCGGCCTACGGCGAGGCCTACTACGAGGGCTTCCAGGCCGGTCTCGACTACGCGACCGACGGCACGGGCGAGGTCGACGGCCGCCCCGTCAACGTGACGTTCCACGACGACGGCGGCGACCCCGACAAGGCGGTCGGGCAGGCGAAGGACCTCATCGGCAAGGGCTACCAGATCCTCGGCGGCACGGTCGTGTCCGGCGTGGCGCTCAAGCTCGCCGAGCAGGCCGAGCAGAACAAGGTGCTCTACATCTCCGGGCCCGCCGCGGTCGACGCGCTCACGGGCATCAACGACTACACGTTCCGCTCGGGGCGCCAGTCGCTCCAGGACGTGGCGACCGCCGGCACGTTCGTCGACCCGGACGGTGCGAAGGTCGTCGTGTTCGCCCAGGACAACGCGTTCGGCCAGGGCAACCTCGCCGCGGTCGAGGCGGTCCTCGGCGCGCAGGGCGCCGAGGTGACGAGCGTGCTCGTCCCGGAGGACGCGACGGAGTTCACGCCGTTCGCGCACCAGATCGTCGACGCCGCGCCCGACCTCGTGTTCGTCGCGTGGGCCGGGGCGACGTCGGGCGCGATGTGGCAGGGCCTGGACCAGCAGGGCGTCCTCGACGCGACCACGGTCGTCACCGGGCTCGGCGACGTCGCGACCTACGGCGCGTACGGCGCCGCGGCGAGCAAGGTCGACTTCCTCAACCACTACTTCCCCGGCGCCGCGGGCACCGAGGTCGAGGCCGCGATGCTCGCGTCCGTCGAGGAGGCCGGGAAGCAGGCCGACCTCTTCACGCCCGACGGCTTCGTCGCCGCGCAGATGATCGTCCACGCGATCGCCGAGGGCGGCGACGACGTCGACGCCATGGTCGACGCGCTCGAGGGCTGGAGCTTCGACGGCCCCAAGGGCACGACGACGGTCCGCGCGTCCGACCACGCGCTCGTCCAGCCGATGTACCAGGTGAAGCTCGTGGCCGAGGGCGACGGCTGGGCTCCCGAGCTCGTCGCCGAGGTGCCGGGCGACGACGTCGCGCCGGCCGAGGCGGGCTGACGTGGGCGAGCCGCACACCCTCCCCGCGCTCGAGGTCCGCGACCTCGGGCTCCAGATCGGCGGCGCGCGGATCCTGCGGGGCGTGAGCCTCGCCGTCGGGCAGGGCGAGATGCTCGGCGTGATCGGGCCGAACGGCGCGGGCAAGACGACGCTCTTCAACCTGGTCTCGGGGATCCACCGCCCGACGAGCGGGGCGGTGCTCCTCGAGGGCGCGGACGTGACGACCACCTCGGTGGCCGCGCGCGCCCGCGCGGGCCTGGGCCGCACGTTCCAGACGTCGAGCCTGTTCCCGCGCCTGAGCGTCCGGGAGAACGTGCGGCTGGCCGCGCAGGGGCGCCTCGGCGGCGCCCTGTCGGTGCTGCGCTTCCCGCGTCGCGGCGACGCCGCGACGCGGGAAGCGGACCGGCACCTGGAGACCGTCGGGCTCGTGCGCCGCGCCGAGGTCGCCGCGGGCGACCTGTCGCACGGCGACAAGCGCAAGCTCGAGATCGCGGTGCTCCTCGCGACCGAGCCGCGCGTCGTGCTGCTCGACGAGCCCATGGCGGGCGTGTCGTCGGCCGACGTGCCCGGCCTCGTCGAGGTCATCCGCGACCTGCACGGGACCGGTTGCACGGTGCTCATGGTCGAGCACCACATGGACGTCGTGCTGGGGCTCGTGGACCGCGTCGCCGTCATGCACCACGGCGAGCTGCTCGCGTGCGACACCCCCGACGCCGTCATGGCGGACCCGACGGTGCAGAGCGCCTACCTCGGTGTCACGGCAGGAGAGGCAGCATGAGCGGCAGCAGCAGGAGCACCGCCCAGCCCGCGGTCGGGAGCGACGTGCCCGTCCTCGAGGTGCGCGGGCTGTCCGCGCGCATCGCGGGCCAGCAGGTCGTCGAGGACGTGACCTTCTCCGTCCCGGCCACCGGGGTCACGGCGGTGCTGGGCCGCAACGGCGTCGGCAAGACGTCGACCCTCAGGGCCGTGCTCGGCCTGATCGAGCGCCGGGGCGAGGTGCTGCTCGCGGGCGAGCGCGTCGACGGCGAGCGCACGGACCGGATCGTGCGGCGCGGCGTCGGGTACGTGCCCGAGGACCGGGAGGTGTTCGCCGGGCTCACGGTCGCGGAGAACCTGCGGCTCGCCGAGCGCGACGCCCACCCGCGGCGCGAGCTCGTCGCGGAGCTCTTCCCGGACCTCGTGCAGCGCGCCGCCCAGCGCGCGGGCACCCTCTCGGGCGGTCAGCAGCAGATGGTGTCGCTCGCGCGCGCCCTGCTCAACGCCAACCGCCTGCTCCTCGTCGACGAGCCCACCAAGGGCCTCGCGCCCCGGATCGTCGGCGAGGTGTCGGACGCGCTCGCGGAGGCGGCCCGCACGGTCCCGATCCTGCTCGTCGAGCAGAACCTCGAGGTCATCGAGCGGCTCGCCGAGCGCGTCGTCGTGATCGACGCGGGCCGCGTCGTGCACACCGGCCCCGCGCGCGAGCTCCTCGACGACCCCGACCGCGTCCAGCAGCTCCTCGGCGTGCACGCCGAGGTCGACCACCACGGAACCGAAGGGGCGGTGGCCCGGTGAGCACGATCGTCCTCCTCCTCGTCACGGGGCTCGGCCTCGGGGCGCTGTACTTCCTCGTCGCGTCGGGCCTGTCGCTCATCTACGGGCTCATGGGCGTCCTCAACTTCGCGCACGGTTCGTTCCTCACGCTCGGCGCGTTCGGCGGCTGGTTCGTCGCACGCTCCCTCGGCGCCGACTCGTGGGGCGTCTTCGGGCTCTCGCTGCTCGCCGGGGCCGTCGTCGGGGCGGGGGCCGCGGCGCTCACCGAGCTCCTGCTCATCCGCCCGCTCTACGAGCGGCACATCGAGCAGGTGCTCGTCACCGTCGGGCTCTCGCTCGCGTCCGTCGCGCTGTTCGAGGGCATGTGGGGGTCGGACCCCGAGTTCATCTCCGGCCCGGCATGGCTCAAGGGCACGACCGACCTGGCGGGCGCGCCGGTGCCCAACGACCGGTTCGTCGCGATCGGCGCCGCGGCGCTCGTGCTCGGCGCGATCGTGCTGTTCCTCCAGCGCACCCGCTACGGGCTCATCATCCGCGCGGGCGTCGAGAACCGGTCCATGGTCACGGCGCTCGGCATCGACGTGCGCAAGGCGTTCACGCTCGTCTTCGCGGTCGGCGGCGCCGCCGCGGGGCTCGGCGGGGTCCTCGCCTCGCAGTACTTCGGGTACGTCTCCCCGCACCTCGGCGGGTCGCTGCTCATCTTCGCGTTCATCGTCACCGTCATCGGGGGGCTCGGCTCCCTGACCGGTGCGGCGGTCGCGTCCGTGCTCGTCGCGGTCCTGCAGCAGTTCGCGAACTACTACCTCGGCTACGGCGACCTCCTCGTCGTGCTCCTCCTCGCGCTCGTGCTCCTCGTCCGTCCCACCGGCCTCCTCGGGAGGGCAGCCGCATGACCACCCAGACCGCTCCCCCGGCCCCGGCCGCCCCCGCCGACGACGCACCGCGCTCCGACCGACCCGCCCGCCGGGCGCCGTCGGGCACGCTGGTCCGCACGCTCGCGGGCGTCGCGCTCGTCGCGGTGCTCGCGTGCCTCCCGCTGCTCGCGCTCCACGTGCCGGGCGTCCTGCCCGGCCCGACGTACACGCCCGGCGCGCTCCAGATGATGGCGATGTGCTGGCTCGTCGGCGCCCTCGCGCTGAGCTACCACCTGCTGTTCGGGGTCGCGGGCCTGCTGAGCTTCGGCCACGCGCTGTACTTCGCGGCAGGGCTGTACGGGCTCGCGATCGTGCTCGACACGACCGAGATCCCGCTCCTGCCGGCCGCGGCGCTCGTGCTCGTCAGCGGGATCGTCCTCGCGCACGTCGTCGGGGCCGTCTCGCTGCGGGTCACGGGCATCTCGTTCGCCATGGTCACCCTCGCGTTCGCCCAGGCGGGCAACGTGCTCGTGCGCCGCAACCCCGGGGGCACGACCGGCGGCGAGGAGGGCCTCGCGCTCGCGACCCGGAACGTCCCCGACGCGTTCGTGGGCGTGCTCAACACGCGCAACCTCTACTGGCTCGCCCTCGCCGTGCTGGTCCTGGTCTACCTCGTGGTGCTGTGGGTCGAGCGGTCGCGCGCGGGGCACGTCGCGGCGGCGACGCGCGAGAACGAGATGCGCGTGCGCGTCATCGGCGGGCGCCCCTACCTCGTCAAGCTCCTCGTGTTCGTCCTCGCGGCGACGCTCGCGACCGTCGTCGGCATGGCGTACCTGCTGCTCCAGTCCGGCGCCGTGCCGCGCGCGACGTCCGCCGACTTCACGCTCACGCTGCTCGTCATGGTCGTGCTCGGGGGCGTCGGGTCCCGGTGGGGCGCGATCGTCGGCGGCGTGCTCTACACGATCCTCGACCAGCGGCTCGGCACGCTTGCGAGCTCCGCGGCCGTCGCGGACCTCCCGGCCGTGCTGCGCGTGCCGCTCAGCGAGCCGCTGTTCCTGCTCGGGACCCTCTTCATCCTCGTCGTGATGTTCCTGCCCGGCGGCATCGCGGGCGCCGCGTCGCGCCTCGCCGCGCGCCGCCGCCCGCGGGAGGATCGGGAGGAGGCCCGCGAGCGCCTGGAGGAGGTGGCATGACGACGCAGCACCAGGACGCCCAGGACGGCCTGCACACCCTCGGGCGCTGGACGCGCGACCGCGCGCTCGCGACGCCCGACCGCGTCGCCGTCGACGACCGCGGCGTGACCCTGCGCTACCGCGACCTGCACGAGCGCGCGAGCGCCCTGGCGGCGGCGTTCCGGGAGGCGGGCTACGGCGTCGGGGACCGCGTCGCGACCGTCACGGGCAACAGCGCCGACCAGGTCGTGCTGTTCTTCGCGTGCGCGCAGGCCGGGCTGGTCCTCGCGCCGCTGTCGTGGCGGCTGTCGCCCGGCGAGCTCGCCGCCCAGGTCGAGCAGGCCGACCCCGCGCTGGTGCTCGTGGAGCAGGAGTTCTCCGGCCTCGCGGACTCGGCGTTCGACCGGCTCGACCCGCTGCGCCGGCTCGACGGGGAGCGGCCCGGCCGCCCGCCCCGGCGGGCGGAGCTCGGGCGCAGCGGCGTCGAGGCGCACGTCCCGCCGCCGTCACGGCGGGGTCCCGCGCCGGAGCGCCGGCCCGTGCGCGACGACGACCCGCTCCTCCTCGTGTTCACGTCCGGCACGCAGGGCACGCCCAAGGGCGCGCTGCTCACGCACGCGAACTGCTTCTGGACGAACCTCTCGCTCTCGCGCACGGTCGAGCTGACGAGCCACGACGTCGTGCTGAGCGTGCTGCCGCAGTTCCACGCGGGCGGGTGGAACATCCAGCCGCTGCTCGCGTGGTGGACCGGCGCGACGGTCGTCCTGGAGCGCACGTTCGAGCCCGAGCGCGTGCTCCAGCTCGTCGCCGAGCGCCGCGTCACGACGATGATGGGCGTCCCGACGAACTACCTGCTCCTCGCGGAGCACCCCGGCTTCGCGGACGCCGACCTGTCGTCGCTGCGGCACGCCGTCGTGGGCGGCGCGCCCATGCCGGAGCCGCTGCTGCGCACGTGGCACCGCCGCGGCGTCGCCCTCTCGCAGGGCTACGGGCTCACGGAGGCGGGCCCCAACGTGCTGTGCCTGCCCGACGACCAGGCCCGCGAGCGCAGCGGCTCGGCCGGCACGCCGTACCCGCACGTCGAGGTCGCCGTCGCCGACCCGGTGACGGGCCGCCACCTCGACGGGCCCGCGGCGGGCGAGCTGCTGGTCCGCGGACCGGGGGTGTTCGCGGGCTACTTCCGCGACGAGGCCGCCACGGCCGCGGTCCTGCGCGACGGCTGGCTGCGCACCGGCGACCTCGTCGAGCGCGACGCCGACGGGTGCTACCGCGTGGTCGACCGCCTCAAGGACGTCTTCATCGTCGGCGGCGAGAACGTCACGCCGTCCGAGGTGGAGGCCGTGCTCCGCCGCCACCCCGCGGTGGCGGACGTGGCGGTGGTGGGCGTCCCCGACGACCGGTGGGGCGAGGTCGGGGCCGCGTTCGTCGTCCCGCGCGCCGGCCACCCCACCGACGCCGAGGAGCTGGAGGCGTTCTGCCGCCGCGAGCTCGCGCACTTCAAGGTCCCGCGCCGCTTCGACCTCGTCCCGTCCCTGCCCCGCACGTCGCTGCACAAGGTGTCGCGCCGCTCGCTCGCCGAGCGCGTGACCGTCCCGGAGGACTCATGAGCACCCAGCCCCGCACCGCCCGCGGCAACCGCACCCGGGCGAAGATCCTCGCCGCGGCCGAGCAGGTGTTCGCCGAGGTCGGGTACCACGACGCGTCGATCGTGAAGATCACCGAGTCCGCGGGCGTCGGGCAGGGCACGTTCTACCTGTACTTCGAGTCGAAGATCGACGTGTTCGACGAGCTCGTCGACGAC
The DNA here is from genome assembly GCF_015327065.1 of Cellulosimicrobium sp. JZ28. NCBI lineage: Bacteria > Bacillati > Actinomycetota > Actinomycetes > Micrococcales > Promicromonosporaceae > Cellulosimicrobium > Cellulosimicrobium sp. JZ28. The sequence continues at coordinate 952,873 of NZ_CP017660.1, read as the reverse complement.
CTCAACCGCCGCGTGCGGCACGCGATGATCGAGGCGAGCTCGCAGGCGACGACGCGCCTGGCCGCCGAGCGCGCGGGCTTCGAGGCGTTCTTCCGCTTCACCGCCGAGCACCCGGCGCTCTACCGGATCGTGCGGCAGGCCGAGTTCGTCTCGCCCGGGGCGCTGCGCCGCCACTACGCGCGCATCGTAGAGGGCTACATGACCGGGCTCGACAAGGCGCGCGCGAACGGCGAGGTCGGCCACGACGTCGACCCGGAGGTCGCCGCGTGGGCGCTCATGGGCATCGGCGAGATCGTCGGGATGCGCTGGGTCCTGTGGGGCGGGCGCTGGGACGAGGGCGCAGAGCCGCCGTCGTACGACACAGCGGCCGCCGAGGTCCCTCCGCACGTGTTCGAGCAGACCATGCAGTTCATCGAGCGCGCGCTCGCCGCGCCGCGGACCGCCCCGCCGACCGGGACCGGGCCCGCCACCTCGACCGAGACCGAAGGAGACGCGCGATGACCGTCCCCGCCACCGTCCCCGGCACCGCCCCGACCCTCGCCGGACGGCGCGCGCTCGTCACGGGCGGCGCGAGCGGCATCGGCGCCGCGTGCGCGCGCGAGCTCGCCGCGCGTGGCGCGCACGTGACCGTCGCCGACGTCGACCCCGACGGCGCGCAGCGCCTCGCGGACGAGCTCGGCGGCGAGGCGTGGGTCGTCGACCTCGCCGACACGCGCGCGCTCGACGACCTCTCGCTCGACGTCGACGTCCTCGTCAACAACGCGGGCGTCCAGCGCGTGAGCCCCATCGAGGACTTCCGCCCGGACGACTTCCGCCTGCTGCACGCGATCATGCTCGAGGCGCCGTTCCTGCTGGTCCGGGCCGCGCTCCCGGGGATGTACGCGCGCGGGTTCGGGCGCGTCGTCAACGTGTCGTCCGTGCACGGCCTCGTGGCGTCGCCGTTCAAGTCGGCGTACGTGTCCGCGAAGCACGGGCTGGAGGGCCTGTCCAAGGTGACGGCCCTCGAGGGCGGCCCGCACGGCGTGACGAGCGTGTGCGTCAACCCCGGCTACGTCCGCACGCCGCTCGTCGAGAAGCAGATCGCGGACCAGGCGCGCGTGCACGGCGTCCCCGAGTCCGAGGTGCTCGCGACCGTGCTCCTCGCGGAGTCCGCGGTGAAGCGGCTCGTGGAGCCGGAGGAGGTCGCGTCGCTCGTCGGCTGGCTCACCGGCCCGGACGCGTCGATGGTCTCGGGCGCGTCGTGGACGATCGACGGCGGCTGGAGCGCCCGGTGACCGCGGCGACGACCGCGCCGGACGACGTCACCGCCGCGACCCACACCTACGCGACGCTCGACGTCCCCGTCGCGGGCGGGCGGCTGCGCGTCGGCGTGTGGGACCCGGTCGGCCCGCACGCACCCGCGCCCGGCGCCCGGCCCGACGGCGGCGCGCGCCCCGCGCCCGACGCCGTCCCGACCGTCCTCGCCGTGCACGGCATCACGGCGTCGCACCGCGCGTGGCCGGCCGTCGTCGCGGCGCTGCCGGGCGTGCGCGTCGTCGCGCCCGACCTGCGCGGGCGCGGGCGCAGCAACGCCCTGCCCGGCCCGTACGGCATGGGCGCGCACGCGGACGACCTCGCGACGGTCCTCGACGCGCTGGGGATCGACCGCGTCGTCGCGCTCGGCCACTCCATGGGCGCGTTCGTGTCCGTCGTGCTCGCGCACCGCCACCCCGGCCGCGTCTCCCGGCTCGTGCTCGTCGACGGCGGCATCCCGCTCCCGCCGCCGACCGGGCTCGCGCCCGACGCGACGCACGACGAGGTCCTGCGCGCCCTGCTCGGCCCGGCCGTCGAGCGCCTCGAGCGCACGTTCGCCGACCACGAGGAGTACCGCGGCTTCTGGCGCGCGCACCCCGCCTTCGCGAGCGCGTGGGACGAGCCGTGGGCCGACGTCGTCGCGGGGTACGTCGACTACGACCTCGTCGGCGAGGCGCCCGCGCTGCGCCCGGCGTCGTCGGGCGCGGCGGTCTCCGCCGACTCGCTCGAGCTCTACGAGGGCGGGCCGCTCGCGGACGCGCTCGCGGGCGACCACCCGCTCGACGTGCCCCTCGTGCTGCTGCGCGCGCCGCGCGGCCTGCTCGACGAGCCCGAGGCCCTCTACTCCCCCGAGCACCTCGCCGCGTGGCGCGCGCGGCTGCCGGGGCTGCGCACCCGCGACGTAGCGGGTATCAATCACTACACGATCATCATGAGCCCGCCCGGCGTCGAGGCCGTCGCGGGCGAGACCCTGCGGGCCCTGGCCGCCGTCACGAGCGACGGACCCGGACCGGCGAGTGACGAGGAGGTCACGGCATGAGCCCCACGATCGCGTCCCCACGAGGGACCGGGCTGGACAAGGTGGTCGCGTCCGCGGCCGAGGCCGTCGCGGACGTGCCCGACGGCGCGTCGCTCGCCGTCGGCGGGTTCGGCCTGTGCGGCAACCCGATCGCGCTCATCGAGGCGCTGCTCGCCCAGGGCACGCGCGACCTGTGGGTCGTGAGCAACAACTGCGGCGTCGACGACTGGGGCCTGGGCGTCCTGCTCGGCGCGGGCCGCATCCGGAAGATGACGAGCTCGTACGTCGGGGAGAACAAGGAGTTCGAGCGGCAGTTCCTCTCGGGCGAGCTCGAGCTCGAGCTCACCCCGCAGGGCACGCTCGCCGAGAAGCTGCGCGCCGGCGGCGCGGGCATCGCCGGGTTCTGGACGCGCACCGGCGTCGGCACGCAGGTCGCCGAGGGCGGCCTCCCCCAGCGGTACGACGGCGCGGGCGGCGTCGCGCAGGCGAGCGCGCCCAAGGAGGTGCGCACGTTCGGCGTCGGGCCGCGCGGTCGCGACGGCGCGTTCGCCGACGAGGCCGAGTTCGTGCTCGAGGACGCGATCACCACGGACTTCGCGCTCGTGCACGCGCTGCGCGGCGACCGGCACGGCAACCTCGTGTTCCACCGGTCGGCCCGCAACTTCTCCCCGCTCGCCGCGATGGCGGGCCGCGTGTGCGTCGCGCAGGTCGAGGAGCTCGTCGAGCCCGGCGAGCTCGACCCCGACGCCGTGCACCTGCCCGGCGTGTTCGTGCACCGCGTCGTCGAGGTGGGCCCGGACGTGCCCAAGCGGATCGAGCGCCGCACCGTGCGCTCGGCCGCCGCGACCGACCAGCCCGCGCCCGCGCCGTCGGGCACCGCGACGACCGTGAAGGAGGGCTGAGCCGTGCCGCTCACCCGCGACGAGATGGCCGCGCGCGCCGCGCGCGAGCTCCAGGACGGCTGGTACGTCAACCTCGGCATCGGCCTGCCGACGCTCGTGCCCAACTACGTGCCCGCGGACAAGCACCTCGTGCTCCAGTCGGAGAACGGGATCCTCGGCGTCGGGCCGTACCCGACCGAGGACGCCGTCGACCCCGACCTCATCAACGCCGGCAAGGAGACCGTCACCGTCCTGCCGGGCGCCGCGTTCTTCGACTCCGCGCTGAGCTTCGGCATGATCCGCGGCGGCAAGATCGACGCCGCGATCCTCGGCGGCATGCAGGTCTCCGAGACGGGCGACCTCGCCAACTGGATGATCCCCGGCAAGATGGTCAAGGGCCCCGGCGGCGCGATGGACCTCGTGCACGGGGCGGGCCGCGTGATCGTGCTCATGGAGCACGTGGCGCGCGACGGGTCGCCCAAGATCCTGCGCTCGTGCTCGCTGCCCCTCACGGGGCGCGGGGTCGTGCACCGGGTCATCACCGACCTCGCGGTGATCGACGTGACGCCCGACGGGCTCGTGCTGCGCGAGACCGCGCCCGGCGTGAGCGTCGACGACGTGCGGGCCGCGACCGAGCCCGACCTCGCCGTCGCGCTCGACGACGCCCCGCTCGACGCCGCCGACGCCGGCCCGGGACCGTCCACGCAGGCCGCGGGGACGCCGTCGTGACGCGCGACGTGCTGCGCCGCGACGTCCCGACCCCGCGCGGTCGGGAGCACGTGCGCGAGGTCGCCGCCGAGGGTGCGGCCCGCGCGACGGTCCTGCTCGTGCACGGCAACTGCTCGTCGTCGGCGTTCTTCGACCCGCTGCTGCGCGCGCTCCCCGCCGACGTGCGCGGCGTCGCCGTCGACCTGCGCGGGTACGGCGACGCCGAGCCCCGGCCCGTCGACGCGACCCGGGGCGTGCGGGACTTCGCCGAGGACGTCGCGGCCGTCCTCGACGCGCTCGACCTCGCGCGCCCGCTCGTCGCCGTCGCGCACTCCGCCGGGGCAGGCGTCGTGCTGCAGCTCGCGACCGACCGGCCCGACCTGTTCGACGGCATCCTGCTCGAGGCGCCCATGTCGCCGTACGGGTTCGGCGGCACGCGCGACGTCGACGGGACGCCGCTCTCCCCCGACTTCGCGGGCTCGGGCGGCGGGACGGCGAACCCGGCGTTCGTCGCGGCGCTCGCCGCCGGCGACCGCAGCGAGGACGCCGGGTCGCCCCGCGACGTGCTGCGCCGGTTCTACGTCGCCGACCCGGCCGCGCTCGGCGAGCCGCTCGGCGCGCTCGAGGAGCTCCTGCTCGACTCCGTGCTCTCCACGCGCACGGGCGACGACAGCTACCCGGGCGACCGGACGGCGTCGGGCACGTGGCCCGGCGTGGCGCCCGGGACGCGCGGCATGAACAACGCGATCAGCGCGAAGTACTGCGACCTGTCCGGCTTCGCGACGTCCGGCGCCACCGCGCCCGTGCTGTGGGTGCGCGGCGACGCCGACGCGATCGTCTCGGACACGTCGCTGTTCGACCTCGCGCAGCTCGGCGCGCTCGGCGCCGTCCCTGGCTGGCCCGGGGTCGAGACGCACCCGCCGCAGCCGATGGTCGCCCAGACCCGGGCCGTCCTCGACGCCTACGCGGCCGCGGGCGGGCGGTACCGTGAGGAGGTGCGGCCCGGCGTCGGGCACAGCCCCCACCTCGAGGAGCCGGACGTGTTCCTCGGGCTCCTGCTCGGGCTGGTCGACACTGCCGTTGCCGACGTCGACGCCGCCGCCGCACGACCGGGCGCCATACCCCCGGCGCCCGCGCAGACACCGCCGTCCGCACCCCTGGAGGTCCAGCCGTGAGCACCACCACCCCGCACTCCCCCGACGACGTCGTGGTCGTCGCCGCCGCCCGCACGCCGCAGGGCCGCCTCAAGGGCTCCCTCGCCGCGCTCACCGCGGTCGAGCTCGGCGCCGTCGCCGCGCGCGCCGCGATCGAGCGCTCGGGCCTCGGCGCGGACGCCGTCGACGCCGTCGTGCTCGGCCAGGTGCTCCAGGCCGGGGCGGGCCAGAACCCCGCGCGCCAGACGGCCGCCGCCGCGGGCGTGGGCTGGGACGTGCCCGCCGTGACGGTGAACAAGGTGTGCCTCTCGGGGCTCACCGCCGTCATCGACGGCACGCGGATGATCCGCTCCGGCGAGGCGGAGGTCGTGCTCGTCGGCGGCCAGGAGTCCATGACCAACGCGCCGCACCTGCTCCCCGGGTCGCGCGCCGGGTTCGCGTTCGGGGACGCGACGCTCGTCGACGCCGTCGCGCGCGACGGGCTCACCGACGCGTTCGACCACGCCTCCATGGGCGTCTCGACCGAGCGCACCAACGTGGGCGACGTGTTCGTCCCCCGCGAGGAGCAGGACGCCGTCGCGGCGGCCTCGCACCAGCGCGCCGCGGCCGCGGCGAAGGACGGCCTGTTCGACGCCGAGATCGCCCCCGTGAGCGTCCCGCAGCGCCGGGGCGAGCCGGTCGAGGTGCGCGACGACGAGGGCGTGCGCCCCGACACCACCGTCGAGGGCCTCGCGCGCCTGCGGCCCGCGTTCGACCCCGAGGGCACCATCACCGCGGGCAACGCGTCGCAGATCTCCGACGGCGCCGCCGCGCTCGTCCTCACGACCCGCGCCCGGGCCGAGTCCGCGGGTGCGCCGGTGCTGGCGACCGTGCGGGCGTGGGGCCAGGTCGCCGGCCCCGACACGTCGCTGCACTCCCAGCCTGCCCGCGCGATCCGGCAGGCCCTCGACCGGGCCGGGTGGACGGTCGACGACCTCGACCTCGTCGAGATCAACGAGGCCTTCGCGACCGTCGTCGCGGTCTCCACGCGCGTGCTCGGCGTCTCACCCGACGTCGTCAACGTGCACGGCGGCGGCATCTCGCTCGGGCACCCGATCGGCGCGTCCGGCGCCCGCCTCGCCGTGCACGCGGCGCACGAGCTCGCGCGCCGCGGGGGTGGGCGCGTCGCCGTCGGGCTGTGCGGCGGCGGGGGCCAGGGCGAGGCGCTGCTGCTCGAGGCCTGACGCGCGGGAGGGCGCGGCCGGCGACGAGCCGACCGCGCCCTCCCGTGCGACGCCCGCGCCTAGCCCTCCGCGACGGGCGCGCCCAGCTGCGGCCGCGGGAGGAGCGGCGTGACGAGCAGCGCGAGCGTCGCGATCCCGGCGCAGATCCACAGCCCCTGGACGTAGCCGCCCGCCGACTCCGCACCCGCCGGTGATCCGTGGGTGATCGCCTGGCCCACGATCGTGAACGCGAGCCCCGCCCCGATCGCGAACGAGGCGCCGTTGAGGCCCGGCAGCAGACCGGGCGCGCTCCGCGGGGACAGCACGACCCCGAGCCCGTTGAGCATCACGTTCGTCACGCCGCCGTAGCTGATGCCGAGCACGAACAGCAGCACGCCGAACAGCACCGGGGAGCGCAGGCCGAAGGAGGCCATCGCCGCGATCACCAGCACGGACGTGAGCAGGCCCCCCTGCAGCAGGCGCACGTACCCGAACCGCGGCGCGAGGCGACCCGCGAACGGCCCCACCACCCAGCCGACGAGGGCGTAGGGCGCCATGAACAGCACCGAGGCGAGGGTCGCGGTCATGCCCCACCCGGCGTCGGGGTTCTGCGCGTACGAGGGCCCGACGAGGTTGGCGACCGCCATGATCCCGGCGAGCGTGAGGATCGTGGTCAGGGGCATCGCCCAGATGGCGCGGTTCCCGAGCTCGTCGGCCGGGACGAGGGGGTGGCGGGCGTGCCGCTGACGGACCACGAAAGCCAGGAGGCCGACCACCGCCGCACCGACGTACACGAACGACCAGGCGCTCGGGAACCGGTTGCCGAAGGGGTCACCGCCGACGGCCCAGCTCAGGCCCACGACGACGACGGAGATGAACAGGACGCCCCACCAGTCCATCCGCTCGCCCCGGCCCGGGGCGAACTCCGGCACCCAGGCCACGGTGGCGAAGAACGCGACGACCGTCATGACGAGGCACAGGGCCAGGATCGAGCGGAAGCCGAACTGCTCGGCCATCCACCCGCCGAGGATCACGTCGACGCCCGCGATGCCCCCGTTGATGGCGATGATCACGCCCATCCGCGTGCCGTAGTCCTTCTCGTCCGCGGTCGCCTCCCGCAGGGTGAGGAGCGCGATGGTGAAGACGGGACCGCAGCTGCCCTGGATGAAGCGGCCGACGTACAGCCACTCCACCGTCGGGCCGAACATCGCGATCGCCGTCCCCAGCGCGAGGATCGCGAGCAGCACCAGCATGATCGTCCGCCGGCCGACCATGTCCGACAGGCGCGGCACGAAGACCTGGAAGATCGCCTTCGACAGGAAGAACAGCGCGGACGAGAAGGCGATCGCCGCGGTCGTCACACCGAGCTCGATCTCCATCTGCCGCACGGCCGGGTTCAGCATGGTGGCGTTCAGCTGGAAGGCGATGACGCCCAGCGTGAGGCCGGCGAGCAGCGTGGCGCCGTTGGCGCTCATCGGGCGGCGGGGCGCCCGGGTGAGTAGTGACATCGGTACGGACTCTCTCTTCATTGAGGACAGGACGTCGAGCGGGTGGCGGGTCGGGGGGTGCGCGGGTCAGGCCCCGGCGTGCCCGGCGTGCGCCGTCAGGCCGCCGGTGCGGCGGGGTCGGGTCGTGGCCTCGAGGGCACGGGCGACGGCCGAGCGAGGGTCGTCGGCGAGCTCCAGCTCGGCGACGCGACGCTCGTCCAGCCAGCGCCCGTCGACCAGCGCACCGACGATCCGGTCGGACCAGCCGCCGGTGCCGCGGATCGCCACGACGGGCGTGCCGACGTCGTACGCGATCGTCAGCTCGTTGAGGGTGCCGACCCCGCCGCCCACCATGACGAGCGCGTCGCAGCACCGGGCGGTGAGCACGTTGCGCAGGGTTCCCATGCCCGTGGGCAGGGCGACGTCCAGGTAGGGGTTCGCGTGCGACAGGTCCGCCTGCGGGAGGAACCCGATCGACAGCCCGCCCGCCTCGTGGGCGCCCTTCGAGGCGGCCTCCATGACACCGCCGGTCCCGCCGGTGATGAGCACGGCACCCGCCTCGGCGACATGGCGACCGACCTCCGTCGCCGTCTCGAGCAGGGCTGCGGGCAGCTCCACCCCGGGGCGGGACGCGTTGCCGATGACGCCGATGGTCGTTCTTCTCACAGTGCGGTCACTCCTTCGCGGATGGTCGCGACGGCCGTCTGCCAGGCTTCGTCGCGCGGTCGAACCAGATCGAGAGGGCTCGAGACGTGGAGGGCGGCTCGCGCCGCGGCGGACGCCTCGATCGCGGCGTCGAGGAGCGTCGCCCCGTTGCGGTAGGCGTGCGCGAAGTACCCGCAGAACACGTCCCCGGCCCCGGTCGCGTCGACGTCCTCGGGCGCCGGGATCGCCGGGACGCCCCAGGCGTCGCCCGTCGTGGCGTCGGACACGATCGCGCCCAGCTCGCCACGCTTCAGCACGACGACGGGTGCGCCGTAGTCGTGGAAGCGGCGCACGAGGGTCCGGTGGTCGACCCCCGGGGCGAACACGTCGGTGTCCGAGCTGCTCGGCAGGAAGACGTCGAGCGCGGCGAGGTGGCGCTCGAGCAGCGCCTCCCCCTCGCGGGCGAGCTCGGCCCGCGCCGGGCAGTCGGCCTGCACGTAGTCGGCCCCGGCGCCGCGCAGCGCCGTGGTGAGCTCGGCGAAGCGCGACCCCGGCAGCAGGCCGAGGTGCCAGGAGCCGCCGAGCGAGCGCGCCACGTCGGCCAGCGCCGCACCGTCCACGAGGGAGTCGAGGGTGCGGCGCGGGTCGCGGGTGGAGTCGGCGAACTCCGGCCGCACCTCGGCGGGCAGCTGTGCCACGGCCTCGGGCGGGGCCGGCTGCGTCCGTGAGCCGTCGGCACGGTAGGCGAAGGTGACCCGGGCGTTGGGCTGCCCCGGGCGGCGCGTCACGTCGTCGACGTCGACGCCGCGCGACGCGATCTCCGCGAGCGCCCCCTCGGGGTAGTCCTCCCCCACGAGCGCGTGCGCGACAGGACGGCCGTCGACGGCGAGCGCGACCCCCATCGAGGCCCACAGCGCGTTGCCGCCGAGGCGACCCGTGGACCACCGCCCGTCGGCGTGGATGATCGCGTCGAGCGTGAAGCCGCCGACGGTGTGGACGGGGGTGGACGGCATCTCGGCTCTCCAATGAACAATGCGACGCGGTTGTCTATTGTCGGACAACATACGAGAGGGATTGCCGGTCTGGCAACTCCTCCTCTCTGGCAAGATGCGGGCATGGACATCCCGCCCGTGCGAGACCGCCGTCCGCTCGCCGTCCAGGTCTACGACCGCCTCCACGACGCGCTGACCGGCCCCGACGAGGACCTCGTCGTGCTCCCGCCCGAGCAGGAGCTCGCCCGCCGCCTCGCCGTCAGCCGCACCACGGTGCGCCAGGCCCTCGCCCTGCTCGAGGAGGACGGCGTCATCGAGCGCGGCGCAGGCCGACGCCGCCAGGTCGCCCACCGCGTGCCCCTGCCCCTCGGCGCGGTCCGCCCGTTGGAGCAGATGGTGCAGAGCGCCGAGGAGGTCACCGTCGAGCGCGTGGTCCGCCGCGTCTCGCCCGCCACCGGATGGAGCGCCCGCCTCCTGGAGATCGAGCGGGGCCGGGACATCGCCACGTGGGAGTGCGTCGTACGCGCCGGGAGCACGGTCGTCGCGAGCTCTCTCGAGGTGATCGAGGCGTCCCACGAGCCCCGGGGCGACGGCGAGGGGACCATGTACTCACGCCTGAGCACCCACTACCGCACCAAGGCCACGCCGGCGTCGCTCCGCCTCGCCCCCTACCTCCCCACCGCACGGTCGAGACCGCGCGCGTCGACGCTCGCGACACCCCTGGCCGTCACCTTCACCACCCGCGCCCCGTCCGGCCCCGTCTACCTGGCCAAGCACGTGGTCGACCTCCACGCGGTGTCCCTCAACCTCCTCACCGACGCGCACGGCGACGCGGTGGACGACGTCCCCTGACGGCCCGTCGCCCGGCCGCCAGGCCCGCGCGCGCCTACGATCGCGAGGTGCAGCCCACCACGACGGAGACCCGCGCCCCCGAGCCCGTCGACGAGGAGCGCCCCCGGCACGGCGCGTGGGGGCGGTGGCTCCGGCGGTTCTCCGCGACCGGGCTCGTGGTCGCGCTCGCCTGGTTCTGCCTGTCGTTCACGCCGTCGCTCATCCCGCGCGCCTGGTACTACCAGGCCGTGATCTCGGGCGTGAGCGCCGTCGGCGGGTACGCCGTCGGCGCGCTCGTCGAGTGGTTCGCCGTGAAGGTCGGGCTGCGCGTCCGGTGGACGGCGCGCGCGAGCCGCGTCGCGTGGTGGGTGCTCGCCGGGGCGACCGTCGTGCTCGTGCCGCTGGCGCTGATCCTCGGGGCGCGGCGCCAGATCGAGCTGCGGCACCTGTTCGGCATGTCGGAGGACGTCCCCGGACGCGAGGTCGTCACGCTGCTCGCGGCGCTCGCCGTCGCGCTGCTCGTGCTCCAGGCGGGCCGCGGCCTGCGCCGCGTCGCCCGGTGGCTGAGCGTCCTCGTCGGCAAGGTCGTGCCCGCTCCCGTGGCGCGGTTCGTCAGCGGCGTCGCGGTCGCCGTCGTGGTGGTCCTGCTGTTCAACGGCGTCATCTGGTCGGGCACGCTCAGCGCGCTGAACTCGGTCTACGCGGCGGCGAACGCCGAGATCAGCCCCCGGCTCACGCCCCCGACGCTCCCCGAGCGGTCCGGCTCCCCCGACTCCCTCGAGCCCTGGGACTCGCTCGGCGCGGAGGGGCGCAAGTTCGTGGTCTCCGGCCCGACCCTCGACGAGCTGCGCGCGTTCGCCGCGGCGGGCGACGTCGTCGACCCCGCGGACGTGCGCGAGCCGATCCACGCGTACGCGGGCCTCGACCCTGAGGGCGACCTCGACGCCACGGCGGCCCGCGTCGTCGACGAGCTCGACCGGACGGACGCGTGGGACCGGTCCGTCCTCGTCGTCGCGACCACGACCGGGACAGGCTGGGTGGACCCCGGCATGGTCGAGGCGCTCGAGCTCATGCACGGCGGGGACACCGCGATCGCCAGCATGCAGTACTCCTACCTGCCGAGCTGGATCAGCTTCGTCGGCGACCGCTCGACCCCTCCCGCCGCGGGCAAGGCGCTGTTCGAGGCGGTGTACGCGCGGTGGTCGGACCTGCCCGAGGACGACCGCCCGCGCCTGCTCGCGTTCGGCATCTCGCTCGGGTCGTTCGGGATGCAGGGCGCGTTCAGCGGCGTGCAGGACGTCGAGGCGCGCTCCGACGGCGCGATGTTCACCGGGACGCCCGGGTTCACGCCGATGTGGCGCGAGCTCACCGACGCGCGCGACCCCGGGTCGCTCGAGTACGCCCCCGTGGTGGACGACGGCCGCCAGGTCCGCTGGGGCGACCCGGTCGCGACCGGCGTCGCCGACCTCTGGGGTCCCGGCCCGCGCTGGGACGAGCCGCGCGTCGTGTACCTCCAGCACGCGTCCGACGGCGTCACCTGGTGGGGCCCGGAGACGCTGTGGTCCGAGCCCGACTGGCTCCGCGAGCCGCGCGGGCCCGACGTGCTCACCGACGTGCGCTGGTACCCGTTCGTCACGTTCTGGCAGCTCACGGGGGACCTCTTCGTCGCGGCCGCGTCCGACATCCCGCCCGGCCACGGGCACGTCTACCAGCTCGAGTACGCCGACGGCTTCGCCGCGCTGCACGCGCCCGACGGCTGGACCGACGCCGACACCGCCCGCCTCAAGGACGCGATGGTCGCGCCCGTCGAGGGCGGCTCGATCGGCTGACGGCCGACCGGCGTCCGCCGACCCGGCTTGCGCGGCTCGCGGCTCGCGGCTCGCGGGGCTCGCGGCTCGCGCGGACCGTGCGCACCGGGCGGAGCGCGCGCAGGCACGGGCCGGCTAGCCCGGCGCGTGGGCCTCGAGGAACGAGAAGACCTCGGTCTGGTCGACGCCCGGGAACGCGCCGGTCGGCATGGCGGCGAGCATCGACGCGTGCGGACGGGCGCTCGGCCAGGCGTGGCCCGCCCAGCGGTCGGCGAGGTCGTCGGGTGGGCGGCGGCAGCACGCGCCGTCGGGGCAGCGGGACACGAGCCGCTCGGTCGTGTCGCGCCCGAGGAACCACTTGACGTGCGGGAACGGGACGCCGACGCTCACGGAGAACTCGCCGTCGGCCGACGCCTGCACGCGCGACGTGCACCAGTAGGTGCCGCTCGGGGTGTCCGTGTACTGGCTGAACGGGCTGAGCCGGTCCTCGACCGCGAAGACGGTGCGCGCGGTCCAGCTCCGGCACACGTACTGTCCCTCGACCGCGCCGAGCGGGTCGGCGGGGAAGCGCACGCCGTCGTTCTCGTACGCCTTGTGGATCACCCCGGACTCGTGGACCTTCATGAAGTGCACCGGGATGCCGAGGTGCTTCGTCGCGAGGTTGGTGAACCGGTGCGCGGCGGTCTCGTACGACACCGCGAACGCGTCCCGGAGGTCCTCGATGGAGATCTCGCGCGCGTCCTTCGCGGCGCGCAGTGCCTTGACCGCGTGCCGCTCCGGGAGCAGGAGCGCCGCGGCGAGGTAGTTGGCCTCGACGCGCTGGCGGAGGAACTCGCGGTAGTCGCGCGGCTCCGCGTGCCCGAGCACGTGCGGCGCGAGCGCCTGGAGCAGCGCCGACGTCGCGTTGGACCGCCCGCGCATCCCGTTGCTCGGCAGGTACACGCGGCGGTGGCGCAGGTCGAGCACGGACCGGGTGGAGTGCGGCAGGTCGCCGACGTAGTGCAGCGTGAAGCCGAGGTGGGCGGCGAGGTCGGCCGCGACGCGCTGGGGCATCGGCCCGCCCGCGTGCCCGACGCCGTCGAGCAGCCCGGCCGCCGCGTCCTCGAGCTCGGGGAAGTAGTTGTCCTGCGCGCGCATGGTCGCGCGCAGCTCCGCGTTCGCGCGGCGCGCCTCCTCGGGCGTCGCGGCGCGCTCGGTGTGCAGGCGCTGGAGCTCGCGCTCGAGCGCGACGATGGTCTCGAGCGCGTCGGTGGGCAGCGACTTGCCCACCCGCACGGGCCGCAGCCCGAGCGCGTCGAAGAGCGGGCCGCGCTGGGCGCGCTCCAGCTCGATCTCGAGCGCGTCCCGGCGCGACGGCGCCTCCGGCGAGAGCAGGTCGTCGAGGCTCGCGCCGAGCGCGCGCGCCACTGCCTGGAGCTGGCCGAACTTGGGCTCGCGCTTGCCGTTCTCGAGGAGCGACACCTGCGACGGCGCGCGGCCGATCGCGGCGCCGAGCTCGTCGAGCGTCATGCCGCGCGCGGTGCGCAGGTGCCGGATCCTGCGGCCGATCGTCAGGGCGTCGGGCTCGCTCTCGAGCGGGATTTCCGCATGTTCCGCGATTCCGGCCGGTCGCGTCGTCGGGATAGCCATGACTGAGAGTGACACGCGCCACTCCTTGCGCACAAGAGAAGAACCGCGTTTCTTTCGTCCGATCTGGCTTGAGAAGGGCTTGCAGGCGGGAGGAAGGTCGAAGCACGGACCTCGCCGAGGTCCACCGACCGGCCCGGCCGGCCCGCACCACGCGAGCCGGCGCACCACCAGGAGGCACCCGTGAACAGGCCCACCATCGTCAGCCGCCGCTCCCCGTCCGAGTACGCGGGCGGCGCCCGCCCGCTCGGCGCCGTCGCGACGACGGCGACGGTCACCGGCCCCGGCTCGGCCTCGACCCCCGGCGACGCCGCGCGCCCGTCCGCCCGTCCGGGCGACCAGACGCAGAGCGCCGCCGACCTCGCCGAGCAGTGGGCGACCGACCCGCGCTGGGCCGGCCTGCAGCGCGACTACACCGCCGAGGACGTGGTCGCGCTGCGCGGCTCCGTGCGCGAGGAGCACACGCTCGCCCGCCGCGGCGCCGAGACGCTGTGGGACCTCATCCACACCGAGGAGTGGGTCGCCGCGCTCGGCGCGTTCACCGGCAACCAGGCCGTGCAGCAGGTGCGGGCGGGCCTCAAGGCGATCTACCTGTCCGGGTGGCAGGTCGCGGCCGACGCCAACCTGTCCGGCCAGACGTACCCCGACCAGTCGCTCTACCCCGCCAACTCCGTGCCCGCCGTCGTGCGCCGCATCAACAACGCGCTCCTGCGCGCCGACCAGATCGAGGCGGCCGAGCGCGCGGCGTCGGACGGGCAGCGGCCCGACCGCGACTGGCTCGCCCCGATCGTCGCCGACGCCGAGGCCGGGTTCGGCGGCCCGCTCAACGCCTACGAACTCATGCACTCGATGATCGCCGCGGGCGCCGCGGGCGTGCACTGGGAGGACCAGCTCGCGTCCGAGAAGAAGTGCGGGCACCTCGGCGGCAAGGTGCTCGTGCCCACGAGCCAGCACATCCGCACGCTCAACGCCGCGCGTCTCGCGGCCGACGTCGCGGGCGTGCCGTCGATCGTCATCGCCCGCACGGACGCGCTCGCCGCGGACCTCCTCACGTCCGACGTCGACGAGCGCGACCAGCCGTTCCTCACCGGCGAGCGCACGTCCGAGGGCTTCTACCGGGTGCGCCCCGGCTTCGACGCGGTCGTCGCGCGCGGCCTCGCGTACGCGCCGTACTCCGACCTCATCTGGGTCGAGACGGGCGAGCCCGACCTCGAGCTCGCGCGGACGTTCGCCGAGGCGATCCACGCGCAGCACCCGGGCAAGAAGCTCGCCTACAACTGCTCGCCGTCGTTCAACTGGAAGAAGCACCTCGACGACGCCCAGATCGCGAGCTTCCAGAAGGAGCTCGCCGCGATGGGCTACGCGTTCCAGTTCATCACGCTGGCCGGCTTCCACGCCGTCTCGCACTCCATGTTCGAGCTCGCGCGCGGCTACAACGAGCGCGCGATGTCCGCCTACGTCGAGCTGCAGGAGGCCGAGTTCGCCTCCGAGGCCGACGGCTACACCGCCACCCGCCACCAGCGGGAGGTCGGCACCGGCTACTTCGACCGGGTCGCCACGGCTCTCAACCCCGACGCCGCCACCCTCGCGCTCGCCGGGTCCACCGAGACCGCCCAGTTCCACTAAGCCCTCGCGAGGTAGAGGAGCGGTCCCGTGAGGTAGAGGCCTGGTCATGACCACGCCTCTACCTCGCGAGACCCGGGCCCTACCTCGGCCTACCAGAGCTCTACCTCGCGACATCGACCTTCGGAGCACGCCATGACCACGCTGACCACGACCACCTCTCCCCCGTCGACCCCCGCGCCCTCGAGCGGCACGCGCGTCACCGGGACCCTGCGCGTCACCGGCACGCTCGGCGAGCGCTACCGCGAGATCCTCACGCCCGAGGCGCTCGACTTCCTCACGCTGCTGCACGACCGGTTCGTGGCACGCCGCCACGAGCTCCTCATGGACCGCCAGCAGCGCCGGCAGGACGTCGCGGACGGCATCGACCCCGACTTCCGTCCGTCGACGTGGCCCGTGCGCGACGACCCGTCGTGGCGCGTCGCGGGCTCGGCCGGCGCGCCGGGCCTCGAGGACCGCCGCGTCGAGATCACCGGCCCGACCGACCCGAAGATGACGATCAACGCCCTCAACTCCGGCGCCAAGGTGTGGCTCGCGGACGCCGAGGACGCCTCCAGCCCGACGTGGCGCAACGTGATCGAGGGCCAGCTCGCGCTGCACGACGCCATCCGCGGGACGCTGACCCACACGGCCGGCTCGGGCGACCACCGCAAGGAGTACCGCCTGCGCTCGACCACGCTGACCGACCTCCCCACGATCGTGTTCCGCCCGCGCGGGTGGCACCTCATCGAGAAGCACATGCGGTACGTCGACCGGGCGGGCGTGAGCGTCTCGGCGTCGGCGTCGCTCGTCGACTTCGGGCTGTACCTGTTCCACAACGCGCACGAGCTCGTGGCGCGCGGGCGGGGGCCGTACTTCTACCTGCCCAAGCTCGAGGGGCACCGCGAGGCCCGGCTGTGGAACGACGTGTTCGTGCTCGCCCAGGAGTACCTCGGCCTGCCGCAGGGCACGATCCGCGCCACGGTGCTCATCGAGACGCTGCCCGCGGCGTTCGAGATGGAGGAGATCCTCCACGAGCTGCGCGACCACTGCGCCGGGCTCAACGCCGGGCGCTGGGACTACCTGTTCTCCGTGATCAAGGCGTTCCGCACGCGCGGCGACTCGTACGTGCTGCCCGACCGCGCGCAGGTCACCATGACCGCGCCCTTCATGCGCGCGTACACCGAGCTGCTCGTGCAGACGTGCCACCGGCGCGGCGCGCACGCGATCGGCGGCATGAGCGCGTTCATCCCGGACCGCCGTCGGCCGGACGTCACCGAGCGCGCGTTCGAGCAGGTGCGCGCGGACAAGCGCCGGGAGGCGACGGACGGGTTCGACGGCACGTGGGTCGCGCACCCCGACCTCATCGAGGTCGCGCGCACCGAGTTCGACGCGGTGCTGGGGGACGCGCCGAACCAGGTCTCGCGGCAGCGCGACGACGTCCGGGTGGGCCAGCACGAGCTGCTCGACATCGGGTCGGCCCGCCGGGCCGGGGCGACCGTCACCGCGGCGGGGCTGCGCTCAAACGTCTCCGTCGGGGTGCGGTACCTCGAGTCGTGGCTGCGCGGCGTCGGGGCCGCCGCGATCGACCACCTCATGGAGGACGCCGCGACGGCCGAGATCTCGCGGTCGCAGGTGTGGCAGTGGATCGCGTCCGGCACGCGCACCGAGAACGGCGTGCCGATCACGCGCGAGCGCGTCGAGGCGCTGCTCGCGGAGATCGTCGACGACCTGCCGCGCACCCCGGGGAACCGGATCGACGACGCCGCGCACGTGTTCCGCGCCGTCGCGCTCGCCGAGGACTTCCCGACGTTCCTCACCATCGGGGCGTACTCGCAGTTCCTCGTGGGCTCCGAGGTGGACCAGCCGTAGCGCGGTCTCCCGCCCTCCACGGCCTCGGTGCCGTCGCCCACCCGGCGGCGGCACCGAGGGCGTGCCCACGGGCGCGCGCCATCGCCCTCGACGGCGGGGACCGCAGTGTGGGAGCATCCGGCCACGCACGGTGGCACCTGTCGTCCGGGCGCCCGCCCGCACGACACCGGAGCACCATGAGCACCCCTGTGACGCCGCCGTCCTCGCCGACGCCCCCTCCCGGCCCGCCGTCCTCCTCCCCCGGCCCGGCCGCGCACCCGAACCCGTACGCGGCGCCGCCGTCCGCAGCGCACCCCGGCCCTCCGCACGCGGGCGCCCCGCAGCCCCTCGCACCGCGCCCAGGGCCGCCGTACCCCGGCGCTCCCCAGCCGGCCCCGCCGCGCGCGGCACCGGGGCGTGGTGGTCTGTCTCGGACGGCCGTCGGGCTGCTCGTCGGGGTCGTGTGCCTCGTCGTCGGCGGCGGGACGGGGTTCGCCGCGGGCGTCGCGACGGACGCGGGCGCCCGGATCGCCGCGTGGGTCACGGCCCCGACCGACGACGCGTACGACGACGAGTGGCCGGGCGACGGCTGGTCGGACGAGGAGTGGCCCGAGGGCGACTGGGAGGGCACGGGCACGCGCGACGACCCGTGGCTGTTCGACGGGTACACGATCGGCGGCGAGGAGTGGGAGGTCCTCCTCGAGGAGCCGTACGAGGCGACCGCGGACGTGCTCGCGCACGACGACGTCAACGCCCCGCCTCCGGACGGCACCGAGTACTGGATCGTGCCCGTCACCGCCACCTACACCGGGTCCAGCTCGCAGGTGACCGCGTGGGGCGCGGTCGACGTCGGGTTCGTCGGCGACGACGGCGTCCACGCCGAGAGCGGGTGCGGCGCGGTGCCGCACGCGCTCGTGAGCACGGGCCTCATCGGCTCGGGCGACACCGTGACCGGCAACGTGTGCCTCGCGGTGCCGGCGGGCGCCCCCGGCCTCTGGACGCTCTCGCTGGAGCGGTACGAGCCCTGGTACCTGCGCGCGGCCGACCCGCTCGCGGGCTGACCGCCCTGCGTCCGACCCGCTCGGTTCCCCGCGGGTAGGACGGCCCCGTCAGCCCGCGGGGCGCCGCGCGTCGAACACGTCTCGGTTCTCGCGGATGGTGCGCG
Source organism: Cellulosimicrobium sp. JZ28 (assembly GCF_015327065.1). Lineage (NCBI taxonomy): Bacteria > Bacillati > Actinomycetota > Actinomycetes > Micrococcales > Promicromonosporaceae > Cellulosimicrobium > Cellulosimicrobium sp. JZ28. Next base: position 934,610 of record NZ_CP017660.1, on the reverse strand, counting down.
TGTGGGCGAGCGCCCATTCGACCAGCGCGAGCACGGGCGGCAGCAGCGTCTCGCCGAGCCCTGTGAGCGCGTAGTCGACGCGCGGCGGCACGACGGCGTGCACGGTGCGGCTCACGAGGCCGTCCCGCTCGAGCTGGCGCAGGTTGAGGGTGAGCATGCGCTGGGAGATCCCGTCGATCCCGTGGAGCAGCTCGGTGAAGCGCTGCGGGCCGGCGGAGAGCATCCCCAGGATGAGGACGCTCCACTTGTCGCCCACCCGGTCGAGGACCGAGCGCACCTCGCTCGTCGCCTCCGCCGCGGCGCAGCCGCGGTCGACCGGGATGCCGTGGCGCTCGGCGAGCTCGCGCACCACCGGCACGTCCGTGCTGGGCGTCGTCGTCATGGGTGTCTCCGTCTTCTCCGGGTGCTGCTCCGTGTGCCTCACGCACACCGGTGTGCCTTTTGTACCGGTGCTCATGGTTACCCATCATGTGCCCAGGCACAAAGAGTGACCGGCCATCCTGGGCCGTCGCCGCTTCCTCTCGAAGGACTCACGCATGAACGTCGCCCTGTGGATCGCCTCCGGTCTGCTCGCCGCCGCCTTCCTCGGCGCCGGGCTCATGAAGGCGCTGCGCCCGATCCCCGTGCTCCAGGAGCAGATGCGGTGGGTCACGCCCGAGCGCGCGGCGGGCGTGCGCGCCATCGGGTGGCTCGAGGTGGCCGGCGCCGTCGGAGTGATCCTGCCCTGGGCGCTCGGCGTCGCGCCGGCGCTCACCCCCGTCGCCGCGGTCGGGCTCGCGCTCACGCAGGTCGGCGCGATCCCCCTGCACCTGCGCCTCGGCGAGGCGAAGGCCGTCCCGGCGAACGTGGTGCTGCTCGCCCTCGCGGTGTTCGTCGCCGTCGGCCGGTTCGCGGCGCTGTGACCCGCGGGCGGGCCGCGGCCCGCCCCCAGGCCGCCCCGGGGCTGCGGGGAGCGCGCTGACGGCCTCGCGCAAGGGCGACAGGTCGGCCCTACCCCGACACTCTCGCGCGGCCGACGGTCCGCTGGACAGCCCCGCGGCCTCCGCTACGCCGTCGCGACGAGCGGGTACCGGCGGCGCAGGACGAGGCGCTGCCCGAGGATCCACGTCACCGTCACCAGCAGGTACAGGCCCGCGGCGAGGGGCACGAAGCAGGCGATCACGGCGGTGACGAACTGCAGGGCACCGAGCGCGTTCTGCAGGCCCGGGCCGGAGAGCACCGCCGCACCGGACATGCTCGGCCCGGTGTCGGCACCGGGCGTCGTCCGGGGCAGCGCGAGCCGACCGCCGGGCAGGGAGGCGCGGCGCGTGAGCTCGCCGACGAGGGCGATCGCGAGCACGACCACGCCGGCCACGACCACGGTCGGCACACCACCCGCCCCGAGCCCGCCGACGAGGCTCGAGCCCAGGGGCGCGCCGAACAGGGTGTGGCCGAGCAGCGCGTTGCTGTGGCCGGCGATCTCCGCGTGCAGGAACAGCGCGTAGACCACCCCGACCACGGGCGCCTGGGCCAGCATCGGGAGGCACCCCGCGAGCGGCGTCGTGCCCTCGCGGGTGTAGAGCTCCACGGTTGCGCGCCGCAGCCGCTCGGGGTCGTTCCGGTGCCGACGCTGGAGCTCGGCGAGCCGCGGTGCGAGACGCGCGCGGTCGCGCTCCGCCTTCGCCTGCGACACGCCGACGGGGACGAGCAGGGCGCGCACGGCGAGCGTCAGCAGGACGACGGCCGCCGCGGCCGCGGCGCCGCCCGCGAGGGGTTCGAGCAGGTCGGACAGGCCCATCAGCGCGCGGTACGCGGCGTCGAGCACGGTGGAGACGAGCGGGAGGTCGAGCAGGTTCATGGTGGTGTCCTCGGTCGAACGTGCGGGGTACGCGTTCGCCGATCACCCTGCGGTGGGCAGGCAGCAGCACGCCGCGCAGCGACGCGGGTGCGGGTGGGGTCCCTCGGCCGGGTGATCAGCCGAGGAGTCGGCCGGGAGCCCGGGGTCGGGCACGACCCGGGGCGTCCGGGTCGCTCTGCGTGACGGCGGGACCGACGTCGACCGTGTCGCGCAGGCGGCCCGCGGGGCGAGCCGCCACACCGAGCGCGAGGGGTGCGCCCCAGCGCGCGGCCACGGCAGCCACGGCCGCGACGAGGGCGGTGGCGCCGAGGAGGAAGAGCGTGGCCGTGAGGGTCGACGTGCCGAGCAGGAGCGTGAGCGCGGAGGCGAGGTCGCGCGCCACGACGAGCAGGTCGTTCATCGCACCGCCTCCTCTCCGGGCCGTCGGGGCCCCGTAGGGCCCGCCGTCGGGCCCGTCGTGGAGCCCGTCGGTGAGGTCAGCCTAGGCCACGTCGAGCGCCGCCCACTCGTCGTCGGTGAGCAGGCGCGACCGGATGACGAAACGCACGCCCTCGGGCGCCTCCACGCTGAACCCGGCGCCGCGGCCGGGCACGACGTCGATCGTCAGGTGGGTGTGCTTCCAGTACTCGAACTGTGCGCGGCTCATCCAGACGGGCACGACGAACCGGCCCGCCGCGCCGTCCGCCCCGGTAGGGCCGTCCGCGGCGGGGCCGTCCGCGCCGGGACCGTCCGTGGGACCGGGCACGTCGACGACGAGGTCGCCGAGGTGCACGTCGGCGTCGCCGAGCAGGAAGTCGCCCTGCGGGTAGCACATGGGCGACGACCCGTCGCAGCACCCGCCGGACTGGTGGAACATGAGCTCGCCGTGGACCGTCCGCAGCCGCGCGAGCAGCGCCGCGGCGTCGTCGGTGAGCGCTACCAGCGCGGGTGGCGCACCAACCGGACGGACCGAGGAAACGTCGTCGACCACGAAAACCCTCCACGTGTCAGGCCGACCAGGCGATCCCGGCGCCGCGAGCAGGTGGTCCTGGTCCGTCCGGACGGCCGGACGAGCCAGGACCACCTGCTCGGCGGCCGGGGGGAGGGAGCCGAGCCCGTGGTCGGTCGGGCGGGCAGGGCTGGTGGGGTTGGTCTAGAAGAAGCCCAGCTTCTGGGCCGAGTAGGAGACGAGGAGGTTCTTCGTCTGCTGGTAGTGGTCGAGCATCATCTTGTGGTTCTCGCGCCCGACGCCGGAGCCCTTGTACCCGCCGAACGCGGCGGCGGCGGGGTACGCGTGGTAGCAGTTCGTCCACACGCGCCCGGCCTCGATGGTGCGGCCCGCGCGGTAGGCGGTGTTGCCCGACCGCGACCAGACGCCGGCCCCGAGCCCGTACAGGGTGTCGTTGGCGATCGTCATGGCGTCGTCGAAGTCGGAGAAGTCGGTCACCGCGACGACGGGCCCGAAGATCTCCTCCTGGAAGATCCGCATCGAGTTCTTGCCCTCGAAGATCGTGGGCGTCACGTAGTACCCGCCCGCGAGGTCGCCGCCGAGCTCGGCGCGCGATCCGCCCGTGAGCACCTTCGCGCCCTCGGCCTTGCCGATCTCGATGTACGACAGGATCTTCTCGAGCTGGTCGTTCGACGCCTGCGCGCCGATCATCGTCTCGGTGTCGAGCGGGTTGCCCTGCCGCACCGCCTTCGTGCGCTCGGTCGCGTCGCCGAGGAACGTGTCGTAGATCGACGACTGGATGAGGGCGCGCGACGGGCACGTGCACACCTCGCCCTGGTTGAGGGCGAACATCGTGAACCCCTCGAGGGCCTTGTCGTAGAAGTCGTCGCGCGCGTCGGCGACGTCGGAGAAGAAGATGTTCGGCGACTTGCCGCCGAGCTCGAGCGTGACCGGGATGATGTTCTGGCTCGCGTACTGCATGATCAGGCGGCCGGTCGTCGTCTCCCCCGTGAACGCGATCTTGCGGATGCGGGGGCTGGACGCGAGCGGCTTGCCCGCCTCGACGCCGAACCCGTTGACGACGTTCACCACCCCGGGCGGCAGCAGGTCCCCGATGATGTCCATGAGGAAGAGGATCGACGCGGGGGTCTGCTCGGCGGGCTTGAGCACGACGCAGTTGCCCGCCGCGAGCGCCGGGGCGAGCTTCCACACGGCCATGAGGATCGGGAAGTTCCACGGGATGATCTGGCCGACGACGCCGAGCGGCTCGTGGAAGTGGTACGCGATGGTGTCCTCGTCGATCTCGGAGATCGACCCCTCCTGCGCACGGATCGCGCCCGCGAAGTAGCGGAAGTGGTCGATCGCGAGCGGGATGTCGGCGGCGAGCGTCTCGCGGACGGGCTTGCCGTTCTCCCACGACTCGGCGACGGCGATCCGCTCGAGGTTCTCCTCCATGCGGTCGGCGATCTTGTTGAGGACGTTGGCGCGCTCGGTCGCGCTCGTGCGGCCCCACGACCGGGCTGCGCCGTGCGCGGCGTCGAGCGCGCGCTCGATGTCGTCGGCGGTGCCGCGCGCGACCTCGGTGAAGGTCCGGCCCGTCACGGGGCTCGGGTTCTCGAAGTACTGCCCGCCGGCCGGCGCGACGTACTCGCCGCCGATCCAGTGGTCGTACCGGGCCTTGTACTCGGCGATCGCCCCGTCCGTGCCGGGGGCTGCGTAGACCGTCATCGTCTGCCTCCTCGCAGTGCTGACTCGCAGTGCTGGTCCTCGCCGCGCCCTGGGGGAGGTCGCCGTCGGGCGGGGAGCGTCCGACGGCGGTGCGCGGCCCGGCGCCTCGTCGCGCCGTGCGGCCGACGCTAAGCGGCGCAGGGTTGCAGGACCGTTGCAGCGGGCGGCTCCCACCCGAGCTCACGCGAGCTCGTCGTCGAGCAGGTCGAGGTGGGCGCGGGCGCGCAGCCACAGCGGGCTGCCGTGGTCCGCGACGCGCTGCAGCCGCGTCCACGCGGCGTGGTCCTCGGCGCCGTCGTCGGTGCGCGTCCACGCGTCGAGCACGTCGGCGCCGCCCGCGGCCACGACGGCGGTGCGCAGCTCGGCCGCGAGCTCGGCGCGCAGGTGCTCGACGGCGGGCGCGCCCGAGCGCGGCAGGAGTGGCGCGCGGTAGGCGGCGACGGCGCCGCGGACGTCGCCCACCGCGAGGTGGTCCCGCACGACGTCGGCGTCGGTCCGCAGGGGTCGTGCGAGGCGGTACGGGCGCGACCCCGCGAGGAGCGCGCCCGCGACGCGCCGCAGGCGCGACACCTCCGCGCGGACGGTCACGTCGGAGAGCTCGCCCGGGTGCAGCAGGACGGCGAGCTCGTCGGCGGACAGCCCGCGGGGGTGCGTCGCGAGGAGCACGAGGATCTCGGCGTGGCGCAGCGAGAGGCGGTGGTCGAGGCCGTCCGGCGAGCGCAGCACGGGCGCCGTCCCGAGCACGAGCAGCTCGGGCGCGCCGTCGCGGGGCGGTCCCGGGAGCCGGCCCGGGCCGTCGTCAGGCCCCGTCGCCGCGGCGCGCTGGGCGAGCTCGCGCTCGAGGCTCAGCACGGTCGCGCGCACGAGCGAGAGCACGACGCCCGACGCGGCGGACTGGCGCCCGGTGACGTCGAGGACCCCGAGGACGCGCCCGCTCGCGGGGTCGTGGACGGGCACGGCCGTGCAGCTGAACGCCTGCACGGGGCGGGAGAAGTGCTCGGCGCCGAGGACCTGGACGGGGCTGCGCGTCGCGAGCGCGGTGCCGGGCGCGTTCGTCCCGACCCGTTCCTCGCGCCAGACCGACCCCTCGACGAACCCGACGCGGTCGACGGCGTCGCGCAGCGCCCGGTCGCCCTCGACCCACAGGAGGCGGCCCGCGTCGTCGGACACGGCGACGACGAGGCCGTCGTCGGCGGCGGCGTCGACCACGAGCTCGCGCACGACCGGCATGACGCCCGCGAGCGGGTGCGCCTCGCGATAGGCGACGAGGTCGTCGTGGGCGAGGCCCGAGTCGGTGCGGGGCGCCTCCGGGTCGACGCCGCTGTGCACGGACCGGCGCCACGAGTCGGCGACGAGCGGGTGGACGCCGCGCGGGAGGACGCCGTGGTCGAGGAACGAGCGGTACGCGGCGCGGACGGAGCGCGGGTCGCGGCGCGCGTCGGGGCGGCGCGGGTGCTCCTCGGAGCGGGGCGGCGGTGCGGGAGTGCGCGGCACGGGACCTCCACGTCGTCGTGCGGTGCTGGGGCCAGTGTAGGTCGCGCGGGGTCCGGCGCGAGCGGGCGTCAGCCGGTGCCGGGCGCGGCGGGACCGGCGACCTCGCGCGCGACGCGGCGCAGGGCGCCGAGCACGACGGTGGTCGCGGCGGTCGGCGCGGCCCCGCGGCGCACGGCCGCGTACACCGGGCGGGTCCGGGGCGCGCGGAGCGGGCGGGCGTCGACGGCGTACCGCGGGTCGACGGCGAGGCCCGGCAGCAGCGCGACGGACAGCCCGGCCTCGACGTGCGCGAGCAGCAGCTCGTAGCTGGGCAGCCGGGCGACGAGGCGCGGCTCGAAGCCGGCCTCGCGGCACGCGCTCTCGACGAGCGTGGACAGGTAGCGCCCGGGGAGGTCGGCCGCCCACGGCGCGTCGGCGAGGCGCGCGAGGTCGGCCGGTTCGCCGGGGGCCTGGTCGCCGCGCGCCGTGACGAGCACGACCGGGTCCTCGAGCAGCGGGACGGTCGCGACGTCGGGCCCGGCGAGCAGCGCGCCGTCGAGCAGGTCAGCGGTCACCGCGACGTCGACGTCCCCACGCCGGAGCGCGGGCCCGCTCTCGCGCGGGTCGAGCTCGTCGACCTCCACCTCGACGCGCGGGTGCTCGACGGCGAGCCGCGCCGCGAGCGGGATGACGAGAGAGCGCACCGCGCTCGAGAACGCGGCGACGCGCACGGCGCCGGCCGGCTCGCCGTCGGGATGGGCGAGCTCGGCCTCGGCGAGCGCCATCTGGTCGAGGATGACGCGCGCGTGCCGGGCGAGCGTGCGGCCGGCGGGCGTGAGGCGGACACGTCGGCCCGTGCGCTCCAGGAGGCGCGCGCCGGTCTCGGCCTCGAGCGCGGCGAGCTGCGCGGAGACGGCGGACGGGCTCAGGTGGAGCGAGGCCCCGACGGCGCGCACGGTCCCGAGGCTCTCGAGCCGCGCGAGGATCTGCAGGCGTCCCGCGTTGAGCACGTGCGCACTCCTTTCTGTGCAGGTTCTCCGCACAGACTGTACGCAGACTCGCGCTGTACGCGCACAGCCGCGCATCCCTACGCTCCGAGGATGACGTTCCCGCCCTCCCCCGCGCCCGCCCCGCCGTCCGCCCCGTCCCCCGGTGGGGGCCGGGCCGCCGCGGACGACGCCGCGCGGTTCTGGGCCGACGCCGACCGTCACCTCGTGCGGTACGGCGGGCCGTTCACGCCGGAGATCGTCGAGAGCGCGGCGGGCAGCTTCGTCACGACGGCGGACGGGCGCCGCGTCCTCGACTTCACGTCCGGTCAGATGAGCGCGATCCTCGGGCACAGCCACCCGGCGATCGTCGAGACGGTGCGCCGCCAGGTCGGGACGCTCGACCACCTGTTCTCCGGGATGCTGTCGCGCCCGGTCGTCGACCTCGCGCGCCGGCTCGCGGACACGCTGCCCGACCCGCTCGAGAAGGTGCTCCTGCTCACGACCGGGGCCGAGTCGAACGAGGCCGCGATCCGGATGGCGAAGCTCGTCACGGGGCGGCACGAGGTCGTCTCGCTCGCCGGGTCGTGGCACGGCATGACGCACGCCGCGGCCGCCGCGACGTACAGCGCGGGCCGCCGCGGCTACGGCCCGACGGCGCCCGGCAACCTCGTCATCCCCGTGCCCAACGCGTACCGGCCCGACCACGTCGCGCCCGACGGCACGCACGACTGGCGCCGCCAGCTCGACCTCGCGTTCGACCTCGTCGACGTGCAGTCGACCGGCAGCCTCGCGGCATGCCTCGTCGAGCCGATCCTCAGCTCGGGCGGGATCGTCGAGCTCCCACCGGGCTACCTCGCGGCGCTGCGCGACAAGTGCCACGAGCGCGGGATGCTCCTGATCCTCGACGAGGCGCAGACGGCGCTGTGCCGCACGGGTTCCTGGTACGCGTTCGAAGGGCGCGACGGCGAGGAGCCCGTGGTGCCGGACATCCTCACCCTCTCCAAGACCCTCGGTGCCGGGCTCCCGCTCGCCGCGGTCGTCACGAGCGCCGAGATCGAGGCCCGCGCGCACGAGCGCGGCTTCCTCTTCTTCACGACGCACGTCTCGGACCCGCTCGTCGCGGCGGTCGGCACCACCGTGCTCGACGTGCTCCAGGCCGAGCGGATGGATGCCCGCGTCCGGGTGCTCGGCGACCGCCTGCGCGCCGGGCTGCTCGACCTCCAGGACCGCCACGCGACGATTGGCGACGTCCGCGGGCGCGGGCTGCTCCAGGGCATCGAGCTCGTGCTCGACCGCGAGACGAAGGAGGGCGCCGACGCGCTCGGCGCGCTCGTCACCCGGCGGGCGCTCGAGCTCGGGCTCCACATGAACGTCGTGCAGCTCCGCGGCATGGGCGGCGTGTTCCGCATCGCGCCGCCGCTGACGGTGAGCGAGGACGAGCTCGACCTCGGCCTCGAGCTGCTCGACCAGGCCCTCGGCGACGCGACGCGCGAGCTCCTGGGCTGACCGGCCGGGCACCCGGACGGGACGTCCCCCGGGCGCACACCGACGGCGCCCACCCCCACCGTCCGCAGCGTGCGTTTACACCGTCTCAGCATGCGTCGTCCGCCTTCCGTGATGCGGACGGCCGACCTAGCCTGACGAGCGAACGCCCACCACGCGCCCGGAGGACACCATGCCCGCACCGCTCGACACCAGCGAGAAGATCACGCAGTACGCCCACCCCGACCGCCTCGTGAGCACCGACTGGCTCGCCGAGCACCTGGGCGAGCCGGGCGTCGTCGTCGTCGAGTCCGACGAGGACGTGCTGCTCTACGAGACCGGGCACATCCCCGGCGCGGTGAAGATCGACTGGCACACCGACCTCAACGACCCGGACACGCGCGACTACATCGACGGCAAGGGCTTCGCCCAGCTCCTCGGCAGCAAGGGCATCGCGCGCGACACGACGATCGTCGTCTACGGCGACAAGAACAACTGGTGGGCGGCCTACGCGGCGTGGGTCTTCACCCTGTTCGGCCACGAGGACGTGCGCCTGCTCGACGGCGGCCGCGGCAAGTGGATCGCCGAGGGCCGCGAGGTCACGACGGACGTCCCCGAGCCGGTCGCGGTCGAGTACCCGGTCGTCGAGCGCGACGACGTGACGATCCGCGCGTTCAAGGAGGACGTCCTCGCCCACATCGGCAACGGGCCGCTCGTCGACATCCGCTCCCCGCAGGAGTACACGGGTGAGCGCCTGCACATCCCGGACTACCCGGAGGAGGGCGTGCTGCGCGGCGGCCACATCCCGACGGCGCGCAACGTGCCGTGGGCGACGGCGGTCGCGGAGGACGGCACCTACAAGTCGCGCGAGCAGCTCGAGGCGATCTACCAGGAGGGCGGCCTCGGCCTCGCGACGGACGACGAGGTCGTCACGTACTGCCGCATCGGCGAGCGGTCGAGCCACACGTGGTTCGCGCTCACGTACCTGCTCGGCTTCGACAAGGTCCGCAACTACGACGGCTCGTGGACCGAGTGGGGCAACGCCGTGCGCGTGCCGATCGTCAAGGGCGAGGAGCCCGGCGAGGCCCCGGCGTCGCTCAACTGACCCGCGTCCCGCGCGAGCGTGCCCCGACGGCGCGCGGCCCGTCCTCCCGACGGACCGCGCGCCGTCGGCGTGCCGCGGGCATACGACGCGTCCGCGGAGCGTTCCGCACGGTGGGACTGCCGTCCCGCCGCCCCGGCCCCGATGCGAGGATCGCCCCCATGAGCTCCCCCTCCGACGCTTCGCCCGACCTGCCCGCGACGCTCGCGGAGATCCGCGAGGACTTCCTCGCGATGCCGGAGCGCGAGCGCCTCCAGCTGCTGCTCGAGTTCGCGAACGAGCTGCCCGACCTCCCGAGCGCTACGCGAGCGCGCCCGGTCTGCTGGAGCGGATCGAGGAGTGCCAGTCGCCGGTGCGGGCCTTCGCGGAGGTCGACGACGCGGGCGTCGTGCACTTCTACGCGACCGCCCCGGCCGAGGCCCCCACGACGCGCGGCTTCGCGTCGATCCTCGCGCAGGGCCTCTCGGGCCTGACGGTGCAGGAGGTGCTCGACGTGCCCGACGACTTCCCGATGTCGATCGGCCTGACGCGCGCGGTGAGCCCGCTGCGCATCGGCGGCATGAACGGCATGCTCACGCGCGCCAAGCGCCAGGTCCGCGAGCAGGTAGCGGCCCGCGGCTGACGGAAGTCCCACCCGGACCCGCCGAGCATGCGGTCGTCGCCCGCCCGGCCGCCACGACGGGACACCTCCGCATGGTCGGCGTCAGTCGGTTCGGGCGCGTCAGTCTCGGAGGGCCAGGCGGCGCGCCAGGACGGCGCAGACGACGAGCTGGAGCTGGTGGAAGACGATGACCGGCACCGCCACGACGCCGGCGACCGCGACGGGGAACAGCACGCTCGCCATGGGCAGGCCCGTCGCGAGCGACTTCTTCGACCCGCACATGAGCAGCGCGACCCGGTCCTCGGTCGAGAGCCCCAGCGCCGCGCCGCCCCACCACGTGGCCGCGAGCATCACGGCGAGCACGATCGCGCTGACCACGAGCAGCGCGACGATCGACCACCCGGACACGCTGGACCACACGCCCGCCGAGGACGCCGCCGCGACCGCGCCGAACACCACGACGAGGATCGTGCCGCGGTCGACGCCGAGCGTGAGCCAGCGCCGCGCCCGGACCCAGTCCCCCGCCCAGGGCTGGAGGAGCTGCCCGACGACGAACGGCAGCAGCAGCTGGAGCAGCACCGTGCGCAGGCCGCCGAGCCCGCCCGTGGGGCCGTCGGCTCCCCCGCCGGTCCCCGTCATGAGCCACAGCACGAGCAGCGGGGTGATCACCATGCCCGCGACGTTCGACACCGTCGCGCCGCAGATCGCCCCGGCGACGTTGCCGCGCGCGACGGACGTGAACGCCACGGACGACTGCACGGTCGACGGGAGCAGGGAGAGGTAGAGCATGCCGGCGGCGAGCGGCGCCCCGACGAGCGGCTCGATCGCCCATGCCGTGACGAGCCCGAGCACCGGGAAGACGACGTACGTCGCGGCGAGGATCCCGCCCTGCAGGCGCCAGTTGCGCAGCCCGGCCCAGACCTCTCGCGTGGACAGGCGCATGCCGTAGACGAGGAAGAGGACGGTGACCGCGACGTCCGCGGCGGCGTCGACCACGCGCTGCGCGCCCGGCCCCACGGGCACGACGAGCCCGAGCACGAGCACCACGAGCAGCGTCACGACGAAGGGGTCGACCCACCTGCTCGGGACTGCGCGCACGGGGACCGAGCCTAGCCCGGCGCACGACCCGGGACGGCACCCGGCCGGTCAGAACAGCGTGTAGCCGCCGTCGACCGTGACGACGGCGCCGGTCATGAAGCTCGACGCCGCGCTCGCGAGGAAGACGACGGGCGGCCCGATCTCCTCCGGCTCCGCCCAGCGCTGCATCGCGGCGGGCGCGACGCAGTCGTCGTGGTACTCCGGCCGGTCCACCGGCGACGCCTCGGTGCGCACGTACCCGGGCGCCACCGCGTTCACGCGGATGCCGTGCGGCGCCCACTCGGCGGCGAGGCCCTTGGTGAGCTGGTGCACCGCCGCCTTGGACGCGAGGTACGCGGGCTGCCAGCGGGGCCGGTTGACGATCGACGCGGACATCGAGCCGACGTTGACGATCGTCCCCGGCCGGCCCTGCGCGACGAGCTCCCGGGCGACGGCGCGCGAGCAGTACCAGACGCCGTCGAGGTTGGTGGCGAGCGTGCGGTGCCAGACGTCGTCGCCGATCTCGAGGGCCGCGCCGCCGATCGACACGCCCGCGTTGTTGACGAGCAGGTCGACCGTGCCGAGGTCGGCGGCGGCGCGCACGACGACGTCGTCCACCTGCAAGCGGTCGGTGACGTCGAGCACGTAGCCGCGGGCGTCGGTGCCGGCCTCCCGGAGCGCGGCGGCGGCCTCGTCGGCCGCCGCCGGGGTGGTCGCCGTGACCGCGACGCGGGCCCCCGCCTCGCCGAGCGCGCGGGCGACGGCGCGCCCGATGCCGCGGCTGCCGCCGGTGAGCAGGGCCGTGCGGCCGACGAGCGAGAACGAGTCGAGGACGGTCACGCGGGACAGTCGACCACGGGGCGCGTCAGAAGTCGAAGAGGTCCTCGAGCCACGACTCCTTCTTCTTGCGCTTGCGGTAGCGGGGGTCGTAGCCGTCGCGGCCGTCGTACCGGCGGTCCCGGTCGTCGCGGTACCGGTCGTCGCGGGAGCGCTCGTCGTACCGGTCGTCGCGGTACCGGTCGTCGCGGTAGCGGTCGCGGTCGTCCTCGCGGCGGTCGCCGTACCGCTCCCCGGAGCGCGGGGCGGGGCTGCCGTAGTCCACGGCGGCGGCCGGCGGGTACGACGTCGGGGCGGGCGCGGCAGGGGCGGGCGGCGCGGCGGCGGCCGGACCCGCGGCCTCGGCGGCGATCTCGCCCTCCACCGAGCGGTCGATGATCTTGTCCAGCTCGCCGCGGTCGAGCCACACGCCGCGGCACGTGGGGCAGTAGTCGATCTCCACGCCCTTGCGCTCGGTCATGACGAGCACGGTCTGGTCGGTGGGGCACAGCATGTCTGCCTCCTCGCGAGATGGGCCGGGCGCGGTCGGCGCCCGCACCGGTACTGCGCAGTCCAACGCGGCTCCGGCGCGAGCGGTTCCCGGCCGGGCAGGCTGCCGGTGCGGCTCAGCCCGTGCGGCGCTCGCTCGCGAGGCGGTCGCGCAGCTCGTCGGCGAGGTGCACCTCGTCGTCGAGGGCGGCGAGCGCGTCGGCCACGCGCGGGAGGAAGTCGGCCCCGGCGCGGAACCACTCCACGCCCTCGAGGAACCGTGCGGCGGCCGCGTCGTCGTGCAGGGCCAGCGCGAGGTCGGCACGGAGCACCAGGGCGCGGAACCGGACGCGCTCGGCGACGGTGCGGGTCCGCACGCCCTCGGCGGCGAAGGCCCGGTCCAGGACCTGGGCGGCACCGGCCGGGTCTCCCGCCGCGCGGAGGATGCGCGCGTGCTCCAGGGCTCGACCCAGGTCCGGCGGTTCCTCGGCGCCGCGGCGGGGCAGCCCGGGCACGAAGGCCCCACCAGCCACGCCGTACCTCCCGCCTCCCGCCGACAGCGCGCCCACACTAACCCTGGACGTGCGGCCCGGCACGGCGGGAGACGGGAGGTCGACGGGTCAGCGCTGCACGCGCGCGCTGCCGCCCGACGCGAGCTTGCGGACCTCGGCGAGGGACGCCGTCGATGTGTCGCCGGGGGTCGTCATCGCGAGCGCCCCGTGCGCCGCGCCGTACTCGACGGCCTCCTGGATCGAGCCGAGCTCCATGAGCCCGTACGCGAGGCCCGACGCGAACGAGTCGCCGCCGCCCACGCGGTCGAGGATCTCCAGGCCGGGGCGGTGCGTCGCCTCCGCGAAGCCCTGCACGCGCGACCACGCGATCGCGCCCCAGTCGTTGACCGTCGCGGTCCGCACCCCGCGCAGCGTCGTCGCGACGACCTGGAAGTTCGGGTACTCCTCGGCCGCGCGCGTGATCATCGCGCGGAACGCGGACGTGTCGAGGTCGGTGAGGTTCTCGTCGACGCCCTCGACCTCGAACCCGAGCGACGCGGTGAAGTCCTCCTCGTTGCCGATCATCACGTCGACGTACCGCGCCAGGCGGCGGTTCACCTCCTGCGCGCGCTCGACGCCGCCGATGCCCTTCCACAGCGAGGGGCGGTAGTTGAGGTCGTAGGAGACGACCGTGCCGTGACGGCGGGCGGCGGCCATGGCCGCCTCCGCGACGTCGGCGGACGACTCCGACAGCGCGGCGAAGATGCCCCCGGTGTGGAACCACCGGACGCCGCTGCCGAACACGGCGTCCCAGTCGACGTCGTCGGGCCGGAGCTGGGCGATCGCGGTGTTGCCGCGGTCGGAGACGCCGACCGCGCCGCGCACCCCGAAGCCGCGCTCGGTAAAGTTGAGCCCGTTGCGCACCGTGCGGCCGATGCCGTCGTCCTCGCGCCACCGGACCCAGCGCGTGTCGAGGCCGCCCGTCAGCATGAGGTCCTCGACGAGGCGCCCGACCTCGTTGTCCGCGAGCGCGGTGACGATCGCGCCGCGCAGGCCGAACGCGCGGCGCAGGCCGCGCGCGACGTTGTACTCGCCGCCGCCCTCCCACACGTCGAAGCGGCGGGCCGTCTTGATGCGGCGCTCCCCCGGGTCGAGGCGCAGCATGACCTCGCCGAGCGCGACGACGTCGTAGGCGCAGTCGGCCGCGGGGCGGACGGCGAGCGGGGCGCGGGCGGTGGTCGTGTCGGTCATGGGTCAGGCTCCTTCGGCGGGGTGGGGGGCGGTCGCGGCGAGTGCGACGGCCTCGCGCGTGCGGCGCGTGATCTCGGCGGTGTCGCCCGCGCGCACGAGCGCGGCGTCGACCATCCAGGAGCCGCCGGCGGCGAGCACGGCGGGCAGGGCGAGGTAGTCGAGCAGGTTGGCGGCGCTCACGCCGCCGGTCGGCACGAACCGCAGGCCGGGGAACGGCGCGGAGAACGCCTTGACCGCGGCCGGCCCGCCGACGACGTTCGCGGGGAACAGCTTGACGACGTCGAGGCCGAGGTCGAGCGCGGCGATGACGTCCGACGGCGTCGCGACGCCGGGGACGACGGGCACGCCGAGCTCCTGGGCGCGACGCACGACCCCGGCGGAGAGGCCGGGCGAGACGAGGAACCGCGCCCCGGCGTCGACGGCCTCGTCGACCTGGGCGGCCGTGACGACGGTGCCCGCCCCGACCAGCACGTCGGGCACCTCGCGCGCGACCGCCTCGATCGCCGCGCGCGCCCCGGCGGTCCGGAACGTGACCTCGGCGACGGGCAGGCCCCCGTCGCGCAGCGCGCTCGCGACGAGGACGCCCTGCGCCGCGTCGTCGACCACGACGACCGGTACGACGCGGGCACGGGCGATCCCCTCCAGGGGTCCCAGGGGTGACATCCAGGCTCCGTTTCGCTATGGTGAACACGTGTTGTTCACTACGGAACGCACTCTAGGCGAAGGAGTCACCATGGCGGAAGCCGGCCGTGCGCCGTCGGGCACCCCGGGGTCGGCCGAGAGCCCGCTCGGCAGCGTCGACAAGGCCCTCGTCGCGCTCGAGGCGCTCGCCGCGGCCGGCCCCGACGGCGTCGCGCTCGGGGACCTCGCGCGCTCGCTCGGGCTGCACAAGGCGTCGCTGCACCGCACGCTCGCGGCCCTGCGGTTCCGCGGGTACGCCGAGCAGGACGCCACGACCGGCGACTACCGCCTCGGCCCCGCGGCGACGGCGCTCGCGACGGTCTACCTCGGCGAGGAGAACCTCCCCGCGCTCCTGCACCCGGTGCTCGTCGCGGTGTGCCGCGCGACCGACGAGCTCGTGCACCTCGGCACCCTCGCCGGGACCGAGATCGTCTACCTCGACAAGGTCGAGCCTGCGCGCGCCGTCCGCGTCTGGTCGGCCGTCGGGCGGCGCCGCCCGGCGGCGACCACCGCGCTCGGGCGCGCGCTGCTCTCCCAGCGGACCCTCGACGACGGCGCGCTCGCCTGGTACGCCGCCGCTGCGCCCGAGGACCACCCCGTCACGCCCGCCGCGCTGCGCGCGACGTGCGAGGCCACGCGCGCGACGGGGTTCGCCACGGAGACGGAGGAGAACGAGCCGGGCATCAGCTGCGTCGCCGTCCCGGTCCTGCGCGCCGGGCAGCCGGTCGCCGCCGTGAGCGTCACGGCGCCCGCCGAGCGGCTCGGCCCGCGACGACGGCGGGAGATCGAGGCGGTCCTGCGGGAGGTCGTGCCGCCCCTGCTGCCCCCGACCCTGGCGGTGCCCGAGGCCGCGCTCCGCGGGGCCGGCGACGGGGCGACCCGCCGACCGGCGACGGACGCCGCGCTGTGAGAGAGTTCAACCGCAGCACGACGGAATGACGGAAGGGCCCGCGCGATGACCGTCCTCGTGGCGTACAACGACTCCCCGCAGGGCGAGACCGCATTCCGGGCGGCCGTCGCCGAGGCGGTCCACCGCTCGACCGCGCTCGCGGTCCTCGTGCTCACGCCGCAGGACGCCGACGCGGGCGTGCCCGCCAGCCTCGCGCACCTGCTCGACACGCTCCCCGCCCAGGTCGCGCGCCCCGAGGTGTCGTACCGCCCCGAGCACCGCGACCCGGCCGAGGCGATCATCGACGAGGCCGAGCGCACGACCCCCGACCTCGTCGTCGTGGGGGCGCGCAAGCGCTCGCCTGTCGGCAAGTTCCTGCTCGGCAGCACCACGCAGCGCGTCCTGCTGGACTCGCCCGTCCCCGTGCTCGTCGTCAAGGCGTCCCACTGACGGACGCCGTCGCGCGGCCGCCCGGTCGCCCGGACGGCCGCGCCACCCGGCTCAGCCCTGCGCGACGGCGGCCCGCAGCCCGTCGACGAGCGGCGTCGTCGGGCGGCCCAGGAGCCGGCGCAGGTCCTCGGTGACCTCGGCGAGGAGGCCGTCGCGGATGTTGCCGTCCAGCGCGACGACGAACCCCGCCGTCCCCTCGTCCAGGCCGGCGCCGAGCAGGAGCGCACGGTGCTCGTCGGGCGACACGCGCCGGTAGACGACGGCGCGCCCGAGCACCTCGGCCGCCGCGGCGGCCAGGTCGTCGTACGTCCACGCGACGTCGCCGCTCAGCTCGTACACGGCGCCCGCGTGCGCGGACGCGTCCTCGTGCGCGGCGAGCGCGACGACGGCCGCCGCCTCGGCGAAGTCCGCGCGGCTCGCGCTCGCGACGCGGCCGTCGCCCACGCTCGCGACGATCTCGCCGGACTCACGCGCGCCGAGCACGTCGCCGACGTAGTTCTCGGTGTACCAGTTGTTGCGCAGCACCGTCGTGGCGAGGCCCGAGGCGGCGAGGAGCTCCTCGGTCGCCTTGTGCTCGGGCGCGAGCACGAGCGCGGACGTCGTCGCGTGCGGGGCGCTCGTGTAGACGACGCGCGCGACCCCGGCGGCCCGCGCGGCGTCGACGACGTTGCGGTGCTGCTCGACGCGCTGCCCCACCTCGGAACCGGAGACGAGCACGAGGACGTCCACCCCGGCGAGCGCCGGGCCGAGCGTCTCGGGCCGTGCGTAGTCGGCCTCGCGGACCTCGACGCCGCGGTCGGCGAGGTCCGCGACCTTGGCGGTCGTGCGCGCGAGCGCGACGACCTGGGACGCGTCGGCCCCGCGGGCGAGGAGGGACTCGACGACGAGGCGGCCGAGGTGGCCGCTGGCTCCGGTGACGGCGATGGACATGCGCGGGCTCCTTCGAGTGCGGGGTGCGCGGCCGGTCGGCCGCACGACCACCAGCATGCGCTTACTTTTCGTAAGTGCAAACCAGTAGAGCGTGCGTTCTATCTCACAGCACTCTCCGCGCGAACGCGCCGTATCCTGGGGCGATGACGACCGACGCCCGCCCCGCGGAGGACACCGGACCCACCGACGCGATGGTGGCCGACGTCTTCCAGCGCGGCTGCACCTCGCGCCACGTGCTCGAGGCGGTGACCGGACGCTGGGGCGTGCTCACGGTCGCGGGCCTGCGCGACGGCGCGGTGCGCTTCAACGCGCTCCGCCGCCGCATCGACGGGGTCAGCGAGAAGATGCTCGCGCAGACCCTCCAGTCCCTCGAGCGCGACGGCATCGTCGTGCGCGAGGTGCGGGCGAGCATCCCGCCCCACGTCGAGTACTCCCTCACCGACCTCGGGCGCCGCGTCGCGGACAGCCTCTCGGGGCTCATCGACGTCCTCGAGGGCGCGGTCGACGAGGTGTCGGCGTCCCAGCGCGCGTACGACGCGCGCCGGGACTGACCAGCTCACGTCTGCGAGCGCAGGTACCACCAGACGAGCGCGGCGACCACGAGCAGGCCCGCGACGACCGCGAGCACGATCTTGCCGACGCTGTAGGGGCGCCGCCCGACCACCTGTCCCGTGTTCGCGTTGACCATCACCTGCCACTGCCTGCCCGCGTAGACGTACGTCGCGACCCACAGCGGCAGGAGCACGAGCTTGAACATCACGTCGGCGTACGCGGTGCGGACCGACGCCACCCGCTGCTCGTCGCCGCCGATGTCGCGCTCGACGTCCCGCCGGATCACGGGCGCCATCTGCTGCTGCGCCCGCTCGAGCCCGACGGGCGGCTCGACCTCGTAGCGAGCCGCCGCGAACCCCGCGAGGTACTCGGCGCGGAAGGGCACGGCCTGCGCGAGCGGCCACGGCCCGAGCCGGGCGAGGTCGCGCTCGGCGACCTGGGACGACGCGGGCACGAGCACGTCGTCGAAGTCGCGCTCGACGTGCCCCGCGACGTACGTCCAGCTCACGCGCCGCTCCTGGCGCTCCTGGTCCCCCTGCTTCACGGTGACGTAGTACGCGTCGCCGCGCTGGCCCGTGTACGCGGACGACGTGCGCGCGTCGAACGTCCAGTGCGGCACGTACGAGCCGTGCAGCGACTCGGTGTCGCCCACCTTCTTCAGCTCGCCCGGCGCGAACCAGCGCGAGCGCACCCACCGCCGGAACGCCTCGCGCGCCTGCGCCTGCTCGACGCCGAACGGCACGACCGCCTCCGGCTGCACGAGCCCGTCGGCCTCCGCCGCGACGACGAGGTGGCCCCCGCAGAAGCGGCACGCGACGGACAGGTCCGCGCCCTGCGTCGTCGCGCCGCAGCCGTCGCACACGAGCGAGCGCGCGTCGAGCAGACCGGCGCGCACGCCGCCCTGGGCCGCGGCCCACGCGTCGAACGAGTGCTCGTCGACGGCGTCGCCCACGGCGTGCACGATGTCGACCGTGCCCCCGCACGCGACGCAGCGCAGGTGCTGCGTGCCCGGCGCGTACGCGAGCTGCGACCCGCACGCGTCGCAGCGCGTGCGGACCAGCTCGCCGGGGATGTCGCTCACCGTCAGCCCGCCGCCGGGTCGCCGGAGGTGCCCGTCGGGGGCAGCGGCGGCGGGGTCGCGGCGAACAGCGGCGCGAGCGCCGGGACCTGCCCGGCGGGCGTCCACGCGTCCATGCCCTGCTGCCAGACGAGCGACCCGCGCGTCAGGGCACCGGACCGGACGTGGCCCGCGAGGTCCGCCGTCGTGCCGGGACCGGCCTGCGCGCCGTCCACGGCCCAGTACCAGGGCGACTCCGCGGCGGGCAGCGGCGGCGGGCCGGCGGGCGCCGCCGGGGCCTGCGACGTCCCGAGCGACTGCGCGAGCTGCTGCCCCATGGCGGCCCCGAGGCCCATGCCCGCACCGAGGCCCAGGCCGTCGCCCGCCCCGCCGGGGTTCCCCGCCGCGGTCTCGATCGCGTTCGCCGCCTGGAACCTCGTGTACTGGTCGAGGTTCCCGACGACCGCCATCTGGGTCCGCTTGTCGAGCGCCGCCTCGACCTCGGGCGGGAAGGAGACGTTCTCGAGCACGAAGCGCCGGACGGCGATGCCGTACTCCGACAGGTCCTCCGAGAGCTGGCCCGCGAGGCGCGTGGCGATCTGGCCCTGGTTCGCGGCGAGGTCGACCGCCGCGACGCCGGCCTCCGCGAGCGCCGGCCCGAGCTGGCCGACCACGAGGCGGCGGAAGTAGTCGCCGATCTCGTCGGTGCGGAACTGCGGGTCGGTGCCCACGAGCTGGCGCAGCAGCGCCGCCGGGTCGACGACCTGCAGGGCGTACGTGCCGAACGCGCGCAGGCGGACCGCGCCGAGCTCCGGGTCGCGCAGGATCACCGGGTTCTGCGTGCCCCACGTGAGGTCGGTGAGCTGGCGCGTCGTGACGAAGTAGACCTCCGCCTTGAACGGTGAGTTGAACCCGTGCTTCCAGCCCTGCAGCGTCGACAGGATCGGCAGGTTCTTGGTCTCGAGCGTGTACGTGCCCGGCCCGAACACGTCGGCGAGCCGGCCCTCGCTGACGAAGACGGCGCTCTGCCCCTCCCGCACGACGAGCTTCGCCTGGTTCTTGATCTCGTTGCCCTGGCGCGGGAAGCGCCAGACGATCGTGTCCCGGCTCTCGTCGAGGAACTCGACGATGTCGATCAGCTGGCCGCGCAGCTTCTCCATGAAGCTCATCCGGACTCCTTCGCTCGTCGTGCGGGACGGCCGCGGGCAACCTGGTCGACGGGCGCGCGGCCCGCCGCGGTCGCCCCCGGCGCGCCGAGCATAGCGGCATCCCAGCCTGCCGATGAAACCGCCAAGGGTTGGTAAAACCAACTGGTCGCCGCGCGGTCGCGTGCGGCCCGACGAAACCCCGGTGACTCCCCACGGACGAGGCCGCCCGAGGAGCGGCCCCGGGCTCGGCGGCACCTATCCTGGCCAGGTGCCGACCCCGCCGACGACCGCGCCAGCGACGCCCACCGTCGCCGTCCTCCTCGCGGCCGGGGCCGGGACGCGCCTCGGGCGCGGGCCCAAGGCGCTGCTCCCCCACCGCGGCGGCACGCTCGTCGAGCACGCGACGGCGACCCTGCTCGCGGGCGGGTGCGACGCCGTCGTCGTGGTGCTCGGCGCCGGGGCCGCGCGCGTGCGGGCCGGGTCGTCGCTCGACGAGCCCGGGGTGCGCGTCGTCGACAACCCCGACTGGGCCACCGGGATGGCGTCGTCCCTGCGGGTCGGCGTCGCCGCCGCTCTCGACCTCGTCCCCGCCCGGGTCGTCGTGGCGCACGTGGACCAGCCCGGCGTCGGGCCCGACGACGTCGCGCGCCTCCTCGCCGCGCACCGCCCCGGGCGCGTGACCGCGTCGCGGTGGCTCGCCGGGGGCGCCGCGGAGGACGCTGCCGAAGACGCTGCGGGGGCGGACCGCCCTCGGTGGGCGCACCCGCTCGTCCTCGACGCCGCGCTCGCGGGGCCCGCCGCCGCGAGCGCCCGCGGCGACCACGGAGCGCGCGACTTCCTGCGCGCCCACGCCGACCTGGTCGACGTCGTCGACCACCCCGGCGACGGCCGCGACCTCGACACCGCGGCCGACCTCGACCTCCTGGACGGCCCCGCCCCCCGCTGAGTGCGGGAACAGTCGCGCCGACCGGCGTCGGACGGGAATGCTCCCCGCACTCAGCGGGTGGGGGTGGCGGCCTTGATGCCCAGGTAGACGCGGTCGCGCGCGAGCGGGAGCTCGGTGAACCGCACGCCCGTCGCGGCGCGGATGGCGTTGGCGAGCGCGGGTGCGACGGGGTTGAACGGGCTCTCGCTCATCGACTTCGCGCCCATCGGGCCGACCGTGTCCGACGTCCGCGCGAAGTACACCTCGCTGCGCGGGGTGTCCGCGAACGTGGGCAGGTGGTACTGGCGGAAGATGTCCGTCGTCACGCGGCCCGTCTCGTCGACCACCACGTTCTCGTAGAGCGCCGCGCCGAGGGCCTGGGCGATGCCGCCCTCGACCTGACCGCGGCACTGGCGCGGGTTGACGACCTCCCCGGCGTCCGCGGCCTGGACGGACTGGAGGATGCGGATCTCCCCCGTCCCGCGGTGCACCGCGACGCGGAAGCCGTGGACGTTGAACGCGACCGAGCGCGGGGTGCCACCCCAGCGACCCTCGGCGACGAGCGCGATCCCGGCGTCGTCGGCGGCGCGCGCGACGTCGGCCAGCGGCAGCACCGTCCCGGCGCAGTCGACGCCGCCGGGCACGAGCCGGCAGTCGCCGGGCGCGGCGCCAGCGACCCCGGCCGCGACCTTGAGCACCGCCTCGGCCAGGTCCTGCGCGGCGGCGAGCGACGCCTTGCCCGCGACGACCGTGCCGGTGGAGCCGAACGCCCCGGTGTCGTGCTCGACGAGGTCGGTGTCGGACTGCCGCACGACGACGTCGGCGGCGTCCTGCCCCAGCGCGCTCGCGACGAGCTGGGCGTGGACGGTCGTCGTGCCGTTGCCGAACTCGGCGGTCCCGACCTCGGCCTCGACGACCCCGTCCGGCCGCAGCCGCACGCGCGCGTGCGAGTAGTGCCCGCGGGGCGGGACGGTGTCGATCATGGACAGCGCCGTCCCCTCCCCGACGCCCCACTCCGGGCCGAGGTCCGGGAGCACGTCCGGACCCGACCCGGCGCCCGCGCCGTACGCGGCGACGTCGCGCGCCCGGCCGCGCGCGAGCGCGTCGGCGGCCAGGTCGAGGCACTGGTCGAGCCCGTAGCTGCCGTAGAGCACGTCCTCCTCGGGCGTCGGGTGCGTGGAGAGCATGGGGTCGCCGTCGCGCACGACGTTGCGGCGCCGCAGCTCGACCGGGTCCAGGCCGAGCTGCCGCGCGAGCTCGTCGACCGCGGACTCGACGGCGAAGATCATCTGCGACAGCCCGTACCCGCGGAACGCGCCCGCGGGCACCGTGTTCGTGTAGACGCAGTGGGCGTCGACCTTCTTGTTGTCGCACCGGTAGACGGCGAGGGACTCGCCGCACCCGTGGAACATGACGCCCGGGCCGTGGTTCCCGCACGCCCCGGTGTTGCTGAGGACGTCGAGGTGCAGCGCCGTGAGGGTGCCGTCGCGGCGCGCGCCCGCGCGCACGCGGATGCGGAACGGGTGGCGCGTCGTCGTGCCGACGAACTGCTCGCGGCGCGTGAGCTCGAGCTGCACGGGCCGGCCGAGCCGCATGGTCGCGAGCGCGACGACGTCCTCCGTGAGCACCTCCTGCTTGCCGCCGAACCCGCCGCCCACGCGCTCGCAGTGCACGCGCACGCGCTCCGGGTCGAGGTCGAGGACGCGCGCCAGGTGGCGGCGCGCGAGGAACGGGACCTGCGTGGACGACCGCACGACGAGCCGCCCGTCGTCGTCGAGGGACGCGACGGCGCAGTGCGTCTCGAGCGCGGCGTGCTGCACGCGGTGGGTGCGGTACGTGGCCTCGTGCACGACGTCGGCCTCCGCGAGCCCGCGCTCGACGTCGCCGAGCTCGCTGTGCACCTCGGCGACGACGTTCGCCTCCGGCCGCGAGACGCGCGCGGCGGCGGCGTCGAGCTCGGGGTGCACGAGCGGCGCCCCCGCGGCCATGGCCTCCTCCGGGTCGACGACGGCGGGCAGCGGCGCGTACTCGACGCGGACCCGGCGCACCCCCTCCTCGGCGGCGGCGACGGTCTCGGCGACGACAGCCGCGACCCGCTGGCCGACGTGCCGCACGACGTCGTCGAGGATCCGCGTGTCGTCGGGGTCGTCGGTGAACAGCTCGTGCTGCGCGGTCGAGAACCGCGTCGCGGGCGCGTCCTCGTGCGTGAGGACGGCGTGCACGCCGGGCACCGCGAGCGCGTCCGTCGTGTCGATCGCGACGACGCGCGCGTGCGCGTGCGGCGACCGCACGAGCTTGAGGTGGAGCAGGCCCGGGTAGTCGGCCGGGTCCACGTCGAGCGTGTACCGCACCGTCCCGGTGACGATCCCCCGGCCCGCGGGCGCGGGCACGTCGCGCCCGAACGCCCGGCCCGCCTCGCCAGAGTCCTGGTCCGCCGAGGTCGAGGCCCGGTCCGGCGAGGTAGAGGCCCGGTCGCCGCCCGACGGCGCACGCTCGCCCGTGCCCGGCGCGGTCCCGGTCGTGTCGCCGCGCCCCAGGACCGCGTCCTCGATCGCGCGGTACCCCGTGCAGCGGCACAGGTTGCCCTTGAGGTTGCGCGGCAGGTTCTCGCGCTGCGCGTCGTCGAACGTCGCGGCGGTCATGATCATCCCGGCGGTGCAGAACCCGCACTGGAAGCCCTGCGCGTCGAGGAACTGCTGCTGTACCGGGTGCAGCGCGTCCTGCGGGCCGTGGGGGTCGTGGTCGCACGCGCCCGCCGGCTCGTCCCCGGCGGCACCGCCCGGGCACGACGTCGCCGCGAGCCCCTCGATGGTCGTCACCTCGTGACCCGCCGCGCGCCGCGCGGGGTAGACGCACGAGTGCACCGGGACGCCGTCGACGTGCACGGTGCACGCGCCGCAGTCGCCGCCGTCGCACCCCTTCTTCACGCCGAGCGCGCCCTGCTCGCGCAGGTAGGTGCGCAGGCACTGGCCCGCGCGGGGCTCGGTGCGGGCCGTGCGGCCGTCGATCGTCACCGGCGGGGCCGGGTGCGGGGCGGGCGTCGTCGTCATCGGAGGCCTCCGTCCGAGGTCGTGCCGTCGACGAGCTCCGCGCGGATCTGCTCGCCGAGGCGGTAGGTCATGTCCCGGCGCCACTCGGGCAGCCCGTGGATGTCGTCGTGGTAGAGGTCGGCGGGGATCGCGGCGTCGAGCGTGGCGACGAGGTCGGCGGCGGTGGGCAGCGCGTCCGCCGCGAAGCGGAGCTGCACGGGCCGGCGCGTCGAGGCGGTGACCGTGAGGACGAAGGCGCCCCCGGCGTCGGACGGGTCGACCCGCCCCACGAGCAGCACGCCGGAGCGCCCGAGGTTCGACAGGGACAGGCGGCGGAACGCCGTGCGCGAGCGCAGCGCGTGGTCCGGCAGACGGATCGCGCGCAGGAGTTCCCCGGGCCCGAGCGTGTTGCGCAGCTCGCCCGTGACGAGGTCGACGACGGGCTGCTCCCGGCGGGTGCCGCCCGGCCCCCAGACCTCCGCGACGCCGTCGAGCGCCGCGGTGAGCGAGATCATCGGCCCGGCCGGCAGGGACGTGCAGACGTTGCCCCCCACGGTCGACGTGTTCCAGATCTTGAACGACGCGACGAAGCTGTCGCAGCACGGCCGCACGAGGTCCAGCGCGCGCCACCGGTCGCGCACGGGCGCGGCCTGCGCGCTCTCCTCGAACGCCCACAGCTCGGCGACGGTGCACGTCGCGGCGATCTCGAGGCCCTCGTCGGTGACGGTCAGCGCGGGCCACCCCGCGCTCGTCAGGTCGAGCAGGCGCCGGAGCGTCTCGCTGCCGTAGGAGAACAGGACGGTCCCGCCCGCGAGCCACGCGTCGCCCTCGCGCCAGTCGGCGGGGTCGGCGGTCGGGACGAGGTCGGTGACGGTGCCCAGGTCCATCAGGGGGCCTCCTCGGGGTGGGGGCGGCGCGTCGGTGCACCGTCCGGTCGTGCTGCGGGCTCCGCGTGGAGCGGGCCCGAGCTGCTGCTGAGCGGGACGACGGCGGAGCGCCCGTGCCGGGTGGCGACGAGCTCCGCGGTGATGGAGACGGCGACCTCCTCCGGCGTGACGGCGCCGAGGTCGAGCCCGATGGGCGACCGCAGGCGCGCGAGCGCGGCCTCGCCCACGCCCTCGGCCCGCAGCGCGGCGACGCGCTGGGCGTGCGAGCGGCGCGAGCCCATCGCGCCGACGTACGCTAGCGGGAGGTCCAGCGCGAGCCGCAGGAGCGGCACGTCGAACTTCGCGTCGTGCGTGAGGACGGCGACGGCGGTCTGTGCGTCGAGCCGGCCCGCGGCGGCCTCGGCGGCGAGGTAGCGGTCGGGCCACTCGACGACGACCTCCGCCTCGGGGAAGCGGCGCGGGTCCGCGAACACCTCGCGCGCGTCGACGAGCGTCACGCGGTAGCCGAGGAGCCGGACGTGCCGTACGAGCGCGCCCGCGAAGTCGTTGGCCCCGCACACGAGGAAGCGCGGCGCGGGCAGCCGCGTCTCGACGAGCAGCGTGACGGGCTCGGCCGCCTCGCACGCGTCGCCGGCGACTGCTCCTGCCGGGGCCGGTGCGGCGGCACACCCCGCCGACGGCGACGCGCCCGGGCCGCCGTGCGCCGCGTGCACGGTCGCCGTGCCGCCCGCGCGCAGCACCGCCACGACCTGCGCCGCGGCGGCGGCCAGGCTTTCGGGCCCGACGAGACCGCGCAGCGCCCGGGCGACCGCTGCCTCGTCGGCGGCGCCCGGGTCGTCCACGACGACGGCCGTGCGCGCGCCGCCGTCGATGCGGCGGACGAGCGCCCCGGGCGGGGCGGGCTCGGCTCGCGCCGCGAGCGCGTGCAGGGCGCGCGTCGCGTCGTCGTCGGGGAGCACGGGCTGGACGTGGACGTCGAGCGTCCCGCCGCAGCTCAGCCCGACGGCGAACGCGTCGTCGTCGCTGTACCCGAACGTCTCGCGGTGGCTCGTGCCGGACGCGATCGCGTCGAGCGCTGCGGCGTGGACGGCGCCCTCGACGCACCCGCCGGACAGGCTGCCGAGCACGGCGCCGTCGGCGCGGACCGCCATCGCGGTGCCGACCGGGCGCGGCACGGACCCCGACGCGGCGACCACCGTCGCCACGGCGAAGGGCGGCTGCCCCGGACCGAGCCAGGGGGCGAGCCGGTCGACGATGTGGAGCATCGTGGCCTCGCTTCCGCAGGGTGCCGGCGTGCCGGCGTCCTTCCAGTGAACCCTTGCGGTGAGTCCCCTGCGTGTCCTGGCCCGCGTCCGCTGTGACGCGCCCGAAACACAGGGCTTGAATCCGCCGTGGACCCCCTCCGACTCGCGGAGAGAAGTTCCGTCTGATGGAATTGCAGTTCCATTCGACGGACTCCACGCTAGCACGCGGTGAGGCGCAGGTCACCGTCCCGGAGCGACGGACGACTACGATCGGCCCATGACCGCCGTCTCGCTCGGGATGCCCAGGGTGCGGCCCGCCGTGCCCTCCGGCGCCCCGGGAGACCTGGACCCGGCCCGCCCGGCGACCGACGCGCTCGTCGACCGGTACGGCCGCGTGGCGCGCGACCTGCGCATCTCCATCACCGAGAAGTGCTCGCTGCGGTGCACGTACTGCATGCCCGCCGAAGGGCTGCCCGCGATCCCCGCGAGGACCTGCTCACGCCCGACGAGATCGGCCGGGTCGTGCGGGTCGCGGTGGAGCGGCTCGGCATCACCGACGTCCGGTTCACCGGCGGCGAGCCGCTCCTGCGGAGCGACCTCGCCGACATCCTGCGCGCCGCGCGCGCCGCGGCGCCCGGCGTGTCCCTCTCGCTGACGACCAACGCGATCGGCCTCGACAAGCGCGTCCGCGGGCTCGTCGACGCCGGGCTCGACCGCGTGAACATCTCCCTCGACTCGGTCGACCGCGCGCACTTCGCTCGCCTCACGCGGCGCGACCGCCTCCCCGACGTGCTCGCCGGGATCCGCGCCGCGCTCGACGCCGGCCTCGCCCCGGTGAAGCTCAACGCCGTCCTCATGCCCGAGACGCTGGCGGGCGCGGCCGACCTCCTCGCGTGGGCCGTCGAGCACGGCTGCCACCTGCGGTTCATCGAGCAGATGCCGCTCGACGCCGACGGGCGCTGGACGCGCGACGACCTCGTGTCGGCGACGGACCTCCTGGCCGTGCTGGGCACCCGCTTCGACCTGCTCGAGGTCGGGCGCGACGACCCGTCGGCGCCCGCCGAGGAGTGGCTCGTGGACGGCGGACCGCAGACGGTCGGCGTCATCGCCTCCGTCACGCGCTCGTTCTGCGGCGCGTGCGACCGCACCCGGCTCACCGCCGAGGGCACCGTGCGCTCGTGCCTGTTCGGCGACGACGAGACCGACCTGCGCGCGATCCTGCGCTCGGCGGAGCTCGACGAGGACGAGCGCGACGACGCCCTCGCCCGCGCGTGGCAGGGCGCGATGTGGCGCAAGCCGCTCGCGCACGGCAGCGACGCCCCGACGCTCGCCGCCGACGCCTTCGCGGCGACGACCCGCAGCATGGGCGCGATCGGCGGCTGAGGCGGGCGCCCGGCGGTGGCGCAGATCATAGGGTGAAGCCGGTCACCTCGAGGCATCAGCCCAGGTCAGAGCCGCCGTCTCTTCCTACCATGGACGTCGTGACGACGATCTCTCCTGCACCCACCAACCGCCCCTCCTCCTCGATCTCCGGCGCGTCCTCGACGACCCCGGACAACACCGCGTCCGCGCTCCCGATCTACCGCACCGACGAGCGGTCCGCCGCCTGGAAGGCCGGCACCAAGAGCGTCCTGGGCGCGGCCGTCGGCGCCGTCGTCGGGGTCGTCGTGCTCAGCTGGTTCGGCCTCGTCCTCGGCACCGCCGTCGGCCTCGGCATCGGCATGCTGCTCGACAACCGCCCCGCCGAGCGCTGACCCGACCCTCCCCCTCCCGGCCCGCACGGCCGGGGCGGTCCCGCCCGACATCGTCGTCGCCCGGCGGATCAGAAGGAACTCACGAGAGGCGAGAAGTGGGCCCCTCCCCGGCTCCGGCCGGGGGCCACTTCTCGCCTCTCGTCGTCTCGCAGGCGGTCCAGGGTCGCGTCCTACAGACCGACCCACTCCGAGACGCCGTCGTCGAAGTGCTGGCGCTTCCAGATCGGCACCTCGGCCTTGATGCGCTCGACGAGCAGCGAGCAGGCCTCGAACGCCTCCCGACGGTGGCCCGCGGCAGCCGCCGCGACGAGCGCGACGTCGCCGATCCCCAGGCTGCCGTACCGGTGGACCGCGGCGACCCGCAGCCCCGTCTCGGCCGCCACGTCGGCGACGCAGCGCCGGATCACGGCCGTGGCGTCGGGGTGCGCCTCGTAGTCGAGCCGCGTCACCCCGCGGCCGCCGTCGACGTCGCGGACCACGCCGCGGAACGTCACGACGGCCCCGCACTCGGGGCCCCCGACGGCCTCCTCGACGGCGCGCGACACGGCGTCGTCGAGGACGTCCGTCGTCACGCGGCTCGGGTCTGTGGGCGGCGCGCCGCCGTCCGTCGTCTGCGTCACAGCTCCCGCACCTCCACCTCGGCCCCGGCGGCCCACTCTGTCACGTCGGCCGGGACGTCCACGAGCACGTCCGCGCGCGCCATCGACGCGACGAGGTGGGAGCCCGCTCCCCCGACGACGCGCACCGTGCCCCCGGGACCGGTCGCGCCTCGCAGGAGCTGCCGCTTGCCCGCGGGCGACGTCAGCGGCTCGGCGAGCACCGCCGTGCGCACGCGCTCGGCGCCGGGCAGCCCCGCGGCCCGCTCGAGCGGCTCGCGCAGGAACATCGCGAACGACACCTGCGCGCTCACCGGGTTGCCCGGGAACGTGAGCACAGGCGTCCCGTCCACGGTGCCGAACCCCTGCGGCCCGCCCGGCTGCATCGCGACGGAGCGGAACGTCACGTCGGAGGACGCACCGCCGCCGAGGACGTCCTTGACCACCTCGTACGCGCCCTGCGACACGCCCCCGACGTCACGACGAGGTCCGCGACCGCCGCGGCCTCGGTGAGCACGGCGGCGAACCGCTCGGCGTCGTCGCCACAGCGGGCCGTGAGCACCACGTCGCCCCCCGCGCGCCGCACGGCGGCGCCGAGCGCGTCGGCGTTGGCGTCGAAGACCTGCCCGGGCGCCGGGGCCTCCCCCGGGCCGACGAGCTCCGACCCCGTCGACAGGACCGCGACCCGCGGCCGCGCGACGACCCGGACGCGCCCGACCCCGCACGCCGCGGCGGCCGCGAGGTGGTGCGGCGCGAGGACGGTCCCGTCGGTCAGCAGGACGTCGCCCGGGCGGACGTCGGAGCCCGCCTCGCGCACGAAGTCGCCCGCCGCCCGCGGCACCCGGACCTCGACGGGCTCCGGGTCGGCCGACGTCGTGGAGGCCTGTCCGGCCGCCGGGTCGGTGACGCCCTCCTGCGCAGGGCCCGCGGGCGGGCGGGCGAACGTCCCGGTCGCGGTGTCCTCGACGGGCACGACGGCGTCCGCCCCCTCGGGCACGGGCGCGCCCGTCATGATGCGGGCAGCCGTGCCCGGCGCGAGCCGGGGCGGGACGCCCGGCGCCGCCGCGATCTCGGCGACCACGGCCAGCCGGACGGGCGCGTCCGCCCGTGCGTCGGCGACGTCCGCGGCGCGGACGGCGTACCCGTCCATCTGCGCGTTGCGGAACAGCGGGACGGCGACGGGCGCGACGAGGTCTCCCGCGAGGACCCGGCCGAGCGCGTCGGCGAGGTCGACGCCCTCGGTGCGGGCGCGGCGTCGGGCCGCGTCCACGAGGGGTGCGAGGAGGGCCGCGACGTCCGCGCGGTGCTCGTCGACGCTCACCCGTGCTGTTCTTGCCATGCCTCGCCCTTCCCGCTCCCCGCACGCCGACGGGCCACCCCCAGGAGCGGGCGACCCGTCGGCCGTGCGGTCGATGTCGAGGCTCAGCCTCCCACGGCCGCGGTGAGCGGACCGCGCACGAAGTACACGACGAACCCGGCCGCGACCACCCACAGCAGCGGGTGGACGTCGCGCACCCTCCCGCACGCGGTCCGCAGCAGGACCCACGTGACGAACCCGATGCCGATGCCGTTCGCGATCGAGTACGTGAGCGGCATCGTCACGATCGTGAGGAACACCGGCAGCGTCACCGTGAAGTCGGTGAGGTCGATCTCCTTGATCTGGCCCATCATCATCGCGCCCACGACGACGAGCACCGCGCTCGCGACCTCGATCGGCACCACCGCCGTGAGCGGCGTGAGGAACATCGCGACGAGGAAGAGCCCGCCCGTGACGACCGAGGCGAGGCCCGTCCGCGCCCCCTCGCCCACGCCCGCCGCCGAGTCGACGAACACCGTGTTCGACGACGACGACGTCGCGCCGCCCACGACCGCCCCCACGCCCTCGACGACGAGCGCCGACTTGATGCGCGGGAAGTTGCCGTCCGCGTCGGCGAGGCCGCCCTGCTTGGCGAGCCCCGTCATCGTGCCCATCGCGTCGAAGAAGTTCGTGAAGAACAGCGTGAACACGAGCATCGTCGCCGCGAGCGCCCCGATCCGGTCGAACGCGCCGAACGAGAGCTGCCCGAACAGGCTGAGGTCGGGCACCGAGACGAGCGAGCCGGGCAGCGCCGGCACGGTGAGGTGCCAGCCGCCGGGGTTCGTCTCCGACGCCGGGCCGAGGTGCAGCACGGACTCGGCGACGATCGCGACGACGGTCGTCGCGACGAGCCCGATGAGCAGCCCGCCCTTGACCTTGCGCGCCACGAGGA
Source organism: Cellulosimicrobium sp. JZ28 (assembly GCF_015327065.1). Lineage (NCBI taxonomy): Bacteria > Bacillati > Actinomycetota > Actinomycetes > Micrococcales > Promicromonosporaceae > Cellulosimicrobium > Cellulosimicrobium sp. JZ28. The sequence continues at coordinate 903,955 of NZ_CP017660.1, read as the reverse complement.
CGCCCATGGTGAGCAGCCCGACGACGAACACGAGCGTGGGGACCGAGGTGATCGACCCGCCGTCGCCGAGCTGGACCGGCGGCCCGCCCGGGGTGCGCGTGACGAACCCGGCGTCGACGAACCCGATGAACGCGATGAACAGGCCGATGCCGACCGTGATCGCGGCCTTGAGCTGGCGCGGGACGGCGTTGAAGATCGCCGACCGCGCGCCCGTCACGGCGAGCAGCACGATGAGCAGGCCGTTGACGAGCACGAGCCCCATCGCCTCGGGCCACGTGACGTCGCCGATGACGGCGACGGCGAGGAACGAGTTGATGCCCAGCCCGGCCGCGAGCGCGAACGGGAGGTTCGCGACGAGCCCGAACAGGATGGTCAGACCACCGGCGGCGAGGCCGGTCATCGCGCCGACCTGCGCTGTCTGGAGCCACCCGCCCGCGACGTCGACGGGCGCGTTCTCGGCGCTCGTCCCGCCGAGGATGAGGGGGTTGAGGATGACGATGTACGCCATCGCGAAGAAGGTCACCAGCCCGCCGCGGAGCTCGCGCCCGGTGGTCGAGCCGCGCTCGGTGATCCGGAAGAAGCGGTCGAGCCGGCCGGGGGCCGGTCCGGTGCCGCGTGCGTCGTCGTTCCCGGCGGTCTCCCGCCGCATGCCGAGGAGAGTCACGTCCTTGTGCCCTTTCCTGAGGTACCGACCGGCCGCGCGGCCGGTCAGTACTCGACCCGGGTCTCGAGGGCGCGCCAGGCGTCGAACGGCGCGGTGGCGGTGGCCGTGCGCTCGTGCACGACCTGCATGACCCGGTCGGCCGGGTCGGCGTCGAAGAAGTCGTAGAAGGCGGCGTCGTCGAAGCCGGCGCGCGCGGCGTCGTACCGGTCGGCGGCGTAGTGGACGGCGTGCACGCGCGCCCAGAGGGCGGACGCGAGGCACATGGGGCACGGCTCGCAGCTCGAGTAGAGCGTCGCGCCCGTGAGGTCGAAGGTGCCGAGCGCGGCGCACGCGCGCCGGATCGCGGTGACCTCGGCGTGCGCGGTCGGGTCGTTGTCCTGCGTGACCCGGTTGTTGCCCTCGAACACCTGCCCGTCGGCGGTGACGAGGACGGCGCCGAAGGGTCCTCCGGCGTGCGCGACGCTGTCGACCGCGAGGGCGACGGCTCGGTCCAGGTGTGCGGTGTCCACGACAAGAGTGTCCATGGTGAGTCTCCACGGTTCGGGCAGCGACGCCGGGTGCTCCGCCCCCGGCGTCCGGGCTCGTCGGTGAGCCGGGAGGAGGCGGCCGGCGGGCCGCTGCAGGCGAGTTGTCACGTCCGCCTGGTAGGTAGCTGCCGGTGTCGGATCGAACGTGTCGACCACCGAGCGTGTCGCTCGGCCCGGGCCCGCCGTTGGCACGCACGACGCTAGCAGCGCGTGACGGACGCCACAAGGGTTTCGGAAGAACTTTTCCGATATGCGGATGTGTTGACGAACAGAGCCCCGCGCTCGATGCTCCCGCGAGGTCTGTTGCGGAAGGATCTGCCGCCCGGAAGAGTTGTCCCAGCGCAGGTCCGACGCCCGGGGCGTCGCCCCGTCCCGACCCACCCGGAGGCCCAGTGACCGAGCCCGCTCCGCCGTCGTCCCTCCCCGTCGTCCGCGTCCCCGCCCGGCCGGGCCCGCCGCTGCGCTTCCAGCTCCGCCCCGTGGCGCCGTCGCTGCGCTCGTTCCTCGCGACCGAGGCGGGCGGCGCCGTCCTGCTCCTCGCCGCGACGGTCGTCGCGCTCGTGTGGGCGAACTCCGCGTGGTCGGGCGCCTACGACGCGCTCTGGTCCACGGAGGCGGGCTGGCGCGTCGGGCCGTGGGCGTTCGAGATGGACCTGCACCACTGGGTCAACGACGCCGCGATGGCCGTGTTCTTCCTCGTCATCGGCCTCGAGATCAACCGCGAGGTCACGAGCGGCGAGCTCCGCAACCGCCGCACCGTCGCCGTCCCGGCGCTGGGCGCGCTGGGCGGCCTCGCGGTCCCCGCGCTCATCTACGTCGCGTTCAACGCCGGGTCTCCCGCGGAGCACGGGTGGGGCATCGTCATGTCGACGGACACCGCGTTCCTCGTGGGCATCCTCGCCCTGTTCGGGCCGCGCTGCCCCGACCAGCTCCGGCTCTTCCTCCTCACGCTCGCCGTCGTCGACGACATCGGCGCCATCACCGTCATGGCGCTCTTCTACACCGACGACCTCTGGCTCCCGGGCCTCCTCGTCGCCGCCGTGCTCGTCGTGGTGATCCTCGTGCTGCGCTGGCTCGGCGTCTGGCGCCTGGCGCCGTACGCGCTCGCCGGGATCGCGCTGTGGGGCGCGGTCTACGCGTCGGGCGTGCACGCGACGCTCGCGGGCGTGCTCGTGGGCCTGCTCGTGCCGTCGCGCTCGTCGCGGCCCGTGGACGTCGCCGTCGTGCCGAAGTACGCGAAGCGGCTCGCGCAGGAGACGACGGCGGAGCGCGAGCACCTCACCGAGCTCGCGGCGCGCGCGGCCGTGCCCACGAGCGAGCGCCTCCAGCGCGTGCTGCACCCGTGGAGCGCGTACGTCGTCGTGCCCGTCTTCGGCCTCGCGAACGCGGGGGTGCAGCTCGACGGCGAGTCGCTGCGCGCGGCGGCCACGTCGCCCGTGACGATCGGCGTCGCGGTCGCGCTCGTCGTGGGCAACGCCGTCGGCATCTTCGGGGCCGCGACGCTCGCCCTGCGCCTCGGCCTCGGCGACCTCCCGGGGCGGGTGCGGTACTCCCACCTGCTCGGAGGGGCGATCCTCGCCGGCATCGGGTTCACCATCTCGCTCTTCATCGCCGAGCTGGCGTTCGACGACGAGGCGCTCGTCGAGCAGGCCAAGATCGGCATCCTCGCGGGCTCGCTCGTCGCCGCCGTGCTCGGGTCCGTCGCGCTCCGGCTGTTCGGCGAGCGCTGGCCCCTGTGCTCGCCCGGCGCGGACGGCCCGCCGCCCGAGCTCCCGCCGCTCCCCTGGCACCCGCCCGCGACCACGTGACCGCGCGCCCGAGCGCACGGCACGGCACCCCACGGGTACCAGTGTGGTCGCCGCCCGGGAGCCCCGACCCCGCGAGCGCCCTACGGCCGCGCGGCGGCGGCGACGGCGGCCCGCAGGCCCTCCGCGGTGACGCGCCCGCGGTAGCGGACGCCGTCGACGAAGAGCGTCGGGGTGCCCTGCACGCCGACCGCGAGCGCGTCGGCGTAGTCGCGCTGCACCGGCGCGGCGTACCGCTGGGCTGCGTCCCCGACGACCGACGCGCCGTCGAGCCCGAGCTCCTCGGCCCGCTCGGCGAGCCCGGCCTCGCCGAGCTGGTCCTGGTGCGCGAACAGCGCGGCCTGCATCTCCCAGAACCGGCCCTGCGCGGCGGCCGCCTCGACGGCGAGCGCGGCCGACAGCGCGTGCGGGTGGATCTCGAACAGCGGGAAGTGGCGGAACACGAGACGCACCCGGCCGCCGGAGGACTCGACGACCTGCCGCAGCACCGGGGCGGCGGCGGCGCAGTACGGGCACTCGAGGTCGCCGAACTCGACGATGGTGACGGGCGCGGCCGGGTCCCCGAGGACGTGCGCGTCGGCGGGGACGAGCTGCTCGGCCGGGACGCGGTCGGGAGTCTGCTCGCTCACGCCGCCCAGCATGGCACGGGTGCGGCGCCCGTGGTCAGGCGAGCACGAGCGGCCGGGTCTCCTGGGCCGCGCCCGGCACGGGCTCCACGAGACGCGCGAGGTCCGGGCCTACGCTGTCGCGCCACCAGGCGAGGTTCCGCGCGTGGCGCGCGTAGACCGACGCGGGGTCGGCGCTGAGCGTCACCGCCGTCTCGGCGAGGTAGACGGCGTCGACGGTCTCGGGCGGGGTGGGCACGCCCGCGAGGACGCGCAGCGCGCCGCGGAAGCGCGGGCGGTGGTGCAGGCGCTTGACGAGGTTGAGCGCGCCGAACAGCAGCCCGGGGCGGATGCGGCAGACGAGCTCGTCGTCCCGGTGGAGCTGCGCACGCAGGCGCTCCTCGTCGACGACGAGACCGCGCGCGACGGCCTCGCCGAGCATCCACAGCAGCGCGGTGTCCGAGAGGGCGCGCGCCCGCGCGCCGCCGCCGACGTCGCTGTGCCCGCCGGGGAACCAGACCTGCTTGACCCGGGGCGCCATGGCCACGGGCACGTCCCACAAGCACGGCTCGAAGGTGATGCGGCGGTCGTCGATGGCGAGCGCCTGGCGGGCGCACCGCACGTCGGTCGACAGGCGCAGGTCGTGGAACCGGCTGCGGCGGCGCGACAGGCCGGGCACGCCGAGCGCGCCGACCGTGTCGAACACCCCGAGGAACGCTACCGGCACGTGGTCGTGGCAGTACGCGGCGCGGAACGTGCGGGCACGCTCGGCGCGGCGGGCAGGGTCGCGGTCGCGGTAGACCTCCTCCGCCTCGCACAGGTGGTCGCGCGCCAGCGCGTCCTGGGTGAGCAGGCCGACGGTCGCGACCATCCCGACCACGCTGCGCGCGGTGTACGCCCCGCGGCTGAACCCGAACACGTAGATCTCGTCGCCGGGCTCGTAGTTGAGCGCGAGGTGGCGGTACCCCGCGACGACGTTGCGCGTCAGGCCGTAGCCGAACGCCCCGCCGAGGAGCCGGTCGACGAGGTAGCCCTGCGCCCCGACGCCCTCGACGGAGAACACCATCTGCTGGACGCCGTCCGGTCCGATCCCGGTGCGGACGGAGCGCGCGATCTTCTCGATGTTCGACACGCTCGCGTTCACCGGCGAGTTCCACGTGCCGTCGCAGCACAGCACCAGCCGCTTCATGGTCCCTCCTCGATCCGCCCCCGGCGGCGCGTCGGGGACACCATCTGGGGAGGGTCGTCGCGCCCCGGCTGATGCACGACGGCGCCCGCCGACGCACGGACCGGTCGGGGTTCGTGAGCAAGCCGTGAGCGTGTCCGTGCGCACCCCCGGATCCGTCCGGGAGGGTCGCCGTCGTGCCGTAGGTTCTGGCGGTGTGACCGCCACGAGCACCGCCCCGCCCGCCGGCCCCGCGGACCACCCGCCGGGCGGCCGGGAGCGTCGGCACGCACGCGTGCAGCGTCGGCACCGGGCTGCGTGGATCGCGGCCGTCGTGGCGCTCGTGCTCGTGCTGGGCGGGGGCGGCGGGGCGTTCGCCTGGCACCGGGACACCGAGTACGACGCGCTGGCCGACCGCGCCGCGACCGCCGAGGACCTGCTCGCGGCGTCGGACGGGAAGGTCGCGGACCCGGCGGTGCGGACCGCGCTGACGACCGAGGTGGACGACGCCCGCGCCCTGCTCGCGGCGCCGTTCCTCGACCGGATGACCACGGGCACCGACGCGACGGACCGGTCGCTCGTGTCGGCCTCGGACGCCGTGCACGCCTCGATGCTCGACCACGCGCGGAGCGAGGTGACCGCGGCGCGCGCGAGCCTCGCGACCGCCAGCGAGCTCGGCGAGAAGATCTACGCCGCGACGGACGGGCTCGGCGCCGACGAGGCGGTCCGCGCCCGGCTGCGCGACGCGCTGGACACCGCGGCCGCGACCGACGCCGCCGCCGACGCGGGTCTCGCGGGCGACGACCTCGCGACGCTCGAGCAGGCGGTGCTCGACCTGGGCGCAGGCCTCGGGGTCGTGAGCACGTCGACGGAGGAGACGTCGGTCGCGCAGGACGCCGTCTCGTGCCCGGCACCGGACCAGGTGTGGGACCCCGACAGCGGCCGCGTGCCCGACGCCGCTCTCGCGCCGATCCCGTGGTCCCCCACCGACCGGGTGCGCGCGGACGTGCTGGACGGGCTCGTCGCCCTCGACGCCGCGTACGTCGAGCGGTTCGGCGTGCACCTGACGATCAACTCCTCCTATCGGACCTTCGAGGAGCAGCAGGGCCTGTACGACCCGTCGTCGCCCATCGCGGCGCCGCCCGGGTGCTCGAACCACGGGCTGGGGTTCGCCGTCGACCTGGGCGGCGGCGTCCAGGCGTTCGGCACCCCGCAGTACGAGTGGCTCAAGCAGCACGCCGAGACCTACGGCTGGACGCACCCCGACTTCGCCGAGCCCGACGGGCGCGTGCCCGAGCCGTGGCACTGGGAGTCCGTGCTGGCCCGCGCGGACGGCTGAGCGCGCCGCCGGTCGCGCCGGGGACCCCGGGAGCGCCGGGGCGGGTCCTCAGGAGGCGTGCGCCCGCTCGACGTCGACGCGCGTGACGTCGCCCGGCGTGGGGCCGTCGCGCAGCCAGGCGACGAGGCGGTCGACGGCGTCCGGCGCCCCGGACGCGACGACCTCGACGGTGCCGTCGGGCCGGTTGGTCGCGGTGCCGTCGAGGCCGAGCGCGGCGAGCCGCTCGCGCGTCGCCCAGCGGAAGCCGACGCCCTGCACGCGCCCGTGCACGAGCGCCCGCACGGCGACGTCCGCGGCACCGCGCGCCACGCCCTCACCCGGCCGCGTCACTGGTGCACGTGCGCCGGGGCGCCCGTCGACGACGCGATGTCCGACTCGGCGTCGTCCAGCAGCCGGTCCGCGAGCCGGCGCAGCGCCCGCCCGACGGCGATCTCGTCGCCGATGAGCGGGACGTCGCGGTCGTGCGGGTCGCGCCGCGCCCGCCCGACGGTCCGCACGTGCTCGGGCGTCTCCGCGACGAGGACCGCCTCCGCCGTCGTCCGGCCCTCCGACTCGACGACGCTCACCTGCACGCGCCACACCTTCGTGGTGTCCGTGCCGTCGCCCGTCTCCGCTCCCGGGACGTGCTCGACGTAGCTGTCCGACCCCGGGTAGACGAGCGTCCGCTCGCCCGTGTCGGCCCACTCGACGAGGTACGGCGGCGAGCCGTCCTCGTGCCGCAGCTCGACCACGACCCCGTCGCGCACCGCCCCGCCGACGACGCCCGAGGCGGTCACGATCCTGTCCCCGACCGATGCCCTCATGGCTCCTCCTCGTGCCGCACCGTCCTTCCATCATGCGACCGCGGGGAGCGCGCTGCACCCCCGGTCTCAGGGAGTCCGCGCGCCGAGCTGGTCCCGCAGCGCCGCGGGGTCGTGCACCGGGAGCCGGCACACGAAGTCCGCGCAGAGGTAGGCGCCCGGCCCGCGGTCGGCGAGCAGGGCGACGCCGTCGGCAGCGAGGGTCGCGGCGTCGTCGGGCGTCGCCGCGAGCAGCAGCGCGCCCGGGTGGTACCAGTCGCGCGCGGCGGCGAGGAACCCCTCGCGCCGGTCGGCGTCGGCGACGACCACGAGCTGGTGGGGCGGCTCCGCGAGCCCGACGGCGACGCGCAGCACCCCCGCCGCGCCGAGCGGGTGCTCGCTCGCCGCGGCGGACGCGGCGGCGTGCGCGAGGGCCGCGTCCCGGTACCGCGGCTCGCCCGTCGCGAGGTGGGCGAGCAGCGCGGCCCGGGCGGCCGCCGTCGTGCCCGACGGCACCGCGCCCTCCGACGGGTCGGCCACCGCACCGGCGGCCAACCCCAGGTCGGTGAGCACCGGGTCCGTGCCCTGCGGGGGCGTGAGGTCGCCGTCCGGGCCGACCGTCGCGTCGACGAGGCGCAGGCCCTCGCGCACGTACCTAGCCTCCCCGGTCAGGCCTCCGAGCACGAGGAGCGCCGCGGCGAGCGCGCCGTGGTCCTCCAGCGTCGCGACGGCGGCCGAGGCGACCCCGCCCTCCGACGCGCGCACGAGCGACCCGTCGGCCCGGACGTGGGTCGCGAGCAACCGGTCGGCGGCCGCCCGCGCGGCGTCTGTGAGGTCGGGCAGGGCCAGGTGGTGCCCGGCGCGGGCGAGCGCCTCGATCGCGAGCCCGTTCCACCCGGTGAGCACCTTCGTGTCCAGCGGCGGCGGCTCGTGGTGCGCACGCTCGCCCGGCGGGAGCAGGTAGTACCCGCCCTCGACGCGCTCGCCGTCCACGACGGACTCCGAGTCCTGCGCGCTCGCGAACGCGCCGTCGGCCAGGCGCAGCACGCGCAGGAGGAAGCGCCCGACGTCGCCCGCCACCTCGGCGGTGGCCTCGCCCGGGTCGGGCGTGCCGGGCGCCTCGGCGGGCGTGCGCAGCGGTCCGTCCAGGGGCCCGGTCCGGCGCAGCACGGCGAGCGTCGTCGCGGCCGAGAGCAGCTGCGCGTTGTCGTAGAGCATCCGCTCGTAGTGCGGCTCCGACCAGTCCGGCCGGGTCGCGTACCGGAAGAAGCCGCCGTCGACGTCGCGCAGCGGGCTCGCCGCCATCGCGTCGACCGTGCGTCCCGCCAGGACGAGCGCGCGCCGCGCGACCTCCGGGTCGACGACGGACGACGCCGCGACGTCGAGCAGGAGCTCGAGCGTCGGGGCGACGGGGAACTTGGGGGCGCCCCCGAAGCCGCCGTGCACGCGGTCCTCCGCCGCTTCCAGCCGCTCGACGACCCGGCGGGCGTGCTCGGCCAGGTCGGCCACCGGCCCGGCGTCCGCGCCGCCGGACGCCCCCGAGCCGTCGACCGCCGTCGCGGCCGCGCGCGGCACGCCCGTCCGGCGGCCCGCCGCCGCGTCGCGCAGCGCCGCGCGGATCGCCTCCCCCGTCTCGACCGCCTGGTCGCGCCGCTGCTCCCAGGCCTGCGCGACGGCGTCGAGCACGTCCCGGAACGCGGGTCGCCCGGCGACGGGGACGGGCGGCCAGTACGTGCCCGCATAGAAGGGAGCGCCGTCGGGCGTCGTGAACACCGTGAGCGGCCACCCCAGGTCCGGGGTGAACGCGCTCGCCGCGGCGAGGAGGCTCGCGTCGACGTCGGGGTGCTCCTCGCGGTCGACCTTCACCGCGACGAACCCGCGCGCCAGGAGCGCGCCGATGTCCGGGTCGGAGAAGCTCTCGCGCGCCATGACGTGGCACCAGTGGCACGTGGCGTACCCGACCGAGACCATGACCGGCACGTCCCGGCGGCGCGCCTCCGCGAACGCCTCGGTGCCCCACGGGTACCAGTCGACCGGGTTGCCGGCGTGCTGGCGCAGGTACGGGCTCACGGCGGCGGCGAGGCGGTTGACCATGACGTCCAGCCTCCCAGGTCGACGCGCCGCTCGCGGCCCGGGCCGTCGGAGTTGTCTGCTCCGTCCCGGAGCGGCGCGCTTGTAACGTTGCGCCCATGCCCGGCCCCGAGCAGCCCGCCCTCGCGGTGGCGACCGACCTCTCCGTCCGACCTGCCGCCGATCCGGACGCCGGGTCGGGCCCCGCGCCGCTGCCCCGCCGGCCCGTCCGCCAGGTGCCCGCGAGCGGTGACCGCAAGGGCCCGTTCACCCTCGCCGACGTGCTCGGGCACGGCGGGTTCGCGCACGTCTACCGCGCGACGGACGCCGACGGCGCGGAGGTCGCCGTGAAGGTGCTCACGGGTCTCCAGGAGGGTTCCCGCGAGCGCTTCGCGCAGGAGGCGAGGCTGCTGGAGGCCGTGGGCGGGCGCGGCTTCCCCGCGTTCGTGCGCTCGGGCCTGGACGACGACCAGCCGTGGTTCGCCATGGAGCTGGTCCCCGGCACCACGCTGCGCGAGCAGGTCCGCGCGTCGGGCCCGCTGGACGGACGGCAGGCGCTGCGGCTGGCGTCGCACGTCGCGGAGGCCCTGCTCGTGCTGCAGGAGCAGCACTGCGTGCACCGCGACCTGAAGCCCGCCAACATCATGGTCGACGGCGACCGGGCGGTCCTCATCGACCTCGGCATCGCCAAGCTGTTCGACACGGCGACGTCCACCCAGCCCGTCGGGACGCTCGCGTACATGGCGCCGGAGCTGTTCGCCCGCCGCGTGCACCCCCGCTCGGACGTGTACGCGCTCGGCCTGCTCCTGATCTTCGCCACCACGGGGGTCGTGCCGGCGGACCTCAACTTCCTCGGCCGCGACCTCGAGGCCGCCGACCTCGTGCGGGAGGTCCCGGACGACCTGGTCGGGGTGCCGGTCGGGACGGAGCCGGCCCCGTCCCCCGCCGAGCTGCCCGAGATCGACCCCCACCTGCAGGACCTGATCCTGTCGGCGACCCGCTACCAGCCGAACCACCGCCCCGCGCTCGAGAGCGTCGTCGCGGTGCTGCGGGCCCGGCTCGCCGGCCAGACCCCCGACGACACCCTGCTCCTCACGTCACGGATCGTGGCCGACGGCGCCACCGCGGCCGAGCGCGCGCTGGGCCCCGTCGCCGGGCTGGCCGCCGCCACCGGCGCACCCGTCCGGGCCGAGCGGGCGGCGGAGGTCACGCCGGTCGGCAGGGCGGCCGACGCGGCCCGCGTCCGGGAGCCATGGCACGCCCTGGTCTACGACGCGACGCTGATGAGCGTGCTGGCCGAGGTGCACGGCGACGGGTTCGACGGCGCGGCCGCCGAGGTGATCGCGGACCACGTCGCGAGCATCGGCGCGGACGTGGCCGACGGCCGGACCCCGGCGGAGCTCAAGGACTGGCTCTGGCAGGCGATGCGGTGGCAGGCCGCAGCACCGCCCGCGGGGCACGCCGACACCCTCCGCGGATGGCGCGAGTACCGTCGCCCGACGCACCCGATGCTCCCCGTGCCGGGCTCCGGCGCCGAGCCCGTGGCCCGGGCCGCGCGGTCGCGGACGGCCGGCCCCGTCCCGGTGCCGGAGTCCGGCTCCCCGGACCCGCGTCCCTGGCCGGTGCCCGTGCAGCGCGTCTCCACGCTGGGTCGCGGTCCGTCGGGGCGGCCCCGGCCGGAGCCGGTCCCGCCTGCGGTCGGACGGACCCGCGTCATGGACTCCCCCGACCTCGTCGCCACGCAGGTCGGCCGGCCGGTCCCGCCGTCGGTCCCGCCGCGCCGGAGTCCCGTCCGGCACCTCGGCCCGACGCCGTCGTCGCCCGCCGTGCGTCCGGAGTCCGTCCGGCCGCGGATCACCGGTGCGGCGGTCGCGATCGCCCCGGCCCCGCGCGCCGCCGGCACGTCCGCGGCCGCGGCCGCGCCACGCCAGGTGGCCCCGGCGTCCGCCGCGCGGTCCGCACGGCCCGTCCGACGTGCCGCGTCGTCGTCCTGGGACCGTTCTCGGGTCGGAGGCGCGCTCCTGCGGGCCCTTCCGCGCGTCCTCGCGGTCCTGGCGGTGCTGCGCACGCTGTGGCTCGTGCCCGACGGCGCGGCCCGCCAGAGCCAGCCGTTCGTCCCCCTGCCGCCACAGCTCCTGGAGACCCTGCGTGTCTCGGTCGACCTGGCCCCGCTCGTCGACGGTCCCGTGCTCGGCCTGGCCGCGCTCGCGGTGGCCGTGGTGCTGCGCGTCGCCGGGCAGCGCACGTGGACGTGGCCGTACGTCCTCGTCGCCTGCGCGTCAATCGCTGCCACGGTCGTGCTCGTGCTGCGAGGCTGACCGGGGTCCGGGCCGGGTCGAGCGGCGCGCGGCGCGGTCCCGAGGGCGCGGTCAGGCGTGCAGACGGCGCAGGAACGCGCGGGTCCGCTCGCGCTGCGGGTCGCCGAGCACCTGCTCGGGCGTGCCGCGCTCGTGGACGCGGCCCTCGTGGAGGAAGCAGACCTCGTCGGCGACGCGGCGCGCAAACCCCATCTCGTGCGTCGCGACGAGCATCGTGCGGCCCTCCGCGCGCAGCTCGGCGAGCAGGTCGAGCACCTCCCCCACGAGCTCGGGGTCGAGCGCGGACGTCACCTCGTCGAGCAGGAGCAGCTCGGGACCGTTGACGAGGGCGCGCGCGATCGCCGCGCGCTGCTGCTCGCCGCCCGAGAGCTGGTCGGGATAGGACGTCACCTTGTGCCCGAGCCCGACGCGGCCCAGCATCTCGACCGCCGCCGCCTCCGCCTCGTCGCGCGAGCGCCGGTGCACGAGCCGGGGTGCGAGGGTCACGTTGTCGAGCACCGTGAGGTGCGGGAAGAGGTTGTACGCCTGGAAGACCATGCCCATGCGCGCCCGCACGCGGTTCGCGTCGAGGCGCGGGTCGGCGACGTCCTCGCCGTCGAGCAGGATCTGGCCGTCGTCGACCTCGTCGAGCAGGTTGACGACGCGCAGCAGCGTCGACTTGCCCGATCCGGACGACCCGACGAGCACGACGCACCGGTGGGCGTCGACGTCGAGGTCGATGCCGTCGAGCACGACCCGTCGCCCGCCCGGGGCGCCCGCAGCCGGGTACGTCTTGCGCACGCCGCGCAGGGACAGCAGGTGACGCGCGTCCTGGGGGATCGCGCCAGACGTCGCAGACGCGCTCATCGGATGTCCCCCGCCCCGCTCACCGTCGCGAGCGACCGGCCCCAGCCGCGGCGCGCCTGGTACGCGTCGACCGCGCGCGTCAGCGGGAACGACACGAGGAAGAACAGGATCCCCGCGACGACGTAGGGCGTGAAGTTGTAGCTGCCCGTCGTCGCGATCTGCGCGGCACGGATCGCGTCGACGGCGCCGAGGACGGAGATGAGGCCCGAGTCCTTCTGCAGCGAGACGAGGTTGTTCGCGAGCGGCGCGGTGACGTTGCGCACCGCCTGCGGCAGCACGACGCGCCGCGTCGTCTGCGCGCGCGTGAGGCCGAGCGAGCGCGCCGCCGCGACCTGCGACGGGTGCACCGACTCGATGCCCGCGCGGAACACCTCCGCGAGGTACGCGGTGTACGTGAGGACGATCGCGAGCGCGCCGAGGAACGCGCCCGACGTCGGCAGCCACTCCAGCCGCAGCGCCGGCAGCCCGAACCCGACGAGCAGCAGCACGAGCAGGAGCGGCACGCCGCGGAACAGGTCGACGTACACCGTCGCGAACGCCCGCAGCGGGAACAGCGCCGGGATACGGCTCGTGCGCGCGACCGCGAGACCGAGCCCGAGCACCGTGCCGACGACGCCCGCGACGACCCACACGCGCAGGTTGAGCCACAGGCCCTCGAGGATCGCGGGCAGCGACTCCCACGCCATCGCCGGGTCGAAGAACGCGGTCCGCGCCCGCTCCCAGCCCGGCGCGTTGACGACGACGAGCACGACCGCCGCGACGACGAGCACCGTGCTCACGAGCGCGACCAGGAGCGAGCGCCGCCGCTGCGCACGCCGGAACGCCGCCCGGTCGAGCGCGAGCGGCGACGGCGACCACGCGGCGGCCGGGACGGCGTCGGGCGACCCGACGCGCCCGGGCGGGCGCGCGTCGTCGGGCACGGTCATGGCCGGGTCACTGGAGGACGGGGATGTCGTCCGACTTGAGCCACGTCGTGCGCAGCTCGGCGAGCGTGCCGTCCGCCTCCAGGTCGTCGACGGCCTGCGACACGCAGTCCGTGAGCTCCGAGCCGAGGTCCAGCACGAGGCCGTACTGCTCGACGACGCCCTCGTCGGGCAGGGTGCCGATGACGACGGAGTCCGGGAAGTACTCGGTCGAGGCGGCGACGCCCTGGTCGACGTCCATGACCATCGCGTCGATCGTGCCGGACTGCAGCGCCTGCATGCCGTCGCCCGCAGCGCTGTACGGCGAGATGTCGGCGTCCTCGCCCCACGCGGCCTCCGCGAGGGTGAGGCTGGTCTGGGCGGCGGTGACCCCGATGCGCGCGCCGTCGAGCTCGGCCAGCGTCCTCGCGCCCGCGTAGGGGCCGTCCTCCATGACGATGACGCCCTGGCGCGTCGTGAGGTACGGGCTCGAGAAGTCGACGGCCTGCTTGCGCTCGTCCGTGATCGACGTCTGGTACGCCGCCACGTCGAACGGCTTCACGGCCGGGCTGATGATCTGCTCGAACGTCACCGTCTCCCACACCACGTCGTCGGCCGCGTAGCCCAGGCGGTCCGCGACGGCGTAGATCAGGGCCGACTCGAAGCCCTCGCCCGAGTCCTGCTCCCCCACGTACCACGGGGAGTACGGCTCGCCCGCACCGACGGTCAGCACGCCGTCGGTGAGCGTCGGGAGCGCACCGGGCTCGCACTGCGCGTCTCCCGACGCGCTCTCGCTCGGGCTCGCGGCGTCGCCGTCGTCGTCGGCACCCGACGAACAGGCCGCCAGCGTGAGCGCGGCGACCGCCGTGACGGCGGTCAGGACGGCGGGACGGGGACGCAGACGGCGCATGGTGACCTTCCGGGTGTCGGGCGCCCGCGGGAGTGGTGGGCACCGGCCACTGACGATAACGCCGGGCCGTGGGCCGTGGCTTCCCCCGCCCGCGCCTCGGCCGGGTGGGGCGCGTCACAGCACGAGGACACCGCCCGCGCACGGGACAAAGCGAGAGGCCCTCGGTCAGCAGTTCTGCTGACCGAGGGCCTCTCAGGAGTAGCGGGGGCAGGATTTGAACCTGCGACCTCTGGGTTATGAGCCCAGCGAGCTACCGAGCTGCTCCACCCCGCGTCGGTGATCACTACTCTACGTGAGGTTCCGGACCAGGCCAAATCGGGTGGACGAGACGTGGGTCACGCCAGGACCTCGACCCCGAAGGCGAACTCCCGGACGGCCCCCGGCTCGAGCCGCACGTCGGCGGCGCAGTCGGGACGGTTGAACGCGTCGGTCAGCGTCTCCACCGGCTCGACCGCGATCGCCGCGCGGCCGCGCCGCGCCAGACCGTCGCCCGTGTAGACGTGCACGAGGCCGCGCTCCTGCCAGACGGCGAGCCCCTGCCCGGTGGCGGGGTCGCGCACGACCGTGCGCGCGCGGCCGTCCGCGTCGACCCGGAGGTCGGCGAACGCGTGGTCGAGGCGCACGCCCGCGAGCGGAAGCGGGCCGACGCCGTCGATCGCCCCGAACGCGGCCTCGCCCGCGAGCGGGAACATCCCGGCGTCGGTGACGACGGCGCGACGAGCGGGCACGGTGAGCTCCAGCGCGTCGACCGTGCCGTGCCCGGGGACCCGGAGGTAGGGGTGCCAGCCGAGCGAGACGGGGGCCGCCGTCGTCCCGACGTTGCGGGCGCGCAGCGTGACGTCGAGGGAGCCGGCGCCGAGGACGTACCGGACCTCCAGGACGAGCGCGAACGGGTAGCCGGCGTGCGCGTCGGGGTGCACGACCGTCCGGAGCGTCACGGACTCGCGCTCCGCCCCGCCGACGGCCACCGCGTCGCACGCGGCGACCCCGCCCTCCCCCGCGCCGTCGACGACCCCCCAGTCGAGCGTGCGCGCGAACCCGTGCATGGTGAGCGGCTCCCAGGGGAGCACCGGGGGCACGTGGTGCCGGACGCCGTCGAACACGTACTCGCCGCCCGCGAGGCGGTTGACGAACGGCGCCATGAGCGCCGACCGCGCGGCGTCGTGCGCGGCGACCTCCCCCTCGTCGGCGTACCCGTCGACGAGGTCCTCGACGCGCTCGACGCCGTCGGCGCCGCGCCAGGGGGCGCGCCACGCGAGGACGGCCGCGCCGCGCAGCGCGACCACGAGCTCGGCGCCGGACGTGTGATGCAGCCGCACCGCCGGCACGGTCGTGGTGTCGTCGCCCGCCGCGCTGAAAGCGTTGCTGCAAACCGTTGCAGAAGTCACGAGGAGCGATCCTCCCGCCCGGGGCGGGAAATGACAACTCCGTCCCGGGCGGCCGCGGACGACGGACGGGCGGGGACACCCGCTGGTGTCCCCGCCCGTCCGTGGCGCTGCGTCGCTCGTGCGACCGGTGCGTCAGCCCGCCGACGACTCGGTGTCGAGCGCCTGCTCGGCCGCGAGGGCCGACTCGAGCGCCTGCTGCAGGCGGTCCTGCGCCTCGCCGTAGGCCGCGAAGTCGCCCTCGGCGAGTGCCGCCTGGCCGTCCTCGATGGCCTGCTGCGCCTGGCGCAGCGCCTGGTCGAGCTCGGCGCGCGCGCCGCCGTCGACCGTGCCGCCGTCGGCCGGCGGGGCCGGCTCCTCGGTGGCCGGCGGCTCGGTGCCGGGGTCGGTCGTGCCCGGGTCGGTCGTGCCCGCGTCCGGCGACTCGCCGTCGGCCGGCTGGTCCGGGACCTCGGTCTCGACGCCGCCGTCCGCGTCACCGGCGTTCGCGCCCGAGTCGCCGCCGAACACCTGGTCCAGCGCCTCGTCGAGCGTGTCGGCGAAGCCGATCTCGTCACCGAAGGAGACGAGCACCTTGCGCAGCAGCGGGAACCGCGTGCCCTCGGTCGACTGCACGTACACCGGCTGGACGTAGAGCAGGCCGCCACCGACCGGCAGCGTCAGCAGGTTGCCGTTGATGACCGTCGAGTCACCGCGGCGCAGCGCCAGCAGGCCGTCGGCCGCCGTCGGGTCGGTGTTGAAGTTGTTCTGCACCTGACCTGGTCCGGGCACCGTCGCGTTGCGCGGCAGCTCGAGGAGCCGCAGCGTGCCGTAGTCCTCCGACCGCACGCCCGCCTCGCTGCCCGGTTCCGCGTCCACAGCGAGGAAGCCGGTGAGGATGTTGCGGTCCGAGCCACCTCCCGGGATGTACGTCGACATGAGCGAGAAGGTCGGCGCCTCCTGGCTCGGCATCTGCAGCGTGAGGTAGTACGGCGGCTGGAGCGGCTTGACGTTCCCGCTCGCCGTCGGGTCCTCGGGGCTGCGCCAGAAGTCCTGGCCCGAGAAGAACTCGTTCGCGTCGTCCACGTGGTAGCTCGCGAGGAGCGTGCGCTGCACCTTGAACAGGTCCTCGGGGTAGCGCAGGTGGCTCATGAGGTCGCCCGAGATCTCGGACAGCGGCTGCACGGAGCTCGGGAAGACGTTCGACCACGCCTGGAGGACCGGGTCCTCCGTGTCCCACGCGTACAGGTCGACGGAGCCGTCGTACGCGTCGACCGTCGCCTTGACCGAGTTGCGGATGTAGTTCACCTGCTGCGGGGCGAGCGCCTCGACCGAGTTCGCCGCGACGAGCGAGTCGCGCGTCGAGTCCTCGAGCGACTCCGACGTGGAGTACGGGTAGGCGTTCGACGTGGTGTAGCCGTCCACGATCCACTTCACGCGGCCGTCGACGACCGCCGGGTACACGCGCCCGTCGAGCGTGAGGTACGGCGCGACCTTCGCGACGCGGTCGCGCGGGCTGCGGTCGTAGAGGATCTGCGACTCGTCCGTCACGCGGTCGGAGAACAGGATCTGCTCGGACCCGAACTTCAGGGCGTAGAGCACCTTGTTGACGAACGACCCGACGCTCGGGCCGGCCGCCACCTCGTCGGTGGGGAAGGTGTTGTTGACCTGGCCGCCCGCGTCGTCCACGGGGTAGTCGAGCTCCCACGGCTCACGACCCTCGGGCGCGCCGACGATCGAGTACTCGGGCGCCTCGGGCGAGAAGTAGATGCGCGGCTCGTAGCCGCCCGCGTCCGTGAAGGCACCCGTCGACGGGATCGAGCCCTCGTAGAACGCCGGGCGGCCGTCGGGGCCGATCTGGTTGCCGTACGCCGCTACGACGCCGAAGCCGTGCGTGTAGACCGTGTGGTCGTTGACCCAGTTGCGCTGGTCGGCGCCGAGGCCGTCCTGGTTGAGCTCGCGCACGGCGATGACCGTGTCGCGGCTCTCGTCGTCGATCGTGTAGCGGTCCACCGACAGCGAGCTCGAGAACTGGTAGTACTGCTTGTTCTGCTGGAGCTGGCTGAACGACGGGCTGACGATCTCCGGGTCCAGGAGGCGGATCGACGCCGTCGTGTCCGCGTCCTCGCGCAGCGCGCCGGCCTCGGCCTCGGTCTTGGCGTTGTACTGCTCGGTCTCGACATTGTCGATGCCGTAGGCGGCCTTCGTCGCGTCGATGTTGCGCTGGATGTACTCCTCCTCGAAGTCCTGCGCGTTCGGCGTGACCTGGAAGCGCTGGACGACGGCCGGGTAGATCCCGCCGATCGCGATGGCCGAGACCACCATGAGGCCCACGCCGATGGCGGGCAGGCGCCAGTTGCCGCGCACCGCGGTCACCACGAACAGGGCCGCGACGAAGAGCGCGACGACCGTGAGGATCGCCTTGGACGGGATCACCGCGTGCACGTCCGCGTACGACGCGCCGTCGAACTTCGCGCCGCCCGACGTGAGGATCGAGTACCGGTCGAGCCAGTAGTTCGCGCCGATGAGGACGAGCAGCAGCGCCGCGATCACCGAGAGCTGGACGCGCGCGGCGGTCGTCGTGCGGGGGCCCGCGTCGGAGCCGCCGCCGATCCGCAGGCCGCCGTAGAGGTAGTGCGTCGCGACCGCGGCGATGCCCGCGATGATGACGACCGCCATGAGGAAGCTCACGACGAACCGGAGGGCGGGCAGCGTGAAGACGTAGAAGGACAGGTCGATGCCCCACTGCGGGTCCGTCGTGCCGAACGGGACCGAGTTCAGCGCGAGGAGGACCGTCTGCCACTGCGAGGACGCCGCCGCGCCGGCGAAGAAGCCGACGAGCGCCGGGGCCACGATCATGACGACCTTGCGCAGCGGCTCGATCGCCTCGCGGTACTGGTCGAGGGTCGCCTGCTCGGGGTGGACGGCGCGTAGATGGGCCGCGACCGGTACGCGAGCGAGAACGACAGGAAGACGAGCCCGCCCATGACGAGGAAGCCCGCGACGAACAGCGCGATGCGCGTGCCCCACTGGGTCCACAGGACGTTCGCGAAGTCGAGCTGCTGGAACCACAGCACCTCGGTCCAGAACTGGGCGAGCAGGAGCAGGAGGACGACGAGGGCGCCGACGACGGCGATCGCGATCCCGATCGGGCTCCGGCGCCGGGCGGGCCGCCCCCCGGAGGACGGCCGGCGGGGCGCTGCGGCGAATGACACGGTGGGTATACCTCTTCGGTCGTGGCTCGGGCGTGCACCGGGGTCAACGCCCGGTCCTCCCCCAAGGTTCCCACGGTCCGGCGCCTCGTGGGGGACGGCCGGCACCCGGCCCACGGCGGTGCGGGGCGGTGCGGGGCGGCGCCGATGAGGGACGATGGGGTCATGCCCCAGCCTGACGACGCCGCCCCCGGTCCCGACGCCACCACCCCCGTGCCCGGACCCGACGCCGGTCCCGACCCGGTCGCGCCCGGCGGCCCCACCCCGCAGCACGCGCTCGCGCTCGCGGTGCACGAGATCGAGTCGCACGCGGCCGACGCGGGCTGGGACGTCCCGCCCCGGCTCTTCGCGCTCGTCGGGACGGCGGGCGCCCTCGGCGCCGACCCGACGCTCGCCGACCGGCTCCCGCCCGACGTCGTGGCCGCGGCCGAGGCGGACCCGCACCACCTGCTGTCGATCGAGCAGGAGGGCTTCGCCGTGGACGGCGACCTCGAGGAGGGGCTCGCCCGCGTCGCGTGGCCGGCGACGGTCGACGGCGCCGCGCTCGTCGTCGAGCGGATCGTGCTGCCGCCGGCCGCCGAGGAGGGCGTCCCCCACGACCCGGACGCCGCGCTCGACTACCTCACGAACCACCCTGACCGGCAGGACGTGCGCCTCGCCGTCGGCGTGCTGCGCGACGGCCCCACGTGGTGCGCCGTCCGCTCGCGCGCCCACGACTCGGCGACGGACGTCGCGGGCGGACCGGACCTCGTGCCGGGGCTGGTCGAGGCGCTGCGCGCGACGCTCGAGGACTGACGGCCCGCGGCGTCGTCAGCCGCGCGCCTCGCACGTGGGCAGCGAGTCGCCCTCGCCCGCGCCGATCGCCTCCATCGCCGCGCGCGCGTCGGCGAGCGTGGAGACCGCCGCCACGTGCAGGCCGTCGGGCACGTTCCCCACGACCTCGGGGCAGTTGGCCTGCGGGGCGAGGAACCACGTCGCGCCGTCGCGCAGCGCGCCGTAGAGCTTCTGCTGGATGCCGCCGATCGGCCCCACGTCGCCCTCGACGCTCATGGTGCCCGTGCCCGCGATGACGACGCCGTTCGCCTCGTCCTCGGGCGTGAGCTGGTCGACGATCCCCAGCGCGAACATCGTGCCCGCGCTCGGGCCGCCGATGTCCTCGATCTGGATCTCGACGTCGACCGGGAAGTCGAACGCGGGGTCGATGAACACGCCGAGCAGCGCGGTGTCGCCGCCGTCGGTCGTCGCGACCGTGAGGTCCGTCTCCGCGCCGTCGCGCTGCACGCGCAGCGTCACGTCGTCGCCCGGGTCGACCGCCGCCAGACCGTCGATGAGGTCCTGGTACGTCCGCACGGGCGTGCCGTCGAGCGCGACGATGACGTCCCCCGGCTCGACGACGCCGTCGGACCCGCTGTCCGGCACCGTCCCCTCGACCGTGAGCGTGGCGGGCACGTCGTACCCCAGCTCGGTGAGCGCGGCGACCGTCGCGTTCTCCTGCGAGCTGATCATCTCGGCCTGGCCCTGCTGCTCGGTCTCCTCCTTGGTGCGGCCCGTCGGGAAGACCTCCTCGACGGGGCGCACGCTGCGCGACCGGTCGAACCAGCCCTGCACCACCTGGCCGAGGTTCACCGGGTAGCCCGGGCCGCCGGCGACGGACACGGTCGTCAGGAGCAGCTCGCCCGTCGAGTCGTACGTCTCGGCGCCCGTGATCGAGATGAGGGGCGTGCCGTCCTGCTGGCCGAGCGTGTCCTCCGTCGGGCCCGGCGACCGCACCGCGTACGGCGCGGGAAGGATCGCGAGGCCCGCGACGAGCAGCGTCGTCGCGAGCAGGGAGATGCCGAACGTCAACGACCGCCGGGTCACGGGCGGCGGGTCGTGCTCGTCCTCGGTGAGGAGGGCGTCGAAGGAGGGGGCGTCGCTCACCGGGACATCATCCCCGAGGTTGCTGGGATCTCCCTGCCGACGGCGTGGACGCCGCCCGGGAGCCGCCCCTACGGGCGGCGCGAGCGGGCCTGCCGCCAGACGGCGGCCGTGCCCAGGACCGCGACGGCCGCCCCGGCCGCGCCGAGCGCCGCGGCGTCCCGGCCTCCGAACCGGCGACCCCCGACGCCCGTGCGGCCGCGCACCTCGGCCAGGAGCACCTCGAGCGCCGCGGCGCCCGACCACTCCGGGCGCCACCCGGCGTCGTGCAGGCGCCGCGCCGAGACCGACCACGGGTGCACGACGAACGCGAGGTCGTTCGCCGGGGACGGGAGCGCGCCGACCCGGTGCAGCCGCTCGGCGGCGCCGAACGCCGTCGCGGGCGGGAGCTGCACCGTGCGCATCCCGGCCGCCGCGGCCACCGTCTCCGAGTCGAGCGCGTCGGGCTCGCCGTCGCGCACCGGCCCGGCCGTCAGACCGCCGACGAGACCCTGGTCCAGCGCGACGCGCACCGCGCCCACCACGTCGTCGACGTGCACGAGCTGCCACGTGCGGCCGCCGCCACGCACCGTGAGCAGGCGCGGGGCCTCGAAGTGCCGCGTGAGCACGGTGTCCACGCCCGGCCCGACGACGACCGCCGGCCGCACGAGCGCGAGCGGCACGCCGTCGAGCGCGTCGCGCAGCGCGTCCTCGAACGCGACGAGGTCGCCCGCGAAGCCGGGCCCGTCGTCGGCGGCCACGGGGTCGTCGTCGTCGATGACGCCCCGCTCGGGCGACGCGCCGTGCACCGCGGCCGACGACACGGCGACGACGTGCTCGATCCCAGCCGCGACCGCCGCCTCCCCCGCACGCCGGCCCAGGAGCGCGAGGCGCGCGCGCTGCTCCGCGTCCGTCCGGGCGCGCGGCGTCCCGAACTCCCCCGCGGGCGCGACCACGACGAGACGGCGCGCCCCGGCGGGCCAGACGAGCGCGTCCACGGGCGACGCCTCGGCGGCGCCCAGGCCCGCGCGCACCGCGTCCGCGACCTGCCCGACGCCGACGACCACCACCGGGTCGGGGTCGGCGACCTCGTCCGCGGGCATGGTCACCGCGCTCGCCGTGGGGTCCTCCCCCGGACCGGCCGGGGGCTCGCCCGCCGCGGGGAGCGCCTCGCTGCGCCGTGAGCGAACCCGGCCCTCGGACATGGCCCAGCCCCCGTTCTCGGCGCTCGATCGTGGTTACGGTGATCACCGACGCTACCGTGAGGAGTCGCCATGAGCAGCCTTCCCCCGACCGCACGCCCGGACCGGACGACGACACGCCCTTCGACCCGCGGTTCGAGGAGCTGCTCCGCTCGATGCTCGGGCCCGACGCCGACGAGGCGCTGCGCGAGCTGCGCGCCCGCGGGCTCGACCCGCAGGCGCTCGCCGCGGGCGGCGCGGCCGACCCGCAGCTCTTCCAGCACGTCCTCGCGCAGGTGCAGCGCATGCTCTCGACGCCGAGCGACGGCCCGGTCAACACCGACGTCTCGCACGACGTCGCGCGCCAGGTCGCCGTCGCCGAGGGCGACCCGTCGATCTCGCCGGCGCAGCAGCGCGCGGTCACCGAGGCGCTGTCCGTCGCCGAGCTCTGGCTCGACGCGGTCACCGACCTGCCGCCGTCGGGCGGGAAGAGCCAGGCGTGGAGCCGGTCCGAGTGGGTCGAGCACACGCTCCCCGCGTGGAACGAGCTCGTCGCCCCGGTCGCCGCGTCCGTCGCGGACGCGCTCGCCACGGTCCTGCGCGACCAGCTCCCCGAGGGCATGGGGGACGACACCTCCGCCCTGCCCGGCGTCGGGTTCACCCTGCCCGGCCTGCCGGCCGGCGCGCTCGGGCTGCCCGCGGGCGACCCGGCCGCGCTGATGCGGCGCCTCGGCTCCGCGGTGTTCGGCATGCAGGTGGGCCAGGCCGCCGGGACGCTCTCGCGCGAGGTCTTCGGCGCGACCGACGTCGGGCTGCCGCTGCTGGACCGCCCTGCGACGGTCCTCCTGCCGACGAACGTCGCGGCGTTCGCCGAGGGCCTCGACGCCCCCGCCGAGGAGGTCCGCCTCTTCCTCGCCCTGCGCGAGGCCGCCCATGCGCGCCTGTTCACGCACGTGTCGTGGCTGCGCGGGCACCTGCGCGGGCTCGTCGACGCCTACGCGCGCGGCATCACCATCGACCTCTCGGCGCTCGAGTCGCAGCTCGCCGACGTCGACCTCGCGGACACCGACGCGCTCCAGCGCGCGCTGTCAGGCGGCGTCTTCGGCCTGCAGAACACGCCCGAGCAGCAGGCGACCCTGCTGCGCCTCGAGACGACGCTCGCGCTCGTCGAGGGCTGGGTGGACGAGGTGACCGCCGTCGCCGCGCTCCCCCACCTGCCCCACGCGGTCCCGCTGCGGGAGATGCTGCGCCGTCGTCGGGCGGCGGGCGGTCCCGCGGAGCACACGTTCGCGACGCTCGTCGGCCTCGAGCTGCGCCCGCGGCGCTCGCGCGACGCGGCTGCCCTGTGGGCGCTCATCGCGGCGCAGTCCGGCGCGGGTGCGCGCGACGCGGTGTGGGACCACCCCGACCTGCTCCCCGACGGGACCGACCTCGACGACCCGTCCGGCTACGAGGGCCGGCGCGCCGCGACCCGCGCGGAGGAGGCCGACGTCGACCGCGCGCTCGAGGAGATCTTCCGCGCCGCGGAGGGGTCACCCACCACCGAGTCGGCGCAGGCGACGGCCGACGGCTCGGACGACGACGCCCCGGTCGCCGACGGGTCCGCGGACGACCCGGACGCAGCCGGACCGACGGACGACGGCGGGACGGGCGACGCGACCGGCCAGGGCGGCGCGCCGCGCTGACCTGACCGGACGTCAGTCCTCGGCGTCCGCGGACGGTGCCGCGGTTTCCGCGGCGCCGCCCCTCGGCTCGACGTCCGCGTCGTCCGGCTCGAGGTCCGCGTCGTCGGGCTCGAGGTCCGCGTCGCGCGAGAACGACACGCCCTCCAGGAACCCTCGCGCCCGTTCCGTGCGCGGGTAGGCCTCGAGCAGCTTCCAGAACCCCGGGCCGTGGCCGGCGTGGAGCAGGTGCGCGAGCTCGTGCAGGAGCACGTAGTCGAGCACCCAGGACGGCATCCCCCGGACGCGCGTCGAGATGCGGATCGTGCCGTCGATGAGCGTGCACGAGCCCCATCGGCGGTCCTGGTTGCCCGCCCACCGCACGCTCGTGGGACGGGCGCGGCCGTCCAGGTACTTGTCGGACAGCTCGACGGCGCGGCGCGCCAGCTCGGCGTCCGACGGCCGACGCCGCCGCTCGGAGTCGGCGAGGCGGTCGAGCATCCGCTGGACCCACTCGCGCTCCTGCGCGCGCGTGAACCGCGCCGGGATCGCGACGATCGTGCGCTCGCCGTCGCGGTAGGCGCTCACCGTGCTCTTGCGTCGGCGGCTGCGCCGAACCTCCACGATCGTCTCCCGGACCACGCCTCAGACCGTAGTGGTTCTCGCCACGAAATGGCAGGGGCACGCCCGGAGTGGCGCGCTCTCCCGCGACGTTCGGTCGAGCGGACGACGTGGAGACCTGTGGCGACGGCAAAGAAATCCTCCCCGCGGGACCATCGCGAGGAGCCTGTGGACAACCGTCGGCGCGCCCCCGGGCCGTGCCAGGCTGACGGCGGGCGCCCGGCCGGGCGCCCGGACGACGACGGACGGAGGAGCCGTGCAGCGACGACGCGTGCTGCGACCGGAGGCGCCGCTCCTGCGGCGGGGCCCCGGCGAGGTGCAGGTCGGCTCCGACCCCCGGTGGTCGGTGCGGCTCACCGGGCTCGACGCCGACGAGGAGCGCTGGCTGCGGGCGCTCGCCGGGCCCGCGCGGCGCGGCGACACGCCCGACCTCCCGGGCTCCCCGGCGCAGCGCACGCGCCGCGCCGCGCTCGTCCGCCTGCTCGACGAGGCGCACCTCCTCGTGGCGGCGCGTCGGCGCCGGCCTGCGTCGCCCGCCCCGGGGCACGGCGCGGCGGACCTCGCGGTGCTGTCGGCCCTGCTGCCCGACGGCGCGGGACACCGCGTCCTCGCGGCGCGCGCCCGGGCGACGGTCGGGGTCGTCGGGCTCGGCCGGGTGGGTGCCGCGCTCGCCGTCCACCTCGCGACGGCGGGGGTGGGCCTGCTCGTGCTCGACGACCCGGGCACGGTGCTCGCGACAGACGTCGGAGGCGCGGCGTACCGGCTGCGGGACGTCGGGTCGCCGCGCGAGGGCGCGGTGCGACGGATCGTCGAGGAGGTCGCTCCGGGCGTCGTGACGGCCTCGACCCCGGTCACGCCGGAGGAGGCACGGGCACCCGCGCCCGACGTCGTCGTCGTGGTCGAGCACGGAGCCGCGGACCCGGTCCGGGTCCGGAGGTTGGTGGGTGCAGGGGTCGCGCACCTGTCGGTCGTGGTGCGCGAGGCCGACGTCGTGGTCGGGCCGTTCGTCCGGCCGGGGCTCGACCCGTGCCTGACGTGCGCGGACCTGCACCGCGCGGACGTGGACCCCTGCTGGCCGCAGGTCGCGCGACAGCTGCGCGAGGCGTCGGTGCACCGGGGCGAGGAGACGCTCCTCGCGGCGTCGGCGGCGGCCGTCGCGCTCGGTCAGGTCCTGGCAGCCCTGGACGGGCTTGTGCCCCGCGCAGCCACGGCCGGCATCGAGATTCCTGCTCCCGATGCCGTGCCGCGGCTGCGCGGGTCGAGCCGCCACCCGCGCTGCGGGTGCGGCGAGCTGGCGCGCACGCCCCCGGACGGGGCGCCGCTGCCCATGTCAGGCCGCCGTCGAGGCGCCGACTGACGCCTCGGTCCGCGCGGCCTCGTGGGCCTGGCGCTCGGCCTCGCGGGCGAGCACCTCGGCCTTGCTCGGACGGCCGCGGCCGCGCTTGCGCGCGACCACGACGCCGTCCACGAAGACCTCGCCGCCCCAGACGCCCCAGGGCTCGCGGCGCTCGACCGCACCGGCGAGGCAGCCCTCGACGAGCGGGCAGGTGCGGCACAGGGCCTTGGCCTCCTCGACCTCGGCGGTGCGCTCGGCGAACCAGAGCTCCGGGTCGTTGGTGCGGCAGGGCAGCAGGCCCGCGAGCAGGCGGTCGAACTCCGCGGAGTCGTTCTCGCCGAGCGGCGTGGCCAGCGGTTGGTGGGGGACCCAGGGGCCGGATCCCCCCTGAGCGGTGATGTTGTCGAGCAGCGCGGTGAGCCGCACGATGTCCTCCAGTGATGTCCTGTCGTGGGTGTGAACGTCGTCGTCACAGGACCCTGAGGACAGCGGCCCCGTCTCGTGGAGACGGGTGGTGCCGGTGATCCTCATCGGCGGACGTGCTCGGAGAACACGAAGGCCGCGGGTCCTAGAGGGACTCCGCGGCCTGGAAGGGTCCGGTCGGTCAGACCGGGTTCGTCCTGGGGGCGGAGTCGGGAGCGGGGCGGGCGATGAAGGTGCCGCCGCGGTGCGCGATGGCACGCGGACGGAGCTCTCCTGGCGTGCCCGTGTACACGGACGCGTGATCCAGCAGGTTCGCCATGGCGATCTGGTTGTTCATCAGCTCTCCCACCCCCTCTCTCCATCAGGCGCCCGCCTCTCGGCGCGCCCCTTCCCAACAGGACTCGTCGACCATATGCCGCCCTTCGCAGGAGGCACAACTTATTTACGGGAATTTCTTCGACGAGTTCATCCGGCCCTCGTCGAGGGCCGGGCAGAGCGCCTCGTCAGCCCTCCGCACGGCGCACGATCTCGAGGATCGTGGCCCCGTACCGCTCGATCTTCGCGGGCCCCAGACCGTTGATGCGCGCCAGCCCGGCCGGGCTCGTGGGGCGCGTCTCGGCGATGGCGGCGAGCGCCGAGTCCACGAGCACGGTGAACGCCGGCTTGTCCGTCTCCTGCGCGACCTGGCGACGCCACTCGCGCAGCTCCTCGAACAGCGCCTGGTCGTACTCCCCCGTGAGCCGGACCTTCGCCTGCCCGGCGCGAGCACGCCGCGGCCCGCGCGCGCCGGGCTCGTCGGGCCAGAGCCCGTCGAGGAAGCGCGTGCGCCGGCGCGTCGCCCGGCCGCCCGGGTTGCGCGAGCGCGCGAACGAGAGCTCGAGGTGCTCGCGCGCCCGCGTGATGCCGACGTAGAGCAGCCGGCGCTCCTCCGCGACCGCCTCGTCCGTCTCGGCGAGGGAGATCGGCATGAGCCCCTCGCTCATCCCCGCGAGGAAGACGGCGTCCCACTCGAGCCCCTTGGCCGCGTGCAGCGACGCCAGGGTGACGCCCTCGACCGTCGGGGCGTGCTGCGCGGCGGCGCGCTCGTCGAGCTCGGCGACGAAGGCCGCGACGGTCGGGGCCGGGGCGTCGGACGCGGCGGCGAGCCCCGCGACGTCGTCGGCCAGCGCGACGAGCGCCTGCGTGGACTCCCAGCGCTCGCGCGCCGCGCCGCGCGCGGCAGGCGGCGCCGGGGCCCAGCCCGCGGCGGCCAGGACGTCGCGCACCGTCTCGGGCATGGGGACGTCCGGGTCGGCGGAGCGCGCCGCGCCGCGCAGGAGGACGATCGCGTCGCGCACCTCCTTGCGCTGGAAGAAGCGCTCCCCTCCCCGTACCAGGTAGCCGATGCCCGCGTCGGCGAGCGCCGACTCGAAGGCCTCGGACTGCGCGTTGGTCCGGTAGAGCACGGCGATCTCGCTCGCGCGCGTGCCCGCGGCGAGGAGCCGCCCGATGCGCTGCGCGATCCCGCTCGCCTCGGCCTCGTCGTCGTCGTACGCGGTGAAGGCGACGGGCGGCCCGGCCGGCCGCTGGGCGACGAGCTCGAGCGCCTGGTGGGCGCCGCCCGCGCGGCCCGCGCGCGCGAGGAGCTGGTTCGCGAGGTTCACCACCTGCGGCGTCGAGCGGTAGTCGCGCACCAGGCGGATCACCTGGGCCTTGGGGTGCGTGCGCGAGAACGTGAGGAGGTGGTGCGGCGTCGCGCCGGTGAACGAGTAGATCGTCTGCGACGGGTCCCCGACGACGCACAGCTCGTCGCGCCCCCCGAGCCACTGGTCGAGCACGAACTGCTGCAGGGGCGACACGTCCTGGTACTCGTCGACGACGAAGTGGCGGTACTGGCGCCGCACCTCGTCGGCCACCGTGCCCTGCGTCGCGAGCATGTCGCCGAGCATGAGGAGCACGTCCTCGAAGTCGATGACCGACCGCTCGGTCTTCACGTCCTCGTAGGCCGTGAGGAGGCGCGCGACGGTCTGGTGGTCGTAGCCGGCGGGGGGCTCGCGGTCGATCGCCTCGCACGCCCGGACGTAGTCGTCGGCGGTGACGAGCGAGACCTTGGCCCACTCGATCTCGGACGACAGGTCCCGCACCGCGACCCGGTCCACCCCGACGCCGAGCCGCCGCGCCGACTCCGCGACGACGGGCGCCTTGTGCTCGAGGATGCGCGGCGGCGCCCCGCCGACGACCTTGGGCCAGAAGTAGCCGAGCTGGCGCAGCGCGGCCGCGTGGAACGTGCGCGCCTGGACGCCCGTCGCGCCGAGCTCGCGCAGCCGCGTGCGCATCTCGCCCGCCGCGCGCGCCGTGAACGTCACGGCGAGCACGCTCGTCGGCACGTACACGCCCGTGCGGACCCCGTACGCGATGCGGTGCGTGATCGCGCGCGTCTTGCCCGTCCCCGCGCCGGCGAGCACGCACACGGGCCCGCGCAGCGCGACCGCGACGTCGCGCTGGTCGGGGTCGAGCGCGTCGAGGATCTCGTCGGCGGAGCGGTGGGCGAGCGGGCGTGAGACCGGTGGCGTGGACATCACCCGCGATTCTCGCAGCCCCCGGTGACACGCGGGCGGGGAACAGCCCGCGCTCCCCCGGTGTTACCGTCACGACCCGACCGCCCGCGGCACGCGCCGCCCGGAACCGCAGCAGGAGAGCCCTCGATGAGCACCGCCCCGACCCTTCCCGACGCCGGCTCGATCGTCATGTACTCGACGACCTGGTGCGGGTACTGCCGCCGCCTCAAGACGCAGCTCGACTCCGAGGGCATCGGCTACACCGAGGTCAACGTCGAGGAGACGCCCGGCACCGCCGAGTTCGTGGAGTCCGTCAACGACGGCAACCGCACCGTGCCGACCGTCGTCTTCCCGGACGGCTCCGCCGCGACGAACCCGTCCCTCGCGGAGGTCAAGAAGCGCCTCGCCGCCTGACGCGGCCGCAGGAGGGCCCGGTCCGGACGTCCGGACCGGGCCCTTCCGCGTCCCCGAGCACGGACGGCCCGACGGCGGTGCGCCGCGCCGCCCCTCGCCGCCCGCCGCTCTGGGCCACCTGGGCCACCCTCAGTCGTCGGCGAGGCGCGCGCCGAACCAGTCCTCGACGAGCGCCCGCGCGATCGACGACCGGCCCGGCAGCAGCACCTCGCCCGACCGGACGGCGTCGGCCAGCTCGGCCCGCGTGAACCAGCGCGCGTCGGTGAGCTCGACGCCGTCCACGTGCAGCTCGGTCGTCAGCGCGCGCGCCGAGAACCCGAGCATGAGCGAGGCGGGGAACGGCCAGGGCTGGCTCCCCCGGTAGGCCACGTCGCCGACGACGACGCCCGCCTCCTCCGCGACCTCCCGCCGCACCGCGTTCTCGAGCGACTCCCCGGGCTCGACGTAGCCCGCGAGGGTCGAGAACCGCCGCTCCGGCCAGTGCGCCGCGTGCCCCAGGAGCAGGCGCTCGTCGGCCCCCTCGCCGTGCACGACCGTCATGATGACCGCCGGGTCCGTGCGCGGGTACAGCTCGACGCCCTGGGCCACGCAGCGGCGCGTCCAGCCGCCCTTCTCGACGGTCGTCCGACCGCCGCAGCGCGGGCACCGCGGGTGGTTCGCGTGCCACGCCGCGAGCGCGACCGCCTCCGTCGCGAGCCCCGCGACGGGCGCCCCGACCTCGCCGACCAGGTCGCGCAGCCCCGACCACGTCCGCTCGCGCGCGAGCACGGCGAACGGCTCGGCGGCGTCCACACCCTCGATGTCGACCTCCTCGGCGTCGGCGTCGTCGGGCAGCACGAGCGCGAGGTACGCCGTGCCGTCGCCCTCGCCGAGGAAGAGCCAGCGGCCCTGGTCGTCGTCGGTCGCCGGGTCGACGTCGCGCAGCTCGGCCGGGTCCAGGAGGGCGACGCCGTCCGCCGCGCCCGGGCCGCCGAGCGCGAGCCGGCCGCGGTGGACCAGCAGGACGCGCGTCGTCGGCTGCGACCGCAGCGTGCGCACGAGGTCCGGCTCCGCGCGGCGGTGCTCCGCGCGGTCGACGAACGCGCCGTCGAGCGGCAGCGGGAGGCGGTCCAGCGGGGTGCGCGGCAGGGCGCCCGGCCCGGGGCCCGTGTCGGTCGGGGTGCCGGGCGGCGCAGTCGTGGGTCGGTCCGGGGCCGCGGCGGGGTCGCTCGTGCCCGACGACGGCCGGGCGGCAGGGGTGCTCACCCCCGACCGTAGGCCACCCCCGGCCGAGCCACCCGCCTGCGCGCGGCGCCGCGGGGCGGGGTGCGGCGTCGGACGGCGTGGGTCGACCGGGCGCGTGCGGGGACCGACTACCGTGGTCGCGTGCCTCGCTCTCCGTTGACCCTCGCCGCGCTCGCGACCGCCGCCGTGCCCGGCCTGGACGCCCGCAGCGCGCGGCCCGTCGAGGACCCGGGCGACTACGACACCGCCGTCGTCACCGACGCCGACGGCGCCCGCTGGACCGTGCGCGCACCCCGCAGCCTCCAGGCCGGCGCCGCGCTCGAGGCCGAGGCGGAGCTGCTGGGCTCGTTGCAGCACTACGCCGAGTCGGGGGTGCTGTCGTTCGCCGTGCCGCGCGTCAGCGGCACCGCGCTCCTGCCCGAGGGCGGGCGGGCCGTCGTGCACCCCGCGCTCGAGGGTGAGCCGCTCGACGTCGACAGCCTGCGGCCCGGACCGGGCCTCGCGGCCGACCTGGGCCGCGTGCTCGCGTCGGTCCACGAGCTGCCGCGCGCGATCGTCGACGACGCCGGCCTGCCGGGCTACGAGGTCGAGGAGTACCGCGCGCGCCGCATGGCGGAGCTCGACGAGGCCGCGGCCACGGGCAAGGTGCCGCCGACGCTCCTGCGCCGCTGGGAGACCGCGCTCGAGGACGTCTCGCTGTGGCGGTTCCAGCCGGTCGTCGTGCACGGCGACCTGGGACCGGAGCAGGTGCTCGTCGCCCGCGGACGCGTCGTCGCCGTGACGGACTGGGCGAGCGCGCGCGTCGCGGACCCCGCCGACGACCTCGCGTGGCTGCTCGTCTCGGCACCGCCCGAGGCCGTCGACTCGATCATGGAGGCGTACCAGCTGCGCCGCACCGAGCTCACCGACAAGCACCTGCTGGACCGTGCGCTCCTCGTCGGCGAGCTCGCGCTCGCGCGCTGGCTCCTGCACGGCGTGCGCAACGGGCTCGACGACGTGGTCGCCGACGCCCTCGACATGCTGGCCGACCTCGACGAGGCGACGCAGGACGCCGACGACTGAGGCGTCGCCGGCTCAGTCGGCGACCAGCAGCGCCTCGATCTCGGCCTCGCCCAGCAGGCGGCGCGGACGCACGGTCTCGTCGGACGCGACGTAGTAGAACGCGGCGTTCACCTTCTCGAGCGGCACCCCCGTCCAGCGCGACCACGCGAGCCGGTAGACCGCGAGCTGCACCTCGCGCACGCTGCGCGCCTCCGGGTCGGACGGCGCACGCCCCGTCTTCCAGTCGACGACCACGACGGCGTCGCGCGCCCCGCCCGCGTGCTCGGGGAGCTCGGGGAACACCGCGTCGATGCGCGACCGCAGGACCGTCGCCCCGACGGGCGTCTCGACGTCGACCTCGACCGCGACCGGTGTCCGCGTGGCCCACTCCGAGGACAGGAACGTCCGCTGGAGCGTCTCGAGGTCGGCGTCGGGGTCGAGGTCGTCGTCGTCCGCCCCGGGGAGGTCCTCGACGTCGAGCAGGGACGACGTCGTGAAGTAGCGCTCGGCCCACAGGTGGAACCGGGTACCCCGGCGCGCGTGGACCGTGGGCTCGACCGGGACCGGGCGGCGAAGGTGGAGCGCGTACTCGTCGCGGTCCGCCGCGAGCCGCACGAGGCTCGACGCCGAGACGTGCGCCGGCAGCTCGACCTCCCGGCCCGAGCGCTCGGCGCGCTCCGCGAGCAGGACGCGCGCGAGCGCGACGAGGTCGCGCCCCTCGGCATCGACGAGGACTCCCGAGGGCGCCGTGAGACCGGCGGGGCCGCCCGTGTCGTCCACGCTCCCCCGCCCGGGCACGGCGTCGACCGCCCCGGCCCCGGCGCGCGCGGCACGGTCCGCCGCGCCGCGTCCCGCCGCGTCAGGCTCGGCCGCCGCCCGCTCGGCCGCCGCACGCTCGACGGCCACCGCCGTGTCCCGCAGGACGGACCGCGCCGACCCGCCGGGAGCGTCGTCGGGCACGGGCCACGTCCCGGTCACCTCGACGTCCTCGAGCGGGTTGGAGTCGTCGGGGCCGGGCGGTGCCGACCACCCGTCGGCCGTCACGACCCCCGCCTCGACGAGCTCGACGAGGAACGGCGACAGCGCGCGCGGCCGGGAGCCCGTCTGCCACCAGGACGCCGTGAGGTACAGCTCGCGTCGCGCGCGCGTGAAGGCCACGTAGGCGAGCCGTCGCTCCTCGGCGAGCTGGTGCTCCCCGCTCGCCGCGCGGAACTCGTCGCGCCGCGCCACGAGCTCCTTCGTGTCCGCCGCGAGGTCGAAGCGGAACTCCGGCAGGTCGGCGGCGTCGCCGCGCAGCGGGTACGGGAGCTGGCTCACGTCGGTGAGCCAGCCGCTGTCCGCGCGCACGCCCGACGACGACTGCGCAGTGGTCGGGAACACGCCGTCCACGAGCCCGGGCACCACGACGACGTCCCACTCGAGACCCTTCGCGGCGTGCGCGGTGATGACCTGCACCGCGTCCGGGTCGGGCTCGCGCACGGGCAGGTCGAGCCCGTTCTCCCGGGTCGAGGCGACCCCGAGCCAGGCGAGGAACGCCCCGAGCGTCACGACGTCCGCCGTCTGCGTGAACGTCGCGGCGACGTCGCGGAACGCGTCGAGGTGCTCGCGGGCCCGGTCGCTCACGGCCTCCGGGTCGACGAGCCGCCGCGACGCGAGCAGCGCCTCGTTCGTCACGGCCTCGACGTCGAGCCCCAGGGCCCGCTCCGCCTCGACGACGAGCTCCGGGAGCGACAGGTAGGTGAGACCGCGCAGCGCGCGCAGGGTCCGGGAGAGCGCGGAGAGCCGCGCGTGGCCCTCCGCGGAGAGCGTGCGGCCGTCCGCCGCGGGCTCGCCCGGCTCCGGGAGGTCGTCGAGCGCGTCGACGATCGAGCGGTGGTCGGCCACGTCGCCCTCGACGACCACGAGCCCCGACTCGGCGTCCTCCGCGGCGGGCGCACGACGGCGCGAGCCGAGCGCGCCCTCGAGCCGCGCGAGGTCCGCCGCGCGGCTCCCGAGCGCGTGCAGGTCGGCGGCGCCGAGGTTGAGCCGTGGCCCGGTGAGGAGACGCACGAGCGCGTCGCCGCGCGAGGGGTCGTGCACGGCCTCGAGCAGCGCGACGACGTCGACGACCTCGGGCGTCGTGAGCAGCCCGCCGAGGCCGACGACCTCCACGGGGAGCCCGCGCCGCCGCAGCGCGACCTCGACCGCCGCGAACTGGCTGCGCTTGCGGCACAGCACGGCCGCGGTGACGCGCCCGCCCGGCGCGCTCGCCGGGCGCCAACGCGCGGCGACGCGCTCGGCCACGGCCGCGGCCTCCTCCTCGGCGGTCGCCGCCACGTGCGCGGCCACCGCGCCCGGGCCCGCGCCGGGACGCAGCGCGAGCGGCGGCACCTCGACCCGGTCGCCCCGGCCGCCGGCGACGGCACCGCGCAGCGGACCGGCCGTGACGTTCGCCGCCGCGAGGACGGCGGCGTCGTTGCGCCACGACGTCGAGAGGAAGCGCACGGCCGAGCTGTCGCCGCCCGCGCGCGGGAAGCGGTCGGGGAACCGCGCGAGGCCGCCCGCGCTCGCGCCGCGCCACCCGTAGATCGACTGGTGCGGGTCGCCCACGGCCGTCACGGGGTGCCCGCCGCCGAACAGCCCCGCGAGGAGCTCGACCTGCGCGTGCGACGTGTCCTGGTACTCGTCCAGGAGGACGACGCGGAAGCGGGCGCGCTCGGTCTCCCCCACCACGGGCACCTCGCGCGCGAGCCGCGCCGCGAGCGCCACCTGGTCGCCGAAGTCGAGGGAGTCGGTCGCGCGCTTGCGGCGGCGGTACTCCGCGACGACGTCGAGCAGCCGGACCCTTTCCGCGACGTCGCCGACGAGCTTCTCGACCTCCTTGGTCCGGGCCTTCTGCCGCGGCCCGAGCGGGAGCGCGTCGAGCTGCTCGACGATCTCGGCCAGGCGGTCCCGCGCCTCAACGGGGTCGAGGAGGTGCTCGCCGAGCGCGCCGGAGAGGCCGAGCACCGCCGCGACGACCGTGCTCAGCGCGCGGTCGGTGCCCAGGTCGTCGTCCCAGGACTCCACGACCTCGGACGCGAGCTGCCACTGCTGCGCCTCCCCGAGAAGGCGGGCCCCAGGCTCGACGCCGACGCGCAGCCCGTGGTCGCCGACGAGCGACGCGGCGTACGCGTTGTACGTCGCGACGGTCGGCCGGTCGAGCAACGAGAGCGCCGACGCCGCCCCGCCCCGGGCGCGCGCGAGCTGGGCGAGCCGCACCTGGACGCGCTCCGCGAGCTCGCCCGCCGCCTTGCGCGTGAACGTGAGGCCCAGCACCGCGTCCGGCGGGACGAGCTCGTTCGCGATGAGCCAGACGACACGCGCCGCCATCGTCTCCGTCTTGCCCGAGCCGGCCCCGGCGACGACGAGCGTCGGCTCGAGCGGCGCCTCGATCACCTCGACCTGCTCCGGGGTCGGGCGGGGACGTCCGAGGAGGTCGGCGATCCGCGTCGCGGAGAGCGTCGGCTGCGGCGCCTCCGCCGCCCGGTGCCCGTCGCCCGGGGCGTCGGCGCTCTCGACCGGGAGGCCGTCGGCCGCGACGAGGCGCACCGTCGGCCCGCTCGCGCCCGCCTCCGGGAGCTCGAACAGCTCGCTGCTCACGCCACCACCCTCCTGCCCTCGGGCTGCACCGGGCACGCCCGGCGCACGGGGCACATCTCGCACAGCCCGTTCTGGCGGGCGGTGAACGTCGCCGCCGACATGGTGCCGGCGGCCTCCTCCACGAGGTCGCGCGCCCAGCTCGACCCGTCGGGCTCCGGCTCCAGCGCGGGCTGCGCCACGACGGCGGGGCCCACATGGGTGCTCCCGACGTAGACGAGCTGCGCGCCCGCGCTGCGCGTGCCCTCCGGCACGTCCAGCGCGCCCGCCTCGACCGCGAGCTGGTAGGCACCGAGCTGGGGATGCTCCGCGCCCTCCGCCTTCGTCGCGGTGCGCCGACCGGTCTTGAGGTCGACGACGCGGACCGAGCCCTCCCCCGCTGCCTCGACCCGGTCGATCGTGCCGCGCAGCCGGGCGCGGCCGACGGTGACGTCGAACGACGGCTCGACGAGGAGCGGCTCGCCCGCCTGCGCGACGTAGGCCGCGAGCTTCTCGACCATGCGCTCGGCCCGGCGCCGGAGCTGGCGCGCGGGCCAGCCGTCGGGCAGCGCGAGCTCCGCCCACCGGCGGTCGAGCTCCGCGCGCAGCTCGGCGAGCGACCCGGACGGGTGGGTCTCGGCGATCGAGTGGACGAGCGTGCCGAGGCTCTGGTGCGTCGCGTCGGGCGCCGTCCCGCCGGCCGCCTCGAGCGACCACCGCAGCGGGCAGGTCGAGACGGTCTCGACCTTCGAGGGCGACACCGTGACGGTCTCCTCCGCACCGCGCAGCGGCGCCGTGCTCGACACGCCCGCCACGCCGTACCACGTCTCCGGACGGGCCTCCGCGACGCCGAGCGCACCGAGGTCCGCCAGGAGGGTCGCCGCCGCGACGGCGCGTTCGTCCGGCCCGGACGCTCCGGCGCCGTCGACCTCGCGCGCCGCGGCCTCGACGAGGACGCCGCGGGCCGCGGCGACCAGCCCGCGCAGGTCGAGCGGCGCCCCGACGCGCACGTGCCGGCGCTCGGCGGGCTCGGCCGGCTCGCTCTGCCCGCCCCCGACGTCCGCGGACCCCGGGCCGACGGGTGCGCGTCCGACCGGCGCCGGACCGGAACTCGCCGCGGGACCGACGGGTACCGGGCCGGCGCCCGCCGCGGGTGCGCCCGGGCCGTCCTGGGGACCACGCCCGTCGGGACCGTCCGTGCCGTCGGGGCCCTCGGGCGCCGACGGCGGCACGACGAGGTCGCAGAACACCGACGGCGCCTCCTCGGCGTCCTGCACGGCCGTCACGACGAGGCGACGCGTCGCACGCGACGTCGCGACGACGAAGGCCCGCAGCTCGTCGGCGAGCACCTGGGCGCGCGCCTGCGAACCGACCCCGTGCGCGTCCTGGGCGCGGCCGGCGAGGAGCTCGACGAGCGCCTGCGAGCCGAGCAGCGAGTCGCGCAGCCGGAGGTCGGGCCACACGCCGTCCTGGACGCCCGCCACCACGACGACGTCCCACTCGCGCCCGGCCGCACCGGCCGGGGTGAGCGCCGCGACGGCGTCGGCCCCGCTCGCGCTCGCCGCGAGCGAGTCGGCGGGCAGGTCCTGCGAGGCGAGGTACTCGACGAACGCCCCGGCGGGCGCGCCCGGCATGCGGTCGACGAACGTCTCCGCGGCGCGGAACAGCGCGAGCACCGCGTCGAGGTCACGGTCCGCGCGCGCCCCGGCGGGGCCGCCGTCGAGCGCCGCCGAGCGCCAGCGCTCCGCGAGACCGGTCGCGGCCCACACCGCCCACAGGACCGTCTGCGCCGTCGCCCCGGGTTCGGCCGCCGCAGCCCGCCCCGCCGCGAGCGCCCGGGCGACCGCGACCGGCCCGCGGCGCACCGTGGGCGGGAGCGTCGCGGCGCGCGCCGGGTCGAGGAGCAGCTCGACGAGCAGCGCGTCGGACGAGCGCCCGCCCCCGCCCTCGAGCTCCTCGGCCCGCAGCGCGCGGCGCAGACGGCGCAGCGCGACGACGTCGAGCGCGCCCACGGGCGACGTGAGCAGCGCCGCCGCGGTGAACGGGTCGAGGGTCTCGCGGTCCTCCGCGTCGGCGACGCACACGCGCACGGCCGCGAGGAGCGGCGCGACCGCCGGCTCGTCGCGCAGCGGGACGTCGGAGCCGAGCAGCGTCACGGGGACCGAGGCGGCGACGAGCTCGCGGCGCAGCGCCGCGAGCCGCGTCCCCGTGCGCGCGACGACGGCCATCCGGTGCCAGGGGGTGCCGTGCAGCAGGTGCTCCGCACGCAGCTCCCGGGCGACGAACGCGGCCTCCTGCGCGACGGCCGAGAGCACCGCGACCTGCACGGGCGGGGCGCCGGGGCCGACGTCGGCCGCCTCGCCCGGACGCCCGTCGGCGGCGCGCGGCGCGGCGCCACGGTGCACCGCCCCGGCGACGGTGCCGACCTGCGCGGTCACGCGGCGGGTCACCTCGCGCAGCGGCGCGCTCTGGCGCCAGGCGGTGCCCAGCACGGCGACGCGCGCGCCCAGCTCGCCCCGGCGCGCGCCGTCCCGCCGTGCCGGGGCGGACGCCCGGCCCACGAGCCCCGGGCTCGCGCCGCGGAACGTCTGCACCGCGGCGTCGGGGTCGCCGAGCAGCACGAGGCGCGCGCCGTCGTCGTGCAGCACGTGCAGGAGGCGCGCGGTCGCGACCGTCGCCTCCTGGTAGTCGTCGACGACCACGAGGTCCCAGCGCGGCCGGGCGGCGTCGGGCACCTCGTCGTCCCAGGCGAGCAGGGCCTCCGCGGCCTCGTCGACGACGATCGCCGGGTCGAACCGCGACCCGGCGTCGGGCGTGCCCGTGCGCAGGGCGGTGACGTCGAGGTACTCCGCGAAGAGCTGGGCGCCGAGCGACCACTCCGGGCGGTCGTAGCGCTCGCCGAGGGCGGCGAGGTCGGCCGGGGTCAGGCCGCGCTCCGCCGCGCGCATGAGGAGGTCGCGGAGCTCCTGGCGCAGCCCCCGGAGACCGAGCGCCTCCTCGGGCAGGCCCGCGGGCAGCGCGAGCGGGGTGCCGAGGTGCGCGAGGCCGCCGTCGAGGTGGCCCTCCAGGAGCTCGGCGAGCACGAGGTCCTGCTCCGGGCCGGAGATCAGCGTGGGGGCGGGCTCGCCCAGCGCGGCCGCGCGCTCGCGCAGGACGGCGAAGGCCGCGGACGCGGCGGTGCGCACCAGAGGCGCGCCGACCGTGCGGCGCGCGCGGGCCGACAGGCGGTCACGGAGCGCGGCGGCGGCGCGGCGCGACGCGGCGAGGAGGAGCACGCGCTCGGGCGCGACGCCGTCGCGCAGGGCCGCGAGCACGACCTCCTGCGCGACGAGGGTCTTGCCCGTCCCGGGTGCGCCCACCACGAGGGTGGCCCCGGGGCCGGCCGCGGCGGCGAGCGCCGCGCGCTGGGAGTCGTCGAGCACCGCGTCGGCCTCGAGCTCGCGAGGCCGCGCGACGAGGCGGGGGGCGGTCGTCGTCCGGGGCACGGACCCGATCCCATCACGCGCCACCCACACCGTCGTGCGCCCGGCGTGGCGTGGCGCCGGGCGGTTACGGGACGGGCCAGCCGTTCGTCAGGCAGCCCTGGGCCGAGATGGACTGCTGGACCATCACCGGGGCGACGGCGCCCGGCGCGGGGCAGTCCTCGTGGCCGTGGCCGAGCACGTGCCCGACCTCGTGGTTGACGAGGTACTGCCGGTACGTGGCGAGGTCGTCGCCGAAGTCGGGCGCCCCGAGGACCCAGCGCTCGAAGTTCAGCACGGCAGCACCCGTGACCGAGTTCCCGCACGAGTAGCGGCTCTCGGTCGCCAGCGGGGCGCACAGGCGGTCGGTCGTCGCGGGGCTCGCGAGCACGACCCGGATCGACGCGTCCTCGGCCGCCGTCCGCGAGAACGTCACGCCGTCGGGGACCGACCAGCCGCGCGGGTCGTTGAGCGTCGTGAGCACCGCGGCGGCGAACACGTCGCCGTCGACGGGGAGCCCGGCCTCGACCTCGACCCGGACGGAACGGACGGTGCCCGTCCCGGGCGCGGGGCTCTCCCCCGGCACGACGACGAGCGAGCCGCCGAGGTCCGGCGCGACGACGACCGTCCCGAGCAGGCCGGAGCCCGGCTCCGCGACCGGGGCCTCGGGCGTCTCGACGGGTGCCGGCTCAGCGAGGGGCTCGGGCGCCGTCGTCGGGACGGGCTCGGGCGCGGTGACCGCGTCCGGGCGCGGCGCGATCGGGCCGAGGAGGCCCGGGCCCCGCTCGACGGCGCCCGCGCGCTCGACGGACGACCGGCTCACGGCCGCCGACTCGTCGCGCTCCGGGGCCGGCGGCTCCACGCGGACGTCTGCGGCGGGAGCGGCCGCGGTGCCCGCCGCCCCGCCCAGGTCCCAGACCTCCGCCGTCGCCGCACCGCCGCCGAGGCCGACGACGAGGCACGCGGCGACCGCGGCCCCGTGCCGCAGACCCGTCGCGCGACCCCCGGCACGGGCGGTCGAGAGGCGGTTCGGGGGGTATGTCTGTCGGGCACCCGCCCATCGTCCCACTCCTCGCGACGCGAGGTCGACACGAACCGCGGTTTCCGTATCCTCCCCCCATGGGAGCCACCGAGGGACGCACGCGCGGCGCGGCCGCCGCTCCCCCGGGACTGCGCACCCGGATGCCGCGCGACGAGCGCCGCGCGCAGCTCCTCACGATCGCCGAGGAGCTCTTCGCCTCCCACGGCTACCACCACATCTCGATGGACGACATCGCCGACCGTGCCGGGGTCGGCAAGCCCGTGCTGTACCGGCACTTCCCGTCGAAGCTCGACCTCTACCTCGCGATCGTCGACGACCAGGGCGAACGCCTCGTGGGAGCCGTACACGCGACGCTGGACCCGTTCCGCGAGCCCGCGCCGGGGAACCGCGCGGGCGACCTCGACGCCCTCGCGGTCGACGGGCTCGCCGTGATCGAGGGCATCGTGCGGGCCTACGTCGCCTACGCGCGCGCGGCGGGCCGCTCGGCCGCGCTGCTCTTCGAGTCCGACGTCATGCGGGACCCGGTCGTCCGGGCGCGCGTGCTCGCGCCGGACACGACGATCGCCGGCGCGTTCGCCGACGTGCTCGTGCGCATCACGGACCTCGACGCCGACGAGGCGCTCGTCGTCGCCCGGACGTGCACCGCCGTCGGGCGGGCCGCCGCGACGGAGGTCGTGCGCCCGGACGGCGGCGCGACGGCCGACGACGTCACCCGGCTCGTGCCGCGCCTCGTGTGGCGCGGGGTGCGCGGCATGCTGCGGCGGCCGCTGTCGGGCGCCCCCAGCGCGCCCGGCGGGTCGGCGACGGGAATCTGACTACTATCGATCGCGTTGTCGCCGGTGGGACGCCCGCCGGCGGCCCGAGGCCCGTCGTCGCTGCGCCTGGCGCAGCCGCTGTGAGGAGAGCTGAGTGGAAGTCACGATCGGTGTGCAGAACCTGGCCCGTGAGATCGTCGTCGACACGGACCTGACCGCCGAGGCCGTGGCCACGGCGGTCGCCGACGCGCTCGGCGGCGCCCCCGCCCTCGAGCTCACCGACTCGCGCGGTCGCCGCGTGATCGTCCCGACGGCGTCGCTCGGCTACGTCGAGATCGGCACCGAGGAGCAGCGCCGGGTCGGTTTCGGCTCGCTCTGAGCCTGCAGGTCCGAGCGTCGGGCGACCCTCGGGGCCCCGACCGTCACGTGCCGCCGTCGCGCCCCCGGGCGCGGCGGCGGCTTCGTCATGCCGCGAGGCCCAGGCGGTCCATCCGCCGGGAGTGCTCCGCCGTGAGGCGCGCGAACACCCAGGACTGCGTCGCGGGCGCGGGCCCGCTCCCGCCGCCGGCGGCGACCGGCTCGGCCCCCGCCGCCACGAGCCGGGCGAGCGCGGGACGCCTGGACAGCACGTCGCCGACGACGCCGAGCGCCTCCCCGACGAGGCGCCGACCCCACAGCGCGAGGCGCGACGCGAGCACCGGATCCTCGGCGGCGACCTCGGCGATGACCGGGGCGTAGCGCTGCGACGGGGTGTCGTGCGTGAGCGCCTCCACGACGACGTCGCGCGAGCGCTCGTCGAGACCCTGGGCCGCGAGGAGGCAGAAGTCGTCCGCGACGCCCTGGCCCACGTAGCCCTTGAGGATGCCCTCCCACCACGTGCTGGGCTTCGTGCGCGCGTCGAAGTCGTCGAACAGGCCGTCGAACGGGCTCATGCAGTCCGCCGGGTCGCCGCCCAGCTCCTCGACGCGCACGAGCACGCGCTCCTGCCGGTCGAGCATCGCGGCCGCGAGGCGGGACAGGGCCTGGCGCTGGCGCAGCGTGGGCGCGTGCGCGGCGTCGCCCGCGAGGCGCCCGAAGCTCGCGAGCTCGGTGTACGCGACGAGGCCGAGCAGCTCCACCGCGTCGGTGTGGTCCGCCGGGGGCAGGGTCGTGGGGCTCGCGTGCTCGGCGTCGCTCATCGGGCCAGGATAGTTCTCCGATATCATGGCCGACGTACATCGGTTGCCCGGTCGTCCAGACCTCACGCTCG
Source organism: Cellulosimicrobium sp. JZ28 (assembly GCF_015327065.1). NCBI lineage: Bacteria > Bacillati > Actinomycetota > Actinomycetes > Micrococcales > Promicromonosporaceae > Cellulosimicrobium > Cellulosimicrobium sp. JZ28. Next base: position 863,011 of record NZ_CP017660.1, on the reverse strand, counting down.
TCACGCGTACGACGACGGCACGGCACGGTCCGCAGCGCGGGCCTGGCCACGACATCCCACGATCGGCTGCCGGCCACGAGGTGCGCACGACCGCGACCGGGAACCTCCCCGGCTCCGGGCCCCGACGGCCCGCCGACGGTCGCGCGTGCCCGAACGAGACAGAGGCACCAGTGACCACCACAGACGCCACCACCACCGACGCGACGCCGGACGTGAGCGCGGACGCGACGTCCGTCGCCGCGAGCGTCCACGCGGATAACACGACCTTCGCGGACTTCGGCGTGCGCCAGGAGATCGTCGACGCGCTCTCCGACGCGGGCATCGTCCAGCCCTTCCCCATCCAGGCGATGACGCTCCCCGTCGCCATGTCCGGCCACGACATCATCGGCCAGGCCAAGACCGGCACCGGCAAGACCCTCGGCTTCGGCGTGCCGCTGCTGCACCGCGTCGTCGCCCCGGGCGAGCCCGGCTTCGACGAGCTGCCCTCCCCCGGCAAGCCGCAGGCGCTCGTCGTCGTCCCGACGCGCGAGCTCGCCGTCCAGGTCGCGAACGACCTCACCACGGCCTCGAAGCGCCGCTCGGTGCGCATCGTCCAGCTCTACGGCGGTCGCGCCTACGAGCCGCAGGTCGAGGCGCTGACGCGCGGCGTCGAGGTCGTCGTCGGGACGCCCGGCCGCATGATCGACCTGATGAACCAGGGCCACCTCAACCTCACGCGCGCCGCGACCGTGGTCCTCGACGAGGCGGACGAGATGCTCGATCTCGGGTTCCTCCCGGACGTCGAGAAGATCCTGGCGCGCACGCCCGCGCAGCGGCACACGATGCTCTTCTCGGCGACGATGCCGGGCGCCGTCGTCTCGATGGCGCGCCGCTACATGAAGCAGCCGACGCACATCCGCGCGAACGACCCGGACGACGGCGGCCAGACGGTCAAGAACATCGAGCAGGTCGTCTACCGCGCGCACGCGCTGGACAAGGTCGAGATGCTCGCGCGCATCCTCCAGGCCGAGGGTCGCGGGCGCACGATCGTGTTCGCGCGGACCAAGCGGACCGCGGCGAAGGTCGCGGACGAGCTCGTGGACCGCGGCTTCGCGGCCGGCTCGATCCACGGCGACCTGGGCCAGGGCGCGCGCGAGCAGGCGCTGCGCGCGTTCCGCAACGGCAAGATCGACGTGCTCGTCGCGACCGACGTCGCGGCGCGCGGCATCGACGTCGAGGACGTCACGCACGTCGTGAACTACCAGTGCCCCGAGGACGAGAAGACGTACCTGCACCGCACCGGCCGCACCGGTCGTGCGGGCAACAAGGGCACCGCGGTGACGTTCGTCGACTGGGACGACATCCCCCGCTGGTCGCTCATCGACAAGGCGCTCGACCTCGGCATCCCCGAGCCGGTCGAGACGTACTCGAGCTCGCCGCACCTGTACACCGACCTGCACATCCCCGAGGGCACGAAGGGCCGCCTCCCCAAGGAGCGCCGCACGCTCGCGGGGCTCGAGGCGGAGGAGATCGAGGACCTCGGCGAGACCGGCAAGCGGCACACGCCCGCGGGCGGGTCGCGCGGTCGCCAGGGCGGCCGGTCCGACGGCGGCCGTGGCCGCTCCGAGGGCGAGCGGGGCCGGTCCGGGGGCCAGGGCCGCTCGGGCGGGCGTCGCGGCGAGACCGAGCGCACGGGCGGTCGTGCCGAGGGCGAGCGCACCGAGGCGGCCGAGGGCGCCCCGGCGACCGAGGGCGGCGAGCGCCGCCGTCGGTCGCGCAGCCGTCGCCGCACGCGCGGCGGCCGCCCGGTCGAGCAGCAGGGCGGCGGCGCCGAGGCGACCGCCCAGCCCGCCGAGTAGTCGCTCCACGGCCCGACGCCGGACCCCGGGTCGCGCCCTCACGGTCACCAGACCGTGGGGGACGCGACCCGGGGTCCGTCGCGTCCGGGGTCAGTGCACGTGCGCGTCGCGCCCGGCGAACCACACCGCGGCGCCCTGGACGGCCGCCGCGGCGACGAGGAGCAGGAGCGGGAGGGTCCACGCGCCGGTGACGTCGTGCGCGAGCCCGAGGCCGAGCGGGCCGGTCGCGGCGAGCAGGTAGCCGGCGCTCTGCGCCATGCCGGAGAGCTCGGACGTGTGCGCGGCGTCGCGCGCCCGCAGCGCCATGAGGGTGAGCGCGAGGCTGATCCCGCCGCCCTGCCCGAGGCCGACGAGCACGACCCAGAGCGCCGCTGCGCCGGGCGCGACGGCGAGCCCGAGCAGCCCCGAGCCGACGAGGACCACGAGCACGAGGCCGATTCCGCGCTGGCGCGGCATGCGCCCGGCGAGGACCGGGGTCACGAACGAGCCGACGATCCCCGCGAGGTTGCACAGCGCGAGGAGCCAGCCGCCCGCCTCCGGCGTCCGTCCGAGCGCGACCATGATCTCGGGCAGCCAGGCGTTGACCGCGTAGAACGACAGCGACTGCATGCCCATGACGACGGTGACCGCCCAGGCGAGCGGGGAACGCCACACCGCCGACCGCGCGGCGGCCGGTCCCGTGCCGGGTCCGAACGCCACCGTGCCGGCGGGGTCGGGCCGCAGCGCGGGCGGCACCCAGACGATCGCCCCGAGCACGGCGAGGACGCCCCAGGTCGCGAGCGCGCCGCGCCAGTCGAGGCCGGCCGCGGACGCGACGGGCAGGGTCAGGCCCGCCGCGAGCGCCGCCCCGCCGGAGAGCGCCATCGAGTAGAGGCCGGTCATGAGACCGATGCGGTCGGCGAAGTCGCGCTTGATGAGCGCGGGCAGCAGCACGTTCCCGAGCCCGATCGCGCACCCCGCGACGACCGTCCCGGCGAACAGCCCCGCGGTCGAGGGCACGAGGCGCAGCCCGAAGCCGACGCACAGCAGCACGAGGCTCACGAAGAGCGCGCGCTCGAGCCCCCAGCGCCGCGCGAGCACGGGTGCGAGCGGCGCGAGGAGCCCGAAGCACAGGACGGGGAGCGTCGTGAGCACGCCCGCCGCGGTCGCGCTGAGGCCCAGGTCCGAGCGGATCTCGCCGAGCACGGGCGAGATCGCGACCACGGCCGGCCGGAGGTTGAGCGCCGCGAGGACGATCGCGACGACGGCGGCCAGCCCCAGCGGACGGCGCAGCCCGCTCACGCCTCGACCTCGCCGGAGGCGTCGGTGTCGGCGTCGGCACGACCGGGACCGTCCGCGGCGGCCTCGACGAGCTGCGCCCGCACGGCGTCGATCGTCGCCACGACGGCGGCCTCGGCCGCCTCGGCGTCGCCCGCCCGGACCGCCGCGACGACCTCCTCGTGACCGGGGACGTCGCGGTGGTGCCGGCGCTGCCCGCCGGCCGGGAGCGTGCGGACGAGCGCGTGGTCGAGCCCGTCGTAGAGGTCGGCCAGCAGGGGGTTGCCCGCGGCGCGCACGACCTCGCCGTGGAAGGCGACGTCGGCGGCCTGGAAAGCCTGCTCGTCCCCGTCGCGCGCCGCGACCTGGGCGGCGAGCGCCGCGTCGAGTCGGTGGAGCGCGACGGTGTCAGCCCGCCCGGCGGCGGCGCGCGCCGCGCCGCGCTCGAGGATCTCGCGCACCTCGAGCACGTGGAGCGCGTCCGTGGTGCGGGCCCGCCGGGTCAGGGCAGCGTCGAGCCCGTCGGCCGCGCGCACGTACGTGCCGTCGCCGCGCCGCGGCTCGAGGATCCCGGCGTGCTCGAGCGCGCGCACGGCCTCGCGCACGGTGTTGCGCCCGACGCCGAGCTCGGCGACGAGCTCCGGCTCGGCCGGGATGCGGGTGCCGACGGGCCACTCCCCGCGCTCGACGCGCTGCATGAGCCGTTCGACGACGAGCTCCGACACCTTGCGGGGAGGACTGATCGGCTGGTTCACCGAAAGAACCTAACATCCCCTGTTTGCCTCGGGGTTCGCGACGGGCGTACGGGGTCCCGCGTACGGGGGTTGACCAGCGCGCGGGACCGCGAGGACCTTGCGACAGGACCGCTCCTTCGACGACGAAAGCGAGACCACCATGGACCCCATCCCGTCACGACGCCGACGACTGCGCAGCCTCCTCGCCCTGGTCGCCTCCGCCACGCTCGTCGGGACGCTCCTCACCGGCACCACGACCGCCGCGGCCGCGGACACCGATCTCGCCGTCAACGGCGGGTTCGAGTCCGAGCTGTCCGGGTGGACCTGCTCCGGCTCCACGGGGCAGCAGGTCACGAGCCCGGCCCGCACCGGGAGCGGGGCGCTCCGGGCCACGCCCGCCGGGACCGACACCGCGCGCTGCTCGCAGACCGTCGCCGTTCGACCCTCGTCGACCTACACGCTCAGCGCGTGGGTCCAGGGCTCCTACGCGTACCTCGGGGCGAGCGGCGCGACGGCGCAGGACGTCACCACCTGGACGCCCTCGGCCGCGACCTGGCAGCGGCTCAGCGTGACCTTCACGACGACCGCGACGGCGACGTCCGCGACCGTCTTCGTGCACGGCTGGTACGGCCAGCCGGCCTACGTCGTCGACGACGTCAGTCTCGTGGGCCCGGGCGGCGGCACGGCGCAGCCGCCCGCGACCCCCACCGGCCTCACCGCCGGGACGCCCACCGCCACCAGCGTGCCCCTCACCTGGGGCGCCGTCGCCGGCGCCACCGGCTACGCCGTCTACCGCGACGGCACCCGCGTCGCCACGACCACGGCCCCGTCCACCACCGTCTCCGGGCTCACCGCCGCCACCGCCTACTCCTTCCAGGTCACCGCGACCAACGGCGCGGGCGAGTCGCCCCGCTCCGCCGCCGTCGCCGTCACCACGTCGACCGGCGGCACCGGGGGCGGACCCGGCGCCGGGCTGCCGACGCACGCGCTCGTCGGCTACCTGCACACGTCGTTCGCCAACGGCTCGGGCTACGTCCGGATGGCGGACGTCCCGGACTCGTGGGACGTCATCAACCTCGCGTTCGGCGAGCCGACGAGCGTCACGTCCGGCGACATCCGGTTCAGCCTCTGCCCGCGGACCGAGTGCCCGAACGTGGAGTCGGTCGCGGAGTTCAAGGCCGCCGTCGCCGCCAAGCGCGCGGCCGGGAAGAAGGTGCTCCTGTCGATCGGCGGGCAGAACGGTCAGGTCCAGCTCACGACGACCGCCGCGCGGGACGCGTTCGTCGCCTCCGTGAGCTCGATCATCGACACCTACGGGCTGGACGGGGTCGACATCGACTTCGAGGGGCACTCGCTGTACCTGAACCCGGGAGACACGGACTTCCGCTCCCCGACCACCCCCGTGATCGTCAACCTCATCTCCGCGCTCAAGTCGCTCACGGCGCGGTACGGCGACGACTTCGTGCTGACGATGGCGCCGGAGACCTTCTTCGTCCAGAACGGCTACCAGTTCTACGGCTCCGGCCCGTGGGGTGGCCAGGACCCGCGCTGCGGCGCCTATCTGCCGGTCATCCACGCCCTGCGCGACGACCTGACGCTGCTCCACGTCCAGCACTACAACTCGGGGCCGATCATGGGGCTCGACGACCAGTACCACTCGATGGGCGGCGCGGACTTCCACGTCGCGCTGACGGACATGCTGCTCACCGGCTTCCCGGTCGCGCGCGACACGACGAAGATGTTCCCCCCGCTGCGCCCCGACCAGGTCGCGATCGGCCTGCCGGCCAGCACGCAGGCGGGCAACGGCCACACCCCGCCCGCGCAGGTCGCCCAGGCCCTGGACTGCCTCACGAAGGGCACGGGCTGCGGGTCGTACCGGACCCACGGGCGCTGGCCGGGGCTGCGCGGCCTCATGACGTGGTCGATCAACTGGGACCGCTTCAACGGCGGCGAGTTCTCCCGGAGCTTCGACGCGTACTGGCCCTGACGAGCGGGTCGCCACCGCGCACGCGACCGGCGTCCGGGGGCCTCGCCCTCGGACGCCGGTCGCCCCGGACGGCGGGACGCGAGGTCAGGCGGTCTGGACGAACTCGATCACGGCGTCGGCGACGAGCTGCACGGCGATGGCTGCGAGCAGCAGACCGGCGATGCGGGTCACGAGGATCGTGCCCGAGTCGCCGAGGACGCGGTTGATGACGTTCGCGAAGCGCATCGAGAGCCACAGGCACACGTGCACCGCGACGACGCCCGCCGCGATGGCGACCCACTCGGCGACGCCCCCGCCGCGCTCCCCCGCGCGCTGCACGAAGACCATCGTCGCGACGATCGCGCCCGGGCCGGCGAGCAGCGGCGTCCCGAGCGGCACGAGCGCGACGTTGACGCCCTTGTTGCCCGACGGCTGCGGCTCCTCCATCTTGCCGGTGAGGAGCTCCATCGCCACGAGGAGCAGCAGCAGGCCGCCCGCCGTCTGGAGCGCGGGCAGCGAGATGTGCATGTAGCTGAGGATCTGCTGGCCGAACACCGCGAACGCGACGATCACGCCGAACGCCACGAGGATCGCGGTGCGCGCCGCCTGGTTGCGCTGCTTGGCGCCCATCGCGCTCGTCAGGCCCAGGAACACCGGCACCGTGCCGGGCGGGTCCATGATGACGAACAGGGTGACGAAGACCTCCGTGAAGAGCCGGACGTCGAAGAACTCGCTCATCGTCCGATCATCGGATCACGTCCAACTGTCCCAGCTCCTCGATCTGCTCCAGCACGGTCGGTGCTGTCGTGTTCTCCCCGAGCCGGTTCGGTTTGCCGGCCCCGTGGTAGTCGCTCGACCCGGTGACGAACAGGCCCAGGGTCCGGGCCAGGTCCTCGAGCCGTGCACGCTGACGCTCGTCGTGGTCGCGGTGGAACACCTCGAGCCCGGCGAGCCCCGCCTCGGCCATCTCCTCGATCACGGCGTCGGCCACGACGCGGCCGCGACCGTCCGCGCCCGGGTGGGCGAAGACGGGCACGCCGCCCGCGGCGCGGATCCCGCGCACGGCCACGACGGCGTCGGGCGCGTAGTGGGGCACGTAGTACGGGGTGTCCGTGGCGAGGATGGTCGCGAACGCGGCGGAGCGGTCGGGCGCGAGCCCGGCCGCGACGAGCGCGTCGGCGATGTGCGGTCGCCCGATCGTCGTCCCCGCGACGGTCTGGGCGAGCACATCCTCCCACGTGATCGGGTAGTCCTCGGCGATGAGGTCGACCATCCGCCGGGCCCGGCTCGTGCGCGCGTCGCGCGTGCGGTCCAGCTCGGCCAGGAGGGCGGCGTGCGCCGGGTCGTGCAGGTAGGACAGCACGTGCACGCTGATGCCGCCGAAGCGGGCCGAGATCTCCGCGCCGCGCACGAGCGCGACCCCGTGCGCGAGCGCCGCGTCCGTCGCCTGCGCCCAGCCCGCCGTCGTGTCATGGTCGGTCAGCGCGACGACGTCGAGCCCGGCCGCGGCGGCCGCCTCGACGACCTCCCCCGGGGCGTCCGTGCCGTCGGACGCGGTCGAGTGGGTGTGGAGGTCGATGCGCACGGGGACCAGGATAGTGACGACGCACCGAGGCGGCGGCACGGGACCCCCACACGATGTCCACACGGGGCGCGGCCCCTCCCCACGGTCGTCCCAGGCTGGGGTGCCAGAGTCGGGAGCGATGACCCTCACGACGCCCCCCACGGCAGCCCTCGCGACGACCTCCCCCTCGACCCCCTCGATGCCGGCGTCCCCCGACCCCGCGCAGGCCCCGCCCGCTGTGGTCTTCGTCCACGGCATGCGCACCTCGGGCGCGATCTGGGACCACCAGGTCGAGCACGTGCGCGCCCTCGGCCACGACGCCGTCGCGGTCGACCTGCCCGCGCACGGCGCCCGCGCGCACGAGCGCTTCACGCTCGACCGCTCCTTCGAGGTGCTCGACGAGGCGGCCGCGTCGTTCGGCCCCGACCGCCGGGTCGCGCTCGTCGGCCTCTCGCTCGGCGGCTACACGTCGCTCGCCTGGGCGGCCCGACGCCCCGCGAACCTCGCGGGCGTGGTCGCCGCGGCCTGCACGTCCGACCCCAAGGGCAAGCCCGTCGCGCTGTACCGCGACGTCGCGCGCCTCGTCGTCGCCGGGGGCGGCGCCGTCGGCCGCGGCGCGCGCTGGGCCGCGCGCACGACCGCGACCGCGTGGGGCACGATCGCCCGCGGCGGGCGCGGCCTGCCGGGCGGTGCCGCGTCGTCGTACGCGCTGGCCGGGCCGGCCGACGCCGGGCCGCCGACGCCGGTCGCGCCCGGCTGGCACGTCGTCACCGACGCGCTCACCCAGCTCGCGGGTCGCTCGTGGCTCGCCCACGTGCGCGACGTCGACGTCCCGGTGTGGCTCGTCAACGGCGCGCGCGACCACATGCGCCTCGACGAGCAGCGCTACCTCGCCGCGGCCGCGGACGCGGCGCTCGTCGTCGTGCCGCGTGCCGGCCACGACGTCAACAGCGAGGCCCCCGAGGCCTTCAACCGCGTGCTCGGGCGCGCGCTCGCGGACTTCGGCCGCGTGCGCGGTGCGAGACTGGGGGCATGACCGACGCCACCCCCGTCACGCCCGCGCCCCTGTCCGAGACGCCCGACCAGGCCGCCGAGCACGCCGGCCCCGGCGAGGCCCAGGACCTGGCCGCGCGCGGGAGCAACCGCTCCCAGCGCCCGGACTCCGACGCGTTCAAGGCCTTCATCACGAGCGGCTGGGCGCCGCGCGCCGCGCTCGACGTCGAGCCGCTGCCGGCCGCGCCGTTCACCGTCGCGCGCCGCGCCGCGCTGTCGGCCCGGTTCCCGGGCGCGCGCCTCGTCGTGCCCGCGGGCCCGCTGAAGACGCGCTCGAACGACACGGACTACCGCTTCCGCCCGCACTCGGCGTTCGCGCACCTCACGGGCTACGGCACGGACCAGGAGCCCGACGCGGTGCTCGTGCTGCACCCCGTGGAGCCGGGCACCGGGGACGCCGGGTCCGACCACCACGCCGTGCTGTACGTCCGCCCGCTCGCCGCGCGCGACACGGAGGAGTTCTACGCCGACGCGCGGTACGGCGAGTTCTGGGTCGGCGCCCGCCCGTCGCTCGACGACGTCACGACCGCGACCGGCGTGGAGGCGCGGCACGTCGACGAGCTGCGCGACGCGCTCGCGAAGGACGTCGGCGCCGGCGGGGTCACGCTCCTCGTCGTCGCGGGCGCGGACGAGGCCGTGGAGGCGCTCGTCGAGGCGATCCGCGCGGAGGCGGGCGTCGACGACGTCGAGGCCGCCGGGTCCGCCGAGGACCAGCAGCTCTCCGAGGCCGAGTGGCTCGCGCGCGCCGAGGCCGCGTACCGCCGCACGGACGCCGCGCTCGTCGAGGCCGTCTCCGAGCTGCGCCTGGTCAAGGACGCGCACGAGGTCGAGCAGATGCGCGAGGCCGTCGCGGCGACGATCGCGGGCTTCGAGGAGGTCGTGCGGAGCCTGCCGCGCGCCGTCGGGCACCGCCGCGGCGAGCGGGTCATCGAGACGACGTTCGACGCCCACGCGCGCCTCGAGGGGAACACCGTCGGGTACGAGACGATCGCCGCGGCCGGCGAGCACGCGACGACGCTGCACTGGATCCGCAACGACGGCGTCGTGCGGACCGGGGAGCTCGTGCTGCTCGACGCGGGCGTCGAGGTCGACTCGCTCTACACGGCCGACGTGACGCGCACGCTGCCCGTCGACGGCGAGTTCACCGACGTCCAGCGCCGCGTGTACCAGGCCGTGCTCGACGCCGCGGACGCCGCGTTCGCGGTCGCGGTGCCGGGCGCGCGCTTCCGCGACGTGCACGCCGCCGCGATGGAGGTCATCGCCGCGCGCCTGGAGGAGTGGGGCCTGCTCCCGGTGAGCGCCGCCGAGTCGCTCTCGCCCGAGGGCCAGCAGCACCGCCGCTGGATGGTGCACGGCACGAGCCACCACCTCGGCCTCGACGTGCACGACTGCGCGCAGGCGCGCCGCGAGCTCTACCTCGACGGGGTGCTCGAGCCGGGCATGGTCTTCACGATCGAGCCGGGGCTGTACTTCAAGGCGGACGACCTGGCCGTCCCGGCGGAGTACCGCGGCATCGGTGTCCGCATCGAGGACGACGTCCTCGTCACCGCCGACGGCAACGAGAACCTGTCGGCCGCGCTCCCCCGTCGGCCCGAGGACGTCGAGGCCTGGATGGCGCGGCTGCGCGGCTGAGCGGGCCCGGCTCACCGGCGGAGGAACTGGGCTATGGTGGCCCGTTCATCCACCGGTGAGGGGAGGTGAACTCACGTGGCGAAGAGCATCAAGAAGGAAGCGTCGATGTCCATCAAGGAGAAGCGCGCCCAGAAGCGCGAGAGGGCTGCCGAGACCGCAGTGAAGTCGCGGAAGCGCTAGCGGTGCTTCCGCCGAGGGCCGGCCGACGGACGACGACGTCCGACGGCCGGCCCTCGTCGTCTCCTCCGGGAGACGTCCCGGTCGCCCCGCGAGCGGTGCGTCAGGCCGGGCGCTCGGGCTGGTCGGGGTGCGCGCCGGGGGCGGGCGCCGGCCCGGGTGCGGCGTCGGGCGCCGGCGCGTCGGTCGGCTGGTCCGACGTCGGGCGCATCGCGCCGTAGCGCGGCTCGCCCGTCGGCGTCGTCCAGCGCGGGTCGGGCGTGCGTGCCGGCGGCGCCGCCGGAGGGGCCGGCGCGGGGACGCCCGCCGAGGGCTCCGGGGTCGGCGCGGGCGGCGCGGCGGGGGGCGTGGTGCCGGGGGTGCCGGGCGTGCCCCAGCCGGGGTTGGCCGGCGCGGCGGGCCCGCGGACGCCGCCCGCACCCTCGGGCATGCGGCCCAGGAGCTGGCGCGCCTCGCCCGCGCGCTCGGGCGCGCAGAGGATGCCGTAGGACGAGGCGACGATCTGGCTCTGCGACGTGAAGTCGCGCTTGCCCTGCGTCAGCGCGTACGACAGCACCGAGAAGAGCAGGCCGAACCCGGCGCCGATCCCGACGGCGGTGAGCACGAACCCGCCCTGGCCGGAGAACATGAAGAGCAGCAGGCCGACGAAGAGGCCGAACCACGCGCCCGAGGCGGCACCCGCGATCGCGACGCGACCGTAGGTGAGGCGGCCCGTCACGCGCTCCACCATCTTGAGGTCGGTGCCGACGATCGTCACGAGCTCGACCGCGAACTTGTTGTCCGAGAGGAAGTCGACCGCCTTCTGCGCCTCGAGGTAGGTCGCGTACGACGCCACCTCCTCGCCGCGCGGCGGGGTGGGGACACGGGGGACGGCACCCGGGCGTGACATGCTCATTCGCCCAGTCTGTCCTACCCGGGCGGAGCGCGCGAGGGCCGTCCCGTCGCCCGGCCCGCGACCGACGGCCGGGAGGCGACCGGTGACGCCCGCCACCTGCCGGGACGGAGCGCGGCGACCGGGGCGCGTGCGTAGGCTGGCGGCGTGAGTGCAGCCACCACCGTCTTCGTCGCGCGCCTGGCCGGGACCAGCGTGTTCGACCCCATCGGCGACCAGGTCGGGCGGGTGCGGGACGTCGTCGTGCTCATCCGGCCCAAGGGAGCCCCGCGCGCGGTGGGCCTGGTCGTCGAGGTGCCCGGCCGGCGTCGGGTCTTCCTGCCCCTGACGCGCGTGACGAGCATCGACGCGGGCCAGGTCATCTCCACCGGGCTCGTCAACATGCGCCGGTTCGAGCAGCGCGCGATGGAGACGCTCGCCGTGAGCGAGCTCCTGGAGCGCACGGTGCAGTTCGTCGACGGGTCGGGCTCGGCGACGGTCGAGGACCTCGCGATCGAGCGCCAGCGCACCGGGGACTGGCTCGTCACCAAGCTGTACGTGCGCCGGCAGGCGCAGCACAAGGGCACGCTCGGGCTGCGCCGGCGGGGCGACGCGCTCGTCGTCGACGTCGACGCCGTGACCGGGCTCGCCGGGAGCACCGAGGCGCAGGGCGCCGCGATGCTCCTCGCCGCCTACGACGACCTCAAGCCCGCCGACCTCGCCGACGTCATCCACGACCTCGGCGACACGCGTCGGCTCGAGGTCGCGGGCGCGCTCGACAACGAGCGGCTCGCCGACGTGCTGGAGGAGCTGCCCGAGGACGACCAGGTCGCGATCCTCTCCGGGCTCGACACGGACCGCGCCGCCGACGTCCTCGAGGCGATGCAGCCCGACGACGCGGCCGACCTCCTGCACGAGCTCCCCGAGGCCCAGGCCGCCCAGCTCCTCGAGCTCATGGAGCCCGACGAGGCGCGCGACGTGCGCCGCCTCCTCTCCTACGCCGAGGACACCGCGGGCGGGCTCATGACGTCCGACCCGGTCGTGCTCGGCCCGGAGACCACCATCGCGACCGCGCTCGCGCAGATCCGCCGCAAGGACCTCGCGCCCGCGCTCGCGTCGATGGTGTTCGTCGCGCGCCCGCCGCTCGAGACGCCCACGGGCCGGTTCCTCGGCGTCGCGCACTTCCAGCGCCTGCTGCGCGAGCCCCCGCACGCGGCCGTCGGCTCGGTGCTCGACTCCGACGTCGAGGGCGTCACGCCCGACGCGCCGCTCGGGCGCGTGACCCGCATCCTCGCGACCTACGACCTGCTGTGCGTGCCCGTGCTCGACGCGGAGAAACGCCTGCTCGGCGCGATCAGCGTGGACGACGTTCTCGACCACATGCTGCCCGACGACTGGCGCGAGACCGACGACGAGGACACCGAGGCCGCGCGCCGGGCCGTCGCGGACGGGCGCACGCCCACCGCGGGCACGCCCGGCCGTCCGGGCACCGCGGGGGTGGCCCGTGGCTGACCGCCTCGACACCCCGAAGACCGCGCGCCGCACGTTCTTCCCGCGCGTCAAGGTCGACCAGGATGCCGTCGGCCGCTCGACCGAGGGCATCGCGCGCTTCCTCGGCACCCCGCGGTTCCTCGTCTACCTCACCGTCTTCTGCGCGCTGTGGATCGCGTGGAACTCGTGGGGCCCGGAGGGGCTGCGGTTCGACTCCGCCGAGTTCGGGTTCACCGCGCTCACGCTCATGCTCTCGCTCCAGGCGTCGTACGCCGCGCCGCTCATCCTGCTCGCACAGAACCGGCAGGACGACCGCGACCGCGTCACCGCCGAGCAGGACCGCCAGCGCGCGGAGCGCAACCTCGCGGACACCGAGTACCTCGCGCGCGAGATGGCCGCGCTGCGCATCGCGCTGAGCGAGGTCGCCACGCGCGACTTCGTGCGGTCCGAGATCCGCAACCTGCTCGAGGAGCTGGAGGAGAAGGCGGCGCGTCAGCCCGACGACGAGGTCGCCGACCGCTGACCCCGGGGCCCTACTGCGTGCCCTCCGCCGCGACCCGGCGCAGGCGCGCGGCGAGGGCGGGGTCGCCCGTGACGACGAGCCCGTCCGCCGGGCCGCGGCCCCAGAGCCACAGGTCGAGCGCCCAGGCCGGGCCGGCCACCTGCGTGGTCGTCGAGCCGGGCAGGTCGACGAGCTGGGCGACGTCGAGGTCGTACGCCGTCCCCGACTCCGGACCGGTCCCCGTGAAGCGGCCGAACGCGAGCTCCCAGCTCCGCGGCCGCTCCCCCGGCCCGTCGACGACGACGGAGACCGTCGCGCCGTCGGGCGTGAAGACGCCCCACCCGGGCACCCCGTCCACCATGACGGACAGCACCTCGTCGACGCCGTCCGCCGCGACACCCGGGTCGGCGGGCGTGACGTCACGCCCGGCCGTGAGCTCCGCGTCGGCGCGGTGGACGAGCGCCTCGTGCGCCTGGCGCCGCAGCACCCAGCCGACGTGCCGGCCGTCGTCGTGCCACGACCAGCACGGCTCGTCGGGGTCGCGACCGGTGAGCGCCGCGACGAGCCGGCTCGTCGAGCGCTGGAGCAGCGCGGGCAGCTCGGCGTCGGACGCCGGCCGCGCGAGCGGCTCGACCTCGTCGCCGTCGACCCCCTCCCCGGGAGCCGGGCCGACGACGCGCGCCCAGAAGTCCTGCACCTCGGCGAGGTGGTAGAGCAGGTCGGCGCCCGTCCACTCGGGGCACGCGGGCACGCGCGCGTCGGGCGGGGCGCTGCGCACGGCGTCGCCGAACAGCTCGCTGTCCCGCGCGAGGGAGGCCAGGGCGTCCATCCGTGCACGGTAGCGCCGATCCGCGGCGCTCGTCGTGCGACGGGGCTCACGTCCGGTCCGGGACCTCCGACCCGGCCGACCGGGCTCCGGCCGCGCCTACGATGGGGGCATGCCCGACCCCGCCGCAGACCCGCTCGAGCACGCCGTCCGGCAGGCCCTCACCACGGTCCTGGACCCCGAGATCCGCCGCCCCGTCACGGACCTCGGCATGATCCGCTCGGTCGCCGTCGAGCCCGGCGCGCCGGGCGCCGTCGTGACGGTGGGGGTCGACCTCACGGTCGCCACGTGCCCGATGCGCGACACGCTCGCGCGCGACGTCGACGCCGCGGTGCGCGCTGTCGAGGGCGTGGCGGACGTCCGGGTCGACCTCGGCGTCATGACCGCGGAGCAGCGCGCCGAGCTGCGCACGATGCTGCGCGGCGGCGTGGGCGAGCCCGAGATCCCCTTCGCCAAGCCCGGGTCGCTGACGAAGGTGTACGCGATCGCGTCGGGCAAGGGCGGGGTGGGCAAGTCGTCGGTCACCGCGAACCTCGCGGTCGCGCTCGCCGCACAGGGTCTCGAGGTCGGGGTCGTCGACGCCGACATCTACGGGTTCTCCATCCCGCGCATGCTCGGCGTCGACCGGCAGCCCACGCGCGTGGACAACATGCTCCTGCCGCCGATCGCGCACGGCGTGAAGGTCGTCTCGATCGGCATGTTCGTGCCCCCGGGCCAGCCCGTCGTGTGGCGCGGACCGATGCTGCACCGTGCGCTCCAGCAGTTCCTCGCGGACGTGTTCTGGGGCGACCTCGACGTGCTGCTCCTCGACCTCCCGCCCGGCACGGGCGACATCGCCATCTCGGTCGCGCAGCTCCTGCCCGGCAGCGAGATCGTCGTCGTCACGACGCCGCAGGTCGCCGCGGCGGAGGTCGCCGAGCGGGCCGGGTCGGTCGCGACGCAGACCCAGCAGGGCGTCGTCGGCGTGGTCGAGAACATGTCGTGGCTCGAGCAGCCCGACGGGTCGCGCCTCGAGGTGTTCGGCGCGGGCGGCGGCGAGCGCGTCGCGGCGAACCTGTCGCGCGCCACGGGGACCGCCGTCCCCCTCCTCGGCCAGGTGCCGCTCGACGTGTCGCTGCGCGAGGCGGGCGACGGCGGCACCCCGGTCGTGCTCTCCGACCCGGACTCCCCCGCCGCAGCCGCGCTGCGCGACGTCGCCGCGGGTCTCGCGCGCCGGCCCCGCGGGCTCGCGGGGCGATCGCTCGGGGTCACGGTCGTCTGACGCGACGGCGTCCGGACGTCGGCCGGTCTTTCACCGCCCTTTTCCTGTCTTTTCCGCGCGCCACGGTATAGTCTCGCCCGCATCTCGTCCGGGGGGACGGCCGTCGGGCCGGTGAGGGGGATCGTGTCGTGGCATCGCCGCCGCTCCGCCCTGCCCTCGTCTCGCTCGCGATCCCCCTGACCTGCGACGCCGCTCCGGCTGCCCGCGCAGAGCGCTGCCGTCCGGCGGGTGCGCACGCCCGTCCCACGTGGTCACGTCGACCTGACCGGTCGGTGACCCGTCAGTGACGAAGCCGCGACAGAACTCCTCCCCAGGGATGACGACACCGTCCGTGTCGCCGCCCTAGCCTCGGGCCGGGCCGTCGTCGGCCCCGCCAGCAGCGCCCGCTCGCCGTCCCGCCACCGTCGTCCCAGGAGCCCGCACGTGGGTATCACCCGCCGGATCGTCTTCCCCGCCCTCCGTATCGTCATCTGGGCGGCGATCGCCGCCCTGCTCGCCGTGATCGCGTTCCGCTCGGCACCCGAGCCCGCGACCGACCCCGCGTTCCCCACGGCCGAGCTCGTGGAACCCCGCGTGGCCGTCTCCACAGGAGACGTCACCAACACCGTGAAGCTGACCGGGCAGGTCGTCGCCGACCCGGCCGCTCCGCAGAAGGTGACGCAGCGCGGGGTGGTCACGGCGGTGCTCGCCAAGCCGGGCGACGTGGTCGAGGCGGGCGCGCCCCTCCTCGAGGTCACCCTCGAGGAGCCCCGCGAGCCCCTCACCGAGACCGACCCGGAGACGGGCGAGGTCACGGTCACCGAGCGCCGACCGAAGGTCACGCGGGAGACCGTCGAGGCCACCATCGGCGGGACGGTGGCCACGTTCACCGCGCTCAAGGACCAGGAGGTGGCGGTCGGCGAGGACTTCGCGACCATCTCGCCCGGCACGCTCTCGGTCACGGCCAGCATGGTCGCGGAGCAGCAGTTCCGGCTCCTCCAGATCCCCGGGGAGGCGACCGTCACGGTCACCGGCGGCCCCGCGCCGTTCGTGTGCACGAACCTCCGCATGGGCGCCGCCGCCGCCCCCGAGAACGCGCCCGAGGAGGGCGCACCCGACCCGGCCGGCGGTGCGTCGTCCGCGAGCGTGACGTGCGCCGTCCCGGGCGACGTCACCGTCTTCGCCGGGCTCGCCGCCGAGCTCGAGATCACCGCGGGATCCGTCGAGGGAGCCCTCGTGGTGCCCGTGACGGCGGTCCTCGGTCGCGTCGAGCAGGGCAAGGTGTGGGTCGTCGGCGCGGAGGGCGAGCCCGAGGAGCGCACCGTGACGCTCGGTCTCACCGACGGCGCGGTCGTCCAGGTGACCGAGGGACTCGCCGAGGGCGACGAGGTCCTCGAGTTCGTGCCCGGCCAGGACGTCATGCCGGTCATGGACGACATGATGATGACGGACGACAGCGAGGCCTCGTACTGATGAGCCTCCTGGAGCTCAGCGGGGTCACCCGCTCGGTGCTGCTCCCCGACGACCGCGAGCTCGAGATCCTGCGCGGCATCGACCTCACGGTCGGCGCGGGCGAGCACGTCTCGATCGTGGGGCGCTCGGGGACGGGCAAGTCGACCCTGCTCAACATCCTCGGCCTCCTCGACAGCCCGACGAGCGGGGACTACCTGCTCGACGGCGTCCCGATCGGCCGGCTCTCGGGACGCGCCCGGGCGCGGCGCCGCGGCACGGACTTCGGGTTCGTGTTCCAGCAGTTCAACCTGCTGCAGGGCCGCACCGCGCTCGAGAACGTCGTCGCCCCGCTGCTCTACGCGCGCGGACGGCAGTTCTGGCAGCGGCGCACGCTGGCCGCCCAGATGCTCGAGCGGGTCGGCCTCGGCGACCGGCTCGACACGACCCCGGAGAAGCTCTCCGGCGGCGAGCAGCAGCGCGTCGCCATCGCGCGTGCGCTCGTGCGGGTCCCGCGCGTCATCCTCGCGGACGAGCCCACGGGAGCGCTCGACGTCGACACGGGGAGCGAGGTCATGGACCTGCTCGACGCCATCGCCGGCGAGAACGGGTCCGCGCTCATCGCGATCACGCACGACCTCGCCGTCGCGTCGCGCGCCGCCCGCCAGTTCCGGCTCGCGGACGGCGTGCTCACCCCGATCTCCATCAGCGCGCGCAGCGCCGGGTCCCTCGGGGCGCTCGGCACCGCGCCGAGCACCGACCACGATCCCGGGACGAGCCACGACCACCAGGCCGAGCACGTGGCCCGCCCGCTCGTCGGGACCGGGCCGGTGCTCGCCGCCCGGACACCGGTCGGCGCGCCGGCCGGCAGCTCGTCCAGCGACTCCGCCCGCACCGCCCGCGGCACGGGAGAGACGGCATGACCGGCGTCGTCGGCGCCCTCATCGAGGCGTGGGACGAGCTGCGCGTCCACAAGGTCCGGGTGCTGCTCGCGCTCGTCGGCGTCGCGGTCGCGGTCTGCGCGATCACCACGATCTCGGCGGCCGGGGAGATGCTGCGCCAGGTGTCGTCCGAGCAGAGCGACCGGTGGAACGGGCGCGCCGCGACCCTCCAGGTGTCGGCGTGGCCCACGGGCGAGGGCGGGAGCGTCATGCCCGCGGCGGAGGAGTACGAGCAGGTCTTCGACGAGATCGTCGACCGCTACGGGATCGGCTACTCCTCGATGCTGCGCGACGCTCCCGCACCGGTGCGCTTCCCCGACGGCACGCAGGAGATCACCACGACGGGCGTGGAGCCCGACTGGGCCACGATGCACCGCTTCGAGGTGACGTCGGGCCGCTGGTTCACCGAGGCGGACGCGGACCGCCTCGCGCCCGCGCTCGTCGTCAACCAGGCGTTCCTCGACGCGCTCGGCGGCGTGACCGTGGCCGAGCACCCGACGGTGACGATCGGCGGGGACAACCCGGTCGTCGCGACCGTGGTCGGAGCCTTCCCCGACGACTGGCCGGACATGGCCCCGGTCGCGTACGCGCTGGTCGACGCGCAGTCGACGTGGGTCACGCCCGAGTCGATGGAGATGATGGGGCCGCCCCGGCTCGAGCTGTGGGTGCCCGACGACATGTCCGACGCGCTCGTCGAGACGGTGCGCCGCGACGTCGCGGGCGCGCTCGAGGGTGTCCAGGCCGACGTCTACCGGTCCGACGCGCCGTCGGCGTCGGTCGTCGACGGCGCCATCCGGTGGGTCGTGCTCGGCGTGAGCGCGATCGCGCTGCTGCTCGGCGGGCTCGGGCTCGTGAACATCGCGCTCGTCACGGTGCGGTACCGGATCCGCGAGATCGGGATCCGCCGCAGCTTCGGCGCGAGCTCCGGGCGCGTGTTCTTCTCCGTGATGATGGAGAGCGTCGTGGCGACCACCGTCGCGGGGCTGCTGGGCGTGACCGTCGCGATCGTCGTCCTGCACAACGTCCCGCTCGACGTGCTCATGGGGTCGGCCGTCCAGGACGCACCCGGGTTCCCGTTCTCCGCCGCGGTGACCGGCATGCTCGCCGCCGTCGGGATCGGCGCGCTCGCCGGGCTCCTCCCGGCGCTCGTCGCCGTGCGCGTCAAGGTGATCGACGCGATCCGCTACTGACCCGCTCGGCCCGGCCTCGTCGTCGGGCCGAGCGATGTTCGGTCGTGTTTGATCGTGTTGGATTTCTCGACGATGTGGACAATACTGTCCGCATGCTCGCCTCACAGCGCCAGGAGCGCATCCTCGCGGAGATCCGGGACCACGGCGCGGTCCGCATCGGTGACCTGACCCGGGAGCTCGGGGTGTCGGACATGACGATCCGGCGCGACCTCGTGGAGCTCGCCGACCAGGGCCTGGTCCGCAAGGTGCACGGGGGCGCCGTCGCGCCCCACACGACCGCGCACGAGCCGGGGTTCGCCGCGAAGAGCTCGCGCGAGGCCGCGGAGAAGGAGGCCATCGCGACGGCCGCCGCCCGCCTCATCACCGCGAACGCGTCGGTCGCGCTGAGCGCCGGCACGACGACCCACCTGCTCGCCGCCCGCATCGCCGCGGACCCCGCGCTGCGCCCCCTGACGGTCGTGACGAACTCCCTCCCGGTCGCCGAGATCCTGCACCGGGCCAACGACCCGCGCCTGGAGACGATCCTCACCGGTGGCAGCCGCACGCCGTCGGACGCGCTCGTCGGCCCGCTCGCCGAGGCCGCGCTGTTGGGGCTGCGCGTCGACCTCGCGTTCGTCGGGGCGCACGGCGTCGACCCGGAGATCGGGCTCACGACGCCGAACCTCGACGAGGCCGCGACGAACCGCGCGCTCATCGAGTCCGCCGGGCGCACCGTCGTCCTCGCGGACCACACGAAGTGGCACACCACGGGCCTGCGCGTCTTCGCGACGTTCGCCGACGTGGACGTCCTCGTCACCGACGCCGGGCTCGCCGAGGACGAGCGCGCGCGCGTCCAGGACCTCGTCGAGCAGCTCGTCGTCGCCTGACCGGCGACCCCAGCGCCGGCCCCCCGCACTCCCCCACCGCACCGCGATCGGAACACCGCACGCATGAACCCGCACCTGCGCCGCACCTCGACCCGGCTCGCCGACGGCCGCGAGCTCGTCTACTTCGACGACTCCCCCGCGTACGTCTCGGGCGAGCGCACGCGACGGCTCGACGACCCGCGCCCGCTGCCGGACCGCTTCGCCCCGGTCCCGGGCCCGGACGGGACCCCGCACCCGTACGTCGGCCCGGAGATGCGCCGGGACCCGCTCACCGGCGACTGGGTCCCGCTCGCCGCGCACCGGATGAACCGCACGTTCCTGCCCGCCGCGGACTCGTGCCCGCTGTGCCCCGCGCGGCCCGGCAGCGCGTACTCGGACGGCGAGGTGCCCGACACGGACTACGACGTCGTCGTCTTCGAGAACCGCTTCCCGTCGCTCCAGCGCGTGCCGGGCGTCCCGGACGCCGTGGTCGAGGACGCGCCGCTCCAGCACCACGCCCCGGCGGCGGGCCGGTGCGAGGTCGTGTGCTTCTCGAGCGACCACCGCACGTCCTTCGGCGCCCTCCCGCCGCAGCGGGTGCGCACGATCATCGACGCGTGGGCGGACCGCACCGCGGCGCTCGGCGCCGAGCCCGGGGTCGAGCAGGTCTTCTGCTTCGAGAACCGCGGCCAGGAGATCGGCGTCACCCTGCACCACCCGCACGGCCAGATCTACGGCTACCCGTACGTGACGCCGCGCACGCGCACGCTGCTCGACCAGGCGCGCGAGCACCACCGCCGCACCGGCCGCAGCCTGCTGCGCGACGTGCTCGAGTCCGAGCTCGCGGACGGCCGCCGCGTGGTCCTCGAGACGGAGCACTGGGTCGCGTACGTGCCCTACGCGGCGCGCTGGCCCGTCGAGGTCCACCTCGCGCCGCGGCGCGACGTGCCCGACCTGCCCGCGCTCACGGACGCCGAGCGCGACGACCTGGCCACCGCCTACCTCGAGCTGCTGCGCCGCCTGGACCGGTTCTTCGAGACGGCCGACGGCGAGCCCATCCCCCTGCCGTACATCGCCGCGTGGCACCAGGCCCCGGCCCGCGAGGGCCGCTCGGTCGCCGACGGCGGCACCGACGACGTCACCCTCGCGCGGCTGCACCTGCAGGTGTTCTCCGTGCTCCGCGCGCCCGGCAAGCTCAAGTACCTCGCGGGCTCGGAGTCCGGCATGGGCGCGTGGATCAGCGACACGACGCCCGAGCGCATCGCCGCACGCCTCCAGGAGCTCGCTCCGACGAGCGCCGCCCGGGGCTGGGTGCCCGCGCTGTCGGACGACGACGGCGCCGCGCGCGCCCGTGCCGTGCTCGCCGAGGCGTTCGGCGCGGACGAGCCCGGCGAGGAGGTCCGCGTGTGGGCCGCGCCCGGGCGCGTCAACCTCATCGGGGAGCACACCGACTACAACGCGGGCCTGTGCCTGCCGGTCGCGCTGCCCCACCGCACCTACGTGGCGCTGCGGCCGCGCACCGACTCGCTCGTCCGCCTCGCGTCCGCGCAGGCGCCCGGCGAGACGTGGACGGCGCGCCTCGAGGACGTCGGCCCGGGCGAGGTCGCCGGCTGGGGCTCGTACGTCGCGGGCGTGGCGTGGGCGCTGCGCGAGCACCTCGTCGCCCAGGGCGCGGACCCCGCCGCCGTCCCCGGGTTCGACGCGGCCGTCGACTCGAGCGTCCCGTTCGGCGCCGGGCTCTCGTCGTCCGCGGCCCTCGAGTGCGCGGTCGCCGTCGCGCTCGACGACGTCGCCGGGCTCGGCCTCGCGGCGACCGACGCGGGGCGCGCCGTCCTCGCCACCGCGAGCGTCCGCGCCGAGAACGAGATCGCGGGCGCGCCCACGGGCGGCATGGACCAGTCTGCGGCGCTGCGCGCGCAGGCCGGTCACGCGCTCCTCCTCGACTGCCGTCCCGGGCTCGACCCGGTCGAGTCCGCCACGCAGGTGCCGTTCGACCTCGACGCCGCGGGTCTCGCCCTGCTCGTCGTGGACACCCGGGCGGAGCACCGGCTCGTCGACGGCCAGTACGCGCAGCGCCGCGCCACGTGCGAGGACGCCGCCCGCACGCTCGGGATCGGCTCGCTGCGCGAGCTCGCCGACGCGGTGGATGCGAGCGACGACCCGGCGGCCGCGCTGGCCCGCGCGCTCGACGCGCTGCCCGACGACGTCGCGCGCCGCCGCGTGCGCCACGTCGTCACCGAGATCGGCCGCGTCCGCGCGTTCGTGGCGCTCCTGCGCGAGGGCCGGCCGGACGCCGTCGGGCCGCTGCTGAACGCGTCGCACGCGTCGCTGCGCGACGACTACGAGGTGTCGAGCGTCGAGCTCGACGTCGCGGTCGACGCGGCGCGCGTCGCGGGCGCCCTCGGTGCGCGGATGACGGGCGGCGGGTTCGGCGGCTCAGCGATCGCGCTCGTGCGCGCGGACCAGGTCGAGGCCGTCGCCGACGCCGTGCGCGCCGCGTTCGAGCGCGAAGGGCTCGGTGCCCCGGGCTTCCTGCTCGCGACGCCGTCCGCGCCCGCCGAGCGGGTCGCCTGAGCGCTCCCGCTCAGACGTCGTAGGTGACGACGAGGGGCGCGTGGTCGCTCCAGCGCTCCTCGTGCGACGGCGCGCGGTCGACCTCGACCTTGACCGCGCGCTCCGCGAGGGAGGGCGTCGCGAGCTGGTAGTCGATGCGCCAGCCCGAGTCGTTGTCGAACGCGCGCCCGCGCCAGGACCACCAGGTGAACGGGCCCGGGCCCTCGCCACCGTGGACGCGGCCCAGGTCCACGAGCCCGACCTGGTCCAGCCACACGTCGACGTAGGCGCGCTCCTCCGGGAGGAAGCCGGCGCTCTTGAGGTTGCCCTTCCAGTTCTTGATGTCGACGTTGCGGTGCGCGATGTTGAGGTCGCCCGCCAGGACGACCTTCTCGCCCGTGGCGGCGAGCTCGCGCAGCCGCGCCGTCACCTTCTCCAGGTAGGCGTACTTCGCGACCATCGTCTCCGGCTGGCTCACGGTGCCCGAGTGGATGTACGCCGAGACCACGGTGAGACGGCCGCCGTCGGGCAGCTCCAGGTCGGCCTCGACCCAGCGACCGGTGTCGACCGGCGGCTCGGGCTCGCCGGCCCCGAGGCCGACGCGGACCGCGGACACCGGCAGGCGCGACGCGACCGCGACCCCGGCGCGGCCCTTGATGTCGCACGCCTGGTGGGCGACGTGCCAGCCCTCCAGCAGGTCGTTGACGACCGAGTCGGGGGCGCGCACCTCCTGGAGCAGCAGGACGTCGGGCGTCCGGGACGCGATCCAGGCGTCCATCCCCCGGCGGTAGGCGGCGCGGATTCCGTTGACGTTGGCGGTGGCGAGGGTCAGCACGCGGGCCATCCCATCACACGCCACCGACAACGCCGGGCCCCGGCGTCAGGCGGGCGGTGTGGCCTCGCTCACGGGCGCCGCGACGACGCGGGCGGGCCGGAACGCGCTCGCGAGGACCGCCGAGACGGCGGCGAGCACGGCCAGCACCACGAAGCCGACCCGGAGGTGGTGGGCGGTCGCGAAGACGCCGGTGAGGACGCCGCCGAGCACGGCGCCCGCGTAGGTGAAGACGTTGAGCCGCGCGACCGCCCGGTCGGTGACCGTCGCCACGACCCCGGCGGCGGGCTCCCCCGCCGCTCCCGCCCGGCCCGACGCGACCGCCTCCCGGGCCCGGTCCCCGACCGCCGAGAACGCGAGCGGCGCGACGACGCCGAGCCCGAGGCCGGTCACCGCGAGGCCGAGCACGGCGACGGGCCAGGCCGGGGCGGCCGCCACCGCGACGAACCCCAGGGCGCCGAGCGTGCCGCCCAGCCGCACGACCCGGACCCGGCCGAGGCGCTCGACGAGACCGTCCCCGACGAGACGCGACACGATGAGCGCCGCCTGGTACGCCGCGTACCCGAGCGGGGCGGCGGCCGCGCTCGCCGCGAGGACGTCGCGCAGGAACGTCGCGCTCCAGCTCGACACCGCGGAGTCGGCGACGGGGAACGCGAGCATCCCCGCGCCGAGCAGCGCGATCGTGCCCGCCGCGACCCACGTCACCGGTCCGGGCGTCGCCACGGCGCCCGGGCCGGCCGAGGCGTCCCGCACGACGGCGTCCCGGACCACGGCATCGCTGACCACGGCATCCCGGACCACGGCGTCCGGGGCGACGGCACCCGGGACGGCACGGCCGCCGTCGGGCAGGTGCAGCGCGAGCCAGGCCGCGCCCGCGGCGACGAGCAGCGCCGCGAGCGGGAGCGCGAGCGGCTGGCCGAGACCGGCCAGCGCGCCGCCCGACACCGCGAGCGCGCCGAGCACTCCCCCGGCCGCGTTCGCGGCGTAGAACGACGCGAGCAGGCTGCGGCCGTGCGCGCGCTCGACGTCGATCCCGAGCATGTTCATCGCGGCGTCCACGGCGCCGAGCGCGAGCCCGTAGAGGCCGATCGCCCCGAAGAAGAGGGGCCACGACGGCGCGAGACCGATCCCCGCCACCGCCGCCGCGGCGAGCAGCAAGCCCCCGACGACCACCGTGCGCGCACCGCGGACGGCCGCCACGACGCCCGACAGCGCACTCCCCAGGCCGGCGAGGACGCACACGCCCAGCACGACGAGCGTGACGACGTCGTCGCCCATGCCGAGCCGGTCCTTGTATCCGGGGATGCTCGTGAGCACCACCGCGAACCCGAAGCCCTGCACGGCGTACGCCGCCGTCGTCGCGATGCGCTCCGTCACCCGCGCAGAGTAGCGTCTCGACGGCGCGCTGGAGCGTGCACCGCTCGCGCCGTACCGTCGGCGGTATGAGGGCGATGATCGTCAAGGAGCTCCGGGAGCTCGTCCGTGACCGGCGCACCCTGGGTCTGCTGATCGCGCTGCCCCTGCTCCTGCTCGTGATCTTCGGGTACGCCGCGAACTTCTACGTCTCGACGGTCGAGACCGCGGTGGTCGGCCCGCAGGCCGAGCAGGTGGCCGGCTCCCTCCCGGACTTCTTCGACGTCACGACGACCGCGCCGACCGACGACGAGGCCGACGCGCGCGACATGCTCCGGGACAACGCCGTGGACGTCGCGATCGTCACCGGCGCCGGCACGCCGAAGGCGCTGGTGGACGGCTCCAACCTGTTCGCCGCGCAGTCCGCGCTCGCGGAGCTCGCGCGCGTGGGCGCCGGCTCCGGGACGCCCGTCACGACCGAGGTCCTCTACAACCCCGACCTGGAGACGTCGTGGGTCATGGTGCCCGCGATCATCGGGCTGATCCTCACGTTCATCGGCACGATCATCACGAGCATCGGCCTGGTGCGCGAGCGCGAGGCGGGCACATTGGAACAGCTCGCCGTGATGCCCATCGCGCCGAGCACCGTGATCCTCGGCAAGATCGCGCCGTACTTCCTCCTCGCCGCCGCGGACATGATCGTCGTGACCGTGCTCGGGGTGCTGCTGTTCGACGTGCCGTTCAACGGCAACGTCCTCACGTTCGCCCTCGGGGCCGCGATCTTCCTCTTCGTCGTCCTGGGCATCGGCGTGTTCATCTCCACGATCTCGCAGACCGCCGGGCAGGCGATCCAGAGCGCGTTCTTCGTCCTCATGCCCCAGATCCTGCTGTCGGGCATGATCTTCCCCCTGGACGCCATGGCCGCCGGCGTGCGGTGGATCGGCTATCTCCTGCCCCTCACCTACTTCACGATCATCTCCCAGGGGGTCATGCTGCGCGGCGCCACGTTCGGGTCCCTGTGGTGGGCGTTCGCCGTGCTCGCCGTCATGGCCGTCGTCATCTTCTCGGCCGCGACCCTGCGGTTCCGTCGGGACCTCGCCCCGAGCGGCGCGTCCGGGACGCCCCCGGCAGGGCAGCCGAGTCCGGGCGGGGCGCGGCATGAGCTACGGCGTCACGTCCGTCAGCGTGTCCTTCGGCGAGCGGCGCGCGCTCCAGGACGTCACGGTGGAGGTGCCCGCCGGCCAGGTCGTCGCGGTCGTCGGCGGCGACGGCGCCGGCAAGACGACGCTGCTGCGGACCCTCGTGCGGCAGGTCGTCCCCGACTCCGGGCACGTCAGCTCCCCAGAGAAGGCGCAGCTGGGGTTCCTCCCTGCCTCGTCCGGGAGCTGGGCGGCCCTCACCGTGGCGCAGAACATCGACTTCGTGGGCGGGGTCTACGGGCTCACCGGGGCGGCGCTGGAGACCCGGCGCGCCACCCTGCTGGCCGGCGCCGGCCTGACCGGGGCGTCCGACCGGCTCGCCTCCCGGCTCTCGGGAGGGATGCGCCGCAAGCTCGGGTTCTGCCTGGCCGTCGTGCACGAGCCGAGGCTCGTCGTCCTCGACGAGCCGAGCACGGGCGTCGACCCCGTCAGCCGCGTCGACCTGTGGCGGCTCGTCTCGCAGGCCGCGGCCTCAGGGGCGGCCGTCGTCCTGTCCACGACGTACCTCGACGAGGCGGAGCGGGCGGGGCACCTCGTCGTCCTCGACGAGGGCCGGGTGCTCGTCCAGGGCTCGTACGACGACGTCCGTGCCGGCTTCCGTGGCACCGTCACCCGGGGCCGCGTCGCGCGGCGCCCGGCCTGGTCGTGGCGTCGCGGCAGGGAGCGGCACGAGTACTGGCCCGGCGCGGCCGCCCCGCCGGACCTGCCGGTCGTGGAGCCCGACCTGGAGGACATCGTCATCGCGCTCTCCCTCGCGCGGCGCTCACCCCAGGAGGTCCTCGGATGACCGATCCCGTCCTCGTGGCCCGGCGCGTGACGCGCCGGTTCGGGTCGTTCCCCGCCGTCGACGACGTCTCGATGCGGGTGGGGGCGGGCGAGGTCGTGGGACTGCTCGGGGCGAACGGTGCCGGCAAGACGACCCTCATGCGGATGCTGCTCGGGCTCCTGCCGGTGACGGCGGGGAGCGTACAGATGCTCGGCGGTCCGCCGAACCGCGGCCGCCGTCGTCGCATCGGCTACCTGCCGCAGAACCTCGGCCTGTACACGGACATGACGCTGCGGGAGAACCTCGACTTCGTCGGCGCCACGTACGGCACCGGTGCCGCGCGGATCCCGGACGATCTCGCGGGCGACGCCGACGTCCTCGTCGGCGCTCTGCCCCTCGGCACGCAACGCCGGGCGGCGTTCGTGGCGGCCCTGTCCCACCGCCCGGAGGCCGTCCTGCTCGACGAGCCGACGTCCGGCGTCGACGCGCTCGCCCGCGCCCGCCTGTGGGACACGATCCGGGAGCAGTCCGACCACGGCGTGGGTGTCCTCGTCACCACGCACTACATGCAGGAGGCGCAGCAGTGCGACCGGCTCCTGCTGATGTCGCAGGGACGGCTCGTCGCACAGGGCAGCGAGCGCGACATCATCGGTGACACGCGCGCGCTCGCCGTGCGGACCGACGACTGGGCGACCGCGTTCTCCGCGCTCGACCGCGCGGGGCTCCCGGTGACCCTCGACGGCCGGTCGGTGCGTGTCGCGGACTCGAGCGTCGAGAGCGTCCGCACCGCTCTCGCGGGCACGGGGACCGAAGCGCGCGTCGAGCCCGTGCCCGCGACGATCGAGGAGCGCATGCTCGTCCTGGCCCGTGGGGGGACCTGAGGCCGGACGGTCGCCGCCACGTCCGGCCGACGGTCCTCGCCGCACCGCGTCCGGAGCCCGGCCCGGCGCACGGGGCGCCGGGCCGGACCGCTCGGGACGTCAGGCGGAGGCGCGCTCCGCCGCGTCAACGACGTTCGCGAGGAGCATCGCGCGCGTCATCGGGCCGACCCCGCCAGGGTTCGGCGAGATCCAGCCGGCGACCTCGGCGACGTCGGGCGCGGCGTCCCCGACGACGCGGCTCTTGCCGGTCTCCGGGTCGACCTCGCGCGAGACGCCGACGTCGATCACGACGGCGCCGGGCTTCACCATGTCGCGCGTGACGATCCCGCGGACGCCCGCGGCCGCGACGACGACGTCGGCGCGGCGCACGAGCGCGGGGAGGTCCGTCGTGCCGGTGTGCGTCAGCGTCACGGTCGCGTTGACCGCGCGCCGCGTGAGCAGCAGGCCGATCGAGCGGCCGACGGTGACGCCGCGCCCCACGACCACGACCTCCTTGCCCGCGAGGGAGATGCCGTGCCGCTCGACGAGCTCGATGATCCCGCGCGGCGTGCACGGGAGCGGCGACGTGACCTCCTCGTTGACACGCAGCACGAGCCGGCCGAGGTTGGTCGGGTGCAGCCCGTCCGCGTCCTTGGCCGGGTCGATGAGCTCGAGCACGCGGTTCGTGTCGATGCCCCGCGGGAGCGGGAGCTGCACGATGTACCCCGTGCAGGCCGGGTCCTCGTTGAGGCGTCGGACGGCGGCCTCGATGTCCTCCTGCGTCGCGTCGCCCGGCAGGTCCTCCCGGATCGACGCGAGCCCGACCTCCGCGCAGTCGCGGTGCTTGCCCGCGACGTACCACTGCGACCCCGGGTCGTCGCCGACGAGGAGCGTCCCCAGGCCGGGCAGGACGCCCTTCTCCGCGAGGACCGCGAGGCGGTCCTTGAGCTCCGCCTTGATCGCGGCGGCGGTGGCCTTGCCGTCGAGGATCCGCGCGGTCACTGCTGGAGGCCCGGGTACAGCGGGAAGTCGGCCGTGAGCTTCTGCACGCGGGCGCGCAGCGCGTCGGCGTCGGTCGCGGCACCCTCGCGCAGCGCGGTCGCGATGATCTCGGCGACCTCGGTGAACTCGGCGTCGCCGAAGCCGCGGGTCGCGAGCGCCGGCGTGCCGATGCGCAGGCCGGACGTGACGCGCGGCGGGCGCGGGTCGAACGGCACGGCGTTGCGGTTCACTGTGATGCCGACCTCGTGCAGGAGGTCCTCGGCCTGCTGGCCGTCGAGCGCCGAGTGGCGCAGGTCGACGAGGACGAGGTGCACGTCGGTGCCGCCCGTGAGGACCGAGACGCCGGCCTCGGCGACGTCGGCCTGGGTCAGGCGGTCCGCGATGATGCTCGCGCCGCGCAGGGTGCGCTCCTGGCGGTCGCGGAAGCCGTCGGTGGCCGCGACCTTGAACGACACGGCCTTGGCCGCGACGACGTGCATGAGCGGGCCGCCCTGCTGGCCCGGGAACACGGCCGAGTCGATCTTCTTGGCGTACTCCTCCTTGCTGAGGATGAAGCCGGAGCGGGGGCCGCCGATCGTCTTGTGGACCGTGGAGGACACGACGTCCGCGTACGGCACCGGGGACGGGTGCAGGCCCGCGGCCACGAGGCCCGCGAAGTGCGCCATGTCCACCCACAGCTTCGCGCCGGCCTCGTCCGCGATCTCGCGGAACGCCGCGAAGTCGAGGTGGCGCGGGTACGCGGACCAGCCGGCGATGATGACGTCGGGGCGGGTCTCGAGGGCCTGCTTGCGGACCTCGTCCATCTCGACGCGGTACGACTGCGGGTCCACGCCGTAGGCGGAGACGTCGTAGAGCTTGCCGGAGAAGTTGATCTTCATGCCGTGCGTGAGGTGGCCGCCGTGCGCCAGCTCGAGGCCGAGGATCCGGTCGCCCTTGTTGATGAGCGCGTGCAGGACGGCGGCGTTCGCCTGGGCGCCCGAGTGCGGCTGGACGTTGACGTGCTCCGCGCCGAACAGCGACTTGGCACGGGCGATCGCGAGGTTCTCCGCGATGTCGACCTGCTCGCAGCCGCCGTAGTAGCGGCGGCCCGGGTAGCCCTCGGCGTACTTGTTGGTGAGCACGGAGCCCTGCGCCTGCAGGACGGCGCGCGGGACGAAGTTCTCGGACGCGATCATCTCGAGGGTGTCGCGCTGGCGCGCGAGCTCCCCGTCGAGGACGGCCGCGATCTCGGGGTCGAGCTCGGCGAGCGGGGTGTCGAGGACGTTGTCGGCTGGCTGGGCGCTCATGGCGTCTCCTCCGCGGGTGTCTGGCAGTCGTCGTCGGTGGTCACGTTCCCGGCTCGCCGGGTACGCCCCACCAGGGGGTGACCCGGGGCCCAGGCGAACGACCCGTCGTCTGCACAGCGTGCCGCTCCCCGGTGGTGATCCACCATCCCCCGGCCCACGGCTCGTGCGGGGCACGAGGCGTCGGGGCGGGTTGCGCCAGTCGCGACGCGATCGATCCTAACCCACGCCCCCGGGCCGCGGGAGCCCTCCCGGACGCGCGCCGTCGGGCACCCCCGTGCGGAGGTGCCCGACGGCGCGACGCCCGCGCGGGCGGTCAGCGCAGCGCCGCGCGGCGCTTGCTGACGATGTCGAACGCGACCGCGGCGAGCAGGACCAGGCCCTTGATCGCCTGCTGCCACGCGGCGTCGACGGCCATGATCGACAGGCCCATGTTGAGGACGCCCATGATGAGCGCACCGATCATGGCGCCCGAGATGCGACCGACGCCGCCCGTGACCGCGGTCCCGCCGATGAAGCACGCGGCGATCGCGTCGAGCTCGTAGTTGACGCCCGCGCCCGCGACGCCGGCCCCGGCGCGCGACGTCGTGATGACCGCGGCGACCGCGGCGAGCACGCCCATGTTGACGAAGATGCCGAAGTCGACGCGCTTGGCGCTGACCCCCGACAGGACGGCGGCGTGCCGGTTGCCGCCGATCGCGTAGACGTGGCGGCCGAACACGCTGCGGTTGAGGACGAACGAGTACGCGATGATCAGCGCGCCGACGATGAGGAGCACGATCGGCGTGCCGCCCGCGCTCAGCGCGAGCCAGTACGTGACGACCCCGATGAGCAGGGCCGCGACGACGACCTTGACGACGTAGGCCGACATCGGCTCGACCGAGAGCCCGTGCTTGCGCAGCGCGGTCCGCGAGCGCCACTGCGCGACGGCGAACGCGACGACGCCGATCGCCCCGACGCACAGCGTGACGACGTCGAGGTCGCCGACGAACCCGAACCAGTTGGGCAGGGAACCGTTGCTGATCGCCTTGAAGCCGCCGGGCAGCCCCGCGACGGTCGTGCCGACGAGGACGATCGCGAGCCCGCGGAAGACGAGCATCCCGGCGAGCGTCACGATGAACGCGGGGATGCCGACGTAGGCGACCCAGAAGCCCTGCCAGACGCCGACGAGCGCCCCCACGACGAGCGAGAGCAGCACGGCGACGAGCCAGGGCAGCTCCCACTGCGTCATCATGATGGCGCACAGCCCGCCGACGAAGGCCACGACGGACCCGACGGACAGGTCGATGTGCCCGGCCACGATCACCATGACCATGCCGATCGCGAGCACCATGACGTAGGCGTTCTGCTGCACGAGGCTCGCGACGTTGTTGGGGTAGAGCAGGCGCCCGTCGGTGAGCACCTGGAAGAGCAGGACGATGACGAGCAGAGCCGCGACGATGCCGTACTGGCGGACGTTGCGGCCGAGGTACTCCCTGACGGCGTTCATCGGACGGTGACTCCCTTGTCCATGGTCATGTAGTGCATGAGGGTCTCCTGCGTCGCCTCGGCGCGGGCGACCTCGCCCGTGATCCGCCCCTGGCTCATCGCGTAGATGCGGTCGCAGATCCCGAGGAGCTCGGGCAGCTCGGACGAGATCACGAGGACGGCCTTGCCCGCGTCGGCGAGCGCGTTGACGATCGAGTAGATCTCGTACTTGGCGCCGACGTCGATCCCGCGCGTGGGCTCGTCGAGGATGAGGACGTCGGGGTCGGAGAAGACCCACTTGCCGAGCACGACCTTCTGCTGGTTCCCGCCGGAGAGCTTGCCCACGAGGGACTCCACCGTGGGCGACTTGATCCCGAAGTCGCGGCGGTAGCGCTCCGCGACCGTGACCTCCTCCTCGCGCTGCACGACGCCCCAGCGCGCGACCTTGCCGAGCGCGGACGCGGAGATGTTCTCGCGGATCGTCTGGATGAGGTTGAGGCCGTAGCGCTTGCGGTCCTCGGTCGCGTACGCGAGCCCGTGCGAGATCGCCTCCGCGACCGTGCGCGTGCGCACGGGCACGCCGTCCTTGTAGACGGTCCCCGAGATGCGCGTGCCGTACGCGTGCCCGAACACGCTCATGGCGAGCTCGGTGCGGCCCGCGCCCATGAGGCCGGCGAGCCCGACGATCTCGCCCGCGTGCACCGTGAGGTTCGCGTGGTCCACGACGACGCGCTCGCTGTCGACGGGGTGGTGCGCCGTCCAGTCCTCGATCCGCAGGACCTCGGCCCCGACCGACGGCTCGCGCGCCGGGAACCGGCTCTCGAGCGCGCGCCCGACCATCCCGCGGATGATCCGGTCCTCGCTCACGGGCTCGTCGCCGTGCAGGTCGAGCGTCTCGATCGTGCGCCCGTCGCGCAGGATCGTCACGCGGTCGGCGATCGCGGCGATCTCGTTGAGCTTGTGGGAGATGATGATCGAGGTGATGCCGGCCTCGCGGAACTGGTCGATGAGGCCGAGCAGGTGCGCGCTGTCCTCGTCGTTGAGCGCTGCCGTCGGCTCGTCGAGGATGAGCAGGTCGACGCGCTTGGACAGCGCCTTGGCGATCTCGACGAGCTGCTGCTTGCCGACCCCGATGTCCGCCGCGAGCGTCGCGGGGCTCTCGGCGAGCCCCACCCGCTCGAGCAGGAGGGCCGCCTCCGCGGCCGTCCGGTTCCAGTCGACGACGCCGCCGCTCGCCTTCTCGTTGCCGAGGAAGATGTTCTCGGCGATCGAGAGGAACGGGACGAGCGCGAGCTCCTGGTGGATGATGACGACGCCGCGCGCCTCGCTGTCGCGGATCCCCCGGAACTCGCAGGGCCGGCCGTCCAGGAGGACGTCGCCCGTGTACGAGCCGTGCGGGTACACCCCGGACAGGATCTTCATGAGGGTCGACTTGCCGGCCCCGTTCTCCCCGCAGATCGCGTGCACCTCGCCGCGACGCACCTCGAGCGTCACGTCCTGCAGCGCCTTGACCCCGGGGAACTCCTTGCTGATGGCGTGCATCTCGAGGATGTTCCCCGTCTCGAGCACGTTCTCGAGAACCATCCCAGCTCCTGTCTGGTCCACGGGCGGGTCGACGACGCCGCCCGGCGTTCGGGTGGTCCCGCCCGGCCCCACGGGTGGCCGTGGGGCCGGGCGAGCGGGCGGGGCGGCGCGCGGCAGCCCCGCCCCGGTCACAGACCGAGCTGCTCGGCGGTGTAGAAGCCCGACCCGACGAGCCGGTCCTCGACCGTGTCGGCGGTGACGACCTCCGGCGGGAGCAGGTACGAGGGCACGACCTTGGCGCCGTTGTCGTACGTCTCGGTGTCGTTGACCTCGACCTCGCCGCCCTCGACGATCTGCTGGACCATCGTGGCGACCTGGTCGCCGAGCGTGCGCGTGTCCTTCCACACCGTCATGGACTGCTTGCCCGCGAGCATGTTCTTCACGTTCGCCTCGTCGGCGTCCTGCCCGGTGACGATCGGCCAGTCCTCCGGCGTGTAGGCCGCGCCCTCGAGCGCCTGCTCGACGCCCAGCGCGAGCGAGTCGTTCGGCGACAGGACGACGTCGACCTTCTTGTCCGTGTAGAACGAGTTGAGCCGGTTCTCCATCTCCGACTGCGCCTTCGCGGACTCCCAGCCCTGGATGCCGATCGACGCCCAGTCGTCGGCCGTCGCGGGCGCCTTGCCGGACGGGACGACGAGCTGGCCCGACTCGACGTAGGGGCTCAGCACGTCCCACGCGCCCTTGAAGAAGAACTTCGCGTTGTTGTCGTCGGGCGAGCCGGAGAACGGCTCGAGGTTGAACGGCCCGGCGCCGCCCTCGAGGCCCAGCTGGTCGACGATGAACTGGCCCTGGAGCGTGCCGACGAGCTCGTTGTCGAACGTCGCGTAGTAGTCGACGTGCTCGGAGCCGTTGATGAGGCGGTCGTACGCGATGACCGGGACGTCGTTCTCGGCCGCCTGGTCGAGCACCGGGCCGAGCGCGGTGCCGTCGATCGAGGCGATGACGAGCACGTCGGCGCCCTGGTTGATCATGTTCTGGAGCTGCGTGATCTGCTGGTCGACCTTGTTGTCGGCGTACTGCAGCGTCGTCTCGAAACCGGCCTCCTGGAGCAGGCCCTCGAGGTGCTCGCCGTCGTTGTTCCAGCGCTCGAGGCTGCGGGTCGGCATCGCGATGCCGACGAGGGTCTCCCCCGCGTCGGCGGTCGTCTCGCCGTCACCCGACTCGCTCGCCCGCTCCGCGCTGCACGCGGCGAGCGAACCGGCCAGGAGTGCGGTTCCCGCGAGCGCGGCGACCCTTCTGCGCAAGGACGTCATCGTCGTTCCCTCTCGTCGTCGAAGGCCGTGCCCCCGTTCCCGGGCGGCACGACGGGCCGTGGCTCTCGTGCGGGCGTCCGACGTCGGACGGGACCGCTTCCACGGGCACGGCAGGGAACGTAGCCAGGGTTGAGTTCGACAGTCAAGCGCTAGGTGGCCACCTTTACCGAATTGTGTTCGAGGCTCTAACTCATCGGGTGAGCCTCGCTCCGACCCGTCCGAGAACGGGCCGAGCGTGTAATCTGCGGCCTGTGAACAGCGACCGGTCCACCCCCGGATCGCAGACCTCCCTCCGAGAAGCGAACCGACTCCGGATCGTCGACGCGATCCGTCGCTACGGAGGGCTGACCCAGGTCGAGCTCGCGGAGGCGACGGGGCTCTCGACGGCGACCGTGTCGACGATCGTCAAGGAGCTCACGGGCGCCGGGGTCGTCGACACGCGCCCCGCGTCCCGCTCCGGGCGCCGCGCGCAGATGGTCACGCTGGCCCGGCGGCTCGGCGTGGTGGCCGCCGTCCAGTTCGGGCGGCGTCGCCTCACCGTGGCACTCGGGGACCCGAACCGCGAGATCCTCGCCGAGCAGCACATGCCGCTGCCCGTCGACCACCGCCTCGACACGGGCCTGGATCGTGCCGCGCTGCTCGTCGTCGAGCTGCTCGAGCGCGTCGGGGCCTCCATGGACGAGCTGCTGACCGTCGGCGTCGCCCTGCCCGCCCCCGTCGACGAGGACACCGGGATGATCTCGGTGCGCGGCGTCCTGCGCGGGTGGGACGACGTCCACGTGGGCCAGGTGCTCGCCAAGCGCCTGGCCCGGCCCGTGCTGGTCGACAACGACGCCAACCTCGCGGCGCTCGCCGAGCACCAGCTCGGCGCGACCCGGGGATACCGCGACTCGATCTTCGTGCGCGCGTCGTACGGCACGGGCGCCGGCATCGTCCTCGGGGGCCGGCTCCACCGCGGCTACGCCGGCACCGCGGGCGAGATCGGCCACGTCCAGGTGGACCCGTCCGGGCCCATCTGCCGGTGCGGCAACCGGGGGTGCCTGGAGACCGTCGTCGGCTCCGACGCCCTGCTCGCGCTCGTCCGCACGAGCCACGGGGAGCTCACCCTGAACGACCTCGTCCAGGAGGCGCTCGACGGCGACCCCGGCTGCCGGCGCGTCGTCGCCGACGCGGGGGACCGCATCGGCGCCGTGGTCGCCGCCCTCGCGACCGCGCTCAACCCCCGGGCCGTCGTCGTGGGCGGCGAGCTCGCCGCGACCGGTGACGTGCTCCTCGACCCGCTGCGCGAGTCGATGCGCCGCCACCTCGTGCCCAACACCATCGCCCCGGTCGAGGTCCTCGCCTCCGACCTGGGCGCCCGCGCCGAGATCCTCGGCGCGCTCGCCCTCGCGCTCGCCGCGACCGACCTGGCCAACGACGGCCTCGCGGTCGCGCCCTCCCCCTCCACCGAAGGTGACCCGTCGTGACCTCCACCCCCGCCCCGCCGGCGCTCGCGCTGCACGGCATCGACAAGTCCTTCGGCGCCGTCCAGGCGCTCAGCGGCGTCGAGCTCGAGATCCACCGCCACGAGGTCGTGGCGCTCGTCGGCGACAACGGCGCCGGGAAGTCGACGCTCGCGAAGATCGTCGCGGGCGTGCTCACCCCTGACGCCGGCATGATCGAGTCCGACGGCGTGCCCGTCACCATCCCGAGCCCCGTGGCCGCGCACGCCCTCGGCATCGCCACCGTCTTCCAGGACCTCGCGCTGTGCGACAACCTCGACGTCGTGTCGAACCTCTACCTGGGGCGCGAGCTGCGCCGCGGACGCGGGCTCGACGAGGTCACCATGGAGGAGACCGCGCGCCGCGTGCTCGCCGACCTCAACGCCCGCGTGCCGTCGGTGCGGGTGCCGGTCTCGACGCTCTCCGGCGGGCAGCGCCAGAGCGTCGCGATCGCGCGCACGCTGCTCGGCGAGCCACGGATCGTCGTGCTCGACGAGCCGACCGCGGCGCTCTCGGTCGCGCAGTCCGCGGAGGTCCTCACGCACATCCAGCGGCTGCGCGACATGGGGCACGCGGTCATCCTCATCAGCCACAACATGACCGACGTGCGCGCCGTCGCCGACCGCGTCGAGGTGCTGCGCCACGGACGCAACAACGGCAGCTTCTCGGGCCCCGGCGCGAGCTACGAGGAGATCATCGCCGCGATCACCGGGGCGACGACCGGCGTCGGCGGCTCGCGCGACCGGGTGAGCGCCGGACCCTTCGGCCCGCGGGGCTGAGGGCCCCGCGACGCCCGTCAGGCGCGGGGCTCGTCGCCCAC
Source organism: Cellulosimicrobium sp. JZ28 (assembly GCF_015327065.1). Taxonomy (NCBI): domain Bacteria; kingdom Bacillati; phylum Actinomycetota; class Actinomycetes; order Micrococcales; family Promicromonosporaceae; genus Cellulosimicrobium; species Cellulosimicrobium sp. JZ28. The sequence goes on along the minus strand of NZ_CP017660.1, from coordinate 826,982 downwards.
CTCGGCGGCGCCGAGGATGCGGCGCAGGTAGGTGTAGGTGAGGTCGCCGGCCGCCTTGTCGTACTGCTCCTCGTAGCCGTGCTTGGTGTACATGGCGAGGTTCTGCTTGGAGTCCTTGCCCGTGAAGACCCAGATCTCGGTGGTCTGCTCCGGCAGGTACGGCAGCACCTCGAAGAGCATCTGCGTGCCGATGCCGCGTCCCTGCATGTCGGGTGCCACGGCGAGCCGTCCGAGCGTCGCCTTGGTCTCCTCGATCTCGACGCGCACGGAGCCGACGAGGCGCGGGCCGAGCCAGGCGCCGATCGTCACGACGTCCTCGCGCGCGAGGTCCTCGCGCAGCTCGTGGAGGGTCTGGGTCAGCGGGGGGATGTTCGGGTCCTGGTACAGCTGCGCCTCGGTGACGAACGCCGCCCGGCGCAGGGTCAGGAGCTCACCTGCCTCGGCGTCGGTGACGAGGCGGGTCGTGATCTGCGCGTCGCTCATGGGCTCATGGTGTCAGACATCCGCGTGCGGTACCGCGGCGTCCCGGGTGATGTCGGGTGCCCCCGTCCGCGGGCGGGACGGCGACCGCACCCGCCGGGGTGCGCGACTACCCTCTGAGGGGTGTCCACGACTGACCCCGGCGTCGCGCCCCGCGCGACCGACGCCCCCGCCGCACAGCCCCCGACCGACGACCCCACGCACTGGGTCCTCACGCTCTCGTGCCCCGACGGTCCGGGGATCGTGCACGCGGTCGCGGGGGCCCTCGCACGCCTCGGCGGCAACATCACCGAGTCGCAGCAGTTCGGCGACCCGCTCTCGGGCCTGTTCTTCATGCGCGTCCAGGTCACGGCGGCCGCGTCGCGCGACGCGATCGAGCACGCCGTCGGCGAGGTCGCGGCGCGCTTCGCGATGACGTGGCAGCTCGACGTCGTGGGGCGCCGGGTGCGCACCCTGCTCATGGTCTCGAAGGCGCCGCACTGCCTCGTCGACCTGCTCTACCGCGAGCGCTCGCAGGCCATGCCGATCGAGGTCGTCGGCGTCGTCGGCAACCACCGGGACCTCGAGGACATCGCGACCTTCTACGGCAAGCCGTTCCACCACGTGCCCGTGACCCGCGACACCAAGGCCGAGGCGGAGGCCCGGCTGCGCGCGCTCGTCGACGAGCTCGACGTCGAGCTCGTCGTCCTCGCGCGCTACATGCAGATCCTCTCCGACGACCTGTGCCGCGAGATGCCCGGCCGCATCATCAACATCCACCACTCGTTCCTGCCGAGCTTCAAGGGCGCGCGGCCCTACGCCCAGGCGCACGACCGCGGTGTCAAGCTCATCGGCGCGACGTCGCACTACGTGACCGGCGACCTCGACGAGGGCCCGATCATCGAGCAGGACGTCGAGCGCGTGGACCACTCCCGCCGCGTCGAGGACCTGGTCGCGATCGGCGAGGACGTCGAGCGCCAGACGCTCGCGCGCGCCGTGCGGTGGCACGCCGAGCACCGGGTGCTGCTCGACGGGCACCGCACGGTGGTCTTCCGCTGACGCCCCGGACGGCGGCCGCGGGCGGCCGCCGTCAGAGCGGCAGCTTGAACCCCTCGTGGGACTGCTCGTAGCCGAGCGACCGGTAGAAGCGGTGGGCGTCGTCGCGCCGCTTGTCGGACGTGAGCTGCGCGAGGGTGCAGCCACGGTCCCGCCCCCACGCGTGGGCCCACGCCATCATGGCCCGGCCGACGCCCTGGCCCCGCAGCCGGCGTTCCACGCGGACCGCCTCGACCAGCAGCCGGGAGGCTCCGCGGCGGGAGATGCCCGGGACCACGGTGAGCTGCATGGTGCCCACGACCTCGCCGTCACGCTCCACGACGACCAGCGCGTTGTTCGGGTCCGCGTCGATCGCGGCGAACGCGGCCTCGTGCTCCGGGCCGACGTCGCCGGTGCGGTCGCGGGCGATCGCGTCGTCGGCGATGAGCTCGACCACGCGGGGCAGGTCGGCGGCGACGGCCGCGCGGAAGGCGAGACCCGCCGTCGGGCGGACGGCGGGCCGGGGCGAGGTGGTCACGGCTCGCGACCGTAGCACCCGCCCCGCGAACAGAGCACAGGAAGCTCCCGAGGTAGAGCCACGGTCCGCCGAGGTAGAGCCCTGGTGAGGACCAGGGCTCTACCTCGGCGTTCGGCTCAGGAGCAGGTGACCGCCTCGTGCTCGACGGTGAAGGTCGAGGTGACCTCCTCGCCGTCGACCACCGCGGTGGCGGTCACCGTGGCCTCGCCGGCCGCGACCGCCTTCTGGCGGGTCGCGAACGACTGGTAGGCGTTCTTGCCGGGCGCGACGTCCGCGACCCGCTTCTCGCCGAACGGCGTGGCGAGCCGGACGTCGACCGGCACGGCGCCGTCGTTCGTCGCCCGGACCGCGACGTACGCCTTGCCCGCGAGGCAGCGCGTCTGCACGTCGACGGACACGGGCAGCTCCGCCCCGGCCTGCGGCTGCACCAGGACGGCGACGGACCGCCCGGGGACGGTCACCGTACCGGTGGCCGCGTCCCACGCGGTGCTGCGCACGACGTCGTCGCTCCCCTCCTGCTGCACGGGCGAGAGCACGTACTCGCGGCCCGCGAGCGCGGACAGCGGGACGGTGACCTCGTCCGGGGAGGCGTTGAAGACGGCGAGCAGACCGTCGAGCGCGGGGTCGACGTCGGTGCCGACGGTGTCGTCCACCGCCATCGCCACGACGCCCGGGACCTGGTCCGGCCCCGCACCCGGGAAGGTGACCTTCTCCCGGATGAGCTCCGGGTCGCCGAGCCGGAACAGCTCGGTCGAGTGCCGCAGCCGCAGGAGGTCCTGCGCCTGCGCCGACGCGGTGGCGATGTCGTCGGGCGACGGCTTGAGCGCCGGGTCCGCGAGGAGCGGGGCCATGAGCGGCCACTTGTCCTCGTTGTCGGCCGCCATCGGCAGGCCCTTGCCGAACCCGTTGTCCTGACCGGTCCAGTCGATCGCGTTGAACCAGTCGCCCGAGTCGTAGCTGTTGCGGTCGAGCGACTTCGACCGCAGCAGGTCCGTGCCCGCGTGCCAGAACGACGGCGTCTGGGAGAGCGCCGCGGTCGCGAGCGAGACCGTGTTCATGCGCACGCGCTCGTCCATCGGCGTGTCGGCCGGGAGCTTGAGCGCGAGCAGGTCGAACAGCGTCTCGTTGTCGTGCGCGTCGACGTAGGTCACGACCTCCTCGGGCGAGTCGGCGTAGCCGGCCGGCGCCCCGCGGTAGTCGATCTCGTCGCCGCGCTTCTCCTCGCCCGTCGACGTGACGAGCGTGTAGTCGCGCAGGTTGCCCGCGAGGCCGAGGCGCACGAGGTCGGTCTGGTGACCGAGGTCGGCGAGCTCGTCCGCGGACCCGTCGTTCACCGTCCCCGGCTCCCCCGCCCGGGCGGGCTGCCCGTTCGGGTCGGTCGCGAGGCCCGTGCCGAAGCCCTGCGTGAACGTCGTGGCGCCGTCGACGGGCGAGCCGCCGTGCACGGCGTCGCGCAGCCGGTCGGAGAAGGTCCCGATGCCCGTGCCGCCGAGCTGGCCCTGCGTGGCCTGCTCGAACAGCGCGTTGCCCGCGACCTCGCCGAAGTCCCAGCCCTCGCCGTACAGGTAGACGGACTTCCCGTCGACGCCGTCCTCGGCGAGCGTGAGCTCGTCGAGCGCGGCCCGGACGTCGAGCATGTTCTGCTTCGAGTGGTGGCCCATGAGGTCGAAGCGGAACCCGTCGACGCGGTAGTCCTTCGCCCACGTGACGACCGAGTCGACCATGAGCTTGCCCGCCATCGCGTGCTCGGTCGCGACGTTCTGGCAGCACGTGCTCGTCTCGACGGAGCCGGTGGTCGGGTTCTGCCGGTGGTAGTAGCCCGGCACGACCTTGTCGAGGACGGACTTCGCGTCCTGCCCGCTCGCGGCGGTGTGGTTGAACACCTGGTCGAGCACGACCTGCAGCCCGGCACCGTGGAGCGAGCCGACCATGGTGCGGAACTCGGCCACGCGCGCGCCGCCGTCCGCGTCGACCGCGTACGACCCCTCGGGCGTGCTGAAGTGCCACGGGTCGTAGCCCCAGTTGAAGCCGTCCTGCGCCTGCACCGCCGCGACGGCGGCCTGCTGCTCGGGCGAGTCGGGCGCGAACCCGGTGAGGTCGCCGGTCGCGGCCTGGGCCTCGCGGTCCTCGGGGATCGACGCGATGTCGAACGTCGGGAGCAGGTGCACCGTGGTGACGCCCGCGTCCGCGAGCTCGCGCAGGTGCGTCATGCCGGCCGAGTCCTTCTCCGCGAACGCGAGGTACGTGCCGCGCCGCTCCGCCGGGACCGTCTCGTCGGAGATCGAGAAGTCCCGGACGTGGAGCTCGTAGATCGTCTGGTCGACCGACCGCTCGACGACCGGGGCGGGCGTGCCCTCCCACGCGCTCGGGCGGAACGCGGGGTCGTCGAGGTCGACGGCCACCGAGTGGGTCGAGTCGAGCGTCAGGCCCACCGAGTACGGGTCGGTGACGACGTTCGTCTCGACCTTCCCCGTGCTCGGGACGTAGACCTGCACCTCGTAGAGGTAGCGCGCGCCCTTCCAGCCGACGGCCGCGCCGCCGAGCTTCTTGTCGGCCGCCTTGCCGTCGAGGGTCCACGTGCCGTCGGCCTGGCGCGCGGCCTCGAACCGGCGCGGGTCGTCGTCGAGCGACGCCCCCGCGGGCCACGCGAGCACCGAGACGGCCTTCGCCGTCGGCGCCCACAGCGCGAACGACGCCCACTTGCCGTTGGCGTGCCACGAGACGCCGAGCTCGCGCTCGGCGGCGTCCTCGGCGAACAGGTCGTCGACGACGCCCGGCACCTGGACGCCGGTCGCGGCCGTGAGCGCGCCGTCGTCGGCCCGGGTGACGAGGAGCTGGCCCGTGAGCGCCGCCTCGACCTCCGCGCGGTCGAGCGGCTCGCCGTCGTCGAGCACGCGCAGCGCGGTGTGCCCGGCGAGCGCGGGGAACTCGGCCGCGACGTCGTCGGGCAGGCCCGACGGGTCGACCTGGAGCCTGTACGACGCCGTGCCCTCCGGGGCCTGCACCTCGCCGTCGGCGCCGCCCGGGGTGACCGAGAGCCCGCCCTCGGGGGCGGACCACAGGGTCCACTCGTCGCCCGTGCCGAGGTCGCCCGGCCAGGCGACGACGCCCTCGCGCACCCAGTGCGCGGCCTGCTGGCCGGTGCCGGGCAGCGGCGGGTTCGCGACGTCGATCGTCAGGACGTGGGACGCGAGGTCGTAGGAGAACGTGACCAGCTCGCCGTCGCCGACGGAGAACTGGTAGTTCGCCCCGTCGCGCGCGCCGCCGACGCCGTAGTTCTCGGCCCAGCTCAGGCCGTGCGCGACCTTGCCCTCGTACGCGCCGGCCGCGAGGCGGTCGGTCGACCAGGTGTAGACGCCGTCGCCGTCCGGGTCCTTGAGCCAGGACGCCAGGCAGTCGGGCGCCCACGAGCCGGGGCAGCCGACCTGGTCCTGGAACGAGCCCGCGAGCGTGACGATCGGCCCCTGCGCGGTGCTCGAGAAGTCCTTGCTCACCGGGTCCCAGTAGAACGTCACCGGGCCGCCGGCCGTCGTGTACGTCGCGTTGGTGCCGTCCTGCACACCGCCGACGCCGTAGTTCACGGTCCACGACCCGTTGATCGCGACCTTGTACTCGTACGTCCCGGCGGGGACGTCGAACGTGCCCGCGTAGACGCCGTCCGCGCGCTTCGTGAGCTTCGCGGCCTCGCAGCCCGGGGCCCAGTCGCCCGCGCAGCCCATGGCCGCGTTGTGGCTGCCGGGCACGGTCACGAGGTCGATCTCGGGCTCGGGCTCCTCACCCACGATCCCGCTCACGTCGACCCCGACGCTCGCGAACGTGGACGCGGCGGCGCGGTCGCCGTCGGCGTCGGTCGTCACCGCGCGGTACTCGACGAGCGTGCCGTCGGCGAGCCCCGCGACGTCGTGGAAGACGCGCGGCGCCGTGTCCTCCGCGGTGCCGAGCGGGTGCCACTCGGCGCTCCCGACCTCGCGCCACGCGAACGACGTCTCGGCCCACGCGTCCGCGTCGACCGTGGCGGTCACGGGCGCGACGCCCGTGACCGCTCCGCCGGCCTGCGGCACGGTGAGGGCGATGTCGCCCGACGAGTCCGCGCCGACCTCGCGGTCGGCCCGCAGCACGACCGTGCCCGTCGCCGGGACGGTCAGCGTGACGACGCCGTCCGCGTCGGCGGTGACGGGGGCGGCCTGCTCGCCGTAGAGCACCTCGTACGAGGCGCCGGGCGTGAGGGTCGTGAACGTCGCCGTCCGCTCCTGCGCCGCGTTGTTCAGCGCGACCAGGTGCTCGACCTTCTCCTCGCGGTCGACGCGGCTGAACGCGTACACGCCCGCGCCGTTCTCGACGTAGCGCTCCACCTGGGCGCCGTCGGCCAGCGCCGGGTGCGCCTCGCGCAGCGCGGCGAGCTCGGCGATGTGCGCGTAGAGCGGCGCGTCGGTGCCGAAGCGGTCGACGCTGCCCGCCTGCTCGCCGGTGACGAGCGGCTGGTCGGCGTACTCGTCGACCTGGGTCGCGAACAGCGTCTGGCGCGCGTCCTTGTCGCCACCCTTCCCCGCGAAGCCCTGCTCGTCGCCGTAGTACACGACCGGCTGCCCGCGGGTCAGGTACATGAGGTCGTGCGCGAGCTCGTCGCGCGCGAGCGGGTCGTCGGTGCTCGCGAGCATGTACCCGACGCGGCCCATGTCGTGGTTGCCGAGGAACGTCGGCAGCGCCTGCGCGTTCGTCGTCGGCGTCGTGTACATGTCGTCGCTCGCGAAGAGCGACGCCAGGCCCTTGGCGCTGTTGCCGCTCGCGAAGCTCGTCGCGGCGGACTGGAACGTGAAGTCCAGCGTCGAGCTCATGTCCGTCTTGCGCACGTAGGGCGAGAGCTTCGCCGCGTCGGCGTCGTACACCTCGCCGAACATGAAGAAGTCGTCCTTGCCCTGCGCGTGCGCGTAGTCGAGGACCTCGGTGGTCCACGTCTCCCAGAACTCGAAGTTCACGTGCTTGACGGTGTCGATGCGGAAGCCGTCGATGCCGAGGTCGATCCAGTCCTGGTAGACGTCGACGAACCCGTCGACGACCGTCGGGTGCTCGGTCATGAGGTCGTCGAGGCCGTCGAAGTCCCCGTACGTCACGGACTCCCCGGTCCACGTCGAGTTGCCGCGGTTGTGGTACAGCGTCGGGTCGTTGAGCCAGGCCGGGACCTTGAGGTCCTCCTTGCCCGCGGGGACGACCGGCGTGTACGGGAACGACGTCGCGGCGTCCAGCGCCGGGAAGTCGCCGGTGCCCGCGTGGTCCGCCGGGTCGAACACGGTGCCCTCGGCGTCGCGGTACGGCGACGTGGCCTGGTCGACGTACGAGTACTGCTTCTCCTCGTAGTCGATCACGTCGGCCGTGTGGTTCGTGATGATGTCGAAGTAGACCTTGATGCCGCGGTCGTGCGCCTCGTCGATGAGCGCCTCGAGCTCGGCGTTGGTGCCGAGGTGCGGGTCGATCTGCGTGAAGTCGGTGATCCAGTAGCCGTGGTAGCCCGCCGACGCGTCGGCGCCCGTGCCCTGGACCGGCTGGTTCTTGAACGACGGCGTGAGCCAGATCGCCGTCGTGCCGAGGCCCTCGACGTAGTCGAGGTTCTGCCGCAGGCCCGCGATGTCGCCGCCCTGGTAGAAGCCCTTGTTCGTCGGGTCGAACCCGGAGACGAGCGGGTCGTCGCCGAGCCCCGCCGTGTCGTTCGACGGGTCGCCGTTCGCGAACCGGTCGGTCATGACGAAGTAGAAGCGTTCGTCCGACCCGGGCTGGCGCACGGGGGGCACCACGAGGTCGGCGTCCTGCGCCTCGTCGTAGCCGCCCGCGAGCCCGAGCGGCGTGAGCGCGATGCGGTGGGTCGACTCGTCGAACGTGACGCGCACGGTCGCGTCGCCGCCGAGCACGAGGGGCGCGTTGTCCTGGCCGCCCTCGCGCCCGTACGCCTCGTCCCACGCGTCGTCGTAGGCGACCTTGTACTCGTAGGTGCCCGCGGGCACCTCGAAGTCGGCGGACCAGACGCCGGCGGCGTCGGTGGGCGCGAGCTCGGTCGCCGCGCACGCGGGGTCCCAGTCGGCGGGGCAGCCGAGCTCGGACTGGAGGTCGCCCACGAGGGCGAGCGTGCGCTCGTCGGCCCCCGCGGCGGGGGCGGCGAACGCGGCGAGCGTGACGCCCGCCAGGCCCGAGGTGGCGAGCGCGACGGCGGTGACCGACGCCGTCGTGCGGGCCCCGCGCGTGCGGCGGGGCGTGGTGTCGGATGGGTGGGGCGACGGTGTGCGCGGGACGCGGCGACGTCGCGGCGTGGAGGTCATGAGGACTCCCTCGTCCGGTGGCTGGTGCGGGACCGCAGGCGTGAGCAGGCAGGTGCCGGCAAGGACGCGGACGACGGGACCAGCAGCGGGCGACGTCGACCGCGGCTTTCTCAGCGTACGGCTGAGGCGAACTGTACTGGTTGCAGAAAGTTGCAGCAAGGTTCGGCAAACGCCGCACGCGTGCCGTGCCATGCCGCTGCCGGGACACGACGAACCCGGGGTCGCCCCGCTCAGGAGGTCCTGACGGGGGCGGCCCCGGGTCCGGGAGGTCGCGGTGATCAGCCCGCGAGATGGCCCCAGCGCGGGGCGAGCTCGGACCACGGCCCGACGGCGGCGACCCGGCCCTCGTCGAGCACGACCACGCGGTCGGCCCGGGCGAGCGCGGCGCGCTTGGACGTCGCGCCGACGACCGTGGTCCCCCGCTCGCGCAGCGACTCCCACAGCTCGATCTCCGTCGCCGCGTCGAGCGCGCTGGAGACGTCGTCGGCCAGCAGGAGCTCGGCGTCGGTCGCGAGCGCCCGGGCCAGGGCGAGCCGCTGGACCTGGCCGCCCGAGAGCCGGACGCCGCGGTGCCCGACGAGGGCCTCGTGCCCGCCCGCCTCGACGACGTCCCGCTCGAGACGCGCGGCCGCGACGGGCCCGTGGACGTCGCGCTCGTGGCCGAGCCGCACGTTGTCCGCGAACGTCCCGGACAGCACGCGCGGCACCTGCGCGACGTGCGCGACCTGGCCCGGCCGCAGGAACGTCTGGGCGTCGACGACGTCCGTGCCGTTCCAGCGGATGCGGCCCGTGTGCTCCATGAGGCCCGCGAGCGCCGAGAGCAGGCTCGACTTGCCCGCGCCGACCTGCCCGAGCAGCAGGACGAGCTCGCCGCGGCCGACGGACAGGTCGACGTCCTGGACGCCGATCGTGCCGTCGTCGTGCAGCGCGGTCACGCCGTCCAGGTCGATCCGCTCGAGCGGCCGCCGGGGGCCCGGGTCGGGCGTGGGGGCGGCGCCGGTGAGGAGGTCGACGCCGGGCGGCAGGTCCATGAGGTCCGTCCCGGCGGCGAACCGGCTCGTCGCGCGCTGCCACGAGCGCGTGCCGGGCGCCTCGGTCACGACGGCGCCCGCGACGACCCCGAACCAGCCGAAGCCGGTCACGGCGTTGGCGACGAGGAGCGCCGTCGCGAGGTCCCACGTCCCGGTGAGCAGCCCGGCCCACGCCGCGACGACGCCGAGCTGGATCATGACGAGCGGGACGCCGTCGAGCGCGGCCTGCACGCGGTGCTCGAAGACGGCGGCGCGCACGCGCCCGGCGTCCACCTCGCGCAGGTGCGCGTGCACCTGCGGCGTGCGGGCGGCGAGCTTCACCGTCCGCGCGGAGTCGAGCGCCGAGACGAGCGCGCGGCCGAACCGGGCGCGCGCGGCCGACGACCGCGTCGCCGACCGCCCGGCGATCGGCCGCCCGAGCGCCGACGCCGCCGCCGACACGACCATGACAGCGAGGAGCACCGCGCCGGCGAGCCACGACCGGCTGAGCAGCGCGGTGACGCCCGCGATGACGAGGCCGTTGACGAAGTCGACCCAGCGGTCGGCGTACCGGACGAACCGGTCGGCGTCCATGGCACGGGCGACGACCTCGCCGGGCGGCGTGGCCGTGAGCCGGTGCTGACGCGTCTGGCCCGCCATCACCGCCATGCGCACGCGCAGCAGCACCTCGACCCACCAGCGCGGGTAGACGTACAGCGCCCACGCGAGGCACAGCGGCGCGACCACGAGCAGCACGGCGAGCGGCACGAGCTGGCGCGCCGGGAAGCCGGAGTCGAGGTCCTGGACCGCCTGGCCCCAGAGGAAGCCGGTGACGGCGCCCTGGGCCGAGACGAGGCTCGTGACGAGGAACAGGACCGCGCCCACCACGCCCCACGCCGGGCGGACGAACAGGGCGTGCGCGACGCCGCGCGCGAGGCTCGGCCCGTCGCCCGGGTCGTCGAGGACCGGCGGCTCGCCGCGCCGTCGGCGTCCGCCGACCGCGTCGGAGGCGGGGCCCGCGGGCGTGTCGCCCTCGGCGCCCGCATGGTCCTGCGCGGCCGCGGGCGCGGCGGCGGGCGCCGGGTCGCCGGGCGCGAGGTCGTCGACGTCGTCGCCGCGCGGTCCGCCGTCCTGCGCGACGCTCGCGACGAGCAGGTCGCGGTACGGACCGGGGGCGTGGGCGAGCGCGGCGCGCTCGCCCTGCTGCACGACCCGGCCGTGGTCGAGGACAGCCAGCAGCCCGGCCCGCTCGATCGTCGTGAGCCGGTGCGCCACGAGCACGCCCGTGCGCCCCGCGAGCAGCCGCTCCGACGCGGCGACGACGCGCGCCTCCGTGAGCGGGTCCATGCGCGCCGTCGCCTCGTCGAGCACGACGACCTGCACGTCGCGGACCAGCAGGCGCGCGAACGCGACGAGCTGCTCCTCCCCCGCCGAGAGCGACGTCCCGCCGGGACCGAGCAGGGTGTCCAGGCCGTCGGGCAGGCCCGCGACCCAGTCGTCGAGCCGCAGCTCGCGCACGGCGGCCTCGACGTCGGAGCGCGGGACGTCCGCGAACAGCGCGACGTTCTCCGCGAGCGTGCCCGCGAGGATCTCGGTGCGCTGCGTGACGACGCCGACCGCCGCGCGCAGCGCCTGGAGGTCGAGGTCGCGCACGTCCACGCCGCCGACGAGCACGGCACCGCGCGGCGGCTCGACCGCGCGCGAGAGCAGCGACGCGAGGGTCGACTTGCCCGAGCCGGTGCGCCCGACGAGCGCGACCGTCTCCCCCGCGGGCACGTGCAGGTCCACCCCGTCGAGCGCGAACGTGCCCTCGGCGTAGGAGAAGTGCAGGTCGCGCACCTCGATCCCGACCGGCCCGGCGGGCAGCGTGCGCCCGCCCGTCGGCTCGGGCTCGACGGCGAGCATCTGCCGGATGCGCGTGAGCGCGCCCAGGCCCTCCTGGATGTCCGGGAGGTGGTGGACCAGGTTGTCCACCTGCCCGACGAAGAGCGCGGTCACGAGGAACAGGGTGACGAGCCGGTCGACGCCCAGGTCGCCGTCCGCGGCGAGCGCGGCGCCCGCCACGGCCACGCCCGCGAGCAGCGAGGCGAGCACGAGGCCGGCACGGCGGAGCATGCGCGCCTCGACGACGAGCACGGCCTCGAACTTCCGGTGCACCCGGGCAGAGCGCTCGGCGAGGCGCCGGATCGCGAACGACTGCCCGAGGCTCGTGCGCAGGTCGTCCCGCGCGGCGACGGACTCCTCGAACGCTGCCGCGTGGTCCGTCCACGCCATCTCCTCGATGACCTTGCGGCGCGCGATCTCGCCCAGCATCGGGCGCACGATGAACCACGCGACCGCCCCCAGCACCGGGAAGAGGACCCACGCGGGCCACCAGGTGAGGCCGGCGACGACCCACATCGGCAGCACGCCGACGACGGTGCGGCCCGCGCCCCAGAGCTGACGGCGCACGAGCGTGCCGACGGCGTGCGTGTCGTCGTCGACACGGTCGAGCACCTCGCCGACCGCCTGCTCCGTGAGCGTGGCGAGCGGCTGGTGCAGCGCCGCGGTGAGGAGGTCGCCGCGCAGGCGGCCCTCGGCGCGGTCGACGACGCCCGCCCACACGACCTGGCCGACGGTGTCGAGCAGCGCCGCGCCGACGACGCACGCGGCGAGGAGCTGGAGCGTCGCCGTCGTCGGGTCCTCGGCGAGCCACCCGGCGATGACGGTGCCCAGCGCGGCGCCGACCGCGCCCACGGTGAGCGCGAGCAGCGCGAGGACGGCCTGCGGCCCGCGCAGGCGGCGCCAGTCCAGGCGCCGGGCGGGGTCGGTCGAGCGCGGGGCGGCGGCCGACGGCGCGGCGTGCGGGTCGGACGGGGAGTTCGTGGGCTGCTCGGTCGGCAGGGAGGCGTCGATCATGGCCCCACGACCCTACGGCGACCGACCCCCGCCGACGCAGGGATTTTCGCTGCCCGCGGCCCCTGCCCGGCCCGGTCGGCGCGGGGACGACCCGGGCCGGCTCGCGTCGGCCCGGTCGGCTCGGGTCGGCCCCGGACGCAGCGCGGCCCGGGTCCCGAAGGACCCGGGCCGCGCAGGTACGGCTCAGACCAGGCCGAGCTCCTCGACGGCCTGGCGCTCCTCCTGGAGCTCCGCGACCGACGCGTCGACGCGGCCGCGCGAGAAGTCCGAGAGCTCCAGGCCCTGGACGATCTCCCACGACCCGCCGCGCGAGACCACCGGGAACGACGAGATGAGGCCGGTCGGGACGCCGTACGACCCGTCCGACACGACGCCCGCGCTCGTCCAGTCGCCCTCGGGCGTGCCGAGGACCCAGTCGTGCACGTGGTCGATCGCCGCGTTCGCCGCCGACGCCGCCGACGACGCGCCGCGCGCGTCGATGATCGCCGCGCCGCGCTTCGCGACCGTCGGGATGAAGGTGCCCTCCAGCCACTCGCGGTCCTCGGCGAGCCGCGCCCCCGGCGTGCCCGCGACGTCCGCGTGGAAGAGGTCGGGGTACTGCGTGGCCGAGTGGTTGCCCCAGATGGTCATCCTGCGCACCTTGGACACCGGGACGCCCGCACGCTTCGCGACCTGCGTGAGCGCGCGGTTGTGGTCCAGGCGCGTCATCGCGGTGAACCGGTCCTTCGGGACGTCGGGCGCGTTCGACGCCGCGATGAGCGCGTTCGTGTTCGCGGGGTTGCCGACGACGAGGACGCGGACGTCGTCCGCCGCACCCGCGTTGATCGCCTGGCCCTGCGGCTTAAAGATGCCGCCGTTCGCCTCGAGCAGGTCGCCGCGCTCCATGCCCGGGCCGCGCGGACGGGCGCCGACGAGCAGCGCGACGTTCGTGCCCTCGAACGCAGGCGTCGGGTCGTCGAAGATGTCGATGCCGGCGAGCAGCGGGAACGCGCAGTCGTCCAGCTCCATGGCCGTGCCCTCGGCGGCCTTCACGCCCTGCGGGATCTCGAGGAGGCGCAGGCGCACGGGAGTGTCGGGGCCGAGCATCTGGCCCGACGCGATGCGGAACAGCAGCGCGTAACCGATCTGACCGGCCGCGCCGGTCACCGTCACGTTCACGGGGGAAGTCATGCGCTCACTCTCCCACAACGCGACCCGCCCGGACGCGCGGGGCGGCGCGCCCGCCGGTGCCCCCTCTCGCTTCCCGAGCCCCCCCGGGCACGACGACGGCGACGCCCCCTGGGCAGGGGACGCCGCCGTCGGGCGTGCGGTGCGGGCCGGGTCAGCCCAGGCGCGCCTTGAGGTTCTCGTCCAGCGCGGCGAGGAACTCCTCCGTCGTCAGCCACTCCTGGTCCGGACCGATGAGGAGCGCGAGGTCCTTCGTCATCTTGCCGGACTCGACCGTCTTGATGACGACGTCCTCGAGCGTCTGCGCGAACTCGGTGACCTCGGGCGTGCCGTCGAGCTTGCCGCGGTGCATGAGGCCACGCGTCCAGGCGAAGATCGACGCGATCGGGTTCGTCGACGTCGGCTTGCCCTGCTGGTGCTGGCGGTAGTGGCGCGTCACCGTGCCGTGCGCGGCCTCGGCCTCGACGGTCTGGCCGTCCGGGGTCATGAGCACCGACGTCATGAGGCCGAGCGAGCCGAAGCCCTGCGCGACGGTGTCGGACTGGACGTCGCCGTCGTAGTTCTTGCAGGCCCAGACGTAGCCGCCCTCCCACTTCATGGCCGAGGCGACCATGTCGTCGATGAGGCGGTGCTCGTAGGTGAGGCCCTTCGCGGCGAACGCCTCGGCGAACTCGGCGTCGAACACCTCCTGGAAGATGTCCTTGAAGGCGCCGTCGTAGGCCTTGAGGATCGTGTTCTTCGTCGAGAGGTACACGGGGTACTCGCGCTGGAGGCCGTACGCGAACGAGGCGCGCGCGAAGTCGCGGATCGACTCGTTGAAGTTGTACATGCCCATCGCGACGCCGCCCTCCTCGGGCATGGTCACGACCTCGAACTTCTGCGCCTCGGAGCCGTCGGCCGGCTCGAACGTCATCGTGATCTTGCCCGGACCAGGGACCTTGAAGTTCGTCGACTTGTACTGGTCGCCGTGGGCGTGGCGGCCGATGATGATCGGCTTGTTCCAGCCCGGCACGAGGCGCGGGATGTTGGAGATGATGATCGGCTCGCGGAAGACGACGCCACCGAGGATGTTGCGGATCGTGCCGTTCGGCGAGACCCACATCTTCTTCAGGCCGAACTCCTCGACGCGCGCCTCGTCGGGCGTGATCGTCGCGCACTTGACGCCGACGTTGTACTGCTTGATCGCGTGCGCGGCGTCGATCGTGACCTGGTCGTCGGTCGCGTCGCGGTTCTGGATCGACAGGTCGTAGTACTTGAGGTCCACGTCGAGGTACGGGTGGATGAGGCGGTCCTTGATGAACTGCCAGATGATGCGCGTCATCTCGTCGCCGTCGAGCTCGACGACCGGGTTGACGACCTTGATCTTGCCCATGCGCAGATCGCTCCAACTGTCGGGGACTGGAGCCCCCGGGTGTCGGACGGCGACCGTGCGGCCCGTGGGCCCGGTCCGTCGCACACGAGGGCGTTGCTGACCGCGGTCCAGGGTACTCGACTTCTCGACGTCAAGATACTTTGGCGACGCCCGGCGGACCGTTCGGATCGTGAGACCCGGCGTCCGTTCTCAGGTGCAGCACCGCAGATTTCCACGCATCTCCCGGGTGGTGGTGGCAAGATGCCCCCAGATGCCGGAATGGCCGGGCACTCGGTCAGGCATCGTGCCGTCGTCCCGACGGCCCGCCGGTGCCGCACCGCGGCACACCGGGCCGGGACTGCCCGAAGTTCCCACCGAACCAGACAGGATCATCATGTCCCAGGACACCACCGCTCCCGGCGCACCGGAGGGCTACGTCGACGACGCGCGCCCCGCGCAGACCGAGGCCGTCGCTGTCGTCCAGCCCAGCCTCCTCGCGCGCCTCGGCGCCGAGGTCTTCGGCACGTTCTTCCTCGTCCTCGCGATCATCGGTGTGGCGCTGTACACCTTCGTCAGCCAGCAGAACGCCCTCGCGGTCGCTCTCGCGGGCGGCCTCGCGCTGCTGGCCGGCGCCGCCGCCGTCGGCAACGTCTCCGGCGGCCACTTCAACCCGGCGGTGACGCTCGGCGCCGCCATCGGCGGCCGCACCGCGTGGCGCGACGTGCTGCCCTACTGGGTCGCGCAGCTCGTCGGCGCGCTCCTCGCGGGCCTCGTCCTGCTCGCCACCGTCCCGAACTCGCTGCCCGCGCTCGTCGGGCAGGAGGACCGCGGCGGCCTGTTCGTCTCGACCGCGAACGGCTACGGCGACTTCTCGTCCCTCTCCACCGCGTCGCAGGGCGGCACCGAGTTCGGGCTGCTCGCCGCGCTGCTCATCGAGACCATCGCGACCGCGGTGTTCGTCGGCGTGATCCTCGGCGTGACCGACAAGCGCGCGACCGTGCAGTACGCGCCGGTCGTCATCGGCCTCACCCTCACCGCGCTGATCCTCGTCGCGGTGCCCGTCACGAACGCGTCGCTCAACCCGGCCCGCTCCATGGCGTCGGCCGTCTTCGCGGGCGACGGGGACCTGTGGAAGCAGCAGTGGGTCTTCTGGGTCGCGCCGCTCCTCGGCGCCGCGATCGCGGGCCTCTTCTACCGGGCGTTCGCGTTCGCCCCGAAGCAGGACGACCTGCTCGGTGAGGACCACGTCGTCACGCTGACCGAGGCCGAGGTCGCCGGTGGCGCCGCCGCCGGTGCGGGCGCGGCCGTCGTCGGCGCCGGTGCGGGCACCGTCGTCGAGGAGGCCGTCGTCGTCACGGACGAGAACGGTGACGTGGTCGCGGTCGAGGAGGTCGTCGAGACGGACGACCCCGACGCCCCGGCCCCCGGTGAGGGCACGGCCCCGCGGGCCTGACCCTTTCTCGCACGCCCGACGGGCCCGGACCGCGCACGCGGTCCGGGCCCGTCGTCGTGCAGGTCGCACCTCGTGCCGGTCGCTCGGCGTGCGGGGCGCTCGTCGCGCGGATCGCACGTCGGCCGTGCTCCGCGCGGGGACGTCAGAGCTCGCCCTGGTCCAGGCTCAGCGCGAGGAACGCCATGACCGCGGCGGGGGCGAGGAAGAAGAAGACGTCGAGCCCGCGAGACCGGACGGTGATGCCGACCGGGCCGGGGCCCGGGATCGCCGCGCGGCACACGCCCGCGACGGCGAGCAGCCCGGAGAGCGCGAAGCAGCCCGCCCGCGCACCGGCGAGGACGGCCACGA
The DNA here is from genome assembly GCF_015327065.1 of Cellulosimicrobium sp. JZ28. Taxonomy (NCBI): domain Bacteria; kingdom Bacillati; phylum Actinomycetota; class Actinomycetes; order Micrococcales; family Promicromonosporaceae; genus Cellulosimicrobium; species Cellulosimicrobium sp. JZ28. Next base: position 810,415 of record NZ_CP017660.1, on the reverse strand, counting down.
CCGTGGCGACGGCGACACCCGCGAGGACCAGCCACATCGCGGGCTGGCGGGACGGCGCGAGGCTCGCGGGCGGCTCGGGCACCGGGGGCGGGGTCGCGTCGTCGGGCACCGGGGTGCCCTCGGGAGCCGTCCCGTCGCCGGTCTCGTCGTCCACGTGGTGCCACACCGGCACGAGCGTCGCGCGTGGCCGGTGCCGCGTCCCCCCGTCCGCGGTGACGTCGCTCACGCTGCTGCACCTTCCACGCCCGGAAGCCTACCGTCGTGCCCTAGCGTGACGTGCATGCCGTCCGTCGTGCCGCCGGTCCCGTCCGCTCCCCCCGCCACCTCGACCGACCCCGCGACCGGCCCTGCCGCCGACCCCGCGACCGGCCCGGCGCCCACGCGCCACGACGGCGGGCCGCCGTCGTCCGTGGTCGTCGTCGGCGCCGGGCTCGCAGGCGCCCAGACCCTCGCCGCGCTCCGCCGCCGCGGCTACACCGGGCGCGTCACGCTGCTCGGCGCGGAGGGCGTGCCGCCGTACGACCGCCCGCCCCTGTCGAAGGAGCTCCTCAGCCGGCCCTCCCCCGCGTGGCTCGCCGACGACCTCGGGGTGGACGTCGACGCGCTCGCCGACGACGTCCACCTCGCCGACCCGGCCGTGCGCCTCGAGCGGGTCGGGACCGCCGACGCTCCCGGCTGGTCCGTCGAGACGCGGTCGGGCGACCGCCTCGTCGCCGACGCCGTCGTGCTCGCGGTCGGCTCCGTGCCCGTGCGGCCGCGCGGCTGGGAGCACGCGCGCGTGCTCCACACCGCGGCCGACGCCGACGCCCTGCGCGCGGCGCTCCGGCCGGGCCTGCGCCTCGTCCTCGTCGGGGCCGGGTGGATCGGCGCGGAGCTCGCCGGGGTCGCGGCGGGCACCGGTGCGCACGTCACCGTCGTCGAGGCCGCGGGCGCGCCGCTGCACCGCCAGCTCGGCCCGGACGTCGGGGCGCACCTCGCGCCCTGGTACGCGGCCGCGGGTGCTGAGCTCGTCACCGGCGCCACCGTCGCGGAGGTCCGGCCCGACGGCGTCCGGCTCGCCGACGGCCGCGAGCTGCCGGCCGACCTCGTGCTCGCCGCCGTGGGCGCCCGCCCCGCCACCGACTGGCTCGACGGCGTCGTGCCCCGCGACGCGCGCGGCAGCGTCCCCGTGGACGCGGACGGCGCCGTGCCGGGGCTGCCCGGCCTCTGGGCGGTCGGCGACTGCGCGAACCGCGACCACCCCGTGCTCGGTCCCGTCCCGGGCGGGCACTGGTCGGCGGCGCTCCACGACCCGGACGCGACCGTCGCGGCGCTGCTCGGCGACGGCGGCGACCGGGCCGCGCACGCGCCGTACGTGTTCTCCCAGCAGCTCGGGCACGACCTCGCGTTGTTCGGCGTGCCCGCCGAGGGCGACGAGGTCGTGCTGCGCGGCGACCCCGCGGGCGGCGCCACCGGCCACGAGGGCTGGGCCGCGTTCTACCTCGCGCCCGCCGCACGCTCCGGACCCGGCGGCCCCGCCGCCGACGACCCGACCGCCCGGGGCACCGACGTCCGGGCCGTGCTCCTGGTCGACTCGCCGCGCGACGTCGGCCCCGTGCGCAAGGCGATGAACCGGACGGGCCGCCTGCGCGTCGACCTCGACGTCGCGCTCGACCCGGCCCGGCGCCTGCGCGACGCACTCGCCTGACGCCCTCGCCCGACCCCCGCGACCCCGAGCGCGACGGCCCGCCGGTCCGCGGACCGGCGGGCCGTCGAGCAGCCGGGTCAGTGCGCGAAGTGACGCGTCCCCGTGAAGTACATCGTCACACCCGCGGCCCGGGCGGCCTCGATCACCTCGGCGTCGCGGATCGATCCACCCGGCGCGACGACGGCGCGCACGCCGGCGTCGAGCAGGATCTGCAGGCCGTCCGCGAACGGGAAGAACGCGTCGGAGGCCGCGACGGCGCCCCGGGCCCGCTCCTCGCCGTCCGCGAGCGTGTTGGCGCGCTCGACGGCGAGGCGGCACGAGTCGACGCGGTTGACCTGCCCCATCCCGACCCCGACGGCGGCCCCGTCGCGCGCGAGGAGGATCGCGTTCGACTTCGCCGCGCGGATCGCGCGCCACGCGAACGCGAGGTCGGCGAGCGTCGCGTCGTCGGCGGCGTCGCCCGTGACGAGCGTCCAGTGCTCGGGCGCGTCACCGCCGGTGACGTTCCCCTCGGCGTCGGTCACGACGGCGTCGACCCGGTCCGTGCTCTGCACGAGCAGCCCGCCGCTGACCGGGCGGGTCTCGACGGTCGTCGTCGGCGGGGCGTCGACGACGAGGAGGCGCAGGTTCTTCTTCGCCCGCAGCACCTCGAGCGCGTCGGGCTCGAACCCGGGCGCGACGACCACCTCGGTGAAGACGGGCGCGATCTGCTCGGCGGCCGCCTTCGTCACGACGCGGTTCGCGGCGATGACGCCGCCGTAGGCCGACACGGGGTCGGTCGCGTGGGCGCGCGCGTGCGCCTCGGCGACGTCCGTCCCGACCGCGATGCCGCACGGGTTCGCGTGCTTGATGATCGCGACGGCCGGCTCGTCGTGGTCGTGCGCGGCGCGCCACGCCGCGTCGGCGTCGACGTAGTTGTTGTAGCTCATCGCCTTGCCGTGGAGCTGCGTCGCCTGGGCCAGCCCCGTCGCGCCGTGGCCGACCGTGTAGAGCGCGGCGCGCTGGTGCGGGTTCTCGCCGTACCGCAGCACGTCGGCGCGGTCCCACGTGGCGCCGATCCACGCCGGGAAGCCCGTGCTCACCGTCTCGCCCTCGGCGCCGCCCTCGACCGGGACGGCGTCCGTCGGCGCGACGACGTTGCCCATCCAGGACGCGACGGCGACGTCGTAGGTCGCGGTGTGCACGAACGCCGCGGCGGCGAGCGCCTTGCGCTGCGCGTAGGTGAAGCCGCCCGCCTGCACGGCCGCGACGACGTCGTCGTACCGGGCCGGGTCCACGACGACCGCGACGCTCGGGTGGTTCTTCGCCGCCGCGCGGACCATCGACGGGCCGCCGATGTCGATCTGCTCGACGACCTCGTCCGGGCCCGCGCCCGACGCCACGGTCGCGGCGAACGGGTAGAGGTTGACGACGACGAGCTCGAACGGCGCGATGCCGAGCTCGTCGAGCTGCGCGAGGTGGTCGGCCTTGCGCGAGTCCGCGAGGATGCCGGCGTGCACGCGCGGGTGGAGCGTCTTGACGCGGCCCTCGAGGCACTCGGGGAACCCGGTGAGGTCCTCGACCTTCGTCACCGGGACGCCCGCGGCCGCGACGGTCGACGCCGTCGAGCCGGTGGAGACGAGCTCGACGCCCGCGGCGTGCAGCGCCGTCGCGAGCTCGACGAGGCCCGTCTTGTCGTAGACGCTCAGGAGCGCGCGGCGCACGGGGCGTCGCGAGTCGTCGGTGAGCTGGACGTCGGGGGCGGAGGGTACGTGCGGGGCCGGGTGGGACATGACGAGGGGCTCCTCTGGGTCGCGGTCGCCGCGCCGGCGGAGCCGACGCGAGTGGCAGAACCCAGGCGCCCAGGCGGTCGACGCTCCAGCAGGTAGATCCGGCCGCTCCCCGGTGGTCGTTCCCACCCTCGCCAGTCGCGGCCGTCGTCCAGTCTAGCGGCCCGACGGCGGCGCTCCCGGCTCGGCCGGGACCGCACCCGGTACCGCGCCCGGCACGACCCCCGACGCCGCGAGGGCGGCCGCGTCGTCGGCCCAGGTGTCGGGCGTGCCGACCCGCCAGAGCGGGCGGACCGCGCTGAGGACCGCGACCGTGACGACGAGGAGCCCCGCGAGCACCGCGAGCGCGGTCCCGAGCCCGAACCGGTCGAGGAGCCCGCTCCCGACGAGCGGGACGAGCGGGCCCGCCGCGAGGCCGGTGAGCCCGAGCACGGACGCGAGCCGGCCCTGGAGCTGCGGCGGGGTGACGGCCGCCGCGTACCCCGACAGGCCCGCGTTCACTGCCGGGACGAGCAGGAGGGCGAACGGCAGCACCGCGAGGTACGCCGCGTACGACTCCAGCACGGCCATGACCACGGACCCCGCGGCGAGCACGCCGAGCGCCGCGACGACGAGCGCCCCCGCGCGGACCCGCGCGACGAGCCGGGGCGCGAGCACCGCGCCGACGAGCACGCCCACGCCGACCGCGAGGTCGACCAGGCCGATGAGGAGCGGCGCCGTGCCCGTGCGCACGAGCTCGAGGTTGATGCCGACCATGAGGCTGCCGAACGCGACGTTGATGACGACGAACAGGCCGAGCAGCGCGCGGAACAGCGGCACGGACCACACGAAGCGCAGCCCCTCGCGCAGCGCCGCGACGGGCCGGGTGGCGCGCGCCGCCGCGACGTCGCCGTTGAGCGGCTCGCGCACGAGCCACGTGCACACCGCGGTCGCCGCGTGGCCGATCGCGGCCCCGGCGAGCGGCACGGCGTGCGCGACGGCGTAGAGCGCCCCGCCGAGCGGGCCGGCGAGCAGGCTCGCCACGGCGTCCCGGCCCTGGGCGGCCGCGAGCGCCGTCGGGAGCTGCGGCACCGGCACGACCGAGCGGAACGCGCCGCTCGTCGCCGGGTCCACGAGCGCACCGACGACCGAGGCCCCGAACAGGACGGCGGCGAGGTGCCACGCGGAGAGCGAGCCGGTGCCGGCGGCCACCGCGACGGTCGTCCAGAGCAGCGCCCCGACGGTCGCCGCAGCGACGACGAGGCGGCGGCGGTCCACGCGGTCGGCGACGACGCCCGCGGGCAGCGTCGCCAGGAGCGCCCCCACCTGCCCGACGGCGGCCACCACCCCCGCCTGCACGACGGACCCGGTGAGCCCGTACGCCACGAGCGGGACGGCGAACAGCGCCACCCCGGCACCGAGCGACTCCGCGGTCAGCCCGGTCATGAGCAGCAGGTAGGACCGGTTGCGCAGGAGCGACGGCGGCGCGTCCGGCGCGAGGCCGCCCGTGGCACCGGGGTCGGACGACGGAGCGGTGCGGGGTCCCGGGGGCGCGGGAGGTGGGTTCGACATGGCTGAGAACCTACGTGCGCAACGACAGTTGCGCAATAGTCGTTGCGCACTTTGCGGTGAGCATTCCCCCGTGCGGAACACTTGAGCGTTGCTAGCCTCGGCCTGTGCTCGAGACCTTCCACGTCCAGGACCCCGCGGCGCTGCGCGCGATCGCGCACCCGCTGCGCCAGCGGATCCTCATGGAGCTCGCCGTCCTCGGGCACGCGCGCGCGGCGGACCTCGCCCGGGCCACCGGAGAGCCGGCCAACTCCGTGAGCTTCCACCTCCGGGCCCTCGCCCGGGCGGGCATGATCGTCGAGGCGCCCGAGCACGCCCGGGACCGCCGGGACCGCGTCTGGAAGAACGTCGCGGAGAGCTACGCGGTCGAGCCCGGAACGCCGGACGCGGTGCGCCACGTCGTCCGCCCGGCGCTCGCCTGGGCCGAGGAGACGTTCCGCCGCGGGAGCGCGATGGGCGCGCGGGAGGACCGGATCCTCGCGCTGAGCACGCTCGTGCTCAGCCCCGAGCAGGCGACGACGATGTCGCGCGAGCTCCAGGAGCTCGTCGGGCGCTGGAACACGCGCGCGCTCGAGGAGGGGCGCGCGGACCCCGAGGCGCGCCGCGAGACCTACCAGGTGCTCGCGGTGCTCGCCCCGCGCGACCTGCCCCCGGCGGACGACGACGACCCCGCGCCCCCGCCGGGAGAGGACGTCTCCGGCCGACGGGCCGAGACGCCCGCCGACTAGCCCAGCACGACCCGGCGGCCGTCGACGCGCAGGCCCTCGCGCGCCACGCGCCCCACGGTCTCGACGAGCAGCGCGCGCTCGGCCACCTTGATGCGCTCGTGCAGCGACGACTCGTCGTCGCCGTCCTCGACCGGCACCGCGACCTGGGCGACGATCGGGCCGGTGTCGACGCCGTCGTCGACCACGTGGACCGTGCAGCCCGTGACGCGGACGCCGTAGGCGAGCGCGTCGCGCACGCCGTGCGCGCCGGGGAAGGACGGCAGGAGCGCGGGGTGGGTGTTGAGCGTGCGGCCCGCGAAGCGGCCCACGAACGCGGGGCCGAGGATGCGCATGAACCCGGCGAGGACCACGAGGTCGGGCCGGAACACGTCCACCGCCTGCGCGACGGCCTCGTTCCACGCGGCCCGGTCCGCGAAGTCGCCGGGGGCCACGACGACGGCGGCGACGCCCGCCTCGCGGGCGAGGTCCAGGCCGCCGGCGTCCGCCTTGTCGGAGACGACGCCCACGACGCGCGCGCCGTACGCGGCGTCGTCGTGCGCGGCGAGGAGCGCCGCGAGGTTGCTGCCCGCCCCCGACACCAGCACGACGACGCGGGCGGCGGAGGTGGACTCGACGGGGTGGCCGGACGGCGTCTGCACGGTGCTCCTGCGGGTTTCGAGGGGTCGCGGGTCACGGAGCGCGACCGCGGCGGCGTGCCGGTGGGACGCCCGTCGGGGCACGCAGCCTCCGATGGGAGAATGTACCGCGAGCCGCCCGACCGACCGAGGAGCTGCCCGTGGGCAACCCGTACGCACCGCCCCGTCCCGACGCGCCGCAGCAGCCTCGACCCGAGCCCGCGCAGCCGGAGGACGGAGCGCGTCCGGACGCGCCGGCGCCCGCACCGGGCCCCGCCCCCGCGCCGATCCCCCCGGCCCCCGCGCGCCCGGACCAGCAGGCCGGGCCCGGTCACCGGCGCCCCGCGCCGCCCGAGCCCGCGGAGCCCGACCCGGAGCTCGCCCGGCAGGCGACGCGACGCACCCTGCACTTCGGCCTGCTCCTGCTCGCCGTCATCGTCGTGAGCACCATGCCGTTCCCGTGGCAGGCCGTGAGCCTCGCGCTCGCGCTCGGCGCGATCGTCGTGGGCATCCGGGCGCTGCTGGCCGTCTGGCGCGCCCGCGTGCGCGGCGCGCTCGTCCCGGCCCTCGGGATCGGCGTCGGGCTCTCGGCCATGCTCGCGCTCCAGATGGTCTCGACGCTCGTCACGTGGGACGTCGCGCTCGCGCACCAGCAGTGCCTCGACGGCGCGATCACCGTCTCGGCCGAGAAGCGCTGCGACGTCGAACGCACGCACGCGCTCGAGGAGAAGTTCGCCCGCTGGTTCCCCACCCCCGCCCCCGCGTCCTCCTGACGCGTCGAGGCTCCGTCACCGGTTGGTGACGTCGCGCCCCTAGGGTGAGCGCGTGACCGCGCCGACGACGCCGCCCGAGGCTCCCCCGCCGCTGCCGCCCGTGCCGCGGGAAGGGCTGCGTCGCGCGGGGTCGCGCTGGTGGTGGCTCGCCGTCCCCGTCGCGGTCGCCCTGGTGGCGGGCGTCGTCGCGGTGGTCGTGCCGTTCGCGGCGCACGACGCGCCCGAGCTCGTCGAGGACGACAGGGTCCTGACCGTGGCGGCGGATCCCTGCGCGCGCGTCCAGGAGGCCGGCGCGACGCTCGCCGCAGCGACGTCTCCCGAGGGACGCGCCGCCGCCGCGCTCGACGTCGCCCAGGGTGCCCGTGCGCTCGCCGCCGCCGTCGGCGCGCTGCCCGCGGACGTCCTCGACGCCGACCGGCCGGCACGGTCCTGGGCCGAGGACTGGTCCGCCCTCGCGGACGGGCTCGAGGCCTGGGCGGCGAGCACCGCGGCCGGCGAGGACGCCCCGTTCGAGCTCCCGCTCACCGAGGACGGCTGGTCGGCGGTGACGAGGATGGACCTCGCCGCGTCTCCCGGGTGCGCGGTCCCGGCGTCCGTCGTCGGGCTCGACGCGACCCCGCCGCGCACCCCGCCCGCGGGCTGACCGCGCGGACGACGACACCCGGCAGGACCCGGCCCCGGCCGACCCGCCGTGTCGCCTCCGCGGCTCAGCCGGCGTCGCCGTGGCGCCGGCCCAGGACCTCGAGCCGGGACCACAGGACGGCGAGCGCGGCGCCGCCGCCGATCTCGGCCGCGGCGAGCGCACCGACGAGGAGCGCGTCCGCGCCCACGACCTCGAGCCGGCCGGGGCCCACCGCTCCCCCGGCGAGCCAGCTCACGAGCCCGACGAGCAGGCCGGACGCGAGCGCGACGCCGGCGAGCGCGAGGACGACGGCGGACCAGGGGACGACGTCGTCGGGGTGGGTGCCCGTCACGTCGCGCAGGCGCCGCCAGACGAACACGCCCGCGACGACGCCGAGCGCGACGACGCCGGCCGGCACCCAGGGCGTGAGGGCGTTGGTCCAGTCGTCGCCGGGCAGCGCCCCGAGGAGCGGGATCGCGGGCAGCGCGCCCGGCTCCGACCCGCCGGGCGCGAACGTGCTCCCCTCGCCCACGGCGAACCCGGGGCCGACGAGCCACGCCCCGGCCCACGCCACGAGGTTGGGCAGCACGGCGAGCTGGCCGAGCGCGAGGACGATCCCCCGACCGTGCCGGGCACGAGCCCGGCGACGATGTCGCCCGACGTCGCGCGGCCCGCGACGAGCCACGCGCCGACGACCACGGCGGACGCCCCGGCGAGCAGGCTCGTGCCGAGCAGACCGCCCCGCAGCCCGAGGCGCACCGTCGGTGGCACGACCCGGTCGAGACGCCCGGCGAGGTCGGCGACGAACGGCGCGTCCGGGCGCGCGAGGATCCCGCCGCCGAGCCCAAGCCCTCCGACGACGGCTCCCCCGACGACGGCGACCCCGAGCCCCCAGGGCGGCGTCGAGCCGGCGAGCAGCGCGACGCCGAGCGTCGCGAGCGCGTACGTGACGGTGCCGGCCACCCAGGCGGAGACCGCGGTGTGCGCCGAGCGGCGTGCCGACGCGAAGCAGCAGAAGAGCGCGAGGGCAGTGAGACCGAGCGGGACGAGCGTGACCGTCGTGCCGCTCGCGACGAGCGGGACGCCGTGGCCGAGGAGCCAGAAGCCCGCCGCGACGGTGACCGACTGCCCCCAGCCCGTCCCCTCGGACGCCCCGGTCGAGGACGCCAGGAAGGCGACGACGCCAGGGAGCACGACGACGGCGAGCGACAGGGTGAGCGCCTGGAGCGCGGCGAGCACGCCGGACGGTGCACGACGCACCCCGACGGGTGCGGGTGCCGGGCTGCCTTCCACGGTGCGCGTGCGCGCACCGCGAGTCGTGCTGGTGGTGCTCATGGTGCCCATCGTCGTCGATCGAGAGGTCGGTTCGGGGCATTCGCCCCGGCGCGCCAGACTACCGGCGCCCCCGGCTCCGGGGACGACGACGCCCCGCGACCGGCGGACCGGTCGCGGGGCGTCGTACGGCGTGGCAGCGGGCCGTGCGGCCCGACGGAGCCAGGGGTCAGGCGAGGACCTCGCGCAGGAGCGCGGCGGTCTCGGACGGCGTCTTGCCGACCTTGACGCCGACGGCCTCCAGGGCCTCCTTCTTCGCCTGGGCGGTGCCCGCGGAGCCCGAGACGATGGCGCCGGCGTGGCCCATCGTCTTCCCCTCGGGAGCCGTGAAGCCCGCGACGTAGCCGACGACCGGCTTCGTGACGTGCTCCTTGATGTACGCCGCGGCGCGCTCCTCGGCGTCGCCGCCGATCTCGCCGATCATGACGATCGCCTTGGTCTCGGGGTCGTTCTCGAACGCCTCGAGCGCGTCGATGTGCGTGGTGCCGACGATCGGGTCGCCGCCGATGCCGATGGCGGTCGAGAAGCCGAGGTCCTTGAGCTCGTACATCATCTGGTAGGTCAGCGTGCCCGACTTCGACACGAGACCGACCGGGCCCTTGCCCGTGATGGTGTGCGGGGTGATGCCGGCGAGCGACTCGCCCGGCGTGATGATGCCGGGGCAGTTCGGGCCGATCATGCGCGTGCCCTTGCCCTGCAGGTACGCCCAGACCTCGGCCGTGTCCTGGACGGGCACGCCCTCGGTGATGACGACGATGAGCGGCATCTCGGCGTCGATCGCCTCGATCGCGGCGTCCTTGGTGAACGCCGGCGGGACGAACAGGACGGACACGTTCGCGCCCGTCTCGGCCATCGCCTCGGCGACGGTGCCGAACACCGGCAGCGTGACGTCGTTGCCCTCGTGGTCCTTGTGCGTGACGGTCGTGCCGGCCTTGCGGGCGTTGACGCCGCCGACGATCTGCGCGCCCGAGTCGAGCATGAGGGCGGTGTGCTTGGCACCCATCCCGCCGGTGATGCCCTGGACGATGATCTTGGAGTCGGAGTTCAGGTAGATCGACATGGTGTTCTCTGTCTCAGCTTTCCGCGTCTACGGGCGATCAGGCGTTGGCCAGCTCGGCCGCCTTGGCGGCACCGCCGTCCATGGTCTCGGCGAGGGTCACGAGCGGGTGGTTCGCCTCGCGCAGGATCGCGCGGCCGAGCTCCACGTTGTTGCCGTCGAGGCGCACGACGAGCGGCTTGGTCGCCTCGTCGCCGAGGATCTCGAGCGCGCCGACGATGCCCTTCGCGACCTCGTCGCACGCGGTGATGCCACCGAAGACGTTGACGAAGACCGACTTGACCTGCGGGTCGTTGAGGATGACGTCGAGACCGTTCGCCATGACCTGCGCGTTCGCGCCGCCGCCGATGTCGAGGAAGTTGGCCGGCTTGACACCACCGTGCTCCTCGCCCGCGTACGCGACGACGTCGAGCGTGCTCATGACGAGCCCGGCGCCGTTGCCGATGATGCCGACCTCGCCGTCGAGCTTGACGTAGTTGAGGCCGTTCTCCTTGGCCTTGGCCTCGAGCGGGTCGGTCGACTCCTTGTCCTCCAGCGCCTCGTGGTCCGGGTGACGGACCTCCGACGCGTTGTCGTCCAGCGTGACCTTGCCGTCGAGCGCGATGATCGAGCCGTCCTCGGTACGGACGAGCGGGTTCACCTCGACGAGCGTCGCGTCCTCGGCCGTGAACACGGTCCACAGCGAGCGGATGACGTCGGCGACCGGCGCCTTGAGCTCCTCGGCGAAGCCCGCGGCGTCGACGATCTCGCGCGCCTTCGCCTCGTCGATGCCCACGATCGGGTCGACGGCGACCTTGGCGAGCGCCTCGGGGCGCTCGACGGCGAGCTGCTCGATCTCCATGCCGCCCTCGACGGAGCACATGGCGAGGTAGTTGCGGTTCGAGCGGTCCAGCAGCACCGAGAAGTAGAACTCCTCGGCGATCTTGGCACCCTGCGCCACCATCACGCGGTGGACGGTGTGGCCCTTGATGTCCATGCCGAGGATCTCGGACGCCTTCTCGGCGGCCTCCTCGGGCGAGTGGGCGAGCTTGACGCCGCCGGCCTTGCCGCGGCCGCCGGTCTTCACCTGGGCCTTGACGACCACGGTGCCCCCGCCGAGCTTCTCGGCTCCCGCGCGGGCCTCCTCGGGCGTCGTCGCGACGACCCCGCCCAGCACGGGCACGCCGTGCTTCTCGAAGATGTCACGCGCCTGGTATTCGAACAGGTCCACCCTGCTGCGTCCTTCCGTCTGATGCGCCGTGTGCGGCATGACCGATGTCTCGACATCAAGACATCCCCGTACAGGGTAGCCCCCGCTCCGGGGCGCGCCTATCCGGGGCCGCTGCGGCGGCTCGCGGACCGGTGTTCCCTTCGTCACCCCGCACGACGGGCGTCAACCACTGTTGACATCATGCCGAGCGTCAACCTAGATTGACACGCATGGAACCCGTCGACATGGACGCCGCGAGCAGCACCGACCCGGACGTCGGGCTGCGGGCCGTGCGGTCGCTGCGCGTGCTGGCCGAGCGCCTCGAGGCGCTCCAGGTCGAGCACGCCCGGTCGCTCGGCTGGTCCTGGCAGGAGATCGCCGACCGGCTCTGCGTCACGCGTCAGGCCGTGCACAAGAAGTACGGCGCGTCCCGCACCACGAGGAGGTCGTGACATGTTCGAACGCTTCGCCGCCGACGCCCGGGAGACCGTGGTCGGCGCACAGGAGGTCGCGCGGGAGCGCGGCGACGACACCATCGACGGGGTGCACCTGCTCCTGTCGCTCGCCCGGCAGGAGGGCGGCGCCGGGGCGGCCGCGCTCGGTGCGGTCGGCGTGAGTCCGGCCGACCTCGAGCGCGAGGTTAACGCGGCCGGCGGGCTCGACCCGCTCGACGGCCCCGCGCTCGCGGCGCTCGGGATCGACCTGGACCAGGTCCGGGCCCGCACGGACGCCGCGTTCGGCCCCGGCGCGCTCGACCGGGCAGGGGACGAGGCACGGGGCCGCGGGCGCCGTCGAAGCCGCTCGCACATCCCGTTCACTCCCGAGGCGAAGAAGGTGCTCGAGCTCTCGCTCCGCGAGGCGGTGCACGACGCGTCGCGCGTGATCGACTCGGGCCACGTCCTCGCGGCCGTCGCGCGCAGCACGGGCTCGACGGCGCACCGGGCGCTCACCGGCGCGCTCACGGCCGCCGGGTCCGACGACACCGGCCTGCGCGCCGCGCTCGCGACCCGGCACCGCGCCGCGTCCTGACCGGCACGCCGCGCCGCACGTCGCGGTCGGGCCAGGGGCGGGCGGACGTCCGACGGCAGTTTCACGGCAGGCTCCTCGGGCGCGGTCGTCCTGCCACGGGAGGACCGGGCGGGCGCTCGTGCCCGACGACGGGCTGACGCCCCGCGGCGCCCGGCGCACCTACCGTCGGGGTGTGCCCGACCAGACTGCGCTCCCCCACCGCTCCGACGCCCCCGCCCTCCGCACGCGCTCCGCGCCGGGCCGCCACGCCGGAGCCCCGGCGCCCGGTGGACAGCCGTGGGCGCGGGGCGCCGTCGTGCTCGCCGCGAGCTTCCTGCTCGGCGGCCTCACGTCCTTCGCCCAGGGCTTCCTGCCCGACGCCGCAGCCCCCTTCGCGAACTCGGCGAGCGGCTGGACCCTGCTCACCGCGCTCCTCGTCGCCTGGGCCGCGCGCGACGCGCGGACCCGGACCTGGCACGCCGCCGTGCTGGGCGCGGCGAGCTTCGTGCTGCTCACCCTCGGGTACACGGTCGCCGCCGACCTGCGCGGGTTCTTCTACGACCCGGCGCTGTTCGGGGTGGTCGGCCTCGTCGTCGGCCCGTTCGTCGGGGTCGCGGCGGCGTGGCTGTGGCGGGCAGGGGTGCGCGCGGCTCTCGGCACGGCGGTGCTCGCGGGCATCGGCCTCGGCGAGTCGGTGTACGGGCTCACCACGGTCGTCGAGACGACGGGTGCCACGTACTGGGTGGTGATCGGGCTCACGTCGCTCGTCCTGCTCGCCGCGATGCTGACCCGGCGCCTGCGCGGCCCCGTCCCGGTGGTCGTCGCCGCGGGAGGCACCGCCGTCGTCGCGACGGCGTTCGTCCTCGCCTACCGCGCGCTCGGCACGATCGGCTGACGTCCCACGCGCACAGGGCGCTCGACCGGCCGGTCGAGCGCCCTGCGTGTCGGCGCGCGGTGCGTCAGAGCGTGGAGCGTCAGAGCTTCGTGACGGGCGAGTACCGCAGCAGCAGCCGCTTGGTCCCGTCCGCGCCGAAGTCGATCTTCGCGACGGCGTTCGGCCCCGCGCCCTCGAGCGAGACGACCGTCCCGAGCCCGTACGCGTCGTGCGTGACCTTGTCGCCGACGGCGAGGTTCGGCACGTCCCCGTCGGCCCGCGGCGTCGCCGACCCGAACTTCGCCCCGCCGGAAGGCGAGCCGAACGCGGCGCGGGCAGGGGCCGACGACGACGGGTCGTGGCGGGTCTGGCGGGAGCGGCCCGAGGAACGAGGGCCGCGGATGGTAGACCCGTCGTCGTCGGCGCCTGTCCGCGCTCCCGACCCGAATCCGGAACGCGAACCGGACCACGAGCCCGACCCGCGACCCCAGACGGACCCGCCCGCGCGCAGCGTCGCCATCGACGACTCGCGCCGCCGCCAGTCCCACAGTTCCTCGGGGATCTCCTCGAGGAACCGGCTCGGCGGGAACTCGTTCGCCATGCCCCACGCGGAGCGCACCGCGGACCGCGACACGTAGAGCCGCTCGCGCGCGCGGGTGATGCCCACGTAGGCGAGGCGGCGCTCCTCGGCGAGCTCGGCGTCGTCGTGCAGGGACCGCATGTGCGGGAACGTGCCGTCCTCCATGCCGGTGAGGAAGACGACGGGGAACTCGAGACCCTTCGCGGTGTGCAGGGTCATGAGCGTGACGACGCCCGGGTCCTCCTTCTCCTCGCCCTCGTCCTCCTCGTCGGCGCCGTCGTCCGCGGGGATCTGGTCCGCGTCGGCGACGAGCGAGACGCGCTCGAGGAAGTCGGACAGCGTGCCCTCGGGGTCGAGCTCGCTGAACTCCGTCGCGACGGCGTGCAGCTCGGCGAGGTTCTCGACGCGCGTCGCGTCCTGCGGGTCGTCGCTCGCGCGCAGCTCGGCGAGGTAGCCCGTGCGGTCGAGGACGGCGCCGAGGATCTCGGACGGGCTCGCGCCGGAGTCGGCGAGCTCCCGCAGCCCTGTCATCAGCTCCGCGAAGGCGCGCAGCGGGTTGAGCGTGCGGTTCGTCAGGCCGGGGATCTCGTCGATGCGGGCGAGCGCCGCGCCGAACGAGATGCGCTCGCGGTCCGCGAGCGCCGCGACGGCGCCCTCGGCGCGGTCGCCGAGACCGCGCTTGGGCACGTTGAGGACGCGGCGCAGGTTGACGTCGTCGTCGAGGTTGTCGATCGCGCGCAGGTACGCCACGGCGTCCTTGACCTCGCGCCGCTCGTAGAAGCGTGTGCCCCCGACGACCTTGTACGGCAGGCCGACGCGGATGAGCACCTCCTCCAGCGCTCGGGACTGCGCGTTCGTGCGGTAGAAGACCGCGACGTCGCCGGGGCGCACGCCCTCGGTGTCGCCGAGGCGGTCGATCTCCTCCGCGACGAACCGCGCCTCCTCGTGCTCGTTGTCCGCGACGTAGCCGATGACCTTCGCGCCCGCGCCCGAGTCCGTCCACAGGCGCTTGGGCTTGCGGTCGGGGTTGCGCGAGATGACGGCGTTGGCGGCCGAAAGGATGTTCTGGGTCGAGCGGTAGTTCTGCTCGAGCAGGATGGTCCGGGCGTCCGGGTAGTCGGCCTCGAACTCGAGGATGTTGCGGATCGTCGCGCCGCGGAACGCGTAGATCGACTGGTCGGCGTCGCCGACGACCGTGAGCTCGGCCGGGTCGAGCGCCGGGACCTGCGCCTCGCCCGTGCCGCTCGTCGCCGCGTCGGTCGCCGCGGAGTCCTCGCCCACGCCCGCGAGCTCGCGCACGAGCACGTACTGCGCGTGGTTGGTGTCCTGGTACTCGTCGACGAGCACGTGGCGGAACCGGCGGCGGTAGTGCTCGGCGACCGCGGGGAACGCCTGGAGCAGGTTCACCGTGGTCATGATGATGTCGTCGAAGTCGAGCGCGCTGGCCGCGACGAGACGGGCCTGGTAACGCGTGTAGACGTCGGCGAGCACCTGGTCGAACTCGGGCACGTTCGCGCCGTGCTGGCCGCCCCGCGCCGCGAGGCCGTCGTCCGTCGCGTGGGCGCCGGAGTCGCGCGCGTAGGTCTCGGGGTCGATGAGCTCGTTCTTGAGGTCCGAGATCTTGTTGGCGAGCGACCGGGCCGGGTACTTCTTCGGGTCCAGGTCGAGCTCGCGCGTGACGAGGGTGATGAGCCGCTGGGAGTCCGCGGCGTCGTAGATCGAGAAGCTCGACCGCAGGCCGAGCGTCTTCGCCTCCCGCCGCAGGATGCGCACGCACGCCGAGTGGAACGTGGAGACCCACATGTTCCGCGCCGACGGCCCGACGAGCGCCTCGACGCGCTCGCGCATCTCGGCCGCGGCCTTGTTGGTGAACGTGATCGCGAGGATCTGGCCCGCGCGCGCCCGGCCCGTGGCGAGCAGGTGCGCGATGCGGTGCGTCAGCACGCGCGTCTTGCCCGACCCGGCGCCCGCGACGATGAGCAGCGGCCCGCCGGCGTGCACGACGGCCTCGCGCTGCTGCGGGTTGAGCCCGTCGAGCAGCGCGTCGGGGTCGAGGTGCGCGTACCGGCCGCGGCGCTCACCCGACGGCGCACCGCCGGTCGTCCCCGGCGCGCCGTCCGCGGCGGGCGACCCCGCGCCGTCGGGCACGGCCGGGTCGTCGGTCCAGCGCGGGGCGGTCCGCGGGAGGCGGGACTCGCCGCCGTGGTCGACGCGCGGGCCGTCGAACAGCGTGTCGAGGCCGGGCAGCGGGAGGTTCTCGAAGAGCGAAGCCATAGCCCCTCCAGCCTAGGCGCCCGCGCCCACACCCGGCACCGCCCTGCCGCCGAGTCCACCGACGAGCGCCGCCGACGGGTGGTGCCGATGAGTCCCGCCGCCCGGTGCGGTCTCCCCGATCGTCCGCAGCACGTGCGCACAGCACGGGCCCGCACCACGAAGGAGTCACCATGGCGACGACGCACCTCACAGGCGTGCACACGGTCGCGGTCCCGGTCGCCGACCAGGACCGCGCACTCGCGTTCTACACCGGGACGCTCGGCCTCGAGCTCCGGATGGACGGTGAGCTCCAAGAGGGCTTCCGCTGGATCGAGGTCGCACCCCCGGGCGCCGCGACGTCCGTCGCGCTCGTCCCGGCCGACGACGACCGCGGCGCGGGCGTCGACACCGGCATCCGCCTCACGACGACGGACGCCGCGGGCGACCACGCGACGCTCACCGCGGCGGGCGCGGACACGGGCGAGCTCCTGCGCTGGGAGGGGGTCCCACCGATGTTCGCGCTGCGCGACGCCGACGGCAACACTCTCTACGTGATGGAGCTCCCCGGCTGACCGGGGACACCCCGGGTCAGGTAATCGCTAGCCCGACGCCCCACGTCGCGGCGGCGAGCAGCCCGCCGAGGAGCTGGACGAGGATCGTGATGCCGGTCGCCTGCATCGCGGCGACCGTCGCGCGCCAGGCGGCGTGCCGGTCGCGTCGGCGCACGAGCTCGGCGAGGAACACGGCGAGCACGAACCCGATGAAGAGCCCGACCACCGGGATGACGAAGAACCCGACGACGCCCGCGATCCCGCCCCACACGAGCGTCGACCACGGGACGTCCGCCCGGCGCATGTGCCGGCCTGCGAGCACGTACTGGGAGACCTCGGCGGCGACGACGAGCACGGCCGCGACCGCGAAGACGACCCAGGCGGCCGTGCCGCCCGTGACGATCGCCCACACGAGGATCGCCCCGAGCACGAGCACGTTCCCGGGCAGGATCTGCACGACGATCCCGATCAGCCCGACCAGGATCGCCAGCCCGACGAGGACCTCTCCACCGACGCTCACGGGGGAAACCCTCGCACGTCCGGCGCGCTACGCACGCCCCGCGGACCCGACCGGGCGGTCACCGCTCCGGGGACGACGACGGCCCGCCGACGCGGGACGTCGACGGGCCGGGTGCCGGTGGTGCGGTCAGTTCCAGAACACGGCGACGAGGATGTTGACGAGGGTCAGGCCGCCGATGGCGTGCTTGAGGCCCGGCGCCACGGCGCCGTCGGAGGACTTGGCCCCCTGGCGCTTGGCGACGAACGCGAGGACGGCGATCACGAGGGCGACGACCAGCTTGACGCCGATCTTGGCCATGTCCGGGCCACCGTCGCCCCAGACCGAGGCCTCGCCGATCCCGACCATGGCGATCCCCGCGACGAGCGCGGTGAGCGCCCCGTGGAAGACGCCCTTGTACAGGCCCGGCGAGCGCAGGGACGCGAGGTAGCCACCGAGCACGATGGCCCACCCGATGAAGTGCAGCGCGACGAAGACGTTGTAGAGGAACTCCATGGGCCCATGGTATTTGCTGACGACCCTGTCGTGAAACTTTGCACAAGGTGAGATGCGCCCGATGACCAGACCGCTCGACAAAGCAGACTGAATCGGTCTACTATTTTCGGTTTCCCACCATGCGGACCAGGGCTGTCCACGCGTCCGGACCGCGGCTACTGTTCTCGGCATGACCACGGCTGCCCGCACCCTCCTCGTGACCTCCGGTCACGGGACGCCGGCGTGCGCGCACACGTGTCTGAGCTGTTGTCGCTGAACCGCGCCCGACTCAGCGCGAGCGATCGCTCGCCTCTCTTCCCGAGAACCCCTGAGAACCGGCGCGCGCCGTCGGTCCTCAGCCACTCGCAGCACCCTCGCTGAGCGCTCGCCGTCGCGCGTCCCCGCCCCGACGAGGACACGAGGAACCCCGATGACGCAGGCACCGACTGCGCCCGAGGCCACGGACGGCAGCACTCCTCCCGCCCGTCCGCCGCGGACCGCCGAGCGCCCCGCGCGCGCCGCTCGACCGAACGGGCAGTGGAAGGTCGACGGCACCGAGCCGCTCAACGCGAACGAGAAGTGGAAGCAGGAGGACGGCGGTCTGTCCGTCCGCGAGCGCATCGAGACGATCTACGCGCGCGACGGCTTCGACTCCATCCCCGGCGACGACCTGCACGGACGCTTCCGCTGGTGGGGCCTGTACACGCAGCGCAAGCCCGGGATCGACGGCGGCCGGACCGCCACGCTCGAGCCGCACGAGCTCGAGGACCGGTACTTCATGCTCCGGGTCCGCATCGACGGCGGGGCGCTCACGACCGAGCAGCTCCGCGTCGTCGCGGGCATCTCGACGGAGTTCGCCCGCGACAGCGCGGACATCACCGACCGCCAGAACATCCAGCTCCACTGGGTCGAGGTCGAGGACGTCCCCGAGATCTGGCGCCGTCTGGAGTCCGTCGGGCTGCAGACGACCGAGGCGTGCGGCGACGTCCCGCGCGTCGTGCTCGGCAGCCCCGTCGCGGGCATCGCCGCCGACGAGCTCATCGACATCGGCCCGGCCGTCGCGGGGATCACCGAGAAGTACATCGGCGTCCCCGAGCTCGCGAACCTGCCCCGCAAGTTCAAGACGGCGCTCACCGGCCACCCGAGCCAGGACGTCGTCCACGAGATCAACGACGTCGCGTTCGTCGCGCACCGCCACCCCGAGCTGGGCGTCGGGTTCGACCTGTGGGTCGGCGGCGGGCTGTCCGCGAACCCGCGTCTCGGGGAGCGCCTGGGGGCGTTCGTCCCCGAGGAGCAGGTGCCCGACGTGTGGCACGGCGTCGTGCAGATCTTCCGCGACTACGGCTACCGCCGGCTGCGCAACAAGGCCCGGCTGAAGTTCCTGCTCGCCGACTGGGGGCCGGAGAAGTTCCGGGAGGTGCTCGAGACCGAGTACCTCGGGTACGCGCTGCCCGACGGCCCCCCGGCGCCCAAGCCGTCCGTCCCCGGCGACCACGTGGGCGTGCACAAGCAGAAGGACGGGCTCAACTACGTCGGGGCCGCACCGTACGTCGGGCGCGTGTCCGGCACGATCCTCGCGAACGTCGCCGACCTCGCGGAGTCGGTCGGGTCGCACCGCGTGCGCCTCACCCCGCACCAGAAGCTCCTCGTCCTCGACGTGCCGGACGAGCACGTCGAGCACGTCGTGTCGACGCTCAAGGAGAACGGCCTCGACGCCCGGCCGAGCCCGTTCCGGCGCAGCACGATCGCGTGCACCGGCATCGAGTACTGCAAGCTCGCGATCGTCGACACGAAGGACACCGCGACCGCGACGATCGACGAGCTCGAGCAGCGGCTCGGGGACCTGTCCCAGATGAAGCCGCTCTCCCTGCACGTCAACGGCTGCCCCAACTCGTGCGCGCGCATCCAGACGGCGGACATCGGCCTCAAGGGCCAGCTCGTCATGGACGACGACGGCCAGCAGGTCCCCGGCTTCCAGGTCCACCTGGGCGGCGGGCTGGCCTCCGACGACCGCGAGGTCGCGGGCATGGGCCGGACCGTCCGCGGGCTCAAGGTGACCGCGGACGACCTCACGGACTACGTCGAGCGCGTCGTCCGGCGCTACGAGAGCGACAAGGACGGGTCCGAGACGTTCGCCGAGTGGGCGCACCGCGCGGACGAGGAGGCGCTCCGATGACCGCGGACCTGACCGGAGTGCCCGGTGCTCCTGCGGGCACCGACCCGCTCGCCGCGCTGCGCGCCGCGGCGCGGGCCCGGACGGAGCAGCGCGAGGAGGCGAAGGCCGCGCACCACGCGGAGCGTGCGCGGCAGGCCGCGCAGGGCCGGGAGAAGCGCTCGACCGACGAGCTGCGCGAGATCGCGCGGCGCGGCGCCGAGCTGCTGCACGGCGTGGGCACGCCCGGCGTCGAGGGCGCCACGCGCCCGGAGGCGACCGCCGACGAGGTCGTCGCCTGGGCCGCACGCGAGTTCGGGACGTCCGTCGCGGTCGCGTGCTCCATGGCCGACGCGGTGCTCCCCCACGTCGTCGCGGCGCAGATCCCCTGGGTCGACGTGCTGTTCCTCGACACGGGCTACCACTTCGCTGAGACCGTCGGGACGCGGGACGCCGTCGAGCAGCAGCTGGACGTGACGATCGTCGACGTCAGGCCCGAGCTCACGGTCGCCCAGCAGGACGCGGCGCACGGCAAGGACCTGTTCGGCCGCGACCCGGCGCTGTGCTGCCAGCTGCGCAAGGTCGAGCCGCTGCACCGCACGCTCGCGGGCTACGAGGTGTGGGTCACGGGTGTGCGCCGCGACGAGGCGCCGACCCGGACCGGCACGCCGCTCGTCACGTTCGACGAGAAGAACGGGCTCGTGAAGATCAACCCGCTCGCGGCGTGGTCGTTCGACGACCTGCTCGCGTACGCGGCGCGGCACCAGGTGGTGCTCAACCCCCTGCTCCACGACGGCTACCCGTCGATCGGCTGCCAGCCGTGCACCCGGCGCGTCGCGCCGGGCGAGGACCCGAGGGCCGGCCGCTGGGCGGGGCTCGACAAGACAGAGTGCGGACTCCACGTATGAGGACGGGCATGACGACCATCGACCTGACGACCGACGCGCCGGGCTCCCCCGGCGCCTCCGCCGCCGCGGGCACGACCCCGGCCGCGGCGCTCCCCGGCGGGCGCCGCCTCGCCCAGCTCGACGCGCTCGAGAGCGAGGGCATCCACATCGTGCGGGAGGTCGTCGCCGAGTTCGAGCGACCGGTCCTGCTGTTCAGCGGCGGCAAGGACTCCGTGGTGATGCTGCACCTCGCGGTCAAGGCGTTCGCGCCCGGCCCGGTGCCGTTCCCCGTGCTGCACGTCGACACGGGCCACAACTTCCCCGAGGTCCTGGCCTACCGCGACGCCACGGCGGAGCGCCTCGGCCTGCGCCTCGAGGTGGCGCGCGTGCAGGACTACATCGACGACGGCCGGCTGCGCGAGCGCGCCGACGGCACGCGCAACCCGCTCCAGACGCAGCCGCTGCTCGACGCCATCTCGGGGCACCGGTTCGACGCCGTGTTCGGCGGGGGTCGTCGCGACGAGGAGAAGGCGCGCGCCAAGGAGCGCGTGTTCTCCCTGCGCGACGAGTTCGGCCAGTGGGACCCGCGCAACCAGCGCCCGGAGCTGTGGAACCTCTACAACGGGCGGCACCGCCCGGGCGAGCACGTGCGCGTGTTCCCGCTGTCGAACTGGACCGAGCTCGACGTGTGGCGCTACATCGCGCGCGAGCGCATCGAGCTCCCCGAGCTCTACTACGCGCACGAGCGCGAGGTGTTCGACCGCGACGGGATGCTGCTCGCCGTCGGGCCGTACTCCGCGCCCCGCACGGACGCCGAGACCGCGTCGCTGCGGACGGAGACCGTGCGCTACCGGACGGTCGGCGACATGTCGTGCACCGGCGCCGTGCGCTCGGACGCAGCGGGCGTCGACGACGTCATCGCCGAGGTCGCCGCGACGCGCATCACCGAGCGCGGCGCGACCCGCGCCGACGACCGCCTCTCCGAGGCCGCCATGGAGGACCGCAAGAAGGAGGGGTACTTCTGATGGGCACCCAGACCACCACCGGCACCGTCACCGCCGACGCGGCGCCCCCGCTCGACGACGCGCGCCGCGGCACGCTGCTGCGCCTCGCGACGGCGGGCTCCGTCGACGACGGCAAGTCCACGCTCGTGGGCCGCCTGCTGTTCGACTCGAAGTCCGTGCTCGCCGACCAGCTCGACGCGGTCGAGCGCGTCTCGCGCGACCGCGGGCTGGAGACCGCCGACCTCGCGCTGCTCACCGACGGCCTGCGCGCCGAGCGCGAGCAGGGCATCACGATCGACGTCGCGTACCGGTACTTCGCCACCGCGCGCCGGTCGTTCATCCTCGCCGACTGCCCCGGGCACGTGCAGTACACGCGCAACACCGTGACGGGGGCGTCGACGGCGGACGTCGTCGTGCTGCTCATCGACGCGCGCAAGGGCCTGCTGGAGCAGACGCGCCGCCACCTCGCCGTCGCGAGCCTCCTGCGCGTGCCGCACGTCGTCGTCGCGGTGAACAAGATCGACCTCGTCGACTACAGCGAGGCGCGCTACGCCGAGCTCGCCGCGGACATCCGGGCGGCGGCGACGTCGCTCGGCGTGGGCGACGTGCACACGATCCCCGTCTCGGCGCTCGTCGGCGACAACGTCGTGGACCGGGCGAGCGCGCGCACGCCCTGGTACGACGGCCCGAGCCTGCTCGAGCTGCTCGAGGAGCTCCCGACGGGCGACGACCCGGAGGCCGAGGCGTTCCGCTTCCCCGTCCAGGTCGTCATCCGCCCGCAGGCCGCGGCCGACGAGCGCTACCGCGACTACCGCGGGTACGCCGGGCAGGTCGCGTCGGGCGTCGTGACGGTCGGCGACGAGGTCGTGGTGCTGCCCTCCGGGCGCCGCACGACGGTCGTCGGGATCGACACCGCCGACTCCCTCGCGAGCGGCACGGAGCTCACCGAGGCGTTCGCCCCGCAGTCGGTGACGATCCGCCTCGCCGACGACGTGGACGTCGCGCGCGGCGACCTCCTCGCGTCCGCGGCCGAGGCCCCCGACGTCACGCAGGACGTCGAGGGCACGGTCGCGTGGCTGGGCGACCGTCCGCTCCTGCCCGGCGCGCGCGTGCTGCTCAAGCACACGACCCGCACCGTGCAGGCCGCGGTGCGCGACGTCGTCGGGCGCCTCGACCTGGACACGGCCGAGCTCGAGCCCGCCGAGCGCCTGGAGCTCAACGACATCGGCCGCGTGACGCTGCGGCTCGCGTCGCCCGTCGCGGCCGAGGAGTACGTCGTGGCGCGCCGCACGGGCGCGTTCCTGCTCGTCGACGCCCAGGACGGCGGCACGCTCGCCGCCGGCATGGTCGGCGACGCGCTCGCCGCCGCCCGCCGCCCGGCGGAACGCCCCGGCTCCTACGCGATCTAGACGACACCTAGGCTGGCACCGTGACCGCACCCATCCACGAGACGTACCCCCTCGGCCTGCGTCTCGACGGCCGCCGCGTCGTCGTCGTCGGCGGCGGCCCCGTCGCCGCACGCCGCACGCGGGGCCTCCTCGACGCGGGCGCGGTCGTGACCGTCGTCACGCCGTACGTGTGCGAGGACCTCGCCGAGCTGCTCGCGGCCCACGGCCCGGGGACCGCCGGTCACGCGGCGCACGCCCCGGCGCGGGACACCCGGCTCTCCTGGGTGCGGCGCGACTACCTCACGGGCGACCTCGACGGCGCGTGGCTCGTCCACACCGCGACGGGCGACGCCCGCGTCGACGCCGAGGTCGCGGCCGACGCCGAGGCGGACCGCGTCTTCTGCGTCACCGCGGGCGACGCCGAGCGCGCGACCGCGTGGGTCCCGGCCGTCGCGCGCACGCTCGCGCCGGGCGCCTCCGGAGCCGGGGAGGCCGAGGTCACGGTGGCCGTCAACGCCGGCCGGGACCCGCGCCGCGCCCAGCGCGTGCGCGACGCCGTCGCGGTGCTCCTCGAGACGGGCGAGCTGCCGCTGCGGGCGGTGCGGCCGACCCGCACCGTCGCCGCGGCGTCGGGCGACGCCGGGCACGAGGCGACGGGGGCGGGGTCCGTCACCGCGCCGCTCGTGCGGCCCGTGGGCTCCGTCGCCCTCGTCGGCGGGGGGCCGGGCGACGCGGGCCTGATCTCCGTGCGCGGGCGACGCGTGCTCGCGGAGGCCGACGTCGTCGTGGTCGACCGGCTCGCGCCGCGCGCGCTGCTCGCCGAGCTCGGAGACGACGTCGTGGTGGTGGACGTCGGCAAGACGTCGGGCAACCACCCCGTGCCGCAGGACGAGATCAACCGGATCCTCGTGCACCACGCGCTCGTGGGGAAGCGGGTCGTCCGGCTCAAGGGCGGCGACCCGTACGTGTTCGGGCGGGGTGGCGAGGAGCTCGACGCGTGCCGCGCCCACGGCGTCCCGGTGGAGGTCGTGCCCGGCGTGACGAGCGCCGTCTCCGTGCCCGCCGCGGCGGGCATCCCGGTGACGCACCGCGGCCTGTCGCGCGGGTTCACCGTGCTCACGGGGCACGAGGACGTCGGGAAGGTCCCCGCGGCGAGCGACCACACGGTCGTCCTGCTCATGGGTGTCTCACGCCTCGCGGAGACGGCCGCGGCGCTCGTCGCGCAGGGCCGCTCGCCCGAGACGCCGGTCGCGGTCGTCGAGGACGGCTACGGCCCCCGCCAGCGGACGACGGTCGGGACGCTCGCGACCATCGCCGAGCGGGCCCGCGAGGCCGGAGTGCGGCCCCCGGCCGTGACCGTCGTCGGCGACGTGGTGACCCTCTCCCCCGCCTGGCCGCCCCGCACGCCGCCCGCCCCGCGCTGAGTGCGGTGGCCGGGGCTCAGAGGAGGCGGCGCTGGGCCGCCCAGCGGGTGAGCTCGTGACGGGACGACAGCTGGAGCTTGCGCAGGACCGCGGAGACGTGGGTCTCGACGGTCTTGATCGAGATGAACAGCTCCGACGCGACCTCGCGGTACGTGTACCCGCGCGCGATGAGGCGCATGACCTCCTGCTCGCGCGCGGAGAGCCGGTCGAGCTCGTCGTCGTGCACGGCGACGTCGCCCGCGCCCGTGCCGAACGCGTCGAGCACGAAGCCCGCGAGCCGCGGCGAGAACACCGCGTCGCCGCCCGCGACCTGCCCGACGGCGGCCGACAGGTCCGGCCCCGAGATCGCCTTCGTCACGTACCCGCGCGCGCCGGCGCGGATGACCGCGACGACGTCCTCCGCGGCGTCGGACACGGACAGCGCGAGGAACCGCACGTCGCCCAGCACGTCGGCGCAGCGCTGGATGACCTCCGCGCCCCCGCCGCCGTTCCCGCCGGGCAGGTGCACGTCGAGCAGCACGACCGGGGGCCGCAGCTCGTGCACGCGCGCGACCGCCGACCCCACGTCGTCCGCCTCGCCCACGACCGTGACGAGCGCCGGGTCGAGGCTCGCGCGCACGCCGGCCCGGAACATGTGGTGGTCGTCGACGAGCACCACGGGCACCGGCCCGGTGGCGGGTGCGCCGTCGGGCGTCGCGCTGGGGATGGTCGTCACGGGGTCTCCTCGCTCGGTGCGGTCCGCGCCGGGCCGGGGTCCGTCGGCACGTCCGTCGACACGGCCCGCGGCACGCGCAACCGTACCTCGGTGCCCCACCCCGGCCGGCTGATGATCTCGGCCTTGCCCCCGCGGCGCTGCACGCGCCCGAGGATCGACTCGCGCACCCCGAACCGGTCGGGGGCGACGTCGTCCATGTCGAAGCCCTCGCCCCGGTCGCGGACGAACACCTCGACCGCGGCGTCGCTCACCTCGAGGTAGACGGAGTACGGCGGCCCGCCGTGCGCGACGGCGTTGACGAGCGCCTCGCGCGTCGCCTGGAGGAGCGCCGCCGTCTCCTGCGTCGGGGTGCAGTCCCCCACCACGACGACGTCCACGACGACCGGCCCCGGCTCGGGCGCACCGGGCGCCGCGCCGATCGGCTCGGCGCGGCGGCCCACGCGCCCGTCCTCGACCTCCGCCACGAGCGCGCGCAGCTCGGCGGCGAGCGACGTCCCGGGCGAGGGGCGGTCGTCGTAGAGCCACTCGCGCAGCTCGCGCTCCTGGGCGCGCGCGAGGCGCGCGACGGTGTCGGCGTCGGAGGACCGGGCGCGGATGAGGGCGAGCGTCTGGAGCACGGAGTCGTGCAGGTGCGCGGCGATGTCGGCCCGCTCGGCCTCGCGCGCCCGGGCGGCGCGCTCGTCGCCGAGCTCGCGCACGAGCCGCAGCCACCACGGAGCGAGCACGATCGCGACGCCGGCGAGCACCGCGACCGCGGCCACCGCGGCGCGCACGACCTGGGTGGGCCGCGCGTCCTGCCCCACGAGCAGCACGATGCCGACGAGCACGAGCACGACGCCGCCCGCGATGCGCACGACCCCGGCGGGCGTGCGCCCGCCCGCCCGCGTGAGCAGCCGGCCCCGCTCGACGGCGTCGAGCTGGCTCCATGCGAGCGCCGCGCCCGCGAGCGCGATGAGCACGGGGATGACCCACGAGACCTCGACGTCGACGCCCGTGCGCAGCGCCACGAGCAGCGCGGCGCCGCCCAGGAGGACGACGCCGATCGCGACGTCGCGCACGGGCAGGCGCCGCACGCTCCCCTGGAGGCGCGGCGCGAGCCGGGACAGCGAGGCGGGGCGCTGCTCGTCGCGCGCGGCCAGCGGGTCGCCCGACGGGACGGTGAGCCACCAGAACACGTACAGCGCGACGCCCGCGCCGCCCGCGAGCGCGAGGAGCGCCATGACGAGGCGCACGACCCCGACGCCGACGCCGAGGTGCGCCGCGAGGCCCGCGCACACGCCACCCACCCACCGGCCGCGCTCGGGGCGGCGCAGCGGCAGGTCGCGCGGTCGGGCGCCGGGCCGGGCTGCTGTCGTCACCCCCCGATCGTCACACGGCGCGGACGCCCCGAGCGCCCCCGGGCGGGGAAACCAGGGTCGGGCCCCGGGCGGTTCAGGGTCGGGTCAGGGTGGCACCCGATACCGGCGGCGCGCCCCGCGCACCAGCATGGTGGTCATGAGCACTCCCGACCTCCCCGGACCCGGCGCCCAGCCCGGGAGCTCCGGCGGCGACACCGAGACGCCCGGCGCGCAGCCGGGCACCGTCCCCCCGGGGCCGAGCGGCCCCGACCACGGCGGCGGACCGGGCTGGACCGGCCCCGCCGGCCCGCCCCGGGTGCACCGGGCGCGGCGCCGGGCGAGGCGCCCCGGCGTCCGAGCGGCGCCGACGGCTTCTTCGACGCGGTGCGCCGCGTCGGCATCTACCGCTCGGACGACCGCTGGATCGGCGGCGTCGCGTCCGGCGTGGCGGAGCGGTTCGGGATCGACCCGCTGGTCGTGCGCGGGCTGCTGTTCGTGACGTTCTTCCTCTCCGGCGCCGGGCTCGTCCTGTACGGCGCGGCGTGGGCGCTCCTGCCCGAGCGTCGCGACGGCCGCATCCACCTCCAGGAGGCGTTCCGCGGCAACGTCGACGTCGCGCTGCTCGGCGCTGCGGCGTTCGTCGTGGTCGGGTTCTCGTGGGGCGGCGGCTGGTGGTCGTGGTGGGACGCGCTCCACCTCGGCTGGCTGACCGGCCTGTTCTGGGTCGCGGCCTTCGTCACCGTGGCGGTCGTCGCGGTCTCGGCGCTCACGCAGCGCGGCCCCCGCGGTGGCCAGGGCACGCCTCCGCAGGCTCCGCCGTGGCCGGGCGGTCCGGGCCACGGCCCGGGGGGTCCGGGTCACGGCCCGGGTGCCGGTCCGGCGCAGGGCCCTTACGCCCCGGGCCACGGCCCGACGGCGACCCCCGGCGCCCCCGCGGGCGGCGCGCCCTCGGACGCCCCGTGGGGCAGCGCCGGCCCGGCGTACCCGAGCGGCCCCGCGTACCCGGGCGGCCCGGCGTACCCGGGCGGCCCGACGACGTCCGGCACCCCCGGCGGGTCGCCCGTGGGCGGTGCGCCGACGGGGACGCAGGACGACGCGGTCTGGTCGGCGGAGGCGAGCCCGTACGCCGCCTCCGCGCCCGGCGTGACCGCGCCCCTCCCCCCGCACGCGCCGTACGCTCCCTCCCCGCAGGGCGGCGCGCCGCAGCCGCCGCTCCCGCCGCAGCCGTCGCGCGCCCCGCGCCCGCCGAAGCCCCCGCGCCCGCGCGGCCCGGGTGCGACGACGACCGGCGTCGTCGTCGGGCTGAGCCTCCTCCTGGGGGCGCTGCTCCTCGTGCTCGACCGCCAGGGCGCGCTGCCCTGGCCGGTGTTCCTGACCTGGGCGGGCCTCAGCGGGATCCTCGCGGGCCTCGCGATCGTGGTCAGCGGGCTGCGGGGCCGGACGAGCGGCGGCCTCGGCTGGCTCGCGGTGGTCCTGCTCGTCGTCGCGCTCCCCGCCTCGGCGTGGCGCACGACCCCGTTCACCGTGTTCGTCGACGACTCCGTGCGGACCGTCACCGACGGCACGCACCGCATCACCGACCCCGAGGTCGCCGAGCAGGGGTTCGGCGTGTCGTTCGGCGACCCGCGCATCGACCTGTCCGACCTGGACCTGTCCGACGCGACCGCCGGCTCGCCCGTCGAGGTCCCCGTCCGGCTCGGCGCGGGCGACGCGACGGTCGTCGTGCCCGACGGCGTCCCCGTCCGCGCCGAGGTCCAGGTGCTCGCGGGCAACGCGCGCTGGCACGTGGACGGCGACCGTCAGGAGATCGGCGGGGTCAGCACGCAGCCGGTGACGTTCGACAACGACGAGGTTCAGGCGGGCGACGACCCGCTGCTCGTGCTGCAGGTCGAGGTCGGCGCCGGCCAGGTCACGATCGAGGAGGACTGATGAACGACGAGAACCGCCGCGACGACGACACGCGGCCGCTCGGGGACGAGCTGTTCGACCCCGCACCCACGCAGGGCCCCGAGCCGGCTCAGCAGCAGGAACGCCGGGAGGCGTCCGGGACGGACGCGACGGTCCCGCTCCCCGCCGTGACGCCCGCGGCCGACGCCCCCGCGACGACCCCGCTCCCGGCCGCGGCACCGCTGACCGACGTCGGCGCCACGACGCCGCTGCCCGCCATGCCGCCGGCCGACCCGCTGTCGGTCGACGGGCCGCCCGCCGACGCGCCGCCCGTCGGTGCCCGGTCGGCCGGTGCCCCGTCGACTGGTGCGCCGCTCTACGGCGCGGCCCCGACGGCGTCGGGCGCCGACCCGTCGTCCACGGGCGGGGCGCCCGGCGCGGGCGCGGACCCCGGCCCGCTCCCGCGGCGCGGCCCGCGCGTCGCCACGATCGTGTGGGGCTTCGTCATCGTCGCCTTCGCCGTCGTGGTGCTCGCGGCCGCGCTCGGTGCCCGGGTCGACCTGGGGCTCGCGACGATCGTCGTGCTCGCCGCGGCGGGCGTCACGCTCGTCGTCGGGTCGATCGTCTCCGGGGCACGACGCCGCCGGGGCTGAGCCGCACCGGGACCTCCGGGTACGCCGAGGGCCGTGGCACGTCGTGCCACGGCCCTCGGTGTGCCCGAGCGACGCCGCCCCGCACGCTCTCCCCGGTGCGACCCGGTGGGAGCGGGTCCTCGGCGTCCGGACGGGCTGCCGGGACGGTCAGGGGGTCGGCTCGTCGCCCCGCCGCGTCGGGCCGTCGGCCCGGTGCTCGGGCGTGGTCGGCCCGGTCGTCGTCGGGGTGTCGGGCGAGGCGGCGGGCGAGGAGCCCGGAGCGCTCGGCGTGCCCGTCCCGGCGGCACCGGTCGGCTCGACGGGCGTCGCCGTCGTGCCGGGAGCGGCCGCGCGGGCCTCGGCGCCGGGGGTCGAGAGCGCGGAGGGGCGACCCGGGGACGTCGGCTCGGGACGCACCGGAGGCGCCGTCGGCGACGGCTCGACGTGCCCCGGCGCGGCGTGCGCGGGTGCGGCGTGCCGACCGGCGTCCGACAGGTCGCCCGACGACGAGTAGCCGCCCGGGGTCTCGACGGCGACGCTCGGCCCGCCCGCGAGCCGGCGCAGCGCGATGCCGACGAGGATGAACAGGATGCCCAGCCCGATGACGAGCGCGCACACCCCGAACGCGACGACGGAGGTGAACAGCGACGCGCGCAGGAACGAGGCCGTCATGACGGTCTGGCGCGTGGGGTCGTCCTGGTCGAGCTCGGCGTAGGTCTTGCCGTCGCTCGCCTCGAGCGCGTGCTTGTTGATGACCTCGGCCTGCGCGTACGCGGTGAGCGGCCCGTTGACGTGGCGCCCCGCGAGGAACGACGCGTCGTCGGAGACGGTGATCTCCTCGGCGGACAGCTGGTTCGACACGACGATCCATGTGCCGATTCCCGCGAGGAGAAGGATGATGCCCGCGATGATCGACACGAGGCCGATGCCCCGTGCCCCCTTCGTCGGTGTGACGGTGACGGTGCTCGACATGGCGCGTTCTCCCCTTCGTCAGGACCCACCTGCAGCCGCCCGCGCGAGACGGCCCGCGGGTGCGGGCCGGTCACGGGACGGTCGAACCACCCATACGGGGCCCACGGTAGCGACGGGAGACGCCCACCGCGCGGCGAACGCGCACCTCAGGGCGGGCGCGGCGGCGACCGCGCGGTCCGCCGGGGCCGGGATGGGAGGATGCGGTCCGTGCGCATCACCCACCTGACCGACTGCTACCTGCCGCTGCTCGGCGGCATCGAGACCCAGGTCGCGCGGCTCGCGCAGCAGCAGGCGGCCGCCGGTCACGACGTCGCGGTCGTCTGCACGACGCCCGCGCGCCCCGGCGCGCACGGCGTGTCGACCGAGCGGGACGGTGACGTCACGGTGCACCGGCTCGCCGCGCGCGTCCCGGGCGGCTACCCCGTGCACCCGCGCGCGCCGCACCACGTGGCGCAGGTCCTGCGCGCCGACCGGCCCGACGTCGTGCACCTGCACATGGGCGTGCTGACGCCCTCCACCCAGGCGTCGCTGCGGACGGTCGTGCGCGCGGGGCTGCCCGCGGTGCTCACCGTGCACAGCGTCTGGGGCGGCGCGGAGCGCGCGTTCGCCGGGCTCGACCGCGTGGTCCGCTGGTCCCGCTGGCCCGTGCTGTGGTCGGCCGTGAGCGAGCTGACCGCCGCTCCCCTGCGCCGCATCGTCGGCGACCACGGTGAGGTCGTGGTGCTGCACAACGGCCTCGACCTCGACGCGTGGCGCGTCCCGCGCACCGAGCGCGCCGACCGCATGGAGGGCTCGGCCGTCCACGTCGTGGCCGCGACGCGGTTCGCGCCCCGCAAGCGCGTGCTGCCGTTCCTCGAGGTCGTGCGCGACGCCGTCGCGCGCCTCCCCGAGGGGGCGCTGCACGTGACGCTCGCCGGGGACGGCCCCGAGCTGGCCGACGCGCGGCGCTTCGTCACCGAGCACGGGCTGGGGTCGGTCGTGTCGCTCCCCGGCCGCCTCGACGCGACGGGCCTCCAGCGGCTCTACGCGCGCGCCGACGTGTTCGCCGCGCCCGCCGTCGAGGAGGCGTTCGGCATCGCCGCGCTCGAGGGCCAGGCCGCCGGGCTGGCGGTGCTCACGCGCTCGCAGTCGGGCGTCGCGGAGCGCCTCATCGACGGCGTCGACGCGCTCGTGGCGGACGACGACGCCGGCCTCGCCGACGCGCTCGTGCGCCTCGCGACCGAGGACGGCCTGCTCGACCGGATCGTCGCCCACAACCGGGACGTGCCGTCGTCGGCGGGCTGGCCGCGCGTGCTCGCCGACGTGGAGCGGGCATACGAACGGGCCGCGACGATCGCCGTGGATCGTCGGGCCCGCCCGTCCCGCTAGGGGGTCACTCCCACTCGATGGTGCCCGGGGGCTTGCTCGTCACGTCGAGCACGACGCGGTTGACCTCGGAGACCTCGTTGGTGATGCGCGTCGAGATGACGGACAGCACGTCGTAGGGCAGGCGCGTCCAGTCGGCCGTCATCGCGTCCTCGGACGAGACGGGGCGCAGCACGATCGGGTGGCCGTAGGTGCGGCCGTCGCCCTGGACGCCGACCGAGCGGACGTCGGCGAGCAGCACGACCGGGCACTGCCAGATCTCCTGGTCGAGGCCGGCCTTCGTGAGCTCCTCGCGCGCGATCGCGTCGGCGGCGCGCAGCGTCTCGAGGCGGTCCGCCGTGACCTCGCCGACGATGCGGATGCCGAGCCCGGGGCCGGGGAACGGCTGGCGCGCGACGATCTCCTCGGGCACGCCGAGCTCGCGGCCAACCGCGCGGACCTCGTCCTTGAACAGGGTGCGCAGCGGCTCGACGAGCGAGAACTGCAGGTCGTCGGGCAGGCCGCCGACGTTGTGGTGGCTCTTGATGTTCGCCGCGCCCTCGCCGCCACCGGACTCGACGACGTCCGGGTAGAGCGTGCCCTGCACGAGGAACTTCACCTCGGCGCCGTGCTCGCCCGCGTCCTCGACGATCTGGCGCGCCGCGTCCTCGAACACGCGGATGAACTCGCGGCCGATGATCTTGCGCTTGGTCTCCGGGTCGCTGTGCCCGGCGAGCGCGGTGAGGAACCGCTCCTTCTCGTCGCGGATCACGAGGTTGACGCCCGTCGCCGCGACGAAGTCGCGCTCGATCTGCTCGACCTCGCCCGCGCGCATCAGCCCGTGGTCGACGTGCACGCACGTGAGCTGGTCGCCCACCGCGCGCTGCACGAGCGTCGCGGCGACGGCGGAGTCCACGCCGCCCGAGAGGGCGCAGATGACGCGCGCGTCGCCGACCTGGGCGCGGATCGCCGCGACCTGGTCCGCGATGACGTTGCCGGGCGTCCAGTCCGGGGCGAGGCCCGCGCCGTCGTACAGGAAGTGCTCCAGCACCGTCTGGCCGTGGGCGGAGTGCTTGACCTCCGGGTGCCACTGCACGCCGTAGAGGCGACGCTCGCGGTCCTCGAACGCGGCGACCGGCGAGCCCGACGACGTCGCGAGGACCTCGAAGCCCTCGGGCGCGCGGTGCACGGCGTCGCCGTGGCTCATCCACGTGGTCTGGTTCTGCGGCGTGCCGTCGAGCAGCACGCCCGCGGCGCACACCTCGACCTCGGTGCCGCCGTACTCGCGCAGACCCGTCTGGGCGACCTCGCCGCCGAGCGCCTTCGCCATGGCCTGGAAGCCGTAGCAGATGCCCATGACGGGCACGCCGGCCTCGAACAGCGCCGGGTCGACGAACGGGGCACCCGTCGCGTACACGGACGAGGGGCCGCCCGAGAGGATGATCGCGGCCGGGTCCTTGGCGAGCATCTGCTCGACCGTGAAGGTGTGCGGCACGATCTCGGAGTAGACCTTGGCCTCGCGCACGCGGCGCGCGATGAGCTGCGCGTACTGGGCGCCGAAGTCGACGACGAGCACGGGCCGCGGGGTCGAGGCCACCTCGGCGGTGGTGGGGGTGTCGGGAGCGGTGGCGGGTGACGTCACCCGTCCAGGATAGTCGCCGTGCGGCGGGGCTCGTCCCGCGTCTCAGGCGTCGGTGCGCGCCTCGGCGCGCGCCGCGACGCGCGCCGCGACGCGCTCGCGCAGGGCGCGGGCCGCCGCTTCCGGGTCGCTCGCCGCCGTGATCGCGCGCACCACCACGATCCGGGTCGCGCCCGCGTCGAGGACGGCGTCGAGCCGGTCCGCGTCGATCCCGCCGATCGCGAACCAGGGCGTCGCGGGCCGGGTCGCCGCGACGTCGCGCAGCAGGTCCAGGCCGACGGCGGCCCGCCCCGGCTTCGTCGGGGTCGCCCACAGCGGGCCCACGCAGAAGTAGTCCACCGCCGGGTCGGCCTCTGCCGCGGCCGCCTGCGCGGCCGAGTGCGTGGACCGGCCGAGCACGGGCCCCGCGCCGAGCAGCGCCCGCACGGCCAGGACCGGCAGGTCGCCCTGGCCCATGTGCACGACCGGCGCGCCCGTGACCGACGCCACGTCCGCCCGGTCGTTCACGGCCCACAGCGCGCCGTGCTCCGTCGCGACGCGCGCGACGAGCTCCTGGAGCTCGAGCTCGCGCGCGACGTCGAGCGTCTTGTCGCGGAGCTGCACGACGTCCACCCCGCCCGCGAGCGCCGCCCGCAGGAAGTCCTCGAGGTCGCCGCGCTCCTCGCGCGCGTCCGTGCAGAGGTAGAGCCGCGCGTCGGCGAGCCGGGCGCGTGCGGCGTCCCCTGCCGACGGGGCGGGAGTGGCCGGGGTGGTGGAGGTCTCGGAGCTCACCCGCGGGAGCCTAGCCTCGGCGGGCCCACGGCAGGAGGTACTGTGGCCGACAGCACGGGAGCCCCGCACGGGGCTGAGAGGGCGTCGCCGCCGACCGTCGAACCTGATCTGGGTCATGCCAGCGAAGGGAGCGCACATGAGCCTGTCCGTCCACCCGTCCGCGGGTGGCTCCGTCGTGCCCGACGGCGCGCGTGACGTCGTCGTCGTGGGGGGCGGGATCGTGGGTCTCGCCGTCGCGTGGCGCGCGGCGCGCGCGGGCCTGACCGTCACGGTGCTCGACCCGGCGCCGGGCGCGGGCGCGACGCATGCCGCCGCGGGGATGCTCGCGCCGGTGACCGAGGCCGACTTCGGGGAGGAGGCCGCCCTGCGGCTCCACCTCGCGGCCGCCGCGGCGTGGCCGGCGTTCGCCGCGGACCTGCGCGCGGCGACGGGGGCGGACGTCGGGCTGCGGATCGCCGGGACGCTCACCCTCGCCTACGACGCGGACGACCTCGCGCTGCTCCGCCGCGTCCTCGCGCTGCACGCCGCGCACGGTCTCGCGTCGCACGAGCTCACCGTCGCCGACGCGCGCCGCCGCGAGCCGTACCTGGGCCCGCGCGTCGCCGGGGCGGCGTGGGCCCCCGCGGACCACGCGGTCGACCCGCGCGCGACGCACGCCGCGCTGCTCTCGGCGGTCGGCGGGCGCGACGCCGCGGGTGCGGGCTCGGCCACCGGGGCGCGCGTCGTCCGCGCGTCCGCGACCCGGCTCGCGCTCGATGCCGGGCGCGTGGTCGGCGTGCACGACGACGCCGGCCGGCTCCACCGCGCGGGTGCGGTCGTCGTCGCGGCGGGCTGGCAGTCGGGCGCCCTCCTCGCGGACGTGCCGGGCGTCGTCGTGCCCACGCGCCCGGTGAAGGGTCAGACGCTGCGGCTCGACGCCGGCCCGGACCTCGCGCTCGAGCACGTCGTGCGCGGGCTCGTGCAGGGTCGGCCGGTGTACGTCGTGCCGCGCGACCCCGAGCCTGCCGGCCCGCGCGCCGGGCACCGGGAGGTCGTCGTCGGGGCCACCACCGAGGAGAACCCGGACGACCGCCGCGCCACCGCCGGCGGCGTCTTCGCGCTCCTGCGGGACGCCCGCGCCCTCCTGCCGGGGATCGACGAGGCCGCGCTGGTCGAGGTGACGCCGCGGGGCCGCCCCGCGACCCCGGACAACCTCCCGCTCGTCGGGCCGACGGACGTCCCGGGGCTGCACCTCGCGACGGGCCACGGCCGCAACGGCATCCTGCTCGCCCCGCTCACGGCCGACGCCGTCGTCGCCGGGCTCGGC
The DNA here is from genome assembly GCF_015327065.1 of Cellulosimicrobium sp. JZ28. Lineage (NCBI taxonomy): Bacteria > Bacillati > Actinomycetota > Actinomycetes > Micrococcales > Promicromonosporaceae > Cellulosimicrobium > Cellulosimicrobium sp. JZ28. The sequence goes on along the minus strand of NZ_CP017660.1, from coordinate 775,381 downwards.
AGGCTCCTCGCGCTCGGCGGGAGCGAGCACGGCGACGACGTCGCGACCGCCCTCGCCACCGCCCGGACCGACCGCTTCGCCCGCACCGCCACGACACCGAGGTGAGACCCGTGACCGCACCCGCACCCACCGCGCTCGTCAACGGCGAGCCGTACCCGCTCGACGGCGACGTCGACCTGGAGCGGCTCGTCGCCGCGCTCGTCCCCGCCTACGTCGCCGACGGCACGCCGCAGGGCGTCGCGGTGGCCGTCGGGGACGCCGTCGTGCCGCGCGGCGCCTGGGCGACGACCGTCGTCGCGCCCGGGGACCGCATCGAGATCGTCACCGCCGTCCAGGGCGGCTGAGGAGGACCCATGACCACGACCGACGTCTCCCCCGCCACCGCGAGCGGGCCGACCGGCGCCGACGACCCGCTCGTCGTCGCCGGCACCCCGATCGGGTCGCGCCTCGTCATGGGCACCGGTGGGGCCGCGAACCTGCTCACGCTCGAGGACGCGCTCGTCGCGTCGGGCACCGCCCTCACGACCGTCGCGATGCGACGCGTCGCCGTCCGCGCCGGCGGGGACGCGAGCCCCGACGCGGGGATCTGGGCGCTGCTCGCCCGCCTCGGTATCCGCGCGCTGCCCAACACCGCCGGGTGCTTCTCGGTGCGGGAGGCCGTGCTCACCGCGCACCTCGCGCGCGAGGCGTGCGGTACCGAGTGGGTCAAGCTCGAGGTGATCGCCGACGACGTGACCCTCCTGCCCGACCCGGTCGGCCTCGTCGAGGCGGCCGAGCAGCTCGTGCGCGACGGGTTCGTCGTGCTGCCCTACACGAACGACGACCCGATCCTCGCGCGCCGGCTGGAGGACGTCGGCTGCGCCGCCGTCATGCCCCTCGGGGCGCCCATCGGCACGGGGCTCGGCATCCTCAACCCGCGCAACATCGAGGCGATCGCTGCCGCGGCCCGGGTGCCCGTGATCCTCGACGCGGGGATCGGCACGGCGTCCGACGCCGCGCTCGCCATGGAGCTCGGGTGCGACGGCGTGCTCCTCGCGACGGCCGTCACGCGCGCCGCCGACCCGGTCCGCATGGCCCGCGCGATGCGCCTCGCCGTCGAGTCGGGCCGGCTCGCCGCGGGCGCCGGGCGCATCCCCCGCCGCGAGGGCGCCCTGGCGAGCTCGTCCCCGCAGGGCCGCCTCGACCTGGCCCTCTGACCCCGTCGACCAGGCGGTCCCGGCGGGCCGAGCAGGCCATCCCGGCTCGTCCGCCGACCAGGACGCGCCACGACCACCTGGTCGACGTGCAGGGAGGGGGGCTAGGGGGTGGGGGTCTTCAGGGCGTCGAGGAGGGCGGGGACGCCGCCGACGACGGAGCGCGCGTCGAGGCCCGCGGCGCGGGCGGCGTCGGCGACGCGGGCCGACCGGCCGCCGACCGCGCACACCACGAGCACCGGGCGGTCGGCGGGCAGGTCCGCGAGCGCCGCGGCGGCACCGGGGTCCTGCGCGCCGCCGAGGAACGCGCCGCTCGGGACGAGCGTCGACCCGGGGAGCGGGCGCACCTGCGCCTCCCAGTCCTCGCGGACGTCGAGGAGGAACGGCGCGAGGCCGTCGGCCCGCAGCAGGGCGGCCGCGTCGGGGGCGGACACGTCGCGCGGCGCGGGCCCGGCTGCCCCGGTCGGCCCCGCCCCGGCACCGGGCGTCGCCACGGCCTGCGCCGCGGGCCGGAGCCCGCAGAACGCGGCGTAGGCGCCGTCGCCCGGCAGGAGCGCGGTGACGGGCTCGCGCGTCGGGTCGGCGCGCACGGTGAGCTGGCGCCACGAGAGGTCGAGGGCGTCGTAGACGGCGAGGCGGCCCAGCAGCGTCGTGCCGGCGCCGGTGACGAGCTTGATCGCCTCGGTCGCCATGACGGAGCCGACGGTGCCGCACATCGCGCCGAACACGCCGCCGGTCGCGCAGTCGGGTGCCGCGCCCGGGGGCGGCGGGACGGGGAACACGTCGCGGTAGGTGACCCCGCGCGGGCCCTGCTCCCCCGACCCCGCCGCGGGATCGGGACCCGCGGCGTCCGGGAGCGGGGCGTCGTCGGGCACGGCGAACCGGGGCGCGGCCCAGAAGACGCTGACCTGTCCCTGGAAGCGGTAGATCGAGCCCCAGACGACGGGCAGGCCGAGGACCTCGGCCGCGTCGGAGACGAGGTAGCGGGTCGGGAAGTTGTCGGCGCCGTCGAGCACGACGTCGTAGCCGCGCAGCACGTCGAGCGCGTTGTCCGCGTCGAGCCGCAGCGCGTGCTCGACGACGTGGACGTGCGGGTTGACGTCCGCGATGCTCTCGCGCGCGGAGTCGACCTTGCGGCGCCCGACGTCCGACCCGCCGTGGATGACCTGGCGCTGGAGGTTGGACGTGTCGACGGCGTCGTCGTCGACGATGCCGATCGTGCCGACGCCCGCGGCCGCGAGGTAGAGCAGCGCGGGGCTGCCGAGGCCGCCCGCGCCGACGACGAGCACGCGCGCGGCCGCGAGCCGCCGCTGGCCCTCGGTGCCGACGCCCGGCAGCGCGAGGTGGCGCGCGTAGCGCTCGAGCTCCGGCGTCGAGAGCTCGGGACCGGGCGCGACGAGGGGCGCGAGCGGCGACGTCATGCCGCGTACTGCTCCTCCAGCGCGACGAGCTTCGCGTCGGCCTCGGCGTGCACCTTCTTCTCGAGGATGAACGACATGACCGGCACGACGCCCGCGAACACCATCGTCGCGAGGCGGCCCCAGCCCCAGCGCATCTTGGTCCACAGGTCGAGCACGGTGACGAGGTACACGACGTAGATCCACCCGTGGGCGAACGGGATCCAGGACACGTAGCGCATGATCCCGTCGACGTCGACGAACGCACCGACCCCGTACTTGACGAGCATCTCGACGCACAGGATCAGCAGCATCACACCGGTGATGATCGCGAGGACCCGGTAGCGCGCGAGCGCGCCGCGCGCCTTGCGGATCGCGGTGCGCGCGGCCTCCGCGCTGGGGGCCGCCGCGTCGGCGGGGGCGACGACGGGCGCGTCGGTGGGGGTGGCCGGGTCCTGCGTGGTCATGGGAGAGGTCCTCGTTCCGGGCGAGACGGCCGCGGCGGTCTCCGCCGCGTGCGGTGGCGTGACGCGGTCGCCGCGTTAAACCGTCGCCGCGTGTCGGACGCCGAACCTAGGGTAGAACACCGTGCGACCCCTCCCTCTCCCCGACCCGGGGACCCCCGACCTGCGCGGCCCGTCCCGCTACCTCCTCTGGATCGCCCGGCGCCAGTGGACGGTGCTCACCGTGTCCGTGCTGCTCGGCCTCGTGAACTTCGCGTGCCAGGCGTTCCAGCCGTACATGCTCGGTCGCGCGCTCGACGAGGGGCTCACCGCCGGGTTCGGCGCGGAGCTGTGGCGCTGGGCGGGCCTCCTGCTCGCGCTGGGCCTGGGCATCGTCGTCACGGGCGTGACGCAGCACCGGTTCGACATCGCGAACTGGCTGCGCTCGGCGCTCACGACGTCGCAGCTCGTGGGCGACGTGACGGCCCGCTCGGGCGACGCGATCACCGAGGAGCTCCCGACGGGCGAGGTCGTGTCCACCGTCGCGAGCGACGCGATGCGCGTCGGCCAGCTCTTCTCGATGATGGGCCAGTTCCTCGGCGCGCTCGGCGCGTACGTCGTCGTGGCGGTCATCATGCTCTCGACGTCGCTGCAGCTCGGTCTCGTCGTCGTGCTGGGCCTGCCGGTCGTCGCCGCGGTGCTCGCGCTGCTCGTCAAGCCGCTCCAGCAGCGCCAGGCCGCGCAGCGCGAGGCGCAGGGCCGCCTGACGACGCTCGGCGCGGACACGGTGTCGGGCCTGCGCATCCTGCGCGGGATCGGCGGCGAGGGCGTGTTCGTGGGCCGCTACGCGCGGCAGTCGCAGAAGGTCCGCGAGGCCGGCGTCAAGGTCGCGCACACCCAGGCCACGCTCGACGCGCTCCAGGTGCTCCTGCCCGGCCTCCTCGTCGTGCTCGTCGTCTACCTCGGCGCGACGGCGGCCCTGCGCGGCGAGATCACACCCGGGCAGCTCGTCGCGTTCTACGGGTACGCGGCGTTCCTCGGCTGGCCGCTGCAGGTCGCGACGCAGATGCTCAACATCGCGACGCGCGCCCACGTCGCCGCGCGCAAGATCGTGCGCGTCCTCGCCGTCGAGCCGGCCGCGGGCGCGAGCCCGGCCACCGCGCCCATGCCGCCCGAGGGCAGCCCCCTCGTCGACGAGACGAGCGGCCTGGTGCTCGAGCCGGGACGCGTCGTCGCGCTCGTCTCGGCGGACCCGGACGCGTCGGCGGCCGTCGCGACCCGGCTGGGCCGGTTCGACGACGCCGCAGAGGCGGCCACGCCCGTGCGGCTCGGCGGCACACCGCTCGCCGCGCTCGACAAGCACGCGCTCCGGCGCCGCGTCGTCGTCGCCGAGGCGACGCCGCAGCTCTTCTCGGGCGCGCTGCGCGACGAGCTCGACGCGCGCGGCACCGCCACGGAGGCCGAGGTGCTCGCCGCGGTGAGCACGGCCGACGCGCACGACGTGCTCGACTCCGTGCCCGACGGCCTCGCGGGCGAGCTGCCCGAGAAGGGGCGGTCGCTCTCGGGCGGCCAGCGCCAGCGCGTCGCGCTCGCCCGGGCGCTCCTCACGGACCCCGAGATCCTCGTCCTCGTCGAGCCGACGAGCGCCGTCGACGCGCACACCGAGGCGCGGATCGCCGCGAGCCTCGCGCAGGCCCGTCGCGGGCGCACGACCCTCGTCGTCACGGCGTCGCCGCTCGTGCTCGAGCACGTCGACGAGGTGCTGCTCCTCGAGGACGGCCGGGTCACGGCGCGCGGCACGCACCGCGACCTCGTCGACCGCGCCCACTCCCCCGCGACAGCACCGGACGACGACGCGGCCCGGTACCTGCGCGTCGTCGGGCGCTCGCTCGACGACACCCCCGCCCTCGCCCGCACCGCACCCGAAGGAGGCCAGGCATGAGGCTCCCCGTCGCCGACGGCCCCGCCGTCCGCGCCGCCGCCGGACGCCTGTTCGCCCGGCACCGCGGCACGTTCGTGCTCATCGCCGTCCTCCACACCCTGGCCGCGGTCGCGGGTCTCGTGGGGCCGTGGCTCCTCGGCCGGCTCGTCGACGCCGTCACCGAGGGCACCACGTCGTCGTACGTGACGACCGTCGTCGCCGTGGGCGCGGGCGCGGTCCTCGCGCAGGCCGTCCTGCGCCGGTACGCGCAGCGCCTGTCCATGGTCTTCGGCGAGACCGTGTTCGCCGAGCTCCGCGAGGACCTCGTCGAGACGGTGACGTCGCTGCCGCTGTCCACGGTCGAGCGCGCGGGCACGGGCGACCTCGTGGCGCGCACGACGAACGACGTCGACCGCATCCAGCACGCCGTGCGGTTCGGCGTGCCGCAGCTCCTCGTCGCGGTCGTCACGCTCGTGCTCACGGCGGTCGCGGCCGTCGTCGTCGCACCCCTCGTGGCGCTCGCGCTGTTCGTGGGCGTGCCGCTGCTCGTCGTCGTGTCGCGGTGGTACCTCAAGCGCGCGTCGGCCGGCTACCAGCGCGAGGCCGCCGCCTACGCGACGCTCAACGGCACCATCACCGAGAGCGTCGAGGGCGCGCGCACGGTCGACGCGCTCTCGCTCACCGAGCGCCGCCAGGCGCGCGTGCGCGCCGACCTCACCGAGGCGTTCGAGGCGGAGCGGTACACCCTCGGGCTGCGCACCGTGCTGTTCCCGGGCATCGACCTGGCCATCGCGATCGCGCCCGTCGCGGCGCTCGTGTGGGGCGCGTGGCTGCTCTCGCAGGGCCAGACGACGCTCGGCGCCGTGGCCACGGTGACGACCTACGCGTTCCAGCTCGCCGGGCCGGTGTGGAACCTCATCTTCTGGCTCGACGAGATCCAGGTGGCCGCGGCGTCGTACGCCCGCATCGTCGGCGTCGCGCAGGTGCCCGGCGACCGCACCCCGACGGGCGACGTGCCCGACGGCGACCGCCTCGTCGCGCGCGACGTCGAGTACGCCTACCGCGAGGGCCACCCCGTGCTGCACGGCGTCTCGCTCGACCTCGAGCCGGGCGAGCGGCTCGCCGTCGTCGGGCCGTCGGGCGCGGGCAAGTCGACCCTGGGCCGCATGCTCGCGGGCATCCACCCCCCGACGGCGGGCTCCGTCCGCTCCGGCGGCGTGCGGCTCGTCGACCTGCCGCTCGAGGACCTGCGGCGCGAGGTCGCGCTCGTCACGCAGGAGCACCACGTGTTCGTCGGCACGCTCGCGGACAACCTGCGCCTCGCGAAGGGGGACGCGGACGAGGGCGAGCTGCTCGACGCGCTCGACGCCGTCGACGCGCGCGGGTGGGCCGAGTCGCTGCCCGAGGGCCTCGCGACGACCGTGGGGTCGGGCGGGCACGTGCTCACCCCGGCGCAGGCGCAGCAGCTCGCGCTCGCGCGCCTCGTGCTGCTCGACCCGCACACGCTCGTGCTCGACGAGGCGACGTCGCTCCTCGACCCCCGGGCGGCCCGCCACCTCGAGCGCTCGCTCGACGCCGTGCTGGCCGGCCGGACGGTCGTCGCGATCGCGCACCGCCTGCACACCGCGCACGACGCCGACCGCGTCGCCGTGGTCGACGGCGGCCGCATCAGCGAGATCGGCCCGCACGACGAGCTCGTCGCCGCGGGCGGCGACTACGCGCGGCTCTGGCACTCCTGGCAGCAGGAGTAGCGCCGGTCGGTGCCAAGATGGTGCCGATGCCTGGAACCACGAGCGCCACCCCGCACGACCTCCCGACCCTCCCGAGCCCCTGGCGGGCCCGGGTCCCCGGCTACGCCGACATCGACGCGCTCGTCCGGCTGCGACGCCTGGACGAGCTCCAGGGCACGGGCTCGACGCACGTCGACCCCGCCGGGATCGAGTCCGAGGTCGCGGGGCTGGCGTCCTGGACGCGGCGCCAGCTGGTCGCCGTCGGGCCCGACGACGTCCCGCGCGCCTGGGTGACCGTGCACGACCGCGCCGCCGGACGTGCCACCGTCTGGGGCTACTTCGACCGCGACGTGGCCGAGGTCGACGCGATCGCGGACGCGTTCTACCGCTGGGCGGAGCGCACCGCGGTCGCGATGGCGCGCCTGCGCGGCGTGACGGCGACGCGCCTCGACGAGAGCCCGTTCGCCGACGACGCGCGCCAGGCGCAGTGGCTGACGCGGGCCGGGTACGCGCGGCGGCGCAGCTGGTTGCACATGACGCGCCCCGTCGTCCCGGACGAGGCCGCGCTCGCCCCGCGCGCCGGGGTCATGGTCCGCCCGGTCGAGCGGCACGAGAACGGGATGCCCGTCGCGGCCGACCTCCAGGTCGTGCACCAGATGCTGGAGACGTCCTTCCAGGACCACTTCAACTCCTACCGGGAGAGCTTCTCGGAGTTCGTGCAGCGGCTCCGCGAGGACCCGGGCCACAGCTGGGACCACTGGTGGCTCGCGTACGTGGAGACCGACGACGGCCACCGGGTCCCCGCGGGCACGGTCGTGTGCTCGTCGATCGCCGCGGGCGAGAGCGGCGCGCGGGGCACCTACGTCGAGTACATCGGGGTGACGCGCGCCGCCCGCGGCCGCGGCGTGGCGAAGTCGCTGCTCGCGACGGTGATCGCGGACGCCGCCCGGGACGGTCGCGACCGCGTGGCGCTCGAGGTCGACGCCGACTCCCCCACGAAGGCCGACCAGCTCTACCGCTCGCTCGGCTGGGAGACGGACTACGTCACCGAGTCGTGGTTCAAGGACCTCGACCTCGACGGCTGACCGCGGGCGGCCGGGACGCGCCGCCGGTCGCGGGGCCGGGCCCGGACGCGCCGGTGCCCGGCCGTCGCGGACGACGACCGGGCACCGGGTGACGCAGCGAAGGGCGACCTGACGGAGTCAGACGACCCGATGGGACGAGCGCGTCAGAAGCACGAGACGTGGATCGCCACCGACGCGTCGGTCGACGTCGCGTAGGCGGTGCCCTGGCCGTCGTAGTCGTACATCGTCACCGCCGCGCCCGCGCTGTTGCGCGCGCTGTTGGTCGTCCCGTTGACCCGGAGCGACACGTTCGTCGGCGCGCTCGCCGTGATCTTCGCGTCGCGGGTGCCGCAGTTGTACGGCGTGGTCCTGCTCGCCGCGCTCGCGCTCGCCGCCGGCGCGAGGACCAGTCCGATCGTGACCGCTGCCACCGCGAACGGTGCAAGGCGCTTCTTCATGGAGTACCCCCGTGTCTCTCCGACCGCCGGGCGACGTCGACCGGCGGACCGCTCGGGCGCTCTGCCCGGGCGGGATAAGACTGAGGTCCGTACATATGTCCGGCAAGCGCTGTGTCACGTGGTGAGACGGGTATCCGCCCGCTCCCGGCCCCGGACGCGGCGCGTGCGCTCCCGACCTGCTCTCAGGGGGTCGTTCGCGGGCCGGCCGCACCGGGGTCGGCCGGGCCGGGGAGGCCGGCGATCCCGGCGTCCTCCCCGCGCGCGCGGCGCTTGCCGCCCGCCGCCTCGTCGCGCACGAGCCGGACCCACAGCAGCACGGCGAACCCGCCGAACACCCACCACTGGAGCGCGTAGAACAGGTTCTGCAGGTTGAGCCCCGTGCCGCCCTCGATCGTCGGGCGCGGGAGCTGGGCCGGGCCGCCGTCGGCCGCCGACGGCTGCGCCGGGTCCGAGGACAGCAGCACGAGGTACCCCGAGTACATCGGCCCGCCCCACGCGTTGACGAGCTCGCCCGTGGAGATCGCGTCGGTGCGGCCGGGGGCGGAGCCGCCCTGCCCGGCGGCCTCGGAGGCCTGGAGGTAGCCGGTGAGGCGCACGACGCCGTCCGGCGGGTCGAGCGCGGCGCTCTCCTCGGGCGACTCGACCCAGCCCCGCACGACGGGAAGGACCGGGGCGCCCGAGAGGTCGGCCCACGACGCCCCCTGGGTGCCGTCGTCGGTCACGTGGAGCGGGGTGAGCACGAGGTAGCCGACGCGGCCGTCGAGCGCGCGACCCTCGACGAGGAGCTGCCCCTCCGCGTCGTACTCGCCCTCGACCCAGGCCTGCCGGCCGACGAGCTCGCCGGGGAACGTGGACTGCGGCGGGAGCAGCACGCCGACGCCCTCGGGTCCGGCGGCCTCGAGCTCGGCGGCCTCGTGCTGCGCCGCGAGCTCGGCGCGCTGCTGGGCGCGGTCGAGCTGCCAGACGCCGAGCCGCGCGCACACCGCCGCGGCGACGAGGAGGAGCACGAGCAGCCCGACGACCCGGGGCTGGCGGGCGACCGCCCAGAACGAGCGGGGCGCGGTGGGCTCGGGCACGACCCCACGGTATCCGGGGCGCGGGCGGGTCCCCGCATCCGGACCGCCTCCCGGGCGAACGTCACACGCCGCCCAGCGGCCCCCGGCGTCGGGGACAACGTCCTCGGCCGTGGTTCCCGCGCGCGGGACCTTGGACCTTTTGTGCCGTCGTGGGCGCAGGTCACACCGCCCGGCGCCAGGAGGAATAGTGCAGGCCCCCGGTCGATGGGGTTGTATGAAGCCGTAGTCGTTCACGGACCCTTCCCCCGCAGGAGCGTGAGATGAGCACGACCACCGTCACCGAGTCCACCGCCTGGCAACCCGCCGAGATCGCACCGCTCGACGACGACACCCTGCGTCGGGTCGACGCCTGGTGGCGCGCGGCGAACTACCTCTCGGTCGGCCAGATCTACCTCCTCGACAACCCGCTGCTGCGCACGCCGCTGGACCGCGAGGACGTCAAGCCGCGCCTCCTGGGCCACTGGGGCACCACGCCGGGCCTCAACTTCCTCTACGCGCACCTCAACCGCGCGATCGCGCAGCGCCGCCAGTCGACGATCTACGTCGCCGGCCCCGGCCACGGCGGCCCCGGCCTCGTCGCGAACGCGTACCTCGAGGGCACGTACTCCGAGACCTACTCGGACGTCACCCAGGACACCGAGGGCCTGCGCCGGCTGTTCCGCCAGTTCTCCTTCCCGGGCGGCATCCCGAGCCACGTCGCGCCGGAGACGCCCGGGTCGATCCACGAGGGCGGTGAGCTGGGCTACGCGCTCTCCCACGCGTACGGCGCCGCGTTCGACAACCCCGACCTGCTCGTCGCCGCGGTCGTCGGCGACGGCGAGGCGGAGACGGGCCCGCTCGCGACGAGCTGGCACTCGAACAAGTTCGTCAACGCGCGCAACGACGGCGTCGTCCTGCCGATCCTGCACCTCAACGGCTACAAGATCGCCAACCCGACGGTGCTCGCGCGCATCAGCGACGACGAGCTGCGCGACCTCATGATCGGCTACGGCCACACGCCGTACTTCTTCACGGGCGGGTTCGACGGCGAAGACCACTTCGAGGTGCACCGCCGCTTCGCACAGCTCCTCGACGAGGTGCTCAACCACATCGCGCAGATCAAGGCCGACGCCGCGGCGGGGAACGACGAGCGCCCCGCGTGGCCGATGATCGTGTTCCGCACGCCGAAGGGCTGGACGTGCCCGCCGGTCATCGACGGCAAGAAGACCGAGGACTCGTGGCGCGCGCACCAGGTGCCGCTCGCGAGCGCCCGGGACACCCCGGAGCACCTCGAGGTGCTGCGTGGCTGGCTCGAGTCCTACCGGGCCGACGAGCTGTTCGACGAGGACGGCCGCCTGGTCGACGACGTCGCGGCGCTCGCCCCCGAGGGCACGCTCCGCATGAGTGACAACCCGCACGCGAACGGCGGCCTCCTGCTCAAGGACCTGCGTCTGCCGGACTTCCGCGACTACGCCGTGGACGTCACCGGGCCGGGCAGCAGCATCGCCGAGTCGACGCGCGTCCTCGGGCAGTGGCTCACCGACGTCGTGCGGAAGAACCCGGACAACTTCCGGATCTTCGGCCCCGACGAGACGGCGTCGAACCGCCTCCAGGCCGTGTACGAGGTCACGGACAAGCAGTGGAACGCCGACTTCTTCGGGCCCGACGTCGACGAGCACCTCGCGCGCGCCGGGCGCGTCATGGAGATGCTGTCGGAGCACCAGTGCCAGGGCTGGCTCGAGGGCTACCTGCTCACCGGGCGGCACGGCCTGTTCACGAGCTACGAGGCCTTCATCCACATCGTCGACTCGATGTTCAACCAGCACGCGAAGTGGCTCAAGGTCACGAACCACATCCCGTGGCGGCGCCCGGTCGCGAGCCTCAACTACCTGCTGTCGAGCCACGTGTGGCGCCAGGACCACAACGGCTTCAGCCACCAGGACCCGGGCTTCATCGACCACGTCGTGAACAAGAAGGCCGAGATCGTCCGCGTCTACCTGCCGCCGGACGCGAACACGCTGCTCTCGACGTACGACCACTGCCTGCGCTCACGCCAGTACGTGAACGTCGTCGTGGCGGGCAAGCAGCCGGCGCCGCAGTTCCTGTCGATGGACCAGGCGATCGCGCACTGCTCGCGCGGCCTCGGCATCTGGGACTGGGCCGGCACCGAGGTCGAGGGCGAGGACCCGGACGTCGTGCTCGGCGCCGCGGGCGACGTGCCCACGCTCGAGGTGCTCGCCGCGGCGGACATCCTGCGCCGGCGCATCCCCGACCTCAAGGTCCGGGTCGTCAACGTCGTGGACCTCATGCGGCTCCAGGACGAGAAGGAGCACCCGCACGGCCTGTCGGACAAGGACTTCGACACGCTCTTCACGACGGACCGGCCGGTCATCTTCAACTACCACGGCTACCCGTGGCTCATCCACCGCCTCACGTACCGCCGCACGAACCACGCGAACATCCACGTGCGCGGCTACAAGGAGGAGGGCACCACCACCACCCCGTTCGACATGGCCATGCTCAACGACATCGACCGCTACCACCTGGTGATCGACGTCATCGACCGTGTGCCGTCCCTGCGCTCGACCTACGCGGGCCTGCGCCAGGAGATGGTCGACGCGCGGCTGGCGGCCCGCCAGTACACCCGCGAGCACGGGGAGGACATCCCCGAGGTGCGCGACTGGGTGTGGCCGGACGTCGGCGAGACGGCGACCGAGGAGGGTGGCCCGCAGTACAACGGCGCGAGCGCCGCCGTGCAGGACACCGGAGGAGACAACGAGTGAGCGACACCGCTCGCAGCATCTACATCACCTCGCCCGAGGGCGAGACGGGCAAGTCCACGATCGCGCTGGGGGTCCTCGACCTGCTGGTCCGCAAGGTCCAGCGGGTCGGGGTCTTCCGGCCGGTCACCCGGGCCGCCGGCCCGGACGTGCAGGACTACGTGCTCGAGCTGCTGCTCGCGCACGACGGCGTGGACGTCACCGCCGAGCAGGCGATCGGCGTCACGTACGAGGACGTCCACGCCGACCAGGAGGCCGCGCTCTCGCGGATCGTGGCCCGGTACCACGAGGTCGCGAGCCGGTGCGACTTCGTGGTCGTCGTGGGCACGGACTACACCGACGTCGCCGGGCCGACCGAGCTGTCGTTCAACGCGCGCGTCGCGGCGAACCTCGGCGCGCCGGTCCTCCTCGTCGTCTCCGGCAAGGGCCGCACGCCCGACGCCGTGGGCAACCTCATCGAGGTGAGCGTCGCCGAGCTGCGCTCGCAGCACGCGCAGCCCATCGGCGTCGTCGCGAACCGCGTGCAGCCGGACGACCTCGACGCGGTGCGCGCGCTGCTCGGGTCGCTGGGCCCGGACGGCGAGCCGCTCGCGGGCGGGACGTCGTCGGGCCCGACGGCGCAGCCCGCCCCGGGTACGCGGCTGCCGGGCTGGGCGGTGCCCGAGGACCCGTTCCTCGACGCGCCGACCGTGCGGATCCTCATGGAGGCCGTGGGCGGGAGGCTCGCGTTCGGCGAGGAGGAGCTCCTCGCACGCGAGGCGACCGACCTGCTCGTCGGGGCGATGTCGTTCGAGCACCTGCTCGACCGGCTCACCGACGGCGCCGTCGTCATCACGCCCGGCGACCGGGTGGACATCCTCATCGGGCTGCTCGCCGCCCACTCGGCGTCGGGCTTCCCGTCCCTCGCGGGCGTCATCCTCAACGGCGGGTTCTTCCCGCCCGAGTCGACGGCGCGCCTCGTCGCGGACCTCGACCCGAGCCTGCCGATCATCCGCACCGACCTCGGGACGTTCCGCTCGGCGAGCGCCGCCGCGAGCGCCCGGGGCCGCGTGACCAAGGAGTCGCAGCGCAAGGTCGACACGGCGCTCGCGCTGTTCGAGCAGAGCGTCGACGGCGCGGCGCTCCTCGCGGGGCTCGACGTGCCCCGGCCCGAGGTCGTCACGCCGCTGATGTTCGAGTACGAGCTGCTCTCGCGCGCCCGCGCGGACCGCAAGCACGTCGTGCTGCCCGAGGGTGACGACGACCGCATCCTGCGCGCCGCGTCCACGCTGCTCGGCCGCCAGGTCGCGGAGCTGACGATCCTCGGCGAGGAGCAGAAGGTCCGCGCCCGCGCGGCGGAGCTCGGCCTCGACATCGACGCCGCGCACGTCGTCAGCCCGCACGACCCGGAGCTCGTGGAGCGGTTCGCCGCGGAGTACCAGCGGCTGCGCGCGCACAAGGGCATGACGCTCGAGGAGGCGCGCGAGCGCGTCCAGGACGTGTCCTACTTCGGCACGATGATGGTCCACCTCGGGCTCGCGGACGGCATGGTGTCGGGCGCGAAGCACACGACGGCGCACACCATCAAGCCGTCGTTCGAGATCATCAAGACCCAGCCGGGCGTGTCCGTCGTCTCGTCCGTGTTCCTCATGTGCCTGCAGGACCGCGTGCTCGTCTACGGCGACTGCGCGGTCATCCCCGACCCGACGGCCGAGCAGCTCGCGGACATCGCGATCTCCTCGGCGGCGACGGCGCAGCAGTTCGGCGTCGACCAGCGGGTCGCGATGCTGTCGTACTCGACCGGCGAGTCCGGGTCGGGGGCCGACGTGGACAAGGTGCGCCGGGGCACGGCGCTCGTGCGCGAGCGCCGGCCCGACCTGTTCGTCGAGGGCCCGATCCAGTACGACGCGGCCGTGGACGCGTCCGTCGCGGCGTCGAAGATGCCGGGCTCGGACGTCGCGGGGCGCGCGACCGTGTTCATCTTCCCGGACCTCAACACGGGCAACAACACCTACAAGGCGGTCCAGCGCTCGGCGGGCGCCGTCGCGGTGGGCCCGGTCCTCCAGGGCCTCAACAAGCCGGTGAACGACCTCTCGCGCGGCGCGCTCGTGCAGGACATCGTCAACACCGTCGCGATCACCGCGATCCAGGCGCAGGCCCCGGCCGACGCCGCCGACCCCACCTCTGACTCCCAGGGAGCCACGTCATGACGATCCTGCCCGAGGGCGAGCGCCCCAACCCCTACAGCGCGTACGGCGCGCACGGGTCCGTGCTCGTCATGAACTCGGGGTCGTCCTCGCTCAAGTACCAGCTCGTCAACCCCGTCGGGGGCGAGGCGATCGCCGCGGGCACGATCGAGCGCATCGGCGAGGAGTCCGGGATCATCAAGCACCGGTTCGCCGGGAACACCACGACGCGCGAGGAGCCCGTCGCGGACCACGGGCACGCGCTGCGCATCGCGCTGAGCATGTTCGACGAGGTCGGCCCGACGCTCTCGGACGCCGACGTGTACGCGGTGGGGCACCGCGTCGTGCAGGGCGGCTCGCTGTTCGCCGACCCGGTCCTCGTCGACGACGGCGTGCTCGAGCGGATCCGCTCGCTGTCCCCGCTCGCGCCGCTGCACAACCCGGCGAACGTCAAGGGCATCGAGGTCGCGCGGTCGCTGCTCGGCGACGTGCCGCACGTCGCGGTGTTCGACACCGCGTTCTTCCAGCGGCTGCCGCAGCACGTCGCGACGTACGCCCTGGACGCCGAGGTCGCCGAGAAGTACGCGATCCGCCGCTACGGCGCCCACGGCACGAGCCACCAGTACGTGTCCGGGAAGGTCGCGCGCGTCCTCGGGCGCCGGATCGAGGGCCTGAACACGATCGTGCTGCACCTCGGTAACGGCGCCTCCGCGTCGGCCGTCAAGGGCGGCGTGCCGGTCGAGACCTCGATGGGCCTGACCCCGCTCGAGGGTCTCGTCATGGGCACGCGCACGGGCGACATCGACCCCGCGGTCGTGTTCCACCTCGCGCGCAACGCGGGCATGAGCATCGACGAGATCGACGACCTGTTCAACAAGCGCTCGGGCGTCAAGGGCCTGTCCGGCGTGAACGACTTCCGCGAGCTGCACCGGCTCATGGAGGCCGGCCACGAGGGTGCCCGCCTCGCGTTCGACGTGTACATCCACCGGCTGCGCAAGTACGTCGGCGCGTACGCCGCCGTGCTCGGCCGCGTGGACGTCGTCGCCTTCACCGCGGGCGTCGGCGAGCACGACGCCGAGGTGCGCGCCGCCGTCGTGGAGGGGCTCGAGCCGCTCGGCCTCGCCGTCGACCCGGACCGCAACGCCGTCGACTCCGGCGAGCCGCGCGTCATCTCGCCGGACTGGACGAGCACGCTCGTCATGGTGGTCCCGACGATGGAGGAGCTCGCCATCGCGCGCCAGTCGGTCGAGGTCGTCGAGGCGGCCTCGCGCGCCGGCTGATCCCCGCACGCCCGGACCCCTGCGGGTCGTGCCTGCCCAGGCTCAGCCCGTTCCCCGGCCGGTGAGCCGACGCCCGCGCGTCGGCTCACCGGTCGGTGGCATGCTCGGGCGGTGACCGTTCTCATCGACCCGCCCGCGTGGCCCGCGCACGGGACGCTGTTCAGCCATCTCGTGTCCGACGCGTCGCTCGCGGAGCTGCACGCGTTCGCGGCGTCGATCGGCGTGAGCCCGCGGGCGTTCGACCTGGACCACTACGACGTCGCCGCCGAGCGGTACGACGTCGCGGTCGCCGCGGGCGCGGTGCCCGTCGGGGGTCGCGAGCTCGCGCGGCGCCTCGGCGCCTCCGGCCTGCGCGTCCCCGGCCGGGCGCGGCGCGCGGCGAAGGCCGACGCGCTCCTCGCGCGCTGGGACGCGCTCCTCCCGGGCGCGCGCGACGTCGGCGTCGAGCTCGTCGAGCGCTGGCACGAGCCGCACCGCGTCTACCACGGACCCGAGCACCTCGTGCACGCGCTCGACTCCCTCGCGCTCCTGGAAGGACGCCCGCCCGGTGTGCCCGACGCCGCCCGGCCGCCCGCCCGCGGAGATGCCGCGGCGTCGGGCAGCACGGCGTCGGGTGGCACGTCCGGCGGCGCGGTGTCGGGCGGCGCGCCGAGCGGCGCGCTGTTGGGCGGCGCACCGAGCGGCGCGGTGTCGGTCACGGGCGTGATGCCGGCGGTGACGCAGCTCGCGCTGTGGTTCCACGACGCCGTGCACGACGGCGAGGCGGGCCGCGACGAGGAGCGGTCGGCCGAGCTCGCGGACGCCCGGCTGACGGGCCACCTCGGTGCCCGCGAGGTCGAGGAGGTCGTGCGGCTCGTGCTCGTGACGACCGACCACGCCCCGGCGCCGGGCGACGGGCCTGGAGCGCTCGTCTCGGACGCCGACCTCGCCGTCCTCGGGTCCGCGCCGGACCGGTACGCCCGCTACGCCCGCCAGGTGCGCGCCGAGTACGCCCACGTGCCCGACGACGCCTTCCGCACCGGGCGGGCCGCCGTCCTGCGCGCGCTGCTCGGGGCGGCACGCTGTTCCGCACCCCGCAGGCCGCCGCGCTCTGGGAGGACCGCGCCCGCGCCAACCTCACCGCCGAGCTCACGACCCTCACCTCCCCCGCCTGACCCTCGATCCCTCCCCCGCCCCCGCCTCCACCCCCGCCCGCCGAACAGGCGGTCTTGGTCCGTCCCGGACGGCGGACGGACCAGGACCACCTGCACGGCCGGCCCGGAGCGCCTGGTCGACGCGGCGGCGAGGTTAGGGTCGGGGCGTGACCGACGATCCGGCGTCGCCGCCCGCCACCACGGCGTCAGCAGCAGGCCCAACAGCACCGTCGTCCGACAGGTCCTCGTCGGGTCGTCCGCGCCGCTCCCGACGGCGGCGCCTGACCCTCGGACGGCCGCCGGGCTCGTGGCGCTCGTCCTGGCGCCGTTCGTCGTCGTGCAGGCGGTGGGGCGCTCGCACGTCGCCGACCCGGCGCACGTGCCGCCGAGCGACGCGATCGTCGTCCCGGGGGCGGGGCTGCGGCCGGACGGGACGCCGTCCACGTACCTGCGCCGTCGGCTCGACGCGGCGGCCGAGCTCTACGGCCGGGGCGTCGCGCCCGTCGTGCTCGTGAGCGGCGACGCGCACGACGACTACGACGAGCCCGGCTCGATGCGCGCGTGGCTGCTCGGCCGCGGCGTGCCCGACGACGCGATCCTGCTGGACCGCGAGGGCTTCGACACCCACGCGACGTGCACGCGCGCGGCGTCGGAGTTCGGCGTCGGCACGGCGGTGGTCGTCACGCAGGGGTACCACCTGCCGCGCACGCTGTTCTCGTGCCGCGTCGCGGGTCTCGACGCCGTGGGGGTCGGCGTCAGCGCGGCGAGCGTGGAGCCGTGGAAGGCCGTGCTCTACCGCGCCCGCGAGGTCCCCGCGGCGACGAAGGCCGTGCTCGACGCCGTGCTCCGCTGAGCGGGGTTCCGTCAGGGCAGCCGCAGGCGACGCATGACGTCGAGCGCCGACGTGAGGACCTTGCTCGGCAGCTCCCCGCCGAGCTGGTAGAGCGTGTCGAGCGTGAGGCCCTGGTTCGCGCCGCGCTGCACGGAGATCGTCTGCGCCTCGGTGAGCGCCTCGATCCCCTCGCGCCCGTGGCGGCGCCCGAGGCCCGACGCCTTGAACCCGCCCATCGGCGCCCCGACGGACCCCCACGTCGCGGAGTAGCCGTCGTTGACGTTGACCGTCCCCGCCTCGACGCGGGCCGCGATCCGGCGGCCCCGGGCGGCGTCGCGCGTCCACACGCTCGCGTTGAGCCCGTACTCGGTGTCGTTCATGACCTCGACGGCCTCGTCGTCGCTCGCGACCCGGCGCACGGAGACGACCGGGCCGAACGTCTCCTCGCGCGCGCACGCCGCGTCGTCGGGCACGTCGTCGAGGACGGTGGGCGCGTAGAACCACGGGCCGATGTCCGCCCGGTGCACGCCGCCCGCGAGGACGCGCGCGCCGCGCGCGATGGCGTCCTCGACGTGGGCGACCACGCGGTCGAGCTGCGCCTGCGACGTGAGCGACCCCATGTCCGCCGAGTAGTCGAGCCCGGCGCCGAGACGCATCTCACGGACGAGGGGCACGAACTCGTCGAGGAACGCGTCCGCGACGTCCTCGTGCAGCACGAGCCGCTCGATCGACACGCAGAGCTGGCCGGAGTTGGAGAAGCACGCGCGCACGGCGCCACGCGCGGCGGCGCGCACGTCGGCGTCGGCCGCGACGTAGAGCGGGTTCTTGCCACCGAGCTCGAGCGTCGCGCCGATGAGGCGCTCCCCCGCGCGTGCGGCGACCTTGCGGCCGGTGGCCGTCGAGCCCGTGAACGCGATGTGGTCCACGTGGTCGGTCACCGCGGCGCCGACGTCTCCCCCGCCCGCGACAACGAGGAACAGGTCGGCGGGCAGCCCCGCCTCCTCGAGCAGCTCGGAACCCCACAGCGCGGTGAGCGTCGTCTGCGGGTCCGGCTTGAGCACGACGGCGTTCCCCGCCACGAGCGCGGGCACGGCCTCGGCGAACGCGAGCGTCAGCGGGTAGTTCCACGGCGCGATGACGCCGACCACGCCCACAGGACGACGGTGCACGCGCGTGCCGGTGAGCACGGGCAGCATCCCCGGCGCCCGCCGGTCGGCGAGGTAGCGCGGGCCGCGCTGGGCGTAGTGGCGCGTGAGGATCGCGACGTCCGCGACCTCCTCGAACGCGCTGCGCCGCGACTTGCCGGACTCCATCTGGATGAGGTCGAGGCCGTCCGACTGGCGCGCGAGCACGAGCTCGCCGAAGCGCCGCAGCACCGCCGCGCGCTCGCGCACCGAGCGGGCTGCCCAGGCCGGCTGCGCGGCCCGCGCGCGTGCCACGGCACGGGCGACGTCCTCGACGGACGAGACGGGGACCGCGGCGAGCGGGGCTCCCGTGGACGGCAGGACGGAGCGGTGCATGCCCGCCTCGTTGCTCGTGACGACGCGCTGCGCGAGGGGGGCCACGACCTCCGGCTCGAGGACGTAGGTCGCGGCCGGGTTCTCGGGGTCGATCAGGCCGTCCAGCGCGGCGCCGTCGCCGCGCCCGGAGCCGGGTGTGCCGGATGAGCTCGTCATGGGGACAGGCTACGTCGTGGCGCTGACAGCGCGTCGACGGGCTGCTCCCACGTGGTGAGCACGGGCCGGAAGCCCTGCCGCGCCCAGAAAGGCGCGGACAGCGGGTTGAGCACGCCGTGGTGCAGCACGACGACGGCGCCCGGCCCGGCCTGCTCGTGCACGCGGGCGAGCGCCGCGTCGACGAGGGTCCCGCCGACCCCGGTACCGCGCGCGCTGCCCGTCACGTGCAGCAGGACGAGGTAGGCGACCGGCCCCGCCGTGACGGTCCCGGCCACGGCCCCGGAGCGCTCCGACGGCTCGACCGCGACGACGCCCACGACCTCGCCCGTCCGCTCCCCCGGCCCCTGGCGGCGCGCCACGAGGACCGTGGTGCGCGGGTTCTCGACGGCGGCGGCGACCTGGGCGGCGAGGTGCTCGGCCGCGAGCGGCCGGACGCGGGCCGCGCCCACGAGCTCGTCGTACGCGAGCTCGGCGCGCTGGTGCTCGACGACGGCGGCCACGTCGTCCGGGCCGGCGTCGGTCAGCACGAGCCCGGGGAGGTCCGTGCGGGGCCGGGCCGACGGGGCGCCGCGGCGCGCGGCGAGGTGCACGGTGGGGCGCAGGCCGCTCGCCGCGAGGGCGCCCACGGCCTCGACGTCGCGGCTCGGCCACAGGAGCGCCAGGCCGTGGTCGCGGGGTGCGGGGCCCCGCTCGGGCAGCCCGTCGCCCGCCGGTGCGCTGCCCGGGTCGCGCGCGACGCGCGCCGTCCAGGCCGCGACGAGCGCGCGGACCGCGCCGCCCACGTCCGGTCCCGCCGCGCGCGCCCGCAGCCGGTGCTCGCGCAGCGCGCGGAACCCTGCCGCCGCGGAGCCGGGTCCGACGTCCCCGACGCCGAGGAGCCCCGCGGCCCGGGAGCCGTCCGGGAGCCGCACGGCGAGGAGACGCTCGTCGCCTGCGGTGGCACCAAGAGCGGGGACCGCCACGAGCGGGTCGAGCGCGGCGACGCGCGCGCGGTGCTCGGTCTCGAGGGCGGCGAGCTCGTCGTCGTCCGGCCGCCACGCGGCGGGGGTCATCGTCCGGCGTCGCGGGCGTCCGGGGCGCCGAGCGGGCGGCCGAGCACGACGCACTCCTGGTCCGCGTACCCCAGGCGCTCGTAGAAGCCGCGCACCGCGTCGTTCGTGGAGCGCACCATGAGGCGCACGGCCCGCGCGCCCTGCGCGGCGAGCCACGCCTCCGCCGCGACGACCGTCGCACGGCCCGCGCCGCGCCCCTGGACGCGAGGGTCGACCGCCACGTAGTAGAGCCAGCCACGGTGCCCGTCCACGCCGGCCATGGCCGTCGCGACGAGCTCCCCCGCCGCGACCCCGGGCGCCTCGGGAGCACCGTCCGGGGCCACCGTGGGCAGGTCGCGCGTCGCACGGCCCACGAGCACCGTCGAGGTCTCGCCCAGGCGGGCGTCGGCGAGGTCGCGGTACGGGTCGTTCCAGGGCCGGGTGAGCCCGCACTCCCGCCACAGCGCGACGACCGCCTCGACGTCGGCGTCCTCGACCTCCGTGAAGACCAGGTCGGTGGAGGCCTCCGACGAGGCCGCGTCCGCGACGTCCGCCTCCGGGCGGGCCGCGCCCGCGGCGGGCACGGAGCCGTTGCCGCCCGGCGCGCCGTCGCCGGCGTGCGTCAGGCGCGGACCGTCGGCGATGCGTCCGGCCACGGCGGGCTCAGCGGGGCTGGTACGGGGAGACGACGACCTCGACGCGCTGGAACTCCTTGAGGTCCGAGTACCCGGTCGTCGCCATGGCCCGGCGGAGCGCGCCGACGAGGTTGAGCGTGCCGTCCGCCTGGCGGCCCGGCCCGAAGAGGATCTCCTCGAGCGTGCCGGCCGTGCCGACGCGCACGCGCTCGCCGCGCGGGAGCTGGGCGTGGTGGGCCTCCGAGCCCCAGTGCCAGCCCTTGCCCGGCGCCTCCTCGGCCCGCGCGAGCGCCGCGCCGAGCATCACCGCGTCGGCGCCGCACGCGACCGCCTTGACGAGGTCGCCCGAGCGGCCGACGCCGCCGTCCGCGATGACGTGCACGTAGCGGCCGCCCGACTCGTCGAGGTAGTCGCGGCGGGCCGCCGCGACGTCCGCGACCGCGGTCGCCATGGGCGCGTGGATGCCGAGCGAGACCCGCGTGGTGTGGGCGGCGCCGCCGCCGAAGCCGACGAGGACGCCCGCGGCGCCCGTGCGCATGAGGTGCAGCGCCGCGGTGTACGTGGACGCGCCACCCACGACGACCGGGACGTCGAGCTCGTAGATGAAGCGCTTGAGGTTGAGCGGCTCGGCGACGCCGGACACGTGCTCGGCGGAGACCGTCGTGCCGCGGATGACGAACAGGTCGACGCCCGCGTCGACCACCGTCTGGTAGTGCTCCTGGGTGCGCTGCGGCGACAGGGCCGCGGCGACGGTGACGCCCGCCGCGCGGATCTCCTTGAGGCGCTGCGTGATGAGGTCGGCCTTGATGGGCTCGGCGTAGATCTCCTGCATGCGGCGCGTCGCCTCGAGCGGCTCGAGCCCGGCGATCTCCTCGAGGAGCGCGGTCGGGTCGTCGTAGCGCGTCCACAGGCCCTCGAGGTCGAGGACACCGAGGCCGCCGTGGTTGCCGAGCGCGACGGCGGTGGCCGGGCTCATGACCGAGTCCATGGGCGCCGCGAGGATCGGCAGGTCGAAGTGGTAGGCGTCGATCTGCCAGCCGACCGACACCTCCTCCGGGTCGCGCGTGCGCCGCGAGGGCACGACGGCGACGTCGTCGAAGGAGAACGCGCGCCGACCGCGCTTGCCACGTCCGATCTCGATCTCGTTGCTCACCGGGTCAGCCTACCGGCGGGCCGTGCCCGCCACCTGCACCGACCACCGTGTGGGTGGGCGCTGGCAGGGTGACGCTCGTCGCCGGGACGTCCGGCGACGACGGGAGCGCCGGGCGCCCCGGGCCCCGACCGGACGGCAGAGGTGGACCATGACGACGACGCCCTGGACGGCGGGACCGCTGCTCGGTCTCGACACCGAGACCACGGGCCTCGACGTCGACGTCGACCGCGTCGTCACCGCCGCGCTCGTGCTCCGCGAGCCGGGCGCCACGCACGTGCGCACGTGGCTCCTCGACCCGGGCGTCGAGATCCCGGCGGAGGCCACGGGGATCCACGGCATCACGAACGCGCACGCCACGGCGCACGGGTCGGCCCCCGCCGTCGCGCTCGACGAGATCGCGACGCTCGTCGTCGACGCCCAGCGCGACGGCGTCCCCCTCGTCGCCTACAACGCCGCGTTCGACCTCGCGATCCTCGACACCGAGCTCGTGCGGCACGGCCTGCCGACGCTCGCCGCGCGCCTCGGGCGGCCCGTGCGGCCGGTGCTCGACCCGCTCGTGCTCGACCGGGCGTGGGACCCGGCCCGCGAGGGCAAGCGCCGGCTCGTCGACCTGTGCGCGCGCTACGAGGTGCTCGACGTCGGGCGCCTGCACACGGCGGACGGGGACGTGCTCGCGACGCTCGACCTGCTCGACGCGCTCGCGCGCGCGTACCCGGACCTGGCCGGGCTCGGCCCGGTCGCGCTGCACGACCTGCAGGTCGTCGCGCACCGGCAGTGGGTCGACGCCCTGGACCCGGACCGCGACCAGCCCTACGTCGGCGCCGGCGCGGACGGCCGCTGGCCGGGCTGACCCGGGCGCACGCCCGCGTCGCCACCTGCGGGCATATCTCATGATGCGGGTGAAGGTCATGTGATGGAGGCATGATGGCGGACCGCACGCGGCCCTTCGCCGCGTCGATATCTCATCCATGAGTTATCGTCGCTCTCATGACAGCGATCGACGACGCACCTCTCACGCAGGTCGGCGCGCTCATCCGCGGCGCCCGCCAGAACCGGGGTCTCACCCAGACGCAGCTCGCGGAGCGGCTCGGCACGAGCCAGAGCGCCGTGCACCGCATCGAGCAGGGCTCGCAGAACCTCAGCCTGGAGATGCTCAACCGCATCGGCCTCGCGCTCGACTCCGAGATCATCAGCCTCGGCGGCCCCAAGCACGCGCACCTGCGCGTCCAGGGCGGCCAGACCCTCTCCGGCCGCATCGAGGTGAACTCCTCCAAGAACGGCGCGGTCGCGCTGCTGTGCGCCTCGCTCCTCAACCGCGGTCGCACCACCCTGCGCGGCGTGGCCCGCATCGTCGAGGTCGACCGGATCGTCGACGTGCTGCGCTCCATCGGCGTGCGGGCAACCTGGACGACGGGCGGCCGGGACCTCGAGATCGTCGTGCCGGAGCGCCTCGACCTCGCCGCGATCGACGTCGACGCCGCGCGCCGCACGCGCTCGATCATCATGTTCCTCGGGCCGCTGCTCGGGCTGCGGGACACGTTCGAGCTCCCGTACGCGGGCGGCTGCGACCTCGGGACCCGCACCGTCGAGCCGCACATGATCGCCCTGCGGCCCTTCGGCCTGGCCGTCACCGCGACGGGCGGGAACTACCACGCGACCGTCGCCCCGGCGTCGGGCACGGACCTGTCGGTCGTGCTCACCGAGCGCGGCGACACCGTCACCGAGAACGCGCTCATGGCCGCGGCCCGCCGCGAGGGCGTGACGACGATCCGCAACGCCAGCTCGAACTACATGGTGCAGGACCTGTGCTTCTACCTCGAGCTGCTCGGCGTGCAGGTCGAGGGGATCGGCACGACGACCCTGCGCGTGCACGGCCGCACCGACATCGACGTGGACGTGGAGTACGCCGTCTCGGAGGACCCGGTCGAGGCGATGAGCCTGCTCACGGCGGGCATCGTCACAGGCTCGGAGATCACCGTGGCCCGCGTCCCGATCGAGTTCATGGAGATCGAGCTCGCGACGCTCGCCGAGATGGGGCTGCGGTACACGCTGAGCGCCGAGTACGTGGCGCGCAACGGCCGCACGCGCCTGGTCGACGTCACGGTGCACCCCAGCGAGCTGCACGCGCCGATCGACAAGATCCACCCCATGCCGTTCCCCGGCCTCAACATCGACAACCTGCCGTTCTTCGCGGTCATCGCCGCGAACGCGCAGGGCACGACGCTCATCCACGACTGGGTCTACGAGGGGCGCGCCATCCACCTCACCGACCTCACGCGGCTCGGCGCCGACGTGCGGCTCCTGGACGCCCACCGGCTCCAGGTGACGGGCCCCACGCGCTGGTCGGGCGCCGAGGTGAGCTGCCCGCCCGCTCTGCGCCCCGCCGTCGTCATCCTGCTCGCGATGCTCGCCGCGAAGGGCACCTCCGTCCTGCGCGGCGTCGACATCATCGCGCGCGGCTACGAGGGCCTCACCGAGCGCCTGCGCGAGCTCGGCGCCAACATCGAGACGTTCCGCGACTGACCCCTCGGCACCCTCGGCGCCCACGGGCCCTCGAGCCCTCGGTGCCCACGACGCCGGCACGACCACGACGGGCCGCCCTCCTGCGGGAGGGCGGCCCGTCGCCGTCACTTCGGGTAGACGGCGTCGACCTCCACCTCGACGAGCCAGCCGTCGACCGGCAGGTTCTCGATCTCGAGCGCGAAGCGCGACGGCCGGGCCGCGTTGACCACCATGGGCGCCGTCCGGGCCGAGCCGAGCTGGACCTCGAGCGTCGCGCCGGTCGCGAGGTTCGTGTTCGCGAAGAACTGGCGGTAGGCGCGGTTCCAGCCGGCGAAGTCCATCTTCTCCTGGCCCGCGGGATTCTGGAGGAACACCCGCATGGAGACGACGTCGTCGTAGGAGAGCCCGGCCCGCTCGAGGTTCTCGCCGATCCGCATGAGGACGTTGATGCCCTGCGCCTCCGTGATCGTCACGCCGGCCGGCAGGACGCCGCCGGGGAAGACGTCGGTCGGGACGTAGCGCTGCTCGGCCGTCGCGCCGGGCGTCGTGTTCATCGCGGCGGGACCGAGGCCGGACGACTTGTACCAGGAGACGTTCTTCCCGATCGCGACGCCGTCGGCGATGGACGGGGTGTCGCCGGTGACGAAGGAGTGGGCCTCGGTCGGCCTCGGCTCGAAGAGCTTCCCGGCGGCGACGGCGGTGCCGGGGACGGCGACGGCGGCGGTGAGGGCGACGGCGACGACGACCTTGGTGCGGTTCTTCATGCAGGCCTCCCAGGGGGACGACGGGCGCCACCCTGGCGCCCGGGCTCCGGCCGGTCGCGAGGACCGCCGGGGCCGCGACGCTAGCCAGCCTCCGTTTCCGCGCCGTGACGGCGACGTGTCGGGTCGTCGCCGGTCCCGCCGCGTGCCCGACGCCGCGGCGCGCCGCCCCGCGGGCGTCGCCGGGGGCCACGACACGAGACGTTTACGAGAGCCGCGAACCGTTGACCGACGCGAAACGCGCCGGACCCGTGCTCGCGACGACACGTCCCTAGCGTCGGGCCCGGTGCTGACGGCGGCACCCGGCATCGTGGGCCGGGCTCCCCGCCCGTCAGGCCGTGGACGAGAGGGCTCCAGCCACATGGTCACTGACGAGAAGACGACCGGCGTCTCGCGCCGCAACTTCCTCCAGGCCGTCGGGGTCGGCTCCAGCGCCGGCGTCATGTTCGCGACGATGGGCGCGGTGGGCCTCGCCCCGACGGCCGCCGCCCAGCCGCGGAACGAGTCGTGGACACCGCCGCGGGGCAGCGACTTCAGCCTCACGGGCCGCTCGGCGAAGAAGGTCGTCGTCGTCGGCGCCGGGCCGGCGGGCCTCGCCACGGCGTACGAGCTGCAGAAGGCGGGCTACCGCGTCACGGTGCTCGAGGCGCGGCACCGCGTCGGCGGCCGGACGCTGACGATACGCGGTGGCGACGCGGAGACCGACGTCAACGGCGTCACGCAGAAGGCGCGGTTCGCCGACGGCGTCTACATGAACGCGGGCGCGGGGCGCATCGCCCAGTGGATGGTCACCATGGACTACCTGCGCGAGCTCGGCGTCCCCTACGAGGTGTTCACCAACGCCAACGCGGACGCCTACCTCTACAACGAGCGCTCCGGCGCGACCCCCGGCAACCCGGTCCGGTACCGCACCGCGAAGGCCGACGTGTTCGGCTACACGTCCGAGCTGCTCAGCTATGCGACCGACCAGGGCGCGCTCGACCAGAAGCTCACCGCCGCGGACAAGGAGAACCTGCGCGCGTTCCTCCGGTCGTGGGGCTCGCTCCAGGCCGACGGGAGCTACAAGGGCGGCAGCAACCGCGGGTACGCGGTCTACCCGTCCGCGTGGAACGAGCACGGCACGCCGCTGCCCGGCCCGGGCTCGGTGTCGGAGGTGCTCGCCTCGAAGGTCGGGCAGTACTTCCCGTTCGAGATCAACTGGGAGCAGTCGATGCTCATGTTCCAGCCCAAGGGCGGGATGGACACGACCTACGACTACTTCGTCAGGGCGATCGGCAAGCAGAACGTCCAGCTCAGCTCGCCCGTCACCGCGGTGAAGAACACGCCGCGCGGCGTCTCGGTCACGTACACCGCCCACAACGGCAAGTCGCGGCAGATCGACGCCGACTTCGCCGTCGTCTCGGCCCCCGCGGGGCTCATGCGCCGCTGGGACACGAACTGGGGGCCCGACGTCGACGCCGCGCTCGGCGAGTTCGCCGTCGGGTCGCCCGCGGGCAAGATCGGGCTCCAGTACCGGACGCGGTTCTGGGAGGACGACCACCGGATCTACGGCGGCATCACCGAGACCGACATGGACCTCGCCCACGTCTGGTACCCGTCCTACGGCTACGGGGAACGCCGGGGGCTCGTCGTGGGCTACTACAACACCGGCGCGAACGCGCGCGCCTACGCGGACATGACGCCGCGGCAGCGGGAGATGCGCGCCGTCGAGCAGGGCGTGAAGATCCACGGCGAGAAGTACCGGACGGAGCTCGAGAGCTCGTTCTCCATCGCGTGGCACAAGGTGCCCTACATCGAGGGTGCTTGGGCGTACCCGAACACGCAGTCGTCCCGGTTCAAGCTCCTGCAGCAGGGCGCCGGGAACGTGTACTTCGCGGGCGACTGGATGTCCGAGATCTCGGCCTGGCAGCACGGCGCGTTCTGGGCCGCGCGCTACGCCGTCCAGGCGCTGCACGCGCGCGTCATGGCGTCGTGACCGCCCACCGCACGCAGCGCTGACGGGACGACGACGGCCCGGTGCCACCCGCGAGGGCGGTGCCGGGCCGTCGGTCGTGGTGCTGCGCGCTCAGAACCCCGTGTAGTTGGGGGCCTCGACCGTCATCTGCACGTCGTGCGGGTGGCTCTCCTTGAGCGACGCCGACGTGATGCGGATGAAGCGCCCCTTCTCCTGGAGCTCCGGCACGGTGCGGGCACCGACGTAGAACATCGTCTGGTGCAGGCCGCCGACGAGCTGGTGCGCCACGGTGCCGAGCGACCCCTTGTAGGGCACCTGGCCCTCGACGCCCTCGGGGACGATCATGTCGTCGCTCGTGACCTCGGCCTGGAAGTAGCGGTCCTTCGAGTACGACTTCTTGCCGCGCGAGGACATCGCGCCCATGGAACCCATGCCGCGGTACGCCTTGTACTGCTTGCCCTTGACGAGGATCGTCTCGCCCGGAGACTCCTCGGTGCCCGCGAGCATCGAGCCGAGCATCACCGTCTCCGCGCCCGCGACGATCGCCTTCCCGATCTCGCCCGAGTGGCGCATGCCGCCGTCGGCGATGACCGGGACCCCGGCCGGGCGCGCGGCGAGCGACGCCTCGTAGACGGCGGTCACCTGCGGGACGCCGACGCCCGTGACGATGCGCGTGGTGCAGATCGAGCCCGGTCCGACGCCGACCTTGACCGCGTCCGCGCCCGCGTCGACGAACGCCTGCGCGCCCTCGCGCGTCGCGACGTTGCCGCCGATCACCTGGACGTCGCGCGTCGCCGGGTCGGACTTGAGGCGCGCGACCATCTCGATGAGCATCCGGACGTTGCCGTGCGCCGTGTCCGCGACCAGCACGTCGACGCCCGCGTCGATGAGCGTCGTGGCGCGCTGCCACGCGTCGCCGAAGTAGCCGATCGCGGCGCCGACGAGCAGTCGGCCCTGGCCGTCCTTCGACGCGTTGGGGAACTGCTCGGACTTGACGAAGTCCTTGACCGTGATGAGCCCGGTGAGACGGCCGTCCGCGTCGACGAGCGGCAGGCGCTCGAGCTTGTGCTTGCGCAGGAGCGCGGTCGCCTCCTCGCGGGAGATCCCCGCCGGGCCCGTGATGAGCGGCTGGGGCGTCATGACCTCGTCGACCTTCGTCGTCGCCCACTCGGCGACGGGCGTGAAGCGCAGGTCGCGGTTGGTCACCATGCCGATGAGGCGGCGCTCGGCGTCGAGCACCGGGAAGCCGGAGATGCGGTACTCGCCCGCGGTCTTGTCGAGCTCCTCGAGCGTCGCGTCGGGCCCGATGGTCACCGGGTTGTCGATGATGCCCGTCTGCGTGCGCTTCACCAGGTCGACCTGGAGCGCCTGGTCCTCGATCGAGAGGTTGCGGTGCAGCACGCCGATACCGCCCTGGCGCGCCATCGCGATGGCCATGCGCGACTCGGTGACGGTGTCCATGGCCGCCGAGACGAGCGGCACGCGGATCGAGATCTCGCGCGTCAGGCGCGTCGTGGTGTCGATGTCCGACGGCGCCAGGTCCGAGTAGCCGGGCTGCAGCAGGACGTCGTCGTAGGTGAGACCCAGGAATCCGAAGGGGTCACGGTCGGGGACGGCGGCGGGGACGGGCGAGGCGGTCACACCAGGATTCTACGCCGGGGGCCCTCGCCGTATTCCCGCCCGGTCCCCCGCCCGCCCGGGGCCCGGGAGGCGCGGACGGGCGGGGGGCACGTGGGCGGGCAGGCGCGCGCCGCGCCCGGCCGGGCGGCCTCGCGGACGGCTCAGCGCACGACGGCGAGGAGCTCGTGCAGGAGGCCCGTGAAGCTGCGCACCCGGTGGACGGTCGCGGCGAGCGGGAGCTCCTCCGCGGCCTGGTCGCTCGGGAGCCCGACGAAGAACGGCAGGCTCGGGTTCGCGTCGTGCGCGGCGTGCACGATGCCCAGGTCGGGGCGCGCCTGCGTGGTCACCATGGCGACGGCGGACGGCCGCACCATCGTCACGATCTCCAGCGTGCGGTGCACGTTCGCGGGGCCGGTGACGATCCGCGCCATCGCGCCGTGCGAGGCGAGCGACGCGGCGAGCGCGTGCGCGGCCAGCGGGAGCGGCTCGTCGGGCGCCGCGAAGACGAGGACGATCCGCCGCATGCGGCTCGGGTGGTTCCGGGGCGGCCCCCCGGCGGCCACGATCGCGTCCTCGCTCGCCTGCGTGTACTCGCGCAGCGCGACGAGCGTCGCGTTGGCGAGCACGACCTCGGGCACCTCGCCCGGGCCGGCGAGCACGGTGCGCTCGGCCAGGCGCTCGAGCGCGGGCTCGACGAGGTCGGACCACCACGCGGCCGGGTCGCCGCCCGTCGGGATGCGCAGCAGCCGGTCGCACGCGCGCTGGTCGTAGGCGATCGCCGCGTCGACGACGTCGGAGACGCGCGTGGGCCGCGGTCCCTCACGGACGCCGACCGGACGGGGACCGGCGGCCCGTGCGGGCTCGCCCCCCGGGACGGCGCGCAGGAACGGGCGCGACGGCGGCGGCTCGGGCGCGTCGTCGTCGGCCTCGGGCTCGTCGGCGTCGAGGTCGCCCGCGCCGTCGGCGCCGCGGTCGTCGAAGGAGATCGCCCCACGGTTCGCGGCGAGCTCCTCCTCGTCGGCGGCGAGCGCGGCGCGGGCCGCGTCGGCGGGCGCGACACCGTCGAGCGTGAGGCGGCGCATCACGACGAGGCGAGCGACGTCGTCGTCGGTGTAGCGCCGGTGGGAGCCGGCCCGGTGCTGCGAGGGGCCGAGGCCGTAGCGACGGTCCCAGGTGCGCAGGGTCGCGGGCGCGACGCCGAGCCGGCGCGCGACGGCGGCGACGGCGAGGCCGGGGGACGAGGTCATGCTCGGTCGGGCTCCCTCGGGGTCGGGGGCGGACCGGACTGAGGTCATGGATCGATTCTGCCGAGCGGGCACCCGTCTCGCCACCTCGTAGAGGTCACAGTCGTGCACCCTTCGCGCCAGACCCGTGCCGTATTTGTTCGCTGCACGCGCAAACGCGCCGGGCGCAGCCGATCGCGTCAGCGCGGCAGGATCGGCCGACGCGGTTGAGCAGACCCGCACCGCTCCACGAGCGGTTCAACCTGCTCGTTCACTTTTTCCTCACAGGGGACTTGAACAACCCTTGCAACGCTTGTAGGTTGTTCGGCATGGCAGAGATCTCGAGGCTCCCCGGGCCCGTCATGGAGCTGTGGGAATGGCAGTACCAGGGTTCGTGCCGCGACGCGGACGACACGTTGTTCTTCCACCCCGAGGGTGAACGCGGCTCGACGCGACGACGGCGAGCGGAGGCCGCGAAGGCGATCTGCCACTCGTGCCCCGTGATGATGCAGTGCCGCGAGCAGTCGCTCCGCGTGCGTGAGCCGTACGGGGTGTGGGGCGGCCTGAGCGAGGACGAGCGCGCCGCCATCCTCGCGGGCGGCGCCCGTCGCACCGGCTGACGCACCCCTCCCCGGGCACCGTCCTCGGTGCCTCCGCGCCACCAGCAGACCTGCACGGCCCCGGTCCGACGTCGTACCGGACGCACGTGCGCACGACCCGTGGGACCACCGGTGGGGCGACCGGCCACGGAACGCAGCAGGGCCCCGCGACCGACGGTCGCGGGGCCCTGCTGCTGAACCGGGTCGGCGTCAGCCGACCACCACGGCGAGGATGTCGCGCGCGGACAGGACGAGGTAGTCCTCGCCGCCGTACTTGACCTCGGTGCCGCCGTACTTGCTGTAGATGACCTTGTCGCCGACGGTCACGTCGAGCGGGACGCGGTTGCCGTTGTCGTCGACACGGCCCGGACCGACAGCCAGGACCTCGCCCTCCTGGGGCTTCTCCTTGGCGGTGTCCGGGATGACCAGGCCGGATGCGGTCGTGGTCTCGGCCTCGAGGGCCTTCACGACGATCCGGTCCTCGAGCGGCTTGATGGGGACCGACACGTCGGACCTCCCCTTTCGCGGTGAGAACTGCAACGGATGGGTCGAGCGCACCGGCTGGCCGTCGTCGCGGGTGCCGGACAGCCTGGTCGCACGTGGCGCCGCCTCCGCGAGCGGTGGCGGCACGTCTCAAATCTAGGTCCCGGTTAGCACTCGGTCAAGGCGAGTGCCAACGTCCGCCCTGCGGACGATCCGGGCTCCGGCTGCGCGTGGTCCCCGGCCCCCGTGGAAGGATCGACGCCATGGACGCCGCCACGCTCACCAAGCTGCTCAGCCCCGAGGGCTGGGCCCTGCTCGGCGCGCTCCCGCCGTACGACGAGCAGCAGGCGCTCGTGCTCGCGGCAGGGCTGCGCGCGAAGGGCGTCGACCCGGACCTGGCCGCCGCGGCCCTCACCCAGTCCCGGCTGCGCGCCGCGGCGCACGGCAAGCTCGGCGCGTTCGCCGACGGCATGCTCTTCACGCAGGCGGGGCTGGAGCAGGCGAGCCGGCTCGTCGTCGCGGCCCTGCACGCCCGGCGGTACCAGGAGGCGGGGATCCGGCGCGTCGCGGACCTCACGAGCGGGATCGGCGTCGACGCGCTCGCGTTCGCCGCCGCGGAGCTCGAGGTGCTCGCGACCGACGTCGACGAGCTCACCGCGGCGATCGCGACCGTCAACCTGCGCCACTTCCCCGAGGCCGAGGTGCGCCACGGCGACGGGCTCGCGCTCGACCTGGAGGGCGAGCGCATCGGGGGCGTGTACGCCGACCCGGCACGCCGCACCCGCGCCGGCACGCGCGTGTTCGACCCGAAGGCCTACGCCCCGCCGCTCGACGCGGTGTGGGCGCTGCGCGCGCGTGTGCCCGCGGTCGGGATCAAGGTCGGCCCGGGCATCCCGCACGCCGGCCTGCCCGAGGACGCCGAGACCGAGTGGGTGTCGGTCGACGGGGACGTCGTGGAGGCCGGGCTCTGGTTCGGCCCGCTGGCGCCCGAGGGACCGGGCCGGTCGGCGCTCGTCCTGTCGTCGTGGACCGGGCCCGACGGGACCGCGCGCACCACCACGCGCCGGATCGCCCACCGCCCGGGCGACGCAGACGTGGTGCCCGAGGTGGGCGCCGTCGGGCAGTACCTCTACGAGCCCGACGGCGCCGTGATCCGCGCGGGGCTCGTCGCCCACGCGGCGCGCGGGCTGGGCGGTCGCCTGCTCGACCGGACCATCGCGTACGTGACCACCGACTCCCCCGCGCCGCTCGACGCGACGGGGCTCGCGGACGGGCTCGCGCGCGGCTACCGCGTGCTCGACACCATGCCGTTCGGCCTCAAGCGTCTGCGCTCCTACCTGCGCGAGCGCGGCGTGGGTCGTCTGACGATCAAGAAGCGGGGCACCGCCGTCACGCCGGAGCAGCTCCGCCGGCAGCTCGCCCTCACGGGCGACGCGACCGCCACGATCGTCCTCACGCGCGTCGGCGGCTCCCAGCAGGTGCTCGTCGTCGAGCCGCTCTCCGCTCCCCCGGCCGGCGCCGGGCAGGACGGGCCCCGGTGAGCGCCCTCCCGCGCCGCACGGCGATCCCCTTCGCCCGCTCGGAGCGCTCGACCGTCGGGCTCGAGTGGGAGCTCGCGCTCGTCGACGCCGACTCGGGCGACCTGCGGCAGGTCGCGCAGACCGTGCTCGACGCCGTGCGCCCGGCCGACGGCGGGCCGCACCCGTCGATCAAGCAGGAGCTCCTGCTCAACACCGTCGAGGTCGTGAGCGGCGTGTGCCGCACGGTGGGCGAGGCCGGCCGCGACCTGCAGCGCTCGGTCGAGGAGCTGCGCGCCGTGACGGACCCGCTGCGCGTCGAGCTCATGAGCGCGGGCACGCACCCGTTCGCGCGCTGGGCGCAGCAGAAGGTCACCGACAAGCAGCGCTACACCACGCTCATCGACCGCACCCAGTGGTGGGGGCGGCAGATGCTCATCTACGGCGTGCACGTGCACGTCGGCATCGAGGACCGCGCCAAGGTGCTGCCGATCCAGCGCGCGATGCTCACGACGTTCGCCCACCTCCAGTCGCTCTCGGCGAGCTCGCCGTTCTGGGGCGGCAAGGACACCGGCTACGCGTCGAACCGCGCGCTCATGTTCCAGCAGCTGCCGACCGCGGGCCTGCCGTTCCAGTTCGGGACGTGGGAGGAGCTCGAGGGCTACGTCGCCGACATGCTGCACACCGGCGTCATCGACGCGTTCGACGAGGTCCGGTGGGACCTGCGGCCCGCGCCGCAGTTCGGCACGCTCGAGACACGCATCTGCGACGGCGTCACGAACATCTCCGAGCTCCTGGCGCTGGCCGCCCTCACGCACTGCCTCGTCGAGCACTTCTCGACGATGCTCGACGAGGGGCGCGAGCTGCCGAGCATCCCGCCGTGGTACGCGCAGGAGAACAAGTGGCGCTCGGCGCGCTACGGCATGGACGCGATCATCATCCTCGACCGCGAGGGCAACGAGGAGCTCGTGACCGACGCCGTGGGGCGGCTGCTCGTCGA
Source organism: Cellulosimicrobium sp. JZ28 (assembly GCF_015327065.1). Taxonomy (NCBI): domain Bacteria; kingdom Bacillati; phylum Actinomycetota; class Actinomycetes; order Micrococcales; family Promicromonosporaceae; genus Cellulosimicrobium; species Cellulosimicrobium sp. JZ28. The sequence continues at coordinate 741,776 of NZ_CP017660.1, read as the reverse complement.
GCTCGAGCCCGTCGCGGCGCGCCTCGGCTGCCTCGACGAGCTCGACGGCGTGCGCACCATCGTGCGGCGCGGCGCGTCCTACCAGCGGCAGCGCGCGGTGGCGCGGCGCCACGGGGGCGAGCTGGACGCCGTCGTGCGCTCGCTCGTCGCCGAGATGCGGGCCGGCCGGCCCCTGTGACCCGGCCGGGCCGTCACACGTGCGTGACGGTGAGCGGCATCGACGAGTCGACGCCGATGTCCAGGCTCGACGGCGCGACGCCCGCCCGCACGACGGCCGAGCCGAGCGCGGCGATCATCGCCCCGTTGTCGGTGCAGTAGCGGATCGGCGGGATGCGCAGCTCGATGCCCGCCTCCGCGCAGCGCTCCGCGGCCATGTCGCGCAGCTGGGAGTTCGCGCTGAACCCGCCGCCGACGACGAGCGTCGAGACGCCGTGCCGCTCGCACGCGGCGATGGTCTTGGCGGTGAGCACGTCGGCGACGGACTCCGCGAAGGAGGCGGCGACGTCGTGCACGGGGATCTCCTCTCCCGCGTCCTGGCGGGCCTCGACCCAGCGCGCGACGGCCGTCTTGAGGCCCGAGAAGGAGAAGTCGTACGCGTGCTTCTCCTGGTCCTTGCGCGCGGTGAGGCCCCGCGGGAACCGGATCGCCGTGGGGTCGCCCTCGCGCGCGAGGCGGTCGATGTGCGGGCCGCCGGGGTACGGCAGGCCGAGCAGGCGCCCGACCTTGTCGAACGCCTCGCCCGCGGCGTCGTCGAGCGTCGAGCCGAGCTCGGTGACGGCCGTCGCGACGTCGTCCACCAGCAGGAGCGAGCTGTGCCCGCCCGACACGACGAGCGCCATGACGCGCTCGGGAAACGCGCCGTGCACGAGCTCGTCGACGGCCGCGTGGCCGATGACGTGGTTCACGCCGTAGAGCGGCTTGCCGAGCGCGAGCGCGAGGGCCTTCGCGGCCGAGGCGCCGATGGTCAGCGGCCCGACGAGGCCCGGCCCGGCGGTGACGGCGATCGCGTCGACCTCGGAGAGGTCGACGTCGGCCGTGCCGAGCGTGCGCTCGAGCGTGGGGATCATCGCCTCGAGGTGGGCGCGCGACGCGACCTCGGGGATGATCCCGCCGTAGCGCGCGTGCTCGTCCATGGAGCTCGCGACCGTGTCGACGAGCAGCTCGCGACCGCGGACGAGCGCCACGCCCGTCTCGTCGCAGGACGTCTCGATGCCGAGCACCAGGGGCTCGCCGGAGCTCGCGGGAGCAGTGGGGACCATGGCCTCCAGGGTAGTCGCGCGCGGGGGCAGGGTCGTCCGTGTCGCGCACGTCACACCGTCTGCTCGGAAGATGATCAAGGGTTCAACTGTTTGTCCCAGTCATGAGCACCGACACCCTCATCGAGTCCTCTGCCGCGCCGAGCGAGCAGGCCGACCAGCTCGCGATCGACGCGGAGGCCGCGGACCGCCTGTTCCGCGCGGCGCACACCACGCACGCGTTCTCGGACGAGCCCGTCAGCGACGCGCAGATCCAGGCCGCCTGGGACCTCGTCCGCTGGGCGCCCACCGCGATGAACACCCTCCCGCTGCGGCTGCTCGTCGTCCGCACGCCCGAGGCGAAGCAGCGCCTCGGCGCGCACATGGCGGACTTCAACCGCGACAAGACGCTCGCCGCGCCGGTGACGATCGTCGCCGCCGCCGACCCGTCGTTCCACCAGCACCTCGGCACGCTCGCGCCGTTCCGCGAGGGCATCGCCGAGCAGCTCGACCCGCAGGCGGACCTGCGCGAGGGCATGGCCCGCACCAACGCCCTCATCCAGATCGGCTACCTCATCGTCGGGCTGCGCGCCGCCGGCCTGTCCGTGGGCCCCATGACGGGCTTCGACGCCGCCGGGATCGACGCCGAGTTCTTCGGCGAGTCCGGCTGGCGCACGCTCGTCGCGATCAACGTGGGCTACCCGGCCGACGAGGGCGCGCACTTCCCGCGCCAGGCGCGCCTCGACTTCCACCAGGTCGCCGAGGTCCTCTGAGCCTGTCCCGCACCGTCCGAGCCGAGGCGGCACCCCACCGGGGTGCCGCCTCGTCGCGTCCGGGGGCTGCGCGCGCTCCGCGGTCCGGGAGGCGCGGCGTGCGTCAGGTCGCGACGGGGCGGTCGGGGTCGTTCGACCACTGCGACCACGACCCCGCGTAGAGCGCCGCGTCGACGCCGAGCGTCGCGAGCGCGGCGACCTCGTGCGCGGCGGTGACGCCCGAGCCGCAGTACACCCCGACGGGGCGCGACGCCGCGTCCTCCCCGGCGGCGCCCTCGGTCGAGCCCCCGGTCCCCGCGGCCACCCCGAGCGCGACGAAGCGCGCGCGGAGCGCCTCCGGGTCGAGGAACGTCCCGTCGGCGGCGAGGTTGTCCGTCGTCGGAGCGCTCACCGCGCCGGGGACGTGGCCGGCCCGCGGGTCGACGGGCTCGACCTCCCCGCGGTACCGCTCGCCCGCGCGCGCGTCGAGCAGCACGCCCGACGCCGCGAGCCGGGCCGCGCCGTCGGCGTCCAGCACCGGCATCCCGCCCGGGGAGACGACGACGTCGCCCGGCTCGGGCCGCACGTCGCCTTCCTCGGTCGGGTACCCCGCCGCGCGCCACGCGGGCAGGCCGCCGTCGAGGAGGCGGACGTCGTCGTGGCCCGCCCACCGCAGCAGCCACCAGGCGCGCGCGGCCGACGTGCCGCCCACGGCGTCGTACACGACGACGCCCCGGTCGGCGCGGACGCCCCAGCGCCGGGCCGCCGCCTGGAGGTCGCCCGGCTCCGGCAGCGGGTGGCGGCCGGCGGCGGGCGACGGCGGCGCCGCGAGCTCGGTCTCCAGGTCCACGTACACCGCGCCCGGCACGTGCGCGGCGCGGTGCTGCTCGCGCCCGTCGGTGACGCCCAGCGCCCACCGCACGTCGAGCACGACGGGCGGGCGGTCGCCCGCGAGCGCTGCGGCGAGGCCGCGCGCGTCGACGAGCACCCGGTCGCGCCGCGCGTGGTCGCCCGTCACGCGACCACGTCGGCGGACGCCGTCCCGTAGTCCGGCTCGTCGCGCGGCGGCGGGGCGCCCAGCTCGAGCCGCATCGTGTACGCGTCCACGTCCTCGGGCTGGTAGTACCGCTTGCGGATGCCGAGCTGCTCGAACCCGTGCTTCGCGTAGAGGGCGAGCGCCGGGTCGTTGTCGACGCGCACCTCGAGCAGCACGGCGCTCGCCCCGAGCTCGCGCGACCGCTCGACCAGCGCCTCCAGGAGCACCGAGCCCACGCCCCGGTGCTGGAACGCCGGGTCGACGCCGATGGTCATGACCTGGGTGACGTCGCCGTCGAACCACAGGCCCGCGTACCCGACGAGCGGCTGGGGCCCCGCGGCGTAGAGCCGTACGGGCTCGGCGGCGACGTACCACCGCCCGAACCCGGCGAGCTCGTCGGCGAGCATCCCGTAGGTCCACGCGCCGCGCCCGAACAGCTCGCGCTCGAGCTCGACGACGCGGTCGAGGTCCGCGGCCTTGAGGGGCCGCAGCCGGATCTCGTACGACCGCGTGCTCATCGCGACCGCTCCGGCGACGCGTCGCTCACGCGCTTGCGCGCCGCGGCCTCCTGGACGTCGGGGCGGCGCAGGTACAGCGGCTCGGTCGGCTGCTCGAGCCCGGCCGCCCGGCGCGCGATCGCGAGGCGCGCGAGCACGGCGGCGTCGGGGACCTGCGGGGCGTCCTGCGCGACGTCGAGCGCGTCGGGGTAGAGCTCGGCGCCCTCCCCGACCACGACGGCGCCTGCGGCGTGCGTCGCGACGTCGGCGGCGGGGCCGACGTCGGGCCCCGCGACGGTCTCGAGCACGGGGACCGCGTGCGGCCCCTCGTGCGCGACGACGCGGTACCGCGCCCAGTAGACCTCGCGACGGCGGGCGTCGGTCGCGACGAGGAGCTCGTCGTCGGGCGCGAGGCCGAGGTCGCTCACGGCCTGCGCGGCGACGGCGTCGAGGCTCGGGACGCCCAGCACGGGCACGCCGAGCGCGAAGCCCAGTGCGCGGGCGGTGACGAGCCCGACCCGCAGGCCGGTGAACGGCGCCGGGCCCGTCCCGACGGCGACGGCCGTGAGGTCGCGGCGGTCGACGCCGGCCTCGGCGAGCGCCGCCTCGACAAGCGGGGCGAGCGCCTCGGCGTGCCGGCGGCGCTCGGGCGCGTCGCGGCGGGCGAGACGAGCGCCGTCGTCGGAGACGACGGCGACGGTGACGGAGGCGGAGGTGTCGAGCGCGAGAACAGCCACGGCTCCAGCCTACGGCCGGGAGCGGGGCCGTCCTCGTCGCCGGGCGCTACGGGGCCAGCGCGGCGACGTCGAGACCGGCCCAGCGTGCCCCCACGCCGCGCACGGTCACGCGCCGCTCCCCCGCCTCGGGGGCGTCGTCGTCCGGGCCCTGCTCCGCGCCGACCCCGCCGCGCGGGCGCTCGAGCACGATCTCCAGGCGGTCGCCCGCGAGCGCCTCGACGAGGCCGCTGCCCCACTCGACGACCGTCACCGACTCGTCCAGGCTCGAGTCGAGGTCGAGCGCGTCGACCTCGTCGAGCGACCCCAGGCGGTACGCGTCCACGTGCACGAGGGCCGGGCCCCCGACGACGGACGGGTGCTCGCGCGCGACGATGAACGTCGGGGACGCGACCTGGCCGCGCACGCCGAGCCCCGCCCCGATCCCCTGCGTGAGGGTCGTCTTCCCCGCCCCGAGGTCGCCCGTGAGGATCACCAGGTCGCCCGCGCGCAGCACCGCGGCGAGGGCGCGGCCGAACGCGCGGGTCGCCTCGGCGTCGGGCAGCACGACGACGCCGCCCGGCGCGTCGTCGGCCACGGTCCCCCCGGCGGCGGGCGCCGGGGTCGAGTGGTTCGGGTCGTCGCTCACGCGCGGACCGTCCTTTCCGTGCTGTCGTGCGGGCTCGGGTCGCGCGCCAGGAGCGCCCGCGCGCCGTCGTCGAGCACGTGCGTCCCCACGTGCTCGCGCGGCACGCGCGCACCGAGGCGCGTCGTGATCTCGTAGCTGATGGTGCCCGCGGCCTGCGCCCAGTCCTCGGCCGTGGGGACCCCGCCGCGCGCCACGCCGTCGCCCGCGCCGAACAGCGTGACGACGTCGCCCGCGCGCTCGGTCGCGTCCGGGCCGAGGTCGAGCACGAGCTGGTCCATGCAGACCCGGCCCGCGACGCGCACGACGCGCCCGCCGGGCTCTCCCGGACGGGCGCCGACGAGCACCGGCCCGCCCGGCGCACCCGCGGGTCCGCCGCCCGACGCGTGGCGCGGGATCCCGTCGCCGTAGCCGAGCGGCACGACGCCGAGCGTCGTGTCCTGCGGCGTCGTGTAGTGGTGCGAGTAGGAGACGCCGTGACCGCCGGGCACGCGCTTGACCGTCGCGAGGCGCGCCTCGAGCGTCATCGCGGGGCGCAGGCCGAACCGCGTCGGCGGCCCGAGCTGCGGCACGGGCGTCATCCCGTACGCGGCCAGGCCCGGTCGCACGAGGTCGTAGTGCGTGCGGGGGGCGGTGAGCGTCGCGGCGGAGTTCGCGAGGTGGCGCAGCTCCGGCACGACGCCCGCCCGCGCGGCCTCGCGCACGGCCTCGTCGAAGACGTCGGCCTGCGCGACGACGGTCGGGTGGCCGGGCTCGTCCGCGAACGCCAGGTGCGACCACATGCCGACGACGCGCACGGCACCCTCCGCCTCGGCGCGCGCCACGGCGTCGAGCACGTCCGGCAGGTCCGCCGGCATGATCCCGTTGCGGCCCAGGCCCGTGTCGACCGCGAGGTGCACCCGCGCGGTCCGGCCCGCGGCCCGCGCCGCCGCGACCACCTCGTCCACGGCCCAGCGCGCGGCGAGCGACACGTCGACGTCCGCCTCCACGAGGTCGCGCAGCGGCGCGCCCGGCGGGTAGAGCCACGTGAGCACGCGTGCCCGGTCCGGGCCGACGCCCGCCGCCCGCAGCGCGAGCGCCTCGCCCGGCTGCGCCGTCCCGAGCCACGTCGCACCGCCCGCGAGCGCCCCGAGCGCGCTCGCGAGGAGCCCGTGCCCGTACGCGTCCGCCTTGACCACGGCCATCACCTGGGACGACGGCGCGAGGTCCGCGAGCGCGCGCACGTTGTCGCGGACCGCCGCCAGGTCGACGACGGCGCGGGCCGGGTAGGCGCGGGGGTCCGGGCCGTCCGGGCCGCTCGTGCGGGACGTCGGGGCGGGTCCCGCGAGGGAGCCCTCCCGTGCGCCGGTCGGGACGGTGCCGGGGGCGCCGGCGGGTGTGCCGGGAGAGGTCGTGCGCTGGGTGTCGCTCACGGTCGTCGATTCTCTCACCCGCGCGTCACCACGCGGAGAGCGCGCGGTCCGTCGCGAAGCGGCGCTCGCGGCCCGTGAACGGGTCCGTGAACGCGAGCGACCGCGACACGAGCTGGAGCGGGCGCGAGTAGTCCTCGGGCGAGACGTCGTACGGCTCGGGGTAGAAGTTGTCGTGCACGATCGGCACGCCGAGCCGCGCCATGTGCAGGCGGAGCTGGTGCGTCCTGCCGCTGTGCGGCTCGAGCCGGTACCGCGCGAGCCCGCGCGCCGGGTCGGTCTCGACGACGTCGACGCGGCTCTCCGCGTTGGGCTCGCCGTCCACCTCCTCGGCCCGCATGACGCCGCGGCGCTTGACGATGCGGCTGCGCACGGTCGCGGGGAGGTCGAGCGACGCGTCCCACGGCGCGACCGCCTCGTAGGTCTTGCGCACCTCGCGGCGCGCGAAGAGCTCCTGGTACGCCCCGCGCACCTGCGGGCGCAGCGTGAGCAGCAGGACGCCCGCGGTCACGCGGTCGAGGCGGTGCGCCGGGCTGAGCTCGGGCAGGTCGAGGTCGCGGCGCAGCCGCACCAGCACCGACCGCGCGACGTACGCGCCGCGCGGGATGGTCGCGAGGAAGTGCGGCTTGTCGACGACCAGCAGGTCCCGGTCGCGGTGCAGCACGCGGACCTCGAACGGCACGTCCGGCTCGACGGGCGGGTCGCGGTAGAGGAACACGAACCCGCGCGGCTCGTAGGGCGTGCGCGCATCGACCGGGCGCCCGCGGCCGTCGACGACCTCGCCCGCCGCGACCTTCTCCGCGAGGCGCGCGGCGTCGTCGGGGAAGCGGTGGCGCACGTAGTCGAGCGTGCGCGGGTACCGCGCGACGCTCTCGGCGTCGTGCGGCAGCACGAGGCGCGTCGGGTTGAGGCCGTCGCGCACGGGGAGGGGGACCACGCCCTCCACGGTACCGGCGGCGTCCCCGCGGTCGGTGCGGGTCGCGCGTGGGTGCGGTGGGGTGCGCGGCGGCGCGGTCGGCACGCGGGCGCAACCGGCGCGGTCGGCGCGTGGTGCGGCACGCCGTGGGCGCGGTCAGCGAGCGGCGAGCAGCTCCGCGACGACGCCCGGGACCGCGTCCGCGACGTCGAGCGCCGCGACGGGACCGCCCGGGTTCGCGCGCTCCGCGGCGAGACCGTGCACGACGGCGGCCGCCGCGGCCAGCCGCGCGGCGAGGCCCGGCTCGCGCACGACGCGCTCGGCGTGCGCCGCGAGCAGCGTGCCGAGGATCCCGGCGAGGACGTCGCCCGCGCCGGCGGTCGCGAGCCACGCGGGCGCGTCCGCCTGGGACCACGCGCCCTCCGGCCCGACGACGACCGTCGCCGACCCCTTGAGCAGCACCGTCGCGCCGGTGGCGTCGTGCGCGCGGCGCGCCCAGCGCAGCGGCTCGGCCTCGACGTCGGTCCGCGTCACGTCGTCGCCGCGCGCCCGCAGGAGCGTCGCGAGCTCCCCGGCGTGCGGGGTCAGCACGACCGACGGCGGGCAGCGGTCGGGCAGCAGGGACAGGGCGCCCGCGTCGACGACCGCGGGCACGCGCTCCGGCGTCGCGTCGGCGGTCGTCGCGTCGGTGGTCGTCGCGTGGGTCGCCGTCGCGGCGGCGAGCGCCGCCCGCACGCGCTCGTGCTGCCCGCCGTCGTCGACCGGGTCGTCGCCCGGGCCGGGGACCGCCGGGACGCCCGGGCCCAGCACCCAGGACTGGACGCGGCCCGCGGCGGGCACCACCTCGGGGCGGGCCGCGAGGACGGCGCGCGTGGCGTCGTCGGGCCCGCCGTAGCGCACCATGCCCGGACCCGTGCGGACGGCCGCGGTCGTGGCGAGCACCGCCGCGCCCGGGAAGGTCGGCGTGCCCGCCACGACGCCGACGACGCCGCGCGTGTACTTGTGGTCGGTCGCGCCGGGCACGGACCAGAGGGCCGCGACGTCCGCCGGCTCGAGCCGACGCACGACCGGCGTCGTGGTCCCCCGGTCCGGCGCGGCCGCGTCGGGGCCGGGTGCGTCGGGGCCGGGTGCGTCGGGGCCGGGTGCGCCGAGGCCGGCTGCGTCAGCGCCGGGTGCATGAGGGCCGGGTGCGCCCAGGCGCAGCCCGATGTCGACGACCGCGCCGTGCCCCGCGAGGTGCGTCGCGGGCGGCAGGAGCAGCCCCGGCTTGGCGGCGCCGAACGTCACCGTGCGGTCGGCGCGCAGCACCGGGCCCGGCACCGTGCCGTCGTCGACGCCGATGCCGCTCGGTGCGTCCACCGCGACGACCCACGGCCGCCCGGGGCCTTCCGGACCGTGCGCGGGGCCGCCGTCGAGCACCACGGTCAGCCGCTCCACGAGGTCCGCCGCGACCCCGCGCAGCGCCCCGCGGGCGCCGATCCCGACGAGGCCGTCGAGCACGACGTCGGCGCGCGCCGCCTGGGCGGCGACCCGGTCGGCGACGTGCGGGTCGAGGTGGTCGTGGTGGCGGTCGTCGTGACCGTCGCCGTGCGCCGCGCCGTCGGGGCTGCCGACGAGCACCTCGACCCGCCCGCCCGCGTCCCGGAGCGCCGCGAGACCGCCGGCGTGCGCGTGCTCGCCCGTGAGCACCGCCAGCACCTCGACGCCGCGGCGCGCGAGGTACGCGCCCGCGTGCAGCGTGTCCCCGCCGTTGTTGCCCGAGCCGACGAGCAGGACCGCCCGGGCGCCGGTGACGCGCCCGTCGCGACGGCCGCCGTCGGGCAGGGCGACCGACCGGCGTCGGGCGAGGTCGCGCGCGACGACGGTGGCGAGCGCGAACGACGCGCGCTCCATGAGCGGGACGCCCGCGGCGAGCAGGGGCTCCTCGGCGGCGCGGACGTCGGCGACGGACCAGGCTTCGATCATGACCTCATCCTGCCCATCGGGCGCCGAGGCCGCCTGCGCGGCGCCCGCGCCAAGCCGGCCGGGGCGACGACCGCCGGGACGGCCGAGGGCTGAGACGGTCCCCGCGGGCGCGCTGCGGGCCGCGCGGACCCGCATAGGGTGACGAGCATGCGATTCGGACTCTTCATCCCGCAGGGCTGGCGCTACGACCTCGTCGACGTCGCGCCCGAGGACCACTGGAAGACGATGCTCTCCCTGCTCCACTACGCCGACAACGCGGCGGCGGGCGAGCCCCTGCCCGGCGGCGAGTTCGCGTGGGACGGCGTCTGGGTCTACGACCACTTCCACACGACCCCGACCCCGAGCACCGAGGCGACCCACGAGGCGTGGACGCTCATGGCGGCGTTCGCCGCGGCGTCGCAGCGCGTGCGCCTGGGCCAGATGTGCACGTGCATGGCGTACCGCGAGCCGACCTACCTCGCGAAGGTCGCCGCGACGGTCGACCACGTCTCGGGCGGCCGCCTCGAGATGGGCATCGGCGCGGGCTGGTACGAGCACGAGTGGCGCGCCTACGGGTACGGCTTCCCCAGCGCGGGCGAGCGCCTGCGCGCGCTCGACGAGGGCGTGCAGATCATGGCCCGCATGTGGCGCACGGGGTCGTCGGGCACGTTCGAGGGCCAGCGCTACCAGGTGGACGGCGCGCTGTGCTACCCGCAGCCGCTGCAGCGCGTGGCGGTCGACGGCGAGGGTGCCGTGCCGAGCATCCCCCTGTGGATCGCGGGCGGCGGCGAGAAGAAGACGCTGCGCATCGCGGCGCAGCACGCCCAGTACACGAACTTCGACGGCTCGCCGGAGGGCTTCGCCCACAAGTCCGCCGTGCTCGAGCAGCACTGCCGCGACCTGGGCCGCGACTTCGGTGAGATCACGCGGTCGGCCAACTACAACGTCGTCATCGGCGAGACCGAGCAGGACGTCGCGGACCGCCTCGCCCGCGTCGAGGAGCACGCGCGCCGCTACTTCCCCGAGAAGGCGGACGACAGCATCGCGTCGTGGCGGAACGGCCCCCTCGTCGGGACGCCGGAGCAGATCGTCGAGACCCTCACGGCGCTGCGCGACCAGGGCCTCGGCTACGCGATCGGCTACTTCCCCTTCGCCGCGACCGACCGCGACCAGCTCGAGCTCTTCCAGCGCCAGGTGATCCCGGCCCTCCAGCGCTGACTCCCCTCCCCTTCCCCCTCCCCGGGCAGTCCGCCGAGCATGGGGTCGTGGCCTGTCAGAGCGACCCGACGGGCCACGACCCCATGGTCGGCGGGGGCCTTCCGCCGTTTCTGTGCAGAGCCGCCCGGACAGTGCGGCCGATCGTCCCGACGTCGCGACCTGTGAAGCGCAGGACGTCGATCCTTCCCGTCGCGACCAGAGTGTTCTGCCGGGTTCGGTCTGAGAACACCGCATGCGGAGTGCTGTGGACGTCCTGACCGTCCAGCTCGGCGACCAGCCACCGACCGTCGCGGTAGCGCCAGGCCAGGTCGCCCCGTGCGACGACCCTCCCGCCGTGGTCGTGGACGGGAAGCTGCAGCGTGCGCGGCGGCACGCCCTCGTCGATGCAGTCGAGCCGGGCGAAGGACTCGAGGGGTGACTCGGCCCGCGCGTCGGCCATCTCCCACAGCGTGTGCCGACTGGCGACACCGCGTCTCCCGCGCGCGTGCTCGTGCGCGCGGCGCAGCCCGTCCGCGTCGATGAGGCCCTGGTGGAGGGCGGAGTCGAGCACGGCGAGGCCGTTCGCGCGCGGGAGCTCGGGGACAGCCTGCGCGAGCGCCCAGTCGAGCGTCACGACCCGCCTGCCCCGGATCTCGGTGGTCGTCATGCCTGCGTCGAACTGCCGTAGCGCGATCCCGTCGCGGTCGAGCCGGTTGCGCCCACGAGGAACAGCTGCCTCGGGCCGGAGGGTCGGCGGCAGCCCACGGACGCCGTGGAGGACGAGCGCACAGGACCCGACCGCCACCGCATCCTCGCCGAAGGCGAGCAGGCCCGTCCAGGCGGCCCGGGCTCGTCGCTCGTCCCACGACCGGTCGGTGAGCGGGGCGGCACTGACGTCGTAGACGCCGCGGGTCACGCGCACGAGGGTCGCCCGGCGCGTCAGGCCGGCCACATCCTTGTCGCTCAGGCCGTGCCCTCGGCACTGGGCGATGAGACGAGACCGCCCTGGACCGCGGCGACGGAGAGCAGGGCCGGGGGAATCTGAGCACGACGCACGGGTGCCACCCCACCGCACGAGGACCCGTCGTCGTCGGGCCAGGCGACTGACCTGTGGACAACGACCCGACGTCGCGTCCTGTGGACGACACCGAGACCCCACGGCCGCCGTTCACCATGCGGTGGGAGCCCGTCCGGCTTCGTTGACGGGCGGCAACGGCATGTTCGGCGGGATGGGGGGTCAGCCCTCTGCGACGACCATCGCCGAGGCGATGCCGGCGTCGTGCGAGATGCTCAGGTGCCAGGCCGTGATGCCGAGCGCGTCCGCACGTGCCGCGACCGTGCCGGTGATCTCGACCTCCGGCGGGCCGCCGACGACGCGGTGCACCGTCGCGTCGTGCCAGCGCATGCCCGCCGGGGCGCCCAGCGCCTTGGCGATGGCCTCCTTCGCCGCGAACCGCGCGGCGAGCGACGCGGGCGGCAGGTCACGCTCGGCCTCGGTGAACAGCTTCTCGCGGAGCCGGGGCGTGCGCTCCAGGGTCTCCATGAACCGCGCGACGTCCACGACGTCGATCCCCACGCCCTTGATCATGCGTCCACCCTACGGTGGCGAACCAGGCCTCCCCGCCTCCACGAGCAGGTGGTCCTGGTTCGTCCGGGAGACCGGACGAACCAGGACCACCTGGTCGACGCGTGGGCGGGGGCGGGGGCGGGAGGGCTACTCGACCGTGACCGACTTCGCGAGGTTGCGCGGCTGGTCGACGTCGAGGCCCTTCGCCGTCGCGAGCGCCATCGCGAAGATCTGCAGCGGCACGACGGCCAGCAGCGGCGAGAGCAGCGTCGGGGACTCGGGGATCCAGAAGATCTCGTCCGCGTAGGGGCGCACGGCGTCGTCCCCGTCCTCGGCGATGACGAGCGTGCGTGCGCCGCGCGCCCGGATCTCCTGGATGTTCGAGATGACCTTGGAGTGCAGGCCCTCGCGGCCCTTCGGCGACGGCACGACGACGAACACCGGCTGGCCCTCGTCGATCAGCGCGATCGGCCCGTGCTTGAGCTCGCCGGCCGCGAAGCCCTCCGCGTGGATGTACGCGAGCTCCTTGAGCTTGAGCGCGCCCTCGAGCGCGACGGGGAACCCGACGTGCCGCCCGAGGAACAGCACGGACGAGGCGTCCTTCATCGACCGCGCGGTCGCGCGCACGTACTCGCCGCGCTCGATGACCGTCTGGATCTTGCGCGGCATCTCGCGCAGGTCCTCGAGGATCGCCGCGATCTCGTCGGGGAACTTGTTCCCGCGCAGCTGCGCGAGGTAGAGGCCCAGGAGGTACGCGGCGGTGATCTGCGACAGGAACGCCTTCGTCGAGGCGACCGCGATCTCCGGGCCGGCGTGCGTGTAGAGCACGGCGTCGGACTCGCGCGGGATCGTCGAGCCGTGCGTGTTGACGATCGAGATGACCTTCGCACCCTGCTCGCGCGCGTGGCGCACGGCCATGAGCGTGTCCATGGTCTCGCCGGACTGCGTCACGGCGACGACGAGCGTCTTCTCGTCGACGATCGGGTCGCGGTAGCGGAACTCGTGCGCGAGCTCGACCTCGACCGGGATGCGGCACCAGTGCTCGATCGCGTACTTCGCGACGTGGCCCGAGTAGGCCGCCGTGCCGCACGCGACGACGATGATCTTGTCGACCGAGCGCAGCACGGCCTCGTCGATGCGCAGGTCGTCGAGCACGAGCTTGCCCGACGGGTCCGTGCGGCCGAGCAGCGTGTCGGCGACGGCGTGCGGCTGGTCGTGGATCTCCTTGTCCATGAAGGACGAGAAGCCGCCCTTCTCCGCGGCGGCCGCGTCCCAGTCGACCGTGTAGCGCTTCGCCTCGGCGGGGTTGCCGTCGAAGTCGGTCACCTCGACCGACGTCGGCGTGATCGTGACGATCTGGTCCTGCCCGAGCTCGAGCGCCTCCTTGGTGTGGGAGATGAACGCCGCGACGTCGGAGCCGAGGAAGTTCTCGCCCTCCCCCAGCCCGACGACGAGCGGCGAGTCGTGCCGCGCGCCCACGACCGTGTCGGGGGCGTCGGCGTGCACGGCGAGGAGCGTGAAGGTGCCCTCGAGCCGCCGCGCCACCTGGCCCATCGCGAGCGTGAGGTCCTTGGTGTCGCGGTACGCCCGCGCGAGGAGCTGCGCGGCGACCTCGGTGTCGGTCTCGGACCGGAACGTCACGCCCTCGGCGAGGAGCTCGGCCTTGAGGGTCGCGAAGTTCTCGACGATGCCGTTGTGGATCACGGCGAGGCGGTCGTCGTCCGCGAGGTGGGGGTGCGCGTTGCTGTCCGTGGGGCCGCCGTGCGTCGCCCACCGCGTGTGCCCGATCGACGCGGTCGCCGCGGGTAGCGGGTGCGTCTCGATCTCCTGCACGAGGTTCGCGAGCTTGCCCGACTTCTTCGCGAACGCGACGGCGTCGACGCCGGGCGCGACGAGCGCGACCCCGGCCGAGTCGTAGCCGCGGTACTCGAGCCGTCCGAGTCCTTCGAGAGCGACGTCGAGGGGTCGCCCCGAGGCCTCTCCGACCATGGTTCCAGGGCCCACGTAGCCCACGATTCCGCACATGGTGATCGAGTCTAGCCACGGACCCGCGCCCCTTCGGGGCCGCACGATCTCGCGGTTCTTCGTGAGGTCCGCTGCCTAATCGGGCCCCGCGCGGCGCGCGAGCCGTCCTCGCGCCCGGGGCCTCGTCGCGTGCCGGTCCGCCACCCGTTCGCCGGGCGTGCGACGCGCTGCACCGCGAGGCTGTGCTCGTGCCCACCGTCCGGATCGGTCTCTCGGGGTGGCGGTACGCGGACTGGCGCGGACCGTTCTACCCCGCGGGGCTCCCCCAGCGCCGCGAGCTCGAGCACGTCGCCTCGCTCTTCCCCGCCGTCGAGCTCAACGGGTCGTTCTACTCGTTGCAGCGGCCGTCGTCGTTCGTCGCGTGGCGCGACCAGACCCCCGAGGGCTTCACGTTCGCGGTCAAGGGACCGCGCTTCGTCACCCACATGAAGCGGCTGCGGGACGTGCGGACGCCGGTCGCCAACTTCGTCGCGAGCGGCGTCCTCGCGCTCGGCAGCAGGCTCGGGCCCGTCCTGTGGCAGCTCCCGGCACGGACCGCCTTCGACCACGACCTGCTCGACGCGTTCCTCACGCTCCTGCCGCGCACCACCCGCGAGGCGGCGCGGCTCGCGCACGAGCACGACGACCGCCTGCGCGCGCCCGCCTGGACGGAGACCGATGCGGACCGCCCGCTCGTGCACGCGCTCGAGCCGCGGCACGCGTCGTTCGCCACGCCGGAGTCGCTCGACCTCCTGCGCCGGCACGGGGTGGCGTTCGCCGTGTCGGACGGCGCGGGCCGGTGGCCGCTCGTCGAGGCGGTCACGAGCCCGCTCGTGTACGTGCGCCTGCACGGGGACCAGGAGCTCTACCGCAGCGGCTACCGGCCGCACGTGCTCGACGCGTGGGCCGAGCGCGTGCGCGCCTGGCACGCCGCGGGCCACGACGTCGAGGTCTACTTCGACAACGACGTGGACGCCCACGCCCCGGCCGACGCGCTCGCCCTCATGGCCCGCCTGCCCGACCTCGCGCTCCCCGGCCCGGGGCCCACCGTCGAGCCGGCGCCGCGCCGTCGTCGGGCCGCGCGCGGGGCCGACGACGCCCGCTGAGACGACCCGCGGAGGGCGGCCCCGCGGTGCCCTCGTCGGGGCGCGGGGCGGCCCCGTGCACCGGCACGGGCGCGCATCCGGCAGAATCGGGCGGGTGTCCTCCCCCGCCGACGACCCGTCCGACCTCCTGCGGGCCCACCTGGCCGCGCCGTCGTCCTCGCCGTACGTCGATCTCGACCGGGCCGTGTGGAGCCGGCTGTCGGAGTCGACGCCGCTGCCGCTGACCGACGACGACGTCGCGCGCCTGCGCGGCCTCGGTGACCCGATCGACCTCGCCGAGGTCGACGCCGTCTACCGGCCGCTCTCGCGCCTGCTCAACCTCTACGTCACCGCGACGTCCGGCCTGCACGAGGCGACGTCGACGTTCCTGCGCGAGGAGACCGGCAACACGCCGTACGTCATCGGCGTGGCCGGCTCCGTGGCCGTCGGGAAGTCGACGACGGCGCGCGTGCTGCGCGAGATGCTGGCCCGCTGGCCGGAGACCCCGCGCGTCGAGCTCATCACGACAGACGGCTTCCTCTACCCCAACGCGGAGCTCGCGCGCCGGGGCCTCATGGACCGCAAGGGCTTCCCCGAGTCCTACGACCGTCGCGCGCTCATCCGGTTCCTGTCCAAGGTCAAGGCCGGCCACGCCGAGGTGCGGGCCCCCGTCTACGACCACCTCACGTACGACATCGTGCCGGGGGCCGAGGCCGTCGTCCGCAAGCCCGACGTCCTCGTCGTCGAGGGCCTCAACGTGCTCCAGCCCGCGCGTCCGAGCGCGCACGACGAGTCGACCGTCGCCGTGTCGGACTTCTTCGACTTCTCGATCTACGTGGACGCCCGCACGCGCAACATCCGCCAGTGGTACGTCGACCGGTTCCTCGCGCTGCGCCGCACGGCGTTCGCGCGCCCCGAGTCGTACTTCCGCCGCTACGCCGACCTCACGGACGAGCAGGCGGTGGAGCGAGCGAAGTCGATCTGGGACGCGATCAACGCGCCGAACCTCGAGCAGAACATCCTGCCGACGCGCGGCCGCGCGACCCTCGTCCTCACGAAGGGCTCGGACCACTCGGTCCAGCGCGTCCGCCTGCGCAAGCTCTGAGGCGACCCGCCCAGCACACGGGCAGGGTCAGGTCGCGCGGGGCGGCGTGCCCGACGACGTCGCCCCCGACGACCCGGGCGGCACTGTCCCGGAGGCGTCCGCTGCGCGCGGACCGGGCAGGGGCTCGCCGGTCACCGGGCCGGTCACCGTGCGCCCGTCGGCCGTCGCGCCCCCGCCGGGCGCGGTCGCGGCCGGTGTCCCGCCGGTCGTCGGCGCAGTCCCGGCCGGGTCGGTCGCGCCCTCCCCGGCCGGCGCCTGCGGCGTCGGCGGCAGCTCGCCGCGCTGGCGCGCCCGCATCATGAGCACGCGATCGATGACGAACCCGCTCCCGACACCCAGCACGATGCCCACGACCATCGCGAGCAGCGGCTCGTGGCCCAGCCACCGGGCGGCGACGAGCCCGATGAGCACCGAGTAGACGGCCCACGTCACCGCCGCGACGGCGGAGAACGCCATGAAGCGGCGCCGCGGGTACCCGACGGCGCCCGCCGTCATGTTCACCGCGACGCGGCCCACGGGGATGTAGCGCGCCGCGAGGATGAACGACGCGCCGCGGTGCGCGAGGGCGCGCTCTGCCCACCCCACGGCGCGACGCCCGCGGGGCGTGCGCAGGATGCGCAGGCGCTCCGTGCCGACGGCACGACCGATGGCGAACGCGATCTGGTCCCCGGTCCAGGCGCCCAGGGCCGCGACGAGGAGCACGAGGACGAGGTTGGGCTCGCCGGTCGCGTGCGCGGAGACCGCGAGCGTGATGACGACCGACTCGCTGGGGACCGGCGGGAAGAACCCGTCGATCGTCGCGAAGCCGAACAGGGCGGGATAGATCCACGCGGACGCCGCGAGGGCGAGAATCCAGTGCTCGAGATTCTCCAGGAAGATCGACACGGCGTCGGGCAACGGCGTCCTCGTTCGTCTGCTGGCGGGGAGGCCAGACGGGCGGTGGCGGCAGGTCGGTCGTCCTGCACCAGGACAAGCCTACGGAGCGCGAGGACGACGACCATCAGGGAGACCCCCGGTTCACCCCTGAGGACCCCGGGCGCGACGGCGCCGCGCCCGTGACGATTCTGCCGCGCCAGCCGCGGCAGGGTCGTCATCCCGACGGACGACTTCCCGCGGCGGGCCCGTACGTCGTGAGGACCAGGGGCCCGCGGACGCCCGGTGAGCTAGCTCCCGGCGCCCGGGAGCCGCGCCACCCCGAGGGTCGAGGACAGCGTGCGCAGGTCGGCGGCGTCGAGGTAGAGCTCGCCCCGGAGGTGGTCCGTCTCGTGCTGGACGATGCGCGCGGGCCACCCGGTCAGCACGTCGTCGAACGGCTCGCCGGCCTCGTCCTGGCCCGTGAGCCGGACGGCGTGGGCGCGCGTCCGCTCGGCCTGCCAGCCGTGCACGGAGAGGCAGCCCTCGAAGAACGTGCGCGTCTCCTCGCCGACGACCTCGTAGCGCGGGTTCACGAGCACCCGGTACTCCAGGAGGCTTCGCTCCCGGTCGTCGCCGACGTCCGGTGCCCCCGGGTCCTCGACCACGGCCACCGCGAGGCCGATGCCGACCTGCGGCGCGGCGAGCCCCACCCCGGGCGCCGCGCGCATGGTCACGCGCATCGCGTCGAGGAAGCGCGGCAGCGCGTCGCCGAGCTGGCCCGCGTACGGCACGGCCGGCGTGCGCAGCACGGGGTGGCCGGCCTGCACGATCGGCAGGACGCCGTCCGGGTACGCGGCGAGGAGCGCGAGCACGTGCTCGCGCAGCGCCTCGTCGACCCCCTGCCGCACGCTCGTTCCCGCCTCGCGTCCCGTCGGCCGTCCGGACGCGCTCACAGGGCGAGCCGCTCGCGCACGACGCCCGCGAGCTGCGCGGCGACCGCGTCGGCCTGCTGCTGCGTCGCCGCCTCGACCATGACCCGGACGAGCGGCTCGGTGCCCGACGGCCGCAGGAGCACCCGCCCCGTCTCGCCGAGCGAGCGCTCCGCACCGGCGACCGCGGCCAGCAGCGCC
Organism: Cellulosimicrobium sp. JZ28; assembly: GCF_015327065.1. Classification (NCBI taxonomy): domain Bacteria; kingdom Bacillati; phylum Actinomycetota; class Actinomycetes; order Micrococcales; family Promicromonosporaceae; genus Cellulosimicrobium; species Cellulosimicrobium sp. JZ28. Next base: position 723,685 of record NZ_CP017660.1, on the reverse strand, counting down.
TCGTCGGTCGACGCGCGCGCCTTGTCCACGCCCGGGACGTTGAGGAGGGTCTGCGGGAGCCGCTGCACGACGCCCGCGAGGTCCGCGAGCTTCTGGCCCGTCGCGCGCACCCGCGCCGCGAGCTGGAGGGCCGTGAGCACGCCGTCGCCCGTCGTCGCGTAGCGCGACATGACGATGTGGCCGGACTGCTCGCCGCCCAGGCCGTAGCCGTGGGCGCGCATCTCCTCGAGCACGTACCGGTCGCCGACCGCCGTCTGGACGGTGCTGATCCCCGCCGCGCGCATCGCGAGCAGCAGCCCGAGGTTGCTCATGACCGTGACGACGAGCGTGTCGTGCGGGAGCGCGCCCTCGTCCTTGAGCGCGAGGGCGAGGACGCCCATGATCTGGTCGCCGTCGACGACGGTGCCGCCGTGGTCGACCGCGATGCAGCGGTCCGCGTCGCCGTCGAACGCGACGCCGAAGTCGGCCTCGGACGCGACGACGACGGCCTGGAGCTGCTCCGGGTGGTTCGAGCCGCACGCCGCGTTGATGTTGCGGCCGTCGGGGCTCGCGTTGATGACGACGACGTCCGCCCCGGCAGCACGCAGCGCCGCGGGCCCGACGTCGCTCGCCGCGCCGTTCGCGCAGTCGACCGCGATCCGCAGCCCGGCCAGCGGCTTGTGGTCCTCGTCGGCGCCGATGCTCGACATGAGGTGCTCGACGTACGCGCCGCCCGCGCGGCCCGAGTCCGGGGAGATGCGGCCGACGACACCGTGCGTCGGGCGCTCCCACTCCTGGCCCAGCAGGCTCTCGATACGGTCCTCGACCGCGTCGTCGAGCTTCACGCCGCCGCGCGCGAGGAACTTGATCCCGTTGTCCTGCATGGGGTTGTGCGACGCCGAGATGACGACGCCGAAGTCGACGTCCATGGTGCTCGTCAGGTAGGCGACCGCCGGGGTCGGCAGGACTCCGACGTCCTTCACGTCGACGCCCGCGCTCGCGAGCCCCGCGATGAGCGCCGCGCCGAGGAACTCCCCGGACACGCGCGTGTCGCGCCCGACGACCGCGCGCGGGCGGTGCCCTTCCTCCTGACCGCTCGCGAGCACGCGGGCCGCGGCGACGCCGAGGTCCAGCGCGAGCTCCGCCGTCACGTTGCCGTTCGCGAGACCGCGCACCCCGTCGGTGCCGAAAAGCCGTCCCATGGAAGTCCTTCCCCTCGTACCGGCCGTACGCCGACCGTACGACCGTCAGCCGCTGCCCGCCGTCGACGGGTCTTGGTCACCGCTCCTCACAAACGCCGTCGGCCCCGGTGGACGAGGTCCACCGGGGCCGACGAGCGCACAGCGCAGGATCAGCGCTTGGAGTACTGCGGTGCCTTGCGGGCCTTCTTGAGACCGGCCTTCTTGCGCTCGACGACGCGGGCGTCGCGAGTGAGGAAGCCGGCCTTCTTCAGCGCGGGGCGGTTGTGCTCGGCGTCGATCGCGTTGAGCGCGCGCGCGATCGCCAGGCGCAGCGCGCCGGCCTGGCCCGAGGAGCCGCCGCCCGTGATGCGGGCGACGACGTCGAAGCGACCCTCGACGTCGACCAGCTTCAGCGGGGAGTTGACGAGCTGCTGGTGGACCTTGTTCGGGAAGTAGTCCTCGAGCGTGCGCCCGTTGACCTTCCAGGTGCCGGTGCCGGGGACGAGGCGCACGCGCGCCACGGCCTCCTTGCGGCGGCCCAGGGCCTGGCCGGGGGCGGTGATGCTCTGGCCGCGGCCCGTGGGGGCGGCGGACTCGGAGGTGTAGGTGCTGGGCGTCTCGTCGCCCAGGGTGTCGGTGTCGACGGTGGTCTCGGCCACGGGTGGTGTCCTCGCGTCTCTCTGTGCGCTACGCCTGGGCGGCGATTACTGCGCGACCTGGGTGATCTCGAACGGCTTCGGCTGCTGAGCGGCGTGCGGGTGCTCGGCACCCGCGTAGACCTTCAGCTTGCCGAACTGGGCGCGACCGAGGGTCGTCTTGGGGAGCATGCCCCGGACGGCCTTCTCGACGGCACGCTCGGGGTGCTTGTCGAGCAGGTCGCCGTAGGCGACGGCACGCAGACCACCCGGGTAACCGGAGTGGTTGTAGGCCATCTTCTGCTCGCGCTTGTTGCCGCTCAGGGCGACCTTGCCGGCGTTGATGACGATGACGAAGTCACCGCCGTCGACGTGCGGAGCGAAGGTCGGCTTGTGCTTGCCGCGCAGCAGGGTGGCCACGTGGGTGGCCAGGCGGCCCAGGACGACGTCGGTCGCGTCGATGACGTACCAGTCGCGCTGGACGTCGCCGGGCTTCGGGGTGTACGTACGCACGGTCGTAGCCTTCGTTTCTGTCTCAGGATGTCTTCTTCGACCGCTGAAGCGTGCGGCCGAGAGGGCAGGTCGTTGCGCGGCGGGCTCGGTCGACACCCGCTCCTTGGCCGGCAGCGAGTGGGCGCGCTAGCGACACGGGTGTCGTGAGATGAGCACAACGACTCACCAGACTACCCGCGAGGCAGGCCGCCGGTCAAAGCGGCCGGACGCTCCCGGACGCACGTCTCGCAGCGCGTCGAGCGGGCCTCGTGGACGCAGCCGGGGCAGTACAGGCGCAGGGTCCGGCAGCTCGGGTCGGCGCAGTTCTCGTACTTCGCCGTCGGCGCCCCGCACGCCGTGCACGCGCCGAGCGGCGTCGACCCCGGGCCGAGCTCGACGTGCATGCGCTCGTCGAACACGTAGAGCGACCCCTCCCACAGCCCCTGCGAGCCGAACACCTCGCCGTAGCGCACGACGCCGCCGTCGAGCTGGTACACCTCCTCGAACCCGCGGGCGCGCAGCAGGGCCGACAGCACCTCGCACCGCACGCCCCCCGTGCAGTACGTGACGACGGGCCGCCCCTTGAGGTCGTCATAGCGGCCCGAGTCGATCTCGGCGACGAAGTCCCGCGTGGTCGCGACGTCGGGCACGACGGCCCCGCGGAAGCGGCCGATGGCCGCCTCGAACGCGTTGCGGCCGTCGAGCATCACGACGTCGTCGCCGCGCTCCTCGACGAGGTCGTGCAGGGCCTGCGGGCTCAGCCGCTCCCCGCCGCCGACGACGCCGTGCTCGTCGACCCGGACCTCGTCCGGCACGCCGAACGCGACGAGCTCGGGGCGCACCTTGACGGACAGGCGCGGGAAGTCCCGGCCCGTGCCGTCGGACCACTTGACGTCGACGCCCTCGAAGCCCGGGTACCGGCGCGTCGTCTTCACGTACTGCTTGAGGTCCTCGACCGTCCCGCCGAGGGTCGCGTTGATCCCGTGCTCCGACACGATCACGCGACCCGTGAGGTGCCACCGCTCCCCCAGCGCCTGCTGCCAGAGCTGCACGGCACGCGGGTCCCGCAGCGGCGTGAAGGCGTAGAAGAGCACGATCTTGTGGACGGCCATGCCCACCAGGATAGGGACGGCTAGCGCGCCCGACGGACGCGTTCGACGTCCCAGACCGGCTCCGGCGCCTCGACGACCTCGCCGTCCTCGCGGAACACGAGGAACCGGTCGAAGCCGCGCGCGAACCACCGGTCGTGCGTCACCGCGAGCACGGTGCCCTGGAAGGCCGCGAGCCCCGCCTCGAGCGCCTCCGCCGAGTGCAGGTCGAGGTTGTCCGTCGGCTCGTCGAGCAGGAGCAGCGTCGCGCCGTCGAGCTCGAGGAGCAGGATCTGGAAGCGCGCCTGCTGGCCACCGGAGAGCGTCTCGAAGCGCTGCTCGGCCTGGCCCACGAGCTCGTACCGGTCGAGCGCCCGGCTCGCGCCCTCGCGCCCCATGCCCGCCCGGTGCCCCTCGCCGCGGTGGAGGATCTCCAGCAGCGTGCGCCCCCGCAGCTCCGGGTGGTCGTGGTTCTGCGCGAACCACCCCGGCCGCACCCGCGAGCCGAGCACGGCCCGGCCCGTGTGCGCCACGGGAGCGGGCGCCGCCGGGCCGCCGGCCACGTCGTCGGGCACGGTGCCCGGCTCGGGGTCGCTCCCGCCCGCGGCGAGGAGGCGCAGGAAGTGGGACTTGCCCGAGCCGTTCGAGCCGAGCACCGCGACGCGCTCGCCGAAGAACACCTCGACGTCGAACGGCTTCATGAGCCCCGTGAGCTCGAGCCGCTCGCACGTCACCGCGCGCTTGGCCGTCCGCCCGCCCGTGAGCCGCACGGTCACGTTCTGGTCGCGCGCGACCACCTCGGGACGCCCCGCCTCCTCGAACTTGCGCAGGCGCGTGCGCGCGGCCTGGTACCGGCTCGCGAGGCCGTCGTTGAACGCGGCCTTCGTCTTGAGCGTCCGCACGAGCTCCTGGAGCTTGGTGTGCTCCTCGTCCCAGCGGCGCGCGAGCTCGGCGAGCCGGTCGCGCCGGTCCGCGCGGGCCTGGGCGTACGTCGCGAAGCCGCCGCCGTGCACCCACACCGTGCCGCCGCCCGGCGTCGGCTCGAGCGTCGCGACCTGGGTCGCGGTGCGCGACAGCAGCTCGCGGTCGTGGGACACGAAGAGGACCGTCTTGGACGACGCGACGAGCCGCTCCTCGAGCCAGCGCTTCGTCGGCACGTCGAGGTGGTTGTCCGGCTCGTCGAGCAGCAGGACCTCCTCCGGCCCGCGGAGCAGGGCCGTGAGCGCGAGCCGCTTCTGCTCGCCCCCGGACAGCGACCGCACGTCGCGCCACTGCGCCTTCTCGAACGGGACCGACAGCACCTCGTCGGTCACCTCGTCCCAGCCGGCCTCGGCGTCGTAGCCGCCCACGTCCGCCCAGTCCACGAGGGCCTGGGCGTAGCGGAGCTGGGCGGGCTCGTCGTCGACCGTCATGATGTCGTGCTCGGCGGCCGCGAGCTCGAGCGCCGCCTCGCGGACCGCGGTCGGCGCGAGCCCGACGAGAAGGTCGCGCACCGTGCGGTCGTCGTCGATGCGGCCGACGTCCTGGCGCATCACCCCGAGCCCGCCGCTGCGCACGACGGCACCGCCGTGCGGGGCGACCTCACCGGTGACGATGCGCAGCAGCGTCGACTTCCCGACGCCGTTGGGCCCCACGAGCGCGACGCGCGCGCCGTCCGCGACCCGCAGGTCGACGCCGTCGAGCAGGGTGCGCCCGTCAGGCAGGTGATACGTGACGTCGCTGAGGTCGAGGTGTCCCACCCCGTCATGGTCCCCGACGTCGGCCGTGCGGTCACGCGCTTTGCGGACCCGGGCGTCCGGCACCTCGGCCGGGCCGGCGCCACCCGCCGCCCGGCACCACGGCAGGCGGGCGCCGGGACGCGGGACGCCGGGTGGCGGGATGGCGGGATGGCGGGTGGCGGGACGCCGGGATGGCGGGACGGCTCAGCGCCGGCCGCCGCCGAGGAGGCCGCCCAGCCCGCCCAGGAGGTCGCCGAGACCGCCGCCGGCGCCCGACCCGCCGCCCAGGAGCCCGCCGAGGACGTCGCCCAGGCCGCCCCCACCGGTCTGCGGCGCGCCCGGCCGCTCGCCCGCGCCCTTCCCCGCCGCGGTGCCGCCCGAAGTGCCGCCCGCCGTGCCGCCCGAGGTGCCGGTCGGGACGCCGCCCGACGACCCGGCGCCACCGAGCTGCTTCGCGAGGAAGGCCAGCGCGATCGGCGCGAGCGCGGGAAGCACCTTCGCGAGCAGGTCCTTGCCGGTGCCCGTCGACCGGGCGAGCTGCGCGACGACCGCCTGCTCGTTCTGCCCGAACACGTGCCCGACGATCTTGCGGCCGTCGTCGGTGTCGACGTCGTCGAGGTCGACACCGCTCTCCACGAGCGCCGGGTCGTGCTGCGCGAGGGCCTCGCCGAGCGACGCCGCGCCCGCCGGGTCCTGCGCGTTGGCGCGCAGCCCGCCCAGCAGCGCGGGCAGCGCCGCGCCCACCGCGCGCTGCGCCGTCGCCTCGTCGACGCCGAGCCGACCGGCGAGCTGGTCGAGCGGGACGGTGGACAGGATGTCGTCGATGCCGGCCATGGGGTCGTCCTCCGGTTCAGGGGTGCTCCAGCGGGTGCGCACCGGGGCGCGGTGCGGCCCCACCGTAGTCCCGGCCGGGCGCCCTCGCAGGCACTCGCGTCCGGGGCTGCGTCCGTCCCCGTGAGGTGCCAGGGTGGGACGCATGAGCGAAGACACCACCGCCACGAGCCCCGACCCGGAGACGGGCGCCGAGGGCGACACCGACCAGCTCCAGCCCGAGGAGACGCTCCTCGACCGCGGCGTGGACGACGTGCTCGACGAGGGCTACTCCCCGCCCGAGCGCCCCCGCTCGAACCACTTCGGCGAGACGCCGTGGGAAGAGGTGCACGGCGAGACGCTCGACCAGCGCCTCGCCGAGGAGGAGCCGGAGGAGTGGGAGCGCGACCCGGCCGAGCGGCCCGACGAGACCCGCGCGGGCCGCCTCGTCGCCGACCCCGACGCCCTCGACGGGCGCCAGAACGACACGTACGCCGACGACGAGGGGATCTCCGGGGGCGCCGCGGGCGCCGAGGAGGCCGCCGTCCACGTCGTCGAGGAGCCCTGAGAAGCCCTGAGGAAGCCCTGAGGACGAGCGCCCGCCCGCGGCCGGCTCAGGCCGGCTCGCGGGGCGGCGCGTCCTCCCAGACGTCCTCCTCGTTCCGCACGGCGCGGATGCGGTCGGCACGCGCCGCGAGCTCCGCGTCGGGCGGGTAGGTGACCTCCTCGAGCACGAGCCCGTGCGCCGGCACGACGCCCGCCCCCGCGTCCCGGCGCCGGCTCGCGAGGAGCCCCGCGGGCCAGCCGACGTCGCGACGCCCCTCCCCCACGGCGAGCGACGCGCCGACGAGCGCGCGCACCATGTTGTGGCAGAACGCGTCCGCGCGGACGTGCGCGACCACGAGGCCCGCGTCGGGCCCGTCCGTCGGGCGCGACCACGACAGGTGCTGCAGCTCGCGGATCGTCGTCGCGCCGGGTCGCGGCTTGCAGAACGCCGCGAAGTCCCGCACCCCGAGCAGGGGCCGCACGGCGGCGTCCATCGCCGCGACGTCGAGCGGTCGCCGGCTCCACAGCACCCAGTCCCGGCGCAGCGGGTCGCGCTGCGCCGGGTCGTCCGCGACGCGGTAGGTGTACGCGCGGTGCAGCGCGGAGAATCGGGCGTCGAACCCGGCCGGGGCCGGCGCGGCACGGTGCACGACGACGTCCCCCGGCAGCACGCCCCCCAGCCGCGCGACGAGCGCGTCCCCCGGCGCGCGGTCGGACCGGCCGGGCAGCGCCTCCCACTGCGCCCGCGCGAGGTCGACGTGCGCGACCTGCCCCCGCGCGTGCACGCCCGCGTCCGTGCGCCCCGCCACCGTGAGCCGCGGCGCCGCGCCCCGCAGGATCGTCGCGAGCCCGTCCTCGAGCGTGCCCTGCACCGTGCGCAGCGTCGGCTGCCGGGCCCAGCCGGCGAACGCCGTCCCCTGGTAGGCGAGGTCCAGGCGCACGCGCACGACGTCGTCCGGCACGTCGGGTCGCGGGGCGTCGGGGTCCGGGAGGGCTGGGGGCGGGACGGCGGTCACGGGAGTTCACCGTAGTCGCCCGCCCGTGCGCCGCGCGCGCCGCCGTGCCTACGCTGCCGCCCATGACCGGCGACCCGCACGACGTCCGCACCCTCGCCGTCGACTGCGGCGGGGGCGGCATCAAGGCGAACGTGCTCGACGCGTCGGGCACCGCGCACGCCGCGGCGGTGCGCGTCCCCACGCCCTACCCCCTCCCGCCCGACCTCCTCGTCGAGACGGTCGCGGGCATCGCGGCCACGCTGCCTCCCGCCGACCGCGTCACGGTGGGCATGCCCGGGATGATCCGGCGCGGCGTCGTCGTGCACACGCCCCACTACGTGACGCGCAGCGGGCCCCGGTCGCGCGTGGACCCCGCGCTCGTCGAGGCCTGGACGAGCTTCGACGTCCGCGCGGCCGTCGAGCGCCGGCTCGGCGTCCCGGCGCTCGTGCTCAACGACGCCGAGGTGCACGGCGCGGGCGTCGTCGCGGCGTCCGGGCTCGAGCTGGTGCTGACGCTGGGGACGGGGCTCGGCTCCGCGCTGTTCCACGGCGGCCGGCTCGCGCCGCACCTCGAGTGGTCGCGCGCCCCGGTGCGGCGCGGCACCACGTACGACGAGTACGTCGGCGAGCCCGAGCGCCGCCGCCTCGGCGACGGGCTCTGGTCGCGCCGGGTCCACGCGGTCGTCGAGGGGCTGCGGCCCGTGTTCTGGTGGGACCGCCTCTACCTGGGCGGGGGCAACTCGCGGCGCATCACCCCGAGCGTCCTCGACCGGCTCGGCGACGACGTCGTCGTGGTGCCGAACTCGGCGGCCCTCGTCGGGGGCGCCCGCGCGTGGGACCTCCCGCCGGCCTGACGCCTCAGCGACCGGCCGTGCCGCGCTCCGGCGCCCCGTCCGCGGTGCGCCGCCTGGGCGCGGCCGCGGCGGGCTCGAGGAGGCCCGGCGTCGCGCCCTCGTCCCCGCCTCCCGGAGGCGCGCCCGCGGCGAGAGCGCCGTGCGCGTCGAGCAGGACGCGGTTGAACGCCACGGGCGCGTCCAGGCTCACCAGGTGCCGCGCGCCCGGGACGACGACGAGCCGGGCCGGGGCCCCGCCCGCGCGCGCCGCGGCGAGGAACCCGCGCTCCCCCAGCCGGAAGTGGTCCCAGCGCCCGTTGACGAGCCAGACCGGCGAGTCCGCCGCCGCGAGGGCCCGGACCGGGTCGGCCGACCCCACCTCGCGCAGGATCGCGCTCATGACGTCGAGGGCGAACCCGCCGGCCGCGAGGTCGGCGGCAGCCTGGGCCGTCATCGCCCGGTCGACGAGCGCCTGGTTCAGCCCGGCTCCCCCGTCCGGGAGCCGCTCGATGCCGCGCGCGAGGACGAGCCAGCCGCCGCGCAGGCGCGTCGACGGCGGCGTCGAGCACGCGGCGGCGACGAGCCCCACGACGCGCTCCGGGTGCCGCGCGCGCGTCTCGATCGCGACGTAGCCCCCGAGCGACAGCCCGACGACGAGCGCGCGGCCACCGACGTCGTCGATCCCGGCCGCGACCGCTTCGACCGCGCCGTCGAGCGTGAACGCCTCGCCGCGCCGCACCCCGTGGCCCGGCAGGTCGACCGCGACGGCCCGCACGCCGGCACGACGCAGCGCCGCGAGCTGGTCGCGCCACATCGAGCGCGAGGTGCGCGACCCGTGCACGAGGACGACGGGCGGCCACGTCCCGGTCCTGGTCCCGGTCCCGGGCGACGCGTCGGTGGAGGTCACGTCTCGACCGTAGGCCCTGCTCCACGCGAGATCGACCGGGGGAACGCGACAGGACCGGAGGCTCGCCAGAGCCGGGGACGCCGCAGGGCCCGGGACCGTACGGTCCCGGGCCCTGCGCGACGAGCCCCGGAGGGCTCAGGCGGGAAGAGGAGGCTCAGGCCTCCTTCTTCTCCTCCGTGGCGTCCTCGACGGGCGCGTCCTGGACGTCCTCGGCGGGAGCGTCCTCGACGGCGGCGTCCTCGACGGGCGCGTCCTCGACCTTGTCGGCCTTCTTGGACGGCTTGTCGGCCTTCTTCTTGCTCGCCTTCTCGGCAGCCTTCTCCGCCTCGCGGACGACGGCCTGCTTCGGGCTGACGGGCTCGGTCACGAGCTCGATCACCGCGAGGGGCGCGTTGTCGCCCTTGCGCGTGCCGACCTTCGTGATGCGCGTGTAGCCACCCTCACGCTCCGCCATCTGCGGGGCGATCTCGGTGAACAGCGTGTGCACCACGGACTTGTCGCGGACGACGCGCAGGACGCGACGGCGCGCGTGCAGGTCGCCGCGCTTGGCGAACGTGATGAGGCGCTCGGCCACCGGGCGCAGGCGCTTCGCCTTGGTCTCGGTGGTCGTGATGCGGCCGTGCTCGAAGAGCTGGGTGGACAGGTTCGCGAGCATCAGGCGCTCGTGAGCCGGTCCGCTGCCGAGCCGGGGGCCCTTGGCGGGGGTAGGCATGGGATGTGCTCCTTGGGAAGTGATCGCGCCGCAGGTGCGGACCCGGACGCGCTGAGGTGTCTAGAGCCGCAGGCTCAGTACTGCTGCTCGGTGTCCGAGAACGTCGCCTCGTCGTCGTCGCCGTCGTAGTACGCGGCGGCCGACGGGTCGAAGTCGAGCGGCGAGTCCTTGAGGGACAGGCCGAGCTCGGCGAGCTTCTCCTTCACCTCGTTGATGGACTTCGCACCGAAGTTGCGGATGTCCAGCAGGTCCGCCTCGCTGCGTGCGACGAGCTCGCCCACCTGGTGGATGCCCTCGCGCTTGAGGCAGTTGTACGAGCGGATCGTGAGGTTGAGCTCCTCGATCGGCAGCGCCAGGTCCGCGGCCAGGGCCGCGTCCGTCGGCGACGGACCGATCTCGATGCCCTCGGCCTCGACGTTGAGCTCGCGGGCGAGGCCGAAGAGCTCCACCAGCGTCTTGCCGGCCGACGCGAGCGCGTCGCGCGGCGAGATCGCCGGCTTCGTCTCGACGTCCACGACCAGCTTGTCGAAGTCCGTGCGCTGCTCGACACGCGTCGCCTCGACCTTGTAGGTCACCTTGAGGACCGGCGAGTAGATCGAGTCGACCGGGATCCGGCCGATCTCGGCGTCGAACGACTTGTTCTGCGAGGCCGAGACGTAGCCACGGCCGCGCTCGACGGTCAGCTCGATCTCGAGCTTGCCCTTGTCGTTGAGCGTGGCGATGTGCAGCTCGGGGTTGTGGACCTCCACACCCGCGGGCGGGACGATGTCCGCCGCGGTGACCGCACCAGCACCCTGCTTGCGCAGGTACATCACGACGGGCTCGTCGTTCTCCGAGGAGACGACGAGGTTCTTGATGTTGAGGATGACCTCGGTCACGTCCTCCTTCACACCCGGCACGGTGGTGAACTCGTGGAGCACACCGTCGATGCGGATGGAGGTGACCGCCGCGCCCGGGATGGACGACAGCAGCGTGCGACGCAGCGAGTTGCCGAGCGTGTAGCCGAAGCCGGGCTCCAGCGGCTCGATGGAGAAGCGCGAACGGTTCTCCGAGATGACCTCTTCGGTCAAGGTGGGGCGCTGTGCGATCAGCACTGGTGGTTTCCTTTCGGTGAGCGTCCGCCATATGACGCTGCACGGTTCAAGGCGAGGTGCGTGCCTGCGGCACGCGGCCCCGGCCGGGACTCTGTCCACCCGGCCGGGAAGGGTGCGTCGACCCCGTCAGGAGGCGGCTGCCCCGTGACGGGCGCCGTCGACGGGCTCGGCCGGTCGGTGACCGGGCGGCCCGTCGACGGCACGCCGACGACGAGGGTCAGACGCGACGACGCTTGGGCGGCCGGCACCCGTTGTGCGCCTGCGGCGTCACGTCCTGGATCGAGCCGACCTCGAGGCCGGCCGACTGCAGCGAGCGGATCGCCGTCTCGCGACCCGAGCCCGGGCCCTTGACGAAGACGTCGACCTTCTTCATGCCGTGCTCCTGCGCCTTGCGGGCAGCGGCCTCGGCCGCGAGGCCGGCGGCGAAGGGGGTCGACTTGCGGGAGCCCTTGAAGCCGACGTCGCCGCCGGAGGCCCACGCGATCACGGCGCCCGACGGGTCCGTGATCGACACGATCGTGTTGTTGAACGTGCTCTTGATGTGCGCCTGGCCGGCGGGGACGTTCTTCTTGTCCTTGCGACGAGGCTTGCGCCCAGCGGCGGCGCGAGTCTTGGGAGGCATGTCCTTCTTCTCTCCTGGTCTGAGGTGGTCTGACCGCGGGGATCTCCACCCGGCACGGGACGGACCGTGAGGTCCGCGTCAGTGCGCGAGCAGGGCCCGCCCTGCGGACTGGCTCAGCGGGCCTTCTTCTTGCCGGCCACGGTGCGCTTCGGTCCCTTGCGCGTACGCGCGTTGGTCTTCGTGCGCTGGCCGCGCACAGGCAGGCCGCGGCGGTGACGCAGGCCCTGGTAGGTGCCGATCTCGACCTTGCGGCGGATGTCGGCGGCCACCTCACGACGGAGGTCACCCTCGAGCTTGTAGTTGCCCTCGAGGTAGTCGCGGAGCGCGACGAGCTCGGCGTCGCCGAGGTCCTTCACGCGGGCGTCCGGGCTGATGCCGGTGGCGGCCAGCGTCTGCTGGGCGCGGGTACGGCCGACGCCGTAGATGTAGGTGAGCGCGACCTCGAGCCGCTTGTCGCGGGGGAGGTCGACGCCGATGAGACGTGCCATGTGCCTTTCGGCTCCTCGTGCTTCGTCGGAGGTCTGTCGCACCGCCCTCCCACGGGGAGCTCCGTGGGCCCCGGCCTCCGAGCCGGGGGTTCCCCTGCCTGTGGCGTTCTCCTCCCGGACTCGCGTCCGGGGTGCCGAGCAGGTTCGTGGTGGTGCGCTGGTGGCCGGCCGTCGTCGTGACGGGCGGCCTGGTGACCGCGGTCCCGGAGGACCGTCACCCGTGGCGCAGGTGAGGGCTCAGCCCTGGCGCTGCTTGTGCCGCAGGTTCTCGCAGATCACCATGACGCGACCGTGCCGGCGGATCACCTTGCACTTGTCGCAGATCTTCTTGACGCTGGGCTTGACCTTCATCTTCGTTCCCTCAGTGGTGCCCCGCTCCGGGCGCGACCGACGAGCGGCCCCGGTGGTCCCGGGTGCGAGGCGGGTGAGTGGGTGGACGCGTGACGACTACTTGTAGCGGTAGACGATCCGGCCGCGGGACAGGTCGTACGGGCTCAGCTCGACCACGACCCGGTCCTCGGGGAGGATCCGGATGTAGTGCTGGCGCATCTTGCCCGAGATGTGCGCGAGAACCTTGTGCCCGTTGGCCAGCTCCACGCGGAACATCGCGTTCGGCAGGGCCTCGACCACGCTGCCCTCGATCTCGATGACACCGTCCTTCTTTGCCATGTCCTCCGCTAACTCTCGTCTGAACTGCTAGGACTCCCGCGCACGCCCGACCCGAGGGTCGTCCGATCGTGGGAGGTGCGTGGAGCCGCGTGCGGTGGTCGGTCGCCCGGGTCCCGAGGGACGGGGGCCGGATGAACGACGTGCACGGACTACACCCGACGGACCATCCTACGGCATCCGGCAAGGGACGGGAAACCGTGGCGGGTCGTGCGCGCGGTGCGACGCGTCACTCCCCCGTCGCGCCGGGTGCCGTCGCGCGCTGCCGGACGGGAGCGAGGAGACCGCGACGGGCCGGTGCGCGGTCAGGCCGCGAGCGGTGCGACGCGCACGCCGAGCTCCGCGAGCTCCGCGGCGCCGCCGTCGGGCGCGGTGAGGACCCAGATGCCCTCGTCGAGGATCGCGACGCTGTGCTCCCAGTGCGCGGCACGGGTGCCGTCGTCGGTCACGACCGTCCAGTCGTCCTCGCACACCTCGGTGAACCGCTCGCCCCGTGTGAGCATCGGCTCGATCGCGAGGCACATGCCCGGGCGCAGCCGCGGGCCCTTCTCGCGCGTGCGGTAGTTCGGGACGTCCGGGGGCTGGTGCATGGCGGACCCGATCCCGTGGCCGACGTAGTCCTCGACGATGCCGTAGGTCACGCCGTCCGACTCCCCCGAGACACGCACCGAGTCCTCGATGGCGGCCCCGACGTCGCACAGCCGCTCGCTCGTCGCGAGGGCGGCGATCCCGGCCCACATGGCGCGGCGCGTCGCCTCGACGAGCGCCTCGTCCTGGGGGTCGCCCTCGCCGAGCACGAACGAGACCGCCGAGTCGCCGTGCCAGCCGTCGACGACGGCCCCGCAGTCGACGGAGACGACGTCCCCGGGCGCAGCTCGCGCGGCCCGGGGATGCCGTGGACGACCTCGTCGTTCACCGACACGCAGAGCGACGCCGGGTAGCCCTCGTACCCGAGGAACGACGGCGTCGCCCCGGCGTCCGCGATGACCGCGGCGGCGAGCGCGTCGAGGTCGGCGGTCGTCATGCCCGGGCGGACCGCGTCGCGCACCGTCCCGAGCGCGCGCGCCACGACGAGGCCGGCGCTGCGCATGGACCGGACCTGGTCGTGCGTCTTGTACTCGATGCGCTCGCGACCGAACACCCTGCTGCTCCTCAGAACCGACGGAAAGACGTGCGGGCGCTCAGCCGACGAGCGCGGTCAGCGCCGACACGATGCGGCCGGTGACCTCGTCGATGTCGCCGATCCCGTCGACGCGCACTAGCAGGCCGCGGTCCGCGTAGGCGGAGGTGAGCGGCGCCGTCTGCTCCGCGTAGATGTCGAGGCGGCGCGCGATGGCCTCCTCCGTGTCGTCCTCGCGGCCCTCGATCTCCGCGCGCTTCGCGAGGCGCGCGAGCAGCTCGTCGCGGTCGGCGGTGAGCTCCACGACGCCGTCCAGCGCGACCCCCAGGTCGGCGAGGATCGCGTCGAGCTCGACGACCTGGGCCGCGTTGCGCGGGTAGCCGTCGAGGATGAACCCCTGCGCGGCGTCGTCCTGCGCGAGACGGTCGCGGACCATCGCGTTCGTCACCGAGTCGGGGACGAGGTCGCCCTTCGCGGTGTACTCCTGCGCGAGGCGGCCGAGCTCCGTGCCGCCCTTGATGTTCGCCCGGAAGATGTCGCCGGTCGAGATCGCCGGGATGGACAGCTGCTCGGCGAGCCGGGCGGCCTGCGTCCCCTTGCCCGCGCCCTGCGGGCCCATGATGACGAGGCGCGCGGGGCGCGCGGCGGACTGGCCGTCGGTGGCGTTGCTCAACGGAGGAACCCTTCGTAGTGGCGCTGCTGCAGCTGGGAGTTGATCTGCTTGACCGTCTCCAGGCCGACGCCGACGACGATGATGATCGAGGAGCCACCGAACGGGATGTTCGTGCTCACGCCGAGCCCGATGAGGACCAGCGTCGGCAGCAGTGCGACGAGCGCGAGGTAGATGGCACCCGCGGAGGTGATGCGGGTGATGACGTAGTCGAGGTACTCGGCGGTGGGCCGGCCGGCGCGGATGCCCGGGATGAAGCCGCCGTACTTCTTCATGTTGTCCGCGACCTCGTCCGGGTTGAACGTGATCGACGTGTAGAAGAAGCAGAAGAACAGGATCATCACCACGTACAGCAGGATGTGCAGCGGCGCGGACGGGTCGGCCAGGTTCGTGCTGATCCAGATCACCCAGTCGGCGCTCTGGTCGCCGAACTGCGCGATGAGGCCCGGGACCGCGAGCAGCGAGGCCGCGAAGATCACCGGGATGACGCCCGCCATGTTGATCTTGATCGGGATGTAGGTGCTCGAGCCGCCGTACATGCGGCGACCGACCATGCGCTTGGCGTACTGCACCGGCACGCGGCGCTGCGACTGCTCGACGAACACGACCAGCCCGATGACGAGCACGATGACCGCGATCATGATGATGAAGTTCGTCGCGCCGTTCGCGCCGCCGGCGATCGACCACAGGGCGGTCGGGAAGCTCGCGGCGATGGACGTGAAGATGAGCAGCGACATGCCGTTGCCGACGCCGCGCTCCGTGATGAGCTCGCCGAGCCACATGATGAGGCCGGTACCCGCGGTCATCGTGATGACCATGAGGGCCATCGTGACGAAGCTGGCGTCCGGGATGACGTCGACGGAGCAGCCCTGGAAGAGCAGGCCGTTGCGCGCCGTCGTGATGACGGTCGTCGACTGGAGGATGGCGAGCGCGATCGTCAGGTAGCGCGTGTACTGCGTGAGCTTCGCCTGGCCCGACTGGCCCTCCTTGTGGAGCGCCTCGAAGCGAGGGATCACGACGCGCAGCAGCTGGACGATGATGCTCGCGGTGATGTACGGCATGATGCCGAGCGCGAAGATCGACAGCTGGAGCAGCGCGCCGCCGCTGAAGAGGTTGACCAGGCTGAGCAGGTCGTTGCCGTCGGCGGTCTCCGCGATGCACTGCTGCACGTTGGGGTAGTCCACGCCGGGCGTGGGGATGAACGACCCCACCCGGAAGATCGCCATGATCGCGATCGTGAACAGCAGCTTGCGCCGCAGGTCGGGCGTCCGGAAAGCCCGGGCGAATGCGCTGAGCACCTATCCTCCTGGCCCGCCGAGGCGGGATGTCGTGTCGCCGGGAGGCCCGGCGAGGTGTGACGCACGGCACGGGCGCCAAGAGGCACCCTAGCCGTAGCGCCGCGTCGAACGGCAAGTCGGTCCCGATCACCGGACGGGCCGGCCGTGGACCTGGGAGTGACGGCGGTCACCCCGGGGTGCGGGGAGACAGCCGTCGGAGAGTCTAGACCGTGGTCCGCTGCCGGACGGACCACGGGTCGTGCAGGGAGGCGCCCTCAGACGCGGACAGGGCCGACGGCGCGTACGCGCCACCGGCCCTGTCCAGGTGTGTCAGTCCTCCGAGACCGAACCGCCGGCCGCGAGGATCTTCTCGCGAGCCGCGCCCGAGAGGGCGTCGACCGCGACCTCGAGCTTGACGGTGATCTCACCCGTGCCGAGCACCTTGACGAGCTGGCCCTTGCGGACCGCGCCCTTCGCGACGAGGTCCTCGACGGTGACCTGGCCACCCTCGGGGTACAGCGCCGCGAGCTTGTCCAGGTTCACGACCTGGTACTCGGTGCGGAACGGGTTCTTGAAGCCGCGCAGCTTCGGGAGGCGCATGTGCAGAGGCATCTGCCCACCCTCGAAGCGCTCGGGAACCTGGTAACGAGCCTTCGTACCCTTGGTACCGCGGCCCGCCGTCTTACCCTTCGACGCCTCACCACGACCCACGCGGGTCTTGGCCTTCTTGGCGCCGGGAGCCGGACGCAGGTGGTGGACCTTGAGCGTGCCGCCGGCACCCTCGGTCTGCGCGGGGGTCTGCTCGGCCTTCGCCGGAGCCGACGCCTTCGCAGCGGTCTTCTTCTTCGGAGCCTCGGCGGTCTCCTTGGTGGCCTTCTCAGCCATGGTCACTCGACCTCCTCAACGGTGACGAGGTGCGCCACCGTCGCGACCATGCCGCGGATCTCCGGGCGGTCCTCCTTCACGGCGGTGTCGCCGATCCGCTTGAGGCCCAGAGTGCGCAGCGTGTCGCGCTGGTTCTGCTTGCCGCCGATGGCGGACTTCGTCTGGGTCACCTTGAGCCTGGCCATCAGGCGTTCACCCCCGCAGCACGGGCACGCAGGAGCGCGGCCGGGGCCACGTCCTCGAGCGGGAGACCACGGCGCGCGGCGACAGCCTCAGGCTGCTCCAGGTTGCGCAGGGCCTCGACGGTCGCGTGCACGATGTTGATCGCGTTGGACGAGCCGAGCGACTTGCTCAGCACGTCGTGGATGCCCGCGCACTCCAGCACGGCGCGCACCGGACCACCGGCGATCACACCGGTACCCGGAGCGGCCGGACGGAGGAACACGACGCCGGCGGCGGCCTCACCCTGGATGGGGTGCGGGATGGTGCCCTGGATGCGCGGGACCTTGAAGAAGTTCTTCTTGGCCTCCTCGACACCCTTGGCGATCGCCGCGGGCACCTCCTTCGCCTTGCCGTAGCCGACGCCGACGGTGCCGTCGCCGTCGCCCACCACGACGAGCGCGGTGAAGCTGAAGCGGCGGCCGCCCTTGACGACCTTGGAGACGCGGTTGATGGTGACGACGCGCTCGACGAAGGCGTTCTTCTCGGCTGCGTCGCCACGGCGACCGTCGCGACGGTCACCGCGACGGTCGTCGCGGCGCCCCCCGCGCGCGTTCTGGTCGCTCGACTCGTTGGCGGCACCCGTGGGGGCGCCGGTGTTGCTGCGCTGCCCTGCAGCCATCAGAGAATCCTTTGCTTCCGTGTGGGGATGGTCGGCGTCGTCACAGGGACAGACCGCCCTCGCGAGCGCCGTCGGCGACCGCAGCGACCCGACCGTGGTACTTGTTGCCACCACGGTCGAAGACGACGGAGTCGACGCCCTTGGCCTTCGCACGCTCGGCGACGAGCTCGCCGACCTTGCGGGCCTTGGCGCTCTTGTCGCCGTCGAGCGCACGCAGGTCCGCCTCGAGCGACGAGGCCGACGCGAGCGTCTGACCGATCGTGTCGTCCACGACCTGAGCCGTGATGTGACGCGTGGAACGCGTCACCACGAGGCGCGGACGACCGGCGGTCCCCTTGATCTTCTTGCGCAGGCGCAGGTGCCGGCGCTGACGCGCGACGGCCTTGCCCTTGCCGAGAACCTTCAGAGCCATCGTTACTTACCAGCCTTTCCAGCCTTGCGGCGGACGACCTCGCCGGCGTAACGCACACCCTTGCCCTTGTACGGCTCGGGCTTGCGGATCTTGCGGATGTTCGCTGCGATCTCGCCGACCTGCTGCTTGTCGATGCCGGAGACCGAGAACTTCGTCGGGCTCTCGACCGCGAACGTGATGCCCGCGGGCGGGCTCACGACGACCGGGTGGCTGAAGCCGAGGGCGAACTCGAGGTCCGAGCCCTTGGCCGTCACGCGGTAACCGGTGCCGACGATCTCGAGCTTCTTCTCGTAGCCCTGCGTCACGCCCTGGACGAGGTTCGCCAGGAGGGTGCGGGTCAGGCCGTGCAGCGCGCGGGACTCGCGCTCGTCGTTCGGGCGCGACACCACGAGGGTGCCGTCCTCCTGAGCGACCTGGATGGGGGCGGGCACGTGGTGCTCGAGCGAGCCCTTGGGGCCCTTCACGGTCACGAGCGCGCCGCTGATGGTGACGTCCACTCCGGCGGGAACCGGAACGGGGATCTTGCCGATTCGAGACATGGCGTATCTCCTTTCCGGGTTACCAGACGTAGGCGAGGACTTCGCCGCCCACGCCCTTCGTGGCGGCCTGCTTGTCGGTGAGCAGACCGGAGGACGTGGACAGGATCGCCACGCCCAGGCCGCCGAGAACCTTCGGCAGCTCGGTGGACTTGACGTACTTGCGCAGGCCGGGCTTCGACACGCGGCGCACGCCGGCGAGGCTGCGCTCACGGTTCGGGCCGAACTTGAGCTGGATGGTGAGGTTCTTGCCCACCGTCGCGTCCTCGACGCTCCAGCCGGAGATGTAGCCCTCGGCCTGGAGGATCTCGGCAATGTGCGACTTCAGCTTCGAGTACGGCATGGTCACCGTCTCGTGGTAAGCCGAGTTCGCGTTCCGCAGACGCGTCAGCATGTCTGCGATCGGGTCGGTCATCGTCATCGGGCTCTAGCCCTTCCTCGACGTGGTATCCGGGCGGGGCGCGTCGAGCGACGCGCTCCGCCAGGACCTACGACGTAGTTGTTACCAGCTGCTCTTGGTGACGCCCGGAAGCTCACCACGGTGGGCCATCTCGCGCACGCAGATGCGGCACAGGCCGAACTTGCGGTACACCGAGTGCGGGCGACCGCACTTCTGGCACCGGGTGTAGGCGCGGACCGCGAACTTCGGCTTGGCGGCCGCCTTGTTGATCAGGGCCTTCTTCGCCATGTCAGTTCTCCTTGAAGGGGAAGCCGAGACGGCGCAGCAGGGAGCGGCCCTCGTCATCGGTCGTCGCCGTGGTCACGATCGTGATGTCCATACCGCGGACACGGTCGATCTTGTCCTGGTCGATCTCGTGGAACATCGACTGCTCCGTGAGACCGAACGTGTAGTTGCCGTTCCCGTCGAACTGCTTGGGCGACAGGCCGCGGAAGTCGCGGATGCGCGGCAGGGCGATCGACAGCAGGCGGTCCAGGAACTCCCACATGCGGTCGCCGCGCAGCGTGACGTGCGCGCCGATCGGCATGCCCTCGCGCAGCTTGAACTGCGCGATGGACTTGCGGGCCTTGGTCACCTGCGGCTTCTGGCCGGTGATCGCGGACAGGTCGCGGATGGCGCCCTCGATGAGCTTCGAGTCCTTGGCGGCGTCACCGACACCCATGTTCACGACGATCTTCGTGACGCGGGCGACCTGGTTGACGTTCTCGTGCCCGAACTCCTCGCGCAGACCGGCGACGATCTCCTCGCGGTAGCGCTGCTTCAGGCGGGGCACCTCGGGGGCGACGATCTCGGTGCTCATCAGATGTCCTTCCCGGAGCGCTTGGCGACACGCACGCGCACGGTGCGCTTGCGGCCGTCACGCTCGACCTCTTCGGTGCGGTACCCGACGCGGGTGCCCTTCTTGGTCTCCGGGTCGACGACCATCACGTTGCTGATGTGGATCGGGGCCTCGACGGTCTCGATCCCACCGGTCCGCGTGCCGCGCTGCGACTGGCCGACCTTGGTGTGCTTGGTGACGCGCTGGACGCCCTCGACGATGACGCGGTCACGGTCGGTGAGCACCTCGAGGACGCGCCCCTGCTTGCCCTTGTCCTTGCCCGCGATGACGACGACGAGGTCACCCTTCTTGATCTTGGCCATGGTCAGAGCACCTCCGGAGCCAGCGAGATGATCTTCATGAACCGCTTGTCGCGCAGCTCGCGCCCGACCGGGCCGAAGATGCGCGTGCCGCGCGGCTCGCCGTCGTTCTTGAGGATCACGGCGGCGTTCTCGTCGAACTTGATGTAGGAACCGTCCGGACGACGGCGCTCCTTGGCGGTGCGGACGACGACGGCCTTGACCACGTCGCCCTTCTTCACGTTGCCGCCCGGGATCGCGTCCTTGACGGTTGCGACGATGACGTCGCCGATTCCGGCGTAGCGACGGCCCGAGCCACCGAGAACACGGATGCAGAGAATCTCCTTGGCACCCGTGTTGTCGGCGACACGAAGTCGCGACTCCTGCTGGATCATGTAATGAACTCCTGTCGTCGAGCCGGTTCTCGCCGTGGGCGAGCCTTGCCGAACGGATAGCTGTCAGTGCCGGGTCCCTCGCGGGTGAACCGGCCAGGACCGGGCGGTGGACCCGCCCGACCTGTCCTCACTGGTTGCCGCACCGCGGTGCGGCACGAGAGCGGTCGTGACGAGCGAGCCGGGGCCCGCCCGTCACGACCGGTGGATCACTTGGCCTTCTCGAGGATCTCCGCGAGGCGCCACCGCTTGGTCGCGGACAGCGGGCGGGTCTCCATGATGAGCACCAGGTCGCCCACGCCGGCAGAGTTCTGCTCGTCGTGCGCCTTGACCTTGCTCGTGCGGCGGATGACCTTGCCGTAGAGCGGGTGCTTGACCCGGTCCTCGACCTCGACCACCACGGTCTTGTCCATCTTGTCGCTCACGACGTAGCCGCGGCGCGTCTTGCGGTGCGCGCGCTCCTCGGCCGCCTCGGGCGCGTTCGTTGCGTTCTCGCTCATTCCAGCCTCACTCACTCGGCGCTCGGCGCGGTTCGGATGCCGAGCTCGCGCTCACGCAGGATCGTGTAGATCCGCGCGATGTCGCGGCGGACGGCCTTGAGGCGCCCGTGGCTCTCCAGCTGGCCGGTGGCCGACTGGAAGCGGAGGTTGAAGAGCTCCTCCTTGACCTTCTTGAGCTCGGCGACGAGCGTCTCGTCGTCCATGGCGTCGAGGTCGACGGGGGCGAGCCCCTTCGTTCCGATTGCCATCAGTTGCCACCACCCTCGCGCACCACGAAACGGCACTTCATCGGGAGCTTGTGGATCGCGCGGCGCATGGCCTCGCGAGCCAGGTCCTCCGGGACACCCGCCAGCTCGAAGACGATCCGGCCGGGCTTGACATTGGCGACCCACCACTCGGGCGAACCCTTACCGGAACCCATGCGGGTCTCGGCAGGCTTCTTGGTCAGGGGACGGTCCGGGTAGATGTTGATCCAGACCTTGCCGCCACGCTTGATGTGGCGGGTCATCGCGATACGAGCAGCCTCGATCTGGCGGTTCGTCACGTACGCCGGCTCGAGAGCCTGGATGCCGTACTCGCCGAACGAGATCTGGGTGCCACCCTTCGCCGCGCCGGAGCGCGACGGGTGGTGCTGCTTGCGGTGCTTGAGCCTGCGCGGGATCAGCATGACTCAGGCCTCCGTTCCGGTCTCAGGGGCCTTCGCCTCTGCGGCGGGAGCAGCCTGCTCGGGCGCCGCCGGCGACTCGGACGCGGGGGTCCGCTCGGCCGAACGCTCGGGACGACGGCCGCCACCACGACGGTCGCCGCCGCGCTCACCGCGCGGGCCGCCACGGCCCTGGCGCGGAGCGGCCGTGGCCTGCTGCGCGGCGAACTCCTTCTCGGTGACGTCGCCCTTGTAGATCCACACCTTCACGCCGATGCGGCCGAACGTGGTGCGGGCCTCGAAGAAGCCGTAGTCGATGTACGCGCGCAGCGTGTGCAGCGGCACACGACCCTCGCGGTAGAACTCCGACCGGCTCATCTCCGCGCCACCGAGGCGGCCGGAGACCTGCACGCGGATGCCCTTCGCGCCGGCGCGCTGCGCGGACTGGATGCCCTTGCGCATGGCACGACGGAACGAGACGCGGCTCGCGAGCTGCTCGGCGATGCCCTGCGCGACGAGCTGAGCGTCCGTCTCGGCGTTCTTCACCTCGAGGATGTTGAGCTGCACCTGCTTGCCGGTGAGCTTCTCGAGCTCGCCGCGGATGCGGTCGGCCTCGGCGCCGCGGCGGCCGATGACGATGCCGGGGCGCGCCGTGTGGATGTCCACGCGGACGCGGTCACGGGTGCGCTCGATCTCGACCTTGGAGATGCCGGCGCGCTCGAGACCCGTGCTCATGAGCTTGCGGATCTGGACGTCCTCGCGGACGTAGTCGCGGTACCGCTGGCCGGGCTTGGTGCTGTCGGCGAACCAGCGCGACCGGTGGTCGGTGGTGATGCCGAGGCGGTACCCGTGCGGGTGAACCTTCTGTCCCACTATCGGGCACTTCCCTTCGTGTTCTCACGCGGAGCGACGACCACGGTGATGTGGCTGGTGCGCTTGAGGATGCGGTTCGCACGGCCCTGGGCCCGGGGGCGGAAACGCTTGAGGGTCGGGCCCTCGTCGACGAACGCCTCACGCACGACGAGCTCCTGCTCCTCGAACGCTTCGCTCGCGCGGTCCGCCTTCACCCGGGCGTTGGCGATGGCGCTCTCCACGACCTTGCGGACGGGCTCGCTCGCCGCCTGCGGTGCGAACTTCAGCACCGCGACGGCCTCGGAGGCCTGCTTGCCACGGATGAGGTCCACGACGCGCCGGGCCTTCTGGGGCGTGACACGGACGAACCGCGCCTGCGCCTTGGCTTCCATTGCTGTCCTGCCTTCTTGTCTCTTGACCGTCCAGGTCGTCACCAGACTGACCCGGGGGTCAGCGGCGACGACCCTTCTTGTCGTCCTTCACGTGGCCGCGGAAGGTCCGCGTGGGAGCGAACTCGCCGAGCTTGTGGCCGACCATCGACTCGGTGACGAACACCGGCGTGTGCTTGCGACCGTCGTGCACGGCGAACGTGTGACCGAGGAAGTCGGGCGTGATGACCGACCGACGGGACCAGGTCTTGATGACGTTCTTGGTCCCCTTCTCGTTCTGAGCGTCCACCTTCTTCTGCAGGTGGTCGTCGACGAAGGGGCCCTTCTTCAGGCTACGAGGCATGTCTCCAGGCTCCTATCAGCGCTTCTTGCCGGTACGGCGACGACGCACGATCAGCTTGTCGCTCGGCTTGTTGGGACGGCGGGTACGACCCTCCGGCTGGCCCCACGGGCTCACCGGGTGGCGACCACCGGAGGTCTTGCCCTCACCACCACCGTGCGGGTGGTCGATCGGGTTCATGGCGACACCGCGGACGGTCGGGCGCTTGCCCTTCCAGCGCATGCGGCCGGCCTTGCCCCAGTTGATGTTCGACTGCTCGGCGTTGCCGACCTCGCCGACCGTCGCGCGGCAGCGCAGGTCGACGTTGCGGATCTCGCCGGAGGGCATGCGCAGCTGCGCGTACGGCCCGTCCTTGGCGACGAGCTGCACGGACGCACCGGCCGAGCGGGCGATCTTCGCGCCGCCACCGGGCTTGAGCTCGATGGCGTGGATGACCGTACCGGTCGGGATGTTGCGCAGCGGCAGGTTGTTGCCGGGCTTGATGTCCGCGCCCGGGCCCGCCTCGACGACGTCGCCCTGCTTGAGCTTGGCCGGCGCGACGATGTAGCGCTTCTCGCCGTCCGCGTAGTGCAGGAGCGCGATGCGCGCGGTGCGGTTGGGGTCGTACTCGATGTGCGCGACCTTCGCCGGCACGCCGTCCTTGTCGTGACGACGGAAGTCGATCACGCGGTACGCACGCTTGTGGCCACCACCCTTGTGACGGGTGGTGATACGACCGGAGCTGTTGCGGCCGCCGCTCTTGGAGAGCGGGCGGACCAGAGACTTCTCCGGCTGCGAGCGCGTGATCTCGGCGAAGTCGGCGACGCTCGAGCCGCGGCGGCCGGGCGTCGTCGGCTTGTACTTACGGATTCCCATGGGGATCTGTCCTCAATCTGCTCTCGTCGGCTCAGCCGAAGATGTCGATCGTGCCCTCGCGGAGGGTGACGATCGCACGCTTGGTGTCCTTGCGCTTGCCCAGGCCGAAACGCGTGCGACGCGTCTTGCCCTTGCGGTTGATCGTGTTCACCGAGGCGACCTTGACCGAGAAGATCTGCTCGACGGCGATCTTGATCTCGGTCTTGTTGGCCCGCGGGTCGACGACGAACGTGTACTTGCCCTCGTCGAGCAGGCCGTAGCTCTTCTCGGAGACGACCGGCGCGAGGATCACGTCACGGGGGTCCTTGGTCACGGTGGTCACTTCGCGGCCTCCTCGGCAGCAGTCTCGTCCGCCTCGGTGGAGGTGGCGACGGCCTTCGCGGAGCGACCCGTGGCCGGGCCCGTCAGGAACGCGTCGAGCGCGCCCTGCGTGAAGACGACGTCGTCGGAGACGAGCACGTCGTAGGTGTTGAGCTGGTCGGCCACCAGGAGGTGGACCTGCTCGACGTTCCGCAGCGACTTGATCGTCAGCTCGTCGCCACGCTCGGTGACGACGAGGACGTGCTTGCGCCCGGAGAGCTTGGCGAGCGTCGTGACGGCGGTCTTGGTCGACGGCAGGCCGTCGACGCCGAAGCCGGTCACCACGTGGACGCGGCCGTTGCGGGCGCGGTCCGAGAGGGCACCGCGGAGCGCGGCGGCCTTCATCTTCTTGGGCGTCCGCTGGTCGTACGAGCGCGGCGTCGGGCCGTGGACGACGCCACCGCCGGCGAACTGCGGCGCACGGGTCGAACCCTGGCGGGCGCGGCCGGTGCCCTTCTGCTTGTACGGCTTGCGACCACCACCGCGGACCTCGCCGCGGGACTTGGTGTCGTGGGTGCCCTGGCGTGCGGCAGCACGCTGGGCGACGACGACCTGGTGGATCAGCGGGACGTTGAGCTCGACGTCGAACACCTCGGCGGGGAGCTCGGCGGTGCCGGCCTTCTTGCCCTTGGGGTCCAGCACGTCAACGGTCAGAGCGGACATGGGGTTCACGCTCCCTTCGCGGCGCTGCGCACGAGGACGACGCCGCCCTTGGGGCCGGGAACCGCGCCCTTGACGAGCAGCAGACCCTTCTCGGCGTCGACCGCGTGGACGGTCAGGTTCTGGGTGGTCTGACGGACGTTGCCCATCCGACCGGCCATGCGCAGGCCCTTGAAGACTCGCGACGGGGTCGAGGCCCCACCGATCGAGCCGGGCTTGCGGTGGTTGCGGTGCGAGCCGTGGGAGGCACCCACGCCGGAGAAGCCGTGACGCTTCATGACACCGGCGGTGCCCTTGCCCTTGGTCGTGCCCACGACGTCGACCACGGCGCCGGCCTCGAAGGCCTCCGCGGTGATCTCCTGGCCGAGCGAGTACTCGGTGGCGTCGGTGGTGCGGACCTCGGCGACGTGACGACGCGGCGTGACGCCGGCCTTCTCGAAGTGGCCCTTGAGCGGCTTCGTGACCTTGCGCGGGTCGATCTGGCCGTAGGCGAGCTGCACGGCGGCGTAGCCGTCGGCGTCCGACGTGCGCACCTGCGTCACGACGTTCGTGCCGACCGCGACGACGGTGACGGGCACGAGGCGCCCGGCCTCGTCCCAGAGCTGCGTCATCCCGAGCTTCGTGCCGAGCACCGCGGTGACCGGGCGCGCGTTCTGCTGGGGGGTAGTCATGATGTCCTCCAGCCTCAGAGCTTGATCTCGATGTTCACGTCAGCCGGCAGGTCGAGACGCATGAGCGAGTCGACCGCCTTCGGCGTGGGATCGATGATGTCGATCAGCCGCTTGTGCGTGCGCATCTCGAAGTGCTCGCGGCTGTCCTTGTACTTGTGAGGCGACCGGATGACGCAGAAGACGTTCTTCTCCGTCGGCAGCGGCACCGGACCCACGACCGTTGCACCAGCGCGCGTCACCGTGTCGACGATCTTGCGCGCCGAGCTGTCGATGACCTCGTGGTCGTAGGACTTGAGCCGGATGCGGATCTTCTGTCCCGCCATGGCGTCGTCTGACTCTCTCTCTCGAACCGCTAGCTGTCCGACCCCCGCGCTCGGGCGTGTCGCGTAGTCGCGACGCACCTGGGCGCACACGCCGAGAGGCGCGGGGCCGTTGGATATGTGGACTCCCGCCGGGCTCCGTGCTGACGCACGGCTCCGCGAACCGGACCACAACGTTTGTGCGAGCCTGTCGGAACGTGTGTTCCGCGGGGTACTCGATCCATGGCGACACAGAGAGCTCAACCCGCAGACCCGGGAGAAGTCCCGGGGTCCTGGCCCTCGGCGAGAGGACCGGTTCAACACACTGTTCGACACGTGAAAGAGCGCACCCGTAACAGGCAACCTGAACAGTCTGCCACACGAAGCCGCCGTCGTCCAAGTCGGGACGACGCGACGCCGGTGTGACGGTGACCGCAGGCCGAAGGCCCGGCCCCGCGGACGGGACCGGGCCTTCGACGAGGTGCTGCGGAGGCAGCGTCAGATCACTTGAGGATCTTGGTGACGCGGCCCGAGCCGACGGTGCGGCCACCCTCACGGATGGCGAAGCCGAGGCCCTCCTCCATGGCGATCGGCTGGATCAGCTCGACCGTCATCTCGGTGTTGTCGCCGGGCATGACCATCTCGGTGCCCTCGGGCAGCGTGATGACGCCGGTGACGTCCGTCGTGCGGAAGTAGAACTGCGGACGGTAGTTCGAGTAGAACGGGTTGTGACGGCCGCCCTCGTCCTTGCCCAGGATGTAGACCTGCGCCTCGAACTGCGTGTGCGGGGTGATCGAACCCGGCTTCACGACGACCTGGCCGCGCTCGACGTCCTCGCGCTTGATGCCGCGCAGGAGCAGACCGGTGTTGTCGCCGGCCTGAGCCTGGTCCATCTGCTTGTGGAACGTCTCGATGCCCGTGACCGTGGTCTTCTGGGGCGAGCGGATGCCGACGATCTCGACGTCCGAGTTGAGGTCGAGCGTGCCACGCTCCACCTTGCCGGTGACGACGGTGCCGCGACCGGTGATCGTGAAGACGTCCTCGACGGGCATGAGGAACGGCTTGTCGAGCTCGCGGACGGGCTCGGGCACGTTCTCGTCCACGGCCTCCATGAGCTCGAGGATCTTCGCGGTCCACTCGGGGTCGCCCTCGAGCGCCTTGAGACCGGAGACGCGCACGACCGGCGCGTTGTCACCGTCGAACTCCTGCGAGGAGAGGAGCTCGCGCACCTCCATCTCGACGAGCTCGAGGATCTCCTCGTCGTCGACCATGTCGGACTTGTTGAGCGCCACGAGCAGGTACGGCACGCCGACCTGGCGGGCGAGCAGGACGTGCTCGCGCGTCTGGGCCATCGGGCCGTCGGTCGCGGCGACCACCAGGATCGCGCCGTCCATCTGGGCGGCACCGGTGATCATGTTCTTGATGTAGTCGGCGTGACCCGGGGCGTCGACGTGCGCGTAGTGGCGCTTCGGCGTCTCGTACTCGATGTGCGCGATGTTGATCGTGATACCGCGCTGCTTCTCCTCGGGAGCCGCGTCGATCTCGTCGAAGTTGCGCTGCGTGTTCGCCGGCAGGTCCGGGTACGTGTCCGCGAGCGTCTTCGAGATCGCCGCCGTGAGCGTCGTCTTACCGTGGTCGACGTGACCGATGGTGCCGACGTTGACGTGCGGCTTGGTCCGCTCGAACTTGGCCTTAGCCACTGGGGTCCTCCTGGGACTTGGGTAGATGTGCCGAACGTTGCGAATGTCGACCGAGAGATCCTACATCCGCGGGGCGTTGCGGTTTCCTACAGGTTGATGGTTGTGCGGGTCTTCGACCTGTGGGGACTCACTCGCCCCGGGTCTTCTTGATGATCTCTTCGGCAACGTTCCGAGGAACCTCGGCGTAGTTGTCGAACTGCATCGAGTACACCGCACGACCCTGGGTCTTGGACCGGAGGTCACCGATGTACCCGAACATCTCTGACAACGGTACGTGGGCCCGGACGACCTTCACACCCGTCGCGTCCTCCATGGACTGGATCATTCCACGACGTGAGTTCAGGTCGCCGATGACGTCGCCCATGTACTCCTCGGGCGTACGCACCTCGACCGCCATCACCGGCTCCAGCAGAACCGGGTCCGCCCGCTTGACGCCCTCCTTGAGGACCATCGAGCCGGCGATCTTGAACGCCATCTCCGAGGAGTCGACCTCGTGGTAGGCGCCGTCGAGCAGGATCGCCTTCACCCCGACCAGCGGGAAGCCGGCGAGCACGCCGAGCTCCATCGCGGACTGGATGCCGGCGTCGACGCTGGGGATGTACTCGCGCGGGATGCGACCACCGGTGACCGCGTTGGAGAACTCGTAGAGCTCGCCCTCGGACGTGTCGAGCGGCTCGAAGGTCACCTGGACCTTCGCGAACTGCCCGGACCCACCGGTCTGCTTCTTGTGCGTGTACTCGATCTTCTCGGCCTTGCGGCGGATCGTCTCGCGGTACGCGACCTGCGGCTTGCCGACGTTCGCCTCGACCTTGAACTCGCGACGCATGCGGTCGACGAGGATGTCGAGGTGGAGCTCGCCCATGCCGCCGATGACGGTCTGGCCGGTCTCGTCGTCCAGCTTGACGCGGAAGGTCGGGTCCTCCTCGGCGAGCTTCTGGATCGCCGTGGAGAGCTTCTCCTGGTCGGCCTTCGTCTTCGGCTCGATCGCCACGTCGATGACGGGCTCGGGGAAGCTCATCGACTCGAGGATGACCGGGTTCGCCATGTCGCTCAGCGTGTCACCGGTCGTGGTGTCCTTGAGGCCGATGACCGCGTAGATGTGACCGGCGCTCGCCTCGTCGACCGGGTTCTCCTTGTTGGAGTGCATCTGGAAGATCTTGCCGACGCGCTCCTTCTTGCCCTTGGTCGAGTTCGCGACCTGCTGGCCGGGCTCGACGCGACCGGAGTACACGCGCACGTAGGTGAGCTTGCCGAAGAACGGGTGCGCCGCGACCTTGAAGGCGAGCGCGGAGAACGGCTCCGAGGCGTCGGGGTGACGCTGGATGACCTTCTCCTCGTCCTTCGGGTCGTGACCGTCGATGGCCGGCACGTCGAGGGGCGACGGCAGGTAGTCGATGACCGCGTCGAGCATGGGCTGGACGCCCTTGTTCTTGAACGCGGAGCCGCACAGGACCGGGAACGCCTCGCCCGCGATGACGAGCTTGCGGATGCCGGCCTTGAGCTCGGCGATCGTCAGCTCCTCGCCACCGAGGTACTTCTCGAGCAGCTCCTCGTCGGCCTCGGCGACGGCCTCGACGAGCTCGCTGCGGTACTGCTGGGCCTTCTCGACCAGGTCCGCGGGGATCTCCTCGGTGTCGTACGCCTCGCCGAGCTGGGTCTCCCCGTGCCAGACGAGCGCCTTCATCTCGAGCAGGTCCACGACACCGGTGAAGTCGCTCTCGGCCCCGATCGGGAGCTGGATGACCAGCGGCTTCGCCTTGAGGCGGTTGATGATCGTGTCGACGGTGAAGTAGAAGTCCGCGCCGAGCTTGTCCATCTTGTTGACGAAGCAGATGCGCGGGACGTTGTACTTGTCCGCCTGGCGCCACACCGTCTCCGACTGCGGCTCGACACCCTCCTTGCCGTCGAAGACGGCGACGGCGCCGTCGAGCACGCGCAGGGAGCGCTCGACCTCGACCGTGAAGTCGACGTGGCCGGGCGTGTCGATGATGTTGATCTGGTTCTTGTTCCAGTAGCACGAGACGGCGGCGGACGTGATGGTGATGCCGCGCTCCTTCTCCTGCTCCATCCAGTCGGTCGTGGACGCGCCGTCGTGCGTCTCGCCGAGCTTGTAGTTCACACCCGTGTAGAACAGGATGCGCTCGGTGGTCGTGGTCTTCCCGGCATCGATGTGGGCCATGATGCCGATGTTGCGGACCTTGCTCAGGTCGGTCAGCACGTCAAGTGCCACGGTCTGCTTCCCTCGTTAGATGGGTTGAGTCGGGGGCGCTGCTCGGACCGGGATGACCGGCCTCGGACCCGCCGACAGCCCCGGGGACGCTCCGGTCCCCGGGGCCCGTCGTGCGGACTACCAGCGGTAGTGGGCGAAGGCCTTGTTGGACTCCGCCATCTTGTGCATGTCCTCGCGGCGCTTGACCGCGGCGCCGAGGCCGTTGCTGGCGTCGAGGATCTCGTTCATGAGGCGCTCCGTCATGGTCTTCTCGCGGCGGGCGCGCGAGTAGTCCGTGAGCCAGCGCAGCGCGAGGGTCGTCGCACGCGCCGGGCGCACCTCGACCGGGACCTGGTAGGTCGCACCACCGACGCGGCGCGAGCGGACCTCGAGCGCCGGGCGGACGTTCTCGAGCGCGCGCTTGAGCACGACGACCGGGTCGCCGTCCGTCTTCGCCCGGACGCCCTCGAGGGCGCCGTAGACGATCGACTCGGCGGTGGACTTCTTGCCGTCGAGCAGCACCTTGTTGATGAGCTGCGTGACGACGGGAGACCCGTAGACCGGGTCGACGATGAGCGGCCGCTTCGGGGCCGGGCCCTTGCGAGGCATCAGCTCTTCTCCTTCTTGGCGCCGTAGCGGCTGCGGGCCTGCTTGCGGTTCTTCACGCCCTGCGTGTCGAGCGCGCCGCGCACGATCTTGTAGCGCACACCCGGGAGGTCCTTCACACGACCGCCGCGCACGAGCACGATGGAGTGCTCCTGGAGGTTGTGGCCGACGCCGGGGATGTAGGCCGTGACCTCGACCTGGGAGGAGAGCTTCACGCGAGCGACCTTGCGCAGCGCGGAGTTCGGCTTCTTCGGGGTGGTGGTGTACACGCGCGTGCACACACCGCGCCGCTGCGGGGAGCCCTTGAGGGCGGGAGTCTTGGACTTCCCCACCTTCGAGGTCCGCCCCTTGCGGACGAGCTGCTGGATCGTAGGCACTACGTCTCCGTGTCTTCTCGAGCTACCGGGGCTATCCCCGATGGTGGTCGTGCTGGCTGCTGGAGCCGATCGCACGAGGCACCCGCAGCGCGAGAGACGCTGCAGCAGCCACCTACCACCGGCTCGATGGTCCGGCTCCGGGCCGTGGGCGCGAGCGCGCCACCAGGACCGGGATCCGGAGTGCCCGGGCACTCACATCGGCCCGTCCGGAGACCGCCACGCGGCGGTGTGCGACGATCGCTCGCCCGCACCGTCCCGCCAGGGACATCACGGAGGGCCCGACGGCGCGGGCACGGTTTACCAGGTTACCTGCCACCCGGCAAGGAGTCAAAGGAGCAGGTCGCGAGCACGGCCGCTCCCCCGGGCTCGTCGTCGTCCCGCAGGAGGGACGACGACGGGTGCCCGCCGGACACCGCGCACGAGGCGCGGCAGCCGACGGGCACCCGTCGTGGGACGTCAGCGGTAGTCGCCGAAGTCCAGGTCCTCGAGCGGGATCGCCTCGCCGGAGCCCATGCCGAGCGCCGGGAAGTCGATCTCGTCGTAGCCGAAGCTCGGGTAGAGCTCCGTCTTGGCCTGCTCGGTCGGCTCGACCTGGACCTTGGTGTACCGGGGAAGGCCGGTACCGGCCGGGATGAGCTTACCGATGATGACGTTCTCCTTGAGGCCGAGGAGCGGGTCACGACGACCGCTCATCGACGCCTCGGTGAGCACGCGCGTCGTCTCCTGGAACGACGCGGCCGAGAGCCACGAGTCCGTCGCGAGCGACGCCTTCGTGATGCCCATCAGCTCGGGACGGCCGGAGGCCGGCTGGCCACCCTCCGCCACCGCGCGACGGTTCGCGTCCTCGAAGCGGCCGCGCTCGGCGAGCTCGCCCGGCAGGAGGTGCGAGTCGCCCGAGTCGAGCACGGTCACGCGACGCAGCATCTGCCGCACGATGACCTCGATGTGCTTGTCGTGGATGTCCACGCCCTGCGAGCGGTAGACCTCCTGGACCTCGTCCACCAGGTGCTTCTGCGTGGCGCGCGGGCCGAGGATGCGCAGGACCTTCTTCGGGTCCACCGCACCCTGGACGAGCTGCGTGCCGACGTTCACGTGGTCGCCGTCCTGCACGAGCAGGCGGGCACGCTTCGTCACCGGGTAGGCGATCTCCTCCGAGCCGTCGTCCGGCGTGAGCACCAGACGGCGCGAGCGCTCCGAGTCGTCGATCGCGATGCGGCCCGAGAA
This sequence comes from Cellulosimicrobium sp. JZ28, assembly GCF_015327065.1. Lineage (NCBI taxonomy): Bacteria > Bacillati > Actinomycetota > Actinomycetes > Micrococcales > Promicromonosporaceae > Cellulosimicrobium > Cellulosimicrobium sp. JZ28. The sequence continues at coordinate 691,525 of NZ_CP017660.1, read as the reverse complement.
CTCCGCGATGGGCGCCTCACCCTTGGGGGTGCGGGCCTCGAAGAGCTCCGTGACACGCGGCAGACCCTGCGTGATGTCGTCCGCGGAGGCGACACCACCGGTGTGGAAGGTACGCATCGTCAGCTGCGTGCCGGGCTCACCGATCGACTGGGCGGCGATGATGCCGACCGCCTCGCCGATGTCGACGAGCTTGCCCGTGGCGAGCGAGCGCCCGTAGCACTTGGCGCACGTGCCGACGCGCGACTCGCACGTGAGGACCGAGCGGACCTTGGCCTCGCGGACGCCCGCGGTGACCGCGGCGTCGATGAGGACGTCGCCCGCGTCGTCGCCGGCCTTGCCGACGACGTTCCCGTCGGGGTCGACCAGGTCGGCCGCGAGGGTGCGCGAGTAGACGCTCGTCTCCACCTTCGGGTGGCGCACGAGCTTGCCCGCGAGCTCCTCGGCGATCGGCAGGGTCAGGCCACGCTCGGTGCCGCAGTCCTCCTCGCGGACGATGACGTCCTGCGACACGTCCACGAGACGACGCGTGAGGTAGCCCGAGTCGGCGGTCCGCAGCGCGGTGTCCGCCAGACCCTTGCGGGCACCGTGCGTCGCGATGAAGTACTCGAGGACGGACAGGCCCTCGCGGTAGTTGGACTTGATCGGGCGCGGGATGATCTCGCCCTTCGGGTTCGCCACGAGACCGCGCATACCGGCGATCTGACGGACCTGCATCCAGTTACCGCGCGCACCCGAACCGACCATGCGGTACACGGTGTTGCGGTCGTTCGCCTCGAGGTTCTCGCGCATGACCGACGCGACCTTGTCCGTCGCCTGGGTCCAGATCTCGATGAGCTCCTGACGGCGCTCGTCGTCCGTGATGAGACCACGGTCGTACTGCTGCTGGACCTTGAGCGCGCGCTCCTCGTGCTGCTCGAGGATGACGGCCTTCTCCTTGGGCGTCGCCACGTCGGAGATCGCGATCGTGACGCCCGAGCGGGTCGCCCAGCGGAAGCCGGCGGCCTTCAGCGCGTCGAGCGACGCCGCGACCTCGACCTTCGGGTAGCGCTCCGCGAGCTCGTTGACGATCGCCGAGAGGCGCTTCTTGTCGACGACCGAGTTCACGTACGGGTAGTCGACGGGGAGCGTCTCGTTGAACAGCGCGCGACCGAGCGTGGTGTCGAAGAGGATCGGCTGACCCTCCTCCCAGCCCTCGGGAGCCTCGAAGCCGGAGACCGGCGGGACGAGGTCCGTCGTGCGGATCTTCACCCGGGCGTTGAGGTCCAGGGTGCCCTGGTCGAACGCCATGATCGCCTCGGCCACGGAGCCGAACGCACGACCCTCGCCCTCGGCACCCTCGCGGTCGCTCGTCAGGTGGTACAGACCGATGATCATGTCCTGCGAGGGCATGGTCACCGGACGGCCGTCCGACGGCTTGAGGATGTTGTTGCTCGAGAGCATGAGGATGCGGGCCTCGGCCTGCGCCTCGGCGCTCAGGGGCAGGTGGACGGCCATCTGGTCACCGTCGAAGTCCGCGTTGAACGCGGCGCAGACGAGCGGGTGCAGGTGGATCGCCTTGCCCTCGACGAGCTGCGGCTCGAACGCCTGGATGCCCAGGCGGTGCAGCGTCGGTGCACGGTTGAGCAGCACGGGGTGCTCGGTGATGACCTCTTCGAGCACGTCCCACACGACCGGGCGGGCACGCTCGACCATGCGCTTCGCGCTCTTGATGTTCTGCGCGTGGTTGAGGTCCACGAGGCGCTTCATGACGAACGGCTTGAACAGCTCGAGCGCCATCTGCTTCGGCAGGCCGCACTGGTGCAGCTTGAGCTGCGGGCCGACGACGATGACCGAACGGCCCGAGTAGTCGACGCGCTTGCCGAGCAGGTTCTGACGGAAACGACCCTGCTTGCCCTTGAGCATGTCCGAGATGGACTTGAGCGGGCGGTTGCCCGGGCCGGTGACCGGACGACCACGGCGGCCGTTGTCGAACAGCGAGTCCACGGCCTCCTGGAGCATCCGCTTCTCGTTGTTGACGATGATCTCCGGCGCACCCAGGTCGAGGAGACGCTTGAGGCGGTTGTTCCGGTTGATCACGCGGCGGTACAGGTCGTTGAGGTCGCTCGTCGCGAAGCGGCCACCGTCGAGCTGCACCATCGGGCGCAGGTCCGGCGGGATGACCGGGACGGCGTCGAGCACCATGCCCGTGGGCGAGTTCGTCGTGGTGAGGAACGCGTTGACGACCTTGAGGCGCTTGAGGGCACGCGTCTTGCGCTGGCCCTTGCCCGAGCGGATGGTCTCGCGCAGGGACTCGGCCTCCGCCTCCAGGTCGAAGTCCTGGAGACGCTTCTGGATCGCCGCGGCGCCCATCGAGCCCTCGAAGTAGGTGCCGTAGCGGTCCTGGAGGGCGCGGTACAGCATCTCGTCGCCCTCGAGGTCGGCGACCTTGAGGTTCTTGAAGCGGTCCCACACCTGCTCGAGCCGGTCGAGCTGGGCGTCGGCGCGCTTGCGGATCTGCGCCATCTCGCGCTCGGCCGAGTCGCGGACCTTGCGGCGCGCGTCGGCCTTGGCACCCTCGGCCTCGAGCTCGGCCAGGTCGGCCTCGAGCTTCTGGGCGCGGGAGTTGATGTCGTTGTCGCGGGCGTCCGCGATCTCCTTCTTCTCCAGGTCGATCTCGTTCTGGAGGTTCGGGAGGTCCTCCTGGCGACCCTCCTCGTCGACCGAGGTGATCATGTACGCCGCGAAGTAGATGACCTTCTCGAGGTCCTTCGGGGCGAGGTCCAGCAGGTAGCCGAGGCGAGAGGGCACGCCCTTGAAGAACCAGATGTGCGTGACCGGCGCGGCGAGCTCGATGTGGCCCATGCGCTCACGACGCACCTTCGAGCGCGTCACCTCGACGCCGCAGCGCTCGCAGATGATGCCCTTGAAGCGCACGCGCTTGTACTTGCCGCAGTAGCACTCCCAGTCCCGGGTGGGGCCGAAGATCTTCTCGCAGAAGAGTCCGTCCTTCTCGGGCTTGAGGGTGCGGTAGTTGATGGTCTCGGGCTTCTTCACCTCACCGTGCGACCACGCACGGATGTCGTCGGCCGTGGCCAGGCCGATACGCAGCTCGTCGAAGACGTTGACGTCGAGCAAGTTGTCCTACTTCCTTCGCCTGCCGGGACCGGCCGTGGCCGGCCCCGACGCCAAAAAGACGGTTGGTGTGGGGGTCGTCGGTGGGAGCGGGGTGACCCGCTCCCACCTGCCCGAGATCAGATCTCGTCGACGCTGGACGCCGCGTTGGGGCGGCGCGACAGGTCGATGCCGAGCTCTTCGGCTGCGCGGTACACGTCGTCGTCCGACTCCCGCATCTCGATGGACACGCCGTCGCTCGAGAGCACCTCGACGTTCAGGCACAGCGACTGCATCTCCTTGAGGAGGACCTTGAAGGACTCCGGGATGCCCGAGTCGGGGATGTTCTCGCCCTTGACGATCGCCTCGTAGACCTTGACGCGACCGGGCACGTCGTCCGACTTGATCGTGAGGAGCTCCTGGAGCGTGTAGGCCGCGCCGTACGCCTCGAGGGCCCACACCTCCATCTCGCCGAAGCGCTGACCGCCGAACTGCGCCTTACCACCGAGCGGCTGCTGGGTGATCATCGAGTACGGGCCGGTCGAGCGCGCGTGGATCTTGTCGTCGACCAGGTGGTGGAGCTTGAGGATGTACATGTAGCCCACCGACACGGCCTCGGGGAACGGCTCGCCGGAGCGGCCGTCGAAGAGGCGCGCCTTGCCGTCGGCGCCGACCATGCGGTCGCCGTCGCGGTTCGGGATGGTCGTCGAGAGCAGGCCCGTGAGCGCGTCCTCGTGGACGCCGTCGAACACCGGGGTGGCGACGGGACGGCCCGGCTCGGACGTCGCGGCGATCTCCGGGACGTTCTCCCGCCAGGAGAGGTCCTTGCCGTCGGCGAGCGAGATGTCCCAGCCCTGCTTCGCGACCCACCCGAGGTGCGTCTCGAGGACCTGGCCCACGTTCATACGACCGGGGACGCCCAGCGGGTTGAGGACGACGTCGACCGGCGTCCCGTCCTCGAGGAACGGCATGTCCTCGACGGGCAGGATCTTGGAGATGACGCCCTTGTTGCCGTGACGGCCGGCGAGCTTGTCGCCGTCCGTGATCTTGCGGCGCTGCGCGATGTAGACGCGCACGAGCTGGTTCACGCCCGCGGGCAGCTCGTCGCCGTCCTCGCGGTTGAACTCGCGCACGCCGATGACCGTGCCGGACTCGCCGTGAGGCACCTTGAGCGACGTGTCGCGCACCTCGCGCGCCTTCTCGCCGAAGATCGCGCGCAGGAGGCGCTCCTCCGGGGTCAGCTCGGTCTCGCCCTTCGGCGTGACCTTGCCGACCAGGACGTCGCCCGCGCCGACCTCGGCACCGATGCGGATGATGCCGCGCTCGTCGAGGTCCGCCAGGACGTCCTCGGAGACGTTCGGGATGTCCCGCGTGATCTCCTCGGGGCCGAGCTTGGTGTCGCGCGCGTCGACCTCGTGCTCCTCGATGTGGATCGAGGAGAGCACGTCGTCCTGCACGAGACGCTGGCTGAGGATGATCGCGTCCTCGTAGTTGTGGCCCTCCCACGACATGAACGCCACGAGGAGGTTGCGGCCGAGCGCGAGCTCGCCCTCGTCGGTCGCCGGGCCGTCCGCGAGGACGGAGCCGGGCTCGACGCGCTGGCCCTCGTCGACGAGCACGCGCTGGTTGTAGCTCGTGCCCTGGTTCGAGCGGCGGAACTTCGCGATCCGGTAGCTGCCGGTCGTGCCGTCGTCGTTCGCGACGAGCACGAGGTCGGCCGAGACCTCGGTGACGACACCGGGCTTCGTCGCGACGACGACGTCGCCCGCGTCGACGGCCGCGCGCCACTCCATGCCGGTCCCGACGAGCGGGGCCTCGGAGCGGACCAGCGGCACGGCCTGGCGCTGCATGTTCGCACCCATGAGGGCGCGGTTCGCGTCGTCGTGCTCGAGGAACGGGATGAGCGCCGTCGCGACCGAGACCATCTGGCGCGGCGAGACGTCCATGTAGTCGACCTGCGCGCCGGGGACGATCTCGACCTCGCCGCCCTTGGTGCGCACGAGCACGCGCTCGTCCGCGAAGGAACCGTCGGCGTTGAGCGTCTGGTTCGCCTGCGCGATGACGTGGCGGTCCTCGTCGTCGGCCGTGAGGTAGACGACCTCGTCGGTCACCTTGCCCGCCGTCACCTTGCGGTACGGCGTCTCGATGAAGCCGAACGGGTTGATGCGCCCGTACGACGCGAGCGAGCCGATCAGACCGATGTTCGGACCCTCAGGGGTCTCGATCGGGCACATGCGGCCGTAGTGCGACGGGTGGACGTCACGGACCTCCATGCCGGCGCGGTCGCGCGACAGACCACCCGGGCCGAGGGCCGAGAGACGACGCTTGTGCGTCAGGCCCGCGAGCGGGTTGTTCTGGTCCATGAACTGCGAGAGCTGCGACGTGCCGAAGAACTCGCGGATGGACGCCACGACCGGGCGGATGTTGATGAGCGTCTGCGGCGTGATCGCCTCGACGTCCTGCGTCGTCATGCGCTCGCGCACGACGCGCTCCATCCGCGACAGGCCCGTGCGGACCTGGTTCTGGATGAGCTCGCCGACGGCGCGGATGCGGCGGTTGCCGAAGTGGTCGATGTCGTCCGTCTCGACGCGCACCTCAACGGCCTCGCCGTTGCGCGTGCCCGGGATGCTCGCGTGGTCCGCGTGCAGCGCCGCGAGGTACTTGATCGTCGCGACGACGTCCGAGACCGACAGCGTGGAGTCGCTGAGCGGCGCGTCGATGCCGAGCTTCTTGTTCGCCTTGTAGCGACCGACCTTCGCGAGGTCGTAGCGCTTCGGGTTGAAGTAGAAGTTCTCGAGGAGCGCGCGGCCGGCCTCGACCGTCGGCGGCTCGCCCGGGCGGATCTTGCGGTAGAGGTCGACGAGCGCCTCGTCCTGCGTGTGGACGTGGTCCTTCTCGAGCGTGTCGAGCACGGACGGGAAGTCCGCGAACTGCTCGCGGATCTCGGACTCCGTGAGGCCGAGCGCCTTGAGCAGCACGGTCACGGACTGCTTGCGCTTGCGGTCGACGCGCACGCCGACGGCGTCGCGCTTGTCGATCTCGAACTCGAGCCAGGCACCGCGCGACGGGATGATCTTCGCGGAGAAGATGTCCTTGTCGCTCGTCTTGTCGGCGGCGCGCTCGAAGTAGACGCCGGGCGAGCGGACGAGCTGCGAGACGACGACGCGCTCGGTGCCGTTGATGATGAACGTGCCGCGCTCGGTCATGAGCGGGAAGTCGCCCATGAAGACCGTCTGGCTCTTGATCTCACCGGTGTTGTAGTTGACGAACTCCGCGGTGACGAACAGCGGCGCGGCGTACGTGAAGTCCTTCTCCTTGCACTCGTCGGCCGTGTACTTCGGCGGCTCGAAGCGGTGGTTGGAGAACGACAGCGACATCGAGGACCCGAAGTCCTCGATCGGGGAGATCTCCTCGAAGATCTCCTCGAGACCCGACGTCGAGGGCACGTCCTGGCGCCCGGCCTCGGCCGCGGCGGCGACGCGCGCCTGCCACGCCTCGTTGCCGAGCAGCCAGTCGAAGCTCTCGGTCTGGAGGCCCAGCAGGTCGGGGACCTCGAGCGGCTCGAAGATCTTGGCGAAGGAGAGGCGACGCGATGCGGTGCGGTTCGCGATGGCGTCGGCGGACGGAGCAGAAGGGGTGCGCGAGGCAGCCAAGAGGGGTCCTTCCCTGCAGATCGAAAGAACGCTGCACCGGCCGGGCTGGACACGATCACCGCCGCCACGACACCTCGCGGACGCGCACGTACGTCGTCGAGGGGGTCGGGGGTATATGAGATCGGGGGCACAGGACAGCGCAAAGCGTGAGCATACCCCAAGAAGGCGTCGCCACACAACCTCGGGGCGCACTCCCCCGCCCGGACCCGGGCGCTGCGCGCCTCGCCGGTACTCGCACGGGCCTCGTCGCCCGTCCTCCGGCCCGCCGTGCGGGCCTGAACCTGCTGCTGTCGACCTCGCTGTCCTGCGTCGTCGACCCGCACATGGTGGCACACTCGTGGCCGTTCCGTGAAGCCGGTGCGCCGACGCCGTCGGATCCCGGTCGCCCCAGGACGCCGCGCGACGCCGCGCGACGCCGCGGGCTCGCCCTCCGGGCCCTCCTGGCCGCCCGGCGCCGCCCCCGGGAAACGACGAGGCCCGCACCCCGGGCGGGGTGCGGGCCTCGTGCGGCGTGCGACCGGTCCCGTCAGGACGGGACCGGTGGGATCACTTGAGGGTGACCGTGGCGCCGGCGCCCTCGAGGGCAGCCTTGGCCTTCTCGGCCGTCTCCTTGTTCGCGCCCTCCAGGACCGGCTTCGGGGCACCGTCCACGAGGTCCTTGGCCTCCTTCAGGCCGAGGGACGTGAGCGCGCGCACCTCCTTGATGACCTGGATCTTCTTGTCGCCGGCAGCCTCGAGGATGACGTCGAACTCGTCCTTCTCCTCCTCGGCCGGGGCGTCGCCCGAGCCACCCGCGGGGGCGGCGACCGCGACGGCGGCGGGGGCGGCGGCGGTGACCTCGAAGGTCTCCTCGAAGGCCTTCACGAACTCGTTGAGCTCGATGAGGGTGAGCTCCTTGAACTGCTCGATGAGCTCGTCGGTGCTGAGCTTCGCCATGATGGCGTTCCTTTCGGTCGGTGCTCGGCAGCGGCCCGGTGCGGGCCTGCCAGAAGCGGGGTGTGTGCTTGCGCTGCGTGGATCACGAGACCGGGGCGTGCCCCGGGCGCGGGATCAGGCGGCAGCGCCCTCCGATTCCTGCTTCTGACGCAGGGCATCGATGACGCGGGCGGCCTGGGCGGTGTTCGCGGTGAAGACGTAGGCAGCCTGGAAGAGCTTGGCCTTCATCGCGCCGGCCGCCTTGGCCAGCAGGACCTCGCGGGACTCGAGGTCCGCGAGCTTCGTGACCTCCGCGGCGGTCAGGGGGCGCCCGTCGAGGACACCACCCTTGATGACCAGCGCGGGGTTCGCCTTGGCGAAGTCACGCAGACCCTTGGCAGCCTCGACCGGGTCCCCGGTGACGAAGGCGATTGCCGACGGGCCCTGCAGGTCGGCGTCGAGTCCCTCGACACCGGCCTCCTTGGCCGCGATAGCGGTCAGCGTGTTCTTCACCACGGCGTAGGTTGCGTTGCCGCTGAGCGACCGACGCAGCTGCTTGAGCTGCGCGACGGTGAGCCCGCGGTACTCGGTCAGCACGGCAGCGTTCGAGTCGCGGAACTTGTCCGAGATCTCGGCGACTGCGGCTGCCTTGTCCGGCCTCGCCATGGCAATCCTTCCGGTGGTGGTACCACCGGCGTCCGTCCCGGAACGAGAAAGAGCCCCGCGCAGGCGCGGGGCTCGCAGTCGCACGCGCGGCGGGGCCGGGCGGACGTCGTCGATTCGCTACCTGCGCTGGCCTCCACCTCGTGGGCGGGACTTCGGTCCGTCACGTCCTGCAGACGGAGTCTGCGGGCAGCGTCGGACGACCGGCGGTCTTGGGTACACGCTCATCGTACGGGACGACGGCGCGTGCTCCAAACCACGGCCCGTGCCGTCAGTGCACCAGCGGGCCGAAGCAGACCAGCGGTACCGGCTCGGGCTCGTCGGCCACGGCCCGGGCGAGCGCCGTCCCCGGCATGGCGCCGTCGCGCAGCTCGGCGTGGAGCGACGGCATGACGCGCGCCGCGACGTCGTCGCGCAGCGGGGCCACGCTCGCGATCACCGCGCGGGCGCCGAGCCGCAGCAGGACGCTCGTCAGGCCGAGCGACTCGCCGCCGATGCGCGGCGTCGAGAGCCCCACCTCGCACGCCGACAGCACGACGACCACACCGTGCAGGTCGGTGCCGTCGAGCTCGTGCGCGAACAGCGGGCCGTCGGCGAGCCGCAGCGACGAGAACAACGGGTTGTCGGTCTCGTGCGTGCCGTGCGCGGCCAGGTGCACGACCCCCGCGGTGCGCAGCCCGTCGACGACGGCCTCGCACGTCGCCTCCTCCCCCGCGAGAGCCTCCGCTCCCTCCCAGACGGACGCGACGAGCTTCGCCTCGGCGCCGGAGAAGCGCAGGCCCGGTCCGGCGACGACGAGCGCCTCGTCCGTCCGACGCACCGGCTCGCCGTCGCGCAGGTCCACCCACGAGTTCGCCCACGTGCGCAGCCCGCGCCGCGAGGGCAGCGAGGCCCACGGCAGCGCGAGCAGCAGGTCGCGCGCAGCGACGTGGAGGTCGCCGTCCGCCTCGAGCGGGACGACGAGCGCGTCGTCGAGCGCGGCCAGCGTCCGGGACAGCGAGCCGACGGCGGCCTCGCGCATGGGGACCGGGATGAGCACGTTCGACAGGACCGCGAAGTCCGCGCGCGCACGGCGCACCTGCTCGGCGACCGCTGCGCGCGACGCGAGGCGCACGAGCCGAGAACCCCGGGCGCTGACGCGGACGGCGAGCACGTCGTCGCCGTCCAGCATGAGGTCGGCCACGACCGCGTCGGACCCGACATCGGCCAGCGTGGCGCGCAGCCGCCGCTCCGACGCGGGGACCGGGGCGGCGGCCCCTCCCCCGTGCTGCCAGGAGCGCCGTCGTGCGTCGTCCTGGAGGCGCCGCGCCGCCTGGAGGTGGTCCTGCCTGCGCGCGAGGCTGGCCGCGTCCGAGGGCGCCCCCAGCGCGCGGGCCGCCTCGACCTCGCGCCGGGCGGCGGCGAGGAGGTCCGCGAGGACCGGGTCCGCGGGCGGGCGCACGCGGCCCGTCCCGGCGAACGCCGCCCGGCCACGCTCGACGGCGTCGAAGATCGTCCCGGGGCGCCGGGTGCGCAGCGCCGCCTCGACGTCGACGTTGCCGAGCCGCACGCCGTGCACCGCGGACGCCGTCACCGCGTCCACGGACCCCAGCCGCGCGCGGTGGTCCGCGAGCGCCGCCTGGCCCCGCCGCACGGCGCGGACGCCGGCGCGCCGGTCGCCGGCCACGAACGCGAGCTGCGCGAGGACCGCCTCGTGCTGGAGCCGGACGGGGAGCGGCGCGCGGCCGAGCCGCGGGGGCACGGCCCGCAGGACCTCCTGCGCACCGCGCACGTCTCCCGCGGACACGAGCCACTCGACGGCGAGGAGTCGCGCGGGGACCGTGATCCCGAGACCCGAGACGCTGCCCAGGGTCTCGCCGTCGTGCGCGAGGTCGAGCGCCCAGGTCGCGTGCCGGCGGGCGCGCGCCGGGCCCACGGGTGTCGCGCGGTGCTCGGTGAGCGCCGCCTGGAGCTCCGCGACACGGGCGCGCAGCACCCACGGCCTGTTGCCGAGGCGGTCGAACCGGCGCGACGCCGAGCGGGCGAGGCGCCGCGCCTCGGCGTACCGCCGCAGGCCGAGCACGACGCGCGACCGGACCAGCTCGACCTCCGCGAGGTCGCGCAGCATGCGGTAGCGGGAGAGGTGCTCGCGCGCCTCGCTCAGCGCCTCGTCCGCCTCCGTGAGCAGGCCGGCGTCGAGCAGCACCTGCGCGCGGTCGATGAGCCCGACGGCGGCGTGCCGGTCCGGCGCCTGCGCCGCGGCCTCGTCCATGGCGCGCAGGGCGACCGGCAGGTCGCCGCGCAGGTACTCCGCGTACCCGAGGTTGTGCCGGGCCTTGGACACCAGGAGCTGGTCCCCGAGCGCGGTGGCCCGGTGGACGGCGTCGTCCAGGTCGCGGCTCGCCCCCTCGGCGTCGCCCAGCTCGAGGCGCAGGGAGCCGAGGTTGAGCAGCAGGACGGCCGCGTCGAGGGGGCGCGCGTCGTCGATGACCTCGGCCGCCGTCTCCATCTCGTCCAGCGCGGCGGCGACGTCGCCGGTCCGCAGCCGCAGGAGCCCGCGCTGCGACCGTACGACGAGAGCCAGGTCGCGCCTGGCCAGCGCGGCGCCGCGCGCCTCGACCTCGGCGAGCCGTTCGTAGGCGCCGTCGACGTCGCCCGTCAGCTCGAACTCGGCGAGCGCGAGCCCCAGCAGGGCGCGCGCGGCCAGGTAGGCGTCGTCCCGGCTCGCGCCCTCGCCCACGGCGTCGACGTCCTGGACGATCTGCGCGAACGCGCGGCTCGCGCGCCGGTGCTGGCCGCGCGCGTTCACGGCCTGCGCAGCGGCCAGCCGGGCCTCGAGCACCTCCCGGCCGCTGCGCACCACCGCTCATCACCTCATGCGTCGTCACCCGGGGTCGGGACCAGACCCGTCGCCAGGGTAATGGACGGCCACAGCCAGGCGCAGCGGTCCGGCGCGCCCTGGCCGGGCTGCAGGACGCCCGGGTCCGTCGGGTCGTCGGCGATCCGCTCGAGCAGGGACGCCGCGAGCTCGCCCGCGAGGACGGGCGCCGCGAACGACGTCCCGCTCCACGTCGCGAACCCGCCCTGGAACCCCTCGGGGTCGATCGTGGCGCGGTATCCCGGGCCCCACAGCTCCTGCACGTGGCGCGAGGGCGCGACGGCGCCGTCGATCGTGCGCGGGATCGTGGACACGAGGGCCGCGCCCGGGCGGGTGCACGTGATCCAGGGGCCGTCGTTGCTGAAGAGCGACACCGTCCCGTCGGGGTTCTCCGCACCGACCGTGAGGACCGGCGGCTCGTCGAGGAGCAGCGTCACTCCCTCGAGCGGGACGGGCGGCTCCGCCTTCCGGTTGATCCGCGGGGCGAACGCCGCAGGATAGGTCGGGCGGGTCTGGCCGTCGTTGCCCGACGACACCACGACGACGACCCCGTACCGGCGCAGCGCGCGGACGAGCGCCCCGAACGGGGCGTCGAAGTCCGCGTCCTCCGGGCGCTCGTGGTAGTACCCGAGCGAGAGCACGAGCACGTCGATCGGCGCGTAGCCGTCGCGACCGGACAGGCCGAGCACGTGCCACAGGAGCACGCGGCGCAGCGTCCGCAGCAGGTCGCGCTCCGGCACGATGCCCGACCCGCCGTAGAGACGCGGGGCGAGGATGACGGCGTCCGGGCAGAGCTGGTGCACGAGGCCCGCGATGAACGTCCCGTGGCCCGCGACCGGGTCGAGCGGACCGGTCAGGGGCGAGACGGACACGCCGCCGATCTCCGGGTCCTCGTACGGGTACTCCGTCGGCGGCAGCGTCGACAGCGGCTGACCGAGCAGCTCGGGGTCGCGCACGACGATCGTGCCGCGCGTCTCGAGGTCGTCGTCGAACCACGGGTGCTCGCCGACGCCGGTGTCGAGCACGGCGACGACGGGGCGACGGACACCGTCGCCCGCGACCCACGGCGTGTCCCCCGCGGGCAGCGCGCGGCGCGGCACGGGCCCGATCCAGCTCACGGGCGTGCGGCCGCCCGAGCCCGGCAGGGAGTACTCCGCGGTGCCCGCGAAGGGGTGCGGCTGCGTGTAGGGGTGGGGCTGGGTGTACGGGTGCGGCTGCGTGTAGGGGTGGGGCTGGGTGTACGGGTGCGGCTGCGTGTACGGGAACGGCTGGGTGTACGGCTGGCCGCCGATGAACGGGGTCGGCGCGACCATGTGGTCGAGCGCGAGCCGCGGGCTGTGCCGGTCGTCGGGGCACAGCCGTCCACGCAGCTCCTCGACGAGGTGCCAGGCGTCCGGGAGCTGTCCCTGGGCGTCGTCGCGGTAGCGCAGGCGCACGGAGTAGCCGAACGTGCGGAGCAGGTCGGTCGTCGTCTCCGGGTCGAGGCCCGCCTCACGGACGAGCTCGGCGTCGTCGATGCTCTCCTGCTGCACCTCCACGCGGAGGCCGAGACGCTCGGCCGCGCGCTCGAGCCACCGCAGCGAGCGGTTCCCCTCGCGGTCGAACGGCGACTCGGGGATGAGGATGCGGTCGCCCACGTACCAGGTCGGGTGCGGGGACTGCTGCCCGGCGCGACGCTGCGCGGCGACCGGGTCGATCGTGCGGGTGCGCCACTGGAGCCGGCTCGGCCGGTCGCCGAAGAAGCCGGGGTCCGCCGCTGCGGGGGTTCAGGGGTCTCGCTCACGTGCTCCTCCTCGGGAGATGACGTTCGTCCGGTGCCGCGCGCGTCGTCGTCGACGGGCGGCCGCCCGCGCACCGCTGCGCGGGGAAGGGTTGCTGGTGGTGGTGCGGTCGGTGGGCCGCGGGCGTCGCCCGCGGCCCACCGGGTGCTAGAGCTCGACGACCGGCGTGCTCACGGCACCGCCGGCGCCGTCGGCGCGGCGGACCACGAGGCTCGCCGGGCCGCGGTCGACGGCCTCGAAGACGAAGCGGCCGTCGTCGTCGCTCGTCGTCTCGCTCACCACGCCGGGGCGGTGCAGCTCGACGCGCAGCGCCGTCGCGGGGGCGGCCCAGCCGTCGATCCGGATGCGGCCGTCGTCCGTCGGGGACAGCGAGATCATCACCGTGACGGACTCGGACGTGAACGTGATCGTGCGCGCCTCGACGGGCGGCGCGTCGCCGCGCACGGACGTCGCGGGGGCCTGGACGTACTCCAGCTCCATGACCTCGGCCTCGAGCCCGGCGAGCGTGATCGCGAAGAGCGACCGCTCGACGAGGCCGTCCGGGACGGGGTCGATCTCCTCGGCGATCCGCGCGAGGTCGGCCAGGAGGGCGAGGTCGACGGCGTCGAGCGGCTCGTCGGGGCTGTGCGTCGGCTCGGTGCTCATGATGCTTCCCACGGTTCCCCCTGGTCGTCGATGATGTCGCGCAGCTTGGCGAGGCAGCGGCCCCGCGTGGAGCCGATGCTCCCGACGGGCATGCCGATGGCGGCCGAGATGGCCTTGTAGTCCGGACGGTCGGCGAGCGACACGAGGTGCAGGAGCTGGCGGCAGCGTTCCGGCAGCCGGTCGAGCGCGGCCCAGAGGGAGCGGTCGCGCTCGTTGCGGAGCACCTCGACGTCCGGCGTCGGGTCGCCCGACGGGAGCTCGGGGACGCCCTCGTCGGTGTCGTCCGGGAGCTCGGTGCGCCGTCGGGCCTCGTCGCGGTGCTTGCGCACGGCCTCCCAGGCCGCGCGCTTGGCCGTGATGAGCAGCCACTTGAGGACGGCGTGCGGCTCCTTGATGGTCATCGCGTTGCGCACGAGCGCGACCCACACCGTCTGGACGAGGTCGTCGGCCTGCTCGCGCTCGACGCCCTGCGCGCGCACCGTGTGCCACAGGAGGGGGGACGCCTCACGGACGAAGTCCCCGAGCGCCTCCGGGCGGCCGTCGCGGTACTCCAGGAGCGCGAACGCACCCCGGTCCCCCAGGCTGAGGCCCGGTTCGCCGGTGTCGGCCACCTCGTCGGTCGTTCTGGTCATGGGGCGCACTGTCCTCGGCACGCTCGTCCGGTCAGGCATCAGCGGGGGGTCCCCGGAAGCGCCTGATTCTACGGCCGGGCCGGTGGGGTCGACAACCATCGTCACTGGTCACACCCCTCCCGGCTCGTGCGGTTGCGTCGCATCTCGTCCCTCCGGCACACGGGCGGGAGCGTCTGGTCGGCGCTCCTCCACCCGGACGAGAGGGGCGGACCGCCCGTCTGATACATCGCGGTCGGCTCCGTCCGGAGCGATCCCGGCCCGAGACCCGCACCGACGGACCCGTCCGGATCGCGCACCGCTCCGAACCCGGGGCGACGCGCGGAGAGGCCGCGCGACCACCGAGCGGAGACCACCATGACCTCGTCCCCGAACCGCCTGCTCGCAGCCGTCTTCGGCACCGTCTACCTGCTGGTCGGCCTCGCCGGCTTCGTCGTGACGTCGGGGGTCGGCTTCGCCGCCACCGAGGGCCGCAACCTCCTGCTGTTCGAGGTGAACCCCCTGCACAACATCGTCCACCTCGGCATCGGGGCGGCGCTGCTGCTCGCGTCGCGCAGCGTCCGGGCCGCGCGCGGCACGAACGTCGCGATCGGCGCGGTGTACCTCCTCGTCGGCGTGGTGGGGCTGTTCCTCGTCGACACCGGCGCCAACATCATCGCGCTCAACGGCGCCGACAACGTGCTCCACCTCGCCAGCGCGCTGCTGCTCCTCGGCGTCGGGCTCGCCGCGGACCGCGAGGACGCGGGCCGCACCGTCACGGCATGACGACGCCCGTCCCGACCCGCCGCGTCGGCGCCGCGCTCGCGCTGCTCGGCGCCGGGATCGTCGACCTCGGGCTCGTCCGGGGCGCGTTCCCGGCGCCGTCCGGCCTGCTCGCGCTGGCCACCGGGGCCGGGGAGCTCGTCATCGCGCTCGTGCTCCTCGCCCGCGGACCGCGGCCCGGTCGCGCGACGGCGGTCCCGCGCGTCGGGATCGCCCTGCTCCTCGTCGCGACCGTCGCCGGGATGGCCGTGCCCGTCGCGTCCGGCGTGCCGCTCTCCGCGGGTGCGGCCGCCGCGGCCGCCCTGCGGGTCGCGACGGCGTGCGTCCTCGCCCGCCCGGCGCGCGTCCCCGCCGACGGCCCGCCGGCGCGCGCCGGGGCGCGGCTCGTCGCGCTGTTCTCGGTGTCCGTCGTGGTCGCCGCCGTCGCGACGTTCGGTCTCGGCGGGACCGACGCCGCACGGCACGCCGTCCCGCACGGGTCCCACCTGCCCGCCCTGGGGCACCTGCCGGGGCACGGCGCGGGCCACGACGGCGGGCCCGGCACCGCGCCGTGAGGGCCCGACGGCGGCTGCGCCCGGAGCGTCGCCACGCCTCCCGGAGGGTACGAGTTCTCCCGTAACCGCGGGGCCCGAAGTTCCGGGGAATCCCTCATGCCGCGCGGCGGGCACCGGGCCTAGCGTCGGGAGCGACCCCTGCACCCACACCGCGGGTGCGGACCGGCGAGGCGCGACGACGCGCCCCGCCCGAGCACGAGGAGCACCTCCGTGAGAACAGTCCTCCCCGGCCGCACGCGCGGCCTCACCGGGCGCGCGCTGCGCGCCCTCGCCTCCGTCGTCGCCGCGGCGACCGTCGTCGCGGGCGGCGCGCTCGCCGCCGCGCCCGCGACCGCCGCGGCGCCGTCCGCCGCCCCCGCCGCTCCCGTGAGCGCCGCCGCGCCGTCGGGCAGCACGCAGTGGCTCACCGGCTACTGGCACAACTTCGACAACGGCTCCGTGACGATGCGCCTGTCCGAGGTCCCGCAGGCGTACAACCTCGTGGCGATCGCCTTCGCGGACAACCTCGCCGGGACCCCCGGCGGCATCACGTTCAACCTCGCGAGCGCGGAGCTCGGCGGCTACACCGAGGCCCAGTTCAAGGCCGACGTCGCGGCCATCCGGGCACAGGGCCGCAAGGTCGTGATCTCCGTAGGCGGCGAGAAGGGGAACGTCATCGTCTCGAACGCGACCGAGGCGAAGAACTTCGCCGACACCACGTACGCGCTCATGCAGAAGTACGGGTTCGACGGCGTCGACATCGACCTCGAGCACGGCATCAACGCCACGTACATGTCGAGCGCCCTCCACCAGCTCGCGGCGAAGGTCGGTCCGAGCCTGATCCTCACCATGGCGCCGCAGACGATCGACTACCAGGCGACGAGCATGGGGTACTACCAGCTCACGCTCGCGATCAAGGACATCCTCACCATCGTCAACACCCAGTACTACAACTCCGGCTCGATGATGGGCTGCAACCAGCAGGTCTACTCGCAGGGCACGGTCGACTTCCTCACCGCGCTCACCTGCATCCAGCTCGAGATGGGCCTGCGCCCCGACCAGGTGGGCATCGGCGTCCCGGCCGTGCCGCGCGCCGCGGGCGGCGGTTACCAGCCGCTCGCGAACGTCGTCAAGGCCGTCGACTGCCTCGAGGTCGGCACCGGCTGCGGCGCCTTCAAGCCCGCGAAGCCGTACGGCAAGATCGGCGGCGTCATGACCTGGTCGATCAACTGGGACAAGACCAACGGCTACCAGGTCGCGTCCGTGATCGGCGGCCGCCTCGCGAGCGGTCCGACCACGCCCACGGAGCCGACCAACCCCACCGAGCCGACCAACCCCACCAACCCGACGAACCCCACCAACCCCGGAACCTGCACCGCGACCGCGTGGTCGGCCTCCGCCGTCTACACCGGTGGCGCCCGCGTCTCCCACCAGGGCCGCACCTACGAGGCCAAGTGGTGGACCACCAACGAGAACCCCGCGCAGAGCGGGCAGTGGGGCGTCTGGAAGGACCTCGGCGCCTGCTGACCCGGCCGGCACGCCCTCGGGCGACCTGCTGAGACGACGACGGCGCGGCACCCTGGTCGGGTGCCGCGCCGTCGTGCGTGGTGCGGACGGAGGACCGTCCGCGGGGAGGACTGCCGTCAGGCGGCGTCGTCCTCGAGCAGCTTCGTCGTCTTGGACTGGTCCAGCGGGATGCCGGGGCCCATCGTCGTCGCCAGCGTGGCCTTGGTGATGTACCGGCCCTTCGAGGACGACGGCTTGAGACGCAGGACCTCTTCGAGGGCCGCCGCGTAGTTCTCCACGAGCGCCTTCTCGTCGAACGAGACCTTGCCGATGATGAAGTGCAGGTTGCCGTGCTTGTCGACACGGAACTCGATCTTGCCGCCCTTGATGTCCGACACGGCCTTCGCCACGTCCATCGTCACGGTGCCGGTCTTCGGGTTCGGCATGAGACCACGGGGGCCCAGCACCTTGCCCAGACGACCGACCTTGCCCATGAGGTCCGGCGTCGCCACGGCGGCGTCGAAGTCGGTGTACCCACCGGCGACCTTCTCGATCAGGTCGTCGCCGCCGACCTCGTCGGCACCGGCCGCACGGGCCTCCTCCGCCTTCGCCGCGTTCGCGAAGACGATGACGCGGGCGGTCTTGCCCGTGCCGTGGGGGAGGTTGACCGTGCCACGGACCATCTGGTCCGCCTTGCGCGGGTCGACACCGAGGCGGAACGCGACCTCGACGGTCGCGTCGTACTTCACGGTCGACGTCTCCTTGGCGAGACGGATCGCCTCGAGCGGCGCGTAGAGACGCTCGCGGTCGATCTTCTCCTCGGCGTTGCGGTACGCCTTGCTGCGCGTTGCCATCTGCTTCTCCTTCTGCAGTCGTGGTCAGCGGGTCCGCGCGGACCCTGCCACCGTCGCCCGCGGGGTGCGGAGCGACGTCGTGCACGAGGCCGGCACACCGGCCAGGCCTCGGTCCTTCGTCAGCCCTCGACCGTGATACCCATCGAGCGGGCCGTGCCGGCGATGATCTTCGACGCGGCGTCGAGGTCGTTCGCGTTGAGGTCCTCGAGCTTGGTCTGGGCGATCTCGCGCACCTGGTCCGCGGTGATCTTCGCGACCTTGGTGGTGTGCGGCGTCGCCGAGCCCTTCTGCACGCCCGCGGCCTTCTTGATGAGCTCCGCCGCCGGCGGGGTCTTCGTCACGAAGGTGAACGAGCGGTCCTCGTAGACCGTGATCTCGACGGGGATGACGTTGCCGCGCTGCGACTCGGTCGCCGCGTTGTAGGCCTTGCAGAACTCCATGATGTTCACACCGTGCTGACCGAGCGCGGGGCCGATCGGCGGCGCGGGCGTCGCCGCACCGGCCTGGATCTGGAGCTTGATGAGGCCGGAGACCTTCTTCTTGGGAGGCATGACTCTTCCCTGGCTTTCTTCTCGTGGGCCGACGCCGTGGGCGATGACCCGGTTGCAGTACTGCGCTCACGCGGGGCGGCTCGGGCCGCCCACGCGTCAGATCTTGGCGACCTGGTTGAACGACAGCTCGACCGGGGTCTCCCGGCCGAAGATGGAGACGAGGACCTTGAGCTTCTGGTTCTCGACGTTGATCTCGGAGATCGTGGCGGGCAGCGTGTCGAACGGGCCGTCCGTGACGGTGACCGACTCGCCGACCGTGAAGTCGACCTCGACGGGAGCCTTCGCCGCGGCCTGCGCGGGCTTGCCTGCCTCAGGGGCGGGGGTGAGCATCGGCGCGAGCATCGAGAAGACCTCGTCGAGCGTCAGCGGCACCGGCTGGTGGGTGTGCCCGACGAAGCCGGTGACACCGGGCGTGTGGCGCACGGCGCCCCACGACTCGTCGGTGAGGTCCATGCGGACGAGGACGTAGCCGGGGATGCGGACGCGTCGGACGATCTTCTTCTGCGCGTTCTTGATCTCGGCCACCTCCTCCATGGGGACCTCGATCTGGAAGATGTAGTCCTCCATGTTCAGGCTCTGGATGCGGTTCTCCAGGTTGGCCTTCACACGGTTCTCGTAGCCCGCGTAGGAGTGGATGACGTACCAGTCGCCCGGCTGCGAGCGCAGCGTGCGCTTGAACTCCGCGACCGGGTCCTCGATGACGTCGCCGTCCTCGTCGGCCGGGCGGACCTCGTCGGCCTCGTCGTCGTCCGACGCGTCGTCGGTCTCGTCAGCGGCGTCGTCCGTCGCGTCGTCGTCGGCCTCGTCAGCGGCGTCGAGGGCCTCGTCGGCTCCGTCGACCGCCGGGACGTCCGTGGTCTCGTCGACGTCGTCCTGGGCACCCTCGGGCTGCGTCGGGTCGACGTTCTCCGTCTGGTCCAGCGACTCCTGGGACACGAACGAACCTGCTTTCTCAACGAACTGCTCGAAGACTTCTTCTGGAAGCGCCGACGGCGCCCCGAGAGGCGCCGGCTGCCGTGCTGACCCGGCCTGGCCGGGGAAGGTCGTGCGCTAGCCGAAGACCCACCGGACGGCCTGGCCGATCCCCAGGTCGAGGACGGTCACGAACGCCATGACCACGACCACGAAGACGAGGACCACCGTCGTGTAGGTGATGAGCTCGGACCGCGTCGGCGTGACGACCTTGCGGAGCTCGGCGACCACCTGGCGCACGAACAGGGCGATGCGCGCGAAGACGTTGGGCTTCTTGTCCGCGGACGGACCGCCCTTCTTCTTCACCTCGTCGGCGCGTGCACCGCCTGCGCCCACGGCCTCTGACGGCGATTCGCTCACTCGATCTTCCCCATCGCTCACGTACGGGACCTGCTCGAACCCTCGGTGCGACCCGGTGCCGGGCCGCGCGCGGATCCCGGGAAGGTCCCGCGAGAGCCACGCCGTGCAGGGTAGACAGGACTCGAACCTGCAACCTGCGGTTTTGGAGACCGCTGCGCTACCAATTGCGCCACTACCCTTCGTGCCGACGGCGCCCTGCACGGCCTCGCTCCCTGGACGAAAGTCGTCTCACGGGCGCGGACCAGCGTGGCGGGCGTCAACCACCGAGGGATCACTGTACGCGACGCGGCGCCCCTGGTCGAACCACCGTCCACCGATCGGTGGACACGAGGTCCGGACGAACGGGCGTCGCGGGCCGGGGCCCCGCGCCGACACGCTGGTCCCATGACGACGACACCCCTCCCCGCCGGCCCCCGCGGTGCCGGCTCCGGCCCCGGCGCCGGGCAGAGCGGACCGGCCGTGGACGTGCGCGGCCTGCGCAAGCGCTACGGCCCCAAGCAGGCCGTGGACGGCATCGACCTGCGCGTCGAGCGCGGCGAGATCTTCGCGGTCCTCGGCCCCAACGGGGCCGGGAAGACCACCACGGTCGAGATCCTCGAGGGCTTCCGCCGCCGGGACGCGGGCGAGGTCCGCGTGCTCGGCGAGGACCCCCAGACCGCGGGCCGCGCCTGGCGCTCGCGCCTCGGCGTCGTCCTCCAGGACTCGCGCGACCAGGCCGAGCTCACGGTCGCCGAGCTCGTCCGGCACTTCGCGACGTTCTACCCGACGCCGCGGGACCCCGACGAGGTGATCGACGCCGTCGGCCTGCGGGAGAAGGCCCGCACGCGCACGCGCCAGCTCTCCGGCGGGCAGCGCCGACGGCTCGACGTCGCGCTCGGGATCGTCGGCCGGCCGGAGCTGCTGTTCCTCGACGAGCCCACGACGGGGTTCGACCCCCAGGCCCGCCGCGCGTTCTGGGCGCTCGTCCGGTCGCTGCGCGAGGACGGCACGACGATCCTGCTCACGACGCACTACCTCGACGAGGCGGCGCACCTCGCCGACCGCGCGGCCGTCGTGCGGGCGGGGCAGGTCGTCGCGCTCGACGCGCCCGACCGCCTCGGGGGCGCGGAGGCGCGCCGCCCCGTCGTGCGGTGGCTCGACGGCGGCACCCGGCGCTCCGAGCGCACGGACTCCCCCACCGCGGTCGTCGCGGCGCTCGCCGCGCGGTACCCCGACGGCGAGGTCCCCGGGCTCGAGGTGACGCGCCCGAGCCTCGAGGACGTCTACCTCGAGCTCATCGGCGAGCCGGTCGCGTCGAGCGACCCGGCCCCCGCCCCCGACCGGCCCGGCGCACCCGCCGCGGCCCGCACGCCCGACGACGCGACCGTCGTCGTCCCCGAGGAGGCCCGACCGTGACCGTCGCCCCGCCCACGCGCGCCCCGCGCGCCGCCCTGCCCGGGGCCGCCCGCCTCGGCATCGAGCGCACGCGCGCCGAGCTGCGCGGGTTCTTCCGCGAGCGCGACGCGGTCGTCTTCATCTTCACGTACCCGCTCATCATGCTCGCGATCTTCGCGACCGTGTTCGACGGGCAGGACCAGGGCGACGCGGGCTACTCCGTGCCCTTCGCGCAGTACTTCCTGCCGGGCATGATCGCGACGGGCGTCATGCTCACGAGCTTCCAGTCGCTCGCGATCTCGATCGCGGTCGAGCGTGACGACGGCGCGCTCAAGCGCCTGCGCGCGACCCCGCTGCCCGCGTCGGCGTACTTCTACGGCAAGGTGGGCCTGGTCCTCGCGACCTCGATCGTGCAGACGGCGCTCCTGCTGCTCCTCGCGGCCGTCGTGTACGACGTCCCGATGCCCTGGGACATGCCCGACGCCGCGACCCGGCTCACGACGTTCGCGTGGGTGTTCGTGCTCGGGTGCGCCGCGGGCGCCGTGTGCGGGGTCGCGTTCTCGTCGCTGCCGCGCTCGGGCCGCTCCGCGACGGCGGTCGTCACGCCCGTCGTGCTCGTGCTGCAGTTCATCTCGGGGGTGTTCTTCGCGTTCTTCGCGCTGCCCGCGTGGATGCAGACCGTCGCCTCGGTGTTCCCGCTCAAGTGGATGGCCCAGGGGATGCGCTCGGTCTTCCTCCCCGAGCAGGCCGCGGCGCTCGAGCCGTCCGGGTCGTGGCAGCACGGCGCGACCGCTGCTGTACTGGTCGCATGGCTGGTCCTGGGGCTCGTGGTGGGCGCGCGGTCGTTCCGGTGGCGGCGCCGTGACGACGGCTGACCCGCCGTCGCCCGCGGGCGGGCTCCCGGCGGCCGATGCCGGAGCCGGGATCGAGGACGGGGCCGGGGACGGTGCAGCCCCGGCCACGGCCCAGCTCGACGGCGCCTGGGCGCGCGACGTGCGCTGGTGGGACGTGGCGTTCTACGTCATCGCCGTGCTCAGCGCGCTCGCGCTGCTCACCGCGGGCGTCGCCGGCACGGCCCTGCTCGTGTCGCTCGCCGCGCTCGGGACGATCCTCCTGGCCTACCTCGCGTGGGGGCGGCGCGCGGCCCGCACGCGCGCCCAGGTGCCGGCGCACCTCTACCTCGTCGTCGCGATCGCCGGGACGCTCGTCGTCGTCGGGCAGGACGCGCTCGGCACGCTGCTGCTGTTCGCCGTCTTCACGCAGATCTGGATGCTCTCGGAGCACCTCTGGGCGCAGGTCGTGCTGTGCGTCGCGCTCGCGGCCGGTACCGCGCTCGCGCTCGCGTTCGACCCGGCGACGGGGCGCGTCGAGCCCGACGAGCTCGCGAGCGCCGCGCCCCAGATGGGCGTCGCGCTCGCGTTCGCGCTGAGCCTCGGGCTGTGGACGGCGCACACGATGCGGCAGTCGGAGCGGCACGCGCGCCTCGTCGACGCGCTGCGCGCGACGCAGGCCGAGCTCGCGCGCTCGCACCACGAGGCGGGCGTGCTCGCGGAACGCGAGCGGGTCGCCCAGGAGATCCACGACACGCTCGCCCAGGGGTTCACGAGCGTCGTCATGCTGGCGCAGGCCGCGGGCGCCGACCTGGACAGGGGCGCCCGGGACGCGGCGCGCGAGCGCCTCGCGCTCGTCGAGTCGACGGCGCGCGACAACCTCGCCGAGGCCCGGGCCCTGGTCGCGGCCTCCGCGCCGGCCCCGCTGCAGGGCAGCACGCTCGGGGAGGCGCTGCGCCGCCTCGCGACGCGCTTCACCGAGGAGACGGGGACGCGCGTGGAGCTCGCGGCCGACGACGTCCCGGGGCTGTCGAGCGCCGAGGAAGTCGTGCTGCTGCGCTCGGCCCAGGAGGCGCTGACGAACGTGCGGCGCCACGCCGGGGCGGGCACGGTGCGGGTCGGGCTGCGCCACGACGCGGACGGGACCCTCCTGGAGGTGTGCGACGACGGTCGCGGGCTGCCCGACGACGCGGCCGAGGGCTACGGTCTGCGGGGCATGCGCGAGCGCGTCGCCGCGGAGGGCGGCAGCCTCGAGGTCGGGCCCGCGCCGGGCGGGGGCACGCGCGTCGCGGTGCGGCTGCCCGCGACGGGCGTGGGCACGGGCCGGACGGCCCCGACGAGGCGAGGAGCGGTGCGGTGACGGGGACGACCGGCCGGGACGGCGCGGTGCGGGTGCTCGTGGTCGACGACCACCCGGTCGTGCGCTCGGGCATCGTGGGGATGCTGGCCGCCGAGCCCGACCTCGCGGTGGTCGGGGAGGCGGGCGACGGCGCGCAGGCGGTGGAGCTCGCGCGCGAGCTGGCGCCCGACGTCGTGCTCATGGACCTGCGGATGCCCGTGCTCGACGGCGTGGGCGCGACCGCGGCGATCCTCGGCGCACCGGGCCGCGGGCGCGGGGCCGCGGGGCCGCGCGTCGTCGTGCTGACCACCTACGAGACCGACGCCGACATCCTGCGAGCCGTCGAGGCGGGCGCCACCGGCTACCTGCTCAAGGACACCCCGCGCGAGGAGCTCGTCGCCGGCGTGCGCGCCGCGGCGCGGGGGCAGACGGTGCTGGCGCCGAGCGTCGCGACGCGGCTCGTGACGTCGGTGCGCGGGACGGAGCGGCTCACGGACCGGGAGGTCGAGGTGCTGCGGCTCGTGGCGCGCGGGCTGTCGAACGCGGCCGTCGGACGCGAGCTGTTCATCGCCGAGGCGACCGTGAAGACGCACCTGCTGCGGGCCTTCGCCAAGCTCGGCGTGGACGACCGCACCGCCGCCGTGACGGTCGCGATGCAGCGCGGGTTCCTCCCCGGGGCGTGACGCGCGCGGGCGCCGTCGGCACCCCGACCTGCGGCGGGACCTGCGCCGCGGTCGACCCGCGCCCGACGGCGGGCGCCGTGCGCCCGTGACAGACTCCCGCTGTGCGAGACCTGGCGACGCTCCCGAAGGCCCACCTGCACCTGCACTTCACGGGGTCCATGCGGCCCGACACCTTGCGCGACCTCGCCACGCAGTACGGCGTGCGGCTCCCCCACGCGCTCGTCGACGGCGACCCGCTGCGCCTGCCGCCCACCGAGCGCGGCTGGTTCCGGTTCCAGCGCCTGTACGACGCGGCGCGCGCGTGCGTGCGGTCCGAGGCCGACATGCGGCGCATCGTGCTCGAGGCGGCGCAGGACGACGCCGCGGAGGGGTCGGGGCGGCTCGAGATCCAGGTGGACCCGACGTCCTACGCGCCGTTCGTCGGGGGCATCACCCCGGCCGTGGAGATCGTGCTCGACGCCGCCCGGTCCGCGAGCGCCGCGACGGGGACGGAGGTCGCGGTGGTCGTCGCGGCGTCGCGCACGCGGCACCCGCTCGACGCGCGGACCCTCGCGCGGCTCGCGGCACAGTACGCGGGCGAGGGCGCGGGCGAGGTCGTGGGGTTCGGCCTGAGCAACGACGAGCGGCGCGGCGACACGGCCGAGTTCGCGCGCGCGTTCGCGATCGCGCGACGGGCGGGGCTCGCGTCGGTGCCCCACGGCGGCGAGCTCCTGGGCCCGGGCCACGTGCACGAGGTCGTGCGCGAGCTGGTCCCGGACCGCCTGGGCCACGGGGTGCGGTCGGCGGAGGACCGGCGCGTCCTCGACGACGTCGTGGACCGGGGGATCGCGCTCGAGGTGTGCCCGGCGTCGAACGTCTCGCTCGGCGTCTACGAGGAGGCGGGGCAGGTCCCGCTCGGCGCGCTCGTCGACGCGGGCGCGCAGGTCGCGCTCGGCGCGGACGACCCGCTGCTGTTCGGGTCCCGGCTCGTGGGGCAGTACGAGACGGCGCGGCGCGAGCACGGGTTCTCCGACGCGGAGCTCGCCGACCTCGCGCGGTCGTCGATCCGGGCGAGCCGGGCGTCGTCGGGCACCAAGCGACGGCTGCTCGCGGGCGTGGACGACTGGCTCGCGGCGGGCTGACGCCGGCGTGCGCGCGGGCCGGGGCCGGGGTTCGCCGCGTGGCTCAGCGCGTCGCGACGACGAAGACGCGACGGAACGGCAGGAGCGTGCCTGCGCCGCGCTCCGGGTACGCGTCCCGCAGCGCGGCGGCGTACTGCGCGACGAACGCGTCGCGCAGGTCGTCGGGGAGGGCCTGGAGCACGGGGCGGGCGCCCGTCGCGGAGACCCAGCGCAGCACGGGGTCCGGGCCTTGGAGCACGTGGACGTACGTCGTCTCCCAGGCGTCGACGGTCCAGCCGAGGGTGGTGAGCGCGTCGAGGTACACCTCGGGGTCGTGCGCCGCGGGGCGCTCGACGCCCGCGGCGTGCGCCGCGTACGGGGGTCGGGCGGCGAGCTCGCGCAGGAGCCGGTGGCTCGGCGCGTCGTGGTTGCCGGGGACCGAGAACGCGAGCGCGCCGTCCGGGGCGACGTGGTCGGCGAGCCGGGGAAGCAGGTCGAGGTGGCCGGGCACCCACTGGAGCGTCGCGTTGCTCACCACGACGTCGGCGGGCGCGGGCGGCGCCCACGAGCGCACGTCCGCGAGCTCGTACCGCACCCAGGGCGCTGACGCGTCGCGCCGGGCGGCGGCCACCATGGCCGGCGACGCGTCGATCCCGGTGATCGCGGCGTCGGGCCAGCGCGCGTGCAGGAGCGGGGTCAGGTGGCCGGGGCCGGACCCGAGGTCGACGACCGTGCGCGCGTCGACGGGGACGCGCGCCACGAGGTCGGCCATCGGGCGCGTGCGCTCGTCGGCGTGGCGGAGGTAGAGGGCAGGGTCCCAGTCGCGTGGCATGACGGCTCCGTCCTGTCGCAGTATCTAGACGTCAACAATCTTGACATCAAGATACACACGTCCTCCCGGCTCGTCTCGCGGACTCTCATGTGCGTCTCATCCGGCTCTCCGATACTGGGTCCATGACTCGCCGGACCGTCGCGTGGCTCGTGGGGGCGCTCGTGCTCGTCCTCGCCGGCGCCGCCGCGGCGGGCGCGCTCGCCGCGCGGCCGCAGGACCGCGACGTCGGCGTGGCCGTCGTCGTGACGCCCGCTCCCCCGGCCGCGACGCCGACGACGCCGGCCCCGACGCCCAGCCAGACCGACGACGACGGCGGCGACGACGACCCGGACGACGACCGCGTCACGCCCGCCCCGCCGTCGAGCGACGACGACCAGGACGACGGCGCGGGGGACGACTCCGACGACGACGCGACCGACGACCAGGACGACGATCGCGACGGCCCCGACCGGGGCGACGGGTGAGGCGCCGGGCGCGCGGCGCGGGGCTCACGGTCCGCACCCGGATGCTCGCGGCGTTCCTCGGCCTGTCCGCCCTCGCGCTCCTCCTCGCGGGCGGCGCGGCGTGGTTCCTGCAGCGCGGCCAGCTCGACGCGCGCATCGACGAGAGCCTCGTGCGGAGCGCGAACGAGCTCCGGCGGATCGCGGGCTCCGGCGTGAACCCCGTGACGGGCGAGCCGTTCCGGTCCGCCGAGGACGTCGTCGTCGCATCGATCCAGCTCACCGTGCCCGCCCAGAACGAGGGCGTGCTCGGGCTGCGCGAGGGTCGCACGCCGCTCGTGTCGCAGCAGGACGTGCGCCTGCGCCTCGAGGAGGACGCCGAGCTCGTCGCCGCGCTGTCGCCGCTCGTGGCGGGCGACCACGTGGTGCTGCGCTCGGTCGGGACGGCGACCGCGGACTACCGCGCGCTCGTCGCACCCGTGCGCGCGACCGGGGCGGACGGCGCCGGGCCGCCCGCGGCGCTCGTCCTCGCCTACGACCGCTCGGCGGAGCACGCCGAGTTCGCCCAGGTCTTCCGCACGTACGCCGTCGTCGCGCTCGGCGCGCTCGTGCTCATCGGCGTCGTCGGCTGGGTCGTGGCCGGCCGGCTCCTGCTCCCGATCCGCACGCTCTCGCGCACCGCGCAGCGCATCGGCGAGACCGACCTCTCCGCGCGGATCCCGGTCACGGGCAACGACGACCTCTCCGACCTGTCCCGCACCGTGAACGGCATGCTCGACCGGCTCGAGGGCGCGTTCGACTCGCAGCGCCGGCTCATCGACGACGTCGGGCACGAGCTGCGCACGCCCCTCACCGTGGTGCGGGGTCACCTCGAGCTCATGGACCCGCACGACGCGACCGACGCGACCGAGACGCGCGACCTCGCGCTCGACGAGCTCGACCGCATGAACCGCCTCGTGGACGACCTCGTGACGCTCGCGACCGCCGGGCGACCGGACTTCGTGCGCCCCCTCGACACGGACCTCGGGCGCCTGCTCGACGACGTCCACGACAAGGTCCGCACGCTCGGCGACCGGCGGTGGCTCGTCGACGCGCGCGCGGACGTCGCGGTGCGGGCCGACGCGCAGCGCCTCACGCAGGCGCTCCTCCAGCTCGCGGCCAACGCGGTGAAGTTCTCGGCGCCCGGGTCGGCCGTCGCGCTCGGCTCGGCCGTGTCCGACGACGGCGCGCGCGTGCGCGTCTGGGTCCGCGACGAGGGTGTCGGGATCGCCCCCGAGCAGCAGGAACGGATCTTCGAGCGGTTCGCGCAGGCCACCACGCCCGGCGCGGCGCACCCCGAGGGCGCCGGGCTGGGGCTCGCGATCGTCGCGGCGATCGCCGACGGCCACGGCGGCCGCGTCCACGTCGCCTCGACGCCTGGCGTCGGGTCGACGTTCACGCTCGACCTGCCGCTCGTGCCGGTCCCGGGAGCGGCCCCCGCGACGACCGACGCCGCGACCCCGTACGGGGCGACCGCGCCGACCGCACCCACGGCGCCGTCCGCCGCGACCCCCGAGCTGCCGCCGGACACGCCGGACGCGCAGCCGACCAGCCCGGGGGCGGGCTCCGAGACCCGCACCCCGACCGGCACCCGGAGCGGCACCGAGAACGGCGCCGACAACGGCGCCCGGAGCAGCACCGAGACCGGCACCGACCCCGACGGAAGGACCACCCGGTGAGCCAGATCCTCGTCGCCGAGGACGAGACCCGCATCGCGTCGTTCGTGGCCAAAGGGCTGCGCGCCGCGGGCTACGCGAGCACCACGGTCGCGACGGGCCGCGAGGCGTTCGACCTCGCGAGCAGCGGCGACTTCGCGCTCCTCGTGCTCGACCTCGGCCTGCCGGACCAGGACGGCTTCACCGTGCTGCGCCGGCTGCGGGAGACCGGGAACGCGATCCCCGTCATCATCCTCACGGCGCGCACGTCGGTCACGGACACCGTCGCGGGGCTCGAGGGCGGCGCCGACGACTACATGGCCAAGCCGTTCCGCTTCGAGGAGCTCCTCGCGCGCATCCGGCTCCGGCTGCGCAGCGAGCCCGCGGGCGAGGTCACGGTGCTCACGCACGGTGCGCTGAGCCTGGACCTGCGCACTCGGCGGGCCCGGACGTCCGACCGCGAGGTCGACCTCTCCGCGCGCGAGTTCGCGCTCGCCGAGGCGTTCCTGCGCAACCCCGGGCAGGTCCTCAGCCGCGAGCAGCTCCTGTCGCGCGTGTGGGGGTACGACTTCGACCCCGGCTCCAACGTCGTCGACGTGTACGTGCGGTACCTGCGCAACAAGCTCGGCGCGGAGCACTTCGTCACCGTGCGCGGGATGGGCTACCGCCTCGCGGACGCACCGCGGCGCTCCTGAACCGACGACGACGCCCGCCCCGGGGGCCGGGGCGGGCGTCGTGCGGGCGCGGGCGGCGAGGCCCGGGCCCGGTCAGGTCGCGGACTGCGGCGACGGCGGGGTCACCGGGCTGGCCGGCGAGCTCGCCGTCTGCGCGGTGCCCGCGGTGTCGGCCGTCGGGGCGGTGCTCGCGGTGTTCGCCGTCTGGCTCGTCACGGCGGAGGCCGCCGTCGTGGGCGACGCGGACGTGTTCGCGGAGCCCGCGGTGACCGTCGTGATCGACGTCCCGTTCTGGACGTCCGTCGGGCTCGGGGAGGCCGACGCGGTCGCCGCGGCCGTCGCGGCGTCGGACGTCGTCACCTGGACCGACGGGGAGACGACCGCCTCGTCGGGGGCGTCGAGCGCGCCCTGGGCGGCGGCCATCGTGGCCCCGAGACCGACCGCGCCGAGCGCCCCGGTGACGATCCATGCGCTGCGTGCCTTCATGGTGCTTCTCCTTCGTCCGATGGTGCGCACGACCCCTCGGCCGTGCAGGTCTCGAGCCTCCCGCTCACGCGTGAGAGGCCGAGGAGGTCGTCATGAGAGTGCTCTCAGGAAGCGGGAGCAGCCCGTCCGCGACCGCGAGCCAGGCCTCCGCGAGCTCGCGCGAGCCCGCGCCCGGCACGAGGGACAGCACGACGCCCGCGGCCCGGGCGCGCAGCCCCACCGGGTCGACGGCGGTCCCGAACACCACGAGGCACCGCTCGACGAGCCCGTCCACGCCCCCGTACACGGTCGGCGCGAGCGCGGGCAGGACGGCGAGGTGCCCGACGAGGCACGCGAGGTCGTCCACGCGGTGGCCCGGCCCGAG
Organism: Cellulosimicrobium sp. JZ28; assembly: GCF_015327065.1. Taxonomy (NCBI): domain Bacteria; kingdom Bacillati; phylum Actinomycetota; class Actinomycetes; order Micrococcales; family Promicromonosporaceae; genus Cellulosimicrobium; species Cellulosimicrobium sp. JZ28. Next base: position 661,938 of record NZ_CP017660.1, on the reverse strand, counting down.
CGTGTCCACGTCGAGCAGCGCGGCCACGCGCGGCCGGTCCGTCGCCCCCGGGACGTCGGCGTCCGCGCCGGCGGCGAGCAGGACGTTCGCCTCGTAGAAGTCGCCGTGCGTCGCGACCACGGGGCCCGGGTCGCGCGTCGCGACCGCGTCCCCGACCGCGCGCGCCACGCGCCGCACCCGCTCGGCGTCGAGACCGTGGACCGCGAGCGCCGACGTCGCGTAGTGCTCCACGCGCTCCGCCCACGCGGGCCGACGGCGCAGCGTCGTCGCGCGCTCCGGCAGCGCGTCGAGCGCACGGAGCAGCTCGCGCGGGTCGATCGCGTCGGGCTGCGCGGCCGGCCCCGACGCCGCGAGGTGCTGCGCGAGCGACGGGCCGCGCGCCTCCTCGAGGACCACGAGGCCGTCGTCGTCCCGGGCGAGGCACCGCGGGGCGCGCACGGCCCCGTCCTGGAGGAGGTCGTGGCGGCGCGCGAGCGCGCGCGCCCGGCCGGGCCGGACGACCTTGACGTAGAGCGTGCGCGAGGGTGTCCGGACGCGGAGCACGGCGCGCCGCAGCGGCCGGTAGGCGACCATCGCCACGGACTCGACGGACTCGCCCGGGGCGAGCACGCCCGCGTCGTCCAGGCGGCGCGTGAGCCCGGGCGCGTCGCACGCCGCGGCGAGCGCGGGCAGCGCCGGGTCGGCCGGGTGCCGCCACACGTGCACGACGCGCGGCCCGTCCTCCAGGCGCGCGACGCCCGGCCCGAGGGCGTCCGGCGGCAGGGGCGCCGTCGTGGCGAGCAGGTACGCGGTCGCGTCGACGGTCGCGACCGCCCCGCCGGGCCGCGCCGGGACCGTGCGGCGCGCGACGACGTCGTACCCGACGGTGACCTCCGCGCCGGGGCGCGCGTGCACCTGGTGCACGCGCCACGTGCCGAGCGCGGCGCCGTCGGCCCCGAGCGCCGCGTCGAGGAGGCCGCCCGCGTCGGGACCGGTGAGCAGGTCGAGCCAGGCGCGCTGGTCGGGGACGGCGGGGGCGATCGTCATGCGCCCAGGGCACCGTGCGCGCGTGGAACGGGGGTGAGAGCGCGATGAGAGTCCTCTCATCGAGTCCGCACCGGGCCGCCCGGCCACCCTTGACCCGCGGTCGGGTCCGTGGGAATGTATCGATGTGTTGATACAAAGTGTCTCCGAGGAGCCGGACGGGGTCAGTCTGTTCCTCCCCGCCGCGTACGACCTGCTGTGGAGCGTCGTCGCTCTCGCCGCGCTCGCGGGCGTCGGCGCCCTCGTGGTGCTCGCCGTGCGCGCGCTGACCCGCGAGCCGGCGCCCGCCCTGCACGGGCTCGCGGACGGGGACCCGGTGCGCCGCGCCGCCCGACGGCACGCGACGACCGTCAGCGTCGCCGCGGCGACCGCCGCCGCGCTCGTGGGCGCCGTCCTCGTGCAGGCCGTGACGACCGCCGTCGGCGGCCTCGCGGAGGGCGTGCTCGTGGGGCTCTCCCCCGCGCTCGTCGGCCTGGCGTTCCTCGGGGCGCACGCCGTCGGCGAGCGCACCTGGCCGCGCCAGCGCACGGCGGTCCGGGCGGCCACGCTGCGCCCGCGCACGGTGTCCGACGTCGCGCCGCGCGGCCTGCGCCGCCTCACCTGGGCCCTCGGTGCCCTCGTGCTCGTGCTCACCGCGGTCGGCGGCCTCACCGCCGGGGCGGACGGGCGGTCCGTGACGCGCGTGCTGGGCGACGTCACGTCGACGACCAGCCCCTACCCCGGGTGGTTCTACGGCGCCTGGCTCGCGGCCGGCGCCGTGCTGCTCGTGGCCGGCGCGGAGGGCTTGCTCCGGCTGGTCGCGCGCCGCCCCGCCGTCCCGCGCGTCGAGCCCGGGTGGGACCTCGCGCTGCGTCGCGCGTCCGCGCACCGGGTCCTGCGCGGCACCCAGCTCGCGCTCGGACTCACCGCGGCCGGCACGCTCGCCTACGGCGCGAACGCCGCCGCCCGAGCGGGCTACCCCGGAGCGGTCGTGCTCGTGGTCGTCGCCGTCGTGATCGCCCTCGTGGCGGTCGCCGTCGGCGTGCGGCCCGCCCCCGACCCCGACGCGGAGGTCGCCGCCCCGGCGTCCGCGAGTCGCGGGCGTCGCGATGGGTGAGCTGCGCGTCGAGATCGACCTGCGCACCGGCCTCGCCCCGTACGAGCAGATCCGGAGCCAGGTCGTCGCGCACGTCGCGGCCGGGCGGCTGCGCGTCGGGGACCGCCTCCCCACGATCCGCGCGCTCGCGACCGACCTCGGTCTCGCCCCCGGGACGGTGGCCCGCGCGTACCGGGAGCTCGAGGCGGCCGGGGTCGTCACGACGCGTCGCCGGGCCGGGACGGTCGTCGCCGACGGCGTCTCCCCCACGGACGTCGCCGCGCGCCACGCCGCGCACGAGCTCGTGCGCACCGGCCGCGAGGCCGGGCTGTCGGACGACGCGATCGTCGACGTCCTGCGCGGCGCGCTGCTCGACGCGCACCGCCCGGACCGGGGCGCGCCGCACTGACCACCGGCACCGACCGGGCACGGACCACCGGCACGGACCGTGCGTCACGACCGGGTCACGATCCGCCGAGAACCGGTGCCGTCGTCCGACCGGGCGCGGCGGACGGCGCATGATGGACCATCGCGGCGACGCCGCGGCAGACGAAGGGGGACCAGGTGGAGCAGGGAACCGTCCGCTCGACCGCGACCACACCCGCGCCCGGCGCGCGACCGACGGCGGCACCGCGCCGTCACGGGCCCGTCCGGCGGGCGGTCGCGCGCGCCGTCGTGCCCGCGCTCGCCGCCGCGCTGGCCCTCGCGGGCTGCCAGGCGGGCCTGCCGGACATGGAGCCTGGGCGGACGCCGTCGGCCTCCGAGAGCCCGACCTCGCCGGAGCCGACGAGCCCGAGCCCGTCCGCGCCCACCACGGCCCCGGAGCCCACCCCCACCGAGACGCCCGAGCCCGAGTCGACGCCCACCGAGACGCCTGAGCCCAGCACCCCGCCGCCCGCCGCCGAGCCCGCGCCGGAGCCGACCCCCGAGGCACCGCCCGAGCCGGTCGAGCTCGCGCGCGGGGCGACCGGGGAGCGGGTGGTCGCCCTCCAGCAGCGCCTCGCCGACCTCGGCTACTTCATCGGCGCGCCCGACGGCGACTTCGGCGGCGGCACCCAGCAGGCCGTGTGGGCCCTGCAGAAGGCTGCGGGCCTCTCGCGCGACGGCGTCGTCGGGCCCGCGACCCAGGCCGCGCTCGACGAGGGCGTCACGCCGCAGCCGCGCAGCGGGTCGGGCAAGGTCGTCGAGATCGACCTCGACCGCCAGCTCCTGCTCGCCGTCGAGGACGGTCGCGTCGTCACGGTGGTCAACGCGTCGTCCGGGAACGGCGAGTCGTACGAGGCGAAGGGGCGCACCTACCGCGCGAGCACGCCGCGCGGCACGTTCCAGGTGGGCCGGCAGGTCGACGGGAACCACTCGTCCAGCCTCGAGCTCGGCGACATGTGGCGCCCCAAGTTCTTCACCGGCGGGATCGCGGTGCACGGCTCGGGGTCGATCCCGCCGTGGCCCGCGTCGCACGGGTGCGTCCGTGTCGCGAACTCGGCGATGAACTGGCTCTGGGACACCTGGCGCGCCGACCCCGGCACCACGGTCCTCGTCTACTGAGCCCCGCGCGTCGGGTGGGTCAGAGCGCGACGCCGACGAGCACCGGCTCCGGCACGAGCTCGACGCCGAACGCCTCGACGACGCCGTCGCGCACCGCGCGGGCGAGCTCGACGACGTCCTCCGCGCTCGCCCCGCCGCGGTTCGTCAGCGCGAGCGTGTGCTTCGTCGACAGCCGCGCGAGACTCGACGGGCCGTGCACGCCGAATCCCTTGGTGAAGCCCGCGTGCTCGATGAGCCACGCGGCCGACGTCTTGACGAGCGTCGGGTCGATCTCGCCGAGGCTCGGGCCGGTGGTCCGGGTCGGGGTCGCCGTGCGGACCGGGTACCGCGGGGCCTCGGCCGGGAGCAGGTCCGCCTGCTCGGCCGGAACGACGGGGTTCGTGAAGAACGACCCGGCGCTCCAACGGTCGTGGTCGGGCCCCGCCGCGGGGTCGACGTCGGGGCCGACGCCGTCGAGCAGCATGCCCTTGCGCGCGCGCAGGGCAAGCACGGCGGCGCGCACGTCCGCGCTCGGCGCGCGGTCCCCGACCTGGACCCCGAGCGTGCGCGCCAGCTCGGGGTACGCGACCGGCGCCGACAACGACCCGAGCCGCGCCTGGAAGCCCACGTCGAGCACGACGTAGCGGGGCGACGGGTACCAGGGACCGTCGTCGTCGGACCCGGCGCCGGCGTCCACGTGCATGCTGCGCTTGAGCAGCGACGTCCGGTAGCCGAACGCGAGCTCGCCCAGGGCGAGCGTGCGCACGCGCGAGCGCGCGCGGTCCCAGACGCGCACGGTCGAGACCACGCCCGCGACGTCCTGCCCGTACGCGCCGATGTTCTGGACCGGCGCCGCGCCCACGGTGCCCGGGATGCCCGACAGCGCCTCGACCCCGACCCACTCCTCCGCGACCGCACGCGCCACGAGCTCGTCCCAGTCCTGGCCCGCTGGGGCGTGGAAGCTCGCGCCCCCGCACGAGTCCTCGGCGTCGACGGTGATCCCGCGCCGCAGGTCGCGCACGACGACGCCGCCGAAACCCTCGTCGCCCACGAGCAGGTTGGAGCCTCCGCCGATCACGAGGAGCGGCTCCCCCGCTTCGTCGGCGGCCCGGACGATCTCCAGCAGCTCGGCCTCGCTGTGCGCCTCGACGTACCGGTCCGCCGGCCCGCCCACGCGCAGCGTCGTCAGCTCGGCGAGCGACGGCGCCCCGACGGCCTCGGGACGCAGCCCCGGGGCGGTCCCGACGATCTCGGGCAGGTCACGGTCCACGGGGGCGGCAGGTTCGCAGGTCACGCGTCCAGCGTAGTTCGGGTTCCCCGTCAGTCGGCGCGCCCCGCGCGGTCCGTGCCCTGGGCGGCCTGCTGGCCCGCGGCACCGGCGGCCGTGGGGAGCGGTCGCGTCGCGCCGACGACCAGCAGGCCGACGACGACGGGAACGGCGATCACGAGGAGCGCCCCGCGGTACCCGACGTGCTCGGCGAGGAAGCCGATGAGCGGCGGCCCCATGAAGAACGCGGAGTACCCGATCGTCGCGACGACGCTCACGCGCACGGCGGCGCGCGCCGGGTCGTCGGACGCGGCGCTCATCCCCACGGGGAACCCGAGCGCCGCACCCATGCCCCACGCGACGACGCCGACGAGCGCGACCCAGAGGTTCGGGGACAGCGTGAACACGAGCAGGCCGAGCAGCGCGAGCGCGGCGCCCAGGCGCAGGACGGCGACGCGGCCGTAGCGGTCGAGCAGGCCCGTCCCGAGCAGGCGCATCCCGGTCATGGCGGTGAGGAATACGGCGAGCCCGACGGCGCCCATCGCGTCGGACGTGCCGAACCCGTCGACGACGGCGAGGCTCACCCAGTCGTTCGCCGCACCTTCGGTGAGCGCGGCCGCGAGCACGACCAGGCCGATGAGGAGGGTGCGCGGCTCGGTCCACGCGCTGAGGGCCCCGCGCGCGTCCTTGCTCGTGCCGTGCGACGACCCGCTCCCGGCCGCGGCGGCGGGGTCGGCACCGGCGGCGTCCTCGACGGTCTCGGCGACCGCGTGGTCCACCTTGCCCGCGGGGAGGAAGAACCGCACGCACCACAGGACGCCGACGAGGCTCAGCACGACGGCGGCCGTGAGGTGCGCCTGGACCGGCACGTGGAGCGCGGCCATGAGCGCACCGACGCCGGCGCCGGCCATGGTGCCGAACGAGAACCCGGCGTGGAAGCGCGGCATGATCGCCTTGCCGAGCCGCTGCTCGACGGCGGCGCCCTCGAGGTTCATCGCGGCGTCCCACACGCCGGTGCCGATCCCGGCGAGGAACAGCCCGACGCGCACGACGACGTCCTCCCCCGTCGCGACGCCCGTGACCGCGGTGACGAGCCCGACGACGTTGGTCACGGCGAAGACCGTCACGGCCTTCGACGCACCGAGCCGCTGGACGACCATCCCGGACAGCGGCAGCGCGAGCAGCGACCCCACCGCCATGAAGAGCAGCAGGAGGCCCATCTGCGCCTCGGTGAAGCCGAGCGAGTCCCGCACCGCGGGCAGGCGCGAGGCCCACGTCGCGAAGTTGAACCCGTTGAGGAAGAAGACCGCGAAGACGGACCAGGTGGCGAGGGCGACGACGCGGCGGTCGGGGCGGACGGTGGTCATGCGGAGGTCTCCTCGCGGCGGTGCGACGGGCGGGTGCGGGGGCGGCGGGACGCGGCCCGGTGGGCGGTGGCGGAGGCGCCCGCGCGGACGCTGCGCCACGGGCGGCGGCGACGGGCGCCGTCGGCCGGGGCGGGGGCGCCCACGGCGTCCGGGGCGCCGTGCGCGCCGGGGGTCAGGACGTCCACCGGACCATCCTGCACCGCGACGGGTGCGGCGTCGTCGGTGCCGCGCGCCGGGCGCGCCGCACGCGCGGCGGCGGTGCCCAGGGGTGCGACCTGGCGCGCGAGGAGGACGCTGAGGACCATCGCGGCGACGATGAGCACGAGCGCGTGGCGCGCGCCCATCGCCTCGGCGGCGAGGCCGAGGAGCGGCGGCGCGGCGAGCGACGCCATCGAGGAGAACGCCGACACGACCGAGACGCGGCTCGCGGCCCGCAGGGGCTCGTCGGACGCCGCGGCGATCCCGACGGGCACCGCGAGCGCGGCGCCGAAGCCCCACAGGACGACCCCGACGGCCGCGAGCGGGAGCGTCGGCGCGAACCCGAAGAGCACGAGACCGGCGATCGACGCGACGCCCGACGCGCGGAGCACGGTGACGCGGCCGAACCGGTCGATGAGGCGCGTGCCCGCGAGACGCATGACGGTCATGGCGGCGACGAACGTGCCGAAGACGACGGCACCGACGGCCTCGGTCTGCGCGAACCCGTCCACGACGGCGAGGGACAGCCAGTCGTTGGCGGAGCCCTCGGAGAGCGCGGCCGAGAGGATGACGAGCCCGATGAGCAGCGTGCGCGGCTCGCGCCATGCCGACAGCGCGGCGCCGAGCCGGGCACCGCGCCGGGCGAGGCGCGCGCGCAGGCCCGCCGTCTCGACGTCGACGACGGCGTCGCCGAGCGCGTCGACCGGGGCCGGCGCCGTGGTTCCGGGCGCGGGGGTCCGCGTCGGGAGGGTGTCGTGGACCGTGGCGGGGATCGCGGCGAGCCGCCACACCGTGGCGACGACCCCGGTCGCGACGAACTGCACGACGACGGGCACCTCGGCGTGCGCGCACGCCGCGCCGACCAGCGAACCCACGACGGCGCCGACGGAGAACGCGGCGTGGAACTGGGGCAGGATCGTGCGCCCGACGCGCCGCTCGATGCCCGCGCTCTCCACGTTCATCGGCACGTTGCCGAGCGAGAACGCCATGCCGTTGACGAAGATGCCCGCGGCGAGGAGCGCGACCGACCCGGTCGCAGGGCCGAGCCCGAGCAGGAGGAACGCGACGCCGAACAGGCCCGCCGAGACGGCGAACGCGACCCGGCCGCCGAACCGCGTGACGAAGGGTCCGGCCGCGGTGACCGTGAGGAGCGCGCCGACGGCGCCCGCGAGGAGCACGACGCCCAGGTCTGCGGGGCCGAGGCCGAGCGCGTCGCGCACGGAGGGGAGGCGCGCGAGCCAGCTCGACATCATGACGCCGTTGAGCGCGAACACCCCGAGGAGCACCCAGCGGGCCCTGGCCAGGGCGCGGGCGTCGGACTCGGGGCCGGACGGGAACTGCGCAGCACCTCCTCGAATCGATTCGATCCGACGGACGAGAGTGCGCTTCGAATCGATTCGAGGCATGGTCACCAGTGTGCGGGTACGCTGGCCGCGCGTCAATCGAGAATCCCGCGCCCGCGGGAGGCAGGGAGCGTGATGAGCGACACCCCCGGGAACCGGGAGCCCGCGGCGCCCGCCGCGCCGGCTCACCGGCCCACGCTCGCCAAGGTCGCCGAGCTCGCGGGGGTCTCCGTCTCGACGGCCTCCCTCGCATTCTCCGGCGCCGGCCCGATCACCCCGGAGACCCGCGCGCGCGTGCTCGACGCCGCGAAGGAGCTCGGGTACACCGGACCGAACCCGTTGGGCCGCCAGCTCCGCTCGGGCCGGTCGGGCGTCGTGGGGGTCGTCGTCGGCGACCAGCTCCGCCGCGCGTTCCGCGACCCCGTCGCCGTCCAGGTGCTCGACGGCCTCGTCTCGACCCTGGGCGAGAACGGCCTCGGTGTGCTGCTCATCCCCGGCATCCCGTCCGACGACCCCGCACGCGCCGTCGACCCGCTCGTCGAGAGCGCGGCCATGGACGTCGCGGTGCTCGTGTGGGGGGTCGGCACGGACGACGCGACGCTCGCCGCGCTCCAGCGGCGCGGCGTGCCCGTCGTCGTCGGCGAGGGCCGCCCCGTCGAAGGCGCCCCGCTCGTCCTCATCCACGACCGCGCGGGCACCGCGGACGCCGTGCGGCACCTGGTCGAGCTCGGGCACACGCGCATCGCCGAGGTCTCGCTCCCCCTCGACACGTCCGACCGCAGCGGACCGCTCGACGCCGCGCGGCTCGCGCAGGTGGACCGCACCCCGACGGCCAACCGCCTCGCGGGCGTGCGCGACGTCGTCGAGCCGGTCGCGAGCTGGGAGACCGAGGCCTCGCTCGTCGAGCACGGCCGCTCCGCCACGCTCGCCCTGCTCGGCCGCCCCGCGGCCGACGGGACGACCGAGCCGGCCGACCCCGCGACCCGACCGACCGCCGTCATCGCCCACTCCGACCTCCTCGCGGCGGGCGCGCTGCTCGCCGCGCGCGAGCTCGGGCTGCGTGTGCCCGACGACGTCTCGGTCGCGGGCTTCGACGGGCTCGACCTCCCGTGGCTGGCCCCCGACGTGCTGACGAGCGTGCACCAGCCGCTCGCGCGCAAGGGCGCCGAGCTCGGGCTGGCCGTCATCCGCCAGCTCGCGGGCGAGGCGCCCACCACGGTCGAGCTCGACGTCGAGCTCGTGGTGGGGACGACGACGGGCGCCGCCCCCACCACCTGAGCCCGCGCGTCAGCCCAGCCGGCCCGGCTGGAGCGGGTTCGCGCGCGCCGCGGCGAGCAGGTACCACGACGTCGCGCCGACGTGCTGGACCTGGAAGTACCCGAACCCGAACCCCGAGTCGAGCAGGCTCGACGCCGCGACGACGCCCGCGCGCTCGGGCAGCGGCGCGCCCCCGATCGTCTGACCGGCGCCGACGCCCTCCTGCACGCCCTGGACCTCCCGCAGCAGGCCCTCGGCGCGGACCCGGTCGTCGTCCCGCTCGCAGCCCCGGCGTCCCCGCCGCCGGTCGTCGCGACTCCCCCGCCCGCGCGCCCCGCGGTCCGCGAGGGCCGACGCGAGCTGCGCCGTCCCCTCCAGCCACACGCCCTGCGGGTGCACCGGCAGGTCGTTGTACGAGGCCGTGGACGTGAGGCTCGCGCTCGAGAACGTCACGCCCTCGACGACCGTGCCCGCCGGGAGCTGCGACACCCCCTCGCCCGCGACGTCGCGCGCGGCCAGCGCGTCGTCCGCCCAGTCCAGGGCACGGGCGTAGCGCCGCTCGCGCAGCGCGAGCCACCCCCACGTCTGCGGGTCGAGCGGGAGCGGGTCCCGGTTGATCTCGGTGCCGTCGTTCGTGCCGGTGTAGAGGTAACCGCCCTCGGGCTCCCACATGCGGTCGACGAACGCGCGCGCGTGCTCGGCGGCACGGCTCCAGCGCCGGTCGCGCGTCACGGACCCGAGCTGGCGGAAGAACGCGACGCAGTCGACGTTGTGCTCGGTCGAGCCGTTGGGGATCGGGACGTTCGCGCCGTCCACGCCGAACGAGAACCCGCCGAGGGGCGCCTGCGACCACGTGTTCGCGACGATCCACTCGCCGATCCGCCGGGCGGCGTCGAGGTAGCGTCGCTCGCGCGTCACGGCGTGCAGGTGCAGCAGGGCGATGCCCGGCCAGGCCATGTCCCCGACCGCCGTCCCGAGGAAGCCGAACTGCCACCCGACGTTCGCCGTCCCGTCGGGGAGCACGAGCCCGTGCTCCTGCGGCGTGCCGTCGTAGAACGTGTAGGGCCCGACGTTGTACGCCTGCCGGAGCCGGCCGTCGTCGTGGTCGGGGTCGTGCTCGAGCGCGAAGACGAGCCCGTCGCCGAGCGCCCGCGCGCGGTCGAGGTGGCGTCGCCCCGCGGTGAGCGTCGCGAGGATCGCGAGGGCGTTGTCGTAGACGAACGCGGTGGAGAACAGTCCGAGCTGGTCCGCGTAGGACTGCGCGAGCCGCGGGCCGGGGTTCACCTCCGGGTAGGCGTCGGTCGCCGCGGCGAGGAAGCCGTGGGCGCGCTGGACCGACGCCGCGCGGCCCCGCGCCGGGACGCCGGCAGTCTGCCCGGAGGCGCCCGTCGCCGCAGGCAGGGTCGCACCCGAGCGGGCCGCCGCCGGGGTCGCGGTCAGCCCCGCGAGCGCGAGCGCGCCGCCGAGGGCGAGGACGGTGCGTCGGTCGACGCCGCGAGCGGGACCGGGGTCGTGCGCGGTGAGGTCGGGCCGTCCAGAGCGGCCGTCGAGCTGGGTCATGAGCGTCTCCTTCGACGTCGTGAGTGGCGCGACCCACCCTAGTGGGAGCGCTCTCACGACGAAAGGGGTGCGCCGAGGCGAGACGTATCGAACCCGGTGTGCGCCGCATCGCACGCCGGAGACTCAACCTTCGGGAGCCGTCGCGCGTGTGACAGTCATGACCGTGAACGCGATCGCCCTCTCGGCCGACGACCAGCCCGACGAGAGTCCACCACCCGACGCCCTCCTCCCCGTCGTCCGGGTGGTCACGTCGCACGAGCAGGAGTTCAGCGACTTCATGGCGAGCGCCGCTCCCCGGCTCCCGCGCACCGCGTGGCTGCTGTGCGGCGACGCGCACCTGGCCGACGAGCTCGTCCAGCAGGCCCTGACCCGCACGTACCTGCACTGGCGCACGGCCCGTGAGCGCGATCCCTACGCGTACGCCCGCCGCACCCTCGCCAATCTGCGGGTCGACACGTGGCGCCGCCGACGACGGGAGGTGCTCGTCGCTCCGCTCGACCTTCCCGAGACGGCGAGCGACGCCCGGGCCGACCGGCACGCCGAGCGGGACGCCCTCGTCCGCGCGCTCGCGACGCTCACGGCCCGCCAGCGCCGGGTCGTCGTGCTGCGCCACCTCGTCGGGCTGAGCGAGAGGGAGGTCGCCGACGACCTCGGCGTCTCCGTCGGCACCGTGAAGTCCACGGCGTCCCGCGGGCTCGGACAGCTCCGCTCCGTCCTCGGCACCGCCGGCGCGCCGCACCACCGCCCCACCGACCGGACCGACAGGAGGCAGCCATGACCGGCACCCTTCCGACCGACGACGAGACGTTCGTCCGCGCGCTGCGCGCACGGGTCGACACGCTCGCCCCCCGCATCGACGTCGACACCGACCGCGTGCTCCCGACGGCCCGTCGCGAGCGACGACGGCGCCGCACCGTCGTCTCGGGCCTGTGCGCGCTCGCGGTCGTCGCCGGCGGGGTGGGTGCGGCGTCCTACTGGGCGGAGCCCGACCCCACCCACCCGTCGCAGATCGCCCCGGCGAGCGGCGGCGACGCCGCGGCCCCGGGCCCCGACGGGAGGCCGCAGGGCAACGGCCCGGCCGACGGGCCGTACTGGCGCATCCGGACCCTGACGACCACGACGGACACGACCAGCGACGGGCGGACGGAGGAGAGCTCGCAGGGCATCACGTACTGGACCGCCCGCGACCCGGAGGGCGACTCGTACCGAGCCTTCGAAGGGGACGAGGCCCTGGAGCCCTCGCCCGGCTCGACGTTCGGGTCGCTCGTCGTCGACGGCGAGTTCGTCCGGCTCAGCTGGGACGCGCTCGCCACGCTCCCGACGGACCCCGCGGAGCTCGACGCGCTCCTGCGCGACAGCATCCGGGCGGAGATCGGGTCGGTGAACGAGGACGCGCTCGCCCAGAAGACGTGGAATCTCCTGCAGAACGGGCCCACGTCGCCCGCCGTGCGCGACGGGCTCTGGGCGACGCTGAACGGGCTGACGGGCCGCACCCCGCTCGGCGCCGTCCAGGACACGCAGGGGCGCACCGGGGAGGGCCTCGAATGGGTCGGCCAGGACCAGAGCAACCGGATCGTGCGCCTCGTCTACGACACCGCCGAGCACCGGCTCCTCGAGCTCACCTTCGACGTCGACCTCGGCACATCCGGCTCCGAGCCCACCGCCGACTCCCCGACCGCAGGGTCGGGCGACGAAGAGGCCGCTGCACTGCAGCACGTCGTGGATCGCACCACGTACCTCGACGAGGGCGAGGTCCCCGGGCCGCCCCCCGAGAGCGGCGGCTCCGACTGCTGGAAGACCTGCTGAGTCCGCACGAGACGACGAGGGCGCCGCACCCGGCCGGGTGCGGCGCCCTCGTGGCGTCAGGAGCGCATGGTCGCCCAGGGCGACCGCAGGTCAGAGGCGGACGACGGCCTGCGTCTTGCCGAGCACGCGCGTACCCTCGAACGTCACCGTGAGGTCGACACGGACGGTGCCCGCCTCGCCGTCGATCGCGCCGACGGTGCCCGTCACCTCGAGCGTCGCGACGCCCGGGTTGGGCACGGGCACGGGACGCGTGAACCGGGTCTGGTAGTCGACGACCGCGCCCGGGTCGCCGGCCCAGTCCTCCACCAGCGCGACGGCGGCACCCATGGTGAACATGCCGTGCGCGATGACGCCCGGCAGGCCGACCTCGGCCGCGAACGCGTCGTTCCAGTGGATGGGGTTGAAGTCGCCGCTCGCGCCGGCGTACCGCACGAGGCGGGCGCGGTCGACCTCGACCGTGCGCGTGCCGATCACGTCGCCGACGGAGAGGTCGGCGAGGACGGGACGGGTGACGTCGGTGCTCATGCGCCCTCCCCGCGGACGGCGAGGGTCGAGGTGACGGTCGCGACGGGCTCGGTGCCGCCGTCGGACAGGGCCGCGATCTCGCAGCGCGTGGTGACCATCGCGAGGCCGGCTCGCTCGACGATCGAGTCCACGTGCAGCACGGTCACGAGCTCGTCGCCCGCGACGATCGGCCGGTGGTGCGTGAAGCGCTCGTCCGCGTGGACGACGCGCGAGAAGTCGATGCCCGCCTCCGGGTCCTCGATGAGCTGCCCCTCCGCCCGCTGGGCGACGACGACCGCGAAGGTCGGAGGTGCGACGAGGTCCGGATAGCCAGCACCCCGCGCCGCCACGAGGTCGTGGTGCACGGGGTGGGTGGCGCCAACGGCGCCCGCGAACTCGCGCAGCTTCTCGCGCCCCACCGAGTACGGCGCGTTGGCGGGGTACTCGCGGCCGACGTAGGCCAGGTTGACGCTCACTGCGGGTCGCGGGTGCGGAGCCGGAGGCTCAGCGGGTCTCGCGGTGCGCGGTGTGCTTGCCGCAGCGCGGGCAGAACTTCGCGAGCTCCAGGCGGTCCGGGTCGTTGCGACGGTTCTTCTTCGTGATGTAGTTGCGCTCCTTGCAGTCCACGCAGGCCAGCGTGATCTTGGGGCGAACGTCAGCGCTCTTGCTTGCCACGGTAGTGAGCCACCTCTCGCGCCTCCGGAGGGCGCATGTGCTGTGCAGGTCGCACGACGCCGGCCGCCGTACGAGGTTGTCGAAAGTGGTAGCGGAGGCGGGGATCGAACCCGCGACCTCACGATTATGAGTCGTGCGCTCTAACCATCTGAGCTACCCCGCCGCGTGACTGAACGCGAGGTCGCCTTGCAGTATTCCAGCAAGACGACCCCGCGTCACCACAGAGCCCCGAAAGGGAATCGAACCCTTGACCTTCTCCTTACCATGGAGACGCTCTGCCGACTGAGCTATCGGGGCAGCGCGGAAAACTCTACACGGAACATGGCGCCGAGAGAAATCGGCGTCGTTCCGCCGTTTCCGGGCCGTCGGACCGTGCCCGGCGACACGCTCGCGGGGCACGCCCCACGCACCGGACCGGCACGACGACGGGGCGCCACCCGTCGGTGACGCCCCGTCGCTCCGGTGGCAGGTGAGGGATTCGAACCCCCGAAGGCTGAGCCGTCTGATTTACAGTCAGATCCCTTTGGCCGCTCGGGCAACCTGCCGTGTGGAGTTGTCGCTCGCCGGTGGTCGCTGCACCAGGTGCAGCCCCTGCCGTGCGGGCGAGCCAACGATACAGCCCGAGCGGACCAGGTGCGAAATCCGCGTGTGGGCGGCCCTCCGTACAGTGGTGCGGTGACCCACCCCTCGCCCGCGCCGGACCACCTCCCCGGCACCGGGACGCCCGCGCCCCCCGACGCCCCGTCCGTCCCCGCCGCACCGTCCGACGCCGCGGCACCCGCGCCGTCGGGCACGGACCGCGGTGCACCCGCCCCGACGGACCGCTGGGGCCTGCTGCTCGGTGCCGGCGCGTTCTTCCTCTGGGGCGCGATGCCCCTGTACTTCCCGCTCCTGGAGCCGGCCGCACCGCTCGAGATCATCGCGCACCGCGTCGTGTGGAGCCTGCTCTTCTGCCTCGTGCTGCTCGCCGCGACGCGCCAGCTCAGGGGCTTCGTCGCCGCCCTCCGGTCGCCCCGCACGCTCGGGACGCTCGCCGTCGCCGCCGTCCTCATCGTGACGAACTGGACGGTCTACGTGTACGGCGTCCTCTCCGGCCACGTGCTGGACGCCGCGCTCGGGTACTTCATCAACCCGCTCGTCACCGTGCTCCTCGCCGTGGCCGTCCTGCGCGAGCGGCTGCGGCCCGCGCAGTGGGTCGCGGTCGGCGTCGGCGCGGCCGCCGTCGTCGTCATCAGCACCGGCGCCGGCGGCCTGCCGTGGATCGCGCTCGTCCTCGCCGGCTCGTTCGGCCTCTACGGCCTGGTGAAGAACCGTGTGGGCCGCACCGTCGAGGCGCTCCCGGGGCTCGCCGTCGAGACGGCGGTGCTCACGCCCGTCGCGCTCGTCTACCTCGGGTGGCTGGGAGCCACGGGAGCCGGCACGTTCGGCACCGAGGGCGTCGGGCACGCGCTGCTGCTCGCCTCCGCCGGGGTCGTCACGGCCCTGCCGCTGCTGCTGTTCAGCGCGGCCGCCCGGCGGCTGCCGCTGAGCGTCGTCGGCCTCCTGCAGTACCTGGGCCCGGCGCTGCAGTTCCTGTTCGGCCTGCTCGTGTTCCACGAGCCCATGTCGCCGACGCGGTGGGCGGGCTTCGTGCTCGTCTGGCTCGCGCTCGTCGTGCTGTCGGTCGACGGTCTGCGCACCGCCCGCGCGACGCGCCTCGCGGCCCGCCGCTGAGCACGCTCGACTACGGTGGGACCCAGCACCGTTCCCGGCCCGAGAGAGGACCACCCATGGCCGACTCGTCGTTCGACATCGTCAGCAAGGTCGACCGCCAGGAGGTCGACAACGCGCTGAACCAGGCCGCCAAGGAGGTCTCGCAGCGCTACGACTTCCGCAACATCGGCGCGTCGATCGCCTGGAGCGGCGAGACGATCGTCATGGTCGCCAACTCGGCCGAGCGCGTGCTCGCGATCCTCGACGTGTTCGAGACCAAGCTCATCAAGCGCGGCATCTCGCTCAAGTCCCTCGACACGGGCGACAAGGAGCCCAAGGCGTCGGGCAAGGAGTACCGCCTCGTCGCGACCCTCAAGGAGGGCCTGTCGAGCGAGAACGCGAAGAAGATCACCAAGATCATCCGCGACGAGGGCCCCAAGGCCGTGAAGACCCAGATCACGGGCGACGAGGTGCGCGTGACGAGCAAGTCGCGCGACGACCTCCAGACCGTCATCGCGCTGCTCAAGGGCGCCGACCTCGACGTCGCGCTGCAGTTCACGAACTACCGGTAGCCACCGTGACCCTGCCCGACGGCGGCCCGCGCCCGGTCGCGCCGGGCCGTCCCGCTGCGTCGTCGAGCGTGCCACCGCGCGTCGTCGCGACGGACCTCGACGGCACGCTCCTGCGCTCCGACGGCACCGTCTCGGAGCGCACCCGCTCCGCCCTGCGCGCGGCCGAGCGCGCGGGCGTCGAGGTGGTGTTCGTCACCGCCCGGCCGCCGCGCTGGCTCGGCGCGCTGGCCGACGTCGTGGGCGGGCACGGGCACGTCATCTGCCTCGGCGGGGCCGCCGTCTGGGACCTCGCGACCGCGAGCCCGCTCGACGTGGTCGGGTTCGCGGACGACGACGCGGCAGCGCTCGTCGCGGACCTGCGCACCGCGGTCCCGGGGGTCACCCTCGCGTTCGAGCGCGTCGACGGCCCGACGTTCGACCCGGGCTTCCGCTCGACGCCGGACGACGACGCCGACGTCGTCGCCGTGGTCGAGACGACGCTCGACCCCGGTTCCGCGCCGGGCGGCGCGACGCGGCAGCCGAGCGGCGCGACGCGGCAGCCGGTCGGCAAGATCCTCGCGCGCGACCCCGCCGTGCCCGTCGAGGACTCCCCCGCGACGCAGCCGGTCGTCGTCGCCGACGGGCAGACGACGGCGCAGGAGACGTTCTTCGCGCGTGTGCGCGCCGCCGTCGGGGACCGCGCCCACCTCGCCTACTCCGGCGCGGCGGGGCTCGCCGAGCTGCTCGCCCCCACGGTCACCAAGGACGCCGCGCTCGCGCGCTGGTGCGCGCGTCTCGGCGTCGAGCCGCGCGACGTCTGGGCGTTCGGCGACATGCCCAACGACCTGCCCATGCTGCGCTGGGCGGGGCGCTCGTTCGCCGTCGCGAACGCGCACCCCGACGTGCTCGCGGCGGCGACCGACCGCACGGTCTCGAACGACGACGACGGCGTCGCGCGCGTCCTGCTCGACTCCGTCGAGGCACTGCGCCACGCACCCGGGAGGACGTCGACGGCCCGCTGAGCGCGGCCACCGGGCTCCAGGCCCCGCACTCCGGTGCGCGCTGGTCAGTGGTAGGTGATGCCGCCGTAGCCCGGGCCGTGGCCGGCCATCGCCTCGAGACGCTTGACGCGCTCCGCCATCGGCGGGTGGGTCGCGAACATCTTGCCGACGCCCGCGCCCCGGAACGGGTTGGCGATCATGAGGTGCGAGACGTCGACGAGGTCGCGGTTCTGCGGAAGCGGGGCGCGCTGCGTCCCGGCGTCGAGCTTGCGCAGCGCCGACGCGAGCGCGAGGGGGTCCCCGGTGAGCTTCGCGCCGTCCTCGTCCGCGTCGTACTCGCGCGTGCGCGAGATCGCGAGCTGCACGAGCATCGCCGCGATCGGCGCGAGGACCACCATGGCGATCGCCGCGAGCGGGTTGCCGCCGCGGTCGCGATCCCCGCCGAAGATCAGCAGGAACTGCGCGAGCGACGTGATGACCCCGGCGAGCGCGCCCGCGACCGACGACGTGAGGATGTCGCGGTTGTACACGTGCATGAGCTCGTGCCCGAGGACGCCGCGCAGCTCGCGCTCGTCGAGCAGGCGCAGGATGCCCTCGGTGCAGCACACGGCCGCGTTCTTCGGGTTGCGACCCGTCGCGAACGCGTTGGGCGCCTGGGTGGGCGAGACGTACAGGCGCGGCATCGGCTGGCGCGCCTCGGTCGAGAGCTCGCGCACGATGCGGTACATGGCGGGCTGCTCGAGCTCGCTCACCGGGCGCGCGTGCATCGCGCGGATGGCGATCTTGTCGGAGTTCCAGTAGCCGTAGAACGTCGTGACGAGGCCGATGCCGACGAACACCCACAGCAGGTTCGCGCGCGCGCCGAACAGGGCCCACAGGCCCAGGACGATGGCCCACATGACGCCGAACAGGCCTGCCGTCTTGAGACCGTTGAAGTGCTGACGCCCCACGCTGTGCTCCCTTCCGCGCCCCGGGCCCGCCCGCGCGGTGTGCCGGGCGCCCGACGGGCGCCGACCCTGCCGACGCCCACCTGGATGAACGCCCGAGGCGACCGTCCCGTTCCCGGGCGGGGCGACGGCGTCGGGCACCCGCGGCGAGGGAGGCCCCGGACCACCCCCGGGGACGACGACGGCGCCCCACCCGGTGCGGGTGGGGCGCCGTCGGGCGTGCGGCCGGGGCCGGGTCAGCCGGCCTGCGACTGGCCGCGCGCGACGCGGATCATGTCCTCGCGCGGCACGACCTTGATGCGCTCGCGCCCGTGCGGCTCGCCGAGCGAGCGCTCGTACGCGTCCAGGAGCTCCCAGCCCGACCACTCGATCGGGTCGACGCCGCGCTCGCGCAGGAAGTCCAGGACGGCCTCGGGCTCGCCGAGCGGCGCGACGCGGCCCGCCGTGAGGTCGGCCGCCGCGACGTCGCCGCCGTCGCCCGCGCCCGTGACGTCCTCGACGAGGTGCCGGACGGTCTCGGACGCGTCGGACTTCGTGTGCCCGATGAGGCCCACGGGACCGCGCTTAATCCAGCCCGTCGCGTAGACGCCGGGGAGGTGCTCGCCGTCGATGTCGACGACGCGGCCCTCGCGGTTGGGGATGACGCCCTTGAGCTCGTCGAAGGGGATCTCCGGGAGCGGCGAGCCGAAGTAACCGACCGCGCGGTACACGGCCTGGACGGGCCACTCGTGGAACTCGCCCGTCCCGGACACCGTGCCGTCGCCGTTGAGACGCGTGCGCTCGGTCCGCAGCGCCTCGACCTTGCCGTCGCCGAGGACGGCCGACGGCGCGTGGAGGAAGTGCAGGTGCAGGCGGCGCGACGCCGTGTTCTCGCTCGGGTCCTTGAGCGTCCAGTCGGTGAGGGTCTTGACGACCTGCTTCGTCTGGTTCGAGGAGCTGATGGCGGCCATCGAGCCCTCGTCGAACTCGAAGTCCTCCGGGTAGACGATGACGTCGACGTCCGGGACGTGGCCCAGCTCGCGCAGCTCGAGCGGCGAGAACTTGGCCTGCGCCGGGCCGCGGCGCGCGAAGACGTGCACGTCGGTGACCGGCGACGCCTTGAGCGCCTCGTAGACGTTCTGCGGGACCTCGGTCGGCAGCAGGTCGTCCGCGTGCTTGGCGAGCACGCGCGCGACGTCGAGCGCGACGTTGCCGGCACCGAGGACCGCGACCTGCTGGGCCTCGAGCGGCCACGTGCGCGGGACGTCGGGGTGGCCGTCGTACCAGGACACGAAGTCCGCCGCGCCGTAGGAGCCCGGGAGGTCGATGCCCTCGATCGGGAGCGCCGCGTCACGGATCGAGCCGGTCGAGAAGATCACCGCGTCGTAGTACTGGCGCAGGTCGTCCAGCTTGAGGTCGACGCCGTAGTCCACGTTCGCGAGCAGGCGGATGTCGCCGCGGCTCAGCACCTTGTGGAGCGCGACGATGATCTGCTTGATGCGCGGGTGGTCCGGCGCGACGCCGTAGCGCACGAGGCCGAACGGCGCGGGCAGGCGCTCGAACAGGTCGATGCTCACGTCGAGGTCGGTCTTGGACAGGATGTCCGCGGCGTAGATCCCGGCGGGACCAGCGCCGACGATCGCGACGCGCAGTGGACGGATGCTGCTCACAGGACAGGGCGCCTTCCGGTCGAGGACGGGGGTCTCTCCCGCGCGGCCGACGGGCCGTTCCGCGTCGACCGGTGGGTACCGGCCGCAGGAGACCTCTCGATTGTACGACTGGGGTGAGGGTTGCCTCACTCGGACCCTCTCCTCCGTGACCAGCCTGACACCGGTCTCGCCTGCTGGATACCCCGTCTTGCGGTCCGGGCGAATGTAACGCCGGGGGTCAGCGGTCGACGCGGAGGCTCTCCTGGACCGCGCGGATCTCCGCCGCGGCCCACGGGTGCTGCGTCAGCGTGCACGTCCCCGTCGTCTGCACGAGGTCGGCCACGGGGCCGCGCGGGACCACGACGGTGCGCACCGCCTGCACGAGGACCGTGCCCCCGCCCCCCTTGAACGACGCCTCCAGCCAGCGCCCCGGCAGGCCGTCGACGTCCACCTCGCCGCCGTCGAGCTCGCGCAGGCGCGGCATCGGCCGGAGCTTGCGGAGCACCTCGGCGTGCGCGTCCTCGAGCGTCTGCTCCGCCCGGATCCGCGACACCGTGACGATGACGTTCGGGTTGAACTCCCCCGGCTCGACCTCGCGGCCGAGCGCGAGCGGCAGGCCCACGTGCGGGAGCGGGACCCACCTCTCCGGCGCGACCACGCGCACCCCCACGGGCGCGGGGAAGTCGTCGCTCGGGTAGCGCAGCTCGGTCATGCGTCAGGTCCTCTCGTCGGGGGTGGGCGCCACGGGGCGCGTCAGCAGTCTCGCACCCGACGCCGGGCGTGCGTACGCCGAGGGCGCGGGACCCTCTCGGGGTCCCGCGCCCTCGGCGGAGCTCAGCCGGATCAGCTGTTCGAAGCCTGCTCCTGCTGCTGCGCGTTCTGCGTGGCCTTCTGGCCCGCGTCCGTCAGCGTCTGCGCGACGTTGTTCAGCTGCGTCTGCGCGGCCGGCCAGTCGCTGCCCTTGAACTGCTGGGCGTCGGGGCCCTCCCACGGCACGCTCTGGATCTGGGAGTTCAGGTTCTGCATCGTCGTCCGGATCTCGTCCGCCTTCTGCTGCAGCGTCTGACCGAGCCCACGGAGCTCCTCGACGTTCGCGCCCCACATGCCACCAGCCATGGTGTTCTCCTTCTGTGTCTCGACCCCCACCCTGCGTGGACGTCGTCCCGTTGTCGATGGCAGTACTCAACCATCGGGCCACGAGCCCCGTCGATGGGGAGGTGTCCCCATGAGGTGCCCGTGGTCGTCACGTCGCTACCGCGGGAGCGCGACGTGCAGCTTGCGTGCCCTCCCCGAGACCACGAGGAAGCCGCGTCCCGGCGGGAAGTCCGCGCGGCGGATGCGGCCCAGCCCCGTCCCGAGCAGCGTGTCGCCGTCGAGGTCGCCGGGCGTCAGGAGCAGACCGGTGCGGCCCGCCTTGAACGGCTGCGCGATCGCCCACGCCTGGCCCCACGTCGAGGACTCCGCCTCGCCCACGACGAGCTGCTCGGCCCGCGTGGCGGCCCGCACGAACGCGACGAGCGGCTGCTCGGCCGGGGTGCCGGTGAACTCGGTCACCGACTCGACCAGCACCGTGAGCGTGCCAGGACGCAGCGACCCGCCCTCGATCGCCTGGGTGAGCGTCTCGAGGAGCGTCACGACCTCCTCGGGCGACGTCGCGACGGTGTCCCACGCGTCGAGCGCGGAGATGCTCGTGCGGCGCGGCGAGAGGTACACGACCCGGCCCGCGCGCGCCCGGCGCACGGCCTGCGCGATGGTGACGAGCGCCGTCGTGCGGCCGCCCCCGGGAGGGCCGGAGAGCATGAACGTGCCGCGCGCGGGGAGCCCCACGGGCGCGATGTCGAGGTCGTCGAGGCCGATCGTGGGGCGCCCGCCCGTGACCTCGGGCAGCGACTCGAGCGCGAAGCCGTCCGGCAGCCGCTCGACGCCCGGCGCCTGCGGGATGCCGAGCCGCGTCATCGCGTCGCGGAGCTTGCCGAGCTCGCGCGCCTGGAGCGCGACGTTCGGGTCGCCACCCAGCACCGCGACCTGGACCTCGTTCTCGTCGAGGACGCCGCGCCCGGGCGGGGACGTCAGCGACAGCACGTCCTTCGGGACGCCGAGCGTCAGGTAGTCGTCCTCGCTCGCGAGGCGCAGCACGAGCCGCTTCTGGATCGTCGAGCCGAGCGACGTCGGGACCGACGCCGCGCGGTCGCCCGCGACGACGACGTGGACGCCGACCTGGCGCCCGTCGGTCGCGACGGCCGTGAACGCGCCCCACACGGGGAACGCGTGCGCCGGCCGGAACTCGTACGACTCGCGGAACGCGCCGATGCCGTCGACCAGGAGCAGGACGCGCGGCTCGTCGGGCGCGCCGGCGAGCCGGCGGTACTCGTCGAGGCTGCCCGCGCGGACGGCGGCGTAGCGGGCGGACCGCTCGTCCACGAGGTCGCGCAGGGTGCGCAGCAGGCGCTGGACGCGCTCCTCGTCGTCGCCCGAGATGACGGCGCCGACGTGCGGCAGGTCCTCGAGCATCCGCAGGCCGCTCGCGCCCGCGTCGATCGCGTACACCTGGACGGGGCCGCCGCGCGCGGTGATGGCGGCCGAGACCGCGATCGTCCGCAGCGTCGCGCTCTTGCCCGAGCCGCCCGTGCCGTAGATCGCCATGTTGCCGTCGCGGTCGGGCTCGTAGAACACCGTCGGCTGGGCCTGCGACTTCGGGTCGTCCTCCACGCCGAGCAGCAGCATCGTGTCCGTGCGCGGGTTGGGCAGGCGCGCGAGGTCGTACGTCGGCGCGAGCTCGGCGAGCCACGGCTTGCGCGGCATCGGGACGGCGGCCTCGGTCGCGGCCCGCGAGATCGTCGCGACGACGCGCGCGATGTCGTTGGGGCCGGGGTCCGTGACCTCCTCGACCTCGGGCTCCGGGAGCTCCCAGCGCACCCCGGTGCCGAACGACATCTCCTGCACGTCGATCCGGGGACGCTCGGGGCGCGACGTCGTCCAGCCGCCGGCGTAGCCGGTCTGGAACGGCGTGATCCGGCCGGGGCCGGTCTTCACGGCGCCGCGACCCGGGATCGACGGGTCGAAGTGCGCGGCCATGGGGATGCCGAGGATGTCCGTCGAGTCGTCCTCGTCGGCCATGCGCAGCGCGACGCGCAGGTTCGTGTTGGCGCGCAGGTTGTCCTTGATGACGCCCGCGGGACGCTGCGTGGCGAGGATGAGGTGCAGCCCGAGGGACCGGCCGCGCTGGGCGACGTCCACGACGCCGTCCACGAACTCGGGGACCTCGTTGACCAGGGCCGCGAACTCGTCGACGACGATGAGCAGGCTCGGCGGCGCGTCCGGGTCGCCCGTGCGCTCGAGGGACGCGAGGTCCTTGGCCTTCTTCCGGTTGAGCAGGTGCTCGCGGTAGCGCAGCTCGGCCCGCAGCGACGTGAGCGCGCGGCGCACGAGGTGGGGCGAGAGGTCCGTGACGAGCCCGACGGTGTGCGGCAGGTTCACGCAGTCCGCGAACGCGGCGCCGCCCTTGTAGTCGACGAACAGGAACGTCACGCGGTCCGGGCTGTGCGCGGCGGCCATGCCGAGCACCCAGGACTGGAGGAACTCGGACTTGCCCGCACCCGTCGTCCCGCCCACGAGCGCGTGCGGGCCCTGCGTGCGCAGGTCGAGGTACAGGGGCTCCGTGCCGGAGTGGCCGACGAGCCCGCGCAGGTTGGTCGGCGCCGAGCGCCGTACCGGCGGGGAGCCGTCGCGCGGCGTGAGCGACCCGTTCTCGCGCCACGCGTCGATGAGCCGGCTCGGGTCCTCCGCGAGCGCCGTGCCCGCGAGCGCGAGGTAGGAGACCGAGCGCGGGAGGTCCGAGTCGTCGTCGACGGGCGCGCCGACGTCGACCACCGGGGCCAGGATGCGCGCGACCTCGTGCGCCGTCGCGAGGTCCACCGTCTCGCACGCCACGGGGAAGGTCAGACGCCCGACGCGGACCTCGCCGCTCGTCGCGCCGGCGGAGCCGCCCGCGGTGTCGGCGGTGTCCGCGGTGTCCACGAGCACGAACGTGCGGCACGCGGCCGGGAGCTGCTCGACGGACGGCGCGACCCACACGACGTGCACGCCCGCGTCCGCGCCGCGCTCGACGAGGCGCGTGAGACGCGAGCGGTCGACCGGGGCGTCGTCCTCGACGAGCACCACGACGGTCGGCAGGACCGGCTTGGGGGTGTCCTCCCCCTCCTCGGGGTCGATCGGCCCGCGCAGCTCGGCGTGCGTGCCGAGGTCGGCGCCGCGCAGCTCGACGAGGTCCTCGAGCCGGGACAGGAGCGACTGCGCGGCCCCCGGGTTGTCGGCGAGGTGCTCGCCGCCCAGCGGGCTGTGGGCCGACCCGGTGTGCGGGAGCCACTCGAGCCACTCCCAGTCCGCGCGCGAGCGCTGCGACGTCACGGCCGCGAGCACGAGCTCCGACGGCGAGTGCAGGCCCGCGAGCTGGACCAGCACGCCGCGCGCGACGGCGTCGACCGCGGCGCCCGCCCCCGCGACGCCGAGCGCGCCGTCGGTCCGCAGGCGCGCGACGACCGGGACGCCGGAGATCGTGGCGCACTGCGCGTGCAGCTTCTCGAGCTCGTTCCAGTACTCCGGCAGCGTGTTGTTCTCGTTCGGCTGCTCGAGCTGCGTGCGCGCTGGCGCGGAGCCGAGACCGATCCGGACGGAGAGGAACGCGTCGTGCTCCGGGCGGTGCGTCCACAGCAGGCCGCCGAGGCGCCGCACCGCGTCGACCGTGTCGGCCACCGAGGGCGCCTCGGACAGCCGCACCGCGCGCTCGACCGCGTGCGTGCGGTCGATCGTGTCGCGCATCGCGACGACGGCAGCCTCGAACTGCTCGCGCTGCGCCTTGAGCTTGCGCCGCGCCTGCACCTTCTGGTCGAGGTAGTTGCCGAGCATGAGGATCGGGCTGAGCCCGATGAACACGATCGACAGGACGTTGCGCGTGACGGAGTACAGGATCACGCCCATGAGGAGCGGCGCGACCATCGCGAGGTAGGGGAACCGCTGCGGCTCGGGCGGCTGCGGCGGCTTGGGCGCGCGCAGCTTGCGCTCGCCGAAGCGGGCCACGACGCGCGGGGACCGGTTGAACTCCACGACGGGGCTCGTCGGCGCGAGGCTCGTCGTGCGGTGCAGCGCGACGACCGAGACCACGGTCGAGCCGATCGTCACGGTGTCCGCGGACGTGAGCGTCGAGCGCAGCATGCGCTGACCGCCCATGACCAGGCCGTTCGCGGAGTTCGTGTCCGTGATCTCGATCGTCTCGCCGACCGTGATGCGCGCGTGCCGCTTCGACACCTGCGGGTCGCTCAGGCGGATGTCCATGTTGCGGTCGCGCCCGAGGTAGCTCGTGCCGACGGGCAGCGAGAACTCGCGCCCCGCGTCGGGGCCCTCCAGCACGCGCAGCACGGCGACCGCGGCCCCGCGGTCCTGCCCGGGCGAGTCGAACTGCTCGGAGACCCGCACGATCGAGACGGTCGAGCCCGAGCGCAGGCCCGCCTCGACGAGGTCGCTCGTCGGCGACAGCACGCGGCCCTGGCCGCTGCCCGACGGCGACGTCCCGACCTGCAGCGTGAGCCGGTCCGGGACGGCGGTGCCCGCGCGCGTCGGGTCGCCCGCGAACAGCGCCTCGGCGACGTCGCGCACCGACGCCGTCGCGTCGGCCGTGACGGCGACGTTCGTCGTGCTGGCGTCGGGGCGGTGCAGCGTGAGCTTGATTCGCACGGGAGTTCCTCGTTCGGGTCCGGGTGGTCAGCGGCGGACGGCGAGCGGTCGACGGGCGCGACCGACCGGAGCGCGCGGCGCGCGCTCGCAGGAGCGGGCGGGCTCAGCCGTCGTCGGTCAGGTCGAGCAGGGGCAGGTCGGCCGCCGTCACGAGGCGCGACGCCACGGCGTACTCGACGAGGCGCGCGCGGCGGTTCGTCGCGAGCGCGCCGGGCCCGCCGCGCAGGCCCTTGACGCCGATCCGGTCGAGCTTGTCGCACACGTTGTCGAGCTTGCGGTTGAAGCGCGTCGTCGCCCAGCCGAGCCGGGCCGCTGCCGCGGCGGACGACGGGATCTCCGACAGGCCCGTGCCGTCGCGCCGCAGCATCGGCTCGGCGAGCGCCACGATGAGCTGCTTCTGGCTCGTCGTGAACGTGATCATGCCGATCGTCGTCGCGCCGCCCGCCTCCGGGTCCTCCGAGCGGATCTCCTGGTAGGGCGCGCCGCGCAGCTGCGCGGTGATCTCGTACGTCGTCGGCCCCGCGGTGAACACGATAGACGTCGTCGGGAAGACGATCGGCAGGCGGTTGCCCGGCGAGAGCCACGACTGGACGCCGCCGCCCGAGTCGCACACCGTCGCGGAGATGAGCGACCCGACGTTGGCGAGCCACCAGATGCCGCCCTCGTGCGCGATGCGCAGGAAGCGCCGGTGCAGGTACGGGTTGTCCTCGATCGCGAGGTCCCCGTCGCGCCCGATGTCGAACGGGTCGCCGTCGGTGGACGGGCGGAACCACTCCCCGCAGAACTCGACCGCCAGCTCGCTCATGCCGCCTCCCCCGTGACGCACGCCTTCTGCGGCGAGGCCGAGACCTTGCCGTCGCGGTCGACGATGACCTCGACGCAGACCTGCTCGCCGGGCTTGGCCCGGAGCTCGACCGACGTCTTGTCGAAGTTCTCCTTGAACGGCGTCTCCTCGATCGGGTCGATCTTGCGCCACCAGAAGGAGTCGTCCTCGAGCGCCTTGTCCGAGTCGTAGGCCCACGTGAACGTCGCGACCTCGCGCGCCGGGTCGTAGGTGCCGACGAGGTCGTTCACCGGGGGCACGAGGTCGCCGAGGTTGTCCGACGGGACGAAGTCGTCGTCGGGCGCGGTCGAGCTCTCGCCGCCCGCGGTGGTCTCCGTGTCGTCCGGCGTCGCGTCGGGCCGCAGGAGGAAGAACCCCCCGACGGCGACCGCGACGCCGACGACGCCCGCGACCGTCGCCCAGAGCGCGCCGCGGCCGGATCGCTGCTCCTGCGGGGACGCGTCGTCGGGCGCCTGGTCCGGCCCGGCCGTCCGGTGCACGGTGTCCTCGACGGGCGGGGTGCCCCAACCACCGGGACGCCGCGGGCCGGGGTACAGCCGTGAGGGGTCCGTGAGCTCCGCGACGGGCGCGCCGCCCTGCCCGACGGCGGTCGTCGGCACCGTGCCGGACGTCCCCGCCGAGGGCCCCTGGTCCCACGCGGCGGGCGCGTACGGCACCTGGGGGCGGTACGGCGCCGGCTGCCCGGGCGCGGTGCCCGGGGCGACGGTCTGCCCGGGCCACGCACCGGGCGGGGCGGTGTGCAGCGGGGTCGTCGGCTGCGTCGGACGGCCGGGCGCCACGGGCCCCGCGGACGTCCCGGTCCCGGACGGGTCGATCGAGACGACCTGGCGCAGGCGCGTCCCGGCGTCGTCGTCCGGCTCCTCCTCCTGGACGTGGCCCGAGTCGTCGAGCAGGTCGATCGGCGTCACCGCGTACGACAGCTCGTTCTGGACCTGCTGGAGGGCGCGCGCGAACGCGAGGACCGTCGGGTAGCGCGACGCCGGGTTCTTCGCCATCGCCGTCGCGAGCACGCGCTCGAGCGAGGCCGGGACGTCGGTGCGGCCCGTGGGCGGCAGGGGCGAGCCCTCGATGCGCGAGATGAGGTTCGCGCTCGAGTTCGACCCGCCGGGCACCTCGAACGGCGTGCGCCCGGCGAGCAGCGTGTACGTCGTCGCGGCGAGCGCCCAGACGTCCGTCGCGATGCCGCTGCGCGGGGGCTCCGCGAACGACTCCGGCGGGGACCACGGGATCGACATGCCCTCGGCGCGCGCGGCGTCGTCGACCGTGGACGAGATGCCGAAGTCCGTGAGCGCGGGGTGCCCGTACTCGGTGACGAGGATGTTCGCGGGCTTGATGTCGCGGTGCAGGATCCCGGCGCGGTGCGCCGTCTCGACGGCACCGGCGATCTGGACGGCCGTGCGCAGCGCCTCGGCGACGGGGAGCCGCTCGGTGCGGTAGCGCGCGCCGAGGTTGGGCCGCGAGCAGTACTCCATCGCGAGGTACGGGCGGCCGTCGTCCGCGATGTCCGCCTCGTACATCGTGACGATCGACGGGTGCGTCGAGAGCGTCGCCATGAGGTCGGCCTCGGCGTCGAACGCCGCGCGCTGCGAGTGGCTCGACCACTCGTGCAGCAGCACCTTCACCGCGACGCGGCGGCGCGGGCGCTGCTGCTGGTACAGGAAGACGTCCGAGAACCCGCCCGAGCCGATGAGCGAGACGTACTCGAAGCCGCGGATCTCCGGTGGTGGGGACGGTGCGCGCTTGCTGCTCACCGGATCCCCTCGAAGCGCAGGGTCACGCCGTCGCCCAGGTCGGCGACGTCGCCGTCGACGACGAGGACCGGCTCGGACGGGTGCAGGCGCCGCGGCGGCTGGCCGCCGCGCAGGAGCGTGGTCCCGTTCGTCGTCGCCATGTCGCTGACGAGCACGTGCCAGCCCTCGAGCGTGATCTCCAGGTGCGAGCGCGAGATGTCCTGCTGCGGGCTCGGCACCGTGACGAGGCGCGGGAGCTCCGCGGCCTGCGTGCGCGGCGAGCGCGGGCGGCGGCCCACGACGACGGCACGGTCGAGCTCGAGCGTCTGGCCCGTCGAGACCACGACCCGGCCGAGCGGCGGGCGCACGGCGAGCTCGGCGTCGCCGTCGAGCGGCGCGTCGCACACGGCGCACGTGTCGCGCGACGGCGGGTTCGCGTGGCCCTCGGGGCACGTGCGCGCGAGGATCTGCTGCTGCCCCGGTGCGGGCGGCGGGCTGAAGGACGGGACCGGGGGCGGCACGGGCGCGTCCTCGACCGCCGGCTCCTGGGCCGCCGCGCGCAGGTCGGCGATCGCCGACGAGAGCACGGTGTGGCCGTCGTGGTCGAGCCCGGCGACGGGCGCGGGCTCGTCGTCGGGCGTGACGGTCGCCGCCCGGTGCGCGGCGGCGGGCGTGGCGCCCGTCCACTCGCGCGGGACGCCCGCGATGAGGCCGTCCGGCGCGGGCGGCGGGGCGGGCACGGGCGCCTCGTCCGCCGGCGGGGCGGGGACGGCCGGGACGGGCGGCGCGGGCGGCACCGTGGCCGACGGCGCGGGCTCGTCGACCTCGTCCGTCTCCTCGTCCTCCGCGGAGCGGACCGCGGCGTCCTCGACGGTCCGCAGGATGGTGGAGCCCCACAGGTGGGCGTAGTCGTCGTCCTCCTCCGGGGGCGCCTCGGAGACCGGCGCGACCGGCTCCACGACGGGCGACGGCTCGACGGCGTCGGGCTGCGGCGCGATCGTCTCCTCCGGGAGCCGGAGCGTCGCCCCGAGCCCGCCGAGGACCGTCGTCGCCGACGGCACCGCGGGCGCCTCGGCGAGCGTCGCGGTCTCCGCGGCGGCGTGGCGCGCACCCGGACCGGGCTGCGAGGCCCGGTCCTCGGGGGCGCTCGCCTCCGAGGCGGCGAGCCGGTCGTCGTCCGGCCCGGCGTCGGAGCCGAGGTCCTCGCCGCCCGACGCGACGGGCTGCTCGGGGCGCTCGACGAGCGGCCACGCGACCGCGGACGCGAGCACCACGCCCGACTCGAGCGGCACGGAGAGCGCGTCCCCGAGGAGCGGCCCGCCGGGAGGTGCGGGCTCGACGGGCACCACGCCCGCGTCCGCCTGGACGAGCAGCTCGACGACGTCGTCCAGCACCCGCTCCGACCAGGTGGTGACGCCCTCGCCCTCGACCTGGACGCGGTCGCCGCCGTCGAGCTCGAGCGTGACGGAGAGGCGGCCGCGCGCGGCCACGTGGACGCGGCGGCCGGTGACGACCGCGACGACGAACGGCGGCACCGTGCGCAGGCTGGAGCCGAACGCGCCCGTGAGGACCTGGAGGACCTCGACGACGCCCGCGTCGGTGCCGAGCTGGTCCCACACCTGCTCGACGAGCGAGGGCTCCACCGGTGCGGGCAGCACGACGACCGCGCCGCCGCGCACCACGGTGCGTGCCGTTCCGGTGACGTAGCGCAGCGTCACGTCAGACCCCCGATCTGCAGACGAACATCCCTGGGCAGCGTGTCCTCGTCGACGACCGGACCCGGCGCCGCTACCTGGTCCCGCGGCGTCGTGCTCCCGCCGCTCGTGTCGTCGGACACGCCCGTCGCGTCGACGACGACGACTGTGATGTTATCCCGGCCACCGGCGGCGATGGCCTCGTGGACCAGCCGCTCGGCCGCGGCCTGCGGGTCTGGCGTGGCGAGCAGGACCTCCGCGATCCGCTCGTCGGACAGCTCGCCGGTGAGGCCGTCGGAGCAGACGAGCACGCGGTCGTGCCGCTCGATGGGCAGGTACCAGAAGTCGGCCTGCGGGGCGTTGCGCGAGCCGAGCGCGCGCGTGACGACGTGGCGCCGCGGGTGCGTGAGCGCCTCGGTCGGGGTGAGGAGACCGGCGTCGACCATCTCCTGCACCTCGGAGTGGTCGACGCTCACCTGCTCCAGGCGGCCGCCCGCCAGGTGGTAGGTGCGCGAGTCGCCGACGTTCACGACGAGCCAGTACGGGTTGCCGTCCTGCTCGGAGACGACGACGCCCGTGACGGTCGTGCCGGCGCCGCGCCCCGGCTCGGTGACGATCGCCTGCACGTTCTCCTGCGCGACCGCGATCCGGGTCCGCACCTCCTCGGGCGTGACCACCTCGAGGTCGGCGAGCGGGCGCAGGGCCTCGACGGCCGTCGCGCTCGCGACCTCGCCCGCCTCGTGCCCGCCCATGCCGTCCGCGACGAAGAAGACGGAGCGCGCGGCGAGGAAGCGGTCCTCGTTGAGGAGGCGGCGGGCGCCGCGGTGCGACGCCGCGCCCCAGGCCAGGTGCACCTCGGCGGGCTGGTCGGTGGTCACGAGACTCCCGGATGGACGACGAGGCGACGGTCGCCCACGTGGATGGTCGCGCCGACGGGGACGCGCACGCGCGTCCCCGGCTCGGCGACGCGGGGCGGGGCTCCGGGCACCGAGACGACGGTGCCGTTCGTCGAGCCGCGGTCGGTGAGCCACAGGCCGCTCGGGTCGACGCGCAGCTCCGCGTGCGTCTTGGAGACGGAGCGCGTCGGGTCGTCGAGGGCGACGAGGGTCCACGGGCCGTCGTCGGGCGCCTGGGGGTTGCGGCCCACGAGGGTCGGGCGGTCGACGGTGCGCCGCTCCCCCGACTCGAGCTCGAGGACGACGGCCACGTCGGGCGCGGGGTCCATCGCGCGCACGTCGCGCGCGGACATCCGGGTGCTGTCCCACTCGGGCTCGGCGGCCTCGGGGCCCGCCGCCGGGGTGGCGGACCGCGCAGCAGCCGGGGCGGGCGTCGGCACGGGCGCGGGCGCCGGCACCGCGGCCGGCGGGGGCGCGGCGGGCGGCGGGGTGGACGCTCCGCTCCCGACGCCGGGGACGCCCGTGATGAGACCGCCCTCGGTGGGCGCGGGCGCGGGCGTGGACGGGAAGGCCCACGGGTCCGGCACGGGCGCGGCCGGCACCGCCCCGGACGCCTCGCCCGGGCGGGCCGGCGAGGCGGGAGACGGCGGCGGCGCGAACGACGCGGCGGGGGTCGCCGCCGACGGGGCGGGCGGGCGCCCGGCGTCGGGCGCCGGGTACGACGCCGGGTGGCCGCCCGGGGCGGCGGGGTACGCGCCGGGGGCGGCCGGGGCGCCGTACGCCCCGGCGGGGCCGCCCGCCACGAGCGAGGCGACGCCGTCGTACCCCGAGGACGTGGGGGCGACGCCGCGCACGTCGAGCACGAGCGACCGGCCCGCCTTGTCGTGCCAGCCCTGCGACCGGCCGGAGGAGTCGAAGCGCGGGCTGAGCAGCACGACGAGGATCCCGCCCAGCGGCACGACGCCCACGATGATCCAGCGCAGCGCCGCGCGCCCGAACCCGACCGGCCCGCGAGTGCGCGCGTCCACCGTGCGGATGCCGGTCGCGAGGTTGCCCAGCGTCTTGCCCGTCGACCCCTCCCAGAACCAGACGCCGACCCACCACGCGAGCGCGAGCACCGCGGCCACGACGTAGACCACGAGGATCTTGCCGAGCAGCGCGGCGGCCTCCTCCTGGGTCACCGTCTGCACGCTGCCGAGCGGCGCGCCCACGACCGCGAGACCCGCCACGAGGACGACGAGCGCGACGACGGCCGGCACCGCCGCGTCGACGAGGTACGCGAGGAAGCGGCGGCCGGTCCCGGCGAAGGGCGCGGCGGCGAGGGACGACGGCGACGCCCCGGCCGAGACCGGGACGAAGGCCTTCTGCGTCGCCGCGTAGACCTCGGGCTCGGTCGTCGTGTCCGGCGCCGAGTGCGCCACGGCGGCGTACGGCAGGTCCGGCCCACCGCGGCCCGCGACGGCCTGGACGCCGCCGACCGGCCCGGCCGACGGCGCGGCGACGGGCCGGCCCGTCCGCGGGAACGGCTGACCGCACACCGCGCAGAACGCGGCCCCCGGGGACTGCGCGGACCCGCAGGCGGGGCACGTCACGTCGCTCATGACTCGTCTCCCTGTCGTCTCGACGGCCCCGACGACGACCCTGCCGCCGGGGGCGCGGCTCCACCTCGCGCACCGGCGCGGCGGCCGGGCAGCCACCGGCGCAGGCCCGCGGAACCGGCGCCCGCGCGCACGGACCGCAGCGAGAGCGCGGCGCGCACCCGCGCGCGACGGTTCACGGAGGAGCGTAGCCCTCCGACGACGGAGTCGACGTCCGCCCAGAACGCCTCGATCTCCTGCTCCGTCGGCTCCCCGGTGCCGAAGACGGTCGCGTCGGCGCGGTGCGCGAGCGGGATGGTCGCCGTCGCGCCGTACGCCTGCGCGAGCACCCCCGCGCCCTCGCGGCGCGTCGAGCCGGCGGGGACGGGCGTCCCGAGGTCGGTCGCGGCGTCGAGCACCTCGCGCCAGCCGCCGCTCACGCGGTCGACGGGCCGTTCCGCAGTGCGGCGCCGGGCCCGGCGCCGCGCCTTGTAGGCGAGCACGAGCACGACCGGCAGCGCGAGCAGCGCGAGGGGCACGACCACGGCGACACCGATGAGGACGGCCTGCCCCCAGTCGAACCCGTCGCTGTCGGCCTTCTCCTTCTCCTCGTCGTCGATCTTCCCGGCCTCGGCCTCGGCCGGCTCCTCCGGCGGCTCCGGGTCCTCGAGGATCGGGGGCTTGGGCACCTGGAGGCTCTTCGGCTCGGGCTGGATCTTGTTGTCCTCGTCCGGGATCGCCGTGATCGGCACCCAGCCGTGCCCGACGAACGGCACCTCGGCCCACGCGTGCACGTCGGTCCCGGTCGCCGTGTACGGCTCGCCCGGCTCGAGCGGGTTCTTGTCCAGGTCGGGGTAGAAGCCCATGACGACGCGCGCCGGGATGCCGGCCTGGTTGGCCATGAGCGCGAGCGCGACGGCGAACTGCTCGTCGTCGCCCACCATCTCCTCGTCGGCGAGCAGCGTGTCGATCCGCTCCGCCGAGTGGCCCGGTCGCGACGGCGGCTGCGTGTCCAGCCCGCTCGAGAAGATGCCGCTCGCGACGAGGCCGTCGCGCAGCGCGTAGAGCTGGTCGACGGGCTCGGTCTCCTCGCCCATGAACTGCGCGGCCTTGCCGGCGAGCGACGCGGGCAGCACGCCCTTCGGCGGCGTGGGGACCTGCACCGACTGGTCGATCGCCCCGGCGCGCAGGTCGTCCTCGGTGGGCTCGGCCGTGACGAGCGCGTCGAGCGTGTAGGTGTCGCCCGGGCGCAGCCCGGCGGTCGACAGCGCCGTGCCGGTCGTGCCGTTGTAGTACGTCGTGTCGGCGAGCTCGCGCGCCCGCTCGCCGGTGTAGGTGATGCCCGCGAGCCGGCCGACGTCGGGCACCCACACCCCGGTGTAGTCGCCGACCTGGACGTCGAGGCGCGTCCGCGTGCCGGGCGCGACCGTCGCGATCTCCTGGCCCGCGCGCGTGTAGACGCCCGAGCCGGGCAGCCCGCTCGAGACGTCGTAGACGACGCCGTTGTAGGTGTCGAGGGCGGCGAGGCGGACCTTCGCGCCCGGGGGCAGGCCCCGGACGGTGAACAGCTCGTCCTCGCGCATGTCCTTCGCGTACTTGCGGAACGCCGTGAGCGGGCTGACGTACTGGTGCAGGTCGAGCGGCGGGACGACCGTCTCGCGCAGGACGGTGCGTGGGTCGTCGGGCAGGAGCGCGGGGGCCGCGAACGCCGCCGCGACGCCGCCGACGACGAGCATCGCCGCGCCCGTCCGCACGCGGTGCCACCACAGGCGCCGCGTCGCGGCGCGGCTCGCCTCCGTCGTGATCTGGTGCGCGCCGAGCCGCGCGGCGGTGACGCGCCACCCCGCCCAGAGCAGGCCGACGCCGCCGAGCACGAGGCCCTGTGCCACCGGGTACGCCGCGATGACGGTCCCGAGCAGGATGACCGCCACGAACGCGACGGCCACGGGCACGAGCGCCCACGCGGCACGACGCGCGCGCCACGCGATCGTGCCCGCGAGGAGACCCGTGACGAGCATGAGCAGGTAGGGGACGACCGCGAGGTGCGGGAACGAGTGCAGCGGCGGGACCGTCGTGACGAACTCCTTCCAGCCCGTCACCGCCCCCCGCGCGAGGTCGGCGATCGTCGTGAGCGACGGGAGCACGCCGCCGATCGCGTCGGCGGGCAGGGCGAGCAGACCGCCCAGGAGGAGGTACGCGAGGACCGCGACCGGGAGCACGGTGTAGGCCGCCCAGCGCCGCCAGGCGCCGAGCCACGCGACCGCGAGACCGACGACGGCGCCCCCCGCCGCGGGGAGCAGGTAGCCCGAGGAGCCCCAGACGGGACCGAACCCGACGACCGTGGCACCGAGGACGAGGACGAGCGCGAGCGCGTCGACGGCGCCGAGCGCCGTGAGGGCGCGCGGCGTGTCGGCGCCGCGCAGCCGGGTCGTGTTCCGCTGCGACGTGCCGGACGAGGGCGCCGGCGTGCCGACCGGCGTGGCGCGGCGCGAGCCGCGCGTCGTGGTGCTGGGAGCGCTCATCAGTCGTTCAGCCTCCGCAGGGCGAGGGGGAGCTCGCCGAGCTCGCCGATGGTGAGGACGACGAGCTCCGCGATCGCGTGCCGGCTGAGGGACGCGCCGGGCACGCACTGGATCGCCATGACGCGCACGTCCTGCGGCAGGCGCGCCGACGCCGCACGGAGCTCCGTCGGGGTGACCCGGCTCCCGACGATGAACGCCACGACGGACGCGTCGGTGATCGTCAGGCCCGCGACGCGCGCGACGTCGACGAGGGACGTGCGCTGCGACTGCGTCTCCACGCGCGCGAGGTCGTCGAGGAGGCGCGTGCGGTGGTCGCCGCGCAGGTTGCCGTCGTTGACGAGGACCGTGACGCCGCGGTCCTCCTTGATCGCCTGGAGCCCGAGGGACCCGCACGCGCTCACGGCGAGCTCGAACTCGTCGTCGTGCGCGTAGTCCTCGGCCCGCGTCGAGAGCAGCACCGCGAGGTGCGAGCGCCGCGTCTCCTCGAACTGGCGCACCATGAGCTGGCCCGTGCGGGCCGTCGTCTTCCAGTGGATGTGGCGCCGGTCGTCGCCGGGCACGTAGTCGCGCAGCGCGTGGAACGACACGTCGGAGTTCGAGATGTCGGTGGTCACGCGGCCCTCGAGGTCCTTGAGGAACCCGGTCGACGAACCGGACAGGTTCTTGACGCGCGGGTGGACGAAGAGCTCCTCGGGCTCGGTCCACACGACCTCGCGCCGCAGGAGCCCGAGCGGGTCGGCCCGCACGGAGCGCACCGGGCCGACGGAGATGACCGACCGCCGGTGGGTCGGCACGGTGAAGATCTCCTCGTGGCTCCCCTGCGGGCGCAGGCGCGGCACGGGGAACGTCGCCATGCCCTGCCCCACGGGCAGCTCCATCACGGACGGGAGCAGCGGACGGGCCGAGTCGTTGCGGACGTCGAGCCGGCCCACCGCACGGTCCCCCACCGTCACGCGCTGCTGCGCGAGGTCGAGCACGACGGCGTACCGGAAGCGCCCGAGCACGAACGCGACGGCCGCGAGCAGCGCGACCGTGAGCAGGACCGCCACGACGAGCAGCTCGAGCCACGACAGCGCGAGCCCGGCCCACCAGGCCGCGACCGTGACGACGAGCGCAGCCCAGCCGAACGGGCTGACGGCGGACGTCACGGGCCGGACCGTCCGCGCGGCGGGCGCGAGCGCGCGCCCGACCGGCGCGGTGACCCGCGCGAGGGGTGCGGCCAGGGGCGGAGCAGCCCGGCGAGGGCGGACCCCGCGCGGGGTGCGCCCGGGCGGCCGCCGCTGGCGGTGCGGCCGGAGCGGGCGCTGGGGCGCCCGCTCGTCGGGCCGGAGGTGGCGTTCATGGCATGAGCTCTCGGTCGGTGCGGGCCGTCGGTCTGCCGGCGGCGGGACGGCGTGCGGCCGGCGTGCGGGACGCCGGTCGCGTCAGGCGCTGCGGCGCTCCTGCGGCGCCGCGACGTCGGCGAGCAGGCGGCCGAGCACGGCCTCGTTCGTCGCGCCCGCGAACTCCGCCTCGGGGTCGAGCACGAGGCGGTGCGCCCACGCCGGCTGCGCCAGCTCCTTGACGTCGTCCGGCAGGACGTAGTTGCGCCCGTGCGCGGCGGCCCACACCTTCGCGCAGCGCACGAGGGCGAGCGCACCACGGACCGAGACGCCGACGCGCACCTCGGGCGCGTTGCGCGTCTCCTCGGCGAGCCGGGAGACGTACTCGAGCACCGCGCCGTCGACGTGCACGCGCGCGCCGAGCTCGGCCATCTCCGTGACGGCCTGCGTCGTGATGAGCGGCTGGAGCGTCTTGCTCCGGTCGCGGACGGACGCGCCCGAGAGGATCTCGACCGTCGAGGCGTGGTCCGGGTAGCCGATCGACGCCTTCATGAGGAAGCGGTCGAGCTGCGCCTCGGGCAGGCGGTACGTCCCGGCCTGCTCGATGGGGTTCTGCGTCGCGATGACCATGAACGGGCGGCCGACCTCGTGACCGACGCCGTCGACCGTGACCCGGCCCTCCTCCATGACCTCGAGGAGCGCGGACTGCGTCTTGGGCGAGGCGCGGTTGATCTCGTCCGCGAGGACGATGGACGCGAAGATCGGGCCCGGGTGGAACTCGAACTTCCCCGTCTTCTGGTCGTAGATCGTCACGCCCGTGACGTCGGACGGCAGGAGGTCCGGGGTGAACTGGATGCGGTTGTTCGTGCCCTGGACGCTCGCGGCGAGCGCGCGCGCGAGCGAGGTCTTGCCGGTGCCGGGCGCGTCCTCGAGGAGGATGTGCCCCTCGGAGAGCATGCACGTCAGGGTCAGGCGCACGACGTGCGCCTTGCCCAGGACGGCCTGGCCCACGTTGCCGACGAGGCGGTCGAAGGTCTGAGCGAACCAGGTGGCCTGCTCGGGGGTCATGGTGGTCATTCGTCGCTTCCGTTCGCTGTGCTGTCCGAGGTGGGGCGCGGGCCGCGCTAGTACCACGTCATGGTGTTCGTGCTCCCGATGGTCGTCTCGATCCGCGCCGAGCCGCCCGGCTGGCCGTAGACGCACTGCTGGCCGCCGGAGTAGTTCCCGTTCCCGTCCGTCTGCAGGGCGCGGCCCTGGGCGTCGCGGCTGTAGTTGCCGGACCCGATCTGCGAACCGCCGCCATAGCACGTCACCCGGAACGAGGTGTTGGCCGGGCCGTCCTTGATGGTGAGGTAGAGCTCGGCGCACGACGAGTGCCCGCACTCGCCCGGCCACTTCCCGTCGGGGAGCTTGTGGTTGCTCCCCTTGCTCACCGTGAGGACGGGCTCGGGCTTCTTGTCGGACGTCGCCGACCTGCACGTCTCCTTCGGGGCGCCCTCCGTCGGGGTGACCCGGACGCAGATCTCGCGCGTCTCGGAGTAGCCGACCGAGAGGCTCCCGGAGCCTTCCTTCTGGGTGGACTGGACCGCGCCGCGCACCTGCACGGAGTACCCGCGCCCGTTGCCCGCGGTCGACCAGCTGTACGTGATCGAGCGGTCGCCGCCGTTCATCGAGACGACCGGCGCCGGGATGGGCCCGTAGGGCAACTCCTCGTTCGCCGTCGCCGCCGCCCCCGGCTCGCGCGCGCCGTCGACCCCCGCGACGGCGCGCACCGCGATCCGGTACGGCTTGCCGTTCGACAGCCCGCCGACGACCTTGTTCGCGCCGAGCGGCTGCCAGCCACCGCCGGCGTCGTACTGGTAGGTGATCTCGTCGGCCCGCACGCCGTTGCCCGACGCCGCGCCGAACGACAGCTGGATCTCGCCGTTCGTGCCGTTCGCGTCGGCGCTGAGGTTCGACACCGCGCCCGGCTTCGCGAACGCGCGCACCGGGTCCGACGCCGGCGAGAACTCGGCGTCGCCGAGCTTGTCCGTCGCCTTGTTGTGCGCGCGCACCCGGAACGCGTAGCCCGTCGTGTCCGCCGGGACGCCGATCGTCGCGGACGTCGCGCCGCCGGCGGCGGTCGAGGTCTGCACGACGCTCCCGCCCCGCAGCGCCTCGATCGTGTACCGCGTGATCGGGGCGCCGTTGCCGTCCGGGGCGCCCCAGGAGACCTGCATCTGCGACGTGTCGCCGATCGACGTGCGCCGCACCGTCGGCTTGGCGGGAGCCGCCGGCTTGCCCGCCGGCGTCTCGGCGGCCGAGTAGTCGCCCCAGTCCGAGGGGTCAGGGGCGAGGTTCACGGCCTGGGCGCGCACCTTGTACGCGACGCCGTTCTGCAGGCCGTCCCACGTCACCGACGTCCCGGTCAGGGCCGTCTTCTGCACGGCGCCGCCCGGCGGCGCAGGCGAGATCTCGAGGTTGACGGCCTGGATCGGCGAGCGGTCGGTGTAGGTCTTGTTGGTCCAGGTGACGGTGAGGGACTTGTCGCCGAACTCGAGGCGGGGTGCGGCGGGCGGGTCGGGCTTCTCGTCGGGTCGGGCGACGGCGGAGGCCGGGGAGGCGGGGCCGTCGCCGACGGCGTTGGTCGCGTAGACGGTGAAGGTGTACTCGACGTTGTTGGTCAGGCCGTCGAGGGTGCACGTGGTGGTGCCGCACTCCTTGGTGTAGCCGTTCTGGGAGCGCACGGTGTAGCCGGTGATGTCGGCGCCGTTGTTGTTCGGCGGGTCCCAGGTGAGCACGACCGTCTTGGAGCGGACCTCGACGACCTGCGGGGTCGCGGGCGCCTCGGGCTTGCCCAGGACCTTGAGCTGGACGCGGCCCTCGACCTCGCGGTCGGGGTCCTTCGTCGCGTCCTGGATCCGGTACCGGACGACCATGACCCCGACGAAGTCGTCGCGCGGGGTGACCGAGACCTGGTCGCCCGAGACGGAG
The DNA here is from genome assembly GCF_015327065.1 of Cellulosimicrobium sp. JZ28. Lineage (NCBI taxonomy): Bacteria > Bacillati > Actinomycetota > Actinomycetes > Micrococcales > Promicromonosporaceae > Cellulosimicrobium > Cellulosimicrobium sp. JZ28. The sequence continues at coordinate 623,232 of NZ_CP017660.1, read as the reverse complement.
GCGGTGCCCTGCCCCGTCTCCACCACGGCGTCGACGAGGGTCAGCGGCCGGTCGGGGAACGGGTTGGAGTCGTTGGCGAGGACGGGCACGGTGGTGGCCTTGCCCTGGTGGGCGTCGTCGACGGTGTCGGGGTTGGCGCGGGCCAAGGGCCGGGTGGAGGCCACGACGGTCAGGGTCGCGGTGCCCTCGACCGGGGGGTGCTCGCCGTCGGTGACGGTGATCGGGACCTGCACGACCGAGCCCTTGGGCACGTCCGGGGTCGCCTGGGCGCGCAGCGTGGTGCCCTCGACGGACACGGTCACGCCCTGCGCCTGGCCGGTGGCCTTGAAGGTCAGGGGGTCGCCGTCGGGGTCGGTCGCGAAGCGCGCGAGGTCGATCGAGGCCTCCTCGCCCGCCGCGACGTCGAGCGTCGGGGTCGACAGCTCGGGCGGCAAATTCTCCGGCGGGAGCACCTGGACGGGGATCGTCAGGACGTTCGTCCGGCCCTCCGGGTCGTCCGGGCCCGACCCGTCCGTCACCTCGAACGACACCGACGCCGGGCCGGTGTAGTCCGCTTCGGGCGTGTAGACGATCTCGGTCACGGACGGGACCTGCCGGTCCCCCTCGGTGACCTTGACCTTGTCCTCGGTGGTCAGGCGCGGGGAGCGGCCCTCCACGACGAGCACGTGCTCGGTGAGGTCGATCGGGAGCGACTCCCCCGCCAGCACCTCGAGCTGCGTGCCCGGCCGCAGCGTGGGCTTCTGGTCGGTGAGGCCGGGGACCTTGACGAAGGCCTTGGCGGTCAGGCCGTCGATGTCGGTCGCGGTGTAGGTGATGACCTGGCGACCCTCGGTGAGGGTGACGGTGAGCTCGCCGTCGGGGGTGACGCTCGCGGTGCTCGCGTCGGTGGTGACGGTAAGCTCGCTCGCGGCGCCGTCGGGGTCCTCGTCGTTGTCCAGGACGGGGACGGTGACCTCGGTCTTGCCCAGGATGTCCTCCACGGGCACGGTGTCGTCGCGCGCGACCGGGGGCAGCAGGGGCGCGTTGGCCGAGACGTTCACGGTGACCGCACCGGTCGCGCGGGCACCGTAGGTGTCCTGGATCTGGTAGTAGAACGTGTACGAGCCGTCCTGGTCGGGCGAGGTCAGCACGATGCGGTCGGCCACGACCTCGGCGTCCAGGTCGTGGGTGTCCTCGATCCCGCCCGGGACCAGGCCGACCTGGTCGCCGTCGGGGTCGGTGTCGTTGGCCAGCGCCGCGACCGAGACCGTGCGCCCCGGGCGCACCGTCACCTCGTCGTCCACCGCGACCGGCGACTGGTTGCTCTCGCCCGGCCGCGCGATCCCCACCCGCACGGTCCCGGTCGCCGTCGCCCCGCGGGCGTCCAGGACCGTGTACGTGAAGGTGTCGAGGCCCGTCGCGTTCTTGGAGGCCGCGTACTCGAGGAAGCCCTCGACGACGCTCGCCGAGCCCTTCGCGGGCGGCGCCGCCACCCCCGTCACCTGGACGGAGTCGCCGTCGGGGTCGATGCCGTCCAGCGGCACCGCGATGCGCACGCTGGACCCGGACAGCACCCGGGCCTCGATCTCGCGCGGCTGCGGCGGGGCGTTGTCCTCGCCGTCACGGATCCGGATCGTGACCTGGGCCGAGTCCTCCTGCCCGTTGACGTCCCGCACCCGGTAGATCGCGTACGCCGTGCCCGCCTCCGAGCCCGCCTTGAACCGCAGCGTGTCCTCCGACACGAACGCCTCGCCCAGCGCCGGGTCCACGTCCTGCTCCAGCTCGGGCTGCAGGAACAGCTCCAACCCGTCCGGGTGCGTGTCGTTCCTCAGCACCGGGACCGTCACCACGTCCCCCGCATGCACCGTCACCTCGTCCGCGACCGCGTTCGGAGGCTGCAGCCGCGTCGGCGCCGGCACCGGCACCACCCGCACCTCGCCCACGGCCGACTCCGTGCCGTTCGACACCGTGTAGGCGATGCTGACGGGGCCGTCGAGCCGCCGCAGCTCCGTGACGCGGAGCATCTGGTGCCCCAGGACGGCCACGGAGACGCCCGCGTCCGCCGGGACCGAGACCGACTGGACCACCAGGACGCCGCCCGCCGGGTCGGTGTCGTTGGCGAGCACGTCGACCAGGGTCGAGCCGCCGGTGGGCAGCAGGGCCGTGTCGGTGACGACGATCGGGGCGCCCTCGGCCGCGGACGGCGGCAGGACATCGACCCGCACCAGGCCCGTGGTCGCGTTCGGGCCGTCGGTCACCTGGTACGTCAGGTCGTAGGAGCGCGGCTCCATCGAGAGGAACGTGAACGTGCCCGCGTCGTAGTTCGGCGTGATCTGCGCCGGGGCCGACTCCGAGACCGACGCCAGGCGCAGCTCGTCCCCGTTCGGGTCGGTGTCGTTGCGCAACGGCTCCACCGTCACCGGCTGCCCCGCCGGCACCACCACGTGGTCGCTCACCGCGACCGGCGGCTGCGGACCGGGCACCACGTCGACCAGCAGCTTGCCCTCGAACACGCCGCCCTGACCGTCCGCCACGGTGACCCCGACGATCTTGCGGCCCGTCGAGCCGCCGCCGTCGCGCAGCTCGACCGTGCCGTCAGGGCGAGAGCGCACGTCGTCGCCCGCGACCGTCGCGGCCGCCGACGCGAGGTACAGGTCGTCGCCGTCCGGGTCCTTGAAGTACGGCAGCACCTTGATCGACGCCGTCCCGCCCTGCTCCACCCGGACCACGGGGTCGCCCGTCTGCTCCGGCGGGGCGTTCTCTCCCCACGGCGAGACGCGCAGCGACACCGACGCCTCCGCGGTCCCGCCACGGCCGTCGGAGACGGCGTAGCGGAAGGAGCCCTCCCCGGTCGCGTCCTCGGGGACCACGGCCTGCAGGGCGGCGCCGCCCATGATGGTCTGCACGGTCGCGTTCGACGGCGAGTCCCCGGCGAGCGACGCCGTCATCACGTCCCCGTCCGGGTCCACGTCGTTGCCCAGCACCGGCAGGATCGTCGTGCGCCCCGGACGCACCCCGAACGCGTCGTCCTTCGGCTGCGGCGGCCGGTTCGGCTGGGACCGGTCCGCGATGAACTGGTCCACCTGCTCGGGATTCGTCAGCTCCGCGTCGGCCTCCTCACCCTCGGCCTCCTCCGGCATCTGGACGTCCCAGTCGTCGACCTTCTGGTACTCGTCCGCCGCCATCCACAACGTCCCCGCCGACAGGTCGTTGAGCACGATCACCTGCCGGTTCACCCGGTACTCCAGGCGAGCCTGCGGGTCGATCCCCTCCAGACGGGTGTCCAGGTCGCGGTCGGTGCCCTCGCAGTCACGGACCACCTGGCCGGTCGAGGCCCACGCCCCGTACGTGCACGACCCGAGCTGCACGGGCGCCGCCGGGCGGCCCTCGGCCGCGCGGCGGACCGCGTCGCCGCCGGCGAGCGGCTGCGTGACGAGACCGCGCGACGTCGCGACCACCACGTCGTCGGACGCCGCCGAGGGCTGCTGCAACCGCGCCTCCGCGCCGTCCTCGAGCGCCACCGTGCGTCCGCCGGGCAGCACGAGCTGCGACGCGGAGCGGTCCAGCACGACCGGCTCGTCGCCGACCGCGGTCACCTCGACCTCGGCACCCGACCCCACGGGCAGCGTGGTGGACGCGGGCTCCCCCGAGACCGCGCCGCGCGCCGTCGTGCGGACCGTCCAGAGCGTCCCGGTCGACGGGACCGCGACGAACACCGTGCCGTCCTGCGCGACGACGACGTCCCCGTCGCCCTCGACCTCGACCGTCGGGTCGAGCTCCTCGGCGTCGAACGAGGTGGCGCCGTCGAACGGCAGGACCCACAGCAGGCCCTCCTCACCGTCGAGGATCGCGGTCGTCGCGCCGCCGGAGGCGACCTGCGCCCCGGCCGGCAGCCGCACCTGGCCGTCGAGCTTGAGGTGGGCGACGTCCACGGGCGAGGCGGTCCCGGTGCCCGCGTCCTCGAGGAGCACGCGGCCCTCGTCCTGCTGCACGTCGAACGACGCGCTGCCCGCGTTGAGCGTGCCGTCCATCGCCTGGGACTCGTAGTTGAACCGCCCCACCAGGCCGGCCGACGTCTTCGTCACCCACACGCCCGAGTCGTTGAGGTCCACGTCCGCCGTGGCCTCGCCCTCGGTGAACAGCGCGAGTCCCACCAGCGCCGTGGAGAACACCGACACGGTGCTCACGGACGCGACGGTACGGCGGTGCTCACGCAGGCGCGCCAGGAAACCCACAAGTCCTCCGAGGTGCCGGATCGGGAGGCGACCGGTCCCCTTCGCCGGCCCCCTCGATCTCGCACTTGCCAGGCGGCCCCACCGATCGCGCAACCGAGGATAACGGGAGGGCGAGTGAGATCCGACACCCGTCCCATGGGGAGAACTCCCCTCTCGGTCCGCGCGCCCCGGGCCCCCGGCGCGGACCGCCGTCGGGTGTGCCGCTACCGGCCGGGCCGGACGGGTGTCCCGGGCAACCGGCCCGGGCACCGGGACGCCCTCGCGCCCACGACACCCGCGACCGGAAAGTTCACCCTCTCGGCGCGTCAGGCGGCGCGGTCCGCCAGGGCCTCCGCGAAGGAGCGCAGCGCGTCGCTCACCGGCCCGGGGGGCAGCGTGTCGAGCTCGTCGACGGCGGAGCGGGCCCACCGGACGGCGAGGGCACGCGTCTCGGCGAGCACCTCGTGGCGGCGCAGCGCCGCGACGGCCGCCGCGAGCGCGGCGTCGTCGGTCAGGTCGGAGTCGAGCAGCTCGACGAGCGCCGCGTCGTCCTCCGTCGCGGTCCCCTGCGCGATGCGCGCGCGCAGCAGGAGGACCGGCATCGTGGGGACCTTCTCGCGCAGGTCGGTGCCGGGCGTCTTGCCCGACTCGTCGCCGGAGGACGCCAGGTCCAGGACGTCGTCGGCGAGCTGGAAGGCGACCCCCAGCCGCTCGCCGTAGGCCGCGACCGTCTCGACGACGTCAGCCGGGCAGCCGGCGAACATCGCGCCGAGCCGTGCGGACGTCGACAGGAGCGACGCCGTCTTGTCCGCGAGGACCTCGAGGTAGTGCTCGACGGGGTCGTCGCCCTCGCCCGGCCCCGTGGTCTCGTGGAGCTGGCCGAGGCAGAGCCGCTCGAACGTCCGCGCCTGGATGAGCACGGCCTCCGGGCCGAGCGCCGCCACGGTCGACGCGGCGCGCGCGAAGAGCAGGTCGCCGACCATGATCGCGACGGAGTTGCCCCACACCGCGTGCGCGGACGGAGCCCCGCGCCGCACGGGCGCGGAGTCCATGACGTCGTCGTGGTAGAGCGACGCGAGGTGCGTGAGCTCGACGACGACGGCCGCCTCCGCGACCTCGGGCCGTGCCCCGTCCCCGAGCTCGGCCGCGAGCAGCGTGAGCAGGGGGCGCAGGCGCTTGCCCCCGGCGTTCACGAGGTGCCGCGACGCCGAGTCCGCGAGCGGGTCGGCGTGCGCGACGGCGGCCCGGAGCCGGGTCTCGACCTCCGCCAGGCGCTCGGTGAGGGCGGCCGCGAGCTCGGGGTCCGAGATCGGGATCGCGGTGGTCGTCACGGGAGCGGTCCGCTCGCGCGGGCCGCGGGGCCCGGCGGGCGCGGAGGGGACGGGAGGCACGGAGGTCACGGGACGAACTTAACCGCCTCGGCCGCCAGATCGAGAACCGGGGAGGGGAACACACCGAGGAGGAGCACCCCGATCGCGCACACGGCGATCGCCACGGTCGTCGGTCCGGTCGACCGCACGACGGTCACGCCGGTGCCCTCGGAGGCCTCCGCGCCGCCGTCCGCGCCGTCGCCCACGCCGCCGGACGGCGCCGTGAAGAACATGAGCACGATGAGGCGGACGTAGAAGAACACCGCCACGGCCGAGGCGAGCACACCGACCACCGCGAGCACCCACGTGGAGCCGCCGCCCTGCCCGTCGGGACCGGCGATCGCCGCGCCGAACGCGGTGAACTTCGCCACGAACCCGGCGGTCAGCGGGATGCCCGCCATGGAGAGCAGGAAGAGTGAGAAGACGCCGGCGAGCCACGGGCTGCGGCGCCCCAGACCCGCCCACTGGGCGAGGTGGGTGGCCTCGCCGAGCACGGCGACGGGCTCCCGGGACGAGCCGTCCGTGACGTTGTCCGCCGCGTCCGAGCCGTCGGCTCCCCCGGCGCCCGCCCCGACGGTCGCGGGCACCCGTTCGCGGACGGGGGCCGTCTCGCGGACGAGCGTGACGACCGCGAAGGCGCCGACCGTCGCGAGGCCGTAGACGAGGAGGTAGAACACCGTCGCCCGCAGCGAGAGCTGGGAGAACCCCAGGACGCCGACGAGGATGAAGCCCGCGTGGGCGATCGACGAGTACGCGAGGAGCCGCTTGACGTCGGTCTGGACGGCACCGACGACGGTCCCGACGACCATGGTGAGCAGCGTGACGATCCACAGGGCGACGAACAGGTCCTCGCGCGTCGCCGGCGACGACTGCGCGAGGCCGAGGCTCACGACGTACAGCACGCGCAGGAGCGCGCCGAACGCCGCGGCCTTGGTGCACGCCGCCATGAAGCCGGTGATCGGCGTCGGGGCCCCCTGGTAGACGTCGGGGGTCCACGAGTGGAACGGGGCGGCGCCGATCTTGAACAGCAGCCCCGCGAGGACGAGCAGGGCGCCGACGACGACCAGCCCGGGCATGCTCGCGAGCGGGCCCTCGGGCGTCGCGAGCGACCGGTACACCTCGACGAGGTCCACCGAGCCGGCGAACCCGTAGACGAGGGCGACGCCGAACACGAACAGCGCGGACGCGAACGCGCCGAGCAGGAAGTACTTGAACGACGCCTCCTGCGACAGCAGGCGGCGGCGCCGGGACATCGCGGACAGCACGTACAGCGGGAGGGAGAGCACCTCGAGCGCGACGAACATCACGAGCAGGTTCCCCGTGGCGGGGAAGATCATCATGCCGCCGACGGCGAACAGCACGAGCGGGTAGACCTCGGTCTGCTCCAGCCCCTTGCGCCGCGTGAGGTCCTCGTACGGCGAGCCGGGGACCGCGGCCGCGGACGGCGCGAACGCGTCCTGGCCGGTCGACGTCCGGTCGGCGATCACGAGGATCGCCAGGAACGCGAGCAGCACGACGATCCCCTGGATCGCGAGCCCGAAGGGGTCGATGACCATCGACCCGCCAAGCACCCGCACGCCGTAGGCGGCGCCGTCGGTGCCCTGGACGGCGGGGTCGCGCCACAGCACGACGACGAGCGCGAGCGCCGCGGCGGTCGCGAGCAGGGCCAGGACGACCTGCACCGTGCGCCGGACGCGCGCCGGGACGAACGCCTCGACGAGCACGCCGACGACGCCGGCGCCGAGCACGACGAGGACCGGGGCGAGATACAGCCAGTCGACCGTGGGGGCCACGAAGGAGTCGTTCACGACTCGCTCCCTTCGTCGGAGCTACGAGTGACGGACGTGCCCGGGCTCGAGGAGGCGACCTGCTCGGTCCCCGCGGCGAACGGGTCGGAGCGCGGCGGGTCCTCGACGCCCGCGACCGCGAGGTCGGAGAGCGTCACCTCGGCGGGCTCGCGCACGAGGTCGAGCGCGGGCGCCGGGTAGAAGCCGAGGACCAGGAGGACGACGATCAGCGGCGCGACGACCCACTTCTCGCGCGCGCCCAGGTCGGGGAGCCGGTCGAGCCCCTCGCGCGTGCCGCCCGTGAAGATCCGCTGGTACGTCAGCAGCACGTAGAGCGCGGCGAGCACGACGCCGAGCACCGCGACGAGCGCGGCCCACGGGCTGCGCGCGAACGTCCCGACGAGGACCATGATCTCGCTGACGAACGTCGACAGGCCGGGCAGCGACAGCGCGGACAGGCCCGCCACGAGGAACGTGCCCGCGAGCACCGGGACGACCTTCTGCAGGCCGCCGTAGTCCGCGATGCGCTGCGAGCGCTCGGGGTGCCGCGCGACGAGGAAGCCCGCCAGGAGGAACAGCGCCCCGGTCGAGATCCCGTGGTTGACCATGTAGAGCGACGAGCCGGACACGCTGAGCGACGTGAACGCGAAGATGCCGAGCACGATGAACCCGAAGTGCGACACCGACGTGTAGGCGATGAGCCGCATGAGGTCGCTCTGCCCGATCGCCATGAGCGCGCCGTACAGGATCGACACGACGGCGAGCACGACGACGACGGGCGCCGCCCACCTGCTCGCGTTCGGGAACAGCGGCAGGCACAGCGTGAGCATCCCGAACGTGCCCACCTTGTCCAGGACGCCGACGAGCAGCGTGGACGTGCCTGCGGGCGCGTGCTGAGCGGCGTCGGGCAGCCAGGTGTGCACGGGGAAGAGAGGCGCCTTGATGGCGAACGCGAGGAAGAAGCCGAGGAACAGCAGCCGCTCGATCGTGACCGGCATCGGGTTCTCCGCGAAGTACCCCACGAGGTTCGTCGTGAGGAACGCGTCCTCGGGCCGCGCGCCCGTGGCCGGGTCGATCGGCACCTGGACGTAGAGCGCGATGACGGCCGCGAGCATGATGAGGCCGCCCGCGAGCGAGAACAGCAGGAACTTCACCGCGGCGTAGCGCCGCCGCGCACCGACGCCGAACCCGCCGATCATGAAGTAGACCGGGATGAGCATGGCCTCGAACAGCACGTAGAAGAGGAACACGTCGCGCGCGACGAACACCGCGACCATGAACGCCTCGAGCAGCAGCACGAGCGCGAGGTAGTGGCGCAGGCGGCGGACGTCGCCGTCCTGCTCCTTCCACGCGGCGAGCACGACGAGCGGGACCAGCAGCACCGACAGCGCGACGAGCGCGAGCGCGACGCCGTCGGCGCCGACCGCGTAGCTCGCCCCGATCTGCGGGATCCAGCGATAGGTCTCGGCGAGCTGGTGGGTACCGGCCGCGGACGTGTCGAACGCGGTGAACGCGCCGACGAGCAGGCCGAGCTCGACGAGCGCCGCGCCGAGCGCGATGCCGCGCACGGCACGCAGCGCGCCCGGGCCGACGCCGCGTGTGCGGGCCGCGGCCGTGAGCCACACCGCCGCGGCACCCACCAGGGGCCAGGCGATGAGCAGGGACAACCAGGGGACGGAGGTGGTCATGGGTGTCTCCCTCTCAGCTCGCGGAGCCGGTGGTCAGGGCGAGGACGACGGCGACGACGACGACGAGGCCGCCGAGCATCGTCGCGCCGTACGAGCGCACGTAGCCGTTCTGCCACCCGCGGAGCCACTCCCCCACCTTGCCGACGAGGCCCGCCAGGCCCATCCAGCCGCCGTCGACCATCTCCTTGTCGGCGTAGACGAGCGAGCGCGTGAGGTACTGGCCGGGACGCATGAACACGGTCTCGTTGACGTCGTCCTGGTACAGGTCGCGGCGGGCCGCGCGCGTGAGCACGGAGCCGCGCGGGGCGCGGACCGGGACGCTCGACATCGCGTACTGGCGCCACGCGAGGGCGGCGCCCGCGAGGACGAGCAGGAGCGTCAGCGCGATGAGCGACCAGACGGGCAGCACGGGCTCGTGGTGCTCGGCGTGCCCCGTGACGGGCTCGAGCCACGTGACGAAGCGCGAGCCCGCGGCGAGGATGCCGCCCAGGGCCACCGACCCGACGGCGAGGACGATCATCGGCCACGTCATGAGGCGCGGGGACTCGTGCGGGTGCTGGACCGGACCGTCCTGCGGGCCGAGGCCGTCCACGGAGCCGCTGCCGTCGTTCCAGCGGCGGCGACCGGAGAACGTCATGAAGAACAGGCGCGACATGTAGAACGCCGTGATCCCCGCGCCGAGCAGCGCCACGCCGCCGAAGACCCACGCCCGCCACGGCTCGCCGTCGACGGGGACGAACGCGGCCTCGATGATCTTGTCCTTGCTCCAGAAGCCCGAGAACGGCGGGATCCCGAGGATCGCGAGCCAGCCCATCATGAAGGTGATCCACGTGACCTTCATGTACCGCGCGAGGCCGCCGAACCGGCGCATGTCGACCTGGTCGTCCATGCCGTGCATGACGGACCCCGCGCCGAGGAACATCCCGGCCTTGAAGAAGCCGTGCGTCACGAGGTGGAAGATCGCGAACGCGTAACCGATCGGGCCGAGCCCGGCGGCGAGGATCATGTAGCCGATCTGCGACATGGTCGACGCGGCGAGCGCCTTCTTGATGTCGTCCTTCGCGCAGCCGACGATCGCCCCGAAGAGCAGCGTCACCGCACCCACGATCACCACGACGAGCTGCGCCGTCGGCGCGCCCTCGAAGATCGGCGCGGACCGCACGACGAGGTAGACGCCCGCCGTGACCATGGTCGCGGCGTGGATGAGCGCGGAGACCGGCGTCGGGCCGGCCATCGCGTCCCCGAGCCACGCCTGGAGCGGGAACTGCGCCGACTTGCCGCACGCCGCGAGCAGGAGCGCGAGGCCCGTCGCCGTGAGCAGCGCGGTCGAGGCCTCCGGCACGCGGGCGAACACCGTGCTGAAGTCGAGCGCGCCGAACGTCGCGAACATGAGCATCATCGCGACGATGAGGCCGATGTCGCCCACGCGGTTCATGACGAACGCCTTCTTCGCCGCGACCGCGTACGCCCGGTTGTGGTTCCAGAACCCGATGAGCAGGTACGACGCGAGGCCCACGCCCTCCCAGCCGACGAACAGCAGGAGGAACGAGTCGGCGAGGACGAGGACGAGCATCGCCGCGATGAACAGGTTGAGGTACGCGAAGAACCGGCGCCGGTCGCGGTCGTGCGCCATGTAGGCGACCGCGTACACGTGGATGAGCGTCCCGACGAACGTCACGAGGAGCACGAACGTCAGGGACAGCGGGTCGATCCGCAGCCCGACGGCGAGGTCGAGCCCGCCGGACGCGATCCAGTCGAACAGGCGGTAGTCCACGACGCGCTCGTCGACCGGGAGGCCGAGCATCGACACGAAGAGGACCAGGCCCACGACGAACGCCGCGGCGGACATGAGCACGCCGAACCAGGCGCCCCAGCGGTCGCTACGGCGGCCCGCGAGCAGCAGGACCGCCGCCCCGACGAGCGGGAGCAGCACGAGCAGCGGTGCGGCGAGGAACGCGCCCGGGACCGTCTCGGTCGCGGGCACGACGTCGGTCGCGGTCAGCAGTCCGCCCGCCGACGGCAGGGCGGGAAGGAGCATCGTCATCGGTGCCGGCCCCTCAGCTCTTGAGCAGGTTGACGTCGTCGACCGAGGCGGACCGACGGGTGCGGAAGATGGACACGATGATCGCGAGGCCGACGACGACCTCCGCCGCCGCGACCACCATGACGAAGAACGCGAGGACCTGGCCGGTCACGTCGCCGTGGATGCGGGCGAACGTGACGAACGCGAGGTTGGTCGCGTTGAGCATGAGCTCGATGCCCATGAACACGATGATCGCGTTGCGGCGCAGCAGGACCGTCGCCGCGCCGATCGCGAAGAGGATCGCGGCCAGCACGAGGTAGTGGGTGAGCTCCATCAGTCCTCTCCTCCCGGGGTCGCGCCGGGCACGCGGGACCGGCCCGGGTCGTCGGGACCCCCGACGTCGCCGGCGGGCGGCTCGCCCTCGGGCTGCTCGGCCGTCGCGGCCTGCACCACGCGTTCGTTCGCGTCCTGGGCCCGCAGCGCGGGCAGGGCACGGTGCGGCTCGTGCTCGACGAGCACGTCGCGCTCGGCCTCGAGGATCGTGCCGGCCGAGCGCTCCTGGCCACGGATCCGCAGGATGCGGGACACCGACTCCTCGATGGGCCGCCCCTGCGGGTCGAGGGCCGGCGTGTCCATCGCGTTGTTCTGCGCGTAGACGCCGGGCGCGGCGAGCGGCGTGAGCCGGCCGCCCGAGGGCAGGGCCGCGACCTTCGCGTCCGCCTTCTCGCGCTGGCCGACCTTCGGGGTGAGCCGGCGCCGGTGCGTGAGCACGAGCGCCGAGACCGCGGCGGTGATGAGCAGGACGCCCACGACCTCCATCGCGAACACGTAGTCCGCGAAGAGCACGCGCGCGAGCGCCGTCGGGTTCGTCACCGCGTTCGCGGCCTCGAGACCGACCGCGGGCGGGAACGCCGCCTGCGAGACGACGCCGACCAGCACGGCCCCGAGCCCGAGTCCGAGCAGCACGCCGATCCAGCGCTGACCGCGGATCGTCTCGACGAGCGAGTCCGACGCGTCGACGCCGACGAGCATGAGCACGAAGAGGAACAGCATCATCACGGCGCCCGTGTAGACGACCACCTGGACGACGCCGAGGAACGGCGCCTCCTGCGCGATGTAGAGGATCGCGAGGTCGACCATGACGAACATGACCGCGATGGCGGCGTGCACCGCCTTGCGCGCGAAGAGCAGCGAGAGCGCCGCGAGCACCATGAGGGGGGCGAGGACCCAGAAGAGGACCGCCTCGCCGCCGCCCCCGATCACCGCGCGCCCTTCCGGGCCGACGGACGGGCGGACCGCCCGGACGGCTGCGTGACCCGCCGGACCTCCGGCTCGCGGCCCGCCGGCTCCGGCGGGAGCGTCGGGTCGTCCGGCCGGTGCTCGCGCACCCACTCCACCTGCTCGGCCACCGGTCCGCTCACCTCTCCGCGGTAGTACTCGGTGTCCGACGTCCCGGGCACCATCGGGTGCGGCGCGGCGAGCATGCCCTCGCGCAGCGGCGCGAGGAGGTCCTGCTTCTCCCAGATCATGCCCTCACGCGTCGGGCCGGCGAGCTCGTACTCGTTGGTCATCGTCAGCGCGCGCGTCGGGCACGCCTCGATGCACAGCCCGCAGAAGATGCAGCGCAGGTAGTTGATCTGGTAGACGCGGCCGTACCGCTCGCCGGGCGACATGTGGCCGCCGTCGGGCAGGTCGGCGTTGTCCGCGCCCTCGACGTAGATCGCGTCCGCGGGGCACGCCCAGGCGCACAGCTCGCACCCGATGCACTTCTCGAGCCCGTCGGGGTACCGGTTGAGCTGGTGCCGGCCGTGGTAGCGCGGCTTGGGCGGCACCTTCTGGCGCGGGTACTGCTCCGTCACGGTCGGCCGGAACATCGAGGAGAAGGTCACGCCGAACCCGGCGACGGGCGCGACGAGCTCGCGAAAGCCCTTCGCCTGCGGGCGGCGGACCTCGTACTCGCCCGGCCGGTCCGGCTTCTGGTCGTCAGCCACGGTCGACCTCCTTGTCGTGCGGTGTGTCGCGGGGAGCACCGGCACCCGGTGCGGACGTCCTGGCCGCGCCCGCGTCGTCGGGCACGAGGGCCCGACGGCGCGGCGAGGGCGGGAGCGACTGGCCGGGCAGCGGCGGGACGGGGAAGCCGCCGGCGAACGCGTCGAACGGCTCGGGCGCGGTGCCCGCGGCGCGCGGAGCGGCGCCGGGTGGCGCCTTCTTCTCGGGCCAGAACCAGACGACGACCACGACGACGAGCGCTATCGCGACCGCGATCCCGATGAACACGCGCAGGTCCACGTCGAGGAACTGGCGCACGGCCTGGGCGACGGCGAGCAGCACGAGCCACGCGAGCGCGAAGGGGATGAGGACCTTCCAGCCGAAGCGCATGAACTGGTCGTAGCGCAGGCGCAGCAGCGTGCCGCGCACCCACACGAAGAAGAACATGACGGCCCAGACCTTGACGAGGAACCAGAGGATGGGCCACCAGCCCTCGTTGAACATCCCGTCGTTGATCGCCGAGAGCGGCCACGGGGCCCGCCACCCGCCGAGGAACAGCGTCGTCGCGACCGCGGAGACGTTGAGCATGTTGATGTACTCCGCGAGGAAGAACCACGCGAACTTCATCGACGAGTACTCGGTCATGTACCCGGACACGAGCTCGCCCTCGGCCTCGGGGAGGTCGAACGGCAGGCGGTTCGTCTCGCCGACCATGGAGATCACGTAGATGACGAACGCCGGCAGGAGCGGGAGGAACCACCACAGCTGCGTCTGCGAGTCGACGATGCGCGAGGTCGACATCGACCCCGCCATGAGGAAGACGGAGACGAGCGACAGGCCCATCGCGAGCTCGTAGCTGATGACCTGGGCCGTCGAGCGGACCGACCCGAGCAGCGGGTACGTCGAGCCGGACGACCAGCCGCCGAGCACGATCCCGTACACGCCGAGCGACGCGCACGCGAGGATGTAGAGCGTCGCGACCGGGAAGTCGGTGAGCTGGGCGGGCGTCACGTAGTCCGTGAACGGGATCTGCACCTCGGGCCCGAACGGGATGACCGCGAACACGAGGAGCGCGCAGAACACGGAGATCATCGGCGCGAGCAGGTAGACGAACTTGTCGGCCGCCTTGACGGTGATGTCCTCCTTGAGCAGGAGCTTCATCGCGTCGGCGAGCGACTGCAGCAGGCCGAACGGGCCGTGCCAGTTCGGGCCGGGCCGCACCTGCATGCGGGCGACGACCTTGCGCTCGAACCAGATCGCGAAGAGCACGCTCGTCAGCAGGAAGACGAGGATGAGGACGGCCTTGACGAGGTACGTCCAGCCGTTGTCCTGCGAGAAGTTCGCCGTGATGCCAGGCACCGCCGGCGTCTCGGTGGCCAGCGCGTGGAGCGCGTGCAGGCCGCTCATGCGCCCTCCCCTCCGTCGGTGGTCCCCGGCTCGAGCCGGACGAGGTCGCCCGGCACCGCGCCGAGCGTGGCGTGCACGGACGACCCCGGCGAGCGCAGCGGCAGCCACACCACGTGGTCGACCATGTCGGTCACCACCACGGGGAGCGTGACCGCGCCCCGGTCGGTGACGACGCGCACGAGCTCGCCGTCGAACACGTCGACCGCGGCGGCCGTGGCCGCCGACAGGCGGGCCACGGGGCGCTTGGCCGTGCCGGCGAGGTACCGCTCGCCGTCCTGGCCGCGCGCGTCGTCGAGCAGGAGGCGCCAGCTCGCGAGGACCGCGGTCCCCGGCGCGACGGCGGGCGGCTCGGTCGCGTCGACCGTGGGCGCCGCGGCGCGCGCGCCGTCCCACGCGCCGTCGCCCACGAGCTGCTCGAGCTCGGCGCGCACGGCCTCGAGCGTCGGCAGGCCGAGCGGGGCGCCGGCGGCGTCCGCGAGCGCGTCGAGCACGCGGTGGTCGGGCATCGCGGTCGAGGCGAGCGCGGCCGGGAACGGGCGCACACGTCCCTCCCAGCTGACGAACGCCCCGGCCCGCTCCACGGGCGGGGCGACCGGGAGCACGACGTCGGCGTACTCCGTCACCGCCGAGCGCCGCACCTCGAGCGAGACGACGACGTCCGCTGCCTCGAGCGCGCGGCGCGCGTGCGCCGGGTCGGGCAGGTCGTCGAGCTCGAGCCCGCCCACGAGGATGCCCGCGAGCTGGCCGACCGAGAGCGCGTCGAGCATCTCCCCCAGGTCGCGGCCCGGCGCCGTGGGCAGCCCCGCGGGGTGGTCCTCGGTGGTCGCCGCGCCCCACACGGTCGCGACGTCCACGCGGGCCGCGGCGTCGGCGACCGGGCGTCCGCCCGGCAGGAGGTTGGGCAGCGTGCCCGCCTCGACGCCGCCGCGCTCGCCCGCTCGGCGCGGGACCCAGGCGAGACGTGCGCCCGTCGCGGCGACCGCGCGCAGCAGCGCGCTGTACCCGCCGGGCGTCGCGGCGAGCCGCTCGCCCACGAGGACGACCGCCCCCGGCTGGCGGAGCGCGTCGCTCGCGTCGGCGAGGACGTCGTCGGTGCCGCTCGCCTCGTCGAGCGTGCGGACCCGGTCGCCCGCGGCGATGCCGTCGAGCCACTCGGCCTCGGTGCCCGGGGCGGCGGGGAGCAGCGTGCCGTGCATGCGCTGCACGCCGCGCGACGCGAACGGCGCCACGGAGAACACGCGGACCCGGTGACGCAGCGCGCCCTTGCGCAGGCGCAGGAACGCGACGCCCGCCTCCTCCTCGGCCTCGAGGCCGACGAGCAGGACCGCGGGGGCCTTCTCGAGGTCGGGGAAGGTGACGCCGAGACCCGTGCCGGCCACGGCGTGCGCGAGGAAGTCCGCCTCCTCCGCGCTGTGCGCGCGGGCCCGGTGGTCGACGTCGTTCGTGCGCAGCCACGTGCGCGCGAGCTTGGCGTACGCGTAGGCGTCCTCGACCGTGAGCCGCCCGCCCGGCAGGACGCCGACCCCGCCCGCGTCGCGGGCCCGGGTCAGGGCGTCGGCCGCGACCTCGAGCGCCTCGGCCCACGAGGCCGGGCGCAGCTCGCCGCGCGTGACGGTCCCGTCGGGCGCGACCTCGCGGTCGCGCACGAGCGGGTGCGTGAGGCGGTCCGGCGCGGACTGCCACGTGAAGGCGAAGCGGTCCCGGTCGGTGATCCACTCCTCGTTGACCAGCGGGTCCTGGCCCGCGAGGCGGCGCAGCACGACGCCCCGGCGGTGGTCGACGCGGATCGCCGACCCGGACGAGTCGTGCTCGGCGACCGACGGCGTCGAGACCAGGTCGAACGGGCGGGACCGGAAGCGGTACGCCGCCCCCGTGAGCGCGCCGACCGGGCAGATCTGCACGGTGTTGCCGGAGAAGTACGACGCGAACGGGAGGCCCGCCTCGTCCTCCAGGGCCAGGCCCACCGGGCGGTCGCCGGGCGCCTGGCCCGCGGGCGGCGCGAAGTCGAGCACGGCCTCGTCGAAGCGCCCGATCTGCTGCGCGGCGCCACGCTTCTGCAGGTCGATGAACGCGTCGCCCGCGATCTCCTGGGAGAAGCGCGTGCACCGCTGGCACAGGACGCAGCGCTCGCGGTCGAGCAGGATCGTCGTCGAGACGGCGATCGGCTTGGGGAACGTGCGCTTCACGTCGACGAACCGGCTGGTCGCGCGCCCGTTGCTCATCGCCTGGTTCTGCAGGGGGCACTCGCCGCCCTTGTCGCACACCGGGCAGTCGAGCGGGTGGTTGATGAGCAGCAGCTCCATGATCCCGTGCTGCGCCTTGTCGGCGACCGGGCTCGTGCGCTGGGTCTTCACCACCATGCCCGGCGTCGCCTCGAGCGTGCACGACGCCTGCGGCTTCGGCATGGGTCGCACGTTGCCCTCGCGGTCGGGCGCCGCGACCTCGACGAGGCACTGGCGGCACGCCCCGGCGGGCTCGAGCAGCGGATGGTCGCAGAACCGCGGGATCTGGATCCCGATCTGCTCGGCCGCGCGGATCACGAGCGTGCCCTTGGGCACCGACATCTCGATGTCGTCGATCGTGAACGTCACCTGGTCCGCGGGGGCCGGGGGCTTGGCCGCGCCGCCCGAGGGCGCGACGGCCGAGGAGCCGGTGCCCGGGGCGGGGGTCGTGGTCGTCATCAGTGCACTCCTGCCGTCAGGACGCGGGCCGGGCGGGGCGTGTAGTCGAAGAGCGCCGAGGCCGCCGGGTCGAACGGGCAGCGGTGCTCCGTGATGTGCGCCTCGTACTCGTCGCGGAACAGCGCGATGCTGCTCGTGACGGGCGACGTGGCGCCGTCGCCGAGCGCGCAGAACGCGCGGCCCAGGATGTTGTCGCACGTGTCGAGGAGCAGGTCGAGGTCGGCCTCCGTGCCCTGGCCCGCCTCGATGCGCGCCAGGACCTGCTTCATCCAGTACGTGCCCTCGCGGCACGGCGTGCACTTGCCGCACGACTCGTGCGCGTAGAAGTCGGTCCACCGGCTCACGGCCCGCACGACGCACGTCGTCTCGTCGAAGAGCTGGAGCGCGCGCGTGCCGAGCATCGAGCCCGCCGCCGCGACCGACTCGTAGTCGAGCGGGGTGTCGAGGTGCGCGTCGGTGAACAGCGGCGTCGACGAGCCGCCCGGCGTCCAGAACTTCAGCGCCTTGCCCCCGCGCATCCCGCCCGCGAGGTCGAGCAGCTCGCGCAGCGTCGTGCCGAGCGGGGCCTCGTACTGCCCCGGCCGCGTCACGTGCCCGGAGAGCGAGAACAGGCCGACGCCGGCCGAGCGCTCCGTGCCCATCGAGGTGAACCAGTCCGCGCCGCGCGCGACGATCGACGGCACGCTCGCGATCGACTCGACGTTGTTGACGACCGTCGGGCGCGCGTACAGGCCCGCGACCGCGGGGAACGGCGGCTTGAGCCGCGGCTGCCCGCGGCGGCCCTCGAGCGAGTCGAGCAGCGCCGTCTCCTCGCCGCAGATGTACGCGCCGGCCCCGGCGTGGACCGTGACGTCGAGGTCGAAGCCCGACCCGAGCACGTCCTTGCCGAGGTAGCCCGCCTCGTACGCCTCCTCGACCGCGCGCAGCAGGCGGCGGTACACGTGCAGCACCTCGCCGCGCACGTAGATGAAGGCGTGCCGGCACCCGATCGCGTACGACGTGATCGCGACGCCCTCGACGAGCGCCTGCGGGCTCGCGAGCATGAGCGGGATGTCCTTGCACGTGCCCGGCTCGGACTCGTCCGCGTTGACGACGAGGTAGCGCGGGCCGCCGTCGGGCGCGGGCAGGAAGCCCCACTTCATGCCCGTGGGGAACCCGGCGCCGCCACGGCCGCGCAGGCCGGACGCCTTGACCGTCGCGACGACGTCGCCCGGGTCCTGCCCGAGCGCGGCGCGCAGGCCCGCGTAGCCGCCACGGTCCAGGTAGGACGCGAGCGTCCAGGACCGGTCCGCGTCCCACGTGTCCGACAGGACCGGGGTCAGCGGGTCCGGCGCCGGGCGGGTCTCGGTGCTCTGCTGCTCGCTCATGCGTCCGCTCCCTTCGACGGGTCGGGCTTCGTGCCGGGCGACTCTGCCTTGCCGCCGGGGTCGACGTCGGCGTCGGTCGTCGGCTTCCGCTCGGCGCTCGACTGCGCCTCGCCGACGTCGGGCGCACCGCCGGCGGGAGCGCCGCCGTCCGGGGCCGCCTCCGCGTCCGCCTCGCCGGTCGGGGCGGTCCAGCCGTGCTCGCGCGCGAGCCGCAGGCCGGCGAGGGTGGGCTCGCCCGCGCCGACGCCCTCGTCGGCGCGGCCGTCGGGGAAGCCGGCGAGCACGCGGCTCATCTGCTTGAACGTGCACACGCTCGCCGCGCCGCGCGTCGGGGCGACGGGCTCGCCGGCACGGAGCCGGTCCACGACGTCCGTCGCGCTGCCGGGGGTCTGGTTGTCGAAGAACTCCCAGTTGACCATCATCACGGGCGCGTAGTCGCAGGCCGCGTTGCACTCCACGCGCTCGAGCGTGATCGCGCCGTCCTCGGTGGTCTCGTCGTGCCCGACGCCGAGGTGGTCCGACAGCTCGTCGAAGATCGCGTCGCCGCCCATGATCGCGCACAGCGTGTTCGTGCAGACGCCCACGGTGTAGGTGCCGTTGGGGTGGCGCTTGTACTGGGTGTAGAACGTCGCGACGGCGGAGACCTCCGCGGCGGTGAGCCCGAGCTGCTCCGCGCAGAACAGGATGCCGTCGCGCGACACGTAGCCGTCCTCGGACTGCACGAGGTGCAGCATCGGCAGCAGCGCGGAGCGGGACTCGGGATAGCGCGCGACGATCTGCGCGGCGTCGGCGGCGAGGCGCGCCGTCGTCTCCGCGTCGTACCCGGGGCGGGCACGCCCGGCGGGCGTCCCGTCCGTCGCAGGTCCGGCGTCGATGGTCATCGGTCCACCCCTCCCAGCACCGGGTCCAGGGACGCGACCGCGACCACGACGTCGGCCACCTGGCCGCCCTCGCACATCGCCGCCACGGCCTGGAGGTTGTTGAACGACGGGTCGCGGAAGTGCGCCCGGTAGGGGCGCGTGCCGCCGTCGGACACGAGGTGCACCCCGAGCTCGCCGCGCGGGTGCTCCACGGTCTGCCACGCCTGCCCCACGGGGACCCGGAAGCCCTCGGTGACGAGCTTGAAGTGGTGGATCAGGGCCTCCATCGAGGAGCCCATGATCTCCTTGATGTGCTCGAGCGAGTTGCCCTGGCCGTCGCTCCCGATCGCGAGCTGCGCGGGCCACGCGATCTTGCGGTCGCCGACCATGACGGGCTGACCCGCCGTCGCCTCGAGGCGGTCCAGGCACTGCGCGACGATGTGCAGCGACTGGTAGCACTCCTCGAGCCGCAGCACGACGCGGTCGTAGCAGTCGGCGCCCGTCGCGGTCGGGACGTCGAAGTCGTACGTCTCGTAGCCGCAGTACGGGTCGGACTTGCGCACGTCGTACGGGTGGCCCGTCGAGCGCAGCACCGGTCCGGTGACGCCGAGCGCCATGCAGCCCGCGAGGTTGAGGTGCCCGACCCCGACGAGGCGCCCCTTGAAGATGGGGTTGGCGAGCATGAGGTCGCCGAGCTGGCCGAGGTAGCGGCGCACGAGCGGGTCCGCCCGGCGTACCTGCTCGACGAGGTCCGGCGGCACGTCCTGCGCGACGCCGCCCGGGCGGACGTACGCGTGGTTCATGCGCAGCCCCGTGACCGCCTCGAAGATCCGCAGGATCTCCTCCCGCGCGGTGAACGCGATGGTCATGACGGTCGTCGCGCCCATCTCGTTGCCGCCCGTGCCGAGGCACACGAGGTGGGACGCGATGCGGTTGAGCTCCATCATCAGCACGCGGATGACGCTGGCCCGCTCGGGCACGTCGTCCGTGATGCCGAGGAGCTTCTCGACCGCGAGGCAGTACGCCGTCTCCTGGAACAGCGGCGCGAGGTAGTCCATGCGGGTGCAGAACGTGACGCCCTGCGTCCACGTCCGGAACTCCATGTTCTTCTCGATGCCGGTGTGGAGGTAGCCGATGCCGCAGCGCGCCTCGGTGACCGTCTCGCCGTCGATCTCGAGCATGAGGCGCAGCACGCCGTGCGTCGACGGGTGCTGCGGACCCATGTTGACGACGATGCGCTCCTCGCCGAGCGCGGCGGCCGCGACGGCGCTCTCCGCGATCTCGGCCCAGTCGCCGCCGGACGCCTCGAAGCTCGGGACGCCGGGGTCGAAGTCGCCGACGGGCGGACGGGTGGCGTGCGGGGCGCCGCCGGGGGCGCCGGTGGTGTGCGTGCTCACGAGTACGACCTCCTCGTGTCGGGCGGGGGCACGGTCGCGCCCTTGTACTCGACGGGGATCCCGCCGAGCGGGTAGTCCTTGCGCTGCGGGTGGCCCGGCCAGTCGTCGGGCATCTCGATGCGCGCGAGCGACGGGTGGCCGTCGAAGACGATGCCGAAGAAGTCCCACGTCTCGCGCTCGTGCCAGTCGTTCGTCGGGTAGACGGACGTCGTGGTCGGCACGTGCGGGTCCGCGTCGGGCACCGACACCTCGAGCCGCAGCCGCCGGCCGTGGGTGATCGAGGTCAGGTGGTAGACGGCGTGCAGCTCGCGGCCGACGTCGTGCGGGAAGTGCACGCCGCTCACGCCCAGGCTCAGCTCGAAGCGCAGGTCCTGGTCGTCGCGCAGCGCCCGGCACACCTCGACGAGGTGGTCGCGGTGGACGTGCAGCGTCAGCTCGGCGTGCGCGCCGGGCGGGTCGACGACGACGCGCTCGACCGCGGCGTCGAACGCGACGCCGGAGGCCTCGAGCACCTCGGCGAGGACGTCCACGACCTCGTCGAACCAGCCGCCGTAGGGGCGCGCGCTCGCGCCCGGCATCGCGACGGGCTGCACCAGGCCGCCGTAGCCGGACGTGTCGCCCGAGCCGTGGACGCCGAACATGCCCTCGCGGACCTCGACGACCTCGAGCGTGCGGGGCGCCCCGGCACCGGTCACGAGGTCGGCAGACCGGGGGCCGTTCACCTCCTCCGGCTGCGGCACCGGCGTGCCGGCGCCGCTCTTCTCGTCCGTCACCGCAGCAGCCCCTTCATCTGGAACGTGGGCGTCGCCTCGAGCGCCGCCGCCTCGGCGGCGCGCGCCGCCTCCTTGCGGTTCACGCCGAGCGGCTCGTGCTGGATCTGGTCGTGCAGCGCGAGGATCGCGTTGATGAGCATCTCCGGCCGCGGCGGGCAGCCGGGCAGGTAGATGTCGACCGGGACGACGTGGTCGACGCCCTGGACGATCGCGTAGTTGTTGAACATGCCGCCGCTCGACGCGCACACGCCCATGGACAGGACCCACTTGGGCTCGCTCATCTGGTCGTAGACCTGTCGCACGACCGGCGCCATCTTCTGGCTCACGCGCCCGGCCACGATCATGAGGTCCGCCTGGCGCGGCGACGCGCGGAAGACCTCCATGCCGAAGCGCGACAGGTCGAACCGCGACGCGCCCGCCGCCATCATCTCGATGGCGCAGCACGCGAGGCCGAAGGTCACGGGCCACAGCGACGCCTTGCGCAGGTACCCCGCGAGGTCCTCGATCGTGGTGAGCAAGAAGCCCGAGGGAGCTTCCTCGATCCCCATGGTGTCTCTCCTAGTTCTCTCGCCGGTGCCCGCCGGGGCCCCCGCTGGGTGCCACCGTCAGTCCCACTCGAGGCCGCCGCGGCGCCACTCGTAGACGAACGGGACGGTGATGAGCGCGAGGAACGCGAGCATCGCCACCAGCCCGAACGTCGCGAGCGTCGCGAAGTCGACGGCCCACGGGTAGAGGAAGACGACCTCGATGTCGAAGACGATGAACGTCATCGCGACGAGGTAGTACTTGATCGGGAAGCGCCCGCCGCCGACGGCGTGGGGCGTGGGCTCGATGCCGCACTCGTAGGCGTCGAGCTTGGCACGGTTGTACCGCTTGGGGCCGATGACCGCGCTCGCGGCGACGCCGCCGAGCGCGAGCACGGCGGCCACGCCCATGAGGACGAGCAGCGGGACGTACGGGTTGGTCATCGTCGACTCCTCGAGTGGGGGCTCGGGACGGGTCTCCCCGGACGGCGTCGTCCGGGTCCGCGGTCAGGTGGTGCGAGTGCCGGCGCTGCGTGGTGCGCGCTTGCCGGCCCACCTCGTGGGCTCATGACGATGGCACCACCCTGGTCAGCCCGGCGATGACGCGGTCGACCCAGTCGCCGCCGCGGGGCTCGTAGCAGTCCGACAGGAGCTTGAGGACGAACCGCATGACGACCGGGCGCGGGAGCCCGTAGCGCGTGCAGATCCGCATGATCTCGGGGTGCTCGATGAGCTTCACGAAGTACCGGCCGAGCGTGTAGTAGCCGCCGAGCTCGCGCCGCATGAGGCGCGGGTACGTCTGCAGCGCACGCTCGCGCCCCGCGTCGGTGAGGCGCACGCGGGACTGGGCCACGACGTCGGCCGCGGCCCGACCGGCCTGCATCGCGTAGGCGATGCCCTCGCCGTTGAACGGGCTGACCATGCCGCCCGAGTCCCCGACGAGCAGCACGCCGCGCGTGTACAGCGGCGTGCGGTTGAAGCCCATGGGAAGCGCCGCGCCGCGCACCGGGGCGAGCCGGTTCTCCTCCGTGAACTCCCACTCGGGGGGCGCGTTGCGCATCCAGGTGGCGAACAGGTCCTTGTAGTCGACGTTGGCCGCGGACTGCCGCGCGGGCGTCGAGCTCACCGAGCCGAGGCCGACGTTCGCCGTGCCGTCGCCGAGCGAGAAGATCCAGCCGTAGCCCGGCAGCAGGTTCGACTCGCGGGGCTTGCCGTCCCACAGCTCGAGGTGGGACTCCATCCACGGGTCGTCGTGGCGGGGCGTGCGGAAGTAGGTCCGGACGGCGACGCCGATCGGGCGGTCCTCGCGCCGCGCGAGGCCGAGGGCGAGCGCGAAGCGGGACGAGACGCCGTCGGCCGCGATGACGACGGGCGCCCGGTAGGTGACCTCGTCCCCGGCGCGCCGGCCCTTCTCGTCCACGGGGCGCGCCGTGACGCCGACGACGCGGCCCGTGCGCTCGTCGAGGACGGGGCCGGTGACGGCGGTGCGCTCGAGCAGCTTGGCGCCGGTGCGCTGCGCGTGCTCGGCGAGCGTGCGGTCGAACGAGTGGCGCGCGCGGGCCATGCCGTAGCTGGGGTACGACGCGAGGTCCGGCCACGCGAGCTCCCACGAGCGGCCGCTCGCGACGACGCGCAGCCCGCGGTTGCGGATCCAGCCGTCCTCGGCGCGCGTGGGGACGCCCATGCGCACGAGCTCGGCGACCGCGCGCGGCGTCAGGCCGTCGCCGCAGATCTTGTCGCGCGGGAAGGCGGACTTCTCGAGGAGGAGGACGCTCAGGCCCGCGGCGGCGCAGTAGTGGGCGGCCGCGGAACCGGCCGGGCCGGCGCCCACGACGATCACGTCGGCGTCGTCGAGCCTCGCGCCCACCGTGCCCACCTCGCCGTCCCGTCGTCGGAGTCCTCGTGCGATGCTCCACCGTGGCCCGGCTCGGGACACGGTGCACCCACTGTCCTTGTGAAGTCGGTCACAATGGACACCGCTACTCTAGTCACTGCGGACGGGAGATGTGTAGCAAGGCGACCCTTCCCTGGGAGATCCTGTGACGAAGGTCCCGGCACGCGGCGACGCCCGACCCTGGGGACGAGGACTCGCGGGCAAGGGGGCCGGCGCCACGATGGCCTAGCCTCCCGCGCGTCCGCGCCCGCCCGGGGCACCGTCGTCCCAGGTCAGCGCCGCGCACGCGTGCCGACGCGGCCGCGCGCCGCCGGGGTCGCCGAGAAGGCCCCGCGCGGCACGCGCGGGGCCTCGTCCTGGTGTGGCGTCAGGCCGGGCGCACGCCCCGGTGCAGCGCGACGATCCCGCCGGAGAGGTTGCGGTAGGCGACCTTCTCCCAGCCCGCGCGCAGCAGGAGACGGCCCAGGCCCTGCTGGTCCGGCCACGCGGCGATCGACTCGGCGAGGTACTCGTACGACCCGCCCTCGCGCGTCACCGCCGAGGCGATGCGCGGCAGCGCCTGGACCAGGTACTCCTGGTACAGGACGCGGAACGGCGCCCACGTGGGGGTCGAGAACTCGCAGATCACCACGCGCCCGCCCGGCCGCACGACGCGCAGCATCTCGCGCAGCGCCCCCGCGGTGTCGACGACGTTGCGCAGCCCGAACGAGATCGTCACCGCGTCGAACGTGCCGTCGGCGAACGGGAGCCGCGTCGCGTCCCCGGCGACGAACGGGAGGTCCGGGCGGCGCTCCTTGCCGACCTGGAGCATGCCGATGGAGAAGTCGCACGGGACGACGCGCACGCCGTCGTCGGCGAACGGCTCCGAGGACGTGCCCGTCCCGGCCGCCAGGTCGAGCACCTTCTCGCCCGGCAGCGCACCGACCGCGCGGACCGTCGCCCGGCGCCACGCGCGGTCCTGCCCGAGCGACAGGATGTCGTTGGTCAGGTCGTACCGGGAGGCGATCCCGTCGAACATCGACGCGACCTCGGAGGGCTTCTTGTCCAGGTTGGCACGGGGCATGGCGCCCATGCTTCCACGTCCCCGCGCCCGCGGTCGCACCGCCGCGGCTTACGCTGGGAGGCGATGAGCGCAGAACCGTCGGCCACGGCCGCACAGCCCCACCCGCTGGTCGTGAGGACCACCCGGATCCCCGACCTGCCCGGCGGCCTCGACGCCCTCGTCGACCTCCTGCCGGACACGCGGCCCCTCGCGTGGGTGCGCCGCGGCGACGGGATCGTCGGCTGGGGCGAGGCGCTGCGGCTCGAGACGTGGGGCCCCGGCCGGTTCGCCGACGCCGAGGCCGCGTGGCACGAGACGCTCGCGCGCGCGGTCGTGCGCGACGAGGTGGGCCTGCCCGGCACGGGCCCCGTCGCGTTCGGCTCGTTCGCGTTCGACGACTCCGCGCCGGGCGACGACGCGCACGACCCGGTGCGGGCCGGCGGGGTCCTCGTCGTGCCGCGCGTCGTCGTCGGGCGACGTGACGGCCACGCGTGGCTCACGACGGTCGACACCGCCGGCTCCCTGTCCTCCTCCCCCACGGACGCCCTGCGCCGCACGCCGCGCGAGCCCGTGCGCGCGCCGGGCGAGGTGGCGTGGCACGACGGCGCGCTCGGCGCCGACGACTGGGCCGCCGTCGTCGCGGAGGGCGTCGAGCGCATCCGCTCGGGCGCGCTGGAGAAGGTGGTGCTCGCGCGCGACGTCGTCGCCCACACGAGCGAGCCCGTGGACCCGCGCTGGCTGCTCGCGCGCCTCGCCTCCGCCTACGAGGCGTGCTGGACGTTCTCGGTCGACGGGCTCGTCGGCGCGACCCCCGAGCTGCTCGTCCGCAGCGAGAAGGGCCTCGTGACGTCCCGCGTGCTCGCCGGCACGATCCGGCGCGGCGGCCTGTCCGACGACGAGGCGCTCCTGCGGGCCGCGCAGCTCGCCCGGTCGTCGAAGGACCTGGAGGAGCACGAGTACGCGGTCCGGTCCGTCGCGCAGGCGCTCGCCCCGTTCTGCTCGTCGATGAACGTCCCCGACTCCCCGTTCGTGCTGCACCTGCCGAACGTCATGCACCTCGCGTCCGACGTGACGGCCGTCCTCGCGCGCGGCGCGAGCGCGCCCGGGACGTCGGGCGGCGCCGCGGCCGGGCCGACGAGCCTGGCGCTCGCGGCGGCGCTGCACCCCTCCGCGGCGGTGTGCGGCACGCCGACGGTCGTCGCGCGCGACCTCATCCGCGAGATCGAGGGCATGGACCGCGGACGGTACGCCGGCCCGGTCGGGTGGCTGGGCGCCGACGGCGACGGCGAGTGGGGCATCGCGCTGCGCTCGGCCGAGCTGTCGGGCACCGACCCGCGCTCGGTGCGGCTCTTCGCCGGGTGCGGCATCGTCGCGGCGTCCGACCCGGCGGCCGAGGTCGCCGAGTCCGAGGCGAAGCTCGAGCCGATGCGCTACGCGCTCGGCGCCTGACGCGCCGGTCCCGCACGACCGGCACCGCACGGCAACGCCCCAGGACGACGACGAGCGGCCGGCACGGAGATCCGTGCCGGCCGCTCGGTGCGGTGGGCCGCCGGGGCGGGGACGTCCCCGACGGCCCACCGTCCCGCCACGGTCAGAGGAGGTGGCGGGACGGGGTGCGGCGCCAGCTCAGCCCTGGCCGCCGAAGAACCAGTCGAACGGGTTCGGGACGTTGCCCGGGTCGGTCGGGTCGCCCTGCTGGCCCTGGTCGCCCTGCTGGCCGCCCTGGTCGCCCTGGCCGGGGAGCTGCCCCTGGCCGTCCTGGCCCGGCGTCTGCCCCTGGCCGTCCTGCGACCCCTGGCCGGTGGTCTCGTCGTCCGCCGGGCGCGTCGCGAGAGTGACGTCGAGCTCGAGCGTCTTGCCGTCGCGGACGACGGTGAGCTTCGACTCGGCGCCCGCGGCCCGCTCGCGCACGAACGCGGTGAGCGACTCCGCCCCGCCGACCGGGTGGCCGTCGATGGCGACGATCACGTCGCCCGAGCGGAT
Source organism: Cellulosimicrobium sp. JZ28 (assembly GCF_015327065.1). Lineage (NCBI taxonomy): Bacteria > Bacillati > Actinomycetota > Actinomycetes > Micrococcales > Promicromonosporaceae > Cellulosimicrobium > Cellulosimicrobium sp. JZ28. The sequence goes on along the minus strand of NZ_CP017660.1, from coordinate 596,254 downwards.
GCCCGCGTCGGCGGCCGGCGAGCCGTCGGTCACCTCCTGGACCTCGGCGCCGCGGCGCGTGACGCCGTCGGCCGTCGCGGTCGCGTCGGCGAGCGTCACGCCGAGGAACGCGTGCTCCGCGGTCCCGTTGTCGACGAGCTGCTGACCGATCGTCTTGGCGAGGTTCACCGGGATGGCGAACCCGAGGCCGATCGAGCCGGACTGGCCACCGCCGCTCGACAGCGTCGCGATCGACGACGTGATGCCGATGACCCGGCCCTGCGCGTCGAACAGCGGGCCGCCGGAGTTGCCCGGGTTGATCGCGGCGTCGATCTGGATCGCGTTGGTGACGACGGACGTGCCGCCGCCCTCGCCGGACGCGGACACCGGGCGGTCGACGGCCGACACGATGCCGGTCGTGGCCGTGTTCGCGAGGCCGAGCGGGTTGCCGACCGCGAGGACCGACTCGCCGACGGTCACGTCGTCGGAGTCGCCGAGCGTCGCGGGCTGGAGGTCGTCGGGGGCGTCGACGAGCTGCACGACGGCGAGGTCCGTCGCCGGGTCGAGCCCGACGATCTTCGCGTCGAACAGGCGGCCGTCGCTGAGCGTGACCTGGACGGTGTCGTTCTCGGCGCCGGACACCACGTGGTTGTTCGTCACCACGTGGCCCTTGTCGTCGATGATGACGCCGGAGCCCTCGGCCCCGCCCTGCGGGGTCTGGACCTGGATCGCCACGACCGACGGCGCGACGGCCTTGGTCACGGCCTCCCAGTCGGGGTTCTGCGACGACGAGTCGGCGACGGGCGCGGCCGACGTCTCGTGCTGCTGGCCGACGTCGGCGAGCGACGCGGAGTCCTGGTCGGCGCCGAACGCGCCGGTGAGGCCGGCGGTGCCGACGCTCGCGAGGAGCGCCGCGGCGGCCGCGGCGCTGACGACCGGCACCCAGGTGCGGCGGCGCTGCGGGGCGCCGCTCTCCCCGGCGGCGGCCGGGGCCGGCGGTGCGGGCGGCGGGCCGAAGCTGCCGGACGGCGTGTGCGCGCCGGGGGCGGGCGCGCCCTGCGCGGGTCGCGCGTACGGGTTCGCCGGCGCAGCGCTGGGCGTGTGCCCCGCGGGTGCGGTGGCGTGGCCCGTCGGGGCGGGCTGCGGCGTCGTGAGGTGCTGCACGGGGTGCGGCGGGAGCGGCTGCGTCGGGTGGCCGGTCGGGTGCGCCGACGGCTGGGCCGGTGCCTGCTCGCCCGCGGTCGCGGCCGGCAGCGGCTGCGTGGCGTCGGGCGTCGGGACGGGGGTGGGCTCGGTGCCCGGGGTGTTCGTCATGGTGGGCCTCCTTCTTCTGCCCACTACTTCACACCGCCGCGCTTGAACGACGCTTGAACGAACCTGGGAGTCTGCTGCGAGTTTTTCGCGCCCCTCAGCCGCCCGTGGACAGCGCCGCGCGCACCGCCGCCCGGACGTCGTCCGCCAGGACCAGGCCGTCGCGACGGCGGTCCGCGCGCCCGACACGCACCTCGAGGACCTGGACGCCGTGGCTCGGCGCCGCGAGCGCGTGCCGCAGCGAGGGGACGTCCTGGACGAGCTGGTGGTCCACCCCGTACCCGGCGCACAGCGGCGCGAGGTGCGCGCCGTGCGGCGTCGCGAAGACGCGCTCGAACGTGCGGCGCGCGCCCTCGGACGACTCCCCCAGCGCCCCGGGCTCGAGCCCCGCGAAGATCGCGCCGCCGTCGTCGTTCACGACGACGAGCTGGAGGTCCGCGTGCGGCTCGTCCGGTCCGCGCAGCAGCCCGCCGACGTCGTGGAGGAAGGTGAGGTCGCCGAGCAGCGCGCGGGTGCGCCGGTGGCCGCGGCCCGTCGCGAGGGCCGCGCCGAGCGCCGTCGACACGGTGCCGTCGATGCCCGCGAGGCCGCGGTTGGCGAGCACGCGCGGGCCGGGCCCGTCGAGGCCGAGCACGAGGCCCAGGTCGCGCACCGGGCTCGACGAGCCGATCACGAGCAGGTCGTCCGGGCCGCCCGCCGCGGCGACCGCGCGCGCGACGCTCGGGCCGTCGGTCCGGGCCCCGTCGGTCGCCGCCGCGACGACGGCCGCCGCCGCGGCCGACGCCGTCCCCCAGCGCTCGGCCCAGCCCGTGGCGGGCGCGGGCTCGAGCCACCCCGCGGGCACCACGGGGAGCACGGTCGAGGCGTTGCGCGCGGCGTCGGGCCAGGGGCGCGAGCCCGGTGCCACGACGGTCACCGCGACGTCCCCGCGCCCGAGGAGCCGCTGCACCGGCCGCGAGAGCGTGGGCCGCCCCAGCACGACGACGTGCTCCACGTCGTCCACGAGCGCGTCCACCCCGAGCACGAGCGGGTGCGCGACGACGAGGCGCGAGCCGCCCGCCGCCCCGGACGACGGCTCGGCGAGCAACGGCCAACCGCGCGCCTCGGCGAGGTCGCGCGCGACGGGACCCGCGCCGTCGCCCGCGACGACGACCGTCCGCTCGCCGGGCACCGGCAGCGCGACGGGGGCGACCGGCGTGCCGAGCGGCTCCGTGACGTCGCCCGGCGCGACGGCGGTCGGCACAACCGCGGAGGCGGCCGGCACGACGACGACCGGGCGGACACCGGGGAGGTCCGGGTCGGGTGCGGCGGGCGCGGTGGGCCCGGCGAGCGCGGCGTCGGGAGGAGCGCCGGGCAGGCCGACGGGCACGAGCGGCTCGCGGTACGCGAGGTCGAGGTGCACCGGGCCGGGGTGCCCCGAACGTGCGCCCACGGCCTCGGCGAGCGCGCGCGCCGCGACGGCGAGGAGGTCGCGGACCTCGCCCGGGCGGCCGTCGGGCGCCGGGACGTCCGCGGCGAACCGCGTCGCGGGGCCGAAGATCCCGGCCTGGTGGGTCGTCTGGTTCGCGCCCGTGCCGCGCAGCTCGTGCGGCCGGTCGGCGGTGAGCAGCACGAGCGGGACGCCCGTGTGGTGCGCCTCGAGCACCGCGGGGTGCAGGTTCGCGACGGCCGTCCCCGACGTCGTGACGACCGCGACGGGCCGGGGCAGCGCGACGCCGCCGCGCACGAGCGGCCCCGCGCCGCGCGAGAGCCCGACGGCGAGGAACCCGGCCGCGCGCTCGTCGACGCGCACGTGCAGCGTGAGGTGGCCGAGCTCGGCCGCCGCCGCGAGCGCGTACGCGAGCGGGGCGCTGCGCGACCCGGGGGCGAGCACGACGTCCGCGACGCCCTCGAGCGCGAGGCGGTGCACGAGCGCGAACGCGCTGCGCACGGCGGGCGGCTGGGCGTCCAGGCCGTCGAGCAGCGGGTCGGGGGCGGCGCTCATCGCACGCCCCCGGCGGCCACGAGGCCGGCGACGCGGTCGAGCCGCGCGCGCCACCGCCGGTCGGTGCCCGGGTCGGGCGCGGTCGCCGCGAGCGCCTCCGCGCTCGGCGCGGGGCGGGCCACGGGCAGGGCCCCGTCGACGGGCACGAGCGGCGCGGCCACGACGTCGGCGGCGAACAGGTTCACGGTCGCGAGGCCGCACGCGTACGGCAGCGCGGGGAGCGCGGCGGCGAGCGCGACGCCCGCGGCGATGCCGACCGACGACTCGAGCGCCGACGACACGACGACGGGCAGCCGCACCTGCTCGGCGAGGTCGAGGCACGCGCGCACGCCGCCGAGCGGCTGCACCTTGAGCACCACGACGTCGGCCGCGTCCGCGCGCACGACGGCGAGCGGGTCCTCGGCGCGCCGGATCGACTCGTCCGCGGCGACGGGCACGGCGGTGTCGCCGCGCTGGCCGCGCCGCACGGCCGCGAGACCGGCCACGTCGGGGCACGGCTGCTCGACGTACTCGAGGCCGCCCGCCGCGCGGTCGAGGTGCGGGAGGCGGCGCAGCGCCTCCTCGGGGTCCCAGGCGCCGTTCGCGTCGACGCGCACCCGACCGCCCGGGCCGAGCGCGTCGCGCACGGCCTCGAGGCGCGCGACCTCGGCGTCGAGGGGTTCGAGCGTGCCGTCGGGCCCGCGCTGCGCGACCTTGACCTTGGCGGTGCGGCACCCGCCGGACGCGGCGACGAGCTCCCGGGCGCGGTCGGGCCCGACCGCGGGGACGGTGACGTTCACGGGGACCCGGTCGCGGACGGGGGCGGGCCAGCCGTCGTCGGCCGCCTCGTGCGCGGCGCGCAGCCAGGAGGCGGACTCGGCGTCGTCGTAGTCCCAGAAGGGCGAGAACTCGCCCCAGCCGGCGTCTCCGCGCAGGAGGACGCCGTCGCGCGCGTCGAGCCCGCGGAACCGGGTGGTGAGTCGGGTGCGGTAGACGACGGCGCGGGAGTCGGGCACGCGCCCAGGCTATGCCACGCGTCGTCGTCGGCCCGCGGCACCGACGCGGGCACGGCCGCAGCGCGCGGCCCTCACGCGTTGACGAGCACCACGACGACGAGGGCGACGATCACGGCGTTGAACGCGAACGCGACGACGGCGTGGGTCGTGACCATCCGGCGCGTGACGGAGTCGAGCACCGTGACGTCGGCGGTCGAGAAGGTCGTGCTCACGCCCGCCGCGAGGTACACGTAGTCGGCGTAGGCGCGCGGTCCCTCGCCGGGGAAAGCGAACCCGAGGCCGTCGCCGGCCGCGACGTCGCGGCGGGCGTAGTGCACGGTGTGGGACACGAGCACCGCGACCCACGACACGACGATGACCGCGACGCCGAGCACGGTCAGCGCGGGGGCCGCGGCCCACGCGACGCCCTGGGCCAGGGCGAACCCGACGAGCAGCGCCATGACCGCGAACTGGACGGACCACGCGGTCGACCCTCCTCCGAGGAGCAGCGTGCGGACGCGGCCGCGCCCGTCGGGGTGCGCTCGCAGCAGGGCCCGCTCGAGCTCGGGGCCGCGGCGCCCGGCGAACGCGACGCACGTCAGCGTGCAGGAGAGCCCGGCGAGCACGACCCACACGAGGAGGCCCGCCGCCACGGGGACCGTCCGGTCGTCGAGGCCGAGCGGGCCCTCCGCGAGGAGCACGACGACCGGGCCGGTCACGAGCGCGACGACGGTCGAGACGAGGGTCCGCGTGGTCTCGGGGACGAGGCGGTCGCGCAGGGCGGGTCGGGCGGTGGACGGGCGTCGGGTCATGGGCCGGGAGGCTACCCGGCGGCGGCGCCCGTCCTCAGCGCGGTCCGGGTGCCACGAGCTCGCCGACGAGGCGGACCGCGAGCGCCCGCACGTCACGTCCCTCGCTCAGCGCGCTCACGGCGGCGCCGTCGACGACCGCGACGAGGAGCGACGCCGCGACGTGGCCGAGGCCCCGCACGGCGAGGAGCTGCGCGACGGCGTCGTCCAGACCCTGCCGACCCATCCCGTAGGCCCGGGCGAGCGCCGGGTAGCGGCCGGCGCCGACGAGGTGCTCGTAGAAGCCCCGCAGCTCGCTCTCCCCGCCGGGCGGCAGGACGGCGTCCACGAGGACGCGCGCGTCCTCCCGAGCCCGGTCCCCGCCCTGTGCCGCGCGCTCGGCGGCGCCGTGCGCGTGCTCCGCCCACCCGGTGACGATGAGCTCGCCGGCCGCCCCCATGAGGTCGTCGAGGCCGGTGAAGTAGTAGGTGGTGGCGGCGAGCGGGACGTCGGCGCGCGTCGCGACGGCGCGGTGGGTCACCGCCGCGGGGCCGTCCTGGAGGATGAGGTCCGCGGCGGCGCGGACGATCGCGTCCCGGCGCGCGACACCGCGCGCCTGGCGCCGCGGTGCGGGTCGTCGGTCGGCGGTCTCGGTCGGCGTCGTCCCCACCCGCACACCGTAGGGCACCGGCCGCGCGCTCGTCAGGCCGGCGGGCGTCCCGCGCCCGCCGCCCGCAGCGCGTCGACGACCCGCGCGACGTCGGGCTCGCGCACGCGCGCCGTGCCGACGACCACGCCGTGCTCGGTCGGCTCGACGCGCTCGACGCCCGTCCCGCTCAGGGGCTCCACGGGGACGCCGGCCGCGCGCAGCCCGTCGACCGCCGCGTCCTCGGCCGCCGGGCCGGGGAGCGGGACGACGAGGTGGAGACCCGCCGCGACGCCCCCGACCGTGACGCCGGGCAGGGCCTCGCCGAGCGCGGCGAGCAGCGCGCGGCGCCGCCGCTGGTAGACGACCCGGGCCCGGCGCAGGTGCCGCTGGTACGCGCCGGAGCCGAGGAGCGCCGCGAGCGCCGCCTGCTCCGGGACGGACGTACCGAGGTCGGCGTGACGCTTGGCCTCGACGAGCGGCCCGACGACGCGCGGCGGCGCGACGACCCAGCCGAGCCGCAGCGCGGGCGACAGGAGCTTGGAGACGGAGCCGAGGAGCACGACCCGCTCGGGGTCCAGGGGCTGCACCGATGCCACGGGCCGACGGTCGTAGCGCAGCTCGGCGTCGTAGTCGTCCTCGAGCACGAGGCGGTCCCCCGCGGCGGCCCACGCGAGCAGCGCACGACGGCGCGCCGGGGCGAGCACGACGCCGAGCGGGAACTGGTGCGCGGGCGTCACGAGCGCGGCGCGCGCGTCCTCGGGGAGCAGGTCGGTCCGCAGCCCGTCGGCGTCGACGGGCACGCCCGCGGGCCGGGTCCCCGCGTCGCGCAGGAGCTCGAGCGCGCCCCGCGACGACGGGTCCTCGACGGCGACCGTGACGGGCCCTGTCCCTGTCCCTGTCCCTGTCCCTGGCCGTGGCCCCGGCCCGGGCGCCACCCGGCCCGCGGCGAGCAGCCGCGCGAGCAGCGCGAGCGCCTGGGCGACGCCGCTCACCACGACGACGTCGCGCGCGGTCACGTGCGCGCCGCGGCTGCGTCGCAGGTGCTCCGCGAGCGCCTCGCGCAGCGCGGGCAGGCCCTGGGGGTCCGGGTAGCCGAGGTCGGCGTCCGCGAGCCCGCGGACGCCGTCGCGGACCGCGCGCGCCCACGCCGCCCGGGGGAACAGCGCCGGGTCCGGGGTCCCGACGCTCACGGGCCGGGGGCCCGCCGTGCCGTACCCGGTGCTCCCGGCCCCCGGGCCCCGCGCGGGCGGTGCCCCTCGGAGGGACGGCGCCGCGGGGAGCGCCGCGACGACGACGCCCGACCGCGGCCGGGACACGAGCAGCCCCTCGCCCACGAGCACGTCGACCGCCGTCGTCACCGTGCCGCGCGAGAGCCCGAGCGCGACGGCGGCGTCCCGGCCCGACGGCAGGACCGTGCCCGCCGCGACCCGCCCCTCGACGACGGCCGCGCGCAGGCCGTCCTGCAACCAGCGGCCGACGTCGCGCGCGGGGCGCGGGCCGAGCACGAGCAGGAGGGCCTCGGGCGCGAGCCGGGTCGTCATCTGGCCCAGTGAACCAGGCACGACCTGGCCCTGCACCCTGGTCCACGACGCTCCTACCGTCGAGGCATGACACCCGCACCCGACCGTCCCGGCAGCTTGCGGACCGGCGACCTGCGCTGCGCCGCGGGCATGGCGATCGTCGGCTCGTCGTTCGTCGCGTCCGCCGCCCTCGCCGGGTTCCCGGTGCTGGGCGGCCAGGCCGCGCGCTACGCCGTCGCCGCGCTCGTCCTGCTCGCCGTCCTCGCCGTGCGCCGGGTCCCCTGGGTGCTGCCCTCGCCCCGCGCGCTCGGGCGCCTGACCGCGCTCGCGGCCACGGGGCTCGTCGGCTTCAGCGTCCTCGTCGTCGAGAGCGCGGGCCGCGCCGACCCGTCGCTCGTCGGGGCCGTCGTGGGCGCCTCGCCCGTCGTCCTCGCGGCCGCGGGGGCGCTACGGGCCCGACGGCTCGGGGTGCGCACGCTCGCGGCCGCCGTCGTGGTGACCGCCGGGGTCGTGGTCGTCGAGGGCGGCGGCGCGGGCGACCCCGTCGGCGTCGCGCTCGCGCTCGGCGCGCTCGCGTGCGAGGTGTGCTTCTCGCTCCTCGCCGTCCCCCTCCTGCCGACGCTCGGCGCGCTGCGCGTGTCCGCCTACGCGTGCGTCCTCGCCGTGCCGCAGCTCGCCGTGCTCGGGCTCGTGCGGCAGCAGGTGTCGGGGAGCCCGTTCCTCGCGGTGCCCGACGGCGCCGAGCTCGCCGCGCTCACGTACCTCGCGGTCGTCGTCACGGCCGTCGCGTTCCTCCTCTGGTACTCCGGGCTCGCGACGATCGGGCCCGCGCGCGCCGGGCTGTTCGCGGGCCTGCTGCCCGTGGCGGCGCTCGTCGCGTCGGTCGTGCTCGGGTTCGAGGAGCCGACCGCGCGGTCGGTCGTCGGGACGCTCGTCGTCGGGGCGGGCCTCGTGCTCGGCCTCGCCCCGGCGCGCGCACGCCGCCCGCTCGCGCACCGGCTACCGTGGCGGGCGTGAGCAGCACCGACCCCACCCCCGCCGTGCCCGACGACGCGAGCCGCGCCCCCGCGCGCCGGGAGCACGCGCTCCCCCGCCAGGTCTCCGAGACGTTCGACCCCCGCGCCTGGCGCGAGGTCGACGGCTTCGAGGCGCTCACCGACCTCACCTACCACCGCGGCGTCGAGCGCGACGCCGACGGCGCCGTCGTGCGGGACCTGCCCGTGGTCCGCGTCGCGTTCGACCGGCCCGAGGTGCGCAACGCGTTCCGGCCCCACACCGTGGACGAGCTGTACCGCGTCCTCGACCACGCGCGCATGACGTCCGACGTCGGGACCGTGCTCCTCACCGGCAACGGGCCCTCGCCCAAGGACGGCGGGTGGGCGTTCTGCTCGGGCGGCGACCAGCGCATCCGCGGGCGCTCCGGCTACCAGTACACGACCGCGCCCGACGGCGGCGGGGACGTGCACACGCGCGACGCCGTCGACCCGGGCCGCGCGGGGCGCCTGCACATCCTCGAGGTGCAGCGCCTCATCCGGACGATGCCGAAGGTCGTGGTCGCGGTCGTCAACGGCTGGGCCGCGGGCGGCGGGCACTCGCTGCACGTCGTCGCGGACCTGTCGATCGCGAGCCGCGAGCACGCGCGGTTCAAGCAGACCGACGCGAACGTCGGGTCGTTCGACGGGGGCTACGGCTCGGCGTACCTCGCACGGCAGGTGGGCCAGAAGCGCGCGCGGGAGATCTTCTTCCTCGCGCGGGAGTACTCCGCGCAGGACGCGTACGAGTGGGGCGCGGTCAACGAGGTCGCGGACCACGCGGACCTGGAGGCGCTCGCGATCGAGTACGCGCGCGTGATCGCGACGAAGTCGCCGCAGGCGATCCGGATGCTGAAGTTCGCGTTCAACCTCGCGGACGACGGGCTCATGGGGCAGCAGGTCTTCGCGGGCGAGGCGACGCGGCTGGCGTACATGACGGACGAGGCCGTCGAGGGGCGCGACGCGTTCCTCGAGCGGCGCGACCCGGACTGGGGACGCTTCGGCTACGCGTTCTGAAGGCCGCGGCTCAGGAGCCGCCGACGAGGCTCGTCAGCATCTCGAGGAGGCCGCGGCCGACGAACGCCGCCGCGACGGCGAGGCCGAACAGGAGCCCGACAGAGACGACGACCGGGACGGCCGAGCGGGCGGCGCCCGGCTCGTCGTCGCGCGACGTGCGCGGCGCGTACGACGGCGGGAGCGACGTCGGGGCCGGGCGCTGCGGGGTGCCCTCCGACGGGGTGCGGGGCTGGGACGGGTGGACGGGGTGCGGGACGACGGTTGCCATGACTCCACGGTGCCGCCCGGGACCCCTGCCGCGCGTCGGCCCCGCGGCTCGACCTGCGCGGCGGACGGTCCCCCTCGGGGCGGAGCGGACGTACGCCGTGGGGAGGACGTCGTCCGCCCGACGGCGGAGGGTCAGCCCACCGTCCAGCTCCCGGACCCCGTGGGCACGAGCTCGATCCAGGACGCGCCCGGCTCGAGCTCGACGGGTGCGCCGTCGGCGCCGCTGAGCACGAGCGGGGCCTCGACGCCCTCCTTGGACCACGTCACCGCGACCTGCTTGCCGCCGCTCGCGACGACGCCCTCGCCCGTCCCGACGAGCTGCGTCTCGGGGACGGGCACGCCTGCCGGATCCTTGAACGGCGTGTCCACCATCGTCGCGGCGAGCAGCACGACGTTCGTCGCCGACAGCCGCACCTCGTCCGCGGAGACGGCCGGGCGGTCGCCCTCGCTGCGCACGTAGCGGCCCTCGCCGCCGTCCCACTCCCACACCGCGCGGCTCGCGTGCGTGAGGCGCACGTCGAGCCGGGTCGCCGCGGCGCCCGCGACCGTCGCGGTCGCCGTCCCGGGCTCGCGCGCGAACACGAGCTGCGCGGGCGGCGGGGACGTGCGGTCGTCGTCGGCCTGGGCCCAGAACGCGTCGGGGCTGCCGTACACGTTGTGCGGGGCGCGCCGCGCGCGCGTGGTCGTGAAGCCGTCGTCGCCCTCGTCCATGACGACCGACTGGACGCCCGCGGCACCCACGGCGTCGATGAACGGCTGCTGCCCGCCGGTGTACGCGAGGACGCCGTGCAGCGGCGCGACGATCGCCGGGTCCATGGGCCGCACCGAGCGGACGGGGCCCACGCTCTCGGGCACCTGCGAGTGGTAGACGGCGACGAAGCGCGTGATGCCGCCCTCGACGACCTCCTCCCACACGACGTCCGCCTGCTCGAGCCCGGTCTGCGGGCGCGCCTGGGGCGCGTTCTCGATCTTCACCGCGAGCGCCGGCCGGTCCGCGACCTCGTCGGCCGCGACGCCCGTGAGCGGCCACACGAGGGGGACGTCCGGCGTCGGGGGCACCCCCTTGGTGCCCGACGCGTCGGGCTCGACCGTCGTGGTGCTCGGCGCCGTCGGCTCGCCCGCGCACCCGGCGAGCGCGACCACCGCCGCCGCCACGACCGCGGCGAGCGCGCTCCCCCGGACTCCTCGTCCCGTCCTCGTCACCCTCGACCTCCCGACGGCCCGGGGCCCCTGCCCGTGCCGGCACCACGACGGACCTGTGTCCTCGGCCACCGTACGACCCGACCTAGGCTGATCCGGTGAACCGCGCCGTCGTCCCCGCCGATCTGGACGCCCTCGTCGCGGCGGTCGGGGCCGCGCTCGACGGTGACGGCCCGCCCGTCGCGCCCGTCCCGCTGCTCCCCCGCCCCCGGGCTCCGGACCGGCCGCGGGCGACGTCCCCGCGGGCACCGCGCTCGTGCTGCGCACGTCGGGCTCGACGGGCGCGCCCCGGGAGGTGCTGCTCGGCGCCGACGCCCTGCGCGCGTCGGGCGCCGCGACGCACGAGCGGCTGGGCGGCCCGGGACACTGGCTCCTCACGCTGCCCCCGACGCACGTCGCGGGGGTGCAGGTCGTCGCGCGGGCCCACGCCGCGGGGCGGGGCCTCACGGTCGCGCCCGCGGGCGAGCCCTTCACCCCCGGCGGGTTCGCGGCGCTCGTCGCGCGCGCCCCGCGCGGCGAGCGGCGGTACGTCTCGCTCGTCCCGACCCAGCTCCACCGCCTCGTCGAGGCGGCCGACGCCGGGTCCGCCGACGGCACCGCGGGACTCGACGCGCTCCGCTCGCTCGACGCCGTGCTCCTCGGCGGCGCCGCGACGCCGCCCGCGCTGCTGCGCCGCGCACGGTCCGCGGGGGCGCGCGTCGTCACCACGTACGGCATGACGGAGACGTGCGGCGGCTGCGTGTACGACGGCGTCCTCCTCCCGGGCGCGCGCGTCCGGCTGGTCCCGGCCGGTGACACCGAGGGCGAGGGGGCGGGCGTCGTCGAGCTCTCCGGCCCGTTCCTCGCGCACGGCTACCTCGGGGAGCCGGACGCGACCGCGGCCGCGTTCCGCACCGACGACGACGGCACGCGCTGGTTCCGCACGAGCGACCTCGGGCGGCTCGACGGCCCCGCGGACGCGCCGGTGCTCGTCGTCCTCGGCCGCGCGGACGACGTGATCGTCACGGGCGGCGTGAACGTCGCCCCGGCCGCGGTCGAGGCCGTGGTCGGCGAGGTCACGGGCGTCGGGGAGGCGTGCGTCGTCGGGGTGCCGCACCCCGAGTGGGGCCAGGAGGTCGTCGCGGTCGTCACGCTGGCGGGCGCGCAGCGCGACGACGGTGCCGCGTCGGGCACCGTGAGCACGGCGGGCACGGCGGGCGCCGGGGGCGTGACGAGCGCCCCGCCCGAGCTCGTCGCCGCCGTGCGGGGCCGCGTCGCGGATAGGCTGGAGCGGGCGGCCGCACCCCGCCGCGTGCTCGTCGTCCCGGACCTCCCCCGGCGCGGGCCCGGCAAGGTGGACCGCGCCGCGGTGGCCCGGATCGCCGTCGAGCACGGGCGCACCCCGCCCGGCTGAGCCGGCCGGACCACCCCGGGCACGACCGAGCCGCACGACCCGAGACGCACGACCGAGACGGAGCACCATGGCCAGCACCACCCAGTGGGTCGCGGGCGCACGCCCGCGCACCCTCCCTGCCGCCGCGACGCCCGTCATCGTGGGCTCCGGCGCCGCGGCCCAGGTGGACGGGTTCGCGTTCTGGCCCGCGCTGCTCGCCCTCGGGGTCGCACTCGCGCTCCAGGTCGGCGTGAACTACGCCAACGACTACTCGGACGGCGTGCGCGGCACCGACCTCGACCGCGTCGGCCCGCTGCGGCTCACCGCGTCCGGGCTCGCGCGGCCCGGGCAGGTGCGCGCCGCGGCGTTCGCCGCGTTCGGTGTCGCGGGCGTGCTGGGCCTCGTCCTGTGCGCGGTCACGGGTCACTGGTGGCTCCTGGCGGTCGGCGCCGTCGCGATCCTCGCCGCCTGGTACTACACGGGCGGGCGCAACCCCTACGGCTACCGCGGCCTCGGCGAGGTCGGGGTGTTCGTGTTCTTCGGCCTCGTCGCGACGCTCGGCACCACGTACACGCAGGCCGGGGTCGTCACGTGGCCGTCCGCGGTCGGCGCGGTCGCCGTCGGGCTGCTCGCGTGCGCGATCCTCATGGTCAACAACATCCGCGACATCCCGACCGACGTCGTCGCGGGCAAGCGCACGCTCGCGGTGCGGCTCGGCGACTTCCGGGCGCGTCGCGCCTACGTCGCGATGATCTGGGTGCCGCTCCTGCTGGCGGTGGTGTGCGCGTTCGCGTCGCCGTGGGCGCTCGGCACGCTCGTGCTCCTGCTGCCCGCCGCGCTCCTCACCGTCCCGGTGGTCGCGGGTGCGCGCGGACCGCTGCTCGTCCCGGTGCTCGCGGGCACCGGCCTGTTCGAGCTCGGCTACGGCGTCCTGCTGGGGGCCGGGCTGGCGCTCTGAGCGCGGCCCGCTCTGGGCGGGCGGGCTCGAGGCGGGCGGGCTCGGGGCGGGCGGGATCGGCCCGGACCGGCTCCGGTGTCCCCGGTCAGCGTGCGGGGGAGGCTCCCGGGCGGCCGGTCGCGTCGGCCTCGGCCTCTGCCTCGGGGCGGGACGTCCCGTCCGCCGCGGCGGGGTCCGCGGACCCGGCGGCAGCCGCGGCGCCGTCGACGGCCGCGTCCTCGGCCGCCGCGTCGTCCTCGATCTCCCGGGAGAACCGCTCGCCCGTGCGGGCGCGGTGCTCGGCCCGGGCGGCGAGGTAGCGCGAGGCCGCCTCGCGGGGCTTGCTCAGCGTCAGGTACGACAGCATGAGCGCGACGGCGGCCGCGACGAGCACGAGCAGCCAGCCGCGCAGGCCGGCGAACCAGAGGGCGCCGAGCGCCACCGCGAAGAGGAGCAGACGCAGGACGGAGTAGACGACGACAGGCACGACTCCAGGGTACGGCCCGTAGGCTGGAGCCATGCTCCGCGTCCTGCTCCCGCTGCTCGCCGTCGGTCTCGCCGTCTACGCGCTCGTCGACCTCGCCTCGAGCGACGAGGACGAGCGCGGCGGCATCCCCAGGGGGCTGTGGGTCGTGCTCATCATCCTCCTGCCGTTCCTCGGTCCCATCGCGTGGATCCTCGTCAAGCGCTCGGCGTCGCGGTCCGGTGCGCGCTCCCGCCCCGCCGGCCGCCCCGGCCCCGGCTCGGCCGCCGGAGGCGCGCGGCGTCGGCGCAACGCGCCCGTCGCGCCCGACGACGACCCCGAGTTCCTCTGGCGGCTCGAGCAGCAGCAGCGCCGCCAGGCGCGCGACGACTCCCCGGCGCCCGCCGACGACGCTCCGGCCACGGACGCGACGCCCGGGGACGAGCGCACCGACGACGGCGACGCGCGCCGCCCCGGCGCGAGCAACCCCTCGGAGGACGGCGACGACGCGACGCGCTGAGGCGCCTGGCGCGACCCGAGGCTCCCGCGACGACGAGGCTCGCACCGCCGTCCGCGACACCACGACGCTCGCACCGCCCAGCCCGCAGCACCACGAGTCTCGCCCCACCCAGCCCGCGGCATGACGAAGGGGGCCACCGTCCGGATCGGACGGCGGCCCCCTTCGTCGTGCTGCGCCGTCGTGCTGCGCAGCGGTCGGTCAGTCGCCCGGGTTGAGGCCCGAGTACGAGTGCTTGCCGTTGAACAGCAGGTTGACGCCGGTGAAGTTGAAGAGCACGCACGCGTAGCCGACGATCACGAAGTACGCCGCGCGGCGGCCGGACCACCCGCGGGTCGTGCGCGCGTGCAGGTACGCCGCGTAGACGATCCAGACGACGAAGCTCCAGACCTCCTTGGGGTCCCAGCCCCAGTAGCGGCCCCACGCGTGCTCGGCCCAGATCGCCCCGCCGATGATCGTGAACGTCCACAGCACGAACGCCACCGCGTTGAGCCGGAAGCTCAGGGCCTCGAGCTGGAGAGCGCCTGGCGTCGAGTCGAGCCAGCGCCACCCGCGGGCCCCGAGGAACGCGTTGCCCGAGTCGCGCGAGTCGCGCAGGAGCTGGAGCACCGAGGTGACGAACGCGACGGTGAAGATGCCCGTCGCGATGATCGCGACCCCGACGTGGATGACGAGCCAGTAGGACTGGAGCGCCGGCTGCACGCCCGTCGCGACGACGAAGAACGCGTTCTGGGCGAGCACGAGGAACAGGACCGACAGCCCCGTGACGAACGAGCCCAGGAAGCGCACGTCGCGCTTGAGGGAGACGGCGAGGAACGCCGCGAGCGCGACGAACGTGCCCACGAGCGTGAACTCGTACATGTTGGCCCAGGGGGTGCGCCCGGCCGCGACCCCGCGCGTGACGATCGCGACGAGCAGCAGCGCGGTACCGAGCCACGTCAGCGAGACGCCGATGTTCGCGGCCTTGCGCGACGGCGGCGCGGCGTCCGACGGGTCCGCGTCGGCGGCGTCCGTCGTGCCGGGCCCGTACGGAGAGGCCGACGAGGCGCCCGCAGCGGTGAGCACCTCGGCGCGGTCCCCGGAGCGCTCGCGCGCGCCGGCCCGGGCGTCGGCCCGTTCGAGGTCCGCGCGGCCCGCGAGGCGCGCGAGGTCGATCGCGAACGCGACGAGCGCGACGGTCAGCGCGGTCGCTGCGGCCCAGACGAGGTCCTGGCTCAGCTCGGCGAGGGTCATCGGTCAGCCTTTCGTGCGCGGTCGCGCGAGGTCGGGTCCTGTGCGGGACGCCCGGTGGGGCAGGTGCCGTCCGCCGGGGCACGCCCCGGCGACGAGGTGAGGTCGCCCTCGTCCGATGGTGCCACGCCCGGGAGCGCGGCGAGAAGCGAGTCGACCTCGCCCTGCAGCCCGGCGTCGTCGCCCCGGGCGAGCCCCGCGACGGCGACGACGGTCCGCTCGCGCGGGGCGTCGTCGTCGCCCGTGCCGGGCACCTCCTCGCGCCACGCGCGCACCCAGACGCGGCGGCGGGGCGTGAACAGGGAGACGGCGAGGCCCAGCAGGGCGCCGAGCGAGAAGACGAGCACCCACGTGAGCGACGGGTCGTGCCGCAGGTCGAGGGCCACGTAGCGCGGCAGGGAGTCGAACGTGATGGTGCCGAGCCCGTCGGGGAGGTCGACGGTCTCGCCGGGCGCGACGAGGATCTTCACCCGCTCGCCGTCTTCGTCGACCGACGGCGTGAGGTCGTCGGTGTCGAGGCGGTAGACGTTCTGGGGCAGGCCCTCGTCGAGGCCCAGGTCGCCCCGGTACACCTCGAGCACGAGGAGCGGGTTGATGGGCTGCGGGTAGATCGAGGCCGCCGTCTCGCCGTCCTCGCTGATCTCGGCAGTCGGCAGGAAGTACCCGACGAGGCCGATCTGGTCGAGGCCGTCCGACACGTCGGGCACCTTGATGACGCCGCGCGACGTGTACATCGTGTCCTCCGGCAGGAACGGCACGCGGCCCGAGAACGCGGTCTCGCCGTCGGCGTCGCGCACCGTCACCTCGGGCGCGAACCCGTTGCCCTGGAGGTAGATCTTCGCGCCGCCCGCGGTGAGCGGGTGGTTGACCTTGATGGTCTCCTCGTGGCGGGCGCCGTCGGGGTCGCGCACCGTGACGAACGCCGTGAAGTCGCGCGACTGGGCGAACGCGGCGGCGTCGGCCGCGAACTCCGACTCGAACGCGTCGAGCGTCATGGAGAACGGGACGAGCGACGACGGGCGGAACCAGGCGCCGTTCTCGAACGTGTCGTAGTCGACGACCGCGTTCGCGAAGCCGCGGCCCTCGGTGACGATGGCCTGGCCGCGGTAGTGCAGGAGCTGGCCGGTCGCGACCGCGACGAGCAGCCCGACGAGGGACAGGTGGAACAGCAGGTTCCCGGTCTCGCGCAGGTACCCGCGCTCCGCGGACACCGTCCGCGCGGCGGGCCGGGCGGCGGCGCGCCCGCGGGCGGGCGTCGCGTCCTCGGCGCCGGTGTCGACGCGGAAGGTCGGGAGCCAGGACAGACGGCCGCGCAGGTGCGTGCTCGCCGCCTCGACGACCTCGTCGGGCGTCGCGTCCGTGACAGCGCGGCCCTGCGCGGGGAACCGGTCGAAGCGGCGGGGCGTGCGGGGCGGGCGGGAGCGCAGCGCCTGGAGGTGCGCCTTGGTGCGCGGCAGGATGCACCCGACGAGCGACACGAACAGCAGGATGTAGATCGCCGAGAACCACACCGACGCGTAGACGTCGAAGAAGCCGAGCCGGTCGAGCCACTCCCCCGTCGTGGGGTTCTCCTGGAGGTAGCGCAGCACCGCCGCCGGGTCCTGCGGGCGCTGCGGCAGGACCGACCCGGGCACCGCCGCGACCGCGAGCAGCATGAGGAGCATGAGCGCGACGCGCATGCTCGTGAGCTGGCGCCACGTCCAGCGCAGCGCACCGCGCCACCCGAGCGACGGGAGCGCCGGGCCGCCGTCGCCCCCCGCGCCGCCCTTCCCGCCCGACGGCGTCCGCTCCCCCGGGCCGTCGCCCGCGGAGAACGCGTCGTCGATGCCCTCGGGGCGGTAGCCCGTCCGCACGGTCGTGCCGGCCTTCTCGGCCTTCTCGACCTGCTCGGCCTGCTCGCTGTTCCCGGGCTCCCCGGTCCGCCGGCTCATCTCACACCACCGTCACGTATCCGCCGATCCAGCCCTGCAGCGACGTCGTCCACGTCGTCCACAGGCCCGTGACCAGCGCCAGACCGATGAGCACCAGCAGCCCGCCGCCGATCCGCATGATCGCGAGACGGTGCCGGCGCAGGAACCCGAGCATGCGCTGCGAGCTCTGCAGCCCCAGCGCGATGAGGAGGAAGGGCACGCCCAGCCCGAGGCAGTACGCGACGCCGAGGATCGCGCCGCGCCCCGCCGACGCCTCGCTGAGCGACAGCGCCTGGACGGCGACGAGCGTCGGGCCGAGGCACGGGGTCCACCCCAGCCCGAACACGATGCCGAGCAGCGGCGCCCCCCACAGCCCGGCCTGCGGGCTCACGTGCAGGCGCCGCTCGCGCTGGAGGAAGGGCAGCGCGCCGAGGAACGCGAAGCCCATGAGGATGACGACCACGCCGAGCACGCGCGTGATGACGTCCTCCCAGCGGACCAGGTGCACGCCGATCGCGCCCGCCGCGAACATGAGCGCCACGAACACGAGCGTGAACCCGGCGACGAACAGCCCGACCCCCGCGAGCACGCGGCCCCGGCTCGGTGCCGCGACCCGGGTGGCCGTCGTCGTGCCCCCGGACGCCGTGCCCCCGTCGCCGGTGGTGGCGGCGGCCATGCCCGAGACGTAGCCGACGTACCCCGGCACGAGCGGCAGCACGCACGGCGACGCGAACGAGACGAGGCCCGCGATGACCGCGACGGGCACCGCGAGCAGCATCGAGCCGCTCCACACGGTCGTCGCGAAGGTGTCGCCGATGCTCGACGCGGCGCCCGCGGGGACCGCGGCGGCGAGGGGCGTGAGGACGGGCACGGTCAGCTCTCGGCGAGGACGTCGTCGACCAGGGCGGTGAGCGTCGACCCCTCGACGAGCCCGATGACGCGCGCCGCGACGCGGCCCTCGCGGTCGAGCACGACGGTGGACGGCACGGCCTGGAGCGGGACGGTGCCCGAGAGCGCCGCGACGACCTCGCCGGACCGGTCGTCGATCGACGGGTAGGGGACGTCGAACCGACGCTGGAACGCCTGAGCGGCGCCCGCCTCGTCGGTCGTGTTGATCCCCAGCACCTGCACGCCGTCGTCGGCGCGGTCGTTGGCGAGCGCCACGAGGTCGGGCGCCTCGGCACGGCAGGGTGCGCACGCCGCGTACCAGGTGTTGAGCACGACGACGTCCCCGAGCCACGCGCTCGTGTCGACCTGCTCGCCCTCGTAGTCCGTGCCCGTGAGCGCGACGACGTCGCCGCGCTCGTCCGCGTCCCACGTGCGGACCGACCCGTCGCCCGAGACGAAGCCCTGCCCCACGACGTCGGTCGTGGCGCCGGAGTCCTGGGCGCACGCCGCGAGACCGAGGGTCGCGGCGAGCACGACGGCGCCCGCCAGCGCGCGGCGCACGGGTCGCCGACGCGACGGCAGGGCAGCGGCCCGCGCCTCGACGGAGAGGGGGCGCGCGGCACGCGCGCGCGAGTCGGCGGTCACGACGGCATCACGGGACGCACCCTGCCCGCGCTTCCTGAACGGGACCTGAGAGACGTGACCTCCGCCACGCCCGAACCGTGCAGTTCGGGCGCGACGGCCGTGGCGACAGCGCTGGACATGACCGACGTCACGCCCCGGAGACGGTCGCCGCGCCCGGGAGGAGGTCCGCGACCGGCTCGGTGTAGTGCAGGCCGACCAGGCGGTCGTCCTCGAAGTGCAGCGACGTGAGCGACGCGAGCGAGCACTCGCGCTTGCGCGGGTCGTGCCAGAGCCGGCGGTTCTCGAAGCTCAGGCGCGTGAGCCACACCGGGAGCTGGTGGCTGACGAGCAGCGCCTCGTGCCCGGCCGCCTTGTCCCGCGCGTCGGCGACGGCGGCCCGCATGCGCGCGACCTGCTCCACGTACGGCTCGCCCCACGAGGGGCGGAACGGGTTCCACAGGTAGGGCCAGTGCTGCGGGTGCCGCAGCGAGCCGTCCCCGACGCCGAAGGTCTTGCCCTCGAAGTGGTTCGCGGCCTCGATGAGCCGCTCGTCCGTGCCCAGCTCGAGCCCGAACGCCTCGGCGGCAGGCGTCGCGGTCTCCTGCGCGCGCTGCAGCGGCGAGGCCACGACGACCGTGAGGTCGGCGCGGGGGCGCGACGTGCCGTCGGGCCCGGGCTCGCCCGCGAGGTGCGCGGCGACGCGGCGGGCCATCTCGTGGCCGCGCTCGGAGAGGTGGTAGCCGGGGATCCGGCCGTAGAGGACGCCGTCGGGGTTGTGGACCTCGCCGTGGCGCAGGAGGTGGACGATGGTGGAGACCATGCCCACCAGTGTCCCGCACTCGGGGCGAGCGCACGCCACCGCGGGTCGGCGCGACGGGCCGGGACGGGTGGTCAGGCGTCGCGGTCGGCCTTGCACGCCTCCGCGACGGCCGCCATCGCCTCGCCCAGCGCCCGGAACTGCTCCGGCGTGAGCACGTCGACCAGGTACCGGCGCACGGCCGCGACGTGGGCGGGCGCCGACGCGACGAGCACGCGGTAGCCCTCGCTCGTCATCGCGCAGTTCACGCCGCGGCGGTCGCCCGAGCTCGCGGAGCGCCGGACCAGGCCGCGCGCCTCCATGCGCGCGACGGTGTGCGTCACGCGGCTGCGCGAGCGGGCGAGCCCGTCCGCGAGCGCCGACATGCGCAGGGTGTGGTCGGGGCTCTCGGAGAGGCGCACGAGCAGCTCGTACTCGTTGAGCGACACCTCGGACCGTTCCTCGTGGTCCCGGCCGAGCGCCTCGATGAAGCGCACGGTCCCGTCGAGGTACGCGCGCCACAGGCGCTGCTGCTCCGCGTCGAGCCAGCGCGGCTCGACGGCGGGGACTGCGGGGGTGCGGACGGTGCTCGCCGTCGGGGTGTCGACGTCGTTGCGGGTCATGGGTCCTCGGCGGTGCGGGAGGGGCTGGGGGCGTGGGGGCGTCGGAACATTGTTCCACTCCACGGGAATAGACGGACCGAGGGGTGCTGTTGATACGCTCGTTCCGAAGTTGAACGTTCAACCACTTGGTCCGCCAGGACCCCGACCACCCGCAGGAGCACCCATGGCCTCGTCGCTGCCCGCCGGCCTCACCGCCGGTACCTACGCCCTCGACGCGTCGCACTCGCAGGCGTCGTTCACCGTCCGCCACGCCGGGATCTCGAAGGTCCGCGGCACCCTCGCGATCACCGACGGCACGATCACCGTCGGCGACGACCTCGAGTCGACGTCCGTGACCGCCCAGCTCGACGCCGCGTCCGTGAGCACGGGCGACGAGAACCGCGACAACCACCTGCGCAGCGCCGACTTCTGGGACGCGGAGAACAAGCCGACGTGGACGTTCACGTCGACGCGCATCACGGGCGACGGCGACGACTACGTCGTGGCCGGCGACCTGACGATCAACGGCGTCACCAAGCCGGTCGAGCTCGAGACGGAGTTCGCGGGCACCGCGACCGACCCGTTCGGCAACCCGCGCGCCGGCTTCGAGGCGACCACCGAGATCTCGCGCAAGGAGTTCGGCCTCACCTGGAACGCCGCGCTCGAGACCGGCGGCGTGCTCGTCGGCGACAAGATCAAGATCGCGCTCGACGTCTCGGCCATCAAGCAGGCCTGACCGTCGTCCCGGGCACGTCCCGGGCGAGACCGGCGCCCTCCGGCAGGGGTGCCGCCCCGAGGGGCCGCGTGCACCGGCACGCGGCCCTTCGTCGTCCCCGGGTCCGGGCGCCGGGGCCGCTCAGCGCTCCTGCGACGCCGCGAGGGCGCGGGCCTGCGAGTGGAACGCGAGGATCTGCAGCTCGCTGCCCACGTCGACGCCGCGCACGTCGACGTCCGCCGGGACCTGGAGCGCGCGCGGCGCGAAGTTGAGGATCTCGCGCACCCCCGCCGCGACCACGCGGTCCGCGACCGCCTGGGCGTGCGCCGCAGGCGTCGCGAGGACGACGATCGACACCTTCTCGCGCTCCACGACCTCCTCGAGCGCGTCGACGTGCTCGACGACGAGGCCCGCGGCCCGCGTCCCGACGACGTCCGGCGACGCGTCGAGGAGCGCCGCCACGTGGAAGCCGCGCTGCTCGTAGCCCGAGTAGTTCGCGAGCGCGTGCCCCAGGTTGCCGATCCCGACGATCGCGATGCGGTGCTCGTCGACGAGGCCCAGGGCCTCGGTGATGTACTGCGCCAGCGAGTCGACGTCGTAGCCCACGCCGCGCGTGCCGAACGAGCCGAGGAACGACAGGTCCTTGCGCAGCTGGGCCGGGCCCACGCCGGACAGCTCCGCGAGCTCGACCGACGACGTCGTCCCGACGCCCCGCGCCACGAGGTCCCGCAGCGCGCGCAGGTAGGACGGGAGCCGCGCCACCGTCGCGCTCGGGATCCCCGGCGCCGTCACCTCACCGACTACCTGCTCAGCCACCGTCACTCCGTCGTCCAGGGACCGTCCTCGTCGACGGTCACGCTCCACGGGAGGAATCATCCCAGGTCCGCGCGCGGCGCCGAAATCCGGGCCACCGCACGCGCCAGCCGGCGCGCGTCCACGCGCCAGAACCCCTGCTGCACCCCGCCGACCGTGACGACCGGCACGTACTCGCCGTACTGCTCGCGCAGCGCCGGGTCCGTGCCCGGCGCGTCCAGGTCGACCTCCGCCCACGCGACGCCCGCGTCGGCGCACACGGCCTCGACGACCGTCCGCGCGTCGTCGCACAGGTGGCAGCCCGCGCGACCGAACAGCAGGACGGGGGCGGGGGCGTCGGAGGTGCTCACGCCTCCCAGGGTACGAGGCCCCGGCAGCCCGACCGCCTAGAGTGGAGGCATGGCGACGTCTCCCGGCCCGGGCCCCGACCCGACCTCCCGGCCGACGCTCCCCGAGGAGGCGCCCGCGCGCGCTCCCGGGCCGCCGCACCGCACCGCCGCGTTCTTCGACGTCGACAACACGATCATCCGCGGCGCCTCGTCGTTCCACCTCGCGCGTGCCCTGTACCAGCGCGAGTTCTTCTCGACGCTCGACATCGTGCGCTTCGCCGTGCACCAGGCCCGGTACCTCGTGTTCGGCGAGAACAAGCAGCAGATCGACCGCATCCGATCGCGCGCGCTCGCGCTCATCGCCGGGCGCTCCGTCGCCGAGGTCACCGCGATCGGCGAGGAGGTCTACGACACCGTCCTGTCGCTGCGCATCTACCCCGGCACGCGCCGCCTGCTCGACGAGCACCTCGCCGCCGGGCACCAGGTGTGGCTCGTCTCCGCGACCCCCGTCGAGATCGGCGAGCTCATCGCGCGCCGGCTCGGGACGACGGGCGCGCTCGGCACCGTCGCCGAGCACGCGGACGGCTTCTACACGGGACGGCTCGTCGGCGACATGATGCACGGCCGCGCGAAGGCCGCCGGGGTGCGGGCGCTCGCCGAGCGCGAGGACATCGATCTCGAGGCGTCGTACGCGTACGGCGACTCGCTCAACGACGTCACGATGATGGAGGCCGTGGGGCACCCGTGCCCCATCAACCCCGACGCCCGGCTGCGCCGCCACGCGCAGGACGTCGGCTGGCCCATCCGCGAGTTCCGCGGGCGGCGGCGCCGCGTCGCCCGCAGCAGCGTCCGCACCGCGAGCTGGGCCGGCGCCGCCTGGGCCGCGGCGCTCGTCCTGCGCTCGGTGCGCCGCGCCGTCGACCGGCGCATCGCCCGCCTCTGACCCCGCCCGAGCCGCGCCCGGAGACGCGTCGAGCCCGGTCCCTCGGGAGGGGCCGGGCTCGACGACGGGTCGGCGCGTCAGGACGCGCGCGACGTCACTTCTTGTTGCGACGCTGGTGACGCGTCTTGCGAAGCAGCTTGCGGTGCTTCTTCTTGGCCATGCGCTTGCGGCGCTTCTTGATGACGGAGCCCATACGGTCCTCGCAATGCTCGAGCGGCGTGTCGGTCGGCGACCGGTCGACCGGCCGCGGGTGGTCCACGGTTGATCGGGGCCCCGGCGACCACGAGGGCGCCGCAAGCCGACCAACACGAGAGAAATCCGCCCCCTAGCCTACCCGCTCGCGCCCGTGCCCCGGTACGCGACCGGTCGCGGGGCGTCTCAGTCGAAGTGCGCGTCGAGGCCCAGCAGCGGGAAGACGGCCCGGCGCGTGGCCGCGACGGCGCGGTCGACGTCGTCGTCCGGGTCGTACCCGCTGCTCCACCGCCGGACCTCGACCTCGGGCCCGAACGCGAGCGGCGCGTCGAACCCGGCGACCTCCGCGACGCGCTCGCGCCACTCCGCGGGCAGGGGCACGCCCGCGGTGACGGGCCGGTGCACGACCTCCCCCACGACGGCCGACCACACGAGCGGCACGACGCGCGCGATCGCGTACCCGCCCCCGCCGAGCGCGAGCCACCGCCCGTCGGTCAGCTCGTGCGCGAGCCCGTGCATCCAGGTGGTGGCCGTGCGCTGTGCGTCGACGGACACGTCGAGGTCGGACAACGGGTCCTCGCCGTGCGCGTCGCACCCGTGCTGGGTGACGAGCACCTCGGGGCGGAACGCGCGCAGCACGGGCGGCACGACGGCGTCGACCGCGCGCAGCCAGCGGGCGCCGTCGGTGCGGCGCGGGAGCGCGACGTTGACCGCCGTGCCCTCGGCGCCGGGGCCCCCGAGGTCGGTCGGGTGGCCCGTCCCGGGGAAGAGCGTCGCTCCGCTCTGGTGGACGGAGACGGTGAGGACGCGCGGGTCGTCCCAGAACGCCTCCTCGACGCCGTCGCCGTGGTGGGCGTCGAGGTCGACGTACGCGACGCGCTCGACGCCGTCGTCGAGCAGGCGCCGGATCGCGACGGCCGCGTCGTTGTAGACGCAGAAGCCCGACGCCGCGCCCGCCTTCGCGTGGTGCATGCCGCCCGCGACGTTCACCGCGTGCCGGGTGCGGCCCGCCGCGATCTCGCCCGCCGCCTCGTACGAGCCCGCGACGATCCGCGCGGCGGCCTCGTGCATCCCTCGGAAGACCGGGTCGTCCTCGGTGCCGAGGCCGCGGGCCGGGTCGGGCGTGCCGTGCTCGGACGCCGCGCGCACCGCCGCGACGTAGGCGGGCTCGTGCACGAGCTCGAGCACGTCGTCGGGCGCGGGCTCGGGCCGCACGACCCGCAGGTCCGCGTCGTCGTCGAGCAGGCCGAGGGCGCGCACGAGCCCCATCGTCAGGTCGAGCCGGGCCGGCGCCATCGGGTGGCCGGGACCGAAGTCGTAGCCGAGGAGCTCGGGGCTCCACACGACGCAGGCTCCGGGCGCCGCAGCCGCCCCGGTCGGGGCGGGCGACGACGTCGGGTCGGTCGTGGGCATGGCTCACGGTAACGCCCGACGGCGCGCCCCCGCCCCACCGACCGCGCGCCGGACCGCGCGGGGCCGCCGGTCCGGGCCACCGCCGGGTCACCGGGAGCCCCCGGTGCGGCGTCCGGGCCCGCGAGCGGGCATGATGTCCCGGCGCCGGAGCGGCGACATGACGGGCCACCGGGCCCGTGGCAGAGTGGCGCGAGTGGTGAGGGAGGCTCCATGCCGACGAGCATGACCGGGCGCCTGTTCAGGGGGCGGGAGATCGTCGACCGCCTCGCCCGGCAGTCCCCCGCCCGCCTCGCCGTCACCGTGTTCGCCGCCGTCATCGCCGTCTTCACCGCCCTGCTCATGGCGCCCTGGGCGACGGCGAGCGGCCGGTCCGCGCCGTTCGTCGACGCGTTCTTCACCGCCACGTCGGCCGTCTGCGTCACCGGTCTCGTCGTGGTCCCCACGGGGACCTACTGGTCGGGGTACGGGCAGGTCGTCATCCTGCTCGGCATCAAGATCGGCGGCCTCGGCGTCATGACGCTCGCGTCGATCCTCGGCATGGCCGTGTCCCGGCGCATCGGCCTCACGCAGAAGCTCCTCACCGCGTCGGAGACGAAGACGACGCGGCTCGGCGAGGTCGGCTCGCTCGTGCGGGTCGTCATCATCACCTCGACGTCGCTCGAGCTCCTCATCGCGCTGCTCCTGCTGCCGCGGTTCGTCGTGCTGGAGGAGACGTTCGGCGAGGCCGCGTGGCACGGCATCTTCTACGGCATCTCCGCCTTCAACAACGCGGGGTTCATCCCGACGGAGCACGGCCTCGCCCCGTACGTCGGCGACTGGATGCTGTGCCTGCCGATCATCCTCGGCGTGTTCATCGGGTCGCTCGGCTTCCCCGTCATCCTCAACGTCATGCGCAACCGCCGCCGCGCCTCCAAGTGGAGCCTGCACACCAAGCTCACGCTCACGACGAGCGCGGCGCTCGTCGTCGTCGGCACGGTGCTCTTCGCGGCCGTCGAGTGGGGGAACCAGCGGACCCTCGGGCCGCTCGACCTCGGCGAGAAGCTCCTCGCGTCGCTCTTCGCGGGCGTCATGCCGCGCTCCGGCGGCTTCTCGACCGTGGACACCGGCGGCATGCACGAGGCGAGCTGGCTCATCACCGACGCGCTGATGTTCGTCGGTGGCGGCTCCGCGTCGACCGCGGGCGGCATCAAGGTCACGACGCTCGCCGTCATGCTCATCGCCATCGTGTCCGAGGCGCGCGGCGACCGGGACATGGAGGCCTTCGGGCGGCGCATCCCGCGCGACACCCTCCGGCTCGCGGTCGCGGTGTCGTTCGTCGGCGCGACGGCGGTGCTCCTGTCGAGCCTGCTCCTGCTGGAGATCACCGGCGAGACGCTCGACGTCATCCTCTTCGAGACCATCTCGGCGTTCGCGACCGTCGGCCTGTCGACCGGCATCACGCCCGACCTGCCCGACGCCGGGAAGTACGTCCTCATCGCGCTCATGTTCGTCGGGCGCACGGGCACCATGACGTTCGCCGCCGCGCTCGCGCTGCGCGACCGCCGCCGCATCGTGCGCTACCCCGAGGAGCGCCCCATCATCGGGTGAGCAGCCCCGCCCGGCGGCGCGACCGCCGTCGGGCCGGACGCGACCGCCGCACGAGACCTCACCGACACGCCAGACACCGCACCACCGGACCGACGAAAGGCCCCACCGTGACCGACCCGTTCACCCGCGCCGCCGACGGGAAGGACGGCGCGTCCGCGGACCCCGTCGCCCAGCGCATCGTCGAGCGCGGCCGCGCGGAGCGCGCGCGCCGGGACGAGGCGAAGGCCCCGCGCAAGGACGCGGGCGTCCTCGTCATCGGCCTCGGCCGCTTCGGCACGGCGATCGCCGCGACCCTCGACCGTCTCGGGCAGGACGTGCTCGCCGTCGAGCGCGACCCCGACCTCGTCGCCCAGTGGAGCGGGCAGCTCCCGCTCGTCGAGGCCGACGCCTCCAACCCGGTGGCGCTCGAACAGCTCGGCGCGCGCGACTTCCCCGTCGCGGTCGTGGGGGTGGGCACGTCGCTCGAGGCGAGCGTGCTCATCACCGGCAACCTCGTCGACCTGGGCACGCCCCAGATCTGGGCCAAGGCGATCTCGGCGGAGCACGGGCGCATCCTCCAGCGCATCGGCGCGCACCACGTCGTCTTCCCCGAGGCCGACGCCGGCTCGCGCGTCGCGCACCTCGTCTCCGGGAAGCTGCTCGACTACATCGAGGTCGAGGACGGGTTCACGATCGTCAAGATGCGGCCGCCCCGCGAGGTGCAGGGGTTCACGCTCGCGCAGTCGAAGGTGCGCGAGCGGTACGGCGTCACCGTGATCGGCGTGAAGTCGCCCGGCGAGGAGTTCCTCTACGCGACCCCCGAGACCCGGATCAGCGCGAACGACCTGCTCATCGTGTCGGGTCACGCCGACCTCCTGGAGCGGTTCGCCGCTCGGCCCTGAGGGTCGGGTCGTATCGGGTCGCGTCGGGTTCACAGCCCGCGGGGTCGGGTTCACAGCCCGCGGGTCAGGTCCGCGGTGGGGTCGGACCGTGCGCTCGGACTGGCGCACCGTCGCCCTGGTCTTCCGGGCGAAGGTCTGAGGAGTGCGCCTTGACGTCCTTCGCGCACGGTCCGACCCCACCGCTCGTCCTGGCCGTCGCCCTGGTCTTCCGGGCGGAGGTCGAAGGAGTGCGCCTCGACGTCCTTCACTCACGGTCCGACCCCACCGCTCGTCCTGGCCGTCGCCCTTCGTCCCGTGGTTCGGGCCCCGGTCCGGTGGTCCCTCGGGGTCGGTCTGGCGCTGTCGTGCCACGGGGGCACAGGGCTGTCGCGCCGCGTGGGGGCACGCATCGCCGGGATCCTCGCCGCTCGGTCTGCCCGGCTCGTCCGGCCGGTCGTCAGGAGGGTGGGCGGTGCAGTACGAAGAGGCCTCGGTGCAGGGGGCGGTCGTGGCGGTCGGCGTCGGTCGCGACGTACTCGTCGAGGACGGCGAGGATGCGGCGGTCGAGCTCGGCGACGTCGTCGTCGGAGAGGTGCAGGTAGAACGCCGCGGAGGTGGTGACGGCGTCCGGACCGGCGGCGAGGGCGTCGTCGAGCGCCGCGGCGACGGGGCCGAACCGCGCGCCGGGCGCGGCGTCGCGCAGCGGGTCGTCGAGCCACCACGTGGCACCCGTGGCGCGGTAGGGCCGCTCGAGCGCCCCGCCGGTCCCGGTGCGGACCTCCGCGGGCTCGAGCAGCCCGGCGCGCACGAGGAGCCGGACGTGGTGCAGCGCCGTGCCCGGCGGGACGCCGAGGTGGTCGGCGAGCTCCTTGTTCGTCATCTCGCGCGTGCCGCACTGCCGCACGATGCGCTGGCGCAGCGGGTGCGCGAGCGCCTTCGCCTCGAGGGCGGTGGGCGGACGACGGCCCGGGACGTCGGGGGCGCGCGGCCCGGGGGCGGGCCCGGCGGTGGGATCCGGGATCGACTCCGGGGTCGACTCCGGGGTGGGCTCGGGGGTCATGGGCTCATCGTACGGACCTCCGATCGAGAGTGCTCGATCGATTGGGGTTTCTCGATCACTGTGCCATGCTGGGCGACATGGCCTCTCGACCCGGGCGCCGCCGCCCCGCCGCCGCACCGCTCGGCGCGCCGTTCCGGCGCCTGTGGGCCGCGTCCACGGTGTCGAACCTCGCCGACGGGGTGCTCAAGGTCGCGCTCCCGCTCGTCGCGGTCCGGTACACCGAGTCGCCGGCGCTGGTCGCGGGGCTGACGTTCGCCCTCACGCTCCCGTGGCTGCTCTTCGCGCTGCCCGCGGGCGCGCTCGCCGACCGTCTGGACCGGCGGCTCGCGATGGTCGGCGCCAACGTGGCGCGCGCGGTCCTCGTGGTCGCGCTCGCGGCCGTCGCGCTCGTGCCCGACGCCGGGAGCATCGCCGTGCTGTACGTCGTCGCCTTCGCCGTCGGCGTCACCGAGACGCTGTACGACACCTCGGCGCAGTCGATCCTCCCGCAGGTCGTGCCGCGCACCGCGCTCCCCCGCGCCAACGGGCGCCTCTACGCGGCGGAGCTCACCGCGAACCAGTTCGTGGGGCCGCCCCTGGGCGGGCTGCTCGTGGCCGCGGGCGCCGCCGTCGCGTTCGGCGTCCCCGGGGCGCTCTGGGCGCTCGCCGTGGTGCTGCTGCTCGGGCTCCCGGGCACGTACCGGACCGCGCGCACGACCCGCACGACGCTGCGCGCGGACGTCGCCGAGGGCCTGCGGTTCCTGTGGCACGACCGCATCCTGCGCACGCTCGCGATGATGGTCGGCGGCATCAACTTCGCGAGCAACGCCGCGTTCGCGGTCTTCGTGCTCTACGCCGTCGGCCCCGGCTCGCCCCTCGGCCTGTCCGAGCCGGCGTACGGCGTGCTCCTCACCGCGACGGCGGTCGGGGCGTTCGCGGGGTCGTTCGTCGCCGAGCGTGTCGTCGGGACGATCGGGCGCGCGCGCTCCCTCGCGCTGACGATCCTCGGCACGGTCGCCCTCGTCGGCGTCCCCGCGGTGACGACGAACGCGTGGGTGATCGGCGCCGTCTCCGCCGTCGGCGGTGCCGGGATCGCCGTGTGGAACGTCGTGACGTTGTCGCTGCGCCAGCGCATCACGCCCGACGCCCTGCTGGGCCGGCTCAACGCGTGCTACCGGCTCCTCGCCTGGGGGACGCTGCCCCTCGGCGCCGCGGTGGGTGGCCTGCTCGGTGAGCTCTTCGGGCTGCGCACGGTCTTCGTGGTCATGGCGGCGGTGTCCGGCGCGACGCTCCTGGGGATGCTCGTCGTCGACGACCGGGCGATGGACGCCGCGGAGGCGGCTGCGGACGCACGCGACGCCGACGCGCGTGCGGTCGAGGCCGCGCGGGCTGGCGCCGAGGCGGAGCCGCAGCCGGAGAGCTGACCCTGCGGGCGCGCCTGAGGGGCGCGCCGACGGGGCGCGCCCGGAGTGGTGCGCAGGCTCAGGCCGCCCCGCCCCTGCCTGCCCGACGGCGCAGCGCCGCCCCGGCGAGGACCGCCGCCCCGGCCAGCGCCGCGACGAGGCCAAGACCCGCGCCCGTCGTCGCCAGGCCCGGCCGCGAGGAGCCCGGCCCGCCGCCCGCCGCCGCCCCACCCGAGCCGCCCGCTCCCCCGGGCCCCGCGGACGGCGTCGTCCCCGGCTCGTGCGGCTCGCCGGGGGCGGCGAGCACGAGGAACGGCTCGGACACCACGTCGGCGCCACCCGCCGTCGGGACGAGCCGCACGTGGTGCTCGCCCGGCGTCGTACCCGCGGGGATCGTCGCGACGAAGAGGAACGCCCCGTCGGCGTCCGTCGTCACGGTGCCCAGGAGCACGGGATCGCTCTCGAGCCAGACCTCGTGGACGGCGTGCGGCGCGAGGCCGGTCCCGCGCAGCTCGAGCCTGCCGCCGACGACGAACGGCCCGGAGCCGACGACGGCCACGCGCGGCGCCGTCGGCACCGCGCGCTCGGTGATCTCGACGCTGACGCGCACGCCGTCGGCGGGGTCCGTGACCGAGACCGCGACCGGGGTGGCGGCCGGGGCGGCGGCCGCTGCAGGGATGGTGGTCGGCGTCGTCGCGCCGGCCGTGCCCGCGGGCACGACGAGCGAGCCGGCGAGCACGAGGGCGGCGAGCAGCCTGCGGGTGGTCGTCGTCATGCGGGGAACCTCTTCGTCCGGCCCGGGGCGGGCACCGCTGGGTCGCCCCCGAACCCGACTGGACGGGCGTCCAGTTCACGGACATCCTGCCATCCTGGACGCCCGAACTGAACACCCGTCCAGTTTGTTCACCCACGCGTCGCACCGCCGTCGACAGGCGGGCACGGCTCGGCCCCCGCCGCTCCGCGGAGCGACGGGGGCCGAGCCGGACCCGGGCGGTGCCGGCACACCGCCCGGGGGCCTGTGGGTCGCCCGTCCTCCCGGGACCGGGCGTGCGGGTCAGCCGCAGTCGAGCGCGTCGAACGGCGCGTCGACGGTGGCGGTCACCTCCTTGCCGTCGACCGTGGCGGACGCGGTGGCGGACGCCGTCCCGGCGGGGGCGGACGTCGCCCGGACCGCGAACGACTGGTACGCGTTCGCGCCGGGCGCCACGTCCGCGAACGCCTTCTCCCCGTACGACGTCGCGAGGGTCACCGCGACCGGGACGTCCTCGCCGTTCGTCGCACGGACGGCCACGTACACCCTGCCCGCCAGGCAGCGGGGCGTCGCCTCGACCACGAGGTCGAGCTCGGGCTCGCCGCCGAGGGCGGGCAGCACGACCTGCTGCCGCACTTCCTCGTTGCCCGCGGCGTCCGTCGCGGCGAACTCGATGACCTGCGGCTCGTCGGTGAGCGCGCGCGTGAACGGCTCGGTGTAGGTGCCCCAGAACGTGCCGGGACCCTCCCACTGCACCTTGTCCACGCCCGAGCCCGCGTCCGTGGCGGCCAGCGTGATCTCGACGCTGCTGCCGACCTCGCGCAGCGTCGCGACCGTCACGGGCGCGACGCTGTCGACGCGGAGCTCGCGCGAGCCCGTCCCGACGTTGCCGGCGGCGTCCGTCGCGCGCGCCTCGACCGTGCGCACGCCGTCCTCGTCGACCGCGAACGGGCCGTCGTACGGTGCCCACGCGCCGCCGTCGACCGAGACCTCGACCGCCGGGGCGGGGTCCCGGTTGTCGGAGGCCACGACCGTGACGGTCGGGTGCTGGACGTACCAGCCCGACGTCGCCGGGCCGGGCTCGGCGGTCACGGTCACGGTGGGCGGGGTCGTGTCCTCGCCGGTGTCGGGCGCGACGACGAACACGACGGCCTCGGCCGGCACGTCCGTCCCCTCGACGTCGCCGTCGACGAAGAACAGCCGGTCGGGCTCGGCGTACTCCGCGGGGTCGACGGCGTCCCACGTCACGGGGATGCGGCTGTCCTTCGACGCGTCCTCGTACTCGGCCGTGACGGTCGCCGGGAGCGCCGGGGCGGTGCCCGCGAGCGTCACGACGCTCACGTTGTCCACCGTGATGACGTCCCCCGGCTCGCCGTCGCGCACGTGCACCGTGCCGCTCACCGGCTCGACGAGCTCGTCCGAGGTCCCGCTGACCTCGAACGCCCCCGCCGCGGCGACGTCCTCGGCCGTGACGTCCTCCCAGTCGACCGCGACCGTCTCGACACGACCGTCGGTGAAGATCGCGTCGATCTCGGCCGGGAGGTCGGGCAGGACGCCGACGTCCGTGGGGATGTGGACGGGCGAGTGGTCGATCGGCCCGTTCGGGTCGACCGGCTCGGGCTCCTCGACGCCGCCCGTGCCCCAGACCTCCCACTCGGAGACCCCGACGGCCGAGTACGTCGTCGCCGTGGTGCCCCGCAGCGCGTCGAACGTCGCGCGCAGGCGCGTCGTCGTCACCGCGTCGAAGGTCGTCTCGTTGGTCTCGAGACGCTGTGTCGGGTAGCCGCTCGGGTTCGGGACGTCGACGAACGCGCCGGCGTCGGCGTCCCAGTACTGGAGCGTCCACGACGCCGGGACGCGCACGTTGTCGCCGTTCGCGTCGGTGCCGTCCGACCAGAACCGGACGACGGAACGGTCCACCGTGACCGGCGCGGGCCAGGAGTACTCGAGCCACTGCGTCGCCGGGCGATCCCCGCTCCACGTCGCCCACGTCGCGTCGTGCGCTCCCCCGGTGCTCACGCCCGCGCCGTCGTTCACGGCCTCGACCTTGTTCCACGACGCGGTGTAGCTCGCCTCGGGCGTGCCGATCAGCGCGACGTTCGTCGGCGCCTCGTCGGCCGCCGCGGTCAGCCCCTCGGTCCCCGGACCGCCGACCGCGGCCCACGCCCCGACCCCCGCGCCCGTGAGGGCCAGGGCGAGCGCGGTCGCGGTGGCGACCACGCGCCGTCGGGCACGCGGTGCCGCCGGCCGGTCCCCGAGCGGGATGAGCACGGTCGAGCCCGCGACCCGTGATGAGCTGGTGCGCGCGCTCATGCCAGCCTCGCCTTCCCTGCCGTGACCAGGACCTTCTGACCGTCGCGGCGGCTCAGGAGGCCGTCCGCGGTGAACTGCTCGACCGTGCGCTGGACCTTCTGGAGGAACGCGGCGCGGTCGGCGAAGCCGCCGTCGCCCCACACGACGTCGAGGAACGTCGTCCCGTTCGGCCGCGCGGCGTTGGTGACGCCGCTGTCGAGCCCGGCGAAGACCACGCGCGGCTCGGAGCGCTCGACGTACATGTGGTACTGCGTGTCGTCGCCCGACCATGCGGGCTCGAACGTGAGGTCCCCGAGGCGGAAGTACCCGTTCCCGAGGTCCGTGAAGGCGCCCTCGAGCGTGCCGTCCAGGCCCATGTGGGCGTAGAGCGACAGCTTGAGGTACTCGCGCGACGCGCTGCGCGCGAGCAGGACCGTCGGACCGTTCTCGATGCTCTGGATCGCGGGGTTGTCGATCGTCGGCACGGCGCGGATGCTCAGCGGCATCGTCACCTCGACGACGTCGCCGGGCGACCACGAGCGCGACACGCTCACGTACGTCCCGGGTACGGCGTCGAGCTCCTGCTCCACCCCGTTGACCGTCACCATGAAGCCCTTGCGCACCCAGCCGGGTACGCGCAGGCGCAGGTCGAGCCGCCCGGAGCCGTTCACCGTGAGCCGGGTCGCGCCGACCTTCGGGTACTGCGTCTCCTGGACGACCTCGAATCCCTTCTCCTCCCACGTCAGGGTGGAGGCGAGGTAGAGGTTGACGTACAGCACCTCGCCGTCGACGGACCGGAAGTAGACCGAGTCGCGGTACTTCACGTGGTTCTCGAGGCCCGTGCCGCCGCAGCACGTGCCGGTGTTGCCGTACTCGCGGCGCGTGCCCGGGTTGACCCCGTACATGTACGTGACGTCGGGGCTCGTCGTGGACTGCGTGTTCTTCTTCGAGCCGACGATGTGGTTGAGCAGGCCCCGCTCGTAGTACTCCATGTACTTCGGGTCGAGCGAGTGGAAGTACAGCAGCCGCGAGAGCTTGAGCATGTTGTACGTGCCGCACGTCTCGGCGTTGCGCGCGCCGATGTCGCCCGCGACCGTGCTCGGCGGGCCGAACAGCTCGCCCTCGCCGTGCCCGCCGTGCGCGTAGGTGCGCCCGGGCACGACCATGCCCCAGAAGCCCTCGACGGCCTGGCGGTACCGCTCCTCGCCCGTGAGGTCGTAGACCTTGAGGTAGCCGGGGAACTGCGGGATGTGCTGGTTCGCGTGCTTGCCGTTGAGCGTGTCCGTGCCCGCAGCGCTCGCGTCGACGAGCGTGTTGAGGTCGAACAGCTTTGCCGTGGCGACGTACGTGTCGTCGCCCGTGATCGACGCGATGTCGGCCAGCACCTCGTTCATGCCGCCGTACTCGCCCGCGATGTAGATGCCCCACATCCGGTCGAGCTGCGCCTGCGGCAGCACGGAGAGCCGGCTGTGCACCCACGCCGCCATGGACGACGCGAGCTCGAGCGCCTGGTCGCTGCCCGCCAGGCGGTACGCCTCGAGCAGGCCGGCCATGATCTTGTGGCACGTGTAGTAGGGCGCCCAGATCTCGCCGTACGGCGCGTACTTCTCGAGCTGGCTGAACTGCCACTCGCCGTAGGCGGCGAGGAACCCGGGGTGGCTGAACCGGCCCATGGCCGCGAGCGCCGTCTGGACCTCGCCGAGGCCCTCGACGATCTGGTCCACCTTGTCGCGGAACACCCTCTCGCCCGTGCTCGCGTACGCGAGCGCCACCATGGACAGGAAGTGCCCGCCGTAGTGCCCGCGCAGGAGGTTCGCGGTCTGGGTGTTGGCCCGGCCCGGGTAGTCGTCGGGGCCCCACGGCTGCTCGTTGGCGTGACCGAAGCCCTCCCAGCCGCCGGGCGCCGACGCGCCCCGGGTGTCGATCCCGGCGTTGCGCCGGAACACCGCGAGGACGCGGTCCACGGGGTACTCGCGCGCGAGGTGCAGGATCTGGTCCTGCGAGCGCGTCGCGACGCTCGGGGCGAGCGTCACGTCGGACATCGGGAACGGCTCGGCGGCCCAGCCGTCGAGGGTGACCGAGCGGTCGAGGGACCGCAGGAAGGCCCGGCTGACGGGCGGTCCGCTCGGGACCGTCAGCGCCGGGGCCGGCGGCGCGGCGAGCGCGCTGCCGCCGCCCGCGAGCGCGACGGCGCCGGTCGCCCCTGCGGCCAGCGCCCCGAGCCGCAGGACGGCTCGTCGCGAATAGCTGGTGTCGTGCACGTGCATGAGCTGTCGCTCCTTCTCACTCGTCGTCGAGTGGTGGAAGCGTCGTCGGCGGCAAGGAGGGAAGCCCCGCGTCCGACGCTCGTGCTGGTTCCGCCCGGCCGCCACGTCGCCGAGGGAGAGCTCCGGTCCGTCGAGGGAGAGGCGTGGTCGTGACCACGCCTCTCCCTCGCGGTACCTCGCCTCTCCCTCGGCGGGGTGCGACCTCGCGGGTGTCAGGCGCAGTCGAGCGCGTCGACCTGCGCCTCGCGCGTGGTCGTCACCTCCTTCCCGTCGAGGGTCGCGACGCCGGTCACGGTGACGGTCCCGGCCGGGACCGCCGTCGCGCGGGCGGCGAACGACTGGTAGGCGTTCTTGCCCGGCGCGACGTCCGCGACCGTCTTCTCGCCGTACGGCGCCGTGAGCGTCAGCGTGACGGGGACGTCCTCCCCGTTCGTCGCGCGGACCGCGACGTACGCCTTGCCCGCGAGGCAGCGCGGCGTGACCTCGACCGCGAGGTCGAGCTCGGGCGCCGGCGGCTGCTCGCCGTACGCCGCGAGGAGCGCGGCGTGCTCGGCGGCCGTGATCGGCAGCACGGTGCCGTGGCGTGGGCTGCTCGGCAGGTGGGCGTCGACCGACGTCCACACGCCCGAGTCGAGGTCGGTGGACTCGAGCGGCAGGTACCCCTGGCCACCGTGGTAGCTCGGCTGGTCGACGAAGAGGTACCACTTCTCCTCGGTGTTCGACTTGAAGACGGTCGGGCCCTCGCCCGCGGTGAGCGTGCCGCCCCACGGGTTGGGCTGGCCGTAGCCGATCTTCTCGGCGACGAGGTCCCAGTCGGTCGAGCGCAGGTCCGTCGACTTCTCGAGGCGCGGGATCATGTACGCCTCGTCCTTGGTGAACCGGTAGTAGGTGCCCTCGTGCTCGACGATCGACGAGTCGATCATCCCCAGCCCGTTGCCGCGCTTCTCGTCGATCCACACCTGCGGCTCGGAGAACGTCACGAAGTCGCGCGTCGTGGCGTACATCATGCGCTGGTAGGAGTCGGCGATGCGGCGGCCGTCGGTCGACGTCGTCGGGTAGAGCGCCGAGGCCCAGTAGACGATGTACTCGCCGCGCTGCGCGTCCCAGAACGCCTCGGGCGCCCACGTGTTGCCCGCGTACGCGCTCGACACCGTGACCATGCGCTGGTCGGACCAGTGCACGAGGTCGGTCGACTCCCAGATCATCAGCGCGCGCGACCCGCGCTCCTGCGCGTTGCCGAAGTTGTTGCCGCCGTAGATGCGCAGGTCGGTCGCGAGGAGGAAGAACCGGTCGCCCTCGGGCGAGCGGATGATGAACGGGTCGCGCAGGCCCTTCTCGCCGAGCGTCGACGTGAGCACGGGCTCGCCGTCGTTGAGCTCGACCCAGTCGAGCGGGTCGTTCCCGTTGCTCGCGCTGAAGTACACCGACTCGCCGTCCGCGGTGCTCTCCCCCTCGAAGTACGGGAAGAAGTAGCCCTCGTAGTCGGCCGCGGCCGGCAGCGGGCGGACGGTCGCGTCGTAGGTGTGCGTCGCGGTCGCGCCGTCCTTGGTCGCCGTGACGGTGAGCCGCACGACGGCGGCCGGCTCGCCGTGGGCGGGCCGGGTCACCTCGCCCGTGGCCGAGACGGTCGCGGGGTCGGAGCTCTCCCACGTGAAGGCGGAGCCGTTGGCCCCCTCGGCCGGCAGCGTGAGGTTGCCGCGCACGTCGCCGAGGTGCGGCACGACGACGTGGCTCGCGTCCCACGCCACGGCCGCGGCAGGAGCCAGGTGGGCGAGGACGGTGACGTCGAACTGGGCGGTGCGCGCGACCGCGCCGCGCGTGACGAGCGCGGTGAGCGTCACGGTCGCGTCGTCCTCGCCCGCGGCGGGCCGGGTGACCTTCCCCGTGGCGCCGACGACGCCCGCGTCCGACGACGTCCACGTGACGAGCGAGCCCTGCGCGCCCGTGGTGGGCAGCACGAGGTCCGCGGTGACGGCGCTCGTGTCGCCGAGGTCGAGCGCGGCGAGGTCGGCGTCCGCGGCGGCCGTGGAGGTCCGGGCCGCGAGCTCGGCCGCCTCGGCCGGGCTCAGCGCACGGTCGTAGAGGCGGAAGTCGCGCACCTGGCCCTTGAGGTAGCGGTCGCCGGAGTAGAGCGAGCGGCCGACGTAGTTCGCGGTCGTCTGACCGCCGCCGATCTGACCGGGGTCGGTCGTGACGTTCGTGGCCTGCTTGACCTGCACGCCGTCCTCGTAGAGCGTCGCCGTCGTGCCGGAGAGCGTGTACGTGAGCGTCTTCCAGACGCCGCGCTGGAGGTTCGCGCCCTTGGTGACGGTCTGCTCGGTGGTCCAGCTCCCGGTCGCGATCGACGTGCGGTACGCGTTGCCGGTCGTGAACAGGTAACCGTTGCCGTTCGACCCGCTCGTGTTGCCGAGCCCGTAGACGAAGTACGGCGTGCCCTGGTCCTGGCTCACGAGCACGTCGAGGCTCACGGTGGCGTCAATGAGGCCCGCGAGCAGGTGGTCGGGCAGGTCGACGTAGTCGTCGGTCCCGTCGAGCGTCGTGCCGTCGGCCGTCGCCGTGCCGCCCACCACCGTGGCCGGGCCGAACGTCGAGCCCTCGGCGCGGTTCGCCGTCGTGCCGCCGGTCGTGCTCGCGGCGTCGAGCGGGTACCACGCGACGAGCCCGCCGTCGGTGGGCCCGCCGACGTCTGCGGCCGCGGGTGCGGCGACCGCGGCGGCGAGCGTGGAGACGGCGAGCGCCCCCACCAGCCCGGCGGCGAGCGCCGAGCGTGCTCGGTGTATGGAAATCATGTCGTCCTCTCCTCGTCGAGATGCAGGTCGTGTCGCGAGGTAGAGCCCCGGTCCCGCGAGGTAGAGGCGTGGTCGTGACCACGCCTCTACCTCGGCTCACCGGGGCTCTACCTCGGGGGGGTCGTCAGCCGCAGGCGTGGGCAGCGACGGCGACGTCGTAGGGCGTGGTGACCGGGGTGCCGTCGAGCACGGCCGTGCCGGTGACCGTCACGGTGCCGGCCGGGACCGACGTCGCCCTCGTCGCGAACGACTGGTAGGCGTTCGCTCCCGGGGCGACGCCCGCGAACGTCCTCGTGCCGTACGAGGTCGTGAGGGTGACGTCGGCGGGCACGTCGCCCGCGTTCGTCGCCCGTACCGCGACGTAGACCTTGCCCGCGAGGCACCGCGGGGTGGCCTCGACGGTCAGCTCGACCCGGGGCGCGGGGGCGACGTCGACCGGGTCCACGCTCTCGAGCGTCGGCACGACCTTCTGGATGAGGCCGTCCTCGCCGAACGTGAGGCGGTCGATCGTCGTCTCGCGATTCGTCCCGTTGCCACCGGGGATCGCGAACCGGTGGTACGCGATGTACCAGTCGTCGGTGCCCTCGACGTTGAGGATCGAGCTGTGCCCGGTCCCGAGGATGCCCTGCGAGGCGTCCTTCTCGAGGATCACGCCGCGGTACGTCCACGGGCCGTCGATGCTGTCCGACGTCGCGTAGCCGACGCGGTAGCTCTCCGAGCCCGTGTCGTCGATCGAGTACGTGAGGTGGTAGACGCCGTCCCGGTAGTTGAGGAACAGGCCCTCGCGGAAGTCGGTCAGGCCGGGGATGCGCCGCAGCGTGTCCTGCTTGATCGACGTCATGTCGTCGCCCAGCTCCGCCATGACCGGGCCGTTCGACGGCCCGCCGTTGCCCCACAGGAGCCAGTACTTCCCGGTCTCCGGGTCGCGGAACGCGGCCGGGTCGATGGCCTGGCCGGACGTGACCGCCTCGCCGTTCGTGATCATCGCCGTCGGCTGCGCGGTGAACGGCCCCTCGGGGCTGTCGGCCACCGCGACGCCGATCGTCTTGCGGTCGTACGTCGGGTTGTGGCCGGAGAAGTAGAACCAGTACTTCCCGTCCCGCTCGATGATCGTGGGCGCCCACGCGTTGCCGGTCGCCCACGGGACGTTCCCGTTCGCGCCGTCGAGCGTGAGGAACGGCTGCTCCGAACGCTCCCAGGTCACGAGGTCGGTGGACTTCCAGACGTAGAAGTCCTTGCCGCCCCAGCCCGGGGTGCCGTCGGTCGTGGCGTAGAGGTAGAACGTGTCGCCGAACTGCGCGATGTTCGGGTCGGCGTACGTCCCGGGGAGCACGGGGCTGCCCATCTGCTTGGCCTGGACCGTCCACGTGCGCGACGACCCGTCCGGCCCGCTCACCGTGTACTCCACGGGCTGCGTGAGGTCCTGCACCGAGCCGTTCTCGGGCGTGACGGTCGCACGCGGCGAGACCGTGAGGACCGGCGCGAGCGCCGAGACGTCCGTGCCCGGCTCGACGGCGAGCGTCACGGTCGAGCTCGCCCCGTCGACGATCGCGGGGACCTTGAGCGCGTCGAGCTCGGCGCCCGTGACGGCCGTGTGGTCGACCCCGACCTGGTAGACCTCGTCCGCCGTGAGCGCGCGGTCGTAGACCCGGAAGTCGCGCACGGAGCCCTTGAGGTACCGGTCGCCCGAGTACAGCGAGCGGCCGATGTAGTTGGCGAGCGTCGAGCCGTTCCCGATGTCCTTCGGGTCGATGGTGACGCCGGTCTGGCGGCCCACCTCGACGCCGTCCTCGTAGAGCACGGCCGTCGTGCCGGACAGCGCGTACGTGAGGTGCTTCCACACCCCGCGCTGGAGGTTCGCGTTCTTGGTGACGGTCTGCTCGGTGGTCCAGTTCCCCGTCGCGATCGACGTGCGGTACGCGTTGCCCGTGGTGAACAGGTACCCGTTGCCCGCCGTGCCGCTCGTGTTGCCGAGGCCGTAGACGAAGTACGGCGTCGCCTGGTCCGTCGCGACCTTGACGTCGAGCGCGACCGTGACGTCGGTGAGCCCGGCGAGCAGGTGGTCGGGCAGGTCGACGTAGTCGTCCGTCCCGTCGAGCCGGACGCCCTCACCGGTACCGGAGAAGGCCGCGCCGTTGGTCAGCGTCGCCGGGCCGAACGACGACCCGGGCGCGGTGTTCGCCGCCGCCGTGCCGCTCGTCTCGTCGAACGCGTACCGCACGACGAGCCCCGGCACGTCGGCCGTCACCTCGACCGCCACGTACGCGGTGCGCGACCCGTCGGCCGTGGTCGCCGTGACGAGCGCGTGGCCCTCGCCGACACCGGTGACGACGCCGTCGGCCGAGACCGTGGCGACGTCCGCGTCGTCCGACGCCCACGTGATCGCGCGCGCCGTCGCGTTCGCGGGCGTGACGGTCGCCGTGAGCTGCCGCGTGCCGCCGACGCCCACCTCGAGCGACTCGGGGGTGACGCTGAGGCCCTCGACGGGGACGACGTCGTCGGTCACGGTGACGACCGCGCGGGCGCGGACGCTCACCCCGCCGCCGAGCGTGCCGGCGACCTCGAACGAGCCCGCCTGCGCGTACGACGCCGGGTCGACCGCGTCCCACGTGACATCCGCCGAGCCCGTGGAGCCGTCGGCGAAGCGCGCCGTGACGCTCGCGGGCAGCACCGGCGCGGAGCCGGTCTGGACGGTCACGGCGACGTCCTCGACGGACTCCACGAACGCGTCGGGCTGGTACGTGCGCAGCAGGCGGTCGTACTCGGCCTGCGTCACGGGGAGCACCGTGCCGTGGCGCGGGCGCGACGGCATCTCGTAGTCGGAGGACATGGTCCACTCGGCCGCGTCGAGCGAGGTCGACTCGAACGGCACGTAGCCGCGTCCGCCGAACTCGTCGATGAAGAGGTACCACTTCTCCTCGGTGTTCGACTTGAAGATCGTCGGGCCCTCGCCCTGGTTGATCCCGCCGCCGAGCGAGTTCGCCTTGCCGATGCAGTCGGTGATGAAGTCGTAGTCCGTCGAGCGCAGCTCGGCCGCCTTCTCCGCGAGGATGAACTTGGAGCACGGCGTGGACGACGTGTTGTTCCGCTCGTCCTTGGTGAACCGGTAGTACTGGCCGTCGTGCTGCGTCACGGTCGAGTCGATGACCGAGTAGCCCGGGTCGACCCACACCTGCGCCTCGCTGAACGTCACGAAGTCGCGCGTCGTGGCGTACATCATCCGGTTGTAGGTGTTGCCGGTGTGGTCCGGGTCGTCCTCCGCGTAGAGCTTCGAGGCCCAGAACACGACGTACGCGCCGATCGTCTCGTCGTAGTACGCCTCCGGCGCCCACGTGTTGCCCGCGGTGTCGGGCGAGACCTGCACGAGGCGCTGGTCGGTCCAGTTCACGAGGTCCGTGGACTCCCACACCATGATCGACTTCGAGCCGGTGCGCTGGGACGCGTCCCAGTTCCCGTTGCCGTAGATCTTGAGGTCGGTGGCGATCTGGTAGAACTTGTCGCCCTCGGGCGAGCGGATGACGAACGGGTCCCGCAGGCCCTTCTCCCCCAGCTCCGACGTGAGGACGGGCTGGTTGTCGTTGAGGTTCTGGTACTTCAGCGGGTCGTTGCCCTGGCTGAGCCCGAAGTAGACCTGCTCGCCCGTGGCGGTGCCCTCGCCCACGAAGTAGGAGAACAGGTAGCCCGCGAGGTCCTCCTGCTCGGGCAGCGGCGGCACGTGCGCCGCGAGCTCGCGCGTCGCGGTGGCCGCGCCGACCGTCACCGTCGCGGTGAGGGCCACGGTCTCGGCGTCCTCGCCGTGCGCCGGGCGCGTCACCTCGCCCGTCGGGGTGATCGTGCCCGACGACGACTCCCACGTCACGCTCGCGCCGTGCAGCCCCGTGGTGGGCAGCGTGAGGTTGCCGCGCACGTCGTCGAGGTTCGTCACCTCGAGCGCGGCGGCCGCGGCGTCGGCCTTCGCCTGGTCGCCGTCGCCCGGCAGGACCGTGACGTCGAACGTGCGGGTCGCGGTCGCGCCGCGCAACGTCACCGTGGCGGTGAGCGTCGCGGTCGCCGGCTCGTCGCCCGCGGGGCGCGTCACCGCGCCGCTCGCCGAGACGACGCCCGCGTCGGAGCTCGACCACGCGACGGCGGAGCCACCGACGCCCTTCGCGGGGAGCACGAGGTCCGTGCCGACGGCGCTCGTGTCGCCCAGGTCGAGCGCGGCGGCGTCGGCCGTGACGGCGTCCTGCGCGGCGTCCGACGCGAGGTCGGCGACCTCCTGCGCGGTGAGCGCGCGGTCGTAGAGCCGGAAGTCCTTCATGCGCCCCTTGAAGAGGTTGTCGGCGGCGTAGGCCGACTTCCCGAGCGCGTTCGCGGTCGTGGTGCCGCCGCCGATCGCGCCGGGCGTGATCGTCACCGCGGTGTTCTGCCCGACCTGGGTGCCGTCCTCGTACAGCCGCGCCGTGCCGCCCGCGAGCGTGTAGGTGACGGTCTTCCACACGCCCCGCTGGAGGGCGCCCGCGGGGGTCTTGGCCGTGTTCTGCTCGCGGCCCCACGCGAGGTCGGAGATCGTCGCGCGGTAGTTCGCGTTGCCCGTCGAGAACAGGTAGCCGTTCCCGGACTGCGGGGTGCCGACCGCCGGGTTGCCGAGGGTGTAGAAGAAGTAGTT
Organism: Cellulosimicrobium sp. JZ28; assembly: GCF_015327065.1. Taxonomy (NCBI): domain Bacteria; kingdom Bacillati; phylum Actinomycetota; class Actinomycetes; order Micrococcales; family Promicromonosporaceae; genus Cellulosimicrobium; species Cellulosimicrobium sp. JZ28. The sequence continues at coordinate 554,154 of NZ_CP017660.1, read as the reverse complement.
GCCGCTCAGCGACGTGTCGACCCACACGTCCGCGCTCACCGTCACGGCGTCGTAGCCGGCCAGGAGGTCGTCGGGCAGGTCCACGTGGTTCGCGCCGCCGAACGTGAGCCCCTGTCCCGCGCGCCACCCGCCGCCCGTGCCGACGAGCGCGGCGTCGAGGCCGTGGCCCGACGCGTCGTGCGCGACGGTGCCCTCGGTCTCGTCGAGCGGGAGCCAGAGCCGCAGACCGTCCGTGGTCGGCTCGGCCGCGACGGGGACCGGTGCGGGCGCCGCGGGCATCGGGCCGGCGGCCGCCGCGCCCACGGGCGCGAGCGGGGCGACGAGCGCGAGGCCGAGCAGCGCCGCGAGCGAGCGGCGTCGGCGTCGGGCGCGGGGCTCCGCGGGCGTCGGGGGTGGTTCGTGGCGTGAGGTCATCGGTGACTCCTCGTCGTCGTGCCCGGCGTCGGCGCCGGTCGCGGGTCCGCCGTCGGACGCGCGTGTGAACGCTAACATGTGAACGCAAACATGCCTAGGGACCCCGGGACCGACAACGATGTCGAAAAGCGCGTGAGGGCTCCCGGGCGCCCCCGGACGCCGACGGCGGCCCGCACCACCGGGTGGGGTGCGGGCCGCCGTCGGGCAGTGCTGGTCGTCCGGTGTCAGCCGCAGGACAGGTCGCCGTAGGCGGCCTCGTGCGCCGTCTCGACCGTGGCGCCGTCGAGCACCGCGGTGCCCGTGGCGGTCGCGACCCCGGCCGCGAGCGACGCGGACCGTGCGGCGAACGACTGGTACGCGTTCGCCCCCGGTGCCACGTCACGCACGACCCGCGTGCCGAACGGGGTGACGAGCTCGACGTCGGCCGCGACGTCGGCGAGGTTGGTCGCGCGCACCGCCACGTAGGCCTTGCCCGCGAGGCAGCGTGCGGACGCGGTCACGTCGAGCTCGACGGCCGGGCCGGCGGCGTCGGCCGCGAACTCCCACGTGTCCACCTCGACGAGGTCGACGCCCGCGGGGCCGGCGAACGTGAAGTACACGTCGTGGACGCCGCTCACGCCCTCCAGGGCGGCGGTCACGTCCGCCCACTCGCCCACGGGGGTGTCGAGGCCGAGCGTGCCGACGACCGCACCCTCGCGGTCGTCGAGGCGCACCTCGACGGTGGCGCCCTCGACGAGCGGCTTCACGCGCGCCGTGACGCTCGCGGCACCGTCGCCGAAGTCGACCGACGACAGCGCCGACCAGTCGCCGGCGTCGACGTCGCGGACGACGAGGTTCGGCGCCTGGTCGCCGAACTGCGCCGAGCCGCCGTCGACCTTCGCGGTGGTGAGGCCCTGCTGCCACGCGAACGTCTCCGCCTCGAGCACCTGGAACGGGTCGAGGTCCTTGACCTGGTCCACGCCCGCGTAGTCGCCGACGACCTGCTGGACCGTGCCGTCCGCGTTGAACGTCAGCTCCTGGATGTGCGGGCTGCGGTAGCCCTGCGTGGTGCTGCCGTTGATGCGCTTGTTGAGCGTGGGCGCGTGGTACGCGAAGTAGTACTTGCCGTCCAGCTCGAACACCGACTGGTGGTTGTTGCCGCCCGTGCCCGCGCCGAAGAACTGCGACTGGTTCGGGAACATCACGCCGGCGTACGTCTCCTTGGGGAACGACATCGGGTCGTCGGAGATCATGTAGCCGATCTGCCCGCCGCCCGGGTACCCCGGGAGCGTGGCCTGGTTGCCGCCGAAGTCGTTGCCGCCGAAGTGCGACGAGTACGACAGGTAGTACTTCCCGTCGCGCTCGAAGACCTGCGCCGCCTCGAACGCCACGGGCGCGTCCACGACGGCCGCCGTGCCCTGCGTGGAGACCATGTCGTCGCCGAGCTCGATGACGCGGATGTTCTTGGGGTTGTTGAACCGCTCCGCCGCGGGCATCGACGTCGACGCCGGGCCGCCGCCGAAGTAGAGGTACGCGCCGTCGTCGGTGACGAGCGGCGCCGGGTCGAACTTCCAGGCCACGGCCTCGGCGCCCGGGGTGCGCCCGTCGATGAGCGTGCTGTCGCGCTCGCTCGTCCACGGCCCGAGCGGCGAGGCGCCCGTGATGACGTTCGACGACCCGCCGCCGTTGGCGTAGTAGAGGAAGTACTTGTCGACGCCGTCGACCGTCTTCTTCGCCATGCCCGGCGCCCACGAGTTGTTCGTGAAGGGCGCGACGCCCTGCGGCCCCGCGACCTGGATCTCGCCGTGGTCCGTCCAGTTCACGAGGTCCTCGGACGAGATGAGCGTGATCTGGTTGATGCTGCCGTAGTTGATCTGCGGCGAGACGCCCGTCACCGGGTCGGGCGCGTAGCCCTGGGTGTCGTTCGTCATGTACATGTACACGCGCCCGTCCTCGACGAACCCGAACCCGTCGGCCCCGAACTTGTGGGAGATGAGCGGGTTGTGCTCGCCGGGCAGCTTGCCGAGCACCTCGATCGTCTTCGAGGGTGGTCCGGGCGGGGCCGCGCCGACGACGGAGACGTCGTCGAGCACGAAGTCCATGAGGTGCGTCGCCGGGTCGGCGGACGGGTTGCTCGTCCACGGCGTCTCGAAGAACAGCCGCGCGGTGCCGACGTTCTGGTCGGCCGGGATCGTGAACCGGCCGTCGAGCGTCGCCCACTGGCCCTTGGTCGCGGTGACGCTCACCAGGTTCGTGTACGACCCGCCGCCGTAGTGCATCGTCGCGAAGAACTGCTTGGTGGCCGGCGCCGCGGCGGCGTCGTAGCGGATCTTCGCGGTGAGCTCGTACGTCTCGCCCGCGCGGACCTTGCCGCTGAGGTCCTGCATCGGACCGGAGCCGGTCGTCGCGCGCTCGGTGGTCAGGGCCGCGGCCTCGCCCGCGAACGCCTGGTCGGTGGTCGACAGCACGGCCTTGTCGGTCGCGTTGCCGTTGTTGACGAACCAGCCGGTCGTGCCGTCCTCGAAGCCGCCGTTGACGACCAGCTCCTCGTCCGCGGCGTACGACGGCAGCGCGGCGAGCGACGCGGAGAGCAGCGTCACGAGCGCGGCCCCGGCGACGGCGCCGCGCAGGCGACGTCGTCTGCGGTGGTGCGTGTCCATGGATCCTCCTCGATCGATGTGGGTGTCCTTCACGTCCGCGCGCCTCGCGCGGACGGTCGTGCCCGACGGCGGTCCCCCGCCGTCGTCCTGCGTCCTCCCTCCTCTCGCGCCGACCGGGCGCGGCCTGCGCGGCCCGCCGGGTCGGGCGCGGGTCAGCGGCCGAACGGCACGGTGCGGGTCGTCGTCGCGGCGTCGGTCGAGCGCGTGACGGTGACGGTGACCTCGCCGGCCGGCGCCGGCGACCGTCGCGTCGGGAACGCCTGGTAGGCGCTCGCCCCCGGTCGGACGTCGGCGAACGTGCGGCTGCCGTACGGCGTGGTGACCACCACGTCCACCGGGACGTCCTCCTCGTTCACGACGCGCACGGCGACGTAGTCGGTGCCGGCGAGCGCGCGCAGGCTCGCCTCCGCCGCGAACGCGACGTCCGGGGACGTCGTCGGCTCCAGCGACGCGACGGCGAGCGCGAGCGCCCGGGCGGGAGCGTCGGCCTGGTTCTGCGTCGACGGCGCGGTCGTCGACCGCGCCCAGGCGAGGGCCTGCTCGACGGCGGCCCACGACTCGGCCGTGTGGTCCGCCGGGTCGAGCCCTTCCGCCTCGGCGACGACGGCGTCGAGCGCCGTCCGGTCGGCGCCGCCGTCGGCGTCGAGCACGTCGCTGAGGAGGAAGTGGTCGAAGTCCACGTGCCCGCCGGTCCGCTCCTTGGCGTAGGAGAAGAGGCCGAACCGGTAGCCCATGAAGTGGGACAGGCTCCAGTCCATGACGAGCGGCCCCTGGCGCGGCCCGAGCGGCTGCCACGTGCGCCCGTCGAGGCTGTAGGAGTACTGCACCCAGAGCTGGCCGCCCGGCGAGGCGAAGTCCGCGTCCGCCTTGAGGTGCACGTCCGTGCGCTCCCCGAGCGGGACCTGCGACCCGGGGACGAACGACTCGACCGCCTCGCGGTCGATCGTGTCGGTGAACGGCTGGAGCCGCGTGACGAGGCCGAGCGTGCGCTCGCCGTCGACCTGCTGGACCCCTGCGTACGCGAAGCTGCGGCCGTAGACGGCCAGGCCGGCGACGTCGCCGTCGAGCATCCCCGACACGTCGACGCGGGTCTCCGCGGAGGCCGTCGGCCCGAAGGTGCGCTGACCGAGCGTGTTGCGCGCCTCCTCGAGGTAGGTGAGGTCGCGCCCGGGCGCCTTGGTGTACTCCGCCTCGCCGCTCACGACGTGCCCGTTGGTCAGGCGCAGCCAGCCCTCGCGCTCGGTGAGGGACCAGTACCGGTTGTCCGGCGCGTGGTTCCACTGCCAGGCGAGGTCGAGGTCCGAGCCGTTGTACGACACCTCCTCGAGCGTGGGCGTCTCGACGGCCGGCGCGCGGCCGACCACGGACACGTCGTCGAGCAGGTACTCGACGCTCGACGACGGCGGCTGCGGGTTGCCCCACGGCGTCTCGACCGCGAGCTTGAAGGTCCGGACGTCCGCGTCCTGCGGGACGGTGTAGGTGCCCCGCACGGTCGTCCACTCCCCCGGCGTGGCGTTCGCCCACGCGAGCGTGGTGACGCCCGCGCCCCAGTCCCCGACGAGGTTGAAGCGGACCTGCGCCGGCCCGGAGGCGTAGCGGACCCGGGCCGAGACCTCGTACGTCACGCCCGCCTGGATCTTCCCGCCGAGCTGCTGGTTCGGCCCGGAGCCGTTGAGCGTCCGGCCCGCGACGCGCAGCGCGCCCGTGCCCGACGCCGCGCCGCTCGTCTCGCGCGACAGCGTCGCCCCGAACTGCACGGCCCACGGCGCGGTCCCGGCGTCCTCGAACCCAGGGTTGGCGACGAGCTCGACGCCGAGCAGGGACTCGTCGTACGTGGGCGCGTCGGGGACCTCCCAGACGGTGTCGCTGAACGCGCGGTGCTCGGCGTCGTTCGCGAAGTCGTCGGAGGCGACGATGCTCTTCAGCCGCTCCCGGCGCTCCGTCGCCGGGTCCAGCTCGATCGGCTTGGCGAACGTGTCGCCGACGCGGACGACGCCGTCGTCGCCGAACGTGGGCCAGCCGTCCTCCCACGTCGCGGGGATGAGCGCGGGGATGCGGCCGAGAGGGTAGGTGTCGCGGAAGAACATGCCCCACCACTCGTAGCCGCCCGCGCCGTCGGGCACCTCGACCAGCCCGCCCTGCGCGAAGCCGTCCGAGTTCAGCGCGCTGCGCGCCTCGTACGGGTTCGACCCGTCGGCGGTCTCGTAGCGGCCCAGCAGGTGCGGGGAGCGGAACAGCACCTCCTGCCGGTTCTGGCCGCTGGGCCACGTGATGATCGCGACGTAGTACTCGCCGTCGATGTAGTGCACCTGCGCGCCCTCCAACAGCCCGCCGACGAACGGCTCGCCCGCGTAGTCCGCGGCGCGGAAGATGTTCGGGAAGTCCGCCTCGATCGCGGTGAGGTCGTCGTTCAGCCGGACGGCGCTCGTCGCGCCGGAGCCGTAGAAGATGTAGGGCGTCCCCCGTCGGCCTCGTCGAAGAACAGCGACGGGTCGTGGAACCCCCGGCCGAGCGCGGTGCGCTCCCACGCGCCGTGCTCGACGTCGTCCGTGCGGAAGAGGTACGACCCCCGAGGTCGTTGGTGTTGAACACCACGTAGAACGTGCCGTCGCGGTAGCGCAGCGAGGACGCCCACTGCCCGTTGCCGTAGCCGTTCTTCCCGTTGCGCAGCGACGACACGTCGCCGACGCCGAGCCGGTCGTAGACGTAGCCCACGATCTCCCAGCTCACGAGGTCGTACGACTTCATGATCGGGGCGCCGGGCGCGAGGTGCATCGTCGTGCTGATCATGTAGTACAGGTCGCGGCCCTCGTCGTTCTCGGCCGCGGGGACGCGCGTGACGCTGATGTCGGGGACGTCGCTGCGCAGGAGCGGGACGTCGTACGTCCCGTCGCCGCGGTCCGTCGTGGTCAGCCCGGTGAGGGCGGTCGCCGCCGGGGGCTCGTCGTCGGCCGTCGCGGTGGCGTGCGCCGCGGGCAGGCCGGCCCCGAGCGCCAGCACCCCCGCCACGATCGTCGCTGCGGCTCGTCGTCTCCGGTGCCTGCTCATGTCGTTCCTCCTCGTCGAGGTCCTGCTGCTGTCGTGGGCTCATGCCGGGGATATCGATGTCGGTACCGATATCGACTGACGCCGCGTCGCCGTGGTGCGGCGTCCTCGCGGCCCGTCGGACCGACCGCGAGGACGCCGGTGCGGCGCGCGGGTCGCTCAGCCGCAGGTGCGCGGCTCGATGTCGACGTCGTGGGTCGTGGTGACCGGGGCGCCGTCGAGCACCGCCGTGGCGGTGACCGTCGCGGTGCCGGCGGGGACCGCCGTCGCGCGGGACGCGAACGACTGGTACGCGCTCGCGCCCGGGGCGACGCCCGTGGACGACCTCTCCCCGTACGGCGTCGCCAGGGTGACGTCCACCGGCGTGGCGCCCGTGTTCGTCGCCCGGACCGCCACGTAGGCCCTGCCGGCGAGGCAGCGCGACGAGACCTCGACGTCGAGCGGGACGACGGCCGTCGCCCCCGGCACGATCTCGACCCGGTAGGTCGTGGCGGTCTCGTGGTCCTGCGCGACGCCGACGACCTCCACGGTCCGGGCGCTCCCGTCCGCCGGGAGCGGCACGACGCGACCCTGCGTGTCGTCGATCAGCACGCCGTCGACGCGGACCAGGCCGCTCGGCACGTGCGGGTCGGCGTCGAGCACGACGCCCGTCGTGCCCGCGGGGACGGTGAGGGTGTAGTCCGTCACCGCCGGGTCGAACGCAGGGGCGAACGACCCGGTGTCGAACGCGAGCGCCGCGAGCCCGGGCGTCGCGTCGTACGACGCCGCGCGGTCGACCCGGACGCCGAACACGCCTCCGGCCCAGCCGCCCGTCGCCTGGAAGCGGACGGTGACCACGGGGATGCGCTCGCCGTCCTCGTCGAGCACGTACTCCCCCGCGCTGTCGACCTTCCAGCGCGTGCCCTCGCCGATCTCGAGGTACTTCGCCGGGAGCTGCGTCGTGTCGACGTAGAACCCCTGCTCGTCCTTGGTCGGGGCGTTCGCGACCGTGGTGATCGTCTTCAGCTTCTCGTCGTTCACGTACACGTCGAACACGCGGCCCTGGTCGCCCGAGTAGAGCGTGACGCCCAGGTGGTTCGACGCCGACGCCGGGTCGACCATGAGGTCGTAGCTGAACCAGCCCGTGCCGTTCGCGTGGCGGAACTGGCGGCCGGAGAACGCCCCGACCGACGACCCGCTCTGCTGGAGGTTCTTCGCGTTCTCGAAGTTGTTGTTGTCGAAGCTCGTCAGGCTGTCGACGGTGCGGTCGGCATCGCGCAGCTCATGCTTGGCGCGCAGGATGCGCTCCTGCGACGCGGCGGAGTCCGGCTCGTCGAGGTGGAGGTAGAGCCCGTACGTCACGTCCCAGTTGGTGTGGTGGGGCGTGAAGACGAGGTCGCCGCCGTCGGCGGTGTTCCGCAGCTCGAGCTGGACCCGACCCTCGGCGTCGTCCTCGACGCGGACGAGGTTCTCCGCGATCCGCTCCTTCCACTCGTCGGCGCCCATGTTCGCGGCCGTGATCGTCGTCTGGGCGTCGGCGTCGCGCGTGGACGAGCGGACGAGGATGCCCGTGCCCTGCCACGCCGGCTCGGGGACCTCGCCGAGGTTCGCGGAGAGGACGACGGGCCCGTACCGGAAGGCCACGAAGTACGGGTTGTCCGGGGTGTCGACGACGGACGCCGCCATCGGCATCGTGTACCGGACGACGTCGCCCGCGGCGACGGGCAGCACGACGTACCCGCGCGACACGTGCGGCTCGACAGTGGCGCCGTTCACCTCGACCGCGGGCTCGCCCGCGATCCACGACGGCACGCGCAGGCGCAGCGTCGCGTCCTCGGCGACCGCACCGCCGTCGAGCGCGTCGACGCGGAAGGTCACGGTGTCCTCGTTCGGCAGGTTCGCCTCCTGCGTGAGCCGCAGGTTCTGCTCCGCGTGCTCGACCGTCGAGGAGAAGAACATGTTGACCCACACCGAGCCCTGGCCGGTGAAGTAGATCGAGTCGCCGAGCTTGGAGAAGCTCTCCATGCCCGTCCCGGTGCAGCACCAGAACTCGGTGAACGGCAGGTTGTAGACGCGGTGGTAGCCCGACGCCATGGGGTTGAAGTACGTCGTCGTCCCGGTCTCCGGGTTCTGCGACGCGAGGATCGTGTTGATGAACGCGTTCTCGTAGTAGTCCGCGTACCGCACGTCCTTGCTCAGGGTGAAGAGCTCGCGCGCGAGCTTGAGCATGTTGTACTCGTTGCACGTCTCGGCCGTCTCGGCGTTGCGCGCGGTGCCCTGCTCGTCCGCGCGCTCGTGCAGCGACCCGGGCGCGTGGAAGTGCTCCGCCTGGCTGTTCGCGCCGGTGACGTAGGTGTGGTCGCGCACCACGATGTCGAAGAAGTTCTCCGCCGCCGCGAGGTACATCGGCAGCTCGTCCTTCTCGGCGGGCGTGAGCAGGTCGTAGTAGGCGGGGTTCTGCGTGAACACCTGGTAGCGCTTGAGCGCGCCGAGCAGCTTGGGGATCTGCGTGTTGGCGTGCTTGCCCGGCAGCACGTCCTGGCCCGCGGCGAGCTGACGGAAGAACGTCACCTCGTCGAACGCCTCGGCCGCCTCCTTGATCCGGACGTCGCCCGTGAGGTCGAACAGCTCGTACAGCGCCTCGTTCATACCGCCGTACTCGGTGCGCAGCATGACGTCGGTGCTCGGCAGCTTCGCGACGCGGCCCTGGACGTAGAGCCCGAACTCGGTCGCCACGGCGAGCGCCTGGTCACCGACGGGGCCGTCCACGTGCTCGGCGACGTCGAGCAGCCCGGCGAGCACCTTGTGCAGGTTGTACCAGGGCACGATGACGTTCTCGTCCGACGTCCCGGTGCCCTGCACCTGGTCGAGGATCGACTCGCGGAACGCGGAGACGTACCCGGCCGAGCCGGGGTGCGCGGCGGCGTACGCGTCCTGCACGCGCGCGAGCCCGCCCACGCCCTCCTCGATCTCGGTGAACAGCGCGTCCTTCGTCGCCTCGTCCTGCGTCGAGGACCACGACATCGCGAGCGCCGAGAGGTAGTGGCCGAACGCGTGGCCGCGGAAGTTCACGGCGTTGCTGCGCTCCCAGCCGCCGTACCCGGCGGCCGTGGTCGGGGTCAGCCCGCCGACCTTGTAGAACTCGTAGAGGAACGTCTCGGAGTCCAGGCTCAGCAGGTACTCGTGCTCCTTCGCGGCAGCGTTCTGGAGGAAGTCGTCGGAGAGCAGCACCGACGGCAGCGCGGTCTCCTCGAGCGGCGTCTCGTCGACGATCGCGGGCACGACGACCTCGAGGTCGCGCGTCACCGGCTCGCCGTCGAGGTAGCGCACCGTCGCGGTCAGCGTGACGTGCGCGTCGTCCTCCCCGATCGCGGGCCGGACCACGGTCCCGTCGGTCGCGACGACCTCGGGATGCGACGACCGCCACGTCACGGTCGACCCGCGCGAGCCGGTCGCCGGGAGCACGAGCGCGACCGTCGCGCGCTCCGGCAGGGACAGCGCGTCGGCGTCGTCCTGCGCGATCGCGTCGCGGTCCACCGTGCGCCCGCTCTCCTCGTACAGCCCGACGACGTCGCCCAGGTCCGCCACCGCGTCGTACAGGCGGTAGTCGTCCAGCGCGGCCTTGAGGTAGGCGCCGTTGTACTGGGGCCCGTTGAACCCGATCGTCTTCGGCAGCGTCGGGTCGGAGCCCAGGACCCCCGTCGCGTCGCCGGCGACCGCGCTGGCCACCGTCGACGGGACCTGCTCGCCGTTGCGGTAGAACGCGACGGCCTTCGTCGCGTGGTCGTACGTGACGACGACGTGCGTCCACTCGTCCGCGGGGAAGAACGCCGCGCGGTCGGAGCTCGCGACCCGCACCTTGTACGGCTGGCCCGACGCCGGCCCCACCGACAGCGCGAGCGGCACCGTGTCCGACTCGGACGACAGGTACCAGCCGTCGGAGTTGTAGGCCCGCTTGTTCCACGTGACGACGTGCTCCCCGGACAGCTTCCCGCTGGGCTCCACCCAGAACGAGAGGGTCAGGTCCTCGGGCTGGAGCGCCGTCGACGACCCGAGGTCGAGGTACGTGCTGCCGCTCAGGCGCAGGGCCTGCCCCGCCCCGTCGACGCCGTCGACGTAGGAGAAGCCGGTCGGCGCGGAGCCCGTGTGGCCGCGCAGGGCCACGGGGTGCGCGAGGGGGCTCGCGTCGGCGACGTCGCCGTCGAACGCGAGGTCGAGGACGGGCGCGGGCAGGGCGTCGGCCGCGACGGCGGACGGTGCCCACGCGGTCACGGCGAGCGCGGTGGCGGCCGCCACGGCCGCCAGCCGGGCCACGCCGCCGGGTCGACGGCGGACGCCGTCGGTCGGTCGGGGGTGCATCGGTGCTCCTCTGGTCGGCGCGGGCGTCGTCGCCCGCGCGTCGAGACGTGCGGTGTCGTGCGGTGGCGGCCCGCGCGGGGAGCGCGGGCCGCGCCCTCGTGGCCCGCCGGACCGGCCACGAGGGAAGCGTGCTCTCGCGAGGTAGAGCCAGCGGTCGCGAGGTAGAGCCCGGGAGCTTCTACCTCGCGACCTGCGGTTCTACCTCGGCATGATTCAGCCGCAGTCGAGCGCGTCGTAGGCGACGTCGACGGTCGAGGTGACCTGCTCGCCGTCGAGCGTCGCCGTGCCCGTCACCGTCGCGGTGCCGGCCGGGGCCGACGTCGCGCGCGCCGCGAACGACTGGTACGCGTTCCTGCCGGGCGCCACGTCCGCGAACGCCTTCTGCCCGAACGGCGTCGCGAGCGTCACCGAGACCGGGACGTCCTCGCCGTTCGTCGCGCGCACGGCGACGTACGCCGTGCCCGCCAGGCAGCGCGGCGCGACCTCGACCGCGAGGTCGAGCTCGGGCTCCGTGTCGGACGCGTGCAGCCGGACGAACGTGATCGAGTGCGCGGGGAACTCGTAGGAGAACTCCTCCCCCACGCCCGTGAGCGTCCGCTCCACCGGGACGACCCGCTCCGGGTCGGCCTTGGTGTTGGTGTCCGACGGCGCGCCCACCATCTCGGTGACCGTCGCCTGGTCCGCGATGCCGTCGGAGCCCTCGACGTGCACCTGCGTGCGCGCCGCGGTCGCGGTGGGGTTGACGACCTTGACCACGACGTCGCCCGTCTCGTCGTCGCGCGTGACGACCTGGTAGAGCGACTTGGTCGACGGCTGCTCGTAGGACATCTGGAGCTCGCCGTCGAGGTAGAGCTCGATGGTCGAGCCCTCGACGACGACCTTGACGTGGTACGGCTGCCCGGCCTCGATGCTGTGGTTCTCCACCGCCTGCACCTCGTTCGCGCTCCCGCCCGACGCGCGCTGGAGGGCCTGGCGCGTGTTGTTCCACCCGCCGAGGTTCCACCAGTAGTAGTCGTTCGGGCCGCCCGCGGCGAAGCCGACGAGGAAGCCCTCCGCGCCCGACGTCTTGCGCGCGTCGAGCTCGAGCGTGTAGCTCGACCAGTCCTTCGCGTACGCGCCGGCGACGATCGACCGGGCGTCGGTGACGTTCGTCGCCGACTGGACGTAGGCGCCGTCCTGCGCCCCCCACGTGCCCGACTGCGGCTCCCACTGCGACGCGCCGGACTCGAAGTCGTCCGCGAAGAGCACGTCGCCGCTCGCGTTGTCGGTGACGCGCACGTTGTCGTACTGCGCGGCCGTGTTCCACGTGGAGAGGAAGACGCCGCCGTCGAGCGTCGCGTCGGCGGGCGCCGGGCCGGAGTGCGTGCTGGGCACGACCTCGTCGCCCGCGTTCGCGGAGAACAGCTGCTGGACGTAGTAGTTCACCGAGCCCCAGGACTCGTCGTTGTCGAACCAGATCGCGTCGGGCGACCACTGGACGTACGACTCGTTCGCGAGCAGCGGCGCGTACGACGCGAGCCGCACGACGTCGGAGTTACGCTCGAGGCCCGTCATGAAGGCGGCCTCGGACAGCGCGTTGGCGAACGTGTTGCCGCGCGACGCGTACTCGCCGAGGAAGACGTGCGGCCCCTCGCGGTCGTAGGAGTCGTAGCGCTCGTCGTTCTCGAGGAACCACTGCGGGTCGTTGTAGTAGTGCTCGTCGACGAGGTCGACGTCCTGCTCGCGGTTGAACTCCCACAGCTCGTCGAAGCGCTGGCCCGTGTCGTCCGGCCCGGAGTTCGAGATGATCTGGACGTCCGGGTAGGCGGCCGCGATCGCGTCGCGGAACGCCGGGAAGTTGGCCTCGAACGTCTTCGTGTTCTCCTCGTTGCCGAGCCCGACGTACTTCAGGCCGAACGGCTCGGGGTGGCCCAGCTCGGCCCGCACGGCGCCCCACTCGGTCGTCACGTCGCCGTTGGCGAACTCGATCAGGTCGACCGTGTCGTCCACCCACCGCTGGATCTGCGCGGGGTCGGTCATCTCGGGGATGGTGCTGCCGCAGCCGTTGGCGCCGACCGACACCACGGGCAGCGGCGTCGCGCCGAGGTCCTCGGCGAGGAGGAAGTACTCGAGGTACCCGATGCCGTAGGACTGGTTGTAGCCCCAGAAGTTCCAGTTGGTCGCGCGCTCCTCGACCGGGCCGATCGTCTCCTTCCACTGGTACGTGCGGCGACGGTCGGTGAAGCCCGACTCCTCGTACGTGCGGAACGTGCCGACGTTCGTCACGCAGCCGCCGGGGAAGCGCAGGAACTGCGGGTCGAGCGCGTCGATCTTCTCGGCGAGGTCCTTGCGGAGCACGGACTTCCCGTTGACCGGGCCGACCCACGTGTCCTGCGGGAAGAGCGACACCTGGTCGAGCGCGATCGAGCCCGCCGCGCCGGAGAGCAGCGCGAGCCGCCCGGCGTTCGTCGTGCCCGTCGCGGTGAGCGTGACGTCGTACCTCTTCCACGCGTTCGAGCCGTCGACGGCGACCGGGCCGGTCGCGTACGCCGTGGTCCCGGCGGCGTCCTCGACGCGCACGGTGACGGTCTGCGCCGTCGCCGACCGCGCCCAGACGGAGAAGTCGTACGACTCCCCCTCCTCGACGAACAGCCCCGTGTTGTACCCGGCGTTGCGCACCCCGGCGCCCGCCCCGGTCGTCGTGAGGTTGAGGTAGGTGCGGTTCGTCGCGTTGAGCCGCCCGGCGTCGTTCACGACCTGCGTCGTCGCCGTCGCGCCGCCCCGGTTCGCGGCGCTCCACGCCGTGAGCCCGGTGAACGACCCGTTGTCCTGGTTGTTGAACTCGAACGACCGGTTGCGCACGAGCTCGGCGTACAGGCCGCCGTCGGCCGCGTAGTTGATGTCCTCGTAGAAGATGCCGTACAGCTCGTCGCTCATCTGGGTGCGCTCGCCCGCGAGGTCCACGGTGATCTCGTGGTCCGCGCTCGTGGCGGGCGTGATCGTCAGCTTCGTGGCCGCGTCGCGCGGACCGAGGACGAGCGCGCCGTCGGACGCTCGCACCCCGGCGTAGCGCTCGGGGTCGGCCGCGCTGCGCAGCCAGACCGTGCCGCCGCCCGCGTCGGTGAGCCGCAGCGCCGTCGCGTCCGCGCTCGCGGCCCCGAGGGAGAGCCGGGACGCGCCGGAGACGACGACGGGCCGGTCGCCGACGGCGAGCGTCACCGGGGACGTGCCCTCGGCGCCGTCGACCGCCGTCGCGGCGAGCGCGACGGTCGTCGCGGGGCGCTCGTCGTCGAGGGCGAGGCCGTCGTCGGTCGCCACGAGGTACCGGGCGTCGCCCGGGCCCGCGAGCGTGAACGTGCCGTCGGGCACCTGGTCCGCGCCCTCGGCGGCCTGGACCGCGACGTAGTCGAACGCCGCGGTGTGCGCCGCGCCGCTCTGCGCGGCGAGCGCGTAGAGGCCGACGTGCGTCGTCGGGAAGTCGACGGTCACGGAGCCCGCGGGCTGCCACGCGGTGCCGTCCCAGAAGCTCGTCGCGATCGTGTCGCCGGTGCGCTGCATGCGCAGCGTCTCCCCGGTGGAGCCCGGGCGGTCGGTGAAGGCCGCCGCGCTGAAGACGCCGCCGGTCTCGACGTCGTTCTCGATCGCGCGGCCCGACGGCGAGAGGTCACCCACGAAGGTCAGGCCCGACCGGACGTAGTTGTCCATGTCCTGCCACGCGACGAGGCCGGCGCCCTGGTAGACGGAGGCGACGGGCGCCTCCAGCCGGGTGACGACGGTGAAGTCGCCCGCCGGCACGTCGAGCAGCACGACGTTCTTCGCGCTGTTCGCATCCTGGTAGGTGTCGCCCGGCTGCGAGGTCAGCGTGAGCTTCCCCCCGCCGACGGACAGCGCCTCGGGCACGGGGTTGACGACGGTCCAGGCCGAGCCGAGCGCGGCGTCGTCGAACGTGTCGACCCATGCGCCGTCGGGCAGGTCGGGCTCCGCGGCGGCGGCCGGCAGCGACGTCGCGAGCGCGACCGTGCCGACCATGCCCGCCACGAGGGCGACCGCGACGGACCGGCGGCGCGCCGGTCTGCGCCGGGACGTGGGGAGGGACGGGTGAACAGACGTTTCCATAGGGCTTCCTCTCATCGTCGAGAGACACGCACCATTGCGTGTGAGCGTTCACAAGTTCGGCCCGAGCCTAGTGTGAGCGCTCACATTCTACAAGGGCGGCGTCATGACACCGCCGGTCGGGCGTACGCCCGAACGACCCAGGGGTGCCGGCCCCCGCCCTGCTCCGGTGACCCCGGGCCGTCGGCCCGGGCAGACGGCCGCGGCACCGGCCCCGCGCCGCGGACGTCACGAGGACGCCCGCGGCGGAGGCCGGTGCCGCCGGCTCACCTCCGCCTGACGACGAGGACGCGCTGCAGGATCACGAAGACCAGCAGCAGCACGCCGATGACGATCTTCGTCCACCACGAGCTCAGGGTGCCCTCGAACGTGATGATCGTCTGGATGAGGCCCAGCACGAGCACGCCGAGCACGGACCCGAGCACGAAGCCCGTCCCGCCCGTGAGGAGCGTGCCGCCGATGACGACCGCCGCGATCGCGTCGAGCTCCATGCCGACGCCCGTGAGCGAGTAGCCGGACCGCGAGAACATCGCGAACAGCAGGCCGCCGATGCCGGCGCACGTGCCGCTCACCACGTAGACGAGCACCTTGGTGCGCGCGACGGGCAGGCCCATGAGCATCGCCGACTGCTCGCCGCCGCCGATCGCGTAGACCGTGCGGCCGAACTGCGTGTAGTGCAGCACGTAGAACGCGATCGCCACGACGACGAGCGCGATGATGACCGCGGTCGTCAGGCGCCAGCCGTCGCCGATCTCCTGGCTCCAGCCCGCGAGCGCGACGAACGACTCGTTCGTGATCGGGATGGACTGGAGGCTGATGACGTAGCACAGGCCGCGCGCGAGGAACATCGCGGCGAGCGTCGCGATGAACGGCTGGATGTCGAACACGTGGACCATGAGCCCGACGGCGAGCCCCAGCACGGTGCCGATGAGGACCGCGATGACGAGCACCACCGCGACCGGCCACCCGCTCTGCAGGAGCGACGCCGTCGTGATGCCGGACAGCGCCACCACGGCACCCACGGAGAGGTCGATGCCGCCGGTGAGGATGACGAAGGTCATCCCGACCGCGAGCACGATGAGGAACGAGTTGTTGATGAACAGGTTCGAGACGACGCGGGCCGAGAGGAAGTTCTCGTACCGGCTCCCGCCCACGACGAGCATGAGCGCGAGCACCGCGAACGTGCCGAGGACCGGGAGGTAGCGCCGGTCGAGGCGCACGCGGCTCGTGAGTCGCTCGGTCATGGTCGGTCGGCCTCCGGGGGCGGCGGTCTCGGCGCCCCGGGGGTCGGGCGGCGAGGTCGGGGCAGGGGTCTGCACGGCGGACATCAGGCGCTCACCTCCGCGGCCGCGGCGGCCGTCGGGGCCGCGCGACGTCGTCGGGCGGCGACCAGGTCGCGCACCTTCGGGGACTGCGCGAGGCAGACCGCGATGACGACGATCGCCTTGAACAGGGGCGTGACGGACGGCGAGATGCCGAGCATGGTCACCGTGAGGGTGAGCGTCTGGATGATGAGGACGCCGACCAGGGTGCCGGAGAGCGAGAACTTCCCGCCCGCGAGCGACGTGCCGCCGATCACGACGGCGAGGATCGCGTCGAGCTCGATGAAGAGCCCGGCGTTGTTGGCGTCGGCCGCCATGGTGCTCGACGAGATCATGAGGCCGGCGAGGCCCGCGAAGAGCGCGCAGACCGCGTAGACGGTCCAGATGATGCTGCGCGCCTTGACGCCCGCGAGGCGGCTCGCCTCGGGGTTGATGCCGACGGACTCGATGAGCATGCCGAGCGCGGTGCGCCGCGTGAGCAGCGCGACGGCCGCGAAGACGAGGCCGGCCAGCACGACCGCGACGGGGATCCCGAACCAGAACCCGGACCCGATCGACTTGAACGGTGCGCTGTTGACCGTCGTGATCTGGCCGCCCGTGATGAGCATCGCGACGCCGCGGCCCGCGGTCATGAGCACGAGCGTCGCGATGATGGGCTGGATCCCGAGGACGGAGACGAGGAAGCCGTTCCACACGCCGAGGACGAAGGACAGCGCGAGCGCGATCCCCACGGCGACGAGGACGGTCGTCAGGCTGTCCGGCGTGGGCGACGACGCGATGAAGCTCAGCGCGACGGCCCCGGAGATCGCGACCACCGCGCCGACCGACAGGTCGATGCCGCGCGTCGCGATGACGAGGGTCATGCCGAGCGCGACGAGCAGCAGCGGCGCGCCGTTCTTCAGCAGGTTGACGAGCGACCCGAAGAGGTGGCCGTCCTGCAGCCTGATGGACAGGAAGCTCGGCCGGTTGACCGTGTTGACCGCCAGCAGCACGACCAGCGCGACGATCGGCCAGAAGAGCCGGTGCTGGACGGCGCGCTGCCAGGCGGGTGCCGTGGTGCTCATGACTCCTGCCCTCCGCTCGCGATGAGCTCGACGACGTCCTCGACCGTGACGTCCTCGTCGTTGGTGATCTCCGCGACCTTGACCCGGTCGCGCATGACGGCGATGCGGTGGCTGAGCCGCAGCACCTCCTCGAGCTCGGCCGAGATGAACACGACCGACATGCCCTCGCCCGAGAGCTGGGCGACGAGCTTCTGGATCTCGGCCTTCGCCCCGACGTCGATGCCGCGCGTCGGCTCGTCCAGGATGAGCAGCCTGGGGGCCGTCGCGAGCCAGCGCGCGAGGAGCACCTTCTGCTGGTTGCCGCCCGAGAGGTTCTTGATGAGCGCGTCCGGGTTGGCGGGGCGGATCGCGAGCGCGCTGATGTACTTCTCGACGATCTCGTCGACCTGCTTGCGAGGCAGGCGCCGGGCCCACCCGCGCTCGGCCTGGAGACCGAGCACGATGTTCTCGCGGATCGTCAGGTCGCCCACGATGCCCTCGGCCTTGCGGTGCTCCGAGGAGAACGCGATCTTGCGCTGCATCGCGGAGCGCGGCGTGCGCAGCCGGGCGAGCGCGCCGCCGACGCGGACCTGGCCGCTGTCCGCGCGGTCCGCACCCGCGAGCAGCCGGGCGAGCTCGGTGCGGCCCGAGCCGAGGAGGCCCGCGAGCCCGACGACCTCGCCCGGGTAGACGTCGAGGTCGAACGGCTGCACCGAGCCCTTGCGGCCGACGCCGAGCGCCTGGACGAACGGCGTCGCCTCGCGGTCGGCGACCGAGCGCTTGGGCGCCTCCTCGAGCTCCTCGAGCACCTCGAGCGAGGTGCCGATCATCTTGGAGACGAGCTCGAGGCGCGGCAGCTCGGCGGTGACGTACTCGCCGACGAGCTTGCCGTTGCGCAGCACGGTCATGCGGTCGGAGATCTCGTACACCTGCTCGAGGAAGTGCGAGACGAAGAGGATCGCGACGCCCTCGTCGCGCAGGCGCCGCACGACGGCGAAGAGCTGCGCGACCTCGTCCGCGTCGAGGCTGGACGTCGGCTCGTCGAGGATGAGCACCTTGCACTCGACGACGAGCGCGCGGCAGATGGCCACGAGCTGCTGCACGGCGAGGGAGTGGCTCGAGAGCGAGGACGCCGGGTCGATGTCGAGGTTGAGGCGCGCGAGCATCTCCCCCGCCCGACGGCGCGTGGCCCGCCAGTCGATCGCGCCGAGGCGGCGCGGCTCGTGGCCGAGCATGATGTTCTCGGCGACCGAGAGGTTCTCGCAGAGGTTGACCTCCTGGTACACCGGCGAGACGCCGGCGGCCTGGGCCTCGCCCGGGCCGGAGAACGTGTGCTCGGCGCCGTCGACGAGGATGCGACCGGAGTCGATCGAGTAGACGCCGGTGAGCGCCTTGATGAGCGTCGACTTGCCGGCGCCGTTCTCGCCCATGAGGGCGTGGACCTCTCCGGGCCGGAGCGTGAGGTCGACTCCGTCGAGCGCCTTGACGCCCGGGAACTCGATCGAGATCCCGGTCATCTCGACGACGGGCCGACCGTCGGGGACGGCGGTAGTCATGGGTGACCTTCCGTGCAGCGGTGGCGGCGGGGCTGCCGGGCCCCGGGGCGCCTCAGGACGCCGGCGGGGTCGGCATGCCGGCGGTGGTGCGTCGGCCGCGCGCCGGGGAGCCGTGCTCTCCCGGCGCGCGACCCGTCCGTGGTGGCGGGGCCGGTCGGCGTCGACCGGCCCCGCCGGGGCGGTGCGGAGCGGGAGCCCGGGTCGTCCCGGGCGGTCCGCTCGGCGCGCGCGGTGCGCTCAGTACTCGCGCGTCGGGAGCGCCTCGATCGCCTGCTCCTGCGTGAAGGACTCGTCCTTGACGACGATGCGCTTCTCGACCTCCTCGCCCGCGACGACCTTCTTGATGATGTCGGCCAGGTCCGGGCCGAGGAGCGGGTTGCACTCGACGATGAAGTTGATCTTGCCGTCGGCGAGAGCCTGCATGCCGTCCTTGACCGCGTCGACGGTGACGATCTTGATGTCCTCGCCCGGGACGAGACCGGCGGCCTCGATGGCCTCGATGGCGCCGAGACCCATGTCGTCGTTGTGCGCGTACACGAGGTCGATGTCGTCGTGCGCCTGGAGGAAGCCCTCCATGACCGTCTTGCCCTCGGCACGCGTGAAGTTGCCGGTCTGCGAGTCGATGATCGTCACGTTGGGGTTGTCCGCCGTGGCGTTCTCGAAACCGGTCTTGCGGTCGATCGCGGGCGCGGCGCCCGTGGTGCCCTGGAGCTCGACGACGTTGATGGGCTCGGTCGCGAGGTTCTCGGAGACCCAGTCGCCGGCCATCTCGCCCTCGAGGACGAAGTCGGAGCCGATGAACGACTCGTAGAGGGTGTCGTCCTCGGAGTCGACCGCGCGGTCGGTGAGGATCACGGGGATGCCGGCCTGCTTGGCCTCCTCGAGCACCGCGTCCCAGCCGGACTCGACGACCGGGGAGAACGCGATGACGTCGACGCCCTGCGCGATGTAGGAGCGGATCGCCTGGATCTGGTTCTCCTGCTTCTGCTGCGCGTCGGAGAACTTGAGGTCGAAGCCGTTCTCGGCCGTGAGCGTGTCCTGGATGGACTTGGTGTTCGCCGCGCGCCAGCCGGACTCGGCGCCGACCTGCGAGAAGCCGACGGAGATCGTGTCGCCGCCACCGCCGCCGTCGCCGCCCGCGTCGTTGCTGCTGCCGTCCGTGCTGCCGCCCCCGCTGCTGCACGCCGCGAGCGCGAGGACCGCCACGCCGGCGAGGACACCCGTCAGACGCGTGCGCGCCTTGGTCGTGCTGAACATGCTCTCCTCCTTGAGATGCGACCTCGGCGCCGTGCCGAGGACCGTCGAGTCGTGCCAGCCCCTCATCGGACTGTTGACTCTTGTTGATACATGTTTGCTTGTGTCAATGTCTAGCGGTGTCAGGGCCGCTCCCGCAAGCCCCCACTCGGCATTCCGCATCACCGTTCGGTAACCATTCCGGTCACCGCTCGGCACTGCGACGTGCTCGAGCTGCGGAGCCAGGCGAAGGGCAGGACCCCGGGCCCGCGGATGTGATCGCTCACACCCTCCCGAGAGACGATGTTAGCGCTCACACAGCTCCAGGGGAAGCCGCCGCCCCGTCACGGTTCGGTCACGGCCGGTGGCCGTGACGGGACCGTGCGCGGACGGCTCCCCCAGGCGTCAGAGGCCCTGCGCGAGGCGGTAGTAGACCTGGTTCCACCGCACCTGGTCGCGGAAGCCCCGCCGCGTCGTGCTCTCGTCGATGACCAGGAGCTCCGTGCGCGCGATGTCCGCGAAGACCTCGAACGCGTCGATGCCCGCGGCCGTGGAGAGCACCGTGTGGTGCGCGCCGCCCGCCGTCAGCCAGGCCTCGGCGGACGTCGCGAAGTCCGGCCGCGGCTCCCACACCGCGCGTGCCACCGGCAGGTGCGGCAGCGGCGCGCTCGGCGGGACGACGTCCACGACGTTCGCCGTGAGCCGGAAGCGGTCGCGCATGTCCGCGAGGGACACGACGACGCCGACGCCCGGGTCGGCGTCGAACACCATGCGGACCGGGTCCTCCTTGCCGCCGATGCCGAGCGGGTGGATCTCGACGCGGGGCGTCGAGGTCGTGAGCGACGGGCAGATCTCCAGCATGTGCGCGCCGAGGATCTTCTCGCTGCCCGGGGTCAGGTCGTAGGTGTAGTCCTCCATGAGCGACGCGCCGCCGGGCAGCCCCTCGCCCATGACCTTCGCGGCGCGCACGAGCACGGCCGTCTTCCAGTCGCCCTCGGCCCCGAACCCGTAGCCCTTGGCCATGAGGCGCTGGACGGCGATGCCGGGGAGCTGGCGCAGGTCGCCCAGGTCCTCGAAGTTGGTCGTGAACGCCTTGGCGCCGACGGACTCGAGGAACGTCTCGAGCGCGATCTCCTGCCGGGCCGCGTACCGCAGCGAGGCGTGCCGGTCGCCGTCCTTGCGCAGCTCGGGGACCACGTCGTAGAGGTCCTCGTACTCCGCGACGAGCGCGTCGACGTCGGCCTCGGAGACCTCGTCGACCGCGCGCACGAGGTCGTTCACGCCCCACGTGTTCACGCTCACACCGAACCGGAGCTCGGCCTCGGTCTTGTCGCCCTCGGTCACCGCGACGTTGCGCATGTTGTCGCCGAAGCGGGCGAGGCGCAGCTCGTGCGTCGCCGCCCAGCCGGCGGCGCCGCGCACCCACGAGCCGACGCGCGCGGTGACCGCCGGGTTCGAGACGTGCCCGACGACCGTCGTGCGCGCCACCCCGAGCCGCGTCGCGACGTACGCGTACTCCCGGTCGCCGTGCGCGGCCTGGTTGAGGTTCATGAAGTCGAAGTCGATCGTGTCCCACGGCAGCTCGACGTTCGCCTGCGTGTGCAGGTGCAGGAGAGGCTTGCGGAGCTGGTCGAGGCCGCCGATCCACATCTTCGCGGGGCTGAACGTGTGCATCCACGTCACGACGCCGAGCACGCGGTCGTCGGCGTTCGCGTCGAGCATCGCGCGGCGGATCGCGCCGGCGTCCTTGAGGACGGGCTTCCAGACGACGGTCGCAGGGACGTCCGGCGACGCGTCGAGGGCGCGCGCGACCTCCTGCGACTGCTCGGCGACCTGCCGCAGCGTCTCCTCTCCGTACAGGTCCTGGCTGCCGGTGAGGAACCAGATCTCGCGGTCCGCGTAGGGCTTGCTCATGTCGGTCCATCTCTCGTGTCGTGGGCGAGGGCCGCACCGCTGCGGTCCCGTCCCGGTGGTCGTGCTGCGTGTCGTGCCGGTGCGCCGCCGGGCCCGGGGGAACCGGGTCGGAGCGGCCCGCCGGTCAGCGCGCGGGCTGCTGCCCGTAGACGTGCTGGTAGCGCGCGTAAAGCGCGTCGACGTCGTCCTGCGGGATGCGCGTGGGCTCGCCGAGCTGGCGGCTGACGTGCACGGTGCGGGCGACCTCCTCGCACATCACGGCCGCCTTGACCGCCGCGCGCGCGTCCTTGCCGATGGTGAACGGCCCGTGGTTGCGCATGAGGACCGCGGGGCTGCGCGACCCGCGCAGCGTCTCCACGATGCCGCGCCCGATCGAGTCGTCGCCGATGAGCGCGAACGGTCCGACGGGGATGTCGCCCCCGAACTCGTCGGCCATCATCGTCAGGACGCACGGCACCGGCTCGCCCCGCGCGGCCCACGCCGTCGCGTAGGTCGAGTGCGTGTGCACCACGCCGCCCACGTCGGGCAGGTGGCGGTACACGTACGCGTGCGCCGCCGTGTCCGACGACGGCGACCGGTCGCCCTCGACGAGGGCCCCGTCGAGGTCGCACACGACCATCGCGCCGGGGGTGATGTCGTCGTACGCGACGCCCGACGGCTTGATGACGAGCAGGTCGCCCGCGCCGTCGGGCCGCGTGGTGTCCCGGACGCGCTCGGACACGTTGCCCGCGGTCCACACCACGAGCTCCCAGCGGGGCAGCTCGGCGTGCAGCGCGGCGACACGCTCCTTGGCGGCGTCGACGGCGTCGCGCAGGTGCGCGGGCACCACCGGGACGGCGGGTCGCGCGGCCGTCGCGTCCGCGGACGGGGTGGGCGTGCTCATGCGGGGTCCTCTCCTCCGGTGCGGGTGGGCAGCGCTGTCACGGCGGCACGCTCCACGGCGAGCCCGGCCGCGTACCGCTCGAGGTACGCGGCGAAGCCGGCGACGTCCGCGGGGTCGGGCTCGACCGTCACGGTCTCGGCCGCCGCGAAGACGTGGTCGCGCAGGTAGTCGCCCAGGTCCGCACCCACGTCGGCGCCCGGTGCGCGCTCCCCGGCGCAGGCGCGCGCGAAGGCCGCGAGCACCGCGATGCCCCAGGCCCCGCCCTCGCCCGCCGTGCGCCCCACGCTGACGGGCGCGCCGATCGCCGCCGCGAGGAGCCGCTGCGCGACGCCCGCGGTGCGGAACATCCCGCCGTGGGCGAGCATCCCGTCGATCCGGACGCCCTCCCGCGCGAGCACGCGCATGCCGAGCGCGAGGGTCCCGAACGCGCCGTACACCTGCGTCCGCGCGAAGTTGGCGAGCGTCAGGCGGCTGCCGGGCGTGCGGACGACCAGGGGGCGCCCCTCGTCGAGCCCGGTGATCGGCTCCCCCGCGAGGTAGTTGTAGGCGAGCAGCCCGCCGCCGTCGGCGTCGCCGTCGAGCGCGGCGCGGAACAGCGCGCCGAACACGTCGTCCGGGCCCGCGTCGCTGCCCAC
This sequence comes from Cellulosimicrobium sp. JZ28, assembly GCF_015327065.1. Taxonomy (NCBI): domain Bacteria; kingdom Bacillati; phylum Actinomycetota; class Actinomycetes; order Micrococcales; family Promicromonosporaceae; genus Cellulosimicrobium; species Cellulosimicrobium sp. JZ28. The sequence goes on along the minus strand of NZ_CP017660.1, from coordinate 531,040 downwards.
GGCCGCGGCGAGCTCGCCGAGCAGTCCGGCCCACGCCTCGAGCTCGCTCGCGCCGTTGTTGCAGTGGACCATCGCGACGAGGTCGCCCGCCGGCGTCGTGACGAGGTCGAGCTCGTGGTGCACGGCTGCGAGCGGGCCCTCGAGCACGACCATCGCGAAGATGCTCGTGCCCGCGCTGACGTTGCCCGTGCGCGGCGCGACGGCGTTCGTCGCGACCATGCCCGTGCCCGCGTCGCCCTCGGGCGGGCACAGCAGGACGCCGGGCTCCAGCGACCCGGTGGGGTCGAGCCAGGCCGCGCCCTCGGCGGTCAGGCGCCCGGCGTCCTCGCCCGCGACGAGGACGTCCGGCAGCAGCTCGGCGAGCTTCGGCCCGGCCCGGTGGGTGGCGGCGCGCTCGTCGACGAGCGCGAGGAGCGCGTGGTCGTAGTCGCGCGTCGCCGGGTCGACCGGGAACATGCCGGACGCGTCGCCGACGCCGAGCACGTGGCGTCCCGTGAGGCGCCGGTGGACGTACCCGGCGAGCGTCGTGAGCGACGCGACGCGCGCCGCGTGGGGCTCGGCGTCGAGGATCGCCTGGTACCAGTGCGCGACCGACCAGCGCAGCGGGACGTTGTACCCCAGCAGCTCGGTGAGCTCGGCGGCGGCCGGGCCGGTCGACGTGTTGCGCCACGTGCGGAACGGGACGAGCAGCCCGCCGTCGGCGTCGAACGCGAGGTAGCCGTGCATCATCGCGGAGACGCCGAGCGCCCCGTACGTCGTGGGTCGCACGCCGTACCGCTCCTCGACGTCGGCGACGAGGCGCGCGTAGCACTCGCGCAGGCCCGCCTCGACGGCGTCGAGCGGGTACGTCCACGTGCCGTCCTCGAACCGGTTCTCCCAGGCGTGGCTCCCGCTCGCGAGCGGCGTGCCGTCGCCGTCCACGAGGCACGCCTTGATCCGCGTCGACCCGAGCTCGATCCCGAGCGCGGTGTCCCCCGCCACGACGGCCGCCCGACGGCGCCCGACCTCGTCCTGCTGCACCATTGCTGCTTCTCCTCGTCGCGGCGTCGCGCCTCGTTCGTTGAGTGTCCTTCGAATGTTAGCGCTCACAACCGGCGAGGCCAACTCCCTCCGCGCTCGCCCGTGCGAGCGCGCGGTCAGTCGCGCGGCGTGCCCGTGCTCTCGCGCACCATGAGCTCGGGCGGGATCGAGACGGGACGGACCGTCGCGCCCGCCAGCGCGTCGATCATCATCCCCATGCACCGGCGGCCCAGGGACCCGAACGGCTGGCGCACCGTCGTCAGCGGCGGGATGAAGTGCCCGGCGCCCGCGACGTCGTCGAACCCGACCACCGAGACGTCCGCCGGCACCCGCACGCCCTGCTCCCAGAACGCGCGCAGCAGGCCGAGCGCGAGCTGGTCGTTGCCCGCGAACACCGCCGTCGGGCCGTCGCCCGCGCGGACCGCGGCCGCGAGCTCGCGCCCGACGGCGTACCCGCGGTCCGACGACCAGTCGCCCCGCACCGGCTCGGGCACCGGGGCGCCGCGCTCCTCGAGCGCGGCGCGCCAGCCCGTCTCGCGCTCGCGCGCGTCGAACCAGTCGAGCGGCCCGGACAGGTGGAGCACCGTGCGGTGGCCCAGACCGAGCAGGTGCTCCGTCGCGACGCGCGCACCCAGACGCTGGTCCACAGCGATGGACAGGATCGCCCCCGGCGCACCGAGCGCACCGGGCGCGGGGCGCACGACGTCGGTCGCCTCGCCGTCGGCGGGGAGGTCGCGCGCGGCGATCATGATGACGGGGACCGGCGCGCGGAACGAGTCGACCGCCGCCGCGACGTCCGTCTGCGGCGCGATGACGACGATGCCCTCGACACCCTGGTCCATGAAGTGCTCGAGCACCCGGTGCATCGTGTCGGCGTCGTAGCGCCGGATCGTCGCGACGCTCACGAAGTAGCCCTGCTCGCGCGCGGCCTCCTCGACCGCGATGAGGGTCGACGTCGGCCCGTACAGCGCGGAGCCGGTGGTGACCACGCCGATCGTGCCCGAGCGCATCGTCACGAGGGCGCGCGCCGCGCTGTTGCGGCGGTAGCCGAGCGTCGCGATCGCGTCGAGGACGCGGTCGCGGGTCTCGGGCCGCACGCTCGGGTGGTCGTTGAGCACGCGGGACACGGTCTGGTGCGAGACGCCGGCGAGCCGCGCGACGTCCGACATCGCGGGCGGGCGCGTGCGGGGCGACGGCCCGTCGCTCACGACCCCGCCCCCTCGGTCCCCGCGCGCGGCGCCGGGGCGTCCGCGAGCGCCGCCGCGAGCTCGGCCGAGCGGTCGCGCGCGGCCTCGAGCGCGTCGAGGAACGCGGCGCGCACCCCGCCGGCGTCGAGACGGCGCAGCGCCGCGACCGTCGTGCCGCCCGGCGACGAGACGCGCTCGCGCGCGATCGCCGGGTGCTCGCCCGTCTCGCGCAGCATCGTGGCCGCGCCGTGCACGGTCGCGGTCGCGAGCTCGAGCGCCGTCGCGCGCGTCAGGCCGAGCAGCACGCCCGCCTCGGCGAGCGCGTCGATGACGTAGAAGACGTACGCGGGCCCGGAGCCGGAGAGCGCGCCGACGGCGTCCTGGTCCTTCTCCGCGACGCGCACGACGAGGCCCGTCGCGGCGAGCAGCCGCTCGACGAGCGCGACGTCGTCGTCGTCCGCGGCGCTCCCGCCGCTCACGGCGCTCACGCCCGCACCCACGACGGACGGCGTGTTCGGCATGACCCGCACGACGGCGGTGCCCGCGGGCAGCCGCTCCTCGTAGAAGGCGGTCGGGAGGCCGACGACGACGCTCACGACGACCGTGCCCTCGCGCACCGCGTCGTGGACCTCGGCGAGCAGCGCGGCCACGTCCTTCGGCTTCACCGCGACGACGACGACCCCGGCGCCGCGCACGGCCTCGACGTTGTCGCGCGTCGTCCGGATGCCGTGGCGCGCGGCGAGCTCGTCGGCGCGCTCGGGCCGGCGGACCGTCGCGACGACGTCGTCGGGTCGCCACCCGGACGCGAGCGCACCCGCGAGGACGGTCTCGCCCATGACGCCCGTGCCGAGGACGGCGAGCCGGGGCGCGGAGGGGGTGGGCAGGTCGGTCATGGGCGATCAGCTCCCGGGAGTCGGTGAAGGGCATTCTTGCGCACCCGGAGAGTCCGGGCCGCCGCGAGGGCCCCGGTGCTCAGAGCGGGAAGGCGGCGTAGACGTCGGCCACGACGTCGGCGGGCCCCGTCGCCTGGAGGACGGCCGTGTCGTTGCGCCACGTGACGGTGGCCCAGCCGTCGCCCGCGTCGGTCACGGCGTACCGGCCCGCGACCTCCCCGGCGACCTCGACGTCGCCCTCCTCCGTGGGCGTGCCCGCCGCGGAGACGAGGTCGTCCGCCGCGGCCTCCGCCTCCGCCGACGTCGGCCACTGGCCCGCGACGACGGTGACCCGGGTCGCGTCGTCCCCCTCGCCGTCGGCGTACTCGAGCTGGTACGCCTCCAGGGCGCGCGCGGCGGTCCACGCGTCCGTCGCCGAGTCGCTGCGGAGCACGAGGTCGAGCACGGTGTCCGGGAGCGCCTGCGCGAACGCGGTCGTGCCGGTGCGTGCCACGGGCTCGAGCGTCGGCGTGGGCGGGTCGGCGGTGACGGTGACCGTCGGCTCGGGCTCCGCAGCGGCGTCCGAGCGGGCGAACCCCGGCCACACCCAGGCGAGGAGCGCCAGCACGAGGCCGACGACGACCAGGAGGCCGACCAGAACGACGAGCCGCCGACGCCGGTACACCGCCGCCGACGGGGGGCGGGAGTGCCGCCGGTCGCGCGCGCCCGTCGCGTCGGCGGGACGGCGGGGACCCGACGGGCCCGACGCGCCCGCCCTCGCCCCGGGGCGCGCCGGGGTGGCGGCCCGTCCTGGCGTGCCCCCGTCGGGCGGCTGGCTCATCGCGCGCACCTCTCTGCTCTCGGTGGTCCTCGTGGGCCGCCGATCTCCGGGGCGTGGCCACGCGGCCCAGCGTAGGACGCGCGCGTGCCCGAACCCCCGCGGTGGCGCGGGGTGTCGGGCACGCGCCGGACGGGTTCACCCGCCCGTCGTCACTGTCGTCCGCAGCCCAGCCCGGCGTGCTCCGCCGTCGTCTCCGACGTGACCGCCGCGCCGTCGACCGTCGCGGATGCCCGGACGACGACGCCGCCCGCCGGGACGTCCGCCGCGCGCACCGCGAACGACTGGTACGCGCTCCGCCCCGGCGCGAGGGCGGGGAACTCGCGCGTGCCGTAGGGGGTCTCGACGACCAGGTCGACGGGGCCGTCGTGCTCGTGGCTCGCGACGACCGCGACGTACGCCTTCCCGGCGAGGCAGCGCGGCTGCGCCGTCACCGTGACGGGGAGGTCCGGCCCGGGGCCGCCCGTGCCCGGGTCGTCCGCGAACACGCGCCACTCCGTGACGGCGACGGCGGAGTACGTGCTGCCGTTGCCGTTCGCGGTGAACGTCGCCCGCAGCCGCGACGTGGTGACCGGGTCGAAGGTGACCGTGTTGAAGGCGGTCGTGCTCGTGCCGTACCCGGAGGGGTTCGCCACCGGGGCCCACGCCTGCGCCGCCTCGTCCCAGTACTCGAGCGCCCACGCGTCGGGGCGGACGACGCCGTCCCCGGTGCCCGGGTTCGAGTCCCGCCAGAACTTCAGCTCGGCGCCCGTGAGGCGGACGGGCCGGGGCCAGTCGTACCGGACCCACTGGGTGGCCGGGCGCGTCCCGGACCACGTGCCCCAGATCTGGGCCTGGCTCGGGTTCGCCGGGTCGGCCCCGTCGTTGAGTGCGCCCAGGCTGTTCCACCCGGCGGTGTACGACGCGCTCGCCGTCGCGATCGACGCGACGTTCCCCGTGAGCGGGCCGGAGACGTCCGCCGGGACCGTGACGACCTTCGGCGTCTCCGCGTTGCCCGCGGCGTCCACCGCGCGGAAGGACACGCGGTGCTGGTTCGTGTCCGGCGCGGCCACCGGACCGTCGTACGTCCGCCACGCCCCGGTGCCGATCGCGTACTCGACGCGCGAGACGCCGGAGGTCGCGTCGGTCGCCGTGACCGTCACGGTGCGCGCCGCGGCGTCGAGCACGCCGCTGCTGACCGGCGCCACCCGGTCGATCCGCACGTCGAGCGACACCTCGTCGGAGAGGTTGCCCGCGCCGTCCGCGGCCGTCGCCACGACGCGGTGCTCGCCGTCCCCGGTCACCGCGACCTCGGCCGTCCGCACCGGGTCCGTGACGACGGGCGCACCGTCGTCGACACGCGTGGTGAGCACCACGCGCCCGCCCGAGTCGTCGGTGCCGTCGACGCGCACGCGCACGTCCGAGCGGAACCAGCCGCCGCTGCCTTGGCTGCCGAGCGGCGTGAGGGTGAGCGTCGGGGGCGTCTCGTCGCCCGGTGCCGGCTCCGCCGGGACCACCGTGACGTCCGTCGTCACCCGTCCGCCCGCGTACCCGAGCACCGACCCGTCGACCGTGAACGAGCCCGGGGCGGCGACGTCGTCGGGCCCGACGGGGTCCCAGAAGGCCGGGACGTGGAGCGTCTCGCCGCCGGGGTAGGTCACCGGGACGGTCCTGGGCAGGTCCGTCTCGCCCACCTCGACCGTCGCGCCGGGCGGCTCGACGGCGGCGGGCTGCTCCGCCAGGACCTTCCACTCCTCGACGGCCACCGCCGAGTAGGTGCTGCCGTTCGTCGAGGCGTCGAGGACCGCGCGCACCTGGGTCGTCGTGACCGGCTCGAACGTCGTCTCCTGGAAGCCGCTCGTCCCGGTGCCGTAGCCGCTCGGGTCGCGCACGTCGACCCACGCGCCGCCGTCGGCCGCGTCCCAGTACTGGATGCGCCACGACGCGGGCGCCGCGACGCCGACGCCCGTGCCCTGCGGCTGGTCGTTCCAGAACTCGATCTGCGAGCCGGCGACCCGCACCGGCTGGTCCCACGTGTACTGGACCCACTGCTGGGCCGGGTTGTTGCCCGTCCACGTGCCCCACATGTCCGGGGGCAGGGGGTTAGGCCGCACGATCTCGTCGTTGAGCGCCTTCTTCCAGTACTGCGTCGGCACGGGCTCGTTGGAGACCGTGACCGTCGCCTCCTGCGCGACGTTCGCGCGCGGGGTCGTGTCCCGGACCTTCTCCGGCGTCGTCAAGACCTGCTTCATCCGCGGCGGTGACTGCGTGTCGTCCCACTCGACCCGGTCGATCGCGACGGAGCGGCGGAAGTGGTTGCCGCCCTCGGCGTCCGCGGTGTGGTACGCGATCCACCACTCGCCGTCGAACTCGAGGATGCCCGGGTGGCTCGTGGTGGAGGACACCGGGGCGAGGACCGTGCCGCGGTACGTCCACGGACCCTCCGGCGACGACGCCGTGCCGTAGGCGATGCACGCGTGGTAGCTGGCCGGGGTGCACGCGGACGTCGGGCCGGCGTCGTTCCCGGCGTAGGCCATGTAGTAGGTGCCGTCGCGCTCGAACGCCCACGCCGCCTCGAAGAAGCCGGTGAGGCCCGTGACCGTGCGGACCTGGCCGACCGGCGTCCTCATGTCCCGGCCCAGCTCGAGCATGCGCAGGTTCGAGAAGCTGCCCCACCAGACGAAGACGCGGGCGTCGTCGCCCTCGCCGTCCACGAGGACCGTCGGGTCGATGTTGTGGATCGTGTTCGGCGTCGGGACGCGCTGGGAGATGATCGGAGCGCCCACGTGGTCCGTCCAGGGGCCCGTCGGGGACTCCGAGACCGCGACGCCGATGCCGAACGCGTCGCTCGCCGGGCTGTCCGCCTCGTGCACGGGGACGTACCAGTAGTAGCGCCCGTCCACGCCCTGCACGACCTGGCCCGCGTAGGCGCGCCCCGGCGTCGCCCAGTCGAAGACCTCCTCCGGGCGCATGAGGGACGGGTGGTGCGTCCACTCCCCCGCGTCGACGTCGCTCGTCACGAACGCACCCCACTCGTTCATGATGAAGTCGTTCTGCCGCGGACCTGCCTCGTCGTGGCCGGTGTAGACGTAGAGCTGGTCGGTGCCCGTGTCGTTGCCGGGCGCGCCCGCGGGCACGACGAGCGGGGCCGGGTCGGCCGAGTAGTAGCTCCCGTCCCCGAGGATCGGGTTCTCCGTGCTCGTGAACGTGGAGGGCTCCGCCGCCGCGGCGGGCGGGGCCGTGCTCGCGGCGATCCCGGTGAGCGCGAGGGCGCCGCCCACGACGCTCGCGACGACGCCCCGCGCGGGGCTCCGCCCGCGGGACGGCCGGGTGCTGGTCCTGTCGGTCATGGGCTGGTCTCCTGACGGTCGGGCCGCGTCGGTGCGGCCTGCGGGTCCTGCGTGGAGGTCGTGCGCCCCGGGAGTTCCCTCGGCCCCCGGGGCGCACGGTCGTGGAGCCCGTGCCGGCGGGCAGGGCGGACGGTCCGACGATCAGTACCGGCGTGCGGGGACGGCGGTGACGCCCCCGCGGGCGGGGGTCGGACGCGTCACCGCCGGGCGCCGCCGTGGCGGTCCGGTGGTCAGGTGCCGGGCGGGCCGAGAGCGGCCCGCACCGTGGCGGTGCGTCGTGCGGGCCGCCCTCGCGCTCGCGTCGTCACGGGCGTCCACCTCTCGTCGTCGAGCCGGTCGTCGTGCCGACCATGCCACAGGCAGAAACCGCTTCGCAATGGTTTTCGGTCCGTTGGTAGAGCGATGAGCACGCGCCTCCGCGCGGCAGTATCTGGTGAATCCCAAAAAAGGCCGGGATTCCGCGGCGCGGACGCCCGGCCGCCGGGACGAGGAGAGCCTGCGGAGGAAACGTCAGTCGGGGCGGTTTTCGGTGCGCTCCGCGCGCTCGCGGTGCTCCGCCCGGGCGCGGGCCCGCGACGTGGCGATGGACACCAGGACGCCGACGACGACGAGGTCCAGCACGATCTGGACCATCGCGACCATCTTGGCGGCCTCGCCCGTCGGGTGGACGTCGCCGTAGCCGACCGTCCCGAGCGTCACGACGGCGAAGTACAGGGCGTCGGTCCGGTTCTCGATCCCCACGAACTGGTCCGCGAGGAGGTAGTAGACGAGGGCGAAGAACGTCACGACCGGCAGCAGCAGCCCCATGACGGACTGGACCCGCACGCTCGGCGTCTCCCACGCGCGGAGCTGGCGGCGCACCTGGACCACGAGGAGCCCGCACAGCAACGCCAGCCCGACGCCGAAGGAGACGAGCTGGACCACCTCGGGCGCGTCGTCGTCGGGCAGCGGCACGCCGTAGTAGACCGTCAGGCACGCGGCCGTCGAGGTCACCGTGAGGATCGGCGTCCACCACGGGCTGTCGTGCGGGAGGCCGCGCTTGCGCATGGGCCCAGCATCCCGCGCCGACGCCCGCTCGTCGCGGCGTGCGGCGGCGTGCCGGTGTCAGGGGTGCTGGCTAGGTTGGGCGCGTGACGTCGTCGACCACCGCGGCCCGCTCCGCGGCCGCCAAGCGAGCCCGCCCCGCCTACCGCTGCAGCGAGTGCGGGTGGACCACCGCGAAGTGGGTGGGCCGGTGCGGCGAGTGCCAGGAGTGGGGCACGGTGACGGAGGACGCCCCGGCCGCCTCGGGCCCCCGCACCACGGCCGTGTCGCCCACGCGCTCCCCCGCGCGCCCCATCGGCGAGATCAGCGTCGAGGCCGCGCGCGCCACGCCCACCGGCGTGTCCGAGTTCGACCGCGTGCTCGGCGGCGGGATCGTGCCGGGCGCCGTCGTGCTCCTCGCCGGGGAGCCGGGCGTCGGCAAGTCGACGCTCCTGCTCGCCGTGGCGAGCAACGTCGCCGCGGGCGGCTCCCACCTGCCGACGGTCCGGCCCGCCGGAGAGCGCGCGCCTGCGGAGCCCGCGCGCCCCGCGCCCGTCCCGCGGCGCGTCCTCTACGTCACGGGCGAGGAGTCGGCCGGGCAGGTGCGCCTGCGCGCCGAGCGCGTCGGCGCCCTCGCGCCCGGGTTGCTGCTCGCGGCCGAGACGGACCTCGCGACCGTCCTCGGGCACATCGAGGCCACGGAGCCCGACCTGCTGGTCGTCGACTCCGTGCAGACCGTCGCGTCCGCGCAGGTCGAGGGCGCGCCCGGTGGCGTGAGCCAGGTGCGCGAGGTCGCGGCGTCGCTCATCGCCGCGGCGAAGGCCCGCGACCTGCCCGTGATCCTCGTCGGGCACGTCACGAAGGACGGCTCGGTCGCCGGCCCGCGCACGCTCGAGCACCTCGTCGACGTCGTGTGCCAGTTCGAGGGCGACCGGCACTCGCGCCTGCGCCTCGTCCGCGCCGTGAAGAACCGCTACGGGCCCACGGACGAGGTCGGCTGCTTCGACCTCAGCGAGAACGGGATCGTGGGGCTCGCCGACCCGAGCGGCCTCTTCCTCTCGCACACCGGCGCGGGCGTGCCGGGCACGTGCGTCACCGTCACGCTCGAGGGCCGCCGGCCGCTCGCGCTCGAGATCCAGTCGCTCGTCGTGCCGAGCTCGCTGACGAACCCGCGCCGCACCACGAGCGGCGTCGACTCGAGCCGCCTCGCGATGATCCTCGCCGTCATGCACCGGCACGCGGGCGTGCGGCTCGTGGACCAGGACGTCTACGCGTCGACCGTGGGCGGCGCCAAGGTGACCGAGCCAGCGGCCGACCTCTCGATCGCGCTCGCCGTCCTGTCCGCACGGGAGGACGAGGCCCTCCCGCAGGGCACCGTCGCGTTCGGCGAGGTCGGCCTCGCCGGGGACATCCGCCCCGTCGCCGGCCTCGACCGCAGGCTCGCCGAGGCCGCGCGGCTCGGCTTCACGCGCGCCGTCGTGCCGCGAGGGTCGTTCCCGCGCCCCGTCGAGGGCATGACGATCCACCCGGCGCGACACCTCGGCGAGGCGGTCGAGCTCGCGCGGAGCTGAGCGCGCGGGCCGCGGCCGGGCAGCCGCCGAGCGGGGCCCGCTCGGGTCCCGACGGCCGGCCCGGCCGCGGTCGTCAGCCCTCGACGCCGGCCGAGCGACGACGTCGCACCAGCACGACCGTCCCCGTGCCGACGGCCACGGCCAGCCCGGCCAGCACCGTGAGCAGCGCGACGCTCGAGCCCGTGGTGGCGAGCGGGCCGCCACCGGGGGCGGGCGCGGCCGTGGCTCCCGGCTCGGAGGGCTCGGGCGCCGGCGTCGTGGGCGCGGGGTCGTCGTCGTTGGTCACCGTGCAGATCACGGCGTCGTCAGGCCCGATGTCGACGACGTCGTCCTCGACCGCGAGCGCCGCACCCTCCCCGTCGGCGCACTCCCACCCGAGCGTGGTGTAGCCGGCGGGCCCGTCCTCGGCCAGCGCGTACGACCCCTCCTCGACGGGCACCGCGGTGACGTCGTCGCTCCCCGAGGCCCCCGTGACGACGAGGTCGCCGGTCCCGGGAGACCCGGACGCCGTGAGCGTCCAGTCGGCGGGCGCGGCGGTGCCGCCGTCGTCGTTGACGACCTCCTTGACCAGCGTGAGCATCGGCGGGCACACGACCTCGTTCGTCACCTCCACCTCGCGCATCGGCGACCCCGCCGTCGTCGTGAAGGGCAGCGCCTCGTCGACCGCCTCGCCGTCGACGGACGTCACGCGCGCACCGGTGAGGACGCAGCCCGCGGGGAGGGTCGTCGTCTCGTCCACGACGACCTCCTGCGCGCCCGCGTACCCGCCCCGCTCGGCGCCCCACGGCTGGGCGCTCGGCCCGGCGCCGTCGGGCCCCGTGAGCGTGAGCGCGGCCTCCAGGCCCTCCGGCTGCTCGCCCTCGGCGAAGGCCTCGCCGCGGACGACCCACGTCTTGTCGACGACGACCGCGGACTGCGGCCGGTTGCGGATCGTGCAGCTGACGAACCCCGACGGCGGGAGGTCGACCGTGAAGCCGGTGGCCCCGGAGCTCTCGACCGCGACCGGGGCGTCCTGCGCGAGCTTGTCGACGCACACGGCGTTCGCGCCGGCGGCGGTGACGAGGTCGTAGCCGTCCTGCTGGGTCTCCGCGACGGTCAGGGTCGCGGTCTGGGGCTGGCCGCCGTAGTCGACGTCGAACACCACGCTGCCGGTGCCGTCGTCGGGCGTCGCCTGCGTCGGCGGCGTGACCGTGACCCCGGTCGTCGTCGTGCCGGCCGAGATCTCCCACCCCGGTCCCGCGGGCACCGCGCCCGTCACGTCCTCACCGAGGTTCTCCGCGGGGACGAGCTCCTTGGTCACGGTCAGCCGCGACGCGCAGCCCGAGAGGAGCACGTCGCGGAGCGCGGACCCCGCGGACTCGAAGTCGGCCAGGTCGAAGTAGTCGGCCGACCCCGGGTCGCCGCCCTCGTAGAAGGTCTCGCCGGAGAGCGCCCGCAGGTTGAGGCGCGTCACGTCGTCGATCCCGCTCCCGACGCCGAGCGCGAGGAGCCGGGATCCCCGCGCCTTGACGGCGTCGGCGGAGTAGATCCCGTTCTCGACGTCGCGGAAGTGCGTGGTGCCGCCGCTGCCGAGCAGCGGGTCGGCGCTGAACCGCGTCGGGTTGCCGTCGGTGAGCAGGACGACCACCTGGTAGTCCGGCGCGGCCTGCGCGACGGCCCACAGTGCCTGGTCCCAGTTGGTCCCGGACCCCGTCGCCCAGTCCGCGTACTGGGCCTTGAACGCGTCCGCGCCGCCCTGCGTCGAGACGGGGACGAGCGTCGGGGCGTTCCCGCCGTTCGTCGCGGGCGACGTCCCGTCGAACGAGAAGACCGCCATGCGCGACGGCGTCCCGACGAGCGCGTCCGCGATCGAGTCGGTCGCGGCCTTGAGGTTCGTCACCTGGCTGCCCAGGGACGCCGACAGGTCGAGCACGAGCGCGACGTCGACCCCGCACTGCGCGGAGAACGCCGGGTTCGTGCGCGACTGCTGCCACACCCCCTCCGAGTCCGTCTCGGGGCGGCCGCTGCCGGCGCTGCCGAACATGAAGGGCGGCTCGGCCGCCAGGGAGCTGTACGTCTGGCCCGCCTCGAGCGGCGGCGTGAGGAACTCGTACGGCCGGGCGACGGAGCCCGACCCGCTCCCCGCTCCCGTCCGCAGGGTCGGGTTGGTGTACCACCCGGCGGGCGCCGACAGCTGGCGGACGAGGAACCGCGCCCCGGCGTTCGCGCCCCCGGGGCCCGTGGCCGGGACCACGAACGAGCAGTCCCCGTCGGCGTCGGAGGTGCACAGCGCCCAGGGCTGGTCGACCGGCTCGGGCGTCGCGCCCTCGGTGTACAGCCCGAGCACGACGCCGGACAGCGGGGCGACCTCCCGGGTCCCGACCCGGTCCCCGCCGACGCGGACGGTCACGACGGCCTCGCCCTCCCCGGGCTCGGGTACCTCGGCCACGGCCGAGGTGCCCGTGGCGAGAGCCGCGAGGCCCACGAGGACGAGCGTCGCGGCGCCCGCCGCGACGGACCTCCCGACCTGTGCGAACGACCGACGACGGTGCACGTGCCCTCCCCAGCCGCTCCGGTGACCTGTCTCGACCACCCACTCTGACGGAGCGGTCCGGAGGCGGCCACCGGTGCGCGCGGCGCCCGGACCCGGCACGCCCACGACGCCGAGACCGGATCGTGACCGCTTTGTGGCGCGGCGCCGGGGTTTTCCGGAGGTGCGGAGGGGCTCGCAGCGTAGGATTCCCCCGTGGCCAACTCCCCCGCGCACCCCGACGAGCTGCTCCGGGAGACCCTCGCCGCCGTGGCACCGGGTACCGAGCTCCGTGACGGTCTCGAGCGCATCCTGCGCGGCCGGACCGGCGCGCTCATCGTGCTGGGCCTGGACAAGGTCGTCGAGGAGATGTGCTCGGGAGGCTTCCAGCTCGACGTCGGGTTCTCCGCGACGCGGCTGCGCGAGCTGTCGAAGATGGACGGCGCCGTCGTGCTCGACCGCGACGCCAACCGCATCCTGCGCGCCGCCGTCCAGCTCCTGCCGGACCCGACGATCGAGACCACCGAGTCCGGGACGCGGCACCGCACGGCCGAGCGCGTGGCCAAGCAGAGCGGCTTCCCCGTCATCTCGGTGAGCCAGTCGATGCGGATCGTCGCGCTGTACGTCGGCGGGCAGCGCCACGTCCTGGAGGACTCCGACACGATCCTGTCGCGCGCCAACCAGGCGCTCGCGACGCTCGAGCGCTACCGCGCGCGCCTCGACGAGGTGTCCGGCACGCTGTCCGCGCTCGAGATCGAGGACCTGGTCACGGTGCGCGACGTCTGCGCCGTCGTGCAGCGCCTCGAGATGGTCGCGCGCATCTCCGAGGAGATCGCCGGCTACGTGATCGAGCTCGGCACCGACGGCCGCCTCCTCGCGCTCCAGCTCGACGAGCTCATCGGCGGCATCGGCTCGGACCGCGAGTTCGTCATCCGGGACTACGTCGACCTGGGCCGCAAGGACCGTTCGCTCGCCGAGGTGCAGAAGGCCCTCGGGGGCCTCGACTCCACGCAGCTCCTCGACCTCGGCCAGATCGGCCGGGTGCTCGACCTGCCGGGCGGCGGCGACGCGCTCGACGCGGCGGTCGCCCCGCACGGGTACCGCCTCCTGTCGAAGGTGCCGCGCCTGCCCGCGACGATCATCGACCGGCTCGTGGCGCACTTCGGCGGCCTGCAGAAGCTCCTCGCGGCGAGCATCGACGACCTCATGACCGTCGACGGCGTCGGCGAGCAGCGGGCCCGCGCGGTGCGCGAGGGCCTGTCCCGGCTCGCGGAGTCGAGCATCCTCGAGCGCTACGTCTGACGCTCCGACCGTCCGCACGACGCACACGGAGGGGACCGTGGACCACGTCGACGAGTGGTCGGCACTGGCCGACGCCTGGGCGCGCTGGTGGGCGCCCGCCGCCGAGCCCGCGCAGCGGGCGATCCTCGACGCCGCGGGCGTCGGGCCGGGCTCCCGCGTGCTCGACGTCGGGTGCGGCACCGGCGAGCTCGTCGCCCTGGCCGTGGCCCGCGGGGCCGAGGCGGCCGGGTGCGACGCCGCCGCCGGGATGGTCGACGCCGCCCGGCGCCGCAGCCCGGGCGCGGACCTGCGCGTCGCGCAGGCGGAGCGCCTCCCCTGGCCGGACGACTCCTTCGACCTCGTGACGCTCGTCAACGCGCTCGCCTTCACCGACGTCGCGAGGACGCTCGTCGAGTGCCGCCGCGTCGGTGGGCTGGTCGCCGTCGCGACGTGGGCCGAGGACGAGCTCAACGACCTCACCGTGCTCGAGCGCGCGGTCGCGGGCGAGGACCACGAGCCGAGCGACGAGAGCCGCGAGGAGGGGCACCTCGGCGCGCTCCTCGCGGAGCACGGCTTCACGCCGGTGACGGAGGGCGTCGCGGACGCGCCGATGGTGCTCGCCGACGCGGACGACGTCGTCGCCGCGATCATGTTCGGCGAGTCGGACGAGCTGCGCGCCGAGCTCCGCCCCGACGTGCTCCGCGCCGCGCGACCGTTCCGGCGTCCCGACGGCTCCTACCTGCTGCGCAACACCTTCCGCTGGGCCCTGGCCCGCCGCTGACACGTCCCCGCCCCGCCGAGGGAGCCCTGGTAGCGCGAGGTAGAGCCGTGGTTGGCCGAGGTAGAACCCTGGCCCGCCGAGGTAGAACCCTGGTCCGCTGAAGGAGAACGTCCATCGACGACGGATGGCCGCGATCCCACAGTCGAAGACCGTGGTGCTCTCGTTCTCGCTGAACGTCCAGGGCGTTGCACATGCGGATCCGCGATCCCGGGCGGTCGCCCGGGTGAGCCAAGACCAGGGCGAGACGATGCCGGGCGGGGTGGGTGGTGGTGCCGCGTCGTGGCGGGCCTGGCGGGAGCCGCGAGGAACGAGCGGCGGATGGTAGACGCGGCACCACCACCCACCCCGCCCACCCAGGCCGACCACGCGCCGTCGAGCACAAGAACCACGGCTCTACCTCGCGCGACCGGGGCTCTACCTCGGCGGACCAGGGCTCTACCCCGGCGGACCACGGTTCTCCCTCGCAGACGGGTCTCGCCCCGGTCCGTGGGGACGGACCGGGGCGAGACGGTGGTGCGACGCGCGCTGCGGGTCAGCCGCAGGAGCGGGCGTCGTACTGCTCGGTGACGGTCGTCGACCTCCCCTCGGCGTCGGTGGCCACGACCGTGACCTCACCGGCCTCGACGGAGGACGCACGGGTGGCGAACGACTGGTAGACGTTCTTCCCGGGCTCGACACCGTTGACGGTCTTGGTGCCGAACGGCGTGTCGAGGCGCACCGTGAGGGGCGCGTCGTCGTCGTTCTGCGCGCGGACCGCGACGTAGACCTTGCCGGCGAGGCAGCGGGTCTCGGTCGTCACCGTGACGGCCGGGCCCGCGGGAGCGCCGTCGCCCACGGTGAGCGTGAGCGTCGTCGTCGTGGTGCCGGCCGTGCTGACGTAGTCCGGGAGGACGAGGTCGCCCCGGACGACGTACACGCCCGGCGTCTCGACGACGCTCTCGTCGAAGTCCCACTCGACCCCGACGGCCTGGTTGTCGCGCGAGCCGTCGTTGTAGGAGACGAGGACCTTGGTGGGCAGCCACGGCTGCTCGCCGACGTCGACGCTCTGCTCGAACTGCTCGGCGCCCTGGATGGAGATGCCGCCCTGCGAGCTCTCCGGCCGCACGTACACCTGGGCCTCGGCGATGAGGCCGTAGGTCGTGTTGGTGCCGTAGACGGTGAACGGCTCGACGTTGGTCTCGGCGACCATGGCGGGCGTGATCGGCTGCCACGTGAACTCGACGGCACCACGGCGCCCGCTCGAGTACACGACGTCGAGCGTCGAGGGGAGCTCCGGCACCTCGCCCGTGACGGTCCGCAGGATCACAGGGCTCGCCACGGAGTCGACGGTGTCGCCGTTGACGCGCCACCGCAGGATGCCGGTGCCGGCGCCGCCGGTCTGCACGCCCGTGATCCGGACCCGCAGGTAGCTGGCCTCGACGGGCTCGAACTCCAGGTGGTTGTACGCGTTGCGCTGGAGCGCGCCCGCGTACGTGGAGCCCTCGGTCAGGGTGACGGGCGTCCAGTCGGTGCCGTTCAGCGAGTGCTCGACCGCGTACGTGTCCGCACGCGGCATGCGCGTCCCGCCGTTGTCGTCGTACCAGTAGATGTCGGTCGACGCGACGAGCACCGGCGACTCCCACGCGTACCGGATCCACGCGGCGTTCTGCGCGCTCGTGCCGTTCGCGGGCTGTCCCCACGTGCCCCAGCCGTTGCCCGCACCGGGGTTCGAGCTCGCGGGCGTCGAGGGCTCGTTGACCCGGAGCGGGTTCTCCCAGGAGGCGGACCCGCTCGTCGTGACGGTCGCGAGCGTCCCGAACTCGGCGGACGTCGCCTTCTCGGTGAGCTCGACCTCGACGTCGCGCTCGGTCGTGAGCTCGCCGTCGGACGCCGTGAGCCGGAAGGTGTACACCCCCGGGGCCGTGCCCGTCACCGTCGTGGTGAGGGCGTCGGCGGCACCGAAGATGACGCTCGCCCCGTCGGGCGCGGAGACCGTCGACCACCCGTAGGTGAGCGTCCCGTCCTCCGGGATGCCGTCGTCGGTCACCGTGCCGACGAGCGTGGTGGAGAGGTTCCCGTCCTTCGACCGGTCGGCGTTCACCCCGACCGTCGGGGCGTCGTTGACGACCTCGGGCACCTCGCGGCCCGAGTCGAAGACCTGGATCTCCGAGATCGCCGTCCAGGACGACGGCGTGTTCGTGAACGCGACCCGGACCTTGTCCGCCGTCACGGCCTCGAACAGCGCCTCGTTGAACTTGGGCCCGGGGACCTTGGGCGCCTTGAACGCGTCCGGCACGGTCGTCCAGCCGCCGGACCCGTCGGGCACCTGGACCGAGTACCGCAGCGGCTCGCGGTACCCGCCCGCCTGCCGGTCGCTGACGAACCAGACCTTGACGTTGTCGAACGTCGTCGGCTCGCCCAGGTCGAGCTCCACGTAGCCCGTGTCGCCCTCCGTGCCGTAGTTGCCCCAGAAGGGCTCGTTGGCGGTGCTGCCGTCCGTGACCGCGTCGAGCGACACGGGCCGCTCGGTCTCCTTGATCGCGCCCGGCGTGTAGTTCATCGAGCCCGTGCTCCAGCCCGGCGTGTGGAACTGGCGCCACGGCGTCGGGCGCGCACCCTGCTGGGTGGCCGACGACGACAGCTCCGCGCCGCGCGCGAGGTTGTCGGCGTCCTCGGTGAGGTCGATGCCGGCCGTCCTCAGGTACGACACGACGCGCTCGTCCTCGATCGGGGTGTCCACGGCCGTGGGCACGTCGGCGCCCTCGTCGGCGACGACCTGGACCGCGAGACCCTCGTCCGACTCCACGACCTCGTTGGCCGCCGGGTCGTAGACGAACCGGCCGAGGCCGTCGGCCGCGGCCTTGCGCTCACCGTCGACGAAGAGGCTGTAGCCCTCGCCGAGGCCGTAGTGCGAGCCGTCCTCGTCCCAGACGATCGTCACGTCCTTGCCGTGGTACCGCAGGTTGTTGACCATGAAGTGGTCGTACCCGAGGTCGATCGGCCAGAGCTCGATCTTGTCGTCGGACCGCGGCTGGATGCCGCCCATGTCCTCGACGTAGATGTAGTTCATGTTGCCGAGCATCACGTGGTTCGGGTTGTTGCGGTTGAACGTCTGCGTGCTCGCGTTCCAGTTCGAGTAGTACTCGGCCTGGTTGGGGACGAGGGTGTCGCCGTTCGGATAGATGCTCCACGCCATCCAGTCGAGGAGCTTCGCCGCGTACTCGGGCGTGACGTAGGTGTGGTCGGGGTCGTAGTGCCGCAGCGCGGACCGCACGCCCCGGTACTGGACCGTGAAGTTGATGTTGGAGAAGTTGTTCGACCCCCCGATGCCGTACTTGGCCCGGTCGTACTGGTTGGCCGTGTAGAACGGGAAGATCGGGAAGTTGTCCCCGTACCGCAGGAAGCGGAACCCGTCGACGTACGTGCCGGCGTCCTCGACCGGGATGAGGTTCTCGGCGTAGATGTCGTAGAGGTTCGACTCCTTCGCCGGGATGAGGTCGCGCTCGGCCTGGCTCAGCGGGTTCTGGTTCCCGCCCGACGTCGCGCCGTGCGACGTCCCCGCGAGGAACATGCGCGTCTCCTCGCTCCACAGCCGCCCGAGGATCGCGTCCCGGATCTCGTCGGCGGTCTGCCCCATCTCCGCGACCTTCTCCGGGTCCGCCCCCGCCATCGCGTAGAGCTGGCGGGCGGCGTCGAACGCGCCCCACACGTACGCGGACTCCGGGCGCTCGATCGTCCGCGCGCCCGGCGCCCCCGCGTCGACCTTGGGGTACCCGAAGCTGATCGCGTCGGAGTCGTTGCCCGGCATGTAGTTGGTGTCGTACGCGATGAGCTTGTCGTCGTTGCCGTCGTAGTGCTCGAGCTGGCCGGTGCCGTCGCCCTCGAAGTACGTCGCGAAGCGCTCGGCGACCGCCGGACCGCCGCCGTGCACGTTGTACGCCTCGAGGCCCGCGGTGCCGAGGTACTGCGAGTAGTGGTTGTTCCAGCTCGTGTGGCCCGGGCTGTCGAGGAAGGCCGACGCCCCGGAGAGCTCACCGATGTTGAGGATCTGCCCGTACCCGAGGTAGGGGTTGCGGATCCACTTGGTGTCCTGCAGGTGCATGGGCTGCGTGAGCGCCACCGAGTTCTGGTAGAGGTTCACCCCCTCGATCGTCGTCGGGTACTGGTACACGTAGCCGGGCTCGTTCGCGTCCAGGCTGTTGTACCGCTCGCCCCACCAGCGGTAGACGATCGCCTTCTCGATCGCCTCGTCCGGGACGTCGATGTACGGGATGTCCTGCGCCCACTGCCGGTTGAACTCCGTGACGCCCGTGCGGAACGCCTCCGCGGGGGTCAGCGCGGCGTACTCGTGGAAGCTCTCCACCGACTCGGGGAGCGTCTCGCTGGACAGCACGCCGAGCACGGAGAGGTCGACCGAGCCGCCCGCCGGCACCGTGACCTCGCGGTCGAGGTTGGTCCCCGTGCGCTCGAACCCCGGGGCCTTGAGCCCCACGGTCACGGTGGACCACGGCGTGTCCACGAGCCCGTTGTTCGACCCGCTCGTCAGGGTGCGCGTCCCCGTGAGCTCGTCGGCCGCGTCGGCTGCGGCCGTCGCGAGCGGCGAGGACGCGCGCACCGTGAAGGTCACGTCGCTCGCGCCGGGGTTGGTGAAGGTCAGCGCGGACAGCGCCACGTTGTCGTACGTGATGAGCTTCTTGAGGTCCGCGACGACGCCCGTCGTCCCGACGGTGTAGCGCGCCTTCGCGTGGCTCGGCGCGTTGAAGCGCTGCGCCCCGACCTCGGTGATCGTCTGCCCGGGCACGGTCACGGTGTAGAGGTTGCCGAGGTTGTTCGGCCCGCCCGCGAACGCGGAGCCCGCGAACCCCATGACCGCCCAGTTGCTGTTGCCCCGCAGGTACAGCGACCGGCCGCGCGTCTGGAGCACGCTGTTGCTCGCCGTCCCGCTCACCCCGAGCACGCGGTCGAGGTAGTAGTCCGTGCCGCCCGCGGCCAGGTCCTTCTCGAAGATCGACCCGTGCATCGAGCCCGCGGTCCACGGGACGCCCGGCTCGAGGGCGGCGGCGACCTGGTCCAGGTTCCTGTAGACCGGGTCGCCGATGTCCATCGAGTCCGTCGTGCCGTCGGTGTAGACACCGATGTCGCTCTCGTTCCCCGGCACCACGTCGGCCTGTGCCGCCGGTGCCAGTGCGACGCCGGTGGCGGCCATCGCACCTGTCATCGCCGAGGCGACGACCCTTCTCCACGCTCTCCCCGACATCACCAAGT
Source organism: Cellulosimicrobium sp. JZ28 (assembly GCF_015327065.1). Taxonomy (NCBI): domain Bacteria; kingdom Bacillati; phylum Actinomycetota; class Actinomycetes; order Micrococcales; family Promicromonosporaceae; genus Cellulosimicrobium; species Cellulosimicrobium sp. JZ28. The sequence continues at coordinate 511,385 of NZ_CP017660.1, read as the reverse complement.
CCTCTCCATCGGGAACCGGAACAGGTCCGGGACGACGACGGCACCACGCGTCGCGCGGGTGGACTGCTTCGTCCGCCCGCCCCGCTGCGGGACGCGTGAACCCGATCGTCGTGCCGGCTCGCGCCGCGCCGCGGAAGTCCCGTACACGGGGCTCGTGGCCCCCGCTCCCTCCGCGATGAGGTCGCCAGTCGCGAGCCAGTCAACCAGCCAGGAGCGCCTACCGCAATGGTTTTCGGTCTCGAGTTCGCGGCGCCGCCGGGTCAGCGCTCTGCGCCCCCGCTGGCGCATATTCGTTCTGCCCGCTGCGATATCGGACGCTGCGACGCCATCTCATCGACCGGCAGAGCCATCGACACGACCATTCTCCGAAAACACCCTTCCATCCGTTTCGCCGAGGTGGTCCGCACAGGGGCGACCGCTCCGCCCCCTCGTGGGCGGAGCGCCGCGGGTGCCGCGAGGACGGGGCGGCGAGGAAGAGGGGCACGGGCGAGCACAGGGCACAGGGCACAGGGCGGAGGGAAGGTCCGGCCGGCAGCGGGTCGCAGGGTGCGAGGAGCGCGACGTCGCCGCGGAGCGGGCTCGGCCCTACGCCCCGTCGGTCGTCGCGTCCGGCGGCGCGGCGCCCTCCGCGGGCGCCGTCCCGTCCGCGGGAGCCGTCCCGTCCGCGGGCGCCGTCCCGTCCGCGGGCGGGGTCCCCTCGGCGGGAGGAGCGGTCCCGTCCGCCGGGGTGGTGCCCTCAGGGGGTGCGGTGCCGTCGGCCGGTGCGGTGGTCTCGGCCGGGTCCGGCGTGGGGGCGGGCGGAGCGAGCAGGGTGAAGGTCACGGGCTCGCTCGTCGCGCCGTCGACGCCGGCGATGCTCACCACCGCCGTGTACGTGCCGGGGTCGACCTCGGGCTGGTCGGGCGCGCAGCCCTCGACCGAGCGGTGGCGGTCCCACCGCACGAGCCGCGACGGGTCCTCGTCGCCCGTGCTCATGAGGAGCAGGCGCTCGGTGGACCCGCAGTGGGCCGACGACCACACGAGCTCGTCGCCCGAGTAGACGAGCACCTGACGGCCCGCGTCCGACCCGTCGACGAGACACGGCCGCCCGCCGGACTGCCGGACGGTCACGTCGAGCTGCACGGCGCGACCGGGCTCGTACTCGGCGGCGTTCGTCGTCACGACGAGCTCGAGCGACGCCGCCGTGCAGTCGCGGGGCGGGCCCGCGGCCTCGGGCGTGGGGGGCGGCGACTTGCCCTCCTGCGCGCTCGCGTCGCCGCTCAGCAGCGGCCCGACGGCGCGGACGGCCACCTGGCCGAGCAGCACGAGGCCGACGACGAGCGCCACGAGGAGGAGGAGCGCGACGAGCCGACGCCGCACCAGGGCGGCGCGCGTGGGCGCGCCCGGCCCGGTGCTCGGGCGGGTGCTCGGCCTCGGGGTGCGGTCGGTCCGCGGCGTGCTCACGGGTCCTCCGTCGTGCTCGTGCTGGTCGGGACCACGCTAGCCGTGGGGGCGCCCCGCGGGACCGGTGCCGCGCCGACGGCGGCCCAGGTCGGGGCACAATGTGTGCGGCCCGACCCCGACCCTCCCGAGGACCCACCACCCGTGCCAGCCCCCGCCCCCCGCCCGGCGCGCGCCGACGGCCCCGCCCGCACGGCACCCTCGACTGCGCCCTCGACCGCGCTCTCGACCGTGGCCGGAGACCCGCACGCGGGGCTGCGCGACGCCGTCGGGCGCTGGTTCGGCGCGACGGCCCGCGACCTGCCGTGGCGGGCCGCGGACCGCACCGCGTGGGGCGTGCTGGTGAGCGAGGTGATGCTGCAGCAGACGCCGGTCGTGCGGGTCGAGCCGGCCTGGCGGGCCTGGATGGAGCGCTGGCCCGAGCCGGCCGACCTCGCGGCCGCACCGACCGCCGACGTGCTGCGCGCGTGGGGCCGGCTGGGCTACCCGCGGCGCGCGCTGCGCCTGCAGGAGTGCGCCCGGGCGATCGTCGAGCGGCACGACGGCGAGGTGCCCCGCGGCGAGGAGGCGCTGCGCGCCCTGCCGGGGGTCGGCGAGTACACCGCCGCGGCGGTCACCGCGTTCGCGCACGGGCGCCGCGCGGTCGTCGTCGACACGAACGTGCGCCGCGTCCTGGCGCGGGCGGTCGGGGGCGTCGCGCTGCCCGCGCCGTCGTACACGGCCGCGGAGCGCGCGACCGCCGCAGCGGTCGCCCCACCCGCCGACGACGACGCGGTGCTGTGGGCGGCCGCGTCGATGGAGCTCGGCGCGCTCGTCTGCACGGCGCGCGCGCCCCGGTGCGGCGTCTGTCCCGTCCGCGACGCGTGCGCGTGGCGCCTGGCCGGGCGCCCCGGCGACGAGCACGCGGCCCGACGCCGCACGCAGGCCTGGGCCGGCACCGACCGGCAGGCGCGGGGCCGGGTCATGGCGGCGCTGCGCGACGCGCCGGGCCCGGTGCCGCGCGGCGTCGTGGCCGAGGTGTGGCACGACGCCGCGCAGCTCGACCGGTGCGTGGCGAGCCTCGTCGAGGACGGGCTCGTCGAGCAGGTCGACGGGCCGGGCGGGGTGCTCTACCGGCTCCCCGCCTGACCCGCCGTCAGACGGTCGGGAGCCACACGCGCATCGTCGACGGACCCCGGCCCGCCCAGTCGTGGTACGGCACGAGCCGCACGTCGACGGGCTCCGCCGGGGCGACCCCGGCGCGCGCGGACCCGGTCCGTCCCGGGGCGCCGCCGTGCAGGGGCGCGTACGGCCAGGGGCCGGGCGCCGGGTCGACGAGCAGCCCGCGGACGACGACGTGCCCGTCCTCCTCGCGCGGCGCGACGGCGACGTCGACCCGCAGGTCGGCGACGTCGCGGCCACCGGGCAGGTCCACCGACTCCACGCACAGCACCTCGGGGCCCCGCTGCACGGCCACGCACCCGCGCACGGCGTCGATCCGGTCGTCGGGCACGAGGAACCGGGGCGCCACGTCGAGGTCGAGCGTGACGACGCTCCCCGGTCGCAGGTCCGGCACCGCGACGGTGCCCGCGGGCACGTGGCGGGCGGGTCCGTCGTCGACCACGAGCAGCCCCGAGCCCGACCACGCGGGGACGCGGAGCGTGAGCGCCCACCGCTCCGGCGCCTCGACGACGCGCACGCGGACGCGGCCCGTGGCCGGGTAGTCGGTCTCGACGTCGAGCGCGACCGGCTCTCCCGACGGGAGCGTCGCGCGGACCTCGCTCGGTGCGTACTGGTGGAGCTGCACCCCGCCGTCGTCGACGGTGGCGAGGTACCCGGCGAGGCTCGCGAACGTGCGCGCGACGTTGGGCGGGCAGCACGACACCTCGAACCACGGCGCGCGCAGCGACGACTCGGCGCGCTTGCTCACCTGGTCCGGCGCGGCCGGCTCGCCCGGGACGCGCTGGTGGAGCGTGTTCGCGTAGTAGAAGGCGCGGCCGTCGTGCGCGGGCGACGTCGCGACCACGTTGAAGAGGGCGCGCTCCACGACGTCGGCGTAGCGCGCGTCGCCCTGCGCGAGCAGGAGGCGCCACGCGACCATGACCGACCCGATCGACGCGCACGTCTCCGAGTAGGCGCGGTCCGGCGGCAGCACGAAGTCGTCGCCGAACGCCTCGTCCTGGTGGTGCGACCCCTGCCCGCCGGTGACGTAGGTGCGCGCGGCCTGTGTGCGCTCCCACTGCCGCGCGACCGCGGCGACGAGCTCGTCGTCCCCGGTCTCCACGGCCACGTCGACGGCCCCCGCGGCGAGGTAGTTCGCGCGCACCGCGTGGCCCCGGAACACCGTGGCCTCGCGCACCGGGACGTCGTCCTGGTAGTACGAGCGGCCCCACTCGATGTCCGCGAGCGTGCCGTGCCCACGCCGCTCGACGAAGAGCGCCGCCTGGCGCACGTAGCGCGGCTCGTCGAGCGCGCGCCCGAGCTCCGCGAGCGCCACCTCGACCTCCGCGTGCCCGCACACGCCCTGGATGCCGTCGGGCCCGAACGTCTCGCACACGTGGTCGGCGGAGCGCCGCGCGACCTCGACGAGGAGGTCGTCGGGGTGGCCGGTGCGCACGCGCGCGACGGCCGCCTGCAGGAGGTGGCCCTGCACGTAGAGCTCGTGGCCCCACTCGAGGTCCGTGTACCGGGCGGGCTGCCCCGGGTGGCCGAACCGCGTGCACAGGTACCCGTCGGGTGCCTGCGCCGCGGCGACGCGCTCGACGATCGCGCCGAAGCGGCGCTCGAGGGCGTCGTCGGGCCGGCGCCCGAGCTCCCAGGCCATCGCCTCGAGCAGCTTGTACACCTCGGAGTCGCTGAACTCGCGGCCGCGCCGCGTCGTCGCGACGTCGCCCCGCACGACGGCGTCGAAGTTGCCGAGCCAGCCCTCGGCCTCGAGCCAGTGCTCGATGTGCGCGAGCGTCGCGGTCCGGTTGACCTCCTGGCGCTCGCCCCAGAACCCGCCCGTGATGCGCACCTGCGCCAGCCCGAGCGGCTGCAGCCGCCCGGTCGCGGGGACGACCGGGCGTCCGCCGTCGGTCGGGCGGGCACCGGTCCCCGTCGTCCGGGGCACCGTCGGGGTCGTGGTCATGGCAGCACCTCCCGAGGCGACGGGGTCGCCTCGTCGTTCGTCGGGGACGACGCCGGACGGCGTCGGATCGGTAGGCCGCAGGGCGGGGTCGAGGTGGGGGACGTGCGTCGTCGTCATCCCTTCAGCGCCCCGGACATGAAGCCGCGCACGTAGTGGCGCTGGAGCAGCAGGAACAGGACGATGCACGGCGCCGCGAGCACGACGACGCCCGCCTGGGTCGCGCCGTAGTCGACGATCCCCATGACCTGCTGGCGCATGTTGGCGACCGCGAGCGGCAGCGGCGCCTTCGTCGAGTCGGTGATGAGGATGAGCGGCGCCACGAAGTCGTTCCACGCGGCGAGGAACGCGAACAGGCCCACGGTGATGAGCCCGGGCTTGACGGCGGGGACGAGCACGCGGCGCAGCGCCCCGAAGGACGAGCACCCGTCGACCATCGCCGCCTCGTCGAGCTCGCGCGGGACGGACTCGAACGAGATCCGCATCATGAACGTCGCGAACGGGAGCTGGAACATCGTGAGGACCAGCGCCAGGCCGAGCAGCGAGTTCTGCAGGTGCAGCGTGTTGAGCAGCACGTAGAGCGGGATGAGGAGCGTCGCGTACGGCACCATGAGGATCGCGAGCGTCACGAGGAACAGCACGTCGCGCCCGGGGAACCGGAACCGTGCGAACGCGAACCCGCCGAGCAGCGAGACGGTCAGCGTGAAGAGCACCGTGAGCCCGGAGACGACGACGGAGTTCCACAGGTACTGGCCGATGCCGGCCTGGTAGCCCGCGAGCGTCACGTAGTTGCCGAAGCCCCAGCCGTCGACCTGGTTGCTGCCGGGCTGCGGCGAGAACGACGCCACGCCGGCCCACACCAGGGGGAAGAGGAAGACGATCGCGAGCCCCCCGGTGAGCACCCAGTACGGGGTGCGCGTGAGGATGCCGGCGATACGGGCACGAGGAGCCGGCGCGGGACGTGCGCCGGGCGCGGGGCGGGCGGGGGCGGTTGCCGTGACGGCCATGTCACTTCTCCTCGGGTGCGCGCATGCCACGGACCTGCGCGACGTTGATGAGCACGAGGGCCGCGAGCACGATGATCGACAGCGCGGCGGCCACGCCCAGGTCGTTCTGCCCCTGGAAGGCGATGTTGTAGATGAGTTGGACGACGGTGATGGTGCTGTTGTCCGGCCCGCCCTTGGTGAGGATGTAGAACTGGTCGAACGCGAGCAGCGACCCGGTGACGCAGAGGATCGTGCAGAGCGCGAGCGACGGGCGCAGCAGCGGGACGGTCACGCGCGCGAACGTCTGCCACCGGTTGGCGCCGTCCATGCGGGCCGCCTCGTACACCTCGTGCGGGATGCCCTGGAGCCCCACCATGAGCAGCAGCATGTAGAAGCCGGCGAAGCGCCAGACGATGAGGAACACCGTCGACCAGAGCGCGCCGTCGGGCGACCCGAGGAACGAGACGGGCTCGTCGACGAGCCCCAGGCGCTCCAGCAGCGGCGAGATCGGCCCCACCTGCGGCGAGTACAGCGCGTAGAAGAGCAGCGACGCGGACGCGAGGCCCAACGCGCTCGGCACGAGGATGGACGTGCGCAGGAAGCTCTTCCACCGGCTCGACTCCTGCACCAGGAGCGCGAACCCCAGCCCCAGCGCGATGAGGAGCACGGTGGCGATGGCCGTGTACTTCAGGGTGAAGACGACGGAGTCCCAGAAGAACCGGTTCTCGACGGCGTCGCGGAAGTTGTCGGGGAAGTTCACGCCGCGGTTGCCCGCCAGGAGCGGCCAGTCGGACGCCGACATCTGGCCGACGAGCAGCACCGGCAGGACGAAGAGGACGAGGACGAACACGGCCGTCGGCGCGGCGTAGGCCCACCCGCGGGCGGACTGCGACCGACCGGGTCGACGGCGGCGCGCGGCGCCCGCGGTCCCGGCGGCGCGGGGCGGTCGGTCGTCGCTCGGGACGGGCCCGCGGGCCGCCGGGCCGTGCGGCACGGGTGGTGGCGGCGTCGAGGGCGCGGACTGCACGGACATGGCTGGTCTCCTGGGACGGGGGGCGAGGGAAGCCGGACCGGGCTCGCCGCCGCACGGCCTGCGGGCGGCGGCGAGCGCTGTGGTCGACCGGGTCGGTGGTCGGGCGGTGGACCCGCGGGAGGTCGCCGGCGGCGCGGGGACCTCCCGGGGCCTCACTGCGACAGGACCGCCGTGATCTCCTCGTTGTCCGGCTCGATGCTCGCGCCGTCGCCGAACACGGCGTTGCGCACGAGCGTGAGCCACGGGCTGTTCGGCGCGTTGAACGCCTGCTGGAAGTTGCGCGCGACGGGCGTGCGGCCCTGGCTCGCGATCTCGTTGATCGTCATGACGCGCGGGTCGGCGGACGAGAACTCGTTGTCGACCAGGTCGGCACGGGACACGACGTCGCCGTTCTTGGCGAGGACCTGCACCTGGGCGTCCTCGGACATCATCCAGGACAGGAAGTTCCACGCCTGGTCCGACTTCTCGCTGTCCTTGGAGATGCCGATGCCGTCGCCGCCGACGAAGGTCGACCCGCCGCCGTCGGGTCCGGGGATCGGCGCGACGCCGACGTCCACCGTCTCGTCGGCCGTCGACAGGAGCGTCGCCGGGTACGGCATGACGCCGATCTTGCCCTCCTGGAAGGGGGCGACCCACGTGGCACCCGTCTCGTCGCGCGTGCCCGCGCCGACGGCGTCGGAGTCGACGAGGTCCTTGTAGACGGCGTACACGTCCTGCGCGGTGTCGCTCGCCAGGAGCGACTCGGCGCCGCCGTCGCCGAGGACCTCCTCGTCCGCGGCCCAGATCGACGGGAACCACGTGAAGACGAGGCACCCGCCGCAGTTCCCGCCGAAGAACGTGCCGTCCACCCCGCCACCGAGCGCGTCGACGGCCTTGGCCTGCTCCGCGAACTCGGTGAGCGACGTCGGCGGCGCCTCGGGGTCGAGGCCCGCCTGCTCGTAGAGGTCCTTGTTGTAGAAGAGGACGGAGACGTCGAGGACGAACGGGAGGATGTACTCCTGGTCCTCGTACGTGCCGGCCTCGAGGTGGCCCGGGTTGATCTCGTCCGCGAAGTCCAGCTGGTCGATGCGCCCGGTGACGTCCTGGTAGAGGCCCTGCTCGACCCAGTTCGGCACGTACACGATGTCGGCCGCGAACAGGTCCGGCAGGCCGCCGCTGCCCGCGGCGGCACCGACCTTCGCCACGTAGTCGTCGTTGGGGACGATGGTGAGCTCGACCTCGTTCTCGTGGCTCGCGTTGTACGCGTCCACCAGGAGCTTCGCCTGCTTCTCGAGCGGCGCGCGCGTCCACAGGGTGAGCGTGCTGCCGTCGTCGACGCCCTCGACGCTTCCCTCGCCCGTGCCGCCCGTCGCGGCGTCGTCGCCGCCCGAGGCGGACCCGCACGCGGCGAGCCCCAGCGCGACGAGGCCGGCGAGCGTCGTCGTGGCCACGGACCTCTTCCACGAGGTCCCGCGGTGGTGTGTCATCTCGTGTCTCCTCGTACTCGTCTTCGAGCCGTTGCACCTGCGCCCCGTGCTCGCGCTTCGGGCGAACACGTTTTCGGTCACGGTGTCGCGCTGCGGCGCGCTCCACCTGGCCGACCCTCCCCTCAGGCGGCTAGTGTTCGATGTCCTGGCGTCGACCGTGAGCGGGGTGCTCGCGTCGTCGCTGGCGCCGAAACCAACCGAAAAGGTTTTCTGAATGTATGGCAGCGCGATAGCCTCGTCAAGCAGGGCAGCGGGTTACAGTTCGATCACGGCTCGATCGTCGAGGGCGCAGCGCAGCGCACCGGCAGGAGGGGGAACGGCCTCATGACGACCCAGAGCGGGAGCGCCTCGCCGCGCGCGGCGACCCTCACCGACGTCGCACGCCTCGCCGGCGTGTCCATCGCGACCGCGTCGAAGGCGATCAACGGCCGCGACCAGGTCAAGGCCGAGACCCGCCTGCGCGTCCTCGAGGCCGCCGAGCGCCTGTCGTTCGCGCCCAACGCGCTCGCCCGCGGACTGCTCAAGGGCCGCACGGGCACGGTGGGGCTCCTCACGAGCGACCTCGAGGGCCGGTTCTCGATCCCGGTCCTCATGGGGGCCGAGGACGCGTTCGGGGCGGGCCGCGTGTCCGTCTTCCTGTGCGACGCGCGGGGCGACGCCATCCGCGAGCAGCACCACGTGCGCGCCCTGCTCTCCCGGCGCGTGGACGGCCTCATCGTCGTGGGGTCGCGGACCGACCCGCGCCCCCCGCTCAGCGCCGACGTCCCCGTCCCGGTCGTCTACGCCTACGCGCCGTCGGAGGACCTCTCCGACGTCTCGATCACCGCGGACAACGTGGGCGCGGGCCGCCTCGCCGTCGAGCACCTGCTCTCGTGCGGGCGCCGCCGGGTCGCGCACGTCTCGGGCGACCCCGGGTACAAGGCCGCGCAGGACCGTGCGGCGGGCGCCGAGGCGGCGGTGGCCGCCGCCGGGCTCGAGCTCGTCGGCGGACAGACGTACTTCGGCTCGTGGAGCGAGGGCTGGGGACGGGGCGCGGCGCGCATGATCGTCGAGCAGCACGGCGACGTCGACGCGTTCTTCTGCGGCTCCGACCAGATCGCTCGCGGCGTGCTCGACGCGCTGCGCGAGCTCGGCCGCGACGTGCCGGGCGAGGTGTCGGTCATCGGGTTCGACAACTGGGAGGTGCTCACGACGAACGCCCGCCCCCAGCTCACGAGCGTCGACATGAACCTCGAGCGGCTCGGGCGCGTCGCGGCGCAGCGCCTCTTCGCCGCGATCGACGGCACGGTGCGCCCGGGCGTCGAGGAGCTCCCCTGCCGCGTGGTGACCCGCGCGTCGACGGTCCCGATCAGCTGAGCACGGAGTCCGCGGCGGCGCCGCTGCCGCGGTCGTCGAGGTCGTCGAGGTCGAGGAGCATCCGCGTGTTGCCGAGCGTGTTGGGCTTCACGCGCGCGAGGTCGAGGAACTCCGCGACGCCGTCGTCGTGCGAGCGCAGGAGCTCGGCGTACACCTCGGGGGACACGGGCGTCCCCTCGATGGTGCGGAAGCCGTGCGCACGGAAGAAGTCGACCTCGAACGTCAGGCAGAACACGCGCCGCAGGCCGAGCGCGCGGGCGCGGGCGACGAGCTCGACGACGAGCGCGTGCCCGACGCGGTGCCCGCGCCACGCCGGGTCCACCGCGAGCGTGCGGATCTCCGCGAGGTCGTCCCACATGACGTGCAGCGCCCCGCACCCGACGACGCGCCGCGCGTCCGCGCCGTCCGCCGCGTCCGGGTCCGGCACCTCGGCGACGACGAACTCCTGGACCGCCTCGTAGTACCCGACCATCTCCTTGGCGAGGAGGATGCGGTCCTCGGCGTAGGGCTGCACGAGCGCACGCACCGTCCGCACGTCCGCGGGCAGCGCGGGACGGACACGGACGGCAGAGGTCGTGGGCACCGCGACACTGTACGCGCGCGAAGCACCCGCTGCATAGTCATGCATCGGGACGCATATGTGCGCTCTGCGCTCAGGAGCCCCCGACGAGGTGGGCCGCCGTGATCTCGTCGACGACGAGGTCGGTCACCACGCCCGCGCGCAGGGCCGCGCGCAGCGGCGCCACCTTGTTGTCGCCCGCGACGGCGCACACCCGCCGCGGCACGCGCCGCAGCTCCTCGGGGGCCGGCCCCGTCGCGCGCTCGTTGAGCGCGATGTCGCGGTAGGTCCCGTCGGCGCGGAGGAACACCGTGCAGACGTCGCCGACGACGCCCTCGGCGTCGAGGACCGCGATGTCGTCGGGGTCGAGGTACCCCGCGGAGTACACGTGCGACGGCACGCCGCCCGCGACGGCCCCGACGGAGAACAGCGCGATGTCCGCCCGGTGCTGCACGTCGAGCACGCGGCGCACGGACCGCTCGCGCCACATCGCGCGCTTCGTCTCTGCGTAGTCGAAGAACGCGGGCACTGGGAAATGGTGCACGTGGGCGTCGAACGCGCTGCCGAAGCCCGCGATGAGGTCGCCCGCGTAGTGCACGCCCGACGTCCGCGTGTTCGCCGCCCCGTTGAGCTGCACGACGGCGCTCCCCCGGGTCGGCTTGCGCGGCAGGTGCCGGGACACGGCCGAGAGCGTCGTGCCCCACGCGATCCCGAGGATCATGTCGGAGTCGAACCACGTCGACAGCAGGCGCGCGGTCGTCAGCGCGACCTGCTCGAGCCGCTCGACCTGCGGCGCCTGGTCGGGCACGGGGACCACGTAGGCGTCGATCCCCCACGTGCTCGCGAGGTGCTGCCCGAGCCCCGGCCCGCGGCTGCGCGCGGGCCGCAGCGAGATCTCGACAAGACCCGTGTCGCGCGCCCGCTTCACCAGCCGCGACACCGTGGACCGCGACGTGTGCAGGTGCTTGGCGATCGCCTCCATCTTCATGTCCTGGAGGTAGTACATCGACGCCGCGCGCAGGACGTCCTGCTCCCGATCGACCATCGCGGTCTCCTTCCCGTCACCCCCATTCTGCACGTTCGTGCACCACGGTTGCGCGGGCGTTCGCCGCGTGGTGGTCTGGAGCGTGTGCCTCCGCGCCGGAGACCCCGGTGCACGCACGGCGGTTCCCGCTCGCGCACCCTGGTCGGGCGTGGGACCGTCGCTGTGAGCGCACCGTGGGCGCGATCGTCCCGCGGCGTGCCGCAGCACCGAGGGACGAGAGAGGAAGACGGATGGCATCCACGAGACTCACCGCGGACTCCCGGCGGCAGGCGCTCGCCGCGCTCGAGGCCAGCACCAGCGCGGACGCCGAGCTCGACGTCCTCGTGATCGGCGGCGGGGTCACCGGTGCCGGGATCGCGCTCGACGCGGTCACGCGCGGGCTCTCCACCGCGATCGTCGAGGCGCAGGACTGGTCGGCGGGGACGTCGAGCCGGTCGAGCAAGCTCGTGCACGGCGGCCTGCGCTACCTGCAGATGCTCGACTTCCACCTGGTCAAGGAGGCGCTCACCGAGCGCGACCTCCTGCTCAAGGAGATCGCGCCGCACCTCGTGCGCCCCGTCCCCTTCCTGTACCCGCTCGAGCACCGCGTGTGGGAGCGTGCCTACGTCGGCGCGGGCATCGCGCTCTACGACACGCTCGCGAGCGTCGCGCCCGGTCGCCGCGCGATGCCGCTGCACCGGCACCTGTCGCGCAGCCGCATGGAGAAGAAGTTCCCCGACCTCGCGCACGACGCGGCCGTCGGCGCCGTCCAGTACTGGGACGCGTCGGTCGACGACGCCCGCCTCGTCTCGACGCTCGTGCGCACCGCGGCGTCGTACGGCGCGCACGCGGCCTCCCGCACGCAGGTCGTCTCGCTCACCAAGGGCTCGACGGGCGCCGTGAACGGCGCCGTGCTCCAGGACCTCGAGACGGGCCGCGAGATCACCGTCCGGGCCCGCGCCGTGATCAACGCGACCGGCGTCTGGACGGAGGACACCGAGGCGCTCGCCGGCAGCGAGGGCGGCCTGCGGGTCCTCGCGTCCAAGGGCATCCACATCGTCGTGCCGCGCGAGCGCATCAAGGGCCAGGTCGGGCTGATCCTGCAGACCGAGAAGTCGGTCCTGTTCGTCATCCCGTGGTCCCGGTACTGGGTGATCGGCACGACCGACACCCCGTGGGAGCAGGAGCTCCAGCACCCCGTCGCGACCGCGGCCGACATCGACTACGTGCTCGAGCACGCGAACGCCGTGCTCGCCCACCCCCTCACGCGCGACGACATCATCGGCACGTGGGCGGGCCTTCGGCCGCTGCTCCAGCCGGGCACCAAGGAGGGCACCAGCTCCGCGAAGGTCTCGCGCGAGCACACGGTGGCCTCCCCGACCCCGGGCCTCACGGTCATCGCCGGCGGCAAGCTCACCACCTACCGCGTCATGGCGAAGGACGCGGTGGACTTCGCGATCGGCCAGCGCGCGAGCGCCCTGCCGTCCATCACGCACAAGATCCCGCTGCTCGGCGCCGTCGGCCTCGACGCCGTGCGCCGCCAGGCGCGGCCCTGGGCGTCCCGGTACGGCTGGACCCCGGCCATGGTCGACCACCTCCTGCACCGGTACGGGTCGAACCTGCGCGAGCTCGTCGAGCTGTGCGAGGCGCAGCCGGACCTCGCCCGTCCGCTCGAGCACGCGCCGGCCTACCTGCGCGCGGAGATCGCGTACGGCGTCTCGCACGAGGGGGCGCTGCACCTCGAGGACCTGCTCCTGCACCGGACCCGCCTCAACTACGAGGTGCCCGACCGGGGCCTCGCCGCGCTGCCCGAGATCGCGGCCGTCGCCGCCGAGATCCTCGGGTGGGACGACGCGACGCGCGACGCCGAGATCGCGAGCTACACCGCCCGCGCGGAGGCCGAGGCCGCCGCCGAGCAGGAGCCCGACGACGCGTCCGCCGAGCGCACCCGGCTGGAGGCGCCCGACGTGTCGCCGCTCCAGCCGCTCCGCACGACCTGACAGCTGCACATCGCCGCGAGCGAGCCCCGGGTGCCGACCGACGGGTCGGTCCCCGGGGCCCCGCACACCGACCCCACGGGGCGCACGCCGACGGCGGACCGACCCGAGGACCCGGCGCTCAGGTGCGTCGGGACGGTTGAGACAGAGAAGTCCACCACGAAAGAGAGAGCACGATGGATCAACTCCTCATGAACGCCTTCTGGTCCGAGATACTCGGCACGGCGACACTGATCCTCCTCGGCGCGGGCGTCGTCGCGAACGTCGTCCTCCCGAGGACCAAGGGCTTCAACGGCGGCTGGCTCCTCATCAACTTCGGATGGGGCCTCGCGGTCTTCGCCGGCGTCTACGTGGCCTACAAGTCGGGTGCGCACCTCAACCCGGCCGTGACCATCGGCCTCTTCACCGCCCAGGAGCCGTTCTTCTCCGTGACCGGCCCCGAGGGGCTCGTGACGGCGACCATCGAGCCGACGGTCGGCAACATGTTCCTGTACTTCGGGGCCCAGATGATCGGTGCCTTCATCGGCGCCGTGCTGGCGTTCCTGGCGTACAAGAAGCACTTCGACGAGGACGCGCCCGGCGCGACCAAGCTCGCGGTGTTCTCCACCGGCCCGGAGATCCGCTCCTACGCGTGGAACTTCGTCACGGAGGTCATCGCGACGTTCGTGCTCGTGTTCTTCGTCGTGGCGTCCGGCAAGACCCCGTCCGGCCTGGGGCCGCTCGCGGTCGCGCTCATCGTGGTCGGTATCGGCGCGAGCCTCGGTGGTCCCACCGGCTACGCCATCAACCCTGCCCGTGACCTCGGTCCCCGCATCGCGCACGCGGTGCTGCCGATCCGGGGCAAGGGCTCGAGCGACTGGGCCTACGCCTGGGTCCCGGTCGCCGGTCCGCTGGTCGGCGGCGTCCTCGCCGGCCTGCTCGGGGCCGCCTGGGTCTGACCGACCCGGACGACCGGACCTCTCCCCCGCGTGACCGGGGAGCCGGGGGCCTCCCCGGTCACGCGACCCGCGCCGTCGGGCGCCGGGCACCTACGCCGCAACCACACCCACACCGACGTGAAGGACTGAACGCACCATGGCCGACTACGTTCTCGCCATCGACCAGGGGACCACGAGCTCCCGGGCCATCGTCTTCAACCACTCCGGGGAGATCTACTCCACCGGGCAGCTCGAGCACGACCAGATCTTCCCGCGCGCGGGGTGGGTCGAGCACAACCCCGAGCAGATCTGGAACAACGTGCGCGAGGTCGTCGGTCTCGCCCTCACCCGAGGCAACCTCACGCACGAGGACATCGCGGCCGTCGGCATCACGAACCAGCGCGAGACGGCCGTCGTCTGGGACAAGACCACGGGCAAGCCCGTCTACAACGCCATCGTCTGGCAGGACACGCGCACCCAGAAGATCGTCGACGAGCTCGGCGGCGACGAGGGCCCCGAGAAGTACAAGTCGATCGTCGGCCTCCCGCTCGCCACCTACTTCTCCGGCCCGAAGATCAAGTGGATCCTCGACAACGTCGAGGGCGCGCGCGAGAAGGCCGAGAAGGGCGACCTGCTGTTCGGCAACACCGACACGTGGGTGCTGTGGAACATGACGGGCGGCACCGAGGGCGGCGTGCACGTCACCGACGTGACGAACGCGTCGCGCACGATGCTCATGGACCTCGACACGCTCTCCTGGCGCGAGGACATCGCCGCGGACATGGGCATCCCGCTGTCGATGCTCCCCGAGATCCGGTCGTCGTCCGAGGTGTACGGTCACGGCCGGCCCCGCGGCCTCGTCCCCGGCGTCCCGATCGCCGGCATCCTCGGCGACCAGCAGGCGGCGACGTTCGGCCAGGCGTGCTTCGAGGTCGGCCAGGCCAAGAACACGTACGGCACCGGCAACTTCCTGCTGCTCAACACGGGCACGGAGAAGGTCATGAGCAAGAACGGCCTGCTCACGACCGTCTGCTACAAGATCGGCGACGCACCCGCGGTGTACGCGCTCGAGGGCTCGATCGCCGTGACCGGCTCGCTCGTGCAGTGGCTGCGCGACAACCTGGGCATGTTCGAGGACGCGCCCGACGTCGAGTGGCTCGCGGGCAAGGTCCAGGACAACGGCGGCGCCTACTTCGTGCCGGCGTTCTCCGGCCTGTTCGCGCCCTACTGGCGGCCCGACGCGCGCGGCGCGCTCGTGGGCCTCACCCGCTACGTCAACCGCAACCACATCGCGCGCGCCGCGCTCGAGGCGACGGCGTTCCAGAGCCGCGAGGTCGTCGACGCGATGAACGCCGACTCGGGCGTCGACCTCACCGAGCTGCGCGTCGACGGCGGCATGGTCGCCAACGAGCTCCTCATGCAGTTCCAGGCCGACCAGCTCGGCGTCGACGTCGTGCGCCCCAAGGTCGCCGAGACGACCGCGCTCGGCGCCGCGTACGCCGCGGGCATCGCCGTCGGCTTCTGGAAGGGCGAGCAGGACGTCATCGACAACTGGGCCGAGGACAAGCGCTGGAGCCCGTCGATGGAGTCCGGCGAGCGCGAGCGCCTGTACCGGAACTGGAAGAAGGCCGTGACGAAGACCATGGAGTGGGTCGACGAGGACGTGGAGCAGTAGCCCGTCCAAGGACCACCCGCCGAGGGGGTGGGGTGCACGGCGCCGCGGCGCCGCGCACCCCACCCCCTCGCCGTGCTCCCACGGGGCGAGTCGCGCGCGTCGTGCCTAGCGTCGAGGTGCCGCGCCCCGCGGCCCGACGACGGGAGACGACATGACCGGCACGCACCACGAGCAGCCCCACGCGAGCTCCGACGAGGTCGCCACGGTCCGCGAGCTCATCAAGGACGAGAAGATCGCCATGCTGACCACCGTCGCGACCGACGGGAGCCTGGTGAGTCGGCCGATGGGCGTCCAGGCCGTCGACTTCGACGGCGACCTGTGGTTCTTCGCCGCCGCCGACTCGCACAAGGTCGCCGAGATCGCGCGGGACTCGGCGGCGAACGCGGCCTTCTCGGGCTCGACGTCCTGGGTCTCGGTGTCCGGGCGCGCCGCGGTCGTCCGCGACCGCGACAAGATCCGCGAGCTGTGGAGCACGGTCGCCGACGCCTGGTTCCCCGACGGCCCGGACACGCCCGGCGTGGTGCTCGTCCGGCTGCACGCCGACTCCGCGGAGTACTGGGACTCCCCCGGCGGCCGCGTCGCGACGCTCTTCAGCCTGGTCAAGGCGAAGGTCACCGGGTCGCGCTACGACGGCGGGGAGAACGAGACCGTCGAGCTGTGACGCGTGCCGCCGACCGCCGGGAGCGGCGCGGCTAGGGTGGCCGGGTGAGCGTCGCCCGCGAGACCGCGTACACCCTGCCCGGCATCCACGTCACCGACCGCGAGCTCGAGGTGCCGCTCGTGTGGGACGACGACACGGACCCTCGCCGCCTCACGCTGTTCGTGCGCGAGCTCGTCGACCCGGTCCGGCGTCACGACGACCTGCCGCTGCTCGTGTTCCTCCAGGGCGGCCCGGGTGGCAAGGGGCCCCGGCCCACGGGGCCGGACGGCTGGGTCGGCACCGCGCTCGCGACGCACCGGGTGGTGCTGCTCGACCAGCGCGGCACCGGCCGGTCCTCGGCCGTGCGCGGGGCGGCGCTCGCCGCGCGCGGCCCGGGAGCGGCCCAGGCCGAGTACCTCTCCCGCTTCCGGGCGGACGCGATCGTCGCCGACGCCGAGCATGTGCGCCGGACGGTGTACGGCGGGCGGCGGTGGACGTCGCTCGGCCAGTCCTACGGCGGCTTCCTCACGATGACGTACCTGTCGCGGGCGCCCGAGGCGCTCGCCGCGTGCTACGTCACGGGCGGGCTGCCCGGCCTGACGGCGGACGCGCGCGAGGTGTACCGCCGCACCCAGCCGCGCGTCGTCGCGAAGAACGCCGCCTACCGGGAGCGGTACCCGGACGACGCGGCCCGCCTCGCGCGCGTCGCGGACCTCCTCGCGGCCGACGACGTGCGCCTGCCCGACGGCGACCGGCTCACCGTGCGCCGGCTCCAGTCGCTCGGCACGGACCTCGGGATGAAGCCCGGCCCGGAGCGCATCCACTGGCTCGTGGACGAGGCGTTCGACGCGGACGCGCCGGACGCCCTCACGGACACGTTCCTCGCGGAGGTCGCGGCGGCGACGTCGTTCCGCACCAACCCGCTCTACGCCGTGCTCCACGAGTCGATCTACGCGCAGTCGGGCACGGGCCCGACGGCGTGGGCCGCCGAGGCGGTCCGCGCCGAGGAGCCGGCCCTCGACCCGGCGGCGCGACCGCTGCTCCTCACCGGCGAGATGATCTACCCCTGGATGCTCGAGGAGATCGCCGCGCTCCGGCCGTTCCGCGCGGCGGCGGAGGCGCTCGCCGCGCGCGAGGAGTGGCCCGACCTGTACGACCTCGACGTCCTCGCGCGCAACGAGGTGCCGGTCGAGGCGGCGGTGTACTTCGACGACATGTTCGTCGACGCCGGGCTCTCGCTCGAGACGGCGGCGCGCGTGGGCAACGTCCGCACGTGGGTGACGAACGAGCTCGAGCACGACGGCCTGCGCACGGGCGACGTCCTCGCGCGCCTGGCCGAGCGGCTCGCCGCCCGCGGCGGCCCGCGCGCCTGAGGCGTGCCGCGCCCGGGCGACCGGGTTGCATGGGACGCCGCGTGGGACTGTCGGGCCCGGGGGTGCGGAGTCAGGCGATCTGGTCGCGGCGCGCGCGGAGCACCCACGCCCCGGACACGAGCGCCCCGCCCAGCACCAGCGTGAGCAGGTCGAACCCCGCGTCGCCGCGCGGCGGGGCCGCTGGCGCCGCGACGGGCGCCCCGCCCGCGGCCACGACGACGGCGCCCGACGGGTCCGCCGTGCCGACCACCGGCGCCAGGTCGAGCGCGGGCCCGTCCGCCGTCGTCGGCGCGGACGCGTCCGGTGTCGCAGCGGGCGCCGGGGCGGCCGGAGCAGGTGACGCGGGCGGGGCGGCGGGCGCCTCGGGGACGGCCGGCCCGTCGAGCACGAGCTCCCACGACGTCTCGCCGACGAGGACGTAGCCGTCGAGCGCGCGCGCCGTCACGGTCACCGTGCCCCGGGCGGGATGGCGGCCCGGGGCGAGGACCCGCTCGTCGAGGACGAACTCCACGCCGTCGGCCCGCGGCACCTCGACCGCGGCCGGCGCGCCCGGGCGCGCGGCGACGACCACGGGCGCCGGCGCCCGGACCTCGGTGAGGCCGGAGAACACGAGCTCGACGGCGCGCGACCCGTCCGACCCCGCCAGCACCGGCTCCGCCTCGCCCTCCGCCGCGAGCCGCAGGCCCGCGGCCGGGGAGAGCGTGAGGACGACGCGCGCCACGTGGTCGAGGTACCCCTCGACGGCGTGCGTGCTGCCGGGCGGGAGCACCGCGCCGGTCGCGTCGCGGACGACGAGGCCCTCGGCGTCGGGCACGGTGTACGTGTCCGCCCTGCCCGGGCCGTCCTGCGCGGCGGGGAGCACCGCCGTGACGACGGGGAGCAGCTCCGTGACCGCCTCGGCGGCGGACCGCCCGTCCGGGAGCCGCAGCACGTGGCCGTCCTCCGCCGCGGCCGTCGCCCGCAGGACGCCGCCGTCCCGCGGCGCCTCGACGGTCCGGTACCCGTCGACCACCACCACGGTGCACGCCATCGGCTCGCCGCCCAGGGACCAGCGCACGCCCTCGACCACCGGCACGAGGTAGACCGCGTCCCCGGCCGCCGCGCGGACGAGGACCGGCGGCAGCACGACCACGCGGGGCGCGGGCTCGCCGTCGGGCACGGTGGGGTCGGGGCCGGGGGGCGTCTCGCCCTCCTCCGGGGTCGCCGGGTCGGGAGCGGGGACGGAGGGAGACGCGCCCTCCTCCGGAGCGGCCGACCCGGGCGCGGGAGGCTCCGGTCCGTCCGGCACGGGAGCGTCGGGAGCACCGGGCACGGCAGGCACGACGGGCCCGACGCCCACGGTGCCGGCGCCCGCGCCGGCACCGGAGTCCATGCCCGCGCCGGGGTCCGTGCCCGATGCCGCGTCGGGGCCCGTGCCGTCGGCCGCAGCGGTGGACGCCGCCGCACCCGCGGCACCGGGCCGGCCGTCCTCCACGACCCGCGCGAGGGTCTCCGTCGCCACGGGCGCGACGCCCGGGTCTGCCGCGGCGCGGGCGACCGGGACGGCGTGGGCCGTCGTGGACGCGCCGACCAGGACGGCGCCCACCAGCACCGCGGCGAGGGCGGTCCGCGGGCGGGCCCGGTGCACAGACATGGGCGTGCGGCTCCTCTCCGGTCGCGTCCGCGGGTGGACGCGCCCGAGGCCCCTATGCACGCGACGGCCACGCTGTCCGCATCGTCCCCGCGCGTCCCGTTTCGTCCGGGCTGGCGGGAGCCGCGGGCGACCCGGTTCGAGCGCTTCACCCGCCTTCCCCGAGAACCGGCGCACCTCCTCGCCTAGGGTGAGAGCGGATCACGGCGCGGTGCCGGCTCACGGGGCGGAGCCGTGGCCGGACGCGGTTCGCCGCCGTCCGTCCGCCCGCCCGTGGAGCGGGGGAAGCACGGAGGCAGCATGTCGGTGACGGACACGACGACGTTCCGTCTGTACGGGGCGCCACGCCCCCCGCACACCGAGCTCGTCCGCGAGCGCCTGCTCGACCGGCTCGAGGTGGACGCCGCGCTCCGCGTGGTCCGCGGCCCCGCGGGTGCGGGCAAGACCTCCCTCCTCGCCGAGTGGTCCCGACGCCGGGCCACGCCGGGTCTCTGGCTGTCCGTCATCCCGGAGATGTCCCGGACGGACCTCTGGCGCGTGGTCGCGCGCCGTGCCGCGCGGGCCGGGCTCGAGGCGTTCGAGGCCGCGCTGGGGCCGGCGGAGCTCGCCCCCGAGGACGTGCCCGGCCGCCTGGCCGACGCGTTCCTCGCGGTGCCCGGAGAGGTCGTGGTGGTCATCGACGACTACCAGGACGTCACGGACGTCGCGGTCCACGAGGACGTCCTCGCCCTGCTGCGCCTGTGCCCGAACCTCTCCGTGGCCGTGGCCACGAGCACGGTCTCCCCCCTGGAGGCCGCCTCGGTCGGGCTCGAGCTCGACCGGACCGTCATCACCGCGGACCAGCTGCCGCTGACCCGGGACGAGACGGCCCGCATGCTGCGCCAGGCAGGCGTGGACCTCGACCCCGCCGAGGCGCACGTCCTCACCGGCGGCCAGCCGCTGTACCTGCGGGTCGCGATGCTCGCCGCGGAGATGGCCGGTTCCCACGGGACCCCGGCGCACGTCCAGGTCGCCGACGAGCTGCTGCGGGCCGCGCTCGAGAAGCAGCTCGAGGGCGCCGAGCGCCCTCGGCTCGAGCAGGTCCTGCGGCGGTGCGCGGTCGCGGACGTCCTCACCGCCGACCTCGCCGTGGCGCTGACGCGGGAGCCCGCGGCACCGCAGCTGCTGTGGATGCTCGAGGAGCGCGGGCTGGGTGCGTGGGAGCGACGTCCCGCGGGCCGGGTCTTCGTCCTGTTCCCGGTGGTGCGGACGTTCGTGGCTGAGCGCGTCCGCGAGGAGCACCCGGACGAGTGGGGGCTCGCCCAGCTCGCCGCCGCACGCTGGTACCTGACGAACGGCTATCCCGTCGAGGCGCTGCGGCACGCGGTCGGCGCGGGCGACCTCGGGCTCGCGTCCTCGGCCGTCTCGCGGTACTGGGGCGAGCTGCTCGAGCCGCAGGCGCTGGCCCGCCTCGACGTCCTCAAGAGCCTCCCGCAGACGGACCTGCGGCGCTGGCCGCTGCTCGCCGGGGCCCTCGCGATCCACCACGACAGCGTCCCCGGGGAGCGCACCGAGGCGATCGAGACGTACCAGCTGACGCTGGCCGCCCTGCGCCCCCGGGCGAGGACGACCTCGACGGCGGAACGCGTCGTCCTGGACGTGCTCGAGAGCGTCGCGCTGCGCTCGACGAACGCGACGCAGCGCGCGCTCGAGCCGGCGCGCCGGGCTCGGCAGACGCTCGACGAGCTGGGTGTGGACGAGCGCCGGGAGCTCGTCCGCGAGCTGCCCCGGCTCCGCGCCGAGGTCGCGATGTCGTTCGCGCGGGCGGGCGCGGACGAGGAGGCGCTCGCCACGCTCGAGGACCTCGGCGGCTCCCCCGCCGTCGACCCGCGCACGCTCTACGGCCTGTCGCTGCGTGCGCTCGTGCTCGCGCTCCGCGGGGACCTGCCGGAGGCCGTGCGCGACCTCGAGGTCATCGAGGCGTCGCCCCACGCCGAGGTCCGCGCGGGGCGCGACGACCACCTGTACCGCATCGCCCGCGCGATCGTGTGCCTCGAACGCTTCGACGCCCGCGGCGCCCAGGCCCACCTCGACGTGCTGCGACCGCACCTCGCGACGCTCGAGACCCGCCCGGTCGTCGCCACGGTCCAGGCGTACGTCGACCTGGTGTCCTTCGAGCCGGCCCTGGGCATCGAGCGGCTGCGCCGCTACATCGAGTCCGAGCGCGGCCGCCGACGCATCTCCGCGCGCGACATCGACCACCTCGACTACGTGAGCGGCCTGCTCGGGCTCGCGCGCGGCCAGGTCGGCGCGGTGCACTCCTGGCTCAAGGTCGCCCCGGCGACGTCGTCGCTCACCTGGCTGCTGCGGGCCCACGCGGCGCTGCTCACCGGCCGGTGGAGCACCGCGCGGGACGTGCTCGTCGCGCACACGCCGCCGCGGACCGCCGCGCCGCGCCTGCGGGCCGCGCACGCCGTCCTGCTCGCCGCCGCGCTCACGCACGCGGAGGAGGAGACGCAGGCGCGCGACGCCCTGGACAAGCTGGCCGGCGTGGCCGAGGACCGGCGGCTGCGGTTCGCCCTCGCGCTCCCCGCCCGGCACGACCTCCTCACGCTGGTCGAACTCGCGGCACGGAGCAAGGACCAGACGGCGCAGCGCCTCATCGGGGACGCAGAACCCGTGCCGGAGCTCTTCGCCGCGACGGCCGACCTCCCCCAGCCCCTGTCCGACCGCGAGGTCGTCGTCCTCGACACCCTCATGCGGCACGCGACCGCGGTCGACGTCTCCCGGAGCCTCACCGTGTCCGTGAACACGGTGAAGAGCCAGCTCCGCTCGATCTACCGGAAGCTCGGCGTGCGCCGACGGGAGGACGCCCTCGCCCGCGGGATCGAGCTGGGGCTGCTCCCCGCCCAGCGTCCCCTGCCCGCGAGCGGCACGGACGGGCGCTGAGGCCCGGGCCGGTCAGACGAGGTCGTCGACGATCTTGGCGGACGCGCGCATCTCGGCGCGCGCGAGGTCGTCGTCGATCTCGCGCCCCGCGGCGATGAGCGCCGCGCGCGGCAGCCACGAGAAGACCACGAGGACGGGGTAGCTGTCCTCGCCCACGTACACGCGGCGGCGCCAGGCGGCCCACGCCACGGCGCGCGTGAGCGTGCGCACCGGGTCCTCGAGCTCGTTCGCCGCGTGCGCGGCGTTCTCCCACCCGTGCTGCGCCTCGCTCATGACCCGCGCCCCGCCGTGCCCGAGCGGCCGGGCGAGCGCCGCGAGGCCGATGTCCTCGGCGATCACGACGGCCTCCGACGGGACCAGGTCCAGGCCGTCCCGGTACGTGCCGAACGTCGCGGGGTCCAGGTGGCGCCACGGGTCGTCGTCGGGCAACGAGTCCAGGAGGTCGGTGAGGGCGCCGGCGAGGAGCGTCACGGCGCGCAGCGGGTGCGCCTTCGCCTGCGCGCGCATCGCGGCCATGGTCGCGAGCCGGTCGTCGGGGTCGATGAGCGGCTCCACGAGGCCCACGGCCCAGATGGCCCAGGTCGTGTCGTCCCACGGCGCGCCGGCGCCGTCCTCCTCGGGGGTCACCGCGACACCACCCCGCCCGGGGCGTCGGCGGCCCGGCACGGCGACGCCGTCGAAGCGCAGGACGCTGCGTGCACCCGGTCCACCTCCTGATCTCGTCCTGCCCTGTCCAGCCGGCGAGCCCGTCGCCGAGGACAGCATCCCACCGTGGCGACGTCCGCGAAACACCCGCGGCGGGCGAAGCGTGCGGAGATCACCCGCTGCCCGGGGCACCTGAGGGTGAAGTCCGGTGTGAAAGACGGTGTCCCGCGCGCCAGGAGCCCCTCCGGGTCCGCATGCTTGGACCGTGACCGACCGGACCCTGCTCGACCCGCGCCCGCAGCGGGCGCGCGACGCGCGTCCCGTGCGCGCCGTCGACGAGGGTCCGCAGGAGGACGACGACCCCGGGGCGCTCCGGCACGAGGTCGCCCGCGTCGTCGCGATCGAGGACGACGACCGGTACCGCACCGAGGTATCCGCCCTCCTCGCCGCCCACGCGACGCAGTGGCGCCGGATCGCAGCGCGCCTGTGCCGCACCAACTCGGTGCCCGCGGCGCAGCACCTCGACGACGTCGCGGCGATCGTCGTGGAGACCGCCTGGGAGATGCTCGAGCGGTCCCGGCGCGACCCGGCGTACCTGCGCAGCATGCGCTCGTTCCTCGCCATCGTCGTCTACACGGCACGGCCCCGGGTGCGCTCGTTCCTCGACCACGCGACCGCGCCGGCGTCGGGCATGGTGGCCGCGCAGCGTCGCCGTCGCGAGCTCGCGCGCACGCGGTCGGAGCTCGCCGCGCTGCGCGGCGCGTCACCCTCGGTCGAGGAGGCGGTCCGCGCCACGAACGAGCGCCTCGGCGCCCACCGGGCCGACGTCGTCCGGCAGGGCATGGTCGTGACGGAGGCCGACGAGCTCGTGCTGCGCGGCGCGCTGTCGTTCGACGAGGCCCTCGACTCCGCGCGCACGACGGACGCGCACGCGGACTGCGTGCTGCACGCGGTCGAGGTCCCGGCGCTCGTCCGCTCGGTCGTCGACGCGGCGCACGCGGAGGACCCGGTCCGCGGACGGGTCGCGGCGCTCTGGATGTCCGAGGCGTACGGGGGCGGCGGGCCGCTACCGGGCCACGACACGGTCGTGTGGATCGCCCGGACGCTGGGTCTCCCCCGGCACCGGACCGTCGCCCACATCGACCGGGTGCGGGTGCTGGCGGCGCAGCACCTCCGGGACGTCGGCATCGTCCTCGACGCCGTGGACAGCGTGTGAGCGCGAGCGTCGCTCCACGACCCGCACCTGCCGGGAGGCCCGCGGCGTACCGCGGCGAGCAGGAGAACCGCACCGTGGCGCGCACGGGGACCAGGGGGCGGCCGCAGGGCGGGCGCAGGAGCACGGGGGCAGCAGGACATGTCTGACGAGGGACCCGCGTCTCGACGCTCGGTCGTCGAGGACGCACGCGTCGTCGCCGCGACGGTGCCGGAGGGCGAGCGCGAGCGCAGGGTGGCCGGCCTCGTCGCCGCGCACGCCGTCGGGCTCGCGCGCGACGCCCGGCGGCACGTGCGCGCCGCGGGGGTCTCGGGGACGGACCAGGCCGCCGCGCTGCGGGCCGTGACCGACGCCCAGCGCGCCGTGCTCGACGACCTCGTCGCCGGTCGCCGTCCGCTCGAGGGCCGCGCCTGGTCGCCCACCGTGCGCTTCGAGGCCCTGCGCGCCGTGCGCGCGCTGGCCGCGGAAGGCGCGGTCGCCGTCCCGCCGTACCGCCACCGCCTCGCGGCCGACCGCGCCGCCCTGCTGCTGCTCCGCGAGGCCGCCGCCGTCGTGGACCGTAGTCCCGCACCGAGGGAGGTCGTCCGCACGGGCGCCGTGGCGGCGGGGTTTCCGCCCACGCCGCACCCGCTGGACGAGGCCACCGCCACGCGCCCGCTCCCGACGCCTCGGTCGGCAGGGACGGTCTCGCCGGCGCGCACCCCCGCACGCCGGGAGCGTCGCCGCGTGCCCGGGGTACGGGGACGCGCGCGCTCCAGCGGCCCGGGTCGTCCCGTGCGCTGGGGCGCCGCCGCGGTGCTCTCGGCCGCGACGCTCGCCTTCGGGGTCGTCGTCGCGCCCGCGCAGGACGAGGTCGGTGGTGGCCCGGGCGTCTCGGTACGGCCCGAGCAGGTGCTCCTGGGCACGACCCCGGGGACCGGCTCGACCGCGTGGGCGCCGCTCGACGGCGCCGGCGCCACGTCCGTCCGCCTCGACCTGTCCTCCCCGGTGCTGACGGGCCTGGCGCCGTCGACGGCACCCGCCGTCGAGCTCGTCGACGAGCCGGCGGACGAGCCGGGAGGTCCGCGGGTGGACGACGCCGTCGACGCGCCCGCCGCCGAGCCCGGCGGCGAGCCCGTGGTCGAGCCGCTGCCCGTGGTCGTGCCGGCCGCACCGGGCCCGGCCGTCCCGGAGACGCCCGCACCGGCTCCCGCCCCCGGCTCGGGAGCGGCGCCGGCACCCGCACCGGCTGCTACACCTCAGCCCGCACCCCCGGCTGCGGCGAAGCCGTCGCCGAAGCCCACGCCGAAGCCCGCGCCGGCCGTTCGGCCCGCACCGACGCCCGTGCCCGCGCGACCGGGGCCGCCCGTCACGCGCCCGGCTCAGCCGAAGCCCGACCGTCCCGCACCGCGGTCCGACGAGGCGCGCGGCTCGTCCCGGCCGGGCACGGCGAAGCCGCAGCCGCAGACCCGCGACGACCGGCGCACCGACAAGGACGCGGGCCGGCAGGACCGGGGCCACGGCGGCGGCCGCGACGGGCGCGGGGGCCGCGGGTAGCGCTCGGCGGGCCTCCCGACGGGACGGGCACCCCCGACGGCGGCTCTCCGCCGCCGCGGGCCCCGTGCGGCGCGTCAGGAGCGCGCGTCGAGCCCCAGCAGCGCGCGGGCGCGCGCCTCGCCCCCGGGCGCCCCGAGCGCGGCGGCCCGGTTGTCCGCGGCGACCTGGTCGACGATCTCGGCCCGGTGGACCCGCACCTCGCGGGGCGCGTCGATCCCGACGCGCACCCCGTCCCGGCCCACCGACACGACCGTGACCACGACGTCGTCGCCGACGAGGATCCGTTCTCCCACCTTGCGTCCCAGCACCAGCATCGCCACGTCCTCCTGACGTCCCGCGTGTCATCCTGACCGTTCGGAGGACCTATGCGGGCGC
This sequence comes from Cellulosimicrobium sp. JZ28, assembly GCF_015327065.1. Taxonomy (NCBI): domain Bacteria; kingdom Bacillati; phylum Actinomycetota; class Actinomycetes; order Micrococcales; family Promicromonosporaceae; genus Cellulosimicrobium; species Cellulosimicrobium sp. JZ28. Next base: position 485,486 of record NZ_CP017660.1, on the reverse strand, counting down.
GGCCCGGTTCAGCCTGCGGGCCGCAGCTCGGGGAGCCCGAGCGCGAGCACGGAGTCGGGCGTCGTCGTCAGCTCGCGCCCGACCACGACCATGGCGCGGACCAGCACGAGCCGCTGCACCTCGGCGACCCAGCGCTCGGTGTCCGCGGGCTTGCGCGAGGCGTCGACCACGACCGCGACCTGCTCGGCGCCCAGCTCGTCGAGGACCCGCGCCACGCCGACCGCGTCCACGCGCACCCCGACGGCCACGACCGTGGCGCGGGCCGCACGAACCCCGCGGGCGCGCGCCTCGGTCGCCGCGCGGCGGTCGTCGACGCGCACCGTGTCGCCGTCGGTCGCGCTGCCCGCGCAGGCCGTGAGCAGGCCCTCCCGCTGCGCCAGCGCGCGGGCCGCCGCGACGACGTCCGCGGCCAGCCCGACGAGCGCCACGAGGTCGCCCGGCGCCGCGCGCGGCAGCGGCGAGACGGGCGCGGGCGGGGCGGTGACGGCCGCGGGCGGCGGCTCCGCCGTCTCGGCCACGAGCTCGTCGAGCAGCGCCGCGAAGTCGTCGCCCCGGGTCGAGACCTCGACCGCGGCCGACGGCGCCGGGCGCAGCGCGTCCCCCTCGTCGGCGTCGTCGAGCAGCGCCGCGATGCCCGCCCGACGGGCGGCGGGGAACCGGACCGGCCCGACGGCGGTCCGGGGCGGCGCGTCGCCCACCTCGACGACCGCCTCGTAGTGCTGCCGCCCGAAGAGCCCCTTGAAGCCGCCCGTGATGACCCGCTCGGCGGAGACGATCCGCGCGTCCGGGCCGTGCAGGCGCCGCGCCTGGGCGAGCACGGCGTCGAGGGACTCACCCTCGAGCCGCAATCGCCGGGGCATCGTTCACCACCCCGACCGTCTCGATGAGCGCGTTGCCCGCCGTCACCTCGGTGTACGACAGCACGGCGAGGTCGGGCACCTGCGTCGCGACGAGGCGCCGGACCGCCGCGCGCAGCGACGGCGCGCACACGAGGACGACGTCCTCGCCGGTGGCCCGGGCCGCCTGCACGCGCTCGCCCACGGACGACCGGAACGCGTCGAGGCGCGCCGGGTCGACGACGATCGCGGTGCCCTGGTCGCCGCCGGGCTGGCGGCCCGCGAGCATCGCCTGCTCCAGGGCCGGGGCGATCGTCACGACCCGGATCGTGCCCGCGACCGTGTGCCGGGCCGGGATCGCCGGTCCGAGCGCCGCGCGCGCCGCCTCGACGAGGTGCTCGGGGTCGGTCGAGCGCTTCGCGGCGAGCGCGAGCGCCTCGTAGATCCGAGGCAGGTCGTTGACGGCGACCTGCTCCTCGAGCAGCCCCTGCAGGACGCGCTGGACCTCCGCGAGCGACAGCAGGGCCGGCGTGAGCTCGTCGACGGCCGACGGGTTGGTCCGCTTGACCTCGTCGGTGAGCACGCGCACGTCCTCGCGGGACAGCAGCCGCGCCGCGTTCGCGGCGATGAGGGCGGACAGGTGCGTGACGAGCACGGAGACCCGGTCGATCACCGTGGCGCCCGCCATCTCGGCGCTGTGCCGCATCTCCACCGGGACCCACTTGCCGTCCATGCCGAACACCGGGTCGACGGTCGCCAGCCCGGGCAGCGCGGCGAGGTCGTCGCCGAGCGCGAGGACCTTGCCGGCCGGCGCCTGGCCGCGACCGGCCTCGACGCCGGCGATCCGCACCGCGTAGGTCGACGCCGGGAGCTCCAGGGAGTCGCGCGTGCGGACGGGGGGCACGACGACCCCGAGGTCGGTCGCGATCTTGCGCCGCAGCGCGCGGACCCGTCCGAGCAGGTCGTCGTGCGCGCCGGTGACCAGGTCGACGAGGTCGGGCGCGAGCAGGATCTCGAGCGCGTGCACGCGCATCTGCTCGAGGAGGTCCTCGGTGCCGTCGCTGCGCGTGGTCTCCTTCTCGATCTGCTCGGCCGCGGCGCGCGCCACCTCGGCCCGCCGCTGGCTCGCCTTGATCTGCTGGGCCGCGATGATCAGGCCCACCCCGAGCACGAGGAACGGCAGCTTGGGCATGCCCTCGATGAGCGCCATGGCGAGCGCCGCGACGCCCGCGATGGCGAGCGCCTGCCGCGACTGGACGAGCTGGCTCGACGCCTGCGAGCCCACGTCGCCCTCGCCGGAGTTCGAGCGCGTGACGATCATGCCGGTGGCGACCGCCATGAGCAGCGCGGGGACCTGGGTGACGAGCCCGTCGCCCACCGTGAGGATCGAGTACGTGTCGACGGCCTCCATGGCCGGCATGCCGTGCATGACGACGCCGATCACGATGCCGCCGAGCAGGTTGATGAGCGTGATGACGATGCCCGCGATGGCGTCGCCCTTGACGAACTTCGACGCGCCGTCCATCGCCCCGTAGAAGTCGGACTCCGCGGAGATCTCGGCGCGGCGGGCCCGCGCGTCCTGCTCGCTGATGAGCCCCGCGTTGAGGTCGGCGTCGATCGCCATCTGCTTGCCGGGCATCGCGTCGAGCGTGAAGCGCGCCCCGACCTCGGCCACGCGCTCGGCGCCCTTGGTGATCACGAGGAACTGGATGACGACGAGGATGAGGAACACGACCATGCCGATGACGAGGTTCCCGTCGACGACGATGTGGCCGAACGCGCCGATGACCTCGCCCGCGTAGCCGTCCCCGAGCACGAGCCGCGTCGAGGCGACGTTGAGGCCCAGCCGGAACAGCGTCGCGACGAGCAGCAGCGACGGGAACACCGAGAAGTCGAGCGGCTTCTTGACGAACATCGACGTCAGCAGGATCACGAGCGACAGCAGGATGTTGACGATGATGAGCACGTCGAGCAGGGCTGCGGGGATCGGCACGACGAGCAGCAGGACGATGCCGACGACGCCGAGCGGCACGGCGATCATGGCGAGGGATCGGTTCTTCACGCGGAACGCTGGTCCTTCCGGGTCCGGGGCGTCGGCGGCTGCTGACGCGACGTCCTATGCAGGTCGTGTCCGCCGCAGCGGGCGCCGACGGCTGCGCCGGGCGGGGTCATGCGGCCCGCGCGTCGTCGGCGGCGGGCCACTCGCCCGGTGCGATCGCGGGGCGGGCCATGCGGTGCGGGACGGACGAGGCCGCCGCGCCGCGGCGCGTGAGCGCCATGACGAACGCGAGGACGCGCGCGACGGCCATGTAGAGCTCGACGGGCACCTCCTGCCCGACGTCGCACGCCCGGTGCAGGGCGCGCGCGAGCGGGACGTCGCGGACCATCGGCACCCGCGACTCCTCGGCCTTCTCGCGGATGCGGGCGGCGACGTGGTCGGCGCCCTTCGCGACGACGCGCGGCGCGGAGCGCCCGGGCTCGTACCGCAGCGCGACGGCGACGTGGGTCGGGTTGACGACGACGACGTCCGCGTCGGCCACGGCGGCGATCATGCGGTTGCGCGTCATCGAGCGCGCCATCGACCGGCGCTGCGACTTCACGAGCGGGTCGCCGTCGGTGCTCTTGTTCTCGTCCTTGAGCTCCTTCTTGGTCATGCGCGTCTTCTTGCGGTTGCGTCGCGCCACGACGAGCACGTCGAACAGCGCGAGCGTGAGGCCCGCCGCCGTCGCCCAGACCAGGAGCGAGCGCACGCCGGAGCCCGCCGCCTCGAGCAGCGACGCGATCGGCAGGCCGCCCGCGGCCAGGAGGACCGGCATGAGCGACTGGACGACCGCGTAGAGCACGACGCCGACGACCGTCGTCTTGAGCAGGGCCTTGGCGCCGTTCCACAGCGCCTGCGCCCCGAACATCCGCTTGAGCCCGCTCATCGGGTTGAACTGGTCGGCCTCGGGCCTCAGCCGCTTCAGGTGCAGGCCGCCCTGCGCGACCGACGCGAGCAGCACGGCGACGGCGATCGCCCCGAGGAGCGGCAGCATGGTCGGCACCACGGAACCGAGCGCGTCCTGCGCGAGCTGGAGCGCGACCGCGGGCTCGGGGTTCTCGATCACGGTGCGCAGCGACAGCACCTGGTCGGTCGCGGCCCGCGCCGCGGCGCTCACGGTCAGCGGGATCACCGCGCCGGCGATGCCGACCCCGACCCAGGCCGTGAGGTCCTGCGACTTGCCGAGCTGGCCCTTGGACCGGACCTCCTTCATCTTCCGGTCGGAGGCCTGCTCGGTCTTCTCCTCGGTGGAGTCGGCCATCAGCCCACCCCGCCCATGCGCTCGACGGCCTCGGCCGTGAGCACCGAGACGACGTGCGGCAGCGCGACGAGCACGGTCCCGACGAGCGCGAGCGTGAGGAAGATCTTCAGCGGGAAGCCCATCGCGAACGCGTTGAGCGCGGGGGCGACCCGGTTGACGAGGCCGAGCCCGGCGTCGGCCAGGAAGAGCACGACGACGATCGGCCCGGCGATCTGCAGCCCCGCCACGAAAGAGCCGGTGAGGGCCTCGACGAACGACGCCGCCGGGACGCCGGCCAGGCCGCCCACCGGGACGGCCTCGTACGAGCGGGCGAGGCCGAGCACCATCAGCTGGTACGCGTCGGAGACGAACATGAGCACGACCGCGAGGAGCGCGAAGAGGCGCGTGAACTGCGACCCGTTGACGTTCGTCTGGGGGTCGTACGCCATGCCGAGCGAGAACCCGCCGAACAGGTCGAGGTGGGCGCCGGCGGCGGTGATCGCCGAGAAGACGACCATGACGAGCGTCCCGAGCATCGCGCCCGTGACCGCCTCGGCGACGAGGTGCGCGAGGAACGTCGCGGTGCCGGTCGCCTCGTACCCGGGGGCGGCACGACCGGAGACCACGAGCCCGAGCGACACCGCGAGGATCGCGCGCACCTGGCGCGGGATGGCGTGGTGCGAGAACGGCGGCGCGATGGTCATGAACGCGGCCATGCGCACGCCCGCGAGCATCGTCGCCTGGAGCCACGCGAGGTCGATCTCGAGCTGCACGGGACGTCAGCCCCCGTTCAGCAGCGACGGGATGAGGTCGAACATCTCGTGCGTGAACGTCACCATCTCGCCGATCATCCAGTTGCCGCACACGACGAGCGCGACGGCGACCGCGAGCGCCTTGGGGACGAACGAGAGCGTGATCTCCTGGATCTGCGTGACGGACTGCACGATCGAGATGGCGAGGCCCACGACGAGCGACGTGACGAGCACGGGGGCCGCGAGCTTGGCGGCGAGGACGAGCGCCTGCGTGGCGACGTCGAGGACGGCGGCGGTCTCCACGGTCAACCCATCCCGTACGAGCCGATGAGCGACGTCGTGATGAGACCCCACCCGTCGACGAGGACGAAGAGCAGCAGCTTGAACGGCAGCGAGATCATCGTGGGCGGCAGCATCATCATGCCCATGCTCATGAGGGCCGCGGCGACGACGAGGTCGATGACGAGGAACGGCACGAAGACGACGAACCCGATGATGAACGCGGCGCGGAGCTCCGAGATGACGAACGCGGGGACGAGCGTCGTGAGGGGGACGTCGACGGGGGTCGCCGGGTTCTCGAGGTCGGCGGCGCGCGTCATGAGCGCGAGGTCCTCCTCGCGCGTGTGGGCGAGCATGAACTCCCGCAGCGGCACGGCGCCCGCGTCGAGCGCCTGGCTGAAGGTCGTGGTGCCGTCGAGGTAGGGCTGGACCGCGGCGTCGTTGATCTCGCCGAACACCGGCCACATGACGAACAGCGAGAGGAACAGCGCGAGCCCGGCGAGGACCATGTTGGGCGGCACCGTGGCGGTGCCCAGCGCGTTCCTGGTCAGGGCGAGGACGACGAAGATCTTGGTGAACGACGTCATCATGAGCAGCAGCGTCGGCGCGAGCGACAGCAGCGTGATGCCGACCAGCGTCACGAGGGACGACGACGGCTCGCCGTTCGGCCCGTTGATCTCCACCGAGAGCGTCGACCCGCCGTCCTGCGGGTCGACCGGCTGGGTGGGCGGGGCCGGGTCGGTCGGGTCGACGACCGCGGCGCCCGCGTGGGGCGCGAGCAGGACGGTCGCGACGGCGACGAGGAGCAGGACCGCCCCGACGAGCACCGCGAGGCGCAGCGCGCGGCGCGACGGGAGGGCGCGTGTCACCGGGCACCTCCTCGCACGACCCGCGCGGCCTTGCGCCACGTGTCGGGCGCGAGGAAGGTGCGCAGGGCGCTCGTCGGCGCGGGCGGCGCGACGACGACGGCGGTCCCGGGGGTCCCGACCCGAGGCCCCGAGACGGCCGGGGGCGCGGCGGCGGGCGCGCCGGCGGGCACGTCGGCGGGAACCGAGCCGGGCTCGCCGTTCCACGCCGGGGCGTCCCCGTTCGCGGGCGGCTGCGCGAGCCACAGCTCCGCCGCGGTGACGGCGTCGCCGAACGACGGCCCGTCCGAAGTCGGGGCACCGGGCGTCGCGTCCGCGGCGGTGACCGCGGTGACCGCGGTGACCGCGGTGGGCGGGACGTCGGACGGGACGGATGTCGGGCCGTCGATGACGGTCACGGACGACTCCGTCACGCCGAGGAGGTACCGCCGGCCCCCGGCCTCGAGCAGGACCGCGGCGCTCTTCTGCGACAGCCCCTGGCGCGCGACCACGGTCAGCTGCTCCTGGCGCCCGCGCGGCGCGGAGCGCGAGGTCTTGCTCGCGACGCGGTACGAGACCCACAGGAGACCGAGCACGACCGCCAGCGAGAAGGCGACGCGCAGCACGGTGGTGACGTCCATGCCGGTCAGTCGTCCGCGTCGAGGATCTTGGTGATGCGCACCCCGTAGTCGCCGCCGTCGACGACCACGACCTCGCCCTTGGCGATCGTGCGGCCGTTGAGCTGCACGTCCGCCGGCGCCCCGGCGGACCGGTCGAGCTCGACGACGGCGCCCGGCTCGAGGCTGAGCACGTCCCGCACCGGCATCCGGGTGCGGCCCACGATCACGGAGAGGCGCATCTCGACGTTGGAGATGCGCGCGAGCCGGGCGCCGGTCACGGCCTCGTCGGGCAGGCTCCGCAGCGCGCGGCGCGTGCGCACGACGAACCAGCCCGCCGTCGGGCCGTCGTCCGTGGAGAGCTCGAACACGACGGACTCCGGGTCCTCGAAGAGCGCGGTCGCGTCGGCGACGCGCACCTCCCCGAGCACGCCGACGCCGGTGGTCGCACCCGCGGCCTCCAGGGCGGGGCGCAGGACGTCGGTGACGTCGAGCGCCGCCTCCTGGGAGGCGTCGGCGAGCGCGTCCTGGTCGATGAGGGCGAGCGCGAGGTCGGTGCCGGAGTCCCCCACGTACGAGGCGACGACCGCCCGTGCGGCCTGCGGGCCGACGGGGGCGCCGCCGCGCAGGGCCGCGCGCAGCGGGGTGCTGGTCGGGACGAGCTCGACGAGCGCGTGGGCGGCGGCGGACGCGGCCTCGACGACGGACTGCTCGACCGGGGTGGCGGTGCTCATGGGTCAGTTCTCCTCGGTGGTGACGATGCGGCAGGCGAGGCGGGAGCCGGACGAGCCGACGGCGCCGCGGGCCAGGACGTGGCCGTCGACGATGACGTCGAGCGGGCGGGACTGGGCGTGGGGGACGTGCACGACGTCGCCGACGGCGAGGTCCAGCACCTCGGTCGGCGTCATGGACGCGCCGGTGAGCTCGACGGTGACGTCGACGAGCGAGCGAGCGACGTGCTGGCGCGTGCGCCGGGTCGCGTCGGCGGGGTCGTCCGCCGGGTTGGCCTCGCCGAGGTGCGGGAGCAGCGCGACCGACGGCACGGCGAGGGTCGCCCGGCACGCGCGCTCGCCGACGCGGAGGTCGAGCTCGGCGACGATCATGAGCTCGGCGGTGGGGGCGGCCTGGGCGAACTGCGAGTTGTGCTGGATCGACGAGATCCGCAGGGGGTTCTCGAGCAGCCGGCCCATCGAGTGGCGCAGGTCGCGCAGCGTCTCGGTGAGCAGCGACGTCACGAGCGTGCGCTCGACGTCGGTGAACTTGCGGTCGACGACCGGGATGGTCGGTCCGGCGCCGAGCATGTGGGCGATCCACGTGAGGGCGTCCGTGTGCGGGAACTGCAGGACGGCGCGCGGGCCGATCCCCTCGAGCTCGCACACGACGAACGTCGTCGTCACGGGCAGCTCGGCGACGTAGTCGTCGTAGGTGCGCATCGCGACCGCGGCGAGGTTGACCTGGCTCACGACCCGCACGCGGGCCGTGAGCTGCGTGCCCCACTGGCGCGCGAAGCTCTCGAACGCCATCTCGAGGATGCGGTGGTGCTCGCGGACGAGCGTCGTCGGGCGGCGGAAGTCGTAGACCTCGACCTTGCGGCTCGGTGCGGGCTGCTGGACCCGCTCGGGTGTCGTCGTGCTCACGACCGCTCCTATGCGGGCGCGCACGACGCGAGCCTGCGCGACGTCGCGCAGGCTCGACGGGCCGCGTCACTCCCCCGGAGCGCCCGCCTCCCCCGCCGTCTCGGCGGCCCGCGCGAGAGCCCGCGCGTCCGCCTCCGCGGCCGGGACGTCCGCCGCGCTGAGCTGCCCCGAGAGCACCTGCGGGATGAGCGCGCGCACGGCCTCCGGCGCGGACGAGAGCACCATGATGTCGACGCGGCGGTTCGTCGCGAGCGCCTCGGGGCTCGTGCCCTCGGCGAGCGGGCGCGCCGACCCGAAGCCCACCGCGGCGATCCGGTGCTCGGCGAGACCGTCCTGCTCGACGAGGTGGCGCAGCACGGCGGTGGCGCGCGACGACGACAGCTCCCAGTTCGACGGGAAGACCGACGTCACGGTCGAGGTGTAGTCCGCGTTGCCCTCGATGCGGATCTCGTGCGCGGTCGGCGCGAGCGCCGGGCCCACGACGTCGAGCACCGCCCGCGCCTCCTGCGTGAGGTCCGCGCTCCCGGGCGAGAAGAACGTGTCCGCGGACACGAGCCGCACGGTGAGCCCGCGCTCGTCGATGTCGAACCGGACCGTGTCGGACCGCCCGTGCGCGGCGAGGTCGCGGGCCATCGCGTCGCGCAGCGCCGAGAGGTCGGACACCTCGTCGAGCGCGCGCTCGAGGTCCGTCTCGACGTCGACCGGCTCCTCCGCCGGGTTCTCGACGACCTCCTCGACGACCGCGGCGTCCTCGACGTTGCCGAAGCCCTCCGCGAGGGAGGACTTCAGCTCCTGGTACTTGCCCTGGTCGACCGAGCTGATGGCGAACAGGACGATGAACAGGCACATGAGGACGGTCACCATGTCCATGTACGACACCATCCAGCGGCCGGAGCCGCCCGTGTCGTGCCCGCCACCGCCGCCCCCGCCGCCGTGGCCGCCCCTGCGACGCCGCGCCATCAGGCGGCCTTGTCCTCGGGCAACGACCACTCGGGGACCATCGTCTTGAGCCGCTCGTCGATGACCCGGGCGCGCGAGCCCGCCTGGATCGACATGTAGCCCTCCAGGAGGACGTGGAGCCGCTCGATCTCGAGGTCGGACAGGCGCTTGAGCTTCGCGCCGATGGGCAGCCAGATGAAGTTGGCGGAGAGGATGCCCCACAGGGTCGCGATGAACGCCGCGGCGATCATGTGCCCGAGCTTCTCGGGCTCGGACAGGTTCTCCAGCACGTGGGTCAGCGAGACGACGGTGCCGACGATGCCGATCGTGGGGGCGTAGCCGCCGATCGCGTTGAAGAAGTCGTACGCGACGGCGTCCTCGCGGGCCTTGGTCTCGATCCGCTCCTCGAGCAGGGTGCGCAGCTGCTCGGCGTCCGAGCCGTCGGCGAGCGACTGCAGCGCGCTGCGCTGGAACGGGTCGTCCGTCTTCTGGGACTCGGCCTCGAGGGCGAGCAGGCCGCCGTCGTTCTGGACGATCTCCGCGGCCCGGACGACCTCCTCGATGGCCTCCGCGGGACGCGGCGCCTTGCCCGTGAACGCGCGCGGCAGCGTCTTGAAGGCCCGGACCGAGTCCTTGAGCGTCCCCGACGCGACGGCGGCGAAGATGCTCGCCCCGAACACGAGGATGATCGGTGCCGGGAGCAGGATCGAGGTGATCTGCGACCCCTCGAGGTACACCATCGCGATGAGCGAGCCGAACGCGACGAGGATGCCGATGATGGTTGCGGGGTCCATGGCCTACTTCGTCCTCGTGTCGGGCAGGGGTGCGAGGGCGACCGGGCGGTCGCCGGGGGCGGGGGCGTCGTCGGGCGCGGACCGGACGACCTCGAGCGGCGCGCGCTCGGCGGGGGCGGGCAGGGAGCGCGCGAGCGCGAGCACGCGCGCCTTGTGCTCCTCGACGAGGCGGATCACGACCTCCATGGGCTCGGTCACGATGTAGCGCGAGCCGTCGATGAGCGTCACGCGCGTGTCCGGGTTGGTCTCGACGCGGGCCACCAGGTCCGCGTTGATCGCGATGCGCTCGGAGCTGAAGCGCGTGAGGACGATCACGGCTCTCCCTTCGGGTGGGACGGGTCCGGGTCAGGTGCGGACGGGTTCGGGACGGAGGTGCGGGTCGGGGGTCGGTGCGGGGTCCGGTCCGGGGTTCGGTGGGGTGCCTCCCGGTCGGGCCGGGAGGCACCCCACCCCGCCCGGGTCAGCGCTTGAGGTTGACGAGCTCGGTGAGCACCTCGTCGGACGTCGTGATCACGCGCGAGTTCGCCTGGAACCCGCGCTGCGACACGATGAGGTTGGTGAACTCCTGCGAGAGGTCGACGTTCGACATCTCGAGAGCGCCCGCGGTGATCGAGCCGAGGCCCGGGTCGCCCGCGGCGCCGACCAGCAGGTCGCCCGAGTACTGCGTCGCCGCGAAGAGCGAGTCGCCCGCCTTCTCGAGCCCGCCGGCGTTGGTGAACGTCGCGAGCGCGACCTGACCGAGGACCTCGGTCCGGCCGTTCGAGTAGCGGCCGACGATCGAGCCGTCGCCGGAGACGGAGTACGACGTGAGCGACCCGGCGGCCCCGCCGTCCTTGCTCGCGACGGCAACGTTCGACAGCCCCGCGTACGACGTGAGCCCGTCGAGGCCGACCGTCACGCCGCCGACGGCGAGGGACCCGCCGCCGGTCAGGGCACCACCCGTGAACGTGAGGGCCTGCGGGCCCGCGAGCGTCGCGCCGGTCGCGCCGTCGCGGGCGCTCACGGACCAGCCGCCGGCGGCGGCCGTGAAGACGAGCGAGAGCTTGCTCGCCCGGCCCGCCGCGTCGAAGACCTCGACGTCGCGCACGAGCTCGGTGCCGTCCGCGGCGTCCGAGGGCAGGTTGCCCCCGAACGTCACGCCCGTGGTCGCGCGGGGCGGGATCACGTCCCCGACGGGGATCGTGAGGTTGCCGAGCGGGCTGCTCGTGTTCACCACGCCGTCGGTGGCGGTCCAGCCCTGGACGAGGTCGCCGCTCGCGTTGACGAGCCGGCCCGCGCCGTCGAACGTGAACCCGCCGTTGCGCGTGTAGTAGGCCTGGCCGCCCCGCTCGACGACGAAGAACCCGTCGCCGTCGATCATGAGGTCGGTCGGGACGCCCGTCGTCTGCGCGGCGCCCTGGGTGAACTGCGTCGTGATGGCGGCCGTCGTGACGCCGAGACCGATCTGCGCGGGGTTCGCGCCGCCGACCTGCTGGTCCGGCGCGACACCCGCCGCGACGAGCTGGGACAGCGTGTCCTGGAACTGGGTGCGCGAGGACTTGAAGCCCGTCGTGTTGACGTTCGCGATGTTGTTGCCCGTGACGTCCAGCATGTTCTGGTGGGCGCGCAGGCCGGAGATTCCGGTGTTGAGGGAGCGGAGCACGAGAGTCCTTTCGGGTCAGGCGGCGGAGCTGCCGTGGTCGTCGGTGGCGCCGTCCGTGGCTGCCGGGGTCCCGGTGGCATCCGTGCTGACCGAGGAGGTGACGGCGGAGACGTGGTCGAGGTCGACCGCCACCCCGCCGATCGTCACGGTGGGTACCGCGTCGCGGTACGACACCGCGGTGGCGGTGCCCGTGTGCTCGACGCCGTCGGCGTCGAGGTAGGAGACCTTGTTGCCCAGGAGGTCGGCGGCCGACTGGCGCATCTGGAGCGCGAACGACTCCTCGACGAGCCCGGTCATCCGCGTGAGCGCCTCCATCATGGCGAGCGACGTCGTCTGCGAGACGATCTCGCCGGTGTCCATGGAGCTGGACGGGTCCTGGTTGCGCAGCTGGGTCACGAGGAGCCCGAGGAAGAGCTCGCTGTCGTACTCCTGCTTGGGCGCGCGCACGCTCTTCGTGGCATACATCGATGCCGGCGCCGGCGCGCTCACGGGTTCGACGGGCACGTGGTTCCTCTCCTCAGACGAGGACGTCGAGGCGCCGGGCGGCGCCGTACGTCCTGCCGACCACTGTCGGCTCGGTCTCGGGCTCGGTGGCCCCTCGGTGCGGGCGGGCCGGGCCGCGGTCGTGCGCGCCGGGCTCCTGCGGGTCGCGACGCGCGCCGGACCCGTCGGCGGTGGCACCGCGGCCGTCCCGACCGTCCCCGGCCGTGCCCGGTGCTCCCGCGTCCGCGACGGTGACCGACGACGCCCCGCCCGCGATGCCCGCGAGGTCGCGCCGCAGGTCGGCGACGATGGCGCGCAGCGCCTCGCGGCCCGTGTCGTGCGGCGCGTAGAGCTCGATGCGCAGGTCACCGCCCGCGACGTGCGCGCGGACCGTCACCGGCCCGAGGTTCTCGGGCGTCACGGAGAGCGTGAGCACGTGGTCGCCGTCGCCCACCTCGGCGAGCCGGACGACGGGCCCGGCGACCTGGGCGTGCAGCGGCTGTGCCGGGTGCGACGCCGCCGCCGGGGCGGTCACCGCGGGCGCGCCGGCGGCGGCCGGTGCAGCAGGGGCCGCGACGGGGGCGGCGGCGAGGAGCTCCGCGGAGGCCCGCGGCGCGGCGTCCGGCGCGGGGGCCGTGCCCTCCGGGCCGGTCGGGACCGGTGACGTCACGCCGTCCGCCTCCCCCGGTGCAGGGGCGACGGCGACGCCCCCCGAGCTGGTCGGCGCACCCGGCGCGGCGGGGACCGGCGCACCCGGCGTGGCGGGGACCGGACCCGGCGGCGGGGTCGTGGTCGTCCCGGCCCCGGGCCCGGCGCTCGCCAGGGGTCCGGCCGTCGCGACGGCCTCTCCGGCACCACCGCTCGCCCGCGTCGCGGCGGGCACCGTCACCGGGCCGTCCGCCGTCGCCGTCGCGTGGGACGACCACGGTGCACCGGTCGGCGTCCGAGCCTCGCCCGGCCCGGCCGCCGCCGCGGTGCCGACCGCCGAGGCTGTGCCGGCCGCCGAGGCTGTGCCGGGTGCGCCCGGGCGGTCGCCCGTGGCCGGGGCAGCCGTGGACGCGTCCGGGGCGCCCGCGGCGTCGGCCGACGACGCGGCGCGCGTCGGACCGTGCTCGTCGCCGGCCGCCGCGTCGTCCGCGAGGGCGGCAGCTGCCGCGCCGTCCGGCGTGGCGGTGCCGGCGAGCGCGCCGTCGAGACCGACGGGCGCCGCGTCGGGGAGCACCGGCAGGCCCGGCAGGCCGACGGGAACGGGCGGCACGGCGGGCTGACCGTCCGCGGCGGTGGCGCCGTCCGCCGAGGAGTCGGCGCCGGGGGTCCCGATGGTCGCCGGCCCGTCGGTCGAGGACCCGTCGGTCGAGAGCCCGGCGGTCGTGGTGGTGTCGGTCGAGGACCCGGCGGCGGTCGTGCCGTCGTCGACGGCCCGGTCGGCAGGGGTGCCGCCGCGAGGCCGGGCAGGCTCCGGGCGGCCACGGGCCGCCTCGCAGAGCGCGGCGTCGAAGCTGCGGCCGAACGCGTCGGCCGACGCTCCGGACGCCGCCCGGGGCCGCGCCGTCGTGGCCGGTGCCGGAGCCGCGACCAGGGCGTTCGTGGTCAGGGTCATCGTGGTCCTCCTCAGCCGATCACGCGGCGGATGGTCGTCACGGAGGCGTCGGTGACGTCCGTGATCTCGACGGTGCGGCCGGGCTTGGGCGCGTGGATCATCTGCCCGTCGCCCACGTAGATGCCGATGTGCTTGCCCCCGCGCTGCACCACGAGGTCGCCGGGTCGCGCCTCGGCGAGCGAGCCGACCTCGGTCCCCTGGCGCATCTGGTCGCGCGCGACGCGCGGCAGGTCGACGCCGTGCGCGGAGTACACGAGCTGGACGAGGCCCGAGCAGTCGAGGCCGCCCTCGCCGAGGCTCTCGCCGCCCCACACGTACGGCACGCCGAGGTACTGGCGCGCCGTCTCGACGACCGACCGTCCCGCCACGCCGTCGGTCGCGCCGTCGGGCGCGGTCGCCGGGCCGGCGGGCGCCGCAGGGGCCGCGGGCACGACGGCCGCCCCCGCCGCAGCGCCCGGCGACGCCCCCGCCCCGAACAGCGCGCTGCGCGCGAGCTCGTCGGCGCCGGTCGCCCCGGACAGCGTGCCGAGCAGGCGCCCGACCACGTCCGAGCCGGTGCCCGTCGCACCCGTCGTCGGCAGCGCCGAGAGCGCCGAGAGCGCCGACGCGAAGTCGGTCGCGCTCGTGGATGACGACGCCGTCGTCGACCGGCCGGGGGCGGCCACGACGTCGTGCAGCGCCACGATCTCCGTGCGGATCTCGCCCACGCGGGCGAGCGCCTGGGTCATGCTCACGTCGTCGACCCCCCGGCCGTCGTGCGCCGCGCGGCCGAGGCGATCTCGTCGAGCGCGGCCTGGTCGGCGCGCCCTTCCGCGCGGGCCGTCTCGGCGTCGTGCCGCTCCTCGAGCTTCTCGAGGCCCAGCGCGGCGGCGCGGGCGCGCGCGAGCTCGGCGCGCGCCTCGTCCACGGCGTGCGCGCGCACGCGCTCCTCGGACTCGAGCACGGAGAACAGCGCGCTCGCCGCGGCGCGGGAGGCCGCGAGCCCGGACAGCGCCGCGCTCGTCGTCGGGCGCTCGGGCGAGGCGTCGAGGTAGGCGGCGAGACCGCCCGCCTCCTCCACGGTGCGCGCGAGGTCCGCGTGCGCTCCCGCGAGCGCCGCCTTGGCGCCGTCCTCCTCCAGGCGGCGCAGGCGCAGCACGCCCGCGAGCCGGAACTTCCCCGCCATCAGTCCTCCCCTCCGGCCAGCACCTGGGTGAGCCGCGTGAGGCGCGCCCACGACTCCTCGGCCGGCGTCCTGTCGGTCATGACCTGCTGCAGGAAGGCGTCGATCGCTCCCTGGTGCTCGAGGCTCGCGTCGACGAGGGGGTCGGTGCCCTTCTTGTACGCCCCGATGTCGAGGATGTCCTGGGCCTTGCGGCGCGCCGCGAGGACCCGGCGCAGCGTGAGCGCGACCGACCGCTGCTCGGGCGTGGTCACGCGCGACGCGACGCGCGAGACCGACGCGAGCGCGTCGACCGCCGGGTAGTGGCCCGAGACGGCGATGGACCGGTCGAGCACGACGTGCCCGTCGAGGATCGAGCGCGCCTGGTCGGCGATCGGCTCGTTGTGGTCGTCGCCGTCGACGAGGACGGTGTAGATCCCGGTGACGGAGCCCGTCGCCGCGGTGCCCGCGCGCTCGAGCAGGTTCCCCATGAGGGAGAACGTCGACGGCGGGTAGCCGCGGGTCGCGGGGGTTCCCCCACGGACAGCCCGATCTCGCGCTGCGCCATGGACACGCGCGTGAGGGAGTCCATCATGAGGACGACGTGCGACCCGGCCTCCCGGAACGACTCGGCGATCCGGGTCGCCGTGAAGGCTGCGCGCCGGCGCATCATCGCGGGCTCGTCGGACGTCGCGACGACGACGACCGACCGGGCCAGGCCCTCGGGGCCGAGATCGTCCTCGAGGAACTCGCGCACCTCGCGCCCGCGCTCGCCGACGAGCGCGATGACCGACACCTCGGCGTCGGTCCCGCGCGCGACCATCGACAGCAGCGAGGACTTGCCGACGCCGGAGCCGGCGAACAGCCCGATGCGCTGCCCCCGGCCGAGCGTGGTGAGCGTGTCGAGGACCCGCACGCCGGTCTGGAGCGGCGTGTCGATGCGCGCCCGCTCCATCGCGGCGGGCGCGTCCGCGTCCACGGGCACGCGGGGCGCGCGCCCGAGCGGGCCGCGCCCGTCCACGGGGCGGCCGAGCGCGTCGACCACGCGGCCGAACAGCCCGCGCCCGGTCGGGACGAGGACCCCGGTGCCGCGCGTGCGCACCGGGTCGCCCGCGCGGATGCCGGAGAGCCGGCCGAGCGGCATGCAGCGCGCCCTGCCCTCGGCGGTCGCGACGACCTCCGCGTCGAGGGGGTGCGGGCCGTCGCCGACGTGGACGAGGTCGCCGATGCCGCAGCTCAGTCCCGCGACCTCGAGGCTCAGCCCGACGGCCGACGTCACGACGCCGACCCGCTCGGGCCGTGCCACCGCGACGAGGGAGTCGAGCGCGGGCGGGCGGGAGTGCGGGCGGGTCGCGCCCGCCGCGGTGCGGGTGCCCGGCACGGCCGAGCCGACCGGGGCCGTCACGACGACCCTCCGGCCACGCCGGGCCCGGCGTCGGGCGTGAGGTCGGGCCCGACGTCGAGCAGCGCCAGCTCGGCCCGCGCCCGGTCGACGGCGGCCCGGACGCGCGCGTCGAGGAAGCCGTGCTCGAGCTCCGCGACGGCGTCGCCGCGGTCGAGCGACGCGTCCGCGACGAGGCGGACGTCGTCGACCCCGGCCTCGGTCAGCAGGCTCACGTCGTCGGGGTGCAGCCGCACGGCGACGACCGCGCCGTCGGCGACGGCCGTCGCGCGCGCGAGGGCCGCGCGGGCGGCCCCCGGCCGGTCGGTGAGCTCGTACCCGAGGACGGACCCCGCGAGGTCGAGCGCGCCCCGGACCGTGGCGTCCTGCGCCGCGGCGACGACGGGGACGGTCCGCTCGCCGAGCGCCCGGGCGGCCTCGCGCAGGACGGCGACCGCGCGTGCGGTCCGCTCGTCCCGCTCGGCGGTGCGCCGCGCGTGGTCCGCCTCGAGCGCGGCGCGCAGGCGCTCCGCCTCGTCGCGGGCCGCGCGGGCCCCGGCCGCGTAGCCGGCGGCGTACCCGCGGGCCGACGCCGCCGCCTCGACCTCCGCGACGCGGTCGCTGCGCAGGACCGGCACGGCCCGCGGCACGAAGGAGGCGTCAGTAGACAAGCTCGTCCCCGTCCGTGCGGTGGATCGTGATCTTCTCGTCGGCCTCGAGGTTGCGGACGACGCGGACGATCTCCGCGCGCGCCTCCTCGACCTGGCTGATGCGCACTCCGCCCAGCCCGGCGACCTCCTCCTCCAGCAGCGCCCGGTTGCGCTCGGAGATGTTCTTCGTGATCGTCTCGACGACCTTGGCGGTCGTGCCCTTCATGGCGAGCGCGAGCACCGACATCTCGACGCCGCGCAGGATGATCTGCACGTCGCGCGCCTCGAACGAGGCGATGTCCTCGAAGGTCAGCATGCGCGAGCGGACCTCCTCGGCGAGCTGCGGGTCGCGGGCCTCGAGCCCTTCGAGGACCGCCTTCTCGGTGGCGCCGTCGGAGCGGTTGATGATGTCGACGAGCGGCTGGACGCCGCCGAGGATCTCGACCGGCTGGCGCGGGGTGATGCTCGCGCCCATGCGGGTGCGGAACTGCTCCGACACGATCTTCACCGCGTCGGGCGACGCGGTGCCCATGGTCGCGAGCGCCTGCGCGACGTCGGTGCGGTAGTCGTCGGCCAGCTTGGCGAGCACCGCGGACGCGACGCCCGAGCTGAGGTGCGCGAGGACGAGCGCGACGGTCTGCGGGTGCTCGCCGTCGAGCAGGGACACGATCTGTCCCGGCTCGGTGCCGTCGAGGTACTCGAACGCCTTGCCCTGCATGCTCGCGACGAGGCGCTCGACGACGTCGGCCGCCCGGTCGGCGCCCATCGACGCCTCGAGCAGCCCGACGGCGAAGTCCTTGCCCCCGCGCGGGCGCGGCGTGCCGGACAGCGCCATGTCGTAGAACTCGTCGAGGGCCGCGACCGCCAGGTCCTCGTCCACCACCTGGGTGCGCATGATCTCGGCGGCGACCTCGGAGGCCTCCTCCTCGGAGAGCAGCGACAGGACCGTCGCCGCCCGCTCCTGGCTGAGCTGCATGAGCACCAGGGCGACCTTCTGCACCCCGCTCATCGCGGCGACCTTGCGCGCGGCCTCGGTCGCGAGCGCCGCGGCGGCGGGGTCGAGGGCGGCCGCCAGGCCGGCGGCGCCGGTGCCCGCGGGCGCCGTCTCCGGCGGTGCCGTCGTGACGCTCATCGCTGCGCCCCCGCCCGGTCCTCGGCGAGCAGCACCCGCAGGTACTCGGCCGTCTTGTCGGGGTCGGTCGCCGCGAGCGCGTCGATCTCGGCCCGACGCTGGTCGAGGCTCGTGAACCGCGGGGTCGGCGGCTGGATCTCCGGCCGCTCGGGCACGGGCTCGAGCTCGCCCTGACCGCCGCCGGACAGGAGCGCCGGGTGCTCGTCGTCGCGGTCGAGCTCGTGCAGGGTCGTCATGCGGAGGTCCTCGAGGTCGACCGTCTCGCGCCGCTCACGGCGACGACGGGCGCGCCGCACGGCCACGAGCACGATCACCAGGGCGATGAGCACCCCGGCGACGACCGCCGCGGTGCGCAGCATCTGCGCCCGGCTCTCGGCGGCGGCCGCCTCCTCCGCCGCGGCGAGCGCGGCCTGGGCCGACTCCGCGGCGCCCGTGTCGAACGGCAGCACCGCGACCTCGACGGTGTCCCCGCGCTCGGCGTCGATGCCGGCGGCGGCGGAGACCATCGCGGTGATCGCGGCCGTGTCCATGCCCCGGGCCACCTCGGCGTCGAGCGCGACGGACACGGCCTGCCGGGTCAGCGCGCCGGCGGGCGTCGTCGTGGTCTCGGTGACCTTGTCGATCGCGTTGTTGCGCGTGGCGTCCTCCGACGTGTAGCTGCTGTCGGCGCCCGCGCCGCCGGGGACGGCGATGTTGTCCGGGCCGAGCACCCCGGCCTGGCCCCGGCCCCGCCGGTGTACTCCTCGGTCGTCGTGGACTCGTTGAGGACGGGTCCGCCCTCCGGGGTGCGGAACGTCTCCTCGAGACGCTCGGAGCTCGCCACGTCCATCTGGGCGGTGACGGCGACGGTCGAGTTCCCGGCGCCGACGACGCGGTCGAGCATCGCCTGCACCTGCCCGGACACCTTCTCCTCGTACTGCCCGGCCTGCTCGCCCGACGAGCGCGCCCCGACGCCGACCTCGGAGAGCACCTCGCCCTGCGCGTCGACGACCGCGACGTCGGTGGGCGCCATGCCGTCGATCGACGCCGAGACGAGGTGGACCATCGCCTCGACCTGCTCGGTCGTCAGCTTCTGGCCCCGGGCGGGAGCGACGAACACCGACGCGGTCGGGGTGCCCTGCTCGGCCGCGAAGACCGTCTCCTCGGGGATCGCGAGCTGGACGGTCGCCGTCTCGACGCCGTCCATCGCGGAGAGGGTGCGGGCGAGCTCGCCCTCGAGCGCGCGCTTGTACGTCACGTCCTGCTGGAACTCGCTCGACGTGACGCCCATCTCGTCGAGCAGCGAGTAGCCGCCCGTCGACTCGTCGGCGGGCAGGCCGGCCGTCGCGGCCGCGAGCCGCTGCTCGTAGACCCGCTCCTCGGGCACGAGCACCGTGCCGCCGCCGTCGGTCAGCTCGTAGGGCACGCCCTGCGACCGGAGCTGGTCGACGATCGCGGCGGCGTCCGCGCTCGACATGCCGGAGAACAGGGGCGTGTAGCTGGGGCGCGACGCCCACGACACGAGCGCGACGATCCCGACCACGAGGATCGCGAGGGCGAGCAGCGCGAGCGTGCGCTGGGCGATGGTGAAGTCGCGGACGGCGCCGAACGCGCGGCCGAACGTCGACCTGATCTTCTCGGGCATCGTCAGGCCTGCATCCTCATGATCTCGTTGAACGCGTCGACCGCCTTGTTGCGCACGGCGGCGACGAGCTCGAGGGTCGTCTGGGCACGGGTGGAGGCGATGGTCGCCTGGTGGACGCTCTCGAGGTCGCCCGTGACGGCGGCGATCGCCAGCTCGTTCGCGGCGCCCTGGAGCTGCTGCGTGCTGTCGACCGCACCGCCCAGCACGTCGGCGAAGGCGCTCGCGCCCGCGGCACCGGTCGACCCGGTCGCGGCGGCAGCGGTCGCGGAGAGGCTCTCGACGCCGGTGAGGTACCCGGTGCCGGTCGTGGCCTCGACGGAGGGGATGGACATGAGGATCACTTCCCGATCTGGAGTGCTGCTTCGTAGGCCGTCTTCGCGCGGTCGATCACGGCGGCGTTCGCCTGGTAGCCGCGCTGGGCGAGGATGAGGCTCCCCATCTGCTCGGACATGTCGATGTCCGGGTAGCGCACGTAGCCGTCCTCGTCCGCGAGCGGGTGGTCCGGCTCGTACGTGAGCCGGCCCTCCGCGCTCCCCCACGCCGCCCCGGCGACGTACGCGCCGGGGTTCTTCTCGCCGCCCTCGGTGGCGAGGACGTAGCGGGCGCGGAACGCCGCGTCGTCGGTCGACGTGACGGTGTTGACGTTGGCGAGGTTGTCCGCGACGGCGTCGAGCCACTTGCGGTGCAGGGTGAGGCCGGTGCCGGCGATGCCGAGAGCGTCGTAGGTCATGTCAGGCCGTCCGCATCGCCGCGCGCAGGGCGGCAGCCTCGCCGCCGACGGCCTGGGTCGCGAACTGGTAGCGCAGGACGGTGTCGACGTTCGAGACGGTCTCGGTGTCGAGGTTGACGTTCGAGCCGTCGAGCCGGGTCGGCTCGAGCGAGCGGTCGACGGTGAAGGCGGTGCGCCGGGCGTCGCCGTCGGCGACGGAGGCCGCCAGCGCCTCCTCGAACTGCACCCGCTTCGCGGTGTAGCCCGGGGTGTTGATGTTGGCGACGTTCTCGGCGATGGCGCTCTGCCGGGCGGACAGCCCGTCCAGCGCGCTCTGGATCGCTACGGAGGTGACGGAGTCGAACACGGTCGCGGATTCCCCACGTCGTCGGTGTCGGCCGTCCGATGGCCTGCGGGGGGAGCGGTCCGTGCTCACCCTGAGCCGACGACGACCGAGGGGCCGCCGCCGTACGTCGTGCACGCGCAGCGGGGACGCGTGCTGCGCGGTCGGTCGTGTGCTCACCCGACCCCTATGCAGGGTCGCGACGCGTGAGCCGTGCTCGCCCGGGAGCGCCGCCGGGCCGGAGGTGTCGCGAGGGTCAGGCGCTCACGTCGAGGTACGCCGCCGCGGTCGAGTCGTGCGCGCGGGGCACACAGGTCAGGGCACGGGAGTGCCGCCGGTTCTCCACGATGGCCGCGTGCAGGCGGTCCACCACGTCGGCCTGGCGGACCAGGACCTCGAGCGCGCGGTCCACGAGCTCGGCCGGGAGCCGCCCCAGCCCGGTCGGAGGGGTCCACGCGGCCAGGTGGGCGACGGCCGTCTCGCCGGCGTGCTCGCCCGCGACCGACGCCATCGCGTCGAGCTCGTCGAGGGCACGGGCCCAGGCCGTGAGCGCGCCCGCGCGGTCAGGCGACACCGGTCGCTCCGCCGCCGTGCGCCGCAGCGCTCCCGTGCCCGGCGGGCAGCACCTCCGCGGCCTGGCGCCACGTCTCCTGGAGCGGCACGACGATCTCGAGGACCTCGTGCGTGCGCCCGATGTCGCGGTGGACGTTCGCCGCGACCAGCGCCTCGTGGACGTAGACGTAGAGGGCCATGAGGTCCTCGGCACCGTCCCAGACCGTGGTGTCGAGCGAGCCCATGAGCTCGGCCACGATCGCCTGCGCGTGCAGGAGCTGCTCGGACGCGGCGGCCCACCGCTCCTCGCCCTGCGCGGCCTCGGCCCGGCGCAGGTCGAGGACGAGACGGTCGTAGAGCAGCGTCAGCAGGCGCGCGGGGGACGCGGTGAGGATGGCGTCGCGCCCGTAGGCGCTCCGGGCGAGGTGGGTCACGGCGGTTCCTTCGCGGGAGGTGCGGCTCAGCGCTTCGAGGACGAGGAGGGCATGAGGGTCGCGAGCTGGCCCGTCAGCCACTGCTGCTGCGAGTCGAGCTTGGCGAGCTGGACCTCCATGACGGTGTACTGCGCGGTGAGGCGCTTGAAGCGCTGCTCGAGCCGCTGGTCCCACCGGGCGATCTGGTCGTCCAGGCGGGTCGCCTGGGTCTCGCGGTTCTTGACGGACGTCGTGAGGAGGCCGTCGTACTTGTCGGAGAGCATCTCGGAGGCCTTCTGGACGCGCGTCGCGACCTGCGTGAACGTGCTCATCGTCGTGTCGGGGTCGGCGGCGAGGGCCGCCGAGAGCTTCTCGGCGTCGAACGTGACCTCGCCGTAGCGCGTGATCTCGATGCCGATCGACGACAGCGACGCCCCGTCCACCGGGTCCGTGACGGCGCCGAGCAGCGACTGGCGCGCGTTGCGCACGATGGACTCGCCGGCGAGCGTCGCGCCGGAGGTCGAGCCGTCCGACCCGATGGTCACCTTGGTCTGCGTCCCGATGCGCGCGAGGATCGCGCTCACGGCGTCGACGAGGCTGCGGACCTTGTTCGCGCGCGCCTCGGGGTCCTCGCCGACGGTGACGGTCACGGGGTCGGCGGACGCCTTCGAGACGGTGACGTCGATGCCGGGGAGGAGGTCGGTGAACGTGCTCGACGCCGAGGTGACGGTCTGCTCGGCGGCGGTGCCGGCCCACAGGCGCACCACGGAGTCGGCGGCCGCCGTGACGGTGGCCGCCCCGGGAGCGGCGAGCAGGTTCGTCGCGGTGCCGGCGTCCACCTCGGCGGCGGTCCCGGCGTGGAACGAGAACGCGCCCGCGGCGCCCGTCGCGGCGCCCGTGAGCTGGAGGCGGTAGAGCTTCTCCCCCGTCGCGGCGTCGGTGCCCGCACCGACCTTGACCGCGGTGACGCCCGCGTCGGCGCGGTTGATCGCCGCGACGACGTCGTCGAGCGACGTGGAGGCCGCGGTCAGCTCGGTGTGCTCGCCCGCGGCGTCCGTGAGGGTGAAGCGCGTGGTGGGAGCCGTCGTGAGGGTCGCGGTGACCGACTTCTGCGCGGTGGCGACGGCGTCGACGACGACGTCGATGCTCCCCGGAGAGGCGCCGGCGCGGGCGGCGACCGAGACCGCGTCGGACGAGCCCTTCGCGGTGAAGAGCGCGAGCGCGTCGCCGGCGGTGAGCTCCTTGGCGAGCTTCGCGAGCGCGGCCACGCGCGTGTTGAGGTCCTGGAGCGCGGTGATCTCGGAGCGCTCGGCCTTGACCTTGGCCTGGAGCTGCTGCTGCGGGATCGACTCGACGGCGATGAGCTGCTTGACGAGGTCTGCCGTGTTGAGACCGCTCGACAGCCCGGTGAAGGAGATGCCCACGCGGATCACCTCCAGGTGTGGGACGGGGGACGTGCTGGGGACGTGGTGCGGAGAAGACCCGGCGGACGGCGCGGAGGGCGGTCCGTGCCGCCCGCCGGGTGGCCGTCAGGGTCAGCCGAGGAGCTGGAGGACTCCCGAGCTGGCCTGGTTCGCCTGGGCCAGCATCGCGGTGCCGGCCTGGGACAGGATGTTGGTGCGCGAGTAGTTCATCATCTCCTTGGCCATGTCGACGTCGCGGATGCGCGACTCGGCGGAGGTCAGGTTCTCCGTCGCGACGTTGATGTTGGAGATCGCGTACTCCAGGCGGTTCTGCGTCGCACCCAGGCCCGAGCGAGCCGTCGACACAGCCTTGAGCGCCGTGTCGATCGTCTCGATCGCCGCCTGCGCGTTCGCCGCCGTGTTCACCGTGAGGGAGCTGCCGCCCGCGGCGGCGTACACGCCCGCCTCGATGACCGTCTGGAGGTCGTTGGTGGTGAGGTCGATGGTGATGGTGTTGCCGTCACCGGTGCCCTCGGCGCCGACCTGGACCGTGAGGTCGGTCGCGCTGGACTTGAGCAGGTCGATGCCGTTGAAGTTCGTCGAGTCGACGATCCGGTCGAGCTCGTCGGCGAGCTCGTCGAGCTCCGACTTGATGGCGGTGCGCGCGTCGGCGTTGTTCGTGTCGTTCGCCGCCTGCACCGACAGGTCGCGCATGCGCTGCAGGATCGACTGCGCCTCACCCAGCGCACCTTCCGCCGTCTGCACGACGCTGATGCCGTCCTGCGCGTTGCGCGCCGCGACGCTGTAACCGTTCACCTGGGCCTTGAGACCCTCGGCGATCGACAGACCCGCGGCGTCGTCCGCCGCACGGTTGATCCGCAGACCCGACGACAGCTTCTCCAGCGACTTGCTCTGGCTGTTCTGGGTGCTCGTGAGGTTCCGGTACGTGTTGAGTGCCGAGACGTTCGTGTTGACGCTGAAGCCCATGATGAGTCCTCCGTGAGACGGGCGAGTGGATGATCCCCCAGCCCATCCATGGGCCGGTCACCGAGCACTCTCGGCACCCACCACCACCTCGTGGGGGACGACTTTCGACGAGTTCCCCGTCCCGTCGGGGGCGCCCGCGGTGCGCACAGCACGACGGCGCCGCACCGGGTGCTCCGGTGCGACGCCGTCGGTGGGGACGGCCGCGCGGGACCGGCCGCGCGGCCGTCAGGATCAGCCGAGGAGCTGGAGCACTCCCGAGCTGGCCTGGTTCGCCTGGGCCAGCATCGCGGTGCCGGCCTGGGACAGGATGTTGGTGCGCGAGTAGTTCATCATCTCCTTGGCCATGTCGACGTCGCGGATGCGCGACTCGGCGGAGGTCAGGTTCTCCGTCGCGACGTTGATGTTGGAGATCGCGTACTCCAGGCGGTTCTGCGTCGCACCCAGGCCCGAGCGAGCCGTCGAGACGGCCTTGAGCGCCGTGTCGATCGTCTCGATCGCGGCCTGCGCACCGGCGGCGGTCGCGACGTTGAGCGACGTCCCGCCGTTGGTGGCGTCGTAGACGCCGGCCTCGATGATGCCCTGCAGGTCGTTGGTGGTGAGGTCGATCGAGATGGTGTTCCCGCCGCCCGCGCCCTCGGCGCCGACCTGGACCGTGAGGTCCGTCGACGTCGACTTGAGCAGGTCGATCCCGTTGAAGTTCGTCGAGTCGACGATCCGGTCGAGCTCGTCCGCGAGCTCGCCCAGCTCCGAGCTGATGGCGGTGCGCGCGTCGGCGTTGTTCGTGTCGTTCGCGGCCTGCACCGACAGGTCGCGCATGCGCTGCAGGATCGACTGCGCCTCACCCAGCGCACCTTCCGCCGTCTGCACGACGCTGATGCCGTCCTGCGCGTTGCGCGCCGCGACGCTGTAACCGTTCACCTGGGCCTTGAGACCCTCGGCGATCGACAGACCCGCGGCGTCGTCCGCCGCACGGTTGATCCGCAGACCCGACGACAGCTTCTCCAGCGACTTGCTCTGGCTGTTCTGGGTGCTCGTGAGGTTCCGGTACGTGTTGAGTGCCGAGACGTTCGTGTTGACGCTGAAGCCCATGATGAGTCCTCCGTGAGACGGGCGAGTGGATGATCCCCCAGCCCATCCATGGGCCGGTCACCGAGCACTCTCGGCAGCCACCGCCCCCTCGTGGTCAGTGATCTGCGTCACTTCTCGAGAGCCTCAGGAGCCTCAGCCCAGGAGCTGCAGCACCGACGACGGCGCCTGGTTGGCCTGCGCGAGCATCGCCGTCCCCGCCTGCGCCAGCACGTTCAGGCGCGCGCCGTCGCGCAGCTCCTGGGCGAGGTCGGCGTCCCGGATCCGCGACTCCGCCGCGCGCAGGTTCTCCCCCGTGCTGCCCGCGACGCGCGCCGCGTGGTCGAGCCGGTTGATCGTCGCGCCCATGCGCGAGCGCTCCTCCGAGACGCGCGAGATCGCGCGGTCGATCGCCTCGACCGCCGCACGCGAGGTCATGTGCGCGAGCTCGGGGTACCCCGCGCCGGTCAGGCTCACGCGCAGGTCGCCGTCGCCCGCGACGAGCACCGACGACACCGCCCACGTCACGCGCGGGAGCTGGACGGCGATCGTCGAGGCGGCGTCCCCCTCGGCACCGACCTGGAAGGTCACCGTCGGCTCGCTCGCGAGGAGGAGCTGGTCGGCGAAGGCCGACTCGTTGTGGGTCCGGCTCACCTCGCGCGCGAGCGCCGTCAGCTCGTCCTCCATCGCGGCGCGCGCGTCCGGCCCGTTCGTGTCGTTCGCGGCCTGGAGCGCGAGCTCGCGCATGCGCTGGAGCATGCTCTGGATGCCGCCGAGCGCGCCGTCCGCCGTCTCGAGCATGGCGACCGCGTCCGCCGCGTTGCGCTGCGCGACGGCGCTGCCGTTCGCCTGGGCCCGCAGGCCCTCCGCCGTCGTCAGGCCCGCGGAGTCGTCCGCGGCGGTGGTGATCCGCAGGCCGGACGCGAGCCGCTCCGCCGACGCCCCCTGCTCGCGCTGCGTCGTCGCGAGGCGGCGGTACGTCGTCGTCGCCGCCACGTTCGTCACGATCGAGAGACCCATGCGTGCGCTCCTGTCCCGCGCGGCCCCGGGCGGGCCGGCTCGTCCGGTACCGGCCCGTCACCTCGACCGGCCTGCTCCTGGGGACTGTCGGACGCCGCGGCCCGACGGTGGCCGACATCGACCGACGCCGGTCGACGCCGTCGCGCCCCGGTCACGACGCCGCGGGCACCGCCCAGGCGGACCGCTGCGTGGCACCGCCCGCGACGCGCTCGCCCATCGCGGCGAGGTACTCCCGCCGGCGGGCCGTGAGCGGCGCGGCCGGGCCCTTCGCCTCGCGGCCCGAGTAGTGGGCCTCGAGCCCTTCGCGGAGCAGGCGGACCGCCTCGATCCGCGCGTGCGAGACGGTCGAGTGGCTGATCCCCAGCTCGGCGGCGAGCTCGCCGACGCTGCGCCCCGCGAAGTACACCTGCTCGACGACGTGCCGCAGCTGGTCCGGCAGCGCCGCCACCGCCTCGCGCACCACGTGCCGTTCCTCGACGGACAGGACCTGCTCCTCCGGGGTCGGCGCCTCGAGCGCGACGTGGTCGTAGGTGGTGTCCTCCATCGCCACGATCGAGCGGCCGGCGTCGTCCCGGGCCGCGCGCACGTCCGCGACCACGACGCCCATCGCCTCGGCGACCTGCGCGTCGGTCGGCTCGCGGCCGAGGGACGCCGTGAGCGACGCCGTCACGGCCGTCAGCGCCTTGATGCGGCGGCGCGCCGAGCGCGGAGCCCAGTCCTGCGAGCGCAGCTCGTCGGCGAGCGCCCCCACGATGCGGCGCCGCGCGTACGCGCCGAACGGGACGCCGCGGGTCGGGTCGAAGCTCGTGGCCGCCGTGGTGAGGGCGACGGCGCCGACCGACGCGAGGTCCTCGCGCGAGAGGTGGTCGGCCCGCGCGCACAGGTCGGAGACGAGGAAGCCGACGAGGGCAAGGTTGTCGACGACGAGAGCGTTGCGCTCGGAGAGGTTCACGCCGAAGCACCTTTCTGCTGGGGCGGGCCCGGTACGGCACCGGGAGACGCGGGTGAGGCACGCGGTGGCACCGCGTCCTGACCTCTCCCATGCAGCGGGCCCGGGGATCAGCCGCCACATGCGCGCCGCGCGTGCCGACAGTGGGTCTCGAGCGGGCGCTGCCCGCCGCCCCGACCGACCACCGCGCACACAAGGGAGAGCCACGTTGGGCCCTCAGGAGCTGTCGACCCTGCTGTGGCGAGAGCGCGAGCTGCTCGAGATGCTGCTGTTCAAGCTCGAGGAGGAGCAGCTGCTCCTCACCGCCGGCCGCACCCGCTGGCTCGCCCACGCGAACCGCGAGGTCGAGACCGTGATGGAGAAGGTGCG
Source organism: Cellulosimicrobium sp. JZ28 (assembly GCF_015327065.1). Classification (NCBI taxonomy): domain Bacteria; kingdom Bacillati; phylum Actinomycetota; class Actinomycetes; order Micrococcales; family Promicromonosporaceae; genus Cellulosimicrobium; species Cellulosimicrobium sp. JZ28. The sequence continues at coordinate 458,043 of NZ_CP017660.1, read as the reverse complement.
CGAGGCGACCCTCGTGCGCACCGTCGCGTCCGAGACCGTCGCGGCCGAGTGGGGCCTGGCGCCCGACGCCACGCTGCGGGAGATCGCCGCGGCCGCCCCGGCCGCGGGGCCCTGGCGCGAGATCTTCGAGGGCCACCTCACGGGCCTCACGGAGCTGACGGTGCGGATCAAGACCGTCCGCGACACGAACACGCAGTTCGTCAACCACGCGTCGCGCTCCACGCAGGAGACGCTCGCGACGCTCGGCGGCGAGCCCCGCACCTACGACGCGACCGGCGCCACCACGGACCGCTCCGACGTCGCCCGCCTCTTCGACACGGTGCTGTAAGGAGTCCCGCCCATGAGCTCGTTCTCCATCCTCAACACCGCCTTCCGGGGCATGAGCGCCGCCCAGGCGGGCATCGACGTCACCGGTCAGAACGTGGCCAACGTCAACACGCCGGGCTACACGCGCCAGCGCGTGCAGCAGTCGGCCACGGCCCCGCTCACCGAGATGGGCCTGGGGCGGCTCTCGCAGTCCGCCCGGTCCGGCCAGGGCGTGACGATCGACGGCGTCGCCCGGCTCGGGAACCTCTTCCTCGAGTCGCGCGTGCGCCAGACGGCGTCCGCCGACGGGTACGCGAGCGTGCGCGCCGCGGCGTTCACGGCCGTCGAGGACATCCACGGCGAGCCCTCCGACACCGGGCTGTCCGCCGCGCTGCAGTCGTTCTGGGGCGCGTGGCAGGACGCCGCGAACTCCCCCGGCAAGGACGCCCAGGCCTGGGTCGTGGTCGAGGAGGCCGGCGCCGTCGTCGACCGGATCGTCGACGGCCGCGCCCGCGTGGAGGCCGCGTGGGGCCAGGCGCGCACGAGCGCGGGCTCGCTCGTGGCCGAGATCAACACGGTCGCCGACAAGATCGCCGCGCTCAACACGCGCATCCTCGACGCCTCCGGCCAGAACGGCTCCGCCAACGAGCTCGTCGACCAGCGCAACCAGCTCGCCGCCGACCTGGCGCGCCTCGCGGGCGCCCAGACGAGCACGAACCCCGACGGCACCGTCAACGTGCTCCTGGGCGGGAACCTCCTCGTCGACGGCCACCACGTGAACGAGGTCCGGCTCGTCGGGTCCTCGACGCTCGACGGCGCGGCCGACGACGCGGTGCGGCTCGAGTGGTCGCACCGCCCGGGCGCGGCCGTCGGGCTCGAGGGCGGCGAGCTCGCCGGGCACCTGTCGGCCCTCGCGCCGGTGTCGTCCGGCGGGATCTACGCCCAGGCCGCGGCGGGCTACGACGCGCTCGCGTCGGCGCTCGTCACGCAGGTCAACGCGCTGCACACGACGGGCCTGACGCCGTCGGGCACGCCGGGCGGCGCGTTCTTCGCGATCGAGCCCGGCAGGTCCGCGGGCGCCGGCCTGCGGGTCGCGGTGACCGCGCCCGGACAGGTCGCGACCGCCGCCGTCGGGGCGGGATCCCTCGACGGGTCCGTGGCCGACCGCATCGCCGCGCTCGGGAGCGCCGGCGGCGGTCCCGACGCGGTGTGGTCGACGCACGTCACGCAGCTCGCCGTGAAGTCGAGCTCCGCCGGCTACGACGCGAAGCTCGCGACCACGGCGTCGACGGCGGCGTTCAGCGACCTGCTCTCGCACTCCGCCGTCTCGCTCGACGAGGAGACCGTGAACCTCATGCAGTACCAGCACGCCTACCAGGGCGCGGCCCGCGTGCTCACCGCCGTCGACGAGATGCTCGACCACCTCATCAACCGCACCGGCCGCGTCGGGCTGTAGCCCACGACCAGGTCCGCAAGGGGAGAACCGTGCGCATCACCAACCAGATGCAGGCCTCGTACGTCACGAGGAGCCTGCAGTCCAACCTCGCGAGGATCGCCGAGCTCCAGGAGCAGGGCACCTCGGGGCGCAAGCTCACGCGCGCCTCGAGCGACCCGTCGTCCGCGGCGGACGCCCTCGCGATCCGCGGCCGCCTCGCGGCCGAGCAGCAGTACGACCGCAACATCGCGAACGGCGAGGGCTGGCTCGCGACGCTCGACTCGACGCTCGGCACCGTGACCGACATCGTCCAGCGGGTGCGCGACCTCGTCCTCCAGGGCGCGTCGGACACGACGTCGACGGAGGGCCGGGAGGCCGTCGCCGCGGAGCTCGTGGAGCTGCGCGACGAGCTGCTGCGCCAGTCGAACTCCACGTACCTCGGGCGCACCGTCTTCGCCGGAACCTCGGACGAGGGGGTCGCGTTCCGCGACGACTACTCGTTCACGGGCGGCGGGGCGTCCGTCGAGCGCCGCATCGGCGTCGACTCGACGGTGCGCGTCGACATCGACGGCGCCGCCGTCTTCGGCACCGGGTCCGGCTCGGTGTTCGCGCTGCTGGACACCGTGGCGGCCGACCTGCGGGCCGGCAACGGGAGCGGCGGCCATCTCGCCGCCGTCGACGCGCGGCTCGACGCGGTCCTCACCCAGCACACGACCGTCGGCGCGCGCCAGAACCAGCTCGAGCGCGCCGCCGACACCAACCTCGGCAACCGCACCTCGCTCGAGACGCGCCGCGGCGCCATCGAGGACGTCGACCTCGCCGAGCTCGCGATCGACCTCCAGCTCAAGCAGGTCGCCTACCAGGCGACCCTGAGCATCGGCGCCACCCTCCTGCAGCCCTCCCTCCTGGACTACCTCCGCTGATGACCACGCTCACGTTCGTCACCCCGCCTCCCGGCCTCGCGGCCCGCCGGTTCGAGCTGCTCACCGAGCAGGGCGACGGCGTCTACACGCTGTCCGCGCTCGACACCCCGGGCGTCGAGATGCTCGTCCTCGACCCCGGCCGCTGGGTGCCCGGCTACTCCCCCGCCATCCCGTCGTCCGACCTCGCGCGCATCGGGGCCGAGGACACCGACCCGCTCGTGCTCGTCGTCGCGAGCGTGCGCGCCGGCGGCGTGCACGCGAACCTCATGGCGCCGGTGCTCGTGCACCCCGACACGGGCGCCGCGGTCCAGTCCGTCCTCGACGGCCAGGGGCTCGACCTGCGACGGACCCTCGTCACCGCCTGACGTCGCGGACGACCGCGTCCCCGCCCCGACCACAGCCACCCCGGCGCCGCTCACGGCACGGGGTGGCTGTCCGTCGTCGTGCGGTGCCGGACGCGCGCCGGGGCGGGCACCGGGGACGAGCACCGAGCCGAGGGACGACGAGAGGCCGGGCCCGGGGCGTGCGCCCCCGGCCCGGCCTCCGCACAGGTCTCGGTCCCGTCGCCGTCAGGCGAGGACCACCGTCAGCGCCCCGCCGCCGTAGCCGGCGATCTCGATCTCCGCATCCAGCCGGCGACCGGTGCTGCGCAGGAACGACACGGGCGCACCGGGCAGCGGCCCGCGCGTCGAGTCGAACACCTCCGCGAGCTTGAGGTGCGGCGCGTCCTCCGCGTTGAAGAGCGCGGCGGTCACGTTGAGGACCTCGGACAGGTTCTCGAGCAGGACGTCGCTCAGCGTGCCCTCGGCCGCCGCGTCCTGGGCGGGGCCGGGCGGCACGAGGCCGATCGAGGCGCCGAGGTGGGCGCCGAGCGGGACGTCGACGGCGACGACCGCCTCGACCTGCGCCCGGTGGCTGACGTAGGTCGCGGCGATGACGCCCGGCCGCGTCTCAGGCGTCAGGAGCGCGCTCGCGCGCACGGCCGTGCACCCGCGGCCGACCAGTCCCGCGTACAGGTCGCGGATCTCCTTGAGCTCGGGCAGGGGGGTCGTGGTCACAGGGGGCTCCTCCGGGGGGACGTGCGTCGGGTCAACGGACGTGGGGACGCAGGACGTCCTCGAACGTGTCCGCATCGAACGGCTTGGCGATGAGGAACAGGGCGCCCTCGGCGTCCGCGAGCTCGCGCATCTGCGGCGAGCCCTCGGACGTGACGAAGCCGAACGGCACGGTCGACCCCGCGGCGCGCAGCGCGCGCAGGACGTCGATGCCGTTCATCTCCGGCATGTTCCAGTCGGACAGCACGAGGTCCGGCTGCTCCGCCTGGGTGAGGGCGAGCGCCTCGGCGCCGTCCCCGGCCTGCAGGATCTCCCAGTCCTTGAACCCCGCCTGGCGCAGGGTCCGGACGACGATCTGCCGCATCACGCGGCTGTCGTCCGCGACGACGACTCTCACAGCTGTTCTCCGTCCTTCGAGGTCCACAACGAGATGACGAGGGGTTCGCCGCGCCACAGCAGCGCCTGCGCGTGGTCGGCCGCCCGCGCGACCGCCGGGCCCGTGGTGTCGACCACGGGCAGGGTGAGAGAGGAGCCGCCGTCGAGCATGCCCTTGAGGTTCCCGCCGACGACGTTGGCGACCTCGCCGAGCGCGTCGCGCACGTCGTCGAGGCCCACGGTCTCGTCGTCGTCCAGCTGGAGGAGCGCGCGCGCGATGCGGTCCGCGGTCGGGCGGGCGGTCACGACGAGCGTGCGCCACGAGGTCGGGCCGACGATGTCGACCCACGCGTGCACGGGGTCGGGGATCGGCGCCCCGAGGGCGTCGACGGGCTCGAGCAGGCCCGGCTCGCCGTCGACCATGGCGGCGAAGAGGTCCTGGGCGATGGGCAGGACGCTCCGGGTGAGCGTGTCCCGGGTGTCGATCATGCGAGCTCCTTGGTCGGCAGGAGCCCGAGCATGTCGAGCTTGCCCATGAGTGCGTCCGGCGTGAACGGCTTGATGAGGTACTCGTGGGCACCGGCGGCGAGCGCGCGCACGATGCGCGACTGCTCGGACTCCGTGGTGATCATCATGAGCGTGAGGTCGCGCCACTCGCGGCGCGCGCGGACGGCCTGCACGAACTGCAGCCCGTCCATCACCGGCATGTTCCAGTCGACGCACGCGAGGTCGAAGCGCTCGCCCGCCTCGAGCAGGTCGAGCGCCTGGCGTCCGTCACCCGCCTCGGCGGTCTCGAAGCCGAGATCCCTCAGCGTCGTGGCGACGATGCGGCGCATCACGCGGGCGTCGTCGATGATCAGCGCTCTCATGCGCTGCCTCCTCGGAGTCGGTAGATGGAGCCCTGCGTGACGTCGACCCGTTCCCACGCGGGATCGACGCCGACGGTGGTCTCGGCGGCCCCCAGCAGGAGGAAGCCGCCCGGCCGCACCCGGCTGCGGAGCCGGGCGAGGATCGACTGCTTGGTCGGCATGTCGAAGTAGATGAGCACGTTGCGCAGGAAGACGATGTCGAACATCCGCGGCCCGGGCGGTGCCGTGAGCAAGTTGTGCTGCTGGAACGTGAGGTTCTCCCGCAGCGCCGGGTCGACCTCCCACTCGGCGCCCACGCGCCGGAAGTTGCGCACGAGCATGGGCGCGGGCAGGCCGCGGTTGATCTCGAGCTGGCTGTAGCGGCCCGTCCGGGCCCGCTCGACGACCTGCGCGTTGATGTCCGTCGCGAGGATCCGGTAGCTCCGCACCCGCTCCTCGCGCAGGACCATCGCGATGCTGTACGGCTCCTGGCCGGTCGAGCACGCCGCGGACCAGATGCTGAGGTCCGCGCCCGCGAGCTCCGGCAGGATCGCCCGGCGCAGGGCGGTGAACGGCGAGGTGTCGCGGAACCAGGACGTCTCGTTGGTCGTCATGGCCTCGACGACGCGCACGGTCTCCGTCGGGGAGCCGCCCCGCAGGTAGCGGCGGACGTAGCTGTCGACGGCGTCGGGACCCTGCAGGCCCTTCTCGCGCGCGAGCGGCCCGAGCCGGGCCTCGACGAGGTACTCCTTGCCCGGCGCGAGCTGGATCGCGCTGTGCTTGCGGACCAGGTCGCTCACGTAGGCGAACGACTGGGTCGAGACGGTCATGCGTGCGCTCCTTCGGCCGCACCGACGATGGCGCGGGCGACCTGGTCGAGGGGAAGGACCGCGTGGGCGTGCCCCGCGGTCGTGACGGCACCCGGCATGCCCCAGACGACCGAGCTCTGCTCGTCCTGGGCGAGCACGTGGCCGCCGGCGCGGGCGATCTCCCCCGCGCCGTCGCGGCCGTCGGAGCCCATCCCCGTGAGGACGACGGCGAGCAGGTCGCCGCCGAGCGTGCGGACCGCGGAGCGGAACAGGACGTCGACGGCGGGGCGCGTGAAGTTGACGGGCGGCCCGTCCGTGACGAGCGTCGTCAGGCCCGTGCCCTGGCGGCCGAGCTCGAGGTGCCGGCCGCCGGGCGCCAGGTAGGCGTGACCGGGACGGAGCACCTCGCCGCCGGCGGCCTCGACCACCGTCGTGGGACCCGCGCGGTCCAGGCGCTCGGCGAGCTGCCGCGTGAACACCGGCGGCATGTGCTGGACCACGAGCATCGGGACGGGCAGCGGCGTGGTCAGGGACGACAGCACGGTCCGCAACGCCTCCGGCCCGCCCGTGGAGGAGCCGACGACGACCGCGCGCACCGGTCGGGCCGGGGCGGGACGCCGGACGGCGGTCGTCGTCCCGCCGGACCGCGCCGTCGGGGCGGCGGGCGCGCGCGGGACGAGCGCCTTGATCTTCGGCGTCAGTTCCAGGCCGACGCGCTCGAGCGCGGTCTGGACCGACCCGCTCCCGCTCGGCTTGGTGACGTAGTCCGTGGCTCCGGCCGTGAGGGCGTCGAGCGTCGCGGCCGCCCCGCGCTCGGTGAGCGTCGAGAACATCACGACGGGCATGCGCCGGCCGGCCGCGCGGAGCGCCCGGACCGTCTCGATGCCGTCCATGACGGGCATCTCGATGTCGAGCGTGACGACGTCGGGATCGAGCTGCTCGACCTTCGCGAGGGCGAGGCGGCCGTCGGCCGCCGTGCCGACGACGGTGATCTCGGGGTCCCGGTCGAGCGTCTGCGCGACGAGGCGACGGATCACGACGGAGTCGTCGACGACGAGCACGCGGATCATCGTCGACCTCCTCGGGCGCGGCGCGCGCCGGCTGAGCGGGGTGCGAGCGTCATGGCCGGCGGTCTCAGAGCCGGAACCGGGAGACCTGGGCGTCGAGCAGCTCGGAGACGTGGGCGAGCTCGCCGACGGCGACGTTGAGCTGCTCCATCGACCGCGCGCTCTCCTGCGCGCCGGCGGCGATGCCGGTGATGTTGCCCGCGATCTCGCTCGACCCCGTCGCCGCCTCCTGCACCCCCCGCGACATCTCGTTCGTCGTCGCCGTCTGCTCCTCCACCGCCGACGCGATCGTCAGCTGGTAGTCGTTGATCCGCCCGATGATGTCCGCGATCTCCCCGATCGCCTCCACCGCACCCACCGTGTCCCCCTGGATCGCCTCCACCCGACGCGCGATGTCCTCCGTCGCCTTCGCCGTCTCCTGCGCCAGCTCCTTCACCTCGCTGGCCACCACCGCGAACCCCTTGCCCGCCTCACCCGCACGAGCCGCCTCGATCGTCGCGTTCAACGCCAACAAGTTCGTCTGCTCCGCGATCGACGTGATCACCTTGATCACGTCACCGATCTCCTGCGACGACGTCCCCAGCTTCTGCACCGTCTCGTTCGTCGCCGCAGCACGCTCCGTGGCCTTGTTCGCCACCTTCGCCGCCTCGTTCGAGTTCTGCGCGATCTCCCGGATCGAAGCCCCCATCTCCTCCGCACCCGCAGCCACCGTCTGCACGTTCTGCGACACCTGCTCCGCCGCCGACGCCACCACACCCGACTGCGCCGCCGTCTCGTCCGACGACGCCGAGAACTGCGCACCCGCCGCAGACAGCTGCTCCGTCGCCGCAGCCACCGCCTCCGACGTCCCCGCCACCTCCGCGATGATCCCCCGCAAGTTCTCCTGCGCACTCGTCAACGCCGCAGCCATCTGCCCCAGCTCGTCACGACCCACCACCTCGGCCCGCACCGTGAGGTCGCCGTCGCCCAGCGCGGTCAGGCTCCTCGACACGGCCCGGATCCGCAGGGCGATCCCGCGCGCCACGACGTAGGACAGCGCGGTCGCCGCGAGGGCGCCGAGCACCGCGACGAGGATCGTGGCGAGCAGCGCCCGTGCCGCGAGCGTGTCCGTCTCCTCGGCGAGCTCCGCCGCCTGCTCGCCCTGGGACGCCGTCTCGACCTGCATCGCGTCCAGGACCCCCGTCGTCAGGGGGCGGACGGTGTCGTCGAAGTACGCGGCGAAGCCTGCGGTGTCACCCGCGTCCGCCAGCGGGAACAGCTCGCCCTCGGCCGCCGCGTAGTACGCGTCCAGGGCGGCGACGAGCGCGTCGACGTCGGTCTGGCTCACCGCGTTCGGACGGTACGCCTCGATCTGGGCCTCCAGGTCGACCTTGCGCTCCACCAGCTCGTCGAGGAGGCTCGCCCGGGTCTCCGCGTCCGCGATCCCGTACTGGACCACGCGGGCGCGGTCACCCTGGAAGGCGCGCTGGATCTCCGTGAGCTGCTGCAGCGGCGTGACGTTGCCGCGGTACATCTCGTCGGCGTCCGAGCGCAGCTGGCGCATCGAGACGAGCGCGACGGCCGTGATGACGGCCGTCACCACCACCATCACGAGGACCGACGTGAGGATCTTGACGAGGACGGGGCGGTCCCCCCACAGGCGTCGGGGCGCGTCCTGCTGCTGGTTCGTGGTCATCGTGGTCGTCTCTCTGCGTGGGTGCGTGGGTGCGTGGGTGCGTGGGTGTCGGGGGGTCAGCAGGTCAGTAGGTGAACCGGGAGGCGCGGCCGCGCAGCTCGGCGGCCATGCGCGCGAGCTCGGCGATCGACCCGTTCATCTGCTCGACGGCCTGGGCCGTCGACGAGGCGCCGGCGGCGATGCCGGTGATGTTGCCCGCGATCTCGCTCGACCCCGTCGCCGCCTCCTGCACCCCCCGCGACATCTCGTTCGTCGTCGCCGTCTGCTCCTCCACCGCCGACGCGATCGTCAGCTGGTAGTCGTTGATCCGCCCGATGATGTCCGCGATCTCCCCGATCGCCTCCACCGCACCCACCGTGTCCCCCTGGATCGCCTCCACCCGACGCGCGATGTCCTCCGTCGCCTTCGCCGTCTCCTGCGCCAGCTCCTTCACCTCGCTGGCCACCACCGCGAACCCCTTGCCCGCCTCACCCGCACGAGCCGCCTCGATCGTCGCGTTCAACGCCAACAAGTTCGTCTGCTCCGCGATCGACGTGATCACCTTGATCACGTCACCGATCTCCTGCGACGACGTCCCCAGCTTCTGCACCGTCTCGTTCGTCGCCGCAGCACGCTCCGTGGCCTTGTTCGCCACCTTCGCCGCCTCGTTCGAGTTCTGCGCGATCTCCCGGATCGAAGCCCCCATCTCCTCCGCACCCGCAGCCACCGTCTGCACGTTCTGCGACACCTGCTCCGCCGCCGACGCCACCACACCCGACTGCGCCGCCGTCTCGTCCGACGACGCCGAGAACTGCGCACCCGCCGCAGACAGCTGCTCCGTCGCCGCAGCCACCGCCTCCGACGTCCCCGCCACCTCCGCGATGATCCCCCGCAAGTTCTCCTGCGCACTCGTCAACGCCGCAGCCATCTGCCCCAGCTCGTCACGGGCCTCCACCTGCGCCCGCACCGTGAGGTCGCCCGAGGCGAGCGCGCCGAGCGCGTGCTGGACCGTGCCGGCGGAGCGCCGGATGCCGTTCGCGACGCGCACGCCCACGACGACCGCGATCAGCAGCCCGACAGCGGCGACGACGATCATGAGGAGGAAGGCCCGCGTGGCCTTCGCCGCGGCGTCGTCCGCGACGGTGTCGAGGTAGGCGTACACCGCGTCGCCGGACGCCGCCAGCGAGGTCCGGTAGGACTCGATGATCTCGTCGTTGGCCGCCTGGATCTCGGGCGTCACCGCCTTGGCCTCCACGGCCGGCATGAGCGTCGCGTCGCGGAAGGCGAGCCACTCGGCCCAGCTCGCCTTGAACGCGTTCCAGTTCGGCTCGTCCACCCCGTCGGCGGCCAGCACCGCGTCGATCACGCCGATCTGCTCCTCGACGAGGGCGTCCGTCGCGGCCATCTGCTCCACGGTCTGCTCGCGGGCCTCGCCCTGGACGATGTCGTACTGGTAGGTGAGCCGCCACGCCTCCTGGGCACCGTGGTCCACCTCCGCGTTGCTGCGCAGGAGCGAGCTCGCGACGCTCGCGACCGACGCCGTGTCGTCGGACGTCGACCGCAGGCTCTGCAGGGCGAACCCCACGACGAGGACGAGCACGACGGCGAGCACGCCGAGCGCGGTGAGGATCTTCGTGCGGACGGAGAAGTCGGCGAAGCGACGCCGGCGCGCGGCGGGCCGCGGGGTCTCGAGCGTGGACATGAGGAGCTCCTGGGGACGTGGGGACGAGAAGAGGAAGGGGGCGAGCCGGTCGGGCTCAGGACGCCGCGGCGTCGACGTCGAGCGCGAGCAGCAGCCGGTCGGAGAGCTTGTACGCGCCGCGGATCACGGCGCGCAGCTCCTCGGGGAGCGTCTGGGGCGGCGTCTCGAACTGGTCGGCGTCGACCTCGAGCACGTCGCCGATCGTGTCGACGAGCAGGCTCACGGTCTCGTCGCCGACGAAGACGACGACCATCATCTGGTCGCCCTCGTGGGCCACCATGCCGAGGCGTCGCCGCAGGTCGACCGACAGCACCACCTGGCCACGGAGGTTGACGAGGCCCCCGACGTCGTCGGGCGCGAGCGGCACGCGTGTCCGGGCGCGGCCTGGCAGGACCTCCTGGACGCGGTCGACGGGGATCCCGCAGAGCCGGTCGGCCAGCGTGAACGTCACGAGCTGCTGCGTGGTCATCGGGCACCTGCCAGCGACAGGTCGTTCTCGGCCGTCGCGTCGTCGAAGGGGTCGAGGTCGTCGTAGAAGCCGGGGTCCGCCGCCTGGACGGCGCTGCGGACGTCGAGCAGCTCCGTCACGCGGTCCTTGAGGACGGTCGACCCGGTGAGCCCGTGGCCGTCGATGTCGCTGCGCCGGCGCGCGTCGTCCTCGACGATGTCGAAGATCTCCGTGACCGCCATCGCGATGCTGCGCCCCGCGCGGGTGTACACGACGATGTCGAGCTCGTCCGCGGGCGGGCCGCCCGCCGCGCCCAGGAGCTGGTCGAGCCGGACGAGCGGCAGCAGCGCGCCGCGGTACTGGAGCACCTCGCGCGAGCCGACCTGCTCGATCGTGGCGGCGCGGATCCGTTCGAGCCGCGTCACCGCGGAGAGCGGGATCGCCACGCGGCGGTCGCCCGCCCCGACGACGAGCATCTGCTCGACGGTCGTGGCGCTCTCCTTCGTGTCCTGCGCGTACGCGCGGGCCATGTCCGCGGCGTCGGACGTGAGCACCTTGCGGGCGATCGCCTGGAGGTCGAGGATGAGCGCCACCCCGCCGTCGCCGAGCACCGTCGCCCCGGAGTACATGCCGATCTGCTTGAGGCGGTTCGCGAGCGCCTTGACGACGATCTCCTCCATGTTGAGGACGCGGTCGACGATCACGCCGAAGCGCTGGTCGTCGGCCTCGACGACCGCGATGACGCGGCCCTCGGACTCCGGGTCGAGCCCGAGCACCTCGGAGAGCGACAGCAGCGGGAGCAGCGTGCCCCGCAGGCGGAAGACGGGGGCGGTGCCGACGTGCTCGATCTCGCCGTGCTGGTCGCCGAGGGCGACGAGCTCGAGGAGGCTGACCTGCGGGATCGCGTAGACCGCGCCGCAGCACATCACCGTGAGGGCGGGCATGATCGCGAGCGTCAGCGGGATCCGCATGCGCCACGTCGTCCCGGTCCCGACCGTCGACTCGACGTCGACCGAGCCGCCGATGGCCTCGATGTTCGTGCGGACGACGTCCATCCCGACGCCGCGCCCGGACACGTTCGTGACCTTCGCCGCCGTCGAGAAGCCGGGCAGGAACAGCAGGTCGAGCAGCTCGGACGGGGCCATCGCGGCGACGTCGCCCGCCGTCCGCAGCCCCTTGGCCACGGCGGTGCGGCCGACCTTCTCGGGGTCGATGCCCGCGCCGTCGTCCGTGATCTCCACGACGACCTGGCCGTTCGAGTGGTACGCGCGCAGCGTCACGAGCCCCTGGGGCCGCTTGCCGGCGCGGCGCCGGTCCTCGGGCGCCTCGATCCCGTGGTCGACGGCGTTGCGCACCAGGTGCGTCAGCGGGTCCTTGACCGCCTCGAGCAGGGAGCGGTCGAGCTCGGTGTCACCGCCCGTCATCTCGATCCGGACGTCACGACCCAGCATCTTCGCGAGATCGCGCACGACACGCGGCATCTTGGACCACACGTGCTCGATCGGCTGCATGCGCGTCTTCATGACGCCCTCCTGCAGCTCGGACGCGATGAGGCTGAGGCGCTGCGCGGACCGCTTGGTCTCCTGGTCCTCGCCCGCGCCGGCGATCCGGTCGATCTGGTTGCGCACCAGTACGAGCTCACCGACCTGCCGCATGAGCGTGTCGAGGAGGTCGACGTCCACCCGGATCGAGCCGTCCGCGGCGTTGCGGGTGTGCGGCTCGGGCTCGGGTGCCGGCTCGGGCGCGGGCGCCGGTCCGACGGCGGGTGCGGGCGCCGGCTCGGCAGCGAGCACCGGGGCGGTCCGGGCCGTGGGAGCCGGCTCGGGTGCGGGAGCCGGCTCGGGTGCGGGAGCCGCCGCGGGCGTGGGCTCCGGCTCCGGCTCGGGGTCGGTCTCGAGGTCGGTCTCAGGCGCGGTGCCGGCCGCGGCGTCGGGCGAGGTGCCGTTCGCGACAGCGGGCGCGACGTCCGGCTCCGGCGCCGCCGTGCCGTCCTGGACCGCGACGATGCGCGCGACCATCGGGTCGACGTCCAGGTCGTCCCCGGCACCGGACTCGACCTTGGCGAGGATGGCGCGCAGCGTGTCGACGAGCGCGAGCAGCACGTCCGCCGTCGGCTGGTCCATCGCCCGCTCGCCGTCGCGCAGCTCCGACAGGAGCGACTCGCCCACGTGGGACACGCGCTCGAGGTTGCCGAACCCGAGGAAGCCGCTCGTGCCCTTGATGGTGTGCACGGTGCGGAAGATGCTGCTCAGCAGCGCGCGCGACGACGGGTCGCTCTCGAGCGCCACGAGGTCCTGGTCGAGCTGGTCGAGGTTCTCGTAGGACTCGACCAGGAACTCGTGGACGATCTCGTCCATCTCGTCCACGTCCGTACCTCCCCGCCATGTCTGGCGTGTGTCTGTCTCGTCGCCGGTGTCCGGCGTGCGGCCCGGGTACCCCCGCGGGTGCCCGGGTGGCCGACCCGTTCGGCACGGGCGGTCACGGCGTACTCTCGGTACGCGCTGCCGCCTCGTGGGGTGCGGGTCGTCCGGGGTCGTGTCAGGCGGTGGCCTTCTGCGCGGCGCGGTTCACCAGTCCCGCGGCCTCCGGGCGCGTCATGCCCTGCAGGACGAGCTCCTCGACCAGCGAGGCGATGAGCTCGTGGACGTCGCGCGGGTTGAGCGGCGAGCCGGACCGGCGCCGGGCGAGCTCCTTGTTCAGCGGGGCGCAGCGTTCGGCGATGGTCGTGCGCGGGCGTGCCGGGACGGCGGCCATGGGGTCTCCTCTCGGTGCCTCGCGGGCGAGGCGCGTCGGTGGTCGTGAGGTCCTATGCGACGAGCGAGCGCTTCTGGCCACCCGTGCGGGCCGCGGCCACCAGGTCCGCCAGCGCGCGGCGCACGGCGAGCGGCGTCGCGCCCAGCGGGGCGCCGGGCAGCGCCGCGGCCGTCGTCAGGGCGGCGAGGTAGCGCGCCGCGTCGCGCGTCGTCTCGCCGGTCCCGCGGTCGGGGTCCCACGCGGAGCGCGCCTCGTGCTCGTGCTCGAGGAAGACGGCGGTGAGCTCGGCGACCCAGGCCGCGTCCACGCCGCAGCCCGCGACGGCCTGCTTGACGGCGACGCGGGTGCGGGAGACGGCGGGCCGGCCGGGGCGCGCGCGGTCGGCGAGCGCGTCGCGGACGAGCAGGTCCGCGATCCGCGCGCCGTACTCGTGGTCGGCGACGGTCTGCAGCCGGTCGCGGTCGAACGCGGCCCAGAGCCGGCCGAGCAGGACCGCGCGGCGCTCGTCGGTCGGGGCGAGGAGCCCGACGACGGACCGCAGCGCGAGGTGCTCGTCCTCCTCGACCCACCCGAGCATCCGGGCGCGCACGTCCGGGTCGAGCGGGCGGTCGAGCTCGGGCAGGTCGAACGCCTCGCGGATCGCGCCCGCGTCGATCTGCGTGCGGAGCACGCCGCGCTGCCGCGCGGCCGCGCTCACGTGCGTCTCGTAGAGCTGCTCGAGCTGCGCGGAGCGCCCCGCGTCGACGACGTCGGCCGCGGGGTCGGGGACGACCGGCAGCTCGTGCAGGAGGCCCGCGAGCCGGCCCTCGTCGTCGAGCGTGCCCTCCAGCAGGTCGGTCGACACGATCTGCCCCACCCGGCGCGCGCTGCGCACGGTGCGCAGGAGCGTGCGGTGCATGAGCGTGTAGTCGCCGAGCGCCTGGCGGATGGAGCCGGCCGCGCTCGCGCCGTCGGCGAACACCTCGAGGTCGAAGAACTTGGTGCCGTTGCGTCCCGTCGAGTCGCCGGTCGCGCCGTCGGCGCTCGGGAGGTCGAGGAGCTTGCGGGTGTAGAAGTCGACGGCCGCCTCGACCATGTCGTCGTGCAGGAACCGCGCGACGTCGTGCCGGTGGCAGTACCGCAGCGTCTCGGACGGGATGATCCCGGTCCGGAAGACGGCCTCGAAGACCGCCATGCGGGCCTCGCGCTCGGGGAGCGCGCCGGCGCGCACGCGCAGCGCGAGGTCGGTGGTGAGGCGGTCGAGCTCGTCGCTCGCGCGGTCGTGGGTGCGGGGGGCGGGGACGTCGGTGGCGACGGTCGAGGTGTGCATGGCGAGGGTGTGTGCGGCGCCCGCGCGAAAATCGGCCGCTCGCAGCCCCACGGCGCTGTGATGTCTGTCACACCGTCGCCGCCTCGTGCGCGGTGGTGCGCGGTGGTGCGCGCAGGTTGGCGCGCGCCCCCGCCGCATAGGCGTGGAGACCACCACGACGAGAGGACCCCTGTGGAGCACAGACGCCGGACGTTCGACGCCGGACCGGGAGCGGGCCTCCTGCTCCCCTCGTCCGCGATCGAGACGGTGGCCCGCCTGCACCGCTGGCAGGCGTTCGCCGGCCTGGCCGACGGCGAGGTGCTGCTCTCGCCCCTGTCCGCGTCACCGCTCCCCCTGCCGTGGACCGTGCCCGCGGGCCGGCGGCGGTGGGCCACCGTGCGCCCCGAGGCGATGTGGCACCCGCTCCTGTGGCTGCCCGAGCGCCTGAGCACGCCGCGGGTCCTGCGCGACCCGGTGACGGGCGAGACGTGGGGCGAGACGTACGACGAGTGGGCACTGCGCGTCGTGCTCGAGCTCACCGAGGCGGGCCCGGTGACGCTCGACGGGCAGGAGTGGGTCCTGCTGCACGACCCGGCGCACGACCGGTTCGTGCGCCCCGCCGGGCCGGAGGACCACGACCTCGTCCCGCTGTTCGACGCGACGACCGGGACGTGGCTCGACGTGCTGTCGACCGTCGGGCTCGACGTCGACGACCGGGCGGACGTCGCCCGGGTCGAGGCGTGGCTCGCCGGCGGGGCCGACGCCGCGCTCGACGCGGTGGACCTCGACCGGCACCTGCACGCCGAGGGGCGCGACCCGGCCTGGTCGCTCGACCGGGTGCACCGGCCCCTCGCCGGGCCGGGCGAGTCCCGGACCTACGTCGAGGACCTGCGCGACGCGTCGTCGGCCCTCGTGGCGCGCGAGCTCGGCGAGCGCGCCGCCCGCCTGGGGCGCGGCCGGGCGACCGCGCGCGAGCTCGGCCGGCAGGTCGGCACGCTCGCGCGCATCGCGTCGACGCTGCTCTCCCCGCGCGAGCTCGTCGCCGAGGACCTCGGGCTCGCGCTGTCGCTCGTCACCGCGAGCGCCGAGCGGGCGACGACGAGGCGGGCCGCGCTCGACGCCGTCGCGGACCTGCGCATGGTGCTCGGCCCGGTCGCGCAGGCGGCCGCCGTCGGGCTCGACCGCGTCGCGCTGCGGTCGGAGATCGAGACGGCGCAGGTGCGTCGGCAGGTCGCGGCGCTCTCGGGCCGGCCGGTCGCCTGAGGCGCGCTCGCCCGGCGCCCGGTCAGGCGTCCCGCGGGGCGTGCTTCGCGAGGAACGCGTAGACCTCCGTCGCGTCGACGCCGGGGAACGCGCCGCTCGGGAGCGCGGAGAGCACGTGCTGGTGCATGCGCGCGCTGGGCCACGACGCGTCCTCCCAGCGCGCGGCCGCGTCCGCGGCCGGGCGGCGGCAGCACGACTCGTCCGGGCACGACGACTGCCGCCGCACCGTCGTGTCCCGGCCGCGGAACCACTTCGCCGAGGCGAACGGCACCCCGACGGCGATGGAGAACTGGCCGGACGTCGTCGTGCCGGTCTGCGTGGAGCACCAGAACGTGCCCGCGGGCGTGTCGGTGTACTGGTACGACTCCTGCGCGCGGTCGCGGCGCGTGAACGCCTCGCGGGCGGCCCACTTGCGGCACACCATCTGGCCCTCGATCGAGCCCGTGACGTCGGCGGGCAGGGGCAGGCCGTCGTTCTCGTAGCCCCGGAACAGCGCGCCGTCGTCGCCGACGCGCAGGAAGTGCAGCGGGATGCCGAGGTGCACGGTCGCGAGGTTCGTGAAGCGCTGCGCGGCGGCCTCGTGGGTCACGCCGAACGCGTCGCGCAGGTCCTCCACGGCGAGGTCCTTCTCGCGCTTGCGCCGCTCCAGGAAGTCGACGGCCGCGGTCTGCGGGATGAGGCAGCACGCGGCGAAGTACGTGATCTCGACGCGCTGGCGCAGGAACTCGGCGTACGAGCGGGGGCGCTCGTGCCCGAGCACGCGGTGCGCGATGGCCTGGAGGGCGAGCGATCGCAGCCCGTGGCCGCCGGGGATCGACGCGGGCGGCAGGTAGATGCGCCCGTTCTCCAGGTCGGTGACGGTGCGCGTCGAGTGCGGCAGGTCGTCGACGTGCCAGATGGTGAAGCCGAGCTGCTCGGCCATGCGCGCGACGGTGCGGTGGGTGAGCGCGCCGACGGTGTACCCGGCCTTGCGCGTCATCTCCTCGGCGAGCGCCTCGATCTCCGGGTAGTAGTTGTCGCGCGCCTGGCGCTCGAGGCGCAGCTCGGTGTTGGCGCGGCGCGCCTCCTCGGGGGTCGCGACGGCCTCGGTCGCGCGGCGCTGGAGCTCGGCGTGCAGGCCCACGAGGTTCTCCAGCACCGGCAGGGGCAGCTTCTGGCTCGCCTTCACGGCGGGCAGCCCGAGGCCCGCGAACAGCGGGCCGCGCTGGGCGCGGTCGAGCGCGATCTCCAGCGCGGCGCGGCGCGACGGCGGCTCGTCCGTGAGCAGGTCCGTGACCGGGACGTCGAGCGCCTGGGCGAGCTGCTGGAGGAGCGACAGCCGCGGCTCGCGGCGCCCGTTCTCGATCATCGACAGCAGGCTGGGCGCGGTGCCCACGGCCTCGCCGAGCGCGTCGAGGGTGAGGCCGCGCGCCGTGCGGAAGTGCCGCACGCGCCGACCGAGCGTGATGAGGTCCGCCTGGGCCGCGGGCTGAGCCTCGGGACGGTCCCCGGGACGGCTGGACGACGTCGTGCTGGCCATGGCTTGACAGTACGTCAAGATCGGCAAATCTTCACAGCGTCCTGAGGCGAAATACACGCCGGTTCGGCGTGAGGCTGGAGGCACAGCACCGTCCACCCGCCGAGCGAGGAGAACCCATGACCACCGCCGCAGGCCCCCGCCAGACCCGCCGCACCCGCCAGGCCGCGCTGCTCGACGACGTCGAGACCGACCTCGCCGGGCTGACGACGGACCGGTCGCCGGGGCAGCGAGGCGGCACGGCCGACCCTCGTCCGCGCGACGCGCGCGCCTGGGTGCGGGAGATCGCGACCCTCACCGAGCCGGACGCGATCGTCTGGTGCGACGGCTCCGCGGCGGAGAAGCAGCGCCTGACCGACCTCCTCGTCGACGCCGGGACGCTCCTGCCCCTCGACCCGGAGCTGCGCCCCGGGAGCTACCTCGCGCGCTCCGACCCGAGCGACGTCGCGCGCGTCGAGTCGCGCACGTTCATCTGCTCGCGCGAGGAGGTCGACGCCGGCCCGACCAACAACTGGCGCGAGCCGGACGCCATGCGCGCCGAGCTCCGCGGCGTGTTCGAGGGCTCGATGCGCGGCCGCACGATGTACGTCGTGCCGTTCTCGATGGGCCCGGTGGGCGGTCCCATCTCCCAGGTCGGCATCCAGGTCACCGACTCGCCGTACGTCGTCGTCAGCATGGGGATCATGACGCGCGTCGGGACGGCCGTCATGGACCTCATCGACGCCGGTGCCGCGTTCGTGCCCGCCGTGCACTCGGTGGGCGCGCCCCTCGTCGACGACACCGGGGCGGTCTCCGAGGACGTGCCGTGGCCGTGCAACGACACGAAGTACATCGTCCACTTCCCCGAGACGCGTGAGATCTGGTCGTACGGCTCCGGGTACGGCGGCAACGCCCTCCTCGGCAAGAAGTGCTTCGCGCTGCGCATCGCGTCCGCGATGGCGCGCGACGAGGGCTGGCTCGCCGAGCACATGCTGCTCATCCGCGCGACGTCGCCCGAGGGCCGGGCCTACCACCTCGCCGCGGCCTTCCCGTCCGCGTGCGGCAAGACCAACCTCGCGATGCTGCGACCGACGATCCCCGGCTGGACCGTCGAGACCATCGGCGACGACATCGCGTGGCTGCGCCCCGGCCCCGACGGCCGCCTGCGCGCCATCAACCCCGAGGCCGGCTTCTTCGGCGTCGCGCCCGGCACCGGCGTCGAGACCAACCCCGCCGCCGTCGAGACGTTCGCGCGCGACACGATCTTCACGAACGTCGCGCTCACCGACGACGGCGACGTCTGGTGGGAGGGTCTGACCCCCGAGCCGCCCGCGCACCTGATCGACTGGACCGGCCAGGACTGGACGCCCGACGCCGGCCGCCCCGCCGCGCACCCGAACTCGCGGTTCACCGTCTCCGCGGCGCAGTGCCCGACGATCGCCGACTCCTGGGAGGACCCCGGCGGCGTCCCGATCGACGCCATCGTGTTCGGCGGGCGCCGCGCGACCAACGTCCCGCTCGTCGCGCAGGCGTACGGCTGGGAGCACGGCGTCTTCATGGGCGCCACCATCTCCTCCGAGCAGACCGCCGCCGCCGAGGGCACCGTCGGCGCGCTGCGCCGCGACCCGTTCGCGATGCTGCCCTTCTGCGGCTACAACATGGCCGACCACTGGGCGCACTGGCTCCGCGTCGGCGCCTCCCTCGACCCCGAGAAGCGCCCCAAGATCTTCCAGGTCAACTGGTTCCGCAAGGACGCCGACGGCCGGTTCCTCTGGCCCGGGTTCGGCGAGAACGCGCGCGTCGTCGCGTGGATCGCGGCACAGGTCGACCGCTCGCGCGGCGTCCGCACCGACAGCGGCGCCGTGAAGAGCCCCGTCGGCCTGCTCCCCGCGCCCGGCGCGCTCGAGCTCGGCGGCCTCGACCTGGACGACGCCGACCTCGACGCCCTGTTCGACGTCTCGCCCGAGCAGTGGCTCGCCGAGGCCGAGCTGACCGCCGAGTTCTTCGACACCTTCGGCAACCGCGTGCCCGACGAGCTCTGGGCACAGCTCGCGCGGCTGCGGGACCGGCTGGGGGCCTGACGCCGAGCGCCGCCGCACGCACCCGACGTCCCCGGGTGCGTGCGGTGGCGCTCGCTCGCACCATGAAGTGGTCGGCTCCAGCAGACGGGCCCCCTCCCTGCTGCGGCTCCGACCGAAGGACTCCCCATGATCAGCACGGACCAGATCGAGCGACTGCTCGCCGGAGGAACCGTCGTCACGGAGGACGGCGAGAAGATCGGCAAGGTCGGCCAGGTGTTCGTCGACGACCGCACCGGCGAGCCCGACTGGGTCACGGTGAAGACCGGCCTGTTCGGCACCGGCGAGTCGTTCGTCCCGCTCGCCGAGGCCGACGTCCAGGGGGACGAGATCCGCGTCCCCTTCGACAAGGATCGCGTCAAGGGTGCCCCGCGGGTGGACGACGCAGGGGGCCACCTCTCCCACGAGGAGGAGGACGCGCTCTACCGCTACTACGGGCGCGACACCTCCGACGCGGCGCGCGGGGGCGGCGAGCGTGAGAGCGAGCGGCCCGGCCCGGACGACCGGTCCGCGCACGACGTCGGGGCCAGGGGTGACGATCCGGACGACGGCGCCGCCGACGAGGGCGACGTCGTCGGCAGGCACGCCGCCGGGCCGGCGGACGACCTCGCTGCCTTCCCGGCGGATCCGGCCCCGACCGGCGAGCAGGCGCCCACGAGGATGCGGCTTCGCCGGTACGTCGTCACCGAGTACGTCGAGGAGACGGCGCCGGACGAGGAGACGGGGCCGGACGACGCCCGTCGCGAGACCTCCGGAGAGGACGGTCAGTCATGAGCACCAGCTACGGGTCGACCCGGCCCGAGAACGACCCTCCGGCACGCGAGCCCGGCGGGTCCGCCGACCGTGCTGCCGACCCCGCGACGGGCGGTGTCGCACCCGACCGGGAAGCCGTCGTCGCCCGGGAGAAGGAGGAGTACGGCGGCATCAAGATCGGTTCCGCCTTCTTCGGGTGGCTCACCGCCACCGGGACGGCCGTCCTGCTCACCGCGCTGGCCGCCGCCGCGGGGGCGGCCTTCGGCCTGTCCGGGACCACGGACGCGCAGAACGCCGTCGAGCAGGCGACCGAGAACGCGGAGACCATCGGCATCGTCGGCGGCATCGTGCTGGTCGTCGTCCTGTTCGTCGCCTACTACTGCGGTGGCTACGTCGCGGGCCGCATGGCGCGCTTCGACGGCGCCAAGCAAGGCCTCGCGGTGTGGCTCTGGGCGGTCGTCATCGCGATCGTGCTGGCGCTGCTGGGGCTGGTGGCGGGCAGCCAGTACAACGTGCTGTCGCAGCTCAACACGTTCCCGCAGATCCCGGTGAGCGCGAACGACCTCACGACCGGCGGCGTCATCGCGCTCGTCGCCGCCGCCGTCGTGAGCCTCGTGGGCGCCGTTCTCGGCGGTATCGCGGGGATGCGGTTCCACCGCAAGGTGGACCGCGCGGGCATGGGCGGATGACCGCTCAGTAGGCCGTGCCCATGAGGTCGCGGACCTCGGCGAGGGTGCGCTCGGCGGTCGCGTTCGCGCGGGCGTTGCCCTCGCGCAGCACGTCGAGCGGGTCGGGCCCGTCCCCCGCGGCGAGAGCACGACGGCGGGCCCGCAGGGGACGCAGATGCTCGACGAGCGCCTCGGTCACCACCTGCTTGAGCCGGCCCGCTCCGGCGGCACCGACCTCGTCGGCGAGCGTCTCGGGCGTCGTCCCGGCGGCGAACGCACCCAGCGTGAGGAGGTTCGCGACCTCGGGCCGGCGGTCGGGCTCGTACGTGACGTGCCGCTCGGAGTCGGTGCGGTGGCGGCGGACGAAGCGCGCGGTGGCGTCCTCGTCGTCGCGGAGCTCGAGCGCGTTGCCCGCGGACTTGCTCATCTTGCGTCCGTCGGTGCCGAGCACGGTGGGCGCGGGGGCGAGCAGGACGTCGGGCTCGGGGAAGTAGGGCTGCGCAGCGGCGTAGCGCTGGTTGAAGCGTCGTGCGACGGTGCGCGTGAGCTCGACGTGCGGGAGCTGGTCCTGCCCGCCGGGCACGAGGTTGCCGTGGCAGAACAGGATGTCGGCGGCCTGGTGCACGGGGTAGGTGAACAGCAGGCCGCTCATGGGACGGCCCTGCCGTGCGGCGGCCGCGACGGCCTCGGCCTTGACGGTCGGGTTCCGCTCGATCTCGGCGGTCGTGACGAGGCTGAGGAACGGCAGCAGGAGCTGGTTGAGCGCCGGGACCGCGGAGTGGGCGAAGACGGTCGTGCGGGCGGGGTCGATCCCGGCCGCGAGGTAGTCGAGGACGACCTCGCGCACGGTGGCGCGCAGGTCTCCGGCGTCGTCGCGGTCGGTGATGACCTGGTAGTCGGCGACGACGAGCACGACCTCGACGCCGTCGTCCTGCAGCCGGACGCGGTTCGCGAGGGTGCCGAGGTAGTGCCCGAGGTGCAGCGCGCCCGTCGGGCGGTCGCCCGTGAGGACGCGGAACCCGGACGGGTCGGTCGCGAGCCGGGCCTCGATCTGCGCGGACCGCTCGCGGGCCGCCGCGACGGACGCGGTCGACGCCGACAGCCCGGACGGCGTCGCGGACGAGAGGGGCGACGGCGCGGGGTCGAGGGTCGTGGTCATGGTGCTCTCCTTCGGTGGGGAGCCACGCGCCACGCCCGGTCGAGGACCGGACCGGCCCGGACATGACGACGTCCCGGCTGCGGCGCGCAGCTCGGGACGTGGGCAGGACTGGTCACGGCTGCGGAGGCAGCCACCACCAGCTCTGCGCGATCATGCGCCCACCCTACGCCCGCCGCGCGGGGCGACGGCCCTCGGCGAGAATGGTCGGATGCCTGAGATCTCCGTCGAGAACATCACCGGCCCCGTCGCCTACCACGCGGAGGGCCCGGTGTGGTGGCCGGGCTGGGGCGGCCTGCGGTACGTGGACATGCTCGCGGGCGACCTCCTGACGCTGCGGCCCGACGGCGGCGTCGACCGCCTCCACGTGGGCGACCACGCGGCCGTGGTGCGGCCGCGGACCGGGGGCGGGTTCGTCGTCGGGCTGGCGCGGTCGGTCGCGGTGGCGGACGGCGACGACGCCCCGGTCCGCACGCTCGCGTCGCTCGTCGACGACCCGACGGTCCGCCTCAACGAGGGGGCGGCGGCGCCCGACGGCGCGTTCTACGTGGGCGGCCAGGCCGAGGGCGAGCGGCCGAGCGCGCTGTACCGGGTGGAGGCCGACGGGTCGTCGCGCGTCGTGCTCGACGGCGTCGAGGTGTCGAACGGGCTCGGGTTCTCGCCCGACGGGTCGCGGGCCTACTACGTCGACTCGGCGACGCGACGGATCGACGTGCTCGACGTCGTGCCCGCCGCGGAGGACTCGCGCGGTCTCGTGCGGCGTCGCGCGTTCGTGGAGATCGACCCCGACGACGGCATGCCGGACGGCCTCACGGTCGACGCCGAGGGCGGCGTCTGGGTGGCACTGTGGGGCGGCGGCGCCGTCCGGCGCTACTCCCCCGACGGCACGCTCGACGCCGTCGTCCCGCTCCCGGTGTCGCAGGTGAGCGCGTGCACGTTCGGCGGCGACGACCTCGACCGGCTGTTCGTCACGACGTCGCGCCAGGGGCTGGACGACCCCGACGCGGACGAGGCCGCGTCGGGGTCGCTGTTCGTGGCGGACCCGGGGGTCCGGGGGCTGCCGGCCCTGCCGTTCGCGGGCTGAGGAGCCGCGCGAGGCTCAGCGGACGGCGTCGCGCACGCGCTGCTCGGCGCGGCCCAGGCCGTCGATCTCGAGCGTGACGACGTCGCCCGCGCGCAGGTAGGGGAAGCGCCCGGACAGGGCGACGCCCTGCGGGGTGCCGGTGTTGATGAGGTCGCCCGGCTCGAGGACCATGTACTGCGACAGGTGGTGCACGAGGTACGCGACGTCGAAGATCATGTCGGCCGTCGTCGAGTCCTGGCGGGGCTCGCCGTTGACCCAGGACCGGAGCCCGAGGTTCTGGACGTCCACCTCGTCGGCGGGGACGAGCCACGGGCCGAGCGGGTTGAACGTCTCGCAGCTCTTGCCCTTCGACCACTGACCGCCGGAGACCTTCATCTGGTAGTCGCGCTCGGAGACGTCGTGCGACAGGACGTAGCCCGCGACGTGGTCGAGCGCCTCCTCCGGTGACGACAGGTAGCGCGCCCGGCGGCCGATCACGACGCCGAGCTCGACCTCCCAGTCGACCGTCGTCGCCCCGGGCGGCACGAGCACGTCGTCGTGCGGGCCGACGACCGTGTTCGAGTGCTTCCAGAAGACGATCGGGACGTCGGGCGGCGCCGAGCCGGACTCGGCGGCGTGCTCCGCGTAGTTCATCCCGATGCAGACGACGGCCGTCGGGCGGGCCACGGGGGCGCCGACGCGCAGCTCGTCCGCGCCGTCGAGCACGGGCAGCGCGCCCGCGGCGAGCGCCGCGCGGACCCGGCCGACGCCGTCGGCTGCGAGGAACTCGCCGTCGATGTCGCGGGTGAGCGGGTCGAGGGAGTACACGACCCCGTCCTCGCGGACGGCGGGACGCTCCTGGCCGAGGGGGCCGAGTCGGACGAGCTGCACGGGTGGGTCTCCTAGGTCGGGGCGGGTGGCGCGGGTCCTCAGGCGAGGGCGCGCGCGTGGTCCGGGTTGACGATCGACGGCACGGGGCGGCCCGCGAGGAAGTCGACGGCGTTGCGCGCGGTGTGCACGGGGAGGTCCTGCATGGCCTCGGGCGAGAACCACGCGGCGTGCGGGGTGAGCAGCACGTTGTCCAGGGTGCGCAGGCGCGAGTCGGCGGGCAGCGGCTCGGTCGCGTAGACGTCGAGCGCGGCCGAGCCCACGTGGCCGGACGCGAGCGCGCCGGCGAGCGCGTCCTCGTCGATGAGCGGCCCGCGGCACGTGTTGACGACCCGCACGCCCGGCTTGGCGGCGGCGAGCGTGCGGGCGTCGAGCAGGTGGCGCGTCGACTCGGTGAGCGGCGCGTGCAGCGTGATGACGTCGGCGCGCGCGACGGCCTCGTCGATCCCCACGGCCTCGTGCCCGTCGGACGCCACGGCCTGCGCGTCGACGAACGGGTCGTGCACGAGCACGCGGTAGCCGAGCGCACGGGCGGAGCGCGCGACCTCGGAGCCGATCCGCCCGTACCCGATGACGGCGACGACGGTGCTGGACAGGCGCGCGGCGTGCTGCGCCGTCGGGGCCCACGTGCCGGCGCGCAGCGCGCGGTCGTAGGCGACGAGGCCGCGGTCGAGCGTGAGGATCATCGCGACCGTGTGGCTCGCGACCTCCTCGATGCAGTAGGTCGGGGTGTTGGCGACGGCGACGCCCCGCTCGGTGGCGGCCGCGACGTCGACCATGTCGTAGCCGATGCCCATGCGCGAGACCATGCGCACCCCGCCCGGGCCGGCGACGGCGTCGAGCACGCGGGCCGTGATCGGGGCCCACTGCACGACGAGCGCGGAGGGCGCGGACCCGCTCGCGGCGGCCTCCTCGACGGCGGCGATCACCTCGTCCTCGGTGCGCGCGGCGGCGCGCACGGCCCGCAGCCCGGCGGCGGTCAGGGTGTCCTCGCACGCGGTCCCGGGCAGGTCGCAGTCGGTGATGACGACGGTGTCGGCTGTCATGCGAGGAATGCTATAGCAAATAGCACCCTCGACCAACCCTCGGGCCGGTCGGATGCTATAGCGTGGGCCCATGACCCCTGCCCCGGACGGCGCCCGCCGCCGCCTCGCCCTCGTCACCGGCGCCAGCTCCGGCATCGGCGCCGCCACCGCCCTCCAGCTCGCGCGCGACGGGCACGACGTCTGGCTCACGTACACCGGCGGCGAGGCCGGTGCGCGCGCCACCGCCGCCCGGTGCGAGGAGGAGGGCGCCGCGACGCGCGTCTCGCGCCTCGACCTGCGCGACACCGCGTCCGTCGAGGCGCTCGTCGCCGAGGTCACCGACGCCTGGGGACGCCTCGACGTGCTCGTCAACAACGGCGGCGTGTGCCCGTATCGCGCGCTCGACGACATCGAGCTCGACGAGTGGGACCTCGTCATGGAGACGAACGCGCGCGGCACGTTCGTGCTGTCGCGCGCCGCGCTCCCCCTGCTGCGCGCGGACCGTCCGTCGCCCGCCGGGGCCACGGTCACGCCCGACGAGCGGACCGCGCGCGACCGCGCGATCGTCAACCTCTCGTCCATCGCGGGCGAGCAGGGCGCGCTCAAGACCGGCGTGCACTACGCCGCGAGCAAGGCCGCGATCCTCGCGATCACGCGTTCGTTCGCGCGCATCCTCGCGAGCGAGGGCATCCGCGTGAACGCCGTGACGCCCGGCCCCGTGACGAGCGCCATCACCGACCAGCTCACCCCCGACGCGCGCGCCGGGCTCACCGCGTCCATCCCCCTCGGGGACTTCGGCACGCCCGACGACGTCGCCTGGGTCGTCGCGTCCCTCGCCTCCCCGCGCGCCGGGTTCGTCACCGGCGCGACGTACGACGTCAACGGCGGCGTCCGGATCGACTGACGCCCCGCCCGCCGCACACCGCGCCCACCCCCTGCCCGAGGAGGCACCCATGAGCACGTCCCCGTCCGCCGTCGTCACCGCCCAGGTCGACGCCTTCAACGTCCGCGACCTCGACGGCTTCTGCGCGACCTACGCGCCCGACGCCGTCGTCAGCGGCGTGACCCCCGAGCCGATCGTCGGCCGCGACGCCCTGCGCGCCTTCTACGCGAGCCGGTTCGAGGACACCGCGCTGCACTGCGTCATCGACGCGTCCGTGACGTTCGGCGACCGCTGGCTCGTCGCGCGCGAGCTCGTCACGACGTCGAACGGCACCGGCGAGACCATCGCGACGTTCGAGGTCCGCGACGGCCTCATCACCCGCGCGAGCATGGTCAAGGGCTGACGCCCTGGCCGCGTCCTCCCCGTTGCACGGGCGTAGCCGCCCAGCGGCCCCGTGGGTCCTCCGCTCGGTCGCCGCCGCGAAGACGGGACGAGAGGCGAGAAATGGCCCCTGTCGCCAGCCTGCCAGGGGCCACAACTCACTTCTCGCGTCGACGATGCGGGGGCTCGTCGGGTTCCTGTATCCCAGGTCAGGTAAGGCCGTACCGCGCGTCGAGGTCGGGGTCGTGGGGCGGGTTGCCGAACGACGCGGTCCAGGCGCCGTCGGCGGCGATCGACTGGCCGGACACGTAGCCCGCCTCGTCGGACAGCAGGAACGCGACGAGCGCGGCGATCTCCGCAGACTCGGCGATGCGGCCGAGCGGCGGGCCCTCGGCGAGGGCGCGCTCCTCGGCGGCCGGGTCGGCCGCGCGGGCGATCTGCGCGTCGAGGTGCGGGGTGCGCACCCCGCCCGGCGCGACGGTGTTGGCGCGGATGCCGTACCGCCCGTACGTCACGGCGACGGAGCGCGCGAGCGCGTCGATGCCGCCCTTGGTCAGCTCGTAGGCGGCGTGGTCGGCGAACGCCGCGCGGCCGTGGATCGAGCCGATGTTGACGATCGACCCGCCGCTCACCTGGTCGGTGAACGCCTCGACGGCGGCGGCGCAGCCCCACAGGTAGCCGAGGCCGTTGATCTCGACGACGTCGCGCGCGTCCTGCTCGACCTGCGCCGCCCGCTCCGGGTCGGCGAGCGCGTGCAGCGGCGTGCGGACCGTGATGCCCGCGTTGTTCACCCATCCGGCGAGCGGCGCGAGGTCGCGCGCGGTCCGCGCGGCCTCGCGGTGGGCCTCACGGTCGCGCGAGTCCCCCAGCACGACGGCGGCGCACACCCCCTCCTCGACCGTCCCCGAGCCCGGGGTGCGTTCCAGCCCGACGACGGTCCACCCGTCGGCGGTGAGGCGCGCGGCCACGGCGCGGCCGATGCCCTTGCCGCTGCCGGTGACCACGACGCTGCGGTGCTTGCTCGCGGGTCCAGCCGCGGGTCCGGTCACAGGGTCGCCTCCAGGTCGAAGCGGTCGGGGTCGAGCGCGAAGCCCAGGCCGGGCGCCTCGGGCGGGGTGGCGTGGCCGCCGTCGAACACGGGACCGCCGCGCACGAGCAGCGGCGCGGGGTCGTAGGGGTTGCCTGCGGGCGAGCGGTCGAACGTCTCGACGCCGATCCCCGCCGCTCCGCCCAGGTGCACGCTCACCTCCGGGTACACGTGGCTGGACACGGCCTTCCCCTTCGCGGCCCACGCGCGCACCAGCGGGTCGGCGGCCGTGATGCCGCCGATCGCGACGACGTCGACGCGCGGCACGTCGAGCGCGCCCAGGGCGTCGAGCCGGGCGAAGACCTCGGGGTCGGTGACCTCGTCGCCCACGGAGAGCGGCAGCCCGGACGCGTCGCGGACGCGCGCCGCGCCGGCCGCGTCCTCGGGCAGCAGCGGGTCCTCGAGCCACGCGAGCGCGGGCGCGCTCTCCCCCGCCGCACCCGTGACGCCCCACGCGTCGAGGTCCGCGAGCGCCTCGTCGGCGTCGCGCCAGCCGAAGCCCACGTCGACGACGACGCCGCTGCGCCCCGCGACGGTCGGGCGACCGGTGACGTCGGGCAGCTCGGCGCGCAGGATCGCGAGCAGGTCGCGCATGAGGGCGCGGTCGGGCGAGCGCGAGATCTTCAGCAGCGGCCACCCGGCGCGCGCGTGCGCGAGCACCTCGTCCGCGACGTCGCGCGCGGTGCGGCCGGGCGTCGGGTAGGCGGCGACGAGGATCGCGGGGCGTGGCGCTGCGACGGCCGCCCCGGATGAGACGTCGCGGGGACTCCCGGCGACGGCACGTGACGGAACGTCCCTGTCGCCGCCGACACCCGGCTTCGCGGACCCCGCGAGGTGCGGGCCGTCGTCGAGCAGGGACCACACGGGACGACCGGCGAGGCGGCCCGCGAGGTCCCACAGCGCGACGTCGACCAGGCCGACCGCGCGACGCACGAGGCCCACGCGGCCGACGATCGCGGACCCGCGCAGGGCCGCGTCCCAGGCCGCGCCGACGCTCTGACGCGCGGCGACGCCGTCGGACGCGACGACCTCCCGGCCCACCACGTGCGGGGTGACGAGCCGGTCCACGAGCTCGGCCATGGGCGCCTCGCGCGTGAGCGCGTACGACTCCCCGGCGACGGTGCGGCCGTCGTCCGTCTCGGCGACGACGCGCACGCCGACGTACTCGCGGCGCTCGACCGTCATCGCGCCGAGGCGCAGCGGCTGCGGCAGCGGGACGACCGTCGTCGCGGTGCGGACGGCGACGACGCGCGCGGCGGACCCCACGCTCACTCCGGCTTCTTGGCGAGCGGCACGCCGTAGTCGACGAGGAACCCGCCGTCGACGTACACGGTCTGCCCGACCATGTACGCGGCCTGGTCGGACACGAGCCAGCTCACCGCGTTGCCGATCTCCTCCGGCTGGGCGAGCCGGCGGGCGGGGATGCGCGCGAGGATCGTCTCCTCCGAGAGCGTGCCCTGCGCGACGCCCTGGCGGAACACGCCCGTGTCGATGTACCCGGGCGCGACGGCGTTGACCCGCACGCCGCGCGCGGCCCACTCGGCTCCCGCGGTCGCGGTGAGCCCGATGACGGCGGCCTTGGTCGTGGAGTACGGGGCCCGGCCGGCGGAGCCGCGGGCCGAGACGGACGAGATGTTGACGACGGCGCCCCGGCCCGCCGCGAGCATGTGGCGGCCCGCGGCCTGGAGGCACGCGAAGACGCCGTGCAGGTTGACGTCCACGACGGCCGACCACTCGTCCCACGTGAGGTCCTCGAGCGCGCGGTGGCGCTGGATGCCCGCGTTGTTGACGAGCGCGTCGATCCCGCCGAACGCCGCGGCGAGGTCGTCGAACGCGGCGCGCACGGCGGCGTGGTCGGTGACGTCGAGCGGGGCCCACACGAGCCCGGGCGCGTCGGGGACGGCGCCGAGGTCGAGCGCGGGGAGGTCGTGCTGCACGACGTCCGCGCACACGACCCGGAACCCGTCGGTCGCGAGGCGCTCGGCGACGGCACGGCCGATGCCGGCCGCTCCCCCGGTGACGACGGCGAGCGGGACGCGCGGGGCGTCGGGGGCGGGGGTGGTCACTGGTCCTCCTCGGGGACGGGACGGGTCGGGGGTGCGGCGGGTGCCGCGACGCCAGGGGGCCAGGCGGCGGCGCCGGCGAGCACGTCGTCGACGACGGCGCACGCGTGCCGCTCCAGGCGTTCGAGCGAGCCCGGCGCGAGCGGCGACTGCCACGCCTGGTAGGCGCCGACGTCGTACGCCTCGAGGGTGGGCAGGTAGACGAAGCCGGGCCCGTTGGTGAGGTTCGCGACGACGACCGGCCGCCTCCCGGCGTGGGCGCGCACCGTGCGCTGGAGGCGCGAGTACGCCTCGCCCGGGTGCGCGACGAGCAGCGCCTCGCCGACGCGCCACACCCACGTGGGGTGCTGGACGGTCGGGCCGGTGACGTAGCCGTCGCGCAGGTTCCGGGCGCGGCGCAGGCGCTCCTCGCGCGAGCGCGGGTCGATGTCGGCCCACTCGGCCTCGAGCTCGTCCCACGTCGGGAGGTCGCGCAGGTCGAGCGTGACGGGCTCTACCACGGCGGCGAGCGTCCGTGCGTCGGGCCGGGCATCGGTGCCTGGGCCACGGAGCGCGGCCGACGGCGCGGGCTCCCAGACCGCGAGCGGCGCGCCGGACTCGACGACGTGGGTCAGCTCCAGCTCCGTGCCCGGCGGCGGGAGCTCGGCGAGCGCCGCGAGCACGGCATGGCCGAGGGAGGTGCCGTGCCGGTCCGCGACGGCGGTGTCGCCCGTGTACTGCTCGCGAGGCGCGAGCTCGCCCGACGCGCCCTGCAGGAACGCGACGGGAGCGCCCGTCTCGCGCTCGACGAGGTCGCGCATCGCGCCCACGTAGTCGGGCGAGACGAGCCGGTTCTGCCAGGCGAGCGTCGTGGGGTGGCACGCGTAGTTGACGATGGTCGCGAGGGTGACGTCCTCGCCTGCGGGCGCCACGCCGTCGGGCCGGGTGTCCGTGGCGGGCGCGGGGCGCGCCGTGAGCCGCCCGACGACGACCGTGTCGTCCGCGGGGTCGGCGCCGGGCGAGCGCGGGGTGCCGGCGTCGGGGTTGAAGCCGACGAGCGGCCGGGGCGGCCTGCTCGCCGCAGCGGCTCCCGCGGTCGTGCCCGCGTCCCCGGCCGCGCAGCCGTCGAGCAGCGCCTCGCGGTTGGACGCGAGGCCGCAGCGGCCGGTCGTCCACTCGAGGGTCGCGGGCCGGAGCGACGCGACCGCCTCCACGGCGGCGTCGGCCGCGGCGCGCGCGAGGTCGTGCAGGTAGGTGACGCCGCGGTCGCCGCCCGCGAGGTCGGCGTCGCCCGAGCACAGGACCGGCCCGGCGTGCGTGTGCGAGAGCGAGACGAGCAGGCGCTCGACGGGCAGCCCGGTCGCGTCGAGGACGGTCGCGCGCAGGGTCGCCTCGTCGTCGACCCGGCGCCACCACGTGCCGTCGATCGTCACGAGGACGAAGGGCTCGGAGGCCCCGGGGTCGGGGCGCTCCTCCGCGAGCGCGACGGC
Organism: Cellulosimicrobium sp. JZ28; assembly: GCF_015327065.1. NCBI lineage: Bacteria > Bacillati > Actinomycetota > Actinomycetes > Micrococcales > Promicromonosporaceae > Cellulosimicrobium > Cellulosimicrobium sp. JZ28. Next base: position 427,107 of record NZ_CP017660.1, on the reverse strand, counting down.
GGTCAGCGTCATCGCGCGGTGGGCGCCCTCGGAGACGTCCCAGTCCGCCGGGCCCCAGTTGCGCGCCCGGATGCCGGGGGCGGGCGTGACGTCGCGGACGGCGACGCCGGCCAGGCCGACGAACGCGGGGACGGGGGCCCGCGTGTGCAGGGCGACCATCGCACCTCCTCTGGGCTCGGGAGTGCCGATGCTATAGCATGTAGTCCGGTCGGGACGCCCCCGGGACGGCACCGTGGCCGCTATCCTTCAGCGGCGCCCCACCTCGACGATCCGAGCCCGCCGCCCCCACGACACCACGGAGAAACCATGGCGCTCAAGAGCGTGCCGGACCAGAACGTCGCCGACCGCGTCACGGTCGAGCTGCGCGAGGCGATCTTCAGCGGCGACCTCGCGCCGGGCGAGCGGCTCGTCGAGCGCAAGCTCGCCGAACGCCTCGGCACGAGCCACATCCCGGTGCGCGAGGCACTGACGCGACTGACCCAGGAAGGCCTCGTCGAGCGGCTCCCTCACCGCGGCGCGCGCGTCGCCGCGCTCACGAGCCGCGACCTCGAGGAGATCTCGAGCCTGCGCACCCTGCTGGAGCAGTTCGCCGTCGTGCGGGTCCAGGACGCCTGGGACCCGGCGAAGGAGGCGAAGCTGCGCAAGACGGTCCAGCAGATGGTCCAGGCGGCGGAGAAGGGCAGCAACGCCCGCGTCTTCGAGCTCGACCGGCGCTTCCACGAGCAGCTCTGGGAGATGGCCGACCATCGCATGCTCATGACTCTCAACGCGCAGCTCCGCAGCCGCATCACCGGCTTCCTGCGCGCCGCGAACGCCGCGCTCGAACCCGAGGCGCGCGTCGCGCACGCACGCACCCACGACCTCATCGTCGACGCCATCGCGGGCGGCGACCCGGGCACCGCCCAGCGCGTCATGGCCGAGCACATCGGCGAGGCCGCCGCGCGCCTCGCGAGCCACACGGACGACGACGCCGAGCCCGCCGCGGCGAACGGCTGACCGCCGCGGCGTCCGCGCCGTGCTGCGACTCTCGCGAACCCGGGCCGCCTAGGGTCGCGGGATGGACATCGTGCGCGCCGCCGAAGCGTTCGCCGCCTGGGCACGGACGCATCCCCAGGACTTCGGCGAGTGGGAGACGGACTACGAGGAGTGGCTCGTGGCGTACGACTGCGCCCGGGCCCTCCTCGACGACCGGCCCTTCCCGGAGTGGAACGACGCAGAGAAGAGCTCCTTCCTCTCTCTGCTGGCGCGTGACAACGAGGTCGAGGAGCTGGCGGACCTGCTCTCCGAGCACCCGGCGACGCTGGCCGGCGTCGCCGAGCACGTCTGCGCCGCGCCGGAGTCCACGGAACCCGACGCACGGTGGCAGATCGCGGCCTGTCTTCCCGCCATCGGGCCTGACGCGACCCCTCTGCTCCTGACGCTCTTCGCCGACGACGATGAGTACGTCCGGCGTCGCGCGCTGCTGTCGCTCGGCACGCTCCGGGCACCGGCCGCGGAACGGTGCGCCGTCGCCGCGTGGGAGTCCGGTCTCGAGCACCAGCGGATCGTGGCGCTGCACGTCCTGCACGAGGTGGGCTCACCCCGGTTCGCGATGTACGCGGCGCTCGCGGCGGACGACCCGCGCCCGTCGGTCCGGCAGGCGGCCCATCGGCTCGGCTGATCGCAGGCGGGCAGGAGCCCGGATGGCGGCACCGCCGCCATCCGGGGCGTTCGTGCGCGCCCAGCCCGGCCCGCACGGTCCGTCGCGTCGCACGCCGACGGTCGTCCCGCGACCCTACTTTTGCTATAGCATCCCGTCAACACCGGCCCGGACCCTGGACTGCCATGCACCTGCGCACCGCCACGCCCGACGACGTCCCCGCGCTCTACGACCTGTGGGGCCACGCGTTCGACGCGCCGCTCATGGTGCCGGTCTACGAGACGGACGACGGCCGGCTCGACCGCACGCACGTCGCCGTCGACCCGGACGACGGCCGCGTCGTGGGCTCGGTGTACTGGACCCCGCGCAAGCTCGGCGGGCCCGACGGCGGCATCCTCCGGGCGGGCGGGGTCGCGAACGTCGCGACCGCCCCCGAGGCGCGGGGCCGGGGCCTCGTCCGCGCGCTGCTCGCGCGCGCCGTCGAGCAGATGGAGCGGGACGGCGCGGACGTCGCGCTGCTGTTCACCGGCACCCCGGACGTCTACCGGTCGAGCGGCTTCGAGACGTTCGACGTGCCACTCCAGCGCGGTGCACCGCGCCCGGTCAACGAGGCGGACCCCGGGCACGACGACCTCGACGACGACGGGCTCCCGACGGATGCCGCGCCGTCGGACCTCGTGGGCGACGCCCCCGTGCGGACCCGCACCGACCGCCTGCCCGGCGTCCCGTGGCCCGCGTGGTCGGTCGCGCTGCGGTGGGAGCAGCTCGCCGTGCTGCACGACGCGTTCGACACCGTGGCGGACGGGCCGCGCCCCCTCGCGACCCGACGCACCGCCGAGCACTGGGAGCAGCGCATCCCGCTCTGGTACTCCGGCGCCGAGGTGTTCACCGCACGAGCCACCGACGGGGAGGTCGTGGGCTACCTCGTCCTCGAGCCCGAGCCGGACGTGCTGAAGGTCCGCGAGCTCGGCGTCGACCCGGCGTCGGTCCGCGCGCACGACCTCGTCGACGCCCTCGCGCGCACCACGCTCCAGCGTGCGCACCTGCACGGCTCCCCCGCCGTCGAGGTGCGCCTCCCCGCGCACGCCCTGACCGACCGCTTCGCCGCCGCGGTGCTCGACGCGCCCGTCGTCGCGACCGACACGACGGGGATGCTCCGGCCCGTCCGCGCGGCGGCCGACGTCGTCGCGCACCTCCGCGACGCCGCCGCGGCCGGGGTGGGTTTCCACTGGCCCGGCGACTACCTCTGACCTGCTGACCCACCCCACGAGGTAGAGCCCCGGTTCGCCGAGGTAGAGCCCTGGTCACGCCACCAAGGCGCTACCTCGCGCGACCACGGCTCTACCTCGGCGTCGTCGGCACGTGCGCTCCCGCGGGAAGGCAGTTGCTATGGCATTTTTCAAGGCGGTACAGCGATCTGACCTGCGTGGATGCTCGATCACTTGCTCTTGACGATGCCATAGCATCCCGCTACTCTCCGAGTGTCCGGTTCACCGTCGCAACGACGCGCACGAACCCGCTGACCCCCGACCCAGCACCGGAACCGCACGACCCCCGCAGCACCGCTCCCCCGGAACACCCCGCAGCCCCGGGCCGCCGGAGCCACCGCGTCGCCCGCCCGCACGGCGTCCTCCCGACGTCACGAAGGGTGCCCCCGTTGTCCACTCCCCGATCCCAGACCCGCCCCGCGCCCATCAGCTCCGGCGCGACCGACCCCATGACCGCCGAGGCGGTGTCACCCTCGCGCCGCCACCTGCTGCGCGTCGCCGGCATGGCCTCGCTCGCCGCGGGCGCCGTCGCGCTCGGCACCGGCAGCGCGCACGCGGCGCCCCTCGCCGGCACGCTCCCTGCGGGCAAGAACGACACGCCCGACGACGAGGTCCTCGTCGCCGCCACCGTCGCGCAGCTCACCGGCTGGAAGGCCAAGAAGCTCGACGACGGCGCCGTCGCCCAGCTCCTCGGCCACGCGACCCCGGGCGACGGCGCCGCCCGCCTCGTCCGCTACGACGCGAGGTCCACCGCGACCCCGAACGGCGGCACCGTCCTCGCCCCCACCGACGCCGGTGCCACCGGCCGCTGGCACACCCTCCATACCGGCACCGCGGACTTCCGCTGGTTCGGACTCTTCGGCCCCGACACCCCGGCCGACGACGCCCTCGACGCCCTCGTGAACGACCCCAGCATCAGCCGCATCGAGGCGCACACCGACGTCAACTTCACCCGCCGCCACACCTACACCCGCTCGAACCTCGAGCTCGACTTCGGGGGGCGCACGGTCACGACGGAGGGCATCGAGCGCAACGCCCACGACAACCCGTTCGGCGCGGTCCTGTTCTTCCAGGGTCGCGTGACCGACGAGACGCAGCAGCGCACGCTCGCCACGACGCTCCCCGACCTCACGGACGTCTTCGAGGTCGCGGACGCAGGCGCGTTCGCCGTCGGGCAGTGGTGGACGCTGCGCTCGGACGAGCGCCCGGGCGGCGGCGGGGACGAGCGCGAGCTCCAGCGCCTCGTCCAGGTCACGCAGGTGCTCGACGCGACGCACGTGCGTGTCGACTACAAGAACGGCTGGGAGCTGCCCGCCGGGCGCGTGCTCACCTGGACGCGCGTCGAGCCCGTCGAGCAGGTGCACGTGCGCGCGATGACGTTCCACGGCTCCGGGCCCTTCGACGGCCCGGCGAACGGCGAGCTGCCCGACGACCGCGAGATGACCGGCTCGCACCCCGTCGCGTTCGAGTACGCGGTGCGCTGCGACGTCTCCGACGTGCACGGCCACCGCACGTGGTGGCCGGTGATCATGCGGCGCTGGAACACCCACTTCGTCACGGAGCGGTGCTCGGTCGCCAACCCGCCGACGGTGTTCTACGGCGGCGCCGGCTACCTCACGCAGCAGATCTACTGCCTGTACGGGCGGGTCTCCCACTCCACGAGCCACAACGCGCGGCACCTCAACGACCTCACGGCGTCGGCGTACTGCCTCGTGGAGAACTGCCACGGCGACGGGGACGACCAGGGCGGCAACCCCTTCACGACCCACGGCCAGTACGAGCACGACCTCGTGTTCGTCGGCAACAGCGGGCTCATGGACATCGCCAACTCGGGCGGTCAGTGGGGCACGGCGGCCAAGCGCATCACGGTCAAGCACCACACGTGCTCGTGGTTCGTCGCGGGCACCAAGATCACGGACCTCACGCTCGAGGACGTGCACGTCGTCGCGCGCTCGACGTTCGACCCGCAGGCCACGCTCACGATCAACGCCGACGGCGCACAGGTGCGCGGCTGCACGGCCGGCTTCTTCGCCGTCGGGCAGCGGTCGTCGCTGTCACGGCGCCCGACGGTCGTCGAGGACTGCGCGTTCGCGCTGCCCGCGGGGTCCGTGCTGCACCAGACGCCGGTGACGAACCCCGTGCACTTCGTGCGCACCCGCATCACCGGCGTGGACGGCACGATCCTGCGCGGCGCCGGCCCCGTGACGTTCACCGACTGCGAGCTCGTCGGCGGCACGGACGACGCCCCGGCCGCGCCCGTCGACCTCGGCTCGGCGGACGTCACCGTCACGGGCGGGTCGTGGCAGGGCGTGGGGGTGCGGCTCAGCGGCGCGCGCGACCAGCGGCTCGTGCTCGACGGCGTCCGGGCCGCGGGCACGACGACGGCCGGGGCCCTCGTCTCGCGCGGCACCGGCGCGGGTGCCGTGGACGTCACGCTCCGCGGCGCCGACCTGCGGGCCGCCGACGGCACCGCGCACGTCGCGCTGCGCCCCGGCGACCGCTACGCCGCGACCGGGTCGCGGTTCACGGGCGGTCGCCTCGACCTGCCCGACGGCGTGCGCGTCCTCCATGCCCGCAACGTCGAGACCGGCGTCGACCGCGCGGGCCTGCCGACCGCGGGCGACGGCGTGCTCGTCGACGCGAACCTCACCGTGTGACCCGCCCGGGCGACGCCCGGGCACCCTGCTCCCGCCTCCCCACCGACACCCGCGCCGTCGCGCCGGGCCGACGAAAGGACACCCCCATGACCCTCGAGACCACGACCGAGCCGACGCCGGCCGCGCCGGGCGAGGCCGCCCAGCCGCCCTCGCGGCGCAACCTGCTGCGCGTCGCCGGCATCGCCTCCCTCGCCGCGGGCGCCGTCGCCCTCGGCAGCGGCAGCGCCCACGCGGCGCCGCTCGTCGGCGCGCCGCTCGCGGCGAAGAAGGACGACAAGCCCGACGCCGAGGTCCTCGTCGCCGCCACGGTCGCCGAGCTCACGGGCTGGAAGGCCAAGAAGCTCGACGACGGCACCGTCGCCCAGCTCCTCGGCCACGCGACCGCCGGCGACGGCGCCGCCCGGCTCCTGCGCTACGACGCGAGGTCCACCGCCGCCGCCAACGGCGGCACCGTCCTCGCCCCGACCGACGCAGGAGCCAAGGGCCGCTGGCACACCCTGCACACCGGCACCGGAGACTTCCGCTGGTTCGGCCTCTTCGGCCCCGAGAACCCCGCCGACGACGCGCTCGACGCCCTCGTGAACGACCCGAGCGTCACGCGCATCGAGGCGCACACGGACCTCAACTTCGCGCGACGCCACACGTTCACGCGCTCGAACCTCGAGCTCGACTTCGGCAACCACCTCATGACGACCGAGGGCATCGAGGACGCCGGGCAGGACGACCCCTTCGCGGCCGTGCTGTTCTTCCGCGGCAAGGTCACGGACGACGTCCGGAAGAACACCCTCACGGCGACGATGCCGGAGCTGCGCGACGACTACGAGGTCGCGGACTCCTCGCAGTTCGAGGTGGGCCAGTGGTACGCGGTCGAGGTCAACGCGCTCGCCGGCCGGTGGGAGCGCGAGCTGCAGCGCCTCGTCCAGATCACGCAGATCGTCGACGCCACCCACGTGCGCGTCAACTACAAGGCGGGCTGGTCGCTCGCGAAGGGCCGCACGCTCACGTGGACGCGGGTGGAGCCCGTCGAGCAGGTGCACGTGCGCAACCTCGCGTTCCGCGGCCGACCCGACGGTGACCAGTACACGGGCTCGCACCCGATCGCCTACGAGTACGCGGTGCGCTGCGACGTGGAGAACGTGCACGGCGTCGCGACGTTCTGGCCGCTCGTCATGCGCCGCTGGAGCACGTTCTTCCGCACGGCGGGCTGCTCGCTCACCAACCCGGCGTCGGTCACGTGGGGCGGCGCGGGCTACCTGACGCAGCAGATCTACTGCAACTACGGGCACGTCGTGGACTGCCACACGACCAACGCGCGGCACCTCAACGACTGGACCGCGTCGTCGTACGGGCTCGTGGAGAACTGCCACGGCGACGGCGACGACCAGGGCCCGTTCGTCACGCACGGCCAGTACGAGCACGACCTCACGTACGTGGGGAACTCGGGGCTCATGACGTTCGCCAACTCGGGCGCGGCCTGGGGTGGCGCGGCCAAGCGCATCACGGTGACGCGGCACGTGTGCTCGTGGTTCGTCGCACGCGTCAAGGTCACCGACCTCACGCTCGAGGACGTGCAGGTCATCCGCAAGGACGGCCTCGCGGGCTCGGGGATGCTGTGGGTCAACGCCGACGGCGTGCAGCTCCGCGGCTGCCAGGCCGACGACACCCTGATCATCTCCCAGGCGTCGGCGCTGTCGAAGCGGCCCAACGTCATCGAGGGGTCGCGCTTCGCGGTCCTGCCGGACACCGCGATCACCCAGGCGAACGTCACGAACCCGGTGCACCTCGTGCGCACGACCCTGAACGGGCTGAAGAACGCGTCGTTCGCCGGGAAGGGCGCCGTCGTGCTGGACACGTGCACGCTCGAGGCGGCCGAGGGCGAGGGCACGGTGACGGTGAGCGGCGACCTCACGGTGCACAGCGGCGTCGTGCGCAACGTCGCCCTCGTCGCGGCGGGCGCGGCCGAGCAGACCGTCCGGCTCGACGGCGGCGCCCGGCTCGAGGGCAAGCCCGCGGGCGGGAGCTTCCTGCGCCGGGCGAAGGCGGACAAGCCGGTCACCTGGGCGCTCGACGGCGTCCGGAGCACCGCGCCGTCGGGCGACACTGGGCACGTGAACCTCGACGCCGGTATCAACAGCTGGTCCGCCACGGGCTCGACCTTCGCGGGCGGGACCCTGGCGCTCGCACCGTCCGCCCTGGGCGGCGACTCGTTCGTCCTCCACAGCGGCAACGTCGAGCAGGGCGTCACCCGCACGGCGTTCCCCGACGACGGCGACCGCGTCGTCACGACGGGCAACCTCGTCGTCTGACCCGAGGGTCGGCAGCACCCAGCCTCTCCTCCGCGCTCCTCGTCGCCGGACGACGAGGAGCGCGGAGCAGGCCGGCGCTCCCCCGCGCGAGGTGAGACGACGAAGGGGCCGGGGGTGGTGAGTGCGGGTCGTGGCGGGCCTGGCGGGAGCGCCGCGAGGAACGAGCAGCGCGGATGGTAGACCCGCACTCACCACCCCCGGCCCCGGCCCACGACGACCACCGCGTCGGCAGCCCGCGCCGCGGCGCGAAAGGTCACAACTCCGCATCGCGTCGTGCGCGAGTTAACACGAGCGCCGATCTGGCGTAACATCGGCATGGCAGGCTTGCTATAGCAAATAGCAAACGAGGCCTGCCAGGGGCGGGAGACCCCCGCCCCGCAGGACCATCGCAACGGAGCAAGGACCGCACACGTGACCCCCACCCCCCAGCCTGTCACCGTCGCCCTCGTCGGCGCCGGGAACCGCGGACAGACGTACGCGCGCTGGATCGCCGAGCACCCGGAGCTCGCCCGCCTGGTCGCCGTCGCCGACCCTCGGGCGCACCAGCGCGGGCTCGTCGTCGACCAGGCCGTCGCGGCCCAGGCCGCCGCGGCCCAGACCGGCGGCCCCGCCGACCCGGCCGCCACGCCCGCCGCCACCACCGCCGCGCTCGCCGCCGACACGTCCGCGCCCGCCGTCGCCCTGGGTACGGCGCTCCCGCAGGTCGCGGAGTTCGCCGGCTGGCAGGACCTCGTCGCCGCGGGCGACGCCGACCGGGCCGCGGGGGGCACGGGCCGGGTCGCGGACATGGTGATCGTCGCGACGCAGGACCGGGAGCACCGCGACCCCGTCGTCGCGCTCGCGCCGCAGGGGTACGCGATCCTCGTCGAGAAGCCGCTCGCGCCGAGCCCGGAGGAGTGCCGGGACGTCGTCGACGCGGTCGAGGCGTCGGGCGTGCTCTTCGGTGTCTGCCACGTGATGCGCTACATGCCGTACACGGACCTGGTGAAGTCCGTCGTCGACTCGGGCGTCCTGGGCGAGATCGTCAACGTCCAGCACCTCGAGCCCGTCGGCTGGTGGCACGACGCCCACTCCTACGTGCGCGGCCCGTGGCGCTCGGAGAAGACGTCGAGCCCGATGCTCCTCGCGAAGTCGAGCCACGACCTCGACTGGATCCGCTACGTCACGGGCAAGCGGATCGCGACGGTCGCGAGCTTCGGCTCCCTGAAGCACTTCCGGCCCGAGGAGCGGCCCGCGGGCGCGGCGGACCGCTGCCTGGACTGCCCGCTCGAGCCGACGTGCCCGTACTCCGCCCCGCGCCTGTACCTGTCGACGCTGCGCGAGAAGGGCCCGATCTGGCCGGTCTCCGTCATCACGGACGCGACCGACGAGGCGGGCGTCGTCGAGGCGCTGCGCACGACCGACTACGGCCGCTGCGTCTACGCCTCGGACAACGACGTCGTCGACCACCAGGTCGTCGCCATGGAGCTCGAGGGCGGCGGCGCGGCGACGTTCACCATGACCGCGTTCTCCGAGCAGGACCACCGCAAGACCCAGATCTTCGGCACCCACGGGTGCCTCGACGGCGACGGGGAGAAGGTCCGTGTGACCGACTTCCGCGACGGCAGCGTCACCGTGCACGACGGCGGCCACCACGGCGCCACGAACGCCGCCGACGACCACGGCGGCGGCGACTCGGGGGTGATGGACGCGTTCGTGCGCGCCGTCGCGACGGGGGACCCGAGCCACGTCCGGTCGGGCGCCGTCGAGTCCTTGCAGAGCCACCTCGCCGTGTTCGCGGCCGAGGAGTCGCGCCACCGGCGCACCGTCGTCGACGTCCCGGCGCGCTGACGCGCCGGGCCCGACGACCGCACCACCACAGCACCACACCGCCCAGCAGCACCCCCACCCCCACCCGCCCACCCGGGCGGGACCTCACCAAGGAGACACGTCGATGACCCTGCGCACGACGAAGCGCCTCTGGACCGCCGCGCTCGCGGTCGGCACGCTCGGCGCGCTGAGCGCCTGCGCCGGCGGTGCCGGCGCCGGCAGCTCCACCCCCACGCCCGAGGACGGCGCCGCGTCCGGCTCCGTCACCATGTGGACCTACCCCGTCATCGCCGACGAGGCCGCCCACAAGGCCTTCTGGGACGAGCAGGTCGCCGCGTTCCAGGAGGAGAACCCCGACGTCGACGTCAAGGTCGAGATCTACCCGTGGGCCGGCCGCGACGAGACGCTCGCGACCGCGATCGCGGGCAACAAGGGCCCCGACGTCGTCTACCTCATCCCGGACCAGATCCCGAAGTACGGCAAGTCCCTCGCCGCCGTGGACAACTACGTCACGGACCAGGTGGGCGACCTGCGCGAGAACGCGTCGAAGGCCGTCACGGTCGACGGCGCGATGCTCGGCTCGCCGCTGATCATGAACAGCAAGCCGCTCGTGTGCAACGCCGCGGCGTTCGAGGCCGTCGGCGAGGCGGGGAACTACCCGGAGACGTGGGACGACCTCATGGCGCTCGCGCCGACGTTCCAGGCCGCCGGCTACGACGTCACCAACTACTGGGGCTCGGTCGACGCGACGCTCAACGAGTCCTTCTACCCGCTGCTGTGGCAGGCGGGCGGGTCCGTCTTCTCCGAGGACGGCTCGTCGGTCGCGTTCGACTCCCCCGAGGGCGTCGAGGCGCTGCAGTTCGCGGTCGACCTCGCCGAGGGCGGGTACATCGAGAAGGACCTGCTGACGACCATCCCCGCGTTCGAGCAGACGAACACCGCCAAGGGCAAGATCGCGTGCACCTGGCAGCAGGGCCCGGCGGACGTCGCGGGCTTCTGGGGCGAGGAGAACGTCGTCGTCCTTCCGCCGCTCAAGGAGGCCGAGGCGGTCGCGTTCGGCACCGTCGGCTCGCTGTCCGTGCTCAAGACGGCCGACAGCCTCGACGCCGCGGGCAAGTGGGCCGCGTTCGCGACCTCGCCCGAGGTGAGCGCCGAGTACGCCCAGGCCGCCGGCTGGTTCTCGCCGTACGAGAGCGAGTCGGGCCTCTACGCCGACGACCCGGTGCTGTCCGCGCTCGAGGAGACGCTCCAGTACACGACGGCCGGCGAGGTCAACGAGAAGTCCCGTGAGGTCATGGGCGTGCTCGCCCCGGAGCTCCAGGCCGCGCTCATCGGCGAGAAGACGTCCGAGCAGGCCCTGAAGGACGCGGCCGCGGCGGCGAACCCGCTGCTCGGCTGACCGACGCCGCGGCGCGGGCAGCCGTCCCCCTGCTGCCCGCGCCGCGGTACCTCGCGGTACGAGAGGAGAACCCATGACCGCGACCGCCCCCACCTCGGACGGGCTGACCGCCGACGGGCCCGACCGGCGCCCGACGCCGTCGAGGCCCTCGCGCGGCACGACCCGCCGCGTCCTGGAGCGCCGTGAGGCGAGGATCGGCCTGCTGTTCGCCCTCCCCGCGTTCCTGCTGTTCCTGCTGTTCCGCTTCGGCCCGGCGATCGCCGGCGTCGCGCTGAGCTTCTTCGACTACACCATCGGCGTCGGTGCCGAGTGGACGGGCGTCGAGAACTTCCGGCGCATGGTCGACGACCCGATCTTCTGGTCGGCACTGCGCGTCACGGTCGTGCTGAGCGTGCTCATCGTCCCCGTGTCGCTCGCGATCTCGACGTTCATGGCGCTCATGGTGCGCCGCTCGTTCCGCGGCTCCGGCTTCTACCGCTCGGTGTTCTTCCTGCCCGTGGTCACCAGCCTCGTGCTCGCCGCGACCGTGTTCACGTGGGTGTTCTCCACGAACGGGCCGTGGTCGAAGCTCATGGGGGCGCTCGGGTTCTCGACCGACTCCTGGCTGGGCGACACGCTGCTCGTGCTGCCCGCGCTCGCGATGGTCGCGATCTGGTCGCGCTTCGGCTACGGGATGCTCATCCTCCTCGCGCGCATGCAGGACCTGCCGCGCGAGCTCGAGGAGGCCGCCGCGATCGACGGCGCCGGGCCGTGGAAGAGGTTCTGGCACATCATCGCGCCGCAGCTCAAGCCGACCCTGTTCTTCCTCGCCGTCATCGAGACGACGGCGTCGTTCCAGATCTTCGACCTCGTCTACGTGATGACGGCGGGCGGGCCCGCCCGGGCGAGCTACAACCTCGTCTTCTACATCTACGACCAGGGCTTCAAGTACTTCGACCTCGGCTACGCGAGCGCGCTCGGCGTCGCGCTGTTCGTCGTCACGCTGGTCGTCGCCCTGATCCAGCGCTACGCCATCGGGAGGGACAAGTGACCGCCGTCGACCCCACGACCACCGGGCGGGTGCTCGAGGGCGCCGCGATGCCCGTGCGCCCCACCGCGACCCGCCGCCGGCGCGGCCGCAAGGGCGCGAGCGACCTGTCGCTGCGCGGCAAGGTGCTGCGCTACGCCGTGCTCTCGCTCGCCGCCGTCGTGACGATCTTCCCGTTCTACGCGATGGTCGTGCTGTCGCTGAAGCCGGCCGCCGCGATCGACTTCCCCGCGTCGCTCCTGCCGACGAACCTCACGACCGAGGCCTACGGCCGCGTGCTCGGCGCGGGCAACATCGGCACCTGGCTCGTCAACACGCTCGTGTACTCCGTCGTCTCCGTCGTCGCGGTGCTGCTGCTCGCGTCGATGGCCGGCTACGCGTTCGCGAAGAAGAAGTTCCCCGGGCGCGAGGCGATGTTCTGGTCGTTCCTCGCGATGGTCATGGTCCCGTACCACGTGACGCTCATCCCGACGTTCATCCTCATCGCCCAGGCGGGCGGGCTCGACACGTACTGGGGCCTGATCCTGCCGACGCTCGCGAACGCGCAGGCCGTGTTCCTCATGCGGCAGTTCATCCTCGACCTGCCCGACGAGCTGTTCGAGGCCGCGAAGCTCGACGGCGCCTCGGAGTGGCGCATCTTCCTGCGCATCGTGCTGCCGCTGTGCAAGCCGATCCTCGCGACGCTCGGCACGTTCGTCTTCCTGTGGCACTGGAACGACTTCCTGTGGCCGCTCATCATCGGCCAGGGCACCGACCACTGGACGCTGACCGTCGGCATCGCCTCGCTCCAGCAGCAGGACGTGCCGCTCAACATGGTGCTCGCAGGCGCCACCATCTCGTTCGTTCCGATCTTCGCCTCGTACCTCGTGGCCCAGCGCTTCTTCGTCGAGGGCGTCACCTCGTCCGGCATCAAGGGATGACTCACCACATGACCACGCAGACCAGCACCACCGCCCTCAAGGCCCCGACGTCCGTCGCGGAGCTCGAGGAGCTGCTCACGACGCCGTCGCCCGCCCTCGTGGAGGACCTGGCCGCCCGCTCGGGCGACCTCGTCATCCTCGGCGCGGGCGGCAAGATGGGCCCGAGCCTCACCGTCCTCGCCCGCCGGGCGCTCGACGCGGCCGGGCGCACGGGCGACGCCGTGCACGCCGTCTCGCGGTGGTCCGACCCCGAGCAAGCCGACCGCCTGCGCGACGCCGGGGTGAACGTCGTCGCGGCCGACCTGCTCGCGCCGGACGCGGACCTCGCGGCCCTGCCCGACGGCGCCGACGTCGTCTACATGGTGGGCGCCAAGTTCGGCACGTCGTCCGCGCCGTCGCTCGCGTGGGCCGCGAACGCGGCCCTCGTGCACGACGTCGCGCGCCGCTACGCCGACTCGACCATCGCGGCGTTCTCCACCGGGAACGTCTACCCGCTCGTGCCCGTCGAGTCGGGCGGGTGCAACGAGGAGCACCCCGTGGGGCCGGTCGGCGAGTACGCGATGAGCTGCCTCGGCCGCGAGCGCGTGCTCCAGCACGCCGCGCTCTCGCGCGGCACCAAGGTCGCGACGATCCGCCTCAACTACGCCGTCGACCTGCGCTACGGCGTCCTGTTCGACGTCGCGTCGCCGATCCTCGCGGGCGAGCCCGTCGACCTCACCACCGGGCACGTCAACGTCGTGTGGCAGGGGTACGCGAACGAGGTCGCGCTGCGCTCGCTCGCGCTCGCGTCGTCGCCCGCGACGGCGATCAACCTCACCGGCCCGGAGACGGCGTCGGTGCAGCGCCTCGCGGAGCTCCTCGGCCGCGGCCTCGACCGCGAGGTGTCGTTCACGGGCGAGCCCGCCCCGACGGCGCTGCTCAACGACGCGACGCGCTGCCACGAGCTGTTCGGCTACCCGCAGGTGCCGCTGCGCACCCTCGTGGACTGGCAGGCGCAGTGGCTCGCGGCCGGCCTGCCGACGAGCGGCAAGCCGACGAAGTTCGCCGTGCGCGACGGGGCGTTCTGATGACGGCCCCCACCACCCCCGCCGCGGCGCCCGCCACCCCGCGCCTCGCCGACGACGTCGCCGCGCTCCTGCGGGCGGGCACGGTCATCCCGGCCCAGCCCCTCGCGCTCGACGCGGACCGCCGCCTCGACGAGCGCCGCCAGCGCGCGCTCACGCGGTACTACCACGCGGCGGGCGCGGGCGGCGTGGCCGTCGGCGTCCACACGACGCAGTTCGAGATCCGCGAGCACGGGCTCCTGCGGCCCGTGCTCGAGCTCGCGGCCGAGGTGTCGCGCGCGACGGTCGCGGGCGACGCGCCCGCGGGCTCGCTGCACACCGGGCCCCGCCCGCTCGTCCAGGTCGCCGGCGCTGCCGGCGACGTGCGGCAGGCCGTCGCGGAGGCGGAGCTCGCGGCATCGCTCGGCTACGACGCGGTGCTGCTCGCGCCGCGCGTGCCCGGTCTCGCCGGCTCGCGCGAGGAGGTCGAGCGCGTGCTGCTCGACCGCGCCCGCGCCGTCGGCGAGGTGCTGCCCGTCATCGGGTTCTACCTCCAGGAGGCGATCGGCGGCCCGCGCCTGTCCGTCGGCTTCTGGCGCGAGTACGCGTCGATCGAGGCGGTCGTCGCGATCAAGGCCGCGCCGTTCCACCGCTACCGGACGCTCGACGTGCTGCGCGGCGTCGCCGCCTCGGGTCGCGGCGACGAGATCGCGCTGTACACGGGCAACGACGACGCGATCGTCGCCGACCTCACGCAGCGCCTCGACGTCCCGGTGACCGACGCCGAGGGCCGCACCTCGACCTTCACGGCGCGGTTCGTGGGCGGCCTGCTCGGGCAGTGGGCGGTCTGGACCCGGGGCGCGGTCGAGACGCTGGCCCTCGCGCACGCCGCGCACGGCATCGGCCCCGACGGCGGGGCCACCGTGCCCGACGCCGCCGCCCTCGCGACCCTCACCGCGCGCGCGGCCGGCCTCACCGACGCGAACGCGGCCGTCTTCGACGCGGCGCACGACTTCGCGGGCGTCATCGCGGGCGTGCACGAGGTGCTGCGCCGCCAGGGCCTGCTCGACGGCATCTGGTGCCTCGACCCGGAGGAGACCCTCTCCCCCGGGCAGGCCGACGAGCTGACGCGGGTGACGGCGTCGTACCCGTGGCTCGCGGCCGCGGACGACACGCTGGTCGCGGAGCACCTCGAGGACTGGCTGCGGTGACCGGCGCGCCCGACCCGGGGACCGCCCCGGGGCCCGGCCCGGGTGCCGGGGCCGCCCGCGCGGTCGTCGCGGTCGCGCCGTGGCTGCGCACCGAGCTGTTCGCCCCCGACGTCTGGGAGCGCCTGGCGGGCGCGGGACCGTTCGACGTCGTCGACGACCCGCGCACGCTCGGCGCCGCGCTCGACCGGCTGAGCCCCGCGGCGCGCGAGCGCGTCGACGCGCTCGTCGTCTCCTGGGGCACGCCGCCCCTGGACGCGGACCTCCTGGACCGGCTCCCCGGCCTGCGGCTCGTCGCGCACACGGGCGCCTCCGTCAAGCCGTTCGTCACGCCCGCGCTGTGGGAGCGCGGGGTCCGCGTGACGCAGGCGGGCCAGGCGATGGCACGCCCGGTGGCCGAGGTCTCGGTGACGTTCGCGCTCGCGCTGCTCCACCAGGTCCCCGCGTTCCACAACGCTCTGCACGACGGCGTCCCGTGGGCCGACGCCGAGGCCGCACCCCCGCGGTACGAGATCGCGGGCACGCGCGTCGGCGTCGTCGGAGCGTCGCGCACCGGGCGCGCGGCGATCGCGATGCTCCGCGCGCTCGGCGCGGAGGTCGTGGTCGCCGACCCGACCCTCTCCCCCGCCGACGCCGCCGCGCTCGGGGCGACCCTCGTCGGGCTCGACGAGCTGCTCGCGACGAGCCGCGTCACGATGCTGCACGCGCCCGTGCTGCCCGAGACCCACCACCTGCTCGGCGCGCGCGAGCTCGCGCTCCTGCGCGACCACGCCGGGCTCGTCAACACCGCACGGTCGTGGCTCACGGACGAGGACGCCCTCGTCCGCGAGCTGGCGAGCGGCCGGATCAGCGCCGCGCTCGACGTGTACGACGCCGAGCCGCTGCCCGAGGACCACCCGCTGCGCCGCCTGCGGAACGTGCTCCTCACGCCGCACCACGCCGCCGCGACCGTGCAGGGCCGGCTCGCGCAGGGCGCGATCGTCGTCGACGAGCTCGAGCGCTTCCGCGCGGGCGAGCCGCTCGTCCACGAGGTGCGCGAGGCCGACCTCGACCGCATGGGCTGAGCCCGCGGCGGGCCGGGTCGGGGCGTGTTGCACCGGGCGGGCTGGTTACGTCGGGGCCGGGTCGTACGGCCGGACCGGGTCAGGCTCGCGCGGCCGGCACCGGGGGCACCGGGGCGACCCGCCGCCGCGGGAGCGTCGCGACCGCGACCCCGGCGAGGCACAGCGCGCCGCCCGCGAAGGTGACCGGCGCCGGGACCTCCGCGAGCACGAGCCAGGAGAGCACCACCACGAGCGGCGGGACGAGATACGTCGTCGCCGCGGCCCGGCCCGCGCTGAGCCGCGAGAGCGCGTAGCCCCACGTCGTGAACGCGACGGCCGTCGGGCCGAGCCCGAGCAGCACGACCGCCCACGTCGACGACGGCGGCGCCGCGGCGGCGTCGGCCGCGAGCGCCGGGGCGAACGGCAGGAGCGCGACCGTGCCCGCGAGGCACCCGACCCACGTCATCGTCAGGGCGTCGAGGTGCGCGAGGAGGCGCTTCTGCGACGTCGCACCCGCGGCGTAGAGGACGGCGGCGGTGAGCCCGAGCGCCACGCCGACGACGTCGCGCTCGCCCGAGGAGGTCGCGGCCGCGATGATCGCGACCCCGGCGAACGCCGAGGCCATGCCGACGAGCAGGCGCCGCGGGAAGCCCTCGCCGAGCAGGACGCCGGCGAGCACCGCGACGAGGACGGGCGCGACGTTGACGAGGAGCGCCGTCGTGCCGGCGTCGAGGTGCTGCTCGGCCGCGTTGAGCGCGAGGTTGTAGAGGCTGAACCAGCCCACGCCCCACGCGAGGACGCCCGCGAGCACGCGGCCGCGGGGCAGCACGGGCCGGTGCCCGCTGCGGAGCCACCGCACGGCGACGACGGCGGTGAGCCCGAGGCTGCCCGCGAGCTGGCGGCCCAGGGCGAGCGACCCGGGCGCGTAGTCGTGCCCGGCGGCGCGCACGCCGATGAACGCCGACGCCCACAGCACGACGGTCACGGCCACCGCGAGGACGACGGGCAGCCCGGCGCGACGGGCCGGTCCGCGGGCGGAGGGCAGGCCGGGCCGGGCGGAGCCGACGGGTGTCGTCGTCGAGGTCTCGGGTGCGGTCACGGGTCGATCGTCGCCCCGCCGCACCGTTCAGCACCAGCACGTGTTCCTACCGTTCGATGCAGTACGGCTGTAGCGTGAGGGGATGCTGGACGTGCATCGTCTCCGGATCTTCCGCTCCGTCGTCGCGAGCGGCTCGGTCCAGGCCGCCGCCGCCAACCTCGGGTACACGCCGTCGGCGGTGAGCCAGCACGTGGCCGCGCTCCAGCGCGAGACCGGGCTCGCGCTCCTCGAGCGCGCCGGGCGGGGCGTCCGGCCGACGGCCGCCGGGCTCGAGCTCGCCGCGCAGGCCGACCGCGTGCTCGCCCGGCTCGGCGAGGTCGAGGCCGTCGTCGCGGACCTGCGCGCCGGGCGGACCGGGACCCTGTCTCTCATGTACTTCGCCTCCGCCGGCTCCGCGTGGCTGCCGCGTGTCGTCCGACGGCTCACGACCGAGTTCCCCGGGGTCCGGCTCGACCTCGCCCTCGGCGAGGCGATCCCCGACGATCCCGACGCCCGCGCCGACGTGCAGGTCGCCGTCGCGTCGCCCGCCTTCGTCCCCGGCACCGGGTTCCGGGCGCACCACCTGCTGGACGACCCCTACGTCGCCGTCCTCCCCGCCGACCACCCGCTCGCCGGGCAGCCCGAGGTGGAGATCGCCGCGCTCGCGACGGAGCGCTGGGTCGACAACGACTTCGCCCGCGGGTGGTGCCGCCGCAACCTCGTCGAGGCGTGCACCGCGGCGGGGTTCAGCCCGCCGTTCCACGTCGAGGCCCACGACTACCCGACGGCGGTCGCGTTCGTCGGCGCGGGCATCGGCATCACGGTGCTGCCGCGGCTCGGCGCGGTGCACCTGCCGCCCGGCCTCGTCGCCGTCCCGGTCGTGCGGCCCGCGCCCGTCCGGTCGGTCTACGCCGTCGTGCGCGACGCCGCCGCCTCGACCCCGCCCGCCCGGGCGGTGCTCGACGAGCTGCGCGCGGTGGCGCGCGCGGGCGCCGCCGAACCGGCCGCGCGCTGAGCGCCGACGCCGCCCGTCACCCGGCGCTGTAGGAGCGGCCGGGCCAGTAGGCCCACTCCTCGAAGTGCTCGACGCGGCCGTCGGGGGCGAACCGCAGGACCCACAGGTCGCGGTACTCCTGCTCGCGCGGGGCGAGGTAGCGGACCTCGAGGCGCACGACGGCGTCCGGGCCGTCCACCGCGACGGGCTCCGCCGTCACCGTGAAGCGCGCGTCCTCGTCCACGCGCCAGAACCCCCGGATCGCGTCGTGGCCGTGCAGGGGCTCGTCGTCGTAGGGCGAGCGCAGGTACGTCGCGTCCGGGGTGAAGAGCCGCTCCACGGCGTCGGCGTCGCTCGCGCGCCACGCCTCCTCGTACGCGGCGACCCAGGCCATGACCTCCTCGCGGCCGCGCTCGCCGGTCATCGGTGGCCCGCCGCGGGGCGAACAGGGATGGTCTGGTGCACGAGAACCTCCACGGTGGTCGTCGTCGACCCGTCGACGCTACCGAGGTAGAGCCGAGGTCCGCGAGGTAGAGCCCCGGTCCCCCGAGGGAGAGCCCAGGTCCCGCCCTGGCTGGCTACCACGCCTCTACCTCCGCAAGGCCAGCCCGCTACCTCGGCAGGGCGCGCCCCGTGCCGCGGGGGCGCACCTCCCTCGCAGCGCTGCGAGAATCGGGGGCGTGAGCGAGACCCCCGACCCCCGCACCGACTGGCGGCCGCACGTCGCCGACCCGGCCGCCCGACCGCCGTCGACCCTGCCGCACGTGGTGTTCTTCGAGCCGCGCATCCCGGGGAACACGGGCAACGCGATCCGCCTCGCCGCCGTGACCGGGGCGCGTCTGCACCTGGTCGAGCCGCTGGGCTTCGACCTGGACGAGCCCAAGCTGCGCCGCGCGGGGCTGGACTACCACGACCTCGCGAGCGTCGAGGTGCACGCGGACCTCGACGCCGCGCTCGCGACCCTCCCGGGCCGGGTGTTCGCGTTCACGACCCGCGCGACGACGTCGTTCACCGACGTGACGTACCGGCCCGACGACGTCCTGCTGTTCGGCCCCGAGCCGACGGGCCTGCCCGACGACGCGCTGGCCCACGACCGGATCACGGACCAGCTGAAGATCCCCATGCTGCCCGGTCGCCGGTCGCTCAACCTCACCAACGCGGCGTCGATCGCCGTCTACGAGGCGTGGCGCCAGACGGGCTTCGCGGGCGGCACATAAGGGAAAGCACGTACCTGGCGAGGGTCAAATTTACGTACTGCTCGAGTTGCTGACAGTGCAGCGCCACGGTGAACTGTGGCCGGGCCGATCGCGGCCCCCCACACCTGAGCAAAGGAGCTCCATGCGAACTCTCCGACTGCGCGCCCTGGCCGTCTCCGCCCTCGTTGCCGCTGCCGTCGCGATCGCCCCCTCGGCGAGCGCGGCCCCCTACGACGGCGGCGTGTGCACGTTCGACGTGACCCGGACCGGAAACGTCTTCACCGTGAGCGCGGGCACGTGCGACTGGGTGCTGCTCGAGGTCTACGGCAACGCGTACGGGACGAACCTCAACCGGTCGGTCTCGACGACGTCGGTCGCGTCGGTGGAGATCGCCGGACCGGTCTGGGGCGTGACCGGCGCCGCCGCGGTGGGCCGCAAGGCTGGCGTGACGGGCCCTGTCGTCCGCGTGCTCTGACCGCTCCTGCCCACCGTCGTGGGCGCACGAAGGGCCCGACCCCTCACGGGGGGCCGGGCCCTTCCCTGCTGTCGCGAGGTCGTGTCAGACGAGGTCGCGGACCGCCGCGTACTGCTCGCGGATGGCCGGGACCGGGTCGGCCTCGACCACCGTGGCCGACGACGCGGCCCACGTGGGCGGGGCGACGTCCGCACCAGAGCCGCCCGCCTCGTGCGCGGCGAGGACCCACGCCGCCTGGCGCGCGGCGCCGTCGGCCACGTACTCGCCGGGCTCGGGGACCGTGACGGGCAGGCCGAGGACCTGCGGCGCGATGCGCCGGACCGCCTCGGACTGCGCGCCGCCGCCGATGAGCTGCACGCGCTCGACCCGGACGCCGAGCGCCCGCAGCGCGTCGAGCCCGTCCGCGAGGCCGCACAGCATGCCCTCGACGTACGCGCGCGCGAGGTGCTCCGGCGTCGACGTGCCGAGCCGGATCCCGTGCAGCGTGCCGGACGCGTCAGGGCGGTTCGGCATGCGCTCGCCCTCCAGGTACGGCACGAGCACGAGCCCGTCCGCGCCGGGAGGCGCCTGGAGCGCGAGCCGCGACAGCCCCGCGTGGTCGACGCCGAGCACCGCGCGCGCGGCGTCGAGCACCCGGCTCGCGTTGAGCGTCACCGCGAGCAGCAGGTACCGGCCCGTCGCGTCGGAGAACCCGTTGACGAGGCCGGAGCCGTCCGCCGTGCGGTCGTCGGTCACGGCCGACACGACGCCCGACGTCCCGATCGACACCGCGACGTCGCCCGCGACCATGCCGAGGCCGAGCGCCGCACCGGCGTTGTCGCCCGCGCCGGGGCCGAGCAGCGTGCCGCCCTCGACCGCGCTCCCGGCGACCGAGGGGTGCGCGACGCCCGCCGTCGCCGACGGCCCGACGACGCGCGGCAGCACGACGTCGGTCCGTCCGAGCGCGAGCTCCAGCAGGTCGAGGCGGTACGCACCCCGGCCGTCGGGGCCGTCGTCCCTCGTCGCGTCGTAGTAGCCCGTGCCTGACGCGTCGGACGCGTCGGTGACGAGCGCGTCGAGGTCCGGCCCGAGCGGCGCGGACTCGTCGCCCGCGGGGCCGTACCCCGCGATGCGCCACGTGAGCCAGTCGTGCGGCAGCGCGACGGCGGCGACGCGCGCCGCGTTCTCCGGCTCGGCGTCGCGCAGCCAGCGCAGCTTCGTCACCGTGAGCGACGCGACCGGCACGGACCCGATCGCGTCGGCCCACGCCTGGGCGCCCGCCTCGGTCGCGGACTCGACCCGGTCGTGGGCGTCGGGGACGCCCTCGGCGAGGCGGGCCTCGCCGAGCTCCCGGATCAGGTCGCGCGCCGCGGGCGCCGAGCGCGTGTCGTTCCACAGGAGCGCGTCGCGCACGACGTTCCCGTCCGCGTCGAGCGCGACGAGACCGTGCTGCTGGCCGCCGACGGCGAGCGCCGCGACGTCGTCGAGCCCGCCCGCCGCGGACGCGGCCTCGCGGAACGCCTCCCACCACGCGTCGGGGTGGACCTCGGTACCGTCGGGGTGCTTGGCCGACCCGGTGCGCACGAGGGCGCCCGTCGCGGCGTCGCGCACGACGACCTTGCAGGACTGCGTGGACGTGTCGACGCCGGCGACGAGCACGCGCTCGCCGCCGGCGTCGGACGTCCTGGCGTCGGTGGCCACCTCAGCCGATGAGGTGCTCGAGCGCGAGCTGGTTGAGGCGCACGAAGCCGAAGTCGCGGTTCGCCGCGGCGTCGACGTCGAACTCCTCGTACGCGCTGCGGTCCGCGAGCAGGTCGGCCACGGACTCGCCCTCGCCCAGCGTGGGCTGGCCGAGCTCGAACACGCCCGAGTGCGCGAACGCCTCCTGGACGCGGCTGTCGGCGCGGTACGCCGCGGCCTTGCGCGCGAGCAGGCGGTAGGTCTCCATGTTGGCGCGCGCGGAGTCCCACACGCCGACCTCGTTCTCGGTGCGCGACGGCTTGTAGTCGAAGTGACGCGGGCCCGTGTACGTGGGGCCGCCGTTCGGGAAGCCGTTCTCGAGCAGGTCGACCGTGAAGAACGCGGAGAGCAGGTCGCCGTGGCCGAACACGAGGTCCTGGTCGAACTTGATCGAGCGCTGGCCGTTGAGGTCGATGTGGAAGAGCTTGCCCGCCCACAGCGCCTGCGCGAGGCCGTGCGTGTAGTTGAGGCCCGCCATCTGCTCGTGGCCCGTCTCCGGGTTGAGGCCCACGATGTCGCCGTTGTCGAGCTTCGCGATGAGGCCGAGCGCGTGGCCGATGGTCGGCAGGAAGATGTCGCCGCGGGGCTCGTTCGGCTTCGGCTCGAGCGCGATCTTGAGGTCGTAGCCCTTCTCCTTGATGTACGCCGCGGTGAGGTCGAGGCCCTCGGCGTAGCGCTCGTGCGCGGAGTGCAGGTCCTTGGCGCCGTCGTACTCGGTGCCCTCGCGGCCGCCCCACATGACGAACGTCTTGGCGCCGAGCTCGGCGGTGAGGTCGACGTTGCGCAGCACCTTGCGCAGCGCGTAGCGGCGCACGCCGCGGTCGTTCGACGTGAGGCCGCCGTCCTTGAAGACGGGGTGGCTGAACAGGTTGGTCGTCACCATCTCGATGACGAGGCCCGTGTCCTCCGCGGCCTGGCGCACCGCGTCGAGGCGCTTGGTGCGCTCGGCGTCGTCCGCGCCGAAGGGGACGACGTCGTCGTCGTGGAACGTGAAGCCCCACGCGCCGAGGTCGGCCAGACGACGCACCGACTCGGCCGGGTCGAGCGCCGGGCGGCTCGCGCTGCCGAACTGGTCCTGCGCGGTCCAGCCCACGGTCCACAGACCGAAGGAGAAGTTGATGTCTGCGTCGTGTCGGGTGGTCTCGTCGGCCACGGTGGTCTCCTCGTCGAGAGGGCCGGAGCGACGTCGGTCGACCCCGGCCTATTTATGTCGTACGGCTGAACTTATCCGTCCGGGTCGGTAAGGTCAAGACCGTGAACCGCAGCGTCGCGACCCGGACGGGTCCCCCAGCAGCCCGCCAGGCCACGCTGCGCGAGCACAACCTCGCGCTGGTCGCGCGGGCCGTGTTCGAGGCGTCGCACCCGTGCTCGCGCGCCGACATCGCCGGCGCGAGCGGGCTCACGCGCGCCACCGTCTCGACACTCGTCGACCGCCTCGTCGCCGCCGGGATCGTGGCCGAGCTGCCGCCCGCCACCCCGCAGCGCGCCGGGCGGCCCGCCGTGCCGCTCGCCCCCGCGCCGCGCACCCTCGTGGGCCTCGGGCTCGAGGTGAACGTCGACTACCTCGGCGGGCGCGTGCTCGACCTCACCGGCGCCGTCGTCGCCGAGCAGGTCGACCCCGACGACCTCCACGACAGCGACCCCACCGAGGTGCTCGCCCGCCTCGGCCGCATCGCGCACGACCTCCTCGCCCAGGTCCGCGCCGACGGCATGACGGTCGCGGGCGCGCGCCTCGCCCTGCCCGGCCTCGTCGACCCGCGCGCCGGCCGGCTCGAGGTCGCACCCAACCTCGGCTGGTCCCACCTCGACCCCGTCCGCCTCCTCGGGCTCAGCCCCGACGTCGCCGTCGAGATCGGGAACGAGGCCAAGCTCGCCGCGCTCGCCCAGGCGAGCCACGGCGTCGTGCCCGACGACGCGACCGGGCCCGCGCCCTCGACGTATCTCTACGTGTCGGGCGACGTGGGCATCGGGTCCGCGATCGTCGTCGACCGCCGCCTGTTCCACGGCCGCCACGGCTGGACGGGCGAGGTCGGGCACGTCGTCGTCGACCCGCACGGCCCCCGGTGCCGCTGCGGAGCGACGGGCTGCCTGGAGCAGTACGCGGGCAAGGACGCGCTCCTGCGCGGCGCGGGCCTCCCCGTCGACGCGCCCACCGGGGCGCTCGTCGCCGCCCTCGACGCCGGCGAGCCGGACGCGCTCGCCGCGGTCGAGCGCGCCGGGACCGCGCTCGGCAGCGCCCTCGCCGACTACGTCAACCTCGTCGACATCGACACCGTCCTGCTCGGCGGCATCTACCCCGCGCTCCTGCCCTACCTGCGCCCCGCCGCCGAGGCCGAGCTCCGGGCCCGCGTCCTCGCCGCCCCCTGGACCGACGTCGTGCTGCTGCCCGCGCCCGTCGGCGACCACGCCGCGCTCACGGGCGGCGCGCGCGAGGTGCTGCGCGGGGTCGTCGAGGACCCGAGCGCCTGGGTCGCCGACGACTGACCAGGTGATCCTGGCGGGCCGAGCAGGTGGTTCGCGCGCGTCCCGCGACCAGGACGAGCCCGGACCACCTGCTCGGCCGGGCGGGCACGAACCCGGGGTCTAGCTCGGGGGCGGGGCGGTGCTCGCTCGCTCGACGAGGCGGGTCGGGACGAGGCGGGTGCCGGTCTCGTGGACGCCCTCGCGGACCTGCCGGAGCACCTGCGCGACGAGCCGGCGCCCGACCTCGGCGAAGTCCTGGTGGACGGTCGTGAGCGGGGGCAGGAACTCGCTGGACTCGGGCAGGTCGTCGAACCCGACGACGCTCACGTCCTGCGGGACCCGTCGGCCGGAGTCGTGCAGGGCCCGGACGAGCCCGAGGGCCATCTGGTCGTTGGCGACGAACACGGCGGTGAGGTCGTCGCGGCGCGCGAGGCGCAGCCCGGCCTCGTACCCGGACGACGGCGACCAGTCGCCCCGCTCGATCGGCGGGACCTCGCGGCCCGCCTCTTCCAGGGTCGCCCGCCAGGCGGAGGTGCGGCGCTCGGCCGCGAACGAGAGCGCGGGCCCCGCGAGGTGGTGCACGGTCCGGTGCCCGAGGTCGAGCAGGTGCCGCACGGCCTGGCGGGTGCCGTCGGCCTGGTCCGTGTCGACGACGGCGTAGCTCTCGCCCGCGTCGGAGTCGGCGACGACGACCTGGACGCCGGGCGGCAGGCTGACCTGCGCGACGTCGAGGAGGTGCACCTCCATGAGCAGGATGATCGCGTCGACCGCGAGCTCGCCGAGGCGCGTGAAGGCGCCGTGGACGCCGTCCTGGGTGGGCGCCGCGACGGGGATGACCGTGATGGCGTAGCCCTCGGCGGCGGCCGAGGTCGCGATGGCCTCGAGCGTGCGGACGTTGCCCGTGGTCGCGAGCGAGAAGAGGATGACGCCGATCGTGCGGAACGACCCGCTCTTCAGCGCGCGGGCCGCGCTGTTGGGCCGGTAGCCGAGCTCGGTCATCGCCTCGAGGACGCGCGAGCGCGTGCTCTCGACGACGCCCGGGTGCCCGTTGGAGACGCGGGAGACGGTCTGCGCGGAGACCCCGGCGACGCGCGCGACGTCGGCCATCGAGACGCGCCGTGCCGTGCGGACGGCAGCCCCCCCGGTGCGCGTCAGGGCGGGGGTCTCGTCGTCGAGCCCGTCGGTCATGGCGTCCTCGTCCTCGTGGTGTCGGCACAGTACCCGTGCCGGACCGGTGTCGTGGCCGGTCAGGACCCACAGTAGGCGATGTTTGCGCAAACACCGAACCTCGTGCCATGCTCATGTTTACGCAAACAACGGCGACGACGGACGTCGCCGTCCCCCGATGACGAGGACCACAGCATGACGACGACGTCCCCACCCGTGGCAGCGCTCCGGCCACCGGTCGGCGCTCCTTCGTCCCTCCCGGCACGGCGCCGACGGCGCTCGTGGACCGGCTGGGGCTTCGTGGGGCCGTTCATGGCGGTCTTCGCGCTCGTGTTCCTCGCACCGATCGCGTACTCGATCTACCTCAGCCTGTTCCGCACCCAGATGGTGGGCGGCACGCAGTTCGTCGGGTTCGAGAACTACGCCCGCGCGTTCTCGGACCCGCAGTTCTGGTCGGGCGTGTCTCGCGTCGGGCTGTTCCTCGTGGTCCAGGTCCCGATCATGCTCGGCATCGCGCTGCTCGTCGCGCTCGCGATCGACTCCGGGCGCCTGTACGGGCGGAACTTCTTCCGGATCTCGATCTTCCTCCCCTACGCCGTCCCGGCCGTCGTCGCGACGCTCATGTGGGGCTTCATGTACGGGACGCGCTTCGGCCTCGTCGCGAACATCAACGACGCGCTCGGCACGACGATCCCCAACCCGCTCTCCCCCGACTGGGTGCTGCTGTCGATCGGCAACATCGTGACCTGGGAGTTCGTGGGCTACAACATGCTCATCTTCTACTCGGCGCTGCGCGTCGTGCCGACCTCGCTCTACGAGGCCGCCGAGCTCGACGGCGCGTCCCAGTGGCAGGTCGTCCGGGCGATCAAGATCCCCGCGATCCGGGGCTCGCTCGTCATCGCGACGATCTTCTCGATCATCGGCTCGTTCCAGCTCTTCAACGAGCCGAGCATCCTGCAGAGCCTCGCGCCGAACGCGATCACGACGTACTTCACCCCGAACCTGTACGCGTACTCGCTGTCGTTCTCCGGCCAGCAGTACAACTACTCGGCGACCGTCGCCATCATCATGGGCGTCCTCACGATGATCGTGGCCTACGTCGTCCAGCTGCGCGGCATGCGCAAGGAGGCCTGACGATGACCGCCACGACCCCCTCGACCCCGGCGGTCCCCGCCGCGTCCCGCACGACGACGAGCGCCACGACGCGCAAGCCCGTGCGCCTGCGCTCGCGCGCCCCGCACGGCGTCACGCGCCCGCGCCGCAGCGCCCTGCTGACGGTCCTCACGGGGATCGTCCTGCTCTACGCGCTCGTGCCGCTGTTCTGGCTCGTCGTCAACGCGTCCAAGACGCAGTCGAGCCTGTTCTCCTCGTTCGGCCTGTGGTTCAGCGGCGACTTCGCGCTCTTCGACAACATCGCCCGGACGCTCGCCTACGACGGCGGCATCTTCGGTCGCTGGTTCGCGAACACGCTGCTGTACGTGGTGGTCGGGGCCGGCGGCGCGACGTTCCTCGCGGTGCTCGGCGGCTACGCGCTCGCGAAGTTCGACTTCCCCGGCAAGCGCGGCGTGTTCGCGACGGTCATCGGCGCGGTCGCGGTGCCGGGCACGGCCCTGGCCGTCCCGACGTTCCTCATGTTCAGCCAGATGGGGCTGACGAACACCCCGTGGGCCGTCATCATCCCGTCGCTCATCTCGCCGTTCGGCCTCTACCTCATGTGGGTGTTCGCCGCCGAGTCGATCCCGACCGAGCTGCTCGAGGCCGCGCGCGTGGACGGGTCGAGCGAGGGGCGCACGTTCTTCCAGGTGTCGCTGCCGCTGCTCGCGCCCGGGATCGTCACGGTCCTGCTCTTCACGATGGTCGCGACGTGGAACAACTACTTCCTGCCGCTGATCATGCTCAAGGACCCCGACTGGTACCCGCTGACGCTCGGCCTCAACGCGTGGAACGCGCAGGCCGCGACCGCCGGCGGCGAGGCGATCTTCGACCTCGTGATCACCGGCTCGCTCCTCACGATCCTGCCGCTCGTCGCGGCCTTCCTCCTGCTCCAGCGCTACTGGCAGTCCGGCCTCGCGGCCGGTTCCGTCAAGGAGTGACGCCCGCGCCGCCGCACGGGCCGGCCCACCACCCCCGCACCCACCCCGCCCGATCCGTCTGACGACGAAGTGAGAGGAACCCTCATGTCCATCCGCACCACCCGCGCCCTGCGCGCTGTCGCCGCCACCGGCGTCGTCGCGCTGGCCCTGGCCGCCTGCAGCTCGGGCGGCGGCAACGACTCCGGCGGGGACGCCGGCTCGGCCGACGACGTCGCCGCGGCCCTCGAGGAGGGCGGCAGCCTCACGGTGTGGGCCTGGGAGCCCACGCTCGAGCAGGTCGTCAGCGACTTCGAGGCCGAGTACCCGAACGTCGACGTCGAGCTCGTCAACGCGGGCACCGGCAACGACCAGTACACCGCCCTCCAGAACGCGATCGCCGCCGGCAAGGGCGTGCCTGACGTCGCGCAGGTCGAGTACTACGCGCTCCCGCAGTTCGCGCTGTCGGACGCCGTCGCCGACCTGTCGTCGTTCGGCGCCGACGAGCTCGACGGGACCTTCACCCCCGGGCCGTGGAACGCCGTCCAGCAGGGCGAGGGCATCTACGGCCTGCCCATGGACTCCGGCCCCATGGCCCTCTTCTACAACGAGGAGGTCTTCACGCAGCACGGCATCGAGGTGCCGACGACGTGGGACGGCTTCGTCGAGGCGGCGCGCGCCCTGCACGCGGCCGACCCGAACGTGTACATCACCAACGACACGGGCGACGCCGGGTTCACGACGTCGCTCATCTGGCAGGCCGGCGGCCAGCCGTTCCAGGTCGACGGCACGGACGTGACGATCGACCTCGCGGACGAGGGCAGCACGCAGTTCGCGCAGACCTGGCAGACGCTCATCGACGAGGACCTCCTCGCGCCCGTCAGCTCGTGGAGCGACGAGTGGTACCAGGGCCTCGGCAACGGCACGATCGCGACGCTCGCGATCGGCGCGTGGATGCCCGCGAACCTCGAGTCGGGCGTGCCCGACGGCGCGGGCAAGTGGCGCGTCGCCCCGCTCCCCCAGTGGGAGGAGGGCGCGTCCGCGAGCGCCGAGAACGGCGGCTCCGCGCTGTCCGTCCCGGCCGCGAGCTCGAACCAGGCGCTCGCCTACGGGTTCCTCGAGTACGCGAACGCGGGCGACGGCGTGCAGACGCGCGTGGACGGCGGCGCGTTCCCGGCCACGACGGCCGAGCTGGAGTCCGACGAGTTCCAGGGCTTCGAGTCCGAGTACTTCGGCGGCCAGAAGATCAACGAGGTCCTCGCGCAGTCGGCGTCCGACGTCGTCGAGGGCTGGTCGTACCTGCCGTTCCAGGTCTACGCGAACTCGATCTTCAACGACACCGTGGGCCAGGCCTACGTCTCGGGCACGACCCTCGCCGACGGCCTGAAGGCCTGGCAGGACGCGTCCGCGAAGTACGGCACCGAGCAGGGGTTCACCGTCACCGAGTGACCCGGCCCCGCCGGCCGCCCGCCAGGGCGCCCGGCCCTGCCCCGTCGGCCGCGTGGTCGCGCCTCCCGGCGCGACCACGCGGCACCCCCGCCGACGGCCCACCCCGCCGTCGACCGCTCTGCGAGCACCTGAGGAGCCTGCATGTCTTCCCCCACCCCGTTCCGCTGGCTGCGCCGTCCCGGGCCGCACACGCCGCCGGGCGAGCCCGGCGCGTACACGCCGTCGGGCCTGTCCTACGGCGCGGACTACAACCCGGACCAGTGGCCGCGCGAGGTCTGGGACGAGGACGTGCGCCTCATGCGCGAGGCGGGCGTGACGGTGGTCTCGCTCGCGATCTTCTCGTGGGCCCGCATCCAGCCGACCGAGGACACGTGGGACTTCGCGTGGCTGGACGACGCGATGGACCTGCTCCACGAGCACGGCATCACGGTCGACCTGGCGACGGCGACGGCCTCGCCACCGCCGTGGCTGACGACGAAGCACCCGGAGGTCCTGCCGCAGACGCGCACGGGCGAGACCCTGTGGCCGGGCGCGCGGCAGCAGTGGCGCCCGACGTCGCCGGTCTTCCGGGAGCACGCGCTGCGCCTCGTCGAGCGCATGGCCGAGCGGTACGGCGACCACCCGGCGCTCGTCGCGTGGCACGTGTCGAACGAGCTCGGCTGCCACAACGTCTACGACTTCTCCGACGACGCGGCCGCGGCCTTCCGCGCGTGGCTGCGCGACCGCTACACGACGCTCGACGCGCTCAACGCCGCGTGGGGCACCGCGTTCTGGTCGCAGCGCTACAGCGCGTGGGAGCAGGTCCTCCCGCCGCGACTCGCCGCGTCGCACCCGAACCCGACCCAGCAGCTCGACTTCAAGCGCTTCTC
Source organism: Cellulosimicrobium sp. JZ28 (assembly GCF_015327065.1). Taxonomy (NCBI): domain Bacteria; kingdom Bacillati; phylum Actinomycetota; class Actinomycetes; order Micrococcales; family Promicromonosporaceae; genus Cellulosimicrobium; species Cellulosimicrobium sp. JZ28. The sequence continues at coordinate 397,309 of NZ_CP017660.1, read as the reverse complement.
GTCCGACGCGCTCCGCCAGTACCTGCGCGCCGAGGCGGAGATCCTGCGCCGCGTCACGCCGGACGTGCCCGTGACGACGAACTTCATGGTCATGGGCGAGACGAAGGGCATGGACTACGCCGCGTGGGCGGACGAGCTCGACTTCGTCTCCAACGACCACTACGTGCTGCCCGGCCCGCAGGCGCTCGACGAGCTGTCGTTCTCCGCGAACCTCACGGGAGGCATCGCCCGGCACCGCCCGTGGTTCCTCATGGAGCACTCGACGAGCGCGGTGAACTGGCAGCCCGTCAACGTCGCGAAGAAGCCGGGCGAGCTCGCGCGCGACTCGCTCACCCACGTCGCCCACGGCGCCGACGCGGTCTGCTACTTCCAGTGGCGCCAGTCCGCGGCCGGCGCGGAGAAGTACCACTCGGGCATGGTCCCGCACGCGGGCGAGCGCTCGCGCCTGTTCCGCGACGTCGTCGCGCTCGGCGCGACGCTGCGCGACCTCGCACCCGTCGCGGGCAGCACGCAGAAGCCCGCGCGCGCCGCGATCGTCTTCGACTGGGACTCGTGGTGGACGAGCGAGCTCGACTCCCACCCCACCGACCGGCTGCGCTACCGCCAGGAGGCGCTCGACTGGTACTCGGCGTTCCTCGCGCTCGGCGTCCGCGCGGACGTCGTGCCGTCCGCGACGGACCTCGCGACGTACGACGTCGTCGTGGCGCCGGTGCTGCACGTCGTCCCGGCCGGCCTGCGCGACCGCCTCACGGCGTTCGTCGAGGCGGGCGGCCACCTCGTCACGACCTACTTCTCGGGCGTCGTCGACCAGGACGACCACGCGTGGCTCGGCGGCTACCCGGGCGCGCTGCGCGACCTGCTCGGCATCCGGGTCGAGGAGTTCGCCCCGCTGCTGGACGGCGAGAGCGCGACGGTCGAGCTCGCGGGCGAGCAGCTCGAGGGCACGGTGTGGACCGAGCCGGTGGACGTCGTCGACCCGGACGTCGAGGTGCTGGGCTGGTACAAGACCGGCGAGCAGGCCGGCCGCGCCGCCGTGACGCGCCGGACGGTCCGCACCGGCGACGGCACGGGCGCCCGCGAGGGCTCCGCCGCCTACGTCTCCACGCGGTTCGGCCGCCAGGGCCTCGTCCCCGTGCTCGCCCGCCTGCTCGACGACGCGGGCGTGCGCAGCGAGCTGCCCGCCGCCGTGCGCGGCGACGTCGAGCTCGCGGTGCGCACCGACGGCACGGACGACTTCTGGTTCCTCGTCAACCGCACGGCGCGCCCGGTCGAGGTGCCCGACGTCGCGGGCGACGTCCTCGCCGGGCGGCGCCTCACGGCGTCGGGCACGAGGGCCGTCACGACGGACGGCATGGCGGAAGGCACGGCGGAGGCCCCGGTGGAGGGCACGGCGGGAGGCGCGCTGCTGCTCGAGCCGCGCGGCGTCGCGGTCGTCCGCCGCCCGGCCGCGCCGACCCCGCCGAGGAAGAACCCCGCCACCGCGAGGTAGAGCCCCGGTTCCACGAGGTAGAGCCCCAGTACCGCGAGGTAGAGGCCTGGTACCGCCGAGCTGGAGGCCGTGGTCGCCGTCGTCGAGACCACGCCTCTACCTCGGCAGACCAGGGCTCCACCTCGGCGGACCAGGGCTCTACCTCGGCACGACAGACCCCCGCGGGAACGACCCGCACCCGGTGCACCCCGCCGGTTCGCAGCGACGCGAAGGAGGTGGCTCAGGGATGAGCCCGACCGAGACCGACACGACCACGCGGGGTGGACCACCCGGTCCTCGCCGCACGGGCCCGGGCGGCCCGGCCGCCCGCCGGACGGGGGCCCGCGTCGTCGCGGGCCTCGGCGCCGGGGCGCTCGTCGCGGGCTGCGCGCTCGCGGCCCTGCCCGCGCAGGCCTCGCCCCTGGGCGCGACCGCCGCGACCGGCACGACGACGGCCCCCGCCGACGTCGCGGGCGTCACCGTGACGCCCGACCCGTCGTACGCGGGCGCGCCGTTCGAGGGCTGGGGCACGAGCCTCGTGTGGTTCGCCAACGCCACGGGCGGCTACCCGGACGAGATCCGCGACCGGCTCGCGGACATGGTGTTCGGCGACGAGGGCCTCAACCTCAACATCGCGCGCTACAACGTCGGCGGCGGGAACGCTCCCGACGTGCCGGACTACCTGCGCGCCGGCGGCGCCGTCGACGGCTGGTGGAAGGCGCCCGAGGGCACGACGCGCACCGACGTGGACTGGTGGGACCCCGAGAACCCGGACCACTGGGACGAGGACGCCGACGCGACGCAGCGCTGGTGGGTCGACCGCATCAAGGACGACGTCACGCACTGGGAGACGTTCAGCAACTCCCCGCCGTGGTTCATGACCGTGAGCGGGTACGTCTCGGGCGGGTTCAGCTCGACCGCGGACCAGCTCAAGACGGACAGCATCGACGACTTCGCGGCCTACCTGGTCGGCGTGACCGAGCGCCTCGAGGACGCGCACGGCATCGAGGTCGACACGATCGACCCGTTCAACGAGCCCAACACCAACTACTGGGGCACGCAGCTCGGCGCCGACGGCAACCCCACCGGGGGCCGCCAGGAGGGTGCCCACATGGGCCCCGCGCTCCAGGCGAAGGTCGTCCCGGCGCTCGCCGCGGCGCTCGAGGGCTCCTCGACCGACGCCGTGATCTCGGCGATGGACGAGACGAACCCCGGCACGTTCGCGACCAACTGGAACGCGTACCCGCAGGCGGTCCGCGACCAGGTGTCGCAGCTCAACGTCCACACCTACGGCACGGGCCAGCGCACGACGGTCCGCGACATCGCCAAGGGCGAGGACAAGCCGCTGTGGATGAGCGAGGTCGGCGGGAACTGGAGCTCGACGGGCCAGGACTTCGAGACCATGGAGTCGGGCCTCGGCAGCGCGCAGCACATCGTCGACGACCTGCGCGAGCTCGAGCCGAGCGCGTGGGTGTTCTGGCAGCCGGTCGAGGACTACGCCAACATGGCGCCCGGCGGCGAGAGCGCGAACGGCATGAACTGGGGCGAGATCCAGATCCCGTTCGACTGCACCGCCGAGGACACGCTCGAGACGTGCCCGATCTACACGAACACGAAGTACTGGGCGACCCAGAACTTCACGCACTACATCGAGCCGGGCGACTCGCTGATCCGCTCGGACGACGCGAGCAGCACGGCCGCGGTGTCGGCCGACGGCACCTCCGCGACCGTCGTGCACGTCAACGCCACGAAGGCCGAGCGCGCCGTGACGCTCGACCTGTCGAAGTTCGGTGCGGTCGGGTCCGATGCGACCGTCACCCCCGTGGTCACGAGCACGGCCGGCTACCTCGTCGAGGGCGAGCCGGTGGCCGTCACGCCCGGCACCGAGGACGGCGCCGGCCCGAGCGCGACGCTCGTCGTGCCGGCCGAGTCCGTGACGACGTTCGTCGTCGACGGCGTCTCCGGCGTCGCGGACGACGCCGCGCTCGTCCAGGACGGTCACGCCTACCGTCTCGACGGCGTGCAGGCGGACCGCTCGCTCGCGCCGTCGGCGTCGCGCACGGGCGTCGTGATCCGCACCGACGCACCGGTCGCGGAGCAGGCGTGGGAGCTCACGGCGCTCGGCGCCCCCGAGGGCTCCGGCACGCACCGCACGCGCTACGCCGTGACGAACGCGGCCACGGGCCGACAGCTCGCCGTCGCGGCCGACACGTCCGCCGTCCTCCAGGACGCGCCCGCCGACGTCGCGGACACCCCGCTCGCCGCGCAGTGGATCCTCTCGACGACCGGCGACGGCACCTTCACGCTCGTCAACGCGTCCTCGAAGACCCTCCTCGAGGTCGGCGGCCAGGCGACGGCGGACGGCTCGCGCGTGGGCACGTACCTCGCGAACTCCGGCGTGAACCAGCGATGGCGCGTGGTCGACGAGACGGTCCTCGGCACCGAGCCCGTCCAGGCGTTCACGACGCCGGGCACCGCGCCCGAGCTCCCCGCGACCGTCACCCCGGTCTACCGTGACGGGGCGCGCGGCGCGCTCCCCGTGACGTGGGACGTGCCGGACGACGACGCGTGGGCCGAGCCCGGCACCGTCGAGGTGACGGGCACCGTGGCCACGCCGACCGGCGGCGAGGTCGCCGCGACGGCGACCGTCGTCGTCGACGAGCTCACGTCCACGCTCCCCGCGCGCGCCAAGGCGTACGCGGGCGGCACCCCGACCCTGCCCGCGACCGTCACGGCGGTCGCCGCGGGCGGCGCGGAGGTGCAGCGCCCGGTGGTCTGGGACGACGCCCCGCGGGCGCGTACGACGCCGTCGGCGTCGTCGAGCTCACGGGCACGGCCGACGCCGGGGCGGGCGCCACGCTCCCGGCCACCGTCCGCGTCCAGGTGACCGAGGCGGCGTCCGCCAACGGCGCGCTCGCCGCGGGCACGACCGCGAGCGCGACGTTCACCGAGCCGGGCTACGCCGTCGGCGGCGTCGTGAACGGCAACCTCACCGACAAGGCGTGGTCGAACTGGGTGTCGGGCACCAAGCGGACGTCCGACACGCTCACCGTCACGCTCCCCGCCGACCGGGACGTCACGGGCGTCGTGACGCGGTTCTGGAAGGACGGGTCCAGCGCGAGCTGGGCGCAGTCCGTCCGGCTCCAGGCCCTCGTGGGCGGCACGTGGACCGACGTCGGCGCGCCCGTCACGGTGGACGCCTCGCCCGACGGCCCCGCGCCCGCGGTCGAGATCCCCGCGAACGTGCGGACGTCGTCCGTGCGCGTCGTCCTCACGGCCCGGGCGAACACCCACCTGGTGGTCTCCGAGATCGAGGTGCTCGCCAAGGTGCCCGGCAGGGGGACCGACGCCGCGGCGTCGGGCATCACCGTGGCCGGCGAGCCCCTCGCCGGGTTCGACCCGGCCGTCACGGCGTACGACGTGCCCGTCGCGGGCGGGGTGCCCGCCGTCGAGGCGGTCGCGCACGACCCTTGGGCGACGGTCGCGGTCGAGGCCGCCGACGCCGTCCCCGGCACGACGACGGTGCGCGTCACGGCCGAGGACGGCACGGAGCGGACGTACGCCCTGCGCTGGACGGCCGACGCCGGCGCGGCGCCGGTGACGGTCACCGCCGAGACGCGGTGCCTGGCCGGCAAGGTGTACGTCGCGGTCCGCGCCACGAACGACGGCGACGCGCCGCTCGACGTGGCCCTCGCGACGCCGTACGGCACCCGCACGGTCGCCGCGGTGGCGCCGGGCGCGAGCGCCTACCAGTCGTTCGCGTCGCGCGCGGCGTCCGTCCCGGGCGGGACGGCCGTCGTGACGGTCGACGGGTTCGCACCGCTCGAGGTCGCGTTCGACGCGCGCTCCTGCTGAGCCGTCCGGCCGCCCGGCGGCCGGGCCGGCGTCCTCCGCGACGCCGTCCCGGCCCGCCGGGCGGCCCTCGTCGTGCCTCCCCCGCGCCGCCCTCCGCGGCGCGGGAGAGGCACGTCACCCGATGATCGCGGCCACGCCGCGACACTGCCTCGCGTGCGTCGGCGGAGCCGCGTACCGTATCCCGGGTGCCCGGTACAGTGCCGGGACCGAGGAGGAGCCCACCACCGTGACCCCCACCACGAGCGGAGACGTCCTGACGACGGCCGGCGGCACGCGCTGGACCATGCGCGGCGAGATCGACGCCGCGGTCCAGGCCCGGCGCGAGGACGAGCTGCTGCGGCTCGCGCAGTCGGCCGACGGGCGCATCCACATCGACCTCGGCGCGGTCACCTTCATGGACTCGGGCGGCCTGCGCCTGCTCTACCACGCCGCCACGGCCGGCTCGGGGGCACCCGTGCTGGAGCGCGTCCCGCGCCGCGTCCGCGACCTGCTCGAGCTCAGCGGTGTCGCCGAGCTGTTCGAGCTCACCGACGACGCCGGACCTGCCGAGGACGAGGCGTGACCTTCGCCCACGCGGCGGTACCGCCCGGCTTCGTCGAGATCGGTGCCTGGCCGCTGCGCACGCTGGCGGACCTCGCCACCCTGCGGGAGGGCCTGCACCGCATGCTCACCGGCGCCCCGCTGCCCGCGGACCGCGCGCTCGAGGCCACGCCCGAGCGCGTCGTCCTCGTCGCGAGCGAGCTCGCGACGAACGCGCTGCGCCACGGCCTCCCCCCGACGCAGGTGCGCCTGCTCAGCGACGGGCGCGAGCTCGTCATCGACGTCGTGGACCACTCGCCGGACGTCCCCGTCATCGCGGGCCGGCGCTCGCCGGGCGCGGGCGGGTTCGGCCTCGTGCTCGCGCAGCGCGCCTCGACGGCCGTCGGCTGGTTCCGCGCCGGCACCGGCGAGAAGCACGTCTGGGCGCGCTTCGACGTCCCCGTCTTCCGCGGCGGTGCGGGCGTGCGCAGCGCGCTCCTCCCCGTCGGCTGACCCTCCGCCGCACCCGCTCCCCCGCCGCGACGCTCGACCCCCCGCACGCACGCGCCCCGGCGCGCGCCTCAGGCGTCCCGCCGCACCAGGAGCAGGGTCGCGTCGTCCGCGGAGCGCGGGTCGCGCGCGGCGGCCACGACGCCATCGACGTCGACCGTCCCCGGCTCCGCCGCGAAGAACGCCGCGAGCCGCCGCAGGCCGTCGAGGATCGACTCCTCGCGCCGCTCCACGAGCCCGTCGCTGTACAGCACGAGCGCGCCGCCGGGCGGCACCTGGACGTGCTGCGCGGGCGGCACGCGGTCCACGAGGCCGAGCGGCGGCACGATCGCGCTCTCCGTCCAGCTCGTGGTCCCGTCGGGCGCGACGACGAGCAGCGGCGGGTGCCCCAGGGACACGTGCTCGACGACGCCGGTCACCGGGTCCAGCACCGCGACGGCGATCGTCGCGACCTCGCCGGGGAGCGTCCAGCGCGCGACCTCTCCCAGCAGCGTCACCGCCTCGACCGCGGAGCCCGTGCTCACGAGCGCGGCCCGCAGCGTCGTCCCGAGCTGGCCCATCGTCGCCGCGGCCTGGAGCCCGTGGCCCGTCACGTCGCCCACGACGAGCGCGAGGCGCCCGGACGGCAGCACGAGCGCGTCGTACCAGTCGCCGCCCACGAGACCCGTGCCGGCCGACTCGTAGCGCGACTGCAGCGTCCACCCCGGGACGTCGGGCAGGAGCGCGGGCAGGAGGCTCCGCTGGAGCTCCTCCGTCGCCCGCACCGCCTTGCGGCCGCGCAGGTAGAGGGCCTCGACGAGGTGGCCGCGCAGCGACGTCGCGACGTCCGTCTGGTCCGACGTCCAGGGCACGCTGTGCCCGCGCACGACCTCGCGCCACCGCTCGAACGACTTGCGCGGGCTGAGCCGCACCGAGTCGTCCTCGCCGCGCGCGATCTCCTTGTTGTACGGGTCGCCGCCCCAGTCCACGTGCCGCAGGACCTCGTCGCGCACCCACAGCACGACCTGCCCCTCGGGCAGCACGATCCCGAGGACGCCCGCGACGTCGGGCACGAGCGCCGCGACGTCGGGCGCGTCCCGGTGCAGGGCGTCGGACATGACCAGGTCCTCGCCGTGCCCGAGGACCCACGCGACGAGCGCGCGGCACCCGTCCTCGTCGGGCACGTTGCCGACCGCGATGAGGCCGCCCTCCGCGACGACGACCGCGCCGTCGGCCCGCACGAGGCGGCGCAGCCACCCCGAGCGCGTCAGGGCGATGCCGATGGGGACGCTCTCGTCGCGGCTGTCCGCGGCGAGGTGGGCGAGGACGCCCTCCGCTCGCCGCACCTCGATCTCGCGCTCGTCCTCCGCCTGGGAGACGAGCCGGACGGAGAGCGCGGACCCGAGGAACTCCGCCGCGGTGCGGACCTCGAAGGGCGGCTCGTGCGGGCCGGAGTAGTGGTGGCACGCGACGAGACCCCACAGCCGGCCGTCGCGCAGGAGCGAGATCGACATCGACGCCCGCACGCCCATGTTGCGCAGGTACTCGAGGTGGATCGGCGAGACGCTGCGCAGCGTCGAGTAGGTGAGGTCGAGCGGCGCGCCCGTCGTGGGGAGCAGCGTCGGGACGATCGGCTGGGGCGCGTAGTCCACGTCCGCGATGAGCCGGATCCAGTTCTTCTCGTACAGCGCGCGCGCCTGCGGCGGGATGTCGGACGCCGGGTAGTGCAGCCCGAGGAACGCGTTGAGGTCGTCCCGGCGCGCCTCGGCCACGACCTCCCCGTTGTAGTCCGCGTCGAAGCGGTAGATCATCACGCGGTCGAAGCCCGTGAGCTCGCGCACGTGCCGGGCCGCGTCGTCGTACAGCTCGTCGAGCGTCGCGGCGCGCTCGAGGTCGCGCAGCGCCTGCCGGACGGCGAGGTAGGTGTTGGGGAACGTCAGCGGGCGCGCGCCCGCCGCGGTCTCGAGCTCGACGACGAGCACCGGCTCGGAGCCCGGGCCCTCCTCCGGCAGCGGCGGCCGGTGGAGCACGGCGTCGACGTCGAGCGGCCTGCCGTCCCAGCGGTCGAGGTGCAGGGTCACGGGGTTGCGCGTCGCGAGGTCCGCGCCGTCCGCCGCGTGCGCGAGCAGGTCACGCGCAGGTTCCTCGCCGAGCACGTCGGCGAGCGGCCGGCCCGCGAGCTCCTCCGCGGGGACGCCGAGGTGCCGTTCCACGTTCGCCGACGCCTGGAGCAGCACGCCGTCCGCCTCGCGGACCACCAGCAGGACCCCGCGCGGCTGGATCATGCCGGGGACGTGGATGGGCTCGCGGGCACAGTTGTCGAGGTCCACCGCCTCGCCGGGCGCGAGGAGCTCCGGCTCGTCGACCGTCCTGGTCACGATCCTCCGTCCGGGCATCACGTCCCGCGGACGGTTGCCGTACTACGGTCGGCGGACCACCTTGGCTCGAGGATCCGGAGACGCGTGCCTCAGGCTACCGCGCCCCACCGACCGTTCGTGCGCCGCGTCCGTGGAGGTCGGCGGGCGAGCCCCGTGAGCGACGCCACGGAACTCCGCGGTAGCGTCGTTCGTCGGACGAGCGGGAGCCCGGACCGCCCGCCCGGACCCCGACGACCAGAAGGTGACCCATGAGCACGACGACGACCCCCCTCCTGCGCGCCAGCGGCCTCGCGGCCGGTTACGGAGGCCCCGACGTCGTGCACGGCATCGACCTCGACGTGACGCCCGGCACCGCGCCGGTCGGGATCGTCGGGGAGTCGGGCGCCGGGAAGTCGACGATCGTGCGCGCGCTCGTCGGCCTCGTGCGCCCCACGGCGGGGCACGTCACCTACGCCGAGCGGACGGTCGGCAAGCTCTCCCGCCGGGACAAGAAGCAGTTCACGGCCGACGTGCGCCGCGTCTCCCAGGACGGCCTCGCCGGCATCGGCATCGACCCCCGCTGGACGGTCGACCGCACGCTGTCCGCGGCGCTCAAGGACGCGCGGCGCGCCGGCCGCCCGAGCGGACGCTCCGTCGAGGACCTGCTCGGCGACGTCGCGCTCGAGCCGCGCTACGCGCCGCGCACCGTGCAGTCGCTCTCGGGCGGCGAGAAGCAGCGGGTCGCGCTCGCCGTCGCGCTCGCGACGCGCCCCCGGGCGCTCCTCCTCGACGAGCCGCTCACCGCCGTCGACCCCGCGATGCGCGGCGACGTCGTGCGCCGCCTCGCCGACGCGACGACCGCGCTCGGCACCGCCGTGCTGCTGGTCTCGCACGACCTCGAGCTCGTCGAGCGGATGTGCCCCACCGTGCACGTGCTCGCCGACGGGACGTTCGTCGCGTCGGGGTCGCTGCGCGACGTGTTCGCGGGCACCGCCCCGGGCGCCGACCACCCGGCAGTCCGCGGCCTCGCGGAGGCCGCCCCGCTCGCCGTCCAGCGCTTCCGCTGACCCGCGAGGTAGAACCTCCCGACGCGAGGTAGAACGCCGCGGGCTCTACCTCGCGACCGGTGCTTCTACCTCGCGAGGACGGACTCGATGGTGGCCGACTCCTCCGGGGTGAGCGGGGGCGCCGAGAGGGCCGCGACGTTGTTCTCGAGCTGGCGGACGCTGCTCGCCCCGACGAGGGCGGAGGTGACGCGGTCGTCGCGCAGCACCCAGGAGAGGGCGAGCTGCGCGAGGGTCTGGCTGCGGGAACCCGCGATCTCGTTGAGCGCCCGGGCGCGCTCCAGGTACGTCTCGTCGAGGTTCTTCTCCGACAGGAACGGCGAGTCCGGGCGGGCCGCGCGCGACCCCTCGGGCGCCGACCCGGAGAGGTACCGGTCCGTGAGCAGGCCCTGCTGGAGCGGCGAGAACACGATGGTGCCGACGCCGAGGTCGCCCACGACGTCGAGCAGCGACTCGGTCTGCACGCCGTCGTACGCGTCCTCGTGCGCCGGGTCCTCGACGTGGCGGTTGAGCATCGAGTAGCTCGGCTGGTGGATGAGCAGCGGGGTGCCGAGGTCGGCGAGGATCGCCGCGGCCTCGCGCGTGCGCGCCGGCGAGTAGTTGGAGACGCCCACGTACAGCGCCTTGCCCTGCTGGACGGCGTCGTGCAGCGCGCGCATGGACTCCTCGAGCGGCGTGCTCGGGTCCGGACGGTGGTGGTAGAAGACGTCGACGTAGTCGAGGCCCATCCGGCGTAGCGACTGGTCGAGCGAGGAGAGCAGGTACTTGCGCGAGCCGCCGTCGCCGTAGGGGCCGGGCCACATGTCGTAGCCCGCCTTCGACGAGATGACGAGCTCGTCGCGGTACGCGCCGAGGTCCTGCGCGAGGTGCCGGCCGAAGTTCTCCTCCGCCGAGCCGTACGGCGGGCCGTAGTTGTTCGCCAGGTCGAAGTGCGTGATCCCGAGGTCGAACGCGCGGCGCAGCACCGCGCGCTGCGTCTCGAACGGGTTCACGTCGCCGAAGTTGTGCCACAGACCGAGCGAGATCGCGGGCAGGTCGAGGCCGCTGCGCCCCGTCCGCCGGTAGGTCATGGTGTCGTAGCGGTCGTCGGCGGCGAGGTAGCGCGGGGCGAGAGGCATGGGCCCATTGTGGCGCGCACCACCGACGCGACGCACCACGCGTCAGCGGGTCGTCAGCGGGTCGGGGTCTCCACGACCTGGCCCGCCCAGGCGAACCCGCCGCCGAAGCCGAAGAGCAGCGCGGGGACGCCCGCGGGGATCTTGCCCGCGTGCCACCACTTGGACAGCCCGAGCGGGATGGACGCCGCGGACGTGTTGCCGGACTCGACGATGTCCGTGACGACGACCTTCGACTCCATCCCGAGCGCCTTCGCGAGCGGCTCGATGATGCGCAGGTTGGCCTGGTGCGCGACGAGCACCTCGATGTCGTCGAGCGAGACCCCGGAGCGCTCCACGACCGTGCGCGCGCGCTCGGCGGCGCGCGTGATGGCCCACTTGAACACGGCGCGGCCGTCCTGGGCGAACTTCTCCTGCGGCGCCTCGATGAGCACGGCCGGGGTGAGGTCGGGCTCGGAGCCCCAGGTCACCGGGCCGACGCCGGGCTCGTCCGTCGCGCGCAGCACCGCCGCGCCCGCGCCGTCGGCGGTGAGGATGCACGTGCTGCGGTCGGTCCAGTCGGTGAACGCGGTGAGCTTCTCCGCGCCGATCACGACGGCCGTGCGCGCCGAGCCGCCGCGGATCGCCTGGTCGGCGAGGCCGACGGAGTGGGCGAAGCCGGAGCACGCGACGTTCACGTCGAGCACCGCCGGCCCGACGACGCCCCGCAGGTCGAGCTCGGACGCCTCCTCGGGCGTCGACTGCCCGGGCATGACGCCGGTGCGCAGGTGGTACGCGACGCGTCCCGCCGTGTTGGGCGAGCGGTCCGTCGCGGTCGCCGTGGCGACGACGACGAGGTCGACCTCGGCCGGGTCGACGCCCGCGTCGTCGAGCGCGTGGCGGGCCGCCGCGGTCGCCATGTCGGCGACGGTCGTGTCGTCGTCCGCGACGTGCCGCGTGACGATGCCCGTCCGCGAGCGGATCCACTCGTCGTTGGTCTCGACGAGCTGCGCGATGTCGTCGTTCGTCAGCGTCTTCTCGGGCTGGAAGTGACCGAGGCCGACGATGCGCGACCCGGCCGCGCCGGTGGCGGGAGTGAGCATGAGGACGATCATGTCACGCGGCCGCTCGTCGTCAGAACGCTTCGGGCGGGGCTCCGGGAGGTCGTGCGCCACACCCGTGACGTACCGTCGGGAGGTCCGCCGTCGTGCCACCGAAGGAGCCGTCGTGTCCCGTCCGCCGCTGCCCTCCCGTCTCGTCGAGATGCTCCGCCGCCCGAACGCCGCCGTCATGGCGACGGTGCGCTCCGACGGCGCGCCCGTCACCGCCGCGACCTGGTACGTCTGGGAGGACGACGGCCGCGTGCTCGTCAACCTCGACGAGTCCCGCGTGCGGCTCAAGCACCTGCGCAACGACCCCCGGGTCTCGCTCACCGTGCTCGACGAGAACTGGTACACGCACGTGACGCTCATCGGTCGCGTCGTCGAGCTGCGCGCCGACGAGGGCCTGGCCGACATCGACCGCATCTCGCGCCACTACACCGGCCACGAGTACGCGAACCGGACCGACCCGCGCGTCAGCGCCTGGGTCGAGGTCGAGCGCTGGTACGGCTGGGGCGAGGCGAAGGCCGGCGACGACGCGTAGCGCCGCGCCGCGAGAGACGGTCGCGAGAGAGGTGTCGATCTCGGCGACCGGGCTTCGTCGTCCTCTCGTACGGCCGCCCGGGCCGTGCGAGAGGAGGAGGCACGATGACGACGTTCCTGGAGACGATCCTCGCGGCGGACCGCGAGCACCCGCCGGACCGCGCGCGGTACCGTGACGGTCGACGCTGCGCCGGGGACGGGACGTCCGCCGCCGACGTCGCGTCCTCCGGGCTGACGGTGCTCCGCGGGCCCGCGGCGACGAGGGCGGAGGACCTCTGATGCGCTACCTCATGCTCGTGCTCGGCACCCCGGACGACCCGGGGCTGCCGCCCGAGGAGGCCGAGGCCGCGGCCCCGATCGGGGAGTGGGTCGGGCGGCACTACGGCAGCGGCGCCGCGGTGGTCGGCGACCGGCTGCGCCCCCCGGAGGACGCCGTGGGCGTGCGGGTCCGGGGCGGCAAGGTGCTCGTCACGGACGGGCCGTTCTCCGAGACGAAGGAGTCGATCGCGGGCTTCGACGTCCTCGAGGCGCCCGACCTGGACACCGCGATCGCCATCGCGTCCGAGCACCCCATGGCGTACGGCGGCGCGATCGAGCTGCACCCCGCGTGGCCGCTGGACCTCGGCGGGTCCTGACCTGCCGGCCGCGACGGACCCCGTCGAGGACGCGTTCCGCACCGAGTGGGGACGCGTCCTCGGCGCCGTCGCGCGCAGCACGGGCGACCTCGACCTGGCCGAGGAGTCCGCGCAGGAGGCGTTCGCCGCGGCGCTGCGGACGTGGGGTCGCGACGGCGTGCCCGAGCGTCCCGGCGCGTGGCTGACGACGACCGCGCGCCGCCACGCGATCGACGTCCTGCGCCGCCGTCGGGTCGAGGCGGAGCGGGTCGCGGCCGCGGGCCGCCTGGGCGAGCGCGTCGACCCGGGCCCCAGGGCGGGGGCCCGGCCGCGGACCCCGTGCCCGACCACGTCGCGCGCGGCCTCGACGACGACCCCTGGGACGCCGACGACCCGGACGGCGACCTCGTCCGCCTGCTCTTCACGTGCTGCCACCCGGCGCTGCCCGCCGAGGCGCGGGTCGCGCTCACCCTCCGGTCGCTGACCGGCATGACGACCGCCCAGGTCGCGCGCGCCTTTCTCGTCCCCGAGGCGACGATGGCGCAGCGCCTGGTCCGGGCCAAGCGCCGCATCCGCGCGACCGGCATGACCTTCCGCGTGCCGCCGGCCGCGCTGCGGGCCGAGCGCGTCGAGGGCGTCCTCGCGGTGCTGTACGTGCTGTTCACCGAGGGGTACGACGCGTGGGCGGAGCCCGCCGACGCCGTCGAGGGCTCGGCCGAGCGGCGCGCGCTCGCCGACGTCGCCGTCCGGCTCGCGCGGCTCACCGCGCGCCTGCTCGACGACGAGCCCGAGGCGCGCGGGCTGCTCGCCCTGCTGCTGCTCCAGCACGCGCGCCGCGACGAGCGCGTGGGCCCCGACGGCGTCACGCGGACCCTGGCCGAGCAGGACCGCGCACGCTGGCGGCACGACGAGATCGCCGAGGGGCTGGCCGAGCTGGACGCGGCGCTCGCCGTCGGGCGGCCCGGGCCGTACCAGGTGCAGGCCGCCGTCGCGGCGCTCCACGACGAGGCGACCGACGCGGCCGCGACCGACTGGCCGCAGATCCTCGGTCTCTACGACGTGCTGCTCGACCTCACCGGCTCGCCCGTCGTCGCGCTCAACCGCGCGGTCGCGGTCGCGGAGGTGCACGGCGCGGACGCGGGGCTGACCGCGGTCGACGCCGTCGCGGACGAGCCGGCGCTCGCGGGCTACCACCTTTTGCCCGCCGTCCGCGCCGAGCTGCTCGTGCGGGCCGGACGGCCCGCGGACGCCGCCGTCGACCTGCGCCGTGCGCTCGAGCTCGTCGACCGCGAGGGCGACCGCCGGCTCCTGGAGCGCCGCCTGTCCGGCCTGCCTCGCGCCAGATCGACCTAGCCGCCGCGAGACCCCTCGCGGGACGCGCGCGACGGTCCGCTCAGAGGCCCGTCTCGGCGTAGAAGCCCTCGATGTGGGCGCGCACCGCGCGGGCCGCGCGCTCGCCGTCGCCGCCCGCGACGGCGCCGAGCACCGCGCGGTGCTCGGCGCGCAGCCGCGCGGCGGTCCGCTCCCAGGACGGGAGCGCAGCGCTGCCCGCGGCGACGTACGACTCGATCGCGCCGCGCAGCCCGGTCATGACGGCCTCGACGAGCGCGTTGCCCGCGAGCCGCACGAGCAGCACGTGGAACGTCGCGTCGAGCTCGCGGAAGTCGGCCGCGGGCAGCGCCGGGTCGTCCATGCGGTCGAGCAGGGCGCCGGCCTCCGCGAGCGTCGCCGCGGCCTCGTCGTCTCCCGCGCCCACTCGCTCCCCCGCGGCCCGGACCGCCCACGTCTCGAGCAGCACCCGCGTCTCGACGACGTCGCGCACCGCGAGCGTCCCGGACGCGACGTGCAGGCGCACGGCCGCCCCCAGCCCGGCGGCGGGCCGGTCGACGACGGTGGCGCCGGCGTCGGGCCCGGAGCCCACGGCCGTGCGCACGATGCCCATGGCCTCGAGCACGCGGAGCGCCTCGCGCACGGAGGGGCGCGAGACGCCGAGCTCCTCGGCGAGCGCGCGCTCGGCCGGGAGGCGCTCGCCGAGCGCCCACCGGCCCGCGGCGAGGTCCGCCTCGATGCGGGCGAGGACGCGTTCGTGGGTGCGCACCCGCTCAGGGTAGGCGACCCCGGCACGCTGTGGTCAGACCACGCCGACCGCGTGGTCTACAGTGGACGGACTGTGGTCAGACCACAGCCGCGGCGCCTCACCGCGGCGGTCTCGGCAGGCGGCACGGACGCGGCCCGGCGAGACTGGACCGACTCGCCCTCCCCCGGAGCAACGATGCGCATAGCCCTCACCGCGACCTGCATCGGCGACGTGATGTTCCCCCAGGCACCGCGCGCCACCGCCCAACTCCTCGAGCGCCTCGGCCACGAGGTGTTCTTCCCCGAGCGCCAGGCCTGCTGCGGCCAGATGCACGTCAACACGGGGTACCTCGACGAGGCGGTCCCCGTGGTGCGCAACCACGTCGAGGCGTTCTCCCCCGTGCTCGACGGCGAGTGGGACGCGATCGTCGTCCCGTCCGGGTCGTGCACCGGGTCCGTGCGGCACCAGCAGGGCATGGTCTGCCGGCGCGCCGGTCTCGACGACCTCGCGCGCACCGCCGACGCGGTCGCCGCGAAGACGTACGAGCTGTCCGAGCTGCTCGTCGACGTGCTCGGCGTGACCGACGTCGGCGCCTACTTCCCCCACCGGGTCACCTACCACCCGACGTGCCACTCGCTGCGCATGCTCCACGTCGGCGACAAGCCGCTGCGCCTCCTGCGCGCGGTCGAGGGCATCGACCTCGTCGAGCTGCCCGCGGCGGAGGAATGCTGCGGGTTCGGCGGCACCTTCGCGCTGAAGAACGCCGAGACCTCGACGGCGATGCTCGCCGACAAGATGACGCACGTGAAGACGACGGGCGCCGAGGTCCTCACCGCGGGCGACGCGTCGTGCCTCATGCACATCGGCGGCGGCCTGTCGCGCATCCGCGCGGGCGTCCGCACGCTGCACCTCGCCGAGATCCTCGCGTCCACGAAGGACACGCCCGCCCCCGCCGGGGTCGGCCCGTCGACGCGCGGGGGTGCCCGGTGAGCCGCACGTTCCTCGGCCTGCCCGTCCGGCGCGGCGCGCGCACCCTGCCCGACGACGTCGCCCACCCGGGCGGGCACGGCACCTCGGCGGGCGCGGGGGCGGCGTCGGACGCGTTCGGCGACGTGCCGCACCCGGACGCCCCGCTGCGCTGGGGCGGGTCGTTCCCCGACGCGGCGCGCGAGGCACTCCAGAACACGCAGCTGCGGCGCAACCTCGCGCACGCGACGTCGACCATCCGCGCCAAGCGCGCCGCCGTCGTCGGCGAGGTGCCGGACTGGGAGGCGCTGCGCGACGCGGGCTCCGCGATCAAGACCGACGTCATGGCGCGCCTGCCCGAGCTCCTCGAGGAGCTGGAGCGCAACGTCGTGGCGCGGGGCGGCGTCGTGCACTGGGCGCGCGACGCGGACGAGGCCAACCGGATCGTCGCGGACCTCGTCAAGGCGAAGGGGGTCGACGAGGTCGTCAAGGTGAAGTCCATGGCGACGCAGGAGACCGGGCTCAACGAGGCGCTCGCCGCCGAGGGGATCGCGGCCTACGAGACGGACCTCGCGGAGCTCATCGTGCAGCTCGCCGACGACATGCCGTCGCACATCCTCGTGCCCGCGATCCACCGCAACCGCGCGGAGATCCGCGAGATCTTCCTCGCCCGCATGGGCGACGCCCCGCCGGACCTGTCGGACGTCCCGCGCGAGCTCGCGATGGCCGCGCGCGCCCACCTGCGCCGCAAGTTCCTCTCGGCGAAGGTCGCGATCAGCGGCGCGAACTTCGGCGTCGCGGACACGGGGACGCTGACCGTCGTCGAGTCCGAGGGCAACGGCCGAATGTGCCTCACGCTCCCGGAGACGCTCATCACGGTCATGGGGATCGAGAAGGTCGTGCCCACGTACACCGACCTGGAGGTGTTCCTCCAGCTCCTGCCGCGGTCGTCCACGGGCGAGCGCATGAACCCCTACACGTCCCTGTGGACGGGCGTCACGCCCGGCGACGGCCCGCAGGAGTTCCACCTCGTCCTGCTCGACAACGGGCGGACCGACGTCCTCGCCGACGAGGTCGGGCGGGCCGCGCTGCACTGCATCCGCTGCTCCGCGTGCCTCAACGTGTGCCCGGTGTACGAGCGGGTGGGCGGCCACGCGTACGGGTCGGTGTACCCCGGCCCGATCGGCGCGATCCTCACGCCGCAGCTCACGAAGTCCTCCGGCGGGCTCTCCGGCCACCACGACCCCAACGCGTCGCTCCCCTACGCCTCGACGCTGTGCGGCGCGTGCTACGAGGTGTGCCCCGTGAAGATCGACATCCCGTCGATCCTCGTCGAGCTCCGGGCGCGCGAGGTCGACGCCGACCGCGGCCGCCCCACCGGGTGGGGCGCCGCGATGAAGGCGGCCTCCTTCGTCATGTCCGACGCGCGCCGGTTCGAGCTCGCGGAGAAGGCGGCGGGGGTCGGGCGCCTGGTCGCCGGTCCGAAGGGCCGGATCTCGACCCTCCCGCCGCCCGCATCCGCGTGGACCCGCTCGCGCGACCTCCCGGCGCCCGCGAAGCAGACCTTCCGCGACTGGTGGCGCGACCGCCCGGCCGACGAGCCGCGCACCGAGGGAGGTGAGGGCCGGTGAGCGCGCGCGACGACGTCCTCGCCCGCGTGCGCACCGCGCTCGGCGGGTCGACGGCGGCGGGCGGCCCCGTGGCGTCGGGCAGCGTGCCGCGCGCCTACCGCGAGCACGGCGAGCTCGCCCCGGGCTCGCCCGAGGTCGTGGACGTGCTCGTCGACCGGCTCGTCGACTACCGGGCGCACGTGCACCGTGCCGAGACGGCAGCGGACGTGGCCACGGTCGTCGGCGACCTGCTCGCCGACGCGACGTCCGTCGTCGTGCCGGCCGGTCTCGACGAGGCGTGGCTCGCGGGCCTGGGCGCCGGGACCGCCGTCGTGCGGGACGCGCGCGACGACCCGCGCACGCCCGACGAGCTCGACCGCACGGACGCCGTCGTCACCGCGGCGCGCGTCGCGGTGGGCGACACCGGCACGATCGTGCTGGACGGCGAGCCCGACCAGGGCCGCCGGGCGATCACGCTCGTGCCCGACCTGCACGTGTGCGTCGTGCGCACGGACCAGGTGGTGCAGACCGTGCCCGAGGCCGTGCGCCTGCTCGCCGCGCACCCCGGGCGCCCGCAGACGTGGATCAGCGGCCCCAGCGCGACGAGCGACATCGAGCTCTCCCGCGTCGAGGGCGTGCACGGCCCCCGCACCCTCCACGTCGTCCTCGCCCCGCCGAGAGAGAGCCCCGGTCCGCCGAGATAGAGCCCTGGTTAGCCGAGATAGAGCCCTGGTCGGGACCAGGGCTCTACCTCGCGCGACCGGGGCTCTCGCTCGTGGGGAGTCCTGCCCGACGGCGGTGGCGCACCTCCGCGAGGACCGTCGCCAGGCGGACGGGGAAGTCGTCGGGCGTGCCGGGCGGCAGCGCGTCCACCGGGAACCACGCGACGTCCTCGCTCTCGTCGCTGACGACCGTGCGCGCGTCCGGGTCGGCGAACGCGACGAACCCGACGTCCCAGTGCGTCCGGCAGGTGCCGAACGCCGCGGCGAGGTCGTGCCGGTGCACATCGACCGGGGCGGACGGCGCGGCGTCGGCCCCGACCACGGACTCCGCACCCGGCTCGGGGTCCGCGTCGAGCGGGACGCCCGGCTCGGGGTCCGGGTCGAACGGGACGAGGTCCTCGATGCCGCTCTCCTCGCGCGCCTCGCGGTAGGCGGCACCGGCGAGCGTCGTGTCCTCCGGCTCGGTGTGGCCGCCCACCTGGACCCAGAACCGGCCCTTGCGGTGGAAGCACAGGAGCACGCGGTCGAGACCGGGGCTGAGCACGAAGCAGCTCGCCGTGAGGTGCTGCGGACCGCCGTCGCGCCGCACCGCCTCGGCCCGCGGGCCGGCGTCGCCGCGGACGAACGCGCGGTACTCCGCCGCGAGCGCCTCCTGACGGGGATCCACGGGCTCCCACCGGTCGAGGCGGTCGAGGGCGTCGCGGGCGAGCAGGGCGGCGGGGTCCGGAGCGGTCACCGGGGAAGGCTACGCGCCCCACCCGACGCCCCGCCTCGGGGCTCGCGCCGGACGCTGCGACAATGGTGTCCCGTGAGCGACCCTCAGCACGACGCCGACGGCGGCCCCACCGACGCCGCCACCCGGACCGACCCGGTGCCGACCGGACCCGCCGGGGACCCGGCGCTGTTCGACCTCCCGCCCGGGTCGCGCGAGGTCCCGACGCGGATCGTGCTGCTCACCGGGGCGTCGGGCTCGGGCAAGACGTCGCTCACCCGCCGGCTCGGGCTCCCGGTCGTCGCGCTCGACGACTTCTACCTCGACCACGACCACCCCGACCTGCCGCAGCGGTTCGGCATCGTGGACTGGGACGACCCCCGCTCGTGGGACGCCGAGGGCGCGGTCGCGGCGCTCGTCGACCTCGCGCGCACGGGCCAGGCCGACGTGCCGGTCTACGACATCCCGACGTCGCGCCGCACCGGCACGACCCACGTCGACGTCACGGGCTCGCGCGTCGTCCTGGCGGAGGGCATCTTCGCGGCGGAGATCGTCGCGGCCTGCCGCGCGCAGGACGTGCTGGCCGACGCGATCTGCCTCTACCGACCGCGCCTCGTGACGTTCTGGTTCCGCCTGCTGCGCGACCTCGCCGAGATGCGCAAGCCGCCGCTCACCCTGTTCCGGCGCGGCTGGGCGCTGCTGCGCGCCGAGCCCGCGCTCGTGCGGCACTGGGAGTCGCTCGGCTGCCGCGCGCTCACGCCCGCGCAGGCCGAGAAGGAGATCCGCGCGCTGCTGCGGCCCGCCTCGACGTAGGCGGCACGCGCGGAAGCCTGCCGAGACGTGAGAAGTGGCCCCTGACCCGCGCGTCGCAGGGGCCATTTCTCACGTCTCGGCAGGGAGCGTCCCGACGACGATCGTCGCGCCGATGTCGTCGTCCCGGACGACGCGCGCGACCAGCCCGGCGCGCTCGAGCACCGCGACGGCGCCCGCTGCCTGACGCTCGCCGGACTCGGTGAGCAGGTGGCCGCCGCGGGCGAGCCAGGCGGGCGCCTCGGTCGCGACGCGGCGCAGCACGTCCAGCCCGTCGCCGCCGCCGTCGAGCGCGACGTGGGCCTCATGGTCGCGCGCCTCGCGCGGCAGGAGCGGGATCTCGCCCGACGGCACGTACGGCACGTTGGCGAGGAGGAGGTCGACCCACCCGCGCAGACCGGCGGGCAGAGGGTCGAAGAGGTCGCCCTCGTACGCGGTCCCGCCGACGGCCGCGACGTTGCGCGCCGCGCACGCGACCGCGGCCGGGTCCACGTCGCTCGCGTGCAGCGCGACGGTCTCGTCGCCGCCGAGGCCCACCGCGGTCGCGAGCCCCAGCGCCCCGGCGCCGCAGCACAGGTCGACGACGACCGTCCGGCCGTCCGGGCCACCCTCCGGACGACCGCCGGGGCCGCTGGCCGAGCCGCCGTCGGACAGCTGCGCCGGGCGCCCGGCCCGCCGCCCGAGCGCGACCGCCTCGTCGACGAGCAGCGTGGTGCGCTGGCGCGGCACGAACACCCCGGGGTCGACGGCGACCCGCAGCCCGTGGAAGTCGACGTACCCGAGGACGTGCTCGAGCGGCTCGCCCGCGACCCGGCGCGCGACGAGCTCCTCGAGGTGCGCGTCGTCGTCGGCCCGCTCGGCGAGGAGCGCGGCCTCGTCCTCCGCGAAGACGCACCCGGCGGCGCGCAGGCGGGCGGTGAGGTCGTCGAGCCGGCTCTGGTCCACGCTCCGGACGGTACTCCGGGTCGCGGACGCCCGGGGACCGCCGACAGGTCCCGGCGACGGTGACCGTCAGTCGCGCAGGAGCGGGAGGAGCCGGGTGCCCTGGCGCTCGATCTCGCGCAGGTACGGGGTGTCGGACAGGACGAAGTGCGTCACGCCGAGGTCCTCGTAGCGCCGCAGCGACTTCGCGACGTCCTCCGCGGAACCGACGAGCCACGTCGTGCCCGCTCCTCCGCCGCCGAACCGGCCCGGGGCGGTCCACAGGTTGTCGTCGAGCACCTCGCCCCGCTCGGCCAGGTCGAGCAGGCGCTGCTGCCCGACGGCGGTGCTCCGCCCCCGGTCGCGGGCCGACCACGCCTCGCGCTCCGGCGACCGGGCCGCGAGCTGCGCGACCTTCGCCTCGGCGTCGGCCCACGCCTCCTCGGTCGTGTCGCGCACGAACGTCGTGACGCGCAGCCCGAACTCGAGCGGTGCGTGCTCACGGCCGAGCTCGGCGCTCAGCCGCCTCAGCCGGTCGATGCGCTCCGCGATCCCGTCGAGCGGCTCGCCCCAGAAGAGCTGCACGTCGGCCTCGGTCGCCGCGACGCGCTCCGCCGCCTCCGAGGCGCCGCCGAAGTAGATCCGCGGGTGGGCGCGGTCGCCGCGGACGACGGGCCGCGGCCCCAGCGACGAGCGCGTCACCGAGAAGTGCTGGCCCGCGTACGTGACCTCCTCCTGCGTCCACAGCCTGCGGACGATCTGCAGGAACTCGCGCGTGCGGGCGTAGCGGTGCGCCGGGTCGGCCTCGCCGTCGCCGTACGCCTCCTGCCCGTCGGTGCCGGACACGATGTTGACGCGCAGCCGGCCCCCGCTGAGGTGGTCGAGGGTCGCGGCGGCGGACGCGAAGTGCGCGGGCCGCCAGAACCCGGGCCGGATCGCGACGAGCGGCTCGAACGTCGTGGTGCGGGCGGCGAGCGCCGTCGCGACCGTGAACGTGTCGGGACGCCCCCAGCTCGTCCCGAGCAGCGCGCCCGCGAACCCGTGGCGCTCCAGGGCGTGCGCGTGGCTCGTCAGGGTGTCGAGGCTGTTGTGGTCCTCGGTGGTGTCGTCGCCGCGGTGCCCGGGCCGGACCTGGTTCGGGATGTACCAGAGGTGCTCCGTGCTCATGCGAAGGCCCCCTCGACGACTCGTGCCCCGCCGTCGGACGACGTCCCGGCGGGGGCCGCGTCCGTGTAGCGGTTCGCGGGCCGTTCGAGCCCGTAGTGCTCGCGCAGCGTCCGGCCCTCGTACTCGGTGCGGAACAGGCCGCGCTCGCGCAGCACGGGCAGCACGTGCTCGACGAACTGCTCGAGCCCCGACGGCAGGACCGCGGGCATGATGTTGAAACCGTCGGCGGCCTCGGCGTCGTACCAGTCCTGGATCGCGTCGGCGACCTGCTCGGGCGTGCCGGCGAACGTGCGGTGGCCCCGCCCGCCGCCGAGGCGCACGATGAGCTGGCGCACCGTGAGCCGCTCGCGGCGCGCGAGCTCGACGATCAGCGTGTACCGGCTCTTGGCCCCCTCGATCTCGTCCTCGGTGGGCAGGCCGTCGGGCAGCTCGCGGTCGAGCGGCAGGTCCTCGGGCGCGAGGCGCAGCGTCTTCGCGAGCTGGGCGCGCGCGTACTCGGGGACGATGAGCTCGTCGAGCTCGCGCTCCCGCGCGAGCGCCTCCGCCTCCGTGGACCCGATGACGGGGACGATGCCGGGCAGGATCTTCACCGTGCCCGGGTCCCGCCCGACGGCGACCGCCCGGGCCTTGAGGTCGGAGTAGAACGCCTGGGCGTCGGCGAGCGTCTGGTGCGCGGTGAACACAGCCTCGGCGTACCGCGAGGCGAGGTCCTTGCCGTCCTCGGACGACCCGGCCTGCACGATGAGCGGGCGCGCCTGCGGCGAGCGTGGCGTCGTGAGCGCGCCGTGCACGGAGAAGTGGGTGCCGACGTGCGCGGGCCCGTGGATCTTGGCCGGGTCCGCCCAGACGCCCGCGGCCTTGTCGGCGAGCACGGCGTCGTCCTCCCACGAGTCCCAGAGCCGGAACGCGACGTCGAGGAACTCGGCCGCGCGCTCGTACCGCACGGCGTGCGCCGGCTGGTCGTCGAGGCCGAAGTTGCGCGCGATCTCCGGCCCGGCCGTCGTGACGACGTTCCACCCGGCGCGGCCGCCCGAGACGTGGTCGATCGACGCGAAGCGTCGCGCGAGGTTGTAGGGCGAGTTGTACGTCGTCGACGCCGTCGCGATGAGGCCGATGCGCTCGGTCACGGTCGCGATCGCCGTCAGGACGATGAGCGGGTCGAGCGAGCCCGCCGGGCGGCGCCCGACGTCGGACCGCAGCCCGGGGCCGTCCGCGAAGAAGATCGAGTCGAGCTTCCCCGCCTCCGCGACCTGCGCGAGGCGCTGCAGGTGCGCGATGTTGGTCGAGGTCCACGACGGGTCGCTCTCGGGCAGGCGCCACGACGCCTCGTGGTGGCCCGTGCTCATGAGGAACGCGTTGAGGTGCAGGCGGCCAGGGCGGTGGCCCGAGGAGGCGTGGCGGGTCATGCGGCGGTGTCCTTCCGGTCGGAGGTCGTCGGGGCGTCGCGGACGACGCCGAGCGCGTCGAGCAGCTCCGTGCGGAGCCGGGCGAAGCGGGGGTCCGCAGGGTCGCGGGCCTCGGTAGGGCCGTAGCTCCGGTCGACGCGGCGCTCGGCCGCGATCCGTCCCTCGTCGAGCACGACGACGCGGTCCGCGAGCACGATCGCCTCGTCCACGTCGTGCGTGACGAGCAGGACCGCGGGGCGGTGCCGCGCGCACAGGTCGCGCAGCAGGGCGTGCATCCGGATGCGCGTCAGGGCGTCGAGCGCGCCGAACGGCTCGTCGGCGAGCAGGAGCCGCGGCGAGCGCACGAGCGAGCGGGCGAGCGACACGCGCTGCTGCTCGCCGCCCGAGAGCTCGTTCGGCCACGCGCGCTCGCGCCCGGCCAGGCCGACCTCCGCGAGGCTCGCGCGGCCGGCGTCCCGCGCGGCGCTCCGCCCGCGCGCCCCGGCGTCGAGACCGAGCACCACGTTGTCCAGCACGCGCGCCCACGGGAGGAGCCGCGAGTCCTGGAAGACGACGGACACCTGGTCCGGCACGACGACCTCGCCCGAGCCCGCGACCCCGTGGTCGAGCGCGGCGAGCGCGCGCAGGAGCGTGCTCTTGCCCGAGCCGGACCGGCCCAGGATCGCGACGAACTCGCCGTCGTCCACGGTGAGGTCGAGGTGGTCGAGGATGCGCTGCTCCCCGTACGACCGGACGAGCGAGCGGACCCGCACGGCCGCGCCCGGCGCCGTCGGGCGGGCCTCGTGCGCGGTCAGTCCTCCAGCGTGCGTCGCCACGAGAGCACCCTCCTCTGCAGGAGACGGACGGCGAGGTCCGCGGAGTAGCCCAGCACGCCGTAGACCACGAGGCCGACGAGGATGATCTCCGTCTGCCCGTACGTCCGGGCGAGCTCCATCATGTAGCCGATCCCGGCCGTCGCGTTGACCTGCTCGACGACGACGAGCGCGAGCATCGACCCCGTGACCGCGAACCGCAGCCCGAGGAAGAACCCGGGCAGCGCGCCCGGCAGGATGACGCGGCGCACGAACTGCCACCGCGAGAGCTGCACCGTCTCGGCGAGCTCGACGTAACGGCTGTCGATCGCGCGCAGGCCGTTGTGCGTGTGCAGGTAGATGGGGATGAAGACGCCGAGCGCGATGGTGATGACCTTCATCTCCTCGCCGATGCCGAACCACAGGATGAGCAGCGGCAGGAGCGCGAGGTTGGGGATGGCGCGCTTGACCTGGATCGGGCCGTCGAGCACCGCGTCGCCCACCCGGCTCAGCCCGGCGGCCAGCGCGAGCACGACGCCCGCGACGACGCCGGCCGCGAGCCCGAGCGCGGCGCGCGTCAGGGACACGCCGAGGTGCGCCCCGAGCTTGCCGTTCGCGACGAGCTCGGCGCCCGTCGAGACGACCGTCCACGGCGCCGAGAGCACGCGCGGGTCGACGAGCCCCGTCGCGGACCCCACCGACCAGACGACCGCGAGGAGCGTGACCCCGACGAGCGCCGCGAGCGGGACCGGCCGGCCGAGCCCGAGGCGCGTGCCGCGCGGCCGCACGTCCGCCGGGGTCGACGGCGCGGCGTCGGCCCGCGGGACCCCCACGTCGACCCGGTCGACGACCGCGGCGCTCACTGCGCGCCCCCGTCCCGCGCGGCAGCCGCCGCCTCGCCCGCGACCGGGCCGAAGCGCACGTCGAACAGGTCTGCCGCGTCGAGCGGCTGCTCGTCGAGCTCCGTCGCGAGCAGGTCGACCGTCGCCTGCGTGCGCTCGATGCCCTCCGTGAGGTCGGACGGGACGTCCGGGACCGGCGCGTGGTCGACGAGATACTGCGCGTCCTCCTCGCTCAGCCCCTGGTCCTCGATGTAGTAGCCCTGCTTCCACTCCTCGGGGTGCTCCGCGACCCAGATCTTCGCGGCCGCCCACGCGGCGACGTACTCCCGCAGCGCCGCCGCCCTGGCCGGGTCGCGCACGACCTCGGTCGGGCCGTAGAGGTGCGACGCGTCGTCGCGCAGGTGGTGCTGGACCGACGTCGCGCCGTCGGCCTCGTACGTCGCGAGGTACCGGAAGAGCTGCGTGCCGCCGAGCGGCGCGACGTCGACCTCGCCCGCCGCGAGGGCCGTCGAGTAGACGTCGCCCGTGCTCGGGAGCTCGACGAGCTCGACGTCGTCCTGCGTGAGCCCGGCCTCCTCCAGCGCCTTGAGGACGATCGCCCCCTGCGCCTGGCCCGGGCTGAACGCGATGCGGTGACCGCGGAAGTCCTCGAGCGAGTCGAGCTCGACCCCCGGCGCCCCCGCGAACTCGTAGACCGGCGCGTCCTCCCAGTTCTCCCGGTAGACGGACGCGTACACCT
The DNA here is from genome assembly GCF_015327065.1 of Cellulosimicrobium sp. JZ28. Taxonomy (NCBI): domain Bacteria; kingdom Bacillati; phylum Actinomycetota; class Actinomycetes; order Micrococcales; family Promicromonosporaceae; genus Cellulosimicrobium; species Cellulosimicrobium sp. JZ28. Next base: position 371,443 of record NZ_CP017660.1, on the reverse strand, counting down.
GCACGTCCAGGCCCGTCCACGTCGCGTGGATCGGCGGGATCTCCGCGACGGCGCCGACGTCGAGCGACCCGGCCCGGAACGCCTCCGTCGTCGCCGGGCCGCCCGAGATGTTGGCCCACTCGATCTCGAACGAGAAGTCGCTGTCCAGGTCGTCGCCCGCGAGCTCGAACGCCTTCTGCGTCGTCGGGTCGCCGACGCGCAGGACGGTGCCCTCCGGCACCTCGGTGGGCAGCTCGGCGTCCGGGGCGAGCGTGCCGCCGTCGGTCGGGTCACCGCCCCCGACGCCTCGGCGGTGCTGCACGCACCGGAGGCGAGGAGCGCGACGAGACCGAGGGCGACGGCCGTCGCCCTGCGGCGGCCGGGCGGTGCGGACGGACGGAGCGGGGAAGCAGGCATGACGGGTCCTCTCAGGGAGAGCGCACGGGGAGGCACGAGGCGCGCGGGTGCCGTGCGCGGGAGGGTGGTGGGACGGCCCGACGGCGGCCCGGGGCGGCCGTCGGTCAGTGCGTCGGGGTGCTCAGCGGCACGCGGTCGGACGACACGCGGCCCGACGGCGCAGTCGCGCACGCAGGGCGCGACGACACGCGAGTCCGGGCACGTGCCCGGCGTCGGTGGCGGGGAGGGCGACGAGGCCCCCCGGTGTCGTCGGCATGCGGGCGACTGTGCCAGCGTGCGCACGCCCCGCAAAGGGCGGTCGACCCCTGTCCCACGACGAGGACGGACGTAACGCCGTGCAACGGCCCCTCGCCCGCCGACCAGGTGGTCCGTGTCGGCCGAGCAGGCGATGGTGGTGCGTCGGTCGCCCGGGACGCGCCACGACCACCTGCTCGGCGGGCGCGGGGCGCCGGGACGACGACGGGCCCCGACCCTCCCGGAGGAGGATCGGGGCCCGTGTGTCAGGCGTTCAGGAGTGCGTCACTCCGCGCCGGCCTGCAGCTCGCCCGTCGGGGGCAGGTCGCGGACCGAGACGCCGGTGGGGGCGTCGAGCGCGGCGGCCGCGCCCACGCTCACCGGGCCGCGGTCGTGCTCGCCCTTCGAGACACCCCGGAAGGTGAACTCTCCGAGCAGGCCCTCGCCCTCGGCGTCGACCAGGACGATCTCGCCGGCCTTGAGCTCGCCGAACAGGATCTTCTCGGAGAGCACGTCCTCGATGTCGCGCTGGATCGCGCGGCGCAGCGGACGAGCACCCAGGACCGGGTCGTAGCCCTTCTCGGCGAGGAGCTGCTTCGCGGGCTGCGTGAGCTCGATGCCCATGTCCTTGTCCCGCAGGCGGGCGTCGAGACGGGCGATCATCAGGTCGACGATCTGGATGATCTCGGCCTGCGAGAGCTGCGGGAAGACCACCACGTCGTCGACGCGGTTGAGGAACTCCGGCCGGAAGTGCTGCTTGAGCTCGTCGTTGACCTTCGCCTTCATGCGCTCGTAGGACGTGACCAGGTCGCCGCCGGCGTTGAAGCCGGTCTGGACGCCCTTGGCGATGTCCCGCGTGCCGAGGTTGGTCGTCATGATGATGACGGTGTTCTTGAAGTCCACGACGCGGCCCTGCGAGTCGGTCAGGCGACCGTCCTCGAGGATCTGCAGGAGGGAGTTGAAGATGTCCGCGTGGGCCTTCTCCACCTCGTCGAACAGGACGACCGAGAACGGCTTGCGCCGCACCTTCTCGGTGAGCTGGCCACCCTCGTCGTACCCGACGTAGCCGGGGGGCGAGCCGAACAGCCGCGAGACGGTGTGCTTCTCGGAGAACTCCGACATGTCGAGCTGGATGAGCGCGTCCTCGTCCCCGAAGAGGAACTCGGCGAGCGCCTTGGCCAGCTCCGTCTTCCCGACGCCCGTGGGGCCGGCGAAGATGAACGACCCACCGGGGCGCTTCGGGTCCTTGAGGCCTGCCCGCGTCCGGCGGATGGCCTGCGACAGCGCCTTGATCGCGGCCTCCTGGCCGACGACGCGCTTGTGCAGCTCGTCCTCCATGTTGAGCAGGCGGCTGGACTCCTCCTCGGTGAGCTTGAAGACCGGGATGCCCGTGGCCATGGCCAGGACCTCGGCGATCAGCTCCTCGTCCACCTCCGCGACGGTGTCCAGGTCACCGGACTTCCACGCCTTCTCCTTGTCGGCGCGCTTCGCGGTGAGCTGCTTCTCCTTGTCGCGCAGACCGGCGGCCTTCTCGAAGTCCTGGGCGTCGATCGCGGACTCCTTCTCGCGGCGCGCCTCGGCGATCTCCTCGTCGAGCTCCTTGAGCTCCGGCGGGGCCGTCATGCGGCGGATGCGCAGGCGCGCGCCCGCCTCGTCGATGAGGTCGATCGCCTTGTCTGGGAGGAACCGGTCGTTGATGTAGCGGTCCGCGAGCGTGGCCGCGGAGACCAGCGCGGAGTCCGTGATGGACACGCGGTGGTGCGCCTCGTAGCGGTCGCGCAGGCCCTTGAGGATCTCGATGGCGTGCGGGAGCGACGGCTCGGCGACCTGGATGGGCTGGAAGCGACGCTCCAGGGCCGGGTCCTTCTCGACGTGCTTGCGGTACTCGTCGAGCGTCGTCGCGCCGATGGTCTGCAGCTCGCCGCGCGCGAGCATCGGCTTGAGGATGCTGGCGGCGTCGATCGCGCCCTCGGCGGCACCCGCCCCGACGAGGGTGTGGATCTCGTCGATGAACAGGATGATGTCGCCGCGCGTGCGGATCTCCTTGAGCACCTTCTTCAGGCGCTCCTCGAAGTCACCGCGGTAGCGCGAGCCGGCCACGAGCGCGCCGAGGTCGAGCGTGTAGAGCTGCTTGTCCTTGAGCGTCTCGGGGACGTCCCCGCGGACGATGTCCTGAGCGAGGCCCTCGACGACGGCCGTCTTGCCGACGCCGGGCTCGCCGATGAGGACGGGGTTGTTCTTGGTGCGGCGGCTCAGCACCTGCATGACGCGCTCGATCTCGAGGCTGCGCCCGATGACCGGGTCGAGCTTGCCCTCGCGCGCGGCCTGGGTGAGGTTGCGCCCGAACTGGTCGAGCACGGCCGAGCCGGACGGCTGACCCTCGGTGGGACCGCCGGCGGCGACCGGCTCCTTGCCCTGGTAGCCGGACAGGAGCTGGATGACCTGCTGGCGCACCTTGTTGAGGTCGGCGCCCATCTTCGTCAGGACCTGGGCGGCGACGCCCTCGCCCTCGCGGATGAGGCCGAGCAGGATGTGCTCGGTGCCGATGTAGTTGTGGCCGAGCTGGAGCGCCTCGCGCAGCGACAGCTCGAGCACCTTCTTGGCGCGCGGCGTGAACGGGATGTGCCCGCTCGGGGCCTGCTGGCCCTCGCCGATGATCTCGGTCACCTGGGTGCGGACGCCGTCGAGGGAGATCCCGAGGGACTCCAGCGCCTTGGCCGCGACACCCTCGCCCTCGTGGATGAGGCCGAGGAGGATGTGCTCGGTGCCGATGTAGTTGTGGTTGAGCATCCGCGCCTCTTCCTGGGCGAGGACGACGACCCGACGGGCTCGGTCTGTGAATCTCTCGAACATGTGCTGCTCCTCGTGAGCGGCGTACACCTGCCCGCCGGACGACGGGTACAAGCCTGACCGCATTGACTCTATGCGGTTCGAACGAGCCGCACCCCCTCCGTATGCCGTTGTTCGCCAGGGGCGTGAAAGAGGGGTCGCGCCGTGACCTGCCGGGCGGTCCCGGGGGCACGACGGCGGAGATCACCCGGCCCGACACGCGCCGGGGGCGTTGACCGCGGCCCGCGCCACGGGCAGGCTCGGGAGTGCGCCCCGCACGACGTCCAGAAGGGTGGCGAGAGCGATGCACCAACCGGACCAGCCGCCGGAGGACACCCCCGCACCGGACGCGGACGAGCGAGAGGCACGCCCCACGGGCTCGGCCGCGTCGTGGGAACAGGTGGTCGCGCGGTTCCACGGCGCCGTCGCGGAGGTCGACGACCCGCTGACCTGGGGCCTCGACCTCGACGAGGAGACGCTGACGGGCGCCGGCCACGGCGCGCACGACCCGGCCGAGGAGCGCTTCCTGCGCTCCTACGTGTCGTTCACGGGCGAGACGCTCGACGTCGAGACGCTGCGGGTGCGGGCCGCGCACGACGAGCAGGCCGAGGACATCGCCCGCACCGCGCTCAGCGGGGCGCTCGCCGCGCCCCTGCACTCCGACACCCCCGGCGACGACGACTTCCTCGACTCCTACCAGGAGTACCGCGCCGCGATGCGCGCGATCGTCGAGGAGGTGGACGTCGCGCCCGTCGTGCGCACCACGTTCCGGGTCGACGGCGAGACCCGCCCCTGCCTGTACGTCACCGTGCGGGAGCACGCCGCGGCGTACGTGCCGGTCGAGGACCGGGCGCTGGTCGTCTCGGGCCCGGCGGACCTGCTCGCGCGGGTCGACGTCGTCACCCGCCCCCTGCGCAACATCCTCCAGGACGAGCCCGACCCGCGGTTCTGACCGGCTCCGCGCGCCGCGCCGCGGGACTCTCGTCCACCACCTCGGGACGCCCGTCCCGGGCGCGGCGCGGCCCCGCGGCCTAGGGTCGAGTCAGCACCGGCGCCGCCGACGGCGTCGGGGACAGCACGCCGACGGCGCACGCGGTCGGCCGACCGGGCGGAGGTGGCGAGATGCGCGGCGTGATCGTCGGTGTCGACGGGTCGGAGGAGTCGGGCGGCGCGCTCGACTGGGCGCTGCGCGAGGCGGCGGACCGGGCGGTGCCCCTGACGGCGGTGCTCGCGTTCGAGTCGCGGCAGGGGCCGGGCGACGGCCCCGACGCGGCGGCCGAGGAGAAGCGGGCGCTCGTCCAGGAGTGGCTCGACGCCGCGCGCGCCCGCACGGGGATCGGCCCGGACGCGGTCACCGCGACGGCCGTCGCCGAGCGCGGCAGCCCCGCGGCCGTCCTGCTCGCCCTCGCCCAGCCGCGCGTCGCGCAGGCAGCCCAGGACGACGTGCGGCCCGACGCCGCCGACGGCGACGACGCCGACCTGCTCGTCCTCGGCCGCTGCGGCCGGGGTCGCCTCGGTCGGATGGTCCTCGGGTCGGTGCCGACCGCCGTCGTGCAGCACGCGACCGTCCCCGTGACCGTGGTGCGCGGGACGCCCGACGTGCGCCACGACCACGCGCGGCCCGTCGTCGTCGGGGTCGACGGGTCGTCGACGTCGGTCCAAGCGCTGCGGCACGGCGCCGACGTCGCGCGGCGCACGGGCGCGACGCTCGAGGCCCTGTTCTGCTGGCAGATCGTCTCGCTCGCGCCCCTGCCCGACTCGTGGGGATGGACGCCGCCCATCGACGACTACGAGAAGTTCGCCGCCCAGAAGCTCGACGCCGCGCTCGAGGCGGCGGGGGTCGACCTGCCCGACGACCGCCTCGTGCGCAGCGTGCAGCACGTGCACGCCGCGAAGGGGGTCATCGAGGCGTCGTCGCGCGCGGAGCGGCTCGTGCTCGGCAACCGCGGCGTCGGCGGGTTCGACCGGCTGCTCCTGGGCTCGGTGAGCCGGCACGCGGTCGAGTACGCGCACTGCCCGGTCACGGTCGTGCGGCCCGCGGACGCGACGCACCCCTCGGGCGCGCACGACGCCTGAGGTCACCCGCGGCGCGCGGCCGACCCCCGGAACGCGAACACGAGGACGCGCACGGCGAGCACGGTCCCGACGAACCCGAGCGCCGCACCGAGGACGGCGAACAGGCGCAGACCCTCGACGAGCTCGGGGCCGGAGTCCGCGGAGACCAGCACGACCGCCGCGACGACGGCCGCGGCAGCGATGACGGTGGACACGACCTGCTGCACGAGGCCGGTGAGGAACGCGCGGTCCTCGGGGTGCGCGAACGAGCGGACGTTGACGGTGAGCCGCCCGGCCTCGACGTCGCTCGTGATCTTCGCGAGCCGGCGCGGGAGCCGTTCCAGCTCGGGCGCGAGGCCGAGGAACAGGCTCGTCGCCCGCTCGCGCAGGCCCTCCGGCGTCACGACGCGCCGCACGAGCGGCTGCGCGGTCGCGCGGGCTCCGGCGACGAGGTCGAACCCGGGGTCGAGCAGGCGCAGCGTGCCCTCCAGCGACGTGAACGTGCGGAACGCGGCGGCGACCTGCGACGGGACGGCGAGGCCCGCGTCGGTGACGAGCCGGAACAGCGCGGTGAACATCGCGCCGCTCGCGCCGGCGCCGCGGAACCGCACGATCACCTGCCCGACGGCGCGCTCCAGGCGGCGCACGTCGAGGTCGACCGGGGCGTCGAGCAGCTCCAGGAGGGCGTCGGTCGCGGCGACGGCGTCGTCGGCGTCGACCGCGAGCAGCACCGCCGCGAGCGCGAGCCGGTCGGGCTCGCCGAGCCGGCCGACGGAGCCCATGTCGAGCAGGCCGAGGCGGCCGTCGGCGGTGACGAGCACGTTGCCGGGGTGGAGGTCGGCGTGGAAGGTGCCCGCGACCAGCACCTGCTCGAGCGTCGCGGTGAGGAGCCGCGAGGCGAGGTCGGCGCGCACGGCGTCGTCGAGGCCCGCGAGCACGTCCGCGGCGCGGCCGAGGGGAACGCCGTCGAGCCGTTCCATGACGAGCAGCGTCGTCCCGGAGAGCTCGGGGTAGACGTCGGGGACCCGGACGCGCGGGCCCGTGCCCGGGTCGGCGTCGTCGTCGGGGCGCCGGTCCCCCGCCGCTCCCCGCGCGAGCGCAGCCCGCAGCGCGAGCGTGTTCTCCAGCTCGACCGTGTAGTCGAGCTCCTCGCGCAGCGACGCGGCGAAGCCGTCGGCGAGGTCGACGACGCCGAGCGAGCGGCCCCACGCGGTGTCGCGCTCGATGCGACGCGCGAGCCGCCCGAGGATCGCGAGATCCGTCTCGACCTGGGCACGGGCGCCCGGGCGCTGCACCTTGACGACGACGTCGCGCCCGTCGAGCAGGCGGGCCGCGTGGACCTGGCCCACGGACGCCGAGGCGAGGGGCTCCGGCGAGAAGTCGGCGAACGCCTCGTCGACCGGGCGCCCGAGCGCGCCCGTGACGGCCGCCTCCACCTGCGACCACGGCGCGGGTGGGACCTCGCTCTGGAGGGTGGCGAGCGCGTCCGCGAACGCGGCGGGGAGCAGGTCCCGGCGCGTGGACAGCACCTGGCCGAACTTCACGAAGGTCACGCCGGCGTCGCTGAGGGCGTCGCGCAGCGCGGCGGCCTGGCGCCGCTGGTCGGTGCGCGACAGGCGCGAACCGTCCGGCTGCCGCGCCCCGCGCGTGAGCGCCCCGCCGAGGCCGTGCCGGACGCCGATCCCCAGGATCTGCGCGTAGCGCCGCGTCTCGCGGCGACCCTGGCGCAGCCCCCGGAGCGCGCGCCACGGCCCCGGGACGGAGCCCGTCGGCACGAGGAGCTCGAGCACGAGGAGCACGCACAGCCCGAGCACGAACGCCCACGCGAACGCGAGCACGACGGCGACGAGCGCGACACCCGGCGCGACGGTGAGCGTCCCGTCCGGGCGCGACCAGCCGGCGTCGAGCAGGCCGCCCGTGAGCACCCAGGACGCGACCGACAGCATCGCGAGGGCCACGACCGCCGAGCGGATCCAGCCGACCGGCGCGCCCATGACGCGCCGCGCCGTCGCGGCGAGGAGCAGCAGCATGCCGACGGTGAAGACGAGGCCGAACAGACCGACGAGGAGACCGGAGACCACCTGCATGGCGGCCACTCTTCCGGACCGCACGGCAGACCACCAGCACGCGCCACCGGCGCGCCCCGCCCGCCCGAGCGGGTCGCGGCGACCAGCGCCGCACGGTCGCGGCGACCAGCGCCGCACGGCCGCGGCACGGGCGGCAGCGACGTCCGTGGCGCGGCATGATGGAGCTCCCCGACAGGCCGGAGCCCCGATGACGAACGTCGACCTCCTCACGGAAGCCCACCTCACGACCGCCCGCACCGCGCCGAACGGTCGCAGCGCCGAGGTCGTGCTGCACGACGGCCCGCTGCGCCAGACGATCCTCGCGCTGCGCGCGGGCGTCGAGCTCGGCGAGCACAACTCCCCGCCCGCGGCGTCGATCCAGGTCCTGCGCGGCCGGGTCCGGGTCACGGCGCTCGGCGAGGGCGACGTCGAGCTGGGCGAGGGCGAGCTGCGCGTGCTCACGCACGAGCGGCACGCGGTGAGCGCGATCGAGGACGCGGCGTTCCTCCTGACGACCGTGACGAGCGTCCCGGGCAGCTGAGCGCCTGCTCCTGCGAACCGCCCGCACGGCTGCCAGGGTGGTGCGGATGAGAGCCTCGACAACGACGACCGTCCTCGCCGCGAGCGCCCTGGTCCTCGCGGCCTGCACCGCGACCCCCGGCGACGCCCCGGGCACCCCGGAACCGTCGGCCCCGGCCCCCTCGACCTCTGCCGCGACCCCGGCACCCGGCGATCCCGCCCCGGCGCTCCCGACGGACGCGCCCGCCGACGTCCTGCTCCCCGCGGGGGCGTGGGGCGGCGAGGGAGGACGCGATGAGGCGGAGGGGGTCGCGGACTGGCACCTCCCGGAGGCGTGCGCCGACGGCGGCCCCGCGGACGCCACAGCGATGCGCACCGCGACCGAGGGCGACGGCGCGGCCGAGGGCACCGTGGGGGTCCACCAGGTCGCGGTGTTCGCCGACGCCGACGCCGCCACCGCCGAGGCCGCACGGCTCGCGGACCTGCTCGCCGCGTGCGCGGCGCAGGGCGGCGCGGAGGGCACGACGTACACGGCCGAGCCGCTCGACGTCGGCGCCCAGGGCAGCGGCCTGGCCACCGACTACTACGGGTCGGGCGGGAGCGGGGACCTGGACACGGCGCTCGGGACCTACCTGGCGACCACGCGCCGCGGTGCCGCGGTCACGCTCGTCGCGCTCGACGGCGGGGAGAGCACCGTGGGCGCGGCCCGCGAGACGGTCGCGGAGCAGGCCCGCGCCGCGTGGGAGCTGCTGTGCCGCTACGAGCAGGCGGGCTGCTGACCGACGGCCCTTCCGCCCGGGAGACTCACTCCCGGGACGTCGCGCCCCGGGTCGCCGTGGCGGGCGCTCAGACCCGGACGGCCCAGGCGGCGAGGGCCAGCGCCGTGACGTCCTCCGCGACGGCGCCGGGCCAGTCGGGCCGCTCGCCGACGGCGAGGCGTCGCCACGCCGCACCGCCCCACGTCCCGACGGCCCCGCCCGCGGCTCCCGCGGCGGCGGCGAGGACCAGCCCGACCGGACCGGCCCGGTGCCGGGCGACGAGCACCCCGCCTACGGCGCCGCTCGCGACGCGGACGACGGGGCCGGGCGGCGCGAGCCGGCTCGGCGTCTGCGGCAGCTTGTCGCCGACCAGCTCGCCGACGACGCCCAGGAGCGCCGCGCCGCGCGCGAGCGGCCGGGGTCCGTGGGCCGACCGGCCCGACCCGCCGGGCCGCACGAGGCCGGCCAGCACCGGCGCCGCGACCCCGAGGCTGCTGCGCGAGCCCGCGGCGACGCCGAGCGCGAGCGCCCGGGCGAGCACCGCCGTCGTGCCGAGCGGCGCGGCTGCGTGCTGGGACGTCATGAGGTCCTCCTGCGGCGTGGTGGGGCCCGGTCGACCGGGCTCTTCCGAACGTAACCGCTCCCGGGGCGGCCCACCCGGCGACGAGGCGCCCCCGCTAGCCTGTTCCCGTGCCCGGACCCACCCTGAGCGAGGTCGCTCGCGACGCCGGCGTCTCCCTCGCGACCGCGTCCCGCGCGATCAACGGGAGCGCGAACCGCACGGTGCGCCCGGACCTGCGGGAGCGGGTCCTCGCGTCCGCGCGTCGGCTCGGGTACTCCCCCGACCCGAGCGCGCAGGCCATGGCCCGCGGCCGCACGACGAGCGTCGGTCTCGTCGTGCACGACATCGCGGACCCATACTTCTCCTCGCTCGCGGCGGGCGTCGCGGAGGCCGCCGACCACGACGGGCTCATCGTCACGCTGACGAGCACCCGGCACTCCCCCGAGCGCGAGCGCGCGTTCGTCGAGCTCATGGACCGCCAGCGGGCGCGGGCGGTCGTGCTGGGCGGCGGCCGGCTCGCCGACGACGCCGACGGCGCGCTGCGGCACGCGCTGGAGCGGTACCGCGCGTCGGGGGGCGGCGTCTCGCTCGTCGGGCAGCCGCTCGGCGACCTGCCCGCGGTGGAGATCGCGAACGCCGACGGCGCGGCCGCCCTCGCGCGCGCCCTGCACGGGCTGGGCTACCGCGCGTTCGGCGTGCTGGCCGGGCCGGCGAGCCACCGCACCGCCGTGGACCGCGCGCAGGGGTTCACCACCGCGCTCGCCGCGCTGGGGTCCCCGGTCCCGCCGGACGCGGTCGCCGAGTGCGCGTTCACGCGCGACGGCGGCCACGGCGGGATGCGCGACCTGCTCGCCCGGGTGGGTGCCGCCAGGCCCGACGGCGCACCGCGCGCCGTCTTCGCGGTGAACGACGTCATGGCCGTCGGCGCGATGGCGGCCGCGCGCGAGGCGGGGCTGCGCGTCCCGGAGGACGTCGCGGTGGCCGGCTTCGACGACATCGTGACGCTGCGCGACGTCACGCCGGGCCTGACGACGGTCCGCATCCCGCTGACCGAGGTCGGCGAGCAGGCGCTGCGCCTCGCGCTCGCCCCGGACGACGACGCACCCCGGCGCGTGGCGGTCGCGTGCACGGTCATGCTGCGGGAGTCCACCCCCGCGCTCTGACGCACGGCCCTCCCCGTCGCGTCGCTCCCGAACGGTTGACGGATCAGCACCACCGGGGCATGATCGGGAGGAGGAGATACCCCCTAGGGGTATCAGCGGCCGAGAGGAGACACGGTGGACCACCGCACGGAGCACGGCCCCGGGCGCCGGACCGGCGCGGACGGCGAGCACGGGCACCACGAGGCGCACGCGCACCCCGAGGCGCACGGGCACCCCGGCGCGGCGGCGACCGCCGCCGTCGACCACGCCGCGCACGCCCCGGCCGCGCATGGCGGCCACGACACGGCGGGGCACGAGGACCACCACGCGGCCGGTCACGGCACCGCGGGCCACGGCACGGCCGGGCACGAGGGCCACGACATGGCCGGTCACGGCACGGCGGGTCACGGCGGGCATGGCGGGCACGGCGACCACGTCGGGCAGTTCCGCCGCCTGTTCTGGATCATGCTCGTCCTCGCGGTCCCCACGGTCGCGCTGAACGCCATGTTCGCGATGCTCCTGGGCTACGACCTGCCCGACGCCGCGTGGGTGCCCTGGGTCTCCCCCGTCCTCGGCACGGTGATCTACGCCTGGGGCGGGCGCCCGTTCCTCACCGGTGCGGTGAGCGAGCTGCGGAGCCGCAAGCCCGGGATGATGACGCTCATCTCGCTCGCCATCACGGTCGCGTTCGTGTCGTCGCTGGGAGCGAGCCTGGGCCTGCTCGCGCACGAGCTCGACGTCTGGTGGGAGCTCGCGCTCCTCGTCGTCATCATGCTGCTCGGCCACTGGCTCGAGATGCGCTCGCTCGCGCAGACCGCGTCCGCGCTCGACTCGCTCGCCGCGCTCCTCCCGGACGAGGCGGAGCGGGTCGCCGAGGACGGGACCGTGACGACCGTCGCGCCGACGGACCTGCGCGTGGGCGACCTGGTCGTCGTCCGGCCGGGAGGGCGCGTGCCCGCGGACGGCGAGGTCGCATCCGGGTCCGCGGACGTCGACGAGTCGATGATCACCGGCGAGTCGCGCCCCGTGCGCCGCACCGTCGGGGACGCCGTCGTCGCGGGGACCGTCGCGACGGACGACGCGCTGCGCGTGCGGATCACGGCCGTCGGCGAGGACACCGCGCTCGCGGGCATCCAGCGGCTCGTCGCGGACGCGCAGGCGTCGTCGACGAAGACCCAGCGCCTCGCGGACCGCGCCGCCGGGTGGCTGTTCTGGTACGCGCTCGGGGCCGCTGCCCTGACGATCGGCCTGTGGCTCGTCTTCGGCACGCCCGAGCAGGCGCTGATCCGGGCGATCACCGTCCTCGTCATCGCGTGCCCCCACGCGCTGGGTCTCGCGATCCCGCTCGTCGTCTCGCTCTCGACGGAGCGCGCCGCGAAGGCGGGCGTCCTCGTCAAGGACCGTCTGGCGCTCGAGCGCATGCGCACCGTGGACACCGTCCTGTTCGACAAGACCGGGACGCTCACCGCGGGCGAGCCGGTCGTCGTGCACCTCGCGACCGCGGGCGGCACGTCCGAGGCCGAGCTGCTCGCCCTCGCCGCGGCGGCCGAGGCGGACAGCCAGCACCCGCTCGCCCGCGCGATCGTGCGGGCGGCCGAGGAGCGGGGCGACGACGTCCCCCGCGCCACCGACTTCCGGTCGCTCACGGCCGTCGGCGTCGAGGCGACCGTCCCGACCCCCGACGGCGCGCGCCGCGTCGCGGTCGGCGGGCCGGCACTCCTGCGCGAGCGTGGGCTCGACCCCCTGCCCGACGCCGCGGCGTGGGCCGAGGACGGGTCGACCGTCCTGCACGTGGTCGTCGCGAGCGACGACGGCACCGGCACCGCGTCGGACGCGCGGTCCGGCGAGGTCGTGGGCGCGTTCGCCCTGGCGGACGCGATCCGTCCCGAGTCGCGCGAGGCCGTCGACGCGCTGCACCGGCGCGGCATCCGGGTCGTCATGATCACCGGCGACGCCGAGCCCGTCGCCCGCGCGGTCGGGCGCGAGCTCGGCATCGACCAGGTCTTCGCGGGCGTGCGCCCCGAGGACAAGGACGCGAAGGTCGCCGAGCTGCAGCACGGCGGGCGCGTCGTCGCGATGGTCGGCGACGGCGTCAACGACGCCCCGGCGCTCGCCCAGGCGGACGTCGGCATCGCGATCGGCGCGGGCACCGACGTCGCGATCGCGTCCGCCGGGGTGATCCTCGCGAGCTCCGACCCGCGGGCGGTGCTGTCGATCATCGAGCTGTCGCACGCGTCGTACCGCAAGATGCAGCAGAACCTGTGGTGGGCCGCGGGCTACAACATCGCGGCCGTGCCCCTCGCCGCGGGCGCGCTCGCGCCCGTCGGGTTCGTCATGCCGATGGCGGTGGGCGCGATCCTCATGTCCGCGTCGACGGTCATCGTCGCGCTCAACGCGCAGCTGCTGCGCCGCACCGACCTCGACCCGGCCCGGCTCGCGTCGCGGTGACCCGGGGCCGCGAGGCCCCCGCGACCACGAGGTTGCTGTCGTCCTGCCGCGCAGGACGACAGCAACCTCGTGGTCGGCCGCGCGGAAGGTCGTGCTCGACCGTGAGGAACCCCGTGCGCGCTGCGAGACTGGGCCGGTGACCACGCCGACCCCCGACGACCGGCCCGTCGCCGGCGTCCTGCTCACGCCCGGCGCCGGAGCGAGCCGCGACCACCGCGCGCTCGTCGCGATCGACGAGGCGCTGGCCGCCCTCGACCCGCCCGTGCCGGTGCGCCGCGTCGACTTCCCCTACCGGATCGCCGGCAAGCGGATGCCCGACCGGCCGCCCGTCGCGATCGCGCACGTCCGCGCCGAGGCGGAGGCCTTCGCCGCGGAGCTCGGCACCACGACGGACCGCCTCGTGCTCGGCGGCCGCTCCTACGGCGGCCGCATGTGCTCGATGGCCGTCGCCGAGGGGCTCCCCGCCGCCGGGCTGGCCCTCGTCAGCTACCCGCTGCACCCGCCGGGCAAGCCCGAGCGGCTGCGGACCGAGCACTTCCCGGACCTCCACGTGCCGGTCGTCCTCGTCTCCGGGCGCACGGACCCGTTCGCGACGCCGGACGAGCTCGCCGAGCACACCACCGCGATCCCCGGCCCCGTCACACGCGTCGAGCTGCCCGGTGCCCACGACCTCAAGGGGCAGGACGCGGCCGTGTGCGAGGCCGTCGTCCGGTGGCTCGCGACGCTCGGGGCCTGACCCGCCCCAGGCCGCCGCCCCGACGTTCCGACCGGCCCGCACGACTGCGTACGATGTGCCGCGGACCGCTCCCGAACGACCCGGAGGTGCTGATGCGTGCCGCTGGCCGCCTGCTCGCCCTCGCACCGCTGGCGGTGCTCGTGGTGGCCGTCGCCGCCGCACCCGCGACCGCCGTCGGCCGGGACGGCGAGAGCGGGCTCGAGGTGAGCGTCGACGGCGTCTCGTTCGACCCGGAGCGCCTCTGGTCCGAGTGGGGCGCCGTCTCCTACGCCGTGAGCGCGCCGGACGGGAGCCGCGAGCGGTACTACTCCGACTCGTACGGCCCGCGCGACTCCGCGGACGGGTTCCTGGCCTTCTCGGTGCCGGCGCGCACGTTCCCCGACGGCTACTGCGTCACGTGGGCCCAGGTGTCCGGCCTGCGCGCGCAGCACGCGCGGTGGAACGGGGACGACCCCGTCTGCACGACGGCGCAGGCCGAGCCCTCCCCCACGACGGCGCCCCCGGCGCCGACCCCCGACGCTCCCGCGACCTCGGCCCCGACGGCCGAGGTGCCGCCGGCCGCGGCGGTCGTGGAGGCGCCCGTCGAGACGCCGGACGCGCCGGAGCCGGACGTCACGGAGGAGCCGACCGCCGAGCCGACGGAGGAACCGACGACGGACGCCCCCGTCGAGCCGACGCCGACCGCCGCGCCCACGACCACCGGCACCGAGCCGGCGCGCGTCCCGCTCGCGTCCGTCGACCGCACGGCGCCGCCCCCGCCCGCCGGCGAGACCTTCCCGATCTTCGCCGCGCTAGGCGTCGGCGGGCTCGTCGCCGCTGCGGCCGGCGGCGTGATCCTGCTCGTGCGCCGCGTGGGCTGAGCCCTCAGCGGCGGACGGTGCCCGCCGTCGTCCGGCCGGACCGGCGCTCCCCGCGAGCACCGGGAGCGCCCGGCACGTGCCGCATGGTCTCGCGACGAGACGCGCGCGGCGCTGCTCAGCCGCTCAGACCGCTGTCCTGCGGTCCGGGTCTCGCGGCTGCGCACGGACCTCGGCGTGCGGGACCGGCCGGGCGAAGAGCCCGAGGAGCCCGAGCACGGCGACGGTCCCTCCGACGGCCGACGTCGTGGCCGCACAACCCAGGAGAAGGGTCACGTGCACGCGCGGCACGCCGTCTTCCGCCAACGGGTTGTCGGAGATGATGCCGACGGTGTAACCGTTGACGACCCCGGCGACCACCAGCACGAGGCCGAGGACCATCAGGGTGACTGCGACGCTGCGGGACATCTCGCTCCTCGGGGTCGGGTCGTGCGGCCGACGCGCATCGTGCGGCCCGTGCGCCGTCAGGCCGCCACGCGTCGGTGCTCGAGTGCCGCACCCTCCGTGCCGCCCCTGAGCACGACGAAGGCCCGGAACCGTGGGTTCCGGGCCTTCGTCACCGAGCCGCCTAAGGGAATCGAACCCTTGACCTATTCATTACGAGTGAATCGCTCTGCCGACTGAGCTAAGGCGGCGTGCTACGTCCCGGTCCGCTCGGCGAACCGGTGGCAACGAGCGCCTACTGTACCCAACGACCGGGCCAGATTCCAAAGCGGGCCCGCGGGCCGCCGTCGGGCGTCCTCCGCGTCAGCAGCGGAGCCCGTCCTCGGGGACGGTCCCGTCCACGAGGTAGGCGTCCACGGCGTCGCTCAGGCAGTCGTTCGCGCGCCCGTACGCGGTGTGCCCCTCGCCCTCCCAGGTGACCAGGACGGCGGAGTCGAGCGTGTCGGCGAGGCCCTCGGCCCACACGTAGGGGGTGGCCGGGTCGTTGGTCGTGCCGATGACGAGGATCGGCGCGGCGCCCTCCGCGGCGAGGTCGAACTCCTGGTCGACGACGGGGTACGCCCAGCCCTCGCACGTGAGCCCGCCGAACGCGAAGAAGTAGCCCATCGTCGGGGCCTCCTTCTCGAGCCGCTCGAGCTGGGCCTGCATCGCGGCCGGGTCGTCGTCCTGGCGCCCGTCGAGGCAGTTCACGGCCCGGAACGCCTCGGACGAGTTCGACGCGTACGTGCCGTCGGCGTTCCGGTCGTTGTAGAAGTCGGCGAGGTAGAGCAGGCCGTTGCCGGTGCCCTCCTCGAACGCCTCGGTGAGCGCCTGCGTGAGCACGGGCCAGCTCTGGTCGTTGTACAGCGTGACGGCGACGCCGTAGAAACCGAGGGTCTGCGTGACGCTGCGACCCGAGTCCGTCGGGAGCGGGTTCGCCTTCGCGGCGTCGAGGAGCGAGCGGATCTGGCGCATCCCCGCGTCCGTGTCGCCCTTCAGTGGGCACCCGGCGCCGGCCTGGCAGTCCTCGACGTACGCGCGCAGGGCGTTCTCGAAGCCGACGGCCTGCTGCTCGGAGATCTCGTCCGGGTCGAGCGAGGTGTCGATCGCCCCGTCCAGCACCATGCGGCCGACCTTGTCCGGGAACAGCCCGGCGTACGTGGCTCCGAGCTGCGTGCCGTACGAGTAGCCGAGGTACGCGAGCTTCTC
The DNA here is from genome assembly GCF_015327065.1 of Cellulosimicrobium sp. JZ28. NCBI lineage: Bacteria > Bacillati > Actinomycetota > Actinomycetes > Micrococcales > Promicromonosporaceae > Cellulosimicrobium > Cellulosimicrobium sp. JZ28. Next base: position 355,209 of record NZ_CP017660.1, on the reverse strand, counting down.
GTCACCGAGGACGGCGCGCAGCATGTCCATGTCGCGGGCAGCGCTCTGCGTGTCGACCTGCCCGAGCAGCTCGCCCGTGTTCTCGGCGCACGCGTCGGCCCACGCGCGACGGTCCTCCGCGAGCGCCTCGAGCCCCGCCTCGTCCGTGTCGAAGTCGCGCGACAGGGACTCGTCCTTCGCGGCGTCGTCGAGGCACACGACGGGCGACGACCGCCCGACGCCGCGGGGATCGAAGCCCACGAGGTCGTAGGCCGCGGTGACGCTCTCGCCGACCGTCGGCGCGAGCGACGCGACGAAGTCGACGCCCGACGCGCCGGGCCCGCCGGGGTTGGTGAGGAGCGAACCGATGCGCTCACCGGTCGCGGGCTGGCGCTTGACCGCGAGCTCGATCTCGCCCGCCGCCGGGTCCTGCCAGGAGAGGGGGGCGCGCGCCGTCGTGCACTCCCAGCCGGCCCCGCACTCCTCCCACGCGAGGGTCTGCCCGTAGAACTCCTCGAAGCCCTCCGGTCCCGTCTCGCCCGTGCCGGTCGACGACGCGGTCGGGACGTCCTCGACCGGGGTCTGCTGCTTCGGGGGCGCCGAGCACGCGCCCGCGACGAGGGCCAGCACGAGGGTCGCGGCGCAGGCCAGGGCGCGGCGAGCGGAGCGGGAGGAGGGGGACGTCGTCACCCGGACACGGTAGCCGCTCGCCCGTCGCGCGGGAGACGGCCCACCGCCGGCGGCCCGTCCTTTCACGCGCTCTTCACCGCGGGGGTCGTCACCCCGCGGTCCAGGCGAACTCGCCGGCCGCGCCCTCGGCCGGCGGCGGCACGACGACGGTCCCGCGGTCCCCGAGCACGACGCTCACGTCGGCGCTCGTGTCCACGTCGTCGGGCACCGCGACGACGGACGTCGCGGGGACGTAGTCCATGGTGCACGCGGTGTCGGCGGGGATGTCGACGAACGACACGACGACGTCGCTCCCCTCGACCGCGGCGTCGTCCTCGGCGAGCAGCGGGCACGTGCTGGACCCGAACGTCACGACGAGCAGCAGGCCCGGCTCGGCGCTCCACGCGGCGCCGGTGCCGCCCTCGGTCGGCGCGTCCGCGCCGGGCGGCAGGCCCTTGCCGTGCGCGCCCGCGACGACGTCCATCGTCGCGGCGTCGGGCAGGCCCTGCTGCTCGTCGGTGGCGTCGTCGGTCGGCTCCGTGGAGGGGTCCGTCGAGGGGCCGCCGTCGGGCTCCGTGGTCTCCTCGGTGGCGCTCGTGCCGCCACCGCCCCCGTCGGTGTCGGACGCGCACGCCCCGAGCAGGGCGACCGTGGCCGTGAGCACGAGCGCCGCGGTGAGGCGCGCGGTGCGGGCGGCGGGACGACGGGCGGGAACCATGGGGACTCCTCGGTCGGCGACGGGTGCGCGACCATCGTGGTCCGCGCCGGGACCTCGCGCGCGCCGAACCGCCGACGCGCCGCGGGATCGTGACCCGACGGTGACCCGGGGTGGGAGCATCCCCGCATGGACGCACCGCACCCGACCCGCGGCACCGAGCGGCCCCCGCTGCGCTGGGGCCTGCGCACCGACCTCCTGCGGCACGGCGACGGCGGCGACTCGAGCCGGGTCGGCTACGTGGAGCTGTTCTTCGACCTGGTGTTCGTGTTCGCGGTCACCCAGCTCTCGCACGGGCTCATCGCCCACCCCGGCGTCGAGGCGCTCGGGCACACGCTCCTGCTCGGCGTCGCCGTCTGGTGGGTGTGGGTCGACACGATGTGGGTGACGAACTGGCTCGACCCCGAGCGCCTGCCGGTGCGGAGCCTGCTCGTGGTGCTCATGCTGCTGGGCCTCGTCCTCGCGAGCGCGATCCCGGAGGCGTTCGGCGACAAGGGCCTGCTGTTCGCCGTCATGCTCGTCGCGATGCAGGTGGGGCGCAGCCTCTTCACGATGGTCGCGATGGGCCGCGTCTGGCCCGAGAACGCGGTGAACTTCGTCCGCATCACGACGTGGCTCGCGGCGTCGGGCGCGCTGTGGGTGGCGGGCGGCCTCGTCGAGGAGCACCGCCTGCTGCTGTGGGCGGTCGCGGCCGCGATCGACGTCGCCGGGCCGCGCGCGATGTTCTGGCTCCCCGGGATCGGGGCGTCGCGCGCGAGCACGTGGGTGGTCCGCGGGGAGCACATGGCCGAGCGCGTCAGCCTGTTCGTCATCATCTGCCTGGGCGAGTCGATCATCGTCACGGGCGCCGCGTTCGCCGAGCTCCCCCTCGACCTCACGACCGTCTCCGCGTTCTGCTCCGCGTTCGCGAGCACCGTGCTCATGTGGCTGCTGTTCTTCGACCGGTCCGAGCGGCGCGCCACCGAGTACTTCACGTCGCGCGCCGAGCGCGGGATGGTCGCCCAGACGGCGTACACGTACGTCCCGTTCGTCATCGTCGCCGGGATCGTGCTCACCGCCGTCGCCGACGAGCTCGTGCTCCTGCACCCGCTCGGGCACGACGGCGGTCACGCCGACGCCTGGACCGCCGGCCTCGTGTGCGGGGCGGCGGCGACGTACCTCGTGGGGAACGCGCTGTTCCGGCGCGCGACGGGCGGGCGCTGGTCGCTCCCGCACGTGCTGGGCGCGGTCGCGGTCGGCGTGCTCTTCGCCGTCCACGCGTGGCTCTCGCCGCTCGCGCTCAACTGGGTGACGGACGGCGTCCTGCTGGCGGTCATCGTGGGCGACGTGGTCCGCGCGCGGCGGGTCCCGACCCCACCGTCGGACGGGCTGTCGGGTACGCCGTCGGACGTGCCGGGCGCGCCGACGGGGCCACCGCCCGAGGCGCCGTCCGGGACCCCGTGAGCCGGGCCCCGTGCGTCTCGCCGGGCGCGATCGTCGCGACGTCGCTACGTTCGCCCTGATGGCGCGGGGCAGCAGGCCGTCGCGTCGCGGGACCCGTCGAGAAAGGGCGTGACCGTGGACTTCTGGGACTTCTTCTGGCTCCTCGTGTGGAGCTTCTTCTTCATCGCGTACCTCATCGTGCTCTTCCAGATCATCGCGGACCTGTTCCGTGACCGAGAGCTCTCCGGGTGGTGGAAGGCGGTCTGGATCATCTTCCTCATCTTCCTGCCCGTGCTGACGTCGCTCGTCTACCTCATCGCGCGCGGGCGCGGCATGGCGGAGCGGCAGGCCGCGGCCGTCGTCCAGGCGAAGCACGACACGGACGCCTACATCCGCCAGGTCGCGACGACGTCGCCGGCCGAGCAGATCTCCCACGCCAAGTCGCTCCTCGACTCGGGCGCCATCACCCCCGAGGAGTTCGCGCAGCTCAAGGCGAAGGCGCTCGCCTGACCGTCCCCTCCCTCCCCCGGGCCGGGCGTACCCGCGTGCGGGTGCGCCCGGCCCGTCCCACGATCGAGACATGACCCGCTTCGGCTACACCCTCATGACCGAGCAGTCCGGCCCTCGTGCGCTCGTGGAGCACGCGGTCGACGCGGAGCGCGTCGGCTTCGACTTCGAGGTGATGAGCGACCACTACTTCCCCTGGCTCGACGCCCAGGGCCACGCCCCGTACGCGTGGTCCGTGCTCGGGGCGGTCGCCCAGGCGACCGAGCGCGTCGGCCTCATGACGTACGTGACCTGCCCCCTCCTGCGCTACCACCCCGCGGTCGTGGCGCAGAAGGCCGCGACCGTGGCGCTCCTGTCCGACGACCGCTTCACCCTCGGGCTCGGCGCCGGGGAGAACCTCAACGAGCACGTGGCGGGCGAGCGCTGGCCCGCCGTCGGCGAGCGGCACGACATGCTCGAGGAGGCGGTGGAGATCATCCGCTCGCTGCTCGACGGCGAGCGCCTCACGTTCGACGGCGTCCACTATCGCGTCGACTCCGCCAAGCTCTGGGACCTGCCCGACGAGACCGTCGAGATCGGCGTGGCCGTCTCCGGGCCGCAGTCGATCGAGCGGTTCGCCCCGCTGGCCGACCACCTCGTCACGACCGAGCCCGAGGCCGGCGTCGTGCAGCGGTGGTCCTCCGTCCGCGAGCGCGCCGAGCTCGCGCCGTCGCGCGTCGTCGGGCAGATGCCGATCTGCTGGGACCCGGACGAGGAGACCGCCGTGGCGCGCGCGCACGAGCAGTTCCGGTGGTTCGGCGGCGGCTGGCGCGTCAACGCGGACCTGCCGACGACCGAGGCGTTCGAGGCGGCGACGGCGTTCGTGCGGCCCGAGGACGTGGCCGCGTCCATCCCGTGCGGTCCCGACCTGGACGCGGTCGTCGAGGCGGCGTCCGCGTGGTGGGAAGCGGGGTTCACCGACCTCGCGCTCGTCCAGGTGGGCGAGGTCGGGCAGCGCGAGTTCCTCGAGACCGCGGCCGGGCCGCTCCTGGAGAAGCTCCGCGCGGCGGCGCCGTCGAGCTAGCGGCAGTCAGCCCTGGGGGCGCAGCGCGACGACCATCGCCTCCACCGCGAGCAGCGGCGCGACGTTGCCCTCGAGCCGCTCGCGCGCGACGCCGATCGCGTCCATGCGCCGCACCGTCTGCTCGGGCGTCGAGTCCTGCGCGAGCGCGCGCACCGTCTCGGCGAGCTCGGTGTTGACGAGCTCGACCTGCGCCCCGAGCTGCACCACGAGCACGTCGCGGTACAGCGAGAGCAGGTCGACCATCGCGCGGTCGAGCACGTCGCGCTGGTGGCGCGTCGCGCGCCGCTTCTGGTCGGCCTCGAGGTCGCGGAGCTGGGAGCGCAGCCGGGGCGGGAGCGTCTCGCCGTCCGCGACGCCGAGCGCACGCAGGAGCTCGGCCTTCTCCGCGGCGTCGCGCTCCTCCGTCGCCGCCTTCGCCTCGGCCTGCGCGAGGTCCACGAGCTCTCCCGCGGCGAGCACGGCGTCGCCCACCCCGCGGACCCGCCGGGCGAGCGACAGCACGGACGTGCGGCGCTCGCGCGCCCCCGCGTCCCGCGCGAGGCGCCGGGCGAGGCCGATGTGGCTCTGGGCCGCGCGCGCCGCGACGAGGGCGACGTGCTCGTCGACGCCGTCGCGCTGCACGAGCAGGCCCGCGACGGCCTCGACCGGCGGCACCCGCAGCACGACCCCGCGGCACCGCGAGCGGATCGTCACGAGCACGTCCTGCGGGCTGGGCGCGCAGAGGATCCACACGGTGTGCGGGGCGGGCTCCTCGATCGCCTTGAGGAGGACGTTCGTGGTGCGCTCCGCCATGCGGTCGGCGTCCTCGACGACGATGACCCGGCGCCTGCCCTGCGACGGGCTGCGGCTCGCGACCGTCACCAGGTCGCGCACGTCGTCGATCTTGATGGTCACGAGCTCGGTCGCGACGAGCGTCACGTCCGGGTGCGTCCCGGCGAGCGTCGTGCGGCACGCCTGGCAGCGCCCGCAGCCGCCCTGCTCGCACTGGAGCGCTGCCGCGAACGCGCGCGCGGCGTTCGAGCGGCCGGACCCGGGCGGGCCGGTGAGCAGCCACGCGTGGGTCATCGCGGCCGGGTCGGTGGCCGCGGCGCGGAGCGTCGCGACGGCCTGCTCCTGCCCGACGACGTCGTCCCAGACGCTCATGCGCGCGCGTCCCCGGCGGGCCGCGCCGGGGCGCCCGGCAGGAGGTCCGTGCCCGGCGCGTAGCCGATCGCGCTGTCCGTGTCGTCGAAGCCGTCGTCGGGCAGCGCGGCGACCGTGTCCTCGGCCTCCTCGACGACGGGCGTGAGCTCGAGCCGCGCGGCGACGTCGACCCGGATCTGCGCCTGGAGGTCGTCGACCGAGCCTGCGGCGTCGAGCACGACCCAGCGGTCCGGGTCCGACGCCGCGCGCGTGAGGAACGCCTCGCGCGTGCGGCGGTGGAACTCCGCGCCCGCGCGCTCGAGGCGGTCGTGCTGGCGGCGGATGCGCCCGGCGGCGACCGTCGGGTCGAGGTCGAGCAGGATCGTCACGTCCGGCAGGAGGTCCTGCACGGCCCAGCGCGAGATGAGCTCGACCTCGTCCGCGCCGAGCTCGCGCCCGCCCGCCTGGTAGGCGACCGACGAGTCGAGGTAGCGGTCCGTGACGACGATCGCCCCGCGCTCGAGCGCGGGGCGCACGAGGCTCGCGACGTGGTGCGCGCGGTCCGCGGCGTAGATGAGCGCCTCCGTGCGGGGGTCCATGTCCTGCCCGTGGAGCACCGCGGCGCGCAGCTCCTTGCCGAGCTCCGTGCCGCCCGGCTCGCGCGTCAGCACGACCTCGCGACCCGTGAGCTCGCCGAGCCACTGCCCGAGCAGGCGTGCCTGCGTCGACTTGCCGACGCCGTCGCCGCCCTCGAAGGAGATGAAGTACCCGGGTGCGCTCACGGCGACCACCCTAGTCGCGACGTCGGACACGGGCCGGTCCCCCGGGTGCGGGACAGCCGCGGGCGCCGGACGCGCGGGATAGCCTCGGGCCATGCCCGATCCCGTGACCGCCCCCGCGACGGACCCTGCGCCCGCTCCTCTGCCCACCCCCGGCGTCGCGTTCGCCGGGCGGACGTTCGACGCCGTGCTGTTCGACATGGACGGCACCCTCATCGACTCGGTCCCGGCGGTGGACCGGAACTGGCGTCGCTGGGCCGCGGAGCACGGGCTGCCCGACGCCGAGGACTTCCAGATCCAGCACGGCACCCCCGCGCGCACGCTCATTGCGACGCTCCTGCCGGCCGACCAGGTCGAGCCCGCGTACGACCGCATCCACGAGCTGGAGCTCGAGGACAACGAGGGCGTGACGATCCTGCCGGGGACGCGCGACGCGCTCGCCACCCTGCCCCCGGAGCGGCAGGCGATCGTCACGTCGTGCACCCGCCCCCTCGCGGCGGCGCGCATGGCCGCGTCGGGCCTCGTCGCGCCGTCGGTGGTCGTCACCGCGGACGACGTCGCCCACGGCAAGCCCGACCCGGACCCGTTCCTCCTCGGCGCGGAGCGCCTGGGCGTGGACCCGGCGCGGTGCCTCGTCGTCGAGGACGCCCCGGCCGGGGTCGCGTCGGCCCGCGCCGCAGGGTGCGCCGTGCTCGTCGTGACGGGCACGCACACGGCCGACGAGCTCGCGTCCGCGTCCCCTGCACCCGACGCGCTGGCGGCGGGTCTGGCGGCGGTGCGCTTCGCCGCAGGCCCGGACGGCATCCGGATCACGGACGCCTGATCACCCCGCCGACCATGCGGTCGTCTCCCGTCTTCGTCCCCGGACGGGCTAGAACCGCATGCTCGGCGGGCTGCCGTCGGTCAGTAGACCCCGGCGCGTTGGGCGGCCGCGACGACCTTCGACGCGGCGGCGTGGATCTCCGCCAGCTCGTCGAGGGTGAGGCCCGTGGCGGCGACGATCGCGGGCGGGATGCGCTCCGCGTCACGACGCCGCGCCCGTCCCTCGGGCGTGAGCGTCACGCGGACCTGGCGGCCGTCGTCGGGCGAACGGGACCGGCGCACGTAGCCGAGGGTCTCGAGCCTTTTGAGGAGCGGCGAGAGCGTCCCGGCGTCGAGGTGCAGCCGCGCCGCGAGGTCGCCGACGGTCGACGTCGTGCCCGCCGCGTCGTCCTGCCACAGCGCGAGCAGCACGAGGTACTGCGGGTGGGTGATGCCCAGGGGCTCGAGCAGCGGCCGGTACAGGGCGACCATGCCGCGCGCGCCCGCCGAGAGCGCGAAGCACACCTGCGCCTCGAGCGCGAGCGGATCCGCGAACAACGTCGCCGCGCCCGGTGCGGACGCCCCGCCGTTCTCCTCGCTCGTCATGGCGCCATGCTACCGAGGATCGCGCTATTCTTGGTACGCCAATCATTGGTGCACCAACCATCAGCGGACGAGCACCAGCCACCGGCCCCCGGGCCGGCGACGCGACACCAGCGGAGGACACCGTGGCGCGCAAGAACGACAAGCGCACGCTCGGCATGCGCATCACCGAGGGCTTCCTGCCGATCTTCGGCCCGGCACAGCTGGGGCGGCAGGAGGCCGACGGCCGCGGCGTGTCCGACGCCGAACGCGAGCGCGACCAGGAGCTGCGCACCCGCTTCGAGCGGGTCACCGGCCCCGACGGCCGCAGCTACGTCGTCGAGCACACCGACTGACGCGACGCCCGCCCGCGGGCGTCACTCCCCGGGGTAGACGACCCCGACCTGGCGGCGCACCTCGTCGAGCGTGCGCATGACCTCGAGCGTCGAGTCCCACGACATGCGCGGGCTCTGCGTCTCGCCCGCGGCGACGCGGCGCGCGACCTCGGCGGCCTGGTACTGCTTGCCCTCACCGGAGAAGCCGTCGTAGTACCAGGACGCGCCGTCGTGCCGGACGACCCGGAACGACGTCGGCGCGTAGAACGTGCCCTCGACCTCGATGCGGCCCGCCGTGCCCGAGATCACCGCCGTGTTCGCGGTGCGCGACCACAGCGTGGTCGAGAGCGTCGCCTGCGTGTCGCCGTAGCCGAGCACGATGCTCACCTGCCCGTCCACGCCCGTCTCCGTGAGCGCCCCGACGGCCGTCACGGTCGACGGCGCGCCCAGCAGGTCGTGCGCGAACGACACCGGGTAGACGCCCAGGTCGAGCAGCGCGCCGCCCGCCAGCTCCGGCGCGTAGAGCCGGTGCTCGGGGTCGAACGGGAACCACTGGCCGTGGTCCGCGCTGAGGTTCACGACGTCACCGATCTCGCCGCGCGCGATCACGCCGCGCAGCGCGGCGACGTGCGGCAGGAACCGCGTCCACATGGCCTCCATGACGAACACGCCCGCCTCGCGCGCGGCGTCGAGCACCTCGACCGCCTCGGCCTCGTTGCGCGTGAACGCCTTCTCGACGAGGACGTGCTTGCCCGCGCGGATCGCGAGCAGGGCGTGCTCGTGGTGGTGCGAGTGCGGCGTCGCGACGTACACGACGTCCACCTGCGGGTCCTCGACGAGCTCGTCGTAGCCGTGGTGCGTCGTGGGGACGCCGTGCGCGGTCGCGAAGCGCTCGGCGCGCACGCGGTCGCGCGAGCCCACCGAGGCGACGCGACCCTGCGTGTGCAGGCGCACCGCCTCCGCGAACGACGACGCGATGCCGCCCGCGCCGAGGATGCCCCAGCGGATCGGGGGCGCGCTGCGCGGATCGGGGACCGTGCCCGTCACCTCGGCGGACAGGTCGGGGAACGGGTGGACGCCGGAGGCGGCCGGGGTCTCGTCGGGGTGCGCGGCGGGCGGCGGGGCGACGGTGCTCATGCGGCCCACGCTATCGCCCTGCGCGGGCCTTGCCGCCGCTCGTCCACAGGCCGCGCGTCGGGCGCGCGAGCCACCCTCCCCCGCACGGGTGGTGCGCGCCGCCGCGCGGCACGTCACGATGGGGGCATGACGACCCCCGCGCCCCGGACCGGCACGCCGACCGACGCCGGACCCGAGCCCGAGGCACGGGCGAGCGCGCGCGACCTCGTCAAGGTCTACGGATCCGGCCCGACGGCCGTCCGCGCGCTCGACGGCGTCGACGTCGACTTCGCGCGCGGCCGCCTCACGGCGATCATGGGGCCGTCCGGCTCCGGCAAATCGACGCTCATGCACTGCCTCGCCGGCCTGGACTCCCCGACGTCCGGCAGCGTCGTGATCGACGGGCAGGAGATCAGCCGCATGTCGCAGCGGCGGCTCACGGCGCTGCGCCGCACGCGCGTCGGGTTCGTCTTCCAGGCGTACAACCTCGTCCCGACGCTCACGGCCGCGGAGAACATCACGCTCCCCCTCGACATCGCGCGCACCCGCGTGGACCGCGACTGGTTCGACGAGGTGACGACCGCCGTCGGGCTCACCGACCGCCTCCACCACCGCCCCTCCGAGCTGTCCGGCGGGCAGCAGCAGCGCGTCGCGTGCGCGCGGGCGCTCGTGTCGCGGCCCTCGATCGTGTTCGCCGACGAGCCGACCGGCAACCTCGACTCGCGCTCCGCGGGCGAGGTGCTCACGTTCCTGCGCCGCTCCGTCGACGAGCTCGACCAGACGGTCGTCATGGTCACGCACGACCCGCGCGCGGCGTCGTACGCGCACCGCGTCGTCTTCCTCGCGGACGGTCGCCTCGCGGGCGAGCTGCACGACCCCACGCAGCAGGACATCCTCGACGCGCTCGCGCTCGCCGCGGACGCCGGCGCATGATCCGCGTCGCGCTGCGGGGCGTGCGCGCGCACGTCGTGCGGTTCGTCCTGTCGGTGCTCGCCGTGACGCTCGGCGTCGCCTTCGTCGTGGGCACGTTCGCGTTCCGCGGCATGCTCTCCTCCACCTTCGACGACATCATCGCGACGACGCTCACGGCCGACGTCTACGTGCGTGGCGCGCAGGAGGTCGAGAGCGACGCGTCCGGGCCCGGTGGCGGCGGCGCCGCCGGCGGGGGCGGGTTCGCGGGCGACCGCACGCTCGTCCCGGCGGACCTCACGACGGAGGTCGAGGGGGTCGACGGCGTCGAGCGGGCCGTGGCGGACGTGTCCGGACCCGTCGTGCTCGTCGCGGCCGACGGCACCGCCGTCGTGACCACGGGCCCGCCGAGCACGGCGTTCTCCGTCGACCCGGAGGACCCGAGCCTCACGCTGCTCGACGGCGCGTGGCCCGGCCCGAACGAGATCGTGCTGGAGCAGAGCGCGGCCGAGACCGCGGACCTCGCCACGGGCGACGAGACCACGGTCGTGCTGGGCGGGGAGCCGCGCCCCGTGACCGTGTCCGGCGTGTTCGGCATCGAGGCCGCCGCCGCGGGCGCGGTCCTCGTCGGGATCGACGGCGACACCGCGCGCGAGGTCTACGCGCCCGACGGGCTGGTGCCCCAGATCGCGGTCTGGGCGGACGCGGGCGGACCGGTGGACGAGGACGCGCTCGCGGACCGCGTCGCGTCGGTCCTGCCGTCCGGTGCGGAGGCCGTCACGGGCGAGCAGGCGCGCGCCGAGGCGAGCGAGGCGGTCGAGGAGGTGCTCGGGTTCGTCGAGACCTTCCTGCTCGTGTTCGCCGCCATCGCGCTGTTCGTCGGCGCGTTCATCATCGCGAACACGTTCGCGATGTCGGTGCGCGAGCGCCTGCGCGAGCTCGCTCTCCTGCGCGCGCTCGGCGCGTCGCCGGGCCAGGTGTTCGCGTCGGTCCTCGTCCAGGCGCTCGTCGTCGGGCTCGTGGGTGGCGGGTTCGGCGTGCTCGCGGGGGCCGGCCTCGTGCGGGTCATCCGGTGGGGGCTCGCGCTCGCCGGCTTCGAGTTCTCCGGCCGGGTCCCGCTCGGGACCTCGCAGGTCGTGGCCGCCGTCGCGCTCGGGGCCGTCGTCAGCGTCCTCGCGGCCGTGCTGCCCGCGCGCCGGGCCGCCGCGATCCCGCCCGTGCAGGCGATGCGCGACGACGTCGCGCCCGACCGCGGCACCGGGCTGCGGGCGGTGGGCGGGGTGGTCGTCGTCGCGGCGGGCGCCGGTGTGCTGTGGCTCGCCGCGTACCTGGGGTCCTCCGTCGTGGACGCGCCGACCGGCTGGGCCTGGGTCGACGACCTGAGCCCCCGGCTGCTCCTCGGCGTCGGGGCCGGGCTGGTGCTCGTGGGGGTGCTCGTCGGGTCGCCGGCCGTCGCGCGCGGCGTGCTCGCGGTCCTCGCGTGGCCGCTCGTCGTCGCGCTGCGACCGCTCGGCCGCCTCGCGCGCGGCAACGTCACGCGCAACCCCCGCCGCACCGCGAGCACCGCGGGAGCCCTGCTCATCGGCATGGCGCTCGTGTCGGTCACGGGCGTCATCGCCGCCTCGACCCAGGCGTCGGTGCGGAGCATCGTCGAGAACGAGGTGCGGGCCGACCTCGTGGTCGACTCCGCGACGCTCGTCGTGCCCGAGGGCGCGGTCGAGGCCGTGACCGCGACGCCGGGCGCCGCCGCCGTGGACACGGTGCGGCTCGGGTCGGCGCCGGTCGCCACGGTCGGCGGCGGCTCCGGCACGGACGACGGCGCGCGCGGGACCGACGTCGCGGGCGTGCCCGCCGGGTTCTTCGACACCGCGCTCGAACCCGTGACGCTCGCCGGGGACCCGACGGCCACGCTCGAGGACGGGGACGTCGTCGTGCACCGGCGCACCGCGCGCGAGCGCGGCTGGGAGGTGGGCGACACGCTGCGGCTCGGCGAGGGCGACGCCGCCGTCGAGGCGCGCGTGGGCGCGGTGATCGACAGCCAGCTCGTGGGGACCGGCGTCCTGGTGCGCGACGACGTGTTCGACGCCGTCGTACCGGCCGCCCAGGCGAGCGTGCGGATCGTCTACGTGTCGGCGGCCGACGGCGCGAGCCCCGCCGACGTCGAGGAGCTGCGCACCGCCCTGGGGTCGGCGGTCGAGCCGTTCCTCGTCGTCACGGTGCTCGACCGGGAGCAGACCGCGTCCGCGTTCGCCGACCAGGTGAACCAGGTGCTCGTCATCCTCTACGCCCTGCTCGCGCTGTCGATCGTCATCGCGCTGCTCGGCATCGTCAACACGCTCGCGCTGTCGATCATCGAGCGCACGCGCGAGATCGGGCTGCTGCGCGCCGTCGGGCTGGGCCGTCTCCAGCTCGCGGGGGTCATCGCGATCGAGTCGGTGCTCACCGCCGTCTACGGGACGGTGCTCGGCGTCGCGACGGGCATCGGCATCGGCGCCGCCCTCCCGGGCGTGCTCGCCGACGAGGGGCTGAGCACGCTCGCCGTGCCGTGGGGCCAGGTGCTCGCGATCCTCGGCGTCGCCGTCGTCATCGGGCTCGTCGCGAGCGTCTGGCCCGCGATCCGCGCCGCCCGCCTCCCGGTCCTCGACGCGGTGACCGTCGACTGACCCTTCTTCCGCTGAGTGCGTGAGCTCGTCGCGTCGGGAGGCCCAAGCGCGACTGTCTCCCGCACTCACGGGACGGGGAGGGGGTCCGGTGCCGGGGTGCGGTAGCGGCGCAGCGGGGCGTTGCGCCACGCGACGAGCCCGACGACGGCGCTCGCCACCAGCCCGCCCGCCACCAGCGCGACGGGCGCGGACGTCAGCGACGCGAGCACTCCCCCGCGGAAGTTCCCGACCTCCGGGCCGGCGACGCCCACCACGTGCTCGACCGAGGACACGCGGCCCCGGAACTCGTCGGGCGTCTCGAGCTGCACCAGCGCGCCACGCGTCACGACCGACACCGTGTCCGCCGCGCCGGCGATCGCCAGGCACGCGAGCGCGAGCCACAGCGGTCCCGCGAGACCGAACCCGGCGAGCGCGACGCCCCACGTCGCCGCCGCGGCGAGCTGCAGCGCGCCCGAGCGCGTCGCCCGCGTCACGGCCCCGGAGAGCAGGCCCGCGCCGATCCCTCCCACCGCGACCGCCGAGAGGAACAGGCCGAGGGTGCGGGGGTCGCCGTCGAACCGGATCTCGTTGACGAGCGGGAAGAGCGAGATCGGCATGGCGAGCACGGTGGCCGCGACGTCCGTCGCGAACGCGCCGCGCAGCGTCGGCTTGCGCCACACGATCGACCACCCACCCGCAGCCGCCCGACGGCGCGGCGCGGGCCCGGGCGGCGCGGCGGCCGGGCCCGTCGTGGCCGAGGGACCGACGGGGAGCGGGGGCAGGGGCGGGAGGCGCACGAGCCCGAGCAGCGCGACGACGGCGGCCACCGCCTGGAGGCCGTACGCCGCGGGCAGGTCCCAGCGCGCCAGGACCAGGCCGGCGAGCGCGGGCCCGACCAGCATGGCCACCTGGAACGCGAGGTTCTGCAGCGCGAGGCCCGCGGCGACCTGGTCGGGCGGCAGCAGCCGGGGCGGCACGGTCCGGCGCGCCGGCGAGCCGAGCGCGTTGCACGCCGCGCCGGCGGCGACGAGCCCGAGCAGGAGCCACACCGACCGGTTCCCCGCGAGCGCCTGCGCGGCGAGACCAGCAGCGGAGAGCACCTGTCCGACCGCGGCGAGGCGCATGAGGGTGCGGCGGTCGTGGACGTCGGCGAGGTGCCCGCCCACCAGGCCGAGCGTCAGGAGCGGGACCGCCGTGGCCAGGCCGATCGTGCCCGTCCACAGCGGGCTGCGGGTGAGCTCCCAGACCTGGAGCAGCACCGCGACGTTCGCGATCTGGAACCCGAGGCCGCCCACGGCGGACCCGGCCCACAGGTCGCGGTACGCGCGGCTCGCGCGCAGCGGCCGCAGGTCGAGGACGTGGTCGCGCACCTCAGCGCTCCCGCGGCGCCGGGTGCCCGGCCGCGTCGAGGCGCTCGACGAGCCGCTCGCGCAGCGAGCGACGGGCGAGCACGCGCTCCAGCTCGACGACGACCGCGCTCAGTGCGTGCGGCAGCTCGTCGTCGATCTCGGCGACGGACTCCTCGGTCGCCCGCCACTCCGCCTCGAGGAGCGGGACGAGCTCGCGCGACCGCGCCGTGAGCGCGACGCGGCGCGTACGGGCGTCCGCGCCCGGCGCGGTCTCGACGAGGCCCTCGCGCCGCATGGCGGTGACCGTCTGGCTCATCGCCGAGTGCGTGCGCCCGAGCGAGGCCGCGAGCTCCCGGATGGTCAGGGGGCCCGTGTGCGCGAGCCGGATGAGCGGGTAGACGAACCGCGGGCGCACCCCCACGATCCCGCGGTCCGCGTAGACGGTCTCGATCTCGTCGTCGAGGCGTCGGAGCACCGCGTGCAGGGAGTCCCACCGGCCGGGGCCGGTGGTCGGGTCCGGAGAAGTCATAGCACTGTTATAACAGCACTCATGCGATCGTGGGTTGCCTGCCCGGGAACGACTAGATTGCCTCCCTAACTAGATAGCCGTACTGTCTAGCCCATGAAGTTCGACGAGCGGCTCGACCGCGAGCTCCTGCGCGGCGTGCTGCCGCTGTGCGTGCTCGCGGTCGTCGCGACCCACGGCCCCACCTACGGCTACGCGATCACGCGGTCGCTCGCCGACGCGGGCCTCGGCACCGTGAAGGGCGGCACGCTCTACCCGCTGCTGCAGCGGCTGGAGGACGACGGCCTCGTCACGACCTCCTGGCACCAGGGCGAGCGCGGGCCGAGCCGTCGGTACTACGCCGTCACGGACCAGGGTCGCGTCGCGCTCGCCGACGCGACCTCCCGCTGGGACGCCGTGACGACGGCGGCGACCACCCTCGTCGCGGGCGCGTCCGGCGCGCCCTCGCCGGACCGCCCGCGCCCGGCCGCGGACCTCGACCCGCATGCCGGCGCGCGCCCGGACCCCGACCCGGGAACCGCACCGGTCCACGAGCCGGGCGCGATCCCGGCCGACGCACCCCCTCCCGACCCCACCCCGACAAGGACTCCCTGATGAGCGACACGACCCGCTACACGATCGAGCGCCGTCACGCGCCGCACGTCGACCCGCGCTGGGCCGAGGCGCTCCTGCTGGAGCTGCGGCTCCAGGGCGTCGCCGGGGCGCGCATCGGCGCGGTGCTCGCCGAGGTGGACGCGCACGTCGTCGACTCCGGCGAGACCGCGCAGGAGGCGTTCGGCGACCCTGTGGCGTACGCGCGCTCGCTCGACCTGCCCGAGGACCCCGCGCAGTCGAGCTCCTCGATCGGGCGGACGGTCGCCGCCTCCGCCGTGCAGACGGTCGGGATGCTCGGCGTGCTGTGGTCGCTGCGGCCCGCGCTCGACGGCGGCGCCCTCGTGGTCCCGGTCGGGATGCTGCTCGTCCTCGTCGCCGCGCTCGCGGGCTTCGTCGGGCTGTGGCGCGCCGGCGACCGCGTGCTGCGCGCCGCGCTCGCCCACCCCGTGCTGACCGTCCTCGGGAACATGGTCGTGACGGCTGCCCTCGTGGCCGTCGCGGTCACGCTGCGCGCCCCGGTCGCGAGCCTCCCTGCGGTCCCGGTCCTGGTCGCGGCCGCCGTCGCGCTCGTCGTGGGGACCGTCTGGGGCCTGCGCGAGCAGGGCTCGGGCGACCCCGTCGTCGACCCGCTCGACGACGCGCCGCACGCCCGCACCGACCGCACGGGGCGCTGGGGCGTGCTGCTCCTGCCCGCCGTGATGGTGGTGCTCGGGACGATCACGGTGCTCGTCCGCTGAGCCCGGAGGGGACCTAGGTCACGCGACCCGTCGTCCCGGTGGTGGTCCCCGGGGACGCGTGACACGGTGGGGATGGCCGGCGGGCACCGGCCTCGCACGGCTGCGGCGCGCCCGACGGCGACCCACCGACTCCACAGGAGGCCACGATGTCCGAGGTTCCCGTCCGCACGCTCATCAGCCCGCTGCGCTACGTCCAGGCCCGCGGTGCGCTCACGCGGCTCGGCGAGTTCGTCCGACCGATCGGCACGAAGCCGCTGCTCGTCGCCGACGACGTCGTGTGGGGCATCGTCCAGGACACGGTCGCCGTGTCCTTCCAGGAGCAGGACCTCCCCCGCCACCGCACCGGGTTCGGCACCTACGCCACCGCCGCGGAGGTCGACCGGCTCGCGCGCGAGATCGACGAGCTCGGCGCCGACGTGATCGTCGGCATCGGCGGCGGCTCGACCATCGACGCGGTGAAGGCCGCGGGCCACCTGCGCGGCATCCGCTGGGTGTCCGTGCCGACCGTCGCGTCCACCGACGCCCCGTGCTCCGCCCTGTCCGTCATCTACACCGAGGACGGCGCGTTCGAGGAGTACCGGTTCTTCCCGCACAACCCGGACCTCGTGCTCGTCGACACGGGCCTCGTCGCGAACGCGCCCGTGAAGTTCCTCGTCGCCGGCGTCGGCGACGCGCTCGCGACGTGGATCGAGGCGCGCGCCGTCGCCGAGGCGAACGCGTCGACCATGGCCGGCGGCCTCCCCCTCGTCACGGGCACGGCGCTCGCGCAGCTCTCGTGGGACATCCTCTGGGAGAACGCGCTGCCCGCGATCGACGCGGTGAAGGACCACCTCGTGACGCCCGCGGTCGAGAAGGTCGTCGAGGCGAACACGCTCCTGTCCGGGCTGGGCTTCGAGTCCGGCGGCCTCGCCGCCGCGCACGCGATCCACAACGGCCTCACCGCCGCGCCCCAGACGCACGGCCTCACGCACGGCCAGAAGGTGAACATCGGCTCCGTGACGCAGCTCGTCCTGGAGGGCGCGCCGACCGAGGAGATCGAGGAGTTCGTGCGCTTCACGACGCGCGTCGGCCTGCCGAACACGCTCACCGAGATCGGCCTGACCGCCGACGACGTGCACGACCTCACGCGCGTCGCGGAGGCCGCCACCGCGGAGGGCGAGACGATCCACGCCATGCCGTTCCCCGTGCGCGTTCCCGAGCTCGTCGACGCCCTGCGCTCGATCGAGGGCTTCTCCCGCCGCGTCCGCGCCGAGGCGGGCCTCCCCGAGCCGGTCAAGCACACCGCGCACTGACCGTTCCCACCGGCCCGGGCCCCGCCGTCGCCGGAGGGGCCCGGCCCGGGATGGGCCGACCAGGCGGTCCCGACCCCTCGACCAGGTGGATCTGGCGCGTCCGGCGGCCCGGACGCACCACGATCACCTGGTCGACCGACGGCTGACGGCGGCTACTTCTTCGCGGCCGTCTTCTTCGCCGGGGTCTTCTTCGCGGCCGGCTTGCGGGCCGGGGTGCGCTTCTTCGCCGGGCCCTGCGCGCGCTTCTCCGCGAGGAGCTCGATCGCCTGCTCGGGCGTGATCGACTCGGGCGTGACGTCGCGGGGCAGGGTGCGGTTCGTCTCGCCGTCGGTGACGTACGCGCCGAACCGGCCGTCCTTGACGACGATCGGCTTGCCGCTGTTCGGGTCGTCACCGAGCTCGCGCAGCGGCGGCGTCGCGGCACGCTGGCCGCGCCCGCGCTTGGGCTGCTTGTACAGCTCGAGCGCCTCGTCGAGGGTGACGGTGAACATCGACTCCTCGTCGGGCAGCGACCGCGAGTCGGTGCCCTTCTTGAGGTAGGGGCCGTAGCGGCCGTTCTGCGCCGTGATCTCCTCGCCCGACTCCGGGTCCGTCCCGACGACGCGCGGCAGCGACAGCAGGCGCAGCGCGTCGTCGATCGTGATCGTGTCGAGCGACTGCGTCTTGAGCAGCGACGCCGTGCGCGGCTTGGGCTGCGCGGCCTTCGCCTTCTTCTGCGCGGCGGCCGAGAGGCTGGTGTCGATCGGCGGGAGGTCGAGCACCTCGGTGACGTACGGGCCGTAGCGGCCCGCCTTCGCGATGATCTCGTTGCCGGACACCGGGTCGGTGCCGAGCACCTTGCCGTCGTCGGCGCCCGCGGCGAGCAGCTCGCGCGCCTTGGCGACCGTCAGCTCGTCGGGGGCGACGTCGTCGGGCACGGACGCGCGCGGCGGGTTCTCGCCCTCCTTGACGGGGACGGAGAGGTCCTCCACGTAGGGCCCGTAGCGCCCGACGCGGAGCTGGATGCCCTCGCCGATCGGCACCGAGTTGATGCCGCGCGCGTCGATGTCGCCGAGGTTCGCGACGAGGTCGCGCAGGCCCTCGGCGTCCTCGCCCTTCGCGGCGTCGCCGAAGTAGAACTCGGTGAGCCACGCGACGCGGTCGCGGCGACCGGCGGCGATCTCGTCGAGGTCGGCCTCCATGCGCGCGGTGAAGTCGTAGTCGACGAGCCGGTCGAAGTGCTCCTCGAGCAGCCGCACGACGGCGAACGCGAGCCAGCTCGGCACGAGCGCCTGCCCGCGCGAGAGCACGTACCCGCGGTCCTGGATCGTCGAGATCGTCGAGGCGTACGTCGACGGCCGCCCGATCCCGAGCTCCTCGAGCGCCTTGACGAGGCTGGCCTCGGTGTACCGGGGCGGCGCGGACGTGGAGTGCCCGTCGGCGGTGAGGTCGTCGGCGCGCAGGGCGTCGCCCTCGCTCATCTGCGGCAGGCGCGCCTCGTCGCCGCCCTTGGCCCCGACGACGGGCGCGTCCTCGGCGTAGCGGTCGACGTCCGAGCTCTCCTCGTACGCGGCGAGGAAGCCGCGGAACGTGATGACGGTGCCCGACGCGGCGAACACCGCGTCGCGGCCCGCGACGTCGCCCGCGGCGGCCGAGAGGGTCGCGCCGAGGCGGACGGACGCCGTCGACCCCTTCGCGTCCGCCATCTGCGACGCGACGGTGCGCTTCCACACGAGCTCGTAGAGCTTGAACTGGTCGTCGCTCAGCTCGCGCTTGACCTGCGCGGGCGTGCGGAACGAGTCGCCCGCGGGGCGGATCGCCTCGTGCGCCTCCTGCGCGCCCTGGTTCTTCGCGGCGTAGACGCGCGGCTTCTCCGGGACGAACTCGGGGCCGTACAGCTCGGCCGCCTGGCGGCGGGCTGCCGTCGTGGCCTCCGCCGACAGCGACGGCGAGTCCGTACGCATGTAGGTGATGTAGCCGTTCTCGTACAGCGACTGCGCGGTGCGCATGGCCTGGCGCGACGACATGCGCAGCTTGCGGCTCGCCTCCTGCTGGAGGGTCGACGTCGTGAACGGCGCCGCGGGACGGCGCGTGTACGGCTTGGTCTCGAGCGAGCGCACCGCGAACGCCGCGTCCGCGAGGCCGGTCACGACGGCGCGCGCCGTCGTCTCGTCGAGGTGCGCGACGCCGTCGCGCGCCGCCGCAGGCTTGAGCTGCCCGCGGTCGTCGAAGTCGCGGCCCGAGGCGACGCGCGCGTCGCCGAGCTGCACCAGCCGGGCGCCGAACGCCTTGCCCGCGTCCGGCGCCGACGCGTCGGCGTGCTCGAAGGTGCCCGTGACGTCCCAGTACTCGGCGGGGACGAACGCCATGCGCTCGCGCTCGCGCTCGACGACGAGGCGCGTCGCGACCGACTGCACGCGGCCGGCCGAGAGCCCCTGGGCGATCTTGCGCCACAGCACGGGCGAGACCTCGTAGCCGTAGAGGCGATCGAGGATGCGGCGCGTCTCCTGCGCGTCGACGAGGTGCTCGTCGAGGTCGCGCGTGTTCTGCAGCGCCCGCTGGATGGCCTCGCGCGTGATCTCGTGGAAGACCATGCGCTTGACCGGGACCTTGGGCTTGAGCGCCTCGAGGAGGTGCCACGCGATGGCCTCGCCCTCGCGGTCCTCATCGGTCGCGAGGTAGAGCTCGTCGGCGTCCTTGAGCGCGCGCTTGAGCTCGGCGACCTTCTTCTTCTTGTCCGCGTAGACCTCGTAGTACGGGTCGAAGCCGTGGTCGACGTCGACCGCGAACTTCCCGTACGGGCCCTTCTTCATGTCCGCGGGCAGCTCGGACGGCTGCGGCAGGTCGCGGATGTGCCCGACGCTCGCCTCGACCTCGTAGTCGTCGCCGAGGTAGCCCTGGATCTTGCGAGCCTTGGCGGGCGACTCGACGATCACGAGCTTGCGTGGCATCCGATCCTGCTTTCGTCCGTGCGTACGTGTCCGTGGCGGGCGCTCCCTGCCCGACGGCGGCGGGCCCCGCCGGGGCCCCGGCGACCCGGACGACCGTCCGGTCGCCCGCCGTGGCAGCCTACGACGTTACTCCCGTCGCGCCAGCCGCACGCACCCTACCCCCGAACGGGACGGGGGTCGGGGCGGGCTGTGGACTGACGGACGAGGAGCAGCACCGCGAACGCCGCGGCCGTCACCGCCAGCACGCCCGCGACGCCGCCCGCGTAGGCCGTCACCTCCTGGGCCGCCGTCGTGCCCCAGGTCGCGGGCGTCGCGCGCAGCGCGAGCGCCGCCGCGACCCCCGCCGCGGCCGCGCCGAGCAGGAGGAGCACCGCGGTGACGGTGGAGCCGGGCGTGGGCCCGGCGCCCGGGTCGAGCGACGACCTCGGCGTGAAGACGCATACGAGGGCGGCCCACGCGAGGACGACGAGGACGGCGGCGACGACGTCGCTCGGGCGGTGCCACTGGCCGACCAGGGTCGAGACCCCGGTGGCCGCGGTGTACGCGCCGCCGAGGACGGCGACGAGCGGCCGCGCCCCGCGCGGCACGACGAGCAGCAGCGCGGCGGCGACCGACCCTGCGACGGTGGTGTGGCCGCTGGGCAGCGAGTTCTCCCAGTGCCAGCCACCGATGAGCTCCTCGCGGCCGAGGAGGGAGTGCTTGACGAGCTGCGTCGTGACGTTCGCGCCGACGACGAGGAACGCGACCTGGACCGCGAGGCCCCAGCGACGGCGCAGCAGCGCGATGCCCATCGCGGCGCCCAGGCCGCCCACGACGAACGCGACCGAGACCGTGTCGAGAACCGGTTCGGCGACCGCCCAGAGCTCTCCCTGGCCGGTCACGGCGCCGTCGAACGCGGCCCGCTCGAGCATCTGCCCGGCGAACGTGTCGACGAAGAACCGCCACACGAGCCACGCCCCCGCGACCGCGAGCAGCGCGACGACGGCCGCGACCACGCGCGAGCCGGTGCTCGGTCCGTCGGGACCTGGGACGGCGTGCGCGTGCGGCGCCCGGCGCGGCGCCGGGGCGGAGGGACCGCCCGCGGCGGCCTGCGGGACGGGCGGGTACGGGGTCCCGGCGGAGGGCGCTGCGGCGGGACCCGCGGGGGCACTGCGGCGGGCGGCGGCGCGGCCGCCGGTCCGGGCGTGGGCGGCATCGGCTGCGTCGCCGGGAGCGGCCGCGTACCCGCCCCGCCGCTGGTCGGCAGCGGCCGGGTCGGGGCGTGGTCGGAAGGCATCCCACCACCGTAGAGGACGCGTGTGCGCATTCGGGGAAGACGACGGGAAGAGCTCCGGGCGCTGCCCCGGACCGGTCCGGGGCACGGCCCGCCCGTCCGGGCCGAGGGGCCCGAGCACGGCGTCGCGGGCCGCCAGTAGGGTGACGCCATGACCGACGCCTCCCCCGCGCCGAGCGCCCCCGGCGACGCCGACGCGAGCGACTCCGCGTCCCCCCGGAGCCCGCGCCCCCGGAGCCCGCGCCCCCGGCGCCCGCGCCCCGGGACCGCCGAGCGGAGGGAGGAGATCCTGCGCGCGGCGATGCGCGTCTTCGGGTCGCGGGGCTACCACCAGGGGTCGCTCGCGGAGGTCGCCGAGCAGGTGGGCATCACGCACGCCGGCGTGCTGCACCACTTCGGGTCCAAGGAACGCCTGCTCACCGAGGTCCTGGCGTCCCGCGACCGCGACGGCGTCGCGCACCTCGAGGGGCAGCACATGCCGGGCGGGCTCGACCTGTTCCGACACCTCGTCGCGACCGCCGCCGCGAACGCCGATCGCCCCGGGATCGTGCAGACCTACACGGTCCTCGCCGGCGAGGCCGTCACGGACGACCATCCCGCCCGCGCGTGGGTGACCGCGCGCTTCGCCGGGCTGCGCGCCGACGTCGCCGGTGCGCTCCGCGAGGTCGTCGAGGAGCGGCGGGCCGCGGGCGACGAGACGGCGGCCGTGCCGGACGACCGCGCGCTCGACCTCGCCGCCTCGACGATCATCGCCGCGATGGACGGCCTCCAGACCCAGTGGCTCCTCGACCCCGACGCCGTCGACCTCGCGGAGGCGACCGCGTTCGCGATCGAGGCCGTCCTCGCCGCGACCCTGGCGGGCGCCCGCCGCCCCCGCCCGCTCGCCTGACGCGCTACGTCGCCACGCTCTCCGGCACGGGATCGGGCACCGGCTCGACCGCGGGCTCGGCACCGCCGTCCGACGGCGCGGCCTCGCCCTCCGACGTCGCGGCGTCGCCCTCCCGACGGCCCTCGCGGTACGCGGCGATGGACAGCGTCCGCAGGCGCGACGACCGGCCGGTGGGGTTGTCGACGAACCCGACGGCCGAGATGTAGGGCTCGATGACGTGGATCTTCTGCAGCGGCGTGACGATGAGCAGCTGCAGCCCGAGGCGGCGGAACAGCTCGAGCGCGAAGCGCGTCGACTCGTCCGACCCCCGCCCGAACGCCTCGTCGATGACGACGAACCGGAACGCCGTCGACCGCACCGCGCCCCAGTCGAGCTTGAACTGGTAGGCGAGCGACGCCGCGAGCACGGTGTACGCGAGCTTCTCCTTCTGGCCGCCGGACTTGCCGCCGGAGTCGGAGTAGTGCTCGTGCTCGGAGTCGTCGGCGCGGGACCGCTCGGACGCGGAGAGCACGAACCAGTTGCGCACGTCGGTCACGCGGCGGCGCCACGCCTCGTCCAGGTCCGTCATGCCCTCGCGTCCGCGGAACCGCTCGACGAGCGCCTTGACCCGCAGGAACCGGTCCTCCGAGTACGACAGCGCGCCGTCGGCGAGCGACCCGTCGCCCTCGGCGAGCGCGCGGTCGTCCTCGGCGAGGATCCCGTCGCCGTCGGTGCACGCGCGCAGGTCCTGCTGGAACTCGCGCACCTCGAGGTTGGGCGTGCGCGACATCTCCAGACGGATGTACCGGCCCGGGTTGTAGTCGATCGCGCGGAGCGAGTCGTTGATCGTGTCGATCCGGTCGCGGATGACGTCGGCCTGCTTGGCGAGCTCGGCCGCGAAGCCCGCGATGTCGCGGATCGCGTTCGTGTTGAGGTACGCCTTGAAGTCGGCCTCGAACCGCGGGAGGTCGTCGCGCACGAGCCGGTCGTGGATCTCGCGGTAGCCGTCGGCCGACCGCACGTCCGCGTCGAGCTCCGCCGTCTCGACCGGGTACGCCGACCGGAACGAGGCCATCTGCCCCGCGATCCGCGTCCCGAGGTCCGCGCGCTCGCGCTGCGCCTGCTCGGCCTCGGCCGTGAGCCGCGAGCGCACCGCGTTCTCGACCGCGTCGAGGTCGGCCGCGCGCGTCGGGCCGTCAGCGGCGCCGCCCGGGCCCGCCGCGCCGAACCCCGCGAGCTCCCGGTCGAACTCCGCGGCGAGGGCCGCCGTCGTCTCCTCGTCGAGCGTCTCGCCCGCGCCGTCGAGCACCGCGCGCGCCCGCTCCCGCGCCGTCCGCGCCTCGTCGAGCGCGTGCCGGTCGGCGCCGAGCGTCGCGACGACGCGGTCGCGCTCCGCCTCGAGCTCC
This sequence comes from Cellulosimicrobium sp. JZ28, assembly GCF_015327065.1. NCBI lineage: Bacteria > Bacillati > Actinomycetota > Actinomycetes > Micrococcales > Promicromonosporaceae > Cellulosimicrobium > Cellulosimicrobium sp. JZ28. The sequence continues at coordinate 331,593 of NZ_CP017660.1, read as the reverse complement.
GCCTGGCGGCGCGCGTTGTCGTCGAGGAGCGCCGCGAGGCGGCCGAGCTCGTCGCTCGCCTGCTCGAGCCGCCGCTTCTCCTCGGCGAGCTCGGCGATGCGCGCCGTCTCGGCCCCGCGGTCGAGCTCGTCCCAGTCGCGGTAGACGTCGAGCCGCCCGAGCGCGGCGGAACGGGCCTGGAGGGCCTCGCGTGCGGCGGCCGCCTCGTCCCGACGCCGTGCAAGCTCGTCGCGACGCGCCGTGACCTCGGCCGCCTGCTCGAGCAGCGCGTCGATCTTCGCCTGCGTCGACCAGCCCAGCACGTAGCCCCGGCGGTCGTCGACCGCGCGCGTGTCGTTCTTCTCGTGGTGGTCCGGCGAGTGCTTGACCTGGCCGGCCCGCGTGATCGCGCGCGGGAGCCGGCGGAACGCGTCGAGGTCCGGCGCGCACGCGTGGTCGGCGCGGCGCTCGAGCTCGGCCTCGACCCACGCCGTGAGGGTCGGCGCGTCGTCGAGACGGCGCACGTCGAGCAGGTCGGCGAGGAGCGGGACGCCGTCCTCGCGCGGCGCCGGCCGGGCGGCGGGGACGCGCTCGGGCACCCGGTGGTAGACGAGCCGCAGCCCGAGGTGCTCGCGGTCGACCCACGCGGACACCGCGTCGTAGTGCGCCGCCGGCACGAGGAGCGAGAGCGCGAAGCCGCGCAGCACGCGCTCGGCCGCACCCTCCCAGTCGGCGTGCTCGGGGCGGACGGCGAGCAGCTCGCCCACGAAGGGGACGTCGCCCGGCGCGAGCCCGACGCCGTCGCACAGCCGGTCCCGGACCTCCAGGTGGGTGCGCGGCAGGTTGGACCGGCGGTCGGCGAGGCTCGCGAGCTCGGCCTTGACGTCGGCAGTCTCCTGCTCGACGGCGCGCACCTGCGCCGCGACCTCGCTCGCCTGCTCCTCCGCCCGGGCGAGGTCGTCGCGCACGCGCACGGCGGCGTCGTCGGCCGCGCGCCGGAGTGCCGCGAACGCCTCGGCGTCGACGAGCGCGGCGGCCACCGCGCCCGCCGTGGCGCCCTCCCCCGGCCCCGCCGGGACGGAGTCCCCCGCCGCGGCGTCGGCGCCGTCCGGGGCGCCGAGCGTCAGGCCGGCCGCCGCCGCGTACCCGGCGAGCTGGGCGACGCGGCGCTCGCGCGCGGCGCGCTCGACCTCGCGGCGCGCGACCTCGCCCTCGATCGCGGCGAGCCGGTCGCCGCCGTGGCCCGCGCGCTCGAGCTCGAGCCGCTGCCGCTCGGCGCCGAGCAGCCCCAGCTCGTCGACGACGCGGCGGCGGCGGGCCTCGCCGTCGGCCACGCGCTCGTCGAGGGCGGCGGTGAGACCGTCGAGGTCCGCCACGCGGCGCGACGCGGTGAACGCGCGCAGGGCGTCGCGGCGCGCGACGAGCGCCTCGGCCCGCTCCCCGAGCGCGTCGTGCGCGTCGCAGTCCGCGAGCAGGGGCGCGAGCCGCTCGATCTGCGCGGTGGCCCGCACGACGGCGTCGTGGGCGCTCGTCAGGTCGTCGAAGTGCGCGACGAGCCGGTCCGTCCAGCGGTCGGCGTCGAACGGCTCGAGCATGTGCTCGCGCACGAACTCGCCGAGGTCGCCGACCGACTTCATCGACACCGTCTGGTGGAACAGGTCCATCGCCTGCTCCGACGGGATGCCGAGCAGGCGGCGGAAGTCGCGCCCGTAGTCGGGGAAGTGGTCGCGCACCTGCGCGCCGGACTCGCGCAGGCGGCGGCGCAGCGCCGTGACGTCGCCGCCGAATCCCGCGAAGTCCTCGGTGATCGTCAGCGGGCGGTCCGCCGTGACGAAGAAGCGGTCCGGCTGGCCCGCCTGGCCCGGGGCGAGCCAGAACACCTGCGCGAGCGTGACCTCCTGGTCGAACCCGCGGTTCGAGAACCGCCCCAGCACGACCGAGTACGTGCCGCGCTCGCGCAGGCCCACGTGACGCGTCGTGCCCGTCGCCTCGTCGCGCTCGGACTTGTAGTGCCCCGCGACGTACGACCGCAGCGACCGCTCGCGCGCCCCCGCCCCGGCGGCCTTGTTGTACGAGATCCGGTGCGACGGCACGAGCAGCGTCGTCACCGCGTCGACGATGGTCGACTTGCCCGAGCCGATGTCGCCGGTCAGCAGGGCGTTACGACCGTCGAGGTCGAACGCCCACACGCGCTGGTCGAACGTGCCCCAGTTGAGCACCTCGAGCCGTTCGAGCCGGAACCCGGCGCGCGCGTCGAGGTCGGCCGCCGGGTCGTGCAGCTCGACCGCGCTGAACAGGCCCTCCATCACGCCACCGTCCTCGTCGTCGTGCCCGCCGTGCCCGTCGCCAGGCCTGTCCCCGCGCCCGTCCCGGCGCGCGCCCCCGCCCCCCGGCCGCCGCCCTCGGCGGCGAGCTCCAGGTACTGCGCGAGGCGCGCGTCGAAGTCCGCGAGCCACTGCGCGTCGACGAACGCCTTGAGGATGCGGCGCACCTCGTACCGCCGGGCCTCCGCGTCGGCCGGGTCGCCGGGGTCCCCCGGCGCGCCGGCGTCGGGCCCGTCCGGGTCCGGGCGCCCTGCCGGGCGCAGGAAGCCGAGCTCCACGACGCGCCGCACGAGCGCGTCCACCCGGTCCACGAGCCGTGCTTCGTTCGCCGCGGCGCCCGCGTCCTGGGTGAGGAAGACCCGCAGCAGGTCGACGATCTCCGAGCGCGTGAGCACGAGGCGCGTCTCGCCGCCCTCCGAGTCCGCCTGGGCGAGCCGCTTGCGGAGCAGGGCGAGCAGCAGGCTGACGTCGAACGGCAGCTCGCGGCGCGGGATCAACCGCGGCACGCGCTCGTCGCGCTCGTGCTCGGGCTGCGAGCGCAGGTAGGCGTAGCCGTCGCCCTCGTCGACGACGACCTGCAGCCCGAGCATCGCGACGGCGTCGCGCACCTGCGCCTCGCGGGCGAGCAGGTCGCGCCACAGCGCCTCGCCGGACTCGCGGTAGACGACGCCCTTGAGCAGCGACGTCACGACGACGGACAGCTCCGGGTCGCGCGCGGTGCGGGTCGTGCTCACGGGGTCTCCTCCGGGCTCGGGTCGGGGGCGGCGTCGGGTCGTGCATCGGGTCGTGCGGCAGGGGGCCCGCCGGGCGGGGAGCCGCTCGTCCGCCGCGCGTACGTGACGCGGGGCAGGCGCGCGACGCGCACCACCGGCTCGGGTGCGCCGTCCTCGGCGACGGGCCCCGCCGGGGCCTCGCCCTCCCAGCGCACCTCGTCGGTGCGCTCGTCGTCGTGCACGACGACGAACCGCGGGTCCTCGAGCGACAGGTACGTCACGAGCTCGGCCAGCCCGTGCTCGAGCGGGGCCTCGGCGAGCAGGTCCGCGAGCGCGACCTCCCCCGGGCCGCCGGGCCGCGAGAGCGTCGCGCGGACCGTGCGCGCGAGGCGCTCCGGGTCGACGTGCACCTGGTCGTACAGCGCGTCGACCTCGAAGTCGTCGTCGCCGACCTCGACGTGGTCGGAGTCGAGGCGGGCCGTGGGCCGCGGCGTGAAGAGCGGCCGCTCCGTCGGCAGCACGACCTCGGGCGCGACGGCGTCCACCGGCATCCCCGGCGGCGCACCGGCGCGGCCTGCCGCGCGGGCGACGTCGCGCGCGGCGAGCGCCTTCGCCTCGACGCCGCGCAGGATGTCCATGACCCGTCGGTTCTCGAGCCACACCTGGTCGTCGAGGAAGCGGCGGAGCTGCTCGGAGAGGGTCCGCACGGTCGCCTGGGTCCGCTCGCCGGCGTCGAGCCAGTCGTAGTGGACGCGGCGCAGGCGGCGGTGCTCCTGCTCCCGGGCCGCGGCCTGCGCGGCGGCGTCCACGGCCGGGCCGGGCGTCCCGGGGGCCGGCCGGACGACGTCGGGCGCGATCGCGTCGAGGGACTGCACGCGCTCGACGAGCGCGGCGAACTCCTCCTGGCGGCGCCGGTCGAGGAGGAAGTCGTAGAACGCGTGGAACGACCGCCCCTGGTCCGACTCCGCGATGGCCGTGCGCGACCGCACGACCTCCTCGAGCAGCTCGCCCTTCGCGCCGTCCCACCCCGTGATGCGCTCGCGCAGCTCCCGGTCGAGGGAGCGGAAGTTCGCCTCGACCTCGCGGAAGTCCGAGAGCAGGTCGGCCGCCGTCTGGGTGAGCTGCTGGTAGCGGTCGCGCTGCGCCGCCGCGTCGAGGACGGCGACGCGCCCCGCGCGGACCTGGGCGATCTCGTCGTCGATCGCGGCGCGGCGCTCCTCGAGCTCGCGCAGACGCTCCGCCGGGTCGGTCTGCGTGCCGACGGCGAGCTGGCGCAGCAGCTCGAAGACGGTGTTGAGCCGCGACTCGGTGCCGACGAACCCGCGCCCGCGCAGCGACGCGACCCAGCGCACGGCCTGCTCGACGGCGGGCGTCGCGTCGTAGTGCGGCTCCGCCGAGCCGGGCGGGTACCAGGCGCGCAGCCAGCCCTGGTCCGGGTGCGTCCAGTGGTCCACGTACGCCTGCGGGGCGCGCGGGTACCGCGGCTCCGTGCCGGAGGCGCGCGCGGCCCGGCCGTCGACCGCCCACAGGTGGTCGTCGAGGCGCGCGACGAGCTCGCTCTCCGGGATGGCGCGCACGTTGTCCTCGACGAACAGCGTGCCGAGGAACGAGAGCACGAGCGGCGCCGTGTCCGCGCGCAGGAGCCGCCACGCCGCGCTCGACCGTCGCAGGGAGTCGACGTCGTCGTGCTGCACGCAGGTCCTCTCGGGCGGGGCGGGTCGGTGCCCGGCGCGGCGGCCAGGGCGCGCCACGCGAGGGGGCGCCCCCAGATCTTAGGGCGGACCGCCCGCACCGCCCCCACGACCCACCGCGAGGCTGCCCTCCCGACGGGCTCGGCGGGCGTCCGACCGGTCGCCCGGGACCGCCCGAGAAGCGCCCCGGATCCGGGACCATGGTCCCTGTCGGCCCCGCGGCGCACGTTCGTACGCTGGGTGCGGCGCCGGGCCGGCAGCGCGCCCACCCTGCCGGCCGGCGCCACCTTCTGCCCCGCCCGCCGGATCTCTCCGGCGGGGCCCCGCGGACCCGAGGACCGCCCGTGACCGGAACGACCACCGCGCTCGCGGACGACGCCCGCTCGCCCGGCACGACGGCGTCGGGCCCGACGCCGGACGCGGGCTTCGACCCCTTCGCCCGGCCCACGGGCTGGACCCACTCCCGCGGCGTGCTGTTCGGCGAGATGCTGCTGTTCGGGCTGCTGAGCCTCACGGCGGCGTTCGTGCTGTCGTACGACGCCGTCCTCCTCGCCGGGGACCCTGGCGCCGTGCTGTCGTGCGACGTCAACACCGTGCTGTCGTGCGGGACGGTCGCGCAGTCGTGGCAGGCGCAGGTGTTCGGCTTCCCCAACGCGTTCCTCGGGCTCGTCGCGGAGCCGATCGTCATCACGACGGCGGTCGCGGCGCTCGGCGGGACCCGCTTCCCCCGGTGGTTCCTCTTCGCCGCGCAGTGCGTGTACCTGCTCGGGGTCGTGTTCGCGTACTGGCTCTTCTACCAGTCGATGTTCGTCATCGGGGCGCTGTGCCCGTGGTGCCTGCTGATCACGGTCTCCACGACGCTCGTGTTCGCGTCGCTCCTGCACTGGAACGTCCTGGAGGACAACCTCTACCTGCCGCGCGGCGCCCAGGCGCGCCTGCTCGGGTTCGTGCGGTCGGGCGCGTACGGCTACCTCGTCGCGGCGTGGCTCGTGGGCCTCGCCTCGCTCGTGCTGCTCAAGTACGGCCCGGCGCTGCTGGCCTGACCGCCCACGCGGCCGAGCACGAGGCTGCTCCCGGGAAGCGGACGGGAACGACGGCGACCTCGTGCTCGGCGCGCGGCGGGCGGGTCAGGGCGTCGTCGCCCCCAGCGTGTAGGCGCCCGAGCCGGAGTACGCCTGGACGACGAACCGGTAGTAGCCCGCGGCCCCCGAGTAGGAGAGGGACTCGTTCGCGCCCGGGGAGGTCGACTGCGCGACCGTCGCCCACGTCGACCCGTTCCAGCGCTGGAGGTAGAGGTCGAAGTCGGCACCGCTCGGACCGCTCACGCACGCGCGGTGCGTCCCGGCGGCCCCGGCCGTGTAGTACGACCCGTTGGGCTGGACCGCCGTCGTGCCCGCGGCGAGCGACCCGGTGTACGTGCGGGCGTAGCCGCTGCAGCCCGTCGGCGGCTGCGGCGTGCCGCCCCCGCCGTCGCTCGTGACGAGGGTCAGGCCGTACGCCGAGAGGATCTCGCCCACCGGCTGGAAGTACGTCGTCCCGCCGGAGCTGCAGTTCCCGGACCCGCCGGACGTGACGCCCTGCGCCTGGTTGCCCGCGAGGAGCGAGCCGCCCGAGTCGCCGGGCTCGGCGCACACCGTCGTGCGGATGAGGCCCGTGACGGTCCCCTGCGGGTAGGTGACGGACGCGTTGTAAGCCTGGACGGTGCCGCAGTGCCAGCCGGTGGTCGAGCCCGAGCGGCAGACGGAGGCCCCGACCGGCGCCTGCGTCGCGCCCGCGACCGCGACGCGGCCCCCGGCGTAGTTGTTCACCGCGCCGACGGGCGTGTTGCCCGCGTCGACCTGGACCCACGCGTAGTCGTTGCCCGGGAAGCTCGACCCGCGGAACGTGCCCGCCGGCCCGGACGTGCGCGCGCCGGTCGAGCCGCAGTGCCCGGCGGTGACGAACCCGCCCTGGACGGCGAACCCGACGGAGCACCGGCTGCCGCCGCCGATCGTGTAGGCGTTCCCGCCCACGACGTCGATCAGCGGCTGCGGGGACTCCGTCGTCTCCTCGTACGCGACCGCGTCGGCGGGCACGCCCGCGGCGGCGACCTGGGCGGCGACGTCGGCCTGGCCGCCCTCGCGCACCGCGACGACGACGCGGTTGCGCGTCACGTCGACGTACCAGCCCGGCAGCGCCGCCGGGTCGTCGGCGAGCGCGCCGTCGAGCGTCGCGCGCCAGGTCTCGAGGTCGGCGAGCGTGTGGTCGACGTCGACCGCTGTGGCGCCCTCGGCGCGCACCGTGCGCGCGTCGGCGGCGTCGGTGACGCCGACGTAGAGGACGTTCGCGGCGTCGTCGACCCACGCGCCCGCGTAGTCGGCGCCGAGGCGCCGCTCGAGCGCGGCCTCGGTGCCCGCCGCGTCGGACTGGAAGGCGAGGCGCGTCCGTGCGTCCCGCGCGCTGAGGCCCAGGTCGCGCTCCAGCGCGCGCTCCAGGCCGGGGGCCGTCTTGGGGACCGCGCGCACCGTCGCGCGCTGGTCGTCGGGTGCGGGCGTGGCGGCGACGGCGTGCGTCGCGGCCCCGCCCGCCAGGAGCGTCGCCGCGGCGGTGACCGCGGCGAGCCTCCTGCGGAGTGGTCGTGTCATGTCGTCCATTCCCTTCGCCGGGCCCGGGTGGCCCGGTCGAGGGCCACGCTAGGGACGCGTCCAGGGCGCGCCCAGATCACGATCAGGTCATACGCGGGCGCTATGTGCGGGCTCGCCCCTACGCGGTCTCCACCGGGTGCTCGGCGCGCCACCGCCGGTAGCGGGGCGAGCGCTGCACGGCGTCGCGGTGCGCACCCGTCGCGGCCCGCAGGACCGCGTCGACCGGGAGGCGGTCGACGGCGTCGCGCCGCCACCCCACGTGGTGCGTCCAGCGCAGCGGGGCGCCCTCGAGCGCGACGGTCCGCACGCCGGGGGCGTCGAGGAGCACGGGCTGGACGAGCGCGACCGCGTGCCCGCCGCGCACCTGGTCGATGCACGACGTGCGGTCCGACTCCCCCATCGCGCGCGGCGTGAAGCCCGCCCGCGCGCACGCACCGACGAAGCAGCGCTCGAAGCACCCGCTCCCGGGTGCCGTGAGCCACAGCGCGTCGGCGAGCTCGTCCAGCCCGACGGCGTCGCGCCCGGCGACGGGGTGGTACTCGTCGACGAGCACGAACACCGGGTCGGTGGACACCGCCGTCCACACCAGGCCCCCGGCCGCGGGCGGGGTCGCGTCGCCGCACATCCCGACGAGCGCGACGTCGAGGGTCCCGCTCGCGAGGCGGTCCGCGGTCTCCTCGACGGACCACGACGTCGCCGTCGTGACGAGCAGGTCGTCGACCCCCAGCGCGCCGGGCAGCGCGGTGTGCAGCCGGCTCGCGAACAGGCCGCCGATCGCGGAGCTCACCGTCCCCACGTGCACGCGGCCGACCGTGCCGTGCTCGCTGGTGAGCCGCCGGGCGTCGTCGACCAGCGCGGACATGGCGGGCAGCACGACGCGCGCGTGCCGCAGCACGAGCTCGCCGAGCTCCGTGGGGCGCGCGCCCTGCCGGTCGCGCGTGAAGACGCACCCGCCGAGCGTGCGGTCGATCCGGTTGAGCTGGGCGGTGAGGGCTGGCTGCGCGAGGCCCAGCGACGCCGCCGCCTTGGTCACGCTGCCCGTCTCGGCCACCGTCACGATCATGCGCAGGTGCCGCACCTCGAGGTCCATGCCGCCCCAACGTATCGGTGCGGCCGGGGCGTGTCGCGCGCGTCAGCCCACGGGTGCGAGGAAGCCGTCGCGCACGAGCCCGCGCACGTCGGGCAGGAGGTCGCCCGCGAGGTCCTCGGCACCGACCTCGAACAGCGCGGCGATCGCTCCCACGAGCTGCCCGACCGTCAGCTCGCCGTCGCTCGCGCCGACGAGCGCGGCGAGCCCCGTCGTCGCCCGCACGGCGCGGCCCAGACCGTCGCCCTGGCGCAGCAGGACGACCGTGGGGTCCGGGGCGCCGGGCGTGTGGAACCGCTCCTCCGTGACGTCGGGCGCGACGGCGAGCCGCTCGCCCGCGAGGGCCGCGTCGTCGCGCGCCGCGAGCCAGTCGTGCGCCGCGAGCGACGCCGCGAGGTGCGCGCCGAGCGGCTGGCGCACCGACCCGGTGTGCTCCTCGAGCCGCCGCAGCGTCGGGCGGGCGCCCGCGAGCGGACGGCGCAGCGTGACGATGCCGAAGCCGACGGCCTCCACGTCGCGCGCGGCGAAGTCGTCGAGCCACGCGCCGTACGCCGCCGCCCACGCCGCGGGCTCGCGCTCGGGGGTCGTGCCGCCGTCGCGGATCCAGGTCTCCGCGTACTCCGCGGGGTCGAGCACCTCGCGCTGGACCACCCAGCCGTCGAGGCCGGCCTCGTCGAGCCACGCGCCGACGCGCTCGTCCCACGGGACGCCGCGGCGGTGCTCCCAGTTGCCGAGGAGCTGCGCCACGCCGCCGGGCTCGAGCACGGCGCCGACCCCGGTCACGAGGTCGCGCACGAGGTCGTCGCCCGACCGGCCGCCGTCGCGGTACTCGTAGTCCGGGAGCGCGCCCCCGGCGGCGCGCGGGGTGATGACGAACGGCGGGTTCGACACGACGAGGTCGAACCGCTCGCCCGCGACCGGCTCCAGCATCGAGCCCTCGCGCAGCTCGACGCGCCCGGCCGGTGCGGCGCCTCCGGGCCTGGCCGACGGGGAGTCGCCGGAGTCCTCGTCGAACGCGGCGTTGAACGCAGCGTTGAACGCGGCGAAGCCGAGTGCCCGGCGCGAGATGTCCGTGCCGACGACCGCGCGCGCGTGCCGCGCGGCGTGCAGGGCCTGGATGCCGCAGCCCGTCCCGAGGTCGAGCACGCGCCCGACCGGCGTCCGGACCGTCACCTGGGCGAGGGTCAGGGACGCGCCGCCCGCACCGAGCACGTGGTCCGGGGCGAGCCGGCGACCCGTCGCGAGCTCGCCCAGGTCCGACGACAACCACCACGTGACGGGGCCCGCGGCGTCGGTCGCCGCGTACGGCCGCAGGTCGACGAGCGCGCGCACCGCGTCGTCCTCGCCCGCGCCCGCCGCCTCGACGAGGCCCAGCCGCCGTGCGCCGTCGACCCCCGTGCGCCCGAGCGCCGCGTCGAGGGCGCGCCGGGGCACGTCGTCGCCGAGGAGGAAGAGGGCGGCGAGAGCGGCCGTGGGGTCGGCCTCCTCCCGACCGCGGTCGCGCAGCGCGCGCCGCGCCGGGACGGCCTGCTCGCGGTGCAGCGCGGCGGACGCGACGGGACCGAGCACGCGCTCGACGCCGTCGACCGTGAAGTCCGCCGCCGCGAGGTCCTCACGCAGCGTCGCCGCGGCGGCCGCGAGGTCGGCGGGGGCGAGGCCGGCGCCGGGCGGGACGGGGCCGGGCCCGTCCGCGACGGTGCGCGACGACGGGCTCGGGGTGCTGGAGGCGGGAGGCATGGCTCCATCCTCACCGATCCGCGCGCGGCGGCCGAGGGCCCGCGCCGCCCCGGACGCGACGGGCCCCCGGCTCGCCGAGGCGTGCCGAGGGTCCGTGGGGGACGACGTCGTCAGCAGTTCTGCGTGCCGTAGACCGCGACGTTCTGCGCCGAGGTCTGGAAGGTCTCGTCCGTCATGAGCGACGTGATCGAGGAGATGTCGGCGTTCGCCGGGTCGTCGACCGCGGTCTCGAGCGTGTCGGTGAGCTGGCGGAAGACGCCCGTGACGTTGTCCCAGTCGGTGCTGATCTCGGCCGGGGCCTCGGCGGCCTCGAGCGACGCCGTGAACGTCTCGAACTGCGTCACGGCGGCGGCCGGGTCGCTCGTGTCGATCGAGCTCAGGGTCGTCTGGGCGTCGAGCAGGGCGTCGTAGGCGGTGCAGAAGTCGCCCGACGCCTCGGTGTCGCCGGACTCCTCCTCGGCGGGCTCCTCCGACGGGGTGGTCTCCTCCTCGGCCGACGTGCTGGTCTCCTCCGCCGGCGTGGTCTCGGAGTCGGTGCTCGCGTCGTCGCCGGAGCCACCGCAGGCGGCCAGGCCGAGCACGAGGAGGGCGCTCGTCGCGAGGGCGGTCGTGGTCTTGGTGATCGTCAGTCGGGTGCGCATGACGACCATGGTTTCCCACGGACGCGCGTCGCGCGCCCTCAAATCCTCGAAGTGGGGACCGCTCCCCATGTGGCCATCGCCACGGGGTGAAGTTCCGGCGGGTGCCGGTCAGCGCGCGCAGCCGGCCCGGAAGTACTCGGTGACGGCCCGGGACGACGACGTGAGCGCCGCCGTGTCGATCCGGCGCCCCACGCGGTCGATCGCCCGCGACAGCTCGCCCGTGTCCCGCGTGCCGGTGGCCTCGACCTCGTCCGCGATCATCGTGAGGTAGGTCGTGACGACGGCCCAGTCGCGCGCGACCGCCGCGGGCGGGGTGGCCCCGGCGAGCGTGTCGCGGGCGGTGGTGAACCCCTCGACGAGGGCCTCGGGGTGGTCGACCGTGAGGTTGACCTGCGCCTTGGCCGCCGCGCCCCACGCGACCTCCGCCTCCCGGCACGCCGGGTCGACGGCGCCCGCAGCCGGGTCCGTGCCGTCGTCGGGCGCGGTGGTCGCGGCGAGGTCCGTCTCGGCAGGGTCCGTGCCGTCGGCGGGTGCCGCGCCGTCGTCCGCGCCGTCCCCGGCACCCGGGGACGACGCCGCGGGTGCGGCGGGCGGGGGCGGTGCGGCGGCGGGTGCTGCGCCCGGGAGGGACACGACGTCGAACGCCCCGCTCGCGACGACGGCGAGGCACAGCCCGGCGACGACGGCGAGGACCGCGGCGTGGGCCACGGCGCGCACCGGTGATTGCATGGCCCCTATGATGACGCCTCCCGCGGGCGCGAAGAACCCCGCGGGCCTGGTCGGCCGGCGGGGTCCTCGGGGTCGCCGCGGCGTCAGCCCATCGTGTTGACGATGAGGCCGATGTGGGTGAAGAAGTTCATCGCGCCGAACAGCAGGAACGCGACGCCGGACAGGCCCCAGGCCCACCCGATGACGACCCGCACGACGCGGCGCCCGGAGCGGACCGCGAACGGGAAGAGGATCGCGCCGACGCCCACGAGCGCGATGAGCCCGGACATGAAGATCGCCTCGACGAGCGGGTAGGCGGCGAACGCGCCGGAGATCGGCTCCTCCGGCGGCGCGGCGAAGAGCTGGTACGTCACGCCGGCGATCGCGATGGCGACGAGGCCGAGGCCCATCCCGAGCACGAACACCGACACGGGGCGCGCGACGGCCTGCAGGTGCTCGGTGGCGTCGGCCCGCTCGAGCGCGGCGCGGCCGCGGGTCCAGAGGTAGAACGCGGCGGCGAGGAGCAGCACGCCGAACGCGAGGCTCGTCTCGCCGAAGATGATGTTGTCGAACGGGAAGCCGCCCGCGGCGAGCGGCCACGTGAGCGTCATGTGCAGCCCGGTCGCCGTGAGGATCGTGCCCAGCACGCCGAACGCGAGCGACCAGCCCTCCACGACGATCTTCCCGGGCGCCCGCAGCAGCTCGCGGCCGAGCATGACCAGCAGGATCAGCCCGGCGCCGACGGCGACGGACATCACGGTGTTGTAGGTGGGCATCTGCGCCCAGTCGATGACGAGCCCCTCGGCGGCGACCATCCTTCTCCACTCCTCGTTCGTTCCACGGGCCGCGCTCGCGGTCCGAGGGCGATAACCATACGCGCGTATAGGTTATTCCTCACTACGATGGCCGCGTGGACGACGCTGCGGGTGCCCGGGACCGGTCGGCGACGAGCGGCGCGCGGGGCGCACGCACCACGGTGCAGGGGCGCAGCGCGGAGCGGCAGCGCGCGATGGTCGACGCCGCCGCGCACCTGCTCATCGACCAGGGCTTCGCCGCCGTGACCCACCGGCAGGTCGCCCGCGCCGCGGGCGTGCCGCAGGGGTCGGCGTCGTACTACTTCCCGACGAGCGCCTCGCTCGTCGCCGCCGCCGTCCAGGCCGCGGAGGACGTGCGCGCGACGGCCGCGCAGGCGCACGCCGACACCCTCGCCCGCCGGCGTCGCTCGAGCACCGCGACGGCGCGCGAGCTCATCGAGACGCTCTACGCCCCGCACGTGGACGACTCGGTGGTCGACGTGCGCCTCGACCCGATGCTCACGGCCATGCGGGACCCGGCGCTGCGACCGATCATGCGGGCCTCGCGCCCGCGCCTGCTGGCGGCGGCGCGGACCGTGCTCGACGCGTCGGGCCACGGGCACGTGACGGACACCGACCTCGTCGCGCACGTCGTGGACGCGGCGCTGCTCTCGGGGGCCGCCGCGGAGGACGGTCACGTGCTCGACCACGCGACGCGGACCGTCGCCCGCTTCCTCGACCACTGGCGCTGAGGCCAAACTTACTGACCAGTTACTTGGTTTCCGGTAGAGTGACGGCGCCCGGTCCGCCGACGCCGTGCCCGCACCCGCGGCGCCGCCGGGTGCCGTCGCCGCCGCCGTGGAAGGACCGTCCGTGAGCACCCTGCCCTACCTCGACCCCGCCGTGCCCGTGGCCGACCGCGTCGAGGACCTCCTCGCCCGCATGACGCTGCCCGAGAAGGTCGGCCAGATGCTCCAGCTCGACGCGCGCGACGGCGTCGGCCCCGCGGTGCTCGAGAAGCACGCGGGCTCGCTGCTGCACACCTCGCCGGAGAACGTCCTCGCCGCGCACGAGCTCACCGGGCGGACACGGCTGCGCATCCCCCTGCTGCTCGCCGAGGACTGCATCCACGGCCACTCGTTCTGGGTCGGCGCGACGATCTTCCCCACGCAGCTCGGCATGGCCGCGACGTGGGACCCCGCGCTCGTGGAGCAGGTCGCGCGCGCGACCGCGGTCGAGGTCGCCGCGACCGGCGTCCACTGGACCTTCTCCCCCGTGCTCTGCATCGCGCGCGACCTGCGCTGGGGCCGCGTCGACGAGACGTTCGGCGAGGACCCGTTCCTCATCGGCGAGCTCGCGTCCGCGATGGTCCGCGGCTACCAGGGCGACGGCCTGTCCGACCCGACGGGCATCCTTGCCACGGCGAAGCACTTCGCGGGCTACTCCGAGACGCAGGGCGGGCGCGACGCGAGCGAGGCCGACATCTCGCAGCGCAAGCTCCGGTCCTGGTTCCTGCCCCCGTTCGAGCGGGTCGCGCGCGAGGGCTGCGCCACGTTCATGCTCGGCTACCAGTCCATGGACGGCGTGCCCGTCACCGTGAACGGCTGGCTGCTCGACGACGTCCTGCGCGGCGAGTGGGGGTACACCGGCACGCTCGTCACGGACTGGGACAACGTGGGCCGCATGGTCTGGGAGCAGCACATCCAGCCCGACTACGTGCACGCGTCCGCCGCGGCCGTGCGCGCCGGCAACGACATGGTCATGACGACGCCGCGCTTCTTCGAGGGCGCGCTCGAGGCGGTGGACCGCGGCCTCGTCGAGGAGGCGGCGATCGACGGCGCCGTCCGCCGCATCCTCACCCTCAAGTTCCGCCTCGGCCTGTTCGAGGACCCGCGGCGGCCGGACGTCGCGCGCCAGCGGGCGGTCATCGCGTCGGCCGAGCACGCCGCGGTGAACCTCGAGGTCGCGCGCCGCTCCCTCGTGCTCCTCACCAACGACGGCACCCTCCCGTTCGCGGGCGGGCTCGACCGCGACGCCGGCACGCCCGACGGCCGGGCCCTCGCCCCGGCCGGGGCGCCCGCCCGGACGATCGCCGTCGTCGGTCCGAACGCGGACGACGACCACACGCAGCTCGGCGACTGGGCGGGCGCGTCGGGGCAGGCCGACTGGCTGCCCGACGGCCACCCGCGCGAGATGACGACGACCGTGCTCGACGGCTTCCGCGCGCTGGCCCCGGAGGGCTGGGCCGTGACCCACGCACGCGGCGCCGACATCCTCACGCTCGCGCCCGACCCGGAGGGCGAGCTGTTCCCCGACGGGCAGCCGCGGCCCCAGGTCGTCGTCCCGGCCGCGCCCGACGACGCGCTGATCGCCGAGGCCGTCGCCGCCGCGCGCGACGCCGACCTCGCCGTCGCCGTGGTGGGCGACCGCATCGAGCTCGTGGGCGAGGGCCGCTCGACCGCGACGCTCGAGCTCGTCGGCGGCCAGGTCGCGCTGCTCGACGCCCTCGTCGCCACGGGCACCCCCGTGGTCGTGGTCGTCGTCGCGTCGAAGCCGCTCGTCCTGCCGCCGTCGGCGCACGCGGCGGCGGCGGTCGTCTGGGCGGCCAACCCCGGGATGCGCGGCGGCCAGGCCGTCGCCGAGCTCGTGCTCGGGCTGATCGAGCCCGAGGGCCGGCTCCCGATCTCCTTCGCGCGCCACGCCGGCCAGCAGCCCACCTACTACAACGTGGTGCGCGGACAGCACGGCGTCCGCTACGCCGACCTCACCCAGAGCCCCGCGTTCGCGTTCGGCGAGGGCCTGAGCTACACGACCGTCGAGTACGCCGACCTGCGGGTGCTCGGCACGGAGCACGGGCCCGACGACGTCGTGCGCGCCGAGGTCACGCTGACGAACACCGGGTCGCGCCCGGTGCGCGAGACCGTCCAGGTCTACGTGAGCGACACCGTCACGTCGGTGACGTGGGCCGAGAAGGAGCTCAAGGCCTACCGCAAGGTGGACCTCGCGCCGCGCGAGTCGGCGACCGTCGGCCTCGAGGTGCCCGTGGCGGACTGCACGCTCGTCGACGCCCGCGGGCGCCGCGTCGTCGAGCCGGGCGAGTTCGAGCTGCGGGTCGGGCCGTCGTCGCGCGAGGACGCGCTCCTGCGCGCGTCGTTCACCGTCGCGGGCTAGTCCCGCGCACGACGGAGGGCGCCCGGGTCGACCCGGGCGCCCTCCGTCGTCTGCGGTGGCCGGGCGTCAGGCGCCCGTCGCGACGCGCTCCCGCTCGACGGCGGACTCCTCGCGGTCGACGCGCGCCGCACGCAGCCGCGACATGATCACCGCGCCGAACGCGATGGCCGCCGCGACGACCGCGATCGCGATGCGCAGGACGTGGTTCGCGTCCTCGGGCACGCTCATGAGCACGACCGCAGGAGCGATGAGCACCGACACGAGGTTCATCACCTTGATGAGCGGGTTGATCGCCGGGCCGGCGGTGTCCTTGAACGGGTCGCCGACCGTGTCGCCGATGACGGTCGCGGCGTGCGCCTCCGAGCCCTTGCCCCCGTACGCGCCGTCCTCGACGATCTTCTTCGCGTTGTCCCACGCGCCGCCCGAGTTGGCGAGGAACACGGCCATGAGCACGCCCGCGCCGATCGCGCCGGCGAGGAAGCCGGCCAGCGGCCCGACGCCCAGGCCGAAGCCGACGGCGATGGGCGCGAACGCGGCGAGCAGGCCGGGGGTCGCGAGCTCGCGCAGCGAGTCGCGCGTGCAGATGTCGACGACCCGGCCGTACTCGGGGCGCTCCTGGAACGTCATGATCCCGGGGTGCTCGCGGAACTGGCGGCGCACCTCGAACACGATCGCGCCCGCGGCCCGGGTCACCGCGTCGATCGCGAGACCCGAGAAGAGGAACACGGTCGCGGCACCGAGGATCACGCCCACGAGCGTGATCGGCGAGACGATCTGGTAGTCGAGCATCGCCGTGACGAGACCGCTCCCGACGCCCTGCACGTCCGCGAGCGCGTGGCTCACGGCGTCGGCGTACGACCCGAACAGGGCGGTCGCCGCGAGGACGGCCGTCGTGATCGCGATGCCCTTGGTGATCGCCTTCGTCGTGTTGCCCACCGCGTCGAGGTCCGTGAGGATCTGCGCGGCTTCTGCGTCGCCGTCGCCCGACTCGCCGACCGACATCTCGTAGATGCCCTGGGCGTTGTCGGAGACGGGACCGAACGTGTCCATCGCGACGATGACGCCGACCGTCGTCAGCAGGCCGCACCCGGCGAGGGCGACGAGGAACAGCGCGAGCCACACCGACCCGCCCGCGAGGAGGAACAGCCCGCAGATCGCCGCGGCGATCACGCCCGCCGTGTACACGGCCGACTCGAACCCGACCCCGATGCCCGACAGCACGACCGTCGCCGCGCCCGTGCGCGAGGTGGCCGCCACGTGCAGGGTGGGCTTCGACGTCGTGCCGGTGAAGTAGCCCGTGATCCACAGGATGATGCCCGCGAGGACGATCCCGATGACGACGGCGAGGCTCGCGACGACGCGCGGGTCGGCCGCGATCCCGGACAGGTCGCCGAGGTCGGCCGTACCGTCGAGCGCGGCGAACGACGACGGCAGGTAGACGAACGCGGCGACGGCGGCGAGCACCGCGCCGATGAGCGCCGAGAGGTAGAACCCGCGATAGATGGCCTTGAGGCCGTTCTCCTGACCGCGCACGCGCGTGATGAAGACGCCGAGCACCGCGACGAGCGCGCCCAGGGCGGTCACGACGAGCGGGAACACGAGGCCCTCCTCGCCCATCGCCGCCTTGCCGAGGATGAGCGCCGCGACGAGCGTCACCGCGTACGACTCGAACAGGTCGGCCGCCATGCCCGCGCAGTCGCCGACGTTGTCGCCCACGTTGTCCGCGATGGTCGCGGCGTTGCGCGGGTCGTCCTCGGGGATGCCCTGCTCAACCTTGCCGACGAGGTCCGCGCCGACGTCCGCCGCCTTGGTGAAGATGCCGCCGCCGACGCGCATGAACATCGCGAGCAGCGCCGCGCCGAACCCGAAGCCCTCGAGCACCGCCGGGGCGTCGCCCTTGTAGACGAGCACGACGCCCGCGGCGCCGAGCAGGCCGAGGCCGACGACCGACATGCCGACGACGCCGCCCGTCCGGAACGCGATGCGCGCGCCCTCCGAGCGTCCGCCCGGCCGGGTCGCGGCCGACGCGACGCGCACGTTCGCGCGCACCGCGAGCCACATCCCGAGGTAGCCGATCGCGGCCGAGAACCCGGCGCCCACGAGGAACGCGACCGAGCGCCCCACGCGGATGCCGCCGTCGCCCGGCAGCAGGAACAGGAGGCCGAAGACGATCGCCGCGAACAGCGCGAGGGTGCGGAACTGGCGGCTCAGGTACGCGCCAGCGCCCTCCTGCACGGCCTGGGCGATGTCCTGCATCTTCGCCGTGCCCTCGTCCGCGGCGAGGACCTGTCTGCGCAGCACGACCGCGAAGGCGAGGGCCACGAGGGCGATCGCCGCGATGACCGCGACGATGGTGAGACTTTCCGTACCGAGCGTGAGCATCCGTCCTCCTTGACGAACCGCGCGACCGTCGCGCCGGTCCCCTGCCGGAGCGATGGGGGTGAGTCTACGCACGTGTGTCGTACGTCACGACCACTCGTGCACGACGTCACGAGCGCGCCCGGTGACGGCGCCCCGGGGCCCGTCAGCCCGGCGGTCGCGCGGCCCCTCCGCCGGCGTCCGGGGCGAGGCCCGTGGCGAGGCGCGCGACGGCGTCGGGCCGGGTGAGCGGGTAGAGGTGGCCCTCCCCCGCGAGCCCGACGCGCGGGACCCCGAGCCGGTCCGACAGCTCGCGCTGCGCGCGCAGGAACCGCGCGCTCGCCCGCAGGCCGGTGACGAGCAGCGGCTCGGCGCCCGCGGGCAGACGGCGGCCGTCGTCGAGCAGGTCGCGCACCCGCGGCGCCTGCTCCCAGCTCGCGAACCACTGGTGGGCGAGCAGCGTCCACGCCTCCCGCGAGCCGTAGCGGGCGCGCGCGACGTCGTGCGGGAGGCGGTCCGGGGCGCGCGTGACCACCCGGACGCCCACGCGGCGCAGGGTCGCGCCCGTCACGGCCAGCCCGGTCGCGAGCACGCCCGCCGCCGCGGTGCCCGCCCGGGCCGTGACCCGCCCCGTGTGCAGGGCCGGGAGATGGGCCTCCCACGGGCTCGTCGGGTCGAGGAGCACGAGCCGACGGACCTCGTCCGGGTGCCGCAGCGCCCACTCGATCGCGGTGAGCCCGCCGACGGAGTGCCCCACGAGGTCCACGGGCCGCGACCCGTCGACGCCGAGGCCCTCCCGCACCACGTCGACCGGTCCCGTCGCGGGCACGCGCCACGCGTCGAGGACGCGGACGTCGTCGGTGCCGGACGCGGTGCCGAGGGCGTGTGCGAGCGGGGCGAAGTCCTCGGGCGTGAGCGCCAGGCCCGGCAGGACGACCCAGGTCATGCGGACTCCCTCTCTCGCGGTGCGCGACCACCCTACGGAGCGCTCCTGGGCGTGCGTAGGGTGGAGCCTGTGTCGACGCCCAGCACCCCCGTGACCGACCCGACCCCCCACGACCCCGCCCTCGCCCACGCGCACGACCTCGCGACGTTCGTCGAGGCGTCCCCGTCGTCGTACCACGCGGCGCACGAGGTCGCGCGCCGGCTCGAGGCCGTCGGCTTCGAGCGCCTGGACGAGACCGCGGCGTGGCCGTCGGTGACCGGCGGCGAGGGCGACGGGCCCGCGGGCGGGCGGTACGTCGTCGTGCGCGACGGCGCGGTGATCGCCTGGGCCGTGCCCGCGGGCGCGACGGCGACCACGCCGTTCGCGATCCTCGGCGCCCACACCGACTCGCCCGGCTTCAAGCTCAAGCCGCGCCCGAGCGTCGGCCGCGAGGGCTGGTGGCAGGCGGGCGTGGAGATCTACGGCGGCCCGCTGCTCAACTCGTGGCTCGACCGCGAGCTCGAGCTCGCCGGTCGCCTCGTCACGGCCGACGGCGAGGAGCACCTCGTGCGCACGGGCCCCCTGCTGCGCATCCCGCAGCTCGCGATCCACCTCGACCGCGCCGCGAACGACGGGCTCACGCTCGACAAGCAGCAGCACACGCAGCCCGTGTGGGGGCTCGCGTCGGCGTCCGGTCCGGCCGGGTCCGACGTCGCGGGCGCGCCGCACGGGACGAGCGGCGGGGACGTGCTCGCCGAGCTCGCGCACCACGCGGGCGTGCGGGCGAGCGAGATCGCCGGGTACGACGTCGTGGTCGCCGACACCCAGTCGCCCCGCGTGTTCGGTGCGCACGGCGCGTTCCTCGCGTCCGGGCGCCTCGACAACCTGCTGTCGGTGCACGCCGGTCTCGTCGCGCTGCTCGAGGTCGCGGGCACGCCCGACCGGCCCGTCGAGGGCGCCGCGATCCCCGTGCTCGCCGCGTTCGACCACGAGGAGATCGGGTCCGAGTCGCGCTCCGGCGCGTCCGGCCCGTTCCTCGCGGACGTGCTCGCCCGGGTCGCGGCCGGCCTCGGCGCTACGGAGGAGGAGCGGCATCGCCAGCTCGCGGGGTCGCTGTGCGTGTCGAGCGACGTCGGCCACTCCGTCCACCCGAACTATCCGGAGCGGCACGACCCCGCGAACCGGCCGCTCGCCGGCGGCGGGCCGATCCTCAAGATCAACGCGAACCAGCGCTACACGACCGACGCGCACGGCGCCGCGGCGTGGGCGCGCGCCTGCGCCCGGGCCGGGGTGCCGAGCCAGGAGTTCGTCTCGAAGAACACCGTGCCGTGCGGCTCGACCATCGGGCCGCTCACCGCGACCCGCCTCGGCATCCGCACGGTCGACGTCGGGGTCCCCATCCTCTCGATGCACTCCGCGCGCGAGCTCACCGCCGTCGTGGACCCGTGGTACCTCTCGCGCGCCACGGTCGAGATCTTCCGCGGCTGAGTCTCCCCCTCTCCCCCGCGGCCGAGCATGTGGTTGCGGACCGTGCCGAGCGCCGGACGGGCGACGACCGCATGTTCGGGACCTGTCAGTGGCGCTCGGCGCGGGCGCGGACGCCCCGCAGCATCTTCTGCGTCATGAGGAAGCTCACCGGCTGCACCGCCTCGACGACCGCGCGGCCCGCGGCGCCCAGCGGCACGTACCGCTCGCGGACGAGCAGGCGCGACCGCGGGGTGCCGTCCGCCCCCGGCGGGAGCGATCGCACGACGAACGCCCACGAGAACCGGAACGGCATCGTGTCCGGCTGCCCGGGCCCGGGCGCGCCGAGCAGCACGAGGTGCGAGCCCGGCTCGAGCGCAGCCACCCGCAGGACGGCCTCGTCGGCCAGGTGGACGTCGTCGCCCACAGCGAGGCCCTGCCAGCGCTCCTCGATCGCGTCCGCGCTGCGGATGCCCAGGCCGACGAGGTTCTCGAGCGCGTCGTAGGAGTAGAAGCCACCGCGGCCCTGGCCGAGCTGGACGAGCCACGGCCAGACGTCGGCCGGCGGCGCGTCGACCGTCACGGCCCGCGTCGCGACGACGGCGCGCGCGTCGGGGACGAGGTCGTCGCCGGGGAGCACGCACTCGTGCTCGCCCTCCCAGGTGCCCCACGTCTGGGTCATGCGCCGGGTGAGCAGGAGCGCCCCGGCGGCGAGCGCCGTCGTCGTCAGGACCCGGACCCCACGCCACGCTGCCATGCGTCGATCGTCGGCCGTGCGCCCCTCCCCGCGCGAGGGCCGGAGGTCCCGAGCACGGCCCTCGGCCGAACCGTGGGCCCGAGGTGGGACACTCGGAGACGTGCTGCACGCCCCCACCACCTCCCCGCGACCGACGAGCGCGACGCTGCTCGACGTGCTGCGCGCCGGCGGGCGGCGGGACGAACGGCTGCGGCACGTGCGCGAGCTGCCCGCGCGCCCCGGCACCCAGGGCGAGTGGCCCGCGTGGGCCGACGCGTCGCTCGTCGCCGGGTACCGCGCGCTCGGGGTGGAGCGCCCCTGGGAGCACCAGGTCGAGGCGGCCGACGCCGCGTGGTCGGGCCGGCACGTCGCGCTCGCGACCTCCACCGGCTCCGGTAAGTCGCTCGCGTTCTGGCTCCCGGCGCTCACGGCCGTGCGCGCCGACGCCGCGGCGCGCGTGCTCGACCCCGGCCGCATCGAGTCGGTCGCACGGCGCGGCGCCGTGCTCTACCTCTCGCCCACGAAGGCGCTCGCAGCCGACCAGCTCTCCGGGCTCCAGCGCCTCCTCGACGCCGCCGGGACGCGCGACGTCCGGGTCGCGACGTGCGACGGCGACACCGGGCAGGACGAGCGCCGGTGGGTGCGCGAGCACGCCGACGTCGTGCTCACCAACCCGGACTTCCTGCACTTCGCGCTCCTGCCGCACCACCGCGGCTGGACGCGGCTGCTGCGGGACCTGCGGTACGTCGTCGTGGACGAGGGGCACGCCTACCGCGGGGTGTTCGGCGCGCACGTCTCCCTCGTCCTGCGGCGCCTGCGCCGGCTCGCGGCGCACTACGCGCGCGAGGGCGACCCGCCTCCGACGTTCGTCGTCGCGTCGGCGACGACCGCCGACCCGGCCACGAGCGCGGCGCGGCTCGTCGGGGTCGAGCCCGACGACGTCGTGACCGTCGCGCGCGACACCTCCCCCGCGGGGCGCAAGACGTTCGCCCTGTGGGAGCCGCCCGTCGTGGTGGGCTTCGAGGCGTCCACGGACGACGGCCCCGCCGAGGGTCACGACGACGACCCGGCGGTCGCGACGCCCGCCGAGGGGCCGGAGCACCCGCGCCGCAGCGCCACCGCCGAGACGGCCGACCTGCTCGCCGACCTCGTCATCGCGGGCGCCCGCACGCTCGCGTTCACGCGCTCGCGCCGCGGCGCGGAGTCCGTCGCGGTCCAGACGCAGGACAGCGTGCGCGTCGTCGACCCCCGGCTCGTGCGCCGCGTCGCCGCGTACCGCGGCGGCTACCTGCCCGAGGAGAGGCGTGAGCTCGAGGACGCGGTGCGCACCGGCGACGTGCTCGGCCTCGCGACGACCAACGCGCTCGAGCTGGGCGTCGACATCTCGGGGCTCGACGCCGTCCTCATCGCCGGCTGGCCCGGCACCCGCATGTCGGTCTGGCAGCAGGCGGGCCGCGCCGGGAGGGCGGGCGCCGACGGCCTCGTCGCGTTCGTGGCACGCGAGGACCCGCTCGACACGTTCCTCGTGCACCACCCCGAGGCGGTGTTCGACGCACCGCTCGAGGCGACCGTGTTCGACCCCGCGAACCCCTACGTCCTCGCGCCGCACCTGTGCGCGGCGGCGGCGGAGGTGCCGCTGCGGTCCGAGGACCTCGCCGCGTTCGGCACGCCCGACGTCGTGCGCGGTCTCCTCGACGTGCTCGTCGCGCGCGGCGCCCTGCGGCGCCGGGCCTCGGGCTGGTACTGGACGCACGCGCAGCCCGCGTCGGGCATGACCGACCTGCGCGGCTCCGGCGGCGCGCCCGTCCGGGTCGCCGAGGCGCGCACCGGCCGGCTGCTCGGGACCGTCGACGCCGCCTCCGCGGACGGCTCCGTGCACGACGGCGCGGTGTACGTCCACCAGGGCCGCACCTACGTCGTCGAGCACCTCGACCTCGCGGACCACGTCGCGCTCGTGCGTCGGCAGGACGTCGACCACGGCACGTGGTCCCGGTCGACCACGTCCATCACGATCGTCGACGAGCCCACGGACGGGGACGTCGCGACGGGCCGCGAGGTCGTCGAGCGCAGCTGGGGTCCGGTCGGCTGGGGCTACGGCCCGGTCGACGTGTGCTCCCAGGTGGTGAGCTTCCAGCGCCGCCGTCTCCTCGACATGCAGGTCCTCGGCACGGAGACCCTCGACCTTCCCGAGCGCACGCTGCCGACGATGGCGGTCTGGTGGACCGTCCCCGCCTCCGTGATCGAGGAGGCGGCCGTCGACGCCGACGAGCTGCCCGGCGCGCTGCACGCCGCCGAGCACGCGTCGATCGGTCTGCTCCCCCTCCTCGCGACGTGCGACCGCTGGGACCTCGGCGGGGTGTCCACCGCGCTGCACGCCGACACCGGCGAGGCCACCGTGTTCGTCCACGACGCCTACCCCGGCGGGGCCGGCTTCGCCGAGCGCGGTTTCGAGCTCGGCGCGACCTGGCTCCGCGCGACGCGCGACGCCATCGCCCGCTGCCCGTGCCACGACGGCTGCCCGGCGTGCGTGCAGTCGCCCAAGTGCGGGTCGTACAACGCCCCGCTCGAGAAGGCCGCCGCCGTCCGGCTGCTCGACGCCGTGCTGGCGCACGCCCCGGTCGCCGAGACCGGGACCGAGGCCGACGCCGACGCCGACGCCGACGCCGTGGGGCGGACCGCAGGTATCCCGCGATAGGGCACGGCACTTCCGCAGGGTCGAGGACGAGTACCGTCCGGTCGCTGACGGCACCCGTCCCACGAAGGATCGCGACCGCCGGTCACAACGCTCGCGCCGCCCGACGGACCGCTGCCCCTGCCGGTGGCGGCCGTTCATCGCGCGCTCGCGGGGCCGGCGCGGGCGGCGGCGGTCGCGCGGCCGAGCGTGGCGCCGAGGAACGTCACGCCGGCTCTCGACTCGACGTCCACCCGGACGACCCCGGCGCCCTGCTCCGTGCACGCGACGACCACGGCCCGGTTGCGCGCCGCGGCCTCGCGCGCCCGGCCGCAGGGTTCCCACCCGTCGCGGACCGCCGTCGCCGCCGCGAGCGCCGCGAGGTCGGCTCCGGTCTGCGCGGTGCCACGCGCCGCCTGCGCCTGCGCGAGCCCGGCGAGCGCGAGCGCCAGCACGAGGACCGCCGCGACGACCCCGAGCACCAGCACCGTGCCTGCTCCGTGCTCGACGTCGAGGTGCACGGCCACCCCCGGCCTCGCACCCGGCCGCCCGTCGGTCTCGGTCCCGATCGCGGTCTCGATCCCGCTTCCGGCGCGAGTCTCGGCGCCAGACCTGGTCCTGGTCCCGGTCTCGGTCTCGGTCTCGGTGCGCCGTCCCCGCGGAGGCCGCGCCGCGGTCACGGCTCGGCCCAGGCGACGGCCGCGCCGCTCGCTCGCAACGGCGACCCGGCGAGCCACCCGCCCACGACGGGCGTCGTGACGTGCACCTCGACCCACGGGTCGCCGCGCTGCACGCCGACCGTCGCGCCGGCTCCGGCGACCCGGAGCGCGGTCGCGCGCACGGTCGCGTCGTCCTCACCGATGGCCACCGCGCGGGCGGCGGCCCTCGCCGCGTCGGCGGAGCGCATCTGGGCGCCCGCCGCCGCGGCGAGGGTGAGGACCACGACGAGCACCAGGACGACCGCCGGGAGGGCGACCGCGAGCTCGGCCGTGACAGCACCGCGCTCGCCGCCCTCTCGGACCCGACCCCTCGACCGGGGGCACTCCGCCCCGGCGTCCCGTCGCACGGGCTCAGCCCAGCGAGAGCGCGCTGCGCACGATGCCGAGCAGCATCTCGCGCACCTCGCCGCTCTTCAGCACGACGATGAGCAGCCCGGCGAAGCCCGCCGCCGCGACCGTCGCGATGGCGTACTCCGCCGTCGCGAGACCCGCCTCGCCGTCCTGCCCCGTGCTCGTCCCCGTCAGGCGCGCGAACGCGCGTCGCGGCTGTCGTGTCATCTCCGGCTCCCCTCGTGTGGCCCGCGTCGTGCGGGCGGTCGGGGAGACCCTGCCGGGACCTGCACCCCTGCCGCACCCCACCGCGGGGCGTCGGTGGACGGGGCTCTCAAGACGACGACCTGTGCACGGCAGCGCGCGCTCCGCCCGCGTCGACGGGTCGAGCCACCAGCGCTCCGTCGCACGATCAGCACCCGGTCGACAGGTCGAGCCACCGGCACCCCGTCGCACGATCAGCACCCGGTCGACAGGTCGAGCCACCGGCACCCCGCCGCCCGAGGAGCACCCCGTCGACAGGTCGCGCGAGCAGCACCCCCCGTCGACGGGTCGAGTGACCAGCCCCGATCAACCAGGGCGCGGTCAGCCCCAGGTGAGCGGGTCGAGCTCGAGGTGGAAGCGGAGCCTGCCCGGGTCGACCGGGGACCCGTAGCGCGGCGCGAGCGACTCCCCCAGGGCACGCGCGTGCTCCGGCCAAGTGTCCTGGGCGTTCGCCAGGAGGAGGGAGAGGTCGGCGTGCCGGTCGGCGACCCCGAGCCGCCCGACGTCGACGAACCCGCAGACCTCCAGCGTCTTCGGGTCGAGCAGGACGTTGGGCAGGCACAGGTCGCCGTGGCAGACCACGAGGTCCGTCGCCTGCTGCTCCCGCCGCCACGGCAGCTCGGCGATGAGCTCCGCGAGGAGGTCCGCGGGGTCACGGGACTCCTGCTCCGGCCGCAGGAACTCCGGGTGCACGCGGCCGCCGTCGACCACGTCGCGGGCGAGGGCGACCATGGCGTCGAGGCTCCGGTCGAACGGGCAGTCGGCCACGGCGAGGTCGTGGAGGATCCGCGCCGCCGCGAGGACGCTCGTCCAGGCGCGGTCGACCTGGTCGGGGCGGACCGTGTCGGCGGGCACGCCCGGCACCGTGCGCGTCACGAGGACGGCCTGCTCCCCCGTGTCCTCCCACGCCAGCACCTCGGGGACGACGATCCCGCGCTCAGCCGCCCAGAGCGCGCGGTCCCGCTCGTCCGCCAGGTCGGCCGCCTGGTCCGGGCCCACGACCTTGGCGTGCCGTGCGCCGTCCGCGCTGACGAGCACGCGGGCCGAGGACTCGCCGCTCCCGACGTCCCGCCAGGCGTCGTCCCGGAGCGCAGCAGGCACATCGGAGACAGGGGACGGGTCCATGCGGCCACCGTAGCGACCCGACTCGACACCGGCCCGGCCCCGGCCCCGGCCCCGGCCCCGGCCCGAAAACAACACCGACGCCCGCCTCTGCCTCCGGACCTCCGACGCCTATCCGGAGAGCAGACCCGCCCCGAGGGAGACGAGGACGGGCAGCAGCCCGACGAGCACGAACGCGGGCAGGAAGCACGCGCCGAGCGGGAGCACGAGGTGCACGGCGAGCCGCGCCGCGGCAGCCTTGGCCGCTCCGGTCCGGTCCTGACGCGACGCCCCGGCCGCTGCCCGCAGCGACGACGCCGGAGCAGCGCCGTGCAGCCACGCGGGCCGCAGCGCGCGCTGCACGACCCCGAGCCGCGGCGGTGCACCCGCCCAGGCACCGTCCCACGACGCCCCGAGGAGGAGCGCCGCGCCGGCGGCGCGCAGCCCCGCACCGTCGCGGCCCCCGACGCACGACCCGACGACGTCGAGCGCTCGCGGGATCGCCGCCCCCGACCCGACTGCGGCCGCGAGCAGCTCGAGGAGCACTCCGGTCTCGATGCCGGGTTCGCGGTCGTCGCCCCGGCGCCGTCGGCCGCCCGGGCCGGCGGCGGGATCGTCCGGCGCGGGCGCTGCCCGCCCGACGGCGACGGCGCGCCGTCCGGCCTCGGTGCGCGCGGACCACCACGGTGCCGCGCCCACCAGGACGCAGAGCGCCACGAGGACGAGGGTCATCGGTGCTCTCCTTCCCGGGCGGGCCGCTCCGCGCGCCGCGCGGTCACCGGTCGTCCCCTGCGGTGCGCGCCCGCTCGACGAGCCGAGCTGACCACGTGCGGCCCGCGACGAGCAGCAAGACCCCGAGGAGCACGCCCGCCGTCCCGAGGCCGCCGTCGGTCGCGGTGCCGAGCGGGTCGGCGCCCAGCACGTAGCCGAGCAGGACCCCGACGACCGGGAGCCAGAGCAGCACGCGGGCGGTCGCGCGCGGTCCTGCGAGCGCCGCCTCCCGCTCGGCCCGCGCCTCGGCGTCCGCGGCCACGGACACGGCGACCTCGTCGAGCACGGTCGCCAGCGGCGCACCGAGCTCCGCGGCCAGCCGGCACGCCGCGACGAGGGCACGCGCCGTCGCCGGGCCGCCGACGTGCGGCGCGAGGTCCGCGACCCGCGGGACGCCCCCGCCGTCGACCCGGACCCCGACCGCACGACCCCACGCGACGCCCGGCGCGGCTCCGGACCGCAGGAGCGCCCCGACCTGCGTCACGACGACGCGCACGAGCTCGGGCACCGCCTGGGGTCGGGCCGGACGGCGCAGGACCGACCACCGCACGGCCCGCGACGCCGACCGGCCGACGACCTGGCGCGCCGACCGACCGCCCCGGGCCGTGGCGCACCAGACCGCGGCACCGACGAGGAGACCCACGAGGACCGTCATGCGCGTACTCCCCCGCCGCGCACCGTCCGGGCCGCACCCGCGCGGAGGCTCCCGGCACGGCCTCGCGTCATGCGGACCACCGCCCCACGAGCTCGTCCCACGCCGGTCCCGCGACCGGCCCCGCCGCGCCCGTCGACCCACCGCCCGGCGACCCGTCTCCCGGCGACCCGTCTCCCGTCGAACCGCCGCGCGGCGACCCACCGCCCGGCGACCCGCCTGCCGCCGAACCGCCGCGCGGCGACCCAGCGCCCGGCGGCACGACGGTCCCGTCCCACGACCCCGCGACGTCCACGCGCAGCGCGCCGCGCTCGTCCTGCCGCACGACGCCGAGCTGCGCGAGGACGCGCCGGGTCGTGCCCGCCGTGCAGACGCGGCGCAGGTGCAGCACGACATCGAGGCCGCCCGCGGCCTGCGCGGCGACGGCGGCCCGGTCCATCCCCGCGAGCGCCGCGAGCGCCTCCAGCCGGGCGGGGACCCCCTCGACGTCGTTGGCGTGGATCGTCGCGAGGCCGCCGTCGTGGCCCGTGTTGAGCGCCATGAGCACCTCGCGGACCTCCGGCCCGCGGCACTCGCCGAGCACGATGCGGTCGGGCCGCATGCGCAGCGCGGCGCGCACGAGGTCGGCGAGGTCCACGCCGCCCGCGCCCTCGACGTTGGGACGCCGCGCGGTGAGCGGGACGACGTGGGGGTGGTCCGGGTCGAGCTCGCGCGCCTCCTCGACGCAGACGACCCGCTCGTCGGGCGGGACGAGCGCGAGGAGGGCGGCGAGGAGCGTCGTCTTGCCGGTGCCGGTGCCGCCGGAGACGAGGACGTTCGCGCGCCGCGCGACGAGGCCGCGCAGCACCGGCTCCCACGCGTGCGGGACGGTGCCGCCCGCCACGAGGTCGTCGAGCCGGAACGTCCGGGTCCGCAGGACGCGCAGCGAGACGACGGCCCCCGTCGCGCACACGGGCGCGACGACGGCGTGCAACCGGGTCCCGTCCGGGAGGCGGGCGTCGACGACGGGCGACGCGTCGTCGAGCCGCTGCCCGCCCGCCGCGGCGAGGCGCACCGCGAGCGCCCGCACCGCCTCGGGGCCGCTGAGCGCGACCTCGACCCGCTCGAGACCGGCGCCGCGGTCGACCCACACGTCGTCGGGCCCGTTGACGAGCACGTCCGTCACGCCGGGCTCGTCGAGGTACCGCTGGAGCGGCCCGGCCCCGAAGATCTCCGCGTGGGCCGTCCGGGTCAGCTCGCGCAGCGCGGTCGTGCCGAGCACCCGGCCCGACGCCCGCAGCGCGTCCGCGACGGCCGCGTCGCCGAGCACCTCGGTGGCGCCGCCCGGCTCGTCGCCCGACCGCACGAGGCGGTCCCGGACCCCGTCGAGCAGGGCGACCCGGCCGCGCTCGGCACGCGGTGGCGCCTCCCCGCGGCGCTGCGCCCCGTCCGCGACACCTCCGTCCCGACCACGCCCGCCGCGCGGCGCACGCGCCTCCCGCGCGCTCACCGGGCAGGCCCGAGGTAGCGCGCGGCGAGCTCGCGACCGGCCCGGAGGACCGGCCCGCGCCCGACGCACGGCCCGTGCCCCCGCTCGACCGCGCCGGCGAGCGCGCGGTCCCACCCGGCGGTGGCGGCGACGTCCAGCCCGACGGCGGCGGCCACCTCGGGCGGCGAGAGCCGACCGGGCGCTGGGCCGCGCACGACGAGGGCGGCCCGGCCCGGCAGGCGGTCGCGCACCGCGGCGGCGCCCGCGACCCCGGCGACGTCGAGCGGGGTCACGAGGAGCACCTCGTCGCACGCCTCGAGCAACGACGCCCCGGCAGCACCCGCCCCGAGGGCCGCGCGGTCGGCGTCGAGCACGAGCACCCCGGACCTCGCCGCCGTGGCCTCGGCGAGCGCGGCGACGACGTCGGCGAGCGCCGCCTGCTCCGGGCCCCCGCCGCGCTCGGTGCTGACGACCGGCACGGTGCCCCAGCGGGGCAGGCGCGCGAGGAGGTCGTCGCCGTCGATCCGGCCCCGCGCGTCGGCGAGGTCCGGCCAGCGCACGCCCGGGTCCTGCTCGACGCCGAGCAGGACGTCGAGGCCCCCGCCCAGGAGGGAGAGGTCGACCAGGCACGTCGGCGCGCGCCGCCGCGCGACCGCCCGTGCCAACGACGCGGCGACGACGCTCGCCCCCGCCCCGCCGCGCGCACCGACCACCGCCACGACCGCTCCGTCCATCGCGCTCCCCTGCCCTCCGTCGACCGGGGACCACCGTGCCCCCTGGGCGCGGGCCGCCGTCGGCCCGTCACCCGCCCTGGGGACGGGCCGGTCGGCGAGCGCTCCTGGGGACGGCCACGTTCCGCCGCTAGGCTCGCGACCGTGACCCCGCTCCCGGACCCGACGGACCCGCCGCGCGCCGGCCGGGTCGCCGCGTTCTTCGACCTGGACAAGACGATCATCGCGACGTCGTCGGCCGCGGCGTTCTCGCGGCCGTTCTTCGCGGGCGGGCTCATCAACCGCGGGGACGTGCTGCGCAGCGCGTACGCGCACTTCCTGTTCATGGTGGGCGGGGCCGACGCGGACCAGACGGAACGCATGCGCGCGCACCTGTCGAACCTCGTGACCGGCTGGGACGTCGCGACCGTCTCCCGCATCGTCGAGGAGACGCTCCACGAGCACATCGACCCGGTCGTGTACGCGGAGGCGGTCGAGCTCATCGAGTCGCACCACGAGCACGGGCACGACGTCGTCATCGTCTCCGCCTCGGGCAGCGAGGTGGTGGAGCCCATCGCCGCGGTGCTCGGCGCCGACCACGCCATCTCGTCCCGGATGGCCGTCGAGGGCGGTCGCTACACCGGCGCGATCGACTTCTACGCGTACGGCGAGAACAAGGCCGTCGCCCTGCGCGAGCTCGCGGAGCGCGAGGGCTACGACCTCGCGGCGAGCTACGCGTACTCGGACTCGGTGACCGACGCGCCGATGCTGAGCGCCGTCGGCCACGCGTTCGTCGTCAACCCCGACCGGACGCTGCGTCGTCTCGCCGCCGAGCACGGGTGGGGCGCGCTGACGTTCTCGCGGCCCGTCGCCCTGCGCTCGCAGCTCGCCGCGCCGACGCCGGTGCTCGCCGCCGCGGGCCTCGTCGGGCTCGGCGTCGTCGGGTGGCTCGTGTGGCGGGCCTGGCGCCGCCGCTCGCGCGGCTGACCCTCTTCAGCGTCGCCGCCCGCGCGGCCGACCCGCCCGTCCGGCCCCCCGCGGACGACCGCCGAAGGGCCCGATCCGGACCTCCCGGACCAACCGCACCGGCGTGTTCGAACCCCGGTAGAACACGGTGTGGAAGAACCCCCGGAGCGCTTGCGCCCGCCGCCCCGGCGGGCTGTGATGGAGGGACAACAGCACCGCGGCGGTACCCACGCGCAGGGCAGTCCACCGAAGGACGCGCTGACCGGGGCGGACCAGGCCACGACGGCCCCCGACCCGTTGCAGCGACTTGGAGCGAGCGCGCCTGCTCACCGCCGCCGCTGGCGACCACGGCGTCCGCGAGGGCGCCGTCGTCGTGTCCGGGCTCACGCGCCCCGTTCCCGCGTCGTGGCCCGCCGGCCGGGCGATACTGGGGCCCATGACGTCAGCGCCGAGTGTCTCCTCCTCCATCACCGCCCGCCTCCAGGTCGAGGCCCGCCCCACCGCCGTGAGCGAGCTGACGACGGCGATCGAGCACACCGGAGGCATCGTCACCGCCCTGGACGTGACGGCGTCGGGCCACGAGCGCATCACGGTCGACGTGACCGTCGCGACGCGCGGCGAGGAGCACGCCGGGCAGATCGTCGAGGCGCTGCGCGCGCTCCCGGGCGTCGTCGTGGACCGCGTCTCCGACCGCACGTTCCTGCTCCACCTGGGCGGCAAGCTGAAGATCGAGTCCAAGGTGCCGATCCGCAACCGCGACGACCTGTCGATGATCTACACGCCCGGCGTCGCGCGCGTGTGCGAGGCCATCGCCGCCAAGCCCGACGACGCCCGCCGCCTGACGATCAAGCGCAACACCATCGCGGTGGTCACCGACGGGTCGGCCGTGCTCGGGCTGGGCGACATCGGCCCGCTCGCGTCGCTGCCCGTCATGGAGGGCAAGGCGGCCCTGTTCAAGCGGTTCGCGGACATCGACGCGTTCCCCATCGCGCTCGACACGACCGACGTCGACGAGATCGTGCGGACGGTCAAGGCGATCGCGCCCGTGTTCGCGGGCATCAACCTCGAGGACATCTCGGCCCCCCGGTGCTTCGAGATCGAGGCACGGCTGCGGGCCGAGCTCGACATCCCCGTGTTCCACGACGACCAGCACGGCACCGCCATCGTGGCGCTCGCCGCGCTGACCAACGCGCTCAAGGTCGTGGGCAAGCAGCTGCCCGACGTGCGCATCGTCCTCTCGGGCGCGGGTGCGGCCGGGACCGCGGTGCTCAAGCTGCTCCTCGCGGCGGGCGCGCACGACGTCGTCGTCGCGGACATCGAGGGCGTCGTGCACCCGGGCCGCCCGGGCCTGTCCCCGTCCCTCGCGTGGACCGCGGTCAACACGAACCCGCGGCGCGTCACCGGCACGCTGCGCGAGGCCGTCGTCGACGCGGACGTGTTCATCGGCGTCTCCGCGCCGGACGTCCTCACGGGCGACGACGTCGCGCGCATGGCCCCCGACGCCATCGTGTTCGCGATGGCGAACCCGCGGCCCGAGGTCGACCCGGTCGAGGCGGCGGAGCACGCGGCCATCGTCGGCACCGGGCGCTCCGACTTCGCGAACCAGATCAACAACGTGCTCGCGTTCCCGGGCGTGTTCCGCGGCCTGCTCGACGCGCGGTCGCACCGGATCACCGACGCCATGCTGCTCGCCGCCGCCCGCGCGCTCGCGTCCGCGATCCACGAGGACCAGCTCAACCCGACCTACATCATTCCGAGCGTGTTCAACCCGGAGGTGACGACGCTCGTCGCCGCGGCGGTCGAGCGCGCCGCGCGGGAGGACGGCGTCGCCGAACCTCCCGCCCTGACCGGCGGCCTCCCGCGCGTCGCGACCACGACGTCCGCCCCGACCACCGCCCCGGAGGCCTGAGCGTGCAGCGCGTCACGACCCGCAACGCGGCGTTCCAGCAGTGGGAGGCCCTGCTCACCAACCGCACGAAGCGGCACCGGGCGGGCGAGATGGTCGTCCAGGGGGTCCGACCCATCACGCTCGCCGTCGAGTCCGGGTGGACCGTGCGGACGTGGCTCGTCGACGCCGACCGGTCGCTGTCGTCGTGGGCCCACACGATGCTCGACCGGGTCCGCGCGCAGCGGTTCGCCGTGTCGTCCGCGCTCCTGCGCGAGCTCGGCGGCAAGGAGGACGAGACGCCCGAGCTCCTCGCCGTCGTCGCGACACCGCCCGACGACCTCGGCCGGATCGGCGGCGGCACCGTGGGCGCCGACTTCCTCGGCGTCGTGCTGGACCGGCCCACGAGCCCGGGCAACGTGGGGACGGTCGCGCGGTCGCTCGACGCGTTCGGCGGGAGCGGGCTCGTCGTCGCCGGGCACGCGGCCGACCCGTACGACCCGCGCGCCGTGCGCGCGAGCACCGGCTCGATCTTCTCCGTCCCGACGGTCCGCGTCGCCGCGGGGCGCGATGTCCTCGACTGGGTCGCCGCGCAGCGCTCCTCCGGGGTCCCGCTGACCCTGCTCGGGACCGACGAGCACGGCGACGTCGAGCTCGCCGACCACGACCTCACGGGCCCGACGCTCGTCGTGACCGGCAACGAGACCACCGGCCTCAGCGCGGGCTGGCGCGAGGCGTGCGACGTCATGGTGAGCATCCCGATGCTCGGCTCGGCGAGCTCTCTCAACGCCGCGAGCGCGACGACCGTCGTGCTGTACGAGGCCGTGCGCCAGCGCCGGGCGCGCTGACGGCACGTACGGCGGCGGTCGGCGCACGCCCGACGGCGGGTGCGGCGTCCCGGGGGGCGCCGCACCCGCCGTCGTCCCCGCGTCAGGACGAGCGCGGCGCCGTGCTGCCCGGAGCCCGGGTGATGTGGTGCACCGCCTGCGTGCGCAGTCCGGCCCCGTTGAACTCCTGGTAGATCTCCTTCGCCTCCTGCAGCGCCTGCTTGACCTGGTTCTTGTCGAGGTGAGCCGCGGTCAGCTGGTTCTGGTAGAGGTACAGGAACGTGTTGAAGTCGATCTTCGTCAGGTCCACGGTGGACTTGACCGCGACGAACGCGCTGATGCGCTCCATCTTCTCGTAGATGCCGCGGGCCGAGACGTTGAGGTACCACGCCTTGAGGTCCACCCGGACGATGGACAGGCCCTCGGTCACGACGTAGTACTCCTCCATCGTGCCGGTCGACGCCGACGCGCCGCCGAGGAACACGGTGAGGGCCTCGGAGATGAGGCCGCCCACCCCGTCGATGATGCTGTCCGCCGTCCCCGAGACGAACGACTTGAGCGACGACTTCACGGTGTCGGCGAGGTGCTCCGTCGACGTGGACGTGAAGGCGTGCACCTCCTTCTTGGACGCGAGGATGGACGTGATGGGCACGGTCGAGTTCGTGCCTCCCGCCCCGCGGAGCGACTCCTGGATCTTCGCCTCGAACAGCTCGGCCTTGGTCTCCCCGAGCCGGGCGAGCGACTCCACGACCTCGCGCTGCGTCTGCGCGAGCTCGTCGCTGTTGTCGAACTGCTTGACGATGTCTCTCACGAGCGACATGACTTCCTCCGATGACGTGTGGTGCGGTGTCGGAGCGCGGCGACCGCCCCGCCCCCGTGGCGCGAGGTCAGAAGACGACCTGCGTGCCCTGCAGGTCGACCTGCCTGCTCAGCGCGTCCGGCCGCGGGTAGCCGGCGGTCGCCGGGACGGGCCGGTTGTAGCCGTAGACCCAGACGCCCTCGAGCGCCCGCTCCTCCTCGAGCGCGAGGGCGAGCCCCGCCGAGAAGTTGGAGACGTTCTCGGCGCACGCGTGCACGAGCACCGGGCCGACCGGCCCGGGCACCCGGGCGAGGAGCCGTGCGACCTGCCGCCGGTTCCACCCCCAGTCGTCGGCGCCGTTCCCCTCGTCGCCGATCTCCTCGGCGTTGCCGTGCGCGGACAGGCAGACCGGGCCCCGCGCCGTCGCGAGCGCCGCGACGAGCGCCCGTTCCGCCGCGGCCCGTGAGCCCTTCGGAAGCAGGACGACCTCGCCCCACGCGTCCGCCCCGGAACCGTGCTCCTCGACGGCCTCGCGGATGTCGTCGTCCTGTGTGCAGACCACCAGCATGTCGTGCCCCCTCTCGTGCGTCGGCGGGGCTGCGTCGCCCCGCCGTCGGCCCGGTGCCTTCGTCCGGGTCCGTCGCCAGGATCCGCCGGGCGCCGACCGCCCCACATCGTCAGTTCTGACTATCTGCGGACGGGACGGCCGCCACGTGCGCGGGCCAGGGCGGCGGAGGCCGCGAGCTGCGACGAGACGCCGAGCTTGCCGAGGATCGAGCGGACGTGGGCGCGCACGGTCGCGACCGACAGCACGAGCGCAGCAGCGATCTCGGCCACCGACCGACCGCCCGCGAGGTGCTCCAGCACCTCGGTCTCCCGGCCCGTGAGCGACGCCACCGCCCGGCGGTCGCGCACGACCCCGACGAGCTGGTCCACCAGGAGCGCGTCGCCCGCGCGCACGTCCCCCGCGAGCATGCGGGCGACCGTCCGCACCTGGTCGCCGAACGGTCGCTCCGCGGCGACGACCAGGGCGCCGGCCCGCGCGGCGACGAGCAGCCGGTCCGCCGCCACCGCGCCGCCCACGACCACGACCGGGCCCGGGCGCCGCAGGACCGCGAGCAGCGGCGGGCCGGGGAGGGACCCGGCGTCGTCGGCCACGAGCACGAGCCCGCGGCGGCCGCCGGACCCCGGCCGGAGGGCGTCCTCGGGGACCGTGCGCGCCCCGCAGCGGCCGACGGCGCGCAGCCCGGCGGCCACGGCGACGGCGAGCACGCGGTCCCGGGACGCGACGTCGACACCGTCGTCCCGGCGTGCGGGCGCGGCAGGGCGCGACCGCGCGCCCCGCACCGCCGCGTACGCCAACCCGCCCCCTGTGCCTCGCCGTGAGGCCGCACGCTCCGCGAGGAACGTGAGCCCATGGTGGGGCACCACCCCCCGCGCGGCAACAGCGCGCCGGGGTGCCCGGCGGACCGTCCGACCGCGTGCTCCCCCGCCGTCCGGGGCGCTCGCCTGTTCCTTTGCGAGCACTCTCGCCGAATCCCGGACGGATGTGACCGCGCTCACCGCAGGAGGTCTACACTCGCCAGGTCGGGGCCCCGGTCGTGCGGCCGTCCGCCCCGTCGTACCGTCGTACCGTCACGCCGCCCCCGGGCGGCCGCCGCGGTCGGCGGGACCGCACCAGAGTCGATGCGCACCGGAGGTCAGCGTGCCAGAGAACGAGCCCGAGGCCGCAGCAGCGGCCACCACGTCCAGCCTGGAGAACCTCCTCCACGAGACCCGGAGCTTCCCCCCGAGCCCCGAGTTCGCCGCGCAGGCGAACGCGCAGCCCGAGCTGTACGAGGAGGCGCGGGCCGACCGGCTCGCGTTCTGGGCGCGGCAGGCGAACGACCTCGTCACGTGGCAGACCCCGTTCACCGAGACCCTCGACTGGTCGCAGGCGCCTGTCGCGCGCTGGTTCGCCGACGGCACGCTCAACGCCGCGTACAACGCGGTGGACCGCCACGTCGAGGCGGGTCTGGGCGACCGGGTCGCGATCCACTTCGAGGGCGAGCCGGGCGACACGCGCACCGTCACGTACGCCGAGCTGCAGCGCGACGTCTCGCGCGCGGCCAACGCGCTCGCGGCCCTCGGCGTCGAGACGGGCGACCGCGTCGTCATCTACCTCCCGATGGTCGTCGAGGCCGTCGTGGCGATGCTCGCGTGCGCGCGCATCAGCGCCCCGCACTCGGTCGTGTTCGGCGGGTTCTCCGCCGACGCGCTGCGCAGCCGCATCGCCGACGCCGAGGCGAAGCTCGTCATCACGGCCGACGGCGGCTACCGCCGCGGCGCGGCCTCCGCGCTCAAGCCCGCGGTCGACGAGGCGCTCGCGCCGAAGGAGGGCGCGGAGCCGACGACGGTCGAGCACGTCCTCGTCGTGCGCCGCACCGGCCAGGACACCGCGTGGACCGAGGGCCGCGACGTGTGGTGGCACGACGCGCTCGAGGCCGCCGACACGACGCACACCCCGGTGTGGGTCGAGGCGGAGCACCCGCTGTTCATCCTCTACACGTCGGGCACCACCGGGAAGCCGAAGGGCATCCTCCACACCACGGGCGGCTACCTCACGCAGGCCGCGTACACGCACCGCAACGTGTTCGACCTCAAGGCGGACACCGACGTCTACTGGTGCACCGCCGACATCGGCTGGGTCACGGGCCACTCGTACGTCGTCTACGGCCCGCTGCTCAACGGCGCGACGCAGGTCATCTACGAGGGCACCCCGGACTCGCCGCACCAGGGCCGCTGGTGGGAGATCGTCGAGAAGTACAAGGTCTCGATCCTCTACACGGCGCCCACCGCGATCCGCGCGTGCATGAAGTGGGGCGAGGAGATCCCGGCGAAGTTCGACCTGTCGTCGCTGCGCGTGCTCGGGTCGGTGGGCGAGCCGATCAACCCCGAGGCCTGGATGTGGTACCGCCGCGTCATCGGCGGCGACCGCACGCCCATCGTCGACACGTGGTGGCAGACGGAGACCGGCGCGATCATGATCTCGCCGCTGCCGGGCGTCACGGCGGCCAAGCCGGGCTCCGCCCAGGTGCCGCTGCCGGGCATCGTGGCGGACGTCGTCGACGACGAGGCGCGCTCCGTGCCGAACGGCGGCGGCGGGTACCTCGTGCTGTCCGAGCCGTGGCCGTCGATGCTGCGCGGCATCTGGGGCGACCTCGAGCGCTTCAAGGACACGTACTGGTCGCGCTTCCCGGGCATCTACTTCGCGGGCGACGGCGCCAAGAAGGACGAGGACGGCGACATCTGGCTGCTCGGCCGGGTCGACGACGTCATGAACGTCTCGGGGCACCGCCTGTCCACCACGGAGATCGAGTCGGCGCTGGTCTCCCACGAGATCGTCGCGGAGGCCGCGGTCGTCGGCGCGAGCGACGACCTCACGGGCCAGGCCGTCGTCGCGTTCGTCATCCTGCGCGGCGAGCACGCCGGCCGGGCGTCCGACGCCGACGGCGCGGCGGCCGTGCAGACGGAGCTGCGCAACCACGTCGCGAAGGAGATCGGCCCGATCGCCAAGCCGAAGCGCATCCTCGTCGTGCCCGAGCTCCCGAAGACGCGGTCCGGCAAGATCATGCGCCGCCTCCTGCGCGACGTCGCGGAGAACCGGACGGTGGGCGACGCCACGACCCTCGCGGACTCGTCCGTGATGGAGCTCATCTCGGCGGGCCTGCAGAAGCCGTCGTCCTCGGACGACTGACGCGCCGCTCGTCGACCACGGGGTCGGTGCCCTCATCCGCGCGATGACGGCACCGGCCCCGTTCTCGTGCGCCGACCGCCCGGCCGCTGCGCACGGCGATATGCCCGTGCCCGGCGTCCCCGCGACGGCGTAGCGTCGAGGCGTGCCCCGCGTCCCCGCGGCCGACGGCCGCGCCCTCCTCGTCGAGCAGCTCGACCTGCGCAGCGACTGCTCCCGCTGCACGGGCCTGTGCTGCGTGGGGCTGCACCTCGTGCGGTCCGCCGACTTCGCGATCGACAAGCCCGCCGGCACGCCCTGCCCCAACCTGCGCACGGACTTCGGCTGCGGCATCCACGCCCGGCTGCCCGAGTCCGGCTTCCCCGGGTGCGTCGCCTACGACTGCCTGGGCGCGGGCCAGCGCGTGTCGGCCGCGGTCCGGGCGGCGCACGACGGCGCGACCTGGCGCGACGACCCCGCCGCCGCGCGCGACGCGTTCGCCGCCCTGCCCGTCGTCACGCAGCTCCAGGAGCTGCTCTGGTACCTCGCGGAGGTGCTCACGCTCCCCGCGGCCACCGCCGTGCACGACGACGCCCGGCAGGCGCTCGACCGCACCGCACCGCTCGCCGACCTCGCCCCGGCGGACCTGCTCGCGCTCGACGTCGGCGCGGT
The DNA here is from genome assembly GCF_015327065.1 of Cellulosimicrobium sp. JZ28. NCBI lineage: Bacteria > Bacillati > Actinomycetota > Actinomycetes > Micrococcales > Promicromonosporaceae > Cellulosimicrobium > Cellulosimicrobium sp. JZ28. The sequence goes on along the minus strand of NZ_CP017660.1, from coordinate 293,094 downwards.
CCGTCGTTCCGTCGGCCCGCTGGTCGACCGGGCGAGCGCGCTCGTGCGCGACGCGGCGCGCGACGGTCGACAGGCGCGCGACGGTCGACAGGCGCGCGACGGGCGGCACCGGGACGGCCGCCGCGGCGCCGCGTCGCCGCACGGCACCGTCCGCGCAGCGGCCCCGCCCGACGCCCCGCCGGCACTCCGGGCCCCGGGCGCGGGGGTGCGACGTCGGTTGCGGCCGGGGGCGGACCTCGTCGGCGCGGACCTCCGCGGGCTGGACCTCACGGCGTCGGACCTGCGGGGCGCGCTGCTCCTCGGTGCCGACCTGCGCGGGGCCCGGCTCGACGCCGTCGACCTGCTCGGCGCCGACCTGCGGGGCGCGGACGCGCGCGGCACAGACCTCTCCCGGGCGCTGTTCCTCACCCCGGCGCAGGTCGGCGCCGTCCGCCGGGACGAGCGCACGGCGCTCCCGGCCGTGCTCGCCTGACCCTGGCCGCGGCCCCCCACCCCGCGAGATCGGCACCCGCAGACCGGATCGGCGGTCGCGACCACCGATCCCACCCCCGGGTGCCGATCTCGGCGGCGGTCGTCAGCGGAGCGCGGCCCGCCGCGCGAGCGGAGCCGCCACGGCCGCGCACACGACGACGAGCGCCGCCGCACCCCACGCGAGCGCGCCGTACGACGAGAACCCGATGATCGCCCCGGCGAGGATGCCGCCGACGGCGCCGCCCGTGTTCATCGCGAGGTCCGACAGGCCCTGCACGGCGGTGCGCGACGGGCCGGGCGTCGCGTCGACGAGCAGCGCCGACCCGGCGACGAGCCCGCACGACCACCCGAGCCCCAGCAGCACCAGGCCCACCGTGAGGCGCGCGGAGTCCTCGCCCGGCGCGCCCGCCACGACGACCGCCGCGGCGAGGAGCAGCGCGCCCCCGGCGTACAGCACGCGCGCATGCCCGAGCCGGTCCGCGAGCCACCCGACGACGGGGCTCAGCGCGTACATGCCCGCGATGTGGGCGCTGATCACGAGACCCACGACCTGGAGCGTCGCGCCGCCGTGGTTCATGTGGACCGGGGTCATGGACATGAGGCCGACCATGACGAGGTGGCTCAGCACGATCGCGCCGAGCGCGAGGCGCGCCGTCGGGCTGGCCGCGACGACGGCCCAGCCGGCACGCAGGCCGTCGCGCCACGACGCCGGGCCCGGCGCTCCACCCGCGCCCGGCGCGCCCCCGTCGCCACCCGCCGCACCGGAGCCTGCCGCACCCGAACCCGCCGCGCCGGACCCCTCCGCGACGGACCCCGCCGCACCCGCCCCCGACGGCGCGCGCGACGCGAGCAGCGGGTCGGGGCGCAGCCACACCGCGACGACGGTCGCCGCGAGGGCGAACGCGAGCGTCGCGAGCACGAACGGGGCCGCGCTCGGGGCGGTGCTCCCCGCAGCGCTCCCGTGCCCGGCGTGCGCGTCCCCGAGGCGCAGGGCGGGCCCGGCGACCCGGTCGGCGACGCCCGCGAGCGTCGGCCCGACGACGGACCCGACGGTCGTCGCCCAGACCACGACGGACAGGTCGCGGGCCCGGCGCTGCGGCGTCGCGAGGTCCGTCGCGGCGAAGCGGGAGGCGAGACCGGCAGCCGTGCCGGAGCCGAACAGCAGCATCGCCACGACGAGCAGCGGCCACGAGCCCAGCAGGACGGCGACCGTCGCGAGCACCGCGCCGCCCGTCGCGAGGCCGAAGCCGAGCAGGAGCGACGGCCGCCGGCCACGCCGGCCCGCGACCTGGGCGAGCGGCAGCGCGACGAGCGCCGCGCCGACGACGCCCGAGGTCGAGGTGAGCCCCGCGATGGCGTCGGACCCGGACAGCGCCGACGCCACGAGGGGTGCGACGGCGATGCCGCTCGCGACCCCGACACCGGACAGCACCTGGGTCGCGGCGAGGGTCGTCAGGGTGCGGCGCTGCGTCGGGAGGGCGGGCGCGTCGACGGCGGTCGGGGCGGGCCCGCGGGCGGGGTGCGGGTCAGGGGCCGGGGAGGACTCGGTGCTCACGGGTGCACGCTAGGGCTCCGCGGCGGGCGCTGACGAGCCCTCACACCGCCACCGGTCGCCGAGATCCTGCCGCAGGGCTGCGACCGGGCTGTCGGCCGAGCGCCCGCAGCACGCCGCGCGCCGCCTCACGTCCCGCCCGGTTGGCCCCGATCGTCGAGGCGCTCGGCCCGTAGCCGACGAGCTGGACGCGCGGGTCGCTCGACGCGGTCGTGCCGTCGAGCACGATCCCGCCGCCGGGCGCGCGCAGGCCGAGGGGTGCGAGGTGGTCGAGCGCGGCCCGGAACCCGGTGGCCCAGAGGATGACGTCGGCGGGCTGGTGCAGGAGCCCGTCATCGTTCGCGCCGGGGGCCCACTCGACGCCGGTCGCCGTGACGCGCGCGAACATCGGCCGACGGCGCAGCACCCCGCTCGCGATCCCCGCGCGGTAGCGGGGCGTGAGCGGCAGGCCCGTGACCGAGACGACGCTCCCCGGCGGCAGGCCCGCGGCCGTCCGCTCCGCGACGCGCGCGACGGCGGCCCGGCCGAGCTCGGGCGAGAACTCCTCCTCGACCCACACGGGCTCGCGGCGCGTCACCCACGTCGTGCCCGACGCGTGCGGCGCGATCTGGAGCAGGAGCTGCGTCGCCGACGCCCCGCCGCCGACGACCACCACGTGCTGCCCCGCGAAGTCCTCGGCGGAGCGGAAGTCATGCGTGTGGAGCTGGCGCCCGCGGAACGTCTCCATCCCGGGGTAGCGCGGCCAGAACGGGCGGGTCCACGTGCCGGTCGCGTTGACGACCGTGCGCGTGCGGACGACGACGTCGCGCGCGTCCGGCCCGGCGCCGACCGTGGCGCGGACCAGCAGGAGCGCGGGGTCGTCGGGGTCGTCGCGCACGTCGTGCACCGTGGCGGGCCGCACCACGCGCAGGTCGTTCTCGCGCTCGTACGCGGCGTAGTAGCGCGGGACGGCGACGTTGGCGCGCTCGCCGGGGTCGCCGGCCGGGAGCGGGACGCCCGGGAGGTCGTGCACCGCGTGCGTCTCGGCCATGGTCAGCGAGTCCCAGCGGTCCTGCCACGCGCCGCCCGGGCCGCGACCGCCGTCGAGCACGAGCGGGTCGAGCCCGGCGCGCCGCAGGTGGTAAGCCGCCGAGAGCCCCGCCTGGCCCGCACCGACGACCACGACGTCGTGCACGGCCCCGCCCGGGCCGAGCAGGTCCGCGCCCGCCGTGCCCGGTGCCGCCGTCTCTCGCCCGTGGGTCCGCTCGCTCACGCCGACCACAACGACCCGCCCCGACAGAACCTTCCCCGGCCCGAGGTGAGGTGCCGAACACGGGGTTGCCGTCGTCATCGCACTCTTCACGACGACAACCCCGTGGTCGACGGCGAGCAACCCCGTGCTCGGCGACGCGCCGCCGCGCGTGCGGCCGCGCTCAGAGGAGGTCCGGGACCCGCCGGAGCGTGCGGATCGGTCGGACGGCGAGGAGCGCCACGACCGTGAGCGTCCCCACGACCGCGCCCACCAGGAGCACCCGGTCCGTCCCGAACGCGGCGACGGCGGGACCGGCCAGCGCGGCCCCGATCGGGTACATCCCGACCGACCCCGCGACCTCGTAGGCGTGGACCCGGTTGAGCACGTCGCCCGGCACCTGCGTCTGGACGCTCGTCGCCCACATGACGCCCCACACCCCGACCCCGACGCCCACGAGCACCTGCGCGACGGCGAGCGCCCAGACGGGCCAGCCCAGCACGAGGCCGAGCGGGTAGAGCGGGTAGGCCACGAGCGCCACGGCGCCCGCGGCGAGCGGCCGCCGCGGCCGGTAGCGGATCGCGAGCAGCCCGCCGACCACGGTCCCGACCCCGAGCGCGCTGTTGAGCACGCCGAACGCGGTCGCCCCGTGCGTCGGCACGACGACGCTCGCCGCCAGGGGGAGCTGCGGCCCCCAGGCGAGCACCGCGTAGACCATCCAGATGACGACGACGCCCCACAGCCACGTGCGGGAACGGAACTCGTGCCACCCGACGGCCAGGCTGCGCCACAGGCCCGCGCCCGCCGGGGGCGCCGGCACGACGCCGAGCCGGAGCGCGAGCAGGCACAGCGCGCTCGTCGCGTAGGCGACGGCGGAGAGGATCATCACCCCGCCGGTCGACCCGAACCCGACGAGGACGCCCGCGAGCGCCGGGCCGCCGAGCCCGGTGATCGCCTCGGAGGTCCGCAGGACGCCGTTGGCCCCCTGGACGTCGCGCGCGACGAGCGGCACGGTCGACGCCGCGCCGGGCTGGAACAGCGCGTTGGCCGTGCCGGCGACCGCGAGGAGGGCGTAGAGGTGCCAGAGGTGGTCGATCCCCCGCACGAACAGCACCGCGAGGAGCACGTGCGCGGCGAGGTTCGCGAGGTCGGCGACGATCATCATCCGGCGCGCGGTGAACCGGTCGGCGAGCACGCCGCCGAAGAGCACGAGCCCCGCGAACGGGGCGACGAGGAACGCCATCGCGTACCCCGCGACCGCGAGCCCGTAGCCCGAGGCGAGCAGCCCGGCCGAGACCGCGACCGGGAGCATCGCCCAGCTGAGCAGCCCCGCGCTGCGCGCGGTGAAGTAGTACCGGAAGTCCCGCGACCAGACGGCCGGTCCCGTCGGTTCCCCGAGAGGCCGGGCCGGAACCGGCACCGGGACCGGGACCGGGACCCGCCCTGCTGCGGCCTCCGCCGCCTCCTCGACCGCGCACGCGCCCATGCCGCCCTGCCTCTCAGCCCCTCGCCGTCGTCCGACCGGTCGGACGACGGCGGGGCGGGCAGGCCGACGCGGCCCCCCCGGGTCCCGCGCCTCACGGCCGCTCGCTCACGGACGTGACAACCGTCACCCCGGCCCGAACCTTCCCGCGACGACGACGGCGCCCCGCGGGCGCGGGCGGCGCGCGTTCGGTCGTGCGCGGGCGCCGGGGGCAAGATGGACCGGTGGAGACCGCGATCCTCTGGCACACCGGGCCGCTCATCGACGACGTCGAGATCGCGCAGGTCCACGACCTCGCCGCGGCGGCGGAGCGGGAGGACGGCGTGGCTCCCCTCTCGGAGCAGCCGCTGCTCAACCTGCGCGAGGCGACCGACGACGTCGTGCACCTCCTCACGTGGCGCGGGGGCGAGCTCGCGGGCTACGCCCAGGTGGACAAGCGCGGGGACGCACCGAGCGCGGAGCTCGTCGTGCGCCCGGCGCACCGCGGCCACGGCCTCGGGTTCCACCTCCTGGGCAGCGCCGCGGACCGCGCCGTCGAGCCGCGCCCGTCCGAGCGCACCGCGGACGAGCGCGCCACGGACGAGCACGGCCCGGTCGGGGCCGGCACGGACGGCGCGCCCTCCCCCGGCAGGGACGTCCCGCCGCTGCGCGTGTGGGCTCACGGCGACCTGCCCGCGGCGCAGGCCCTCGCCGCGCGGGCGGGGTACGGCGTCGTGCGGGAGCTGCTCGTGCTCGAGCGCCCGCTGGGCGGCCCGGCGGAGCACCCGCGCCCCGCCGTCCCGGCGGGTCTGCGGCTGCGCGCGTTCGTGCCCGGGGACGACGACGCGGCCTGGGTCCGGGCCAACGCGCTCGCGTTCGCGCACCACCCGGAGCAGGGGCGGCTCACGGTCGACGACCTACGTGCGCGGATGCGCGAGGACTGGTTCGACGCCGCGGGCCTCCTGCTCCTCGAGCGCGACCCGGCGCCCGGCGACGGCGCGCCCGAGCTCGTCGGGTTCGTGTGGACCAAGATCCCGACGGGCCAGCCGGACGCCGCGCGCGAGGGCGAGATCTACGTCGTCGGCGTGGTCCCGTCCGCCCAGGGCGAGGGGCTCGGGCGGCTCCTGACCGCCGTCGGGCTCGCGCACCTCGCGGAGCGCGGGGCACGCACGGCCGTGCTCTACGTGGACGGCGACAACGTCCCCGCGGTGCGGACGTACGAGCGGGCGGGGTTCGTGCGGCGCGCCGTGCACGTGCAGTACGCCCGGCCCGCCCGCTGACCCCCGCACCGGCCGAACGGTGACCCGCGTCACGCACCGTTCATCAACTGGTGCCACCATGAACCCATGACCGACACGTCCACGCAGCGCACCCTCGACCCGGACCTCGCCGCGCACATCGCGGAGCACATCGCCGAGGAGCCCGAGATCGAACCGGTCGGTGCGGAGCTCGACCTCGGTCCGCTGCCCGACGACCGGTTCGCCGACCGCGAGCTGAGCTGGCTCGCGTTCAACCAGCGCGTGCTCGAGCTCGCGGAGGACCCGAGCCAGCCGCTCCTGGAGCGCGTGCGGTTCCTCGCGATCTTCGCGTCGAACCTGGACGAGTTCTTCATGGTCCGGGTCGCCGGCCTCAAGCGCCGCATGGCGACGGGCATCGCGGTCACGGCCGCCTCGGGGCTGTCGCCGCGCCAGGTGCTCGACGCGATCAGCGAGCGCGCGCACGAGCTCATGGACCGCCACGCGCGGGTCTTCGCCGACGACGTCCAGCCGGCGCTCGCCGCCGAGGGCATCACGCTCGTCCACTGGGACGAGCTGGAGACGCGCGAGCAGGAGCGCCTGCACAAGTTCTTCCGCAAGCAGATCTTCCCCGTGCTCACGCCGCTCGCCGTCGACCCGGCGCACCCGTTCCCCTACATCTCGGGGCTCTCGCTCAACCTCGCGGTCGTGGTGGCGAACCCGACGACCGGCAAGGAGCACTTCGCGCGCGTCAAGGTGCCGCCGCTGCTGCCCCGGTTCATCGCCGTGGACGCGCGCGGCCGCCCGAGCGCGCCGACGTCGCAGACGGCGTCGCCCGACCGCGGGCCGACGTCGTTCGTGCCGATCGAGGAGGTCATCGCCCAGCACCTCGACCACCTCTTCCCCGGCATGGAGGTGCGCGAGCACCACCTGTTCCGCGTCACGCGCAACGAGGACGTCGAGGTCGAGGAGGACGACGCGGAGAACCTGCTCCAGGCGATGGAGAAGGAGCTGCTGCGCCGCCGGTTCGGCCCGCCCGTGCGCCTCGAGCTCACGCCGGGCATCAGCCCGCGCATCCGCGCGCTGCTGGTGCGCGAGCTCGGCGTCGTCGAGGAGGAGGTGTACGAGATCCCGCTGCCGCTCGACCTCACGGGCCTCAACCTCATCGCCGACCTCGACCGTGCCGACCTGCACTTCCCGCCGTTCGTCCCGACGACGCACCGCCTCCTCGCCGAGGTGGAGAGCTCGTCCCCGACGGACGTGTTCGCCGCGATCCGCGAGCGCGACGTCCTGCTGCACCACCCGTACGACTCGTTCTCGACGTCGGTGCAGACGTTCCTCGAGCAGGCGGCGGCCGACCCGGCGGTGCTCGCGATCAAGCAGACGCTGTACCGGACGTCGGGCGACTCGCCGATCGTCGACGCGCTCATCGACGCGGCCGAGGCGGGCAAGCAGGTGCTCGCGCTCGTCGAGATCAAGGCCCGGTTCGACGAGCAGGCCAACATCTCGTGGGCGCGCAAGCTCGAGCAGGCGGGCGTGCACGTCGTGTACGGGATCGTCGGGCTCAAGACGCACTGCAAGCTCTCGCTCGTCGTGCGCCAGGAGTCGGACGGCCTGCGCCGCTACTGCCACGTCGGCACGGGGAACTACCACCCGAAGACGGCGCGCCTCTACACCGACCACGGCCTGCTCACGTGCGACCCCGACGTCGGGCAGGACCTCACGCGCCTGTTCAACCAGCTCTCCGGGTACGCGCCGCAGTCGCGGTTCCACCGCCTGCTCGTCGCACCCCGCACCGTCCGCTCCGGCCTCGTCGAGCGGATCGACCGCGAGGCGGTCGCCGCGCGCGAGGGCCACGAGGCGTGGGTCAAGATCAAGGTCAACTCCGTCGTCGACGAGACGACGCTGGACGCGCTCTACCGCGCGTCGCAGGCGGGCGTGAAGGTCGACCTCGTGGTGCGCGGCATCTGCGCCGTCCGCCCGGGCGTCCCCGGGCTGAGCGAGAACATCCGCGTGCGCTCGATCCTCGGGCGCTTCCTCGAGCACTCGCGCATCTACGCGTTCGCGAACTCCGCGGGCCCCGCCATCGGCGAGGGGCCGGAGAGCGGTCCGGAGGTGTTCATCGGGTCGGCCGACCTCATGCACCGCAACCTCGACCGCCGCGTCGAGGCCCTCGTGCGCATCACCGACCCCGACCAGGTCATGGAGCTGCTCGACCTGCTCGACGCGTCGATGTCCGAGCGCACCGCGTCGTGGCACCTCGACGCCGACGGCACGTGGCACCGCCCCGACACCGCGCCCGACGGCTCGCCGCTCGTCGACCTCCAGGCCAGCCTCGTCCAGCGACAGCGCCGCCGGCTCGTCGGGAGGCGGTAGCGGATGGGAGTGCCGTCCTCCGCGCTCCGCGGCGGCGTGCCGCTCGTGGACACGCTCGGCCCGACGCACGTGTCGCACGCGCCCGTCATCGAGTCGGCCGGTGCCCTCGTGTGGCGCGTGCGCGACGACGAGCTGCAGGTGCGCCTCGTCCACCGGCCGCGCTACGACGACTGGTCGTGGCCCAAGGGCAAGCTCGACCCGGGCGAGACGTTCCAGGCGGCCGCGGCGCGCGAGGTCGCCGAGGAGACGGGCAAGCCGGTCGTGCTGGGCGTCCCGCTCCCGGGGCTGCAGTACCTCACGCCCGAGGGCCGCGTGAAGCGCGTGCACTACTGGGCCGCGCGCCGGGCGTCGAGTCGGTCCGACGCCGGCGCGCTCGCCGCGCGCGCCCCCGTCCCGCCGGTGTCGCCCCAGGAGATCGACCGCGCCGCGTGGCTCTCGACGGACGACGCCGCGCGGCGCCTCACGCGGCAGGCCGACCGGGCGCCGCTCGAGGCGCTCGTGCGCGAGCGCGACGAGGGCCGGCTCGCGACGCACGTCGTCGTCATCGCGCGCCACGGCAAGGCCGTGGCGCGGTCGGCGTGGCACGGCGACGAGCAGGACCGTCCGCTCACGCCCGCGGGCCATGCCCAGGGGGTCGCGCTCGTGCCGGTGCTCGCGGCCTACGGCGTCGAGACGATCGTCACGAGCCGCTGGGACCGCTGCGCCCAGACGATCGCGCCGTACGCGACCGCCTCGGGGCTCGCCACGGTCAGCATCGACCACCTCACCGAGGCGCAGCACGAGCGGTCCCCCGCGCGTGTCGCGCGGACGGTCCGGGGGCTGCTCGAGGCCGAGCGGTCGTCGGTGCTGTGCACGCACCGGCCGGTGCTGCCCACGGTGCTCGACGTCCTCGGCCAGCACTCGCGCCGGCCGGTCGCGAACGCCCTGCCCGCGCACGACCCGTTCCTCGAGCCCGGCGAGATGATCGTGGCCCACGTGGCGCGCACGCCCAAGGGACCGCGCGTCGTCGCCGCGGAGAAGGTCGCCCCGCCGCTGCACTGAGACCCGCACCGGCGTCGCCGGGCCGGCGCCGTCCGGACGCACGACGACGCCCCGCCGGCGGCCGCGAGGCCTCCGACGGGGCGCCGTCGTCGTGCGAGGGGACCGGCGTCGCCGGTGCGGGTCAGAGCAGGATGGGGCTGAGGATCCAGTAGACGACGGCCGCGACGAGCGCGGCGGCGGGGATCGTCAGGACCCACGCGGCGCCGATATTCTTGGCGACGCCCCAGCGCACCGCGGACAGGCGCTTGGTCGCGCCGACGCCCATGATCGCCGAGGTGATGGTGTGCGTCGTCGAGACGGGCGCGTGGAAGATGAACGCGTTGGCGTAGAGCACCACGGCGGACACGGACTCGGCGACGAAGCCGCGCGCCGGGTCGAGCTCGATGATCTTGCGGCCGAGCGTGCGCATGATGCGCCAGCCGCCCGCGTAGGTGCCGAGCGAGATCGCCGTCGCGGCCGACAGCTTGACCCACAGCGGGATCGTGTTGTCGTCCTGGAACCCGCCCGCCACGAGGGCGAGCACGATGACGCCCATCGTCTTCTGCGCGTCCTGCAGACCGTGGCCGAGCGCCATCGCGGCGGCGGAGGCCGTCTGCGCGATCCGGAACCGGCGGAACGCCCGGGCGGGCGCCGCGTTCCGGAACACCCACAGCAGCAGGACCATGAGCGCGAACGCGAGGCCGAAGCCGATCAGCGGCGAGAAGATCATGGGGAGCACGACCTTGTCGAGGATCGCGTCCCAGTGCACCGTGATCCCGGACGCGAGGCCGACGCCCGCGAGGCCGCCGATGATCGCGTGCGTCGACGACGACGGCAGGCCCAGCCACCACGTGATGAGGTTCCACGTGATCGCGCCGACCAGCCCGCACAGGACGATGACGAGACCCTGGTGGGGTGGCACGTCGCCGACGGCGACGATGTCCTCCGCGATGGTCTGCGCCACGGCCGTGCCGAGCAGCGCGCCGATGAGGTTGAACACCGCCGCCATGAGGAGCGCCGCGCGCGGTGTGAGGGCCCGGGTCGACACCGAGGTCGCGATGGCGTTCGCGGCGTCGTGGAACCCGTTCGTGTAGTCGAACGCCAGGGCGAAGGCCACGACGACGACGACGAGCACTGCCTCCACGGGGCTCAGGACTCCTTGAGGGCGATGGTCTCGACCGTGTTGGCGACCTTCTCGAAGGCGTCGGCCGCCTGCTCGAGGACCTCCACGATCTCCTTGAGCTTCATGAGGAGGACCGGGTCGGACACGTCGTCGAAGAGCTCGGCGAGCAGCTTGCGGTGGACCTTGTCCGCCTGGTTCTCCAGGCGGTTGACCTCGACCCAGTACTCGGGGAGGTCGTCCATCGAGCGCAGCCGCGGCATCGCCTCGGCCGTGAGCTCCGACGCCCGCTGGAGCACCTGGACCTGCTCGGACACGCGGGCCGGGAGCTCGTCGACCTTGTAGAGGACGATGAGGTCGGCCGCCTCCTCCATGTAGTCCATGCAGTCGTCGAGCGCCGACGCGAGGGCGTAGATGTCGTCCCGGTCGAACGGCGTGACGAACGTCTGGTTGAGGCGTCGCATGATCGAGTGCGTCGCGTCGTCCGCGAGGTGCTCGGTCTCGCTCAGCTGCTTCGCGAGCTGCTTGCGCGTGGGGCGGTCCGCCCCCAGCAGCTCCGCGAGGAGCGTGGACCCTGTGACCAGGTGCTGCGCCGAGGCGGCGAGGAGGTCGAAGAACGAGGTGTCGCGCGGTGTCAGGCGCAGGCGCACGGGGGGCTCCGGAAGGGACGCGGGGTAGGGGTCTGAGCTGGCGTCGGCCGCGAGGGCCGCTCGACCGCCGGGGGAACCGGACGGCCGGGGTGGTCACGATCTCTGGTCGGATGATCTCTCGGTGAACGCACGTCGAACTCTCGTCAAATGTAGCCGACGCGCGGAGCGATGCTGGAATCGTCGGGCCCAAGGTCCCGGATGCTCAGGACGCCCACAGCCTGCGCACGGCGTCGTCGCCGGTGCGGCCACCGCGCCCGCGCACCGCACGAGAGGCGGCGCGCGGTGGGCGCGAGGGGGAAGTAGTGACGCCGGACCGGGAGCGCCTCTCGGCGCGTGGCCGCTCGTAGCGGCTGAGTGTGGAGCCCGGGGCTACCGCGGCCCGGCGTCGAGATCCATCGTACGTGCCGCACCCCGCTCGGGGTACCCGTGTTCGCGCTCCGCGAGACCGCCCCCGCCCGCCGTGCGGGCGCGCCGCCCATCCCGCACCCTCGCGCCCGCGGGGTCCCGACGGGCCCGACCAGGTGGTTCCGGTCGGTCGAGCAGGCGGTCTGGGCGCGTCAGGTGGCACGGACGCGCCAGGTCCGCCTGCTCGGCGACGACCGGGGCCTCCGCAGCGGGGAGGAGCGCGCGCTCAGTCGAGGCGGTCGGCGCGCCAGAGCTCGGCGGCGTGCTCGAGCTCCTGGGCGGTCCGCAGCAGCGAGCCCGCGCCCCGGGTCGTGCGCAGGGCGCCGTCGGGGTCGGCGACCTCGCGGGCGTCGGCGTCGAACGCGGCGCCGGTGGCGAGGATGCGGCAGAACGACCCCGCGCGCTCGAGCGCGACCGCGAGGTCGCCCGTGAAGACGCCGGACAGCACCGCGTCGGCGAGGTCGCGCACGTCCTGCGGCCCCGGCGGCCGGGGCACGCCCGCGATGGCCTCGTGGACGGGCGCCGCGTCGACGCCGAGCCGGTAGCGGAGGGTGACGGTCTGCGGGTCCCGACGCACCCACTCGCGCAGCACGTAGAGCCGCCAGAGCGCCCCCGGCAGGGAGTTGGGCGCGGCGTCGGACCACAGGCCGGCCACCACGTCGAGACCCTCGGTCTCGACGAGGTGGACGAGCCGCTCGACGACCTCCGGGTCCTCCGTGTCGCGGGCGCGGTGGACGATCGCGTGCGCGGTGGTGTGCGCGACCCGGTCGCGGAGCGCGGGGTCGAGCTCTCCGGGCAGCTCGTCGGCGTCGCGCGGGTCGAGCATGGCGGGGCGCCGGGGGCGCTGCGTGCGGTCGGACCGACCGGGGTCGGGCCGGGCTCCGGGGGTGGGGACGTCGTCTGGCACCCGCCCAGTCTCCACCCGGGCCCGCGACGCGCGCAGCCTCCGGGGGGTGCTCGGAGCCGGACCTCGTTCACCGCGCCACGGTCCGCACCCCGCCCTACAGTGACGACAGAGGGACGACAGGAGCTGCCACCGGCTCCGGGACGGAGCGGAGGGCGAGATGTCGAGCAGCGGCGCAGCAGGTCAGAGGACCGTGAGCGAGCGGAGCGCCCACCGGAAGGCGATCGGCCTCGCGGTCGCCGCCGCCGTCGGCGGTTTCCTGTTCGGGTTCGACAGCTCGGTCATCAACGGCGCCGTCGCGGCGATCGAGGGCCAGTTCGACCTCGACTCCGCGGTGACGGGCCTCGTCGTCGCGATCGCTCTCCTCGGCTGCGCGCTCGGCGCGTGGTCGGGCGGCCGCCTGGCCGACCGGTGGGGCCGCACGCGCGTCATGGTGTTCGGCGCCGTCCTGTTCTTCGTCTCCTCGATCCTCTCGGCGATCGCGTGGTCGGCCTTCGACCTGGCCATCTGGCGGTTCATGGCGGGCGTCGGCATCGGTATCGCCTCGGTCATCGCGCCCGCGTACATCGCGGAGATCGCGCCGGCCCGCCTCCGCGGCCGCATGGGCTCGCTCCAGCAGCTCGCCATCACGATCGGCATCTTCGCCGCGCTGCTCTCCGACCAGCTCCTCGCGGAGACCGCTGGCGGCGCGTCCAACGAGCTGTGGCTCGGGTGGGAGGCGTGGCGCTGGATGTTTCTCGTCTGCGTCGTCCCCGCTGCGGTCTACGGCATCCTCGCCCTGCGCATCCCCGAGTCGCCCCGGTACCTGGTGGCGAAGGGCCGGGACGACGAGGCGCGCGCCGTGCTCGAGTCCGTGCTCGGGCCGGACGAGGACGTCGACGACCGCATCGCGCAGATCCACCGCTCGATCGCCGTCGACGAGAAGAACGCGCAGGAGGGCACGCTCAAGGGCTCGGCACTGGGCCTCAAGCCGATCGTGTGGGTCGGCATCCTGCTCTCGGTGTTCCAGCAGTTCGTCGGGATCAACGTGATCTTCTACTACTCGACGACGCTGTGGCAGGCCGTCGGCTTCGACGAGAGCCAGTCGTTCCTCGTCTCGACGATCACGTCCGTGACGAACGTCGCGGTGACGTTCATCGCGATCGCGCTCGTCGACAAGGTGGGGCGACGCCCGATCCTGCTCATCGGTTCGGCCGGCATGACCCTCTCGCTCGGGATCATGGCGCTCGCCTTCACGCAGGCCAGCGGGAGCGGGGACAACATCAGCCTGCCGGACCCGTGGGGCCCGATCGCCCTCGTGGCCGCGAACGCGTTCGTCGTGTTCTTCGGGGCGTCGTGGGGCCCGCTCGTCTGGGTCCTCCTGGGCGAGATGTTCCCGAACCGGATCCGGGCCGCCGCCCTGGGCGTGGCGGCCATGGCGCAGTGGCTGGCGAACTTCGCCATCACCCTGACGTTCCCGCCGATGCTCGCCGCCTTCGGCGCCTCGATCCCCTACCTGATGTACGCGATCTTCGCGGCGCTCTCGTTCGTCTTCGTCCTGAGCAAGGTGCCGGAGACGAAGGGCGTCGAGCTGGAGGACATGGGCGACCAGGCCAAGAGCCGCTCCGGGCGCTGACCTCCCCTCCCGGTCCCCACCGAGCCCGGGTCCTCCCACGCCGCTGCGACGACGGGGACGGGCCCGGGCTCCGTCGTTCGCACCACCGCCTCTCACGGCCGGGAATTCCTTGCCCCACACAATGGTTGCTGAAAGCAACTTCGCGGAGTATGCTTGCCTGCAGCAACCAAGGAGTGCCTGTGCCTGTGACCGCCCTTCCCGCGACCGACGTCGCAGACCCCGGACTCACCCCGGACCCGTCCCCCGCGGCGGGACTCGTCCGCGCGCTCGACGACCTGGCGCGCGCCCAGCGGGAGTCCGCCGTCCGGATCGCCCGCGACCTCGACATGCCGCGGGCGTCGTTCGGTCTGCTCCGGATGCTCCAGCACTGCGGCCCCGTCCAGCTCGGGGACGTCGCGGCGAAGCTCCGGGTCGACCTCTCCGTCGCGAGCCGCCAGGTGAGCCACCTGGTCGACGCGGGCCTCGTGCGCCGCACGGTGGACGACGACGACCGGCGGGCCCGGACCGTCGAGCTCACCGAGGCGGGCCGCGCGCTCCTGGTGCGGGCGTACGAGCACATCGACGTCCTCGCCGCGACGACGTTCGCGGACTGGGGCGACGAGGAGATCGTCGAGGCCACGCGCCACATCGAGCGCGTCGCCGCGGCGGTCGTCGCGGTCCACGACTCCCCCCGCACCACCGGGTGACCGACGGCGCCCGGCGGCCCTGCGCCGTCGGGCCCGCGCCCCGACCACCGGCCGCACCGCGGACCGGCCCCCGACCACCTGACACCGCCCCCCGACACGTGCGCCCCGCCCCGGCCTCGTGAGCAAGGAACCCAGCGCCTGATGACCAGCACCCCCGCAGAACGCACCGCACCGCCCGGCAGCGCCGGCGCCCGCGCACCGATGACCCGCCGCGAGGTCATGGAGTCCCTCTCCGGGATCCTCCTCGGCATGTTCGTCGCGATCCTCGCGAGCTCGATCGTCTCGAGCTCCCTCCCGAAGATCGTCAGCGACCTCGACGGCTCGCAGTCGTCGTACACGTGGGTCGTCACCTCGACCCTGCTCGCCATGACGATCTCGACCCCCATCTGGGGCAAGCTCGCCGACCTCACCAACCGCAAGGTCCTCATCCAGATCGCCCTCGTCGTCGCGGTCGTGTCCTCCGCGCTCGCGGGGCTCTCGCAGAACGTCGGCACCCTCATCGCGCTCCGCGCGTTCCAGGGCATCGGCGCCGGTGGCCTCATGGCGCTCGCCACGGTGCTCATCACCGACATCATCTCGCCGCGCGAGCGCGGCAAGTTCATGGGCCTCATGGGCGGCATCATGGCCGTCAGCCAGATCGGCGGGCCGCTCCTCGGCGGCGTCCTCACCGACGCCGTGAGCTGGCGCCTCAACTTCTTCGTCGGCCTGCCGTTCGCCATCGCCGCGATCATCGTCCTCCAGCGCACGCTGCACCTGCCGAAGGTCGCGCGCCGCGTCGTCCGGATCGACTACTGGGGCGCGATCCTCATCAGCGCCGGCGTGTCCTCGCTCCTGCTGTGGGTGACGTTCGCCGGGCAGAACTTCGAGTGGCTCTCGTGGCAGACCTTCGCGATGGTCGGCGGCGCGGTCGTCGCGCTCGTCGGTGCCGTGCTCGTCGAGCGGGTCACGCCCGAGCCGCTCATCCCGCTGCACCTGTTCAAGAACCGCACGTTCGTCCTCGCGGTCGTCGCGTCCGTCGCGGTCGGCGTCGCGATGTTCGGGACCGCCGTGTTCCTCAGCCAGTACATGCAGGTCGCGCGGGGCAAGACGCCGACCGAGTCCGGCCTCCTCACGATCCCGATGATCGTCGGCACGTTCGTCGCGTCGACCTTGTTCGGCCAGCTCATCACGCGCTACGGCCGCTACAAGGCCTTCATGGTCACCGGCGGCGCGGTCCTCGTCGGGTCGCTCTTCGCGCTGTCGACGATCGACTACCACACGAGCTTCACGCTCATCAGCGTCTACCTGTTCTTCCTCGGGGTGAGCATGGGCATGCTCATGCAGAACCTCGTGCTCGCCGTGCAGAACACGCTCGCCGTGGAGGAGATGGGTGCCGGGACCTCGACCGTCGCGTTCTTCCGCAGCCTCGGCGGCGCGATCGGCGTGTCCGTGCTCGGCGCGGTGCTCGCGAACAAGGTCACGACGTCGATCCAGGACGGCCTCACCCAGCTCGGCGTCCCGGCAGGCTCGATGGGCGGCGGCAACGCCGTGCCCGACGTCTCGACCCTGCCCGCGCCGATCAAGGACCTCGTGGAGAAGTCCTACGGCGACGGGATCGCCGAGATCTTCCTCGTCGCGGTGCCGCTCGCGCTCGTCGCGCTCATCGCCGTGTCGTTCCTCAAGGAGGTGCCGCTCGGCACCAAGACCGGCCTCCAGGAGCGCCTCGAGAAGGAGGCGGCCTTGCTCGGCACGGACGCCCCCGTCGACGCGACCCCCGGTCGCGTGACGCTCGCGGAGGAGACGGAGTCCACGCTGCTCGGTGCCTACGAGCCCGCGGGCGTGGTCGACGACGAGGCGCGCCGGAGCTGACGCGCGCCGCGTGCGCGCACGACGAAGGGGCGTTCCCCGGCCGAGCCGGGGAACGCCCCTTCGTCGTGCGCAGGCCCGTCACGCCGTGAGGTAGATCCGCCTGCGGTGCAGCACGACGGCAACCGTGACCCAGAAGAGCAGGAGGCACGCCGTGACGGCGAGCTGCCCCGGCCATCCGCCGCCGAGCGCGGCCACCGCGCTGAAGAGCACGCCCTCCCCCGGGCCGCCCGGGTAGCGCCGCAGCAACGAGCTGAGCACGTGCGACCCGAAGTAGACGAGCAGGCTGTTGCGTCCGAGCGCCACGAGCCAGTAGAGGAACGCCGTGTCGAGCACCGGCCGGGACTCGATCTTCCGCGTCACGACGACCGCGATCCCCATGGCGATCGCGACGCCTCCGGCGATCGCCAGGGCGAAGGGCGGCGTCCACAGCCGTTTCATGGTGGGCAGGTCGGTCCCGAGCAGCTCCGCGAGGCGGGGCAGCAACCAGGCAGCCGCGAGGAGACCGGCCCCGAGGACCGTCAGCGGCCCGACGTACCGGCGGAGCGGGACGTCCGGGCCGCGCCGGTGGATCGCGAGGACCAGGTGCCCGACGGTCGCCCCGGCGGCGACGGAGACCATCGCGCCGTAGATCGCGACGAGTCCCTCCGGGTCGTGGCCCAGCAGTCCGCCGGCATACATGTGGCTGCCGAAGACCGCCCCGTCGATCGCCCCCGAGGGGTTGCACTCCCGCGTGAGCACCGAGTCCGGGCACCGGGTGCTCCACCACATGAGCAGCGCCGAGTAGGTGAGCGCGTAGAACGCCGTCCAGCCGAGCCACCCGCGCCAGGTCCGGGTGAGCTGGTGGCCCAGCGCGGTGAGCAGGACGACCGCCGCGTACAGCTGGAGGACGCCCGTGACGCGCAGGTCTCCCAGCGACTGGGTGCCGTCGACGACCCAGTTGTAGACCAGCCCGAGCCCGAAGAGGACCAGGACCCGTCGGGCGAAGCGGACCCAGTCGGTGCGACGGCTGAGCGCGAAGGCCAGACCGCACCCCGAGAGGGTGACGAAGATCGGGAAGATGACGTCCTCGAGGTTCACGCCGTCCCACGGCGAGTGATGGACGGACGCCGGCAGGATCACCATGCTGTTGATCGCGACGGAGGCGACGAGCATGATGCCGCGGAGCCAGTCGAGCGCCGCGATCCGCGTGGTCGGCCGCGTGCGGGCCGTGGTCGTCGCCGTCACGGTGCCACCCGGTTCCAGGCGCCGTGGTAGCTCAGGAACGCCTGCTGCCGCGACATGATGTGCGCCCGCCCGTTCCCCGCCTGGACGGGCACCTCGGTCCGGGGCCAGTGGTCGCCGGGGAAGGCCAGCCACCCGTACCAGGACTGCATCAGCCCGCGCGGCACGCCGCCCTCGTCAGGGGTCTCGCACATGAGCGAGCAGTACGCGTCCTCGTCGAGCGCGTAGCGGTAGGTCACGGCCGTCGGGCGGGGCCACGTCGCGACGAGGTTGCCCTCGACCGCGCCGTAGTCGGTCCGCGCGAGCGCCGCCGACACCGCGAGGTGGTCCGGGTGCGGGTAGTCGGCGAACGACGACGTCCCCGTGCACAGCTCGCGTCGGCAGTCCGGGGTCGAGACGACGCCTGCGGGATCGTTGAAGTACGACGCCCCGATCACGCGGGACAGCTCCAGGTCGGGCAGGAGCGTCCCCCGCTGGAGGAGGACCCAGGCGACCATGTAGTCGACCTCGTCCGCGGTGAGGTTCCCGTCACCGCCGTCGAAGGCGACGAGCGCGGCGTCCGAGCCGACCGCGTAGAGGATCGGGCCGGGGGTCTCCGCGTCCTCGACCGACCGCGGTGGCGTCCCTGCGGAGAGTCCCGGCGCCGGGACCTCCTCGAGGACGGGCAGCGTGTCGGCGGCCGCCCCGAACGCGTCCTGCCCCTGGCGGGCGGAGAGGTCCCGGTGGAAGCCCAGCCACGAGCCGAGCCGCGCGGCCCGGCACTCCGGGCTCTGCCGGCCCGTCGGTGCCGGGACGGGCCACTCCCCGAGCGGCGTCATCGACGGTCGGAGCAGGTCGGGCTCGCAGTAGCCGGTCGACTCCCCCTGCGTCCCGACGACCCACACGGTGTAGTCGTGCTCGTCCAGCGCGGCGATGCCCAGGAGGTCGTCGTCGGGGTGGGGTGCGACCACGACCTGGACCCGGCGCGGGGCGTCGAGAGCGGAGCAGCCGCTCAGCACCGCGACGAGCACGACCGCGAGCGCGACGACCATGCGCATGGGACGGCGAGCCACCACCGGACACGACCTCCCCTTGACCACCCTCGGGCCCGGGCAAGGATACTCGACCTCGTCCAGCAACCCCGATCGCCCCCGGCGGGTGAGGTTCCGGGGAGGAAGGTGACCGGGCCGTGCCCTTCGCGCCATGATGGCCCTGTGCCCCCCGAGACCGCTCCGGCCCGCCCCGTTCCCGACACCGCGCACGTCGACGACGACGCGTACGTCGACCTCGAACGCGAGCTGCGGATCCTGCTGCGCCGCGCCGGCGCGGTCGCCACGGGCATGGCCCGCCGCATCCACCCCGATCTGGAGGCGAGCGCCTACCCGCTGCTCGCCCACATCGCCGACCACCCCGGGGTCCGCGGCTCGGAGCTCGCGGCGCAGTTCGGCGTGGGGCGCGCCACGATCTCCCGCCAGCTCAGCCGCCTGCACGACCTCGGCCTCGTCGCGCGCGAGGTCGATCCCGACGACTCGCGCGGCCAGCTCATCACCCTGACACCCGACGGCGAGGCCCGCCTCCACGCCGCGCACAGCGGGCGGGTCACGTCGATCACCGAGGCGCTGGAGGGCTGGGACCAGCGCGACGTCGCGACGCTCGCGACGCTCCTGCGCCGGTACTCCGAGGACGTCGTGGGCTGGGCCGCCAACCGGTGACCCTGGCCCCCGGCGCGGCATGACCGTGCCCGACGGCGCCCGCCCGCCCCACGTCGCCCCGCGCGGCCGCGGGGTGGCCCGGGTCCGACGGCGGCCCGTCGTCGCGCTCGTCCTCGCGCTCGTCGTGGTGGCGGGCCTCGTCGTCGCGACGCGTGTCCCCAACCCGTGGGGCGACGTCGGCGGCGACGTGCTCTACGCCGTCGCGACCTTCGTCCTCGTGGTCCTCGTGGCGCCGCGCGTGCGCCCGCTCGTGGCGGGCGCCGTCGCGCTGGGGTGGTGCTGGGCGGTCGAGGCGCTCCAGGCGACGGGCGTCGCCGCCGCCGTGAACGACGCGGTCCCGCCCGCGGCGTGGCTGCTGGGCAGCACGTTCGCGGTGCGGGACCTGGTCTGCTATCTGGTGGGCGTGGCGCTCGCGTGCGTGGTCGACGCGGGCGTCGGCGCCCGGTCGGCTACTCCGCGCCGGCCTCGAACGTCAGGCTGACCGAGTTCATGCAGAACCGGTCGCCCGTCGGGGTCTGGGGCGCGTCGTCGAACACGTGGCCCAGGTGCGAGCCGCAGCGCGCGCAGCGCACCTCGGTGCGCACCATGCCGTGGCTGCGGTCGGTGAGCAGCTCGACGCGGTCGCCCGCGAGCGGGCTGAAGAAGCTCGGCCACCCGCAGTGCGAGTCGAACTTCGTGTCGGAGCGGAAGAGCTCGTTCCCGCACGCGCGACACGCGTAGACGCCGACGCGCTTCTCGTCGAGCAGCTCGCCCGTCCACGCGCGCTCGGTCCCGGCCTGCCGCAGCACGGCGTACTCCTGCGGGGACAGCTCGGCGCGCCACTCGTCCTCGGTCTTCACGACCTCGTAGGGCTGGTTCTCGTGGGTCTGGCTGGTCATGGTCCACCTCCGACGGTCCCAACCACGCCGACCGCTCCCGTGTTCCCGCCCCGCCCCACCCGCTGCGTGCAGGAAAAAGTCGCGGCCGAACCGGTTCGACCGCGACTCTCTCCTGCCTCAGCGTCGGGGCGTCAGCGCGGGCTGGAGGTCGAGTAGACGGTGCTCGACCCCCCGGCGGGGCGCTGCGCGCGGCCACGGCCACCGCGACGGCGCCCGCCGCCCTGGCCTGCTGCGCCGTTCCCGGTGCCCGAGGTGCCGCGGCCGTCCCGGGCGCCGCCCTCGGGGCGACCCGCACCCGTCGGGCGCTGCGCCGGGCGCTGACCGCCCTGGCCGCGCTGCGCCGTCGTGCCCTGGCCCGCGGGCTGCGCGGCCGGGCGTGCGCCGCCCTGGCCGCCACGGCCACGGCGCGACGCGCGCGACCCGCCGTTGGACGAGCCCGTGCCGCGCTTCGCCTGCGTCTGCGGCGGCGTGATGTCGGACGGGCGCACATACTCCGCGACCTCGCCGACGAGCCCCTTGATCGTCGCGTCGCCGGGCGCGACCGGCTGCGGCTGCGCGGTGATCTTCGCCTTGCGCGTGAGGTCGCGCACGTCGCCGCGCTGCTCCGGGAGCATGACGGTGACGACGACGCCCTCCGACCCGGCGCGGGCGGTGCGGCCCGAGCGGTGCAGGTACGCCTTGTGCTCCGCCGGCGGGTCGACGTGCACGACGAGCTCCACGTCGTCGACGTGGATGCCGCGCGCGGCGATGTCCGTGGCGACGAGCACCTTGACCGCGCCCGACGAGAACGCCTCGAGGTTGCGCTCGCGCGCGCCCTGGCCGAGGTTGCCGTGCAGGTCGACGGCGGGCACGCCCGCCGCGGTGAGCTGCTTCGCGAGCTTCTTCGCCTGGTGCTTGGTGCGCATGAACAGCACGCGACGGCCCGTGCCCGAGGCGAGCTCGTGCACGATCTGCTTCTTCGCGTCCGCGTCGCGCACCGCGAGGATGTGGTGCGTCATCTGCGGGGGCGCGGCCGCGGCGTCGTCCACCGAGTGGCGCACCGGGTTGCTGAGGTAGCGCTTGACCAGCTGGTCGACGCCGTTGTCCAGCGTCGCGGAGAACAGCATGCGCTGCCCCTGCTTCGGCGTCTTGTCCATGATGCGCTTCACGCCCGGCAGGAACCCGAGGTCGGCCATGTGGTCGGCCTCGTCGAGCACGGTGATCTCGATGCCGTCGAGCGTGAGCAGGCGCTGGTTGAGGAGGTCCTCCAGGCGGCCCGGGCACGCGATGACGATGTCCGCGCCCTTGTCGAGCGCGGCGACCTGGCGCGACTGCGCGACGCCGCCGAAGATCGTCGTCGTCACGAGCCCGAGCGCCTTCGCGACCGGCTCCATCGTGGCGTTGATCTGGTTGGCGAGCTCGCGCGTCGGGCACAGCACGAGCGCGCGGGGCCGGCGCGGGTGGCGCGACGACTTCGCCCACGACAGGCGGGCGACGGTGGGCAGCGAGAACGCGAGCGTCTTGCCGGAGCCGGTGCGGCCGCGGCCGAGGACGTCACGGCCCTTCAGCGAGTCGGGCAGCGTGGCGGTCTGGATGGGGAACGGGGAGTCGATGCCCTGGCGCGAGAGCTCGCGCACGACAGGGGTGGGCAGGCCGAAGTCGGCAAAGGAAGTCACAGGTGATGGGCCTCTCGGGGCTCAAGGTCGGGGTCCGCCGCACGCAATCCGGGGGGATCTCCACGACGCCGGGCGCGCGGGATCGCGCTGCCCTCGAACGTCCAGTGTCTCATGCCCGACGACGGGCGGCCGGGTGAGGTGCGTCTCGGCACTTTCGGGCACAGGGCCCTGTGGTGGAATGTCGCGCGTGCACGCCCTGGCGAACGCCCTCACCGTCCTGCCCGCCCTCCCCCGCGGCGGGGTCGCGGGAGCGCCCGACGACGCCTCCACCACGGGCGGTGACGTCGCCGCGTCCGTGGGGGACGTCGTCGGGCAGGTGTGGGAGGCCGCAACCACGCCCGTCCCTCCCCCGGCGGCCGCCGTGGTCGTCGCGATGGGCGTCCTCGCGCTCGTCGTCGTGCTCGTCACGCCCGTGTGGCGCGTGGCCCGGCACGTCGTGACCATCGCGCACGAGGCGTCGCACGCGATCGCGGCCCTGCTGACCGGCCGTCGGCTCGCGGGCATCCGCCTGCACTCCGACACGTCGGGGCTCACCGTCTCGTCCGGGCGCCCGCGCGGGTTCGGCATGGTCCTCACCGCGTTCATGGGGTACGTCGGCCCCGGCCTCATCGGCCTGGGCGCCGCCGCGCTGCTCCGCCAGGGGTACGCCGTCGGGCTGCTGTGGCTGCTCGTCGTGCTGCTCGCCCTCATGCTGCTGCAGATCCGCAACTGGTTCGGGCTCTGGTCCGTGCTCGTCACCGGCGCCGCGCTCGTCGGGGTGTCCTGGTGGGCGACGCCGCCCGTGCAGAGCGCCGTCGCCTACGCCGTGACGTGGTTCCTGCTGCTGGGCGCCGTGCGGCCGGTGCTGGAGCTGCAGTCCGAGCGGTCGCGCGGCCGGGCGAGCACCTCCGACGCCGACATCCTCGCGCGCCTCACCCGCCTGCCCGGCCTGTTCTGGGTCGGGGTGTTCCTCGTCGTGACGGTCGGCGCCGCCGTGCTCGGCGGGTCGTGGATCGTCGGGCCCGCCGCCTGACCCTCGCGTACCGGTCGCACCCCGGTCGAGCGGGCCTCGCAGGCCGGTCGAGACACGACGACGGGCCGCCCGACGGAGCGAGCGGCCCGTCGTGGGACCGAGGACGCGCCTGGAGGAGGAGGACGCGTCGTCGAGATGGTCCGGCGCGAGCGCCGGGAACGTCCCGTCAGCCCTGCGGCGTCAGGACGAACGCCGGTCCCTGCGCGTTCGGGTCCGTGTCGAGCGTGAGGTTCGCGAGGGTCGGGGCCGTGGCGGACTCCACGAACACCTTCGCCTCGCCGTTCTCCACGACCGTGTCGTCGGGCTGCGGGGCGGGGACGAGCGCGAGCTCGAAGCTGCCCGCCTGGTCCGCCGACTCGGCGATCCGCAGACCGCCTCCCTCGGGGACGCCGGCCTGGGTCTGCAGGTCGTGGACAGCGGTACGGGCGTTGTCGGTCAGGGTAAGCACGAGAGCTCCTCTCGTCGCCGGGCGGAACCTGCGGGACACGTCCGTGCGGCCCACGCCTGGCCGGCGTGACCTGCCGTCGGTGCACCCTCCCGCGGGCTCCTCGGTCTTCTCCACCGAAACAAGAACCCGCGACCGTCGCAAGCGAAACGCCCGGTTCTCACCAAATTTCTCACGGAGCAAGACCGCGGGTGACACGTCGCGGAGCGCCGCATAGGGTGCGCGCCCGCGGGGGTCGGGGTCTGAGTTCGGCACATACTGCCGGGGTCGGCACGTACTGCCGGGTTCGGCAGTCGCACCTGCCGATCTGGGTCGGGACGGCCGAACTCGGTCGGGACTGCCGACGGCGGGGCGCGGGTAGCCTGTGCGTGGACGCCACCGGCGTCCAGGGCCTCTAGCTCAATCGGCAGAGCTGCGGACTTTTAATCCGTAGGTTGTGGGTTCGAACCCCACGGGGCCCACTCTCTGAACTGCGAGAACGCTTCGAGAGTCGCACACCCGTTCGACCGTGCGTTGCAGATGCGTTGCATCGCAGGGCGATCCCACCTGCTCCTGCCGGGCCGCCCCGGCACGCCCGGGGTGCCATGGACGCCATGGGCCTGGGGGGCCACGATCGTCGTCGCGTCGTCGCGGCCGCCGCCGCGCTCGCGGTGCCGGCGGTACTCGCCGGATCGGCCGCGAGCGCCGACCAGGTGCCGACGGTCGCCCCGCTCCTCGCTGCCTACTCCCCCGTCTCGCCCGGGACGTCGTGCGTGCCCAAGGACGTCGCCGGCGTCGTCAACGCGATCGCGTGGGCCGAGATCGAGCGTCTCGGTGAGGCGGGCCTGCCGGTGTGCGACGTCGAGTGGCGGTTCGTCGCGGACCGCGACGAGTGGTGGTGGTGGGGCTTCGCCGACGCGGACGTTGCCCCCGGCGAGGTGCCCGACGTGTGGATCGTCCAGGACGTCGCGGCCTACGCCGACGAGGGCGCGGCCGAGGTCGACGGTGGCCAGCTCGAGCAGCACGTGCGCACGACGGTGCGGCACGAGCTTGGGCACGCGCTTGGCGCGCTGCTCGACCTGAACGACGAGAACCTCGCCGACCTGGTCGTCGTCGAGCTCGAGCAAGAGGGACCCGAGACGACCCCCGTGCGCGAGGCGTTCGCCGAGGCGATCGCCCTCGCGCTCACCCCTGCCGACGAGAACCGGACCGTCTTCTACGACGAGGACGTGCCTGAGGAGAACGTGCGGGCGGCCGAGCTAGTGCTCCGCGCGTTCGTGACCGACTAGCAGCACCCACAACAGAACGGCCCCGGCCGGTGCGCGAACACCGAGCGGGGCCTGACCACCACTAGAGGAACGGACCCTCCGCGATGGCTCTCGCTCACGCTAGCAGCACCCTGCCCACGGCGCCGACGCCGCCCGACCCAGCGACGTCCGCGCGCCGCCACGTGAACGCGTGGCGCGACGCCGTGTGGACGTCGACCCTCTCCGCGACGGACAAGCTCGTCGCCCTCTCCTACGCCGACCACGCCTCGACCGGCCCGCTCCGGGTGTGGGTCGCGTCCGAGCGCCTACAGGCGCGCACCAGCCTCGGTAGGACCGCCACCACGGCCGCCGTGCGGCGTCTGCGCGACGCGGGGTGGCTCACCCTCACCTCGGCCGGCGTGCGCGGCTCCACGGCCCGCTACGCGCTCACCACACCCGTCGCCGTCGAGCACGAGGACCAGGTCGACGACGTCGACGTCGTCGAGCACCAGGCGCACGAGCCGCGTGCGCCGCGACTCGTGTCGGATCGCGACGAACTCGTGTCGCCTCGCGACGAACTCGTGTCGCGAGGCGTGCCGGATCCCCTGTCCTATCCCCTGCCCCATCCCCCCACCAGGTCGCTCGCCGTCGTCGACGACGTCACCGGCGAGCGCGACGCGCTGCTCGACGGGGTGGTGGAGGAGATCCGGTCACACCCCCTCGCCCGCGGCCTGGCGGCCGCGGCGGCACGCAAGCACGCTCGCGAACTGCGCGCCGCCGGGTGGGCCCCTGACGACGTCGCCCGCGAGCTCGCCGCGCAGGACTTCACCGGCGCCCGCGGTCCGGGCCTGCTCCGCTACCGCCTCACCGCGCTAGCGCAGACCAGCCCGACGCCCCCGCCCGCAGCTCGCACCCACGCCCGCCCGACGACCGTCACGCGCGACCTCTTCGCCGAGGACGACGCCGCCCACGCGGCCGCTCCCCCGGACCCCGAGACCGTCGCCGCCGTCAAGGCGATCGCCTGGCGCGGTCGCACTACCCGCTGACCACCACGCACAAGAGGACCCGCCACCATGACCACCACGCCTCGCCCGACACCGTCCGCCCGGATCAACCCCGACAACCGCCTCGTGCTCGCCGGTCTGCTCGTCGTGCTCGTCGCCGTCGCCGCGGCCTCATTCACCCTGAGCTTCAACGGCCTCTCCGCGGCCGCGCCGTGGGCCGCGATCCCCGTCCGCCTCGCCTGGCTCGTGCCCGTCGCGCTCGAGGTCGCCATGCTCGGGTACGTCATCGCCGCGTTCGTCCGTACCCACCGCGGCCAGAGCGCGCTCCTGCCGTGGACGCTCGTCTGGGCCCTGACCACCGTGTCGTCCGCGATCAACGCCGCGCACGCCTGGGACGCCGGCCCCAAGGGTTGGCAGGGCGTCGTCGGCGCCACCCTCGCTGCCGGGTTCCCGTTCATGACGCTCGCCGCCGCCCACGTCGTCGCCGGCGTCGCGCTCGGCCCGCTGACGGACACCGCCCCGGTGACGGACGCGGACACCGTGGCCGTGACGGACGCGGACACCAAGGCGGCGTCCGCGAGCGCCGGACAGGCGGACGCGCCCGCCGTCGTCGGCGACGTCGCACCGGTCACGCTCGTCGTCGAGCGCACGCCCGAGCTGCACGCCGTGGACACCGAGACGACGGACGCCCGGACGGATAGCGGACACCCGGACGGTGTCCGCACGTTCCGGACGGCGGCGCGCGGACGCGTGGCCGAGCGCCTCGAGGAGATCGACCGTCTCGCGCTGACGACGGACATGTCCGGGCGCGCGATCGCGGACGAGCTCGGCCTCGGCCGGACGAGCGTCTGCGCCCGCGTGTCCGCGGTCCGGGCCGGACGGACGGACACGCGGACACCGGACACGAACGCCGTCCTGCTCGCCGTCTAGGCGTCCGTCCACGCGGGGACCGTCCATCGCCGGGAGGGGTCCGCGCCGATCGGCGTTGTGTGGTTCTGCCACCGGCCGACGTCGGCGCACCCCTCCGCGGCGATCGCTCCGCACACCGGACACGTCCACAGCGTGTGCCACCACGGCTCCGAGCACCCGCACCGGACGAACCGCTCACCCGGACGGTCGCGGACCGTCTCCCACGCGGACGCGCACGCCGGACACTGGCGCGGCGGTACCTTGAGCCACCGCCCGCGCCGAACCTCGACCCACCCGGGCCACCGCTGTACGTCCACCCGTTGAGTGTCGCATCGCTCGAACGCACGTTCGAGACCGGGTGAGATTGCCGTCCCACTTCCCGAGTGTCGCACTCACCTCGAGAGCGCTTGGGCTAGTGTCCGCCCACGTGAAGACAGCGTGGTTCGCACTGCAGTTGGCCGCCGCACGGTGGTGGTGGCTGTCTGCTGTGTCTGCGCTGCTACTCACCGGGGCCGGCCTGCTCGTGGGTGTGAGCTGGGCACTCGTCGCGGTGCTCGGGACTGCCGGTGCGCTACTTCTCATGCTGGATGCATCGTCCAAGCGGACCGTCACACTCGTGGCAGCCGACGCCGCGACCGAGTGGAAGGTACTCCTCGAGGACTGCCTTCAGCCGCTCGCCCGATGCTTGCTTCGCCTCGCCGTCAAGACGACCGCGGACGCGAAGAAGGAAGAGTTGGTCAGTGCGCTCACCGCGATCCTGACTGCCGCTCTCAGCCTGACGGAGGCACGCCGGTCGCGAGCGACGCTCTTCCGCCGCGTCAACATCGACGGTCAGGACTGCCTCGAGCCGCACCCGATGTTCACACACGGGCGAGGCGACGAGCCCGTCTCGCAGTTCTTCCCCCGCCGAGGGGAGGGCAAGGAGGTGTGGCGCGCAGCTGAAGCCGACGAGACCGTCTTCTACCCGGACATCCGCGTCAATCCACCCCCCGGCATGGACGCGGAGCGTGAGCGCGCCTACGTCTGCTTCATCACGACGCCGATCATCGTGGCGGGGCGCGTCGAAGGTCTCCTGACGATCAACGCGACCCGCGCGGGTGAGTTCTCTGAGAGCGACCGAGGCGTCATGCGAGTTTTGGGAGTCCTCGCCGGTGTGGCGCTCGCCACTTCCGGCGGGCGTTGGCCGGAAGATGGTGGACACTAGCAATGGAGGTGGTGACCGTGGCAACGAGCAATTGGTCTCGCGACATGGACCGTCGCATCGAGCAGATGCGCCGCGACCCCGTTCAATATCTCGAGGTGGCGCGCCGGGAAGCCCGGCGCAGCAACCCGCTCACGGCGAGCGTAAGCTCTCGCCGCACCCAGCAGACGGAGAAGCGCGATCCCCGACGCTGACGAAGCCCTAAGCAGGACGAAGCGCCCCCGCCCTCCCAGAGGAGGACGGGGGCGCGTTCGCGTCCGCCGCGGACAGGCACGGACGGACGGGTGAATTCCGGACAGGACGCCCACGCGCACCAGGTGCCGCCGTAGGCTCCCCGGCATGAGACGAACCCTCGCCGCCGCCGGCGCGATCCTGGCTCTCTCGCTCACCCTGTCCGCGTGCTCGGGCGACGCGCCCGACGAAGCCACCGCGGCTCCCGCGACCGAGACCTCGACCGAGGCCGAGGCGAGCGCCCCCGTCGACCGGACCGCCGACGTCCAAGCCGTCGCCGGCGACGTAGTCACCAAGGCCACCGAGACCGAGCCCGGGCGCATCGAGGTCGAGACCACGATCGCCGACCCGCGCAGCGACGCGGGCAGCGCCGAGGCGCAGAGCGCGATCGTCGTCTGCGAGGCCGTCAAAGGGCTCGGCGCCGAGCACGTGAGCATCCTCGAGGCCGACGGCTCGACGTTTGTCGTCGCCGGGCACCCGTCCTACGGGGAGGCATGCACCGAGGTCTAGCCAACCCCACCGCACAGACGACGAAGCGCTCCCGCTCCTCCCGTGCGGGAGGAGCGGGAGCGCTCGGTTCGCGAGGACTACCGCAGAATCGCGTCGACGCGCTCGGCACAGTCCCCGCCGGCGCGCATGGCTTCATCGACGACGACGGACGCGAGATCGCGCAGGCGGACGTTCTTGTCGTTGGACGCCTGCTTGAGGCGGGCGAACGCCTCGTCGGCGCTCACGCCGTGCGTGGCGATGAGAACACCCTTCGCCTGCTCGATCGGGCCACGGCCCTCCGCCGCCGCCAAGATGTCGCGGCGTGTGCGCTCGCTCGCACGAGCGGCGATCGTCGCGGTGATGTCGGTGAAGTAGCCCATCAGCTCCACGACCTCACCCGTCTCCCGGTCCCGGCGGCCCTGCCCTACCAGGGCGACGTACCGCTCGACGCCGTGGGCATCCATGATGCGGTGCACGCTCGAGAACGGCTCACCCGTGGCCTGGGCGTGGTCGAGGACCGCACGCACGTGCTCGCGGTCGTCGGGGTGCTTGTGCGCCAGGACGAGCTCGGTGGTCGGTACCACTTCGCCCGGCTCGAACCCGTGCACCCGGTACGTCTCAGACGACCACCACCAGGTGCCGGTACCCAGGTCGAGGCGGAATGGGCCGGTCTTCTGCCCAGCGTCGCGGGTGCGGTGATGACTCCTAGAGGTGTTTTCCACAGACATGTCCTGCTCCGGTTTTCTTCGGAGGCGGCGGCGAGCCAGGTCCAGACTCGATCCTTCGACCGTACCGTCGCCCCTTCGAAGCGCAAGAGGTGGCGCAAGCACGGAACCGCTTCGTAGATTGGTTGCGCGGCAACGGCGCCGCGGGGGCACTGGTTCCGTGATGAAGCCGCGGCCAGTGCACCTCCATCTCCTACCAGCACCGCCACCGACAGACGACGACGCGCCCCGCCCTCCCGGAGGAGGACGGGGCGCAGTCGCGGTCGGTACCGGTCAGGTGGTCGGTCGCCAGCCGAGCGCGAGGAGGTGCTCGACGATCTTGTCGGCCGCGCTGATCGGGCCCCGGCTCGTGCCGTAGGCGGCCTCGATGTCGACGTCGTGGAACTCGAGCAGGTCGCGCACGGCCTCGGCGACCTCGTCCTTGGCCGCGCTGACCTCGGGGACCTCGTACCCGGCGGGGGCGGTCGTGTCGACGACCGAGGTGATCGTGTACACGCCGTCGTCGTCGGGCTCGGCCTCGATGCCGGGGACGGTCTCGGGGAGCTGCTCGACGACCGCGAGGACCGCGGTCGTGATCGCGGCGGTCGCGGCCTGGACGAGGGCCAGGCGCCAGTCGACGTCGGACCACACGAGTGCAGACCCGATGGACGCGGCCAGGGTCTGGCCGAAGGTGCGCAGCGAGCGGTCGAGCAGCGCGGCCCACCGGGACCGGGTGGCGCCGAGCTCGGGCAGGGACGCGAGCGACGTCGCCAGGGACGCGACGGCGGCGAACGCGAACGCGAGCCCGGCCTGCCCGACGGCGGTCCAGTCCCCGCCGATCAGCGGGGCGAGGAACGGCAGCGCGGCGACGAGCACCGTGCGCAGCGCGCGGGCGCCGGCGGCCTGCCAGAACGCGGCCGTCAGGACGCGCGGGCGGGCGGCGGTGAGGGTGTTCACGGGGTGGCTCCGATCAGGTGGGCGAGCACCCGCAGGGGCTCGACGAGGAACAGGTGCAGGACGGCCAGCAGGCCAAGGACGCCGAGCGCGAGGGTGACGGCGCCGAGGGCGAGGACGGCGGGGAGCCGGCGCGCCGCGGCGAGCACGGCGCGCCGGGTGCGCATCAGCCGATCTCCGCGCGGATGCTCGCCGCGAGCGCCTTGCCGACCGTGCGCGGCTCGCCGAACGCGGCGATGATCTCGACGCGGTTCGCCTTGACGTCGGTGGACGAGATGGGGACCTGCTTGGTGGGCGACAGGACGAGGGTCCAGGCGTCCTGGTCGGTGCCGCGGATGATGAACGGGTAGCCCATGAGGATCTCCTCCATGTTGTCGGGCGGGGGCAGCGGGGGTGCTGCCGGGGCTGTGGGCGACGCGGTCGGGGTGCCGGTGAGCTCGGCGCGGACCATGTCGAGGAACCGGGCCCAGGGGAACGCGGGTCCGGGGTCGGAGCGTCGGGTCGGGTCGGTCTCGCCGTGGCCGATGAAGCCGGGCCGGCGCGCGAGCGCCTGCTCCCGGGTGATCCGCACGAGCGGGACGTCGATGCCCCAGTACGTCTTGAGGTCGCGGATCGCGGCGGCCGTCGTGCGCGCGCCCTGGCGCAGGATCGCGGTCACGAACGCGGGCGGGTACTGCGCCCACATGTGCGCCTGCACGGCGAACGAGATGCCGATCGACCACCGGTTCGTGAAGCGGCAGTGCCACGTCTCGTACCCGAGCGGGGCGTACTTCACGACCGAGTCGGAGTCGACGATGCGGTGGTACGACCCGGGCGTCGTCCGGTTCGTCAGGTAGTTCGCGACGCCCTCCGCGGAGGTGTCCGGCCCGACGAGGTCGGCCGCGCACTCGGCGGTGTGGATCACGATCGTGCCCGACGGTGAGGTGCCGCCGCGGCGCGGGTTGCCGATCTGCGGGGACCGGCGGTTCGGGTGGTCCAGCCCGTAGAACTCGCCCATGGGCGCCTCCTGGCATGACGGAGCCCCGGGCGCCGTGGGGCGGACCGGGACCGGGTTGGTGGTGTTTCAGGTGCCGGAACTGAGGTGCTCGTCGAGGCGTTCGCGCACAGTGCGGGTCTCGTCGCGCACCTCGACGACGTCCTCCTGCAGGGAGCCCACGTCCTTGCGCACGCCGCGGATCTCGCGGCGTGCGATCCCGACGGAGCGGCGGACCTCGCCTTGCTCGCTCGAGACGTCCTCGAAGCCGCGGCGGACCTCGTTGCGGAAGGCGTCGAGGTCGTCGCGCAGGTTCGTGTCGTGCGTGTTCGCGGTCTGGTCGCGCGCCTCGCGCGCGTCGGCAGCGACGGCCTCGAGCTTCTTGCGCATCGGCCGGTTCGCGAGCACGGTGCCGCCGGTGGTGATAAGTGCGACCGCGACGAGCGCGATCAGCCATGCCCACCACGGGGTGCCCGGTGGCGGCGGGGTCACGACGCGGGCACCTGGTCGACGTCGGCCGGGTCCAGCGCCGTCCAGTGCGCGACGAGCGGGACGACCGCCGTGTTGGCGAGGGTGCCGGACCCGTAGGCGCCGGGCAGGGAGAGGTTCCCCGAGTTGCCGGTGAGGAGGAGCGCGCCGACGTAGCCCGAGCTCGTGGCCGTGGTCCCGACGAACGTGGACCCCGGCGACCCCGGGCGGAAGCCCTCGCGCACCGTCAGGAGGCTGCCTGCCGCGCCGCCGCTTCGCGACAGCGCGCCGTGCATGGTGATCGAGTTGCCCGACCGCATGAGGAACGGCGTGTACTGCGAGCCCGCGGTCGGCGCCCAGCCGGACGAGATCTCCGACGGCGCGATCTTGACCACGCGCTCGGCCGGCACCGTGCGCCAGTTCGTCCCGTCGACCGTGTACTCGAACTCACGTCCCTCGCCGGCGTCCGCGCGGATCACCCACAGGGGCGACAGCGCGGAGACGATCCCGCCGGCACCGGTGAACGCCGTGGCGTAGGCGTTGCGCTCGGCCTTGTCGCGCACGGGCACGGGCGTGCCCCGGCCCGAGGTCCGGGCACCGCTCTGCGTGATGGTGACGTTCGCGTGGTTGGTGTTGGTGGCGCCGGCGCCGACGGTTGCGCGTGCGAGCTCGAGCGCGCCGGCCGGGATGGACGGCTCGCTCGGAGACCCGGACGCAGCGCCCTTGGCGACGCCGACCTCGATGTCCGACGTCGCGTCGCCGGCGTCGATGTCGAGGTGACGGATCCACACGATGTCGATCCGGGAACCGGACGCCGGTGCGGGGTTCGTGCTGACCGACAGGTTGCCGTCGTTGCCGGTGAGCACGACGCCGTCCGCGGTCGCGCGCACGACGGCGACGTGCGACGGCCCGAGTTGGTAGGCCCACCCGGCGGTGCCGGTGACGCGCCCGCCCGACAGCACGCCGGGGCGGGCGCCGAACGCGCCGGCGGGCGCGAGCAGGCCCGCGAGCGCCTTGCGGGCCTCGACAGGGGTGGTGCCGCGGGTGGCGTCCTTGCGGACGAACAGGCCACGGAACAGGGCCATGTCATGCCTCCTGGGGGGTGACGAGGGCGCGCAGCTCGTCGAGCTGTGCGGTGAGGTCGGCGATCTGGCGGGCTTGGTCGTCGAGGCGGCGTTGCTGGTGCTGGACGACGGGCACGAGTGCGGCGGTGAGGCGGTCGTAGGCGATCGCGTCGGGGCGGCCCTGCTCGTCGTAGAGGACCCACTGCGCGAGCCCGGCGTCGTCGAGCTCCTCGGCGATGAACCCGACGTAGCGGGTCCGGACGTCGGGATCGGCCTCGACCTCGAGTCGGTCGCGCCACGTGCGCGGGCGCAGCTTGAGCACGTCGTCGAGGTCGACGGCCAGGTCCTCGACGTCCTGCTTGTACCGCAGGGACGACGTCGAGCGCTGGACGACCCCGGTCGTCCCGATGTAGCAGTTGCCAGCGTTCGACGTCGTCTCGTGGTCGATGAACACCCGGGCGGTAGCGGAGCGCAGGACGATCTGCCCGCCGGAGTCGAGGGTGAGCCCGGCCGACCCCTTCACGGTCGCGGTGCCGTCGGTGGCCTCGACCCACGCGCTCTTGCCCTTGAGGGTGCCCCACCCGTTCATCGCCTCGAGGTAGACGTTGCCGTCGGTCGCCTGGAAGGTCGCGTACTTGGACAGCGACCAGAGGTTGTCGACGGGGCGTTCCACCTGGCCGATGTAGACGGAGCGGCTGCCGTCTGCGTCGACCTTGGCCATGAACACGTCCGGGCCCTGGGCGGCGTCGTCGTTGTCGGGACCGATGGGCGCCTGGATGAGCAGTCCCGTGCCGAAGGGGCTGCCGTCGGCGAGGGTGATCGGCCCGAAGTACGCCGCGGGTGATTCGTCGGTGTGCTCCGCGGTGATGGCGCCACCGTCCTTGACGGTGAGCCCGCCGGAGCTGATGGTCGCGGACTGCAGCGGGGCGGCAGTCTCGCGGTCGGCGAGGCGCCGCTTGATCTCTCGCAGCTCGATCAGGAGCGGGCCGAGCGGTGACGGGTTCTCCGGGGCGCGGCCCTTCCACCCCTGGTCGTCGCTCATCGGTTCTCCATCGTCGGGGCGAGCTTCACGCTCACCGAGGCGGACAGGTCACCGGACACCGACAGGACGCGAGACCGGTAGCGCCCCTCGCGCAGATACTCGTGCGTGGCGGGGACGTGTACGCGAGCCCAGTCCCCCGGCCGGTAGGTGCCCAGGCGCGGGGCGGTGTCGGCTCGGACTGTGAGCGCCCATGTCTGCCACGGTCGGCGTGCGGTGTCCGCGAGCGCCGCGGCGTGGGCGTCGAGGGTGGACTGCTCGAGGACGGACGTGAACGATCCGGTGGCCTCGAGCAGGGGGTACCCGGCGGCGAGGGGGGCCGGGTCGTAGGCGGTGCCGAGCATGAGGGCGCTCTCCATGCCGGAGCCGATGGCCCAGGTGCGTTGCGCGACGCCGGTCGCGTCGACGTCGACGGAGAGCTTGGTGAGGGGCCCGCGTGCGGCGCCGCGGTCCCAGGCCCAGTCATCGCCTGCCTGATGCAGGAGGGGGTCGGCGGTTGTGCCGGCGCGCATGACCCATTCGATCCGCAGGCCGTCGCCGGTGAGGCGGGGCTGCAGCGCGATGTCCGGGCCGCCGGCCACCTCGACGAGCTGCCGCACGCGTTCGCCCACGACGCCGAGCTCGTAGCCGGGGTAGTTGCGTACTGCGCTGCCGAGCTCGTCGTCGGGGAGCACGAGCGGCAGGGAGCCGCCGGCGTGGCTCATCGACGTCTGGATGAGCCGCTTCGCGATGGTGGCGAGCGACAGACCGGACCAGGACAGGGTCGTGGTCTGGGCTCGCTCGCCCGCGGCGAGAACCTTGACGACGAGGCGGTGGTCGAACACGGACATGAGGCCGGCGGCGCCGACCTTGAGCTCGCCGGTGTTGTCGTTGAAGCCGTGCTTCCAGATCGGACCAGCCTCGAGCACGTCGCCGTCGTCGGTGATCGCGGCGAGGTAGCAGCGGGTGGGCTCGAGGTAGCCGAGCAGCTCGCGGCGGGCGCGGACGTCGCGGGTGCGCAGGGGCACGGTCGCGTCGATAGTGCCGGCGTCGTTGAGGACGGTCGACCATGCGCCGCCGTTGTCGGTCGTGGGGACGGTCGCGAGGATCTTGCCGGTGACGAGCTCACCGCACACGATGCGGATCACAGGGGCCTCCTCACCACCAGGCCGGCGCCCAGGTGACCCCGAGCGTGGCGGACGTGTAGGACCCGAGCGGGAGGAACATGACCTCGGTCCCGCCGTCGGCCGGGACGGGGAACCACTCGCGCACGGTGAGCGAGCCGGACCGGTCGGCGACGCTGTCCAGGAGCACAGCCCCGGTGGCGGAGTCGATGGTGATCGACGAGCCGGCGGCGACATCGCCCTCGAAGCGCAGCCGACGTCCGGTCGAGACCTCGAGGACCTCGAACCCGCCCGCGATCGCGCCCGAGGTGCGGAACCGCGGCCAGGACTCAGCCGTGCCGTCGTTGGACAGCACGACCCGTCCCGTGCCGCCGCTCTCCCCGAACTCGAGGAACCCTGTGTCCGTGGCGCCGTCGGTGAAAAGGTCGAACTCGAGGCCGCCGACCATCTGCGGGAAGCCCGTGAATGTGCCGAGCTCGTCGCCGTACCCGACCGGGTCCGGGGCGTAGAGCTGTGCCTCAGCGGACGCGAGCCCGAGCTCGTACCGCATGTCGGTCGTGATCCGGTGCCTACGCACCTTCACGTCCCAGCGGACCGGTGCGCCGCGGTGCGGGAGGTAGACCCACAGCGGGATCAGGTCTCCCACCGTAGGGACCATCGCGCGGCGCAGGTCCGCGAGCGCCTGGTCGTAGGTGACGCCGAGCTCGGGCTCGGCGGCGACCTCTAGCTCCCACGCGATCACACGTCCCTGGGCCCAGTCTTCGCCGGCGTAGTCGCCGTGGGACCAGGGGCGCGCCTCGTCGGAGGTGCGCAGCGACGGAAGCTCGTCCAGGCCGGACAGCGACGCCCATTCGTAGGCGGTGCCCGGCCCGAGCAGCAGCGGGCCGAGCCTGGCCTGCCACGGCTCGAGCACGGGCGCCGTCGAGAGCATCCCGGCGGACGACAGGGTCGTGAGCGTCTCGGTCACGCGGTCCCTCCCTATCTCGATGCCCAGGCGAACGCGTCGCCGACGTCGGCCGGGGACATGCCGTCGGCGTGGAAGTGCTCGATGTGCAGCGGAGCGCGGCCGCCGTTGTCGCGGTCGGTCGCGCGGTTCACGTTCGAGACGAACTCGTCGAGCCGATCCAGCGGCACGACGGCCTCGGGCCCGCGGCCCTCGCCGATGACGGCGAGAGTCGCTCGGGTCGCGATACCGCCGTCGGCCAGGAACGGGATGTTGGGGGTGTTGATCGTGAACCCGGCACCGGCGAGACCGATCGCGTCGGTGAGCGCGTTCTTCGGGACCTTGAGCTCGACCTTGAAGTCGTTCCACCAGCGGATCACCTTGTTCAGCGCCCCGCGGAAGGCGTCAGAGATCCCGTCCCACATGCCCGACGCGGCCGACTTGATCTTGCCCGGCAGGCCCTTCACGAAGCCGACGATCTTGTCCCAGTTCGTGACGATGAGCCCGAGCGGGGACCACTCCCACACCCGGCGCACCGCGCCGAGGATCGCGGACATGACGTTCGAGACGGTCTGCTTGCCCTTCTCGAACATGACGCCGATCGCCTGCCACCCGGCCTGCAGGAACGGTAGGGCGGTGTTGTTCCACCAGTCCGTCACCGCGGAGATCGCGACCTTGATCGCGGCCCACGCGACCTGGACGATCTTCTGCCCGGCCTCGGTCTTCGTGAAGAACCACACCAGGCCGCCCACGAGGGCCGTCACGGCGGTCAGGACGATGCCCAGGGGGTTAGCCCGCAGGGCCGTGTTGAACAGCCACTGAGCGGCCGTGGACGCGGCGGTGGCGACCTTGCCGGCGTTCGTCGCGACCGTGGACGCGACGGTCGCGAGCTTCATGTTGTTCAGCGCGACGACCGTCATGCCGACCGTGGTCGCGAGCTGCGCGGCGTCCCCGCCGAACGCCTGCACCCCGACGGCGATGTCGCCGACCGGGCCGGGCATCCCGACGAGGTCCTGCTTCCAGCCCTCGAAACTGCGACGCAGCTCCTCGACCCGGGCCTTGGGGTTGCCCGACAGGGTCGCGGCCATCTTGTCCGCCGCGCCCGCGGTCTCGCCGAGACCGGCCTGCGCGCCACCGAGCGAGTCGAGGAACGCGGGGATCTGCGACGTGCCGAGGTCCTCGAGCGGGGTGCCGAACAGCGCGATCGCGGTGTTCGCCTGCGTCGCCGGGTCGGAGATCCCCTGCAGCCCCGACACGATCGTCGAGAACGCCGCCGCCGACCGGTCGCCGCCGGCGAGGATCTCGTTCGACATCTCCTGGGCGTTGAGCCCGAGCGCGTCGTAGGCAGCCACCGACGACGTCGACATGTCGGTCGCCCGGATCGTGAACTCCTTGAGGGCATCGCCCGTCTTGTCGATCGCGATGCCGCCGTTCGCGCTGGCGTTGACCAGCATCGCCATCGCCTGGTCGCCCGAAAGGCCGAGCTGGGCGAAGTTCACGCTGTACTCGTTGAGCGCGTCCAGCGCCTCACCACGCATCGACGCCGGCACCCGCTGCAGCGACGCGGTGATGAGGTCGAACGCCTGCGTAGCGTCCTTCGCCAGCCCGTTCTTGATGAGGATGCCCGCCGTCGTGGTCGACTCGGCGACGTCGACACCCATCGCCTGCGACAGCGCGAGAGCCTTCTCGGTCGTGGCCTGGATGTCGCCCTCGGCCGCGTCGCGCATGCCGGAGATGTTCCCCACGACCGCCTCGACGCCGGCGGCCGCCTCCTCCATCGACTCGCCCCACGCGGCCCGGTACGCGCCCGACGCGGCCGCGCCCCACGCCTGGGACTGGGACGCCGTCGCGCCGAGCGAGGCGTCCAGGCGGTCCGTGATCGCCGCGGAGTCGATGTTCGCCGCGAGCGCCTCGCCGATCTCCTTGCCGGCGAACGCCGCGGCCGCACCGGCCGCGGCCTTCCCGGCGTTGGCCTTGAACGACTCCCACGCCTTGGCGGTGCGGTCGTCGCCGAGGATGTTGACGACGAAGTCCTTCGCGTTGCCCACAGCGGCCCTCCTTCCGGGGTGCTACCTGCGACGTGCGCGGGTCATGCCGTTGCGGGCGCCGCGGCGGTCGCGGCGGGCCTGCTCGCGGCGTTCCTTGCGGACGCCGTCGACGGACAGGGCCATCGCCACCCACTGGCGGTACGGGAGCTCGAGGACCTCGCGCGGCGTCATGCCGGGGAAGATCGTCAGGAGGTCGAGGAGGCGGGCGTCGATCTGGTCGTCGAGCCAGGGCTCTTCGCGCCGGAGGGCCGCGACCCGTGGTTCTTCTTTCCGCCCTTGCCCTTGCGCTTGCGCGCGGCGACGGCGGCGCCCGACTGGGAAACCGTCGTCGCTGACGTAGGGTCCTCGGCCTCGCCCTGGGCAGGGGCGTCGCGCGCGTCGCCGGGGTCGACGAGCATCGCTGCCAGGGGCCGGTCGAGGACCTCGTCCCAGGACAGGAACCGGCCGCGGTTGTGCTCGGACAGGAACTCGACCATCTTGAGGAACTCGACCTGCGCGGTCGGGTCGGACGTCTTGGCGTGGATCTCGTCCAGGGTCCAGCCGGTCTGGTGCTGCAGCGCGGCGACGTCGCGGCCGCGGGCGTCGTTGAGCGCGACGGCGCGGATCGGCTTGGTCTCGCCGTGGATCAGAATGCGCACTACGCGCCTCCCTTGGTCATCTCGGTGATCGCCGCGGCGATCGCCTCGTCGATCTTCTTCGCGGCCGCGTCGCGGCCGGCGACGGCCGGGCCCCAGAAGTAGGGCTGCCCGGCCTGGTGGACGTACTGCTCCCCGCCGAACACGGGGTGGCGGAACCGCTTCGCCTGCCACGCCTGCGCCATCGGCCCCGAGATCCGCCGGTCGGTGCGCACCGAGACGCCCTGCCGGGTCTTGCCCGTCACGACCCGGGTCTTGAGCCCGGCGCCGACCGCCTTGCGCATCCCTCGGTTGCGGTCGCGCGCGACCCGCTCGCGCTCCTCGTACACGTTGACCTTGCGCAGGTACGGCTTGCGCCCGTCCTTGGGGACGACGAGCCGTGTCTTGCTCCCGGTGACCGCGATCGAGCCGGGCAGTGCGCCGGCGAGGAGCTGGCGCTGGTCGGCGATGATGTCGTCACCGACGGTGCGCAGCTCACGCCGCAGCTGCCGGGCCAGCGCCGGCGAGAAGTCCTTGACCGCGGCGAGAACCTCGCGCAGGTTCGTCGTGTCGAGCTCGAAGTCGAGCCCGGCCGCTACCTGCGCGGCGGCCGAGCCCGACGACGCCGGTGCCACGTCAGAACGCCGTGTCGAGCGAGCGGTACACCGCGTAGACCGGCTCGGGGTCGGTGCCCTGCAGGCCGGTCCAGTCGTGCGAGACGGTGATGACGTCGCCGCCGTTGCCGGTCGGCAGGTCGCCGTCGAGGTAGATCGCGGGCACCGCGATCTGCAGGAGCGGCTTCACCCCGGGCGCGATCTCCGCGGGGCCCTCGAACTGGAGCAGCATCGTGAGCTGCTCCTGGTCGCGGTAGGCGTCGGTGAGGTCGCGGCCCGTGTACTCGATCTCGAACGACCCGGACACGCCGTCGTCCTTGCCGCCCGTGAACGCCGCGGGCCGCGAGCGCCGGCCGCCGTTGCCGAGGTTCCACCCGTTCTCGTCGAGCCCGTTGTCGAGCGCGACGGAAGCGGAGCGGACCGAGGCGAGGGGGGTGCCTGCAGACGCGGGCGCGGTGGCGGTCGGGGCGGTGAAGACGTCCCCGCCGACGTAGAGGCCGCCGTGCACGAACGTGAAGAGGTCGAACTCGGCGGCGTAGGACGGGGCGGCGTAGGGCTCGTCCATGGTGAGCTCGCGCGCGACCCACCCGGTCGTGACGGCGACGATCGAGTCGGCGGCCGCCTCGAGCGAGAGCGTCGAGCACTGCGCGCCGAGGTAGGTGTAGGCGTCCGTTGTGGAGGACCCCAGGCGCGGGATGCCCTGCTGGATCGTGTACGAGGGGCCCCAGTCCTCGCGCTTGAGGGTGTGCACCTGCTGGAACACGCCGGAGTCGGCCGCGGTCTCGGTGCTCGTCGAGACGCCGAAGAATGCGGCGAGCAGGTAGCCCAGGCCGCGGGTCGGCGCGTCGAGGGAGATCTCCCCCTCGGACGACCGCTTCACGGTCGCGCGCCGGTTCGCTCGTGCGACGCGCAGGCCCGGGCGCATGCCCGTGCCCTGCGCGGTCTCGACGGACTCCTTGAGGGTCGCGTCCGCCTCGAGGAACCGCGACGGCGCCGCGTAGGTGCCGTAGGTCGTCTCGCTGGCGAGCCCGACCGTGTAGTCGCTCTGAAGGCCCATGGTGGGCTACTCCTCTCGCTCGTCGTCGACGACGCCGTCGGCGGCGTCGTCCTGGTCGGGCGCCGCGTCCTGCCGGCGACGCTTCGGCTTCGGGTCGGCCGGCTCCCAGTCGGCCTGGCCCGCGAGGTGCACCGCCTGGGCGGGAGTCACCTCGATCACCTCGCCGTGCGCGACGACGCGGCCGACGAGCGGCAGCTCGAGCGCGCCGAGCGGGCTGACGTTCTTGAACTTGCGCACCGGGTCTCCTCACCTGGTCACGATCACGCGAGCCGCGTAGGTCACCGCGATCTCGCACAGCCGGCCTTCGCCGGCATCGGTCTCGTCGGTCGCCCCGTCGGACGTGAGCTCGTCCGAGAAGCACCACAGGGCGGCGCCGGCCATGGTCGGGTCCTCGCGCAGGTGGGCGTCGATCAGGCCGAGCAGCCCATAGGCGCGGTCGTGCGGCACCGCGTCGTCGGCGGTGACGCGGAAGCTGACGATGCTCACGTCGACGTAGACCGTGATCTCGCGGCGCCGCTGCGGGCTCGTGGTGCCCTCGCCGGGCGCGGCGCGCACGGCGTTGACCGAGACCGCGTCGGGCCACCGTGCGGGCCACACGAACCCGAACGCGACGTCGACTTCGTCCTCGGCGGCGGTCGCGAGCGCCGCGGCGATCTGGTCGTGCAGGGCGTGCTTGACGCTCGACGTCGCGGCGCCGAGCGAGGGGTACATGCCGACGCCGGTCGTCACGAGAAGCCTCCCGGCAGAGCGTGGTCGGCGATGAGCTCGGACACCTGGCGCGGGAGGGCGAAGCCCTGCAGCACGTCGACGTCGCGCTCGTTCGTGCCGGCGGCGCCGAGTCGCTTCGGCCCGAGCTTCGTCGGCCCGGCGAGGAACGCCGCGAGGCGCTGTCCGGCGAGGATCACGTCGGGCGGGACCGTGCTCGACGGGCGCGCGGTCGCGGTGACGACGATGCGCCCGGGCCCGAGCGGGCCGTACACGATGCCGGCGTCAGGGTCGGCGACGAGCGGGCCGACGTCGGCGCCGTCGACGGTGATGGTGTCGACGGTCGCGCACGGCCACGGCAGGACGACCGCGGTGCGGGTCGTCACCGCCGTGACCGCGTGCGTGAGCTGCTGCCCGTGCCACGGGCCGACCTTGTCCTCGATCTTGGACACCGCCGTGTCGGCGTACTGGTCGAGCTCGTCGGCGCGTTCCGCCGGCCACGACATGTCAGCCGCGACCATGGCGCCCGTGATCGGCCAGGTCGGTTCCGTGGCCACGGGTCAGTCCGCCTTGGGCTCGGCTGCCGCGGCCGCGGAGCGGCGCTGACGGCCCTTCGGCGCCTCGGCCTTCGCGGGCTCCGGGTCGGCCGGCGACGGGTCGGGCGTGGCCGGCGCGGGGGCGGTCGAGTCCGCCGGCGGGGCGTCGGGCACGAGGCCGCGCAGGCGCTCGTTCTCGACCGTCAGCTCGGAGTTCTGGGCGACGAGCTGAGCGTTCCGGTCGATGAGCTCGTCGACCGTCGCGGTCAGCTCGTCGACCGTCGCGGTCAGCTCGTCGACCGACGCGCGGAGCTCGGCGGCCTCTGCCGTGTTGGCGTCCTCGTCGTCGCCGTCGGGGTCGGAGTCGAGCGGGACGCCGGCCTGGCTGGACCAGTGCGCGATCTCCTCGTCGACGGCGGCGACGCCCTTCTTGTCGTCGCGCTGGACGTAGCCCTGGCGCTCGACCTCGAGGGCGGACAGGCGGTCGCGCGCCTCGGCGTTCTTCGCGGCCGCGGCGCGGGCGGCGGCGGCTTCCTGTCGGGTGGGGGGCATGGCTCCTCCTGGTGTGCGGGGTGTGCTGCGGATGCGTCGAGGGCCGCCCGCGGCGTGCGTGGGCGGCCCTCGACGGGATCGGTCAGAAGACCGGGGCGACCAGGCCGGTGCCGGTGATCTTCTGGTGCACGGCCTTGGGCGTGCCCTGCGCGTCGACGACGCGGTTGAAGCACGCGGCGTAGAACCCGTAGAGCACGAGGTCGATGCCGAGCCGCTTCGCCTGCGTCTGCTCGGCGCGGATGAAGAACGGCGCGGAGGGGTCCTCCCACAGGTGCGCCTCGTGCTGGGCGACCACGACGACGGCGTCCTCGTCGGTGCCCGTGCCGAGGTTGGCCGGCAGCGAGTTGTCCTTCACGACGCGCCCGCCGTTGGGCAGGAGCCCGGCGACGGGGGCGCTGTACGGGCCGCCCTCGTCCACGGCGAACGTGTTCGTCGGGACGCCGACCTGCTGGACGAACGGCTTCTGGTCCGTCGTCTCGCCGTTGAACCACGCCCACCGGCGCCCACGCATGAGCGTGAACAGGTCGTCCTCGTCGAGGTCGAGGAGCACGTCCTCGACGTTCGCGGCCGCGCCGAGGATCTTGCGGTACAGCTCGGCCGCCGTCGGGCTGGCCGAGGTGTACGTGAGCGGGTTCGCCACGGCGAGCAGGCCCCACGTCGGGGCGTTGATGAGCCGGTCGTTGAGCCGCACGTTGTACGACTTGAGCAGGTCCTCGAACACGATGTCCTCGGTGCCCAGGCCGCGCTGGGACGCCTGCAGCGAGATCGTCTGCGAGGCGCCGATCGTGCGGACCGGGACGGAGATCAGCTCGTCCTCGTAGTCCTGCTCGGTCACCAGGTCCAGCTCGGCGGCCTGCTCGCCCGCGTCGGTGGTCTCGGTCTGCCGCGGGATGTAGACCGTCATCCCGGTGTCGGGCAGGTCGTGGTGACGGCACATGTCCGCGAACTTGCGACCCGGGCGACCCTTCGGCGCGTAGAGATCGATGAGGTACTGCGGCACGATCGTGCCCGGCGCGACGCCGGTCGTGACCGCGCGCTCGACGACGTCGCCGCGCTCGGCGCGCTCCTCCTCGAGGTGGCGCGCGAGGCGGTCCCCGGCGGCCCGGTCGCCGCGGAAGTCCGCGACGACGTCGGACAGGAAGCGCAGACCCTTGGGGTCGGACTCCTTGGCGTAGGTGCGGGCCTCGGTCACCTTCGTGCCCGATCCGCCCCGGGTCTCGGCGCCGGCGTCGCCGCCGCCTGCACCCGTCGGCGTGGCGCGCTGCGCCATGCGGGCGATGACGTCGTCGGCCGCCTTCTCCTCCTCGAGCGCGCGCAGCTCGCCGTCGAGCGTCTTGAGCTCGGCGTCGATCTTCGCCTTGTTCTCGCGCAGCTCGGCGACGCGGGCCGTGTCGGCCTCGGTCGGGTTCTCCTTGCCGCGGAGCTGCTCGAGCTCGGTGGAGTAGTCGTTGCGCAGCGAGATGCGGGCGTTGATCTTCTCGCGTGCCTGGCTGATGAGCTTGTCGAAGTCCACGAGGACTCTCCTTCGTGTGGTGCCCACGCGGGGCGGTGTGCGGGGACGCCAGTCGACGGAGCCAGTCGGTCGCCCCAGGCCGTGGCGCGGGGCGCGCTCGAGCAGCGCGTGCGAGCAGCAGGGGTGTTCCGCCTCAGCGGAACGTGAGCAGCCGGGTCTCCTCGGCGCGGATGCCGAGGCCGAGCCGAGCGAGGTCGGGGCCGGCCTGCTCGCGCAGGTCGGGAGACCCCGAGGTGTGGGGGTTGGCGCCGTAGCCGACGATCGCGACGTCGCCGCGGTGGATGTCGTACCGCTGAATCCGGTACTCGGAGTAGTCCGGGGACCACTGGCCGAGCTCGATGCGGAACATGAACGACATCTCATCGACGAGCCCCGAGCGCAGCTTGGGCGCGATGTACGCGACGTCCTGGTCGCGCGGGTCGAGCTCGGGCGCGTCGACGTGCAGACCGGTCTCGTCCTCGCTGAGGGTGAGGGTGCCGTTCGTCGTGCGCGCGATACGGCGCAGCGTCTGGTGCTGCAGCACGAGCGGCACGTCGAGGTCGGACCGGGCGATGGACACCGCGCCGGCGCCCGCCTCGACGATCTCGGTGTACGGGCCGTACCAGTCCCACATCTCGTACCCGCGCTCGTACACCGAGGCGTAGCCGGTGAAGTCGGTGTCGTCGGCGGCGCGCAGCGACATCTGGGCGCCGGCCACGAGGACCGAGGAGCGCGAGCCCTGGGGCTCGGCGCAGCGGCGCTGTCGTGGCCGGTCGGCGCGCTGGGCGACGCCCTGGGCGCGCGCGTGCGCGGCGCGCGAGAGCAGCTCCGGATCCATCAGTTGTTCCCTCCCGTCGGGGTGGTCTGCGGCTGGCCCTGGCTGCGAGCGCCGAACAGCCGGTCAAACTCGGCGTACTGCTCCTCGGTGAAGGGCTCGCGGTCCTCGAGCGCGCGGGCCTCGGACGGCGAGAGCTGGCGCGAGTCGATCTGGGTCTTGAAGACGTCGGCCCGGGTCTGGGCGTCCATCGCGAGCACGGCGTTGCGGTTGAGCTTCGCGAAGCGCGCGGCGGGCAGGACGCGGTGCGAGATCGTGTCGTCGCGCCGCTTCACCGCGCCGCCGAGGTTCATCACGAGGAGCTGCAGGTTGCGCTGCGTGATGTTCGCGTAGGTGACCGACCCGGTCGACGTCTGGACGTCGACCATGTCGCCGGGCACGCCGAAGAACCGCGTGAGCGCGACGTCGGTGTACTGCATCTGCTGCAGGAACCCGGACTCGGCGGCCTTCGCCGCGAGCGGCTTGTACTCCCAGTCCTTGCCGGAGACGAACGGCTCACCGGCCGACGTCGACGCGAGGAACCGGTCCTTGACCTGTTGCGCCCGGGCCGGGTCGGGGATCTCCATCGAGACGTTGCGCAGGTGCGCGGAGGGGATCGCGCCGTTGGCGAACCAGTCCGTCGCGAACTGCTGAGCACCGGAGCTGCCGGCGATCGTGAGCGCGGCGTGCGCGATCGGGGACAGCCCGAGCGGGAAGCCGGG
This sequence comes from Cellulosimicrobium sp. JZ28, assembly GCF_015327065.1. Lineage (NCBI taxonomy): Bacteria > Bacillati > Actinomycetota > Actinomycetes > Micrococcales > Promicromonosporaceae > Cellulosimicrobium > Cellulosimicrobium sp. JZ28. The sequence goes on along the minus strand of NZ_CP017660.1, from coordinate 248,158 downwards.
GATCGTGAACTGGCGCTCGTGCCACACGAACCGCGGGTCCGTCTTCTCGCCCGCGATCCGGTACTGCAGGATGCGCCCGTCGCGGATCGTGCACGAGACGTCGTCGATCTTGACGAGGTCGATCTGCGCGGGCCGGCCGAGGCCGTCGAACGCGCGGATCACACCGAACGCGTTGCCGTGCCCGTCGAGGTCCATCTGCCCCGTGCCCAGCCACTCCCCGATCGTCATCGGCTGGCCGTCGGCCCAGACCGAGGGGACCTGCAGGACGGGCGGGGTAGGGACGGCGACGTTGATCCTGCCGACCTTGCGGTAGTCGTCGACGGGCATGAGCGAGATCAGGTCTGCGCGTAGCCGCTGCGCAGCCCAGACCACCGACTGCTGTCGCGCCTCGGTAGACCGGATCTCGCGGCCGCGTGCGCGAGCGCGGCGCGCGGGGAGCACGATCTGCGTCGAGCTGGCCCGTGCGGTGCGGAACAGGCTCACGTCGTCGACTCCTTCCGCTCGGCCGTCTCGCGACGACGGCGGGCCGCAGCCTGCCGGTCGATCGTGTAGGACAGGGCCAGCAGGAGCAGCCCCGCGACGGCGAGCCCCGCGGCGAGGCTGTAGGTGCCCACGAGGACCGCGAGCGCCGCGATCACGAGCAGTGACCCGACCAGGTCGAGCAGGGTCGTCAGGTTCACGCGTCCTCCATCTCGGTCGGTCCGATCACGGACGCGAGCGGGTCGTAGTCGGCCGGTGCGCGGGTGACGTACCCGTGCCGGGCGAGCGTGACGGCGTAGAGGGCGGTGATGTCCTCGAGCGAGCGCTTGCGGCCCCACCGCCAGGAGTCCCCGGACGGCGCCTTGGCCGCGGCCTTGACCGCGGCGTAGAGCTCGGGGTCGCCGGAGTGCGTGAGGTTCGTCTGCACGACGTCGTCGTACAGGGCGCCGCACGCGGCGTTGAGCTCGCGGGCCCCGAGCTCGACGACCTCGAAGCCGGCCTTGCGCAGGTCGGGGGCGAGCGACGCGGCCGGACCGGCGCCGTCGAGCACGACGAGCCGACCCCCGAGGCCCTCGACCTTGCTCGAGCCGTCGCGCATCCGGCACGCCGCGTCGACGACCCACGCGGTCCCGACGTCCTGCCGCGGGACCTCGACCCACGCGCGCGTGTTCGGCGCGTCGGCCGCGATCGCGATAGTCGCGACCGAGCGGTCCGGGGCGACGTCGATGCCGTAGACCGGCGAGCCCGACCAGTTGAGGTCCTCGTCGGGCTCGAAGCACGCTCGCAGCGACGCCTCGGGGATGACCCACTCGTCGTTCTTCGCGCTCGGCCACCATCCGAGGTACGCGCGATCGAACTCCTCGGGCTTGTCGGCGAACGCCTCGAAGTCCGCTTGGATCGTGTCCTCGGTGACCAGGCCGCCGTTCAGGCCCGGGTGGTAGGTCCACCAGGTCAGCGGGTCCGCGCGGTCCGCGTCGGCCGGCGCGGCGAACTCGACGAACAACGTGCGCGAGCGGGTCGGCCCCATCGGGCCGTACTGCTCGACGAGGCTGTCGAACCGCGCGAGCTCGGCGGCGCGCTTGCCGGCGAGGTACAGCGACTTGGCATTGCCGACGGCGGACGCGACCATGAGCTGCGAGCCCGGGATCGTCTGCAGGGCCGGGCGCATGGCCTGCTCCACGCGCGCGTCGATGTGCGAGAACGCCTCGTCGATCACGCCCTTCGTCAGCGGCGGCCCGTGCCCGGAGTCCTCCTTGACGGCGTCGGTCTCCCACCGCGAGCCGGTCATGAACTCGATGTGCTCGTCGCCGGTCTTCGCCGACCAACCGGGCGTGCCTCGCTTCGCGTTGCCGACCCTGGTGTCGAGGAAGATCGCGAGCGCGCTGTCGCGGATCGGCCGGTAGAAGTCGCGCTCGAGGCGGTTGACGCCCATGAGCCGGTTCTGCGCGGTGTACCGCACGAGGGCGTTCGGGCGGAAGATGCACGTCTCGGCCTGGTCGGCGCGGACGAACGTCGTCTTGCCGATCTGGCGCAGGCCGATCAGGACCATCGTCCGGTACCACGGGAGCCCCGTCGCGGGGTCGATCTCGCCCCACACCGCGGACAGGTCACGCTGCCACGGGATGTACGGCGTGCCGAGCGCCTTCGCGACGCCGGCCTTGCGGCGCGCCGTCGTCTCACGGTTCGGGTTGCGTGGGGTCCAGCGGAACGGGACGAGGTCGGGCTTACTCGCTCCCACCGTCGCCGCCGGCGAGGTCCTTGAGGAGCTGCGCGGCCTGGTCCGCGACGGACAGGTCCGGGCCGCCGCTGACCGAGCGCAGGAGCTTCATCCACTCCTGGGCGCGGATCTGCATCGGCGAGAGCAGGTCGAGCCGGTCGACGCCGGCGGCCTGGTCCAGGACCCGCGCGTCGAGGCGCAGGATCGCCGACGCGGTGCGCTTCCATGGCGGCGACCCGACGAGGTCGCCGAGGTCCTCGACGATCGCCTGCTCGATCGGGCCGGGCGCGGCGTGCATGTCGATCGTCGGGACGGGCGCCTCGGGGTCGATCCGGACCGCGAGCTGCTCGACGTTCGCCTGCTCCTTCGTGCGCGCGGACGCGCTCCACCGGTGGTCACGGACGCGGTCGCGGTTCGCCGCGCGGCAGGGCTCGCACTTGCAGCCGCGCCGGTAGCGGGCGACGGTCCCGTGCTCGAGCTCCTCGATCGGCTTGCGCGGTCGGCCCACGATCACCCCCCGATAGCGGGCACCACCGTGCCCGGTTACTTGGGCCCTCGGGTGCACAGAAAAATATGGACAGGCGCGGGTCTCCGCGGCAGCCCTCGGCCAAAAATCGTGGCGCTGACCTGCGGCGACGGTCACGCTCTCGCGCTCTCGCGTCTCTTTGTCGCTTCGTTCACTCGTCGTCGAACACGCTCGCGGACCGACGTCGACGCGGTTGCTCGTCCGCCGCGGCGAGGCGGGCACGGGAGTGCCGAGCTCTGGCCTGCTGTGCCTTCCACTCGGCGCGGCGCGCGTTGGACTTGCGCACGTTGCACGTCAGGTGCGCGGGTCGCAGGTTCGACGGGTCCTCCGGGTCGCCGCCCTCCCACAACTCGACCTTGTGGTCGAGGCTCGGGCCGAGGGGGTGCCCGCGCCGCAGGCCGAACAGGATGACGCGGCTCGGGCCGTAGCAGTCCTCGACCTCGCAGTACGAGCCCGGCGGGCACAGCACCCGCACGAGCTCGCGCCACACGTGGCCAGTACGCCCACGCATGCAGACCCCCACCCGTCTCCGGTGCCCGCACGCGAGGGCCCTCAATCCGACCGGCCCATAGACTCCGGCTCATGGAGCGCCTGGATTTCAGCCTTCTACATCGGCACATGAACGACCCGTCGGGCTTGACGCGCCTGCTTAAGGCTCATCTCTGGCTCGAGACATGCGTCGACCGGGCCCTGAGCATCCACCTCAAGAAGCCCGACAAGATCAACATCGCGCAGATGAAGTTCAGCACCAAGGTCTCGTTATGCAGCGCGCTCGATGCGTTCGGCGAGGCGGAGCTTGCTGCGCTGCGTGCGATCAACCGGGTGCGGAACCGTGCCGCACACGATCTCCATGCTGAGTTGACGGTGTCCGAGTACAAGGCGGTAGAGGACGGCATCCAGGGTTTCGCTCGTCACCTATTCGTTTCCGCATGGTATGAACTGGACGAGCAACACCCACTCGACCGCCAAGCACGGCGGTTCTCGTGGGCGATCATCTTCCTCATCCACACGCTCGAGTACGCGAACGTCCGGGCAAGATGGCACCGCGAGAACAAGGCCTCCTACGACACATACATGCTCCTGCGCGCGCTACTCGAGAAGGACGGGGAGCTCAGCGAGAGCGAGGAGGCACGAGCCCGTGCGATCTCAAAGCTGCCACCGGGACCCGAACCGACTCACGTTTGGGCGAACTTTCCCGAGCTGGAGCGGCGGGGCACCGAGAAGCGCGGAGAATCGCCCGCCTGGGTCCCTGGCGACGGCCAGCCCAAGTTCCCCGACGGGCGGCCCGTGAATCCGAACGAGATCGTCGCGCTCGTTCGAGAACTCGGTTGGCCCGAGGGCAAAGCACCACAGAAGTAGTCGACAGGAGCGCAACACGAAACCCCGGCCGCAGATGATGCGGGCCGGGGCTCGGTTTCTGGGCACGACTGTGCCACCGAGGACGACACTAGACGACCGGGACCACCCCTCGCAACGAAGCGGGGAGCGTGTCGCGATCCACGGGCAGCCCTTCTCCCGAGGACTGGCCGTGACGGAGCACCTGGGCAACAGCGTCGACGGGCGTCTCGAGGAGCATGCGCACGTGGTCGCCGAGTGCACCGATTGTCGAGCGGTCCCACGTCGCGCCACACTCGATGCAAGCCGCCGTCGTCGGAACGAGCGTCACCCGGATGCCCCCGACGGCGCTGCACTCCGAGCACGGCACGTGCGGGCGCAGCGGCGGGTCACCCCACGTCGTCGCGACCCGCGCCCGGACCCACCACGCCCGGACCGAGCGGTCGAGCTCGACGAGGTCCGCCCACTCGAGGGTCGAGGCGAGGTCGGCCAGGCGCCATAGCCGACCCACGACGACGACCATGTCGGGACGCTCGACCCGGGCACGATCGATGGACCAAAGCCAGTGCCGCGACTCGCGCTGCACGAGCTCGATGACCGCAATCGTCTCGAGGTTCGTCGGCGGTCGCGACGACGGGCCGCGGGACGCCGCGCCCGCCGTCGAGCGGGACACGTCCGCGCGGAGCTGGTGCAGCAGCGACGGGTGCTCGATCCGCGTGACCTTGGGGACCATGCGCGTCGCGTCTTCGGACACCACCCACTGCGAGACCTCGGTCGTATGCGGCGCGGTCAGCTCGTGGACGCGGTCACGGATCCGGTCGGCGATGAGCTGCTCGGTCGTGCAGATCGTCTCGGTGCGGTGCTTGCTCATGGGGTGTTCTCCTTGATCGCGCGCTTCCAGAGCTCGTGTCGCTTGCGGGCACTGCCACACGGTCCGCATGGGTCGTCGGTTCCCCACGGTTGGTGACGGGAGCACCACGGCGCAGGTTCGGGCAGGTCGGCGAGGGCGGACAGGGTCGACGAGAGCGGGACGGGGACGATCGGGGCAGGCTGGGCGGGCGCCGCCTCCGCTTCGCTCCCCCTCTCTCCCCTTCCTTCCTTCTCTCCTACTACTCCCTGGGCCGAATGTCTTAGTTGCGCGGTTGCGGCTGATTCGGGGCTGGCAAAGGGCCAGCCCTCGAGGCGCAGCAGGAGGGCGCCGCGCGGGCCGTCGACGAGCGCCAGCCAGCCCGCGTCCCCGAGCGTGACGAGGTCGTCCAGGACGTCGTCGTCGGTCACGCTTGCGCTCGTCGGCCACACCGACTCGCGCACCAAAGTCGGGTCCGCCGGCCCCGTCCCCTGCCGGTCGACGTGCTGCTGCCACAGACCGAGCGCCGTCAGCCTCGTCCGCTCCGGGAGCGCCAGCATCTCCGGGTCCGTCAGCAGCCGCGACAGGCCGTGCGTGGGCGGCGCGCCGCGCCTGGATTCGGTCACCATTCACCAGTCCTCGGAAGATCAGGGCCCGCACGGTCAGCCACGCACCCGGGTCGAAGCGGAAGCACTCGGTCCACCCACGACCGTGCGGCAGGAGCTCGAGCGACTCCTCAGCCGACGCGAACGCCGGCTGCACGAGCTCGGGATGCGCGCGCAGCATCGTCAGCACCGCCCACTCGACGGCGTCCTCCGTGTCCCACTCGAGGATCGCCACGCGCCCGCCCGTGCCCGTCAGGCCCGCGAGCCGGTGCCGCTTCCACGCCCGACCCACCTTGACGACGCCGATCTCGTCCCACACGACGACGTAGGTCATCGCCCGGGCCGGGATCGTGAGCTTCTGCCCGCGCCGCGGCCGCCGGGCCGGAGGAGCCGCCGTCGTGCTCACGCGCCCGACTCGGGCTCGTGCTTCGTGTAGGCCACCTCGCGGACGCGGATCTCCTTCACGATCGCGAGGTCGACGAACACCGTGCTCTTGCTGACCCCGCCCGCATACACGTCTGCCTTGTCCGTGAGCCCGAGCTCGTCGGCGCGCTGCACGAGCTCGCGGAGGTCGCCGAGCTCGAGCCCGAGGGTCTCCGCACTGGCGTGCACCTCGCCGCCCGCGGTCCGCCACCCAGTCGCCATCACACACCCCCCTCGCCGCGAGCGCCGAGGGGCCAGAGCACGGTGACCGGGTAGACGAATGCCTCGGACGGCCAGGACTCGGAGAAGCCGGTCGTGAGCCAGGGGTACGGCCCGCCGGCGTTCTCGGCGACCGTGCCGGCGGCGTCGCGGATGACGGCGCGCGCCGGGAGCGCGTCAACCTCGGCCGGGGTGGTCAAGGTTGCAGACGCAACCTGGACCTCTGGCGCGGTAGGTCCAGGTTCGCCGGGCTCGAGGCGCACGGCATTCGCCTGCGCGATCGCGAACGAGCCCGGGTGCGTCGAGTACTCCGTCGTGCGCCAGATGTGCCCGCCCGAGCCCTGCGGGACGCCGACCTTGAGCGCGAGCACGACGCGCCCGTAGTCCGTAGTGCAGCGCACCGCAGCGCCGACCGGGAGTGCGTCGAGCTCCGCGGACGTGAGCGTGCGGGCGTTCACCGCGCACCCCCGGCCGCATGCGCCTGGCGGTGGGTCCAGCCGCGGAGCGCGGCAGCCGCGAGCGCCGCAGCGTGGCCGTACTGGTCGGGGTCGCCGGCGACGGCGTCGAAGATCCACGTCGCGTAGGTATTGATGTCCGTCCAGGTGACGTCGGGCGCGAGTGCGGCCTCGAGGTAGACCTGCGTCTCCTCGGCGATGTCGTCGAAGGCGAGGTGGGCGCGGAAGAGGTCGAGGGTGAGGGTCTCGCGGGCGTGCTCGACGGCGCCGAAGAGGGTGGCGATCGCGCGGACGCGCTTGATGACGGTGGTGTCGGTGTCGCGGGGCAGCTTGCGGGCGGGGTCGGGCAGGGTGGCGCACCGGTGCGCGGGGCGGTCCGGGATCGCCGCGCCGTAGAGGGCGCGGACGTGGAGCTGGGCGCACTCGTCGGCGGGTGCGGGCAGGGTGGTGGTCGTCATGCTGGGTTCTCCTCGGGGTAGGGCGTGCCGAGCCCGTCGCCGCCGGGCAGCGGGACGAGGACGAGGCGCAGGCGAAGCGGTCCGTTCGGGTAGGTGCGCTTGAGCCAGGGCCCCTCGACGCGGCCGTCGTGGTCGCCGAGGAGCACGCCGGCGTCGACGAGGCCGTCGATCAAGGGCTTGATGGTCGGGTAGAGGTTCGGGGTGTCGCGGCGTCGGTTGTCGGGGAACCGGAACTCGGCCCACACGCGCACGGGGTGCACGAACGGATGCGGGAAGCGGTGGTCCCGGCCGAGGACGCACCCGAGCTGCCGCCACGGCTTCACGGACCGAGCGAGGTGCTTCGTCTGGCCGCGGAAGTCGTTGACGTTGAGTGGCTTGCCCGGGAAGCGAGAGGCCGGGATCTCGAGAACGACGACGTCGTTCCTGAGGCTCATGCGGCCGCCGCCCGTGCCTGTCGCTGATGCGCGCTACTGTCCTGCCCATGCGCGACATCGAGGCCCTCAGCGAGCGGATCCGCGCCTTCGCCACGGCACGAGACTGGGAGCAGTTCCACACCCCGAAGAACCTCGTACTGGCGCTCGCCGGTGAGGTTGGCGAGCTGGCCGCGGAACTGCAGTGGCGTACCGACGCGCAGATCAGCGAGGCGGCGACCGTGGGAACCCCAGAGATCGCGAGGGTCCGCGACGAGATGGCCGACGTGCTGATCTACCTCGTCCGCCTCGCCGACGTACTCGACGTGGATCTCATCGAGGCAGCGAACGCGAAGATCGACCACAACGAGCAGCGCTACCCCGAGCACCTCGCCCGGGGATCGAACGAGAAGTACGACCGACTTCGCGACACACAGGAGTGACCCGTGACCGCCGTCCTCATCCACCCCTCCGGCGGCGCCGGTCGAGGGAAGATCAACTGGAGCAAGACCCTCGGCAACCCGGTGGACTTCACCGCCGAGGAGCACGCCCCGTTCCTCACGCCCGAGCAGCGTGACGCGCTCCTGAAGCTCCACCCCGAGGGGACGGCCAGGTTCTGGGGCACGTTCGACGAGCCGAACCGTGAGCGATACCTCCGCGAGACTGGTCCCGGCGCTGCTGTGGTCTTCACCGCCAGCAGCCACGCCCGTGGAATCGGCGTCATCGGCGCGGTCTTCAAGAATGCTGCGTTCGCCGACACACTCTGGGCTCCGGACGCCGACAAGGGCTCGTACGCGCTCGTGTACAGCGTGCTCGAGTTCGAGGAGACAGCCATCCCCTACCCCGAGGTCCGAACCCTGCTCGGGAAGGGCCCGGACTACCCGTTCCGACAGCTCGCACTCGCGACGGAGCCCGAAGCCCAGGAGTTCGGCGACGCGGTCGCCGCCGGCACGGCAGCCTTCGGGCAGGGTCTTGAGCTCGAAGCGCCCGTCGCTGGCGGCGGCGTGGTCCCCACCGGTGCGACCGCCCCGGGCAAGGTGACCGTGGTCGGGCAGCGGATCGTGCGTGATGGCGCAGTGGCTCGCTGGGTCAAGCGCCACTACGCAGACACGTGCCAGTTTTGCGGCACGACTCTCGCTACCCGCACGGGCACCTACTCCGAAGCCGCGCACATCCGCGCGCTCGGCGGCGGTCACGCGGGCGCCGACACGCCCTCGAACATCCTGTGCCTGTGCCCCAACGACCACGTGCGGTTCGACACCGGCGCGATCCACATCCACGACGGCAAGGTCATCGACACCCTGACCGGGCAGCCGATCGGCATCCTCGCCGTCAACGATGGTCACGACATCGACCTCGCCAACGCGCTGTACCACCGCGAGCACTTCGCAGGCGTCGTCTAGTCCAGCCGCCTGCTGTCCGCCGATGCTGCACCACGACGCCGCGGCGCACATCCCGGGATGCCACGTCGTCAACATCAGCGCGCGCTCCTGTCTGAATAGGTCGTGTGAGTGATCGGTGGCACAGGCGTCGGGTAGCAGCGCGCGCACGTGGGGCGCGGTGCGCCCGAGTGCTCACCGACGTGGTGGTCGGCTGCGCACGAACCGCAAGCGCCCGCCGACGAGAGGCGCATGTCGTGGTCTGGGCATCGCGCCCCGCGCGGAACGTTGAGGAGGGCACCCGATGACGCAAGCGCCCGCATGTTGGCGGCGTGCTCGTCAGCCGCTCGTCGGCGAGTCATGCCCGACGGCGCCGGAACGGAACGACCGTCGACGTCGCGGTGGCGCGCTGGTGCTCGCACGTCTCACCGGCTAGCCACGCCGACAGGCACGACTCCTCGATCGTCCAGCGGCCGCCCTTGACGCGCTGCGAGCCGTGCAACTCACCGGACTCGAGAGCGCGGCGGACCGTGATCGGGTGCTTGCGCCCCTCCTCCGCGGCCTCGGCGACGGTCAGCCGGACCGGACGCTTGGGCAGGTCCGCTGCCGGCGTCAGCGCCCGAGCGGCGATCACGCCGACACCGCCAGGTCAGGCGCGCGCTGGTCATCGGAGACGATTTCGAAGGCCTCGCCGAGTCCGAGACCGAACGCACGGCAGAAGAGGGCGATGAACGTCGCGGACGGCTGCGCGCCGTCGTCGACGCGACGGAGAGTCGTGCGGTCAACCCCGACGAGTCGGGCCTGCGCCTCCTCAGACGGGAGACTCCGCACCTCCCGGAGCCTCTTCGCGAGCCCGGGGCGGAGCCGGAGTCGAACTTCGTTCATGACTACCTCCGTTGCAGTCTGTCCGGTTGGTGCTGCAACCATGCATCATCATGGGGACAGAATGCAACACATGGGCACGATCGCCCGTAGTTTCGGGCGCGAACCCGCGCGTTCCTCTTGACGAGTGATGCAAAAGTGCATCACTGTTGGCCCATGAGCGCAGCCACCGAACGCCTTGAGCAGTTCTTCGACCGCATCTCGCGGGACTCCTCCCGCCGTGCGATCGCTGACGCTGCGGGCCTCGACCCGAGCACGCTCACGCGGCAGCTCTCGCGTGGGCGCGTGCCAGTTCAGACCGTCGTCGCGGTCTGCCGTGCCTACGACGCCGACCTCGTCGAGGGCTTTCTCGCGGCCGGCTATGTCTCCGAAGCCGAGGCCGAGCGCATGTCCTCCGGCGGCTCGCTCGAAGCCGCGACGGACGAGCAACTCGTCGGCGAGATCCTCCGTCGACTACAGGCTGGGTCCGCGAGCGCCACGTTGACCGAGCCGATCCCGGGACCGCAGCAAGACCTGGATCACGCCGAGGTCGTCGACTTCCGCGAGCGCCGACCCGAACTGCCGCCCCACGTTCCCGCGCACGTCGCGGCCCTGTATTCCGATGTGTCGCACCACGACGCCGACGTCGAACGAGAGGAACTGCCGTAGACCATGAAGCACCTGCTGGGGGTGGCCGAGGAACGAGGGCTGTGGGTCGAGTGGGACCCGCGCCTCGGTGAGAACTTGTGGGGGTACACGGACGTGCCCGCGCGCACTGTCGTCCTGAACTCGCGCATGGCGGTCACGCGCCAGAAGTACGCGCTCGCGCACGAGCTCGGTCACGCGTGGCACAACCACACATGGACGGGTCGGCCACACGAGGACGAGACCGCAGAGCGACTCGCCGATGAGTACGCCGCGCGCCTCCTGATCGACCCGGCCGAGTTCGTGCGCGCCGAGCAACTCGTTGGCCCGCACGCCGGCGCGATCGCGCTCGAGCTCGGCACCGTCGCCGAGGTCATCACGGTCTGGCAGCGCCTTCTGCGCAAGGTCCCCTGCGTCAGGTACGCGACACCGCTGCGCCGCACCGACCGGATCGCCTGATGGCATGGGTACAGCGGTCGTCGAGCGGCCGCTACATCGCGAAGTACCGCGACGGTGATGGCAAGGTCCGCACGGCCCCCGGGGGCCCTTCACCCACAAGAAGGCCGCTGAGCGTGCAGGCGAGGCCGCCGAGGCGACGTCAAGGTCGCTCGGGTGGCGCTCCCCCGATGCCGCGGCGCGCACGTGGGGTGACTGGTCTGAGGAGTGGTGGCGATCGCGCGACGTCGAGCCGTCAACCCTTGCGACCGACCACGGCCGCCGGGACCGGCACCTGATGCCGCGGTGGGGCGCGACGCCGCTCGTCGACATCACGCGCCACGACGTCAAGGCATGGGCAGTCGAGCTGCGCGAGGCTGGTCTTGCGCCGACGACCGTCCAGCGGATCGTCCACCTCCTCTCTGCGTCGCTGCACGCCGCCGTCGACGCCGAGATCCTCACCGCGAACCCGGCCGCGCGCCTGCGCCTCAACGCCGGCAAGGCCAGCGCGGAGCGATACCTGACGCACGACGAGGTCGACGCGATCCGCGCCGAGCTGCCCGACGCCGAGCGCGCCATGGTCGACCTGCTCGTCGGCACCGGCATGCGCTGGGGCGAGGCGATCGCGCTGCACAGGCCCCGCGTCGACCTCGAGCGTCGTGTTGTTCAGGTCGTCGACGTGTGGGACAACCGAGGCGGCGTGATGAAGCCGTACCCGAAGGGCAAGCGCACGCGCGACGTCCCGCTCCCGTCGTGGGTCGAGATCGACGAGCCCGGTGCCGGCACGTGCGGGTACGACCACGCCAAGGGCACGTGCTCGGGCAAGCTCGTCGTGACGACAGAGGACGGCTACCGGTTCGAGCAGTCGAACTTCCGCAAGGTGTGGGTCGCCGCCCTTGGCGCCGCCGGCGTGGAGCACGCCCGCGTGCACGACCTCCGGCACACCTACGCGTCGTGGCTCATCCAGGGCGGCGTCTCGCTTGCGGAGGTCGGCAAGCTCCTCGGGCACGTCTCCCCGCTCACGACGCAGAGGTATGCGCACCTCGCCGACGAGCCCTCCGCGACCGTCCTCGCCGCACTGGGAGACAGCGCGCCGCGCGCCACATCGCGACGTGCCGCACCCCTGGCTGACTCGCGCCGCGCGCACCTGCGAGTCGTGCGCTGAGGGTCTGGGCTCGATTTACTCGTCGAACAGCCGCTGTTGGTCGTGCCGCTCCGCCTCAAGGGATGCGAACGGATTGGGCAACTCGATCACTGCAACGTCACGTGGGTCGTAGAGCCAGTACAGGTTGCCTTCACGCTCCAGCCTGCCGCGTACCTGCAACTGGAGATCATCACCGTGTGCGGCGAGTGCATGGCGGTACTGCTCTGGGCTGAGACGGACGCGAGCCTTCCGTACTCCGGGCTCGCCTTCCACATTGAGCCTGATAGTCCGGACTTGGTCGCCGAGTTCTTGCTCTTTGCTTAGGAGTGTTACGTCGCCCCTGAGCACGACCTCGCGCGGCTCCATGTCCTGCACAAGCCGGGTCGCAAGACTGTCGAAGACGGCGGCATCCGGAGCGGAGAAAGTAAATTCCGACTTGCGGTTCGGTAGGACGAGGTCGCCTTCCCGCTCGACCTGCACCGCACACTCGCCATCACGCGCTAGGTCGGCGAGCGCCTTCGCGAGCTCGTGTGACAGCCCCTCCTCCTCCGCACCATCGAACGCATCAAGGTTTGGCCGGCGCTTGTACTCGCTCAGCCCTTCCTGCGCTGTCGCGAGCGCCGTCTCAAGTTTGTCAAGGATCGCGGCAGTAGAGATCGTCTCCGCACCGCGCTCGCGCCGATCCAGCTTTTCTGCGCTGGACCTCGTCGTCGGAATCACGGCGTTGGAAGGGACGTGCGCCGTGACAACGAAGCTCCCGATCTGCGTTTGGCCCATCAGGGTTTCCTCGAGGAACGCGCTTGCGATGAACGCTCCCCCATTACCGTGATACTTGCGCGGCGAACGGGTGGACTTTGCGGACGCACTGAGAGCCGCACGGACAGCAAGGAAGTGTCGCTCCCCGACGGGCCAGCGAATCACACCGTTGGGAAGGTCTGACTCCTTGTGCCATCTAGAAAGGTCCAAAGACGAAGTAAGGCTGAGCTCCTCGGCAGCCAGGTAGCGCGCACCCTTCTCGCCGAGCAGCGACTGGAGTTGCTCGTATGCGCGACCGAGCAGGACGGTGAAATCGGCCTTGTTCGGGTTCGTCGGTACGAGGATCTCTGAGCGCCCGTGGTCGTCCTCCCACACCTCAAACAACCCTGGAACGCCACCAACCGATCTCCATGAGAAAGCTTGTAACGTCCGCGTTAGTGGCTCGATCGTCTTCGGCTCGAGGCTCACGGGTGGCCCCCTTGACCAATCCTGCACATCATGTCGCACAGAGATTTGTCGTCGAAGATCTGAGACCGGGGGACCCGAACATTCACGTACTCAGTCTCACGCGCCTCGGCACCTCGGAGCGAGACCCAGTATGCGGCGTGGCGGACAGTTAGCGCATCGTGCGAAACGTCCACCCAGTCATCTTGCTCCCGTGGCTGGCTCATGGCGACGACAATCCGAGGGATCGTCACGTCAGTGCTGCGGTAGTAGTCATACCGAGCCCGACTTAGCCGTACCTCTACATGCTCACTGTTAACACCGGCGAACTGACTGGTCGCCTTCAGTTGCAGTTCGAGCGACGCTACGTGCCCGTGGTGGGTGTCGGCCCGGTGCGTAACCGTGAAGTCCACGCCCGAGTCGAAGCTATGGGTCAAGAGACCGCATCCAGCGGCAGCGGCGATGGCTTGCACGTAGCCGTTCTGCAGCTGTTCCATGTGGTTCGTCAGCCGCTCAGGCGAGCCGCGCAGGACCGCAGGGCGGTCAGACGGTTCGACTGCGAGCGACATGAGCCGCAGCGTAAGGGCTACGTTGGCGCGCCGCGAGGGGCTGTCCGCCACCTGAGCCACTTTCACCCGGGCGCTGTCGGCGCGTGCGTTGCAGATGCGTGGCAACTCTTGACCCTGTAGGGCTATGCTCGGCATCACCGCTACGAGCCAGGGAGCCTCAGAAATGCCGCCTGACCTGGATGGACATGACGTCGGCGCATCCCTCGTCGCGCGTGGCACCACTGGCCGGATCGCACTTTTAATCCGTAGGTTGTGGGTTCGAACCCCACGGGGCCCACCTCCTGGCCCGCGGACGCCCCAGCTCTCTCACGGCGCCACCCGGCGGACGGCCACGCCCTGGTGGACCGCCAGCCGGCGCCGCGTGCCCTGGTCAGCAGACGCTCAGGCCGTGAACGTCGCCCAGACGGTCTTGACGTCGTCGGTCCGGTACCAGCCGACGTCGAGCGAGAGCTGGCGGGCCATGTGCAGGCCGACGCCGCCCGCGCCGGGGATGCGGCGACCGGCGTAGACGGGCTCGGTGGACACGTCGTGGTCGGCGACCTCGAGGAGGAACCGGTCGCCGCTGCGGGCGAGGCGCACGATGGTCGGGGGCAGGCCGTGGCGCAGCGCGTTGGTCGCGAGCTCCGAGGCGATGAGGACGAGCTTGTCCGGCGTGGACGAGAGCCGACCGGTCGACGCGACGCCCTGGCTCTCGAGCGTCGCCACGAGGCCGGCGCGCAGCGCGGAGAGCTCCTCCGTCGTGGAGAGCACCCACTCCTCCACGAGCTGGTACTCCTCGGGCGGCATCGACGTGATGAGGTCGGCGTCGTCGAGGGGGACGTCGATCAGGGTCTGGTCGTCCACGCGGGGGTACCTCCAGCGGCTTGAAGGAGCGGAGCGGCCACCCTGACACGCGAACCCCCGGCCCGCACCCCGTCCCGCCCGGCTCACCGGGAGCCCGCCGGCCCGGCCACCGGGGCGGGCCGGTCAGCGGCCCGACTGCGGCCCGACGCCGCGCGTTCATCCCCCGTTGGTTGCGCGCGGGACGGGTGCGGCCGGACCGTCGGACCATGGCGATCGAGGACGAGGACCGCGAGATCGACGTCGTGGTGGAGCGGGTCAGCACGCGCTTCCCAGACGTGCCGGTGGAGGACGTCCGTGAGCAGGTGCTCGCGGAGCTGGGCCGGTACCAGGCCGCGCACGTGCGCGACTTCGTGCCGGTGCTGGTGGAGAACGCGGTGATGGACGTGCTGCGCTCGGGCGAGCGGGCGCACCGGCCGCCCCGCGGAAGCGTGCACCGCGACCGATGAGTCCGGGTGTGGGCGGCCGTCGGTACGTTCGCGGCGGGTCGATCGACCTGCCCCGACGACGAGGAGCTCGCATGTCCTTCCAGGCCTATCTCGACGCGGTCGAGGACAAGACCGGTCTGACCCCGCGCCAGCTGGTCGACCTCGCGCACGAGCGCGGGTTCGACGAGACGACGAAGGCGACCCCGATCCTCGAGTGGCTCCGGGACGACTACGGCCTGGGCCGCGGGCACGGCATGGCGATGGTCCACGTCATCACGAAGGGCCCGCAGATCTCGTCGAAGCACGTGGGGTCCGACGGCTCGCACCGCGACGACTCCGACACGCTGTGGCTCGACGGCAAGGCGACCCGGCCGGCCTGACACCCGGCGGGCCCGGCGCGGCCCTCCCTCGGCCCGCACGCCGGTGCCCGACGACGTCCCGGGAGCGGGCGTCGTCGGGCACCGGGGCGCGGGGCGGCTCAGGCGACGGGCGCGGTCAGAGCGTCCAGCGCTGGGCGTCGGTCTGGTTGCAGGTCCAGAGCTGGACCTTCTGGCCGTCGCGCAGGGGTGCGCCGCCCTGGGCGTCGAGGCACTTGCCGGACTGCGGGTTGCGCAGCGCCTTGGTCGCGGAGTCGTACGTCCACTTCTGCGCGCCCGTGCCGTTGCACGTGTAGATCCACACGGCGGTGCCGTCGGCCGTCCCGCTGCGCGCGACGTCGAGGCACTTGCCGAGGGCGCGCACCGTCCCGTCGGTGCCGCGCGTCCACTGCTGCGCCGCGTTGCCGCTGCAGGTGGCGAGCTGGACCTGGTTGGTGTCGGTCGGGTCGGCCCACGGGACGTCGAGGCACAGTGTGCTCCCGATGCGGAGCGCGCCCGTCCCGGTGGGCAGACCGCCGGGGGTGCCCGGCTGCTCGGTGCTGCTGCCGTTCCCGATGGGTGTCGCCGTGCCGGTGAACGGGTCGAGCTTGATGTACGCCGCCTGGGGGTTGCCGTCGTGGACGAGCGACTCGTGCGCGCCGACGTCGTCGAACGCGAACGCGTACGCCTTGCCGTTCGCCATCTGCTGGTGCGCGAGCTTCGCGTACACGTTCGTGCGGGCGTCCTGGTAAAAGCCCGCGCTGCTCGCGTCCGGCTGGTTCGGGTTCGTCAGCGCCGTGGTGCGGACGAGCGCGGCGCACAGGGTGCGGGCGATCGGCCCGACGACGTGGTCGTTGGGCGCCTGGAGGTCCTTGTGGCACCCGTACACGCTCGACGCGTCGGGATTCTTGAACGCGGCGACCTCCTGCCCGGACCCGTTCCTGAAGCGGAACCAGTCGCCGTCGACCCGGCCGCGGAACTGCGTGCCGGGCTCGTGGGAGAACGGCGTGACGACCATGTCGCGCGTGCGGTACGAGTTCCACACCTCGGTGACGTAGGAGTCGATCGAGGCCGACGAGATCTTGCCGACGTCGATCCCGTGCGACGGGTTGAGCGCGCGCAGGCGGCTCCCGTCGGGCGCGCGCTGCACGAGCCCGCCCCACCCCGCGCTCTCGAGGGCCGTGTAGAACGCCTCGTAGCCGTTCGGCTTGAGCATGCCCGTGCTGAGAACCTGCCCGTCGGCGCGCTGGACGCCCACCTGGTACGGCGCGGACCAGTGGTCCACCTGCGTGCTGTTGATCCACAGGCCGCCGTCGTTGAGCGTGTACTCGGTCCAGTTGAAGAGGATGTTCCGGTTGGGGTCGGAGTCGTTCTGGACGGCGGGCTGGACGAGCCGCCCGTCGAGCACGATCTGGAACGTCATCTTCTGGCCGTACGAGTAGTAGACGCGCCCGGACAGCTTCGGGAGCCGGATCGTCACGGACTGACCGGGGCCGGGGCCGGCGATCGACGCGTCGGGCGCCGGGACGGGCACGGGCCCGACCCCGCCGGGCCACGGGTGGAACGTGCCGCCCGCGTCCGCCCAGCCGGCGACGCCGTCGCGCTCGCCGAGGACGTACAGGTAGATCGGCCCCCTGCCCGAGTCGTTGGTGATCGTCAGCGGGATGGTCGCGGGGACCGCGCTCGCGGGCGCCGCCACGCCGACCAGCGCCCCGCTCACCGCGAGGACCGCGGCGCACAGCGCGGCCCACGCTCGTCTGCTGCTGTTCTTCCTGTCGTGAGGCATACGGGATCTGCTCCTGTTCGGTTGCTCCGTCGAAACCGGTCGCCGGACCGTTCCGGCGACAGCGTTGCCACAGGAGGTGTGGAAGCGCTGCCACGACCGTAACGGACGACGGCCCGCGACGCCAGGGAGCGCTCCCCGGCGTCCGGTGCGGCGTGCTGGAGGCCATGGATCGACGCCGCGGCGCTCTCTCCGTGCGCGGCCCCGGGAGGGAGCCGGTCGCCCGTAGACTCGAACGAGTGCAGTGCCACCACTACGACGCCGGCCGGTGCCGGTCGTGCACCCTCCTCGACCTCGCCTACCCCGCGCAGGTCACCGGCAAGCAGGAGCACTGCGCCGAGCTCCTCGCCCCGCTCGGCCCGGACCTCGCCTGGCTGCCGACGGTCGAGTCCGCCGAGTCAGGCTTCCGCAACAAGGCGAAGATGGTCGTCACCGGCACCACCGACGCCCCGGTGCTCGGGATCCTCGCGGAGGGCGGCGGCGTCGACCTCACCGACTGCCCGCTCTACCCGCCCGCGCTCCAGGCGTCGTTCCCCGCGCTCGCGGCGTTCGTCACGCGCGCGCGGCTCGTCCCCTACGACGTCCGCACGCGGCGCGGCGAGCTCAAGTACGTCCTCGTCACCCTCTCCCCCGACGGCGACCTCATGGCGCGGTTCGTCCTGCGGTCCACCGAGTCCGTGCCGCGGGTCCGCAAGCACCTGCCTGTCCTGCTCGACGCTCTCCCGTCGCTGCGCGTCGTGTCCGTGAACCTGCACCCCGAGCACAAGGCCGTCGTCGAGGGCGAGACCGAGATCGTGCTCACCGAGACCGAGACGCTGCGCATGCACGTCAACGGGATCGACCTCCACCTGCGCCCCCAGAGCTTCTTCCAGACCAACACCGACGTCGCCGCGGCCCTCTACCGCCAGGGCCGGGCCTGGGTGGACGACGCCGCACCCGCCACGGTCTGGGACCTCTACTGCGGCGTGGGCGGGTTCGCGCTGCACGTCGCGGGGCCCGCGCGCGACGTCGTCGGTGTCGAGACGAGCGCCGAGGCCGTCGCGAGCGCACGGCTCACCGCGCGTGACGCCGGGCTCGACCGCACGACCTTCCTCGCCGAGGACGCGACCGCGTTCGCCCTCTCACGGCAGGACGTGCCGGACCTCGTCGTCGTGAACCCGCCGCGGCGCGGCATCGGGGAGTCGCTCAGCACCTGGCTGGAGCGGTCCGGCGTCGGGCACGTCGTCTACTCGAGCTGCAACGCGACGACGCTCGCGCGCGACCTGGCCCTCATGCCATCCCTCCGACCGCGCGAGGCGCGCGTGCTCGACATGTTCCCGCAGACGTCGCACTACGAGGTCGCGGTCCTGCTCGAGCGCGCCTGACCTCGCCCGGCGTCCGCGAGCGCCGCGCGGCTCAGGGGCGCTCCCCCGCGCGTCGGGACGCCTCGACGGCCGCAGACTCGACGCGCGCCCGGTAGGCGACCCACTCGTCGTCGTCCAGCGCGGGCAGGTTGCCCCGCCCGTCGCCCGCCGCGCCGTCGACGAGCTCGCGCACGATGTCGGCGTGCCCGGCGTGGTGCGCCACCTCCGCGAGCACGTGCACGAGCACCTGGTGGAGCGTGACGTCCCGGTTCTCCGGGCGCCACCACGGCACGTGCCCGGGTGCGTCGAGGTCGAGCGACGCCACGGTCGCGTCGCACAGCTCCGTCGACCGCCGGAACAGCTCCAGGATCTCCTCCCGGCTCTCGTCCGCCGTGGCCCACATGTCGGCGTTCACCTCCGCGCCGTCGGCGAACCAGGGCAGGTCGAGGTCGTGCGTGCCGCCGAACGCCTCGTGCAGGTAGCCGAGCTGCACGCTGCCCACGTGCTTCACCAGCCCCAGGACGTTCGTGCCGGTGCGCGTGAGCGGACGGCGGACGTCGTACTCGCTCAGCCCCTCCGCCTTGGCGAGCAGCGCGTCGCGCTCCCGGCTCAGGTACCGCAGCAGCGTCGCCTTGGGGTCGTGGTCCGGTGCCGTCCTCGTGCTCATCCACCGGACGCTACCGACGACCGCCCACACCGGTGCCAGACTCCCCTCATGGCCACCGTGCACGCAGAGATCACCGACCGGCTGGCGGCGTTCGTCCTCGCGCAGCCGGTGTTCTTCGTCGGCACCGCGCCGCTCGCCGCGGACGGTCATGTGAACGTCGCGCCCAAGGGCATGGCCGGGACGTTCGCGGTGCTCGGGCCGCACCGCGTCGCCTACCTGGACTACACCGGCTCGGGCGCGGAGACGCCCGCGCACCTGCGCGAGAACGGCCGGATCGTCGTGATGTTCTGCGCGTTCGAGGGTCCGCCCAACATCGTCCGCTTCCACGGGACCGGCCGGTACGTCGAGGCCGGCAGCCCGGAGTTCGACGCGCTGCGCGCCCGCTTCCCCAAGCGCGAGACAGCGGGTCAGCGCGGCGTCGTGGTCGTCGACGTGACGCGGGTCTCCGACTCGTGCGGGTTCTCCGTGCCGCGCATGGCCCTCGTCGAGGACCGGGACCTGCTCGACCGCTGGGCCGATCGCAAGACTCCGGAGCAGCTCGAGGCCTACCGCGTCACGAAGAACACCACGAGCATCGACGGCCTCCCGGCGATCGGCGACGGCTCCCACACCGTGGAGGCCACGACGCCACGTGAAGCCCTCGGGCGCTGACGTCTCGCGACACCGGGCTCCTGGGTGCGTGCGCACCCGAGAACCCGCGACGCACGCCCGCGCGCACGTCCGCGCGCACGTCTCGCCGACAGGCACTACCAGGCCTCTACCTCGCCGAGGTAGAGGCCCGGTTCTGCGAGGTCGAGGCGGGGTCTCGCGAGGTAGAGCCCAGGTCCGCGAGGTAGAGGCCTGGTCGCGCGGAGTAGAGGCCTGGCCCCGCGAGGGAGCTCGACCTCACGAGGCGGGCCGCTCGTCCGCCGTCGCGGCGAGGTAGGCCCTCCCGCGCGGCGAGAGGCGGTACCCGACGTCGAGGCTCTCGGTGAGGCCGAGCTCCTTGAGCCGACGCACGCGCACCTTGAAGTCGTCGCGGGCCATCCCGAGCCCGGCCGCGAGCTCGCGCGCGACGACGCCCTCGTGCGTGCCGATCAGCTCGAGGTACCGGCGCGTCCACGGCTCCGCGGCGGCCCGGTCCTTCCGCGCGAGCGCGGTGCGGAGCTGCTCGACGGCGTCCTCGTCGAGGTCCGCGTCCTCGCGCAGCGCGACGCGCGGGTCCGGGCCGGCGAGCCGCAGGCCCACGCGGTAGAGGTCCCCCTCGCGCCCGGCGCCCCGAGCGAGCACACGCTCGGGCGAGGTCATCCCCGCGAGGCGGGCCTCGTCGTCGGACACGACGGGCGCGCCGTCCGGACCGGCGGGCACGCGCTCGACCGACGTCACCTCGACGACGCCCACCCGGGTGCGCTGGAGCGTCCCGACGCGCACGCGCGGCGTCGTCCAGCGGCGGAACGCCAGCGTCACCGTCCCGTCCTGGAGGCCGCGCAGCGTGCGGGCGTCGAGGAGCACGCTCCGAGCCTACGACCACGCCGCCACGCCCTCCCGAGGGAGAGCCCGTCCGGTGAGGTAGAGCCGAGGTCACGACCTGGGCTCTACCTCGGCCCACCTGGGCTCTACCTCGCGCGACCAGGGCTCTACCTCGGCCCACCTGGGCTCTACCTCGCGCGACCAGGGCTCTACCTCGGCCCACCGAGGCTCTACCTCGCGCGAGCCCGCGCGACTGCGGCTCGACCTCGGCAGGGCGGGCAGGTCAGGCGAGCTCGGGGCGGCGGGCGACGGTGAGGACGTGGGTGTCGGGCCAGTCGACGGGCTCGCCGGTCGTGGCGTCGTGCAGGGCGGCGACGGGCGTGAACGCGTGCTCCACGACCCACTCGTTGCGCCACGCCCCGCTGGCCGGCTCGAGCTCGAACCCGGCGGCGGTGAGGAGCTCGGCCCACCGGGGGCCGGTGAGGTCGCAGAAGCGCTCGTGGCTCTCGGACAGCCAGTTGTCGACGTAGTCCTTGCGCGTGAGGAACTCCATCGCCTCGCGCAGCGTGAGCCGCCACGACCCGGGGCGCACGCGCTCGGGCCGGAAGTCGGCCCCGGAGAGGCGGGGGAAGTCGTACGCGAACTGGACGAGCCGGGCGTCGGTCGAGAGCGCCCCGACCCACGCCGCGACGTCCTCGCGCGCGAGGTCGTCGAGGTCGGTGCGGGCGCCGCCGGGCCCGTCGCCGGTCGCGGGGGCGCCGTCGTCGGTCCGCAGCGTGAGCACGACGACCCGGTCCGGCTCCGCGGGGCCGCACACGTCCGAGTTGATCCACACGCCGCCGGGCCGCGTGTGCGCGTGGACGCGGCGCGCGAACGTCTCGACGTCGCGCACGCCGTCCCCGTACGACGACACCTCGTGCGTGAGCGCGACGGTGAGGGTCGTGTCGACGGAGGCGTCGGGCATCACGGACCGGTCGAGGATGTTGGCCTGCACGAACCACACGTGCGGGTTCGCGAACACGCCCTGCGCCTTCTTGTGCTCGGCCTCCGCGACGAGGTGCCGCGCGACGTCGACGCCGAACAGGTCCGACTCGTGCAGGCGCGGCTCGCGCGCCACGTGCTCCAGGAGGCCGCCCGTCGCGCACCCGATGTCGACGATCCGCCCGGGCCGCACGTGCGGGGCGACCTGGGCCCACTTGCGCGCCGACGCGTCCTCGAACGCGGCGGCGTACGTGCGGTAGTCGCGCGTCGAGGTGAGGTCGCCGTCGCCGGACACGACCGGGTCGGCGAAGATGCGCCGGACGTCCTCGACGAACCGGTAGCGCGCGAAGAACTCCGGCACGGCGGGGTGCGCGACGTCGCGCCAGCGCTCGTCCCCCGCGGCGATCTGCTCGACGACGTCCCACGGCCGCGCGGGGAGGTCGCCGCCCGGCTCGGCGACGTCGAGCTCGACCCCCGCGACCCGGTAGCCGAGGGCGCGGTAGGCGTCGACGAGCGCGGGCGTCGAGCACGCGACGACGGTGTCCGCGGGGTCGGGCGCGACGCCGGTCGCGGTCGCGACGCTCGTCACGACGAGGTGGGCGAAGCGGTCGTCCGGCGCGACGTCGGGCACGGGCACGACGACGGACGCGAGGCCCTCCCGGGTCGTGACGTTCTCGACGAGCGCCTCGCGCCGGTGCCCGGGCAGCGGGTTGCGGCGGGTTCCGGCGTGGTTGGCGGACGTCACGACCCAGACGACCTCCACGTCGGGGGCGCAGCGCACCCGCCGACCGTCGAGGTCGTGCACGAGACCGGCGCGCAGCGCCCGGAGGTAGTCAACCTGGTAGCGCGTGACGACGTGGTGGCGGCCGGGGAAGAGGATGCGGCGCACGGGCGGGCCGTCGGTGGGGAGGGGCACCCGCACACGGTGCGGCCAGCCGGCACCCGGGCGCAACCCGTCTCACCTCTCGGGCCGACAGCCGCAGCCCTGGGCGCCACCCGTCTCACGTCTCGGGCGGCCGGACGCAGCACCCGCAGGGCCCGCGTCCGGGGCACGGACGCTCACGAGGCGCGGAACGGTGCGGTTGCGCGGGTCCGGGCACGCGTCCGCGCCGCGCGACACGCCCGGACTGGACGGCCGTCCACGATGCAGCGGGGCGCGCCGTATGCGACGGTATGGGCGATGTTCTGGATCGTGGCAGGGGCTGTGCTCGTCGTGTCCGGCCTCGCGATCGCCGCGACGGCCGCCCGCGGCGCGCGCCGCGCCGGGTCGACCGGTGCGAGCGGCATCGCGATCGCGGTCGGCGGCGGCCTCCTCGTGTGGGGCGCCGTGGCCCTGCTCGTCGGCCTGCTCACCGAGGGCTGACCGACACCTTCCGCGCGTCCACGAGCTCCGCCCCGCTCACCGCACCCGAGAGCCCGCGGCGCCCGCGGGTGAACGGGACCGCGACCACCGACACCACCGCGAACAGGGCCGCGAGCGGCGCCGCGACCGAGGCGGCCACCCCCACCGCCGCAGGCAGCCCCGCCGGCAGGTCGCTCAGCAGGCCGAGCGCTCCCCACAGGGCTCCGCCCGCCGCCGCGCGGGCGACGCGCTGCGCCGTCGTGCCGCGCCGCCCGCCCCAGCGCGGGGCGAGCCACACCGTCCGCTGGCCCCACGAGGCACCGCTGCCGAGGAACGTCGGCGCCACGAACACGACCACGAACGGCACGAGCGTGCCGAGCAGCCACTGGGCCCAGTCCGCGCCGTCGGGCAGCGGGCGCCCGAGCGCGTAGAGCACCGTGCGGTAGGCGACCTGCAGCACGACGCCCAGCGCCGTGACGAGCAGCGCGTCGAGCAGCATCCCCAGCCACCGCCGCCAGACGGTCACCGGCCGGGCCTCCTCCCGGCGCGCCTCGAGCTCTCCCGCGCGCGGCATCCAGCGCAGCAGGAGGGGCGCCGCGAGCGCCCCGAGGAGCGCGCCGAGCGTGTTGGTCAGCACGTCGTCGACGTCGGCGACCCGGTACGAGCACGGGATGATCCCGAAGATCCCGGTGTACTGCGTGGTCTCGACGAGGAGCGACACGAGCAGGCCGGACAGTGTCGTGACGAGCACCCCGCGGCCGAGGTAGCGCCGCACGAGCACGCCCCAGGGGACGAACAGGACGACGTTGAAGACCACCTGGAGCACGGCGGTGCTGCGCAGGGTCGCGCCGAGCCCGAGCCCGGCGGTGTCCCGTCGGACGTCCGCGAGCGAGTGGAACGGCACGAGCTCGGCGCCCGCGACGCCGTGCTGCGCGCACCACCGCGCGAGGTCGCCGCTCGGGAGCGGCAGGAGCGTGTAGGCGACGAGCGCGACCCCGTAGACCGCGACGGCGGCCGCCCCGAGCAGACGTCGGCCGCTCAGGCGGCCGTACCGCCGGTACTGCCACGCGAGCGCGGGCACGAGGAAGGCGGCGAAGAGCAGGGCGCCCCCGAGCAGGCCGACGTACGCGGGCCACGTCCACCGGTCGGTCACGCGCGGGCTCCGCCCTGCGCGGGACGGCGCGCGGCGCGCGTCACGGTCGGGTCCGGGGTCGGGTTCGGCGTCACGGGCCCCAGTATCGCGGCCGACGACGACCGGCCCCGTCCGGCGGGACCTTCGGCGCGGCCCGGGGCGGGGCCTCAGGCCTACCGTGGAGGTGCGGTCGGGAACCACGGGTCGCCGCGGGTGCACCGAGGACCGGTCCGAGCCCGCCCGCCGCGCACCGACCGGTGCGCGCGGCACGACGGACGAGGTGAGCACGATGAAGGCGGCGCGGTACCACGGCAAGGAAGACCTCCGGATCGAGGACGTCCCGGAGCCCGAGACCCGGCCGGGGACCGTGAAGATCCGGCCCGCGTGGACGGGGATCTGCGGCTCGGACCTGCACCTCTACCTCGAGGGCCCGTTCCCGCCGGCGCCGTCGGAGACGCAGCCGCACCCCCTGTCGGGCGAGACGCTGCCCGTCGTGTTCGGGCACGAGTTCTCCGGCGTGGTCGAGGAGCTCGGCGAGGGCGTCGAGGGCCTCGCGGTCGGGGACGCGGTCGTCGTCGAGCCGTTCATGGTGTGCGGCGAGTGCCCGCCGTGCCGCGACGGGCTCTACAACGCGTGCGTGAAGATGGGCTTCATCGGCATCTCCGGCCGCGGCGGCGGGCTGGCGGAGCACGTCGTCGTCGAGCGGCGGTGGGTGCACCCGGTGGGCGACGTCCCGCTGGACCAGGCGGCGCTCATCGAGCCGCTGGCCGTCGCGTACCACGGCGTCCGCCTGTCGGGGGCGCAGGCGGGCGACACGGTACTCGTCGGCGGCGCGGGTCCGATCGGCCTGCTCACGTGCGCGGTGCTGCACGCGATCGGGGCGCGCGCGATCGTCACCGAGGTGAGCGGGGCGCGCAAGGCCAAGGCGCTGGAGACCGGGGTGGCCGACGACGTCCTCGACCCGCGCGAGGTCGACGTCGCCGCGCGGGTCCTCGAGCTCACGGACGGCCGCGGCGCGGACGTCGCGATCGAGTGCTCGGGCGCGCAGCCCGTGCTCGACACGCTGACCCGCGCGCTCAAGGCGGGCGGCACGCTCCAGATCGTGGCGCTGTTCTCCGAGCCGCCGACGCTCGACGTCATGACGGTCCTGCTCCGCGAGCTGACCATCAAGGGCGCGATCGGGTACGCGGACGACCACCCGGCCGTGATCCGGCTCGTGCAGGAGGGCAAGGTCGACCTCGCCCCGTTCGTGACGAGCCGCATCGCCGTCCAGGACGTCGTGGAGAAGGGGTACCGAGAGCTCATCGACCACAAGGACGACCACGTGAAGATCGTCGTGTCGGTGTGAGACGGCGGCCCGCGGCCCCCACCGTCCCCGGGGGCCGCGGGCCGCGCTGCTCGACCTGCGGTGCACGGCGGGGCGTGCCACGGTGGAGGAGCACCGCAGCACCCGGCCCCGGGAGGCCCGCATGGACGTCCTCGCCGCCCACGGCGACGCGATCGGCGCGTTCGACGCGCTCGTGCGCCCGCTGCGCGACGACCGCTGGCCGCTCCCCACGCCCGACGCGGACTGGACCGTGCGCGACCTCGTCAACCACGTCACGGCCGAGCAGCTCTGGGCCCCGGAGCTCCTCGCGGGCCGCTGGATCGAGGACGTCGGCGGCGTGTTCGACGGGGACGTGCTGGGCGACGACCCCGTCGACCGCTGGGTCGACGCGTCCGTCCAGGCGCGCGAGGCGTTCCTCGCGCCGGACGCCCTCGACCGTCGCGTGCACCTCTCGTACGGCGACGAGTCGGGTGCGGAGTACTGCGCGCAGATGACGTTCGACCTCGTGGTGCACGCGTGGGACCTGGCCCGGGCGACGGGCGGGGACGAGGAGGTCGACCCGGCGCTCGTCGCGTGGGCGCTGCGCTACGCCGAGGCGCGCTCGACGTTCCTCGAGCCCGGCCCGCTCTTCCGCGGTCCCCTCGACGTCGACGACGGCGCCGACGACCTCACGCGCCTCCTCGCGCTCACCGGCCGGGCGCGCTGACCGCCGTCGCACGACGACCGGGTGAACGTCGGCGGAACGTCCGGCCAGCGGCGTCCTGCGCAGGACGGCCGGGCGCGCCGCGCGCGAGACTGGCCCCATGCCGCTCGACCGCACCGCACCCCGGACGCCGGCGGAGCCGCCCGGCGCACCGGGTCGCGCCCGTCTCCTCGAACCGGTCGCCGACCGCGCGGGCCGGCCGCTCGTCGTCGGGCACCGGGGCAACTCGTCCGTCGCGCCGCAGAACACGCTCGCGGCGTTCGAGGCGGCGTGGCGCGCGGGCGCGGACGCGATCGAGCTCGACGTGCACCTCACGGCCGACCGGCACGTCGTGGTGCTGCACGACGACGTCGTGGACGAGACGACCGACGGCACCGGCCGCGTGGACGGACTGACGCTGGCGCAGGTCCGCGCGCTGGACGCCGGGTCGTCGTTCGCGCGGGCGTTCGCGGGCCAGCGCGTCCCCACGTTCGAGGAGGCGGCGCGGTTCGTCGCGGAGCGGCCCGGGCTGGAGCTGCTCGTCGAGCTCAAGGGCGTGTGGTCGGCGGACGACGCGGCGCTCGTGACGGGGGTCGTGGACGCCGCCGGGATCGGGGACCGGGTGGTCGTCCAGTCGTTCTGGCCGCCCACGGTCGCCGCGCTGCGCGACGCCGCGCCGCACCTCGACCGGGCGCTGCTGCTCGCGCTGCACCCGGACAGCCTGGACGAGCTGGTCGCGGTGTGCGCGGACCTCGGGGTCGTGGGGTGCCACCCGGAGGTCGCGCTCCTCGCGCACGAGCCGGGCATCGTGGAGACTCTGCGCGACGCGGGCCTGCGCGTGCACGTCTGGACCGCGGACACGCCGGACGAGTGGGACGACCTCCTGGTCCAGGGCGTCGACGGCATCATGACCGACCGACCCGACCGCCTCGTCGGCTGGCTCGACGCGCGGCTCGGCCCCGCCGCGCACGCGGGCGCCCGAGAGGTGGACCTCGCCGCGTCGCCCTAGCCTCGACGGATGAGCGCGACGACCCCGCCGACGCCCCCGGGCGCGCACCCGCCCGGCACCGCGACGAGCCCTGCCGCGCCCGGCGGCGCGCCCCGGTCTCCTGCGGTGTGCGTGCTCGCCCTGACGCCGCTTCTCGCGATCGAGATCGAGCCCGCCGGGCCGACCGAGACGTCGCCCGAGGTGCACGTCCACCCGGGCGGGCAGGGCCTGTGGCTCGCGCGCATGGCCTACTCGCTCGGGGCGCACGTCGTGGTCTGCGGGCCGTTCGGCGGCGAGACGGGCAGCGTCGCGGCGCACCTCGCCCGCACCGAGAACCTCGAGCTGCGCACGGTCGGCACCGGCGGCAACGGGGCGTTCGTCCACGACCGGCGCAGCGGCCAGCGCACCGAGCTCGTGACGATGGACCCCTACCCCCTGAACCGGCACGAGGTCGACGACCTCTACAGCACCGTCCTGGTCAGCGCGCTCGACGCGGCGGTCACGATCCTCACCGGCTCGGAGACGGGCGTCGGGGTCCCGGCGTCGTTCTTCCGGCGTCTCGCCCACGACCTGCACGCCTCCGACAGCCAGGTCGTCGCGGACCTCTCCGCCGACCAGGCGCGGGCCGTCGCCGACGCGCCGGGGGTCGTGCTGAAGATGAGCCACGAGGAGCTCGTCGAGGGCGGCTTCAGCGACGACGAGTCCGAGGAGTCGCTCCTGCGGTCCGCGCGCGCCATGGTCGACGCCGGCCCGCGCGCGCTCGTCGTGTCCCGCGCGCACGACCCGTCGCTGCTCGTCACGCGCGAGCACACGTACCGCGTCACGACGCCGCGCGTCACGACCGTCGACCACCGGGGCGCGGGCGACTCGATGACGGCGGGGATCGCCGTCGGGCTGGGGCGCGGGCTCGAGCTGCCCGACGCCGTCCGCCTCGGCGCCGCGGCCGGTGCGCTCAACGTCACGCGGCGGGGCCTCGGGACGGGGCGCCGCGACCAGATCGAGCGCTTCGCGCGCAGCGTCACGGTCGAGGACGTGACCTGACGCCGGCCCGCGGAGCGTGGCCCCGCACCAGAACCCGGACCGGAACCCGAACCCTCAGGAGGACCGCGTGCGCGCACTCGTGACCAACGACGACGGGATCGACTCCCCCGGCCTGGCGGTGCTCGCCGGGGCGGCGCTCGACGCCGGGTACGAGGTCGTCGTCGCGGCGCCCGCCCGGGAGTCGTCCGGGGCGAGCGCCGCGCTGCTGGGCGCCGAGCGCGACGGCCGGCTCGCCGTCGAGCCGCGCCGCGCGCCCGGCCTGCCCGACGACGTCACCTCCTACGCCGTGCGCGCCGCCCCCGCGCTCATCGCGTTCGTCGCCGCCTACGGGGGGTTCGGCCCGCGGCCCGACCTCGTGCTCTCGGGCGCCAACAAGGGCGCGAACACCGGCAACGCGATCCTGCACTCGGGCACGGTGGGCGCGGCGCTGTCCGCGATGACGCACGGCATCCGGTCGCTCGCCGTCTCGGTCGACGCCGCCGAGCCGCGGCACTGGGACACCGCGCGGCTCGTCACCGACCACGTGCTCGCCTGGATGGACGGGAGCGCCGCCGAGGTCCCGCTCGACCGGCGCACGCTCAACGTCAACGTGCCCGACGTCGCCCCCGACCGCCTGCGGGGGCTGCGGCAGGCGCCCCTCGCGTCGTTCGGCCTCGTCCAGGCGAACATCCACGAGGACGGCGACCGGCACCTCGTGCTCCAGTACTCGGGCACCGAGCGGCACTCCGAGCCCGACTCCGACACCGGCCTGCTCACGCGCGGCTGGGCCACCGCGACGCTCCTCGTCGCCCCCTACGCGGACGCGAGCGTCGACATCCCCACCCTCCCGCCCCTGGCCTGACGACCCTCGCCGTCCAGCACGGGATCCGCGACCGCGTCGCGGCCGATCCGGTCGTCAACCACGTGCTCGACCGTCGCCGGTGTCGTGGTCGGGGGTCTCGTCCGGCACCTTCTCGTGCTCGGCGGTGCGCTCGCGCTCCTCGATGACGTCCTGACCGGGTCCGGCGAACGCCCGCGAGCGCTCCTCGCCCTCGGGCGTCCCGCTGAAGAAGGCGGACTCCGCGGCCTCGGGCAGGTCGTCGTCGTGCCCGACGGCGGGCAGCGGCCGCGTGCTGCCCGGCGCCTCGGCGTCGACGCCCCCGTCCGCCGCGGTCGGCCCGGTGGGGCCGGGACGACCCGCGCCGTCGTCCGGGCCCGGCACCACCCCGACGAGCCGCGTCGGGTCCTCGCTCGGCGCGGCGCCCGCGCCGCGGCCCGCGCGCCGGATCGTGCCGAGGACGACGGGCGCGTCGGCACGGCGCGCACCGCGCTCGGCGGGGAGCCGGGGCGGCCGCGCCGGGGCGACGGGACCGCCGTCGTCCGTGGCGTCGCGGCCGGGGCCACCGGGCGCGTCGGCCCCGTCCGGCGCGCCGAGCCCGTCGCGCTCGTCCGGCCCGTCGAGGTCCAGGGCGTCCACCGCGCGCTCGAGCCGCGTGCGCGGCAGGCCCCGGGGCGCGGCGCGCTGCAACCAGTCGACGAGTCCCTCGCGCACGAAGCACCGCAGGTCGAACAGCGTCGGGGCGTCGTGCGCGCTGACGAGCGCGCGCACGCGCACGAGGCCCCCGACGGCGTCGGTCACCTGGAGGATGCCGACGCGCTCGTCCCACAGGTCCGTGAGCCCCAGCAGGCGCCGCAGCTCGGCGCGCATGGGGCCGACCGGCACCTCGAAGTCGAGGTCGAGCTCGACCGTGCCCAGCAGGTCGGCCGCGCGCCGGGTCCAGTTCTGGAACGGCGTCGTCGTGAAGTAGGTCGACGGCATGATGAGCCGGCGGTCGTCCCACAGGTGCACGACGACGTACGTCATGGTGATCTCCTCGATGCGCCCCCACTCGCCCTCGAGCACCACGACGTCGTCGACGCGGATCGCGTCGGTGAACGCGATCTGCATGCCCGCGAAGACGTTGGCGAGCGACGTCTGCGCCGCGAGCCCCGCGACGATCGAGATGAGGCCGGCCGACGCGAGCAGGCTCGCCCCCGCCGCGCGCGCGGCGGGGAACGTCAGCAGGATGCCCGCGACCGCGCACACGACGATCACCGCGACGGTGAGCCGACGCAGCACCGTGATCTGCGTCCGGACGCGGCGCGCGTGCCGGTTGTCCGCGGTGTCCATGCGGTAGCGCTGGAGCGCGGAGTCCTCGAGCACGAACGCGATCGCGCCCACCCACCACGCCCCGACCACGATGAGCGCGATGAGCAGCAGGTGCTCGACGGCGGGCCGCCACGGCGTCCCGGCGTCGGTGGTGACGCGCACGGCGATCCAGACGGCGACGACGGTGAGGACCGCGCGGTCCGGCCGCCGGAGCCGTCGCGACAGGTCCCGGGCCAGCTCGCTGCGCCGCCCGGCCCGCCGCACGACGGCGGAGATCACCGTCCCCAGCACGAACGCCAGGACCACGCCCGCCGCGACCGCACCGAGGGTGAGCAGGACGTCGGTCGTGTTCTCGAGCTCGGTGTCCATCCCCCCAGGCTAGGCAGGGTGCGAGACCGTCACCTCCGGGCCGCGCGACGGACGCGGGCCGCCCGGGACCGCGGGGGGCGGGCCAGCCACGGGGCGAGCACCTGCGTCACGCGCGGCAGCACGAGGTAGGTCATGACGGGCGTGAGGACGAGCGTCGTGGCGAGCACGCGCGGGACGACCGGCACCTCGTCCCACGCCGGGACCAGGCTCCCGACGAGAAGCGTGAACGCGAGGTTCACCGGGAAGAACCCGAGCCAGATGCTCACGGACTGCTTCCAGCGGGGCGGCGCCGCGGCGACCGACGCGCCCGACGACGCGGGCGACGACGCGCCCGGCGTCGGGTCGTCGAACCAGCCCTCGATGCCCGTGCGGCGCTCGACCCGCGTCTCCTCGACGAGGTCCCGGCCTCGCGCGAGCCAGCCCACCCGGTCGGGCGAGGTCTCCCAGGCGTCGAGCGTCGCGGCGTCCGCGAACCGGTAGAGCATGTGCCAGTCGTGCGACCCGGCAGACGCGCGCACCCAGCCGGAGCCGAGGAAGCCCGGGTAGCGGTTGGCGAGGTTGACCCCGTCCTGCACCCAGCACGTGACGGCGGGGACGTTCTCGGGCCGGACGCGGCGCTCGATCGCGACGGTCACGGGACCGGCGCCGGTGCGGGCCGGGCCGGAGCGGGGTCGGGCGGGCGGGCTCGGGGGCAGGGCGCGGGCGGGGTCGCCGCCGGTCCGCCGCGCGTCCCCGGGGACGTCGTGGGTCATGGGACGAGTGAACGCGGCGGGTGTTTCCGGGTCGTGAACGCGCGCGGGCGCGGGACGGATCGTCCCGCGGGTCGGGACGCGAGCCGACGCGCGCGGCGGCCGGGCCGGGCCTACCGTGGCAGGCATGATCTCGTGGGAGCTCGCGCTCGCCCTGCGCGACGCGGGCGTGCGGTGGTCCCCCGCCTCGGGCGACCGCTTCCGCCTCCTCACCACCGGTGCCGACGGCGACGTCTTCACCGTGAGCGACATGACCATCGAGCCGCACGAGTTCGACACCGGCGTCGTGCTCGGCTTCAACGGCACGACGGAGTGGGCGCTCGACTCCGTCGCGCTCGAGGACGCGCTGTGGCACCCGCTGGAGGACCAGCTCCGCGAGCTGCTCGGCGGCACGTTCCGCGCGCTCGAACGGACCGCCGACGGGTACGTCGTGCGCACCGAGGTCCTCGGCGAGGCGGCCCAGCACCGCGCCGCCGACGCGGCCGACGCCTACGCCGACGCCCTGCTCGCGCTCGTCGCCGTGAGCACGGAGGGCCCGCCCTGACCCGCCGCCGGCACGCGACCTGGCTCGACGACGTCCGGCGCGCCCCGGGCGTCGTGCGCCGGGTGCTGCGCGCGCTGGGCGACGAGCCGCCCCTCGCCGTCGAGCCCGAGCCGCCCGAGGTCTCGCCCGACCTCGTGCCTCTCCTGCGCGAGCTCGGGACGGCGCTCCTCGACTCCGGCCGCTCGGTCACCGACGTCGAGGACGACCTCGAGGCGGTCGCCCGGCGGTCGGGCGCCTCGACCGTCGGCACCCTCGTCCTGCCGACGGGCGTCTTCGTCCGGGTGAGCACCGAGAGCGGCGCGGTCGCGGACTTCTCGGCCGCCGAGGCGAGCGGTCTCAACCTCGACCAGATCGGGGCGCTCATGACGCTCGTGCGCCGCCTGCGCACGTCGGACGTCCCGCTCGCCGACGCGCGGGCGCAGCTGCGCGCGATCGTCGCCCGCCCGCCCCGGTTCGGGGCCGCGCTGACCGTCGTCGGGCACGGGCTGCTCACCGTCGGGTTCGGGCTCGTGCTCAACCCGACGGGCCCGCTCCTGCCCGTCTACCTCGCCCTCGGGCTGCTCGTCGGGGCGCTGCGCTGGCTCGGCACGCGCTGGCCGACGCTCGCGACCGCCCTGCCCGTCGTCGCGGCGTTCGTCGTCACGCTCCTCGCCGTGGACGTGGTGCACCCGTGGCTGGGCGACGACCCGCTGAGCGTGCTCGTCCCGCCGCTCGTGTCGTTCCTGCCCGGGTCGGTGCTCACCGTCGCGGCGATCGAGCTGACGAGCAACCAGATCGTCGCGGGGGCGAGCCGGCTCGTCTACGGCGTCGCGCAGCTCCTGCTCCTCGTGTTCGGCGTCGTCGCCGGCGCCGCCGTCGGGGGCCCGCTCGTCGCGGCACCGCAGGGCGACCACCTCGGGTGGTGGGCGCCGTGGGTCGGGATCCTCGCCGTCGGGCTGGGGCAGATGCTCTTCGCGTCGTCCCCGCGCGGGTCGCTCCCCTGGGTCCTGCTCGTGCTGCTGGGCGCCTACGCGGCCCAGCTCCTGGGGTCGCTCGCCGCGGCGCCCCTCGCCGGGTTCTTCGGGGCGCTCGTCATCGCCCCGCTCGCCGCGCTCGTCGAGCGCTCGCGGCACGGGCCGCCGGCGGCCGTCACGACGCTGCCCGCGTTCTGGCTCCTCGTGCCCGGCGCCCTGAGCCTCCTGGGTCTCTCCGACCTCGTGAACGGGGGGCCGGAGGCCGCGCAGGAGATCGCGAACGCGGTCGTCGCCGTGTTCGGGATCGCGCTCGGGACGCTCGTCGGCTCGGCGGTCACGCGCGACGCAGGACGCGTGACACGTACCCTCTTCACGTCCTGAGCACACGGTCCCCACGCCATTCCCGGGGCTTCCCCTCGTGAGCCCACCCCTCTGGACGTCCGTCTAGTTGAAGATGGAACAGCCGACAGGCCTCCGCGGTCCACCCCGAGACCGTGCCTGTCGGCGTCGTGGTGAGAGGGCGCGCTCGCGTCCCGCCCGACCGCACGCCGTCGTGGTCACCCCGCGCTCCCCTGCGCAGGTGCCCAGGGACCGGAGCGCGCCGCGCTCGATGCCCGCGACCACGACCCGATGATCGGATCGTCCGCTTGACCACTGCACAGCACCTCACGTCCACCCCGACCGGCACCACCGGCGCGTACCCCGCCGTCCGCGGCGAGGCGCGCTAGATGGGCCGCCACACCGCGCGCCGGGCCTCGTTCCCCGCCGCACTCGTCTCCGCTGCCCGCCGTGGCACGCACGGGACCGGCTCTGCCGCGCCCCGGCGGCGCCGCACGCTCGGGACCGGCGCCGCCGTCGCGGCCGTCGCGCTCACCGCGAGCACCGCCGCGGCGGCCTTCGCCGACGGCGCGGCGCCGTCCGCGGCGACCGACGCGACCGAGGCGGCGCCCGCCGGCGCGCCGACCCCCGGCACCGCGGTCGCCCCCGCGTCCCTCGGGACGTCCGCCGCCCCGGCGACGGCCGACCCGGCGACCGTCGACGCCGCGGGCGACGTGCTCGTCCGGGCCCAGTTCCTCACCGGGGAGGGCGCCGCGGCGCTCACGCCCGAGCAGGTCGCCCAGATCGAGGACGCGCGCACGCGGCTCAGCGAGGCCGTGTCCGAGGCGTCCCCGTCCGAGGACGCCACCACGCTCCTCGGCTCCCCCGCGGGGTCCGGGCTCGCGAGCCCGGACGACGGCGCCACGGCGACCGCCGAGGCCACCGAGGAGCCCGCGACCGACGACACGCTCACCGCCGCCGAGACGCTCGGCGCGAGCGTGCCCGCGCTCGACGGCCGCGCCGACGACCGTGCGAGCCGGTCCTCGGCCCGCACGCCGCTCGACGAGCTCGAGGCCGCGGTCCCGACGCTCGGCACCGCGACGCCGGACCTGGCCACGGCGCCCGACGACGCCACGCCCGGGACGGACGCCGCCGCGCCGTCGGCCGGCGCCGACGCGGCGACCGAGTCGCCCGAGGAGGACGCGGCGGCCGCGGACACCGCGACCGACGCTCCCGACCTCACCGCCGGCACGGCAGACGCGACCGCCGACGCCCCGGCCGCCGAGGCCGCCGACGCCGCGGCACCGGCGGACCCGGCGGCTCCCGCCGGCACGGAGGAGATCGCCGCGCTGACGGCGGAGCTCACGACCCTGCTCGACGCCGCCGGCTCGGGCGTGACCGTCCAGGTCGTGCCCGGACCGCCGTCGGCCGAAGAGGTCGCCGCCCAGCTCGACCAGTGGGCCGCGTCCACCGCGGGCTACGGCAACGGGCAGATCCCGGCGAGCGCGCTGTGCGAGCTGTCGTTCGCGCCCGGCGAGCAGCTCCGCTGCGACGCCGCCCACCAGATCGAGGCCCTCAACGAGAAGTACCGCGAGGCGTTCGGCGCGAACCTGTCCGTCACGGACTCGTACCGCTCGTACGCGTCCCAGGTCGCCGTGAAGGCGTCCCGCGGCTACTTCGCGGCGCCGCCCGGCATGTCGAACCACGGCTGGGCGCTCGCGCTCGACCTCGGCGGCGGCATCCAGAGCTACGGCACCGCGCAGTACGAGTGGATGCGCGCCAACGCGCCGGCCTACGGGTGGGAGAACCCCGAGTGGGCCCGCGCCGGCGGCTCGAAGAACGAGCCCTGGCACTGGGAGTACGGCGACATCTCCTGACGAGCCGCTCCCCCACGACGACGGCCCCGGCACCGCGACGACCTCGCGGACCGGGGCCGTCGTCGTCCGTGCCCGGCGACGCGGGGCGCGTCAGGTGAGGGCGTCCGCGAGGAGCAGCATCGTCACGAGGAACCCGGTGACGAGGTTGAGCCACAGGAACGCCCGCCACCCCGCGTTGGCGCGCTCGCAGTCGTCGTCGCGCACGTCGCGGAACCGAAGCACGTTGACGGCGTACGGCAGCGGGAGCAGCGCGGCGAGGACGCCGGGCCACGGGAGCACCGCGAGCACGGCGGCCGCCGCGACGTACGCCGCCGCCGCGGCGAGCACGGTCGCGTGCGCGCCGATCGCCGTCGCGACGGACGCGATGCCGCCCTCGCGGTCCGCGCGCACGTCCTGCACGGCGCCGAACGCGTGCGACGCCATGCCCCAGAGCACGAAGCCGACGAGCACGGGCCAGACGGCGCGCGCGGAGAGGTCCGCGTCGACGAGCACGAGCGCGTACAGCAGCGGCCCGGCGAAGTGCATCGCGGAGGTGAACGAGTCGAGGAACGGGCGCTCCTTGAACCGCAGCCGGGGCGCCGAGTAGGCGACGACGCCGAACACCACGAGCGCGAGGACCGCGCCCGCGAGCGGGTCGCCGAGGAGCAGGAGCGCGACGAGGAACGGCACGTTGGTCGCGACGCACGCGCGCAGGATGCGCCGGTGCGTGACGCGCGCGGTCGCCGGGTCCGCCAGCGCACCCTCGATGCCGCCCTTGCGCGGGTTCCGCAGGTCGCTCGCGTAGTCGAAGACGTCGTTCACGCCGTACATGAGCAGGTTGTACGGCACGAGGAAGTACAGCGTCCCGACGACGAGCGCGAGGTCGACGCGGCCACCGGTCGCCACGAGGTACCCCGCGGCGAAGGGGTACGCGGTGTTGATCCAGGAGAAGGGCCGCGACGCGGCGAGGACGTCCTTCACCGCTCGTCCTCCGTGGCACGCCCGCGCCCGGACCCGCGGCCCGCGGCGCGGTCGCGACCGCGGGCGCCGAGCACCGTCCACAGCACCGGCATCCCGAGCGCGGCGGCGAGCGCGTACGCGAAGTCCTCGAGCGGCGCCCCCCACAGGTAGACGCCGAGGATCTTGTCCGGGTGGTAGACGTACAGGTCGGCGGCGATCATCAGCGTGTCGAACACGAGCGTGAGCACGCACATCACGACAGCCGTCCACACGAGCGGCCCGGGTCGCAGCCGGCGCAGCACGCGCCACGACACCGCGACGAGCACCGCGAGGACGATGACGTTGAGCACGATGTTCGTCACGCGTCGTCCTCCCCGGCGCGGCGGGCCGCGAGCACGCGCTCGGCGCCCCGCCAGACGAGCAGCGCGTTGTAGCACAGGAGCGTCAGGAACACCGCCTCCTCGACGGGGAGGTCGGGCGCGAGCAGCAGCCCGGTCATCCAGGGGCTCTCCCCGCGCGCGAAGATCCCGAGCGCGAGACCCGCGACGTCCCACGCGAGGAACCCGACGACGCCGAGCCCGACCGTGAGCGCGGCCCGCCGCGGGTCGGACCAGAACGCGAGCCGGAACCGGCGGTCGAGCACGGCGAGGCCGCCGAGCGAGACCGCGAGCGCACCGAGGTAGGCGAGGCCCGTCACCGGCGGACCGCCACCGGCCGGTCCGCCGGCCGGAGCCGTTCGGGCCGGCGGCTCGCGGCGAGGAAGCCCTCCCGCAGCGGCTCGGGCAGCGGGCGCGCGGACGTCTCGCCGAGCAGCCGCTTGGCGACGAGCTCGGCGCTGATCAGGCACATCGGCAGTCCCACGCCCGGGATCGTGCCACCTCCGGCGTGGTAGAGCCCGTCGACACGGCGGGACGCGTTGCCCGGGCGCCACAGCGCGGACTGCCGCAGGGTGTGCTCCATGCCGAGCGCGCCGCCGCGCCACGCCGAGAGCTCGGTCGCGAAGTGCGCCGGCCCGAGCACGCGTCGCGTGACGACGCGCCCCGGGAGGTCCTCGACCCCCGCCCAGCGCCCCACCTGGGCGAGGTAGCGGTCGGCCAGCCCTTCGAGCGTGCGCTGCGACGGCTCGTCGCCGCCGAGCGTCGGGTCGGCGGGGAACGGCACGAGGAGGAACAGGTTCTCGTGGCCGGGCGGCGCCGCGGGGGCGGCCGACGTCGGCCCGTCGGTCGCGCTCGTGCGCGACACGTACAGCGAGGCCGGCTCCGGCACGCGCAGGCCGCGGGGGTCGCTGCGCCGGTCCGGGCCGAGCACCGCGTCGAAGTTGGCGGGCCAGTCCTTCGTGAAGAACAGCGAGTGGTGCGCGAGCTCGGGCAGCTCGCCGCGGACGCCCGCGAGCACGAGCAGCGCCGAGATGCCGGGGCCCTTGTCCTCCCACGCCGCGGCGGGGAGGTCCGCCCAGCGCGGATCGAGGAGCGCCGTCTCCGTGTGGTGCCGGTCGGCGGCCGACACGACGACGTCCGCCTCGACGAGCTCGCCCGACGCGAGGCGCACCCCGGCGACCCGGCCGCGGCGACCGCCGCCGGGCACGACCTCGATCCCGGCGACGTCGGCGCCGGTGCGCACCTCGGCGCCCGCGTCGCGCGCGAGCCGCTCGACGGCCTCGATGAGCGTGTACATGCCCCCGCGGGGTACTGGACGCCGTCGACGAGGTCGAGGTGGCTCATGAGCGAGTAGAGCGCGGGCGCGCGGTAGGGGGACGACCCGAGGAACACGGCGTGGTACCCGAGGAGCTGCTGGAGCCGCGGGTCGTCCACGGCGCGCGCGGCCCGGTCGGCGAGCGACTCGCGCAGGAGCCCGGCCAGGCGCGGCAGCCGGCGCAGCACCGCCGGCGAGAGCGCCCGGTCGGGGCGCTCGAACGTCGTGTAGAGGAAGTGGTCGAGCGCGAGCCCGTACGCCTCGCTCGCGTCCTCGGCGTACGCAGCGATCCGGCCGCCGGAGCCCGGCTCGATCGCGTCGAGTCGCGACCGGTTGACCCCGGGGTTGCCGGACAGCTCGAACGTCGACGCCGCGCCGTCCGCGCCCGGCTCGAAGAACACCCGGTACGCCGGGTCGAGGGGGACGAGGTCGAGGTGGTCCTCGACGCGCGCGCCGAGCAGCCCGAAGAAGTGCTCGAACACCTCGGGCATGAAGTACCAGGACGGGCCGGTGTCGAAGCGGAAGCCGTCCACCTCGAGCGTGCCCGCGCGACCGCCCACCTCGTCGTGCCGCTCGAGCAGGGTGACGTGGGCGCCGCCGCGCGCGAGCAGGGCGGCGGTGGCGAGCCCCGCGATCCCCCCTCCGACGACGACGACGCGCGGAGGCCTCACGCGAGCACCTTCCGCGGGCGCGGGGAGCGGGCGGACGCCACCTGGCCGAGGAGCTGGCCGCCGGCGGCGCGCGCCGCGAGCGCGACCTTCATCGTGTCCGGGATGCGCACGCGCGCACGCAGGATGTCCTCCGGCGGCGTCGCGGCGAGCCGCGCGAGGAGCCGCTCGTAGACGGCGACGGTCGCGGCCACGGCGATGCGCGGGCGCACCGGGAGCCCGGGGAGCGCGGCGCGGGCGGCGGCGAGGTCGCCCTCCACCTCGCGGCAGAACGCCTCGACGTCCCGGCGGCGCAGCCGGCCGGGGACGACGCCGGGCAGGTAGGCGCGCCCGAGCTCGTCGTGGTCGGTGCGCAGGTCGCGCAGGAAGTTGATCTTCTGGAACGCCGCGCCGAGCGCGCGGGCGCCCCGGACCAGCACCGGGTCCGGGACGTGCAGCGGCTCTCCCGGGCGGCGCCGCGCGTTGAGGAACACCGCGAGGCACATGAGGCCGACGACCTCCGCCGAGCCGTACACGTACCGCTCGTAGCTCTCGCGGTCGTGCACGCGCACCGTGAGGTCGGTGCGCATCGAGGCGAAGAACGGGTCGACCTCGTCGTGCCCGAAGCCGCAGCGGCGCGCGGCGCGGGCGAACGAGTGGACGACGAGGTTCGTCGACCAGCCCCGGTCGAGCGCCCGCGCCGTCTCCGCCTCGAGCTCGTCGAGGAGGTCTGCCGCGCCGTCGCCGCGGCGCGTGTCCACGACCTCGTCGGCGATCCGCACGAGCCCGTACACCGCGTCGATCCCGTCGCGGGTCGGCGCGTCGAGCAGGCGTGCGCCCAGCCCGAACGAGGTCGAGTACGCCGCCAGCACGACCCGGCTCGTGCGTGCGGCGGTCAGGTCGTACAGCCGTGCCGGGTCGCTCTCGTCGCCCACGTCGTCGTCCCGCCTTCCGTCGCCGGGGCACCTCCCCGGTCAATCCTCAGCATGCTGAGGGATGTAGGGTCGCACGGGACGCCGGATTTCACACCTCGGAGGCGGCCTCGCGCGTCGTGTCGATGCGGCGGGGCCCGGCCTGCCAGGCCTCCCACGCCGACGCGATGATCTCCGGCAGGCCGTTCGTGGCGCGCCAGCCGAAGAGCTCGTTGATGCGGCGGGGGTTCCCGACGAGCTGCGGCGGGTCGCCCGCGCGGCGCGGCAGGACCTCCGGCGTGACGTCGAGCCCGCTGACGCGCCCGATCTCCTCGATCACCTCGCGCACCGAGGAGCCCTCGCCCGTCCCGACGTTGAAGACGTCGAACGGACGCTCGTCCACGTCGAGGTACTCGAGCGCGGCGAGGTGGGCCTGCGCGAGGTCGAGGACGTGGATGTAGTCCCGGATGCACGTGCCGTCCGGCGTCGGGTAGTCGTCCCCGAAGATCTTGGGCCGCTCGCCGCGCTCGAGGCGGTCGAGGACCATGGGCACGAGGTTGAGCACCGCGGGGTCGCCCAGGTCCGGCCAGCCCGCACCGGCGACGTTGAAGTAGCGCAGAGCGACGAACCGCAGACCCCACGCGCGGCCCGCGGCCCGGCCGAGCCACTCCCCGACCAGCTTCGTCTCGCCGTAGGGGTTGATCGGCTCGGCGTGCAGCTTCTCCTCGACCAGGGACACCGACGGCATGCCGTACGTCGCCGCCGACGACGAGAAGACGAGGCGGTCGACGCCGGCCGCCTGCATCGCGGTGACGAGGTTCGTGAAGCCCCCGACGTTCTGCTGGTAGTACCAGGCCGGCTTCTCGACCGACTCCCCCACCTGCTTGCGCGCCGCGAAGTGGACGACCGCGCGCACGTCGTGCTCGGTCATGGCGCGGGTGAGCACGTCCACGGCCTCGGGCGACGCGACGTCGACCTCGACGAGCACCGCGTCGCCGACCCGGTCCGCGCGGCCCGTGCTCAGGTCGTCGACCACGACCACCTTCTCGCCGCGCTCCTGCAGGAGGCGCACCACGTGCGCGCCGATGTACCCGGCTCCGCCGGTCACGAGGATCGTCATGACACCACCCTAGTGCGCGCGCCCCGCCCGGCGGCGGCCCGTCCCCAGGGTGTCCGGGTCGCGCGCCGAGGGAGGAGGCCCGACCGCCCTCAGGCGTGTCCGTGCGCCTCGCGGTCGCGCAGGGCGGCCGTCTCGAGCTGGAAGGTCGAGTGCTCGACGGAGACCGGGAAGTGGTGGGCGACGCACGTGCGCACGCGCTCGACGATCTCCAGCGCGTGCCCGTCGCGGAAGCACGCGTCGTCCACGACGACGTGCGCCGAGATGGTCGGGAGCCCCGTCGCGACGGTGGAGGCGTGCAGGTCGTGGACGTCCTCGACATGGTCGAGCGAGAGGATGTGCCGCCGGACGTCGTCGAGGTCCAGGCCCTCGGGCGTGAACTCCATGAGGACGGCCGTCGCCTCGCGCAGGAGGCGGAACGCGCGCGGCACGATGAGGACGGCGATGAGCAGGCCGGCGATCGCGTCGGCCCGCTGGTAGCCCGTCGTGGCGATCACGACGGCGGCCACGATGACCCCGACGGAGCCCAGCGCGTCGTTGACCACCTCGAGGAACGCGGCCCGCAGGTTGAGGTTCGCGCGCCGCCCGGACGCCAGGACCGCGATGGCGACGAGGTTCCCCACGAGGCCGACGATCCCGAACACGAGCAGCTCGGAGGAGGGCACCTCGGGCGGCTCGAGCAGGCGCCGGACACCCTCGACGGCGGCGTACGCGCCGACGGCGAGGAGCAGCGCCGCCTGCGCGAGGGCCGCGAGCACCTCGACACGACGGAAGCCCCACGTGCGGCGCTTGGTCGCCGGGCGCAGCGCGAGCGACGCCGCGACCAGCGCGACGGCCAGCCCGATCGCGTCGGTGAGCATGTGCGCCGTGTCCGTGAGGAGCGCCAGGCTCCCCGTGAGCACCGCGCCGACGGCCTGGGCCGCGAGGATCGTCGCGGTAATGCCGAACGCGACGGCGAGTCGCCTGCGGTGGTCGGGCGCGTCGAGGCCACCTGCGCCGTGGTCGTGACCCGCTCCCATCGATCCTCCATTCATCGGTGTGGACCGATGATATCGATGAACGCCGATGTTTTCTAGGCGGGGTGCGCCGTGACGCGCGTCACGCGCAGGGGTCAGGGGGCGAGGGCGACGTGCTCCGCGTCGGCGAGGAGGTGCGCCACCTCCGGCCGCACGAGGCGGTACCAGGACGACCGGCCCTCCCGCCGCACGGCGACGACCCCCACCTCGCGCAGCGTGGTGAGGTGCTCCGAGACGGTCGACTGGGCCAGCCCGAGCTCGCGCGTGAGGTCGACGACGCGGCGCTCCGAGCCCGTGAGCAGGTGCACGATCGCGAGGCGGCGCGGCTCGGCGAGCGCGTGGAGCAGGCGCGCGACCGCCTCGTGGTCGTGCGCGCCGTCGTGCCGGGGGTCGCTCGCGGCGCTCGTCGTCACCCGCCGATCCTAGCGATCGGCAGGCCCGGACCGCCCGGGCTCAGCCCCAGCCGAGCTCGTGCAGCCGGTCGTCGTCGATGCCGAAGTGGTGCGCGATCTCGTGGACGACGGTCACCGCCACCTCCTCGACCACCTCCTCGCGCGTCTCGCAGATGGCCAGCGTCGGGTTCCGGAAGATCGTGATGCGGTCGGGCAGCGCGCCCGCCGCCCACATGTGGTCGCGCTCCGTGAGCGGCACCCCCTCGTAGAGTCCGAGCAACTCGGGGTCGTCGTCGGGCGCGTCGTCCTCGACCAGCACCACGACGTTGTCCATCTGCGCCGCCAGGTCCTCGGGGACGAGGTCCAGCCCGTCGCGCACGGCGTCCTCGAACTCGGCTCGCGTCATCTCCACCACCCGCCCATCCTCCCCCGCGCGGGCGGCGCATCCGACGAGGAGCCCCCGGCGGCGCCGCTGTACACTGGCCGACGTTCCTGAGCCCCCATCGTCTAGCGGCCTAGGACCCCGCCCTTTCACGGCGGTAGCACGGGTTCGAATCCCGTTGGGGGTACGCGAGATCGCGTCGGGACCGGTGGTCACCGGCGGATTTACGGATCGGCTCACCGGTACGGTACGATCCTCTCGGTTCGAATGCGGGCCACCACACCACCAGGTCCACTGGTGAAATCGCCGGGTTCCCTGGTGTTAGGGTGTGTCTCGCACAGAACAGCAAGGCCCTGTAGCGCAGTTGGTTAGCGCGCCGCCCTGTCACGGCGGAGGTCGCGGGTTCAAGTCCCGTCAGGGTCGCGTGAGGCGAAGAGCCCGGTCGGCATCGGCCGGCCGGGCTCTTCCCCCATGGCTCTGTAGCTCAGTTGGTAGAGCGTTCGACTGAAAATCGAAAGGTCACCGGATCGACGCCGGTCGGAGCCACCGAGAGACCCCCGCCCGGGATTCCGGACGGGGGTCTTCTGCGTCCCGAGCCGGCGCGACGCCCCTCGCGTGGCCCTCCTCGCCCCCGGGCACCGCGTGCACCCCCGGGGAAGTTGCGCGCCGACCCCGGTGCCGGTTGAGTGGTGGGGGATCACCTGCGGAAAGGCTGAGAGATGAGCGACTGGATCGACGGGCGCATCCCGCCCGAGGAGCAGAAGCCGACGGTCGGACAGCTCGTGGAGCGCTTGTCCGAGCAGGCGACCCGGCTCGTCCGCT
This sequence comes from Cellulosimicrobium sp. JZ28, assembly GCF_015327065.1. NCBI lineage: Bacteria > Bacillati > Actinomycetota > Actinomycetes > Micrococcales > Promicromonosporaceae > Cellulosimicrobium > Cellulosimicrobium sp. JZ28. The sequence goes on along the minus strand of NZ_CP017660.1, from coordinate 205,235 downwards.
CGGAGATCGCCCTCGCGAAGGCCGAGCTGACGACGAAGGCGAAGCACGCCGGCATCGGCATCGGCCTGCTCGTCGTCGGCGGCGTGCTCGTGCTGTACGGCCTGGGCTTCCTGCTGCACTCCGCCATGGAGGGACTCGCGACCGCCATGCCTCTGTGGCTCGCGGCGCTGATCGTCGGCGGCGTCCTCGTGCTGGTCGCCGGTACGCTCGCGTTCGTCGGCGTCAAGCAGCTCCAGCGGGGCGTGCCGCCGACGCCGACCGGTGCGGTCGAGAGCATCAAGGAAGACGTCGCGACCATCAAGGAAGGACTGCGCCCGTGAGCGGAACCGGCGAGACCCCCGACCCCCAGCTCTCCCCGTCCCAGCTCGAGGACGAGATCGCGCGCACCCGCAAGGAGCTCGCGGGGACGATCGACGAGCTCACGACGCGGCTCGACCCGCGCGTCCAGGCCAAGGCCGCCGCGCAGCAGGCGAAGCAGGCGGCGAGCGACACCGGGGCGTTCCTCTCCGGCAACGGGCTGCCCGAGGAGGACCCGGACCGGTCCCGCAACGTCAAGCTGCTGCTCGGCGCCGCCGTGGTCGGCGTCGCGCTGGTGGCCGCGGCGATCCTCCGCCGCCGCTCGTAGCGACCCCGTCGACGAACGCCGTCGACCCCGCGCCGGTGATCTACCGGACGCGGGGTCGGCGGCGTTCCGGCGTGCGGGAGGGTTCGGCGACGCGCGGGGCGTCCGGCACGCGGGGAGGGTTCGGGTACGCGGGGCGTCCGGCGTGCGGGAGCATCGCACGCGCGCAGAGCTGGGTGGCAAGGCCGGTGCCGACAGAGGGCGCGCGTCGAGCCGGCGCCCGTTCGGGTGCGCGCCGCCACGTCGGCGCGCCGCGGGCCGTGGGCGGGGCGCGACCCCGGGGTCAGGACTTGTCGGTGCCGTCCGCGGGCTCGCTCGCGGCGCCGAGCAGGGCCCGGACCTCGGACTCGCGGTAGCGCCGGTGGCCACCGAGGGTGCGGATCGACGACAGCTTGCCCGCCTTCGCCCAGCGGGTGACGGTCTTGGGGTCGACGCGGAAAAGGCTGGCGACCTCGGCGGGCGTGAGCAGAACCTCGGACTCCCCGTGCATGGACATCACGACACCTCCTCCTGGTACGCGCTGGTCCGGCAGATACCCCGGATCACGACGACAGCACGACGCCAGTACCTTCCATTGTCGCAGCATGCGGATTTCGGGCGACTTGACGGACGGGTGAATTAGGCGCTCTATGGTCGGATCGGCCGGATAGGCGCTCCTGCGGCATACGAGAGCGTTGCCGCAGGTGGTCCGCGGGGGCCCTCCGCACCGCCGGACCCGGTCCGGGCGAGGCCGCGCGGTGGAGACTGTGTGACGGTAGGCACGTCCACGGCTCGACCAGGGGCTCTGAGTGGATGGAATAGGCCCTGAGCATGTACCGTTGGACCCTGAACAGACGAAACTACACCCCGGGGCCGCACGTCTGAGTACGTTGCCGCCCCGCTTCTACGTTGAGGGGGTCGGAGCCATGGGCCGCGGCCGTCAGAAGGCAAAGCAGACCAAGGTCGCTCGCGCGCTGAAGTACTACAGCCCCGAGACGAACTACAGTGCGCTCGAGCAGGAGCTCACGGGTCACAGCCGTACGGATGTCGTGACGGACTCGCGCTTCGGCGCCGAGCCTGACGACCTCGAGCGCTACGACCAGCGCTACAACGACTGGTCCGACGACCGCTGACGGTCGTCCGCGACACCCCCTCCGCCGTCTCGCACGGACGCACCTGACCTCGACGGCGCCGCCGCCTGCCCGAAGGCGGTGGCGCCGTCGTCGTGCGTCCGCGACGGATCACCCCACCGCGACGTCCGCGACGGACCATCCCACCGCGATGTCCTCGGCGGATCGACCCACCGCGCCGTCGCGCCCGCGGGAGAGCAGCCCTGGCCGGGCCGACGCCGCGATCCGCGCGCCGACCCGACCGGGCGGTGATCAGGAGCGGTAGTCCCCGACGAGCCGCACCGCGCCCGCCTGGACGCCCTTGGTGCCGGCGACCAGGTCGCCGTCGGCGAGGTCGCGGGCCGCGTCCGGGTCGAAGGCCTCGACCGTGCCGAGCACCCACGCGGGCACGCCGAGCGCGGCGCACCGCGCCAGGGCGGCGTCGACGCCGTCCGCGCCCACGACCGCGACCATCCCGACGCCGAGGTTGAGGGTGTTCTCGAGGTCGCCGCGCGGGACCCCGCCCAGCTCGCGCACGAGGCGGAAGACGGGCGGCACGTCCCAGCTCCCCCGGTCCACGACCCCGACGAGCCCGGCCGGGAGGACGCGCGCGAGGTTCGCGGCCAGTCCGCCGCCCGTGACGTGCGTGAACGCGTGGACCTGAGCCGCGTCGTCGGCGGCCAGGGCGAGGCAGTCGCTCGCGTAGACGCGCGTCGGGGTGAGCAGCTCCTCGCCGACGGTGCGGCCGAGCTCGTCCACGTGCCGCTCGAGGCCCCAGCCCGCGTGCTTCAGCACGGCGCGCACGAGCGAGTAGCCGTTCGAGTGGAGACCCGACGACGCCATGGCGACGAGCACGTCGCCCTCGCGCACGCGCTCCGGGCCGAGCAGCGCGTCCGCCTCGACGACGCCCGTGGCCGCGCCCGCGACGTCGTACTCGTCCTCGCCGAGCAGGCCCGGGTGCTCGGCCGTCTCGCCGCCGACGAGCGCGGTGCCGGCGACCTCGCAGGCGGCGGCGATGCCCCGCACGATGCCCGCGATGCGCTCGGGCACGACCTTGCCGCACGCGATGTAGTCGGTCATGAACAGCGGCTTGGCGCCCACCACCACGATGTCGTCGACGACCATGCCGACGAGGTCGAAGCCGATCGTGTCGTGCACGTCGAGCGCCTGGGCGATCGCGACCTTGGTGCCGACGCCGTCGGTCGACGTCGCGAGCAGCGGACGGCGGTACGTCGCGACCTCGGAGAAGTCGTACAGGCCGGCGAATCCGCCGACGCCACCGAGGACCTGCGGCCCGTGGGTACGGCGCACGGCGTCCTTCATGAGCTCGACGGCCTTGTCACCGGCCTCGGTGTCGACCCCCGCGGCGGCGTAGGTGAGGCCCGTGCGGGGCGAGTCGGCAGTCATGGTGTCGGCTCCAAAGGTGTCTCGCGGCGCGCGCGCCGGTGGTGCGGAGAGTGCGGGTCAGGGGTGCTGGAGGGCGCCGGCGCCGCCGGCGGTCACCGAGAGGCTGCGCAGCCCGTCCTCGGGCGCCCCGAGCGGGAGCTCGGCCTGCTCGAGGAGGTGCTTTCCGAGCTGGTCGTCCGGCGGCAGCTCGATGGGGTACTTGCCCGTGAAGCACGCCGTGCAGAGCTGGGACGACGGCTGCTCGGTCGCCGAGATCATGCCCTCGGTCGAGATGTAGCCGAGGCTGTCGGCACCGAGCGACTGGCCGATCTCGTGCGGTGACAGGCCGTTCGCGATGAGCTCGGCGCGCGACGCGAAGTCGATGCCGTAGAAGCACGGCCACTTCACGGGCGGCGAGCTGATGCGCACGTGCACCTCCGCCGCGCCGGCCTCACGCAGCATCCGCACGAGCGCGCGCTGCGTGTTGCCGCGCACGATCGAGTCGTCGACGACGACGAGCCGCTTGCCGCGGATCACGTCGCGCAGCGGGTTGAGCTTGAGCCGGATGCCGAGCTGGCGCAGCGTGTCCGACGGCTGGATGAACGTGCGGCCCACGTAGGCGTTCTTCGTGAGCCCCTGGCCGAACGGGATGCCCGACTCGGCGGCGTAGCCCACCGCGGCGGGGGTGCCGGACTCGGGGACCGGGATGACGAGGTCCGCCTCGACGGGGTGCTCGCGGGCGAGCTGGCGGCCCATCTCGACGCGCGCCGCGTGCACCGAGCGGCCGTTGATGCTCGTGTCCGGGCGGGCCAGGTAGACGTACTCGAAGACGCAGCCCGCGCGCTCGATGGGCGCGAAGCGCTGCGAGCGCAGGCCCTCCGCGTCGATCGCGATGAGCTCGCCGGGCTCGACCTCGCGCACGAAGGACGCGCCCACGATGTCCAGAGCCGGCGTCTCGCTCGCGACGACCCAGCCGCGCTCGAGGCGGCCGAGCACGAGCGGGCGCACGCCCTGCGGGTCGCGCGCGGCGTACAGCGTGCGCTCGTCCATGAAGACGAGCGAGAACGCGCCGCGCAGGCGCGGGAGCACCTCGAGCGCCGTCGCCTCCAGCGTGTGGTCGGCGTCGCCCGCGAGGAGCGCGGTGACGAGCGCGGTGTCCGTCGTGTTGCCGCGCGCGAGCTCGCCGCGGCGCTGGCTCCCGTAACGCTCGGCGACGAGGTTGACGAGCTCGGCGGAGTTCGTGAGGTTGCCGTTGTGCCCGAGTGCCACGGTCCCGGACGCGGTGGCGCCGAGCGTCGGCTGCGCGTTCTCCCACGTCACGCCGCCCGTGGTCGAGTACCGGCAGTGCCCGACGGCGATGTGCCCCGTCAGGGCGTTGAGGGCCGTCTCGTCGAAGACCTGGGAGACGAGGCCCATGTCCTTGTAGACGAGGATCTGCTCGCCGTTGCTCGTCGCGATGCCCGCCGACTCCTGGCCGCGGTGCTGCAGCGCGTAGAGCCCGAAGTAGGCGAGCTTGGCGACCTCCTCGCCGGGCGCCCAGACACCGAAGACGCCGCAGGCGTCCTGGGGGCCTTTCTCGCCGGGCATGAGGTCGTGGTTGAGAAGTCCATCTCCGCGGGGGGCCACGTACCTCAGTGTCCCACAGCGTGCGGGCGAGGGCGGAAGCGGACGACCAGGCGGACGGCCCCCGGCCGTCGTTCACGGTGGCGTTACGTCGTCCCACCTGTCGGTCGGGGGTTTCGCTGCGTGGGAACGCCGCGCTTGAATCTCGACTTACCCGACCGCGCGGGTCCAGTATGGCCACCGCGCCGGGCCCGTTCCACCACCGCTCCCGCTCCCCGGGACCCCGACGAAGGACGACACCATGCGACGCCTCCGGACGACGATCACCCTCGCGGCTGCCGCGGCAGCCACCGCCCTGGTCCTCACCGCCTGCGCGCCGACCGCCGTCGACGGGTCGGGCGGGGGCGACGCGAGCGGCGACGGGGGCTCCGACGCCGAGCCCACGACGCTCTCGCTCGTCGGCTTCGCCGTGCCGAAGGCGGGCAACGACGCGGCGCAGGAGCTGTGGGGCGAGACCGAGGACGGCCAGGGCGTGACCTGGGAGACGTCGTACGGCGCGTCCGGCGACCAGAGCCGCGCGGTCGCCGACGGGCTGGAGGCCGACTACGTGCACTTCTCGCTCGAGGGCGACGTGACGCGCCTCGTCGACGCGGGCCTCGTCGCCGAGGACTGGAACGCGGGCGAGAACCAGGGCATCGTCAGCCAGTCCGTCGTCGTGCTCGTGGTGCGCGAGGGCAACCCAAAGAACATCCAGAGCTGGGAGGACATCGTCCAGCCCGGCGTCGAGATCGTCACCCCGAACCCCGGCTCGTCGGGCTCGGCCCGCTGGAACATCCTCGCCGGGTGGGGCAGCGTCATCGCGAACGGCGGCTCCGAGGAGGACGCGACCGAGTACCTGCGGAAGTTCTTCACCAACGCGGTGGCGCTGCCCGGCAGCGGCCGCGACGCGACGACGGCCTTCACGTCCGGCACCGGCGACGTCCTGCTCTCCTACGAGAACGAGGCGATCCTCGCGCGGCAGAACGGCGAGACGTTCGACTACGTGGTCCCCGACCAGACGCTCCTCATCGAGAACCCCGCCGCGGTGACGGTCGACGCCGACCCCAAGGCGCAGAGCTACCTCGACTTCGTCCTCACGCCCGAGGGCCAGGAGGCGTTCGCGCACGTGGGCTTCCGCCCCCTGACCGGGGACGTCGACTTCGAGGTCGAGGGCGCCAACGACCCGAGCGACCCGTTCCCCACCGTCCCGACGCTCCTCACCATCGCCGACGACTTCGGCGGCTGGTCTGCCACGAACGACAAGTTCTTCGGCGACGAGGGCCTCGTGACCAAGATCCAGGCCGAGACCGGGAAGCAGTGACCCGTGTCCTCGACCCTCGCTGAACGACCGGGCCGGGCGGCGCGCGAGCGCCGCCCGGCCTCGGCCGCGCCTCCCGGCCGCACGCGCCGTCGGGCGCCCAACGGCCCCTACCGGCTCACGGCGACCTCCGGCCTCGGGCTCGGCGTCGCGCTCGTGTGGTTCTCGGCCCTCGCCCTCGTCCCGCTGATCGCGGTGCTCGTCGAGACGTCCGTCGGCGGCTGGCCCGCCTTCGTCGCCGCCGTGACGCAGCCGCAGACCGCCGCGGCGCTGACACTCACGGTCACGCAGGCGCTCGCCGTGACCGCCGTCAACGTCGTCATGGGCACGCTCGTCGCGTGGGTCCTCGTGCGCGACCGGTTCCCCGGCAAGCGGCTCCTCGAGGTGCTCATCGACATCCCGTTCGCGCTCCCCACGATCGTCGCCGGACTCGTGCTGCTCGCGCTGTACGGGCCGTCGGGGCCGCTGGGGATCGACGTCGCGAACACGCGCGCCGCCGTCTTCCTCGCGTTCCTGTTCGTCACGCTGCCCTTCGTGGTGCGCAGCGTGCAGCCCGTGCTCGCCGAGCTCGACCGGGACGTCGAGGAGGCCGCCGCGTCGCTCGGCGCGACGCGGGCCACGACCTTCCGCCGCGTCGTCCTCCCGGCCCTCGCGCCCGCGATCACCGCGGGCGCCGCGCTGTCGTTCGCGCGCGCGATCAGCGAGTACGGCGCGCTCGTCCTGCTCTCCGGGAACCTGCCGATGCGCACCGAGGTGGGCTCCGTGCGCATCCTCAGCTACCTCGAGAACGGCCAGCCGGAGCAGGCGGCGGCCGTCGCGTCGGTGCTCCTCCTCGTCTCGCTGCTCGTCATCGCGACGATCCAGCTCCTCCAGCGCAGGGTGGCCCGCCGTGGATAGCTCTCCCTGGGTGCGCCGCACGCTGCGCGCCGTCGTGGTCGTCTACCTCGTGCTGCTCGTCGGGTGGCCGGTCTCGCTCGTCGTGCGCGGCGCGTTCGCCGACGGGCTCGAGACGTTCCAGCGGGCCCTCGCCGACCCGTCCGTCGTCTTCGCGCTCCAGCTCACCGCCGCCGTCGCGGTGCAGGTCGTGCTGATCAACACCGTGTTCGGCGTCGGGATCTCGATGCTCATCGTCCGGTACGACTTCCCGGGCAAGGCGCTCCTCAACGCCCTGCTCGACCTCCCGCTGTCCGTCTCCCCGATCGTCGTCGGGCTCTCGCTCGTCCTCGTGTACGGGAAGAACGGCTGGTTCGGCGGCGCCCTCGAGGACGCCGGGCTCCAGGTGATCTTCGCGCCGCCGGGCATCGTCCTCGCCACCGCGTTCGTGTGCCTCCCGCTCGTCATCCGCGAGGTCGTGCCGGTCCTCACGGAGCTCGGCACCGACGAGGAGCTCGCCGCGACGAGCCTCGGGGCGAGCCGCCTCCAGACGTTCCGGCGCATCACCCTGCCGGCGATCCGGTGGGCCGTCGTCTACGGCGTCGTGCTCACGCTCGCGCGCGCCCTCGGCGAGTTCGGCGCGGTCAAGGTCGTCTCCGGCAACTTCGAGGGCCGCACGCAGACGTCCACGCTGCTCGTCGAGCAGCGGTACCAGGACTTCGAGCAGGGCACCGCCTACGCCGTCGCGTTCCTCCTCGCGTCGGTGTCCGTCGCGTGCATCGTCGCCGTGACGTTCCTGCGCTCCGACGACGCCGCCGGCCCCCGCCCCCGCCGCTCCCCCCGCACCGTCAGGTCCACCCGCACCGCCGCCCCCACGGAGGCCGACGCATGAGCATCGAGATCCGCAACGTCCGCAAGACCTTCGGCGACTTCGTCGCGCTCGACGACGTCTCCGTCTCCGTGCCGACCGGCCGCCTCACGGCCCTGCTCGGCCCGAGCGGCGGCGGCAAGTCCACGCTGCTGCGCGTCGTCGCCGGGCTCGAGGTGCCGGACTCCGGCCAGGTCGAGATCGAGGGCCGCGACGCCACGAACCTGCCCGCGCGCCGCCGCAACGTGGGCTTCGTCTTCCAGCACTACGCGGCCTTCAAGCACCTGAGCGTCGCGCGGAACGTCGCGTTCGGGCTCGAGATCCGCCGCACGCCGAAGGCCGAGATCGCCGAGCGCGTCGACGAGCTCCTGCGGCTCGTGCACCTCGAGAGCTTCGCGCACCGGCTGCCGTCGCAGCTCTCCGGCGGGCAGCGCCAGCGCATGGCGCTCGCCCGCGCGCTCGCGATCCGCCCGAGCGTCCTCCTGCTCGACGAGCCGTTCGGTGCGCTCGACGCGAAGGTCCGCAAGGAGCTGCGCGACTGGCTGCGCCGCCTGCACGACGAGATCCCCGTGACCACGGTCTTCGTCACGCACGACCAGGAGGAGGCGCTCGAGGTCGCGGACGAGATCGTCGTCGTCAACGAGGGCCGCATCGAGCAGGTCGGCACGCCCGACGACCTCTACGACCGCCCCGCGAACGACTTCGTCATGGGCTTCCTCGGCCCGGTCACGCGCCTCGGCGGCGTCCTCGTGCGACCGCACGACGTGCACGTCGAGGTGCTGCCGGACGGCGGGGCGAGCCTCGACCCGTCGGCGCACCGGGGCGTCACGATCGGGGACACGGCGGACGCGGCGGGCGTGACCGGCGTCGTCACGCGGACGACGCGCGTGGGGTTCGAGGTGCGCGCAGAGGTGACCGCGGGCGACGAGGTGGTGTCCGTCGTCGTGACCCGCGCGGAGGCGCGGACGCTGGGCCTGGCGCCCGGCGTGGCGGTGCGGCTCTCCCCCGCCGCCGGCGCCCCGACCGGTACGGCGTCCGAGCCGGCGGACCGGCGCGTGGCCGAGCCGCTCGTCGGCTGAGCGGTCAGCGGCGCCCGCGCAGGCTGCGGCGGTCGGCGACGACGGCCCACACGCCCGCGACCGCGGCGCCGAGCGCCGCGCACGTCACGAGGATGACGGTGAAGTAGACGCCGGGCTTGAAGACCGGCGCCGCGGCGGGCGACTGGAGCCACGCGCCACCGATGCCCAGGCCGAGGACCGTGCCCAGGAGGATGCCGACCGTGAAGAACGCGCGGTAGCGGGGGGCGCGGCGGACGGTCGCCGGGTCGACCACGGACTCGATCTCGACCTCCTCGCCACCCGCGGAGGCGGTGTCGTCGGACGCCGCGCCGGGCGTCTCGTCCGCCCCCGTCCCCGGCCCGGCGGCCTCGGGCTCAGCGCCCCCGGGCTCGGCGGCCTCGGACCCGGCCTCGGGGCGCGCGGCGTCGGGCACGACGGCGTCGGGCGCGGCGGACGGGTCGGGGGCCGTGCCGTCGGGCACGCGGGACTGCTCGGAGCTCACGAGCACGACCCTACCCGCGCTTGCTGGGACTCCCCGCAGAGCCCTCGCCCCGGACGCACCGCGACCCGGGCCCGTCGGACGGGACCCGGGTCGCGGGACGTGGCGTCGCCTCCACGGCGGCGCCGCGCGGCGTCAGGCAGGCGTCAGCCGCAGGTCTGACCCTCGAAGGGGATCTCGTACTCCTGCGTCACGCCGTCGAGCGTCGCGGTCACGGTGACCGTCCCGCCCTCGACCGACGTGGCCCGGGTGTTGAACGACTGGTAGGCGTTCTTGCCCGGCTGGAGGTTCGGGAACCGCTTGGAGCCGTAGGGCGTCTCGAGGACGACCTCGACCGGCGCGTCCTCGCCGTTGGTGGCGCGGACCGCGAGGTGGACGAACTTGCCGGTGCAGCGCGCGGTGGCCTCGAGGTTCACGAGCTCCACCGTCGGGGCCGCGGCCTCGACCGTGACGGGGATGCGCGCCGTCGTGCCGCTCGGCGACGCGACGACCCACAGGTCGTACTCGCCCGCCGCGGCGTCGGCCGGGACCGTCGCCGTCAGGGTCGCCGCCCCGCCCGTCACCGTGGCGGTGCCCGCCGCGGTGCCCGGGTTCGCCGGGTCGAACGTGGCGTCCGCGGCGACGAGGTACCCGTCCACCGACGTGTTCGTCGGCGACCCGAGCGACGTGAGGTTCAGGCCCGAGAGCCCCATGCTCACCTCGGAGCCCGCCGTCACGGTGCCGGGCAGCTCGTCGACGACCACGCGCGAGCGGTCGAACGACGGCGACACCGGCGAGCTCTGCTGCAGGTACGCGATCCACGCGTCCCGGTCGACCAGACCGGAGTCGCGCGGGTCGGTGCCGTCCGTGAACACGCGGAAGTTGTCGCCCCCGGTGGCCAGGAACGAGAACGTCGCGACGCGGTACTCGCCGGCGGGGTCGATCGGCTCGCCGTCGATCGTCACGGACGAGACGTTGCTCCCCGGCGCCGCGTTCGGGTCGGCGGTGCTCGCCGTCCACGACACGTTGTCGGAGAGGCCCAGGGCGAGGTACGGGCGCGACGGGCGGTTGCCGTTCGCGTCCGTCTGCCACTGCTGCTCGAGCATCTCGACGACCTGCTCGCCCGTGAGGGTCACGGTCCACAGGTTGTTGACGAACGGCAGGACCGCGTTGGCCTCGGCGTACGTGATGACGCCGTCGTCGCCGTGCAGCAGCTCGGCGCGCAGCCCGCCCGGGTTGACGACGCCGATGTCCGCACCGCCGCGCGCCGGGTCGGAGAGCGTCGCGAGGAGCGAGTCGGCGACGAGGTTGCCGAGCGTCGACTCCGAGGCGCGGTCGTCACGCCCGGAGGTCGGGTCCGGGCCGGAGCCCACGTACGTCCCGCCGGGACCGGTGTACGAGCCGCCCGCGAACGCGGTCGTGATGTCCGCGGTGACCTCGCCGATCGGCTGCGCGCCGATGATCTCGGCCTGCTGGAGCGCCGCGTCGACGATCGTCTTGACCTCCGCGACGCGCGGGTACGTCGCGACCAGGGTCGCGTCCTCCGCCTTCGTGCGGGCCACGTTCTGCGCCGTGTACGCCGTGACCTCGTGGGTCGCGGTGTCCACGGTGAGCGACACGTGCCCGATGAACTCGCCGTAGTTGCCGGTCTGGACGATCGGGCGGGTCTTGCCCGGGACGCCCGGGACGGGCGCGTCCCACGCGTACTGCTCGTGGGTGTGGCCCGTGAAGATCGCCGCGACGCGCGCGTCGGTCCCGTCGACGATGTCCGCGAAGGCGCCGCCCGCGGCGACCTCCTCCTCGAGCGTCGCGCCGTCGGGCGTGCCCGCGGACGCGCCCTCGTGGACGAGGCCGACGACGACGTCCGCCTCGCCGTTCGCCGGGTCGCCGTCCTGGAGCTGGGCGGTGACGCGGTTGAGCGCCTCGACGGGGTCGCCGAACTCGACGTCGGCGATGCCCGACGGCGTGACGAGCGTCGGGGTCTCCTCCGTCACGACGCCGACGAAGCCGACGTCGAGGCCGTCGATCTCGACGACCTGGTACTCCGGCAGCGCCGGGTTCGTCGTGCCCTTGTCGTAGACGTTCGCGCCCAGGTAGGCCCAGTCGGCCTCGTCGGTGACCCGACCCGTGAGGTCGTCCATGCCCTGGTCGAACTCGTGGTTGCCCACCGCGGACGCCGCGAGGTCGAGCGCGTTCAGCACGTCGATCGTCGGCTGGTCCTCCTGGAGCGCCGACGCGAACAGCGAGGCGCCGATGTTGTCGCCCGCCGAGACGAAGGCCGTCCCGTCGGGGTTCGCCGCGCGCAGCTGCTCGATCGTGCCCGCGAACTTCACCGTGTTGGCGTCGATGCGACCGTGGAAGTCGTTGATCGCCAGCAGGTCCAGCTGCGTGGTGCCGGGCTCGGTGGCGCCGAGCTGGAGGCCCACGAGGACGGGGTCGTGGTCGGACGACCGGAACGGCGTCGTGTCGTAGAGGATCGACGCGTTGTAGTTGTACCGGCTGTACTCGTTGGCGATCGGCTCGACCGAGTTGATGTTCCACACGTCGGTGCCGGTGACGGCGTCCGCCGCGGCCGACGACGCGAACACGTGGTCGAGCGACCCGACGTACCCGTCGAACAGGTAGGTGTGCTCGCCCGTCGACGCACCGAGGTCGGTGTAGCCGGCGTCCTTGAGCACCTGCAGCGGGTCCTCCTGCTCGTAGGAGTTGAAGTCGCCCGCGAGCAGGACCTTGTCCGTCCCGGCGTCGGCCGCGACGTCCTCGGCGAAGGCGACGAGCGCCGTCGCCTGGCCCACGCGCGCCTTGTTGTACGCGCCCTGGCCGTCGCCCGTGTCCTTCTGGTCGGCGGGCGCGGTGTCGTTGCCGCCCTTCGACTTGAGGTGGTTCGCCACGACGAGCACGTCGTCGCTCGCCGCGTCGTCGCCCTCGCTGATCCCGCCCGCGGGCTGGAAGACCTGGGCGAGCGGCTCGCGCGCGTTCGAGAACGCCGGGTCGTCGAGCAGGATCACGGAGTCGCCGACCGGCTCGGCCTCGGCCACCTGGTAGATGTACGCGAGGCGGATGACGTCCTCGTCCGTCGGCACGGCGGCCGGCGACGGGACGAACGCCCACTCCTCGGCGCCCGCGGCCGCGTTGAGCGCGTCCACGAGGTCCGACAGCGCCTGGTCGCGGTCCTTGCCGAACGGCTCCGAATTCTCGATCTCCATGAGCGCGACGACGTCCGCGTCGAGGGCGTCGATCGCCGCGACGATCTTCGTCTGCTGCCGCTCGAGGTTCGCGGCGTCCGCCGCGCCGCGCGCGTCGCAGCCCGTGCGGACCGTGATCGGGTTCCCCGCGCGGTCCGTGTAGAACTGGCAGCCCGCGACCTGGTCGCCCGTGGTCGTGAAGTAGTTGAGCACGTTGAACGTCGCGACGGAGAGGTCGCCCCCGACCTCGGCCGGAGCGTCCTCCCGCGTGTTCTCGAACGTGGCCGGCTGCACCGTGGCGGCGTTGCCGCCGTCGCCCGCGGTGAGCTGCGTGCGCGGCTGGAACGTCCAGGCGTCGAACCGGTAGTCGAGGATGACCGGCGTCGTGAACGACACGGCCGCACCCACGCGCGCCGGTGCCCCGCCCGTGAGGTACGGGAGCGGGACGCCCTTGTTCGCCGTGTTGTTGAAGTTCGTCGTGGCGCCGTCGTCGAGCACCACGGCCCGCGCGGCACGGTCCGCGACGGCGGCCGCCGCCTCCGCGCTGCCCGGCCGACCGGCCGACGTCGGCTGGACGAACGGGTCCGTCCCCGCCGCGAGCACGAACGACCCGTAGTAGTTCGTGTCGTAGTTGTCCGCGACGACGTAGTCGCCCGCCGGCTGCACGAGCATGCCCTCGAGGACCTCGCGCTCGGCATCGGTCGCCGGGAACGCGACGTTCGCGGGCTTGACGTCCTGCGCCGCCTCGTCGAGCACGGTCCAGCCGCCCGCCGCGGGCGTGATCTGGGTGAGCGTGAAGTACTCGGACACCGCGCCCGTCACCTCGACGTGATCACCGACCGCCACCGCGGCCGCGCCCGCCTTCGAGTAGACGAAGATCGCGTCCGACGCCGTGTGCGACGCGTCGAGGTCGCCGCCCGTGCCCTCGGTCTGCAGGTAGAAGCCGTCGTAGCCGCCCGTGGGGTACGTCGCGGTGACGACGCCGCGTGTGGTGACCGTCTGCCCGACGAGCGGGCTCGCCGCTCCCGTGCCCTGGATCTCCGCGATCGGGACGACCTCGCCCGGCTCGGGGCCCGGGCCGCCGCCGTCGTCGCCGCTGTTCTGCGGCGTCACGGTGCTGGAGAGCGTGAAGTCCTTGCTGTTGTCGTCCGTGTCGGCGTACCCGGTCCGGTTGATCGACGCGGGCACGTTGTTGGCCGACGGCGCGGGGCCCGCTGCCGTCTCGAACGTGTTCGAGGTGCCATACCCGATCAGGTCGACGACGTTCGCGGCGCCCGCGGCGTTCCCCGCCGGCAGCGTCACCGGGGAGGTCGACCGCACGAGCGCGAGGGTGCCCGTCGTGCCCGACGGGTTGAGACCGCCCGTCGCGTCGGGCGTGGGCAGCGCGGCGCCGTTCGAGCCGTTCGACCCGCCCTGCACCAGGTAGTAGCCCCCGGGGGCGACCGAGCCGGTCAGCGCGGTCACGCCCGTGAAGGCGCCCGTGCTCGTCGCGGAGCGGTACTGCAGCGACATCCCGGAGAGGTCGATCGCCGCCTGCGTGGGGTTGTACAGCTCGACGAACTTGTGGGTGTACGGGGCGTTGGCGCTGCCGCCGCTCAGGTAGGCCTCGTTGATGACGAGGCCCGACCCGTCGGGCGCCGCGCTCGCGGCGGTGGCCGCCGCGACGGAGAACGGCACGGCGAGGGCCACGGTCAACGTGCCCGCCACCACCCTCCGTCGCCGCAGGTGCTGGTGGTCGGTCACGCTGACTCCTTCATCTCGTGCGGACGGCCGGGCAGCAGCTCGCGCGTTCCCGTGGGTCGGGGACGTCCCTCGGACGGGGCGACGCCCTGCCTCCGCGGGACATCGCACCCCACCTGGATGAACGTGCGGTTGCTGCCGTGTCACCGTCACGAGAACGCCAGCGCACGTCGTCGTGCCGCGAGCGCCCGCGCGGACGGCGGCCGGTCATCCTGGGACGCTAGTCCCCCGTCCGGCGCTCCGCCAGACCGGCCCCCAGAACGTTACCCACCGGTAACACGCTCGCCGCCCGCGAGCGAATGCCGAGGCCCCGCCGGAGGGGTCAGCGCGGCCGGGCCGCCTGGAGCGGCAGCAGGAAGGAGATGTCGGAGCGCTCGCCCGACGCGCGGACGCGCCCGTCCGCGACGGCGTCGGGCCAGGCGACGGCCCCCGTCACGAGGCCCAGCCACGTCTGCGGGTCCGTCTCGACGACGTTCGGCGGCGTCCCGCGGGTGTGCCGCGGGCCCTCGACCGCCTGGACGGCCCCCGCGGGCGGCACGCGTACCTCGACCGTGTGCCCGGGCGCGACGTCGGCGAGCTCCTCGAGCGTGAACCGCACGGCCGTCGTCACGGCGCGGCGGTCGGTGGGGTCGTCGCGCCACGTCGCCAGGGCGAGGCGGCCGGCGGCGGGGTCGGTACGGCGTCGGGCAGGCACGAGGACCAGCCTAGGCCGCGCGGCCCGGCGTCAGCCGACGGTGAACCGGACGCGGCGCCCGGGCACCGACGCCTCGCGCAGCGTGGCGCGCACCGGGTCGCCGAGCGGGAGGTCCGTCCCCTCGACGGGCGCGCGCACCGCGGGGTCGGCGAGGACCACCCGGCCGCGCCGCGCCGTGCCCGCCCCGGCGGCGTCCTCGCGCTCGAGGCGGCGGGCGCGCTCGCGGTCGTCCTCGACGTCGACCACGACGCCGTCGAACTCCTCGCCCTCGCGACCGCTGAGCAGCGCGGCCTCGACGACGTCGACGATCGCGCGCTCGTACGCGCTCGCGCGCTGGCCCGTGCGGGCCATGGTGCGCGGCAGGCCGGGCAGGGCGTCGAGCACCCACCGCGGCACGTCCTCCCCCGCGCACAGCGCGAGGCACACCTCGGTGCCGTAGCGGTCCACGAGCCGGCGCAGGGGCGCGGTGACGTGCGCGTACTCCGCGCCGATCGCGGCGTGCGCCGCGTCGTCGGGCACGCCGGGCTCCTGGCCCGTGCCGCCGAACGCCTCGTACGACGCGCCCCGGAACAGCGACGTCGCCTCGTTGAGGAACGCGGCGTGGCGCGGGACGCGCGAGTCGAGCGTCGGGACGAGCTCGGCGTACGGTGTCTCGCGCGGCCAGTCGATGCTGAGCGCGCGAGCCGTGCGGCGCAGGCGCGCGAGGTCGCGCGGGTCGGCCTCCGGCAGCGCGCGGAAGACGCCGACGCCCCCCGCGCGCATGATCCGCGCCGCCGCGATGCCCGTGAGCAGCGACACCTGGGCGTTCCAGGCCTCCGCCGGGAGGGTCGAGCGGAACTCGAGGCCGAACGAGCCGTCGTCGCGCGTGACGATCTCCTGCTCCGGGACCTCGAGCGACACGCCGCCGCGCTCGCGCTCGCGCGCGAGCCGCAGCTCGCCCACCTCGCGGAGCAGGAGGAGCGCGTCCCCGGCGCTCCGAGTGTCGATCCGGGCCTGCGCCTCGTCGTAGGTGAGGCGCTGCGTCGAGCGCACGACGGCGCGCCGCACCGTCGCGTCGAGGATCTCGCCCCGGGCGTCGAGCACGACGCGCCAGGCCGCCGCCGGGCGGTCCTCGCCCGGCAGGAGGCTCGCCGCACCCTCGGACAGCACGGCCGGGTGCAGCGGGGTGCGGCCGTCGGGCGCGTAGAGGGTCGTGCCGCGCTCGTGGACCTCGGCGTCGATCGCGCCGCCCGGCACGACGAACGCGCCGACGTCGGCGATCGCGTAGTGCACGACGAACGCGGCGCCCGCCGGGTCGTCCGGCGCTCCCCCGGCCCGCTCGAGGTGCAGCGCCTGGTCGAGGTCCATCGAGCCCGGCGGGTCGATCGTGACGAACGGGACGTCGCGCAGGTCGACGCGCCCCGGACCGGGCACCGCGCGGTCCTCGCGCACGACCTCCTCGGCCTCGGCGAGCACCCCGTCCGGGAAGCTCTCCGGTACCTCCATCTCGCGGCGCAGCGCCGCGAGCGCGTCGGTGACGAGGGCGGTGGTGCTCGGGGCGGAGGGCTCGGGTCGCGCGAGGCGCAGGTGACGGGCGGGCACGAGCCCGACCCTACCCACCCGTCGCCGGGGACGTCCTGCGTGGCAGGACGGACGACGACGGACGGGCGAGCGCGCGGGCCAGGGCGTCCGACTGACCTGGCCCGCGCGACGCGCACGCATCACCACCGACGCGTGCCGCCGGGCAACCCCCGCTGCCCGGACGACGAGGGGACGGGCGACGCCCGTCTCACATGCCGCGCGTGCCGAAGCGGTCGCGGACGACGGCGTCGCCCCCGCCCGCCGCGGCCGCGGCGAGCTCGCGGCGCACCTCCTCGCGGAGGCGGCCGTGGTTCTGCGGCTCCGGCGCCGCCCCGAGGAGCAGCTTCGTGTACTCGTGCTGCGGGTCGAGGATGACCTGGTCCGACGGCCCGCGCTCGACGACGTTCCCGCGGAACATCACGAGGATCTCGTCGCTGAAGTGCCGCGCCGTCGCGAGGTCGTGCGTGATGTAGAGGACGCCGAGGTTCTCCTCGCGCTGCAGGCGCGCCAGCAGGTTGAGCACCCCGAGCCGGATCGACACGTCGAGCATCGACACGGGCTCGTCCGCGACGAGGAACCGCGAGCCGGGCGCGAGCGCGCGGGCGATCGCGACGCGCTGGCGCTGGCCTCCGGACATCTCGTGCGGACGCTTCTCCGCGAACGTCCCCGGGGGCGTGAGGTTGACGCGCGTGAGGAGCTCGTCGACGGCCGCGTCGAGCTCGGCGGCCGTCTTCGCGAGCCCGTGGATCCGCAGCGGCCGCTCCAGGTGGTGACGGATCGAGTGGAACGGGTTGAGCGACGCGAACGGGTCCTGGAACACCATCTGGACGTCGTGCCGGTACGCGGACAGGGCGCGCCCGCGCCGGGCGGACGGGACGCCGTCGAGCAGGATGTCGCCTGACGTCGGCGTCTCGAGCTTCGCGATCATCCGCGCGACGGTCGACTTCCCGGAACCCGACTCACCGACGATGGCGATCGTCTTGCCCGGCTCGAGCGTGAACGACACGTCGTTCACCGCGCGCAGCCGCGACCGCTTCCACCCGTTGCGGATGACGAAGTCCTTGGTGAGGTTCCGGATCTCGAGCGTGCCCATCAGGCCACCCCTCCCGTGCTGTCGGCGGTGTCCTCGCCGGACCGGACGAACCCGCCCCGGTCGCCCGTCAGGCTCGGGAACGACCCGAGCAGGCGGCGCGTGTACTCGTGCGCGGGCGCGTTGTAGATCTCCTCGGCCGTGTTGAGCTCGACGATCTCGCCGCGGAGCATGACCGCGATCCGGTCGCTGATCTCCAGCAGCAGCGGCAGGTCGTGCGTGATGAAGACGACGGCGAAGTCGAACTGCTCGCGCAGCCGCATGATCTCGCGCAGGATGCCCCGCTGGACGACGACGTCGAGCGCCGTCGTCGGCTCGTCCATGATCATGACCTGCGGCTGGAGCGCGAGGGCCATCGCGATCATGACGCGCTGGCGCATGCCGCCGGAGAGCTCGTGCGCGTAGCTGTCGAGCCGGTTCGGGTCGACGCCGACGAGCTCCAGCAGCTCACGGCTGCGCTCGAGCTTGTCCTTCGCGGACATCCCCGGGCGGTGCGTCGCGAAGACGTCGAACAGCTGGGCCTTGATGCTGATCACGGGGTTGAGGGAGTTCATCGCCCCCTGGAAGACCATCGAGACCTTGTCCCAGCGGAACGCCCGCAGCGAGTCCCCGGACAGGGCGGCGACGTCGATGTCGTCGCCGTCCTTGTCGTGGAGGACGATCTCCCCGCTCGTGCGCAGCGCCGGCGGCTTGAGGAGCTGGTTGAGCCCGTACGCGAGGGTCGTCTTGCCGCAGCCGGACTCGCCCGCGAGGCCGAGGATCTCGCCCCGGTGCAGGGTCAGGGACACGTCCTTCACGGCCTGCACGACCGGGTTCACCTGGTACTCGATCGAGACGTTCCGCGCCGTGAGCACCGGGATCGCGCCGGGCGGGGCCCCGAAGTCGCCCGCGGCCTTCGCGGTGAGGGTCGGTGTGCTCATGACTGGACCTTCTCGTCGTCTCGGGCCGGGGTGCTCGCCGGGCCGTCTGCCGTGGCGGCAGCGCCGGCGGCCGGCGCGGTCGCCGCCGCACGCTTCGCGCGCTGCTTGCGGGCGAGCCGGACGTTCTTGACCGCGGCGGGCGCCGTCCGGAGCCTCGGGTTGATGATCTCGTCGATGCTGAAGTTGATGAGCGCGAGCCCGCACCCGAACAGCGCGATGAGGAGGCCCGGCGGCACGAACCACCACCAGCGTCCGTAGGCCATCGCGTTCTGCGTGCTGGCCTCGTTGAGGATCGTGCCCCAGGTGACCGACCCCGACGGCCCGAGGCCGAGGTACGAGAGACCGGCCTCGCTGAGGATCGCGAGCAGCACGGCACCCAGGAAGTTCGCGGTGAGGAGCGGCAGGAGGTTCGGCAGGATCTCGACGAGGATGATGCGCGGCGCCTTCTCGCCCGCGACCTTGGCCGCGTAGACGTAGTCACGGCTCCGCAGCGACCGGGCCTGCGCCCGCAGCACGATCGCCGCGCCCGCCCAGCCGGTGATGCCGAGGATCAGGGCGACGAGGAAGAGCGAGCGCGACTCCAGGTAGGCCGAGATCACGATGATCAGGGGAAGCCCGGGGATCACGAGCATGATGTTCGTGACGAAGGACAGGATCTCGTTCGTCCAGCCCCCGACGTAGCCGGCGAGGATGCCGAACAGGAGCGAGAGGACCATCGCGATCACGCCCGCGAGGAGGCCGACCGTCAGCGAACCGAGGCCTCCGTGCGCGACCTGCGCGAAGATGTCGACGCCGATGTTGTTCGTGCCGAGCAGGTGCTCGGTGCTCGGCGGCAGGTACGCCGGGTTCGACGTCGCCCGCGGGCTCTGGCTGAACAGCGGCGTCACGACGGAGAAGAGCACGATCCCGAGCGTCAGCACGAGGCCGACGACGAGCTTGCCCGAGCGGCGCGGGAGCATCGCCCGGATGCCGCGCTTCGGCGCGGAGCTCTTCGGGACGGGCTCGCCCGCGACGACGGCCTCGGGCGGGGCGATGGGCACGTCCGGCACGATGCCGGCGGTCCGGTTCTCGGGCGGCAGGCCGTCCACCACCACGGAGGCGGCGGGCGCGGCGTCCGCCGCAGGCGTCACGGTCTCGGCGTCACGGGTGGGGTCAGCCATTGTTCCGCGTCCTCGGGTCGATGATGCCGTTGATCAGGTCCATGAGGAAGTTCGCCGCGAGCACCACCACGGTGATCACGAGGAAGGCGCCCTGCATGAGCGCGTAGTCCTTCGCCTGGACCGCGGTGAAGAGCAGCTTGCCGATGCCGGGGTAGCTGAAGGCCTGCTCCATGACCACCGACCCGGCGACGACGAAGCCGAGCGCGATGCCGAAGCCCGTGACGGACGGCAGGACCGCGTTCCGCGTCGCGTACGTCAGCGCGACCCGGAAGGGGCGCAGGCCCTTGGCCTCGGCCGTCGTGACGTAGTCCTCGGCGATGGTCGAGACCATCATGTTGCGCATCCCGAGGAGCCAGCCGCCCATCGCCGACAGGATGATCGTCACGGCCGGGAGGGTGCCGTGGTAGATCACGCTGCCCACGAAGTCCCACGACCACTCGGGACCGCTGTCGAACTCGAAGATGTCGTACGCGCCCACGATGGGGAACCAGCCGAGCGACACCGAGAAGATCGAGATGAGCACCAGGGCGAGCCAGAAGTACGGCACCGCCTGGAGGAAGGTCGACGCGGGGATGATGTGGTCGACCCAGGTACCGCGCTTCCAGCCGACCCACGCGCCGAGGCCGACGCCGAGGAGGAACGCGATGATCGTCGCCAGCCCGACGAGGCCCACCGTCCAGGGGAGGGCCTCGCCGAGCAGCTGGCTCACAGGTGCCGGGAAGTACAGGACCGACGTACCCAGGTCACCCGTGAAGATGTTCTTCCAGTACGCGAGGTACTGCTCCCACAGGGTGGCGTCGTCACTGCCGAAGAGGACGTCGACGCTCTGGATGAGACCAGGGGTCAGCTCGCCGTTCTTCCGGAGCATGGTGTCGAGGTAGATCTGCTTGGGGTCACCAGGGATCGCCCGCGGCAGGAGGAAGTTGAGCGAGACGGCGGCCCAGAAGGTGACCACGTAGAACGTGATCCGCCGTGCGTAGTACCTCATGCGACTGACTCCTCGTTCACCCGAGCTCCTCTTCGGCAGTGCGACATCAGCTCGCGGGCTCGAGCTGGGAGAGGATCACGCCGTTGCTGATCGTGGCCCACGACGGGGGGAAGGCGTACATGTCGTCCTCGGACGGCCAGCCGGTGTAGTCCTTCGTGTTGACGAACGACATGGTCGGGTTCACGACGAGGGCGATGTAGGGGAGGTCGCGGGCGATCTCCTTCTGCACCGTGGCGTACGCGGCCTTCTTCGCGTCCTCGTCGTTGGTGCCGGCGGCGGTGGCCACGGCCTCGTCGACGAGCGGGTTCGAGTAGCGCGGGAAGTTGAAGCGGCCGGCCTCGATGGTCTCGCCCACCGGCGTCGTGTACTCGGTCGTGAGCCACTGGCGGTAGATGGCGAACGGGTCGTCGAGGGAGGTGCCCGTGATGCCGCTGATCATCATCTGGTAGTTGCCGCTGGTCCGGGCGTCGGACATCTCCTGCTGCGTGATCTTCACGTGGTTGATCTCCACGCCCGCCTCGAGCGCCTGCTGCGCGATGAGGTCACCGGCCGCGTTGTGGTCGCTCCAGCCGTCGACCGAGATGAGGTCGACCGAGAGCTTCTGGCCGTCCTTCTCGAAGATGCCGTCGGCACCCTTGGTGTAGCCGGCCGCCTCGAGGACCTTGGCCGCCTCGGCCGGGTCGCCCTCCTGCGGGCTCTCCTTCTCGATCTCGGGGGAGATCCAGCGGTCGTCACGACCGACGAGCGCGAGCGACGGCGACGCGACGGCCGCGTGGCCCGAGAACGCCTTCTCGTTGATCTCGCCGCGGTCGACGAGCAGGTTGACCGCCTGGCGGACGGCGAGGTCCGTCTGCGGGCCCGCGCAGCCGAGCGCCGCGTTCGAGCACGACATGATCGTGGTCGGGTCCTGCGGGGTGTTGAGCAGCGAGACCTGGCCGCCGCCGGTGACCGTGTCCGGGTCCGCGATGAACATCGTGGTCCAGTCGATCTTGCCGGTGGCGAGGAGGTCCTGGGCGCTCTGGTTCTTGTCGAGCGCGAGGAAGCGGACCTTCTCGAGCTTCGGCTCGCCGCCCCAGTAGTCCTCGTTCGGGACGACGGTGTAGGTCGCGTTCGTGATGGTGTCGAGCGTGAACGGGCCGGTCCCGACGGGCTCCTCGTTCGTGTACGTGATGAGGTCCGACACCTCCTTGAAGAGGTGCTCGGGGACCATGAGCGTGGTGCCGAGGATCTGCACGGCGCTCGTGAACTGCGCGCCGTTGAACGTGAACTTGACGGTCGACTCGTCGACCTTCTCGATCGTGTTCAGGTAGTCGCGCTTCGCCGCCTCGTTGGTGTACGAGAAGATGACGTCCTCGACCGTGAAGTCCTCGCCGTCGGACCACTTCACGCCCTCGCGGATCTTGACGGTCAGCTCGGTGCCGTCCTCGCTCCACTCGTAGGACTCGCCCAGGCGGGGCGTCGGGTCGCCGGCCTCGGCGCGGTTGTAGAAGAACAGCGGCTCGTAGATGCCGCCGTTCGTCACGTGCAGCGGGTTGGGCGCGTACGGGTTGAAGTTCGCGACCATGGGCGTCTGGGTGCCGGCCCAGACGTTGAGGACACGGGCCTCGCCGCCGTTGCCCTCGCCCTCGCCGTTGCCCCCGCCGGTGCAGGCGCTCGCGAGCAGCGAGACGCCCGTCACGAGTGCCGCCGCCGTGAGCAGACGCTTGCGCGCCGTGCTTCGAATCATCTTCGGTCCTTTCGCATGGACGACGCGTCCTCACGTCGTACTTCGGCGCCCGCAGGCGTGTGGCAGGAACACTAACTAATAGCCGTGGGCCCTCCTACGAATACGACAGGAAAGTTACCTAACTGAGACATCGATGCCAGGATCGTCCCGGAACGGGGGCGGCCGGACCCCGTGGAGCGGGGTCCGGCCGAGGTGCCGAGGACGGTCAAAAAGGGTGGGGCTGTCCACGGCCGGCCCGGGAGCCGCAGGCCGTGGCGGGCAGCGCGTCGTGCGGGCGCAGCAGGCGGCGCTGGCGCGAGCGGCCGGGGACGGGGCCGGCGGCGGGACGGCGGCGAGCCGGGGGCAGGTCAGCGGCGGACGGCGCCAGCGCCGAGTGCGTGCCGGAGGATCTGGGTCAGCGAGCGGCGTCCAGCGCGGCGCGTGCGGCCCGCGCGACCTCGGGGTCGGTGACCTCGTAGCCCGCGTCGCCGCCGCCACCCGGCCCGGCGTCGTCCGCGACGACGCGCTTGGCCGAGAGGTGCACGGCGTCCACGCCGGCGGCCACCAGGGCCCCGACGTCCTGCGGCCGCACTCCCCCGCCGGCCATGACCTGCACACGCCCGTCGAGCGCGTCGCGCGCGTGCGCCGCCATGGCGCGCAGCCGCTCGGTGCCGTCGATGCTGCGCGACGCACCGCCCGACGTGAGCACGCGCACGACCCCGGCCCCGGCGAGCGCGTCGAGCGCGGCGAGCGGGTCGGCGACGACGTCGACGGCGCGGTGGAACGTGACCTCGCACCCGTCGGCGGCGTCCACGAGGGCGCGGACGGCGCCGACGTCGACCAGGCCGTCCGGGGTGAGCGCACCCACGACGACGCCGCGCGCCCCGGCCGCCACCGCGGCCCGGACGTCGCGCACCTGGACGTCGAGGTCGGTGGGCGTGAGGACGAAGCCGCCCGGGCGCGGGCGCACGAGCACGTGCACCTCGACGCGCGGCCCGGGGCCGTCGGCCTCGGCCGCGGCGGCGACCGCGGCCTCGACGAGCCCGGCGCTGGGCGTGAGCCCGCCCGTCGCGCCGAGCCCGACGCACAGCTCGACCCGGTGCGCACGCACGGACGCGGCCACACGGACGCCGTCGGGGTCCTGGACGGCGAGCTCGAGGGCCACGTCGCGGGCCGAGTGCGCCGCGGCGCCCTCGGGGTGGGTGGTCGTCATGGCGCTCTCCCGTCGTCCGGTCCGGCGGCCGTCGCGTCACGCGACCCGCACGACGACGGCCGTCGGCCAGGGTAGACGACCCGGGGCGGGCGCGGGCCGGGCCGGCAGTCAGTCCAGGCAGAACTCGTTGCCCTCGACGTCCTGCATGACGATGCAGGACTCGTTCTCCTCGTCGGCGACCATCACGCGCACGCACGTCGCGCCGAGCGCGACGAGCCGGTCGCGCTCGGCCTCGAGCGCGGCGAGACGCTCGGCACCCACGAGCCCGGTGCCGGCACGCACGTCGAGGTGCACGCGGTTCTTGACGACCTTGCCCTCGGGGACACGCTGGAAGTACAGGCGCGGACCGGCCCCGGTGGGGTCGCTGCACGCGGACCACGCGTCCCGCTCTGTGGCCGGGAGGGAGGCCTCGGCGTCGTCCCAGGTGCTGAAGCCCTCCGGGGGCGGCGCCGGGACGTAGCCCAGCACCTCGCACCAGAACCGGGCGACGCGCCGTGGCTGCGCGCAGTCGAACGTGACCTGGACCTGCCTGACCGCCGCCATCCGGCCACCCTAGGCGCCCGACCCTTCTCGGCCGGAGGGCTTTTCACGGGCGCACGACGGCCGCCGATGCCACCGCTCCGCGCGGGGCACCGACGGCCGTCGTCGTGCGGCTCGGGTCAGATGACGCCGAGCGCGAGGATCGCGTCGGCGACCTTGGTGAAGCCCGCGATGTTGGCGCCGAGCACGTAGTTGCCGGGCGTGCCGTACTCGTCGGCCGTCTCGACGCAGCGGTCGTGGATGCCCGCCATGATCTGCGCGAGGCGGTCCTCCGTGTACTCGAAGGACCACGCGTCGCGCGACGCGTTCTGCTGCATCTCGAGGGCCGACGTCGCGACGCCGCCCGCGTTGGCTGCCTTGCCCGGCGCGAAGAGGACGCCCGCCTCCTGGAGCAGCGCGACGGCGCTCGGCGTCGTGGGCATGTTGGCGCCCTCCGCGACCGCGACGACGCCGTTCGCGACGAGCTGCTTGGCCGCCGCCTCGTCGAGCTCGTTCTGCGTCGCGCACGGGAGCGCGACGTCGCACGGCACGTCCCAGATGGACCCGTCGGTGACGACGCGGGCCCCGGGGCGGCGCGCGGCGTAGTCGGCGACGCGCCCGCGCTCGACCTCCTTGATCTGGCGCAGGAGCTCGAGGTCGACCCCGGCCTCGTCGACGACGTACCCCGACGAGTCGGAGAACGCGACCACGTTCGCGCCGAGCTGCTGCGCCTTGGCCGTCGCGTAGATCGCGACGTTGCCCGAGCCCGAGACGACGACGCGGCGCCCGTCGAGCTCCTGCCCGCGCGTCTCCAGCATGTTCTGCGCGAAGAGGACCGTGCCGTAGCCCGTGGCCTCCGTGCGGACGAGCGAGCCGCCCCACGAGATGCCCTTGCCCGTGAGGACGCCGGACTCGTACCGGTTGGTGATGCGCTTGTACTGCCCGAAGAGGTAGCCGATCTCGCGGCCGCCCACGCCGATGTCGCCCGCGGGGACGTCCGTGTTCTCGCCGATGTGCCGGTAGAGCTCCGTCATGAACGACTGGCAGAACCGCATGACCTCGCCGTCGGACCGCCCGCGCGGGTCGAAGTCGGAGCCGCCCTTGCCGCCGCCGATGGGCATGCCCGTGAGCGAGTTCTTGAAGATCTGCTCGAAGCCGAGGAACTTCACGATGCCGAGGTAGACCGACGGGTGGAACCGCAGGCCGCCCTTGTACGGGCCGAGCGCGGAGTTGAACTCGACGCGGAAGCCGCGGTTGATCTGCACGCGCCCGGTGTCGTCCACCCACGGGACCCGGAAGATGATCTGGCGCTCCGGCTCGCACACGCGCTCGAGGACGGCGGCCTCGACGTAGCGCGGGTGCTTGCGCAGCACGGGGCCGAGCGAGTCGAAGACCTCGCGCACGGCCTGGTGGAACTCGGCCTCGCCGGGGTTGCGACGCAGGACCTCGTCGTAGACGGACTGCAGTCGGCTGTCCATGGGTACTCCTCGTCTGACGCGGGCGGAACTCCTGCTGACGGTACGCCTGTGCCAGAAGCTCCCGTCACACCGTCTCACTCCGCGCGCACCGGCACGGGCGGCCGCAGCGCAGGAGCGACCGCACGGGGCGGCACAGGAGTCACCGACGACGACACATCCGTCCACCCACTGAGAAACCCTACCGATCTGGTGCAGTTTCTCGGGGCGGTTGCTATACCCGTCCCCAGGTCACGAGCGCCAGCGCCAAGCCCCGGCTCGCTGGCCGGCAACCCCCTGTCACGGCGGGGTGCTCCGGGAGATGACCAGGCCGGGCCCGGCCTGCCCCGCCACCGGCGAGGACGGCCCGCACGGCAAGCGTGATCGACGACTACTGCGAGGTGCACATGACCCACCACCCCACCCACCCGACGGTGCTCGCCGTCTCGGGCAACCCGCGGCCCGGCTCGCGCACGCTCGGCGCCGCCGAGACGGTCGCGCGCCGCGTCGCCGACCTCCTCGGCGCGGACGACGTCGCCACGGTCGACCTGGCGTCGCTCGCCGGCGAGGTGCTCGCCGCCGACCATCCGGCGGCCGACGCCGCCCGTGAGCAGCTCGCCCGGGCGACCGTCGCCGTCGTGGCGACGCCGGTCTACAAGGCGTCCTACACCGGGCTGCTGAAGGCCTTCCTCGACCTCTACGGCCCCGACGGGCTCGCGGGCGTCGTCGTGGTCCCGCTCGTCGTGTCCGGGAACCCGGCGCACGCGCTCGTCGGGGAGGTGCACCTGCGACCCGTGCTCGTCGAGCTCGGCGCCGTCGTCCCGACCCGGTCGCTCACGGTCACCGAGCCGCAGCTCGCGGACCTGGGACCGGTCGTGGACGCGTGGCTCGCGCGCGAGGGCGACGCCCTGCGCCGCGCCACGGCGCAGCTCCCCCGGCGGAGGACCGCCCGTCGGCCCGCACCGACGCAGCCGTCGCCGACGCGTTCGCGGGGGTGGCCCGATGACCGCCGAGCTCACCCACCTGGAGGCCCTCCTGGCCGAGCAGGACGAGCCCCAGCTCTCCCCCGACGAGTACAAGGCCGTGTTCCGCGGCCACCCCGCGGGCGTCGCCGTCGTCGCGCTCGAGCACGGCGACCGCCTCGTCGGCTTCACCGCGACGTCGGTCATCTCCGTCTCGGCCGCGCCCCCGCTGCTCGCGTTCTCGCTCGCGTCCACGTCGTCGTCGTGGCCCGCGGTCTCGACGGCGCGCACGCTGACCGTGAGCTTCCTCGCGGACCACCAGGACGACGTCTCGGCCCGGTTCGCGACGAGCGGCATCGACCGGTTCGCGGACGGCGGCTGGTCGCGCCTGCCGACGGGCGAACCCGTGATCGACGGCGCGCTGTCGTGGGTGCGCGGGCGGGTCGTCCAGCGCACCCCGGTGGGCGACTCCTACCTCGTCTCGCTGCGCGCGCTCGCGTCGAGCGTCGGCGCCGCGCCCGGGGCGTCGCGGGAGGCGGCGGCGTCGCCGCTCGTCTACCACGACCGCACCTACCACCGGATCGGCGACCACTCCGCGCTCTGAGCGCACGGACGGGCGAGGGGCCCGACGGCGGAGGTCCCGCCGTCGGGCCCCTCGCCCGTCCCGTGCCGCCCCTCACGGGTGGTCCGTCACCAGCTCCAGCCGCGCGCGCTGAGCTCGAGCTCCTCCCGGAACCGCTCGTCGTCGCCGGTGCGGAAGCCCGCGCGCAGGGGCGCGTCCGCGACCGGGAGCCCCGTGAGCCGACAGGCCTCGCGCAGCAGCGCGTCGTAGGCGCCCTGGACCGCGAGGTAGTGGTGGGCGCGCGCGTAGACGTCCGGGTCGGCCTCGATGCGCCGGAGCTCCGCGGCGAGCGCGGTGAGCCGCACCTGGAGCGCGAGCGTCGTCAGCGGGTCCGGCGCCGCGGCGGCACGACGGCCCGCGCCCGCCCGGTGGCTCGGAGGCCGCCCGGCCCGGCGCAGCACCCACCACGCGGCGGCGGCCGTGCACGCCGTCGCGCACCAGATCATGAGCAGCCACGACATCGGAGCCGACCTCTGCGCGGGGAGACCCACAGGACCTCTCCAGTCTAGGTCTCCCCGGCCCCGCGAGGCAGGGTGGGCGGCCCCCTGTCCTCGCCGCCGCCCGCGCGGCGGGTCAGCCGTCGAGGAGGTCCGGCTGCGGGTGCCGCACGCCCTGGACGGCCGCGCGCGGGATCGCCGCGCCGATCGTCGCGACGTCGTCCGGCGTCAGCTCGACCGCGGCCGCCGCGACGTTCTGCTCCAGGTACGCGACGCGCTTCGTCCCCGGGATCGGGACGACGTCGTCGCCCTGCGCGAGGAGCCACGCGAGCGCGAGCTGTGCCGTCGTGACGCCGTGCTCCGCGGCGAGCTGCTCCAGGGAGCGCACGAGGCCGCGGTTGTGCTCGAACGCCTCGCCGGCGTACCGGGCGTGGGCGCGGCGCACGTCGTCCTCCGCGAAGCCGTCGGTGGCGTCCACGGTCCCGGTGAGGATGCCCCGGCCGAGCGGAGAGAAGGGCACGAAGCCGACCCCGAGCTCGCGCAGCGTCGGCAGCACCTCGTCCTCCGGGTCGCGCGTCCACAGCGAGTACTCGCTCTGCACGGCCGTCACGGGGTGCACGGCGTGCGCGCGGCGCACGGTCGCGGCGGACGGCTCCGAGAGACCGATGCCGCGGACCTTCCCGGCCTCCACGAGCTCGGCGAGCGCGCCCACCGTGTCCTCGATCGGCACCTGGGGGTCGACGCGGTGCAGGTAGTACAGGTCGAGGCGGTCGGTGCCGAGGCGGCGCAGGCTCGCGTCGACTGCGGCACGGACGTACTCGGGGCGGCCGTCGACCGGACGCCCGTCGGGGTGGCCGCCCGCGGGCGGGAGCCCGAACTTCGACGCGAGGACGATCTCGTCCCGGTGCGGCCCGAGGACCCGGCCGAACAGCTCCTCGTTGCGGCCGTGGCCGTAGACGTCGGCCGTGTCGAAGAGCGTCACGCCGAGATCGAGCGCGCGGAGCAGCACGGCCTCGGCCTCCGCGGCGTCCGCGGGGCCGTAGGCGTCGGTGACGGACATCCCGCCGAACCCGACGGCGGAGACGGCGAGCGCCGCCCCGCCGGTGCCGAGCGTGCGCGACGGGAGGGTGCCGAAGGCGAGGGTCCGGGAGGTGTCGGTCATGGCCCCAGCGGACCACCGCGCGCCGCCCGGGGCAAGGCCGGACGCCGTCCTCTCACCTGGCGAGAGGACGTGACGCGCCACGCTGCGGCTCGGCGCGCGACGAGCCCCGCCGCAGGTCAGGCACGCCTCTCCTTGCTGGCGGGCGCGCGGAATGCCCCCTAGTCTGGAATCGTTCAAGTGAACGGCACCGACGGAAGCCGGGTGACCGCCGCACGATTCCGGGCGACCCCCGAGAGAGCGAGGAGCACCATGTCCGCACCCACCATCCACCGCACGACGGCCCGCTTCGAGGCGTCGGAGAAGCTCCGCGCCCACCTGCAGCGCGTGCTCGTCGCGCTCGTCGACCTGCACGTCCAGGGCAAGCAGGCCCACTGGAACGTCACGGGCCGCGGGTTCCGCGACCTGCACCTCCAGCTCGACGACGTCGTGGACGCCGCGCGCGAGCACAGCGACACCGTCGCCGAGCGCATGCGCGCGCTCCAGGTCGTGCCCGACGGCCGCACCGAGACCGTCGCGACGACGACGGACCTCTCGCCGTACCCGGCCGGCCTCGTGTCGGTCGGCGACACGGTCGACGCGGTCGTCGAACGCATCGCGCAGACGGTCGAGGTCGTCCGCGCCGTGCACGACGACGTCGACGCCGAGGACCCGACGAGCGCCGACATCCTGCACGAGATCATCGCCGACCTGGAGAAGCAGGCCTGGTTCCTCTCCTCGGAGAACCGCGAGGCCTGACCCGTCCGGCCCCCGCGAGGTAGAACGGCCCGTCGCGAGGTAGAGCACGCCGTGTGCTACCTCGCGACGGGCCGTTCTACCTCGCCGTGCGCCCCTGGAGCGCGCGGCGGCCGGGGATGGCCGCGACGAGCTCACGCGTGTACTCCTCCTGCGGGTCGAGCAGGATCTGCTCGGCCGCCCCCTGCTCGACGACGCGCCCGCGGTGCATGACGCCGACGTGGTCGGACACCTGCCGCACGACCGCCAGGTCGTGCGAGATGAACAGGTACGCGAGCCCGTGCTCGGCCTGGAGCCGCACGAGCAGCTCGAGGATCTGCGCCTGCACGGACACGTCGAGCGCCGAGACGGGCTCGTCGAGCACGACGAGCGCCGGGTTCAGGGCGAGCGCCCGCGCGATGGCGACGCGCTGGCGCTGCCCGCCCGAGAGCTCGCGCGGTCCCCGGCGGAGCACGTCGGGCGGGAGCGCGACGTCCTCGACGAGCGCACGCGCCCGGTCGGCGCGCTCGGACGGCGACCCGACCCGGTACGCCCGGAGCGGCTCGGTGACGATCTGCTCGACGGTGAACCGCGGGTCGAGCGACGCGTACGGGGACTGGTAGACCACCTGGAAGCCGCGGCGCAGCGACCGCAGCCGCTCGCCGCGTGCCGTCGTGATGTCCTCGCCGGCGAACTCCACCGTGCCCGCGGTGGGCCGCTCGAGCCGGAGGGCGAGGCGCGCCGTCGTGCTCTTGCCCGACCCCGACTCCCCCACGAGCGCGTACGTCTCGCCGCGCCCGACCGCGAGGCTCACGCCGTCCACCGCGACGAGCGTCCGGTGCGCCGACCCGCGCGGCAGCGTGAACTCCTTGCGCAGGTCCCGCACCGCGAGGACGGGCGCGCTCGCGGTGTCCGGGCCGGCGGCGTCAGGCACCGCGGTCCCCTGGTCGACGTCGCGGCTCGCGACCGCGGCGCGGCTCGCGTCGGCGCGCGGGACGACGCCGTCGTTCGGCGCCGTCTCCGGGGTGCCGCCCGCGACGAGGCGCGAGCTCGCGAGGCTCGGCGCCGCCGCGATGAGCTGCTGGGTGTACGGGTGGCGTGGGTCGTGCAGCACCTGCTCGGCGGTGCCCTCCTCGACGACGACCCCGTGCTCGAGAACGACGATCCGGTCGGCGCGGTCCGCCGCGACGCCGAGGTCGTGCGTGATGAGCAGGACGGCGGTGCCGAGGTCGCGCACGAGTCCGTCGAGGTGGTCGAGGATGCGGCGCTGGACCGTCACGTCGAGCGCGCTCGTGGGCTCGTCCGCGACGACGAGGCGCGGCCGGGCCGCGACGGCGATCGCGATGAGCACGCGCTGG
The DNA here is from genome assembly GCF_015327065.1 of Cellulosimicrobium sp. JZ28. NCBI lineage: Bacteria > Bacillati > Actinomycetota > Actinomycetes > Micrococcales > Promicromonosporaceae > Cellulosimicrobium > Cellulosimicrobium sp. JZ28. The sequence continues at coordinate 174,462 of NZ_CP017660.1, read as the reverse complement.
CGCATCCCGCCGGAGAGCTGCGACGGGAACTGCCGCGCGCGGGCCTCCGGGTCGTCGATCCCGGCCTGGCGCAGCAGCTCGACCGCACGCTCGCGCGCCTCCTTGCGCCGCGCGAGCCCGTGGATGACGAGCACCTCCGCGACCTGGTCGCCCACGCGCGTGACGGGGTTGAGCGAGACCGTCGGGTCCTGCGGCACGAGGCCGACGTCACGGCCCCGCACCTGCTGCCACTCCTTCTCGGAGAGCCGTCCGACGTCGCGGCCGCCGAGGCGGATGGTCCCTGCCGTCACCTCGCCCCCGCGCGCGAGCAGGTGCAGGGCCGCGTGCGCCGTCGTGCTCTTGCCCGACCCGGACTCGCCCACGACCGCGACGACCTCGCCCGCCCCGACCGTGAGGTCGACGCCGCGCACGGCGGCGTACGAGCCGCCGTCGCGCGTGCGGTAGGCGACCTCCAGACCGCGGATCTCGAGCGCGGGCGCCTCGCCCGACGTCGGGCCGGGACGCTCCTGGGTGGTCGGCGTCGTGGCGGTCATGCGTCCCCTCCGGTCCGTTCCAGGGCCCGCGCGATGCGGTTCGCCGACAGCACGACGGCGACGATCACGAGGCCCGGCATGGTCGTGAGCCACCACGCGGTGGCCAGGTAGTCGCGCCCGCCCGAGACGAGCGACCCCCACTCCGGCGCGGGCGGCGGCGTCCCGTAGCCGAGGAAGCTCAGGGCCGAGATGGCGAGCACGGCCGTGCCGAGCTCGAGCGCGACGAGCGCGAGCACCGGTCCCGTCGAGTTGGGCAGCACGTGGCGCCCCAGCACGCCGTACCAGCGCACCCCCGACGCGCGGGCCGCCTCGACGTACACCGACGTCGAGGTGCGCAGGACCTCGGCCCGCATGACGCGCGCGAACGTCGCGACGCTCGTGATGCCGACGGCGATCGCGACCTTGACCGTCCCGAACCCGAGCGCCGTGATGATCGCGAGCGAGAGCAGGATGCTGGGGATCGCGAGCAGCACGTCGACGAACCGGCCGACGACGTCGTCCACCCACCCGCGCACGAACCCCGCGAGCAGGCCGAGCAGCGACCCGGCGACGAGCCCGACCGCGACCGCGATGACGGTCGCGCCGAGCGAGGCCGACGCGCCGTGGACGACGCGCGCGTACACGTCCCGCCCCAGGTGGTCGGTGCCGAACAGGTGCGCGCCCGACGGCGGCTGCAGCCGGTCCGCGGGCACGCCCGTCAACGGGTCGTACGACGTGAAGAGCTGCGGGACGACCGCCCACGCCGTGACGAGCAGGACGACGAGCACCGCGACGACCAGCCCGGGACGCCGCACGGCGTACCGCGCCCCGCGCCGCCACCGGCCCGCCGTGCCCCGGGTCCGCACGCGGCCGTGCCGGAGGATCGCGCGCGCGTCCTCGCGGTCCTCGACCTCGATCTCCGCGGGCGTGCGTCCCTCGGGCGCGTCGGCGGGCGGGGCGTCGGGGGCGAGCGCGCCCGACGGCGGCACGTCCGCCACCGCGGCACGGTCCGCGACCCGGGCCTCGTCCCGGAGCACGATGCGCACTCCCGGCCTGGTGCTCATGCGGCCACCGCCTTCTGTCGAGCGTCGATCCGGGGGTCGAGCAGGGGGTAGAGCAGGTCGACCACGAGCGTGACGACCACGAACACGAGCGCCGAGAGGACGACGACCGCCTGCACCACGGGGATGTCCTGCGCGTCCACCGACGTCACCGTGAGCCGTCCCAGGCCCGCGCGCGAGAACACCGTCTCGGTGACGACCGTGCCGCCGAGCAGCCCGCCCACGACGACCCCCAGCACGGTCAGCGCGGGGATCGCGGCGTTGCGCAGCGCGTGGCCGAAGTGCACGCGCGCGCGGCTCGCGCCCTTGGCGCGCGCCGTCTCCACGTACGGCTCGCCGAGCGTCCCGCGCAGGCTCCGCGCGAGCACCTGGGCGAGCGCGGCGCTCGCCGGCACGGCGAGCGTGATCGCCGGCAGCACGAGGCTGATCGCGCCCTGGTTGCCGATCGCGGGGAACAGCGGGAGCTGGAAGGAGAACCACTGCAGCAGGAGGAGGCCCAGCCAGAACGGCGGCAGGGCGACGCCGAGCGGAGGGAGCGACGCGAGCGCGTGGCGCAGCCAGGCCGCGCGCGGGAACGTGCTCGCGATCGCGATGCCGGCGCCCGCCACGACGGCGAGGACGAGCGCCGCGGCCGTGAGCCGGAGCGTCTCCGGGAGCGCCTGGAGCACGAGCTGCGTCGCGGGCGCCCCGGACGCGTACGACGTCCCGAAGTCGAGCCGCAGCGCGTGCCACAGCGCGTCGGCGTACTGCACGAGCACGGGCCGGTCGAGGCCGTACTGGGCGCGCAGGGCGTCGAGCAGCGCGGGGTCCACCTGGTCCGCCTCGCCACCGCCGCTCGCCATGAGCGCGGCCGGGTCGCTGGGCAGCAGGTAGAGGACGAAGAACGAGATGGTGAACGCCGCCCAGAGCACGAACAGGCCCTGCCCGGCGCGACGCAGGACGTACCGGCCCATGGTCGGCCTCCTTCCGTGGGGGATGCCCGCCTGCCCGACGCCGCGGCGTCGGGCAGGCGGGCCCGGCGGGTCAGCCCTGGGTGACCCAGGCGTCGTAGAAGTCGAGGCGCGACGACGCCTCGAACGTCAGGCCGTGGACCGTGTCGGCGGCCGCGATGGTCGTCGAGAGCTCGTAGACCGGGATCGCGTGCCCCTTCTGGACCAGGAGGCGTGACGCCTCCGTGACGAGCCTCTGGCGCTCGGCCGGGTCGGTCGCCGCGGCCGACGCGTCGAGCAGGTCGTCGACCTCCTCCGCGTCGCGCTGGTTGATGTTGCGCGCGTTCGCCGAGAAGATCGTGCGCAGCACGTCCGGGTCGGAGCGCGTGAGGTTGTAGTAGTCGAAGTCGAAGTCGCCGCTCTCCTTGATCGCCTGCGACTCGGCGACGGTCACGTGCTGGAGCTGGAGGTCCACGCCGATCTGCGCGAGCTGCTGCTGGACCAGTTCGAGCGGCTCCGGCACCTGCCAGAACGTCACGGTCGTGGAGAGCTTCTGGCCGTCCTTCTCCCGCACGCCGTCGGCGCCCTCGACCCAGCCCGCGTCGTCGAGGATCTTCTTCGCGCCCTCGGGGTCGTAGGCGAGCTCGTCCGCGACGCTCTCGTAGAGCGGCGTCGAGTGCGACAGGACGCTCGTGGCCGGCTCGTCCTGGGCGCTGAGCACGGTGTCCGCGATCTGCTCGCGGTCGATGCCCTGGAGGATCGCCGTCCGCACGGCCTCGTCGCCCGCGAGCGGGCTCGACTCGTTGGGGAAGAGGTTGAACACGACGCCCGGGTTGGCGCGGTACTCGAGCCAGAACCCGTTCCCGTCGAACTGCGGCAGGTCGACGGTCGAGATCGCGGCCGTGGCGTCGATCTGCCCCGACTGCAGGCTGCCGCTGCGCACGCTCGCCTCGGGGATGACCTTGAACGTCACCGTGTCGAGGTAGGCCTCGCCCTGGTGGTCGCTCGCCTCCGAGCCCCACGCGTAGCCCGCGACCTTCTCGAGCACGATCTCCTGGTCCTGCGTGTACGACTTCACGGAGAACGGGCCGGAGCCGACGAACTTCCCGGCGCAGCGGTCCTCGACGCTCAGGTCGGCCGAGGACGGGGCGAGGAGGCCGAGCGAGAACGTCGACGTCGCCTGGAGGAACTGCGCGCTCGGCTCCGCGAAGTCCACCGTGAGGGTCTGCGGGTCGGTGACGGTCGTGCCCTCGTAGCCGACGAGGTACTGCGACCCGAGCGACGCCGTCGCGCCGAGCGCGACGATCGCGTCGAAGTTCGTCTTCACCGACTCGGCGTCGATCGGCGTGCCGTCGGCGTACGTCGCGTCGTCGCGCAGGTGGAACGTGTAGCTCGACGCGTCGTCGTTCACCTCCCAGCTCTCCGCGAGCCACGGCAGGATCTCGCCCGAGTCCGGGTCCTGTGCCGTGAGCGACGCGACCGTCTGGCGGGCCGCCGCGATGGCGTCGTTGTTGCCGACCTGCTGCGGGTCGATGCAGTGCGAGTCGACCGTGAGCGCGAACGTCAGGTCGCCGCCCGCCACGGGCTCGCCGGACGGGCTGGGCGACCCGTCGCCGTCGGACGCGCCGGAGCCGCCGCCCGCGCACGCGCTGAGCAGGAGGCCCGTCGCGGCGGCCGCCGCGGCGACGGTCAGGGACCGGCGTCGGTGAGGTGTGGGGATCATGTCGTGCTGCTCTCCTCGTGTGCCGGCTGAGGACCGGCGGTCGTCCGGCGCCGGTGGTCGTCCGCGCCGGGCCCAGGGCCGGCGCGGCGGGGGTGCCCACCGGGGTGCCGTGCTTACCGCGCCGCGGGAGCGGCGCGGTCAGGTCGTTCCCGGAGCACCCCGTCACGTCGAAGGGTTGCTGGTCAGCGAGCCGGGCCTGCGTGCTGACGCTCGTCACCTGGGAGCAGGAAAGACAATCTCGACCGGTTGAGTCAAGTATCGAGACGGCCGTCCCGCCAGACGGACGGTTGTTTCCTGCTCCGCGACGTCGTGACCCGCCGGCAGGCCGCCACGAGCACGGCGAGGGCCCGCCTCGCCAGGCGAGACCGGCCCCTCCCCTCCGGTCCGGCGGGCTACCTCAGGCCGCGGTGAAGCCCGCCGCGCGGCGGGCGTCGGCCGGGCTCCACAGGTCCGTCTTCACCTCGGCCTGCACGACGGGCACGACCTCCTCCGCGAACCGGCGCAGCACGTCCTCCTGCTGCGCCGCGGGGATTAGGTGGTTCACCGAGACGGACTGCAGGTCGTGCCGGTACGAGGCGTGGTAGTCGAGGATCTTCTCGGCCACGCGCTCCGGCGACCCCACGAGCGCGGGCCCGCGCTCGACGGCGTCCTCGACCGTCCGGAAGCTCGGTGCCTTCCCGACGGCGTCGGGCCCGTACCCCCGGCGCGCCGCCGCCGCGACCTGGCCCTCGTAGATCGGGCGGTACTGCTCGATCGCCTCCTCCGTCGTGTCGGCGAGGAACAGCCCGCCCGAGCCCGACCCGACGAACCCGTACGCCGGGTCGTGCCCGTGCGCCGCGTACTGCTCGCGGTAGCGGTCGATGAGCACCTGGTAGTTCTCGCGCGGCTGCAGCGCGTTGGCGCTGACGATCGGGTCCCCGTACCGGGCCGCGAGGTCGACCGCGAAGCGCGACGTCGCCGACCCGTGCCAGATCCGGAACGGCCCGGCGAACGGCCGTGGCAGCGTCGTCGCGTGCTCCAGCGCGTGGCGGTGCCGCCCGCTCCAGCTGACGTCCTCCTCCGACAGCAGCAGGCGCAGCAGCTCGTAGTTCTCCTGGAGGTACTCGTACTGCTTGTCGAGGTCCAGCCCGAGCAGCGGGTACTGCAGCACCTCGTTGCCCTTGCCGATGACGATCTCCAGCCGTCCGCGGCTCAGCTGGTCGACCGTCGCGAGGTCCTCGGCGACACGGATCGGGTCGAGCAGCGACAGCACGGTGACGCCCGTGCTCAGCAGGATGCGCGACGTCCGCGCCGCGACCGCGCCGAGGATCACCGTCGGTGCCGACGACAGCACCTCTCCCGCGTGCCGCTCCCCCACCGCGAACGAGTCGAACCCGAGCTCCTCCGCCAGCACCGCCGTCTCGACGACCCGGTTCAACCGGTCGGACGGCGCGACCGCCTCCCCGGTCACGGGGTGGGGCGGGTTGAACACGATGTCGAGTACCTGGAACCGCACGGTCCTGCTCCTTGCTGTCGGTGTCGTCGTCCGGGGCCCCGGTACCCGCGCGTTCGGCAGCTCCGGTCGTGATCGGCACGCGCAGGTGCCGAACCCGACCGGAGCTGCCGACCCGGGGCGGGGTTGCCGATCTGTCAGGCCGCGGCGGCCTCGGCGGCGGCGTCACGCTTCGCGACCTCCTCGCGGACGAGCGGGATGACGTAGCGACCGAAGTCGACCGCGTCGTCCAGCAGGTCGTAGCCGCGCGCGGAGATGACGCGGACGCCGAGGTCGTAGTACGCGAGCAGCGCCTCTGCGACCTGCTCGGGCGTGCCGACGAGCGCGTTGGAGTTGCCGGCGCCGCCGGTGGCCTTCGCGGTCGCGGTCCACAGCGCGGTGTCGAAGCGCTCGCCCTGGGCGGCGATCTCGAGCAGGCGCTGGGAACCTGCGTTCTCGGGCTTGTCGATCGGGTGCCGACGGCTGAGCTGCCCCCCGGCGGCGGCCTTGCGCGCCTCGATCCGGTCGAGGATGCGGTGCGCCTTCTCCCAGGCGAGCTCCTCGGTCGGCGCGACGATCGGCCGGAACGCGGCGTGGATGCGCGGCGGCGTCGCGCGGCCCGCGGCGGCGGCCTCGGCGTGCACGCGCGCGATCTGCTCGGCGGTGCGGTCGAGCGGCTCGCCCCAGGCGGCGTAGATGTCGGCCTCGGCCGCGCCGACGCGGAACGCGGCGTCCGACGACCCGCCGAACGAGATGGTCGGGGTGCGGCCCTCGAAGGGCTTGGCGTCGAGCACGAAGTCGTCGAAGTCGTAGAACGGCCCGTGGTGGTCGAACGGCTCGGCGCTCGACCAGGCCTGCTTGACGATCTGGATGTACTCGTGGGTGCGCGCGTACCGCTCGTCCTTGGTCAGCGTGTCGCCCTCGCGGCCCTGCTCGTGGTCGTTGCCGCCGGTGATGAAGTGCACGGAGAGCCGCCCGCCGGAGAGCTGGTCGAGCGTCGCGAACGTCTTGGCGGCGTACGTCGGGTAGGACACGTTGGGCCGGTGCGCGAGCAGCAGCTCGATCGACTGCAGGCGCGCGGCGGTGTAGGCGGCGAGCGCGGCGGGCTCGGGGCCGGAGGAGCCGTACGCGAAGAGGACGCGCGTCCAGCCGTTGTCCTCGTGCGCGCGCACGAGACGCTCGAGGTAGGCGGGGTCGAAGGCGGCGGTCGTGCGGTCGGCGGTCTCCGACGCGTCGTTGGTCGTGGCGATGCCGAGGAACTCGACGGGCATGAAGGTCTCCGTGGTGTCGGTGCGGGTGGTTCGGGGTGCGGGGTCGCGGACCGGACGTGCGGGGCACGGTCCGGCCGCAGGCTCAGGGCCGGGCGGGTGCCGTCGGCTCCGGCGGCGCCGCGGACCCCGAGGGCGCGGGCTCCGGTGCCGCCCCGACGGGCTCGGACGCCGGGAGGCCGGCCTCCTTCCACGCGGGGAAGCCGCCGTCGACGTGGGACACGTGCGTGTACCCGCGGCGTGCGAGCACCTCGGCCACCGGCCCGGAGCCGTTCGGCGACCCGCACACGACGACGACGGGCGTGTCGAGCGAGATCACCGGGGCGTCGGCGGGGCCGAACAGCGCGTCGAGGTCGTCGCGGTCGGCGAGCGTGGCGCCGGGGATCTCGCCGTGCGCGGCGCGACCGCCGGCCGAGCGCACGTCGATCAGCAGCGCGCCGTCGGCGACCTGGGCGGCGGCGTCGGTCGCGGCCCGCAGGGGCGGGGTCGTGGTCATGGGTGTCTCCTTCGCGGGGTGGTGGTGTCAGTGGGTGGCGGCGAGCGCGGGTGCGACGTCGGGGGCGACGGCGGCGCGTGCGGCAGCGTCGGCGTCGGCGTCCGCGAACCAGTGCTCGGCGAGCAGCGCGAACGAGCGTCGGGCGTCGTCGGCGTCGTGGGTCGCGGTGGTGACGAGGAGCTCGTCCGCGCCGGTCGCGCGGCGCAGGGTCTCGAGCCGCCGCACGACGGTCTCGGGGTCGCCGACGATGCGCGTGTCGACGCGGTCGGCGACGAGCGCGCGCTCCGCCTCCGGGCGGTCCTCCCACGCGGGCGACGTGCCCGGCTCCGGGTAGGCGATCGCGCCGTCGGCGCCGCTGCGGATGGAGAGCACCCAGTCCGCGAACGGCGTCGCGAGCTCGCGGGCCCGCTCGACGGTGTCGGCGACGAGCACGTCGGCGGACACGACGACGTAGGGTTCGTCGAGCACGCCCGGCCGGAACGCCTCGCGGTACGCGGCGACGGTGTCGAGCGTCGCCGACGGCGCCACGTGGTAGTTCGCGGCGAGCGGCAGCCCGAGCTCGCCCGCGACGCGCGCGCTCTCGCCCGCGCTCGACGCGAGGACCCACAGGTCCCAGTCGGCGCCCTCGACGGGCGGGCTCACGTACGACGTCCCGCGCTCGTCGCGGTAGGTCCCCGCGCGCAGCCCGAGCACGAGCTCGAGCTCGTCGCGGAAGCTCGCCGGGGTGCGCGACGCCCCGACGATCCGCTTCTGCGCGAGGATCCGCTCGCGCAGCACGGAGTCGTTGACGTCCGCCGGCGGCGCGCCGGGCACGTACAGCCCGTCGACGACCCGCGGCCCGGTGGCCGGCCGGGCCCGCCGCGGAGCCCCGGCCCCCTTCTCCCCCGTCGGCGGCGTGAACGCCCGGCCGAGCCCGAGGTCGACGCGGCCCGGGTGGAGCGCGGCGATCGTCCCGAACTGCTCGGCGGCGACGAGCGGGCTCGTCGTGCTGAGCAGCACCGCACCGCTGCCGACGCGGATGCGCTCGGTCCGTGCCGCGACGGCGGCGGCGAGCACGGCGGGCGACGCGGAGCCGACGCCGGGCGACAGATGGTGCTCGGCGTACCAGACGCGGTGGTAGCCGAGCCGGTCGAGGTCGCGCGCGAGCCCGACGGCGCGACGCACCGCGTCCTGGCCCGTCGCCCCCTCGGGGACGATCGCGAGGTCGAGCACGGACAGCGGGACGCGGCCGGACGCCGGTCGCGGCCCGCCGGGGGTGGCGGTCGGGTGCGGGTGCTGGTGGGACATGGCTTCCTCTGGTGGGGTGCGGTGGCTCGGGGCGACGCGGTCGCGTGCGGGCCCGCCGGGCTACTTGGACGGGAACCCGAGCGCGGCGAGCGTGGTGCGCAGGTGGGCGCGCCCGCGCAGGGCGCCGGGGACGCGCAGGCGGTCGACGACACGGTCGCGCCAGCCGCCGTCGAGCCCCTCCTCGCGGTAGAAGGGCGCGATGCGCTCCTCGTACGCCGCGACGTGCTGGTCCTGCCCGACGGCGCGGTAGCGCTCGGCGTGCAGGACGGCCGCCTGCGGCAGCCGCGGCTTGACCCGCTCCCCGCCCGCGGGGTCGGGGTGCCCGACGACGAGCCCCACGACCGCGACGACGCCCTCGGGCAGGCCGAGCTCGGCCGCGACCTGGGCGGGGTGGTTGCGCAGCGCGCCGATGTACACGGTGCCGAGACCGAGCGACTCCGCCGCCACGACGGCGTTCTGCGCGGCGAGCGCGGCGTCGAGGAACGCGACGACCGTCGTCTCGAGGTAGTCGGTCGCCTCGAGCCGGACGCCCTCGCGCTCGCCGAGAGCGCGGGCCCGCGCGACGTCGGCGAGCCAGACGAGCAGCAGCGGCGCGGTGCGCACGTGCTCCTGGTCGCCCGCGAGCGCGGCGAGCCGCGCCTTGCGCGCGGGGTCGGTGACGGCGACGACGCTCCAGAGCTGGAGGTTCGACGACGTCGGGGCGGACTGCGCGGCGGCGACGAGCGTCGGCACGACGTGGTGGGCCAGCGGGTCGGTGCGGTAGCGGCGCACCGTCCGGTGGCCCAGCTGCGTCGCGAGGACGGTGCCGGGACGGTCCGCGGCGGGTGCCAGGCCCGCGGCCGCGCCGGGCGCGACGTCCTCGACCCCGGCGGGGTCGACGCCGTACCGCGCCGCGAGCGCGGCGCGGGCGCCGTCGGTGTCGCGGGACGGCGCGGGGAGCGTCCCGGGGTCCGCGGCCGGGGCCGGAGCGTCCCCGGCGGTGGGTGCGGGAGCGATCGTCATGAGGCGGTCCTCTCGGGGAGTGCGGCGAGGCGGGCGAGCGCGAACCGCTCGGCGGCGGTGCCGCCGTCGGGCAGGGCGCCGGGGGCGGTCGCGAGGTCGGCGAGCACGCGCCCGACGGCCGGGGCGAACTTGAAGCCGTGGCCGGAGAACCCGGCGCCCACGACGACCGGGCCGCGCCGGTCGAGCACGAAGTCGTGGTCCGGCGTCGTGGTGTACGTGCAGCTCACGGGGACGTACGCGTCGGGGTCGAGGCCGGGCAGCCAGGTGCGCACGTAGTCGCGCAGCGCGGCGAGCTGGCCCGGCTCCGGCCGGTAGGAGCGCCGGTCGGGGTCGACGACGGGGCCGACGCCGTGGAAGCCGACCTTGACGCCCTCGCCCGGGGTAGCGAGCCCGTAGACGCCGCTCGGCCACGCGGTGCCGGGACCGACGTCGTGCGTGAACGCGGGCCACCCCGCGGGCGACGTGCCGGGGGCGAGCGCGAAGTGGGCGGGCTGCTCCTGCGTGACGACGAGCGCGAGCTCCTGCCCGAGCAGGCCGCCCGCCGGGGAACCCAGCAGACCCGCGCTCCACGCCCCGACGGTCACGACGACGACCCGCGCGACGACGTCGGCGCCGTCGGTGACGACGCGCACGCCCTCGGGGACGCGCTCGACGTGCCGGACGGCGACCTCGTGCCGCACGTCGGCGCCCCGCGCGGCCGCGGCCCCCTGGAGGGCCGCGACGGCCCGGTCGGCGTGGAGCCGGCCAGCCGTCGCGACCTCGTGCAGCACCCGGCCCTCGAACCGCAGCCCCGGCCAGCGCTCGGCCGCGGCCGCGGGGTCGAGCCACTCGTGCTCGATCCCGCGTGCCGCGAACGCGGCGCCGATCGCGTCGACGCGGCGCTCGGCCGCACCGTCGCGACGCCCGTGGCTCACGCCGCCGGTCACGTCGAGGAGCTCGGTCCCGGTCTCGTCCTCGACCTCGCGCCACAGGCGCAGCGCCTCCTGCGCGAGGTCGAGGTACTCGGGCTCGGCGTACGTCGTGCGGTAGATGCGCGACGTCCCGTGCGAGGCGCCGTGCGCGTGCCCGGGCGCGAAGCGCTCGAGCAGCACGACGTCGCGCCCGCGCCGGGCGAGCTGCCACGCCGCGGCCGAGCCCATGACGCCGCCCCCGACCACGAGGTGGTCGACGTGCTGGGTGCTGGTGGTCATGCGCGGGTCACTCGGTCTTCGGCAGGCCGGGCGGGTTGGTCTGCGACTCCTCGACGGCCTCGGACTCCAGGCCCCACCGCTGGAGCACCTCGAGGTACGTGCCGTCCTCGATGGCGTGGTTGATCGCGGCGGTGATGGCCGGGGCCGCCTCGTTGCCCTTCTTCGTGGCGACGGCGATCTGCGCCGTGTCGGGCCAGCCGCCGTTGAGCGTGCCCACGACCTTGAAGTCCTGCGGGGAGATCGCCGCCTGGTACGCGAGCGACGCGTTGGGGCCGACGTACGTCTCGATGCGCCCGGACTGGAGCGCGAGCAGGACGTCGGAGAACTGCTCGTAGTACTCGGGGCCCTGGATGGGCTCGAGGCCGTCCTCCTGGTTGAGGCGGTCCCACTCGAGCACGATCTTCTCCTGGTTCGTCCCGGAGCCGACGGCGACGACCTTGCCCGCGATGTCCTCGCGCTTCGCGATCGACGTGATGTCGGAGTCGGCGCCCACGAGCCAGCCGAGCTCGTCGTTGCGGTACGTGGAGAAGTCGATCGTCTCCTTGCGCTCCTCGGTCACCGTGACGTTGGAGATCACGGCGTCGACGTCGCCCGAGCCGAGCGCGAGCGGCCAGTCGGCCCAGGCCTTGACCTCCAGGCGCAGGTCCTTGCCGAGCGCGTCGGCGACGAGCTGCGCGATGTCGGTCTCGTTGCCGATGGGCGTCTCGTCGTCGTCGGCGAGGAAGCCGAGCGGTGGCGCCGCGCCCGCGGAGATCGCGACGACGAGCTCGTCCTTGTCCTTCCAGGCGTCCGGGAGGAGCGCGACGGCCTCGGCCGACTCGGTGGTGCGGATGCGGTCCTGGTCCGGGCTCGTGCTCACGTCGAGGGCGTCCGAGACGGACGTCGTGCTCTCGTCGGTCGCCGCGCCCTCGTCCGCCGCGGCCGGGGCCTCGGTGCTCACCCCGGAGCAGGCCGCGAGCGCCAGCAGGGGCACGACGGCGAGGGCGGCGAGCGCGCGGGGGCGCGGGCGCGGGTGGTCGTTGCGGTCACGGGTGTCCTACCTCCCGGGTGGTGCGTCGGGGTGACGCGGGGAGTGCGGGTGTGCGGGACGGCCGGGCGGCCGGTCGCGGGTCACGGCGGTGGGCGTCGGTGGACGTCGGGTGGGTTTCAGAGGACCTTCTGGAGGAAGGCCCGGGTGCGGTCGTGGCGCGGGTGGTCGAGCACCTCGGCGGGCGTGCCCTGCTCCACGACGACGCCGTCGTCCATGAACACGACGGTGTCGGCGACCTCGCGGGCGAAGCCGATCTCGTGCGTCACGACGACGAGCGTCGTGCCGGTGCTCGCGACGTCCTTGATGACCTCGAGCACCTCCCCGACGAGCTCGGGGTCGAGCGCCGAGGTCGGCTCGTCGAACAGGAGCACCTTGGGCCGCAGCGCGAGCGCACGGGCGATGGCGACGCGCTGCTGCTGCCCGCCGGAGAGCTGGCGCGGCCGGGCGTCGGCCTTGTCCGCGAGCCCGACGCGCTCGAGCAGCGCGCGGGCCTCGGGCTCGACGTCCTCGCGGCGGCGGCGCTGCGCCGAGACCGGCGCCTCGACGACGTTCTCGAGCGCGGTGAGGTGCGGGAAGAGGTTGAAGTTCTGGAAGACGAACCCGATCTGGGTGCGCTGGCCGAGGATCTCGCGCTCCTTGAGCCCGCGCAGGGTGCTGCCCTTGCGGCGGTACCCGATGAGCTCGCCGTCGAGCGAGATGAACCCCTTGTCGACCTTCTCCAGGTGGTTGATCGCGCGCAGCAGCGTCGACTTCCCGGAGCCGGACGGGCCGAGCACGACCGTCACGGACCCGGGCGGGACGGTGAGCGACACGTCGCGCAGCACCTCGAGGGTGCCGAAGCTCTTGTGGACGCCGTGGATCTCGACGAGCCCGGCGGTCGCGACGTCGGCGGTCATGCGGCACCTCCCGACGTGCGCGCGGTGCGGGTCAGCACGCCCACCCGGGCGCGGGCCGCGTACGCGGGCGGGACGGCGTCGGGCACGGGGCGGCCGGAGAGCCGCGACGCCCAGACGAGCACGGTCCACCGCGCCTTCTGCAGCGGGGTCGGGGGCAGCGTGCGCACCGCGCCCTTCGCGTAGTGCCGTTCGACGTAGTACTGCACGACGGTGATGAGCGTGGTGAGCACGAGGTACCAGATCGACGCGACGATGAGCAGCGGCACGACGCGGCCGTTGCGGCCGTAGATGACGCTGACGATGTAGAACAGCTCGCCGTACGCCAGCACGTAGACGATCGACGTGCCCTTGAGCAGCCCGATCACCTCGTTGACGGCCGTCGGGATGATGGAGCGCATCGCCTGCGGCAGGATGATGCGGCTCACCTGGCGGCGCTTGGGGATGCCGAGCGACGCGGCGGCCTCCTGCTGCCCCTGGTCGACCGAGAGGATCCCGGCCCGCACGATCTCGGCCGAGTACGCGGCCTGCGAGAGCCCGAGCCCGAGGATCGCGGCCCAGAACTTGTCGATCACGGACAGCGTGTCGAAGTACAGGAACTCGGGCCCGAAGGGGATGCCGACGCTCAGGTACGGGTACAGGTAGGCGAGGTTGTACCAGAGCAGCAGCTGCAGCAGCAGCGGCACGGACCGGAACACCCACGTGTACGTCCACGAGACCGACTGCAGGAGCGGGGAGCGCGACAGCCGCATGAGCGCGAGCACGGTGCCGAGCGCGAACCCGACGACCGACGCGACGAGCGTGAGCCGGATCGTCGCCCACGCGCCCTCGAGGATCGAGGGCCACGTGAGGTACTGCGCGACGACGCCCCACTCCCAGCGGTCGTTCGTCACGAGCGAGCTGACGACCATGGCGAGGAGCACGGCCACGCCGGCCGTCGCGACCCAGCGGCCCGGGTGCCGGGCGGGGACGATGCGCAGGCTCTCGAGCGGCAGCGCGTCCTCGATGCCGCCGCGCGGGTCGGCGGGGTGCCGGCCCGACGGCGGCGCGAGCTGCCGGGACTCGTCCTGCGGGAGCGACACGGTGCTCATGGCGCGACCTCCAACCACTTCTCGAAGGCGAGCGGGCCGATCTCCTCGGGATCGGTCCCGGTGTCGAACAGGGGCGTGTAGCCGGTCGCGAGGTACAGGCCGGCGGCCTCGGGCTGGCGCGGGCCCGTCGTGAGGTACACGCGCCGGTAGCCGCGCTCGACGGCCCGGCGCTCGAGCTCGGCGAGCACGAGGCGCGCCAGCCCGCGGCGCCGGTGCGCCGAGTGCGTCCAGATCCGCTTGAGCTCGGCGGTGCGCACGGCGGGCGTCCCGTCGGCGCGGCGCGCGGCCGGCCGGGTGAGGCGCGCCGGGTCGCCGAGCTCCGGCTCGGCCCGACGGCGGAACGCGCCGCCCGCGACGGGCTCGCCGTCCTCCAGCACCAGCACGAGCTCGCCGTGCGGCGCGGCGAAGTCCTGCGCGGGGTAGTGCTCCATCTCGGCGCGGAGCTCCTCGGCGCTGAGCACGCGCTGGTACCGCGTCCAGTACTCGTGGGAGAGCTCGTCGAGCAGCGGCCGCACGAGCGGGTCGTGCATCGCGACGGACCGGACCTCGCGCGTCCCCTGCCCGGCGGGGCGCGCGGCGACGGCGGTCACCGGGGTGCCCTCTCGCCCGCGGTGACGGCGAACGGCACGTGGTTGCCCTCGACCGGCGCCGGGCACGTGCCGAAGTCGCTGAACGCGTACGGCAGGTTGACGGCCCGGTTGAGGTCGAGGCGCACGCTGCCCGCGGTGCCGGGCACCGCGTCGGCGTCCACGCGCAGGACCCGCCAGGGGGCGACGCCGTCCGCCTCGTCGCTGAAGAGCAGCGTCACCGCACCGCCCGGCGCGCCGGTGAGGGCGAGCGTCGCGCCGCGCCGGGCGCCGTCGCGCTCGACGACGAGGTCGACCTCGCCGACCGTGCGCACGTGGTGCACGAGGCCGGGCCGGGCGGCGCCGACGACGACGGGCCGCGGCGCGTCGTACCAGCGCACCGGCGCGTCGACGACCCAGGCGGGGTCGTAGGCGAACGTCGGGACGCCGTCGAACGCCGTCCGGGCCGGGGTGAGCGGGTCGCGCACGCGGACGGCGTAGCGGCCCGTGCGGCGCACGACCTCCACCGCGACCTCGCGCGTCTCGCCGCCGTCCGACGGGTCGCCCGCGTCCCGGCCGTCCGGGAGGAACGTGCCCGCGAGCGTCGACCCGCCCTCCGCGACGACGACGGTCCCGACGACGCTGCCCGTCGTCGTCCGGACGGCGCCGCCCTCGTCCGCGCGGTGGTGCGCGCCGTCGGCGTCGGCCCACCAGAGCCCCGGGACACCCGGGAGGGCGGCGGGCTCGGCCGGGAGCGCGTGGTACGCGACGAGGCTCAGCCAGCCGTGCGGCGGGCGCAGCCCGTCCTCGCGCTCGGCGTGCCAGGCGGCCCACGCGGCGGCGTCGGGCGACGCGGACGCGACGGGGTCGGCGGGTGCGGTGGCCACGGCGCCCGTGGCGGTCGGCGTGCTCGTGCTCATGGGTCCTCCGAGGTCGGTGCGGGTGGTCGGTGCGGTGGTCGCCGCGGTGCCGGCGGCGGTCAGCCGACGAGCTCGGCGGGGTGCGCCGTCGTGGGCTCGCCGTCGCCTCGCGTCGCGCCGGGGCGGGCGAGGCCGAGGTGCTCGCGCAGGGTCGTGCCCGCGTACTCCGTGCGGAACGAGCCGCGCTCCTGGAGCAGCGGGACGACCTGGTCGAAGACGTCGTCGAGCCCGCCCGGCGTGAGGTGGGGCACGAGGATGAAGCCGTCGGAGGCGTCCTCCTGGACGTGCCGGTCGATGTCGTCCGCGACCTGCTGCGGCGTGCCGACGAACCCGCCGCGCGACGTCACCTGGATGACGAGCTCGCGGATCGACCACCCGTTCGCCTCGGCCTGCTCGCGCCACGCCGCGGCGACCGCCGCAGGGTCCTTCGCGTGCCGCACGCGGCCGCGCGTGATCGACAGGTTCTCGGTGTCGGGGTCGACGTCGGGCAGCGGGCCCTCGGGGTCGTACGCCTCGAGGTCGCGGCCCCAGACCTGCTCGAGGAACGCGATCGCCGTCGGGCCCGAGACCTGCTGGAGCCGGATCTCGCGGGCGCGCTCCTCCGCCTCGGCGGGCGTGTCGCCCAGCACGACGACGGTCGCGGGCAGGATCTTCAGGGAGTCGCGCTCGCGCCCGTGCGCCGCGAGCCGCCCCTTGACGTCCTCGTAGAACGCGCGCCCGGCGTCGAACGTCGAGTGCGCGGAGAACACGACGTCGGCCGTCGCGGCGGCGAAGTCGCGCCCGTCGGCCGAGTCGCCCGCCTGGAACAGGACGGGGTGGCCCTGCGGCCCGCGCGGCGTCTCGAACAGCCCGACGACGTCCGCGTACGTCCCGTGGTGCGCGACCGGCCGCACCGCGCCGGGCCGCAGGAACTCGCCCGCGATCCGGTCGGCCAGCACCGCGTCGTCGTCCCACGAGTCCCACAGGGCGCGCGCGACCTCGACGACCTCGGCCGCCCGCGCGTACCGCTCGGGGTAGGGCAGGTACCCGCCGCGGCGGAAGTTGGCGCCCGTGAAGGCGTCGGGGCTCGTCACGAGGTTCCACGCCGCGCGGCCCTCGGAGAGCAGGTCGAGGGTCGCGAACTGCTTCGCGAGCTCCCACGGCTCGTTGAACGTCGTGTTGATCGTGCCCGCGAGGCCGAGCCGCTCCGTGACGGCGGCGAGCGCGGCGAGGACGGGCAGCGTGTCGGGGCGGCCGACGACGTCGAGGTCGTGGATGCGGCCCTTGTGCTCGCGCAGGCGCAGGCCCTCGGCGAGGAAGAAGAAGTCGAGCCTCGCGTCCTCGGCGCGGCGCGCGAGGTGCTCGAACGACGCGAAGTCGATCTGGCTGCGCGAGCGGGGGTCGCTCCACACGGTGGTGTTGTTGACGCCCGGGAAGTGGGCGCCGAGGTGGATCTGCTTGCGGGGTCGGGTGCTCATGTCGGGTCCGTCCGGGCTCAGGCGATCGCCGCGTAGCGGTTCGCGGGGTGCGGGAGGCCGAGCGTGTCGCGCAGCGTCGTGCCCGGGTACGCGGTGCGGAACAGCCCCACGCCCTGGAGCAGCGGCACGACCCCGTCGACGATCGCGTCGAGGTCCGTGCTCAGCGACGACGGCCGCAGCAGGAAGCCGTCGGCGGCACCGGCGTGCGCCCACTCCTCGACCGTCGCCGCGAGGTCGCGCGCCGTGCCGACGTGCGTCAGCGAGTCGGTGTCCCACGAGACGCCCTCGAGGTCCTCGAGCAGGTCGAGGCGGGCCTGCGCGCTCGCGCGCGTGTCCCCGACGACGACGTACGCGTCCACGAGGACCCGCAGCCCGTCGGGGTCGCGGCCGGCGTCCGCGGCGGCGTCGCGCACCTGCGCCCGCAGCGCGACCGCCTCGTCCCGCGTCGCCGCGCGGACCCGCACGACGTCGGCCCGCCGGGCCGCGAGGTCGAGCGACGCCGGCGTGCTCGCCCGCACGACGACGGGCGGCTGGCCCTGCGGCGGGCGCGGCGTGATCGACGGCCCCTTGACCGCGAACCGGATGCCCTCGTGGTCGACGTAGTGCAGCTTCTCGCGGTCCACGAACCGGCCCGTCGCGACGTCGCGGATCTCGGCGTCGTCCTCCCACGAGTCCCAGAGCCGCGTGACGACCTCGACCGCCTCGTCGGCCTCGGCCACGGCGTCGGGCTCGTCCTGGGCGCCCTTGCGCCCGAAGGCCGCGGCCTCGGCCGGGGTCGTGGACCACCCGACCTGCCATCCCGCGCGGCCGGAGCTCACATGGTCGATCGTCGCGACCGCCTTGGAGACGTGGAACGGCTCGGTGTGCGTGGTGGTGACGGTCGGGACGAGGCCGATGCCCGCGCTGCGCGGCGCGAGGCGGGACGCGACGAGCGCGGCGTCGAGCCGGCCGCGCACGGACCCGTTGCGGCCCGGCTGGAGGGTGAACGCGTCGTCGAGCGTGACGAGGTCGAGCAGGCCGCGCTGGGCGGTGGCCACGAGCTCGACGAGGCGCTTGGCGTCGAACAGGCGCTGGGCCTGGGAGCCCACGGTCCGCCAGGCGGCGGGGTGCGCACCGGCGTCGGTGAGGTCGACGCCCAGGTGGACGGTGCGGGCGGGGCGGGGGTCGGGCATCGCGAGGATCCGTTCTGGGACAGGCGCCGGCCGCGCGCTCAGGGCGCGGCGGGGTGCCGGGGGTGGGCAGGGTCGCCCCGCCGCGGGACGGCAGGGCGGGGCCGGGGAGGCCGGAGGGAGGCCCGTCAGGGCGTGCGCGCGAGGGCGCGCGGCGTCAGGAGCGGGGCGTCGTCAGCGACAACAGGTGACGCGCGCGGGGGCGCCGACCGGACAGGAGACGGCGGCCGCAGCGTTGACCGGACAGGGGCACGTCGGCGCGTGCGGGGTGCTCACCGCGGTGCTCGACTCTCGCCGGTCCATCGTCCGTCTCCTTCGTGCCCGTCTCCGGGCGCCGCGTGTTGCCCCGCACCGCGCAGGTCGCGCGACGCGGGACCTGGTCCTCACCCGGGGCACCCCGCCGCGCGGGAGGGTTGCCGTCCGACGAGCCGGGGCTTCGCGTCGGAGCTCATGACCATGTCCTGTGCCGGGGTCCGTGGACCTCGGTTGCCGGGAACCTACGAGCGGTCGGAGAGGGTGTCAACGCACCGCCGGGACCTTCCCACATACTGGACTCGATCGGTCAACTTTGAGCGGCAGAGGCCCTCGTTTGCACCGAGTGCATCGATGCACCTAGTGTCAAGAGGTGCCTCTCCTCCCCGGACCCGAGCGCCCGACCGCGCCCGCGACGCACGCCGTGACCCCGGACGCGCCGAGCGCGGACGTCCCCGGCCCGGACGCCGCGGCTCCGGACCGTCGCGCAGCCCTGCGCGCGCGCCACCGCCGCGCGATCGTCGCCGCCGCCGCGTCGCTCATGGAGGAGAAGGGCGGCGCGCGCTTCACCGTCGACGAGCTCGCGGCCCGCGCCGACGTCGCGCGCCGCACGATCTTCAACCACTTCGCGTCGCTCGACGACGTCGTCGTCGAGGTCTGCGAGGACGTGCTGGGCACCGTCGTCGAGACGCTCGGGGCGAGCGCGGCCGAGCCGGGCACCGACCGCCCCACGCCCCTCGACGACGTCACCGCGGCGCTGCGCGGCACGGACCTCGTCGGCCCCATGGCCTACCTCACGCGCGCCCTCGGCGGTACCGCGACCGAGCCCACGCCGCGCGTCACGACGATGGTCGTGCGCACCTTCACCCACCTCGCCGAGCGCCTCGTCGCGGCGACCACGCGCCGGCACCCGGACGTCGACCCGCTCGAGATCGAGATGCTCGTGGGCGCGCTCATGGCCGGGGTCCTCGTCATCCAGCGGCGCTGGTGGGCCGAGACCGGCGCCGCCGACGACGACGCCTCGCGCGCGGTGTGGTCGGGCCTGCTCGACCGCCTCGTCGAACGGATCCGCGCCGGCTGGGCGGACCCCGCCTGACGCGAGCCGCACCCTCCCCGCGACCACCTCTCCCGCAGCATCACCCCGCCACCCCGGGCACACCCGCCACCGGACTCCCACCGAAGGACCCTCATGGCTGAACTCCTCTACCGCCTCGGCCGCGCGTGCGCGCGCCGCGCGCGGACCGTCCTCGCCGCGTGGCTCGCGGTGCTCGTGCTCGCCGGGGCGGCGTTCGTCGCGTTCGGCGGCACGCTCGCCAGCAGCTTCTCGATCCCCGGCACCCCGACCGCCGACGTCACCGAGCGCCTCCAGACCGCGCTGCCCGAGGCGTCGGGCGGGAGCGGCACGATCGTCTTCGCGACGGACGACGGCGCCCCGTTCACGCCCGAGCAGGAGGCGGCGATCGCGGACCGCTTCGCCGCGGCGGAGGAAGTCGACGGCGTCGCGTCGGTCGTCGACCCGTTCGCGACGCAGGAGGAGCTCGCCGACCAGCGGAAGCAGATCGACGACGGCCGCACCCAGATCGCCGCGGGACGCGAGCAGATCGAGGACGGCCGCGCGCAGCTCGCCGCCGCGCAGGAGCAGGTCGACGCCGCGCGGGCCCAGCTCGACGCCGGCCAGGCCCAGCTCGACGCCGCACGTGCCCAGGCGGAGGCCGCGGGCGCGCTGGAGCAGGCCGCGCCGCAGCTCGACGCGCAGCAGGCCGAGATCGACGCGGGCCGTGCCACACTCGAGTCGCAGGCCACGACGCTCGACCAGCAGGTCACCGCGCTGGAGGACCAGAGCGCGACGCTCGAGGAGCAGTCCGCGCAGCTCGAGCTCTCCGCTCCCCTGCTCGACATGGCGTCCGACATCCGCCTCGTGTCCACGGACGGGAGCGCGGCGGTCGCGAACGTGACGTTCACCGAGCCGAACATGAGCATCGACCAGCAGACGAAGGACGACCTCGTGGCCGTCTTCGCCGACGACCCGGTCGACGGCGTCCAGACCGACTTCTCGTCCGACA
The DNA here is from genome assembly GCF_015327065.1 of Cellulosimicrobium sp. JZ28. Classification (NCBI taxonomy): domain Bacteria; kingdom Bacillati; phylum Actinomycetota; class Actinomycetes; order Micrococcales; family Promicromonosporaceae; genus Cellulosimicrobium; species Cellulosimicrobium sp. JZ28. Next base: position 154,082 of record NZ_CP017660.1, on the reverse strand, counting down.
TCGCCCAGGGCGTGCCGCAGGTGTTCGGCGTGGGCGAGGCCGTCGGCCTCGTCGTCGCGGCGATCGTGCTCGTCGTCATGCTCGGGACGCTCGTGGGCGCCGGCCTGCCGATCCTCACGGCCCTCATCGGGGTCGGGATCGGCGCGCTCGCCGCGATGTCGCTGTCCGGGGTCGTGGAGATGTCGTCGGTGACGCCGGTGCTCGGCCTCATGCTGGGGCTCGCCGTCGGGATCGACTACTCGCTGTTCATCGTCAACCGGCACCGGCGCCAGCTCAAGCAGGGCGACGAGTTGCACGAGTCGATCGCGCTCGCGAACGGCACGTCGGGCAACGCGGTCGTGTTCGCCGGGGCGACGGTGCTCATCGCGCTGCTCGCGCTCAACGTCACCGGCATCCCGTTCCTCGGCCTCATGGGCACGGTCGGCGCGTTGTGCGTCGCGATCGCCGTGCTCATCGCCGTCACGCTCACGCCGGCCCTGCTCGGGATGATCGGCCCGCGGATCCTCAGCCGCCGCGAGCGCGCCGCGCTCGCCGGGCCCGCCGCGTCGTCGGGCGCCTCGACGGGCGCGTCGGCCGGGACCGCGTCGTCGGAGCCGGGCGCCGCGGGCGGCCTGCCCGCCGCGGAGCCCGTGCGCCCCATGTCGACCGTCCGCGCGGTGGGGACGGCGCTGCTCGCCGTCGTCGCGCTCGGCGTGATCGCCCTGCCCGCGCTCGACCTGCGGACCAACCTGCCGGACGGCTCGTCCGAGGCGCACGACTCCACGCAGTACCGCGCGTACTCGACCGTCGCCGAGGAGTTCGGCGAGGGGACGAACGGGCCGCTGCTCGTCGTCGCCGACCTGCCGGGCGAGCCGACCGAGGCGGAGGCGCTCGAGTACCAGGTGGGCGTGGCCGAGGAGCTGTTCGCGCAGGACGACGTCGTGGCCGTCGCGCCGATCGGGACGTCCGAGGACCGCACGGTCGCGGCGTTCCAGGTGATCCCGGCCGAGGGCCCGACGAGCGAGTCCACCGAGAAGCTCGTGCACGCGCTGCGCGCCCTCGAGCCGCTCGACGGCGAGGTCACGCTCGGCGTCGCGGGCTCCGCCAGCGGCAACATCGACATCTCGGAGAAGCTCGCGCAGGCGCTGCCGATCTACCTCGCGGTCGTCGTCGGGCTGTCGCTCGTCATCCTCGTGCTCGTGTTCCGGTCGATCTTCGTGCCGGTCGTCGCGACGCTCGGCTTCATCCTGTCGTACTTCGCGGCGCTCGGCGGGGTCGTCGCGATCTACCAGTGGGGCTGGCTCGCGGGGGTGTTCGGCGTCGAGACGCCGGGCCCGATCCTCAACTTCCTGCCCACGATCCTCGTCGGCATCCTGTTCGGCCTCGCGATGGACTACCAGCTATTCCTCGGCTCGGGGATGCGCGAGGCGTACGCGCACGGCGCCCCCGCGCGCGTCGCGATCGTGCAGGGCGTCCGCGCCGGCCGGGCCGTGGTGACGGCCGCGGCGATCATCATGATCTCCGTCTTCGGCGGGTTCGTCTTCTCGCACAGCGCGATGATCCGGCCCATCGGGTTCGCGCTCGCGTTCGGTGTGCTGGTCGACGCGTTCGTCGTGCGGATGCTGCTCGTCCCGGCGCTCATGCACCTCGTGGGCGACAAGGCGTGGTGGCTCCCCCGCTGGCTCGACCGCATCCTGCCCGACGTCGACGTGGAGGGCGCCGCGCTCGAGCGCCGGCACCCGCACCACCTCGACGGGTCGACCGACCCGGCGGCTCAGGGCGTCGCGCCCGACGACGGCACCGAGCCGGGCACGACCGGCCCGGACGCGACCGAGCCGGAGACCGCGCGCGGCTGAGGCCGCGGAGCCCCGCACCGGACCCGGTGCCATCGGTCGACGAGCGAGCCCGCTCGCCGGCCGGTGGCGCCGGGTCCGTCGTCGTCAGGGGCGGGGCACGTGCACCGTCGCGACGATCGCGCGGTGGTCGCTGCCCACGACGTGCAGGGAGCCGACGTCGGTCACGACGTTCTCGCGGTCGGTCACCACGTGGTCGAGATTGAGCACCGGCGGCACGGCGCCGGGGCGCGGCGACCACGACAGGTCGAGCCCGCCGCCCGAGGCGCGCGACGCGTCGTGGAACCGGTCGCCCAGCAGCCGGCGGAACGTCGCGTGGTCGTGGGTGGAGTTGAAGTCGCCGACGAGCACCTGGGGCAGCGGGTCGCCGTGCGCGCGCTCGGCGAGCGCGTCCGTCTCCTCGTGCCAGATGTCGACGTACTCCGGGATCGGCGGGATCGGGTGCACCGCGGTGACCCGCACCGGGACGCCGTCGACCTCCACCGTCGCCGACGGCATCGCGTCGTTCGAGAACGGCTCGACGTCCACGTCGCGGAGCGGCAGCGCGCTCCACAGCCCGCTGCCCATGGCGCCGCGCCCGACCTTGCCGTCGGCGCTGTACGGCAGCACGTCCTCGATCCCGGCCGCGACGAGCCGCTCGCGCAGGTCCGTCGTGAGCTCCAGGACGGCGAGCACCTGCACGTCCTCGGTGCGGACGAGGTCGACGAGCCCCTCCGCGTCCGCCGCGCCGTACCAGGTGTTGGCGCCCATCACGCGCAGCGTCACCGCGTCGTCGGGCGGCGCGGGGCCGGGCACGAACGCAGGCACGAGCCACACCGCCTGGACGGCGACGCAGACCGCGAGCAGCGCCGCGTGCAGCCACCGGCGCGCGAGCAGCGTCAGCACGAGCCCGACGGCGGCGCCCAGGGCGACGAACGGCGTGAAGCCGACGAGCTGCGCGACGGGCGTCCACGCGTCGTCGGGCAGCATGCGCACGAGCGTGAGGAGGAGCACGGCGACGACGCCCGTGGCGAGCACGACCGTGAGGGGTCGGCCGCCCGGTCGGCGCCGCGTCGTGACGCGCGCGGGCGGGAGGCGCGTGATGGCCGAGGTCATGCCCGGACTCTCGCAGCGCCGGCCCCGCCGCCGCGACCCGCCCCACCGGCCCGCCCGGCGATCTCCACGGAACCCGCCCACCCGCCCACCCGTTCCGCCCGCCGAGCACGAGGTTGCTGTCGTTCCGCGGTCCATGGCGACGGCAACCTCGTGCTCGGCCGGGGGCTGGACCGGGAGACGAGACGACGACGCCCCGGTCACCGTGCGGTGACCGGGGCGTCGGTGGAGCGGGTGTCAGCCGAAGATGGCCGGCAGCGTGCCGCGGAAGGCCGCGTCCGCCTCGCTGAGCGGGACGGTGAACAGGCCCGCGACCTCGAGCGCCTCGCCCGACTCGGCGGCGGCGCCGGGCTCGGTGCCCGTCTCGCCGATCTTCAGGACGGGGACGCCGCGCGCGACGCACGCGTCGACGAGCTTGGACTCCTCGCCGCGGGGCACCGCGACGAGCGCGCGGGCCGTCGACTCGGAGAACAGCGCCTCGAACGGCGTGACGCCGTCGCGCTCGGTCAGCGCGTCGAGCGACACGGTGGCCCCGACGCCGAAGCGCAGCGACGCCTCGAGGAGCGCCTGCGCGAGCCCGCCCTCGGAGAGGTCGTGCGCGGCCGACACGAGGTCGTCGCGGCTCGCGTTGACGAGGACGCCGGCGAGCGCCTTCTCGGCCGCGAGGTCCACCCGCGGGGGCACGCCGCCCAGGTGGCCGTGCTCGACGTCGGCCCACGCCGAGCCGTCGAGCTCCGCGCGCGTGGTGCCGAGGAGGTAGATGCTCTCCCCCGTCTCGCGCCAGCCCGACGGCGTGGCGTGCGCGACGTCGTCGAGCACGCCGAGCACGCCCACGACCGGGGTCGGGTGGATCGAGGAGTCGATCTGCCCCGGCTCGCCGGTCCCGTTGTAGAGCGACACGTTGCCGCCCGTCACGGGGACGCCGAGCTCGCGGCACGCGTCCGCGAGGCCCTCGATCGCCTCGACGAGCTGCCACATCGAGTCGGGGTCCTCGGGCGAGCCGAAGTTGAGGCAGTCGGTCACGGCGAGCGGGCGGGCGCCCGTCGTCGCGACGTTGCGGTACGCCTCGGCGAGCGCGAGGCGGGCGCCCGTGCGCGGGTCGAGCTTGCCGTAGCGGCCGTTCGCGTCCGTCGCGAGCGCGACGCCGAGGCCCGTGCTCTCGTCGACGCGGACCACGCCCGAGTCGTCGGGCTGCGCGAGCGCGGTGTTGCCCTGGACGAACCGGTCGTACTGGTTCGTCACCCACTCCTTGGACGCGAGGTTCGGCGACGCGAGGAGGCGCAGGGCCGTCGCGCGGAGCTCGTCGCCGGTCTCGGGGCGGGCGAGCGCGTCGGCGTCCACGGTGCGGGCGTTGAGCCCGTCCTGCCACGACGGGCGCGCGTACGGGCGGTGGTACACCGGGCCCTCGTGCGCGACGGTCCGCGGGTCGACGTCGACGATGCGCTCGCCGTGGTGGTCGATCGTCAGGCGCCCGGAGTCGTTGACCTCGCCGATGACGGCGGTCTCGACGTCCCACTTGGCGGTGATGGCGAGGAACTCGTCGAGCTTCTCCGGCGCGACGACCGCCATCATGCGCTCCTGCGACTCCGACATGAGGATCTCGCCCGCGTTGAGCGTCGGGTCGCGCAGCAGGACGTCGTCGAGCCACACGTGCATGCCGCCGTCGCCGTTCGAGGCGAGCTCCGACGTCGCGCACGAGATGCCGGCGGCACCGAGGTCCTGGATGCCCTCCACGACCTGCGCCGCGTAGAGCTCGAGGCAGCACTCGATGAGGACCTTCTCCATGAAGGGGTCGCCCACCTGGACGCTCGGGCGCTTGGCGGGCACGCCGTCCTCGAACGTCTCCGACGCGAGGATCGAGGCGCCGCCGATGCCGTCGCCGCCCGTGCGGGCGCCGAACAGCACGACCTTGTTGCCGACGCCCGAGGCGTTGGCGAGGTGGATGTCCTCGTGGCGCAGCACGCCGAGGCACAGCGCGTTGACGAGCGGGTTGCCCTGGTACGAGGAGTCGAAGACGAGCTCGCCGCCGATGTTCGGCAGGCCGAGGCTGTTGCCGTACCCGCCGACGCCGCTCACGACGCCGTGCACGACGCGCGCCGTGTCCGGGTGGTCGACGGCGCCGAAGCGGAGCTGGTCCATGACGGCGACGGGGCGCGCGCCCATGGAGATGATGTCGCGCACGATGCCGCCGACACCCGTCGCGGCGCCCTGGTAGGGCTCGACGAACGACGGGTGGTTGTGCGACTCGACCTTGAACGTCACGGCCCAGCCGTCACCGATGTCGACGACGCCCGCGTTCTCGCCGATGCCGACGAGCAGGTGCTTCTTCATCTCGTCCGTGGTCGCCGCGCCGAACTTCGACAGGTGGACCTTGGACGACTTGTACGAGCAGTGCTCGGACCACATGACGGAGTACATCGCGAGCTCCGCGGCCGTGGGGCGGCGCCCCAGGATGTCGCGGATGCGCTGGTACTCGTCCGGCTTGAGGCCGAGCTCGGCGAACGGCTGGACCTCGTCGGGCGTGGCGGCGGCGTGCTCGACGGTGTCGAGCGTCGACGCGGCGGGACGAGCCTCGGAGCGTGCGGAAGCCTGGGGTGCGGGGGCGGTCATCGTTTCCCTCGGGTGGGCGCTGAGCGGGGAGCGCACGACGGCGCGCGACCAGTCTACCGGCGCCCGCGGAGAGGCCGTCCGCGCGTCTCGCGTCGCGGGCGGCCGAGAAGTGAGACGAGCGTCTCGCCGTGCGGAAACCCGGTTTCCGGGTTCCGATGGAGGGGTGACCACCCTTCTCGAACCGACGTCCGGCACCGACCGCAGCAGGACCAGCGACCTCCTCGACCCGCACCTGGAGCGGCTCGGCCACGAGCTCACGCTCGTCGAGCGCCAGCTCAACGGCTACTCCCGGCGCACGGGCTCCTACGTGGGCCACGGGGCCGTCGAGACCGTCGAACCGGCGGAGGGCCGCTACCGGGACGAGCTCGAGGCCGAGCGCGAGCGCATCCTGTCGCGCCTCGAGATGCTCAGCGCCATGCGCGTCGCGGCGTCCTGCTGACGAGGCTCCCGACCGCGACTCCGAGCGGGGCCACCGCGGGGCGCGGGACGGCTCAGAGCGTCAGCCCCAGCACGACCCCCAGCATGCCGAGCGCGGGCGGGACGAGCTGGACGAGCGCCGCCCGCGCCTTCGACGGCGACGAGACGAGGAGCACGAGCCCCGCCGCGACCATGGAACCGGCCCCCGCGACCACGAGCGTCAGGCCGACGTCCTGCCGGTCCGCCGCGTACAGGACGATGCCTAGCACGACGAGCACCGCGAGGAACAGGTTGTAGAACCCCTGGTTGAAGGCCATCTCGCGCGTGGCCGCCGCCTCCTGCGGCGACGTGCCGAACGTGGCGCGCGTCCGGTCGCTCGTCCACGTGAGCGACTCCATGACGAAGATGTACACGTGGATCGCCGCGGCGACCCCCGCGAGCGCCAGCCCGAACCCGATCATCGTCGGTCCCTCCCGGTCCGCGAGGCCGCACGGTGCGCGGACCCCGGCGTACCGACCGGGTGTCGCTGCCTCAGCGCTCCTCAGCGTTCCACAGGAGCGGCTCGGCCGCCGCGAGCGCCACGGCCAGCGCGCCGACAACGAGCCCGACGCGCGTGTGCGGGAGCCGCACGCCGCGGTCGCGCAGCCGCTCCCCGCGCCGGTAGACCCACTTCTCGCCCGCGACGACGAGGGTCGTCGCGAGCGCGAGCCCGGCCGCCGCGCCCGCGACGGCGACGCCCGCCGGCACCGGCGTGGTGTCGTCGTCGGTCGTCGCCCAGGTGTTGTCCTCCCGCGGGGCGCCGTCGGCGGTCGTGGTCCCGGGCGTCGCGCCGGTCTCGCCCACGTCCGCCTCGCGGGCGGCGTCGCGCAGGGAGCGCAGGCCCTCGCGCGCCTCGGTCCCCTCGGTCGTCGAGGTGAACGTCAGCACGACGGCGGCCGTCGCGACCGCAGTCTTGACGAGCGCGCGCGCCCAGCGCGGGCGGACGGCGTCGGGCACGGCGTACCACGCCACGGTGGACAGCCCCGCGATCGCCACGGTGCGCGGGTCGGCGGCCCGTCGGGTCGGCGCGTGCTCGGTCATCGTGCCCCTTCGTCGGCAGGTGTGCTCAGGGGGCCTAACGGCTCGCGCCCGTGCCGGGTTCCTGCGGCGCGCAGGCGTTCGCGCAGGTAGCGCACCGCGGGGGCGTCGGTCATGGTCGCGCGCCACACGACCGTGACCGGGCGGGTCGGGACGGGCTCGCGCACGGGCACCGCGACGACGTCGGCCGGCAGCGGGCCGCGCCCGAGGCGCGGCACGAGCGCGACGGCGAGGCATTGGGCCACGACCTCGACCTGCGACGCGAACTCGAGGCACCGGAAGTCGATGCGCGGGACGCGCGGCTCGCGCGCGAACATGTGGCAGAACCACTCGTAGCAGATGGTGCCGTCGGGCGTGCAGACCCAGGTCTCGTCGAGCAGGTCCGACGGCGTGAGCGCGGCCCGCCCCGCGAGCGGGCTCGACGCGTGCACGAGCACGTCGGCCTCGTCGCGGAACAGCTCCTCGGCGCGCAGGCTCGGCGGGAGCGCGAGGCCGACGCCCTCCCAGTGGTGCACGAGCGCGAGGTCCAGCGTGCCCGCCGCGACGGCCTCGACGGCGTCCCACGGCTCGGTCTCCTCGACGATGAGGCGCAGGTCCGGCACGTCGTCGCGCACCCGCGCGAGGAGCGGGGCGACGACGCCGCGCACCGCCGTCGAGAACGAGCCGAGGCGCACGGTCCCGGTGGGGCGCGCCCCGGCGTCGTGCAGGCGGGCCCGCAGCGACTCGACCTGCTCGCGCAGCGCGCGGCCCTCCTCGACGACGCGCCGCCCCGCGGCCGTGAGGACGACGCCCCGCCCCTCGCGGTCGAGCAGGCGCGCGCCGAGGTCGCGCTCGAGGCGCTTCACCTGCTGCGAGACGGCGGACGGCGTGTACCCGAGGTCGCGCGCCGCGGCGTGCACGGTGCCGGTGCGCTCGACGGCGAGCAGGGCGTCCACGGCGGCGAGGTCGATCATGCGACCGATGCTATCCGGAAGCGTGGCTACCGGGAACCGTGCACGACTGTGCGCTGGACGTGCACGATGCCGCGGGCGCACCCTCGATGCCATGCCGCTGCGCCCGTCCCTCCTCGCCGGCCTCGTCGCCGTCGTCTGGGGCGTGAACTTCGTCGTCATCGACCTGGGGCTCGGCGACATGCCGCCGACGCTGTTCGTCGCCCTGCGCTTCCTCGTCGTCCCGGTCCCGGCGGTGTTCCTCGTGCCGCGGCCCCGCGCGCGGTGGCGGGACGTGCTGCTCGTCGGCACGTTCATGAGCCTCGGCCAGTTCGGCCTGCTGTACACCGCGCTCGCGCTCGGCATGCCCGCCGGGCTCGCGTCGCTCGTGCTCCAGGCCCAGGTCGGGCTCACCGTGCTGTTCGCCGCCGCGGCGCTGCGCGAGGTCCCGACGCGCGCGCAGCTCGCGGGCGTGCTGGTCGGGGCGGCCGGGCTGGTCGTCGTCGGCGTGGGCCGCAGCGCCCCGACGCCGGCCCTCGCGTTCGTCGTGACGCTCGCCGCAGCGGCGTCGTGGGCGGTGGGGAACGTCGTCGCCCGACGCGCCGGCATCCGCCGCGACCTGGGCTCTCCCTCGCGTGACCAGGGCTCTACCCCGGGTGACCAGGGCTCTACCCCGGGTGATCAGGGAGCTATCTCGCCGGACCGCGGCTCTACCTCGCGTAGGCAGGGATCTCCCTCGCGGCCCGGGCTGGAGGGGCTGTCGATGACGGTGTGGTCGGCGCTCGTGGTGCCGGTCCCCATGCTCGGGCTGTCGCTCGCGCTCGACGGGCCGGACGCCGTCGGGCACGCGCTCACCCACCTCACGCTCGCGCCGGTCCTGTCGACCCTCTACACCGCCTGGCTCGCGAGTCTCGTGGGCTACGGGATCTGGAACACGCTCCTCGCGCGGTACCCGGCGTCGGCGGTCGTGCCGTTCACGATGCTCGTGCCGCCGGTCGGGATGCTCGCCGCGTGGCTCGTGCTCGACGAGGTGCCGAACGCGGCCGAGGTGGTGGGCGGCGTCGTGCTGCTCCTCGGCGTCGCGACGACGACGGGCGTCCTCGGGCGGCGCTCGCCCGGCACGGCGGTCGCGCCCGACGCGGCGGCGTCCTTCGTCGCGACCGACCCGCCCTCCGCTCCCGGGCGCCCCGACGCGACCGCGACCGACGGTCCGACCGCGACACGCGCGCGTTCGCGCTGACAGGACGCCCGCGCGGGGGTTCCATGGGAGTCCGGGACGTCCGAGACGCGAGGGAGCCTCTCATGAGCGAGACCGCGGGCCGCACGGAGGAACGGCAGCAACCGGAGCTCAAGCGCGTCATGGGGCCCAAGCTGCTCCTGCTGTTCATCGTCGGGGACATCCTGGGCACGGGCGTGTACGCGCTCACCGGCCAGGTCGCGGGCGAGGTCGGCGGGGCGGCGTGGCTGCCGTTCCTGCTCGCGTTCGTCGTCGCGACGATCACCGCGTTCTCCTACCTCGAGCTCGTCACGAAGTACCCGAGCGCCGCGGGCGCCGCGCTCTACACGCACAAGGCGTTCGGCATCCACCTGCTGACGTTCGTCGTCGCGTTCATGGTCATGAGCTCCGGGATCACGTCGGCCTCCACGGCGTCCAACGCGTTCGCGGGGTTCGTCTCCGACGGGTTCGGGCTCGGGCTGCCGACGGGCGGCGACGGCCGCCTGCTCATCGCCCTCGCCTTCATGGCCCTCGTCGCGCTCGTCAACCTGCGCGGGGTCGGGGAGAGCGTCAAGGCGAACGTCGTGCTGTCGCTCGTCGAGCTGTCCGGCCTCCTGCTCGTCATCTTCGTGGGGCTGTGGGCGACGACGCAGGGCCGCGCCGACTTCTCGCGCGTCGTCGTGTTCGAGAGCGCCGACGACAAGAGCGTGTTTCTCGCCGTCACCGCCGCGACGACGCTCGCGTTCTTCGCGATGGTCGGGTTCGAGGACTCCGTGAACATGGCCGAGGAGTGCAAGAACCCCGTGCGGGACTTCCCGCGCATGATGCTCACCGGGCTCTCGATCACGGGCGCGATCTACGTGCTCGTCGCGATCACGGCCGTCGCGCTCGTCCCCGTGGGCGACCTCACGGACGACGCCAAGGGGTCGGCGCTCACGCAGGTCGTCGCGGCGGGCGCGCCGAACCTGCCGTTCGACACGATCTTCCCGTTCATCGGGATGTTCGCCGTCGCGAACTCCGCGCTCATCAACATGCTCATGGCGTCCCGCCTGCTCTACGGCATGGCGAACCAGGGCGTGCTGCCGCGCGCGTTCGGCCAGGTGCACCCGTTCCGCCGCACGCCGTGGGTCGCGATCCTCGTGACGACGGCCATCGCGTTCGCGCTCATCGTCTACGTCGTGCGGCAGTCCGGGACCGCGGCGGGCACCAACGCGATCGCCCTGCTGGGCGGGACGACGTCGCTGCTCCTGCTCGTCGTCTTCACGATCGTCAACATCGCGCTCCTCGTGCTGCGCCGCGACCGCGTCGACCACGAGCACTTCCGCACCCGCACCTGGCTCGCGGTGCTCGGCGCCCTCACGTGCGCGTACCTCGCCGGGCCGTGGGCCCGCAGCGCCGAGCAGCAGGAGCAGTACGTCATCGCGGGCGCGCTCGTGGCCCTCGGGGTCGTGCTCTCGTTCGTCACGTGGCTCTACAACCGCTCGGTGCGCCACCGCCGGATCGCGTTCTCCGACGTGTCGCGCCTGGAGGACGACGTCGACGACGACGGCCCGGGGCGGTGACCGCCGTCGCGCATGATGGGTCCATGCAGACCCGTGTCGCCGCCTACGCCGTGGTCGTCCGCGAGGACGGCCGGATGCTCCTCCCCCACTGGAGCGAGGGGGACCGCGGCGGCTGGACGCTGCCCGGCGGCGGTATCGACCCGGGCGAGGACCCCGCCGCCGCGGCCGTCCGCGAGGTGCGCGAGGAGACCGGCTACGACGTCGAGCTCGACGGCCTGCTCGGCGTCGACAGCCTCGTGATCGACGCCACCGACCGGATCCGGCCCGAGGACCGCGACCGGTCGCTGCACGCGATCCGCATCGTCTACCGGGCCCACGTGGTGGGCGGCGAGCTGCGCGTCGAGGAGGACGAGTCGACCGACGACGTCGGCTGGTTCACGCCCGACGAGGTCGACGCGCTGGACCGCGTCGGCCTCGTCGACGTGGCCCGCCGCTGGGCCGGCCTGCTCCCCGTGCCGTCGTGACCCGCCCGCGCCGGGTGGCCCGCGGGCGGCCCGGGACGACGGTGCTGGGCGCGATCGCCGTCGCCGTCCTGGTCCCGGCCGCGCTCGCCGCGTGCACGCCCGGCACCCCGCCGCCGGACCCCGACGTGGCGACGTCCGCACCGGCGCAGGTCCCGTCCCCCGGCCCCGGTGCCACCACGGAGGACGGCGGCGCCGCGGGCGCCCCGAACGGCGACCGGAGCGGCGACGCCGAGCCCGCGTCCGTGCGCGTCCCCGTCGGGACGGCGACGGTCGAGATCGCCGTGCCCCCGCCGGCGTCGGGCGGGGCCACGCCTCCCCACGTCACGGCCGACGCCGAGGGTGCGTCCGACGTCACGCTCGCCCTCGCGGGCGCCCCCGCCGTGGTCTCGGTGGAGGGCGGCTCGCTCGTGCGCCACGCGGACGGCACGCTCACCGTCCTGGACGACGGCGGCACGCCCGTCGGCGGGCTCGGCGCCCCGCGCGTCGTGGGCCGGCACGGCGCGCCGGGCACGCCCGGCGCGGACGGCGCGGACGGCGCGGACGGCGCAAACAGCGCAAGCGAGGCGGAGAGCGGGACGGCGAGCGGGACGCTCGACGGCACGGACGCCGGCCCCACGGCGGGCACCCCCGCACCCGGGACCCCGCGCGTCCGGGTCGCGCTCGTCGACGCCCACCGCGCGGAGGTGACGCTCGTGGGGACGGCGGGGACGGCGACAGCGGGGAGTGCGGGGACGACGTCGGACGCGGACGACGCGGCGGGCGCTCCCGCCGGGGACGCGGACGGGGCCGCGACGACGGACGACGCCGCGGCGTGGGACGTCGTCGTCCCGCTCGGTACGCGCGCGGTGCGGAGCACCGACTGGGGCGAGCGCGAGGGCGGGCGGTCGCTCGCCGTCGACCCGACGGCGTGGGCCCGCGCCGCGGGGCAGGCGGGCCGGGAGCTCGTGTGGGCGCAGGTCGTCGCCGCCGAGCCGGAGGCCGACACCTCGACGATGCACGACCAGCTCGTGTGCCACGCCGTCGGCGCCCCGGACAAGGCGACGTGGAACCTCGAGCCCTGGCGGCCCGACGTCGGGCTGCTCGCCACGATGTCCGCGCGCTGCAATCCCGCCTGACCACCGCCGTCGACCCGACTGCGGCCCGTGCACCGGCTCGGCCGCCGAGCACGACGTCCCTCCCCGTCGAGCACGAGGTTCCTGTCGGCATCCGCCTCGGAACGACAGGAACCTCGTTCTCGGCGACCGAGACGGAGACGGAGACCGAGACGGCAACGGCCCGGGCGGCACGACGGCTGGTGGACGTCGTGCCGCCCGGGCCTGACCCTCGGCAGCGGTACCGCTCCGCCTGCGACGCCGAGGACGTTCCGGGGTGGCGCCGGGGACGGCGCCGGGGTGGTCAGCGGGCCTGCGGGCCGCCCTTCGCGGCCTTGCGCAGCGACTTCTCGCTCCGCGGCTCGTCGCCGCTCGCGCGCAGGCGCCGGTAGTAGTCGCGCGCCTCGTCCTGGCGCTCCTTCTCGATGCCCGTCGCGATCGTCGCGCGCAGGTGCTCGGGGCCGTAGCCCCAGGCGTCCACGAGGTCCTGCGCGTGCGGACGCAGCCGGTCGATGAGGCGGTCCAGGTAGCTCGTCACCGTGCGCGCGCGCTGCGTCGAGAGGCGCCCGTTGAGCAGGTACCAGGCGAGGTGCCGCTCGACGAGGCTCAGGCCGAACAGGTCGCGCACCGTGGTGAGGACCTCGCGCGTGCCCGCGTCCTCGATCGTGCCGAGCGCCTGCGTGAACGCCTCCCAGCGCAGCAGCTCCGCGTGGGCGCGGGCCGCCTCGACGAGCTCGACCTGGTGGGCGTTGAACAGGTTCGTCGCCGTCTCCGGGTCGGCCTTCTGCGCCGGGCGCAGCGCCTGCGCGACGTCCGCGACCATCGTCTCGACCCGGTCGGTGAGCAGCGCACGCTGCGTCTCGGGGTCGCGCAGGTGGCCGGCCGCGCGGCGCGGGTCGCCGACGTCCGCGAGCGCCTGCGCGGCCCGCTTGAGCGGCGTGCGGTGCAGCGCCATGTCGCCCGCGCGCTCGACGACGACGCGCGCCATCTGGCCCGGGGTGATGCCCTTGAACTGCTTGCCGTAGTCGGCGAGCAGGCGCTTCGCGACGAGCTGGAGCAGCACGGTGTTGTCGCCCTCGAACGTCGCGTACACGTCGAGGTCCGCGCGCAGGCTCGTGATGCGGTTGGTCGTGAGGAACCCGGCCCCGCCGCACGCCTCGCGCGTCTCCTGGAGCACGTCGAGCGCGAACCGCGTGCTCGTCGCCTTGAGCGCGGCCGCCGTCGTCTCGAGGTCCTCGCGCTGCTCCGGGGTGTCCTCCTCGCCGGAGAACACCGAGTGGAACAGGTCGAGCAGGCGGTCGTGCGCGAAGTGGGCCGCGTAGGTCTCCGCGATGGGGACGATGAGGCGACGCTTGTGCGTGCCGTAGTCGAGGAGCACGACCTCCTCCGTCGGCGTCGCGCCCGTGAACTGGCGGCGCTCGTTCGCGTACCGCACCGCGATCGCGAGGCCGAGCTTCGCCGCGGTCACCGCGGCGCCGTCGAGCGACACGCGACCCTGGACGAGCGAGCCGAGCATCGTGAAGAAGCGGCGTCCGGGGCTGTCGATGGGGCTGGAGTACGTGCCGTCGGCGTCCACCGAGCCGTAGCGGGCGAGCAGGTCGGTGCGCGGGACCCGCACGTGGTCGAAGTGCAGGCGCCCGTTGTCGATGCCGTTGAGACCGCCCTTCTGGCCGTCGTCCTCGCCGCCCACGCCGGGCAGGAAGGGCAGCCGGCCGAGCTCGTCGCGCTCGCCCGCGGTGTCGCGGATCGGCACGTAGAACGCGTGCACGCCGTGGTTGACGTTCTTCGTGATCAGCTGCGCGAACACGACCGCGGCGACGCCGTGCACGCCCGCGTTCCCGAGGTAGTCCTTCCACGCCCCGCGGAACGGGGTGTGGATGACGAACTCCTCGGTCTCCGGGTCGTACGTCGCCGTGGTGGCGATGCTCGCGACGTCGGACCCGTGGCCGATCTCCGTCATGGCGAACGCGCCCGGCACCGAGAGGTCCATGGCGCCCGGCAGGAGGCGGTCCTGCTGCTCGGGCGTGCCCAGGTGCAGGATCGCCGAGCCGAACAGCCCCCACTGCACGCCCGCCTTGATCTGCAGCGACGGGTCGGCCGCGACGAGCTCCTCGAACCCGGCGAGGTTGCCGCCCGCGTCGTCCGCGCCGCCGAGGCGCTCCGGGTACCCGCGCCACACCTGGCCCTTGCCCACGAGCAGGTGCATCTGCTCCAGCACGCGCTCGCGGTGCTCCCGCAGGCCCAGGCCCTCGATGCGCTGGAACGCCTCCTCGCCCGCGGTCGCGCGCGCCGCCGCGCGCAGGTCGGCCCAGCGGCCGAGCAGGAGCTTCTCGAGGGCGGCGACGTCGACGCGGGCGTCGCCCTGCGACGTCGGGCCCGCGTCGCCGGCGCTCGTCGTGCGCGGTGCGAGCGCGGGACGGTCGGACGTGGCGGTCATGGCTTCTCCTTGGGGTCTGAGGCGGTCGCCGGGTGCGGAGGGCGGACGGCGTCGGGGCGGGTCGTGCCCGGGTTGTGGGAGAGGACGCCGACGGGGCCGGCCCACAGCCACGCGGCGACGCGCTCGGTGAGCTGCTCGCGGTCGGGGACGTCGGCGCGGTCGCGGTGGGCGAGCCACCACTCGCCGGCGCCCCGGACGAACCCGACGGCGCCCGCGGCCCACGCCGCGGCGTCGGCCGGGGAGACGTCGGTGACCCGGGCGAAGGGCTCGGCGACGAGCTCGATCACCGAGTCGAGGAAGGCGGCGAGCGGGGCGCGGTCGGCGCCGCCCGCGCCCTGGGTGAGGCCGCTCGCCGCGAGCTGGGCGGCGGGCTCCTCCGTCCCCGCGACGGCGCTCGTCCGGGTGACGAAGTAGTACACGTTGGGCGAGCTCTCGATCATCTCGAGGTACACGCCGACCATCGCGCGCAGCGCGCGCTTGGGCGTCTCGGCGGCCTCGGCCGCCTGGGTCAGGGCGTCGTGCATCTGCCCCACCACGGCGGAGCCCAGGGCGACCTGGAGCCCGGTCTTGTCGTCGAAGTAGCGGTAGATGATCGACTTCGACGTGCCCGACGCCGCCGCGATCTCGTCCATGGAGACCCCCGGGCCTCCCCGGTGCACCGCCTTGCTCGCCGCCCGGATGAGCTCCGCGCGGCGAGCCGCCCGGTGCTCGTCCCAGCGGGTCGACCGACCGTCGACCACGGCGGCCGGCTGCACCCGCCCTCGGGTGACCGGTCGCGCGTCGGCACCTGCGTTCACGTCGTCCTCCGTTGCGCCCGACCTCGATGTCGTCGGCACCTCGTCACGGGTGCCGTGCCGGGGCAGGGCACAGCCCTGTGACCCGACTCACGAAACCGAGAGTATCAGGTACTCTTGGTATTGGACACCAACCGGCCCTCTCCCCCGCCTCGCGCACGCCGTGCCGAGGCGCTCTCCCGGGCCGGCACCGAACGCAGCGCAGCGAGCACGGACAGGAAGTGAGGCACAGTGGCCACCAGCACCAGCCCCCGCCCGACCCCCGAGCAGTCCCCCCGGGAAGACGCCCCTGCGGGCGCTCCCCGCGACGCGTGGGTCGTGGGCGGGAACCGCATCCCGTTCGCCCGCGCCGGCAAGAAGTACGCGTCCGCGAGCAACCAGGAGATGTTCACCGCCGCGCTCGAGGGGCTCGTCGCGCGCTTCGGCCTCCAGGGCGAGCGGCTCGGGGAGGTCGTCGGCGGCGCCGTGCTCAAGCACTCCCGCGACTTCAACCTCGTGCGCGAGTCGGTGCTCGGGTCGTCGCTCTCCCCGCAGACCCCGGCCTACGACCTCCAGCAGGCGTGCGCGACCGGCCTGGAGGCGACCATCGCCGTCGCGAACAAGATCCGTCTCGGCCAGGTCGAGTCGGGCGTCGCGGGCGGCTCCGACACCGTGTCCGACGCCCCCATCGCCGTGAGCGAGGGCCTGCGTCGGGCGCTGCTCGAGGCGAGCCACGCCAAGACCTTCGGCCAGCGCGTCAAGGCGTTCGCGAAGGTCCGCCCCGCCGACCTCGCGCCGCTCACGCCCGCGACCGACGAGCCGCGCACCGGCCTGTCGATGGGCGAGCACCAGGCGATCACGACGGCCCGCTGGGACATCTCGCGCGAGGCGCAGGACGAGCTCGCGCTCGCGAGCCACGAGCACCTCGCGGCCGCGTGGGACGCCGGGTTCTTCGACGACCTCGTCACCCCGTTCCGCGGGCTCGTGCGCGACGACAACCTGCGCGCCGACTCGTCGCTCGAGAAGCTCGCCGCGCTCAAGCCGGTGTACGGCAAGCGTCTGGAAGGCGTCACCCCGACCATGACGGCGGGCAACTCGACCCCGCTCACCGACGGCGCGTCGACCGTCCTCCTCGCCTCGGCCGAGTGGGCGCGCGAGCGCGACCTGCCGCTGCTCGCGCGCGTCGTCGACGCGGAGACCGCCGCCGTCGACTTCGTGCACGGCCACGAGGGCCTGCTCATGGCCCCCGCGCACGCGGTCCCCCGCCTGCTCGCCCGCAACGGGCTCGCGCTCGGCGACTTCGACCTCTACGAGATCCACGAGGCGTTCGCGTCGACCGTGCTCACGACGCTCAAGGCCTGGGAGGACGACGAGTACTGCCGCACCGAGCTCGGGCTCGACGGCGCGCTCGGCTCGATCGACCGCTCGCGGCTCAACGTCAACGGCTCCTCGCTCGCCGCGGGCCACCCGTTCGCCGCGACCGGCGGGCGCATCGTCGCGACGGCGGCCAAGCTCCTCGCGCAGCGCACCGCCGAGACCGGGGCGCCCGCGCGTGCGCTGATCTCCGTGTGCGCCGCGGGGGGCCTCGGCGTCGCCGCGATCCTCGAGTCCGTCCCCGCGACCGACGCCGCCTGACGCCCCGACGACCGAGAGGAACACCGTGACCGACTCCTACGTCCAGGCCGTCAACTCCGGCTTCACGAAGACGCTCGCCAAGAAGCTCGGCCTCCCGCGCCCCGCGGTCCTGCGCCGCTTCCGCGCGGGCGACCCGCTCACCGTCGGGCCCGTGCTCGTGCTCGGCGGCACGCCCGGCGTGCGCGACGACGCCGACCTCGTCGCCGAGGCCCTGCTCGGCTGGGACCTCGACGTCCGCCAGACCCCGGACGACACGACCCGCTGGGGCGCGGTCGTCGTCGTGCTCAGCGGGATCGAGCGGCCGCAGGACGCGTCCGCGCCCGTCATGGCGCTCTCGGCGACGCTCCGACGTCTCGCGCCGAACGGCCGCGTCGTGACGATCTCCCGGGCCCCCGCCGACACGGACTCCCCCGAGCTCGCCGCCGCCCGCGAGGGCGTCGACGGGTTCCTGCGGTCCGTCGCCAAGGAGCTGCGCTACGGCGCGACCGCCAACGGCATCCAGGTGACCGACGACGCCCCCGTCGACAGCCCGAGCGTCCTCGCGACCCTCCGCTTCTTCCTGTCCGCCAAGTCGGCGTTCGTCGACGGCCAGCTCCTCCGGGTGGGCCCGAGCGCGACCGACGGCGCCTCTGGCAACAGCTCCGCCGACCTCGACCAGCCGCTCGCCGGCAAGGTCGCGGTCGTCACGGGCGCGGCCCGCGGCATCGGGGCGCAGGTCGCCCGGACGCTCGCGCGCGACGGCGCGAAGGTCGTCGTGGTCGACGTGCCCGCGGCGGGCGAGGCGCTCGCCCGGGTCGCGAACGAGATCAAGGGCACGGCGCTGCAGCTCGACGTGACCGCCGACGACGCGGGCGCCCGGATCCTCGAGCACGCTCGCGCACGGCACGGCGGGCTCGACGTCCTCGTGCACAACGCCGGCATCCTCCGCGACAAGCTGCTCGCCAACATGTCGCCCGACAAGTGGGACGCGGTGGTCGCGGTGAACCTCGCCGCGCAGCTGCGGATCACGGAGTACCTGCTCGGCGCGAACGGGTTCTCCTCCGCGCCGCGCGTCGTGTCGCTCGCCTCGACGAGCGGGATCGCGGGCAACCGCGGCCAGGCGAACTACGCGTTCTCCAAGGCGGGCGTCATCGGGCACACGCGCGCGTTCGCCCGCCTGCTCGCGGCGCCCGGGGGCCCGGGCGGGACGGCGAACGCCGTCGCGCCGGGCTTCATCGAGACGGACATGACGGCGTCGATCCCGTTCGTGCAGCGCGAGGTCGCGCGCCGCGTCGCGTCGCTCCAGCAGGGCGGCCAGCCCGTGGACGTCGCCGAGGCGATCGCGTTCCTCGCGTCGCCCGCGGCCGGGGGCGTCAACGGGCAGGTGCTGCGCGTGTGCGGGCAGAACGTGGTGGGCCGGTGACGGCGCCCGCGGGCGCCCCGGCGCGCGTCGAGACGCTGCCTGCCGTCCCGGGTCTGGGCGGCCTGTACGTGCGCGGGCTCGCGGCGTCGGGCCGGATCGCGGCGGCGCACCGGCTGCCCGTCCGGGGCGACCGGACGGAGCTCACGCTCCCGGACGTCACCTACCGGGTCGCGGCCGTCCCGACGGGCGACGACGCGGCGTCGGGCCACGTCGGCAGCGCCGCGCACCTCGCGCGGTACGCGCGGCTCGTGGGCGAGGCGCCGTCGGACGTCCTGCCCGCCGGGTACCTGCACGTGCTGGGGTTCCCGCTCGCGACGGCCGTCATGGTGCGGGCCGACTTCCCGCTCCCGCTGCTCGGCATGGTGCACCTCGCGAACTCGGTGTCCGTGCTGCGCCCGGTGCGGCTCGGGGACGCGCTCGAGGTCCGCGCGTGGGCGCAGGACCTGCGCCCGCACCGTCGCGGGGTCCAGGTGGACCTCGTCACGGAGGTCTCGGTGCTGCGCACGGACGACGAGCGCGCCGCGGGGAGCGGGCTCGCCGCGACGACGCTCGCCTACCGGGGCGTCTCGACGTACCTCGCGAAGGGCGCTTCCCTCCCGGGCGGCCCCGCCCCGGCCGACGCCGACGGCCCCGCCGCGTTCGTCCCGCCCCTGCCCACCGCGCGGTGGGCGCTCGGGGCGGGGACGGGCCGCGCGTACGCGGCGGTGTCGGGCGACCGCAACCCGATCCACACCTCGGCATTGGGCGCCAAGGCGTTCGGGTTCCCGCGGGCCATCGCGCACGGCATGCACACCGCGGCGCGGGCGCTCGCCGAGGCGGGTCCCGGTCGCGGCGACGCCTACGACTGGACCGTCACGTTCGCCAAGCCGGTGCTGCTGCCCGGCACGGTCGACGTCGCGCTGCGCCCGGCGGGCGACGTGCCCGCCGAGGTGCGGGACGCCGTCGGGCAGGTCGCGGCGGCCGTGCCCGACGGCGCGGGCGACCCGGGCACGGGCGTCGCCTACCAGGCGTGGGACGGCAAGGGCCGCCTCCACCTCGCGGGCCGCGTCACCCCGCGTCCCTGACCCCCGCCGCCGAGCACGGGGTCGATGTCGTTCTGGAGCGCATGACGACACCTACCCCGTGCTCGACGCCACGCAGGCTCGTGCTCGGCGTGCCGGTCCGTCAGGGCAGGCGGGCGAGCAGGCCGTCGCGGACGGTCGGCCACTCGTCGCGGAGGACCGAGAAGTAGGCGGTGTCCTGGCGGGAGCCGTCGGGCGCCACGCGGTGGCTGCGCAGGACGCCCTCCGGCACCGCGCCCAGGCGCCGGATCGCCCCGATGGACCGGCTGTTGCGGGCGTCGGCGCGGAGCGCGACGCGCGCGACCCCGAGGTCCTCGAACGCGTGCCGCAGCAGGAGGTACTTGCAGGCCGGGTTCGTCGTCCCACCCCACCACTCGCGCGCGTAGAACGTGGACCCGAGCTCGACCCGGCCCTGCGACGGCACCCACTCGTAGAGCGACGTCGAGCCGCGGACCACGGCGTCGGCGGTCGCGCCGTCCGCACCGGGAGCGCCCACGACCGCGAACGCGAGCCGGCCCGGCGCGGCGACCGCGTCGCGCACGTAGCCCTCCATCGCCTCCGTGCCGCGCGGGACGGCGCTGGACATGCCCGCCCAGATGCCGTCGTCGACGAGGGCGCCGAGCGCCGGCGCGTGGGTCGCGGCGAGCGGTTCGAGGCGGACGCCGAAGCCTTCGAGGACGGTCTCGTGCTGCACCCGCACATCCCACCACACCACCGGTGCTCCGACCGCGTGCGAACCCGGCCGACCGTGGTTACGGTCGAGAGGTACCGACGAGAGGAGCACCCATGGGACTCGGAGACAAGGCCAAGCACGCCGCCGAAGAGGCGGGTGGCAAGCTCAAGGAAGGCGCGGGCAAGCTCACGGACAACGAGCGGCTCGAGGCCGAGGGCCAGGCTGACCAGGCCAAGGCCAACGTCAAGCAGGCGGGCGACGACGTCAAGGACGCGTTCGACCGCTGACGTGCTCCACCGTTCTGCTCACGAGGGCTCCGCTCCGGCGGGGCCCTCGTGGCGTCTCCGGGACCGTTCGACCGGGACGCGACGACCGGGATGCGACGACCAGGACTCGACGAGCGGGAGCCGCGACGGTCAGGACGCGGCGAGCGGCCGGACGTCGGCCGACGGCGCCGGGGCGAGCACCGGGACGACGCGCGGGGCGGTGATCCGCGCGAGGAGGCCCACCTCGACCCCGGGCCACTCGGGCGCGAGGATCGAGAACAGCACGGAGTCGGCGCGCGTCCCGTCGGGCGCGGTGCGGTGGCCGCGCATGACGCCCTCCTCGTGAGCACCGAGACGGCGCATCGCACCGAGCGAGCGCTCGTTGCGCGTGTCGACGCGGAAGCCGACCCGGTGCACGTCCCACGTCTCGAACGCGTGGCGCAGCAGGAGCCACTTCGTCACGGGGTTGACGAGGCTCCCCCACGTGGAGCGCGCGTAGAACGTGCGGCCCACCTCGACGCGGCGGTCGACGAGCGACAGGTCGCGGAACGCGGTGCTGCCGAGCACGGCGCCGGGCGCGCCGTCGGGGTCGAGGGCGCGCACGACGAAGCCCGTGAGGTCCGGGGCCGCGCGGGTCGCGGCCACGAGATCGGCCATCCCCGCGACCCCGTAGGGCAGGGGGATGCTCATCCCTGACCACATCGCCTCGTCGACGAGGCCGGCCAGCGTCTCAGCGTGCTCCAGGGCCAGCGGTTCCAGCCGGAAACCGTGCCCCGAGAGGACGACGTCGTGCAGCACAGCGCATATCAGAGCACACGCGGAACACCGCGCCAAGAGGGTCCGGCGACGCGGTGGACAACGCTCGGCGACGGTCCGGTGAACAGGCTCCCGCGTCGGCCGCCGACGCCGGTCAGACGGCCGGTCCGCAGCCCGCCGCGTCGGCGAGGAAGCCCGCCGCCGCGGTCGCGAAGAGCCCCTCCAGGCCGGACCCCGCGGGGACCGGGCGGGGGTCGTCCACGACGGCCCAGCAGCCGTCGACGACCTCGTACCGGGTGGTCGGTCCCTGCTCGACGTACGCGCGCACGGCCTCGACGAGGCGCACGACGTCCGCACCGGTCGTCCCGACGCCCACCGAGGCGCGGATCGCGCCCGCGTCGTAGCCGAGGCGCGCGAGCAGCGGGTGCGCGCAGAACCGGCCGTCGCGCACGCCGATGCCGTGCTCGGCCGAGAGGTAGGCGGCGACGAGGCCCGGGTCGTGGCCCTCGACGGCGAACGTCACGACGCCGACCGGGTCGACGGCGTCGTCCCACACGCGCACGACCCGGACGCCCGGGACGGCCTCCAGGCCTGCGACGAGGGCCGCGCGGAGCGTCGCCTCGTGCGCGTGCAGGTCGGCCGGGTCGAGCGCGGCGAGCGCGTCGCACGCCGCCGCGAGCGCCGCTGCGCCCACCACGTTCGGCGAGCCGGCCTCGTGGCGTGCGGGCGCCGTCTGCCACTGCGTCCCGGTCACCGCGACCTGGCGCACGGCGCCGCCGCCCGCGAGGTAGGGGGTGCCCGCGTCGAGCCAGTCGCGCCGCCCGACGAGCGCCCCCGCGCCGAACGGCGCGTAGGTCTTGTGCCCCGAGAACGCGACGTAGTCGACGCCCGACGCGGCGAGCGAGAACCCGCGGTGCGGGACGAGCTGCGCGCCGTCGAGCACGACGCGCGCCCCGGCGTCGTGCGCGGCGCGGACGACCTCGGCGACGGGCAGGGACTCGCCCGTGACGTTGGAGGCGCCGGTCACGGCGACGAGCGCGTACGGGAAGCGCGCGAGCTCGGTGCGCAGGCCCGAGAGCGTCTCCGCGACGGACGCGCCGCCCGCGAGGACCGTCGCGCCGCCGGCGCGCTGCCACGGCAGCAGGTTCGCGTGGTGCTCGACGTCGAGGACGAGCACGCGCCCGGGCGTGCCGTCCGCGTTCGCCGGGACGCAGCCCGCGAGCAGGTTGAGCGAGTCGGTCGTGTTGCGCGTGACGACCGTGACGTCGTCCTCGCGTGCGCCGACGAACGCACCGATCGTGCGGCGCGACGCCTCGTAGAGCGCCGTGGAGACCTGCGAGAGGTAGCCCGCGCCGCGGTGCACGCTCGCGTAGAGCGGCAGCACCTCGGTCACGCGGTCCGCGACCGAGCGCAGCGCCGGGGCCGAGGCCGCGACGTCGAGGTTCGCGTACGGCACGCTGCGGCCGTCGACGAGCGGGACGAGCGTGTCCCCGCCGACGACGGGCAGGAGCGCGGGCGCGTCGGCGAGCGCCGCGAGGTCAGGGGCCGGGGCGTCGGTGGGACACGAGACGTCCGCGAGAGCAGTCATGGCACAGTCCTCCAGGGTCGTCCGGGGAGAACCTCCCCGCGCTTGCCGCCCGCCGGTCGGCGTGCGGCCTGGTCGTCACCCGGGGCACCCCGCCGCGAGAGGAGGGTTGCCGGCCAGCAAACCGGGGTTTCGCGCTGGCACTCATGACCTGCGGACCAGGATGTCCGCGCGGACGGTGGCGTGTCAACCGGTGGTCACGGCGTCTCGGATGGCGGGACGCGGCGCTCCGCGTCATAGGCCCGCGCGTCGGAGCCACGCGGCGTCGGGCACCTCCACCCCGGGCCGCTCCCCGAGACGGGCGTTCCGCACGTCGGACGCGTGGCGTACGATCCGAGCCAACCATCCGGAGCGGCCGAGTGACGTGGCACGTCGACGCCGCAGCAACCCCCCGGACCGCCTCGGCGGCCGGGCGCAGGGTGCTACTGCCACGATCGATGGAGGAGGACTCTCATGAGCGACCAGTCCCAGCAGGCGTCGGCACCCCGGCCGGCACCCCCCGAGGCACGTCCCGCCGTCGGCTACGCCGGCGACCTCACCCCGCAGCAGGCGTGGGACCTGCTCGCGCACGACGAGCGCGCCGTGCTCGTGGACGTCCGCACCGAGGGCGAGTGGCGCACCATCGGCGTGCCCGACGCCACGGAGCTCGGCCGCGACGTCCTGTTCGACGAGTGGGTGACCCCGGCGGGCCCCAACCCGCGGTTCCTCGACCGGCTCGTCGAGGCGGGCCTGACCCCCGGCGACGAGCGTCCTGTCGTGTTCCTGTGCCGCTCGGGCCAGCGGTCGATCGGCGCGGCGCGCGCGGCCACGGCCGCCGGGCTCGGGCCGTCGTACAACGTGCTCGAGGGCTTCGAGGGCGCCCAGGGGTTCTCGGGCCTGCGGGACGTCGAGGGCTGGAAGGTCCGCGGGCTGCCCACCACGACGTTCGACGAGGCCGCCCGGTGAGCGCGGTCGTGCCCGGGAGCGTGCCCGGCGGCTCCGGCCGCAAGCCCCTGCCCGCGAGCGCCCGCCCCGCGACGCTCGCCGTGCGCGGCGGCCACGCGCGCACCGAGTTCCAGGAGACGTCCGAGGCGCTGTTCCTCACGCAGGGCTACACGTACGACCGCGCGGCCGACGCCGAGGCCGCGTTCAAGGGGGAGCTCGACCGGTTCGTCTACTCGCGCTACGGCAACCCGACCGTGCACACGTTCGAGGAGCGCCTGCGCCTCCTGGAGGGCGCGGAGGCGTGCTACGCGACGGCGTCCGGCATGTCCGCCGTGTTCACGGCGCTCGCCGCGCTGGTGCGGTCCGGGTCGCGCATCGTCGCGGCGCGCGCGCTCTTCGGGTCGAGCCTCGTCATCTTCGACGAGATCTTCGCGAAGTGGGGCGTGCGGACGGACTACGTCGACGGCCACGTGCTGTCGCAGTGGGAGGAGGCGCTGTCCACCCCCGCGGACGTCGTCTTCTTCGAGACGCCGTCCAACCCCATGCAGGACATCGTCGACGCGCGGCGCGTGAGCGAGCTCGCGCACGCCGCCGGCGCGGTCGTCGTGCTCGACAACGTGTTCGCGACCCCGCTGCTGCAGCGGCCGCTCGAGCTCGGTGCCGACGTCGTCGTCTACTCGGCGACCAAGCACATCGACGGGCAGGGCCGCGTGCTCGGCGGCGCGATCCTCGGCACCGAGGAGTACGTCACCGGTCCCGTGCAGACGTTCATCCGCAACACCGGGCCGTCGCTCTCGGCGTTCAACGCGTGGGTGCTGCTCAAGGGCCTCGAGACGCTGCCCGTGCGCGTCGCCGCGCAGAACGCCGCCGCGGAGCAGGTCGCGGAGGCGCTGGAGCAGCTCCCCGGGATCGGCCGCGTGCGCTACCCGTTCCTCGCCTCGCACCCGCAGCGCGAGCTCGCGCGGTCGCAGCAGAGCGGTGGCGGGACCGTCGTGACGTTCGACCTCGCCGTGCCCGAGGGCACCGACCCCGAGACGGCGAAGAAGCGCGCGTTCACGTTCCTCGACGCGCTCCAGGTCGTCGACATCTCGAACAACCTCGGCGACGCGAAGTCCCTCGTCACGCACCCGGCCACCACGACGCACCGCAAGCTCGGCCCCGAGGGTCGCGCCGCCGTCGGGATCGCGGAGACGACCGTGCGCCTGTCGGTGGGCCTGGAAGACCCGCAAGACATCATCGAGGACGTCGCCCAGGCGCTGAACTCCTGACCCCCGGCTCCCACCGAACAGGTGGTTGTGGCCCGTCCCGACGTCGGGACGGGCCACAACCACCTGTTCGGCGGGCAGCAGGGGCCTGGTCGGCACCGGGGGCTTCCCAGGATCGGGTGGACCGGTCGCGTGAGCTTTCGTAGCGTCATCGGGTGCCCGACGCCCTCTTCGACGACCCCCGCCTCGCCGCCCTCTACGACCCGCTCGACCCGGACCGGTCCGACCTCGACGCCTACGTCGCGATCGTCGACGAGCTCGGCGCGCGCCGTGTGCTCGACGTCGGGTGCGGCACCGGGACGTTCGCGTGCCTGCTCGCGCAGCGCGGCGTCGAGGTGGTCGGCCTCGACCCGGCGGGTGCGTCGCTCGACGTCGCCCGCACGAAGCCGGGCGCCGAGCGCGTGCGCTGGCTGCACGGCGACGCGACGACCCTTCCCCCGCTCCAGGCCGACCTCGCGACGATGACGGCGAACGTCGCGCAGGTGTTCCTCACCGACGACGCGTGGGCCGCGACGCTGCGGGGCGTCCACGACGCGCTCGTGCCGGGCGGGTGGCTGGTGCTCGAGACCCGTGTCCCCGCCCGTCGGGCCTGGGAGGGGTGGGTCCGCGAGGCGACGGTCACGCGCGTCGAGGTGCCCGACGTCGGCCCGGTCGAGTCCTGGACCGACCTCACCGACGTGTCGCTCCCCTTCGTGTCCTTCCACGACACGACCGTGCTGCCCGACGGCACCACGCTCCACTCCGACTCGACGCTGCGCTTCCGGGAGCGCGAGGAGGTCGAGACGTCGCTCGTGGCGTGCGGGTTCGAGGTCGTGGACGTCCGGGACGCGCCCGACCGCCCGGGTCGCGAGTGGGTCTTCGTGGCACGGCGCGGCTGAGCCGCGCGAAGCGCTCTCGCGTGAGCCGCGACGGTCGCCCAGCACGACGACGTCCTCCGGGCGGCCGCCCGACCGTGCGACGTGCGACCGGACCGCGTCCAGCTCCTCCGGGAGCAGGAGGAAGGTCACCGACGTCCCGGTGTCGTTCACGTCCCAGAGCAGCGTCCCGTCCTCGTCGAAGCCCGAGCCGCAGATCGTGAAGGGGGCGACGACGAGGGCGAGGTCGAGCTCGCGGTCGTCGCGTGGGTCGAGCTCGAGCGAGATCGGGGGCTCCCACCCAAAGCGCCGGGCGAGGCGTCCGCGTCGTGCGCGGCGCAGCTCGTCCAAGGCGTGCACCGCGTCCGTCGTGTCCGGTGGCCACGGCTCGTCGGAGTACACGTCGAGCTGGAGCCGTGCCACCCGGTCGCGCAGCGCCAGGAGCGCCCCGCGGCACGCGGCCGCGACGGTGCCGGCCGCGGCGCCGTCGGCGATCGTGCACAGCACGGCCGTCGTCCTCCGCTGCCGCATCGGGCCTCCCTCGGGTGCCGGTCCGCCGCGGCCTCCGCGCGCGTGCGGTGCGGACACCGTAGTCCCCGGTCCGCCTGTGGACGGCGGTTCGACGGTGTGGGTCGCACCTCGTAGATTCCTCGTAGCGCACGGCCACGGGCCGGGCACATGATCACGCCACCACCACCGACAGGGGTCCTCTTGCTGCACGTGCACCGCTCCGAGCGTGCCGAGGCGCTCGTGGCGCCGCTCGCCGCCGTGCTCGCGGAGGTCCCGGCGGACCCGTTCACACCGGACGTCGTGGCGGTCCCGACGCGCGGGGTGGAGCGGTGGCTCGCGCAGCGGCTCTCGCACCACCTGGGCGCGGGCGAGACGGCGGGGATCTGCGCGAACGTGGACTTCCGGGGCCCGCGGCGGCTCGTCGAGCAGGTGGTGGCCGACCTCACGGACCTCGACCCCGACGACGACCCGTGGCGGCCCGAGCGGCTCGCGTGGTCGGTGCTCGAGGTGCTCGACGCGCACCTCGCCGAGCCGTGGGCGGCGCCGCTCGCGCGCTACGTCGGCGACCCGAGCGACGAGGTGCGGCGGGGCCGGCGGCTCACGCTCGCGCGACGGCTCGCGGATCTCCTGGTCGACTACGCCCGCCAGCGGCCCGAGGTCGTGCTCGCGTGGTCGCCCCCGGTCGCGGGGACCGCCGTCGCGCCGGACGACCTCGCGTGGCAGCCCGAGCTGTGGCGCCGCCTGGTGGAGCGCGTCCCGGCGACGGACCCGGCGCGGCGCGTGACGGAGGCGGTCGCGGCGCTGCGCGCGGACCCAGCGGCCGTCGACCTGCCGCCGCGGCTGTCCGTGTTCGGACCGACGCGGCTCCCCGAGGACGAGCTCCGGGTCCTGCGCGCGCTCGCCGCGCACCGCGACGTCCACCTGTGGCTCGTGCACCCCTCGCCGGCGCTGTGGGCGACGGTCGCCGCGTCCGCCGGCGAACCCTTCACGGGCGGCGCGAGCGCAGACCACGCGGGCGCGCCCGTCTGGCGTCGCGCGGACCTGCCGACGTTCGCGCGCCACCCGTTCCTCGCGTCCACCGGCCGGGACACGGTCGAGCTGCAGCTCCGGCTGGCCGCGGGCGAGGCGCGCGAGACCCACCACGAGGCGGCGCCCCCGCCACCGACCCTGCTCGGCGCGCTGCAGTCCGCGCTGCGGGCCGACGCACCGGACGGCACCCACGCGCTGGACCCGACGGACCGCTCCGTGCAGGTGCTCGCGTGCCACGGCCGCGCCCGGCAGGTCGAGGTGCTGCGCGAGACGCTCGTCGGCCTGTTCTCCGCCGACCCGACGCTCCAGGCGCGCGACGTCATCGTGTTGTGCCCCGACGTCGAGACGTTCGCGCCGCTCGTCACCGCGACCTTCGGCGCCGTCCCTGAGCTGGGCGACGACGCGCACCCGGGCCAGCGGCTGCGGGTCAGCCTCGCGGACCGCGGCGCCGGGACCACCAACCCCGTGCTCGCGCTGCTCGCCACGCTGCTGCGCCTCGCGGACGGCCGCGTCACGGCGTCCGAGGTGCTCGACCTCGCGGCGAGCGGCCCGGTCCGCCGCCGGTTCCGCTTCTCCGACGACGACGTCGACCGCCTGCGGCAGTGGGCCGTCGAGGCGGGGGTCCACTGGGGCGAGGACGGCGAGCGGCGTGCCCGCTTCGGGATCGACGGGCACGTGCGGCAGGGCACGTGGGACGCGGCGCTCGACCGCATCCTGCTCGGCGCCGCGATGGCCGACGAGGACGCCCGGTTCGTCGGGCCTGCGCTCCCGCTGGACGACGTCGGCTCGACGGACGTGGACCTCGCGGGCCGGCTCGCGGAGCTCGTCGCGCGGCTCACGGAGATCCTGCGCGGCCTCGACGGCGTGCACCCGCTCGCGCACTGGCTCGACACCCTCGACCGCGCGCTCACGCTCCTGGCGGAGGCGCCGCCGACGGAGGCGTGGCAGATCGGCTCTGCGCGCCGCGTGCTGGGCGACGTCCGGGCGGCGGGTGCCGCGCACGGCGGGGTCGCGCTGCGGCTCGCGGACGTGCGGGCGCTGCTCGACGACCGCCTGGCCGGGCGCCCGACGCGCGCCGGGTTCCGCACGGGCGCGCTCACCGTGTGCTCGCTCGAGCCGATGCGCTCGGTGCCGCACCGGGTCGTGTGCCTCCTCGGGCTCGACGACGGCGTGTTCCCCCGCACCGCCGCGCCCGCGGGCGACGACCTGCTCGCCCGGCACCCCGAGATCGGCGAGCGCGACGCGCGCAGCGAGGACCGGCAGATCTTCCTCGACGCCGTCGCCGCGGCGGGCGACCACCTCGTCGTCGTGCACACGGGTGCCGACGAGCGCACCGGGGCGCCGCGCCCGCCCGCGGTGCCCGTGGCGGAGCTGCTCGACGCGCTGGACCGGGTGGCCACCACGGCCGACGGGCGCCCCGCGCGGGAGCACGTCGTCGTGCAGCACCCGCTCCAGACGGTCGACGAGCGGAACTTCACGCCGGGCGCGCTCGGCGTCCCCGGACCGTTCAGCCACGACGACGCGGCGTTCGCCGGGGCCCGCCAGGCGCGCGAGAAGCGTGAGCCGGTCGGGGCGCTCGTCGGCGCACCGCTCTCGCTGCCGGACGGTGCCGCCGTCGGCTCCGTGGAAGGACCGGGGTCGCCCACGGCGACCGGGCGCCGCGCCGACGTCGAGCTCGACGACCTGGTCCGCCTGCTCGAGAACGCACCCCGCTGGTTCGCGCAGCACACGCTCGACGTGGGTCTCGTGCTGGAGGAGGAGGACGTCGAGGACCGGCTGCCCCTCTCCCTCACGGGGCTCGCGGGCTGGGGCGTGGGCGACCGCGTGCTGCGGGCCGCGCTCGCGGGCGTCGACCCGAACCGCGCGATGCAGGCCGAGTGGCGCCGCGGCCAGGTCCCGCCGCGCGAGCTCGGCCGGTCGGCGCTCCAGGAGGTCGTCCGGGCCGTGGGGCCGCTCCGGGTCGCGTCCGTCGAGGCCGCGCGCGAGGCCGACGTCGCGGCCGGTCGTCCCGTGAGCCAGGACGTGCTGAGCTCCGCCGAGACGGTCGACGTGCGAGCGACCCTCCCGGACGGCGGCGCGCTCGTCGGCAGCGTGCCGGGCGTGCACGGCGCGCGCGTGGTGCGTACGGAGTACTCGCGGCTCGGGCCGAAGCACCGGCTGCGCGCCTGGGTGCAGGCGCTCGCGCTGCGCGTGAGCGACCCGGACCGCCCGTGGGACGCCGTCGCGATCGGCCGGTCCCCCCGCGGCCCGGGGGTCGCGTGGTCGACGCTCACGCCGCCCGACCGCGACACGGCGGCCGCCGTGCTGGCCGACCTCGTGGCCCTGCGCGACGAGGCCGCCCGCGAGCCCCTGCCGCTGCTGCCCGAGGTCGCGCTCCGCTACGCCGAGGAGCGGCGCACCACCGACGCGCGCGACGCCCTGATGCGCGCCGGGTGGGCGTGGAACAAGGGCTTCGAGCGCAAGGACCCGTACGTCGTGCTCGCGTGGGGCCAGGACCCGGCGCTCCCCGACCTCGCGGGCCACGCGACGACCGCCGACCTGGGCCGCTTCCCCGACGACCCGACCCGCCTCGGCGCGCTCGCGCGCCGCGTGTGGGACCCCCTGCTGGAGCACGAGCTGCGAGGTGCGCGATGAGCGGCCCGACGTCCGCACCCGCCACTCCCGCCGCGGCGTCCGGACCCGCGGTGCCCGGACCCGTCGCGGGGAGCCCGCGGCGCTTCGACCCGTTCGGCGACCTGCCGCGCGGGACGGTCGTGCTCGAGGCGAGCGCCGGCACGGGCAAGACGCACACCATCGCGACCCTCACCACGCGCTACGTCGCCGAGGGCGTGGCGGCGCTGCCCGAGATCATGCTCGTGACGTTCGGCCGGGCCGCGACGTCGGAGCTGCGCGACCGCGTGCGCGAGCGCCTCGTCGCGACCGAGCGCGCGCTGCGGGGCACCGACCCGGCGCACAGCACCGACGAGCTCGTCGCGTTCCTCGCCGCGGTCGACGCCGACGAGCTCGCCCGCCGTCGTGAGCGCCTGCGCGTCGCGCTGTCCCAGCTCGACGCCGCGACCATCACGACGACGCACGGGTTCTGCCAGCAGATGCTCACCGCGCTCGGGACGGCGGCCGACGTCGACCTCGCGACGAGCTTCCTGCCCGACGTGGCCGACCTCGTCGAGGAGGTCACGGACGACCTGTACGTGCGGCGGTTCGCCGACCAGAGCGAGCCGATCCTCTCGCCGCGCGACGTGCGCGCGGTCGCCCGCGCGGCGGTGAGCGACCACGGGGCGGTGGTCGCGCCGTCGGACGCGGCCGAGGGCTCGGTGGCCGCGGCGCGGTACGAGGTCGCCGTCGCCGCCCGCCGCGAGGTGGAGGCGCGCAAGCGCGCGATGCACCTGCTCGACTACGACGACCTCCTCGTCCTGCTGCGACGCGCCCTCACCGACCCGGAGCACGGTGCGACGGCGACGCAGCGCGTCCGGTCGAGGTTCCGCGTGGTCATGGTGGACGAGTTCCAGGACACGGACCCCGAGCAGTGGGCGATCCTGCGCACCGCGTTCCACGGGCGGCCCGACGAGAGCAGCGCGCTCGTCCTCATCGGGGACCCCAAGCAGGCGATCTACGCGTTCCGCGGCGCGGACGTCGTGACGTACCTGCAGGCCGTCGAGGACGCGACGGACACCGCGACGCTCAGCACGAGCTGGCGCAGCGACGGCCCGCTCCTCGCAGGCCTGCACGCGCTGCTCGGCGAGACGGCGCTCGGCGACCCGCGCATCGTCGTGCGCCCGGTCGACGCGGCGCACCCCGAGGCGCGGTTCTCCGGCGGCGCGCCGGTGCGGCTGCGGCAGGTGACGCGCCGCGCCTACCGGCTGGGCGCCTCGTCGGCGCCGTCGGCCCCGGACGCGCGCGGCCTGCTCGCGAAGGACGTCGCGGCCGACGTCGCGAGCCGTCTCGGCACCGCGTCCGGCGGGGGCGACCGCGTGCGCGACGACGTCGGCGGGGCGGCGGGCGACGCGGCGCGCTGGCGCCCGCTCGAGCCGCGCGACGTCGCCGTGCTGACGCGCACGAACGCGCAGGCCGAGGCGGTGCGCTCGGCGCTCGTCGCGCTGGGCGTGCCCGCGGTCGTCTCGGGGCCGTCGAGCGTGTTCGGGTCGGCCGCGGCGCAGGACTGGCTCACGCTCCTCGCGGCGCTGGAGCAGCCGGGCCTCCACCGGCGCGCGACGGCGCTCGCCCTCACCCCGTTCGTCGGCTGGGACGCGCAGCGCCTCGCGACGGCGGACGACGCGGACCACGACGAGCTCGGTGACACGGTCCGGGCCTGGGCGCACCTGCTCGCCGACCGGGGCGTGGCCGCGGTCGCGGAGGTCGCCGCACGGCGCGGGGCGACGGCCCGTGTCATGGCGCGCGCCGACGGCGAGCGCTACCTCACCGACCTGCGCCACGTCACGCAGGCGCTGCACGAGGCCGCGACGACCGAGGGGCTCGGCACGGCCGCGCTCACGGCCTGGCTCCGGACCCGGATCGCCGAGGTCGGGACGGTCTTCACCGACGAGCGCACCCGCCGTCTCGAGACCGACGCCGCCGCCGTGCAGGTCGTCACCGTGCACGCCGCGAAGGGCCTCGAGTTCGGCGTCGTCTACGTCCCGTTCGGGTGGGAGCGGTTCGAGCCCGACGACCAGGAGCTGTTCGCGTTCCACGACGACCACGGGCAGCGCGTGCTGCACCTCGGCGGGGTCGGCTCCCCCGGGTTCGTGGACGCCAAGGCGCGCTGGCGCGACGAGGAGCTGGGCGAGGACCTGCGCCTGCTGTACGTGGCGCTCACCCGGGCTCGGCACCAGGTCGTCGTGCACTGGACCCCCACGAAGCGCAGCACGGGATCGGGACCGCTCACCCGCCTCCTGCTCGCCGACCGGATGCTCGGCGGCGAGCCCGGGCGCCACGCACGGCCCGACGCGATGCGCGACGACGCCGTCCGGTCCACGTTCGAGGCGGTCGCGGCGCGGTCGGGCGGTACGGTCGTCGTCGAGCAGGTCGACGCCCGGCCGAAGGGCGAGCCCTGGTCGCCCGGCACCCGGTCGGGCACGGACCTCGCGCTCGCGACCGCGGCCCACCTCCCGGACCGCGAATGGCGGCGGGCGTCGTACTCGGCCCTGACCGCGGCCGCGCACCACGGCCCGGTCGGCGGGATCGAGAGCGAGCCCGAGGACCCGGGCGTGCAGGACGAGCCGGAGGAGACCGCCGACGACGACACCGCCGCGCCCTCGGCCCCGGCCTCGGCCCCGCGACCCGGCGCGGACGTGCCGTCCCCGTACGAGGGGCAGCCGGGCGGCACCGCGTTCGGCACGCTCGTGCACGAGATCCTCGAGTACGTCGACACCGCGGCCGACGACCTCGACGCCGAGGTGCGCGCCCGCTGCGCGCAGGCGGCGACGGTCCGCGTGCCGGGCGTCGAGCCCGTCGCGCTCGCGACGGCGCTCGGCCTGTCGCTGCGCACGCCGCTCGGCCCGATCGCGGGCGGGCTCACGCTCGCCGACGTCGACCCGCGGGACCGGCTGCCCGAGCTCGAGTTCGAGCTCCCGCTCGCCGGGGGCGACGAGACGGAGGGCGTGCGTCCCGCGACGCTGCGCGACCTCGCGGACGTCCTGCGGGCTTACCTGCCCGCCGACGACGCGTTCGCGCGCTACCCCGACCTGCTCGCGGCGCTTGCCGACGAGTCCGAGACCGGCACGAGCACCGGTGGCGTCCCGCTGCGCGGCTACCTCACGGGCTCGATCGACGCCGTGCTGCGCGTGCCCGCCCCGGGTCCCGACGGCGCTCCGGACGGGGATCCGGGCGGCCGCCACCGGTACCTGGTCGTCGACTACAAGACGAACCGCGTCGGGCCGCCCGGGGTCCCGCTCGCCGTGGGCGACTACCACCCCGACGCCATGCGCGACGCGATGCTCGCCTCGCACTACCCGCTGCAGCTCGTGCTCTACCTCGTCGCGCTCCACCGCTACCTGCGGTGGCGCGTGCGCGACTACGACCCGGACCGCGACCTCGCCGGTGGGGCGTACCTCTTCGTGCGCGGCATGGCCGGCCCGGACACGCCCCGCGGCCCTGACGGCACCCCGTACGGCGTCGTCGCCTGGAGCCCGCCGCCCGGGCTCGTCGTCGCCCTGTCCGCCCTGCTCGACGGAGGTCGCGCATGACCACGACCACTCCCGGGTCGGCGCTCCGGCCCACCGCTCCTCCTGCGGGCGACGCGGTCGACGAGGGCGACCCGCGGCTCGCCGTCGGCGTGCCGACGGGCCTGGCGCCGTTCAACGTCGCGCGCGTGGTCTCGGCCGCTGACGTGCGCGTCGCGCTGCGGCTCGGCCGGCTCACGGGCGAGCACGACGACCGGGTGCTTCTCGCCGTCGCGCTCGCCGTCCGTGCCGTGCGCAGCGGCTCCGTGTGCGTGCGCCTCGACGACCTCGGCTCCCTGGCGCTGCCCGAGGACGAGGAGGCCGCCCGGACCGACGCCGCGGACCTGCCGTGGCCGGACCGCACCGCGTGGGCCGACGCCGTCGCGCGCAGCCCGCTCGTCGCCGTCGGGGTCGACGGCGCGCCCGACCGCCCTGCGCGCTGGGTCGGGGGCGCGCTGTACCTCGACCGCTACTGGCGCGACGAGCTCGCGGTCCGGCACGAGGTCGACGGCCGGCTCGCGGCACCCGACCTGCCGGTCGACGCCGACCGCCTCGACGCCGCGCTGGCCCGCCTCTTCCCCGCGGCGGAGGACACGCGCCAGCGGCTCGCCGCCGCGCACGCCGCCACGCGCCGGCTCACCGTCCTCACGGGTGGCCCCGGCACGGGCAAGACGACGACGGTCGCGCGGCTGCTCGCCGTCCTGCACGACGCCGCCCGCCCCGCGACCGCCGCAGCGCCCGCTCCGTCGCGCGCGGGGGCGAACGTCCCGGCCGACCAGGGCACGGCGCTGCGCGTCGCGCTCGCCGCCCCGACCGGGAAGGCGGCCGCACGGCTCCAGGAGGCGGTGCGCGAGGTCGTCGCCGGGTTCGAGGACGCGGCCGACCGCGCGCGCGTCGGGACGCCCGTCGCGACGACGCTGCACCGCCTGCTCGGGTACCGGCCGGGCAGCAGCACGCGGTTCCGCCACGACGCGCACCACCACCTGCCGCACGACGTCGTCGTCGTCGACGAGACGTCGATGGTCGCGCTGCCGCTCATGGCGCGGCTGCTCGAGGCGCTGCGGCCCGACGCGCGGCTCGTGCTCGTCGGGGACCCGGACCAGCTCGCCTCGGTGGAGGCCGGTGCCGTGCTCGGCGACCTCGTGCACCGCGAGCCCGTCACGCCCCCGGCCACCGCACCGGTCGTGCTCGCGGCGGCCGAGACCGCGCTGGCCGACGCGCCGCCGCCCGCCGACGGCGAGGTCGACGACCGGGCGGTGCTCGGCAACGGCGTCGTCCGGCTGCGCACCGTCCACCGTCAGGACCGCGACTCGGAGATCCTGCCGCTCGCCGCCGCGGTCCGGGCCGAGGACGCGGAGGCGACGCTCGCCCTGCTGCGCGCGGGGCACGGGTCCGTGGAGTTCCTCGAGACGCCCGACGACGAGCCCGACGACGCGGTGCTGGCCGCGGTCCGCGCGGACGCCGTCGCGGCGGGGACCCTGCTCGTCGAGGCCGCGCGCGCCGGGGACGCGGCCGCCGCGCTCGACGCGCTCGCGCGGCACCGTGTCATGGTGGCGCACCGGCGCGGGCCCGCGGGGCGCGGCCGGTGGGCGGCGCAGGTCGAGGCGTGGGTCGAGGAGGCGACCGGCCACCACGCGACCGACTCCCCGTGGGTCGCCGGGCGGCCCCTGCTCGTCACGACGAACGACGCCGAGGTCGGGCTCTACAACGGCGACACCGGCGTGCTCGTCGCGGAGCCCTCGGGCGGGGTCGTCGCCGTGTTCGGGGACCCGCGCGCGCCGCTGCGCGTGCGCACGCACCGGCTGCCGCCCGTGGAGACCGTGCACGCCATGACGGTCCACCGCGCGCAGGGCAGCCAGTTCGACCGCGTCACGCTCGTCCTGCCGCCCGCGACCTCGCCGCTGCTCACGCGCGAGCTGCTGTACACGGCGGTGACGCGCGCGCAGTCGTTCGTGCGCGTCGTCGGCTCCGAGGACGCCGTACGCACCGCGGTGACGAGCCCGGTCCACCGGGCGAGCGGGCTGCGGACTCCGCTGCCCGGCGGTCAGTCCTCGGTGCGCTCCGCCTGATCCCGCTCGCGCAGCTCCTTGAGGCGGCCCCAGGGCACGAGCACGATCCAGGCGACGGACGCGACGGCGGCGCCCATGATCATCGAGGGGACGTCCATGGCGACCATCCTGGCAGGCGTGCGCGGTCGCCCCGGGGAATGAGGCACGGGGGTGCCCGGTTGGCATCAGGGTGAGCACCCAGACCCCCCGCCTGTCCGTCCTCGACCTCGTGCCCGTCCGCTCGGGCCAGTCCAGCACCCAGGCGGTGCGAGCGTCGCTCGACCTGGTCCGCCTCGCCGACCGGCTCGGCTTCGAGCGCTACTGGTTCGCCGAGCACCACAACATGCCCGCGGTCGCGGCCTCGACCCCGCCCGTGATGATCGCCGCGGCGGCGTCGGTGACGGACCGGATCCGCGTCGGCTCGGGCGGCGTCATGCTGCCCAACCACGCACCGCTCGTCGTGGCCGAGCAGTTCGCCGCGCTCGAGGCGATCGCGCCGGGGCGGGTCGACCTGGGCCTCGGCCGCGCCCCCGGCTCGGACCCGGTCGTCACGCAGCTCCTGCGCATCACCGGCCCGACGGCCGACGTCGACCGCTTCCCCCAGCACGTCACGGACATCCTCGCGCTCATGAGCCCGCAGGGCGCGACGCTGCGCCTCACGAGCGGGCAGGTCTACGACGTGCACGCGACGCCCGCCGCGGACGGCACCCCGACGGTCTGGCTGCTCGGGTCGAGCGACTACTCCGCGCGCCTCGCGGCCGAGCTCGGCCTGCCGTACGTGTTCGCGAACCACTTCTCGGGCCAGGGCATCGACGAGATCCTCGCCCTGTACCGGGAGGGCTACCGCCCGAGCGAGGCGTACCCCGAGCCCCGCACGTTCCTCACCCTCAACGCCGTCGTCGCGGAGACCGATGACGAGGCGCGCGCCCGGGCGCTCCCCCAGGCCCGCATGATGGCGCGCCTGCGCACCGGGCAGGCGCTCACCGCGCTCGAGACCGTCGAGGAGGCGCAGGCCGCGCCGCTCGCCGGTGCGGCCGGGGAGATGGTCGAGGACAGCCTGCGCCGCTGGGCCGTCGGCACGCCCGACGCCGCGGCGGCCGAGGTCCGTCGGCTCGCCGAGCGCCATGGCGTGGACGAGGTCATGGTCGTGCCCGTCGCCGCGTCCCGGGCGGACGAGGCGCTCGACGCGACGCCGGGCCGCGCGCGCACGCTCGAGCTCCTCGCGGGCAAGCTCGCCGTCTGACCCTCCCCGCCGAGCACGACGTCGCTGTCGCCAGGGCGCCCGTCATGACAGCAACGTCGTGCTCGACGCGGAGCGACGTCGTGGTCGGCGGCGGCGTCGTGGCGGGGGCGCGGCGGCGTCGGTGGGAGGCGGTAGCGTCGCGCGCATGACCACGAAGTACGACGACGCGTCCTGGCACTCCGGCGGCGAGGGCTACCCGCCCGAGGCCGGTCCCGAGGCGGGGGCGACGCACATCGGCATGTTCCTCGCGTGGGCGGTGCTCGCGGGGCACGCGTCCCCGGAGCTCGAGGAGGAATCCGAGGACGAGCTCGCGGCGCTGCGCGACCGCACCGTCACGCCGGGCGCGTTCGTGCACGAGTCGTGCGACGGCAAGCTCGTCGACCACGACCTCGACGACGTCGGCATTGCGTTCGCGAGCGCCTACTACGCGGGCGACGACGAGGACGAGGGCGACGGCGGCCTCTACCTCGAGGACTACGTGGACGCCGTGAGCCCCGGCGACGGGGAGCCCGAGGACGTGTACCGCGTCCCGGACACGTGGGAGACGTACGAGCTCGTCGCGCCGCTGATCGACGCGCGGTTCGCCCAGTGGGACGACGAGGGCCGCCCGGCGGTCCTGCGGCATCGCGCGTGACATGAGCGCCCCGACGCCCGTCACGCGCCTCGCCGCCGTCCTCCGCGCCGACAACCCCGGCCCCATGACGCTCGACGGCACGCGCTCGTACGTGCTGCGCGCGCCGGGCTCGGCGTCGTGCGTCGTCGTGGACCCGGGGCCCGACGACGCGGCCCACCTCGACGCGCTCGCCGCCGCCGGGCCGGTCGAGCTCGTGCTCGTGACCCACCGGCACGCCGACCACACGGCCGGGTCCCCCGGGCTGCACGCGCGCACCGGCGCCCCGGTGCGGGCCGCCGACCCGGACCACTGCCACGGCGGCGCGCCGCTGCGCGACGGCGAGGTGATCGAGGCCGCAGGCCTGCGGGTCGCGGTCCTCGCCACGCCCGGCCACACCGCCGACTCGGTCTGCCTCGTCCTGCCCGACGACGGCCCGGTCGCCTCGACCGACGACCGAGCCCGCCGCACGGCGGACCCGGGCTCGGCGGGCTCCGGCACCGCGGGCCCCGTCGCCGCAGGCTCCGGGACCGCGGCGGACGAGGGCGCGCGGACGCCGTCGGGCACGACCGTCCTCACGGGTGACACGGTGCTCGGGACGGGGACGACGGTGATCGCGGCGCCCGACGGGTCGCTCGGCGCCTACATCGCGAGCCTCGACGCGATCGAGGCCGTCACGGGCGGCCCGGGACCGGTGACCGGCCTCCCCGGCCACGGACCGCTCGTCGACGACCTCGCGGCGCGCGTGCGCGCGTACCGGGAGCACCGTCACGAGCGTCTCGCCCAGGTGCGGGCCGCGCTGACCACGCTCGGCCTGGCCCCGGACGCGCCGGGCGCGGTCGACGAGGTGGTCGCGCGGGTCTACGCCGACGTCGACCCCGCGGTGCGAGGAGCCGCCCGGCAGTCCGTCGCCGCGCAGCTCGCGTTCCTCGCCGGCCCAGACACCGACGCGGGCACCGGCACCGGCACGATCGCCGACATCGGAGCGGACGCGGCCGACGACACCCCCGGCACCCCGAGCCGCGACGGCTGACTGTCGGTGCCACGGTGCACGATGACGGGATGACGACACCACGGCTCGGTATCGCGTTCGTGCCCACCCACGCACCCGAGAGCCTGCGGCGGCTCGCGACGACGGCAGAGGACGCCGGCCTCGACGACCTCTGGGTGTGGGAGGACTGCTTCAAGCAGTCCGGCCTCGCCTCGGCGGCCGCTGCCCTCGCGTGGACCGAGCGCGTGCGCGTCGGCATCGGGCTCATGCCCGCCCCGCTGCGCAGCACGGCGATCACGGCGATGGAGGTGGCGACGCTCGCGCGGATGTTCCCCGGTCGCCTCGTCGCGGGGGTCGGGCACGGCGTCCAGGAGTGGATGGGGCAGGCGGGGGTGCGCGTCGCGTCGCCGCTGACGCTCCTGCGCGAGCACGCGACGGCGCTGCGGAGCCTGCTCGCGGGCGAGGAGCTCACGACGGACGGCCGGTACGTCACGCTCGACGCCGTCCGGCTCGACTGGCCGCCCACGGAGCCGGTCCCGCTGTGGCTGGGCGGGTCCGGGCCGCGGACGCTCGCGCTGGCCGGCGAGCTCGGCGACGGTCTCATCCTCACGAACGCGCTGACCCCCGAGGACGTGCGGGGCGCGGCGGCCGTCGCGCGCGAGGGCGGCGCGGGCCCGGGGTTCGACGTCCACGCGACGCTCATCGCCGCGACGGGGCCGGACGCGCAGGCACGGGTCGACCGCGAGCTGCCGGTGTGGGGCGCGGAGCCCGGTCGGGGCATCGGCGCCGCAGGTGACGCCCACGCGGTCGCGGCGGGCGTCCTGGCTCTCGCGGAGGCGGGCGCGACGGCCGTGGCGGTCCAGCCGACCGCGGACGAGCCCGACGTCGAGGCGTTCGTGCGCTTCCTCGGCCACGAGGTCGCGCCGCTGCTCAGCTCCCGGTGACGTGCCCGGTGTCGCCCTCGGTGCCCGTGGCGCCGGGCCGCTGCCGCAGGCCGTGGACGAGGGCGACCACCGCGCACACCAGCGCGACGGCGCCGACGGCGAGCGCGAGGCGGACGGGGAAGTCGGCGTAGAGGTCGGTCACCTCGCCGACCGGGAGGCCCCAGCCCGCCGCGGTCTCCCGCACTTCCGCCGCGAGCGCACCGATCCTTCCGGGCACCCGCGTCACGGCTGCGGAGACCCACCCGAGCAGCTCGAGGACGACGGAGGCCACGGAGTGGGCGCCGGACGCGAGGGGGATCACCGGTCCACCCTAGCGGAACCGGACAGCGCGGTCATATGCGGCACGGCGGGTATCGCCTCAGGTCAGCGGCTTGGCGAAGCACAGCGCGACGTGGTTGTCGCCGTCGTAGGGCGGGAAGTGCGCGACGGCACGGAAGCCGAGCGAGCGGTAGAGCGCGATGGCGCCGGGCTGGCGGATGCCCGTCTCGAGCAGGAGCGTGGAGGCCCCGCGCTCACGCGCCGCCGTCTCCAGCCCGTCGAGGAGCCGACGCGCGGTCCCCGTGCGGCGCGCGCTCTCGCGCACGAACACCTTCTTCACCTCGAGCGCGTCCTGCGGCGCGCCGGGCTCGGGCCGTCGCAGCGACGCGCACCCGAGGGCCTCGCCGTCCCGGTACGCCACGAGGGTGACCACGACGTCCGCTCCCAGGCGCGCGTCCACGCCCTCGAAGCCTCCGGCGGAGTCGAGGCCGCCGAAGAGCTCCGGGTACAGGACGGCGGACGACGTCTCGTGCATCTCGCGGCGCAGCGCTGCCGCGTCGGGGTCGTCCCACGGGACGGCTCGGAGCTCGACCGCCGCGCCCCCGACGACCAGGCCGCCCGCCGCGGCGCCGGACCCCGACCTCGTGCCGTCCAGCGCAGCGCCCCGTGGTCCGGTGGCATCCGGCGCGGCGGTCCGCGCTCCGGCGGCATCCGACGCAGCGGCGGGCGACACGCGCAGGTCGAGCGCGAAGCAGCGCGAGAGCGGCTGCCCGGCGTAGTGGCCGTACGACTCGATCGGCACGTACCCGAGCGAGAGGTAGAGGTCGATGGACTCCGGCTGGAGCGTGCCCGTCTCGAGCACGAGCCGGTCGAGGCCCGCGGCGACCGCGCGCTCGTGCAGCGCGCGCATCGCGGTGCGGGCGTGCCCGCGGCCCCG
Source organism: Cellulosimicrobium sp. JZ28 (assembly GCF_015327065.1). Lineage (NCBI taxonomy): Bacteria > Bacillati > Actinomycetota > Actinomycetes > Micrococcales > Promicromonosporaceae > Cellulosimicrobium > Cellulosimicrobium sp. JZ28. Next base: position 113,436 of record NZ_CP017660.1, on the reverse strand, counting down.
GTGGGCGGGCTCGACGTACAGGCGCTTCACCTCGCCGGTCCGCGCGGGGTGCGTGCCGCCGCGTCCGTCCGGCGTGCCGGAGACGTCGCGCAGCGCGACGAACGCGACCGGCTCGCCGTCCTCCCGGACCACGACGTTCGCGAGCGCCGCCTCGGGGGCGAACGTGCCGGCGTCGGGCTCGCCGTAGCGCACCGCGAGCTCCGCCTGCTGCCGCGACCGCAGCCGCTCGGCCGCGGCGTCGTCCGCCGGGACCGTCGCCACGGTGACGGCCCCGGTCCCGGGGCGCCCGACGGCGTCGGGCAGGACGCGCGGGAGCGTCACGCGCGGACGAGCGCGCCCAGGACGGACGTGAAGAACCCGAGGCCGTCGGTGCCGGCACGCGGGCCGGCCTCGGCGGCCGGGCCGAAGCCGGGCTCGACGGCGTGCTCCGGGTGGGGCATGAGCCCGACGACGTTGCCCGCCGCGTTCGAGATGCCCGCGATGCCGCGGCGCGACCCGTTCGGGTTCCAGCCGTCGTAGCGGAAGACGACGCGACCCTCGGCCTCGAGCTCGTCGAGCGTCCGCTCGTCGGCGACGAACTGCCCGTCCTGGTTCTTCAGCGGGATCGTGATGCGCTGGCCGGCCGTGTAGTCGCGCGTCCAGGCGGTGTCGGCGTTCTCGACCACGAGGACCTGCTCGCGGCACACGAAGTGCAGGTGGTCGTTCTTGACCATCGACCCCGGGAGCAGGTGCGCCTCGGTGAGGATCTGGAAGCCGTTGCAGATGCCCAGCACGGGCATGCCGCCCTTCGCGGCGTCCACGATCGACTCCATGACCGGCGCGAAGCGGCTGATCGCGCCCGCGCGCAGGTAGTCGCCGTAGGAGAAGCCGCCGGGCAGGACGACCGCGTCCACGCCGTGGAGGTCGGCGTCGGCGTGCCAGAGCGACACGGCCTCGCCGCCCGCGAGGCGCACCGCGCGCGCGGCGTCGCGGTCGTCGAGCGTGCCGGGGAAGGTGACGACGCCGACCGTGGCCGTCGCGAGAGCCGAGGCGGTCATCAGGCGAGACCCTGCGACGTGATCGTCGCGGCGGCGTCCGTCTCGATGTCGGCGACGCGCACGACGTCCTCGATGACGGGGTTCGACAGGAGCTTCACCGCGGCCTCCTCGGCGGCGGCGAGGACCTCCGGCGTCACCGGGCCCTCGACCTCGAGCTCGAACCGCTTGCCCTGGCGGACGGACGTGAACTGGGTGAAGCCGAGGCGCGGCAGCGCCCCGACGACGGCCTTGCCCTGCGGGTCCAGGATCTCGGGCTTGGGCATGACCTCGACGACGACGCGTCCCACGGGGGCTCCTTGGCGAGAGTGTTGGGAGGGCCGGGGCTCCGGGATCCCGGCCACGTCACGGGCGTCGAGGACGCCCGGGAGGACGGGACGAGCGGGAGCCGACGGCGGGATTCCGCGCTCAGTCTAGCGGGCGCGCGCACCCGCCCGGTCGGGCGTCCGCACGGTGAGCGGGCGTGCTCAGCCGCCCGCGGTGCGGCGCCGGTCCGGGGTGTCGACCGGGATGTTCCCGTCGAGCACGTGCTTGCGCCAGGCCCGGTCGACGTGGGACCGCCGGAACAGGAACCCGCTCGCGAACGCAGCCGCGCACCACAGCGCACCCAACCAGAGGTCCGGCCGGGTGACGTCGTACGAGAACAGCACATGGCCCAGGACGGGCCACCCGTAGAACACCGCCAACGCGGTCCCCAGGCTGCCCAGGGTGACGCGCCAGGGGTAGAGCGCCCCGTGGATGTCGTCGGCGACCCACCACCAGTACCGCGCGGGGAGCCGCAGGTCGAGCGACCGGTAGAGCAGCCAGCGCCCGAGCGGCGGGTGCTCGCGCCATCGCAGCGCCCACCCTGCGCGCACGAGCCCCCACGCCTCCCGGGCGCCGATGGCGCGGGGAGCGGCGCCGTCGTCCGGCTCGGGCGCCAGGTCGAGCAGGACGGCGAGCGCCTCGTCCCCGTGCAGGTCGCGCCAGCGCCGGGGGTAGGCGCGCAGCCAGAACCGCGCGGACCGCTCGTACCGGTCTGTGCCGCGCGCCCCGCGGGCAGGGCGGCCGGGCTGCGCGCCGTCGGCGGCGGCCCGTCGCCCGGTCACGCGCCGCTCCCGGCGAGACCGTCGGCGGGACCTCGACCGGCACCGCGGGTGAGCGACCGGCGCGCGCGCTCCGCGAGCTCGGCGAGGCGGAGGGTCTCGGCGCGGGCGGCGCGGCGCCCGTCGTCGGTCGCGCGGTAGTAGCGACGCAGCCGGCCGTCGACGACCTCCTCGCCCGTCGGCTCCACGAGACCGGCCGCGACGAGACGGTCGAGGTTCCCGTAGAGGGTGCCCGCGCCGAGGCGGGTGCGGCCGTCGGAGAGGTCGCGCACCGACCGGATGACGGCGTAGCCGTGGAGCGGCTCCCCGCTGAGGGCGAGGAGCACGAGATACGCCTGCTCCGTCATGCGGAACGGGGCCGAGGAGACCATGGTCGATATATATCGCCCGACGACCTATACGCGCAATCTCTGGGCGCGTGTCGGAGGGTGGGGCTAGGCTCGAACACGTGTTCGAGGCGCACGCTCGAGCACGGTGCGAGGGCGGGGTCCTGCCCCTTCCCCGCCCTCGCACGACACTTCGCCCGACGACGCACGGAGGCTCCCCATGGACGCACCGGCAGCACCCGTCCCGACGATCGACCGCGGCCGTTCACGGCCCGCGCCGGCCACCGTGGCGCGCGTCCTCGCGCGCGACGGGACGTGCGTCTTCCCGGGCTGCCGCGTACCGGCGTTCCGCTGCGACCTCGACCACGTCGTCGCCCCGCGGCCGGTCACAGGCACAGGCACAGGCACCGGTATGGACGACGACGCGGAGCCCGCGCACGGGGCCGACAACCTCGTCGCCCTGTGCCGCCACCACCGGGTCGTCCGCGCACGCGACGGCTGGCGCCCGGCGCTGCTCGCCGACGGGTCGGTCCGGTGGACCGCGCCGAGCGGGCACACCTACCTCCGACCCGGCACCCTGCGGACGGCGTGAGGCGTCAGGCGTCAGGCGTCAGGCGAGCGTCGACCCGGTGAGCCGCTCGTACGCCTCGAGGTAGCGCGCGCGGGTACGTGCGACGACGTCGGCCGGGATCGACGGCGGCGGGGTGTCCGCGGCGCGGTCCCAGCCCGACGCGGGCGACGTGAGCCAGTCGCGCACGAACTGCTTGTCGAAGCTCGGCTGCGCGCGACCCGGCTCCCACTGGTCCGCGGGCCAGAAGCGCGACGAGTCGGGCGTGAGCACCTCGTCGCCGAGCACCGTCTCCCCCGTCGCCGGGTCCACACCGAACTCGAGCTTGGTGTCCGCGAGGATCACGCCGCGCTCGCGCGCGATCTCCTCGGCGCGCGCGTACACGGCGAGCGTGAGGTCGCGCAGGCGCGTGGCGTCGTCGATGCCGATCTGCTCGGCCACGACGTCGAACGAGACGTTCTCGTCGTGCTCGCCCACGGCAGCCTTCGTCGCCGGCGTGAAGATCGGCTCGGGCAGGCGCGACCCGTCGACGAGGCCGTCGGGCAACGGCACGCCGCAGACCTCGCCGCCCGCGCGGTACTCCACGAGGCCGGAGCCCGTCAGGTACCCGCGCGCCACGCACTCGACGGGGAACATGTCGAGGCGGCGGCAGATCATCGCGCGCCCGGCGACGACGTCCGGCACGAGGCCGTCACCCGGCACCGCCGAGACGGCGGTCGAGACGACGTGGTTCGGCACGAGGTCGGCGAGCTGCTCGAACCACCACAGGCTGAGCTGCGTGAGCACGACGCCCTTGTCCGGGATACCGGGCGACAGCACGTGGTCGTAGGCGCTCACCCGGTCGCTCGCGACGACGAGGACGACGTCGCCCAGGGGGTGCACGCCCCCGACGGCCGGCAGGTCCGGCGTGTACAGGTCGCGCACCTTGCCGGAGTACGCGTGCGTCCAGCCGGGCAGGTCGAGCGCGGCCGTGTCGAGGGCGTCGGCCTCGCCGAGCGAGAGGGCCGAGCCGGGGTCCTGCGGGGTGTGGGTCACGGCCCCTAGTGTCGCACCATGCGACGCGAACCCGGCCCCTCGTCCACCTCGGGAGCCGCCCCCGGCGGCGCGCTCGACGGCACGCCCGACCAGGGCGAGGACGCCGGGCGCGCGACGCACGACCCGGGGGTGCGCGACTTCCTCGCCACCTTCTCGGCCTTCATGGAGACCGCCAACGAGCAGGCCCAGCGGCAGCGGACCGACGCCGGGCCGTCCGTCGCGGACGTGCTGCGCGAGCACCTCGGCACCGACCCGCGCTCGATCGCGGTCGTCACCGAGACGGTGTCCGCTCTGCGCAGCGTCGACGCGGACGTCGCGATCGAGGCCGTCGTCGCCCGTCACGGCGGTGGCCGCGTCGTCGGCGTCGGTGGCGGCGAGCAGCGGATGCACACGTCCCTCTCCGAGATCGTCGAGCACTCCGCCCTGTGGCGCCAGTTTCCCGTCGGCGCGGTGGACTACGCGCGCGCGGCGACGGGCCCCGAGAGCGAGCGCCGCACCGTCTCCTTCGGTCTGCACCTCTTCGCGTACGCGGGCACGCCCGTCGCGCTCCTGCAGCGCGCGGCGAACCCGCGGCACGGCGACGAGGGCAGCGTCGAGGTCATGTGCCCCCAGGAGGACGCCGCCCTGTCGCTCCTCGCCGAGCTCCGGGCGGCCATGGTCGAGCACAGCGTGCTGCGCGGCCAGGTCGTGACGTTCACGGCGTCGGACTACGGCGCGCAGGCCGGCGGCATGACGTTCCTGCCGCGAGACCGGGTCCCGGCGACGACGTGGTGCTCCCGGACGGCACGCTGAGCAGGATCGAGCGTCAGGTGCTCGGCGTCGCGCGGCACCGCACGGAGCTCCTCGCGGCTGGTCAGCACCTCAAGCGCGGCGTCCTGCTCTACGGTCCGCCGGGGACGGGCAAGACCCACACCGTCCGCCACCTCGTCGGCGAGAGCCCGGGCACGACGGTGATCGTCCTCGCAGGGGGTGCGCTCCGGCTCGTCCGGCTCGCCGCGGAGACGGCCCGTGCGCTCCAGCCCGCGATCATCGTGCTCGAGGACTGCGACCTCATCGCCGAGGACCGCTCGTTCCACGACGGCCCGCAGCCCCTGCTGTTCGAGGTGCTGGACGCCATGGACGGCCTCGCCAGCGACTCCGACGTCGCGTTCGTCCTGACGACGAACCGCGCCGACCTCCTGGAGCGCGCGCTCGCGCAGCGCCCCGGCCGGGTCGACCTCGCGGTCGAGATCCCCCTGCCCGACGCGTCGGCGCGGCTCCGGCTGTTCGAGCTCTACCGCGGCGAGCTGCCGTTCACCTCCGGTGCACTCGCCGACGCCGCCGACCGCACGGACGGCGTGACCGCCTCGTTCGTCAAGGAGGTGGTCCGGCGCGCCGTGCTGCGCGCGGTCGAGGCGAGCCACGACGTGGGAGACGAGGACCTCGGGTCCGCCGTGCACGAGATGACCGCGGACGCCGAGCGCATCACGCGCTCGCTGCTCGGCTCGTCGCCGGACCTCCTCGACGCGGAGACGTTCGAGCCCTGACCGGCGCCCGGCCGTCGCCCGGGCGCTTCGCGCCCGGACCGACGTCCCAGCCCGCGCCGAACCTCCGGCCGGCGGCTAGTGTCCCCTGAGGACGACCGTGGGCACGCTCCCCCACCGTCGGGGGCCCGCTCCGGAGCGCCTCCTGCGTGCACACGTCCGTCCCGGCTGCGCCGACGGCGGCGGCCGTCACCGGAACGGAGGACACACCGATGCACCACCCCAGGACAGCGCTAGCGGCAGGACTGGTGGTGCTGGTCGCGAGCGCCGGGCTCACGGAGGCCGCACGGGCGAGCACGCCGCGGCCCGAGTCGACCTCCGTCTCCGCGCCCGGCGCCGCCTCCGGGCGTGCGACCGGGCACGCGACGGGGCGCACCAGCGGCGGGCTCCCGTCGGGGCAGCTGCGCGCGCTCGAGCGCGACCTCGGGCTCGACCCGGCGGAGGTCGACGACCGGCTCGCCCTCGACGCCGCGACGGCCACGGTCGAGCGCGCCCTGAGCGGCGAGCTCGGCGCCGTCTACGCCGGGACGTGGGTCGACGCCGAGGCCGGTGCGCCCGTCGTCGCCGTCACCGACCCTGCGGCCGTCGCGGACGTCGAGGCCGCCGGCGCCACGGCCGTCGTCGTGGACCGGAGCCAGGCCGAGCTCGACGACGTCGCGGCGCAGCTCGACGCGGCCAGGACGCCCGACGCCGTCCAGGCGTGGTACGTGGACGTCACCACGAACGAGGTCGTCGTCGAGGCGCTCGACCCCGCGGCCGCGGAGGCCTTCGTCGAGGCGTCGGGGACGGACGGGTCCGCCGTGCGCACCGAGGTCGTCGACGCGCCGTACGAGCCGGTGGCCGACGTGCGCGGCGGGGACCGCTACATCTCGCGGGACCCCGGCGGGTGGTCGGGGTCGGCCTGCTCGATCGGTTTCGCCGTCCAGGGCGGGTTCGTCACGGCAGGGCACTGCGGCGCGGCGGGCAAGGAGGTGCTCACCGCGGGCTGGGCGCGCATGGGCATGGTCCAGGCGGCGTCGTTCCCCGGCCACGACTACGCGTGGGTGCGCGTCGACGCCGGATTCTCTCCCGTCCCCCGGGTGAACGACTACGCGGGCGGCACGGTCGGCGTCGCCGGCTCGGTCGAGGCGCCCGTGGGTGCCTCGGTGTGTCGCTCGGGCGCCACGACCGGCTGGCGCTGCGGCGTCATCGAGCAGAAGAACATCACCGTCAACTACGGCACCGGCACCGTCTCGGGCCTCGCGCGTGGCAGCGCGTGCGCGGAGGGCGGCGACTCGGGTGGCTCCGTGGTCTCGGGCGACCAGGCGCAGGGCGTCACGTCCGGCCGCGTCAAGGACTGCTCGAACGGCGGCTCGTTCGTCTACCAGCCCGTCAACCCGATCCTGTCCGCCTACGGTCTGTCGCTCGTCACGACGGGAGGCACGTCGGGCGCCGCGCTCGCGGGCCTGGCAGGGACCGTGAACCGGAACCCCTGGTTCCGCGGGTAGCGACGGCGCCCGGTGAGCCGTCAGCCCGCGAGCGTGACCTCGCCCGCGGCGGCCCTCGCCGCGATGTCGGTGCGGTGGTGCGAGCCCGGGAGCACGATGCGGTCGACCGCGGCGTACGCCCGGCGGCGCGCCTCGGCCAGGTCCGCGCCGCGCGCCACGACCGACAGCACGCGGCCGCCCGAGGCGACCAGGCCGCCGTCGTCCGCGCGCGACGTGCCCGCGTGCAGCACGTGCACGCCCTCGACGCCCTCCGCCGCGTCGATCCCCGTGATCGGGTCGCCGCCACGGACGGCGCCCGGGTAGCCGTGCGCCGCGACGACGACGGTGACGGACGCGTCGTCGTGCCAGCGCAGCGGGCCGACCTCGGCGAGCCGCCCCTGGGCCGCCGCGAGCATGACCGCGGACAGCGGCGTCGCGAGGCGCGTGAGCACGGACTGCGTCTCCGGGTCGCCGAAGCGCGCGTTGAACTCGACGACGCGCGTGCCGCGGCTCGTCAGCGCGAGGCCCACGTAGAGCACGCCGACGAACGGGGTGCCGCGCCGCGCCATCTCGTCGATCGTCGGCTGCGCGACGCGCGTGACGACCTCCTCCACCAGGCCGTCGGGCGCCCACGGCAGCGGGCTGTACGCGCCCATGCCGCCCGTGTTCGGGCCCGCGTCGGCGTCGAACGCACGCTTGAAGTCCTGGGCGGGCGCGAGCGGCACGACCGTCGCGCCGTCGCTCACGCAGAAGAGGGAGACCTCGGGACCGTCGAGGTACTCCTCGACGACGACGCACGGGTCCTCGGGCGTGCCGTCCGCCGCACGGCGGGGCGTCGCGAAGCACGCGGCGGCGTGCTCGAGCGCGGCCTGACGGTCCTCCGTGACGACGACGCCCTTGCCCGCGGCCAGGCCGTCGTCCTTGATGACGTAGGGCGCGCCGAACGCGTCGACGGCGGCCGCGACCTCGTCGACGTCGGTGCACACGTGCGCGAGCGCCGTGGGGACCGACGCGGCGGCCATGACGTCCTTCGCGAACGCCTTGGAGCCCTCGAGCCGCGCCGCCTCGGCGCTCGGCCCGAACACGGGGACGCCGGCCTCGCGCACCGCGTCCCCGACGCCGGCGACGAGCGGCGCCTCCGGGCCGATGACGACGAGGTCGACGCCCAGGTCCGTCGCGAGCGCGGCCATCGCGGCGCCGTCGTTCTGATCCACCGCGTGCAGCGTCGCGAGGTCCCCGATGCCCGGGTTCCCCGGGGCGGCGTGCAGCTCGTGCCGCTCCGCGCCCGGGCGGTCGGCCTCGTGCGCGAGGGCGTGGACGATGGCGTGCTCGCGGGCACCGGTCCCGACGACGAGGATCTTCACGGGCGCCGAGTCTACCGAGACGGCCCGGACGCCCCGCGGGGCGTCCGGGCCGTGGTCGGCGGGCGTCGTCGGCTCAGTGGATGAGGTCGTGGCGCGGGATGATCGCGTCGCGGCTCGGGCCGACGCCGATCGCGGAGATCCGCGTGCCCGACATCTCCTCCAGCGCGTGCACGTAGCGCTGCGCGTTGACCGGCAGGTCGTCGAACGTGCGGGCGCCGGAGATGTCCTCCCACCAGCCGTCGAGCTCCTCGTAGATCGGCTTCGCGTGGTGGAACGCGGTCTGGTCGAGCGGCATCTCGTCGTACCGGACGCCGTCGACGTCGTACGCGACGCAGACCGGCACCTTCTCGAAGCCGGTGAGGATGTCGAGCTTGGTGAGCACCATGTCGGTGATGCCGTTGACGCGGGTCGCGTAGCGCGCGATCACCGAGTCGTACCAGCCGCAGCGGCGCGCGCGGCCCGTCGTGACGCCGTACTCGCCGCCCTGCTTGAGCAGGTACTCGCCGTTCGCGTCGAACAGCTCGGTCGGGAACGGGCCCTCGCCCACGCGCGTCGTGTACGCCTTGATGACGCCGATCACGGAGCTGATGCGCGTCGGCCCGACGCCCGAGCCCGTGAGCGCGCCGCCCGCGGTCGCGTTGGACGACGTGACGAACGGGTACGTCCCGTGGTCGACGTCGAGCATCGTGGCCTGCCCGCCCTCGAAGAGGACGTTCTTGCCCGCGTCGAGCGCCTTGTTCAGCTCGAGCGCCGTGTCCGCGACCATCGGCTTGAGCCGGTCGGCGTACTGCAGCAGCTCGGCCACGGTCTCGTCCACGGTGATGGCACGGCGGTTGTAGACCTTCACCAGCAGGTGGTTCTTCTGGTCGAGCGAGCCCTCGATCTTCTCCGCGAGGATCTTCTCGTCGAACAGGTCCCAGATGCGGATGCCGACGCGGTTGATCTTGTCCGCGTACGCCGGCCCGATGCCGCGGCCCGTCGTGCCGATGCGGCGCTTGCCGAGGAACCGCTCGCTCACCTTGTCGATCGTGCGGTGGTAGCCCGCGATGACGTGCGCGGAGCCCGAGACGAGCAGGCGCGAGACGTCCACGCCCCGCGAGATCAGGTCGTCGAGCTCCTGGAACAGCACCTCGATGTCGACGACGACACCGTTCGCGATGACCGGCGTGACCCCCGGGGACAGGATGCCCGACGGCAGCAGGTGGAGCGCGTACTTCTCGTCCCCGATGACGACCGTGTGGCCGGCGTTGTTGCCGCCGTTGAACTTGACCACGTAGTCGACCCGGGACCCGAGGAGGTCGGTCGCCTTGCCCTTGCCCTCATCGCCCCACTGGGCACCGACGAGCACCACGCCTGGCATGGAATCCCCACTTTCGCGCTGCCTGTTCCTCGGGCCGGTCATGGTCGTGGGCGCGCACCGGCGTCCGGAGCGGAGCGGGCACGGCGTGCCCGACGGCGCCGGGCCCGCGGGCCCGAGGCGTCACCCGGGCGGCAGAGACCCGGGGACCGGCGCCGAGTTTACCGGTCGGATGACGGAAATTGACCTTCGAGGCGGCTATCGACCGCGTCACGCCCGGGATGGGCAGAATGGCCTCATGAGCGACACCCACCCGAACCTCCTCGACGGCCCCGCACCCGTCCGCCTCCCCGACGACTACGCGCACGTCCGCGACGCCATCGCGGCCGACGGCGACCCGTACGAGATCGCGGGCCGCTCGCCCGCGAGCTCGCTCGCGTGGGCCTACCTCGCCGAGGACTTCCTCCACGAGAACGGTTCGCGCGGCGCGGTGACGGCCTACGCGTTCGCGCGCACCGGCTACCACCGCGGGCTGGACTCCCTGCGGCGCGCCGGCTGGCGCGGCCAGGGACCGATCCCGGCCGACCACGTGCCGAACCAGGGCTTCCTGCGCGCGCTCCTGGCCCTCGCCGAGTGCGCCGCGTACCTCGGCGAGGTCGAGGAGGCGGAGCGCTGCGAGCAGTTCCTGCGCGACGCCGGGACCTCGGCCGACGAGGTGCGCGCGCTGCGCTGACCGGCCGCGCGTCCGCCCGGCGACCACCGGGTGGGCGCGCGACGCACCCGGGCGGCGTCTAGAGTCGTGGGCATGATCGAGATCGCCACGTCCCCCGCGACGACGACCCTCGTCATCGCCGGAGACCTCGATCTCGCCGAGCGCGACCAGTTCCCGGAGATCGCGGCACGCGTCGTCGGGCTGCGCCGTCAGCTCCTCGTCATCGACATGTGCCGCGTGACGTTCATGGACTCCACCGGCGCGGCGTTCCTCATCTCGCTCGCCGACGCCGGTCGCAAGCGCGGCGGTGCGACGGTGCTGCGCGGCTGCGACGACCGGGACCTGTTCGTGCTCGAGGTGTGCGGCGCGCTCGAGCTGTTCCGCATCGACAACGACCACCGCTGCGAGCCCGCGACGCCGCCGTCCGGCTTCGCCAAGGTCGAGCCCCCGGCCTGACGCCCGCAGGCCGTCCTAGCGCCCCGAGGGCCGCAGGGTCGCCCACACGAGCTTGCCCGACGCCGTCGGGCGCCACCCCCAGTCGGCGAGCCGCTCGACGATCTGCATGCCGAAGCCGCCCATGCGGTTCGGGTGCCCGTCCGTCGGGACGGGCGGCGCGGGGTTGGAGTCCTCGACCTCGACGCGGATGCCGTCGCCCGTGTCGAACAGGCGCAGCGCGAGGTGGCCCCACCCGTGCAGCACGCCGTTCGCGACGAGCTCCGAGACGACGAGCTCCGCGTTCGCGCTCTCCCGCACGCCCCACGCCTGGCACGTGCGCACGACGGCGTGCCGCGCCCGCCCGATCGACGCCGGCTCGCTCGGCAGGAGCCAGCGGCGGCTGCGCGGGCTGAGCACGACGGCGGACGCGTCCCGCTGCGGGTCGGGGATGCGCACGACGACGAGCGCGACGTCGTCCTCGGGGGCGTCGGCCAGGCGCGACAGCAGCTCCTCGCCCACGCCCGCGGCGTCGACGGCCGTGACCGCCTCGGACGCCGCGACGAGCGCCTCCAGCCCGACCCGCAGGGCGCGGTCGCGGCGCTCGATGAGGCCGTCGGTGTAGAAGACGAGCGTGTCGCCCGGCAGGAGCGTCGCGACGCCCGTCGAGCGGCTGCGGCCGCCGAAGCCGACGAGCGCTCCCCCGGCGTCGTCGAGCTGCGTCACGGTGCCGTCGCGCAGCAGGAGCGGCGGCAGGTGACCGGCACGCGAGTACTCGATCCGCCACGCGTCCTCGGGCTGCGCGGCGTCCGGCTGCGTGAGCGCCGCGTACACGAGGCTCGCGGAGCGCGGGATGCGCATGCCCTGGACGAGCTGGTCGACGCGCTCGAGCACGGGGCCGGGCGTCGTGAGCTCGTACGCGTACGAGCGCACCACCGAGCGGAGCTGGCCCATGGCGGCCGCCGCCTCGACGTCGTGCCCCACGACGTCGCCGATGACGAGGCCGACGACGTCCGGCGCGATCTGCAGGACGTCGTACCAGTCGCCGCCCACCTGGGCGTGCTCGGAGTTCGGCGCGTAGTACGTCCACACGTCGAGGCCCGTGACGTCGGCCTGCTCGGGGAGCATCGCGCGCTGGAGCGTCTCGGCGAGGCGGTGCTCGCGCGCGTAGAGGCGCACGTTGTCGATCGCGGTGCCGGCCCGGCGCGCGATGACCTGCAGCAGCGTGCGCACGCCCTCGCGGGCCTCCGCGTCGGTGCCGAACCCCTGCGGCGGAGTGTCGGGCAGGTCTCCCGTGACGAGCAGGCCGAGGATGCGCCGGCGCCCCGGGACGGCGGACACGGTCACGGACCCCGGCCGCCGCGGCAGCCCGGAGAGCCGGTGGTGGAGGTCGCGCTGGAGCCAGCCCGAGGCGGACCACTGCGGGTACGTGGCGGAGAGGTCGAGCGTCACCGGCCCCTCGATGCGCCCGTCGAGCACGTCCTGGACGCGGTCCGGCACGTCCACGCGGACGCGCGGCACCGAGCCGGTGACGGAGGCCGAGTCGCCGAGCGCGTCGGTCGTGTGCACGCCCGGGGCGAGGGGCAGGACGCCGGGCGTGTAGCGGCCGTGCCGCTGGCCACGACCGCTCGGGGGCGCCGCCGTGTCGACGCCCTCCGCGTACCGCAGCCCGTCGTCGTTGAGGTAGAAGCCCGCCCAGTCGACGACGTACCCCGCGAGCAGCGCCGTGATGTCGCGCAGCGCGTACGGCTGGTCGAGGTCGGCGAGGAGGTCGGAGCTGCGGGCGACGACGTCGAGCACCGCGCGCTCGCGCCGCTCGAGCGCGAGCGACGCGACCTGGGCGGCGTACCGGTCGAGGTGCTCGGAGACGTCGACCTGCGCACCGACCCAGTGGGTCACCGCGCCGTCGGGGCCGGTGAGGGGCGCGAGCGAGAGCTGCGTCCACACCGCGACCCCGTCGCGCCGGAAGGTGCGCACGGTGTAGGTGAGCTCGCGCTCGTCGGCCACGGCGGCGCGGAGCTGCTGCGCGTCGACGGGGTTCGCGAGGAGCGACTCGAGGACCTGGGGGCTGCGGCCGAGCACCTCGGCGGCGGTGAACCCGGTCTGCCGCTCGAACGCGCGGTTGACCCAGACGATCGGCATCTCCGCCGACCGCGGGCCCGTGACGAACATCGCGACCCCGGTGGCGTCCATCGCGCGCGTGCACAACTCCTGGACGTGCGCGGGCAGGTCGGTGCCGAGCTCCGGCGAGCTGCCCATCGTCACCTCCGACGGTCCGAGCGTCGATCGTCTGGAAACGGACGCCACGGTCGCGTTACTGTCCCGACTGGACATTCAACCGTAGATTGGTGCTTCCCGAGACCGGAACCGGTCCGGACCACGCCAGAGAGGAGCGCCGGTGCGCGAAGGTACACCCCCGGCCGCAGACCGCCCGGTCGGCGTCGCCGGCGACCCCGCAGGAGCGGGCGACCCCGCGAGCGTGCACGTCATCGTGGGCACGACGCGAGCCCGCATCGTGCTCTCGGGCGAGATCGACGCCGACCTCGGCGCCGACCTCCAGGAGGCGACCGCCGCGGCGGAGGACTCCGGCCTGCCCGTCGAGATCGACGCCCACCACGTGACCTTCATGGACTCGTCGGGTGTGGCGTTCCTCGCACGTCTCGCGTCGCGCGGCCCGCACCGCGTGCGCGTCCTCCGCGCCCCGCCCACGGTGCGGTTCCTGCTCGAGGTGACCCGCATCGGCGAGCTGCTGGACATCGTCGACGTGGACCCCGGCTTCGACCTCGACGAGCCTCCCGGCAACGGCGCGGGCACCACCGACTGACGCCCGTGGCCGCCTGACGCCCGTCGTCGGGCGCGCGCGGCCGCAGCACGACGAAGGCCCCCGGTCCTCACGGACCGGGGGCCTTCGTGCGACGCGGGCCCGGAGCGACGCCGGGCCGTGCGGCGTCAGCGGATCTTGTTGCCCGCGGAGCGCAGCTGCTGCGACGCCTCGATGATGCGCGCGGCCATGCCGGCCTCGGCCAGCTTGCCCCAGGCGCGCGGGTCGTAGGCCTTCTTGTTGCCGACCTCGCCGTCGATCTTCAGGACGCCGTCGTAGTTCGAGAACATGTGGCCGACGACGGGGCGCGTGAACGCGTACTGCGTGTCGGTGTCGATGTTCATCTTGATGACGCCGAAGTCCACCGCCGCCGAGATCTCCTCGGCCGTGGAGCCGGAGCCGCCGTGGAAGACCAGGTCGAACGGGTTCTCCTTGCCGACCTTCGCGCCGACGGCCTCCTGGATCTCCTTGAGGATCTCCGGGCGGAGCTTGACCGCACCCGGCTTGTACACGCCGTGCACGTTGCCGAACGTGAGGGCCGTCAGGTAGCGGCCCTTCTCGCCCGTGCCGAGCGCCTCGATCGTCGCGAGGCCATCCTCGACCGTCGTGTAGAGCTTCTCGTTGATCTCGGCCTCGTGGCCGTCCTCCTCGCCGCCGACGACGCCGACCTCGATCTCGAGGATCGTGCGCGCCGCCTGCGAGAGCTCGAGCAGCTCGGCCGCGATGGTGAGGTTCTCGTCCAGGGGGACGTCCGAGCCGTCGTACATGTGCGACTGGAACGTCGGCAGGCCGCCGTTCTTCACCTGCTCGGCCTCGATGGCCAGGAGCGGGCGGACCCAGGAGTCGAGGTTCTTCTTGACGCAGTGGTCGGTGTGGATCGCGATCTGCACCGGGTAGTTCTTCGCGACCTCGCGCGCGTACGCCGCGAGCGCGAGCGAACCGGCGATGCGGTCCTTGACCGTCGAACCCGAGCCGTACTCGGCGCCGCCCACGGAGACCTGGATGATGCCGTCGGACTCGGCCTCGGCAAAGCCCTGGAGCGCGGCGGTGATGGTCTGCGACGAGGTGATGTTGACGGCCGGGTAGGCGAACGAGCCTGCCTTCGCCCGGTCGATCATCTCGGCGTAGACCTCGGGGGTTGCGATGGGCATGCGGAGCTCCTGTGGAGTCGTGCGGGGTGGACTGTCAGGTCAAAGTCTGGCATGGATGACAGCGCGAGGTCAGGGCCGTTCGACCTGTGGTCCCCGGATGACCACGCCTCTACCTCGGCGGCCCCGTGGGCCCCAGGTGCTGCGCCGCCCAGGCGTGCAGGGCGATCGCGCCGGCGGCGCCGGCGTTGATCGACCGGGTCGACCCGTGCTGCGTGATGTGGAGCACCGCGCGGCACGCCTCGACAGCCTCGGGCGTCAGCCCGGCCGACTCCTGGCCGAGGAGCAGCACGCACGACGCGGGGAGCGCGTAGCCCTCGATCGGCACCGACCCCGGGACGTTGTCGACCCCGAAGAGCGGCAGGCCCTCCCCCGCGGCCCAGCCCGCGAGCTCCTCCACCGACGCGTGGTGGTGCACGTGCAGGTAGCGGTCGGTGACCATGGCGCCGCGGCGGTTCCACCGCCGTCGACCCACGACGTGCACCCCGGCCGCGTTGAACGCGTTGGCGGTGCGGACGACGGAGCCGATGTTGAGGTCGTGCGCCCAGTTCTCGATCGCGACGTGGAGCCGGCGGGCCGGGTCGCGGCGCGCGTCGAGGTCGGCGACGACGGCCTCGACCGTCCAGTACCGGTAGGCGTCGACGACGTTGCGGCGGTCGCCGTGCGCGAGCAGCTCGGGGTCGTACCGGGGGTCGAGCCGCGTCGCCCCGGGCGGTCCGGCGGGGTCCGGGACGCGGGGCCACGCCTCCGGGCCGCCGGGCCACGGGCCGACGCCGACCTCGCGCTCGTCCGCCTCCCGCTCGCCCGACTCGCCCGCGCTGCTCGCCATGGCGCACATTCTGCCGGGACCCGCAGGTCCGTCGTCGCCGGACCTCCACGGCGGGTGCACGCCGACCGCCGGGCCGCGCTGCCCCGCCCGGCTACGCTGGTGACCCGTGAACACCCTCGCCGAGCTCGCCTCCGCCCTCCCGGGGGCCGCGCACGCCGCGGGCCTCGGCGCCGCCGGACCGGTCGCCGCCCTGGGCCCCGACTGGATGGACCCGATGACGCTCATCGAGCGCTTCGGCGACGCCGCGCTCGTCGGGATCGTCGTCGTCATCTTCATCGAGACGGGCCTGCTCTTCCCGATCCTCCCGGGCGACTCGCTGCTGTTCACCGCGGGCGCGCTCGTCGCGCAGGAGTCGCTGCAGATCAGCCTGCCCGTGCTGCTCGTCCTGCTGTTCGCCGCGGCGTTCCTCGGCGACCAGACGGCGTACCTCATCGGACGCACCGTCGGGCCCAAGGTGTTCGACCGGCCCGACTCCCGGTTCTTCAAGCGCAAGTACATCGACCAGACGAACGCCTACTTCGAGAAGTACGGCGGCCGGACGATCGTCATCGCGCGGTTCGTGCCCATCGTGCGCACGTACGCCCCCGTCGCGGCGGGCGTCGGCAAGATGCACTACCGGCACTTCGTCGGTTTCAACGCGCTCGGCGCGCTGCTCTGGGCCGTCGGCCTCACGTGGCTCGGCTACCTCCTGGGGAACATCACGTTCGTCAAGGAGAACATCGAGGCGCTCGTCCTCCTCATCGTCTTCCTGTCCGTGCTGCCCATGGTCGTCGAGGTCTGGCGCGGGCGGCGGGCGGAGAAGCGGGCGGCGGCGCTCGAGGCGCAGATCGCGGCCGACGCCCAGCAGAAGACCGGGGTCGCGGAGGACGCGACCGCCGTCGGCCAGGCCGACACGGACGGGAAGGACGCCTGACATGACCCGAGAGATCACGAGCTGGCTCACCGACATGGACGGCGTGCTCGTCCACGAGGGCCACGCGATCCCCGGCGCCCCGGAGTTCGTGCGCGCGCTGCGCGACAAGGGCCGGCCGTTCCTCATCCTCACGAACAACTCGATCTTCACGGCACGCGACCTGCGGGCGCGGCTCGCGACGTCGGGCATCGACGTGCCGGAGGAGTCGATCTGGACGTCGGCGCTCGCGACGGCGCAGTTCCTCACCGACCAGATCCCCCAGGGCAGCGCGTACGCCGTGGGCGAGGCCGGGCTGACGACCGCGCTCTACGAGGCCGGCTACACGCTCACCGAGTCCGACCCGGACTACGTGGTGCTCGGCGAGACGCGCACGTACTCGTTCGAGGCGATCACCAAGGCGATCCGCCTCGTGCTGGGCGGGTCGCGGTTCATCTGCACCAACCCCGACACGACCGGGCCCTCACAGGAGGGCCCGCTGCCCGCCACGGGCGCCGTCGCGGCGATGATCACCTCGGCGACGGGCCGCAAGCCGTACTTCGTCGGCAAGCCCAACCCGATGATGTTCCGCTCCGCGCTCAACCGCATCGACGCCCACTCCGAGACGACCGCGATGATCGGCGACCGGATGGACACCGACGTCGTCGCGGGCATCGAGGCGGGCCTGTACACCTACCTCGTCATGACGGGCTCCACGACGATGTCCGACGTCGACCGCTACCCGTTCCGGCCCAGCAAGGTCGTCGACTCCGTCGCGGACCTCGTCGACCTCGTCTGAGGCACGCCGGGCCGGTCCGGCCGGTCCAGCTCCCGCGGGCCCCGCACGCACGACGACGCCCGGTCACCGCGAGGTGACCGGGCGTCGTCGTGCCGGGGACCGGGGTCAGCCGGCCGCGGCCACCTCCACGCGACCTGCGCGACGGCGGCGCACCGCCAGGAGGGCCGCACCGGTGAGCAGCAGCGTCCCGGCCAGGAGCGCGAGGCTCCCGGCATCGGAGCCGGTGGTGGCGAGCGCCCCCGAGTAGGCGTCGCACTCGACGTCGCCGCCGACCGGGAAGCTCACCGTCACCGGCGAGAGCGCGGTCCCGGCCTCGTAGAACCCGGCGAACGCCTTCGCTCCGGCGGCCGTGAGGGTCGCGGGGACGCCGCTCCACGTGATCGTGGAGCCCGACGTCGCCTTCTTCCCCGACAGGTCCAGGCTCGCGAACGCGACGCCGGTCGACGAGGACTTGTTGCCCTCCATGTCGCTGCTCTGCACGTCGACCACGAGCGTGCCCGACGACCCGTCCACGACCACCCGCGGGTTGCTGATCCGCAGGTCGAGGATGCCCTCGTGCCCGGAGAACGACACCGACCCGCCGAAGCTCGCGCGGCCCTTGCCGAGGTCCGTGTTGAACGAGCCCTTGCCGCCGCTCCACGTGAACGCCGAGCCGCCGTCCCGCACGCCGTCCGTCGAGACCGAGCCCTTCGCGATCGGGCCGGTGACGTACGACCGGAACCGGTCGCTCACGCCCCACGAGAGGGTCGCGCCGTTGACGCCCTGCGCGAAGCACTGCTCCGCCGCGCCGCCCGACCCGGTGCCGGTGCCGGTCGTGCCGGCGCCCACGATCGTGATGGGCGCGGACGCGGTGTGGTCCGCACCGACGAGGAGGAGCGTGTGCTCGCCCGGGGCGACGTCCTTCGGGATCGTCACGGTCGAGGTCGCGGCGCCGCCGGCGTTCGCGGTCGTGCCCGTCGCGAGCGTGCGCGGCGTCGAGCGGAGCTCCGTGCGGATGCCGGACTCGCGCGCACCGAACCCGACGCCGCTGATCGTCACCTCGTCGCCCGGGCGTGCCTGCGCCACCGAGAGCGTCGCCTTCGCCGGGTCCACGGACCCGCCGGTCGAGCCGTCGCCCGGGGCGCCGATGGTGCCGCCGCCCCCGGGCGCGGTCGCCTTCGCGCCGACCGTGAACGTCACGGGGTCGAGCGCCGTCCCGGCCGGGTAGAAGCCGACGAACGCGAGCGAGCCGTCCGCCGTGAGCGTCGCGGTCGCGTCCCGGAACGTCACGGCCCCGTCCGCGCCCGTCGTCGGCGTGCCGAGCGCGAGCGTCGCGACGGCGACGCCCGTGCGGTCGAACGTCGAGCCGTCCAGCCCCGTGGAGCGCGCGTCCACGAGCAGGCGACCCGTGCCCGGGCCGGTGACCTCGACCACCGGGTTCGACAGGGTGAGGTCGAGCGCGCCCGCGTGGCCGGTGAAGCGGACCGTCCCGGCGTACCGGACCGTCCCCCGGCCGCTCGCCGCGGTCCACGTGCCGCCGTCGGCCTGGCCGAAGCGGAAGACGCCGTCGACGACGCTCGCGCCGCTCGTCGCCGTCGCGCCGCCCTTCGCGACCGGGCCCACGATGTAGCTGCGGAACGACTCCTTGACGCCCCACGTGAGGCTGCCGGCCGTCGTCGGCGCCGGGGTCACCGGCGTGGCGGTCACCGCGACCGTCACCGGCGCGGACGTCGAGCCGCGGTAGGCGGTGGTGTCCGTGGGGACGAAGGTCGCGCTCAGGGCGTGCGACCCGACGGCGAGCGGAGCCGTCCGGAACGTCGCGACACCGTCCGTGACGGTCGCGGTGCCCAGGGTCGTGCCGCCCTCGACGAACCGGACCGTGCCGGCGGCCTTCGGCGCGACCGTCGCGGTGAGCGTCACCGCCGTGCCCTCGACGACCGACGTCGCCGACGACGCGAGCGTCGTCGTGGTCGCCTTCGCCTCGCCGCCGGGGACCGGGGCGGTCACGGTCAGCGTGGTGCTGCCGGTGAGGCCGAGCTCCGACGTGACGACCACGGGGACGGGCCCGGCGGCGGTGTCGGCGGGGACCGTGAGCACGAGCGTCGCGCCGTCGCGGGAGTACGACGCCGGGGTGCCACCGAGCGTCACGGCCTTGACCGCGTCGTCCGCAGCGAGGCCGCGCACGGTGACGCGGACCGTCGAGCCGGCCTCCACCGTGGTGGACGCGGGCGTGACGGTGAGCGTGCCCGGTGCGTCGTACGCGACCGGGACGAAGAGCTCCTGCGCGGCGTTGCTCACGCCGCCCGCGCCGTAGGTGGCGACGCCGTAGCGACCGCCCTCGAGCGCGGCGGGGTTCTTCACGACGAGACGCGCCTCGAACGTGCCGTCCGGCGTGATGTCCGCCCACTGCGCCCGGACCACCGACTGGTACTGCGCGGGGACCTGGTCGAGCACGGGCTCGGCGAGGGCCCACACCTGCGAGCCGACCTTGCGGGTCGACGCCGCGGCGCCCTCGGACGGGCGCCACTGCTCGGCGAAGCTCCCGAACACGACGTAGGTGCCCTGCGGGAGCGTCGCCGGGATCGGGACGCCGCGCCCGCCGACGTTCGCCGCCGGGTCGAAGCCGGTGCCCCGGACGACGATCGTGTCGCCCGCCGTGACCGGGGTGTCGCCGAGGGGCGTCGTGCCGTCCGCGGCGAGCACCGAGATCTCGGGCTCCCACACGGGCGCCTCGGGCTCCGTCGTGAACGCGACGGGCGCGTACAGCTCCTGCGCGGCGTTGACCGTGCCGCCCGCGGCGTACGTGTAGACGCCGTAGCGGCCGCCCTCGCGCTCGAGCTCGCTCGCGACGAGCTCGGCGGTGAACGTGCCGTCCGGCGCGAGCTCGGCCCACTGCCCGCGGATCGCGGACTGGTAGCGCGGGTCCACCTGGTCGAGCGCCGCGGACGAGAGGGCCCACCGCTGCGAGCCGGCCGTGCGCGCGCTCGACGGGGCACCCTCCGACGGGCGCCAGTCGGCCGCAAAGCTGCCGAAGACCACGTAGGTGCCGGCGGGGATGCCGCCGGAGATCGGCGGGCGGTTGCCCGCCGGCGCGACGTTCGCGGCCGGGTCGAAGCCCGAGCCCTTGACGACGATCCTGTCGTCCGGGCGGACGGGCGCGTCCCCGAGCGGCGTCGTGCCGTCGGCGGCGTAGAGGGTGATCCGCGGCTCCCAGACCGGCTCGGGCGTCGTGCCGCCCTGGACCGCGACGGGCGTGAACGTGTCGAGGCTGCGGTCGGTCGCCGAGAGGCCGTGCGCGGCGGACGTCGCCACCACGTACTGCTTCGCCGGGTCGAGCTTTCCGGCCGGGACGGTCAGCGTCGTCGTGAACGCGCCGTCGCGCACCTCCTGCGGCATGACCCAGCCCTGGGCGAGCCAGCCGTTCGCGACGAGGGGGCCGCTCCCGTCCCAGATCGAGGCGTCGCCGAGGAGCACGTACGCGCCGTTCGCGGCGCCCGCGCCGACGAACCCGGTCCCCTGGATCGTGAACGTGTTCTCCACCGCCGGGTCGACGGGCGTCGACGGCGACACCGTGACCGCGGGGTCGACGGCGGGCTCCGGCTCGGGCTCCGGCTCGGGCTCGGGCTCGGGCTCGGGCTCGGGCTCGGGCTCCGGGGCGGTCACCGTGTGCGCGACGGCCGCGGAGGCCGAGGCGACGAACGCGGCCGGGTCGGCGGGCGCGAAGGCGGCGCTCAGCTGGTGGCTGCCCGGGGCCAGGGCCGCGGTCTCGAGGCGCGCGACGCCGTCGGCCACGGGAGCGGTGCCGAGGGCGGTGCCGCCGTCGCGGAACTCGACCGTGCCCGCGGCGGCGGGCGCGACGGTCGCGGTGAGCGTCACGCTCGCCCCGGCCGCGGACGTGCCCGCGGGCGCTGCGGCGAGCGTGGTCGTCGTCGCCTGCGCGGGCGCCACGGGCTCGGGCGACACGACGCGGGCGGTCAGGGTCGACAGGGGCTTGCCCGCGTACGACGCGAAGTACGGCGAGACGTTCCCGAGCGTCCCGACGACGGTCCCGTCCGCCACGAACGTGACCTCGTCACCGGCCCGCGTCGCGGACACCGTGACGTCGGCGACCTTCACGTCGTCCCCCGCGCCGGGGTTCACCGTGCCCGCGAAGTCCGCGTAGACCGCGCCCGTGGTCGGGCCGGTGAGGTCGAGCCGCACGTCGGAGATCGTCACGTCGAGCGCGCCGTGGTGGCCCTCGTACCGGGTCGAGCCGCCGAGACGGACGGAGCCCGTCCCGGACGCGGCGTCGTAGCTGCCGGACGCGGGGCCGTAGTACGCCTGGCCGCCCTGGAGCGGCGGGGTGATCGTGCCCTGGGCGATGCCGCCCGTGACGTACGACGTCCACGAGTCGACGAAGTTCCAGGTGGCCGACCCGCCGGTCACGTCGGCCGCGGCCGCCTGGGCCGGGGCGCCGGTGCCGGCGACGGTGAGGCCGGCGGCGAGCGCCGCGGCGAGGAACGAGGCGAGGGCGCGTCGGACGCGTCTCGACGATGAAGTGCGCACAAGGTCTCCCGTGCTGGTCCGGGCGAGGTCCCGGCGGGGAGCGGGACCGAGAAGGGAGCGTGCTCACGCTCCGCCGAGACGGACCATATAAGGGTCGCCTCACCAAAGCAAGGTAAGCCTGACCTATCGAGATGTGACGCGCGCCTCCTCCCTCCACGACGACGCCCCGCGGCCCAGGAGGCCGCGGGGCGGTGCGCCGCGTCGAGCGGCGGGAGACGGAGCGGGAGGGGCTCAGGCGAGGCCGAGGTCCTCCAGGCTGAACAGGTAGTGGTACGGCACGCCGAGCGCCTCGATCTTCGCGCCCGCACCCGTGGCACGGTCGACGATCGTCGCGACGCCCGCGACCTCGCCCCCGGCCGCGCGCACGGCCTCGATCGCCGTGATCGGCGAGCCGCCCGTCGTCGTGGTGTCCTCGACCACGACGACGCGCCGGCCCGCGACGTCGGGGCCCTCGATCTGGCGCTGCATCCCGTGCGCCTTCGCCGCCTTGCGCACCACGAACGCGTCGAGGTCCTGGCCGCGGGACGCGGCGGCGTGCAGGAGGGCGGTCGCGATGGGGTCGGCACCCAGCGTCAGGCCGCCGACGGCGTCGATCTCGGCCGTGCCGAGCCCCTGCTCCTCGAGGAGGTCCAGGAGCTGGTGGCCGATGAGCGGCGCCGCGCGGTGGTGCAGCGTCACGCGGCGCAGGTCCACGTAGTAGTCCGCCTCCTTGCCCGAGGAGAGCGTCACGCGGCCGTGCACGACGGCGAGCTCACGGATGAGGCCGAGCAGCTGCTCGCGGGGGGTCGAGGCGAGCGTCGAGGCGGGGTCGGTAGTCACGACCGCCAGGGTATCGGGCCCGCCCCGTGCCTAGCGGTACTTGCCGATCGCGCGGACGGCGGAGCGCGGCATCGCGCGCAGGGCCGCCGACGCGACCCGGTACCGCACCGACGGCGTGGAGATGACGACGCCCCGCCGCACGTCCGCGAGCGCCTCGGCGACGACCCGGTCGGCGTCGAGCCACGCGAGGTCGGGGAGCACGGACTTGTCGATGCCCGCGCGGTCGTGGAACTCGGTGTGCGTGAAGCCGGGGCACAGCACGGTCGCGGTGACGCCCGTGCCGTGCAGCTCGACGGCGAGCCCCTCCGTGAAGGACCGCACCCACGCCTTCGCCGCCGCGTACGTGCCGCCCGCGGTGAGGGCCGCGACCGACGCGACGTTGAGGATCGCGCCGCGCCCGCGCTCCGTCATCTGGCCCGCCGCAGCGTGCGACAGCACCATGACGGCGCGGACCATGACGTCGAGCGCCTCGAGCTCGACGTCGAGGTCGCCCCCGACGAAGTGCTGGTGCGTCGCGAAGCCCGCGTTGTTGACGAGCAGGCCGACCGGGCGCTCGTCCGGGCCGCCGGTCGTGGCGAGGCGCTCCGCGACGCGCGCGACGTCGTCGGGCACGGAGAGGTCGGCGCGCAGCACCTGGACGCGCACCCCGGCCGCGGCGCGGATCTGCCGTGCGGTCTCCTCGAGGCGCGCCTCGTCGCGCGCCACGAGGACGAGGTCGTGCCGCGCCGTGGCGAGCTGCCACGCGAACTCCAAACCCAGGCCGGCGCTCGCGCCGGTGATGAGTGCTGTCGCCATGGTCACAGCCTACGGGCGCCCGGGTGACCCGGGCGCCCGCAGGCGGGGTGGAGTCGCGTCACCGGGCCGGCGGCTTCACGGCGAGCACGGGGCACGCGGCGCCCAGCAGGATCTGCTGGGCGGTGGAGCCGAGCACGAGCTTGCCCACGGGGGTGCGGTGCCGCACCCCCACGACGACGAGGTCGGCGTCGACCTCGGCCGCGACGCCGAGCACGACCTCCGCGGGCAGCGCGGAGGACTGCAGGTGCCGCACCTCGTGCTCGACGCCCGCCTCCTCGAGGATCGTGCCGACCTCGACGAGCTGGTCGTGGTCGGCCCAGCGGGGGTCGACGAGCCGGTCGCCGCGCGTCGTGTTGACCACGACGACGCCGGCACCGAGCAGGACGGCCGCCCGGGCCGCGGCCCGCGTCGCGGCGGTCCCGAGCTCGCCGGGCGCGTAGGCGAGGACGACGGTCATCAGCGCACCTCCTGGTCCTGGGCCTCGACGCGGACGTCCTCCGCGAGCGCCGCGAGCTCGGCGCCGGTGCGGCGCTCGCGCCGGCGCAGCCAGAGGCCCGCGAGGACCACGACGGCGACGAGGGCGTAGGCCGTCGCGGCGAACGGGCTGGTGACGAGGGTCGTCAGGTCGCCCTGGCTGATGGCGAGCGAGCGGCGCAGGCGGTCCTCGGCCATGGGGCCGAGGATCATGCCGACGACCATGGGCGCGACGGGGTAGCCGTAGCGCCGCATGAAGAACCCGATCGCGCCGATGACGAGCAGGATGAGCACGTCGACCGGGGAGAAGTTCAGCGCGTACGAGCCGAGCGCGCCGAACAGGAGGATGCCCGCGTAGAGGTAGTGCCGCGGGATCTGGAGCACCTTCACCCACATGCCCACGAGGGGCAGGTTGAGCACGATGAGCATGAGGTTGCCCACGTAGAGGCTCGCGACGAGCGCCCACACGAGCGCGGACTGGCTCTCGAAGAGCAGCGGGCCCGGCTGGATGCCGTACGACTGGAACGCGACGATGATGATCGCGGCGGTCGCCGTCGTCGGGAGGCCGAGCGTGAGGAGCGGCACGAGGACGCCGGACGCCGCGGCGTTGTTCGCCGCCTCCGGGCCCGCGACTCCCTCGATCGCGCCCTTGCCGAACTCGTCCTTGTGCTTCCCGGCGGACCTGCGCTCGGCGGCGTACGACAGGAAGGTCGCGACGTCGGCGCCGCCCGCCGGGATGGTGCCGACGGGGAACCCGATCGCCGTCCCGCGCAGCCACGGCTTCCACGAGCGCCGCCAGTCCTCGCGCTTCATCCAGGAACGCCACCCCTTCTCGACGGGGATGACGTGCACGGGACCGTGCCGCAGGCGCGACCCGACGTACAGCGCCTCGCCCACCGCGAAGAGGCCGACGGCGACGATGACGACGTCGATCCCGTCGGCGAGCGTCGGGACGCCGAACGTGAACCGCTGCTGGCCGGTGAGCGTGTCGGTGCCCATGAGCCCGAGGAACAGGCCGAGCGACAGGGACGCCATGCCGCGCGGCACCGACGACCCGAGCAGGGCGCCGACGGTCACGAACGCGACGACCATGAGCGCGAAGTAGTCGGGCTCGCCGAGCTGCACGGCCCAGCGCGCGACGTACGGCGCGACGAACGTCAGGGCGACGGTCGCGATGGTGCCCGCGACGAACGAGCCGATCGCGGCGGTCGCGAGCGCCGCCGCCCCTCGGCCCATGCGGGCCATCCTGTTGCCCTCGAGCGCCGTGACGATCGACGACGACTCGCCGGGCGTGTTGAGCAGGATCGACGTCGTCGACCCGCCGTACATGCCGCCGTAGTAGATGCCGGCGAACACGATGATGGCGGCCGTCGCGTCGAGCGAGTACGTGAGCGGCAGGAGCAGCGCGATCGTCATCGCGGGGCCGATGCCGGGGAGCACTCCGACCGCGGTCCCGACGAACACGCCGAACAGCGCGTAGAGCAGGTAGACGGGCTGGACGACGGTCGCGAACCCGTCGAGCAGCGCGGTGAGGTTATCCACGGAACCAGGTCACCCCCTCCAGGAGCGGGCCGGGCGGGAGCGACAGCCCCAGCACGCCCCCGAACAGGACCTGGATCACCAGGGCCAGGACGAGGCCGAGCACGGCGGCGCGCCACCACGGGCGGGCGCCGAGGACGATCGCGGCCCCGGCGAACAGGAGCGTCGCGGCGAGCGGCCACCCGACGAGGTTGATCGCGTAGACGTGCACGAACAGGACCGCGCCGAGCAGGCCGACGGTCAGCCAGTCGGTGCGGGCGTCGGGGTCGACGTCCTCGCCGTCCTCCTCCTGGCCGCCGTGCCCCCGCCAGACGGCGACGAGCAGCACGAGGCCGGTGGCGAGCAGCATCGCGCCCACGAGGTAGGGGAACGCTCGGGGACCGAGCGTGTTCGCCGAGCCGGGCACGACGATCGTCCCGGCGTCGAGGAGCACGAACACCCCGAGGGCGGCGGTGACGCCGGCGACGACGAGCTCGCCGGGTCGCCGCCGGGGACCCGCGGCGGGGGTGGCGCCTGCGGGGTCCCCGGCGGCCTGGCCGTCGGCGGGGTCGCCGACGGCCGTCGCCGGCGCCGGCCCGGGGCGGGGCTCGGCGTCGGACGGTCCTGGCTCGGGAGCCGCGGCGGACGACCCCGCGGACGGAGCCTCCGACGACCCCGGCTCGCGCGACGCGTCGGGTGGCGCGTCGCGCGAGGCGCGACGCCTCGTCACGGCGTGACCAGGCCGACGTCGGTGAGCGTCATCTGGATGTCGGCGATGTTCTCCGTGAGGAAGCCGTCGAACTCCTCGCCCACGAGGAACGCGTCGTCCCAGCCCTTCTCCTCGAGCGTCGCCTGCCACTCGTCGGACGCGACCATCTCGCTGACGAGCAGCTCGAGGGCGCGGCGGTCCTCGTCGGAGAGGTCGCCCGGCGCGACGACGCCGCGCCAGTTCGTGAGCTCGACGTCGTACCCGGCCTCGGTCATGGTCGGCACGTCGGGCAGCAGGTCCGTGCGCTCGGCGCCCGAGACCGCGAGCGCCCGGACGGTCCCGGCCTTGACCTGCTCCGCGTACTCGCCGACGCCCGAGATCCCGGCGCTGACCTTGTTGCCGAGCAGCGCGGCGAGCGACTCGCCGCCGCCCGAGTAGGCGACGTAGTTGAGGAGCCCGCCCACCTCCGCCGACGGCACGTCGGCCGCCTGGAGGAGCATCCCCGCGAGGATGTGGTCGGCCCCGCCGGCGGAACCGCCGGTGATGGAGACGGACTTGCCGTTCGCCACGACGTCGTCGACGAGGTCCTCGAGCGTCTGGTACGGCGACGACGCGGGCACGACGACGACGAGGGGCTCCTCGGTGAGGCGCGCGATCGGGGTGGTGTCCTCGATGCGGGCCTGCGACTCGTTGGTCTCGACCGCGCCGACCATGACGAGGCCC
Organism: Cellulosimicrobium sp. JZ28; assembly: GCF_015327065.1. Lineage (NCBI taxonomy): Bacteria > Bacillati > Actinomycetota > Actinomycetes > Micrococcales > Promicromonosporaceae > Cellulosimicrobium > Cellulosimicrobium sp. JZ28. The sequence continues at coordinate 86,546 of NZ_CP017660.1, read as the reverse complement.
ATGACGAGCAGCGTGTGGGGGTCGGTGGTGTTGGCGAGCGACGCGAGGCCGACCGTGCCGCCGGCGCCGCCGACGTTCGTGACGGTCGCGGTGCGCACGAGCCCGGAACCCTGGAGGTCCTGCTGCATCGCGCGGCCGGTCTGGTCCCAGCCCCCGCCGGGGTCGGCCGGGACGACGATCGCGAGCTCGTCGACGGACGCGGCGGCCTCGCCGGACGCGTCGCCGGAGCCGCCCGTCGTGGGGGCGCCGGGCTCGAGGCCCGAGCACGCGGCGAGACCGAGGACGAGTCCTGCGGCGAGCGTCGCGGTGAGAGCGTGCCGCGGGCTGACGGTGTGCCCGGAGCGCGGGCGGACGACGGATCGCATGTCTCCTCCTTGAGCGGGACCCGCAACGGCGCGGGCCTCACGACCTGATCCGGGGAGCCTAGGAGCGCGGGGCGGCGCGGCGAGGGCTGCGGTCGTACTGGACGTTGTGGTCGATCCGGTGGTTGCGGTCGTTGTGGTCACGACCGAGGCCCGGGTGCGGCGGACCTGGGGCACACTGGTGCGGTGGGTCGAGCAGTGTCGCTCCGGGTGCAGCTCCTCGTGCTGCAGGTCGCCATCGTGCTCCTGGTCGTGGCGTCGGCGGGGGCCGTCGCCTCGACCCTGCAGCACCGCCAGCTCCGCGACGCCTACCTCGACCGCATGACCGCGGTCGCGTTCTCCGTCGCGCGCCTGCCCGCGATCATCGACGCGTTCGACGACGACGACCCCGCCGCGACGATCCAGCCGATCGCGGAGGTCATCCGCGAGGCCTCCGACGTCACGTACGTCGTCGTCACGGACGACGAGGGCGTGCGGTACTCCCACCCGGACCCGACCCGCATCGGCGAGAGGGTCTCGACGGACCCGTCGGTCCCGCTCTCCGGCGAGGTGTGGACGGGCACGCAGACCGGCACGCTGGGCGAGTCGTGGCGCGTCAAGGTCCCGGTGTTCGGGCCCGAGGGGGACGTCGTCGGCACGGCGAGCGTCGGCATCCTCGAGTCCGACCTGGCCGACGACCTCGCCGACGACCTCGGGTGGCTGCTCGCGGCCCTCAGCGTCGCGGCGGCCCTCGGGGTCGTGTGCGCGGCGTTCGTCACGCGTGCCGTGCGCCGCCGCATCTTCCGGCTCGAGCCCGAGGAGATCGGCCGGCTGCTCGAGACGCGCGACGCGATGCTCCACGGCATCTCCGAGGGCGTCGTCGCGCTCGACCGCGACGGCGCGGTCGTGCTCGTCAACGACGAGGCGCAGCGCCTCCTCGGGATCGCGGCGGCCGACGCCGTCGGGCGGCCCGCGCACGACGTCCTCGACCCGCAGCTCCTCGCGCTCGTGCCCGACGCCGCGGGGCCCGCCGACGACGCCGACGCGCCCGCCGCCGGGCCCGAGGAGGGCGGCGCGCTCGTCCTCGCGGGCGAGCGCGTGCTGCTCGCGCGCGCCGACCGGGCCCGCGTCGACGGGCGCGCCGTCGGGACCGTGCTGCTCCTGCGCGACCACACCGAGCTGCACGCGCTCCTGCGCGACCTGGACGGCGCGCGCGGCCTCACCGACGCGCTGCGCGCGCAGTCCCACGAGTTCGCCAACAAGCTCCACGTCGTCTCGGGCCTGCTGGAGCTCGGGCAGGCCGACGAGGCCGTGGCGTTCATCGAGCGCGCCGGCCACGGCGGGCTGCTCACCGCGTCGGGCGTCGCGCCCGGCGTCCACTCCCCCGAGGTCGCGGCGCTGCTCCTGGTCAAGGCCACGACGACGCGCGAGCGCGGCTCGCGCCTCGAGGTGTCGCCGTCCGCGCACCTCGCCGCGCCCGCGGGGCCCGACGACGCCGCCCTGCACGGCGACGCCCTCACCGTGCTCGGCAACCTCGTGGACAACGCGGTCGACGCCGTCGGGCCCGGGGGCCGCGTCCGCGTGCTCGTGACCGACCGCGCGCCCGACGGCACCGGCCCGACGCCGGGCGACCGGGTGGTCGTCGTCGTCGAGGACGACGGGCCCGGCATCCCCGCGGGCTCGCGCGCCGACGTCTTCGCCGCCGGGTACACCACGAAGGCGGGCCCGCACGGGCGCGGGATCGGCCTCGCCCTCGTGCGGCGCGTCGCCGCGCGGCGCGGCGGGACGGTCGAGGTGACGACCTCCGTGCTCGGCGGGGCGCGCGTCGCGGTGGCCCTCCCCGCGCAGCCCGTCGACGCCGCCGCGGGTGCCCGGGCCCGGACGCCGGAGACGGCGTCGTGACCCCCGCCGGCCGCTCCCCCGCCCCCACCGGCGCGCCCACGGCGCCGCCGGGCGACCGGCTGCGCGTCCTCGTCGTCGAGGACGACCCGACGATCGCGCGCCTGCACCGCGGCTTCGTCGAGTCGCACCCGCGCTTCGTCGTCGTGGGCGAGGCGCGCACGGCGGCCGAGGCGCTGCGCGCGTTCGCCGTGCTCGACCCGGACGTCGTGCTGCTCGACATCTACCTGCCGGACGCGACCGGGCTGCACGTGCTGCGCCAGATCCGGCGCCGGCCGTCCCCGCCCGTGGACGTCGTCGCGACGACCGCCGCGCGCGAGCTGGAGAGCGTCCGCCAGGCCATGGCGGGCGGCGTGCAGCACTACCTCGTCAAGCCGTTCACGGCCGCGGCGCTGCGCGGCCGGCTCGACGAGGTCGCCCGGCTGCGCGACTCGCTGCGCACCGCGGGCGACGAGCTCGACCAGGACGCCGTCGACCGCCTCGTGCGGCGCGGGACGCCGGAGGCCGCGGCGCTGCCGAAGGGGCTGTCCGAGCGCAGCCTGCGGCTCGTCGTCGAGGCGCTCGCGGCCGCGTGCGCCGACGCGGGCGACGCGTCGGCGGGCGAGGTCGCCGCGCGGACCGGGATGTCGCGCGTGAGCGCGCGCCGCTACCTCGAGCACCTCGTCGCGACCGGGCGCGCCGACGTCGCACCCCGGTACGGCGCGGCCGGGCGGCCGGAGAACGGCTACCGGCCCGCCTGACCGTCGGGGCCGCTGCGGGTCGCTGCGGGTCGCGCCCGCGACGCCGTACGGTGGGGCCCGTGCGCCTCGCGACCTGGAACATCAACTCCGTCCGTGCCCGCGTCGACCGCGCGGTCGCGTTCCTCGAGCGGACGGGGACCGACGTCCTCGCGCTCCAGGAGACCAAGTGCACGGACGCGCAGTTCCCCGTCGCGCCGTTCGAGGCGGCCGGGTACGAGGTCGCGCACGTCGGCGTGAACCAGTGGAACGGCGTCGCCGTCGTCTCGCGCGTGGGCCTCGACGACGTCGAGACCTCGTTCCCCGGCCAGCCCGCGTTCGGCGACAAGGTCGAGGCGCGCGCGCTCGGCGCGACGTGCGGGGGCGTGCGCGTGTGGAGCCTGTACGTGCCGCACGGGCGCGAGGTCGGCGACCCGCACTACGCCTACAAGCTGCGCTGGCTCGACGAGCTGCGCGCGCAGGCCGCGGGCTGGCTCGCCGCCGACCCGGCGGCGCAGGTCGCGCTCGTCGGGGACTGGAACGTCGCGCCGCTCGACACCGACGTGTGGGACGTCGCGTACTTCGCCGGGAAGACGCACGTCACCCCCGCCGAGCGGGACGCCTTCGCCGCGTTCGGCGCCGCCGGGTACACCGAGGCCACGCGCGAGGCGATCCCCGCCGAGCGCACCTACACCTACTGGGACTACCAGCGGCTGCGGTTCCCGCGGAACGAGGGCATGCGCATCGACTTCGCGTACCTGTCGCCCGCCGCCCGCGCGCGCGTCACGGGCGTGACGATCGACCGCGACGAGCGCAAGGGCAAGGGCGCGTCGGACCACGTGCCGGTCGTCGTCGACCTGGCGGGCTGACCTCCGGGGCGTCCGCCGTCGGTTCGGGCCGCGGGTCCGGGCCGGGCGGGGCGCGTCCCCTCGCTACGGTGTGTCCATGACGACGCCACCCGTCCCTCCGTACGGGTCCCCCGACGAGCCCGCCGACCCGTACGCCCCGCGGCGTCCGCACCAGCCGCCGCTCACGCCGTACCACCCGCCCACCGAGGACGCCCCCGCCGCGCCGGACGACGGCGGGTTCGTCGCGCCGTCGGGCGCCGGAGGCGGGTACGGGAGCACGCCGGGCGGCGGGAGCGGGTACGGGAGCACGTCGGGCGCCGGCGCCCCGTACGGCGCGCCGGCCGCGCCCGCCGGGTCGCCCTACGGCCCCGGCTCCCCCTACGCCCCCGGGGCGGCGCCGTCGTACGGCGGGACGCCCGGGTACGCGGCGCCGCCCGGACCCGCGGCGTACCCGGCGCCCGGCTACGGGGGCTACCCGCCGCCGTACGGCGCGCCCTACGCGCCCCCGCCACGGACGAACGGGCTCGCGCTCGCGTCCATGATCGTGTCGATCGCGAGCCTCGTGCTCTGCGCGGGCTTCCCCGGCCTCGTCGGCCTCGTGCTGGGCATCGTGGCGCTCAACCAGGTCATGCGCGACGGCACGCGCGGGCGCGGTTTCGCGGTGACCGGGATCGTCGTCGGCGCGGTGGGCACGGCGTTCGCGATGCTCGTGGTCCTCGCCGGGACGCTCGGGGACTCGGCACCGTGAGCGACGACGACCTCTTTGCCCCGCCCGGCGGCAGCACGTCCGGACCCTCGGGAGGCCCGCCCGTCCCGCCTCCCGCGGCAGCGCCCGGGGCCTCGGAGCCTCGCGCCGCGGACGCCGGCGCGCCCCGGTCCGGCCCGACGCCGCACGACCCCTCGGGTGCGGCGGCACCCGTGCCGCCGCCCGGGCCCGGCGACCGGCCCGGCTTCGCCCCCGAGACGTACTACGCACCCGGGTGGCAGCCCGCGGCGCCCGGCGTCGAGCCGCTCGCCGTCGCGAGCGTGCCGGCGGGCGTGGTGCTCGGACCGGTCGGGGTCGGCCTCGGCGCCGCGGCCCTGTCGCGCGTCCGCTCCCGCGGCACCCGCGGACGCGGCCTGGCCGTGACCGGGATGGTGCTCGGCGCCGTCGCGACGCTCGGATGGGTGGTGGGCGGGATCGCCTGGTGGCAGGGCGAGCAGGCGCGCACGCCGCTCGCGGGCGACGTGGACGCGCCCCGCACGGTGAGCGCGGTGCAGCTCGTGCTGGGGACGTGCCTCGACGAGCTCCCGCCCGACGGCGAGGTGACGCGCGTGCGCGCCGTCCCGTGCGCGGACGAGCACCGGGCGCAGGTCGTCGGCCGCACCGATCTGGGCGCGGACGAGGTCTGGCCCGGCCAGGACGCCGTGGACCGCCGGGTGGCGCGCGTGTGCACGCCCGAGACCCTCGGTCCGGATGCCCCGGAGGACGTGCGGCTCGTGGTGTGGGCACCGACCGAGGCGTCCTGGCGCGGCGGCGACCGCACGGGGCTGTGCCTGGCGAGCAGCGAGGCCCCGCTCCCGGCGGACCTGATCGGCTGACGTCCCGGGCGGACCGCGCCGTCAGCGTTCGGCGTCGGACAGCACGAGGCGCAGGTACGCGCGCAGGTCCGCGGCCATGTCCACGCGTTCGGGCCGCGGGCGGTCGAGGGACAGCAGCCACTGGACCTGCAGACCGTCCATGAGCGCGACGAGCTGGCGGGCCGCGACGTCCGGCTCGACGCCGTCGCGCAGGCCGCCCGCCCGGGCGCGGCGGGAGAGCTGCTCGCCGATGCGCGCGACCGTGGACTCGTAGCGCTCGACGAAGTACGCGTGCGCCGGGTGGTCGGGCGACGTCGCCTCGGCCGCGAGCGCCGTGAACAGCTCGACGATCGGCCGGCGCAGGGCGTTGCGCTCGACGAGCCGCACCAGCGCGTCGAAGAAGTCGGTCCCGCGCGCGAGGTCCTCCTCGAGGTCGGCGCGGTCGACGGTCTCCCGGTGGTCGAGCACCGCCTCGAGGAGCGCCGCCTTCGTCGGGAAGTGGTGGAGCAGCCCGGGGTGGGACATGCCCACGCGGGACGCGAGCTCGCGCAGCGACGCGGCGTGGAAGCCGACCTCGCCGAAGAGCACGACGGCCGCCTGGAGGATCTCCTCGCGCTTGGCGCGCCCCTTCGCGTATCCGCGGGCGGGGTCGGGCGCCGCGGCGCGGCGGGAGCCCGTAGGGTCCTGCCCGGCGCCGATGGCCGCGCTCGTCATGGCACTGCTCCGTCCGTCGTCCGACGAGGGCACACCCTACCGACCGCGGTGCGGCCCGGCGGGGTGCCCGCGCCCGGGCGGAGGAGGTTCAGGGTGCGGGGGCGAGCGTCGGGGCGGGCTCGTCGGCGCTCGACGACGGCCCGGGCACCGCGACCGACGGCCGGTCGGTGGAGGGCGTCGGCGCGAGCTCGGCCGGGGGCGTCGGGCCAGGTCCGGTGGGGTCCTCGACGTCGGGCGGCGCGGCGCGCAGGGCCTCGGCGGTCGCCGCGGTGACGGTGCCGTCGGGCGTGAGGCCGTGCGCCTTCTGGAACGACCGCAGCGCGGTGCGCGTGGCGTCGTCCATCGTCCCCGTGACGGCGACGTCGGCACCGTGCACGCGGAGCCGCTCCTGGACCCACGAGACGGACGCCGTGCCGGGGTCGGTCGTCGGGGAGGGCGTGGGGGTGGGCGCGGTCGGCGCCGGGGTCGGCTCGGACGCGGTGGGAGCGGGCGCGGGCTCGGTGGTGGGCGAGGGCGCGCCGGGCGCGGCCTGCTCTCCCGGGCCGCTCGCGGACGGGCGCGGGGACGGGGCCGGGCGCGCGTCGTCGGACGTGCCGTCCGCCGCGTCGGGCGGAGGGATGCGGGTCACCTCGGGGCGGGGGGTGTCGGGGCGCGGCGTGACCGCGGGGACCGCGTCCTCGCCGTTCGCGCCGCCCTCGGCGGAGACCCCGCCGACGACGACCGCCTCGCCACCGCCCGTCGCGGCACCGACCATGCCCGCGACGGCGACGACGAGCGTCACCGCCCCGGCGCCGGCGGCGACCGTGACCCACGGCGTGGCGGTGCGGCGCGCGGGCCGCTGGAGGGGGGCGGTGCGGTCCCGCTCGGCGGGTCCGGACCGGTCGTGGCGTCGGCGCACGTCGCCTCCTTCCGGGGCTGTCGAGGGGGCGGACGGCGCGACACGCTGCCCGCCGGGGCGGTCGGGTGGACGTCCACCCTGCCCCATCCCGGCTCGTGTGTCACGCCCGACGCCCTCACCTGCGGCGATACCCGCCACGGCTCCCCCGGTCCAGCGGGGCGGCGCCGCGCCTCCCACGGAGGTCGCAACGCAGGTTCCGCCCTGCGCCGCAAGACCCGGCGGGGGCCCGCGCGACAGCCTGGTGGGGCACCGCACGGGAGGCCCGTGCGGGACGCACGAGGGAGGGACCGGCATGACCACCATCCACGTCTCCGGGCTGCGCAAGGCGTACGGGGCGTTCGACGCCGTGCACGACGTGACGTTCACCGCCGCGCCGGGCCGCGTCGTCGGGCTGCTCGGCCCGAACGGCGCCGGCAAGACGACCACGCTCCACGTCCTGCTCGGCCTCGCGGCCCCGACCGCGGGCACCGCGACGTTCGACGGCCGCGCGTTCGCGGACCTGACGCACCCGGCCCGCACCGTCGGCGCGCTGCTCGACGCGGGCGGCCTGCACCCGGGACGCACGGGGCGCGACCACCTGCGCGTGCTCGCGTCCGCCGGCCGGATCCCGGCGCGCCGCGTCGACGAGGTGCTCGCGCTCGTCGGCATGACGCCCGCCGCGGACCGCCGCGTGCGGACGTACTCGCTGGGGATGCGGCAGCGCGTCGGGATCGCGGCCGCGCTGCTCGGCGACCCGGAGGTCCTCGTCCTCGACGAGCCCGCGAACGGTCTCGACCCCGCCGGGATGCGCTGGCTGCGCGACCTCGTCCGCGCGTTCGCCGACGACGGCGGCACCGTGCTCCTCGCGAGCCACGTGCTGTCCGAGGTGCGGCAGGTCGCGGACGACCTCGTCGTCGTCGGGCAGGGGCGCGTCGTCGCGGAGGGGCCGCTCGACGAGCTGCTGCACGGGGAGTCCCTCGAGGACTTCTACCTCGACCTGACCGCCACGACCGAAGGGGTGCGCTGATGTACCGCGCCGAGATGCTCAAGCTCCGCACGACCCGCGCGACGTGGGTCGTCGCGGCCGTCGCCGTCGCCGGGATGCTCGTCGTCCAGGCCTTCACCCTGCTGCTCCCCACGATCCTGCGCAGCGCCGACGCGGCCGGCGGCGGCACGACCGTCGGGCTCCAGGCGCCGCCCGAGATGGTGGCCGAGCTCGCGCCGGACCTCGGTGCGCTCGCCGACGTCTCGCAGCCCGCGTTCCAGCGCTCGATGCTCGACCTCCTCGGCACCGGCCTCGGCGGCTCCGGCTCCGTCGGCGTCGCGACCGTGTGCATGCTCCTGCTCGGGGTGCTCGCCGTGACGACCGACTTCCGCACGGGCGGCATCGTGCCCACGGCGCTCGTCCAGCCGTCGCGGCTGCGCATCCTCGGCGCGAAGGCGGGCGCGACGGCGACCGTCGCGCTCGGCGTCGGCGTCGTCCTCGCCCTCCTGGGCGCCCTGGGCCTGCTCGTCGCGATCCTCACGACGCCGGGCGCGGGCCTCGCGCTCGGCCCCGGGGACGTCCTCGGCGTCTGGGCCCGCGGGCTCGCGGTGCTCGTCCTGCTCGCGTGGCTCGGGCTCGGCATCGGCACCCTCGTGCGCGGCCAGGTCGCGGGCGTCGTCACGGTCGCCGCGCTCGCGCTCGCCGAGCCGATCGTCCGCGGCGCGGTGACGCTCCTGTCCGGCGGCGACTCGGCCGCGGCCGAGTGGCTCCCGCTCGGGCTGGGCGCGCTCGCGTCGACCGGCGGGTCCGCCGCGACGCTCCTCGGCGGCGCGGCCCCGCTCGGCGCGCTCGCCGCCCTCGCCGGGCTCGCGGCGTGGGCCGCGCTCCTGCTCGGCGGGGGCGCCGTGAGCCTGCGCCGGCGCGACCTCGTCTGACCACAGCCCGTCCGGCTCCCGACGCGACGACCCGTCGTCCACAGGCCGGGAGCCGCACGGCGCCGTCGGCCCGCCCGCCCCGTAGGGTGGGCGGGCCCGACGGCGCACCCCGTCCCCGCACCCGTCGCCCGTTGGAGGAGGACCGTGACCGAGACCCTGCGCCGCGCGCTCGACCGGGTCGGCGTCCGCACCGACACCGGCCGCGACGCCGTGCTGGCCGGTGTCGTCGCCCTCGCGACCGTCGCGCTGTTCCTCGGCATCGAGCGCGTCCTCGCGACAGAGGTCGGCGCCACGTTCGGCGCGGGCCCGGGCGAGAGCGTGATCGGCCCGGGCGTGCGCGCGACCGTGCTCACGCTCGTCGTCGGCCAGGCCGCGGCGCTCGTGCTCCGCCGTCGGGCACCGCTGGTCTGCCTCGCGCTGACCGTCGTCGCGCAGGTGGCGATCACCGCCCTCCTGCCGCCGTACGTCGGGTTCCAGGCCCCGGCCACGCTCGTCGCCGCCTACTCCGCCGGGGCCTACGCGCCCCGCCGCGCGCGCCTCGGGGCGCCGGCGCTCGCGGCGCTCGCGCAGGTCCTGCTCGTCTTCGCGCTCGGCGGGTTCGGTGTCCCCGCCGGGGCCGGGCCCGCGCAGCACGCGCTCCAGGTGGGCGGCGCGCTGCTCTCGGCGGTGCTCACGTTCGTGGGCGCGGCGCTCGTCGGCTCGTACGTCGCGACGCGGCGCGAGCTCGTCGCCGAGCTGCGCGACCGCGTGGTGCGCGCCGAGCGCGAGCGCGAGGCGCTCGCCGCGCAGGCGGTGCTCGAGGAGCGTGCCCGCATGGCGCGCGAGCTGCACGACGTCGCGGCCCACCACCTCTCGGGCATCGTCGTGCAGGCGTCCGCGGCGGAACGGCTCGTCGACGCCGACCCGGAGCGCGCCAAGGAGTCGGTGCGCTGGATCCGGTCGCAGGGCCGCGAGACCCTCGACGACCTGCGCCTCGTGGTCGGCATCCTGCGCGGGCGCGACGACGAGGGCGACGAGCGCGAGGCCCCGCAGCCGACGCTCGCCGACCTCCCCGCGCTCCTCGAGACGGCCCGCGCGGCGGGCACGACGGTCACCGTCGAGACCGAGGGCGAGCCCTGGGAGCCCACGCCCACCGCGCAGATCGCCGTCTACCGCGTGCTGCAGGAGGCGCTCGCGAACGCGCGGCGGCACGCACCCGGGCGACCGGTCGCGGTGCGGATCGCGTGGAGCCCGGCGGCCGTCGTCGTGACCGTGCGCAACCCCGCCGGTCGCGCCGCTCCCCCGCAGGACGCGCGACCGGGCCACGGCCTCGTCGGGATGCGCGAGCGCGCGGCCGTGCTCGGCGGCACGCTCGACGCGCGGCGCACGCCCGACGGCGCGTGGCTCGTCCGGCTGACCGTCCCCCGCGCCCCCGCGCGCGACCCTCGCACCCCCGCCCAGGAGGCCTCGTGACACGCGTCGTGCTGGTGGACGACCAGGCCGTCGTCCGCGCCGGTTTCACCGTCATCCTCGAGAGCGAGGGCCTGGAGGTCGTCGGCGAGGCGTCGAACGGCGCGGACGCCGTGCGGGTCGCGCGCCGCGAGCGCCCCGACGTCGTGTGCATGGACGTGCGCATGCCCGGCGGCGACGGCATCACGGCGACGCGCGCGCTCGCCGGGCCCGACGTCACGGACCCGGTGCCCGTCCTCGTGGTGAGCACGTTCGACCTCGACGACTACGTGTTCGGGGCGCTGGAGGCGGGGGCGAGCGGGTTCCTGCTCAAGGACGCGGAGCCGGAGGTGCTCGTGGACGCCGTCCGCCGCGTCGCGTCGGGCGACGGCCTCGTGGACCAGTCGCTCACGCGCCGCGTGCTCGGCGAGTTCGCGCGGCGTCGTGCCCCGGTGTCGCGGGACGACGACGCGGCCGCGCTCCTCACGCCGCGCGAGCTCGACATCGTGGCGCTGCTGTGCCGGGGGTCGTCGAACGCGGAGATCGCGACGGCGCTGTTCCTCGAGCCGAGCACCGTGAAGTCCCACCTGAGCCGGGCCATGACGAAGACGGGCGCGCGCGACCGCGTGCAGCTCGTCGTGTGGGCGTTCCGGCACGGGATCGTCGACCCGGCCGCCTGACCTCAGCGCACGGGCCGCGGGGCCGCGAACCGGGCGTGCACCGGCGCGGCGACGTGCACGAGCGGCGAGTCGGCGGGCGGCAGCCCGAGGCGGTCGAGCAGGTCGGTGTCGAGGACGTCGAGGGTGCCGCGCCGCAGGGTCCACGGCTCGTGCACCACGGGGAAACGCCACAGCCGCCCGGCCCGCGCGCCGTACGCGGACCACCGTGCCGTGAGCCACCGCACGAGGCCCGAGGACGCGTCCACCTCCTCGTGCGCGCGCACCTCGGCGTGCAGGGAGAGGTCGCGCAGCCCCGGGTGCTCGTGCGGCACGCGCAGGGGCCCGCGGCCGTCGGACCAGAACCGGTAGCGCACCGCGGACGGCGCCCCGGCCCGGTCGCCGCGCGCGTGCACCGCCGCGCGGGCCGGGTGGTACGGGACGCCGGCCGCGCGTGTCGCGGCGACGAACGCGCGCGACGTCGCCCACAGGCCGAGGAACCACACGCCCTCGGCGCCCGCACGGTCGCGCACGTACACGCGGACGTTGAGCTCGGGGAACGCCGACCACGCGCCCAGCGGCGGCAGCGGCGGGACGCGGACGCCCGCCATGCGGAACGGGACCACCCCGAGCCACGTCGTCCCGCCCGCCTCCTGCACGGTGAGGCCGGGCGGGAGCCACCCCTGCACGACGGCCGGGTCGACGGGCCAGTGCAGGAACGTCAGGGCCTCCCAGCGCTGGGCGTTCACCACCACCCGCGGTGCCGGGTGCGGCGACGCACCGTGCGGCGGCGTGCCCGGCCCCGCACCGGGCGGGGCCGGGTGGGCGCTCACCGCGTTCCCGCCGCGTCGGCCGCGTCGGCCGCGAGGCGGAGGTCGTCGACGAGCGCGGCGAACGCCGCCTCGCGCTCGGCGCGGTCGCGTACGCGCAGCAGCGCGGACGGGTGGGTGGTGAGGACGACGCGCGGCGCGTCCGTCGGCCGGGGCAGGCGGGCGCCGTCGGACGGCTCGGAGCGCCCACCGTCGCCGGGCGCGCCCGGGGAGAACGGCGACGCCGGCTCCGCGTCGCCGAGGTCGAGGACCCGTCCCCGCTCGGCGGTCACGCGCACGGGCCGCCCCAGGACGGCGCGCCCCGCGGTCGCGCCCATCGCGACGACGACGCGCGGCCCCACGGCGGCGACCTCGGCGGTGAGCCACGGCAGGCACGCGCGGACGTGCGCGACGTCCGGGCTCTTGTGCAGGCGGCGCCCGCCGCGCTGCTCGAACCGGAAGTGCTTGACGGCGTTCGTCAGGTACACGTCGTCGGCCGCGAGCCCGGCCGCGTCGAGGGCGTCGTCGAGGAGGCGCCCGGCCGGGCCCACGAACGGCTCGCCCTCGCGGTCCTCGTGGTCGCCGGGCTGCTCGCCGACGAGGGCGAGCCGCGCGTCGTGCGGCCCGCGCGAGAACACGACCTGCGTCGCGTCCGCCCAGAGCTCGCACCCGTGGCAGTCGTGCGCCGCCCGGTCGAGCGCCTCGACGTCGTGCACGGCGCGGCCGCGGGGCAGCCACTCCTGCGCGCCGGGACGCTCGGGCGGTCGTGGGCTCATGGCCCTACGGTGCTCCCGCGCGCCCGCCCTCGCACGAGGTCGGCGCACCGGTCAGAACAGGCTCAGCGGTTGCCGGGAGCGCCGCGCGTGAGGTCCTCGGACTCCTCGGGGTGGTAGACGCACACGTGCAGGGCGTCCGGCCGCACGCTGACGTCGAGGCGCTCGTCCGGATCGATGACGTCGCCGTCGAGCTGGCGGGGCTGCGGCCGGTCGGACACGACGGACACCTCACGCCCCCGCACGACCTCGCGGCTCGGCACCCGGCTCTTGCCGCGCACCACGCCCCACAGGAGCTGGACCCAGTGCTTGAGGTTCCGGGGCGCGAAGATCGCGACCTCGAGCTGGCCGTTGTCGGGTTCCGCGTCCGGGAGGAGGTTCGTCCCGGCCTGGAGCCGCCCGACGTTCCCGATGACCACGGTGCGTGCCCGGCGCCGACGCGTCCGCCCGTCGACGGTGACCTCGACGTGCATCTCGTCGTCGGCCAGGTGCTTGAGCGCGGAGAAGACGTACGCGATCGAGCCCGCGCGGGCCTTGAGCGCCGTCGGCGCGTCCTGCATCATCGCGGCGTCGAGGCCCATGCCGGCCATGATCGCGAACGTCTGCCCGTCGGCCACCCCGACGTCGATCGTGCGCCGGCCGCCGCGCAGCACGAGCCGGATGCCCTCCTCGGCGTCCGACGGGACCCCGAGGTTGGCGGCGAGCAGGTTCCCCGTGCCGCCCGGCAGGATCGCCAGCGCGGCGTCGGTGCCCGCGAGCCCCTCGACGACGGCGCGGACCGTGCCGTCCCCGCCGCTCACGAAGACCACCTCGGCGCCGTCCTCGACGGCCTGGCGCGCCTGGCCCGTCCCCGGGTCCTCGGCCGTCGTCTCGAGCCACGCGGGCTCGGGCCACCCGGCGTCCGTGAGGCGCGCGACGATGAGCTCGCGCAGCGCGTCGAGCCCCTCGACGCGGTTCGGGTTGACGATGACCGCGGAGCGGCGCGGGACGTCGTCGGGCCGCCGCTGCGCGGAGGTGGTCGCGGAAGAGGTCGTCTCGTCGGTCGGCACGGACCGAGTATGTCCTGGCGGCGCGCTGTCCGCCCGGGCTCCGGCCGAGACTGCTCGATGACGAGCGGGAGCAGGGGCGGTGGGACGGGCTGCGGCCGCCTAGCGCTCCTTGAAGTAGCGGAAGAGGTGTTTCTCTCGCGTGGTGAGGACGGCGGTCTGGGCGCCGAGGAAGGTGCCGACCGCGCCGGCGGCCAGGGACCGAGCGCCCGTGGCCCAGGTCTCGATGCCAGGGTCAGGGTTGTCCCAGGCGGCGACCCACCACAGGGTGGTAGCGGCGATCATGGTCGCGGCGATGGCCCAGGCGAGCGTTTCGAGCAGAACCTGCCAAGCGAGGGCGGGTCGTGGGACGCGGGCGTGCAGGGCGGCGGCGAGCTCGAGGCGACGGGAGCGGATCGCGGTGTAGCCCAAGGCGATCCCGACGGCGAGCGCGGCGACCGGGGCGTGCCGGGTCAGGCGCTCGGCGAGCAGGGCCGGCGCGTCGTAGCTGGTGCCGAGGCGAGCGTTGAGCTGGCCCTGAGTGGGCCTGATCTCACCGGACGGATCGGGCACGAGAGCGGTGCGTAGGTAGGCGGCCGTGGTCGCATCGGCGGGCCAGATCTCGGCCCAGCACGCGTCGAAGGGCCCGGTGGCCGGTACCGGGGTGAGCAAGGTGTAGCCGAGGGTGCGGACCCGGCCGTCGTCGGGGTAGGAATAGACGCCCGCGACGACGGCCGTCCCCGTGCTGGTCGCGACCTGGTCGTCGGCGCGGATGCCGAGCGCGTCCGCGAGATCGCTCGCCAGCCACACGCCGGAGGCGGTCGTGGCCGACGGGTCGAGAACGCGCGCCAGGCCGGGAGTGATCTCGTAGGTGGAGAGTTCTGACCCCGGGAGGTTCAGAGCACGAACCGGCTCGCCCGCACGCAGTGCACCGGCGGCGCGCACCCCGGCGATCTGGGTCAGCGCCTCGCACCGCACCGCGTCCACGTGTTCGGGCGACTCGAGCACCTGCACGCTCGCACCGGCGTCGCGGAAGTCCTGCGCGCCGCGGACGACGTCGACCACCGCACGCACATCCACCGCGGCGAGCACGCCGACGGCGAGCAGCAGCACGACGGCGTACGGCGCCGCACGTGTGGTGCCGGTCAGGACGTTGCGCCACGCTTCGGACATCGTCGACCCGGCCCGCATCGACCGACGACGGCGCGGCGGGGTCTGGTCGGGTATACCAGCAGGCGTGGAGGCAGGCAGGGTCGTGGGCGGAGCCGTCGCTGCGGGCGGGGTGGTGCTCATCGCGCCCCTCCGGCCCGCTGCCCCGCGAGGCTGGACGTCTCCTCCTGGTAGTCCGCGAGGTCGACGATGCGCGTGCACGCGTCGCGCGTGTTCGGGTCGTGCGTCGCGACGACGACGATCGAGGACTGCTGCGCGATCCCCTCGAGGACACCGTTCACGGTCGCGGCGGTCGCGAGATCGAGCTGCGCGGTCGGTTCGTCCACGAGCAGCAGGTCCGGAGCGATCGCCACCGCACGTGCGAGCATGAGCCGCTGCGCCTCCCCGCCCGACAGCGCGCGGAAGGGCCGGCCCGCGACCGGCGCGAGCGCGAACCGGTCCAGGATTTCCAGCGCCTCGGTCTCCGCATCGCGGCGCCGGGCCCCCCGCGCCAGCAACGGCAGCACCACGTGGTCCAGGGCCGCGCGCCTTGCCACCCCGTGCGGATTCTGGAACACCCACCCCGTGTGATCGACCCCGACCCGCTCGATCGTGCCCGCCCGAGGCGTCACCCAGTCTGCGAGCAGGCTGAGCAACGTGGACTTGCCCGAGCCCGACGGGCCGACCAGCCCCACGACCTCCCCAGGTCGCAGCACCATGTCCAAGCCCGTGAACAGGGTGCCCGTCCCGTCGAACGCGTGTGACAACCCGGACGTGCGCACGTACTTGGCTCCCGGCGCTCCTGTGTCTGAGCTCAGTCGGCCCGCTCTGCTCGGCCTCACGCGCACGATGACTGCCCCTGCGGCGTGAGGTCGACGACGGACGGCGCGGCGCCGTCGAACGTCACCAACGTCTGCCCCAGGGACGACGACACCACCGTCACCGGCCGGGGTTTACCGTCTCCCACCACACACCCCGAACTGCCCGACAGCGCGAACAACGCGCCCGGGGGCACCACTGCCACGTCCAGCGGCTCGGCCAGCACGTATTCCAGCGTCACCGGCTCCGAGCCCCCCGAACGCTGCCACGCCGCAAGCTCCGGGCCACGTTGCACCTCCTCCAGGAACGTCGGGTCCGTCACCACGCCGCCCTCGCCCACCGGTGCGGTCAGCTCTCCGTACTGCACCACCCGCGCGCCCGGGGCGCCGTCCCTGACCGAGTCAGCGAGCCGCAACGACGACAGCGCGCCCGCAACGGTCACGAACGGCTCGTCGCCCGCGACCGCGCCCAACGGCGCCCCGCACTCCTTCACCGCCACCGACGGCGCCGGCAACCACAGCACGGACGCCGCCGGAAGGTCACCCGACGGCTTCGCGACTCCCGCATCCTTGAACAGGCGCGTCACCGCCGTCTTCGTCGCGTTCCCGTACTCCGCGTCCGCACGAACAGGGAACCCGATCCGCGCAAGCTCGGCCTGGAGCGCATGCACGTCGTCGCCCTTCGCGCCCGGGGCGAGGTCGCGCCACAGCGGGACCGACGTCGCCAGCGCCAGCACCGGCCGGTCGTCGATCGTCGCGGGGCTCGACCCCGACTCGATCACCCCGCCCGGCACGCACGACGACGCCGTCACCCGCCCCGAGTCCGACAACGGCAGCGGCGCCTCCTGCGCGACCTGCGGCGTCACCTTGACGCGCCGGACGTCGTCGAACACCTGCGACGACACCGGCGCCGTAGCCACCGCCTCCGGTGACCGTACGGCCTGTGGGACACGATCCGGCGCCAGTACCACACCTGCGGCCACGCCACCCGCAAGAAGCGTCACCACGCCCAGCATGATCGTGGCCACCGCGACCCCGGGCCCGTCACTCTTGCTCACCGTCATCACCCCTGCATTTCTTCGAACCCAGGCACTCCGAGAGGTTCCTGCCTGGATCAGTCTTTCGCGAGATCGACGACCAGCGAGCGGTCGCGGTCCATCACCACGACGACGGGACCACGCGAGCCGACCGAGCGATCGGCAAGGTCCACGACCTTCCCGAGAGCTTCATCGGGCGTCGGCTCGACAATGCACTCCGGTTCCGAGTCGGCGTCGAAGACGTAGGTCCATCCGCGTTCCGGCTCGCCCCCGCACGAGCCGACAAACTCATAGACAACGAACACGGGCCTCCCCAAGGCCTGCCCCCACTCGCGGGAGAAACCGATCGGGACATCGTTGAGCGACTCGTCGAGCACCCGATCTCGGACGACCCCGTCAGAGGCAAAACCCTCGGGCAGATCGACCGTCCCAGCTTCTGCGGCGTCCTCGAGCTCACGGCTCTCCTCGGGCGTCAGGGGAGGAACCGCCGGACGAGCCGTGCACGCGCCCCCGGACGCGACGGCGCACGCGACGAGCAGCGATACCGCGGCACGGCGGGCACCTCTTCTCACGAATCCGGATTCCTCATGCAGCGCACTTCCCATGCGTCCGGCTCGAGCCCGTCGAAAGCCCCCTCATCGATCTCACGGACGACGTCGTCGGCGGAGTAGTCGGCCCCTCGCGCACCGTGCCGGACCATGCACTCTGCGACGGCGGTGGTCACGTCCTCGTCCTGAGGATTCCCGAGGACAGCCGCATAGAGAGGCTCGATGAGCGCTGTCGTCCCGGTCTCGCACTCTGCGAGGATCGAGTCCGCGCCTCGGGACTCCGCTTCGTCCTCGAACGGTCCGAGCCGATACCGGTCACCGAGAGCTTCCACCGGGACGCCACGGTCTTCCAAGCACGCGACGAGTCGGCTCCGAGCCTCGACCATCTCCGCGTCCGAGATGGTTCCGTCGCGCAGCACGCCCCGTTCGAAATCGGACGTCGATGCCTCGTATGCAGCATCGAACTCTGCTGCGTACGGGCCCTCCTGCCCGGCGTTCTGGGAACAGCCGGACAGGAGAGCAACCGCAGCGACGACGGTCGACAACCATCGTCCCGGCACCGTCATACGATCACGGCACCTTCCACCCGCTGGTTTGATTGCGGTCCCACACCTGGCCGTAGTTCGCGACTCTCCAGGACGACGGGTAACGACTCGTCTTGGACCATGTGTGCCAGTAGGCGATGTCCTGGAACACCCCACCGTTGGTGGTGCGATAGTCGAACCGCGCACGCGTCAGCCCACAGTTTCCACGAAAGGTCTCGGTGTATGTCGCCCAGTCGTAGATCTGAAAGTGGCAGCTGTTGATCCCGGGTGTCGCCGCAGCTGTGACAGGCACTGCCACGACTGCACCGATCACGAGGGCTGACGCCGCGATGGCTGAGACCAATCTTCGCTTCATCGCGATTTCCCCTGTCTTGCCGTCCCCCTGGGCGGCTGGCTCGAGGATTGCACACCAGTGCGCGCGCCACAAGACCTAAATCTGAGGTGCTAACAAAGAGCCGCCGGGGACGCGGACGGGCAGCGTTACCTGGGACGGCGCGACTCCCCGGGGGTCGCCTCTGGCAAGCCATGGACGTGACGCATCGTGACCGTGATGACGGATCGGTGCGCAGGTCCGCGTGAAAGCGATTCGAGGATCAGGATGCCTCACGGCGCCGGTCCGGGCGGGGCCACGGACGTCGTCCCGGGCACCCGGCCGCACCCGCTCCGCAAGGCTCGAGAGCGCGGCCCTTGCCGCAGGGCGGGCAGGGCACGACCCCGCCCCAGGCCACGTGCCAGCCGTTCGACGACGGCACGTGGCGCGGGGGCAGCCGAGCGGGATATCAGGCTGTGAGGATCTCCGTGCCGAGGGCGAGACCGTCGCCCTCGGGGTCGCGGTCGACCCGCACGACGTCGCCGTCGGCGACGTCGCCCGAGAGCAGCATCCGCGCGAGGCGGTCGCCGATCTCGCGCTGCACGAGGCGGCGCAGCGGGCGCGCCCCGTACGCCGGGTCGAAGCCCTCGAGCGCGAGCCACTCGCGGGCGGCCGTCGTCACGTCGAGCGTGATGCGCCGGTCCGCGAGGCGCCGGCCGAGCGCGGCGACCTGGATGTCGACGATCCGGCCGAGCTCCTCGATCGTCAGCGGCTCGAACACGATGACGTCGTCGAGCCGGTTGAGGAACTCGGGCTTGAAGGACGCCCGCACCGTGCTCATGACGGCCTCGCGCTTCTCCGCGTCGTCGAGCATCGGGTCCACGAGGAACTGCGAGCCGAGGTTCGACGTCAGCACGAGGATGACGTTGCGGAAGTCGACCGTGCGGCCCTGGCCGTCGGTGAGACGGCCGTCGTCGAGCACCTGCAGGAGGATGTCGAAGACCTCGGGGTGCGCCTTCTCGACCTCGTCGAGCAGCACGACCGAGTACGGCCGACGCCGGACGGCCTCGGTGAGCTGGCCGCCCTCCTCGTAGCCGACGTACCCCGGGGGCGCGCCGACGAGCCGGGCGACCGAGTGCTTCTCGGAGTACTCGGACATGTCGATGCGCACCATGGCGCGCTCGTCGTCGAAGAGGAAGTCGGCGAGCGACTTCGCGAGCTCCGTCTTGCCGACGCCCGTGGGGCCGAGGAAGAGGAACGAGCCCGTGGGGCGGTCCGGGTCGGCGACGCCCGCGCGCGAGCGGCGGACGGCGTCGGACACCGAGCGGACGGCGGCCTGCTGGCCGATCAGGCGCTCCCCGATGACCTCCTCCATGTGCAGGAGCTTCTCGCTCTCGCCCTGGAGCATGCGGCCGGCGGGGATGCCCGTCCACGCGGACACGACCTCCGCGATCTCGTCGGCGCCGACCTTGTCCGCGATCATCGGCGCTGCCTCGGGGCCGGACGCGGCGAACGCGTCGTCGGCCTGCTCGGCCGCCTCGGCCTCGTCGAGCTCGCGCTGCACCTGCGGGATCTCGCCGTACTGCAGGCGGCCCGCGGTCTCGAGGTCGCCCTCGCGGATCGCGCGCTCGACCTGGACGCGCAGCTCGTCGAGCTTCGCGCGCAGGTCGCCGACGCGGTTGTGGCCCGCCTTCTCGGCCTCCCACCGCGCGGTGAGGGCCGCGAGCTCCTCGCGACGGTCCGCGAGGTCGGCGCGCAGCTTCTCGAGGCGTTCGAGCGACGCGGGGTCGGTCGACTCGGACAGCACGACCTCCTCCATCTCGAGGCGCGTGACGGCGCGCTGCAGCTCGTCGATCTCGATCGGCGAGGAGTCGAGCTCCATGCGCAGGCGCGACGCCGCCTCGTCGACGAGGTCGATCGCCTTGTCCGGGAGCTGGCGCCCGGTGATGTACCGGTCGGAGAGCGACGCCGCCGCGACGAGCGCGGAGTCGGCGATCGTCACCTTGTGGTGGGCCTCGTACCGCTCCTTGAGCCCGCGCAGGATCGCGACCGTGTCCTCCACCGAGGGCTCGCCGACGAACACCTGCTGGAACCGGCGCTCGAGCGCCGGGTCCTTCTCGATGTACTCGCGGTACTCGTCGAGCGTGGTCGCGCCGACGAGGCGCAGCTCGCCGCGCGCGAGCATGGGCTTGAGCATGTTGCCCGCGTCCATGGCGCCCTCGCCGCCCGCGCCCGCCCCGACGACCGTGTGCAGCTCGTCGATGAACGTGACGACCTCGCCGTCGGAGGACTTGATCTCCTCCAGGACGGCCTTGAGGCGCTCCTCGAACTCGCCGCGGTACTTCGCGCCCGCGACCATGCTCGCGAGGTCGAGCGACACGAGGCGCTTGCCCTGGAGCGAGGTCGGGACGTCGCCCGCGACGATGCGCTGGGCGAGGCCCTCGACGACGGCGGTCTTGCCGACGCCCGGCTCGCCGATGAGCACCGGGTTGTTCTTGGTGCGGCGGCTGAGCACCTGCACGACGCGCCGGATCTCGGAGTCGCGCCCGATGACGGGGTCGAGCTTGCCCTCGGCGGCGCGCGCCGTGAGGTCGGTCCCGTACTGCTCGAGCGCCTTGTAGGTGCCCTCGGGGTTGGGGCTCGTCACGCGCGCGCTCCCGCGGACGGCGGGCAGCGCGGAGCGCAGGGCCTCGGCGGTCGCGCCGGCCTGCTGGAGGATCGTCGCGGCCTGCGACGACCCGGCGGCGATGCCGAGGAGCAGGTGCTCCGTCGAGACGTACTCGTCGCCGAGCGCCTGGGCCTCCTTCGCGGCGGCGTCGAGCGCCGCGGACGTGGCGCGCGACGGCGTCGGCTGCGCGACGGCCGAGCCGCTCGCGGTGGGCAGCGCGACGAGCGCCGCGCGCACCTTCTGCCCGACGGCCTGCTTGTCGGCGCCGACGGCGTCCAGGAGCCCGACGGCGACGCCGCCCTCCTGTGTGAGCAGCGCGGCCAGGAGGTGGGTCGGCTCGAGCTGGGGGTTGCCGGCGGCCGACGCGGTCTGGATCGCCTCGCCGATCGCCTGCTGCGACATCGTGGTGAACTTCGTTTCCATAGGTGCTCCGTGTGCTGCTCGAAAAGATGGTCTGACCAGTGGAACGACTCCTAAGTTGAGTGTATTCCGCTCAACTTCGATCGGCACCCCCGTGCGGCCTCTCCTCGCTCGCCCGCGTCCCCGGAGCGGATGAAGTCCGGCCGCATTCCGTCTCAAAACGGCATCGACCCTCGCCCCGGGCGACGATCCGCGACATGCTGGGCGGGTGAACTCCTCACCCTTGCGCAGACGACTCGGCCTCGGTGCCCTCCTCGCCACCCTCGCACTGTTCCTCACGGGGTGCATGAGGATGGACATGGCCATCACCCTCAACGAGGACGACACGTTCGACGGCAGCGTCGTCATGGCGTTCTCGGACGAGGTCGCCGAGTCGATGGGCTCGGACCCCCAGGAGCTCTGGGACCAGATGGGCTCCGAGATGGAGTCCGAGATGCCGGAGGGCGCGACGCAGGAGCCGTACGCGCAGGACGGCTACACCGGCACCAAGATCACCTACGCCGACCAGCCGATCGCGCAGCTCGACACCGGCGCCGCCGACTCGATCTCCGTCACCCGCGAGGGCGACGAGTACGTCGTGAGCGGCTCGATGGACATGACGGGCGAGGAGTTCAACCCAGACACGGGTGACGCGGCGACCGACGAGATGTCGCGGCAGATGATGGAGGGTCTCGACATCAAGATCGCCATCACGTTCCCCGGCGAGGTGGCCGAGTCCAACGGCGAGGTCGACGGCAACACCGTGACGTGGACCCCGGTGGTCGGCGAGGTCAACGAGATGACGGCGCGCGGCTCGGCCGTGCCCGGCGGCTCCGCGGGCTCGGGCTCGGGCTCCGACGAGGGCACGGACGAGGGGACCGACGACGGCGCGACCGCGCCCGACACCGACAGCTCCGACGGGTCCGGCTCGTCGGCGTGGATCTGGTTCCTGGTCGGCGGCCTCGTGCTGCTCGGCATCATCGGCCTCGTGCTGTGGCTCGTGCTCCGCTCGAAGCCCGGCACGCAGGACGGCCAGGGCACGGGCTTCCCGCAGGGCGGGTACCCCGGCCAGCCCGGACAGCAGGGCGTCTACGGCGCGCCGGGTCAGTACCCGGGCCAGCCCGGCCAGCAGGGTCAGTACCCCGGTCAGCCCGGCCAGCACCCCGGCCAGCAGGGCCAGTACCCCGGGCAGGGCCAGCAGGGCCAGTACCCGGGCCAGTACGGCCAGCCCGGCGCGCACCCCGGCCAGCAGGGTCAGTACCCCGGTCAGCCCGGCCAGCACCCCGGCCAGCAGGGTCAGTACCCCGGCCAGCCCGGCCAGTACCCCGGCCAGCAGGGCCAGCACCCGGGCCAGCCCGGCCAGCCGCAGGGCTACGGGACGCCGTCCGGTCCGGGCCAGCAGGGTGGCCCGTACGGCGGCCAGCCGCCGGCGCCGCCGCAGCAGGGTGGCTACCCGGGCGCCGCGCCGTTCGCGCCCCCCGGCGCGCCGCACCCCCAGTCGTCCCCGACGACGCCGCTGCCCGCCCAGCCGCCCGTCCCCCGGGCGCGACCCAGCCGCTGCCGCCGCACCAGCCGCCGGCACCGACCCAGCCGCTCCCGCCGCAGCCGGGCCCCGCGGGCCAGGACGGCCCGGGCGCGCAGGCCGGTCCCGACGACGAGATCGACGACGCGACGCGCCTGCGCCCGCCGACCGACTGAGCGGTCCGCACCCCGCACGACACGACGGCCCGCCCCGGGAGACCGGGGCGGGCCGTCGCGCGTCCGGGGGCCGCTCAGGACTCGACGGTGACCTCGACGACGTCGCCGACGGCGTCGAGCCGCACCGCGGGCCAGTAGCCGTCGAGGAAGTGCTCGCCGCACGTGTCGGCGAGGTGCACGACGGCGGTCCCGTCCTCGTGCCGCTCCACGAGCTCGACGACGAGGTCGTCGTGCGCCGCGGCGAGCTCGTCGGGCGTCGGCTCCCCCTCGCTGAAGCGGCGCACGACGGCCTCGACCGCGCGGCGCGCGAGCCGCGGGCCGAGGGCGTCGTCCCACAGCGCCTCCGCGGGCACGTAGGCGAGCGCCTCGGCGCCGAGAGCGGGGTCGACCTCCGCGAGCGTCGCGGGGCGCCACGACGGGTCGCGGTCCTTGTCGACCACCTGCGCGCGGATCCCCTCGACGAGGTCGGGCTGCGTGTCGACGAACCAGCAGACGAGCCCGTACTCCTGGGCGAGCGCTGCCCGGAGGTCGGGCAGGTCGCGCGCGCTGCGGACGGCCGCGAGCGCGACGGTGACCGCCGTGGGCGACAGCCGGTCGAGCTCGTCCGCCTCGGCGCCCGCACGCTCGTCGCCGTCCGCGGCGGCCGCGCGCAGGCGGGCCACGATCTCCGGCACCGTGTCCGCGGCGTACGCGGCGTCGATCGCGGCGCGGCGCGCGACGAGCCCGGACACCGGCGCCGGGAGGGCGTGCCGCCGCACGACGTCGCGCACGGCCTCGACGTCGAGCGGGTCGACGCCCGCGCTCGCGAGCGCGGCGAGGTCCGCGCCGAGCACGGGCAGCCGCTCGCTCGGCACGTAGTGGTCGGCGAGCCCGGCGTGGATCGCGTCGGCGGCGTCCGTCGTCACCGCACCGAGCGCGAGCATCTCCCCCAGCCGCCCGGGCGCGCGGGCGAGGAGCCACGACCCGCCGACGTCGGGCGTGAAGCCGATCCGCGTCTCGGGCATCGCGACGCGCGAGCGCTCGGTGACGACGCGGACCGGCGCGTGGGCCGCGAGGCCGACGCCGCCGCCCATGGTGATGCCGTCCATGATCGTCACGACGGGCACGGGCAGCTCCGCGAGCGCCGCGTCGACCGCGTACTCGCGCCGGAAGTACCGGCGCGCGTCGGCCTGCCGCCCGGCGACGACCGACGCGTGGAGCTCGCGGATGTCACCGCCCGCGCACAGGCCGCGGTCGCCCGCGCCGTCGAGCAGCACGAGCCGCACGGTCGGGTCGACGCGCCACTCGTCCAGCACGTCGGCGATCTCGCCGAGCATCGTGTACCCGAGCGCGTTGAGCGCGCGGGGCCGGTCCAGGGTGAGGTGCCCGACGCCGTCGTCGACGCGGGCGAGGATCTCGCTCGTCATCCGCGTCACGCTACCGCCCGTCGGCGGCCGCGAGCACGCAGGACGTGGGACCCTGGCACGGCAGACGGGTCGGGCCGGCGGCAGCGAGGAGGCGGCGGTGGACGAGGCGACGCGGACGGACGGGCCCTGGCGGCCCGACGTGCTGGGCGGGGACTGGGTCGCGCGCGACCTCGACCTCCCGGACGGCGCGGTGGCGACCCTGGTGCGGCGCGACGCCGCGGCGCCCGCGGGCGACCGGCCCGCGGTGCTGTACGTGCACGGGTTCATCGACTACTTCTTCCAGACGCACGTCGCGGAGGCGGTCGAGGCGCGCGGGTACCGGTTCTACGCCGTCGACCTGCGCGGCTACGGGCGCTCGATCGGCCGCGGCTCGGGCGCGCCGTCGCGGCCCGACGACGACCCGAACTTCGTCACCGACCTCGCCGTCTACGCGCAGGACCTCGACGCGGCGGCGCGCGCGGTGCGCGCCGAGGGGCACGACCGGCTCGTGGTGCTCGGGCACTCGACCGGCGGTCTCCTCGCGAGCCTGTGGGCCGACGCGCGGCCCGGCCGGCTCGCGGCGCTCGTGCTCAACAGCCCGTGGTTCGACCTCAACAAGCCGTGGGTGTTCCGCGGCCCGGTGACGTGGGTGGTCGACGTCGTCGGGCGGGTCGCGCCGCGGCTCGTCGTGGGCGCGCTCGACCCGCACTGGGCGGAGGCGCTGCACGCGAGCACGGGCGGCGAGTGGGACTTCGACCTCGCGTGGAAGCCGATCGAGGGGTTCCCGGTGCGCGCCGGGTTCCTGCGCGCGGTGCGCCGGGGCCACGCCCGCGTCGCGCGCGGGCTGCACGTCGACTGCCCGGTGCTCGTGCTCGCGTCCGCGCGCAGCGGCCCGGCGTCGGGCTGGCACGACGCCCTGCTCACGACGGACAGCGTGCTCGACGTCGGGCACATCACGTCGCGCGCCGAGCGGCTGGGCGACGACGTCACGGTCGTCACGGTCGAGGGCGGCGCGCACGACCTCGCGCTCTCCCCCGAGCCCGCCCGGTCGACGTACCTGCGCGAGGTCCTCGACTGGCTCGACGCGCGGGTCTGACGGCGCCCACCGTCGTGTCCGAATCCCGCTAGCCAGGGCGTGCTCCGTCGGGTGAGGATCGAGTCATGACGACGACCCTCGCGACGCCCCCGGCGACCACGGACCCCGTGTTCGCCGAGCGCTACCGCGCCATCGCGTCGCGCGACCGCCGCTTCGACGGGCAGTTCATCACCGCCGTGAGCAGCACCGGCATCTACTGCCGGCCGTCGTGCCCGGCGCGGACCCCGAAGCCCGAGAACGTCACCTTCTACCTCACCTCGGCCGCCGCCCACGAGGCCGGCTACCGCGCGTGCAAGCGCTGCCTCCCGGAGGCGGTGCCGGGCACGCCGAGCTGGGACCTCGGGCACGACCTCTCGGCCCGGGCCATGCGGCTCGTCGCGGACGGCGTCGTGGACCGCGAGGGCGTCGACGGCCTCGCCGCCCGCCTCGGGTACTCGGCCCGGCACGTGCACCGCGTGCTCGTCGCGGAGCTCGGCGCCGGCCCGGTCGCGCTCGCCCGCGCGCTGCGCGCCCAGACGGCGCGGGCGCTGCTCACGGGGACGGACCTGCGGCTCGCCGACGTCGCGTTCGCCGCCGGTTTCGGGAGCGTGCGCCAGTTCAACGACACGATCACCGAGGTCTTCGACACGACGCCGGGCGAGCTGCGGCGTCGGGCCCGGCCCGACCGGGCGCCGTCGACCGGTGATCCGCGCCGCCCGCCCGCCGCCGCTCCCGCCGGGTCCACCGCGGACGACGGCGGCGCCACCGCCGCGCTCGACCTCACCCTCCCCCTGCGCGAGCCGTTCGACGCGCGCGGCGTGTTCGCGTTCCTCGCGGCGCGCGCCGTCGACGGCGTCGAGGTCGTCGACCTCGACGGCCCGCTGCTCTCCTACGCGCGGACGCTCGCGCTGCCGCACGGGCCGGGCGCGTTCCGGGCCACCTACGGGCCGCCGCCCGGGAGCCGACGGCGCGCGCCGCGCTTCCACGTGGAGCTCGAGCTGACGTCCGTGGCCGACCTGCCGGCCGCGATCGCACGCGTCCGGCGGCTGTTCGACCTCGACGCCGACCCGGCGGCCGTGGACGCGGCCCTCGCGGCGGACCTCGCGCTCGCCGCCTCGGTGCGCGCGGTGCCGGGCATCCGCGTCCCGGGAGCGGTGGACCCTGCCGAGATCCTCGTGCGCGCGCTCGTCGGGCAGCAGATCTCGGTCGCGGCCGCGCGGACGCACCTGTCGCGGCTCACCGTCGCGCTCGGGACGCCCTTCGCGTCGCGGTTCGGCCCGACACGCCTGTTCCCGACCCCCGCGCAGCTCGCCGCCGGGGGCGCGGACCACCTGCGCGGCCCCGCCCGGCGCACGGCCGCGGTGCTCGGCGTCGCGCACGCCCTCGCCGACGGGTCGCTCGCCCTCTCCCCGGCCGACGACCCCGCGGCCCAGCGCGCGGCGCTCGAGGCGATGCCCGGCGTCGGGCCGTGGACCTCCGGGTACGTGGCGATGCGCGTGCTGCACGACCCCGACGTCCTGCTCGACGGCGACCTCGCGCTCCGCGCCGGTGCCGCCGCGCTCGGCCTGCCCGACGACCGCCGCGCGCTCGCCGCCCGCGCCGAGCGCTGGGCGCCGTGGCGCTCGTACGCCGCGATGCACCTGTGGCGCGCCTCCGCGCCTGCCCCGACCCCTGCGAAGGAGACCCCGTGACCACCGCACCCGCTCCGACCACCACCACGACGGCAGGCACGAGCCCGGCCGTCACCACGACGCTCACCACGCCCGACGGCCCGTTCACGGTCGTCGTCGACGCCGGCGGCGCGGTCCTCGCGTCCGGCTGGACGGACGAGCCCGCGGACCTCGTCGCGCTCGTGCACCCCGGCCTGCGCCCGGCGACGGTCTCCCCCGTGCCCGACGACGACCCCGCCGTCGCGACCACCGTCGCCGCCGTCCGGGCCTACTACGCGGGCGACGTGCGCGCGATCGACGCCGTGCCGGTGCGGCAGGCCTCGGGCCCCTACCGCGCGCACGCGTGGGACGTGCTGCGCACGGTCGAGCCCGGCGACCCGGTGACCTACACCCGGTACGCCGAGCTGTCGGGGCGGCCCGCCGCCGTGCGCGCCGCCGCGGGCGCCTGCGCGATGAACGCGGCGGCCCTGTTCGTGCCCTGCCACCGCGTGCTGCGCACGGACGGCAGCCTCGGCGGCTTCCGCTACGGACTGGACGTCAAGCGCAGCCTCCTCGACCGCGAGGCCCGGGCGACCGTCACGGCACCGGCGCGCTGAGCCCGCCGCGGACGGCCCGCCCCGGCATCACGCCGCCGGAGCGCGCGCCGGCTCCGCCGCCGCGAGCGTGAACCGGGCCCCGAGCGTCGCCGCCGCCACCACCCCGGCGGCGGCGACGAGCACGACGTCCTTGAGCACGTACTGACCCATGAGGGTCATGCCGTCGCCGAACAGGTCGCCTGGGAAGAGCGCGACCGGGGAGAGGACGCCGGCCAGCGTGACGGCGAGCACGCCGAGCCCGGCCCGCAGCGCGCGACCGGTGAGGAGCGCGAGCCCGACCGCCGTCTCGACGACCGCCGTGAGGACCACGGCGGCGGTGCCGTCGACGAGGCCGAAGGTCAGCGCCTCGACCGTGCGGCGCACGATCTGCTCCGCCGGGCTCGCGCCCGGGAAGAACTTGAGCACCCCGAAGACGAGGAAGACGAGGCCGAGGGCGACCCGCAGGGCCGGCACGGACCAGGCGGCGAGGCGCTCGCAGAGCCCCTCGCGGAGCCGCCGGGCAGCGGCGCGCCGCGGCTCCTCCGCGACGGGGGCGGCGGTGGACGGGGTCGGTGCGGCGGGTCCGGTGGGGGCCATTCTGAACTCCTCGTCGAGCAGTAGCGTTCCACTTTCCGGCGATAAGATAGCGGACCTGCGATATTCACCGCGCGTGGGCCTTTCCCGCGAGACGCGGGACGGG
Source organism: Cellulosimicrobium sp. JZ28 (assembly GCF_015327065.1). Taxonomy (NCBI): domain Bacteria; kingdom Bacillati; phylum Actinomycetota; class Actinomycetes; order Micrococcales; family Promicromonosporaceae; genus Cellulosimicrobium; species Cellulosimicrobium sp. JZ28. The sequence continues at coordinate 58,403 of NZ_CP017660.1, read as the reverse complement.
CGGTGCGCCGCCGAAGAGAGGGGCGGGGATCAGCCCCAGCCGAAGACCTGCGTCCAGGCCCCGTTCGCGTGCCCGACGCCGATCTCCCGCAGGCCGCAGTCGAGGATGTTCGCGCGGTGGCCCGGCGAGTCCATCCACCCGCGCACCACGTCCTGGGCGGTCCGGTAGCCCTTCGCCACGTTCTCGGCGCCCGGGTTCGGGTAGCCCTGCGCGTGCGCCCGGTCCCACGGCGAGCGGCCGTCGAGGCTCGTGTGGTCCATGTACCCCTGCGCGTCCATGTCCTCGCTGTGGAGCTGCGCCGCGGCGGTGAGCCGCTCGTCGACGGCGAGCGGCTCGCACCCGGCGGCGGCCCGCTCCGCGTTCGTCAGCTCGACGACCGCAGCACCCTCCGCCGTGATTGCCGCCGGACCGGCTCCGCCGGGCGCCGCCGCCCCGGCGGCCGAGGCGGTCCCGGCAGCCGGCGCGGCGCCGTCGGCCGTTCCGGTGCCGGGCGTCGGGCCCGACGCGGTCGCGCCGTCCGGGCCGGCCGGGTCCGCCGCGCCCTCGGCGGGCGGCACGTCCTCCGGCGTGGGCGTCGGCACCGGGTCGGCGGGAGGCTCCTCGGTCGCCGCGGGCGCGGGCGCGGTCGCCGCGGGCGGCGCGTCGTCGGCCCCGGGCGCACCGGGCGCCGTCGGGCCGTCCGCGGGGAGGTCGCCGCGCGCGTCGGCCAGGGTGCGCGACGCGCGGTCGTCGCGCGGGTCGCGCCCCGCGAGCCACTCCTGCGGCGCGCTCCCCTGCCACGGGAGCGCCGCGACGACGGGGCCGAGCGGGCCCACGTGCTCGGGCCGGATCTCGCCCGTCACCGTCGCGGCCGTGAGGCCCAGCGGAGGGCCGAGCAGCAGGGCGGCGGCGACGCCCGTCGTCACCGCGACGCGCGGACCGGACCGCAGGTGCCGGGCGAACGGGCCGCCGCGCCGTCGTGCGGGCGCGGCGGAGGACGCGGGCACAGGAGACGACTCGGGAGACGGCGCGGGCGCCGCCGCCGAGCGGTGCCGGGGCGTGCGCTGCGAGACCATCGCTCGACCCTACCCATGAGGACCGCGGATGTGTACCGCTTCGTCCGTTCTGCGCCCGTTCGACGGCGGGAGTCGGCCGCCAGGTCAGACGATCGACGGCTCCTCCGGGGCGGAGACCGTGAACACCGCGCCCGCGATGAGCGGCACGGACGTCACCCGGCGCTCGAGCTCGTCGAGCCGACGGGCGACGGACGTCTCGGACTCGTCGCCGCGCAGGTCCACGCTCGCCACGAGGTACAGCGCGCGAGGCCCGACGTACTCGAGCCGCAGGTACGTGACGCGCTCGACCTCCGGCAGGTCGCGGATGCCCGCGAGCACCGCGGCGCGCGTCGCCGGCATCGCCGCCTCCCCCACGAGGAACCGCCGGTTGCGGTCGATGAGCACGACGGACACCACCGCGAGGACGAGGCCGACGACGATCGACCCGACGGCGTCGGGCACGGGCGACCCGGTGAGCTGGTGGGCCAGGACGCCCCCGAACGCGACCACGAGGCCGATCAGCGCGGCGGCGTCCTCCGCGAACACCGCGCGCAGCGTCGGGTCCGACGTGACGAGCACGTGGTGCAGGGTGTCGCGGTCCGCGGCCTGCGCCTCGGCGCGCGCCTGCCGCCGGGCGCGCAGGAACGACACGCCCTCGAGCACGAACGCCAGGGCGAGGACCGCGTAGGCGACCACGAAGTCGTCCGCCGGCTGCGGGTGCACCAGCTCCTGGATGCCGTGCGTGATCGACACCCCCGCGCCGACCGCGAACAGCCCGATCGCCGCGAACATCGACCACACGTACGCCTCGCGGCCGAACCCGAGGGGGTGCTCGGTGTCCGCCGGGCGGCGCGAGCGCCGGTCGGCGACGAGGAGGAAGATCTCGTTGCCCGTGTCCGCCCACGAGTGGACGGCCTCCGCGAGCATCGACGCCGAGCCGGTCACCGTCGCGGCGACCGTCTTCGCGCCCGCGATGAGCGCGTTCGCGAGGAATGCGACGATCACCGTGACGGTGCTGTCGCCGCCACCCTCCGGTCGCGCGACGCGCGGGTTGCGCGACTCCGGCTGCGGCGGGGCGGGCGTGGGGGCGTCGGGCATGCTGCCGGTCTACCAGCCGCGTGCACGACCCGCGCGCGGAGGCCGGACGCTCACGCGTCGAGCACGCACGGGCCGGGCGCGCACGGCCCGGACGCCAGGTCCGGCACCGTGCGTGCGCGCGGCGGCGTCAGCGCGCCGGGCCCTCCGCGTCGGCGGGGCGACCCGCGTCGTCGGGCCCGGGGTCGCCCGTGTCGGCGAGCTCGACGCCGCCGGTGGCACCCGGCTCGCCGTGCCGGTCCGCGTCGTCGTGCTCGCCCGTGTCCTCGCGCTCCGCCGCCTCCTGGTCGCGCGTGAGCTCGTCGACGACGAGCAGGTCCGTGCGGACCTTGCCCGTGCGGTAGCCCGCGCGGCCGACCATGTGCGCCGCGACGGGCGACGTGAGGAGCTGGAACACGACGACGAGGAACAGCGTCGCGACGGCGCCCCACGAGCGCAGCCGCAGGCTCAGGCCGGCGAGCACGAGGATCAGCCCGAGCACCTGGGGCTTGGTCGCCGCGTGCATGCGCGCCAGCAGGTCGGGGAACCGCACGACGCCCACGCCCGCGGCGAACGCGAGGAACGCGCCGCACAGGAGGAAGACCGCGGACACGACGTCGGCGACCGTGTCCCACAGGCCGGTGGTCGGGTCCATCAGCGCACCTCCCCGTCGGGCGCGCCGCCGTGGTGCTCGGCGTCGACCGCCGAGTCCCGGTCGGACTCCTCCGCCTCGCGGCGGGCGGCGTCCTCGGCGGCGATCTCCTCGGCCGTGCGGATGCGGCCCTCGTCCTCGGGCTCGACCGACGCGAACCGCGCGATCGTCACCGAGCCCACGAACCCGACGAGCGAGAGCACGACGAGGATCGGGATGGTGTCCGTGCGCCGGGAGAACGCGGCCTCGAGCGCGATCGCCCCGACGAGCGTCGTCGTGAAGACGTCGAGCGCGATCGTCCGGTCGAGCATCGACGGCCCGCGCTCGGCGCGCGCGACGGCGAAGGTGGCCCCCGCGGCGAGCAGCACGGCGCTCACCACGACGATCACGAGGTAGACGGTGTCGCTCATGCCTCGGCCACCTCTCGCGCGGACGGGACGTCGTACAGGCCGGCGGCCCGCAGCTCGTCGTTCGACGCGAACGCGTGCAGCACGCGCGCCTCGAGCGCGAGCGTGTCCTCGCGGACCTTCTCCACGCCGCCCGCGGTCTCGACGTCGAGCACGTGCAGGTAGAGCATCCCGGTGAGGCGGTGCGCCTCGACGACGATCGAGCCGGGCACGAGCGACGACAGCTCGGCCGTGATGGTCAGGTAGATGTCGGACGGGTTCCGCAGCCGCACGCCCACCACCGCGCCGCGCGGCGTGTGCCGCGGGTTCAGCGCGAGGAGGCTCACCTGGAACGACGCGACGACGAGGTCGGAGACGAAACGCCCGACGAGCACGAGGAACGGCCACGGCCGGAACTTCCCGCGCGCCGCGATCGACGGCAGCGGGAAGAACGTGATGACGGCGAACCCGATGAGGACGCCCGCGAGCACGTTGCCCACGGACAGGTCGCCCCAGAGCATGACCCAGACGATCGTCAGCCACAGGACGGTGCGCCACTGCGTGGTGACGCGGGCGAACCAGCCGGAGGCGAGCGCGCGGCGGCGGCGGTGCAGGCTCATCCGTCCGCACCTCCGCCCGTGCCGGCCGGTTCGGTGCCGGCGGGTTCAGTGCCGGCGGGTTCCGTGCCGTCGCTCTCACCCGTCGCGACCTCGTTCGACTCGCCCTGGCCGCGGTCGGAGTCGCCGGGGAACACGGCGTCGACGTACGTGTGGCCGTCGAGCAGCGTCGCGGCGGCGCGCTCGGTGTACGAGTAGAGCGGGCCCGCGACCACGGTGAGCGCGAGGCCGAACGCGACGAGCGCCGTCGCCGGGCCGACCATGCCGCGCGGCAGGCGCGCGTCCGCGGGGATCTCGACGGGCGCCGTCTGCCAGAAGGCCTTGTTCCACGCCTTGACGATCGCGTACAGCGTGAGCAGCGACGTCACGACCGACCCCACGACGAGCGCCCACGTGAGCGGCGTGCCCTGCGCGACGCCCTCCTCGAGGAGGCCGACCTTGCCGAGGAAGCCCGACAGCGGCGGGATGCCCGCGAGGTTCATCGCCGGGATGAAGAACAGGATGGCCAGCCCGGGCGCGAGCTTGGCGAGCCCGCCGAGGCGGTCGAGCGACGTCGACCCGCCGCGGCGTTCCACGAGGCCGACGACGAGGAACAGCGTCGTCTGCACCGTGATGTGGTGCACCACGTAGAAGATCGCGGCCGCCATGCCCGGCTCGGACGCGAGCGCGATGCCGAAGATCATGTAGCCGATGTGGCTCACGAGCGTGAACGACAGCAGTCGCTTGATGTCGTTCTGCGCGACGGCGCCGAGGATGCCGACGACCATGGTCAGCAGCGCGAGCCACATGAGGACGTCGTCGACGACGCTGTCCTCGGGGAAGAGCAGCGTCTGCGTGCGGATGATCGCGTAGACGCCCACCTTGGTGAGCAGGCCCGCGAAGACCGCGGTGACGGGGGCGGGCGCCGTCGGGTAGGAGTCGGGCAGCCACGCGGACAGGGGGAAGATCGCCGCCTTGATGCCGAACGCGAGCAGCAGCAGGAGCTGGATCGCGAGCGCCGTGCCCGGGTCGATCTCCGCGTACCGCTCCGAGAGCTGGGCGAGGTTGACCGTGCCGGTCGCGGCGTAGGTGAGCGCGATCGCGACGAGGAAGACGATCGAGGAGAGCAGCGCCACGACCACGTAGATCGACCCGGCGCGGATGCGCTCGCCCGTGCCGCCGAGCGTGAGGAGCACGTAGCTCGCGGCGAGGAAGATCTCGAACCCGACGTAGAGGTTGAACAGGTCGCCCGAGAGGAACGCGTTGAACACGCCCGCCGCGAGCACCATGAACGTCGGGTGGTAGATGGCGACCGGCGCCTCCTCGTCGCCGTCCGCCACGCCCTGCGCGAGCGAGTACAGCAGGACGCACAGCATGACGAAGCTCGACACCACGAGCATGAGCGACGAGAGCCGGTCCGCGACGAGGTCGATCCCGACCGGCGCCGCCCAGCCGCCGACGTCGACGACGATCGGCCCCGAGTCGGCCGCGACCAGGAGGCCGACGGACGCCGCGAGGACGAGCGCGAGCGCGGCCACGGTGATGATGCGCTGGGCGCGCGGGTGGCGCCAGAGCGCGAGCGCGAGACCGGCCGCGACGAGCGGCAGGACGACGGGGAGCGGGACGAGGGCCGCAGCGGTGAGGCTCATCGCGGCTCCTTCCCGTCGGTCCGTCGGTCGTCAGGTCGTGCGTCGTCGTCCCGGGCGTCGGAGCCGCCGGTGCGGCCGTCCGTGGCGTCCCCGGCGTCCTGCCCGGCCGGGCCCGACGGCGGTTCCTCGCCGTCCGTGACGCCGTCGCCGTCGCCGTCGGTCTCGTCGCGGACCTGGGCGGCCTCGTCGTCCAGGGTGGCGCCGCTCTCCTCCGTGTCCGCGTCCTCGAACGCGGGCGCGTTGCGCGCGGCGTGCCGCGCGACGCGGCGGTCCTCGAGGTCGTCCTGCACCTCGTCGTGGCCGTGGAGCTGCCACGAGCGGTAGGCCATCGCGAGCACGAACGCCGTGATGCCGAGCGTGATGACGATGGCCGTGAGGACCATCGCCTGGACGAGCGGGTCGCTCATGTCCTCCTCGGGCGTCGTGCCGATGAGCGGCGCGCCCCCGGCGCGCCCGCCGGCGACGAGGAAGAGCAGGTTGGCGCCGTTCCCCATGAGGATGAACCCGAGCAGGACGCGCGTGAGGCTCCGCTCGAGGAGCAGGTAGACGCCCGCGGCGAACAGCACGCCGATCGCGAGGACGAGGACGACGCTGGGCGTCATGTCGATGACGTTCACCGGCGGCCACCTCCGATCGAGTCGGGCTCCATGGCCTCGAACGGCCCCGTGTCCTCGCCGGGCTCGCGGCCCGCGGCGGCGCGTTCCGCGTGCCGGTCGATCTCGGCGCCGAGCGTGCGCAGGATGTCGAGGACGAGACCCACGACGACGAGGAACACGCCGACGTCGAAGAACAGCGACGTCACGAGGTGGATCTCCCCGACGAGCGGGAGCGCGAGGTCGTAGGCCTCGCTGCCGAGCACGTTGCCGGTGAGCAGGAACGCGACGAGCCCCACGCCCGCGGACAGGAACAGGCCCGTCCCGAGGAGCAGACCGGGGTGGACGGGCGCGGCCTCGCCGAGCTCGTACCGCCCGCCCGCGAGGTAGCGCACGATGAGCGCGATGCCGACGACGAGCCCCGCCGCGAACCCGCCGCCCGGCGCGTTGTGGCCGGAGAACAGCAGGAAGAGCGCGAAGACGATCATGGCGTGGAACAGCACGCGCGTGACGACCTCGAAGATCACCGAGCGGCGTTGCGGCGCGAGGGTGCGCCCGGCGCTCAGCCACACGAGCATGCGCGGCTGGTCCTTCTCCGTGACCCCGCGGCGGCGCAGCGCGGCACCCGGGTCGTCGGTGTCGCTCCAGACGCCGGAGCCGGTGGCCGTGGTCGCGGGCCGGGCCCCCGACGCGCGCAGGATCTCGCCGCTGCGCGAGCGCAGGAACACGAGCGACGCGACGCCCGTCGCGGCGGCCAGGAGGACGGAGATCTCGCCCATCGTGTCCCACGCGCGGATGTCCACGAGGGTCACGTTGACGATGTTCTTGCCGTGCCCGAACTCGTAGGCCTCGGCCGGGAAGTCCACCGAGATGGGCGTCGCGACGCGCGCGAGCGGCGCGACGAGCGCGAAGCCCATCATGACGACGGCCACCGCGAGGCCGATCCCCAGGCGGACCCACCGGCTCGCCGCGAGCGGCCGGTTCGAGAAGTACGCGGGCAGGCGCCGCAGCACGAGCACCATGACGACGAGCGTGATCGTCTCGACGAGGACCTGCGTGAGCGCGAGGTCGGGCGCGCCGTGCAGGAGGAAGAGGACGGCGTTGCCGTAGCCCGCGATCCCGACGAGGATCACGGCCTTGAGCCGGCGGCGCGAGCGCGCGGCGAGCACCGAGGCGATACAGATCGCGGCGACGGCGACGAGCTGCGCGGGACGGTCCCATGCCCGGAGCTGCTCGGGCCACGCGGTCTGCGCGACCATGACGACGCCCGGGCCGAGCACGAGGACCACGAGGATCGCGCCGAGGTAGAACGGGAGCGAACCACGCTGCGTGACGGCCGTGACGTCGGCGGCCAGGTCGTCGAGCTTGCGCATGACCTTGCGGTACGTGACGTCGGCCTCGGGCCCCGTCCACAGCGACGCCTGGAACCGCTCGACGCGCGACCGCTGCCAGAACAGCACGACGCCGACCGCGAGCACGAGGACGGTCAGGGCGAGCGCGGGCGTGAAGCCGGCCCACAGGACGAGGTGCCCGGGCTCGCCGACGGGGTACGTGTCGGCGTAGGGGGCGAGGAGGTCCTCACCGAAGTGCGGCACGAGCGCCGTCGCGAGGCCGAGGACCGCGAGCACGACGGCCGGGCCCACGAGCAGGAACGGCTGGCGGTGGATGCGCGCCGGGTCGATCGGCGGCTCCTCGGCCTCGACGACCGGGCGGCGCGCGGCGCCGGCGCCCCACGCCTTCTCGTGCGCGTTGGCGCGCGCGGGCGACCGGCCGAGGTGCGGCTTGGACGCGAACGCGCCCCACCAGAAGCGCAGGCCGTACGCGACCGTGAACATCGAGCCGACGACGACCGACCACAGCACGACCGTGTCGACCCACACAGGCCCCTCGCCGTGCAGGAGCGACTCGAGCGCCGCCTCCTTCGCGACGTACCCGGCGAACGGCGGCAGCCCGATCATCGACGCGGTGGCGAGCCCGCCCGCGACCGCGGTCCACGGCAGGGCCTTGCCCACGCCCGTGAGGCGGCGCAGGTCGCGCGTGCCGGCCGCGGCGTCGACCACGCCGACGACGAGGAACAGCGAGGCCTTGAACATCGCGTGCGCGCCGATCATGGCGAGCCCGGCGAGCGCGGCGCCGCGCGTCCCGAGGCCCACGAGCAGGATGATGAGGCCGAGCTGGCTCACGGTGCCGAACGCGAGGACGAGCTTGAGGTCGTACTGCCGCAGCGCGCGGTAGCCGCCCACGAGCAGGGTGCCCGCGCCGAGCACGACGACGAGCGTGCGCCAGACCGTCGTGTCCGAGTAGGCGGGGGCGAAGCGCGCGACGAGGTAGACACCGGCCTTGACCATCGCGGCCGCGTGCAGGTACGCGCTCACCGGCGTGGGCGCCGCCATCGCGGCGGGCAGCCAGAAGTGCAGCGGGATGAGCGCGGACTTGCTCGCCGCGCCCACGAGGAGGCAGACGATCGCGGCGGTCACGGCGCCGCCCGTCGGGGGGTCCGCGATGATCTCGGACATGCGGAACGTCCCGCCCTGGACGCCGAGGATCACGACCCCCACGAGCATGGCGAGACCGCCCGCGGTGGTGAGGATGATCGCCTGCATGGCGGCACGACGGCTCGCCTTGCGGTCGGCGTAGTGGCCGATCAGCAGGTACGAGAAGACGGTCGTGAGCTCCCAGAACACGAACAGGAGCAGCATGTCGTCCGCGGTGACGAGCCCGACCATCGCCCCCGCGAACGCGGTGAGGACGCCGCCGAACCGCCGCAGGCCCTGCGCGGTGGGCGAGAAGTAGGCCGAGCAGTAGACGAGGACGAGGGCGCCCACGCCGCCGACGAGCAGCAGCATGAGCCACGACAGCGTGTCCATGCGGAAGGCGAGCTCGAGCCCCAGCCCGGGCACCCACTCGATGACCTGCGTCGGGTGCTCCCCCGACATCACGCGGTCGGTCCAGGCGAGCGCGTAGGCCGCCGCGGACGCCGGCGCGAGCGCCATGACGAGGAACGCCCGGCGGCCGAGGAACGAGACGAGTGCAGGCGCGCCCAGTGCCATCACGAGATGGGCAAGGAGCACGTAGAGCACGGGCCGCTCCGTCCGGGTCGGGGGCGGGTGGGCGAAGTTCTTGCTGGACTTGTCATCGCCGCGCCCGGGCGGGGGGAAGCCGCAGGGCACGACAGTTCACGGCGCCGACGAGGCCGGGCCGAGAACCATTTTACCGACTCCTCAGCCGTGCGGGGCGCCCGTAGCCCCGTCCGTGACCGATTCCTCAGTCGGCCGTCACAGATCCTCGGGGTCCACGAGGAACTCCGCCTCGTCCGCGATCTCCCCGCCGACCGCCTGGTGCAGCGTCCGCGTGACCTGCGTGACCACCTCCGCGGCGCGCTTGCGCGCGATCTGGTGGTCGAGCGACGGCTGCTCCCGCTGGGACTCCGCGAGGTCCTGCGGCTCCCAGCGCACGCGGTAGCTCACCGCGCCGCCCACCGTCCACGGCAGCCCGCGCAGCAGGAGGGGCAGCGCCTCCTCGCCGCCGACCTCGACCGCGACGAGCCCGTCCATGCCCAGGTCGACGAGGAGGCCGTATCCGTCGAGCACCGCACCGGCGGTCAGCGCCTTGATGTCGACGTCGTCCGCCGCGGCGTGCAGCGCGCGCCGCAGCTCGGGGTCCATCTTCTCGCCCGGGTAGAGCGGCAGCTCCGCGATGCCCTTCGGCGGCCCCTCGTACGGCTTGCCCTCCGTCGCGAGCCGCGTGCGGGGGTGGAGCCGGCCGACGAGCGCGAGCGCGGCGTGCGGGTCGAGCCACACGTCCGAGTACAGCGTCATGTCGACCGCGACGCCCGGGTCCGGCGTGAGGACGACGCCCGCCCCCGCCGGGTTGCCGACGTCGGTCCGGACCGACCCGCCGAGGCGGCGCGCCGCCGCGACGAGGAACGCGACCACGCGCTCCTCCTCCCGGACCGGCAGGCCGCCGGGGAACGCGCGCCCGACGCCGTCCCGGTCCCCGCCGCCCGGGTAAGGGACGTCCCCGCGCTCGCGGGGGCAGACGACGTCGAACACGAGCGCGGTGCCCGGCACGCCCGAACCGGGGCCCGCGTACGGGCCGGTGAGCGTCGTGTGGCGCGACGTGCGCAGGACCCCCGGCTCGCCCGGCCGCGCGGTGCGCGCGGGCGGCACGAGGGGCTCGGTGCCCTCCGGCGCGACGTCCCAGCGCGCGCCCGCGAACCGCGAGAGCGCGAGCGTCTCGACCTCGTCCACGTGGACGTCGGCGGGCAGCCCCAGCACGTGCCGCGCCTGGTAGGACTGCGCGGCGCCGGGCCCGGCGGGGTGCGGCAGCGGCGGGAGCGGGCTCATGCGGTGCGGTCCTCCGGTCCTCGGGTCCTGCGGGGTCGAGCGGCGTCCGACGCGGCGGGCCGCGCTCAGACGTCGGTGCGGTGGAAGTTCTGCCACGAGCGGGAGGCCGTCGGGCCGCGCTGGCCCTGGTAGCGGGAGCCGTAGACGCTGGAGCCGTACGGGTTGTCGGCGGGCGAGGACAGCCGGAAGAAGCACAGCTGGCCGATCTTCATGCCCGGCCACAGGGTGATCGGCAGCGTCGCCACGTTGCTCAGCTCGAGCGTCACGTGCCCGGAGAAGCCCGGGTCGATGAACCCCGCCGTGGAGTGCGTGAGGAGGCCCAGGCGGCCCAGGCTCGACTTGCCCTCCAGGCGCGCCGCCACGTCGTCGGGCAGCGTGACCGTCTCGAACGTGGACCCGAGCACGAACTCCCCGGGGTGGAGCACGAACGGCTCGGCCGGGTCGACCTCGACGAGCCGCGTGAGGTCGGGCTGGTCCTGCGACGGGTCGATGAAGGGGTACTTGTGGTTGTCGAACAGCCGGAAGAACCGGTCGAGGCGCACGTCGATGCTCGACGGCTGGAGCATCGCCGGGTCGTACGGCTCGAGCTGGACGCGGCCGGCGTCGAGCTCGGCCCGGATGTCGCGGTCGGAGAGCAGCACGGGCCCACGCTAGCCGACGCCGGAGCGTGCCCGGACCGGGCTCCGCACCGTGGATCGGCGCCCTGGATCGGCGCCCCCGACCGGCGCCCTGGGTCAGCGCGGGCCGAGCGCCGTCGGGCGCGGGGCCGCGCCGGCTCGTCGTCGAGGCGGCGCGGCCCCCGCCCGCGGACGGGAGGTCAGGCGCGCAGCGGGCGGCCCGTCGAGTCCACGGAGTAGTAGCCCGTCTTCGAGGTCAGGTAGAGGATGCCCTCGACCAGGCCCCAGATCGCGATGACCGGCGCCGCGAACCCGAAGGACAGCACCGACACGAGCAGCATCGTCAGGCCGATGCCGGTGTACCCGAGGTAGAAGCGGTGGATGCCGAGGCTGCCGACGAGGATGCCCAGCAGGCCCGCCGCGAGACGCGACTTCGCCTGGGGGTCGTACGCCGGGTCGTAGCCGGGCTGACCGTAGGCGCCGGGCTGCGCGTAGCCCGGCTGCTGGCCGTATCCCTGCTGGGCGTAGCCCGGCTGCGGGGCGGAGCCGTAGCCCTGGTCGGGCGTCGGCTGTCCGTAGCCCGGAGCACCCGGCGTCCCGTACGCCTGCTGGCCGTACGCGTCACCGGCCCCGGGCTGCTGGCCGTAGCCCGGCGTCGGGCCCGACGGCGTGGCGGAGCCGCCGTAGACCGGGTCACCCGGGCCGGGGGTCCCCTGCGACGGGTCGGGCTGCTGCTGGTACGGGTTCTCGGACAAGGCGGCTCCTCGGGCGGCGCGCCGCTCGTCGGCGCGGGACTGGTCGTGGTGCGGGCGGTTCTGGCATCACCGGCGTCGTCCGCTATGATCGGGTCGCGCGCTGGTTCGCCGAGGATCCTCCCAGAGGGCCCGGGGCGGACGCCACCGGCGCCGCGCGGGTGTAGTTCAATGGTAGAACTTCAGCTTCCCAAGCTGATAGCGCGGGTTCGATTCCCGTCACCCGCTCAGCCTGCGAGAGCCCCGCACCGGTCCGGTGCGGGGCTCTCGTCGTCGTGGGCCACAGGCCCGACGCGCTTCGTCACGGCCACGCCGCCAGCAGATCGTCTGCCGTCCACACCCGGGACAGGCGCAGATCGCCCTCGGGGGCGACGTCACGCGCGGCGAAGGGCGTGCGGGCGTGCCACGGGACGCTCCCGACGAACACGGAACCCCCATCAAGAGACAACTCTTGATGGGGGTGTCGTCGCCGAGCCCGAGGTCGCGCGCCACGGCGACGGTGACGTGGCGCGCGACCCCGGCCTCGGCGGTCCGAGGCCCGGGCGTCAGCCCAGGATGCTGCCCGCGGCCTTGGCCGAGGCGGCGAGGGAGCCGGTGAGCGGCAGGTCGGGCAGGATCACGGCCTGGGCCGCGTGGTAGACGTCGGGCTTGCCGACCCACGTGACGCCGTCGGGCCGGTTGGCGGTGTCGAGCTCGTGGTGCCACGACCCTCGCTCGTGGTCGACGAGGTGCTCGTCGATCCACTCCCACCAACCCGCGGCGGCCTCGGCGAACCGGGGGTCGCCCGTGACGCGGCCCAGCACGTCGGCGGCCGCGACGGCCTCCGCGGCGACCCAGTGGTAGCGCCGGGGCTCGACCGGCGCGCCCGACCAGTCGACCGTGTACACGAAGCCGCCGCCGTGCTCGCCGTCCCAGCCGTCCGCGACGGCCCGGTCGAAGAGGGCGACCGCGGCGTCGGTGCGCGCGCCGGGCGTCCCGGCCGCGACGTCGACCTGGAGCAGCAGGCGCGCCCACTCCAGGCCGTGGCCCGGCGTCGACCCGTAGGGCTTAAAGGGGTCGCGGGGGCGGTCCGCGTTGTAGTCCGGCAGGGGGTTCCAGCCGGCGTCGAAGTGCTCGGGGATGCGCCAGTCGTTCTCGCGCGCCCACCCCACCACGCGGTCCGCGACCGACGCCGCGCGCGCGAGCCACTCGGGGTCGCCCGTCGCGTCGTGCGCGGCGAGGAGCGCCTCGACGGAGTGCATGTTCGCGTTGACGCCGCGGTACTCGTCGAGCACGGTCCAGTCGCGCGACCACTCGTCGGCGTGCATCCGCGGCCCGGGCTCCCAGAACCGCTCGTCGAGCACGGCGAGCGCCGCGTCGAGCAGCTCGCGCGCGCCCTCGCGGCCCGCGATCGTGCCCGACGCCGCGGCGAGCACCACGAACGCGTGCGCGTAGGCGCTCTTCGTCCCGTCCACCGGGACGGCCTCGCCCGCCGCCGGGTCGTGGCCGTCGCCCGGGCGCCGCGCGGGGCCGCGCGACGAGACCCAGCCACCGTTCTCGGCGTCGACGAGCACCGCCCGCAGCCCGTGGAGCGCGGCGTCGGCCCGCTCCCCCGCGCCCGGCACGCCGAGGAGCGACGCGAACGCGTACACGTGCGCCATGCGCGACGTGATCCACGTGTGCACCGGCTGCGACAGGTCGGGGCGCCCGTCGTCGTCGAGCCACTGCGCGGCGCCGTCCGCGCGCAGCGACGCCTCGCCGAAGCGCAGCAGGTCGGCGAGCTGCTCGCGACGCCAGCGCCGCAGGTCGGTCGCTGGCGTGGGCTGCTCGGTCGGGTGCTCGGTCATCTCTCGGTCCTTCTCGTGCTGGGTGCGGGGCGCCGCCGGGCGCGGTGCCCGTACGGCGCGGTGCCCCGGGACGATCATCCCGGGGCACCGCCGGTGGTGCATGCCTGCCTCACCCCGGTCGGACGCGGGGCGGGGCGGGCTCAGGGGTTCAGCCGCAGGTCACGGCGGCGTAGTCGGCCTGGATCGACGCCGTCACCTCCTCGTCGCCGGTGCCGCGCGCCGCCTCGACGGTGACGGTGCCGGCCTCGACCGCCGTGGCCCGCGTCGCGAACGACTGGTAGGCGTTGGCGCCCGGCGCGACGGCCGCGACCTCCTTGGTGCCGAACGGCGTGACGAGCCGGATCGCGAGCGGCACGTCCTCGCCGTTCTCGGCGCGGACCGCGACGTACGCCTTGCCGGCGAGGCAGCGGGTGCTCACCGTGACGTCGACGGCGAGCGCCGGCTCCGCCTCGGTCACGGTCACGGGGACCTCGACCACCTGGCTGGTCCAGCCGTCGTCGACCACGACGTACGCCGTGTACGTCCCGGCCGCCGTGTAGGCGTGCGAGCCGGAGACCGACCCGTCGGTCACCGTGCCGACCGCGACGTCGGAGCCGTCGCCCCACGTGACCGCCGCCCGGAGGTCGGCGCCCTCGCGTCCGCCCGCCACCTGCGCGAGCGCCACGTCCGTGGTCTGCCCGACGGCGAGCGTCACGCCCTCCGCGGCCGTGACCTCGAGCGCGGGGTGCTCGGCGAACGTGCCGTCGTGCGCGACCGCGACCACGTGGATGCGGCCGTCGCGCGAGAGCTCGCCCGGCTGGTCCGGGAGCGTGAGGCTCACGGGCCGCTTGCCCTCGGGGAGGGTGATCGGCGCCGTCGCGAAGAACGCGGCGGGGGTGCCGGTCTGCGGGCTGCCGCCACGCAGGCGGTTGTCCGTCACGGCGACGGGGATGTTGCCGAACACCGGGTTGCGCGCCGCGCCCGACCAGTCGCCGAAGCTCAGGTCGATGGGCTGCGACGAGCCGTCGTCGAAGGTCAGCGTGCCGGTGGCCTGCTGGTTCTTCTCCGTGCCCGTGCCGATCACCGAGAGCTGCTCCGCGTCCGCGGGGACGTCGAGCTCGACGGTCTGCCCGTCGCCCGTGGCGTTGTCCGGCTGCCCGGCGGGGACCGCCGGGACGTCGAACGCGAGGTCCGTGCCCGGCACCGTCGCGCGCTCGCCCTGGACGAAGCCCTTCGCCGCGAGCTGCGCCCGGTCGAAGAACACGCCCTGGCCGTCGCACGAGCCGACCGTCGTCCCGGCGTCGCCGATGCAGACGTTGTCGTACGCGGCGAGCAGCGAGCCCTCGCGCAGGAGCGAGACGCTGACGTACGAGGAGGCCGAGACGGTCTCGATCCCCTCGCCCGAGACCGTGACGGTCACGGGGTAGACGCCGGGTGCGGTCCACGTGTGCGCGGCGTCCACCGCGTACCCGCCGAACGCGCCCGCCCGCAGCGTCCCGGCGACCGGCTCGGAGCCGTCGCCGAACGCGACCTGCACGTCGAGCGCCGCGACGTCGCCCTCGACCCCGGTGAGGGTCGCGAACGAGCCCCAGACCTCGCGGCCCGTGACGCCGTCACGGTCCGGCGCGGCCGAGAGGGTGAGCTCCTCGGCCCCCGACTCCTTCGGGTCGGCGAGGAGCTCGACCTCGGCGAGCGACAGCGCGCCGGAGCCCGACGTCGCGGTCACCGTGACCCGGTACCGCGCGAACGCCGTCGGCTCCGCGACCGTGAACGGCCGCGTCTGCAGGGCCCAGCGGAACTGCTCGCCGGACCGCTCGTCGAGCGTCGTCCACGTCTCGCCGTCGTCGGAACCCTCGAGGGTCCACGCGGACGGCGACGCCGTCCCGCTCGCCCCGGAGGTCAGCGTGTACGACCCGACGGTCGGGCGGATGCCGTTGCCCGCCCACGTGATCGACGGCGTCGTGGTGGCGAACGTCGTGCGCGTGCCGGACGTGTTGTCCGTGAGCGCCGCGGCGCTCGTGGTCGCGTCGCCGTCGGCGACGGTCGTCGTGCCGAGACCCGCGGTCGTCGCGTCCTGCACCGGCGTCGGGGGCTCGTCGCCCTCGGTGAGCGACGGCGGCGCGTCGTCCTCGCCCGTGCCCCAGTCCGACGGCTCCGGACCCATGACGAAGTCCAGCGTCGCGCCGCCCGAGAGGTCGGCCTGCGAGAGCGACGTCGAGGTGCGGGCCTCGCCGTCCACCGCGAGGGACTGCACGTAGACGTTGTCGACCGAGTTGTTCTCGGCGTTGACGACGAGGTCGCCGTCCGGCAGGTGCACGGTCGCCTTGTCGAACAGCGGCGAGCCGACCGCGTACTGGTCCGAGCCGACCTGGAGCGGGTAGAAGCCGAGCGAGGCGAAGATCCACCACGACGACATCTCGCCGTTGTCCTCGTCGCCCGGGTAGCCCTGGCCGATCTCGCTGCCCACGAACAGGCGGCGGGTGACCTCGCGGACCTTCTCCTGCGCCTTCGACGGCGCGCCCGCGGCGTCGTAGAGCCACGGGATGTGGTGCGACACCTGGTTACTCATGCCCCACTGGCCCATGCGGACGTCGCGCGCCTCGCGCTGCTCGTGGATGCCGCCGTTGCCGGCGCCCTTCTCCGGCGTGGAGAAGAACTCGTCGAGCTTGTCCTCGAGGCCCTGCTTGCCGCCGTAGAGGTTGGCGAGGCCCTGGCCGTCCTGCGGGGCGTGGAACGCGAAGTTCCAGCCGTTCGTCTCGGTGTACCCGCCGCCCCAGGCCTCCGGGTCGTACGTCTCGGGGTCGACGGCCCACGTGCCGTCCTCGTGCCGCGGCACGAAGAAGTCGACCTCGGGGTCGAACAGCTCGACGTAGTGCGTGGCCCGCTCGAGGAAGTACGCGGACTCCTCGCGCAGCGTCTCGCGGCGCTCGTCCGGCGTGGCCGGGTCCTCCGCGAGGGCGGCGGCCATGTTGCCGATGCCGAAGTCGTTGACCAGGCCCTCGAGGCCCCACGACACGGACTCGTGCGTGGACTCCGGCGTGAACCCGAGGAACGGGGAGGTCTGCAGGCCCTTGCGGCCCACGGCGTTGCTCGGCGGCGCGACGGTCGCGTTGCGCAGCGCGGCGTCGTACGCCTCCAGCGCCGTGCCCGTCGGGAGCGAGCCCTTGAGGTACGCGTCGGCGAACGCGACGTCGGAGCTCGTGCCCGTCATGAGGTCGGCGTAGCCCGGCGAGGACCAGCGCGCGATCCACCCGCCGTCGCGGTACTGCTGGACGAACCCGTCGACCAGCTCGGCCGCGAGCTCCGGGTAGAGGAGCGAGTACGCCGGCCAGGCCGTGCGGTACGTGTCCCAGAACCCGTTGTTCACGTAGATCTTGCCGTCGACGACCTTCGCGTTGGTCTGCGTGTCCGTCGCGGAGCCCGTGGTCGCGGAGACCGGGCTCGCGTACCTGTACACCGGCTCCTGCGCCGTGCCCGTGTTCTCGAACTGCGAGTTCGGGTACAGGTTGAGGCGGTAGAGGTTGGAGTACAGCGTGACGAGCTGGTCCTCGCTCGCGCCCTCGACCTCGATGACCCCCAGGCGGTCGTTCCACGCCTGCGCGGCAGCGGCCTTGACCTCGGTGAAGGTCTTGCCGGTCACCTCCAGGTCGAGGTTCTTGCGCGCCTGGTCGAGGCTGATGAACGACGTCGCGACGCGCAGCTCGACCGTCTTGTCGGACGACGTGTCGAACGTCGCGAAGCGCGCGTCCGCACGGTTGCCCGCCGCCGTCCCGACCGCCGTCGGACTACGGTCGAAGGTGCCGGCGACGAACATGCGCGTGCGGCCCACGGACAGGCCCGAGCCGTTCTCGACCCAGCCGGAGATCGTGCCGGTGGCCTGGTCGTATGCGAGCTTGGAGGAGCCGTCCACCTTGTCCACGAGCACGTGGCCCTTGGCGCCGGGGTAGCTGAAGCGGAGCACCGCGCCGTGGTCGGTGGGCGTCGCCTCGATCGCGGACCCGTTGGTGAACGTGACCCCGTAGTAGTCCGGCCGCGCCGTCTCGTCGGCGTGGTCGAACTCGAGGCCGCGCGTCGAGAGCGTGGCGTCGGGCGTCCCCGACGCCGTCGACGGGAGGAACGTCAGCTGGTTGCGGTCGCCCATCCACGGGCTCGGCTCGTGCGAGATCCCGAAGCCCTGGAGGACGGGCTTGTTGTTGGCGTTGTTGGCCTTGTGGTACTCGTACAGCCAGCTCTGCGAGGAGGCGTTCGTGTACGGCGTCCAGAAGTTGAACCCGTTCGGCGTCGCCGTCGCGGGGATGTTGTTCCCGCGCGAGAAGCTGCCCGACGCGAGCGTGCCGCGGCGCGTGTCCACGTAGTTGGCGAGGCTCGACCCGTCGATCGTGGCCGGCTCCGCCGTGATCTCGACGTCGTCGAGCCAGCCCGCGAACTTCGTCCCGGCGTGACCGCCCGGGTTGTCGTACCCGAGCAGCACCTGGTCCACGGTCTTGCCCGCGGCGACGTCGCCGAGGTCGACCCGCACGGAGTTCCACTGGTCGGCGTAGAGGATCTTGCCCTCGCCCTGCGCCTGCGCGGTCGCGACCGTCTCGTGCGCGTCGCGCGCGCCGAGGTCGGACAGGTAGGTCCCGTCGGTGAACAGGACGTCCACCGCCGCGTACGTCGACGGGTACTGCAGGTCGTCGAGCAGCTCGGGGAAGATCGTGTAGCTCAGTCGCGTGTCCTCGCCCACGGCGACGTCCACGTCGTCGTAGAGCACGTTCGTCGCGTAGGTCTCGCCGTCGGCGAGGTGCGAGCCGTCGTACCGGAGCGAGTGCAGGCCGGAGAACCCGACGCCCGCCTTGTTGGTGAAGCTGACGCGCGGCCCGGTGCCGACCTTCGTCGTCATGGGGGCCGCGGACGGGCCGGCGCTCAGGTCGGCCGAGAGGTCCCACCCGGCGAGCTGGACGATGGAGTCGCCCGAGTTCGCCGTGACGTTGAGGCGCAGGTAGGTGTACGCCGCGGTGGGCGCCTCGAGCTCGAACGTGCGCGTCTGCTGGCGGTTCGGGAAGTCCTCGTCGGTCCGCCGGTCGAGCGCGGTCCACGTGGACCCGTCGTTCGACCCCTCGACCGTCCAGGTCTTCGGGTCGCGACCGGCGGCGTCGTCGCCGGAGGTCATCGTGTACGCGACGAACGAGACGGGCTCGGCGAACTCGTACCGGACCCAGCCGGTCGACGCGAACGCGAGCCACTTGGTGCCCGAGCTGCCGTCGGCGAGGTTCGCCGCGCCCTCGTTGGGCAGGTTCTGCGCGCTCGCGGTGACGCCCTTCAGCTGCCCGAGGACGCTCCCGGGCAGGCCGGCCGTGAACGAGCCGACGTTCGCCTGCCAGGGCGCGCCGTCGCGCTCGGCCACCGTGGTGGGCAGCGCCGCCGGGTCACCGGACTCGAACGACGACGAGAAGTCGCCAGGCTCCGCGGCCGCGGCGGGGGCGGCGGCGAGGGCTCCCGCGGGGGCCGCGAGAGGCACTCCGAGCGGGACGGCGAGAGCGGCGGCGAGCACGAGGCCGAGAGGCCGGGCGCGGCCGCTGCCGGACCGCGCGACCGCGCGTCCGGACGGGAGTGGTCTGGTCATGCCGCGATCTCCTTCGATCGTCTGACAGCGCTGTCAGGCTGCAGGGGTGCCCCTGACAACGCGCAGGGGGGAAGCGTTGTCAGGGGCGACCTGAACCTATGCGTCGGTTCCAGGCTTTGTCAACGCGGTCAGAGCTCTGCCGACAGGGCGCGGACGAGAGGACCCCCTGGCGCAAAAGTCACGCTCAGTGTGACTTTCGCGCCGCCCGCTCGACCGCGGAGGAGGTCGTACGCCGTCAGCACGACCGCGCTCGCACCGACACGCGCACGGGCACCGCGGCCACGCCTAGGCCGCGGGGCCGGGGACCTCCCCCGTGCCGCGGACGACGAGACGCGTCGGCACCACGACGAGCCGCGGGGCGAGCTCCGGGTTCTCGGCGCGTGACACCGCGAGCGCCGCCGCCTGCCGTCCCATCTCGACGACGTCGTACCCCACGACCGTCACGTGCAGCAGGTCCGCGAGCTCGAAGTCGTCGAAGCCGACGAGCGCGACGTCCGCCGCCCCGCCCGACGACTCGCGGTCGCGCAGGGCGTGGAGCGCGCCGACCGTGATCTTGTTGTTCGCCGTGACGAACGCCGTCGGGGGCTCGGGCAGGGCGAGGAGGTCCGCGACGAACACGCGCGCGAGGTCGGCGTCGTGCGCGCCGTCCCGCACGTACCGGCCCGGGTCCTCGACGCCCGCGGCCCGCAGCGTCGCGACGAACTCGTCGCGACGCTCCTGGAACGTCCACAGGCGCGACACGTCGCCCACGAGCGCGATCCGGCGGTGCCCGTGCGCGAGGAGGTGCGTCACGGCGTCGCGCACTCCCCCGCGGTTGTCGATGACGACCGTGTCCGCCTCGACGCCGCGCGCGGGGCGGTCGATGAACACGACCGGCAGGCCGTCCTCGAGCTCGCGGCGCAGGCCCGAGTGGTCCGTCGACGTCGGGGTGACGACGAGCGCGCCGACGCGGCGCTCGACGAGCGCCTCGGTGAGCGACCGCTCGCGCTCCGGCTCCTCGTCCGAGCTCGTGGTGATGAGCTGGAGGCCGTGGTGACGGAGCTCGCGCTCGATGCCGCTGGCCAGCGCGGAGTAGAACGGGTTCGCGAGGTCGCCGGTGACGAAGCCGACGAGCCGCGACGAGCCGCCGCGCGCGAGGTCCGCGGCCACGGCGTTGCGCCGGAAGCCGAGCCGCTGCGCGGCCTCCTGGACCTTGGCGCGCGTCTGCGGCGCGACGTTCGGCTCGTCGTTGAGGACGCGCGACGCCGTCTTGAGGCTCACGCCGGCGACCTCCGCGACGGAGGCGAGCGTCGGGCGCCGGCCTCCGCGTCCGCCGTGCGGACGCGCCACGGCCGCCTCCGTCGGGGTGTCGGGCACCACGACCCCGACCTCGCCCGGCGGGACCGTCCCCGCGCTCTCCCCCTGCATCACCATCTCAGACCTCCCGTCGACCACGAATCAGCATGTCGACGACGATAGCGAGCAGCAGGACCGCTCCGGTCACGATGTACCGCGTGGCCGTGTCGAGGTTGAGCAGCGTGAGCCCGTTCGCGATGGACTGGAGCACGAGCACGCCGAGCAGCGCCGACCACGCGCTCCCGCGCCCGCCGAACAGGCTCGTGCCGCCGATGACCGCGGCCGCGATCGCCGTCAGGTAGGTGTCCGCCGCGCCGGTCCCCTGGTTCGCCGCCGCGAGCCGCCCCGCGGCGAGGACGCCGCCGAGCGCGGCGAACGTCGAGCACGCGACGAAGCACGAGACGACCGTGCGGCGCACCGCGACGCCCGCCAGGAGCGCGGAGCGTCGGTTGCCCCCGACGGCGCGCACGGAGCGTCCCCACCGCGTGCGGCGCAGCAGCACGTCGACCACGACCACGAGCGCCACGAAGAGCACCACCGTGTAGCCGATCCCGCGCGCCGTCCCGAGGTACGCGACCGTCGCGACGAGCACCGCCGCGAGGACCGCCGTCCGGACCGCGACGCGGGCCAGGCCCGGGCTCGGCAGCTCCGCCCGGACGCGGCGCACGTGGTCGGTCACCCGCAGCGCGGCGTACCCCGCGACGACCACGACCACGAGCCCCCACGCGACCGCGGGGGCGAGGAAGCCCTGCTGGACCGTGCGCACGAGCCACGACTCGAACGGCAGGTTGATCGATCCCTTGGGTCCGAGGACGCGCAGCTGCACGCCCGCGAGGATCAGGAGGCCCGCGAGCGTGAAGACGAACGACGCGAGCCCGAGGCGCGTGGACAGCAGCCCGTACCCGAGCCCGACGACGACCCCGACGGACAGCGCCGCGACGATCGCGATCCCGACCGGCCAGCCCAGCCCGACCGTCCCGACGGCGAGCACCGCCGCGGCGAGCCCGCTCACCGAGCCGACCGACAGGTCGATCTGGCCGACGAGCAGCACGAGCACGACGCCGAGCGCGATGATCCCCGTGGGGGCGCTCTGGAGGGTGAGGTTGACGAGGTTCTCCGCGGAGAGGAACGCCGGGTTGATCGCGCCGAGCACGACCCAGATGAGCACGAGCGCGGCGACGATCGGCAGCATGCCGAGGTGCGCGCCGCGCAGCTGCTGCACGACGGACCCGGACAGCGCGCCCGTCAGGGGCCGGTCGAGCGCCGCGCCCGAGGTGCGGCCGGGGACGCTCATCGGTGCACCGCCCCGGTGCCGCCCGTGCGCCGCTCGCGCTCGGCCCCGCCCGCGCTCCCGCTCGGTCCGCCCGGGCGCGCCGGGCGCACGGCACCGGTCATCGCGGCGAGCAGGTCCTCGTAGGACGTGTCGCCCGGGAACTCGCCGTGCACGCGGCCTAGCCGCAGCACGAGGATGCGGTCGGCGACGGCCTGGAGGTCGCCCGCCTGGTGGCTGATGAGGACGACGGCGTGCCCGCGCTCGCGCAGCTTCTCGATGAGGTTGAGGACCTCGGCCGTCTGCCGGACGCCGAGCGCCGCCGTCGGCTCGTCGAGGACGAGCACGCGCGGCGACCCCAGGAGGGCGCGCGCGACCGCCACGACCTGCCGCTGGCCGCCCGAGAGCGTGCGCACCGGCTGCCGCACGGAGGGGACGGTCGCGGCGAGCTGGTCGAGCAGGCCCCACGCCTCGCGCTCCATCGCGATCTCGTCGAGGAACGGCCCGTGGAGGACCTCCTGCCCGAGGAACACGTTCTCGACGACGTCGAGGTCGTCGACGAGCGCGAGCTGCTGGAACACCGCCGCGATCCCGTGCTGGCGCGCGGCCGCCGGCGAGTCGAGCACGACGGGCGCGCCGTCGAGCAGCACCTCGCCCGCGTCGGGGCGGAACGCGCCCGCGACGACGCCCGCGAGCGTCGACTTGCCGGCGCCGTTGTCGCCCACGACGGCGAGGACCTCGTGCTCGCGCACCTCGACGTCGACGTCGACGAGCGCCCGGACGCCGCCGAAGCTCTTGGAGACCCCGCGCAGGGTCAGGACGGGGGCGCTCACGGTGCCGCCTCCAGGAGACCCGCGTCGACGCACGCGTCGACGTAGGACGGGGTGCAGATCTCGTCGACCGTGTAGACGCCGCCGTCGACGAGGACGCGCCGGACGTCGTCGACGCCGACCGCGCGCGGCGCGAGCAGGAGGCTCGGGACGCCGTCGATCACCACGGTCGCGCGCGGGTCCTCGCCGCGCAGCACCCGCACGGCGAGCTCGGCGGCCGTGCGCGCCTGCTCCGTCGTGGCTTTGTAGACGGTCATGTACTGGTCGCCCGAGACGACGCGCTGGACGGCCGCGAGCTCGCCGTCCTGGCCCGTCGTGGGCGGCACCGGGTCGAGGCCGGCGGCCTTCATCGCGGCGATGGCGCCGCCTGCGATGCCGTCGCTCGCCGCGAAGACGCCGTCGACGCGACCCGGGTACTGCGTGAGCTGCCCCTCGACCCACTCGGTCGCCTTGTCGGGGCTCCAGTCGGGCGTGTCGTACTCGGCGAGCACGTCGATGTCCTCTCCCTCGAGCGCGCGGTGTGCGCCGGCGGCGAGCTCCGCGGCGTTCGGGTCGGTCGGCGAGCCCTGGACGAGCAGGACGCCCGGCCGCCGGCCCTGCGCCGGCGGGTCCTGCTCCGCACGGTCGAGGACCGCGCCGACGAGCGCCTCCCCCATGAGGTACCCGATGAGCTCGTTGTCGAACGAGACGTAGTAGTCCGCGCCGTCGACGAAGCGATCGTAGGCGATGACGGGCACGCCGAGGCGCTGGGCCTCGGCGACGACGCTCACCGCGGCGACCGCGTCGACCGCGTCGAGCACGAGGACGTCCGCACCGCGGGCGAGCATCGACTCGGCCTGCTGCTGCTGGTTCGCGGCGTCCTGGGCGGCGTTCGCGTACAGCACCTCGCACGACGGGCAGCGCCGCTCGACCACCCCGACGAAGGTCGGGCGGTCGGTCGTCTCGTAGCGCGCGGTCTTGGCCTCGGGCAGCAGGAGCCCGATGGTCCCCTCCGACGGTCCGGCGGGCTCCTCCGGCGGCGCGCAGCCCGCGAGCGCGAGCAGCGCGACGACGACGGCCGCGACAGCCGTCGTCACCGCGCCCCGCGCACGACGGCGGGCGCTCCCCCGGCGAGCCCCGTCCCTGGTCATGCGCTCACCCCCAGGGAGCCGCTCACGCGCGCGAGGTCGAGCGCGACGGCGAGCGCACCGCGCACCTCGGCGGCCGACCCCAGCTCGGACGCGACGACCTCGACCGGGCCGGCCGTGCTCGGGACCGTGCGCTGCTCGAGCGCGGTGCGGAGCGGGCCGAGCAGGGCCTCGCCCGCCTCGGCGAGCTGCCCGCCGACGACGACGATCTCCGGGTCGACGAGGTTGCACAGGTTCGCGGCCGCGACGCCGAGGTGCTGCCCGGCGTCGAACAGGACGCGGCGGCAGCCCGGGTCCCCCTCCTGGGCCCGCGCGATGACGTCGCGCAGCGTGAGGTGGCCGCGGCTCTCGGAGAGCATGGACAGCAGCACGCCCGCGCCGACGTACATCTCGAGGCAGCCGCGGTTGCCGCACCGGCACACCGGGCCGTTCTCGTCGATCGTCACGTGCCCGATCTCGCCCGCGACGCCCGCGCGGCCGTGCACGACGCGCCCGCCCAGGACGAGACCGCCGCCCACGCCGTGGGACACGCGCAGGTAGGCGACGGCGTCGTGCCCGACGGCCGCCCCGAACCGGGTCTCGGCGAGGGCGCCGAGGTTGGCGTCGTTGTCCACCGTCACGGGCGCGCCGAGCTCGGCCTCGAGCAGCTCGGGGACGACGACGCCGTCCCAGCCGCGCATCATGCCGACGGTCGCGATGCGCCCGGCGCGCACGTCCACGGGGGCGGGCACCCCGACCCCGACCGCGAGCAGCTCCTCGGGAGACGCGTCGACCGACGCGACCATCTCCCCCACGAGGAGCGCAGCGCGCTGGAGGCCGGTGTCGGCGCGGTGGTCCGGGGCGAGCGGCATGCGCTGGTCGGCGAGCACGCGCATGGACGCGTCCGCGAGCGCGACGCGCATCGAGCGCGTGCCGAAGTGCACCCCCGCGACGAGCCCGAGGTTGCGCGCGAGGGTCACCTGGAGCGCGCGCCGCCCGCTGCGCGTGGAGGGCGAGGTGTGCAGGACGCCCGCGCCGGTGAGCTCCTTGACGATGTTGGAGACGGTGGCCGGGGACAGCCCGGTGACGCCGGCCAGCTCGATCTGCGTGAGGGAGCCACGCTGCTGGACGGCGCTCACGATCCGGGCTCGGTTGGCCTCACGCAGTGAAGTCTGCGAGCCCGGTGTCACCCGGTCAGCGCGCACGTCGGTCAGGATACCGCCGGGACGCGCGCGCCCAGGTGGGGCGCGTCGTGCTGCCGGTGGGGGCGCAGGGCTCGACAGGAATTGGACAGCGCTGTCAGAATGATATCGGCCGCGCGGCGCTCGGCCTTGAATCCATGCCTTGACGCGAACATCACGATTCGGCGTCGCTTGTGTTCATTTCTTGACATCAAGCGTCGGCCGCCGTTGTATGGGCCTCGGGTTCGAGGGCGCACCGATGCGCCCGGCCGGTGCGACGTGGTCGTCCGCCGGTCCCCCACGACCGAAGAAGGCGTAGGGATATCACGATGCGAATCGATCGCAGGACGAGCGCGACGGTGGCGACGGCCGCCCTCGTGGGTCTCGCACTCGCCGCGTGCAGCGGCGGTGGTTCCGGTGACGGGGGCACCGGTGACGGTGGCGCTTCGGGGGGCGGCGACGAGGTCGAGGTCTTCACCTGGTGGGCTGCCGGCTCCGAGAAGGCGGGTCTCGACGCGCTGGTCGGCGTGTTCGAGGAGCAGCACCCCGACGTGGAGTTCATCAACGGCGCGGTCGCCGGCGGCGCCGGCTCGGCCGCCAAGGACCTCCTCCAGTCCCGCCTCCAGGCCCAGGACCCGCCGGACACGTTCCAGGCGCACGCCGGTGCCGAGCTCCAGGACTACATCGACGCCGCGCAGATCGAGGACGTCTCCTCGCTCTACGACGAGTTCGGCCTCACCGACGTCTTCCCGGCCGACCTCGTGGACCGCCTCAAGTCCGACGACGGCGCGATCTACTCGATCCCGTCGAACATCCACCGCGCGAACGTGGTCTGGGCGAACCCGACGGTCCTCGAGGCCAACGGCGTCGACCCGGCCGCGACCTACGCGGACCTCGACGCCTGGATGGCGGACCTCGACAAGCTCAAGGCCGCGGGCGTCACGCCGCTGTCGGTCGCGACGACCTGGACCCAGGTCAACCTCCTCGAGACCGTGCTCCTCGCGGACCTCGGGGCCGAGGGCTACAACGGCCTGTGGGACGGCTCGACCGACTGGGAGGGTGCCGAGGTCACGGCCGCCCTCGAGGACTTCGAGAAGCTCATGAGCTACACCAACACCGACCGTGACGGGCTCGACTGGCCCGAGGCGACCCAGATGGTGATCGACGGCAACGCCGCGTTCAACGTCATGGGCGACTGGGCCGTCGCGGCGTTCGAGGAGCAGGGCAAGACGCTCGGCACCGACTTCACCGCGTTCCCCGTCCCGGGCACCGACGGCGTGTTCGACTTCCTCGCCGACTCGTTCACCCTCCCGGTGGGCGCCCCGCACCCCGACGGCGCCAAGGCGTGGCTCGAGACCGTGGGCTCGCTCGACGGCCAGGTCGCGTTCAACAAGGCCAAGGGCTCCATCCCGGCTCGCACCGACGCCGACCCGGCCGACTTCTCGGAGTACCAGCAGACGGCGATCGAGTCGTTCGGCAACGACACGATCGTCTCCTCGCTCGCGCACGGCGCCGCCGCCCCGGTCGCGACGCTCAACGCGATCTCCGACGCGACGAGCAAGTTCACGTCGGGCGGGTCCGACCTCGCGACCTACCAGTCCGAGCTCGCCGCCGCCGCCGCGCAGGGCTGACACCGCTCCGCCGGAGCCGCCGCGCGTCGTCGGGCACGTCCCGACGGCGCGCGGCGGACCCGCGCGGCCGGAACACGTCCCCGGGACGCCGGCGCTCCCCCGCGCCGCGGCCCACGCCCCCACGACCGGGAAGACCCACCATGCTCAAGTCACTGCGACGCGCCGGCCCAGCGCTGCTGCTGCTCGCGCCCTCGCTGATCCTCGTCGGCGTGTTCGTCTACGGCCTGATCGGCGCGAACTTCAGGACGTCGATCACGGACAACCACACCGCGGCACAGGCCACGGGCCAGAAGCCGTCGGTCGTCGTGTGGTTCGAGAACTACACGGCCCTCCTCGGCAGCGAGGCGTTCCAGCACTCGCTGAAGAACCTCGTGCTCTACACGGTGGTCTTCCTCGCCGGCACGATGCTCATGGGGTTCCTGTGGGCGTGGATGCTCGACAAGCCCGTCAAGGGCGAGGGGATCTTCCGTTCCGTCTACCTGTTCCCCATGGCCGTGTCGTTCGTCGCGTCCGGTGTCGTGTGGCGCTGGCTGCTCAACTCGAACCAGGGCGAGCAGGCGAGCGGCCTCAACCGGCTGTTCCAGATCGTCGGGCTCGACTTCCTGCAGAACAACTGGTGGAACAACGTCACGTGGGGCATCACGGCCATCGCGATCCCCGCGATCTGGCAGCTCTCCGGGTACGTCATGGCGCTGTTCCTCGCCGGGTTCCGCGGCATCCCCGACGAGCTGCGCGAGGCCGCCCGCATGGACGGCGCGAGCGAGTGGAAGCTCTACCGCCACGTGCTGTTCCCGCAGCTCTCGCCCATCGCGCTCTCGGCGCTCATCATCATCGGGCACATGTCGCTCAAGGCGTTCGACCTCATCATGTCGATCTCGAAGCCCGCGAACTACCAGACCAAGGTTCCGGCCGTCGACATGTACGTCTTCAAGTCGAGCTTCGACTACGCCAACGCGGCAGCCGTCGGCTCGATCCTGCTGATCATCGTGGCCGTCGTCATCGTGCCCTACCTGATCCGCACCAACCGTCAGGAGAAGCGATGACGACCACCTCGACGCCGGCCGTCCCCGCCCCCGACGTCGTCGGCACGCCGCGCCAGCCCGCGCGCCGCACGCCGCGCGAACGCTTCTCGGTCGGCCGCACGCTCAAGTACGCGGCGCTCGTGCTGTTCCTCGTCATCGTCCTCATCCCCGTCTACGTGCTCTTCGTGACGAGCTTCAAGGGCGCGGGCGACGCGTCGCCGGCGCGCGCGTGGTCGCTCCCGCAGACGTGGACGACGGAGAACTGGCAGACGGCGTGGACCGCGCTGTCCCCCGCCATCTGGCGCACGGTGCAGATGGTCGTGCCGTCCGCGATCATCGCGGCCTTCCTCGGGTCGCTCAACGGGTTCGTGCTCTCCCGCTGGTCGTTCAAGGGCGCGAACATCGTCTTCACGCTCATCCTCTTCGGGATGTTCATCCCGTACCAGGCCGTGATGATCCCGCTCAACCAGCTCGTGCTGGGCCTGGGCATCCCGAGCGGCGTGCCGTCGCTGATCCTGCTGCACGTCATCTACGGCATCCCCATCACGACGCTCATCTTCCGCAACTACTACATGACCGTGCCGCACGAGCTCGTCGAGGCAGCGCGTGTCGACGGCGCGGGGATGCTGCGCACCTACTGGTCGATCATCCTGCCGATCTCGATCCCGAGCTTCGTGGTCGTGCTCATCTGGCAGTTCACGTCCGCGTGGAACGACTTCCTCTTCGCGGTCTTCTTCTCCTCCAGCCAGAACGGCCCCGTGACGCTCGCGCTGAACAACCTCGCGAACGGCGCGCTGCTGCAGAACTACGGGGTCTCGATGGCCGGCGCGCTCTTCGCGTCGCTCCCGACGCTGCTCGTGTACATCGTCCTCGGCAAGTACTTCGTCGGAGGGTTGATGTCCGGTTCGGTCAAGGGCTGACCCGACCGACCGCCCACCGCGGTCCCGAGGCCCGTCGGGGAGCATGGTCACCACCACGCTCCCCGACGGGCTCCGTGCGTCCCCGCCCCCCGGCTTCACCCGCGGCAGATTCGCCGAACCTCTGGACTCTGTCAGACAGCGCTGTCAGGATGGCGGGCACCGGCGCTCTGCACCCCCGCACCCGCACCCGCACCCCGCGCCGCACCGCCGTCCACGGCGGACCCGCTCCCGACGACGACGACGAGAGACCCCCACCATGACCCGATCACCCGCCCGGCCCCCGGCCGCGCGCCGCGCGCGGCGCCGCACCACGACCGCCGTCCTCGCCCTCGCGACGGCCGGCTCCCTCCTCCTGGCCCCCGGGACCGCCCAGGGCGCGCCGGCCGCCCCGCCCGCGGCCCCGGCGTCGACCACGGCCGATGCCACGCCCGCGTACGGCGCCCCCGACGCGACCGCCGCCGACTACTACGGCGCCCTGCTGCGGCACACCCGCTGGGTCGAGACCGTCTGGGACGAGTCCGCCGGGGTGTACCAGCTCAAGGACTTCAACTTCGCCGTCGTGCTGGGCAACGCCGTGCTCCTGACCCACGGCGAGTACGACGCCGAGCTCGCGGGCGTCTCGGAGGAGACGCTGCGCGCCCGCACGCTCGCGACGATCCGGCACTACGCGGCGACGAACCGGTTCGTCGACCCCGCGGGCACGTGGGGCAAGAAGCTGTTCTGGGACTCGACGTTCCAGTCGTACTTCCTCGCGGCCGGGACGCTGCTGTGGGACGAGCTCGATGCCACGACGCAGGCCAACCTCACGACGATCGCGACGGGCCAGTCGAAGTACACGGCCGACCTCGACTTCGGCAAGGACCCGCTCTCCGGTTCGTGGACCGCCGACTGGCCGACGGGCAAGCACGAGGGCGACACCGCGCAGGAGGAGGTCGGCGTCTACACGCAGGCCCTCGCGCCCGGCCTCGCGTGGGCGCCAGACGACCCCGACGCCGCGCGCTGGGCCGAGCAGCTCGGCGACTGGGGCCGCAACGCGGCGGGACAGCCGACGGCCGACCGGAACAACCCGGCCGTCGTGGCGGGCAAGCCCGTGTCGACGAACACCATGCAGACCATCCACGACACGTACCTCGTGGAGAACCACGGGTCGTTCGGCCCGCACTACCAGTCCGACATCTGGCGGTCCGGTGGGCGCAACGCGATCCACTTCCTCCTGCGCGACGAGCCGCTGCCGGAGATCCTCACGCACCAGCCCAACTCGGCGGAGCTGTGGGAGTCCATCAAGCTCGTCATGTCCGACGCGGGCGAGCCGTTCATGCCCATGGTCGCCGACCGCGAGTTCCTCTACGGCCGCGACGCCATCCCCATGGCGTTCCTGGGCCAGGTCCTGCGCGACCCCGACGCCGCGCGCGCCGAGGCGAACCTCGCCGCCGCGCTCGAGGACTACCAGTCGTACGCGCCGGTGTACCGGCTCGCGAAGTTCTCGGGCGAGCCCAAGTACGAGCCCGAGGCGCGCGCGGAGATCGCGATCTCCTACCTCCTGCACGTCGAGGCCGCCGAGTCGCCCGAGGGCCCCGTGGAGCCGACGCCGCAGGACGAGTTCTTCGAGCGCCTCGCCGGCGTGCGCGACTTCGGCGCCGGGCCGGGCCTGACCGTCCAGCAGACGGCGGACGCGTGGGCCGCGGCGTCTAGCCGCAAGGGGTTCGTCAAGTTCCCCTGGGTCCCCGCGCACGACTCGTGGCTGTTCCACGTCTCCGGCTCGACCCCGTTCCTCTACCCCACGACCGGTGCCACGGTCGACGAGCGGCACGTGACGACGTACACCGGCCCGCGCGACGGCTTCGAGGGCACGTCGTCGGTGTTCCGGGTCGGCGGCGGGTACGCGGGCCAGGTCACGCTCCCGACGGGCGCCGCCGTCTACGCGTCGACCGGTGCTGGCACGGAGGACGCGAGCCTGTCCGTCCGCAACCTCGCCATGAACGGCTACTCGGGCCTCGACGGGTCGCGCACCTACACGACCGCCGAGGGCGAGACCACCGCGACGCTCCCCGTGACGCGTCCGGCCGACCCCGCGGACGCGAAGGCCGCGCGCGTCGACGACCTGTCGTTCGCGCCCGTCACGGCGCGGTACGTCCGGCTCCTCGGGCAGCAGGGCCACCCGCAGTACGGCTACTCGATGTTCGCGTTCCACGCCTACGGCGACGAGCGGTCGACGACCGACCTCGCCGCCGGGAAGGTCGCGACAGCGTCCAGCCAGGACACGGCGGGCGGCCGCACCGCGGCGCGCGTGACCGACGGCAACCCGTCGACCCGCTGGGCCGTCGCGGTCGGCGAGCGCACGCGTCCCGACTCGTGGATCCAGGTCGACCTCGGCGAGGAGACCACCGTGGGCGGAGTGCGGTTCGCGTGGGAGGCGAGCGCGGGCGCGCGGTACCTCGTCCAGACGTCGACCGACGGCCAGACGTGGACCACCGCGACCGCGTACGGCAAGGCCCCGGCGGACGTGAACGTCGCGCGCCTCGACACCGTCGACCTCACCCCGGAGGGCGCGGACGAGCCCGCGCCGGTCACCACGCGCTACGTCCGCATGCAGGGCGTGCGCGGCGACGCGGCCTACGGCTACTCGCTCTACCACCTGCGCGCCTTCTCGCCCACGGGGACGGACGTCGCCGCGGGCAAGCCGGCCACCGCGTCGAGCGCCAACGGGTCCAACCCCGCGAGCGCCGTCACCGACGGCTCCGCCACGACGCGCTGGGCGGTCGCGGTCGCGGACCGCACGAAGCCCGACTCGTGGGTCCAGGTCGACCTCGGCGCGCCCACCGCGGTGAGCCAGGTCCAGCTCGGCTGGGAGGTCGCCGCGGGCCAGGAGTACCGCGTCCAGACGTCGCTCGACGGGCAGACGTGGCACGACGCCGCGTCGTTCCGGTACACGGGCGACCAGGTGCTGCGCAGCGAGGGCGACTGGCTCAACGTCGAGGGCGAGGCCGGGTTCGTCGTGCGCGGCTCGGACGCCCCCGTGACCGTCTCGCGCGCGACCGACACGCGGCACGTCGTGCGGCTCACCGACGGCGCGACCGGGCCCCGGCTCGTCGAGATGGTCCCGGGCGACGCCGCGGCGACCGCCGCGCAGGCGGGCGCCCGCGTACCGACGTCCGAGGACCCCGCGGTGCTCGTGAGCGCCGTCGACGGGTACGTCGTCGCGTTCAACCTCACGGGCGCCGACGTCGCGACGACCCTCACCGTCCCGCACGACGGCGGGGCCGTCCCGGTCTACGCCGGCACCCAGACCGTCGGGGCGGACGCCTCGACGCTCGCGGTCACCGTCCCCGCGGGCGACGCCGTCGTCCTCGCGCCGCGCGCGACGGTCGCCACGCCGGCCGGGCAGGCTCCCGCGGGGGTGACGGTCGCCGTCGACGACGCGCGCTCGTTCCGAGTCACCGGCGACGGGTCGCCGGTCGAGCTGCGCCACGCCGAGACGGGCGCGACGCGCACGGTCGGGGCGACGCCGTCGGGCACGCGGGTCACCCTCCGGGACGCGACGCCGTTCCCCGTCGCGGACCGCGCGCTGAGCACCCTCACGTTCCCCGCGTCCGTGCTGCCCGAGGGCATGACGTCGCCGTCGCTCGCCGTCGACGGCGACGCCGCGACGGCGTGGGTCCCCGGGCCGGACGGCCGCATGGTCACCGACCTGGGCGCGCCGCGCGAGATCGGTACCGTCGTCGCCGCGTGGGAGCGCGGCGGGGCGCCGGAGTCGGTCGTCTCGGTGAGCGACGACGGCCTGACGTTCACCGACGTCGGCACGCTCGGCGCCGGTGACGCGCGCGGCGCGCTCGCCGTGGACCGCACGGCCCGGTACGTCGCGCTGAGCACGTCGTGGCGCGACGGCGACCCGGGGCTCACGGCGCTGCGCGTGCTCGCGCCCGGCGCCGCAGACCCGGCGGTGCACCCCGGGGTCGCCGTGACGGCGACGGCCGAGGTGCGGTGCCTCGCGGGCAAGGCGTACGTGGCGGTGCGCGTCGTGAACGACGACGACGTCCCGCTCGACGTCGACGTCGCCACCCCGTGGGGCACGAAGAGCTTCCCTGCGGTCAGCCCGGGGAAGAACGCGTACCAGTCGTTCGCCGTCCGCGGGGCCACGACCGGCCCCGTGACCGCGACGGCCGCGCCGTCCGACGACGCCGACGAGCGCGAGACCGTCGCGACCCCGGAGCACGGCCAGCCGACCTGCGGCTGACCGTCCCGGTCCCCCGGACCCGGGGTCGTGCGCCCGCCCGGGGCGCGCGGCCCCGGGTCCGTCGTGTCCGGCGCCCGCGTCCCGCGTGGGCCTGCGTCGGGCCCGGGTCGGGCCCGGATCGGGCCTGGATCGGGCCCGCCAGGTCGGGACCTTCGGCCGGTCCGGTGCAGGGCCTCGCGAGGATACGTTCGAGGTCCTGACGGCACCGCCGCCGGGAGGTCCGGACCGCCGGGCCGTCGTGGTCCGAAGGAGCCGCCGATGACCCGCCCCGGCCTCGTGGTCGCCGGACTGGACCGGCTGTCCGTCACGGACTGGCCCGGCCGACGGGTCGCCACCGTCCTCACCCAGGGCTGCCCGTGGCGCTGCGGCTACTGCCACCACCCGGGGCTGTGCGCGGTCGCCGCGCTCGGCGGCCCGCCGCCGCAGGACACGGTCCCCTGGTCCGAGGTCGTCGCGTTCCTCGCGCCGCGCCGTCGCCTGCTCGACGGCGTCGTGTTCTCGGGCGGCGAGCCGACCCTGCACCCCGGGCTGCTCGGCGCGATCGACGACGTGCGGGGCCTCGGCCTCGACGTCGGGCTCCACACGGCCGGCCCGTGGCCGGCGCGGCTCGCCCGGCTGCTGCCGTTCGTCGACTGGGTCGGCCTCGACATCAAGCACCTGCCGTCCCGCTACCCCGTCGTGACGGGCACGATCCCGTCGGGTCGGCGCGCGTTCGAGGCGCTGGCCGTGATCCTGCGCTCGGGCGTCGACCACGAGGTGCGCACGACCGTCGACCCGAGCGTCCACTCGCGCACCGAGCTCCTCGCGCTCGGCACGCATCTGCGCCGCCTCGGCGTGCGCGAGTGGGTGCTCCAGGAGGCCGTGCCCGACGGCGCGTCACCCGCCTGGGCGCGCGGCCTCGCGGGCCGTCGCCTCACCGACGTGCTCGACGCGACCGACCTCGCCTGGGCGCGGCGGCGGGTCGCCGCCTGACGTCGCGCCGCGGGTGCGCGGGCTCGGCCCCTCGCACCCGACGGCTCGATCGGGCGTGCCGGCGCCGCGCGGGCCCGCCCGTCAGACCGGGCGGACCGGCTGGCGGAGCACGGTGCGCAGCCTCGCGGGGTCGGTGCGCCGGACGTCGCTCAGGTAGATCTCGTGGTGCGGCCCGGCGAACGTGAGCCCGTGCTCGGGCAGGTAGACGTCGTGCAGCTCGGCGAGCACCGGGCCCTCGTCGTCGTACGGGCCGACGTGCAGCGTCTGCACCGACCGCCCCTCCGTGAGGCTCGTGCGGCGCACGAGGTCGAGCGCGACCGGGGGCTCCTTCTTCGCCCGGAGCGTCTCCGTGGCGGCGACCACCGTGTCCTCGTCGACCCAGTCGGGCTGGAGGACGAGGAGGGTCCACCGCCACGCGCCCTTCTCTCGGCGCACGAACGTGCCCGGGTCGTCGGCCGTCCACAGCCCCTCGAGCGGCCCGACGACGTAGTCCCGCCCCGCCCGCTTGCTCGCGAACTTCACGGCGTAGGACAGCGAGAACAGCGCCTCGACCGCCTGCCCGTAGGCCGGCGCCGTGTTGGGGTCGCCCTCGCCGTCGACGGCGAGGTAGGCCAGGGTCGGCACGTCCACCTCGACGAACCGGCCGCGGGGCGGCGCGTAGAGCTCGCGGTGGAACGCCTTGAGGTCGACCTTGTCCGACGGCATGGTCCGACGCTACCGGGGTCCCCCGACACCCGAGCACGCCGCCGGACGTCCGCGCACGATCCTCGTCCGGCTGGTATCCAGGAGGGATGACCTCCCCGCCGCCCCACCCCCCGCACGACCCGCGGCGCGGTTCCCCGTACGGCGGCTTCTCGCCGGGCCCGCCGTACCGCGCGCACCCGCCGCAGCCCGCCTATCCCCCGCAGCCCACCTACCCGCCGCGTCCCGGGTACCCGCCGCCGGGGTACGCACCGACGCCCCCGCCGCCGGCGGCCGCCTTCACACCGAGGTACCGACGCACCGCCTGGGTGCTCATCTGGGTGCCGGTCGTCCTCATGGTCGCCGCGGGCGCGCTGAGCATCGGCCTGCTCGCCTACGCGGACAGCGACCCGTCGAACAACTCGGCCGCCGGTTACCTCGCCCTGATGATGTGGGCCGCGATGCTCGTCGTCGGGCCGCTCCTGCTCGGGGCGTTCGTGCCGGGCTGCGTGATGCTCGCGCGCTCGAACCGGGCACGGGCGCTCACGCAGGTCACCGGCTACCGGCCACCGGCCTGACGACGGGCTCCGGGTCGGGCCGCGCGGCAGGCGGGGTCACGTAGTCGACGACCGCCCGCACGACGTCGGGGTCGCGCAGCAGCCGGTGGTGCCCGAGCCCGTCGGTCGTGAGCAGCTCGCCCTCGGGCCAGGCCACCGCGAGCGCGGCACCCACGGGGTACGGGACCTCCTTGTCGGCGCGGTCGTGCACGACGAGCGCCGGCGGCACCGGGTGGGTGCGCAGCGTCTCGCGCACGTCGAGCTCGGGCAGCGGGCGCCCGGCCAGGTCGGAGAGCCGGCTCTGGAGGAGCTCGCGCGTCGGGCGCGACAGGCCCAGCAGGTCGGCGAACCCGTCGAGCTGGCCGAGGACGTCGGCGATCGCCGCGACGAGCACGAGGCGCCCCGTGGGCAGGCCGTCGCGCACCGCGAGCACGGTCGTCGCCGTGCCGAGCGAGTGCGCGACGACGGCCGTCGCCTCCCCGTGCTCGCGCACCACCGCGGCGAGGGCGTCCGCGAGCTCGGGCATCGTGCTGCGCCGCGGACCGAGGCGGCCGGGCCCGGAGTCCCCGTGGCTCGGCGCGTCGAACGCGACGACGCGGTGGCCCGCTGCGCGCAGGGGCTCGACGAACGCGCCGAGCTGGCCACGTCGCCCGCCCCACCCGTGCGCGAGGTAGACGACGCCGGCCCCCGTCCTCCGGCCGACCGTCCCGTCGTGCGCGTCGTCCGCGGAGGCGTGCGGGTCCCACGTCTCGACGACGACCCGCGCGCCGGACGACGTCGTCACGGTGCTCAGCGCACCGGCGACGGCGCGGTCGTCGCGGCGACGACCTGCGCCGTCGGGCGGGGTGCACCACAGGTCGAGGGCGAGCCGGGCGGCCCGCCGGGGCGACACCGTCTGGAGCATCGCGAACCGGGCGCGCACGAGCGCGAGTCGAGCCGCGGCCTTCCGACGGCGCGCGGCGCGCTGTCGGTCCAGGCGAACGGTCGTGCTTTTCTCGGCTCGCGAGGTGGTCACGGGGATCCTCTCCGTCGGGGTGGGTCAGGTGCGGGGCAGGCGCTCAGGCGACCGGCACGGGTGCGCGCGACCCGTCGAGGAGCGCCTCGAACGCGCGGCGCGCCCGGTCCTCGGCCAGCGGGTCGGCCATGAAGACGTGCGCGTGGTGCAGCGCGAGCATCACCCCGTACAGCTCCGACGCGAACTGCTGCGGATCCACGTCGTCGCGGAAGCCGCTCTCGGCGACGCACGTCCGGTAGACCTGCGCGACGGCGTCGTACAGGTCCTGGTGGTCGCGCACGAGCTGGTCGCGGACCGGCCCCTCCTGAGCGGCGAGCTCAGTCGCCGCCTTGACGAACAGGCAGCCGCCGGGCTGCTGCCGCAGGTCGCACACGAGCCAGCGCTCGAACAGCTCGCGCAGGCGCCGCTCGCCGCGGGGCGTGCGCAGCGCGGGCGCCACGACCGTGTCGACGAACTCCGCGCGCGCCTGGTCGAGCACCGCGAGCTGGAGCGACTCCTTGGAGCGGAAGTGGGCGTAGAGCCCGCTCTTCGACATGCCCGTGGCACGCGCGAGCTCACCGATCGTCAGGCCCGCCAGACCGACGCGGTACGCAGCCTCCACGCCGCGGTGCAGGATCACCTGCCGCGTGTCGTCGCCCTTGGTCACCCGGCGAACGTAGCACGACCGTGCGGAAACCGGGAGGGCAGGTCGCCCGGACGCGGGGTCACGAGACGCGCGGGAAACGACGAACGGCCCCACCCGTCGGGTGAGGCCGTTCCGCTGTGCGCCCGGAGGGATTCGAACCCCCAACCTTCTGATCCGTAGTCAGATGCTCTATCCGTTGAGCTACGGGCGCTGGCCGTGCTGGCCGTTGATCGCTCACCGGCCGTCGAGAACACTACCGCGTCCTCGCCCCGATCCCAAACCGGATCCGGGCCCGGAGGCCGCGGCGTGACGGACGCCACGCCGTCCGACCGTCGCCGCACGAACGACGCCGCACGGTCCCCCCACGGTCGGACCCGCGCCGGACGACGTCCCGTCCCCAGCCCGACGCGGCGGCACCGCTCCCCGGCGGACGATCGACGCATGACGTTCACCGGCCCCACTCCCGTCCCCGGCGGCTCGCCCCTCGTCGCGAGCGCGCTCACCAAGGTCTACGGCTCCGCGCAGACCGCGACGCACGCCCTCGCGGGGGTGAGCCTCACGGTCCGCCCCGGGGAGTCGCTCGCGATCATGGGCCCGTCCGGGTCCGGCAAGACGACGCTCCTGCACTGCCTCGCGGGCATCATCACGCCGACGTCCGGCTCGGTGTCGTGGCGCGGCGAGGACGTCGCGACGCTCTCGGAGGCGCGGCGCACGATCCTGCGCCGCCAGGACTTCGGCTTCGTCTTCCAGTCGGGCCAGCTCCTGCCCGAGCTGCCCGCCGTCGAGAACGCGGCGCTGCCGCTCATGCTCGCCGGCACGGCCCGCGCGGAGGCCACCGCGGTCGCCGCCCGCTGGCTCGCCCACCTCGGCCTCGCCGGGATGGAGCAGCGCCGGCCGGGCGAGCTCTCCGGCGGGCAGGCGCAGCGCGTCGCGATCGCGCGCGCCCTCGTCGGGTCGCCGGGCGTCGTGTTCGCCGACGAGCCGACGGGCGCCCTCGACCAGTCGACCGGCGCCGAGGTGCTCGACGTCCTGACGCGCGCGACCCGCGACTCGGGTGCCGCGCTCGTCGTCGTGACGCACGACGCCGGGGTCGCGCGACACTGCTCGCGCACGGTGACGATGCGCGACGGGGTCATCTCCGGCGAGTTCTTCGCGCCCGGCCACGACGTGGCCGCCCCGGCCGTCCCCGGTCAGGAGAACGCCCGATGAGGACCGTCGACCTCTGGTGGCTCCTGCGCCGCCGCAGCGCCGACGAGCGCGACCCGCAGGGCCTGACCAACGTGCTCGCCGTCATCGCGTTCGCCACGACCACCGCGATCCTGCTCGTCGTCGTGGGCGGGTTCGGGGCATTCCTCGGCCGCGCGGGCGGGATCGAGGGCATGCAGGAGGGCGTGGACGCGGCCGTGACGTCGTACGACACGCAGTACCCGATCTTCGCGGGCATCGCCTCGCTCCTGCTGCTCATCCCGCTCGTGACGCTCGGCGGGGCGGCCGCGCGGCTCGCCGTCGCGCGCCGCGACGCGCGCCTCGCGGCGCTCCGGCTCGCAGGGGCCACGACCGGCCAGGTCACGTCCCTCACGGTGCTCGACGCCGCCGCCCAGGCCGTCACGGGGGCGCTCGTCGGGCTGGTCGGCTACGGCGCCCTCCTGCCGCTCGTCGCGCAGCTGCGCTTCCAGGGCCGCACGTTCGACGTCGCCGAGCTGTGGGTCGGCGTGCCCGCCCTGCTGGGCGCCGTCGTGCTCGTGGTCGCGGTCGCGCTCGTGTCCGCGCTCGTCAGCCTCCGGCGCGTCGCGATCACGCCGCTCGGCGTCGCCGCGCGCGTCACTCCCCCGGGCCTCAAGGCGGTGCGCCTGCTCGCGACCGGGCTCGCGGCCGTCGCGATGATCGTCGCGACCAACCTGTCGTTCGGCTCGGCCGCGGTGGGGATCACCGTCGTCGTCGTCATCCTGCTGATCGGCTTCGCGACGCTCAACCTCGTCGGGCCGTTCGTCATCTGGGTCGTCGGCAGGATCACCGCCGGCTCCGCGCGCCGCGTGCCCACGCTGCTCGCCGGACGGCGGATCGTGGACAACCCGAAGACCGCGTGGCGGTCCGTGGGCGGGGTCGCGCTCGCCACGTTCATCGCGGGCCTCGCGAGCATCTTCGCGCTCTTCGACCCGGGCACCGCGTCCGACCCGGCGGAGGCCCAGTTCCTCGTCGACATCAAGACGGGAGGCTTCCTCACACTCGCCATCGCGGGCGTCCTGGCCGCCGTCTCGACGGGTGTCATGCAGGCGGGCCGGGTCATCGACCAGCGCGGCGAGTACCGCACGCTCGTCCTCGCGGGCACCGACCTGCGGACGCTCGACCGGGCGCGCTTCCGCGAGACGCTCGTGCCGCTCGTCGTGAGCGTGGGCGTCTCGACCGTGGCGGTGCTGCTGTTCATGGTGCCCGTCCTCGGCATCAACGCCTTCACGAACGCGAGCGTCGCCCTGCAGTTCCTGCTGTGCGTCCTGGGGGCGTCCGCGCTCGTGCTCGCCGGGGCGGGCGCGTCGCGGTTCGTCGTGCGGTCGGCGCTCGCGACGACCGGTACGGCGTAGGGCACGGCCCACGGCGCAGGGCCGACGCCGGGGCGTCACGCAGGGCCGGTGACGGCGCCGGGGCGGCAGGGGCTCGGCCACGAGCCCGGCCGCCCCGCCCGCGCGTCGGGCGGTGCAGGCCGCACGATCCCGGGCAACAGAAAAGGCCCCGGGTGCGTGCACACCGAGACCTTCCTGAGCGGAGACGGAGGGATTTGAACCCTCGAACGGGTTGCCCCGTTACCACCTTAGCAGGGTGGCGCACTAGACCTGACTATGCGACGTCTCCTCGCAGGACTCTGCGGAGAGCCTGCGTCGCCCAGGGTACAAGGGCGTCGCCACCAGACCAAACCGCCGGCCCGACGGCGTCCCCTCCTACCGCTCGAAGGTCCACTCCCGGTCGGTGAGCATGCGGGCGACGGCGAGCCCGATCGCGAGCGCGACGATCACGAGACCCGCCTCGACGGCGTAGGCGAGGGCCTGCGCCGTCGCGCCGCTGTTGAACTCGTACACCGCCCGGTACGCCGTGACGCCGGGGACCATGATGACCACGGCCGGGACGGACACCGTGATGCGCGGGACGCGCAGCGCGGGCGCGACCGTCGCCGCGAGCAGCCCCACGAGCAGCGCCGCCGCCGCGGCGGCCGCCTGCGGGACGACGTCGGCGTCGACGAGGAGCAGGCGCCCCACGTTCGCCACCATGCCGATCGAGGCCGCCCCGAGCGCCATCGCCCAGGGGCTGTTGAACATCAGCGCGAACCCGAGCACCCCGAGAAAGCTCGCGACCGCGCGCAGGCCGAACAGCAGCGGCTCCGCGAGGACCGGTGCGGGCACCGGGTCCGGGGCGAGGCCCGCGGCGGCGGAGACGCCCCACACCGCCAGCGCCGCCGAGGCGAGGATCATCAGCGCGTACGTCACGCGCGCGACGCCCGCCGAGAAGTCGAGCTTCGCGAGGTCGAGCGCGCCCGTCACGAGCGCGAACCCCGGCACGAGGAACAGCACCGCCGAGACGTACCCCGCCTCGTGGCCGCCCTCGACCCCGGCCAGCGCGGAGAGCCCCAGCACGAGCCCCAGGTACGCGACGCTCGCGACCGCGGCCGCGAGCATCGTCACGCCGAACTGGTTGATGCCGCGGTGCAGCATCGCGCGCCGGACGCCCTGCCCCAGCGCCGCCGCGACGAGCACGGCGCCGCACTCGACGAGACCACCGTGGTTGAGGAACGCGAACGCGGCGCACGCGATCCCCGCCCACAGGGCGTTGAGGAGCGCCCCGTAGAGCGGCGGTCGGCGCGCGATCCGGTCGAGCTCGGCGTCGACCTCGTCGAGGTCGGCCCCCGCCGGCAGCGTGGCCGAGAAGCGCTCGAGCTGCGCGAGCCGGTCCGCGTTGATCCCGATGGAGCGCACCTCGGTGAGCTCCGTGCGGAAGATCGGCCCGCGGTACGACGTCGCGGTGATCTCCGTCAGCGTCACGTGCGCCGCGATGCGGTCCAGACCCAGCGCCCGGGCCGCGCGCGTCATGTGCGACTTCACGCGGTAGCTGCCGGTGCCCGCGGACAGCGCGAGCCGACCGATCCGCAGCACGGTGCCCGACCGGCGGATGAGGTCGACGGGCTCGAGACCGGCTTCGTCGGCCGGGGAGGGCTCAGGCGTCACGACGCCATGATCCCGTACCGTCCCGCGCCCGGCACTCGCCGAAGGTCCCGGACCTCCCGGCCAGAGCCCCGCGCCGTCGTGACGTACCGTCTGCCCATGGCCGCCGACGTCCTCCGCACCGCCCCCGCCGACGTACCCGGGCGCGGTGGCCCGCGCGTCCCGACCGACTTCGACGTGCTGGTGGTCGGCTCGGGGTTCGGCGGGAGCGTCACCGCCCTGCGCCTCACCGAGAAGGGCTATCGCGTCGGCGTCCTCGAGGCGGGCCGTCGCTTCACCGACGAGGAGCTCCCCCGCACGTCGTGGCGTCTCCGGTCGTTCCTGTGGGCACCCGCCCTCGGGTGCTTCGGGATCCAGCGCATCCACCGCCTCCGCGACGTGCTCGTCCTCGCCGGCGCCGGTGTCGGCGGCGGCAGCCTCGTGTACGCGAACACGCTGTACGAGCCGCTCGACGACTTCTTCACGGACCCCGCCTGGGCCGACGTCGCCGACTGGCGGACCGAGCTGGCGCCCTGGTACGACCAGGCGCGCCGGATGCTCGGCGTCACCACCTACGCCGGGCGCACCCCCGCGGACGACGTCCTGGAGGACGTGGCCCGCGAGACCGGGGTGGGCGACACCTTCGTCAAGGCGCCGGTCGGTGTGTTCTTCGGCCGAGGCGGGACGCGGGAGCCGGGGGTCACCGCCCCCGACCCCTACTTCGGCGGGGCCGGGCCCGAGCGGCGCGGCTGCACCGAGTGCGGCGCGTGCATGACGGGGTGCCGGGTCGGTGCGAAGAACACGCTCGTGAAGAACTACCTCTACCTCGCCGAGCGCGGCGGCGCCCAGGTCGTGCCGCTCACGACCGTCACCGAGGTGCGGCCCGTGCCCGACGGCGCGGGCGGCGTCGTGCACGAGGTCCTCACCCATCGCTCGGGGCGCCCCTGGGCAGGACGGCGGCGCTACACGGCACGGCACGTCGTGCTCTCCGCGGGGGCGCTGGGCACGCAGAGACTCCTCCACGCCATGCGGGACTCGGGGCGCCTGCCGGGGATCTCCGAGCGGCTGGGACACCTCACGCGCACCAACTCCGAGGCCCTGCTCGGCGCCACGGTCCGGCGTCGCGACCACCGGCGGCGGTCCGACGCGCCCGACTACTCGCGCGGCGTCGCGATCACGTCCTCGTTCTACCCGGACGCCCGGACCCACGTCGAGCCCGTGCGGTACGGGAAGGGATCGGGCGCCATGGGGCTCCTCCAGACGGTCCTCACGGACGGCGGTCCGAGCCGGTGGCGCACCTGGCTGCGCGAGCTGTGGCGCCGACGTCGGGACCTGCCGGCGATGGCCGACCTGCGCGGCTGGTCGTCGCGGACGATCATCGCGCTCGTCATGCAGAGCCACGACAACTCGCTCACCACCTCGCTGCGGCGCGGATTCCTCGGCCGCAAGGTCCTCACGTCCCGCCAGGGGCACGGCGCGCCCAACCCGACCTGGATCCCGGCCGGGAACGACACCGCACGGCGCATGGCCCGGCGCATGGGTGGCATGCCGGGAGGGACCGTCGGCGAGCCCTTCGACGTCCCGATGACGGCTCACATCCTCGGCGGGTGCGCGATCGGCACCTCGCCGCGGACTGGCGTGATCGACCCGTACCACCGCGTCCACGGCCAGCCCGGCCTGCACGTCATGGACGGGTCCGCGGTGAGCGCGAACCTCGGGGTGAACCCGTCGCTCACGATCACGGCGCTCGCGGAACGGGCCTGCGCGCTCTGGCCCAACGCGGGCGAGGAGGACGTGCGCCCGCCGCTCGGCGCTGCGTACGCGGTGCTGGGCCCGGTCGCACCGCGGCACCCGCTGGTCCCGGCGCACGCCCCGGCGGCACTGCGCCCGGCGCGCGTCAGGCCGGGACGGAGCACGGCTCCCGACCCGGCCTGACGGCAAGGCTGGCGGAGGGCGAGGGATTCGAACCCCCGGTGCGTCGCCGCACAACGGTTTTCAAGACCGTCACATTAGGCCGCTCTGTCAGCCCTCCCGGCGAGCCATTGTGGCACGCCCCGCCCGTGCACGACGACGGCGGGCCGACCTGTGGAGGGCGGCCCGCCGTCGTGCGGTGGCGCGGGGTGCGGGAGCGGTCAGGCCGCGCCGCGGAGCTGGCGCATCGCGAGCTGGACGAGCGCGATGAGCGTCTGCTTCGTCGCCGCGCGCGAGCGCGCGTCCGTGTAGAGCATCGGCACGTGCGGCGGGATCTGCAGCGCCTCGCGGACGTCCTCGAGCTTGTGCTTGGCCACGCCGTCGAAGCAGTTGACGCCCACGACGAACGGGATGTTGCGCGACTCGAAGTAGTCGATCGCCGGGAAGCACTGCTCCAGGCGGTCGGTGTCGACGAGCACGACGGCGCCGATCGCGCCGCGGACCAGGTCGTCCCACATGAAGAGGAAGCGATCCTGGCCCGGCGTGCCGAACAGGTAGAGCCACAGGTTGCCCGGCAGCGAGACGCGGCCGAAGTCCATCGCGACGGTCGTCGTCGTCTTGCGGTCGGACACGCCGCCCGCGTCGTCGACGCCCACCGAGTGCTCCGTCATGGCGGCCTCGGTGTTGAGCGGCTCCACGTCCGAGATCGAGCCGATGAACGTCGTCTTGCCGACGGCGAAGCCGCCCGCGACGACGATCTTCACGACCGTCGGCGCCGTCCGGGACGCCGGCGCACCCCCGGGCTGCGCCGCCGCGGCGGGCGGGGCCACGGGCGCTGCCGCGACCGGACGCGCGGGGGCCGCCTGCTGCACCGGGGCGACCGGCTGAGCAGGCGCCTGCTGAGCGGGCGCCACGGGCTGCGCGGCGGCCAAGGGCTGCGGCGCGGTGCGCGGCTGGGCCGCGGCCTGCGCGACGGGAGCCGACGCGGGCTGCGCGGCGGCCGGGGACGGCTGCGCGGTGGCCGGACCCGGGGCGGGCTGCGCGGCGGCCGGAGCAGGAGCGACCGGCTGCGGTGCGGCCGGAGCCGTCGCGGGCTGCGTCGCCACCGGCGCGACGGGCTGGGCCGCGGCCGGCTGCTGCGGCGCTGCGGGCTGGCCGGGCGTCGCCGGAGCCGCCTGGGTCGGCACGCCGACGGGTGCGCTCACCGGAGCCCACGCCGTCTGGCGCAGCGCCGGCTGACCGCCGGGCGCACCCCCGCTCGCCCCGGACGGCTGCCCTGCCTGCGGCCCGCTCCCCGAGCCGTCAGAGGGTGGAAATGCCATTGAGAACACTCTCCAAGACGCTCAGGGACAGACCCGAGTGGTTGCTGCCGTGACCCGTGTGGACGTTGAGCGGGGTCGACGTGTGGACGGTGATGTAGTTGTCCTCCTGCAGGTCCGCGACGAGCACCTTCGTCACGCCGAGCGGCAGGCGCAGGAGCGCGGAGAGCTCGGCGATCGAGACGTACGTGTGCGCGGCGTGCTGGAGGATCGAGCGCTTCTCGGGCGGCAGCCCGAAGCTGTTCACGGCACCCGGCATGACCTCGACGAGCGCCTCGAGCGGGAGGTCGGACGTGGCGGACCGCACGCGACCACCCGTCACCGCGTACGGGCGGACGGTCGCCGCCTCGTACCCGTCGTGGGCTCCCATGCTGCCGAAAGGTACGTTCGTCATCGATCAGTCCTCATCCCACCGGGGTTCGGGTCGCACCGTCGACCGGAAGGCTACCCCGCATCTCCGAGATGAGCTGCGGCGTCAGGGTCGCCTCCGTGCGCGAGACGAGGAGCGCCATCTCGTAGCCGATGAGGCCGATGTCGCAGTTCGCCTCGGCCACCACGCCCAGGACAGAGCCGTTCGACACGTTCATGAGGAACAGGAACCCGTTGTCCATCTCGATGATGGCCTGCCGGACGTTCCCGCCGTTGAGCTGGCGGGCCGCACCGCGGGTCAGGCTGGACATGCCCGAGACGATGGCGGCGAGCTGGTCACCGCTCGTCCGGTCGAGCTGGTCGGACATCGCCATGAGCAGGCCGTCCGCCGACACCACGAGCGTGTGCCGGCTGCCCGGTACGGTCCGCACGAAGTTGTCGAGCAGCCACCCGAAGTTCGTGGCCTCGGTGCTGAGCGCGTTCACTGTTCCTCCTCGTCAGTTGCCGCAGACGGCATGTCGTCACCGCGCCTGCGGCGCTGAATCAGGGACATAATCCATGGCCTCGGGGTTCCACGTCGAACTCGTCTCGTCCTGCCCCTCGGCGCGCCCGCGGGCGGTCGCCGACTGGAACGCCGACAGGCGCGCCCGCAGCTGCTCCGGGTC
The DNA here is from genome assembly GCF_015327065.1 of Cellulosimicrobium sp. JZ28. NCBI lineage: Bacteria > Bacillati > Actinomycetota > Actinomycetes > Micrococcales > Promicromonosporaceae > Cellulosimicrobium > Cellulosimicrobium sp. JZ28. Next base: position 13,464 of record NZ_CP017660.1, on the reverse strand, counting down.
GCGGTCGATCCGTGCCGTGAAGCGGTCGACGTACCCGTCGCGCTCCTCGCCGCGCGAGCGTCGCGCGAGGCCCGACGCCGCGGCGTCGACCTTGAGCGGCTGGTAGATGCCGTCGTTCGGGTCCGCCAAGGTCGCTTCCTGGAAATCGGTGCTGCCCTGCAGCAGGGTGGACATCTCCTCGTACAGCACCGCCGACGCCATCCAGTCCGACCGCGCCTCGACCGAGTCGGACACGTAGCCCGCGTCCAGCGGCTCGAGGGACTCCGCGACCGGGCGCCGGGCGAGCGGGCTCGGCGGCCCGTAGCCCGACGTCGCGTCCCCGGCGGGAGCGGCGTCCCACCCGGCCGCAGGAGCCGGCTCGGGGCGCGGCTCTGCCGGTGCCCACGCCGACGCGGCAGCCGCCGCAGGCTCCGGCGCGGACGGCCGGTCGACGGCGCGGTACGGGGCGTCCTGGACCGGCGGAAGGCTGCGCGTCTCCTGCACCGGAGCCGCCGGCGCCTCGGGGGCGAAGGGCGGCGTGGGCGCAGCAGGGAGGTCGGCGCGCGGCGCGAACGCGGACGTGCGTGCCGGCGCGCCCGGCTCCTGCCGCGCGGCCGGGGCCGCCTGGACCGGGGCGGGCGCCGCGGGCGCAGGTGCCACCGGGTTCGACGCCGCGGGTGCGGCCGCCGCCGGTGCCGGCGTCGACCCGGCCGGGCGCGAGGCGAGCGCCTCGGCCGAGGGGCCGGCGGGTCGCGTCGCCTGCGGCGTGGCGGTCGTCCGCGGACGACGCCCGAAGAGACCGCGCTTGCGCGCCTGGCTCTCGCGCAGCGATCGGCGCGTCGGGAGGTCGGCCATGAGCTCCTCGAAGCGCGGCAGCGCCTCGAACGAGAGCTCGGCGGGGATCTCCTCGGCGCCGTCCCCGGCACGACCCTCGGCCACGACCGGGACGTCCGTCTGCTCCGGGGCGGAGGGCGCCACGGGCCGGACCTCGGTCGCGGCCTGGCTCCGGTCGGCGAGCGGTGCGCGCTCGGCCGCGGGCTGCTCGGGCTGCGCCGCCACGGGCGGGACGACGCGGGTCGCGTCGAGCGGGGCGTCGGCGAACGACGACGGCGCCCAGCTCGCGGACGCGGTCTCCTGCACGGGCTCGGGCTCCCACGCCTGCTCGGCGGGCTGCTGCGGCGTCCACGTCTGCTCGGCGGGCTGCTCCGGGGCCCAGGCCTGCTCGGGCGCCCAGGCCTGCTCCGTGCCCGTGGCCGTGCTCGGGGCGGCCGGCTGCTCCGCGACCTCCGGCGGGCTCCAGACGACCTCGTGGTGGACGGCGGCCTCGGCCGTCGGCACGTCGCTCACCAGCGGGATGTCGGTCGCCGTGACGTCCGGCGCGACCGGCAGCTCGACCGGGTTCTCGGTGACCGGCCGCTCGCCCACGGGGCGGAAGCTCGAGAAGAGCGCGCTGCGGGTGCTGACGTCGAGCACCGGGATCTCGGCCGAGACGGGCTCGACCGGGGTCGCGGCGGCGCGGGACCGGCTCGGGAGCGCCGACGCGGCGGGAGCCACCTCCGCGGGCGGGGTCCAGGCCTCGTCCGCGGCGGGCAGCTCGTCCGGGAGCGCCGGGGTCGCGAGCGGTGGGAGCACGATCGCGCCCGTCTGCGGGCCCGACGCGAACGACGCGCTGGGCGCGGCCGCCGCCGGGTCGACCGTGCGGGAGCGGCGACGCGGCATGCCGGTCTGCGTGGTGCCGTCGGTGAGCGCGTCGAGGTCGACGGGCACACCGGCGGGCGCCTCGGGCTCCACGGCCGCGACGGACGCCGTCGGGACGGGCGCGGGAGCGGCGGGCTCGGCGGGGAGCGCCGGCATCACGCCCGTGCTCGTCAGCTGCTGCGCCGCGGCCTGGGTGCGCGTCTCCAGCGGGTCCGTCGGCTGCGGGAGCGGGACGTTCGAGTCCGGGACGAAGAGGACCGCCGGGAAGGACACGACGACCTCGGTGCCCTGCTCGTCGCCCCCCGCGCTGAAGCGGACCTTGGCGCCGAGGCGTTCCGAGAGGCGACCGACGACGAACAGGCCCAGGCGCTGGGCGCCGACGACGTCCGAGGCCGCGTGCGTCGCGACCTTCCGGTTCGCCTCGGCGATCTCCTCGGCCGTCATGCCCAGACCGTGGTCGCGGACGGTGATGTGCACGAAGTCCGCGTCGCGGCCCGTGGTGACCTCGACGGGCGTGTGCGGCTCCGAGAACATCGTCGCGTTCTCGAGGAGCTCGGCGAGCAGGTGCGCGGCGTTGAGCGCGTTGTGCCCCAGCATGAGCGGGTCGACGACGAGGTTGAGGCGCACGCGGTCGTACAGCTCGATCTCGGAGGACGCGGTGCGGATGACGTCGGAGGCCGGCATGGGCTGGCGCACGCGGCGGCCCGAGTCGATGCCGGCGAGCACGAGCAGCGACTCGGCGTTGCGGCGCATCCGGGTCGCGAGGTGGTCGAGGCGGAAGAGGTTGGACAGCGTGCCCGCGTCCTCCTCGGAGCGCTCGAGGTCGTCGAGGAACGCGAGCTGGCGGTTGAGGAGCACCTGGTCGCGGCGGGCCACGTTGACGAACATCTCGGCGATCGAGCCACGGAGCGCGGCCTGCTCGCGGGCGACCTTGATCGTCGTCTGGTTCACGTCGTTGAACGCGGTCGCGAGCTGGCCGACCTCGTCGCTGGACTCGACGGTGATCGGCGCGAGGTCGATGCCCGGGCCCTGGCCGGGGACGGCGACCTGCTCGACGAGCTTGGGCAGCTGGTCACGGACGTCCTCGGCGGCGTCGGTGAGACGCCGCAGCGGGTTGACGATCGCGCGTGCGATGAAGCCCGCCACGAGGATCGAGGCGACGACCGCGGCGAGCGTCACGAGGATGGTGATCACGGCGCGGGTCGTGGCGGCTCCGGCGAGGTCCGAGGCCTTCTCCGCGGTCTCGGCCCGCACGTCGTCGCGCACGGGGGCCGTCAGGTCGCGGTCGTCCTGGGAGAGCTGGGGCCAGTCCCTCGCCTGGCTGGGGGGCGTGGCGGCCGGGCGCGACCCGATGATGTTCTGCCGGATCTGGTTGTAGGACGCCGGCGGGGGCTCGAGGCGGAAGTTTCCCGGCAGCTGACGCACCGCGGCGCGCGCGCGACCTGCGAGGGCGTCGCCGCTGGTGACGAGGACGGCGGCCTGCTGGCTGGTGACGTCGGACTCCTGGCCCGCCTGCGCGGCCTGGAGCACCGCGCCGGCGAGCGGCTGCTCGAGAGCCTGCTGGGCGAGGAGCTCGTCGAGCAGGACGTAGGTGTCGAGGTACTGCGCGAGGCTGCGGTCCGGGGTCGTGTCGGCGAGCGCGCGCGGCACCTCCAGCGCGGCGTCGATGAGCGAGGTGTAGGACGAGTTGCGCAGGAGCTGCCCGACGCCGGACCGGTCGATCGACTGGCGGACGCCCTCGAGCTCCGACCGGTCCGCGATCGTGTCGGCCATGGCCTTGCGCACGCGGGGGTCGAGCGCCGACGTGTTGAGCCGCTCGTACGCGCGGTCGCGGGCGTCGAGCGCGCGGTCCGTCTTCTCGCGCTGCGCCATCATCTGCGCCCGGGCCTCTTCGGCGGTGTCGCGCGTGCTGTTCGCGTCGAGGAACGAGTACGTGCGCTCGGCCGCGATCTCGGTCCCTGCCGCGTCCTGCGCCGCGAGCGCCGCGACGAGCGCGCTCGTCTGGCTCGCGTCGCGCGCGGACCCGATGGCCTGCGCCGAGATGATCGCCGCGGCGGCGAAGAGGACGAGGACGGGCACCGCGAGTGCCGCAAGGATCTTCCCGCGGACGCTCAACCTGCGGAGCATACGAACCTGCCTCCATCACCTGGTCCACCCGTTCGGCGGCATGGTCGACGCGCGTGGCAGCGGCGCCTCCCGGGCTCGCTCCCCGGTCGTGCGTACTAACTATCGGTGCACAGCTCCCGGACACCTAATCCGCGAGGAACGCGAACAATCGCCCTCGCCCCGCGGTGCCCCCGTCGGTGATCCGGCGCCTCCCGGGCCCTCCGCGTAGTCTCGGCGAGATGCGAGGCGTCACGATATCGGGCCCCGGTGGCCCTGAGAAACTAACGGTTTCCACGCTCCCTGACCAGACCCCTGGGCCGGACGAGCTCGTGGTCGACGTCGCTTCCGCTGGCGTGAACCGTGCTGACCTGCTACAACGCGCTGGATCCTACCCTCCCCCGCCCGGCGCACCCGACTGGCCGGGCCTGGAGGTCTCGGGCACGGTGGCCCGCGTCGGGGACGCGGTGTCGGGCTGGTCGGTCGGCGACCGGGTGGTCGCGCTGCTCGACGGCGGCGGGTACGCGGAGCAGGTGCGGGTGCGCGCGACGCAGGTGCTCCCCGTCCCCGAGGGGGTCGACCTCGTGGACGCGGCCGCCCTCCCCGAAGCGGTGTGCACCGTCTGGAGCAACGTGGTCGACGTGGGCCGCCTGGCGCCCGGCGAGTGGTTGCTCGTGCACGGCGGCTCGGGCGGCGTCGGGACGGTGGGCGTCCAGCTCGGTGCGGCGCTGGGGGCGCACGTCGCGGTGACCGCGGGCGGTCGCGACCGCGCCGACCGGTGCCTGGCGCTCGGGGCGAGCCTCGCCGTCGACCACCGCGAGGAGGACTTCGTCGCCGCGGTGCGGGACGCGTCGGGCGGCCACGGCGCGGACGTGGTGCTCGACGTCGTCGGGGCCGCCTACCTGCCGCGCAACCTCGAGGTCCTCGCCACGGGCGGGCGCCTCGTCGTCATCGGCATGCAGAAGGGCCGACGCGCGGAGCTCGACCTCGGCCTCCTCCTCGCCCGGCGCGCCACGGTGGCCGGCACGACGCTGCGGGCCCGCCCGCCGCAGGAGAAGGCGCGCATCGTGCACGAGGTGCTGACGCACGTCTGGCCGCTGGTGGAGGACGGCCGGGTGCGGCCGGTCGTGCACGCGCGCCTGCCGCTCGACGAGGCGGCGCGCGCGCACGAGCTGCTCGACTCGGGCGAGGTGTTCGGCAAGGTGCTGCTCGTCCCGTGACGGCGGGTCGCGCCCGTCGGTGCGCGCGGGGTGGCACGCGCAAGACTGGACCCATGGCTGACGAACCGCGCGACCCCCGTCCCGACGAGCCCACCGCTCCCGACCCCGCGGCGACCGCGCAGGGCGACGACGAGCCCGGCCGTTCCACCGTGGTCATGCCCGACGGCACGGGGGTGAGCGTCGTCGAGAGCGACGACTCGACCGACCCCGACCGCAACCCGGCGACCGTCATCGAGGAGCCGGCCAAGGTCATGCGCATCGGCGGCATGATCAAGAAGCTCCTCGACGAGGTGCGCGACGCCCCGCTCGACGAGGCGGCGCGCTCGCGGCTCGCGGAGATCCACGAGCGGTCCCTCACGGAGCTCGAGGAGGGCCTCTCGCCGGACCTCGTCGACGAGCTGCACCGCATCACGCTGCCGTTCTCGGACGACAGCGTCCCGACGGACGCGGAGCTCCGGGTCGCGCAGGCGCAGCTCGTGGGGTGGCTCGAGGGGCTGTTCCACGGCATCCAGACGGCGCTCGTCGCGCAGCAGATGGCCGCGCAGGCGCAGCTCTCGCAGATGCGCCGGGCCCTGCCGCCCGGCTCGCTGCCGCCCATGGGCCCTGGCGCGCCCGGCGGGATGCCGGGGCAGCAGCCGCGCCCGGACGAGCACGACGGCCGCCCCTCCCCCGGCCAGTACCTCTGAGGTCCCGGCCGCTCAGGCGGGCGGGGGGTCGGTCGGCAGCACGTCGTCCGGCTCCGCGCGCGCGCCCGCGCCCGGGCGCGCGGCGGTCATGGCGATCGCCCCGGAGACGAGCACGAGGCCGACCAGCTCCAGGGGGCTCGGGACCTGCCGGAGCACGACGGCGCCCACGACGGCCGCCGTCGCCGGGAGCAGCGCGAGGAGCACCGAGAACGTCGCCGCGCTGACGCGGCGCAGGATCACCTGCTCGAGGGCGTAGGGCACGACGGACGAGAACAGCGCGATCCCCGCGACGGCCAGGGCGTGCCGCCAGTCGCCGAGCACCGGGACGGCGTCCGGCGCGAGGAACGGCGCGAACGCGAGCGCGCCCACGGCCATCCCGACCGCGAGCGACGTGACGCCCGAGCCCCCGACGGCGACCCGGCGGCCGAGCACGATGTACGCGGCCCAGCACGCGGCAGCGACGCCGATCGCCGCGAGACCGAGCACGGCGTCGTCGTGCGGGAGGTCGGACCCGACCGTCACGCCGGCGAGCAGCACGACCCCGGCCGCCGCGACCGCGATGGCGCCGCGCTCGCGCCAGCCGCTGCCCGTGACCGCCGCGACCGCGACCGGGCCGAGGAACTCGATCGCGACGGCGGTGCCGAGCGGGAGGTGGTCGATCGCGACGTAGAACGCGAGGTTCATCGCCGCGAGCGCGACGCCGAAGACCGCGGCCCACGCGAGGTCGTGCCGCGTCCAGCGCCGCCGCCACGGGCGGCGCCAGGCCAGCAGGAGCAGCGCGGAGGCCGCGATGCGCAGCCACCCCACCTCGACCGCCCCGGCGACGGCGAACAGCCCGACGGCGATCGCCGCGCCGAGGTACTGCGTGAGGCCCGAGACGACGAACAGCGCCGGTGCCGGGACGCGGTCGAGGGCGGCGGTTCGGGTGGGCACCGACCGACTCTACGACCGCTCCCGCCCGGGGACGTCGCACGCCGGTCGTGCGACGGCGGCCCGTCCGCCGTGCGGGACGGGCCGCCGCACCGGCTCGCTGCGGCCGGCGTCAACCCTTGACCGAGCCGGCGAGCAGGCCGCGCACGAAGTACCGCTGGAGCGCGAGGAACACGACCACGGGCACGACCATGGAGATGAACGCGCCCGCCGGGAGCAGGTGCCAGCTCGCGCCGCGCGAGCCGGACAGCTCGGCGAGCCGCACCGTGATGGGTGCGGTGTCCTGGCCGGACGCGAACGTCAGCGCGACGAGCAGGTCGTTCCACACCCAGAGGAACTGGAAGATGCCGAACGCCGCGATGGCGGGGACGAGGAGCGGCATGAGGACCTGGAAGAAGATCTTCACGTGCCCCGCGCCGTCGACCCGGGCGGCCTCGACGAGCTCGCGCGGGATGTCCTTCATGAAGTTGTGCAGCAGGAAGATCGCGAGCGGCAGCGCGAAGATCGAGTGCGACAGCCACACGGGCCAGAACGAGCCGTCGATGCCCCAGTCCACGTACTGGGTGAGCAGCGGGACGAGCGTGACCTGGATGGGCACGATCTGGAGCGCGAAGACCGCGACGAACAGCAGGTTGCGGCCCTTGAAGTTCACCCATGCGAACGCGTACGCGGCGAGCGACGCGAGCGTGATCGGGATGATCACCGCGGGCAGCGTGATGACGAGGGAGTTGACGAAGTACGTCGCGAAACTCGTCGAGCCGCCGAACAGCGCGTCCGTGTAGTTGTCGACCGTGAACTCGGGGTTCGCGAACGCCTCCCACCACCCCGACCGGCGGATCTCGCGCGGCGGCCGGAACGACGTGACGAGGAGCCCGAACGTGGGGATCGTCCACAGGACGGCGAGCACGATCGCGATGATCGACGCCGGCCGCGAGGAGACCTTGCGGCGCACCTTGTCGGCACGCGCGTCGAGGCCGGCGACGACGCCCTTGCCGCTGCCCTCCTCGACCGTCTCGTCGACGAGCGGGGCGTCGGGCACGGAGGCGGACAGTGGGGTGCTCATCGGATCTCCTCCGCCTGCTTCAGCTGCCGCACGTTGTACACGATGATCGGGATGACGAGCACGAAGAGGATGACGGCGAGCGCGGCGCCCAGACCCTGCTCGCCCTGGCGCAGCGCCTGCGTGTAGAACTCGTTCGCCACGACCGACGTCTCGAACCGGCCGCCGGTCATCGTCCGGACGATGTCGAAGACCTTGAGCGTGCCGATGGCGATCGTCGTGAGGACGACGACGAGGGCCGGGCGGATGCTCGGCACCGTGATGTAGCGGAACATCCGCATGCCGCCGACGCCGTCGAGCCGGGCCGCCTCGACGATGTCGTCCGGGATGGCGCGGATCGCGGCGGCGAGGATCGTCATGGCGAACCCGGCCTGGATCCAGATCATCACGAGGATGAGGAAGAACGTGTTCGCCGGAGCGCTGAGCAGGAACTGCTGCGGCTCCAGCCCGAGCCACACGAGGACCTGGTTGAACAGGCCGATCTGCGGCTGGCTGGCCGGCTTGTACTCGTACATGAACTTCCAGATGATGCCCGCGCCGACCATGGAGATCGCCATGGGCAGGAAGATCAGGGTCTTGGCGAGCTTCTCGAAGCGGGAACGGTCGACGACGACCGCGTACACCAGCCCGAGGAACGTCGAGACGAGCGGGACGACGATGACCCAGATCGCGGTGTTGCGCAGGACGATCTGGAACTCGTCCCGCGTGAACGCGGTGACGTAGTTGTCGAGCCCGACGAACGCGGAGCCCGTGCGGTTGTAGAACGAGTCGCGGATGGTGCGCAGCCCCGGGTACAGCAGGCCGAACGCGAGCATGACGACCGCGGGCCCGGCGAACGCGATCGCGACGACCCAGCCGGGCACGCGCTTCGGCCGGTCGACGAGGAAGAGGATCAGACCCATGACGACGACGAAGAGCAGGATCGCGACGACCATCACCGCGAGCTTGCCCCCCGTCCCGGAGGGTTCGAGCAACCAGTCCATGTGAGGCTCCTGAGGTGGCCGGCGGCGGCCGGGAGGACGAGGTGGACGACGAGGGACGGTCGGCGAGGGCGGGCCGCCCGGGGCCTGCCCGGGCGACCCGCCCCCGGGTCGACGCGCGGGCCCGGGGCCCGACGACGCGGCTCGCGCCGCGCCGTCAGCCCCCGGGCCGCTCGCGGGTCAGGACGTCGGCCAGGACGCCTCGATGGCGTCGAGCACGGCCTGGTCGGACTTGTCGCTCGCGATCCACTCGGTCATCTCGGACCAGAACGAGCCGGCGCCGACGGCGGCGGGCATCATGTCCGAGCCGTCGAAGCGGAACGTGTAGCTCTCGTCCGTGAGCAGCTCGTACGCCTGCTGGTCCATCGGCGACTGCAGCAGCTCGGGGTCGAGGCCGTTGTTGGCGCTGATCCAGCCCTGCGGGGTCACGCTCGCCTTGGCGTTGGACCACTCGGGGCTCGACAGGTACGCGTGGAAGGCCTGGACCTCGGGACGGTCGTTGAACGCTGCGACGAACTCGCCGCCACCGAGCAGCGGCTTGTCGTCGGCCGACTCGCCCGGCAGGTAGAACGCCCACACGTCGCCGTCCTCGGCCACCTCGAGGTCGGGGTCGAGGGTCGTCCAGTTCGCCTGGTAGAACGTGGCCTGGCGGTGCATGTAGCACAGGCCGTCGATGATCGGGTACCCGCCCTCGGTGAACTCGGTCGTCGCGATGCTGCTCACGTCGCCCAGGCCGCCGTTGACGTAGTCCTCGTTCTTCAGCACGTCGCCGACCGTGGCGAGGGCCGTGGCGATCTGCGGGTCGTTGAACGGGATCTCGTGGTTGACCCACTGGTCGTAGACCTCGGGGCCCGCCGTGCGCAGGACGACGTCCTCCATCCAGTCGGTGGCCGGCCAGCCGGTCGCCTCGCCGGACGCGATGCCGGCGCACCAGGGCTTGACGTCACCCTCCGGGTTGTCGGCGACGATCTGGTCGGAGAGCTCCATGAGCTCGTCCCACGTCGTCGGGACCTCGTAGCCCGCCTCCTCGAACATGGACGGCGAGTACCAGACGAACGACTTCACGTTCGCACCGAGCGGCGTCGCGTACAGCGTGCCGTCGACGGTGCCGTAGTCCTTCCAGGACTCGGTGTAGTACTGGTCGACGTTGGCCGCGGCCTGCTCGCCGACCGGCTGGATCGCGTCGGGGAAGTCCGCGACGATGCGGCGCAGGAGGCCGGGCTGCGGCAGGTACGCGATGTCGGGCGCGCTGCCGGACTGGATGCGGACGGGGAGCTGGGCCTCGAACTCCTTGGAGCCCTCGTACTCGATCGTCGCGCCCGTGCACTCCTCGAACGGCTCGTACGACGCCTGCTGCTGCTCGGCCTCGGTGTCGACGATCGTCGAGTAGACCGAGACGGTCTTGCCGGACAGGTCGCCGTACTGCTCGAAGTCGGCGCAGTCCACCTCGGCGCTGGGCGACTCGTCGTCGCCCCCGCCGCCGCCCCCGCTGCTGCACGCCCCGAGCACGAGCGCGAGGCTCGCGCCGCCGGCGGCGACCGCCAGCGTGCGGCGACGCGCCGCGCTGGTCCTCGTGGTCCTGGTCATCTCAGCCTCCACCTCGTCGTGGGTCCGGACGCCGTCACCCCGGTCCGGTGAGGACCGGGCGCATCGCGACGTCGCGAGCGCGGGTGCGCTCTCGCCCTCCCCCCATGCAAGCGGTTGCATCCTCGGGGTGCAAGCACAGCGGAGGTGAGTTTGCGTAACGATTCCGTCACGCGCGGCGGGTGCGCGCTCTCTCGGGGCCCGCAACGCTGGCCGCGCTCCCACACCGTGCTCCTGCCGCGGCGCCGGCGCGGGCCGGGGACGCGGCCGGGCCTACGCGCCCGGGGCGAGCGGCGCCGTCGACCCGCGCCGGACGAGCTCCGTCGGGTACGTCAGGCTCTCGGGCACCGGGGCACCGTTGATCATGTCGAGCAGCAGGAGCGCCGCGTCGAAGCCCTGCTGGTAGGCGTCCTGCGCGATCGTGGTCAGGCCGACGAGCTCGCCGAGGTCGTGCCCGTCCACGCCCACGACGGACAGGTCCTCCGGCACCCGCCGGCCCAGGTCGCGCGCCGCGAGGATCGCGCCCATCGCCATCTCGTCCGACGCCGCGAACACCGCGGTCACGTCCGGGCGACGGCGCAGCAGCTCCGCGGTCGACTCGCGGCCGCCCGCGACGTCGAAGTCGCCGTTCACCTCCAGGTCCGGCTGCACGACGACACCCGCCTCCTCGAGCGCGCGCACGTACCCCCGCGCGCGCTCCACGGGCGGGGACCACGACGACACCAGGTCCGGCACCCCGGTCACGTGCCCGATCACCCGGTGCCCGAGGTCCAGCAGGTGGCGCGTCGCCGCGCGCCCGGTCGCGACGTCGTCGAGCCGGACCGTGACCTGCTCCGCCGGCCCGGACCCCACGAACGCCAGCGGGCGCGCCAGCCCGACGAGCGAGCGCACCTCGTCGTCGTCCAGCGGGAGCCCGACGACGAGCGTCCCGTCCACGCGGTGGCGCAGCACGCTCGGGTCGACCCGGCGGCGCGACGACGCGCGACGGACGTCGAACGTGTAGAGCAGCACGTCGTAGCCGAGGTCGCGCAGGGCGCGCTCGGCGCCCTCGATGACGTTGGCGAAGAACCACCGGTTCACCCACGGGGTCAGCACGCCGATCGTCCGGGTCCGCCCCGTGGCCAGGGACGACGCCGACGGCGTGGGCACGTACCCGAGCCGCGCCGCCTCCGCGAGCACCCGCAGGCGCGTCGCCTCCGAGACGTTCGGCAGGCCGCGCAGGGCGCGCGAGACGGTCGCCGTGGACACCCCGGCGGCCTGGGCGACGTCGTCGATACCTGCCACGACGGGTGATGCTGCCACGCCGGGACGGACCCTGGCGAGGCGCCGTGCCGCATCGTGAGCAGATCGATGCAAGCGCTTGCTCCCGCGGGGACCGATATCGTGGTCGGGCCCGCCTCGGCACCGCTCGGCACGCCCGAGCCCGCCGCGCCGTCGTCGGGCACCACCACCTGCGAACCGGAAGGACCACGATGATCGAGCTGAGGACCCCGCGGGAGATCGAGCAGATGCGGCCCGCCGGACGGTTCGTCGCCGACGTCCTCACCACGGTGCGCGCCGCCACGAAGGTCGGGACGAACCTGCTCGAGCTCGACGAGGTCGCGCACCGGATGATCCGCGACCGCGGGGCCGAGTCCTGCTACATCGACTACCACCCGTCGTTCGGCGCGAGCCCCTTCGGCAAGGTGATCTGCACGTCCGTGAACGACGCCGTGCTGCACGGCCTCCCCCACGACTACGCGCTGCGCGACGGCGACCTGCTGAGCATCGACTTCGCCGCCTCCGTCGACGGGTGGGTCGCGGACTCGGCGCTGTCGTTCGTCGTCGGCACGCCGCGCGCGGGCGCGCTCGGCGAGGCGGACGCCCGGCTCATCCAGACGACCGAGCGCGCGCTCGAGGCGGGCATCGCCGCCGCGCAGCCGGGCAAGAAGGTGGGCGACATCTCCGCGGCCATCGCCGACGTCGCGCACGCCGCGGGCTACTCGGTGAACACCGACTTCGGCGGGCACGGCGTCGGCCGCACCATGCACGGCGAGCCCCACATCCCCAACGACGGCCGCCGCAAGCGCGGGTTCCCGCTCAAGCCCGGCCTCGTCATCGCGATCGAGCCCTGGTTCCTCGAGACCACCGACGAGATCTACACAGACCCCGACGGCTGGACCCTCCGCTCCGCCGACGGGTCGCGCGGCGCGCACAGCGAGCACACCGTCGCGATCACCGAGGACGGCCCCGTCGTGCTCACCGCGCGCGAGCCCCGCGACTGACCGTCCCCGAGGGAGAGCCCCGGTACCGCGAGGTAGCGTCGATCGAGAGGATGCAGGGATGACGCACGACGCTCGCGGACGCGACCTCGCCCGAGGCTCCGGGGAGGCGCGGACCACGGTGGCCGGCCGCCCCCGCGACGCTCGGCGGCGGCGAGCCGCTGCCCGCCTCACCGGCGGTCTCGCCGTCTCCGTCGTGCTCACCGGGTGCGCACCGGGCACGGTCGACACCGACACCACCGAGAGCGTCGCGGTGGTCGAGGACTTCTTCGCGAGCCTGGAGGCAGGGAGGGCGAGCGACGCCGCGGCGCTCACCACGATCGACCTCGACGAGGACCTCGTCGACGACGACTTCTACCGTGCTTCCGTGGCTCGGCCCACCGACGCGCGCGTGGTGACGTCCTCCGGCTCGTCGGCCGGCGCGAGCGTGACGGTCGAGTTCACCCTCGACGGCGTCGACGGCCCCGTGAGCCTGGAGGTCCGGACGACCCGCGACGGCGACCGCACCACGATCAGCGACCTGGGCACCGCCGACACGATCGGTGCGGGTCAGCCGGTGTCCGGCACGCTGACGGTCAACGGCCAGGTCGAGTACCCGGCGGCAGAGCTCACCCCCGTCACGTTGCTCCCCGGTGCCTATGCCGTCGAGTACACCGACCCGACCGGTCTCCTCGAAGGATTGCGACGCGGCTCGTCGTTCACGGCCTACGTGCCCGACGTCGTCCGGGAGGACGGGGTCGTGGCCGAGGGCTTCGCGTTCACCCCGACCTTGCGGCCCGACGTCGAGCCGGGGGTGGAGGAGGCGATCGAGGGTCTGCGGGCCGCCTGCGAGGACGAGGGTCTCACCGGTCCGTCGTGCCCGTCGGAGCTCGTCGAGAACGCACGCGAGACCTCCCGCACGGAGTGGTTCGCCGAGCCCGGGCCAGAGATCCGGTACGTCGACGGGGCGTACGAGGCGACGGC